>NZ_CM137015.1:0-4800000 GCF_054484115.1 Streptomyces sp. JNUCC 64
TCTTAACCCCCCTGAACTGCGGATTTATCTCATAAGGGCACTCGATAGATAGCGACGAGGCTGGGCTGGCATGTATTGGAGCGCCCTCCGGGCGTCCATCCTACTCTTTATGTAACGCCCTTTGGGTCGTTACATATATTATGTAACGGATACTCTCCGCGTCTGAAAGAAGTGGTCTATACCTCTCGGAGAGATTGACGCCCGAGATAAATGGAAATCGCGCGGAGAAATTCTGTACTCGCCGAAATTTACTCGCGTTTGCATTTTGGGGATAAGTTTCTCCCCAATGAGATTTCCCCGAAGGGGGATAAATTCGTTGTATCGCGAAGCTGGATATCAGGATCTAAATTCAGGGCTCGTCTTCTTTGCGCTCGGGTCGACACAGTGCTCGCCGAACCTGTCACCGTGATCCGAACCTTCCCCCTGGCTGGTACCTGACAGCGTGAGAATGAAATGGACCTTCGTCACTCATGCCAGCAACGGGTGAGCACCACCCGTTAGTGCCAACGACCAGGTCGCCACGCCTGCGCCACTGACACTCAGACGACGACGCTCAACTGACACTCCCCCGCAGACCATCAGGCCGGACGGCAGGCGCGGCTGCGGCAGGGAGAGCGAGAGCCACCAGTACGTGAATGTCGTGATGGACGTGCTCGCGGCTGAGGTCCGCCTCGACGATGCGCGACCGTTCCGCTGCACGCCGGCAGATGTGGTCGCCTGGTGCTCCTGCCGTCACGGGCTCCCGGGTGCGGGGTTCCGGCGACGGCGGTCCTCGCTACCGAGACGCTTGATCTTACGTCGCACCCGCTCTCCCATGTCCGGCTGCTGTCCTGCCTCCAGCGCTGCCTGCTTCCAGGTGAGGCGGTCAGCCGCGTAGCAGTCGGCGACCTTCCGCTCCGCAGGAGAGAGCTTGGCCAGGACGCGTTCGACTTCCTCTTCATGGCCTGGCAGATCACCGTCAACGGTCTGGACGCCCGCGCGAAGGTCGAGCTTGTCCATGGACTGCACGCGCTGCCCTCGGTGTTCGTGCTCCCACAGTTCGGTGTCCGCCGACGTCGCAGCGTGAACGGCGGCACGCAGGCGGGCCTCGAGTTCGTCCGTGCCGTGCACCTGGTCGTCCCAGCCCTCGTGCAGCAGTCCCTGGGCGATGCGCTTGGGGCTTCGGCTGGTGCGCCCGCCTAGGAAGCGGGCCAAGTGTTCGACGAGGACGTCGTCGGGCCCTTGGTGGAGGCTGGCGTGACGGGCCTGCAGGGCCGCGGTGAACAGCGAGCGGGGTGCATAGCCGCGCCAGCCGTGGAGGTAGGGGCCCCCGCGCGGCATCTCCAGCTGACGGTGGAGCAGCCGGATTACGGTGAGAAAGTCCAGGCCGGAGGGGGCGAGCCTCTGGACGATGGCGTTCAGCGCCTGGCTGGAGACCCGGGCCCGCTGGGCGGGCCCGTCACGTCCGATCAGCAGTGTGATGGGACCGATCATCCCCTTGCCAACGTGCCGGGGCACCCCCGCGTCCACGGCCTGCTGCGGGCGGGACTGCAGCAGGTGCGCGGGGAGACTGTCCACGACCTGGGCGGTGCTCCAGCACCAGATGGCCCAGGCTCTCGAGCGCCAGTCGGGCACCGGGCCGGTGGGCGTGCGGCAGCGATCGTGCGTCAGGCGGCCGAAGGAGTCGCGGCCGCATCCCGTGCTGTCGCTGCTGCCCCACGGACACACCGGGTAGACGCGAGGAGGCCGGCGGCGGGCGAACATGTCCAGTGCGAGATCGGCGAGAGCGCGCAGCATGTCTCCTCCCCCGTCGGCGGGGATCTTCAGGTCGCCCAGGACCGGGCCCAGTCCGTAGGGGAAGAGCTGCTGGGCGCGGTGGCGGGCGCGCCGGGTGACCTCGGCCGCGCGGACCAGCGTCGCGGTGTGCTGTTCGTAGCCGGTCAGCGTGCATGCTCTGGCCAGCTGGGCGGTGTTGGGCCGGGCCGTGCCGTCGAGCCAGCGCTGCGGGGCCGGGTCCGGGTGGCGGTGTGGCCGGCAGGAGGGGCAGCTGAGGCCCAGGCCGATCACCGGCGCGGGCGTCCACCCGCACTCGCCGACCGTGGCCGCTTCCCGGCCAGGGGGTGTGGGGGTGCTCACTGGCGGCGCTCCAGCAGGTGGTCGGCGAGCAGCGTCGCGGCGACGGCTCCGCCGAACGCTTCGGCCGGAGTAGCCCCTGCGGCCCGTAGGTACCATCCCGCCATCATTCCCACCACCAGCGCCACCATGACGTACACGTTCACCAGCCAGATCCTTACCCCGGGCGGGAGCGGTCCTGTTACCCCTCCCTCATCCTTTGGGGACGGGCGGACCCCGGACCGACAAAAAATCTTCAGCGATCTTTTTTGCGGGTCTCCGGCCGGGAGGTCAGGTGCCCACCGGCTGCCCTGTCCGCGCCCAGGTTCCGTCCTGCGGCACCTCGAAGCTGAGCTTCCAGGGCTTGTGACTGGCGGCCGTGCAGTCGGCCCACAGGCGCATGCGCTTGGTCCGGTTCTGCTGGCGCCACTGTTCCTCGCCGCCGGTGCCCTCGTACCAGCGGGGGCGCAGGCTTTCGTCGACGGCCAGGCGGGTTCTGTCGTCGGCTTCCAAGGTGAACGGTGTCACCGAGCGGCCGAGTTGGTCGGCCCCGTCGACGCCGGGACGGAAGCGATACGGGCCCCAGACGACCTCCGCTCGCTCCTCGGCCGTCGGACCGCCCGCCAACACCGGATCCCGTACTCGGTCACGGTCGTCGCGGACGGTGAGCTGCACGGTGATCCTCCCGAGCGAGGCCGGGCCGTCGAACCGGACATACAGCATGCCGCCCTGCGGCTCCAGCTTCAGACGCAGTTGCGGAGTCAGATCCAGGTGCCACCGGTCGCGTTCGATCCGGGCCACGGCCTCGGCGGTGGCGTTGGCCTGCGCTGACGAGCGCCACGAGGCGACTGCCGCGACGCCGCTGAGGCCTGCGGCAACGGCCGCGATGACTGTGTCTGCTGATCCCATGCCGGAGGGTACCGCGCGGTGACCGACCGTCATTCGACAGCTGCAACAACGTCTTCGCTCCGCCGGTTCCGCCCATGCGCCAAGCACCGGCGGCACGGCCCGGGGGACGGGTGGAGGGGCGCGGCGCGCATCCCGACCCGAGCTGATGGGTGCCCTGAGCGGGTGCGCTGAGATCCGATTCGACTCCCGGTCCGAACCGGACGCCCGCGGCGAGGTCACCTGCACAGTGGCGCTGGTCTCAGTTCCCGGCCAGGAGGAGGCCGCGCCGGTAGCGCCCGACGCGGCGACGGTCACGGTGCAGGCGGTCTTCGAGGTCAACCAGAGGGTGTGGGCTGACCTCTCTCCCAGGAGATCCGGCAGCGCCGTTCCCGGCAGCAGTGATGTGGGGGTCCGGGTGGTCTCGGTCCGGGCCGCGCGGGCACCGCAGGCCTGACGGCCATGGTTTCCATCGGGCCGTCGGTAGGCGTTCACCTCGCAGGCTGGAAAGGCAATCCGGCGCACCGCTGGCCGGCCGCCAGATCATCGCCGTGCTGGACGGCCAGGCGGTCGGGCACGTGGAGTTCTACCTGCACCCCGACAACCTCGCTCTGCAGGTTGTCGGAGTGCAGGTGCATCTCGGGTTCCGCAAGCGGGGCCTGGCGTTCTTGCTCAGGGACCGGCTCTACGAGGCGCATCCGGACGCCTGGATCAATCACGGCCTGCGCACGGACGAGGGCGCGCGCTGGTGGCATCGCTACCGCGATCCCGCGCCCGAGCGCAATGTCCACAACCGGCCGACCGCCGAATGGACCGCGTACTTCCTGGCCCCCGGGGTGGACCGGGGCCGGGCCGCCAACCGCGTGTGGAACCAACTGTTCGCCCTCGACGGCCACCAAGGGGCCGAACACCGCTACGGACAGCGTCTGGAGGGGGAGTACCAGCGCCACGCCCGCTCCTGCGTCCCCGATCTCGGCCGGCCGCGCGCGGACCCCTTACGGCAGCGCCTGTATGCCGGGCAGGTGGTTCTTTTTGTCCCCCGGGACTGCACCGCTTCGTGCACGACCCGGCCCGCCCCGCCGCGGATCGGGCCCGTGCCCTGCTCGAACACACCGGCCACGGCAGCCTCCCCCGCAGCGGTGGCCCCACCGGCTACTGGAACACCGCCGCCCACAGTGCCTTCGAGGACACGACCCTGGCCCAGCTCTTCAAGGACGCCCCGCCCCCGTCCCCCGCGACCCACCTCGTCTACCAGACCGAGCCGCCGGCCGGAAGCGAGGACGATCTCCCCCAGCGCAGGGCCGGGTTCACCTACGTCGACTACACCGCCCCCGGGGACATTCCCCTCGCGCTCACCGGCCTGTCCTGGCGGCGCGGCAGTGCCCTCGAGACCTTGCATCACACCGCGTTCGACGTCCCGGTCCAGGCCGCGATAGCCCCTAAACTCCCCGGGGGACGCCTCGTCGTACCGCGCCCGCTACGACGAGGCCAGCCGGCTCCGCCCGTCGGCGGCGTCGCCCTTCGAGGAACGCAGCGCCGAGATCAGGCAACGGGCCGACGCGATCATCCAGGCCTCCGTCCAGCGGTCCCGGCACGGCGTACGCGCCCCCCGGCACGGCGTACCGGAGCCCGCCCGCTCTCCGGGGTTCCAGCCCGGGCCGAGCAGTGCCGGCTCCCGCCTCTAGGAATCCGCCTCGGCGCGGCCTCCGGGCTCCTCGGGGCGGCGAGCCGCCGCGCGGTGGCCCCGCGGCGCCGGGCTCGTGCCGCGGAGCTGCTGATGACGCCGGCGGTCGCGCCACCAGGCGAGCCGGTGCTCGGACTTCTGGGGGAAGACCAGCTGCACGACGGCGACGACCAGGATCGCCAGGGCCAGGACGAAGAATGTGGCGGTCTGCCACCACGGGGCGCCACCGAACGCTTCGGCCGCTCCCCCGAGGCCAGCGGCGATGGACGTGATCAGTGGTCGGCCGGTGTGCATGCGGTATTCCCCTCCGAATACGGGCGTGTGATTTCCGAGGACGGGCGTACTTTTCGCCCGTCAGAAAGCCAGTGTCGGAGCGAGGGGACGTGGTTATGTATCGGCGGGTGTCACACGCGGCGGCCGTACCGGTCGAACGCCAGATTCCATGCATCCTGCATGGAATCCTCCAAGATCCGGATGCTGTTGCGGTGGGCCCACAGGGCCAGACACTGCACCAGATAGGGCGGACTCCCGGACAGCAGCGTGTGCGCCACCGATCCCCCGGGCCAAGGCCACACGGGCCGCACCGTGCGGAACTTCGAGCCGATCTGCGCGTTGTACTGCCGCGCGAGGCGGCCGAAATCCCGGCTCCTGCCGCGGGCCTCGCGCAGCCGCTCGATCCGCTGTACGTCCAGCGGATCGTCCTGCCGGAACTCCTCGATGACCGCGTCCATGAGCTCCAAGGTCTGTGCCCGCGCCGCGGCCATGCGGGCGTGCTGATCCTTGACGGTGAGAAGACCGAACTCGACCGCTCTGTCGACCGGCAGCCACAGCGTGATCCGCCCCGAGACGTCGTCCTCGAACTCGTGGGCCCAGTCGATGAGGACCGCTTCGACGAACGCGCCGACCTGCTCGGGACGCAGGCGCCCGGCCGCCGCGACCACCGGCTCGATGCCGGGCACCGGCGCCCAGGCCGGGGCCTTCGGGTGCGGTGCGAGCGGCCAGAACACCTGCCGACCCTCGGACGGGAAACACAGCACCTTCCCCTCGGCCACCCACTGCGCGTACGGCTGCGGCAGGTCGCCCTCCCCAGCAGGGTGGCCTGGGGTGTGGGCGTGCCAGGACTCGGGCCGGCTCAGCATCCATCCGGGCGGGGTGATGAGCCGCGCGACAGCGGTGCCGGTCGGCTGGCTCGTCAGCCAGGCCTCGAAGTCCTGCTGCTCGACGCGTCGCTCGGCGCGCCACACGGCGGTCCCGCCGCGCCCGGTGAAGTCGTAGTCGATGGTGCCCGCGAGCAGTTGCATCCGGCGTTCGACGGCGGCGTGCAGGGTGTCCTGGTACAGCTCCTGCCAGTCCTGTGCCTGCTGGTAGAGGAGGGTTTCCCCGTCTTGGGCGCCGGGCCCGCTCAGCCACGAGCGGGCGAGGTTCGCCGCCACCTGGAAGCGCCCGGGCGCGTGCCAGGCCACCTCGTCCTCCAGGATCCGAGCGACCAGCTGGACGCGTCGCATCCGCGCCGGCACCTCGTCGCCCGGGCCGTCCAGGTCCTCGGCCGATACCTCCAGCGGCCACCCGTCCTCCACAGCCTCCCGCGCCGCGTCCAGGACCTCCCTCTCCGGGCCGGTTGCCGTCGCGGCCGTCGCCAGCCGCCACAGACCGAGCGCGGCCCGCTGCCGTAACAGCGGCAACAGGCCCTCCAGGAAGTCGTCCACGATGGGTTCGGCCGCCGCAATGGCCGTCATCACGGCATCGGTAAGCGTGCGGGCTTGGTAGTCGCGGTGGCTGCGCGCGTACTGTCCCGGCAGCCGCAGCGAGACGGCGCGGGCCCGTTCCAGCAGACCGGGCTGCGCGCGCAGCCGCAGCGGCCGGGCCGTCCGCGGAGCAGGGGCACGCTTGCCCAGCGGCGGGTAGCGCAGCACGGTCGAGATATGGGTCAGCCGGTCGTCCGGGGCCCGGTCCTCCTGTGCCTGAACGTGCTCGCTCAGCAGCCTGCGCACGGTCGCGTCCCGCGATGTCCCCCAACGGGCGGCCACCCGGTCCAGGGCGGCGAACGCGCACGGCAAGAGGCGGACGTTGGTCTCCACGTAGCCGGTCACCAAGCCAGTATCGGGCCACCCGCCAAGGCTCTTTTCCCGTACGCTCCGGCACGCGCCGTGCGGCAGGGGGGCACATCGGACGCATGCCGTTCCGGCGATGCTGTTCGTCGTGATGGCGGTCCTGCGCATCGGGGACGGCAGTTGCTGGTACTGCCGACTGCGTCCGCCGGGAACGCTGTCAGGACTGTGCGGCGATCTGGGCGGCGCGAGCGGCGGGCGTATCGGCCGGAAGGTCCAGGGCTGCTGCCCTGTTCAGCACGTTGACGGCGCGCCGGGTCAGCGGCTGGCTGACGCTCAGTTCGGCGAAGGCGGTCTCGGCCTTCTACGCCGCCGCGCGTGCCGCTTCGACCTGCTCGTAGGCCACCGGTGGGAACTCCACGACGCTACTGCGGTAGATGGCCTCCAGACTCTGCAGTTCACGTCCTCGGGAGCCGACCGCTGCATAGGCCCGGGCAAGGTCGTCGGCACCGAGACCGGAGTACTCGGTCAGTCGCCGGCGCACGCTGGCCAGCACTCTCCCGCAGACCATCACCGACTGACGTCCCTCGTCCACTCCACGTCCAGACGGCGACGTTCAACCGGCACTCCCCATAGGCCACCACGGGACCCGAGCACCGCTTCGAGCCGATCAGGACGGCTGTGAGCGGTCGTGTCAGGCGCCGATGCCGATGTAGGAGACGTAGGTGTAGGCGCCCCAGTCGGAGTCGAGTTCGGCGATGACGTCGTCCCAGAGGTCTTCCATGGTGTCCAGGTCTCTGGCGACGAGGGCATCGACGGCGTCGTCCCAGATGTAGCGGACCTGCCGGTGCTGGATCCTCAGGTTGTCGCGGCGGCGCGGCTCGTCGACGGCTGCCTGGTTGACGGGGTGGATCTCGATGCGGGTGCCTCGGCCGCCTCGGTTGAGGTGCTGCTTGAGGGCACCGGGGTTGGCGAGCACGTTGTGGGCGCGGAGGTTCCAGTAGGCGGTGTCGATCGCTTCAAGGTTGGCGGGGCGGGGGCGTTGGGTGCCGCGGGTCCAGGCGCGGATCGTTGTGGGGGTGGCGTGGATGCCGGCGTCGGCCAGGGCTTGGGGGCCGCCTTTGGTGGTGGTGAGGTAGCGCATGCGGGCTTTCAGGCCGCGGCGGGTGTCGACGGGGGATTTGATTCCGCCGTCGATGATCATGCGTTCGAGGGCGTCTTCGAGGGCACTGGCGAGGGCGATTTTGCCGTGGACGTTTCCGGGGTCGCGGTCTGCGCCGTAGTTGCCGAAGTTTTTCCATCCGTCGGTCGACATCTATCGGGCACTCTTCCTCGGCAGTGGGTACTGGTCTTTTTGTTTCATCTGGGTGGTGAGGCGGCCTTCGGTGAAGACGGTGCGCCAGTCGCCGGCGACGTGGAGTTCATCGGTGCCGCGGACGCGGACGACGGTCAGGCCGTTGCTGTGGGCCCGGTGGGATTTATACCAGAGGTTGGCGAATGCCTGGGAGCGGATGATGTGCATCCAGTCGGGTCGGCGGATGTCACGGTTGACGCTTGACTCTCCGATAGTGGAGGTGAATTTCGAGTACATGGCTTTGATGTATTCGACGGTCACCATGTCGTCGGTTTCGATGGCGCTGGTGCGGGCCTCGGTCAGGACGCGGCGGATTTTCTCCAGGAGGCCTTCACTGGCGCCGGACGTCCAGCATTCGGTGATGTGCGGGGCCGCGCACAGGCCAAGGCGGGCGCAGCGGATGAGGAGGCGGATGGTGGCGTCATCGAGGAGGACAGGGCCGTCTTCGCGGCGGTTGCCGATCGGGTCGGGCAGGTCGGGGTGGTGCCAGGTGGGGCGGGTGGGGAGGCGGTAGATGCCGGAGCGTTTGGGGTCGAAGCCGCCGTGGGGGTCGTGGATCAGGGCGCCGATGGGCAAATGAGTCTTGAAGGCGGACAGGAAGCTGGCGTTGGTGTCGAGTGCGTTGACGGTGATCGGGGGGTGGGTGCCGTTTTTGAGTTCTTCCGTGAGGTGGGTGTTGGTCCAGTTGTGGCGGCCTTCCCAGATTTCGTCGGCGCCGTCCTTGGTTTTCTTTCGGAGGAATTCGAGGGTTTCCGGGTAGACGGTGTGTTCGTAGTTTCCGCCGACGCGGGTCGCTTCGAACAGGGCCATGGCGTTCGGTACGGCCTTTTTCACCAGGGCTTCGGTTGCGGCGGTGAGGTCGCCGTCGTGGTCGTGGAAGGCTTCGTCGACGGCGCGGGTGATCATGCCGGTGAAGTAGCTGTAGTCGCGGTTGGCGTAGCCACCCTCAGGCGGGGGTGGGGTGGTGGTGCGGCGGGGTGATGGCCTGCGTGGGGCGGCGGTGTGGGCCGTCGGGGCGGGCTGGGTGGCCATGGGGGCCGGGGATGGGCTGGTGGGGGCTTGGAGAGGCGTCTGCGGGGTCGGTGCGGGGTCTTGCGGGGGCGTAGTCGGGGGCGTTTGGGGTGTTGAAGTGAGGGTGACGGGACTGGCGTAGGGGTCGGTGATGCGGGCGTGGGCGAGGTCGGCGTGGAGGGTGAGGGTGGCCTGCGGGCCGAGATCGCGCTCGGTGACGGTGGCGTGGATCTGGTCGGCGTCGCGGGTCAGAGTGACGGTGATGTCGAGGCTGAGCGCGGCGATCACCTGGGGGTCGTCGGTGTCGACGGCAGCGAGGACCGGGAGTTCGTGCGTGCGGGCCAGGTGGACGAGGGCCTGGGCGGCGTCGGTGATCTGGGCCGGGCCGGACAGCGGCAGCCGGGGGTCCTCGGTGGTCTGCAGGCGGTCGACCACGACAAGGGCCAGGCCCGGCAGGTCCGGGACGCTTTCGGCGATCGCGTCGGTGGTCAGGTCGGTGCCGTCGTCGATGTAGAGCGGGGCTTGAGCCAGGTGGTGGTGGAGGGCTGCGGTGTCGTCCTGTTCGGTGGGGGTGAGGCGGCCGGCTCGCAGGCGGCGGTAGTCGACGGGCAGGTGCGCGGCGACGATGCGTGCGGCGATGTCGGCGCGGGTGAGTCCGGAGGCGGCATACAGGACGGGTTGGTGCTGGTCGAGGGCGCTGGTGCGGGCGGCGGCGGTGGCGATCAGGCTGGATCCGGCGCCCGGGGCGGCGGCGACGAGGTAGAAGCGGCCGGGCTGGAGTCCGCCGAGGACGTCGTCCAGGGTGCGGATGCCGGTCGACAGGCCCATCAGGGGTGTGGGCGTGGTGGTTTCACCGGTGGGGGCGGTGGTCGGAATGACGGTGTCGAGGGCTTGGGCGAGTGCGGCCAGGCGTCGCGGGGTGCGCGGCGCAGCGATGGCTGGTGGGCCGCCGGCCGGGAGGGCGGGCTCGTGACCGGTGCCGGGCATCGCGGGAGCGGGGGCTGGCGGGCTCGGCTCGGGCGGGGTCGAGGGGGGTTTGGGGAGGGCGGTCGGCGGTGTGACCGGGTGCTGGAGTACGGGATCGGCGGGGGTTGGAGCGGTAGCGGCCGGCGAGCCGGTGAGGGCGGTCGATGGGGCTGGGGTGGTGCCGGGTGAGGCGGGGGGCGTATGGGCAGGTGCAGGCGTGTCGTGGGCTGTCGGCGCCGGTTCCGGATGCGGTGCCGAAGACGTGGTGGGGGCAATGGCCGCTTTGGCAGGGGTAGTTGTCGGCGCGGGTGCGAGGTCTTTGGCGGCCTCGACTTCGGCTGCTGTGGTCGGGAGGGGGTTTTGGACTGCTTGCTGGCCCTCAGGGGGTGTTGCGGCGGAGTCTGGGGCTGCCGTTGCAGTCGAAGCCACGGTGTCGGGTGCGGGCTCGGCTTGAAGTGCGGGCGGCATGGGAGTGCCGTCTGCGGCTGCCGCGAGCAGGACGGCGACGGGGGTCTTGTGGCGGCGCAGTACCTGGGGGTGGCCCTCGGCGCTGTACTGGATCAGGTCTCCGAGCTTTTTGCGGGCGTCCGCGAAGCTGTGGGTCGGGGCTTGGGTGAGGTTCCAGCCCAGCTTGGCTGCGTGGGCGGGGGTGGTGAGCAGTGCGTGGTGCGGGCCGCGCGTCAGGGGCGTGGGTTGCCCTTGGATGGCTGCGTCGATCAACTGCTTGAGTGCGTTGCGGGCCCCGTGCAGCGTCGCCGGGCGGGTGCGCGCCATGGCGTGTGGTGTTTCCGCGTCAGGGGCGGCGGAGGTTGTTCCCGGGTCTTCCACCATGCCTTCAACTGGCTCGGGAGTGTTCTCACCGTGTCGACGGCCGGCGTCTTCGGGGTAGCTCAGGGGCCAGTGGCCCGCCCAGCGCGGAGCGGGGTCGGACGGTTCCGTCGAGGCTGCGGGCGGAGCAGCGGGGGCGGAGTTGTCCGGCATGGCAGCGCCGGAAGACGCCTCACCGGCAGTGCGGGATGAATGCGAGGAAGACATTCCGGGACTCCAAGAACAGACGCGGCAAGGGTTGCGAGGGGCAGGTCGAGCAGTCGGCTCGGGAGCGGCCGCCAGCGGATGCGGAACGACCGGACGCCAAAAAATGTAACGCTGCTGCCCAGTCTAGCTGACGGTACATAATATTCACTGGAATTATGTACCGCCGGGGTGGGAGTCGTGGGTGATCACGGAACTGGTCCTGCTCAGGAGGATCGGAGGTGGCGATGGGCGGAAACGGTAGGCCGGCTGTCAGGCGTGATCGGCGACCTGTCCTGTGGGGTGGCGCGCTCTACCAAAGCCTTCAGCTGGGTTCGGAGGCGGCCTGCTCAGCGGCCCGCGCTTGTCTCTGTGCCTCGTCCTCCGGCTCGTCGCAGTCCTCGTACAGCCAGTCGTCCGAGGTCTGCTGCTGGAACGCCCTCTCGCGCATCCGCTCCTCGTAGTCCTCGTACGTCTCGTCCGGATGGATCTGTCCGGTGCGTCGTTTGATCTCCTCGTCGCGCTCGCGGCGTTCGAGGTACTCCTGCACGGCCGGGTCGGCGTCCGCGCACGCGTACCCTCTGCCTCGCCGGATCGGCTCGGGCGGTCGCCGGCGGTCCTCGATGCGATCGAGGACCGCGTGCCACTGGGCGGCGTCCACGACGCTCACGTCGAAGGCTTTCAGGAGTGCGGACAGCTGCTCTCGGCTGGGCAGGACCGTCCCGTTGAGGATCAGGTGGGCTGTCGAACGCGGTACACGGTGCCCGTCGGCTTTGGTCGCCTTTTCGATGGCACTGTAAGAGGGCCGGCCGGCCCTCAGGCGCAGTCGCGTCAGTTCCTGGCCCAGGGAGGCGGGGGTGCGGACTTGCCGGGTCCGTCGGCTGCGGCCGGCCAGGTGCGGGCGGGCCTTCTCGATCGCGGCTGCCTTCCACAGGCTCAGGGCTGTCGCTTCTCGCCTCTGCGTGGGGTGGCTGCCGGGGGCGCCGGCAGCGCGGGCGTAGGCGAGGACGGTCTCGAGCGGGGGCAGGTGGGTGCCGCGGGCGGCCTGGCTGAGGGTGGAGGCTCCGCGGTACCCGGGCGCGCCCGGTGGGCCGGTGGGCCGGTGCGCTCGGACAGGGTGGCGTAGGTGGTACGGGTGTCGTCCTTGAGCTGGCGCAGGTAGACGGCCAGGGCCCGCAGCCGGGGGCTGGTGCCGGCGGCGACAGGTTTGGCGGGGCGGCCCATGTCACCGGCTGCGGCGGCGGGAGGGCTTGGCGACATCGCTGGAGCGGCGGCCGGTGATCAGGTCGGCCACTGCGGCGGCCACCACGACCAGCGCGGCCAGTCCGGCCGATGCCAGGACGACCACGACGATGACCACGACCTCGGGGATGCCCAGCCGACTCGGCTGGGTGCGGGCAGGGAGGTGGCTGGCGCAGAACGCCGGCGGCTCGGGGCTGGCGGCGGGCAGGGGAAGGGCGGACATGAGCAGCTCCAGGAAGGTAGGGGTGAGGTCCCCAACCCGGGTGATTCGGGAAGGGATTGGTGCGAGGCGTATCCCGCCGTCGATGCCTCAAGGTTCCCTCGCCGACGCTCTCAAGGCCAGCCTGATCGGCGCCCGTTCAGGCTGACGTGTTCACCGTCGTGAAACGCAGGTACGTCGTTCGTCCCTGGTCAGGCCACCTGGAAAATCGGGTTGACCCGAAATCGTCCAGGGCTGGCACCGTCCCTGGTACAGCTGGCCGAGAGGTGTTTGAAGCGAAATTCCCGACTCCGGACACAAGGTCGAGTGGGCGACAAGGGCGTCTGGTTCCCGTTCTTCGGCCGGCGGCAGTCGGGGGCCCGGGTGGGTGACGGAGAGCGGAGCACATATCCGCTTTCGGGGTGCAGAGAGAGTGTGGCTGCGACAATGAAGTACCGCAGGGGGCGGGTGGGGCGACTTCGCTGTAGGTGAGGGTGCGGGCCTCTTTGTGTGAAGGGGGAACATGGGGGCGTGGTTTGAGCGCATGGCGGCTGTCCCTGGCCTTGCCTTTGCCGGGAGCCCGGGTGTCATGCGGGAGGCGCTGCCGGGCGCAGGGGTTCGTCCGGACGAGTCGTACGGCTCGCCGATGTGGCCGACCGCAGAGGGGAGTACGTCTGCGACACCGGCCAGCCGGCATGTGCCGTTCGACGCGCGCGGCGCTGAGCTGATCGCCCGTGTCTGGGAGGCGCTGGAGCTTCCGGGCTCGGCCAGGGACTACCACTTTGTTCTGCAGAGCGCGGTCGACCGGCTGTGGAGTACACGTCGTGCGGAGCCTGGGGCCCTCGCCGCGCTTGAGGTGTTCGCCCTGCTGGACCTGGAGTTGATGGAAGCAACCCCGCACGCGGTGTCCTTCGACACCACTGATGCACCGGCGGCGTTTGTGCGGGTGTCCTCGGTGCCACGGTTGATCGGCCTGCTGGAGCGCGAGGGCGCCTTCGCGGAAGCACTTGAGCTGGCACGGCGGTTGGCCCGTTTCGGGCAGGGCGAGGATGTGGCGGCCCGGCTGTCGGAGAAAGCCCAGGCGCTGGTTGCCGAGGCTGCGGCACAGGGCGGATCGTCATGAGTGCGGGTCTGGAGCGACTGATCCCGGCTGCCTCCTACTTGGAGGAGGCGTTCTTGCGGTGGGTGCTCACGCCGGCCGTGGACGCGTCGATCGTTGCGCGGGTCCGCAGTCAGCACCCGGTCACCGTCAACGAGCGCACTTACCGGCTGGACTACCTGATCGCGGGTGAGACGCTGCAGTTGGCCGTCGAGCTCGACGGGTTCGCCTTCCACAGTGACCGGGCCGCGTTCACCTACGACCGGCTGCGACAGAACGATCTGGCCGCGACCGGCCTGACCGTTCTGCGGTTCTCCTACGACGCGGTGCGTACGGACACGGCGCGCTGTGTGGCCCAGTTGCAGGCGATGCTGAGGCAGGATCCGCTCCTGGCGCCGCTGGTGACTGCCGTGCCGCGCATCGGGATCCCGGACATGGCCGGCGATCCGATGCGGGCGGCCGATCCGCCTGGCGGTGCCGAAATGCCCTCATGCGGGGCGTACTTCGCCGGTGTGCGGGCCAGGGTGGACCGGGCGCCGCTGCGGGAATGCCAGGACGAGGCGTTGGCCGCGTTGGCGAACTACTACGCCTCCGGCGGCCGGCATGCGGCTGCGGTGATGGCGGTGGGGTCGGGCAAGACGGCCCTGGGGGTGGCGGCCGCGTTGTCGTTCAGCCGACGGCGGGCGCTGGTGGTGACCCCGGGCTCGGTCATCCGCGGCACCTTCGCCAAGGCCCTCGATCCGGGGATACCGGGCAACGTCCTGTATGGGCTGGCGGGCGGGCCGCTGCTGCCCGGTGCCCGTCCGCCGGCCACGCTCGTCCTGGACGCGGACGACGGGCAGATCAGCCAGGTCAGCCGTGAGCGGCTTCTGGACGCGGACATCCTGGTCACCAACTTCCATGCGCTGGGCGCGGGCGACAGTGACGGGGACCTGCTGGCCAAGCTGGAGGCGGAGGACATCGACTTCATCGTCGTCGACGAGGCGCACATCGCGGCCAGCGCCTCCTACCAGCGGCTGTTCGCCCACTTCCAGGGTGCGCGCACCCTGCTGATGTCGGCGTGCTTCCAGCGTTTGGACGGCAAGCCGATCGACGCCGATGTCGTCTACCGCTACCGGCTGGTGGACTCCGTCGCGGACGGGTCGGCGAAGAACCTGCGGGTGCACCGGTTCGCTCCCGAGGTAACGTCGACGGTGTATGAGGTGGTGTGGCCGGACGGGCGGCGCGAGCAGATCGTGGGCCGTGATGCTTTGCTGGCCACGCTGGGCGACGAGCGGAAGATGGCACGCATCACGGCACAGTCCGAGGCGCCGATCCGCCAGGTGATGGCCGTGACGCGGGCGTGTCTGGATGCGCAGGCCAAGCTGCTGGCGCCCGTCAAGCCGAGGGTGCTGTTCGCGGCGATGGGCCAGGCGCATGCTGAACAGGTCGCGCGGATCGCCGAGGAGTACGGGATTCCCAGTGCCACGCTGCACCACAGCATGCCCGCCTCCGCGATCGCCTCCACCCGGCGGCGCTTCGAGTCCGACGCCGGGGATCTGCAGGGCATCGTGCAGTTGCGGATGCTCGGCCAGGGCTACGACTTCCCGCCCATCACCGTGGTCGTGCCGCTGCGCCCCTATGGCAGCTTCGGCGAGTTCTACCAGTTCGTCGGCCGCGGTGTCCGCGTCCTGCGCCAGACCGCGGTGGCTGCCGACCAGCAGTACCTGGACGTGGTCTGCCATGCCGAACTCGTCCTGGAGGAGCATCTGGAGGCCATGTGCGCGGACAACGACATGGATCCCGCTGTGCTCCTGGATGTCCCGCTGATCGACGCCACCTCCATGGAAGGGGATCTCCCCGGTCCCGGCGGCGCCGCGGAGGGGGCCGGTGGGGGTCTGGGCGGGGTGGACGCGTTCGTGCTGTACGAGCGGGGACGCGTCGAGCAGCGCGTGGTGCACGAGCTGGACCGGGTGGAGGCCCGAAGGACGGAGCGGGAGATGCAGCTGATGGCCCAGCGCTACGCCGTCTATGCGCAGAACACCGCTGCGCCGGTGCCGTTTGAGCAGTTCGTCGAGTACATGCGGAGGCTGACCGGTGGCCAGTGACCCGACACGCTGGTGGCAGCCGGCCGTGGAATGCAGTCCCGAGCAGGCGCTTGCCCTGGAGCGGGCGGCCGGGCAGCAGCAACGGTTCGCCGACATCGACGCCCTGGCGGCCAGACTGCTGGCCACAGGGCTCGCCGGACGGCCGGTGGCCACCGTCGTCCCCGGCCGCGGACGCCACACGCCGGACACCGCCAAGGTGACGGCCCTCACCCGGGAAGAGGAAGTCTTCTGCGCCAACGCCTTCGGGGTCCAGGAGCAGCAGCGGCTCGGCGCGTGGTACCTGCCGCAGAAACTCTCGGTGAAGGCAGGGGCAGTCAATCTGCCGTATCTGCTGCGGGAACGCCCTGGCCACGCTCTGACGCTGGCCGCCGATGACACCGCCCGCCTCACCGCTGTGGAGGACTGGGACACGGTGCTGCTGTGGGCGCTGCTGGTGCCGCTGTTCGAGACACTGCTTCAGCCCATCCGGCTGCGGGCGGCAGGAGAGATCTTCCCTCGCACAGAACAGCAGCGGTTCTGGACACTCATCGAGGAGCGTTACCGGCTGCTGGGCATCGACGCGAGCGCGCTGGAAGCCTTCCGCTTCGGCGGCGGCTGGCACCAGCTGGACCGTGCGGGACAGCAGCAGGCCCGCCTTCGTTTGCTGGACACCCTTGCCGCCGCCGACCTCGTGCAGCTTGCCGCACGTCACCGGATCCAGCGGTTGCAAGGGCTGATGGCTGGTTTCGCCAAGAAG
The DNA here is from genome assembly GCF_054484115.1 of Streptomyces sp. JNUCC 64. Classification (NCBI taxonomy): domain Bacteria; kingdom Bacillati; phylum Actinomycetota; class Actinomycetes; order Kitasatosporales; family Streptomycetaceae; genus Streptomyces; species Streptomyces sp. JNUCC 64. The sequence goes on from NZ_CM137015.1 coordinate 16,414, forward strand.
GCCAGGACGGGAACAGCCCTGGCGCGCCGGGTGCTCACCAAAGAGCTGCAGCCGGTCGTCTCCGCGTACTTCGGGGGTGACTGGCTGGCTGTGCTGGATTACCTTCAGGCTCCCCCGCACCCGGATGAGGAGATCATCACCGCTCTGCCCGAGCCACGTCTGTACGTCGGCATGGCCACGCAGACGGCCGGCATGGCGGCCGAGGCGGGCATCGCGGAGGACGAGGTCCATGCGATGCTCGCGGCCTTCCTCGGCGGCGGCAGTTCTCTGTCTCCGGTGGAGGAGCGGGCTGCGGCCCTGCGCGGCTGGTGGGCGGACTTCGACCAGGCGCATGCCGGCCAGTCACGGGGAATGCCGTCGTTGTGGGGGCTGGTCGATAAGGATCTGATGAGTCTGAACCGGACCGAGCAGGGGTACACCCCTCAGTTGTACCTGCAGCGTCTGCCCGCCGATGTCCTGGAACGGGTGGGGCGGCTGTGGGAAACGGTGACGCTTGCGCGGTATCCCGGCAGCATCGTCAGCAACCCGCGCCCGCACCAGACCATGGCCGAAGCCCTCGGTCCCGCGGCCGAGTTCTGGCACGGCGTGGGCCTGACCGCCTGGTTCGTGTGCGAAGGCCCCTACTCCCGCACCACCTTGGACCGCGTCGACCGCTATTACAGCAGGCCGCTGGCCGCCCTGCGCGCGGCCGGATGCCCGGTCGACACCGCCCTCTTCCGCGAACTGCAAGCCGCCGAACAACTCCTCGGGCCGGAGGAGGAGATCACGGACAGCGAGGACAGTACGGTCGAGACCCCGTACGGGCAGATGACGTTCACCTCCAGCATGAGTCACGGCGCCCGTCGGGACGGCTTCGAGCGGGTACGGGACGTCATCACACGACACCGGCGGGCCTGGGCCGAGCAGTATCTCGGTGCCTTCGTGGAGGGCCGCTGGCGCTCCGAGTTGGAGGAGGTCGCCCACCAGCATCACCGCTTCGTCGCCGCCAAGGGGCGTCCCCCCACGCTGCCCCAGTTCGCCCGGTTCGCGATCACAGCAGCCAACCACTGGACGGGCGGCGACCTGGGGGCGCTGCACACGGCCATCGGCGAGCCGACGCCATCCCAACAGGAGCGGCCTACCCGCCTACTGACTGAGGACGGCTACGACTTCGCCCGCCGGGTGTACCAGGACCTGGGCGGCAAGCCCGTCGACCACGACACCTGGGTGAACAACCCGGAAGAAACCCAACGGCAGTGGCAGCTCAGCCGCCTGGCCACCGAAAGCCTGCGCCACCTCCAACTACAGGAAGCACTCGGGCGGCCGCCGACCGCCAAGGAGTTCGGTGCCCAGCGGCTGACCTGGCCGTGGCCTGGCAAGGAAACCGAAGGCTGGCCCATCCTCCAGCATGTCATCGCGGCTCTTACTGGTACCAGCCTGCCGCCGATCGCACCCCCCTCCCCCGCCGTCCCGGCCAGCAACGGGGAAAACGCTGCTGGGCAGTTGCTGGCCAAGGGGGCTAACACGGCCGTGGCCACGGAACCGACGACGGTCCGCATCACCTGCACCGGCGCGCCCGTCGATGTCTCCGCTGTACTCCTCACCCGCAACGGCAAGGTACGCGACGACCACGACCTCGTCTTCTACAACCACCCCAGTCACGACGGGGTCAGCGTCGGAGGAGACACCGTCACCGCCGATCTGAACCTTATCCCCGACGACATCACCTCCATCGCCGTCATCGTCAGCATCGACATCGAGGCCCAGCCCGCCGCAGTCTTCGACCAGCACACCCAGTGGCACGCAGACATCACCCAGTCTTCCAGCGCCCAACTGGCCTTCGCTCCAGGGCCGTTCTCATCAGGCGAGACCGTCACCGTCGCGGTGGAGCTCTACCGCCACACAACCGGATGGAAGGCCCGCGCTGTCGGGCAGGGCTACAACACCGGCCTCGCGGGCCTGGCCACCGACTACGGCATCAACGTCGACGCCTGACATCCCCTGTCTGGTACGCGAAACCGTCGACGACCAGGTGAGTGCGGCCGCCGTCGCCGTCGATCTCGCGTGCGAGAGCCGCTGCTGGTGCCCAACCTTCCAGGTGTTCCTGCGCCAGCTGGATCTTGCACACATGATCTCTCCTTGGGTTTCCGTTCCGTCCCGGTACGTCGGGGAGGTTAGGGTGACCGTGAAGCGCACCATGGGGGGTGCCAAGTGAGCAGGGCACGCTGGAGGTGAGCATGGGGCTACGCCCGACACACCTTGGCTACGCTTACCAGGACCTGCTCACCGCGCTGCGGCTGGTGGACCTGGCGGTGGGACGTGCGAATTCCCTGCTGGTCGACACGAAGATGTTCACCGGGGACCGATTTGATGACATCACGTGCGAGTGGGGCACCGGCAGCCGCGAGCGGCTGCAGATCAAGCACACGGATCATGACCGCGCGTTGTCGCTGGAGAGTTTCACGAAGGACAAGCGAGGCCTACGCCTGGATCTGCTCTTCTCCTCCATGGACAACGACTTCACCTCGGATCCGGGTGCCTCGCATCGCCTCGTGGTGCGCGACATGGAGCCGGAGGATCCCGAGCTGACCCAGGTGCTGCGCCCGGTCCACGCGAGCACCGATCCCGGGCCTGCACTGCACGGCTTGAACAGCAAACGGTTCCGTTTCGACGCCGCTGCGTTGCGTGCACACGCTCCGTGGAAGGAGATGCTCGCCCAGGTCAGTGATGACCTGCTCAACCGCGCTTGCGCATCCCTGGTCGTCGACACGGATCTTCCGGCGTGTTCGCTCAACATTCGTGAGCCCGGGCCAGCCGAGGCGGCCTTGCTGCACCGCATCACCGAAGAACTCGGTGCCGGACGGCCGCCGAACCGGCACCGCACGCCCGAGGAGGTGGCGCTGGCCCTGATCGAGGCGGCCAAAGCGGCGCGCAGCCGGGCGGGGACCGTGATGGTCGAGGACCTGCTTCCTCGTCTGAGTCTGGAAGTCGACTTCGGAGCGGTCCGTGAGGGGCACCCCGTGGACCGTGCCACCGAGGTGAGACGTCCTACGGTGCTCACGGGCGTGGTCGCGGCCGTGAAGGACGCTGCTCGGCAGGGGGGTGTCGTGGTGGTCACCGGTGCTCCCGGCATCGGCAAGTCGTGGTTGTGCGAGCAGCTCGGGGATGCGCTGCGGGAATCCTGGCTGGCGGTGAGGCATCACTGCTGGCTCGGCGCCTCGGACATCGACCGTGAGCAGCGTGTGCTGACTGAGGTCGTGATCGGCAGCCTGCTGAAGCAGCTGGGGACGGCCGTTCCGGAGGCGCTGGCGCAGGTCAGGCCGCGCTACGCGGCCACGCCGGAGACGCTCACGGCCGCGGTCACGGCCGCGCGCGGCCTGGCACCGGACCGGCCGATCGCGCTGATCGTGGACGGTATCGACCATGTCAGCCGGGTTCTTGGATCCACCACCGGCAGCGCCTTTCGTCCGCGGGTGGACCCGGCGGCCTCTCTGGTCGCGGACCTCTCCGCCCTGGAACTGCCGCCCGGTGTCGTGCTCGTCCTGGCCAGTCAGCCCGGCCCTCACCTCGAGGCCGTCGACGCTGGTGCCTCCCGTCTCACCGTTGCCCCGCTCAACCGCGCCGAACTGCATGCTCTGGCGGACCGCCTGGGCGTGTTGACGGCCCTGACGTCCTCCTCTGCCGGTGAGGGGCTCGATCCCGCTGCGCGGGCGGAGGCCGCGGTCGCACTGATCGAGGAGCGCTCTCGAGGCAACGCCCTGTACGCCACGTATTTGTGCCGACAGGCCGTGGGTCCTGCCCCGGGCCTGGGAGCGGCGCCGGCGCCGGATGGTGCTGGCGATCCTCTGGAGAGGTTGCGGACGGTGCCGTCGTCGGCGCACGACCTCGACGACTACTACGCCTATCTGCTGGCCGGTCTGACCCCCGGGCAGCGTTCTGCTGTCAGCATGCTCGCGGTCTGCGACTTCGCTGTGAGTGCGTCGGAGCTCGAGGAAATTTTCCCGCTGCCCGGAATGCAACTCGGTGCCGCGCTGAACAGCGTGGCACCGATCGTCGCGCAGCAGCCGGGTATCGGCGGACTGAAGATCCATCATGAGAGCTTCAGCCGCTTCATCCGCCGGGCCGACGGCGACGACAGGTGGGTCGATCAGGTCCGGTCCCAGGCCGCCGACTGGTTGTCCCAGCGGGGCTTCTTTACCGATCCCCGCGCGTTCCGGCACCTGCCCGAACTGCTGGCCGCTCTGGGGCGCGATGACGAACTCGCTCTGCTGATCGAACCCGATTTCCTCTCCCGCGCGATTGCCGGGCTGCAGCCTCCTCAGGCCATCGTCCACACTCTGACCGTTGCCGCGCGGCGTGCGGCGGTCCGCAACGACTGGCCCACACTGGTGCGCTGCGTCGAACTGAGCCGGGCGCGGGCGACGTATGAGGAAGAAGGCCTGCCGGGTTCCCTGGTGCCGTATGCGGATGTGCTGGTGGCGCTGGTGGGAGCCGACCGCGTGGCGGCAAGCCTGATGTACGAGGGTGTGACCACGATGGCGGCGCGGTGGGGCCTGCAGCTGTGTGCGGCGGTCGACCGGGCCGGCTGTGCCGCCCCGTGGGAGGCGTACCTGACGGCCTGGGACGAGGCACGCAAGGAGCGTGTCCACTACGGTTCCGAGAGCGATGAGTCGGTGTTCCTGGCGGAGTTGCGCGGACGGATCCGGTTGCCGGCCCGGGCTGCTGACGATGTCGAGCTCGGGCAGGTCCCGCGTACGCTCGCGCAGCGGGTGGCCCGGTTCCTCGGCCAGGAGGCTCTGACATCGCCTGACGATGCGCTGGGTGTGCTGTTGGACTGTCTGGGTCCAGACCCGTTGCTCGAGAGCGCGGAGCTCATCGAGCAGCCCGACCGGCGCGCGGCCCTTTTGCTGCACCTTGCGGACGCCCATGGCACGGCGGGCGGCGCGCTGCCGTCTGCCCGCGTGCTGGCCACCGCGGCCTGGGCCAGCGGGCCGTGCGACCCGCGGCGCCTGCTCCGCCATGGCGTGGCAGTGTCGGACCTTGCCGAGGAGATCTTTTCCGGGGACATCGCCGCGGTTCTCGCGGAAGCAACACAGGATGTATTGACCGACCGTGCCAGCGGCCTGTCCGGCCCGGTGAACAGGTGGCTGACACTGCTGGCCGTGGCCCATGCTGCCGATCCGCAGGCGCCCGCCCGACTGCTTCCCCTCCTGGACGGCGATGGCTTCTACCGTGCCTGGCTGCGCTTCACCCTTGCCACCGTCGGCCTGCACCCCGACGTCGAGGCGGGCATCCTCACAGCCGAAACCGCGTCCGCGACCGTGCGTGTGGCGCTCGAACAACTGGCCCAGCATGCCCACGCGTTCACGGGCAGCCCCCGGGCTTGCGATCTTGCGGATATCCACCGGCAGGTGCGGCAGGTGTTGCACGACGCCGTCGCCCTGATGCGCGGCGATGATGTCGCTGTGGGCATCGCCTTCCTGCAAGCCGTCAGCGAGGGCACCACCACCTCTCTCATGGGCATGGCCGGAACCGGCCCGCTGATCACCACGGAGCTGGTGTCCCTGCTCGCCGGGAGCGTCGGCCAGGCAGGGTCCGACGTCGTGCACGAGCTCATGCGCACGTTGCGCGGAGTGCAAGCCGAGCGCCGTGCGCTGTATGCGGAGGACGCCGACTTCGAGCTTGAGATGGCCCGCGTGAGTCTCGCCTGCGACGACCCGCACGAGGCGAAGCGGTGCTGGGAGCGTGCCGCCCGCTACATGGGGGCCTATGGCGGTCACAAGGACATCACCATCGAGGAGCTGGTGGATCCGCTGCCTCAGCTCCTGCAGGCCGATCCCGTCCAGGCGCAGGTGCGTCTGGCGCGTACGCAGCCTCTTGTCTATCTCGTCGCGGACTGCACCGACGGGCGGGGCACGGCGGGAACGCCGCAGGAGTGGTGGCGTTCCCTTGCGCGCCTGGATCCGCGGGGTGCCGCGCAGTTGGGCGCCCAGGTGCTGCTGGCCGAGTCCGGGCTGCCCGACGGCCGGGTGAGCGCGGCCCACCGGCAGCTGCTGGCCACGCAGGCTGACACGGCCGACCCCGTCGTCCTGGCCGCGCTCCGCATCGCCGCTGGACCCGATGGCCGCAGTATCCGGCAGGACGTTGCTCTGCTCACCAGGCTCGCTGACCTGCCCGGCGACGACGCGGCCCGCACATCGCGTCTCCTGCCGGTGCTGGCCAATGCGATCACCTCCACCTACGACGACCAGACACTGATCGCCGCATCGCAGGCTGCCGGGGACGAGCCCACTTCTGCGCTGCGCACAGCAGCACAGCGTTGTGGCGGTGAGGGCGGCTTGCCCTGGGCACCCCGCCCCGTGCCCAACAACACCTCACGTGACTGGTTCGGCCCCGAGAAGCACCCCACCACAGACGCGTATCTGCACGCCCAGCAGCGCCCGACGCTGCCAGTAGGTGCTGCTGGCGCGCTTGCTGCGGTCCGTGACCGCACCAGCAAGGCATACGATGCCCCCTCGGGCCCACGGTGGTCGAGGGATGCCCTGGCCAATGCGGTCGGGTGGCGGCTCTTGGAGGTCATCGACGGTCAGGGAGCAGACGCAGCCGCCCAGTTCCTGCACCGGATCGCCGACGAGATGAACGCCTCCAACCCTCTTGAGCTGCTGGCCGACCTCGCCTCGGGGCTCCGCTTGCGCCAGGACAGCGATCCTGGTGTCTTCGGCCCTCTCGCCGCCACGGCGGGCATGCTCGCCTGCACCAAGATGCGAGGCGGCGGCGGATGGCGTTCCTTCGGCGGCAATGACCGGCTGGATCTGTGGCAGCAGGCGCACTCCGCGGACCCGGCCACCGCAGCCCGCAACCTCGCAGACCAGGTGGCCCAGGCCGTCGCCGAGGCGTCCTACAGCCGCACTATCGGTGTCAGCCTGGCCCTGGTCTCGGCGTTCGCTGTTCAGCCCCCGCTCGCTTCACCCCCGGCTGTCAGCGCTTTCGCCTGCTGGGATGCGGCGTATGGCGTCATCGCCCACCGTCTGCCGGGCCGTGCCCGTCTCGGCCAGGGTGCCTACCACCCGGTGCCGGAGCAGGCGACCCAGCACGACATCGACACCGCACTGTGCGAACTTGCGTTGGCCACGATTGCCCTGCCCGAACGCGGCGATAAGCGCCGCGCCCTGATCGCAGCGACGGTTCTGCTGGCCAGCCGTTCCGGCCAGGCGCAGGCAGCCCTGGCACGCGTCCTCTCCTTCGACCTCGGAGCTGGCCCCCTGACCTGGCTCCTGACCGTCCTACAAGGACACCTGCCCGACGGACCTCTGGATGCCGCCCTTCTCGCACAGCTCGTCACGCTGTGCGGCAGTGACGTGCTGTCCGTCCGTGCGGATGCGTCCGCCATCCTGGCCCGCGCTGGCCACCAGGCGCCCGCCCCTGCGGCAACGGCAGCTCATCCGACACTCGCATGCGCCATCGCCGCCGCCCTCTCCCCCAGCGAGGACAGCGCATGAACAACCCTCGGGAGTTCGCAACCCACCTCGTCGACCACTACCTGGGCGACCGCCTAAACGCCACCGGCAGTCCGGCCGGGCTCCGCGAGACCGTCATCGATCTCGTGATCGATGCTCTTCCGGACGTCGAGACGCTCATGCGCATGCAGCTGGATCTTCTGACCAATGGACGCCGCAGCCAGCTTCCCGACGCCTATCTCGCCGACCAGGCCGCCGCCGAAGACGCCCTGCAACGCGCTGCCGCCGGCCTGCGTGCCGCGCTTGCCCAAGCGGGACATCTCGGCAACGCCCAGAATTTCGAACGCGGCGCGGCCGCGCGACTGCGCGATGACCCCCGCGCGGCCCTGCGTGCCGAATTCGCCCGCATTCCCCGCCCTCTGACTCGTCCCGAGGCCCTGGCGTGGTCGCTTGATCCAGCACCGTGGTTCAGTGAGAGCCATCAAGCGGACAAGCTCTGGCCGCCTTCCGGCTTCGCTTCGGTCGCGGGCCTGCGGTCCCTGCCGGGAAACGCCATGGCCTTTGCTCGCGTGGATGAAGGTCCGCACGAGGGCTGGGTGCAGATCGGCTTGTTCGAGCGGCAGCGCACTCCTGCACGCCGATACCCGGATCAGCCCGCCCGCCAACTGCAGATCGCCGTCGGCCTGGAGGCCCTCGACGACGACCCACCGCCCGGCACACTACCCGCCTGCCAGGCCCCCTGGCAGCTGTGGACCAGCCCGTGGCGGCGCCTGGGACTCGGCCTTACAACCGAGTCAGCAGCCGAGCACGTCAGTGCCGCAGACCAGGCCTTGACGGCCCTCACTGACGCTGGAACCGCTGGCCTGATCGATAGGCCTCGCCCTCGCACCCTGAGCGGCCTCGGCCTGCCCGTCTACGTACTCGCACCCGCAGCCAGCGTCGTGGCCGCACTCGGACTTGAACCCACAGAGGGAATCTGCGGGTTCAGCCTCAGCGACGCCACCGGTGAGGCACTGATCTGCCGCCAGTGGCACGGCCACCTCGTCCACGACGGAAACTACGAACCACTCCTGCCCGCGGTCGCGGGAGCTGATCTACTCATCCGGCCCGACCTGTTCGCCCGGCTGCACGACACGATCGGCGCCGCGCGCTGCCGAGCCGGCGTCAACGTCCACCACGAGTCAGCCGACGACACCCTCGACGACGAGGACTGAGGGCGTCCCAGCGACGACGCTCCCATCAACCCGCCTTCATGTGGCAGGCGTGCGCGGCGACCTACTCATCCGCGCCGGCGACGGGGCTGTGCCTGAGCGTAGATGGTGTGCTGGGTCAGGTGGGCGAGGACTGCGTGATTAGCCTCCCAGCCGTCGGCGACCTTGGAGGCGGCTCCGGGGTGTGCGGGGTCGTTGGAGGGGTGGGCGTCGAGGAGTTCGGCGATGCCGGCGCGGGCCACGACGATGCAGGCGTGGCGGTGTCGTGAGGTGAGGACGCACAGGCGGCCGGCTTCCAGGTGGAAGGCGGAGGCGTCGCCGCGGCCGGAGAGGGGGTGCAGGACGATGGTGACGCGGAATTCGCAGCCTTGGAGCCGGTTGGCGGTGTCGACGGTGACGCCGTGCAGTTGGGAGTAGTGGCGGGCCAGGAGCGCGCGGATGTCGTGGGCCTGGCTGCGGTGGGCGGTGCCGATGGCGATGTCACCGGGCTGCAGGGCGTGGCCTTCGGGGTTTGCCTCGCAGGTGGTGATGGCGCGTCGGGTCAGCAGCCGGTCGGCGATGCCGAGAGTGGTGTGGAAGGCTTCGGCGTCGTGCTGGCCGGTGATGCGGGCCGGTAGTTCGAACAGTGCCCATCCGGTCCGGGCGGCGTGTTCGATGACCTCGTCGGTGGGGGTGCGGATGTCGAGAGGGGAGAACGTGAGGGTGCGGTCGGCTTCACTGCTTCCGGCGTGGAAGGTCGTGGAGGGGTAGAAGGCGTTGCTGATCGGGGGGACGGCTGAGGGCGGCAGGCGCCAGGACACGGGCAGGGAGTGGACGGGCAGGTCGCGGTTGTTGGCGAGCAGGACGGCGACCGCGCTGTTCATGGGGTCGTGGGACAGGCCGTGGAAGCGGTCGGTTGCGACCTCGGAAAAGGGGTCGAGTTGGCCGGGGTCTCCGACGAAGAGGGCCCGTTCGAAGATGCCGGCGGTCCACAAAAGCGTGTCGGAGCGCATCTGGTAGGCCTCGTCGATGATCGCCCATGGCCATCGGCGGTCGGTGACCGTGGCCCATTTCATGGCGGTTCCCACGATGACGTCGGCCGTCTTTTCGAGGGCTTCGATGCGGGTGCCGATGCGGGTGCCGGGATGTGCCTGCACGTCGTGCGGGACTGTGTAATCCGTTGCGGTGAGCCGGGCGGTTCTCAAGTGCGGGTGGTGCCGGGCGAATCGCCGCACGAGGTGGTCGACCTGGCTGTTGGTCTGGGCGATGACGGGGCAGGGGGTGCTGGATTGCGCGAGGGTGTCGGCGGCTCGGGCGACCAGGGTGGATTTGCCGGCGCCGGGCGGGGAGTCCACGACGAGTCCGCGGTGGGTGAGCGTGGGCAGTTGCTCCAGGACGGCGCGGGCGGCCTGGTCCATCTGCTGCTGCGGCGACGGCCGGTGAGGCGGTGTCACTGTTCTTCCTCGCCCTCGTCCTCGTTGCTGTGGTCCGGCTGGTCGGCGGGTGGCCCGCCGTGGGTCCAGGGTGTCTGCTCTCGTGCGGGGAATTCGGGCATCCGGTAGGGGGCGGGTGCGATGGTGAAGACGAGGAAGGCGCCGGCGTCGGGAAGGACGGCGTGGTTGGGGCGGTCCATGGTGCCCATGCCGGCGGTGATCTCAAGTTCGACGAGAGTGTCGCCGTCGGCCGGGGTGACGTCGCAGATCTTGTAGCGGGCGCTGCGGTAGGTGTGGCAGGCCAGGAGCTGACCGAGTTCCATCAGCACGGGGTCCGGGGTGGACACGGTGAGCCGGGGCCGCCATTGGGTACGTCCACTGGGGCCGCGCAGGGTGTGTTCCGCGTCGATGGTGGTGACGGTGCCGCCGAAGGCTTTGCCGGTGGTGCGCAGTTCTGCCCGTACGAAGGGGTCGTCGGCGGTGCGTTCGGCGGCGAAGGCGACGGCTGCGTGTTCCATGCGGGCCAGGCGGACGGCGGCGGCAATGGCATTCTCGCGGGCCGGACGGGGGCGTCCGTCCTGGGTCAGGTAGGTGCATTCGTCGGTGAATACGGTGCGTTCGTGGTCCCAGCGGCGTGCAGTGCTCTTGGCTTCGGGGAGGGCCTGCAGGAGCGTGTAGGCCTGCCACATCAAATCCCAGGTGGGCTGCAGGTAGGTGGCCAGCAGACGGTCGAGTTCTTGCAGGGTACGGGTCTGCTCGTGGTCCAGGGCCCGGCGCCGGGCGCGGGCATAGGCGTCGAACAGGGGCGCCAGGTGGTCGTTGTCGAAGGGGGCGTCGGTGGCTGGTCCCGCCGGGCGGTGGGTGGCCGGGTCTTCTGCCTCCAGTGCGGCGTCGCGTCCCGAGGCTGCGTGGCGGGGCGGGTCGATCCAGGCCAGCAGGGTGGCCAGGTCCTCGTCCTCGAGGGGGCTTTGGCCGCTGATCCAGTGCATGCCGAGGAAACTGGTCATGGGGATGAGGGCGGCTGAGCCGGGGAGGTCGGCGCGGTCGGTGAGATAGGTGAGCCAGTGTCCCAGGCACTGGACGGCCCGGGAGCCGGGAGCCTGGTCGTCGACGCTGCGGAACCTCAGGTCGTCTCCGAGGTCTTTCAGGTGCTGCACGGTCTGGGGGTTGGGGACGAGGATCTGGGGGGCGTCGGTGTAGCGCCAGCGTGCCGGCTTGTTGTTGGTGGCGGGCAGGTGTTCGCGGTGCCGCTGGCAGGCGTTGATGTAGGCGGTGACCGTGTCTGCCAGGGCGGCGAGCATGGGGGCGGTGCTGCCCGAGGGCGGCGCGACCAGGAGCTGGGGGCGGTGCGGGTCGGTGCCCAGCATGACGGCCAGCGGTCGTGCGGCGGGGCCGGTTTGCTTCAGCGCCAGCAGCATCAGCGGCTGGTCGCTGAGGTGGAGGTGGCGCAGTTGGCTGGCGCGTTGGGCGTTGCCGGTGTGGGCGGCGCGCATCCGAAGGAGGGAGGTGAGCTGGATCATGCGGTGTCCGTGTGGAGGTCTGCGTGGATGCGCTGTGCGTGGCGCAGGGCCTGGGTGGTGTCTTGCTGGTCCCGTGAGGGGTGCATGCGTCCGTCGGTGAGGTCCAGGGCTTTGGCGATGGTGTCGATTCCCGCGAGGTCGTCGCGGACTGCGGTGCCCAGGGCAGCGGTCCTGCCCTGGTTGAGGGCCTCGGTGCGGCAGTGAAAGGCCAGGTCGCAGTGGTGGCGGCAGCCAGGGGTGTAGTGCGGCCGCACGGTGACGAGTGCGGCAACGAGTTCACCGCGGGGCCGGGTCGGTCTCTGGTCGGGGCCGGGTGCCAGGTCGAAGGTGGTGCCCGGGGGAAGGTTGTCCAGCAGTTCGGGCAGGCGCCTCAGCCTGCCGAGGTGGCGGCTCAGGTTCTTGATCTGCTTGTGCGCGCTGAAGGGCGTGGCGGTGGGGTGGCGGGTGAAGTTGCGCGGGTTGACCAGGATCACGGTGTCGGAGACACGGTCTGGCGGGAGGCCGTCGCCGGCGAGGAGTTCCCGCAGAGCCAGGACGTAGGCGGCGGCCTGGGTCAGTGCTGCGGTGGCCTTGACGGGGTGGGGCTGTCCGTGGATGACGGGGAAGGATTTGATCTCGACGACGTGGAAGACCCCGTCGAGCTGGAAGGCGATGACGTCGGGCTCGAGGTAGACCTGGTGGCCGGCGACGGTCAGACGCAGTACGGGGTGGTCGAGCAGGGTGCGGGGCTTCGACCTGCGGTGCGCTGCGCTGAGGATGAGGGAGCGGGTGCGGGCGTGGCGTAGTTGCGGGGAAGACTTGTCGTCATCGCTGCCGACGCTGTTGACGTCCTCGTAGGACACCTCGGGCAGGGTCAGGCCCAGGGCTTTGCGGAGCAGCGGCACCAGGGGGGCTCCGGCCTGGGCGGTGACCTTGCGTTCGAAGGCGATGCCGTAGTCGAGGGCGAGCTGGGATTTTCTCAGCGGCCGCGGGAGGTCCAGATGGGCGGCGAGAGCGTCTTTGTCGATGCCGGCCGCGTCCAGCAGGGAGCGGCGGTCGCAGCTCGGGTTGGCGGTCAGCGCCGCCAGGGTGCGTGCGTTGTGCGGGATGGGCGGGGCGGTTCCGCGCAATGCGCCCAGTCGTGCGTCGAGCGAGCTCACTGTTTTCCTTGGCGGGACAGGGCACAGCCGTGCTGGTTGCAGGGATGGGTTTACGAAGTACGGCGCAGGCGGGCGGTGTTGCGCAGGATATTGCCGAAGATCTGCTCCGCGTCGCCGAGTTGCTGGCGTGCCCGCTGGGCCGCTTCGGCGCGGGTGTCGGCGTCGTCGTCGGCGTGGATCGCCAGTTCCGCTGCGGCGGCCCGGCGCAGCGCGTCCAGGTCGAGCGGGCCCCGGGGGGTGTCGCCGTGGATGTTGCGGCTGTAGTGCAGCAGGAGCTGTTGGACGGGCTGCGGCATCCCGGCCTCGCCGGCGAGGTGTTCGGCGGCGTCCGCGAGCCGCAGGGCCGATGTGAGGAAGTGGACGCGCTGGGTGAGCGGTCCCACCAGGCGCTGCTCCAGTGGCCAGGTGCTCAGGGCGAGCAGCGCGCGGGCCGGTGAGAGCAGGTCGGAGGTCAGCGCGGGGCAGATGTAGTAGGCGCGGCCGTAGGGGGCGGAGCGGAAGGAGCGTTCCTCGTCGCGGCGCAGGGTGGTCATGCGTGCCGTGTTCAGCGGGCTGGAGAAGAACGCCTGGTGGACCTGGCTGAGCAGTTTGGGCGAGGCGGGGACGGTGAGGAGGGCCAGCGCCTGGTGGACCTGGTCGCGTACGGGCACGCCCTGGTTCGGCTCAACGACTGCCAGCGCGGGCTCGGGCCGGGTCTCTGGCTGGACCTCCGGCTGGGCCACCTCCGGGACATCGCTGAGCCCGCACAGCACATTCCAGGCCTGCCGGGTGCGTGTCAGCTCCTCACCCAGGACGTTCACTTGGGCGTTGTCCTGTTGTGTGAGCGCCTGCCGGAGCGCCTCTTGCAGCTGTTGCATGCGCTTCTCGAGTGCGACCAGATGCTCGTCCATGCCCGCATGCTAGCAGTCACTCGGGGCTTCCAGTTTTACTCCAGGTATTTGCGAAGAGCGGCATGTGAGGGGCCCGGTCGCGCAGGGGTGCGTCCCGGTGGGGTTCGGTGACCGTCGGCGCGGACTCCGGCCGGACCTCGTCCGGGGCGCCACTGAGCCCGCACAGAACATCCCAGGCACGTTGAGCGCGTGTCAATTCCGCACCCAGAAGGCGTACTTGGCAAGTATCGTGTTGCGTGAGCGCCTGCCGGACCGCCTCCTGCAGTTGCTGCATGCGCCCCTCGAGAGCGATCAGATGCTCGTCCATGCCGGGATGCTAGCAGTCACTCGGGACGCCCAGTTTTGCTCCAGTTATTTTGGTGTACAGTCCCGGGCTCATAAGGCACCACCGGTGCCCTCCTACGCCTCGCTTCCAGAAGGGCGCATGAAGGCATGAGCAGACTGCTCCACACCTCCGACTGGCATCTGGGCCACATCCTGCACGGGCATCCACGCGACGAGGACTTCGACGCCGTCCTTGCCGAGATCGTGGCCATCGCCCGGGAGAGCCAGCCGGACCTGATCGTCCACAGCGGCGATCTGTTCCACTCCTCCCGTCCCACCGTCCGGGACATGTTCCGCGCCCTGCGCGCCCTGCGCGAACTCGCCGCCATCGCCCCCACCGTGGTCGTGGCCGGCAACCACGACTCCCCCCACTACCTGGAGTTCCTCCACTTCATGACCGGTCCCTCCTGCGGCCGGGGCCTGTTCTTCGTCGACCGGCTCCGCCCGGCACACGACGGGGGCGTGATGACCTTCGAGGCCTGCGGCGGTGAGCAGCGCATCCGGCTGGCTGTCCTGCCCTTCGTGCACCCGAACCGGTTCTGGCGGCGCGATTCCACCTCCGGCACGTCGTATGCCGACTACGCCGAGGCGATGCGCGGCCTGCAGGGGGAACTGACGGAGGCCTTGCACGAGGGGTACGACCCCGACCGGGACATTCTGCTGTTCACGGCCCACGTGTTCGTCAAAGGCGCCAGGACCTCCCCGAGCGAACGGGCTGTGGACGAGGCCTTCGAGACCCCTCCCGAAGATCTTCCGGTGGTGTCGTACGCCGCTCTCGGACACATCCACCGCCCGCAGGCCATCGAGGGCCTGAAGTTCGCCGCCCGCTACGCGGGCAGCCCGCTGGCCATGGACTTCGGTGAAGCCGACGAGACCAAGAGCGTCGTGATCGTCGACGCCGACCCGGGGCGGCCGGTGCGGGTGCTGCCGCGCCGACTCTCCACCGGCCGGCGGCTGACCCACTTCACCGGAACCCTCGAGGAACTGAAGGCCGCGGCCGACCAGTACGACGGGACCTTCCTCAAACCGGTGATCACCGGCGAGGAGCCCGACGGGCTCCTCAGCCAGAAGATCGCCGAGATCGTCCCGAACGCGATCCTCATCAACCCGGCCCCGGCCCGGGAAGATGCCGCCGGCGCCGTCCTGGACGGTGACCTGGGCGATGAGCCGGAACTCCCCGACGCGTTCCGGGCCTACCTGGCCCGTGAGGGAGTGGACGCAGATGCCGCGGAGTCGACCGTCACCGCCTTCCTCCACCTGCTCAACGAACTCGACGACGAGACGCTGACCCCGGTCCCGGCCGAGGAACAGCTGCGCGCCGCGCTGGCAAATCCCTGGAAGGAGGCGTCGTGAAGCCCTTGCGGCTCACCCTCACGGGCGTGCGCAGCTACGCCGGCACCTGCAGCATCGACTTCACCGGCAAGCGCCTGCTCGCCATCCTGGGCAACACCGGCGTGGGCAAGTCCACCATCCTCGAGGCGATCATCTTCGCCCTGTACGGGACGTGTTCGTGGTCCAAGGACCCCAAGGCCGCCTACGAGCTGATCGGCAAGGGATGCCCCAGCATGGACGTGGCGTTCGAGTTCTCGGCGAACGGCCGCGAGTGGAGTGTGCGCCGCACCCTGCATGCGGAAGGCAAGAAGGGGCCTCAGGCCGTGCTTGAGCCCCTGGCCGACGACAGCGCCGACTTGCGGGTCGACGGCAAGTCCGCGGTGACGCAGGCGGTGACCCGGATCATCGGGCTGGACTGGGACGGCTTTGTCAGCACGGTCCTGCTGCGCCAGGGGAAGTTCGACGCCCTCCTCAAGGCCCCCAGGGCCATGCGTGCCGACATCCTGCGGCACATCTTCGGCATCAACGAGCTCGAGCGTGTACGCAAACGGGCCGGCGGGCGACTGGAGCGCCTGAATACGCAGATCACCGAGGGAACCAGGGCCCGCGCGCTTCTCCTGCCGGATCCTCATGCTGCCGCTTCCCAGGCGCTGCTGGATCTGGAACGCACCCGGGGTATCGCGGCCCGCCGGCGCGAGCGACTGGATGCGCTGCGCGCGGCCCAGAGCCGGGCCGTCGAGCACAAGCACCGCAAGACGGGCTTGGACAAAGCGGCGCGGCTGCTGCGTGAGCGCGCTGTTGCGGATTCGAGCATCACGATGGCCGCGCTGGCGCGGAAGAAGAGGGAACTCGATGCCGAGGCAGCAGAGCAGGAGACCACCGGACGCGACTTGGCCGCGAAGCTGGAGGCGGCGCAGGGCGCGCTGGATACGGCCGCACAGGCCGGTGACACGCTCCGCTCCCTGTCCAGCGCGTTCGCTGTCCTGTCCCGCCTGCCGGAGCGTGCAGCCGGCCTCGACGCCGTCGAACAGCGGCTGAAGCAGGAGCAGCTTCAGCACGACGAGCACGAACAGGAGCACACGCAGGCACGACAGGAACTGGAAGAGCACGAGCAGCGCAACGCGGCCCTCGTCGAGGCCGCCGGCCGGGCCGAGCGCATGGTGAGCGAGGCGCGCACGCACACCGACCAGGTCCAGGAGGCCGTCCGGGCAGCGCTGCAGGAGGCCAACGCCGCGGCCGGGCATCTGCAGACACAGCGCACGACGCTCGAGACGGTGGAGGAACAGCGCGGCCACAGCGCCGGCCTGGAGAGCGAGCTGAAGAAGCTGCGCGGCGCTCTGGAAGCGGCCCAGGACGACCTCGCAGCGCTGCAGCGCAGGGAGGCGGCCCACGCGGCGGGTGCCGGTCTGGCGCCCGGGGACGCCTGCACGGTGTGCACCCAGCCCGTCCCCAGCGGCTTCGCTCCCCCGCCGCTGTTGGACGGCAAGGCACTTACTCAGGCCAAACGCAAGGTCACCACACGCTCGAACGCCGTCGAAGCGGCGGTGGAGGCCAAGGCTGAAGCGGCCGCCCAGCTGAAGGGAACCGAGCGGAAGGTCGAAAAGCACCGCCGCGGACACCTGGCCGCCCGCGAGCGCATGGACGCGGCGCTGCTCCAGGTGCAGGAGCTGGTGGATGCGGTACACCCGGCCGGTGCTCCCGCCACGGCCACCGCCCTGGACGCGCTGGGCCGGCAGACGACGGCTCAGGCGCATGCCCTCGCCGAGGGCGAACCAGTAGGCCGGGCGCAGATCACCCGTGCGGTCAAAGCACTTACCCAGCCGCTGCGCGACGCAGAGGGTGAGGCCCTCGCGGCCCACACAAGCGCCCAGGCGCAGTTGGGGGCGGCGCAGGCCGAGAACGAGGCGGCCCGGGCCGAGCTCAAGCGTCAGCGCGGCCGCCTGCAGCGTGAACGCAAACGGCTGGACAAGACCCGGCTGCAGTACGAGACCGAGCTGGCGAGTGTGCTGACGGAGGTCAGCGAACTGCCGCCCTCCATCCACCCCGCCCAGCCCTCCCCATCACAACTGCCCTCCCTGCAGGACATCGCCTCCGCTAAGGAGGCGGCCGGCCAGCGCCTCGAACGGCTCGAGCAAAGGACACTGGAGCGTGACGACGCCCAGAAGGCCCTCACGCTGCACAGCGAAAACCTGCAGGCCCTGGACGCACGCCGCCGGCGCACCGTCGAGACCCCCACACGCAAGCTCATCAAACAGCTGGAGCGCTGGGCGGACATGGCCAACGATGCCACAGGTCTTCTCGAGGCCGAGGCGTCCCCCGACCTGCCTCCCGTTCCGGACGCAGGCGACCTGGCCGCCGTCGACACCTACTGCATGGCCCTCGCCTCGCTGCATCAGCGTCTGACCGGCACTCTCGGGCAGGCCGCTCAGCACGCCGACGACGAGGTCCGCGCATTCGAGAAGGAGCTGATCCGCCAAGCCGGCGCCACCGCCGACGAGACGGACTCGGACCCCGGCTTCCCGGTGCCCGAGAAGAGCGACCTGCTCGCCCCCGCCGTCCTCGACCCGCTCAGCCGCAAGACCATCCAAGCCGAAGGCGCGCACGAGACGGCCAAGGCCGATCTGCGCACCGCACAGTCCCAAATCCCCTACGCCGACGCGCTGGGCACCGCCCTCGAAGCCGCCAGCCGGCAGGCCGCGGTGTGGAAGAGCGTGAGCGACCAGCTCACCGACGGGAAGTTCCTCACCTATCTCACCGATCAGCGCACCCATGCGCTGGTCAGGCACGGCAGCAGGATCCTCCGGCAGATCTCCATGGGTGACTACGCATTCACCGATGACTTCCAGATCCTTGAACGCGCCACCAATCACGCGCGCGACCCGGAGACCCTCTCCGGCGGAGAGACCTTCCAGAGCTCCCTCGCGCTGGCGCTGGCGCTCGTCGAACTCCACAACACCAGCCACAACAAGCTGGAAAGCCTGTTCCTGGACGAAGGTTTCGGCTCTCTGGACAACATCCGCCTGGGCGACACCCTCGCCGTCCTGAGCGACAGCGTGGCCCAGGACAAGAGGGTCATCCTCATCAGCCACCTGTTCCCGGTGGCCGAGGTCGTCGACAACGTCCTACTCATCAACAAAACCGGCCAGGGCTCCACGGCCGCCTGGCTCACACCGCAACAACGCACCGCAGCCATCCACGACGGGATCCAGCGCCTGCTGGAAAACACCTGAGCAGTACCAAACCGGCCACCACAGTCGCCGAGGAGCCCATCTCCCAGTCCCCGAACAGCCTCTTCGGGCGCCGGTGGCTCCGCGTTGCGGTGACCGGCAGGCCCGGTACTTCCTTCCCGGCGCATCACAGGGCGCCCCTGCATGCCTGCGGCCGGCGCTGACAAGAACTGGCTCAGCGCCGACCGCAGCCGTCCACCCGACGGCGCCGCAGCAGGGCGGCCGGGCCGGGTCCTCCCCGGTATCCCGGCGCACGAGTGCTCCTCGGGCAGCCGGGCTGTGAGGAACACGCCCCCCCCTTCCTGGCGAAGGTGCTGATGCTCGCACCCGGCGCTGGCTGACGGCTGGGCCGTGCCCGCCTCCCCTGGCATGACGCCGCCTCACAGCCCTGGCGACGGCCCAGGGGCCGCCCGCACCGTCCTGCCCGGACACCGCCAACGCCGCGCGGAAGCGCGGCACTTGTGGCCTTTCGCGCTTCGTATCCATTTAAGGAGCAGACCGCATGAATGACTCTTCTGCCGGCACGCAGGGTGCCGGCAAAGCGGTGTTCACCGCCCGCTCGGGGCGGCTGGCCGCGCTGCCGCGGTTGCTGTCGCTGGACCAGAGCGGCGGGCTGACCAGCGCACACGTGAAGCTGGTCGCCACGGCCGTGGGCCGCTCGGAGCGGGCGGTGTGGCGGTGGGTCGCCACCGCGCGCGCCACCGGCCACGTCGACGCGGCATCCCGGACACGGTTCAGCGTCACCCCCGAAATCCGGCGGCTGCTGGTGCTGTGGGGAGGCAACGCCTCCGCCGTCCACCGGGAGCTCAAGCAGCGGGCCCTGGACGATCCCCGCATGCCTGCGGCCCCGTCACTGTCGACGATCCACCGGGCGCTGCGCCGGGACCTGACGCCCGGGGAGCGGGCCGGGCTCGCCAAGGGGGAGGCCGCCCGGCGGGCCTTCGACGTGTTCGCACAGCGTCCTCCCGCGCACCGCAACGCCGCCTGGGAGGGCGACCACAAGTGTGTGCCCGTGCGGGTGCTGCTCGAGGACCAGCTCGTGCAGCCCTGGGTGACCTGGTTCATCGACTGCCACACCAAAGTCATCACGGGGGTGGCTGTGACGCCCCATGCACCCAGCGCGGATGCGGTGCTGGCGGCCCTGCGGATGGCCCTGGACCGTACCGAGCCCTTCGGGCCGGCCGGCGGCCTGCCGGGCCTGATCCGGGTGGACCGCGGCAAGGAGTTCCTGTGTGCCACCGTGGCCTCGGCCCTGGGCGCCTTCGCCGTGCCCGTCGTCGATCTTCCCGCCTACAGCCCGCATCTGAAGGGCACCATCGAAGCGCTCAACGGCGCGGTCGAGGACATGCTGTTCGTCTCCATGCCGCGCTACGTGCACCGGCAGACGCTCACCGGCGGGCGTACCGCGGATCCGGTCGAGCCCGCGCTCTCCTTCGAGGCGTTCGTGGAACTGCTGCTGAAGTGGGTGCACTGGTGGAACACCGAGCACCAGCCCAGGGCGCTGGGCGGCCGTACCCCGATGCAGGCGTGGTCGTGCGATCCCACTCCCCTGCATGACGTTCCCGCCGAACAGCTGGCCCATTTCGGGCTCGAGGACGACGGCCGCACCCGCACCATCACCACGCAGGGCGTGCGGTGGCGCAACCGCCACTACATCGCCCCCTGGATGGTCGGCCAGGCCGGTGTCCGTGTCGTGGTGCGCCACCTGCCCCACCACGACCTGACCATCGAGGTCTTCGGCCTGGACGGCGTACACCTGGGCAGCGCCATTCTGGCCAAGGCGGCCAGCGAGG
The DNA here is from genome assembly GCF_054484115.1 of Streptomyces sp. JNUCC 64. Classification (NCBI taxonomy): domain Bacteria; kingdom Bacillati; phylum Actinomycetota; class Actinomycetes; order Kitasatosporales; family Streptomycetaceae; genus Streptomyces; species Streptomyces sp. JNUCC 64. The sequence continues at coordinate 36,698 of NZ_CM137015.1, forward strand.
AGCAGGTCCGTAAGGTCCGCTGCGCCCGAACCGCGAAGGCGCGGCGGCTTCGCGCGGACATGAAGGCCGCGGCACGGCTGCGCCGCGAGCGCTTCGAGGCCGTCACCACCGCCACCCCGCCCGAGCGTCTGGGTGCGCTGACCGAGGCGGAGGCCGAGGCAGAACTTGCCGACTCGGCTGCCACGGACCTGCGGCGGGCCGATCCCGGCTACATCCCGCACCAGCCCGTCCCGGACGGCTGGGCCCGCCCGATCCCACCGGCCGCGGACGAGCCGGAGGACGACACCCCTGAGGAGAACGCGTGAGCGGTGACATGGACTACGGCAGGCTGCCCGCAGAGGACGAGGACCACTTCCACCGCCTCGATGCGCACCTGGTGGCCACCGACGCGCTCATGACGACCCTGGACGACGTCCAGGCGACGATCGATGCCAAGGCCATGATGGTCGTCTACGGAGCGGCCGGATACGGCAAGACGATGTCGGTGAACTCGGCGCTGCGCAAGATCGCCCCCGACAACACCTACCGCCTGGAGCTGCGCTCGGGGCCGACCCCCCGCGACATCCGCCACGGACTGTTTCACGCCCTGGGGCTGCCCGGGGAACCGCCGACCCGGCCGATCGAATTCGACACGCTCCTGAAGGAGACGCTGTCGCAGACGTTCCGGGTGCTGGTGTGCGACGAGGCCCAGTGGATGGGCCGCAGTTCGTTCGAGTACTGGCGCCACCTGTGGGACGACCGCAACACCGACATCGCGGTGATCTTCGCCGGCGGCGATGGCTGCTACAAGGTCCTCAAGCGTGAACCGATGCTGGCGTCACGGATCTTCATCTGGCAGAAGTTCACGCGCATGCCCGAGGCCGAAGTCGTCGGCACGCTGCCGGCGTTCCACCCCCTGTGGACCGGGGTGGACCCGCAGATGATCCGCAACATCGACCGGGCCGCGGCCCACGGCAACTTCCGCAACTGGGCCACCATCACCAAGCACATGCTCAACGGCATGAAAAAGAAGGGGCTGACCGAGGTCAAGCAGGGCCTCGTCAACTGGGTGTACAGCAAGCTCGGCGGCATGTAGCAACGCCCACGCAGGCGCGGCGGCCCGGCAAGCCCGGGCCGCCGCCGGCAACCGTGCGCCGTACGGACCGGCCTGGCGCCTGGCGGTCCGGGGCGGTGTGGCGGCGCGCGGCCGGGAGAGGGTTGTGGCAGTGGCGTACAGCGACGTGACGATCGTGGTGGACGAGCGGGATGACCTGTTCTACACGCGGGCGGCGCTGCAGGCCCACCGTCCCGGGGAAGGCCGCATCACCGTGCAGCCGACGCCGGCCAGCGCAAGTCCGGCCGCGCTGGCGCACGACATGCTGTATGCGCTGGGCAAGCGGCTGGCCCCCGGGCCCGACTCCCCCGATGTGTGGCTGGACTCGGTGAACGCTGCCTGGCTCGCCGCGGCTGCCTGGGGCGTCGCAATGGGGGTGCGGCACGTTGTGGTCCCCCGGGCCCATCTGCTGACCATTCGGCGCATCGACCAACTGCTCGCCTGGCGCGAGTCGACGGGGGCTCAGCTGACGCTGCTGTGGCAGAAGGCCCCGCGCGGACTGCCGCCGGCGCTGGCCCGCGTGGAGCGCCGCATCAGCGGCCGGACCCAGTTCAAGGCGCTCCTCGCCGAGCCGGGACCGATACCCGCGCGCCCCTCCTTCCCTCCCGCTCCCCCGGCGATCACGGGAGCGGCGGCGACGGCTACGGGGCAGTCACCCACCCCGCAGCCGCGCGGGACCAGGGCCGCGTCGACGAGGCCCGGGCGGCGGGCTCACCCTTGCGCCGGTGCGTTGGCCACGGCGCAGCTGGACCAGGCCGCCCCTGCCATCGAGATCGCGTCCGAGGAGGCCGCCGCTCTGGCCGCTCTCGCGCACCCGCTCATCGCCGGAGCTCTAAGACATCGTTTCTGTTGGCTTGATCGTTCGTTGAACTGTGTGTGACGGATCTGGTTGAGCGTTTGGTGCCGGATGAGTTGTGGGTGCTGTTCCGGCGAGTGGTGCCGCCGACGGAGAACAGGCGCCCGCAGGGCGGGGGCAAGCGGCGGGCCGGTGACCGCGAGGCCTTGGCGGCGATCGTCTTCGTGGCCACATCCGGCTGCACGTGGCGGCAGTTGCCCCCGGTGTTCGGCCCGTGCTGGCAGACGGTGTACCGCCGCTTCGCCCAGTGGAGCCGGGACCGTGTCTGGGCCCGGCTCCACCGCGTGATCCTGGACGAACTCGGCGCCCGCGGAGAGCTGGACTGGTCGCGGTGCGCGATCGACTCCGTGAGTGTCCGGGCCGCAAAAGGGGGCCACTGACCGGACCGAATCCGACCGACCGTGGCAAGCTCGGATCGAAGATCCACCTGATCACCGACCGGAACGGACTGCCCCTGTCGCTGGGCATCTCGGCCGCGAACATGCACGACAGCCTCGGCCTGATGCCCCTCGTGCGCGGCATCCCGCCCATCCGCTCCCGCCGCGGACCACGACGGCGCCGCCCGGCCAAGCTCCACGGCGACAAGGGTTACGACTACGCCCACCTGCGCCGATGGCTCCGCGGCAGAGGCATCCGCCACCGCATCGCCCGCAAGGGCATTGAGTCCTCCCAGCGCCTGGGCCGCCACCGCTGGGTAGTCGAACGCACGGTGTCGTGGCTGGCCGGCTGCCGACGACTCCACCGCCGCTACGAACGCAAGCCCGAGCACTTCCTCGCCTTCGTCGGCATAGCCGCAGCCCTCATCTGCCACCGCAGACTTACCAACTGAAACAACGTCTAAGAGGTCCTAACAGAAGCTGTTGATCATGTGACTGTCGGCTTGGCTGCTCGTTGGTCCGTTCGTGGCGAAGAGGAACTCCCGGCCGTGGATCGTGTCGGACGAACTGTGGTTGCTGATCGTGCCGTTGTTGCCAGTCCCGGCGCCGAAGCTGGTGGTAGGGCGGCCTCGGGTGCCTGACCGGCAGGCTCTGTGCGGGATCCTGTTCGTGCTCCATACCGGGATCCAGTGGGAGTACCTGCCCCAGGAGCTCGGCTTCGGCTCCGGCATGACGTGCTGGCGGCGGCTTGCCGCCTGGAACGAGGCCGGTGTCTGGGACCGGCTGCACCTGGTCCTGCTCAAGAAGCTGCGCTCGGCCAGGCAGCTCGACTGGTCGCGGGCGGTGATCGACTCCAGCCATGTCCGGGCCGCTCGACGCGGCCCAAAAGCGGGCCCAGCCCGGTCGACCGCGCACGGCCGGGCAGCAAGCACCACGTCCTCGTCGACGGGCAGGGCATCCCGCTCGCCGTGTCGCTGACCGGCGGGAACCGTAACGACGTCACCCAGCTGATGCCCTTGCTGGCGAAGATCCCGTCCGTCGCGGGCCTGGTCGGCCGGCCCAGGCGACGGCCGGATACGCTGCTGGCCGACCGCGGCTACGACCACGACAAATACCGCCGTCTTGTCCGGTCCCAGGGCATCAAACCGGTCATCGCCCGTCGCGGCGTCCCACACGGCTCCGGCCTCGGCGTTTACCGCTGGGTCGTTGAACGCACCATCGCCTGGCTGCACGGCTTCCGACGCTTACGCGTCCGCTGGGAACGACGTGACGACATCCACGAAGCCTTCCTCGGCCTCGCCACCTGCCTCATCACCCACCGACACGTCCAACGCCTTTGTTAGGACCTCTAAGCGTACTGGCCTTCACACGGGCCGGTCTGGGCAGCCTGCGCTTCACCCGCGACCTCGACATCTCCGGTGACGTCTGCGTCATCAAGCTCCACGGGGTCGGCCATCGGCACTGCCCTTTGCATGCCGTGCCTGCCTGGGCACGCCCGCTGCTGGCCGGGGCCCGCGCCCACCACCGTCTGATGGCCTGCTCGCCCAGGGAGAGCGTGTTCTCCCCTGTCATGCTGGCCGAAGCCCGGCATCTGCGCGCGCACGCCGGACGTCTGCCTCAACTCGACTTGTCCCTGCTCGCTGGCATCCTCGTCCCTTGAGCCGTGCGCAGCGAGGCACTCGCCCTGCGCCAAAGACGCGGCAGGGTGTTGATGCCGTGTTCGCAGCAGGCCACCGGCTGGAGCAGGAAGGCTGGAGCCGGGCACGCCCGGCCCGAACCGACCTGCTGGCCGCTGCCCGCTTCTGGGAGGTCAGGAGCTGCCGGACACGTGCACGGCTTTTAGCAGACCGGGGAGTGCGGGGAGGACTTCGTCGTAGAGCGTCTCCTGTTCGCAGCCGTGCCCGTCGGTCCGGGCGATCTCTTCGGCCAGGTCGCGCAGGGCCTCGATGCCGTCGCACGCCAGCTGGGCGGCGAGCTTGCGGTTCTCCTTCAGTTTCGTGGGCTCCTGGCGGTACTTGGTGCCGCCCCGGTAGAGGTCGACGGTCATCGCGACGGGTGTGACGGGCCGCCCGATGCGGTCGGCGAGGTTGCCGATGATGCGGATGCCGTGGGCGTCGAGGTCGCCCCATGCCGCGAGGGGCAGGCCGTCGAGGCCGCGGAGGAATTCGGCCAGGCCGTCGGTCGCATAGCCCTTGCCCCAGATGCACAGCCAGGTGTCGGCGATCTCCGGGATCTTGCAGACCTGTTCGAAGGTGTCCTCGTTCTCGACCAGGAAGACGCCTCGGGCGTCGCAGGAGATCATGCCGAGGGCGCGGACACCGCGGGCGGGAAGCGCGAGCCAGGGGCGGCAGGCTGCCGCGTCGGCGATAACGGTACCGACGCGCCACTGCAGGGGGCCGCGGATGCGTAGTTCGGTGTCGGCCTTGTCGACGGCCTGATCGAAGGGGATGCCGATCAGGTTGGAGAAGGCCTGCTGCCGGGCGGGGGTCCAGGCGCTCTTGGTGTCGCGCAGGCTGCGTCCGGCGAGCTCCTTCGCGGTGATCTTGCGTGGTGCGCCTTGAGCGGGCCACCAGAGGCCGGCGGCCCGGATGGCGATCTCGTATACGCGCCAGTCCTCGGCCCTGGTGGCGGTGCCTTCGGGGATCTTCAGGACCCGGCCGGGCGGCGTCGTGGCCAGCAGAGCGTGCTCATGGGCGAGCTCAGGGATGCCGGACATGATGTCGAGGAGCTCGCGGTGCAGGTCCTCAGGATGCTGGCGGCCCTGGAGTTCGGCGAGTTTGTCCTCGGCGAGTTCGGCCCATGACCGGGTCAGGGTCCATGAGCGCGGACTGTAGCCGGTGGCGTTGACGACGTCGCAGCGCAGGATGACGGCGCCACAGCGGATGAGGTCGGCCACGATCTGCCAGGCGTTGTCGCCGAGGTCGGCCTGGATGGTGGGCCAGCGTTTGGCGGTCTTGGTCTGCAGGACTTTGATCAGTTGTCGGGTAGTCAGGGTGGGTGGCGGGTCGTAGGGGCTGACGGGGTGGTCGGCGACAAGGTCGACCTGCCGGGGGCTGACGCGTCGTCGGCGGTCTCGGGGGACGCGCACGTGGATGGTGTCGTCGCTATCCTTGGTGATCCGCGGCAGTGTGACGGCTGTGATGCCCGGCGGCAGGTTGCGCAGGGGAACGGTCTCGCGGCCGTGTGCCTCGCCGATGAGGAGAGGAGGTCGGGGAGTGAGGTCAGGCATGGGCGCGTCCCGCGGTGATCCAGTCTTCGGTGAGTTGGGTGCGGGCGCCGTTGCTGTCGAAGGCCCATGCGCTGGTGGGCTGGTTGATGATGTCGGCTGCTGATGCGTGGACGAACCACAGCAGTTCCCCACAGACGTCGGCGGCGTCGGCGAGGACGCTGTCCTGGCAGGTGCCGAGGATGGTCAGGTGCTGGTCGCGTGCGACGTCGCGTAGGGCAGCGAGCATGTCCTTGCGGTTGACTTCTCCGAGGCTGTTGCCGAGTTCGTCCAGGATCAGGACTCTGCCCTGGGTGTGAGAGTCGGCCAGGAGCGCCGCGAGGACGAGCAGGATGGCGTGCACCTTGACCTGGGCGCTGTTGGCGTTTTCTCGGTAGGAGACGTATCCGCCGCTGCGGGAGCGTTTCCATCGTGGGATGACCTGCCACTGCCAGTCCCCGGCGCCCTGGGGACGGATGCTGATGTGCTCGAGTTTGGCTCCGTGGCCGTCGCTGCGCAGGTCGAGGTCGTGGAATGCGGCGCTGATCTGAGCGAAGAGGCCGTCGAGGTGCTTTTCGATCATGTCCTGGAGGGTTTCCAGGTTGCGGGCGCTGGTGGTGACGCCATCGGTGAGTTCTGCGATGGCCTGCTGCCGGGCGTGCTGGTCGTGGGTGATGCGCGCTGCGGCGACCTCGTCTTGGTCCCGATGGCCGGCGAGGCGGTTGTCCAGCGGGGCTGCTACGTCGGCGAAGGTGAGGGAGGGGAGGCCGGCGGGATCGGTGTCGGCGAAGGACTGCATCATTTCCTGGCCCGTGCGGAGGTCTTGGCTGACGTCCGCGCCTGAGGTGCCGTCAACGCCGTAGTGCTCGTAGGCCCGGCGCAGTTGGTCTTCCGATTGTCGGCGCAGGGCTGCCGGCCGGGAGGAACGGGTCTGGTCCGATGTCTGGTCCAGGAGGCGGGTGGCGTCTTCGAGGGTTGCGCCCCACTGTTGCTGCCACTGGGCGGCGGCGACCTGCTCGCGCTGGCGTTCGAAGGCGGCCAGGTTGCGCTGGCGTTCCTTGAGCGCCTTGCTGGCCGCTTCCAGGGTGAGCTTTGCGCTGGTGAGGAGCTGCTTGTGGGAGGCGTGCCGGGCCACGGCCTCCTGCCAGACCTGCTGGAACTCCTGCTCGTCGCGAGCGGCGTTGGCGGAGCGGCTGGCAAGGTCGTCGATCTTGGCCTGGAGGTCGTTCTCCTGGGTGCCAAGGTGTGCGAGTTCTTCAGCCGCCTGGGCGGCTGCGTGCAGGGTCTGGGCCAGGGTGAGGGCAGCGGTGGCCGCGGTCATGGCTTCGGTGGCCTCGGTGCAGGCTTGTTCTGCGGCTGCGAGGTTGGCGCGGGCCTGTCGGAGTTGGGCTTTGCGTCCGGCCAGGGCGGTGGGGAAGCCGCCCGTCACGGTCAGCGCCAGTGCCTGGTCGCGGACGGCCAAGCCGTCGGACGAGGGAATCAGGCTCTGTTGGAGGGTGGCGAGGAAGCGGGTCACGTTCAGGGTGCTGTGAATGCCCTCGGGCAGGGCTTTCTGCCCGGTGTCGGAGGAGATGATCTGGGCGCCGGGCAGAGCGGCATGCAGCAGGCGCCGGGCTGTGTCTTCGTGCTCGGGTTCGACGACGATCGCGTCCTGCCAGGGGGCAAGGCGCGGTTCCCACTCCGGGCGTACACCCTCGTCTACGTTGAGCTGGTCGAGCAGGCCGTGCGCACGGATGCGGTGTTCGCCCAGCAGATCGATGGCGCGGCCGGCTTGACCGCTGCGGCCCTGCTCGACGTCGTGCAGGTGGGTGCGGGCATGGGTGAGGGCGCTCTCGGCCTCGTCGCATTGCAGCTCTGCCTTGGCGTGCTCGCGTTGGCGTTGGTCCAGGCGGGCGGCAGTGGCGGTGCAGTCGCTGCCGTCCCAGCCCTGCGCCGCGGGCAGCAGGGTGGCCCGCCGGTTCCGCAGCATCGCCTGTTGCGTAGTCAACTCCGTCATTTTCCTGGACAGTTCGCCGACAAGTTGTCGTGCGTCGGACCATGCCTGGTGGGCTGCGCCTTTTTGGGTGGCGAGTTCTTCGGCGGACCCGAGCAAGTTCAGACGGTCCTCGGCGTCCTGCACGAGGACCGCGGCTTTCTCGGCGGCCTGCTGCTCTTCCTCCATGAGCGCGGCAACGCGCTGGTCACTGTGGTGGGCGTCGCGGTAGGAGGCCGCGAGGTAGCGGTGCCATGCCTCGTGGCCGCGCTGGAGGGCGAGGCGGGCGGTCTCGCGGGCGCGCACACCGCTCATCACCTGTTCTTCGGCGAGCAGTGCCTGGGTGTGCTCGGCCTGAGCCTTCTCGAGGCTGATCCGATGCTGCAGGGCCTGGCCGCGCAGGTCGTCTTCCTCCTCCAGCAGGGGGGTCATGCCTGACAGGGCGATCAGGGACCGGCCGATGTCTTGGGGTTCCATCTCGGTCAGCTGCTGGCTGAGCAGTGAGGGCACGGGCGGGCGCAGGGCGGTGTCGAGGTAGGTGAGGCAGCGCGGGGCGGTGCCGTAGAGCTTCTCGGCCATGGCGCGGGCGGACAGGAGCTGGCGGGTGCCCAGTTCGCGCCACAGGGCGTCGGCCTGGATGCTGCGCTCGTGATCGGTGGGGGCGTCGGCGACGTGCAGGCCTTCGGTCCAGTTGGCCTGCAGGTAGGGGGTGGTGGTCGCGATGCGGACCCATACGGTCAGGGGGTTCGCGGCCGGTTCGTCGGGGTGGGCGAAGACGCCGACGATGTAGCCGTGGGTGACAGGGGAAGCCTGGTGAGCCTGGTCGACGCCTGCTGCGTCGGGGCGGAACAGGATGCCGCTGGCGTGCCGACCCCCGTTGGTCTCCAGGCGCCACTGCGGATCGGCCAGCAGCAGGGAGACCGCGATGAGGAAGCTGGTCTTGCCGGAGCCGTTCGAGTCGTCTTTGGGGCCGAGACCGGAGACGGCGATGAAGGTCTCCGGGATGATCGGGACGGCGTGTGCCGTGAGCCGGGCGATGTCGAAGGCCTGGACAGCGATGAGCTGGCGGTCGCCGACGATGCCCCGGGACGGGTCGGAGGTGGGCGGGGTGGTCATGATCTGTCGTGCTCCTCGTGATCAAGAGCAGTGGCCGTCGGCGCGGTGGGGTGGGCGCGGCGCCGGCGGATCGATTCGGAGAGAGCGCTGTCGGGATCGGCGAGCAGGATCAGCTGTTCGAACAGTTCGGCGCCCACAGCCGCCGTCAGCCGCAGAAACTGGTGGCCCAGGACGTAGCCCGTTCTGGTCCGCCGGACCAGGTCGGCGTCGGTGAGGCGCTGCAGCGCGCTGGTGAGAACGACGTCGGACACCTGGCAGCCCTTGAGCTGGTCCCTGGGCACGGGGGTGCCCTGGGTCCACAGCTGCTCGGGCAGGGCGGTGCCGGACGCTCGGGGAATGGCGACGCTGAACAGAAGGATCAAGGTGAGGACGGCGCGGTCGTCTCGCGGCAGGACTCCGATTCCTTCGTGCGCCAGACGTTGTCTGATCTCGTCGGTGTAACCGGAGAGGTAGCCGCCGCCGACCGCGAGCAGGGTGCGTCCGGATGCGGCCAGAACCTGTTCCACCACGATGCGCAGCGGGATCTCGGCGAGGGCACGGAAGTGGAGGGACGGTACGGGGATCACGGCGGTCTCCACGGCGCAGACCGCCGCTCGGACGTCGGCCCGCCGGTTGTGGGACAGGGCTTGCAGTGCCGGTACGTCCACGGGCTCACTTCTTCCTCGGAGCGGGCAGGATGTCGTAGCCGTTGCGCAGTTCGGCCACATCGCGCTCGGACCACAGCGCGACCATGGGTCCGAGGCGGATCATGCCGTCGCCGCCGTCTGCCGCGAGGTGTCCGCATGCGCGCAGGAACCGCAGGGCCGTCAGGAAGTGCCCGGTCTGCCCCAGCATGGCCGCCCCGTCGCGTGGCGCGAGAGTGTCCTGGAGAGGAGTCAGGGCGGCGAGAATGTCCTGCTGTGCGGCGGGTTGTCCCGGGTATAGCGGCTGGCTGGGGTCAGGCCAGCAGTGGCGGATGCAGCAGGCCAGCGTGAGCAGGCGGACGGTCGAGGCGGTTCGGTGGACGTCGTTGTCGCCCAGCGCGCCACTTGCCGGTTCCACATCGGGAGCCCAGCCGGTCATCAGCTCCTGGGTCCCGTCGGGGGTGACGACATCGACCAGCCGGCGCTCCACATCGTCGGCGGCGCAGCGCAGCTGGGTGAGTTCTGCGCGGTCCGCCGGGACAGGGACCGTGCGCAGGGCTCGGGCCCGTGCCAGCAGGTAGGGGTCACTCATGGGGGCTCTGCGGTGCGGCTTCGGTGTCGTCGTTTATGTCTTGTGGGCTGTCGGGAATGCGGTACACGGTCACCGGCGAGGCGTAGGTGACCGGCCCTGCGGCGTCCACGATGACCTCGCGGGAGATGTCGAGCATGAGCGGGATAGCGGGGTCGGCTGCGGCGCGCAGCATGTCGACCAGGTGCTTGACCGCTGCCTGCCAGGGCAGGGCACGCAGGCGGGCGGTGACGTCGGCTTCGTCCTTTCCGGCCATGAGTAGGGTCACGGTGGCCTCTCGCCGCTGCCGTGCGAGCGCGGCTTTGGCGCGTGCAGTCTCGACCGGATCCGGGCCGGGCGGCTGCGTCGGGGGGCGCGGCAGGCGCTGCCGCGGCGGCGGGGGCTGGTGGTCGGCTGCAGCGGTGAGGATCTGGCCCGTGGTGATCTGGACGTGGGGCGGATCGAAGACGGTCGTGGAGAACACCTGCGCGAGCGTTTCCGTGGAGGAGCGAAGGGCCGCAGTCAGGTACTGCTCGGGTAGGAGCATGCTGAAGTCGCGCCGGGTGGTGGCTTGTTGCATGAGCCGGTCGTGGAACTCGTGGACGGCTCCTGTGTAGCGCAGGGCTTCCCGGATCAGGCGGGTGCCGCCGGAACGCAGTGCGGGGTACTGCTCGGCGACGGCATGGACGAGGTGTTTCGCTTCCTCGAGCGATGTGGTGTGGGCGTGGTGGTGACGTTGGCCGAGCAGTTCTTCGATGGGCCTGGTGCGCACCAGCCGCAGCAGGTGGTTGGTGTAGTTCGCAAGGCTCCGCCGGGCCTGGGCGATCTTGGCGGCCAGTTGTTCCTCGGTCAGGGAGCCGTTCAGAAGGCCTTCGCGGGCCCGGTCCAGCAGCATGGTGATCTCCTGGACACCGCCGGCCTCCCCCAGGCGCTCGTACACCAGCAGTGCGGCACCGCTGGTCGGGTTGAACACATACCGCTGGTCGTATGACTTGCCGTGCAGCGACTCCAGCAGACGAAGTTTGATGAAGATCCGGAATCTTGAATCGAACTCGTCGGCGGAGGCCACCGCGGCGCAGGCCTGGGCTATCTCCCCGCGGCTCAGGCCGTGTTCGGAGCCGAAGTCGCCGAACACGTCCCGGACGGCCTCGGCGATGCGCAGTGCCACCGGATCGCGTGTCACTGCGCTCGGTGCAGCAGCGACCGGTGCCACGAATGGCGGTATGTGTTCTAGACCCTCCGCGTCGTCCTCCTGCTGCACGGAGAACAAGTCAGGCTGATCCGGCAAGTCCCCCTCCACCCCCGCATCACGCGCGTCCCTGGACCAGCATGACCGCTACCGGGCTCAAAGGGCCCGGAAACCACAAAACTTGTCTTTATCCATCCCCATCCCCATCCCCAGCCGCAGCCGCAGCCGCAGCCGCAGCCGCAGCAGTGAGCGTGTGTCAGGCGCATCGGGCTCGCCGAGGTCTCTATCGTCCGTCTCGCTGGAGCGGGGCCTCGCGTCGAGCCGGCCGCCATGTACGCGAGTATCAACGCCTGCGGCATCGCCGCTGGCACCGTCAGCGCCGATCCCGCCGGCATGCTCGGCCCCTCAGTGCAACCGCCTCGGTCCGCCAGCGGGAGTTGCCGCTGCGCACCGACCTGCGGGTCCTCAAGGCTGAGGTCCTGGCGGCCATCCTCGTCGGGCTCATGCAGTTGGCCGGGCGCGCACGCCGCGGCGGCACCTCCGTCGAGCTCTACCTGGTCGGAAGCGCGGACGGAGCGCCCGCCGGCTCGCCGAACCGCCGCGCGCTCACCTGCGCCAGCGCCCCTCTCGAAGCTGCCGAGTTCGTCGCCGGTCTCTACGAAGAGCTCGGCTTCGACGCGGTCGACGCGAGTCCGCGCAGCGAATGGTCGCTTGCCCCCGTCCCGCGTAGCCCGCTATCCCGGTGACCAAGGAGCAACTGTTCGCCTACCTCGCGACGGCCAGGCGCGCGGCCTGAGGATCGGCCCACCGGCAGGTCCAGTGCAGATCCCCGGAGTCCGGGCAGGCCTGCCATGACCTGACCAGTCCGGTCCGGGCCAGCCGGTCGAGCATGTCGGGCAGCTCCGTGGGGTGCGTTCCGCAGGCGCGCGTCATCTGGTCGAGTTCGGTCAGGCCGGAGCCAGTTTCGGGATCGGTATGTGCCGCGAGGTAGACAACGGCTAGTTGCAGCAGTGACCCAGTGGCCTCTGCCCCCCGGCCGGGGAGCCAGCGCGCAGCGCCCAGTCCGCGGCCTGCACACGGTCGGGGCGGGCTGGGGCCTGGCCGAGCACTGTGATGTCGAGCAGTTCTGCGACGACCTCGCCGGCGGAGCATGCGGGGGCGATACGCAGCCATCGCGCGCGCTCCAACTCGTGCCACGGGCCGGGTCCGTTGAGACGGAGGCTGCGCGGGATGCCCTGGGGCAGCCGGACGTGCATGGTGGCGTTCATGCGCAGGGCGCACTGCAGAGCGAGCAGGCGTGCGGCGGGCGAGACACCTGGCGGAAGTGCGACCGCCAGGTAGTTGAGCATTTCGCGTACGCGGGCCTGCTCACCCGGGCCTCTGGCGCGCCGCTTTCGCCGCCGAGCGGTGGACGGTTGCGGCGACGTGCGGGCGGGGGTGGTGTCGGGCACGACAGCGGCCTGGGCGGTCGCGGCGGCGCAGGTACTGCAGGCGTCGGCGAGTCGCCATACTCGTCCGCCGCGTTCACAGGCGAGGAGAAGGCGGATGGGGCCGTCGCAACCGCGGTGACGGGGGTGCCAGCGGCAGCCGCGTTCATGGCACTGGCAGATCCTCAGGTGGGGCGGGAGGATGTCGCTGCGTGCGTGGCGTGCGAGGTGAGTGAGGGCGGCCGAGCGGGCGGAGGCCGCGGCGACCTGTCCGCTGGCGTGCGGGCATTGCGGGCAGACCAGGACGAGCCCGCCGGGGTGCGAGCGCAGTTCCACGGTCCAGGCGCGTGGCGTCGCCGGGCATGTTGTGCGCTGCCTCATGGGCGCGTGTTCCTCCCTGTGCTTGCGCGCCGGGCCCATCAGGGGCTGTGGGCGGCCACTCACCATAGGGCAGATCTCTGCCCTATCGCTGGCGCCGCGACCTGCAGAATTAGGGCAGAGGTCTGCACTGACAGGGCAGGGGTCTGCCCCGTCGGATGGACGGGTGACGATCTTGCCGCCCGATCCGGACCTCAACACGCTGCGCTTGGAACTAGGAGCTGTTTGAGGTTCGGATCATGTGGTTGGGGTGAGGTGTTTGAGCCACATGATCGATCCTCTGAGGTGGAGTCCCGCTTCGTAGCTTTCCGGGGATTTGTCGTAGCGGGTGGCGAGTCCGCGCCAGGTTTTGATCTTCTGGAAGCAGCGTTCAACGGTGTTGCGCTGGCGATACCGGTCCGGGTCGAAAGCGACGGGCCGACCACCAGCGGAGCCCTTCCTCTTCCGGTTGGCGGCTTGGTCGTTCCTCTCCGGAATGACCGCTGTGATACTGCGTCCTCGCAGGTAGGCGCGGTTGGCCTTGGAGGAGTACGCCTTGTCGGCGGCCACCGCGCCGGGCCGGGTCCGCGGGCGGCCGACCGGGCTGGCGACCCGGATCGCGCCGAGCACCGCCGAGAACTGCGGGCTGTCCGCGGCCTGGCCCGGGGTCAGGACGAAGGCAAGCGGCAGCCCACAAGCGTCGACCGCGATATGGATCTTGCTGCTCAGCCCGCCTCTGGACCGGCCGACCCGGGCTGCCTTCGCCCGGACCCTGGAGCGGTGCCGTGCCACAGCACGGTCCTGCTGCGTCCCGTCCTCCCTGCCCGCACCCGGTGCGGCCTGCGATGGATGACCCGCAGGACCGGTCCCTGCTCCGGCAGCGGGACCCCCTTTTCCTCGGTCAGGGCCTGTTCGAGAGCGTCCAGGGTCTCCCCGGCGACCGCCAGCCCGGCCGATTCGTGATGGGCCCGCACGATGGTGGAGTCCACACTGACCAGTTCCAGCCCGACCCGTCCACGTGCCGCCGCCTCGGCGATCAGAGCCTCCATCAGCGCCTGGAACACCCCGGCTTTCGCCCAGGCACTGAACCGCGAATACACAGTCGACCAGGGCCCGTACCGCTCCGGCACATCACGCCAGCCAGTACCGGCGCGGAACCGCCACAGCACCCCGTTGAACTGATCCCGCACCCGCCGGGGCAACGGACCGGTCGCCGCTACCGGCAGATGCCCCTCGATCAACGCCCACTCGGCATCCGTCACATCAAAACGCGCCACACGCGAGTTCTACCAGCCCCACCCGGCACACCACCAAGCCTTGAAAAGATCCGAACTCCAAACAGCCCTAGCGCGCCTGCGGGCCGTGCGCGGATGGACCTATGACGAGCTTGCCGCCCACAGCGGCCTGGCCAGGCGCACTCTCATCGAAATCGAGCAGGGGCGCACCATCGGCACGCTGAAGACCTGGCACGCTCTCGCCCACGCTCTGGGCACCCCGTTCGACGAGCTCTTCGCGACGCTGTGCCGCGGGCACGACCTGCCGGGGCCGAGCGGGGACTGACCCCCGTCCTGGCGGCCATCCCGGATCACCCGAACCGGCGAGACCGCCTCGAACGCGTGCCCGCGCGTTCGCACTCCAGTTGCACCATGTGCGGCTGAGCGGGCGATCCGGCCCCACCGCTGCCGCGGATGCGGCGTGTTGGCTGGCAGGTTCACGCGCATGCGCTCCACACCTCCCGCCTCCCGCCACTGGGACCGCAGCCCCGTCCTCGCCCACCGCGCGCGCCGTTCCCTGCAGATCACCCCCGACGGCGCCAGCCGGCTGCGCTGCGGACAGAGCGACCGGTGCCGCGACTGCGGCAACCGGATCGAGTGGTACCACCGCGGCGACCGCCGGCCGGCCCGTCTCCATCCGCAGGAACTGCCGGCCACCCGGGTGCCCGCCGCCTGCCGCTGGCACGTCAGCTCCGGAATCGCCCACCCTGCCGGGGACGGCAGCAGCTGGTGCCGTCTGCCGCACGCCGTCCTCTGTCCCGCCCGCGACACGGCACCGGCTCCCCCTGAACTGGCCGGGCTGCGCCGGTCGCTGGCCGTGCACACCCGCCGCATGATCGACGCCGGGGTCTTCACTCCTCCCCCGGCCTCGCCGGACAGCTCGGCGCCCCAGCCGCCCGTCTGCCGCCCGGCCCGGCCCATCGTGCAGCTGTTGTATGTCCGCTACCTCGCCTCCCGGCCGGTGGATGAAATCCAGTGTGTCGCCCAGACCCGGCGCCGCCACCGCTGCACCAGCCCGCTGCTTGCCTCCGACGCCCCGGCCGGCACCTGGAGACTGGTCTCCGCCACCGCGACGGGCGGCCAACTGGCCCTGCCCGCCGAGGTCATGGCCCTCTACGACCTCACCGGCGTCCCCTACGCCGAGCAGCTGCGCTGGCGCGCCCAGCGCTGCCCGCAGCATGCCGCCACGCCCACGGCCGCCGACCTGGCGGTGGCCGGCTGGGAGCCCTTCGACCCGCTGCACCACCACGAACACATCCACACCCGCCTGCCCACACCCGTCCGACGCCCCAGGACTGCAGGCCGTGCACGGCAGGCGGCCCGGCCGTGATGCCGCACCACGCCATCGAGATCGCCCTGACCAGGCCTGCCACTCCCGGCGAACTCCGGCATGCACACTCCGGCGTGTCCCTGGCCGCGAGCGCGGACCGCACCCGGCTGATGACGGTCTACAGCGCACGCAGTCCCGCCAGTGCCCTGCATGCGCTGCGGCGCCGGCTGGGCACGCGCCTGCCGATCGACGTCCTGACCACGCACTACCCCGACCGGCACGGCCAGGTCCTGCTCAACGTCGCCCTGGACCACACCGCCGACAGGGCACTGCGCCAGGCCGCGACAGTCCTGGGGCAACGCCCCCAGGACCTGCTCCGACGGCGGGTGACCGCGGCCCTTGCCCGGGAGGATCAGGAACGCGCCCGGCGCCTGGAGGTTCGGCTCGAGAGTCTGCTCGCCCACCACACACCCGAAGACGTCCTGGCCTGTGTGGCCGGCCTCCTGCACAGCCACCAGCACCATCCCACTCGTACAGCGCCATAACTCCTTCTCCTACGCCGCTCCCGACACGGCGGCTGCAGGCCCCCTGATCCTCTTCAATCTTTCGCGGAGCCCTTGTTGCACACGCCCACCGACGAACAGGCCCACGCCGTCGACGCCTTCCGGGCCGGTCACCATCTCGTCCTGCAGGCCGTCGCCGGGACGGGAAAGACCAGCACCCTCAGCCTGCTTGCCGCCAGCACCCTCAGCCGCGGCCGCTACCTCGCCTTCAACAAGGACATCGCGCGCGATGCCACCACCCGCTTCCCCCGCACGGTGGTGTGCAAGACCGCCCACGCCACGGCCTACGCCGCCGTAGGGCACCGCTATGCGAGCCGGCTCAACAGCCCCCGCCAGCCGGCCTGGAAGACCGGCCGGGCACTCGGCATCACCCGCCCGGTCCGCATCGGCGATCACGAGATCAGCCCCCCGGACGCTCTCCCACACCGTGCTGCGCACCGTGACCCGCTACTGCTACTCCGCCGACCGCACCCTGACCCGCCACCACGTACCGCACCTGCGCGGCCTGTCCACCTCCGGCGAGCACGCCCAACTTGCGCATGAAGTCCTGCCGTTCGCCCTCAAGGCCTGAGCCGACCTGCACCACCCCGAGACAGGTGTGGTCCGCTTCGAACACGACCACTACCTGAAAATGTGGGCCCTGACCGAGCCGAGACTCGAAGCCGACTTCCTCTTCCTCGACGAGGCCCAGGACACCAACCCGGTCCTTGAGGAGGTCTTCGCCGCCCAGCGTGGCCATGCCCAGCTCGTCATGGTCGGCGACTCCGCCCAGGCCATCTACGGCTGGCGCGGTGCGCGGGACGTGATGACCGGCTTCGACGCCACTGCTCTCACCCTGACCCGCTCCTTCCGCTTCGGCCCCTTGATCGCGGAAGAGGCCAACCGGTGGCTCGCTCTGGCCGACGCCCCCATCCGCCTGACCGGCACGGAGACCATCCCCACCGAAGTCGGCGATCTCGACTGCCCCGATGCGGTGCTGTGCCGCACCAACATCGGCGCCATGGCCGAAGTCATGCGACTGCTGTCGGCCGGCCACCGTGTCGCCCTCACCCGGGGAAAGCAGCAGTTGGCCGCACTGGCTCTCGCCGCCCGCGACCTCAAAGGCGGCCGCCGCACCTCACACCCCGAACTCGTCCTCTTCAACTCCTGGGGCGAACTACAGGACTACGCCGCACACGACCCCGCCGGCCGCGACGTCCAACCCTTCGCCGACCTCATCGACACCCACGGCCCCGACGCCATCCTCGCCGCCGTCGACCAGCTCACCGACGAACAGCAGGCCGACGTGACCGTCTCCACGGCCCACACCGCCAAAGGCCGCGAATGGCCCACCGTCAAAATCGGCGACGACTTCCCCCCGCCCAAGGACACCGACCAACACGACGCCCAAGGCCGCCCCGTTCCGGAACCCGTCAACGACACCGACGCCCGCCTCGCCTACGTCGCCGTCACCCGTGCCCGCCACCAACTCGACCTCGGCGGCCTATCGTGGATCAACACCCACCCCACCGCGCTCAGCGTGGCGTGACCGGCGACGACATCACTCGGCGGGGTCCGAGGGCTGCTCCATTCCGCCCGCCCGGATGCGAGGCCGTTGCCGTGGTCGCAGGGCCGCTACGGTGACAGGGTGACTGTCGCGAACGACTCCCCGGGCGGCGACGCCGGCCAGACCGGCTTCGCTGTCTCTGCTGAACTGTCCACGGCGTTGACTGCTCAAGGGCCCCACGGTGAGCGGGCGTTGAACCTCCTGCGGGATGCGGCGGCGGTCCTGTCCGATCCCGGCCGGTGGCACGCACCGTACGAGGTCTCGCAGTCCTGCTGCCGGGGAGCGATCGACAGCATCCTCAACCTGGCGCCGAGGGACATCGAGGGCATCGAGGCAGCGAGGGGCGCGGTCACGGATACCGCCAAGTCCACCGTCGAGGCATGGCGCGCCCACGACCAGGTCTCGGAAGGGCTGTTGGACGAGCTCGCTGCCGCGGTAGATGCGCTGCGGGCAGAGGAGGCCAATCCGGGTGGGCGGCGCATCCGCCAGATCGGGCACCTGGTGCAGGAACTGACGCGCCAGGAGATGGGCCTGGCCGAGGTGGAGGCCGTGCGCAACTCCTGGACCCGTTTCTATCGGGACACTTCTGGTGTCCTGCACGGTTCGGGTGCCACACCGGAGGAGTCCCGCGAGCGGTTCGAGGGGGTGGTGGCCTCCTTCGAGCAGCTCTTCCTGGGGCTGCCCGAGCGTGCCGAACGGTTGCGGCAGCTGGCGCTCAGTGAGCAGCCCTCGCCGGAGGATGCCGCTGAGATCGCGTCGATGTCGGATCCGCGCGCCGGCGGCTACTTCTTCCGCGCGGCGGTGAGCCGGCGCTGGCTTGGCCTGCTGCCGCTGGGCCGGCTGCTGCCGGAGGCTTCTCGCTGGCCGGCCCTGCCCTATCTGCGGCGGCTGCTGGATGCCGAGGCACCACAGGTGTGCGCGTGGGTGCAGCAGCATCTCGCCGCGATCGAGGCGCGTGGTGGCGGCGCGACCGGTATGGCGGTGAGCCTGGTAGCCCAGGCGGGCATGACGGCGTGTGCGCTGCTGCAGCAGATCGCAAGGACGCACGAGGACCGCCATGTGCTGCTGCGCATCAGTTACTGGGCCCGGGACGTCCCGATGTCCGACCGCAGCGGGCAGTGGGTCCGCGTCGTCGAAGAGGTACTGCGCACATCGTCCTTCGGCACCGACGAGTCCTGGGAGGCGGCGCAGCTGGCGCATGCCCTGGTGCAGACGGCCCACCCGGAGGGACAACTGCGCCCGGCTGGGGACCGGTTGGGGGTGATCACCCGGTCTGTGCTGGCGTCTGTGCTCGCCGCGCCTCTGGCGGAGGTCGATGCGTGGCAGATCAGCCTGGTCAACGACCTGCGGGAGATTTCCCTCGCTGATCCGCCGCGCGACGTGCTGTTCACACTGATGCGTGCCGTGCTCGACCTGGCCCGGCAGGACGCACGGCTGGGCGTCCCGCTGTCCGAGCGGTGGCGGGTACTGGACAACAAATTGCCGGGTGGCGCCGCGGCCGACCGGCTGCGCGCGGTCGTCCTTCTGGAGAGCTACGACGACGACCGGGCCGATGCGGAGTCGTCCGCCACCTGGTGGGAACAGGCCCTGCCGCTGGCGGGTCGGCTGGCGGCTGCTGGATCCCCGCGCGCGGATGTCGCGGACTTCCTTGCCCTGCTCGAGGACGCCTGCCCGGACGAGCACCGTGGCGGTTTGCACGAGGTGCTGGTCCAGAGTCTGGGGGAGGCACCGTCCGCTCAGGAGGTCTCCGCCTGGAGGGAGGCTTACGAGACGGCGTCCGAGCCGCTGCCGAATGCCTGGGACACCGTCTGGGCGCTGTCTTCGGTCCTGGCCCCGCAGGTACTTGAGCCGTGGCGGCCGCTGCTGGAGATGCTCACCGCTTTGACGGGGCGGGCCGCACCGGCGCGTCCCGTTCCGCGCTTTCAGGTCACGTCGTGGGTCGAGAGCCACGGCGGGCTGTCTGCGGACGTGTTCGCTGCCCGGGCGGCAGAGGATGGGCCCGCCGCCGCGGTCGGCCAGCTGGTCGCCGCGCCCGTCAAGCGCACCGACGTCGACGCCGAGGGTGCTCGCGCCGGTCTGATCAGTGACCTCGTGGCCCAGGATCCGCCACTGTGGGCCCGCGACCCGGACGGTGTGGCGGCGGCTGCGGCCAGCGCCCCGACCGTGCTGGCCGCCTACTTCAACTCCCTGCACCGGGCCGCCCGTGAAGGAAAACTCGCAGGCGGCGAGCTCGCTCCGATCGCCCTGGCCGCCTTCGCCGCCCGCCCGGCAGCCGGGCAAGACGGCCCGGGCACGGAGCAGTTGCAGCGGGTGATCTGCAACCTGCTGCACCGGGCGTGGGAGAGCGATCTGCTGCTGGACACCGCATCAGGGGAGGAAGCCAGCGCCGTCGCGTGGCTGGAGGGCCTGGTCACCGGCTGGACGCAGCCTCGCGCCGACACCCGGCAGCCGCTGCTGACGGCCATCGACCAGCCGGGCGGGGCAGGGCTGCTGTCGCTGATCGCCCGGGCGGTCAAGCAAGCTCACTGCACCGGCCAGACCCTGGCCGAGCCGGTCCGCACGCTACTGACCCGGCTGCTGGAGGACGAGCCCGACGACCAGGCCCTGGCGGTGATCGGCTTCTGCCTCGGCCAACTGACACATGTCGACGCGGCATGGGCCGAGGAGCACGCCGACCGGCTCTACTCCCTTGACGCCCCGTGGCGACCGGCCGCGACCTGGCTGCGGCACGGGCGCCCGCACACCGGCGTCCTGGCACGCCTGGACCGCACGGCCCTGTTGCAAACGGCGGCCGGCCCGGACGGCATCCCCGCCATCGACAAGATCATCCTGGTGTTCCTCAACGGCTCCGAGGCCCTGGGCCCGGCCACCGTACTGCTGACAGAACTCGCCGCGCAGGACGGCGGCCCCCAGGCCGTGTCCGAGGTGCTGTGCCACATCGCCGGAGCCCTGATCCAATGCGAAGAAACAAGCCCGTGGCCCGAACGCGCCGCGGCGCTGTGGCGCAGTGCCCTCGATGCGCAGCTGGAGCCCGCTGCTCTCACCGGGGCGGGGCGGTTTGCCTATGCCGACCGTCTCGACGACCGCACCTGGCTGGAGTTGACCGCCCTTACCGTGGCCCTGCAGCCGGCGCTGGAGGCGCCCTACCAGGTCGCTGAACGCGCAGGCCGGCACCCCGACTCCGCTGATGCCCTGCGTATTGCCGCAGCGCTGCTCGGCACCCAAGTGGACCTGTTCCACCAGCGGGAGATTGAGGGGCATGCGGCCCGGCTCTTCGCCCAGAGCACGGCGGACGGCACATCCGAACATGAACAGCTGCGGATCGCACTGATCAATGCCGGCGCGATCGAAGCGGCCTACAAGGACCCCCCGACCGGTCCGTGACGGCCCTGGCACGGGCGGGTTGTGTATCCGGCCCTGTTCCTGTGGCCGCTCCCGGCTACGGTGCGAGGCATGAAGTCACGGATCGTGCAGATCGTTCGGTGGAGCAGGCCGCAGCCCCAGCGCGCTGACCGTGTATGCAGTGCCCATGGCACGAGGTCCTGCTCGCGGGAGCTCGTCGCCGATGTCTTCCTCCGCGACGCGGGCAGTCCTCGTATCCACTGGACTGTGTGCCAGCAGTGACTCGATCATGAGCCCGCCGTCGCTGCCCACGAAGCCAGCCGGGAGGGCCACGGCCCAGATCCTGACCGGATCAGCCTGAGGTAAAGCCGGATGCAGCGCGGCGCGTTCTGTCTGCGCGGGTGGCGGCGGGCCCGTCACACTGTGCACATGGGTTCCGACATCCCGTCTGCCGGCCGTGTTCCCCGCCGGCATGCCACTCCCACGGAGAGCACCTTCAAGGAGCTGTATGCCACCGCACTGACCTGTGGTTGCCCCGACTGCGGGGAGCCGCTGTACCGGGAGAACCCGGCCACCGGCCAGCGCGTCCTCAACAGCCAGGTCGCGCACATCCATGCCCGCAGCGAAGGCGGACCTCGGTGGGATCCCGAGATGAGCGAGGAAGACAACCGCAGCTTCAACAACCTCATCCCGCTGTGCGGACGGCATGCCTTCGAGATCGACGCCACGCCGGAGCACTATCCGGCGGATCGCCTGCGCACCTGGAAAAGGAAGCAGATCCAGACGCACTCCCAGGCTGTGGCTCGGACTCTAAGCGACACCGAAGCAGCCGAGGTCGCCGCCGCGTCCTTCGGCACGGACGACCTCCTGGAGCGGCTGACGGCTCTGCTGCCGTTCTCGGCACGCTCACGCTCACGCGCCGAGGCGCTGGCCCTGGCATCGAACAGCAGCCGTGCCCGCACCGTCGTCCGCCTGCGCGCTACCCCCGCCGACCGAGTAGAGGCAGCGCTGGAGTGGAGGACAGAGCAAGCCGATCCGGTGGTAGAGGTGCCTGCGGGCGCGCTGCGTGTCCTGGTAGCCCCCATGGGGGCCGGCAAGAGCGAGGAGGCGGAACGCTGGTGGAGCGAGGGACTGACCCAGGCCTGGACGGATCCGCAGGTCGAAATTCCTGTGTGGCTGGAGGCACGGGAGGTCGCAGCCACGCTGGCCGGGACCGTGCAGGAGGCACTGGGAGCCGATCCGGTGCGCGACTGCCGGATCGTCCTGGACAACCTCGACGCGGTGAGCCCGAAAAGGGCCGACCAACTCCTCACCGACGCGCGCCGACTCGTGGCAACCTGGCCCCAGGTACACATCCTGGCGACCACCCGCCCGGGCGCGGGCAACGTGGATGCGGCAGAACGCCTCGACGTGCCGGCATGGCCGGTACAGCGGGGCTGGGACCTGCTGCACACCGTGCTGAACGAGGACTACGTGCCCGGCTTGGACACGCACGAGATGCAGCAGCTGCTGACCAGTCCCCTGCAAGTCCACGCCCTCGCCAGCCGTCTGCGAGCCGGCGGCGACACGCAGGTCTCCACGCGTGAACTGCTGTCAGGACTGGCCCGCGCCATCCTCCAGCGCGAACACCCCGAAGCCTCACCGGAGGTATGGGCAAGCCTGCCCCGACTCGCCGCCAGCATCCTGGACCAGCAAAGCCCTGTGTCAGCGAGCGCTTTCGCCCGCCAGCACGTGATCTGGGAACTGGAAGCGACCGGGCTCGTCGTCCACGACGACGGACTGCTGCGCTTTGCTCTCCCCCTGTTCGAGCAGCACTTCGCCGCGCAGGCCCTGCAAGACGAGGAGGCACAGCTCGAAACCGCTGCGGGAGCCGAACACTTCCCGCGCTGGCGATACGCGATCGCGTTCGCCGTGGAGACCGCGACCAGTGGCTGCGCGGAGGAGTTCCTGCGCCGCCTGGCCTGCACCAACCCAGCAGCCGCATCCTGGGTCCTTGACGAGACCACATCTGATCACGACACCGGCCCGCTGCCGCCGGCTTCCACGAACGGACCGGCGGGCGGATCGGCCGGAGCCTGCGACGAAGACCCCGAGCCGGCTCTCGCGATAGGGGGCCGGCTGCGTGAGGCGACGCTCTCGTGGCTTGAAGGGCTGGGCGAGCTGGGGAAGTTGTTGGCGCCGCATGATCAGGGCGCGCTCGCGCCGTGGGGTGTACTCATGGATCAGGAGGACAGGTGGATGACCGTCGCGCAGGCCCGTGAGGGAGTCCTGGACGCCGATCTCGTCGTCCGGCCAGACATCCACCCCTGGCAGTCCTTCCCCATGGCGCAATTCCATGACCGCCAAAGCTTCCCCGTCTCCGACGCACCCCTGACTCGCTGGGTATGGTCCCGCAACCGGCTGCGTGAGCCGTTGGCACGCCGGGTGAAGAACCGCACCCTCCCGGTCGACGCCGCCTCTCCCCTGGCGGCCGAACGGGCATGGTTCCTCGCTCAGCAGATCATGGGGAAGGGGCGGCCCGGCAGACTCGGCCGGGAGATCTCCTTGGAGGACCTCCGGCCGGAGGTGGATGCGCTGATGGCGCATGTCGAGACAACGCGATGGTCGCGGTGGCAGTGGGGCAGATACACCGTGGACTCCGCCGACGTCCGCTGGCTCCACGCCCAGTTGCAGCACCTGCCTGAGGACAAGCTCACCGATCCGCGCCCGCCCGCCGACCGCCCAGGGGAAGGCCGCTACCTCTGGCAGACCTACTCCCCCGAACTGACCCGATCCATCACCCAGGACATCGTACGCGACGCCCTCGCCGGCTACCGCGACCTGGTGCAGCACAACTTTCCCCGGTTCGGGGCCGCGCTCGGCCTGTACAGCATCTTCCCGGTCCGCGCCGACGGCCTAGTTGTATTGATCACGAGCGTTGTTAACGCTGGTTGGTCTTGATCATGGCGAAGACCTCCCTCCGGTGTGGTGGAGGTGTCTAGGCTTCACCACACGGAGGTCTTCGTGTCCCACCGTAATGCCCGGCTGACCGTTCACGGCAGACGGATCCTGGTCGAACGTGTCCTCGCCGGCCGCCCTGTCGCGCATGTGGCCGCGGAGATGGGCATATCGCGTCCCACCGCCCACAAATGGCTCCGCCGCTGGCGGTTCGAAGGAGAGGCGGGCCTGCACGACCGTTCCAGCCGACCCCGCACCACCCCGCACCGCACGTCCGCCACGGTCGAGGCACGTGTCTGCCAGTTGCGGACCAGCCGCAAACTCGGCCCGGCCCGGATCGGCCCGATCCTGGGCCTGCCCGCCTCCACGATCCACCGGATCCTGGCCCGCCACGGCCTGAACCGGCTGGCCTGGCTCGACCGGCCCACCGGCGAACCGATCCGCCGCTACGAACGCGACCGGCCCGGCGAACTGGTCCACGTCGACATCAAAAAACTCGGCAACATTCCCGACGGCGGCGGCTGGCGCATCGTGGGCCGCACGGCCGGAGACCGCAACCGCCAGGCCACCACCGGCCAGCGCAGAAGCAGCACGCCAGTGATCGGCTACAGCTACATCCACTCCGCCGTCGACGACCACTCCCGCCTGGCCTACAGCGAAGTCCTCACCGACGAACGCAGGCACACCGCGATCGGCTTCTGGCAGCGGGCGAACGCGTTCTTCGCCGCCCACGGCATCACCGTCGAACGCGTCCTGACCGACAACGGCTCCTGCTACAAAGCCAAGCTGTTCACCCAGACCCTCACCGCGGCCGGTATCGCCCACAAGAAGATCCGGCCCTACCGGCCGCAGACCAACGGCAAGGTCGAACGCTTCAACCGCACCCTCCTCGAGGAGTGGGCCTACCAGCGGCCCTACACCTCGAACACCGAGCGGACAGCAGCCCTGGCAGACTTCCTCCACACCTACAACCACCACCGCTGCCACACCGCACTCGACGGACACCCGCCCATCAGCCGCGTCAACAACACTCCGGGTCAATACACCTAGTGATCATGCCGGAGCCAGGTAACACCAAGGCCTACAGCGCCAACGTTGCCTACACCCTGCGCACCAATGCCGGATCTCGTATGCAGGATGCGCCAGCAGTGGAGTTCGACCTCGCCGAGGAGCCGAACATCCCCAGCTCCCTGTGGAGCAGTCTGCAAGAGGACCACGCCTCGGTGTTCCATCGCCCAGCAGTGCATCACGAGGAGTTGTCGACGGGGCTGGAACGTCAGGCCACCAACCTCGCCTACGGCTGGCTAGCCCGGGACCTGAAGGCGGTTGGCTGGCTGGAACACGCAGTGACCTTCCCGGAGTGACCGCACAGGCGGCCTGCCCAGCCGACGAAGACATCGAAGTCCGTCGCGAACCGGCCTGGCCGTGCGACCTCCTCGGCATACCCCTGGGCCGCCGACCACCACACCATCCGCGCGCACAAGTGACAGGCCCGCGGGGACAGATGGCCTCTCCCGATCGGACGCCTCTGACCAGCGCAAACTCGCCACCCGCTATAGCAGTCTGCACAAGAATGACATGGCCGTTCGTCACTCATGTCAGCACCAGATGAGCACCATCCGTCAGCGCCAACCGCCAGGTCACCGGGCCCATACCACTGACGCTCAAATGACGATTCTCAACTGACACTCCCCTACAGACTTGCAAGAGGTAGATCTCGGAGACTCCGGAGATGACGATGTGCCGCCACACTGCGGTCTCCACGCACATGCTGCGGTTCGGCCCCTCCCGGTAACAGGGCCGCGCCGCCGGCTGCCGCGGCACGCCGCCGTCCCGCCGCTGCAGCAGCGGACGCCCCTTCGCGGAATCGGCACGCACGAAGTACACCGCGTTGTGCAGCGGGAAGCGGCGGCGCACCTCGTCGCCGTCGATGTGCATCGGCCACTTGCACATCGGGCACGGCCACCACCACTTCCCCCGGAACACCTGGTCCGCCGGGATCGGCACGTAGCGCACGGACTTGCGCATGCCGACCGCCGAACTGAACAGCTCTGCCAGCTGCCGCTCCCCGCCTGCGGGCTGCTTGACCACGAAGTACCTGTGCGCGGTGTACTCGTGCTCGGTGGCACCCTCGTTGATCAGCTGGAACGCCTCACGTTCCACCATCTCGCCGTGCATCCACGCCCAGGTGGGCAGCCAGCGGCGCGCGGGGTCGACGCCACCGCTGAGCAGCTCGACGATGTCCTCACATCCCTCGGCGTACACGTCGTCGCTGAGATCACCGCCGTCGAGTACCGTCAGCGAGCCCGTCTGGCTGTCGGCAAACAGGCCGGGAGCGATCCGTGCGAGGGGATGATGCAGGGCCTCGATGAGCGCCGCCGGTGTGTTCGGGCCCCGGCCTGGGCCGCATACCGACATGACGACCCCGGTCATCCGGGCGATCTCCCGTCGGGCGGCCGGCTCCTCGTAGCGGCAGGTGTGCGAACACCCGGCACGAACAGCCGCGCTGATCAGCACGCGGCGGTAATACTGCAAATCGTCAGACGACAGCGTCATCCGGCTCTCCATCTCACATCATTAAGTGACCACGACAGAGCTATCTGCGATGATGGTGGCCCTGTTCAGGCCGCCGCCTCCGTGGCGCGAAACCCTCCTCTGGTGCTCTGATCTGCGTGAACGGCTACACGGTGACGCAATATTGGGGTACCGAAGTTCACCAGGATCGGTGGGCTGCGGTGTGGCGATTTGACGGCCACCATGCCACGCGGTCGCCTGAGCCCACGGCGCAGGTGCGACCTTTCGAAAGCCGCCGGAACCGGCACCACCGTGCGTCCCGGGTCCGGCGGCATCAATGGCCATGGCCCTTTACGGACTTCCCACGCAGACTGCGACATGCGGCCGGTCCTGTGAACAGGCCAACGCGTTGCTGCGCGACCGGCAATCGCCGACCCGCTGCGCTGGGTCGACCTCGAGTTCCCCTGTCGCTGTCCGTCCGGTTCGACGGCGTGGACACTGACGATATCGGGCACATGGCACCGGTCGGCTGCCACACCATCGGTATGTACCTGTCCTGCGGCATGGTCGCCGCAGCAATCGCCCCGCGTCTTGCCGCGCCGGACGAGCTGACGTCTCCGGCGTCCGCGGACTGAGGCTCAAACAGCCGTCCACCGCAGCGTTCAGGGTGCGCCCCCAGCGGGGCAACGGCCCTTCGAATAAGGACCGCTCCCGCTGCCAGAGGCCGGTCATCGGCGGGGGAGGGCGGAGCGGTCCTGGACAGCGATGTGGAGGGTGTGCAGAGGCTGGGTCCGTGTGGGGCGGACGACCTCGAACCAGTCGGTGCCCTCCTGCAGGTGGTGGGAGATGCTGCGGTAGTGGTTCCAGCCGAATCCGACGCCGGTCTGCCATGTGGTGTTGCTGTAACGGCTGCCGATGACCGGTTCGCCGTGCAGGTAGACGGAGTCGAGGGGGCGGGAGGTGGCTTCGAGGTGGGCGAGGGTGGCTGCCGCGGCACGGCGCAGTGGGCTGGTGTCGACCCAGCGGGTGAGGGCCTCTCGGGCTGCGGGGTGGGCGGGTTCGGTGTCGGGGAGTTGGAGCTGGCGGATGGTGACGGCCTTGCGGTCGGCTAGGTCGGTGAGATCGATGCGGACCGGGCGCGGAACCCAGCGGTCGATGCCGTCGAAGGCTTCGATCATGTGGTCGCGCGGGGCCCGGCCTGCGGCAGGGTCGGGAGTGATGGCGGCAAGCCGGGCGCGGGCGGTGTCGATGGGTTCGCCCCGTGTCCATAGCAGGGTCAGTTCGAATCCTTCCTCTTCGAGGGTCTTGCGTTCGCCGAAGTGGATCTGCAGACCGCGGCTGTTGCCTTTCAGTGCGCGTTTCATCGAGGCGGAGGGGTCGCGGCCGTAGGACAGGGCGTGGACAAACTCGGAGACGAGGCGGTCGTCCCTGCGGTGTTCCACGACCGTGTCGACGTCCGAGGGGTTCAGCGCGCCGCGTGCGTAGGAGCCGAAGACGAGGATCTCGTCGACGAGGTCCAGGGGCCAGCCTCCCTTCTCCAGGCGGTCGAGCATGTCGTTCAGGAGGGTGGTGGCGCGCTCGCGTTTCACGGAAGACCTCTGCTGGTCGGTTCGGGTGCCGGTTGGCGTGGGCGTGTGGTGTCAGCTGGTCTGCCGCGGGGTGGCAGGGGTCCGGGAGATGACCGTGCTGAGGGTCCCGGTGTAGGTGGTGCCCAGTTCGGTCACAGTCCCGGGGAAGGGGCCCGGGCCGTGCCGCAGGGTGCTGACGTTGTTCTCGGGCAGGAGCACATGGTCGCCGACCTCGAGCGTGCCGGGGCCGCTCCAGCGGTATCCGTAGCCGTCGACGGTGACGGCCTGGTGGCCGTCGACTTCGAAGCGGCGGTTCTTGGCGTCGAGTTCTTCCCGCAGGGTCCGTATCTGGTGCTCAAGGTGTTCGACCTGCGCGGTATCGGCCCGCTGTCTCCACTCCCTTTCCTGCGCCCGGCCGGCCTGAAGGCCCTGCTCATAGGCTTCCACGAGGGCTCTTTCGTGGTCGGTGGTGTGCAGTTTGCAGGCGAAGCCCGGACCGGAGAACTGCGCACGGCAGGGGCTGCCGGACTTGGTGGGGCGTCCGCAGGGCCGGTGATGTACCTCTTCGAACACGGGGGTTCCTCACATCACGGTGGTGTGACGGCAGGGGGTATGCCGTGGTGGCGTGCTACAGGGTGGTCGGCAGTGAGATCACCGGCTGGGAGATGGTCTGCGGGATGCAGGCGGGAGCGGGGCGGCCCGCCTGGGTGCAGGTCAGGGTGAGAAGTTGGAGGTAGCCGAGGGAGACCGGGCGCCCGGGGAGCTTTCCGGTTGCCTGTTCGAAGCGCTGGAGTGTGGCGGGCTTGATGCCGAGGTGGCTGGCGGTGTCGTGGAGATCGAGTCCTGCGGCTTCGCGGGCTTCCCGGAGAGGTTCGGCGTTGTCGTGCCAGATCTGCGGTGTCCGCTCTGCGGTGTCTCTGGTGACGGCGGTCCGGGCTGCGGCAAGGGCGTTCTGAATTCGGTCGGTATGGGGTCCAAGAAGGAACCGGGCCAGCCGGGCGGTGTCGGCCGCGCGGTCGACACCCTCGGTCCAGGACTGGGATGCCTTCTCGTACACGCGGCCTCGAGCCGTGGCGCAGTCCTCGCGCTCGCCGGGATCGGCGCCGAAGACGCGGTGCTGGTTGCTGGTGCAGGCCAGCGTGGCGTCCTTCGCAAGGTGCATGTCACGGTACTCGTCGTCGCTCTCGATCCCGTCGATGACCGCCCGGACATGCTGGCGTTCCTCCGAGGACAAGACACTCGCGAGGGCCTCTGCGGCCGCCTGGGCTTCATACCGGCCGGCGGGCTCGAAGCTGCCGCCCCAGCCATGGGACGCGTCTTCTCCCTCAGCCTTCTGGAAAGCCACCTCAATGGCTTCGAAGGTGTGCGGACTCCATGCCTGCATCATCAGAATGATCTCCTGCACGGCGCGCGCGGCAGTCGGCTCCGCTTCCTGGACGGTCCCGCCCCGGTCACGGCGCTGGGTTCCGCTCATCCAGTCGGTGAAGGTCTCCGGTCGGCGGGAGTCGGACCGTTGCGGGTCCGCGAACCAGCGTGCTGCCCTCACCACGCAGGCGTGCGCGTGCTGGACAGCGGCGTACCAGCCGAACAGTGCCTGCCGGTAGTCATCCACATGCCGGTCCTCGGCGAGGAGGTCACGCTCGGTGCGGCAGTGCTGCGGGCATCCCGCAGCGCTCACCCGGTACAGGGCTGCGCGGGTCTCGGGGAACGTCAGCAGAGCGGCGTCCAGGTGCTCGTGTTTGGGGCCCCGGTCGCGGCGCTTTTCCAGCCCGTGCTCAAGAAAGACCTGGAAGCGGGGTTCCTCTCGCCAGTGGGCCACAGCGCTGCGGACACGTACGTCGTCCTGCCACGCTCCGGTCGCGATGACCTCCCGCAGTGCCGAAGCCACGTCCCCGCGCAATGTCGTGCCCAAGGCGATCAGGACCGGTAGGCGCTGAGGGTCTTCTCCCAGCGCGGACATCACCAGGTTGACATCGTCGTGACGGTGAAGATGACGCTGGAACACGAACGCCCCCAATTGACGCAGCAGACCCGGCCTGGCTCCCCGCAAGGGATGCGGAGCGCAGTGCCTTCATCCTGCACCAGGGCTCGGACATCCGGGCCCGCAGCCTGCCGGGCCGCCAGGGCTTCGTGCGGAGGCCGAAGTAACAGCCCTGTCCGCAGCGCACGGGGGCTGAAGAGCACACGCAGGTTTCCCCACCAGGTTGCCGACCACCGAACGTCGGCAGTTCTTCTCGTCAGACAGCTGGCACGTGGCCTGCCTGGTTCAGATTGGCACGTGCCGAGATTCCCTTTCCCCCTGCGCACCGCGTCGTGTCCGCGGCGCCCTCGGGAGAGCGCCAGACAGCGACATCCACCTCTCCCGTCCTGCGCGCGCTGAGATTCAAGTCCAGCCCCTGCCCGGGATTCCGTGCCGGCTCGGTGTTCCGGTCGGCAGCCAGCCGTCCCTGTCCTGTACCACGACCAACTCCCACCCAACATCAAATGAGCACTCAATGAGTGCTAATCTCAATGGAGATTAGCTGTCGGACACGCGAAGGGGCGAGCATGGCCAAGGAATCGGCGAACAACGCGGTGAAGCGGCGCCGTGCCCAGCTGAACCTCACACAGCAGGAGACGGCCCGGCGCGCTGACGTATCTCTGGCGACCTGGCGGCGCTTCGAGAACAGCGCAGACAGTGCCAGCGCACTGGACGGGTTCCGGGCGGGCAACCTGCAAGGATTCGCCCGGGCGCTGAAGCTCAGCGTCACAGCGCTGAGGCAGCTGACTGATGCCGAGGCCACTCCGGAGGCCGAAGACCGCGTCGAGATCGACCAGTCGGTCAGTGATGTCGTGCAGTTGTTCAACAGGTCTTTCACCGGTGAGCCGCTCACCCCGGCAGACGCCATGGCCCTGGCCAACACCGTCGACTTCTCCGATTTCGCCCCCACCCGGGACGGCAAGCTGCACCTGGACACCTCGTTCAACTACGAATTCGCCGCCTACCTGAAAGGCGAGGCGACAATCCGGGATGTCGGCCTCCTGCGCGAGCTGCCTGAACTGGCTCTCACCCAGGTCAGCAACCACTGGCTGGTGCGCATGGGTGAGCGCATCATGCGGATCGGCAGCGAACTGGGGAAAGGGCGTGTCCCGCGCCCTCAGTGCCTGGCCGACGAGTACGCCCTGTGGATCGTCATCCAGAACACCGACCCGCCTCAGATCGGCGACGTCCTTGACATGTTCCCCGGACTTCGGAACGCAGATGACGTGTTCGGCTACGACCCCGATGCCGACGAGCCCGATGACGAGCACGCGATCCGGGAGGACTGGATGAACCGCATGGCGGGCGGCCTCCTCCCGCCGGACGCAAGTCACGGCCACCGGCGGTATGACCTGACGCTCATGGAGGCGTACGGACAAAGCGTCTACGACCCCGGCGATCCCCGTCACCCTCTTCGCTGGTTCGACCGGGACGACCTGCGTGAACGGTGCACATCCGAGCTGGCCTTCGTCAGACTGCCGAAAGAGGAACAGGAGGCCCGGACCGCCGAAGCACTCAACCGCATGTCGGAATTGCTACGACCGGGAACAGCCGACAACTCCCACTGACCACAGCGGTTCACCCAGGCCACACCCCCGGGTGTGGCCTCTCTTCTCCGTCCCACCGGGCAGTCCACACCAGGCTACGGCGGGCGGATGCACCACGGACGGCGGCGCCCACCGCGTGGGCATAGCCGCTGTTTCCCGCCTAGGCTTAGACGTTGTTTCAGTTGGTAAGTCTGCGGTGGCAGATGAGGGCTGCGGCTATGCCGACGAAGGCGAGGAAGTGCTCGGGCTTGCGTTCGTAGCGGCGGTGGAGTCGTCGGCAGCCGGCCAGCCACGACACCGTGCGTTCGACTACCCAGCGGTGGCGGCCCAGGCGCTGGGAGGACTCAATGCCCTTGCGGGCGATGCGGTGGCGGATGCCTCTGCCGCGGAGCCATCGGCGCAGGTGGGCGTAGTCGTAACCCTTGTCGCCGTGGAGCTTGGCCGGGCGGCGCCGTCGTGGTCCGCGGCGGGAGCGGATGGGCGGGATGCCGCGCACGAGGGGCATCAGGCCGAGGCTGTCGTGCATGTTCGCGGCCGAGATGCCCAGCGACAGGGGCAGTCCGTTCCGGTCGGTGATCAGGTGGATCTTCGATCCGAGCTTGCCACGGTCGGTCGGATTCGGTCCGGTCAGTGGCCCCCTTTTGCGGCCCGGACACTCACGGAGTCGATCGCGCACCGCGACCAGTCCAGCTCTCCGCGGGCGCCGAGTTCGTCCAGGATCACGCGGTGGAGCCGGGCCCAGACACGGTCCCGGCTCCACTGGGCGAAGCGGCGGTACACCGTCTGCCAGCACGGGCCGAACACCGGGGGCAACTGCCGCCACGTGCAGCCGGATGTGGCCACGAAGACGATCGCCGCCAAGGCCTCGCGGTCACCGGCCCGCCGCTTGCCCCCGCCCTGCGGGCGCCTGTTCTCCGTCGGCGGCACCACTCGCCGGAACAGCACCCACAACTCATCCGGCACCAAACGCTCAACCAGATCCGTCACACACAGTTCAACGAACGATCAAGCCAACAGAAACGATGTCTTAGGCGTGTCGGCGTGCGGTCTCTCCCTGTCTCTTCTCCCGCATTGTTCTGCCACCGTCTTTCGCCGCTTTCCTTTCGCCGCTTTCCTTTCGCCGTTCCTCTCCTTCTCCCGTTCTCTCCTTCCTTTCCTTCGTCCCTCACTGAGGATTTCTTCCCGATGACGATGAGTACCCCTGTCGTGGCGGCCGGTCTCGCGCCCGACGACGTCCAACGGCTGCGCGCGGCGGCCGGTTTCGTCCGCGAGCAGGAGACCTCCGTCCTGTTGTCCCGGGTACTGCCCGGGCTGGTGGGAGCGGAGTTGCGGGCAGTGGCGGAGCGTTGCCGGTTCGCGCACAGCGCGCTGGTGGTCTTCCCCGTCCACGAGTCCGCGCTGCGGGCCGGGCTGGCCGGGTGCGGGCTCGCCGACGGCGCGGGGTCCCGGCCGAGCGTCGTGGTACGCGACCGGCTGGCCACGCGTCACGGGCTGGACCCCGACGGCCTGGACGTGAGGATCCTGCGGCCCATGGTGAACGGCCCACGCGGGGAGCGGCGGGCGGTCGAGGTGTTCGCCCTGACCGTGCCACCGGGGTCGGAGCTGTCGGCGGTCGCCGCGCACGAGCGGGACCACGGCCACGAGGCGCATCTGGCGTTCGAGGTGGACGGGCCCGATCCGCTGGTGCTGCGGGGGCTGCGGGCGGTCTTCGCCCGGTACGGGGCGGTCGCGGACGGCGGCGGGTACAACCCGCACGAGGGCGGGACGGTGTTCTACTTCGCGGCGTCCCCGGGGGCGGGGAGCGGGTTGCGGCGGCTGGAGCTGTACGCGGGTGGGGACCATCGTGAGGCGCTCGCCGAGCATCTGGCGGAGTGCCGGCCGTCCTCCGGTCCGGGGCCGGGGTCCGACGGCTCCCCCGGCGCCGCCCCGGCCCCGGACGACGTCCGGGCGGAGGAGTTGCTGCGGCTGCTGACCGGGGCCTGGACCACGCGGGCGCTCGCCGTGTGCGTCGAGTTGCGGCTGCCGGAGGCCATGAGTCCGGAGGTGCCGCTGGGTGCGGAGCGGCTGGCGCGCTTGGTCGGGGCGCGGCCGGGGGCGCTGGGGACGTTGTTGCGGTACCTCGCCATGCTGGGGGTGGTGGCCCGGGACGGGGACGGGTTCCGGCTGACCGGGACCGGGATGCTGCTGCGGGAGGAGGCGGCCGGGTCGATGCGGTCGCTGGCGGTGATGTACGGGGGGCCGTTCTACGAGTCGTTCGCGCAACTGGGGCATGCGGTGCGGACGGGTGAGCCGGGGTTCGAGCGGTTGCACGGCGAGAACCACTTCGAGCGGTTCGCCCGGGATCCGGAACTGGCGGCGGTGTTCGACCGGTCGATGGCGGCGGGTTCCCGGATGTTCGGCCCGTTGCCGTCGCATCCGGTGCTGACGGCCGCCGCGCGCGGGGCGGGGACGGTGGTCGACGTGGCGGGGGGTACCGGGGAGCTGCTCGGGCGGGTGCTGGCGGCCCATCCGTCGTTGCGGGGGGTGCTGTTGGAGCGGCCTCGTGTGGTGGAGGCCGCCCGGGAGCGGTTGGCGGCGACGGGGGTGGGCGGGCGGTGCGCCTTCGTGGCCGGGGAGTTCGGGGACGTGCCGGGGGCGGGGGACGTCTACCTGTTGTCGCGGGTGCTGCACGACTGGGACGACGAGCGGTGTCGCCGGATCCTGGCGGGGGTGGCGGAGGCGATGCCGTCGCACGCGGAGTTGCTGGTGGTCGAGCGGGTGCTGCCCGGGGACGGGGCGCCGTCGCTGGCGACGGCGTGGGATCTGCACATGTTGTGCAACACCGGGGGGCGTGAGCGGCGGCTGGACGAGTACGCGGGGTTGTTCGAGGCGGTGGGTCTGGGGCTGGTGGGGTGTCGTCCGCTGCCGCTCGGCGCTCATGTCCTGCACGTGCGGAGGCGGTGACGGGCGGACGGGGGTTCCGTGGCCGTTCCGCTTCGGCGTCGGCGGGTCGTGTCCCCGGGCGGTTCGCGGACGTCCGCCGTCTCCGTCTTCGTGCCGTCCGGGGGCGGCTGGTCGGGTCCGGGGGCGGATGCTGGCCGTTCCCCGGGGGCGAGTGCTGGCCGTTCCCCGGGTTACTCGGCGGCCGTCGTGCGGGGTGGGGTCCGGGTCGTTCCCCGGGGGGTCCCCCGGCGGCCGTGTGGTGCGGCGGGCGCGGCCCGGGGCCCGTCGCGCCGGGTGGGCGGGACGGGCCCCGGGCCGTGCGGGTGCCGGTTCAGGGGGTGGGGGTCACGGGGTCTCCTTCGTGATCTCCAGGTCCGCGGTCGGCTTGGTGACCGTGCCGCCCGGTGTTCCGGTGGTGCTGCTGTTGTTGTTGTGGGCGGGGTCGCGGGTGACGGAGTGGACGGTGGCGGTGTTGCGGATGTCGGTGCCGTCGCCGGTGTAGTCCGGTGCGAGCTTGACCCGGAAGACCCAGGTCACGGAGGCACCGGGGGCGAGGGTGGGCAGTTGGCCGCAGACGACGGTCTCCCCGGAGAGGCAGTCGTCGTCGGAGGAGACGTAGGTCAGGGCGGTGGGCAGGACGTCGGTGACGGTGACGTCCTCCGCCTGGGAGGGGCCGTTGTTGGTGACGGTGACCTGGTACTCGAAGGTCTGGCCGGGGGCGACGGGCGTCGAGGTGACGGGTCGTTTGACGATCGCGAGGTCCGCCGAGGGCGGGGCGACGGTGCCGCCGGGGACGGTGGCGGTGTCGGTGTCGTTCTCGCTGGCCGGGTCGATGTTGTCGGCGGTGACGTGGGCGGTGTTCAGCAGGTCGCTGCCGTCGCCCTTGTAGGCGGGGTCGACCCGGACCGTCAGGACGTACTCGACGCTCTCGCCGACCCGCAGGGGGGTGGTGCGGCGGCAGGAGACCGCCTGGCCGGAGACGGTGCAGCCGGTGGGTGAGGAGGAGACGTAGGTGAGTCCGGCGGGCAGGTCGTCGGTGAGCCGGATGTTGAAGGCGTCCGCCGAGGGGCCGTTGTTGGTGACCGTGACGCGGTAGGAGAACTGCTGGCCGGGGACCGGGGAGACGGTGCCGACGGGTTCCTTGGTGAGCGACAGGTCGGCGTAGGGCTGGTTGACGGCGCTGCCGGGGAGTCCGGCGGGCGGGCTGGTGTTGTTGCCGGTGGCGGGGTCGTCGGTGTCGGAGTCGACGACGGCGACGTTCTGGATGTCGGAGCCGTCGCCCCGGTACGCCTGGTCGAGGCGGACGGTGAAGCGCCAGGTCCTGGAGGTGCCGGGGGCGAGCGCGGCCTGTGGTCCGCAGCTGACGTTCTGGCCGGTAGCGGTGCAGCCGTCGGGCGAGGACACGAACGCCAGGGGGCCGGGGAGGGTGTCGGTGGCGGTGACGTTCACGGCGCGGGAGGGGCCGTCGTTGGTGACGGTGACCGCGTAGTCGAAGGTTTCACCGGGGGCGATGACGGTGGTGGTCGTGGGGCGTTTGGTGACCCAGATGTCGGCCTGCGGGCGGGTGACCCCGCCGGGCGGGAGGACGGGTGGTGAGGTGTTGTCCTCGGGGTTGGGGTCCTCGGAGTCGGAGGTGGCGGTGGCGGTGTTGCGCAGGTCGGTGCCGTTGCCGGTGTAGGTGTCTGCGAGTTTGACGCGGAAGGTCCAGGAGACGGTGTCGCCGGGCGGGAGGACTCCGCGCGGGCCGCAGGTGACGCGTTGTCCGGTGGCGGTGCAGGGGTCACCGGAGGAGACGAACGTCAGGGAGGCGGGGAGGTTGTCGGTGGCGGTGACGTTCCGGGCGTCGGAGGGTCCGGTGTTCTCCACGGAGATCCGGTACTGGAAGTCCTCGCCGGGGACGGTCGGGCCGGTGCCGATCGCCGTCTTGAGGGTGTTGAGGTCGGAGACCGGGTCGAAGGGCCCGGTCGGGGAGACGGGGTCGGTCTTGTTGTTGTCCGGGTCGGGGTCGACGGCTTCGGAGGTGGCGGTGGCGGTGTTCCCGAGGTCGGAGCCGTCGCCCTGGTAGGAGGGGTCGATACGGACCACGAACGTCCAGGTCTTGGTCTCGCCGACGGTCAGTTCGGGTTCCGGGCCGCAGGTGACGTTGAGTCCGGCGGCGGTGCAGCCGTCGGCGGACGACACGAACTCCAGTCCCTCGGGGAGGGTGTCCGAGGCGAGGACGTCACGGGCGACGGAGGGACCGTTGTTCCGCGCGGTGAGGGTGTAGGTGACCAGTCCGCCGGGCGGGGTGTCGGCGGCGAGCGCCGGGGCGAGGGCGCCCAGCTGGGTGACGACCCGGGCGGGGGCCGGGGGCAGGGCGGTCGCGGTGGCGGGCCACAGGGGGGCGGTGGCGACCGCCAGGACGGCGGCGACCACGGCTCTCCGTACGGATCGCGGGCGCCGCCGTCCTCGTCTGCTGCTCGGTCTCATGGCGTATCGGTCCGTTCCTCGGGGTGGGGGTGTCCGGTGTTCAGGTGGTGTGTTTGGTGAGGGTCACGTCGGCGGTGGGCGGGGTGACCCGGGCTCCGGGGACGCCCGCGGTGCCGCTGTTGTTGGCGGGGTCGGGGTCCTGGGTGGTGGCGGTGGCGGTGGCGGTGTTGCGCAGGGCGGTGCCGTCGGCCTGGTACCCGGGGTCGAGGCGGACGCGGAACGTCCAGCTCGTGGAGGCGCCGACGGCGAGGGTGGCGGCGGGGCCGCAGCTGACGGTCCGGCCGGTGGCGGTGCAGCCGTCGGGCGAGGACACGAACGCCAGGGCGGCGGGCAGCGGGTCCGTGAGGCGGACGGCGCGGGCGAGTGAGGGGCCCGCGTTGGTGACGGTCACCCGGTAGTCGAAGGTCTGGCCGGGGGAGACGGGGGTGCCGGTCGCGGTCTGTTTGACGGTCCGCAGGTCGGCGCGGGGTTCGGTGACCCCGCCGGGCGGGGGGACGGCGCCCGTGGTGTTGTTGGCGGTGTTCGAGTCGGCGACGGCGTGCCGGACGGTCGCGGTGTTGCCGAGGTCGTTTCCGTCGCCGGTGTAGGTGTCGGCGAGTTTGACGCGGAAGGTCCATGCCTGGGAGCCGCCCGCGGCGAGGGCGGTGGTGGGGCAGGTGACGGTCTGGCCGGTGGCGGCGCAGCCGTCGGACGAGGACACGAACGCGAGGGCGGCGGGGAGGGTGTCGGTGATCTGGACCCCGCTGGTGGCGGAGGGGCCCGCGTTGTTCGCCGTGATCCGGTAGTCGAAGCTCTGGCCGGGGGTGACGGGGCCGGTGCCGAGGCTCTGTTTGGTCACCGAGGCGTCGGCGAGCGCGGTCACGGTGGTGGTCGTGGAGGCGCTGTCGTTGGCGGAGTTGGTGTCCATGCGGTCGGCGGGGGCGTAGACGGTGGCAATGTTGGTGAGCGTGCCGGGGGTGCCGGGGGCGGTGCTGCGGATGGTGTAGGTGACCGAGGCGTTGCGGGGCAGGTCGGCGGAGGCGCTCACGGTGTTTCCGCTGCCGGAGGTCTGGACGCACCGGGCGCCGGTGCTCGCGGCGCAGGTCCAGGTGACGTTGGTGAGGCCGGGGACGGCGTCGCGCAGTACGGCGCCGGTGACGGCGTTGGCGCCGCTGTTGGCGACGGTGACCGTGTAGGTGACGGGGTCCCCGGCGCGGGCGGTGGCGGGGGTGCCGGTCTTGGTGACGGAGAGGTCGGCGGGGACGTTGATCTTGAGGTCGCCGATCTCGTGGATGTTGGTGGCGCCGCCGGTGCCGCCGGAGAAGCCGACCTTGAGGGTGCCGGGGAGGGCGGGCTGACCGGTGATGGTGGTGACGTCGTAGTCGGTGACGAGCTGGTTGAAGGCGGTGCCGGGGCCGGTGTCGGACCAGATGGACAGCAGGAGCCTGCTTCCGCTGGGGGTGACGGTGACGCGGACGGCCCGGTAGTCGCCTCGGCCGCGGGTCTCGACGGTGCCGCCCGGGCCCGCGGCGGAGGTGCCGAAGCGGTAGCCGGTGGTGCCGTTGCCGCCGCCGCGCACCACGAACCGGTTGGCCTGGGAGCCGGGGCCGCCGTTGCCGACGCCGGGTGAGGAGAAGTTGCCGAACTCGTCGAGGCCGATGCCGAGGAACGCGCCGGGGACGCCGGAGCGGTTGCAGGGGGGTCCGCCGCCGCAGGCGTAGCCGAGGGCGCCGCCGGGGGCTCCGGTGCCGTTGACGGCGGTGCCGTCGGCGAGGAAGAAGGTGAGGCCGTCGCCGCGTTTGCCGTCGAAGGTGGTGCCGCCGTAGGTGGCGTAGGTGAACTCGGCGACGATCCCGAGGCTGGTGGGGAAGGAGTCGTTCATCTCCCAGCCGCCCGCCTGGGTGGTGGCGGCGCTGGTGAGGCGGAGCCAGCCGCCGCTCTGGTAGCTGGCGTTGCCGGTGAGGGTGCCGAGGTTGCCGGTGGGACCGTCGAAGGGTTCGTGGACGGGGAAGTTGAGGGCGCGGGGGGCGGCCGCGTGCGCGGCGGCCGGGGTGGGCGGCGGGGTGAGGAGCAGGGCCAGGACGGCGGTCAGGGCGAGGACGAGGACGGGGAGG
This sequence comes from Streptomyces sp. JNUCC 64, assembly GCF_054484115.1. Lineage (NCBI taxonomy): Bacteria > Bacillati > Actinomycetota > Actinomycetes > Kitasatosporales > Streptomycetaceae > Streptomyces > Streptomyces sp. JNUCC 64. Next base: position 75,546 of record NZ_CM137015.1, read on the forward strand.
AGCCGCTTGGCGGGGCGTCTCATGGCCGGGTGTCCTTCCCGGGGGCGCGGTGGCGGTGCCGACGGGAGAGGAGGACGAGGGCGCCGCCGGTGGTGAGGGTCAGCGCGGCGGTCCAGGGCAGCCAGTCGGGGACGTCGCGGCCGGTTTCGGCGAGCTGGTCCGGGGTGTGGGGGCGGCCCGGGTCGTGGGGCCGGTCCGGGGTGTCGGGCCGTGGGGGGTGGTGGGGCTCGGGGGGCTGGTGGGGGCCGTTGGCGGGGCGTTCGAGGTAGAGGGGGCCTCCGCCGGGGCCGGTGGTGCCGGGGCGGTTGCTGTTGTTGGCGGGGACGGGGTCGCGGGTGAGGGCGGTGACATGGGCGGTGTTCTCGATCTCGCACCGGCGGTGGTGGGCGTGGCCGCCGCCGCCCCCTCCCCCGCCGCCCCGGGTGACGTCCTCCCGGACCCGGACGAGGAGTTCGTAGGTCACCGACGCTCCGGCGGGGAGGCGGTCGCGCACCGGGCACACCACGGTGCGGTCGTGCTCCGGGGAGGTGCGGCAGCCGTCGGGGGACGAGACGAAGCCGAGGACGGCCGGGAGGGGGTCGGTGACCTGGACGCCGACCGCCGTGGCGGGTCCGTGGTTGCGGACGGTGAGGCGGTAGGCGAACCGGTCGCCGGGGCGGACGGCGTCGGTGCGGCCGGGGGGCAGCACGGAGGTCTTGGCCAGGGCGAGGTCGGCCTTGCCGGTGCCGTCGGGGACGGGGACGCCGGTGTGGGTGGCGGTGTTGTTGGCGCTGTCGGGGTCCTCGGTGCCGGAGGTGACGACGGCGGTGTTGGTGATGTCGGAGCCGTCGCCGGTGTAGTCGTCGGCGGGGCGGACGGTGAGCAGCCAGGTGTGGGTCGCGCCGACGTCGAGGGTGGCCAGGGGGCCGCAGGTGACGGTCCGTCCGTCGGCGGTGCAGCCGTCGGCGGAGACGAAGACGAGGGAGTCGGGCAGCCGGTCGGTGACGACGACGTCCACGGCCTGGGAGGGGCCGTGGTTCACGACGAAGACGCGGTAGGTGTAGGTGGGGTCGTGGGCCGCCGTCGTGGCGGCTTCGGCCCTGGGCGGTCGGCCGGTGGGGTCGGCGGGGGGCGCGGAGCCGGGGGCCGGGGGCGTACCGGGGGCGGCGGTCGCGGGGGGCGGGGAGGTGTCCCGGGCCGGGGGACGTGCGGGCGGGGCGCCGCCGGGGCCGTGGTGGGTGCCGGTCTGGGCGGCGGCGCCGTTCGTGGTGTCCGCCGGGCCGTCGGGGGTCGTCGTCCCGGTGGTGCCCGGCGGGGTGGACGGGCCCGGTGCGGGTCCCCAGCCGACGGCGAGGTCGGCGCGTCCCCTCGGGTGGGTGTGCGACGCTCCGTGGGCGGTGGTGCCGGAGGGGCGGGGCGAGCCGTCGGCGGGGCCGGTGCGGGACGGGGTGCCGTCAGGGCCGGTGGGGGTCCGGTGCGGGCCGGGGGCGGTCCGGGTGGGGTTGGTGGCGCCGGGGGTCGTACGGGTGGGTCCGGTGGTGCCCGTCGCTCCGTCCGGGGTTCCGGCCGCTCCCGCCGCGGGGGCGGCCAGGGGGGAGGCCAGGGCGAGCAGTCCGGCTCCCAGCGCGCAGCCGACCGTGGTCAGGGCGCCGGTGGGCCGGCCGGCCGGTACGGGCCGTCGTCCGGGGGTGCGTCTCATGCGGGGTGTCCTCCGTGATCACCGGTGCTCCGTCCACGGTGGACACCCTCCCCCCTGCATGATCATTTCATCTTACAAATGACGATGAAGTACCCCGTATGGGTCACTCGCTCTACCTGCTCAGGCCATACGGCGACCCAGGGGGTCCGTCCGCACGGACGGGGTCGGACGGGGGGCCGGACGGGCCGGCAGCGGTCCGGGGGCGGGGCCACGCGAACCCGGGGCGCCCCTGACGGAGGGCGCGGTCCGCCTCGCGGCGCGCGCCGGACGCGTCCGACGGCATCCCGACCCCTCCCCGAGGGGCGTTCCACGCGGCGTCCGGTGCACGGCGGCCCCTCCGGGCACACGACCCCGGGGCGACCCGGAGGCATCGCCGTGTGACGGACGGTCACGACACTGACGGAGGGTCAGAACATCGGAATCCCTAGACCAGTTCTCGCCAGGAGCGGTGGATCCGGTCGTGTTCAGCGCCGAAGAGGAGTGCCACCGGGCCAAACCCCGTCGATTCACCACGGAGAACATGGGGCCACGGGCGACGGCAGGGGGTTCGTTCGGGGTAAGTTGCCTTACCCGTAAGGACATTGACGATCGATCACCTGGATACCCTCTTGTGATCAAGGTCACCCCAGGTAGGCTGGGGGGCGAACCGCCGCCATCCGGCGCCGCACCCCCACCCGACGGTCCCCATCCGGCCCCTCACGTGGGAAGATGAGGGATCGAATCCGGGCACTGGCCGACACTTTCCTCTTGACCGGAAAGCGTCAAGGAGTATGGTCTAGACCAAGCATAGGCGCGGGTGAGCCCCCCACCACGTCGGCCACTGGTACCCCACCACCAGAGTGCCGTCCGGCCCTCCCGCACACCGCCTTCGCGCGGGGTCCGTCGGATCCCGTACGAGGGCGTGCGACCCCCCACGCAAAAGGAGTTGCCATGCCGGGTACCCAGAGGCTGCCCGCCGCCCACGCGGCCCCCTCCCGCCCCGCCCTCACCGACGAGCCGTCCCCCGTGACGCGCCCGCTCGGGCTCTCCCCGTTCTCCGCCACGGAAACGGCCGCCGCCCCCCTCCGGCTCCTGGCCGGCACCGGCGGCCCGAACTCCCTCTGACACCAGGGCGGTCGACCACCGCCCGGACCTCGCACGGCCTCCCACCGGAGCGGGTCCGCGACAACCCCACCACCCCCGCGTCCACTTCGACGGAACCCCCTCACCCCAGGGCCACGGGTTCCTCAGCAGTGCCCACGCGGCGGTACCTCGGTACCGGCCCCCGCGCGCAGCCGCGGGTCGGCGCCGCCCCCCACACACCGACGGGCAGGAGAGTTCCCATGACGGTAGGAAACACCAGCGAGAGCCGGGTCTCCACGGTGGGGCAGCGGGTGCTGCCCCGGCGCACCACGGGTGCCCATGTGCGTCCCCGGGCCGCGCGGCGCCCCCGCACCGGAGCGGTCGACGGCGCGGCCGTGCGGGTCACGGTGCTCGGGCCGTTCCTGCTGCGGCTCTCGGTCGGCGCGGTCTTCCTGTGGTTCGGCGTACTGAAACTGTTCCCCAACGTCAGCCCGGCGGAGGAGGTCGCCGTCCGGGCGTCCACCAAGCTGACCTTCGGGCTGCTGCCGCAGGACGTCATCCTCCCCATGCTCGCCCTGCTGGAGACGGCGATCGGCATCGGACTGGTCACCGGGGTGCTGCTCCGGCTGACCCTGGTCGCCTTCTTCGCGCACATGGCCGGGGTGTTCTCCGCGCTCTTCGTGCTGCACGAGGAGATGTGGCGGGGCGGGGCGATACCGGTGCCCACGATGGAGGGCCAGTACATCCTCAAGAACGTGGTCCTGGTCGTCGCCTGTCTGATCGTCGCGGCCGACGAGTGGAACCGCCGCGCGGCCTTCCGGAACCGGGCCCCCCACGGCCACGTCCACCACTGAGCGGTGCGGGGTGCCCGGTCCGGCGGACGGACCGGGCACCCCGGGCGCCGTCAGTACGCCGCGTCGAGCCGGGCCCGCTGTTCAGTGGTCAGCTCCAGGTCCAGGGCGGCCAGGCTCTCGTCCAGCTGGGCCACCGAGGACGCCCCGACCAGGGGGATGACGGGGACCTCGCCGCCGATCAGCCAGGAGAGCACCACCTGGTTGGGCGTGGCGCCCGTCTCCTGGACGACCTCGTTGAGCGCCGCCAGCCGGACCGGGGTCCCCGCGTGGTCGAAGTCCCTGCCGAACGGCCGGTCCGCACGGGCGTAGGAGCCGCCGAGCAGCGGGGTGTACGCGACCAGGGCCAGCGCCGGGTGGTCCCGGACGTAGCTCAGGACGTCGCCGTCGGCGATACCGTACGCGCCGTCCGGGGAGAGGGCGTCGGGCTGGTCGGTGCGGCGGCGCAGATAGCTGTGGCTGTACTGGAGGACCTCGTAGCCGGGCAGCCCCCCGGCGGCGGCGATCGCCCGGGACCGTTCGACCTTCCACGCCCAGTGGTTGCTGACGCCGAGCAGCCCGACCGTGCCCTCCTCGACGAGGGCGGCGAACCCCTCGACCGTGCGGGCGAGCGGGGTCTTCGGGTCCTCGACGTGGGCGTAGAGGAGCGGGAGGCGGTCCATGCCGAGGCGTTCGCGGCTCTGTTCGGCGGCGACGCGGATCACCTCGGGGGACAGCCCCTCGCGGTTCTCGACGAATCCGGTGCCGGGGGCGAGGGGGCGGGCGCCCATCTTGGTGGCGACGGTGATCTCGTCGCCGACGCCACGGCTGGCCCGCCAGCGTCCGATGACCCGTTCGCTCTCACCGCCCTGACCGTCGTTGAGCCAGTAGGCGTAGTTGTTGGACGTGTCGACGAAGGTGCCCCCGGCCTCGGCGTAGCGGTCGAGGATCGCGAAGGACGTGGCCTCGTCGGTGCGCGTGCCGAAGAGCATCGCGCCCAGGCTGAGCACGCTCACCTCGCGGCGGGTGGCGGGGTCGGTGCCGATCCGGCGGTATCGCATGGGTCTCCCCCTGGTCCGGGCCCCGCGTGATCGCCGGGCTCCGGGAAGGACACTCCCTGCTGGAGCGCGCTCCAAGTCAAGCGCGGCCCTCGTTCCGTGCCCGGCGGACGGGTGCCCGGACGCCCGTGACGGCGGCTCAGATGCGCCAGGAGCGGATGCGGTCGGCGGCGTCGTAGGCGTCCGCGCTGCCGTGGTCCAGGTCGCGGGCGAGGTCTATGAGCGCCCCGTACGGGGCGTCGATGCCCTCGCCCGCCGCGTGCATGTAGGCCACCGCGATGCCCGCGCCGAAGAGCGCGTTGCGGGCGGGCAGCGGGCGCAGCCGGACGATGGTGTGCATCAGCACGGCGGCGCGCCAGGCGTTGTCGACGGTGGCGCCGACCTTGGGGGTGTTCACCCGGTGGCGGCCGACGGCGGCCACCAGCGCGGAGAAGTCGTGGACGGCGGGCTGTTTGGGCATGACCTCGGTCTGCCGTTCCAGGAGCCACCTGATGTCGATGGAGAGCTCCACGGTCAGGCGGCCCGGCCCGGCGCGTCCTCGCGCGCGTCGTCGGGGAACGCCTGGTCGAAGGCGTCCGCGTGGTCGGTGACGAAGGAGCGGAACACCTCCGCCGCGCCTTCGAGACGCGGGTCCCGGACCGCCGCGTGTGCGGCGCGGGTGATGAGCGCGGTCACCGTGGTGCCCTCGGCCGCGGCCCGCTCCTGGAGCAGGGCGTGCAGATCGTCGGGGACCCGGATCGTCACTGGCTTCGACATGCCCCGACCGTACAGCACGACGTACAGCACGCGCAGGGGTCGTCGGTGTGCCGACGGTGTCCGACGGCGGAGGAGGGCCGGGACCGGGCCCGCGCCCGGGACGGGGTTACGCGCTTCTCCGACGGCGGGAACCCGCCCGCCCCCGGGCCGGTCCCCGTCCATCGGTGGGCGCCCGGCCCCGAAGACCCCCGGCTCACCGTCACCGTCACCGACACCTCCTGCCGCAGGGCCGTCGTACGCGGTCCCTGATCCGGCGGGTCAGCAGACCAGGTGTCCGGTGCGCGGCCGGAGGTGGCGGGAAAGGATCGGCCGGGCGGGGGCCGGGTGATGGACTGCGGGCATGAGCACTCCCCCGCCCCAGGACGCCGGAAGCGCCCTCGACAGGTTCCACGCGGCCCGCCCCTGGGACCACAACGCCCACTACCACCGCTGGATCCTGCGTCGGCTGCCCGCCCGCTTCGGGGCCGCCCTGGACGTCGGTTCGGGCAGCGGGGACCTGGCGAGACTGCTGGCGGCGCGGGGCCGTTCGGTGCGGGGCGTGGACGCCGACCCGGCGATCGTGGCGGAGGCCCGGCGGCGGACCCCGCCCGGTCTTCCCGTCACCTTCACCGCCGCCGACGCGCTGGCCGAACCGCCCTCGGGCCCCTTCGACGTGATCACCTGCGTGGCCACGCTCCACCATCTGCCGTTCACCGAGGCCGTCACCCGGTTCCGGGATCTGCTGGCGCCCGGCGGGACCCTGGTCGTGGTGGGCGTCGCCCGGCCGCGCTCCCCCGCCGACCATATGCTCGGGGCGGCCGCCGTCCCGGCGAACGTGGCGATGGCGCTGTGGAAGAACCGGGGGCGCCGGGCACGGCGACCGGTCGCGATGACCGCCCCGGTGCGTCCGGCGTCGATGACGTTCGCCGAGATCGCCCGGGAGGCCCGCCGGGAACTGCCCGGAGTCCGGCTGCGGCGTCGGCTGTTCTGGCGGTACACCCTCGTCTGGCGCGCGGGCCCGGGGAGCGGCTGACCCATGGGGCCGGGCGGCGGTCAGACGGCCGGGACCGGCTCCTCCCCGAGGTGCCCGGCGGCGGTGCGCCAGGCCGCGGTGACCGCGCGGTGGGCCTCCTCGGTGGCGGTGGCCCGGTCGCCGGTCAGCCGGATCGGCGCACCGACGTGGACGTGCAGCGACGGGCGCCGCACGGGCGCGGTGAGCAGTCCGGCGAGTTGCTTGACCGGACCGCCGGACACCAGCCGCCGGGCCCCGGCCTGACCGAGCGGGACCACGGGGGCGCCGGTGCGGGCCGCCAGACGCCACAGCCCGCTGCGGAACGGGCCGGGCACCGCCTCCGCCGCGTCCCTCCGGTCGGGCAGCCCGCCCTCCGCGTAGATCAGGACGATCCGTCCCGCCGCGAGGGCCTCGGCGGCGCCGTCGAGGGCCTGGGCAGCCCGGGGGCCGCCCCGGTGCACGGGTACGCAGCCCTCCCGGGTGAGAGCGGCGCCGAGCAGCGGTATCCGCCAGAGTCCGGCGGTGGCCAGGACGGCGGGGCGGACGCCGAGCCGGTGCAGGGCGGCGAGCACCACCGCCGGGTCGCTGAGGGAGGTGTGGTTGGCGACGACGACACTGCCCGGCCGGAGTTCGGCGTCCGGGTCCGTGGTGACCGTCAGACGGCCGACCGCCGGAACGGTCGCGGCGGCGAGGCTGCTGAGCATGGACGGGTCCCTCCCCTGGGGTGTGCGGTGTCCATCGTCGCCGGACGGGTGGCGCGGCCACGTGAGTAGACGTACTCAGATCGCGCCGCGTCCCGGGACCCACGGCGGCCCGGACGGACCCGGGTGGTGGGTGCCGCCCGGGTCGTCCGGGCTCAGAGCAGCAGGACGACGGCCGCCCACAGGGCCGCCAGGGCCACCACCACGGGGCCCAGCGGCATGCCCTGCTCACCGGGTCCGGCGGCCTCGGCCGGGCGCAGACCGGGGTGGTCGAGCAGGGCGCGCAGGGTCTCGGCGGCCCGGGTGGCGGACGATCCGGCGCCCCTCTCCCGGAGCCGGTCGACCCCGATGCCCACCGGGGCCAGTTCGATGTCGTCGCCGTCCTGGAGCGTGATGACGACGCCGTCGGCGCGGTGGCGGACGGCGGCGACGTCCTCCCAGCGGACGTGACGGACCCGCCAGGCGCCGCAGATCCAGACGCCGTCGCGGTCGGCGGTGATCCGCCAGTTGAGGGCGGTGGACACCGAGTGGACCAGCCAGGGCACGCCGACCAGCAGGATCAGCCACTGCCAGGAGAAGCCGTCGTCGAGGAGCGCCCACATCCCGCCGCCCTGGACGAGCAGCAGGAACCCTCCCAGGGCGCGCGAACCCCGGTCGGCGGACCAGGTCAGCGGCTCCGGGCCGGGGGTCAGGGTGAGGGCGACCTCGGCGCTGGAGCGGCCACGGCTGTCGGCCCGGCGCGGCGCGGGGCCGCCCCGGCGCGCGAAGGGACCGGCGGCGAAGAGTCCGGGGGTCACCGGTCTGATCGGGGTGACGCTGCGTTCGGCTTCCACCGGGCCGTCGCCGCCCTCCTGGGCCGGGGCCAGGAAGGCGGTCTCGCCGCCCGCGCAGGGCGCTCCGAAGAGCAGGGCCTCCCGCAGCGGGGGCGGGGCGTCGGTGCCCTTGAGCACGGCGGCGAACTCCTCCTTCTGGCGCTCCCACTCCTCCCGGGCGGCGCGTGCCTCCTCCTCGGTCGGTTCCCTCCCGGTGTCCTCGGGGTACGGGCCGTCCTCGTACCGGGCCTCCTCGTCGGAGTCGGAGGTGTACAGGGAGTTGAAGCTGAGCACGGGGTGGCGGCCCAGGGGGTCGTCGGCGGCGTACACCCAGGTGCGGCCGTCCTCGTGGCCTTCGCGCACCAGCACCTTGAGCACCGGGAGCCGTCCGGTGTCCAGCCGTCGCTGGCGCCGGTTGCCGGTCGTCCCGTTGGCGAGGAAGCCCAGCCCGGGGACGGCGGTGACGAGGGCCAGCAGTTCCCAGCCGACGACCTCGTACGGTTCGGCGACGAGACGTGCCCAGTCGCCGTCGACGACCAGGTCGACGGTGGAGCCCACCGGGTAGTCCTCCGGGAACACCACCCCGACGGTGCGGGTGCCGCCGTCCGGGAGGGCCGCCGTCAGCTCGGAGAGGTCCTCGTCCTCGATCTCGATCCGGGTGACCTCGGCGGCGACCCGGGTCGCCCCGGCGGCGCGTTCCTCGTAGGCGGTGGCGATGCCTTCGGCGCGCCACACCGCGAACACGGTGACGGCGAGCAGCAGGGAGGCCAGCGCGAAGGAGAAGCGGCCCCGGCGGAAGGGACGGGCCTCGGGGGGCAGCGGGTGCCGTCCGGGGCCCGCCGCCTCCTCCGCGAGGGCGCGCTGGCGGTGGGTGGCGGCGAGCCGGTGGACGAGTCCGGCGGCCGCGAAGGCCAGGGCGGTGAGCAGCGCCAGGTCCGCCGGGCCGGTGACGACGTCGGTGAGTCCGGTCTCCATGACCGCGCCGCCCCCGGTCACCAGGAGGCCCGCCACCGCGAGCCGGGGCTGGCGCCAGATCCAGTACAGCGTGAGCAGTCCGAGGGCGGAGAGCGCCACGTACGTCCAGGAGGTGTCGCAGGGCTGGGCGGTGGTGCACGCCTCGTACGGGGCGGCGGCGATGCTCCAGGCCAGACCGGCGCAGAGCGCGATCACCGCCCACAGCGGATGGGACCACCGGGCGGGGACGGCGGCCGTCCAGCGGGCGGTGTCGGCCGTACGCCATTCCCGGGCGTCCTCGGGGACGCGGTCCTGCGGCAGGGGAAGGGGGAAGTCGCTCACGTCCGTATTATCGTGCGACCGCTTCCGGGCCTTTCGGGCGGCCCCGGGGTTGCGGGGGACGGGCGGGCCCGGGTTCCCGGTGGCCCCTCGTCTTGCGGGGTCCGTCGCCGTTCCCGTCCGCGTCGGGGCGGCCGTCGCGTCGCCCGGGGGTGAGGGCGTGCCGGTGAGCGGGGCGTGGGACCGCCCACCGGTCGTCCGGTGTTCCGCGCGGGCGACGGCCGTTCAGGCGTCGCCCCTCAGCAGGGCGGCTGCCGTCTCGGTCAGTCGGGTGTCGGTCCGGGGGGCGCGGTGTCCGGCGATGCCCGAGCGGAACAGGGAGGCGCCCTCCACCAGCATGACGAAGACCTCGGCGCGGGCCCGGCACTCCTCGGCGGGCAGGGCGGGCGCGCCGCGCTGGATGTGGGCGGCGACCTCCTCCCGGTAGGTCGTGTAGAACGCGCGGACGGCGGTGGCGACCGTCTCGTCCAGGGCCGCCAGGGCCCACAGTTCGGTGAACAGCCGGACCAGGGCGGGGTCGTCCTGGTCCGCGAGCAGGGCGGTCACCAGCGTCGCCGGGTCCGACGCGGCGGCCAGCAGGGGGCGCAGCCGTTCCTGGGAGCGGTCCAGGACGCGGCCGAGGAGGGCGGCGACCAGGTCGGAGCGGGACGGGAAGTAGTACTGGAGGTGGCCGAGGCGGACTCCGGCCGAGGCGGCCACGGCCCGCATGGACAGTTCGGCGTGGCCCGAGGAGAGCAGGACCCGTTCGGCGGCGTCGAGGAGTTCGCCGCGTTTGCGGGCGCCCTTGCCGGTGCCGGGGGGACGGGAGGGCGGGGTGTCCGTCATGCCGCCCGCTCCGTGGGGGAGGCCGTCGTGGCGGGGGCGGCGGCTTCGGTGGTCTCCAGGGTGACGCCGTGTTCCGCGAGGCGTTCGGCGAGGGTGCCGGGCAGCGGGGTCTGCTCGGGGAAGACCACGCCCCGGGGGGCGGGGGCTCCGTCGGCGCCGAGGATCCGTTCCAGGGCGAGGAGTCCACCGAGGGCCGTGAGATGGGCCTGGCCCCGGGGGTCGGTGACGGTGGCGGTCAGGGTGGCGTCCCCGTGGGTGACCTGGACGCGGAGCGCGGCGGTGCCGCCGTCGCCGGGCGCGTACAGCAGGGAGCGGCGGACGGCGGTGAAGCGTTCGCCCCGTCCCCAGCGGAAGAACCCGAGGCGTCTGGCGGTGAGCAGTGCGGAGGTGGCGACGGGCGAGCCGAAGCCGATCCGGGTGACGGCGGTGGTCGTGCCGAGGGTGAGCGGCAGGGTGAACTGCTCGGGGGTGTCGATCCGGGCGGCCTTGAGGCCGTGGGGGCCGATCCGGACGGTGCGGGTGTCGGCGAGCGGTGCCACGGTGCGGCGGCGGCCGTTCTCGACCACCTCGAAGTCCAGTCCGAGGCGGTCCATGAACTCCACGGAGTCGGCGCCCGCCCGGTCGTTCTGGTCCCAGCGGATCGCCACGTCCACGGTGTCGGCGCCGCCGAGCCGCCGGGCCAGCGCGGCGGCGGCGAGGCTGGTCACCCCGCCCATCCAGGCCGAGGAGAGCAGCACCGGGGCGGTGGGCCGCAGCAGCGCGGCGACCGTGGCCGCGCGCTGGACCCGGGTGGTCCAGCGGGTGAGGTCGGCGTAGGGCACGCCGCCGTGGATCGCGGCGCGCAGGACGCGGTCGTCGGGGTCGTTGACCACGCTGACCACGGCACGGACCTCGGCGGTGCGGGGCGCGGGGTCGGCGAGGTCCCAGTGGAGGAGGTCCGCGCCGGTCTCCCGGGCGAGTTCCCCGCCGTGGGCGACGTTCCGTCCGGCGAGCAGCAGCGGCCAGCGGGGGGCCGCCATCCGGGCCAGTTCCGCGCCGACCGTGCCGTAGCCGCCGACGAGGAGGACCGGGCCCTCGGGGTCATGGATCAGTTGGTCCTGGGGTGCCTCGTTCATGGAACCACTATAGGTCAGTCGACCTAAAAAGTGGGAGCGCGGCGCGGACGGGGGTGTCACGGCGGGAACGCGGCGTGGGGCCGCCACCGTCCCGGGACGGTGGCGGCCCCACGGCCGGAGGGGGCCGGACCCCCGTCCCACCCGGCATCCGGTGTGCGCGGGAGCCCGGCCGGACGGAGGGTCAGAAGCGGACCCAGAGGACGTAGACGTCGGGGCGGGTCGGGAACGGTTCACACTTGAACAGCACCCCCCACAGAGGGCGGCCCGCGACCCCGGCGGCCACGCACTCGGCGTACGAGGAGTGATGGCTGCGCTGGTAGAAGAACGGGTCCGCGGCGGCGGGCGGAGCACTCGCGAAGAGGAGACCGGCGGCGGCCGCCATGGATCCGGCGAGCACACCCAGACGCTTCAGCATGAACACAACTCCTTCGTCTCGGAACAGAAGTGATGTGCCGTCAGATATGCGCGGGACCCGCCCGCCCCTGGCGTTCCCGCGACATCGGGGAGCAACGTAGCCGCGCCTCACGAACCCCTACAAGAGGTCTGGACCAGCAGGGAGTTCGGGGGTGCCCGAAGGATGGAGCGGAGGGGATGTCAGTCCTGCCGGATCCGGGTCGCGGGGGTTTGCCCACCCCCGATCGGTGGAAGCGTCGGGCGCGTCACGCCCGCCGGAAGCGGGGACAGGTCCGGTCGGAGACGCGGGGCCGTCCCCGACCCGGAGCGCGGGGCCGCCCCCGTCCGGGCCCGGGTCAGACGGGATAGCCCAGGAGCAGCATCAGTCTGCGGGCCCGGGTCTCCCCGCCCAGGAGCAGATCGACCAGCGGGCCGGTGCCGTCGCCCGGCTCGAACGCCTCGGTGTAGGTGTCCACCTCCCGGTCGTCCGCGCCGAGTTCCCCCCGGTGGTGTTCCAGGCCCCGGCGGACGGTCAGGTAGTCGGCGCCCAGCGCGTGCAGGGCCGCGCCGCCCGCGAAGCGCTCGGCGGGCGCGGGCCCCCGGCGGGGGTCGGGCCGCGCCGGTCCGGCGAAGGCGAGGTGCGGGTAGCCACGGGCGACCTCGTAGGTGGCGAGGGCAGCGAGCAGCAGGTGTTCGGTCTCCACCCGTCCCCCGTCGGCACGGGCCTGCCGCGCGGCGTCCATGGTGACCCAGCCCATCGGCAGCTGGGCCAGGTTGACGCCCCGGGTGGCGCGCAGGAGCAGCCGCCGCCACCGGGGGACGCCCTCCGGGGCGCGGCGGCCGAGGAGGGTGTCGCGGGTGGGCCACAGCTCCGGGGCGAGTCCGTCGGCGGGCCCGGTTTCCTCGCCGTCCAGTCGGCGCAGGACCTCCGCGCCGGTGGTTCCGCACACGGCGAGCAGTTCCACGGCCCGTCCGCCCCCGTCGGCGAGCAGCCCGCGCAGCAGGTCCTCCTGGGTGAACGCCGAGGCGTCCCGGGCCCGGGCGAGCTCCCGGGCGTGGGTCAGGGCGCGGACGGCGGCGCCGGAGAGCCGTCGCCCCCGGTGGCCGTCGGGGCCGAGGACCTCCACCTCGGAGACCGCCGCGTCGGCGTCGTCGGTGCCGGACCAGACGGCGGCGCCGTCGTGGTGGTCGCGCAGGACGGCCATCACCACGGTGGTGGTGACGCCCGTGGCGGCGAGCGCCCGGCTGGCGTCGCCCTTCCCGTCGGCCAGCGCGGCCAGCAGGTTCTCGGTGCCGATGACGTCCACGGGGCCGTTCCCGCCCGGTTCCCCGCCGTCCCCCGGGGTGCGGTCGGGCAGCGATCCCCAGGCCGCGCCCAGCGCTCCGGCGACCCTCCAGTGCGCTCCGACGGCCGTCGGAGCGCCCGTCGCCTTGCCGTTGGTTCCCTTGTCGGTGGTCATGGCACGACCCTGCCGGTCCGGCGGCGGGCGGCGCGTCCCGCGAACGTCGTTCGCCGTGACGACCTTCGGCGTCGGTGGCCCCGGGGGGCGCACGTGTTCGTCCGCCTCGACGGTCCGGGGCACGGGACCGCGCACGCGACGGACGCCGCCGGGCCCCGCGCCGGACGGCGGGGGTCGGGACCGCTCGGGTCAGCCGCCGAGTCCCGCGTCCCGGGCCAGCAGCGCGGCCCGCACCCGGTTCTCGCACTCCAGCTTGGCGAGGATGCGGCTCACGTACGTCTTCACGGTCGCCTCGCTCATGTGGAGCCGTCGGCCCGTGTCGGCGTTGGAGAGTCCCTCGCCGAGCAGGGCGAGCACCTCCCGCTCCCGGTCGCTGAGCTGGGCGACCCGGGCGCGGGCCGCTTCGCCCCGGGCGGCGGCCCGGCCGGTGGCCAGCTGGTCGACGACGTGCCGGGTGGCCGCCGGGGAGAGGTAGGCGTCCCCGGCCGCGGCGGCCCGCACCGCGCCGATCAGCTCGGCGGGGGCGGTGTCCTTGAGGAGGAACCCGGCGCCGCCGGACTCCAGGGCGCGCAGCACGTTGTCGCGTTCCCCGAAGGTGGTGAGGACGATCACCCGGACCGAGGGGGCCGCCCGGCGGAGTTCGGCGAGGGCGGCGAGACCGTCCATGACCGGCATCTGGATGTCGAGGAGGACCACGTCGGGGGCGTGGGAGAGGGTGAGGTCCACCGCCTCCCGGCCGTTGGCGGCCTCCGCGACGACCTCGACGTCCGGGTCCGAGGTGAGGATGAGGCGGACGCCCGCCCTGATGAGCGGTTCGTCGTCCGCGATGACGACCCGGACCCGTGGCCCCGTCATGTCACACCCCACCCCGTACCGGTGGCCGGGACCGCCTCGCGGCCGTCGCCCCGTCCGGTCACAGCTTCACCTCGAAGGACTTCTTCTGGATCAGTTTGCCGTCCCGGAAGCAGAACCGGAAAACGCTCTCGGTGTCCCAGTCGCTGCTGGACTCGGTGGACGAGAGGGTCAGACAGGTCGCGCCGGGGGGCCGGGCGGGGGTGCCGGGCTTGGAGTCGAGGCCGGAGTGGAAGATCCCGTCGTCGGTGGGCAGCCGGTCGCGCACCGCGTCCTCGGACATGCCGACGCGCAGGGATTCGTAGGTCTCCCGGCTGACGAGCTTCTGGTCGGCCGACCGGACGAGCAGCACGGCGCCGACGACGATCGCGGCCAGCACGGCGAGCGCCAGCGCGAAGGAGAAGCCGCAGCCCATCCCGAAGCCGCTGAACTGTCCGCGCGGGGCGGGCGGGGTGGCGGGGGCCGGGCCGGGGTGCGGTCCGCCGGGCCAGGGCTGGCCGGGAGCCTGTGGGGCACCAGGGGTCTGTGGGGTGTTGGGGACCTGCGAGGTGCCGGGGACCCGGAGGAAGCCGCCCGGGGCGGTGCCCTCGGGGGCGGGGGCGCCGGGTTCCGCGGCGCCGTAGGGCAGCACGCCCGCGACCCGGAAGCCGCCGCCGTCCGCGGGCCCGGCGTGCACGATGCCGCCGACGAGCCGGGCGCGCTCGCGCAGCCCGGTCAGCCCCTGACCGCCGCTGACGACCTCGTCGGCGGGGAGCCGGGCGGCCCGGTCGCTGACGACCTCCACCACCAGGGAGTCCGGCTCGTAGCGCAGTTCGACGTCGATCGCGGCGCCGGGGGCATGCTTGAACGCGTTGGTGAGCGCCTCCTGCACGATGCGGTACGCGGCGTGGCCCACGGCGGCCGCCACCGGCCGTTCCTCCCCGGCGCGGCGCAGCCGGACCTCGCTCCCGGCCCGCCGGGCGTCCGCGACCAGCGCGTCGAGCCCGGCGATGCCCCGGGTGACGGGTCCGGTCCCGTCGGCCGGGGAGTGCGGCGCCGCGATGCCGTCCCGCAGGATGCCGACGACCTCCCGCAGCTCGTGCATGGCGGCGACGGACGCGTTGCGCAGCACGCCGACGGCTTCCCGCTGACGGTCGGTGAGCCCGGGGTCCACCTCCAGGGCGCCGGTGTGCACGGAGATCAGCGCGAGTTGGTGGCCGAGGCTGTCGTGCATGTCTTGGGCGATGCGCTGGCGTTCCAGCAGCCGGGCCTGGCCCGCGATCATCTGGTGTTCCCACAGGAGCTGCGCGTTGCGTTCCTGGAGGGTGTGCAGGAGGGTGCGGCGCTGGCTCCAGTAGCGGGCGGCGAGCCCGGGGACGGCGACGGTCGCCACATAGGCGAGGGTGCCCAGCATCACCAGCGCGATGGGCGAGCCGAAGGACAGGATGCCCAGGTCGCCGAGGCCCAGCCCGAGGTACAGCAGATAGGAGAGGCCGAAGGCGATCAGGGCGTGGCCGGCGTCCGCGATCCGCCGCCCCGCCGACCAGGCCACCAGCGACAGCACGATCGCGAAGCCGCCGAAGAGCGCGCCGAGGCCGCCGGCGACGACGAGGACGGCACCGGGCAGCCGCCGTCGGAGCAGCCAGAGCGCGAAGGCCCCGGCCGCGCTCGCGGCGATGAGGAGCGGCCCGCTGTCGAGGAGTTCCTCGGTGCCCGCGACGAGCAGGGCCATCGCCAGCGCGACCAGGAGTTCCCTGGCGGGTCCCCGGCGGGCCGGGGGGAAGGCGGCGGTCAGCGCCGTCGGGGGCTCGGGCGCCGTCAGCCATTCCCAGACGGTCCGCGCCGTCGGCCGGACCCTTCGCAGAACGTTCACCCGGGCACCCTAGGCGGCCGGGCCGGGCGTCCACCGTCCACTTTCGTCCCCGCCCGGCGCGACGATCGTCGCGCCGGGGGGCACGGGCCGGGCACGGAGGACGCGTTCGGGCGGGCGGCGATCCCGCCCGGGCGGGGCGGAGTGACGCGAGTCACAGGGAGGGAGGTCCCGGTCCGGCGGTAACGATCGTCCCGTCCGCACCACTACCCGGTGTCAGACAGACCTGTGAGGAGACGGAGGTGCGGGCGGTGGCCGATGACGCGGACCGCTTCACCGCGATGTACGACGCCTGCCGGGGGCGGGTGTGGGCCTATGTGGTCAGCAGGGCCGGACGGCAGATCGCGGACGAGGTGGTGAGCGAGACCTTCACGGTCGCGTGGCGGCGCCGGGCGGACGTTCCGCCGGAGCCGCTGCCGTGGCTGCTGGGGGTGGCCCGCAACGTGCTGCGGGACACCGTGCGCGCCGAGGTCCGGCGGGCGTCGTTCGCGGCGGAGCTGCGGGAGTGGACCGAGCGGTCCACCGCGGGCGGCGGGGACGACGTCGCCGAGGAGGTGGCCGACCGCGCCGCGCTGCTGGCGGCGCTGGCCACGCTGGCGGACGAGGACCGCGAGGTCCTGGTGCTGGCCGCGTGGCAGGGGCTGACGCCCGCGCAGGCGGCCCGGGTGGTCGGCTGCACGGCGGCGACGATGCGGGTGCGGCTGCACCGGGCCCGTCGGCGCCTGACCCGGGCGGTCGAGGCGGCACCGGCCCCGATGACCCCCGTCGCCCTCACGGGCCGGTTCGTACGAGAGGAAGTGTGAGCATGGGACGACGCGAGCGGGACGTGATGAGGAGGCTGGCGGCGGCACGGCCGCCCCGGCTGGACGCGGCGGCGGCGCCCGGCACCCGGGAGCGGGAGCTGGGCCGCGCGTTCGGCCGGGTCCACGAGCCGGTCGGAGCCGGGCGGCGGGCCCCCGGGGCGTGGTGGACCCGGGCGGGCCGGGGTGCGGGGCTGGTGGCCACGGCCGTGGCGGCGGCCGTCGCCGTGGCGCTGCTCCCGGCCGACGGACCGGACCCGGTGCGGCGCGCCGGACCGGGCGTCGGTTCCGGCGCGGACGGCGGGACGGGCGGTGACGTCCTGCTGGCGGCGGCGGCCCGGCTGGAGGGCGGGGCCGCGCGGAAGGGCGCCTACTGGTACCAGGAGGAGGTGCGCGGCGAGACCCACCGGGTGCCCGGCGCGGACGGCGCGCGGTACGTCGTGGACGAGCGGACCGCCCTGCGCCGGTGGACCGCCGGGGAGCGTCCGGACCAGTGGTCGGAGACGAGGGACCTGGGGGCCCGCCCCGGAACCCCGGCGGACGTCCGGGCGTGGCGGACGGCGGGGTCGCCCCGCCGGTGGGCGCTGCCCGGGGGGGGCACGCTGCGGTACCGGGCGGACGGCCGGGTGGGGCGCGACGCCCCCGGCGGGCGCGTCGACGTGGTGCCGATCGGGGTGCTGGGCCCCGGCGATCTGCGGGACCTGCCGACCGGGGCCGCCGCGCTGCGCGAGCGGGTGCGGACGGCGGTGGAACGGAAGTACCAGGCGCCTTCGGCGGAGGTGTCGCGGATCGTCACCTCGACCCTGGTGGACCTGGCGGTCCATCTGCCGACCCGGCCCGGGCTGCGGGCCGCCGCGTACCGGGCGCTCGCGCTGACGCCGGGGGTCCGCTCCCTGGGGTCGCTGAAGGACCGGTCCGGCCGTCCGGGCCGGGGGGTCGCCGTTCCCGACGGGGACGGCCGTACCGAGCTGCGGCTGGTCCTCGACGCGGAGACGGGAGCGCCGCTGGGCACCCTGACGGTCGCGGTGCGCGCCGTGGACGGGCGGCCGGAGGGCGCGGTCCTGCGGTACACCACCGTCGTCGCGCAGCGCTGGACGGGTGAGGCGCCGCCGTTCGACACGGACCGGAGCCCGGGGGGTCCGCGGGGCCCGGGCGGGGCCCCCGAGCCGTCGGCGACGGTGACGGCGACACCGGCGGGCTGAACCGCCGGGCCGGAGGCGCGGCTCCGCGCCCCCGGGGTCGTTCCGGGGACCGGCGGGTCCCCGGAACGGGCCGGTCCGGGGGCGGGCCGGTCCGGGCGGCGGGTCGGTTTGGGCGGCGGGTCGGTTTGGGCGGCGGGTCGTTCAGTCGCGGAAGAAGTCGGCGTAGAACGCCATCAGCTCGGAGACCTTGTCCGGGACGGGTCCACAGGCGCGGGCGGTGGTCGCGAGGTGGTCGAAGCGCAGGGCGAGGGCGCGGCGGGCGACGTCGGGGCGGGACGGGCCGACCGGCGGTCCGTCGAGTTCGAAGGTGGGACCGGCGGTCCGTCCGTGGCGGCCGGAGTCGAGGGTGGTGAGGAGTTCCCCGAGGGGGCGCATCATCCCGGTCATGACGTCGATGGAGGCGTTCATCAGCCGGGAGCGCCGCAGGCTGGCGTCGGGGGTCTGGGTGAAGTGCTGGGCCATCAGCTGGAGCGCCAGGTGGTACGAGCGGTTGAACAGGGTGGCGACGGTCCGGGCGGTGGGGTCGGTGATCTCGGTGCGGACGCCGTCGCCGGGGCGCAGGCTCGGGTTGCGCAGCACCGGGTAGGCCGGGTCCCAGGCGACGGGGCGGCCGTGGGGGCCGGGGACGCGTTCGGAGGTGAGGGCGGCCTCGATCCGCAGGAACGCCTCGAAGTGGGAGGGTTCGTCGGCGGTGCCGCCGCCGACGGGGTGGGGGCGTCCGTCGTCGACGGCGCCCTCGCCCTGTTCGGTGATGACGTCGACGGCGAACAGGGCGCTGGCGAGGTCGTCGACCTCCAGTTGGTAGTCGGGGTGGACGGTGTTGACGGTCTCCCGCAGGAACAGGTGGTGTTCGCCGCCGCCGCGCCCCTTGTCGACCAGGAAGAGGTCGGGGACCCGGGTGAGTCCCTCCCGGATGCCCGCGTACAGCTCGCTGATCGAGCCCCAGGTGAAGCGGGACGGCGGTGCGCCGGGGGCGGCACCGGGCGGGGGCGGGACGCGGGGGACGCGGGCCGAGGGCTGCTCGATGGCGATGAACCGCTGGACGCTGCCGAGGTTCAGGGGCTCCAGGGCGAAGTCGAGCCGTACCGGGAGTTCGGCGCCGATGGTGGCGAAGTCGATGACGGGGATCTGGAAGGGCTCCCCGATCGCGGTGATGATGTTGTTGACCAGCAGGAAGTGGATCATCTCCTCACGGGCGACCGAGAGGAGGGTGCCCCGGATGCCGTCCTGGAGCCCCTCTCCCCCGGAGCCGCAGGCGAGGGCGAGTTGCCGCTCGGTCCAGTCGCCGCGCCGGACGAGGGCGAGGCCCGCGCCGTGGGTGGGCACGGAGTAGGCGGCGTACAGGTACTGGAGGGTGACGGACAGCTCCAGCGCGGCGGCCTGGGCGAGCGCGGCCCGCAGTTCGGTCCGGGTGGTGATGGCGGGTTCGGTCGGCAGCGCGGCGGGGGCGGTGCGCGGGGGCGTGACCCCGGCCTGCTGGTTGCGCAGGAAGGCGAGGAACAGCCGGGCCTTGGGGTCGGAGAGGTCCCGGGTGGAGGGCATGTAGTAGGTCTTGGCGCGGTTGGCGGGGTCGCACATCTGCCAGACGAGCTGTGCGTACGTCTCGACCTTGCAGCGGTCGCCGAGGGAGAAGACCTCGGCCCGCATGAACGAGGACAGGTGTTCGTAGGGGGCGAGGACCTCGCGGTACAGCAGGTCGAAATCGACCTCGTGGCGGGGGATCCGGTCGAGGTGCCAGTCCTCGGGCAGCACCCGCACCGCGAGGTGGTCCGTCGCCGCCCAGTAGCCGAGGGCGTCCCCGTCGTCGTAGGCGGTCCAGGCGGAGCCCGGGGCGTCCGGGTCCACGGGCGGGGCGTCGTCCGGGCGGGTGGCGAGCAGCACCCGGCAGCTCCCGGCGCGTTCCCCGCGCAGGGTGAGCCGTCCGTGGCCGTCGGGGCCGGTGGTGAGCGCGCAGCCGGGTCCGTAAGCCCCGGTGCCCCGGGCGCCGAGGAGCACCGTGTCCCGGCAGCGGGCCTCCGGTGCCCCGGCGACCGGATCGCCGGGCAGGGCGCGGGGGTTGTGGTACTGGCGGACGTGGACGGTGGCGCTGGCGGGGCGTCCCCGGTGGTAGGTGCGCAGCGGGACCCCGGTCGGGTGGTCCTCGTCGCGGACGGGGTCCCGGTGGTGCAGCACCAGCAGGGGGTCGTCGACGTGGACGACGGTCTCCCGTTCGGTGAGCAGCGTCTCGGGGCCCCGGTCGGTGACCCGGACCAGGCGCAGGGCCTCCTCCCCGGCCGCGCGCCAGCCGGGTGCGGGCACGGTGACGATGCCCTGGGTGGCGTCCGCGGGGTAGGCGCCGGCGGGCACCCGGGCGACGAGCCGTCCGGTGTCGGCGGTGCGCAGTTCCAGGTCACCG
The DNA here is from genome assembly GCF_054484115.1 of Streptomyces sp. JNUCC 64. Classification (NCBI taxonomy): domain Bacteria; kingdom Bacillati; phylum Actinomycetota; class Actinomycetes; order Kitasatosporales; family Streptomycetaceae; genus Streptomyces; species Streptomyces sp. JNUCC 64. The sequence continues at coordinate 95,618 of NZ_CM137015.1, forward strand.
GCGGTGAGCGGGGGGCCGGGGCGCCGGAGGCCGTCCGGGTCCCCGGTGCGGGAGGCGAGCGGTACGGCGTTGACCATGTTGAGGACGGCCCGTCCCGCGCGGACCTCGGCGGTCAGGGTCCGCAGGGGGCCGTCCGGCACCGGGACGAGCAGTCGTCCGGCGGGGTGGGTGCGCGGTTCGTGGGCGTACCAGGGGGCGATGGTGCCGCGCGCCCGCCAGGTGGTGAAGGCGCCGGGGCCGCGCGGGAGGACCACGCAGTCGAGGGCGAGCTGGACGACGAGTCCGGCGGCGGCCCCGACGGCGGCGCGGAGGGCGGCGACGGCCGGGGAGTCCTCGGCGCCGGGCAGCCAGTCGAGCGCCCCGTCGGTGACGGTGAACTGGTGCACGGCGCCGTAGCCGAGGTCCGGGGCGAGGGCGGGCAGGACGCCGTCCCCGAGGTCCCGGATCCGCCGGAAGTCGGGCCAGCGCGGTGGCTGGTGGCCCTCGACCCCGCCGGTCAGCAGGTATCCGTCGTCGTGGGAGCGGCCCCGGCGGCCGACGCCGAGACGGCCGACCATGAGGGCGGCGGTCCAGCGCGAGGCGGGGTCGAGGTCGAAGATCCGCGCGCGGTTGACGGTGGTCTGGAGGTACGGGTTGTAGTGCCCCCAGACGTCGACGTGGCTCCCCACCACGGGGTCGTGCCGGGCCGTCCGGGGGGCGGCGGCGGGGTCGGCGGGCCGGGCGGTCTCCACGCCGGAGATCCGGGCGTCCAGCCAGAAGTGCCCGTTCCCCGCGAAGTCCCAGCCCTCGGCGACACTGTGCGGGCCGTCCGGGTCGGGGCGTCCGTCGGCGTCGAAGCGGGGGCCGCGCGCGTGGAGGAAGGTCCGGTAGTCGGCGGGCGGGCGGTCCAGAGGGAAGGGGCCGTCGTCGTCGTGGACGCGGTGGGTGGCGAGGTCGAAGAGTCCGCAGCGGGGGCCGGTGGGCAGCCGGGTGGTGGCGGTACCCGCGAAGTGCAGTCGGGGCAGGTCGAAGACGCTCATCCGGGGGCCTCCGGCGGGTCGTGGCGGACGGGACGGGCGACGGCGCGCGGTGCGGCGCCGGGCGGGCGCGGCGCGTGGAGAACGGAGGGAGCGGAGAGGGCTGCGGCGGAGGAGGCGGGGAGCACAAGGGAGGCGAGGGGAGCCGGGAGAACGGGAAGGCGACGGCCGACGGGGCGCTCCGGGACCGGCGGCGCACCGCCCCGGACGGGCGGGCCGTACGCTCCGCCGCCGGTCAACGCCCTTGCGGTGGGCCCTGGATGGTCGGTCACCGGGGGAGCCTGCCCGAGCTTCGGCCGGAAGCATCATAAGTACTTCTTTCGAGCTATAAGACCGTTCTCCGGGCTCACGCGACCCGCCCGGCCCGTTACGTTCGGTAGCGATCCCTGTGCGCGTCCGGCACCTCCGACCCCATGGGGCGGGCCCGCCGGAGCGGCGCCGTGGAGAGCGAACTCAAGGATTCGACGCTGAGGGAATGAGGAGGGGAAGCGATGCGGACGAAGGTGACGGTCCTCGGACTGGGCCCGATGGGCGTGGCCTTGGCGGGCGCGTTCCTGGCGGCGGGCCATCCGACGACGGTGTGGAACCGCACTCCCGGCAGGGCGGTGTCCCTGGTCGAGGACGGCGCGCGGGAGGAACCCACGGCGGCGGCGGCCGTGATGGCCAGCCCGGTCGTGGTGGTGTGCCTGGCGTCGTACGACGCCGTCGAGGAGGTGCTGACCGCGTTGGTCCCCCGGTTGCGGGGACGCGCGGTCGTCAATGTGAGTTCGGGTTCGCCGGTGCAGGCGCGGGAGGTGGCGGGCCTGGTCGAACGCTCGGGCGCCGTCTATCTCGACGGGGTGATCCTGACGACTCCGCCCGGCATCGGCCGCGCGGAGTCGCTGCTGTTGTACGGCGGTGCCGCGGACGTCTTCGCCGCCCACCGCGAGACGGTCGCCGCGCTGGGCGAGCCGGTGCACGTGGGCGCCGACCCGGCGCTGCCGTCGGTGTACGACACGGCGCTGCTGAGCCAGATGTGGGGCACCCTGACGGGCTGGCTGCACGCGGTGGCGCTGATCGGCGCGGACGGGCCGGGCGGCGGGGTGAGCGCCCAGGCGTACACCCAGATCGCGGACCGGTGGATGGGCTCGGTGCGGGCGTTCATGAACGCGTACGCCCCGCACATCGACGCGGGGAGCTACCCCGGTGAGGACTTCACCCTCGACCTCCATCTGCGCACCATGGAAGTCCTCACCCACGCCAGTGAGTTGCGGGGCGTCAGATCGGGTCTGCCCGAGGTCTTCGAGGGGCTGACGCGGCGGGCCGTCGAGGCCGGGCACGGCGAGGACAGTTACGCGCGGCTGGTCGAGTTCATCCGTTCGGGCAGCGCGGTGTGAGCGGCACCCGGGACGTGGTGGTCATCGGGGCCGGGCCCACCGGGCTCGCCCTCTCCATCGCGCTGCGCTCCTACGGTCTGGACACCCTGGTGGTGGACAAGGGCGGCGGCACCAAGCACGAGCCCCGGGCCAGCGTGATCTGGCAGCGGGCCCAGGAGACCCTGCGCGACCTGGGCTGCGCGGAGCGGATCGTGGACCGTGGACTGCCGCTGCGCCAGGGCGAGTTCCAGGTGGGGGGACGGGTCGCCGGGGTCCAGGAGATGGAGATGGAGGACACCGCGTTCCCCGGCCCGCTCTCCATCGAGCAGGACTCCATCGAGGCGTTGATGCGCGAGCGGCTCCAGGAGCTGGGGGCGGACGTCGTCTGGTCCACCGAGGCCATCGGGGTGCAGAGCGGCGCCGAGGGGACGGAGGTCGATCTGCGGGGCCCCGACGGCCGGGTCGGGACGGTCCGCTGCCGCTGGGTGGTGAGCTGCGAGGGGTCGCGGAGCCTGGTCCGCAAGACGCTCGGCATCCCGTTCGAGGGGGAACGCCGGAGCAACCTCCAGTGCGTGCAGCTCAACGCCCGGCCCCGGTGGGGCCAACCGGCCCGGCCGGACGTCACCCAGATCTTCATCAACCATCACATCACCCTGGTCGCGGGCCCGGTCCCCGGGGGCATCACCCGCTTCTACGCCTTCCTCCCCGATCCCGACCCGGAGCACTGGGACCCGCCGACCGTGCCGGAGATGGAGGCCCTGGTGGCGTCGGCGACCGGCGAGCCCTCGGTCGCCCTGGAGCCGTCGGAGCCCCGCTGGGCCAACCGGGCGCGGTTCCACGACCGGATCGCCCGGCGGCTGCGCGAGGGCCCGGCCCTGCTGGTCGGGGACAGCGCCCACGTCTGGGCGCCGATCGGCGGCCGGGGGCTCAACACCGGTCTGCTGGGCGCCCACAACCTCGGCTGGAAGCTCGCCGCCGTCCACCACGGCTGGGCTCCGGACGCCCTGCTCGACACCTATGACAGCGAGCAGCGGCGCACCGCCCACGCGGTGATGCGCGCCATGCGCCGCAATGTGGTGGAGCTCCCGCCGAACCGGCTCACGCTGGCCGCGATCCGGCTGCTGATGCCCCCGCTGATGAGCAGTGACCGGGTGGTGCGGCGCGGTGCCCTCCGGCTCAGCGACTTCGCCCGTGACCACCGGGCGAGCGCGCTGTCCACGGGCCGTCGGGGCGCCCGGGGCGTTCCGGGTCCCGGGGACCGCCTTCCCGATCTGCCGGTGCGGACGGCGACGGGGTCGCGGCGGCTGCACGAGGTGCTGTCGTACCGGCACTGGACGCTGCTCGGCGTCGGCGCGGACGAACGGGCCTTCGCCGGGGAGGAGGCGGCGTTGCGCGCGCTCACCGAGCGGTACGCCCTGCCGGTGGAGCCGGTGGTGGTCCGCCCGGAGTCGCGGCGGCGGGAGCTGCCCGGGGGCTCGTTGCTGCTGGTGCGGCCCGACGGGTACGTCGGGCTGCGGGCCCGGGCGGGCGACACGGCCGCCGTGACGGCCTATCTGGACCGCTGGTCGCTCCCCAAGTGACCGCGCCGTTCCGCCAGGTGGCCCCGGCGGAACGGCTCCGGCGCGCCTGGGGACGCACGGCGTCCACCGCGTCCCGACCGCCACGTTCCGACCGCCGCGTCCCGGATGCCCGTAGCGCCCGGAGATCACGGCATCCTCTCGACTCACACCGATTCGTGCGCGAACCGTTGACACGTTCCTCCGTCGTCAATATGTTCACCCCCCATCAGTGCCGGATCGTTCCGGCACCCCGGACGGCGCCCCGGCGTCGAGCCCGGCGGACCACTGACGCCACCGATCGGAGTGCTATGGCCATCCCGTCCACAGACTGGCTGATACCGCCGATGGCCGCCGTCGACGAGGACACCCTGGCGGCGGTGCTGGACCAGCGGTTCGGGGTGCGCGGCACGCTGCGGGACCTCGGCAGCCAGCAGGACCTCAACTACCGGGTGCGCGCCGACGACGGCGGCGACCACGTCCTCAAGATCGCCAACCCGGTCATCGGACCCGCCGCCCTCGACGGCCAGGTGCGGGCGGTCGAGGCGCTCGCCGCCACCGCCCCCGACCTCCGGCTGCCCCGGGCCCGGCCCGGCACCGACGGCGCCTTCGTCCAGCGCGTCACCATGGACGGCGTCGAACTCGGCGTCCGGCTGCTCGACCACGTACCGGGCGAACCCATCATGGACAGCCGCTACCTCGCCCCGGAGGTGGTGGCGCGGCTGGGGACGCTCTCCGGCCGGGTCGCCGCCGGACTCGCCGCGTTCACCGCGCCGGAGCCGGACGGCACCCGGCTGTGGGACCTGCGCGACGGGCTCGCCGTGGTGGAGGCGCTCGCCCCCCGGCTGACGGACCGCGCGGTCGCCGGACGCGCCCTGGCCGCCGCCCGGGGCGCGCACGCCCTGCTCGCCCCGTACGCCGGGCGGCTGCCCGTCCAGACCGTCCACGGCGACGTCACCGACAACAACGTGGTCTGCGACCGGGGCCCGGACGGACGGCCCCTGCCGGTCGGGGTGATCGACTTCGGTGATCTCGGCCCCGGCTGGACCGTCGCCGAACTCGCCGTCACCTGCGCGTCGGTGCTCCACCACCACGGCTGCGGCCCGGCTTCGGTGCTGCCCGCCGTCCGCGCCTTCCACGCGGTCCGCCCGCTGGGGGCCGAGGAGGCGGACGCGCTGTGGCCGCTGATCGTGCTGCGCTGCGCGGTCCTGGTCGTGAGCGGCCGGTTCGACGCGCTCCAGGACCCCGGCAACGCCTACGCCACCGCCGCGCTGGACCGTGAGTGGACGATGCTGGAGACGGCCCTGTCCGTCCCCGCCGAGGTGATGACCGCCGAGGTCCGCGCGGCGACCGGCCACACCCCGGTGCCCGGACCGCCCGCCGCGCGGCACCCGCTGACCGCCGGCCCGGACGGCTCCGTCGCCGTCCTGGACCTGTCCGTCCTCAGCGACGACCTGCACGACGGCGCCTGGCTCGACCCGGGCACCGAAGGCGCGCTCTTCGCCCGGGCCCTGGACGGCGGGGCGGCGGCCGTCCTCGCCCGGCACGGCGAACACCGCCTCACCCGGTCCCGTCCCCATGAGCCCCCGGCGGCGACGCTCGCCCTGGGGGTGGAGCTGCGCACCGCCGCGCCGCTCGCCCTCTCCGCGCCCTGGTCCGGCACGCTCGTCCGCCGGGGACCCCGCGCGCTGACGCTCACCACGGACGGCTGGCGCCTCCTGATCGACGGGACCGACGGGACCGACGGGACCGACGGGACCGACAGGACCGACAGGACCGACGGAGTCAGCGGGACCAGCGGGACCGGCGGGACCGGCGGGGGCGACCGGTCCGCCGGGGAGGCCGTCCCGGCAGCGGCGGAGGAGGTCCGCGCCGGGGACCCCCTCGGGAGCGTGGGGCACGGCGCGCTGGTCCGGCTCACCCGGCTCGCGGACGGCGACCCGCCCGCGTTCGTCCCGCCCGCCCTCGCCACCGGCTGGCTCGCCGTGTGCCCCGACCCCCTCGCGGTGTTCCCGGACGCGTTCCGGGCCGCCGTGGCCGCCGCGCCCGAGGGCACCGGGGACGACCCCGACTCCCCCGCCGCGCTGCTGCGGCGGCGCGGCCGGTCCTTCGCCGAGGTGCAGGAGCACTACTACGGGGCCCCGCCCCGGGTGGAACGCGGCTGGCGGCAGCACCTCCTGGACACCGAGGGCCGCTGCTACCTCGACGTGCTCAACAACGTGACGATCCTCGGCCACGGGCACCCCGGGCTGAGCGGGGCCGTCCACCGCCAGTGGCGACGGCTCAACACCAACTCCCGCTTCCACTACGCCTCCGTGGTGGAGCTGTCGGAGCGGCTCGCGGAGCTGCTGCCCGCCGGACTCGACCAGGTGTTCCTGGTGAACAGCGGCTCCGAGGCCGTCGATCTGGGGCTCCGGCTGGCCTGGGCGGCGACCGGACGTCAGGACGTCGTCTCGATCGGGGAGGCGTACCACGGCTGGACGTACGCCAGCGACGCCGTCTCCACCTCCGTCGCCGACAACCCGGGGGCGCTGGACTCCCGTCCCGACTGGGTGCACGCGCTGCCCGCGCCCAACGCCTACCGGGGCGTCCACCGGGGCGCCGACGCCGTGCGCTACGGGCCCGAGGCGGTGGCGGCGATCGGGGAGCTGGCCGCCTCGGGGCGACCCCCGGCGGCGTTCATCTGCGAGCCCTACTACGGCAACGCCGGGGGGATGGCCCTGCCGGACGGCTATCTGGAGCAGGTCTACGCGGCGGTGCGGGCCGTCGGCGGGGTCTGCGTCGCCGACGAGGTCCAGGTCGGCTACGGCAGGCTCGGCCACCACTTCTGGGGCTTCGAGCAGCAGGGCGTCGTCCCGGACGTGGTCACCGTCGCCAAGGCGATGGGCAACGGGCATCCGCTGGGCGCGGTCGTCACCACCCGGGAGATCGCCGCCGCCTACCGGAACCAGGGGTACTTCTTCTCCTCCGCCGGGGGCAGCCCGGTCAGTTCGGTGGTCGGACTGACGGTGCTGGACGCGCTGCGGGACGAGGGACTGCGGGAGAACGCCCGGGAGGTGGGGGACCATCTGCGCGCGCGGCTCACCGCGCTGGCCGCGCGGCACCCGCTGATCGGCGCGGTGCACGGCAGCGGGCTCTACCTGGGGGTGGAGTTCGTCCGGGACCGTGCGACCCTGGAACCCGCGGCCGAGGAGACGGCGGCGATCTGCGAACGGCTCCGCGAACTGGGCGTGATCGTCCAGCCGACCTCGGACCGGCAGTGCGTGCTCAAGATCAAGCCGCCGCTCTGTCTGACCCGGGAGAGCGCGGACCGGTTCGTCGCCGCTCTGGACGACACCCTGACCCACGGATGGTGAACATGCAGCAGGGCAGCCCGGCGGTGCCGGGCGCACGGATCCCCCGGGCGGACGGTCCCGCCCCCACGATCGCGGACGTCGCCCGGGTGGCGGAGGTCTCCCGGACGACCGCCTCCGACGCGCTCAGCGGGCGCGGCCGGGTCTCGGACGCGACCCGGGAGGTGGTGGTGGCGGCGGCCCGCAGTCTGGGGTACGCGCCCAACCGGACCGCCCGTTCGCTGCGGACCTCGGTGACGGAGACCATCGGACTGCACATCCCGGAGTTCCTCACCAGCGCCGAGTACTACATGTCCTTCGTGTTCGGGGTGATCGAGGAGGCCACCCGGGCGAGCCTCAACGTCACCCTGATCTCCGCCGGACACCTTCCGCAGGGCCGGGCCGCCCCGCAGGTCGACGGTCTGGTGCTGTGCGACCCGATGGCCGGCGACCCGGTGGTCGACCAGCTGATGGGGTCGCGGCTGCCGGTCGTCACCGCCGAACGGTACGTCGGGGACAAGGAGTCCACCGGAGTGGTCCTCTCCGACCACCGCGCCCATCTGACCGGGCTGCTCGACCATCTGGCCGCCCGGGGAGCGCGCCGGGTCGCGTTCCTCGCCTCCGACACCACCGGCGAGTGGGCGGCCACCCTGTGCGCCACCTACGGGCAGTGGTGCGCCCGGCGCGGCGCTCCGGACCTCACCCACAAGGCGCCGTTCGGGGCCCGGCCCGAGGTCCTCCAGGCCGAGGCGCGGCGGATGCTCGCCCTGAACCCGGGGATCGACGCCATCGTGTGCGCCGCCGACGGGGCCGCCGCGGCGATCCTGCCCGAGTTGCGCGCCGCCGGGCGCGTGGTGGGCGAGGACCTGCTCCTCGCCTCCTGCGTCGACAGTTCCAGCATGCGACTGGCCGATCCCCCCATCACCTCCATCGAACTGAACCCCCGCTCGGTGGGCGCCGAATGCGCCCGGCTGCTCTGCGACATCCTCGCCAAGGAGGCCCCCGAGGGAACCGTGCGATCGGTTCCGATAACGCTGAACATCCGGGATTCCACTCAGAGTTCCTAAGCCGCCCACTCCTTTAAAAAATCATTCCGGGACGGTCCGGGACGGGTCTTTTCCGTATGGCTTCCACTGCCGTACGGAAAAGACCCGTGTTCTTTTTCAGGGGCTTTCCCGAGGCAGCCGGAAAAGAGGGAATTCCCTTGTGAGAAACATTGACAGCCCCCCGGACCGGACATAGTTTTCCGGACACGCCGGAACGATCCGGCTTCTCTGGGCAAGGAGAAGACCCGTGCGAAGAACCTCCTCCGTCGTCGCCTGTTCCGCCGCCCTGGCGGTCACCCTCACGGCCTGTAGCGCCCCGGCCGCCGACGACACCGCGGACGGCGGGAGCGAGCGCCCCGGCTACCTCGCCGTCGCCGACCGGAGCGTCAAGGGACGCGGTCCGCTGACCGTCCAGGTCGACTACGACTCCGTCGAGGCGGGCGGCCTCGACCCCCAGCTCGCGGGCAGCGCCCGCTCCTGGTCCCTCGGCTCCCTGGTCTACGAACCGCTGGTCACCGTGGGCCCCCGTTTCGAGATCAAGCCGCTGCTCGCCAAGAGCTGGACCCAGCCGGACCCCAGGACCTACGTGTTCACCCTCCGCGAGGGCGTCACCTTCTCCAACGGGCGCGCGGTCACCACCGACGACGTGGTCGGCAGCCTCAAGCGTCTCGCCGCCTCCAAGGCGCCCTACGGCGCCCAGCTCGGCCCCATCGACACGGTACGGGCCACCGGGCCCGCCGAGGTCACCGTCACCCTGAAGAAGCCCTACGGGCCGTTCCTCTCGGCGCTCTCGAACACGCCCGCCGCCATCCTCCCGATGAAGGAGATCGAGGACGGCTCCCTGGACATCGGGAAGAAGATGCTCGGCACCGGGCCCTTCACCGTCCGGGAACACAAACAGGACCGCCACTGGATCTTCGCGGCGAACCCCGAGTACCGGTCCGCGGACAAGGTCGGCGTCTCCGAACTCCGGGTCGAGATCGTTCCGCAGGAATCCGCCCGGCTCGCCGCGGTGCGCGGCGGGAACGCGGGACTCGCCTTCTTCAACAACGTCGACTCGCTGGACCAGTTGGCCGGAACCCCGAAGGTGAAGGCCGTCAACCAGCGGTACAGCGACTTCTACTACCTGATCCAGAACTCGCGGAACCCGAAGTCGCCGCTGGCCGACCAGAAGGTCAGGTTCGCGCTCAACACCGCGCTGGACCGGAAGCGGATCGCCGAGAACGCGCTCGGCGGGCAGTCCCGGCCGACCGGCGTCGCCCCCTCGGTGCTGCCCGACGGCTGCGCCCCCCCAGGAGCTGCCGGGGGCCAAGGCCGGAACGGCGGGCGCCAAGGCCGCGGTGAAGGCGGCCGGGGCCGAGGGCGCCACCCTCCGGCTCGCCGTCTACACCTCGGAACCCGCGCTCGCCCAGATCGCCCAGGTCGTCCAGCAGCAGTACGCGGCGGCCGGGGTCACCGTGAAGATCGAGAAGTTCGACGACGCGACCTACGGCGAGCGGGTCTTCGGCGCGAAGCCCGACTTCGACCTCGCCATCGGCTGGTTCGCGGGCTACGCCGACGCCTCCATGGTGTCCCGCTGGTGGAACCCGTCCGTCGCCAAGTTCTCCGGCGTCTTCCTGAAGAACGACACCGAACTCAACGCCCTCATCGACACGGCGACCGCGAAGGCCCCCGGCGCCGACCGGGCCGCCGCGCTGCGCGCGGTGTGCGAACGGGTCGACACCAACGCCGAGATGCTGCCGCTGGTCTCCCGGCCCGGTGTGCTCGGCTACCGCACCGACCGGGTCAGCCCCACCCTCCACGCCCGTGAGGGGTACGGCAACCTGCTGCGGAACGTCACCGAGTTCACGATCCCCGGCGCCAAGTAGCCCGCCATGACCTACCTCCGCTGGGCCCTGGGACGCCTCGGCGTCGCCGCCCTCACCCTCGCCGGGGTCTCCGTGCTGATCTTCGCGGCGGTCCGCGCGATGCCCGGCCGCTACTCCGACCTGGTCCTCGGCCCGCTGGCCTCCCGGGCCGAGAAGGACGCCGCCGCCGAACGCTACGGCCTCGACGGCTCGTTGCCGGAGCAGTACGCACACTGGCTGTTCAACGCGGTCCGGGGCGACTTCGGGACCTCCATGGCCAGTCAGACGCCGGTGGCCTCGGAGTTCGCCGAGCGGCTGCCCGCCACCGTCACCCTCGCCGTGCTCGCCCTGACGATCACCGTCCTCGTGGGGATCCCCCTCGGCGTCCTCACCGGGATCCGGGGCGCGGGCGGCGGCCGGGCCGGGCGGCTGCTGGGCAGCCTCGGACTGAGCCTGCCCGAGTTCGTCCTCGGCAGCCTGGTGGTGTTCGTGTTCACCCGGTACGGGCTCGGGCTGACCGTCGGCGCCTACGTGCCATGGGCACAGGACCCGGTGCGCTCGGTGCTCTCCCTGGTGCTGCCCGCCGCGGTGCTCGCCGTGTTCGGGACGGCGGCCGTCGCCCGGACCACCCGGGACGCCGTCCTCGGCGTCCTCGTCGAACCGCACATCGCCGCCGCCCTCGCCCGGGGCGAGTCGGCCGCCCACATCGTCCGCCACCACGTGCTGCGCAACGCGTCCATCCCGGTGCTCACCCTGCTGGCCACGCTCACCGCCTATCTGCTGGGCGGCGCGGTCATCGTGGAGCGGCTCTTCACCACCCCGGGGCTCGGCTCGTTCCTCGTGGACGGCCTCGACCGCCGCGACTACGCCGTCGTCCAGGCGGGGGTGCTGCTCGCGGCGACCGTCTTCATCGTCGTCAACGTCCTCGTGGACATCGTCAGCGGACTGGTCGACCCACGGATCAGCGACCCGGCAGGAGGCATCCCCGGATGAGCGCCACCACCCCCAAGCCCCGCCCGGGCCCCGCCCACGACGAGCCGCCGGACTCGCCCGGCGCCGTCCCGGACGCCCCGGACGCCCCGGCCCCGAAGTCCGTGCCGCCGGTACGGCGGGCCGCCGCGCTGCTGCGGTCCGCGCTGGCGCCACGGTCCTTCGACGGGCTGTTCCGCGCCGCCCTGTGGACGCTGCTGCTGCTGATCACCGCGACCCTGCTCAGCCATCTGCTGGGGCTCGGCGGGGACCCGGAGGCCACCGTCGGACAGCGGCTGACCCCGCCGGGCGCCGACGCCCCGATCGGGACCGACAACCTCGGCCGCTCCCTGCTGCCACGGCTGCTCCAGGGCATCGGGACGACCCTGCTGCTGTCCTCGCTGGCGGTCCTGGCCGCCGCCGTCATCAGCACCGCGCTCGGCATCCTCGCCGGGTACCGGGGCGGACGCACCGCCGAGGTGATCTCCCGGCTCGCCGACGTGCTGTACGCGTTCCCGGCGATCGTGCTCGCCGTGCTGGTCTCCGCGGTGCTCGGCCCGGGCCGCTCCGCCGCCCTCGCCAGCACCGTCCTGGTGACCGTGCCGCTGATGACCCGGATGGTCGCCACCGCCGCGCGGGCCGTCGCCCGCCGGGACTTCGTGGTCGCGGCCCGGATCAGCGGGGTGCCCGCCCTCACCGTGATGCGCCGTCACCTCCTCACCAACGTCTCCGGCACCATCGCCGTGCAGGGCACCTACGCCCTGTCCATCGGCATCCTCGTCGAGGGCGGGCTCGGCTTCCTCGGCTACGGGGTCCAGCTGCCCGACGCCTCCCTGGGGCTGCTCATCCAGGAGGGCAGCCTCTACCTGGTCAACGCCCCCTGGCTGATCATCGCGCCCGGCACCGTCCTGGTCGCGGCGATCGTCTCGATCAACCTCATCGGGGACGGTCTGCGCGACCGTTTCGAACCCAGAGAAACGAGGGCGCTGATATGACGCCGATCGTCCTCATCGACGACGTCACCGCCGAGTACCGCACCCCCCGGCGCACCGTGCGGGCCCTGGACGGCGCGCGGCTGGCCGTCGAACCCGGCCAGCACACCGGGGTGGTCGGCGAGTCCGGCTCCGGGAAGTCCACCCTCGGACTCCTGGTCGGCGGACTGCTCCCCGCCACCACCCGCTACCCGCACGGCCGGGTCCTGGTGGACGGGGTCTCCGTCCTCGACCTGCCCCGGGACCGGCTGGCCCGGCTCCGCCGCGAACGCCTCGGCTTCATCCCCCAGGACCCCGTCGGCGCGCTGAACCCGACCCTGCGGATCGGACGGCAGCTGGCACTGGCCCTGGGCACCCGGCGCAACGAGCGCGCGGCGCTCGTCCGGCGGTTGGAACAGGTCCGCATCAAGGACCCCGAACGCGTCCTCGGGCTCTATCCGCACGAGATCTCCGGCGGGATGGCGCAGCGCGTCGTCATCGCCATGGCCATGGCCCGCGCCCCGGCCGTGCTGATCGCCGACGAGCCCACCGCCGCCCTCGACGCCCAGGTCCGCCAGGACGTGCTGCGGCTGCTGTTCTCCCTCGCCGACGAGCACGGCACCACCGTCGTCTGGCTCAGCCACGACCTCGGCGGGGTGGCCCGCTGGTGCGGGCGGGTCGCCGTGATGTACGGCGGCCGGGTCGTCGAGGACGGTCCCGCCGGGGAGGTGCTGGGCGCGCCCCGGCACCCCTACACCGCGGCGCTCGCCGCCGCCGACCCGGCGCGCGCGGCGGACGGCGACCGGCTGCGGGCCATCGGGGGCGCGCCGCCGGTGCTCTCCGGCGCGGCGGCGGGCTGCGCCTTCGCGCCGCGCTGTCCGTCCGCGACCGACCGGTGCGCGACGGAGCGGCCGGTGCCCGTCACCGGTGGCGCCCGCACCGTGCTGTGCCACCACGCCCACGACGGCGGACCGTCCCCCGTGGCGGCTCCGTCCCTCCGACGGAAGGAGACGGCGTCATGACCGACGGACAGACCTCGTCGACGCCAGCGGCCGGGTCCCTCGACGCCCCGGTCGGCGACGGCGGGGCGGCGGGGGCGCCCGTGCTCGAACTGGACGACGTGTCGGTGGTCTTCCCCGGCCGCCGCCGGGGCGGCGCGGTCACCGCCCTGGACGGGGTCGGCTTCCGGATCGCCCCGGGCGAGACCCTGGGTCTGGTCGGCGAGTCCGGTTCGGGGAAGTCGACCACCGGGTCGGTGGCGCTCGGGCTGCTGCGGCCGACCTCCGGGACCGTCAGGTTCCTCGGGGAGCCGCCCGGCGGACGGCGCCGGGCGGGGACGGTCCAGGCCGTGCTGCAGAACCCGCAGTGGTCGCTGAACCCCCGGCTGACGATCCGGGACAGCGTCGCCGAACCCCTCGCCGCGGCCACCCGCACCCGGCCGCGCGCCCACCACGGCGCGGTCGCCGAACTCCTGGACCGGGTGGGGCTGCCCGCGCGGTTCGCGGAGCGGCTGCCGCACGAGCTGTCCGGCGGGCAGCGGCAGCGGGTGGCGATCGCCCGGTCGCTGATCACCCGGCCCCGGTTCATCGTCTTCGACGAGGCCGTCAGCGCGCTCGACGTGTCCGTCCAGGCCCAGACCCTCAATCTGATCCGCGACCTCCAGGACGAACACGGCTTCGGCGCCCTGTTCATCTCCCACGACCTCGCGGCCGTCCGTTACGCCGCCCACCGCGTCGCCGTGATGCGGGCCGGGCGGATCGTCGAACTCGCGGACACCGCCCGTTTCTGGAACACACCCGCCCATCCGTACTCCCGCACCCTTCTGGAGAACCTGTGAACGCCTCGGCCCCGACCCCCGACCCCGAGCACTTCCTGACCGGCGTCCCCGCCTTCGGCCCCTGCCCGGGCAACGCCGAGCTCTCCCCCGAGCCCCGGCCGAGCGCCGGGGACCGGGTGGTGCCGTACGACTTCCCCGGCGTCGAGGTCGGCACCGCCGAGTACAGCGAGGGCCCCACCGGGGTCACCGTGGTGCACGTGCCCGCGGGCGCCCGGATGTCCATCGACGCCCGGGGCGGCGCCATCGGCCTCACCTACGGCGCCGACTCCTTCGCCCACGCCGTCTGTCTGGCCGGGGGCTCCCTGTACGGGCTCGGCGCGGCTCCCGGGGTCGCGGCCGAACTCCTCGGCCGGGTGGGCAACGACGTCAACTGGGACCAGCTCAAGTGCGTGGCCGGGGCGATCATCTACGACTTCAGCGCCCGGGACAACGCGGTCACCCCGGACGAGGCCCTCGGCCGGGCCGCGCTGCGGGCCGCCCGGCACGGGGAGTTCCCGGTCGGGCGCTGCGGGGCGGGGGCGAGCGCCTCGGTGGGCAAGGTCGAGTACGCCCGTACCGAGTTCGCCGGGCAGGGCGCGGCGTTCCGGCGGATCGGGGACATCAGGATCCTCGCCGCGACGGTCGTCAACGCGGTCGGGGTGATCGTGGACCGCGACGGGACGGTGCTGCGCGGCAACTACGACGCGGCGACGGGGACCCGGAGCCTGCCGCAGCTGGACTACGAGGAGGCGTTCGCGAAGGACCCCGGCGCGGTGCCGGTCACCCAGCCGGGGAACACCACCATCTCGGTGCTCGTCACCAACGTCCGCCTCGACGACCGCGAGCTGGCCTACTTCGGCCGTCAGGTGCACGGTTCCATGCACCGGGGCATCCAGCCGTTCCACACCAACATGGACGGCGACACCCTGTTCACGCTGACCACCGACGAGGTGGACCTGCCGCGCAACCCGATGCGGACCGGGCAGGACACCATGACGTCCGTCGCGCTCGGGGCGGTCGCCTCCGAGGTCATGTGGGACGCGATCCTGAGCAGCGTCCGGTGACCCGCGCCGACATCGCGCCCGCCGTGGACCCGGGGACCCCGCTCCCGGCCGCCGGACTCCCCCGGTTCGCCTCCGAGGAGCCGGACCCCACCCGGCGGGGGCACGCCTTCGGCCGGGAGCACGGTCCGCGCGTGCGGGCCGCCGTCGCCGCCTACCGCGAGCTGTTCACCGCGGTCGGGGTGGCGCCGGACGCGCTCGCCGCCCACGGCGACGAGGCCGCCGGGGAGATCGCCCGCTGGGCCCCGGAGCTGTTCGCCGAACTCGCCGGGACGGCGGCGGGCGCGGGTCTCCCGGTTCGGGAACTCGCGCTGGTCAACGCCCGGACGGAGGTGCTGGCCACGGTCGGCGCGACCGCCGAGGGCGAGTGTTCCACGGCCGTGCACCTGGGCGTTCCGGGCGCTCCGCACACCATCCAGACCTGGGACTGGCACGACGAGATGGCGGGCGCGCGGACCCTGACCCGGTACCGTCCCGGCCCGTCGGGGCCCCTGGTGCGGACGTTCACCGAGGCGGGGGTGCTGGCGAAGATCGGCGTCAACGGGGCCGGACTGGCCCTGCACTTCAACATCCTCAGCCACCGGGAGGACGGCGAGGGGATCGGGGTCCCCGTCCATGTGGTGGCCCGGCGGATCCTGGACCTGGCGACGACGGTCGGCGAGGCCGTGGACATCGCCCGCTCGGCGCGGGTGACCGCGTCCACGGTGTTCACGGTCGTCACCCACGACGGGCGGCAGGGGGACGCGGCGAGCGTGGAGGTCTGTCCGGCGGGCGTCGCCGTGGTCCGCCCGGACCCCGACGGCTTCCTCGCGCACACCAACCACTTCCTGGACCCGGTGCTGGCGCTCGGGGAGAACACCCCGGCCGGTGCCAGTACGCACCCCCGGCTGGCCCGTCTGTCGGCCCACCGGGCGCTGCTGGCCGAGCCGGACCCCGAGCGCTGGGTGGAACTGCTGCGGGCCCACGAGAGCGACGGGGCGCCGGTGTGCTGCCATCCGCAGGAGGGGCTGCCCTTCCACCAGCGGTGGCGGACCCTGCTGACGGTGAGCGCCGATGTGGGGGGCGGCCGGTTGCGGGTGCACCCGGGCGGGCCGTGCACCGCGACCCGGGACGGCTGGGAGCGGTGGTGAACGAGGTCCCTCCGGTGGCCGGGCGGGTGGCCGGGATCGTCCGCTATCCCGTCAAGGGCATGGCGGGCCGGTCCCTGTCCCGGGTGGTCCTCGCCCCGGGGCGGGGGCTGCCCCTGGACCGGGTGGTGGGGCTGCGCAACGGCACCCTGGAGGTGCGGGAGGAGTCCGGCTGGACCAGCAGCACCGCGTTCCTGCGGCTGGTGCGGAACGCCGCCCTGGCGCGGTTCGGGCTGTCCCTCGCCGACGGCCCGGACGGCACGGTGGTCCTGACGGTCACCGCGCCGTCCGGGGCGGAGCTGACGCTGCGGCTGCGCGACGGGGTGCCGCCGCCCGGGGACCTGGCGCGGGCCGACGCGGTCCTGCGGACCTGGTTCCCCGACGGGCCTCAGGGGCCGGTCACCGCCGACGCGCCGGGGGTGTCGCTGTGGGACTGGCCGCACGCCACGGTCTCGCTGATCAACCTGGACACCGTCCGGGCGCTCTCCGACGCGGCCGGGGTCCCGGTCGACCACCGCCGGTTCCGGGCCAATCTGTACGTCGAGGGACTCGGCCCGTGGCGGGAGTACGCGCTGGTCGGCAGGCGGATCGCGGTGGGCGGGGCCGAACTGGAGGTCGTCCAGGCCACCGACCGCTGCCGGGCCACCACGGTGAACCCGGACACCGGGGAGCGGGACCTCAACGTCCCGGTGCTGCTCGCCTCCCGCTTCGGCCACCTCTACTGCGGGGTGTACGCGCGGGTGGTGCGGGGCGGGCCGGTGGCGGAGGGGGACCCGCTCGGGGTCCTGGACGCCCCCGCCGACCCCGCGTCCCTGCCGACGCCCGAACCCGACTGGCCGCGCTACGCCACCGTGACGGAACTGCGCCGGGAGAGCCCCACGGTCACCACCGTGCGGCTGCGCGACCCCGCCGCCCTCGGCGCGGCGCCCGGCCAGCACCTGCGGGTCCATCTGGCGGACGGGCGGGGACCGGTGTGGCGCAGCTACACCCTCACCGGTACCGATCCGGGGGACCTCGCGATCAGTGTGAAGCGGGTGCCGGACGGGCGGGTCTCGCCGCTGGTGCACGCGCTGCGGGTGGGCGAGGGCCTGCGGATCTCCGGTCCTTACGGCACCCCGGTCGTGTCGTCCGACCCGTCCCGGCCGCTGCTGCTGGCGGTGGCCGGGGTGGGGGTGACCCCCGTCCTCGCGGTGCTGCGCCGGCTGGCCTCGGCGGCGCCGGGGCGGCCGGTGACGGTGCTGAACGTGGTGCGGACCGTCGACGACGCGCCCCTGTGGGGGCGGGTGCTGGCGCTGCTGGAGCTGTTGGAGCACGGCACCGGGCGGCTGTACGTGACCGCCGGGGGGCCGGTGCCGCCGGGAGCCCGGGCGGGGCGCCCCACGGACGCGGACTACGCGGAGCTGTCGCCCGGTCCGGACGGCGAGGCGTACCTGTGCGGGCCGGGGCCGTTCGTGGCGGCGGCCCGGGCGGGGCTGCTGGCGGCGGGGGTCCCCGCCGGTGCCGTCACCGACGAGCACTTCTACTCGCCGGTGGAGGTGCCGCTGACGGACGTACCGCCGCCCGCCCCGGGGCCGTTCCCGGTCCGCTTCGCCGCCAGCGGGGTGGAGACGGTCTGGACCGCCGGGGACGGCAGTCTGCTGGACCTCGGGGAGACCGCCGGGGTCCGGCTCCCGGCGGCGTGCCGGGCGGGCGCCTGCGGCACCTGCCGCCAGCGGGTGGACGGCGGGGCGGCGCATCTGATCGCCCCGGGGCTGCCGGTCCCGGACGGACACGCCCTGCTGTGCTGCGCGGTGCCCACCGGCCCCCTCACGGTGGACGCCTGACGCACCCCGCCCCGGGCGCGTCCGCCGTCCGGCGGGCTTCCCGTGGCCCGTCGCCGCGTGGGCGCCCGTGCCCCCGGCGGGGACGCCCTGGGCGTCGTCGGGCGGCTGGCAACGGGCGGGGAACGGGGTGACGCGCCGGACGCGTCCGGGTGGTGCCGTCGGGACGAGCCGCTGTCTGCCGTCGGTGAACACCGTCCCGAGCGGGCGCGCCGGTCGTTACCGTCCAGTCGTATGACGACGGTGACCACGCGTACGGTCGAATACCCGGCCGACGGACTGACGATGACCGGACACCTCGCGCTCCCGGCCGGGGCCGGGCGCCGCCCTGCGGTCCTGATCGGGCCGGAGGGGGTGGGGCTCAGCGACGTCGAGCGGCGGCGGGCCGAGGCCCTGGCCGAGCTGGGGTACGTGGCGCTGGCCTTCGACCTCCACGGCGGACGCTATCTGGAGGACCCGGAGGAGATGCTGGCCCGTTGTCTGCCGCTGCTCGCCGATCCCGACCGCCTGCGGGGAATCGGTCACGCCGCGCTCGACGTGTTGCGCGCCGAGCCACGGGCCGACCCCGACCGGACCGCCGCCATCGGCTACGGCACCGGGGGCGCGATCGCGCTGGAACTCGGCCGCGACGGCGTCGACCTGCGCGCGATCGGGACGGTCAACGCGCTGACCACGGGACGGCCGGGCGAGGCGGCGCGCATTCGCTGCCCGGTATGGGCCGGGGTCGGGTCGGAAGACCCGATCATGCCGCCCGCGCAGCGGGAGGCGTTCACCGCGGAGATGCGGGACGCGGGCGTCGACTGGCGCCTTGTGGTCTACGGAGGGGCCCTGCACGCCTTCCACCACCCACCGGTCGACCACACCGTGCTCCCCGGCGTCGGCCACCACCCACGGCACGCGCGGCGGGCCTGGCGTGACATCGTCGCCCTGCTCGCCGAGTGCCTGCCCGTCACGGATGATCCGATCGGCTCCTGATACCCGCTCCCGCCCGCCGCCCTCGCCGTCCATCTCATGCGGCAACGGCGGCTTCACCCCCGCTTCCTTCCACACCGGCGCCGACGGGCCGCGCACGGCCCCGGCAGCCGCGCGGTGGTCCTTCCGCGCACCCGGAGCGGAGCCCCCGACCGGTGCGCTGACCGACCGTGGTCGGTCAGCGCCGACCGCCGTACAGCTGTTCCCCGGGGCCGGGTGTGGTGCCCGTCACCCACACGGGCCAGCCGGGCGGGACGAGGGCGTCCGTCGGAGCCGCCCCTCCGCTCCGGCTCGGGATCTTTCGCCGCACCGTCGTCCGGGGCGCGTCACCAGGGCCTAAGCTGGGGCGACGCGCGGAGGCGAACGGCCGTTCGCGCGGCGCCCGGCCGGTGGCCGGGCCACCGGGAACTCCGGGACACCACGGACGGGGAGGGAGGGCAGCGTGCGGCAGCGGTCACGGCCGACGGCACACGGCTCCTTCCGCCTCCTCCACGGGTGGCTGTGGGGGATGCTGCTGCTCCTGGTCGGCGCCGCGCCCGCCGCGGGCGCCACCTGGGACGGGAGCGGTCAGCCGCCCGCCGTCCTCTCCACCGCCGCGCCCCGGGAGACGGCTCCGTCCGTCGATCCCCGGGCCACCGCGCGCACCACCGACTGGCCGGGCCCGGTCCTCGTCCACACGCCGTCGCCGCAGGAGCCCGTCACCGCCGTGGCGTTCGCGGCGGCGGGCGAGCAGAGCGGGCGTCCGGTCCCGCCGCCGCCCTCGCCCACGGGTGCCGCCGCCCCCGCCCACGAGGTGGCGCTGCCCCGGGGCGGGGTCGTGGACGTCCGGCGGGAGCGGGGTCCGCCGCCCCCGCCGTCCGGCCCGCGCAGCACCCGCGCGCCCCCGGCCTCCGGAGCGGTCGACGTCTGAGGCGTCCGCCGCCCCGGTCCCCGGGCTGCCCGGGACCAGGGGGGAGGCGTCCTCCGTCCCCGCGTACGGCGCGTCGGCGCGCCGTACGTGTCCTGCGTGTCCGCGGGCGCCCCCGGGTGCCCGCGCGACGGCCCGTGGAGCCTTCATGACATCTCGTTCCCCTGCCCGGCGCTCGCGCGCCACCCTCTGGCGGGCGCTGGCGGCGCTCGCCGTGGTCGCCCTGTCCCTGCTCGCCGCCCTCACCACCGAGCCCCGGCTGGGGCTGGACCTGCGGGGCGGCACCCGGATCGTGCTGGAGACCCGGGACTCCCCCACGGTGAAGGCGGACTCCGCCGCCACCGACCGCGCCCTGGAGGTGCTGCGCCAGCGGGTGGACGCGCTCGGCGTCGCGGAGCCCTCGCTGGCGCGCTCCGGCGAGCGCCGGATCGTCGTCGAACTGCCCGGGGTCCAGGACCCCCGGGAGGCCGCCGAGGTCATCGGGCGGACCGCGCAGCTCACCTTCCACCCCGTCACCGGGGCGGCCGACAAGGCGTCCGGCGCGGCGGGGAAGGACGGGTCCCGGACCCTGCCCGACCCGGACGCCCCCGGCTCCTTCCTGCGGCTCGGTCCGACCGCGCTCACCGGGGCGGGCGTCAAGGACGCCGAGCCCGCGCTGGACACCCAGGGCGCCCGGGGGTGGACGGTCGGGCTGTCCTTCCACGACCGCGCGGGCGAGGACTGGGCCCGGATCACCGGTCAGGCGGCGTGCCAGGCGGCCGGTGACCCCGCGCGACGGGTCGCCATCGTGCTGGACGACGCGATCGTGTCGGCGCCGGACATGGACCGCTCGGTGCCCTGCGGGGCGGGGATCACCGGCGGCACGGCGCAGATCACCGGCGGGTTCGGGGCCGACGAGGCGCGGGACCTGGCGGCGCTGGTGAAGGGCGGGGCGCTGCCCGTCCCGGTGACCACGGTGGAGCAGAGCACGGTCGGTCCGACGCTCGGCGCGGACGCGATCCGGGCCAGTGCGCTGGCCGCCGTCATCGGACTGGTGTGCACGGGCGTGTTCATCACGGTCGTCTACCGGCTGCTGGGACTGCTCGCGACCCTCGCCCTGGGGCTGTACGGGCTCATCTCGTACGCGGCGGTGGTGACCCTCGGCGCCACGCTGACCCTGCCGGGGCTGGCCGGGTTCGTCCTCGCCATCGGCATCGCGGTGGACGCGAACGTGCTGGTCTTCGAACGGGCCCGGGAGGAGTATCTGCGGCCCACGGCCCGGACCGGGGACCTGCGGCGTCCGCTGCGGATCGGCTTCGAGAAGGCGTGGAGCGCGGTCGCCGACTCGCACGTCACCACGCTGCTGGCGGCGGGGCTGCTGTTCGTCTTCGCGACCGGGCCGGTGAAGGGCTTCGGGGTGACCCTGGCCATCGGGGTGCTGGCCTCGCTGGTGTCGGCGATGCTCATCACCCGGCTGTTCGCGGACTGGGCGCTGCGCCGGGGCGCGGTGCGGCGGCGCCCCGGCTGGACGGGGATGACGCTGAAGGGCCGGGTGCGGTCCCGGCTGGAGAAGCGTCCGCCCCGGCTGATGCGCCACCGCCGCCGCTGGCTGGGGATCTGCGGGGGGCTGCTGCTGGTGGCGCTCGCCGGGATCGGCGCGCGGGGGCTGGAGTTCGGCGTCGAGTTCACCGGTGGACGGCTGACGCAGTACAGCACCGAGCGGGCCGTCGACGCGGACACGGCCCGGGCGGCGGTCGCGGACGCCGGGTTCCCGCGCGCGGTGGTCCAGGAGTCCGGGGACGGCGACATCACGGTGCGCACCGCGGAGTTGACCGACGACGAGCAGGTGCGGGTGCGCGAGGCGCTGGCCGGTGTGGGCGGCGGCGCGGACGTGGTGCGCGACGATCTGATCGGTCCGAGTCTCGGCAGTGAGCTGCGCACCCACGCGCTGATCGCGCTGGCGGTCGCCGTGGCCGCGCAACTCGCCTATCTGGCGGTGCGGTTCCGCTGGACGTTCGCGGTGGCGGCGGTGGTCGCGATGACGCAGGACGTGCTGCTGGTGATCGGGTTGTTCGCCTGGCTGGGCAAGCCGGTGGACAGCGTCTTCCTGGCCGCGCTGCTGACCGTGGTCGGGTACTCCGTCAACGACACCGTGGTGGTCCTGGACCGGCTGCGGGAGCTGCGGCGCGGGTCGCCGCGCGGGGCCTGGCCGGAGCTGGCCGACCGGGCGGTGGCGCAGACGCTGCCCCGGACGGTGAACACCGGGATGGGGGCGCTGTTCGTGCTGGTCGCGCTGGCCGTGCTCGGCGGGGACTCGCTGGCGGACTTCTCCGTGGCGCTGCTGGCGGGGGTGCTCATCGGGATCGGGTCGACGGTGTTCACGGCGCTGCCGCTCGCCGTGTCCTTCCAGGCCCGGTGGCCCGGGCGGGGGGCTGCGGAGTCCCGGCCGAGGCCCCGGGCCCGGGACCGCGACCGGACGGGCGCGGTGGTGTGACCGGGGGCCGTGCCGCCCGGGCCGGTGGTCCGCCACGGGGCCCGGGCGGCACGGTCTTCTCCCTGGTGTCCGTGCCGCTTCCGTCGGCGGTCGCGCCGCACCGGACTCCCCGGCCCGGGCGGGGAACGCGAACGCCCGCAGGTGTCCGCATTCCGGGCAAAGGCTGGCCGGATTTGATGTTCCCCCGCCAAGGACTTAGGGTCCCCTTAGTTCACCGGCCCTCCTGTCGGACACGTCTGCCGTGGCGTGCCCGTGGCTGAGCCGTGCCATCCGACAAGAGGACACCCCATGCCGTTCACCTCCGCCCGTCCGGGCCTGCGGGCGCTCGCCGTCGTCCCGGCCGCCGCCCTCCTCCTCGCCCTCACGGGCTGCGGTGCCGAGGAGGAGAAGAAGAAGTCCTCGGGCGCCGCCGAGGGCAAGGGTGCCTTCCCGGTCAGCATCAAGAACGCGCTGGGCACCGCGAAGATCACCGAGCAGCCGAAGCGGGTCGTCACCCTCGGCCACGGCTCGACGGAGACCGCCATCGCGCTGGGCCACACCCCGGTCGGCATCGAGCGGTACGAGTGGGGCAGCGACAAGACCGGCTACATGCCGTGGATCCACGAGGCGGTGACCAAGAAGGGCGAGAAGCTCCCCAAGCAGTTCACCGGCGGTGAGAACCTCGACATCGAGGCCATCGCGGAGCTGGAGCCCGACGTCATCCTCGCCCCCTGGTCCGGGGTGACGCAGAAGCAGTACGACGTCCTCAAGGACATCGCGCCGACCGTCGCCTACCCGGGCAAGGCGTGGAGCACCAACTGGGACGAGCAGATAGAGATCGTCGCCAAGGCGCTCGGCAAGCCCGAGCGGAGCGAGGTCCTGATCGACGAGATCGAGAAGACCTTCGCCAAGGCCGCCGAGAGCCGTCCCGAGTACAAGAAGCACACCTTCTCGTACATCTACAACACCGGTCCCGGCACCCTCGGGGTGTTCCGCACCCAGGAGCAGCGGGTCGCCGTGGTCTCCTCGCTCGGACTGAAGGCCGACCCGGTCGCGGACACCTTCAAGGAGATCGAGGGCACCGACTCCTCACTGATCGGCCTGGAGAACGGCCACAAGCTCGGCAAGAGCGACCTGATCTTCACGTTCTACTCCGACGAGAAGAACCGCAAGGAGATCGAGGCGCAGAAGCTGTACAAGGCGATCCCCGCCGTCAAGAAGGGCGCGGTCGTCTCGGGCAAGGACAACCCGTTCGTCACCGCCTCCTCGATGATCAACCCGCTGACCGTGCCCTGGAGCATCGAGCGGTACCTGCCGCTGATCGACGAGGCCATCGAGAAGTCCGGCAAGTAGGACCGTCCCGGATGACGACCACCGTGAGCCCGCCCGCGCGCCGCGCCACGCCGCGCGCGGGCGCCCCGCGGCTGGCGCTCTGTCTGACGGGGGCCGCGCTGCTGCTGGTGGCGACGGCCCTCGCCAGCGTGATGTTCGGCAGCATGAGCACCAGCGCGGGCGACGTCCTCGACGTGCTGTCCGGTGACGCCGACGCCCATCTGACGGCCGTCGTCGAGAGCCGCTACCCGCGCACCCTGCTGGGCGTCCTCGCCGGGGCCGCCCTCGCGGTGTGCGGCACGCTGATGCAGGGCATCACCCGCAATCCGCTGGCGGATCCGGGGCTGCTCGGCGTCAACACCGGGGCCGCCGCCGGGGTGGTCACCGCGACCGCCTTCCTCGGCGCCACCGGTTCCACCGCCGCGATGTGGTGGGCGCTGCCCGGGGCGCTGGTCGCCGGGCTGCTGGTGCACCTCATCGGGTTCAGCGGGGCCTCGTCCAGCACGGTGCGGCTGGTGCTCGCGGGCGCGGTGCTCACGGCCGTGCTGATGGCGTACATCCAGGCCGTGACGCTCAGCCGCCCCCGGATCTTCGACAACTACCGGTATTGGGTCGTCGGGGCGCTTGGGGGGCGGGACTTCGACGTGCTGTGGTCGGTGCTGCCGTTCGCGGCGGCCGGACTGCTGCTCGCGGTGCTGGTCGCGCCCGCGCTCAACGCGCTGGCCCTCGGCGACGAGTCGGCCACCTCGCTGGGTGCCAACCCGGCGCTGACCCGGGCGCTCGGCTGGGGCGCGGCGGTGCTGCTGGCCTCGGCGGCGACCGCGGCCGCCGGTCCGATCGCGTTCGTGGGGCTCGCCGTGCCGCACGTGGTGCGGGCCCTCGTCGGCGCGGACCACCGCTGGCAGATCGCGCTCGCCGCGCTGGTGGGCCCGGTGCTGCTGCTGACCGCCGACGTCGTCGGCCGGGTGCTGCTGCGGCCCCAGGAGCTGATGGTCGGCGTCGTCACCGCGTTCGTGGGGGCGCCCGCGCTGCTGCTCACCCTGCGCCGGACCAGGCATCCGCTGTGAACGGCCGCGCGCCGCACGGCGCCACCGCAGGGGTCCGGGTGCCGCAGGGGCCCGGCGACCACACCGCGCGGGCCCACCGGCCCGCCGCGCGGCCGACGAGGGATGGACGATGAAGACCCTTACCGTGCCGGACTCCCCCGCGCCGGGCGCGGCCGGACCGCGTCCGGCCGCGCTGCTGCGGATCGGACGGGCCGTGGCGCTGCCCGTCGACGGCCGGGCCGTGCTGGTGACGGTGGCCCTGCTGGTGCTGCTCACCGGGGCGGCCGCGGCCACCCTCGTGCTGGGACGGCTGGGCATCGCCCCGGCGGACCTGCCCCGGGTGGTCACCGGGGGCGCCGAGGGCATGGACCGGCTGATCGTCAACCGGCTGCGCGGGCCCCGGCTGGTGACCGCGATCGGCGCCGGGGCCGCGTTCGCCGTGGCGGGCGCGCTGTTCCAGTCGGTGACCCGCAATCCGCTGGGCAGCCCCGACGTGATCGGGCTGAGCGGCGGCGCGGGGGCCGGGGCCGCGATGGTGGCGCTGCTCTCGCCCGGGTTCCCGGTGTCGGTGGGCGCGCTGGTCGGCGCGATGGCCGCGATGGCCGTGGTGTACGTGGCGACGGGGACGGGCTTCCGCGATCCGGGCCGTCTGGTGGTGGCGGGCATCGGCGTCGCCGCGCTGACGGCGGCCCTCACCCAGTACGTCGTGTACGCGGTGGAGCGGGACCAGGCGGCGATGCTGACCGCCTACCTCAACGGCTCCCTCGCGACCCGGACCTGGAGCGACGCCGGGACCGTCTGGACGCTGCTGCTGGTGGTGCTCCCGCTGGCCCTGCTGATCTCGCGCGGGCTGACCGTCGGGGAGATGGGCGACGAGTTGTCCACCGCGCTCGGCGCTGACCCCCGGCGGCTGCGCACGGTCGCGACGGTGCTGTCGACCGTGCTGGCCGCGGGCGCGGTGACCGTCGCGGGGCCCATCGCGTTCATCGCGCTGACGGCGCCGCAGATCGCGCGGCGGCTGGCGCCCGCGCCGGGTCCCCGGCTCACGGTCTCCGCGGTCACGGGCGCGGTGCTGCTGGTCCTCGCGGATCTCGCCGCCCAGCACATGCCGCTCACCGACGACCTGCCGGTGGGCATCTACACGATGGCCCTCGGCGGGGTCTACCTCGGCTATCTGCTCATCCGCGAATGGAAAAAGGGCACGCTATGACCACCAAGTCCGCCGCGTCCGCCGCCGGACCGGACCGGTCCGCCGTACCGGGTCTGTCGGCCCGCGACCTCACGGTCTCCTACGACGGCCGTCCCGTCGTCCGGGGCGTCAGCGTGGATCTGCCGACGGACGGGCTGACGGCGATCATCGGCCCCAACGGCTCCGGGAAGTCGACGCTGCTGAAGGCGTTCGCCCGGGTCCTGAAGCCGCAGGCCGGGACGCTCACCCTGGACGGCGCGGACATCCACGCGCTGCGCGGCAAGCGGTTCGCCCGGCAGGTCGCGCTGCTGCCGCAGAACCCGCAGACCCCGCCCGGGATCACGGTGCGGGCGCTCGTCCAGCGGGGCCGTCATCCGCACCACTCGCTGCTGCGGCAGTGGACGCCGGACGACGACCGGCACATCGAGGACGCGCTGCGGCACACCGGGCTGACCGAACTGGCCGACACCCCGGCGGCGGCGCTGTCCGGCGGGCAGCGCCAGCGGGCGTGGATCGCGATGATCCTCGCCCAGGACACCCGGCACGTGCTGCTGGACGAGCCCACCACCTATCTGGACGTGGCCCACCAGTACGACCTGCTGGAGCTGTGCGCCCGGTTGCACCGCCGGGGCCGGGCCGTGACGGCGGTGCTGCACGATCTGAACCAGGCCGCGCACTACGCCACCCGTCTGATCGTCCTGAAGGACGGCGAAGTGGCCGCGCAGGGCGCTCCCCAGGAGATCCTCACCCCCGATCTGGTGGCCGACGTCTTCGGGCTGACCTGCGACGTCATCCCGCATCCGCAGACCGGCGCCCCGCATCTGATCCCCCGGCCACGGCCCCGCGCCGAGGACTGAGCACCGACGACGGCCGCACGGAGCGCCCAGGGACCGCCGAGCGGCCCGTGGGCGCTCTTCCGGTTTCCCGGGCCCGTGCGCGCCAGGTCGGCCGCTGTCCCGGACGGCCCCCGCGCCCCTCACCGGGTCGGGACCGGGACCGGGAGACGACGGAACGGCGGGGAGGGGGCGCGGGTGCGCCCTCCCTCCCCGCCGTCCGGGGGCGGAAAGGCCGGAGCCCGGTGGCACGGAACGGGTCCGTGCCGCCGGGTCCGGTCGATCAGCGGTCTCTCAGGGGATCAGCAGGGACCGAGGTCCTGCCACGGGCCCCACTGGCCGCCGGCGCCGGGCTCGTCGCCCTGCGTCCACCACTTGGACTTCCACTGCTTGCCCTTGTGGCTGACGGTGGTGCCGCCCGGGTAGGAGGCGTCACGGTTCCACGGAGGCGCGGTGCAGGTGCCGCCGGTGGTACCGCTGCTGCCGGTCGTACCGGTGGTGCCAGTCGTGCCGGTAGTACCCGTGGTACCGGTCGTGCCGGTGGTACCCGTCGTGCCGGTCGTGCCGGTGGTGCCAGTCGTGCCGGTGGTGCCCGTAGTACCGGTGGTGCCGGTGGTACCCGTCGTGGTGCCGCCGGTGGTGCCGGTGCCCGGCTCGACGACCTTGACGCCGCGGGCCAGGTCGCTCGCGATGCCGTAGGTCTTGTCACCGATCTTCACGGTCCAGTTGGACGGGGTGGAGACCGGCAGGTAGTACGTGAAGTCCAGCTCGATCGAGGCGCCCGGGGCCAGCGACTGCCAGGCCGGGATCTTCATGGCGACCCGGTGGAAGTCGCCCTTGAGACCGCCGACGTTGGTGCCGGTGTGGTCACTGCGGACGATCGAGGTGTTGAAGCCGGACTGGTCCTTGGCGTTGCCCGGAGCGGAGGTCGAGTAGTCGAACTGGAACTCGGTGCCGCCCGGGAGGGTCGCCGCGGTGTTGTTGGTGATCTTCACCTTGGGGGTGAGGGGGTAGTTCTGGTCGCCCAGCTTGAACCCGCCGAAGTCCACGTCCACCTTGACGGCCTCGTTGGGCATCGCGATGTTCGACTTCTTGGCGCCGTAGCCGCTGGCGGCCTTGAACTTGTTGTAGAGCAGGTTCGTCAGCGTGGAGCCGGGCTCGTACTGGCCCTTCGCCGCGTTCCAGTCGTAGTCGCCCGCGAGCTCCCAGATCATCGTGCCGCCGAGGCCCTTGTCGACCACGTAGTCGGCCTTCGCGCCGATGGACTCCTCGTCCTCGGTGGAGATGAAGACCTTCTTCTCGGCGTTCCACAGCCACGGCGCGACCAGCGTGCGGTCGTACTTGCGGGCGTAGGTACCGGTGAGCTTGGTGTTGGCGGCGAGTCCGAACTTGGGGAGGTAGTCCGGGACGATGCCCTTCTCCAGGTTCTTGGCGTGCCACATCGGGTTGAACCCGGCGGGCGACTCCTTGCCGTCCGTGTCCTTGTCGTGCCAGATGTTGTCGACGCCGACGGCGCCGTCACCACACTTGGTCAGACCCGAACCGGGCGGGCAGGACGTGGCCGCGGCCTTGCCCCAGAGCCCGTCGGTGCCGCCCTGGACGTTCTTCCAGCCACGGGTGTAGTACGGCAGGCCGATGTTGATCCGGCCGGCGGGCATGGAACCACGGAAGTAGTGGTAGGCCCAGTCGGTGTTCAGGTAGCCGATGCCGCCGTACTGGGCGGTGCCGTAGATGTTGGCGGACGCCAGCTCGGAGTCCTTGCCGTCGTCGTACAGGGCGGCCTGGGGACCGACGTGCTCGTTCCAGGTGCCGTGCAGGTCGTACGACATGATGTTGAGGTAGTCCAGGTACTTCTGGACCTGGAAGGTCTCCATGCCGCGCAGCAGGTAGCCGGAGGAGGGGGCCGCCACGGTCAGCAGGTAGTGCTTGCCGTCCGCCGCGCCCGCGCGGTCCAGCTTCTCGCGCAGGACCTTCATGAGGACGCCGTAGCCCTTCATGAGCCCGGCGCGCCGGGCGTTGGCCACCGGCCAGTCGCTCGGGTTGCCCGCGTCCTTCATCGAGGTCGGGTACTCGTAGTCGATGTCGACGCCGTTGAACCCGTACTTCTTGATGAAGTCGACGGCCGAGTCGGCGAAGGTGTTGATGCCCGCCTCGTTGACCGAACCGTCGGCGTTGGTGGCCGTCTTGTAGAAGCCGCCCGTGTCGGTCCAACCGCCGACCGAGACCAGCGTCTTCACGTTCGGGTGCAGCTTCTTGTACTTGTTCAGCAGGTTGAAGTGACCCTTGTAGGGCAGCGACGGGTCCATCTCGGCACCCGCGACGCCCGGCCAGGTCATCCCGGTGGACGCGTTGTCCGGCCCGTCGGCGCCGACGCTGATCTTGTCGTTGGCGTCGATGCTGGCGAAGGCGTAGTTGATGTGGGTGATCTTGTCCCACGGAATCTGGTTGGCGAGGAAGGCGGGCCTGCCGTCCTTGCCGGTACGCCAGTTGGCGAAGTAGCCGATGATGCGGCGCTGGTGGTCCGCGCCCATCTTCTCGCGGCCCTCGGTGTCGTACACCGAGCAGTAGGGGACGTCCACACCGGGCGTCGAGTAGAGGCCCTCGGGGCGACAGTTCTCCTGGGAGGCGGCCTGCGAGACACCGGAAGTGAGGGTTCCGGCCAGCATGGCGCCGATCGCGACCGCACCGGCGGCGAACATCGCCGGTTTGGCCCGCTTGGAAGACAGCACGTTCAGATCCTCCTGGTGGGGGTCCGTGGCCACGGGGGTCACGGTCTTGCGCAAAGCGCGTCTGGGGTGGACGCGTCGACCCCGTGACTGGATGTCAGGGAGCCGGAGAAGAACGGAGGGAGTGCGTCGGTGGAAGCTGGGGTGACGCAGTGGCCAGACCATAAGAGGACTAGACCAGGGGGGTCAATAGGTCTGGACCTTTACAGTGGTTTTGCTCAACGCACCTGCCGACGGCACGAGATGACGACGGCGGGCGGACGCACCGTGCGGAGCCCTTCCACCACGACAGCGGACGGTGCGACTCCGGGACGATAACCCCGTCGCGCCAGCCGGGAACGGGAGCTGAGAGAAGTCTCATCCGCCGCACACGACCCACCCGGCACCCGGCGGTACGGACCGTCCGTCCAGGCGGGGAATATGACCTTGGCACGGGAGAGCGGAAAACGCTAGGTTCCGGTGAGCGGAACGCCGCGCACCCGTGACCGGTACACCGCGCACCCGCGACCGGACGGGCAGGTGTCGGCGCCCCGACGGCGCCACCGGTCCGCGACCGGCCGCCCCCGGGGCGCACGCACCACGGACGGACGACGGAGGGGGACGGTGAGGCTCAGGCGCGCGCTGCTCGACGTCACCCCCCTGCGGTCGTCCGCGCCGTTCCGGCGGCTGTGGGCCGGACAGGCGCTGTCCGCGCTGGGCGGCCAGATGGCCCTCGTCGCGGTGGTGTTCCAGGTCTGGGAGAGCACCGGCAGCCCCGTCTGGACGGGCGCGGTCGGTCTGGCACAGGCGCTTCCGCTCGTCCTGCTCGGGCTGTTCGCCGGGGCGCTGGTGGACCGGGTGGACCGACGGCGGTTCTCCCTGCTGATGACCGCCGGACAGACCGGGTGCGCCGCCCTGCTGGCCCTCCAGGGCCTCCTGGCGCCGCTGCCGCCCGCCGGGCTCCTGGTGCTGGTCGCCGCGCAGTCCTGCTTCGTCGCCGGGAACGGGCCCGCCGCGCGTTCCTTCCTGCCGCTGCTGCTGCCGCCCGGACAGCTGGCCGCGGGCATCGCCCTGCACCGCGTCTCCTTCCAGGGCGCCACGCTGGCGGGCCCGGCGCTGGGCGGGCTGGTGGTCGCCGGACCCGGGGTCGGCGCCTGTCACACGATCGACGTGCTGACCTTCACGGCCGCGCTGTACGCCGTCCACCGGCTGCCCCGGCTCACCACCGGAGGCGAACCCGCGCGGCCCGGGGTACGTGGCGTCCTCGACGGCCTGGCCTTCCTCAGTCGCGCCCCCGCGATCCGTGGAGCCCTGCTGACCGATCTGGCCGCCACCCTGTTCGCCATGCCGGTCAGTCTGTTCCCCCTGGTCAACGAGGAGCGCTTCGGGGGCGATCCCCGCACCCTGGGACTGTTCCTCACGGCCATGGCGGTCGGCGGGGTGGTGGCCTCGGCCCTCTCCGGCACCTTCACCCGCTCGTCCCGGCCCGGTCCGGTGATGCTCGCCGGATCCGCCGTCTGGGGGGTCGCCCTCGCGCTGTTCGGCGCGGTGTCCCACCCCTGGGCGGCGCTGGCGTGCCTGGCCCTGGCGGGGGCCGCCGACACCGTGGCCGTGGTGGCCCGGAGCACGATCATCCAGACGCACACCCCCAAGGAGCTGCTCGGCCGGGTCACCGCCGCCGAGCAGATCGTGGGTCAGGCGGGACCCGACCTCGGCAATCTGCGCGGCGGGCTGGTCGCCGAGGCGACCTCCGGGACGACGGCACTGGTCAGCGGGGGTCTGCTGTGCGTCGGGGCGGTCCTCGCCATCGGTGCCACCGGCTCCGGCCGGCGCCGGGCGGGGGACGCCGCCCCGGAGCGGAAGGCGGACCGGGGCGGAGAGGCGGAGCCCCTCCGGGGGTGAGACCATTCCGCCTGGGCCCTGCCCGTGCCCACACCCCAGAGAGCGGACCGACCTGCATGAACGCACAGACCGACTGGACCACCCGGGTGGAGACCGACGCGGACACCGCCGCGGTCCGCGCCATCAACCTGGCGGCCTTCGGGACTCCCGCCGAGGCGGACCTCGTGGACGCGCTGCGCGAGGACCCCGCCTGGATCGACGGGCTGTCCCTGGTGGCCGTCGGCACCGGGGGCGAGCCGGTCGGGCACGCGCTGCTGACCCGCTGTCACATCGGAGCCGTCCCCGCCCTGTGCCTGGCCCCGGTGGCGGTCCTCCCCTCCCATCAGCGGACGGGGGCGGGCGCCGCCGTCACCCGGGCCGCGCTCGCCGCCGCCGACCGGCTCGGGGAACGGTTCGTCGTCGTCCTCGGGCACCCGGAGTACTACCCCAGGTTCGGCTTCGAGCGGGCCTCCGGACACGGGATCAGCATCCCGCTCGAGGTACCGGACGACGCCCTGATGGCCCTCGCCCTGGACCCGGAGCACCCCCTGCCCGGCGGGGTCGTCCGCTACGCGGCGCCCTTCGGCATCTGAAGTCCCCGCTCCCGGACCGGTAACGGGGCGCGGGGTCCCACCGCGCGCCCCGCCGACCGGCGGGCGTCCACGTGTGACGAGCCCACCCGCACCGGACCACGGGCACGGGCACGGAAAGCCTCCACGGCGCGCCCGACACCTCGCGTACCCTGCGTCGACCCGCCCGACACGCAGGAGGAGAGCGCTCATCGTGACGCCCGAGACGGACCCGGCGACCGGCCCCAGCGCGTGGGACGCCTCGCTGGACCACGCCTTCGCGATCCTGCTGGACGGAAGGCCCGCCGCCGACCCCACCGCCCGGTACGGGGTGTACCACGCCTCGGACCCGTTCGACGAGTTCCTGTTCCCCAACCCCTGGGCCACCCCCGGTGCCCTGGCCGCCCGGGAGCCGGCCCGGCTGCCGGACGCGGACCAGGAGGAGTACCCGTTCTCCCCCTGGGCGTGGCGGTTCGACCTGGGCGGGTCCCTGTTCTGGTTCGACGCCCACCTCCTGGCCGGAACGGGCCTGTGGGGCGAGGGCGGGCACAAGGGGCCCCGGCCGTTCGACGACGCCTTCGCCGCCGCCCTGCGGGCCGTCTCCACGGTCGACGAGGACGGCCGGGCGCTGGCGCACGGGCGGGAGCTGGGACCGCTGCTGGAGCGGCACGGGGTCGATCTGACCCGCCCGGGGTCCGAGAAGCTGAACGGCTGGCTGGGTGTACTGCTGCGGGTGGCCACGGACGGCACCCTCACCGACGCGATGCGGGCCGCGACCTTCACCGGGCGCGGCCCCGGACACCTGGTGCCGGTCCACGCCCTGGGCTACCCGCGCTCCGCGGAGGAGCCCTGGGAGGAGCGGCTGGGCGCGGTCGCGCCCCCCGGGCTCCGTGACCACCTCCGCATGCTGTGCCTCGGCGAGGACGACGCGCGCGGCGGGGGCGGCCACTACCTGGGCGCCGGCGTCTGGCCGTCCACCCACGCCCTGGAAGCGGTCGGCTGCTCCCTCGTCGCGGGCTGGGGGTTCGGCGAGTCCCAGGCCGGTACCGCCGTCGTACGGCTGCCGGACCGGCCGGAAGCGCGCTAGCCGCTCCCGGCCGCGCCCCGACCGGCGCGTCGCGGGTCAGGAACGGGACCCGACCGGGCGGCGCATCACGGTCCGGGGCCAGCGGTCGAGTCCGTGCTCCGCCTCCCGTTCCCGGATCTCCCGCAGTCCGGGGGTGAGTTCGTCCCCGGTGAGCGGGCGGAAGCCGATCCGGGCGTAGTAGGGCGCGTTCCACGGGACGTCGGTGAAGGTGGTCAGGGTCAGCGCCCCGGCGCCGACGGCGACCGCGTGGGCCTCCGCGTGGTCCAGCAGCGCCCGGCCGACACCGCGCCGGGCCGCGTCCGGGTGGACCGACACCTGCTCGACGTGGAGCGCGCCGTCCACGGGTTCGGCGAGGAGGTACGCCACCGGCGCGCCGCCGTCCGGGGCGGCGACCCAGCAGCTCCCCCGGGCGGCGAACCGGGCGAGTTCGGCCAGTGTCGGGGGGTCGTCGGCGGCGATCTCCGGCATCCCGGCGTCCGCGAAGGCCCGTCCGGCGGCGGTCTCGATCTCCTGGAGGCGCGGCAGTTCCCCGCGCCGCGCGGGCCGCAGCACGAGGCCGGTCGGCCCGGTGGGCTCCTCCCCCACCGGTTCCCCGGCCAGGAAGGCCGTGACCGCCCGGACGAAGGGTTCCGGGGCGTCCAGCCAGGGGTAGTGTCCGGCGCCCGGCAGGACCACCAGCCGGGCCCGGGGGAAGAGTCCGGCGCACTCACGGGCCGCCCGGGGCGACGGGCCGCCGTCCAGCTCCCCGGCGACGACCAGCACGGGCGCCTCCAGACAGGCCAGCGCGGCCCGCGCGGCGGCCGGGTCGAAGGCTCCGGGGCCGCCGTAGCGGAAGGCCGCCTCCGGATGGCGCTGGGCGCGTTCGGCCGCCGCGTGGGCCTGGGCCTCGGCGTCCCAGCGGCCGTACAGGGAAGGGTCGACGGCCTCGCGGTCGGCCCAGGTGGCGGTGCCGGACCAGACCCGCTCCCACGCCTCGTACGCGGCGGGGTACCAGGGTTCGCCGACGCGGAGGGCCAGCGCCGCGCGCCGGTCCTCCCGGGTGTCCGGGACCCCGAGCGCGCGGGCGGGGGCGGCGACGAGGACCAGGCGGCGGACGCGGTGCGGATGGCGGACCGCGTACGACAGCGCCAGGTCGCCGCCCGCCGAGTGGCCGAGGAGGTCCACCCGGTCCGGGCCCAGCCGCAGCCGCAGCGCCTCCACGTCCCCGGTCTGCCGGTCGCAGCGCTGGGTCGCGGGGTCGGCGGGGTCGGCCGAGTCCCCGGTGCCCCGCAGATCGAGCCGGACCAGCCGGTGCCGTGCCCCGAGGCCGCCGAGGTCCCCGAGGTAGCCGGAGTCCTGCATGGGGCCGCCGGGCAGACAGAGCAGCGGCTCCCCGGTGCCGGAAGGGTGGTAGGCGAGGCGCGTCCCGTCGGGGGCGGTGAGATCGGGCATGGGGCGATCATCGGGCGTGGAGACGGTCCCGGGCAAACGGGAAACGGACGGGCACGCCGGGCGCGCGGACCCGCCCGGCGGGGCGTCCCCGGCACCCGCCGCCCGTGCCGCTTCGCCGGAGGGCCGCCGCTCGTCCTACCCTGGCCCCGGAGAAGGACGGCGCGGAGGGGGAACGGTGGGCGCGCCAGGCGACATCATCGACGGACGGTTCGAGCTGCTGGAGCGGCTCGGCAGCGGCGGCATGGGCACCGTGTGGCGGGCCCGGGACACCACGCTGGGGCGCGAGGTCGCGCTGAAGGAGGTCAGGGCG
Source organism: Streptomyces sp. JNUCC 64 (assembly GCF_054484115.1). Taxonomy (NCBI): domain Bacteria; kingdom Bacillati; phylum Actinomycetota; class Actinomycetes; order Kitasatosporales; family Streptomycetaceae; genus Streptomyces; species Streptomyces sp. JNUCC 64. The sequence continues at coordinate 130,248 of NZ_CM137015.1, forward strand.
GCGGGGGCGGGGCTCTCCGGGGAGGACCGCGCGGTGCTGCGCGAGCGGGTGCTGCGGGAGGCCCGGGCGCTGGCCCGGATCCGTCACCCCCATGTGGTGACGATCCACCAGACCGCGCAGCCCCGGCCGGTGCCCGGCGTGGACGAGGAGCCCCAGCCGTGGCTGGTGATGGAGCTGTTGCCGGGGCGGACGCTCCAGGAGCGGGCGGCCGAGCGGCCGATGACCCCGGTGGAGGCCGCGCGGCTGGGCCGTCAGGTGCTGTCAGCGCTGCGTGCCGCGCATCGCGCGGGGGTGCACCACCGGGACGTCAAGCCCGCGAACATCATGCTCCGCGAGGACGGTTCGGCGGTGCTCACCGACTTCGGCATCGCCGCGCTGCGGGACGCGGGCACGCTCACCCTCACCGGGCAGCTGGTCGGCTCGCCCGAGTACATGGCCCCCGAGCGGGTCCGGGGCGCCGACGACGATCCCGCCTCCGACCTGTGGTCGCTGGGGCTGGTGCTGTACGTGGCGGTCACCGGGGTGAGCCCGCTGCGGCGGACGACGACCTTCGCCACGCTGACGGCGGTCCTGGAGGATCCGGTGCCGCCGCCGGAGCGGGCCGGGGCGCTGGCCCCGGTGCTGGAGGCGGTGCTGGTCCGCGACCCCCGCGAACGGCCCGACGCGGCCCGGCTGGACGCGCTGCTCGCCGAGGTGGAGAGCGGCCGGACGCCCGAGCGGCGGCCGACGGCGGTGGCCACCGCCGTCCCGCCCCGCGTCCGGGGCGTCGGGCCGGGGCCGGTGCCCACGCCCCGCCCCGACGCCCCGGCCCGGTCGAGGGTGCCGGTGGTGGTGGCGACGGTCGCGGTGGTGGTGGCGCTGGCGACGACCGCCGCGCTGGTCCTCACGCTGCGCGACGGCGGCCGGGACGGCGAGGCGTCCCGGCCGCCCGTCACGGAACGGGCCCGGAGCGGCTCGCCGTCGGCGGCCTCCCCGTCGCCGTCCGCGCCCGCGTCCCCGTCGCCCTCCGCCCCGGCGGCCCCCTCCCGGAGCGGGGCGGCGGACTCGGGGCCCGGCGGGACCTGGGTGGCGCAGCTGGCGTCGGTGGGGAAGTCCCGGGGGGACGCGGCCCGGCGGGAGCAGGCGGCGCTGCTGCGGGAGAGGGGGCTGTCCGGGGTCCGGGTCCTGGACAGCGGCGGGTTCGCCTCGCTGCGCCCCGGCTACTGGGTGTTCTACGTCCCGGGCTTCGCCGACGGGCGGGAGGCGGTCGCCTACTGCCGGGGCAAGGGGCTGGTGACCCGGGACTCCTGTGTCGGGCGGTACGTCAGTGACGATCCGGCGGACTTCGCCCTGCAGTGCTACCCGACGGCTCGGGGTGTCCAGTCGGGCAGCACCTGCGCCCGTCAGTAACGGACGGCCCGTTCGACCTCGGTGCGGACGGTTCCGGACAGGGTGCGGGTGCTGCGGGCGGTGGCGTCCTTGGAGCCGCCCCCGGGCACGTCGGACACGGTCACGGCGACGGTGTCCAGGAGGTTGCCGCCGGAGTCCCGGAACGTCACCTGGACGAGGAAGGACTTGGCGTCGTCGGTGGTGTTGCGGGCGGTGGCCTTGACGGTGACCCGTCCGTCGGCGTCGGTGTCCTGACCGGACAGCTTCACCGCGTCGCGGGCGTCGACGCCGTCCTTGATGCCGTCGATCTGCTGTTGGACGGCGGCGGACGCCGAGGCAGCCGCCTCCGCCGCGCGGGAGGCCAGGTCCGCGCCCGCCGAGGCGGCCTGGGAGACCGCGCCCGAGGGGGAGGTCGTGCCGTCCGAGCAGCCCGTCGCGGTGGCGGCCAGCGCCGCCGCCAGGGCGACGCCCGTGACACCCCGTCCGAAGTGCGCCTTCACGTGCCGCCTCCCGGTGGTGGTCCGTCCCCGCCCGTCCCCCAGTCAAGGAGCGGGCGCCGCCGTCCGCACCTCCGGACCGACCGGACGGGTGAGGACGGGCGCGCGGGACCCTCGCGGGCTCCCGGGCCCGCACGGCGGCGCGGACGGGCCCGGAGCGGTGCGGTCAGGGCTTGCGGCCGACGCCCCCGTAGGCGTCGATCTCCGGGTCCTCGTCGCGGTCGGGGTCCGGGTGCCACCGGGTGACCGGCACGATCCCGGGTCCGAGCAGTTCCAGTCCGTCGAAGTAGGCCGTGATCTCCTCGGGGGAGCGCACGTAGTAGGGCACCGCGCCGCTGGCGTTGTACGCCTCGGAGGCAGCGATCATGCCCTCGCTGGTGGCGGTGCTGTCGCAGACGACGAGGTAGCTGCCGGAGGGCAGGCCCGCCAGGAGGTCGGCGATCAGGGCGCGGGCCCGCGCGGGGTCGGCCACGTGGCCGAGGGTGTTGAGGATCATCAGGGCGACGGGCCGGGTGAGGTCGAGGGTCTCCCCGGCGGCGGCCAGGACGGCGTCGGGCCGGTAGAGGTCCGCGTCGAGGTAGTCGGTGCGGCCCTCCTCGGTGCTGGTGAGCAGCGCGCGGGCGTGGGTGAGGACCAGCGGGTCGTTGTCGACGTAGACGATCCGGGCGTCGGGGGCGATCCGCTGGGCGACCTCGTGGGTGTTGTCGGCGGTCGGCAGACCGGTGCCGATGTCCAGGAACTGACGGACGCCCAGGTCGCCCGCGAGGTGGCGGACGGTCCGGCCGAGGAAGTGGCGGCTGGTGCGCGCCACGTCGACGAGTCCAGGGAAGATCTCCTTGATCTGGTCCCCGATCTCCCGGTCGGCCTCGTAGTTGTCCTTCCCGCCGACGAAGTAGTTCCAGAACCGCGCCGAGTGCGGCTTGGTGGTGTCGATCCGGGCGCGTATCTCCGCTGCCTCGCGCATCGGGTCACGGTCGGACACGGGGATGCCTCCTCCAGGACGTGGGCCGGACGGTTCGCCGGTCCCGTGCGCCGCCGCGTCGGCGGGGACGCGCGGTCCCGTCCATGGGGGCAAATGGGCGTACGGGCTTGCGATTTGGCCAGTATGGCACGGTGCCGGGCGCTTCACCGGTGCTTCGCCGGGACCGGGGCGGGGCGGCGGACGGCGGTCCCGCCGTCCGGCCGGACGGCGTCCGTCGCTGGTCCGCCGGGTGGAGGGCGCCCGGCGGGAGCGGCGGACGGGGCGGTGGGCGCGGGTGCGGGCGTCCCGTGCGCCGGGACCGGGGGCGGCCGTGACAGGCTGGGACCATGCCCTCCGCCGCCGTTGCTCCCGACGCCCCCGTCCCGTCCTTCCGGCTCCACCCGGGCGATCCCGGTTCCCCGGTGATCCTGCACGTGCCGCACTCCTCCCGGGTGGTGCCGCCCGGGGTCCGCGCGGACCTCCTGCTGGACGGGCCGGAGCTGGAACGGGAACTGGACCACCTCACGGACGCCCACACCGAGCGGATCGCGGAGCTGGCCGCCGGGTCCGCCGCGCTCACCCCCTGGCGGTTCGTCAACGGGCTGTCCCGGCTGGTGGTGGACCCCGAGCGGTTCCCCGACGAGCGCGAGGAGATGCTGGCGGCCGGGATGGGCGCCGTCTACACCCGCACCAGCCACCGGGCGCCGCTGCGGGCTGCGGACTTCGACCCGGGGCCGCTGCTGGAGCGCCACTTCCACCCCTACGCCGAGGCGATGCGCACGGCGGTGGCCGACCGGCTCGCCGCGACCGGCCGCGCGGTGATCGTGGACGTGCACTCGTACCCGACCGCGCCGCTCCCCTACGAGCTGCACGGGGAGGGGGAGCGGCCGCCGGTGTGTCTGGGCACCGACGCCTTCCACACCCCGCCGGGGCTGACCGCGCTGGCGCGGACGGCGTTCGACCGGTTCGGCGGCACCGGGCTCGACAGTCCGTTCGCGGGGACGTACGTGCCGCTGGCGTTCCACGGGCGGGACGCCCGGGTGAGCGCGCTGATGGTGGAGATCCGCCGTGACGTCTACATGACGGAGCCGGGCGGGGCGCCGCACGACGGGCTGACCGCGCTGGCCGGGGCGCTGGCCGCACTGGTGGACGGGGTGGGCCCGGGGGCCGCTTGGGGGTCCGGGGCCGTGCCCGGGGGCGGTCAGCTGCCCGGGGCGACCGGTGGGGCGTAGGAGGCGGGTGAGCGCTGGTCGTTGAAGATGACGCCGGAGGCGGCGGGCGCGTTGTTGAGCACCCAGAGTCCGACCAGGGTGGCCAGGGTGAAGACCACGGCGACCAGCGCGGCGAGGACCAGCCGTCGGCGCCGTTCGCGCCGCAGCCACGCGCCGCGCGCCGTGCGGTAGGCGTCGGGCGCCGGACGCACCTGGTGCGCCACGGCCTCCAGTGCCTCGCGCAGTCTCCGCTCGGTGTCGGGACCACTCATCTGCGGGCCTCCATCGCCTTGGTGAGGGCGGCGATCCCCCGTGCCGTGTGCGTCTTCACCGAACCCGCCGAGATGCCCATGGCGTCGGCTATCTCGGCTTCCTTGAGCCCCATCCAGTGGCGCAGGACGAGCGCCTCGCGCTGCCGGGCGGGCAGCCGCCGCACCGCGGCGATGAGCACCCGCTGGTCGTCCTGGAGGAGCGCGTCGTGCTCGGCCGAGGCGGCGGCGGCCCGGAGGGGGGCGGGCGCCTCGGTGTGCCTGCGGACGGTCTGGAGGTGGCGGATGCGCATCCGGGTGAGGTTGCAGACCACGGAGCGCAGATACGCCTCGGCGCGGTCGGTCTGCCGGATCCGCCGCCATTTGCGGTAGAGCTGGTAGTACGCCTCGGCGACGATGTTCTCCGGGTCGTCGGCGCCGAGGAGGGTGGCCAGCCGCAGCATGGCCGTGTAGTGCTCGCCGAAGAGTCCGGCCAGGGCGAGGTCCCGTTCCCGGTCGGGCAGTTCGCCGGGCGGCGCCCCCGGGGGTCCGGGCGGGCCCGTCGGCGGGGCGCCGTCGGGGAGCGCGGTGCCCTCCTCCGGGCCGGGCACGGACGCCGTCGCGGCCGGTCCGGGCGCCGGTGCCCGGTCGGCGAGGGTGAGGGCGCGGCCCGCTCGTCTCATCCGTCTCATGTGCTGCTCGCTCCTGTTCCGGGGCGGCGCCTGAAGGCCAGGCCGGGCGGTAGGGCGGTGGTGTCGGCGCCTCGGACGACGCCGGAGCGGCGCAGGACGGGGGTGGCCGTCACGGCGACGAGGAGGTTCGCCAGGAGTGCCGCGAGGCCCGCGTAGACCTCCACGGTGTGGCCGGTGGGGCCGAGCGGCACCACCGGGGAGAAGCCCTGGTGGACCACCAGCCAGGTGCCGAGGGCCATCCCCGCCGCCCAGCCCGCGAGCAGGGCCCGGGGGTGCAGCCAGCTGGTGTAGAGGCCGACGGCGACGGCGGGGAAGATCTGGATGATCCAGACCCCGCCGAGGAGTTGGAGGTTGATGGCGGCCTGGTCGCGCAGCCCGAAGACGAAGGCGACGGCGCCCACCTTGGCGATGAGCGAGACCCACCGGGCGATCCGGACCTGCCGTTTGGGGGTCGCGGTGGGGTGGACGTACTCCAGGTAGACGTTGCGGACGAAGGAGGTGGCGGCGGCGACGGACATCACGGCGGCGGGGACCAGGGCGCCGACGGTGATGGCGCCGAAGACGAGCCCCGCCACCGGGGGTGACATCAGCAGGTCCACCAGCAGCGGCACCGCGGCCTCCGCTCCCCCGGCGGTGACCTGGACCTCCTCGGCGACCGCGGCGATGCCGAGCAGGCTGAACAGGGCGAGGACGGCGATCCAGGCGGGCAGCGCGATGGTGACCCGGCGCAGGGTGTCCGGGCCGCGGGCGGCGAACGCGGCGGTCAGCAGGTGCGGGTACATCACGGCGGCGAAGGCGGAGCCGAGGGCGAGGGAGGCGAAGGCGGTCTGCTGGCGGGGGGCGAGCAGCAGCGCCGAGCCGTCGGCGCCGCCGGGGTCCATGTGGTGGGCGGCGCGTTCGAAGACGGCGCCCGGTCCCCCGAGGTCGTCGAGGACCAGCCAGACCGCGAGGATCACCGAGGCGAAGACGGCGACGCCCTTGAAGGCGGCGATGACGGCGGGCGCCCGCAGTCCGTAGCGGAAGGTGGCGACGGCGAGACCGGCGAAGAGGACGACCATCGCGAGGTCGGCGGTGAGCGCGTCGGTGTCCACTCCCCCGGCGGCCAGGACCGCGCGGATGCCGAGGAGTTGGAGCGCGAGGTACGGCATGGTCGCGAGGATGCCGGTGAGGGCCACGACCAGGGCGAGCGGCGGGGAACCGTAGCGGCCGCGCACGAAGTCCGCGACCGTGACGTAGCCGTTGCGGGCGCAGACCTCCCAGAGCCGGGGCAGCAGCACGAACGCCAGGGGGCAGGCGATGATGGTGTAGGGGAGGGCGAAGAAGGCCGCGGCGCCGTTGCCGTAGGCGAGTCCGGGCACGGCGGTGAAGGTGTAGGCGGTGAAGAAGGTGCCGCCGACCAGCAGCCAGGACCAGCCGGTGCCGAGCTGGCGGTCGGCGAGCGCCCAGCCGTCCAGGGAGGGCAGCCGCCCGGTGGGGTGGAAGCGGCGGGCGACGACGGCGAGCAGCGAGGTCGCGCCGACGACCGCGAGGTACGCGACGAGCGTGCCGTCATCGGTCATCGTCCACCCCGTCCGTGCCGGTGCCGCCGGGTCCCGCGCGCGGCGCGGGGCCGGGTCGGCGCCTGTGGTGCTGCTTCCCGTCGGTCCGGGCGGGAGGAGCGGAGCGGGCCGTCCGGTCGGCCCGCCGCGTACCACCGCGCCCGTGTCACCCGCGCGTGGCGTTCCGAAGACGGCGGCGTGGCGGGGAACTTCGGGAGAACCGTCCGAAAATCCACCACCGAGGCTGTCAACCGAACCGGGGGCGTCGGCAACTCTTGCACAGACCGGAGCGGTACGGGAGCGGGGGGACGAGGAGGAGCCCGTGGCGGGGGACGGACAGACGCAGCATTCCGGCCGTATCACCGCACGGCGTGTCGTGGCGGCTTCCTTTCTGCTCCTTCCCGTCGTCGCGTTGGTCTGGGTGCCCTGGTACGCCGGTGCGCGGCCGGAGCTGGCCGGGGTGCCCTTCTTCTACTGGTACCAACTGGCCTGGGTGCCGGGGTGCGCGGTGTCGTTGCTGGTCGCGCATCTGCTGACCCGGGACAGCAGGGGTTCGCCCGGTTCGTGAACCGCGTCCCGGGCCCGGCCGGGCGGCGGGGCCACCGGCGGGGAACGGGGTGATTCGTGTGCGCTTTCCGTGAGTTCCGTGAAGTCCGTGACCGGTGGGACGTCAGCCCGGTATGTCTGCCCCTCGTCACGTCCTCCCTGCGAACAGAAGGATTCCTCCGTGTCCGGAACCCCCACGTCCCCCTCCCGGCTCCGCTGGAAATCGGTCCTGATCTGGTCCCTCGTCGCCCTGGTGGGCGCGGTCGCCTGGGGGGTGCTCGCGCTGTCGCGGGGCGAGGAGGTGTCGGCGATCTGGCTGCTGGCCGCCGCGCTCGGCTCGTTCGCCATCGCGTACCGCTTCTACGCGCGGTTCCTCGCGCGGCGGGTGCTGCGGCTCGACGACACCCGGGCCACCCCGGCGGAGCGGTTCGACGACGGGGTGGACTTCCAGCCCACGGACCGCCGGGTGCTGCTCGGCCATCACTTCGCCGCCATCGCGGGCGCCGGGCCGCTGGTGGGGCCGGTGCTCGCGGTGCAGATGGGATATCTGCCGGGGACGCTGTGGATCGTCGCGGGCGTCATCTTCGCGGGGGCCGTGCAGGACATGGTGGTGCTGTTCCTGTCGATGCGGCGGGACGGCAAGAGCCTCGGGCAGATGGCCCGGGACCAGCTCGGCCGGGTGGGCGGGACGGCGGCCCTGCTGGCGGTGTTCGCCATCATGATCATTCTGCTGGCGGTGCTGGCGCTGGTCGTGGTCAACGCCCTGGCGCACTCCCCGTGGGGCACCTTCTCGGTGGCGATGACCATCCCGATCGCCCTGTTCATGGGGTTCTACCTGCACGTCCTGCGGCCCGGGCGGGTGCTGGAGACCAGTGTCATCGGGGTGGCGCTGCTGCTGCTCGCGATCGTGGGCGGCGGCTGGATCGAGCACTCCTCGCTGGCGGAGACCTTCACCCTGAGCCCGACCACCCTGGTGGTCTGTCTGGTGGCGTACGGGTTCGTGGCGTCGGTGCTGCCGGTGTGGATGCTGCTGGCGCCGCGCGACTACCTGTCCACGTTCATGAAGATCGGCACCATCGTGCTGCTGGCCGCCGGGGTGCTGATCGCCGCCCCCCGGCTGAACGCCGAGGCGGTGACGTCGTTCGCGTCCTCGGGGGCGGGGCCGGTCTTCGCGGGGTCGCTGTTTCCGTTCCTGTTCATCACCATCGCCTGCGGCGCGCTCTCCGGCTTCCACTCCCTGGTGGCCTCGGGCACCACCCCGAAGCTGATCCAGAAGGAGTCCCAGGTCCGGATGATCGGCTACGGGGCGATGCTGATGGAGGCGTTCGTCGCCGTCATGGCGCTGATCGCCGCCGCGGTGCTGGACCCGGGGCTCTACTACGCGATGAACGCGCCCGCCGGGCTGCTCGGTTCCACCGTGGAGTCGGCGTCCCAGGCGGTCGCGGGGCTCGGGTTCACCATCTCCCCGGAGGAACTCGCGGCGGCGGCCCGGGCGGTGGACGAGAGCAGCCTGGTGGCCCGGACCGGCGGCGCCCCCACCCTGGCGGTCGGGATGGCGCAGATCTTCTCGGACGTCATCGGCGGCGAGGGACTGAAGGCGTTCTGGTACCACTTCGCCATCATGTTCGAGGCGCTGTTCATCCTGACCACCGTGGACGCGGGCACCCGGGTCGGCCGGTTCATGCTCCAGGACATGCTGGGCAACGTCTTCAAGCCGATGGGCCGGGTCGACTGGAAGCCCGGCATCTGGTTCGCCAGCGCGGTGGTGGTGGCCGGATGGGGCTACTTCCTGTACGTCGGCGCCACCGACCCGCTGGGCGGCATCAACCAGCTCTTCCCGCTCTTCGGCATCGCCAACCAACTGCTCGCGGCGATCGCGCTGACCGTGGCCACCACCCTGCTGATCACCTCGGGGCGACGGCACTGGGCATGGGTGACCGGCGTCCCGCTGGCCTGGATCGTGACGGTGACCTTCACCGCGAGCTGGCAGAAGGTCTTCTCCGAGGACCCCCGGGTCGGCTTCTTCGCCCAGCGCGAGCGGTTCTCCGAGGCGATCGACGCGGGGAAGGTGCTGCCGCCCGCGACCTCGATGGACGACATGCGCACGGTGGTCACCAACTCCACCGTGGACGGCGTGCTGATCGTGCTGTTCGTGCTGCTGGTGCTCACCGTGCTGGTGAACGCGCTGGTGGTCTGCGTCCGCGCGGTGCGCGCCCCGGAGCACGCCCTGACCACCGAGACCCCGCACGTGCCGTCCGCCATCGCCACCCCGCAACCGGCCCGGGCGCTGGCGGGCGCCGGGTCCCCGGCCGGTTCCGGGGACGCCTCGTGACGGCGCCCCCGGCGGGCGCCGCCGGACCCCGGACCCCTGGCTCCGACGGGGCCGCCGCGGACGGTCCCGGGCAGCGCGTCCCGGGCTCCGGCGGATCCGGGACGGACGGTCCCGGACACCGCGTTCCGGACGCCGGCGGGCACGGCACCGGCGCCGGCGGGCGCGGCCCGGCCGGCGCCGGGCCGGCGCGCCGCGCCCTGCGCTGGATCCACTGGTACCTGCGCGAACTGACCGGCGAGAGCGCGTACGAGCGGTACTGCGCGCGCCACCGCGCCGACCATCCGGGTGCTCCCGTGCCCACGCCACGGGAGTACCAACGTCTGCTGGCCGCCCGACAGGAGGCCGCTCCCCGATCGAGGTGCTGCTGACTGCGTCTCCCGCACCCGTACCCTCACCACCCTCACCGCCCCCTCAAGAACCGGGCGCCGCGTGGACCGCGCGGCGCCCGCCCTCCCCCACAGAGGACAAGCGATGTTGCGACGAAGCAGAACGGTGCGTATCCGTCCCGAGCTGGACGACCGTGAGCTGCGCCAGGTGCTCATGGACATCCGGCCCATCCATCAGCTCCAGGGGCTCGGCGCCGACCGGACCCGACCGGCGTGGCAGCCGGTGGCCGACCTCCTCGACGCCACCGGACAGGACTGGGACCGCCGCACCCACCGGGTGCTGGTGCTGTCCCGGGTCCTGTCCCCGGCGGCCGTGGACCACTGGGTCGACTACACCCCCGACAACCCCGACGCGGTGGTGACGCAGGCGTGCGTCCGGGCCCGGCGGGCGGCCTCCGATCCCGATCTGACGGTGGACGAGGCCCAGACGCACTGCGTCCGGGCCGCCCACGCCCACCCCCGGGACCCCACCCCGCTGATCGCCCTGCTGGACCTGATGCGGGCGTCCCGGACCCCGTCCCGGCACGCGGCGCCCATCTGGCGGGAGATCGTGGACCGGGACCCGGCCAACCGCACCGCCCACCACGTGGTGCTGCGGTACCTCTCGCCCCGCAGCCACGGCTCGGTCAGCGACATGACGACCTTCGCCTGGCACTCGGCGTCCCAGGCGCCACCGGGCTCCCCGCTGGCGCTGCTGCCGCTGGCGGCGCGCGCCGAGCACTTCGCCCACGCCCTGGAGGCGGGCGGGACGCGGGCGCTCGGCGCGCACCGGATCTGGCACGAGAAGGCCGCGGCCGGTGAGCTGGAACTCGCGCTGGGGCACTGGTTCCACGCCCCGGCGCCGCCGCACGCCGAGGCCGTCTCGGATCTGAACCTGCTGGCCTTCGCCCTGGTGCGGGCGCGCTGGCTGGCGGAGGCGGCCGAGGTCTTCCAGCGGGTGGGGCGCCATATGACGATGTTCCCCTGGGACGCGCTGGAGGATCCGGTGAAGGCGTTCACCTACTGGCGGGACCGTACGGGCGCGGCCTGACCACCGCCCCGGGCGCCGCCGACGGCGGTGGGACCACGACCCCACCGCCCGTCCGGCGCGCGACGACCGGGCCCGCGCCCGCCGACCGGAGGCCGCGCGGGCGAGCGGGACGGCAGGGCCCGCCGCCCCGGGGCGCCGCCGTCCGCGCCGCTCACCGTCATCTGTCCTGGGAGAGGGTCAGGAGTTCCGCGAAGAGTCCGCCCGCGCCGACCAGTTCGTCGTAGTGCCCCTCCTCGGCGATCCGCCCGTCCCGCAGCACCACCACCCGGTCCGCGACCCGGGTGTTCTCCAGTTGGTGGGTCACCACCAGGGTGATCCGGTCGGCGGCGATCTTCTTGATCTCCTCGAAGATCCGGTGTTCGCCGCGCGCGTCCATCTGGGAGGTGGGCTCGTCCAGGATCAGCAGCGCGGGCCGCCGGTACAGCGCCCGGGAGCAGGCCAGCCGCTGCCACTGACCGCCGGACAGCTCATGACCGCCGAAAACCTCGCGGGCGAGCAGGGTGTCGAGGCCGTGGGGCAGTTCCTCCACGGCGCCGCGCATCCCCACCGCGTCCACGGCCCGCCACACCTGTCCGTCGTCATGGCCACGGGGCTGACCGAGGGTGACGTTCTCCCGGACGGCGAGCGGCCACTGGGCGAAGAGCTGCGGGACGAGACCGGTGTGCGCCCAGACCCCGTCCGGGTCGGCGGTGGCGAGGTCGGTGCCGTCCCAGCTCACCGTGCCCCGGTCGGGCAGCAGGACGCCGGTGACCAGCCGGGTCAGCGTGGACTTGCCGGAGCCGTTCTCCCCGACGATGGCGACGATCTCCCCGCGCCGCAGGGTGAGGGTGAGTCCGTCGAGGGCGGGGCGGTCCTTGCCGGGGTAGCGGTGCACCACGTCGTCCAGGCGGATCTCGTGCACCGGGGCGGTGATCACGGCCGGTCCCCGGGCGGGCGCGTGCTCCTCGGCGAGGTCCAGGAAGGCCCGCATGTCCGCCAGGTAGAGGCTGGTGTGGAACATCTCGGCGCCGCCGCGCACCAGTTGGGTGAGCGCGGCCAGCGAGGTCTGGACGGCGACCACCACGGTGGCCGCGACGGCGAGTTCCACCCGTCCGGTGACCGTGAGCCAGGCGAGTGCCGCCCAGGTCAGCAGCAGGAAGAACCCGCCGAGCGCGGCGGCGACGAGGGAGATCCGCAGCACCCGGGGGGCGGCGCCGAGGGTACGGCCGTCGATCCGGTCGGACAGGCTGCGGTACCAGAACAGCAGGTAGCCGGTCATGCCGTTGGCGCGGACCTCGTCCCCGTACCGGGGGGCGGTGGACCACCAGCGCATCATGCCCCGGACGTTGCGGTCGCCGAGGTTGGCGGAGTGGGTCGCGTAGTCAACCCGGGCCGAGAGGACCGCCCCGGCCCCGGCCGGGAGGACGGCGAGCAGCAGCAACGGCAGCATCAGGGGGTGCAGCACCGCGAGGACCCCGCAGGCGGCGACCATCCGGACGGCCGCGGCGAGGAAGTTCTGGCCGTCGCGGACCAGGGTGGTGGTGCGGACCGCGCCGACCTCGGCGGCCTCCTGTCGCTCGGCGAAGCCGTCCGTGCCGTAGGCCGACGCCTCGACCCGGCAGACCGCCTCGACGAGCGCGGTGTCGGCGGCGGTGCCGAGCCGGGGGCTGACCCGGTCGTCGGCGTACCAGGCGAGGGCGGTGGCGATCCGGCCGACGGCCGCCGCGACGGCGATGACCAGCAGGGCGGGCAGCATGGCGTGCAGCCGGTCGGGGACCGGGCCGTCGGCCACCAGTGCCCGCATCGCGCGCGCGGTCGCGGTGAGCAGGACCGCCGCGGCCGCCCCGGTCAGCACCTGGCAGGCCAGCAGCAGGAGCACCGCCCGGTGGTCCGCCGCCCAGGCGAGCCGTCCAGTGTGGGCGAGGACCGAGGGCAGCCGGGCGCACAGTTCCCGGAAGCCGACGTCGCCGAAGGGGCTCTTCGCGTGCTCGCCCTGGTAGCGGATCTCCGCCGGGGGCGGTGGCGGTGGTGGGGCGGGGTCGGCGCCGGTCTCCGGGGGGCCGTCCGTTCCACCGTCCGGGAGGGTGAGCGTGCTCATGCGAACTCCCCCTCCAGCAGCCGGTCGAGGGTGCGCCGTCCGCGCGCGGTGATCTCGTCGTCGCCCTGTTCGGATCCCCAGACGAGGGCTCCGGCGGCGTCGAGGGCGGCGAAGCAGCGCAGGGCGTGCCGTTCCTCGGGGCCGGGCCTGCGGCCGTAGCCCGCCAGGAACGCGGCGCGCAGGGCGGGACGGTCGGCCCAGGGGCCGGAGGCGAGGCGGACGAAGTCCAGTACGGCGGGGGCGAAGCGGGTCCGTTCGAAGTCGATCAGGGATGCCTGACCCGCGGCGGACCACATCACGTTCCTCGGCTGGAGGTCGCCGTGGACGAGGGCGAGCGGCAGGGGTCCGAGGTGCGGGAGGTCGCCCACGAGGGCGCGGGCCAGGGCCCGTTCCCGGCGGGTGGTCCGGTCCCCGCAGCGGTGCAGCAGCCGTTCGAGGGCGTGGGGGGCGGCGTCGAGTTCGTCCCTCGCCTCGGCGCGGTGGCGGGGGGTGAGGTCCCCGGCGGTGTGGAGGCGGGCGAGCAGCGCGCCCGTCTGACGGTACGCCTCGCGTTCCTCGGCGGGGGGCAGCCGCAGTTCCCGCAGGGGGTGGCCGGGGACGGCGGTGAGCAGCAGCGCCAGGTGCGTGGCCTCGGAGTCGAGCAGTTGGGGGGCGCCGCCCGTGGGCAGGGCGGGGAGCGCGTGCCGGTAGGCGAAGGTCTCGGCACGGTAGGCGGCGGGGCCGCGGGCGGTCTTGAGGACGAACCGGGCGGTCCGGTCGGGCCGGGTGAGTTCCCAGACGCGTCCGGAGCCGGAGGCGTCGACGGAGATGTCGCGGACGGTTCCGAAGGCGCCGACCGTCCGCCGGGCCCAGTCGTCGAGGGAGTCGGGCAGGTGGTTCAGTAGCCGCATGCGCACCGCCTGGAGAAGCGGCGTGGTGAGGACGCGCACGTACCTGACACTACGTCAACAAGATGCGGCGGGGAGGGCGGGGACGCCCTAGGTCGGTCGAACACCAGATGAAGGCCGGGGTGACGGGGAACGGGATGCACGGGATCTCCCTGGGTCGGGGAACGATGTCTGACGTCAGGAGAACGCACCAGATCAGCGGCGCGTCACGCTCACTTCCGGACGAATCCTCGACCGAAAGTTCGAAGGGCGCTCCAGGGGCCGCCCACGCCCGGCCGCGCACCCGTAACGCGGCGTTCGATTCACCCGGGAGGGTTTCCTCACCTGTTCGAGGGATTGCCGTGGGCGCGGCGCCGGGCGACCGTCCGGACACCCCCCGACGGGGTCGCGGCCCGGTCCGGTCGCGGGGCCCGGACCGGGTCCGGGGCCACGGGTCGTGGTGTGCCCGACGGCCCGTCACCTCCCGGCGGGCTGGGTGAGTCCGGGGTCGGCGGCCACCGGTCCGGGGAGGTCCGGGGCCGATGGGTCCGGGGTCGGCGGGCCCGGGACCGATGGGCCCGGGTCCAGCGGGGGTTCCGCCGCCGCCATCTCGTCGCCGTAGGTGGCGAAGTGCGCGGTGAACCCGCCGTCCACGGAGATGGTGGTGCCGGTGATGTAGCCGGCCTCGTCGGAGACCAGGAAGGCCACGAGGCAGGCGACGTCCTCGGGCACCCCGACCCGGGGGGTGAGGGTGTGCCGGGCGAGTTCCCGCTGCTGTTCGGGGGTGAGGTTGCGGGCCAGGGCCGGGGTGAGCACCACCCCGGGGGCGACGCCGACCGCGCGGACGCCCCGTTTGCCGTACTGGGTGGCGATGCTGCGGGTCAGTCCGAGGATCGCCGCCTTGGAGGTGCCGTACATCGGGCGGACGAGTTCGGCCAGGATGCCCGCCGCCGAACTGGTGTTGACGACCACGCCGCCGCCCCGGGCGATCATGTGCGGGATCGCGTGCTTGGCGGCCAGCGTGTAGCCGAGCACGTTGACCCGCAGCACCCGGGCGAACAGTTCCCCGTCGATGTCGGTGATCTGACGGTCCCGGCCGAGGACGTCCGGGGAGAGCAGGGCGGCGTTGTTGTGGAGGATGTCCAGCCCCCCGAAGGCGTCGACCGCGGTGTCCGTCATCCGGCGGATCTGCTCCTCGTCACCCACGTCCGCGGTGACCGGGACGGCGGCCAGACCGCGCGCCGTCAGCGCGGCGGCGACGGCCCCGGCGGCGGCCCCGTCGATGTCGGCCACGACCACGGCGGCCCCGCGTTCGGCCAGGACGGTGGCGGTGGCACGGCCGATGCCGGACCCCCCACCGGTGACGACGGCCACCTTGTGCCTCAGGTCCGGCGAACGGGACGGACCCGACGGTTTCCCCGGTGGGGAGGGACTCTGTTGCGTCATGGGACTTCCTGCTCCGGCGCCCGTGGGGACGTGTGGTGAGGGTAGGGACACACGAGCGATTTTCTTGTTCGAAACGGGACTTGTTCGGGGGAACGCCGAGGATGGCTGGCAATGACCCCTGGCCGAAAGCCCTCGGTGGGGCCCGGCGGTGGGGAGGCGGGGCGGCCGCGCGGAACCGTCCGTCCCGTACCAGCGGTCCGCGCCCCGTGACGGGCATCCGCCCCCGCACCCTCGCGCGGCCCCGTCACCCGCCCCGAAACCTCCCCCGCCGCACCCGTGTTGCCGGGATGTTTCAGCCTTGTGGACACCGGCGGGATGCCCTACCGGAGCGTCTCCCTCCCGAGTAGTTTGCGGTGCGCCGGGTGTTTTGGGCCCTTCTCACCGAATCCCCCGGCACGGAGGCGGTACGGGCCGGACCCGTACCGCCTCCGTCCCCCTCCCCCGTGTCCCTCGCGCGAAGGAACCGCCCATGAGCCAGCCCCTCGACTCGGTGACCGCCGGTCACACCCCCGACGACGCCCCGGCCCCCGCCGCCGGATGGTCGTTCGAGACCCGGCAGATCCACGCGGGAGCGGAGCCCGACCCGACCACGGGTGCCCGGGCCGTGCCGATCTACCAGACCAGTTCCTTCGTCTTCCGGGACACCCAGCACGCGGCGGACCTGTTCTCGCTCGCCGAGCCCGGCAACATCTACACCCGGATCCACAACCCGACCCAGGACGTCTTCGAACAGCGGATCGCCTCGCTGGAGGGCGGCGTCGCCGCGGTGGCGCTGGCCTCCGGGCAGGCCGCCGAGACCCTCGCGATCCTCACCCTGGCGGGCGCCGGTGACCACATCGTCTCCAGCACCTCCCTGTACGGCGGCACGTACAACCTGCTGCGGCACACCCTGCCCCGGTTCGGCGTCGAGGTCAGCTTCGTGGACGACCCCGACGACCTGGACGCCTGGCGGGCCGCGATCCGCCCCAACACCAAGGCCCTGTTCGCGGAGACCCTCGGCAACCCCCGGGGCAACGTCCTGGACGTGCGCGGCGTCGCGGACGTGGCGCACGAGGGCGGGGTGCCGCTGATCGTCGACAACACCCTGCCGACGCCGTACCTGCTGCGGCCCATCGAGCACGGCGCGGACATCGTGGTGCACTCGGCGACGAAGTTCCTCGGCGGGCACGGCACCACCATCGCGGGTGTCGTGGTGGACGGCGGCACCTTCGACTTCGGCGCCCACCCCGAGCGCTTCCCCGACTTCAACGAGCCCGACCCGAGCTACCACGGGCTGCGCTACTGGCCCGACCTCGGGGCGGGCGCCTTCGCGGTCAAGCTGCGGGTCCAGCTGCTGCGCGACATCGGGCCCGCGCTCTCCCCGCACTCCGCGTTCCTGCTGCTCCAGGGCGTGGAGACGCTGAGCCTGCGCATCGAACGGCACTCCGCGAACGCGCTGGCGCTCGCCCAGTGGCTGGAGGCGCGCGACGACGTCTCGGCGGTGCACTACCCGGGGCTGGCGTCCAACCGCTGGCACGGGGCGGCGCGGCGGTACCTGCCGCGCGGCGCGGGCGCGGTGCTGGCCTTCGAGCTGAAGGACGGGGTGGAGGCGGGCAAGCGGTTCGTGGACGCCGTGTCGCTGTTCAGCCATCTGGCGAACGTGGGCGACGTCCGCTCGCTGATCATCCACCCCGCGTCCACCACCCACAGCCAGCTCGGACCGGAGGCGCTGGCCGCCACGGGCACCGCCCCGGGGCTGGTGCGGCTGTCGGTGGGCATCGAGCACCCCGACGACCTGATCGCGGACCTGTCGGCCGGGTTCCGCGCGGCGAAGGAAGCGTCCTGACCGGGCTGGTGCCCCACCCTCCGGCGGCCCCGGCCGCCCGCCCCCTCCCGCCCGCCTCGGGGGCGTGGCGGGAGGGGGACCCGCCCGGCGGACGCCGCTGGGCGTCACCGCCCGCCCCGCTGCGGCTGGAGGCGGGCGGCGAACTGCCGGGCGTCCGCCTGGCGTACGAGACGTGGGGGCGGCTCGCCCCCGACGGGTCCAACGCCGTACTGGTGCTGCACGCGCTGACCGGGGACAGCCATGTGCGCGGCCCGGCCGGGCCCGGCCACCCCACGCCCGGCTGGTGGGACCCGCTGGTGGGACCGGGCCGGGCGCTGGACACCGACCGCTGGTTCGTGGTCGCCCCGAACGTCCTGGGCGGCTGCCAGGGCAGCACCGGGCCCTCCTCGCTCCGTCCCGACGGCACCCGCTGGGGCGGCTCCTTCCCCTTCCTGACCCAGCGGGACCAAGTGGCGGCGGAGGTGGCGCTCGCCGATGCCCTCGGCATCGGGCGCTGGGCCCTGGTGGTGGGCGGTTCGATGGGCGGGATGCGGGCGCTGGAGTGGGCGGTGGGCCATCCGGACCGGGTCGGCTCACTGCTGCTGCTGGCCTGCCCCGCCGCCTCGGACGCCGAACAGATCGCCTGGTCCGCCGTCCAGGTGCGGGCGATCCGCGGCGACGGCCGGTGGCGGGGCGGCCACTACCACGACGCCCCCGACGGCGAGGGGCCGCACCGGGGTCTCGGCGCCGCCCGTCGGCTGGCCCATGTCACCTACCGCTCCGGAGCCGAACTGGCGGCGCGGTTCGGGCGGGCGGCGCAGGGCGCCGAGGACCCGTGGCGGGGCGGCCGGTACGCGGTGGAGTCCTACCTCGACCACCACGCCGACAAGCTGGTGCGCCGTTTCGACGCGGGCAGCTACGTCACCCTCACCGAGGCGATGAACAGCCATGACGTCGGCCGGGGGCGCGGGGGGACGGCCGCCGCGCTGCGCCGGGTGAGCGCCCCCGCCCTGGTCGCGGGGGTGGACTCGGACCGGCTGTACCCGCTGGCCCGGCAGCGCGAACTCGCGGCGGGACTGCCGCACGCGGACCGGGTGCGGACCGTGGAGTCGCCCTACGGCCACGACGGGTTCCTCATCGAGACGGAACAGGTCGGCTCGCTGGTGCGGGAGCTGACGGCGGGCCGGTGATCCTGGCGCGCCGGATCCGTCCGGCGGGGCCCGGTCCGCCCGGCCCGGCTCGCGGGGACGTTCCCGCCCGGCCCGTTCCCGTCAGGTCCGTTCCGTCAGGCCCGGAGTGCCGGGTCCGGAGTGCCGGGTCCGGGGTGGTGGGTCCCGGCGGGGTGGGGCTCCCGGGGCGTCCGCGGCTACAGGGTCGCGCCCCCGTGCTTGGCGTAGTTCTCGATCAGCCGGGTGCGGGCGCCCTCCAGCCGGTGGGCGAGGATCTCCGCGATGGTGCTCAGCAGGGCGAGCCCCAGTTCGGGTTCCTCCTCGCACAGCGCCCGCACCTCGGGGGCGTCGAACTCGTAGGCGCGCACGGGGCTGAACGCCTCGGCGCCGAAGTCCCACTGGTGCGGCGGGAACAGCCAGGACCAGCCGAGCAGATCGCCCGGCTGGAGGGTCTCCACGGTGACCCGCCGCCGGTCGGGGACGCTCAGGTCGAGGGCGACCGAGCCGGACCGGATCACCCAGAGCCGGTCGGCGGGGCCGCCCTCCTCGAAGATCCGGGCGTCCTGGGGGAAGGACACCTCCAGGGCCAGGTCCATCAGTCGCTGACGGTGATCGGCGGGCAACGCCGTGAGCAGCCTTCGCGCGGTCGTCATGCCGGACCTCCTCGCGAGCGGACGCGGGACGCGGGTCGCGCCCCGCGCACGGAACCTCCCCGCCCGGAGGCCGACCGTGCGCGGGGTGCGTGTACCTCTCTTACCCCGCTTCGCCCCTTTCGTCACTCGATCGGCGGATACTCCCGCCGGACCGGGACCTCACCGGGTCACGAGCGCGGCGCGCAGCGCCTCCACCTCGTCCTCGGTGAGGCCGTGGCGCAGCAGCCAGCCCGCTCCCCCGCCGTACCCGTCGCGCAGCCGGGCCAGGAAGGCGCGCATGGTCTCCGGGGCGGAGGCCATGTACGGATGGTCGGCGGCCGGGATGCCCTGGTAGCCGGTGGTCTCGGTCAGCCGCTTCCGGACCCGGTGGACGCGCTGGGCGGTGAGCGCGTAGTCGGCCGTGATGGCCTCGGCGGTCACGCCCACCGCGTCCAGGAGGACGGCCGCGCAGACGC
This sequence comes from Streptomyces sp. JNUCC 64, assembly GCF_054484115.1. Classification (NCBI taxonomy): domain Bacteria; kingdom Bacillati; phylum Actinomycetota; class Actinomycetes; order Kitasatosporales; family Streptomycetaceae; genus Streptomyces; species Streptomyces sp. JNUCC 64. Next base: position 149,527 of record NZ_CM137015.1, read on the forward strand.
CGGTGCGGTCCTTGCCGACCGCGCAGTGGAAGAGGACGGCGTGCCGGTCGGGGTCGGCGACGATCCGCGCCACCTCCGTCAGGGTGTCCCCGCTGGCCCTCAGCAGGGTGAGGTAGAAGTCGGCGGTACTGCCCGGGGGCGCGGCGGGGACCACCCCGGTGAAGTCCCGCTCCGGGAGCCGTACCGGCAGATTGGCGCGGTGCACGGGACCGTCGGCGAGCAGGCCGTGGCCCTCGCGGACGGCCTCCCCGGGTCCGCGCAGGTCGACGACGGTCCGCAGGCCCAGACCGTCCAGCAGCAGTCCGACGTCCTCGCCGGTCACGCTCTGCGGCGTGCTGCTGCGGAAGGCGACGCCGCGCCGGGTCACCCCGCCGCCCTCGACGGGCAGTCCGCCGAGGTCGCGGGTGTTGTCGACGCCGGTGAGCGGCACCCAGCGGGACGCTTCCCCGTCCTCCGGCTCCCGGGCCGCCGCCCGGTCTCCCCCGTCATCACGCACCGCGTCCGCCGCCGGACCCTCCGGTATCACGCTCACGACCCCGTCCTCCGTGTCTCGGGCGCCCTGGTGGACGCCTCGGCCCTCCGACCGGCCGGTCGCGGCTCCGCGCGCGCCGACCGTCCGCAGGGTCGCCGGTCGGGCGGCCGGTGTCCAGGGGGCACCCGGCCGTCCGGCGGGACGGACCGCGCCACGGGCGGACGGGGGCGGGGTACGGAGGGTGTCCCCGTACCTCACCCCCGCCCGCCCGTGATCTGCCGGGGCGGTGTCCTCAGCCACGGGGCCCGGCGTCCTTCACCGCCCGCAGGGCCAGGTGCTGGAGGAGGGCGAAGGCGCCGACCGTCACGGCCTGCACCGGGATCCACACGGCCCCGGCGACCGTCGGCGACAGCCAGAACAGGACCGCCAGCACGCTCAGCACGACCCAGGCGGCGTTCCCCTCGATGACCGCGCGGACCCCGGGCGTCCAGGGGCTGCGCTGGTTCCCCAGGAGACCGACCCCGATCCCGTACAGGACGAGGAAGGCGCCGAGGCCGAGCAGCAGGCCCTGGTCCACGCCGAGCAGTCGTCCCAGGGGGCCCGACGCCGCGAGGTAGGCGACGCCGTTGCCCGCGGTGACCACCGCGTCGAGGACGAGGAAGCGGCGGAGCATGGTGACCGGCTCGGTGGTGCGGGCGAGGGCGGCGAGCGGAAGCGCGGCGGACATGGGGATCACTCTCCATAGGGGACATCGAGGCGGAACCTGCTGGTGGGCCCGGTCCCCGGGGCGGAGTGCGCCGCCCCGGGGGCCGATGGCTCCACTCTGCCGGGGCCCGGGAGGCGGGTCGATTACGCCACAGGTAATGCCGTGGCCTCCGGTCCCGTGCCGTCGCCCGTGGCGGCCCACCGGTACCCCGGGCGGGTTCGGCGCCGCATGCCCCCCTTGGGTATGGTCGGGGCGTACCCCTTCACACGGGGTGCCCGACGAACGGATGAGGACCAGTCACGTGCGGACGAGCCGGACCCTGCGGACGGTGGGTGCCTGGGGGCATCTGCTGCTCGTGGCCGCGCTCGCGCTCGGGGTCTTCATGATGCACACCGTGGGCCATCCGGACGCCTCTTCGGGGTCCGCCGCCCATGGCTCCGCGCCGGTCGCCACCGCCCACGGCGGTGCCGCCTCCCTCCGGACCGCCGCCGACCCGGTCGTGTCGGCCGCCCCCGACGGAGGGGAGCACGGCGAGGGGTCCTCGTCCCCGCACGGTTCGGGCGCGGCAATGGACCTCGCCTCCCTGTGCGTGGCCGTCCTCGGGGCCTGGGTCGTCGCGGCGCTGCTGCGAGCCGCCTTCCTCCAGCGCGCCGAGTGGCTGGTCCGGCTGCGCGCGGGCGCCCTGCGCGTTCTGCTGCCCCTGCCGCCGCCGCGCGCTCCCGACCTCTTCCAGCTGTCGATCCTGCGGATCTAGGCCGAACGCCACCGCGGGCCCCGCGCCGCCCTCCCGGGCGCGCGTCCGCCCGCACCGCGTCCGTGCCCTTTCCGGTCTGCCCTCCCGCGGCACTCCGGTATCAGACAGCATCAAGAGGTTGTGACATGAACGCCTTCACGCGCGCCCCGCGCCGTTCCCTCGTCCGCCGTTCCGCCCTGGTCGGCGCCGTCGCCGCCACGGGCCTCCTGCTCGCCGCGTGCGGTGGGGACGGCGACATGGACGGAATGGACCACGGCGACTCCGGCAAGCGGAGCGCCGGCGCCTTCAACGACGCGGACGTGACGTTCGCGCAGATGATGATCCCCCACCACGAGCAGGCGCTGGCGATGTCCGCGCTGGCTCCCGGGCGGGTCGAGGACTCCGAGGTGAAGACCCTCACCGAGGCGATCTCCAAGGCCCAGGACCCCGAGATCGAGAAGATGCGGTCCTGGCTGAAGGCGTGGGGCAAGCCCGCGTCGGCGGACGACGCGGGGGGCCACGGCGGCCACTCGGGCGGCGGTTCCGGGGAGATGTCCGGGATGATGACGGACGAGCAGATGGCCGGTCTCAAGGCCGCCAAGGGCACGGCGTTCGACAAGAAGTTCGCCGAGCTGATGATCGAGCACCACGAGGGTGCCGTCGAGATGGCCCAGGACGAGCTGAAGAACGGCCGGAACGCCACGGCCAAGGCGCTCGCCGACGACGTGGTCAAGGCGCAGACGAGCGAGGTCGAGCAGTTGAGGAAGATCCTCGACCGGCTCTGACGCCCGCCCGACGTCTGTCTGGCGTCTTCTGACGCCTGTCTGGCGTCTGTCTGAAGCGCCAGGTGTCGTCGCCGGGCCCTCCTCTCGCGCGGCCCGGCGGACGGTACCGGTCGTCCGGCGGCCCCTCACCGGGGTCGCCGGACGACCGGCACGGCGCGTCCCCCGCAAGCGGTCGGGCCTCCCGGCCCGTCGCCGCCCACCCCTCCTCCCCGGTTCCCGTCCCGATCCCCGCGGGCGGACCCGATACCCCCGGGTCCGCCCGCCGCCGCCGACGGACCCTCCCCCGGCGCCCCCGCGCGCCCCGCACCCGATCAGGACCCCATGCCCCAGCACCGCGTCACCCTCTCCGCCGCCGTCCTCACGCTCGGCCTGACCCTCACCGCCTGCTCGTCCGGGAACGGCGACGGGAACGGGGCCGGGAAGGACGGACCGGCCATCAGCCACATCCACGGCCTGGAGGTCGACCCCGAGGACGGCAAGCTGTACGTCGCCACGCACAACGGCGTCTACACCCCCGACGACGAGGGGCGGCCGCGGCTGGTCGGGGAGCGCCGGGACGACTTCATGGGCTTCACCCTCGGAGCGTCCGGCGCCTTCCTCGCCAGCGGGCACCCCGCGCCCGGCCGGGACGCCCCCGCCAACCTCGGCCTCATCGAGAGCACCGACACCGGCCGCACCTGGAAGGACAAGTCCCTCACCGGTGAGGTGGACTTCCACTCCCTGGAGTACGCCCACGACACGATCTACGGGTACGACAGCACCAACGGTCTGCTGCGGGTCAGCTCCGACGGGGTGAAGTGGGACGACCGGGCCCCGCTGAGCGCGCTGGACATCGCCGTCAGCCCCGGGGACCCGGACACCGTCCTCGCCACCACCGAGGAGGGCGTCGTCCGCAGCACCGACGGCGGGCGGTCGTTCGGCGCCGCCGCCAGCGGACCCGCCCCGGCGTTCCTGTCCTGGGCGGCGCGGGACGCCCTGTACGGGGTGGACCCCTCAGGGGCGGTGCGGATCAGCGCCGACGGCGGGAAGACCTGGAGCGACCGGGGCGAACTGCCCGGCGGGGCGCCCCAGGCGCTGACCGCGCTGGACGGACGGCGGCTGGTGCTCGCCTCCCAGGACGGGGTGTACGAGTCCCGGGACGGAGGGCGGACCTTCGACCGGAAGCTGGACGTCACCTCCTCCGGCGGGCACTGACCGGACGCCCCGGGCCGCTCCCCGGCGCCCGGGGCCTCACTCCAGGGGGGTGCCGACCCGCAGCCGGTTGCCGTCGGGGTCGGCCAGCTCGATCTCCCTGGCCCACGGGACCTCCTCGGCGGTGACCCCGAACTCGCCCGCCACGGCGTCCACGTCGGCGACCCTCAGATACACCAGGGTGCCGGGACGGGCGTCCCCCGTGTGTTCGGAGAGGAACAGCCGGACGGAGCCCCGGGCCACCTCCACGAAGGCGGGCAGCCCGGGCTCGAAGCGGTGCTCCCACTGCTGGACGAACCCCAGCCGGGCGTACCAGCGCACGGCCCGGGCGGCGTCCCGCACCCGCAGCACGGGGATGGCCTCCTCCACCGGCTCGGGGCGGGCGTCCTGAGGGAGTGTCGGGTTCGGCGTCGCGCTCATGCGTCCACTGTGGCAGAGGGGTGTGACAACGCCGTCCGGCGCGCGGACCGCCCGGCTCGGGCCGTCTCTTGACGATCCGCGAGAAACGCCTAACCGCCGACCGCGGTGCGTTCGGCGGGGCTCAGTGGCGGGGCGGGCAGCGGCGGCCGGAGGGGGCCCCGGGCGGCGGCCACCAGGACGGACGGCTTCAGCAGGACGAGGGGGCCGTTCTCCATGGAGGTCACCCGGGTGATCTCCCGGGCGATCCGGCCGTTGCCGGTCGCGGTCCGCAGCAGCCGGTCCACGTACGCCGCCGCGGCCCGTTCCCGCAGGGTGGGGCCGCCGGGGGTGGCGCCCGGATAGAAGACGTCCTGGCCGGTGGCCAGGTCCCAGGCCACCCCGACGGGCCGGGCGACGGCGCGCTGGAGGTGGCGGGCGAGCCCCGGTGAGGCCCAGCCGCGCCGCCGCAGGGCGGTGCGCAGGGCGCGGGCGCTCTGGGCGGCGACGGACATGCCGTGGCCGTAGATGGGGTTGTAGGCGGCGACGGCGTCCCCGACGACGGCGAAGCCCTCGGGCCAGTGCCGCGCGCGTTCGTAGTAGTGGCGGCGGTTGGTGGTGGCGCGGGTGAGCACCACGTCGTCGAGGGGCTCGGCGGCGGCGATGATGTCGGCGAGCACCGGGTGGCGCAGGGCCCGGGCGAAGGGTTCGAACGCCTCGTTGGCGGCGGTCGGTTCGCCGCCCGTGGTGCCGGAGAGGGTCACGTGCCAGCGGCCGCCCTCGATGAGTATCAGGGTGCCGGCGCGGCCGGGTCCGGGGCCGCGCGGGTCGGCCTGGACGGTGACGGCGGGGAATCCGGCGTGCGCGGCCCGGGGCGCGCGGTACAGCCGGCTCGCGTAGACGAGGCCGGAGGAGACCGTCCGTTCGCGGGCCGGGGGCAGTCCGAGGGCGCGCAGCCAGAGCGGGGTGCGGGAGGCGCGGCCGGTGGCGTCGACCACCAGGTCGGCGCGGAGGGTGGACTCGGTGCCGTCGCGGTCGCGGACCCGGACGCCGGTGACGGCGGTGGCGTCCCCGGCGAGGCCCAGCACCTCGGTGCCCTGGCGCAGGGTGATCCGGTCGGAGGCGAGGACCCCGGCGCGGACGGTCGCGTCCAGCAGGTCCCGGGAGGACAGCAGCATGTGGTGGTCGCCGGACCAGCGGCGGAACCAGCCCTGCGGGGAGAAGCCGACCATGTCGTCGGGGAGGGAGAGCCGGTGGGCGCCGAGGGCCAGCAGCCGTTCGGTGGTGCCGGGCACCAGGTCCTCGATGGCGTCGGCGCCCCCGGACCACAGCAGATGGACGTGGCGGGCCTGGGGGAGGCCCCGGCGGGGCACGGGGTCCACCGGGAGGGCGTCGCGTTCCACGACGGTCACGTCGGCCAGCGGGGACAGGGCCTGGGCGGTCAGCACTCCGGCGAGTCCGCCGCCGAGGACGACGGCGGATCTGCCGGAGCGGGCGGGGCGTTCTCTCATAGGGGCACGCTTTCTCTTCGGGCGTTCACGCGTGCGCGGACCGCTTCGACGTGGGCGGGTGAGCGCAGGGCCCGGGCGATCTCCTGGGCCTGGCTCCACAGCGGGGCGCCGGTGGCGGACCCGTCCGGCGGGACGCCTCCACGGCGGGCGGCGCGGTGTTCGATGGCGTCGAGGAGGGTGACGGCCCCGGCGATCCCGGCGGCCTCCCCGGGGGCGGCGCCGCCGTCCAGCGCCTCCTGCCGGGCCAGTCGCCACAGCGCGTGGTCGAGGTAGGGGCCGAGGTGGATCACCTCGTCGCCGATGTAGGTCTCCCGGGCGATCAGCGCGAGCGAGGCACCGCGCGAACGGCGCGCCCGCAGGGCGGGGCGCACCTCGGCGTGGGCCTTGAGGAGGCGGTACAGCGGGCGCAGCCGCCAGTGCCCGGCCCGGGCGTGCCACCAGTCCTGGGCGGCCTGTCCGGCGTGCGGGAGGATGAATCCGGCGCCGATGAACACGGCGCTGACGCAGGCGATGGGCGGGGCGACCCGGGTGCTGAGGTAGTCGAGGTTCCCGCCGGTCCAGCGGGCCACCACGGCCGTCCACTTGACGGTGTCGAAGCCGAGGTTGGCGACGTAGCCGATGCCGAGGAAGACCACGCCGCCGCGCAGCCAGCCGCGCAGCCGCCCCTGCCAGGACCAGATCAGGTAGGAGGTGACGAGCACGGCCGCGGTGTGGGCCAGCAGGTAGAGGACCACCACCTCCCGGATGAAGGGGGTGGTGGCGTAGTGGGTGTCGAGGTCCTGGACGCGTTCGTCGGGCACGTCGGCGAGGGCGAAGAGGACCCACAGGCCCACGATGACGGTGCTGTAGACGGCGGTGACCCAGCGCACCGCGCGCCGGGTGACCGCCCGGTCGTCGTTCTTCCAGACGACGATCAGGACCAGGCAGGACGCGCAGAACGCGGTCAGCAGGGTGTACACCCAGGGGGCGGAGACGTTGGGGACGCCGGTGACCCGGTTGAGCCAGACGATGGTGCGGGGGTTGGCGAAGAAGAAGACCCCGCAGGCCAGGACGAGCAGTCCGCCGACGGCGCGCAGCAGCCGGTCGCGCCAGAACCGGAGGATCGCCGGGGTCTTGTAGAGCAGGGCGGCGGTGAGGACGGCCGCCGGGACCAGGTAGCTGATGTGGAATTCGGAGATCCGCACGGGGTCACCGGACGCCCAGGGAGGCCTGGATGCGGTGGCTGACGCCGTCCCGCCGGGCCGTCCGCCGGTGGTGGGGGTCCTCGATCAGTCCGCGCAGCCGGCTGCCCAGCAGCAGTCCGAAGGACTCGGCGTCGCGTTCGTGGGCGTCGTGGCAGTGGCTGCGGGCGGCGAACGAGCGCAGCATGCCGGTCCATCTGCCGCCGGGCCCGGCGCGGGACGGGGTCCCGGCGGGGAGGACGTCCGCCGCGGTGACGGGGTGCCCGGCGGGTCTGCCGTGGCCCTGGGTCAGGTGCCACAGTTCGTGGCCGACGACCACCACCTGCTGGACGGGGTCGTGGCGCTGTTCGACGAGGACCATGTCGTAGTCGTCGAAGCTGAGCATCAGCCCGGTGACGCCCGCCGCGTCGGGGAACCGCTCGAAGCGCAGCGTGATGGGCCGTCCCCGGCGGGCGGCGGTCACCTCGCAGAGCGCCGCGCAGAGCGCCGGGGCGGTGACCGGGGTGCCGAGGTCCCGTTCCGCCACGGCGTCGGCGAGGCTCGTGGCGAGCCGTCGCATCCCCCGGCTGACGTTCACCACCGGCCCTCCGTGGCGGCGGCTCCGGCCGGGTGTGCGGGGTGCGTCGGGTGACGCCGGGTCACCTGCTCCCGGTGGGCGCTGGGCGCGCCCGGCGGGACGGGGGGTTGACTCACCGTGAGGTCTCCGTGGGCGGGGAACGGGGATCTGCGGGACGGGGCACGGGGGCGGCGCGCCGCCCCCGCGAGCCTGACCTTAACGCGTCCCGTCAAGACCGTGCCGCCGGTTCCCGGCCGGGGCGGCGGGCCCCGCTCGTGGCGGGTGCCGCCCGGGCCGCGACGCCGCTCGGGGGCGCCGGTACCGGTCGGGGGCGGGACGGGTCGGTTACGGTGCTGATCGTGTCCGGGGCCGGGCGACGGCGGTGGTGGGAGAGGAGCGCGGATGGCTGCGGAGAAGAAGACGGGACGGCCGGGGTCGGGTGGTGGGCGGAAGATGCCCCGGGAGCCCTACGAGCGGGAGCTGTACCGGCTGCAGAGCGAGTTGGTGAAGCTCCAGGAGTGGGTGCGGGCCGAGGGGGTGCGGCTCGTGGTGGTCTTCGAGGGCCGTGACGCGGCGGGCAAGGGCGGCACGATCAAGCGGGTGACCGAGTACCTCAATCCGCGCGTCGCCCGGATCGTGGCCCTGCCCCAGCCCACCGAACGGGAGCGCGGACAGTGGTACTTCCAGCGGTACGCCGCGCATCTCCCGGCGGCCGGGGAGATCCGGCTGTTCGACCGGAGCTGGTACAACCGCGCGGGCGTGGAGCACGTGATGGGGTTCTGCACCAAGGCGGAGCACCAGCGCTTCCTGCACCAGTGCCCGATCTTCGAGCGGATGCTGGTCGAGGACGGCGTCCTGCTGCGCAAGTACTGGTTCTCGGTGAGCGACGCGGAGCAGGAACGGCGGTTCCGCAAGCGGCTGGAGGATCCGCTGCGCCGCTGGAAGCTGTCCCCGATGGACCTGGAGTCCATCACCCGGTGGGAGGCGTACTCCCGGGCCAAGGACGAGATGCTGGTGCACACGGACATCCCGGAGGCGCCCTGGTACGTCGTCGAGAGCGACGACAAGCGCCGGGCGCGGCTGAACATGATCGCCCATCTGCTGTCGACGGTCCCCTACCGTGAGGTGCCGCCCCCGGACGTGACGATCCCGCCCCGGCCGCCCGCCTCCGGCTACGAGCGCCCGCCGAGGGACCTCCAGTCGTACGTGCCGGACCACGCGGCCGCCCTGCTGGAGTGAGCGGCCGCCGGGGCGGGGCGCGCGGACGGACACCGGGGACGGCATCGCGGACGGGAATCGCGGACAGAAGCTGACCGCGATGGTCCGTAGCGTCGGGGACGAGCCGATCACCCGGAGCGGCCGTCAGGAAAGGAACCCCATGACCATCCTCGTCACCGGAGCCACCGGCAACGTCGGCCGTCCCCTCACCGAGGCGCTGCTGGCCGCCGGGCACCGGGTCCGGGCGCTGACCCGTGACCCTGGCGCGGCGGACCTGCCCGAGGGCGTGGAGGCGGTGGCGGGCGACCTCGCGGACACCGGGAGCCTCGCCGGGGTCTTCGACGGGGTGACGGCCGCCCATCTGATCACCTTCAACGGAGCGGACCACTCGCCGCTGGCCAACGGCCCGGAGATCGTGGCGCTGGCCCGGCGGGCCGGGGTGCGGCGGGTGACGGTCCTCAAGGGGGACGTCACCAAGAGCCCGTTGGAGGAGGCGGTGGAGGCCGGGGGCCTGGAGTGGACGTACCTCGCGCCGGTGGAGTTCATGTCGAACGCGCTGGAGTGGGCCGGTCCGGTCCGTGACGAGGGCGTGGTCCGGGAGGGCTTCCCCGAGGCGCTGAGCGCGATGGTGCACGACGCGGACATCGCCGCGGTGGCCGCCGTCGCGCTCACCGAGGACGGCCACACGGGCCGGGAGTACTGGCTCACCGGCCCCGAGGCGTTCACCGCCCGGCAGAAGGTGGCGACCCTGTCCGAGGCGCTCGGCCGGGAGATCGCGTACGTGGAGCTGTCCCGGGAGGAGGTCCTCGCCCAGTGGCGCGCGGAGGGGTACGGGGCGGAGGACATCGCGTTCTTCCTCGCCATGCGCACCGACCCGCCCGCCGCCGGGTACACCGTGCTGCCGACGGTGGAGGAGGTCACCGGTCGGCCCGCGCGGACGTTCGCCCAGTGGGTGCGGGAGAACGCGGCGGCGTTCGGCGGCTGATCCCGGCCGGGGCTCCGGTCCGGAGGGCTGCGGCCGGGCCGGGCCTGACCGGAGCGGGTGGCGGCCGGGTCGGGGGGTCCGGCCGCCGCCGACCCGGAGCACCGGAACCCGAGCATCGGAAAAGATGGGGCTCAGCCCCGGAAGAATCCGCTTTTGTGGGGCACCCGGAGACCGCAGGATGGCGGGGAGCCAGCCTGCCCGCGGGAGGAACCATGACCTCGTCAGCCATCGACCCGGATCTGCTGCCCCTCACCTCGACGACCGGTCCCCGGGGGCTGGCCGTCGGCGGGGTCGCGCTGACGGACCTCGCGGAGCGCTTCGGTACCCCGCTGTTCGTGTACGACGAGGAGCATCTGCGGGAGCGCTGCCGGGAGGCGGTCGCCGCCTTCGGCGCGGACCGCGTGGCCTACGCGGGCAAGGCTTTCCTGTGCACGGCGATGGCACGGCTCGCCCACGAGGAGGGCCTGCTGCTGGACGTGGCCTCCGGCGGGGAGCTGGCGGTCGCCCGCGCCGCCGGGGTCCCGGCCGGCCGGATCGTGCTGCACGGCAACAACAAGGACACCGCCGAGCTGCGCACCGCGCTCACCGCCGGGGTGCGGCACGTCGTCGTCGACAGCTTCGAGGAGCTGCGCCGGATCGGGGAGCTGCACCGGGACGAGGGGCTGCCCCCGGTGTCGGTGCTGCTGAGGGTCGCCCCGGGGGTCGCGGCCGGGGCGCACGAGGCGATCCGGACCGGCGGCCACGACTCCAAGTTCGGCTTCGGTCTCGCGGACGGCACCGCCGACGAGGCCGTCCGCCGGGCCCGCCGCAGTCCGGCCGTGCGCTTCGACGGGGTGCACGCGCACGTCGGCTCCCAGGTGCTGGACGCGGCCGAGCTGGCGGCGGGCGCCGCGGCCGTGGCCCGGTTCGCGACGCGGACCGGCGCCGCCGGGCTCACCGTCGGCGGCGGGCTGGGCGTGGCGTACGAGGGCGGGCAGCGGGTGCCGACGTTCGCCGGATGGGCGGACGCGGTCCGCGCGGCGGTGCGGGACGCGGGCTGGCGCGGCGGAGTGACCGTGGAGCCGGGCCGTTCGATCACGGCGCGCGCCGGGCTGACGCTGTACCGGGTCGGCACGGTGAAGCGCATCGAGGGCGTGCGGACGTACGTGAGCGTGGACGGCGGGATGAGCGACAACCCGCGCCCCGCCCTGTACGCCAGCCGGTACGAGGCGTTCCTGCCGCGCTCCCCGTGGGCGCCCCGGCCGCTGCGGGCCCGGCTGGTGGGCAAGCACTGCGAGAGCGGGGACGTCCTCGTCGACTCCGCGTCGCTCCCCGCCGACCTGGCCGTGGCGGACGTGCTGGCGACCCCGGTGACCGGGGCGTACGGCTACGCGATGGCCTCCAACTACAACAAGCTGCCGCGTCCCGCGGTGGTCTTCGTCGGTGGGGGCCGGGCGCGGCTGGTGGTGCGCCGGGAGACCGAGGAGGACCTGCTCCGGCTGGACGTCACCGACCACCGCGGGACGGACCACGGTGTCACGGACGCCGGGGCGGCACCGGGGGCGGCCGAGGGGGCCGGACCCGTCGGCGCGTCCTCCCCGGGTCGTGCCTAGGCGGAGGCGGCGGGGCGACCTAGGCTGACGCGATGCTGAACAGTGCGCGTCTGCTCGTCCTGCTGGAGATCGCCCGCCGGGGCACCATCGTGGCCGCGGCCCAGGCGCTGCACCTGAGTCCGTCGGCGGTCTCCCACCAGTTGGCGCGGCTGGAGCAGGAGCTGGGCGTCGCGCTGGTGGAGCGGGCGCCGCAGAGCCTGAGGATGACGGCGGCCGGGCAGCGGCTCGCGGAGCACGCGCAGGCCATCGCGGATCTGATGGCGGTGGCCGAGGACGATCTGCGGGGCCACGCGGTGGGCGAGGCGGGGGTGCTGCGGCTCGGGTTCTTCGCCTCGTCGGGGCTGGAGCTGCTCCCCCGGGCGCTCGCCGGGTTCTCGGCGCGGCGTCCGCACGTCGAGCTGGAGCTGATCCTGGGCCAGCCGCACGAGCTGGTGCCCGATCTGGAGGCCGGGCGGCTGGACGCGGCGGTGGTGTTCGAGCATCCGCTGGACCCCTGGTGCCGGGACGCCGCCGTGGACGTGGAGATGTTCTTCGACGAGCCGCAGCTGGTGGTCGTGCCGCTGCGGCACCGGCTGGGCCGTCAGACCACGGTGCGGCTGGGGGCGCTGGAGGGCGAGACCTGGATCGGCACCCGGGGCGGCGGCACCGGGGAACCGGTCCTGGAACGGGCCTGCGCGGCCGAGGGGTTCCTGCCCCGGGTGCGCTGCCGCAGCGACCACTACCAGGTGACGGTGAACCTGGCGCGGGCGGGCATGGGCATCGCGCTAGTGCCCGCGCTGGGCGTCGGGGACACCTCGGGCGTCCATGTGTGCCGACTGGACCATCCGCAGCTGCACCGCAGGATCGGCGTCGCCACCCGCGCCACCCAGGTGAACCCGCTGCTCGGGCACTTCCTGACGGAGTTGCGGACGGCGGCCCGCGAGGTGGGCGCCCTGCTCGGCGCCCAGTTCGGGGCCCTCCGCCCCTGACCGCGCGGGCGGCCGGGGCGGAGGGCGTCCCTCAGTGCCCGGCGGGCGTCATGGCGTGCTCGGCGAGGGTGCGGCCGACGTCGCGGATGGCGTGCACGGCCGCCCGTTCGGTGCTCGGGCCCAGCGCGGTGTCCCAGTGGGCGACGACCGCGTAGGCGATCCGCCGGGTGCCGACGAGCAGTCCGGCGTCGGCCCTGGTCCCGGCGTCGGTGCCGGTCTTGTTGGCGACCAGCAGCGCTCCCGGCAGCGGCTCGGGGAAGCACGGCGCGTACGGGTCGTGGGCGGCGAGCGCGGGCACCAGCCCGTGGTCGGTGTTCGCCCGCATCCAGCGCAGCAGCCGCGCGGACGCCCCGGGCGAGACCATCGTGCCGTGCGCGGCACGCGCCACCAGCAGGGCGAGGTCCCGGGCGGTGCCGGTCGCGAAGACCGGCGGCACTCCGGGGCCGCGCTCGTCGCGCACCACGTCGTGCAGCCTGAGGTGCGCGAGGCCCAGCCGCTCGGCGAGCCGGGCGGTGGCGTCCAGGCCGACCAGGCGCAGCAGCGCGTTGGTGGCCGTGTTGTCGCTGACCGAAGCGGTGAGCCAGCACAGGTCGGCCACGCTCCAGCCGGTGCGGCCGAGCCGGGTCAGCAGTCCGGTGCCGCCCGCCCGGTCCCCGGCCCGGACCTCGACGGGCCGGTCGGCGTCGAGTTCCCCGCTGTCGAGGCGGCGCGCGACCTCCGCGAGGAGCAGCAGCTTCGAGGTGGAGGCGACGGGCAGGACGGTCTCGTCGCGCACCCCCACGGAGTCCGTTCCCGGGAAGCCGGTTGCCCGGGAGCCCGTTCCCGGGGAGTCCGCCCCGGGGACGGTGCCGGTGGGGCTGGTGGGGCCGGGAGCGTCGAGGTCGACGGCGCTGACGGCGAGGACGAACGGCAACGCCGTGGCGCGTCCGGCCGCGGCGGCGACCCCGGCGAGACTCATCGCACCTCCAGGACCCGGCCGGCGCGGACTCCGGTCGGCACCCCGTCGCGCACCGCGATCCGGCCGGCGACCAGGACGGTGTCGACGCCCTCGGGGCGGGACAGCGGGCGTTCGAAGGTGGCCCGGTCGCGTACCGCGGCGGGGTCGAGGACCACCAGGTCGGCGTGGGCGCCCCCGGTGACGGTGCCGCGTCCGGCGAGGCGGAAGCGGGCCGCGGGCAGCCCGGTCATCTTGTGGACGGCGGCCTCCAGGGTGAGCAGGCCCTCGTCCCGCGCGTAGTGGCCGAGGACCCTGGCGAAGCTGCCCGCCCACCGGGGGTGCGGGCGGCCGGGCTTGGGGACGCCGTCCGAGCCGATCATGGACAGCGGGCTGGCGACGACCCGGCGGACGTCGTCCTCGCGCATCGAGTGGCTGATGATCGTCACCTCGCCCTGTTCGGCGAGGAGCAGGTCGCAGACGTAGTCCACGGGGTCGCAGCCCCGTTCGGCGGCGAGGTCCGCGATCCGGCGGCCCTGGACGTGCGGATGGGTGGGGGCGGCGGCGACGGCGATGAGGTCCCAGCCGCCGTTGCCGACGGTGTTCTCCCAGCCCTCGACCCCCCGCGCGATGTCCTTCCTGATCCGCTCGCGCACGGGTTCCTCGTGGAGGCGGGCCAGCAGCGCGCCGATGCCGCCCTCGTTGGCCCAGGGCGGGAGCATCGCGTGCAGGACGGTGCTGCCCGCGGTGTAGGGGTAGACGTCGCAGAGCACGTCCACTCCCTCCGCCCGGGCCCGTTCCAGTCTGGGCAGGGTACGCGAGGTGGCGCCCCAGGCGTGCCGTCCGGCGGTCTTGTGGTGGGAGACCTGGAGCGGCGCCCCGGAGCGGACGGCGATCTCCAGGGCCTCTTCCAGGGCCTCGTCGACGCGCGCCATCTCGTCGCGCAGATGGGTCACGTACGGTTTGCCGTGCCGGGCGGCGACCTCCGCGAGGGCGACGATCTCCTCCGTGGCGGCGTAGGTGCCCGGGGGGTAGATGAGCCCGGTGGAGAGCCCGGCGGCGCCCTGGGCGAGGGCCCGGTCCAGCAGGTCGCACATGGCGCGCAGTTCGCCGTCGGTGGGTTCGCGGGCGTCGAAGCCCATCACCCCGGCCCGGAGCGTGCCGTGTCCCACCAGGGACGCGAGGTGGGTGGCGCGCAGCGCGGGACGCTGTCCGGCGGCGAAGGCGGCGAAGTCGGGGGCGGGCGGCACCGGGCCGAGGCCGAAGGTCACCCGCAGGTGTCCGGCGAGGCCGGGGAGCCGTTCGGGCAGGGCGGGGAAGAGGCTGGAGCCGCAGTTCCCGGCGATCTCGGTGGTGACCCCCTGGAGCAGGGGCGCCAGCCGCAGCGCCTCGACGGAGGGGTCCTCGGTCTCCTGGGGGACGGCGAGCGCGTCGGAGTGGGTGTGGACGTCGACGAAGCCGGGGGTGACGACCCGTCCGGTGACGTCGAGGACGGTGGCGGCGGTGACCGCGCGGCCGGGCGGCGGCAGCACGATCCGGCCGTCCACGACGCCCACGTCGGCGGTGCGGGCGGGGGCGCCGGTGCCGTCGACGACGGTGCCGCCGCGCAGCAGCAGGTCGAGGGGGCGTCCCATCACAGCACCGTGGAGAGGAAGGCCCGGGTGCGGTCGTGCCGCGGGGCGCCGAACAGTTCACCGGGCGGACCGGACTCCACGACGAGCCCGTCGTCCATGAAGACCACCCGGTCGGCGACCTCGCGGGCGAAGCCCATCTCATGGGTGACGACGACCATCGTCATCCCGCTTCGGGCGAGGTCCTTCATCACCGTGAGCACCTCCCCGACCAGTTCGGGGTCGAGCGCGGAGGTGGGTTCGTCGAAGAGCATCAGGGCGGGTTCCATGGCGAGGGCGCGGGCGATAGCGACGCGCTGCTGCTGGCCGCCGGAGAGCTGGGCGGGGTAGTGGTCGGCGCGGTCCGCGAGGCCGACCCGGTCGAGCAGTTCCCGGGCCTGGCGTTCGGCTTCGGCGCGGGGGCGGCGCTTGACGGCGAGGGGGCCCTCCATGACGTTGCGGACGGCGGTGCGGTGCGGGAAGAGGTGGAAGCGCTGGAAGACCATGCCGACGCGTTCGCGCTGGGCCCGCACCTCCTTGGCACGCCGCTCCCGCAGGACCCGTCCGGAGGTGCCGTGCTGTTCGTAGCCGACGAGTTCGCCGTGCAGCCAGACGCGGCCCGCGTCGAGGGTCTCCAGGTGGTTGAAGCAGCGCAGCAGGGTGGACTTGCCGGAGCCGGAGGGGCCGATCAGACAGAGCACCTCGCCGGAGCGGACCTCCAGGTCGATGCCGCGCAGCACCTCGGTGTCGCCGAACCGTTTGCGGACCCGCCGGGCCTTGAGGACGAGGTCGGTCACGAGACGGCTCCCTTGCCGGTGCGCCCGGGGACGAGGTTGGTGAGGACCCGGCGGCGCAGGGGGGCGGCTCCGGGGCTGTAGCGGCGCTCGACGAAGTGCTGGGCGACGCTGGCGACGGTGGTGAGCGCGAGGTACCAGAGCGAGGCGACCATCAGCAGCGCGATGACCTCGAAGTTGGTGAGGTACAGGTGCTGGGAGACGGTCATGAGGTCGGCGCCCGCGATGACGGAGACCAGGGAGGTGGTCTTGAGCATGGAGATGAACTGGTTGCCGAACGGCGGGATGATGACCCGCATGGCCTGGGGCAGGACGACCCGGGTGAGGATCTGCCGGTTGGACAGGCCGAGCGAGGCGCCCGCCTCCCGCTGGCCGGGGTCGACGCTCTGGATGCCCGCGCGGACGATCTCCGCGAGGTAGGCGCCCTCGTTGATGGAGAGTCCGAGCAGGGCGGCGACGAAACCGGTGATGACGGCGTTGGTCTGCCACTCGACGAGCTTGGGGCCGTCGAAGGGGACGCCGACGCCGATCACGGGGAACAGCAGGGCGAGGTTGAACCAGAAGATGAGCTGGACCAGGAGCGGGGTGCCCCGGAAGAACCAGGTGTAGGCGCTCGCGGTGAGCCTCAGGACGGGGCTCTCGGACAGTTGCATCACCGCGACGACGACCCCGATGGCGATGCCCGCGGTCATCGAGATCAGGGTGAGCTGGACCGTCACCCAGAGCCCTTCGAGGATGACCCCGTCGAACTGGTACTCGGCGATGACGTCCCAGTGGAGGTTGGGGTTGACCACGACGGTGTGGACGAGCCACACGGTGACGGCCAAGGCGAGGAGGACCGCGAGCCAGCGGGCGGGCCGGGGGCGGCGGCTGAGCCGGAACGCGAGGTCGTCGTCGGGGGGAACCATCGGGGCCGGAGGGCCCACCGGATCCGCAGAATCGTTTTTGCTGAGACGGGTCACGTCGTTCTCCGCCATCCGGCTCACTGACCGTCGTTGATGGTGGCCTCGGGCACGGCGCTGCCCGCGACCCCGTACTCGTCGAGGACCTTCTTGTACTCGCCGTTGTCGATCAGGGTCTGGAGCGCCTTCCGCACCGCGTCGCGCAGCCCGTTCTGGTCCTTGCCGACGGCGATGCCCCAGGGCGCCGCCCCGTACTGGGTGGGCACGACCTCGTACGCCTCGTTCTTCTCGGCGAACATCTGGGCGACCGGGTAGTCCACGATGGTGGCCACCGCCCGTCCGCTCTCCAGCTGGAGGAGGCCGGTGGGGGCGTCCTCGCTCTGCGAGATCCGCATCTTCTCGCCGCACTTGGCGTTCTGCCCCTGCCCGATCTCCAGGTTGGAGCTGCCCTTGGCGAGGACGACCGCCTTGCCGCAGAGGTCCTCCAGGGTCTTGATCCCCTCCGGGTTGCCCTTCTTGACCATGACCACCCCGCCGGTGCGGAAGTAGTCGACGAAGTCGACGGCCTCGCGGCGCTGCGGGCTGTCGGTCATCGAGGACATGACGAGGTCGAAGCGTCCGGACTTCAGTCCCGGGATGAGACCGTCGAACGCGGCGTTGGTGAGCTTGAGCTTGAGCCCCAGCTCCTCGGCGACCGCCCGCGCCAGGTCGGGGTCCACCCCGGTCAGCTCGGTGGTGCCCGGCTTGTACATCTCCATCGGGGGGTAGCCGACGGCGGTGGCGACCCGCAGCTCGCCCTTCTCGCGGAACGACTCGGGAAGCATCTCCCGGGCGCTCTTCTTCCCCCCGGCGCCGGACTCGTCCGCCGTACCGGAACCGCCCTGGTCGGACCGTCCGCAGGAGGTGACGGCGAGAGCGGCCACGGCGGCCAGGGCCGCGAGGACGCGCACCCGTCTGTGATGGGTCAGCATGGCCATTTCTCTCCCTCAGCCGGTGACAGTGCGCTGATGCTGGCAGCTGGGCGCCGCTGAACGGAAGATGATGAAGCTATTGGCGTCTGAGCGTCGTTTTCTTCGTTGCTCCACCCCCGGACGGGGGGCGAGGCGACCGGAGGGGGAGGCGACCGGGCGGGGCCGGGTGGACCGCCCGCGCGCACGTACCGTCACCCGTCGTCATCCGCCGTCACCTTCCGGAGCGGATCGTGTCCACGACTTTCGCCCGGACGCAAACGGAGGGAGTCTGGAGGGGTAGACCCATCGCTGCCCCCGGCATCACCCCCCACGGCCGCCCGGTCGACGGGCCGACCGCTCCGGGACGGTGACGAAGGCAGTGCCGCTCCGTCAACGGAGGCACGTCATGCGCAAGGTCGCCGACTGCCGGGACTACCCCAGCGAGTCGAACTGCACCCTCACCATCTCGGGTGAGGAGGAGGAAGTGGTGCGCGCCGCCGCCGAGCACGCGGCGTCCGTCCACGGTCACACCGACACCCCGGAGCTGAGGGAAGAGGTCCGGGGGATGCTGAAGGACGAGGTTCCCCAGCACGTCTGAACCGGCACGGCCGGCCCTTTCCCGGGGCCCGCCCGCACGGCCGGGCGCCGTCCGGCGCCCGGGCCGGTCCGGTCGGATACGGCCCACCCCGGTCCGTTTCGGTCCGGGGTGGAGCTCGGTTCCCGGTCGCTTGCCCTGGCAGGCCCCCGGAGGTGAGCGCCAGGCCGGACCGGGAGGCCCGTCAGCGGGCGTCCGCCGGATGGACGGCGGCGGTGAGGACCAGCCCCCGGGTGATCCGCCACCGTCCGTCGAAGACGGTGAGGTCCCGGCCCTCCGGGTCGCGGCCGTCCCTCAGCAGACGGGCCCGGAAGGTCCCCGTGGCGGCGGGGCCTTCCGCACCGGGGCCGGGGCGGGCCTCCTCCGGGTCCGGGACCAGGTCGATCCGGGCCTCCTCGAACCCGAGCCAGAGTCCCGTCAGCGGGAACCAGGTCTTGTAGACGGTCTCCTTGGCGCTGAACAGCAGCCGGTCCCAGTGGACGTCCGGCCGCCGCCGGGCCAGTCCGGCCAGGGCGGTGGACTCGGCGGGCAGGGCCACGCTGTCCAGGACGCCCTCGGGCAGCGGACCGTGCGGCTCGGCGTCGACCCCGAGCGAGGCGACGTCCCGGGCGCGGGCCACGGCCGCCGCGCGGTAACCCTCGCAGTGCGTCAGCGAGCCCGCCACGCCCGGGGGCCATCCGGGGGCTCCGCGTTCGCCCGGCAGCAGGGGCTCGGCGGGGACGCCGAGTCCGGCGAGCGCCCGGCGGGCGCAGTGCCGTCCGGTGGTGAACTCCCGGCGCCGTTTGTCCACCGCGCGGGCGATCACCGCCTCTTCCTCGGGGTAGAGCCGGACCCCGGGCGGATCGTCGAACGCCTCGGCCACCACCACCCCCGGGGGCAGCAGGGCCCCGAGCAGGGTGCCCATCACCGGGCCCCGGGGAACGGAGTGCCGACCGCGCGCTCCCGCACCGGGTCCGGCGGCGTCCCCGGTTCGCGGTTCCCGTGCCGCGCGGCCGTGGTCCCGCCGTGGTGGTGTCCGGTCCCGGGGGACGCTCGTCGGGCGTTCCGCTCTCTCCAGTCGGTCGTCACGCCGTCAACCCTACGGGCCGTCAACGGTGTCGCGGGAGGGGACGGGGGGCGGCTCGGTGGGGGCGCTGACCCGGATCAGTCCTGCCGGGGACCGAAGAGGTACTGGTTGCCGATGTCCACCAGCGGGGCGGCCCGCCAGTCGGGGTAGCGCTCCAGGATCGCCTTCTTGTACGCCTCGCCGTCGCCGCCGAGCAGTTCGCGGGCGTCGTCCAGATAGCGGGTCATCTCCGCGAACACCTCGCGCCCGGCGGGCAGTCCGTGCCCCGGCAGGACGGTGTCGTAGCGGTCGTCGGCGGCGAGCGCGGCCAGTGCCGTCCGCCAGCCGTCGAGATCACCGTTGCCGAGGAACAGATGGGTGCGGTGGAAGACGAGGTCCTGGGCGATGAGCACGCCCTGGTCCGGCAGCCGGACCACCAGTTCGTCGGCGGCCTCCCCACCGGAGTGGGCCTCGAACTCCAGGGTGATCCCGTCGACGACCTCGGTGCCCGGGGTGATGATCCGGGTCGGGGTCATGTCCGCGACGGGGATCGCCTCACCACCCGGGTCGCGACCGTCACCCTGGGCCACGATCCCGTCCCTCACGGCCGCCAGGGCGTGGACAGGAGCCCCGAAGCGGGCGGCGCCGTGGAAGTGGTCGGGATGCGCGTGGCTGATGACGAGCCGGTCGAGCGGCTTGCCCAGGCTCCGGGCGTATCCGGCGACCTCGTCGGCGCAGCCGAGCGCGTACTGCGCGTCCACGGCGATGATCCGGCCGGGTGTCTCGATCAGCTGGGTGGTCACATTCAGACTGTCGTCCGGGGCCATATAGCTGTGAACGCGGACCGGGCCCCGGTCGACGACGGTGAGGGTGCCCCTCATGGTGAACGCTCCGTTCGCTGGTGGTAGGCGGGCCCGACGGTCGGCCCGGTCCCTCCACTCTCGCGGCCGGCGTTCCGTTCCGCGAGATAGGCTGACGACCGATGATGGTCAGAAACGGACACTCCGCCGATCCGCCCGGTGCGGGCGGCCCGGGCGCCGCCGCCCCGGACCGTCCGGCGGCCGGGCCGATCCCGCGCTACGGCTTCCACTCCCCCGGGACCCCGGTGCCCGGCATCGAGCCGACCGATCTGGCGGTGCTCCGCCGCCGGGTGCCCGACGAGGTGCTCCGGAGGGTGCACCGCACCGACTTCCACGCCCTCACCCTGGTGACCCGGGGCGAGGGCGCGCACACCGTGGACTTCGTCGACCACCCCTGCCGCCCCGGCACCCTGCTGTGGGTGCGCCCCGGGCAGGTGCAGCGCTTCCCCGCGGCCGGGGAACTCGCCGGGCCGCATCTGATCTTCACCCCCGACTTCCCCCCGGCGGCCGGGGCGTCCGGCCGTCCGCTCGCCCCGCCCTTCGGGCCCGTCCGCTGGGATCTGTCGGGCACGGCGGACCGGGCGCCGGTGGCGGCCCTGCTCACCCGGATCGCCGCCGAGTACCGGCGGCCGCCCGGACGGGTCTCCCCGGAGGTCCTCCGGTTCCTGCTGGGCGCCCTGCTGCTGCACGTGGACCGGCTGCCGGACCCGGGCGCGCCCGGTCCGCCCACCGCCGCGCACGGGGTGTACGCCCGTTTCCGGGAGGAGCTGGAACGCTCCTACCACCGCACCCGCCGCGCGGAGGACTACGCGGCGGCGCTCGGCTACTCGGTCAAGTCGCTGACCAGGGCCTGTCTGACCGCTACCGGACAGCCGGTCAAACAGGTCATCGACGCCCGGGTGGTGCTCCAGGCGAAACGGCTGCTCGCGCACACCGGGGACCCCGTCTCGGTCGTCGCCCGGCGGCTGGGCTTCACCGAACCCACCAACTTCGGGAAGTACTTCGCCCGCCACACCGGCACCACACCGGGCGGCTTCCGGCGGGCCCAGCGCGGCGGGGCGTGAGGGACGGACGGCCCCGGGTCACCGGCTCAGCAGGCCGGGGTGACCGTGGTCACGCAGGTCACAGGGTCGACTTGAACAGCAGACGGTTGGGGGTGCCGCTGACGTTGCCGCGGATCACGTTCGGCGTGCTGCTGTTGATGATCCAGTTGTTGACCGTGGTGCTGGACGCCTCGCCGTAGGAGCCCTTGTAGAGCGCGGCGACGCCCGCGACGTGCGGCGCGGCCATCGAGGTGCCGCTCATGCTGGTGGTGCCGCCGCCCATCCGGGTGGAGGTGATGCTCACCCCGGGGCCGTAGAGGTCGGTGCACTGGCCGTAGTTGCTGAAGCTCGCCTTGTTGTCACCGGAGTCCGAGGCGGCGACCGACAGGGCGTTGGCCGCGCTCGCCGGGGAGAAGTTGCAGGCGTCCTGGTTGCTGTTGCCCGCGGCGACCGTGGTGTGGACGCCGGAGTTGGCGAGGGCGGTGGCCGCGTTGTTCAGGGCGGCCGAGTAACCGCCGCCGAGCGAGGCGTTGGCGACGGCGGGCTTGGCGGCGTTCTGGCGGACCCAGTCGAAGCCCGCGATGATGCCGGAGAACGACCCGGAGCCCTGACAGTTGAGGACCTTCACGCCGCGCAGCTGGACGCCCTTGGCCACGCCGTAGGTGGAGCCGCCGACGGTGCCCGCGACATGGGTGCCGTGGCCGTTGCAGTCCTGGCCGTTGCCGCCGAAGGAGTCGAAGACGTTGCGGGCCCGGCCGCCGAAGTCGGGGTGGCTGGTGTCGAGGCCGGAGTCGATGATGTAGGCGGTGACGCCCGCGCCGGTGCCGTTGTAGACGTAGGTGCCGTTGCGTCCGGTGCGCTGGTCTATTCGGTCCAGGCCCCAGGGGGCGTTGTTCTGCGTGGCGGAGGAGACGGCCTTCTGGTCCTCCTCGATGGACTTGATCCGCGAGTCGGCGCGGAGCGCGGCGAGTTCGCCGGAGGTCAGGGTGGCGGCGAAGCCGTTGAGGACCTCCTCGTAGACGTGGTCGGGGGTGACCGACCGGGCCTTCGCCACGGCCGAGGGGTCGTTGCCCTTCTTCACGGTGACGATGTACTGGCCCTTGATCTCGGTGCTGGTGGGGGCCTGGGCGACCTTGACCAGCGGGGTGGGGGCCGGGGCGGCGAACCCGCTGCTGGGGACGAGGGAGAGGGGGAGGGCGAGACCGAGGGTGCCGGCGGCGAGGCCGCCGATGTGGGTAGCGCGCATGGGAGGGCTGACACCTTTCGTGGTCCGGTCGCGCGGGGGACGGCGACCGGTGAGTGGGGGAACGCGCCCCGGCCGTGCGGTCGTTGGGGAGGACCGCGGGGACTGCGGGTGCGGGGGCGCGGAAGGTGGAGCGGAAGGTGGAACAGCTCGCCGCGAAAGGGCGCGGCGGTGAGTGGGGTACCGCACAACGGGGGTGGGGGACGGACGGCACGAGGAACCGTCTCCCGCCCTCCCGTCCCTCGTGACGGGGTGGCGGGCGCACTCCCGGCCCGGGCGCTCAAGAGCGGGATCGCCGCTATGCGAACGCCCGTGTCCGCTGTGCGTGCGACAACATACCGGCTGCGTCAGCCGATCACCACGGTTGAAATGCGCATGACGGATTGGGATACTGCCCGGCCCGGGCGCGCCGCCCCGCCCGCGCACCAAGGGGCGCCCGTCGTGGACTTGGACGCCCCCGCGTCCCCCGCCGGACGGGGCGTCACACCCCCTCCGGCACGGTGCACGGCGCTTCCGCGTGCGACGGGACGCCGGTGACGGTGGAGGACCCACGGAGCGTGGTCGGCGCCCGTCGGACGGGTGGAGTGGCCACCGGCCCGGCCCGGTGGAGCCGGGTGGGGACGCCGGGGCACGGGACTCGGCGAACGCTCAGGGTGAGCACCGTTCCCGGGGCCGGGGGGGTGACGCCACCCGGCACCGGGAGGTGGCATCCGGGTACCGCACGGGGCGGGGGGGCTCCGGGGCGCGGAACCGCGCTCCCCGGGTGAACCGACGGACCGTCTCGCGGCGACGAGGCGTCACCCGCCTCGGGGGCGCGGTCTCATCCGCCCGGCCAGCCGGGTCGCACCAGGCCCGGCTCATGGGCGAGCACCCCAGTCGGGCGCGGTCCCGGACGTTCGCCTTGCTCATGATCCGGCTGACGTGGGGCTTCGCGGTCGCGGGCCGGGCACGTTCCGCGATCTGATCGTTCGCCAGACCTCCCGCCACCAGGGTCATCACCTCGCGTTCGCGGCCGGTCAGCGCGTTGAGCCGGGGGCGGAGCCGGAGCCCGGAACCGGACGGTCGCGGGTGCCGTCGGCACCGGTCGGGGTCAGCCCGCGAGGGCGTGCCGGTGCAGTCGTTCGACGGCGCGGCGGGCCGAGGCCATGGCGCCGTGCTGCCAGCCCAGCGCGTTGCTGAGCCAGTCCCCGGCGAACAGGACCCGGCCGTCGGGTTCGGTGAGCGGGCGGAGGGCGGGGCTGTTCACCCGGTCCTCGTGGTGGACGTCGGCCGCCTGCCAGCCGCTCTCCAGGAAGGGTTCGAGCCCCCACAGCACGGAGACCGCCCCGGTCAGCGCGGTACGGGCCTTCGCGCCGTGCGCCCGTTCGTTGCGGTGTACCGCCTCGGCCAGCCGCTGGGCCGGGGACAGCGGGTGCAGGGTGCGCTCCGCGCCCTCGAAGTAGGCGACCACGACGCCCCGTTCCCCGTGGTGGCCGTGGGACGGGTACCACAGCGAACCGTCCCGGCCGTAGGAGGTGAGGCCGCCGTAGACGCCGAAGTCGTCCTCCCACCAGCGGCCCCGGTACTCCATCGCTATCTTGGCGGGGAACTCCGGCAGGAAGGCGCCCAGCAGCCGGGTGACCGGGGCGGGCAGCCCCTTGATGCCCGCCGCCACCAGGGGCGGGGTCGTGACCAGGCAGTAGTCCGCGTCGAGCGCGCCCGTGCCGGAGGGCCCCCGGTGGACGATCCGGGTGCCCCGCGGGCCCTCGGTGACGGAGGTGACCTCGGTGCCGCAGCGGATCCGGCGCCGTCCGACGCGGTCCGCGAGGGCGTCGACGAGGCGGTCCATGCCGCCGACGGGCTGGAGCAGGGTGGTGGCCATGTCGACCTCGGCGTCCAGGTACCAGTGCCGGGCCAGTTGCTCGGAGAGCACCCGCTCCAGCGACTCCGGCGGGGGCAGCGGGACCCCGGGCTCGCCCGCCGCTCCGGGGGGCGTCGCGTAGCCGCGCCGCCGGGGCGACGCCCGGTAGGCCCAGCCGTCGGTACGGTCCCCGATCCCGCCCATGGTGCGCAGGAACTCCAGCAGGCGTTCCTTGTCGGTCGCGGAGAGCCGTCCGTCGAGGAGGCCCTGGTCGGTGACCTTGGCGAGGAGTTCGGCGACCACTCCGTAGGCGTCCGCCCTGGCGGTCTGCAGCCGGAGGGGGCGGGGGTCCCCGGGGTCGTGGACGAAGGTCCGGGCGTTGGAGATCGTGAAGACCTCCAGCGGGACGCCGAGTTCACGGCAGTAGCCGGTGCTGAGCGCCCACTGCGGCAGCATCGCGGGGCCCGCGTTGGCGTACTGGCCGGGCGCGAAGTCCACCCGCTGGGTGTGCCCCCGGGTGTCGGTCAGGGTGTCGCCGCCGCGCACCGTGAGGCTGCGGCCGCCGATCCCCGGCCGGGCGTCCAGGACCGTCACCTCGTATCCGGCCTTGCGCAGTTCATGGGCGGCCGTCAGCCCCGCCACGCCCGCGCCGACCACCACGACGCTCCCGGCGGCCCGGCCCGAGAGGCGGAAGTCGGAGGCGCGGGGGGCGCGGAACGACGCCTCGGCGGCGCTCGCCCGGGTGGGCGCGAGGCCGAGCGCGCCCATCGCGGTGAAGGCGGCCCCCGCGCCGCCCAGGGCGCCCACCCCGTGCAGGAACCCGCGCCGGGTGGCGGGGTGACCTGGTCCTCGTAGAGCCGTCATGTGCGTTCTCCCTCCGGGAAAGGCGATCCGACCAGTTAATTGACTGACTGGTCACTCTATTAATAGACCCGGCCGCTCCCCCGCATCAACTCCGCCCCGCCGACCGGGGGGTGACGGTCAGGGGCGGGACCCGTGGAACGACCGAGGGGCGCGCCACCCTCCGGTGACGCGCCCCCGTCCCCGTGCCCCGGTCTCAGCGGGGCGCGCAGGCCTCCCACCGGCCGGGCAGCCGCCGTTCCCGGCCAGCGTCGTACCAGGAGCCCGCGATGACCTCCGTGGTGAAGCCGGGGCCGAACGCGACGATCACGCCCCGGGCGCCGTGGCCGGGCGGACCGTCCTCGTGGTGCCGTCGCAGCACGTCGAGGACGGAGACGCTGGAGGTGTTGCCGATCCCGGCCATGCTCGCGCGGCTGTGGCGCAGGGTGTCCGGGGCGAGCCCGAGACCGCGTTCCACCCCGTCCATGATCAGTGGACCACCGGTGTGGGAGACGCAGAACTCCAGGTCGCCGTCGGCCCAGCCGAGTTCGGCGAGGAAGGACTCTATCTCCGGGATGACCAAGGGGACGGTGCTCCGCACCCGGGGGTCGGTCCGGAAGTGGAAGCCGTCCTCGGTGGTGGTGCCCGCGATCACCGAGTGGGAGCCGGGGAGCAGGTGCTGACGGGCCGCCTGGATCCGGAAGCCCCGGTCCCCCGGCGCGGAGCGGCGGAGCACCGCGGCCGCCGCTCCGTCGCCGAAGATCCCGTTGGAGATGAAGTCGCTGAGGGAGTGGCGCTCCCGCTGGAAGGAGAGCGAGCTGAGTTCGGCGGCGACCACCAGCGCGGTCGCGTCCGGGTACGCCTGGAGGTAGTGGAACGCCTCCGCGAGGGCCGAGACCCCCGCCGCGCACCCCAGTTGCTGGATCGGCGTCCGCCGCACCGTCGCACGGCAGCCGATCTCCTGGGCGATGTACGCGTCCGGGCCGGGCAGCGCGTACCCGGTGCAGGAGACGAAGACCAGCAGGTCGACGTCGGCCGCCGCCACCCCGGCGGTGGCCAGGGCCCGTTCGGCGGCGCGGGCGCCGAGCCGGACGACCTCCGCCGTGTACCGCTCGTTGCGGGCGCCGAAGGAGCGCGGGGCGAGCATCTCGGTGAGCCCGCCCACCAGGTTGCGGGTCTCCACCGTGGTGCTGCGCATCAGGTCCAGCCCGCGTTCCCGGTGCGGGACCTCCGCGAAGAGGTCCCCCAGGGCGGCGATGACCTCCTCCTGGGTCACCACCTGCTCGGGCACGACGACGGCGGGGTGGCCGATCGTGACACGGGCGCGCGGCTCGTACCCCTCTTCGCCGGGTGCTGTCACTGGCACGATGTCCGTCCTTTCGGAGTGGGGCGGGACACGGCACGCCCCGCCCTCGCCGGGAGGGCGGGGCGTGCGGGGTCCCGTCGGGGCGGGCGGTGCGGGGGCCGGGCGGGCGTGCCGGTCCGGCGTCTCAGACGGCCGCGCGGTGCGGCGGACCGGGGTGGTGGACCGTCGTCACCGGGTGCGGACCGGACAGGGCTCGCGATGGCGGGAGCGAGCGGTTGCCGGGACGCGGGACGCGGTCGTCAACGGTGCTTCCTTCGGGGTGGGGGGAACGCGATCCGCGAAGGGCGACACCACGCATGAGGAAGCATGAACCGCGGGTTCCGCCCGCGACAAGGCCCCTATCCGGACACCCCGGTGGCGTTCCTTGCCAGGGCCTCCGTCCACTGGACGCGACGGTGCCCCGGAACGCGTCGTACGCGCCCGGGGCACCCTTGCCGGAACGGCCGTCGCGGCGGCCCCGGGGGAGGTCAGCCGCCGCCCAGCGCGGCCGTCGGACGGAGGCGCGCGGCGCGCACCGCCGGGTAGAGACCGGCGACCACCCCGACGAGGAGGGTGGCGCCGAGTCCGGCCTGGACCGACCAGAGCGGGACCACCGCGCGCCAGCCCCGGGCGTGGGCCAGGGCGGCGGTGACCGCCGCCCCGAGGACCGCCCCGGCCGCGCCGCCGAGGAGGGACAGCAGCAGGGACTCGGTGAGGAACTGGAGCCGGACGGCGCCCCGGGTGGCGCCCAGCGCGCGGCGCAGACCGATCTCCTGGCGGCGTTCCAGGACCGAGATCACCATGGTGTTGGCGACGCCCACCCCGCCGACCAGCAGGGCGACCGCGCTCAGGGAGAGCATCAGGGTGGTGAGGCCCTCGTCCGCCGCCGTCTTCGCCTCCAGCGCGTCGGACGGGCGGGAGACCTTGACGGAGCCCTCGTCGCCCGGGGCGACGCTGCGGGCGAGGACGGCCCGGACGTCCTCCACCGAGGCGTCCGAGGTGCGGGCGAAGACGGTGCTCGGGTGTCCGTCGAAGCCGAAGTGCTCCTCGGCGGCGGGGAATCCGATCAGGGCGACCCGGTCCAGGGTGGGGACCAGGTCGACGGGGCGCAGCACGCCCACGACCACGAACGGCTCGTCGTCGAGCATGATCTTCGCGCCGGGGGCGGTGACCCCGAGGCGTTCGGCCGCGAGCGCGCCGAGGACCGTGACCGGCAGGTGTTCGTTGGCGGTGTTCAGCCAGACGCCCCGGTCGACCTCGGCCTTGAGCGCGGTGAGCAGGTCCGGCCGGGCGGCCTGGGTGGTGACCCCGGCGGTCCGTTCCTCGGGGACCACGTCACTGCGGCGGATCCGGGCGTCGACGTGCCCGGTCGCGGTGGCGTGCCGGACCGGGCCGACGCGTTCCACCATCGCCACGGCGGAGCGGGGCAGCCGGGCGGCCTCTCCCCCGGCGGCCTCGGCGGCCTCTGCGCCCTCGCCCGCCTCGGCGGTGAGCAGATTGGTGCCGAGCCGGTCCAGACGGTCCATCAGATCGGTGCGGCTGGAGGCGGAGAGCCCCACCACGGTGATCATGGTGGCGATGCCGATCGCGATGCCCAGGGCGGACAGCACGGCCCGGGCGCGACGGGTCCGCAGACCCACCGCGCCCAGTCGCAGGACGTCCACCGGGGAGAGCCGTCCGGGGACGAGGCCGTCGGCGCGGGTGCGGGGGCTCATCGCTCCTCCTCCGGCCGCCCGGGGCCGTCGGCGCGCCGGTCGGAGACGATCCGGCCGTCGCGCAGCCGGACGCGGCGCGGCAGCGCGTCGGCCGTCTCCTGGTCGTGGGTGATGACGCAGACCGTGGTTCCGGCGGCGTTCACCTCCCGCAGCAGGTCCATCACCACCGCGCCCGAGGCGCTGTCGAGGGCGCCGGTCGGTTCGTCGGCGAGGACGATCCGGGGCTCCCCCACCAGCGCGCGGGCGATGGCGACCCGCTGCCGTTCCCCGCCGGACAGCTCACCGGGGGTGTGGGAGAGCCGGTGGCCCAGGCCCACCCGGCGCAGGGCCTCACGGGCCCGGGCCCGTCGCGCGCCGGACGGTACGGAGGCGTAGAGCAGCCCGTCCGCCACGTTGTCGACGGCGCCGCGTCCGGCCATCAGGTGGAAGTGCTGGAAGACGAAGCCGATGTGGCGGGCGCGCAGCGCGGAGAGCCGTGCATCGGGGAGCGCGCCCACGTCGTGCCCGGCGACCCGGACGGTGCCCGAGGTGGGCCGGTCCAGGGTGCCGATCAGCTGGAGCAGGGTGGTCTTGCCCGAGCCGGACGGGCCGACGATCGCGAGGAGTTCGCCCTGTTCCACGGTGAGGTCCACCCCGCGCAGGGCGTGCACCCCGCCGGGGTACGACTTGACGGCGTCGCGCAGTTCGATGACGGCGCGGGCCGCGTGGGGGGCGTCGGCGGCGCGGGAGGACCGGGGGCCGTCGGCCGCGCGGGGAGCGCCGGGCGCGCGGGAGGACCCGGCGGCACCGGGCGTACGGAAGGCGTCGCGCCCCTGGGAGGACCGGGTGGCACCGGGTGTGCGGGAGGCGTCGGGGACGCGGTGGGCGTTCACCCCTCGGCCGTCCCGACCCGCTGTCCCTCGCGCAGCCCGGGTCCGCTGACCTCGACGCGGCCGTCCGCGGTCATGCCGACCTCGACGCGCGTCATCGTGGAGGTCCCGTCCCCGACGAGCTGGAGGCCGTAGCCGCCGTCCTCGCCGCGCAGTGCGACGACCGCCTCGACCGGGACGGTCAGGACGTCCTCGCGCCGTTCGCTGACGAACGCGACGCTGACGGTGCCCTTGGCGCCGGTGGCCCCCGCGTCCGCGTCCCGGGCGAGGGTCACCTCGACCGTGATGCCGTCTCCCCCGCCGCCCTCCCCGTCTCCGGTGTCCTGGGGGCGGACGGTGCCGGTGACCCTGCCGCGCGCGGTCCCGCCGTCCGGCAGGGTCACCTCGGCGCGGGTGCCCTCAGCGGCGAGCGCGCCGTCGTCCTGGCCGAGGGCGGCGAGGACGACCCGCCGGGTCGAGGAGACCGTGAGCACCGGTTCCCCGGGGGCGACCTGGTCGGCGAGCGCGGCGTCCACGGCGACGATCCGGACCGGACCGGGCTGGAAGACGACCTCGCCCCGCCCCACCCGGCCGGTGGGGACGCGGTTGAGGGACTTCTGCCAGCGCTTCACGGCGGCGGCGGTCGCCTCGTCGTAGTGGACGTCGACGTACAGTCCGGCGCCGTACCCCAGGTCGCGCAGATTGCGCTCCAGTTGGAGCACGTCGCTGCCCCGGTGCCCGTCCCGCATCTCGCGGAACATCGGCACCGGGCCCCGGAGCAGGGTGACGGGCTTGTCGTCGAGTTCGTACAGCGCCTGGCCCGGGGTGACGGTGCGGCCCTCCACGGCGGCCACCGTGACCGTGCCCGCGACGGCGGCCTTGACCGGTCGCCGCTGGGTGAAGCCCAGGGTGCCGTCGACCGTCTTGGAGCGGACGAGGTCGGCGCGGGTGACGGTGGTGGTGGCGGGCGGCGGGCGGTCCCCGCCCGCGCCGGTGCCGGTGCCCCGGCCGTCCAGGGCGCCGCTCGCGACGGCGGCCACGCCCCCGGCTGCGGCCAGGGCCACCAGGGCGGCGACGGTGGTGCGACGTCTCACTGCATGCCGTCCAGTCCGTCGAGGAGCTTGTCCTCGCACGCATCCCAGGCCTCCTCGTAGACCGGCGAGTCCTCCTTGATCGCCGGGTCCAGGGGGTCGGGTTCGCCGCCGGGGATGGCGTTGCCGCCGGACATCACCGGGTTGGCGAAGCGGGAGACCCCGTTGTCGCGCATGCACTTGGCGTGCGCCAGCATCGACTCGAAGTCCTTCTGCTGGTCGCGTTCGGGCTGGAGGTTCGCCGCCGCCCGCAGCTCCGGACCGCAGACGCCGTTCTTCCCGCCCTTGGTGTCCTCGCCCATGCCGTCGGGGTCGCGGATCTCGTTGATGGCCTTCCAGTCGAGGTGGCCGCTCAGCTTGGGGTCGGGGTAGTCCTTCACCCCGGCCTTGGTCCGCATGCAGCGCACGTACGTCAGCTGGGCGTCGTAGAAGGCGCTCTTGCCCGCCCGGGCGGCGGAGCCGTCGCCGCTCTTCTTCTTCGCGGGGGTGGCGGAGCCGGTGGCGGGGGCGTCCGGGACGGAGGCCACCTCCCGCTCCGCCCGGACGCCGTCGCCTCCGCCGCAGGCGGCGGTCAGGGCGAGGACGGGAAGGACGACGAGCGCCGCGAGGCGTGGTGTGTGGGTTCGCATGCGGCCCAATCTCGGGCCGTCACATGGTGGGGGCGTGGTGGCCGCATGATGGGGACGTAACAATCGGCGCGGACCGCGTTCCCGGGCCCCGCGAGGGCGTCTGGCCTGGTCAGCGCTGCCCCATAATCGAGCGCATGCCGCATGTTCTGCTGATCGAGGACGACGCGTCCGTCCGGGACGCCACCGAGCTGGTGCTGCGCCGCCACGGTTACGAGGTGACGGTCGCCGCCACCGGCGAGGAGGCGCTGGAGGCGCTCGACGGGCCCGTGGGCAGCCGGGTGGAGCTGGCCGTCCTCGATCTGATGCTGCCCGGCATGGACGGTTTCGCGGTGTGCCGGGGTATCCGGAGCCGGTCGGCCGCCCTCCCGGTGATCATGCTCACCGCGCGCGGGGACGACGCGGACGTCGTCACCGGGCTGGAGGCGGGCGCGGACGACTACGTGGTCAAACCGGTGACGGCGCCGGTGCTGGAGGCCCGGATCAGGGCCGCCCTGCGGAGGGTGACGGCCTCCGCCGCCCGCCCGGAGCGCGGCGAGGACCACGCGGGGCTCGGGATCGACCGGTCCGGGCTCGTGGTCACCAAGCACGGGACTCCGCTGGCCCTGCCGCCCACCGAACTGCGGCTGCTGCTGGAACTGTCGGCCTCGCCCGGCCGGGTGTTCAGCCGCGAACAGCTGCTGGTCTCCGTCTGGGAGCACGACTTCCTCGGTGACTCCCGGCTGGTGGACGCGGCCGTCGGACGGCTGCGCGCCAAGATCGAGGACATACCGGCGAAGCCCCGGTACGTCCAGACCGTCCGGGGCTTCGGCTACCGCTTCGGGCCGCTGTGAGCGACCCGGTGTCCGCCCCCGGGAAGTCCGCGCGCGGGGACCGCCGGGCCGGACGGGCCCGGTGGGCCGGGTCCCGGCTGTTCGGCGGGCTGCGGACCCGGCTCCTCGTCGCCTTCGTCCTCGTCGCCCTGGTCAGCGCGGCGACCGCCACCGCCCTCGCGTACCGGGAGTACCGGAACGCCGTGCTGCGCTCCGCCCAGGACGCCTTCGCCACCGAGCTGAGGGAACGGGTGGACCTGCTGGCGCCCGAGTTCGACATCCCGCCCGACCGCCGCTCGCTCACCGCCTTCGCGGACGACGTCGCCGACGGGCTCGGCGCGGGCGCCACCGTCGTGGTCCGCTACGAGGAGCTGGGCGTGATCTCCGGCCCGCGCGCCCCCGCGTCCCTGGTGAGCACCGGTCTGGGGGCGGCGGTGCGGTCCGGCGACCGGGCCCGTCTCCAGCGGGTCGGGCACCGGGGCGAGCCGTACCTGGTGGTGGGGACGCCGGTCGCCTTCGACACCGGACGCGACTCCGGCCTGGAGGTCTTCGCCGTCGTCTCGCTGCGGGCCGAGGGGGCGGAGATCGGCGGGCTGCTGGACACCGTGCGGGACGGGATCGTCCCGGTGCTGCTGCTCGCCGCGCTGCTGGCCCTGCTCGCCGCGCGGACCGTGCTGCGCCCGGTACGGGCGCTGGGCCGGGCCACCCGCGCCCTGGCGACCGGCGCGCTCACCACCCGGGTGCCCGCCCGGGGTCGGGACGAACTCGCCGATCTGGCGCGGGACTTCAACACCACCGCCGACGCCCTGGAGCGGTCCGTCGGCGAGTTGCGCGCCCAGGAGGAGAAGGCCCGCCGGTTCGTCGCGGACGTCTCCCACGAACTGCGCACCCCGCTGGCCGCGATGACGATGATGACGACCGTGCTGGACGAGGACGCCGACGGGCTGCCACCGGACACCGCCCGGGCGGCGCGCGGGGTCAGCGCGGAGACGGCCCGGCTCGCGCGGCTGGTGGAGGACCTGATGGAGATGTCGCGCTTCGACGCGGGGGCGGCCCGGCTGGTCGCCGCCGAGACCGACCTGTCCGCGACGGTCCGCTCCTCCCTCGCCCTGCGGGGCTGGTCGGAGCGGGTGGAGCTGAGGGCCCCCGGGACGCTGTGGACGACGGTCGACCGGCGCCGGATCGACGTGGTCGTCGCCAACCTCGTCGGCAACGCCCTGCGGCACGGGGCCCCGCCCGTGACGGTGACCCTCACCGCCGGGGACGAGGGGGTGACGGTGGAGGTCGCGGACCGTGGCCCGGGACTGCCCCCGGAGGTCGCCGAGCGGGTCTTCGACCGCTTCTACAAGGCGGACTCCGCCCGCACCCGCTCCGAGGGCAGCGGACTGGGCACCGCCATCGCCCTGGAGAACGCCCGGCTGCACGGCGGCACCCTGACCGCCGCCGACCGCCCCGGCGGCGGGGCCCTGTTCACCCTGCGACTGCCCCGCGCGCCCCGGGAGGACCAGCCGTGATCCCCGCCCGCCGCACCGCCCCGGCCGCCGTCCTCGCCCTGGCGCTCACCGGCTGCGGAGTGCCGCCCACCGGGGTGCTGGACGCCGGGCCCCCGGCGAAGGGCCTCGCCACGGCGGCCCGGCTCTACTACGTGCGCGACGCCCGGCTCGAAGGGGTCTCCCGCCCGGACCGCGAACTCTCCGACGTCCAGGACGTCACCAAGCTGCTCCTCTCCGGGCCGACCCCCGCCGAGCAGGAGCGCGGGCTCACCAACCTCGTGGAGACCACGGGCGGCTACTGGGTGACCGCCTCGCGCGCCCGGGTCACCCTCCACGCGCCGGGGACCGCCTTCCCCGCCGACGACGTGCTCCGCAACGGCCAGTGGGTGTGCACCCTGGCCCGTGCCCAGGCCGCGCTGCGCCAGGACGTCCAGCCGGACGACGTCCAGGTGACCCTGGACGGCGAGGGGCCCGCGATCGGGCCGTACACCTGCTCCCCCTTCCTCCGCAGATGACCGGAGCCGGGGGCGGGCAGCGCCGACCGCTGCCCGGACGGGCGGCCGTTCCTCAGACGGCGGCCGGGGGATTGGCCAGCAGCCGCCCCATCGCGGCGAGGACGGCGGGCTCGATCCGGTAGTAGACCCAGGTGCCGCGCCGCTCGGAGGTGAGGAGCCCGGCCTCCTTCAGCTTCTTCAGATGGTGGGAGACGGTCGGCTGGGAGACCCCCACGTCGGAGATGTCGCACACGCACGCCTCGCCGCCCTCGTGGGAGGCGACGGCGGAGAACAGCCGCAACCGCACCGGGTCGCCGAGCGCCTTGAACATCCGCGCGGCCGCCCCGGCTTCCTCGGCGGTCATGGGGCGCTCGGTCAGCGAGGGACAGCAGGGCGCGGCCCCGTCCCCCACGGCGGTCCCGGTCGGCGTCGGCGCCTTCACCTTCGACATGCCCTCATGTTCACATACATCGAATCAAGGGGCGACGTCCCCCGGTCGGCGGCGCCCCGGTCGCGCGGCGGTCCGCCCACGCCCCGGCGGTGCGCGGCGGGCGGGCCCGGCGGGGACCGCCGGGGGAAGGACCGGCGGCGGGTGTCAGCGGGGGCGCCTACGCTGCCGGTCATGTCTTCCGACGGGGTGCGTGACGGCGAGGGGAACGGACGGCACGAGCGGGGCGGCCGGTGGGACGATCCGGTGTTCCTGGTGCACGGGGAGCCCGCGCGGGTGCGGGCGGCGCTGGACGCCGCGCCGGGCGCCCGGGCCCGTTCGGTGGCGGCGGTGTACCGCGCCTCGGCGCACCGGCACCGGGACGCCCCGCCCGCCGTGCGACGGCAGTCGCTGGCGCTGGACGCCGCACGGTACGGGGACCGTGAGCTGTCCGCCCGGATCACCGCCGTGCCGGTGGCCGGGGCGGAACGCGCGCGGTGGGGGTTCGACTGGGCCACCGCCGGGGGGACCGACTCCCGCGCGCGGTACGTCCTGCCCGGGTGGAAGGCCCCGTGCGTGGCGACCGCCGTGGTGGCGGGCCGCGCCGTCGCCGTGGGCCCGTCGCTGACCGGTGACGACCACGGTCGGGCACTGCGGATGTGGGACCTGCTGACCGGCGATCCGGTCGGCGCGCCCCTGACCGGTCACACCGGTGCCGTGCGCGCGGTGGCCACCTGCGCGCTGGACGGCCGCGCCGTCGCGCTCACCGGGAGCGAGGACGGGACCGTACGGCTCTGGGACCTGGCCGCCCCGGCGCCCCTCGGCGGACCCCTGTCCGGTCACGACGGCTGGGTCCTCGCGGCGGCGACGGCCGAGGTGGACGGACGGACGGTCCTGGTCACGGGCGGCAGCGACACGACGGCGCGGGTGTGGGACCCGCGCACCGGACGGCAGCTCGGCGCGCCCTTCACCGGTCACGGGCACTGGGTGGAGTCGGTGGCGACCGCCGTGGTGGACGGACGTGCCGTGGCCGTCACCGGCGGCGCGTACACCAGGGTCCGGGTCTGGGACCTGGCCACCGGTCAGGAACTCCACGCCCCGCTGACCGACCGCGCCGACCGGGTCGCCGCGGTGGCGACGACCGTGGTGGACGGCCGCCCGGTCGCCGTCACCGGGG
This sequence comes from Streptomyces sp. JNUCC 64, assembly GCF_054484115.1. NCBI lineage: Bacteria > Bacillati > Actinomycetota > Actinomycetes > Kitasatosporales > Streptomycetaceae > Streptomyces > Streptomyces sp. JNUCC 64. The sequence continues at coordinate 184,505 of NZ_CM137015.1, forward strand.
GCGACGACCGGACGGTGCGGGTGTGGGACCTCGCCACCGGCGAACCGGTCGGCGATCCGCTGACCGGTCACGGCGGCCGGGTGACCTCGGTGGCGACGGCCGAGGTGGCCGGGCGTCCCGTCGCCGTCACCGGCGGCGCCGACACCACCGTCCGGATCTGGGACCTGACCACCCATCAGGAACTCCACGCCCCGCTGAGCGGCCACACCGACCGGGTGGGGGCGGTGGCGGTGGCGGCCGTGGACGGCGTCCCCTTCGTCGTCAGCGCCGGGGACGTGCGGACCACCGGTCGCGCCGACCACGACGTACGGGTGTGGGACCTCGGGGAGGCGCGGCGCCCGGGCGGAGCGCCGGACCGGCACCGCGAACCCGTGCTCGCGCTGACCTCCGCGACGGTGGACGGACGGTCCGTGATCGTCTCCGGGAGCGCCGACGGGACGGCCCGGCGGTGGGACCCGGCCACCGGGGAGCGGACGGGCGCCCCGTTCACCGGTCACGACGGCGGGGTGCACACGGTGGCGGCGGGGACGGTGGAGGGCCGCCCGGTCGCCGTCACCGGCGGCCACGACGCGCTCCGGTGCTGGGACCTCGCCACGGGCGGACCCCTCGGCGGCCCGCTGACCGATCCGGACGGCGGGACGCACGCGTGGGCACCGGGCACCCTGGACGGCCGCCCCGTGGTCGTCACCGGAGGCGGGCCGGGCGCCGGTCGGCCGCTGCGACTGTGGGACCCGGTGGCGCGCGGGCCGGTCGGGGCGTTCCCCACCGGGCGTCACCGTCGGCACTCCGACCGGGTGGTCGCGGTGGCGGTGGGCGTCGTGGACGGACTGGCGGTCGCCGTCACCAGCGCCGACGACCGGACGGTACGGATGTGGGACGCCCGCACGGGGCGGCCGGTCGGCGGGCCGCTGGCGGACGACCTGCCGGTGCGGTCGTTGGCGGTGGCGGAGCCGGGGGGCCGTCCGCTGGTGGTCCTCGGCGGGGGCACCGGGGCGGTGCGGATCGTGGACCTGGCCACCCGCCGGACGGTCGGGGACCGACCGCGCGGCCACGCCGACGTGGTGGGCGCGGTGGCGCTGGGCACCGTGGCCGGGCGCCCGGTCGCGGTCACCGGGGGCTGGGACGGCACGGTGTGCGTGTGGGACGCGGTGACGGGCGGGCGGATCGGGGAGGAGATCGTGTTCCCCGCCGTGGTGAGGGCGGTCGCGGTGACGCCGGACGGACTCCTGGTGGTCGGCTACGGGCCGGACCTGGCGGTGCTGTCCCCGCGCTGAGGGCCTTCGGCCGCGCGCCGGGGTCCCCCCTCCTGTGCCGGGGCCGCCCCGGGCGCTATCCGCCGGGCAGCACGGCCGTGAGCCGTTCCCACTCGGCGTGGACCCGCCCGCCGACCGCCCCGAACTGGGTGATCATCGCGACGCAGCGCCCGTCCGCGTCGTCGAGTTCGATCGCCGGGGTCGGGCCGTGCGCGCCCCTGGAGCGGACGAGGCGGCAGGAGCGGACGCCCGACAGCTCGATCTCCACCGAGGCGTCCTCGAAGGCCGCGAACACCTGACCGCCGACGGTCCGGTCGGTGACCAGCACCCGTCCGGCGCACGCCTGCGCCGCCGCCGGGGCGAACACCGCGACGCCGACCGGCAGTCCGGCGGCCCGGACGGCCTCCAGCACGGCGGGCACCACACCGGGGTCGAGCGTCCGGTGGCGGTCGGACGTCCCGGGCGCGGCGGGGCCGGTGCCCCCGAGGACCGCGTCGAGCCGGGCGAGCTGGTCGCCGTCCGGCCCCGCCGGTGGCCCCGGGACCGGGGCGGGTGCCCCGGACGGCGGTCCGACGGCGGCCGGGCGGGCGAGCCCGGCCAGCAGCCGGTCCGCGGCGGAGAGCAGCCGTCCCCGGTGGACGGTCCGGCCGTCGGTGTCGTACAGGTGCAGCGCGACCGTACCGGCGGGCTCGTCCCGGACGACCGCGGCCGAGGCGATCCGCGCGCCGTCGAGGCGCAGCGCGATCGTCCCCGGCCGGACGGCGAACGCCTCGCCGCGCAGGCTGGGGAGCGCGTAGCTCCCGGCCTGGTCGATCCGGGCGACCGGGCCGCCGGTGAGCGCCTGGACGTGCTGGAAGAGCGTCAGGCAGTGCCCGAGTTCCGGCATCCGGGCGTCGATCAGCCGGACGGAACCGCCGCGTCTGCGGCAGTCCGTCCCGAGGGCGCAGAGGCACGGGCCCCCCGGGGGCTCGCGCCACGGGCCCGTCATGCTCAGTACACGTCCCGGACGTACCGCTTGGAGCGGCGCAGCTCCGCCAGGTACTGGGCCGCGTCGTCGTCCCCGCGTCCGCGCTGTTCGCCGATGACGTGCAGCAGGGTGGCCTCCACGTCCTTGGCCATCCGGGAGGCGTCGCCGCAGACGTACACGTGGGCGCCGTCCTCCAGCCAGCCGTACAGCTCCCGGGACTGCTCGCGCATCCGGGTCTGGACGTAGACCTTCTCCGCCTGGTCGCGGGAGAACGCCAGGTCGAGCCGGGTGAGGACACCGCTGTCGGACAGCTCGGTCAGCTCGTCCTCGTAGACGAAGTCGGTGGCCCGGTGCTGGTCGCCGAAGAACAGCCAGTTGCGTCCGGAGGCGCCGGAGGCGGCGCGCTCGTGGAGGAAGCCGCGGAACGGCGCGATGCCGGTGCCCGGGCCGATCATGATCATCGGCGCGTCGGCGTCGGCGGGGACGCTGAACGCGGTGTTCGGCTGGAGGTAGACGCCGACGTCCGCGCCCGGTCCGACGCGGTCGGCGAGGTACGTGGAGGCCACGCCCTCGTACCGGCGGCGCGGGGTGCCGTAGCGGACGGACGCGATGGTCAGGTGCACCCGGCCCGGGTGGGCGAGCGGGCTCGACGAGATCGAGTACTGCCGCGCCTGGAGCGGCCGCAGGAACGGCAGCAGGGCGTCGAGGTCCGGGGCGGTGGCCCCGGCGTCCCTCAGCAGGTCGAGCACGTCCCGGCCCCAGAGCCAGGAGTCGAGGTCGGAGCGGTCGCCGTGGGCGACGACCGCGGCCAGCTCGCTGGAGGGCGCCCGCTGCACCAGGTCGGCGACGAGTTCCTTGGACGGGGTGCGGATCTCGCGGCCGGTGCGCAGCACCTCCACGAGCGGCTGCCCGTCGACGTCCTCGTCGCCGGTCGCGCCGAGGTGCGCCAGGAGTTCGCCGACCAGGGCGTCGTCGTTGACCGGGACGACGGCGAGCGCGTCGCCCGCCGCGTAGGTGATGCCGCTGTCCCCGAGGTCGAACTCGTAGTGGCGGATCTCCTTGGCGCTGCCCTCGGCGGACAGCGTCCGGTTCACCACCAGCGGGGACGGGTACGGGTTGCGCTTGTTCCAGGCGGAGCGGGCCTTCGGGGCCGGGGCGGGCGCGGGGGCCGCGCCCCCGGTCGCTCCGGCCGCCGCGCCGGTCTCGGCGGCGAGCCGTTCGAGGACGGCGGCCGTCCACGTTCCGGCGGGCTCCTCGTAGTCGACGTCGCAGTCGACGCGGTCGTGCAGCCGGGTGGCGCCGAGCTGCTCCAGCCGGGTGTCAATGAGCTTCGCGGCCTGACAGAAGTCGTCGTAGCCGCGGTCCCCGAGCCCGAGGACCGCGTAGCGCAGGCCCTCCAGCCGGGGCGCGCCCTCGGCCTGGAGCGCCTCCCAGAACAGTCCGGCGTTGTCGGGCATCTCGCCCTCGCCGTACGTCGAGGTGACGACGAGCAGGTGGGACATAGTGGCGAGGCGCTCGGGGGTGACGTCGTCGAGGGCGACGGCGGACCCGCCGAGGCCGCGCGCGCGGGCCCCGGAGACGAGTTCCCCGGCGAGGAACTCGGCGGTGCCGGTCTGGGTGCCGAACAGCACGTCGACGGTGGCGACGGGCGCGTCGGAGGAGGGGGTCTCCCGGCGGGCGGCGGCGGCCACCCCGGCGATGAACCCGGCGAGCCACGCCTCCTGCTCGGCGGAGAACGGCGCGTCGGCCGGGATCAGGGACCCGGTCGGGGACAGGACAGTCACGTGGTCACCGCTTCGGTCGGGGCCTGCGGGGCGCGGCGCTGGGCGATGTCCTCCAGGGCCGCGGTGGCGAGCATTTCGTCGAACCGGGCGGCTCGGACCCGCCCGGCGTTCTTGAGGGTCTGGTGGACGATCCAGCCGTAGGTGCCGGGGGCGTCCACGCTGAGGTTGTTGCGCTGGCGGAGCGCCCGCTTGTAGTCGTCGAGGCGCTTGACGGCGATGAGGGTGGCCAGTTCGTCGTTGTCGAACCGCTCCAGCGTGCCGCGCAGGTACTTCACGACGCGCTGCTTGACGAAGAAGTCCTCGGTGAGCACCAGGTTGCGGACGGCCTCGGCGATCCGGGGGTCGTCCGCGCCGGTGGCGGCGGGGACCCGCTGGAGCGCGACGTCCTGGGCGACGCTGAGCACCGTGTAGGAGGACAGCAGCGAGAACATGTCGTCGTCGCCCTGGTCGCCGAGGGCCGGGGCCCGGCCGCCGAGCACGGTGCGGCGGTCGCGGTAGTCGACCTTGAACGCGCGGAGCTTGTCGGTGGCGATCGAGGTGGCCAGCTCGTCGAGGAGTTCGCCCCGGGTGGCGGCGGCGAGGATCTCGGTGGCGTCCTGGTAGAGCAGCAGGGAGCGGGGCATCCCGCAGTACACGTGGCGGCGTTCGGTCGCCCAGTCGGCGAGCAGCCGGACGGCGAGCGGGGAGCCGGTGGCCTCCACGTGCCACTCCAGGAGCAGCCGGACGGCCTCCTCGTGGAAGGCGCCGTGCTCGGTGTCGGTGACCGGGAACACCAGCAGCGAGTCCGCGCTGACCCGGCCGGCCAGTTCGCCCGACGGGTCGTACTGGTAGAGGAACCCGCCGCTCATGCCGTTGCCGAGGCCCTTGCCGAAGCCGCCGAGGTTGAGCACGGTGCCGCCGGTCATGTACTCGCAGCCGAAGTCGCCGAGGCCCTCCACGACGGCGGTGGCGCCGGAGTTGCGCACCGCGAAGCGGTCGCCCGCCTCGCCCTGGACGAAGGTCCGGCCGCCGGTCGCGCCGAACAGCGCGAAGTTGCCGACGAGGACGTTGCCGCCGCGTTCGGCGGCGCCGCCGCCGGGGGCGCGGACGATGATCCGGCCGCCGCTCTGGCTCTTGCCGACGCCGTCGTTGGCGGTGCCGGTGTGTTCGAGGGTGATGCCGTCGTTGCAGAACACGCCGTAGGACTGTCCGGCGGAGCCGGTGGTGCGGACGCGGACGGCGCCGTCGACGAGACGGCGGCGGCCCCGGTCGTCGGTGGTGACGGCGGGCGCCCCGGCCAGCGCGGCGGCGTCGAGCTGGTGGTTGAGGAGCCGCTCGACGTCGATGCCGAGCTGACCGCCGACCGACTTGTCGCTGTTGCCGAGGCGGATGCCGTCGATGAGCGCGGTGGGCTCGCGGCGGTCGAGGAGCGCGGCCCGCACCCGCTCGATGAGGGCGTCGTCGGTGGTGAAGTCCTTCTCCAGGTACTCCGGGTCCTCGACGGTCTTCTCCGGGACCCGGGCGAGCAGCCGCCGGACGTCGAGGCGGCCGACGCTCGCCGGGTGGTCGAGGAGCTGGAGCAGGTCGGTGCGGCCCCGGGCGTCGCGCAGGGAGCGCAGTCCGAGGCGGGCGAGGATGTGGCGGACGTCGTGCGCGATGTTGAGGAGGTACTGGGCCAGCGCGCGCGGGTCGCCCTCGAACGCCTCGGGGTTGGTGGTGAGTCCGGCGGGGCACTTGACGTTGCAGTTCTTCGCCATGACGCAGCCGAGCATCATCAGCGCGGTGGTGCCGAACTCGAAGCTGTCGGCGCCGAGCAGCGCCGAGGTGACGACGTCGCCGCCGGTCTGGTGGGCGCCGGAACAGCGCAGCACGACCTTCTGGCGCAGCCCGTTGGCGACCAGCGCCTGGTGGACCTCCGCGACGCCGATCTCCGCCGACCGTCCGGCGTACTTGAGGCTGGTGACGGCGGCGGCACCGGTGCCGCCGGTGTTCCCCGCGACGTTGATGACGTCCGCGCCGGCCTTGGCGACGCCGACCGCGATGGTGCCGATGCCCTCGGAGGAGACCAGCTTGACGATGACGCGGACCCGGGCGGCCTTGCAGTCGTGGATGAGCTGAGCGAGGTCCTCGATGGAGTAGGTGTCGTGGTGCGGCGGCGGGGAGATCAGTTCGATGCCGGGGGTGCCGCCACGGGCGGCGGCGATGTCCACGGTGACCTTGGGGGCGGGCAGCTGGCCGCCCTCGCCGGGCTTGGCGCCCTGGCCGATCTTGATCTCCAGCTCTTCGAGCATCGGGTCGGCGAGGTAGCCCGCCCAGATGCCGAACCGGCCGGAGGCGAACTGCTTGATCCGGGAGCCGCGGATGGTGCCGTAGCGGGTGTGGTGCTCGCCGCCCTCGCCGCTGTTGGACATGCCGCCGACCATGTTGGTGCCGTGGGCGACGGCCTCGTGGGCCTCGGCGACCAGGGCGCCGTGGCTCATCGCGCCGGAGGCGAGCGAGCGGGTGATCTGGTGAGCGGGCTGGACCTCGTCCAGCGGGACGCTCTCCGGGGCGTTCTCCAGCAGCGCGAGCAGCCGGGCGGCGGCGCCGGTGGCGGTGACGAGGACGCCGTCGGCGTCCGCCGCCACCGTGGTGACCTCGCCGGGGTGGACCAGCGCGAGGCCCTCGGCGAGCGCGGTGTGGCGCTCGGCGCCCTCGGGGCCGGGGGCGGTGAGGCTCAGCCGGACCGTCACCGCGCCGTCCTGAGCGGAGTCCCGGGGGGCCGCGACCACGCCCCGGACGGTGACGCTGGCGTTGCCGTCGGTGGAGAACCGGCCGAGTTCCCGGGCGAAGTCCTCCGGGGTGCGCAGCCCGGTGACGTCCGCGGGCAGCGCGAGGACGTCGCGGAGCGCGGCGGGGCGGCGGGAGCGCTCCTGGTGGGTGGTCTGGAGGAAGGTCCGGTAGCCGGGGGTGATCCGGAACGCGTCGATCTCGGCGTCGCTGAGCGCGTCGTAGCCGGTGTTGCGGTACGCGGTGTCGGTGATGCCGAAGGCGTCGTCGAGCTGGCCGAGGGTGAGCAGCCGCAGCGCGTCCGGGTCGTCCTCGCGGCCGAACTCCGGGCGCTCCTCGGTCATGCCGCCGAAGCCGCGCACGGCGTTGATGCCGAAGGAGTGCCCGGCGCCGTCGGAGCGCTCCTTGAAGAGGCCGAGCAGCGGGATCTGCTGTTCGGTCTCCACGGTGCGGGCCCGCTCGTGCCACTCGGTCGCGGTCTGGGCGATGCGGGCGAAGCCGACGCCGCCGACCGGGGCCTCCATGTGCGGGAAGATCCGCGCGAAGACGTCGTCGCGGGTGTCGAGGTAGTTGGGCTCGAAGAACTCGCCGCCGATGTAGCTCTCGGCGGTGCACAGCCCGACCCGGCCCATGGTCTTGGCGAGCGACTTCTCGGCGGCCTTGCGGAACCGGGCCAGCGCCCGGTCGGTCTCGGTGCGCTCACCGGCGGGGGCGGGGGCGCTCGGGTACTTCTCCTCGGCGCGCAGCCGGGCGCTGAGGCTGTAGACCGCCGAGGCGCCGAAGCCGAGCGCGGTCGCCACGTGGTGCGAGGAGGCCAGCTGGCCGCTCTCCACGACGAGCGAGACGCGCAGCCGCAGCCCGGTCTCGATCAGGCGCTGGTTGACCGCGGCGACGGCGTGGATCACGGGCAGCGGGGCGCGGGTGGAGGAGACGGCGCGGTCGGTGAGCAGGGCGATGCCGCCCCGCTCGGCGGCGAACCGCTCGACGTCGTCGCAGAGCCGTTCCAGGGCGGAGCGCAGCGCGTCGGCGTTGGCGGTCTCGTCGCCGTACACCGGGTCGTACAGCATGGCGAAGCGTTCGAGCGGGACGATCCGCTGGTCGCGCAGCCGGACCATGTCGAGGTGGCCGAGGACCGGCGAGGAGAGCACCAGCTGACGGCCGTTGGTGTTGCCGGTGCCGTCGGGCTTGGGGCCGAGGGCGACCCGCATGCTCATGCCGTCGGCCTCGCGGATGCTGTCCAGCGGCGGGTTGGTCACCTGGGCGAAGCGCTGGGAGAAGTACTTGGCCATGCCGCCCTCGGTGTCGCTGAGCGCGTTGATGGCGTTGCCGTAGCCCATCGCCGAGATCCGCTCGGACCCGGTGGCGAGCATCGGGTCCAGCATGAACCGGAAGCTCTCCTGGTTGAGCGAGTACGCGACGTACCGGCCGGCCAGGCTGAGGTCGCCGTCGTACCCGAGCGTGGTGGTGCCGCGCTGGTAGTCGGGGGCGGGCAGCTCGTCCAGTTCGACGCGGGCACCGGTGAGCAGCTCGGAGTAGGGGCGGCGGGCGGCGAGGGCGTCGAGCACCTCGCGGGTGCGCATCCGGCGTCCGGTGCGGTGGTCGACGACGAGCATGCCGCCCGCCTCGATGCGGCCCCGGTGGACGACCTCGTCGTCGGGGAAGGCGACCTGTCCGGCCTCGGAGGCGACCATCAGGTACTCGGTGGTCTCGACGGTGCGCAGCGGGCGGAGCCCGAGCCGGTCGAGCCGGGCGCCGATGACGTCGCCGTCGCTGAAGATCACGGCGGCCGGGCCGTCGTTCTTCTCCTCGTACAGGGAGAAGTACTCCAGCATGTCCCGGACGGCCGGGGGCAGGGTGCGGTCGTTCTCCCAGGCGGGCGGCATCAGGGTGACGACGGCCTCGACGATGTCCAGTCCGTCGTCGAAGACCCGGCTCTGGAGGGTCTGGTCGAGGCGGCTGGAGTCCGACTGGCCGGGCGGGCGCACGATGCTGCGGGTGCGGGCGCGGGCGAGGGCCTCGTCGGAGAGGCGGTTCTTGCGGTCGGTGTTGAGCTCGCCGTTGTGCGCCATGAGGCGGAACGGCTGCGCCATGGTGGGGTGCGGTTCGGTGTTGGTGGAGAACCGGGTGTGGAAGTACAGCGAGCGGACGGAGTGCCGGGGGTCGGTCAGGTCGCGGAAGTACCCGATGACCTCGTCGGAGTTCAGCCGTCCCTTGAGGACCTGGGTGCGGGCGCTGAGGGAGAGCGGGTACAGCCCGGCGTGGGCCTCGTCGGCGTAGGCGGCGGCCTCGACGGCGAGCAGCGCGCGGTTGGCGGCGGCGTCGACCTCGGCGCGCTCCCACTCCCCGTCCTCGGGGGCGCGGAACACCCACTGGACGATCGGCAGCTGGTAGCGCTCGGCGGTGGGGCGGGCGACGGTGTGGTCGACGGGGACGTCACGGACCAGCAGCAGGTCGAAGCCCTGGTCGGTGATGCTCCGGGTGACGAGGTCGACGGCGCCGTCGCGGCGGTCGGCGTCGGTGGGGACGAAGCAGTTGGCGACGCCGAAGCGGCCGGGGCGCAGTTCCTCGCCGGTGAGCGCGCCGAAGAACTCCACCGACAGGTCGACGCTCACGCCCGCGCCGTCCCCGACGCCCTCGGCGGACTTGCCGCCGCGGTGGGGGATGGCCCGCAGCGCCTCGTCGCCCTTGGCGATGACGTCATGGCTCGGCGTCCCGTCGAGGCGGGTGATGAAGCCGACGCCGCAGTCGCTGTGTTCGCGGGCAGGGCTGTGCAGACCAAGGGGGGAGTGATTCACGTGGGTCCCGTCAGCGAGATACCGGCAGCGGACGGCCAGGCTGCGTCGGTGAAGCGCTCGCCGCGGGCGGACCGGTGTGGCGGTCGAGCCCCGAGTGGTGGTGCGGTTGAGTACGGTAAGCCTTACCTGAGAGCTCCCGCAAGGAGATGTCGGTCACCGTTCGGCGGTTCGACACCGGCACCGGAGGACAGGCTTCTGCGACTGCCCCGCCCGGTGTGTGCGCACAGGGTACCTCCCTAAGCGAGCCGCAGGTCAGCCCGGACCAAATGGTGGTCGGAGTAGGGGGACGGATGCACTCCGTGGCGGGCCCGGACGACGCCTCTCAGGAAGACGTAGTCGAACTTGCTCTGCCAGTCGGTGGTGGGCTCGCAGGTGCCGGTGAGCGCGGGGCGGCACTGGGGGTCGGTGTCCTCGGCGAGCTTCCACATGCCGGTCAGCTCGGGGGCGTCCGGCACGGCGTTGAAGTCGCCGAGGACGATCGCGCGCTCGTGCCGGGCGACCTCCCGGGCGAGCACTCCGGTCTGGTCCGCCCGGACCTCGCCCTGCTCGCGCTGGGCGAGGTGGGTGTTGAAGACCCGGACCCGCTGACCGCCGACCGTGGTGGTGACCGCCAGGTACCCCCGGTCCTCGGAGCCGCCCTCGGGGTACTCCACGTTCACCCGGTCGGTCATCGGCGCCGCCGAGAGCAGCGCCTGGCCGAAGGCGCCCGGGTTCCACGGCGCCCCGCCGCAGCGGCCGCGCTTGCGCAGGACCATCCCGTACTCGACGTGGTAGACCAGTCCGTAGCGGCCCTCCAGGTAGTCCCGGATCCGCTCGACGTCCCGGACGCAGGCTTCCTGCAGACCGATGACCTGGGGCGCGTAGGAGGCGATCTCCGCCGCGCGGTCCATGTTGCTCTCGTCGCAGGGGTTGCAGATGTTCCAGGTCATGACCCGGTGGGGCACGACCTCCCGGACGGCTTCGGCGGGCAGCGAGCGGCCGAAGAGGGCGCCGCTCGGTTCGCCCGGGGCGAGGAGCGCCGCGCAGGCCAGACTGACGGCGCCCGCGAGCAGCCGGGTACCCCTTCCGAGCACATCGCCCCCATCGTCCCGGACGCCCGTGCGACCGTCGGCGTCTTCGGGGACGAGGGTACGGGACGGGGCGCCCAGCCACCCCGTGGTCGTGGCTCTCCTCCCGTCCGGAAGGGCGGCCACCGGGGCCCGGCGGACCGGGGGCGGCCGCGCCGGGTCCGACCGGGGCGTCCCGCCCCCGAGCCCGGCTGACGGACCGTCACCCGTGTCCGGACTTCCGTACTTTCGGCCGGTGCGCGGGGGTGCTCCGGCTCCCTAGCCTCGACGCGTGACCACATCCGACCGACCGGCGACCGGGGCGGCGGGCGCCCTGCCCGGCCTCGCGCCCGCCCTGGTGACCGTCCGCACCGCGGATCTGCTCGCGGTCAGCCGGGGCGGGGCCTCCCGGGTGCCCGGAGCCGCCGTCCCGGTGACCGCCGACGCCCTGGCGGTGCCGCGCCGACGGCACCCGGGCGAGCGCGCGGCGGCGGGCCCGGCCGTGACCGCCGGGGCGGCGGCGGTCTCCCTCGCCGTCGGGACCGGCTGCCAGGGAACCGGCCCCGGCCACGGCGCTCGCGCTGTCGGTCCTCGTCGGCTCCGCCGTCAGGGCGCTCCCCGGGGCCGCCGCCGGAGGGATCGCGGTGGGCGCGCTCGCGGTGACGGGGGCCGTCCGGCTCCCGGGAACGGGCGCGGTGCCGGTCCTCGCCACGGCGGGGACGGCCGCCGCCCTGGTGACCGGCGCGGCGCCGCGCCTCACCGACCGTGCGCGGGGGCCCCGGCGGGACGTCCACGGGCCGGGCGGGCGACGGGACGCCCGGCGGTCCGGACGGCCCCGGTCGTAGCATGGCCCGCGCCCGCGCGGACGTGCCGTCCGTGACCCGGCCCGTCCCCCACCCCCCGAAGCCGCCCATGGAGACGTCCGCCCGGCTGTGGCGCGGCGGTGACCGCGCGCTCGACCGGCCGCCGGCCGGGGCCGCCGTCCCCGGCCGGTGGTCCCGGGGCGCCGCCACCGCCGGGCTGGGCGCGGTGTTCCTCGCGGTGACCGCCGTCCAGGCCGTCGCGCTCGCCCGGACCTGGGGAGCCGGGTCCTGGCTGCCCGGCTCCGTCACCGCCGTCCTGGTGTGCTCGCTGGCGCTGGTCCGCCACCGGGACCGGGCCCGGACGGCGGTGGCGGGCCTGACCGTCACCGCGCTGGCGGTGCTGGTCACCGCGCTGCCCGGGAGCGGGCTGCCCGCCGCGCTGGGCCCCGCCCCGGCGCTGGGGCTCGGGGTGCTCACCGGCTCGGCGGTCAGGTCCCTGCCCCCGGCGCGCGCCGCCGCCGTCGCGGGCGCCGGGCTGTCGCTGGTCGCCGTCCAGTTCGCGGTCCGTCCGGCGTCGGCGGTCGGCCCCTACGCCGCGGTGGTCCTGCTGGCCGCCTGCGGGACCGGACTGTCGCTGCGGGGCCTCGACCGCCGGGCGCGGGCGGCGACTGAACGGGTCCGCCGGGCCGAGCGGCTGGAGCTGGCCCGGGAACTGCACGACGTGGTGGCCCACCACCTCACCGGGATGCTGATCCAGGCGCAGGCCGCCCAGGTGGTCGCCCGGCGCGACCCGGAGGGCGTACCGGACTCGCTCACCGGGATCGAGACGGCCGGGCAGGACGCCATGGCCGCGATGCGCCGGGTGGTCGGGCTGCTGCGCGAGGACGACGACGCGGCGCCCTTCTCCCCCTGGGCCGGAGACGCTGGACGCGCTCGTCGGACGCTTCGGCCGCCAGGGCCCCCGGGTGCGGTTGCGCGCCCCCGACGACGGCGCGGGGTGGCCGCCGGAGGTGACCAGCACCGTGTACCGCGTCGTCCGGGAGGCCCTGACGAACGTCCGTCGGCACGCCCGGCACGCGCGGTCCGTGGAGGTCACCGTCCGCCGCGAGGGCGCCGCCGTCACCGTGGAGGTCGCCGACGACGCCCCGCCGGATCCCGCGCGCGTCCCGCACCGGGGGTACGGTCTGGTCGGCATGCGCGAGCGTGTCGAGGCGCTCGGCGGCTCGCTGGACGCCGGGCCCCGGCCCGGCACCGGCTGGTCGGTGCGGGCCCGCCTGCCCCTGCCGACCGCGGAGCCCCGATGACCGTCACCGTCCTGATCGCCGACGACCAGGCGATGATCCGCCGCGGGCTGCGGCTGATCCTGGAGGACCAGGACGACCTCACCGTCGTCGGGGAGGCCCGGGACGGGGTGGAGGCCGTGGAGCTGGCGCGGCGGCTGCGGCCCGACGTGTGTCTGGTGGACATCCGGATGCCCCGGCTCGACGGCATCGAGGTCACCCGGGCGCTGGCCGGTCCGGGGGTGGCCGACCCGGCGCGGGTCGTGGTGGTCACCACCTTCGACCTGGACGAGTACGTGTACGGGGCGCTGCGCGGCGGCGCGGCGGGCTTCGTCCTCAAGGACGCCGGGCCCGCCCTGCTGGTCGAGGCGGTCCGCGCCGCCCACAACGGCGAGGCGCTGGTCTCCCCCTCGGTCACCCTCCGGCTGCTGAGGCACCTCAACGGGACGGGGGCGCCACCGCCCGCCCGCGCCGCCCGGCGGTCACCGCTGTCGGCACGCGAACTGGACGTGGTCCGGGCGGTGGCGCGCGGACGCACCAACCAGGAGGTCGCGGCCGAGCTGTTCATCTCGCTCAGCACGGTCAAGGGCCATCTGTCGGGGATCCAGGGCAAGCTCGGGGTGCGCAACCGGACCGAGATCGCCGTCTGGGCCTGGGAGAACCACCTGATGGGCGACGTCCGGGGGTAGGGCCCGCCACGGCCGGACGCGGGGCGGCCACGGGGCACCTCTGACACGTGCCACCGCTCCCCCGGGGCGGACCGGCCGAAAGGACCGGCCGTGGCGTCGGAACCGGACGAACGGCCGGTGCCGGTCGTCCTCCGCCGGTTCCAGGATGACGGCATGTCATCCACGCACTCCCCTCCCGCGATCCACGCGGAGGGCCTGACGAAGACCTACGGCCGCCGTGGCCGCCGCCCCTCGCTGAGCGGGGTGGACCTCTCCGTCCCCCCGGGCCGCGTCGTCGGGCTGGTGGGCCCGAACGGGGCGGGCAAGTCCACGCTGCTGCACCTGATCAGCGGGCTGATCCAGCCGACCGGCGGTTCCCTGACCGTGCTGGGCTCGCGCCCGGCGGCGGACGCGGCCCATCTGGCCCGGGTCGGGTTCGTCGCGCAGAACACCCCGGTGTACGGCTCGCTCACCGTCGCCGAGCACCTGCGGCTCGGCGCGAAGCTGAACCCGGGCTGGGACGCGGCCCTCGCCGAGCGGCGGGTACGACGGGTGGGGCTGAGCCCCGAGCAGCGGGCGGGACGGCTCTCGGGCGGTCAGCGGGCGCAGCTGGCGCTGACCGTCGCCGCCGCCAAGCGCCCCGAGCTGCTGGTCTTCGACGAGCCCGCGGCGGCCCTGGACCCACTGGCCCGCCGGGGCTTCCTGGACAGTCTGATGGAGTTCGTCCACGAGCTGGGCGCGGGCGCGGTCCTCTCCTCGCATCTGCTCGGCGACATCGAGCGGGTCTGCGACCACCTGGTCGTCCTGTGCGACGCGCGGGCCCAGATCACCGGGGACACCGGGGACCTGCTGGCCGGGCACGCCCGGCTGGCCGTCCCGCGCGGCGCCCCCGTCCGGCTGCCCGCCGGGGTGGAGACGGTCTCCGTCGAACACGGCGCCACCCACGACGACGTGGTCGTCCGTACCGGCGCCGGGGCGGCCCTCCCCCACCGGACCGAACCGCTCACCGTCGAACGGCTCGTCCTCGCCTACATGTCCCGCGCCGGGGCCGGGGCCGGAAGGGACCCCGGGGACGCGTCGGTCAGGGGTCGCGACGGGGAGCGGGGGTACGGACGGTGATCTGGCTCAACTGGCGCCAGTTCCGCGGCCAGGCGCTGTTCGGCGCCCTCGCGCTGGCCGTCGTCGCCGGGTACCTGCTGTACCTCGGCGCGGACATCCGGGACGCGCACGACGTCTACCGGGCGCGGTGCCGGGACGAGGCCGACTGCGCCGGGGCCCGCGAACGGTTCCGGGGCGCGTACCAGAACACGCTGCTGTTCGTCGCGGCCGGGCTGGCGCTGCTCCCCGCCCTGCTCGGCACCTTCTGGGGCGCGCCCCTGGTCGCCAGGGAGCTGGAGAACGGCACCCACCGGCTGGTGTGGAACCAGAGCGTCACCCGGCGGCGGTGGCTGCTGGGCAAGGTGCTGCTGGTGGGGTCGGCGGCGGTGGGGCTGACGGGTGCGGTGGTGGCCCTGCTGAGCTGGGCGGCCCGGCCCTTCGACGCGGTGGTCGGGGAGCGGTTCGACACCTTCGTGTTCGGTGCGCGCGGGGTCGTCCCGGTGGGGTACGCGGCGCTGGCCGTCGCCCTCGGCACGGTCGTCGGGCTGCTGCTGCGCAGGACCCTGCCCGCGATGGCGGTGACCCTCGTCGGCTTCGTGGCGTTCCAGTTCTTCTTCCCCAACGTGGTGCGGCCGGAGCTGCTGCCGCCGGAGCGAGCCTCGCTGCCGATGACGGCCGAGGCCGTCAACGCGGCGCGGAACCTCGGGGGGATCACCGGGGATCCGGTCATCGGCGGGGTGCGGATCCCGGGCGAGCCGGACGCGTGGATCGCCGGGACGAGCCCGCTGCGCACCGCGGACGGCTCGACCGTCTCCTCCGCCGTCTTCGACCGCTGTCTCGACAGCCCGCCGAAGACGGGGGCGGACGGCACCTTCGGCGACGCGGCGGTGTGCCTCGCCGGGCACGACCTCCACGTCGACGTCCGCTACCACCCCGGTGACCGCTACTGGACGTTCCAGTGGCTGGAGACCTCGGTCTATCTGGCGGCGAGCGGGCTGCTGATCGCGTTCGGCGGCCGGCGGATCCGGCGCCGGGCGGACTGAGCGACCGGGTGACGGCGGAACGGTGGCCCCGCCGTCCCGCCGTCCCCCGGGTCGCGGCGGGGCCGCGCCGTCCGTTCACCGGGACGGTGCCCGGAGATCCGGCGGAGGGGCCGGACCGCCCGGTTCCGGGCGGTCCGGCCCTCGACGTCGCACACCGCCGGCTGTCGGCCGCCGTCCCGTCCCGTGCGACCCGGCTCCGCCGCCGTCCCGTGCCGGACGGCCGGTCAGCGCGGGTCGGCGGACCCCCGCGAGCGCGCGGCGGCGCTCCCGGCCGCCGCGCCTTTGGCGAGGGCCCGGTAGTCCCGGTCCGCGTAGAGGAGCGGTCCCCGGAAGCCGTCGGCCGGTGACCGGCGGACACCGGTCACTTCGGCGACCACCAGGACGTGGTCGGCGACCTCCACGCGACGGACCGCGCGGCACGCCAGGGCGGCGGCGGCCCCTTCCAGTTCCGGCCCGCCGCCGTCGGGGGACGGCCGGTGGCGCACCCCCGCGAACCCCTCGGCACCGGGGTCGCGGCGCCGGGTGAAGCGGTCCGCGAGGGCGTGCTGCCCCTCGGCCAGGACGTTGACGGTGAACCGGCCGGTCCGCCGGACGAGGTCCTCGGTGCGACCGCCCCGTTTGAGGGAGATCAGCACGGTGGGCGGATCGAGCGACACCGAGACCAGGGAGTTGAGGGTCGTGCCGTGCGGGCCCCCGGGGCCGGGGACGGTGACCACCGCGACGCCCGTCGCCCACCGCCGCATGGCCTCGCGGAACTCGTCGGACCCCGCTCCGGCGCCGGGCGCGTCCGGCCCGGACGGGCACCGGGCGGTCACCACGCGGGGGCCAGCGGCGCGGGAGCGGCCAGGGCGGGGAAGTGCGGGACGACCTCTTCGGCGAGCTGGGCCACCACCTCCGGCGCGGGGCGCCGTCCGTGCTGGACACCGAGCGCGGCGTGGTTGACCCCCGCCTCCTTCCAGCGGCCGAGCAGTTCCAGGAGCCCCCGGGTACCCGTGCGCAGGACGAAGCCGCCGCGCAACGGGGTCGGCGGGTGGCCGGGATCCTCGTGCAGGTCGATCCACTCGTTGGTCGCGACCGGACGGAACCCGCCGCCGGGGACCAGTTCCCGCCAGGCGCCGATCCGGGCGCCGAGCGCCCGGGGGCCGTCCGGGGTGGCGGTGGCCCCGGGGTAGACCAGCCAGCCGTCGGCGTGCTCCGCGATCCAGTGCGGGGACTGCTGGGAGGAGCCGGTGACCAGGAGGGGTATCCGGCCGTGCGTCGGCTTCGGCAGCAGCCCGGCCGTGCCGGGCCGGTCCTCGGCCAGCAGCTCCCGGAAGGAGCCGACCGCCTCCCGGTAGCGGGCGCCGCGCTCGCCGTGGTCCAGTCCGTACGCGGGGAACTCGACCGGGCGGTCGCCGGACGCCGCGCCGAGCACCAGCCGGCCACCGCTGAGGTGGTCGACCGAGGCCGCCTGCTTGGCCAGGTCGATGGGGTGCCGCAGCGGGAGGATCACACTGCCGGACGCCAGGGCGATCCGGGAGGTGTGGGCCGCGAGCCAGGTCAGGGCGGTCCACGGGTCGTACACCTGCCCCACGTCGCCGAAGCCCGGGTCGGCCAGGGGCACGTCCCGTACCCAGACCCCGGCGAACCCGCCGTCCTCGGCCCGGCGGACGACCTCCGTCTGGCCGCGCATCCCCGCCATGGAGCCCGCGTAGGGCCACAGGGGCAGGAAGAGCCCCACGGTCAGTTCCCCCGGCGCGAACATCCGGGCGTGTCCGGGGTGGCCCGCCCAGGAGGGGGCCGGTGCTGTCGCTGTCATCGTCAATCCGTCCATCACTCTGGTTGGAACGTTCGATCCAGAGCATACGACAGCTCTGGATCGAACGTTCCAACCAGTAGACTCGCGGTCATGGCAGCCACCGCACCCGACCGTCCGTCCGACACCGACACCCGCCGCCGGATCATCCGGGCCACCGCCGCGCTCCTCCAGCGCCAGGGGTACGAGAGCACCTCGGTCAAGCGCATCGCGGGCGCGGCCCAGGCGTCGCCCAGCTCGGTCTACCACTTCTTCCCCGGGGGCAAGGAGGAACTGGCGATCGAGGCGATGCGGCACGGCGCGCGCGAGTTCGGCGACCTGCTCGCCCGGGGGCTCGCCTCGGCGGCGGATCCGGCCGAGGCCACGGCCGCCTGCGCCCTGCTGCTGGCGGAGGACCTCAGACGGTCCGACTGGAACGACGGCTGCCCGGTCGCCGTCACCGCCCTGGAGACCGTCGGCCGCGTCCCCGGCCTCCAGGAGGCCGCGACCGGGGCGCTCACCGGATGGCAGGACCTCGTCACGGCCAGGCTGACGGAGAGCGGCATCGCGCCGGACGCGGCCCGCCCCCTCGCCAGGACGGTCATCAGCATGCTGGAGGGCGCGGAACTCCTCAGCCGGGTGACCGCCGACGACACCCCGCTGCGCGACGCGGCCGTCCACCTCGCCCAGTTGGTCCGGGCGGCGCCGACGGCCTGACCGCCCCACCCGACGGGACGGCCCCCGCGTCGTGGGACACGGGGGCCGTCGGCCTCGGCGGGCGTTCTCAGTGGGCGTTGTCGGTGGGACGGATGCCGCGCGGGATCCACGCCCAGACGGTGGCGGCGGCGGCCAGGGCCAGCACCGCGCCGATGGCGAACGCGGGGGTCATGCCCTGGGTGAAGGCACGGCCGACCTGGTCGAGCAGGGAGGCGCCCTCCGCGCCGCCCAGTTCCTGGGCCGCGTAGGCGCCCTCGCCCACCGAGCCGCGCGCGGCGCCCGGCACCCAGTCCGGCAGATTGCCCTGGTAGAGGGCGGCGGCCAGGGACCCCAGGGAGGCGACGCCGAGCGCGGCGCCGAGTTCGTAGCAGGTCTCCTCGATCGCGGCGGCCCCGCTGACGTGCTCGGCCGGGGTGGCCGCCATCAGGGTGACCGAGGCGACCGTCATCGCCAGCCCCGCGCCGAGGCCGATCAGCGCGAGGGCCAGCGCCATCACCGGGTACCCGAGGCGGCCGTCGGCGTCCTGGACCGCCCAGGGCAGGGCGAGGCCCGCCGCCATCAGGACCAGACCCGAGCCGATGAGGTGCCGCACGGGCAGCGCCCGCATCAGCGACGGGGCGACCAGCGAGACCACGACGAGGGCGAGCGGCGCGGGCAGCACCCGCACCCCCGCCTGGAGCGGCGAGTAGCCGAGGGCGTACTGGAACCACTGGGTGAGCAGGAACAGCACGGCGCCGAGCGCGACCATGCCCAGCAGCAGGGCGGTGGCCGACACGGCGAAGGCGCGGTCGGCGAACAGCCGGACCTGGAGGAGGGGGTTCGCCAGCCGCAGCTGCCGGCGGACGAACAGGGTGAGCACCACGGCGGCGAACGCCAGCAGCAGCCACGGTCCGGTCTCGGTGAACCCGCTCTTGCCGAGCTGCTTGACGCCCGCGGCCAGCGCGACCATACCGGCGATGGACTGGGCGACCCCGGTCCAGTCCCAGCGTCCGGCGCGCGGCGCGTACGACTCGGGCAGCAGCCAGGCGGCGAGGCCGATGACGACGAGCGCGATCGGGATGTTGAGCAGGAACGCCGACTCCCAGCCGTGGTCCTCCACCAGGAGTCCGCCCACCACCGGCCCCAGGGCCATGCCACCGCCCATGACGGCCGACCAGACGGCGTACGCGAAGGCGCGCTCGCGGGCGTCGGTGAAGACGTGCCGCAGGATCGACAGCGTGGCGGGCATGATCGCCGCGCCGCCGACGCCGAGCAGCGCGCGGGCGGCGATCACCTGCCACGCCTCGGTCGCGAACACCGCGCCCAGCGAGGCCAGGGCGAACAGCGCGAACCCGCCGAGGAGCAGCCGCTTGCGGCCCCACCGGTCGCCCAGCGCACCGGCGGTCACCAGCAGTCCGGACAGGGCGAGCGCGTAGGCGTCGATGATCCACAGCTGCTCCACCGCACCCGGTCGCAGATCGGCGACGAGGGAGGGGAAGGCGACGTTGAGGATCGTGGTGTCCATGGCGATCAGCAGCAGGCTGCCGGAGAGGATCGCGAGGACGAGCCAGCGGCGCGCGTGGACACCGTCCGCGGCCGGGGGCGCGGCGAGGGACACGGCAGGGCGGGACATGGAGGGCTCCAAACCAAGCTTGAGAGGTTCCCATTCAGAATGAGACATCAGCGTATCATTTCGAACTGGGATCTCTCTTCTCGCGTCCCTCGCCCGTCACTCCGGGCGGCTGAAGCGGTGGGCCGCCCAGAGCAGGGCCGCCACGCCGACGGCCAGCAGGAGGCCGCCTTCCAGGAACGGGGAGGGCTGCCGTCCGAACCATTCCGGTCCCGTGCCCCCGGCCTGCTCCGGCACCCGGAGCGCGATGCAGCGGCGGAGCAGGTCCACCCCGTGGGCGAGCGGGTTGACGGCGGCCAGCGCATGGGCCCAGCCCGGCAGGCTCTGGAGCGGGAAGAAGCCCCCGGAGAGGAACAGCAGCGGCATCATCACCAGGCCGAGCAGGGTGTGGAACGCCTCGGGCCGGTCGAGGCTCACGGCCAGCGCCAGGGACAGGGCCGTGATGGCGAAGGAGGCCAGGACCATGCCCACCAGGAGCAGTGCCAGCAGGAGCGGGTCGTAGGGCAGCCCGACCACCCCCGCCAGACAGAGCAGCACGGCGCCCTGGGCGGCGGCGACCGCGGTGCCCCCGGCACAGCTGCCCAGGAGCAGGGTGGAGCGGCGGACCGGCGCCATCAGGAGTTCCCGCAGATAGCCGCTCTGCCGGTCGGTGATCAGCCGGATGCCGACCATGATGGCGGGCGCCTGGACGGTCATCATCAGCATGCCGGGGAAGAGGTACGTCTGGTAGCCGACGCCCAGGGAGGAGTCCGGGATCAGCGCGGCCAGGCCCCCGCCCAGGACGAAGAGGTAGAGCACCGGCTGGATCAGCGTCAGGGCGGTGTGCATGGGCTGGGCGACCAGCCTCAGCAGATCCCGGTGGACCAGGGCGTGGACCGCGCGCAGCTCGTGCCGGAGCCGGGCCAGTGGTTCACGGGCCGGGGCCGGGGAGTCGCCCGGGGCACACGGGCCGCCCGGGTCGGAGGCGTCCTGGGCCCGGACGGTCGGCGTGGTCATCGGTCCTCCCCGGTGGCCGTGACGGGCTCTTCCGCCGCCGCGCGGTCCACGACGGGTCCTTCCGCGGCCGTCCGGTCCGTGGTGGCCGCGCCCGTCCCCGTGCGGTCCGTGGCGGCCGGGGCGGTCCGGTCCGTGACCGTGCGGGACGGGACGGGGGCGGCCGGGGTCCGGCCGGGGCGCGCGGTGTGGATGCTGCGGCCCGTGTGACGGAAGAAGACGTCGTCGAGCGTCGGCGGGGCGGCGGAGGCGGAGTGCACGGCGATCCCGTGGGCTTCGAGCGCCGCGCACAGCCGGGGGATCCGGGCGCTGCCGTCGGGCATCCGCAGGCCCACCCCGTCGGCGTCCACGGTGACGACGGCGTCCGGGGGCGCGATCCGCCGGACGACCTCGCGCGCCGCGCCGTCGTCACCGGTGCGCAGGGTCACCCGGTCGTCCCCGATCGCGGCCTTCAGCGCGGCGGGCGTGCCCCGGGCCACCAGCCGTCCCTCGTCGATGATGGCGAGGCGGTCGCAGTTCTCCGCCTCCTCCAGGTAGTGGGTGGTGACGAAGAGCGTGCTGCCGTGCCGCTCGCCCAGGGCGCGCAGGTGTTCCCAGATCTGGGCCCGGGCGTGGGGGTCGAGTCCGGTGGTCGGCTCGTCGAGGAAGAGCACCCGGGGCGCGTTCAGCAGCCCACGGGCGAGTTCCAGACGGCGGCGCATGCCGCCGGACAGGGTCCGCACCGGAGAGCGCCGCCGGTCGGCCAGATCGACCAGGTCGAGCGCCTCGGCGACGCGCGACCGGACCAGACGGCGGCGCGTGCCGTGGAGGCGCGCGTGGACGCGCAGGTTCTGTTCGACCGTCAGATCCGGGTCCAGGGCGGTGTGCTGGAAGATCATTCCGACCCGGCGGCGGACCTGTTCGGGCTGGGTGAGCACATCGGCGCCCGCCACCACGGCCCGTCCGGCGGTGGGGCGGGCCAGGGCGCACAGCAGGGCGATCGTGGTGGACTTCCCGGCGCCGTTGGGGCCGAGGAAGGCGAAGGTCTCGCCCTGGCGCACGTCCAGGTCCAGGCCGCGCACGGCGTGGACGGCGCCCCGTGGGCCCGGATAGCTCTTGGCCAGGCCCCGGGTGCTGACGGCGTACACCGGGTCGGCGGCGCGGGGGGCGTCCGGGTCTTCGGGGACGGGCGCCGGACGGGCGGCGCGGTCCGGGGCGTGGGCACCGGTGGGTGGCTGCATCTGGGTCCTCGTCTGCGGGCCCTCGCCGGGCGTGCGGGGTGGGAGCGACGGACGGTGCGGAGCGCGGTGGCGGCGGGGCCGCCCGGGAGCGGTGGCGGCACCGCTCGGGGTGGTCGGCCGCTCCGGCCGGTGGCTGCCCGGGACAGCCACCGGCCGGAGGGCCTGGTCCGCTAGGCGCAGCTGATGCCGATGCAGACGGTGTTGAGGAGGGTCAGCAGCCCGACGCACTGACACGTCGCCGCGAACGAGGCTCCCTCGTTGACGACCGGCTCGGTCTCCGGGAGGGCGTGCAGCTGGGCCAGCAGCTCCAGGGCCTGGTTGTTCTCCATGGTCTTTCTCCTTCTCCACGAGGCGGCGGCAGGTTCCCTGCCGCTCAACCCGGACGCTGGACCAGCCAGTGCCGGGGGTCTGTGTGGCGTACCCGCAGGAGGAACGCCAGGATTCCGGCGGAGCCGTCGCTCCAGCCCGTCGAGACGTCCCCGTACTCGTTGGGGAAGACGACGTGGCCGTGGCGGCGGGCCCCTTCGGCGACGATCAGCCGGGCCAGGTCTCCCGCCCGGGCGCGGTGGGCGGGGTCCCCCGTGGCCTCGGCCAGGTCCAGGAGGAAGTCGCCGTTGCCCGCGAGTCCGTGGCACTGGGTGAGGGCGGCGCGGGAGGCGCGCTCCACGACGGCGGGCGCGGCGGCGCGGGCGAGGTCCCCGAACCGTTCGTCGCCGGTGGCCCGCCAGAGCCGGACCAGGAAGGACCCGATGCCCGCCGAGCCGTGGCACCAGTACGGGGCGGTGGGCACGTCCCCGGTCTGGGCGGGCCAGTGCGCGGCCCCGCCCACCCGTACGGCGTGGGCCACCAGGTGCTCGCCCGCGGCCACGGCCAGGTCGAGGTGCTCCGGGCGCCGGGAGACGGCCGCGGCGGCGAGGAGGAAGCAGCCGATGCCGGACGTTCCGTGCGCGAAGCCCAGATAGCGTTTGCCCGCCTCCGTGGCGACGGCTTCCGCGGGGACCGGCCAGCTCACTCCGGACGGTTCGGGCCGGGCGGCGGCGGCCAGCCGGTCGGCCGCGTCGGCGACGATCCCGGCGAGGCGCGGGTCCCCGGTGCGGTGCCACAGATGGGCGGCGGCGAGTCCGCTCCCGGCGACGCCGTGGGTGATGTCGTGGCTGAGCGTCCGCTCCTGCGGGGCGAGGGCCACGGCCAGCGCGTGGTCCGTCAGCACGCGGTCGTCGACGGCGCGTCCGGCCTCGTACAGGGCCCAGGCGGTGCCCCGGCCGCCGAAGTGCAGACCGGGACGGACGGACCGGGTGCCGGTGCGGGTCGCGATCCAGTGGCCCGCGACGGAGATCGGTTCCGGGAGCCGTGGATCGCCGGTCAGCTCGTAGTACCGCGTCAGTACGGCCAGGACTCCGGCCGCGCCCTGCTGCACGGTGCAGGGGTCGGTCTCCCCGGCGGTGGTGGAGACGGGCCACAGCCGCCGGTCGTCCTCCGGGGTGATCGAGTCGAGGAGGTGGTCCACGATCCCGGCCACCACGGCGTCGGTCCCGGCGTCCGCCGGGAAGTCGGCCACGGCTCCGGCTCCGGCTCCGGCTCCGGCTCCGGCTCCGGCTCCGGCTCCGGCTCCGGCTCCGGCTCCGGCTCCGGCTCCGGCTCCGGCTCCGGCTCCGGCTCCGGCGGAAGCGTACGGGGCGGTGTCCGGGGCATGGCTCCCGGTCCGCCCGGCGGCGGGGTGCCGGGGCGGCGCCGGGTCGGCGGCGCGCAGGGCCTCCCGGGCCCGGACCGGGTCCCAGCGCTCGGCCGGGTCGTCCCTCGTCAGCCCGAGGATCACCTCAGGCAGACCGTCCGGCAGCCGGAGCGGACCGGCGCAGGCGGTCAGCCACGCGGCGAAGCGCCGCTCCACGGGCCGGGTGGCGGGCTCCTCGGGCAGCAGCTGGGGCACCTTGCCGAGCAGGACGAAGCAGAGGGTGGCGCCGAGGCTGTAGTAGTCGGCCGTCGGGGAGACGGGCGCGTCCACCAGCCGCTCGGGGGCGCTGAAGCCGGGGGTGCCCACCCGGGTGGGCAGCGGGACGTCGTCCGCCAGGACGGCCAGTTCCAGGTCGATGAGGCGCAGTTCGCCGTCCGGGCGGACCATGACGTTGGCGGGGGTGAGGTCCCGCAGCACACAGCCCCGGGCGTGGGCCGCCGCGACCAGGTCGACCAGCCGCCGGACCTGGTCCAGCGCCTCGGCGCGGTAGCGCTCGTGCCCGACGTCGCGGAACCGCTCGGCGACCCAGGTGCGCAGGGGGACGCCCGGCACCTCCTCCTGGGCCAGGAACAGGTGTCCGCCGTGCTCGAACGTCCCGAGGGACTCCGGCGCCAGCCCCGTCCCGGTGAGCTTCTCCAGGGTGCGGGCCTCGGCGCGCAGCCAGTCGCGGACGTCGCCGCCGGACGCGTCGGCCTCCACGTGCGGCCGGGCCTCCTTGATCACCACGGGTGCGCCGGTGGTGACGTCGGTCCCCCGGTAGACCCCGCCCTTGTTGGTGTGCCGGATCGCCTCCCGCACCGAGAAGCGTCCGCCGAGCACCACCGGACCGGGAGCCGCCTCCGTGGCCCGCGGCGGGACCGGCACCGAGGCGGGGAAGGGGCTGACCGCCCAGGGGGGCGGGTCGTACCGTCCGGTGCGCTTGTCCTCCACCTGGTTGCCGTCGGGGTCCTCGATGAACCACACCAGCAGGCCCTCGTCCGACAGCCGCCGTCTGCCGACGAAGGCCCCGTAGCGGTAGTGCACCAGACTCTGCGCGGCGTACGGCTGGTCGGACAGGATCCGGGGGCCGGTCAGTCCTTCGGTGGCCCCGTGCAGTTCCCGGGCGATCCGGGCCGCGTCGGCGTCGGACGACGGGTAGACGGTGAGGAACTTGCCCGAGCTGCCCCTCGGTGTGGCCCGGGAGTTGAGCGCGCTGACCTGTTCGAGCGAACGGGCGAACTTGAACCCCGACTCCTCCCTCAGCAGCACTTCCAGGGCCTTGGCGAGGACCGTGGGCGCGGAGGCGGCGGTCGCCGACACGTGCAGCTTCCAGCCCTGCTCGCGCCGCGCTCCGGACCGGGAGGTCAGACGGCACCACATCGTGTCGGTGTCGACCGTCCAGCGCGCTCCGGTGTCCGTCTCCCGCAATGCCCGGCCGAGGATGTCTTCGAGGTCGGCTTCAGTCGCTTGGCTCGTCATACGTGTGCCTCTCAACGGCGAGGACCGCTGGCGGAATGTGCCCGTTCACATGAACGTAACAAAAGGCCGCCCGCCGGCAATAGTTGAAGAGGAGAGCGCATTGCGTCTTTCCCCGGGCGGTCGGCGCTCACCGGCGCGGGAAGGAACGTGAGGGCGCGAAAAACACCAACCACAGGCAATTCCGTACGTCCGGCCAATGGCGTGCTTTCCGCGCATCAGGGGAACACGGGGACGCCCGGTTGACGCTTCCCATCCCCTACGGAGCCTTCAGCATCCGGTCTGACCAGGGACTTCACGGAAGCCCAACAACTCGCCGCCCGTCAGCCCGCCCTCCGGCCCCCGACAGGAACGCGCACCGTCGCCACCCCACCGCCGGACGCCCCACCCCGGGAGTTCGAACAACGGGACGGGGAAATCCTGAACCATCCGACGGCAAAGGGAATCCCCGAGAAAGCATTTCCATCGAACATCTTCTCTTTGCGCACGCCGGACCAATTCGCCCCGCCTTCACGGAAGAAGAGGAAGCACGGCCTCACCCGACGACACGCGTCCCGCACGGGAGATCACCGACGGATCCGGCGCGGGACGGAGAGAACGGACCGGCGAAACCGCCCCGGTCGGCCCGGCACCGGCCCCCGTCGGCCCGGCGCCGGGCGGTTGATAGCGTCACCGCCGTGACGGAGACGGAGTGGGAAGAGCTGGTCCTGACCCCCGCCGAGCGGGCCGGGACGGCCGGGATCGACGGCGTGACGTTCGTGATGGACTGGACCGGCGAGGAGGAACCGGGCCGGCTCGCCGCGTTCGTGGCCGACCGGGTACGGGCCCTCGGAGGGGATCCGGCGGGCGTCATCGACGCCGGCGCCGTCCACCACCCCACGGCCGGGGCGGGTCCCGCCCCGCGCCGGGGCGACCTCCCGGTCCGTCAGCTCGACCGGTTGTCCGGCGCGCTGGAGGAGATCGGCTACGCGCTCCTGACGCTGGACAGCGGCACCGACGCCTACGAGGTGCTGGTCGCGCTGACCGGTGGGCACGAGCCGACCGGATGGACGCACCGGGGCGTCCCGGTGCGCCGCTGGGGCGCGGAACGCGAGGGGACCCTGGTCAGCCTGGACTGTCCGGGCTGCGCGGACATGCTGGTCTGGGAACTCCCGGCGGGCCGGAGCCTCGCGGACGAACGCTGCGATTGCGGAACCGCGCTGTTCGACGCCACCGGCCTCCCGCTGCCCGGCGTCACCCTCCACGACTGAGCCGGGCCCCACCGGCCCCGGCGCGGCGGACCTACAGGAACGGCGTGTCGGGGTCCAGCCCCGACAGCACCCTGCCGTACAGCTCCAGATTGGCGGCGGGGTTGACGTACGAGTGCACGGTCAGGGCGTTCAGGTCCCGCACGATCCGCTGGATCGGCACCTCCCGGCGCAGGGCCGAGGCGCCCGACGCGGACCCGACCAGGTCCGCGGCCTCCTTGCACGACCGGATCAGATAGCCGCAGCACGCCCTGGCCCAGGCCCGCTCCTCGGTGGTGTACGGCTCCCCGGACGCCGCCCGGGACTCGATCAGCTCCACCAGGTCGGCGGCGAGCAGCTCGGCGGCGGAGACCTTCATCGTGGCCTCGGCGAACTGGAGGTGCGTCAGCGGGGCCTCGTGCTGACGCTCGTAGTAGGTGTACGTGATGCCCCGGCGGCGGATGGACCCGCCGAACTCCGTCAGGGCCGCCCGGGCCAGACCGAGGCCGCTCGCGGCCGTCCAAGCGCAGAACAGCAGCAGCACCGGCATCCGGTAGAAGGGGTCGGCGCCGTAGTGCCGGGGCGGGAACACCCCGTCCAGCAGCGGCCCCAGCGGCAGGACCCGATGGGCCGGCACGTGGACGTCACGGGCGACGACGGTGTTGCTGCCGCTGCCGGTGAGCCCGGTGACGTCCCAGTCGTCCAGGACCTCCAGCTCGCTCAGGGGGACCGCCGCCCAGAGCTTCTCCGGCGGCCCCTCCCCCGTGTCGGCCAGCGCGGTCAGCAGATGCCAGTCGGCGTCCTGGCAACCGGTCGAGAAGGGGGACGTGCCGCTCACCGTGTAGCCGCCGTCCACCGCGACGGCCTTGGAGCCCGGGACGAGGGTGCCGCCGATCCGGGTGTCGGGACTGGCGAAGAACTCGTCCTGGGCCTCGTCGGGGAAGAGCGCCGCGATGAACGAGCCGCTGGCCTGGATCATCGCCATGTACCCGGCCGACCCGCAGGCGGCGGACACCTCGCTCAGCGCCTCGACCTGGGTCCCCAGCGGGGTCTGGTAACCCCCGTGGCGCCGGGGGACGTTCATCCGGTAGATCCCGGCGCCCGTGAGGGCCTCGACGACCTCGCCCGTCACCCGGCGCCGCCGCTCGGCGCGGGCCGCGTGCGAACGGATCAGCGGATGGAGGGCCCGTACGCGTTCGAGGAGATCGGTCTCCGTACGGGGTGCGGGCGAACCGGTCAAGGGACGGCCTCCGGTCTCGGGTCACGGCAACACGGTCACGGGTCACGGGTCGCGGGAGACTCCTCACCGTGGCCCCGATCCCGGTGGCTGTCAATGCCGCCTCCGTCCCGCCCCGCCCCATCCGGCCAGGCCGGAGGACGGGGCGGGACCGCCGGTGCCTCAGCGGTGCTGGTCGAGGAAGTCGACGATGTGGCCGAAGACGTCGAGCGCGGCGCCCCGGCCGATGAAGGTGTCGACGTGTCCGTAGGACGGTATCTCCCGGTAGCGCACGTCCAGGTGGGGATGGCGGCGGGACAGCACGTCGTAGCAGAGTTCGTTGGAGTCCTGCCAGATCCCGTTCTTGCTGCCGGACATCAGCAGGACCGGGCAGTCGATCCGGTCGGCGTGCTCCACCGCGTTCTCCGGCAGCTGGCGGTACCGGTGGTCGGTGGTGTTCCAGCGGAGCACCGCGTGCGCCATCTCCATCCGCCGGATGTGCGGCAGGATCCAGGTCGGCACCGAGCCGAACAGCTCGGCGAGCCGGTCATGGGTGCGGACGTCCAGGTTGTCGTGCTCGAACAGCGATCCGCCGGAGCCCCACGAGGAGTTGTGCAGCATCTGGCAGTTGGGGTCGGGGCAGTCGGCGCCGAGCGAGGCCAGCGCGAAGACCGGGGTGTACTTGGAGCGCAGCCCGACCTTCTTGATGTCGACGGGCAGATGGGTGAAGCGGGAACGCATCAGCTCCCCCGCGAAGTGGAACCGGGTCCGCACCGGCCAGGACATCTTCGGCGTCAGGAACACGCCCTGCGCGACCACCCCGGCCAGGCCCGGCACCAGCCCGGCGGCCATGCTCATGGACAGCGACAGCGCGCCCATGCAGTGCGCCACCACGAACAGCCGCCGGGAGCCGATCCTCGCCCGGATGTGACGCACCGCCCCGGGGATGTCGTACAGCGCGACGTCGTCGTAGCTGTAGCGGACCCGGCCCTCGTTGTGCGGCAGACGGCAGCTTCCGCGCCAGTCCAGCAGCCACGGTTCGTACCCCGCGTCCAGCAGTGCCTCGACGAGGTTGCGGGTCTCCGGCAGCACGAACATGTCGGCCGAGGCGGTGTGCCCGTGCAGCAGCAGCACGGCCGGGCGGGGCAGGTCGTCCCGGGTGATCCGGCACAGTCCCAGCGCGGTGCCGTCCTCGGCGGCGAACGGGACGTCCTCGATCACCGCGTCGTCCAGTCGGGCGTCCAGTCTCCGGAGCGTCACCGGGGCCACCTCTCCCTGCGCTTGATCCGCTTGCGGTCCTGGGCACGGTCCTTGTCGTTCTGCCGGTCGATCGCGTCCCGGCGCAGGTCCAGCACGTCCGCGGCGACCCGCATCCACGGCTCGGCCAGCCCCTTGACCATCTCCGGGACGAACCAGGCCAGCCAGGTCGCCTTGGCGACCCGCTGCTCCTGGAGGGACAGGTTCGGGTTGACCCGGATCCCGTCGACCTGCTCCCGCAGATAGCTCTTGGAGCGCACCTTGATCCGACCGGCGAACACGGCGGGTCCGCCCTCCCGGCCGATCTCGACGCTCAGGGTCCGGGCCTGTTTCCACAGGTCGTGGTGGGGGCGGGCGGTCTTCCAGCCCTCCAGCCACCACACTCCCCCGTCGTCGTCCCGCAACCGCAGCCGGTAGCGCAGCAGCGGATGGAACTCGCCGTACGGGAGCGGCATCCCGTCGTCGGGGCGGATGTCGATCTCACCGGACTCCACGGTCAGCGGCCGGTCACCCACCTGGGGGCAGTCCAGCTGACCGCCCAGGACGTCGATGGTGTGGCCGCGCTTCTTGGTGAGCTGGTACATGCTCGCGATCGACAGCGTCATCCGCAGCCGGCACGGGGCGTCGGGCACCCCGCCGACCGGGCCGAGCTTGCCGCGCATGGTCTCGGGGAACCACAGCAGCGGCGGATCCTCGCGGCTGGGCAGCACGATCAGCCCGTCCCGGGCGAGGCGTTCGTAGTTCTTCAGGCCCGCCGCCGCGTCGTAGCGGAACGGGGCCGGAAGGTCGTGCCGGGCGGCGAACCGTTCGGTGCGCTCGCCCCGGGCCGGGGGCCCGAGCAGGGTCGCCTCGCACAGCTTCACCGCGGTGGGGCTGCGCATCACCCGCGCCAGGAACTCCAGTTGCGGAACGGGGTCGGCCTCCCAGCGGGCCAGGAAGTCCGCCCGCCACTCGTCCCACTCCATCACCCGCATGTTCATCCCGGCGACCTGTGTGTCCCGCAGCAGCTCGGGCAGGGTGTTGGGGCGTCCGGCGAGGTGGTAGTTCAGCCCCCAGGCGTCCGGGTCGTACACGATCGCCGCGGAGATCCGGCTCACCCAGTCCACCGAGGAGAAGTTGAAGGTCCGGAAGGCCGGGACGGTGCGGTAGCGGTAGAACGCCGCGTTGAAGCCGCAGCTGAGGTCCTGCGGGTTGTAGGCGCCGGTCTGGGTGTGCCCGGCGATGCCGCCCGGACGCAGCAGCGTCACGGTCAGCCCGCGTTCCCTGGCCCGGCGCAGCACCGCCTCGGCCGCCCACTTCGACTTGTCGTACCCGGCGACCAGTCCGTCGATGTGCGCGACCGGGTCGTCCTCGCCCATCGAGGCGATGCCGATCTCGTTGAACACCGCGATCGAGGAGACGTGGTGGAGCGGCTTCGGCGGGCCGGTCATCGCCAGTTCCGCCAGGGTCAGCGGGCCGAGGACGTTGGTGGAGCGCAGCGAGGGGTAGCCCCGCAGGAAGTCCACGGCCGCGGCCACGTTGACGATCGCGTCCAGGTCGTGGGCGAGTTCGTCCCAGAGGCGCTCGGTCAGTCCCAGCCGGGGTTCCCTGATGTCCCCGGCGAGCACGGTGATCCGGCGGCGCAGCTCCCCAGTCCAGGGCAGGTCGAAGGTGGCCAGCGAACGGGCGAGGCGTTCCTCGGCGGCCTTGTCGTCCTCGCCCCGGACCAGACAGACCACGTGCGCGTCGCCGTGGCGCAGCAGGTCCAGCAGCAGATGGCCGCCGAGGAAGCCGGTGGC
This sequence comes from Streptomyces sp. JNUCC 64, assembly GCF_054484115.1. NCBI lineage: Bacteria > Bacillati > Actinomycetota > Actinomycetes > Kitasatosporales > Streptomycetaceae > Streptomyces > Streptomyces sp. JNUCC 64. Next base: position 214,967 of record NZ_CM137015.1, read on the forward strand.
ACCGGTCAGCAGCACCCGCCGGGGCGCGGAGCGGACCGGCTCCGGGCGGAACGGCAGCAGGTCCGCCCGGGACAGATCGGCCGCGATCATGGCCAGTTCCTCGTCCACCGGGGCGGTCGGCAGCAGGGCGCGGGACGCGGCCACCACCAGTTCCCCACCGGTCGCGACGGGTCGGCCGGTGGCGCGCAGCCAGCGTTCGGCCAGCCGTCGGGGCCTGCCGTCGGCGAACACGTCGTCGAGGCTGATCCGGACGTCCAGTTCGCGGTCGAGCGCGGCGACCAGTTCGACCGCGTGCAGGGAGGAGGCCCCGGCGTCGAAGAAGTCCGTCTCGGTACCGAGGGTGCGGTGGCCGAGGAGGCGGGACGCCGTGGCGCCGATGGCCTCGGCCAGCCCGGGCAGGTCCCAGGACCGGCCGTCCCCGGCGCCGGGCCCGGACCCGGAAGCGGCGGCCTTCGTTCCGTCCGGGTCGTGGGGGCCGTCCGGCGCGTCCGTCGGGTGGGGGCCGTCCGGCGCGTCCCGCCCGGCTCTGGTGCCGGGCGCGTCCGGCGCGTCCGGCGGGGAGGGGCGTTGTCGCAGACCGGCGAGGAGGTCGGCCACCGCCGCCGCCCCGGTCAGCCCGGTCTCGATCAGTTCGCCCTCGCGTCGGCGGTCGATCCCCGGCTCCCGCGCCGTGGTCCTGTCGTCCGGCTCATCCATGGTCAGCCTCCCCATCCTCCGCCCGGCCGACGGCCCAGGACGTGAACTCGCGGAGTTCCGCCGGGGTGGCCAGGACCGTCAACCGCTCGTCGTCGACGTCCCCGCCGCCCAGCGCGGACACCAGCCGCCGGGCGGGGACGTTGCGCGGGGTGCGCTCGGCGACCAGGCGCACCGCGTCGGCGCCCCGTTCCCCGGCGCGGTCCGCCAGCCAGCGCAGGACGCGTTCCTCGGCGCCCCGGCCCAGCACCCGGCAGCTCATCATCCAGGCGGCCACCTCCAGGACGGCGCCGTCCGGGCGGAGCACCAGGACGGCGATCTGTCCGTAGTCGCCGAACCGGTCGCGCGCCGACACCGTCCAGACCTCGCCGTCCCGCCGCGCGCGCTCCAGCGCCCCGGCGTCCAGCGGCGCGGGCCGCAGATTGAACTGGTTGGTCCGTCTGCTGAGCTGGACGGTCCGTTCCGTGGTCCCGGGGGCGAGGGGCCGGAAGTCCATCGTCAGCTCCAGCCGTTCCAGGAACTCGGCGAACCCCAGCTCCGCGCGCACCCGGTCGCGCACCCGCTCCTGCCGGTAGGACTCGGCCCGGGCGGCGTCCTCCTTGGTCGCCGGGCGGGGCACGGCGGGCCAGAGCCGCCGGACGAAGGCGCCGACCTCCGGTCCGGGCGGGCAGGTCACGGAGAGCACCTCGGGCAGCGCGGACCGCATGCGGGCGATCTCCACCGGGTTGTCGTCGAGGAACAGGAAGCTGTCCAGGCCGAGCCGCAGTTCCCCGGCGATCGCCGCCAGCCGCTCCGGTTTGGGTCCCCACTGCGCGGAGACGGCGGCGAAGTGCTCGGCGCGCAGCACGCTCTCCGGCCGGTCCAGCACGGCCCGTACGGTGTCCTCGTCGTTGTTGGACACCAGCACCAGCAGCACCCCGGCGGCCCGCCAGAGCGCCAGCCGCTCGGCCAGTTCGGCGCGGGCGCCGCCCAGTTCCACGTTCTCCGGGCCGCTCTCGCCCGCGACCCCGCCCCACAGGGTGTCGTCCCCGTCGACCGCGATCACCTTGGGCGGGGTCCGGCGGACCGCGGTGAGCGCGTCGGCCACGGTGAGCGCGAGGACCGCCTGGAACTCCGCGGGGAACGGCAGGTGCGCGACGGCGTCGGTGCGTTCGTCGAAGGGGTCCTCCACCCGGGCGATCCGGTGCCAGTCGTCGCCGTCGAGCACCGCGACGCCGGGGAGGGCGCGCAACCGCACCGCCAGTTCCCGCTCCCAGCGGCGGGTCCGGTCGTCCGCCCCGGCCGACGGGGGGAACCCGACGACCAGCGGTGTCCCGGTGCGCCGGGTCAGGTCCTGGACGGCGGCCGGGTACTCCTCGGCCAGTTGGTCCAGCAGTTCGTCGGTCAGCGGGCCGAACCGGGCGAAGTCCACGGCCCGCAGCAGCAGCGCCCCGGCCGTGGCGGACGGCGCGGCGAACACCCCGGCCGGGTCGAGCAGGCTGGCCAGCGCCTGGTGGTAAGGGGCTTCGGCGACGGACAGACCGGTCGCCGAGGACAGCAGCGCGGGCAGGTTCCCGAGGGTGAAGGTGGCCGCGACGGCGAGGGTTCCGGTGGCGGGCGGCGGGGGCACGACGGGCGCCCCGGGGTCCTCGACGACCTCGGCGAGCAGGTCGAGGTAGTCCCGTCCGAGGCGGGCGCACGCCTCCCCGTCGATGATGTCCGTGTTGTGGTCGAGGCGGACGTACCCCAGGTCGGCGAGGACGGTGACCATCAGGTCCAGATCGGAGTGGCCGGTGCCGACCGGGACGAAGCGCTGGCCCCGGCCCCGCGCGGAGCCGCCCCGGATGTGGTTGAAGTAGACCTCGATCAGGGGCGCGTTCGCGCGGTACAGGCCCTGTTCGACCAGGGTGGACATGGCGTCGACGAACGACGCCCCCCGGTCCAGCACGCCGCGCAGCCGGGCGTCGGTCCGCCGCAGCACCGCCTCGACGGGTTCGTCCGGGGCGGCCTCGGCCGCGAACGGGATGGGCACGCCGAAGAAGCCGACGGCCCGGTCCGCGCCGATCTGCGCCCGGGTGTCCACGGGCACCGCGAGGGCGAACCGCCGCCGTCCGCGCAGCCGGGCGAGCAGGACGGTCAGGGTGCCCAGCCAGAACGCGGCCGGGGTGATGCCGAGCCGTCCGGCCCGCCGCGCGATCCGCTCGGACAGCCCGTCGGGCACCGTGACGAAGTGGCTGGCCGCGCGGTAGCTGCGGGTGTCCGGCCGGGGGGCGGTCAGGGTGAGGTCCAGCCGGGAGCAGCCGGTGAACTGTTCCCGGCGCTCGTCCGCCACCGGGTCGCGGTCGGCCGCTTCCAGCGGCTGGGCCTTCAGCAGGTCGTCGACGTCCTGGTCGGTGCGGGTGGTGTCGAGTTCGGCCCCGGAGAGCAGGGCCCCGACCTCGGCCGCGACCAGCGCCAGCGAGGGGGCGTCGGACACGGCGTGGTGGGCGCCGTAGACCAGGGTCTGCCCGCCGTCGGCGCCGGCCAGCAGCTCGAAGCGCCAGAGCGGGCCCTCGGCCAGGTCGAAGGGGCTCGCCAGCAGGTCCAGCAGTCGCCCCTGGACGTCCACCCCGGTGTCGACGGTGGACCAGCGCAGCAGACCGGCGGGCGGGTCCGGTTGGATCCGCAGCCGGGCGCCGTGTTCGGGGTCGGGGACGATCGTGGTGCGCAGCGCCGCGTGCCGGGCGGCCACCGCGCGCAGCACTCCGGCCAGTTCACCGGGGGTGGTGGGGGCGTCGAGTCCGATCGCGTAGCCGATGTGGTGGGTGACGCCCGGGACGCCCTGCTGTTCGGCGCGCAGCAGCCGCAGGACGTCCCGGGTCGCCGGGCGCGCCACGGGCGCGCCGTCGTGGTCCGTCGTCGGGGGCTCGGTGCGGTGCTTCCCGGTCTCCTCCCCGGCCGGTCGCGGGGCGGCGGCGAGGACCTGGTCGGCGAGGTCGTCGAGGTTGGCGCCGTTGAGGAGCCGGGCGACCGGGAGGTTCACCCCGAGGTCCGTCTCCACCAGGGCGCGGGCGCGCATCGCGGTGACCGAGTCCAGGCCCAGGTCGACCAGGGGGGTGGTGTCGTCGCGCAGACCGTCCGGGTGGCCGAGGACGGCGCCGAGCCGGTCCCGCAGCAGGGCGAGCACCGTCGCGCGGTCGTGCGGCCGGTCCCCGGGGGCGGTCCGGTCGGGGGCGGGGACGGAGCCGATCCGGCGGGGCCGGGGCAGCAGACCGGCCAGTGGCGGGGGCAGCCGTCGGGGGTCGGCGGCGCGCAGCGCGGCCCGGTCCAGTCCGACGGCGACGAGGGTGGCCGCGCCGACCGGGCCGAGTCCGGGACGCGCCTGGCCGGGGTGGAGCGCGGCGTCGAACAGGGCGAGGCCCTGGGCGGTGCTCAGCGCCGTCAGTCCGTCGCGGCGGACCCAGTCCAGGTCCGGGTCCGCGACCCGGCCGGTCATCCCGGTGCGGTCCTCCCACAGGCCCCAGGCCAGCGACAGTCCCGGTCGTCCGCTGGCGCGGCGCCGCTGGGTCAGGGCGTCGAGGAAGACGTTCGCCGCCGCGTAGCCGCCCTGTCCGGCTCCGCCGAGCACACCGGAGACGGAGGAGAACACCACGAACGCGGTGAGGTCGGCGTCCTCGGTCAGTTGGTGCAGGTGCCAGCCCGCGTCCACCTTCGGCCGCCACACGGTGTCCACCCGGTCCGGGGTGAGCGACTGGACCAGCCCGTCGTCGAGGACCCCGGCCGCGTGGATCACGGCGGTCAGCGGGTGGTCCGCCGGGATGTCCGCCAAGGCGGCCCGGAGCTGTTCCCGGTCTCCGGCGTCGCAGGCCCGGACGTCGACCCGGGCGCCCGCCGCGGTCAGTTCCGCGTGGAGGTCCGTGGCGCCTTCGGCCCGTTCGCCGGAGCGGGACAGCAGCAGCAGGTGCCGGGCGCCCCGGTGGACGAGGTGGCGGGCCAGTTCCCGGCCGAGGCCGCCGGTGCCGCCGGTGATCAGTACCGTTCCGGTGGCCAGCGCGTCCGCCGGGAGGCCGCCGGGTCCGTTCCCCACCGGGACGGCCGGGGTGGCGGGCCGCAGCCGGGGCAGATATCCGCGACCGTCGCGGACCGCGAGTTGGGGGACGTCCGCCGCGATCGCGGCGGCCAGTGTCCCGGGGCCGGTGGCCGGGTCCAGGTCGAGGAGGGCGAACCGGCCCGGGTTCTCCGCCTGGGCGGCCCGCACCAGGCCCCACAGCGGAGCGTGCGCGAGGTCCGGCGCCGGGTCCGACCTGGTTCCGGTGTGGACGGCGGACCGGGTGAGCACGATCAGCCGGGCGGGGGCCAGCACGTCCTCGGCCGACCACCGCGCGAGGTCACGCAGCACCCGGTGGGTCGACCGGCGCGCCCCGGCCACCGGGTCCGCCCCGCCCTGCGGCGGGGGGACGTCCAGCAGCACCACGTCGGGCACCGGGGCGCCCGCGCGGACGGCGGTCACCAGGTCCTCGACCGAGGGGTGCGCCGGGGCCCCGTCGACGCCGGGCACGGTCGGGCCGTCCGGTCCGGTGATCAGTGCCAGGCCGTCCGGGAGACCGGCCTGGGGCAGCGGGTGTTCGGTCCACTCCAGCGCGAGCAGCGTTCCCGTGCCGGGGCGTTCCCCACCGGACCGCCCGGGGGCGGCCGGGCGCATCAGCAGGGAGTCGATCCAGGCGACGGGGGCGCCGGTCGGGTCGGCCAGCTGGACGGCCGCCGTGCCCTCGCCCTCCAGGGCGATCCGGACCCGCAGGGCCGTCGCTCCCCGCGCGGACAGGGTGATCCCGGTCCAGGCGAACGGGAGCCGGGTGGCGCCGTCCGCCCCGGTGCCGCCGAGCAGACCGCTCACCGACCCGGTCTGCAACGCCGCGTCGAGCAGCGCCGGATGCGTCCGGAAGCGCGGTGCCTCGGCCTCCCGGTCGGCGGGCAGGGCGACCTCGGCGAAGACCTCGTCGTCCCGGCGCCACACGGCGGTCACCCCCTGGAAGGCGGGTCCGTACCCGAGGCCCAGTGAGCGTTCCAGCTCCGGGTAGAAGTCCTCCAGCGCCACCGGTTCGGCGCGTTCCGGCGGCCAGGTCCCGGCCAGTTCCGCCATGCCGGGCGGGACGGGCTCCCCGTCCCCCTCGGTGAGCAGCCCGCCGGCGTGCCGGGTCCACTCCGGGCGGTCCGGCCCGTCGGCGGAGCCGGGCGCGTCGGGCGTGGAGTGCACCGTCACGGGGCGGGTGCCGGTCCCGTCCGCCGGGCCGACCAGCACCTGCAGCCGTACCCCGGCGCCCTCGGTGAGGACCAGGGGTTCCTCCAGGGTGAGTTCGCGTACGTGGTGGCAGTCGAGTGCGGCACCGGCGGTCAGCGCGAGGTCCACGAACGCCGCGCCCGGCAGCAGCGCCTCGTCCCGGACCCGGTGGTCGGCCAGCCAGGGGTGGGTGTCGAGGCGGAGGCGGCCGGTGAGCACCGCGCCCTGGTCCTGCGGCAGCGGCACCACCGCGCGCAGCAGCGGATGGTCCAGCGGGGCGACTCCGGCCGCGTCGAGGCCGGTGGTGTCGACGGCCGCGTCGGGCAGCCAGTAGCGCTCCCGTTCGAAGGGGTAGGTGGGCAGCGGTATCCGTCGGCCACCGGTGAGCAGGGGTTCCCAGGTGATCGGCGCACCGGCCGCGAACGCCTCGGCGGCGGCCGTGAGGAGCCGGTCGAGGCCGCCGTCGTCGCGCCGCAGGGTGTCGAGGACGGCCGTCCGGCCGCCCAGCGCGTCGAGCGTCTCCCGCATCCCGACCGCGAGCACCGGATGGGTGCTCACTTCGAGGAAGACGCCCACGCCGTGCCGGGCCAGGGCCTCGGTGGCGGCCTGGAACTCCACGGTCCGCCGCAGGTTGCGGTACCAGTACCCGGCGTCCAGCGCGGTACCGGCCAGCGGCTCCCCGGTCACCGAGGAGTGGAACGGCACCTCGGCGGCGCGCGGCCGGACCGGCGCCAGCAGCCGGGCGAGCTCCGCTTCGATCCGTTCCACGTGGGCGGAGTGCGAGGCGTAGTCGACGGCGATCCGCCGGACCCGGACGCCCTCCCGCCGCCAGTCGTCGAACGCCCGGTCCACCGCCTCGGTGTCGCCGGAGATCACGGTCGAGCTGGGGCCGTTGACCGCGGCCACGGAGAGCCGGCCGTCGGACCGGCCGACGCGTTCGCGCACCCGCTCGACCGGCAGCAGCACCGACAGCATGCCGCCCCGGCCCGCCAGGGCGCGCAGCGCGGAGCTGCGCAGCGCCACCACCCGGGCGGCGTCGTCCAGGGTCAGCGCGCCCGCGACGCAGGCCGCGGCGATCTCCCCCTGGCTGTGGCCCAGGACCGCGGCCGGTCGCACCCCGAGCGAGCGCCACACCGCGGCCAGCGACACCATGACCGCGAACGACACCGGCTGCACCACGTCGACCCGGTCCAGTCCGGGCGCGCCGTCCACGCCGCGCAGCACCTCCAGGGGGGACCAGTCGACGTACGCGCGCAGCGCCGCGTCGCATTCGGCCATCCGCTCGGCGAACACCGGGACGGTCTCCAGCAGTTCCCGTCCCATGCCGGTCCACTGGGTGCCCTGGCCGGGGAAGACGAAGGCCACCCGGGGGTCGGGCGCGGCGACCCCGGTCACCACGGCGGGGCTCTGGGCGTCGGCGGTCACCACGGCGGGTCCCGGCGCGCCCTGGGCCAGCCGCCGCAGTCCGGAGAGCAGTTCCGTCCGGTCGCGGCCCACCACCACCGCGCGGTGCGGGAACACCGTCCGGTCGGTGGCCAGGGAGTACCCGATGTCCACCGGGCGGGCTCCGGCGTCCCCGGTGACCCGGGCCAGCAGCCGGTCGGCCTGCGCGCTCAGTCCGGCGGCCGTCCGGGCGGTCAGCGTCCACGGCACCACGGCGGGCCCGTCGGGGGCCGGCGCGGCGGGCGGCGCCGCCACGAGGTCCTTGACCGGCGCCTGTTCCAGCACGACATGGGCGTTGGTGCCGCTGACGCCGAAGGAGGACACTCCGGCCCGCCGTGACCGGCCGGTGTCCGGCCAGGGCACGGCCTCGGTGAGCAGGGCCATCCGGCCCCGGTCCCAGTCGATCTCCGGTGAGGGCTCGGTCACGTGCAGGGTGGCGGGCAGCGTTCCCGCGCGCAGGGCCAGGACGGTCTTCATGACGCCGACGACGCCCGCCGCCGCCTGGGTGTGCCCGAGGTTGGACTTGACCGAGCCCAGCAGCAGGGGCCGGTCGGCGGCGCGGCCCCGGCCGTAGGTGGCCAGCAGCGCCCCGGCCTCGACCGGGTCGCCGAGCCTGGTCCCGGTGCCGTGCGCCTCGACCGCGTCCACCTCGGCGGGGGACAGTCCCGCGTCGGCCAGGGCCTGCCGGATGACCCGCTGCTGCGCGAGGCCGTTGGGCGCGGTGAGGCCGTTGGAGCCGCCGTCCTGGTTGACCGCGCTGCCGCGCAGCACCGCGAGGACCTCGTGGCCGTGGCAGCGCGCCCGCGACAGCCGTTCCACCACCAGGGTGGTGACGCCCTCGGCGAGGCCGAAGCCGTCGGCGGAGGCGGAGAACGCCTTGCACCGGCCGTCCGGGGCGAGCGCGCCCAACTGGCTGAACTCCACCAGCATGCCCAGGGTGGACATCACCGTGACCCCGCCGACCAGCGCCAGTTCGCTCTCGCCGAGCCGCACCGACCGGGCGGCCAGGTGCAGGGCGACCAGCGAGGACGAGCAGGCGGTGTCCACCGTGACGGCCGGGCCCTCCAGCCCGAGCGTGTACGCGAGGCGACCGGACAGGACGCTCCCGGTGCGTCCGGTCAGCAGATAGCCCCCGGCCGGGGACTCCTGGTCCATGCCCGGCCCGTACTCCATGGTCATCGCGCCGACGAACACCCCGGTGCGCGTGCCGCTCAGCGTGGTGGGGTCGATGCCCGTCCGCTCCAACGCCTCCCAGGCGGTCTCCAGGAGGAGCCGTTGCTGGGGGTCCATGGCCTGGGCCTCGCGCGGTGATATCCGGAAGAAGGCCGCGTCGAAGCGGTCGGCTCCGGTCAGGAATCCGGCCTCGCGCTGGTAGTACCGGCCGTCGGCGTAGGCGGTGGCCGTGTCCCATCCCCGGTCCCGGGGGAACTCCGTCACGGCGTCGCCGCCGGAGGCGAGCAGCCGCCACAGTCCCTCGGGGTCGGTGATGCCGCCGGGCAGTCGGCAGCCCATGCCGACGATGACCACCGGGTCGTCGGCGTCGGCGGGCGCGGGGTCCGCCACCGGTTCCGCGTGCTGGTGGGACGGGCCGTCCCCGTAGAGCCGCGCGGCCAGATGGGCGGCCAGCCGTCGCGGGGTGGGGTGGTCGAACAGCGCGGTCGCCGGCAGCGCGAACTCCAGGGCCTCGCCGACGCGTCTGCCGACCTGGACCGCGGTGACCGAGTCGAAGCCGAACTCGTGCAGCGACTGGTCCGGGCCGATGGGCGACCGTCGCGCGGACGCCCCGGCGACCTCCCTGCGGATCAGCTCCACCAGCGCGTCCAGACGCGCGGCGGACGGCATCCGGCCCAGTTCGGCCCGTGGTCCGTCGTCCTCGTTCCCGGGAAGCGGGCCGGAACCGTCCTCGGGACCCGCCGCCGGGGCGGACTCCGGGGCGACCGGCGGAGGATCGGGCAGCGGCACCGGCCGGTCGGCGCCCGGGAACACCGTCGCCCAGTCCGGGTCGGCACCGGCCACATAGGCCTCGGCGAGGGAACGGTGGAACCGGTCGGGCCCGCCGTCGTCACGGCGCAGGGTGCCGACCGCCCGGGTCCCGGCGCCGACGGACGCGCAGATCTCGTCCAGCGCGGCCGTCACCACCGGGTGCGGGCTGATCTCCACCAGCACCGCGCACGGGTCCGCGAGGCAGGCGCGGACGGAGTCGGTGAAGCGCACGGTGCCGCGCAGCGCACGGCACCAGTAGTCGGTGTCCAGCGGGGTGTCCCCCAGTGCCCCGCCCAGGAAGGACGAGTAGAAGGGCACGGTCGGCGGCTGGGCGCGCAGCCCGGCCAGGTCCGCGCGCATCCGGGGCTGGATCCGGTCGATGTGCGGTGAGTGCGCGGCCAGTCCGACGGCGATCCTCCGGGCCCGGACGCCCTCCTCCCGCAGCAGGCCGAGCAGTTCGGCGGCGGCGTCACGGTCGCCGGACACCACGACCGAGGCCGGACTGTTCACCGCGGCCACCACCAGACGGCCGTCCCAGCGGCCGAGCAGCCGTTCGACGTCGGTTTCCGGCGCCATCACGGACACCATGTCGCCCTGCCCGGCCAGCGTCGCCTGTGCCTGGCTCCAGCGGGCCGCGACCCGGGCCCCGTCGTCCAGGGAGAGCGCCCCGGCCACCACCGCGGCCGCGACCTCGCCCAGGCTGTGGCCGATCACCGCCCCCGGGGTCACACCGCTCGCGCTCCACAGTTCCGCCAGCGCCACCATCACCGCGAACAGCGCGGGCTGGGCGACGTCCGCCCGGTCCAGCTCGCGGCCGACCGCCGAGTCCGGCCGGAACGCCGCGTCCAACGGCCAGTCGAGGAACGGCTCCAGGGCCTGGGCGCAGTCGTCCAGCCTGGCCCGGAACACCGGGCTGGCCTCCGCCAGGGTCCGGGCCATCCCCGGCCACTGCGGTCCCTGTCCGGGGAACACGAAGACGGCCCGGCCCGCGCCCGCCGCGCCACGCAGCGACTGGGGCGCGGTGCGGCCGAGCCGCACCGCGGTCAGCCCGGCGAGGAGTTCCTCGCGTCCGGCGGCGGTCACCGCGGCGCGGTGCCCGCCGGCGTTCCGGGCCCGGTCCGCCAGCGCGGCGGCGACGTCCCGTGGCGACCAGTCGGTCCGCCCGGTCAGGAAGGTCTCCAGCTGTGCCGCCCGGGCCCGCAGCCGTCCGGGGTCGGCCCCGGCGAGCACCCAGGTGACCGGGTCGGAGGAGGGACCGCCGCCGCCGGGGCTTCCGTCCGGACTCCCGTCGGGACCGCCGTCCGGACTCCCGGACAAGTCGGCCGCCGTCTCCTCTGCCAGCGGCGTGGTACCGGCCGATGACTCATCCCGCAGAGCGCACACAGAGGGCCTCCCGCCCGAGCTCGTACTCGAATGAACAGACACGACTGACGACACCCGCTGCGATGTCGATCAGACGCTATCCACAGTTCTGGAAAGGGCGCAATCGTTGGCGATCATCAAAATTTTCCGACGCTCCGGGGATTAACACACGGGCGGCGAAAGCTGAAAGTGACACGTTCCGGACGGGCGCATTCTCTTTCCAGCCAACCAAGGAAAGTCCGGAAGTCCGGGGCCGCCCCCTTTCCCTGCCGGAAGCGGCGCGGACCGGTCCGGCACGGTCGCACCGGACCCGGAGCGGGCCCGGTCGACCAACGGCTGAACAGCGACTGAACAGCGGATTCGCCACGCCGCGATGGTGTGCGGGCAGGCCGGGGACCCGGCACGCGTACGGCTGCGGCCGGGTATTCCCCGATGGATTCCCAGGCATCACCGGCCGGGCAGGTCCAGGAACAGCGACGGCCGTTCCCGGCAGACGCGCAAGGCGGCATGAATACCCCTGCCTACCGGCAAGGGAAACCAGCGGCTACCCGGGAACGGGAATTCCGCGCTCCGCCCGGCGGAAAAGGGCTGTGCCGCACGACGGACGGCAGGGGAATCCGATCCCCTCGCACCACGGCGAACCGTTCGCCTTTCCGGCGGTTCCACCGGGCACACCGGAACGGCGGGAATCCGGGCTACCGGGGCCGCCCCTCACCGTGGGGGTTCGGTGCGGCGGCACCGGGGGCGGTGCGTCGCGGCCATGCGCCTCCAAGCGACGGGACGGTGGTCCCCGGTGGGGTCGGGCTCGGCACTCGGTCGGGACCGGTGCTCGCGGTCTCCATCGACCCGGCGAGCACGACAGGGGCAGCGTACGCGCACCGGTCGTCCGCTTCGAGGTCCTCGTTCACGCCGACACGATCCTGAAACAGTCACCGCCGTCCGGATCGGCGGCGGGTGACCGGGGCCGGGTGCACCGGGTCCAGGGAGGGGTAGTCGGTGTAGCCCGCCGCGCCACCGCCGTAGAAGCCGTCCGGTCGCACCGCGTTGAGGTCGGCGCCGACGCGGCAGCGGCTGACCAGGTCGGGGTTGGCGAGGAAGTCCCGCCCGAAGGAGACCAGGTCCGCGCCCCGGGCGAGGGAACGCGCGACGGCCTCCGGCTTGTCCCGGTCGGCCGGGAGCGGGGTGACCATGAGCACCGTGGGCCATGACTCCCGGATCGCCGCGTCGAGTTCCGTACCGGTCTCGCCGTGGTGGAGATAGGCGATCCCGAGCGGTGCGAGGGCACGGACGAGCGTCGTGTAGGTCCCGTAGGGGTCGCGCTCCGTCAGACCGCCGAAGGGATGGGACGGGGAGATCCGCACCCCGACCCGGTGGGGTCCGACGGCCTCGGCGACGGCACGGGTGGTCTCGACGACGAGGCGGACCCGGCCTTCGGTGGAGCCGCCCCAGCGGTCGGTGCGCAGGTTGGCGTCGTCCGCGAGGAACTGGTGCAGCAGATAGCCGTTGGCGGCGTGGATCTCCACCCCGTCGAGTCCGGCGGCGACCGCCCGGCGGGCGGCGCGCGCGAAGTCGTCGACCAGTTCCCGTATCCCCCGGTCGGTGAGCGCGGTCGGGGTGACGGCGGGCGCCCGGCCGCCGGGGGTGTGGACGAGGGTGTCGGCGGCCACGGCCGAGGGCGCGACCGGCCGGACGCCCTCGGGCAGGAAGCCGGGGTGGGCCAGCCGTCCGGCGTGCATGAGCTGGAGGAAGACGCGCCCGCCCGCGGCGTGGACCCCGGTGGCGACCCGGGCCCAGCCGTGCTGATGGGCATCGGTGAACAGCCCGGGGGCGTCGGGGCCGACGGCCCCGGCGGCGGCCGGATGGGTGCCTTCGGCGACGATCAGCCCGGCCGTGGCGCGCTGGGCGTAGTAGTGGGCCATCAGCGGGCCGGGAGTGCCGTCGGCGTCCGCGCGGGCCCGGCTCATCGGGGCCATGACCATGCGGTTGGGGAGGGTGAGGCCGCCGAGCCGGACGGGCTCGAAGAGGGCGGTGGGCGCGTGCACGGGTGTCGTCCTTCCGTGTCTCGTGGAGGCGGGGGTCCCCGCCTCGCGGGTCGCTGGTGGGTCAGCGGTTCCATGTCTCGGCGAGCAGTTCGTACGAGCGCAGCCGGGCGTCGAAGTCCCATGCCTCGCTGAGGACCATCAGTTCGTCGGCACCGGTGCGCTCGACCAGGGATCGGAGGCCCCGGCGGACGGAGTCCGGGGTGCCGACGTAGGACTCCGCGAGCATCGCGTTCACCATCCGCGCCTCTTGGGGCGACCAGAGCGCGTCGATGTCGTCCACCGGCGGGCGGAACTCCATGCCGCCGCGGAAGTGGGTGAGGAACTTCTGCTGGAGCGAGCTGAAGATCCGTACGGCGTCGGCCTCCGTGTCGGCGACGACGGCGTTGGCCGCGACGATCGCGTAGGGCTTCGCCAGGGCCGCCGAGGGACGGAATCCGGACCGGTACGACTCCAGCGCGGGCAGCAGCTGTTCGGGCGCGAAGTGCGAGGCGAAGACGAACGGCAGTCCGTCCCGGGCTGCGAGGGCGGCGCCGAAGGTGCTGGACCCCAGGACGAACACGGGCACGCCGGAGCCCTCGCCGGGGACGGCGCGGACCTTGCGCCCGGGGTCGGCGGGAGCGAGGTGGCCGCGCAGCTCCGCCACCAGCTCGGGGAAGTCGGCGCCGCTCTGGTGCTCGCGCCGCAGGGCGCGGGTGGTCCAGGGATCGGTGCCGGGCGCGCGGCCGACCCCGAGGTCGATCCGGCCGGGATGGTAGGCGGCGAGGGTGCCGAACTGCTCGGCGACCACGTACGGGGCGTGGTTGGGGAGCATGACGCCGCCCGACCCGACCTTGATCCGCTCGGTGGCCGCGGCCACCTGCCCGATGATGATGGAGGTCGCGGAGGAGGCCATCGCGGGGGTGTTGTGGTGCTCGGAGATCCAGAAGCGGCGGTAGCCGTACGCCTCGGCGGCGCGGGCCAGCGCGACGGTGTTCGCCAGGGCTTCGGCGGCCGTCCCGTCGTTGCGGATCGGGGAGAGGTCGAGGACGGAGAGCGGGGTTCCGGTGGAGCTGTTCATGTCCGTTTCTTTCGGCTTCGCGGGTTCTTCGACGGGCTCGTGGGGCCCGGTCGGACGAGGGAATCGAGCCGGTCGCCCCGGTGTGGGGCGGGCGACCAAGGGCGGGCGACCAGGGCCGGGCGGTTCAGCGGGCGGCGGGCGGCGGGCAGTGGACGGTGGGCGGAGCCGGACGGGTCCGGCCCTGGATCGTGAGGGGCCGGACCCGTCCGGCCGGATGGCGGAGGGAGCCGGACGGGTCCGGGCGGACCGCTCCCGGTCATCTCGAAGAAGGTGACGATCGAGCGGTCCTGACGGAGCGGATCCGCGAGCAGGGCGCCCGGCGGGAACGCGGTCGCCGCGCCGGAGGCCGCACCGGTCAGCACGAGGGTCCCGCCCTCGCCCAGGGCGTCGAAAGCACGGGCGAGGCCGGGCCCGCCGACCTGGTCGAGCACGCCGTCGACGGGCCCGGTGACCGCCTCGGGGTCGGTGACGGCCTCATCGGCACCGAGGGCCCGCAGCTCATCGGCGAGTTCCGGCTTGCGGGCGACGGCGACGACGTGCGCGCCGCCCCGGGCCGCGAGCTGGACGGCGAAACGGCCGACCGCGCCCGAGGCCCCGGCGACCAGGACCCGGCGGCCCGGGACCGGGCCCGCCCCGCGGCGGAAGGGGGGTGTCCGGCCGGAACCGTGCGAGGTCCCGGCCGGACGCCCCGTCCTTCCTCCGCCTCAGACCCGGGGCTTCGGGTGCGGCGGCGACACGTCGAAGGACGAGTGCGCGCCACCGAGCGCGCGGGACTCGGGCAGCCAGGAGGAGACGATCAGGCTGGTCCGGTCCATGAGCTGCTCGGCTCCGAGCGGCTGGGGCAGGAAGCGGCCGAAGGCGTCCAGGCGCTCCAGACGCTCCAGCCCCCGGGAGACGGCGACGGCCGCGTCCTCGTCATCGGACTTCCCGGCGACGGTGAGGACGCCGATCTGCTTCTCCTCCGGCTGGAACATCAGCCAGACGCTGGACAGGCCCTGCTTCTCGGCCTCGTCCCGGATGACCGGCCACACCTCGGCGAGCAGCCGCTCGACGCCGTCGTGCGCGTACGAGTAGCGCTCGAACCGGTTGACGTGGTGGGAGGTGGCCATCGGCTTGAAGTCATGGGCGCCGGTGACCTTCCAGTAGTGCTTGTCCACGCCCGGGAAGCGGGACCAGAACTTCACGCCCGGCTCCGGGAACAGCTCCTCGTTGGTGAAGTGGTCGTAGTCGAGGACGTTCTCCCAGGTGTCGAAGAGGTAGCGGCCTCCGATGTACTTCACACCGGTGGCCGGGTCGAAGCGCAGCGGGGTGTACTTGTGCCGCATGCCGGGCCGGATGTCCATGTTGGGGCGCTCCCGCTCCAGCATGTCGACGATGTCCTGCGTCGAGTAGCGGTCGTCCAGGGGGAAGTCGGAGGTGAAGGCCGCCTCCGCCTCGATCGGGCCGGTCTCGTAACCGCGGACGTCCATGACGTTTCCTCTCTCACTGACGGTACGTAGGGGTTCCCGTACGGTCCGGCGTCGCAACCGGACCGCCCGGTCATGTTCTGAACCGTAGCACGAAAGCTGACCGCGCGGTCCGCTTGGCTCAAGCAATGTGACCGAACGGTCCGCTTATGTACGATGGGGCCATGCAAAGAGCCGACGCCGTACGGAACCGACGCCTGCTGATGGACGCCGCGACCGCCGAGTTCGCCGAGAACGGCATGGACGTGTCGATCACCCGCATCGCCACCCGCGCCGGGGTGGGCAAGGGAACCGTCTTCCGCCACTTCGACACCAAGGAACAGCTCCTGGCGGAGATCTTCAGCGACCGGCTGGAGGAACTGGTGACGGCCGGGGAACGTCTCGCCGGCTCCGACGACCCGGGCCCGGCGCTGTTCGAGTTCATGACCATCGGCACCGAGATCCAGGCCCGCGACCGCTCCTTCTGCCAGGCCGCCGCCGCCCTCTCCCGCTCCGAGGCCACCGTCCGCACCTCCCGCGAACGCCTCGCCGACATCGCCGACACCCTCGTCACCCGCGCCCAGGCGACCGGTGCGGTCCGCGACGACGTCACCGGCCTCGACGTCGTCCTGCTGCTCAGCGCCGCCTCCCAGGCCGTCCTCAGCGTCAGCGAGGACGCCCCGGGCCTCTGGCGGCGCTATCTGTCCATGATCTTCGACGGCCTCCGCACCCCGGCCGCCCACCCGCTGCCGGTGGCCTCCCCCACCCGGGCGCAGTTCACCGGGTAGCCGCGCACCGCTTCACCGCGACGGACTCCCACCCGGCACCGCGGCGCCCCTCGGCGGCCACCGATCGGTGCCGCCCGGCGGTGATCCGTTCCGTGAAACGATGGTCCGATGACACGTGAGTCCAGTCCGGTGGAACGGGGCCGCTACGGACGTCGACGGCCGAGGCCCGGTCTCACCAGGGCTTCCGTCGTGGCGGCCGGGCGACGGATGATCGAACGGGACGGACTGGACGCGCTCACCATGCGCGCGCTGGCGAAGGAACTGAACACGGCGGCGCCCTCGCTCTACCGGCACGTCGCGGACCGGGACGCGCTGCTGGTCGCCGTGCTGGAGCAGATCGCCGCGGGACTGCCGGTGGACGTCGGGGGCGACACCCCCCGGGACAGGCTGCTGCGGCGGTTCCTGGAGGCCCATGACTACATGGCCGACCACGTCTGGGTGCTGCACATCCTCATCCGGGGCGATCTGGTCGCCGAGACGGCGTTCTCGTTCGTCGACGCCTGCCTCGCGGACTTCCTGGAGGCCGGGCTGCCGCCCCGGGAGGCCCTGACCGCCTACTGGGCGTGCTGGCACCTGCTGCTCGGGGAACTGCTCTCGCAGCATCCGCTGGTCCCGCCCGGGGAGCCCAGCCAGCGCACCGTCGCGGTGAACCGGGCCGACGGGGAGGAACTGCCCGCCTTCGCACGGGTCCGGGAAGCGCAGACGGAGGCCCGGGAAGCGGGCGGACCGACCGGGGACCAGTTCGCCGGACCGGTCTCCGCGCTGCTGGGGGCACTGCTGAGCGGGGAGCGCCAGGGCCCGCCCGGAACCGACGGGGAACGCTAGGACCCGCCCCCGGACGGGGGCGGGCCCTGCTTCCGGCTACGCGGAAGGCGCCGCTGAGGGACGGGGGACCCGCCACGCCCGGGCACCGGTCTGGGCGGCCCACATCGCCGCGTACCTCCCCCCGGCGGCGAGCAGTCCGGTGTGGGTGCCCCGTTCGGCGACCTTGCCGTCCTCGATGACGAGGATCTGGTCGGCTCCGGTGACGGTCGACAGCCGGTGCGCGATGACGAGGACGGTCTTCTCCCGGACGAGCGCGTCGACGGCCTGCTGGACGGCGACCTCGCTGCCGCTGTCGAGCGCGGCGGTCGGCTCGTCGAGGAGGACGATCGGCGCGTCCTTGAGGATGGCGCGGGCGATGGAGACGCGCTGCCGTTCTCCCCCGGACAGGGCGCCGCCGACCTCCCCGACCCGGGTGTCGTAGCCCCGGGGCAGCCGGGTGACGAACTCGTGGACGTTCGCGGCCCTCGCCGCCTCCTCCACCTCCGCGTCGGTGGCGCCGGGGCGCCCCATCGCGATGTTGGCCCGGATGGTGTCGTCGAAGAGGTAGACGTCCTGGAAGACGACCGCCACGTGCCGGTGGATCCCGGTCGGCGCCATCAGACGCAGATCGGTTCCGCCGATGCGCACCGTGCCCGAGTCGGGGTCGGCGTAGCGGGTGATGAGCTTGGAGATCGTCGTCTTGCCGGACCCCGAGGGCCCGACGAGGGCGGTCAGGGAACGGGCGGGCAGGGTGAGGGAGACTCCGTCGAGGACGGGCACGGGGTCGTCGGGGCCGTAGCGGAAGACGACGTCCTCCAGGGTGACGTCGAAACGGTCGAGGCGGGCCCCGGGGTCGCCGACGGGGAGCGGTTCGCTCTCCATGACTTCCTCGATGCGCTCCAGGGACGCCTCGGAGAGTTCGAACACCGCGATCATGGTGGCGGCGTTGGCCAGGGGTTCGGCGAGCTTGACCGCCGCCAGGGCCAGCGCGGCGAGCAGGGCGGCGGAGAGCCGGGCGTCGAACACCAGGGCCGCGCCGGTGGCGACGGCCGCGATGATCCCGAGTTGCGTCGAAGCGGTGGCGACGATGCTCGGCATCGTCAGGGAGCGCTGCGATTCGCTCATGACACGGGTCTGCCGGCGGAGCGCGTCGTCGAGGCGTCGCGACGACGCGCCGGTCTGGCCCGCGGCGCGCAGCACCGGAAGTCCCTGGACGTATTCGACGATCCGCGCGGAGGCGGCGCCGTCGGCGGCGTTCGCGGCGCGCAGTCCGGTACCGGCGCGGCGCTGGATGCTCCGGACGAAGGGCAGGGCGGCGGGCAGCATGGCCGCGAGCACCAGTCCGACGCGCCAGTCGACCACCAGGACGACGAGGACCACGAGCGGGGGGACGACGGCGGCCTGGAGGAAGAGGAAGGCCACGTACGAGGCGGCCATCGAGGCGTAGGCGACGTTTCCGCCGATCACCGCGCTGAGGTCACCGGCGCTGCGCTTCTCCAGCTCCCGCAGGGGCATGGCCCGCAGCTTCTCGCCGAGTCCGAGCCGCAGGTCGGACATCACCCGGGCCCAGTCCTCGTACTGGAAACGCAGTTCGCCGAGCCGGCAGAGCGCCTCGACGGCGTACAGCGCGAGGAAGGCGCCGAACCAGAGCCAGGCGGTGGCGGGGTCACCGCCGGGGCGGGCGAGTTCGTGGATCAGTCCGATCAGGACGCCGTACGCGGCGGCCTGGGCGAGGGAGCCCACCAGGGAGGCCCGCAGGGCGACGAGGAAGTGCGCGCCCCTCGATCCGGCGGCGAGCATCATCAGACGGAACAGGCGCTTCACGCGGAGACCCCCTCGGTGCTGTCGGACCGCGCGGCGCCGGACGTCCGGGCGGCACGCCCGGTCAGGCCCCAGGCGTCCGCCTTCGTGTGCTGCGCCCACAGGGCGGCGTACCGTCCGCCCGTGGCGAGCAGCGACGCGTGGGTGCCGCTCTCGGCGACCCTCCCCCGGTCCATGACCACGATCCGGTCGGCGTCGACGATGGTGCTGAGCCGATGGGCGATGACGACGACGGTGCGGCCCCGGGTCAGTTCGGCGAGCGCGCGCTGGATGGCGGCCTCGTTCTCGGGGTCGGCGAAGGCGGTCGCCTCGTCCAGGACGATGACGGGCGGGTCGGCGAGGAGGGCGCGGGCGATGGTGACGCGCTGCCGCTGTCCCCCGGAGAGCAGGGAGCCGCGTTCGCCGACACGGGTGTCGTAGCCGTCGGGCAGTTCACGGATGAAGGCGTCGGCCTGCGCGGCCCGGGCCGCCGCGCGGACGTCCTCCTCGGTGGCGTCCGGGCGGGCGAGGCGGATGTTCTCGGCGACGGTGTCGTCGAGCAGGAACGGTTCCTGGAAGACCAGCCCGACGTGCCGCAGCAGCGCGTCGGAGCCGATCTCGCGGACGTCGACGCCGCCGACCCGGACGGAGCCCGAGTCGACGTCCCAGAAGCGGGGGACGAGACGGGCCACGGTCGACTTCCCGGAGCCGGAGGCGCCGACCAGGGCGCAGACCGAGCCCGCGGGTACGTGGAGGTCGACGCCGTCCAGGGCCTTGCGCGCCGTGGCGGGGTCGCCGTCGGCCCCGGGGTACGAGAAGCCGACGCCGGTGAGGGTGATCGAGCCGTCGGCGGGCGCCTTGGGCGTCGCGGGCTCCGGCAGCGGCCGCAGGGCGAGGACCTCGGCGATGCGCCGCGCGCCGGCCCGGGACTCGGTGATGAACTGGCTCAGGTACATCAGGGGCACGACGGACTCGATGGGCATGGTGCCGAGCAAGGCGGCGAGGACCAGGTCGACCACGGAGAGGGAGCCGTTGGAGACCAGCCAGGTGCCGACGGCCACGATGACGACCAGCGTCGGCAGCGGGGTCATGGCCGCCCGGGTGAGGATGCCCGCGCTCCGGGTGCGGCGCTGCCACTGTTCGGTGGCCCGGGTGAAGTCGGCCACCCGTTCGGCGAAGCGGGTGAAGGACGTGGTGCCGTCGTCGAAGGCCCGGACCACGGGCATGCCCTGGACGAACTCCACGACCGCCTCGTTGACGGCCTCGTTGGCGTCGTCGTAGAGGCGGCGCTGCTCGGCGTGGTCACGGGTGACGAGCCGGAACCCGATCATGACCGCGGGCACCACGGCGAGGACGGCGAGCAGCAGCCGCCAGTCGACGAAGGCGAGGGCCACCAGCGCGGCGAGGGGCTGGGCCAGGCCGGTGCCGAGCATGGGCGTGGCGTCGGCGACCGCGCCGTGCAGGGCGCGGACGTCGTCCTGGACCACCTTCTTCAGCGGACCGGAGCCGAGGGACTGGACCGTGCCGAGCGGGACGGTGGACAGATGCCGGGCGAGGTCACGGCGGAGGGTGGTCTCCAGCTCGAACGAGGCGAGGTGGGAGATGTCGTAGGCCCGCTTGCGGAGCACGAAGTGGAGGAGTGCCGCCACCGCGGCGGCACCGAGGGACCGGACGACCGTGGCACTGGAGGGGTCGGCCGAGAACAGTTCGGCGAGGGCGAGGCCGACGAGCAGCAGTCCGACGACGCCGCAGACCCCGGCGAGGGCGCCCGCGCCCAGCGCGAGCGCCAGTCGGCCGCGCACGCTGGCGAGCAGCGCGAACAGCGGTTCACCGGGTGGGGGAACGGGCTGCCCGCCCCGGCCGTCCGCGGTCGCTCCGTCCTGTTCCCGGGCGGCGCCGGACCGGGGCACCGGCGCGGCCGTACGAGGGGTGGGCATGTCGTGCCTCCACGGGTCTGCGAAGCCGGACGGAGCCCTTCGTGAAAACGATGGTCGTCAGCATGCGGCCTCGGGCTGGTGATTTCGAGCCAAGTAAGGTTAGCCTTACGCGAACATCGTACGCATCGCCTGGCCGATCGTGAATCCCGGAGCGCCACATGTCTCTCAGAACCCCGCCCGCCGACCGTGGAACGCCGCGCTCCGCCCTCGCCCCCCTCAGTCGGCGGACCGTGCTCGCCCTGCTCGGCGCGGGCTCCGCCGCCCTGACCGTCCCCCTGGCCGGCGGCTGCTCGCCGTCCGGGGACGCCGCCCCCGTCAGCGACGGCGCCCCCACGGGCAAGGCCGTGCGGGGAGGGACCGTGCGGCTCGCGTTCGCCGGTTCCGGCGCCGCCGAGTCCCTCGACCCGACCGTCGGCACGTCCCCCTGCGACATCGTCAGATACGCCGTGGTCTTCGATCAGCTCTTCCACGTCGAGGACGGTGCCGCGCGGCCCTCCCTGGCCACCGCCGCGCGGCCCGGCGCCCGTGGCGAGAACTGCACCCTGACCCTCCGTCAGGGCGTGACCTGGCACGACGGCACGCCCTTCACCGCCGCCGACGTGGTGTACACCCTCGCGCACCGCGCCTCACCGGACCGCGCCTTCCCGAGCGAACTGACCCAGTACTTCGACCTGTCGAAGGCCAGGGCGACCGGTGACCACACGGTGGTCGTGCCGACCACGCGTCCCGTGGGCGATCCGGCCACCCTGTTCGCCGGAGCGGGCCTCTACGTGATCAAGAAGGGCACGAAGAGCTTCACCGCCGGGAACACCGTCGGCACCGGCCCGTACCGCGTCTCCCGGTTCCGGGCCGGGGTCGAGACCCGCCTCGAACGGTTCGACGCGTACTGGGACGGCGCCGGGAACGCCGACCGGATCACCC
Source organism: Streptomyces sp. JNUCC 64 (assembly GCF_054484115.1). NCBI lineage: Bacteria > Bacillati > Actinomycetota > Actinomycetes > Kitasatosporales > Streptomycetaceae > Streptomyces > Streptomyces sp. JNUCC 64. The sequence continues at coordinate 236,478 of NZ_CM137015.1, forward strand.
TGCTGAGCATCGACGACGCCCAGGCCCGGGTGAACGCCGTCAAGGCCGATCAGGCCGACTACGCCGCCGACATATCCTTCGCCAGCGCCAAGTCGGGCGCTCCCGGACCGGGACTGCGGGTCAGGGGAGGCGGCGAAGCGCTCCGCACCAGCTACGGATTCGTCCTCAACGTCACCCGGGGCCCGTGCGCCGACCCCCGGGTCCGCCGGGCCGTCCGGATCGGCATCGACCGCGAGGCGCTCGTACGGTCCGTCTTCCTGGGGTTCGGCACCGTCGCCAACGACCTCTTCGGCGCGGGCGCCAAGCACTTCCTGGACGGTGTCCCGGTACCGGAGCGCGATGTCGCCCGGGCGAAGCGGCTGCTCAAGGCGGCCGGCGCGCGGGGCCGCCCCTTCGTCGTACGGACCGCCGAGTTCGAGGTCGGCCTCAACTCGTCCTCGGAGCTGTTCGTCGAGCAGCTCCGGGAACTGGGACTGGACGCCCGGCTGGACAAGGTCGGCGTACCGGAGGGCTTCGACCCGGAAGGGATGAAGTCCTGCGACGCCATCGCCTTCCCGCTGGGCCCCTTCTCCCTCGCCCTGACCTACACCCGGTCCGCCGCCTACGAGACGCTCGCCTTCCCCGACGAGGAGTTGTCCGAGGCGGTCGCCACCGCCATCGCCAGCACGGACGAGGGCGAACGCGCGCGGGCCTGGGAGACGGCGCAGAAGGTCATGGCCGACCGGGGCAACTGGGTCGCCTGGGGACGGGGTGACGTGCTCAGCGTCGCGAAGGAGAAGGTCACGGGCGTCGAGGGCCGCGAGTCCCCCGAGTACCCCTGGCTCGGCCGGGTCGGGTTCACCGGATGAGACGGACCGCCCTCGCACGCGTCCCGGGGCGGCTCGCCGTGGCGGGCGGACTGCTGGTGCTCCTGTCCCTGGTGGTCCACGCCGGGGTCGACCTGCTGCCGGGCGATCCGGCCACCGCGCGGCTGGGGCCGGGCGCCACCCCCGAGCAGGCCGAGGCCGCCCGGGAGCGGCTGGGGCTGGACGAGCCGCTCCACGAGCGCTACCTGGACTGGGCCACCGGGCTGCTCCGGGGGGACCTCGGCACCTCGGCCGGGGGAACGCCCGTGGGCGAACTGCTCGCGGACCGGCTGGGCAACACCACGGTCCTCGTCGGCCTCACCGTCCTGCTGCTGGTCCCCGCGTCACTCGCGCTCGGCGTGGCGCTCGGCCACCGCGCCGGACGCCGGTCCGACCGGGTGGGCTCGGCGGTCCTGCTGCTGACGGTCGCGGTGCCCGAGTTCGTGGTCGCGAGCCTCCTGGTCCTGCTGTTCGCGGGGCGGCCCGGCCTGCTGCCCGCCGTCTCGCTCGTCCCGGCCGGGGAACACCCCCTGGCCCACCCCGAGGTCCTGGTGCTGCCGGTCCTCAGCCTGCTCCTCACCGGCCTCGTCTACGCGGCCCGGGTGATCCGCGCGCAGACGGCCGCCGCCCTGCGGTCACCGCACGTGGAGTTCATGCGGCTCAACGGCCTGCCGGAGCGGGCGGTCCTGCGGCAGGCCGTCCTGCCCGCGGTGCTGCCCTCGGCGGCACAGATCTGGCTCGTCGGAGCCGCGGGACTGATGGGAGGAACGGTGCTCGTGGAGGTGGTCTTCGGTTATCCGGGCATCGGCAAGCTCCTGGTGACCTCGGTGACCACCGGCGACCTGCCCGTGGTCCAGGCACTGGCGATGATCACCGGCGCGCTCACCCTGCTCGCCACGGTGGTGGCCGATCTCGGCACCACCGGCGGGACGGTGCGGACATGAGCGCGCCCGTGCCCCCGGACACCACCCCACAGGGACGGCGGACCGTCCGGCGGTGGATCTCCGCCGTGGCCGTCACGGTGGTGCTGCCGCTCGGGCTGCTCGGCCCGCCGCTGGCGCCCCACTCGCCCACCGCCGTCGTCGCCCCGCCCCACGCCGCGCCGGGAGCCGGGCACTGGCTCGGCGGCGACCACCTGGGACGCGACGTGCTCTCCCGGCTCCTCCACGGGAGCCCGTCGGTGGTGATCACCACCTTGGCCGCCACGGCGGTGGCCGTCACCCTCGGCACCCTCGCCGGACTGCTCTCGGCCCTCCTGGAACACCGGCGGAGCCGACTGGGCGGCCTGGTCACCCGACCGCTGGACGCGCTCGCCGCCGTCCCGCCCGTGCTGACCCTGCTGCTGGTCCTCACCACCGTTCCCGGGCGGCCCGGCGTGATCGCGGCGGCCACGGCGGCGAGCGTGCCGCTCTGCGCCCGGGTGGTCCGGGCCGCCGCCGGGCCGGTGCTGCGCCGACCCCACGTGGAACTGGCCGCCGCCCGCGGGGAGAGCCGCACCTGGCTGCTCGGGCACGAGGTGCTGCCGCTCGTCGCCCCGACGGTGGCCGCCGAGGCGGGCCTCCGGTTCGTCCTGACGCTGTACCTGGTGACGGCGGCGGGCTTCCTCGGCGTCGCGACGACCGGAACCGACTGGGGGACGCTCATCGTCGAGGCGCTGCCCGGGGCGACGCTCCAACCGGTGGCGCTCCTGGCCCCGCTGCTGCTCGTCGCGGTACTCGCGGTGAGCGTCAACCTGCTGACGGACCGAGCACGCCACGACGAACAGGGGCCCCGACGATGACCGCGCCCGTCCCGAACGCGCTCCCCACGACCGGAGGCGAGCCCCTGGTCCGGGTGACGGAGCTCGAACTCCACTCCCCCCGGGGACCGGTGCTCGACCGGGTCTCCCTGACCATGGCCTCCGGTGAGTGCGTCGCCGTGGTCGGAGCCTCGGGTTCGGGCAAGACGACCCTCGCCCTCGCCCTCCTGGGGCTGCTGCGCCCGGGAATCACCCATCGCGGCGGCACCGTGGCCGTCGCCGGGCGGCCCAGCCTCCCGGACCCGCCACCCGGCCTGCGCGGCCGGACCGCCGCGTACGTCAGTCAGGACCCGGACACCGCGCTCAATCCGCACCAGCGGCTCACGACCACGGTGCGCACCGCGCTCGGCACCCGGGACGGCACCGCGGCCGAAGCCCTGCTGGAGCGGGTCGGCCTGACGGCCGCGCTCGGGCGGCGGCACCCCGGTGAGCTCTCCGGCGGCCAGCAGCAGCGCGGAGCGCTCGCCGTCGCCCTCGCCCGCTCACCGCGCCTGCTCGTCCTCGACGAACCGACCTCCTCGCTGGACCGGGAGGCCCGGGAGGAGATGCGCGGGGAACTCGCGCGACTGCGGTCGTCCGGGACCGCGCTGCTGTGGATCACCCACGATCTGACCGCCGTTGACGGCCTCGCCGACCGGATGGTCGTCCTGCACCAGGGAAGGATCACCGAGGACGGTCCCGCCGACCGGGTCGCCCGCTCCCCCGGTTCCGCCCCGGCGCGGCGGCTCGTGGCGGCGGCCCGCCCCCGGGAACGCACCCCGGAGCTCCGGGAGGAACCCGGCTCCCCGTCCGGCCCGCCGGTGCTGGAGGCCAGGGGGCTACGGGTCGTACGGGACTCGCGGGCCGTGCTCGACGGCGTGGCGCTGGCCGTCCGGGCGGGCCGCGCTCTCGCCCTCACCGGCGCGTCCGGCGCGGGCAAGAGCACCCTCGCGCACTGCCTCGCGGGGCTGTGCCCGCCCGACGCCGGAACGCTTCTGCTGGACGGACGGCCCCTGGCCCCGAACGCCCGGAACCGCCCGGTCGCCGACCGCGCGGCCGTCCAGCTCGTACCGCAGAGCCCCGCCGGGACGCTGCACCCCGGCCAGACCGTGGGAACCGCCCTGTCCCGTCCGCTGCGGCTGCTGCGGGGGATGCGGGACCCGGAACTGATCGAGGAGACGGCGGCCGGGCTGCTGGAACTGGTCCGGCTGCGGCCCGACCACCTACGGAGGCTGCCCGGGGAACTCTCCGGTGGTCAGCGCCAACGGGCCGCCATCGCGCGCGCGTTGGCGGCCCGCCCCCGCGTCCTCGTGTGCGACGAGATGACCTCGGCGCTCGACACCGTCACCCAGGCGTCCGTCCTCGAACTCCTGGACGAACTCAGGGCCCGGGAGTCACTGGGGCTCGTCGTCATCACGCACGACCCCCTCGTGGTGGACCGGATCGCCGACGAGGTCGCGGTCCTGGGGAAGGGGACGCTGACGCGGTCACCCGCCGGTCACCCGCCCGGCGCCCGACCATGACCAGCGGCGCCGGGGGGGGCGGAGCGGGGTGGGCTCGCCGTCCGGCCCGGGAGCCGGACCGATTGTCAGTGGCGGGTGAGACGGTACGGAGCATCAACTCGTCACGAGGGGGAGCCGTCCGTGTCCGGAAGCCAAAACTACATCAACCACGTCGCTCTTGTGCTGGATGCCAGTTCGTCGATGTCGCACCTGAGCCGCAAGGTCGTCGAGGTCGCCGACCAGCAGATCGAGTACCTCGCGCGCCGGTCGAGGGAGTTGGACCAGGAGACCCGTGTCACGGTGTACGTCTTCGCCGACGAGGTGAAGTGCGTCATCTACGACAAGGACGTGCTGCGGATGCCGTCGCTGAAGCAGCTGTACCGGGCCAGCGGCATGACGGCCCTGCTGGCGGCGGCCCTGAAGTCGCAGCGGGAGCTGGCGCAGACCGCCCAACTGTACGGCGACCACAGCTTTCTGACGTTCGTGCTCACCGACGGCCAGGAGAACGCGAGCCATCGCTGCCCCGACGCCCCCAGCCGGAATCCGCAGAAGCTGGTCCAGGCGGTGACGGCGATGATCGAGGCGCAGAACGACAACTGGACGCTGGCCGTCCTGGTGCCGGACCAATTGGGCAAGCGCGAGGCGATGCGGTGCGGTTTCCCGAAGGACAACATCGCCGTCTGGGACGCGACGACCGCACAGGGGCTGGAGGAGGCCGGGCAGGTCATCCGGCAGGCCACCGAGAAGTTCATGGTGGGCCGCACCAAGGGCATCCGGGGATCGCGGGCGGTGTTCTCCACGGGTGCGGATGCGGTCAACAAGGACACCATCCAGGCCGCCGGCCTCACCCCGGTGGACCCGTCGGCGTTCGTACTGATCCCGGTGGACCGCGACACGGCGATCCGGAACTGGGTCGTCGAATCCGGACACACCTACCGTACCGGTGGCGCTTTCTACCAGCTGAGCAAGGCGGAGAAGGTCCAGGCACGGAAGCAGATCGCGGTACTGGAGAAGAAGACGGACCGGGTGTACACGGGACCCGAGGCCCGAGCCCTGCTCGGCCTCCCGGACGTGGAGGTCCGCGTCAAGCCGGACCACAACGACGACTTCACCATCTTCGTGCAGAGCACCAGCGTGAACCGCAAACTGGTACCGAACACACGGCTGCTGCTGATGCACTGACACACCCGTGGAGCCCGTGAACGGGGCAAAGCCGAAGGTCCCGGGGGCTTGTCCCCGTTGAAGTCGCCCGCCGTCAGCCGTCCGTGCACCACGGGGTCGGTGCGCCCGTCCCGGGCGACGGGCCGGGTCCCCGGGGCCTCTTGGCGCTGTGCGGGGCGTCCGCCCTAGTAGCCGCCGCTCAGCAGGTGGTCGGCCAGCTTCTCCACGACATTGGCCGCGTTGCCGGGCTGCTGCTGCTGAGTGTAGAGACCGATCAGGATGGTCTGGTCCGTCCGGACCAGGACGGCGCCGTTGCCGCCGGTCTGGCCGTAGATCGAGCGGCCGACGCCCTTGATGCCCCGGTAGTTCGTGCCGCCGACGGTGACGCCGGTGCTGAACACCTTCGAGGGGTCCGCGTACAGCTTGAGGATCGCTGCGGCCTCGCCGTCCTTCAGTGCGAATCCCGCGCTGGCGGCAACGGGTGTGCCGTTGGCGCGGGTGATGATCGCCGCTCGGGCGATGTGCCCCGAGCCAATCAGCTGGTCCACGTAACCCTGCCACGTTGCCGCCATATGCCCCACCCCTGTTGCTCTGGAACCGCACAGGCCGGCGGATTGCCGGTCCGATCCGGAATCCTCACGTCCCCACACCGCCCACGCACCTGACTTACCGGCAGATGGCCGGAACTCCACACTCCATGGCTCGTACGCACCCGGAAGGGCTGAGGGGACGCTGACGTCCTCGGCTCCACCCGCCTCGACCGCCAGATCCCCGCGTCCGTCCCCGTCGAAGTCCGTGGTGGCGGCGCGGGCCCGGCCGGACGCCGCCCGGACGGTGGAGGCGGGGACGGCGGTGGTCGCGAGGAGCCCCGCCAGTAGGGCGCGGCACAGCACGAGCCGTTGCCGAACGAGCCTGGAACGTCCCGAGCCCCGTCAGGGGCTGGTCGAACGGTGGCCATCGCGGGCATCCCCGGCCGCAGCGGCGCGGACGTACCTCCTGGACCAGCCAAGCGGCGGAAGAGTCGTGCCGCACGTGGAGCGGACTCCCGGAGGGACCTCGGCCCGGTGTCCGGCTCCGCTCACGGATGCCCGCCGTGCGCCGGGAGCGACGCACGGCGGGCACGGCACCGGGCCGGATGGCGGGTGTGAGGTCAGCCGGGGCCGGGCGCCGGAGCAGTCGGTCAGGCCGCCCCGCCGCCCCGCTTCACCCTCTGGAGCAGCTCCTGCCGCTCGGCCGGGCTGAGCCCGTGCGGTTCGCCGTTCGGGCCGAGGAAGAGCTTCGTGTCGGTGCTGCCCGCACCGGGCTCGAACCATCTCATGGTGTGGCGCATTCACTCTCCTGTGATCGGGGGGTTTCGCAGAAGGTCATGCGGGGCTTTCGCCTGACGAGCGGACGGTCACGCCCGGCCCGCCCACCGATTCAGCGTTGCGGTCAGCTCCCGCTGATCGGCCGGGTCCAGTCGGTCGATTTCACCGTTCGGGCTGTAGAAGACCTTGGTGTCGGTGCTGCCTTCGCCGGGGTGGAACCGCTCGGCTGTCCTCGGATGGTCCTCGGTGTAGAAGAAGATGATTCCGGATGCTTCTTCGCGGACCCAGCGGTCGATGTCGGCCATCGCTCCGTTGTCGAACGTCATGGGGAAGCCGCGGTCGACCAGACTGCGGGGCTGGTTGATCCCCGGGTAGCGCAGCAGGTCGTCGAGGTGGGAGGTGTCGACGCTAGGCCATCCGGTCTGGGTTCCGGCGAGGTAGTTCTCCACTTCGTACAAGCGCAGGTTCCGGTCCCCTTCGAGGTAGACGCCACCGGTCAAGCGGAGGGAGTTCCAGATCTCGGAGGTGGGAGCCGATGCCAGGGGGATGGAGACGCACATGCGGCGATCGTTGAAGGTGTTCCAGAATCGCCGCATGTAGTTGGTGACGGAGATCTCGAAGGCTTTGTCCGCCGATCCGATCACCTGGTGGGAATCGCGGTTGATCTGGGCTTCCCGCTGGTACAGCTCCAGCAGTTCGCCCCGGCGCTTGAGGGCCTCGCGCTGGAAAGCCTTGATGCGGTCGGTGCACTCGGGGGTGCTTTTGTTCGCTATGACCTCGTCGTACGCGGAGTCCTCGGCGTTGTCGACGTCGTTGCGGCCACCGAGGACATAAGTGCCGTGGACGTCGGCGGGATGGAAGCGCCGGTGGTAGATCGCGGTCTGCGCGTCCTCATCCCCTTCACCGGTGGAGATCCACTTCTGCTGGTACAGGCCCTTGAGCGAGCTGGTTATCCGGTGCAGGTCGTCGGCCACCTGCCGGATGTCCAGCTTCGTCAGGTCCTTGGAGGTGGGCTGGGAGGTGCCGGTGAATCGCCGTTCCACCGACACGTCATTGGTGAGGTACGGAAAGCCGACCGGGGGCCTCGCGCTCTCCTGAGTGGAGAAGACGGTCAGCAGCGCCGTGGGGAGTTGTTCCGAGCGGTGCCGTACGGCGACCCGTTGCCGGAAGGTGCCGGCCGAGGGGTTGCGGTGGTCCTTGAGCTGGTCGAACTGCAACTCGTACAGGCGGGTTTCATTGGGCTCCATCTCCCAGACCTGCCGGACGGAGGCCACTCCGGGCAGGGCCTGCAGCTGGGCCTTGACGTCCGGGACGGTGTTGGCGGGCGCGGCCGTGGCGGAAGGGGCACCCGTGGTGACCGCCGCGCCGAAGACCAGCGCGGCCGATAAGAGCCATCTCAGTGTGTGGCGCATTCACTCTCCCTGAGTGAGGGGAATTCGCTCACACAACGTAAATGGTGCGTACACATGATCGCCAGGTCCGAGGCAGTGGCGCAATTACGCCTTCACATTTCCCCCTCACGCCATCGCGCGTTTTCTTGATTACCGTGCGAAATTCATCGTGGTCGCCATGCATGCAGGGCGCAATTGCACATTTCGGGGGCCATGCGGTCCGGAAGAGGACAAAAGGCGGTCGGTGCGCGACGAAAGGGCCGGAACGGTGAGGCCGTGGCCGGTGGTCGCAACTCGTCACGTTCACCACCGGCGATCTCGACGGTGCCGTCAAACAGACGACGATCCGCTCCGGGGCCGCCCTCATCGCGGTATCCGGCTCCCCCTCCTCCCCGATACCCACATCGAGAAGGCGCACTTTGCGAATCCGAGCCGGGGAGCCGTACTGGTCCAGCCAGTTCGAGCACGGCCGGGTGCCGAATCCGCGGGCCCGGAACCCGTTCCGGGGAAGGATGGATCCGGGTGATCAGACTGCGGAGCTGCTTGGCCATCCGGGTGGAACCGCCCGCGAGATCGTCGTCGCACCCGGCGGTCATCGCGAGTTCGGCCATGCCCTCGACCTCGGGATCGATCGTCCGCAGAGTGTGGGCCATTGCTCTGGCGCCGTCCAGGACGATCTTGTTCGGCTCGATCAGCCGAGGAAGCTCAGCCGGACCTGACGGCGCGGATTGTCGCGGTTGGTGTCCACCAGACACACCGACTGCCAGGTGCCGAGTGCGAGCGTTCCGGAGATCACGGGAAGGGTCGCGTGCGGGGCGACCAGTGCCGGGAGGACGTGGTCACGGCCGTGGCCGGGGCTGCCGTGGCGGTGCTGCCAGCGGTCGTCCGCGGGGAGGAGCCGGTGCAGCGCCGCGAGCAGGTCGTCGTCGCTGCCCGAGCCGGTCTCGATGACGGCGACCCCCGCCGTCGCGTGCGGGACGAACACGTTCAGCAGACCGTCCCGGCCCGCCGCAGCGTCCGCCAGGAAGGAAGCGCACTCCTCGGTGAGGTCCAGAACCGTCTCCCGGGAGCCGGTGGTGACGTCGAGGACACGGGTGGTGAAGGTGTCGGACATGATCCCATCGTGACGCAGAAGGCCCGTCGACGGCTTCGCCACCGCTGCCATCCGGACGGATGTCGGCCCGTGAAGAGGCCCGCTTTCCTGACGGCGGATTCCCGCACGGCACCGTTCTCGCTGCTCAGCCCGGTGGGCGTCAGGCGGCGCGGCGGGATTGCGCCGTGGCCGAAGTCACCGCCTCCGCGTTGACCGGACGGGCCGGACGGGGAAGATCCGGACCACTCCACGGGTTGGTAGAAGTGTGAACTACATCGAGGGTCTCGATCTGGGGGCGGCGGACGCCACCTCGCCCGTGGACACCACAGTCACACCGGTGGACATCACGGCCACGCCCATGGACCCCGGAGTCATACCCATGAACTCCGAGGCCACGCCCGTGGAGGTGGTGGTCATCGGCGCCGGGCAGGCGGGGCTGTCCAGCGCCTACCATCTGCGGCGCACGGGCTTCACGCCCGATCTCGACTTCGTGGTCCTCGACCACTCGCCCCGCCCTGGCGGAGCGTGGCAGTTCCGCTGGCCGACCCTGACCTACGGCAAGGTGCACGGGATGCACGCGCTGCCCGGCATGGAGCTGACGGGCGCCGACCCGGACCGTCCGTCCTCCGAGGTGATAGGCGAGTACTTCACCGCCTATGAACGCGCCTTCGATCTGCGGGTGCGGCGTCCGGTGGACGTGCGCGCGGTACGGGAGGGGGAGGCAGGGCGGCTACTGGTCGAGACCTCGGCGGGCCGGTGGTCGACGCGCGCCCTGATCAACGCGACGGGTACCTGGGACCGGCCGTTCTGGCCGCGCTACCCGGGGCAGGAGACGTTTCGTGGACGGCAGTTGCACACCGCCCAGTACCGGGGCCCTCAGGAGTTCGCCGGACTGCGCGTCCTCGTGGTGGGAGGCGGTGCCTCGGGAACCCAGCACCTGATGGAGCTGGCCCCGTACGCCGCCGGAACCCACTGGGTCACCCGGCGGCCCCCGGTGTTCGTGGAGGGGCCCTTCGACGCCGAGGCGGGGCGTTCCGCAGTGGCGCTGGTCGAGGAACGGGTACGGGCCGGACTGCCGCCACGGAGCGTGGTGTCGGTGACGGGCCTTCCGCTCACGGACGCGGTCAGGGCGGCACGGGCGGACGGGGTTCTGGACCGACTGCCGATGTTCGACCGGATGACCCCCGACGGGGTGGCGTGGGACGACGGCCGGAGCATCGAGGTCGACGTGATCCTCTGGGCCACGGGGTTCCGCCCGGTCACCGACCATCTGGCGCCGCTGAGGCTGCGCGGGGCCGGTGGCGGCATCCGGATGGAGGGCACCCGGGCGGCCGTGGACCCCCGGGTCCACTTGGTCGGGTACGGGCCGTCGGCGAGCACCACCGGCGCCAACCGGGCGGGCCGCGCGGCGGTGCGGGACATCAGACGGCTGCTGTCCGGGGAACTGGTCACCGTCACCGTCTGAGGCGGGGACCGCCCCAGGTCCCCCTCGTTCAGGTGCCGCATGGAATGCCTGGTCCGGATGCGGTCACGGACGCCCCCGTGCCGCGCCCATGACCGGAAGCCCGCCATCCGTGAGGAGACGCCGGGACCGGCGGGATCAGGATGTCGGGGCGGAAGAAGCCGGGGCGGGAGAGGCAGAGCGGGTGGCGCGGGTCCGGAGCTCGTTGAACTCGGCCACATTGCGCTGGTGTTCCCCGTACTCCACGGTGAAGCGGGTGTCGCCGGGCTTGACGGTGACGAAGTACAGCCACTCCCCCGGTGGCGGGTTGAGCGCCGCGCGCAGGGCGTTCTCGCCGGGGTTGGCGATGGGACCGGGGGGCAGCCCCGTACGCGTGTAGGTGCTGTAGGGGTGGTCGGGGCGGGCCGCGCCGTCAGCGGTGTCCGGTGTGCCCCGGTGCCGGGCGTAGTCGATCGTGGAGTCCAGTTGGAGGGGCATGTCCTGGCGCAGCCTGTTGTGGATGACCCTGGCGATCTTCCCCATGTCGTTCTCGTTGTCGGCCTCGGCCTGGACGATGCTCGCGATGGTGACCGTCTGAAAGAGGTTCGGAGCCTCCGCGTTGGCGCCCGCGGCGACGGGGGTGGCGCGGAACTTCCTGTTGGCGGTGTTCACCATGTCCGTCAGCAGTGAACGGGGAGTCGACTTTCCCGTGATCGGGTATCCGGCCGGGAACAGATAGCCCTCGGGGTTTCCCCGGGCGTCGGCGGGCAGCGCGAGACGCATCGTGGGCAGTTGCTTCTTCGTCGTGCCGGGCCGCAGGGCGAGGGCCTTGTCGACCGCCCCGAGGACCTGGTCGGCCCGCCACCCGGCCGGGACGACCAGTGCGGTGGGGGTGTCCGGCGGCCCGTCGGGCAGGATCACCGCGACGGCGACCGCCGCTCCGACCGCCATCGCGCCGGTGGCGGCGAGGACGATCCGGCCCCGGCGGGTGAGTCGGACCGGGCGGCGGCGCGGAGTCTTCGTCTGCATGGCCGCACGGTAACCCGACGAACACCCTCAAACCGATACATCTTCATTCCGTCGACTCCGATGCGGCGTCCCGGTGCACCAAGGCGGCGTAACGCCCGCCCAGCGCGAGCAGTTCCTCGTGCGTCCCCCGTTCGGCGATCCTCCCTCCGTCGAGGACCACGATGTGGTCGGCGCTCCGGACGGTGGAGAGCCGGTGGGCGATGGTGATGGTGGTGCGTCCGGTCGCCAGGATGTCGAGTGCCGTCTGCACGGCTGCTTCGGTCTCGGTGTCCAGCGCGCTCGTGGCCTCGTCGAGGAGGAGGACGGGGGGATCGCGCAGAACGGTCCGGGCGATGGCCAGGCGCTGCTTCTCACCTCCGGAGAACCGGTACCCCCGCTCACCGACCACGGTGTCGTAGCCGTCGGGGAGCGCGGCAATGTGGTCGTGTATCTGGGCCGCGCGGGCGGCCGCGACCAGTTCCTCCCGGGTGGCGTCCGGGCGGGCGAACCGCAGGTTCTCCGCCACGGTCGCGTGGAAGAGGTAGGTCTCCTGGGACACCACACCGACCGCGCGCGCCAGGGTGGCGAAGTCCAGGTCGCGCACGTCAGTCCCGTCGATGGTCACCCGGCCCTCCGTCACGTCGTACAGACGGGGTATGAGGTGGCCCAGGGTGGACTTGCCCGCTCCGGTGCTCCCGACCACGGCGAGGCTGCCGCCCGCCGGAACGATGAGGTCGATGCCGTCGAGGACCGCCGTGCCGGTCCCGTCGTAGCGGAAGCCGACTCCTTCGAAGGCGACTTCGCCCCTGATCCCGTCGAGGCGGACGGGGTCGGGGGACTCGGTGATGTCGACGGGCAGGTCCAGGTACTCGAAGATCCGTTGGAACAGGGCGAGCGAGCTCTGGATGTCGACCCCGGTGGACAGCAGACCGACGGCGGGCCGGAACAGCCCTTGCTGGAGGGCGGCGAAGGCGATGAGGGTCCCCAGGGACACGGCGGGTCCGCCGACGGCGAAGGCCACGCCCGCGGACCAGTAGAGAACGGCGGGCATGGCGGACATGACGATCGTGATGACGGCCAGCCGCCAGCGTCCCGCGGTGTTGGAGCGCACTTCGAGGTCGACGAGCCGTTCGGACTCCTCGGCGAAGGCGCGGGTGAGGGAGTCGGCGCGCCCCATGGTGCGCCCCAGCAGGATGCCGCTGACGGAGAGCGACTCGGTGACGGTGGCCGCCATGATCGCCATCTGTTTCTGGCGGCGGGCGGTGACCTTCTTCCGCTCGCGTCCCACTCTGCGGCTGATCAGGGCGAACACGGGCAGCAGAAGCAGGGAGACCACGGTGAGCCGCCAGTCGAGCGCGAGCATCGCGACGACCGTGGCGACCACGGCGGTGAGGTTGGAGACGAGGGAGGTCGCCGTCGAGGTGACGGTGGCCTGCATACCGCCGATGTCATTGGCGATCCGGGACTGGATCTCACCGGTGCGCGTTCTGGTGAAGAACCCCAGGGACATGCTCTGGAGGCGCGCGTAGACCGCCGTGCGGAGGTCGTGCATGACGCGCTGACCGACGGTGGTGGAGATCAGCGTCTGGAGGACGCCGAAGATCCCGGTCACCAGGGCGCCGAGGATCATGCCGAGCGCCAGCAGGCCCAGCAGCCCGGTGCGCCCTTCAGGGATCGCGGTGTCCACGATCGCCTTGAGCAGGAACGGGGTCGCCACCGAGACCATCGAGGCGGCGCAGACCAGCAGTCCCACGAGGGCGAGCTGCCCCTTGTAAGGGCGGAACAACCGAGCGATGCGGCGCAGCTGCCCCGACTGTCCGAGAGGGTGAACGGGCTCCGGGTCGGGGGCGGGGTCCTCGACCGGCCCGCGGTCCTGGGCACCGGCCCGGTCCAGGGCGGAGACCGTCTCCGGGACGGAACCGGAATCCGGGACGGGCGGTGAGGACGTCCAGGGAATCGCTTTGGCACGCATGAGCCTCCTGTGGGGATGCGGGAAACGCCGTACGGGTCCGGCACGGCAGGCGCCGCGCCGCACGATGACGAGCATAGCTCATAGTTACCTATGCTCACAATGATTGATGTCCGGTATGGTGCGGCCATGAACACCCCGGACGCGGACGGCATCCTCGCCGAGCAGTTGCTACGGCTGACCCGCCGGGTGCACCGCATCCAGAAACGGCATCTGGAGGCACGCGGTCTCGGTATCACCCCCGCGCAGTCCCGCCTGCTCAGGACCCTCGCGCTGTACGGCTCGCCGCCCCGGATGGCGGACCTCGCCGAGCACCTGGAGGTCGTGCCGCGGGCCGTCACCACGCTGGTCGACGGGCTGGAGGCGGCCGACCGGGTGCGCCGGGCACCCGATCCGGCGAACCGGCGGGTGACCCGGATCGAACTGACCGACGCCGGGCGCCGGACCCTGGAGGAGCTGCGTTCGGTCCGCCGGGCCGCCGCCGAGGAGATGCTCGCCCCGCTGAGCCCCGGGCAGCGCGAACTGCTCGGCGGACTGCTCGGCACCCTGATCGACGGCCCGGACCTCCACCCCGCGCACAGCGACGACGACCGCCGCTGACGCCCGCCGCCCTCGCTCCGACAGCGGGAAACGAGGGCGTCCGGCCCGCCTCTTCCGCCGTGGCCATGGGGTACGTCACCCTCGCTGGGGCGATCATGAGAGCGCTCCGGTACCCGGGTGCCGTCGGACGCGACCGCGTTCGGACGTCGACCGGCGGCCCATGACCGGCGACCGAACGACCGGCGAGCACCTCGAACGAGGAGGAGACCCATGCCCCTGCTGGAGCCGGATCCGGACAGCCTGCGCCCCGTCTCCCGTCCCGCGAGACCCGCCCCCGACCGGGTGACGCCCGACCGCTCCGGCGGCACGCCCGAGCCGCTGCGCGGTGAGCTGACCGCCCTGCTCGGCGCCGACAAAGTCCTCACCGGTCTGTCGGACCTGGTGCGCTACGCGTCCGACGCCAGCCCGTACCGCTTCCTGCCGTGTGCCGTCGTCGTGGCGGAGGACATCGACGACGTGTCCGCCGTCCTCTCCTACGCCCGTGGCAAGGGGCGGAACGTGGTCTTCCGCGCCGCCGGCACCTCGCTCAACGGCCAGGCGCAGGGCGAGGACATCCTGGTCGACGTCCGCAGGCACTGGGCGGGCGTCGAGGTCCTGGACGGAGGGGCCCGCGCGCGCCTCGGGCCGGGCACCACGGTGTTCCGGGCCAACGCGACGCTGTCCCGGTACGGCAGGGTCCTCGGCCCCGATCCCGCCAGCGCCATCGCCTGCACCATCGGCGGCGTGGTCGCCAACAACGCCTCGGGCATGACCGCCGGAACCACCCGCAACTCCTACCGCACGGTCGCCTCCCTCACCTTCGTCCTGCCGTCGGGCACCGTCGTGGACACCGCTGACCCGCAGGCGGACGCCCTGCTGGCCCGGGCGGAACCGGCCCTGTGCCGTGGACTGCTGGACCTCAAGGCGGAGATCGGGGCCGACTCCGCTCTGGTCGCCCGGATCCGGGCCAAGTACGAGATCAAGAACACCAACGGTTACCGCCTCGACGCCTTCCTCGACGGCTCCACCCCGGTGGATATCCTGCGCGGGCTGATGATCGGTTCCGAGGGCACCCTCGGCTTCATCGCGGAGGTCGTCTTCGACACCCTTCCGCTGGACCGGCACGTCACGACCGCGCTGCTGTTCTTCCCGTCCCTCCCGGCCGCGGCCGCCGCCGTGCCCGCGTTCAACGAGGCCGGAGCCCTCGCCGTCGAGCTGATGGACGGGAACACGCTCCGGGCCTCCGTGAGCGTGGCGGGGGTTCCCCCGGACTGGGCGGAGCTGCCGCCCGGGACCACCGCGCTGCTGGTCGAGTTCAGGGCCCCGGACCCGGCGGCGCTGGAGGAGTACGAGACCGCCGCGCGGCGCGTGGCGGCCGGGCTGGAGCTGGTGGCCCCCGTCGCCTCGGTGACCAACGCGTTCACCCGGGACCCCAAGGCGATCGCCGGTTACTGGAAGGCCCGCAAGGCGTTCGTCACGGCGGTCGGCGGCTCGCGGGCGTCCGGGACCACACTGATCACGGAGGACTTCGCGGTGCCTCCCGCCCGGCTCGCGGCCGCCTGCGAGACACTGCTCGAACTCCAGACCAGGCACGGCTTCGACGCCGCCGTGGCCGGGCACGCCGCCCACGGGAACCTGCACTTCCTGCTGGCCTTCGACGCCGGGGACCCCCGCGACGTGGAACGGTACGCGGCCTTCATGGACGACTTCTGCCGCCTCACCGTGGAACGCTTCGACGGGTCCCTCAAGGCCGAACACGGCACCGGCCGGAACATCACACCGTTCCTCGCCCTCGAATGGGGCGACCGGGCGACCGATCTGATGTGGCGCCTCAAACGGCTGGTGGACCCCGACGGGATCCTCGCCCCCCGGGTCGTGCTGGACCGGGACCCCCGGGCGCATCTGCGCGGTCTCAAGACGATTCCCCGGATCGAGCCGGTGGCCGACCCCTGCATCGAATGCGGCTTCTGCGAACCCACCTGCCCCAGCCGTCATCTGACCACCACGCCCCGGCAACGGATCGTGCTGCGGCGCGAGATGGCGCGTCAGCCCGCGGGCTCCGAGGTCGAGGAAGGGCTGCTCCACGCCTACGGCTACGACGCCGTCGACACCTGCGCCGGGGACTCCACCTGCGAGCTGGCCTGTCCGGTGGGGATCGACACCGGCGCGATGATGAAGGACTTCCGGCACGCCCGGCACTCCGCGCGTGAGGAGCGGGCCGCGGCCTTCGCCGCCCGGCACTTCGGGGCGGTCGAGGCATCGGCCCGGCTCGCCGTGGCCGTCGCGGCCCGCCTCGACGACCGGCTGCTCAGCGCGGCGACCCGTGCCGTGCGCGGGGCGGTACGCCCCGACCTGGTACCGGAGTGGCTGCCCGCCCTTCCCGGTGCCGCCCCGCGCCGCCTTCCCCGCACACCGCGCGCGGGCGCCTCGGCCGTCTACTACCCGGCGTGCGTCAACCGGATCTTCGGTTCGTCCGGGGAAGGCCCGCCCGGGGGACGCCGGGGTCCGTCCCTGCCCGAGGCCGTGGTCGCGGTCTCCGCCCGGGCGGGCCGTCCGGTGTGGATTCCACGGGACGTGTCCGGAACGTGCTGTGCCACCATCTGGCACTCCAAGGGGTACGCGGCGGGCAATGCGCTGATGGCGAACCGCGTCGTCGAGGCCGCCTGGGGCTGGACGGAGGGCGGTCGTCTCCCCCTGGTGGTGGACGCCTCCTCGTGCGCGCTCGGCCTCGCCGACGAGGTCGTCCCGTACCTCACGCCCGGGAACCGGGAGCTGCACCGGGAACTCACCGTCGTGGACTCCGTCGTGTGGGCGGCCGAGGAACTCCTGCCCCGTCTCACCGTCCACCGCACCATCGGGTCGGCGGTCCTCCACCCGACCTGCTCCATGCGGCACCTCGGTGACGAGGAGCAGCTCCGGACCGTGGCCGAGGCGTGCGCGGACGAGGTCGTCGTGCCGGAGGACGCCGGATGCTGCGCGTTCGCGGGCGACCGGGGCATGCTGCACAGGGAGCTGACCGAGTCCGCCACCCGCGAGGAGGCCGCCGCGGTGACGTCCCGCCGGTTCGACGCCCATCTGTCGGCGAACCGGATGTGCGAGATCGGCATGGACCACGCGACGGGCCGTTCCTACGTCTCGGTCCTGCTGGCACTCGAACGCGCCACCCGGCCCGGGCCAGGCGTCCAGTCTTCCGACCGTGGGGGTTCACCTGGTCCTGGCGCGGGTTGAGACCGGGGCCGCTTGGGCGGGGCGACGCGCCGCGGGGCGTGATCAATCCAGGTGCGGCCGTAAGCCCCGCCTCATAGCCTCGGCCCATGACCGACCGCGCCCTCGTCCCCGACGACTTCGTCGTCCCCAAGGGCCTGACCACCCCGCAGTTCCGTCTGGAGCCCCTGGGGCCCCAGCACAATGCCGCCGACCACGCCGCCTGGACCAGCAGCATCGAGCACATCCGTGCGACCCCGGGCTTCCAGGACCTGAGATGGCCCCCTGCCGACGGGATGCCCCTGGAGGAGAACCTCGTCGACCTCCAGCGTCACGCGGACGACTTCACCCAGCGCCGCGGATTCACCTACACCGTCATCGAGACCGTCAGCGGCGAGGTGATCGGTTGCGTCTACGTCTGTCCCTCCCGCGAGGATGACCATGACGCCGATGTCCGCTCCTGGGTCCGGGCCGACAGGGCCGGACTGGACGCGCCCTTGCGAGCGGCCGTCATGAACTGGCTGTCCACGGACTGGCCCCTCGGAACTCTCAACTATCAGCTCCGCTGACCAACCATGTGATCCTGCGGCAACTGCGGGACGCTCAGCGTCCGAACGCCCCGAACCAGGGGAGGGAACGCCTTCCCGGTGGACTTCCCGGTCACGGCACCGGGGAGGCCGGAAGAGCCGGTACTCCCCGGAGCGTCCCCTCGCCGGGCTACGGCGGGCCCCGGGTCCTGCAGCCGGGCTCCGCGTCACGGGCGCGGTGGCGCCGTGCCCGCGCGGAACCCGGCTGCTCCGCCCAGCACTCCGGGATCGGAGTTCCCCTCCCGCCTCCCGTAAATCGTTTGCCCGGAAGGAAGGCCGGCGCGAAGCTTTCAAGGCCGCCGGGCACCATCGCCCCGCGCCTTCCGACGCCGCTCCCCCACCGTTCTCGCCCGTGCCCGTCGCCTCGCCCCCGCCTCCGCCCCACCGAGTCCTGGGACGCCATGCACCTCCGAGACCTCCCCTACGCCGACCCCGGTGTCCCCGATCTGCGTTCGGGCCCCCGGCTGCTGTTCTGGACGGGACGCAACCAACTCGGGGGCCAGCTCAAGGCACTGACGTGGGGGCTGGTCCACTTCACCGCCGTCGCCGGGCTCCCGTTCGCCGTCGGTCTCGCCGTCGACGCGGTCGTGGACGGCTCCGGGACCGGTCTCGCCCTCGCGGGCGGGGCGCTCGTCCTACTGGGACTGCTCGCCGCCCTCGGCGACACCCTGCTGCACCGCGCCACCGTCACCAACTGGGTCACCTCCACCGCCCGGCTCCAGCAGCTCCTGGTCCGCCGGACGGCCCTGCTCGGTGCCGAACTGACCCGTCGGGTCGCCGCCGGGGAGGTCGTCGCCGTCTCCACCTCGGACGTCGAGCGGATCAGCCGGTTCGTGGAAATGCTGTCCCGCTTCGCCGCGGCGGTCATCGCGGTGGTCCTCGTCTGCGTCGGACTGGTCCTGTACGAGCCCGCCCTCGGGATCATCGTCGCGATGGGCGCCCCCGCGCTGGCGTTGACGACCCTGCCCCTGCTGCCCGCCGCCACCCGCCGCGCGGACGTCCAGCGCGCCAAGGCCGGACATGCCACGGAGCTGGCCGCCGACACCGTCGCGGGACTTCGGGTCCTCCGGGGCATCGGTGGCGAGGAACTGTTCCTGAGGCGGTACCGGACCGCTTCCCAGGAGGTCCGGCGGACCGCTGTCCACAGCGCCCGGATGTGAGCGCTCATCTCCGCGGTCCAGATCTTCCTGCCGGGTGCGCTGCTCGTCGCCGTGGTGTGGCGCGGAGCCGCCCTCGCCCAGGACGGGACGGTCTCCCTGGGCGCTCTGGTCACCGTGTACAGCGCCGTCACCCTGCTGCACCTCCCCCTGCGCCACATCGAGGAGATGGCCATGGCGTACGTCTTCTCCCGTCCGTCGGCGGTCCGGGTCGCCCGGGTCCTCGCGCTGGAACGCGGCGCCGGGCCCTCCGGTGGGAGACCGTCCGCGCGCCCGGGCCCGGGGGGAGCGGGGAAGACGACGGAGGCGGAGGCGGGGAGAACGGGGGCCGCCTCCCTCGTTCCCGGCCCGCGCGACGGGCTGGACGGGCTGGACGGGCTGGAACGAGGGGATCTGTTCGACCCCGTCACCGGTCTGCTGGCCCGTTCGGGACGGCTCACAGCGGTGGTCTGCGGTGACCCCGACACCGCGGGTGAACTCGCCGAGCGGCTCGGCGGACACGCCTCGTCCGACGGCCCCTCGGGCACCTCCGTCCTGCTCGGTGGCACCGCACTGGACGCGCTGCCCCTCGACACGGCCCGGACCTCGGTCCTGGTGCAGGACAAGGATCCGGTGCTGCTGTCCGGCACCCTGCGCGAGCTGCTGGACGTTCCGGCATCGGGCGCGGTGTCCGCCGCGCGCGCCCTGGAGGCGGCCCGGTGCGGTGATGTGCTGGACGCCCTGGCACGGGACGCGGTGGACACCGCCGACCCGTTCGACGCCTGGATCACGGAGCGCGGGCGTTCCCTCTCCGGGGGACAGCGCCAACGGCTCGCGCTCGCCCGCTCGCTCCTCACCGACCCGGAAGTCCTGGTCCTGGACGAGCCGACCTCCGCCGTCGACACCCACACCGAGGCCCGGATCGCCGTGGAACTGCGCGTGCTGCGCGAGGGGCGCACCACCGTGGTGTTCACCTCCTCCCCGTTGCTCCTGGACCAGGCCGACCAAGTGGCCCTCCTGGACGGCCGGAAGGTCGTGGCGACGGGCACCCATCGGGAACTGACGGCCACGGAACCCCGGTACCGGTCCGTGGTGGCCCGGGGGACCGGTGAGCACCGGGGAGGACGGGACCGGCGGAACACCGGGGACCCCGGGGCCTCCCGGACCTCGGGGGAGAATGGGAAC
Source organism: Streptomyces sp. JNUCC 64 (assembly GCF_054484115.1). Classification (NCBI taxonomy): domain Bacteria; kingdom Bacillati; phylum Actinomycetota; class Actinomycetes; order Kitasatosporales; family Streptomycetaceae; genus Streptomyces; species Streptomyces sp. JNUCC 64. The sequence continues at coordinate 256,663 of NZ_CM137015.1, forward strand.
GGCGGGGCGGACGTCGAGAACGGGGAGGGGACGTGACCGGTGTCGAGCAACCGGCCGACGACCCGGCGCGGCCGACGACGGCGAGCGCCCTGCCCGTCGGGGACCCCGGGGCCGTCCGGAGCTATGTCAGGGCACTGTTGCGGCGGCACCGGGGAGCGTTCGCGGTACTGATCGCGGTGAACGCGGTGGCCGTGACCGCTTCGATGGCCGGGCCGCATCTGCTGGGCCGACTGGTCGAGCGTCTCGCGGAGGGCACCGGCGCGCCGGACGGTACGCGTGTGGGCGCCACGGTCGGCCTCTTCGTGGTCGCGCTCCTGGTGCAGACGGTGTTCGTGTGGCAGGTCAGGTCGCGGGGCGCGATGCTCGGCGAGCGCGTGCTGGCGGATCTGCGGGAGGACTTCCTCGTGCGCTCCGTCCGGTTGCCGCCGGGGGTGCTGGAACGGGCCGGTACCGGTGATCTGCTCTCCCGGATCACCACCGACGTCGACCGGCTGTCGAGCGCGATGCGCGAGGCGGTGCCCGAGCTGGCGATCGGTGTGGTCTGGGCGGGTCTGCTGCTGGTCGGGCTGGCGGTCACCGCTCCCCCGTTGGCCCCGGCGGTGCTCGTCGCGGTACCGCTGCTGGTCGTGGGCTGCCGGTGGTACTTCCGGCGGGCCCCCTCGGCGTACCGGGCGGAGGCGGCCGGGTACGCGGCGGTGGCGGGCGCGCTCACGGAGACCGTCGACGCCGGGCGGACCGTGGAGGCACACCGGCTGGGCGGGCGTCGGGTGGAGCTGTCGGAGCGGCGGATCGCCGTGTGGGCGGGGTGGGAGCGGTACGCGCTGTGGCTCCGGTCGGTACTGTTCCCCGTCATCAACCTGACGCACATCACCGTGCTCTGTTCGGTGCTCGTGCTGGGCGGTGCCCTCGTCCTGCGGGGCTGGATCACGGTCGGGCAGTTGACGACCTGCGCGCTGCTCGCCCAGATGCTGGTGGACCCGATCGGGCTGATCCTGCGCTGGTACGACGAGCTCCAGGTGGCCCAGGTGTCGTTGGCCCGGCTGGTGGGCGTGCGCGCCGTCGAGCCCGAAGAGGGGGACGCCACCGTGTCGCCCGGGGGTCGCACCGTGCGCGCCGACCGGGTGCGGTTCGGCTACCGGGCGGACCTGGACGTGCTCCGCGAGGTGTCGCTGACGGTCCGGCCGGGCGCCCGGGTGGCGCTGGTCGGCCCGTCCGGCGCGGGCAAGTCCACGCTGGGGCGGCTGCTGGCGGGGATCTATCCGCCGGGCGGGGGCACCGTCACCCTCGGAGGGGCGGAGCTGTCCCGGATGCCCGCCGAGCGGGTGCGCACCCATGTGGCCCTCGTCAACCAGGAGCACCACGTCTTCGTGGGAACGCTCCGTGACAATCTGCTGCTGGCCCGGTCCGGCGCCCGGGACGACGAGCTGTGGGCGGCGCTCGGCGCGGTGGACGCCACCGGGTGGGCCCGCGCCCTGGGGGACGGCGGGAGCGGTCTGGACACGCGGGTGGGGTCGGGTGGTGTTCCGCTCACTCCGGCCCAGGCCCAGCAGATCGCCCTGGCCCGGCTGGTGCTGGCCGATCCGCACACCCTGGTCCTGGACGAGGCGACCTCGCTGCTCGACCCCCGTGCCGCGCGGCACCTGGAGCGCTCGCTGGCCCGTGTCCTGCGGGGCCGGACCGTGGTGGCCATCGCCCATCGGCTGCACACGGCGCACGACGCCGATCTGATCGCCGTGGTGGAGGGGGGCCGCATCACGGAACTGGGCGGCCACGACGAACTGGTCGCCCAGGACGGCGCGTACGCGGCCCTGTGGCGTTCCTGGCACGGCTGACGTCACGGGGGCGCCCGGGGTGCCGGGCCCTCCGGCGCCCCGGGCGGCCGTCGCGCCGGTCGTCAGATGAGGTTCAGCGCCGCCGCGCCGCCGATTCCGCCGAGGACCATGAACACGGGGGTGAGGACCTTCAGCTCCACCCAGCTGCCCGCGCGGAAGCGCACGGCCTTCGGCGGGCCCAGGGGGTACCAGCGCTTCCCCGCGATGGGGATGGGCCACAGGACGGGGCAGCCGGACACGGTGAGGGAGTCGCCGATGTCGTGGACCAGCGCGCCCAGCACGATCGGCAGCCCCAGCCAGAGGTACTCCTGCCCGGGCGCGGTGAAGAGCCAGTCCGCTCCGTTGCCGGGCTGGTCCAGGACACCGGCGAGGATCCACGAGCCGGCCGCCGCCAGCAGCCAGACGAGGACGTCGCTGCTCTGTCCCCGGGTGGCCCTCCAGAGCAGTCCTTCGATGGCGAGGACCAGGTGGACGAAGAGGAGGGCGAGCACCGCCCACCGCCCCCCGGTGATCGCCAGCGCGGACGCGCCGACGCCGATCAGCACGGCCCAGAGCCAGGTGTGGGTCAGGGTGCGGTGTCCACCCGAGCGCCGGGGGTCGCCCGGCTTCCTGGTCGCCTTGTAGACGGCGTAGGAGAGTTTGTCGACGATCTCGCACAGCCCCCGGGAGACCGGGCCGAAGGCCCTCGATATCGTGGCGGCCTTGTGGTCGAGGTCGGGGGCGAGCGCGGCGCCCGCGCAGATCAGCGCGCCGGTGAGCAGGACGGGCCAGGGCATCGGGTGGCCCGCCGAGGCCGCCGCCGCTCCCACCCCCAGCCAGGCCGCCGCTCCCGACAGTGAGTGTGCCGGTCCCATCATGGTGGTGCCCCGCCCCTTTTCCGTTGCTTTCCGTACCCGTGCCGCCGCCGGTCGCCGCGCGGGGGTGTTCCCGTCGCCGGGTGCGGCCCCCGCCCCTGGCCCGGGGCGCGCGTGCGCGCTGACGTGGTGTCGGCGCATCAGCGTAGCGTTCACGATCTTCGTACGGTCGTCCGATTCCCTGATCGGGGTCGGGTCCAGGCAAGATAGGCATGTGACCCTTATCGCTCAGCTGCCTCAGTCCGCCGATCCCGACGCCCTCTACGAAGCATTCGAGTCGTGGGCGAAGACGCGCGGACTCTCGCTCTATCCGCATCAGGAGGAGGCGCTGATCGAGGTGGTCTCCGGGGCGAACGTGATCGTGTCGACCCCGACCGGTTCGGGCAAGAGCATGATCGCCGCGGGGGCGCACTTCGCGGCCCTGGCGCGGAACGAGGTCACCTTCTACACAGCGCCGATCAAGGCACTGGTCTCGGAGAAGTTCTTCGAGTTGTGCAAGATCTTCGGTACCGAGAACGTGGGCATGCTGACCGGGGACGCCTCGGTCAACTCGGACGCCCCCGTCATCTGCTGCACGGCCGAGGTGCTGGCCTCGATCGCGCTGCGGGACGGCAAGGACGCGGACATCGGCCAGGTGGTCATGGACGAGTTCCACTTCTACGCCGAGGGGGACCGTGGCTGGGCGTGGCAGATCCCCCTGCTGGAGCTGCCCCAGGCGCAGTTCGTCCTGATGTCGGCGACCCTCGGCGACATGTCGATGTTCGAGGAGGATCTGACCCGCCGGACGGGCCGGACCACCGCGGTCGTCCGGTCCGCGACGCGTCCCGTGCCGCTGTCCTACGAGTACCGGCTGACCCCGTTGACCGACACCCTGACCGAGTTGCTGGAGACCAAGCAGGCTCCGGTCTACATCGTGCACTTCACCCAGGCCCAGGCGGTGGAGCGGGCCCAGGCCCTGATGAGCATCAACATGTGCACACGGGCGGAGAAGGACCAGATCGCGGAGCTGATCGGGAACTTCCGCTTCACCACCAAGTTCGGCCGCAACCTGTCGCGGTACGTTCGGCACGGTATCGGTGTGCACCACGCGGGGATGCTGCCGAAGTACCGGCGGCTGGTGGAGAAGCTCGCCCAGGCCGGACTGCTGAAGGTCATCTGCGGTACGGACACCCTGGGGGTCGGGGTGAACGTCCCCATCCGCACGGTGCTGTTCACCGCCCTCACCAAGTACGACGGCAGCCGGGTGCGGACGCTGCGCGCGCGGGAGTTCCACCAGATCGCCGGGCGCGCGGGACGCGCGGGCTTCGACACCGCGGGTTTCGTCGTGGCCCAGGCCCCGGAGCACGTCATCGAGAACGAGAAGGCGCTGGCGAAGGCGGGCGACGACCCGAAGAAGCGCCGCAAGGTGGTGCGCAAGAAGGCCCCGGAGGGATTCGTCGGCTGGACGGACTCCACCTTCGAGAAGCTCATCGCCTCCCAGCCCGAGCCCCTCACCTCGCGGTTCCGGGTGACGCACACCATGCTCCTCGCGGTGATCGCGCGGCCCGGCAACGCGTTCGACGCCATGCGGCACCTGCTGGAGGACAACCACGAGCCCCGCAAGCAGCAGCTGCGGCACATCCGGCGGGCCATCGCGATCTACCGCTCGCTGCTGGACGGCGGCATCGTGGAGAAGCTGGACGAGCCGGACGCCGAGGGCCGCGTCGTGCGGCTGACGGTCGACCTCCAGCAGGACTTCGCGCTCAACCAGCCCCTGTCGACCTTCGCGCTCGCCGCCTTCGAGCTGCTCGATCCGGAGTCGCCCTCGTACGCGCTGGACATGGTGTCGGTGGTCGAGTCGACGCTGGACGACCCCCGGCAGATCCTGGCCGCCCAGCAGAACAAGGCCCGGGGCGAGGCCGTCGCGGCGATGAAGGCGGACGGGGTCGAGTACGAGGAGCGGATGGAACGGCTCCAGGACGTCTCGTACCCCAAGCCGCTGGACGAGCTGCTGTCCCACGCCTACGACACCTACCGCCGCAGCCACCCGTGGGTGGGCGACCACCCGCTGTCGCCCAAGTCGGTGATCCGGGACATGTACGAGCGGGCCCTCACCTTCACGGAGTTCGTGTCGCACTACGAGCTGGCCCGGACCGAGGGGATCGTCCTCAGGTACCTGGCGAGCGCGTACAAGGCGCTGGACCACACCGTGCCCGACGATCTGAAGTCGGAAGACCTCGAGGACCTCATCGCCTGGCTCGGCGAACTGGTCCGCCAGGTCGACTCCAGCCTCCTCGACGAGTGGGAGCAACTCGCCAACCCGGAGGAGATGACGGCGGAGGAGGCCCAGGAGCGCGCCGACCAGGTGAAGCCGGTGACGGCCAACGCGCGGGCCTTCCGCGTCCTGGTCCGCAACGCGATGTTCCGGCGGGTGGAGCTGGCCGCCCTCGACCACGTGGACGAACTGGGCGAGCTGGACGGGGACTCCGGCTGGGACGCCGACGCCTGGGGCGAGGCGATGGACCGCTACTGGGACGAGTACGACGATCTCGGTACGGGGCCCGACGCGCGCGGCCCGAAGCTGCTGAGCATCGAGGAGGACGCGGAGCACGGTCTGTGGCGGGTCCGGCAGGCCTTCGCGGACCCGAACGGCGACCACGACTGGGGCATCAGTGCCGAGGTCGACCTCACCGCCTCCGACGCGGAGGGCAGGGCGGTGGTCCGGGTCACGGCGGTCGGCCAGTTGTGAGGTGACTGCGGGCACGGCGGACGGCCCCCTTCGGCATCCGGTCGGACGGGGAGACGAAACGACGGGACGGTCAGTCCCGGCGCCGCAGCCAGTCCCGCAGCCTCCGCGAGCGGTCACGGAGCGGGGGTTCGGGCGCGCGGTCGGCCGCACGGGGTGCCAGCGCCGGGGAGGACGAGGGCGCGGTACTGGCGCGCGCGTGGTCCAGGCAGAGCGCGAGGTGCGTCTGGTACCAGCCGGCCTCGTCCGTGTCCTCCGCGCGCATGAGGTCGGGGGCGTTCGCCGCCGCGCTCCTGTTCCCCGTAACGAGGACCTGGCGTTTAGGGAGGAGCGACCGCAACCGGGTCAGCTCCTCCGGATCGGCGGTGACCTCCATGACGCGCTCCTCGTCCAGGAAGGCGGCGGTCGCCGCCGCGCTCTCCCAGGGTCCGTCCGCGAGCCTGAGCAGCCGCCCGTGGTACCGGCCGCGCCAGTTGCGGGCGCGGACGTCCACGCCTGCGGCGAGCTGTTCCCTGAGCGGGGCGGGGGTCCGTCCGCTGAGCAGGGCACGGTGTCCCGGATCGGCCGCGAAGTCCCGCAGGTCCTCGGCGAGGTACTGCCAGACGGTCGCGCGGTACCGGTTGCGGTAGTAGAGGACCGGGGTGAACCGGCCGAGGCGGGCGAGTTTGGTGAAGCGGACGGTGGAGATCCCGAGGAGTTCGGCGCCTTCCGAGGTGCCGACGGTCCGGACCCGTTCCCGCAGGGAGTCGGGGAAGCCCGTCTGGGCGCGCACCCGATGGATCTCGGCGTGGGTGACCCGCCGTTCCCCGGGCTGCTGGCCACGGACGGTGCGGATCCGTCCGAGTTGCACGGCGAGGTCGAACTCGGCCCGCATGAGGCCGAGTTCCCGGGCGGCGCGGGTGGCCGCGCAGCTCGCCGTCCCGTTGCCGTCCCGCCCCTTCCGGATCGGGACGGACACCGGGTCATGATGGACCCGGGGCCGTCCGAACGGACGGTCGGTCTTGGGCGTGGTGGCGCGATGAGTCATCCCGTGCTCCCCCGTGATTCCGTGGCGCTGGTCTCCGGGAAACCGTAGCCCGGATCCCGCTTTCCCGTCCGGGCCTGTGGATAACTCGGCTCACCGCACTGTTGTCGCTGGTCAGCGACTTGGAAGAGGGGACGCGGAACTCAGCTGTCCACTATCGACGTGCGTTCCGAGTAGCGGACCGCGACTCCGAGGTGTTCGCCCACGCGGTTCACCAGCAGGGTCATCTCATAGGCCACCTGCCCGATGTCCACCTCGGCGGTGCTGAGCACACAGAGGCAGCTGCCCTCCCCCGCCGCCGTCACGAACATGACCGCCCCGTCGAACTCGATCATCGTCTGGCGGACCTGTCCGGCCCCGAAGTGACGTCCGGAGCCCTTCGCCAGGCTGTGCAGCCCGGAGGCCACGGCGGCGAGGTGCTCGGCGTCCTCACGGGCGAGCGCGGTACTGGCCGCGGTCACCAGCCCGTCGTTGGAGAGGACCAACACGTGTCTGACGTGTTCGACCCGGTCGATGAGGTCGTCCAGCAGCCAGCTGAGTCCCGTTTTCTGCCCCATCGTCGTGTTCTCCCCGCTCCCCACGCTCTCGGCCTTCCCACCCGCCGACCGGAGACTCCGTTCCGCAAGCCTTCCCCACCCATGGCGCCTCGGCAAGCAGGATGGACACATGGCACAGAAGATGACCGACGAACGGTGGAGGGCCTTCGTTTCGCAGGGCACCCGCACCGGGAAACTTTCGACAGTTCGGGCCGACGGAAGCCCGCACATCGCACCGATCTGGTTCGTCCTGGACGGTGACGAGCTGGTCTTCAACACGGGGAAGGAGACTGTCAAGGGGCGAAACCTGGCCAACGAGGAGCGTGTCGCTCTGTGTGTGGACGACGATCGCCCTCCGTTCGCCTTCGTCCTGATCCAGGGACGGGCGCGACTGTCCGAGGACCTGGAGGACGTACGCACCTGGGCGGGTCGCATCGGGGGCCGCTACATGGGAGAGGACCGGGCGGCGGAGTTCGCCGCCCGCAACGGCGTCCCCGGTGAGCTGCTGGTCCGGGTGCGCATCGACAGGGTGACCGGCTACGAGGGAGTGGCCGACTAGCGCGGGACCGGCGCCTTCCGGGGAAGGCGCCGACCGTCCCTCAGCGCCCCAGTTCCTTACGACGCACCCTCCGCAGCCTGCGTCGCTGCGCGGGGTCGAGGGAGAGGTACGCGGCCGCGGGAACGCCGAGCACGATCAGGAGAACCGCCCACAACGGCAGCCAGATCCACAGGAAGAGTCCGATCGCCACACCGCCCACGGCGATCTTCGCTCGATTCGACATGGTGCCGCCTCTCTTCCGCAGCGGGTGTCACTGCTCTCTACCGGGAGAAACGACGCGGCCGTCGCGACGGTTCCGCGCCATGACCCTGACCCGTCCCTGAGACGTCCCCTATCCGGTCCTCAGGGGCTCCCCCACGTCCCGCATGTGCCCCAGCGCCTGCCGGTAGGACTCGACGAGCCCGGTCTCCACGTACGGGATGCCCACCTGACGGCAGCGCTCCATGACGAGGGGGCGGGCGAGCCTCAGATGAGGGCGCGGCATGCTCGGGAAGAGGTGGTGTTCGATCTGGTAGTTGAGCCCGCCCAGGAACCAGTCGGTGAGCGGACCGCCCTTGACGTTGCGCGAGGTCAGCACCTGGCGCCGCAGGTGCCCCCAGCGCTCGCCGTCGGGGTCGGGCATCTCCATGCCCTTGTGGTTGGGCGCGAAGGCCATGCCCAGGTGGAGTCCGAACAACGCCTGGTGGAGCGCGGCGAAAGCGAGCGCCTTGCCCGGGGACAGGGTGCCGAAGAGCAGGATCGCGTACCCCGCGAGGTGCGCCGTGAGCAGCAGGCCCTCCACCAGGCGCCCGGGGCGCGGGCGCCGCAGGTCCCGGATGCCGTGGACCTTCAGTGCGACGCCTTCGAGGAGGGTGAGCGGGAAGAAGAGCCGCGCCTGGTGCCGGGTGAGCCAGCGGCGGAACCCGGTGCGGACGGTCGCCTGCGCACGGGTGAAGACCAGGACGTCGGCGGCCACGTCCGGGTCCTTGTCGATGTGGTTGGGGTTGGCGTGGTGCCGGTTGTGCTTGTCGTTCCACCATCCGAACCCGAGGCCCAGCATGAGGTTGCCGTGGATCAGGCCGATGACCTCGCCGATCCGCTTGTCGGACGATATCTGGGAGTGGCCCGCGTCATGGCCGATGAAGGCGGTCCGGGTGGACATCAGCGCCAGCGCGGGGGCGAGCGCGAGACTCCACCAGGAGTCCCCGACGAGGACCACTGCGACGACGACCGCGCCGAACAGGAGGGCGTTGACGGTGACGCACACGGCGTACCACCCGGTCCGGCGGTCGAGCAGCCCCTGCCCCCGTACATCACGGAGCAGGGGGGTGAACTCACTGGAAACGGGTCGGCCGCCGGGTGGCGGCGCGTCCGACCTCGGTTCCACGACGGGCAGGGCGACCTCGGGCATGAGGATCTCCGGTCTCTCCGGGACACGAACGGCTGACCTGCCAAAACGTAGGGATCAGCACCCCTGGGCGGCCATGCGGTCACCACCCGTCTTCCCCTGAGGCCCACCCGCCTCCTTTACGGGGGCTGACCACACCCCACCAGAAAATGCGATGAACGCCACCCTCCCTGATCAAAGAAATCAGCGAATGATCTATGTATAATTACCCGCTCATTCTCTAGTCAAGTTTGAGGAGTGTGCCGTAGTAGTGCTGAGCATCCCCTCGCGGTCGCGGGACGCGGTCGCCGAGCTCGCCCCGCTCACCGTGGTGTTCGTCCCCTCCGAGCTGCCCGGTGGAGAGCGGATCGCGTTCTGGAGCCCTCAAGGAGACCCCCTGCCGGTCGTTTCCGGAAGCGAGCCGGTGGAACTGGCCGTCGTCGTGCCCGACGAGGACGGCGTGGCGGTGATCGAGGTGTCCGCTCTGCTGCTGCCCGTCCACACCGCCCTGCCGCTGCTCACCCGGGTCCGTGCCGTGGACTCCGCGGACCCGACGGCGGTCTTCTGGGGCGGCGCGGCCGTACTGGCGCTCCACTTCGCCGCACGGGGTCTGCTCCTGCCCGGACTGACCCCGGACGACCACGACGCCTGGCGCTTCGGCCCGCTCGGAGCGAGCGACGCGGACCGGGTCCGGGAATGGGCGGCGGCGATGCCGCCGGAGGCACACGCCCTGCCGCTGGGCACCGGGGACGGGATCCGCGTGCCCGACCCCGAAGCCCATCTGTGGGCCTTCCTCAACGCTGTGGCCGACGCCCTGCCCCGCTCCCCCGCGGCCGTCCCCGCCACGGGAGCGGCGCCCTTCGCCGCCCCGGACCGGAAACGGGTACCGGAGCTGCGGGAATGGGCCTTTGACGTGGCGGCCGCCCATGACGCGGGGGTACGGATCTCCCTGCGGGTGGAGGTGCCCGGACTACTGCCCGACGACCCCGGCACGGCAGCGGTCTCGTTCCGTGCGGTGCTCCAGGCCCACAGCGCCGACGACCCGGCGCTCGTCGTGGACGCGGCCGACGTGTGGTCGGCGTCCGACGGCCCGACGGGACTCGGTCCACGGGCCCGGATGGACGTCCTGCTGGCGCTGCGCCGCGCCACGCGCGCGTGGGCACCGCTCACCCCGCTGCTGTCCGCGAGCGTGCCGGACGCGGTCGACCTGGTGGACGAGGAGGTGGCCGAACTGCTCGGCGGTGGTGCCCGTGCCCTCGCACACGCGGGTGTGGACGTCCACTGGCCCAAGGAGTTCGCCCACCGGCTCACGGCCCGTGCCGTGATCGGCCCCCCGGACGACGGTTCCGCCCCGGCGGGACGCTCCTCCGACGGCCCCTCGTTCATGTCCGCCGACGCCCTGCTGGCGTTCGACTGGCGCTTCGCCCTGGGCGACCGCCCGCTGACCCGGGACGAGCTGGAACTGCTGGCCGAGGCCAAGCGGCCGATGGTCCGGCTGCGCGACCAGTGGGTCCTGGTCGACCCCCTCGCGGCCCGGCGCGCCCGGGACCGGAAGGACCGCCGGCTGGCGCCCGTCGACGCGCTCGGTGCCGTGCTGACGGGCTCCGCCGAGGTGGACGGACAGTCCGTGGAGGTGGAGGCCACGGGATGGCTGAAGGAGGTGCGCGCGCTCCTCTCCGACCCCGAGGGGATGCCCCCCGTCGGGCAGCCGCGCGAGCTGGCCGCCCGGCTGCGGGACTACCAGGCCCGGGGGCTGACCTGGCTCGCCCGGATGACCTCGCTCGGGCTGGGCGCCTGCCTCGCGGACGACATGGGCCTCGGCAAGACGATCACCGTGATCGCCCTGCACCTGCACCGCCAGACAGACGGCACGACCGCGGGACCGACCCTCGTGGTCTGCCCGACGTCCCTGATGGGCAACTGGCAGCGGGAGATCGAGAGGTTCGCTCCGGGCACCGCCGTGCGCAGGTACCACGGCGCACGGCGCTCCCTGGAGTCGCTGGCGGACGGCGAGGTCGTCCTCACCACGTACGGCACCATGCGGCTCGACGCGAAGCGGCTCGACGGCGTGGACTGGGGGCTGCTCGTCGCCGACGAGGCGCAGCACGTGAAGAACCCCTATTCGTCGACGGCCAGGGAGCTGCGGACGATCGGGGCACGCGCGCGCGTGGCGCTCAGCGGCACCCCCGTGGAGAACAACCTCTCGGAGCTGTGGGCGATCCTCGACTGGACCACCCCGGGACTGCTCGGCGGACTGGGCGCGTTCCGCACCCGCTACGCGCGGGCGGTGGAGTCGGGTTCCGATCCGCGCGCCGCCGAGCGGCTGGCGGCGCTGGTGCGCCCCTTCCTGCTGCGGCGGCGCAAGTCGGATCCGGGGATCGCCCCCGAACTCCCGCCCAAGACGGAGACGGACCACCCGGTGTCGCTGACCCCGGAACAGACGGGTCTGTACGAGGCGGTGGTGCGCGAGGCCCTCACGGACATCGCCGGCGCCGACGGAATGGCCAGACGCGGGATGATCGTGAAACTGCTGACCGGACTCAAGCAGATCTGCAACCATCCCGCCCAGTTCCTCAAGGAGGACCGGCCGCGCGTCGCCGGGCGTTCGGGGAAGCTGGAGCTCCTGGACGAGCTGCTCGCGCCGATGCTCGCCGAGGGCGCGGGGGTGCTGGTGTTCACCCAGTACGTGGGGATGGCCCGGCTCCTGGAAAGGCACCTGGCGGCGCGGGGAGTCCCTTCCCAGTTCCTGCACGGCGGCACCCCGGTACCGGAACGCGAGGCCATGGTGAACCGTTTCCAGGACGGCGCGGTACCGGTGTTCCTGCTGTCGCTGAAGGCCGCCGGCACCGGGCTCAACCTGACCAGGGCGGAGCACGTCGTGCACTACGACCGCTGGTGGAACCCCGCCGTGGAGGCCCAGGCCACCGACCGCGCGTACCGCATCGGGCAGACGCGGCCGGTACAGGTCCACCGGCTGATCGCCGAAGGGACGATCGAGGACCGGATCGCCCGGATGCTGGTGCGCAAGCACGAACTGGCGGAATCGGTCCTCGGCGGCGGAGAGGCGGCTCTGACCGAGCTGTCCGACGCCGAACTGGCCGATCTGGTGGCGCTGCGGGCAGGTGACCGATGAGCACCGGACGGGACGATCACACGGCGGGCGACGGGGACGAGGAGAGGGACGGGACGCGGATGAGTGACCACGACGGTTTCCCGGCGGGCGACGAGGAGCGGACGTTCTCCGCGCTGCCGCCCGCGCGGGGCAGGGGGTTCGCGGTGACGTGGTGGGGACGGACCTGGCTCAGGGCCCTGGAGGACACCGCCCTCGACGCGAACCAGTTGAAGGCGGGGCGCGCGCTCGCGCGCGCGGGAGCCGTGGGCGCGGTGACCGTGCGCCCCGGACGCATCACGGGCGTGGTGCGGGACCGCGACGGGACGGCGCACCGTTCCGACGTGCTGCTCCAACGGCTCGGGGACAACGAGTGGGACCGTTTCCTGGACGTGACCGTGGACCGCGCGGGACACATCGCCGCGCTGTTGGACCGGGACATGCCGCCGCACCTCGTGGAGGACGCCGCGGCGGTCGGGGTGGAACTGCTGCCGGGCATCGGCGATCTGGAGCCCGAGTGCGACTGCGGGGCGTGGGACCAGTGCGGTCACACGGCGGCCCTCAGTTACCAGGTGGGGCGGATCCTGGACCAGGACCCGTTCGTCCTGCTGCTGATGCGCGGACGCGGGGAGCGCGAGGTGCTGGACCAGTTGCAGGTGCGGACCGCCTCACGCGCGGAGCCCTCGCAGGCTCCCGGGGCTCCGGGGAGGGCGGAGGGCGTGGACGCCGTGGAGGCGTTCGCCACCGGATGTCTGCTGCCGCCCCTGCCGGAACTCCCCGGGCTGCCCGGGGAGCCGGGCACTCCGCCGTCCCTGGAGACGGAGGCCGCGCCCGCCCTGGGGGTGCGCCCCGAGGCACTGGAGTTCCTGGCCCTCCGGACCGCCGCCGAGGCGCACCGGCTGCTCGCCCGGGCCCTCTCGCCCGGGCACGGGGAGGAACCGGTACCGGAGGCACTCACGGTGGAGCGGGACGCCGTGCGGCTCGCCGCGGGGGACGCGGACGGGACCACGACGGCACGGTTGTCGGCCGTCTCCGGACGGAGCGGGGAGGAGCTGGCCCTCGCGGCGCGGGCCTGGCGGTACGGGGGCCCCGGCGCGGTGGCGGCGCTGGAGGAGGAGTGGACGCCCGACGCGGCCCGGGAGGCGCGGGCCCGCTCGATGGTGGACGCGGCGTGGGAAGAGGACGACCGGCCGGTGCTGAGCGCGACGGGGAACCGCTGGACGACGGAGGACGCGCGGGCACAGATCCGGATCGACGCGGACGGCCGGTGGTGGCCGTTCCGCCACGAGGACGGACGGTGGGCGCCCGCCGGACCGGTCGCGCAGGATCCCGCCACCGCCCTCGCCACGGCGGTGGGCGCCGAATGAGGTCCGCCCACGGCCGCCGGCCCCGTTCCCTCCCGGCCCGCTGCCCCGGGCCCTTCCCGCCCGCCGCCGACGGCCCGCCGGGCCGCCCGCCGTCCGACCTCCCGCGCGACCGACCCGGCGGTCGGGCGGTGGCGGTGGTCGGCGGAGGCACCCGCCAGGTGCCCAGCCGACCACTCGCAGGGACACCCTGAGGGGGCCCGCACCCGCGCACCGCGCCGTACGCTCGCCGTATGAACCCCACTGACCTGGGCGAATTCCTTCACTCACGGCGCGCCGGAACCGTTCCCGAGAGCGTGGGGATCGCCACCGCGAAGACGAGCCGACGCGTGCCGGGGCTGCGCCGCGAGGAGTTGGCGCGGCTCGCCGGAGTGAGCGTCGCCTACTACACCAGGCTGGAACAGGGACACAGTAGGAACGCCTCGGACTCCGTCCTCGACGCCCTCGCCCGGGCGCTGCGCCTGGACGGGACCGAGCGCGCCCATCTGTACGACCTCGCCCGTGCCCCGCAGGGCTCCCCCAGTCACGCCCCGGCACCCGAAGAGCCCCACCCCCGGACGCTCGCCCTGCTCGACTCCCTGCCCGGGCTGCCCGCGGTCCTGCTGGGGCGCCGCAACGACGTACTGGCCTGGAATCCGCTCGGTCACGCGTTGCTCGCCGGTCATCTCGCCCCGGACGCGCCACGGGATCCCGCGCGACGGCCGTCGCTGTCCCGGGCGCTCTTCCTCGACCCCCGCGCCCGGGAGCTGGAAGCGGACTGGGAGGGCCATGCGAGGACCCATGTGGGATACCTCCGGCTGGTCGCCGGGCGCCATCCGGACGATCCGCTGCTCGCCGCCCTGATCGGTGAACTCATGGTGAAGAGTCCCGAGTTCACGGCTCTCTGGTCGATGCGACACGTGCGCGACTGCACCTTCGGCACCCGTCGGCTGAACCATCCGGAGGTCGGGCGTCTGACGCTCGCCTACCAGGTGTGGCTCCAGCCGGACAGCCCCGACTGCCGCATGGAGATCTTCACCGCCGAACCCGGCACCGCGTCCGCCGACGCCCTCGCCCTCCTCTCCGCGCTGACTCCGCCTCCGGCCCCGCCGACCCGCTGACCGCCCGCCGGAGACGGCGGCACCACACCGACCCACCGGGCCCCGACCGGCGCCCGGCGCCCCTCCCTGCCCTCTCACAGGAGAAACCCATGCACCTCCAGGACCCTTCGGCCTCTCCGCTCGCCCTCGTCGTCGGCGGAACGGGCATCACCGGCCGTGCCGTCTGCGGAGAACTCACGGAACGGGGGTGGCCGGTCGTGAGCCTGTCCCGGCGGGCTCCGGCGCCCCGGAACGGCGTGCGGTCCCTGAGCGCGGACCTGACGGACCCGGAATCCCTGCGGACGGCGCTGGCCGGTCTGGCCCCCACCCATGTGTTCCTCACCGCGTGGAGTCCACGAGCGACCGAGGCCGAGAACATCGCCGTGAACTCCGCCATGGTGCGTGACGTCCTGGACGTGGCGGCCGGTCCGGGGCGGCTGCGCCACACCGCGCTGGTGACCGGGGTCAAGCACTACGTGGGCCCCTTCGACGCGTACGGCCTCGGCGAGATCGGCGACACTCCCTTCCGGGAGAGCGCGCCCCGGCTGTCGGCCCCGAACTTCTACTACGCTCAGGAGGACGAACTGTGGCGGGCCGCCGAGCGGTACGGATTCGCGTGGAGCGTCCACCGGCCGCACACGGTGATCGGTCACGCCGTGGGCAACGCCATGAACATGGGGACGACGCTGGCGGCGCAGGCGGCCCTGTGCCGGGAGGAGGGCAGGCCCTTCGTCTTCCCCGGCAACGAGACGCAGTGGAACGGCGTCACGGACATGACCGACGCCGGGCTCCTCGCCCGGCAGATGGTCTGGGCCGCGACGACCCGGGGGCTGCCCAGCCAGGCGTACAACGCCGCCAACGGGGACACCTTCCGCTGGCGCTGGATGTGGCCGCGCCTCGGGGAGCTGCTGGGCGTCGAGGCGGAGGGGTACGCGGACCGCCCACGGCCCCTGGCACGGCAGATGGCGGACGGGGCCGGCCGGTGGCGGACACTCGCGGCGCGGGAGCGCCTGGTCGAACCGGACCTCGCCCGTGTCGCGTCCTGGTGGCACACGGACGCCGACCTGAACCGGCCCGTCGAGTGCTTCACCGACATGTCACGCAGCCGCGCGGCGGGGTTCACCGACTACGTGGACACGCTGACGTCGTTCGCCGGGCTCTTCGACACCCTGCGGAGGGAGCGGGTCGTCCCGGGGTGACCCGCTCCGGCCAACCGGATGTCATTCACCCGTTCGAGTGTCGGAGTTATCCACATTCCCACCGCTGTCCCCAGATGTGTCGAACGGCCTTCCGCTCCGATCTTCAGCGGCCGTACCTTTGCACCAGCGAGGCCGTCTCTGGCCCGCCGTACGAGATCGACGATGAGGAGCAGTGCCGCGATGAGCGACCCCCGGATGATCACGGTCCGTCCCGAGCCGGGCGAGTACGCCTGGACGTTCGGCGGTGCCGCTCCTTTCGCCCGCATCACCCCCGGCACGGTGCTGGACGTCTTCACCGAGGACTGTTTCGGCGGGCGGGTGCGATCGGAGAAGGACCTCGTGTCCCAGGTGTGCGAGTTCCCCTACCTCAACCCGCAGACCGGTCCGTTCTACGTGGAGGGCGCCGAACCCGGCGACACGGTGGCCGTGCACTTCGTGTCGATCGAACCCGCGCGGGACTGGGCCGCTTCCACCACGGTGCCGCTCTTCGGGGCGCTCACCTCGACGTCGGCGACGGCCTCGCTCCAGGCCCCGCTGCCGGAGACCGTCTGGATATGGCAGCTCGACCGGGAGCGGCGGACCGCGACGTTCCAGGCGAGGGAGAGCGATCTGCGGATCGACCTCCCGATGGACCCGATGCACGGCACCGTCGGCGTCGCGCCCGCCAACCTGGAGGTGCGTTCGGCCCTGGCCCCGGACGCGCACGGCGGCAACATGGACACCCCGGAAATGCGCGCGGGCGTCACCTGCTACCTCGGGGTGAACGTCGAGGGAGCCCTGCTGAGCCTCGGTGACGGGCACGCCCGGCAGGGCGAGGGCGAGACCTGCGGGGTGGCCGTCGAGTGCGCCATGAACACCGTGATCATCGTCGAACTCCTCAAGGGGGTGTCCACCCCGTGGCCCCGGCTGGAGTCGGACACCCACATCATCTCCACGGGCTCCGCCCGCCCCCTGGAAGACGCCTTCCGCATCTCCCAACTCGACCTGGTGCGGTGGCTGGTGCGTGACTACGGGTTCAGCGAGCTCGACGCCTACCAGTTCGTCACCCAGACGGTCGAGTCTCCCGTGGCCAACGTCTGCGACACCAACTACACCTGTGTCGCGAAGATCCGCAAGGAGTGGCTGCCGGTACGGGAGACTCACCGGGGTCTGCACACCAGACTGCGGGAGATCGCCGCCACCCTTCCGCGGACCGGTGGAACGACCGGCTGACCCTCTGTCACCCCTCCCCCGGCGGCGTGGATCCGGTGCCGCCGGGCCCACCGTCCAAGGCCCCTGACACCCGACCCCGGTGTTGGCCTCCCCCGCGTCCAGCGGCCACGCCGTCCTCCCGCCACGGGCCCTGCCCACCGTCCAGGTCCTCGTCCTCGTTCTCGTCCGCACACCCGATCGCCAACCGAGAGGCAGGAGAGCCATGCAACCACCCGACCGTGTCCCGAGCCGACGACGGCTCCTGTACGGGGCCGCCCTCGCCGCGCTGCCGATGGCCGCGCTGCCGCCTTCCCGGGCCTTCGCCCGCCCCCAGGCCGTCGACTACCCGGCGGCCGAGTCCGCGCCCGCGAGCACGTCCAACTACACGGCGGCGAACCGGCCCACCAGTCACACCATCGACCGCGTCGTCGTCCATGTGACCCAGGAGACCTGGTCCGACACCCTGGCGATCTTCCAGAATCCCGCCCGGAAGGTGTCCGCGCACTACGTGGTGCGCTCCCTGGACGGACACATCGCCCAGTGCGTCCGCGAGCGGGACATCGGGTGGCACGCGGGCAACTGGAACCACAACACCCGCAGCATCGGCATCGAGCACGAGGGCTGGGTGGACCGGCCCGAGTACTTCACCGACGCCCTCTACATCCGGTCGGCGGCCCTGACGGCCGCCCTCTGCGAGAAGTACGGCATCCCCCGCGACCGACAGCACGTCATCGGCCACAACGAGGTGCCGGGAGCCGACCACACGGACCCCGGACCGCTGTGGGACTGGTCGCGGTACATGCGGCTGGTCGAACTGTCCTGAGCCCGACCGGGCCGTCCTGGGAAAGGGAGAGGGGGATCAGCCGACGGGCTCGACGTTCAGATTGCGCCGGAAGACGTTGGCGGGGTCGTACACGGCTTTGATCCCGGCGAGCCGCTCCAGGACGGGCTTCTCGTGCAGCTCGGACCGGAAGTCGCCCGGGGACCGTTCGCCGTAGACGAAGTTGGGTGACCGGCCCAGGGTCCAGGGCGCGACGGCGTCGTCCAGCCGCCGGTGCGCGGCGCGCACCTCGGCCAGGTCCACGCCGTCGGCCGGGGACAGCACCCGCAGGATGTACGCGGCCTCCCGGAAGGACACCGCGTTCGGCACGGCGGGGGGACGGGCCAGGGCACCGCCGAGGTGGCGCAGGTCCACGACGCACGGCACCGCGGCCCGGGGCCCGGCCAGCTCCCGGACCGCGTCGAGCACCGCGGGGTCCAGCTCGCGCAGCAGCACGCTGTTGCCGTCGTAGGCGTGGGCGAAGTCCGGTTCCCGGTAGACCGATCCCGTCTCCCGGTAGGGCAGTTCCCCGAAGTGGTCCAGCAGGACCGGCGCCACCCGGGACCAGGGACGGGCCAGTCCGGGACCTCCGGCGAGGTCGGTGGTGGTGAACCGCACATGGACCACGTGCCGTCCGCGCAGGGGCTCGGGGAAGACGTCGATTGGTGGACAGCCGATGGTGCCCAGCGAAGCGGTCACGTTCTCCGGTGCCCGGGCCGTCCACTCCCGGAAGAAGGACATCACCGCCCCGGCGTGCTCGGAACCGAAGAACACCCCACCGCCGTAGACACGTTCCACGGGAAGGAGGTCGATCTCCAGGCTGGTGACGATCCCGAAGTTGTCCCGGCCGCCGCGCAGGGCCCAGAACAGATCGGGTTCGCTCCCGGCCGTCACCCGGCGCAGCGCGCCGTCGGCGGTGACCACCTCCAGGGCACGCACCCGGTCGGCCGCGTAGCCGAACTCACGCGCGAGCAGTCCCATTCCCCCGGCGAGGGTGTAGCCCATGACCCCGACGTGTCCGGCGGAACCGCTGGGCGGGGCCAGTCCGTACGGTCCGGCCCGTTCGACGACCTGGTGCCAGCGGGCTCCGGCCTCGATCCGCGCGCGCCGGGTACCGGGGTCCACGGTGACCCCGGTCATCCGGTCGGTGCGGACGAGGAGCCCTCCCTCGTCGGGGACGGTGATCCCGTGTCCGGTGGACTGGACCGCGACCGGTAGGCCCCGGGCGGCGGCGTAGCGTACGGCGGCCTGGACGTCCTCGGGGCCGAGGGCGCTCACGATCACCGCCGGGCGGTGGCGGAAGCCGGTCTGGAAGCCGCTCCGTTCGTCGTCGTAGCCCTCGTCCCCCGGGCGCAGTACCCGCCCCCGGACCATGCCCCTCAGTGAGGAGAAGGTGTGCGCCGTGCCCTCGGTGGTCATCCGGTCAGCCCCTCGTCGTGGTGGCGCGCGGGGCGCGCGGCCCGGACCTGGCCGGACCCCGTTCCGCGCTTTTGGATCATCCTCGGCCGGGGGCGGAGCGAAGTCCAAGACCGGATGCTGCTCTCCGGCAGAAGCCTCGCTTATCGCGGTGGGGCGGTCGGACGCCGTCGGGGGCGGAGGTCAGACGGGGTTCGGTTCCCGGTCTCCCTGGTCGGTCCGGGCGGTCGTCCAGACGCGTCGGGCGTGCCGAACGAAGGCCCGGGCCGCAGGGCCGATCGGGCCCTCGGCGCGCCAGGCGACGGCCATCCGTCCGCGCGGCTCCTCGGGCCCGAGGCGGAGCGTGTGGAGCGTCCCGGGGTGGAGGGCGGCCAGCGAGCGGGGCAGCAGGGCGGCCCCGAGGCCGCGCGCCGCGAGCCCGGCCAGGATCTCGGGGTCACCGGTCTCGAAGGCGATGCGCGGGGCGAACCCGGCGGCGGCGCAGACCTCGTCGAGGCAGGCGCGGATGCCGGTGCCCCGGGGCAGGCTGACGAGCGGTCGGTCGCGCAGGGCGTCGGCCGTCACCGAGGACCGGGCGGCGAGGGGGTCGTCGGGGTGGACGGCGAGGACGAGGGGTTCGTCCACGAAGACGTCGAGGGTGACGTCCGGCGGTGTCCGGGCGGTCAGCGCGACGACGGCCACGTCGAACCGTCCGGAGCGGACGCCCTCCAGCAGGACGTCGGAGTTCTCCTCCGCGAGCACGACCTCCACGGCCGGATGGCGCTCGTGGAAGCCCGCGAGCACGGTGGGCAGATCGAGTCCGGGGCAGGAGCGCACCGTCCCCACCGAGATCCGTCCCCGCGCCAGCGCGGCGAACTCGTCCGCGACGAGCCGTACCGAGGCCACGGAGGCGAGCGCCGTGCGGGCGTGTGCGAGGACCGCCGTTCCGACCTCGGTGAGCCGGACGCCCCGGCCCGAACGGTCCAGGAGTTCATGGCCCAGTTCGCGTTCCAGCCGCCGTATCTGCGCGCTGACCCCGGGCTGGGCCACGTACAGGCGCGCGGCCGCCTTGGTGAAGCTCGCCTCTTCGGCCACCGCCACGAAGTACTCCAGTTGCCGCAGCTCCATGAGGACAGGCTAGTACGGGCCTCCCCGGTGGGGGCACGGTCCGTGAACCGCTCGCGTGGGGGTGGGGGCTGCTCGCGGGACTGCCGCGAGCGCCGTGCGGACGGCCGGGGAAAGCGGGCGGGCGCACGCGTTCGGGGACGGGGCGTTCCGGGCGCCGGGCGCGCGTCAGTAGTCCCGCCATTCGTGGCGGGAGTATTCGAGGACGGCGGGGTCCATCAGGGTGCTGGCCCGTACCTTCCGTGGGCGCCGGTCGACGGGGAAGACGGTGGCCGCCCGCAGCACGGCGGCGTCCAGGAACCGCAGTCGCGGGGCGTCGGGGGCGAGGCGCAGCGGGGGCCGGGCGCCGTCGGCGCCGGGAACGGCGAGGAAGAAGCCCCAGTTGCCGAAGCTGGGCACGTCCACCTGGTAGGGGGTGGTCGTGTAGCCCGCTTCGGTGATCGTCCGGCCGATGGACCAGTAGGTGTCGGGGGCGAAGAACGGGGAGCCGCCCTGGACGAGGACCCTGCTGCGGGGGGTGAGGACGCGGCCGAGCAGATGGTAGAACTCCACGCTGTACAGCTTGGCGAGGGCGGCGGTGTCGGGATCGGGGAAGTCGATGACGACGGCGTCGTAGCGACGGGTCGCGTCGCGCAGCCAGTTGAAGGCGTCGGCGTGGACGGTGGTGACCCGTGGATCGTCGATGGCGCCGTCGTTCAACTCGGCCAGCGGGGCGAAGTCGCGGGCCAGCCGGGTCATGGCGGGGTCGAGGTCGACCAGGGTGACGTGGGTGACGTCGTCGTAGCGCAGGACCTCCCGGAGGGCGAGCGCGTCACCGCCGCCCAGGATCAGTACGGACGCGCGGGGCCCGGACAGCGCGGGGTGGACCAGTGCCTCGTGGTAGCGGTACTCGTCCACCGAGGAGAACTGGAGGTCGCCGTTGAGGAACAGCCGGGTGTCCGGCTCGCCCGTGAACGCCCGGGACCGGGTGATGACGATGTCCTGGTACGGAGTGGTCTCGGCGTGGACGATGGGATCGCGGTAGAGCTGCTGACGGGCGCTCACCTCGATGTCGTCGGCCAGGACGTAGACCGCGCCGAGGACGGCGAGGACGACGGCCATACCGGTGAGCAGGGCGACGCGGACGATCCGCCGGACTTCCCGGCGGAAGATCCACAGCACCACCACGACCCCGGCGGTGGCATTGACCGCCCCCACCACCAACGCGCCCCGGAGCTGGCCGAAGGCGGGCAGCAGCAGGAACGGGAAGGCGAGGCCGCCGACCAGGGCTCCGATGTAGTCGACCGCGAACATGTCCGCGACGGCGCTGCCCGCCTCCTGCCGTCTGATCCGCTGGAGGAGCGTCATCAGCAGGGGGATCTCGGCGCCGATGAGCAGTCCGACCACGAACGAGACGACCACCATGGCGGGCATGTAGATCCGCAGCCAGGCGAACGCCATGTACAGGATGAGCACGGAGAGCCCGCCGACGAGCGCGAGCATCCCCTCCACCAGGGCGAATCCACCGACCGCGCGTTTCTGGAGGGGTTTGGCGGCCAGCGAGCCGATCCCCATGGCGAAGACCATGACGGACAGCACCACGGAGGTCTGGGTCACCGAGTTGCCGATGAGGTAGCTGCCGAGCGCGGTGAGGGCCAGCTCGTAGGTCAGACCGCAGGCGGCGCAGACGAAGACCGCGAACAGCAGCAGGAACCGCGCGCCCCGGGACCGGGGGCCGTGCCCCGGGCCGGTCGGCGCCGCTCCGGCGGGGCGGGGGGTGTCGCCGGTGTCCGCCGCCCCGGTGTCGGTACCGCCGCCGGTACCGGTGTCGGTGCTCACGGGGTCAGGAGACGGCGGCGCCGACCATGAAGGCCGTGCCGAGGTACATCGCCGACTGGACCCAGGCGGCGGGGTGGGGGCGTCCGTCGGTGTCCTCCAGGACCACGGCGCCCATCCGGCCGGGGGTCAGCAGCCCGACGACACAGGAGATGAGCGTCATGACGACCACCCCGGACAACCCGTAGAGGAGTGTGCTGAACAGGCCGTGGCCGAGGCCGAGTTCGGATTCGCTGGCCATGATGGACCGCTCGATGACGAGGCCGATGGCGAGCGTCTGACCGGCGAGCAGGACGGCGGCGCCACGGTTGCGTTCGGTCCACACCACGTGGAAGAGCTTGCCCGGGGTGACGAGGTCGAGGGCGAGGAAGCCCACCGCCATCACGACGAAGCCGACGAGTCCGTAGAGCAGGGCGGTGCCCGCCGACTCGAATATCCCTGTCACGGTGGTGCCTTTCGATGGGTGGGTTGGGGAAGCGCCGCTCCGGCGCCCGGGGAGCGGTCTCCGGGAGGGCCGCCTCCAGGGAACCGCCCGGGGGAAGAGCGGCCGTCAGGGGCGGTGGTCGGAGCCGGTCGTCGGGACCGGCGGTCGCGAGGACCGGGTCACTTGCCGGAGCCCGGGCCCCCGCCACGGAACGCGTCGCTGTCCGGGTGCGGCCAGTGGGAGGGCAGTTTCCCGCTCCAGCGGTGGTAGCCGGTGCGGTAGTCGCTGATCTCGATCTGGCTGCCCCGGCGCGCGTGGGGCGTGATGGCGACGATGTCGTCGAGGTAGCGGAGGAAGACCGTGCCGCCGCGCACGCCACGGGACCACGCGGGGGTGTTGCGGTCGATCTCGTCGGCGACGGTGCCCGGCGCGTCCTCGGGGTCGACGTATCCGAGCGGCACTGCGGTGTACTCGCTCCTGATCCACTGGTAGGGGACGGAGTTGGCCTCGTCGTCCCCGTCGTCGGAGCAGGCGGCGAGCGCCGCCACGGCGAGGAGCAGGGCACTGACGCGTCGTACGGTCTTCATCGGGCCTCCAGCCGGGTGCGCGTCGCCACGATCCGGCGGCTCTGCGGGTAGGTGTGCCAGGTGCGCCAGCCGACGCCCCCGGCCAGCGGGTCCGCGACCAGCGCGGTGACCGCTTCGGGCGCACCGGGGAAGATGCCGTACAGCGACCGGGGGTGCCCGTCGGACATCCGGCGCACCCGGTCCACCTCGGCGCTGAACGCCCGGGGGGTGAGGGTCCTGGTCCGGGCCTCGAAGCGGTACTCCCAGCCGTCGAGGGCCCGGGCGGTGTCCGGTAGACCGCCCTCCGTGCCGGGCAGACAGGCCACCGTCTCCCGGACCGGACCGGCGGCCACCTGGTGGGACGCGCCGAGGAGCCGGAGGCGGACGTCGACACCGCCGACCGTCAGCTCGCGCGTCGCGAGCGCCGGGAGTTCGTCCTCCCCGAGGGAGAACGCGAGCTGGTCGGCGTCGGTGTCCAGATAGGGGGTCGCGAGCGCTATGCCCGAGCCGCCGCTCATGCGGAGCGGTCCCGCCGCGCCGACGGCACGGCCTTCCGGCTCTCGGTCGCCGCTCCTCGCGGCGCCGCCCCAAGGGCGGCGGCCTCGAACGTCACGTGGTCCCCCGGTTCATGTGCTCGTACGGAAATTCCCGCTGAGTATGCTACAAATCCCCGCCGTCACGGGCGGCGGTCCGGTGGATGTGGCGGGAGCCCGCTGGGCGCGCACGCGTTGGCCGTGCGCCCGCGACGTGTGCCGCGCCGGGTCGGAGCGGGCCCTGAGGACGGTCGGCGGAGCGTGCGCGGGGCCGGGCGGACACCCGGACCGGGGCGTTCCGTCGCACTCCAGTGGCACCACGGAGGCGGGACGGGCGGGGCGGGCCGTGGGGCGGGCGGTGCGCGGTCGTGGGCGGGACCGGCGGCGGCGCGGGGGTCGTGAGCGGTGTGCGCCACACCGCCGTCCGCGTTCCCCGAACGGCGAGTTGGGCCGGAAAGGCCCGTCGGCGCGGCGCCCGTGCGGGAGGGCCCGGTCGGATGCCGTTGCCGTTCCGGTCATGTCCGATGACCTTGAGGGCGACGGTCGCGACGGGCTTGAGAGGCGGCGGCCCGGGGGACGGGCGCGACGGGCGCGACGGGCTGGACGGTGACGGGCGAAGTGGCCAACCGGAGCTGACGGGCGACTGGTTGACGGAGATCCGGGACGGCTCGTCCGGGCTGGTCCGGAGCGGTCACACCTCGCTCACGGGGGTGGCGGGCCGGGCTGCGCGATGGCTGCGGCCGGGCGTCGGCGGAGATCCCGTCCGTGGACCCCGCCGCGTGGCGGGCGTGGTCAGCGGGGCGGCGTGGGGCGCAGGACGAGGCTGAGGAAGCCCCAGCAGTCCCGGTACGAGCGCAGCCACTCGGAGCGCCGGGTGTCCGCCGTGGTGAGGACATCGGCGCTGTCGGGATGGTCGGGGTGGTCCAGGGCCCAGGAGGCGAGCGATCCCCAGCACGCCCACTCGTAGTCGTCCAGTTCCCGGCGGGAGCTGACGTGACCGTGCACGGGGGTCCAGCCGTCGGCGGTGACCCGGTCCACGGTGGTGGCCAGATCGGCGAAGTCCCCGAGCATCGCGACCGCCTCGCTCGTGGGTTCGGCCCGCCAGACGCCGTCCCCGACCAGGACCCGCCCGCCGGGGGCGAGGTGGGCGCGGGCGGCGGCCAGGGTGGGGAGCAGTCCGCCGAAGGCGTGCGCCGCCCCCACGCTGAGCACCGTGTCGAAGGCGTGCCCGGGGGTGAACCCCTCGACCGGGCGGTGGTGCAGGACGAGACGGTCGCGCACCCCGAGGGCCCGCGCGGCCTCGTCGGCCCGGTCGAGCGCGTCCGCCGAGGTGTCGACGCCCTCGGCGCGCAACCGTGGGTGGGCGGCGAGGGCGCGCAGCAGCCACTCGGCGGTGCCGCAGCCGAGGTCGAGGACGCGTGCGTCGTCCCGGGGGAGCGCGCGGTCCAGCAGACGGCGCACGGCGTCGTCGTCGAGCGGGGCCTTGACGGGATGGCCGGTGTGCGCGAGGGCGGAGATCTCTTCGTGGTCCACCGGCGCAGCCTGGCACCGGGCGGTCGGTGACGCATCCGCTTTTCCGACGGCTCAGCCGTCAGCCGCCGCGCGGGACGCGCCACCGCTTCCAGAAGCGCGACCCGCTCGTCCGGAACCGTGCTGCGAGGGGCGGGCGGTCACCGAGGGGGACGGGGAACGCCGGTCGTCGTGAGGACGCGGGGGCGTCAGGGGGCGTCAGGGCGCGTCCGCGCGGACGTCGGCGGCCCGCAGTTCGGTGAGCAACTCGTTCTGTCCGGCGAGCATCTCGGTGAGGATGCGCCGGGCGGCCCGCATCAGGTCCGCGACGTCCCCGCCCGCCAGGGCGTACACCACGGTGGAGCCCTCGCGGGTGGCGGTCACGATGCCGGAGCGGCGCAGCACCGCCAACTGCTGGGAGAGGTTGGACGGCTCGACCTCGATCTCCGCCAGCAGGTCGCGTACCGGCGTCGGGCCGTCCTGGAGCAGTTCCAGGACCCGGATCCGTACCGGGTGCCCCAGCATCCGGAAGAACTCCGCCTTCGCCTGATACAGCGGAACCGCCGCGTTCACTGCCCGCTCACCCGTCCTCCGTGTCGCCCGTGCTGATGCCATGCTCGCACGCCAGACGCAGTGCGTCCGCAACTTCCTCGCGCGCGAGGTCGACGCCGTGGGCGTCACCCGTGTCGAGCGCTTCCCGGAGCCGGGTCCGGGCCCGTCGGACGCGCTCCACGACCTCCTCGGCGAACAGGCTCACGGCCTCTCCCCACCCCGGCACAGCGCCGAATCGATCTGGTGAATTGCAGAACTCTTCAATTTTACGATCCGTTGGCCTTTCCGCTCCCCGGCAGGTGCCGCACCGCTTTCCCGGACCCTCTCCCCGCTCTGGACATCACCCCCTTGAACAGGGACGACGAAGGATTCGTCCACCTCGGTCAGCGGGAGCGGGGCCAAGGCCCCGACGCGCCGCGCGGACCCCGGGAAGCGGCTTCCATGAGGGCGGTCTCACCGTGATCTCACCGTTGGCTCACGACCCGGGCGCATGATCCGGCCCCGGACGCCCCACCGGGCGCCCCCGACACATCAGCCGTTCAGCCCCTCAGCGAGGAGCGCGACGTGAGGCGATCGCCGGTCCACCCCCGTCCGGCGGGGCCGCACCGGGACGGACCCCCCGGGCCCACCGCCCACGCAGCCCCGCGCCCCGGAACGACGCGCCCCTCACCCGTCACCCCCCGTTCGACGGGAGAGGAGCGGAACGGCTGACTCCCCCAACCCCCCAACACACGCGCCCCGCCCGCCCGGTGTCCGCACCGGACGCACCGGAGGCGGGACGCGACGAAAGGAACCAACGTGGCGGCTCAACGCACACGTCCCGGTACGGGACGGCACGCGCGCAGGAGCGGCGGCCCGGCAGGCCGTTCGTCAGGGGTGCCCTCGAAGGGCTCCCTGGGGACGGACCTGATGGCCTCGGTCGTCGTCTTCCTGGTCGCCCTGCCGTTGTGCATCGGCGTCGCGGCGGCCTCGGGCGTGCCCGTGTCGCTCGGCATCATCTCGGGCGTCGTCGGCGGTCTGGTGGTCGGTTTCCTGCCGGGCAGCACGTTCCAGGTGAGCGGCCCGGCGGCCGGACTCGCCGTGCTCGTCCTGGAGTTCACCACCGAGCACGGGGTCGGCATGCTCGGGGTCGTCGTCCTCGTCAGCGGTGTGCTCCAGATGCTGCTGGGCGTGCTCAAGCTGGGCCGGGTCTTCCAGTCCATCTCGCTCTCGGTGGTGCAGGGCATGCTCGCCGGGATCGGACTGCCGCTGATCCTCAGCCAGACCTACGCCCTGGTCGACTCCAAGCAACTCGGCAC
Organism: Streptomyces sp. JNUCC 64; assembly: GCF_054484115.1. Classification (NCBI taxonomy): domain Bacteria; kingdom Bacillati; phylum Actinomycetota; class Actinomycetes; order Kitasatosporales; family Streptomycetaceae; genus Streptomyces; species Streptomyces sp. JNUCC 64. The sequence goes on from NZ_CM137015.1 coordinate 283,538, forward strand.
CGCCATGAAGAACATCGGCGGGTTCCCGGACCTCGCCTCCGACGTGCTGGGCGACCGCGACAAGCTCGCGGCGCTCGCCCTGGGAACGATCGCCGTCGTCATCTGCTTCGTCTGGAAGAAGGTGCCCGCGCCCCTGGGCAAGGTGCCCGCTCCGCTGATCGCGGTGCTGCTGGGCTCGGCCGTCGCGGCGCTGCCCGGCTTCGACGTCAAGAAGGTCCAGGTCGGCAACATACTGGACGCGGTGGACTTCGTCGGCCCTTCGGACTTCGCGGGCCTGGCCAGCCCCGCGGTGCTGACCATGGTCATCACCTTCACCGTGATCGCCTCGGCGGAGAGCCTGTTCAGCGCGGCGGCGGTCGACCGGATGCACACCGGGCCGCGCACCAAGTACAACGCCGAACTGTTCTCCCAGGGCGTCGGCAACACCCTGTGCGGTCTCCTCGGCGCGCTGCCGATGACCGCGGTGATCGTCCGCAGCGCGGCCAACCTCCAGGCCGGGGCGACGACGAAGGTGTCCCGGATCCTGCACGGCGCCTGGCTGCTGGGCTTCGGACTGCTGCTGCCGGGGCTGCTGGGGATGATCCCGGTGTCCATCCTCGCCGGGGTGCTGCTGCACGCGGGCTGGAAACTCTTCAACCCGCCCTCGTTCGTGAAGATGTGGCGGACCGACCGCGGTGAGGGTCTGGTCATGTTCATCACCACGGGCGCCATCGTGGTGACGGACCTGCTGGAGGGCGTCATCGGCGGACTCGCCGTCGCCATCGTCCTGATCGCCCTGCGGATGTCCCATCTCTCCGTGCGCCGGGTCACCGACGACGGCGGCCCGGCCCGTCTGGTGCTGCGGGGCAACGCGACCTTCCTGCGGCTGATCCGGCTGATCCGGGCGCTGGACTCGATGGCGGGCGACGACCGCGTCGTGGTGGACGCCCAGGCCGTGACCCATCTCGACCTGGCCTGCAAGGCACAGATCGAGGAGTGGGCGGAACAGCGGCGCAAGACGGGGGCCGACGTCGAGGTGCTGCTGCCGGGTGACGCGCCGGACCACGAGGACGAGCCCGTACCGGCCGGACAGGCGCCCCGGGCCGGGGACTTCATGACCGGGCCCGAGGCCCCGGCGGCGGGACGGCCCTGGCCGGCCGGGCCCCAGGACCCCGCCACCGCACCGGCCGCACCGGCCGGGGAGCCGGGGTACGACCCCGTTCACGGAACCGCCGCGCCGAGCGTGCCGCACGCCCGCCAGCACCCCTACGCGCAGCAGTACCCCGGCATGGGCGGTCAGGTCTACGGCAGGGCCGCCTACCAGCAGCAGGCCGTCCAGTACACCCAGGTCCACCTCGCGCACCCGGCCCACGCCCACCGCCGCCACGAGGTCCAGGAGCCCCAGGCCCCGGCGCCGTCGCCCCCGTACGGCCAGGACGGCGGGCCGACCACCGCCGGGACCGGCCAGGAGTACGGCACCGCCGCCTGGCAGACACCGCCGCCCGCGCCCGGGGACCCGTATCCCGGGGACGGCGGCTGGGTGGACCCCCGGCACGGCGGGGGGTACCCCGGCTGATCCCGGAGGGTCCTTTTTCGCACCCATGAGTTGCAGAGATCTGCAATTCCACATATGCCGTGTTGACCGTGTTCGCCGTGGAGGGCGGCACGGTCGACAGGGCGCTTCGGTACCGGTCCGCGCCCCGCGCGGGCCCGTGGACGAGCCGGACCCCGGCTGTGATGCCGGGGTCCGGCTCCAGGTGCGGGGGTGCCGACCACGGGCCCGCGCGGGGCCACACTGACCGGGGCCGGCTGCGGGCGGAAACGCGCTCGCCGGACGTTCAGCGGCCGACCGTCGCGACGAGGCGGCGCAGCGCGGCCCGACCCGGCGGGCCCCAAGTGGGCTTGCCACCGGGGCGCCCCTGGTCGCCCGCGTCCCCGATGAGGAGACAGACGAGGGCGCGCAGCACCGCGTTGCCGCGTGCCCGGCGCAGGGTCGCGGCGTCCGGTACCGGCCGGTACGCCCGGTGGAAGCGGTCGGCGGCGCCGTCCGGCAGCAGGATCCAGGCGGCGGCGAGGTCGCAGGCCGGATCGCCCGCGCAGAGGTCGCCGAAGTCGACCACCCCGCAGAACGCGCCGTCCGAGGTGAGGACGTTCGCCGGGTGGAGGTCGCCGTGGAGCCAGAGGGCGGGGCCCGTCCACTCGGGTGCGGCGAGGGCGTCCTCCCAGACCGCGCGGACGGCGTCCGGATCCGGGACCAGTCCGCGTTCGACGGCCGGTTCGAGCAGTTCGGTGAACTGTCCGGCGTGGTCGGCCAGCGGGCGGCCGCGCCCGTAGGTGCCGGCGGGGGCGTCCTCGGGGGCGGGCCGGTGAAGAGCCATCAGGAAGGCGGCCAGGGCGTCCGCCGCCCCGGCCCGGGTGGCGGGGGCGCGGTCGGCGGGCGCGCCCGGTACCCAGGTGGTGACGAGCCAGGGGCGCGGGAAGCGTCCGGAGGGTTCCCCGAGCCGCTGGGGGACGGGAACCGGCAGGGGAAGGTCCGGAGCCAGCGAGGGGACCCAGCGGTGTTCGTTGCGCAACAGCCCGTCGGCGGACTCGGTCGCCCAGGGCAGCCGGACGGCCAGATCGTCCCCGAGCCGCCACAGCTGGTTGTCCCAGCCGCGCGCGCCGAGCGCCAGCGGCCGGTCGGCGAGGTCGGGGTGCTGGTCGCGCAGCAGGTCCCGGACCAGCTCCGCGGTGATCTCGATCTCGGTGTGGGTCATGCGGAGCAACGTTAACCGGGGAGGTCCCCACGGCAGGGACGGGCGGGGGCGGGCCCGGGGGCGGAGAGCCGGGACGGGGACGGGTGCGGAGAAACGGTAACGGCGGCGAGCTGCGGGACCGGCCGACCGCGCGCCGCTCCCCCGGCCGCCCCGTCTCCCGGTCGGGACGCTACACCTGGGCCCAGACCGTCTGGCCGGTGTCGCTCTGCCGGGCGCCCCACGCGTCGGACAGCGCCACCACGACCTCCAGGCCCCGGGCGTACTCGCGCAGAGCCAGCACGGGGTCCCCGCCGCCCTCCGGAGGGTCGACGGGACGGGGGCTCGGCATGCAGGTGCAGGGCGGCCCCTGGACGGTGACCCGGACGGGGCCCCGCTGCCAGTGCTCCACCTGGCAGCGCACCCGGTCGGCCCCCGGGTGTCCGGGGCCGGTGGTGGCGTGCAGGACCGCGTGCGTGACGATCTCGGAGACGAGCAGGACCGCCGTCTCGGTGACGGACTGGTCCACGTGCCAGCGCGCGAGCGCCGCACGGATGTGCGCCCGCGCCTGACGGGGGCCCTCGGGGCCCGCCCGTACGTACCGGGCGAGCGTACGCGGCCGATCCGTCGTCCGGGCGCTCCGCTGCGGGCCCAGCCTGGGCTCGGGACGCTCGCGGTCGGTCATATCTCCACGATGCCCGCGATCCGGGAGCTGCGCAATATCCGCTGATCAGGTGATATTCAGTGATCTCCGAGCGGCTGGCATCGGAGACACCCCGGGAGGGAGCGGGTCCGGACGGTGGCGGGGCGGACACGGCGCGTGGGCACGGTACGGGCGCTCGCACCCACGCCGGGTACCCCACCCCGGTAACCCGACCGCCCTCCGCGCCCCGGCCGCGCACCATGGCGCGCCCGCACCCCGCACCCAGCACCCAGCACCCAGCACCCAGCACCCAGCACCCAGCACCCAGCACGTCCTACAGCGTGCGAGTGCCCCCGTGCGGCGTGCGCCGGTCGGAGTGCGTCCGGTCCACCCGAAGGAGTGCGTTTTCTGACCCGTTCGCGTCTGACCGGCACGTGCCGCCGCCCACCGGCCGACCCTTCTGGTGGACTCGCTGACCGATCGAAGCCCCATTCCCCGGGCGGACGTTGGCCGGACGGCCAGCGGAAGGAGCGCGACCAGTGACACGACGCGGTACGGGCCCGGTCGGCGGCGCCCCGAAGGAGCGGCCCCCCGCCGAGCGGATCGCGCGGGGCCCCGACGGGCGGTTCAGGACCCTGCTGGCGGCGTGCGTCGCGGGCGCCGCCCTCACCGGCGCCACGCTGTCCGCGGCGGCCCCCGCCAGCGGCGCCCCGTCGACGGAGCGGACCGTCGCACGGGGCACGAAGACGGGCCTGGTGCACGGGGCCCCGCCCGGTGCCCACGGCTCGCGGGGGACGGCACGGCGGGTCGCCTCCGGGGTGACGTACCGGCACTACGACATCGACACGCCGCGCGGCGTCACCCACGGGCATCTGGTCACCGTGGACCTGGAGGACCCCGGGGTCGAGGTCGGGCTGCTCTACCCGTCGGTGGTCGGGGCCCGCGCCACCGTCTCGTCACTGGCGAACGCCGAGGGCGCGGTGGCGGGGATCAACGGCGACTTCTTCAACATCTCCGAGACCCAGCACCCGGGCGTCTCACCGACCTACGCGCCGGTCGGCCCGGCCGTCGCCGCCGGGCGCGCCCTGAAGGCCGCGGTCCCGCGCAAACAGCGCTTCGGGCCGTCGCTGCCCTCGGGCACCGCCCCCGAGGACGTCCTCGGGGTGGACGACACGGGCCGGGCCCGGCTGGACCGGCTCCGGCTCGACGGCGCGGTCACCACCCCCGACGGCAGCGTGCCGCTGCTCGGGCTCAACCAGTACGCCCTGAAGAACGGTTCGGTGGGGGCGTTCACCGCGGACTGGGGAAGCCGCTCCCGGCTCCGCGCGACCTGCGGCAGCGACACCAGCCGGGGCGCGCCGTGCAGCGAGGACACCCATGAGGTGACCGTGCGCGGCGGCGAGGTCGTCGACACCAGCGACACGCCCGGCGACGGTCGGATCGGCGGCGGCACGACGGTGCTGGTGGGCCGGGAGGAGGGCGCGCGGCAGTTGCGGAAGCTCGCGGTGGGCGACCCGGTGACCGTGCGGCACCGGCTCGTCCCCGCGACGGCGGGCGTGTCGTACCGGTTCGCGATCGGCGGGTTCCCGGTGCTGCGCGACGGGGCCCCGCTCGCCGGGCTCGACACCGGCACCGCCGCCGTGCGCACCGCGGCGGGGATCGGACGGGACGGACGCAGGCTGCTGCTGTTCGCGGTGGACGGGGCGAGCGCCTACCGCAAGGGGCTGACCCTCGCGGAGCTGGCCCGGGTGCTGCGGGACGCGGGCGCCGACGACGCGTTCAACCTCGACGGCGGCGGCTCCTCCACCCTGGCGACCCGTTCCCCGGGCGCGACCCGGGTGTCCGTGCGCAACCACCCCACCGACGGCTCGGAGCGGATGGTCGCCAACGGCATCGGGGTCTTCGTCCAGGAGTGAGCGTCCGGGTGGCGTGCGGGGCCGTCCGTCGTGGACGGTGGCTCACGGTCCCGCTCCGGACGACCGTTTCCGTCGGGGGGAACCGTCCAGGGCGGCCGTCAGCCGGGCGGTGTCCGGGCTGACGGGGCGTCGTGACGCGAGCAGATCGGAGACCAGCCGCTTCCAGGCCCCCGCGTGCGCTCCGGACAGTGCTTCGGACACCCGGCCCGGGACGTACCGGGGCGGGCCGCCGGGCGGGGCGAGGGCGTCGGCCACGGTCCGGATCGCTCCGGGGAGGCGGACGTCATCGGGGTCGGCGGCGGTCCGCAGGAGCGCGGCGGCGAGCAGCGCGACCGGGTCATGTCCGCGATGTCCCGCAGGTGTTCCCGGGTGATCCGCTCCCGCAGCCAGTCGAACAGCGCCGACGCCGACCGCGGCCAGCCGGGCAGTCGGCGCGTTTCCACCCGGAACCTCCTCCGGGCGCACCAGGGGCGTGCGGGCCGGTGGGCCGTCCTGACGTCGTCGTGGTCCACGGGTCATACGGGCCCCCTGCCGCGTTCCCGGCCGTAGTCCGGGAACCCTATCGCCCGGGAGACCGTCTTCCAGCCCGAGGCGACCGAAACAGTCCGCTTAGCCGATTGTCGTACCTCCTCTACGATCGTCGGCGTGTGCGCAGACGTCATGGTCGCCGAGGACGACGACAAACAGGCCGAACTGATCCGCCGTTACCTGGAACGGGAGGGGCACGCCGTCACGCTCGTCCGGGACGGCCTGGCCGTCCTGGAACGGGTCCGGCAGCGCGAACCGGACCTGCTGATCCTCGATGTGATGATGCCGAAGGCCGACGGGCTCGACGTCGTCCGGGTGCTGCGGGCCGAGTCCCGCGGGGTGCCGGTGCTGATGCTGACGGCCCGCAGCACCGAGGACGACCTGCTGCTCGGGCTGGACCTCGGCGCCGACGACTACATGACCAAGCCGTACAGTCCGCGCGAGCTGATGGCCCGGGTGCGCACCCTGCTGCGCCGCGTCCGCAGACCCGCGCCGGACGGGGCGCCCCCGCCGGACCCGGGACCGAGACCGCTGCGGGTCGGGGCGCTCACGGTCGACCCCGGGCGCCACGAGGTGAGCGTGGACGGCGCGGCGGTCGAGTGCACCCCCGGGGAGTTCCGGCTGCTCGCCGCGATGGCCGCTGAACCCGACCGGGTGTTCAGCAGACAGCGGCTGCTGGAGGAACTGCACGGCTTCGACCGGTACATCAGCACCCGCACCGTCGACGTCCACGTGATGAACCTCCGCAAGAAGATCGAACGCTCCCCGCGCCGCCCGGTGCGGCTGCTCACGGTCTTCGGGGTGGGCTACAAGCTCATCGACCCGGACCGGGGCCGGGACGGCCGGGGTGCCTAGGTTCCGGCAGTCGACGGCGGGCCGGGGCGCGCGGCCCCGACGCCTGCCGCTGCGCAAGAGCATGCTGGGGCGGTTCCTCGCCGTGTCGGCGCTGGTGGCCGCGTGTTCGGTGGCGGCGACGGCGTGGATCGCCGTGCAGACCACCTCGGGGGCGATCCGCAAGGAACAGGGGCGGCTGATCGCCGACGACGCGCTCATCTACGACACCCTGCTCGGCTACGCGGCCACCCGTCCGGACTGGAAGGGCGTCCAGCCCACGGTGGACCGGCTGGCGCAGCGCACCGGACGCCGGGTGGTCCTCACCGACTCCGGCCGGAGCCCGTTCGCGGACTCCGGCGACGACGCCTCCCGTCCCCGGCTGCCGCCGAAGGAGTCCGCGGTGGTGAATCCGCTGTCGGTGGACGCCGGACTGTCGTCACTGGCCGACGGCGGCACCGACGAACGGGTGACCCGCCGGACGGTCACCCCGGAGGAGGTCGTCCCCTCCCTCGCCCCGCGCACCCCGACCGTCCCCCTCCCCGTGGCGTCCCCCTCGCCGATCGTGGCGCCGGACGAGTTCCCGCCCGGCCGGGTCGCCCCGAGCCCCCTGGCGAGCCGGGGGGCGCCCCTCGGCGGCACGGAGGGGACGACGCGCGCCGCGCCCCCGGCGTCCCCCTCCCCCACCGTCAGCGCGGCGGTGGCCCGGATCGATCCGCGCGCGGTGGGCCCGTTCCGGCTCTCGGCGGCGGACCGGAAGCGGCTGCGGAAGCTCGCCGACGAGCAGGCCCGCTGTTACGCCGAGGGCGGTCTCACCGTCACCGTGGTCACCGGTCCCAGCGGACGGCCGCGGGTCGAACGGGACCAGCGGCTGGAGGACTCCGGGAGGATGTTCCTGGACGCCCGGCGGTGCGGCTCCAACGGTCTCGACACGCCGACCCCGTCGGAACGCGCCGCCCTCGACGAGCTGGACGGCCTCACCAACACCTGCCTCAGCCGTGAGGGACACCCCCGGGTGACGGTCGCCCTCAACCTGACCTGGGCCCCGGCCTCCCCGGGCGGGGCCGAGGGCTCCCTCAACGACCAGACCGTGACGGAGTGCCTGGACGGCGCCCGGCGCGAGCAGTTGTCGCCCGACCACGTGGCCGCGCCCGCGCTGCTGTTCATCACCGAACCCGACGGCGGCACCCCCTCGACGTTCGACCTGTCGGCCGACAGCACGGCGAAGATCGCGGGGGCCGCCGCGCTGGTGCTGGCACTCACCGTCGGGGTCTCGGTGCTGGCCGGGACCCGGCTGGTGCGTCCGCTGCACGCGCTGACGGGGGCGGCGCAGCGGATGCGGGACGGGACGGACGCCGACCGCTGGACGCCCGTCACCGTCCCCGGGGACAGCGAGATCGGGCGGCTCGCGGCGGCGTTCAACGAGATGGCGGCCCACCGCACCCGGCTGGAGGAACAGCGCAAGGTGATGGTCAGCGACGTCGCGCACGAGCTGCGGACCCCGCTGAGCAACATCCGGGGGTGGCTGGAGGCCGCGCAGGACGGGATCGCGGATCTGGACCGGGCGCTGGTGTCCTCGTTGCTGGAGGAGGCGGTGCAGCTCCAGCACATCATCGACGACCTCCAGGACCTCGCCGAGGCCGACGCGGGGATGCTGCGGCTGCATCCGGAACCGGTGCCCGTCGCGGAGTTGCTGACCCAGGTCACGGCGGCCCACCAGGCCCGGGCGGACGCGGCGGGGGTGACGCTGACGGTCCGTGCCTTCGACGGGGAGCGTCCCGGGAGCGGGTACCCCGATCCCTGGGCCGATCCGGTGCGGCTGCGGCAGGCGGTGGGCAACCTCGTCTCCAACGCGGTCCGGCACACCCCGGAGGGCGGGGAGGTGACCGTGCGGGCGTACCGCGACGGACCGGACGGGGACCTGCTGCTGGAGGTCCGGGACACCGGGGAGGGCATCGCGGAGGAGCATCTGCCCTATGTCTTCGACCGGTTCTGGCGGGCGGAGAAGTCCCGCAACCGGCGGACCGGGGGCAGCGGTCTGGGGCTCTCGATCGTCCGGCGGCTGACGGAGGCGCACGGGGGAACGGTGAGCGTGTCGAGCGCGGTGGGCGCCGGGTCGGTGTTCACCCTGCGCGTCCCGTCCGGGGGCCAGGGAACGGGGCCGGAGGCCGACGGGACGGGGTGAGCGGCGCCGGACGGGCCGGGGCCGGGAACGGGGCCGGTCACGGCGGGGCGGTCGGTCGTCGGCCGTCCGGCGGCCGCGCCGAGCGGGACCGGTGGGTGACCAGGGCTGATGCGATCAGCACAACGCGCTGACAGGTTCTTCACATCGCCGGGCCAGTCTTGCGGACATGCCCGGCGGGGCGGTCAGGACCGGACCGCCGGGGGCCACGATCCCGCTCGAAGGGAAGACCCTCCCATGTCCCATCACACCGTTCTGCGCCGGGCCGTCCTGGTGACCGTCGCGGTCGGCGGCGTGCTCGCCCCCGCCACCGCGGCCCTCGCCGCCGACGGTGACGGGGAGCGTCCGCTCTCCCTGTCCGCCGGTTCCGGACCGTCCCCGTCGCCGGTCGTCGAGGAGGGGGAGCGGGCCACACCGAGCGGGGGCGCCACCCCGGGCCGGGCGACTCCCTCGCCCACGGTGGAACCGTCGGCGGGCCGCACTCCCACGGTGGAACCGTCGGCGGGAGGCGGGCCCTCGACGACGGGGAAGCCCGCTCCGTCGCCCACCCCCTCGCTGGACCTCTCCACCGAGAGGCCCCGCGAGGGTGACCGGGCCACGCCCTCCCCCCTCGTGGAGGGCTCGCTGTTCCCGGACCGGAAGGCGGACCTCTCCGCCCGTGACCACGCGGAGACCCCCCGGGGCGGTGTCGCCGCGGGCGAGCGTCCCGGAGCGGACCGCGACGGCACCGTCGCCCTCGCCGGTTCGGCGGCCGGTCTGCTGATGCTGGCGGGCGCGAGCACCGTCGTGCTGCGCCGCCGCGCGGCGGTCCGCCGCGACGGCTGATCCGTCCCGGGCGCCGTCCGGACGGTCCCGGACGGCGCCCGGCCACCGCCCGGCCCTCCCGTCCGAACCGACCTCCAGGACTCCCGTGACCCCGTCGCTCCGCTCCACCGTCATCGGACCGGCCCTGCTCGCGCTGCTGGCGGGCGCGGCCCTCACCGGCTGCGGCTCCGAACCGGCGCCGCCACGGGACTCCCGGCCCGCCGCCGCCCCGGAGTCCACGGGGCCCACCGCGCCCGGAACGGCCGGTGGTTCCTCCGCCGCCACGGTGCCGGAGGAACCCGTGCGGGTGTCCGTGCCGTCCCTCGGCGTGTCCAGCGCGCTGATGCCGCTGGGGCTCAACCGGGACGGGACGGTGGAGGTGCCCCCGGCGGACCGGGGGATGACGGCGGGCTGGTACACCGGCAGACCGGTGCCCGGGGAACGGGGGCCCGCGGTGATCATCGGGCACAACGCCACCCGGCACGGGCCGGGGGTGTTCGAGCACCTGGGAAAGATCCGGAAGGGGGCGCGGATCACGGTGCGGGACGCCGGGGGGAAGAACGTCCACTTCCGGGTGACCGGACGGGAGACCGTGCGCAAGAAGGCGTTCCCCACCGAACGCGTCTACGGCGACACCGACGACCGGGCCCTGCGGCTCATCACCTGCGACGGCGGGTTCGACGCCGAAGGGCACCCGGTGGACAACCTGATCGTGTACGCGGTCAGGAGCTGAGCCGGTCCGGGGGCCGGGGGGCCCACGGATCAGGGGGAAAAGGGGAAGAAGGGGAAAGCGGGTCCGTCCGGACAGGGGGTCCGGACGGACCCGCTCGCCGTCAGGCGGCCGCGGCGGGAACCGCGCAGGGACAGGGCCGGTACTCCAGGCCGAGTTCACGGTCGACGGCCGCGCTGGTCCGGGTGGCGGCGGCGGTGACCTCCTCCCAGGAGCCGTACTTGGCGTACAGCTGGTCCGCCGTCGGGCCGAGCGGGTTGCCGTACTTGGCGGTGTTCCGCTCCTCCAGCCGCCGCACCTGCTCGGGGGTCATCCCGGCGCGGGTGATGTCCTTGGCCTCGTTGCGCAGGTCCACCATCCGCCGGGCGATCTCCTCCTCCGAGGCGCCCCGGGCCCGCATCGCGCACTCCTCGCGGTCCATGTCGGCGAGCAGCCCGTGGTAGCGGACGCGGACGTCCCGGGAGGACACCCGTTCCTCGGGGGTCTGGGCGCGGATCTGGCAGACCACGGGCTCGGGGCTGTCGCACGGCCCCTGGCCCGGGGGTTCCTGGGAGAGCGGGGCGACGACGACCGAGCCGCACTCGACGGGGGCGCAGAGGGGCCGGGCGTTGGCGGTGGCGCCGGGCAGCAGGATCTGGGCGACGAGGACGGCGGGCAGCACGGCGTGCCGGACGAGGGCACGGATTCGAGGTGTCGGCATGTCCGGCATCCTGGCGCCGCCCCGGGGCCCGGGGCGGGGTCACACGCGTGCGGTCGCCCGTCCGGGCAGCGGGTGTCCTCCTCGTGGGGGACACGTCCGTCCCGGCGTGCGAACGGGCGCGTGGCACGGGAGGTGCCCGCCCGCGTCACGGGGACGGCCGTGGTCAGCCGGACGCCGTCGGCGCGCCGTCCCCGGTCAGTTCCGCCCAGGTGACCGTCCGGTCGCACCAGCGTTCCAGCAGGACGCGGTCGTGGCCGACGGCGAGCAGCGCGGCGCCCGACTCCGCGCGGTACTCCTCGACGACGGCGACGAGCGCGGCGGTGGTGGAGGCGTCGAGCATGGCGGTCATCTCGTCGGCGATCAGCAGCCGGGGCCGCAGGACGAGCGCGCGGGCGAGGCAGGCGCGTTGCAGCTGGCCGTCGCTGACCTCGTGGGGGCGGCGGCGGAGCAGGTCGGGGCCGAGGCCGACGGTCCGGGCGAGGGCGGCGACGCGTTCGGGGACCTCGGCCGAGCGACCGGTGGCGCGCAGCGGTTCGGCGATGACGTCCGCGAGGGGGAGGCGGGGGTCCGCGGCGAGCCGGGGCTGCTGGAACACCACGCCGACCGCAGTGCGCTGGGCGCGCGGCGCCTGGTGGCGCCAGCCCCGGACGGGTTCGCCGTCGAGGTCGACCTCGCCCGCGTAGGGGCGGTGCAGCAGGGCGGCGACCCGGGCCAGGGTGGACTTGCCGCAGCCGCTGGGGCCGAGCAGTCCGACGGATTCGCCGGGGCCGACGCTCAGGTCGACGTTCCGGACGACCGGGGCCCGTCGGTCGTATCCGGCGGTGAGGGAGCGCAGTTCAAGCACGGGCGGCCTCCTCGGCGGCGGTCCGGGCGGGGCGGGGGTGGTGGCAGGCGACCGGGGTGGGGACGGGGCGGACGCCGCAGCGGTCGGTGGCCCGGTCGCAGCGGGCGGCGAAGGCGCAGCCGTCGGGCAGGGCGCTCAGTTCGGGCGGCATCCCGGGGATCGGGGTGAACGCCCTTTCGGGCAGGGCTTCGAGGAGTCCGTGGGCGTAGGGGTGACGGGGGCCGGGGGCGCCGAAGAAGTCGGCGGCGGGGGCGGTCTCCACGATGCGGCCCGCGTACATCACGGCGACCCGGTCGGCGATCCGGGCGGCGGCGGCGAGGTCGTGGGTGATGAGGAGGAGGGCGCGGTCGTCGCCGGTGTGGCGGCGGAGTTCGTCGACGGTGCGGTCGACGAGGTCGCGGTCGAGGCCGGTGGTGGGTTCGTCGGCGAGCAGCAGGGGCGCGTCGCCGACGAGGGCGAGGGCGGTGGCGGCGCGCTGGGCGAGGCCGCCGGAGAGTTCGTGGGGGTGGCGGTCGAGGTGGTCCTCGGGGAAGGCGGCGCGGGCGGCGGCGGCCCGGGCGGCGGCGCGCAGTCCGGCGCGGGGGACGCGGGCGACCTCGCGGAGGGTCTCCTCCAGTTGGGAGCGGACGGTGCGGACCGGGGTGAGGTGCGCGGCGGGGCTCTGCGGGACCAGGCCGACGCGACGGCCTCGGACCCGGCGGGCGAGGGTGGCCTCGTCGGCGGTGAGCAGGTCGAGGGGGGCTTCGCCGGGGCCGCCGTCGAGGAGGGCGGAGCCCGTGGTCTGGGCGTTGGCGGGCAGCAGCCCGAGGAGCGCGGAGGCGAGGACGGACTTGCCGCAGCCGCTCTCCCCGACCAGGGCGAGGCACTCGCCGCGCCGGAGGTCGAAGTCGGCGTCGCCGACGGCGTGGACATGGGCGCCGCCGCGCATCCGGAAGCGGACGGACAGTCCCCGCACCGACAGCAGGGGCGTCTCGCCGGGGCGGTCGGCGGGGTCGGTGGGACGCGCGGCGCGGGTCACAGCATCAGCTCCGATCGGCGGCGCGGGTTGAGGTGTTCGCGCCAGACTCCGGCGAGCCCGGCGATGGCCAGGGTCGGGACGATGATGAAGAGTCCGGGGAAGAGGGTGGGCCACCAGTCGCCCGCGAGGAGGGAGCCCCGGGCGCTCTGGACGAGGGTGCCGAGGCTGGCCTGGTGGGTGGGGAGTCCGAGGCCGAGGAAGGAGAGCGCCGACTCGTGCCAGATGGCGTGCGGGACCATCAGCACGGCGGCGAGTCCGGCCTGGGGCAGGACGCCCGGCAGCAGATGGCGCACCGCGACCCGGCGGCGGGAGGCGCCGCCGGAGACGGCGGCGTCGATGTAGGGCCGGGAGCGCAGCGAGAGCACCTCGGCGCGGACGATCCGCGCGGTGGAGAGCCAGTGGGTCACGGCCACGGAGAAGACGACGGGCCACACCCCGGGGCGGAACATGGCGACGAGGAAGATGCCGAGGAGCAGGTGCGGGACGGAGGCGAAGGCGTCCACGAGCCGCATGACCAGCCGGTCGACCCAGCCGCCGAGGAGGGCGGCGGCGGTGCCCACGGCGGTGCCGATGACGGTGGCGACGAGCGCGGCGACCAGTCCGACCAGCAGCGAGACCCGTAGTCCGTAGACGCAGCGCAGCAGCAGGTCGCGGCCGACGTCGTCGGTGCCGAAGGGGTGTTCCCAGGACGGGGGCAGGAGTTTGGCGCCGAGGTCGACGGCCTGTTCGTCGAGGTGGACGAGGGGCGGGACGACGAGGACCGCGAGGACGACGGCGATGACGACGGCCCCGGAGGACCACAGCCGCCAGGCGTGGGTGGAGCGCCGGGTGCCGCCCCGGGAGGTCCAGACGGGCGGCGTCTCCTTGGTGAGCGGCACGGTGGGGACGGTGTCAGCCATCGAAGCCCACTCTCGGGTCGGCGAGGCCGTACAGCAGGTCGGCGACGAGGTTGCCGAGCAGGACGGCGACGGTGGCGAGCACGGTGAGCGCGGCGAGCAGCGGGAAGTCGACGGAGGTGGCGGCCTCGACGGTGGCGGCGGCGATCCCGGGCCAGCTGAAGACGGTCTCGACGAGCAGGGCGCCGGTGATGAGTTCGGGGACGCGGGAGCCGACGAGGGTGAGCACCGGCAGCAGCCCCGAACGCAGGGCGTGTCCGGTGAGGACGGTGCGGGGGGCGAGGCCCCGGGCGCGGGCGCCGCGCACGGGGTCCTCGTCCAGGGCGTCGCCGACGCCCTGGCGGACGTAGAGGGCGAACCACGGCAGTTGGGAGACGGCCAGCACCAGCGCGGGCAGGACGAGGTGGTGCGCGACCTGCCCGGCGGTGACGACGGTGCTGCCGGTGTCCGTGAGGCCGCCGGCCGGGAGCACTCCGAGCTTCAGGGCGAACAGCCAGACCGCGAGGAGGCCGAGCCAGAACGGCGGGGCGGCCTCCAGGACGTAGGCGAGGGAGGTGACGATCCGGTCGGCGGGACCGCCCCGGCGGCGGGCCGCGAGCACGCCGAGCGCGGTGCCGAGCAGCACCGCGACGGCGAAGGCGGTGGCGGCGAGCAGCACGGACCAGCCGACGCGTTCGGTGATGACGTCGAGGACGGGCTGGCGCATCACGCTGGAGTCGCCGAGGTCCCCGGTGACGGCGCCGGTGAGCCACTCCCACCACAGGGCGGTGAACGGCCGGTCGGGGTCGAGGTTGGCGCGGAGCTGGTCGAGGTTCTCCTGCGAGGCGGTGAGTCCGGCGGTGCCCGCGTACGCCTTGACCGGGTCGAAGGGGGAGGCGACGGCGACGGCGAAGACGCCGAGGGTGACCGCGAGGAGGATCGGCAGGGCGAACAGCGCGCGCCGTCCCGCGAGCCGGGCCATGGGGCCCCAGGGCAGCCCCCGCCCGGTGCGGGGGCCGCCCTCCTTGCCGTCGGGGCGCGGGGTCACTTCGCGGGCTGCCAGTCCTCGACGTTCCACCACGGGCCGGAGGCGAGGCCGTGGTCATGGGGTTCGACCTGGGTGGTGAGGGGGCCGAAGCGGTCCTCGGTGACGTAGAGGTGGTCGATGTGGGTGAGGAAGGTGTAGCCCGGGTTCTTCACCAGTTCGCGCTGGACGGTGTCGTAGGCGGCGGCGCGTTCGGCCTTGTCACCGCTGCGGCGGCCCCGGTCGAGGGCCTTGTCCACGGTGGGGTTGTCGTACTGGGCCATGTTGTTGAAGCCGTCGCCCGCGAGGGAGGACATGAGGAGGGTGTACTGGTCGAAGTCGGGGTCGGCCGGGGAGCCGCCGCCCGCGAGGACGGCGTCCTTGGACATCCGGGGTTCGATGACCTCCCAGGTGCCGGCCTGGACCTTGATCTCGATGCCCGCCTTCTTGGCGTCGGAGGCGTAGGCGAGGGCGTGTTCCTGGCGGAGCTTGTCGCCGGAGGGGTACCAGAGGGGGAAGGAGGCGCGGACGCCGTCCTTGGCCCGGACGCCGCCCTCGCCGGGCTTCCAGCCGGCGTCGTCGAGGATCTTCCGGGCGGCGGCGGGGTCGTGGTCGCGCTCGGTGCCCTCGGCGAACCACTCGCTGTCGGTGGGGACCGGGCCGTACGCCTCCTTGCCCGCGCCGTCGAGGATCGAGTCGACCATGGCCTCGCGGTCCACGGCGATGTCGAGGGCGCGGCGGACGGCGGTGTCCCCGGTGACCTCGTTGCCCGTGGGCAGGGTGACGACCCGGTAGTCGAAGGTCTTGGCGGCGTGCGTCTCGCGCCCCTCGTCGTCGGCGAAGGTCCCGGCGAGGTTGGGCGGGAGGATGGCGCCGTCGAGGTCGCCGGAGCGCAGCCGGGTGGCGCGGACGTCGTCGTCCTTGATGACCGCCATGGTGAAGTTCTTGATCTTCGGCGCTCCGCCCCAGTACGTGGGGTTGGCCTTGAAGGAGAGCTTCTCGCCCTTGGACCAGGTGACCAGCTGGTAGGGGCCGGTGCCGACGGGCTTGGTGGTGAAGGGCCCGTTGTTGACGTCCTGGCGGCCCGCGACGTGTTCGGGGGCGATGGGCAGGACGGTCCGCTCGGCGAAGGGCGCGTAGGGGTACTTCAGCCGGAAGACCACGGTGTCGTCGCCCCGGGCGGTGACGGTCTTCAGGGCGTCGAGTTCGCCCTTGGAGGCGTTGTTGGTCTTGGGGTCGAGGATGGTGCGGTAGGTGAAGACGACGTCCTCGGCGGTGAACGGCTCGCCGTCGCTGAAGGTGACGCCCTCGCGCAGCCGGTAGGTGTAGGTGAGGCCGTCGTCGCTGACCTCCGGCAGTGCGGCGGCGAGCGCGGGGCGCAGCCTCATCTCCGCGTCATGGGTGAGCAGCCCGTCGAAGATCTTGGAGTTGCCGTCCTTGCCGAAGCCGAGCAGCGGGCTCAGGCTCTCGGGCTCGTAGGCGATGCCGACGACGGCCGAGTCGGCGGGGCCGTCGGTCCCGCCGTCGCCGCCGGGTGCCGAACAGGCCGTCGCCACCACCGCGGTCGCGGCGGTCACCGCCACGATGCCCGTGCCCCGTATCGATCGGGCCCTCATCCCGTTCCACCCTCCGCGCACCCTGGTGCCTCTTGCCTTCTGCCGTTCGGACGTCATTGCGAACAATTCGCAACCGCGCATTATTCAACAGGTAAGAGGCACATCACCAGGTGGGGGCCTACGGAAGGGCGGACGCGGCCGGTCGGCGGCCTGATTCCGGGGTCGGCGCGGTCACCGGTGTGCGGGACCTCACACCGGAGGGTTCACCGCGCGGGGCGGGGACGGGGTCAGCCGGACTCCCGGCCCCCGTCCCCGTTTCCGCTCCCGCTCCCGTTCCCGTTTCCGTCCCCGGAACGGCTCGGGCGGGCCCGGACGTGCATCCGCTCGCCCTGCGGTCCGAAGAGGCTGAGGAACTCCACGGGGCCCTCGCCGGTGGAGCCGAACCAGTGCGGCACCCGGGTGTCGAACTCGGCCGCCTCCCCCGCCGGGAGCACCAGGTCGTGCGGACCGAGGACCAGCCGCAGCCGCCCCGCGAGGACGTACAGCCATTCGTACCCCTCGTGGACCCGGGGGTCCGGCTCCACCGCGCGGGCCGGTTCGATCACCTTGTACGCCTGGAGGCCGCCCGGCTGACGGGTCAGCGGGAACATCGTGCGCCCGTTCCTGCGGATCGGGCGCGAGCGGACCCGGGGGTCCCCGGCGGGCGGCGCCCCCACGAGTTCGTCGAGCGGGACCCCGTGCGCGCGGGCGAGCGGGAGCAGCAGTTCCAGACTGGGTCTGCGCAGCCCCGACTCCAGCCGGGACAGGGTGCTCACGGAGATCCCCGTGACCGCGGAGAGCCCGGCGAGGGTCGCCCCGCGCTCACGGCGCAGCGCCCGCAGCCGGGGCCCCACCCCCGCCAGCACCTCGTCGGTGCGGTCCCGGTCTCCGTCGGCGCGGTCCCGGTCGTCCTCGGCGGGGGCGGGGGGTCGTTCGTCGTGGGTCACGCGTTCATTGCAGGTTCGGCAACGCCGGTTGTCAATCGGGGACGGCCGGGCGGGCACACCACCGTCCGCGCCGGGCTCGCCTCGGCGCGGTCGTCGATCCCCGTCGCGGTCCTCCCGCCGGTGCTGGGCGCCCCGGGGTGCGACCCGGCCGGATCAGGGCGCGTAGCTGGGGTCCAGCTTGTAGAGCGTCGCCCCGACCTCGGTCATCACGCTGTCGGCGACCGCGGTGTGACAGGCCACCCCGAGGTCGGCCTCGAAGCGGGTGACGTCCGCCTTGCCCGCTTCGGCGGCCCCCTCGCCGCGTTCCCCGGCGAGGAGCCCGGCGGCCATCACCCAGCGTTCGGTGGGGGTCATCTGCTGCTGGTACTGGTCACAGGTGGTGTCGGCGGAGTCCCGCTTCCAGGTCTGTTCGTAGGTTCCGTCGGCACCCCGGACGGGACGGGGCTTGGCGTCGGTGGCGGGGCCGGAGCTGCCGGCCTCGGCGGTGGTGCTGGAACGGGTGCTCCCGGAATCCCCCGGAGTGTCGGTACCGCAGGCGACGAGCGTCGCCGACAGTGCGGTGATGGCGAATAGAGCGGTCCTGGTGCGCATGACGGTGCCCCCCACGAGAACAGTGGTTACAGGGCGACATTCTGTACACAGAAGGATCGCGTGAGCACGAATCCGAACGGTTCGTTTCCTACCCGTAACGCAGCGCCAAAGTGGTCTGGACCAGCGGTTTTATCTACCGGAAGGGTTCCCGGGGGCCTTCCGGAACCTCTCCCTCCGCCACCCTTCGGGGTCCGACGGCACGTCGGCCGGAGGTCCCACCTCCTGACTTCCCCGTGTACCACCCGCGCACACTCCGGCGCCCAGTGTCAACCCGTGCGCCGCCCTGTCCTTCCGAGCGCCCTCGGGCCGCCCCCCGCACCGGGGGGCCACCCCTCGGAACCGGCGGAGGCCCGACCGGACACCCGGCCGGGCCTCTCGCACCCCGTTCACTCCCGTTCACCGCCGGATCGGAGTGAACCCCGTGCATACGAACGAGTTCTCAGATCGCGTCGTGGAGCAGTCCGAGCAGCCGGTCCAGGACCCGGCCGCCACCGGCGCGCACCCCGTCGTGCTCGAACTCGTCGGTGACCCAGGTGCGCAGCCCGCGCACGGCCCGGGCGGTGGCGAGCGAGTGCTCCGTGTCCACGTACATGTCGTCGTGGTAGACCGCCGCGGCCACCGGGACCTCGTTGCGGGCGAGTCGCCCCGCGTCGTAGAGCGGGGCCCAGTCGGTACGCGCCGCCAGCAGCCCGGCGCTCTCGCGCAGCGGGCGCAGGGACGGGTCCACCTCGAACGCCCACGGGTGGACGGTCTCCCCGGTGAACGTCAGGGGCCCGTCCCCGGCGAGGGCGGCGTCCGCGTCGAACTCCGGGAACTCCGCGCGGACCCGCTCCGCCGACCAAGCCGTCGGCCGGTGGTCCTGGGCGTAGATGGCCTCGTGGACGACCGCGTACAGCGGGTTGCCCGCGTACGAGAGCAGGGCGTGCGCCTCCGCCAGGAACGCGTCCGAGAGGGCCGGTCCGGACGGGGTGCGGACGAAGGCGTCCTCCAGCAGGAAGTGCAGCCGGTGGCTGCCGTCGCCGGTGCCGAGCAGGATGCCGAGCGACTGGAAGGCGGGCACGGTCAGCCGGTAGCCGCCGTCCGTGACGGTCTCGTGCCCGGCGAGGTGGGCGGCGATCCGCCGGGCCCGCTCGACGTCCATCGGGTAACGGTCGTAGTGGGCGGCGACCTTGCGGGCGATCCGGGGGTAGGCGGCCCGGTAGACGTCGTCGGCGTGGGCGTCCAGGGACGGCAGCCCGCCCGTGATCAGGGCTCCGGCCAGCCCCTCGGGCGCGGCGGACAGGTAGTGGGTGGCGCAGAAGCCGCCGAAGCTCTGACCGAGGACGGTCCAGGGCGCCCCGCCGGTCAGACCGGGCCGGATCGCCTCGCAGTCACGGACGATGGAGTCCGCGCGGAACCGGGTCAGATACTCGGCCTGGGCCTCCGGGCCGCCGCGCAGGGGGAGGGTCTGGCGGTTGGCCGGAGTGGAGCGACCGGTGCCGCGCTGGTCGAGCAGCAGCACCCGGTACTCCTGGAGGGCCCTCGGCAGCCAGGCGGAGGCGCCCGCGAACCGGTTGGCGCCGAACCCGGGCCCGCCCTGGAGGTAGACCAGCCACGGCAGCCCCTCGGGGTCGCGCCCGGGCGCGACCGCCTCCCGGGCGAACAGCTCGATCCGCTCCCCCTCGGGACGGTCGTGGTCCAGGGGCACGTCGAAGTGGTGATCCGTGTAGACGACGCCCGGCTGGCGGTAGGTGAGAGGCACGGGGGTGCTCCTGTGGTGCATGGGGTCAAGGGGTTGAGCGTCCAGTGGACCACAGCGCCCGGCGCGCCGGGCGGGGGGCCCGCGAAGCCCCCCGTACCGGTCCCCCCACCGCGTAGGGTGCGAGCCGTCCGATCGTGCGGCCGACCGAGGAGGCTGGGGCGTGATGCGCGTCGCCCTGTTCCTGACCTGCGTCAACGACACGTTCTTCCCGGACACCGGGCGGGCCGTGGTCACCCTGCTGTCGCGGCTGGGCGTCGACGTGGACTTCCCCGTCGCGCAGACCTGTTGCGGACAGCCGCAGTACAACACCGGCTACCGGCACCAGACCGAACCGCTGGCGCTGCGCTACGCGGAGGTGTTCGCCGGGTACGACGCGGTCGTCACCCCCTCCGGGTCCTGCGCCGCGATGGTGCGCGAGCAGTATCCACGGCTCGGCCGCCGCGCCCGGGAGGAGGGCCGGGGCGGGGCGCTCGCCGGGGCGCTGGCCCCCGTCGTCCCCCGCACCCACGAGCTGACGGAGTTCCTGGTGGACGTGCTGGGGGTGACCGACGTGGGCGCGTCCTACCCGCACCGCGTCACCTACCACCCCACCTGTCACGGGCTGCGTTCGCTGCGGCTCGGCGACCGGCCGCTGCGGCTGCTGCGGGCGGTGCGGGGGCTCGACCTGGTGGAACTGCCGGGCGCCGAGGAGTGCTGCGGCTTCGGCGGCACCTTCGCCGTGAAGAACCCGGACGTGTCGGTGGCGATGGGCGTCGACAAGGTCCGGGCGGCGGAGGGCACCGGCGCCGGGGTGCTGTGCGCCGCCGACAACTCCTGTCTGCTGCACCTCGGCGGACTGCTCACCCGGCGCGGCTCACGGCTGCGGCCCGTGCACCTCGCGGAGATCCTGGCGAGCACGGACGGGGGCGCCCCCTCGTGAGCGGCACCTTCCTCGGCATGCCCGCCTTCCCGGTGGCCGCGCGCGACGCGGTCCGGGACGCCGCCCTGCGCCGTACGCTGCGCCACGCCACCCACACCATCCGCGAGCGGCGGGCCCGGGCCGTCGCCGAACTCCCCGACTGGGAACGGCTGCGGGAGGAGGGCCGCCGGATCAAGGACGACACGCTGCGCCACCTGGACCGTCACCTCGTCCGGCTGGAGGAGTCGGTCACCGCCGCGGGCGGCACCGTGCACTGGGCGGCGGACGCGGCGGAGGCCAACCGGATCGTCGTCGGCCTGGTCCGGGCGACCGGCCACGACGAGGTGGTGAAGGTCAAGTCCATGACCACCCAGGAGACCGGGCTCAACGAGGCCCTCGCCGAAGCGGGCGTCCGGGCGTACGAGACGGATCTGGCGGAGCTGATCGTGCAGCTCGGCGAGGACCGGCCCTCGCACATCCTGGTCCCGGCGATCCACCGCGACCGGGCCGGGATCCGGGAGCTGTTCGCCCGGCGGATGGGCGACTGGGGACGGCCCGCGCCCGAGGACCTGACGGACTCCCCCGCCGCGCTGGCCGAGGCCGCGCGGCTGCATCTGCGGGAGAAGTTCCTGCGGGCGGAGGTCGGGATCTCCGGGGCGAACTTCATGGTGGCGGAGACCGGCACGATGGTCGTCGTGGAGTCGGAGGGCAACGGCCGGATGTGCCTGACCCTGCCGAAGACCCTGATCTCGGTGGTCGGCATCGAGAAGGTGGTGCCCACCTGGCGGGACCTGGAGGTCTTCCTCCAGACCCTGCCGCGCTCCTCCACGGCCGAACGGATGAACCCCTACACCTCGATGTGGACGGGCGTCACCGACGGCGACGGACCGTCCGCCTTCCATCTGGTGCTCCTCGACAACGGCCGCACCGACGTCCTCGCCGACCGGGTGGGCCGTCAGACGCTGCGCTGCATCCGCTGTTCGGCGTGTCTGAACGTCTGCCCGGTGTACGAACGGGCGGGCGGACACGCCTACGGCTCGGTGTACCCCGGTCCGATCGGGGCGATCCTCGGACCGCAGCTGTGGGGGACGGACGACCCGGTCGGCGCCTCCCTGCCGTTCGCCTCCACCCTCTGCGGGGCGTGTTACGACGTCTGTCCGGTCGCCATCGACATCCCGGAGGTGCTGGTACGGCTGCGGGAGCGGGTGGCCGAGGGGGGACCGGCGGTGCGCGGGGGCGAGCGGGTGGTGCTGCGCCCCGCCCGGGGGCACGCGGCCGAGCGGGCGGCGATGCGGGCGGCCCGCTGGGCGTTCAGCCACCCCGCCGCCCTCACCGCGGCCCAGCGGATCGCGGCCCGGACCCGGCGGGCGCACCCCGCCCGGCTGCCCGGGCGGCCGGGCCGGGCCTGGACGGCCGACCGCGCGCTGCCCGCGGTGCCCCCCGAGTCCTTCCGCGACTGGTGGCGGCGGACCTCGGGCGGCGCGGACGGCACGGCGGAGGCGGGACGGACGGGCGGCGCACCGGAGGGGACGGAGGGGCGGACGGGATGAGCGGGCCGAGCGGAACGAGCGGGATGGGTGGAACGGGCAGTCGGGAGCGCGTCCTCGGCCGGGTGCGGAGGGCGCTGGCCCACGACGGCGGGCCGCCCGCCGGGGGCGACGGCCACGGGGACGGCGACGGCCGTGGGGACAGTGACCGCGACCGCGACGGCGACCGGCCCGTACCCGGCCCCGGCCGGGCCCACGGCGGCCGGGCCCCGGCCGAGCGGGTCGAGCTGCTGGCGGAACGTCTCGCCGGGTACCGCGCGCACGTCCACCGCGCGGACCCGGACGGGCTGCCCCGGCTGATCGCCCGGCTGCTGGACGCGCGCGGGGCGGACCGGGTGCTGGTCCCGTCCGGGCTGCCGTCGCGCTGGCTGTCGGCGGCGGGTCAGGAACGGGTGCCCGACCGGGCGTCGGACCCGCCCGCCGCGCTGGACCGGACCGGGAGCGTGCTGACCGGCTGCGCGCTGGCCGTCGCCGGGACCGGCACCCTGGTGCTGGACGGCGGCCCGGGCCAGGGCCGCCGCCGGATCACCCTGGTCCCCGACCACCACGTCTGTGTCGTACGGGTCCCGGACCAGGTGGTGTGGTCGGTGCCGGAGGCCGTCGGACGGCTCGTCCCGACCCGTCCGCTGACCTGGATCTCGGGGCCGTCGGCGACCAGCGACATCGAACTGGACCGGGTGGAGGGGGTGCACGGTCCGCGCGTCCTGGACGTGGTGCTGCTGGGCGGCGGCGCGTGTGCGGGGGCGGACGGCCCCGGTTAGCGTGGGGGAATGATCCGGTTCGAGCAGGTCGGCAAGCGCTACCCGGACGGGACGACGGCCGTGGACGGGCTGGACTTCGAGGTGGCCGAGGGGGAACTGGTCACCCTGGTGGGGCCGTCGGGCTGCGGCAAGACCACCACCATGATGATGGTCAACCGGCTCGTCGAACCCACCACGGGACGCGTCCTGGTCGACGGCGAGGACGTCGCCTCGGTGGACCCGGTGCGGCTGCGCCGCCGGATCGGGTACGTCATCCAGCAGGTGGGGCTCTTCCCGCACCGGACGGTCCTCGACAACACGGCGACCGTGCCCGCGCTGATCGGCTGGAAGAAGGACCGGGCCCGGGAGCGGGCCGCCGAACTGCTGGACCTGGTGGGCCTGGACCCGGCGACGTACGGCTCCCGCTACCCCGATCAGCTCTCCGGCGGTCAGCGGCAGCGGGTGGGCGTGGCGCGGGCGCTCGCGGCCGATCCGCCGGTGCTGCTGATGGACGAGCCGTTCGGGGCGGTGGACCCGGTCGTCCGGGAGCAGTTGCAGGACGAGTTCCTGCGGATGCAGGCGGCGGTGCGCAAGACGGTGCTGCTGGTCACCCATGACATCGAGGAGGCCGTCCGGCTCGGTGACCGGATCGCCGTGTACGGGCAGGGCCGCGTCGAGCAGTACGACACCCCGGCCGCGGTCCTCGGGACCCCCGCCACGCCGTACGTGGCCGGGTTCGTCGGCGCGGACCGGGGGCTGAAGCGGCTGTCGGTGACGGCGATCGAGCCGGACGACCTGGAGCAGCCGGTCGTGGTGCGGACCGCCTGGTCCGCCGGGCGGGCGGTCCAGGCGCTGCGGTCGGCGGGGGCCCGTTGGGCGGTGGTGCTGGATCCGGCCGGGGATCTGCGCGGCTGGGCCGGGGCGGACGAGCTGGCGGGCGCGGACACGGGGGACGCGGTCGGGGACCATGTCCACCGGATGAGCGCCTGGGTGCCGGTCGGGGCGCCGCTGAAGCAGGCGTTCGGGGTGATGCTCCAGCACGACGCGGGGTGGGTGGCGGTCCTCGACGGGGCCCGGTTCCTGGGGGTGCTCACTCCGGCGAGGCTGCACGAGGCACTGCGGCGGTCGGTGGACGCGGACGCCCGGGGAGTGGCCCGGGACGAGGCGTCGTTCGACTCGGTGCCGGACGTCTGAGACGGGGACGTCACCTCCGAGCCCGGCCCGGGCCGTCCCGGACGACGATAACGGCGGACGGGCGGGGGACGGGGACGGACGGTCAGAGCAGGCCCTTCTCCGTCAGATAGGCGCGGGCCACGTCCTCGGGCAGCCGCCGCCAGCTGTCCACCCGCTGGTTGAGGTCGGCGAGGTCGGCGGTGGTGAGGACCTCGTTCACCCGGTCGAGGGCGGTCCGCACCCGGGCGCCGCCCGCGCGGGAGCGGTTGACGACGGGGACGACGTAGTCGGCGTTCTGGAGGTGCTTGTCGTCGGCGAGGATCACCAGTCCGAACCCGTCGAGCGTGGCGTCGGTCGTGGTGGTGAGGACCATCTGGTCCCGGCCGTCCTGCACCGCCTTCTTCGCCTGGGTGGTGCCCACGCCCTTGGGGTCGACTCCGGTCACGTCGATGCCGTAGACCTCCTTCAGCCCGGGCGCGCAGTACGGGCGTCGCACGCATTCGTCCCCGGCCGCCAGCCGCACCGGCAGCCCGGACCGGCCGAGGTCGCTGAGGGTCCGCAGACCGTGCTCGCGGGCGTAGGAGCCGGCCACCGCGAACGCGTTCTGGTCGACGGCCCGGCCCGGGTCGAGGACGACGAGTCCACGGGGCCGGGCGAGCCGTCGCAGGGCCGTCATGGTGGTGGCGAGGTCCGGGGAGCCGACGGGGGCGGCGTCGGAGCCGTTCTCCTTGGCGTTCAGCCAGTCCGCGAAGGTGGCGGCGTACTCCGGGACGACGTCGATCTGCCCGGACTCCAGGGCGGGTTCGTACAGTTCGCGGTTGGCGACGGTGAGCAGCCGCACCCCGTATCCGGCGTCCCTGAGGAGCAGGGCGTACATCTGGGCGAGCAGATCGCTCTCGGTGAAGCCCGCCGAGCCGACGACGAGGTCACGGCTGTCCCCGGGCGGGGCGGTGACGGCGTCCCGGTCCTCCAGGGCGGGGCCGCCCGCGCAGCCCGCCGGGAGGAGGACCAGGACGGCGAGCGCGAGAGCCCCGCAGAGGAGGGTCCGGGCGCGGGCGGTCACCGGGGTCCGGGACGGCCGGCCGGTCACCGGGCGCCCCGGAGCCGGGCGGGCGCCAGCCGTTCGAGGAGTTCGAAGAGGCCCTCCACCAGCAGCGCGAACGCGGCGACGAGGACGGCTCCCGCGACGACCATGGGGGTGCTGGCGAGGTTGAACCCGGCGGTGATGATCCGGCCGAGGCCGCCGCCGCCCGCGAGGGCCGCGATGGTGGCGGTGGCGACGAGCTGGACGGCGGCGATCCGCACCCCGGTGAGCACCAGGGGCAGCGCCAGCGGGAGTTCCACCCGGAACAGCAGCTGCCGTCCCGTCATGCCCATGCCCCGCGCGGCCCGGACCACGTCCCGGTCGACCCCGCGCATCCCCACGTACGCGTTGGTGAGCAGCGGGGGGATCGCGAAGAGCACCAGCGCCACCACGGTGGGGCCCTCCCCGTACCGGCCGAGGGGGGTGAGCAGGAGCAGGACCAGCACCGCGAAGGTGGGGACGGCCCGGCCCGCGTTGGCGAGGTTCACGGCGAGCGCCCCGCCCCGTCCGAGGTGGCCGAGGACCAGCGCCACCGGCAGGGCGATCAGACAGCTGACGACCAGACAGACCGCGGTGAGCACGGCGTGCTGGAGCAGCCGGTGCCCGATGCCGTCCTCGCCGGACCAGTGCGCCGGGTCGGTGAGCCACCCCCAGGCTTCCGTGAGCGTGTCCAGGGCCGTCTCCCCGGGTCAGGCGCCGCGGGCCCGGGTCCAGGGGGTGAGCAGCCGTTGCACCCCGAGCAGCAGGAGGTCGGCGGCCACCGCGATCACCACGCAGAGCACCGAGGCGGTGAGGACCTGGGCCTTGAAGTAGGTGTTCATCCCGGAGTAGATGAGGTTGCCGAGGCCGCCGAAGCCGACGATCGCGCCCACGGTGACCAGGGAGACGGCGGAGACCGTGGCGATCCGCAGCCCCGCCATGGACGCGGGCAGCGCCAGCGGCAGCTCCACCCTCAGCAGCAGCCGGACCGGTCCGAAGCCGAGGCCGCGCGCCGCCTGCCGGGTCTCCTCGGGGACGGCCCGCAGCCCGGCGAGGACGTTGCGGACCAGCAGGGTCAGCGAGTACAGGACGAGTCCGGTGACGACGAGGGAGGCGGAGAGCCCGTACACCGGCAGCAGCAGCGAGAACATGGCGAGGGACGGGACGGTGTACAGGACGGTCGTCACCGCGAGGACGGGTCCGGACGCCCAGCGCCAGCGGCGGGCGACGACGGCCAGCGGGACCGCCACCACCACCGCGATCAGCACGGCGAGGAAGGTCAGCCGCAGGTGCTGGAGCACCGCGTCGGCCAGGATGTGGCTCCGGGTCGTCAGATACGCGCCGCAGATCCACTCGTTGCGGGCCAGGCAGTCGTCCGGGGGCACGGTCATCTGGCCATTGCAGCGCGGGCCGGGCGCCGTCGCCCGGTGGGCTGGGCCGTCCGGGAGGCGGCGCGGACCGGGCTCACCCGTCCGGGTGGGCCGGGCACGCGGGACGGGTCCCGTCCGGGAGGGGACGCGGCTCGCCCGTCCGGGTGGGGGCTGGGCGGGTCGGACCAACGCAGGCGCGGCGGACCGCGCGGACGGGAACGGATGGCACACCGGTGGGCCGGGCGTCGGCCCCCTGAGCGAGAGGTTCCGCCGTGCCCGCGAGTCCCGTCCGTCCCCGTCCGCCCGCCCGCCGGGCCTCCGGGGGCCTCGCCGCCGTCGTCTGCTGCGCCGCGCTGCTGGTCACCGGCTGCTCCCCGGACGGGGCGCGGCCCGTCCCGCGTGCCGTGTCCGGCGGCGACGACAAGGAGGACGCGTCGCCGCGCGTCCCCGCCGGTCCCTCCCCCCGTCCCCCGATCGAGGGACGTCCGGGGGCGGGCGGTGAGAGCGCGGCGGTCCCCGGGCTGGGCCCCGCCACCCGGGCCCGGGTCCCGGCGCGCGCCGCCCAGGCGCTGGTGGTGACCGGCACCGGGCGGGACTCCAGCGCGAGCACGGCCGCCCTGCACCAGCGGGACGCGCACGGCGTCTGGCGGGCGGTCGCCGGGCCCTGGCCCGCGCACAACGCGCTGCGCGGCTGGACCGACGAGCACCGGGCGGGCGATCTGCGCACCCCGGTCGGGGTCTTCGGGCTCGGGGACGCGGGCGGTCTGCTGCCGGACCCGGGGACGAAGCTGCCCTACGACCGGGACGACCGGTTCGGCGACTCGGGGACGGGGTTCCTGGACGAGTCGCTGGAGGGCTCCTTCGACTACGTCCTCGCCATCGACTACAACCGGGTGCCGGGCACCTCCCCGCTGGACCGGACCCGTCCACTGGGACTCGGCCGGGGCAGCGGGATCTGGCTGCACGTGGACCACGGCGGGCCGACGAAGGGCTGTGTGTCCCTGCCGCGCGGCCGGATGCGGGAGCTGCTGCGGCTGCTGGACCCACGGCTGCGGCCGGTGGTGGTGATGGGGGACGCCGGGTCGCTGCGGCGGTGAACGCGGGGCACCGCGCCGGAGCGGCGTCCCGTCCGGCGCGGTGCCGCGCGGGTCAGCCGGTGCGCAGCACGGTGCCCCGGGCCTCGAACTCCAGCACGGACTCCACGCGCGCCGTCGCCTTGGAGCCCACCTCACGGGCGAGCAGGTGCAGCGCGCCGTCGATGCCGGAGGTGATGCCGCCCGCCGTGACGAGGTCGCCGTCGTCGACGACCCGGGCGGTGTGGACGTCGCAGCCCTGCTCCCTCAGGTAGGGCTGGGCGCCGGTGTGGGTGGTGCACGGCCGGGTGCCGACCAGGCCCGCCGCGTGCAGGAGCACCACTCCGGTGCAGATGCCGTAGAGGGCCGGTCCACCACGGCGGACCGCCGCGCGCAGCCGCTGGGCGATGACCCCGCTGCGGATCTCCGGCCAGATGCCGGGCCGGTTACGGTCCTGGAACCCGCCGCCGGGGACGACGATGACGTCCGTCCCGTCCGGGTCCCACCCCTGGGTGACGTCCACCCGGGTGCCGAAGGAGAGGGTCACCCGGGCCGGGGAACCGGCGGTGACCAGCCGGACCCGGACCGGGTTGCCGAGCGCCCGGGCGAGTTCGAACGTCTCGAAGGGGCCGAACACGTCGAGTTCCTCGACGCCGTCGAACATCACGATGTCCACGCGCAGGGGGTCGTCCTTCCCCCGGGGCCGGTCCGCCGCGCGGGCGCCGGTGGCCGTGCCCGCGGCGGCGGTCGCGGGGCCCGCTCCGGCGACGACGCCCGCGCCGAGCGCCGCCCCGGCGGCCGTCGCGAGCGCGTTCCTACGTCCGATTCCGGTCACGGAACCTCCAGATGGCGATGGGGGGCGGCGCCTCTCGGCGGCACCCGATGGGTGTGTCGTGCCAGTGGTCGCGCCCCTTCTCCGGCGGGTTCCGGCGGACGCCGGACCCGTCCGTGACGGAGGGGCGCCCGGCACCACGGGCCGAGCGACCGGATCCCGCTGGCCGGGAACGACCGGAATGCGGCTGGAACGACCGCTGTGCGGACCGGTAGACAGCCGGTAGACGATCGAGGGTCCCGGTGATCCGCGCGGGGGGAGTCAGGAGTCGGGTTTCGTGCTCTTCGGAGTCCTGGGCGGTATCGAGGTGTGGACGGCGGACCGGGTGTCCGTGGACGTGGGGCACGCGCGGCAGCGGTGGGTGCTCGGGGCCCTGCTGATGGACGCGGGGCGGGTGGTCACCGCGGACGCCCTGGTGGACCGGGTGTGGGGGGAGCGCGCGCCCCGCCGGGGCAGGGGCGCGCTGTACAGCTATGTGTCCCGGCTGCGCGGGACGCTGAACGGCACCGGCGCGGAACTCGTCCGGGAGACCGCCGGGTACCGGCTGCTGGTCCCCCGCGATCGGGTGGACGCGCTGCTGTTCCGGGACCTGGTGGGGCGGGCCAGGACGCGCGCGGCGCCCGGGGAGGCGGCCGAGCTGTGGGAGGAGGCGCTCGGGCTCTGGCGGGGCGAGCCGTTCCCGGGCGCCGACACGCCGTGGTTCAACGCGCTGCGGGAACGGCTGGACGGGGAACGGCTGGCGGCGCGGCTGGAGCTGACGGACGCCCGGCTGGCCCTCGGAGAGCACGGCCGGGTGCTCACCGACCTGTGGGCGCGGGCCGCCGCCCATCCGCTGGACGAACGGGTCACCGCGCAGCTGATGCTGGCCCTGTACCGCAGTGGACGCGCCTCCGACGCGCTGGCCCACTACCGGTCGCTGGCCGGACGGCTCGCCCGGGAACTGGGCACCGATCCCGGGCCCGGGCTGCGACTGCTCCAGCGGCGGGTGCTCACCGCGGACCCGGCGCTGGACTTCGTCCCGCCCCCGGGCGCCGACAGCACGGGCATCGGCGCGGACGCGGGCACGGCGGTGCGTCCGGCTCCGGCGGTGCGTCCGGCTCCGGCGGCCGGGGTCCCAGCGGCCCCGGACCCGGTGGGTCCCGTGAGCGCCGGCGGTGGTCCCGGCGGCGCGCACGGCGCCGCCGGGGGCGTCGGCACCGCCCCGGGTCGTGGTCCGGGGCACACCGGGCCGGGGGATGCCGGGCCGGGGGACGCCGCCGCTCCGGACGGGGAAGACCGGGCCGGGGACGGACGCCGGGGCGGGCACGAGCACCCGGACGGGGACCGGCCCCGGGACGGCGACGGAAACAGGGAGGGGGAAAGGGAAAGGGACGGTGTCGGGAACACGGGCACCGTCTCCGCCGCCGGGCGGGCCGACCCGCCGGTGCCCCGTCAACTGCCCGTCCATCCGAGGGGGTTCGTCGGCAGGGAGTCGGAACTGGCGCGGCTGGGAAGGGCGGTGGACGGCTCCGGGGTGCCGGGCGGCCCCTCGGTGATCTCCTCGATCGCCGGGACCGGTGGCATCGGGAAGACCTGGCTGGCACTGCGCTGGGCGCACGACCACCTCGACCGGTTCCCGGACGGACAGCTCTACGCCGATCTGCGGGGCTTCGCCCCGTCGGGGGACCCGGTGGCGCCGGAGACCGTGCTGCGGGGCTTCCTGGTGGCCCTCGGGGTGGACCCCGCCGCCGTGCCCCCGACCGCCGACGCCTGCGCGGGGCTGTACCGGAGCCTGACCGCCGGACGGCGACTGCTGGTCGTCCTCGACAACGCCCGGGACGCCGCCCAGGTGGACCCCCTGCTGCCCGGCGGCACCGGCTGCACCGTCCTGGTGACCAGCCGGGACCGGATGACGGGTCTGGTCGCCGGGCGCGGCGCGGTGCCGCTGGCCCTCGGCGTCCCGGACCCGGGCGAGGCCCGGGCGCTGCTGGCCGAACGGCTCGGCGCGGGGCGCGCCGGGGCGGAGCCCCGGGCGGTCCGGGAGATCACCGCCCTGTGCGGGCGGCTCCCGCTGGCGCTGGCCATCGTGGCCGCGCGGGCCGCCGCCCACCCCGGCTTCCCGCTGGCCGCGATCGCCGGGGAGCTGCGGGCGGCGCACGGCAGTCTGGACGCCTTCGAGGGCACCGACCGCACGGCGGACGCCCGGGCGGTGTTCTCCTGGTCGTACCGCACGCTCGGGGAGCGGGCGGCGCGACTGTTCCGGCTGCTGGGGCTGCATCCGGGCCAGGACATCGCGGTGCCCGCCGCGGCGAGCCTGCTCGGGGAGCCGGTCCGGGACACCCGGGCGGCCCTCGCCGAACTCGGCACCGCCCATCTGGTGACGGAGCACGCGCCCGGCCGGTTCACCCTGCACGACCTGCTGCGGGCGTACGCCGCCGAGCTGGTGGCACGCCACCCGGACGGGACGGACCAGCCGGACGGCACAGGCGGCACGGACGGCGCGGGCGGCGCGGGGGAGGCCGGGGCGGTACGGCGGGCGGCGGTGCGGCGGCTGCTCGACCACTACACCGTCTCGGCGCACGCGGCGGACCGGCTGCTGGCCCCGCACCGCGATCCGCTCGCCGTCACCGCCCCGCTGCCGGAGGTCACCCCGGTGGACCACCCCGACCACGCGGGGGCCCTCGGCTGGTTCGCCGTGGAGCACCGGGTGCTGCTGGCCGTGGTGGAACTGGCCGCGCGCACGGGCTTCGACCACCACGTCCGGCAGCTGGCGTGGGCGCTGACCACCTTCCTCGCCCGGCGGTCGCTGTGGTCCGACCTCATCGCCGCCCACCGGCTCGGCCTCGCCGCCGCCGAACGGCTCGACGACCGTCCTTGGCAGGCCCAGGCGCACGGCGAGATCGCCCTGGCGGAGGCGGAGTCGGACCGCCCGGACGACGCCCACCACCATCTCGCGCTCGCCCTGGACATGTACCGGGAGCTGGGCGACACCCCCGGGGAGGCCCGCGCCCGGCTCGGGCTGAGCTGGCTGTACGAGCGGCGGCAGGACCTCGCCGGGGCGCTGCGGGAGGACCAGCGGGCCCTCTCCCTGTTCCGGGCGGCCGGGCACGAGGCGGGCGAGGCGCGGGCGCTGAACGCGGTGGGCTGGGACCACGCGCAGCTCGGGGACCACGCCCAGGCCGCCGCGTACTGCCGTCAGGCGCTCGCCCTCCAGCGCAAGCTGGGGGACGTGCGGGGCGAGGCCAACACCTGGGACAGCCTGGGCTTCGCCCACCAGCGCCTCGGGGAGCACGCCGAGGCGGCCGACTGCTACCGCCGGGCGCTGCGGCTGAACCGGGAACTGGGGCACCGCTTCAGCGAGGCGGAGGCGCTCTGCCACCTCGGGGAGCTCCAGCAGGTGACCGGGGATCCGGCGGCGCGGGCGACCCTGCGGGAGGCGGCGGCGATCCTCGCGGACATCGGGCACCGGGGCCCGCTGCTCGCCCGGATCGCGGACGCCCTCCGGGCGGCGGGCGAGGAATGACGGTCCGTCAGGGACGTGGGGTGCTCGGCAGGCCGCGCCAGAAGCCGAGGCGGTGTTCCCGCGCGTAGTCGACCGGGCCGGTGCGGTCCGGGGCCAGGGACTGGGTGTACGGGACGCCGGGGCCCGGAGCGTAGCGGGGCCAGTCGGGCAGTCCGGGGCCGGTCGGCGCGCCGGTGCGGGCGAAGGCGGCCCACTGGTCGGTCATGGTGTCCGAGAGCCGTAGCTGGGCGGGGGTGAACAGCGGCCGGGCCGCCTCGTCCTCGAAGAGGTACGGGGTGTCGCCCGCGTGGAACGCGCCGAAGTCGAAGTCGCCGGGGAACGGCAGGTACATCGGGGCGTCCCGGTCCGCGAACTCGTAGGCGTACACGGGGGTGCGGCGGGCGAGCGCGGTGTGCTGGGCGTGGGTGCCGAGCGCCCACATCCGGTCGGTGACCACCGTCGACCAGGCCAGCGCCGGGGAGGGGAAGTCCCTCAGCGGGTAGGCGGCGCGCACCCGGGGCGCGTCGGCGCCGAACGCGGTGCGCAGGGCGGTGGTGTAGTCGTCACGGGTGAAGGGCGTCCCGACCGCGTCGTAGCGCATGCCGACGAAGGTGCGGTGCTCGTCGAGGGTGGCGCCGGACAGCACCGGCACCCGGTGGAAACGGCCCTCGCGCAGGGCCTTCGGGGGGAGTTCGGGGAGGGTGGGGGTGCCGTGCGGGAACGCCTGGAAGACGTTCATGACGGACGGCACCTCCAGGATCCGGGCCACCGGCAGCGCCCGCAGACAGCGCAGCCGTTCGGCGTCGGGGCCGCCGCAGCCGAGCGGGGCGGTGATCTCGGCGCTGACGTCCTCCAGTTCGCGCGCGGTGCGCCACACGTACCAGCGGTAGCCGGGGACCTCGGGTCCCATCGCCCCGGCGGGCATGTCCATCATGCCCTCGCCGCTGGCGAGGACGGCCCGGTCGAACAGACCGCGCGCGGCGGGCGAGGTGAGGTGCGCGGTGACGGCGGCGGCGCCGAAGGAGGAACCGGCGACGGTGACCCGGCCTGGGTCCCCGCCGAAGGCGGCGGCGTTGGCCCGCACCCAGCGCAGCGCGGCCTGCTGGTCCTGGAGTCCGAAGGTGCCCGAGCCCTCCAGCCCCGGATGGGCCAGGCCGCCGAAGACGCCGAGGCGGTAGTTGACGGTGACGACGAGGACGCCCCGGTCGGCCAGCCGCCGTCCGTCGAAGAAGGCGCCGCCGCCGACCGCGCCGTCGCCGTGGATCCACACCAGGACCGGCGCGGGGCCCGTGCTCCGGCCGTCGGCGGGCGCGGTCACGTTGAGGACCAGGCAGTCCTCCTCGGTGCTGGCGATCGGCGCGTAGGGCGACGGGACCTGCGGGCACAGCGGCCCCGGCCGGGTGGCGTCCCGGACCCCGGGCCAGGGGGTCACCGGGCGGGGCGGGGCCCATCGGTGCTCCCCGGTGGGCGGGGCGGCGTAGGGGATGCCCTGGTAGAGGCGGTGTCCGGCGGTCCGGGTGCCGCGCACCCAGCCCGCCTCGGTGCGGACCGGATCACCGGCGGGCGCGTCGGCGCGGTCCGGGGTCCCGGTGGTCCCTCCCCCGCTCCGGGGCCCGGCGGCCGCCGGGGGCGGCTCTTCCCGCGCGGCGGCCGGAGCGGCGGCGCACAGCAGGGCCAGCGCGGCCGCCACCATCCACCGTCGGCGGGGCCGCCGGGCGGTGGGCGTCCTCATACGGCCGTCCTCGGCGTCATGCGGCCATCCTCGGCGCCCGTCCGCCGGTCGGCACGCCGGACGCCGCCGGTCGGCGGTGGTCGGCGCCGGTGGCGGTGGGGCCGCGCCCCCACGGGCCGCCCCGGCGCCCCGCGCCGCCCCGGTGTCAGCGGGTGCGTTCCGCGCCCCACAGCGGCAACCGCTCGAAGAATCCGACGGCCTCCGCGCGCCAGCGCGGACGCCAGCCGGCCGCGAGCGCGGACGCCTCCCCGGCGGTCCGGTGGATCTCACCGCGCAACCGCTCGTCGACCCGGTGGCGCCGGGCGATCTCCTGCACCCGTCCGACGGTCTCGTCGGAGCAGACGGGATCGGAGAGCGCGGCCTCGACCACGTCCCGGTCCCGGCCGTCCACCGCCGTCAGCAGGGCGCACACCGCGTAGCTCCTCCGGCCCGCCCGCAGGTCCCCGCCGACCGGTTTGCCCGTGGCCCGGGAGTCGGCGAACAGGTCGAGGTAGTCGTCGCGCAGCTGCCCGCTCACCCCGACCAGCCGCGCGTACCGCGCCAGTTCCTCCTGGTGGTCGGCCGGGTCCTCGCCCGCCGCGATCAGGCCCATCCGCAAGGGGGCCAGCACCGAGTAGCGGGCGCTCTTGTAGTCGGACACCAGGTCCAGCCGCTCCCGGTCGGGCACCGGCCCGAAGTCGCGCTCCAGGTCGAGGAACTGCCCGATGACCGTCTCCGCGCCGGTGGTCGCCTGCACGGCCGCCAGCGCCTGTCGCAGCTCCCGGGGGACGGGCGCGTCCAGCAGCACCCGCACGGAGAGGAAGGCGGCGAGGTCCCCGGCCAGGACGGCCAGGCCCAGCGCCGTCCGGGGACGGTCGGGGAACCGCTCCCGGTAGGCGTAGTACACCGACGGCGCGCCCCGGCGCGTGGGCGAGTCGTCGATGATGTCGTCGTGGATGAGCCCGTGCGTCTGGAGCAGTTCGATGCTGAGCGCGGCCTCGTCCAGGGCGGGCACGGGCCCCGGCGCGACCAGGCGCGCGGCCTCGTGCAGCAGCGCCACCCGCAGCCGCTTGCCTCCGCGCAGCGACATGTCCCGCACCAGGTCCAGTGCTTCGGCCGCGAACCGGCCCCGGGGAAGCCCCTCCCGGGCCAGCGCGTCGAAGTACCCGGCGAACAGCGCGTCGAAACGGTCGCGGTACCCGGCGAGCCGCTCGGGAACACCGGCCGCGCTCTCCACCGACATCAAGGACACCCCCGGGACACGGTCGGTACGACACGGGGCCGGCAGCCGACCGACGCGAACAGACCCGCCCCCAGTATCTCCG
Organism: Streptomyces sp. JNUCC 64; assembly: GCF_054484115.1. Taxonomy (NCBI): domain Bacteria; kingdom Bacillati; phylum Actinomycetota; class Actinomycetes; order Kitasatosporales; family Streptomycetaceae; genus Streptomyces; species Streptomyces sp. JNUCC 64. The sequence continues at coordinate 318,431 of NZ_CM137015.1, forward strand.
GCCCCCGGCAGCCGCCGTGCCAGGGCGGGTTCCGTGCCGAGGCCGTCGAGTCCGGCAGCGCGCCTTGGGTCCGGGGACGGACCGGAGGGCGTGCGTCGGGTGCGGACCTGGACCTCGTTCCGGACCCGGCCCGTGTCGTGCCATGCTCCCGTCATGACTGATCATCAACACGGGGTCTCCGTCGTCAGCTGGCCGGATCAGGCCCCTTCCGCCAAGGGCGGGCTGACGGATCTGCTGGCGGCCTACCATCTGCGGACGCAGGCCGAGAAGGGCGAGGCCGTCGCCGGTGTGGAGGGGTTGCCGGACCGCTACCGGGCGGAGATCGCGGAGCCGGAGGCCGTGTTCGCCGACGACGTCGTGCTGCTGGCGCTGAGCGGGGACACTCCGGTGGGCTGTCTGGTGGTGACCGCGTCCGTCGACGGGCGGTGCGAGGTCAAGAGGCTCTGGACGGACCCGGCGTTCCGGGGGCGGGGCGTAGCGTCCGGCCTGGTGGGCGCGGCGCTCGCGCGGGCCGCGGAGAGCGGTGTCGGCACGGTGCGGCTGTCGGTGTGGAAGTGGCGGACGGGCGCGATCGCCCTGTACGAGCGGCTCGGATTCACCGTCACCGGGTCATGGGACGAGCGGGACGGGCTGGTCTGCATGGAACGGGCCGTGTGAGGCGTCACCGCCGTGCGTCGACGACCGCTCCGGAAGGCTGTGCGTCGACGGCCGCTCCGGGAGACGGCCTCCGAGGCCCGGCCGGGGAGGCCGTCCCCGTGAGGCGTCCCGCCACGCCCCCACCGCACGGTCCGGGACCGGGCCGGAGCGGAACCCCGGTGGAGTACTAGGGTCTCGCGTTATGCGATTCGGTGTACTGGGCCCGCTGCTGGTGCTCACGGACGACGGGCGGCCGGTGGCGGTGCCGGGGCTGAAGGTGCGGACGCTGCTCGCCGACCTCCTCGCGCACGAGGGCCGGGTGGTCTCCGTGGACCGGCTGATCGACGACCTGTGGGGGGACGCCCCGCCCGCGCGGGCGGCGGCGGCGCTCCAGGTGCGGGTCTCGCAGCTGCGGCGCGCCCTGGAGGAGGCCGAGCCGGGCGCCCGGGAGCTGGTGGTGTCCCGGGCCCCCGGGTACGCGCTGGAGGCCGGGCCGGACGCGGTCGACGCCCGCCGGTTCGCCCGGCTGCTGGACGGGGGCCGCCCCGCCGAGGCCTTGGAGCTGTGGCGGGGCGCCGCGTACGCGGACTTCGCCGATCTGCCGTTCCTGGGGCCGGTGGTGGCCCGGCTGGAGGAGGCCCGGCTGACCGCCGTGGAGGACCTCACCGAACGGCGGCTGACGGCGGGCGAACCCGTCGACGTGGCCGAGCTGGTGGCCGGGCACCCGCTGCGGGAACGGCTGCGCGGGTCGCACATGCGGGCGTTGTACCGGGCGGGTCGGCAGAGCGAGGCCCTCGCCTCCTACACGGAGCTGCGGACGCTCCTCGACGAGGAGCTGGGGCTCGACCCGTCGCCCGCCCTCGCGGAGCTGTACGGCCGGATGCTGCGCCAGGACCCCGCGCTCGACGCCGCGCCCGCCGCCCGTCCGGCCGGGAACCTGCCCGCCCCGGTGAGCGGGCTGATCGGCCGGGACGCGGCGGTGGCGGAGGTGACCGGGGCGCTGGCGGAGCACCGGCTGGTGACCCTCACCGGCTCCGGCGGGGTCGGCAAGACCCGGCTCGCCCTGGAGGTGGCGCGCGGGCTGCGCGACACCTGTCCGGACGGGGTGTGGCTGGTGGAACTCGCCGCGCTGGACCGGGCGTCCGGGTCCCTGGCGGAGGCCGTGCTCGCCGCGCTGGACGTCCGGGAGGGGCCGGGCCGGGCCCGGGACCAGCTGGTGGCCGCGCTCGACGGCCGGTCCCCGCTGCTGCTGCTCGACAACTGCGAGCACGTGGTGGAGCGGGCCGCGGACCTCGCCGCCGACCTGCTGGCGTCCGTGCCCGGACTGCGGGTCCTGGCGACCAGCCGCGAGCCGCTGGGCGTGGCGGGCGAGGCGCTGTGGCAGGTGCCCCCGCTGACCCCGCCGGACGGGACGGATCCGGAGGCCGTGGGACGGTCCGACGCGGCCCGGCTGTTCCTCGACCGGGTCCGGGCGAGCGCCCGGGGGTTCGTCCTCGACGCGTCGAACGCGGCGGCCGTCGCCCAGCTGTGCCGTCGGCTGGACGGCATCCCGCTGGCGCTGGAGCTGGCGGCGACCCGGGTGCGGGCGCTCGGCGTCGAGGAGGTCGTGGCCCGGCTCGACGACCGGTTCCGGCTGCTGGCCGGGGTGCACCGGGGGGTGCCGCCGCGCCAGCAGACCCTGATGGCGGTCATCGACTGGAGCTGGACGCTGCTGGGCGACGAGGAGCGGCTGGTGCTGCGCAGGCTGGCGGTGCACGCCGACGGCTGCGCGCTGGCCTCGGCGGAGGCGGTCTGCGCGGAGCCGGGCGTCGACGTCCTGGACGTGGTGGCGCGGCTGGTGGACCGGTCGCTGGTGACGGTGGTGGACGGTCCGGCGGGTCCGCGCTACCGGCTGCTGGAGTCGGTGACCGCGTACTGTCTGCGCAGACTGGAGGACGCGGGCGAGACGGACCGGATCCGGGCCGCGCACCTCGCGCACTACGCGGAGCTGGCGGTCACCGCGGACACCGCGCTGCGGGGCCCCGAGCAGGGCCGTTGGCTGACCCGGCTGGCCGCCGACTCGGCCGAGCTGCGCGCGGCCCTGGCGGTGGCGCCCGCCGGTCGGGCCGTGCGGCTGGCGAACGCCCTGTGCTGGTTCTGGTTCCTGCGGGGACGGCTCGGGGAGGCCCGCCAGGAGCTGCGGTCGGCGCTGGAGCGGGACGCGGAGGCGGCGGGCGGCCCCACGGCGGCGTCCGCCGACGAGCGGGCCCGGGCGCGGGCCTGGTACGAGGGGTTCGGGCTGCTGCTGGGCGAGGGGGGCGACCCGGCGGTGGCCGGGGAGATCGAGGACCGGGGCGAGCGGGCCCGGGCCCGGCTGTTCCTGGCGATGGGACCGCTGGACATGCCCTCGGCGCGGGCCCTGGTGGACTCGGCGCTGACGGACTGTCAGGAGGTGGGCGACACCTGGGGCACGGCCCTGGCGCTGAGCCGTCAGGCCCGGGACGCGTTCACCGTCCGGGACCAGGCGGAGCTGGAGCGGACCAGCGGTCGCGGCGCGGAGCTGTTCGCCCGGCTCGGGGACGGCTGGGGGGTCATCCAGGCCGGGGAGTGGCGCGGCGGACTGGCCGAGATGCGCGGCGAACCCGACCTGGCCGCCGAGTCGTTCGAGCGGGACCTGCGGGCGGCCGAGACGCTCGGGCTCTGGCCGGACGTGGTGCGTCGGCTCGCCTGGCTGGGGTGGCTGGCGATGGCGCGGGACTCCTACGGGCGGGCCGTGGAGTACGCGGAGCGGGCGTTGCGGCTGGCCGGGGAGCAGGGCTACGCGGAGGGGCTGGTGTTCGCGCGGATGACGCACGGGTTCGCGTCCCGCCGGGCCGGTGACCTGGACCGCGCGGAAACGTCCCTGCGGGAGCTGGTCGACAGCGCCCCCGACACCGGCGAACCGCCGTTGTTCCTCCCCAGCACCCTGGTGGAACTCGGGCACGTGTACGAACTGAGCGGCCGTCCGGAGCGGGCCGTCGCGGTGCTGCGCCGGGCGTTCGCGGCGGCGCGGACGGTGGGCGACCCCCGGACCACGGCGGCGGCGGTGGAGGCGGCGGCCCTCGTCGTGGCGCCCGACCGGGCCGCCGTGCTGCTGGGGCTGGCCGCCGCCGCCCGCGCCACGGGCTCCCTGCCCACCGCCGCCCCGGAACTGCGCGAGGCGGAGCGGGCCGAGCGGCGGGCCAGGGCGGCGCTGGGCACGGAGGCGTTCGACGCGGCCTACGCCCGGGGGCGGACGCTGACGTTCGACGACGTGGCCGTGGTGTGGGGGTGGGGACCGGAACCCGGCACCGGACCGTCCGGCGCGGACCCCGTCTGAACGGCGAGGTACTCGTCGAGGCGCTCGAAGTACTCCAGCCACCCCGCGCGGACCCGGGCGACGTGCTCGGCGTCGGTGTTCACCCCGCGCTGGTGGAAGCGCGTCAGGGTGCGGGGCGCTCCGGGTCCGGGGAGCCGTTCCAGGAGCAGGGTCGACAGGAACGCGGGTTCCGTACCGGGCCGGTCCACGTCCCCGGTGGTGAACGTCAGCCGCCGGGGGGCGTCCACCTCGCGGTACCACCCGCTCAGGAGGGCCTCGAAGCCCTCCTGTCCGACCAGCGCGGCGCGCCAGCGGCCGCCGGGCCGGACGTCCAGGGCGACCCGTTCGACGGGGGTGGTCAGCATCCGGGGGCCGAACCACCGGGCGAACCGCCCGGGTTCGGTCCAGGCGGCGAAGACCTCCTCCCGGCTGGCGGCGGTCTCACGGACGATCTCGTAAGCGGTGGGGGGCATCGGCCTGTTCCTCCCGGACGGCGGGCGCTGGGTCGTTTCGCACCCTGCCCTCCCCCGCTTACGGTCCCCCTCCGGTCCGCTTACGGTCCGGGCCGGGGCCCGGCCCGCCAGGGTCAGGGGGTGTCCGACACCCGGTACGCCGCCCCGTCGCGGGTCCGGGTGAGGCGTCCGGTGGACACCAGGTCGCGGCGCAGCCCGGCGCAGTCGTCGTGGACGGTGCGCAGCGCGTCGTTCACCTCCCGTTCGGTGTAGGCGCGGTCGGGGGTGAAGAGGCGTTCGACGAGGTGGTCGAAGAGCTGGTCTCGCCGGGCGGCGCGGCGGGGGACGGTGGTCAGCCTGCCCCGGGAGAAGAGGTCCTCGACACCCCGGGTCCGTACGGTCGTGTGATCGTTCATGCGGGTCAGCGTGGCCCGTGCGGGGGTGGCGGGGCAACGCGTTTTCCCGGCCGGACCGGACCGGAACCGGACTCGGACCGGGGCCGCAGACGGCAGACGGCAGACGGCAGACGGCAGACGGCAGACGGCAGACGGTCAGTGGACCGAGAGGCCGCCGTCCACGAAGAGGGACTGGCCGGTGACGTAGGCCGAGGCGGTGGACGCCAGGAACACGGCGGCGCCCGCGAAGTCCCCGGCGAGGCTGTTGCGTCCGGTCATGGTGCGGGCCGCGAGGGCGGCCACCCGTTCCGGGTCGCTGGACAGCCGCGCGTTCAGCGGGGTCATCACGAACCCGGGGACCAGGGTGTTGGCGGTGACGCCGTGCGGTGACCACGCCTCCGCCTGCGAACGGGCCAGCGACTCCAGGGCGCCCTTCGACACCCCGTAGGCACCGCTGTCCACGAAGGCCCGGTGCGCCTGCTGGGAGCTGACGTGGATGATCCGGCCGAAGCCGCGCGCGGCCATGCCGGGACCGAACCGCTGGCCCAGCAGGAAGGGCGCCTCCAGGTTGACGGCCATCGTCCGGTCCCAGACCTCTTCGTCCAGGTCGCCCAGCGGGGGCCGGAGGTTGATCCCGGCGCTGTTGACCAGGATGTCGGGCTCCCCGAACACGGCGGCGGCCCGCTCGGCGGCCTCACGGGTCCCGGCCCGGGTGGCGAGGTCGGCGCTGACCCAGGCGGCACGGCACCCGGCCGCCGTCAGCTCCTCCGCCGTCGCCCTCAGCTCCGTCTCACGGCGGGCCACGAGCACCACCCGGGCCCCGGCCCGGGCGAGCGCCTCCGCGACGGCCCGGCCGATGCCGGAGCTGCCCCCGGTCACCACCGCCACCCTGCCGTCCAGGGAGAACAACTGCGACAGATAGTCCTGTGAGGTCATCCCCGCACCCTAGAACGCGTCCTCCGCGCCGCTCCCGCCGGGGACGGGCCGGTGATCTCGGGACGATCGGCCCTGCCCCCGCGCCCCGGCGTCCGGAAGGCTGGGGGAACGGGAGCGGTAGCGTGACCGCTCCGTACCGTCACGAGGAGGCAGGACACATGACCCGCGCTATCGCCGTCGGGGTCGACGGTTCACCGGCGAGTGGGGCGGCCGTCGACTGGGCGGCCGGGGAGGCGTCCCTGCGCGGCCTTCCGCTCCGGATCGTCCACGCGCCCTGGTGGGAGCCGCGCGACTTCCCGGTGCTCACCGACGACGTCCTGGACCGGGCCGCCGAAGCGGTGCTGTCCGAGGCCCGGGAACGGGCCGTCGAGGGGCGGCCGTCGCTGGAGGTCACCACCGAGGTCCTGGCGGACGCCCCCGTGCCCGCGCTGCTGCGGACCGCCGGGGAGGCCGGAACCCTGGTGCTCGGCTCCCGGGCGCAGGGGGCGCTGCTCGGCTTCCTGCTGGGCTCGCACGGTCAGCAGGTGATCGCGCACACCACCCGGCCGGTGGTCTCGGTGCGGGCGTCCGGGGACGACGGGGCGCCCGGGCGGACCGGCGAGGTCGTCGTGGGTCAGCGGGGAGAGGCCCGGGACAGCGATCCGGCGCTCGGCTTCGCCTTCGAGGCCGCCGCCGCGCACGGAGCGCCGCTGCGGGCGGTGCGGGCCTGGCACCTGCCGTCGCCACACGCCTTCGGGCCCGAGTTCCTGCGCCGCTCCGACGCGGCGGGCGGGCCGGAGGCCCTGGAGCGGAAGGCGCTGCGGGAGGTCCTCGCGCCCTGGCGGGAGCGGTTCCCCGGGGTGGAGGTGGTGGAACACGTGGAGATGGGCAGCGCCGGGCAGGTGCTGCTCTCGGTGGCGGGCGGGGCCCGGCTGCTGGTGGTGGGACGCCGGGCCCGGTACACCCCGACCGGCGGGCTGATCGGCTCGGTGGCGCACGCGGCGCTGCACCACGCGCGCTGCCCGGTGGCGGTGATCCCGCACGAGTGATGCGGGTCACACACGGCCCGTCCCGACCCTTGGGGGCGCGGGGCGGGCCGTCACGCGCCGGTGTGCCATCAGTCACCAGCCGCCCTGAGGCAGCTTTCAGCCATTTACCATTTGACTGTATTTGAGACGGTAGGTTCCTGAGTAGCATCGCAGCGGCCGGGCCACGGCCCCGCCCCCTACCGTGCCGGTCACCTCCTGGGAGTTCCATGCGTCGCCGAATACATCCCGCCGCCCTCGCGGGCGGGGCCGTCGTGCTCGGGACGGGCGCGCTCTACCTCACCGGACTGCTGGTCACGGCCGAGGAGGCACCCTCCGGGACGAGCGTGCTGGGGGTGGACATCGGGGGGCTCGACAAGGCCGAGGCCCAGCGGAAGCTGGACCGCGAACTGAAGGCCGTCACCACCGCGCCGATCCCGGTGACCATCGGGGACGCCAGCGACCGCGTCTCCCCCCGGGCCGCCGGCCTCACGGTGGACACCGCCGAGACCGCCGAGCGCGCCGCCCGCTCGGGCAAGGCCCCCCTCACCGTGATCGGGAACCTCTTCTCCTCCGACGGCGGCCCGGTCGCCCCCGTGGTCCGGATGGACGAGAAGACCGCCCGGGACGCCGTACAGGGCCTCGCCGAGAAGCACGACCGCACGGTCCGTGACGGCTCGGTCACCTTCGTCAAGGGCGAGCCGAAGACGGTGACCGCCCGCACCGGGATCGCCCTGAACACCGACGGCGCCGTGGACGCGCTGCGCGACGCCTACCTCGAACCCCGCTCCCGCCCGGTCGCCCTGCCCGCACGCGAGAGCGAGCCGTCCGTGACGGCCGCCGAGACGGAACGGGCGCTGCGCGCGTTCGCCCGCCCCGCGATGTCCGCCCCGGTCGTCCTCACCACCGACGAGGGCCGGATCACCCTCACCCCCGCCACCCTGGGCAAGCACCTGAGCCTGCGCCCCGACCGGACGCACCAGCTCAAGCCCGTCCTCGACCGCGAGGGACTGTTCAAGGACCCGGCCGTCACCGCCGCCGTCAAGGCCGTCACCACCGCCCCCCGGGACGCCACCCTGCGGCTGGACGGGGACCGGGTCGCGGTGGCGACCGAGGGGAAGGCGGGCCAGCGGGTCACCTCCGAGGCGCTGCACGAGGCGGTGCTGCCGCTGCTCACCAAGACCGGGGCCGCCCGCACCGGCGAGGTGGACACGGTGCGCCAGCAGCCCGCGCTCAGCCGGGCGAAGCTGCCGGAGCTGGGGCTCACGGAGAAGGTGTCGTCCTTCACCGCGAACTTCGAGAAGGCCGAGTACCGGACCAAGAACATCGGACGGGCCGCCGAGCTGATCAACGGCTCCACGGTGCTGCCCGGGGAGACCTGGAGCTTCAACGACACCGTCGGCGAACGCACCACCGCCAACGGCTTCGTCGACGGCATCATCATCCTCAACGACAAGTACACCAAGGCGTCCGGCGGCGGCGTCTCCACCGTCGCCACCGCCATGTTCAACGCGATCTTCTTCGCGGGCGTCAAGCCCGTGGAGTACGGCGCCCACTCGTTCTACATCGAGCGCTACCCGGAGGGCCGGGAGGCCACCGTCGCCTGGGGCAGCCTGGACCTGAAGTTCACCAACGACTCGGGCAAGGCCCTGCACATCCTGGCCAGTTCCACCGACACCTCGGTGACCGTCACCTTCCTCGGCACCAAGAAGTACGACGCGGTGGAGTCCGTCACCGGGCCCCGGAAGAACATCAAGGAGCCCGGCACCCGGGAGGGCGCCAAGAAGGACTGCCAGGTGCAGACCCCGCTGGAGGGCTTCGACGTCACCGTGGAGCGGGTCTTCCGCAACGACGGCGTCGAGGTGAAGCGGGAGCCGTTCCACACCCGCTACACCCCGCGCGACGAGGTCACCTGCGACTGACCGGACGCACCGCACGGCCCGGTCCGGCCGCCCCGCGTACGGGGCGGCCGGACCGGGCCGTCGCGCGTACCGTGCCGGGCACGCCCCCGCGCGCGGCCGTCGGCGGGACGGGGTGAATCCTTTCCGGGGCCCGTGGCTCTCATGGGTGTGCCGACCACCCGGTGGGCACGGAACCTGGAGGTAACCATGCTCGTCGGTGCGATCGTCACCGGAGCCGTGCTGATGTGCCTGTGTGCGGTCCACGTCCTGAGGCGGCGGGGGCGGTCCCGTGGCTGACCGCGACTGGCCCGGTGAGGGGCTGGTGCGGGCCGCCCAGGCGGGGGACGCCGGGGCCACGGCGGCGCTGGTCACCGGCTCCCATCCGCACGTCCGCCGGTTCGCCCACTCGCTGTGCGCCTCCCCGGAGGACGCCGAGGACGCGGCGCAGGAGGCGCTGATCGTCCTCTACCGGAAGATCGGCATGCTGCGGGCCTCGGGGGCGCTGGCCTCCTGGATGTTCCGGGTGGTGCGCAACGAGTGTCTGCGCCGGGTCCGGGCGGCGGCCCGGCGGGGCTCCGGGCCCGCCCCCGATCCGGGGCTGCCCTCGGCGGAACAGCAGGTCCTGGAACGGCTGGAGGCCCAGTGGGTGGCCGACGCGATCCTGGCGCTCCCCGCCGACCAGCGCCGGGTGCTGGTGCTGCGGGACCTCCAGGGGCTGAGCGGACGCCGGACCGCCGAGGCGCTCGGTCTGTCCACCGCCGCGATGAAGTCCCGGCTGCACCGGGCGCGCGGAGCGCTGCGGCAGCAGCTCGGTGCCACGGGCCCGCTGCCGGGCGGGGACGACGGGCGGCGGGGAGGGCGGTCATGACGGACTCCCCCGCCTTCGCGAGCCGCTCCGTCCCCGTCCATCTGCTGCGCGGGCTGGCCGGGTTCGGCTCGCTGGCGGGCGCGGTGCTGCTGCTCCCGGTGACCGGGGCATGGAGCCTGCTGCTCGCCCCGGTCGGACTGCTCGCCCTGCGCGGCTGCCCGATGTGCTGGACGGTCGGACTGGTGCGGACGGTCTCCCGGGGACGGCTGCGGCGGTCCTGCGGCGACGACGGCCGGTGCGAACTGACCGTTCCCGCGCGGCGGTGAGGCCCGGGCTCCGGGCGTGGCACCCTACGCCCGGAGCACCGCCGTCCGTTCCCGGCGGATGACCGCCGCCACGACCACGGCGTTCCCGGCCCGGACTCCACCGGGGCCGTCCGTTCCCCGATCTCCGCCGCCACGGCGCGGCACCCCGCGCCCGGAGCGCCACCGGGACCGTCCGCCGTCCGTCCGCGCTGGGCCGGAGGGGGGCACCTGGGGCGGGGTCCACCGCCGTGCGGCGTGCCGGACCGGGAAATCCGGCCACGGCTTATAGCTATGTCCCATGCCCGATCTCCCTCGCCCCGGCCGTGCCCCCGGCCCCGGCCCCTCGGTCCCCGGGGTCGCATGGCGGCGCTGATCCTCGCCCACTTCCTGCTCGCGGCGTGCGCGGGGCCGCTGGTGCGGCGGCTGGGGACCTGGGCGTTCGTCCCGCTGGCGGTGCCCCCCGCCGTCACCGTCGGCTGGGCCGTCACCCACTGGGGCGGGGCCGCCGACGGCGGCGCGGTGGACTGGTCGCTGGCCTGGCTCCCCGCGTACGACGTGTGGATCGCGCTCCGGCTGGACGCGCTGGCGCTGCTGATGGTGCTGCTGGCCGCCGGGATCGGGGCGCTGGTGCTGCTGTACTGCGTGCGCTACTTCGACGACGGCACCCCGCTGCTGGGGCGGTTCGCGGGGAACCTGCTGGCCTTCGCGGGGGCGATGCTGGGGCTGGTCCTCGCCGACGACCTGGTGGTCCTCTACGTGTTCTGGGAGCTGACCACCGTCTTCTCGTACCTGCTGATCGGGCACGGCAGCGAACGCAAACAGAACCGCCGCTCGGCGCTCCAGGCGCTGACGGTGACCACCCTCGGCGGACTGGCGATGCTGGTCGGCTTCCTGATGATCGGTCAGGAAGCGGGCACCTACCGGATCTCCGAGCTGCTCGCCGCGCCGCCCGCGCCCTCCACCACCGTGTCGGTGGCCGTGGTGCTGGTGCTGGTGGGGGCGCTGTCGAAGTCCGCGATCTGGCCGTTCAGCGTCTGGCTGCCGAACGCCATGGCGGCGCCGACCCCGGTCAGCGCCTATCTGCACGCGGCGGCGATGGTGAAGGCGGGCGTGTACCTGGTGGCCCGGCTGGCGCCCGCGTTCGCGGACGTCCCGCCGTGGCGGCCGCTGCTGCTGGTCCTCGGTTCGGTGACGATGCTGCTGGGCGGCTGGCGGGCGCTGCGCCTCGGCGACCTCAAACTGGTCCTGGCGTACGGCACGGTCAGCCAGCTCGGTTTCCTCACCGTGCTGGCGGGGGCCGGGTACCGGGACGCGGCGCTGGCCGCCGCCGTCCTGATCCTCGCCCACGCGCTGTTCAAGGCCCCGCTGTTCCTGGTCACCGGGATCGTGGACCGGGTGACCGGCACCCGGGACCTGCGGCGGCTGTCCGGGGTGGGGCGGGCGCTGCCCCTGGTCGCCGCGACCGCCGTGGTGGCGGGCGCCTCGATGGCGGCGCTGCCGCCGCTGCTGGGGTTCGCCGCCAAGGAGACCGCCTTCGAGGCGTTGCTGCACGGCGGGGTCGCCGACCGCTGGGCGCTGGCCGCCGCGACCGTGGGCTCCGCCCTGACCTGCGCCTACACCCTGCGCTTCCTCTGGGGGGCGTTCGCCCGCAAGCCGGGGCTGTCCGACACCCCGGTGCGTCCGGTGGGCGCCCTGTTCCTCGCTCCGCCCGCACTGCTCGCGGCGGCCTGTGCGCTCCTCGGGCCGGGGGTGTCCTGGCTGAACGGGCTGCTGGGCGCGTACGCGTCGGCCTTCCCGGCGCCCGCGCACCCGTACGCGCTGTCGCTGTGGCACGGCCCGGGGACGGCGCTGGCGCTGTCGGCGGCGGCCTGGGCGGGGGGCGCCGCGCTGTTCGCGGCGCGCGAGCCGGTGGTGCGGCTGTCGCGGCGGGTCGCGTGGCCCACCGCCGACCGGGTGTTCGGGCTGGGACTGCTGGGGCTGGAGCGGATCGCCCTCCAGGTGACCGGGTTCTTCCAGCGCGGCTCCGTCTCGGTGTACCTGGCGACGGTGCTGAGCGTGCTGCTCGCCGGGCAGCTGGCGGTGCTGACCGTGGACGAGCCCTGGGCGGGAGCCGTCGCGCCCCGGCTGTGGGACTCGGCGACACAGGGCGCCATCGCCGCGCTGACCTGCGCGGCGGCGCTGCTGTGTCTGCCGGTGCGACGGCGGATGAAGGTCGTGGTCCTCGCCGGGCTGACGGGCTACGGCACCGCGCTGCTGTTCGTGGTGCACGGGGCGCCCGATCTGGCGCTGACGCAGTTCTGCGTGGAGACCGTCTCGTTGCTGGTGTTCGTGCTGGTGCTGCGGAGGATGCCGCTGTACTTCCAGGAGACCATCAGCCGCCGCAGGCTGCTGGCGCGGATCCCGCTGGCGCTGGTCGCGGCGGCGGTCGTGGCCACCGCGATGTGGGTGGTGGCCGCCGCCCGGGTCGCCGAACCCGCGCGCGACGCCCTGGCGGCGGCGACCGCCGACCACGGGGTGAAGGAGGTGGTGGCGACGGTCCTGGTGGAGTTCCGGGCCTGGGACACCCTGGGCGAGTCGGCGGTCCTCGCGGTGGCGGCGGTGGGGGTGACCAGCCTGATCTACGTGCACCGCAGGGCCGGGACGGCGGAGTCCGCGGAGAGCGTGGCGGACGCCGGGAGCGTGACGGGACCGGCGTCCGGGTCCCCGGCGGGGGCGGAGGCGACGGGGCCCCCGGCCGGTCCCACGGCGTGGTCGTACGGCTCGCACTTCGTCGCCCCCGGGCCGGTGGTGGCGCGGGACACCGCCCCGGAACGCACCTGGCTGGCCGCCGGGCGGACCCTGGCCCCCGAACACCGGTCCGTGGTCTTCGAGGTGGTGGCCCGGCTGGTCTTCCACCCCGTGCTGGTGCTCTCCGTCTATCTGCTGATGTGCGCGGAGAACCTGCCGGGCGGCGGGTTCGTCGCCGGGCTGGTGGCGGGCCTCGCGATGACGGCGCGCTATCTGGCGGGCGGACGCCATGAACTGGCCGACGCCGCCCCGGGCCATCCCGGGCTGCTCACCGGACTCGGGCTGCTGCTCTCCGCCTCGGTGGCCCTGCTGGGGCTGGCCGACGGATCGGTGCTGCACCCGCTGACCTACGAGACGCGGCTGCCGGTCCTCGGACACGTCCACCTGGGCACCCCCGTCCTCTTCGACACCGGGGTGTACCTGCTGGTCCTCGGGGTGGTCCTGGACATCGTGCGGGCCCTCGGCGCCCGGGTGGACCGGCAGATCGAACGGGCCGCGCGCGAGGGCGGGGAGGGCGGGGCGTGAGCGTCAGTCTGACCCTGCTGGTGACCGGCGCGGTGCTGTGCGCGGTGGGCGGCGTACTGCTGCTGATGCGGGCCCTGACCCGCATCCTGACCGGCGCGGTCATCGTCAGCAACGGCGTCAACGTGCTGATGCTGGCCGCCAGCGGACCGGCGGGCGCGGCGCCGCTGCTCTACCCGGGGGTGGACCCCGCGCGGATCAGCGACCCCCTGCCGCAGGCCGTGGCCCTCACCGCCATCGTCATCACCCTCGCCACCACCGCGTTCCTGCTGGCGATGGCGTACCGCAGTCATCGGGTCAACGGCACCGACGAGGTCATGGACGACATCGAGGACCGCCGGATCGCGCTGCGCGCCGAGGTGCTGGAGCAGCGTTCGGCGCTGCGGGAGCGGCACGGGCCGCGCGGCCGGGGTCCCGAGGGCGACCGGGACGCCTACCGCGCGGAACGGCGGCGGCTGCGGGAGGTGCTGCGCGAGGACCGGGCGCTCCAGGCCCGGGCCCGGGACGCGTCGGGCGACCTGTGGAACGACATCCTCGGCGAGGACCCCGCCGACCTCGCCGCCCCGGGCCGGACCGAACCCGAGGAGGGCGCCCGGTGAACGCGCTGGTCCCGCTGCCCGTACTGCTGCCGCTGCTGGCCGCCGGGTCCGAACTCGTCCTCGGCACCCGCTTCCCCCGGGCGCAGCGGGTGGTCGGCGTCGTGGTGCTGGGCGCGGTGCTGGCCCTGTCGCTGGCGCTGCTGGTGGCCGCCGACCGGCACGGGCCGCTGGTGGTGCACCTCGGGGACTTCCCCCCGCCGGTGGGCATCACCCTGGTCGCGGACCGGCTGTCGGCGCTGATGCTGACGGTGTCGGCGGCGGTGACCCTGGCGGTGCTGGTGTACTCGATCGGACAGGGCATGGCGGACCGGGAGGAGCAGTCGCCGCTGGCGATCTACCACCCGGCGTACATGCTGCTGGTGGCCGGGGTGTCCTGTACCTTCCTCGCCGGTGACCTGGTGAACCTCTACGTGGGGTTCGAGATCATGCTGGTGTCGAGCTTCGTGCTGCTGACCCTGGGCGGAACGGCAGCGCGGCTGCGGGCGGGGGCGACGTACGTCCTGGTGTCGCTGGTCTCCTCGATGGTGTTCTTCACGGCGGTCGCCCTGACCTACGCGGCGACGGGCACCGTCGGCATGGGGGAACTCGCGGTGCGGCTGGCCGCGCTGCCGCCCGGGGTGCGGACCCTGCTGGAGGCGACGCTGCTGACGGTGTTCGCGGTGAAGGCGGCCGTGTTCCCGCTCGCGGCCTGGCTGCCCGACTCGTACCCGACCACCCCGGCGCCGGTCACCGCGGTCTTCGCGGGCCTGCTGACCAAGGTGGGCGTGTACTGCGTGCTGCGGGTGGAGACCCTGCTGTTCCCGGGGAACCGGCTGGGCGGTCTGCTGCTGGTGGCGGCGCTCGCCTCACTGGTGATCGGGGTGCTGGGGGCGGTCGCCCAGACCGATCTGAAGCGGGTGCTGTCGTTCGTCCTGATCAGCCACATCGGTTACATGATCTTCGGGATCGGGGTGGGCACCCGGGCCGGGCTGGGCGGCGCCATCGTGTACGTGGTCCATCACATCACCGTGCAGACCGCGCTGTTCCTGGTGGCGGGGCTGATCGAACGACGGACCGGGACCACCGAACTGACCCGGGTGGGCGGACTGGCCCGGGCCGCGCCCGCGCTGGCGGCGCTGTTCCTGGTGCCCGCGCTCAATCTGGCGGGCATTCCGCCGATGTCCGGGTTCATCGGGAAGCTGCGACTGCTGCAGGCCGGTGTGGCGGACGGCGGGGGCCTCGCGTACCTGCTGGTCGCCGCGGCCTCGGTGACCAGTCTGCTGACCTTCTACGTGATGGCCAAGGTGTGGAACCTCGCCTTCTGGCGGGCCGCTCCCCCGGGACGGCCCGCCCGGGTCACGGTGCTGGAGGAGACCGACCCGGACGACGGGCTCCCGGACGGCCCCGACGACCGCGACGACCCGGACGACTCCGACGGCTCCCCCGGCCGGACGGACGGTGACCGGGCGGACGGTGACCGGCGGCCCGCGCCCGCCGGACGGGCGGTGACCGCGACGCTGTCCGGACGGTCCATCACCACCACCAGCGACCGGCTGCCGCGCCGCATGACCTGGGCGACCGTCGCCCTGGTGCTGCTGTCGCTCGCGTACACGGTGCTGGGCGACCCGTTCACCGCGCTCACCGAGCGGGCGGCGGCCGAACTCCTGGAACGTTCCCCCTACATCGAGGCGGTGCTCGGCCAATGACCCTCCCGTGATCTCGCTCCGGTTCCGCGACCCGGGACTCCCCCGCTACAGCTGTGTGGTGGCCGGGCGCCGGAACAGGGTGCTCGACCTGCCGCTGATCGCCTGGCTGACCGTGGTGTGGATGCTGCTGTGGGGCACCCTCAGCCTCGCCAACGCGCTCACCGGGGTGGTGGTGGCGGTGACCGTGTGCCTGGTGTTCCCGTTGCCGCTGGTGAACATCGGACTGCGGCTGCACCCGCTGGGGATCGCCCGGCTGACGGTCCGGCTGCTGTGGGAGATGTACACCGCCGGGGCGAAAGTCTCCCACCAGATGCTGGACCGGCGCCCGTTCCTGGCCGGGGTGCTCGCCGTCCCGCTGCGCTGCCGGAGCGATCTGATGCTGACGGCCACCGCCCTCGCCGTCTCCAACGTGCCCGACGGCTCGGTGGTCGAGGTGCACCGCTCCCAGGCCACCCTGTTCGTGCACGTCCTGGAGGCGGACGACCCGGAGACCCCGGAGCGGGCGCGGCGGGCGGTGTGGCGGATGGAGGAGCTGGTGGTGCGGGCGTTCGGCGACCGGGACGAGATCGCCCGGGTGCGCCAGCCGCCGCCGTCCGGGGGGACCCGGTGAGCGCCGCGCAGAGCGTGGACCGGGTGCTGCTGGCGGCCGCCGCCGTGATGCTGCTGCTCGCCGGGGCACTGGTGCTGTACCGGGTGTGGCGGGGGCCGTCGATGCTGGACCGGGCGATGGCGCTGGACGTGATCGCCGCGCTGATGATCGCGGGGATCGGGGTGCGGTCGGCGCTGAACCGGGATTCCTTCTACTTCCCCGTGATGCTGGTGCTGGCCTTCCTGGGGTTCACCGGGTCGGTGGGGATCGCCCGGTTCATCGCCGTCCGGGACCGCGCGCCGGACCTGCCCCGGGCCGGGGAGGAGGGCCGGTGAGCGGCTGGGAGCAGACCGCCGACACGACCGGGGCGGTGTTGCTGTTCGTCGGCTCGGCCGTCAGCCTGTTCGGCGCGCTGGGCATGGTCCGGATGCCCGACGTCCTGTCACGGAGCCACGCGGCGACCAATCCCCAGTCCCTGGGCATGCTGCTGGTGCTGATGGGGGTGGCGCTGCGCCTGCGCACCGGCATCGACCTGGGCACGCTGGGACTGGTGGGCTTCTTCCAGCTGCTGACCGGTCCGGTGGCCGCCCATCTGGTGGCTCGGGTGGCGTACCGCACGGGTTACGCGGGCCGGGAGGGCCTGCTCTTCGACGAGCTGGACGAACGCCTGAGCGCGGCGCCGCCCGAGGACGGCGGGGGCGGGTGAGCGGGGGGGCCGCCCGGCTCATCGGGGGCGCCGCCCGGGGCGTCCGGCGGTCCGGTGACGGGGGCGGTACCGCGTCACCCCCAGCGTCACCGACGCCGTCTGGGGTGCCTCAACGGGCGTGACGGAATCCGTCGGCCGCCCCAGCGAGGGGCCCGCCCATCGGGCCACACGGTCACGGAGACTCATGCGAAGGGATACACGACGGGCTCGTCCTGGGGAGGGCGACGGCTCTGCCGGTCATCCGCGAGGACCAATGACAGGGCCGCGTGGAGGAGTTCGGCTTCACTGGGGGAAAGCCACAGTCCGGAGTCCCCCTTGTACCTTCCGTCGCAGAGGATCATCAGCGGAAGCAGATAGCGGGTGATCCCGTCTTCGCACTCGATCTTCCGCACCCGCCGGGACGGGATGAGGTCGACCCGCCAGCAGGTGTCCGGCTGGTAACGGGGGTCAATGGCGTTCATCGTGGGGGCCTTCCGTTATCGGCGGTGGGTTACCCAGGGATCATCGACGGCCCGCAAGGACGTACTCACCCGTATCGGCAGGACGGTCCAGAAGTCTGACGCTAGGCTCCGAGACGTCTCAAACGTCCCGTTGAAGGGTGTTGACTTGAACACCGCGCTCCGCACCGCGATGCACAGGGCCGGAGTGACCCCCCGACAGCTCGCATACCGCGTGGGGGTATCTTCCAAGCAGGTGGAACGATGGCTCGCGGATGAGGCGGTGAGGCCTCACGCACGGAACCGCGAGGACGCTGCCCGAGCGCTGGGAGTGGACGAGGACATGGTGTGGCCCGATGTCGTCAAGGACCGAGTCAAGACCGGTGCCGATCGCGAGCTGGTCCGTAGCTATCCGTTCCGGTCCGCCTGCCCGTCCACCGTGTGGGCCGATCTGATCGCCGGGGCGACGGACGAACTCTTCTTCGCGGGGTACACGAACTACTTCCTGTGGACCCAGGTGCCCGCGTTCGCCGACGCGTTGCGCCGTAAGGCCGCGGCCGGGGTCAGGGTCCGGTTCCTGCTGGGGGACCCGGACGGGGAGGTGACGCGTCAGCGCGAGATCGTCGAGGACGCGGCCCTCACCGTCTCCGCCCGGGTCCGCGTCACGCTCGGAGAGCTGGCCCGGATGGGACCCGCGGAGGGCCTGGAAGCGCGCTTCAGCTCCCCGGAGGACGCGGTGAACCACGTCTCCCTGTCCGTTTTCCGGTTCGACGCCGACGCGCTGGTCACTCCGCACCTCGCCCGGCTCGTGGGGCATGACTCGCCCCTACTGCACCTGCGACGGCACGGGCCGGGCGGGTTGTTCGACCGGTTCGCCGAACACGCCGAGGAGTTGTGGAGCCGGTCCGCGCCCCTCGGCTAGGAACCCCCTCGGCGGACAGCCCCTGGTGCGGGCTCACAGCGGGTCAGAAGGCGTCGGAGCACGGCACACCGACCATCACCCTAGGCACGTGCACCCTTCCGTGGGACGGGGAGGAGGGCGGCGCGCGGGCTGCCGTGACAGCGGGGTTGGGGGTGATCCGGCCAGGGCAAAGTGACCCTGGAAGCGACCCCGGCCCCGTCGGGGGCTTGACCACACGAGGAGGCCAGGGCATGGCCCCGTCCGCGGCGGAGACCGGCCGGTTCGCGCAGGAATGGCTGTTCAAGCAGGAGTGGAACTTCGACAACAGCCCGCGCACCGGCGACATCGACACCTATGCGAGGGCGCTGCTGGTCTGCGCCAAGGGGGACGGCGTCATCTCCTTGCGGGAGCGCGACTGGGTCCTCGGCTACTACGCCGCGTTCGCCGGGCACCCCGAGGGGCTGGCGCGGCTCGCGGTCTACCCGGGGGACGACGACATCGTCGACCTGGTCACCCGGTCCGCCGTGGTCAACGGGAGCCGGGGCGCCCTGGTCTTCGACGCGTTGCGGGCGTGCGACGCGGACGGCGACCTCGCGCCGGGCGAGGTCGCGCGGATCAAACGGGCCGCCACCGCCCTGGGCGTCGACGAGGACACCGTCGACCGGCTCAAGGAGCTGTACCTCCAGGAGAAGGCGGCCCGCACCGCCCGCAACGCCCTGCTGTACCCCGACGGGTCACCGCTCTGACGCGGGACCGGACGGGGTCAGGCGAAGCGGTCGGGGTCGCCCGCCCCGAGGCGGACGATCTCGGGGGCGCCGTCGGAGAAGTCGACGACGGTGGTCGGTTCGGTGCCGCAGTCGCCAGAGTCCACCACCGCGTCCACCACGTGGTCGAGCCGTTCCTTGATCTCCCAGCCCTGGGTGAGCGGCTCCTCCTCGCCCGGCAGCAACAGGGTGCTGGACAGCAGGGGCTCACCGAGTTCGGCCAGCAGGGCCTGGGTGACCGCGTGGTCGGGGATGCGGACGCCCACCGTCTTCTTGCGGGGGTGCAGCAGCTGGCGCGGCACCTCCTTCGTCGCGGGCAGGATGAAGGTGTAGCGGCCCGGCGTCGCGGCCTTGACCGCCCGGAAGACCGCGTTGTCGATGTGCGTGAACCGGCCCAGCTGGGCGAAGTCCTCGCACATCAGCGTGAAGTGGTGGCGGTCGTCGAGCTGGCGGATCGAACGGATCCGGGCGAGGCCCTCGCGGTTGCCCAGCTGGCAGCCGAGGGCGTAGCAGGAGTCCGTGGGGTAGGCGATGAGGGCGCCGGAACGGATGCTGTCGGTCACCGTGGTGATCATGCGCCGCTGGGGGTTCTCGGGGTGCACGTCGAAGTACTTCGCCATCCGGCGAGTTTACGTCCCCCGCCGGGGTGCCTCCGACCGGCCGGGCCGCCGTCTCACACGGGCGGCGGCCCGGCCGGTGCGCGACGGCCTCAGAGGGCGCGGGCGGCGTGCGCCGCCCGGGCGGCGATCCCGGGGACGCCGGAGGTGAGGAACGGGCCGCCGCCGCTGAGGTCCCCGACCACTGCCACCCGGGGGTCGACGGGGGTGAGGCCGCCCGCCGGGTGCGGGGCGGCGAGCGCGCCCCCGACCAGGGACCGGACCAGTTCCCGGGCCCCGGCCGGGACGGCGCCCGGCGGGGCGTTCACCGCGTTGACGACGGCGGGGACGGTCAGTTCGCCGTCGTCGTGCCGGATCCGGAACCCGCCCGGCACCGGGGCGACCGCGCGGATGCCTCCGGTGACGGTGAGCTGACCGGAGTCCAGCAGGCGCAGCAGGACGGCGGCGTTCCCCGGGACCATGGGCGAGACCACGCCGACGGCGGCGCGCAGACGGCGGCGCAGCCGGGCCCGGTCCGCCTCCGGCAGCAGCGGCCAGGCGTACGGACCGACGGTGTGCGCGGTCTCCTGGAGCACCCGGCGGCCGACGCGGGGATCGTGGACGGTGTCGAGCTGGTGCCGCAGCCAGCGGGCCGGATCTGGGTGGTTTCCACGGCCCTGCAGGCGCGGGCGGTCGCCGACGGCCGTGACCACGTCGACGCCCGGATACGGGTCCGCACGACCGAGGGCGGCTGGCTGGTGTGCCACGCCTCCTGTCTCACCGGCCCGGGGGGCGAGCCCGGTCCGGTGGCGCTCGTCACCGAGCCCGCGGCCCCGTCCGACCTGGCGGTCCTGGTGGCCGACGCGTACGGGCTGACGCCCCGGGAGCTCCAGGTCACCCAGTGGGTGGCGCGGGGGACGGCCACCGACGGGATCGCGGCGGCGCTGTTCCTCTCCCCGCACACGGTCCGCGACCATCTGAAGGCCGTCTTCGGGAAGACCGGTGTCTCCAGCCGGGGCGAGCTGGTGGCCCTGCTGTTCACCGACCACTACTGGCCCGCCTTGCCGGAGCCGGTGCCCCTGCGGCGCCCCGGACGGCCCCCGGGCCGGGTGCGGACCGCCGTTCCGGTGACGGCCGGTACGGACGGGGGGTGAGGCCCGGCCGTCCGTGCCCACCGGTTCAGATCGCCGTCCGGACGGCGTACAGCGCGCCGAGGGCCGCCGCGAGCGCTCCGAGGGTGAACCGCAGGGCGGTCTCGGGGAGCCGGGGCTGGAGCCGGGCCCCGAGGTAACCGCCGATCAGTCCCCCGGCGCCGCAGGCCAGTCCGAGCCACCAGTGGGGGGCGACCGGTCCGGAACTGACCAGGGCGAGCAGGCCGTAGGCGGCGGCCCCGGCCACGGAGGTCACGAACGTGGTGGCGAGGGCGGCGGGGGCGACCCGGGAGACCGGCAGTCCCCGGCCCACCAGGACCGGGCCGATCAGGGAGCCGCCGCCGATGCCGTAGATCCCGCCGACGGTGCCGACGGCGAGGGCGAGGGCCGTCAGGGAACGGGGGGACGGATCCGCCGTGCCCCGGGCGGGGACGGGGGCCGGGCGGAGGGTCCGGGCGCACAGCCACAGTCCGAGCGGCAGCAGCAGGGCGGCGATCAGGGCGCGGAAGACCGTCGGGCCCGGCAGGGCGAAGACCCGGACGACGGCGCCGAGGACGACTCCGGGCAGGGTGCCCAGCAGCAGGTGGCGCGCCAACGGGTCGCGCAGGGCGCCGGTGCGCAGATGGCGCCAGAGGGCGCCGGGTCCGGCGACCACGTTGTACAGCAGGTTGGTGGGGGTGACGGCCGGACTGGGCACGCCGAGCAGACTGACCTGGACGGGGAGCAGGAACACCGCTCCGGAGACCCCGACCGGCGCCGTGACCGTGGCGAGCAGCAGCCCCGCGGCGAACCCCGCGGCCATCGTCGTCCCGTCCATCCCGTGCCCGCCCCGTGCCCGTTCGCGCCGCCCGGTCCTCCAGGCTCCCCTCCGTCGCGCGGTCAGTATCGGCGGCGGGGCGGGTCGGACGGCCGTTCGGACACGAGATGTTCATGAACGGGGACCGTCTCACCGGGGCTCCGGAGGGTTCCGGGGGCGTGGGTCGGGGCGGTCGGGCGGTCATCGCCGGTGGCCGGGCGGACGCTCGCACCGGGCCCTGACCCCTCCTCACCCGTGCCCCGGCGGGCCCCGGGTGGCACACTCGACCGCGCTCCTCGCGGGTGGTGGTGCCCGGGGAGTACACCCACGTCACCGTGGAGAAGCCGGTGGGCAAGTCGGTGCTGCCGCGCTGGCGGCTGGGGTTCGGTGGCTCCGGGGAGCTGCCCGCGCTGACGGCCACCGCCGCCGGGAAGCGGCCCGGCGTGCTGCGGTACACCGGGGACGGGACCTCCCTCACGCTGGAGGCGGGCGGAGGACAGGTCGTCGTCCGGCACTACGGGCCCGGTGGCGGAGGCCGCCGGGAGATCCGGCGGGCCTCCGGACCGTTCCGGGACACGCTGGAGGTGCCGGGGCCCGGACTGATCGAGGTGGATTGCGCCGTGCCGTGGTCGGTCACCGTGCGCTGAGCCGCCCCCGTTCGCGCCGGGCCGTCGCCGTGGGCCGGGCCGGAGAGCACGTCGCTCGTCCGGCTGGCTCGTCCGGCTCCCGGCTGGTCGGCACCGACGCCCATGCCCCGGTCGCCTGAGGGGGGACGCCCCGTACTGCCACCGGACCCTCGCCCTGGTCCACGCCCGGGACGCCCACCTCTTCGAAGCGGCGCCACGGTTCCGGGAGTTCACCACCGGCAAGCCCTTCGCCGCGCACCGGACGGCCGCGCCGCGCCGGGGCCGGGGGCCGACCCGGGCTGAGGACGGGAGCGGACCCGGACCGAGGACCGGGGTCGGCACCGGCCGCCCGGCCCGTCCGGCTCAGGGCAGCGCGTGGGGGTGGGGCTCCCCCGTGCCGTCGCGGTCGTCGCACACCAGGAGCAGCACGGTGGCGCGCTCCGCGCCCAGCGAGCGGACCTTGTGGGGGGTGGTGGCCCTGAAGTAGGCGCAGTCCCCCGCCGCGAGGGGGATGCTCCGGGACGGCAGGAGCAGTTCGGCCTCGCCTTGGTGGACGAAGAGGAACTCCTCGCCCGGGTGGTCGCGGAAGGGGACCGGACCGGCGTCGTGCGGCGGGTACAGCATGAAGGGGGTCATCCGTTTGGTGCCCGCCCGCAGGGCCATCCCCTCGTAGCGGGAGCCCGGTTCGTCGCCGGGGGTGAGCGGAAGGCGCTCCCCGGCCCGGGTGACGGTGACCTCCGCGAGTTCCTCCGCGTCGGAGAACAGGGTGTCCAGGGGGACGTCCAGGGCCTTGGCCAGCGAGACGCTGACGGCGATCGAGGGCACGCTCTGCCCCCGTTCGACCTTGGAGAGGTAGCTCTTGGTGACCCCGGCGCGCGCGGCGAGCGCTTCCAGCGTCATCAGCCGTTCCTTGCGCAGCCGCCGCACCCGATTGATCACTGACGCTTCCCTCCGTGCTTCCCGGGTCTCCCGGGTTTCCGCGTTGCCCCGGCAGGTCCCACCGCCCGGGACCGGACCCCAGTATGTCCCGTTCCCCGCGCCCGGCCGGAGCCGGACCGGGGAGCGTCCCGCCACCGTCGCACCCCCGTCCCGCCTGTCGCGCCGCCGCGTCCGGGGCGGACCTTGCCGTCATGACACAAGGTGTCCTATGGTGAACGAAGTTTCCTCACCGGGTGTCGCACAGGGCGCCCGGTGCCCACCACGGGACACCCCCGAACCGGAGCGGAAGACATGGCGAACACCCTGCGCGAACCGAAGGACGTCCTCGTCGACCGTGCCAAGCGGCAGATGGACGACCACTTCGGCACCTCGCGCCTGACCACCCGGCAGAAGCTGGCCCTGACCTGTCGGATCGCCTTCGACGGCGGCCACGACTCCGGCCTCGCCGGACAGATCAGCGCCCGCGGCGAACGGCCCGGCACCTACTACACCCAGCGGCTGGGCCTCGGCTTCGACGAGATCACCGAGGACAACCTGCTCCTGGTCGACGAGGACCTCCGGGTCCTCGAAGGCGAGGGCATGCCCAACCCGGCCAACCGGTTCCACTCCTGGATCTACCGGGCCCGCGAGGACGTCCACTGCGTCGTCCACACCCACCCCCCGCACACCGCCGCGCTGTCGATGCTGGAAGTCCCCCTGGTCATCGCGCAGATGGACACCACCCCGCTGTACGACGACTGCGCCTTCCTCAAGGAGTGGCCGGGGATACCGGTGGGCAACGAGGAGGGCGAGATCATCTCCGCCGCCCTGGGCGACAAGCGGGCGATCCTCCTCGCCCACCACGGCCAGCTCGTCACCGGCGCCACCGTCGAGGAGGCGTGCAACCTGGCCGTCCTCATCGAGCGCGCCGCCCGGCTCCAGCTGCTGGCGATGGCGGCGGGCACCATCCGGCCGCTCGACCCCGCGCTGGCCCGCGAGGCCCACGACTGGACCTCCACCGACCGGCGCAGCCGGGTGAACTTCGCCTACTACGCCCGCCGGGCGCTGCGCAACCACCCCGACTGCGTCCGGGACGGGGTGAGCGTCTGATGGCACGGCCACCGCTCGAAGGCGTCATCGCCTACCCCGTCACCCCCTTCGATCCGCGCACCGGGGCGCTCGACCTGGCGGCGCTGGACCGCCTCGCCGACGAACTGGTGACCTCCGGGAGCCACGCGGTCGCCCCGCTGGGCAGCACCGGCGAGAGCGCCTATCTGCGCGAGGACGAGTGGGACGCCGTCTGCGAGACCACGCTGGGGGCCGTCGCCGGACGGGTGCCCACCCTGGTCGGCGTCTCCCACTGGAGCACCGAGGGCACCGTCCGCCGGGCCCGGTTCGCCGCCCGCCACGGCGCCACCGCGATCATGGTGCTCCCCCAGGTGTACTGGAAGCTGACCGAGGACGAGCTGCGCGCGCACTTCGCCGCCGTCGCCTCGGCCACCGACCTTCCGGTCATGCTCTACAACAACCCCGGCACCAGCGGGGTGGACCTACGGCCCCGGACGGTCGTGGCACTCGCCCGGGACGTCCCCCAGATCACCATGGTCAAGGAGAGTTCCGGGGACGTGTCCCGCTTCCGGGCCATACCCGAACTGTCCGACGGCGCGCTGTCGGTCTACAACGGGAACAACCCGGTCGCCCTGGAGGCGTTCCGCGCCGGGGCGGCGGGCTGGTGCACGGCCGCGCCCTGTCTGCTGCCGCGCTGGTGCCTCGATCTGCGTGCCGCCGCCCTGGACGAGGACCCGGCGCGGGCCGACGCGCTCCTGGCGGCGCTGCTGCCCTTCCTGCGGTTCATCGTGGACCACGGGCTGCCGAGGGCCGTCAAGGCGGGACGGGAGCTCCAGGGCCGGGCGGTCGGTCCGCCCCGGGCTCCGCTGCGGGCGCTGCCCGGGGAGGCGACCGAACGGCTGCGGGAGCTGCTGCGGGAGCTCGGCTCCCATCCGCTGGTGACGGAGGACGTTCCGCTCCCGGCGGCCGGGCCGACGACGGTCCCGACGGCGGTCCCGACGGCGGTCACCGGCTGAGCGGGGCCGGGCGTCCGGCCCACCGTTCGCCCATTCGTCCGTTCGTCCGCTCGTCCGTTCGTTCGGTGGTGGGGCCCCCGACCCTCCGCCGGGCGGACGGGCCCGGCCGACCGCCCCGGTCCGGCGCACCCGTGGTCAGCCGTCCCCCGGCGAACGGCCCCGGACGGCCGTCCGGGGCCGGGTCGGCCGGTCCAGCCCCGGGCCACCGCCGCGGGCACAGCCCGGGGAGGCTCCGGACGGCCGTCCCGGGGCGACGGTCCCCGGTCAGCCGTCGACGTAGGCCGCGAGGTGCTCCCCGGTGAGGGTGGAGCGGGCGGCGACGAGCGCGGCGGGCGTGCCCTCGAAGACGACGCGGCCCCCGTCGTGACCGGCGCCGGGGCCGAGGTCCACGATCCAGTCGGCGTGCGCCATCACCGCCTGGTGGTGCTCGATGACGATGACCGACTTCCCGGAGTCCACCAGCCGGTCCAGCAGCCCCAGCAGGTGCTCGACGTCCGCTAGGTGGAGTCCGTTGGTCGGCTCGTCCAGGACGTAGATCCCGCCCTCGGCACCCATGTGGGTGGCCAGCTTCAGCCGCTGCCGCTCGCCGCCGGACAGGGTGGTGAGCGGCTGGCCGAGGGTGAGGTAGCCGAGGCCGACCTCGGTGAGGCGCTCCAGGATCCGGTGCGCCGCCGGGACGCGGGCCTCCCCCGCGCCGAAGAACTCCGTGGCCTCGGCCACCGGCATCGCGAGCACCTCGCTGATGTCCCGGCCGCCGAGGCGGTACTCCAGCACCGACGCCTGGTACCGCTTGCCCTCGCACTCCTCGCAGGGCGTGGCCACCCCGGCCATCACCGCCAGATCGGTGTACAGCACGCCGATGCCGTTGCACTGGGGGCAGGCGCCCTCGGAATTGGCGCTGAACAGCGCCGGTTTCACCCCGTTGGCCTTGGCGAACGCCTTGCGGACCGGTTCCAGCAGCCCGGTGTAGGTCGCCGGGTTGCTGCGCCGGGAGCCACGGATCGGGCTCTGGTCCACCAGCACCACGTCCGCGTCGGCCGGGAGCGATCCGTGGACCAGGGAGCTCTTGCCGGAACCGGCGACCCCGGTGACGACGGTGAGCACCCCGAGCGGGAGGTCCACGTCGACGCCGCGCAGGTTGTTGGCGGTCGCGCCCCGGATCTCCAGCGCGCCGACGGGCTCGCGCACCGCCTCCTTGAGGGCGGCCCGGTCGTCCAGGTGGCGGCCGGTGACGGTGCCCCCGGCCCGCAGCCCCTCGACGGTGCCCTCGAAGCAGACGGTGCCGCCCGCCGCGCCGGCGCCGGGGCCGAGGTCCACGACGTGGTCCGCGATCTCGATCACCTCCGGCTTGTGCTCCACCACGAGGACCGTGTTGCCCTTGTCCCTCAGCCGGAGCAGCAGGTCGTTCACGCGCTGGACGTCGTGCGGGTGCAGCCCGGAGGTGGGTTCGTCGAAGACGTAGGTGACGTCGGTGAGGGAGGAGCCGAGGTGCCGGATCATCTTGATCCGCTGGGCCTCGCCGCCCGACAGCGTGCCCGAGGAGCGGTCGAGGGAGAGGTAGCCGAGGCCGATCTCCACGAACGAGTCCAGGGTCCGCCGCAGCGCGGTGAGCAGCGGCGCCACCGAGGGCGCGTCGAGGGCGCGCAGCCACTGGGCCAGATCGCTGACCTGCATCGCGCCGGCGTCGGCGATGCCGACCCCCTGGATCTTCGCCGAGCGGGCCGCCTCGCTGAGCCGGGTGCCCCCGCAGTCGGGACAGTCGGTGAAGGTGACGGCCCGCTCCACGAACGCCCGGACGTGCGGCTGCATCGCCTCCTTGTCCTTGGCGAGGAACGACTTCTGGATCTTGGGGATCAGGCCCTCGTAGGTGAGGTTGACGCCCTCCACCTTGACCTTGGTCGGCTCCCGGTGGAGGAAGTCCCGCATCTCCTCCTCGGTGAAGTCGCGGATCGGCTTGTCGGGGTCGAGGAAGCCGGACTCGGCGTAGAGCCGGACGGTCCACCAGCTGTCCGACTTCCAGCCGGGGATGGTGAACGCGCCCTCGGAGATCGACTTGGTGTCGTCGTAGAGCTGGCTCAGATCGATGTCGGAGACCGTGCCCCGGCCCTCGCAGCGCGGACACATGCCCCCGGTGCGGGTGAAGGTCTGCTTGACCGTCTTGCGCGTCCCGCGTTCCACGGTGATCGCCCCGCTGGCCCGGACCGAGGGCACGTTGAAGGCGAAGGCGCCGGGCGGGCCCACGTACGGTTCGCCGATCCGGCTGTAGAGGACCCGCAGCATCGCGTAGGCGTCGGTCACGGTGCCGACGGTGGAGCGGGGGTCGGCGGCCAGCCGCCGCTGGTCCACGATGATCGCGGTGGTGAGCCCCTCCAGGACGTCCACCTCGGGGCGCGCCAGCGTCGGCATGAAGCCCTGGACGAAGGTGCTGTAGGTCTCGTTGATCAGCCGTTGGGACTCGGCGGCGATGGTGTCGAACACCAGTGAGCTCTTGCCGGAGCCGGAGACCCCGGTGAAGACCGTCAGCCGTCGCTTCGGCAGCTCGATGCTGACGTCCCTGAGGTTGTTCTCCCGCGCGCCGTGCACCCGGATCAGCTCGTGGCTGTCGGCGGTGTGCCCGTCGGACCGGCCCCCGGCCGCCTCGTCGGTCCTGCTCATGGTGTCTCCAGACGGTCGGGGGGACGGCGCCGGGGGCCGGGCGGGCGGATCCCGGCGGCCCCTCACGCGTCCCGGAGGTCACGGCGCTCCCCCGCGGCGAACAAGTATCCCCATTTCCCGTTTACCACTCAAACGAGGAGGCGGGACGGTCCGCGGTCCGACCCGGCCCGGCCCCGGACTCTGGCCGGAATTCCCTTGCGGCCGCCAGTCACCCTTATCCGCCTTTGCCGATTAACCCCGGAAAAACATAAAGATGCTCCGTGCAAGCAGTCGACCAGAACCCTTTCCGTACGGTAATCGGGAAAACACGGGGGGCGACTGAAGGATGCGTCTGCGGCGCATTTACGCCACGCCTTGCAGTCTGGTGATCACCGGCGGTCGGCATTACGTTGTCCGGCGCATTCCCGTTTCTCTCACACCCCTAGGAGAGTGAATGCGCCACACCCTGAGATGGCTCTTATCCGCCGCGCTGCTCCTCGGCTCGGCGAGCGCAGTGGGCACCCCCGCCGCCGCCGCGCCCGCCAACGCCGTCCCCGACATCAAGGGACGACTACTGGCCCTGCCCGGTGTCACCTCCGCCCGGGAGGTCACCAGCATGGAGGACTTCGACCTGCGCGCGTACGAGATCGAGTTCACCCAGTTCAAGGACCACCGAGCCCCCTCGGCGGGCACCTTCTCGCAGCGCGTCACCGTCCGGCACTACTCGGACCAGCACCCCACGACGCTCCTGACGCTCACCCCCCACCAGTACCAAGGGTTCAAGCCGTACGCGATCGGCTTCCTCACCAACGACGTGGCCGTGGAGCAGCGCTTCACCGGCACCTCCCAGCCCTCTCCCAAGGACCTGACCAAGCTGGACGTCTGGCAGGTGGCCACCGATCTGCACCGGGTGACCAACGCGCTCAAGGGGCTGTACACCGGGAGGTGGCTCTCCGCCGGTGCCGGTGAGACCGGCCAGGTCGCGACCTACCACCGCCGGTTCTATCCGGCGGACGTCCACGGCACCTTCGTGCAGGGGGGACGGAACGACGTCGACAACGCCGAGGACTCGGCGTACGGCGAGGCCATCGAGCGGATCAGCACGCCCGCGTGCACCGACCGGATCAAAGACTTCCAGCGCGAGGCACTGGTCCGCCGGGACGAACTGCTGGAGCTGTACAAGGAGGAGGCACGCAGGAACGGCGACTCCCACCAGGTGATCGGCTCGGCCGACAAAGCCTTCGAGATCTCGGTCACCAACTACATGTGGCGGTTCTGGAACACTTTCAATGATCAGCGGATGTGTGTCATCGTCCCCCTGAAGACGGCGACCACCGCCGAACTGTGGCGAGGGCTCCAGCACGGCGGGGTCTTCTACGAAGGGGACAAGCAACTGCGCTGGGACGAGGTGAAACACTACCTCGCCGGTACCCAGACCGGCTGGCCCACGATCGACACCTCGCACCTGGACGACCTGCTGCGCTACCCGGGGATCAACGAGCCGCGCAGCCTGGTGGACCGGAGCGCTCCCATGACGTTCGACGGCCGGGCGATGGCGGACATCGACCGATGGGTGCGCGAGGACTCGTCCGACATCGTCTTCCTCTACGGCCGGGACCACCCGAGCAGCGCCGAGCGCTTCGACACCGGTGAACGCGACACGGGCGCCAAGGTCTACCTCAGTCCGAACGGCGGGGTCGACAAGCTGACCCCGGCCGAACAGCAGGAGCTGACCGCGACCCTCAAGGGCTGGGCCGGTCTGGTGTGACCGTCCGGCCGGGCGGGGGCGGCACGTCCCCTGATCCCCCGTCCGGCCGGAGCCGGTGACGGCCCGTCCGGGCCCGCGCCCGGTCCGTGCCAGCGTACGGGCCGGGCATCGCGCCGTCCGGCCCCGGCATCCGTCCCGGGGCGGCGCGGCCGGAACCGGACCGGCACGTTCTGGCCGTTCCCGGTGCGACGGGACCCACCGGACGGCGGAGGTGCCCCCACCCCGGACGGACGGCCGTCGCCCGGGGTCCGGACCCGTACCGGGCCGTGGATCCGGTTTCCGTGATCCAAACCGGGAACACCCTTCCCGGGGCCGCCCCGGCCGCCCGGGCGGAACGGCCGCCGGGCGGGACGGCCCCGGCCGCCCGGCGCGGTCCCGAGCGCGGCCGTCCACCGTGGGCGGAAGGCCGTCCTCCCCCGTGATCACGGGCCGGAACGGGGTGGACCGGAACGGCCCCGGACCAGGCGGACCCGATCGCCCCGGCCACCGGGCGTCGTCGGACCCGATGGGTGACGGCCTGTCAGATCCCTTGTCGCCCCGGGCGCTCAGCGACCTCAGGGTGCCATCGATCGGTCCGCGCGATCATTTCTGATCAGAATTCGGCATTGGACGTGGGGTCCGTCCGTCCTGCATGCTCGGACGCATGTTCAAGCCCGGGGCAGTGACGAGGTCCGGCCGGTTTCCGGCCGACGTCCTCGCCTGCCCGTACGCGGCCGTGGCACATCTGACGCCCCGTCTGACGCACCGCAGGTTCGTCGACTTCGGCAGGGTCACGTCCACCGGCTGTCGCTGATTCCGGGCATTTCCCCTTCGGCCCTCCGGGGCGGACCGACGTCCCGTGGACCCGTCCGCCGGTGGGGCCTCCCCCGCTGATCCGCGCCACCACGTCGTCCCCGTCATCCACGTTCCCCTCCCCACCGGCGTCCGGCCGGGCTCCGGCCCGTCACCCGCGCCCGGTCGGCGTACCGCGACGTCCCGCGACGCCGCGCGCCCGCCACCCCGAAGACACGCACCGCACGCACACGAGCAAGGACACGGACATGGTCCCCAGACCCACCCCTCCCGTCGCCGGGAGGCGCCCATGAGTTCCGCCACCGAGAGCCGGAAGCTGCCGGTGCCCGCCCTGGACCAGCTGGACGAGGTGACCGCGGCGCTCGCGGCGACCGCCGCCGAGCACGACCGCACCGGGGCGTTTCCGCACGGACCGGTCCGGGTGCTCCACGAGGCGGGGCTGCTCACCGCCGGGGTGGCCCCGCACCACGGGGGTCCGGGGGCCTCCTTCTCCGACGTCACCCGGATCCTGCTGGCGCTCGGCCGGGGCGACCCGTCCACCGCGCTGATCGCCGGGATGACCATCGTCCCGCATCTGCTGGAGCCCCGCAGTCCCTGGCCCGAGGAGCTGTACGCACGGGTGCTGGCCGAGTCGGCGGAGCGTCCCACCCTGCTCAACCACGCGCGGGCGGAGCCGGACGTGGGCTCCTCCACCTGGGGCGGACCGGCGACCACCGCCCGGCGGACCGCGACGGGCTGGGTGGTGCGGGGCCGCAAGCGGTACGTCACCGGCGCGGAGGGGCTGAGCTACTTCCTGGTCTGGGCCGTGACCGACGAACCGGTGCCCCGGGTGGGCAACTTCGTGGTGCCCGCCGACGCTCCCGGCATCGAGATCGTGCCCACCTGGAACCAGTTGGGCATGCGGGCGACCGGCAGCCACGAGGTGGTCTTCGAGGACGTGGAGATCCCCGCGGGGTACGTCCACGAACTGGCCGCGCCGGACGCCGGACCGCCCCCCGGCACCCTGCCCGGCAGTGTGACGCTGCTGCTCTCGTCCGCGATCTACCTGGGGGTGGCGCGGGCCGCGCAGAGCCAGGTGCACGCCTTCGCCCACGAACGGGCGCCCGCCGCGCTGGGCAGGCCGCTGGCCACCACCGGCCGCTTCCGGCGGGCGACCGGGGAGATCGAGGCCCTGCTCTCCACCGCCGAACAGCTCATCTTCTCGGTGGCCGACCGGGTGGACCGGGGCGAGCCCGTCCGTGGTGTCGACGCCCTGGCCTCGAAGGTCGTCGTCGTCCGTCATGTCACCGGCGCGGTCCACACCGGGCTGAAGCTGCTGGGCAACCCGGGGCTCGCCCGGGGCGGGGCGCTGGAACGCCACTTCCGGGACATCCAGTCGGTCGGGGTGCACGCGCCGGGCGAGGACGCCATCCTGCCGACCCTCGGCGCGACGGCCCTCGCCGCGGAGGCCCCCGGTGACTGAACCGCGCCCCCGTCCGGCCCGTCCCCGGCCGGTCCCCGTGACCACCGGGAACGCCGTGCCCACCGCCGGCCTTCCCTCCGGCACCGCGCCGCCGTCCACCGCGCCGCGGTCCGCGCCGAGACCCACACCCATCGGGGGTTCCACCACCATGCGCCCTGCCCTGCCCGGGTCCAGACGTCTGCTCGCGGTGACGCTGAGCGGACTGCTCCTGCTCACCGCCTGCTCCACGGACGGCGACGCCACCAGCAAGCCGTCCGCCGGGAAGAAGCCGGTGCGGGGCGGGACGCTCACCACCGCCGTCGACACCGAACCGGTCTCCTGGGACGTCCACGCCAGCACCCAGGACATCACCGCCGAGATCCAGCGCTCGGTGCTCGACTCCCTGGTCTCCCAGGACGCCGAGGGCAAGTTCCACCCCTGGCTGGCCACCAAGTGGGAGGTGGCGGACGACTACCGCAGCTACACCTTCCACCTGCGGAAGGACGTGACCTTCACCGACGGCACCCGGCTGGACGCCGCCGCCGTGAAGGCCAACTTCGACCACATCGTCGCCAAGTCCACCAAGTCGCTGTACGCGGCCGGGCTGCTCGGCCCCTACGAGGGCACCGAGGTCGTCGACGAGCACACCGCCAAGGTGACCTTCGCCAAGCCGTTCGCCACCTTCCTCCAGGCCGCCAGCACCACCTACCTGGGCCTCTACTCCCCGAAGGCCCTCAGCGCGAAGGCCGGCCGGCTCCCGGCGGGCGGCCCGGCGGGGGTGGGCAGCGGCCCCTTCGTCTTCACCCGCTACACCAAGGGCCAGTCGGCCGTGCTGACCCGCAACCCGGACTACGACTGGGCGCCCGCGACCGCCGCCCACTCCGGGCCCGCCCACCTGGACGAGCTGGTCTTCCGCTTCCTGCCCACCGCCTCCGTCCGCTCCGGGGCCCTGACCAGCGGTCAGGTGCAGGTCGCGAAGGCCGTCCCGCCGCAGAACGTCGCGGCGGTCAAGGCGGACAAGGCGCTGGAACTGACCTCCCGCCCCGCCCCCGGCAGCAACTACAACCTGTGGCTGAACTCCTCGCTGGCCCCCCTCGACGACCCCCGGGTCCGCAAGGCGGTCCAGCGGGGCATCGACATCGGCCAGAACGTCAAGACGGTCGGCTTCGGACAGTACCCCCGGGCCTGGAGCCCCCTCAGCCCCACCACCCCGCACTACGACCGCTCCCTGGAGGGGAGCTGGCCCCACGACCCCGAGCTGGCCGGGAAACTGCTGGACGAGGCGGGCTGGACCGAGCGGGACGCCAAGGGCTACCGGACCAAGGACGGCGAACGGCTCACCCTCCAGTGGCCGCAGCTGTCGGTGCAGGCCACCCGGGAGGGCCGGGACACCCTCGGCCAGGCCGTGCAGGCGGACCTCAAGGAGATCGGCGTCGAGGTGACCCGCCCCAACCTCGACATCGGCACCTACAACACCCGGGTCTACGGCGGCAAGGCCAACCT
This sequence comes from Streptomyces sp. JNUCC 64, assembly GCF_054484115.1. Taxonomy (NCBI): domain Bacteria; kingdom Bacillati; phylum Actinomycetota; class Actinomycetes; order Kitasatosporales; family Streptomycetaceae; genus Streptomyces; species Streptomyces sp. JNUCC 64. The sequence goes on from NZ_CM137015.1 coordinate 351,483, forward strand.
CATCGACCTCAGCTGGCCCCGGTTCAGCCCGGACGTGCTGTGGCTGTTCCTCAACTCCGCCAGCGCGCCCGCCAAGGGCGGCCTCAACGCCACCTTCATCGCCGACCGCGACTTCGACCGGTGGACCGACCGGGGCCGGGCCACCCTGGACGGGAAGGTCCACGCGGACGTCTACCCCAAGGCCCAGCGCAGGGCGATCGACCTCGCGGTCGTCGTCCCCCTCTACACCCAGGTCTCCCTGGTCGGACGGTCGACCGCGGTCCGGGGACTCACCTTCGACGCCAGCAACTGGCTGACGTACTACGACGCCTGGCTGGCCGCGAAGTGAACCCGGCGACCCGGCTGGCCCTCGCGGCGGCCCGGCGGCTGGGGGCGGCGGCGGCCGTCCTGCTGGGCGCCGCCACCCTCGCCTTCCTGGCGCTCCAGCTGATCCCCGGCGATCCGGTGTCGGTGCTGCTGGGGCCCTCGAACGCCGGGTCGCCCGAGGTGCGGGAGGAGATCCGCCGCGCGTACGGCTTCGACCTGTCCCTCACCGAGCGGTACCTGCGCTATCTGGGACGGCTGGCCGTCGGGGACCTCGGAGAGTCGTACCAGCTCCAACGGCCGGTCTGGTCGCTGATCGGCGACCAGGCGCTGCCGACCGTCCAACTGGCGCTGGCCGCGCTGCTGCTGGCCGTCGTCCTCGCGGTGCTCTCCGCGGTGGCGACGGCCGGGCGGCGGCCCGCGCTCCGCGCGCTCGCCTCGTTCGGGGAGCTGATCGCGGCGTCCACCCCGTCCTACTGGGTGGGGATCGTGCTGCTGACCGTCTTCTCCTTCCGGATCCCCCTGTTCCCGGTGGCCGGGGCCGACGGCTTCGCCTCGCTGGTGCTGCCCGCCGTCACCCTGGCGCTCCCGCTCACCGGCGTCCTGGCGCAGGTGCTGAGGGAGGGGCTGGAGGCCGCCCTGCGGCAGCCGTTCGTGGTCACCGCCCGGGCCCGGGGGGCGGGGCAGAGCGCGGTGCTGCTGCGGCACGCCCTGCGGCACTCCGCGATCCCGCTGCTCACCCTCACCGGGTGGCTCACCGGCTCGCTGCTCGGCGGGGCGGTGCTGGTGGAGACCGTCTTCGGACGGCCGGGGCTCGGCTCCCTGGTGCTCCAGGCCGTCAGCGCCAAGGACATGCCGGTGGTGATCGGCGTGGTGCTGCTGTCGGCCCTCGCCTTCGTCGTGATCTCCACCGTGGTGGACCTGCTGTACCCCGTCATCGACCCGCGGCTCAGGAGTGCCTGATCCATGGCCAGTCCTCCCCTGCTCACCGGCTCCGGCACCCCCGCCGCCGCGTCCGCGCCGTCCGCGCGGGCCCGGCGGTGGACCGCCGCCCTGCCCTCCGTCCCGCCGACCGTGCTGCTCGCGGGCGTCCTGCTGCTGCTCGTCACCGCCGTCGCCGTGGCGCCCGGCCTCTTCACCCGGCTCTCCCCGACCGCCACCGATCCGGCGGCGGCGCTCCGGGGTCCCGGCGCCGGACACTGGCTGGGCACCGACCAGCTGGGCCGCGACCTGTTCGCCCGGATCCTGCACGGTGCCCGGCCGTCCCTGCTGCTGGGCTTCGGGTCCACCGTGGTGTCGGTGGTCGCGGGGGCCGTCATCGGACTGGCCGCGGCGCTCGGCGGACGGATCGCCGACCAGGTGCTGACCCGGCTGGCCGACGTCCTGCTGGCGCTGCCCGCCCTGCTGCTGGCCCTGCTGATCGTGACGGTCCTCGGGCCGGGCACCGTCCAGGTGATGACGGCGATCGGCATCGCCTTCGCCCCCGGCTACGCCCGGCTGGTGCGGGCCGAGGCGCTGGTGGTGCGGCGCTCCGGATACGTCGAGTCGGCGGTGGCGCTGGGAGTGCCCCGGTCGCTGATCGTGCTGCGGCACGTCCTGCCGAACGCCCTGGCGCCCGTGCTGACCCTGGCGACCGTCGGCTTCGGCACCGCCCTGATCTCCGCCTCCGGACTCAGCTTCCTGGGCCTCGGCCCGGCGGCGCCCTCCCCCGAGTGGGGGGCGCTGCTCGCCGCGGGCCGGGACTTCCTCCAGACGGCCTGGTGGATCGGGGTGTTCCCGGGCGCGGCCGTCACCCTCACCGTGGTCGCCGTGAACGTGGTCGGCCGCCACCTCCAGCACCGCTTCACCCGGAGGGCCGCCCGATGAGCGCCGTCGCACCGCTGCTGACCGTCGAGGACCTGGACGTCTCCTTCGGGCGCCGGGTCCGCACCCACGCCGTCCGGGGGGTGTCGTTCACCGTCGACCGGGGCGAATGCCTCGCCGTGGTCGGTGAGTCCGGCTCGGGCAAGAGCGTCACCGCCCGGACCCTGCTGGGGCTGACCGGGGCGGACGCCACCGTCCGCGCCCGACGGCTCGACTTCGACGGCATCGATCTGACCGCGCTCTCCGAGCGGCGGTGGCGCGCCGTGCGGGGACGGCGGATCGGACTGGTCCTCCAGGACGCGCTGGTCTCCCTGGACCCGCTGCGCACGGTGGGCGCCGAGGTGCGGGAGACCCTGGGCACCCATGCGCTGGCCCGGGGGGCGGACGCCCGCGAACGGACGCTCGCCCTGCTGTCGGACGCCGGGATACCGGACCCGGCCCGGCGGGCCGCGCAGTACCCGCACCAGTTGTCGGGCGGGCTGCGGCAGCGGGCGCTGATCGCGTCGGCGCTGTCCGGCGAGCCGGAACTGCTGGTGGCCGACGAGCCCACGACGGCCCTGGACGTGACGGTCCAGGCCCAGGTGCTGGCGCTGCTGGGCGGACTGGTCGACCGGGGCACCGCCCTACTGCTGATCAGCCATGACCTGGCGGTGGTGGCACGGCTCGCGGACCGGGTCGCGGTGATGTACGGGGGGGCTGGTCGTCGAACAGGGCCCGGCCGGGGACGTGCTGGAGGACCCCCGGCACCCCTACACCAAGGCGCTGCTGGCGGCGGTGCCCACCCTCGGCGGCAAGGGGCGGCGGCTGTCCGCCGCGGCCTGGGTTCCCGGGGCGGCGGAAGCGGTGGGCCCGGGAACGGAGACGGGGGCCGAGGCCGGGACGGGGACGGGGACGGTGCATGGTCGACTGCCCACCCCGGCTGCCTCGTCCGCCCGGTCCGCCCTGTCCGCCCCGTCGACCGTTCCGGCGGACGGGGACCTTCGGGACCCTGGGGGTCCGGCGGGTCCGGCCGTCGCCGTCGCAGTCCGGGACGGGGGCGTGGGGCCCGGGGCCGCCGGGACCGTGCGGTCCGCGACGGGCGGGGAGCCCCCGCTGCTGGAGGTGGACGGGGTCGCCAAGAGCTTCCGGAGCGAGGACGGCGGGGTCTACGCCGCCGTGCGGGAGGTGTCGTTCCGGATCGCCCCAGGGGAGACCCTGGGCCTCGTCGGGGAGTCCGGGTCCGGCAAGACGACCACCGCCCGGATCGCGCTCGGGCTGGTGGAACCGGACGCCGGGACCGTCCGGTTCGAGGGCGAGCCGTGGAGCGGGGTGGCCGAAGGGGCGCGCCGGGAACGGCGGCGGCGGATGCAGGTGGTCCACCAGGACCCGCTCGGTTCCTTCGACCCCCGGCACAGCGTGGAGCACGTCATCGGGGAGGCGCTGGCCCTGGTGGGCGTACCGCGCGGGCGGACGCGTTCGGCGCGGATCGAGGGGCTGCTCGACCAGGTCGGGTTGGCGGGCGGGCTGCGCAGACGGCGGCCGTTGGAGCTGTCCGGGGGGCAGCGCCAGCGGGTGGCCCTCGCCCGGGCCCTCGCCACCCGGCCCCGGCTGATCGTGTGCGACGAGCCGGTCTCCGCGCTGGACGTGTCGATCCAGGCGCAGGTGCTGGACCTGCTGGCCGACCTCCAGCGGGAGCTGGGCCTCGCGCTGCTGTTCATCTCGCACGACCTCGGCGTCGTCCACCACGTCAGCGACCGGGTGCTCGTAATGAAGGACGGACGGGTGGTGGAGAGCGGGGACGTGACACGCGTCTTCGACCATCCCGTCCACCCCTACACCCGCGAACTGCTCGCCGCGCTGCCCCGTCCGGAGCGCGGCGGCCGTGGCCGGGGACGGGGACACGGACGGGGAGACGAGCGGGGACGAGAGCGGGACCAGGACCGGGACCGGGGCAAGGACCGGGAACAGGACCGGGACCAGGGCCAGCGGAAGGAACGGGGAGCACGGACATGACCACGACCGACCTCGACGGCGAGCGGTGGATCCGCCGCTTCCACCCCTCCCCGGGGGCGGCCGCCCGGCTGGTGTGCTTCCCGCACGCCGGGGGCTCGGCCGGTTCCCTCTTCTGGCTCTCCGCGCTGCTCAGCCCCCGGGTGGAGGTGCTGGCCGTGCAGTACCCGGGGCGTCAGGAGCGTCGCGCGGAGCCCCCGGCCCCGGACATCGGCACCCTGGCCGACGCCCTCGCCACCGTGCTGGCGCCCTGGTGGGGCGAGGGGCCGCCCGCGTTCTTCGGGCACAGCATGGGCGCGGTGGTGGCCTACGAGACGGCCCGCGTGCTGGAGTCCGCGACGGGCCGGTCGGCGCCCGCGCTGTTCGTCTCCGGGCGGCGGGCCCCGTCCACCGCGCGCGAGGAGCGGCTGCACCTCGCGGACGACCGCACCCTGCTGGCCGAGGTCGCCAGCCAGAACGGGACCCCGGCCGCGCTGCTGGACGATCCGGAGCTGGTGGCGATGTTCCTGCCCGCGCTGCGCGGCGACTACCGGGCCGTCGAGCGCTACCGCCACCGGCCGGGCGCCCCGGTCCGCTCCCCGGTCACCGTGCTGAGGGGCACCGAGGATCCGAAGGTGACGGCGGCGGAGGCGCTGGCCTGGCGGGAGCACACCAGCGGGCCCACCGAGGTGCTCGCCTTCGACGGCGGTCACTTCTTCGTCGACCGGCACCGGGAGCGGATCGGTTCGCTGATCCGCTCCCGGCTGCTCCCGGACGCCGTGACCGCCCCGGAGCCCGTCTGAGGTCGCCGGCCCCCGCGCCACCGAAGAGGGGACGTCACCCGGCGGCGTTGACGTCCCGGACGCGTACCACGCCGCCGTGCCGTGTGGGAGAGGGAGTTCACCGTGGTTCTAGTGGAACGCGAGGCCCAGTGGGAGCGGCTGCGGGAGTCGCTGGCCGACTGCCTCGCCGGGCGGGGCGGGGTGGTCGCCGTGAGCGGCCCGGTCGCCAGTGGGAAGACGGAACTGATCCGGGTCTTCGCCGAGTACGCCGCGGCCCAGGGGGCCGTGGTGCTGGACGCGGTGGCGCGCTGCTCGGAACAGGGGGTGGCGCTGGGGGTGGTCGGGCAGGTCTTCGGGCATCCGCAGTTCCCGGCCGCCGACCGGGAACGGGCGCTGCGCCCGTCCGGGGAGGGCCGGATCGACCCGTGCGACGCGGACCTGCTGCCCCGGGGGCAGGCGTCCACCCGGGTCAACCAGGTGCACTGGCAGTTGCTCAGCGCCCTGGCGGAGCGGTCCCCGGTGGTGGTGACGGTGGACGATCTGCACTTCGCCGATCCGGTCTCGCTGGACTCCCTGATCCACATCGGGGGGTCGCTGAGCGCCTCGCGGATCCTGCTCGTCGTCACCGAGTGCGATCCGCCGACCGACGGGAGCGCGGAGGAGCGGGCCTGGCGCACTCCGCTGCTGCGGCAGCGGCACTTCACCCGGGTGCGGGTGCGTCCGCTGTCCGTGGCGGCGACCGGGGAACTGGCGGCCCGGCTGGTGGGGACGGACGCGGGGGCCGTCCCCACCGCCCTCACCGCCTTCACCGCCTCGGATGTCTCCACCGCCCCGGCCGCCCCGGCCGCCTCGGACTCCCTGGCCGCCCCGGGCGCCTCGGACGCCGGAGACGCCCCGGGCGCGGAGGCCGCTCCGGCCGTGGCCTGGCACCGGCTCAGCGGCGGCAATCCGCTGCTGGTGCGGGCGCTCGCGGAGGACCACCGGGAGCGCGCGGCGGTCGCCGGGCGGTCGGCGGAGCCGGTGGTGGGCGAGGAGTACGGCCGGGCGGTGGACGCGTGCGTGCGCCGCGCCGGACGGCGGTTCCGGGACGCGGCCCGCGCCCTCGCGGTGCTGGACGCCTCGGAGTCGGGCGGCAGGCTGGCGCGGCTGCTGGACGAGCCGGGGCCGTCGGTCGACGAGGTGCTGACGGCGCTGGAGGTCGTCGGGGTCCTCGACGGGGGACGGTTCCGTCATCCGGCCGCCCGGGCCGCGGTCCTGGCGGGCATGCCCGCGGCGGAACGGGCGGCGCTGCACCGGGACGCGGCACGGCTGCTGCACGAGGACGGGGCCCCGGCGGCCGTGGTCGCCAGGCATCTGGTGGCGGGCGGGCGCAGCCGGGAGCCGTGGGCCTTCGCGGTGGCGCTGGAGGCGGCGCGCGAGGCCCTGCGACGGGACGACACCTCCTTCGCCGAGGCGTGCCTGGACGTGGCCGGGGAGGCGGGCGCCAACGAGGAGCAGCGGGTGACGGTGACGATGCTGCGCAGCCTCGTCGACTTCCGCACCGACCCCGACACCGCCTGCCGTCGGCTGCGGCCGCTGATCAGCGCGCTGCGCGAGGGGCGGCTGTCGGGCTGCCAGAGCGTGTCCCTGCTCGGGCGGCTGCTGTGGAACGGCAGCCGCGATGAACTCGCCCTCGCCCTGCGCCGTCTCGAACGGACCGCGGAGACCCTGGACCCGGCCTCGGAGGCCGAGTACCACGCGGCGCGCGAGTGGCTGCGGGCCTCCCATCCGGCGCTGCTGCCCCGGGTGACCGGCCGGGCCCGTCCGGAGCGCCCCGGGCGTCCGGCGGTCACGGCCCCGCTCCCCGACGGGACGCCGAAGCGCATGGCGGACGTCCTGAACCGGCTGTTGCGCTCGGGGCCAGGACCGGAGAGCGTGCGCGGCGCCGAACTGGCGCTCCAGACCACGGTGCTGGACGACACCGGCTTCGACACGGTGCATCTGGCGCTGTCGGTGCTGGTCTACGCGGACCGCTGCGATCTGGCGGTGGTCTGGTGCGACGCGCTGCTGCGGGAGGCGACCGAGCGGGACGTCCCGGCGTGGCAGGCGCTGTTCGCGGCGGTGCGGGCGGAGATCGCGGTCCGGCAGGGCGACGCGCGGCGCGCGGAGCGGTACGCGCGCTGGGCGATGGACCTGATGTCGCTGCGGAGTTGGGGGGTGCTGATCGGTTCGCCGCTGTCGAGTCTGCTGCTGGCGTCGACGGCGACGGGGTCGCCCGCCGACGCGCCCGCCGAGTCGGGCACCCCCGGGCAGCTGTACGAGACCCGGTTCGGGGTCCAGTACCTGCACGCGCGGGGCCGGTGGCGGCTCTCCCGGGACCTGCTCCAGGGGGCGCTCGACGATCTGACCCGGTGCGGGCGGCTGATGCGGGAGTGGGACATCGACCTGCCGGCGTTCGTGCCGTGGCGCGGTGACGCGGTGGCGGTCCTGCTGCGGCTCGGCCGGACCGACGAGGCGCGGGCGCTCGCCGTCGAACAGCTGGCGATGGTCCCGGCCGCCCAGCCCCGGGCCCGGGGGATGGCACTGCGGACGGCCGCGGCGGTGTCCGCGCCCCGGCAGCGCGGCGGGCTGCTGCGGGAGGCGGTGGACCTGTTGCACGCGAGCGGCGACCGGCTGGAGACGGCGCGGGCCCTCGCGGACCTCAGCGAGACCCACGTCCGGGCGGGGCAGGGCGCCAAGGCCCGGCTGGTGGCGCGGCGGGCGCTGGACATCGCCGAGGAGAACGGGTACGCCCCGCTCGCGCGGCGGCTGACGGCCCGTGGGGCGCGGGCCTCCGACGGGCGGGAACCGGTCCGGGACGGGGTGCTGAGCGGTTCGGAGGCACAGGTGGCGGCGCTCGCGGCGGCCGGGCTGTCGAACCGGGAGATCGCCGGGCGGCTGTTCATCACGGTGAGCACGGTGGAGCAGCACCTGACGCACACCTACCGCAAGTTGCGGGTGAAGGGGCGGGCGGATCTGCCGCCGTCGCTGCGGGCGCTGGACCAGGAGGAGCGGCCGCCCGCGGCGCACGGGGCGGCGCGGGCGGCGGAACGGACGGTGGACTCAGCGGGTGCCGGGGGCCTGCGGTAGCGGCAGACCGAGCAGTCCGCGCAGGGTGTCCGCCTCGTAGGCGGTGCGGAACGCGCCCCGGGCCTGGAGTTCGGGCACCAGGTGGCGGGTGATCGCGGTGAGGTCGTGGGGCAGGGCGCCGGGCCGCAGCCGGTAGCCCGTCAGCCCCGCGTCCCGCCACTCCAGGAGCAGGTCGGCGACCTCGGCGGGGGTGCCGACGGCGATCGGGGCGTCGGAGGTGTAGGGCGTGCCGAGCGCGTCGTCGAGCCGGGCCTTGCGCTCGGCGGCGCGGCCCGGCTCGGGGTCGAGGAACACCACCACGTCCGCGAAGACGTGCACCTTCTGGTCGGCGCGCCCGGCGTCCGCCTGTTCCCGCCGGACCTCCTCGACGGTGTCCCGGACCTCCTCCGTGCTGTGCGGGGTCACCGAGACGACGTCGGCGGCGCGGGCCCCGTACCGGTAGGGGAGGGTGATGTGGGCGAGGGTGAAGACGGGCGGGTGGCCCTGCGGGGCGCGGGGGGCGAGGGCGGGCGAGTCGATGGTGACCCAGTCGCCCGCCGTGCCGCCGAGGGGGACGATGTCGGCGAAGCGGCCGCCGGGGTCGGGGTCGGCGGGGGCGAAGCGGCCGGGCGCGAGGTCGCGCAGCGCCTTCTCGTCGTCGACGCCGTCCCAGAGGGCGCGGACCACCCGCACCAGGTCGGCGGCCCGGTCGAAGAGTTCGGCCATCGGCTCCTGCACCTCGGGGGTGAACAGGTCGGCGAGGGCTATCGGCCGGGCGGGGCTGACCTGGGTGCGCCATCCGGCCCGGCCGCCGGTGAGGTGGTCGAGGGTGGCGAGGGCGCGGGCCAGCCGGGTGGGCTGGGACTGGTCGAGCAGTCCGGTGGGGACCAGGCCGATGTGCGAGGTGCGGGCGGCCGTGGCGGCGGCGATCAGGAACGCGTCCAGCCGGTGCCGCACGGCTCCGGTGGGACGCTTGGGCGGGTCCTCCAGGGTGACGAAGTCCAGCAGGCCGCGTTCGGCCTCCTGGATCAGTCCGGTCCAGTGCGCCAGCCCGAAGAGGTCCCCGTCGGGGGCGTCCGGTCCGGTGGCCGCCGCCGGGTGCCAGCCGACGGTGTCCAGGGCGACGGCGAGGTGCAGGGGGCGTTGCGCGGTCATCGTGTCTCTCTCTTCTCTTCTCGGGTCGGTGCCGTGGCGCCGGGTGCGGGGCGACGGGCCGGGTGCGGGCTAGGGGTGGCGACGGAGCGGGCGCGGGGTCAACGGGTGGGCGGGGTCAGGGTGTCCAGCCAGCGGGCGACGGCGTCGGCGGTGGTGCCGGAGTGGTCCTCCAGGACGGTGAAGTGGTCGCCCGGGACGTCCGCCGTGGTGTGCGGCAGCCGCCAGAAGGCGCGGGTGTCCCGTCCGGTGGCGGCCGGGGTGCCGGGCAGCGGGTCCTCGGCCCGCAGCAGCAGGGTGGGGGTGGTGACCGGGCGGGGGTGCCAGTCGCCGAAGACCCGGAGGTAGGCGCCCATCGTGGTCAGTCCGGTGTCGTTGAGGCCCAGGTCGAAGGCGTCGAACCGGGCGACCATGCCCTCGATCATGGCGGGCATCCACCATTCCATGCCGGGCAGCGAGGCGGTGTCCATCGGATAGGTGTCGACCATGGCGAGGCCCGTGGGCGGGGTGCCCCGGCGTTCCAGTTCGGCGGTCACCGCGTGGGCGACGCAGCCGCCGAGCGAGCGGCCCAGCACGGCGAACGGCCTTTCCCCGACGAGTCGTTGGACGGTGTCGGCCTGGAGCGCGACGAAGGTGGCGGAGGTGTCGGGGAGCGCGGCGTCCTCGGTGTAGCCGGGCGCGGGGACGGCGAGGACGTCCCGGACGCCGTCGAAGGTCCGGCTGAGGCGGGCGTACTCGTGGGGGCCGGAGAGCGCGGTGAGGGCCGGGAAGCAGACCAGTGCCTCCGGGGCGTCCCCCCGGGCCAGGGTGACCGGTTCGGCGGCGTGCCGGGCGCGGTCCGCCGTGCCGAAGGCGTCCCGGAGCCGGGCGGCGGCCACGATCACCTCGGTGGCCGCCGTGATCTGCCCGGCGGCGCACAGCTTCAGATAGAGGGCGGTGAGCGGGTCGCCGGGGGCACCGTCGGACGGGCCGGGCCGCCGCTCTTCGCCGAGCAGGGCGCGCAGGTGTCCGGCGAGGGCCTGCGGGGTGGGGTGGCGGATGGTGAGGGCACCGCCGAGCGGGAGTCCGGTGGTGGCGGCGAGCCGGGTGCGCAGTTCCACCGCCGAGAGGGAGTCCAGTCCGGCTTCCACGAACGGCCGTCCGGGGGTCACCCGTCCGGCCTCCGGGTAGCCGAGGACGGCCGCCACCTCGGTGCGGACGAGGTCGAGCAGCGCGGCGTCCAGCCGGGGGCCCGGGAGCGCGGCGTGGCGTTCGGCCCAGTCGGGTCCCGGCGCCGGTCCGGCGGGGACGGGTTCCGTGGCGAAGGCGACGGGTTCCGGGGCGGTGGGCGCGGGCGCCGGGACGGCGGCGGGCCGGGTGGCGCGGGTCACGGTGGCGTCGAGCCAGTGGCGGTCGCGTTGGAAGGCGTAGGTGGGGAGGTCCACCACCCGGGGCGCGAGCCCTTCGAACGCGGCCCGCCAGTCGACGTCCACCCCGTCGGCGTGGAGCTGGCCGAGTGCCGTGAGCAGGGTCCGTTCCTCGGGTCGTCCGGCGCGCAGCACCGGGGTGAGGACGGCCGGGGCCGGTCCGTCGCCGCCCTCCGCGGCGAGGGCGTCCCCCGTCAGGGCGGTGAGGACGCCGTCGGGGCCCAGTTCCACGAACCGGGTGGTGCCGAGGTCCCGCAGCCGCCGCACCACGTCCAGGAACCGTACGGGCCGCCGGGCGTGGGCGGTCCAGTGGTCGGCGTCGAAGCCGCCGTCCGGCACCAGGGCGCCGGTGAGGTCGGAGACCACCGGCAGCACCGGGTCACGGTGGTGGACGGCCTTCGCCGCCCGGTGGAACGCGTCCAGCGCGCCGTCCACGCGGTGCGAGTGGAACGCGTGGGCCACCCGGAGGCGGGAGGTGCGGCGGCCCCGTTCCCGGAACCGGGCCACCAGCGCGAGGACGGGTTCCTCGTCGCCGGAGACGACCACCGAGCGGGGGCCGTTGACCGCGGCGAGCGCGACGGTGTCCGCCACCTCCGCGAGGGCCTCGGTGATCTCCTCCTCGGTCGCCTCGACGGCGGCCATCGCCCCGCCGGGCGGCAGCGCCTGCATCAACCGGCCGCGCGCCGCCACCAGGGCCACCGCGTCCGGCAGTGACAGCGCCCCGGCGACATGGGCGGCGGCCAGCGCGCCCACCGAGTGCCCGGCGACGGCGTCGGGCCGCACGCCCCACTCCGCCAGCAGCCGGAACAGCGCGACCCCGACCGCGAAGAGGGCGGGCTGGGCGTACTCGGTGCGGTCCAGGAGACCGGCGGATCCGCCGGTCTCCCGGCCCTCCCCCGCCGCCAGCACCACCTCGCGCAGCGGGCGGGGCAGCCGTCCCGCGTGGTGGACGTCGAAGGCCGCGGTCACCTCGTCGAAGGCGCGGGCGTAGCCGGGGAACCGGGCGTGGAGTTCCCGTCCCATGCCGGTCCGCTGGCTGCCCTGTCCGGTGAAGAGGAAGGCGGTGCCGCCGCGTCCGCCCGGGCCGCGTTCCCCGGTGGCGGGGGACGCGGCCAGCGCCCGCAGTCCGTCGAGGGCCTCCGCGCGGTCGGCCGCCACCAGCACCGCGCGGTGGTCGTGGCGGGCGCGGGTGGTGGTCAGGGACCAGGCCGCGTCGGCCGGTTCCAGCGCCGGACGGTCCTCCAGCAGGGCCGCGAGACGGGCGGCCTGTCCGCGCAGGGCCCCGGCGGAACGGGCGGAGAGCGGCCAGGGGAGCAGGGGGGACGCCCCGGACGCGGCGGACGTACGGGGCGTGCCGGACGCCCCGGACGTGCCCGACGCCCCAGACGTGCCCGACGCCCCAGACGTGCCCGACGCCCCAGACGTGCCCGACGCCCCAGACGTGCCCGACGCCCCGGACGCCTCGACTACGTCGGGCGTCTCCGGCGTCTTGGGTGCCGTCGCCGTCTCAGGTGCGACCGTCCCGGGTGCCGTGGATGTTCCGGCAGTTCCCGGGGCTCCGGACGGCTCCGGCGCGGCCTTCCCGACGCCACCCGCCTCACGCGCCTCACGGAGCTCGCTCGGCTCTTCCGCGTCCTGGGGTGCCTCCTCCAGGACGACATGAGCGTTCGTACCGCTCACGCCGAAGGCGGAGACCCCGGCCCGGCGGGGGCGGCCGTCGGCGGGCCACGGCCGGGCGGTGTCGAGCAGCCGGACGCCGCCGCCCTCCCACTCCACGTGCGGGGTGGGTTCGTCGGCGTGGAGGGAGCCGGGCAGGACTCCGTGGCGCAGGGCCTGGACCGTCTTGATGACCCCGGCCACCCCGGCCGCCGCCGCCGTGTGGCCGATGTTGGACTTGAGGGAGCCCAGCCACAGCGGACGGTCGTCGGGGCGGCCCCGGCCGTACGCGTCCTGGAGCGCCTGGACCTCGATGGGGTCGCCCAGGGTGGTCCCGGTGCCGTGTCCCTCCACGAGGTCGACGTCGTGCGGACCGAGCCCCGCGTCCGTCAGCGCCCGGCGCACCACCCGTTCCTGGGCGGGGCCGTTGGGCGCGGTCAGTCCGTTGGAGGCGCCGTCCTGGTTCACCGCCGTGCCCCGCACCACCGCCAGCACGGGGTGGCCGTTGCGCCGCGCGTCCGAGAGCCGCTCCACTAGAAGCAGCCCCACGCCCTCCGCCCAGCCGGTGCCGTCGGCTGCGGCGGAGAAGGCGCGGCAGCGGCCGTCCGGGGAGAGCCCGCGCTGCCGGGAGAACTCCACGAACCCCGCGGGGGTGGCGAGCACCGTCGCGCCGCCCGCGAGGGCGAGGTCGCACTCGCCGGAACGCAGCGCCCGCACCGCCAGGTGCAGCGCCACCAGCGACGACGAGCACGCCGTGTCCACCGTCACCGCCGGACCCTCGAACCCGTAGGTGTACGCGATCCGCCCCGACGCCACACTGGGGAGGTTGCCGATGCCCAGATAGCCCTCCAGTTCGGCGGGCACCCCGTCGAGCCGGGAGGCGTAGTCCGGTGCCGTCAGCCCGACGAAGACGCCGGTGGCACTGGAGCGCAGGGTCTCCGGGGCGATGCCCGCCCGTTCGAACGCCTCCCAGGACGCCTCCAGCAGCAACCGCTGCTGCGGATCCGTCGCCAGCGCCTCACGCGGCGAGATCCCGAAGAACTCCGCGTCGAACTCGGCCGCGTCGTGCAGGAAACCGCCGTGGCGGGCGTAACTGGTGCCGGGCCGGGCCGGGTCGGGGTCGTAGAGCGCGTCGAGGTCCCAGCCCCGGTCGGTGGGCCAGGGAGTGATCGCGTCACCCCCGGACGCCACCAGCTCCCACAGCTCCTCCGGGGAGGTCACCCCGCCCGGCAACCGGCAGCTCATCGCGACGACGGCGATCGGCTCCCGCAGCCCCTCCTCCAGTTCGCGCAGCCGTCTGCGCGCCTCCCGGCTCTCCCCGAGGGCGCGCCGCAGATAGCGGCGCAGCTTCTCCTCGTCGGCCGTGCCCGGTGCCGGGGTCGTGCCCCGGTCGTCCGCCGCCCGGTGGTGGTCCATCACGCCTCACTGTCCATCAGGTCGAAGAGTTCGTCGTCGGTCGCCGACTCCAGGTCGACGTCGTCGTCGCCGTCGGGGCCCGGTCCGCCGTCGTCCCAGCGGGCGGCCAGCGCGCGCAGCCGGGCGGCCAGGGCCCGGCCCTCCGGATCGGCGGCGGGGAAGCCGGGGACGGCGAAGCGTTCCAGCAGGGCCAGGGCCTCCAGGGCCGCGCCCGGGCCGTCGGGCCCGGGGGTGCCGGTGGCCGGGGCGGCGGGCAGCAGGGTGGCGAGGTGGGCGGCGACGGCCTCCGGGGTGGGGTGGTCGAAGGCGAGGGTCGCCGGGAGCCGGGTGCCGAGGGCGGTGGCGAGCCGGTCGCGCAGGTCGACGGCGGTCAGGGACTCCAGTCCCAGGTCCTTGAACGCGCGGTCCGCGCCGACCTCGTCGGGGTCGTCGTGGCCCAGGACGTCGGCGGTCTGACGGCGGACCAGGTCGAGGAGTTCCGCGTCCCGGGCTGCGGGTGCCAGCGCGGCGAGGCGGGCCGCCGGGGAGTCGACGGGGCCGGGGGTCCCGGGGGCCTCGGAGAGCGCGGGGCCCCCGGGGGCCAGCGGGTCCGGGGCGGTGGGGGTGACGGCGGCGGCCGGGTCGTCCAGCCAGAAGCGCCGCCGCTGGAAGGCGTAGGTGGGCAGGTCCACCGGGCTGGGGCGGGTGGCGGGGAAGGCCGGGGCCCAGTCCACCGGGACGCCCCGGGCGTGGACGGCGGCGGCCGAGGCGAGGAAGCGGTCCAGGCCGCCGTGATCCCGGCGCAGGGTGCCGGTGACGACGGCGTCGACGCCCGCCGCCTCCACGGTGTCCTGGACGCCGCCGGTCAGCACGGGGTGCGGGCTGACCTCGACGAAGACGGTGTGGCCCGCGTCGACCAGGTCCCGGACCACGGGGGCGAACCGTACGGTGTGCCGGATGTTGCGGTACCAGTACCCGCCGTCCAGCTCCCCCGGTCCGACGGGTTCCCCGGTGACCGTGGAGTGGAACGGCACCCGTCCCTGACGGGGCGTCACGAAGGCGAACTTCTTGAGGAGTTCGTCCCGCACCTCGTCGATCACCGGGGAGTGTCCGGCGACCGTGGCCGCCCTGATCCGCCGGGCGCGCGTCCCCCGCTCGGCGCAGTCGGCGAGCAGCGCGTCCAGGGCCTCTTCGTCACCGGCCACCACCACGGCCGAGGGCCCGTTGACGGTGGCCACCGACAGTCCCGGCCAGGCCGCGATCCGCTGCCCGGCCTCGGCGAGCGGCAGGGCCAGGGAGGCCATGCCGCCCCGGCCGACGAGCCCGGCGAGGACCCGGCTGCGCTCCACGACGAGCCGCGCCCCGTCCTCCAGGGAGAGGATCCCGGCGACGCAGGCCGCGGCGACCTCGCCCTGGCTGTGGCCGACCACCGCGTCCGGCCGCACCCCGTACGCCTCCCACTGGGCGGCGAGCGCCACCAGCACCGCCCAGAGCGCGGGCTGCGCCACCTCCACCCGGTCCGGGGAGGGCGCGCCCTCCACCTCGCGCAGCACGTCGAGGAGCGACCAGTCGAGGTGGGGGTCGAGGGCCCGGGCGCAGTCGGCCAGCCTGGCGGCGAACACCGGGGAGGCGTCCAGCAGTCCACGGGCCATCCCGGCCCACTGGGAGCCGTGTCCGGGGAAGACGAACACCGTCCTGGTGTCCTCGCCCGCGCGGCCCCGGACGAGGTTCCCGGCGGGTTCGCCCGAGGCGAGGGCCGTCAGGCCGTCGGTGAGCCCGTCGTGGCCGGTGGCGACGACGACCGCGCGGTGCGCGAAGGCGGTGCGGTCGGTGACCAGCGCGCGGGCGAGGTCCACGGGGGCGGGACGGGCCGGGTCGAGGCGTTCCAGTAGCCGTCCGGCCTGCGCGGCGAGGGCGGCCGGGGTGCGGCCGGAGAGCACCCAGGGCAGCGGTGCGGACGGGGCCGTCCGGGCGGCGGGCCGGTCGGGTGCCGCGCCCGGCTCCCCGTCGGGTTCCGTCGCCGTCTCCGGCTCCCCTCCGGCTCCCGCCGGTGCCGTGCCCGGGGCTTCGACGGACGTGCCGGTCGTTCCCTGGTCGTGGTGGGAGGCGGCTGTCGTGCCCGGGGCCTTGTCGGACGCGCCGGCCGTTCCGGGACCCCCGGCGGGCATGGTGGCCGTCGCGGGGTCGTCGGTGGACGCGGCCGTCGTGCCCGGGGTTCCGTCGGAGCGGGCCGGTGGCGTCGGCGCGGCATCGCCGGACGCGTCCGGTGCCGTCGGCTCCGACGGCTCCGTCAGGGGGGCGGGCCGTTCGAGCAGGACGTGGGCGTTGGTGCCGCTGACGCCGAAGGACGAGACGCCCGCGCGCGGCGGGCGGTCCCCGGTCGCGGGCCACGGCCGTTCACCGGTCAGCAGCCGGACGCCGCCGGACTCCCAGTCGACGTGCGGGGCGGGTTCGTCCACGTGGAGGGTCGGGGGCAGGACGCCGTGCCGCAGGGCCTGCACCATCTTGATGACTCCGGCCGCCCCGGCGGCGGCCTGGGTGTGGCCGATGTTGGACTTGAGGGAGCCCAGCCACAGCGGACGGTCGTCGGGGCGCCCCTGGCCGTAGGCGGCCACCAGGGCGCGGGCCTCGATGGGGTCGCCCAGGGTGGTGCCGGTGCCGTGGCCCTCCACGGCGTCGACGTCGTGCGGGCCGAGTCCGGCGTCGGCCAGGGCCCGTCGGATGACGCGTTCCTGGGCGGGGCCGCTGGGGGCGGTCAGTCCGTTGGAGGCGCCGTCCTGGTTCACCGCCGTGCCCCGCACCACCGCCAGCACCGGATGCCCGTTGCGCCGCGCGTCCGAGAGCCGCTCCACCAGGAGCAGCCCCACGCCCTCCGCCCAGCTGGTGCCGTCGGCGGCGGCCGCGTACGCCTTGACCCTGCCGTCGGGGGCGAAGGCGCGGTGCCGGGAGGTGGCGACCATCCCCGAGGGGGAGGCCATCACCGCCACCCCGCCCGCGAGCGCGAGGTCGCACTCCCCCGAGCGCAGCGCCCGCACCGCCAGGTGCAACGCCACCAGCGACGACGAGCACGCCGTGTCCACCGTCACCGCCGGACCCTCGAACCCGTAGGTGTACGCGATCCGCCCCGACGCCACACTGGCCGCGCTGCCGTTGTGGAGGTAGCCCTCCAGCTCGGGCGGCAGGGCGCGCAGCCGTCCCGCGTAGTCGTCGTACATCACCCCGACGAAGACGCCGGTGCCGCTGCCCCGCAGGGCCTCCGGGGCGATGCCCGCCCGTTCGAACGCCTCCCAGGACGCCTCCAGCAGCAGCCGCTGCTGCGGATCCGTCGCCAGCGCCTCACGCGGCGAGATCCCGAAGAACTCCGCGTCGAACTCGGCCGCGTCGTGCAGGAAACCGCCGAGCTGGGTGTAGGTGCGGCCGGGCCGGTCCGGGTCGGCGTCGTAGAGGCCCTCGGCGTCCCAGCCCCGGTCGGTGGGCCAGGGGGTGATCGCGTCGCCCCCGGAGGCCACCAGTTCCCACAGCTCCTCGGGGGAGGTCACCCCGCCCGGCAACCGGCAGCTCATCCCGACGATCACGACCGGGTCGTCGGCGTCATCGGGGGCGCCGGGGGAGCCGGACGGGACCCGGGCGGTGGTGCCCGGGGACGGGGTCCCCGCTGCCGACGGGCCTTCCTCCCCCACCAGTTCGGTGAGGAGGTGACGGGCCAGGGCGCGGGGGGTGGGGTGGTCGAAGACGAGGGTGGGCGACAGCCGCAGACCGCTCGCCGCGCCCAGCCGGTTGCGCAGTTCCACGGCGGTCAGCGAGTCGAAGCCGAGGTCCTTGAAGGCCCGGGTGGCGGCGACGTCCTGGTGGTCGTCGCGGCCGAGGACGGTCGCCGCCTCCGCCCGGACCAGGGCGGTCAGGAGGTCCTCGCGGGCCGCCGGGTCGAGGGGGAGCAGCCGTCCGGCGAGGGTGGTGCCGTCCGCCGGGGCGGACGTCCGCGCCACGGGGCGCCGGGCGCGCACCAGGTCCCGCAGCACCGGCGGGAGCCGTTCGGGGTCGGCGCCGTGGCGGAGGGCGAGCGGAACGAGCTGGGCGTGCTCCGAGACCCCGGCCGCGTCGAAGAGGGCGAGCCCCTCGGGGGTGGTGAGCGGCCGGGTGCCGTGCCGGGCGTTGCGGCGGTGGGCGGTGTCGTCCAGATGGCCGGTCAGCTCGCTGGACTCCTCCCACAGCCCCCAGGCGAGGGAGGTCGCGACGAGCCCCCGCGCCCGGCGGTGGGCCGCCAGGGCGTCCAGGAAGGTGTTGGCGGCGGCGTAGTTGGCCTGCCCGGGGACGCCGAGGACGCCCGCGGCGGAGGAGAAGAGCACGAACGCGGAGAGGTCCGCGTCCCGGGTGAGTTCATGGAGGTTCCACGCGGCGTCGGCCTTGGGGCGCAGGACGGTGTCCAGCCGGTCGGCGGTCAGCGCGGTCAGGACCCCGTCGTCGAGGGTTCCGGCGGCGTGGACCACCGCGGTCAGCGGACGGGCCGCCGGGACGGCGTCGAGGACGGCCCGCAGGGCGTCCCGGTCGGCCGCGTCGGCGGCGGCGACGGTGACGTGGGCGCCCAGCGCGGTGAGTCCGGCGACGGTCTCCGCCGCGCCGGGAGTCGCCGCGCCCCGGCGACCGGTGAGCAGCAGGTGCCGCACGCCGTGCTCGGTGACCAGGCGCCGGGCCGCGAGCCCGCCGAGCAGCCCCAGTCCGCCGGTCACCAGGACGGTCCCGTGGGAGGGGGTGAACTCCCCGGCCCGGGCGGCGGGTCCGGGGGTGACGGGGACGAGCCGGGGGACGTGGGCGACGCCGCCGCGCAGGGCGAGCTGGGGTTCGCCGGAGGCGTCGGCGGCGGCGACGGCCCCGGCGAGCCAGCGGCCGTCGGCGTCCGGCTCCGCGTCCGGGTCGGCGTCGAGGAGCAGCAGCCGTCCGGGGTGCTCGGACTGGGCCGTGCGCAGCAGGCCCCAGACCCCGGCGGTCGTCAGGTCCGGCGCCTCGCCGTCGACGGACACCGCGCCCCGGGTCACCACGGCCAGCCGCGTCCCCTCCAGCGCGGGACGGGCCAGCCAGTCCTGGACCAGGGCCAGGACGTGGTCCAGGGCGGCCCGGGCGCGCACCGGCACCGAGGGGTCGTCGGGGTCAGCCAGGGTGTCCGTGCCGGACGTGCCGTGGGGAGTGTCCGTGCCGGGCGGGGCGGCGGGTCCCCGGGCGGGGACCTCGTGGCAGACCGTTCCCGGTACGCCGTGTCCGGCGCGGAGCGCCTCCTCGACGGCGGCGGGGTCGTCGAAGACGGTCAGCGGGCCGTGGGGCGCGGCGGGGCGCGTCCCGGCGCGCAGCAGCGCCACCGCGCCGGACACCGAGGCGGCTCCGGTACCGGCCGCCGTCCCTCCGGTCGCCGCTCCGGACGTCGTCCCGGCGGGCTGGGGCAACGGGCGCCAGATCAGCCGGTGGAGGGGGGTGCGGGTGGGGTCGTCGTCCGTGAGCCGTCCGGCCGGGACCGGTCGGTACACCAGGGAGGCGATCGACACCACGGGGGCGCCGGTCGGGTCGGTGGCGTCCAGGGACAGTCCGCCGCCGTCGATGGGGGCGAGCCGTACCCGGAGGGTCGTGGCGCCGGTGGCGCGCAGCCGTATCCCGCTCCAGGCGAAGGGCAGCAGGGCGCCCTCCGGACGGTCCGGGGACGGCTCGGCGAACCCGGCCGCGTGGAAGGCGGTGTCCAGCAGCACCGGGTGGAGGCCGAACTCCCCCGCCCGTGCCCGCTCCTCCTCGTCGAGGGCGACCTCGGCGAAGAGTTCCCCGTCGCGCCGCCAGACGCCGCGCACGCCCTGGAAGCGGGGTCCGTAGACCACCCCGGACTCCGCGAACCGGTCGTACAGGCCGTCCAGCGGGACGGCGACCGCCCCGGGCGGGGGCCAGGCGCCGGGCTCGGGCGCGGCGGCGCGGGCGGGGGCGTCCGCGCGGGTGAGGAGGCCCGTGGCGTGACGGGTCCAGTCGGTGTCCTCGGGGGCGTCCTCGGGCCGGGCGTGGAAGGTCAGCGCGCGGCGGCCGTCGGCGTCGGGCGGGGCCACGGCGAGCTGGAGCCGGACGGCGGCGGTGGCGGGCAGCACCAGCGGGGTCTCGATGAGCAGTTCGTCGACCGTGTCGTACCCGGTCTCGTCGGCGGCGCGGACCGCCAGTTCCACCAGGGCGGTGCCGGGCAGGACGGTGCGGTCGAGGACGGTGTGGTCGGCGAGCCAGGGCTGGGAGCGGGCGGCGAGGCGTCCGGTCAGCAGCAGGGTGCCGTCCTCCGCCGTGCTGAGCGCCGCGCCGAGCAGGGGGTGCCCGGCGGGCCGCAGTCCCAGCGCGGAGGCGTCGGCCGGGCCCGCGACGGCGGGATCGAGCCAGAAGCGGCGCCGCTGGAAGGGGTAGGTCGGCAGATCGGGAACGGGGGTCTCCGGGCCGGGCGCGGCGGGGCCGGGGAACGCCGGGGTCCAGTCGACCGCGACGCCGTGGACCCACGCCTCGGCGGCGGAGGTGAGGAAGCGGGCCGGGCCGCCCTCGCCCCGGCGCAGCGAACCGGTGACGGTGACGGGCGCGTCCACCGCCTCCGCCGTCTCCTGGACGGCGGCCGTCAGCACCGGGTGCGGGCTGGCCTCGACGAAGACGTCGTGGCCCGCCGCGACCAGTTTCCGCACGGCCGGTTCGAACAGGACGGTCCGGCGGAGGTTGGTGTACCAGTAGGAGGCGTCCATCGGGGTGTCGCCGAGCCAGTCGCCGGTGACCGTGGAGAGCAGGGGGATCACGGGCGGGCGCGGGGCCACCGGGGCGAGGACGTCGAGGAGTTCGTCGCGGATCCGCTCGACCTGGGGGGAGTGCGAGGCGTAGTCCACCGCGATCCGGCGGCAGCGGATCCCGTTCCGTTCGGCGTGGGCGACGAGTTCGTCGAGGGCGCCGGGGTCCCCGGCGACCACCACGGAGGAGGGCCCGTTGACCGTCGCGACGGAGATCCGGCCCTCCCACCGGGCGACGGTCTCCCCGGCCTCCGCGAGCGGCAGGGCCACGGACACCATGCCGCCGCCGCCCGACAGGGCGCCGATGGCCCGGCTGCGCAGGGCGACCACCCGGGCGGCGTCGTCGAGCGTCAGGGCGCCCGCGACGTACGCGGCGGCGATCTCGCCCTGGCTGTGTCCGACCACGGCGTCCGGCCGGACCCCGTGGGACTCCCACAGCTTCGCCAACGACACCATCACCGCCCACAGGACGGGCTGGACGACGTCGACCCGGTCGTGGCCGGGCGCGCCGTCGGCGCCGCGCAGCACCTCGGTGAGGGACCAGTCGGTGTGGGGCGCGAGGGCGCGGGCGCAGTCGTCGACGGCGGCGGCGAACACGGGCGAGGAGTCGAGGAGTTCCCGGGCCATGCCGGTCCACTGGGAGCCCTGTCCGGGGAAGACGAACACCGTGCGGGGGTCGCTTCCGGCGGTGCCGCGCACCAGGGCGGGCGCGGGCAGGTCCGAGGCGAGCGCGTCGACCCCGGCGAGCAGGGCGTCGCCGTCGGCGCCGACGACCACGGCCCGTTCCTCGAACGCGGTCCGCCCATGGGCCAGTTCGCGGGCGACCGGCACCGGGTCGGCGGCGGTGAGGAGTTCCGGCCGGGCGGCGAGCGCGGTCGCCCGGGCGGTCAGTGCGGCGGGGGTGCGGGCGGAGAGCAGCAGCGGCAGGGCGGCGGGGCGGGACGCGGAGGCGCCGTCGCCGGAACCGCCGGGGGCGTCGCCGTCCGCCGCCGTGGGCTCGGGGGCCTGTTCCAGGATGACGTGGGTGTTGGTGCCGCTCATCCCGAAGGCGGAGACCCCGGCCCGGCGGGGCGCCCCGGTCCCGGGCCAGGGCCGGGCCTCGGTCAGCAGTTCCACCGCGCCGGACGTCCAGTCGACGTGCGGGGAGGGCTCGTCCACGTGCAGGGTCTTCGGGAGCACGCCGTACCGCATGGCCTGCACCATCTTGATGATCCCGGCGACTCCGGCGGCGGCCTGGGTGTGGGAGAGATTGGACTTCACCGAGCCCAGCCACAGCGGACGGCCCTCCGGCCGCTCCTTGCCGTAGGTGGCGAGCAGGGCCTGGGCCTCGATGGGGTCGCCCAGGGTGGTGCCGGTGCCGTGCGCCTCGACCGCGTCGACCTGGGCGGCCGTCAGCCCGGCGTCGGCCAGGGCCTGGCGGATGACCCGGCGCTGGGCGGAGCCGTTGGGGGCGGTCAGTCCGTGCGAGGCGCCGTCCTGGTTGGCGGCGGTGCCCCGGATGACGGCGAGCACCCGGTGGCCCAGACGGCGGGCGTCGGACAGTCGCTCGACCAGCAGCAGGCCCACCCCCTCGGACCAGCCGGTGCCGTCGGCTCCGGCTGCGAACGCCTTGCAGCGGCCGTCGGGGGCCAGTCCGCGCTGCCGGGAGAACTCCACGTAGGTGCCCGGGGTGGTCATCACGGTCACCCCGCCGGCCAGCGCGAGGTCGCATTCGCCGGAGCGCAGGGAGCGCACCGCGAGGTGCACGGCCACCGAGGAGGCGGAGCAGGCCGTGTCGACGGTGAGGGCGGGCCCCTCGAAGCCGAAGGTGTAGGAGATCCGCCCGGACGCCACGCTCGCCGCGTTGCCGACCAGGACGTAGCCCTCCAGGTCCTCGGGGACGGCCGTGGCGGCGGGGGCGTAGTCGTTGCCGTTGCCGCCGACGAAGACGCCGGTGCCGCTGCCGCGCAGGGTCTCGGGGCGGATGCCCGCCCGTTCGAAGGTCTCCCAGGCGGTCTCCAGCAGCAGCCGGTGCTGGGGGTCGACGGCCAGTGCCTCACGGGGCGAGACGCCGAAGAAATCGGCGTCGAAGGCGCCCGGTTCGGTGAGGAAGGCGCCGCGCCGGGTGGACGAGGTGCCGGGCCGGTCGGGGTCCTGGTCGAACAGGGTGGTCAGGTCCCAGCCCCGGTCCCCGGGGAAGTCCCCCACGACGTCACCGCCCTCGGAGACCAGCCGCCAGAGGTCCTCCGGGGAGTCGATGCCACCGGGAAAGCGGCAGCCCATGCCGACGATGGCGATGGGTTCCCGGTCGCCGTCCTCGGCCTCGCGCAACTTGGCGCGCGTCTCGTGCAGTTCGGCGGTGACCCGTTCCAGGAGGTACCGCATACGGCTGTCGTTCATGTTCCACCCTTCGTGCGGACGGCCCGGTGCGGGGTCCGGCGCGGGAGAGGTCGAGCGGCGGGAGGGGAGACGAGGGGGCGGGGGTAACGGAAGAAGGGGGACGGGAGGGGCGGCGGGAGGGGGCGCGGCACGCTTGCCGACGGCGGGTCCCGGGCGCCCCGGTCCCGGGACCTCGGGAGCCGGGCCCCTCAGGGACCTCGGGGGTCTCGGAAGCCGGGGCCTCAGGGGCCTCAGGGGCCTCAGGGATCTCAGGGCCTCAGGTGATGCCGAGTTCCTTGCCGATGAAGTCCATCAGCTCGTCGTCGGTGGCCGCCGAGAGCCCGGCGGCGACGTCCCCGTCCCGTGCCGGTGGGGCGGACCCCGTCGGACCGTCCGCCGCCAGCGCGGTCAGCCGGGCCGTGGCCACCGCCCGTTCCGGGCCGTCGGCCGGAAGGGCCGCCAGCAGTTCCTCCAACCGGTCGAGTTGACCGGAGAGTTCCTCCACCGCGGCGGTCCCGCTCGTCGCCCCGGGCGCCGCCGGGACGAGCAGCTCGTGCAGCAGTCCGGCCAGCGCGTGCGGGGTGGGGTGGTCGAACACGACGGTGGTGGGCAGACCGAGCCCCGTGCGCTGGTTGAGCCGGTTGCGCAGCTGGACGGTGGTGAGCGAGTCGAAGCCCTGCTCCTTGAAGCCCCGGTGGACGTCCACGGAGTCCGCCGGGCCGCCTCCCCTGACCTCGGCGACCTGGGTCCGGACGAAACGGAGCAGCAGGGCGTGCCGGTCCCGTCCGGCCGTCGCCGCCAGCTCCGCCAGCAGCCCGTCGGGGCCGGTCCGCCCGGCCGGACCGGCGGCCCCGGCGACGCGGGTGCCTCCGGTGAGCGGGTCGAGCAGCGGATGGGGGCGCGACGCGGCGAGGGTCGCCCAGTCGGCGCGGCAGACCACCAGATGGGTCTCGTCCCGGTCCAGGGCGAGTTCCAGCGCGGTGACGGCGTCCTCCGGGTCCAGCGGCAGCAGCCCGTGCCGTTCGGCGTGGCGGGCGGCCCCGCCGTCGGCGATGCCCTCGCCCGCCCACAGCCCCCAGGAGACGGAGGTGGCCGGGAGGCCCTCGGCGCGCCGCCGGAAGGCGAGGGCGTCGAGGTAGGCGTTGCCGGGCGCGTAGTTGGCCTGTCCGGGGGTGCCCGCGACCCCGGTGACGGAGGAGAACAGGACGAACGCGGACGGGTCGTGGGCGCGGGTGAGTTCGTCCAGGTGGCGCGCGCCCGCCGCCTTGACCCTGAGCACCCGGTCCATCCGTTCGGGGGTGAGGTCGGTGAGGGGCGCGTCGTCGAGGACCGCGGCGGTGTGCACCACCGTGGTGAGGGGGTGTTCGCCGGGGATCGCGGCGATGACCCGGGCGAGGGCCTCCCGGTCGGAGACGTCGCAGGCGGCGAGGGTCACCCGGGCTCCCAGCGCGGTGAGTTCCCCGCGCAGGGCGTCCGCGCCGGGCGCGTCGGCGCCCCGTCGGCTGAGCAGCAGCAGGTGGTCGGCGCCCTCGCGGGCCAGCCAGCGCGCGGTGTGCCGGGCCAGCGCCCCGCTCCCGCCGGTGATCAGTGCGGTGCCCCGGGGGGTCCAGCCCCGGTCCGGGGCTCCGGCCGGTGCGGTCTCCCCGGCGGCGGACACCAGCCGTCGGGCGAGCAGTCCTTCAGGGCGGACGGCCAGTTCGGCTTCCCCGTGACGGCCGGTGAGCGCGGTGAGCACCCGGGCGACGGCGGTGGCGTCCGCCCGGGCGGGCAGGTCCACGATGCCGCCCCAGCCGGTGGCCTCGGTGGCGGCGACGGAGGCGAGCCCCCAGACGAGCGCCCCGGTGGGGTCGGCGACCCGGTCGTCTGGGCCGGTGGCCACCGCGCCGTGGGTGAGGGACCACAGGGGCGCGGTGGTCCCGGTGGCGTCCAGGGCCTGGAGCAGGGCGGTGGTGGCGGCCAGGGCGCGTGGCAGGGCCGTCCGGCCGGGCTCGGGGCGGTGGTCCAGGGAGAGCAGCGACAGCACTCCGGTCACCGGTTCCGAGGGCTCCCGGCCGGTGGTGCGGGTGAGCAGGGCGGCGAGGGAGGCACGGTCCCGGTCGGCGTCCCCGACCGGGAGGACGTCGACCCGGGCGCCCGCCCGGGTGAGGGCGTCCGCCAGCGGCGGGCCCCAGACGGGGTGCGGGCCGCCGTCCTCCCCGGCGGGCAGCACCAGGAGCCAGCGGCCCCGTACGGCGCCGGGCCCCGGATCGGTGACGGGGTGCCAGCGCAGCCGGTACCGCGAGCGGTCGGCCCCGGCGCTCCGGTCGCGGTCGGCGCGCCAGGACGCCAGCAGGGGCAGTACGGTGCCGAGGGCTTCGCGGTGGCCGCTGTCCTCGGTGCCGAGGGCGGCGGCGAGGGCGTCGAGGTCACCGTGGGCGACGGGCTCCCAGAAGCGGTCGTCGCGGTCCGGGGCGGCCGGGGGCGCGGGGTGCCCGGGTTCCGGGGCCCAGTACCGTCGGCGCTGGAACGGATAGGTCGGCAGGTCCGTCCGGCCCGGGCCGGACCGGCCGAGGACGGCGCGCCAGTCGACGTGCGCGCCCCGGGCGTGGACCGTGCCGAGCGCGGTCAGCAGGGTCTCCGGTTCTGGGCGGTCCCGGCGCAGCGCGGCGGCGAGGGCGGGCGGCGGCACTCCGTCGGGGCGGTCGCCGCCGAGTCCCTCCTCGGCGAGCGCAGTGAGGACCGCGTCGGGTCCGATCTCCAGCCAGGCGGTGACGCCGTCCGCCTCCAGCCGGCGCACCACGTCGAGGAAGCGGACCGTGCCCCGGGCGTGGGCCCCCCAGTATCCGGGCGGGACGGGACGGTCGGCGGTGAAGAGGCCGCCGTCGAGGGCGCTGAGCAGGGGGACGCGCGGGGGACGGCGGACGAGTCCGGCGGCCACCCGGTCGAGTTCCCCGGTCACCGGGTCCATCAGCGGGGAGTGGAAGGCGTGGCTGGTGCGCAGCCGGGTGGCGCGGCGGCCCCGGGCGCGCAGCCGTTCCACCGTGGCGAGGACCGTGTCCTCGCGTCCCGATATCACCGTGGCGAGGGGGCCGTTGACGGCGGCGATCCCCACGCCGTCCTCGTGGCCCGCGAGTTCGGCGCGCGTCTCGGTCTCGTCCGCCTCCAGCGCGGCCATGGCGCCGCCCTCGGGCAGGGCCTGCATCAGCCGGGCGCGGGCGGCGACCAGCGTGGCGGCGTCTTCGAGCCCGAGGACGCCCGCGACGTGCGCCGCCGCCAGCTCGCCCACCGAGTGCCCGGCCACCACGTCGGGGCGCACGCCCCAGGACTCCAGCAGCCGGAACAGCGCCACTTCGAGGGCGAACAGCCCCGGCTGGGTGTAGAGGGTGCGGTCCAGCGGGGAGGGGGCGGTGACGGCCGGGGCCCCGGCGGACGGCCCACCGGGCTCCGGAGCCGGGTCCGGTTCCGGGCCGGAGACCGGGTCCGGTTCCGGGGCCGCCCCCGGTTCCGGACCGGAGGCCGGGTCCCGGTGCGGGGCCGGGTCCGGTTCCGGCGTGGAGTCCGCTCGGGGCGCCGGGTCCGCGGAGGGCTCCGAGGACGCGCGGGGTCCGGAGTCCGCGTGAGGCTCCGATCCGGTGCGGGGCTCCGATCCGGTGCCGGGCTCCGGGTCCGTGTGAGGCTCCGGGTCCGGTCCGAGGACGGTCCGGCGCAGCGGCTCGGGGGCGTCCAGGCGGGCGTCGAGGGCGGCGCAGACCTCGTCGAAGGCGGCGGCGTAGACGGGGTAGGCGTCGTACAGCTCCCG
Organism: Streptomyces sp. JNUCC 64; assembly: GCF_054484115.1. Classification (NCBI taxonomy): domain Bacteria; kingdom Bacillati; phylum Actinomycetota; class Actinomycetes; order Kitasatosporales; family Streptomycetaceae; genus Streptomyces; species Streptomyces sp. JNUCC 64. The sequence goes on from NZ_CM137015.1 coordinate 378,007, forward strand.
CCCCATGCCGGTCCGTTGGCTGCCCTGTCCGGTGAAGAGGAACGCCAGCCCGCCGGAGGCGGCGGCCTCGCCCCGGACGGTTCCGCCGGGTATCCCGCCGCGCGCCAGCTCCCCGACGGCGGCCCGGAGGTCAGGGGACCGGCGGCCCACCACCACCACGCGGTGGGCGAAGGCGGTGCGCCCCGCGAGCGCGTGGCCCACCCCGGCCGGGTCCGCGTCGTCCGCCAGCGCCCCGTCCAGCCGCGCGGCCTGGTCGCGCAGCGCCTCGGGGGTGCGTGCCGACAGCACCCAGGGGACGGGCAGTTCACGGACGGGGGCGGCCGGTGACGGCCCGGGGGCGGGCGGCGCCTCCTCCAGGACGAGGTGGGCGTTGGTGCCGCTGATGCCGAAGGCGGAGACGGCGGCGCGCCGGGGGCGGCCCTCGGTGGCGGGCCAGGGCGTGTCACGGGTGAGGAGTTCGACGGTGCCGTCGCTCCAGTCGACGTGCGGGGTGGGCCGGTCGACGTGCCGGGTCGCGGGCAGCGTCCCGTGGTCGAGGGCCTGCACCATCTTGATCACCGAGGTGACGCCCGCCGCCGCCTGGGTGTGGCCGAGCACCGACTTCAGGGAGCCGATCCGCAGCGGCCCCGCACCGGCGCGGTCCCGTCCGTAGGTGCCGATCAGGGCCCGGGCCTCGATGGGGTCCCCGAGCGCGGTGCCCGTGCCGTGGGCCTCCACGGCGTCCACCTCGGCGGCGGTCAGCCGGGCGTCCGCGAGGGCCTGCCGGATGACGCGCTCCTGGGAGGGGCCGTTCGGCGCGGTCAGCCCGTTGCTGGCGCCGTCCGCGTTGACCGCGCTCCCCCGGATCAGGGCGAGCACCCGGCGTCCGGCGCGGCGGGCGTCCGACAGCCGCTCCAGCAGGACCAGCCCCACCCCCTCGGACCAGGCGGTGCCGTCGGCGGCGGCGGCGAACGGCTTGCAGCGGCCGTCGGGGGCGAGACCGCGCTGGCGGGCGAACTCCGTGAACATGCCCGGGGCGGCCATCACGGCCGCGCCGCCCGCGAGGGCGAGGTCGCACTCCCCCGAGCGCAGCGCCCGCACCGCCAGGTGCAACGCCACCAGCGACGACGAGCACGCCGTGTCGACCGTGAGCGCCGGGCCCTCCAGTCCGAGGGCGTAGGCGATCCGGCCGGAGGCGACGCTGACGGTGGCGCCGGTCAGCCGGTGGCCCGCGCCGTCACCGGTGGCCTCGTGCAGCCGGGGACCGTACTCCTGCTGGGTGGCGCCCACGTAGACGCCGGTGCCGGTGCCGCGCAGGGCGACGGGGTCGATCCCGGCCCGTTCCAGCAGTTCCCAGGAGGTCTCCAGCAGCAGCCGCTGCTGGGGGTCCATCGCCTCCGCCTCGCGCGGCGAGAGTCCGAAGAAGTCGGCGTCGAACCGGTCCGCGTCGTACAGGAACCCGCCCCGGCGCGCGTACGTCCCGCCGGGGCGGTCCGGGTCCGGGTGGTGGAGGTCCTCGGGCCAGCCCCGGTTGACGGGGAACCCGCCGGTCGCGTCCGTCCCCGACAGCAGCAGGTCCCAGAGGCGTTCGGGGGTGTCGGCGCCGCCGGGCCAGCGGCCCGCCGTGGCGGTGACGGCGATCGGGTCGTCGTCGGGCCGGACGGGAAGGGGCGGTCCGGAGGCGGCGGCCGGGGCGGCCGGCTCCAGGTGCCGGGCGAGGGCGAGCGGGGTGGGGTGGTCGAAGACCAGGGTCGACGGCAGCGGCAGCCCGCTCGCCCGGGACAGCCGGTCCGCGAACTCCACCGCGCCCAGCGAGTCCAGTCCGAGGTCGGTGAAGGTGCGTTCCGGGTCGACGCCCCGGCCCGGCGGGTGCCCCAGCGTCTCCCGGGCGGCGGCCAGGACGAGGGCGAGCAGTCCGGCGGCGCGCGCGGTGGACGCGGCGGGGGCGTCGGCACCGGTGGTGGTGCCGGTGGTGGTGCCGGGCTCGGCCTCCGGCCCGGGCGCGGTCCCCGCCCCGTGTCCGGCCGTCCCGGCGGTGGCGGTGGTGTCCGCGTCCTCCGACGGCACCCGCTCGTCCGACGCGTCCGGCGGGTCGGCGGGGGACGGAGAAGGCGAAGCGGCCGACGGAGGTGCCGGGCTGGCCGGGCCGGCGGGGACCGCACCGGTGGACGGCGACGGGACCGGTACGGCAACGGGCTCGGCGGCGGAGCCGGGAACGGGCGTGGCGGCCGGGTCGGCGAGGCGGAAGGGCCGCCGCTGGAAGGCGTACGTCGGCAGCGGCACCCGCTCCTCGTGGACGTCGCCGAAGAGACCGCGCCAGTCGGTGTCGGCACCCGCCGCGTGGAGTTCCGCGAGAGCGGTGAGCAGCGAGAGCCGTTCGGGCGTCCCCGGCCGCAGCAACGGCACCACGGTGGCCCGGGGCGGCCGGGGCAGTGCCGCCAGGCTCTCCCGGGTCAGGGCGGTGAGGACGTTGCCGGGGCCCAGCTCGGCGTACCCGGTGACGCCCCGGGCGGCCAGTTCCCGCACCGCGTGGTGGAAGCGCACCGGGCGGCGGAGGTGTTCGGCCCAGTGGTCGGGCGAGGCCAGCTCCTCGGGGGTGGCGGGCCGTCCGGTGCGGTCGGAGACCACGGTGACGGTCGGCGGACGGAACCCCACGGTGGCGACGACCTCGCGGAACGCGTCCACGGCGGCGTCCATGTGCGGGGAGTGGAAGGCGTGGCTGACCCGCAGCCGCCGGGTCCTGCGACCGCGCGCCGCGAACCGGGCGGCGACCTCGGCCGCCGCGTCCGCGTCCCCCGAGACGACGACCGAGCGCGGCCCGTTGACGGCGGCCAGCGCCAGCGCTCCCGGACGGTCGGCGAGTTCCCGCAGGGCCTCCTCCTCGGTGGCCTCCAGGGCGATCATCGCCCCGCCCTCGCGGGCCTCCTCCATCAGCCGTCCCCGGGCCGCCACCAGGGTGACCGCGTCGGCGAGGGTGAGGACCCCGGCCGCATGGGCGGCGGTGAGCGCGCCGACCGAGTGCCCGAGGACGGCGTCCGGCGCCGGAAGGCGCGGGGCCACGGTCCGGTGCAGCGCCACCCCCAGCGCGAACACGCCCGCCTGGGTGTACCGGGTGCGGTCGAGGAGCGCCGCGTCGGGGGTGTCCGGCGCGGCGAGGAGCACCTCGCGCAGCGGACGGTCGAGATGGGCGTCGAAGAGCGCGCAGACCTCGTCGAGAGCGTCGGCGAACACCGGGTCGGACCGGTGGAGTCCCAGGCCCGCGCCGGGTCGCTGACTGCCCTGGCCGGGGAAGAGGAAGGCGACCGGGGCGGCGGCCCGTACGGGTCCTCGGCCGGTGACGACCCCGGGCGCGGGGGTGCCGTCCGCCAGGGCGTCCAGCGCCTCCAGCAGGCCGCCCCGGTCGGTGCCGAGCGCCACCGCGCGGTGGGCGAACGGGGTGCGGGTGACGGCCAGGGAGTGTCCGAGGTCGCCGGGGGCGAGCCCGGGACGGGCCCGGACGTGGGCGGCGAGCCGCCGGGCCTGGGCGCGCAGGGCGGCGGGGGTGGCGCCGGACAGCGGCCAGGGGACGACGACGGCACCGGGCCCGGCGTCCGCCCCGTCACGGGCGTCGGCGCCCGGGGCGGCCCCGCTGGGGACGTCCGGGTTCGCCACGGCCGCGATTCCCACCGCCGCGTTTCCCCCGTCCGCGCTCCGGGCAGCCGCGCTGGACCCGGTACCGGCGCCGGACACCTCGCCGGTGGCCGTGCCGGACTCACCCTCGGTACCGATACCGGTACCGGACACGTCGCCGGTGGCCGTGCCGGACCCGCCATCGATACCGGTACCGGGCCCCGTACCGCCGTCCGTACCGCGATCCGTTCCGCCGGTCCCCGTACGAGCCCCGGTCTCGGACCCGGCTCCACTACCGGCGACGGCGCCGGAACCGGCGGGGCGGGTGTCGGCGCCGGGCGGTTCGGCCAGCAGCACATGGCAGTTGGTGCCGCCCATGCCGAAGGAGCTGACCCCGGCGATCAGCCGCCGGTCGGGCCGGGGCCAGGGGCCCAGGGCGCGCTGCACCCGCAGCCCCAGCTCGTCGAGCGGGATCCGTGGATGGGGGGTCTCGTGGTTGAGGGTCGCGGGCAGCCGCCGGGCGCGCAGGCTGAGCAGCGTCTTGAGCAGTCCGGCGATCCCGGCCGCGCCCTCCAGGTGCCCGATGTTGGTCTTCACCGACCCGACGGCCAGCCGCTCGGCGTCCGGCCGCCCGGCGCCGTACGCCGCGCCGAGCGCGGCGGCCTCCACCGGGTCGCCCACCGGGGTCCCGGTGCCGTGGAGTTCGACGTACTGGACCTCCCGTGGATCGACGCCGGCCTGCCGGGCCGCCGCGCGCAGGACGTCGCGCTGGGCGTCGGCGCTCGGCACGGTCAGTCCCTCGGTGGCGCCGTCGTTGTTGACCGCGCTGCCGAGGATCACCCCGTGCACGCGGTCGCCGTCGGCGAGCGCCGCCGCCAGCGGTTTGAGGAGCACCGCGCCGCCGCCCTCGCCCCGGACGTAGCCGTTGGCGCGGGCGTCGAAGGTGAACGAGCGCCCGTCCGGGGAGAGTCCGCCGAAGCGGGCGGCGGCCGAGGTGCTGTCGGGGGCCAGGTTGAGGTTCACCCCGCCCGCGAGCGCGAGGGCGCAGTCGCCGTCGCGGACCGCCCGGTAGGCCAGGTGGAGGGCGACCAGGGCGGAAGACTGGGCGGAGTCCACGGTGAGGCTGGGACCGCGCAGCCCGAGGGCGTACGACACCCGGTTGGCGAGTAGACCCCGGTTGAGCCCGGTGAGGGTGTGCCGGGTGAGGGGGTCCGCGCCGGTCCGGTGGCGCAGGGTCGCGTAGTCGTGGGCCATGGCGCCCACGTAGACCCCGACGGGGCTCCCGGCGAGGGCGGCGGGGACGATCCCGGCCTCCTCCAGCGCCTCCCAGGCCAGTTCGAGGACGAGCCGCTGCTGGGGGTCCATCTCGGCGGCCTCGCGCGGGGAGATCCCGAAGAAGTCCGCGTCGAAGTGGTCCACCCGGTCGAGGAACCCGCCGGGCAGACCGGCCTCGCGCGGCGCTCCGGGACCGCCGCCAGGGGCGTCCCGTCCCTCCGGCGGAGCGCCCGGGGCGTCCACACCGCCCGAGCGGTCCGGGCCGTCCGGACCGCCCCGCCCCCGGCGCTCCCCGGGGAGCGGACGGATCGCGCTCCCGCCCCGTCGCAGCAGGTCCCAGAAGGCGTCCGGATCGGGGGCCCCGGGCAGTCGGCACGCCAGCCCGATCACGGCGACGGGGGCGGCGGCGGGGGCGGCCTGGGCCCCGCCGGTCCCGGTCACGGGGTTGTCAGCCTGCCTGGTCATCGCTCTCGCCCGGCCCTTCCCGTCTGCTCCGCGCGCTTGAATTCCCACGGAGTCCGAATTCCTCGGCGAATTCTCCGGAAAGGAGGGTCGAATTCCCCTTCTCTGTTCCGGCGCCATCGCCCACATCCTTCCTTCGGGCCGCTTCGCACGCCTACCCCTAATCTCCCCCTAGTCCCCGCATCCCCGCTGCAAGCGGCCATGTTGACGACAGTCGGGGGTCGATGGCGGCGTTTATCCGACGACCCGCGCTAGGGGTCCCGATTAGGGGTTCCCCCGAAAAAGCGGACCGACATAGCGTCGACCGCTGACAGGAGACGGCACGACGATCCACCCGGCCAGAGGAGAATGTCATATGGACGAGCTGACCGAGGCGGTTCTCCGGGGAGCCCCCGCCGACGAACTGGAACGCGCTCCGGTCCCCCGGGACTTCGTGGCGGCGCACATCCGGCGCGAGGACGTCGGCATGTTCGACGGGGACGCGGACAGCGACGTACGGCGCTCGCTACGGGTCGGCCGGGTGCCGATGCCCGAACTCGCCCCGGACGAGGTGCTGGTGGCGGTGATGGCCAGCTCCGTCAACTACAACACCGTGTGGTCGGCGACCTTCAAGCCGGTGTCGACGTTCGGCGCCCTCCGGCGGTTCGCCCGGGCGGGCGGCTACACCGCCCGGCACGACCAGCCGTTCCAGGTGGTCGGCTCGGACGCGGCGGGGGTGGTCGTCCGGGTGGGCGCCGGGGTCCGCCGCTGGCGGATCGGCGACCACGTGGCCGTCAACGCGGCGGTGGTGGACGAGCAGGACCCGGTGACGCACTCCGACGGGATGCTCGGCGCGGACCAGAAGGCGTGGGGGTACGAGACCAACTTCGGCGGCCTGGCGCACTACACCGTCGTCCGGGCCAGCCAGTTGCTGCCCAAGCCCGCCCATCTGACCTGGGAGGAGACCGCTTGCGTGCCCCTGTGCGGCGGTACCGCCTACCGGATGCTGGTCAGCGACCGGGGGGCCCGCTTCAAGCAGGGCGACATCGTGCTGATCTGGGGCGCGGCGGGCGGCCTCGGCGCCTTCGCCGTGCAGCTGGTCAAGAACGGCGGGGGCATCCCGGTGGGGGTGGTGAACTCCGAGTCCAAGGCGAAGCTGCTGGAGCGGCTGGGCTGCGACGTGGTCATCAACCGGGAGGAGATCGGCATCGGCGGCGTCCCGGCGACCGGCGCCGGGACGGTGGAGCTGGCCAAACGGCTCGGCCGTGCCGTCCGGGCGGAGCTGGGCGAGGACCCGCACATCGTCTTCGACCACGTCGGCAGGGCCACCTTCGGGATCTCGGTGATCGTGGCCCGGCGCGGCGGCACCGTCGTCACCTGCGGTTCGAGCACCGGCTACGAGCACTCCTTCGACAACCGGTACTTCTGGATGAACCTCAAGCGGATCGTCGGCAGCCACGGCATGAACCTGCACGAGGCGGCGGAGATGATGCGGCTGATGAAGCTCGGCGCGATCTCTCCGGTGCTGTCGGAGGTCTTCCCGCTGTCCCGGATCGGGGAGGCGGCCCGGCTGGTGCAGACGAACCGGCACACCGGGAAGGTCGGGGTCCTGGCCCTGGCACCCGCTCCCGGGCTGGGGGTCACCGACCCCGGACTGCGGGCCGCGATCGGGGAGGAGCGCCTCAATCCGCTGCGGCCGGTCCCCTCCCCGGCGCTCACCGGCTGAGCCTCCCGGGCTCCGGCCCCCGGCCCCACGGCCCCACGGCCTCACGGGCCCCGCCGCACCGGCCTCCCGTCTCCCCGGGCCGCCTCGCCTTGCCCACCCCACCGGCCTCCGCGCCCCCGGGGCCACCCCCACCGACCTCCCCAACCCCGGGGCCCCCACCGGCCTCCGCACCCCCACCCCACCGGCTCCCGGAACGTCACGACACCGGCCGCGCGCACCGCCGGGCCACGCCCCAGCAAGGAGAGTCACGACGCCCATGACCGCCACCGCACTCGCTCCCCTCGTGACCGATTCGCCCAGCCTCCCCGAGGTTCTACGGCTACGTGGCAGGACCCAGCCCGACGACGTCGCCTACGTCTTCCTCCGGGACGGCGAGACCCCCGAAGCCCAGCTGACCTACCGTCAACTCGACCGCGCCGCACGGGCCCGGGCCGCCGTGCTGGAGGCGGCCGGACTGCGCGGCGGCGCCGCCGTGCTGCTCTACCCGTCCGGTCTGGAGTTCGTCTCCACCCTGCTGGCCTGCATGACGGCGGGCGTCGCGGGGGCCCCGGTGCAGGTGCCCAGCCGACGGCGCGGACTGGAACGGCTGCGCCGCATCGCGGACGACGCCGGGACGACGACCGTGCTCACGACGGCCGCCGTCAAGAGCGATCTGGAGGAGCGCTTCGGCGACACCCCGGAACTGTCCGGGCTCACCCTGGTGGACCTCGGGTCCGCCACGGAGCCCGGGCCGGAGCCCGGGGCCGGGGGACCCACCGGGCCGGAGCCGGAGGCCGGTGAGCCGACCGGTCCGGCGCCGGGGCCCGACGACATCGCCCTGCTCCAGTACACCTCGGGCTCCACCGGCGATCCGAAGGGCGTCCGGGTCACCCACGCCAACTTCCGGGCCAACGTGGCCGAGACGGATCTGCTGTGGCCCTGCCGACGGGACAGCGCCGTGGTCAACTGGCTGCCGCTCTTCCACGACATGGGGATGCTGTTCGGTGTGGTGCTGCCGCTGTGGGCGGGCATCCCGGCCTATCTGATGGCTCCCGAGGCGTTCATCCGGCGACCGGCCCGCTGGCTGGAGGCGATCTCCCGGTTCCGTGGCAGTCACACCGCGGCGCCGAGCTTCGCCTACGAGCTGTGCGCGCGGGACGCGGTGGCGGGCGGACTCCCCGAGGGGCTCGACCTGTCCAGTCTGCGGGTGGCCGCCAACGGTGCGGAGCCGGTGCGCTGGAACACCGTGCGCGCGTTCACCCGGGCCTTCGCGGCGGCGGGCTTCCGCTCCCGGGCGATGTGCCCCGGCTACGGGCTGGCGGAGAACACCCTGAAGGTCACCGGGGGACGCGAGGACCAGGAGCCCGTCCTGCTCCGCCTCTCCGCCGAGGCCCTGCGCGAGGGCCGCGCCGAACCCCTCCCTGACCTGGCGGACCCCACGGACCTCACAGATCCCGCGAACCCCACCGGCCTCACGGCCGGGAACCCCACGGACGGGGACCCGGCGCCGCGGCCCCCCGCCGACCCCCGGGTCGTCCACGCCGTCGGCTGCGGCACCACCGTGGGCGCCAGCTCGGTGCGGATCGCGGACCCGGCCACCCGCACGTCCCTGCCGGACGGCCGGATCGGGGAGATCTGGGTCAACGGCCCCTGTGTCGCGGACGGTTACCACGGGCGGCCCGGCGAGAGCCTGGAGACCTTCGGGGCCAGGCTGGCGGGCGAGGAGGCCCTGGGCACCTGGCTGCGCACCGGGGACCTGGGGTTCGTCCACGGTGGCGAGCTGTTCGTCACCGGCCGGATCAAGGACGTGATCATCCGCAAGGGCCGCAACTACTACCCGCAGGACGTCGAGGCGTCGGCGGAAGGGGCCGACCCCGCGCTGCGCCCGAACTGCGCGGCGGCCTTCTCGGTGGACGACGGCACCGACGAACGGCTGGTGCTGGTGGTGGAGGCCGACGGCCGGGCCCTGCGCGACGGGGGTCCGGAGGCGCTGCGGACCCGGGTGCGGGAGGCGGTGCGCGACGGCCAGCGGCTGACGGCCGACGAGGTGCTGCTGGTCAGACGGGGCGCGCTGCCGAAGACCTCCAGCGGCAAGGTGCAGCGTCGGCTGACCCGGCGGCGCTACCTGGACGGGGAGTTCGGCCCCCGCCCGGACACGGCGGAGGCGTGATGGACGGGAGGACGACGACCGGGGACACCCGGACCGGCGGACCGGGCGCACACGGCGTCGGCCGGTCGGCGGTCGGCGGGCCGACGGACAGCGGTCCCGGGACGACGACCGGGGACACACGGACCGACGGACGGACCGGCGGACCGGGTCCGGCGGGCGGTGGAACGACGGACGGCGTCCGACCCCGGACGACGTACGACGGACCCGGCACCCGGTCCGGACCGGACACCCGGACCGGACCGGAGACGCCGACCGGACCGGGCCCGTGGCCCCGGCCGGACGCGGAGCAGGACGTCCGGGCCGCGCCCCGCGCGCTGACCGCCCCGGCGACGGTACCGGGCGCCCGGGTGCTGGGCGTCGGCGCGTACCGGCCCGCCCGGGTGGTGGGCAACGCCGAGGTGGCCGGGCCGATCGGATCGAGCGACGAGTGGATCCGGCGCCGGTCGGGGATCGCGACCCGGCGCTTCGCGGCGGCCGACGACACGGTCGTCAGCATGGCGGTGGCCGCCTCGGTGAAGGCGCTGGCGCAGGCGGGCGTGGCACCGGACGAGGTGGACACGGTCCTGCTGGCGTCGATGTCCCACCGGGAGCAGTCGCCCCCGGCGGCGCCCCGGGTCGCCCACCGGCTGGGGGCCGTCGGGGCGGGCGCCATGGACCTGGGCGCGGCGTGCGCGGGGTTCTGCCACGCGCTCGCGACGGCGGACTCCCTGATCCGGTCGGGCAACAGCAGATACGTGGTGGTGGTCGGTTCGGAGCGGATGACCGACATCGTGGACCCCGGGGACCGGGGGACGGCCTTCCTCTTCGGGGACGGCGCCGGGGCGGTCGTCGTCGGTCCCGCCGCCGAGCCCGGGATCGGGCCGGTGGTCTGGGGGTCCGAGGGCGACCGCCACCGGGCCATCGCCCACCAGGCGCCCTGGCCCGCGCCCGGGGACGGCCCGGCGGGCCCGGCCACCCTGCGGATGGACGGGCCCGCCGTGTTCCGGTGGGCGGTGGCGACCGTGCCGAGGACGGCCGCCGCCGCGCTCGCCGCCGCCGGGCTGACCACGGCCGACCTGGCCGCGTTCGTCCCGCACCAGGCCAATCTGCGGATCGTCGACGGGGCGGCCACCGCCCTGGGGCTGCCGCCGCACGTGGTGGTGGCCCGGGACGTCGTCCACGCGGGCAACACCTCGGCGGCGTCGATCCCGCTCGCCGTGGACGGGTTGCTCGCCCGGGGCGCGGTGCCCCGGGGCGGTCTGGCGCTGCTGGTGGGGTTCGGGGCGGGGCTCAACCACGCGGCCCAGGTGGTGGCGCTGCCGTGAGGGAGCGGGCCGGTCAGGTGAGCCAGGGGGCGGTGAAGCCCTGGACGGCGGAACCGTCCACGTCGGCGAGTTTGATCCGGGCGAGGTCCCGCGCGAGGCCGGAGGTCTGGATCCGGAAGGCGGGCCGCCCGGCGGTGAGGGCGTCGAGGACGACGTCCGCCGCGCCGTCCGCGCTCTGCGCCTGGTCGAAGTAGCCCGCCGTGGTCTCCAGATACGACTTGAAGGCCGCCTCGTAGGGCCCGGCCCGCTCCACCAGGGCGGGCACCGAGGGCCCGAGACGGTTGACGAACTCGCTGGCCACCGGGCCGGGTTCGACGACGGAGACCCGTACCCCGGTGCTCGCCGCGACCGGGGCGAGGGACTCCAGGAAGCCCTCCAGGGCGAACTTGGCGGCGCAGTACGCCTCGTTGAAGGGCTGGCCGATCACTCCGCCGAGGCTGCTGACGGCGACGATCCGGCCGCCGTCGGCGCGCAGCCGGGGCAGGGCGGCCAGGACGAGTTCCACGACTCCGAAGAAGTTGGTCTCCATGACGGACCGGAAGGGCTCCACACCGATCTGTTCGACGGTGCCGAGCTGTCCGATCCCGGCGTTGGCGACCACCGCGTCCAGGCGTCCGTACCGGGTGACCGCGCCGCTCACGGCCGCCGTGACGGAGGCGGGGTCGGTGACGTCGAGGCGCTCGATCCGGACCCGTTCGACGACACCGGCCTCCGCGAGGGCCGCGCGCAGGGCGTCCGCCCGGCCGGGTTCGCGGAGGGTGGCGACGACGTTCCATCCGGCGCGGGCCGCCGCGACGGCGGTGGCCAGCCCGATGCCGGAGGAGGTGCCGGTGATCAGGACGGTACGGGGTGCTGCGGTGGTCATGGGCGTGCCTCTTCCGGTGGGCGCGTGGGCGGGAGGGCACCGGCGGGGCCCGCCCGGGAGGGTCGCGGGGCACGGCCGGTGTCCCGCCCAACGTGTCATCGTCGCCGGGCCGGGCCAACCCCTAACGTCCCGTCTCCGTCCCCTAGTTCGACGGCACCTCGCGCCGGGCGGGCCCCGAGGCCCTCCCGCAGGGAAAAAGGACCCCAAGTCACATGAAATACACATTAGTTGATGCTAGCGTGCGGCCATGAGACCGGTCCTTGACATCATCGCGCTGCGCAGTCTGGTGGCCGTCGCGGACGAAGGCGGGTTCCGTCGGGCGGCCGAGTCGCTGGCCCTCAGCCAGTCGGCGGTCAGCCAGCACGTGCGGCGGCTGGAGAAGACGCTCGGCCGACCGGTCGTCGAACGGGTGGGCAGGGTCACCCGGTTCACCCCGGCGGGTGACCTCCTGCTCCACGAGGCGCGCTGGATACTCGGCGTGCACGACGAGGCCGCCCGGCGGCTGCTGGACTCCGGCCCGGCCACCCTGGTCTTCGGTTCCGCCGAGCACGCCGCCGCGCAGATCCTGCCCAGGATCACCGACGCGGTCCACGCCACCGGCCCCCGCCGGGAGCTGCGGTTCCGCATCGACCGTTCCGTGCGGCTGGTGGAGGCCGTGGACCGCAGGGCGGTGGACCTGGCGGTCTACGTCACCGAGGCCGTCCCGCTGCGGGGCATCCCGCTCGGCGGACTGCCCCTGAAGTGGTACGCCGCTCCCGGCTGGACCCCGCCCGCGCGGGGCGCGCTGCCGCTGGTGGCGATCGAGGAGCCCTGCGCCATCCGCCGCCGGGCGCTGGACGTGCTGGCCGCGCACTCCATACCCGCCTCGGTCGTCTGCGACGCCGCCTATCTCGCCGGGGTGCTGGACGCCGCCCGCGCCGGACTCGGCGTGGCGCTGCTGGCGGCCACCAGCGGGGGTCCGGACGGTCTGGTCGAGTACCCCGGTCTGCCCCGTTCGCCCGCCGTCCGGATGAGCGCCCACGCCCGGGCGGGCGCCGATCCCACCCTGGTGATGCACGTGGTCGAGGCGGTCCGCTCGCTGCTGACCGAACTGGACCCGCCCCGCCCCGGCGGACGGCCGGACGCCCCCGCCCCGGACCCGGCCACGGCGTCCCCCGGCGACCTCACCGACGGGGAGTGGGAGTCGGTCCTCCCGCTGCTCCCCGTCGGGGAGCGCGGCCCCTACCCGGAGGGGCTGCGCGAACAGTTCGACGGGGTGCTGTGGCGGTTCCGCACCGGCGCCTCCTGGCGCAGCGTCCCCCCTCGGTACGGCGCCTGGCAGACCGTCCACCACCGCTTCCAGCAGTGGGCCCTGGCCGGGGCGTTCGAGTCGCTCGTCACGGCGGCCGGTGTCCCCGACCGGGGCGGCGCCGGGAGCGGCGACCGCTCCCCCGGTCCGCCGGGCCTCGCCCCACGGCGGCTGGACACCCTGCGCAGGGCCGCCGCCGAGGAGCGCGCGGTGCGCGAACGGGCGGGCACCGCCCCGGTGTCCACGGACCCCCTCGTCCGCCCCCGCGGGGAGACGGCCGGGGCCGAGGCCCCCCGCTGAGGGGGCATCGCCCCCGGGCGCACCGGACCGGGCGCCCTCCGGACCGGGACGGTGTCGCCCTGGAGGAGCGCCAGGACCACCGACCCGGGTGCCCCCTCCGGAGCCGCACCCGCCGGACCGGGCGCGGGACCCGCCGGACCGGAACCTCCGGCTCGCTCCGCTCGACGAGGTCCGCACCGATCGTCTCGGCGACTACCACTGGCTGTCGTCGTTGCGGGAGGAGTACGACGCCCACCGGGCGTCGGCCGGAGGGCCGGAGCGGGACGGCCTCCGACGCCTACCCACCAGGTCGGCGACGGCCTCCCCTGCGGGCCTCGTCGAGCAGCAGCCGCGCGGCCACCGCCGCCCCGTCCGTCCGTACCGTCCCGGCCACCGCCCGCGCCCGGGCGCGGACCCCGGGGTCGAGGGCCGTTCCCAGCGCGGCCGACAGCGAACCGACGGTCGGGACGGGTCCGTCGTGCGCCGCGCCGATCCCCAGCGCCGCCACCCGGTCCGCCCAGTACGGCTGGTCCACCGCCTGCGCCACCACCACCTGGGGCGCCCCGGCCCGCGCGGCCGTGGTGGTGGTGCCCGCGCCACCGTGGTGGACGACGGCGGCCACCCGGCCGAACAGCGCCTGCTGGTTGACCTCACCGACGACGAGGACGTCGTCCCCGCCCTCGGCCGACAGCCCGGCCCACCCCCGGGCCAGCACCACCCGGCGGCCTCGGCCGCGCACCGCCTCGACGGCCACCCGGGCGACGTCCTCGGCGGCCCGCATCGGCATGCTGCCGAACCCCACGTACACCGGTGGTCCGCCCGCCGCGAGGAACTCCTCCAGCTCCACCGGGAGCGGGCGCCCGTCCGGGGCGGTCCAGGCGCCGGTCTGGACGACGTCGAGGCCGGTCGGACGCCAGGGGCTGAGCACCGGGTCGGCCGCCAGCCAGGGCTGTCCGGTGTAGAAGTGGTCGCGGACGCGGTCCACCGGCGGCAGGCCCAACGACTCCCGGTGGGCGTTGAGGGCGGGACCGAACAGCTCCCCGATGTCCCGGGCGTCCAGGTCCCACAGCTCCAGGTTGTCGGTCACCTCCGGCGGGAACGGCCGTCCCGGCCTCGGCAGCGGCGGCCGGTACGGCGAGGGCAGGGTCACCGGCTGATAGGTCGCGTAGACGTACGGGACGCCGAGCCGTTCGGCCACCGACGGCTCCGCGACCGGCATCATCCCGGCCCCGACCACCACGTCGCACCCCTTCGCGGCCTCGGCGACCGCGGCGAACTGCGTGGTGACCCACTCCGCCGCGCGGCGCGGCAGATCACCGTCCGGCGGCGGCACCGCCCCGGTCACCATCGGGCGCACCGCCCAGCCGACCGGCACCACCGGCACCCCGGCGTCCGCCAGCCGCGCCACGAACTCCTCGTCCGGCGGTGCGCACACCCGCACTTCCGCCCCCAGCTCCCGCACCCGTACGGCGAGCCCCACCAGTGGTTCCACGTCTCCTCGCGACCCGTAGGTCGACAACAGCACCCGCATTCCTCACGGTCCCCCGTCTCTCGGCTTCCGGCTTCAGCCGGTGATTCTCCGACGGAAAGGGGGCCTTGTGGCAAGGCCCCCCATGCGCTATAGCTTGAGAGTGGCGAGGAACGGGAGTTCCTCCCGGTCGCCCCCCGTGTCATCCGGCCGGTACCAGGGTCGCCGTTCCCGTGGCGTCCGTACGGACGGTGAACTGGCTGAAGTCCACCTCCTCCGGTCCGTCGAGCGCGGCGGGAAGGTCCACTTCGTACGCCTCCTGTCCGTCCGAGAGCACGACGCCGACGCGTGTCGGCGCGTCCGGCCCTCCCGGGCCCGGCCACAGGGCGGCGGTGATACGGCCTTTCCCGTCGGTCACGACGAGGAGCCTTTCACCTCGCGTTATCAGATTCATCGTGGCGCTCCTATCCCAGTCCGGCACCGCGGATATAGAAATTGGTGCCGTGATTCGCCCGGTTGACGACGGTGAGCCAGTAGGTGATGAGTCCGTCCCAGTGGGTACTGGTCGTGCCCCGGTTCTGGATCCCGTACGCGACGACGTCCACCCGCGCTCCGCTCGGTGCCGGTCTGGTCTGCGCGTACTGCAGTCCCTGCCAGGTCTCGTCCCAGCTGAACCAGAAGTCCTGGGTCGCCCCGGTGTTCAGCCAGTAGGCCCCGATCTCCCAGGCCATGGCGTTCCTCCTCTCCAGCGGGAATGAGGACGAGCCGTTCGCCGCGCGCCCACGGGAATTCCCGTCGCCCGATACCACCCCGGGGGTCGCGGAGGTCACTTCTCGCTGGAACGCCCATCCGGTGGCACACGCACGGAACATCCGGCGCGAGGGAATCTCCAGAGGAATACCGGTGAATCCGAAAGGATTCCGGGAAGGACCCGGGAGATTCCGGAGAACCGACCGGAGGGCGGATGACGAGCGGGGTGGGAGCGGAACGGCGGGGCGAGGGACCACGGGACGACGTCCCGTGCCGTTTCGCTCGTCGCCTCATTCGCTCTTCGCTCATGGGCCGCACTTGTGTGTTCCAGTCTACGCGGCCCCATGTCCCGCCGCCCGTCGGAGCGTTGCCGCCGTCCGGGAGGAACGCGGGGTCGCCGTCCCGCCGCCCGTGTCCCCGCCGCCGGCCGCCCCCTCCGGAAGGCGGGGCGGGGAGGCGTCCGGCGGAACGGCGGCCCCGCCGTTCACCCCACCGGGGACTTTCCCGTCCAAGCCGTACAACTCTTCCCCCGGTTGGCTGGTCTAGGCGGTACGGCCGCACGGTGGCGGCCCGCCGCCCGCGGTCCGCGGGCGGGCCGTCAACCGGCCCTCAGGGGCTTGGGGAGGTTCGATGCTCGCTCGTCATCGGCTCGCGCTGTGCTGTGCCACGCTCGCGGGGGTCCTCGTGTCACCCGTCGGACCCGTACCCGCCGCATGGGCGGATTCCGGCCGCGCCCCGGCCGCCGTCCCCGTCACGGACTTCGACGGGGACGGCCGCGGGGACCTGGCCGTGGAGGCGGGCGCCGCCGAGTACGTCAGCGTGCTGTACGGCGGACGCGGCACCCGGCACCAGGAAGTGCCGGGCACCCGACCGGTCGCCGGGGACTTCGACGGGGACGGCCGCACCGACCTGGCGGTGCGCCGGACCGGTGACGTGGGCGGGGTGTGGATCCACTGGGGCCGGGCCGGCCGGCTGACCGCCCAGCCGGTCACGGTCCCCGCCGACGTGGAACTCGACGGCCGTCTGACCGCGGGCGACTTCAACGGCGACGGGCACCTGGACCTCGTGGGCACGGCTCCCGAGGACGCGGCGGACGTACGGCTGCGGGTGGGCTACGGCCCCTTCGGCCGGGACGGACGGCCCGCCAGGACGGTGACCCTGGAGACCAGGGAGACGTTCCGGCCGACCGACGTGGTGGCCGGGGACTTCAACGACGACGGCAAGGACGACCTCGTCACCCTGCACGCCTTCGAGGAGTCGGGCCGCCGCAGCCAGCTGTGGACCGGGAGCGGCCAGGGGCTGCCCGCCACCTCCTCGCGCTATCTGGAGGCCGGCGCCCGGGCCGCCGCCGGTGACGTGAACGGCGACGGCAAGGACGACCTGGTCATCCGCACGGTGCCCAACGGGCTGGTGGAGGACCTCCTCTACGACCACGGAACGGTGAAGGTCCTCTACGGCTCGGGCTCGGGCCCCGGGACGCGCACCACGACGCTCAACCAGAACAGCGCGGGCGTCCCCGGCGTCAACGAGAAGGGCGACCAGTTCGGGGACGCCCTCTCGGTCGGTGACGTCAACGGCGACGGGTACGCCGACGTCGCGGTCGGGGTGCCCGGCGAGAAGCTGACCGTGAACGGGCGCGGCCTCAAGGACGCGGGCACGGTGGTGGTCCTCAAGGGCGCCGCCGCCGGTCTGCGCGGCACGGGCGCGGTGGTCCTGCACCAGAACTCGGCCCGGGTGCCGGGCGTGGCCGAGACGGGCGACGAGTTCGGCAAGGCGGTCTCCCTGACGGAGCTGACCGGCGACCGCCGCGCCGACCTCGCGGTCGGCGCGCCCCGCGAGGACACCTCCGAGCCGGACTCGGGGGCCGTCTGGGTCCTGCCCGGGACGTCCACCACGGTGACCGGGAAGTCGTCGTACGCCGTCAACCCGGGTGATCTGGGCCTGGACAGCGGCAGCACCATGTTCGGTACGCGCTTCGCCCGCTGAGCGCGTGCGGCCCCGGGGCCCCGGACCTTCTCCCGAAGGTCCGGGGCCCTCGTCCGTCCGGACCCGTACCCCTCCGGTCTCGTCCGTCCGGGCCCGCGACGGAAGCCCAGCATGAATCAAGTCCGTTACGGAAAAGGCGAGTTGGAACCAACGGGCCGTGCGGAAACCGACGGGTCCCCGATGGACGACCGTTACCCGTCCGTGGGGTGACCGTGCGGTGGCGCGCCTACGTTGTGCCTGTCGCCGGGAGCACGGGCCGGTGACCGGCACACGACCGACAGAGAGAACGGGGACTTCCTCATGCGCAAGCACATCGCCGCCGTGGCGCTCGCCACCGCCCTCGGGGCCGCCGCCCTGGCCGCGCCCGCCGCCACGGCGTCCGCCGCCCCGGACACCGCGAAGGCCCCGGCCGTGAGCGAGTCGGTGACGCGGGCGCCCGCCTCCGGGAAGCTCGTGGGCCAGCTGTCGTACCTGGCCCCCGGCAAGATCGTCGTGGATCCCGGCAACGGCCGGACGCCCCGGATCCTCCTCCTCTCGACCACCACCAAGGTCATCGACTCCCTGGGCGTGATCTGCGACGGGGGGCGGCAGCTGCCCTACCGCTGCACCCCGGCCCAGCTGGAGCGGACCCTGAAGAAGGACCGGTACACGGTGTGGGCCACCGTCACCTTCACCCGTGGCGTCGTGGACCGGGTCGTCGGACTGGTCGAGCACTGACCGCGCGGTGGGCGGGCCCCGGACGGGACCGCCCACCGCCCGGCCCACGGACGGGCACCCTCCCCGGAGGGTGCCCGTCCCGTTTCACCCGTCCGGGCCGTCCACCGCGACGGGGGCGTCACCGCGCACCTGAGGCGAAGCGGGCCCGCGCCTCCTGGATCTCGGCCGCGTGGTCCACCGCCCAGTCGGCGAGGGCCGACAGCGGCGGGAGCAGGGTGCGCCCCAGCGGGGTGAGGCTGTACTCGACGCTCGGCGGGACCGTGGGACGCACCTCGCGCCGCACCAGCCCGTCGGCCTCCAGCCCGCGCAGCGTCCGAGTCAGCATGCGCTGGCTGATGCCCTCGACCGACCGGTGCAACTCGTTGTAGCGGTGCGGTCGGCCGCCCAGCAGGACCACCAGGAGCACGCTCCACTTGTCGCCCACCCTCCGGAGCACCTCGCCGACCGGGCACACGGCGAGTTCACCGGCCGGGACCGGGCGGGGGAGGTCATGGGCGAGGACCGAGGGAACACCGGTGTGCGCATCGGACATCGAACTGCCTTCTTCCGGACGGTGACGGGGGCGGCCCACGATGGAGGGGCCGACCCCGACCCTACGGAGGACACCGTGCCGGACCAACCAGCGAAGACCGTGATCGTCAGCGGCGGCACCGACGGCATGGGCCGGGCGACCGCCCTGGCCCGGCTGGCGAGGGGCGACCACGTCACCGTGATCGGCAGCGGCGAGGCCAAGGGACGCGCGCTGCTCGCCCACGCCGCCCACCCGAACCTGCGGTTCCTGAGGGCGGACCTGTCCTCGATCGCGGAGAACGAACGGGTCGTCGCGCGGATCGCCGAGCGGCACGACCGGGTCGACGCGCTGGCGCTGTTCGCCAACCGGGTCGCCCCCCGGCGGGTGACGACCGTGGACGGGCTGGAGTCCACGTTCGCCCTGTACTACCTGAGCCGCCTTCTGCTCGGCCGGGGGCTGCGTCCGCTGCTGGACGCCAGCGCCGCTCCGGTGATCGTCAACGTGGCCGGGGTGGGGAACACGGCGGGCCGGATCCACTGGGACGACCCCCAGCTGACCCGCCGCTACGGACAGGTCCGCGCCCAGCTCCAGGCCGGGCGCGCCAACGACCTGCTGGGCGTGGCGTTCGCCGAGCGGGACCGGGGCCGGGCCCGCTACGTGCTGTACCACCCCGGGTTCACCCGCAGCGGCGCCGACGGGCACCCGAGTCCCCTGGTCCGGGGGGCGGTGAGGCTGCTCGGGAGGTTCTTCGCCCGCCCGGTGGCCGAGGCGGTGCGGCCGGTGGTCGAGTGGATCGACCGTCCGCCCGCCGAGGAGCTGTCCGCCGTCGACCGGGGCCGGCCGGTCCCCCGGTCCCTGAGGACCCTGGACCCGGGGGACGCCGCCCGGCTGGCCGACTACACCGAGGAACTGCTGCGCCGCCCGGGCCGCTGACCCGGACGCGCGCCGCCCGTCAGACGTACGTCCAGCGCCAGGCGTTGGAGCGGTACGCGCAGGTGATCTTCGTCCCGTCGGCCGTGGTGGTGACGGCGCCGTGGTCGCCGTCGCGGCAGAACTGCCCCGCCGCGTAGCAGTTCCCCGAGTTGGAGACGATCGAGCACGACCCCGCGCCGTCCCCGCCGCCCCCGGTGGTGCCGTCGGTGGCGGTGTCCGTGACGGGCGGCCGGGCGGCGTTGTCGGACCCCTGTGGTAGACCACTGCGCAACCGTGGTGACGCGGTCGGCCCGGTGCCCTCGGCCGCCGGGACGCCGACCGCGCCCGGAGTCCGTCCCGCACGAGGAGCGCCCATGTCGTCGTCCGTCCCCGAGCCCGTCCCCGCCCCGCAGCCGTGGGAGCGTGAACTGGCCCGTGCCTTCGAGGTGCTGCTGGACGCGCCCTTCGGGCCCGGTGCCGCCGCCGGCCCGGCGCCGGAGCCCCGGTACGCGTTCTTCCACCAGGACGATCTGATGCCGTCCACGGTCCTCGGCGACCTCCTCGACGGTGAACTGGACCCGGACGCCGTCGCCCGGGGCATACCGGTCGACGGCGCCCGTTACGACGAGGACGGCGTCCCGCTCGGCTGGAGCGGGTGGTCCTTCGACCTCGGGCGGTCGATCTGGCTGTGGGAGGACGACGCGTTCGACCCGGACGGACCGTTCGGCGCGGCGGCCGCCGGGGCGCTGGACGCGGTCGCGCACCCGGCCCGGGACTCCCGGCGGGCGGTGTCCGGCGCGGACCTCGCCCGGGTGTTCGCCGAGCACGGCGACTCCCTGGACGAGGTCGACGAGGACGAGCTGCTGATGGCGGGTCTGCTGCTGCGGGTGGACACGGACGGGACGCTGTTCGACGCGATGCGCGCCGCCACCTGGACCACGGGCGGCCCGGAGGGGCTGGTCCCGCTGCCGCCGGAGGCCGAGGTGGAACCCCGGTGGGACGCCGCGCTGTCCCGCGTCCCCGGTGCCCGGCTGCGCGACCACCTCCGTCTGCTGTGTCTGACGGACCACTGGGCCCGTGGTGACGGGGCGCGTTACCTCGGCCCCGGGAACTGTCCGGCGGCCCTCGACTGGTTCGCGGACCAGCCGGGACACCAGGTCGTCGCGGGCTGGGAGCTGGGCGAGGGACAGGCGGCTTCGGCGGTCTTCCGGATCGGGTGACGGAAGCGGGCGCCCGGTGCGGAGGTCCCGGCCCCGGGCGCTCAGTTCCGGTCGCGGGCCCGTCGCCGTGCGGCGGTGGGCGACATCCCGTAGGCGTCGCGGAACATCCGGCTGAACACCGACGCCCCGCTGATGCCCCAGGCCCTGGCGATGGCGTGGATCGGCCGGTCGTCCTGGGCGGGGTCGGTGAGGTCGGCGCGGCAGCGTTCGAGGCGGCGTCGGCGGATGGTGGCGGCCACGGTCTCCTCGCGGCCCCGGAAGAGGTGGTGGAGGGTGCGCAGCGAGACGTGGTGGTGTTCGGCGACCGCCCTGGGGGTGAGGGCGGGGTCGGCGAGGTGGTCGTCGATGAAGGCGTCGATCGTCCTCAGCGCGATCTGTTCCCGGGTCTCGGCGGGGAGCCTTTCGCGCAGGGCGAGCTGACGGGCCAGCAGTCCGGACGCCAGGTCGACCGCCGTCCGTTCCAGCAGACGGATCTCCTGCGGGGCGCAGTCGGCGGCGTGGGCCGTCAGGGACAGGAGGAACTGGTGGAGGATGCCGCCGATGCCGTGGTGCGCGGACATGCCCCGGCCCAGTGCGGCGTCCAGCCGGTCGGCGGGCAGCGCGATCTCCGCGCGGGGGATGTGCAGAAGGGTGACCACGGCGCCCTCCCGGTCCGGGGGGCCCGCGAAGTAGGGGTGTGAGGTGTCGAAGAAGACCGCGCCTCCCGGGTCGACCCGGGAGCTCTCGCGGAGCAGGGAGATCCCCATCGCGCCTCCGGAGACGAAGCCGAGCAGGTACTGCTCCGGATCGCTCTGCCGGATCAGCCGGGGCGTCCGCCAGGAGTCGTACGCGTGGGTGTGGCTGGACACCTCGATCCCGCCCAGGCGCAGCACCCCGATCCGGGCGCGGAGGGCGGTGGGGTCCGCGATCCTCAGCCGATGGGGCGCCACGGTCCGGGCCACGGTCTCGTGGTACCAGTCGGCACGGTCGTCCTCGGCGATGTCATCGGTCGACGTCCACACCCACATGGCGGTCCTCCTACGGTCGTGTGCTCCTACCGGAGTACGACGTCCGTGGTGGCCCGGAGGACTGCGTTCCTCCTGGCGGTTTCCCGTCGCCGGAACGGCCTTTCCGGACGGGTCCGTTCCGGGCGGGGCGGCTCCGGGCGGAGCCTGTTCCGGGTGGGGCCGCTCCGGGCGGGGCTTCGGGACCGGGCGGGCTTCCGCTCCGGGCGGGGCTTCCGGACCGGGCGGGGTTCCCGGACCGGGCGGGGCTTCCGGAGTGGGACGTTCCGGCGGCGGGTGACCGCGCCCCGGCCCCGCGCCGCGGGGGCCGGACCCCGTCCCGCGCGCGATGTCAAGAAGACCCGCGCTCCTCGTCAACTCCCCATCGGAGCAAGGCCGTAGCGTGTGGTTCGCCGGGGAGGCGGACCGCACACCCACACCGGTCCGCCTCCCCGGTTCTCCTTGTCCCCCCACAGTCCGTGTTCCGTGCCCACGCCCGTGGCGCCCGGAACGGCCCCGGGGGCACCGGAGGTCCGGTCCTCCGGGTCCGGGCCGACCGGCGCCCCGGGCGGCGGGGTCCTTCCCCCGCCGTGCGCCACTCCCTCCGACCGTGGAGTTCCTCATGTTGTGGTCAGCACAGCGCTTCCCGCGCGCCGCCGTCCGTTCGGCGGCGGTCACCCTCGCACTCGCCTCGGCCGTCCTCGGTCTGACGGCCCCGTCCCAGGCGGCACCCGCGTCCGTCGCGGCGACCACCGCCGCGGACGCGGCCGCCACCTCGACCGTCGGCGGGGCGATCGACCGGGCCGAGATCATCAGCCGCGCCGAGTACTGGGTCGCCCAGCAGGTGCCGTACAGCCAGAGCGGCTACCACCGCGACCCCCAGGGCCGTCTCTACCGCACGGACTGCTCCGGTCTCGTCTCGATGGCCTGGCACCTCAGCACCAGCGCCACCACCCGGACCCTGCCCGACTACTCCACCCGGCTCGGCGACCTGGACGACCTGCAGCCCGGGGACGCGCTGAACGACGTCAGCAGCCATGTGGTGCTCTTCACCGGGTGGGCCAACAGCTCCCGCACCACCGCGAACATCATCGAGCACGCCCGCCCCGGCACGGTGGCGCGCAGGGCCCAGTACACCCGGTCCTACATCCAGGCCAACGGGTTCAAGCCGTACCGCTACAACAAGGTCGTCGACACCCCGGTGCCGGTGCCGGACAAGGGGATGACCAACGTCACCCCGGTCGGCGACGTGAACGACGACGGCAAGCCCGACGTGATCGCGGTCGAGACGGCGACCGGCGACCTCTACCGGTACCTGGGCCCCGGGTACGGCGGCGGCACCAGGACGAAGATCGGCCACGGCTGGAACTCCATCAGCGACATCGTCGGGATCGGCGATCTGACGGGCGACGGCAACAACGACATCCTGGCCGTGCAGGCGGACACCGGGGACCTGTACCGGTACTCGGGGCCCGGCTTCGGCGGCTCCACCAAGGTCAAGGTCGGCACCAACTGGGACTCCATGGCGCAGGTCACCCCGATCGGCGACGTGACCGGTGACGGCCGTCCCGACCTCATCGCGGTCGAGCGCTCCAGCGGCGACCTGTACCGCTACAGCGGCCCCGGCTACGGCGGTTCCACCCGGGTGAAGATCGGCCACGGCTGGAACGCCTACCACACGCTGGTGGGCGTGGGCGATCTGACGGGCGACGGCGTCGCGGACATCCTCGGGGTCCACGCGGAGACCGGGGAGCTGTTCCGGTACTCGGGGCCCGGCTTCGGCGGCTCCACCAAGGTCAAGGTCGGCACCAACTGGGACTCCATGACCAACCTCACCGGCATCGGCGACCTCACCGGCGACGGCGTCCCCGACCTCCTCGCCGTCGACGCCGCCACCCAGAAGCTGTACCGCTACTCCGGCCCCGGCTTCGGCGGCGGCAGCCGCGTCCAGATCGGGACCAAGTGGTAGCCCGCCCCGGCCCCCGGCCCACCACCACGAAGTCGGCCGCCGTGCCGGGCCGTCCGGGCCGTGCGGACCGGGAAGCGCCCGGGAAATCCCGTACCGCCCCGGCGCCGCACGGCCGTCCACCGGGCGGGACGCGCGCCCGGCGGCACGGCTGGAGGGGCGGTCTCGTCGCCCTGCTGACCGCGTGCGCCCTGATCCCGGTCACGGCACCGACCGCGACCGCCGCGTCCGTCGCCACCTGGGACAAGGTCGCCGCCTGCGAGAGCGGCGGCGACTGGGCCATCAACACCGGCAACGGCTACTACGGCGGGCTCCAGATCCACAAGGCCACCTGGGACGACTTCGGCGGGACGCAGTACAGCGGCTACCCCCACCAGGCGACCAAGGAGCAGCAGATCCGTGTCGCCGAGAAGATCCTCGCCACCCAGGGGCCCGGCGCCTGGCCGGTGTGCGGGGCCCGGGCCCGGCTCGGCGACGACCACGCCGACCCGTACCCCGCCGAACCGCCCGCCCCCCAGTCGAAGATGGCCCAGCTGACCCCGGTGGGCGACCTCACCGGCGACGGGAGGACCGAGCTGCTCGCGGTGGAGAAGCGGACCGGCGACCTGTACCGCTACTCCGCCCCCGGCTTCGGCGGCTCCACGCGGGTGAAGCTGGGCTACGGCTGGAACGGGATGAGCCGGCTCCTCAGCCCCGGCGACCTCACCGGTGACGGGGTGGCGGACCTGCTCGCCGTGCACGCCCGGACCGGGGACCTGTACCGCTACTCGGGGCCGCGCTACGGCGGCTCCACCAGGGTCAAGGTCGGCACCAACTGGGACTCCATGACCAAGGTGACCCCGGTGGGCGACCAGACCGGGGACGGCGTGCCCGACCTGATCGCGGTGGAGGCGTCCAGCGGTGACCTCTACCGCTACTCCGGCCCCGGCTTCGGGGGCGGCGGCCGGGTCAGGATCGGCCACGGGTGGAACGTCTACGACACCCTGGTGGGCGTGGGCGACCTCACCGGCGACGGCACTACGGACCTGCTCGCCGTGCACGCCCGGACCGGGGAGCTGTTCCGGTACTCGGGGCCCGGCTACGGCGGCTCCACCAAGGTCAGGGTCGGCACCAACTGGGACTCCATGACCAACCTCACCGGCATCGGCGACCTCACCGGCGACGGCGTGCCCGACCTGCTCGCCGTGGATCCCGTCACCGACCGGCTGTACCGCTACTCCGGCCCCGGCTTCGGCGGCGGCGGCCGGGTGCAGATCGGCACCAACTGGTGATCCGCCCACCGGAGTCCGTGCCCGTGCCGACCCCGGTCGGGGCGGGCGCGGACTCCGGCACCGCCGGGCCGGGAGCCCCGGCCCGGCTACTCCGGTGTCCGCGCCGCTCCGCCGAGGGCGCGGTACCGGTCGAACGCCTCGCGGGCGTCCGGGACGAACTCCCGCTGCCGTACCAGGGATTCGAGTTCCGTCCGGGTCAGCCAGCCGTGCCAGGCGACCTCCCGTCCGTCCGGGCGCACGGGCGTCATGACGACGGCCTCGTGCAGTCCGAGCCAGTAGGGGGCGATCGCCCCCGCGCACAGGAATCTGAGCACCGGGCGGGGAACCGCGTCCACGCCCAGTTCCTCCCGCAGTTCGCGGGCCGCCGCCGCCCGGTACGACTCACCGGCCGCGACCGCGCCGCCGAGCATCCAGTTGTACCGCCCCGGGAAGCGGGGCGAACCGCCGGGACGGCGGTGGACGAGGAACCGTCCCTCCCCGTCGCGGCACACGATGGTGGCGACGCGGTGCGGCCAGCCCCGGCGGATCGCCTCGGCCCGGTCGACGACCCCCACCACCCGGTCCCGTCCGTCGACCCTGTCGACCAGTTCACCCATGGACACCACGATGCCAGGGAACGCGCCGCCGGTCCGGCGGACCCCGGCGGACGGCCCCGGAGGCCCCGGCGGTCCGGCACGCGTCCGCCGCCGTCCGGAACCGGTCGCCGCGGAGCGGGTTCTCCGTCCACACTCGAACATCCGAACCGCCCGAACCATCCGGACAGCGAACCGCGCACACCAGGGGGACCCATGGGACCGGCCGACGGCACCACCGGCGAGCGGCTGGCCGCCCTCGCCGCCGCGCTGCGCGGGCTGCGCGCCGAGCGGGGCTCACCACCGCCCCGGGCGGTCCTGCGCGAAGCGGAACGCCACGGGATCCACACCCTGTCGCCGTCCGTCCTCGACGCCGCCTTCACGGGACGGCGGGCGCTGGACGCCGACACCGTGGTCGACCTGGTCCGCGCGCTGATGCTGCACGGCGGCGGGCACCGGGGCCCGCTCCCGCCCGACGACCCGGCGCTCCGGCCCTGGCGGGAGGCGTGCCGGGCCCGCCCCCGGACCGGGAACGACGGCGCGCCCGGCGGTCCGGGGCGGGGGGCCTTCTGGTACGCGCTGACACTGGGGGGCCATTCCGGAGCGGTCAGCGCGCTCGCCTTCGCGCCCTCCGGAACCCCGCTCGCCACCGCCGGGTGGGACCCGGCGATACGGCTGTGGGACCCCGTGACCGCCCGGGTGGCGGGACCTCCCCTGCGGGGGCACGAGGGGCCGGTCACCGCCCTCGCCTTCGCCCCCTCCGGGACCCCGCTCGCCAGCGCCAGCTGGGACCGCGCGGTACGGCTGTGGGACCCGGCGAACGGGCGGCCCGTGGGCGGGCCCCTGACGGGGCACACCGGCCGGGTCCTCGCCCTGGCCTTCTCCCGTGACGGCCGACTGCTGGCGACCGGCGGCCAGGACGGCACGGTGCGCCGCTGGGACCCCGCCACCGGCGGATCCGTCGGCGAGCCCCTGACCGGTCACACCGGTCCCGTGACCCGGATCCTGTTCACCCCCGACGACCGGACCCTGGTCACCGCCGGGCACGACCGCACCGTACGGCTCTGGAACCCCACCACCGGCCTGCCCGTCGCCGATCCGCTCCCGGCGGACCTGGCGGGCCCGGGCGCCCTGGCCCTCTCCGTCAAGGGCCGACTGCTGGTGACCGGCGGTCAGGACGGCGCGGTGCGCCGCTGGAACCCCGCCACCGGCCACCCCGTGGGCAAACCCCTCACCGGCCACACCGGCCCCGTCGCCCAGGTGCTGCTCACCCCCGACGGGCGCACCCTGGTCACCACCGGACACGACCGCACCGTACGGCTCTGGAACCCCACCACCGGCCGCCCCACCACCGGCCCGCTCCTCGGTCACACGGGGGCGATCAGCGGCGCCGCGCTCACTCCGGACGGACGCCTCCTGGCGACCAGCAGCGGCACGGACCGCACGGTACGGCTGTGGCACCTGGCGACCGGCTCGCCCCTGGGCACCCCGCTGACGGACTGCGGCACCACGTCCATCGCGGTCTCCCTGGTCTGCTCCCCCTCGGGCACCCTGCTGGCCGCGGGCAACCGGAACGGCACCACCGGGGTGCACTTCCTCCCGCCCGACCTCCCCTGACCCCGTCCGGGACCGTAGGCCGCCATCCGCCGGGCACGACGGGCCGCACCGGCACCACAGCGCCCGCACCCGCCCTCCGGAGGGCGGTACTTGACCCTCACCTGACGTCATGGCGCATCGTCGTCGGCATGGAGGAACACCTGACCGTGGGGCGCGTGGCCGGGCTGGCCGGGGTGAGCGTCCGCACACTGCACCACTACGACGCGATCGGTCTCGTACGGCCGTCCGCGCGGACGGCGGCCGGATACCGGGCCTACGCGGCGGACGACGTGGAGCGGCTGCGGGAGGTCCTCGCCCACCGGCGGCTGGGCTTCGGGCTGCGCGAGATCGCGGACCTGGTCGACGACCCGGAGACCGACGCGGTGGCGCGGCTGCGCCGACTGCGCGGGCTGCTGCGGGAGCAACGCGACCGCACCGCCGCCATGGTGACGGCCATCGACAGGGAACTGGAGGCGCGGACGATGGGGATCAGAACGGCGCCGGAAGAGCAACTGAAGCTGTTCGGAGCGCGGTTGTACGACGCCATAGGCTCCGACTACCCGGCGACGCGGCGCACCGAGCCACGGATCGCCGCACGGGTCTGGGAGGCGCTCGGGGACGCCCGGACGGTACTGAACGTGGGGGCCGGAACCGGTTCCTACGAGCCCCGGGACCGCGAGGTGACCGCGGTGGAACCGTCGGCGGTGATGCGGGCGCGGCGCCCGTCCGGCGCGGCGCCGTGCGTGGCCGCCGCCGCGGAGAGCCTCCCGTTCCGGGACGGGTCGTTCGACGCGGCGATGGCCTTCAGCACCGTGCACCACTGGCGGGACCCGATCGCCGGGCTGCGCGAGATGCGGCGGGTGGCCCGGCGCGTGGTGGTGTTCACGCACGACACCAGTGACGCGGGGTGGCGGCGGCGCTTCTGGCTCACCCGTGACTACCTGCCCGAGATCACCGGTCTGGTCGCGGACCGTCCTCCGGTGGACCGGCTGGCCCGGGCGATCGGGGCCCGCATGGAGCCGGTGCTCATCCCGTGGGACTGCGCCGACGGCTTCCTGGAGGCGTACTGGCGCCGCCCCGAGGCGTACCTGGACGAACGGGTGCGGCGCGCGGTGTCGGTGTGGGCCAGGGTCGGCCCCGGGGCGGAGCGGCGGGCGGTGGACGGACTCCGCGCCGATCTCTCCTCGGGCCGGTGGGCCGAGCGCAACCGTGACCTCGTCGGCCTGGACACGGCGGAACTCGGCCTCCGGCTGCTGGTGGCCTGAGCCCCGTCCGGAAGCACCGCGCGGCCGCCACGGCGGTACGGATCCGGGCCCGCCGGGAACCGACCCGAAGCGGACGGGCCCGGCGGCCCCGAACGGCTCCGGGAGGAGCTACGCCCCGCCCACCAACTCCCGGAGGAGGATGCGCACCCGGCGCTCGATCTCGTCGCGGATGGGGCGGACTGCGTCGAGGCCCTGCCCGGCGGGGTCGTCGAGGGTCCAGTCGAGGTAGCGCTTGCCGGGGAGGACCGGGCAGATGTCGCCGCAGCCCATGGTGACGCAGACGTCGGACTCGCGGACCGCGTCCACGGTGAGGAGCTTGGGCAGTTCGGCGGAGATGTCGACGCCGACCTCCGCCATGGCGGCGACGGCCGCCGGGTTGACGGCGGCGCCCGGGGCCGATCCGGCGGAGCGGACCTCGACCCGGTCCCCCGCGAGGTGGCCGAGCCAGGCGGCGGCCATCTGGGAACGTCCGGCGTTGTGCACGCAGACGAACAGCACGGACGGCTTGCGGCCGGAGGTCTCGGGCATGGGACGCCTTCCCGTCTCGTGGCGACCCTCGCCACCGATCACATCACTCCCCACTGACATCAGCGGAGAGTGATGTGACACTATCAGCCCATGCCCCTCACCCCCGAAACCGATGTGCTGCGGATCCTCGGCGATCCGCTCCGCTGGCGGATCGTGAACCTGCTGGCGAAGGAGACGCTGTGCACGACGCACCTGGTCGAGGAGACCGGCGCGAAGCAGACGAACCTCTCCAACCATCTGAAGGTCCTGCGGGACGCGGGACTGGTGGACACCGAGCCGTGCGGGCGCTTCACCTACTACCGGCTCAGGCCCGAGGCGCTGGCCGGACTGTCGGAGCGGTTCGCCGGGCTCGCCGGTTCCGCCCGCGAGGCGACCGCGAAGAAGCGGGCCTGCCCGTGACCTCCACCGGAGCCACCGCCGGGGCGCCCGTTCCCGTCCCGGGTGCGGGCGGGGACGGCGACGGGGACGGCGTCCCGGCCACCGCCGGGCTCTCCGTCCTCGACCGGTACCTGACGGTGTGGATCCTGCTCGCCATGGGCGTCGGCCTGGGGCTCGGACGGCTGGTCCCCGGGCTGGACGGCGCGCTGGCGCGGACGGAGATCGGCGGGGTCTCCCTGCCTATCGGGCTCGGTCTGCTGGTGATGATGTACCCGGTCCTGGCGAAGGTCCGCTACGACCGGCTCGGCGCCGTCACCGGCGACCGACGGCTGATGGTCTCGTCGCTGGTGGTCAACTGGCTCGTCGGCCCGGCGGTGATGTTCGTCCTGGCGTGGACCTTCCTGCCGGACCTGCCCGAGTACCGCACCGGGCTGATCGTCGTCGGTCTCGCGCGCTGCATCGCCATGGTGATCGTCTGGAACGACCTGGCCGGTGGCGACCGCGAGGCCGCCGCCGTACTGGTGGCGCTGAACTCGGTCTTCCAGGTGCTGGCGTTCGGTCTGCTCGGCTGGTTCTACCTGGAACTGCTGCCCGGCTGGCTGGGACTCGGCGGCGGAACGGGACCCGGTGTCTCCACGGGAGGGATCGCGCTGAACGCGGCGGTCTTCCTCGGCGTACCGCTGGCCGCCGGGTTCCTGACCCGCCGGATCGGCGAACGGCGGTTCGGACGCGAGGCGTACGAGTCGCGGTTCCTGCCGGGGATCGGGCCGTGGGCGCTGTACGGGCTGCTGTTCACGATCGTGGTGCTCTTCGCCCTCCAGGGGAGGACGATCACCTCGCAGCCGTGGGACGTGGTCCGGATCGCGCTGCCGCTGCTCGTCTACTTCGTGGTGATGTTCTCCGGTTCCTTCGCCCTGGGCCGGGCGCTCGGGATGACGTACGAGCGGACCACCACGCTCGCGTTCACCGCGGCGGGCAACAACTTCGAACTGGCCATCGCGGTCGCCGTCGCGACCTTCGGCGCCACCTCCGGCCAGGCCCTCTCCGGGGTCGTCGGGCCGCTGATCGAGGTCCCGGTCCTGATCGGGCTGGTGCACGTCGCCCTGGCCCGGCGCCGACGGTTCGCCCCGGGCTGAGCGCGCTCCCGGGCGGGTCGCCGACGATCGGGCGTCCGACCACCGGCCGGAAACGGCCGGTCCCGTGGAAGGTAGCCCCTCACCATGCGATTCTTCGGCCATGACGACGGGACGACGGAGCCAGGCCGAACGGGACGCGATCACGGTCGAGATCGGATACGCGCTGCTCAGCGCGGGCTTCCTCGGTGCCGTCGTCTTCGCGACGATCGCCGGACCGAGCACCGTCTGGCGACTTCCGCCCGGCGTCGACGGGTTCCTGCTGACCGCCGGGGCCTGGACCGCCGGAATCCTCGCCGCGACCCGTGTCGTCCACGTCCTGTGGCGGTACGGAAAGCGCCGTTGAGCCCTCCGCCGGACGTTCCCCGGCCTCACCGAAACGCTCCGGAGCCACCGCGAGCACGGTCAGCGCGCAGGGGCGTTCCCGGTGCCGGCGCGCGGCACCAGCAGGGCTGTCACCGGGCCTCCCGGACGAACGCCCGGACGGCGGCCGGGCCGTCCGCATGGACGGGGTGACGGGTGACGGGACCGCCCTCACCGGTTCCACGGGGACGGCTCCCAGAGCACCGCACGGGTGTCCAGCGGATTCGCGGTGGCCAATGCCCCGTTCCTCCGTCCGGTCCGCGTCCGGTGACGCGAAGGGAGCACCGATCCTGCCAGCCCGGGGCGTACGGCGGGCGGGGCCGCCACCCCTTCTCCCCGGCCCACCCGGCCCCCGGCGGGCACCGTGGCGGTCCGCCCGGCTCCGGCGAGCCCGGTCGGTCCGGGGTCCCGTCGTCCCGGCACGCCGAGGCGGGATCCCGCCCCGGTAGGGGGAGAACGCCACCGAAGGTTGATCGTTCGAGAATTCCCGCACTACATTCGTGCGAGAATTCCCGAACGATTGGAGTGGCGTGATGGCCGCGGCCCGCACGTACCACCATCCCGACACGGATGAGATCGCCCTCGCGCGCGTGCTGTTCGCGCTCAGCGAGCCCCTGCGCCTGACGATGGTCGACGTCCTCACCGAGCGCGGGGAGGTCGACAGCCTGGAGCTCGGCCCCGATCTGCCCCGCTCGACGCTGACCCACCACACGAGTCTGCTGCGCGAGTCCGGAGTGGTCTTCGTCCGCGCCGAGGGGCGAAAGTGCATGATCCGGCTGCGCGCCGAGGACCTCGAGGCCCGGTTCCCCGGTCTGGTGCGGACCGTCCTGGCCGGTTACCGGAGCACGACCGGGGCCGGGGAGGGTGCCGCGTGATCGGGAAGGTCTGGCCGCTGGTCGTCGCCGCGGTCGCCCTGGGGATCGACGCCTACGTACTGGCCGGGGTGCTGCCGGACATGGCCGACTCCCTGGCCACGACGGTCGGCGCCATCGGACTGGGCGTCACCGCGTTCACCGCCGCCTACGCGGCCGCGGGCCCGCTCCTCTCCCGCGTCCTGGTCCGCGGATCGACCCGCACCGCGCTGCTGGTCGCGCTCGGCGCCTTCAACCTCGGCAACCTCGTCACCGCGCTGGCATCGACCCTGGAGGTCTTCCTGGCCTCCCGCGTCGTCGCGGGCGCGGGGGCCGGGGTGCTCACCGCGGTCGCCACCGCGACGGCCGGAGCCCTCGTGGCGGACCACGAACGCGGGCGCGCGATGGCACTGGTGACCTTCGGCCTGTCCACGGGAACCGTCGCCGGTGTCCCGCTGGGCATGCTGATCGGCGAACAGGTGGGGTGGCGGGGGACGATGGGCCTCGTGGTGCTGATCGGCGTCCTGAGCATGCTCGCCCTCGCCCTGCGCTCCGGCACGCTGCCCCGGCTTCCCGCCCCCCGCCGCTCCGGCGACGGCGCCGTGCTGAGGAACCCCCGCGTCGCCCTCGGCGTCGCGCTGTCCTTCGTCCTGGGGCTGGCCAGCCTCGGTCTCTACACCTATCTGCTGCCGATGGCCGACGAGAGCGGCCAGGGCGGCTGGGGCTTCGCGCTCGTATGGGCCTGGGGCCTCGGCGGCGTACTCGGCTCCGGTCTGATCGGCGGACCGCTGGACGCGTGGGGCCCCCGACGGCTGATGCCGGTCGCCCCCGCCCTCCTGCTCGTCTCCTTCCTCGTCGTCTGGCTCGTCGACAGCCCCGTGGCATGGCTCGTCGCCACCGCCGCATGGGGCGCGAGCGGCTGGATCAGCGTGCCGGTGCTGCAGCAGGCGCTCACCCTCGACCGCACCGAACAGGCCATGGCCGTCGTCGCCCTGCAGATGGCCGCGATGTACCTCGGCTCCGCCGTGGGATCGGCGCTGGGCGGCGCGCTGCTCGCCGGGGGCGTCGGAGCCGACGCCCTGCCGGGGTGGGCCGCGCTGACCGTCACGGGCGGCGTGGTGCTCGCCGTGCTGGTCGCCCGGCTGACGCCCCGGCCCGCCCCCGACGCCCCGGCGTCGGGGGGCCCGGCGGCACGGCGCGCACCGACCGGGGCACACCGCCCGTAGCTTCCGCGACCGGGGGCGCGCCCGCGGCCCGCTCGGGCGGGCCGTCCCAGGGCCGACACACGGGACCACGGGCAAGGGGCCCGGCCTGAACGGGGGTTCTCCGGTCGCTCGGGTCTGCGGCCCGCCCGACGGGGGCGGCGGGCCGCCGGAAATTCGGAGGCAGCCGGGGCGGGGACGCTTGTACGGTGCGCCCATGTCCGCCATCAAGCAGTTCCAGGTCACCTTCGACTGCGCCGAGCCCGAACGCGTCGGCCGCTTCTGGTGCGAGGCGCTGGGGTACTCCGCCGTGACGCCGACGGGGTTCGCCGCCTGGGAGGAGTACGAGCGGTCCCGGCCCCCCGAGGAGCGGGGCTCCTGGTTCGCCTGCGTCGACCCCTCGGGGGTGGGGCCCCGGCTGTACTTCCAGCGCGTCCCCGAAGGGAAGGTCGTCAAGAACCGGGTGCACCTCGATGTGCGGGTCGGTACCGGGCTCGTGGGGGAAGAGCGTCTGGCCGTGCTCGAAGCCGAGTGCGCCCGGCTGGTCCCGCTGGGCGCGGTCCGGGTGGGGCTCCTGTACGACGGCCATGACTCCTGCATCCCGATGCGGGACGTCGAGGGCAACGAGTTCTGCATCGACTGACCGTCCGACGCCCGCGCGGTCCGCCGGAGGCGGGGGAACGGGGCCGGGACGCCCCGGTCCTTCCCTCCGGCACGATCCCGTCCTGGGCGGGGAGGTACGGGGTCGGTCACCGCGCGGTGACCGACCCCGTACCCGTGTTGCCCGTTCCCGTGCTCCCCGCCGTTCGGCCGTCCCGCTCAGCCGGTCCGGGTGAGACGGGCCTCCTCGGCGGCCGGAGTGGCCGCACCGGGAACGTCCGCACCGGAGGCGTCCGCGCCGGGGACCGCCACGGCCGGGGCCGGAACGACGGCGGGGCGGTCGGAGGTCAGGGCGGCCAGGCCCACCAGGTCGTCCGCCTGGGCGTCCGGCACCTCCCGGTCGAAGCGGGCCAGCACCCGCACCCGCAGCGAGACCGCGCCCAGCAGCAGGATCGCGAGCCCGAGCAGGACGTAGAGCAGTCCGATGCCCCGTCCGCCGCCGGTGCCCAGGACGGCGCCCACGGTGTCGGCGAGGCCACCGCCGGAGGCCATCAGCGGCTCCAGGAACCGGGTGCCGAACGGCGCGATCAGCAGGAAGCCGACCGGCAGGGTGGACCAGGCGACGAGCTGGTTGAGCGCCATCACCCGGCCGTGGAACCGCTGCGGCACCTTCACCT
This sequence comes from Streptomyces sp. JNUCC 64, assembly GCF_054484115.1. Classification (NCBI taxonomy): domain Bacteria; kingdom Bacillati; phylum Actinomycetota; class Actinomycetes; order Kitasatosporales; family Streptomycetaceae; genus Streptomyces; species Streptomyces sp. JNUCC 64. The sequence goes on from NZ_CM137015.1 coordinate 411,871, forward strand.
GAATGATCGTCAGATAGATGCCGTTGAGCAGCGAGAGCGACGCGGACATCCCGAACACCCCCGCGCACACCACCAGCAGATCGGGCCGCAGTCCGGTCAGCACGGCGAAGAACGCCAGCACCGGCACCACCAGCAGCATGCCGCGCATCCTGCGGTGGCGCGGACCGCCCCAGACGCCCATCGCCAGCCCGCCGACGACCGCGCCGATCCCGCCCGCGAGGGAGACCGTGGCGACCGTGCCCAGCACGGAGAAGCCGAGCACCAGCGGCGAGACGAGCTGGAAGAGGACCGGCAGGAAGAGGTTGAGCACGGCGAAGAAGACCAGCATCGCCCGGAACCCGGGCCGCCGCCAGACCAGCCGGAACCCGGCCGTGATCTCCTGCTTCAGGGTCTCGCGCCGCCGGGCGGCCAGGGTGCGCGGGAAACGCACCGTCAGCAGGACCAGCGCCGCCACCACATAGCTGACCACGTCGATCAGCAGCACCCCGCCGAGCCCGACGGCGGCGAGCAGACCGACCGCCGCGAGCGGGGCGACCACCTGGGCGATGCCACCGGATATCTGGACGACGCCGTTGGCGTGCCCGAGGTAGCGCTTGGGCACGAGTTGCGGGATCGCCGACTGGAAGGCGAGGCGCTGTCCGGTGAGGGAGACCGAGAGGACCGCCATCAACACCCCGACGTGCCAGGGCCGCAGGTTCCCGAACGCGTGGAGCACGGCGAGGACCGCCTCGGACGTCCCGCAGACCAGGGTGGAGACCAGCATCACCCGACGGCGGTCGACCCGGTCGACCAGACTGCCGAGCACCGGGGCGGCCAGCAGCCCCGGCACGATCCCGAGGACGGCGAAGAGGCCGAACCAGGCGACCGAGTCCGTCGACAGGTAGATCCACAGCGGCAGGGCGAACTCGGTCAGCGCCGAACCGGTCTGCGAGATCATCTGGGAGGCGGCCACGGCCAGGAAGCGACGGGTGTCGCGCCGGGTCGCCGGGCCGGTGGGTCGGTCACCGGCGGAGCCGGAGGCGTGGTGGACTCCGTCCAGCCACCAGGTGGCGCGCGCGGGACGACGGGCCCGGGTGAGCGCGGCGGCCCCGGTGCGCTCCGCGCTGTCGGGCTCCGTGCCGCCGGGCTCCGTACCGTCGGGACCGGCGCCGTCCGGCTCCGCGACCGCCGCGGTGACGTCCGGGGCGGCATCGGCGTCGGCCCCGTCCCGTGCGGCGGGTGGGGCGTGCGAGGCCGTGACCGCCGGGTGGACGGTGGTGACGATCTCGGCGAGTTCCCCCGCGCGGTGCTTGAGGAAGTAGTGGCCGCCCTCGTCGAGCACGGCCACGGCGGTGGTGGGGCCGACGAACCCCCACTCCCGGAACCGTTCGCGGTGGAACTCGGTACCGGGGTCGGCGGAACCGATCACCGAGACCACCGGGGAGGTCAACGCGGGCGACGGGTCGGCGAGTTGTCCGGTGAAGTACGCCTCTGCCGCCCGGGAGTCCTCCCGTACGTTGCGGACGATGGTGGCCAGCTGCTCCGGGTCCAGGCCCTCCAGGTCGGCGCCCATCGAGCGGAGCCAGTTCAGATGGAGCCGTCCGCTGCGCCGCCGGTCGAGCACGGAGAAGCGGGCGAGCAGCCCGAGCAGCCCCTCGGTGGGCCGGGCGAAGGGGAAGATCCCGCCCAGGTAGACGGCGGCGGGCTCCCGTCCGGCGGCCTTCAGCCGGTGGGACAGCTCGACGGCGAGCGCCGCGCCCACCCCGCAGTGCCCGTACACCGCGACCGGGCCGGTGACCCCGCTCAGCACCTCCTCGGCGCAGCGGCGGGCCACTTCCTCCAGCGGCAGCGACTCCTCGGACATGCCGAGGTCGTGCCCGGGGACGGCGACGGCGTGCAGGGCGACCCCGGGCGGCAGGGCGTCCGCGAGCGGCTGGTAGACGACGGCGCTGCCGCCGCCGTACGGCAGACAGACCAGGGAGAGCGTGACCCGGTCGGCGGACTGACGGGGGGTCAGTTCATGCAGGAGGCGGCGCGGTCCCCGGTCGGACTCGGACCGGTCGGCCAGGGCGGCGAGGGCGGTGACCGTCCGCTCCCGGAAGACGTCCATGAGGGTGATCCCGGCCTCCGGGCCGAGTTCTCTGCGCAGGGTCGCCACCATCCGCATGGCGAGCAGGGAGTGGCCGCCGAGGTCGAAGAAGTCGTCGTGCGCGCCGACGCGTTCCAGCCCGAGGAGAGCCGCCCAGCAGGCGGCGACGGTCTCCTCGGTGGGGGTGGCGGGGGCCGTCCAGACGGCGCCCTCGCCGGGGCCGGGCGCGCCCGGTTCGGGCAGCGCCCGGCGGTCGACCTTGCCGTGGGCCTGCCGGGGCAGATCGGGCAGGACGACGAAACGGGACGGGACCAGGTAGTCGGGCAGCTTCTCGGCCAGCAGCCGTCGCAGTTCGGCGACCGGGGGCGGGGCCTCGTCCGCGCCGGGGACGAGATAGCCGACGAGGACGAGTTCCCCGGCGGGCCCCCGGGCGGCGGCGACGGCCTGGGCGACTCCGGGGAGCCGGGCCAGATGGGCCTCCACCTCCCCGAGTTCGACCCGGTAGCCACGGATCTTGACCTGGTGGTCGTCACGGCCGAGGAACTCGATCGTGCCGTCGGAGCGGTGCCGGGCGAGGTCCCCGGTGCGGTACATCCGGGGGACGGCGGCTCCCCCCGGCCCTCCGGTGACGGCAGGGCGCGGCTCCCCGGACCCCTCGGCGGTGACCGGGCGGGCGTCCCCGGGGGCCCGGGTGGCGGGCCGGTGGGCGTCCCCGGGCTCCCCGGTCGTGACCGTGCGGGCGTCCCCGGGTCCCCCGGCGACGGCTGTCCGGGCGTCGTCCCCGGCGAAGGGGTCGGCGCGGAAGCGGTCGGCCGTCAGCTCCGGCAGGCCCAGATAGCCGCGCGCCAGCCGGTCGCCGCCGATCCACAGCTCCCCCGGCACCCCGGCGGGCACCGGCCGCCGTCGGGCGTCGAGCAGATAGACCCGGGCGCCCGGCAGCGGGCGGCCGATGGGGGTGGTGGGTCCCGCCACGGGCAGTTCCGGGTCCACGAGGTGGGTGGTGGCGCCCACGGTGGCCTCGGTCGGCCCGTAGTGGTTGATCACCCGGCAGCCGGTGCGGGCACCGGCCTCGGCGAGCCGCCGCGCCCACTCCCAGCCGGACGCCTCGCCGCCGAGGACGAGCAGCCGCCGGGGCAGCAGCTCCGCCGGGTCGTCGACCTCGGCGCTCAGCGCGGCCAGATGGGAGGGGGTGAGCTTGACGCAGTCGACGCGGTGCTCGGCGAGGTAGGCGGCCAGTTCGGGACCGGGGGTGCGCGGCGGCAGCAGGTCCAGGGTGCCGCCGGTGGTGAGCGAGAGGTACAGGGTGGTGAGGCCGAAGTCGAAGGCCAGCGACTGGAGCAGGACGTAGCGGGCGCCGTCCGGCAGTCCCGCCTCCGCGAAGCGCCGCCGGACCCCGGCGAGGTAGGTGAGCACCTGGCGGTGCTGCACGGCCACGCCCTTGGGGGTGCCGGTGGAGCCCGAGGTGTAGATCACGTACGCCAGGTGGTCCGGTCCGGCGTCCCCGTCGGCGTCGGGCGGGGTGTCGGGGACGGCGGCGAGCCGGTCCGCGAGTCCGTCGAGCAGCAGGACCGGGGCGTCGGACGCGGTGAGCAGGGACCGTCGGACGGAGGTGGTGACCAGGGCGACCGGCGCGGAGTCGGTCAGCATGTGGGAGAGGCGTTCCCGGGGCTGCTCGGGGTCGAGCGGGACGTACGCGGCGCCCGACTTCAGCACGGCGAGCAGACAGACGGCCTGGTCGAGCCCCTGGTCGAGGCAGACGCCGACCAGCCGGTCGGCTCCGGCCCCGGTGGTGCGCAGCAGCCGGGCCAGCCGGTTGGCCCGGCGGTCCAGTTCGCCGTAGGTGAGGGTGTCGTCCCCGTGGACCAGGGCGACCGCGTCGGGGGTGCGGGCGGCCTGCGCGGCGACGGCGTCGGCGAGGGTCGGGGCGATCGGGTGGACGGTGCCGGAGTCGTTCCATCCGTACAGCACCCGGTCGCGTTCGCCGGGGGTGAGCAGGTCGAGGGCGCCGACGGGGGTGTGCGGATCGGCGGCGGCCCCGGCCAGGACGCGCTGCCAGTGTCCGGCGAGCCGGGCGACGGTGTCGGCGTCCCAGAGGTCGGTGCGGTAGGTGACGAAGGCGTCCAGGCCGTCCTCGGTCTCGGTGCAGTACAGCCCGAGGTCGAGGTGGACCGCGCTGCCCTCGAAGGGGAAGGTCCGCCATTCCAGGCCGGGCGGACGGGCGGTCTGGGCGCGGTGGTTCTGGAGCGCGAAGGAGACCTGGAAGAGCGGCGGCCGTCCCAGGTCGCGCGGCAGGTCCAGGGCCTCGACCAGCCGTTCGAAGGGGGTGTCGCGGTGTTCCTGGGCGCCGAGGGCGGCGGTGCGGACCCGGTCGAGGACGGTGGCGAAGTCGGGTCCGGCGGCGTCGCCGTCCGGGCCCGGGCCGGTTCCGGGCGCGTCCGGGCCGGTTCCGGGCGCGCCGAGGTCGGCCCGGATCGGCAGCATCGTGCTGAACAGGCCGATCAGACCCTCGGTGGCCTCGTCGGGGCGGCCCGCGAACGGGGTGCCGATCGCGAAGTCCCGCTGCCCCGACCAGCGGCCGAGCACCACCTGGAAGGCGGCGAGCAGGGTCATGTAGAGGGTGGCGCCCCGGGCCCGGGAGAGCTCCCGGGCCGCCCGGTACGTGCCGGGGTCGAGGCGGAAGGCATGGGTCGCCCCGCCGGGGCCGGGCAGCGCGGGGCGGGGCCGGTCGGTGGGCAGGTCCAGCGGCTGGACCCCGGTCATGGCCCCGCACCAGTACCGCAGTTCGGTGGCGGCCCGGGGCAGCTCCTGGCGGGCGCGCTGCCAGTGGGCGAAGTCGCCGTAGCGGACCGGCAGCGGGGGCGGGGCGGGGGCGGCGCCCCGGGCCAGTTCCCCGTAGCCGGTGAGGAGTTCGTCCAGGAGCACTCCGGCGGACCAGCCGTCGCCGACGAGGTGGTGCTGGCAGATCACCAGGACGTGGTCGTCGTCGGCGAGCCGGAGCAGCAGGGCCCGCAGCAGGGGCCCGTCCACGAGGTCGAAGGGGCGCGCGACCTCGGCTTCCACGGCGGCCCGGGCGGCGGCCTCCCGTTCCCCGGGCGGGAGTCCGGTCAGATCGCGGGTGCTCCAGGGCACGGCGAAGCCGTCGGCGGGCGCGATCCGCACCCGGGGCGCACCGTCCTCGTCGGTGGGGAAGGAGCAGCGGAGGGTGTCGTGCCGGACGGCGATCAGCCGCAGCGCCCCGGCGAGGTGCCCGGCGTCGAGCGCGCCGCGCAGCCGCCCGGCGGTGGGCAGGACGTAGGAGGCGGTGCCGGGGGTCAACTGCTCGACGAACCAGAGGCGTTCCTGGGCGAGCGACAGCGGCTGGGGGGCGTCGTCCGGGCGGGCCGGGATGCCGGTGGACCGGGTGGCCGCGGCGGCGGCGCGTTCCCGCATCCGCCGGGCGAGCAGGGCGCGCTGACCGGCGTCGAGCGCGCGGCGGGGCGGACGGCTCCCGACGGGATCGGTTCCCCCTGGCCCGTCGCCGGATGCGGGGGCAGTCAGCACGGAAGCCCCCGGGGCGGTGGCGGTCGGGGCGGGGCCGCCCGGCGGGGTGGCGGCGGCCGGGGCGGCGGCCGGGGCGGCGGCCGACGCGATGCCGGTCGGTGCGATGCCGCTCGTCGGCGCGGAGCTCGGCGCGGTGCGGGCCGGGGCGGTGCCGGTCGGAGTGGCACAGGTCGGCGCGGTGCCGGTCGGAGTGGCACAGGTCGGCGCGGTGCCGGTCGGGGTGGCACGGGTCGGCGCGGTGCCGGTCGGAGCAGTGCCGGTCGGGGTGGCGGAGGTCAGGGCCGCCGGGGCGGTGGCCGTCGGCGCGGGGCCGCCCGGCGGGGTGGGCGCCGTCCCGGAGGGCGCGGGGCGCAGGGGGGTCGAGGGCTCCATCACGCCTCCTCCGCCAGCAGCTCGGACACGACCGCGTCGGTGACCGTGGCCACCGTCGTGGGCTCCTCGTAGAAGACGTGCAGGGGCACGTCGACGCCCATGCGGTCCCGGAGGCGGGCCATGACCTGGGTGATGTGCAGGGAGTGCGCGCCGAGGTCGACGAGGTCGTCGTGGTGGCCGACGGCGGGCAGGCCGAGCACCTCGCTCCAGATCGCGGCGATCCCGTCGGCCAGTTCCTCCCAACCGTCGTCACCGTCGTCCACGGCCCCGTCGCCCGGCGGTTCGGTGTCCGGCTCCGTGCGCGGGGTGCCCCGGACCGGCTCGGGCAGGGCCGCGCGGTCCGTCTTGCCGTTGGGGGTGAGCGGGAGGGCCGGGAGCGGGTGGACGACACCGGGGATCATCGCGTCCGGCAGGGCCAGGGCGAGGAAGGAACGCAGTTCGGCGCCGGTCGGCACGGGGGCGTCCGGGCGCCAGACCGGGTACGCGACCAGGATCCGGCCGCCGGGGTCGTCGTCGGTGCCCCGGACGGCGACGGCGGCGTCCGTCACGGCGGGGTGCCGTTGGAGACGGGCCTCGATCTCGCCGAGTTCGACGCGGTGGCCGCGCAGCTTGACCTGGTCGTCGCGGCGGCCGAGGCAGTCGAGCGCGCCGTCGGGCCGGACCCTCGCGAGGTCACCGGTCAGATAGTGGCGGTCGCCGGTGCCGGGGTCGGTGACGAAGCGTTCGGCGGTGCGCTCGGGCAGCCCCCGGTAGCCCCGGGCCAGCCCCGCGCCGCCCAGGGCCAGTTCGCCGGTGATCCCGTGCGGTACGGGGCGTCCGGCCGGGTCGACCACCAGGGCGGTGGTCCCGGCGATGGGACGGCCGATGGTGATCTCCCCGGGCTCGGACGGCACCTCGGCGGCGGTGGACCAGATGGTGGTCTCGGTGGGCCCGTAGACGTTCCAGAGCCGTGCGACGCGTTCGCGCAGCCGCTGGGCGAGCGCCGGGGACAGGGCCTCGCCGCCGCTGAGGGCGGTGAGGCCGGGGGCGGTGAGGCCGCCGTCCAGCATCAGGCGCCAGCCCGAGGGGGTGGCCTGGGCGTGGGTGACGCCGTGCCGTTCGATCAGGGCGGTGAGGGCGCGTCCGTCACGGGTCTCCGCCTCCCGGGCGATCACCACCCGGCCGCCGGTGACGAGCGGCAGCAGCAGTTCGAGCGCGGAGATGTCGAAGGAGAGCGAGGTGACGGCGAGCCAGGTGTCGTCGGGGCCCGCGTCCAGGATGTCGCGGAAGGCCAGCAGGAGGTGGGCGAGGGCGCCGTGGGGGACCTCGACGCCCTTGGGACGGCCGGTGGAACCGGAGGTGTAGATGAGGTAGGCGAGGTCGTCGGGGGTGACGGCGGGCGGCGACGCGGCCCCGGCGGTGGAGGTTCCGCCCGCCGGGGAACCGTCCCCGTCGTCCGGGGAGCCGGCCCCGTCCGTCGGGGAACCGGTGGCCCCGTCCGCCGGGGAGCCGGTCCCGTCCGCCGTGAAGAGGTCGTCCAGCAGGAGGACGGCGCCCTGGCCCTCGACCAGCCGGGCGGTGCTCCGCTGGGCGAGCGCGATCGGGGTGCCCGCGTCGGCGAGGACCAGGGCGACGCGGTCCGCCGGGTAGGACGGGTCGACGGGGAGGTAGGCGCCTCCGGCGAGGGTGACGGCGAGCACGGCGGCGACCATCTCGGCGGAGCGCTCCGCGCAGACGGCGACCACGGTGCCGGGGGTGACCCCGGCGGCGGTGAGCCGTCGGGCGAGACCGGTGGCGACGGCGGCCAACTCCCCGTACTCCAGGGTCTGTTCCCCGACGGTGACGGCGGGCCGGGCGGAGTGCGCGGCGAAGGAGCGGGCGAGCAGCGCGGGCAGGGTGGCGCCGGGGGCGTCGGGGGCGGGTTCGGGTCCCCGGGCGGGGGCGCGTTCCGTCCCGTCCAGGAAGGGCAGCGCGTCGAGCGGGGTGCCGGGGGCGGCGGCGATCGAGGCGAGCAGTCGGCGCAGATGGTCGCCGACGCGGTCGGCGCGGACCGGGGACGGCAGGTCGGTGCGGTAGGTCAGCAGGACGCGGAGCCGGTCCGGGCCGTCGAGGAGGTGGAACCGGAGGGCGCCGCGCGCGGTGCCGGGGAAGAGCGTCCAGTCGGTGGTGGCCTGGACGCCGGGGAAGGTGACGGGGGCGATCCGGCGGCGGTAGGTGAGCACGACGGGGGCGAGGGAGACACCGGGCCGTACGCCCCGGACCGCCCGGGTCAGGGGGACCCGGCGGTGCGGGTAGCAGCCGCGCAGTTCGGCGCGGACCGTGTGGGCGAACTCCTCGAAGGGGGTGCCCGGTTCGGGTGCGGTGACCACCGGCAGCTCATTGGCGTGCATGCCGATCCGGTCGTCGGCGCCGGGGCCCCGGGTGCCGAGGCCGACGGCGACGGCGGGTCTCTCGTTCCCGTAGCGCAGCAGGAGGGTGTGCACGGCGGCGACGAGCAGTTCGAAGAAGGTGAGGCCGAGCCGTTTGGCGGTGTCGTCGAGGTCGGCGCGGAGGGTGGCGTCGAGGTCGAAGTCGACGGCGGCGCCCGGCCCGACGCCCTCTGCGCCGTCGGGACCGGCGTCCAGACCGGGCAGCGCCACCGTGGGGCCGGGCAGCGGACGGCCGTCCCAGTGCGCGGACGCCTCGGCGACCGCGCGGTCGTCGGGCCCGGGGAGGTCGGCGGCGCGGGCGAGCGGCGGGCCGTCGGCGGCGAGCGGCGCCGGGGCGGGGCCGTCACCGGTGCGGTGGGCGTAGCAGGCGGCCAGGTCCCGGAGGAACACGTCGGTGGAGGTGCCGTCGAAGGCGATGTGGTGCGCGACGACCAGCAGGGTGGCGTCGGCCGGGCCCGTGCTCAGCAGAACGAACCGCACGGGCGGTCCCGCCGCGAGGTCGAACGGTTCCGCGCTCGCGGCGGCCAGTTCGCCGGGCAGCCGCTCCGCCGTGGTGTCGCGGACGGTCAGCTCGGGCGCGGTGCCGGGGACGAGCAGGGGGACGCCGTCCTCCTCCCGGACGGTCAGGGCCAGGGCGGGATGGCGGTCGGCCAGGTCGGCGCAGGCCGCGGCGAGGGCGGCACGGTCCAGGGGGCCTTCGAAGCGGACGGTGAAGGGCATGTGGTGGACGGAGCCCAGCGGGGCGATCCGCTCGTTGATCCAGATGCCCTGCTGGGCGGCGCTGGCGGGGGTGCTGGTCACAGGTCTTCCTCGGTCTGTTCGGCGTCGGAACGCATGGCGCGGAAGGAGCGGGAGGGGAGAACAGGTGGCACGGATGAACAGGCGGTACGGGGTGATACGGAAGGGATCGGAGCGGCTCGGGGCGGCTCGGGTGAACGGGAGCGTGGTCGGGGAGGCGGCGGGGGCGCGCACGGGAGCACGGCCGGGCCCCGCTCCCGCCGGGCGCGGATCGACGCGACACGGGCGGGGGCGGGACACGGACGGGCACGGAACGGCGCGGGGACGAGGCCCGGCGGCGGCGCTGGCGGCGGGCGGAGCGGGCGGGACGCGGGGTGCTGGCGTGGCGGGAGTACGCGGGAGGACGGGGACCCGGGAGTACGGGACCGGGGACACGGACGCGGCGGGGGTGGGCCGCGGTGCCCGGCGGTGCGTGGGTACGTCGGTGCGTCGGTGACCGGCGCCGGAGCGGGGCCGACGGTCAGTACTCGGAGGACGGGACGGTGGTCAGGGGGTGGCGGTCACGGCGGGGTCAGGGGTGCGGACTCCGGGGCCGGGGGCCGGAGTCCGCCGTCAGGAGGCGGACCCCGGGCCGGAGGTGACGGTCGTGGTCAGGGGGCGCGCCCGGGTCAGGGGGCGGCGGCCGTGGTCAGGGCGGTGTGGAAGTCGTCGGCGAGCGCGGTGATGGTGGATTCCTCGAAGGCGAGCGCGTTGTACTGGATCCAGCAGTTCAGCGATCCGTCCGGGTGTTCCACCACGGTCAGCTCGGGCACCCCGAGGTCCCCGCCGGGCAGCGGCCAGGGCACGGTGGTGCCGCGCGGCAGCTCCCACGGCTCGCACATCAGCCCGGGCAGCTGGGCGTCGGCGGCCCAGCTCTCGTACCGCAGCCAGGCCGGGAACGCGACCACGTGCGGTTTGAACTCGGCGTACGGATACATCTGGTGGTCGAGCGCCCCGGTGGCGGCGCGGCGGACCCGTTCGGCGAGTTCGGCGAAGCCCGGACGGCCCGAGCAGTCCACCCGGACCAGCAGGGACTGCACCAGACAGCCGACGGCCTGCTGCGCCTCGGCCCTGGTGCGGCCGGGCACCGGGGTCATGAGCACCAGGTCGGGGCTGTCGGCGCGGGCCGTGAGGAGCGCGCTCCACAGGGCGGCGACGGCCATGAACGGGGTGACGCCGAGCGCCCCGGCCCGCTCCCGCAGCCGTCCGGCGGGGCCGGACGCCACGGTGAAGGGGTGCGCGACGGTGTGCACCCGGTCGACGGCGCGCCGCCCGGGGAAGGGGTCGAGCGCGGACGGGGCGCCCGCGAGCGCGGTGGCGAAGTGCCGTCGGCCGCTCTCCCAGCGGTCGTTGGCCCAGCGAACCAACTCCGGGTAGGGGAGGCCGGGTTCGGGGAGCCTGGGAGTGCGGCCCCGGCGCAGGGCGTCGTAGGCGAGCCCGAGTTCGCGCAGCAGGACGCCGATCGACCAGCCGTCGGCGACCATGTGGTGCACGGCGAGCAGGACGAGGTGCTCCTCGGGGGCGCGGGTGACGACGAGCAGCCGGGCGGTCGGGTCGGCCGCCAGATCGGTGAGCCGGTCCCGCTCGGCGATGAGCAGGGCGTTCACCTCCTCGTCGGTGGCTCCGGGGGCGTCCCGCAGGGTGATCCGGGCGGTGGCCTCCTCGTCGAGGACGGTGCGGACGAGGCCGCGCGTCGGGCCGGGGACGGGGACGAACCGGGTCCGCAGCGCGGGGTGGCGGCGCACCAGCGCGGACAGCGCGCGGCCGAGGGCGTGGCGGTCCAGCGGGCCGGTGACGCGGAAGAGGGCGGGGACGGCGCCGACGTCGCGACCGTCCTCCTCGGCCATCCAGGCGAGGAAGTCCTCCTGCTGGCTGGTGAGCGGGACCTCGTGGTGCTGGGCCCGCAGGGCGCGCAGATAGGGCGGGAGTCCCGGGCCGGGCGCGGCCGTCGGCGCGGGGACGGCACCGGGGACGCGGTCCCGGGCGGTCTCCTCGTCCAGCCAGGCGGCCTGGGCGCGCAGCGAGGGGCGGCCGAAGACGAGGTCGGCACCGGTGTCGACGCCGAACCGGTCGGCGACGGCGGTGGCGAGGTGCACGGCGCGGAAGGAGTCGCCGCCCAGGGCGAAGAACTCGTCGGCCGCGTCCCGCACCGGGCGGCCCAGCACCTCCTGCCAGATCGCGGCGAGGCGCAGTTCGGTGGGGGTGCCGGGCGGCCGGGCGGCGGCCGGTTCCCCGGTGGCCGGGTCCGCCGGGTGGTCCCCGTCCGGGGAGAAGAGCGGGCGCAGTCGGTTCTTGAGCACCTTGCCGGAGGCGTTGCGCGGCAGGTCGTCGGCGAGCAGGACCCGCACGGGCAGTTCGGCGCGGGCGAGACGGGTGCTGAGGAAGAGCCGGAGCGCGTCGAGGTCCAGACCACTGGCGGCGGGGACCACCACGGCGACCGGGACGGACCCCATCACCGGGTGCGGCACCCCGAGCGCCGCCGCGTCCGCGACGCCCGGGTGCTCGTGCAGCGCGTCCTCGATCCGGAGGGTGGAGACCTTGAGCGCGCCGGACTTGATGACGTCGCTCTCGCGGTCCACCAGGTGCAGATAGCCGTCCTCGTCCAGCCGTCCGAGGTCGCCCATCCGCACCCAGCCGTCGCGGAAGACCGTGGTACCGGCGGTCGGGTCACCGGCGTACGAGCGCGGGGGGCCGGGTTGGCGCAGCCAGATCTCGCCGGTCCCGCCGCCCGGTACGGGGGTGCCGTCCGGGGTGAGGATCCGCAGGTCACGGGGGTCTGTGGGGCGGCCGACCGCACCGGGCGGGGCCTGTCCGACGACGGCGGAGAGCTGTGCGGGGGCGGCCTCGGAGGAGGTGTAGACGTTGACGACGGTGGCCTTCGGCAGGGCCTGGTCGAGGGCCCGGGCGACGGGGGCGGGGAGGGCGGCGGCGGAGGAGCTGAGCAGCAGGACGCCGGAGAGGTCGTAGCGGTCGGGGACGCCGGAGTTGAGGAGTTCGATCGCCATCGAGGGGACCAGGAAGACGGTGCCGACGTCCCGTTCCTCGATGGCCCGGCCGAACGCCTCGGCGTCGAAGCGCGGGAGGACCACCGTGGTGGGTGCCCCGGTGAGGGCGCTGACCAGCATCACCTGGCCGGCGTTGGTGCCGATGGGGAAGGAGTGCAGGGCCCGGCGGGAGTGGGCGTAGGGCCGGGGGCGGGGGTTGAGCCGCTGGCCCGCCGTGAGGTTGGCGTGCCGGGCCCGGACGCCCTTGGGGTCGCCGGTGGTGCCGGAGGTGCCGACGACCTGGGCGAGGTCACCGGGGGCGGGGCCCGGACGCCCGGGGCCGACGGAGGTGCCCCCGGCCGCCTCGACGGCGGCCAGCGAGAGGTCCGCGCCGCCCGGAACGGCGTCCAGCGGGGGCAGTTGGGCGCCGCGCAGGACCGTGGTGGCTCCGCAGGTCCCGGCGAGCCGCACCGCTTCCGACGGGGCCAGGTCCGCCCGGAGCGGCAGGGCGGCCGCCCCGGCGTAGTGGACCGCGAGGATCGCGACGGCGTAGTCGTCCCACTCCCGGTCGGTGAAGCGCAGGGCCACGACCTCACCGTGCCGGACCCCGGCGTCGACCAGTCCCCGGGCGGCCCGGACCGCACGTTCACGCCAGTCCCCGTAGGTGAGCGAGCCGCCGCCGAGCACCTCGATCGCGACACGGTCGGCCTGTTTCTCGGCCCGGGCGTCGAGCAGATCCGGAACGGTCAACGGTGCGGGCTGGGCGTTGATGATGTCCTCCAAGAGCATGGTCCCCGGGGGAGGTTGGTCCGGGAATGCGATGACACAGGAGACGTTCACGGGCATGGCGCGCGGTGATGCCCTTGGATATGGTCTGGACCTTCGGCAGGGCATGCGAACAATAGCGTGCCGGTGTCGTACTTGTGTCGCAATGATGGAGAGTTCATGGACATCGGTGGGCGCCGGGCGGCCCCGACGCCCCGAACGGAACCTGAGCACAGCAGCAAAACCCCTCGTCAGAGGGGGTAAACCAGCCAACTCAGCAGCACGCCGGAACCAGGAACCCCGGATCACTTCCGGCCGTCGTCCCCTCCGCACCACAGGAATCCCCCGTCCCACAGGAAGCCGGGATTCCCACACGTGCCCACCCGCAACGATGTCGCGCGTCGAACCGCCCTCCCCCGCTGGCGCCCCCGGAAGAGGCCACCCACCCGCCCGAGGTCCCCGGCCCCGCCCCGTTCCACACCCGTAACACCCCCGCGCGTCCGCTTGTCCGCCTGCGCCCGTGCACCCGTGTGCCCATGCACCCGTGTGCCCGTGCGCCTGCGTGCCCGTGCGCCCTCACGGCTCCCGGCGGACGGACGCGCGGGGGCCGCCCCGCCCACCCCGATCGTCCCCATCCCCAAGGAGGAAGAACGCATGCTGTACGCGGGAATCGCCTGGTCAGCCGACGGCTACGACGTGGAGGTCATCGACGCCGACGGGAACCGGGCGACCGCCCCGACCCACTGGGGCGCGGAGCGCGTACCGGAGCTGACCGCCTGGCTGGCGGCGCCCGGACCCTCGTCCGAGCCCCCCGCCGCCGTGGTCGTGGAGAGCACCAACGGCCTCGTGGACGGACTGTTCACGGCGGCCGGTCTGCCGGTCTACCGCGCCGATCCCTGGGTGCTCCCCGAGCGGCCCGACTTCGGCTCCGTCCCGGCGCGCTCCCTCGCCGAACGGGCCAGGACCGGCCTCGCCTCCCTCTCCCCGCTCACGGCGGAGGGCGGCGGCCAGTCCGGGCGGGACGAGGACTACCACGACGGCATCAGACGCAGCGCCGGACACGAGGCGGAACTCACCCGCGCGGGCCGCTGGTTCCGCCACGGCCCGCGCGACCGCCAGGAGATCGCCCTGACCTTCGACGACGGCCCCGACCCGCTCTTCACCGGCCAGGTACTGGACATCCTGGCCCGCTACGGGGTGCGGGCCACCTTCTTCTGCGTGGGCCTCCACGTACGCGCGCTCCCCGACGAGGTGCGCAGGATCGTGGACGCGGGCCACAGCCTCGGCAACCACACCTGGTCCCACCCGTTCCTCCCGGATCTGAGCCCTCGCCAGTTCAGGCTCCAACTGGAGCGCACCGACGAGGCGTTCGACCGGACGGTGGGACGGGTCCCGACGGTCTTCCGTCCGCCGTACGGCGCGCGCACCCCGGAGACCCTGGACGAACTCCTGCCCGGCGGCCCCGCCCTGGCACTGTGGGACGTCGACTCCTGGGACTGGGCCCGCCCCGGCCCCGAGAAGATCGCCCGCACGGTGCTGGACCACGCGGGACCGGGCTCCCTGGTCCTGATGCACGACGGCGGCGGCGACCGCCGCCAGAGCGTGGCGGCCCTTCCGGCGGTGATCGAGGGGCTGCTGGAACGGGATCTGCGCTTCGTGTCAGCGGACGCCTTGATACGCGACGCGGCCCCCGGGAGCGCGAGCACGCACCGAGCCGGGTGACCGCCGACCCGCCGTCGGCGTGACCCGGAACGCCGACCGGACCGGCGCGCGCCATCGGCGCGCCAGCCCGCCACGTGACCAGGGGAAGCGAACGGCCCCGGTCCCGAACGGGCCGGGGCCGAACGGGCCGGGGCCGCGCCCGGAGTCAGCCACGCACGGGAGCGAAGACCCGGCGCGGGACGGCCCGGGACCGGCCGGAACGGGACGGGACGGGACGGGCCGTGCCGACGCTCGGGGAGGGCACACCGGAGCGGACCGCCACTCGGTACGCTCCCGCCGCCGAGACCGTCCGTCGGACGCCCGCACGGGTCGGAACGACGGCGCGTCGTGCGGCTTCCGGACGGCCGCGCCCATGCCTTCGGCGACCGGCCCCGCCCCGGGTGCGCGGCACCGGCCGGAGGCACCGGCTCTCCTCCCGGCCACCGGGCAGACCCGCCGCCGTCCGCCAGGGGACGGGGGCACCGCGCGGGCCCGGGCCGTCAGGCGGCCCGGGCCGGAAGGGTGGCCGACGGGGTCAGCGCGGCGTACTCCAACGGCGCGGACGGGTCGATGGACACGTCGAGCGGAGCCGGTTCGGCGCCCGAACGGACCAGCAGGTCACCGACGGCCGCGATCATCGCGCCGTTGTCGGTGCAGAGAGTCATGGGCGGTACCCGCAGTTCGACGCCCGCCGCCGCGCAGCGCCGCTCGGCCAGCGCGCGCACCCGGGAGTTCGCGGCCACTCCGCCGACCACGATCAGCGTCTTCACCTCGTGGTCGAGACAGGCCCGCAGGGCCTTGCGGGTGAGCACGTCGGCGACCGCCTCCTGCAACGCGGCGGCACCATCGGCCACCGGCGGCTCCTCACCGCGCAGCCGGTGCCGCTCCACCCAGCGGGCGGCGGCCGTCTTCAGTCCGGAGAAGGAGAACGCGTACGGGTCGTCGCCCGGCTTGCTCAGCGGACGCGGGAAGGCCACGGCGTCCGGGTTCCCGGCCTGCGCGGCGCGGTCGATGGCGGGACCGCCCGGATAGGGGAGCCCCAGGACGCGGGCGACCTTGTCGAAGCACTCGCCCGCCGCGTCGTCGAGCGTGTCACCCAGATGCAGGATCGGCTCGCGCACCAGATCACGGACCAGGAGCAGCGAGGTGTGACCGCCGGAGACGATCAGCACCACGCACGGCCGGGGCAGCGGGCCGTGCTCCAGGGTGTCGGCTGCCACGTGTCCGGCCAGGTGGTGCACCCCGTAGAGGGGGACGCCCGCCGTGTAGGCAAGGGTCTTCGCCCCGGCCAGACCCACCTGGAGGGCGCCGGACAGCCCCGGGCCGGTGGTGACGGCCACCGCGTCGATCCGGCCGAGCCCCATACCGGCCTCGGCCAGGGCCTGCCGCACGACCGGGGTGAACGCCTGGAGGTGGGCGCGCGAGGCGATCTCGGGCACCACACCGCCGAAGCGCGCGTGCTCGTCCATGCTCGACGCCACCACGTGGGCCAGCAGCTTTCCGTCCCGCACGATGCCCACACCGGTCTCGTCACACGACGACTCGACCCCCAGCACCACTGGTCCGCCCATGGCGATCCCTCCTTCTGCATATATTGCGCACTTGCAATATATGGTCAATAAGTCGATGGAGGCAGCTCGCCCGCTCAGCACACCCGAAGTGGAGATCCGCCCGTGCCCACCACCGCGACCATCGACAGCAGCCGGACCGTGGCAACCCTGATCAACGTGTTCACCGTCACCCCCGAGCGGCAGAACGAGCTGATCGACCTGCTCGCACGGGCGACCGAGGAGACGATGAAGCACCTGCCGGGCTTCGTCTGCGCCAACTTCCACGCCAGCCGGGACGGGCTGCGCGTGATCAACTACGCCCAGTGGGAGAGCGAGGAACACTACTGGGCCATGCGCGCCGACCCCAGGGCGCGGGTCCACATGGACCTGGCCGCCACCATCGCCACCGATGTGCAGCCGCGCCTCTTCCGGGTGGCGTCACAGCACCCGAAGCCCTGACCCCCGGCCGCCCGTCCCACCCCCGCCGCGAGCGAGGCCCGGCACGGACGCCGTCACACCGCGCCCGGGCGGCTCCGTGCCCACCGCACGCACGGGCGGCCCCACCCACCGCGTGGACGGACGGCGACCCGACCCGCGCACCCGGTGGATCCGATGGACCCGGCCGCCCAGCGTCGCGACCGCTCCACCACGGCCCCCGCCGTCGGCCCTAGGTCCAGCGTCCGATCACACCGCACCCCTCCCGCTGTTAGCTTGCGATTGCACATCATTCGCAAGAACGTCGGAGGACGTCGACCATGGCGATCTACACGCTGCCCGAGCTTCCGTACGACTACGCGGCGCTTGAGCCGGTGATCAACCCGCAGATCATCGAGCTGCACCACGACAAGCACCACGCGGCGTATGTGAAGGGTGCCAACGACACCCTGGAGCAGCTCGCCGAAGCACGTGACAAAGAGCAGTGGGCCTCGATCAACGGTCTGGAGAAGAACCTGGCCTTCCACCTCTCGGGCCACATCCTGCACAGCATCTACTGGCACAACATGAACGGCCCGAAGGACGGGGGCGGCGGCGAGCCGACGGCCGCGGACGGGGTCGGCGACCTCGCGGACGCGATCACCGAGTCCTTCGGCTCCTTCGCCGGTTTCAAGGCCCAGCTGACGAAGGCGTCGGCGACGACGCAGGGTTCGGGCTGGGGCGTCCTCGCCTACGAACCGCTCAGCGGCCGTCTGATCGTCGAGCAGGTCTACGACCACCAGGGCAACGTGGGCCAGGGATCGACCCCGATCCTCGTGTTCGACGCCTGGGAGCACGCCTTCTACCTCCAGTACAAGAACCAGAAGGTCGACTTCATCGACGCCATGTGGGCCGTCGTCAACTGGCAGGACGTGGCGCGGCGTTACGCCGCCGCCAGGGAACGGGGCGACAGCCTGCTTCTCGCCCCCTGACCCCGGGGACGCCGCCCCTCCCCCGCCCACCAGCGGCAACGGTGAGGGGCTCCCTCGCACACCCGCCCGAGGAAGCCCCTCACCACCGGACGCCCCCGACCACGCCCGGCGACTGCGCCGCCCCGGTCAACCCCTGCCGAGAAGGGCGGCGAGGTGGCGGGCGGTGCGGGTGGCGTCGCGTCCGGCGCCCCGGAGGGAGTTGGAGGTGAGGCCGCGCTGCCACTCCAGCCCGGCGAAGGCGAGGCCCGGGTGGGCAAGGGAGCGGCCCTCGCGGTGGCGGGGGCGCCCGGCCCGGTCGAGGGCGCCGTCGAGGCCGGTGAGATAGGGCAGGTCGGGGCGGTAGCCGGTGGCCAGGACGATGGTGTCCACCGCCTCCCGCGTTCCGTCCGGCCAGATCACCTCCGCGCCCTCGGTCCCGGTGAACACGGGCCGGCGGTCCGGCTCCCGGCGGGCGAGGGCGGCCCGGTAGCGGCCGTCGTCGATGACCGGGGGCGAGGGCGGGACGCGCAGCAAGCGGCCGAGCGGCGCGCGGTCGACGCCGGTGCGGGTGAGCCAGAAGTGGAGGTCGCGGCCGAGGATGCGTTGCGGGGCGTACCGGACCGGGCGCCGGGTGGCGAGCGTGACCCGGGCGACGACGGCGAGTTCGGCGGCGATCTGGACGGCCGAGTTCCCCGCGCCGACCACGATCACGCGCCGCCCGGCGAAGGGGGCGGGATCACGGTAGTCGGCGGCGTGCAGGACGATTCCGGTGAAGGCGTCGAGACCGGGCAGGTCGGGGCGGTACGGGCGGCCGAAGGAGCCGGAGGCGGCGACGACGGCCCGCGCCGCCAGCCGTTCCCCGTCGGCCGTCTCCACCTCGAAGCCGTGACCGTGGCCGTGGCCGGTGCGACGCACGGCGTGGACCCGGCGCCCGGTGCGGATGTCGGCGTCGAGGCGGTCGGCGTAGTCGGCGAGGTAGGCGACGACCTCGTCCCGGCGCGGGTAGCGGTCCGGGTCCCCGGGGAACGCCGGTCCGGGCAGGGAGCTGTAGCGGGCGGGCGTGAAGAGGGTGAGGCCGTCGTAGTAGCGGGGCCACGCCCCCACGGCCCGGCCCGACGCCTCCAGGACCACCGCCCCCAGCCCCTCCCCGGCCAGGGCCCGGGCGGACGCCAGCCCGGACTGGCCACCCCCGATCACCACCACGTCAGCGCGCTCCACGACGACCTCGTTTCGATATCTGTCTATGTTGACGCCCATCGAAGCAGTTGCCATGCTGGGAGGGCAAGCCATCGACAAACGTCGAACCAGCAAGGGGTAACCGCCGTGTCCGCGTCCTCCATCACCGTACCGCCCGTCGTCGTGATCGGCGCCGGTCCCATCGGGCTGGCAGCCGCCGCCCACCTCACCGCCCGCGGTGTCGACACGCTCGTCCTGGAAGCGGGACCGGCCGCCGCCGACGCGGTGCGCCAGTGGTCGCACGTACGGCTGTTCTCCCGCTGGAGCGAGGTGATCGACGACGCCGCCGCCGAGCTCCTCGCCTCCACCGGCTGGACCGCTCCCGACCCGGTCGGGTACCCGACCGGCGGGGAGTGGGTCGAGGACTACCTCCAGCCGCTGGCCGACGCCCTCGGGGACCGGGTCCGCTACGGGACCTGGGTCACCGGGGTCTCCCGGGCCGGACGGGACCGGATCGTGGACGCCGACCGCGAGGCCCGGCCCTTCACCGTCCACGTCGAGCACCCGGACGGCCGGGAGGAGCGCCTCACCGCGCGGGCGGTGCTCGACGCCTCCGGCACCTGGTCCACCCCCGCCCCCGCGGGCGGCGACGGACTGCCCGCGCTCGGCGAGAGCGCCGCCGCCGACCGCGTCTCCTACCGCGTCCCCGACCTGACCGACCCGGCCGTCCGCGCCCGGTACGCGGGCGGACGCACCGCCGTCATCGGCACCGGCGCCTCCGCGTTCACCGTGCTGGCCTCCCTCGCGGACCTCGCCCGCGCCACGGACGGCAGAGGGACGAAGGCGGTGTGGATCCTGCGCCGGGGCCTCTCCGGCGCCACCTTCGGCGGCGGCACCGCCGACCAGCTCCCGGCGCGCGGCGCCCTCGGGCTCGCGGCGCAGGCCGCCGTCGCGGACGGCCACGCGGACGCGGTCACCGGCTTCCGCACCGAGGCGATCGAGCGCGACGGCGACGGACGCCTCGTCCTGGTCGCGGAGGACGGACGCCGTCTCGACCCGGTGGACGAGGTCATCGTCCTCACCGGACTCCGCCCCGACCTGTCCTTCCTCTCCGAGATCCGCCTCGGTCTGGACGAACGCCTCCAGGCGCCGACCGCGCTGGCCCCGCTGATCGACCCCAACCAGCACTCCTGCGGCACCGTCTACCCCCACGGCCACCGCGAACTGGCCCACCCGGAGAAGGACTTCCACCTCGTCGGCATGAAGTCCTACGGCCGCGCCCCCACCTTCCTCGCCCTGACCGGCTACGAGCAGGTCCGCTCCGTCGCCGCCGCCCTCGCGGGCGACCCCGCCTCGGCCGACCGGGTCGAACTCACCCTCCCCGAGACCGGCGTCTGCGGCGGCTCCGGCCTCTACGACGCCCCCGGCACCGCCACGGACGGCGACGGAGACTGCTGCGGCGCGCCCGGGCCCCGGCCCGTCACCCTCGCCCCGGCGACAACGGCGGCCGGGAGCCGGGAGACCGGGGCCGGGGGACGGCACTCGTAGTCCCCCCTACGCCCGAACGCGCCGCCGCGCGGGAGCACGGTTCACCGGCCCCGCACCGGGAGGACCCTCCGCGACGGGAGGGCTTCCCGCGACGCGGATGGCACACAGGGCGCACAGAGCACAGGGAACACGCAGGGCACACAGACGTCACGGGGCACCGCGCGGCTCGCGGTGGCCGGAGCGGACACCGCAGGCCGCGCCACGCGATGTGCTCCCCGTCACCCTCCGCCCGCCGGGGATCCCCGCGTCGCGCCGCAGCCCGTAAGGTGATCTCCAGCAGTCGGTTCGCCCCGTCCGCCAGACGGGGTGTCGCAAGAGGGAACCCGGTGGGAATCCGGGACTGCCCCGCAGCGGTGAGTGGGAACGACCGCCGTCATACGCACTGGGTCCGGACGGACCTGGGAAGCGACGGCCAGTAGGGGTCCGCCGGACGAGTCCGGTGGGCGTGCCCGTGAGTCCGAAGACCTGCCGACCGCCCGCGCGCGGACCGTTCCGCGCGCGGACATCCCGGTGACCTCGTGGGCGGGTCGGCGTACACACCAGACGGAACGGCCGTGCCCCCGTGGCGCGGATCGTCGCCGTCCGGTTCGTCATCCCCTTCGCGCTCTCGTCCCGTCACCGGGCTCAGGGATTCATCTCGCGAAGGAGATCTCCGTGACCACGAAGTCCGCAGCCGCGGCAGCACGGGCCACCGTGTACGGCTACCCCCGCCAGGGCCCGCGCCGGGAACTGAAGAAGGCGATCGAGGGGTACTGGAAGGGCCGTGTCACCGCCGACGCCCTCCGGGACACCGCCGTGGAACTCCGGCGGAACACCTGGCGGCAGCTCGCCGGAGCCGGTCTCCACGAAGTGCCGACCGGCGACTTCTCGTACTACGACCACGTCCTGGACACCACCGTCATGGTGGGCGCGATCCCCGAACGGCACCGCGCCGCCGTGGCGGCGGACGCCCTGGACGGCTACTTCGCCATGGCCCGGGGCACCCAGGAGGTCGCTCCGCTGGAGATGACCAAGTGGTTCGACACCAACTACCACTACCTGGTCCCCGAACTCGGGCCGGACACCGAGTTCAGCGCGGACTCCGCCAAGCAGGTCGCCGAGTTGACGGAGGCCCTCGGCCTGGGGCTGACCGCCCGTCCCGTCCTGGTCGGCCCGGTCACCTATCTGCTGCTCGCCAAGCCCGCGCCCGGCGTCCCCGCCGACTTCGAGCCGCTCACCCTCCTCGACCGGCTGCTCCCCGTGTACGCCGAGGTCCTCGCGGACCTGCGCGCCGCCGGGGCCGAGTGGACGCAGCTCGACGAGCCCGCCCTGGTCCAGGACCGCACCCCAGCCGAACTGAACGCCGCCGAGCGGGCCTACCGGGAGCTGGGGGCCCTCACCGACCGGCCCAAGCTGCTCGTCGCCTCCTACTTCGACCGGCTGGGCGAAGCGCTTCCGGTCCTGGCCAAGGCGCCCGTCGAGGGGCTGGCACTGGACTTCACCGAAGCCGCCTCGGCCCAGCTGGAGGCCCTGGCGGCGGTCGGCGGACTGCCCGGCAAGCGGCTGGTCGCCGGGGTCGTCAACGGCCGCAACGTCTGGATCAACGACCTGCGGGCGTCCCTGTCGACGCTCGGCACCCTCCTCGGACTCGCCGACCGCGTCGACGTCGCCGCCTCCTGCTCCCTGCTGCACGTGCCGCTGGACGCGTCCGCCGAGCGGGACGTCGATCCGCAGATCCTGCGCTGGCTGGCCTTCGCGAAGCAGAAGACCGCCGAGGTCGTCACCCTCGCCAAGGGCCTCGCGCAGGGCGCCGACGCCATCACGGCGGAACTCGCCGCCAACCGCGCCGACCTCGCCTCCCGCGCCGCCTCCCCGATCACCCGGGACCCGGCGGTGCGGGCCCGTTCCGGGGCCGTGACCGACGCCGACGCGCGCCGCTCCCTGCCCTATGCCGAACGGGCCGCGGCCCAGCGCGCCCGCCTCGGGCTGCCGCTGCTGCCGACGACCACCATCGGCTCGTTCCCGCAGACCGACGAACTGCGGGTGGCCCGCGCCGATCTGCGCGCCGGACACCTCGACGCGGCCGGGTACGAGGAGCGGATCAAGGCGGAGATCCAGGAGGTCGTCTCCTTCCAGGAGAAGGCCGGGATCGACGTCCTGGTGCACGGCGAGGCCGAACGCAACGACATGGTGCAGTACTTCGCCGAACAGCTCACGGGCTACCTCGCCACCCAGCACGGCTGGGTCCAGTCGTACGGCACCCGGTACGTGCGTCCGCCGGTCCTGGCCGGGGACGTCTCCCGCCCCGAGCCGATGACGGTCCGCTGGACGTCCTACGCCCAGTCGCTGAGCGACCGCCCGGTCAAGGGCATGCTCACCGGGCCGGTCACCATGCTCGCCTGGTCCTTCGTCCGCGACGACCAGCCGCTCGGCGAGACCGCCCGCCAGGTCGCCCTCGCGCTGCGCGACGAGGTCGGCGACCTGGAGGCGGCCGGGACCTCGGTGATCCAGGTGGACGAGCCCGCGCTGCGCGAGACGCTGCCGCTACGGGCCGCCGACCACACCGGCTACCTGGCCTGGGCCACCGAGGCGTTCCGGCTCACCACCTCCGGGGTCCGTCCGGACACCCAGGTCCACACCCATATGTGCTACGCCGAGTTCGGTGACGTCGTCCAGGCCATCGACGACCTCGACGCCGACGTCATCAGCCTGGAAGCCGCCCGCTCCCATATGCAGGTGGCCCGGGAACTCGCCGCCCACGGCTATCCGCGCGAGGCCGGACCCGGTGTCTACGACATCCACTCCCCCCGCGTACCGGGCGTCGAGGAGGTCGCCGGGCTGCTGCGCACCGGCCTGGAGGCCATCCCCGCCGAACGGCTCTGGGTCAACCCGGACTGCGGGCTGAAGACCCGGGGCTGGCCCGAGACCCGCGCCTCGCTGGAGAACCTGGTCGTCGCGGCCCGCACCGTCCGGGGTGAACTCCCCTCCTCCTGACGCCGGTCCCGTGGGGCCGGGGCGCCGCCAGCGCCCCGGCCCCGCACGCGTACGGCGTCACCCGGCCGGGGACCCCCTCGCCCCGGACGCTCGGGGCGCGGGGGTCCTTCGTCGTGCCGCCGCTCAGGAACCCCAGCGCAGGGCGATGGTGTCCCCCACGTTGATCACCCTCTCGCGGAGGGCGCCGGTGAAGGCGGAGCCGTCGACGCTGGCCTTCCAGGTCTGGGAGCCGCTGTTGGCCTTGCCGTTGACCGAGGTGATCGCGCCGGTGCCGGAGGCCGGTGCCACGGAGGTGACGCAGCCGGACGGGGCGGCGGAGGCCGTCGCGGCGGCCAGGACGGCACCGAGGGTGGTGGTGGCGCCGGTCGGGGTGAGGGTCACCGAGCAGACCTTGAGGTTGCCGGCGCCGTCGTCGACGCTCAGCGCCAGCTCGGTGACGGTTCCGGGCGTGAACGCCGGCTGGGCGACCCAGCGCGGGGCGCCCGGGGTGACCGGGGTCGGGGGCGCGGTCGTGAATCCGCCCCCGGCGACCGCGCGGAGCGCGTCGATCGACGCGTACGGGGAGGGCGCGGTGTCGGACGGCTTGTACTTGAAGCCTCCCGCCGGGTTGTACTGGTGGGCGATCGGGAAGTCGACCGGGGTCTTGCCGTTCGCGGTGAGGAAGTCGCCCGTCTGCGGGTCGATGCCGCAGGCGTTCAGTCCGGCGACGCCCCATCCGTTGGAGCTGGTGTTGACCCCGTACAGGGAGGCGAACGCCCCGGTGCCGGGGACGAGTTTCCCCTTGAGGAAGTTCTTGGCCCGCACCACGTCCGGGTCGGTGCGGGGAACGCCCGAGACGCAGAGCGCGGCCAGCCCGGCGCCGGTCATGTCGATGTCGCTCGGGGAGTTGAGGGCCGTGGGGTTCCCTTCGGCCTTGCCGTAGGTCCAGCCGCCGTCGACGTGCTGATTGGCCCGGAGGCGGGTGACGACCGCGTCGGTCAGCCGCTGGGGCACGCGCGCGCCGCCGGACTGGGTCTTCGCGCCGCCGAGGGCGAGCGCGGCGAACACGGTGCCGTTGAAGTTGGCGGAGGGCCCGAAGTATCCGGCCTCGGCGGTCTGCCAGTGGGCGTAGACGTCGGCCACCAGGTTGCGGGACGCGGAGACGCGCGCGGGGTCGATGCCCGCCGCGTAGGCGTTGAGGACTCCCCGCTCGTAGTCGGTGACCACGGGCGAGGCGGAGGGCCAGGAGGCCGTGGAGAGGAGAGCGCGGTAGACGGTGCGGGCGTTCTTGGTGGTGTCACCGCCCGGTGCCACGTCGACGGCGGCCGTACCGGCGGCGGCGAAGGCGCTGAACGCCCATTCGTTGGACAGACCGGACCCGGCGTACGAACCGTCGGCGGCCTGGAGCGACTTGAGGTAGGCGACGCCGTTCGTCCTGGACGTGGCCAGCTGCGCGGGGCTGGAGGTCCCTGAGGCCGGTGGGGCGGTGAGGACGAGGGCGCCGAGGGTCGCGGCGAGGACGAGGGCGCGACGGCGGGCGGGACGGGATCGGGGCATGACCTGCTCCTGGATTCGGCGGGCGCCGACCGCTCCGTTCCGTGCCCGGGACCGCCGGGCGCGGCGGGGCAGCCGTCGCCCGGAACGCGTGGGCACGGCTTCTGTACCGCTTCGCCGTACGGGCATTCGGGCTCGGACGCGGCTCCCGCCGCCCCACACCGCTGCGCGTCAGCTCCGGTCTCGCACCGGATTCCCCCGCACGGCGGCCCAGGACGCTACCCGAGTGGTCACGGGGCCGCCAGGGTGCGGACGCCGGACCCTTCGGGGCGCCGCCGCACAAGGGAGGCCATCTTGACGGTGCACGTACAACCGTGTTCCCTGTCTGTCGTCTGATGAGCACTCAGTTCCAGGGGAAGCCGGTCGAATCCCGGCGCTGACCCGCAACCGTGGACCCGGGCCGACGTCCCGGGTGAGCCGGAATGCCTGGAGCGGTACGGAGTCACGAGGGCCGCCGTCGCGGACTACGGCGTGGTCGTCACGGGCTTCCCCCGCCACGGCGGCCACGGGAGGCCCCGCCGCCACGTGCGCAGCCGCCCGGCAGAGACGAGGGGCTGCGGTGGGGACCGACGAACGGACGGCACGGCGCGCCCGCGCGGGGCGGCGACCGCTGGCCCTGGGGACCGCCGTGCTGCTGGCGCTCGGGCTGGCCGTGGCGTGGCTCACCGGGGCGCCCCCGGCGGAGGCCGACCCCGTCGAGCGGTGCACGGCCTCGGTCGGAGCGGTCGTCGCCGTGGACTTCGGCCCGTTCGGCGGGGGCGTGGTGCGGGGCTGCGACACCACCCCGACGACCGGCTACGAGCTGCTGCGCGAGGGCGGTTTCACCACCACCGGGACCGTCCACGACGGGGACGGGTTCGTCTGCCGCATCGGCACCGCCTCCTTCGACGACGGCACCCCGTACCCGACGCCCGACGAGGAGGACTGCGTCCTCACCCCGCAGTCCACCGCGTACTGGTCGTACTGGACCGCCTCCCCCGGCCAGAAGAGGTGGACCTACAGCCCGCTCGGCGCCCTGTCCCGCACGCTCCGGCCGGGCGACGTGGACGCCTGGGTCTTCGGCGGCACCGACGTCGGTGGCGGCGGCAGCGGCAGGCCCGCGTTCTCCCCGGACGACGTACGGGCCGGAGGAGGTGGCCCCACCCCGACCGGGCCCACCGGCCCTTCCGTCCCCCCGGGCTCGGTCGACGTCGCCGCCGCGACCCGGTGGCTGACCGGAAAGCTGACCGACGGGGAGCGGGTCGTCGACGAAGGCTCCAGCACGCCGAACCACGCGCTCACCACCGAAGTGGTGTACGCCCTCGCCGCCGTCGACCGGAAGAGCCCCGTGGCCCGCAAGGCCGCCGACTTCCTCGCCGCCCCCGCGCGGACGGACGCCTTCGCCTACCCCGACGGCGGGGACGGGGTGCCGGACGCGGGAGCCGCCGCCCGGCTCGCGCTCGTCGCCGAGGCCACCGGCAAGGACCCCCGGGACTTCGGCGGCCACGATCTGCTCGGCGACCTGGTGAAGCACGTCTGTCCCCGGGACATCGGCGACGGGGAGACCGTCCCCGGCTGTCTCACCAAGGGCGACTTCCGCACCACCGGGCAGGCGGACGCCCAGGCCATGGCGGTGATCGCCCTGCTGAACGGCGGGGTGACGCCCCCGGCCCACGCGGTGGACCGGCTGACCGGACTCCAGTGCGAGGACGGCGGCTTCACCGGTGTCCTCATCCGTTCCGGCGAGTGGTGCGACAGCGACGCGGCCTCCACCGGACTGATCGCCCTCGCCCTGGAGCGGGCGGGCGGCCACGACCGGGCCGTCGAGAGGGCGCGCGCCCACCTCAAGGGGACGCAGTCCGCCGACGGCT
Source organism: Streptomyces sp. JNUCC 64 (assembly GCF_054484115.1). NCBI lineage: Bacteria > Bacillati > Actinomycetota > Actinomycetes > Kitasatosporales > Streptomycetaceae > Streptomyces > Streptomyces sp. JNUCC 64. The sequence goes on from NZ_CM137015.1 coordinate 438,501, forward strand.
CCTGGCCCTCCGTCTCGTACCAGACGACGGGCAGCCCCGGCGCCACCGGCTGGGCGGCACAGGCGCTGCGCGCGCTGGGCGACGCCCGGCACGCGGACGCGGGACTCTCCTGGCTCTCCCGGCAGCAGCTCCCCGGGGGCGGGTTCGGCTTCGAGGAAGGCGAAGAAGACCCGAGGATCTTCGCCACCACGACGGTGACCGTCGCGGCGGCCAAGAGCGACCTGGTGGCGCTGACCACCCGGAAGACCGCTCCGCCGGTACCCACCCCCACCCCGACCACCCCCACCCCGACCACCACGGCACCGCCCGCCGGGGACCGGCCCGATCTGAGGAAGGGCACCGCCTACCTCACCGACCGCGGCCGGCTGATCCACGGCCGGTACTACGAGAACGCCCCGGGTTCCGGGTTCGCGGACTACGGTCTGACCATCGACGGCGCCTACGCGCTCGCCGCCACCGGACACGACGACGCCACCCTGCGCGACGTCGTCGACTTCCTCGACGGGGGCGGCGAGGACGGCACGGGCCGCGACCTCCACGACTGGACGGGAGTCGGCACCGCCCACGCGGGGGGCGGCTCCCTCGGGAAGGCGGCGCTGCTCGCCGAAGTCGTGGGGCGCGACCCGCGCGACTTCGGCGGCCAGGACCTGATCGAGGCCCTCGCCCGGGCCGTCTGCCCCGACCGGAGCACCCCGCCCCGGCCGTGCGCGGCCCGGGGCAACTACCGGTACGCCACCTCGGTCTTCTCCCAGGCCCTCGGCGTGATGGCCCAGGTCCGGGCCGGTGAGACGGCCGCGGCCAAGGATCCCGTCGCCTATCTGAAGAGCCTTCAGGAACCGTCGGGCGCCTGGCCGAGCCTGATCGGCGAGGCGAGCCGGGCCGAGGTCGACTCCACCGCCATGGCGGCGATGGCCCTGGACCTGCTGCCCGACGCGGACTCACGGGCGGCGGTCGACGAGGCGCTGGACTGGCTGGCGGCCCGGCAGCTGGCGGACGGCGGTTTCCCCGGCGCGGCGGGCAACTCGGTGAACTCGGCGGCGCTGGCCGTACAGGCGCTGTCGCTCGACGCCGACCGGTACGCCGACCGGATCGCCCGGGCCCGTGGTTTCCTCGCCGCCCGGCAGAACGCCGACGGGGGCTTCACGGTCGTCAAGGGCGGCCGGCCCCGGTCCGACGTCCGCGCGTCCGCCCAGGCCGTCGGGGGCGCCACCGGGATCTCCTTCGGCACCCTGACCCGCGACCTGGACGGCACCACCCCACGTCCCGTGCCCGGTTCCACGCCCCGGCCGTCCGCGTCGCCGTCCCCGCCGGACATCGTCACCCCGGGCGGGGACGGCCCGGGAGGAACGACCGGAACCACCGGGTCCGCCCACGGTCCGGCCGCCGGGACCGGTGGTTCCGGCGGCACGGCGGGAGCCGCCGACGGGGGCCTGGCGTCCACCGGCGCGCGGGTCGGCCTCCTGGGGGCGGCGGCCGTGGTCCTGGTCCTGGGCGGCTGGGGCGCGACCCGGGCGGCACGGCGCCGCGGCGGCACGGAGGGAGGAGCGTGAACGGCGACCGCGTCCCGTACGTCCTCGGCCGCGCGGTGAGCGCGCTGGGGCTGACGGTGGCGGCGTTCGCCGCCACCGTCAGCCCGGTCGGCGCGGCTCCGCAGCCGATGGGACGGTGCACCACCTCCTCCGGGGTCGTCCTCGCGGTCGACTTCGGTCACTGGGGCGGGCCCGTCTACCGCTCGTGCGGCACCACGCCCACGACCGGCTACGAACTGCTCAACCAGGGCGGCTGGCAGACCACCGGCACCGCTCACGACGGGCCCGCGTTCATCTGCCGCATCGGCTACAGCGGCCACCGGGGCGGCAAGCGGTTCCCGACCCCCCGGGAGGACGACTGCGTCCTCACCCCGCCCGCCTCCGCCTACTGGTCGTACTGGCACGCCGACCCGGGACAGAACACCTGGCGGTACAGCCGGCTCGGCGCCGTGCTGTACGAACCGAAGCCGGGCAGCGTCGACCTGTGGACCTTCGGCGGAACCGACGTCGGGGGCACCGAGGGGCGCCCCACCGTCACCCCCGACCAACTGCGCGCCAAGAACACCAGGCCCGTCGGCGGCGACGGGGACGGACCGGCACCCGGGGACACCCGGACGGCGGCCCCGCTCCCCCCGGACGTCGACACCGGACCCGAGGCGGAGGACCCGCCCCCGGCGGCACCGGCGTCCGGGCGCGTCCCCCCGGAGCCGACGGAGGGGAGCACTTCCCGGCCGGTGAGCACCGCGCCGCACACGAAGACCCGGAGCCCGGCCGCGCGGCGGAGCCCCTCCCGTTCCGTCCGCCCCTCCCCTCCACCGACCCGCACGCCCCCGGCGTCCGGCACGGCGTCGGGCACCGCGTCGGGCACCGCGTCCGGTGTCGCGGCGGCGGAGCCCTCCCGGGGTCCCCGGGTCGTCGACGCGGCACCGGCCCCGGACGCCGCCCACGACACGGGCTCGTCCCTGCCCGCCGTGCTGACCGGTGTGCTGGTGCTGCTGATCGGCGGCGCGGCCTGGTACGCGGCCCGGCGCCGCCGTCCGGAGTAGCCGCGTGCCCCCTGCCACCACCGTCCCGGCGGGAACGGCTCCGCCCCCGTCCGGCCTCCTCCGGCGCGCGGGGGGCCGCCGTCTCCCGCGCGCCCTGCACCCGGTCGCGTGGTGGATCTGGGCCCTGGCCCTCGCCACCGCCGTCAGCCGCACCAACAACCCGCTGCTGCTGTTCCTGGTCCTCGCGGTGCTCGGCTTCGTCATCACCCTGCGGCGGACCGAGGCCCCCTGGGCCAGGGGGTTCGCGTACTACCTCTACCTCGCGCTGGCGGTGGTGGCGGTGCGGGTGGTCTTCCGCGCGGTCTTCGCCACCGGCGTCACCCCGGAGGACCGCTTCCTCTTCTCCCTGCCCCGGGTGCCCACCCCCGACTGGTACGCCGGGATCCGGATCGGCGGACCCGTCTCCCTGGAGGCCCTGCTCTCCGCCGCCACCGACGGACTGCGGCTGGCCTGCATGCTCTGCTGCGTCGGCGCCGCCAACACCCTGGCCAACCCCAAGCGCGCGCTGCGCGTACTGCCCGGTGCCCTCTACGAACTGGGCGTCGCCGTCACCGTCTCCCTCAGCGTGGCACCGCAGCTGGTGCAGAGCGTGCGGCGGGTCCGTCGCGCGCGACGGCTGCGGGCCGGGAGCGTCAAGGGGACCCGCGCGCTGCGCGGCATCGTCGTCCCCGTCCTGGAGGACGCCCTGGAACGCTCCCTGCGGCTGGCCGCCGCCATGGACTCACGGGGCTACGGACGGGCCGGGTCCGCCACCCGCCGGTCCCGGCGGGCGACCGGCGCCCTCATGCTCCTCGGCATGTGCGGTCTGTGCGCGGGCGCGTACGGCCTGCTCGACGCCGGCGCGCCGACGCTCCTCGGTTTCCCCGCGCTCGCGGCCGGGACGCTGCTGTGCGCGGCGGGGCTCCGGCTGGGCGGGCGCCGGGTGACGCGTACGGCCTACCGGCCCGACCCCTGGCGGGCCGCGGAGTGGGCGGTCGCCGGGTGCGGGGTGCTGTCCGCGGTGCTGCTGTTCGCCAACACCGGCTTCGACGCCGCCGCGTTGAACCCGTCCTTCCACCCCTTGAGCTGGCCCGCCCTGCCCCCGGTACCGGCGGGCGCGATCCTCCTCGCGGGAGCCGCCGGACTACTGGCCCCGCCCCCGGACGCCCCCGCCCGGCCCACCGCCCCGGCACGACGCGCGAAGGAAGCCGTGTGATCGTCTTCGACCAGGTCACCGTCCGCTACGAGGACACCGCCGGACCCGTCCTGCGGGACGTGGACCTCACCGTGGAGGAGGGCGAACTCTGCCTCGTCGTCGGTCACACCGGCGTCGGCAAGTCCACCCTGCTGGGGGCCGTGAACGGTCTCGTCCCCCACTTCACCGGAGGCACCCTGTACGGACGGGTCCTCGTGGACGGCCGCGACACCGCCGGCCATCCGCCCCGCGAACTCGCCGACGTGGTGGGCGTCGTCGGCCAGGACCCCCTCGACGGCTTCGTCACCGACACCGTCGAGGAGGAACTCGCCTACACCATGGAACAGTTGGCGATCCCCCCGGCCACCATGCGCAAACGGGTGGAGGAGACCCTCGACCTCCTCGGCCTCGCGGAGCTGCGCCACCGCGCGCTGTACGAGCTGTCCGGAGGGCAGCAGCAGCGGGTCGCCATCGGTTCGGTGCTCACCGCGCACCCCCGTGTGCTGGTCCTCGACGAGCCCACCTCCGCCCTCGACCCCACGGCCGCCGAGGAGGTGCTGGCGGCGGTCACCCGGCTCGTCCACGACCTCGGCGTCACCGTCCTGCTCGCGGAACACCGGCTGGAGCGGGTGGTCCAGTACGCCGACCGGGTGATCCATCTGCCGGGCGACGGCCGGGTGGTGACCGGACCGCCCGCCGAGGTGTTCCGAACCTCGTCCGTCGCACCGCCGATCGTCGAACTCGGCCGCACCGCCGGTTGGTCGCCCCTTCCGCTGTCCGTCCGTGACGCCCGCCGGGCCGCCGTCCCGTTGCGCGCGGCACTGACTGGCACCGCTCCGCCCCCGGTGCGGCCGGAGCCCGCGCCGGACCGTCCGGTCCTGCTCACCGCCCGTGGGGTCACCGTGGCGTACCGGGGCTTCCCCGCCGTCCGGGAGGTCGGCCTCGCGTTGCGCGGAGGGGAGGTCACCGCGCTGATGGGCCGCAACGGCTCGGGGAAGTCCTCGCTGCTGTGGGCCCTCCAGGGCTCCGGTCCCCGCGCGTCGGGCACCGTGGCCGTCGGCGGACGGGACGCGGCGGGCCGCCCGGACCGACGACGGGACGGTCCGGGCGGACCGAAGGGGCGGGACCCGTTCCTGGTCCCGGCGGCGGAGGCCCGCCGTCTGGTCGGCCTGGTCCCGCAGACCCCCACCGACCTCCTGTACCTGGAGAGCGTCGCGCAGGAACTGGACCAGGCCGACTCCGAGTCCACGGTCCGGGAACGCGGTACGGCACGGGCCCTGCTGGACCGCCTCGCTCCGGGCGTCCCGGACGCCGTCCATCCCCGTGACCTGTCGGAGGGGCAGCGGCTGGCGCTCGTCCTGGCGATCCAGCTCGCCGCCGCTCCGGGGGTCCTGCTGCTGGACGAACCCACCCGGGGCCTGGACTACCGGGCCAAGGAGGCACTGATCGGCATCGCGGACCGGCTCGCCGCGGAGGGCCGGGCCGTCGTGATCGCCACGCACGACGTGGAGTTCGTCGCCCGGGCGGCGGACCGGGTGGTGGTGATGGCCGAGGGGGACGTCGTCGCGGACGGTCCCACGGACGAGGTCATCGTCGCCTCCCCGGTCTTCGCCCCGCAGACCGCGAAGGTCCTCGCCCCCCTGCCCTTCCTCACCGTGGGGCAGCTCGCCGCCGTCCTCCCCGGACCCGGCCGGAAGGAGGGGCCGGAGGCATGAGCGTCCACGGCGCGGCCATCCGCGTCCGCCCGCGCGCGGGGATCGTCATCACGATGGCCGCCTTCCTCGGCGTCGTCGCGTTCTTCTGGCCGTTCCTGGTGGCTCCCGGGAAGTTCGGGGCGGCCTACGCGCCGCCCCTGATCTTCGGCGCGCTGCTCGTCATCGTGCTCTGCGTCGTCGTCTCGGAGATCGCCGAGGGCGGGATCGACTCCAAGGCACTGGCCATGCTGGGCGTGCTCTCCGCCGTCAACGCCGCCCTCCGCCCGCTCGGCGCGGGCACCGCGGGCGTCGAGACGGTCTTCTTCCTCCTGGTGCTGGCCGGACGGGTCTACGGCCCGGGCTTCGGCTTCGCCCTGGGCTGCACCTCGCTGTTCGCCTCTGCCCTGATCACCGGCGGGGTCGGCCCCTGGATGCCGTACCAGATGTTCGGCTGCGCCTTCGTGGGTCTGCTCGCCGGTCTCCTCCCCAGGGCCACGGGGCGGCGGGAAGTCCTTCTGCTCGCCTTCTACGGATCGCTGTCGGGCTATGTGTTCGGTTTCCTCCTCAACCTCTCCTTCTGGCCCTTCTCCCTGGACCCGGGCAGTTCGATCGCCTACCTTCCGGGGCTCCCCTTCACCGAGCAGTTCCAGCGCTACGTCGCCTTCGACCTCGCGACCTCCCTCGGCTGGGACACCGGGCGCGCGGTCACCAACTTCGTGTGCGTGACCCTGGCGGGTCCCGCCGTCCTCACCGTCCTGCGCCGCGCCGCCCGCAAGGCCCGCTTCCAGGCCCCGGTCCGCTTCGCCCGGCCCACCGGGCCCCCGTCCTCCACGACCGACTGAACCCGGCCCGCGGCGAGCGTCGCGGGCCGTACCAGGCACCCGCACCACACCCACCGACCGAGAGGAACCCCATGCGTCCGACCCTGCTCCGCCGCGTCGCCGTCACCACCGCGGCCGTCGGCCTCACGCTCACCGCCGCCCCCGGCGCCGCGCGGGCCACAACGGAGACCGTGCCGTTCACCAACGCCCCGGTCAGAGTCACCGTCACCGTCCAGGGCCCGGACGGCCCGCTGTTCCGGAAGAGGCTCTTCACCTGGGGCCACGACGTCACCACGGTGTCCGGCGGCACCCACAAGTGCGACGGCACCAACGGCGGCGCCCACCCGACGAAGGTCCCCACCCCGACGGCCGCCCTGGACCACGCCGCCCAGCGGAACGGCTTCACCTGGGACGGCGCCTGGTACGCGTCCTTCGACGACTACCTCGTCGACACCGTGAAGGGCGTGAGCGCAGGCGGCTCCGCTTACTGGAACGTCTCCGTGAACGGCACGCCGACCCCGGTGGGCGGGTGCCAGTTCAGGATCAGGAACGGCGACCAGGTGGCCTTCACCTGGACCGCGTTCTGACCGGTTCACCGGCCGGGGCACCCCGGCCCCCGGGACCGGGCCGTACGGAGGCCGGGGCCCGCGCTCCGGCCGCCGCGCGCCCGGTCCCTCTCCCCCCGGCGGTCCGGACCGGGCGCCGCGCGCCTCCCCCTCCGACGGGACGCCGACGCCCGGCGGGCGGGTCCGGGTCCCCGACGCCACCGGCCGCTATCCGAAACGCCCGTCCTCTTCGGCGCGGAGCCGGGTGCGGGTGCGCATCAGGATCCGTCCGAGCTTGTTCCTGCCCGTTCCGGTCCTGCCGCGGCCCCAGTAGTGGTCGGTGCCGGTGTCCTCGACGATCTCCTCGTCGGCGGTGGACAACAGGACGTGGCGGATGTCCGCGTGCGTGCGGAACTTGGTCTCCACGGCACGTCGCATCACCTCGTCCTTGACGCGCTCCCAGTCCCGTCGCAGGGGCTTGGACGGGTCACGGCCCAACTCGGCGGCGCGCAGCGGGGTACGGGCCCGTCGGATGAGATCCGCGTGGCGGGTGCCGGTGAACTTCTGGGCCTGGAAGTAGTGTTCCGAGGTCGGCCACACCCGCCCGTCGAGTTCCAGGGCGTGCGGGGAGAAGTTGGAGAAGCAGCCGTGGGGGACGTCGTCCGCACCGTAGAAGTAGATCGTCATCCGGGCCTCGTCGGGGTCGTGGAAACCCGTACGGTCGCAGGCACCGGGCCGCGCCCGCAACCGGTTTGGCCCCCGCGCCGACCGTCGCGGCTCCCCGCCGGGAAGGGGCTGGCGGAGCGACGCCGACCGGAGGCGTCATGCGCGGCCGTCACGGCGGAGGCGTCCGTTCCGGCCCGTCGCGACCGGTGCGGCGGACGCGCACCGTACCGGCGTCCAGATCCACCCGGAACGGCGGATCGTCCGCCGGTCTGACGTTCTTGCGCACGCGCTCCTGCTCCATCGCGCGCTTCACGGCCTGGGCCCCGGGGTCACCCTCCTGGACCAGGTCGGTGCCGATGGACGACAGGCTCTTGGTCCTGCGCCAGTAGATCCAGCCCCGTGCCTCCATCGCCAGCAGCAGACGATCCGCCAGGAACCCGGCGACGCCCAGTGCCACGACCACCATCAGGAACGGCAGGAACGCGCCCGTGGACCCCATGGACAGGAGCCTACTCGGGCCGGCCCCCGGCGCTCCCGGTATGAACGGTGTCCCCCGCGAGCGGCGGCGGTCGGCATCGCTCGGGGCGCGGTCACCGGCGGTGGGGGGAGGCGGCCGGTGACACCGAGTCCATCGCCATGCCCACCCCGTATCCACCGACGACGGTGAACAGCACCAGCAGGAACAGACCGCAGACCGCCGGAGTCGGCAGGAACCGGACGCGCCCCTCACGGTCGGGGGGTGTGGGCGTCGGGGCGTTCACAGGACGTGCCTCCACGGTTCGGGGAGCGGGCCGTCACCCGGAGGCGACCGCTGACGTCCCAGCAGTCGGGGAAGACCCCGTCTTGGTGCCCTTCCGGGAGCATGAGGTGCGTCACACGGCGGGACGGACGGACCGGCGGACGGGCGGACGGACGGGGCTCGCAGCGCCCGGAGCCGATGTCCTGACGTCGTGTCGGCCTCCTCGTCGCACCCGTGTGCCGGGAGACGGCACACGGGTGCGACGGACCGGCCGGGGATCAGGCAGGGCGGACGCGGCGCACGAGGCCGACGAGCACGTCCACGGCGACGAAGGCGGCCAGCGTGACGCCCAGCACCGGGAGTGCCCAGCCGAGCGCGACCACGGCGGGCACGCCGATGACCAGGACCGGCCAGGACGTCTGCCGCCAGGCCCCCCGCACGGGAGGCTTGCCGACGAGTGCCGCGCGGTCGGCCCGGGTGGGCCGTCGCCGCCACCACATCAGGTACCCCCACAGCGTCACCAGGACGAGCCCCACCGCGATCAGCGCCAGCAGGATCTGGTTGGCGACCCCGAACAGGACGCCCATGTGGCCCTGGACGCCGAGCTTGGAGAACTTGGCCAGCAGGGGGTAGTCGGCCCACCGGGTGCGCGAGGTGACCTCACCGCTGGCCGTGTCGACGGCGACCCGGTCGTACCGTACGGGCCAGACGTCGTCGGACTGGGCGACGACCCAGGCGCTGGCCGCGTCGCTCGGCGGGGTCACCTCGACGGGACCGTCGAGACCCGCTTCACGGGCCGCCGCGAGGGCCGCGCCGAAGTCGGCCGGGCCCACCCGGGGCCGGTCGTCGGCCGGGGCGTGACCACCGTGCCCCTCGTGTCCGCCGTCCCCTCCGGCGGCCGGTTCGGCACCGGGCAGCGAGGTGTCCAGGGCGGGCGCGTGACCGCTCGCCGCGTCGAGGACCCGGCCGAAGCGCTCACCCGCGTACTGGGACCAGGTCAGACCGGTCGCGCTGAGGAAGAACAGCCCCACGGCGAGCCAGACCCCGGTCGCGGCGTGCCAGCTTCGGGTGCGCCGGACGCCCTTGGCCGAGCGGTCCGGGAGCAGCACGCCCCGGAGCGATTTCGCGCGCTGTCCCCGGCTGCGGCCGGTCCACAGGACGAGGCCCACGGCGACGACCACCCACAGCCAGCTCGCGGCCGCCTCCGAGTAGAGCCGCCCGGCCTCGCCGAGGTGGAGGTTGCGGTGCAGGTCGTCCAGCCAGGTCGTCGCCGGGGTGGAGCCGAACCAGGTGGTCAGTTCGCCCTTGACCTCCGCCGTGTAGGGGTCGACGAAGACGGTGCGCTGCTTGTCCCCGAGTTCGGGCAGGGAGAGGACGACCCTGGTGGTGTCCTCGGGACCGGGCGGAGTGATCACGGACGCCAGGGTGCCCCCGGGGTGCGCCGAACGGGCGGCGGCGACCTGGTCGGCGAGGGGGAGCACCCGGTCGCCGACCTCCTCCACCCGGAGCCGGTCGCCGTAGAGGATCCGGTCGAGTTGGGGGGTGACGGTGTAGGCGAGGCCCGTGAGGGCGGCTATCAGGAGGAAGGGGCCGACGAAGACCCCCGCGTAGAAGTGGAGGCGGACCAGCAGGGCACGCGCACCGCGCCAGGATCTGCCGGACGGGGGCGCCGTGGGGGGCGGACCGCCGTCGGAGGACGGCGTGGGTTCGGTGGGGGAAGACATGGGTGTTCTCCGGTCGGGCGTACGGGAACCACGGCCGCTAGGGGGTGTCTGATGATTCTCCGTGGAGTGAGGAGCGGTGTCCGGTGCGTGCGATCGCAAGGCGCCGGAGAGTCCTCGTAGCGGAGCTACTAGGGCTTTTCGGCAACGCGGCGAGCGTGCGTGCCGGGCGCCGTGACGCCGCGGGGAATTATCAGACAGCCCCTAGGGCAGCCGTGGACGTGGACCGCCTGTGGGTCGGCGGGTGGCACGGGTCGGCGAGCGTTCAGCTCGCCGTGACCGGAGGGCCGCGCCGGGGGCGGAGCCGGGCCAGGAGGACCCCGAAGAGCGGCGCGGGGGGCGCCGCCCCGACGACCCACTGCCGTACGGACCGGGAAGGCACCACCGTCACGGTGGCCGGAGGGCGTACCGGACGCCGCAGGAGGACGGCGAGCCGCGCCAGGACGCGGTCGCAGTGGAACAGGGTCAGGACTCCGCCGAGGGCGGCCAGCGCGTGGGCCAGCGGCATCCCGAAGTGCGTGAGGTGTCCGTCGGCACCGGCCGGGTACCCGGCGGGGTGCGGACCGACGGCGTGGGGGCCCGTCACGCGCCCCGGGGCCGGTCCCGCCGGGGCGGCGGGAGCGGCCGACAGCAGATGGAAGACCGGGTGCAGCGCCGCCTGGGCGACCACCAGCGCCAGAACGGTCTTCCCCGGATGGCGGCGGCGTACGGTGGAGAGCGTTCCGCAGAGGACGACGAGGACGAGGAAGATGCCCGCGAGGGCCACCGGGCCGGGCAGGGTTCCGCCCGCCCCCGTGTGACCGGCGGCGCCCAGGAGAAGGCATGCGGAGGCGCCGAGCAGGCCGGTCCAGGGCCGCCTCAGCCAGCTTCCCGGTCCGCGCACCGGCACAACGTAGTCCGCGCGCCCGGACGCTGTCAGCGTCCGGGCGCTCCCCGGGGGCGACACGCGCACCCGCCCCCTTCATCCAACGGTCCGTCAACACGACCACCACCAGGGGGTATTCGGACAATCATCCGTAACGAACGGACAAAGCCGAAGCCTTCAAGTGATGCACCTCACACCATGGGAGGGAACCCCGACCCGGGCGACCCGGGTCGGCCGACGCGTCGAACAGGCCCGGAACAACGGCGAGGACACCGCCCGGACGGTGTTCCACCCCGCGACCCTCCCCTCGGCGGTACCGGGCACCACGCGTCCCGGTCGGCGGCCCGGCCGGGCTCAGTCGTCGATGGTCTTGATCACCCGGGCGGGCACGCCCGCGACCACCGTTCCGGCGGGAACGTCGCGGGTGACCACGGCACCGGCGGCGACCACCGCACCGGCGCCGACGGTCACCCCCTGCGTGATCACGGCTGCCGTCCCGATCCAGACGTCGTCCTCGATGACGATCGGGGCGAAGGTGAGGTACTCGCGGCGCTCGGCCAGGGGCAGCGGATGGCCTCCGGTGACGAGACTGACCTTCGGGGCGATCATGACGCGGTCGCCGACGCGGATGCCCCCCTTGTCCATGAAGGTGCATCCCTGGTTGACGAAGACGTTCTCCCCGAACGTCGTGTTGAGCCCGTACTCGGTGAAGAACGGCGGGTAGATCACCACCGACTCCGGCAGCGGGCCGCCGAACACGACGGAGAGCAGTTCCGCGCGGCCCGCGCTGTCACTGAACGGAAGCACGTTCAGTCGGGACGTCGCGTCGGTCACCTCGGCGATCCGCTCCACGAAGCGGGCGGACTCGGGCGTCTTGGGGTACATGACCTGTTCGGTGCGAGTGGACATGCGCCGATCCCACCACCGTGCGGACAGCCGATCAAACGGCCCCGCACGAGGTGCGGGTGCCGGGCCGGGCGGACCGCCCGCGCCTCACAGCAAGCGTCGCACGGCTTCCACGATCGCGTTCCGGCATTCCGCCGGGCTCTGCGCCGGAACGGCCGACGCGGGCGTGCTCGCGGCGTTCGTCGGGCTCCAGGCCGAGGCGATGGCCAGGACGAGGGTGAGGAGCGCGGCCGGAGCGAAGCCCGGCGCGCCGCCCCGATCCCGCTGGACCGCTTCCAGCGAGGCGAGCTTGTCGTCGCGGGCCGACCCGGCGACGACGGTGTCCCGTCCCCTGGCAGTGCCGCGTTCCAGCCGGTGCCAGGTCGCCAGGCGGAGCACCTCGGGGTGCCTCTGGTAGAAGTCGAACAGCCGCCCGGCGTAGTCGGGCAGGTCGTCGGGGGTGAAGGGCACCGCGTCGAGACCGCGTCCGACGTGTGCGTCGAAGACGGCGTCGAAGAGCCCGTCCTTGTTGCAGAAGTAGACGTAGATGAGGTTCTTGTTCGCCGAGGCCGCCTTGGCGATGCGGTCGACACGGGCTCCCGCGATGCCGTACGCCGCGAACTCCTCGGTCGCGGCCCGGAGGATGCGCGCCTTCGTCGCCTCGGCTCGGGACATACGGATCATGCTAACAGCGCCTACCAAAGGAATACCTTTTGAGCCGACAAGCACTTGACAAGCGCATGGACGGCACTCCGCCAGTGACAGCGCACCAGCGCTTGGAGCTGTCGTCACCACAGTCCGAGGGCGTCGATCAGCGCTTCGGAGGCGAGCAGCATGACGGTGCACCACAGGGTGACGCCTGCCATGAGCCAGCCGATCAGCCGCCAGCGGGGCAGCCCCAGCGCCGTTCCCAGCGCGGCCGATCCCCAAGTGCCGAAGAGCGCCGGTCCGATGACGCCGAATCCGATCACCCCGTACCGGTCCACCACGCGCCGCGCCCGTCGGCCGGTGGGGCCGGTGAGGCGGTTCCCGGGCGGCGAACCGGCTTCGGCGGAGCGGCGGTTCGAGCGCCAGGCCAGCCACCGGGTACGCAACCGCTCGACCGCGAAGACGGCGGACAGCAGGCATCCGGCCGAGCCCAGGAGCACCGCGAGGAGCGCGACGGGCGGGGGGAGGGAGATCGAGAGGCCGACGGGGACGGCCGGAACGCCCAGGGTGAATCCGGCGAGCACGGCCCAGGCGAAGGTCAGCACGTCACGCTCCTCGTCGGCGGGATCGGCACCGCGGCGGTTCACGGCGGCCAGTTAGTTAACTAACCAGTTATGCTAATGGAATGAGCGACTCGTCATCCGCCTCAGCACCCGTACCCGGCAGCTCACTTGAGCGGCTGGCGGCGGCCAAGTACGTACTCCTCACGACCTTCCGCAGGGACGGACGCGCGGTCCCCACTCCGGTGTGGGTGATGCGGGACGGGGACCACCTGGCCGTATGGAGCGCGGCCGACGCGGGCAAGGTCAAGCGCATCCGGAACAGCGGCCGGGTGACCATCGCCCCGTGCGACTGGAGGGGGAACCCGAAGGGCGAAGCCGTCCCGGGCGTCGCCGAGTTGCCCGCCGACCGGGACACCGCCCGCTACCTCGACCTGATGAAGCGCAAGTACGGCCTCGTCGCGCGGGTCAGCCTGCTGGGGAGCCGGCTCAAGGGGCGCGGACATCGCACGGTGGGCATCCGGATCCGGCTCACGGAGTGACCCCGCGCGGGGTCACTCCGCCGCCGATGGGACGCGAGCCCACGTTCGCGGGCCCACGTCGCCGGTTGGACGCGAAGCCCATGACGACCGCCCCGAGCCGAAGCCCGGCCCCTCACGGGGCGAGGCTCGCGCGCCCACGACCGACCCGGCACCCACCGGTCCACGAGAACGATTCCGGTACGGCACCCCTGCGGCGGTCAGGCTCCGGAGGAACGGTCCACGACGGTTCCTCCCCCGTGAAGCCCTTCCACCGTGGGACCGCCTCCCGCCTCACGGACGCACCGCCCTCAACGAACCCGCGGCGCGGCCCGTCCGGGCCCCCTCGCGACGCAGCCGTCCGAGTCCTGCGACGCGTCCTCGCACTCGCCGCCCACGACCGCTGAACCCCTTGGAATTGATCAGAAGGCGTAGGGGCCGAACCGGCCCCAGGCGATGACGACGGCGATGGCGAACAGGACCGCGTTCACGGCGACGTTGGGCAGTTCCCGGGCCCGCAGGTGGGTGATCGCGGCGCCGATCATGAGCAGGGCCACGCCGACGGCGGCGATCGGGGTCCAGACCGGTGCGATGTCGGCGGCCGCCGGGGCCACGAGCCCGACGGCGGCCAGCACCTCCAGCACGCCGATGCCCTTGATCTGGGCCGGGGTGAAGGAGTTCACCCAGTTCATCGAGACGGCGAGTTGCTCGCGGGACTGGGTGAGCTTGAATCCGCCGGCGGCCAACACGGCCAGCGCCAGAAGGATCTGCAGGACCCACAGGAAGACGTTCACGGCAGGTTTCCTCGTCTTGTGAAGGTGGTGGGCGGGAACGGCACCGCCGTCCACCGCCCGGTGGTCAGATACGGGCGGGAGCGTCGCTCCGCTCGGTGGTGCCCTGCTCCTCGGGGGCGAACCCGGAGGTGGTGGACCGCACCCGGGCATCGGCGCCGATCGGGTCGGTGCCCAGGTGGCAACGGGTCACCGTGCCCTCGGGGCGGGCGGCGGGCCACCCGGCCCGACGCGGTCGGCGATCTCGCCGCCGGCGGACGCCGCCGGGAAGACGCTGACGTCCAGACGTAACAGGCGCATGGAGCTTCTCACTTCCGCATGGGTGATCGATGGGCACGGCCGGACAGCTCCGGCTCGCGCCGCCACGCTAGCACTCAAACGGACTTTACCCCGCTTAGCTGTTCCGGGGAGGTACATTGGAGCTTGTGAACCTGCCTGTCGTGCCCTTCGGAAAACCGCGCGGTGAACGCGCTGACGCGGCGCGCAACCGTGAACACCTCCTGCGGACCGCCCGCGAGATGATCGACGAGCAGGGAACGCGGAAGGTCACCATGGACGCCCTCGCCGAACGGGCCGGCCTGGGCAAAGGCACCGTCTTCCGCCGCTTCGGCACCCGCGCGGGCATCTTCCAGGCCCTCCTCGACGAGGACGAGCGCCACTTCCAGGAACAGGTCCTGTCCGGCCCGCCTCCCCTCGGCCCCGGCGCGGGTCCGGCCGAGCGTCTGATCGCCTACGGCCGCGCCCGCATCGCCTTCCTCCTGGACCACCACGCCATCGCACGGGCCTCACTGGACCGCACCCAGCCCGTACCCATCGGCGGCGCCACCATGACCCGCCCCCACATCCGCGTCCTCCTCGGGCAGACCCGCCCGTCCCCGCCCTACCTCGACGACCTCGCCGTCCAGCTCGCAGCGGCGCTGGAGGGCCCCCTCCTGCTCTACCTGTCCATGGACGAAGCGGCCGCCGCCCCCGCCCCTGACGCCGGGCACCCCCTGGCCGAGAGCTGGCAGGACCTCGTCGAACGCCTCCTAAGGGACACCGACCCCTCACCACAGCAGGCAGATCGCGCCTGATCCGCGGCGAGCCGGAGCGGGCACCCCAGGCGCCTTCGTTGACCTCGGGGCTGCCACCGAAGGCGTGGGCCGGAAACTTCGGCCGGCTCGTCGCGCGCGCCGGATTGGCTGGTTCGTCTCCTTTCGCGGATCAGCCGAGAGCTGGAATGCTCCAGTAGCCGATCCACTACATTGCGTGACTGTGTTCGAGTGCTCCCTGAGAGCCTCCGAGTCCTGTTCGCGGGGCTCGCGCTGTTCCGCACCAGGTGCGCTCCGCCCGATGAAGGGAGAGTTCGTTGACCGGTCCACCGGACGCGCCGCGACCCGCGCCGTCGTTGACGAGGGGTCTGAACGCGGCGGTGGCCGTTCCGCCTCAGGACCCGGGGCCGGGCAAGACCGCGTCCACCGGGCCGCAGGTCCGCCGAAGCCGACGCACACCGTGCCCTCCGAGGCGGCGCGGCACGGTCAATCAGGATCCGAAGCCCGTCCGCCAACGGCATGGAACAGCTCGGCCACCAGACGGAGAGCGGCCCCTGGCGCAACTCCTACCCCGCCTCCGCGCACGAGCCGCACACCCGCCCGGCTGACGGCGCCCCGCCGAACCCACCCTCCCCCGCAGATCATCGCCCGGCCCGCACCGGAGGCGATGTCGCTGGAGATGCCCTTCGACCGCCTCGGCGTCCACCTCGACGGCGACCCCGCCCACCGCACGCTCCAGGTGCGCGACGGTGTCCTCGTCCACACCCCCGGCCTGACGAACCCGGCGACGGCCGACGCCACTCACACCGTCACCCGCACCGGCCCCGACCGCCTCGCCATCGCCCGGGCCACGCCCTCCCGGCTCCGGGCCGACGGCGAACCCACCGTCACCACCGGCACCCTGGGCCGCTCAACACCCTCGACGGCCTGCCGGTGCCCTTCGGGTGCCGGTTCGGCCTCGCCACCCCTGACTCACATCCCGCCCCGGGCTTCCGCGCGACGTCCGGAGCGGGGTCGGCCACCGATGGCCGGATCACCACAGTGCCGGAATCCCGCGGCACGGCGTTGGTGTCCACCGCCGTGCCGCCCGTCATGAAGGAGCGAATCCCTTGAGCAGCACAGTCGTCGACGTCACCGACGCGGACTTCGAGGCGAAGGCGGTCAAGGCCACCGGACCGGTCCTCGTGGTCTTCCGTGCCGAGTGGAGCAGTCCCTGCCGGGCCTTGGACCCTTTCCGCTGAGGCCAGGTCAGGTGCCCGGCGCAGATACCCAGGAGGCGGCCCGCCATGAGACCGGACACCGCACATCCGCCGACACCCGAAGACTCCCGCCGCCATGGCGGCGGCGGCAGGGGCAGGGACCTGACCCTGGCCCAGGTCGGAGCGAGGCCCGGCTACTCCGCCGCCCGGGTCTCCCGGTGCGAGCGCGGGATCACGCCGCTGACCGACAGCACCGTGCTGCGGCGCTTCGCCGACGGGCTGGACCTGCCCCACCAGGCCCTCGGCCTCGCACCGCAGCAGGACGGTCCGGAGTACCGACACGGCTGGCGGGATCGTACGGCGACCGGATATCCCCTCGTGCGCACCCCCAGGGTGGGCGCTTCCGGACGGAAAGACGGTGACCCCTTGCGGAGAAGGCGGTTGCTCGCGGGCCTGGCGGCCACCGCGGCCACACCCGGCGGCGCCCCACCGGACGCCAGCTTGGGACGCGGCGACGCTCTCCTGCGAGAGCTGCTCGTCGCCCGGCCGAGGGACGCGATGCTCGACCTCGGACCGGGCGCCGCCGAACCCGCGCCCGGGGCCCTGCGCGCCGATGTGGGCCGTGCGGTCGCCGACTTCGGCTCCTGCCGGTACGCCTCCCTCGCGGTGCGTCTGCCCCGCATCATCAGAACCCGTCCTCGAACCTCCAGTGATCTTGTTTGTGTCCCGCGCCCGGGCGCGAGCGTCGCAGAGCTCTGACTGCTCCAAAGCGCTCTTCGCGGAGCGGAGTTGCGGGGCGGGAGGCAACGCCTGGGCCGAGATCTTCCTCTTCCCGGCCGGTACGCCACGGGGCGGACCGCTGTACCGGTCCGGAACCGGCCGGTACCCACCACGGAGAGGTGAGAACACTGTGAGAACACGAGCGGGTATGGCCGTCCTCGCGGCCGTCGCGTCCGTCGGCCTGCTGACAACACCGTCGGCCACCGCGGCGGAGCAGGCGCCCCGGGTGTCCGGGACCGGCCCCCACTGCGTCGCCCAGGGGGAGACGAACAAGACGACCTGTTACAAGACGTTCCGCGAGGCCGTCGCCGCGGCGACCGGCGGCCGGGTCACCGACGCCACCCAGGAAAAGGCCGCCCGAACGCCGAACTTCGTCGACCAGGTCAACAAGGGAGCTGACAGCCGCACCTCACGCACCGCCGCAAGCACGACCATCCAAGCGGTCTTGTACTTGGAACCCAACTATGCAGGATCCAGCATCTTCTTGACTGGACCGCGCTCGTGCAAGAACGACTATACGTGGGACGCCGAGTACAGCATGCCGACCGGCTGGAATGACCAGGTCAGCTCCCTACGGGTTTTCAGCAACTGCCATGTGAACGCTTTTGAACACTATGGCTTCAGCGGCGCGTCCCAGTACTTCGGCACGGACGCACCCTGGCTCGGCGTGCTGGACAACCAGATCAGCTCCCTCCGCACGCACTAGCTGTATTGACCCGCAGGGTTATTGACGCGGCTGATGGGTGGCCTGCCTCCGAGGGCGGTGTGGCTGCGGTGGTGGTTGTAGGTGTGGAGGAAGTCTGCCAGGGCCGCTGTGCGCTCGTCGTTGGAGTGGTAAGGCCGCTGGTAGGCCCATTCGTCCAGGAGGGTGCGGTTGAAGCGTTCGACCTTGCCATTGGTCTGCGGCCGGTAGGGCCGGGTCTTCTTGTGTGTGATGCCGGCGGCGGCCAGGGTCCGGGTGAACAGCCGGGCCTTGTAGCAGGAGCCGTTGTCGGTGAGGACCCGCTGGACGGTGATGCCGTGGGCGGCGAAGAACACGTTCGCCCGCTGCCAGAAGCCTGCGGCCGTGTGCTGGCGCTCGTCGGGCAGGACCTCGCTGCAGGCCAGGCGGGAGTGGTCGTCGACCGCGGAGTGGACGAAGGAGTAGCCGATCACCGGTTTGCAGCTCCTGCGCTCATCGGTGGTGGCCTGGCGGTTTGCTTCGCCGACGGCCCTGCCCACGGTTCGCCAGCCGCCGCCGTCGGGGATGTTGCCCAGTTTCTTGATGTCGACGTGGACCAGGTCGCCCGGCCGGGCGTGTTCGTAGCGGCGGATCACCTGGCCGGTGGGCCGGTCCAGGAAGGCGAGGCGGTTCAGGCCGTGGCGGACCAGGATCCGGTGCACGGTCGAGGCGGGCAGGCCCAGGACCGGGCCGATCCGCGCAGGGCCGCGCTTGCGTTCGGTCCGCAGCCGGCAGACCTCGGCCTCGACCGCGGACGGGGTGCGGTGCGGCGTCGTGCGGGGTCTGCTCGGGCGGTCGGCGAGGCCACTGTCGCCCTCGGCCCGCCAGCGCCGCACCCACTTGTGGGCGGTCGGCCGGGAGATGCCCATCTCGGCCGCCACATGCGCGACCGGACGTCCCTCGAGAACACGCTCGACCAGGATCCGCCTGCCATGAACGGTCAGACGGGCATTACGGTGGGACACGAAGACCTCCGTGTGCGGTGCAGCTTAGACACCTTCACCACACCGGAGGTCTTCGTCATGATCAAGACCCAACCAGCGTCAACAACGCTCGTGGTCAATACAACTAGCCAAGCTCCGGCAGGGCACCCGACGACGGTTCACGGCCTCGCGACCAGGTCACCGTGAACCGTCCGGCGGCGCCCTGACGAGAGCCCCCCGGCCGCTGCCACCCCGCAACCGGCAGCGGCCGGACCGGCCCCGGCCGTCACCCCCCGGGGCCCGGGGGCGGCCCGCCGCCCTCCGCCCGACTGGCACCGGGCAACCCCTTCCGCGGTCCGCCCGGCCCCGTCAGCCTGGGGTCATGGACTCCACCCTCACCGCCGGCGTGCTCGCCATCGCCGGGACACTGCTCGGCGCGCTCGTCACGGGCTGGGCGCAGCAGCGCACCGCCCGCACCAGCGCGGCCGCTGCGGCGGCGCGGACCATGGCGGTGGAGCGGCTGGCCGCGGTCGCCGACCTGGCCGCGGCGGCGGTGCTCAGGCGCGCGCTGTGGCAGCGGCAGACCGCCCGCGCGACCGGCCGCGACGACACCGGGCCGGGCGCGGAGTGCCACACCCGCCCCGAGCGCCCCGGCGGCGGGACGGGTCGGGCGGACGGATGTCGCGACCCTGTGGAATGCCGCCGCCGATGCCCGCCGGGCCGACGCCTGGTACGGCGGCGGAAACCCGCACGATCCCCGGGCTCTGGCCTGCCTCCAGCACCGTGCCACCCCATTGCTGACGGGCCACTACACCGAAGCGGTCGGCCGGGACCTGTTCCGTGCCGTCGCCGAACTGACCCGCGTCGTTGCCTGGGCCGACATCGACATGGGACGCCACGACCGGGCCCGCCACCACCTCGACACAGCTCTCCGCGCGGCCCGCGCCGCAGGCGACGCCCAGACGATCTGCTACGTCCAGGCCCCCACCAGGTAGGAGAGGGCGTCAGAGATCGGGGAGTGGGTGGCCCCGAGGACCGCGGCAAACGTTGTCCCGAGGTAGGTGCCCGCACTGTCCGCCACGGCGAACGCCGACCCGGTGATCAGCGTGACCGGTGCAGCACCCACATGGACAGGGCGTCCAGCACGGCGGCGGCCGCGACTGCGGCGACCACACCCACCGCCGTGAGATGGGACCAGATCATCAGCCGCTGCTTGGAGGTGCGGTCGGCGATCACCCCGGCGGGCAGGGCCAGCACGAACGCGGGCAGTTGGCTGAGGGCGGCGACCTGGCCGGGGGCGGCGTCCAGAGCGAGGACGGCGGGGGCGGAGGTGCCCGGTCCGGGGTCAAGCCTTCGGTTCGCGATCTGGCCGAAGGCGAGGAGGCTCGGGTTGGCGCTGGCTGTCGTACGGACCTGAGTGATGTCCGACCGTCGGCCATGGTGGAGGAACTGGAGCGGTTCGAGACCGACGCGCTGGCGTGGGCCTCGGCGGGGCTGGCGGACCGCACGATCCGCAGGGACGTCGGACACCTGGAGCAGATGCGGACCTGGTTCGGCCACCGCTGTAGGAGATGCGGCCGCCCGATGCCGACGCGTACTTCGAGAAGGTGCTGTGGGCTTCGCCGAGCGGCACCCGGCTGGGGCGTTCTCAGGCGCTGACCACGTACTTCCTGATTCCTGGAGCTGCGGCACAAGGTCGAGATCCAGCGGATGTCCGGTCGGGTGGTCGAGTGCCCGATTGACGAGATGAACCGGCCGCGCGGGTCGCGGCACTGCGGATTTCGCCGTCTGGGCCGGAGGCCGGAACGCTGTTCGCCGAGTGGGGGCCGTCGGGGCGGGTGGGGCGGGCGCTGGCCCGTTTCCGCCCTTGCGGGCGGGAGCGGCCAGCCACAACCTTGTGACCTGTTGCCACCAGTCGTGCACGCACGGTGATTCCGCCGGAAGGTACGGCGGGCTCCGAGCGGCGAAGAGAACAGAGGTCCACGGAGTGCGTGTGTTCATGAACGACCAGACCGGTGAGAGCCGTTGGAACGTCCGCAGCGTCACCGCGTGGGCGGGGGCGCTGTTACTGGCGGCTTCGGCCCTGACCGCCCTGTCCGCCCCGGGCGCCCAGGCCGCTCCGGCCCCGGCGGCGGACCCCCGGCACCCGACGGCCTACGTCTCGACCGTCAACACCCAGAAGGTCCTCGCGGTCGACACGGTCACCGGCGAGGTGCTGGCCACCATCCCGGTGGGCGTCGAAGCGGGCGGCCTGGCGCTGTCCCCGGACGGCTCGCGCGTCTACGTCGCCGGGGCGCACACCGGGAAGGTCGGGGTGATCGACACCGCCACCAACACCGCCACCAGCTTCACCGTCACCGGCTCGCCCTCGACCATCGCCGTCACCCCCGACGGGCGCCACGCCTACGTCGGCGACAGCACCGGCCCGTGGCTCAGGGTCGTCGACCTCGCCACCCAGCAGGTGACCACCACCATCCGCACCTTCGACCGCGTTTTCGACGTCGACATCAACCCGGCCGGTACCGTGGTCTACGCGACCCAGAGCACGGCCAACGGACTCCAGGCCGTCAGCACCGCCACCAACACCGTCCTCCGCAACATCCCCACCGGCGGGTATCCGCGCGCGGCCGCCTTCACCCCCGACGGCAAGCACGCGTACGTACCCTCCGGGCGCGACCAGAGCTCCGTCACCGTGGTGGACGCCACCACCCACACCGCCACCACCAGCGTGACCACCGGCCACGACGCCAACGCCGCAGCGGTCACCACCGACGGCCGCCACGCCTGGATCGTCAACGGCGGCGCCGACAACGTCTCCGTCCTCGACACCGCCACCAACACGGTCGCCGCCACCGTCCCGGCCGGGGACAGCCCCTTCGACATCGCCTTCACCCCGGGCGGCGCCCACGCCTGGGTGACCAACGGCGCCAGCCGGACCCTCTCCGTCTTCGACACCGCCACCCGCGCCCTCACCCGCACCGTCAACCTCGCCACGCAGCCCAGCTACGTGGTGGTGGCCCCCGCACGCCCGGCGGCCGACCTCCAGGTCCAACTCGCCGCCACCCCCAGGCCGGGCCTCACCGGCCGGGTCGACTACACCCTCACCCTCACCAACAACGGCCCCCGGACCGCCGCCACCGGCACCGTCACCACCACCTTCACCCCCGGCGGCGTCAGGCCCACCAGCACCGGATGCACCACCGCCACCGCCACGGTCACCTGCACCGTCACCGACCTCGCACCCGGCGCCAGCGTGACCCGGAGCTTCAGCCTGCCCGTCGCCCTCCTCTCCCTGGGCACCCCCTACAAGGCCACCGCCACCCGCACCACCAGCAGCCCCCAGGACCCCGACACGACCAACGACACCGCCACCCGCACCTGCACCGCCACCACCCCCCTCATCATCCGCTGCACCTGACCGACCCGTGTGCGGGGCGACCACCCGCCCCGCGCACGGAGCCACCTGAAGCCCTGGCGGATCTTCCGCAGGTTCCGATGCGGCCCCGCCCGCCGAAGAGGTCGGGCTTGCCCGAGCGGCTGGTCCGGCATCAGCTTCCGGGGCCCGTGTCGGCTTTCGAGGTGGCCGGTGGCCGCTGCGGTGTCACAGGACGTGGTCCCGCGCTGTGGCGTGGGTGGCGTCGCAGACGGCTTGGAGTCTGCTGGTGCGCAGGAGCGGGAGTGCGGCGCCGCCGAAGGGACCGCCGGAGCGGCCGGTGCCGCCGTGGGTGGGCAGGACGGCGATGTTGCCGCTGTGCGTGTCGTTGATCTTCAGGATGCCGCCGTTGCGCAGCTCGTTGGAGAACCGCGCGATGACGTCGGGGTCGGCCGCCCACAGGGAGTTGCGCAGGCCATAGGGGTTCGCGTCGAGGAACGCCAGTGCCCCGCCGAGCAGTTCGGCGTCGGGGGCCCGGTCGGGCACGACGAGCTTCAGGAGCGGGAAGAACGTCTCCTCGTGGACGCTGGGGATCGCCGACGCCGTCTGGAGGCCGTCGATCCGGATCACGGTGGGCTGGATGAACATGCCGTCCGTGGCCGGCTGGCCGGTGTGGTCCCACTGGGTGCCACCGGTCACGACCCGGGCGCCGACCGCCGTCGCCTCCCGCAGTGCCTGCCGGAATCTGGGCGCCTTGAACACGGGCGAGAGCAGCACCCGCGGATCCTCGGGGAGCCCGGGGCGTAGCGCTTCGGCCTGTTCGACCACTGCGGCGATGACCCGGTCGGCGATGTCCGGGTGCACGATCGCGTAGCGGGGCACCATGCAGATCTGCCCGGAGGCGTGGAAGCATTCGGCCAGCGCGCGGGCCGCCTGGGCGGGATCCGCGTCGCGCCAGATCAGCGCGCCGTCGTTGCCCGACAGTTCGAGCACCGGCTTCTTGCCCCGGGCCAGGCACTCGGCCGCGAGTGCCAGGCCGCGCCCGGAGGAGCCGAAGTAGAAGACGGTGTCGACGTCGGGGCTCTCGGCCCAGGAGCGCAGCGTCTCCTTCGTGTCACCGCACAGCACTGACAGGACGCCCGGTGGCGCGCCGGTCTCGGCCAGGGCCGGGGAGACGATCTCGTGATAGAGGAAGGCCAGCGCCAGCGGGCTGCTGCGCGGCGCCCCGACCACCAGGGCGTTGCCGCCGGCCAGCGCCCACACGCCGAGCGCGCCGGCGCTGGCCGGGGCGTTCTGCGGAGGGCTGAGGGCGACCACGCCGTCGGGCTGGTAACGCAGGCGCACGGTGCGGCGTCCGACCCGCGTCTCGTGCTCGGCGGTGCGGCGGGCGAAAGCGATCGAGTCCTGATGTGAGCCTTCGAGCATTCCGGACAGCTCCCACCGGGCCACCGGCAGCGGGTGGCCCTCGGCGACGCACAGGTCGACGAACTCCTCGCCACGGCGGGCCAGACGGTGATGGAACGCGGAGACCAGCGAAAGGCGCTGGTCGAGCGGAACGCGGGCCCAGGCGGGCTGGGCGGTGCGCGCGGCACGCAGCGCGCGGGCGAGCTGGTCCGGGCGGGCCAGCGCTACCCGCCCGGCCAGCCGGGGGTCCTCGCTGTCCTCGTCCTCGCCGTCGGCCTGGCCGCGCTCGCGCCGCAACACCATGCGGCCGACGGTGAGTGGATCTCGGATCAGGGCGCTCGCACGGGCCGTGTACACCCAGTGGTCGGCTGTCTCGGGTGCGCCGGCGACCAGCGGCGGATAGGAGCGGATCACTACGCGCCGAACAGCAGGTCGCCGACGGGTTCCTGGCCCTCGCCGGTGTAGAACTGCCGTGCCGCCGCGTCGATCTGATCGATGCTCAGCACGCCGCGGCCTTCGGTGTCCAGGCGTTGGAACGCGGCGTCCACCGCGTCGTCCGGGGTGCCCAGGGCCGCCTGCAGCGCACGGAACTCCGGTGGGGTGATCTTCCCGTCGCCGTCGATGTCGGCCAGTTCGAGCACGGCGCGTACCGCGGGGTGGAACGCGCGGTCGTAGCCGCCGCCCTCGTGCACGAAGGCGCCCGCCATGCCCCGGTGGTACTCCTGCGGGCTGATGCGTCCGTCGCCGTCGATGTCGCACTGCGCACGCAACGCCTCCCAGACATCGAGCACGGCGCCCACGAGTGCCTTGCCCTTGGCGGAGGTCGGGCTGCTCTCGAAGGCGGAGAGCACGCGCACGCCGAACGCCACGAAGTCCGTGCGCTCGATGTAGCCGTTGCCGTCCAGGTCGAGCTGCTGCTCGAACGCGCGCTGGTGCTTGGATTCCAGGTGTGCGCTCATGATCGCGTACTGCCTTCCTCTCGGGACGATGTGACGGCGTGCTCCCCCGCGGGCGCACGGTGATGCTCAGATGCCGATCCCGTCCTGCATGGGGGCACCGAGAAACTCAGGGGCGTATCCGAAGGCGTCGACCAACTCCCGCGCGATCCCGGCCAGCTCCCGATGGCGGTGTTCGAGGCGTTCGCGCGCCGCGTTCCAGGACTGCGGGTCCAGGAGCCCGTGCGCCAGGTACCAGTCGGCGTGCCGCAGCACCGCGCCCAGGCCGTAGTGCTCCAGGACGCACCGCGCCGCGTCGGCGCCGCCCACCGGGATCCGTTCGCCGAGGCTGCGGAACGCCTCGGCGTCCGCGTACGCCAACGCGGCGTCGCGCAACGTCTCCGCGGCCGTCTCGCGTCCCGGCGCCCGGCCGCCGGCCTGGTGGATCCGGGCCGCTTCGCCGAGCAGGCCGCGGACACGGGCCTGGAGCAGGGACCGCAGCCGCGCGGCGTCGAAGGCCCCTCCAGACGGTGCGGGGACCTCCGCGTCGAGCAGGCCGAGGTGGGCTGGAGGCCGGGCGGCCAGCAGGCGGCCGAGCGCGAGGGCGATCACCTGGTTGTCGCCCTCGGCCGTCACCGCGCCGTGCGCGATGCCCAGGTACTCGGCGATGCGGTTGCCCAGCAGCATCCCGCGGGCCCCGGCCCGCTCCCGGCATTCGTCGATCACCGACAGGGCCGTGTAGGAGGCGTGGACCTTCACGCTGTTGACCATGAGGGTGCGTTCGGGCTCCTCGATACCCGCGGCCCAGCGGTCCTTGGCGTCGTTGACGAGGGCGGTGGCCGCGTACACCCGGCTCAGGCAGGTCATCAGGGCCGCGCGGTGGTTACGCTGGGACAAGGCGGGCACCGTCGCCCGGGCCGCGCCCCGCGTCATCCGGCGCAGGGAGTAGCGCACGGTGATGGCCAGTGACGCGCGGGCGGTGGCCAGTGCCATGCCCGGCAGCAGAATCCGCCCGAGCTTCAGGCAGTCCAGGGTGAGCCAGAACCGGCCGGGGGAACCGGGATCGGGCCTGCGCGGATCGGCGTCGGCACCGTCCGGACACGGCCCTGCCAGCCAGTGCGTCCGTGGCACCGCCACCCCGTGGAACCCGGTGCGCGCGTAGTCCATGCCCCCGGCCAGGCCCCGCGACAGCGGGGTGACGGAAACCCCCGGGACCGGCCCGTCCCGCGTGGCGACACGCACCAGGAAGGCGTGCAGCGGACCCCGGTCCGGCCCGCCCGCCCCGGCCGGCGGGTCCAGCCGGGCGAGCACCACCGCGATCTTCGCCACCCCCGGGTAAGCCGACGTCGACATGACCTTGTACGCCGCCGCGTCCGGGCTCGTCAGAACGAACGAGTCCGTCGCCTCGTCGTACCGCGCCCGGGTCCTGATCGAGGTCAGATCGTTTCCGGTGGTGCCCTCCGTCGCCATGAGCAACCCCACCGAACGCATGCCGTCGAGCTCCGCGAGCAGGTCCCGGGTGTACTCGGGCCGCTGGGACAGCCCCACGACCGAGGCGACGCACAGGTTGTAGTGGACGCTCATCAAGGCCCCTGCCGTCGGCTCGGCGACCGCCGCCCAATCGTGCACGGCGCACAGCCGGTGCACATCGCGGACGATCACGGACGGCGGGTCCGTCGCGGCGCACAGCGCGCGCATCACCGCGTAGGAGCGGGCCGTCGCCGCCTCCGGAGCAAGCCCCGTCCGGGAGCCACCGGCGATCCGCGAAAGCAGACCGGGAAGCTCACCATCGAGGTCGGCGCTCTCACCCGATAAGACGATTCCGCGCATGGCGTCCGCCAGCGCGCCCCCGCACCGCGAGGACGCGGGTTCCACCGAGATCGACATTCACCCCAGCCCTCCCTCAGAGATGATCCGCTCCCTTCAGCACGGAGAGGCCCACCCTGGCGTGTCAACGGCGCCAAGGTAGCCCGGAGCCGCAGCGGCCTCGAGCGCACAGGAACATCGACCAATGAATTCGACCCGCCAGGGTGACTTTTCGCGAAGTGCCTTACAGAGATGGGCTGTTGGTTGTATTTCGCGGTGCGTGAGGTATGCGGACGGTGGTGGGTTGACGCCTGGTGTCCGTCGACGGCGTGAGCCGGTCCGGGTTCGGGCGGCCGAGCCGTTCGAGGAAGGCATCACGGCAGCGAAGGTCGCCTGGCGTCCGCGGGTGAGCGTGAAGTCGGCGCGTCAGCGGCAGCAGCGTTGGCGCGCGGGTGGTGCGGACGCTCTGGCCTCGCGCGGTCCGAGCGGGTCGCGGTGCCGTCTGTCCCCGCGCTACCTGGAGAAGCCGTCGGGGTTCTCGGACCAGGGGCCGACGGGGTGTGACCCCGATCGTGACGGCCAGCGGCCGTCGCGCGGGACGGTTGTCGACCTGATCACTCGTCAGCAAAGTCAGCATCGGGTCAGCATGGGGTTTACCCGACTCAAGTCACTAGCCGCAGACAGCCGGACCCCGGACCGATGACAGCCTGATCGAGCCCGCCGAAGCGGCCTCCGCCCCGCGCGGACCCCTCCGCCAGGTCAGCCCGTCCGCCCGCGCTTCTTCAGCTGCCCCGGCGGGAGTTGGGGCGCGGGTAGTGGGGCACCGTCATACCCCTTCACCTCGCCGAAGCGGGTGCCTTCCATCCAGTCCTTGCGCGCCTGGACGATCTCCTCGTTGCTTCGTCCGACGAAGTTCCACCACATGACCAGCTCCTCCGCGAACGGTTCGCCGCCCAGGAGCATCAGGCCCGCGTCGGACTCGGCGCTCAGCGGGAGTTCGGTGCGTCCGCAGCCGAGGTAGAGCATGGATCCAGGGAGTACCGGAACACCGTCCACCCGGGCTTCGCCGGACATCGACAGGACCGCGTACTCGAAGTCCGGTTCCAGCGGAAGGCGGACGTCCGCGCCCCGGGTGAGGGCCAGGTCCGCGCCGACGATGGGCGTGTAGACGGTGCCGGGGGAGGCCGCGCCGTCGAGGTCGCCGAGGATCACCGTCGCGGTGAGCCCGGGCGCGGTGACCCGTGGAAGGTTCGCGTGGTGCTCGAAACCCGGCTCGACGTGGCGGTGCGCGTCCGGGAGGGCCACCCACAGCTGCGCGCCGTGCAGGAAGCGGGCGTGCGGCCGGGGCGACTCCTCCGAGTGGCTGATCGCCCGGCCGGAGGTCATCAGCCCCAGCTCGCGCGGGCGGATCGTCTGGAGGCTGCCGGTGCTGTCCCGGTGCAGCACCTCGCCGTCGTGCAGCCAGCTCACCGTCTGGAGTCCGATGTGCGGGTGCGGGGGCACCTGCATGCCCGGCTCGTCCGCGATGTCGTCCGGGCCGTAGTGATCGACGAAGGCCCACGCGCCCACCATGCGCCGTCCCAGGTTCGGCAGCAGCCGACGGACCTCGGTGGACTCGCCGAGCTGGACGCGCCGGGGGCTGAGGAGCTCCCGGACCGGTTCCGCGACGACGAAAGCCCGGCCGCCGCACAGGGCGGGCACCGCCTCACGATCAAGGTTGCTCATGCCTGACAACCTAACCCCGGCGGCCCGGTCCCGTCAGGCCCGCTCGCCCTGATGGAATATTCCTCCGCCCGGCCCGGTTGCCGCAGTCGACCGGGCGCCACGGTGGCGTCGGGACGAGACGAGAAGAGGTCACGGTGAGCACGGCGTACTACGAGTTCGGAACGGCGGCGGAGCGCTGGGACCGGGCCCGGATGTTCTTCGACGCCAAGGAGTACCTGACGGCCGCGCGCATCCTCACCGGTCTGGTCGAGGAGGAGCCGGAGCAGGTCGCCCCGCGGCTGCTGCTGGCCCGCGCGTACTACCACTCCGCCCGGCTCGGACGGGCGGAGGAGCAGCTCCGGGAGGTCCTGGAGCGGGACCCCGTCGAGGGTTACGCACGGCTGATGCTCGGCCGGACCCTGGAGCGCCAGGGCCGGGACGCGGAGGCCGCACCGCATCTGCGGATGGCGGCCGCCTTCGCCGGGGAGTTCCCGGCCACGGCGACCGGCGGCGCGGCCACGGCGACCGGCGGCGCCTGACCCCCGGCCGTCCGCGCCGGACGGTCCACGACGGCGCGCGGACTCACGGTTCCGCGCGCCGCGCGGGGGCGGTCAGCGCCAGGACGCCCGCCGTGGCGCAGATCGCCCCGCAGCCGAGGAGGAACGCCCCGACGCCCCACCAGGCGGTGACCAGTCCCGTCAGGGGGTAGAGCAGCGGGGCGAGCCCCAGGGTGCACAGCGTGGTGACGGCGGTGATCCGCCCGAGGTACCGGGGCTCGGTGGCGCGCTGGACCAGGGTGTGCGCCAGTGTTCCGGCGAGCCCTGAGGCCCCGCCCACCACACCGCACAGCAGCAGCGCGGTCGCCGGGTCCCCCGTCCGGCCCAGGGCCGTCACGGCGACCGCGGTCGTCAACAGGGCCGCCGCCGTCACGGTCGCCGCGCGGGGCACCCGTGGCAGGACGGCCAGCGTCAGTCCCGTCACGGCGCCCCCGGCGCTGAACGCGGCGAGCATCCAGCCGAGCGCGGTGGGGCCCCAGCCCCGGGCGTCGGTGAGCAGGACGAGTCCCGCCGCGAACGGGCCGCCGAAGCACATCTCCGCGAGGGCCAGGATCGCGACCAGCCGGGTGAGGCGTCGGTCCCCGCGCAGCAGCCGCAGTCCTTCCCGGGTGTCGCCCCACAAGCCCGCGAACGCGCGGGCGGCACCCGGGCGGGCCCCTCGCCCTCGCCCTTTCGGCTGTTCGTCCTCCGGCGCGTACGTCTCCCCCGTCCCCTGTTCGTCCTCCGGCGCGTTCGTCTCCCCCGTTCCCTCTCCCGCCGTCGTCCCGGCCGTCCGGCTGTCGGACGGCTCCCGCAGAGGGGTGATCCGGACGGCGGCGATCAGCGCCAGGGAGACCGCGAACAGCGCCCCGGCGACCGCGAACCCGGCCGCCGCGCCGCCCGCCGCCACCACGGCCGCCGCGAGCAGGGGTCCCGTCGCGTTGCCGAGCCGGACGGCGAGCCCGCGCAACGCCTGGATCCGGGCCAGCTGGGCGACGGGGGCGATCCTCGGGGGCAACGCCCCGACCGCGGGCATGAACACCGCGTCGACCGCGCCGAAGACCAGCGCCAGCAGACACAGCGGCCACAGTCCCGGCCCGGTGGCCCAGGTCACCAGGGCGACGGCGAGCACCACCACGGTGCGCACCAGGTCGCTGCCGATGAGGACGCGCCGGGGGCCGAACCGGTCGGCCAGCGCCCCGCCGCCCAGCATCAGCACGGCCCGGGGGACGGCGCCCACCGCGAGGACCAGTCCGACCTGCGCGGGTCCCGCCACCCGGGAGACGGCCCAGGCGAGGACGAAGTAGTAGGCGACGTCACCGGTGAGCGAGGCGGTGTACGCGCCCAGCCAGCGCAGGACGTTGGGGTCGCGGAAGGCGGGACGGTCCCGGGGCTCCCGGCGGGGCGGCGCTCCGGTGTCCCGCCGGCCGGACCCGACCCGGTTTCCGGTGGGCGCCGGGCGTTCTCCCCGTCGTCCCGACCGGTCGCCCCCGGACGTCGGACGGTCGGCTCGACCGCTCACCCCGGCTCCGGGGTGCCGTAGACCTGGAGGTGGGCGGCGACCGGCCCCGCCGTGTCCCCGTCGGTGCCGTCCTCGCGCCGGGCCTCGCCCTCCGCGCGGTAGCGGGCGATGACCTCGGCCAGTTCGGCGCGCATCGCCCGGGTCTGGTCAGGGGTCAGCCACAGCCGGTGGTCGGTGAAGGCCGTCGCCCGGTACCAGGCGTCGGGCAGGGCGGGGAGGGTCTCGATGGCGACCCGGCGCAGCAGCTCGCTCTGGGCGAGCGCGACCGCTTGGCTGTAGGCCCGGTCGGCGTCGTCCCCGGAGTCCGGGCCGGAGCGGACGTCGTCGCCCGTGGCGCGCGCGGGGTCGGTGGCCGAGTGCGCGGGGTCGTGCTGGGTACCGGTGTGACGGGCCCGCCACCAGCGTTCCCGGCGGGTGCCCCGGCCCGGGTCCTCCTCGATCAGTCCGCCCGCCGCCAGCCGTCGCAGGTGGTAGCTGGCGGCTCCGGAGTCGAGGTCGAAGTGCCGGGCGAGCTGACGGACCGTGGCCGGGCCGTGGTGCCGGAGTCTGGTCAGCAGGGCCAGCCGGGCGGGGTGGGCCAGCACCCTCAGCGCCCGGGGATCGCGGGAGAGGTCGAGCACCTCTGGGGTGACGGTCGGGAAGGGGTCGTCCGCCGGTCCGGCGGGGCGCGCCGCTTCCGCCGCCGGGGTCCCGGGCGTCGCGTCCGCCGCGTCCGGGACGTCGTCACGGTGTGCGGGGGTGTCGTCATCGTGCGCGGGAGTGCGGTCCATCCCGTGAGCGTAAACGCGAAGAAGTCTTCGCGAACAGTCCTTCGCGAAGACTTCTTCGCATTGACCACGCGCTCCGCGCGCCCACCCCCGCGCGCCACCTGGGCACCCCTCAGGCGCCGCCGGACGGGGAACTCTCCCTGGGGGTGCGGCCGCTCCGGTACTCGTCGGCGAGCAGGGCGTCCATGGTGCCGCGCAGATGCGCGACGAAGTCCTCGAACTCCTTGAGCCGCTCGGGCGGGTACTGCGCCATCGCCGCCGTCATGCGCTCGGAGTAAGGAGCGAAGAACTCCTCGGCCCTCGGCCGGATGCGGGGGCTCGACCGGAGGGTCACCACCCTGCGGTCGGTGTGCTCACGGGTGCGGACGACATGACCGGCCGCCTCCAGCCGGTTGAGCAGGATGGTGGTCGCCCCGGAGGACAGCGACACCCGCTCGCTGAGCCGCGCGGGGGACAGCGGGGTCCCCTTGTCCTCGGCGTAGAGGATCTCCGCGAGCGCGGCGGCGTCGGTGGAGTGCAGTCCCAGCCAGACCGCGAAGCGCCGGGTGAATTCGGTGTAGTTGGCCCCGAAACCCCGCAAACCGTCCATCAGGCGGTCACGTTGCTGCTCCAGATCGGCGAACTCCGGTCTCTCCATGGACATGCACCGCTTCCGCATCTCTACCCGACACCTATCGAATCCCTGCCGACGGGGCGCGCCCCGCTTGATTGACAACCTATCCCGGCCCAATCTACCTTTGCCGCAAAGATATTTCCCTTTGTGGCAAAGATAACTCACCGCAGGAGAGTGATGACCGACAGCACGAAACGTCCGGACGGCGCGGGGCCTCCCGCCGACGGGGCCTCCCCGCCCCTGCGGCACTGGCTGGGACTGGTCGCCGTCTCCCTCGGCGTGGCCCTGATCGTCGTGGACATCACCATCGTCAACGTGATCCTGGCGCCGATCATCGACGACCTGCGCGTCACCTCGGTCGAGGCCCAGTGGATCCAGGAGTCCTACGCGATCTCCTTCGCCGCGCTGCTGCTGGTCACCGGCCGCCTCACCGATCTGCGGGGCGCCCGGTGGACCTTTCTGCTGGGGCTGGTGGTGTTCGGGCTGACGAGCGTGGCGGCGGCGATCGCGCCCGACGGCGGACCGCTGATCGCGGCCCGGTTCCTCCAGGGCATCGGCGGCGCCCTGATCCTCCCCTCGTCACTGGCCCTGGTGAACTCCACCTTCACCGGTCGGGCCCGGGGTCAGGCGTTCGCCGTGTGGGGTTCCACCATCGGCGCGGCGGCGGCCGTGGGCCCACTGCTCGGCGGCTGGCTCGCGGACCTCTCCTGGCGCTGGACCTTCTGGATGAACGTGCCGCTGGTCGTGCTGGTCGTCATCGCCACCTTCCGCTATCTGCCCGCGTCGCCCCGCGTCCCGGGGCGGGTGGACGTCCCGAGCGCCCTCTGGTCCGGCCTCGCGCTCGGGCTGCTCGCGTTCGGGCTCATCGAGGGCCGCACCCACGGCTGGCTGTTCACCACCGAGCCGCTCGACGTCGGCGGGGTGTCGTGGAGCGGCGGCCCCTCGCCGGTCCTGGTGTCGTTCGTGGTGTCGGTCCTGGCGGCGGTCGCGTTCTGGCGGCGGCAACGGTCGCTGGAGCGACGCGGTGACGAGCCGCTGATGGACGTGCGGCTGTTCGCCATCCCGTCGTTCCGCAACGGCAACGTCGTCACACTGGTCGTGGGACTCGGCGAGTTCGGTGTCCTCGCGGTCCTGCCGCTGTGGCTCCAGTACACCCTCGACTACACCGCGTTCCAGGCCGGGCTGTCGCTGGTGGCGATCGCGGCGGGCAGCCTCTTCTCCAGCGGCGCGAGCTTCTCGATGGCCACGACCCCGCTCTCCCTGGTCCGGATCGGGCTGGTGCTGGAGATCATCGGGCTGGTGGCCCTGGGGCTGACCGCCTCGGTCGGCACCGCGTGGTGGGTGATCGCGCTCGCGCTGTTCCTGTACGGGGTCGGGGTCGGCTTCGCCACCGCCCAGGTGACCAACATCGTGCTGGTGGACGTGCCCGCGCGCCGCGCGGGTCAGGGGTCGGGCATCCAGAGCGCGGCGCGCGAACTGGGCGCGGCGCTCGGCATCGCGGTGCTCACCACCCTCTTCTTCAGCACCCTGGCCTCGGGGGTGCGCGAGCGGCTCACCACGGCGGGCTACCCGGCGGCGGAGGCGGAACGGATCGGCGGGGCCGTCACCGACAGCGCCGGATCGGCGATCCCCGCACTGGTGGACGACCCCCGGACCGCGATCGCCGGGCAGGCGGCACGGGAGGCGATGACGACCGGTCTGGAGATCTCCAGTCATCTGTGCGCGGGGCTGCTGGTACTCGCCCTGGCGGCCACGGCGTTCGTCACTCCGGCGAAGGCGAAGGGGAAGGCGAAGAAGGAGGGGAAGGGGGAGGGCGACGGCGGGTCCGAACCCGCCGGGGCGGAGCGGGCCACGGTGGAGCGGGGTCCCCGCTGAGGCCCACCGGGGTCCGCTGAGGCCCATCGGGTGCCCGTCACGCTGGCCGAGGTCACGGAGGTGGCCGAGGTGACGGGATTCGCGGTCAGCACGGAGGTCGCGCGGGTTCACCCAACCGGGCCGGGCGGTGGACCCGGACCCCGGCGGGCGCACGCCCGCCCCTGGAGGCCCGGCCGGAGCGGTCTGTGCCCTGGACGGCCCGGGCAGAGGGACGGTTGTACCGCCTTCCCGACGCCTTCCCGGGCTGGGGGAAGCGCGGGGAGGCGCGTACGGAGGCGGCCGGGACTACTCCAGGGCGCGGGCCCGTTCCAGCACCTCGGCCGGGGCCTTGGCCACCGAGCCCGTGTCGAACGGGGGTTGCGGATCGTACTCGGTGTAGAGCTGGATGGCCTGGGCGGTGACGTCGTCGGTGAGGAGGGCGGCCAGTCCGACGGCCATGTCGATGCCGGAGGAGACCCCGGCCGAGGTGATCACCCTGCCCTGCCGGACCACCCGCTCGGCGGTGTAGGCGGCGCCGTACGCCTCCAGGTCGGCGACCGCGTTCCAGTGGGTGGTGGCGGTCAGCCCGTCCAGCAGACCGGCCGCGCCGAGCACCAGGGACCCCGTGCAGACCGAGGTGGTGAAGCGGGTGCCCGCGTGCATCCGGCGCACCCAGTCGAGGAAGGCGGGGTCGGCCGACATGGTCAGGAAGCTGCCGCCGCCGGGGATCAGCAGGACGTCACAGTGTTCCACCTCGGCGTACCCGGTCGGGATGTGCACCGGCAGGGAGCCCAACACGTCCCGCACCAGACCCGGTTCATCGGTGACGAAGCGCACGGTGGCACCGGGTACGTACCCGAGGATCTCGTACGGCCCGATGGCGTCGAGCGGTTCGAAGTCGTCGAAGAGCGGGATCACGATGTCCATCGCCGCAGCATAGTCAGCGGGGCGCCGGGCGTTCCCGGTCGCGGCCCGGCACGTCCGGAAGAGCGTCCTCCCCGACCGTCGGGGAGGGCGATCCCGACCGGGCTGCCGCCCATCGGGGGCCGACGGAGGGACGGGGGGACGCCCGGGGTGCCCTCCGCGCGTTCCCGTCCTCCGGCGCGCCATGCGCCGTACCGGGGGTATGCCTTCGTTCGTGTGCACCGGACGCCGTCCGGCGGGGCGGGGCCGGAAGGGCGCCCGATAGTGGTGCCGTTCCCGGGGACGTTCCCGTCTCCCCTCGACCACGTACCGGAAGCAGAGGTCCACCGTAATGCCCACCACCGAGGCGACCGCCCGCGCGCGGCTCGTGTTCTCCCTCTTCGACGCCGACGGCAACGGCTATCTGGAGCCGGGCGACTTCGATCTGATGGCCCGCAGGACGGTCGAGGCCCTGCCCTCCGCCGGTGAGGAGGCCGGGCGGGTGCTGCTCGACGCCTTCCGGGGCTACGGCGCCACACTGACGTCGGAGCTGGACGCGGACGGCGACGGGCGGGTCAGCCCCGAGGAGTTCGCCGCGGTCGTCCTCGATCCACGACGGTTCGACGCGGCTGTCGGCGCGTTCGCGGACGCCCTGGCGGCGATGGGCGACCCGGACGGCGACGGACTGGTCGAGCGGCCGGACTTCCTCGCGCTGATGACCGCCATCGGGTTCGCGCCGGGCCACATCGAGGCCCTGTTCGACGCCTTCGGCCCGGTGGAGGGCGACCGGGTGCCCGTCGCCGTGTGGGCGGAGGGCATCCGGGACTACTACCACCCCGACAAGGCGGGCATCGCCGGGGACCGGCTCGTCACGGGCTGAGCCCGCGCGCAGGCGCCGCGCCCGGACCGGACGGGCGGGGCGGCGCACGGAACGGGTGAGGGCCCCCGGACGGTCGCCGTCCGGGGGCCCTCATCTCTCGTCGCGCACCGCCCGCGTCAGCGGAGGTTGCTCCCCCAACCGCCCTGGATCATCGTCTGGAAGGCCCACTGGCCGTCCCGCTTGACCAGGATGTCGGCGTACCTCAGCCGCTGGGTGGTGTCACCCGTGGTCATCGTCGAATCGGTGAACACGACGGCCATCACCGGGCTCAGGAAGACCGGGGTGCGCACGGACTCGAAGGCGATGTCGTCGGAGCCGTCTCCCATCACGTGCTTCATGGTGCCGACGAACTGTTCGCGGTCCCACTGGGCGGAGGCGGCGTCCCCGCCCGGGTCGTCGCTGACGAGGTTGAGGGGGAAGACCGCCAGGTCGGCCATCCGCTCGACGTCCCGGCGCGCGGCGGCCGCGTCGTACTCCGCGAACCACGCCTGGACACCGGCGTGGTCCTCGGCGGTCGGGGTGTATCCCGCGTCGGGGAGCTGAGTCATGGGCGTTCTCCTCACACACAAGCTGGTCAAACTTGACTACACAGAAAGGTATACCGCTCGCGACTTCTAGTCAAACTTGATTACTTGAATGTGATCCGGATCACCCGGCCGGACGGCCGTCCGGCCCGGAGCCGCTGTCCGCCCGGGACCGGCGGCCGCCCGGGGCGAGGCGGCCATCCCGCCGTCCACCCCGCCCCGGGCCCGCTCGGTCCGGTCCCACCCGGTCCGCGCCTACCCCTCCGGATAGAAGAGGAAGAGCATGCAGCCGGTCGTCGTCTGGGGAACGTGCGAGGAGCCCGCGGGGGCGTGGATGAAGGAGCCCTCCGGATAGTCCCGCGTCCCGTCGTTGAACGTCCCGGAGACCACGAAGACCTCCTCCGGGCCCGGCTCGTGGACGTCGACACCCTGCCAGCGGGCCCCGGGGTCCATCTCCAGGACGTACGCCTTGGCTCCGCGCTCCCCTCTCCACAGGGGGCGCAGCCGGATGCCGGGGAAGATCTCCTGGACGGGCGCGTCGTGCACCGCGGCCCATGTGTACCCTGCCGTGTCGCGTGCGGATGCGTCGGATGTCATGGGGGCAGCCTGCCGGGACCTCGTCGATCATCCGAGTGGCACGATTGACATCCTGAGGTACTTTCCTGCCATGCATCAAGTGGCGGCACTGGTCCATCCCCCTCAGTCGACCTTCGAACTCGCCTGTGCGGCAGCGGTCTTCGGCGTCGAGAGACCCGGCCTCCCGACCCGGTACGCGTTCGGCGTCCACACCGAGCGGCCCGGTCCGGTCGCCACCCTCGCCGGGTACGACATGCTGGTCACCGGCGGGCTGGACGGCGTCGAACGCGCGGACACCGTCGTCGTCCCGGGCTGGCCGGTCATCGAGGAACCGCCCTCGGCCGCGGTCATCGGGGCCCTGCGCCGGGCGCACGCGCGGGGCGCGCGGGTGGTCAGCATCTGCACCGGCGCCTTCGTCCTCGCGTACGCCGGGCTGCTGACCGGACGGCGGGCGACGACCCACTGGACCCTGGCCGACCAGTTGGCCGAGCGGTTCCCCGACGTCCAGGTCGACCCGGACGTGCTGTACGTCGACCACGGGGACGTCGCCACCAGCGCGGGTTCCGGAGCCGGTGTCGACCTGTGCCTGCACCTGGTGCGCACCGACCACGGCGCGGGACACGCCGCCCACATCGCCCGGACCATGGTGATGCCGCCCCACCGCGAGGGCGGGCAGGCGCAGTACGCGGCACCGCCCCGCGCCGCGCAGATCGAGGGGACGCTCGCCCCGCTGCTGGGCTGGGTCACCGAGCGGCTGGAGGAACCGCTCACCGCCGAGGTCCTGGCCGCGCGGGCCGGGGTCTCGCCGCGCACCCTCGCCCGCCGCTTCCACGAGCAGCTCGGACAGAGCCCGGGCAAGTGGCTGCTGGCCCAACGGGTCACCGCGGCCCGCGCGTTACTGGAGACCTCGGACCTTCCGCTGGAGGCGATCGCCCGCCGGACCGGCCTCTCCTCCGCCGCCAACCTCCGCCGACGGTTCCTACGGGCCCTGGGCACCACCCCCGGCGCCTACCGCCGGGCGTTCCGTGCCGTCCCCCGCGCCGGGGACGGCGGATAGGGCGGACGGGCGGAGCACCGGACGGGCCGTGACGGGGCCCGCCGCGTCGCGCCCGACGTCTCCGTCCGGGCGCGCGGCGTACGGAGCCCTCCGCCGAACGGCATAGCGGGGCCGGACGGCGGACCCGGTCTTTGTGCCGAACGGCGGATGGGACCGCGGGGCTCCGGGAGCGAGGCTTGAGACGTCCACCGGAGCGGTGGACGAGCCCCCCTCCGGAACACGGGAGTCCCCCAATGCCCAGCACCACGACCGGCACCCCCTCGACCGTCACCGCCGTCGCCCGCGCCCCGCTCGCCGACGTCCCCGTCACGGCCGCGCCCCGGGTGCCACGGTCCATCAGGCTGGCGGCGCACGCCGCCGCGCTGACCCTGGTGCCGTCCGGGCTCTGGCGCGTCGCCATCGCCCTGGGCTGGGACTCCGGCTTCACCGACGCGTACCTCCATCCGGACAACTTCCCCAGCCTCGAATCCTTCTACCTGGTCGGAGTGAGCCTGCTCGCCGAGACGCTCGGACTGCTCACCCTGGGGCTGATCCACCGGTGGGGCGAGGAACTCCCCCGCTGGGTACCGGTCCTGGGCGGCCGTCGCATCCCCGTCCTGGCCGCGGTGATCCCCGCCTCGGTCGGCGCGGCGCTCGTCACCTTCGTCACCGTCTCCGGGGCGTTCGACTGGAACGACTCCGACAACATGAGCGCCCCCGGGGCCCCCGAGGGCGTCCACTACTGGGTGATGAGCGGCTGCTACCTGCCGCTGCTGGCCTGGGGCCCGCTGCTCGCGGTGGTCACGGTGGCCTACTACCGGCGGCGGACCCGCTGAGCCGGGCCGGTGACGGGACCCACGGACCGGGCCGGTCCGTGGGTCCCGGACGTGCCGGACGGCCGCCGCCCCGATCGGTCCCGGTGGCCGTGCGACCGGTGCCGGGGCGTGCGAGCGTGGAGCCGCCAGGGTCGAGAACCAGCAGGAAGGCAGGACATGGCTGACGAGAGGATCGCCCCGGACCAGGTCGCGAAGGCCGCCGCCGAGGGCGTCGCGATCGCGCTCGCCGCCCGGAACTTCTCCGACGACGTGGAGGCGCGCGGCCCCATCCTGGTCGGATACTTCCCGGACGCGCTGTTCGAGGTGTCGTTCGCCCGGGACGAGGTCACGGGACAGTTCGCGGTGCAGAACATCCAGCCCCGTCAGTTCAACGGGTAGTCCGGCCGTGCCCCGCCAGCGGCCGGACGGAACGGACGGGCCGCGCGGAATCCGGGAGCCGGACGGGACCCGGGGCCCGGACGGAACCGAAGGGCCGCACCGGGGGCCGGACGGAGACGGCCGACCCGCGCCGGACCACGGGCACGGCGACGGGGGGACCGGGAAGCCGCTGCTGTGTCCGAGCGCTCCCCCGGTCCCCGGGGAGTCGGTGCTCATCGGCGTGCTGTCCGGCACGGCGGAGGAACCCCGGGTCGTCCCCACCGAGCGGGCGCTGCCGGTGGACCGGGAGCTGATCGAACTGGCCGGGCCGGTGGCGCCGGACGAGGTGTTCCGGTTCGCGGCGCCCTGCCGGACCTCGGAGTGCGCCCACTTCAAGGACTCCGCCTGCGGGATCGCGGGCCGTGGCGTCGTCCTGCTGGACGAGGTCACCGTCCGGCTCCCCGCCTGTCCGATCCGCGCGCGGTGCCGCTGGTTCCGGCAGGAGGGTCCGCCGATGTGCCGCCGGTGCCCGCAGATCGTCACCCATCAGCGGGTGCCCTCGGACGAGATGCTGCGGATCGTGACCGAGACCGACGCACCCGCGCCACCCGCGCCACCCGCGCCACCGGGACCGTCCGCGTGCAGCCGGGGCCCCGCGCCCGGGACCTGACCCCGGCCCCCGCCCTCCCGGACTCCGCGTCCGGACCCGTCTCCGCGCCCGTCCTCGAAGGAGCACAGCATGATCGGTACCCCCGGGTCCGCCGAGGGACCTTCCGGCCCCCAGGACCCGCCCTCCTGCGAGGAGGACGCCGAGGCCGCGCTGCGGGAGATGTTCGTGGAGCGGACCCAGGGCGCCCGGATGGCGCGGGGTCAGGACCCGGTGCGGCGGCCGGTGTTCCTCAAGCCGCACGGGGTGGCCCGCGGGGTGCTCACGGTGGCGCCGGACCTTCCGCCCGAGCTGCGCGTCGGGTTCCTGCGGGCCGCCCACGAACGGCCCGGGGGGCTGGCCGCCTGGGTGCGGTTCTCCAGTGACACCGTCCCCGGCCGCCCTGACCTGCGCACCACCCTCGGGGCGGGGGTCAAGCTGTTCGGCGTGCCCGGCGCGAAGCTGCTGGCGGGCGAGGAGACGGCGGGGACGCAGGACCTGCTGCTCCAGAACCACGACGTGTTCTTCGTGGACACCGCCAAGGACATGTGCGCGTTCACCCGGGCGGGGGTGGTGGACGGCGACTACGAGCCGTACCTGAGGGACCATCCGGTCACCCGGGAGGTCCTCGACGCGATGGCCAAGGCCGAGGAGAGCGTGCTGACGGCCACCTACTGGGGCGTCCTGCCCTACGCCTTCGGACCCGACCGGTTCGTGAAGTACAAGCTGGTGCCGTCCGGCCACGCGCCCGGCGACCCGGCGGCCGTCCCGCCCGACGAGGACCCCGGGTACCTGGGGACCGATCTGCGGCACCGGCTCGCCGCCGGGACCGCCGCCTTCGACCTGCTGCTCCAGTTCCGCACCGACCCGGAGCGGATGCCGCTGGACCGGGCCACCGTGCGCTGGGAGGAGGCCGACAGCGCCCCGGTGCCGGTGGGCCGGCTGACCCTGCGGCAGCAGGATGTCGACGCCCGGGGACAGGCCGCCTACGGCGAGAACCTCGCCTTCAACCCCTGGCACTCGCTCGCCGAACACCGCCCGGTGGGCAGCGTCGCGGAGGCGCGCCGGAGCGTGTACCGGGCCTCGGCGCGGCAGCGCCGCGACGTCAACGGGGTCCCCGAGGCCGAGCCGGGGCCCGCCCGGCCGCCGCTCACCCCGCCGCCCGCCCGCGACACCCGGATCGTGCGGGCCGCCGTGCACCCCGCGATCGGGGTGGCCCGGGTCGGGGACAGCGCCGACGGGTTCTTCCTCGCCCCCGAGACCGACACCGCGCCCGCCGCTCCCCCGGACGGCTACAAGGACGCGACGGGCGCCCTCAAACGGCAGGCGGTCCGCTTCCGGCTGTACGGCTACAACGCGGCGGGCGAGCCGGTCGCGGAGCTGACCGCCGACAACGCGGACATCCGCTGGACCGTGCACGTCGCCAACGCCAAGGGCGCCTGGTACCAGTTCCAGCTGGCCCTCGACATCCCGGAGGCGGACCGGACCGAGGACAGCCTGCCGCGCAACGCTACGGTCCCGGCCGCCGAGCGCGAGCGCCTCGTCATCGACCCGGGCCCCCGTTCCGTGCGGGGCCGCGACCGCTCCGACCGGCCCGAGTACCGGTTCGACACCGGGGCCTTCCTCGGGGTGTCCGTCTACCTGGGCGAGCTGCGCACCGACGGCGCCGGACGGCTGGTGTTCCTCGGCGGCCGGGGGCGCTCGGCC
Organism: Streptomyces sp. JNUCC 64; assembly: GCF_054484115.1. Taxonomy (NCBI): domain Bacteria; kingdom Bacillati; phylum Actinomycetota; class Actinomycetes; order Kitasatosporales; family Streptomycetaceae; genus Streptomyces; species Streptomyces sp. JNUCC 64. The sequence goes on from NZ_CM137015.1 coordinate 479,336, forward strand.
TCGCTCACCGGCGCCCCCGCCGACACCTTCGCCAACAACGACGGCTGGTACGACGACGTCTCCGACGGCCCGGTCACCGCCGAGGTCAGGATCGAGGGGCGGACGGTGCCCGTGGAGCCGGGCTGGGTGGTGACCGCGCCGCCCAACTACGCGCCCGAACTGACCTCGGTGCGCACCCTCTACGACCTGCTGCGGGACGCCTACGTCGCCTCCGGCGCGCTGCCCGCCCCGCGGGAGGTGTCGTTCACCCGGGACGTGCTGCCCGTGCTGCGGCGGCTGTGCGGCCTCCAGTGGGTCAACCGGGGCCTGGCCGCCCAGTTCGGACACGGCGGACGCGAACACTTCCTCGACCCCGAGCGGCTCGCGGCGCTGGCCGACCCGTCCCCGGCGCGCCGGGAACTGCGCCGCCAGGTCTGGGCCGCGATGCGCGACTACGACCGGGACGGGCTGTCCCCCGTGCCGTGGCCCGCGCTCTACGGGGACGCGATGAGCCTGCCGCCCGAGTCGCCGCGCCAGCACTCGACGCTCTCCCCGCTCCAGTACCGGCTGCTGGACCGCTGGGCCGACGGGAGGTTCACCGCGGACCACGACCCGACGGCCGTCGCGCCCACCTCGCTGGACCAGGTGCCGTTCGCCGAGCGGCCCGCGACGCTCGACCGGGCGGCCCTGTCGTTCTGTCTCGCGGACGCCTTCCACCCGGGGTGCGAACTCACCTGGCCGATGCGCCACACCACCCTGTACGGCGCCCCCTTCCGGGTGCGCCACCGCGATCCGGCGCGGCCCGCCCCCCTGTCCTACGGGCCGAAGCTCACCCCGAGGGCGGCGCTCTCCGTGGACGGTCCGCTGTACGGCCAGGAGCCCGGCGGGCTCACCCGGTGGATGGCGGTGCCCTGGCAGACCGACACCGCGAGCTGTCTGTCCGGGTACGGCTACGGCGCGGCCGGCTTCGGCCCCAAGTACGACCCGTACCTGCCGACCTTCTGGCCCGCCCGGGTGCCCAACCAGGTGCTGGCCGAGGAGGACTACGAGGTGGCCGTGGACACCTCCCGCCCGCTGGCCGAGCGGCTGGCGGCGTTCGAGAACCGGCGGCCCTGGATGCGCTGGCTGCCCTCCGGATACCTCGACACCATCAACGCCATGGTCCGCGACTTCGGGAAGCTGGGTCTCGTGGAGCGCCGCCCCGGGGCCACCGACGACCCCCGGCTCCCGGCGGAGATGCTGGTCGAGTCGGAGGTGAGCTTCCCGCGCGCGCCCGCGCCCCCGGCGGGACGGAACCTGGTGCCGCTGCACGTGCCGCTCGGCGCGGACCCGGTGCTGGGCGGGGCCGCGCTGGCCAGCGCGGTGAGCACCGCCGAGCAGCCCGACGAGGAGGTGTCGGCGGGCTTCATCGACAAGGTCGTCCGGTTCCGGCGCGACCGGTGAGCGGCGGTCCGCGCCCCACCGGGGTCTACGACGCCGTGGTGGCGGGCGGCGGCCCGGCGGGGGCGGCGGCCGCGCTGGTGCTGGCGGGCGGCGGGCACCGGACGCTGCTCGTCGACGGCGCCGACGGCCACGGCGCGCCGGACGCCTTCCGCATCGGGGAGTTCCTGCCCCCGGCGGCCCGTCCGCTGCTGCGCGACCTCGGGCTGCTGGACGGCTTCCTCGCGGCCGGGCACCCCGAGTCCACCGGCACCTGGGCCGCCTGGGGTTCGGGGACGCCGTACGGCCGGGGCCACCTCTTCGATCCGTACGGGCCCGGCTGGCACCTCGACCGGGTCCGCTTCGACGCCTTCCTGCGGGCGGCGGCGGTCGCGGCCGGGGCCCGGCCGTGGCGGGGCACCGCGCTGGCCCGCTCCGGGGAGGGGCTGCTCGTCCGGGAGCGGGAGACCGGCGCGACGCGGGAGGTCCGCTGCCGGTGGGTGGTCGACGCCACCGGCCGCCGCTGCGCGCTCGGCCGCCGCCACGGCGTCCGCCGCCGTCAGGACCGTCTGATCGCCGCGTACACCCTCTTCCCGGGCCGCCGTCCGGGGCACGGACCGGACCGGGACGCGCGCACCCTGGTCGAGGCGGTGCCCGACGGCTGGTGGTACACCACCCGGGTCCCCGCCGGGCGGCTGGCCGTCCATCTGACCGACCCCGACCTGGCGCCGTCCGCGCTGCGCTCCCCCGACGGCTTCCGGGCGGCGGCCGACGCGACCGCGCACGTACGGGGACGGCTGGAGGGCTACGTCCTGGACGGCCGCCCCGCGCCCCGCTGGGCCGCCGCCCACGGCCGTCGGCTGGACCCGTCCTGCGGGCCGGGCTGGATCGCTGCGGGCGACGCGGCCCTCGCCTTCGACCCGCTCTCCTCCCAGGGCGTCCTCACCGCCCTGCACACCGGGGCCCGCGCCGGACGGGCGGTGGCCGACGCGCTGGCCGGGGACGACGACGGGACAGCAGCTCTCGCGGACTACACCGCGTTCCTGGACGGGATCGAGACCGCGTACCTCGGGAACCACGCCCACGCCTACCGGGGGGAAGGGCGCTGGCCGGACCGGCCGTTCTGGGCGCGCCGCCACGCTCCCGCCACCGGGCGCCCCGGGGAACGGGCGGGAACCCCCCGACCGGCCTAGGCTGGAGTTACGGGAAAACCTGTTCGAGGAATCCGTCATGTCCCCCCTGACCCCAGCGGTCCTGGACGCCACCGAGATCACCCAGTCGGTGCAGGACCTCCAGCACAGCGTCACCCTGATCGCCCGCAAGGCCACCGCCGTCCGGCTCTACGTCCACTGCGCCGACGGCCCGGCACGGACCGTGCGCGGCACCCTGACCGCCCTGCGCTCCCCCGCCGAGCCCCCCGTCACGCTGACCTCCGTCAACACCGTCACCCTCGATCCCGCCGACCCCCGTGACCTCGCCGCCCGGCGGGCCGACGCCGCGCTGAGCCTCAACTTCCTCCTGCCCGCCGCCCTGACCGGGGAGGGGCCGCTCAGCGTCAGCGCGGTGGCCCTCACGGACTCCGTCACCGGGGCCGTCGTCCCCCTGGGCGGCGCCCCGCACGGCCCGACCGTCTGGTTCCACCACGGGGCGCCGCTGCGGGTGCGGGTCCTGGGGCTGCGCTACCGGCAGGGCACCCCGACGGTCACCCACACCCCCCGGCCCGCCGACCTCGCCGCGCTGCTCAGCTGGCTGCGGCGGGCCTATCCGGTGGCCGAGGTGATCAGCTCGTACACGGTCCTCGACGCGACCGCCGCGCCGCCCTTCACCTGCAACGACGCCAACGCCCAACTCGCCGCGATCCGGGCCCTGGACATCAGCGCGGGCGCCGATCCCCGGGTCCACTACCTGGCCCTGGTGTCCGACGGCGGGTTCTTCCTGCGGGGCTGCGCGGCGGGCATCCCCGCGCTGCCGGACCCGGCCACCGTCGCCTCGTCCCCGGCCGGGGCGGGCGACTGGGGCTGGGACTTCGACGGCTCGTACAGCGACTGGTACGGGGCCCATGAACTCGCCCACACCCTGGGCCGCAAGCACCCCGGGTTCTGCGGCGAGACCCCGGACGACCTGGCGGGCTACCCCTTCGTCAAGGGGCAGCTCTCCGACACGGCCGACGGCTTCACCGGGTTCGACGTGGGCGATCCCGCGCTGAACCTGCCCATGCGGGCCCTGCCCGGGGTCCAGTGGCACGACGTCATGACCTACTGCCCGCGCCAGTGGCTCAGCAGCTACACCTACGAGGGCGTACGCCGTCGGCTGCTGGCCGAGGAGTCGCTGTCGGCCGGTGCCCCCGCCCCCGGGGACGGTCCCGGGGCCCCCGTCGCGCCCGCCGAACCGCCCGTCGCGGTGGGCGGCGCCGTGGGCGGACGCCCCGACGGACGGTTCCCCGAGGTGTCCGTCGCCCGGGTGGCGGTCCCCCGGAACCTGGCCGGGGCGGCGCCCGGTGACGAGGACCTGGTGAGCGTGGTCGGCACGGTGAACCTCACCCGGGGCGAGGGCGGCATCCGCTTCGTCAACCCGGTGTCGTCGCGGGCCGCGCGCCCCGCTCCGCCCGGGGGCGCGGACGGCCCGGACGCCGTGCCCCAGGTCGTCCTGCGCGTCACGCAGTCGGACGGGGCGCCTCCGCGCGAGATACCGGTACCGGTCCGGATCGCCTCCGAACTGGCCCCGGACGACGACCGCGTCGGTCTGGTCGACGCGGTGGTCCCGGCCGGGGCCAGCCCCGAGTCGGTCGAACTGGTCGTCGGGGGGCGGGTGGTGGACACCTTCCGGCCCGGCGGCCCGCCGGCCGGACTGCGCGCCGCCCGGCACGCGGGAAGCGACGGCGGGGCCCTGGGGCTCGCGCTGGAGTTCGACGGCGGAGGGGATCCGGGGAGCGCCCCCACCTACTCCGCGCAGATCAGCACGGACGACGGACGGACCTGGCGGACCGTCGGGGTGGGGCTGCGGGACCCGGTGGTGCGGATCGACCGCACCGGGCTGCGGCCGGGCGATCGCGTCCGGTTGAGGGTCACCACGACCAATGGATTCACCAGTACGACCGCCGACACGGAGGCCATCGAGGTCTGACCGGCCGGACGGCTCCCCCGCCGTGCCCTCCGGCCCCGGCACCACCGGGCGGCGGCCCATCGTCACAGGGAGCGTGCCATGCCGAACGTCACCCGTCTGCGGCCGGAAGAGGCCGAGGACTACCTGCCGCCGTTCTTCTACCTCCGCTTCAGTCAGGAGGAGTTCCCCGCGTTCCTCGCCAACCCCACGGGCACCTTGAAGGAACTCGGCCATGACCCCGGGAACCTCACCGTCACTGTGAAGGACCACGTCTGGGACGCGGGCCGCCGGGAGTGGATCACCGATCAGTCCGATCCGCGCTTCGCCACGGCGGGCGGACTCCCCCAGTCGAGCAGTTGGGGGTGGATCTGCGGCTACCAGGACGAACAGTGCGTCTGTGAGCGGGTGCTGATGTGAGACGCCCTTGCCGGTCCGGCCCTCGGTCGGCTGACCACGGGCCGGGCCGGTACCGCCCTCAGCGGGCCCTGGACGGCTCGGGCGACCCGTTCCGCCCCGCGTCCACCGCCGTCGCGTCCACCGTCGTCGCGCCCGACGCCGCCCCCGCCCCGTCGACCGTCTCCGTCTCCGCCCCCGTCTCCCCCGTCGCCCCGGACTCCGTCGCCGCGTGCTCGGCGAGCCTGCGCAGTGCCGCCTCCGAGGGGCTGCCGGGCCGGGCCGTCCAGACCACCACCTGCTGATCGGGGGTGACGGCGCTGCCGAGGGTGTCCCAGTCCAGGACCAGGGTGCCGACGCGCGGATGGAGGAACACCTTGTTGCCGGTTCCCTGGACGGCGACCTCCCGCTCCCGCCACCAGCGCTGGAAGTCGGGCTGGCCGGTCATCCGGTCCAGGAGGCGGTGCAGCCGGGGGTCGTCGGGGCGGCGCGCGGAGCGCATCCGCAGATAGGCCACACAGGCCCGGGCCCCGGCCCGCCAGTCGGCGTAGAGGGCGCGCAGCCCGGGGTGGTGGAAGAGCAGCCAGACGTAGTTGCGGTCGGCTTCGGGGAGCCGTCCGAAGTCGGTGAGGAGCGCCGCCGCGAGCCGGTTCCAGGCCAGCACGTCCATGGCGTCGGAGAGGACGACGGCGGGGCAGGCGGTCAGCTGGTCGAGGACCCTGAGGGTGTGCGGACTGACGGCCCGGCCCGCCCGGGCGGCCGGTTCGGCCAGGGGGCGTCCGGCGAGGCCGAAGAGGTAGGCGCGCTGGTCGTCGGTGAGGCGCAGGGCCCGGGCCAGCGACTCCAGCACGGGGACCGAGGCGTTCATCCGCCCCTGTTCCACCCGGGTGTAGTAGTCGGTGCTGATGGAGGCCAGCCGGGCGACCTCCTCCCGGCGCAGCCCCACCACCCTGCGGGGCGTCCCGTCGTCCGGCAGCCCGACCTGGAGCGGGTCCAGCGCGGCCCGACGGGTCCTGAGGAACGCCCCGAGCTCTCTGGGGTCGCCGTCACCGTTGTTCATGTCCGTCAGTGTGGCAGCGCCGGGACGGACCGGCGGGCGGTTCAGCCGGACGGCGAACTCCCTTCACCCGTAACGGTGGTGGCGTTCGGACCCGGGTTCCAGGAGGCGAGGATGCGCAGCGCGTCGTGGGAGGGGGAACCCGGTTCGGCGGACCAGACCACGAGCCGCTGCCCGGGGTCGGCGGCGGTGGTGAGGACGTCGTGGTCGAGGGTCAGTTCGCCCACCAGGGGGTGGCGCAGGAGCATGGTGCCCGCCTCGCGCGCCGCGCCCTGGGGAACGGCCCACCAGCGGCGGAAGTCGGCGTCCAGCAACGACAGTTCGCCGACGAGGGCGGCCAGCCGGGGGCTGCCGGGGTCCTGGTCGGCCTCCGCCCTCAGCCGGGCGACGCAGAGGTGGGCGACGCGCTCCCAGTCGGCGTACAGCTCGCGCGCCGTGGGATCGGTGAACACCAGCCGGGTGTAGTTGCGGTGCTTCTCCGGCAGCCGGGCGAAGTCGGTGACGAGGGCCGCCGCGAGCGGGTTCCAGGCGAGGACGTCGGTGTGGCGGCCGAGGACCACGCCCGGGACGGCGGTCAGGCCGTCGAGCAGCCGTCGCAGTCCGGGGCGGGTCCGCTGCGGGGTGCGCCGGGGCGGGCGGTCCGCGAGGCGTCCGGCGAGGGCGAACATCCGGGCGCGCTGGACGTCGTCCAGGCGCAGTGCCCGGGCGAGGACGTGCAGAACGGCGGTGGAGGCCCGGGCCCGGCCCTGTTCCAGCCGGGTGTAGTGGCCGGTGCTGAGGGCGGCCAGGGCGGCGACCTCCTCACGGCGCAGTCCCCGGACGCGGCGGGGTCTCCCGGTGTCGGGCAGCCCGACCGCGCCGGGACTCAGCTCCGCCCGGCGCTCCCGGAGGAAGGTTCCCAGCCGGTCGGGGCGTGTACCGCTGCTCATGGGCCCAGTGTGGCCGGGACCGGGCGTCCGCCGGGAGGGAGGGTTTTGTCCCTGGCTCGATCGGGGGCGGCAGGGAATCCTGCTCTGCCGGAGGGACCGGCGGACGTGCGGACGGTCCGTCGCGCGCCGGGCGTCGCCGCACGGCGCGCGACGCCGGGCGCCCCCGTCCGGCACGTCCGGTCGCCCGTTCCCGCCGTTCCCGTCCCGTCGTCGCCGTCCCCTTCCCACCGTCTTCCAGCGCACACCCGGAGAAACGATCATGGAGTTCGTCAAACGGTCGGCCACCACCAGGGCCCCGGCCGACCGGTTCACCGGTGACGTCTGGCTCGACGTCATCCCCGTCGGCCAGGAGCAGTCCCGGATGCGGGCCGGTCTGGTGCGCTTCCCGCCCGGGGCCCGCACCCACTGGCACTCCCATGTGCTGGGGCAGACCCTGCACGTGGTCTCCGGAACCGCCCTGGTGGGCACCCGGGACGGGGTCGTGCTGGAGGTCCGGCAGGGCGACACGGTCCTCTGTCCGCCGGGTGAGGAGCACTGGCACGGCGCCGGACCGGACCGGTTCATGGAACACCTCGCCCTGTGGGAGGGGTTCTGGGACAACACCCCCGAGACCGACTGGCTGGAGCCGGTCACGGACGAGCAGTACGGACGTCCCCGCACGACCGGCGGCTGAGCCCGGCCCCTCCCCGTGCCCCGGCCCGGTCGTCCGGCCGGGCCGGGGCCGTCGCGTCAGGCGTAGTACGGGCCGGGGTGGGTCCAGACCGGGTCCCGGAAGAGCGCCGGGGCGGGGGCGTGGACCGTGAGGTTCGAGACCTTGAGGCCGTACTGCGTGGCCGTCGTCCCGGACGGGCAGTCCACCCGCACCGGGGCGAAGTTGACGTAGAACTGCGGGCCGAAGTCCCCGGATCCCTTGGCGTGGGACTCGACCACGTATCCGACGTCCGCGCTGAAGTACACCTCGTCCAGTCGGCGCTGGGTCTCACGGACGACCGTCTTGGTGGCGGGGTCGATGACGCCGCCGGCGTCCGCGCAGCCGAAGGTCCGCGCCACGTCGGCGTACGCCGCGAAACGGCCTTGGACACCGTCGCGGACGGCCGCCGGGTATCCGGGCTGGGCGCGCAGACCGCGCAGCAGGACGTTCACCTGGAAACCGCCGCAGCCCTGGGTGCCGTAGTACTCGTGGTACCGCAGGACGCACTTGCGGGGTCCCTCGGACGCCGTGGGGTCCGGCTGGTAGGGCCGGGGCACGCTGGCCGAGTGCAGCCGGACGGTGAGGGCGACACCGCCCTCCCGGGCGGCGGGCACTTCGTAGAGGGCGGTGGCCCCGGCCGGGGCGGGCACGGCGAGCACCAGGGCCAGGGCGGCGAGCAGGACGGTCAGCGCTCTGAGCGGAGCGGCGGGGAGGCGTAACGGGCCCGGGGAGTTCATCGTCGGGACTTCCCTTCCTCGGCTGTGGGTTCGCCGGACAGCGGCGCCGGGCCGTCACCGGACACCGGCGCCCGTCCGGGCACCCGTCGATGCTAGGAGCACCCGGGAGGTCCCGGGGGGAACCGGTCCCGTCCTCCACAACCGGAATCCTTCCGGCCGCCCCGGGTACGGGTGCGCACGCGCGGGGGACGGAGGTGAACGCGCGGGCCCGTGTCCCGGCCGCGCCCGCAGGCGCGCACGCGCCCGGCGCGGAGTGCCACGGGCGGGCACAGGGCGGGGCCGGGTCCCGTCGGACCCGGCCCCGCCGCTTCACCGCTTCATCGCCCCGCCACGCCCGCCGCCCCGCCGCCCCGCCGCTCCATCGCGACGGGCCCGGCGCGCCGGTCAGCCCGTCAGGTACTCGCCGAAGTAGGAGAGTCCGGTGGGCGCGCCGACCGAGGAGGCGCCGAAGGACGTGGTGCCGGTCGTGGTCAGTCCGCTCCGGGTGGCCGGGAACACCCAGACCGCGCCCGCGCCGTCGTTCTCGGCGAAGGCGCCGACCACCAGCTCCGCGCGGCCGTCGCCGTCGCCGTCCGTCAGCCGGACGGCGGCGCCGAACTGGTCCCACGCCTCGGAGGCGCCGGGGACGCCCGCCGTGTCCTGGGTGTAGGTCTTGGCCCCGGTACCGGTGAGCCCTTGCGCGGAGCCGCGCAGCACGGTCACCGAGCCCGTCGCCTTGCGGCTCCCGGTGGTCTCGCCGGTGGCGCCGACCGCGATGTCCGCGTAGCCGTCCTTGTTCGTGTCCCCGGCGGACACGCTCCAGCCGAAGCGGTCGTTGAGCGCGGCGGCGCCGGGGACCCCGGCGGTGTCCTGGGTGATCCGCACGGTGCGCCCGGACAGTCCGTTGGCGCTGCCGTAGGTCACGGTGACGGCGCCCCCGCGGTCGCCGTTCGGCTCCTCGGCGGACTTCTCCATGAAGTTGCCGGTGACGATGTCGCCGTGGCCGTCCTTGTCGACGTCGGCGATGACCGCGTCGTAGCCCCCGGCGACCTTGCCCGCGGGCTTGAGTCCGGTCGTGCCGCCCTTGTAGAGGACGCTGCGGGTCCGGTAGAGGTTCCCGCTGCGCTCCTGGCCCATGACCAGGAGGTCGGTCGCGCGGTCGCCGGTGACGTTCCCCGCGACCACGCGGTCGGCGCTGACGCCGGTCTGGTCGTCGGTGTCGATCCCGGTCAGTCCGGCCGCCTTGCCGGACCGGGAGACCGGGCCCTTGAAGACGTTCAGCGCGGGGACGGAGTTGCTGAGGGTGGCCAGGTCGTCCTGTCCGTCGCCGTCGAAGTCCCCGGCGGCGACGGACCAGCCGAGGGCGCTGCGGTACTGGGGCAGCGGGGTCTTGAGGTCGACGCCCGACGTGAGCCCGTTGGGGCCGCCCCAGACGACGGTGACGACACCGTAGTCGTCGGTGTTCCCGACGCGCTCGCCGTGGACGCCGACCACCAGGTCGGTGTGGCCGTCGCCGTCGAGGTCGCCGGTGGTGACGCGGTCGCCGAAGTGGTCGCCCTTCTCGGGGACGCCCGGGATGCCCGTGGTGGCCTGGCTGATGACGGCGCGCCGGGAGCGGTCGAGACCGTTCGCGGTCCCGTAGACGACGGCCACGTACCCGGCCCCCGCCTTTCCTTCGACCTTCCCGAGCGGCGCGGAGACCACGAGGTCGCGGTACCCGTCGCCGTTGAAGTCTCCCCGCACCCCGGACGGCGCGGCGGCGGCGCTTCCCCCGGCGGCGAGGAGCAGTCCGCCGACGAGGGCGGCCGACGCGGTGGTCGCGAGGGCGGCACGGAGGTGGTGCTGTCGCATAAGCGTGTCTTCTTCTTCCTGCGGCACGGCGGACGGCTGGGCGTCCGCCGGAACGGTTCGCCGGGACGGAACGCGCGTGGTGGGGGACGGCGGCGGTCGTCCGACGGCCCCGGTTCCGCGCGTGTGTCGTCCGGCGCTGAGATGACCGCCGAGGGGTGCCGGGGGTTGTACGGGATCTTCACGCGGGTGAGCGCGGGAGGCCCGGCGGGGGCGCGGCCGGTCGGGGCCCCCGCCGTCAGGGGGCGCGCAGGGCCTGGACCGCGAGCCGGGCGGCCGTGCCGATGGCCGCGTCGGCGGCGGGCTGCCGGGCCCGCTGGCGGGCGGACCGGGTGAAGACGGCCACCGCGTACCGGCCGCCGTCCGGGTACTCGACCACGCCCGCCTCGTGCCGCAGGGTGGGCAGGGTGCCGGTCTTCCCGTAGACCCGGACGTCGTCGTAGGGGAAGCCGCTGGTGAGCCGGTGCGGCCACACCTGGAGTCCGAGCACCTCGCGCAGTTCCCGGGCCCGCTCCGGCGAGCACGCCTCGTCGTGCCAGAGCGCGGCGAGCAGCCGGGTCATCTCACGGGGGGTGCTGCGGTTGGCGCGGGCCGGGTCGAGGACCCGCAGCCGGGTGAGGACCGCCGGGTCGGAGACGAGCCGTCCGGGGTCGCCCCCGGAGTCCTCGTCGATCGCGGCGATCAGCTCGCGCATGGTGAGCGCCGCGACGGTCCGGCGCAGTCCGAGGGCCGCCATCGCCGCGTTGACCTCGTCGAGGCCGACCCTTTCCAGGAGCAGGTCCGTCGCCGCGTTGTCGCTGACGGTCAGGGACAGCGCCAGCAGGTCGCGCACGGACATCCGCACCGGCCCCCGCAGCATCGCCAGTCCGGTGGGGCCCGGCGTCCGGTCGGCCGGAAGCGACTCGACCTGCTCGTCGGGGTCGAGGCGGCCCGCGTCCGCCAGCCGTTGGACGGTGACGGCGAGGCAGAGCTTGTGGACGCTGGCGGTGCTCACCGGGGTGTCCGCGCCGAGGGCGACCTCGGCGCCCGTCGCGAGGTCCAGGGCGTGCATCCAGCCGGTGACGTCCGCCTCGTCAAACACGGCCCGGACGCGGGCCCGGACGCCGCTCGGCGCCGAGGGGCCCCGTCCGGCCGTCTCCCGGGCGCTCATACCGTGTACCCGTACGCCGGGCCGGACACGGCGCTCCGCCGGGCCACGGCCGTCTCCCGCACCGGGGTCATCCCTCCCGCTCCGGTGAGCACCCGTTCCACCACCTCCGCGAACAGCCGTACGGCCGGGTCGTCCTGACGGCCGCGCGACCAGGCCGCCGACACCTGTTCCAGCAAGGGGTCACCGTCCAGGGGGTGCCACACCGTCCCGGCGGGGACCCTGCGGTCCCGGCCGGTGAAGGTCACGGCCGTCCCGGAGAGCACCAGGCCGTCCACGAACTCGGGGTCCTGTCCGGCGAGCACCGAACCCGGCTCGAAGCCGTGTCTGCGGCAGACCGAGAGGATCTCCGCGTGCAGCGCGGGCGCCACGGCCCGGGGGAAGAGGACCAGGTCGAGGCCGTCGAGCGAGGCCAGCGGCACGGGGGCCCCGGGTTCCGGTCCGTCCGCCCCCGCCGGTCGACCGGCCCGCGCCCCTTCGCCGGTCTCCGGCCCACCCGGTCGCGCCCCGGTCTGCGGCCCACCGGTTCCCCGGGTCCCGGCCGGCCCGTCGGCGCGCCGGCCCCGGCCGGCCCCACCGGCACCGGTGCGGGAGGTCCCGGCGGTCCCCGGCTCCGGCGGGCGCGGCAGCAGCACCCCGTACGGGCGGCACAGCACGTCACCGAGGCCGAGGCCCGCGACGTCCACGGGATGCCTCAGCACCCCCGCGTCCAGGGTTCCGGCCCGCAACTCGGTGAGCTGGGTCTCGGCGCCGAGTTCCCGCAGGGCGAGCCGGACGCCCGGGGAGCGTTCCCGGAAGCCCTGGACCAGGGCCGCGACCACGGAGCCGCCGAGTTCCGGGGGGACCGCCCCGCGCAGCACCCCCGCCGCGCCGCCGCGCACCCGGGCGGCCACCCCCAGCAGGGCGTCGGCCCGGGCGAGCAGCGGCCGGGCCTCGGCGAGGAGCAGCCGACCGCCCTCGGTGAGTTCGATCTGACGGCCGGTGCGGTCGAAGAGGCGCACGCCGAGTTCCCGTTCCAGACGCTGGACGCGCTGCGAGAGCGACGGCTGGGCCATGCCGAGCCGTGCCGCCGCCCGCCCGAAGTGTCTTTCTTCTGTAACGGCCACGAAGTACCGGACGTGCTTCACCAGGTCCACGAACAGGGATCATAGTCATTCCGCTATCAGCTCCGGACCCATAGGACTCTTGGATCGCACGGGTGTCCGCCTGCTGGGGTGGCCGCATGTCCGACACCTACGCACCTCACTCCGGTACGGATCACGGCCACCTCTACGGAGCGCCCCCGGGCCGCCGCCGTCGGCGGCTGCTGTCCGCCGCCGTCGCGCTGACCGTCCTGGCGGGCGGCGGCACGACGGCCTGGTTCCTGCTCGGCGGCGAGGGGGAGGAGCGGCCCGACGCGCGGGCCGCCGCCGTCGACGGCTTCCTGGCCGCCTGGGCCCGGGGCGACGCCCGGGAGGCGGGGCGGCTGACCGACGCCCCGGCGGCGGCCACCGCCCGGCTGCGGGCGCTCCCCCGGTCCCTGCCGACCAGCCGGATCTCGTTCGAGCGCGACGGATCCACCCCCGGGGGCGCCCACCGGTTCCGGGCCGCGTTCCGTCTGAAGGGCGGCGACACCTGGCGGTACGAGTCGGCGGCGCCGGTGGTGCGCCGCGACGGCCGCTGGGTGGTGCGCTGGAGCCCGGCCGTGCTGCACCCCCGGCTGACCGACGGCAGCACCCTCGCCCTGCGGCCCGACACCGACGGCCGTGGACAGGTCCTCGCCGCCGACGGCCGCCCCCTGGACGGACTGGCCCCGGCGCTGGTGGGCGCGCCGGGGCGCGGCGGCCTCCAGTACCGCTACGGCGAACGGCTGGCCGGGAAGCCCGCGGACTCGGTCGCCATCGTCGGCACCAGCTCCGGCCGGACCCTCGCCACCCTGCACACCTCCGAGGGCCGCCCCGGCCGGTCCGTCCGCACCACGCTGGACCGGCGGACGCAGCGGGCCGCCGAGGCGGCGCTGCGCGGCCTGGAGAAGAACGCCGCGGTGGTCGCCGTCCGGCCGAGCACCGGGGAGGTCCTCGCCGCCGCCGACAACCCGCCCGGCGGAACCAACCGTTCCCTGCTGGGGCGGTACGCGGCGGGCTCCGACTTCAAGGTGGTCACCGCGGCCGCGCTGATCGCGAAGGGGCTGCGCGGGGAGACCGTGGTGCCCTGCCCCCGCTACGCCCGGGTCAACGGTCAGCGCTTCGAGAACCAGGACCTGTTCTCGCTGCCCCCGGGGTCGACCTTCCGGGACGGCTTCGCCCGGTCCTGCAACACCGGGATCATCGGTCTGCGCGACCGGCTGGACGACGACGGCCTGGCCGAGGCGGCCGGATGGTTCGGCATCGGCCCGGAGTGGAGCGTGGGCGCCGCCACCTTCGACGGTTCGGTGCCGCGGAACACCAGTGAGAACGACAAGGCCGCAGCGATGATCGGGCAGGGCCGGGTGGAGGCGAGTCCGCTGGTGATGGCCTCGGTGGCGGCGACCGTCAAGGACGGCACCTTCCGGCAGCCCGTCCTCGTCCCCGACGCGGTGCGCGGGCGGGCGAGGGCCACGGCGCCGCTGCCCCCGGCGACCGCCGCCGAACTGCGGTCGCTGATGCGGGCGGTGGTCACCGAGGGGTCCGGCGAGGCGCTGCGGGGTCTGCCCGGCGCACCGGGCGCCAAGACGGGCACCGCCGAGTTCGGCACCGGGACCCCGCCGCGCACCCACGCCTGGTTCATCGGCTTCCAGGGCGACCTGGCGTTCGCGGTGCTCATCGAGGACGGCGGCTCCGGCGGGGCGGACGCGGGGCCGGTGGCCGCCTCGTTCCTGAGGAAGGTGGCGGCGGGCGGCTGACCGGGGCGGGCGGAACCCGGCGCTGACTGGATCATCAGGGCGCGCCCGGGCCGTCCACCCGAGCCCCGGGCCGTCCCGCCCGGACCCCGGCCCCTTCGCGGGGCGCCGGAACGCTCAGTCCCGCCGGAGTCCGGCCAGTTCGGCCTCGACGGCGCCCCGCATCAGCTCCCGCGCGTGACCGATCCGGACGCCACCGCTGAGCCACCGGGTGCTGAGCCCCTCCAGCAGCGCGGTGAGCCGCTCGGCGGCGGCGGCGAGGGAGGAGGCGGGGGCGAGGGGCTCGACCCTGCCCAGCAGCGCCGCCACCTCCTGGACCCACACCAGGGTGGCCCGGGCGAGGTCCTCGCGCAGGGCCTCCTCGAAGACGGCGCTGGCCCGCAGCTCACCCCAGGCCGAGCTGTTCTCCCGCACCTCCACGGTGTCCTGGAGCTCCAGCAGCAGCGCGTCCTCCAACTCCTCGCGGGGAGTGGGCGGCGGGGCGTCCGGGGCGCGGTCCGTGGTGTAGCGCTCGGCCCGGTCGTTGATGAACTCCAGGGTGTGGCGCAGTACCCCGGTGCGGTCCTTGAAGTGGTAGTAGACCAGGGCGGTGGACACGCCCGCCTCGGCGGCCAGCTCCTCCACCCGCAGCCCGCGCACCCCCCGCCGGGCGATCACCCGGGCGGCCGCTTCGAGGATCTGAGTGCTGCGAGACGCCATGGCGCGCACTCTACCGGGGACTCCTGGAGGGGATCGGGCGACATCGACTGATCAGATTTTCAGGAGATGCGGCGAGGAGGCACCTCACGGGATGACTTCAGAGACGCCAGGGGCAGGCAAGCCGCCTCAGCAGAGCGCCGATGAAGCCCGAAATGCCCAGAAAACAACCACCCCAAGGACACTCACTACATGGAAAGCGACGAATCGACTCCATAAGGTAGGGAAATTGACTGAAATTCCCGTCAGTTTCATGGTGGCGACAGAAGGTCCCGCGCCACGTCCGGAGAACCCGGCGTCCACGGCGCCGCGCGCGCATGCTGGTACCGGAGCGCCCACGGGCCGTCGCGCCCGTCGGCCGCCACCGGAACCGGCAGCCCGCGCCCCCGCCCCGGCCGGGCATCCTCCGGCCGTCCATGACAGGAGCCACCCATGTCCTTCCTCTCCCCCACCCGCCGGGCCGCCCTGCGCGCGCTCGCCGGGCTCGGTACGGCGGTCCTGGGGGCCTCCGCCTGCGGCTCGGGCGACTCCGGCGGCTCCGGCGCCCGGACCACCCGGGCGGTCACCCCGTCCCGGTCCGTGACGGCCCCCGGAGGGCGGCGGCTGGGCGCGGAGTGGGAGAGCCACGCGCGGACGTTCATGTCCTGGCCCGCGCTGGCCTCGGTCTGGGAGGAGGACCTGCCCTACGTACGGAAGGACATCGCCCGGATCGCCCGGGCCGTCGGGGAGTACGAGGCGGTCGTGATGCTGGCCGGTCCCGACCAGGTGAAGGCGGCCCAGCGGGCGTGCGGCTCCCAGGTCGAGGTCGTCCCGCTGGCCGTCGACGACCTGTGGGCCCGGGACACCGTCCCCGTCTTCGTCGAGCGGGACGGCGAGGTCACCGGTGTCGACTTCAACTTCAACGGCTGGGGGGACAAGCAGGAACACACCCGTGACGCCCGGGTCGGCCGTACCCTCCTCGCCGAGTACGACGTCCCCCGGGAGAAGGCCCCGCTGGTCTCCGAGGGCGGCTCCTTCGAGACGGACGGCGAGGGCACCCTGCTGATCACCGAGAGCTCGATCGTCAACCCCAACCGGAACCCGGGCAAGAGCCGGGACCGGATCGAGGCCGAACTCAAGGAGACCCTCGGCGTCACCAAGGTGGTCTGGCTGGCCGGGGTGCGCGGCGAGGACATCACGGACGCCCACGTGGACAGCCTGGTGCGCTTCACCGAGCCCGGTGTCGTCCTGCTGGACCGCGCGCACCCCAGTACCCCGCCGGACTCCTGGTCGCGCTCCGCCGACCAGGCCCGGTCCGTCCTGGCCGGGGCGACCGACGCCCGGGGACGGGGTTTCGAGGTCGTCGAACTGCCGCAGCCCGACTTCCGGAGGATCAGGGGCGAGGGCGACGAGTTCCTGGCGTCCTACGCCAACTTCTACATCGCCAACGACGCCGTCTTCCTACCCCGGTTCGGCGACCGCAAGGCCGACGACCACGCCCGTGGCCTGCTGCGGGAGCACTTTCCCACCCGGGACGTCGTGCCGGTCACGATCGACACCGTGGCCTCGGGCGGCGGCGGCATCCACTGCGCCACCCACGACCAGCCCGGGGAACCGGTCGACTGACCGGGGAACGACAGCGGGGGGACGGCCCGGCCGTTGCCGGAACCGTCCCCCCGGGGAACCTCGCGGTCCAACCCGCGCCGTGGTGTCAGCGACCGGCCGGAGCGGCCGCCTCCAGCGGGGGCGCCGCCGCCTCGACGGACACGGCGTCGGCGTCCCAGCGCCTGGTGGTCCGGAGGTAGAGGTAGATCACCGAGCCCATCGCCAGGATCAGCAGCGGGCCGGCCACCCACGGGTACTCGGCCATCTCCACGGACAGGAAGCGGTACGCCAGCAGGAACGCGGTGAAGACGGCCGCTCCGTGGGCCACCGTCCACACCCCGGCCCGGTCCCAGCCCCGGTCGTGGGCGCGCAGCGCCGCCTCGATGGTGAGGGTGAACACCACGCCCGCGACGAGGTCCACTCCGTAGTGGTAGCCGAACCCCAGGGTCGCGGAGAGCGTGGCGATCAGCCAGAGCGTCCCCGCGGCCCGCAGCCAGCGCGTGGCCTTGCGGGAGTGGATGAAGATCACGACGGCCCACGCGGTGTGCAGACTGGGCATGCAGTTGCGGGGGGTGATCTCGTCGAAGGGCATGTGCTCCGGGACGGTGATCCCCGGCATCGTGTTCGGCCACACGTCGGCCGTCGCCCAGGGACCGCCGTCCGGGCCGAAGGCGAAGACCGGACCGACCACGGGGAAGATCATGTAGATGCCCGGGCCGAGCAGACCGATGACCAGGAAGGTGCGCACCAGGTGGTGGCTCGGGAACCTGCGCTCGGTGGCCACGTGCCGCAGCTGGTACACCGCGACGACGACCGCGGCGACCGCCAGCATCACGTAGACGAAGTCGAGGAAGCGGGCGCCGACCGTGCCGGTGGCCTCGATCACCCGGCCCACCAGCCAGGACGGGTTGCCCAGCGCCTGGTCGGCGGTGAGCACGTACTGGTCGAGCACCTCGGGACGGGTCTTGGAGGTGATCAGCAGCCAGGCGTCACCGGTCTTGCGGCCCGCCACCAGCAGCAGTCCCAGTCCGACGCCCTTCAGCAGGAGCAGCCGTTCCGGGCCGGTGCGGCGGGTCACCGCGATGACCGCGCAGCCGATGATCACCCAGAGGGCGCCGTTGCCGTACTCCTGCTCGGCTCCGGCGGCCAGGCGCACCAGCGCGAAGACCACGTCGATCCCGATGGCGATCCCGGCCGCGAGGCGCCGTTCCCGCCAGGTCAGCACCACCATCATCAAGGCCATGCTGGCGTACAGCAGGGGCCCCGACGCGGGAACCAGGACCACCTCCCTCACCTGCTGGTAGACCGGACCCGGCACGCCGTAGCGACGGGCCGCGACCTCCAGCGCGACGAGGAACCCGAGGGCCACCACAGCCGCCGCGACCCACAGCATCACCCGTGGCTGACGCCACGCGGCGAACGGGATCCTGGACCATATTCGCGAAAAGAACCGCGATGTTACTCGTATCAATTATTCGGCCGATTTACTTGATGTTGATCGAAAGGTCACTATTCGTACCGGGTGGCACGGTTTGTACGTCAGGTGGCCGATCGGAAGCGATCGCCGTTAATCGGGTCATGCTATACAAGCGACTTTCGTGATCCTCACCGGCCACCCGGAGCGCCGGCCCGCCTGAAGCACCAGCTCGGCGCCCTGCCCGTATCCCTGTCCTCGACCGAGGGCCGGGTTCCGCCTCCGTTCCGGACGGGACGGAGGCGGGACGGCCCGCCCCGGGGAGACGGGACGGGCCGCCGGACGGGTCAGCGCTGGGCCGGGTCGGTGGCGATGACGTTGTACGGGTACGGGAGGGGCAGCTCACTGGCCTCGGTGAGGAGCGCCGCGTCGGCCGGGTCGAGGTCGACGTCGGCCGCGCCCAGGAGGTTCTCCAGCTGGTCGAGGGTGCGGGCGCCGATGATCGGAGCGGTGACGGTGGGCCGTCCCGCCAGCCAGGCGATCGCCACCTGGGCCGGGGTGAGCCCGGCGCGCTCCGCCACCTCGAACAGGGCGTCCAGCACCCGCCAGGTGCGCTCGTCCTGGTAGGCGCTCCAGGACTCGCCCCAGCCGAGCCGCTCGGCGGTCTCCACCCGGCTGCCCGTCGGCGGGGCGGTGTCGCCGCGCCGGATCGAGCCGCTGAGCCAGCCGCCCCGCAGCGGGCTCCACGGGATGACGCCGAGGCTCTCCTGACGGGCCACCTCGACCAGCTCCCACTCGGTGGAGCGGTCCAGCAGGTTGTAGAGCGGCTGGAGGGCGACGAAGCGCTCCCAGCCGTGCAGCCTGCTGAGGTCGAGGGCCTTCTGGAGCTGCCAGCCGGTGAAGTTGCTGGCGCCCAGGTAGCGGACCTTCCCGGACTTCACCAGGGTGTCCAGGGTGGAGAGGGTCTCCTCCAGCGGGGTCGCGGGGTCCCACGCGTGCACCTGGTACAGGTCGATGTGGTCGGTGCCGAGCCGCCGCAGGCTGGCCTCCACCCCGGCGATCAGATGGTTGCGGCCGAGGCCCCGGTCGTTGGGGCTGTCGCCGGTGCCGTACCGGACCTTGGTGGCGATCACCAGGTCGTCGCGGCGGCGCTGCTTCAGCCAGCGGCCGAGGATCTCCTCGGAGGCGCCCGCCGAGTAGATGTCGGCGGTGTCGACGAAGTTGCCGCCCGCCTCGGTGAAGCGGTCCAGGATGGCGTGGGCCTCGGGCTCGGCGCTCTCGCGTCCGAACGTCATGGCGCCCAGGCAGAGTTCACTCACCACCAGGCCGGTCGATCCCAGGAAGTGGTGACGCATCGTCAGTCGTCCTCTCGGTAGTTCGGGTTCACGGCGCGCGAGTGCGCTCGGGGGTGGTGCGGTCGGCGGGGCGTCCGGGGGGCGGCGTCCAGGGTGACGGTCACCTCCTGGACGCAGTGGTCGGACAGGTCCCCCGGGTCGCGGAACCGGTACGTGTGCACCCGCGCGCCGGGCGTGGTCAGCACCCAGTCCAGCCGCCACCATCGCATACCCGGTCGGGGATGCCAGGAGGCAGGGTACAGACGGTTCGTCAGTTCCACCGCATCCAGGCCCAGTTGGGAGATCCTACGGGCGTCGCCGATGGCCGGGGTGGTGTTGAAGTCGCCCGCGATCAAGGCCGGATGCGGGCAGGCGGCGACGTCCTCGGCGAGGCCCCGGTACTCCCGTTCCCGGTCGGCGGCCCGGGAGCGCACCGCCCGGTAGAACCCGGCCCGCAACGGGCTGATCAGCCGTAGCTGGACGGGGATGTGCACGTTGAAGGTGGTGAGCACTCCCCCGCCGGGGAGTCCCAGGTCCACCCGGAGGGTGCGGCGGGCGGCGGTCTCGACGACCGCGACCACCGGCAGCCGGGAGAGGGTGACCAGCCCCCGGGCGGTGACCAGCGCGTGTCCGGGGAAGGCGGCGCGCAGCCGGGCCTCGTCGTCGATCAGTTCGTAGGTGCCGTCGAAGCGGTCGTGGTGGTACTCCTGCAGCAGGTAGACGTCCGCGTCGAGGCTCCGCAGATAGGGGTAGAACCGCTCCGGGTCGGTCCGCTGGCACCAGTGCCGGGTGTTCCAGGAGACCAGCCGCGGCGCCCCCTCGGGCGCGGCGGGGCGCGGCCCCCGGCGCGGCCGGGGCGGCCGCAGTCCGCTCTGGCGCGCGCCGACGGCCAGGCTCGCGGTGGCCAGCGCGGCGGCGGTCAGGCCCCGGGTCCCGCCCGCCGCCAGACCGAGCGCGACGAGCGGGACGGGCACCGCCACGAACAGCGGCGGCGGAAGCAGCGAGGGCACCAGCCAGCCCCACCACCGCCCGTTGAGCAGCAGATGGGCCAGCAGGAACACCGCCCACGAGACGGCCGCCGCCAGAGCGGCGGAACCGGTCGTCACGCGGCCACCCGGCCGACCGCCCCGATCCGGTCCAGGAGCGCGTCGTAACTGTCCAGGCAGCCGTCGGCGCCGTAGCGGGCCCGGGTGGCCCGGCCGCCTTCGGCCCGCTGCCGGGGGGAGAGGGCGGCCGCCTCCAGCAGGGCGGCGGCGAGGGCGGTGGGGTCACCGGGCGGGAAGAGACGGCCGAAGCCGGTGCTGGTGACCGGGACCCGCATGCCGGGGGCGTCGCTGGCGACCGAGGGAACGCCCATCATCATCGCCTCGGTCTGGGAGATGCCGAAGGACTCCTCGGCCACCGAGGGCAGCGCGAAGACGTCCAGCGACGAGTAGAACTCGGATACTTGATGGTCCGTCAGGAATCCGGTGAAGCGGATCCGCCGGTCGCCCGCCGAACGCTCGCGCAGCGCGCCGACCACGCTGCCGCCCGCCACCTTGGAGTAGTCCCCCGCGATCAGCAGCCGGGCGGTGGGGTCCTGGATGGTCCGGAAGGCGTCGACCAGGTGGTGCAGCCCCTTCTCGGGGGCGATCCGGCCGAGGAACCCGAAGTGCGGGCCCGGCCCCTCGCGGAAGGCGGCGGGGGCGGGTTCCCGTTCCCGGCAGGGCGGGGCGATCACGGCGAGGCGGTCGCGCATCAGCGGCCAGTGGCGGGAGTGCTCGGCGTGGTCGGCGTTGTTGACCACGACGGCGGCGGACCGGCGCAGCGCGGTGGCCACCGAGGCGTCCACCACCGGGACCTGGAGCCCGGCGAGACGGCCGGGCGGCAGCCAGACGTCGTCGTGGTGGGTGGTGATCACCGGGGTCCGGCCCGCCAGCAGGGCCAGCGGGCCCGCCTCCAGCATCGGCAGATGGACGTTGACGGCCCGGGAGGCGCGGGCCAGCCGGGCGGCCAGCGGAAGGAAGCCGGGGCTGATCACCCCCCGTCCGATCCGGGCGGCGACGGGCGCGCGGAACACGTCCACCCCGTTGAGGCGCTCGCGCGCCGGGGAGGACGGGTCGTGCCGGGAGGCGACCACCGCGACCCGGCGGCCCCGGGCCGCCAGCCCCTCGGCGACCGTCCGGGCCACCTCGGTCAGCCCGCTGGTGTACGGCAGGTAGTAGGTGAGGACGACGGTCAGGTCGTAGCGGTACAGGCGCGCGGCGCGGGCGGTGGTCATGGCCGTTCCTTCGGGTCTTCCGGGGCCGGGCGGTCGCGGTCGGCGGAGGGCGGGGACGGCAGGGAGAGCCGCAGGTCGATCAGTCGGTGGGTGGAGAGGTCCGCGGGCGGGTCGTCCAGCGACTGGCGGTGGACGTCGACGTCCGGGGAGGCGAGGGTCCAGTCCAGCCGCCACATCGCGAGGGGTCCGGCCGGGAAGGTGGCCGGGTAGACGTCGGTGCCGGAGTCGGCGGTGTCGCGCAGCCCCTCGAACCAGCGCAGGTCCTCGCTGCCGGGCAGCACGTTGAGGTCGCCGCCGAGGACCACCGGGTGCGGATTGGCGTCCAGGTCGGCGCGGAGTTCGCGCAGATGGAGCAGCCGGCGGTGGGCGAGCGAGCCGACCGCGTGGTAGTAGGCCGGGGTCAGCGCGTTGCGGTCGACGTTGAGCAGGTCGGGCAGATGGGTGTTGTAGAGGGACAGGACCCGCCCGTCGACACTGATGTCGGTGCGCAGGGCGCGGACGTCCCAGTAGTCGGGCCAGTCGGTGTCGGGGGCGGGCAGTCCGTCCGGGCGCAGCGCCCGGGTGAGGGTGACGGGGTGGCGGGAGAGGGTGAGGAACTCGCCCTCGGTCGCGATCCGGTAGCCGGGGAAGGCGGCCTCGATCCGGTCGAGGTCGTCGATCGGGACGGGCCGGTCGCCCCGGGCGTTCTGGTACTCCTGGAGCAGGTAGACGTCGGCGTCGTAGCCGCGCAGGTAGTCGTAGAAGCGGTCGGGGTCGCCGTCCTGGTGCCAGAAGAAGGTGTTCCAGGTGACCACGCGCAGCGCGCCGGGCGGTACCGGCGGCTGGTCGCGCAGCAGGGCGCCGGGGTGGACGCCCGCCTGTCCGGCGCCCAGCAGCAGGGCGAGGGCGAGCAGCAGCAGGGTGGGGCGGCGCAGTCGGCGGAGCAGGACGGCGGGCACCAGCAGGACGAGGGGAACGGCCAGGTAGGCGACGGGGGGTGCGAGGTCGAAGCCGTTCCAGAGCCACCAGCGGCCGCTGAACGCGGTGCGCAGCACGGTGTTCAGCGCCCAGAGGGCGGCGAGGACGCAGAGCGCGAGGGCGGCGGCCCGGGCGGCCCGGGCGGCGCGGGTCCGGCGAGACGGGGCGGGGGGCGGTGCGGCGGGGGGCCCGGATCCGGGGTCGGGGTGTTCCGGTCCGGGCGCGGGGCGGCCGAGGTCGGCGGGCGCGCTCACGCGGTCGCTCCGGCGGTCCGTCCGGCGTCCCGGGCGGGCGGCTGGTCGTACAGCCTCCGGAAGCGTCCGGAGGTGAGCCACTGGATCACCCCGATGCCCGCGCCGAGGGCGATGGCGGCGTTGACGACGAAGTGCGCCAGGGCGAAGAAGGCGGTGAAGCCGATGCCCCGGCGGCGCAGCACGAAGGCGTACAGCCGGGTGTCGGCGAGCAGCGAACCGGCGGTCAGGGCGGCCGGAAGCAGCAGCCACAGGGCGCCGAACAGTCCGGCGGGCAGGGTGGCGAGGGCCAGCAGGGCGGCGACGCTGGCTCCGGCGCGCGGTCCGGTGGCGATGCCGCCGGGCAGGTCGCGGCGGCGGACGTAGAGCGGGATGTGCAGCCGGGTGCGGTGGAAGACCTTGCGGAGGACCACCCGCCAGGTGTCGTCGTGGTCGTGGCGGCCGCGCACGGTGGTGGAGCTGTGCACCTCGTAGTGGCGGCAGATCCGGGCGGCGTAGTCACCGTCCTCGGTGTGCCGCAGCCTCGGGTTGAACGGGCCGATCTCGGCGAAGACGGCGGCGGGCATCGCGCAGATCGCGGTGTGCAGGGTGCCGATCCGTCCCTCGTGTTCGGCGAGCCAGTAGTACTGGTGCAGACAGCGGTACTCCTCGATGAGGCTGTCGCGGATCAGGGGTTCGGCGTCGTAGGTGCCGCAGACCGCGCCGATGCGGGGGTTCTCCCGGAGCATGGCGACGGCGTTGGCGACGGCGTCGGGTTCCATGGCCACGTCGGAGTCGACGAAGACGACGATCTCGCCCCGGGCGTGGGCCGCTCCGGTGTTGCGGGTGATGGCGACCCCGCTGTTGACCCCGGTGCTGACGACCCGTACGCCGAGGGCCTCCGCGACGGCCACCGAGTCGTCGGTGCTGCAGTCGTCCACGAGCAGGATTTCGAGGGGCTGGTAGGTCTGCGCCTGGGCGGCGCGCAGGCACAGCTCCAGGGCGCGACCGTAGTTGTAGTTCGGGATGACGACCGAGACCAGGGGGTTTCCAGTGGGGCGGGTCATGTCGGGCCGGGCCTTTCGGGCGGGGCGGGCATGGGTCGGTGCGCGGCGGCGCGGGGCGTGCGTCGGTGCGCGGCGGCGCGGGTGCGCGGGGACACGCGTCGGTGCGCGGGGGCACGGGTGGACGGGTGGAGGCGGGGCACGGCCGGTGTCAGGCCGTGGTCGCCTCCAGGACCAGCGCGGTGCCGATGAGGGCGGTCCACAGCGCGGAGTTGACGAGGGTGGCGCGGTCCCGCAGCAGTACGCGGACGGGGTTGCCGCCGCCCTCCTCGACCAGCAGCACCTGGAGGTAGCGGGCCAGTCCGAAGATCGCGCAGACCCCGGTGAGCAGCGCCGCGGTGTGGGCGGCCCCGGTGAGGGCCAGGTCCTCGTGGAGGGAGAGCAGATAGGAGACGGCGGTCAGTCCGGCGATCAGGACGATGAGTTGGTCGACGAAGGCGAGGGTGTAGCCGCGCAGCGCGGGGCGGTGGCCCAGTCCGGCGGCGAGCAGCTCGTGCCGCCGTTTGCCCAGGGAGAGCAGCAGACAGAACGAGAAGACGCAGATGGCGAGCCACTGGGGTACCGGTCGGCCGAGGGCGACGCAGCCCATGACCAGCCGCAGCACGAAGCCGGAGGCGACGATGAACGCGTCCAGCAGCGGCACGTGTTTGAGTCCCCGGCTGTAGCCGAGGCTGATCAGCAGGTAGACCGCGACCGGCCAGCCCTCGGCGAGCGGCCGTGCCAGGAGGGCCCCGGTCAGGGCGGCGGCCAGCAGGGCGGCCAGGGCGAGCGCCCCTCCGGTGCCGATCCGGCCGGCCGCGATCGGGCGGTGCCGTTTGACGGGGTGCAGTCGGTCGCGGTCGCGGTCGGCGAGGTCGTTGACCACGTAGACGATCGCGGAGGCGAGGGTGAAGACGACCAGGGCCCACAGGACGCGCCCCGCGCCGGGGAGGGTCCAGTGGCGGGTGTCGAGCAGGGCGAGCGGGACGACGGCCAGGTTCTTCACCCACTGGCCGGGGCGGATCAGGGCCAGCGCGTCCGCCAGGGGGCGGCGGCGCGTACCGGCGGCCGGTCGGGGGGTGACGGGAGTGGTGGGGGTGACGGGGGTGGGTGGGGTCGCCACGCGGCCGGGCGCGGCGGCGGTCTTCGGGATGTCCACGGCAGGGCTCTCCACGGCTGGGGCTCCAGGGGGTCAGAAGAAGACCTTGGCCAGCCCGAGCGCTCCCTGTTTCCAGGGGTCGCGGCTGGTCCGGCCGCTCGCGCCGGTGGCGGCCCGGGCGGCGGGCAGGGTGCGCCACCAGTCGTAGGTGCGCAGGATCGCGTCGCGGTTGGACTGCTTCGGCCGGAAGCCGAGCCGTTCGCGGGCACGCGAGATGTCCACGTAGCTGTCGTCGAGGAGCTTGTACAGCAGTCGGCCGTACACCGGGGAGAGCCGGGTGCGCTCCAGCCCCCGCAGCACGGCGAGGGCCGGGCCCGCGGGCAGCGGGACGACGCGCTTGCCGTGGCCCGCGGCGTCCAGGACGGCCTGGAAGTCCTCGCGGATGGTGCCGAACTCGGCGGCGCCGACGTTGTACACGTCGTTGGCGACCTCGGGCGGCGCCTCCAGGGCGAGCACCACGGCGTCCACCAGGTCGTCCATGCCGAACATCTGGATGCGGACGTCGCCACGGCCGAGGACGGGGAAGTTGCGGCGTTCGTCGGCCCATTCGAAGAGCATCGAGAACAGACCCATCCGGCCGGGGCCGACGAAGGTCTTGGGGCGCAGCACCGGCAGGCACATCCCCCGGGCCCGGAACTCCTCGGCGACCGTCTCGGCCTCGGCCTTGGCGGAGCTGTACGGGTCCACGGGTTCGCGCGGGTGCTCCTCCGGGGTGGGCACCCGCTTGGGCAGACCGTAGACGGCGGTGGAGGAGATGTGGACGACGCGCGGGACGCGGGTCCGTTCGGCGGCGGTGAGGACGGCGCGGGTGCCGTCGACGGTGATGGAGCGGATCTGGTCGACGGGGTAGCTGGGCAGCGCGGCGGCGCAGTGCACCAGCGCGTCGGCCCCGGTGAAGGCGCGGGCCAGGGCGGCGCCGTCGCGGATGTCGGCGATCAGGTGCCGGGCGCCCTCGGGGGTGTGCTCGGCGGGGCGCAGATCGAGTCCGGTGACCTCGTGGCCGTCGGCGGCCAGCCGGGTGACCAGGTGGGAGCCGAGCATGCCGGCGGCTCCGGTGACGGCGATCCTCAGGCCCATCGGGACACCGCCTTGTCCTTGACGAAGGAGGTGAGCAGCCGGGTGAGGCCCTTGGCGAGGGTCTGTTCGAAGGCGTCGAGGAAGATCTCGACCTCGGCGGGTCCGGCGACCAGCGGCGGGGCGACGACCAGCGGGCTGCGGCCGTTGAGGGTGTAGTAGAGGAACACGTCGTGCTCCTGGTACATCGCGTTGATCACCGCGCAGGTGATCAGCTTGGTGCGCAGCAGCGGGTCGCGGGCGAGGCCGCCGGGGGCGAGCTTGGCGGCGAGGTCGAGGATGCGGGGGCCGCCGTCCAGGAACACCCCGTGCAGCGCCCCGGCGCCCCGGAGGTCGGCGATGATGTCGGGGTACTGCTTGCGGAGCCGTTCCAGGCCGGGGACGAGGACCCGTTCGATGTCGCGGGCGCGGGCCGGGTAGTCGTCCTCGACGACGATGTTGACGGCCTCGATGGCGGTGGCGGTCTCCTCGCCGAAGCCGTAGTAGGTGGTGCTGGTGGACTGGAGCATGGCGTCGCCGAGGTTGTCGTACGCCTTCTTGAAGACGGGTTCCCGGGCGACGAAGGCGGAGATGGAGGACTTGCCGCCGCCGAACGCCTTGGAGGTGGTGACGACGTCGGGCACCAGGCCCGGGTAGCGCATGAAGTGGAAGAGGCTGCCGGTCTTGCCCCAGCCGGTGTAGATCTCGTCGAAGATCAGCACGATGTCCTCGGCGGTGCACAGCTCGCGCAGACCGCGCAGGAACTCCTCGGAGCACTCGGTCATGGTGGAGGCCGAGAACGGTTCGATCAGGATCGCGTAGACGTCGCAGCGGCCCTTGGCGTCGCGGGCCCGGTCGACGGCCTCGCGGACCGAGTCCAGGTCGCCGTAGGCGAAGGAGCCGACCCCGGGGATGCCGGGGAAGGCGAAGGAGGTGGCCTGGGGGCTGCCCGTCAGGCTGCCGGAGCCGAGGAGCTTGCCGTGGAAGCTGATGTCGGCGTGGAGGATCTTCCCCCGGCGCCCGGCGTGGTACTTGTACGCGAGCTTGACCGCTCCCTCCACCGCCTCGGCGCCGGAGTTGGGGAAGAAGGACATCCCGAGGTCGCCCGGCAGCAGTTGGGCGAGGTTGTGGCCGAGGGCCGCGACGTACGGCGAGAAGTAGGTCTTGTGGACCTCCATCCGCCGCCGCTCCTGGAAGCGCTTGCGGGCGGCCAGGATGCGGGGGTGGTTGTGGCCGTGGTTCAGCACGCCGACGCCACCGGTGAAGTCCAGGACGCGACGGCCGTCGCGGGTGTGGATCCAGGCGCCCTCGGCGTGGTCGACCAGCTCCCGCCCGAAGCCGAAGGAGGTCATCAGGGAGACCTGGCTCTTGTTGACGTGCGAGCGGTACAGATCGTGCACTTGACGAACCGTCAGCTCCTCGGCCTCGTCGAGGCCGATCAGGGGTGCGGGGTCGGTCATCGGATCCCTTCCGGAACGGTGGTGCGGGACAGGACGGGTGGAGCGGGGCGGGCGAGCCGGGCCCAGAGCAGCGCGGCTCCGGTGGCGGCGACCTCGCTGAGCACGCAGACCAGTCGGCTGGCGATCACCGCGGCGGTCGCGGCGGACAGCGGCATCACGGCGGCGAGCGGGGCCAGCAGCACCAGCTCCCGGGCGCCGATGCCGTCGGGCAGGACGAAGGCCAGGCTGCCCGCCACGGTGGCCAGCGCGAACCCTCCGACGGACACCGCCAGCGAGGGTCCGGCGGGCGCGCCGAACAGCACGACGAGCGCCCACAGGTGCAGCCCGGACACCCCCCAGGAGGCGAGGGCGAGCAGGATCGAGCGGCGGACGGCCCGGGGCGAGCCCGGCTCCACGGCGGGCCGCCGGGCCAGTCTCAGGGCGAACGCCACCAGCCGGTTCACCCAGCCGGGCCGGACGTACGCGGCGACGGCCAGCACCACCAGCGGTGCGAACGCCCAGGCGTAGGCGCCGAGGACGACGGGCGCCACCAGCAGTCCGGCCCCGGCGCCGGTGGCGATGCCGATCACCAGCCCGAGCCCGAACCCGGAGAGCATCCGCTCGGGCGCCACCCCCGCGTCCCGGCCGAGCTGGAGGTGCGCGAGCACGCCCCAGATCCGGCCGGGGATGAACTTGCTGATGACGCCGATGAAGAAGATCCGGGCGGCGGCGGGCATCGGCAGCCGGGTGTCGCCGTCCGCCACCAGCACCCGCCAGGAGAGCATCGACAGCACCAGGCCCGCCGCGTTGGCGAGCACGGCGGCGCCCAGCAGCGCGATCCCGCCGGGGCTGCCGACGGCGGCGGAGAGTTCCGCCCCGGCGCCCTTCAGCGAACCGCCGACCGCCAGGGCCGTCGCCCCCAGCAGGACCACGGCGGCGAGCGCGCGCAGCACGCGGGAACGCCGTGAGCGGGGAGCGGCGGGGGCGACGGGAGCGGACACCGGGGTGGACGGGTCCTCCGGAACCGCTGAGTCGGGTGAGCCGGTCCGGGTGGACGGTTCCTCCGGGGTCCCTGAGGCAGTCGGACCGGGCGGGGTGGACGCACTGGACGGAACGGGTCGGCCGGACGGGTCGGCCGGACCGGACGGGGTGGACGGGCGGGACGGGGTGGACGGGACAGACAGGGTGGACGGGACGGAAGACGTGGACGGGGCGGCAGGGTCGGAGGGCGCCGACGGGACGGACGGGGTGGACGGGACGGACGGGTCGGTGGTCGCGCGGGACGGCACCGGAACGGGACCGCTCACCGGCCGACCGCCGCCGAGCCCTCGCGGCCCCGCTCCCCGCCCCCGCCGCCATCGGCTCCACCGTCGGCGCCGCGCTCGGCCGTCCGGTCCTCGCGGCGGCGGACCGAGGGCCCGAAGCCCGGCTGGACCAGCCAGCGCACCGCGCCGACCAGGGCCCCGGACACCAGCGCCAGATGGACCAGGAAGTGCGCCAGCAGGAACCACAGCAGGAAGCCCGTGCCCCGGTGCCGGGCGGCGCACCGGGCCAGCCCGGGGTCGACCAGCGCGAACCAGAGCAGACAGCCCGCGGGCACCGCCAGCAGCCACGGGGCCACCAGCGCGAGCGGCAGCGTGACCGGCACCAGCGCGGCGGCGAGCGCCCCGACCGGCCGGTTGGCCTTCAGACCGCCGCCGCCCCCGCGCTCCACCGCCGCGACCGGCACCAGCAGTTGCGAGCGGCGGAACTGCTCGGAGAGCATCGGGCCGAGGCGGTCCACGTCGTCGTGGCGCCCCACCACCGTCTCGGTCATCCTGATGCGGTACGCCGCGCGCAGCCGGTCGCTGTACTCCACGTCCTCCGAGTCGCGCAGGTTCTCGTCGAACGGACCGATCTCCTCGAACACGGCGCGCGGGATCGCCGCCAGGGCGAAGAACGCGGTGCCGACCACCCCGACCGCCCGCCGCCGCCAGAAGTGCGCGTGCAGCACGTGGTAGCGCTCCACCGGACCGTCGTCGAAGAGCGGTTCGGCGTCGAGGATGCCGTGCACGCACCCCGTGGCGGGGTCGCTCAGCAGCAGGTCGACGGCGTTGGCGAGGGCGTCCGGGGCGAGCGCGATGTCCGAGTCCAGGAAGAACAGGATCTCGCCCCGGCTGCTGCGCGCGCCGAGGTTCCTCGCCGCCGAGACCCCCTGGTTGACCGGGGTGGACACCAGGACGCACGGAAAGCGTTCCGCCACCTCGCGGGAGCCGTCGGTGCTGTGGTCGTCCACCACGACCACGTCCAGCGGGGCGAGGGTCTGGGCGTAGACCGACTCCAGGACGGCGCCCAGGGTCTTCTCGTAGTTGTAGTTGGGGATGATCACGGACACGGTGGGGCGTTCCCCCGGCATGTCGCTCCCTGGTCTCTCGGTTCGGCGGTACGGGTCGGCGCCACCCGCCCGAAGGCCGCCAGCTCCCAGCCGACGGGGGCGGGGCAGGAGGCGAGCACTCCGGCGAGGAACCCGAAGGCGGCGCTTTCGGCGTCGACCGGTCCGGCCGCTTCCATGAAGAGCGCGGCGTGGACCCGGTCCGGGCCCGCGACGGCGTACAGATGCGCGGGGACGGTGGTGTCCCCGGCGGCTCTGGGCCGCCGGAACGATCGCATGATCTCGGCGAACTCGCCGGGCTCGGGGACGTTCGGTGCCCCCCGGGACCCGGTGAGGATCAGCAGCGCGGTCACGAGGTACATGGGCTGCCCGCGCCCGGTCTCAGCTCCGGGCGGAACCGTACGGGGGCCCGCCGGGGGCGTCGGCGGGCGGCCCGAGGGACCTTCCCGTCCAGCCCCTCAGGCCCCTCGGACTCCTGCGGAAAGAGATCTGACAGATCGTCAATCGATGTGGTGAACTGGTCATGTGGCTGCTCCCCTCGGCAGTGGGCCGGCGTCACCCCCGGCCCGCCGGAGAGTCTGGCCAGCCGCCCGGGGGATTGGCCACACCCCTCGGCTGGCAGGCAGTTGCTCCGCAACCGGCTGCCATGCCGATGCCCGTGCCGACATCGCCGCCGACCTGGCACAATCGGCGGGCTGGCAGGGAGGTGCCCGGCACCTTTCGGCCATGCCGTTCTGCTGGTCTACACCATAGGCAAGCCTGAGGATGTCCACCGGCGGCGACCCCGCCCGGTCCGGCCGTGTCACCCGGCCGACTCCTGCACCCACGCCCGCACCAGTGCTCTTCACCGAACGACGTGCGCCACCAGAGGTTTGGGGGGAAGTAATGCTTCACGCTCTCGGGTTGGACCCGAAAACGGAGATCGTCTACCGGCTCTTCCTGGAGGAACCGGAACTCAGACTCGAACAGATCGTCACCAGAGTCGGCTGGAGCGAGGAGGAGGTGCTCTCCACGCTCGACCGCCTCGCCGATCTCTGCTTACTCGATCAGGCCGAGGCGCACGCCGCCGACGAACTGCTCTTCCGCGCGACCGATCCCGATGTCGGCCTCTCCTATCTGCTGTCCCGCAGGGAAGCCGAACTCGCCAGACAGCAGCGCGGACTGGAGGAGGCGAGGACCGTGGTCTCCACCCTGGCCGCCCGCCGTTCCGCCCGGTTGCCCCGCGGCTACGACGTGGTCAAGCGGCTGGAGGGCCGCGAGGAGATGTGCAAACGGGTCTCCGAACTCGCCGAACTGGCGCGCTTCGAGTACCTGTCGATGCTTCCCGGCGGAGCCCAGTCGCCCGATGTCATCGCCGCCAACCGGCCGCTCGACCAGCGCGCGCTGGGCCGTGGCGTACGGATCCGCAGCATCTACCAGGACAGCTTCCGCAACGCGCCCGAGACCGTGCGCTACGTCAACTGGCTGGGAAAACTGGGCGGTCAGGTGCGCACCCTGCCGTCCCTGGCGGTTCCGATGGTGATCTTCGACCGCGAGGTGGCGCTGGTGCCGCTGGACCCGGGGAACAACGGGGCCGGGGCGCTCGAACTGCGCAGCACCGGCACCGTCACGGTCGCCCGGCTGCTCTTCGAGGAGTACTGGGCGCGGGCCAACCCGATCGGCCCCACCCAACCCCATGACCACCACGATCTCAGCCCGCAGGAGAAGGAGTTGCTGCGGTTGCTCGCCAACGGCCACACGGACGCCACGGTCGGACGCCACCTCGGGGTGTCGCTGCGCACGGTACGCCGGATGAACGCCGACCTCACGGGCAGGCTGGCCGCCCGCAGCCGTTTCCAGGCGGGCGCGGAAGCGGTGCGCCAGGGCTGGATCTGACGGCTCCTCCCGGCGGACGCGCGATCGGCGGCACCACGCACCCGGGTGTCGGCCCGACGGCGGATCGTCCCGGTCCGACCGGGGCGCGATCGCCCCCGTCCACGGCGGCCCCGCACCCCCTCACGCACACCACACACACCACCGACGGCGCCCCCGCGCCGTTCACCCCCGGGAACACCCCCACCACTCACCCTGACACGTTCACGACATGACCACCCAGGGCTGTCGGACCGGTCAACCACCGGTCCGGCAGCCTTGTTTGAGGGTACATCAGTGAATGCGGAGGGAGTCTCCGGACAGGGCGGGGGGACCCGGACGCCGTCACCACAGCAGAACGGCCCCGACGACGACCGCCGCGGCCCCGAGGCCGAAGGCCACCAGGGCGAACGCGACCTCCGACCACCGGGACCGGCGGTCCGCCGCGAGGTCGAGGGTGAAGCGCGCCGGGTCGGCGGGCGCGTAGTGGACCGTGACGTCCCGGCCGAACGAACGGGCCGGGTCCGTCAGCCCCGAGGTCCGGTAGGCGGTGACCGTCACGCCCTGACGGGTGGTGAAGGAGACGACCGGTGTGTGCCGGGTCATGGTGTGGCCGTCCTCGTCGGTGCTGACGTCCTCCAGCACGGCGACGACCCGGCCCGGGACGGGGGGCCCGGAGCCCAGCTCGTCGAGGGCGCGTCCGGGCCCGCTCACGCTCCCGGGCAGATAGAGGATCCCGCACACCGTCCACGGACCGAACACCCCGATCAGCGCCCAGGGCCAGCCCCACTCGACCGAGGCGCCCACCACCAGACCGGCGTAGACGAGGAAGAGGGCGGTGTGGGGCCAGCCGAGTCCGTACCGGCCCGTGTGGAGGTCATGGGTGAACCGGTAGGCGAACGGCCGTCCCCCGGGATAGCTGACCGGGACCTCGCGCCCCTCCCAGGCCGCGTCGATCATGACACCGCGGTCGCGGTCGTTGGTCACGGTGTGCTCCCGCCCGGTGGACGGATCGCGGAAGGTGACGACGACGGCTATCCCGTCCCGCCAGGAACCCCCGTGCCGGGGCGGCCGGACCCGTTCGATCCGGCCCATGACCCGGACCGCCCGCCGCGCCCGGTTCACCCCGGCCAGCGACCTCCCGTACCCGATCAGCGCCAGCACCCCGAACACCCCGCACCACAGCGCCAGATACCCGTGCCAGTCGTACCAGTCCATCCGTGTCCTCCCCGCCCCGCCGCTCTCCCGTTGCCGCCCGGGGGCGTTCCGCTCCCGGCTCC
This sequence comes from Streptomyces sp. JNUCC 64, assembly GCF_054484115.1. NCBI lineage: Bacteria > Bacillati > Actinomycetota > Actinomycetes > Kitasatosporales > Streptomycetaceae > Streptomyces > Streptomyces sp. JNUCC 64. The sequence goes on from NZ_CM137015.1 coordinate 512,145, forward strand.
CGCCCGGCGCCCCCGCCACTCCCGGTTCCCGCCCGTCCGTTCCGCTCCCGCCGCCCGGCGGCGGCTCGGTCCTGGCGACCGGTCCGGCCCGGTCCGCCCCCGGTCCCCCGTCCCGTCCCACCTCGTACCGGCCCGGCCCATCCACCCCACCCCACCCCACCCCAGCCCAGCCCAGCCGTTGGGCCCTCCCCGCCCTCGCCCAACGGGACACGGGGAACAGGACGGGAACGGGACGGGTACGGGCTCAGCGGGCCGGTACGCGGCGCACCACCTCGCCCCGGCCGTCGGCCTCCAGCAAGGCCGTGCCCCCGGCCCCGGTCACGCTCACCCTGAGGGTGACGGATCCGCCGAGGCGGTCGACGGTGATCCGCCAGGCTCCGGGACGGGTGGCGCCGAGACCGGTCCGGGCCTCCTCGACCAGCGCGGGCATCCGCCCGTAGGGCAGGGAGCGCGGGTCGAAGTCCGGGGTCCCGGCGCCCGTCCCGGCGAAGACCACCGACAGCGTCCGGTCGCGCACCACCAGGGTGACGGCCCGGCGCTTCCCCTCGCCTCCGGTGAGGGACTCCACGGCCCGGCGGAGTTCGCCGTCGTCGAGGAAGGAGCGGCCCGGGTCGAGCAGGACCATGCCGGACGCGGATTCCACGGCCGACGCCGACACGGACACCGACGGCGCGGGGAGCGCGGGCGAGAGGCCCCCGGCGTCCGCGGCACCCCCGGCGAACAGCTCGGCCCGGAACAGCAGGACCATCCCGGCCGCGCCCAGCAGCAGCCCCAGGAACGAGAGGAGTCCGGGTGCTCGGCCCTCCTCGGGCTCCCTCAGCAGGACCGGTCCGGGCGCGGAGTCGATCCGGGCCCCTTCGGCCCGCTCCTCCCACGACGGTGTCGGCCGCCTCACGACGCTCACCCGCCACGGCGCCCACGGCGGGTACTCGACCACCAGGACGTCGCGCGGCCGGAAGCCGGACAGCTCCGAGCGATGGACCTCGTGCCGGACCTCGACCCGGTACGCGGGCGCTCCGTCCGGCGCGACCGTGAGGTCGAACCGCACGGGCACGTCGCTCGACTCGCCCGGGTTCCCCAGGGGCTCCCGCTCCTCGATCGCCGCCAGTGCCGTCCGGGGGGCGACGGCCGCCTCCCTGATCCGCCGGGGCCGGGCGGCCAGGAAGCGGACCAGTCCGTAGACGGCGGGCAGGGCCAGACCCGCGCAGAACAGCGGCGCCTCCTCGATGACGACCGCCACGACGAGGGCCGCGAGCGAGACCCCGACCACCCCTCCCGTGAGGAACCCCTGGACGAGGGCGACGGCGGGGGAACGCCCGGGCGGAGCGACCGTGGTGATCGTCATACCGCTGATTGTGTCGGTCGCGGCCGGTGCCCGGAAGGCGTCCCACGGCCGGACGTCTTCCGGGCGGCGCCGGGGCCCGGCCAACGGCGGAGCACACGGTCCGCCGACCCCGCGCCCGGCTCACGGCCCGCGCCAGGTTTCACAGCTCAGCCGGACGCCCCGTCACCGGGGCACGGGACTTCATCAGCGGCTGGACGCGGGTCCCGAAGTCCTCCACGCCTTCGATGAACTCGTCGAACACCAGGATGACCCCCTTGACCCCGGGAACCGTGCTGACCTGGTCCAGCATGCGGGCGACGGTCTCGTACGACCCGACGAGCGTTCCCATGTTGAGGTTCACCGCGCCCTCGGGGAGGGAGACGGTCCGCGCGGTCGAGGAGGAGTCGGCGTCCTTGTCCGTGGCCGTCTGCTCGGTCAGATAGCCGAGCGCCGAGAGGTCGGCGTGGTCGTGGTAGTCCTTCCACTTCGCCCGCGCGGCCTCGTCGGTCTCCGCCGCGATGATCATGAACAGTACGAAGGCCCCCACGTCGCGCCCGGTCGTCCGGGCCCGCGAGGCGAGCGCGGCGGTGGCGTCCGAGACGGCGAGCGGGGTGTTGACGCCACTGCCCAGGATGAAGTTCCCGTCGGCGTGCCCGGCGGCGAACCCCATCCCCGTACCGCTCTGTCCGGCGGCGAGGACGTCGATGTGACCGCCCGTCGGGCGCGGCGACAGGACGCAGTCGTCCATCCGGTAGAACTCGCCCTTGAAGTCGCTCACCCCCTCGCCCCACAACTGCCGCAGCACGGTGATGTACTCGACCGCCCGCGCGTAGCGGTTGGCGAAGTGCTCGTCCCCCGGCCACAGGCCCATCTGGGCGTACTCGGCGGGCGCCCAGCCGGTGACCAGGTTGACACCGGCCCGGCCCGGGGCGACCGAGTCGACGGTGGCGGCCATCCGGGCGGCCATGGCGGGCGGCAGGGCGAGGATGGGCACGGAGGCGTAGAGCCTGATCCGTTCCGTGACGGCGGCCAGGGCGGCCGTCAGGGTGAACGACTCCAGACAGTGGTCCCAGAACTCCGTCTCGCCGCCGAAGCCCCTGAGTTTGATCATCGACAGGGCGAAGTCCAGCCCGTGCTCCTCGGCCCGCCGCACGACGGTCCGGTTCAGCTCGAAGGTCGGCATGTACTGCGGAGAACTCTTCGAGATGAGCCAGCCGTTGTTCCCGATGGGGAGGAAGACCCCGATGTCCATTCCGCTCCTCTGCCGCCGGGGCGGACGGCACCAGGCCGCTTCCCGCCCTCGCCTCCGTGACCGTGCGGTCCATCCTGCCCGTGGCGGCGTGCGGTACACCCCCCGGCGCGCGTCGCCGCCCGCCCCGGACGGCCCCGCCCGACGCGGCCCGGCCCGACCGGTTCCACCGCCCGCGCACGCCGCCCGCCCGTCCATACGTCCCGCCCCTTCTCCCGTACCCCTGTCCGTCAGAAGGGGACGTCTCCCGGAGGGCCGGACCCGGCCCGCCGCTCCGCCGCCGTGGGATGGACGGCGATCGCCTCGGCCGCCCGCCCCTGCCGGACCAGGACCTCGAACAGTTCCTCGCGCGCGTCGATCGTGCCGAGGGCCCGCAGTTCGGCGGCGGCGCCGTCGAGGCGCCCGGCGGCGCGGAGGAGACGGGCCCTGACGACGCGGGGATCGGTCCGTGGATCCGGGTGGGCTTCGGCCACGGTGACCGCCTCGTCGACCCGGCCGACGGAGGCGAGGGCGAAGGCCCGCCACTCGTGCGGGAACTCCGGGTGGCCGTGGTGGGGGACGGTGAGAGGGTGCTCCAAGAGGTCGAGCAGTTCCCCGGGCCGGTCGAGGAGCAGGAAGGCGAGTGGCGCCAGGAGGTTGTCAGGGGCACCGTCGCCGTACCAGCCGAAGCCGGGTTCGGCGACGGTGACCGCGTCGTCCAACCGGCCGTCCCGCAGCAGCGCCTCGGAGAGCGTGCCACGGTGCCCGGGCCATTCGTCGGCGGCGAGGGCGGCGCGCAACAGCACCTCGGCCTCCCGGGCCCGGCCGTGGGCGCGGAGGGCGTCGGCGTGGACGCCCAGGCAGTCGCGCGCCTCCCGGGCGGCCAGCTCGCTCAGTTCGTCGAGCCGAGCGTGACGCGCCAGCAGCTCGGCGTGGGCGACCTGGGCGTTCGCGAACCGGTGCCGGTTCGTGTACGCGTGGAGGGTCCGGATCGCCTCGTCCACCAGGCCCGCGCGCTCCAGCACCCGGGCCTGGAGTTCCGGCGCCTGCTGGAAGGGGTGGTTCCACCAGTCCTCGCGCTGGTCGCGCCACACGCTGTCGACGTGCGGGGCGATCAGCTCCAGCACCCTCGCGTCACGGTCCCGTCCTTCGGTGATCTCCACCAGGACCGCCAGGGGCCACGATCCGTCGAGGTGCGGGACGAGCAGGTCGACGGCCTCGTCGACGCGCCCCGCCGTGGCGAGCAGTCCGGCGAAGTCGCGGCAGCCGGTCAGCGAGGCACGGCCCGCGTCGTCCGGACGGACCAGGTCCAGGCCCTCTTCCGTCCGGCCCGTCCGCAGCAGGAGGTCGGCCTTCGCCCACCGGGCGTCCTCCTCCCCCGCCGCGACGAACGGCTCCACCACCTCCAGCGCCCGCCCCGGGTCCCCCGTCCGGCACAGCTCCTCGACGGCGCTCTTCGCCCACAACCACTCACCACGCTCCGCCGCCGCGCGGATCACCAGCTCCAGGTGCCCGTGCGCCACCAGGAGCCCGACCCTCCCCGGAGACAGCCTCTGATGACCGTTCGTCTGCCGGGCGGAACCGCGCACACCGCTCATACCCGGGAGCGTAGAAGCGGCCACTGACACGGTGCCGAGGGGCGTCCGCCACGCGGCCGGTCCCACCGCCCGCCAAGGCGTCGCGCGAGCAGAAGGAGGAGTTCTGGGTCGACCAGCTCCACCGACTGCACGAGCGGCACTCCCGGTCCCGTCCACAGCGCTGACCGACGTCAGCGGCGCCCGCCTCCGCGCGGGGCCCGCCGCCGACCCGGCACGTCTACGGCCGCTGGTCCACGGTCGGGGGGTGCGCGTGTGGTGGCGTACCCTCCGCCCGGGACGCTGACCCGTGAGCGTCCCGGGCACCGCACCGGTGCGGCTCCGGAGGCCGCTCCGTTCGTGAGCGCGTCACCCGCGCTCCCCGTCCGCCGGTCGTTCCGCCGCGCTCGCCGTCGGGTGCTCCCGGAGGTGGTGCGCGGCGGTGAGCACGGACGCGACCTGGACCGCGGTGATCCGTCGCAGGGGGATGAACCTGCCGGGGAGGTCGGCGTCGGCGTCGGCGAGCCACCGGGCGAGGAGCCGCTCCGCGTCGCCGTGGCCCCGGCGGACGGCCCGTCGGGTGTTCCCGGCGGCCAGTTCGGCGTCGAACAGGCGTCGGGCGGCCCCGGCGCAGCGCAGCCGGAAGAGATGGGGCAGGGCCCGGAAGGCGGTTCCCTCGGCCACCGTGGCGGTCCTCCGCTCGGTGGCGGGGTCGGCGGCGACCCGGCGCCAGCCCGCGGCGGACGCGGCGCCGGATCGTACGGTGTCGTCGCAGGAGCGCAGGAAGGGGGTGTCCAGACGGAGGTCGGGCCGTGCGCGGTCGACGAGCTCGGCGGCCTGTCGTGACGATTCCTCCAGCACCTTCACGCTGTCGGCGACGACCTGCCGGTAGGCGCGGCCCGAGGGGGTGGTGTCGGCGGTCGACGGATCGTCCCAGTAGGGGACCTCGGTCACCACCGAGAGGGTGCCGTGCCGTCGCGCGTATTCGGCGCTGCCCGCTCCGAAGGCCCGCTCGCCCCCGCCGGATTCGGCGAGCAGGTCTTCGGGAGTGGGGAGGAGGAGTACTCCGGGGGCCACCACGTCGCTGTCGGGAACCTCGAAGACGGCGCGGTGCGAGGTGAGCCCTTCCCAGGCGGGGATGGCGGCCAGTCGTTCGGCGAGGCCGGTGTCGGCGGCGGTGACGTAGTGGAACACGCCCCCGTACTCGGCGTTGTGCAGGGAGCAGAGCAGGGCGGGAGCCAGTTCGTCGATGACCCGGGCCAGTGCCTGGGTCTCGGGCGGCACCCGGTCGAAGTACCCCGGCTCGGTGAGCCGGGGAAAGGTCCATTCGACCTGTTCCGCGAAGGCGGGGCGGTAGGACCCCCGGGCGTAGCCCTCGCGGGTGCCGGGCCTCGCGTACCAGCCCTCGTTCAGCCGGGCTCCGTCCGGGTCGACGCACGGGATCAGGTGCCAGCGCAGGCCCAGCCGCTCCCTCAGATCCGGGTCGGCGCAGAGGATCCGGCCCAACTCCCGCACGGTCAGGGCTCCGACGGGCTCGTCGGGGTGGGGGCCGCCGAAGACCAGGGCGTCGCGTGCCCCGCTGCCGATCGACGCCATCCGGATCGGCTCCCCCTGCCGGGAGGTGCCGACCCTGCGCACCGTCACCAGGCGGGGGTGGGCCTCGGCGAGCCGGTCCAGTTCGTCCTGCGCCTCGTCCACGGCCGGGTAGCGGTCCACGTCCCCGATCCGGGCGACCGCCGCCCGTATGTCCCTCGTCGTACCGTCCACGACGCCACCTCTCGTAGAGCCCTATTGAGATAGTGATGCTATTACCGTAGAGACTCTACGGAAACGGTTTCGCGGGCACAATGACCCGGGCGCCCATCAGGGCGCGCGGGCGAGCGGCCGGGGCGGTCCCGGACCGGAGGAGGACGACGCGCATGACGGGGAGAAGGGCCGAGTCTCGGAGGCGCAACGCGGAGGCTCTCGTCGACGCGGCGCGCAGGCAGTTCCTCGCGCACGGCTACCACGCGGTCGGCATCGAGGCCATCGCCCGGGACGCCGATCTCACCACCGGAGCGATCTACTCCATCTTCGGCGCCAAGCTGGGGCTGCTCCACGCCGTCGTCGACAGCCGGTTCGTCCCGGTCGAGAACGCCGCCCGCGCCCTCGGGGAGAACCCCCGCCTCCCGGCCGAGGACGTCGTGGAGGCGTGGACCCGCGCCTGGTACGACAGCGCCACCGCGCCCGACGGCCGGGGGGTGCTGCGGTTGGAGGCCGAGGCCACCGCCCTCGCCCTGGGCGACGACAAGGCCGAGGAGACGTTCCGGGCCAGCGCGGTGTGGCCCCGGAACACCCTGGCCGGACTACTCACCGGACGCCGCGCCGCGTCCGGCCTCCCGGACGCCGTTCTCGGCCCCGGACAGGCCGACCGCGCCGCCTCGGTGGTCGTCGCCCTCCTGCGCGGCCTGGCCCTCCAGCACACCCTCGGCCTGGACGCCTCCGGTGTGGACACCTGGGTGGGGGCGGCCACGGCGGCGGCCCTGGCGGCGGCCGGGGAGGAACCCGGAGACCGCTGACCTCTTCCGGAAGTTCCCGCTGGGTCGTTCCGGGAGCGGCCGAGGGCGCCCGCGCCCTCGGGAAGGGACAGAGGCGGCACCCGTTCCGGCGGCGTCCCTCCCGTCCCCGGGCCCAACGGTGTTCCGGGGACGGCGCCGTCCCCGATCCGTCGGTCCGGTGGCGCGGCGGGCGGCCGTCGAACCGGTCGACGGGCTGGACGCGGCCGGAAACGGTGACCCGACCGATCGTCGCGAGCGAGCCCGTGAGGCCGCCGAGGGGCGGTGGAGGGCCTCACCGCTCCCGTCGTGGGCTCCGCGCGCCCCGGCCGACTACGCGGGCGCCTCCTCGTCCCGCCAGGTCGCCCCCACCAGCGCCCGTTCGGTGCCCTCCAGGTAGACCGCCGCGGCCAGCCACACCCGGGCGTACTGGTCGGGGTCGCCTTCGGCGGTGCGGCCGAAGACGTCGCGGGTGCGGCGGTCGGCCTCCGTGGTGAGGGCGGTGGACAGGTCGGCCGCCGCCCGGAACCCCCCGCGTCGCAGTGCCGCTCCGCCACCGGCCCGGTCCCCGTCGCGGGCGGGCTGGGCGACGGCCCGGCGGCCTCCTGAGACGGCCGCTTCGACGAGGCGCCGCAGCCGCCACAGCGGGGCTCGCGCGAGGGGGTCGTGAGGGGCGTCGTGGAGCGCGCCCACCGGGGCGGGGTCGTCGGGTGGCGGAAGGTGGGCGCCCTCGATGCGGTCGTAGCCGAGGTCGGCGTGACCGTCCCAGGCCGCCGGCAGCCTGAGGGTGGCCTCGGTACCGGGTACGGGGCCCGCCGCGAGGGGACGCAGGGTCGCCGCCCGGTCGGGGTCCAGTCGGCCGATCACCCGTATCCGCAGTCCGGGCCGGGAGGCGAGGCGGCGGAAGTTGGCGGTGTGGGCGAGGTCGGGGTGGCTGTTGGCGGGAGCGAGCCTGATCAGCGGACCGCCCGGCTCGGTCCGGCCGGGAGGCAGTTCGCGGGCGAGGAGGTGTTCGCCCGTGGCGCCCACGAGGACCAGGTCGCAGCCGATCAGCTCGCGGACCGTCGCGTCGGCTTGTTCCGGGTCGGTCCCGGCGCCCTCCCCGAGCCGTGCCGCGACCGCCTCGGACAGCGGTCGGGCGAACAGCTCGGCGAGCGCCCCCGACGTCCACGGCAGTCCGCCGAGCGGGGTCGCCCTCACTCCCTTTCCGGAGCCCAGCCGCCGGTCCGGGGAGAGCGTCGCGCCCGCGATCAGGAGTCCGCCCCGGGAGAGCCGGGCGTGGTCGAGGGTGCCCGAGCCGAGCGTCACGCTCGCCGTGCCCGCGCCGCGCGCCCGGGCCGGACCGCCGGGCTTGACGTCGGCGACGGAGTACCAGCCTCCGTCGTCGGAGACGAGATGGGTGACGACACCGCCGTATCCGGTGGCGGTGATCACCGGTTCCCGGCAGACCCCGTACACGCGCAGTCCGCCACCGGGACGGTAGGCGCGGCGGGCGGTGCCGACCAGCGCCGGGGACGGGTCCCCCGCCGCCAGCAGATGGGCGGTGAGCAGCAGTTCGCGGATCTGGGCCACCAGGTCGGCCAGCCGGTGGCCGTCGTGCCGGGCGCGGGCCGCCCGCAGCCCCCGGGTGACGCGCAGCGCCGCGGCCTCGGCTCGGTGCAGTCCCGCCAGCCGGGCGGTGTGGGCGGCCCGCAGCAGTTCCGCCTGGGGTACCGCGCCCGCGCCTGGGACCCCTGCGGCGAGCACGGCAGCCGCGGCCGTCCACAGCGCGGCCGCCGCGGCGGTCTGGGCCGGGGTCGGGCCGCTGGGCGCCGGGACCTCGGTGTCCGCCGGGGCGGGTGCCGGGTCCGGTGCCGGTTCGACGACGGCCAGGGCGTCCGCGTCGGCGACCGGGCAGGCGCCGAGCACGGCGGCGCGGTGGAGGCACCGGGGGGAGAGCAGACAGGTGCACACCGCCTGTCCGGCGTCCGTGACCGCGCCGGTGGGGCCGGGGGCGAGGGCGACTTCGGTGTCCTCGCCGCACCGGATCCGCAGCACGCCGTCGGCCCGGGTGACCGGCAGGGCCGCGTAGGACTCGATCGTGGCGTCCAGCTTCTTGCGGAGGCGTGCGGTCAGGCCCTCGACGGCGGCGGCCACGACATCGGGCGCCACCGGCGGCAGTTCGGCGGTCGCGGGGCCGTCGCCGGTCCGGTCGGACGTCGGGGCGCCCGTCCGGTCGGGCGTCATCGGGTCCGTGTGCGTCGGGTCGGTCCGCGTCGGATCTGTGGTCATCGGGTCTCTCCGCGGAGGCGGTCGCCCACCCAGCGGGCGAGGGCGAGGGGGCTGAGGGCGGCGACGGGCATGCCCGCGGCGACGAGTTGGCGGGCGACGGGCACCGAGTAGCGCGGGGTGCCGGTGTCGTCCAGGGCCGCGCAACCCATCAGGTGCGCTCCGGAGGAGGCGAGGGCGTTCACCTCGCCGAGGAGTCCGCCCAGGGCGTAGCCCTCCTCGAAGTCGCTGACCACCACCACGAGCGTCCGGCTGGGCACGGTCATCAGGGTGCGGGCGTGCGCGAGCGCGGCGGCGATGTGGGTGCCGCCGCCGACGCGCACCTCCAGCAGCAGCGACAGCGGGTCGTCCACCCGGTCCGTCAGGTCGATCACTTCGGTCGAGAACGCCAGGAAGTGCGTGGAGAGGGTGGGCACTCCGCCCAGCACGGCCGCGGTCAGCGCCGACCAGACGACCGACGCCTCCATCGATCCCGACACGTCGACGACCAGGATCAGGCGCCAGTCGGCCTCCTTGCGGGAACGGGTGCTGAACACCGGCTTCTCCGGGACGACCAGGGTCCGGCCGTCGGCCGTCCGGCGGGTGGTCGCGAGGTTGGCCCGCAAGGTGCGCGGCAGATCGAGACGGCCGCCGGGGCGCCGGGTCGGCCGTGGAGTGGCCAGGCCGGTCAGCGCCGGACGCGTCCGGGTGACGAGTTCCTTCGCCAGTTCGTCGACGAGTCGGCGCACCAAGGGCCGCAGCCTGGCCAGTTGCTGCTCCGGCAGGCCCCCGGCGAGGGACAGCACGGACGTCAGCAGGTCGATCGAGGGACGTACCGAGGCGGGGTCCAGTTCGGCCAGCACATCGGTGCGGCCCTGGTCGGCGGCGCGGGCGAGCACCTCCTCGCGGATCTCCGCGCCGAACAGCGCGTCGAGTTCGGCGGCCCACTCGCGGGCGGTGGGGAAGGCCGCCTCCCGGCCGCCGCCCGCGCCGCCTTCGCGACCGAGGTCGGTGGCGCCCTCGCCGCGCCCCGCGCCGTACAGCTCGTCCAGCGCGTGCGCGTAGCGGCGGGCGTCCGTCGGCAGCTTCTCGCTCTCCCGGCCGAGCAGCAGCCGCCACCGGTCGGTGGGTGAGAGGTGGGGCGCGCCGGGCGGGGACGCGGGTGGGACCGGGTCGGGGTCCGTCGGGCTGTCAGCGGGGGTCGTGGGCCGTCGTGGTGCCAGGGATAGAGACGGGGACGGGGACGGGGCCGGGGCCGGTGCGGGGGCGGGCTGGCCGGGCGGGGTCCCCGTCGGCAGGGCCAGCGACGTCACCGCGGCGAGGCCCGCCGTGTCGGCCGCCGTCCACAGGGCGAGCAGCTGGGGCGGGGCGCCGAGGGAGAGGTCGAGCCGGTCGCCGAGGCGTTCGGTGACGGCGTCCAGCAGACGGCCACGGCCGGCCGGGCTGAGCGTGTCGAAGCCTCCTCGCAGCGCGGGCAGCCGGTCCAGGAATCCCTGGTCGGTGAGCGTGTCGATCCGGTGGAGGAGCGGGTCGAGCGCGGTCGGCGACGACTGGAGCAGCGGGGCGGCGCCGCTGAGGAGTCCGGCGAGTCTGCGGGCGAGCGCCAGCCGGGTGTCCGGGGTGGTCGCGCTGTCGATCCAGCCGGCGGTCCGGGTGCCGAGCGTTCCGGCGTCGTCGAGGTCGAGCAGGACCCGGGCGACGAGTGCGGCGCCCTGGACCAGGGGGGAGCCGGTGTGCGCGAGGGCGGCCAGCGCGTGGTCCATCCGCAGCCCGAGCCGGTGGTCACCGGCCCGCGAGGCGAGCGCGATCAGCGCGGCCGCGTCGTGGGGCGCGTCGCTGCCCGAGAGGCCGGGCAGGGCGCGGACCGCTGTTTCCAGCAGGTCGATGGCGAGCGCGGCGGCCAGCTCGCGGCTCTCGGCGGTGGTGCCGGGCAGATGGCCGCGAAGCAGTGCCTCCAACAGGTCGAGCGCTTCCAGCAGTTCGGTGAGCGTCGCGGCGGCGGGGAGGAGGGCGGCGGCGTCGGTGAGTCGTTCCGTGACGAGTGCGGGCAGGTCGCAGCGGGCCGCCGAGCGCAGCCCGGTCAGCACGAGCGCGCAGGTCGGCCCGCCGTCCGCCGACGCGTGGCGGTGCGTCTCGCGCAGGGTGCCCTCGGCGGCGAGGGCCACGGTCACTCCCCGGATTCCGGCCAGGTCCAGTCGCACGGGGACGGCCGGGGTCCAGGCCAGCCGCCATCGGGTGGTGAGGGCCGTGCCGTCGCCCGTTCCGGCCACCTCCACGGCTTCGCCGTAGCCCGCGCCGCACACCGCGAGGCGCTGGAGCAGGATCTCGCGGCGGCCGTCCAGGGCCGAGCGGAACGGGTCGAGGCGCACCTCGCGGGCGGCGGGTTCGTCCGGGCCCGGCAGCCGTAGGGCGGCGAGTTCGGCCTCCACGGACGGGCCGAGTCCGGAGCGTGGGGTTCCCGGGGCGGTCCGGCCCCGGTCGGTGCCGACGAGGACGGTTTCGAGGGCGCGGGCGAGTGCCCGGCCCCGGCCGAGGGGCTCGCCCTGGCCCATGACGGTGGTCAGGGCCTCCAGCACCTCACCGCGCCCGGGGGCGGCGAGACCCCGCACGCTGGCCAGGTCGCAGGCCATCCGCAGGGTTTCGGCCGCCTCGCCGGTGCCCGCGGCGTGCCCGGCGGCCCGCAGTTGGCGGCACACGTCGGTGATCGCGCGGGCGGCGGCGGTGCGCAGCGGCCCGGGACGGCCCCCGGCCGTGAACACGGCCTGCTGCCAGCGCGGGTCGCGGATGCCCGCGGGGTAGCCGGAGCGGGAGTCGAGGAGGTCGAAGGAGTAGGGGACGAGCGAGGTGACCACCGCCGGTCGCCGCCCGGCCCGGGTCGTGCCGGGCGCGGCCGTCGGCGGCGCGGTGGCCGTGCCCTGGTCCGGTGCGCGGCCGTCCGGGTCGGCTCCGTCCGCCCCGGGCGTCAGGGCCCGCGCGTGGAACGCGCCGATGACGGCGGCGACCCGGCGTCCGCCCGCCGAGGCGTGGGCGATCGTGTGACGCATGTGGCTCTCGCGGGCCAGGTCCACCGCCGGTACGCGGTCCGCCGACTCGGCGTCCCGGCGCAGGGCCCAGCCCACGCCGAGCGCCGCCCTGCGGATCGCCTCCGGGGAACAGCCGGGGGCCAGTACCTCGACGCAGCGGTCCCACAGGTCGTCCCCGTCGCGCCCGGTCCCGGCGGCGGTGAGCGCGTCGGCGAACGGGGTGGCGGAAGCGGGGGGAGCCGTCCGGGCCGGGGCGTCACGGGTGTCGCCCGGGAGGCCGGTGGTGTCGTCGCCGTGCCACGCCGGATCCGTCATCGGCAGGTCGCAGCAGACGACCTCCACGTCGTGCTCGCGCGCCCAGCGGATCGCGGCGAGTTCGGGCGAGAAGTCGGCGAAGGGGTAGAAGCCGAGCCGACCGTCCTCACCGGCCCCGGCCAGCGCCACCGGCGCCAGGGTGCCGGGGGCGGCCAGATGGGTGAGCCACGGCTGGAAGTCGGCGGGCAGCTCCACGCAGACGACCTCGGCGCCGGAGGCGTCCAGCAGGGCGGGCACGGCGGCGGCGAGGGCGGGGCTGTGGTGGCGTACCCCCAGCAGGTACGGGGTGGTGGAGCGGGCGAGGGCCTCGACGGCGTCCCGGGGGTCCTGGGCTGGTGTCACCGGAGGTTCTCCCGCAGGTCCCAGAGGCGGCGCCAGGTGGGCGAGCCGTCCTCGGCGCGGCGGCGCACCGGGCCGTCCCAGTAGCCGAGGAGCCGCGCGTGGTCGGCCGGGTCGTCCTTGCGGACCACGCCGAGGAGGTGTCCGGGCACCAGGTCGAGGACGTCGCCGCCGGGCAGGTAGGCGGTGGCCACCCCGAGGGAGGTGGCGACCTGGACGGCTTCGGCCGTGGACATCACGGTGCCCGGGCGTTCCACGTCCCAGCCCTCGGCGGAGCGTCCGGCCCGCAGGTCGCGGAAGACGGTGACCAGGACGTCGAGGACCGCGTCGTCCACCGCGAAGGCGGCGCCGGCCCGTTCGACGGCCGCGGTGGCCTGCCGCCGGACCAGGGTGGTCTCGGCGTCGGCGTCGGCGATGGGGTGCACGGTCTCGAAGTTGAACCGGCGCTTGAGGGCCGCGGACATCTCCGACACGCCGCGGTCGCGCAGGTTGGCGGTGGCGATGACGGTGAAGCCGGGTGCGGCGGCGACCTGGGCCTCGTCGGTGCCGGAGAGTTCGGGCACGCTGATCCGGCGGTCGGAGAGGAGGGAGACCAGGGCGTCCTGCACCTCGGGCAGACAGCGGGTGATCTCCTCGACCCGGGCCACCCGGCCCGTGCGCATGGCGCTGAGCACCGGTGAGTCGACCAGCGCCCCCGGGGTGGGGCCCTGGGCGAGGAGCAGCGCGTAGTTCCAGCCGTAGCGGAGCGCGTCCTCGGTGGTACCGGCGGTGCCCTGCACGGTGAGGGCGCTGGTGGCGCAGACGGCGGCGGCCAGCAGTTCGGAGAGCATCGACTTGGCGGTGCCGGGCTCCCCGACGAGCAGCAGGCCGCGCTCACCGGCGAGGGTGACCACGCACCGTTCGACGAGGGCGCGTTCACCGACGAACTTGGGGGCTATCTCCAGCCGGTCCGGCAGCGTCCCGTGCGGCTCGGGGAGCCGGAGCGTCTCTCCTCCGCTGCCGCAGACGAAGGTGATGACCGCGCGGGGGGTGAGCCGCCAGCCGGGCGGACGGGGCCCCTCGTCATGGGCGGCGAGGAAGGCGAGTTCGGTGGCGTGGCGCTCCTCGGCGGGCAGGGTCTGCCGGGCCGTGGGGGCCGTCGCCGTATCGGTCGAAGGCATGCGGGTTCCTTGCTGGTCGGTACTGGTTCGCGCTGATCGTGGTGGTCGTCCGGCTGTCGCCGGTCGGCTCTGGCTGGTTCTGGTGGGTGGGGGTTCCTCTCGGCGGGTGCGGTCCGGGCCGGGGTGTCGTGGTGGTCGGTCCGTAGGGGGGTCCGCCGCCGTCCGGGCCCGTGGCGCGGGCCCGGACGGCCCCGTGGACGGCCGGGGGCGGGCATCGGGGCCGACCCGGCCCGCCCTCCCCCGGCCGTCCCCGGTTCAGCGACGGCGTCCGCGCCGGACCGTCAGCTCCTCGAAGCGCGGCCCTTCCCCGTCCCGCACCCGCTGCCAGGCCCTGCGGTACAGCTCCGTGGCGGGTTCGGTGGGCACGACGACTCCGAGTACGGCGTACTCCTCGTGCATGAGTTCGCCGTACAGCGGCAGCTTCCACGTTTCCAGGGGGACGCGCGGCGTACCGGGGTCGGTCCAGCCGCCGGGCAGGAAGAGGGAGCGTCCGGCCCGGGTGCGGCTGGCCTCCACCACCAGGTCGGTGGCGGCCAGTTCGGCGCGGGCGGCCTTGAGCCGGGCGGGCTTCCAGCCGGTCCACCGGGCCGTCATCCGGTCGGAGGGGTCGGGCATGGTCAGCAGCATCAGATAGACCGTGGCGGCGTCCTCGCCGATGCCGTGTTCCTTCGCCACCTGGGTGACCAGGTCGGGCACGGAGCGGCTCGGGTCCTGGGGCCACCAGGTGCCGTCCTTGGCGCGGTCGCCCGCCCGGGGCCCGCCCGGGTCGGCGAGCAGCGCCGCGAAATGGGGGGAGCGGGCCAGACGCAGCGCCACCTCGGCCCGGTAGGGCCGCTGGTGCTGGACGCGCAGCGCGGGCAGGTACGGGTCCTGACCGGCCTCGTCGAGCAGGTCGACGCGCAGGCCCGGCGCGGGCTGGTCGTCCTGGGTGGCGAGGATGACGGCGCCGTACCGTTCGTAGCCCGGGCCCGTCTCGGTCGGGGTGCCCGCGACCTTCTTGAAGGTGGAGAGCCGGATGTACGCCCCGAGGTCGAGGACCATTCCGGGGTGGTCCAGCCGTTCGCGGACGGCGGTGAGCGCGGACGGCAGGGCGGCCCGCATCGGGTCTCCGGCGGGGAGCCGGTGGGCGAGCCAGGCGGCGAGGCCGACCGCGCCGGTCAGCGTCCCCGCCGTGAACCCGACGGGGTCGTCCCCGACGGGCCGGACCCGGTCGCCGTCGACCGCCCAGGCGAGGTCCTGGGTGAGCCGGGGTTCACCGGCGGGGCTCAGCAGGGCCGGGAGGGCGGCGCGGACCTCCCACGGGGTGTGCTTGACGGCGCGGAGCGCGTCGCCGAGCACTTCTTCGGGGACGGCGGTCCGTCGGCCGACGCGGTCGTTCCAGACCTCGGCGGCCGCGGCCGCGTCGGGCCCCTCGGTCCACAGGCGGGCCGGGTCGGCGGGCACCAGGGCGGCGACCACGGCGGCGCGGACGTCGCTGTCGAGGCCGCGCAGTTCGTCCTTGGCGACGGCGGCCTGGACCGACTTCACGCCGAGCAGGGCCCGTACCGGTGCGGTCAGGAACGTCCGCTCGTACTCGTCGACCCGGGGCAGACCGGCCACGATCAGCCGGGCCGTGGTGTCGGTGACCCCGGTGAGCGCGGCGAACTCCTCGGCGGCCGAGGGGAACCAGGGTGCCGGGCCCCGGGCGGCCAGTTCCGCGAGGAGCGCGCCGGGCGGGCGGGTGTCCCGGCCACCGGGGGAGGCGGATTCCAGGAGCGTGTAGGGCTCCGGGGTCTCGAACCGTCCGGCCGGGTCGTGGAAGAGCCCGGTGAACACGCAGCCGTCGTCGTTCCGTGAGCCGCGGTCGAGGACGGCGAGGAAGGCGCCGCCGCCGAGCGGCAGCAGGCCGTTCCAGGTGCCCTCGCGCCAGTCGCCCGCCCGGGTGCGCAGCGGACCGGCCGGCAGCCGCAGCACCACCTCGCGCCAGCGTCCGGAGCCGCCCGCCGTCAGCCCGAGCGCGTCGAATCCGGCGAGCAGCGCGCCCAGCGCCTCGCGGTGTTCCTCGGCCGTGGTGGCCGCGGCGGCGCGGAAGGCCAGGGCCGTCACCCGGCTGAGCAGGATCTGCGGGCCGGTCTGTCCGGAGGGCAGTTCCGGCCCGTCCAGATGCAGTCGCGCGGTCCGCTCGGCGGGGACGGCGGTGTCGGCGAGCCCGGCGGCGCGGGTCAGCACGCGCAGGGTGCGGAAGACCGTGTCCGCCTCCTCGGAGTGGTAACGCCAGTGGGAGCGCGGCGAGCCGAGTCCGCTCATCGCGTCCAGCAGCACGGCGTCGGAGGGTCCGGCCGGGCCCTCCTCCCGGTCACCGGCGAGCGCCCGGGTCAGCCGGGCGGCCACCTCGTCCAGTACGGCCCGCTGGCGCGCGGCGTGGCGGACGACGCCGACGACACCGGCGACGAGCGCGTCGTGGGTGACGGGCAGCAGGGCGCGGACGGCGGCGGGCAGGGCCGTCTCGTCGTCCTGCCCGGCGGCCGTCAGCAGGGCCGCCGCGGTGTCGCGGTCGATCCGCCGCAGGGCCCGGGAGCCCCGCTCGTCACGAGGTGTCAGGCACTCCCAGTACTGCGTGGGCGGCAGCAGCAGGGTGCCCTCGCCGAACACGCCGGGCGTGCGGTCGGTCTTGGCCACCGAGGTGACGACGCCGTCCTCGTCGATCAGTTCGATCCGCCAGCTCCCCCGGACGACGACCCGGGGCCGGTCGGCGCCCGGGAACCGCACGAGCGCGGCGGGCGTGCCCTGGTCCGCGGCGAGGGCGACGGTCTGTCCGGCCAGGTCACGGACCCGGTGGGAGCCGTCGGGCAGCCGTACCACGCACATGCCGATCAGACCGTCGACGGGCTCGGAGGCAGGGGTCCGGCCCTTCGTCGGCGAGGGACGCAGCCGGGCTCCGGCCAGCACGCTGCCCTCCGGGGCGTCGCGCAGCATGTCGGCGACGAAGGCGGGACGGCTCGCCCGGCCGACCTCTCCGGTGGCCGGGTCGTACTCGTGCCAGTCCCGTCCGCTCCCGTCGCCGGAGGGGTGCCACACCCAGTGCGCGACGCCGTCGGAGAGGATCGCGCGTTCCTCGGGCACCGTGGTGTCCCCGGCGTGCAGGACGCCCGCGCCGGTGGTCCGGCCGCCGCCGGGCAGCGGCAGGGTGATGGGCATGTCGCCGCGGTACCAGTCCATCTCGGTGCCCCGGGCGGAGCGGGGGCCCTGGAGGGTCCGGGGCTGGTCCGGGCGGGTGTGCCAGTAGCCGCGCAGGGTTTCGCCCTTGTGGTTCCAGTAGACGAGCAGTTCGCCGTCGACGTGGTGGAAGCCCGGGTCGCCGTGGCTGTCGTGCGCGGGGAGGCGCAGGTCGTGGGTGAGGACGGTGCCCTCGGCTCCGATCACCCGGGCCTGCTGGGGGCCCGCCACGACGAGGTGCGGCCAGGCGTCGGCGACGATGACGTCCTCGACGTCCTTCCGGGGGACGAGGGCGGCCGTCGCCTCCTCCCAGGCGGGCCAGCCCAGTTCGTCGAAGAGGCCAGCCCGCAGGGTGCGGACCAGGACGGGCGCGAGGTCGGTGCCGACGGCTTCGCGCACCTCGTCCTCGGCGAGCGCCAGCGCCTCGGCGGGCAGCCAGGTGAGCCGGCCCATCGCCTCGGGCAGCTTCGGCAGTCCGACGGCGGTGAAGCTCCGCACGACCCGGCGCACCCACTCGGTGAGGAGCGGCCGTCCGCCCGGCGACTGGGCCAGCAGACGGATCGCCCGCCGCGACGCGTCGTTGGCGTTGAAGTGTTCGGCGCCGCGCCGGAACGCGTCGTGGAAGCGGGGGTCGGCGGCGAGCGCCAGCAGGTCGCGGTGTCCGTCCCCCGACGCCCACTGGGCCAGCATGAAGTGGTGGCGGGGTCCGGGGGCCGCCACCGGTACGTCCAGGGACAGCAGCAGGTCGATCAGGTCGATGTCGTGTTCCACCCGCAGCCCGCGCCCGGCCTCGGCGAGTTCGGTCCGCAGCTGACCCGCCGCGCGCTCCACCAGCGTGTACAGCTCGGGCATCCGGGTGGAGGAACGCCAGGGCCGGGCGCGTTCGCGGAACGCCAGGAACCGTTCCAGCCATCCGGCGGCGCCGTCCCGCGGCCTCTCCTCGGCGGGCAGGGACCCGTCCCACAGGGCGGCCAGGGCACCGGATTCCCGGAGGATGTCCAGCCAGGTCGCGGGCAGGTCGTCGTCGTGACAGGCGGGGACCAGGTCCAGCAGCGTGCCCCGGAGCCGGGGCTCGCGCGCGGCCAGCGCCACGAGGGCGGCCCGGTGTCCCTTCCACCAGCCCGTCGTGGCGCGCGGGGTGGCGGGCAGACGGAGCAGTTCGGCCAGGTACTCCTGTTCCGTCAGGGCCGTGTCCTGTCCGGCGGCACGGGCCAGTCTGCGCAGGTCGTTGGCCATCTGGGCGGACGGCGGGAGGCCGCCCGCGGTGCGGCGCAGACAGAGCCGGGTGAAGCGTCGCAGCGCCTCCTCGGCGGGCACCCGCGCGGAGAGTTCCCTCGCGTAGCCGGAGAGGGCCTTCACGGGCAGTGCTCCCGCCAGGGCGAACTCCAGGAACACGGCGTCCAGCCGCTCTTCCTCCACCGTCAGTCCGTGTTCCGCCTCGGCCTTGCGGGCGCGGGAGAACAGCTGGGCCGCGTAGGTGGTGTTCTCCTCGGCGAGGAACACGCGTGCGGCCTGCTCGTAGAAGGTCGGCAGGAAGTGCGGCACCGAGGCGGCGAGCCGGGCGGCCAGCTCCAGATAGGCGTCCAGGGCCGCCTTCGGCTTGGACTTCACCTGCCGGGACACCCGCTCCAGGTCCGGTACGACGCCCAGAGCGTGATGGCCGTCCCGGGGGTGGTGCACGAGGACCCACTCGGGGAACCCGAGCGACTGGCGCGGGCCGAGCCCGACCACGGCGGGCCCGGCGTCCGGCACCATGCCGAGGTAGCCGGCGGCCAGGTCCTCGGCCTCGCCCAGTTCCCCGGCGACCAGGCGCACCACCACCCGGTCGTCCAGGCCCGGGTGACGGTAGGTCCGCGCGGTCAGCGGGACGGCCCCCTCCCCGGCTCCCCCGGTGTCCGGCGGCAGTATCCCGCCGGCCGCCAGCAGCTCCTCGTACGGCATCTCAGTTCCCCCGCTCATGCGTCCTTGCCCTCCTCGATCACGCGCCCGGCGTACAGCGCCGCGCCCATGCGCATGCCCTCCGACCAGGCCACCGGGCCCACCTCGCGCAGCGGCAGGGCGCGGCCGTCGCGGTCGCGCCAGGTGAGCGCGCCGGTGTTCACCTCGTCGTTCATGTACGGCTCACCGATCCACACGGAGGCTTCGACGGTCCGTCCGCCGTCCCGTACGCGGGCGGTGGCGTAGCCGCCGGACACCCGGTAGCCGAGCGAGGAGGCGCGCGCGGCGAGGGCGAAACGGGAGCGGAACGTGCCCCCGGTGAAGTCGCGCACCTCGGTGGCCTTGGTGTCGGGGCTTCCGGGGTTCCCGGGGTTCTCCGGGTTCCCGGGGTTCTCCGGGTTCCCGGGGTTCTCCGGGTTCCCGGGGTTCTCCGGGCGTCGCCAGGTCGCCCGGTGGATCTGTTCCACGCTCTGCGTGATCCCGAGCTCCGCCGCGAACTCGCGCACGTCGTCGAGGTCGGGGAGCAGCACGGGGTGCGGCAGGGTGACGGTGAGCGGGGAGAGCCGGACGGTGTCCCCGTCCAGGTTCACTATCCGCAGTTCGCCGGAGTCCGTGGCACCCCGCAGGAAGCCGACCTCGTCCGGGTCGTCGCCGACCACCGCCAGATCGCGCAGCGCGGACCGCCAGGCCTCGTCCGGCCAGACCCGGGCCAGCAAACCGGTGGGCACGGGGAGCGAGGACACCATCCAGGCGTCGACCTGCGCGACGCACGCGGCCGAGTGCCGGTCCAGCCATTCGGCGAACCTCCGCAGCCGGTCCACCTCCGGGTGGTCCTTGAGCGCGCGCGGCAGCGTCTTCAACTGCCGTCCCGCCGCCCGGCCCGAGGTGGCGCGTGCCGCCACCCGCCCTTCCACCAAGGCGACTTCATACCCGTCACCCGCTGACAGCCAACCCACGAGCCACAGCCTTCCGCGTTCAGGAGCACCAGAAGAGAGCACGGTCGTACCGGGGGAATCCCGGCACAAGTGCGTCGATGGGCGAGACGTTATCGGCGGCCACTGACAACGCGGTCCCACGGCCCCGCCCGGACGCTTCACGCGGGAGGCTTTCCGTACCGCGCTCGCGGACTCCGCACCGGGGACGCGTCCAACGCCCCAGCCGCCGCTCCTCCCTCGCGTCCGCGCCCCGGAGCACCCTCGCGGCCCGGTCCGCGCCGAGTGCCGCGACGCGTACGCCGCCCCACCACACCGGCCGCCGAAGTCCCGGCCCGACGCCGTCGACGACCCCGCACAGGTCTCACCTGCCGGGGCCGGGTGCCGGTGCCCCGAGAGGGGCTTCTCCCCGACGCCCCTGGACGGCTCTCCCCGGCCGCCGCGGTGTTCCCGCTCACCGCCGGAGACGGTACGGACGCCTGTTCCGCCACCGGTCGCGGCGGCGAGCGGGATCACATCAGCCCGCATATCCTGTTGATCTGGTCTGCGCGGTGACGGTGTCGGAATCCCGGTGAGCCCAGCACCCCCGCGGCCGACGGCTCCAGGGCGGGGACGAAGGACCACGAGCGGCCGTGTCCGGGCAGGGGAAGAGCCGGACGCGCGGCGTCCGCTCCGAGGGCGTCCGGGCGGACGGCGGAGACGGGCGGAAGCACGGAGGAGGACTGATGCGGTCGATGATTCCCGACTATCTGGCCGAGGCCCTCGCAGACGTCGCGTCGGACACGTCCGGAGAGCCGACGGCCGTCGTCGAAGGCTACGTTCGCCAGTGCTCCGTGCTCGTCACCGCCCGGGACCTGGCCGTGATGGCCGCGACCTTGGCCAATCGCGGCGTGAATCCCCTCTCGAGCGAGCGCGTGGTGAGCGAACCGGTGGTGCGTCGGGGGCCTGATCGGCGCGCTCCCCGGTCAGATCGGCATCGCCACGTTCTCACCACGGCTGGACTCCCACGGGAACAGCGTCCGTGGAGTTTCGCTGTTCGGGAGGTTCTCCACCGACGACGACAGAGACAGACAGACACAGACACCGCAGACACATGGGTCTGCACGTGGTGACTCCACCCATGCGTAAAGGCGCGCGGGTTTCCTGTGTCGGTGGCTAGGCCACGTCGCAGAGGACCAGCCCGGCCCTGTTGAGCACGTTCACCGCGCCGACGTGGTCCGCGTTGGCCGCGAACCCGCATCTGACGCACTGGAACTTCGCCTGGGTGGCGCGGTTCTCCTTCGTGACATGCCCGCATTCGGGGCATGTGCGGGAGGTGTTGCGCGCGTCCACCGGGACCACGAGGCGACCGGCACTCTCAGCCTTGTCCGCCAGGATTCCGAGGAACTGCGCCCAACCCGCGTCGAGGATGCTGCGGTTGAGTCCGGCCTTCGCGGCAGCACCGTTAGGCAGGAAGCTGCCGGGCCGCCCGGGGTCGGCCTTGGGGGCGGGGCTCTTGGTCATGCCCGCCGTGTTGAGCCGCTCGTGCGCGATGACGTCGTGGCCGGTGATGAGCGCGCGGGCGGTCTTGTGGTGGAAGTCGGCACGCTGGCGCCTGATCCTGGCGTGCAGCCTGGCGACCTTCCGCGCGGCGGCCCGGTGCGCCCTGGTGCGCCTGGGGAATGTCGCGAGGTGCCGCTGCGCTTCGGCCAGTTCGTTGGCCGCCGCTTGGAGGAAGCGGGGGTTGGCGACGTGTTCGCCGTCCGAAGTGGTCAGGAAGTGGGCGATGCCCATGTCGATGCCGACGATCGCCCCGGCAGGCGGAAGCGGCTCGGCGGGGACGTTGTCGCAGACGAGGATGGTGTACCAGCGGTCGCCCTCGCGCTTCACCGAGATCGTCTTGACGCGGCCCTGTACGGGCCGGTGCCGGTGCACGCGGACGTGCCCGACGCCCTGGAGACGGACGCGGGTCTGCGGGTCATGGGGAGTGGAGTCCCAGCGGCAGCCGTCACCGTCCTTCGGGAAGGTGACGGTGTCGAAGTGGCCCGCGCCCTTGAACCTGGGGTAGCCCGGCGTGAGACCGGTCCTGACGCGGCGGAAGAACGCCTGGAATGCCTTGTCGAGGCGGCGCAGGGTGGCCTGCTGCGAGCTGAACGACCAGCGGCCCTGGCACTCGGGGTCGAACGCGCGGATGTCCTTGAGCTGGGCAGACTGGTCGCCGTAGCGGATGGTGGTCTTCGAGGTGTGCCGGTAGGCGTCCCGGCGTTCCTGGAGGGCACCGTTGTACAGCGAGCGGTGGTCCCGCAGCATCTCACCCAGCGCGGCCGTCTGACGGGCCGTGGGACGCAGGAGGAACTTGTACGCGCGGATCACGGGCCGTCTCCCTTCTTCCGCGGGCGTTCCCACTGGGTGTTGATGTACCTCTCCACTGTCGCCGCCGGTACCGCACCGGCCGATGCCGTGAAGTACGACGATGACCACAAGGTGGGCATCCGCGACTTCAGGTGCGGGAACTCCTCGCGCAGCACGTGGGAGGTGAAGCCCTTGAACTGGTTGGCCACATACGAGGCCGAGGACTTCGGGTCGTGCTTGACGAAGAGGTGGACATGGTCGGGCATCACCTCAAGGGCGATGATCTCCCAGCCGCGTTCCTCCGCCTTCTGCCGGATCAGTTCGTCCAGGCGTTCCGCGACCCGTCCGTCGAGGACCGGACGGCGGTACTTCGGGCACCACACCACATGGAGCCCAAGGTCATACACACCGCCGGAAAACCGACGAACCTTCCTGGGCACCGTCACACGATCACTATACACACGCCACAGGTCTAATACACCGGAAAGGCGGGCACAGGTGAGCAGCGCAGATCCGCACACTCACCTGAAGTCAGAACAACCCAGAGAAGCCATTCCCCACCCCGCAAAACCGGGGCGTCCCCTGGCTAGGAACTGATGGAGTCCCCGCCGCTGCGCGCGCCATCGTGCGGTCCAGCCAGGTGCTCGGCAGCGGCCCGAACGCGGTCCGGGTCATCCAACTGCAGGGCGGGATCGGTTTACCAGAGCCGAGAGGGTCGTCCGGGAAGCCGTCAACACCGACCCACGGCACCGGGACCACGTCTTCTCCCCGCCGGACGAATCGCCCGGCGGGGGCGTGACGTTCAGCGGAGCCGAGTTCCCGGCAGGGGCGGGGAGGGGACGCCCGTCCCCGCCCCTGCCCGGACGTCCGGCGCACGAGACCGCCTCGTCGTTCACGACGCGCGGCGCGTGGCGAGCGGAAGAAACGACTAACGTTCCGTCAATTCCCAAGAGGGCCAGGCCACTTCGTGTGGTCTGGCCTCTTGTGCGCACCTCCCTGATGGACTAGATCTCTTCTCTCGATTGGTACAGACCACCTGACCCCGTTCAGACAAGGCCACCAGCATGCTCAGACGCACCTCCACGTTCCTGGCGACGGCTCTGCTCACCTCGCTCGTCGCGGTCCCCGCGACCGCCCACGCCGATGACGACGACAGCGGCCGGCTGCCCGGCCACCGCGTGGCCTACCTCACCGCGTGGAGCGCCTACAGCGGCTTCTCCGTCAAGAAGGTCCAGGACTCGGGCCAGGCGGCGAAGCTGACCGTGATCAACTACGCCTTCGGCAACATCTCCCCCGAGGGCACCTGCTTCGAGGACAACCTGGCCGACCAGGCCGACGCCTGGGCCGACTACCAGCGCCCGATCAGCGCGGCCGACTCCGTGGACGGCGTCGCCGACACCTGGGACCAGCCGCTGAAGGGCAGCTTCAACCAGCTGCGGAAGCTGAAGGCGAAGAACCCCCATCTGAAGGCCGTCATCTCGATCGGCGGCTGGGGCTGGTCCAAGTACTTCTCGGACGTGGCCGCCACCGACGCCGCGCGCAAGAAGTTCGTGTCCTCCTGCGTCGACCTCTACATCAAGGGCAACCTGCCGCAGCTGGGCTCGCCGGAGGGCGGCCCGGGCAGCGGCGCGGGCGTCTTCGACGGCATCGACCTCGACTGGGAGCACCCGGGCGGCGACGGTCTGCCGGACAACTCGGTGCGCCCCGAGGACGGCCGCAACTTCACCCTGCTGCTGGCCGAGTTCCGGCGGCAGCTGGACGCGCTGGGCGACGGCGAGCGGGGGCGCCGCCTGCTGACGGCGGCCGTCGCCGCCAACACCGACGTCGCGGACCGGCTGGAGCTGAAGAAGGTCGCCCGCCACGTGGACTACCTGAACCTGATGACCTACACCATGCACGGCTCCTGGGAGCCGCAGGGCCCGACCAACCACCAGGCGAACCTGTACACCGACCCGGCCGACCCCTCCGGCGTCGACTACAGCTACAGCGCGGACAAGGTGGTGCGGCACTACCTGGCCGGCGGCCTGCCGGCCCGCAAGGCGGTGCTCGGGGTGCCGTCCTGGGGCTACGGCTGGACGGGAGTGCCCGCCGGAACGAAGAACGGCCTCTACCAGCCCGCCACCGGCATGTCACCACGCGGCGACCAGCTGCCCTACAAGGCCATCAAGGACCTGCCGGGCACCGTGTACACCGACCGGAAGCACGGCGCGGCCTGGAAGTACGACGGCACCGATTTCTGGACGTACGACACCCCGGCCACCGCCGCCCAGAAGGCCCGCTACACCCGGCGGAACGGCCTCGGCGGCGTGATGGTCTGGTCCCTGGACGGGGACGACGCCCAAGGCTCCCTGATCACCGCGCTGGACCGCGGTCTGCGGCACTGACCCGCGGTCGCGCACCCGGTGGCGGGCGGGGCGACCCGGCCGCCACCGGGTGGCCCGTCGCTCCAGCGGTCGGCTGGGGGGCGGCCCGTCAACCGACGCCGGACGCCCGCCCGCCGGACGGCGTCGCTCGCGCCGCCGCCGCCGTCGCCCCGGGCCGCACGGACGACCAGCACCCAGGAGAAACGTCCCGGCGTTTCTCCTGCCTCCCGTCGGCCCCCGCCCCGTACCCCTGGCCACCACGGCCGTCCGGGACGCCTTGTCCCCGGGCGGTGGTGACGTGATCGCTTCCCTGGGACCCGTCAGTCCCTCCCGGCGCGCCCCTCCCGGTTCCCGTCGGGAACGACAGCGGACCCGAGGGCGGCGGATCCGCCCTCCCGGCCCGATCCGTCGGACGCTCCCCGGCGGTCCGTACGCGGGAAGCCGTTCCGGCGGGCCAGGAAGACCGTGAGGGTGGAGACGGCGAGGAGCCCGGCAGCCGTCCACGGCAGGGCCGTGGTGCCCGCACCCGTGAGGACCGCGCCACCGAGGAGGGAACCGCCCGCCATGGCGATGTTCCAGCCGGTCACCCAGAGGGAGTTGGCGGTGTCCGGGGCTCGCGGGGCCGCTCTGACGCCCGCGGTCTGCATGAGCGCGGGGACGCCGCCGTGGGTCACGCCCCACAGGACCGCGGCCGTGAGGACGACCGCCGTGCTGCCGTCGAAGACGGCGAGAGCGGTGAGGCACAGGGCCGCGAGGGTCAGGAGGGCCAGCGTCGAGCCCCGTAGCCACCGGTCGGCGGTGGCACCCGCGATCCACACGCCCGCCGTCGAGCCGAGTCCGAAGACGAACAGCACCACACCGGTGGAGACGGCGAGCTCCGCCCGCTCCACGAAGGGCGCGATGTACGTGTAGAGGACGTAGAAGCCGAGCACCATGGCGATCGAGGCCGCGTTGACGGCGGCGACACCGGGCGTGCGGATCGTGACGAGAAGACCCCGGGCCTTTCCGGCTCCCGCGACAGCCGCCCCCGGAAGCCCCGGCAGCCGCCACCGCGCCACTGCGGCCAGCACCAGTACGAGACCGGTCAGAACGAGGAACACCCCGCGCCAGCCGATCAGTTCTCCGAGCAGGGTGCCGACCGGGATGCCGAGCGAGAGCCCGAGGGTCATGCCCGCGAGCGCAGTGGCGATGGCCTTGCCCTCGCGACGCGGAGCGAGCCGGGCCGCGTACGCCGGAACCATCGCCCACAGCACGCCCGCGAAGACTCCCGAGACGATCCGCGCCCCCAGGGTGACGGCGAAGTCGGCCGAAACGGCGGTCACCGCGTTGGTGGCGGCGAAGCCGAGCAGGAGGGCGAGCAGCAGGGTGCGACGGGGCAGGGGAAGGGTCCAGGCGGTCATCGGGATGGCGGTGAGGGCGGCCGCCAGCGCGTAAACGGTCACGAGCAGTCCGGCGCGGGCTTCCGGCACCCCGAGGCTCTCGCTCATACCAGGCAGGACCCCGGCGGGCATCGCCTCGGTCAGGATCGTGATGAAGGCGGCGCCGGAGAGGATGAGCAGGCCGCCGAGCGGCCACGGCGGGGGCGGCGCGGGAGCCGTGGCGGGCGGGGATGAGCACGTCGTCAATGTCATGGCCGGACCGTAAAACCCTCACGCATGCGTGAGGGTCAAGCCCGGTCTCCGGCCGCCCTCCGCGCCGCCTTCAGATAGGCGTCGAGAGCGTTGCGGTTCCGCACCAGGCAGTGGATGCGCCGGTCGAGCTGTTCACGTTCGGCTGTGACCTGGTCGAGCATCCGCGCACACGGAACGGGCGGCAGCAGATCGACCGGCCCTTCGAGGTAGGGCAGGATGTCACGGATGATCCGGGTGGGCAGTCCGCAGTCGATCAGCCCCCGGATCTGCCGGACCACCTCGTCCGCGCCCTCGCAGTAGTCGCGGTAGCCGTTGCCCGAACGGGCGGGGCGGATCAGGCCCTCCTCCTCGTAGTAGCGCAGCGCGCGCACACTGACTCCGGCCAGCCGGGACAGTTCACCGATCCTCACTCGCACCCCTCCCTTGACGCCTCACATGGACGTGAGGGTTCACGGTACCTCCGGTACGCCGGGCCCGACGGCGTCCGGGTCTTGATCCAGGCCAGCCCCGGCCCGACTGAAGGGGGTATGGATTTCGCCATGGCCAACAACAAGTGCCCCGGCGCATCCGGTCCCGGCCCCGTACGACCGGCGGGGTTGGTCGCGCGGGGCGCTCCCCCTGTCCGGCATGACAGGGAGACGGCCCGGGGCGGGCTCGCCGTCAACCCGGTCGAGCGCTAGGAGCACGGCATCTGGCCAGTGCCTTCGTGTCTTCCAGCGCTGTGGACGGGCAGCGGCAGATTCGGACGCAGACGGCGGGCCGCAGCTGCCACAACGGCACCGATCGTGAGCACGGCAGTGCCCATCAGCAGGAAATAGGCCGACAGCGGGAGCATCTCGGTCAGCCGGTAGAGCTGACCACCCAGCACCACACCGACCGCGGCGAACATGCCGTTGAGGGCGAGGAACCGGTTGGCGAAACCGGGAGGGGCGACCGCCGCGGTGAGCGCGAGGCCCGCCGGGGCCAGGACGATCTCACCGAGGGAGCAGAGCAGATAGACACCGGTCAGCCAGGCCATGGAGACCGGGCGCTGCTGGGCCAGAAGCGCGGCCCCGGCCATGACCACGAAGCTCAGGCCGGCCACACACAGCGCGCCCGCGACCTTCGTGGTCACCGCGCCGGGCAGTCGCGTGACGAAGGGGGCCAGCAGCAGCACGAACAGGGGGTGCACCGACTGCATCCAGCTCGCTGGTACGTCGAAGCCGAGGACGACGCGGTCGGTGTGGCGCTCCGCGAAGAGGGAGAGCGCCGAACCGCTCTGAGCGAAGATCATCCAGAAGGCCGCCGACGCGCCCATGACAGCGGTGAACGCGGAAAGCCGCTTGGCGTCGATGGATGTACGGCGGCTCAGCACCCGCAGATAGAGGAACGGCAGCGTCACGGTCGCCAGCCCCAACAGCGCCAGCAGCGCGGTGAGCGGCAGCGCACCCAGCGA
Source organism: Streptomyces sp. JNUCC 64 (assembly GCF_054484115.1). Classification (NCBI taxonomy): domain Bacteria; kingdom Bacillati; phylum Actinomycetota; class Actinomycetes; order Kitasatosporales; family Streptomycetaceae; genus Streptomyces; species Streptomyces sp. JNUCC 64. The sequence goes on from NZ_CM137015.1 coordinate 539,714, forward strand.
GACCGCGGCGACGGCGACCGCGGCGACCGCAAGGACGATGCCCGCTCGCCGGGCCGCCGTACGGGCCTCTTCGCGCGGGATCGGACGCGTCGGTCCCCGGCCGACCTGTTCGAGGGCACGCATCCCGATGCCGAACTGGGCCAAGCCCGCCGCCATTCCGAAGGCTGCCGCGGCGAAACCGAGGTGCCAGGCGACTTTCTGTGCCAGCAGTCCGGTGACGACCGGGGCGAGGAGCGCGGAGATCTGGATGCACATGTAGAAGCGGGAGAAGGCCGCTTCCCGCTTGTCGGCACCACTGACGGCGGCGACCATCGCGGCCAGTGAGGGCTTGGACAGGCCGGTGCCGACGACGATGAGCGAGAGTCCGGCGTAGAGCGCGGGGGCGGAGGTGAGGGAGAGGACGGCGTGTCCGGCGGCGATGAGTCCGCCGCCGAGAAGCACGGCCCGGCGCGCGCCGAGTACCCGGTCGGCCAGCCAGCCACCGGGCAGTCCGGCCATGAAGTTCAAGGACATGTAGGTGGCGAACACGGCGGTGGCGGTCTGCGCGGGCATGCCCAGACCGCCGTCGGCGGGGGCCGCGGTGAGGTACAGGACCAGGATCGCGGCCATCCCGAAGAAACTGAAGCGTTCCCAGAGATCCACGCCGAGCAGGGTTGCGAACGCGCGTCGGCCCTCGGGAACGGGGGCGGGTCCGCTGTGGACCGGGGAGGTGTGCCCGACCGGGCCGGGCTGGCTCTCCCCACCCGGGGGCAGTGGTGAGCCCGTGCTGTCGTCGTGCGTCCGGCTCGGGCCGTCCACGTTCTCTCCTTCGTGTACCAGCGAAGCTCCGGACCGGCTTGTCGAGGACTCGGCGGAAGAGGCTGGATGTCTTCCGCCGAGTCCTCGGCAGGGGTCGGTCTCAATAGCTGGCGAGGACCTCGTAGATCTCGAAAGGCCGGGCCCGTTCGGTGTCGCGGAACTCGCGCAGTGGTGCAGTCTGGCCCTTGTGCTCCGGACCGCTCTCCCACTCCTCGAAGGACTCCCACGTGTCCCAGTGGCTGACAACGACATAACTCTCGGGACGGCCCAGCTCGTTCATCAGTTGGTTGCCCAGCAGACCCGGAGTGCCAGCCATGCGACGGCTGGTCTCGTGGTAAGCCGCCAGAACGTCCTCGCTGCTGGGAGACAGGTGGTAGAGCACCACTTCCACGGCGGGAGCGACCGTCATGCGGCGGTCCCGGAGAGGCTGGCGACGATGTTCATCGTCGCCATGGAGCCACCGCTGCGGTACGGGTGCAGCCTGGTGCGGTGCCGCAGGTGGGTGTCGCTGGTCTCGAACTGACGGAACTGCGGTTCGTCGACCCAATCGCTGATGATGTAGTAGATGTCGTCCTCGTCGGGGGTCGTGCTCCTGGACAGCCACTGGCCGCGGTTGGCCGGATGGCTGGTGACCGACCCGCCGACCTCCTTCCACACCTGCTCGAAGTCGGCTTCCATGCCGGGCTTGATCTGCATGCGGAGCATGACCCGGAAAGTCGCGTCGGACACGGTCAGATACCTCCGTCAACGTTGAGGGTCTCCCCTGTGATGTACGCCGACAGATCGCTGAGCAGGAACAGGACCGGGGCGGCGAGTTCGTCGACCCGGCCCAGCCGCGCCAGGGCCGTCTTCCGCGCGTACGTCGCGCGCAGGCCCTCGGCGCGCTCGGCGGGCATGGCGTCGAAAGCCTCGGTCTCGATGACACCAGGGGCGACCACGTTGACCCGGATACCTTGGCCGCCCAGTTCCTTGGCGAGCGAGCGGGTGAGGCCGGTCAGCGCCGCCTTGGCCGCGGTGTAGTGGGCACGCAGCGGAATGCCCGCGGCGGCACCGCGTGAACCGATGTTGACGACCGACGCGCCGGTGCCCAGGAGCGGCAGCGACTGCTGGATCACGCGGTAGACAGCCGTCAGGTTGGTGTCCAGGACACGCGACCACTCGTCCGGAGGAAGCTCGGCGAAGGGGATGTGGCTGATGACACCCGCGTTGTTGACGATGCCGTCGAGCTTTCCGTACTTCTCCTTGGCCCTCGCCACCAGGGCGTCGACCTGTTCCAGGTCGCCGACGTCCGCACGGACGACCTCGTGGTCGCCGCCGGTCCCCTTCAGCTCCCGGCGCAGGCTCTCGACGTGCTCGCTGTCCCGCACGTAGCAGGTCAGCAGATCGGCGCCGGCGCGGGCCGCGGCGAGCACGATGCCGCGCCCGATGCCACGGGAGCCGCCGGTGACCAGGAGTTTCCTGCCCCGCAGTCCGAGTTCCATGTGGTCCGTCCTCTCAGTGGTGCGACGGTGGCTCACACGCAGCCGTCGACGTGGATGTTCTGTCCGGTGATGTAGGAGGCCTGGTCACTGATCAGGAACAGCACGACACCGGCTATCTCCTGCGGGGTGCCGAGGCGGCCCAGGGCGGCGAACTGCGAGAAGGTCGCACGCTGCTGGGCGGCCACCTGGGGCGGCAGTTCGTCGAGCGCCTCGGTGGCGATCCGGCCGGGTGAGAGCGTGTTGACCCGGATGCCCCGCGGGCCCAGTTCACGAGCCAGGGAACGGGTCAGACCGACCAGTGCCTGTTTGACCGCGGTGTAGTGGGCTCCTCCGGTCATGCCGATACGAGCCACCGTGGAGCCGAGGTTGACGATCGAGGCGTCCTTGCCGAGTAGCGGTAGCACGGCCTGTATGACCTGGTGGGCGCCGGTGAGATTCGACTGCAGCGCCGTGGCCCACGCCGCGTCGGTCAGCTCCGCGTAGGGCGTCGGTGCGAAGTCGCCGACGTTGTTCACCACCGCGTCGAGGCCACCGAGCAGCTTTTCGGCCCGCTCCGCCAGCAGCCGGGCGCCGGACGCCTCGCTCGCGTCCGCCCGCAGCACATGCTGGGTGCCGGGGAGCGGAGTGAGCTCCTTGGTCAGCGAGGTGACGTAGTCGTTCTCCCGGCGGTAGCAGGTGACCACATCGGCACCGGCGCGAGCGGCGGCGAGCACGATGGCGCGCCCGATGCCACGGGAGCCGCCGGTGACCAGGATCCGCTTATCCGCCAGGTCCGCGAACGGTGTGCGCTGCGCACGGGCGGCGGCCTCGATCCTGGACTTGATGAGCCCCAGCTGGACCAGGCTGTTGCGGTTGATCCGGTCGGTCATGCCGTCGTCATCGAGCGGGGCCCCGTCCTTCATGTGGAAGTCCTGGGTCCACTGCATCCGAACGCCCTCATCGGTCTGGGTGTACTCCCAGTGGATGTTCATGTACTCGAAGGGACCGGTCTCCACACGGTGGGCACGGACGGTGCGGGTCGCCGCGTCGGTGGTGCGTTGAGAGGTCCAGCTCCACACCTTGCCGTCCTCGTCCGGGTGCAGGGCGAGCCGGAAGGTGACCGTGGGGCCGTCCTGCTCCAGGATTTCGGCGACGGAGTATTCGCTGAACAACTCGGTCCAGGACGCCACGTCGTTCGTGCGCTCCCAGACGAAGTCCATCGGGGCGTCGATGACGACGGAGTTGCGGGTGTGGCCTGCCATCAGACTCGGGCCTCCTCGGCGCGTTCGCTCATGACTTCCTGCCCTTTCGTGTACGGACGGGTCACTTGGTGTGGTCGGTGCGGTCGCCCGCGCCCAGGACCAGGGCGGAGGTGAATCCGCCGTGGCCGCGGGCGAGAACCACGGCGACGCGGACAGCGGTGTGCCGCGGGCTGCCGACGACCAGGTCAAGGCCCAGACCGGGAGCGGGGCGGTCGACTCCGGAGGTGTGCGGGATCACGCCAGCGCTCAGGCTGAGCAGGGCGGTCGCCACGTCCAGGGGTGCCCCGCCGGCGTACAGCCGGCCGGTGAGGGTTTTGGGCGCGGTCACCGGCACCTGTCCGGCGCCGAACACTTCGTTGATCGCGGCGGCTTCGGCGTGGTCCAGGTCGGGCGTGCCCGCGGCGTCGGCGAAGACGACGCCGACGGAGTCCGCGGTGATCCCGGAGTCTTCGACGGCCCGGCGGATGACGGAGGCCAGGACGGGCGGGCGTCCGGTGCCGGGCAGCGGGTCGAACCCGGCGGCGTAGCCAAGGATCCGGCCGTAGTGCTGGGTGCCTCGCTCACGGGCACCCTGCTCGGTCTCGATCAGCAGCATGGCCCCGCCCTCGCCGGGCGCGTAGCCACCGGCGGCTTCGTCGAAGGGCAGATAGGCACGAGCCGGGTCGTCCGCGGTGGACAGGTCGCCGGTGGCCAGCTGGGCGGTCAGACCGTAGGGGCACAGCGAGGCGTCCGTGCCCCCGCTCAGGACCAGCCGGGAGCCGGTGTCCAGCAACCGCCGGGACTGGCCCAGCGCGTCCAGGCCACCGGCCTGTTCGGCGCAGATGACTCCGCAGGGTCCGCGCATGCCGTGGCGGATGGAGACCTGGCCTGTGGTGGCGGCGTAGAACCAGGCGATGGACTGGTAGGCGCCGACCCAGGCCGGGCCCTGCTGATAGAGCCGCTCCATCTCATGCTGGCCGAACTCGGTGCCGCCGGAGGAGCTCGCGGTGACCACGGCCATTTCGTACTCGGGCAACCGCCGCGGGTCGGCGTCCGCGTCGGCGAGGGCCGCCTCGGCCGCGGCCAGAGCGAAGTGGGTGAACCGGTCGGTCCGGTCGATCAGACCTTTGGGTACCTGCTCGCCGACCGCGAATCCGGGTACTTCCCCGGCCACCTTGACCGGATAGCCGGTCGGGTCGAAGCGGGTGATGCGGCCAAGGCCGCTCTTTCCGGCCAGCACGGACTCCCAGTGCCGGCGGACCCCGATTCCGGTGGGGGCGACCACTCCGATCCCGGTGACGACCGCCGGGCGTCGGCGTCCTTCCGGTATGCCGAGCGCGCTCATGCCACCACCGTCTTCCGGCTTCCTGGACGGCTGAGGATCATGGCGCTCTGGAAGCCGCCGAATCCGCTGCCGACGCTCAGTACGTGGTCCATGCGGTGTTCCCGTGCGACGACCGGCACGTAGTCGAGATCGCACTGGGGGTCGGGGACCGTGAGGTTCGCCGTGGGCGGCACCACTTGGTAGCGCAGGGCCAGGGCGCAGGCGGCCACTTCCAGGGAGCCGATCGCTCCCAGCGAGTGCCCGATCATCGACTTGATGGAGCTGACCGGGATCTCATGGGCGCGTTGTCCCAGGCTCCTTTTGAAGGCGGCCGTCTCGTGCCGGTCGTTCTGCTTGGTTCCGGAACCGTGCGCGTTGACATGGTCGATGTCGCGCGGATCGAGCTTCGCGCGGCGCAGGGCGATCCTGATGGCTTCGGCCATCTCACGCCCGTCGGGCTTGAGTCCGGTCATGTGGAAGGCGTTGGAGCGGTTGGCGAAGCCGGCCACCTCGGCGTAGACGGTGGCGCCGCGCCGACGGGCCGCCCCGGCTTCCTCGATCACCATGACCGCGGAGCCCTCGCCCAGGACGAAGCCGTCGCGGCGGCCGTCGAAGGGGCGGGACGCGGTGCCGGGGTCGTGGTCGGCGTTCGGTGTCGTGGCCTTGATCGCGTCGAAGCAGGCGGAGGTGATGGGTGACAGCGGGGCATCGGTGGCGCCCGCGACGACGATGTCGGCGGCGCCTTCCTCGATGAGCTGGACACCGTGGGCAATCGCGTCGAGGCCGGAGGTGCAACCGGTCGAGATCAGCGCGACGGGGCCTTCCGCCCGGGCCCGCCAGGCGACTTCGGCCGCCAGTGTGCTGGGGACCATGTAGCCGTACAGGTGCGGAACGCCGTAGGTGTGGTCGACGAGCCAGTTCTTGCCGCCGTCCGACAGGACCGCGTACTCGCCTTCCAGGCCGGTGGTGCAGCCGACGGCGCTGCCTATGCTGACAGCGGTCCGGCCGGGGTCACCGGCTTCGACGTCGATGCCGCTGTCCTCGATCGCCTCCTGGACCGCGACTACGGCGAACTGGGCGGCTCTGTCCATCCGGCGCGCTTCCCGAGGGCTCAGGCCAGCGGCCACCGGGTCGAAGTCGCACTCGGCGGCGACCTGGGAGCGGAACGTCGACGCGTCGAACAGGGTGATCTGACGGGTGGCTGTACGGCCGTCCGTGAGCAGCTCCCAGTAGGCGTCCCGGCCGATGCCGCCGGGAGCGACGACGCCGACCCCGGTGATGACGGCGCGACGGCTCATCGCGGCCCTCCGACATCCGGGGTGCCGCCGTTCTCGACGAGTGGGGCCTCGGTGTCGACGTGGCCGAGTTCCGGGCGGGGCGCGAGCGGTGACAGGTGGAAGACCACCAGGGCCGGCTCCGGACCGGTGTTGACCAGGCGGTGGCGCATGTTGATAGGGACCAGCAGCGAGTCGCCGGGGCCGATGATGACGGGCTCGCCGTTGAGGGTGATCTCCAGCTCTCCGGTGACGACGTGCAGGAACTCCTCCGAGTAGGGATGGAGGTGCTCGGTGACGTACTCTCCCGGTGCCAGCCGCAGGGAGCCGCCGAAGCCGGAGGTGCAGCCGACGGTGCGCGGGCTGAGGGTGATCCGGATGTCGCCGCCGCGCTTGCGGTTGGAGACGACCTCCTCCACGTTGACCTTGGTGGGAGTGGTCGCCGCGGTCGTCATCGGCCACCCCCCAGGTTCGGGGCGGACGGCTGGGTGACGAGGGGGCCGCTGTCGGACGTCCATGAGTAGAACGGAACGGCCATCGCGTCGCGCGGCTCGCGCCAGTTCGGGTCGTAGGGGGAGATGAATTCCTGAAGCCGGGTGTTGACGTCGTTGTAGAGCGGGTGGCTGCGCGCCTTGTAGAGGTTCGGGCCGATGTCCTGCTCCGCCTCGACGAGGTGGAAGTACAGGTCGTGGAAGGCGAACAGCGTCCGCCTGGAGACGCCCACCATGTGGGGCAGATCGGTGCTGTCCGAATCCGCGAAGACCTGTCCGACGCCTTCAGCGTCGGACAGGTTCATCCTGGCCACGATCAGTGTGCGGTGCACGTTGCCCTCCTGGCTTCTTCGGTCGTTGCTCCACCCTGATGAGTGGTGCTCAAAGCTGTCTTGGAACGCCCTGGAGCGGTGGCCCGGCGATGTCAGAGCCGCAGGTCGATCCGGTACTCGGTGAGCCAGGTCTCGCATTGCAGCACCATTTCCATGCTGGCTCGCTCGACCCAGGCGAAGGCGCCCTGCGGGGAGCTGGCCGCGGTCAGCGCCTCGGCGGAGGCCGTCGCGTCGAGCAGCCCGGCGACGGCTGCGCCGCGGTCGGTGGCCAACTCGGTGAAGCGGCGGCGCACGAAGTCTCCGTAGGCGGCTTCCTGGGTGGTGGGATACGCGCTCTTCTTGCGGTACAGAACGGCGTCGGGCAACAGGTCGGCGACCGCGGAGCGCAACAGGCTCTTCTCGACACCGCCGACCCGCTTCATGGCGGCCGGCACGTTGTAGACGTATTCGACGAGCGCCCGGTCGCAGAAAGGCGGCCTCAGCTGCACGCCGTGAGCCATGCTCATGCGGTCGGCACGGTCGAGGTGGGTGGGCGCCCAGCGGGTCAGGGCGAGATAGGTGACCTCGCGGGCCCGGCGCTCGGCGGGAGTGTCCCCGTCGATGTGCGGGACCTCGGTGAGGGCATCGCGGTAGTGCTGGTCCGCGTAACCGAGGAAGTCCAGTTGCTTGCGCAGCTGCCGGTCGATCATGGAGGTGCCCAGTCCCCCGGCCGCCGCGTCGTGACCTCGTTCGAAGGAGACCCAGGGGAACGTCTGCGAGTTGCTGTGTTTCGGGTCGTACGCCCAGAAGTAGCCGTTGAAGACCTCGTCCGCGGTCTCGCCGGAGAGCACGGCGGTGAATCCCGCCTTGCGGAGCCGGGCGAAGAACCGCATGAGAGAGATGTCCATGTCGCCGAGCGGCGAGGGGGCGTCCTGGCTGCGCAGGGCGGCGGCGTGCACCTCGGGGTCGGTGAGGGCGGCCGTGTCGAGCAGGACTTCGGAGTGCTGAGAGCCGATGTGCCGCGAGGCGAGTGCCGCGAAGGGCGCGTCGGGTGTGGAGCGCATCGTGGGGTGGGGCTCGAAGTTCTCGGTGTAGCCGGTGAAGTTGACGGAGAAGCTGCGTAGCGGGCCGATGCCTGCGGCGGCGAGGTTCCGATGGGCCAAGGCGGTCAGGGCGCTGGAATCGATACCGCCGGAGAGCATGGCCCCCACGGGGACATCGGCGCGCAGATGGGAAGCGACAGCGTCGGCGAGCAGGCCGCGGACGGTGGTGATGGTGTCCTCAAGGCTGTCGGTGTGCTGCCGGGCGGGCAGCGACCAGTACCGCCGCTCCTGGCTGCCGGAGCCACGGACGACGAGCGCGTGGCCGGGGACGACCTCGCGCATGCCGCGGAAGACGGCGGTGCCGGGCTTACGGCTGTGTGCGAACAGTTCACGCAGGCCGTCGGCGTCGACGACCGGCTTGACGTCGGGGTGGGCGAGTATCGCCTTGGGTTCGGAACCGAACAGGACTCCGCCGGAAGTCGGGTAGTAGCTGAGCGGCTTGACACCGAGGCGGTCACGGGCCAGCAGCAGCTCCTGGTGGCGTACGTCCCACACGGCGATCGCGAAGTGGCCCTCAAGACGTGTGAGGAATCCGGCTCCCCATTCCAGATAGGCGCGCAGCGCGGTCTCGCCATCGCCGCCGCCGGTGAACCGGTGGCCTTTCGTGGTGAGTTCGCCTCGCAGCTCGATGTGGTTGGTGAGGGCTCCGTCGAGGGTGAGGACGGCGACCACGGCGCCGCCCTCGGTGGTGTGGACAGCGGGTTGCACGCCGGTCTCCGTCACGTCGCGCAGGGCCAACCGCCGGTGGGCGAGCACGGCGTGGCGCTCGGCCCAGACGCCGCGGCCGTCGGGGCCGCGGTGGGCGAGGGCTGCCGCCATGGTCTCGACGGTCCCGGCTTCCTCGGACAGGTTCCGCTCGAAGTCGACCCAGCCGGCGATCGCGCTCATCGGAAGGTCCTCTCGTTGACGACGGGTTCGGTGGTGGGGGTCACGGCCACCAGAGCGATCGGGATGCCGGTGACGGCCGCCCGGAAGTCGGCCAGAGTGAGCGTGTCGGCGTGGGCGACGATGCCCAGGCGCCGCTGGGCGGCCTCGGCGCCGTAGCGTTCGTACAGGTCGTGGTATCCGCGGGCGGTCTGCTCCAGGTCGGTGACCAGTGCGAAGTGGGCAGGGGTGCGGCTGCCGCGCCAGGTGATCTCTCCGGACGCCCCGTCGGTGAAGTTGTGGCGCCAGGCGCTGCCGGTGGCGATGAACAGGGCGCCACCGATGTGGTGCACACCCACGGGCACGGTGTACCGATGACCGCTGCGCCGACCCGTGAAGTGCAGCAGGGCGAGGTGTTCGGCTACGGGGCCCGGGTCGGTCCCGGTGAGGACCGCGATCATGCGGGCGTTGGCGGCGGCCCTTTCCTCAGCGGCGGGCAGGACCCGGGAGATGCCCGGACCCGCCGCGGCGCCCGCTTCCGTACCGGCGTTCATGAGAGCACCACCGCGGCCGCGGTCAAGGAGCAGCCGGTGATGGCGAAGCAGGTGCGCAGCAGGTGCCAATCACGCCACTGGACGCGCGGGTCCTCCCAGTCGGGCCCGAGGTCTTCGGGGCGCGTCTTCTTGACCCGGTTGTTGATGGGTACGTTCCGGGTCTGTGAGACGACGGCGACGCCGGCCATCGCAAGGGCACCGGCGGTGAACAGCACGCGTGGTCCCGTCTCGTCGGCGCTGACGGCGAAGGCCGCGTCGATGACGACGGAGCTGCTCACGATGAACGGCATGACGCGGTCGTACCGCTTGCCCAGCAGCTTGTGGGTGTCGACGTAGCGGTCCGGTGGCATCGCGATCAGGGCGGGCATGACGCTGACCGCCACGGCGAACAGCACTCCCGCCACCAAGCCGGTGCCCAGTAGCACCAGCACACTCAGGGTTTCCACCATGTCCCTGGTCCTCCCGTCCAGCAGGGTTCAGCGGCGCTATGAAGATTTCAGCCGTGCCTCGGGTGCCGCTCGAAGCGATCTGGAAGGGCAGGTCCGTCCGGAAGCCGGGGAAAGTTCCGGACGGACGCGTTCACAGCCCGAGTGGTCCTCTAGCCGAGCGGTGTTCGCTTGCCGGGAGTGTCCGGAACCGCATCGAGACAAGGGAGCACCTCCGGTGGCGGAGCGAACCGACGTACTGATCGTGGGCGGCAGCATGGTGGGCCTGGCCCAGGCTCTGTTCCTCGCCCAGCAGGGCATCCGGTCGATCGTTGTGGAACGCCATGCGCGGGTCTCGGCGCATCCGCGGGCGCAGGCGGCCAGCCCCCGCACGATGGAGCTGATGCGTGCGCTGGGCTTGGAGCCGAAGGTGCGCGCGCGGGAGAACCCGTATGCCCAGTACGGAGACATCTTGCAGGTGGAGTCGCTCACGGGCCGCGAGCTGGGCCGTTTCGACGGGCCGTTCCGTCATGACCCGAATGAGGTCAGCACGACCGGATGGACCTTGATCGGCCAGGACCGGTTCGAGCCCTTGTTGCGTGCCAAGGCCGAGGAGCTGGGGGCGGATATCCGCTTCGCCACCGAGATGGTGCGCTACGAGCAGGACGCCGACGGGGTCACCGCGGTTCTGCGGGACGCGCGGCGCGGCGAAGAGACCGCTGTCCGCGCCGAGTACATGGTCGCGGCGGACGGATTTCGAAGCCCTGTCCGCGAGGGGCTGGGGATCGGCACGCACGGACAGGGTGTCTTCGGTCGCCAGATGAGCATCATCTTCCACGCCGCGCTCGACGGCTATGTGGCGGACCGTCGGTTCTTCCTCTGCTTCGTCAGCAACGACGGCGTCAAGGGCGTGCTCGGCCGGCTCGACAACGCGGACCGCTGGGTGCTGGCGCCCAGCCTGCCTCCGCAGGAGACGCACACCAAGTACTCCGAGGAGGACTGCGTCGGGATGGTACGCGCCGCGGTCGGCGTGCCGGATCTTGAGGTGGAGGTGGAGTCGAACACCAGTTGGGAGGTCGCCGCCCGCATCGCCGACCGGTTCCGCTCCGGACGGGTCTTCCTGGCTGGTGACGCGGCCCATGTGATGCCGCCCACGGGTGGGTTCGGCGGCAACATGGGAGTGCAGGACGCACACAATCTGGCGTGGAAGCTGGCGGCGGTGCTGCGTGGGCAGGCCGGTCCCGAACTGTTGGACACCTACGAGCAGGAGCGTGCCCCGGTCGCGGAGTTCACCGTGGAGCAGGGCGTGATTCGCTATCTGCAGCGCAGTGGTCTGGACGCGCAGGCCGCGGCCCGGCACCGACCGGAGACCACGGTGCTCTTCGGTCATGTCTACCGCTCTGGCGCGGTGCTCCCGGAGTCCGGCGCGGACGGCCCCCTGGTGGAGGACCCGACCCAGCCGTCGGGCCGTCCCGGCACCCGGGCACCGCACTTCGAGCTGCGCATCGGCGGCACCGACGCCCCCCTGCACGACCTGCTCAAGGGCGGCTGGTGGTTGCTGGCCGGGCCGGATGCCGGGTTGTGGGAGCGGGCAACGGGCCAGGTGTCCCGGCTTACCGGCCTCGCCGTCGACTTCCACCAGGTGGGCCGTACGGAGCCGGCCGAGGTGACCGACGGCTTCCTGAAGAAGTACGGGATCACGACCGGCGGCGCCGTGCTCGTCCGCCCGGACGGGTTCGTGGCCTGGCGCTCGGCGGAACAGCCCGCGGACCCGGCGGTCGAGCTGTCGGCGGTCGTCCACCGGTTGCTCGCGCGCCCGGCCTGAGTTCCCGGCCGTGGTGGGGTACCGGCCTGGTTCCTCCTCCCCGGCCGGGCACAGTAGTCCCGGGGTCGGCCACCCGGCAGGAAGACCGAAGACTGGCGCGCCTCCCGGAGGTCCGGGAGGCGCGCCAGTCGTGCGTGGTGGTTGCCGGTGGTCAGGCCAGCGAGAGCATCCCCCGCAGCAGGCTGGTCACGGTCTGGAAGACGTCGCTCGGGGGGCCGCTCCGGGCGCGCCAGGCGACGATGCCGTCGGGGCGGACCAGGACCGCGCCACCGTCGCCGAGGCCGTAGCGCTCCTTGAAGGTGCCTTCGGTGTCGGAGTAGTCGCCGTTCGCGCCGATGCCACGGACGTTGAGGACCAGACCGAGTTCGCGGCCGGCGGCGGCCGCCGCGGCCCATGGGGCGGCTGGGCCCGCGGTGAGCAGAGTGAAGCCGACCGGGAAGAGATCGACTGTGGAGAACGGTCCGTGGGCGCCCTTGATGAGCACGTGCGGGGCGCGGGCGCCGGGCCAGCCGCTGGGTTTGTCCGGGTTCTCGGTGATGCTCCGGCCCTCGGCGTCATCATCGGTGAACGCGCCGGCCGGGTAGACGTATCCGAAAGTCATCGTCGTCTCGTCGACCAGGTCCTTCGCGACGTCCTGGAACCGCTTGCCCTCGCGGACGGCGAAGCGCAGCATCGCCTGACGGACCGTCTCCTGGGCGACCGGACGGCGTTCGGTGTCGTAGGAGGCGAGCAGTCCCGGCCCGGCTGTGCCCGAGAGGACGAGGGCCAGCTTCCAGGCCAGGTTGTAGGCGTCCTGGATGCCGGTGCTGGCGCCGAAGGCGCCGGTGGGCGGCATGACGTGCGCGGCGTCGCCCGCGATGAGACAGCGGCCGCGGATGAAGGTGTCCGCGACACGCGCCGAGATGTCCCACGCGGGCATGTCGACCGACTCGATGGTCAGCGGCAGGTCCGGGACGCCGACGGCGGCACGGACCAGTTCGACGCAACGATCTTGCGTGAAATCCTCGGCGCTCTGGCCCTTGTCGGGGAAGAAGGAGACGTTGATGACCCATTTGCGGTCGTTGTCCATCGGGATGATCGTGCCGCGTACCTCGGGGTTGTTGACGTAGGCGGCGATGATCTTCCGGCCCCGTAGCGGTTTCTCGAGGTCGGCGTCGAAGAAGAAGCTGACCAGATTGGTGAGGGTGCCGCGGCCGTGGGAACCGATGCCGAGGAGTTCGCGGACCGGACTGCGGCTGCCGTCCGCGGCGATCACGTACTCGGTGCGCAGCTCGGTGCTTTCGCCGGTGCCGACATCGGTGAGGGTCGCGGTCACGCCGTCGGCGTCCTCGGTGACGCCGTCCAGACGGGTGTGGAAGCGCAGGTCGACGCCGACCTCCTCGGCCCGCTCGCGCAGGATGGGCTCAAGCTGGTTCTGGTCGATAAGGGTCCACCGGGCGGGGCTGATGCGGCTGATGTCCTCGATGGAGGCGTTGGGCATACGGACCCGCTCGTCGCCAGCGAGGGTCTCGACGTGCACCAGGTCGGTGTTGCCGGAGATCGGCGAGCGACCGGCCTTGACGCGCTCCTCCAGGCCCACCGCACGGTAGAGCTCCATGGTGCGCGGGTTGATGGCCCGGGCCTTGGGGTGGGTGGAGGTGCCGCGGTGGCGTTCGACAAGCGTGGACTTCACTCCGTGGTGGGCGAGGAACACGGCGGCGGACAGTCCTGTGAGGCCACCGCCGACGATGAGGACGGGAACCTTTTCCTGGCTCATGCTGCTTCCTTGGGTGGTCGGGGCGGGCGGCCGGGTCCGAGCGGTCATCGGGTTGCGGTGACCAGCGTGTGCGTGCCCAGCAGTGGTCCCGCGGTGCTGTTGCTGAAGCCGGTCTCGGCAAGCCAGTCGCGGACGTCGTCGATGCGGTACTCGGAGCCGTCCTGGCTGACCAGGCGCATGTGCAGGCTGGAGAGCAAGCGCTCGGCGTCCCGGCGCTCGTCGTCGATCATCCGGTCGTAGATGAGGACCTGGCCGCCGGGGTTGGTCGCGGAGAAGACACGGCGCAGCAGCTCCTGGCGCCGGTCGGTGCCGAAGCCGTGCAGGATGTGACCGAGCACGATGACGTCGGCCTTGGGGATGTCGTCCGTGAAGAAGTCGCCACCGCTGAACTCGATACGCTCGTCCAGGCCCAGGCGAGTGGTGTGCTCAGTGAAGAGCGGGCGGGTCCGCTCAAGGTCGAAAACCCCGGCCTTGAGGTGCGGGTGCTCCCTGACCAGGACTGAGGCGAGGTTTCCGCGCGCGCCGCCGAGATCGACGAAGGAGGTGTGGCGGCTCCAGTCGATCGCGCCGGCGATCTCGATGCCCATGCGGTCGCTGTAGGCGTCGAGGCCCGCGAGGAAGCGCTTCATCTTTGCCGGGTCCTTGTGCTCGTCTCCGACGAAGCCGCCCTTGTCGGGGTCGAGGTGCTGCGGGGCTCCGGTGGTGAGGGCCTCGGTGAGCCGCCCCCAGGTGCCATACAGCGTCTCGTTGGTCAGCTCGACGAACCCGCCGAGGTAGGTGGCGGTGCCCGGGACGAGGTACGCCTGGGCCAGCGGGCCGTTGCCGTAGCGGTCCCCGGTGCGCTCCAGCAGGCCGAGGCCGGCCAGTGCGTCGAGGAAGTCGGCGGCCATGCGCTTGTGCAGGCCGGTCTCAGCGACGACGTGGTCAGCACCGGCCGGGCCCTCGGCGAGGGCACCGAACACGCCGAGGGCCACCGCGCTGTGCAGCACCTTGGCCGCGCAGTCCGCGATGGTCAGCTTGATCAGCGGACCGGGGTCGACCGCTGCGGCCGTCATACGGTCATCGGTCGTTGTCACGCGAGCCTCCTAGCGAGCCATGAGGGACCGTTCCGGTCCTCCTCCCGACGATGGCCGATTCGCGTGGAGTCCCGCTCGAAGCGCTCTGAAGCCTGGGGGTGTCTGGCGATTCCCCGTGGGGCGAGGAACGGTGTCCGGTGCGTGCGATCGCAAAGCGCCGGGGGCTCGTCCGGGGCATCACCAGAGAAGTGCCGCCCTCCCGCACGGTTCGCGGCGGGAGAGCGGCACTTCGGCCATGAGTCACATACGGGGGATGATGTGATCAGGCCGTTTCGGGGGTGTTGTCGGCGGCGGCCCGGGCCGGGTCATCGGCCTGTAGATCTCCGCCGTGGTGGCGGGAGCGGAGCTTGAGGTTCTTCATGAACAGGGTGAGGACGAGGCCCAGCCCGAGGATCGGCACCGCGGCGGTGAACACCGGGGTGAGCGAGGCGGCGTACGACTGCTCGATGGCGCTGCGCACCGGGGTGGCGAGCGTGTCGAGGACCGTGTCCGAGGAGAGCGAATCGTGGTCGATGCCGTCGAGGGCACCGGTCGGCACACGGGTGGCGAGTTCGTCGGTGAGGCGGCCGTAGAAGATGGCGGCAAAGAGCGCGATGCCGATGGAGGTGCCGAAGGAGCGCCCGAAGGTGACGGTGCCGGAGACGGCTCCCATGTCCTGCGGGGGCGCGGTGTTCTGGGCGGCCTGTGTGAAGACCTGAGCGGAAAGACCGGAGGCGAAGCCGAAGACGGCCATATAGAGGATGGCGAGCGCACGCGGGGTCTCGGTGTCCAGGGTGGACAGCAGGAGAGCGCCGACGATGCCGAGGGCCATGCTCAGGATGGGGAAGATCTTGTACTTGCCGGTATTGCCGATGATCTTGCTGGAGCCGATGGAAGCGAGCACGAGGCCCATCATCATCGGCAGCAGGATGAGGCCGGAGGTGGTGGGGCTGGCACCGGTGACGACCTGGACGTACAGGGCGAGGAACTGGACGGCGCCGACGAAGACGACGCCGCAGACGATGGTGCCGAGCAGCGAGATGGTGAAGGTGGAGTCCTTGAAAAGGCGCAGCGGGACGATCGGCTCCGCGGCGGTGGACTCGGCCCTGATGAACAGACCGATGAACAGCAGGGCGCCGAGGCCGAGGCCGATGATCTGCGGGGAGATCCAGGCATACTCGACACCGCCCCATGAGGTAAAGAGGGTGAGGGCGATGATGGCACCGGAGAGGGTGACGATGCCGGCGTAGTCGAGTGTGGACTCACGGACCGTACGGGGCAGGTGAAGGTACTTGACGAGCAGGATGACGATCACGGCACCGACGGGCAGGTTGACCAGGAAGACCCAGTGCCAGCTGAGCGCGTCGGTGAGGACGCCGCCGACGGCGGGACCGGCGAGGGACGCGCCAGCGAAGACCATGCCGAACATGCCGTAGTACTTGGCACCTTCACGCGGGGTGAACAGTTCACCGATGATGGCGAGGACGGAGACGAACAAGCCTCCGGCGCCCAGACCCTGCACCACGCGGAAGACGATGAGCTGCTCCATGGAGCCGGCCACACCCGCGAGCGCGGAGCCCAGCAGGAACAGGCCCATCGCCGAGAGATAGGTGACCTTGCGGCCGAAGAGATCGCCGAGCTTGCCGTAGATCGGCGTAGTGACGCTGGAGGCGATGACGTAGGCAGTGGTCACCCATGCGAAGAGGTCGATACCGCCGAGTTCACCCACGATGCGGGGCAGAGCGGTGGCGACGATCTGCAGATCGAGGATGGCCAGGAAGGCGGAGAGCATGCAGGCGACCATGACCGGAGTGGTCTTGGTGCCGGATGAGTCCGGCCCGCTGGGTACCTGCGGGATGGGAGCGGACAAGGTCGTGCCGCCTTTCGGATTGGTGTGTGCTCCCCGTCGCACCGGCCGCCCGAAGCGGTCGGCGTCACCTGGCTCTCGGCCCGAAAAGGGCTTAGGGGAAATCGCGGTACTTGTTGTGCGGTGAGGGGGCGGTCGGCCCGTCGTGGGGCGACGGGCCGACCGCCTGTTCAGCGACCGCCTCAGGGAACGAGAACGATCTTGCCGAGCTGTGCGCGGGCCTCCATGAGTTCGTGGGCCTTGACAGCCTCGTCGAGCGGAAGCCGGTCGTGTACGACTGGCTTGACCTGGCCGGAAGCGATGAGTTCGAGCAGGTGGCGCCGACCCTCGGCTACGGCGTCCTGCTTGTTGTAGAGCATGGCGTAGAGGCTGAAGCCGGCGACGTTCTTCATCCGGGACAGAGCCAGGGTCGGCAGATCCGGGATGTCCCCGGAGGCGGAGCCGTAGAAGACGAGAGTGCCGAACTGCGCCGTGACGCCCAGGGACTTCAGCAGGATGTCGCCGCCGACGGTCTCAAGGACGATGTCGGCGCCGCGGCCGCCGGTGGCGGAGAGGATCTGATCGGTCCAGTCCTCGTCGCTGTAGTTGATGGTGACATCGGCGCCGAGCTCTCGCACGAAGTCGAGCTTGGCCTGGGTACTGGCGGTGGCGATGACCGTGCCGGCCCCGAGGGCCTTGGCGATCTGGACGGCCAGGTGGCCGACGCCGCCGGAGGCCGCGTCGATCACCACGGTCTGGCCGGGCTGGAGACGGCCGGCTTCCTTGATCGCGTGGTACGCGGTCTGGGCCGGGCTGGGCAGCAGGGTCGCCTCGGCGGCGTCGAGATCCCGCGGGATCTTGATGAGCCAGTCGGTGCCGGAGACGACGTAGTCCGCGTAGGCATTCTGGTCGATGTCACCGACAACGCGGTCACCGACGGCGAAGCCGGTGACGTCGTCGCCGACGGCCTCGATCGTGCCGGCGACGTCACCACCGGGGGCGCCGGGGAGACCGGCGTGGCCGCCGATCGGAATGCCCTGACGCCGCTGGACCTCAGCGAAGGTGACGCCGATGGCCTCGACGCGGATCAGGACCTGACCCGTGCCGGGCTGCGGCTTCTCCACCTCTTCGAGGCGCAGTACGGACGGCGCGCCGTGCTCGTAGTGGCGGATGATTCGCATGATCTCTCCAAATGGTTTCCGTCGAGCCGTCGCGGGTCGCTGCGGCTCGGGGTCGACACATATGCATGCTGTCACGCATTTGATTGCGGGTCTACACATTGCGACTGGCGCGGGCATTCTTTGCCAGTCCCTTGCGAAGCCGACGGGGTTGACGGGCGGGTCAGCTGAAGACCTCGCGAGTGGGGTCGGTCACTCCGGCCCAGGTCTCGATGGCCGTACGCAGGCCCTCGGCGATCTCGGCGGGCGAGGCACCGCGGTCCGCGGCCCAGGCGACGTAACCGTCAGGGCGGATGAGCACACCGGCCAGCTCCGGCTCGTCCTCGCATACGGCGACGACATGGCGGACGCGGCCCGCCCAGTCGAGCGGCGCAGCCCACTTCCCGTACTCCTCGGCGATCTCCGGTCGGCCAGCCAGGTCGAGCAGAACGAAGTTGCCCCGGCGCAGATACTTCGGAAGGGTCCCGGTTCCGCCCTCGGTCTTCAGCGTCAGGTCCCGGGCGAAGTCGCCGAGCAGGCGGTGCTCGGGGCCCGGCAGGTCGTAGCGGACCCGCACACCGCTGAGCATCTCGGCCAGGTGACGGTTGACCTGATCCTTCCGCATGAGGTCCTGGAAAAGCTCGCGCAGCTGGGTGACATAGGGATCGGGGTCCATCAGCGCGATCTGGGCACGCGTGTTGGCCAGCACCTGGCGGGCCGGCCCCTGGCGTTCTTCGTCGTACGTGTCGAGCAGCCCCTCGCCGCCCCAGCCGTTGATGTCGGCGCAAAGCTTCCAGCCGAGGTTGAGCGCGTCCTGCAGGCCCAGGTTGACGCCCTGGCCGCCGACCGGGAAGTGGGTGTGGGCGGCATCGCCGGCCAGCAGGACCCGACCCCTGCGGTAGGTCTCGGCCTGGCAGGCGGAGTCGGTGAACCAGGAGAGCCAGCGCGGCTCCGAGACGCCCAGGTCATCGCCCCAGATCTCGCGGACGCCGTCCTTGAACTCCTCGAAGGTGAGCTCGGAGTCCGCTTCCTTGCCCTTCGCGAAGTCGAAGGTGGCGACGCGGTGGTACTTCTCGTCGAGCGGGACGCAGAAGAGCAGACCGCGCTCGGTGCGCTCCATGCCCATCGGGGCGTTCTCACGGTCGGCGAGGACGACGTCGGCCAGGCGCGCGGTGACGCGGCCACCGGTGCCGGGGAAGCCGATCCCCGCGGACCTGCGGACCAGGCTGCGCCCGCCGTCCGTTCCGACGACATACCGCGCGCGCAGGGTGTACGGGCCCCCCGGGCCGATGACGTCGACCTCGGCACCGTCTTCGTCCTGGCGGACAGCCGTCACTTCGTGGCCACGGCGGATCTTGCAGCCGAACTCCTCGGCGCGCTCCTCCAGCAGACGCTCGGTCCGGGTCTGCTCGGAAAGCAGGGCGTAGTTGTGAGCGCTGTCCAAGAGAGAGAAGTCGACCCAGACGTCGAGGCCGGCGAAGTGGCCGTTGTTCCATGAGCGGGCACCCTCGCGGAAGCGGTCGGCGAGCCCACGGCGGTCGAGCGACTCAAGCGAGCGCGCGTGCAGCCCGAAAGCCTTGGAGTGGGGGGTGCGCTCGGTGAGCTTCTCCAGCACGACGGCCTCGGCTCGGCCGATACGGAGCTCGGAGGCGAGCAGCATGCCCACCGGGCCGCCGCCGACGATGATCACGTCGAAATCGAAGTCCCTGCTGTCCGGCATTGCGATCCTTTCCGGTGATGGAGGTGCCTTTGGATGAAATCATGTGCGCAATGTCATGCAATAGCATGTGAGCATACACATGCTCGCTATCCTAGATTGCCGCGCCTAGGATGTTCACCATGGAGACTCCGACCACCAGGCAGAAGACCACCCAGCTCCCGTCCGCCCAGGGCCCACTGGCCGCGGTGGACCCGCTCGACGCGGTCGGCCCGGCCTTCTCGCGACTGCGCCGCGCTTCCGCGCTGAACGTGGAAAGCCCGGTGACCCGCAAGGACATGACGCGGACGTTGGTGCTCAACATCGTGGAAGAGGGATCCGAGCACGCCGGGCAGGAGATCACCGTCGGCGTCGTCGCCGAGCGGCTGGTCGTGGACCCCTCCGTGGCCAGCCGGATGGTCACCGACTGCATCTCCGCCGGATACCTGGTCCGCGCCGCCTCCCAGCAGGACGGACGCCGAACGATCCTGCAGATGACGGACGAAGGGCTGACGATGCTGGCGGCCTTCCGTCGGCATCAACGGGCGGCTTTCGAGTTCATCACCCAGAGCTGGCCCGATGACGAACGTCTGGAGTTCGCCCGTCTGTTGATCAAATACGTCGACTCGGTCGCGCAGGCACAGGGCGCCTCCGCCGACGGCTGACCGCCGGTCCCCCACCGTTCATCGCGCCAGAACGGTGCGCAACACCTCCTCAAGCACCGGGCCCCGCTCATCGACGGGGACACCCTCGCGGGTGCGCCAGGCGACGATCCCGTCGGGGCGGACCAGGACGGCGCCCGTCGCGCTCACTCCGTACGCCTCGGCCCAACGGCTCCGCGCGTCGGTCAGCGCACCCCCCTCGGCGGTCAGGGCGACGCGGTGGGAGGCGAGGTCCACGCCGAGCGCCGACGCGGCCGTCTCGGCCGCCTCCGCCCAGGATCCGCCCTCGGCCCCGGCGAGCAGCACGAAGCCGTCGCCGAACAGGTCGAGCGTGGTCACCGGCACGTCCCCGCGCTCCAGCACCACATAGGGGGCGCGGGTGCCCGGCTCGCCGCGCAGGGCGCGCGGATCGGAAGTCAGCGGCAGCCGCTCCGCGCCCTCCTCGGCGATGAACGCGCCGGAAGGGTATGCCTGACCCATGGTGACGCGCATCGCGTCATGCGTGGCGGCCCGCTGCTCCTCGGTCGCGGACTGAGACCGTACGGCGAGCTGAAGCGATCCCTGCCGCGCGGTGTACGTGCCGACCGGTCGGCGCTCGTCCTGATAGGTGTCCAGCAGCGCGCGGCCCGCGGTGCCCTTGAGCACCAAGGCCAGCTTCCAGCTCACATTGAAGGCGTCGGCGATGCCGGTGTTGGCACCGTACCCACCGGTGGGCGGGATCTGATGGGCGGCGTCGCCCACGATGAGCACCCGGCCCCGCACGAAGTGATCGGTGACCAACTCGGCCATGTCCCACGGGAAGCGGGAGCGGATGGTGACTTCGACCTCGTCCGGACCGATGGCCGCGGAGATCAGTTCGGTGCAGCGGGCGTCGGTGAAATCATCCGGGCCCTCGCCCTTCTCAGGGTCGTAGCCGACGATCAGGGTGCCCTCGGTGAGGGTGTCGTCGTGCACGAGGATGCCCGTGACCTTGTCGTTCTTGACGTGGACCACACTGTAGCGGCGCTCACCGAGCACCGCGCCCAAGTCCGCGCCGAAGGCGATGCTCATGTGCCGGGAGAGCACGCCCCGGCCTTCCCGCCCGGCCCCGAGGGACTCGCGCACGGAGCTGCGCGGCCCGTCGGCGGCCACCAGGTAGTCGGCCGTCACCGTGACCTCGCCGCCGTCGGCAACCCGAACGACAGCGCTGACCCCGGCATCGTCCTGGGTGAAGGAGAGCAGCTCGGTGCTGAACCGCAGGTCGACACCGAGCTGCTCGGCGCGGGCGCGCAGGATCGGCTCCAGGCGGTCCTGTGGCAGCAGCAGCAACCGGGAGGGGGTCAGATCCCCGAGCTCGTCTCCGCCCTCCAGCTCCTCCTTGGCGAAGAAGACCTTGCCCGAGAGGGACTCCACTCCCGCGCGGGTCTTGTGTTTCTCAAAGCCAGCGGCGGCGGCCTTGGCGGCCTCCTCGACGCCGACGGTGGCCAGCAGCTCGGCGGTGCGTGGGTAGTAGCCGACCGCACGGGGGTGGATGGAGGTGCTCGGGTGCCGTTCGACCAAGGTGACCGGCACATGGTGATGGGCAAGGAAAACAGCGGTGGACAGGCCGACGAGGCTGCCACCGACAATCAGTACGCGGGTGCCGTTACTACTCACAGGGATCCCCTCTCGCGGTTTCCGAACGTGCGGATCGTGGCAGCGGCTGGTGGATCGGACCTCGGACTTCCCTCGGGCACTCAGCTCTTGACGGAGTACGTTGACCAACAGCTGTCCACGATGAAGCCGAGGCGGCGGTTGAGGGCGAGGACGGCGTCGTTGCGTACGTCGTTCCATGCCTGCACCAGGGCGAGGCGGGGGTTCTCGACCGCGGCCCGGGCGATCAGGCCCGCCTTGACCCAAGTGCCCAAGCCCTGGCGGCGTCGGTCGGCGAGGACCAGGGTCTCCCCCACGTCGGCCATCGGGCTGTCGCGGACGAAGAGGGTGGCGTACCCGGCGACATCGCCGGTGGCCGTGTCGACGGCGGCGGTCACGTACTGGCGGTGCCCGGCGCGTTCCCCCTCGGCCTCGCGGGCGCGGACGTCGGCGGCAGTGGGCGTGCGGACCTCCGCCTGACCGTTCACGGGAGCGTCCAGGGCACCCCAGGCCCGGGCATAGAGGTCGACCAGCGCCTCGGGACAGCGGTCGCTCCAATGGACGAGCCGGTGGCCCGGCACCACCCGGTCGGCCAGCCCGTCGAGAGCTGCGCGGGCGGGGCCCTTGAGGAAGAGCCGGTTGCGCAGGTTGCTGCCGTGCGGCTCGGCGCCGCAGACGGCGGCGAACGCCTCCGCGGCGGGGGTGCGGGGGGCGTCGACCATCAGGCGGTCCCGGCCGCGGGCCCGCAGTTCGGCACGAGCGGCATCGACGAGGGCGGTACCCGCGCCCCGGCGTCGGAAGGAGGGGAAGACCCACAGCGAGCCGTGGCCGGGCCCGTTCGGGGCGCCGAGGTCGAGGCCGAGCTTGATGCAGCCAGCCGGCCGGTCACCGTCGAAGGCCACCAGAACGATCCGGTCGGTGCCGTGTCTGCGTTGCAGCAACCGGGCCAGCAAGGCATCCGACACCGGCGGGTCGCCGGGCAGTTCGAGGCTCATCGTCTCCTGGAAACCCGGCAGGAGGAGGGCAATCGTGGCGGGGTCGTCGCCGTCTAGGCTGCGCATGTCCATGGACTCATCGTTGCCCGGGGCACTTGAGGCTCCGTCAAGAACGGCTCGGGCCCCGGACCTGGCTCGCGGGGCCCGGCCGGTCCGCGGTCACACGTCCTCGGTCTCCCTGATGGTGATGGCTCGCACCGGGCACGCCCGGACGGCCTCGCGCACCAGTGGCTCGCCGCCGCCGTCCTCGCGGCCGGAGATGACGGTGGAGAGTCCGTCCTCGTCCTGCTCGAAAACGGAGGGCACGGTGACGGCGCACTGGGCGGAGCCGATGCATCGGTCGGAGTCGACTGAGATGTGCACGGCGGCCTACCAGGTGACGGGGAGTTCGGAGACTCCCTGGAGCACGAAAGGCGCGTTGCCCGGAATCTGGTCGGCGGGGACCGCCAGTTTCAGCGTCGGCACCCGGCGGAACAGGGTTGCCAGGGCGATCTCCATCTCGGCACGGGCCAGGTTCTGGCCTATGCACTGGTGGATGCCGTAACCGAATGCGACGTGGCGGCCGGAAGGCCGGAGAACGTCCAGGTCGTCGGCGCGCTCGAAAGAACCGTGATCACGGTTCATCAGCATCGTCGACAGGATCACCCCGTCGCCGGCCTGGATCAGGTGGCCCTCGATCTCGATGTCCTCCTTGGCCACGCGCATCAGCATGTCGCCGATGGAGGAGAACCGCATCATCTCGTCCACGGCCTGGGGCATCAGGGACTCGTCGGCGCGCAGCGCCTCCAGCTGCTCCTGGTGGGCCAGCAGCGCCATCGTGGAGAGGGCGATCATGTTGGAGGTCGTCTCATGGCCGGAGACCAGCAGGACAGTGGCGATCATCGCGAGTTCCTGGCGGTCGACCCGGCCCTCCTCCAGCTGGCGGGCGATCAACTCGTCGAGCAGGGTGTCGCCGGGTTCGGCCTGCTTGCGGCTGATCAGGTCGTCGAGGTATCCGAGGATCTCGGTAAACGCCCGCTGCGCCTGCGCCGCCTGCTCCTGGCCGGAAGAGGAAAGCACGTGCCGCGAGCGCTCGTCGAAGTAGTGGTGGTCTTCGTACGGAACGCCCAGCAGCATGCAGATGACGGCGGACGGCATCGGCAGCGCGTACTCGGTGAGCAGGTCGACGGTGACGCCGGGCCCCTTGGCCAGCATCTTGTCGAGCAGGTCGTCGGCGTACTTCTGGATCGCCGGACGCAGCGCGTTGACCTGGCGGACGCCGAAGCTGGGCAGCACCATGCGGCGCTGGCGGGCGTGCACCGGGTCGTCCACGCCGACCAGCGGAGGCGCGGCGGCTTGCTGGCGCTGGGCCTCGACACGGGGCGCGAGCAGCGGGAAGTTCGGATCGAGGACGTCAGAGGAGAGCCGGGCGTCCGGGAACAGCTTGCGGCCGAGCTCGTTGCCGGTGATCAGCCAGGCGATGCGGCCGTTCCAGAGGGTGACCCGGGAGATGGGGCCCTTCTCACGGAGCCGCTCGTAGCCGGGCGGCATCTGGTAGGGGCAGGTGCGCTTGATGGGATAGACGGGAGCGTCATCGGCTCCGTCCGCCAGCGTCTTCAACTCGTCGAGCATGTCGGTCATGGGAACTCCTGAGTGAGCGGCCGGTGGGCCGTGCGGTGCGGCTCGGGGCTGTTGGAGGCAGGGCTCACAGACCGCCTGTGACCCGTAGGGCCTCTCCGTGAATGTTCCCGTTGGCGGCGGAGCCAAGGAAGACGACAGCGCGGGCGACGTCCTCGGGAGTGTTCATCCGGCCCGAAGGAAGGGATCCGGCCTTGTTCTCCAAGAAGGCGGGCGAGGCGTGCAGGAGCACGTTCTCGGTGAGGGTCTGGCCGGGCACGACCTCGTTCACCAGGATTCCGGCAGGACCGAGTTCCCAGGCGAGACTGCGCACCAGCCCGTGCAGGGCGGCCTTGGCGGCTCCGTACGCGCCCGCGCCCGTCATACCGGTGTCCGCGAGGCCCGCGCCGATCAGCACGACACGGCCCCAGTCCCGACCGCGCATAAGGGGCAGCACGGCTTGGACGGTGTGGAAGACGGCGTCCACGGAGGTGCGCAGGACCCGCTGCCACTGCCCGGGTGGGACGTCCTCGAAGGCGGGCATCAGCCGACCGGGCCGCGGGATGGCGTCGCCCCACTCGACGGCGCTGGCGACGAGAACGTCGATCCCGCCCCACTCGGCGCCCACCGCGGCGACGGCAGCCCGTATGGAGTCCTCATCGCCGAGGTCGTA
Organism: Streptomyces sp. JNUCC 64; assembly: GCF_054484115.1. NCBI lineage: Bacteria > Bacillati > Actinomycetota > Actinomycetes > Kitasatosporales > Streptomycetaceae > Streptomyces > Streptomyces sp. JNUCC 64. The sequence continues at coordinate 564,431 of NZ_CM137015.1, forward strand.
GCGAACCACATACGGGGTGCCGCCGGCTGCGGCGACCTGATCGGCGGTCTCCTTCGCCCCCGCCTCGTCGCAGTGGTACGTGATCGCGACCCGTGCGCCCTCGGCCGCGTAGGCGAGGGCCGTAGCCCGGCCGATACCGCGGGAAGCACCGGTGACGAGCACCGCCTTGTCCGTCAGATCCGTTTTCATCGTCCTGCTTTCGTCGTCTGCTGGCCGCGCTCCCAGCCGGAGCCGATGCTCTGGCCGTGCCGGAAGAAGCCGTCGGGGTCGTAGACCTGCTTGATCTCGCGCAGTCGGGCGGCGTTCTCCGCGTAGTGGTCGGTCTCCCACTCGGCCTGCGTCCGTGAGCTGGGGAAGTTGATGTAGGAGCCGGTGGCCAGCGGAGCGAGGGCCGCGCCGCACCGGTCGGCCCACGCGTCGAGTTCCGCCGGGCACCGCGCGGCCGACGCCGCGTCACGGGTGGCCGTCTGGAAGCCCGTCAGGAACTGGGCGTCACGGTGCGCGTAGGCGGTCTCCGCGCGGCCGACGCGGTTGGCGGCTCCGCCGAGCGCGATGCACAGCAGGTAGCGCTCGTTGTCCAGTCCGGGGTCCCACGCGCACAGCAGGGCGTCGGCCTCGGCACGCGTGACCGCCCTGCCGGTGAGGCGGTATGCCTGTCGGGTGTAGGGGTGCCGGTGACCGACCGCTTCCGGGTGGGTGCCGGTGCGGTGGCACTGCTGGACGGTCTTGGAACCGCACAGCGCCTCGTGCATGACGTCGGCGTACGCCCCGGACGCCGAGACCTCTCGGTGCACGGGCTTCGTCCCGGTGCGTTCGGTGAGCGCGTCGAGAGCGCGTTCGAGTTCGCCGGACGGACCGTGGTACACCCCCCAGACCTTGAGGATCGGCTTGCCGCCAGGCCCGAACATGCCGGGCAGCACGACCAGGGAGGTGCCGAGGTCCTCCGACTCCTCGACGGCCCAGGACTGCCAGGCGGCCAGCACCTCGGCGGCGTCCTCGTAGGACCACAGCGTCTCGAAGCCGGTCAGACGCGGGGCGTCGACGGGGCGCAGCTCGAATTCGGTGACGATGCCGAAGTTCCCTCCGCCGCCACCCCGCAGGGCCCAGTACAGATCCGGGTGTTCGTCCGCCGACGCGAGCACGGTCCTGCCGTCGGCGAGGACGACCCGCGCCGAGACGACGTGGTCGCTCGCGATGCCGAACTTGCGGGTCTGCCAGCCCAGCCCGCCACCGCTGAGGAAGCCTCCCTGGCTGACGGTGGGGAACGTGCCGGTGATGATCTGGCGGCCGTGCGGTTTGAGGGCGTCGAGCGCGTCGAGCGACTGTATGCCGGCTCCGATGCGGACGGTGGGGCCGTCGACGGCGGCATGGTTCATCCGGGACAGGTCGATGACCAGGCCGGTGCCGGTGGACCAGCCGTTGAAGCTGTGGCCTGCCCCCCGGACGTGCGCCGCGATACCGGTCTCCCGCGCGTGGCGTACACAGGCGAGGACGTCCTGGGGGGACGCGCAGTAGGCGATGCCGTAGGGCATGACCGAGTCGTACTCGGTGTTCTGCAGTTGCCTGGCGAGCCGGTACCCCGGATCGGAGGGGAGAACGAGCTCGCCGTTGAGTTCATCGCGCAGCATGGGAGTCTTCCCTCCGGGGGTCACCGGTCCGGGACGGGGTGTCTTCCGGCTGCCCTGCCTACTTGTCGACACCGAACTTGCGGGCGGTGACCTTGGAGCCTTCGTGGCCGCGCAGGAGGTCGCCGGAGGGCGAGTAGAAATTGGCTCCGCCCGTGCCCTCCCACTGATCGTCCGAGACGAACTCGCCGGTGACGAAGACGTGGGCCTCGCCGACGTGCTCGCCCTGCGGGTTCACGGCGAGGATGTGGAAGTTGTAGTGGAAGGAGTCCTTCCCGGTGGACTCCCAGTTGCCCAGGCCGATGTTCTTGGCGTTGACCTGGTAGCAGGTGACGCCGCCGTCACCTGTGAAGGACGCGAGTCCGAACACGGACTTGCCGTCGTCTTCCAGTTCGGTGGTCCAGGTTCCGACAAGCCTGGCGTCGGTCATGGTGGGCTCTCCTGACGTGGGTCCGGTTCGCGTGGTGTGCCATAGGTACGGTTCCGTCCGGGGCTAGAGCGGCACTTGAACGGCTCTGTAGCCGGGGGGAGGCCGGAGGTCATCCGCGGCGCCACAGGCCGGCGGCTGCGGCGGACCGGGCCGCTGCGGCGGCAGCGCTGTCGGTGCTCACGCGATCTCCTTCGGATCGAGCAACCGACGTGCCAGGTCCCGTTCTTCCGCGCTGAGCGGGATGTCGGTGCGCAGTTGTTCGGGGTGGCCCGGCGGAGGCTGGGTCAGTGCCCATGGCCCGGCCGGATCACCGGGTGGGGGAAGGTGGCCCCAGAGAGCGCCACTGGTGGCCAGTGCCCGGCCGACCCAGCACAGGAATATGACCGCCTTGGACCGGAAACCCACAGGCCCCTCCGTAACCGAGGACCTGGTCGACCGCACGGGCACGCACCGCCCTCCTTGACGTGATGTTGGACGGTTCACGGTGACGCGTTGGGCTCAAGGCCCCTTGGAGGCGGGCTCAAAGGCTCTTCGCATCGTGGGGCGGGCCCTGCGGGGTCCGCCCCACGGGGCGAAGAGCCTCTGCCGACCGCGTGGATCAGGCCGTGGTCTGCGAGGACAGCACTCGGTTGACGGCCTCGATGTACTGCCGCGGGGTCTCCGCCTCGTCCAGCGCCTCCCCGTCGAGCGCGACACCGGAATCACGCTCGACGATGCCGGTGACCTGGAGAAGCGCCAGGGAGTCGTAACCGAGGTCGGCGAAGCTGACGTCCAGTACGTCACCGTTCAGGTCGTGGGTCCCGCTATCGCCTCCGCTGCCGCGCAGGAGGCCGATCAGAGTGGCGATGTCGAGTTGCTGCATGATGGTGCCTCTCTCTTTTCTCGTGCTGAGCACGGTCTGGGGTATCGGCCGGCCTTCGGATCGGCGGGCCGGGTCGGCGGCTCGCCAACGGTCGGCACCTCTCAGGGCTGAGCGACGGGGGCCAGGAGCGAGGCTCGCCCGGCCGCGGCTTCGAGTCGCCTCACGACACGGCAGGCACGGCCCATCAGACGGGGCAGCGCGTCGCCGCGCAGGAAGAAGTGGTCGCCGTTCACGGTGCGGGTCGCCACCGGCCCGGCACTCCAACGGCGCCAGCCGCCGACTGCCGCGGGGGACACCAGCGGGTCACGGTTCCCGGACACCGCGAGCAGCGGGACTGGCAACGGTCCGTTCGAGGCTGCGGTCGCACGGGCGGCGGCGCGTAGTGCGACGGCCAGCCGCAGGTCGTCGCGGAGCACGGGGAGCGAAGCACGGTGCCAGTACCGCCGCGCTTCCGCGTCGTCGGGCAGCGCTCCGAGGGCTCGGACCATCTCCGTCAGGTCCTCGTCGGAGCTGTCGCAGGCGTCGGAGAGCTTGCTGGTCTCGTCAGGCGGCGGGCAGGCTCCCACGGCGAGGAGCGCGGGCAGCGGCAGCCCTTCTTCGTGAAGAGCCTGGACGAAGGTGTGGGCCACCATCGCGCCGAGGCTGTGGCCGTACAGCGCGAAGGGCTGTCGGGACGTGACGCTGATGCGGTCCATCAGGTCGGCGACCAGCGAGTGGCGGTCGGTCAGGCATGGTTCCCGGCGCCGGCCCTCACGGCCCGGCAGCAGCACCGGTACGGGTTCGACGCCCGGACCGATGCTGCGTGCCCAATTACGAAAGCCCGAAATTCCCGCTCCTGCGTGCGCGAAGCAGTACAGCCGCACCGATAATCCTGTGTCCGTCATCTTCGCCCTCCTGGCCTGTGGGTGTCGCGCGGGTCTGGTTCAGGCTCACAGACAACCCTGGAGGCGGGCTTGAAGCACGACGGGCCGATGCGTCAGGCGGCGTAGAGGTCGAAGGTCGATCCACGCCTTGGCGCGGTGGTCAGGTCGAGGGCGGGGTCCACGGCGAGCATCGCCTGGTGCAGCCGCTGCATCTGCCGCGACGGCTCGACACCCAGTTCCTCGACGAGTCTCATGCGCAGCTTCCGGTAGAGGTCGAGAGCCGCGGCCTGCCGCCCCGATCGGTACAGAGCCACCATGGCCTGCGAATGGAGCCCTTCGTGCTGCGGGTGGCGTGCCGTCAGGTCCCGGAGCTCGGCGATGATCTCGCAGTGCCGCCCCAACCGGAGATCGGCGTCTATCCGGCGCTCCATGGCGACCAGCTTGCTCTCCTCCAGCCGGAGCACCTCTATGGCCAGCACGGGACCGACCCGCACATCGACCAGAGCGGGCCCCTGCCACAGGGTCAGAGCCTGGCGCAGGGTGTGCGCGGCGTGCTCGTCGTCTCCCACTTCGAAGGCCGCCTGCCCTGCCGACACCCGTCGCTCGTATTCATACACGTCCACGCTGTCGGGCGGGATCTGCAGCACATATCCGCCGTGCCGGGTGGCGAGTACCTCTTTGGCGGTGCGCGGCGCGTCGGGCCCCATGGCGGTGCCGAGTTGGCGCCGTAACTGAAGTATGTAGGTCTGCAGCGTGGTCAGCGCGCTGGCCGGGGGGTTGGCGCCCCAGATCTCCTCCATCAGCGTGGGCACGGGCAAGATCCGCCCTGGGTACAGCGCGAGAAGTGACAGGATCTGACGTGGTTTTCCCGCTGTGGGGACAATGGAGACACCATTGACCTCGGCTTTCAACGGCCGCAGCACTTGGATCCTCATAACTGTTCCCCCATCACTCGTCGAAAGCTTCTTTCTCGATTCGTTCCCCGACGCAGGGAATACAGACCACTTTGTCCGCATCCGCGTGTACGGCTTCATGCACCGTACTGGCTAAAGCAGGGCGCTCCACGTTCCTTGAGCGTTCGTCAAGCAGGTCTCCATTCCGCCGCGCGCGATCGGTCGGCGCGGGGCACGGGGGAGGCGGACCCGGCAGCATCGGCGCCTGGTCGCCCTGGGCCAGCACGACCGAACGCTGCAGTTGGCGCAGCGCGACCGAGGGCTCCAGGCTCAGCTCCCGCATGACAGTTCCACGCAGCTTCCGGTAGACGTCGAGCGCCTCGCTCCTGCGGCCCGAGCGCTGCAGAGCGATCATGAACTGTCGGCTCAGGTTCTCGTGGGTGCGGTACCGATCGACCAGAACGGTCAGCTCGGCGAGCAGTTCCCGGTGCCGCCCCAGCTCCAAGTCCGCCTCGACGCGCCGGTCGAGCGCGCACAACCGGCTCTCCTCCAGGCGTGCGGCCTCCATCTCCAGTTGCTTGCCCAGCTGGACGTCGGCGAAGGGCGCCCCACGCCACAGCGCGAGGGACTCGCGCAGCAGTCGCGCACCGCCCGCGTGGTCGCCGTCGCCGAGGGCACGGTAGCCGAGCCCCGCGAGCCGCTCGAACTCCCGCACATCACTGCCCCCTCCTCTGGTCTTGAGGAGGTAGCCACCCGGACAGGTCACGAGGATGTCCTTGGCCGCCACGGCTTCCCTGTCGCCGCCTTGCGCCGACAGGGCGGCGGTGATGAGCTGGCGCAGATGGAGCACGTAGGTCTGGAGGGTGGTGCGAGCGCTGCGCGGCGGCCGGTCGGCCCATAATTCCTCGATCAGCGCGGATACCGGCACGACCCGGTCGGCGAAACACGCCAGGAGAGCGAGCACTTGCCGCACTTTGGGCGCGGTGGGCGTGGCGGAGAACCCACCTTCCGTCACGACCAGAGCTCCCAGGATTTCAATATCCACGATCTTCCCCCTGCGGTTCATCAGCTTTGGCCTTCTTTGAGTCCGCACACCCGCGACCACGCCAAGAGGGTTTCTACCAAGCTAAGAACGCAACAAAACCTGCCCCTCCCCGCCGACGCCAGCGAGAAACCTTGCATCCATCGAAGGCGCTTGAGCATAACCGAAAAACACCCATTTTGACCCGACTTTCACGGCGCGAGGCGCTCCAGTTCGCCTGGAACCATGACTTCCGTGCATCATTACGCACTTTGCCGTCAATTACTCCTGCTTATCGTGGCAAAACCTGCACACGAAGGCCCCCCGCCACCGCAACTCACGGATTATCCGGCGACTGGAATCCCAACGAGAGCAAGATCCCCTGACTCCCTTTTCAGTGAATCCGGTGAATCGACCGCAACAGGTTTACCGGCACAGCGCGGCCATAGAATCCCCATATTCGAACGCAAGACCTTTCCGTATCGTTCCACCAATGCCCCTCAACACAGTTCACGGCCCATCCCGGCGTAGCGGTCCCGGGATCAGGCCGCGCCGACGATGCGTCGTACGGTCCCCGCCCCGCCCCGCCCCGGAACCAGGTACCAGGCTTCGGGCGGGTCATCGGATCCATGGCTCCGGAGACCTCCCAGCCGTCGGCCCACACCATGACGCGCCCGCCGACGGACTCGACCGCGGCGAGCACGTTGTCACGCTGACGCTCCGGGGAGCTGGTGGCTGCGGACATCCGGGAGAAGCGGCGGACTCCGACAAGGCATCGATCACAACCGTCAAAGGGATGTTCGATCATGTTCGAGCCATGCCATGCATACCGCGGCCTCCGCCGGTGCGCCCTCACCCCCGGTACGCCTCCAGCAGCCGCAGCCACACCTCGCTGATCGTCGGATACGACGGAACCGCGTGCCACAGCCGGTCCAGGGGGACCTCGCCCGCGACCACCACGGTGGCCGAGTGGATCAGTTCGCCGACCCCGGGGCCCACGAAGGTGACGCCGAGGACGGTCTCGCGGTCCAGGTCCACGACCATGCGGGCCCGGCCCCGGTAGCCGTCGGCGTAGAGGTAGGCGCCGGAGACGGAGGCGATGTCGTAGTCCACTGCGCGCGCCCGGTGGCCCGCCGCCCGGGCCTCCTCCAGGGTGAGACCGACCGCCGCGGCCTCCGGGTCGGTGAAGACGACCTGGGGGACGGCCGCATGGTCGGCGGTGGCCGCGTGGGCGCCCCAGCGGTCCGTCTCCAGGATCGGCACGCCCTGGGCGCGGGCGGCGATCGCGGCGCCCGCGATCCGTGCCTGGTACTTGCCCTGGTGGGTGAGGAGGGCGCGGTGGTTGACGTCGCCGACGGCGTAGAGCCAGGGGTGGCCCGTCACGCTCAGGGTGTCGTCGACCGGGAGCCAGTCGCCGGGGACGAGTCCCACCGTGTCGAGGCCGATGTCCTCGGTGCGGGGCGCGCGTCCGGCGGCGACGAGGACCTCCTCGGCCTCGATCCGCCCGCCGTCGTCGAGTTCCACCGTGACGGTCGCGCCCCGGCGGGTCACCGACCGCGCCGAGGTCCCCGTCCGGACGTCGGCTCCCGCCTCCCGCAGTGCCTCGGCGACGAGGTCCCCGGCGAAGGGTTCCATCCGGGGCAGCGGCCGTTCGCCGCGCACCAGCAGCGTCACCCGGGAGCCCAGGTGCTGCCAGGCCGTCGCCATCTCCACGCCGACCACGCCCCCGCCGATGACGACGAGCCGTTCCGGGGCCCGGCGGGCGCTGGTGGCCTCCCGGCTGGTCCAGGGCCGGGCCTCGGCGAGGCCCGGCAGGTCCGGCAGGACGGCCCGGCTACCCGTGCAGACGGCCACCGCCCGGCGCGCGACGAGGGTGTGCGTACCGCCGTCGGGGGCGGTGACCGTCACCCGGCGGGGGCCGTCGAGGCGACCGTGGCCCCGGTGGAGCCGGGCCCCGGTGGACTCCAGCCAGCCGACCTGGCCGTCGTCCTTCCAGTGCGCGACGACCTCGTCCCGGTGGGCGAGCACGGCGGCGGCGTCGAGGGGGCCCCGGACGGCGTCGGCCAGTCCGGGGGTCCGGCGGGCGTCGGCACGGGCGATCACCGGGCGCAGCAGCGCCTTGCTGGGCATGCACGCCCAGTACGAGCACTCCCCGCCGACCAGCTCGCTCTCGACCACGGCCGTGCTCAGGCCGGCGGCCCTGGTCCGGTCGGCCACGTTCTCCCCCACCGGGCCCGCGCCCAGCACCACCACGTCGTACTCGGTGTAGTCGCTCGTTTCCGTCATGGAGCCAGTCTGGACGCCGCCGCGTCCGGGGGCCATGCGGTCCGCGTCCGGCGGGCGGGGCCGGTCCCCCGGTCGGCGGGGCCCGGTTCCGGCGCCCGCGCGGCGCCGCGCGGAATACGGCGCGGCCCGGCGCCGTTGTGACGGGGAGCCCGGAAGGCCCGGAGCCGAGACCACGAGACACCCAGGAAGCAGGCGGCGGACATGAGCAGGACCGTGGAACTGACCAAGGAGAACTTCGACCAGACGGTCACCGAGAACGAGTTCGTGCTGATCGACTTCTGGGCCTCCTGGTGCGGGCCGTGCCGTCAGTTCGCCCCGGTCTACGAGCAGGCCGCCGAGGCCAACCCGGACCTGGTCTTCGGCAAGATCGACACCGAGGCCCAGCCGGAGCTGGCCCAGGCGTTCGGCATCCAGTCGATCCCCACGCTGATGATCGTGCGGGACCAGGTCGCGGTGTTCTCCCAGCCGGGCGCGCTGCCGCAGGCGGTGCTGGACGACGTGATCGGCCAAGCCCGCGGGCTGGACATGGACGAGGTCCGCAAGTCCATCGCCGAGCAGGCGCAGGGCGGCGGGGACGGCCAGGGCGGCACCCAGGGCTCCTGACCCCGTGGTCACGGGCGGGGAGGCGGCCCCGTCCGCGCCGGGCGGTGGTGGACGGGCGGCCGGTGGACCTTCGGGCACCGGCCGCCCTGGCGTTCCGGGGCCGGAGGTCAGAAGGGGTACGCGGGAACGTCCTCGTCGACCGTGATCCAGCGCAGTTCGGTGAAGGCGTCGGCGTTGGCGTCCCCGCCGAACCGCGCGCCGGTGCCGGACGCCCCCGTGCCGCCGAACGGCGCCACGGCCTCGTCGCCGACCGTCTGGTCGTTGACGTGGACGATCCCGGTGGGAACCCGGGCGGCGAACGCCAGACCCCGGGCCGCGTCCCGGGTGACGACGCCCAGCGAGAGCCCGTAGGGACCGGCGGCGGCGAGGGCGGCCGCCTCGTCCAGGGTGGCGAAGGACCGCACCGGGGCGACCGGTCCGAACACCTCCCGGGCGTACGCGGGGGTGTCGTCGTCCACCCCGGTGAGCACGGTGGGACGGTAGAACAGGCCGTCGCGACGACCGCCCGCGCGCAGTTCGGCCCCGGCCGCGACGCTGGCCGTGACGAGTCCGTGGACGGCGTCCGCCTGCGCCGCGTCGATCAGCGGACCGAGGTGGACCTTCTCCCGGTGGGGATCGCCGACGGTCAGCGCGTCGGCCTTGGCCGCGAGCCGTTCCACGTACTCCTCGTACCGGGAGGCGTGCACCAGGTGGCGGCCGGTCGTCATGCAGACCTGCCCCTGGTGGAAGTAGGAACCCCAGGCGGCGGCGGACAGCGCGGCGTCCAGGTCGGCGTCCTCCAGGACGACCAGCGCGGAGTTCCCGCCGAGTTCGAGGTGCGCCCGGGTGAGGTGGCGCCCGGCGGCCTCCGCGACGGCGCGTCCGCCTCGGGTCGAGCCGGTGAAGGAGACCACGGGGACGCCCGGGTCCGCGATGAGCCGCTGTCCGGTCTCCGCGCCGCCGGGCAGGACGTGCAGCAGGTCCCCGGGGAGTCCGGCGGCTTCGAACAGGGCGCCGAGGACGAGCCCGCCGCAGACCGCGGTCCGGGGGTCGGGCTTGAGGACGACGGCGTTGCCGAGCGCGAGGGCCGGGGCGACGGAGCGGACCGAGAGCACCAGCGGCGCGTTGAACGGCGTGATGACCCCGACCACCCCGACCGGGACCCGGTGGGTGTAGGAGAGCCGGGGGCCACCGGTGCGCAGGACCTGTCCGGTCGGGCGGGAGGCGAGCGCGGCGGCCTCGTAGCACTCCTGCGTGGCGAGCCCCAGTTCGAAGTCGGCCTTGCCCGGTATCGAGCCGGATTCACGGACCAGCCAGTCCCGTATCTCGTCGGCGTGGGTGACGAGCAGGTCGCCCGCCCGGCGCAGTACGGCGGCCCGTTCGGTGTGGGGCAGTCGTGCCCAGTCCCGCTGGGCGGTCACGGCCCGGGCGACGGACGCCGCGACGTCCTCGTCCCCGGCGCGCCGCACCTCCCCCAGGGTCCCGCCGGTGGCCGGTTCGACCACCGCGTACGACGGTCCGGTCCGGGTGGACGGACGCCAGGTCAAGGGGTGGAGCTGGGTCATCGCGGAGTTCCCTTCGCCGGGAGACGCAACCGGTCTCCGTTGTCGTGGGTCTTCGTGCGGGACGGTCGGGTGGGTGGCACGGACGCCTCGGACGGCGCGGACGGCACGGATGCCGTGGGACTTGGCCCGGGCTGTCGCGGGGTGCCGTGGGGCGCGGTCTTCGCTCTGGGCTGTCGCGGGGGCACGGATCTTCGCCGTGGGGCGGTCGTGGGGGTCGCTGATCTGTCGCGTTGTGGTGCGGGTGTCGCGGTTCGGGTGCCGGGTGGTCTTCGTGCGGAGACGTGCGCCCTCGCGCGCCGGGGTGCGGGGACGGTTCGGTTCACGCGCCGTTCTCCGGGACGCCCGCCGCGCGTCGTGCGGCGCGGCGCTGTCCGTTCGTGGGGCGGCCGGGGCGTCCCCGCGCGCTGTTCCGGTGCGGGTCGGCCGACGGAGGCGCCGGGGCCGGGGAGCACCGGGACGCCGGGTCGGGCTGCCGGGTCAGGGGACGATCGGGTGCGGGTGGAGGGTACGGAGGGAGCGGCGGGTCGTCCGGGGCGTGTGAGGCCCAGGAAACCGCCAGTCCACCGAGCCGCCGAACCGCAGGTCCACCGGTCCACCGAGCCGCCGGTCCACCGGTCCGCTGGAAAGGGACCGGCCGACCGCGGGGCCTTGAGCCACGGGCCGGCCGGTCACCGGGTTCGACGGGTCAGCCGCTCTCGCGTTCCACGAGCACCGCGTCCAGGAGCTGTCTGGTCAGGGGTTCCACCGCCGGATCGTGGACGACCCGGTCGACGAGCCCGGCGAGTTCCTGTCCGGAGGGCAGTTCGGTGCGCACCGTGGTGAGCCGGGGACGCAGCAGCCGCCCCAGCATCAGGTCGTCGGCGCCCACCACTCCGGTGTCGTCGGGGACCCGGACGCCCTCGTCCTGGAGCGCCCGCGTCAACAGCATCGCGTACTCGTCGTTGAACGCGAAGACCCCGTCGAGGCCGAGGCGGCGCCAGCGGGCGGCGAGCCGCGCGGCGGACGCCTCGTCGTACCGCAGGGGCACCTCGACCACCTCCGCCCCGGAACCCTCCGCGCTCTCCCGGACGCCGTCGGCGCGCGGCCGGGAGAACGCTTCGAACCCCTTCTCCTCGGGGACGACCACACCGATCCGGCGACGACCCCGGTCGATCAGGTGCTCACCCGCGACGCGGCCCACCGCGTGCTGGTCCATCAGCAGGGTGTGCGCCCCGGTCACCTGGTGGGGGCCGAAGGTCATCACCGCCCGCGCCCCGGACCGTTTGAGCAGCGACACGCTGCGGGGTCCGAGGTCGTGGACGCCGAGGGCGAGGACGGCGACGGGCCGTAGCTCGGCCCAGGCCCGGGCGGCTTCCTCCCCGGTGAGTCCGACCCGCCCGTACTGCACGACGGTGTAGTCCAGTCGGCCCAGGGCCCACTGGAGTTCACCGAGGAAACGGCTGTACAGGGGGCCGACCGGGACGGCCGGGGTGGGCATGAGGACCATCCGGCTGTGGCCCGCCCGCAGACTGCGGGCGGCGGCGTGCGGGACGTAGCCGAGTTCCTTGGCGGCTTCGTGGACCCGCCGCCGGGTGGGTTCACTGATCCGTACGGCACTGGTGTTGTTGAGGACGTAGGAGACGGTCGCCCGCGAGACGCCCGCGAGGCGGGCCACGTCGGCGCTGGTGGGCACCGCGCGGGTGAGGGGACGCGGGGAGGAACGGGATTGCGCGGAGGCGGTGTTGTGTGCGGGCTTGGCTGAGTGGGAATCCGTCAGGCGTGGCGCACCACGCCTCGGTACGGGCTCCCGCTCGGCTGGCTGATCGGGTACGCGCATGACGGGCTGCTCGGGTATCTGCACCATGACGCTCCGCATCCTTCCATGGCGGCGGACAGCATTTTCGGCCTACCTGGAATCGGCCAACTCCCTTCTGGAAAAAGCTCTCTGACTGTGAGTCAGCTGTGTTCCAAGGGGTCGGCTATGCCTTGAGGGACATGTGGGACGACAGGGAGCCAGGGGCCGGGGCCAGGTGCGAGGGACCGGGGGCCGGGGGCAAGGTCACCCGTCCGGGCACTCCGGACGGCGGACCGGGGCGCGGACCCCTACCGTGGCCCTCATGACCGCCCCTCCCGACGGCCCGTACGGCTCCGACGACCACGGCGAGCCGGACGCGCCGGGCCGTTCCGGCCCGCACGCCACCTCCGAGGCCGCACCGCGCTCCGTCCGGCGGGTGCGGACCGAGTACGCCCCGGCGCACGACGGCGACCCCGACCCGGGGGAGATCGTGTGGACCTGGGTGCCCTACGAGGAGGCCGACGGACGCGGCAAGGACCGTCCGGTGCTCGTCGTCGCCCGGGAACCGTCCGGCACCCTGCTGGCCGTCGCGCTGTCCAGCAAACGGCACGACGACGACCGGGAGTGGGTGGCCATCGGCAGCGGCCCGTGGGACCGGGCGGGCCGGGACTCCTGGGTGGATCTGGACCGGGTCCTGCGGGTCCACGAGGACGGCATGCGCAGGGAGGCGTGCGCGCTGGACCGGGCCCGCTACGACACGGTCGCCGCCCGGCTGCGCGAACGGTACGACTGGTCCTGACGTCCTTCCGGCCCCGGGCCGCCCCCGACGCTCTCGGGACGGCCGCCGCTCTCCCGCGTCGGCCCGTCAGCCCGTCGTCGGCCTGTCAGCCTGCCGTCGGCCCGTCAGTCGTCGTCGGTCGGCGGTCCGTCCAGGTGGAGGGGCGCGGCGGGGTCGGGGAGCCCGAAGAGGGACTGCCGGAGGGCGGTCACCGAGCGTTCCAGCGCGACGAGGGCGACGAGGGCCCCGACGATGTCGTCGGTGACGCCGAGCAGGGCGGCGGCCTCCTCCACCCGGGCGCGTTCCGCCTCGTGGAGCAGTCCGTCGGCCGAGGCCATCTGGACGGCGTGGTAGAGCAGGTGCCGGGCGCCCTGCCAGGAGTCGTGGTCGACGCGCACCTCACGGAAGAGGTCCACCAGGTCGACGCCCCGGGGGTCGAAGGTCCGGTAGCGCTCCAGCACCTCGGCGGGGGCGCCGAACCGCCGCTGGTGGTCGAGGAGCCACCGCAGTTCCTCGGGGGCCACCTCGCCGTCCGCCCCGGCGATGACGAGCAGGGCCAGGCCGTAGTCGAGGACGGACCGCGCGGACACCTCGTGGATGCCGTACTCACGGCGACTGAAGTCCGACATGGGGAGGGGGTCGGCGTCCGGCACGGGTGTTCTCCCTCGTCTCGTCGCGCACGGGGGCACCGGCACGTGACGCGGGGAGCGTCCCACGCCGTGGACCGCCGCGCGGGACGGGCCGCCCCCTTCACTCCGGCCAGGGGGTGACGACCGGGGCCGGGACCCGGCGGCCGGGGGGATGTCCGGTGCGGTGCGACCGTCGGCGAGCGGGGTGGACCCACCGGGCACCCGCGCCACCCGCGCCACCCGCGCCACCCGCACACCGGATACCAGGCACCGGGCCCAGCGACCAGCGACCAGCGACCAGCGACCAGCGACCAGCGACCTTAACTCGCACGCACGTGCGATAGGTTGCCCGGATGACCGGACCCGAAGCCGCCGCCTGGCCGCCCGTTCCCCTGCGGACCGAACGGCTCGTCCTCCGCGCCTCGGAGGCCCGCGACCGCGCGGCGTTCGTCGAGCTGTTCGCCTCGCCCGAGGTGGGCGCCCACATCGGCGGCGCCCGCCCGCGCGCCGAGCTGGAACGCGCGATGCCCGAGGTGCCCGGGCGGCGCACCGGCCTCTTCGTGGTCGACCTCGACGGGGCGATGATCGGGATGATCACGCTCGACCGGCGCGCCGCCGAGCGGCCGGGACACGTACGGCCGGAGGCCGGGGAGGCCGAGCTGGGCTTTCTGTTCCTCCCCCGGGCCTGGGGTCACGGGTACGCCGCCGAGGCGGGCGCGGCGGCGCTCGGCTGGTTCACCGGCGCGTGCCCCGGTGAGCCGGTGGTGCTCTGCTCCCGGGTGGCCAACGCCCGCGCGACGCGCCTCGCGGCGAAGCTGGGGTTCACCGAGGCGGGCCGGTTCGAGGAGTACGGCGCCGAGCAGTGGTTCGGCGTACGGCCACCGCCCACCCCGTCCGACTGAGCCGGACGCCGTTCGCCGACCCGTCGCGTCCACCGTCCCGAAGACGCCGCGGGACCTCCCGGGACCGTGGGGTACCGGGGCGGGACGGCCCGCGCGGACCGTCCCGCCGAAGCCCGTCCCGAGCCCACCCCGAGCAGCCCCGGCCAGGCCGCGCGCCCCGGCCTGGAACCGCGCGCGCCGCACGGACGCGCGGCGCGCCCTCCACGACGGGGCGGACCGGCGTCGGGCCCGCTCATAGGGGAAGGCGGGGCGGCCGGGCTGTGTACCACCCGGTCAGTGGAAAGGGGTCCCGACGCGTCCGGTGATGTTCGTAGAAATCCGGCATGCCCCGTAGACGCGTCTACAACGCGGAGCCCCGGCACGGTGATCCCTCCGGACCGTGCCGCTTCGGGGGCCGTCGGCACGGCGATGTGGAGGACGGGGTGGTGGAAGGGCGCCCCGCCCGGCCCCGAGCGCGCCCGGGAAGCGGGGCCGGACGGGCCTGGGCGGGCCCGGCGGCGCAGTCCCGTCCGGCCGACGGCGCGCTCCGCGCCCGCTCCCGGGCACGGCGTGCGCCCGGCGCTCCCCGGAAGGCCCCGTCAGCGGCTCCGGGCCCTGTCGCGGCGGCGCCGGGGGCCGGACCGCGACCTGTGGCGGCGGTCGGCGGCTGCCCCGGCGCGGGTCCGGTACGGGTCGTCACGGGACGGCCCGTACCGGCCACGCCGACCGGCCGGGCGGTCTCCCGGGCGGCCCGGGCGGGCCGCGCTGAGTCGCGCGCCCGGCGCCCCTCCCCCATGCTGGTGGCCGGGCCCCCGCACCGGACACGGCCGGGGCCGTCCGACGGGACGCGCGGCCAAACACATGGCCGCGACATCTTTTCGGCGGCCGGGGGCACTCTTGTGCGGACGGCGCCGACCGTCTTGGGTGGATGAGAAGCACCGAACCGGGCCGTTTCCGGTCCGGTCGGTGCCCAGGGATCTCCACCTGAGGATCTGGAGGGTCCGGCAATGACAGAGGGAGACTGTACGCAGTCCACCACCCTGGTCTCGGACGCGGACACGGAGGCACTGGTCCGCGGCATCTGTTTCAAGACAGGACCACCCCGCACTGTCGGGGTCGAGCTGGAATGGCTGGTCCGCCCCGCCGACCGGCCGCGCGAACGGGTTCCGCGGGCCCGGCTGGACGAGGTCTACACCGC
Source organism: Streptomyces sp. JNUCC 64 (assembly GCF_054484115.1). NCBI lineage: Bacteria > Bacillati > Actinomycetota > Actinomycetes > Kitasatosporales > Streptomycetaceae > Streptomyces > Streptomyces sp. JNUCC 64. Next base: position 579,818 of record NZ_CM137015.1, read on the forward strand.
GTTGAGGGAGCTGCCGCTCGGTTCGGCGCTCACCGTGGAACCCGGCGGACAACTGGAGCTGAGTTCGGCTCCCGCCGCCTCGCTCACCGAGTGCGTGACGGCCGTGTCGGCCGATCTGGCGGCCGTGCGGGCCGCCCTGAGCCCCCTGGGGCTGGCGCTCGCGGGAATCGGCACCGACCCGTGGCGCGACCCGGTCCGCTGGCTGCGGGCCCCCCGGTACGCGGCGATGGAGACCTATCTGGACCGCGCCGGGAACGCCGGACGCGTGATGATGTGCTCCTCGGCGTCGGTGCAGGTGTGTCTGGACGCCGGGTTCGAGGAGCCCGGTCCACTGGGACTGGGCCGCCGTTGGCGCCTCGCCCATCTGCTCGGCCCGGTACTGGTGGCCGCCTTCGCCAACTCCCCGCTGCTCGAAGGGAGGTTGACGGGCTGGCGGTCCACCCGGCAGGCCCTGTGGGCGGACATCGAACCGGGCCGCTCCGCCGCCCCGCCGCTCGACGCGGCGCCCCGCGCCGGTTGGGCCCGCCGGGTGCTCGACGCCCCGGTGATGTGCGTGCGCACCGAGGACGGGCCCTGGCTGGTTCCCGAGGAGCTGACGTTCCGCGCCTGGATACGCGGCGGGCTCCCCCGGCCGCCGACCCGCGCCGACCTCGACTACCACATCAGCACCCTGTTCCCCCCGGTCCGGCCCCGTGGGCATCTGGAGCTGCGGATGATCGACGCCCAGACCGGGGAGGACGGCTGGACGGTTCCGCTGGCGGTGACGACCGCCCTCTTCGACGACCCGGAGGCCACCGAGACGGCGTACCGGTGCGTGAAGTCCCTGGCGGAGCGGGCCCGTGGCACGGCCGCGCCCGGCAGCGAGCTGTGGCTGACCGCGGCCCGCGCCGCACTCACCGACCCGGATCTGAGGGAGGCCGCCACGGTCTGCTTCGGCGCGGCCCTGGCCGCGCTGGACCGGCTCGGCGCGCCGGACCGCGTCACGGCGGCCGTCGCCGGGTACGCGGACCGCTACGTGGCACGGGGCCGGTGCCCCGCCGACGATCTGATCGAGGGCTTCGCCCGGCACGGGAAGGAACTGACCGCATGACCGAGTCCGTCACCACCCCGTCGGACGACCCCGGGGCGCTGCGGGACCGGGCCCGCGCCGCGCTGCTCACCGCCCGCGCCCGCACCGCGCTGCTCACCGACTCCGTCACGGACGGGGAGCTGACCGCGCAGGTGTCCCCGCTGATGTCGCCGCTGGTGTGGGACCTCGCGCACATCGGCAACCAGGAGGAGCAGTGGCTGCTGCGGGCCGTGGCCGGGCGGGACGCCCTCCGGCCGGAGATCGACCCGCTGTACGACGCGTTCGAGCACCCGCGCGCCGAGCGGCCGTCGCTGCCGCTGCTGCCCCCGGCGGAGGCCCGGGCCTACGCGGCGGAGGTCCGCGGCCGGGCCCTGGACGTCCTGGAGTCCACCCCGCTGCGCGGTTCGCCGCTCACCGACGCGGGCTTCGCCTTCGGGATGATCGCCCAGCACGAACAGCAGCACGACGAGACCATGCTGATCACCCATCAGTTGCGCACCGGGGGCGCGGTGCTGACCGCGCCGGAGCCGGAGCCCGCGGACTTCGCCGGTCCGGCGGAGGTCCTCGTCCCCGGCGGTCCGTTCACCATGGGGACCTCCGTGGAACCGTGGGCGCTGGACAACGAACGACCGGCGCACCACAGGCTGGTGCCGCCGTTCTTCCTGGACACCACGCCCGTGACGAACGCGGCCTACCTGCGGTTCGTCGACGACGGCGGCTACGACGACCCCCGCTGGTGGGAGCCGCGCGGCTGGGACCACGTCCGGTCCCGGGGGATCGCCGCCCCGCTGTACTGGCGACGGGAGGGCGGGACGTGGCTGCGCCGCCGCTTCGGACTCACCGAACCGCTGGTGCCCGACGAGCCGGTGCTGCACGTGGGCTGGTTCGAGGCGGACGCGTACGCGCGGTGGGCGGGACGACGGCTGCCGACCGAGACGGAGTGGGAGAAGGCCGCCCGGCTGGACCCGGCGACCGGCCGGTCGACCCGCTACCCGTGGGGGGACGCGGACCCGGGGCCCGAGCACGCCAACCTCGGTCAGCGGCATCTGCGTCCGGCGCCCGCGGGTAGCTATCCGGCCGGTGAGTCTCCGCTGGGGATACGGCAGTTGATCGGTGATGTGTGGGAGTGGACGTCGAGCGGCTTCACCCCGTACCCGGGGTTCGTCGCGTTCCCCTACCGGGAGTACTCGGAGGTGTTCTTCGGGGGCGACTACAAGGTGCTGCGGGGCGGGTCGTTCGCGGTGGACGCGGTGGCCTGCCGGGGCACGTTCCGCAACTGGGACCATCCGGTCCGGCGGCAGATCTTCGCGGGCTTCCGCACCGCCCGGGACGTCACCCCCGCCGACGGGATTCCCCTGGAGGGCGTCTGATGTGCCGTCACATCGCCTATCTGGGGCCGGAGATCGCGATCGGCGAACTGCTCAGCGCACCGCCGAACGCGCTGTACCGGCAGTCCTGGGCACCTCGCCACCAGCGGTACGGAACGGTCAACGCCGACGGTTTCGGGGTCGGCTGGTACGCGGCGGGGGACCCGGTGCCCGCCCGCTACCGGCGCACCGGGCCCATCTGGGCCGATCCCTCGTTCACCGACCTGGCCCGGGTGGTGCGCACCCGGGCCCTGCTCGCGGCGGTCCGGGACGCCACCGTGCCGGACGCCGACGGGGAGGCCGCGGCGGCGCCCTTCGCCTCGGGGCCCTGGCTGTTCAGCCACAACGGGGCGGTCCTGGGCTGGCCCGACGCCCTGGCCCCGCTCGCGGCGGACCTGCCGCCCGCCGATCTGCTGTCCCTGGCGGCCCGCTGCGACGCGGCGCTGGTGTGGGCACTGGCGCTGCGGCGGCTGACCGACGGCGATCCACCGGACCGGGCGCTCGGGGAGACCGTCGCCGATGTGGCGCGGGCGGCTCCCGGTTCCCGGCTGAACCTCCTGCTCACCGACGGCGTCACGCTCGCCGCGACGGTCTGGGGGGACTCCCTGTTCGTCCTGGCGGATCCGGACACCGGCACGGTGGTGGCCTCGGAGCCCTATGACGACGACCCCCGCTGGCGGCGGGTACCGGACCGCACCCTGCTGACCGCGACCGCCGACGGCGTCCAGCTGACCCCGCTCAAGGAGCCCACCGCGTGAGCCCGTTCCACGTCACCCGCACCCTGGCCGAGGACGCCGCGGGCGCGGCGCTGCGCGCCGACGCGCTGTCCGGTCTGACCGGCACCCCGAAGACCCTGCCGCCGAAGTGGTTCTACGACGCGCGGGGCAGCGAACTGTTCGACCGCATCACCACCCTGCCGGAGTACTACCCGACCCGGGCCGAGCGGGAGATCCTGGTCGACCGCGCCCCGGAGATCGCGGCCGCGACCGGCGCCCGCACCTTGGTGGAGCTGGGGTCGGGCTCCTCCGACAAGACCCGTCATCTGCTGGACGCGCTCACCGGGCTGCGGGTCTACGTCCCGGTGGACGTCAGCGCCAGCGCCCTGGAGGGGGCGGGGGCCGCGCTGCTCGACGAGCGGCCCGGGCTGGACGTCCAAGCGCTGATCGCGGACTTCACCCATGTGGTGGAGCTGCCGGAGGCCACCCCGGGGCCCCGGCTGGTCGCGTTCCTCGGGGGCACGATCGGCAATCTGCTGCCCGGTGAGCGGGCCGGGTTCCTCCGCTCGGCGCGGGCCCTGATGGCACCCGGGGACGCGCTGCTGCTGGGGACGGACCTGGTGAAGGACGAGCGGACGCTGGTCGCCGCCTACGACGACGCCCAAGGGGTGACGGCCGCGTTCAACAAGAACGTGCTGTCCGTCCTCAACCGGGAGCTGGGCGCCGACTTCGATCCGGACGCCTTCGCCCATGTGGCGCTCTGGGACGCCGAGCGGGAGTGGATCGAGATGCGGCTGCGGGCCCGGACCGGGATGACGGTGAAGATCCCGGCGCTGAACCTCGCCGTCGACTTCACCGCCGGTGAGGAGCTGCGGACGGAGGTGTCGGCGAAGTTCCGGGCGGAGGGCGTCCGGGCGGAGCTGGCGGCGGCGGGCCTGGAGCGCACCCACTGGTGGACGGACCGGGCGGGCCGGTTCGCGCTGTCGCTGAGCGTGGCGCGCTGAGCCCCGGCCCGTCGGGGCCGGGGGCGGGTGCCCGTCGCGGTACGGCGGCCGCCGGGTCCACCGGCGGCCGTCCACCGGCCGGTCCGGCCGTCCCCCGCTCCGGGCGGGACGGTTCGGCCCCGGCGCCCGGGCCCGGCGAACCGCCAGGCCCGGGCGGTCCCGTCCCGTCCGGCGCGGTGGGGCCGGACGCACCCCGTCCGCCGGGCCTCCCGGAGGACGGCGGCGGCCGAGGTGACCGAAAGGATCAGCCGGGTGAGGACGGGACCGGCCGGGTGAGGGGTCGGATCAGGTGAGGGCGCGGGTGATCTGCATCGACGCCTTCTCGGCCTCGTTCTTGACGTCGCCCCCGGTCAGCACCGCCGACATGTACTTCTTGATGGGGTTGTCGGCCTCGACCTTCGCCCAGTTGGGCGAGTTGGGGGTGGCCCGGCCGCGCGCGGCGCCCTCGGCCATGGCGGCCACACCGGGCTTGCCCGCGACGACCCGGGCGAGGGTCGTCTTGTTGGGCACGTAGTCCATGGCGCGGGCCAGCTCGGTCTGCCACTGCTCGCCCGCGAGGGCCTGGATGACGGCGACGGCGGCCCGGCGGTCCGAGGTGCTCTCGGGCACCACGAGCACGGAACCACCGGTGAAGACGGCGGCCTTGCGGTTCGAGGTCTTGCCCGGGATGGCGAAGTAGCCGAGCTTGTCGGCCATCTCGGAGTTGGCCTGCTCGATGGCGCGGGCGGCACCGGGGACCGCGATGATCTGGGCGATGCTGCCCCGGGCGAACTCCCCGGTCTGCGGCGGGTGCATCTCGTCGGCCCGCTTCGGCCCCTTGCCGAGCGCCTGCAGCTCCGCGTAGAACTCCATGGCGCGGATCGCGGCGGCGGACTTGAGGGTGCCCTCCCAGCGGCCGGAGCTGTCGCTCGCGAGGTCGCCGCCCTCGTCCCAGACGAAGCCGGAGAAGGTGTACCAGTCCTGGCCCGCGAGGTAGATGCCCTGGACGTTGCCGCTGTTGAGGGTCTGGGTGATGCTCAGCCACTCGTCGCGGGTCTGCGGCACCTTCTTGATGCCGGCTTCTTCCCAGAGCTGCTTGTTGTAGACGACGACCCGGTTGGCCGCGTACCAGGGGATGCCGTACTGGCGGTTGTTGATGCGTCCCGGCTCCGCGAGACCGGGGACCCACTCCTCGACGCCGAGGTCCCGGGTGGCCTCCAGGGTCAGCTCCAGCAGGCCGCCCGATTCCACGTACTGGGCCACCTGGGTGTTGCCGACCTCGATGACGTCCGGGCCCTTCTCCTCGCCCCGGAGCACCTTCATGATCTTGTCGCCGATGCCCACCCACGGCTGGATCTGGATGTCCAGCTCGATGTCACCGTGTTCGTCCTCGAACCACTTGGTGAAGTCCTCGATGAACTTGTCGGACGCGCTGTCCTTCATCATCCAGACGGTGATCTTGCGGCGTCCCGAACTCTGTCCCGGCAGGACACCGCACCCTGTGGCCAGAGCAGCCGAGGAACCCAGGGCGGCGAGTGAGAGGACGGTCCGTCGGCGGGGCATCACGTGTAGTCGCTTTCTTCCAACAGCAAGGGGGTACCGGACCCGATGTGGGGGAAGAGCGCGAAGCTCATACGGGTGGGCTCGAAGTTTGGTATGCACCAAGACGCAGGTCAAGAGGCTGAGTGCGCTCCCCGAGTCTACCGTGAGGGGTGGACGCCCAGATGAGGCGGAGAGGAGAACTCCCATGTCCGACCACACGTACCGGGTCACCGAGATCGTCGGCACCTCCCCCGACGGCGTGGACCAAGCCGTCCGCAACGGGGTCGCCCGGGCCTCGCGCACGCTCCGCAACCTCGACTGGTTCGAGGTCACGCAGGTACGGGGGCAGATCGAGAACGGCGAAGTACGGCACTTCCAGGTGGGACTGAAGGTCGGGTTCCGACTGGAGGAATGATCTCCGGACCAGGGGGCAGGAGCTCCGACCGGCCCTTCCCGACGATCCCGCCGGGTGTCCGGAAGGGCACCTTCAGTGGCCGGTAATGAGGGAAGTCTCACGTCCGCACAACCCCTCCCCCACCGAGACCTCTCCCCCTTCTCCACCGCCACCAGACCCGGAGTTACTCCTCCATAGACGGGCACAACGGATGGAACGGACACCCGTGTGGCCGCCACCGTCGTCACATCCGTCACATCCGCATCCGGGGCGCTTCGAAACGCCCCGGGTGCGCCGCGCACGGGCCGGGTCCGGAGCCCACCGCACGGGAATCATCCGGCGGCCCGTGCGTTGAAGCGGGTGTGAGTTCCGTACTGGAGTCCGTCCGCTTCTCCGTCCTGGACCGCTCGCGCACCCGCGAGGGCCACGACGGCCCACGGGCGCTGCGGGACACCGTCGCCTTCGCCCGGGAGGCGGAACGCCTCGGCTACCACCGCTTCTGGGTCTCCGAGCACCACGGGGTGCCGGGGGTCGCGGGATCCGCCCCGACCGTGCTCGCCGCCGCCGTCGCCGCCGCGACCCGGACCATCCGGGTCGGCACCGGCGGAGTGATGCTCCCCAACCACCGGCCGCTCGTGGTGGCGGAGCAGTTCGGAGTGCTGGAGTCCCTCTTCCCCGGCCGGATCGACATGGGCCTCGGCCGGTCGGTGGGCTTCACCGACGGGGTGCGCAGGGCTCTGGGCGTGGACAAGGAAGACGCCGCCGCCGGGGACTTCGCCGGACAGCTCGCGGAACTGCTGGGCTGGTTCGAGGGCACCTCGCCCACCGGGGTCCACGCCCGCCCCGCCGAGGGGCTGCGGATACCCCCTTTCCTGCTCGCGATGGGCGAGGGCGCCGACCTGGCCGCCGCGGCGGGCCTGCCGTTGGTGATCGGCGACCTCAGGGGCCGGGAGAAGATGCTCCGGGGCGTCGAGCGGTACCGGTCGGCCTTCCGTCCCTCCTCCTGGGCCGCCGAGCCGTACGTGGTGGTGTCGGGCGCGGTCGCGGTGGCGGAGACACCCGAACGGGCGCGCCGTCTGCTGCTCTCCGAGGCGTGGGCGATGGCGGTGGCCCGCACCCGGGGCGCCTTCCCCCCGCTGGCCCCGCCCGAGCGGATCGAGGCGCTGACGATGACGGAACGGGAGCGGCGGCTCCACGAGGCGGGACTCAGCGGCCAGCTCCACGGCACCGAGGAGCAGGTGGCCGCGGAGCTGGAGGCGGTGGTCAAGGAGAGCGGCGCCCAGGAGGTGCTGGTGACCACGAGCACCTACGACCGGGAGGCGCTGTTCGACTCCTACCGGCGGCTGGCCCGGGTGGCGGGGCTCGGCGGAGCCTAGGCCGTCTCTTACGGATCTTGCTGGGCTCGCGGGGCCTGGCACGCCCTCCCCCAGGCTCCGCCCGGGGGGACCCCCAGCCGCGTTGTCGTCAGTCGCCGACGTCCCCCGGGCCCGAGGGGCCCGGGAGGTGCCCCCACCGCGTGGGCTCCTTCCTCCGCCTTGCGATCGCACGCACCAGGCCCCGCTCCCTGATCCAGCCAGACCCGTAAGAAACGACCTAGGATCGTGGGGTGCGCCGCCGCCCCGGTGACCGCGCTCCGACGGGCGTCCCCGGACGACCGGCCCCGCGACGGCGGCCCCTTCGACGACCGTCCCGGCCACCGTTCCCCGAGCGCCCCGGACGGACGGCCACCGCCCACCGGCCCACCGGCCCCGGGCGGACGAGTCGACCCCGTACGGAGTACGTCGTGTCCCCAGCAGTCCCTCCAGCCTCCCCGGAACCACCGGAGCCACCGGAGTCCCCCGTGCCCGGGCTCCCGGCCCCCGACGGGTTCGTACGGGTGCGCGGCGCCCGTGAGCACAACCTGCGGGACGTCGACGTGGACATCCCGCGCGACGCGCTGGTGGCGTTCACCGGGGTGTCCGGGTCGGGGAAGTCGTCCCTGGCGTTCGGCACGGTCTACGCCGAGGCCCAGCGCCGGTACTTCGAGTCGGTCGCGCCGTACGCGCGGCGGCTGATCCACCAGGTGGGGGCGCCGGAGGTGGCGGAGATCACCGGGCTGCCGCCCGCGGTCTCGCTCCAGCAGCGGCGGGCCACGCCGACCGAGCGCTCCTCGGTGGGCACGGTGACCACCCTGTCCAACTCGCTGCGGATGCTGTTCTCCCGGGCCGGGACCTATCCGGCGGGCGCCCCGCCGCTGGACTCCGACGCCTTCTCCCCGAACACCGCGGCCGGGGCCTGCCCCGGGTGCCACGGGCTGGGCCGGACCCACGACACCACCGAGGAACTCCTCGTCCCGGACCCCTCCCTGTCGATCCGGGAGGGGGCGGTGGCCTCCTGGCCGGGGGCCTGGCAGGGCAAGAACCTGCGGGACGTGCTGGCCGCCCTCGGCCACGACGTGGACCGGCCCTGGCGGGAGCTGCCGCGCGAGGAGCGGGAGTGGATCCTCTTCACCGACGAGCGGCCCGTGGTGACGGTGCACCCGGTCCGGGAGGCGGACCGGATCCAGCGGCCCTACCAGGGCACCTACACCGGCGCCCGGCGGCTGGTGCTGAAGACCTTCGCGGACTCGCGGAGCGCGGCGCTGCGGGCCAAGGCGGAACGGTTCCTGAGGAGCGCCCCCTGTCCGGAGTGCGGGGGACGGCGGCTGCGGGCCGAGGCGCTGGCCGTGACGTTCGCGGGACGGGACATCGCGGCGCTGGCGGCGCTGCCGCTGGCCGCACTGGGCCGGGTCCTGGCGGAGCACGGCGGGGACTCCCCCACCGCGCGGGTGCTGGTGGACGACCTGCTGGCGCGGATCGGGCCGGTGACCGAACTGGGCCTCGGCTACCTCAGCCTGGACCGGTCCGCGCCGTCCCTGTCCTCGGGCGAACTCCAGCGGCTGCGGCTGGCCACCCAGCTGCGGGCGGGCCTGTTCGGGGTCGTCTACGTCCTGGACGAGCCGTCCGCGGGCCTCCACCCGGCCGACACCCGGGCGCTGCTCGGGGTCCTCGACCGGCTGCGCGCCGCGGGGAACTCGGTGTTCGTGGTGGAGCACCACCTCGACGTGGTGCGGCACGCGGACTGGCTGGTGGAGGTGGGCCCGGGCGGGGGCGAGCACGGGGGCCGGGTACTGCACAGCGGCCCGGTCGCGGACCTCGCCCGGGTGGCGGAGTCGGCGACCGCCCGTTTCCTGTTCGGGGAGCGGGGCGTACGGGCCCCGGGCCGGGAGGCCGGTGGGCGGACGCCGCCCGGGGGTGACGACGACCGGACGCCGCCCGGGGGCGAGTCCCGGAACGGTGACGGCCGGGCGCCGTCGCGGAACGACGGCGGGCGGGCCCCGGGGCGGGAGTGGCTGACGGTCGGTCCGGTCACCCGGCACAATCTGCGCGGGGTGACGGCCCGGGTTCCGCTCGGCGCGCTCACCGCGGTGACCGGGGTGTCGGGCTCCGGGAAGTCCACGTTCATCGGGGCGCTCGCCGCCGGGCCCGACGGGGTGGACCGTCTGGTGAGCGTCGACCAGAAGCCGATCGGACGCACCCCGCGCTCCAACCTCGCCACCTACACCGGGCTCTTCGACGTGGTGCGCTCCCTGTTCGCCGCGACGGACGCGGCCCGGGAGCGGGGGTACGGGGTGGGCCGGTTCTCGTTCAACGTGGCGGGCGGACGGTGCGAGACCTGTCAGGGCGAGGGGTTCGTCTCGGTGGAGCTGCTGTTCCTGCCGAGCACGTACGCGCCGTGCCCGGAGTGCGCGGGCGCCCGCTACAACCCGCGGACGCTGGAGGTGCGCTACCGGGGGCGGACCGTCGCGGAGGTGCTGGACCTGACCGTGGAGGCCGCCGCCGCGTTCTTCGCGGACGTCCCGGCGGCGGCGCGCAGCCTCGCCGCGCTGCTGGACGTGGGACTCGGGTACCTGCGGCTGGGGCAGCCCGCGACGGAGCTGTCCGGGGGCGAGGCGCAGCGCGTCAAGCTGGCGACGGAACTCCAGCGGGGGCGCCGGGGGCGCACCCTGTACCTGCTGGACGAGCCGACGACGGGGCTGCACCCGGCCGATGTGGCGGTGCTGACGGCACGGCTGCGGGAGCTGGTGGCGGCCGGGCACACGGTCGTGCTGGTGGAGCACGACATGTCGGTGGTGGCGGACGCGGACTGGGTGGTGGACCTCGGGCCCGGTGGCGGGGACGAGGGCGGCCGGCTGGTGGCGCAGGGCCCGCCCGGCGCGGTGGCCCGCGCGGCGGGCAGCCGGACGGGCCCGTTCCTGGCACGCGAACTGGACGGCCGCCCGGACGCGCCCGTCCCCTCCGACGACGACCGGGCCGACGGGGAACAGGACTGACGGGGACAGCGGTTCGCGGGTCGCCGGACCGGCGAGCCGGTGGGCCGGAGGCTGACGGGCAGGAGCGGTGCTGAGCGACCGAGGGGCTGACGGGGCCGGGGATGAGCACCACCTCCCGGCCCCGTCCGTTCGCGGATGGGGCGAACGGTCCTGGGTCCGGCGGCGGTTACCGCTCGCCGGAGGAGCGGGTGGCGCGCAGCCACTCGCGGTTCATGCCGGTGATGGAGAACAGCGGGATGCCCTTGGGGCAGGCCGTGGCGCACTCCCCGGCCAGGGTGCAGCCGCCGAAGCCCTCGGCGTCCATCTGGGCGACCATGTCGAGGACCCGGGTCTCCCGCTCCGGGGCGCCCTGGGGCAGGGCGCCGAGGTGGTTGACCTTGGCCGAGGTGAAGAGCATCGCCGCCCCGTTGGGGCAGGCGGCGACGCAGGCCCCGCAGCCGATGCACTCGGCGTGCTCGAAGGCGAAGTCGGCGTCCGGCTTGGGCACCGGGGTGGCATGGGCCTCGGGCGCGGAGCCGGTGGGGACGCTGACGTAGCCGCCCGCCTGGATGATCCGGTCGAAGGCGGAGCGGTCCACCACGAGGTCCTTGACCACCGGGAAGGCCGCGGCCCGCCAGGGTTCGACGTCGATGGTGTCGCCGTCCCGGAAGGACCGCATGTGCAGCTGGCAGGTGGTGGTGCGCTCCGGGCCGTGGGCGTCGCCGTTGATGACGAGGCTACAGGCACCGCAGATGCCCTCGCGGCAGTCGTGGTCGAAGGCGACGGGGTCCTCGCCCTTGAGGATGAGTTCCTCGTTGAGGGTGTCGAGCATCTCCAGGAAGGACATGTCGGGCGAGACGCCGTCCACCTCGTAGGTGGACATGGCGCCGTCGGCGTCGACGTTCCGCTGGCGCCAGACGCGCAGGGTGAGCTTCATGCGTAGCTCCGCTGGGTGGGGTGGACGTACTCGAAGACCAGGTCTTCCTTGTGCAGGACGGGGGCGGTGCCGGTGCCGGTGAACTCCCAGGCGGCCGCGTACGCGAAGGCGTCGTCGTCGCGTCGCGCCTCTCCGTCGGGGGTCTGGGACTCCGCCCGGAAGTGGCCGCCGCAGGACTCCTCGCGGTGCAGCGCGTCGAGGCACATCAGCTCGGCGAGTTCCAGGTAGTCGACGACGCGGTTGGCCTTCTCCAGCGACTGGTTGAACTCCTCGCCGGTGCCGGGGACCTTGATGCGGCGCCAGAACTCGTCCCGGATGCGCGGGATGCGTTCCAGGGCCTTGCGCAGCCCGGCCTCGTCGCGGGCCATCCCGCAGTACTCCCACATGAGTTCGCCGAGTTCGCGGTGGAAGGAGTCGGGGGTCCGGTCGCCGTCGACGGCGAGCAGCAGCCGCAGCCGGTCCTCGGTCTCGGCCAGGACCTCCTGGACGGCCGGGTGGGAGGGGTCGAGGTCCTCTCCGGCGGGGCGGGGGTGGCGGGCGAGGTAGTCGTTGATGGTGGCGGGCAGGACGAAGTAGCCGTCGGCGAGGCCCTGCATCAGGGCGGAGGCGCCGAGCCGGTTGGCCCCGTGGTCGGAGAAGTTGGCCTCGCCGACGGCGAAGAGCCCGGGGACCGTGGTCTGGAGGTCGTAGTCGACCCAGAGCCCGCCCATGGTGTAGTGGACGGCGGGGTAGATCCGCATCGGGGTCTCGTACGGGTCCTCCGCGGTGATCCGCGCGTACATGTCGAAGAGGTTGCCGTACTTCTCCTCGACCTTGTCGCGGCCCAGGCGCCGGATGGCGTCCGCGAAGTCGAGGTAGACGCCCTGGCCGCCGGGGCCGACGCCACGGCCCTCGTCGCAGACGTTCTTCGCGGCGCGGGAGGCGATGTCGCGGGGGACGAGGTTGCCGAAGGAGGGGTAGATCCGCTCCAGGTAGTAGTCGCGCTCGTCCTCCGGGATCGCGGCGGCCGGGCGGTCGTCGCCCTTGGCCTTGGGGACCCAGATGCGGCCGTCGTTGCGCAGCGACTCGCTCATCAGGGTGAGCTTGGACTGGTGGTCCCCGGTGCGCGGGATGCAGGTGGGGTGGATCTGGGTGAAGCAGGGGTTGGCGAAGTGGGCGCCCCGGCGGTGGGCCCGCCAGACGGCGGTCGCGTTGGAGTTCATCGCGTTGGTGGAGAGGTAGAAGACGTTGCCGTAGCCGCCGGAGGCGAGGACCACCGCGTCGCCGAAGTGGGTGTCGATCCGTCCGGTGACCAGGTCGCGGGCGACGATGCCCCGGGCCCGGCCGTCGATGACGACGAGGTCGAGCATCTCGGTGCGGGGGTGCAGCTCGATGTTCCCGGCCGCGATCTGCCGGGACATCGCCTGGTAGGCGCCGATGAGGAGCTGCTGTCCGGTCTGGCCCCGGGCGTAGAAGGTGCGGGAGACCTGGACGCCGCCGAAGGAGCGGGTGTCGAGGAGGCCGCCGTACTCGCGGGCGAAGGGGACGCCCTGGGCGACGCACTGGTCGATGATCTCGACGGATACCTGGGCGAGCCGGTGGACGTTGGACTCGCGGGCGCGGAAGTCGCCGCCCTTGACGGTGTCGTAGAAGAGCCGGTGCACCGAGTCGCCGTCGTTGCGGTAGTTCTTGGCCGCGTTGATGCCGCCCTGCGCGGCGATGGAGTGGGCGCGGCGCGGGGAGTCCTGGTAGCAGAACTGGACGACGCGGTAGCCCTGCTCGGCGAGGGTGGCGCCCGCCGAGCCGCCCGCGAGTCCGGTGCCGACGACGATCACGGTCTGCTTGCGCCGGTTGGCGGGGTTGACGAGCTTCGCCTCGAACCGCCGCTTGTCCCAGCGCTCGGCGATGGGGCCGCCGGGCGCCTTGGCGTCCACCAGGGGGTCGCCGGTGCGGTAGGCGGTGTACGGGTGGGAGGGGTCGTGGGAGGCCATGGTCAGCTCACCAATCCGGTCATGACGCCGACGGGGACGGAGACGAAGCCGACCGTCAGCAGCAGTGCGAGCGCGTTCGCGGAGGTCTTGAGGAAGCGGTCCCGGGACCGGCTGCCCGCGCCGAGGGTCTGGGCGGCGCTCCAGAAGCCGTGGCGCACGTGCAGCCCGAGGGCGAGCACCGCGGTGATGTAGACGACGTTGCCGTACCAGGTGGAGAAGGTGTCCACGACGTTCTGGTACGGACGGCCCTGCTCGAATCCGCCGGGGTGGGCGTGGCCGGTGGTGAGGTCGAGGATGTGCCAGACCAGGAAGAGCAGCAGGATGATCCCGCCCCAGCGCATGGTGCGGGTGGCGTAGCTGGCGCGGGGCTTCTTGTGGACGTAGCGGGCGGGGCGGGCCCGGATGTCCCGGCGGCTGAGCTGGTAGGCGCAGACGCCGTGCGCGACGACGGCGGCGACCAGCACGACCCGCAGCATCCACAGGGCCCACTCGTGGTGGAGGACGGGGGCGCCGAGGGTGCGCAGCCAGTGCGCGTACTCGTTGAAGGAACTCGTACCGAAGAAGATCTTCAGATTGCCGATCATGTGGGCGACGAGGTAGCCGAGCATGATCAGGCCGCTGACGGCCATCACGGTCTTCTTGCCGACGGTCGAGTCCCAGATGGTGCGCGTCATGGACGGCCGTCGGCCCGTCCGCGTTGCCAGAGCCATGTACCAGCACGCTACGGACCGGTTTCCGATCGGTCCAAGACATGGAGTGGCTCATTTCCATAGTGATGCGCTATGTGCCGCGTACACTGGCGTCATGCAGCTCCAGCAGCTCCGCTATTTCGTCACCGTCGCCGAGACCCGGCACTTCACCCGGGCCGCCGAGCAGGTGCACGTGGCGCAGCCCTCGCTCTCCCAGCAGGTCAGGGCGCTGGAGCGGGAGCTGGGCGCCGACCTCTTCCTGCGGGCCCGGGGGAACATCACCCTGACCGACGCGGGGGAGGCCCTGCTGCCGCTGGCCCGGCGCATCCTGGCCGACGCGGACACCGCGCGGCACGAGGTGCAGGAGCTGGCGCAGCTGCGGCGCGGCCGGGTGCGGCTCGGCGCCACCCCGAGTCTGTGCACGGGGCTGCTGCCCGAGGTGCTGCGGGCCTTCCGCGACCGTTACCCGGGCGTCCGGCTGGTGATCGAGGAGGGCGGCTCGCACGATCTGGTGCGGGAGCTGGCGCGCGGTGCGCTGGACCTGGCGCTGGTGGTGCTCCCGCTGCCCTCGCCGTCGCCCGCGCTGACCACCGTGGAGATGCTGCGGGAGGACCTGGTGGTGGTGTCCTCACCGGACGCGCCCGCTCCCGGTCACGGCGGCGAGGTCCGGATCGGGGACCTCGCGGGGGAACCCCTGGTGATGTTCCGGCACGGCTACGACCTGCGGGAGCTGACGGTCGCCGCCTGCCGCGCGGAGGGCTTCGAACCGGACTTCGCGGTCGAGGGCGGCGAGCTGGACGCGGTGCTCGGGTTCGTCCGGGCGGGGCTCGGCGTCGCCGTGGTGCCCCGGATGGTCGCGACCCGCGCCGGACTGGACCTGCGGGTCACCCCGCTGTCCCGGCCGGGTCTGCACCGGACCATCGCGCTCGCCCACCGCAGTGACGTGGCCCCGCCGCGCGCGGCCCGGGAGCTCCAGCGGCTGCTGCTGGAACGGGAGACGACGGCCGACCGCTGAGCCGCCTCGGTACCGGTCCCTCCGGGAGGGAGGGCTCCCGGACCGGGGAGGGGAACACCTCCCCGGGAGACGGCACCGGACGCGCGGCCGGTCGACGGCCGGTCAGCCGACGGCGTCCGCGAGGGCGAGTTCGTGCAGCCGGTCCGGTGGGCCGGGGCGGGCGTAGTACCAGCCCTGGGCCGTGTCACAGCCCAGTTCGCGCAGTTGCTCGGCCTGGGCCCCGGTCTCGACCCCCTCCACGGTCACCGCGAGGTTCAGGCTGTGGGCGAGCGAGACGATCCCCTCGACGATCTTGATGTCGACCGGGTCGGCGGGGAACCGCTGCATGCCCTGGGTGAAGGAGCGGTCGAGCTTGAGGACGCTGACGGGCAGCCGACGGAGGTTGGCGAGGTTGGAGTAACCGGTGCCGAAGTCGTCCAGGGCGATGTCCACCCCCATCTCGGCCAGCCGTCGCAGCGGCTTGAGCAGGTCGTCGTCGGCGCCGATCAGCGCCGACTCGGTGACCTCCAGACAGAGCGCGGCCGGGGCGAGCCCCGCCCGTTCCAGGATCTCCACCGTGTCGGAGACCAGCCCGGGGTGGGTGAGCTGGCACGGGGAGAGGTTGACGTTGACGCGCAGCGGTCCGTCGACGGTGCCGTGCCGTTCCTGCCACAGGCACGCCTGGCGCACCGACTCCTCCAGCACCCAGCGGCCGAGCGGGACGATGAGTCCGGTGCGCTCCGCGAGGGGGATGAAGCGGTCGGGGCCGAGCACCCCGTGCTGCGGATGGGACCAGCGGACCAGGGCCTCGGCCCCGCTGACGCTGCCGTCCCCGAGCTGGACCAGCGGCTGGTACTCGATGAAGAACTCGCCGCGTTCCAGGGCGGTGGGCAGCGCGGTGGTCAGACCGTGCCGGGTGATGGCGCGCGCGTCTGCCTCCTCGTCGGCCATCTCGTAGCGGTTGCCGCCCGCGGACTTGGCCCGGTACATGGTGATGTCGGCGCTGCGCAGCACCTCGGCGGCGCCGCGTTCCCCGGCCGGGCCCTCGACGATGCCGATGCTGCCGCGCACGGACAGCTCCCGGCCGTCGACCAGGATCGGGGCGGACAGCGCGGCGAGGATGCGTCCGGCGAGTTCGTCCACCGCCTCCTCGGTGTCGGGGCCGGTGGTGAGGGCCACGAACTCGTCCCCGCCGAGCCGGGCGACCATCTCGCCGGGGGCGGTGGCGCACCCCTGGAGCCGGTCGGCGACCTCCACCAGGAGCCGGTCGCCCGCGGCGTGCCCGAGGCTGTCGTTGATGATCTTGAATCCGTCGAGGTCGAGGTAGCAGAGCCCGAAGCGCTGGCCCTCCCCCGCCGAGAGCGCCTTCTCCAGCCGCTCGAAGAACAGGGTCCGGTTGGGCAGTCCGGTGAGCGCGTCGTGGGTGGCCTCGTAGCGCAGCCGGAGGTTGAGCAGCCGTCGCTCGGTGGTGTCCTCCATCAGCGCGAGCTGGTACTTGGGCTGGCCGTCGGCGTCGCGCAGCAGGGAGACGGTGAGGTTGGTCCACAGGGCGGTGCCGTCGGGGCGGTGGAACGCCTTCTCGACCCGGTAGTGCTCCCGCTCCCCGCGGATCAGCTCCGCGTACAACTGCCAGACGTGCGGCGGGTCGTCGGGGTGGGTCCACTCGACGAGGGGACGGCCGCGCAGTTGCCGTTCCCCGCTGCCGAACATCCGGACCAGGGCGTCGTTGACCTCCAGGACCATGCCGTCGAGGTCGGCGATGCAGATCCCTATCGCCGCGCCCTCGAAGACCGCCCGGAAACGGGCCTCGCTGGCGTGCAGGGCCTCGGCGACGGCGGTGCGGGCGGCGAGCGCCGCCCGGGAGATGGCCTCCTGTTCGGCGAGGGTGCGCTCGCGCAGGGCGTGGGCGAACCCGGCCGCCGCCGCGTGCTGGAGCCGGGCGGACCTGGCCTGGAGCTCCTCCTGGGGGCCGTCGCCACCGCAGTACAGCACCAGGTACGCCTCGACCACGTCGAGGGTGCGGCTGAGCGCCTCGGGATCGGTGCAGTGCGCGTCCACCAGGGCGGCGCCGACGGCCTTGCCCTCCGCCGCGTCGAAGGTGCGGGCGAGCAGGGCGTCCCGCAGCCGCCGGGCGAGCGGCAGCAGTTCCCGCTCGAACTCGACCCGGGTCCGGGAGGTCGCCGTCACCGGGTAGAGGGTGCGGCTCCAGATGGTGGCGAACCTGCGTGCTCTGTCTTCCGGTCCGTCCGGCTCGGTGCTCACGCTTTGCGCCCCACCCCGACGAATCCGCCGAACAACGACGGGTCCGCCTCGTTCGGATCGGTTTCGGGCCGCCAATCCGGCAGCGGCACGAGCCCGGGTTCCAGCATGTCGTATCCCTCGAAGAACCGTGCGATCTCGTCGCGAGAGCGCATGATCAGTGGATTGCGGGTGCTCTTGTAGACGTCCACGGTCCCCTCCGCGCGTTCGGCGGCGATCCTCATCCCTTCGTAGGAACCGTGACTGACGGTCAGCAGGCTGCCGGGTGCGAGCGCGTCCCGGAGCTGCGCGACCGCGGTGTGCGGGTCGTCGGCGTCCTGCACGAAGTGGAGCACGGAGACGAGGAGCAACGCCACCGGCCGGTCGAGGTCGAGCAGTTTCCCGACGGGCTCCGAAGCGAGGATCTCACGCGGGCGGCGCAGGTCCGCACCGACCACGTCGGCGCGCTCGTTCTCGGCCAGCACCGCCTTGCTGTGGGCGACCGCCACGGGATCGTGGTCGACGTAGACGACCCGGGACCGGGGATCGGCGGCCTGCGCGACCTCGTGGACGTTTCCGAAGGTGGGAATGCCGGACCCGATGTCGAGGAACTGGGTGATGCCTTCCGATACCGCGAGTTCGATCGCCCGGCGCAGGAAAGCGCGATTCGCCTGGGCGACCCGGGGTATGGCGGGAATGAACTCCATGGCCTGCCGGGCCGCTTCCCGGTCGACCTCGAAGTTGTGTGAACCTCCGAGGTAGAAATCATAGATCCGCGACACGCTCGGAACCGTGATGTCAATTCCCTGAGGGGCCCAGGAAGGGCGGTCCATCGCAGTCTCCTACGCGTCGTCCGGCCGGTGTTCGGGCCGAGGCTACTGATCGGCCGCCAAGGGAGCGAGCCGAAGCGGAAATTGGCGGTCCGTTCTCGGTCACTGCCACCGGCAAGTGCCAATGGCCCGCTGTACGCATACAACCGTTTCCCTCGCGCTGGCAACCGGCGTCGCGCGCGGAAACGCCGAACGGCCCGGTCCGTTCTTTCCCGGCGCGGCGCGCGGGAAGGGAACGGACCGGTCCCGCGCACTCGTCTCGCCCCCACGCGCCTTTCCGTTTCCGTCGCCGTTTCCGGGTGCGACTCCGGTGCGGACCGACCGGTTCACCCGCCGGTCCGCACCGAGGTAGCCCTCACTGCCTCTGCGTCCGGGAACGGCCGGACGTTACTGCGCGGTGTTCCGCCGTCCTTCCTGACGGTGGACCAGGTGCCTTGCGGGTCCTTCCGGTTGGCGTTCCGGAACGTCGGGGACGGGAGCGGAGAGGGAGCGGGCGGGAGGCCGGTGGTCCCGGTCGGCCGCCGCGACGACGCGGTCCGCCGGGGGCGTCCGGGGGGCGGCGCGGATCCGGGCGCGCCGGGCCGGTGTCCCGTTCCGGTTCCCGGCAACGGCGCGGCGAACCCACGGACCCCGCCCCACCCCGTCCCGTCGCGTCGCGTCGCGTCGCGCGCACCGAAACGCGTGCCGCCGGGGAGGCGTTCCCCCGGGACGGGCTCGGCGCAGGGAGGCATCGGGACGAGCGGCGGACGAGCCCTCCGTCACCGGCCGTGACCACGGACACGGTGCGGCCGGTTCCTCACGCCCGACGAGGGGCGAGAACGGGCCACGCGTTCCGCCCCCTATCCCCCTTGGACTGGGCGTTCGTCAATACGACACGCCAGACAATCACCCTTTCGGAGCATTCATGTCCATGGGGCGCGTGGGGCGGGAGCGCTCCCTCCATCCTCAGGGGGTGTACGGATACCGACGGACCTGGTCCGCCCTGCTGATACGGGCGGTCGCACCGCTCGCGCTCGCCGGGCTCTCCGCCGCACCCGCCGTGGCACTCGTCCCCACGACCGCGTGCGCGCACGCGTCGACCGGCGACGGCACCACCGCGGTGGCGGTCGCCGGTGGCGACGCCCTCACCTGTTCGCCCAGCCCCACTCCCACCCCTCCGAAACCCACGCCCACTCCGACCCCGACGCCCCCGGAACCGACCCCGACGCCGACCCCTCCGAAACCGACGCCCATCCCGACCCCGACACCGACTCCCGTCCCGCCGACCGTCCCCACCCCGACCCCGGAGCCGCCCGCGCCGACTCCCCCACCGCCGCCCGCGCACCCCGCGCCGCCCGCGCCCCGGCCGACGCCCCCGGCTCCCACCCCCGAGCCGCCGCCCGCCGCAGCGCCCCCGGAGACCCCGAGGCCCCGACCGGTCCCGGTGGTCAAGCCGTCGCCCACCACCCCCCGCCCGACACCCACCCCGTCGGCGCGGCCCTCCCCCCGGAAGAAGGTGACCTATCCCGAGTACCGGCCGACGTTCCGCCGCGCCCCGGTCCGGCACGGTCCGTCTCTCGTCTCCATGACCCTGCTCATCACCGCGCCCGCGGTACTCGCCGTGGCCGCGCTCCGCCCGCGCTGACCTCTGGAGGAATGTCCGATGCCGGAATGGCTTGTTCTCACCCTCGCGATGGTCGCCGCGTGTGGCGTCATCCTCGCCGTCACCTTCTTCCAGCACCGGAGGATCGGGATCGACGACGACCCGTCCGAGACCCCGGACGTGATCGAGTACATCACCATGATGATCGGCGTCGTGTACGCCATCGTCCTGGGGCTGGCGATCGCGGGCGTCTGGGAGGCCCGGAGCGCCGCGCAGGACCACGTCCAGGTGGAGGCCCGCGCGCTGCACGAGGTGCACGAGCGGGTGCGGGTCTACCCGGCCGAGGTCCGGGACCGCGTCCGCGCCGACGTCGACGCGTACGTCGGTCACCTGGTGGACGTCGAGTGGAAGAAGATGGCGGACACCGGTGAGCTGACCGCGCGCGGGGACGACCTCATGGACCGGATCCGCCACGACGTGACGGACTACGAACCGCGCGACGACTTCGAGGCACAGGCCTACCAGCCGCTCCTCGACCAGGTGACCGTGGCCGACCAGGCCCGCAACGGCCGGGGGGCGTCCGCCCAGCCGACGATGCCCGGGGTGGTGTGGTTCGGGCTGATCGTCGGCGCGGTGGTCACCCTGGGGATGGTGTTCGCCCTCCAGATCAGGAGAACCACCCGGGAGCTGATCCTCGCCGGGCTGTTCTCCGT
The DNA here is from genome assembly GCF_054484115.1 of Streptomyces sp. JNUCC 64. Taxonomy (NCBI): domain Bacteria; kingdom Bacillati; phylum Actinomycetota; class Actinomycetes; order Kitasatosporales; family Streptomycetaceae; genus Streptomyces; species Streptomyces sp. JNUCC 64. Next base: position 600,172 of record NZ_CM137015.1, read on the forward strand.
GCTGATCGCCTTCCTGCTCTTCCTGATCTGGGACTTCGACACCCCCTACGAGCGGAACGCGCTCACCGGCGCCGAACCGTTTCTGACGCTGTTCCCCGGGGCCGGTTCCTGACCTCCGGTCCCCTCGGCCGCTCCGCCCCGGGCCCGGGGCGCGCGGCCCGCCGCCACGCCGGTGGTGTCCCCCGGGCGGGGGACACCACCGGCGTGGCCGTTCCCCCGTCCGGCCCAGCGGTGTGACCCGTTCGCCCGGCACCGATCGCGGGCCGGGCGCGGCGTCCCTAGCGTTCTCGGCGACGGAGGGCACGACCCGACACCAGCGGAACAGGTCCGCGGCTGCCCCTCGGGACCGGAGGATCACCATGCGCGCGATACGCCTCGCCTCGGCCACCGCGCTGGCGGGCACCGCACTGGCCGCCAGCGCCCTCGCCCTGGCGGCCCCGCACGCGACCGCGGAGGACCGGGGCACCGAGGAGGAACGCGCGGAGCACGGCCGGTTCGAGGCGAGCGCCGCGCCCACGACCATCGCGGCGGGCGGACGGGTCACCCTGCGGGCGTCCGGCTGCGCCGGGGAGACCCGGGTCACCGCCGGGATCTTCGACACCGTGCGGCTGCGCGAGGGCGACCGCTCGCACACGGTGACCGTGGACGAGGACGCCCGGGCGGGCGCGGAGTACGCGGTGCGGTTCAGCTGCGAGGACGGGGCGAGCCGGACCGTGCACCTGACCATCGCGGGCGGCCACCAGTCGAGCGGGCACCCGGTGGAGCCGGACACCGGGCAGCGGTACGGGGTGCGGGCCGGGATCGGCGGCACGGTCGCCGGGTTCGACCTGGGGCGGATCGGTCTGGGCGCCGCGCTGATCGGCGGCGCGCTCGGCTCGGCCTGGTACGTGACCCGGCGGCGCTCCGGCGACGACGCGTCCTCCTGACGGGCGCCGGGAGCGCATCCGGATGAGGGCGCCGACGCCGGACGGCCCGTCCCCCGGACCCGCGAGGTCCGGGGGGCGGGCCGTCCCGTGCGTTTCCCGTGTTTGTGAGGGGGGAGTTCCGCCGGAGGGGGTCGGCGGAACCCGTCAGGTGCGGTTCTCCGCGCGACGGCGCAGCCAGAAGAATCCGCCGCCGACCGCCGCCAGGGCGACCAGCCCGCCGCCGATCGCCATGTCGGTGCGGGTGGCACCGCTCTCGCTGCTGCCGCCGAGGCCGCCGCGGACCCCGCCGATGACGGTGAACGCGTGGTGGCGGGTGTGGCGGCGGCCGTCGCACTCGGCGGTGATCTCGTGGGAGCCCGCCGAGGCGAAGCGGTGGACGGTGACGGTGGCCGTGGCGGTGCCCCGGCCGTCACGGTCGTCACGGCCGAGGCCGGTGAGCCGGGTGCGCTCGAAGACGGGCGACTCGACGAAGCCGTTGCCGCAGGAGCGTCCGTCGACGGTGACCGTCAGCCGACCGCCCGCGGCGATGACGCTCGGATGGGCGGTGATGTCACCGATCGCACCGTTGTCGTTGTTGTTGTTCTGATGGTTGTTCTGGTTGTTGTTGCTGTTGTTGTTCTGGTCGTTCCCGGCGGTCGCGACGGGGGCGGCCACCCCGACGGCGGCCACCACGGCGGTCGAGACCACCAGGGCACGGAAGCTACGCATGGACATCCTCCGGGCAGGCGCCCCGGGGTACGGTCCCCGGTCGGTCGGCGAGAGCGCCTCCGCAACCGACCCTCACGGGACGCGCGCGGGCGCGCATGTCGGCGCTCGGCCGTCCCGGTGAGACGGCGCCCGGGGGCGTACCCCGTGGTGTGCCATCACCGCAGGTCACGGACCGTCAGAAATTTCCGGGCGGCGCCGACTCGGATGGCGCACGGCCGCTCGGGGCCGCCACCCGTTCGCCGCCGTCGCGTCGCCGCCCGCGCCCGGCGCGCTTAGCGTGCTGCTACGCGCCGACGACGAGTCCGGCCGCGGCCGGACCGCGCCGAGAGGGGATGGCCATGTCTGCGTCCCAGCCGTTCGAACCCGAGCGGCCGAGGAAGCGCGCGCCGTGGGGCGTGATAGCTCTCGTGCTGCTGACCGGCCTCGCGCTGATACGGAACGGGTCGGGCGAGTTCGACACCGGTCCCCCGCAGCCCGCGCCCGTGTCGGCGGCGGACCGCCGGGGCCCCGTCCCGGTCCCGCCGTCGGGCGTCGGCGAGGAGGTGGCGGCGCTGCCGTTCTCCCGTGCCGAGCGGGTGACGATCCCGGCGATCCGGGTGGACGCCCCGATGATGCCCGTGAACCTGGACGCGCAGGGCTGGGTGGACGCCCCGCCGCCGGAGGACCCCAACCTCGCGGGCTGGTTCTCGGGAGCGGTGTCGCCCGGGGAGAAGGGCACCGCCGTGGTGGTGGGCCATGTGGACAACACCAGTGGCCCGGCCGTGTTCTACGGGCTGGGGGCGCTGGAGAAGGGCAACCGGGTCGAGGTCCACCGGGCTGACGGACGGACCGCGGTGTTCGAGGTCTACGGGATCGAGGTCTTCCAGAAGGAGGACTTCCCCGGCGACCAGGTGTACGGGGACACCGGGTACCCCGAGATCCGGGTGATCACCTGCGGCGGCGGGTTCACCAAGCAGGACGGCTACGCGGGCAACGTGGTGGTGTTCGCCCGGATGACCGGGGTGCGCTGAGCACGACGGAACGCCGGGAGCACACGGGATGCGCGAGGGGCGGACCCGCGAGGGGCGGGGTCGCGCGGGCGCGCGGCCCCGCCCCTCGCGGGTCCGGGGCTCAGAGCGACGCGCGGTCCGGGAGGACCATCCGGTAGCCCTCGTCGAGGAGTCCGGGCAGCCAGGTGCGCAGCGCCCGGACGGTCTGCGAGCGGTCGCCGCCCGCGTCGTGGGAGAGGACCACGGCTCCGGGGCCCGCCCCGTCGAGGACCGCGCGGGTGATCGCGGTGGTGCCGGGGGTGTCCCAGTCGACGGTGTCGATGGTCCAGGCGAGGGGTTCCATGCCGAGGTCGGCGCCGACCTCGAAGACATGGCGGTTCCAGGCGCCGTAGGGGGCGCGGAACCAGGACGGCGGGGTGCCGACGACGCGTTCGACGACATCGCTGGTGCGTTTGATCTCGGAGCGGATGGCGCTACGGGAGAGGGAGGGGAGGAGCGGGTGACTCCAGGTGTGGTTGCCGATCACATGGCCCTCGTCGGCCATGCGCCGGGTCAGCGCCTTGTTCCACAGGACCTGTTCGCCGCAGACGAAGAACACCGCGGGCACGGCGTACCGGCGCAGCACCTTCAGGATGTCGGGGGTGTAGGCGGGGTCCGGTCCGTCGTCGAAGGTCAGGACCATCGTCCGCCGCCCGTCGCTGTCGAGCCGCAGGACGGGGGCGCGGCGGACGGCGGGCCGGGTGACCGTGCGGGTCCTGGGCGGGGGGCCGTAGCCGGTGAGCGGCTGGAGCCGGTAGGCGGAGGACCTCAGCGGGGCGAAGGCCGGAGGGCCGGGGGCCGCCGGTGCGACGGTGGCGGTGGCCGGGGGCCCGGGAACCGGGCGACCCGGGGGACGCGGCCGGTCGACGGCGAAGCAGCCCGCCGTGGCGGCCGCGCCGAGGGCCGCGGCACCGCGGAGGAGCGTACGGCGCGCGGATGTCGTCCGATCATCTTTCATGACTAATCCGTCGCACGGCTCAGCCGTCCGGTGGTTCACCGACGCCGGAGCGCCGCTCCAATGCACCCGATGGGAGCAAGGGGCCACCGACCGGGGTCCGGTGGGCAGTCTGCCACGGGTCGGCGGGCCCGGCCGGGGTGGACGCGCCGGAGGAACCCGGCGCTCGCCGGGGGCGTGCGCCCCGGCCCACGGGGTCCGCGTCGCCCGAAAGGCCCGGAAGGGGGACCCGGCGGCGTACGCGACGGGTCCGCGCGCCCTGGCACGCTTCCGTGTTCCGGAGGAAGGGGCGGACGGGTCACCCGGCCGGGCCCCGGGCGCGTCCGCGTCCCCGGCCCGGGGCACCGCGCCGTCATGAGCGGCCGTCAGCAGGACACCGGACACGAGGAGCGAGGTCCGCGCGTGCGCCGCTCTGTCGTACGCCGAGTTCGCCGAGTTCGCCGAGTTCGCCGGACTGATCCCCAGGCGGGTTCGGCCTACGCCTACGGGTACGCGGGGGTCCTCGGGGAGCTGGCGGGCTGGTTCATCGGCTGGGGCCCGCCAGCTGGAGTACGCACCGCGATCGTGGCGGTGGTGGCCATCGGCGGCTCCGGGTACCCCGCTTCCTGGTCGAGCGGACCGGGGAGCGAGCCGCGCGGTCAGCGTCCCATGGTCAGACCGTCCCCGGCCGCGCCCCGGCCGAGCACGGCCGCCTCGATCCGGTCGCGCGCCCGGGCGGCCTCGGCGCCCCCGGTCGCGCCGTCGGCGGTCAGGTCCACGACCCGGCCGCGCCCGGTGTCGAACCACTGCGGCAGGAACTCCGCCGCGCCGACCTCCCAGCGGGCGCCGGGCCGGGCGGGGGGCGCGAAGGTGAAGCGGGCGATGCTGCCCTCGTTGCCCCGGGCGTCCCACTCGCCCTGGTGGTTCACCATGTCGCCGGCGATCTGGTCGCCCATGCCGTAGACGATCCAGGTGCCGTTGACCTTCTCGTACGCCTGGGGGACGTGCGCGTGGGTGCCGAGGATGAGGTCGATGTCGGGACGGCCGCCGGTGCGCAGCGCGGTGAGCTGTTCGCCGAGGGCGAGTTGGTCCTCGTCGGGCTCCTCCTGCCACTCGGTGCCCCAGTGCAGCGAGACGACGACCACGTCGGCGCCCGCCGCGCGGGCGGCCCGGGCGTCCCGGGTGATCAGTTCGGGCTCCATCGGGTTCACCACCCATCCCAGGTCCTCGGGGAGCGGATCGGCGTTGGTGCCGAAGGTGTAAGCGAGGTGGGCGACCTTGGCGGTCCCGCCGGTCAGCCAGGCCGGGGTGCGGGCCTCGCGCGCGGACCGGGCGGAGCCCGCGTGCTTGACGCCCGCGCGGTCGAGGGCGTCCAGGGTCCGGGTCACGCCCGCCACCCCGTCGTCCAGGGTGTGGTTGGAGGCGGTGGAGCAGGAGTCGTAGCCGGTGGCCCGGAGTCCGGCGGCCACCTCGGGCGGGGACTTGAAGGCGGGGTAGCCGGTGTAGTCGCCGTCGGCGCCGTAGATCGTCTCCATGTGGCAGAGGGCGAGGTCGGCTCCGGAGATCACGGGCCGGACCCCGGCCAGCATGGGGGCGAAGTCGTAGCCCTCGCCGGTCGCGTCGGCCCGGGCCCGGCGGATGATCGAGTCGTGCGGCAGGACGTCCCCGGTGGCGACCAGGGTGAAGCCGCGTTCCCCGCCCCGCTCCGGGGCGGCGGCGGACGCCGACGGGCCGGAGCGGGCGGCCGACGGGGAGGCGGCGCGGGTGGCGCCCGGGCGGTCCGGGGGTGCCGGATCGGCGCAGGCGGTGACGGCTCCGCCGAGCAGCAGGGCCACACCGGTCGCGAGGGCGGCCCGGGGGCGGAACGTGCGGTGGGGACACGGATGGTGATGCGGGGTCATGGCACCGGCTTCCCGTCGCTGCGCGTGCTGCCGGGCGGCGGGCGGGGCGGGCACGGGGCACCGCGCGGGCTCCTCCGCTCGACATATCCGTCTTCTTTTCCTTTCATATGACTTCACGGGGGAAGAGGAACCGTCGCAAGCGGCCACGCGGGACGGTCACCCGATGGGAGGCACCCGGAGCCGGGCGCGGGAAACCCCTCCGCCGGACGCTCCCCCGCCCTCGACGCGCGCATCCGCACCCACTGTGACGCATCTCACGTTTCACTCGGGCCGCTTTCACTGCGTGACGATGGTCCGCCGTTCAACCCCCGCACGTACCCGATGCGCGACGCTGTGTAGCGGAATTCACGCCTCCGGTGCGTCGGATGCGACGGGAAGACCCGGATGCGGCCCCCGGGACGGTTGCGGAGGCGCGGAGGCTCCCTCCGCTCTTCCGCCGCCCCTGCCGTCCGACGCCACCCGGGGCGGCCCGCCGATGATTCGGTTCACGATTCACCGTCACATTCCGCCAGGGACGGCCGTAATGTGAGGGCTCGGCCGACCGGACGCCGGGGCGCCCCACCCCTGCGTCACACCTGTGGCTTGCCGTCCGGGGACACGCGTACCCCGGCAGGCCCGCCCGCGAAGCACAGAGTCAACGTGAGTGAGCCGGACCCGCGGCGCGTCCCGGGCCCCGGCTCCGTGCCGGTCCGGCACGGAGTCCACGGGGCGCCGGGGTCCGAGAGAAGGTGGAACGGTGCTGCCCGACAAAACGAACGGCACGAGTGGCGACGAACTCGTGATCCCCATGGCCTGGCTGTACGCCGAGTACATCGCGGACGAAGTGCTCCGCACCGGCGATCTCGTCCCCTCCAGCACCCTGGAGTTCCGGGCCGGGCGGCAGACGCTCGCCCTCACCGCCTACCTCTCCGACCTCAACGACGAGTTGTCGGGCATCCGGGTCGTCTCCCAGCTCGACGAGTGGCTCTCGCTGACGGCGTACGGCCATCCCTGGCAGGAGTGGGTGCGCGAACGGCTCGCCGGACTCGCCGCCCGGGAGCGCGCCCGGGGCGGGGTCAATCCGGACCTCCGGCTCGCCGAGGCCGCGTGGCGCTGGCTGGAGCACACCGAACTGCTCGCCCCCGACCTCGACACCGGGCTCGCCTGGCGGCGCACCGGTGCCGCCGTCGACGAGAACGAGCAGGTGTGGACACCCGCGTGGCGCCTCGGCGTCCCCCTGGGACATCTGGCCATCCATCTGTTCTGACCGTCCGGCTGTTCCGACCGTCCGGACGCGGCGGGCGCGCCGGACGGACGGCGGGAGCGCGTCCGGTCTGCCCGGGGCGCCAGCCAAGCCGTCCGTCCGGGGGCGTCTCAGCGCGAGGGCGTCACCAGACCGAGTTCATAGGCCGTGATCACCAGGTGCACCCGGTCCCGCGCCCCCAACTTGGTGAACAGCCGCCCCACATGGGCCTTGGCGGTGGCGGGGCTGATCACCAGCCGGTCGGCGATCTCCCGGTTGGAGAGGCCGCCGCCGACCAGGGTCAGCACCTCCCGTTCCCGTGCGGTGATCCCCCCGGCGGCGGCCGGGCGGGCCACGGCGGGCTCGGGGCGGGCGGCGAACTCCCCGATGAGCCGCCGGGTGACCCGGGGCGCCAGCAGCGCCTCGCCCCCGGCGACCACCCGGATCGCCGTCAGGATCTCGTCCAGGTCCATGTCCTTGACCAGGAACCCGCTGGCGCCCGCCCGCAGCGCCCCGTACACATGGGCGTCGTCGTCGAAGGTGGTGAGGATCAGGACCCGGGAGGCGGCCGGTCCCCGGGTGATCAGACCGGTGGCCTCGACCCCGTCCATCCCGGGCATCCGGATGTCCATCACCACCACGTCCGGCCGCCGTTCGGCCGTGAGCCGGACGGCCTCGGCGCCGTCGGCCGCCTCCCCCGCGAGCATCAGACCGGGGCTGTCCGCGATGAGGACCCGCAACCCGGCCCGGACCAGCGGCTGGTCGTCGACGAGGAGCACCGAGACCTCCCCGGACTCCGGGCCGGACGGGGTCCCGGTGGCCCCGGCCCCCGCGCCCCCGGTCACCGGTCCGCCACGGGCAGCCAGGCCGTCACCCGGAACCCGCCGCCGGGGCGCGGCCCGGCCGTGCAGCGGCCGCGCAGCAGGGCGGCGCGTTCCCGCATCCCGGTGAGGCCGTACCCCCGGCCGGACTCCGCCGTGGTGCCCCGGCCCTCGTCGGTGACCGTCAGGGAGAGGGCGTCGTCGCCGTACTCCACCGTCACCCGGCACTCCGTGACGTCCGCGTGCCGGATCACGTTGGTGAGCGCCTCCTGGACGATCCGGAAGGCCGCCAGCTCCACGTCGGCGGGGAGCGGACGCCGTGCGCCCGACCACTCCACCCCGACCCGGACCCCGGCGTCGCGCGCGGTGCCGACCAGCCGGTCGAGGTCGGCCAGGGCGGGCGCGAGGGCGGGCGGCGGTCCCTCGGGGTCGGCGCTGCGCAGCACCCCCAGCATGTGCCGCAGCCCGGCGAGGGTCTCCCGGCTGGTGCCCTCGATCGCGGTCAGCGCGTCCCGGGCGTCCCCGGGCCGGGTGTCGATCACCCGGCGGCCCACCCCGGCCTGGATGGCGATGGCGCCGATGCTGTGGGCGACCACGTCGTGCAACTCCCGCGCGATGCGCAGCCGTTCGGCGCTTACCGCGAGCTCCCGGGAGCGGATCAGGTCCACGGCGGCGTGCCGACGGCGCTCGTGGACCAGGTGTCCGGCGGTGCAGGCCACGGTGAGCGCCACCACCAGGAACACCAGGGTGGAGACGTAGGCGTCGGAGCCCGAGCGGTAGGACGAGGCGCCGAGCGCCTGCGCCGCGAAGGCCGTCCCGGCGGCCCCGGCCATCCGCAGCACCCCCGGGCCGGTCGCCACGATCCAGGCCACCACCGCGTCCGCCAGGAGCGCCTGGAGGTAACCGAGTTGCCAGAGCGGGCCGGGCCCCTCCCCCGGCGGACGGAACGGCGGGACCTGGGCGGCGGCCGTGGTGGTGGCGAGGAAGGAGGCGACGAGGACCAGGGCCAGCGCGGGCAGCGGGCGGCGCGGCACCAGGGCCACGACCAGGACGGCGCACAGGGCCGACGGCAGCAACCGGACGCCGGTCGGCTCGGGTTCGGCCGCCACCGCCGCGTGGAGCACGGCGGGGTAGGCGAGGGCACCGCACCAGGCCAGTGCCCCGGCCACCGCCGGTGGCGGGCGCAAGGACCGCGCCGTGCGGAACGGTTCGGCGGTCGTCATCCGAACCAGGGCGGTCCTGCCCCGATCAGCGGTGGTCATGCCCCGATCATAAGGAGAGTCCCTGGTCAGGACATCGGCCCCGGGGCATACGCCCGGGGGCCACCCCCGGAGCGGACGGTGCGGCCCGGGAGCCGACGCCCCGGCGGCGCCGGGCCGGGCACGGTGGGACGCATGATCGAAGTCCATGAGGTCGTCAAGCGTTACGGCCGGACCACCGCCGTGCGCGGTCTGTCCTTCACCGTCTCCCCCGGACGGGTCACCGGGTTCCTGGGGCCCAACGGATCCGGCAAGTCCACCACCCTGCGGATGGTCCTCGGGCTCACCCGGCCCACCCGGGGCACCGTCACGGTCGACGGCCGGTCCTGTGCCGGGCTGCCCCGCGCGCTCCACCGGGTCGGGGCGCTGCTCGACGCGGGGGACGCGCACGGCGGCCACCGGGCCCGCGCCCATCTCACGGCGCTGGCCCGGGGCAACGGGCTGCCGCGCCGCCGGGTGGACGAGGTGCTGGCGGAGACCGGCCTCGGGGCCGTCGCCGACCGCCGGGTGCGGGGGTTCTCGCTGGGCATGCGGCAGCGGCTGGGGATCGCCGCGGCGCTGCTCGGGGACCCGCCGGTGCTGCTGTTCGACGAACCGCTCAACGGGCTGGACCCGGAGGGGGTGCGCTGGGTGCGCGGGCTGTTCCGGCGGCTGGCCGGGGAGGGCCGCACGGTGCTGGTCTCCAGCCATCTGATGCGCGAGATGGAGCACACCGCCGACCACCTGGTCGTCATCGGCCGGGGCAGACTCCTGGCGGAGGGGCCGCTGACCGGTTTCGCGGCGCGCGGACGCGACACGGGGGTGACCGTGCGGACGCCCGAGCCGGGGCTGCTGTTGCCCGCGCTTCGGGACCGGGGCTCGGAGGTCCGCCCGGACGGGGACGGCGCGTACACCGTGACCGGTCCGACCGCCGCCGAGGTGGGCGCCGTCGCGGCGCGCCTGGGCGTTCCCCTGGCGGAACTGACGCCGGGGAGAGCGTCGTTGGAGGAGACGTTCCTCGAACTGACCTCGGACAGCGTCGAGTACGGGACGGGGGCCGCCGCGTGAGCGCCGCGACGGCCGGGTACCGGGGGCGGTTCGCGGGACGGGCGCGCTTCACCGACCTGGTGGCCGCCGAGTGGGGCAAGCTGTGGGCGCCGCCCCTGACCGGATGGCTGCTCCTGGGCACCGCGCTCACCGTGACGGGGATCAACGCCAACTCCGCCCGGGTCAACGCGGACCGGCTGGCCGGACAGCCCCGGCTGCCGCCCGGCCGCCCGGATCCGCCCTTCCTCTTCGACCCCCTGTCCACCGCGTTCGCCGATCCCGCGTGGCAGTTGCTGATCCTGGCGGCGGGCGCCTTCGGGGCGGCGGCCCTGACCGGCGAGTACGCCTCGGGACTGGTGCGGGCCACGTTCGCCGCGGTGCCCGACCGGCGGGCGGTGGTCGCGGCCAAGGCCCTGGTGGTGGCGGTGGCGCTCACCGGGTTCGGCACGGTCGTGTCCTGGGGGTCGTTCGGGGTGACGCAGTGGCTGCTGCGGGACCAGGGCGGGCTGGGCCCCGGCGATCCGGGGGCGCTCCGGGCGGTGACCGCCGCCGCGCTGCTCGCCCCGGTGTGCGGTCTGGTGGGGCTGGCGCTCGCCGCCGTGGTCCGGCACGTGGCAGGCGGTGTGCTGGCCGTCGCCGGGGTGCTGTTGCTGCTGCCCGCGCTGTTCCGCGGGGAGACGTACCGCTGGGTCGCGGAGATCGGGAACGCGATGCCGCTGAGCGCCTGGGCGGCACTGGTGGAGAACCCTGAGCGGCCCGGACCGCCGGAGAAGTACCCGGTCACCGTCACCGGGGCGTGGACGGTGTTCGCGGCCTGGGCGGGCGCGGCGGTCGTGGTGGCCGTGGAGACGGTGCGACGGCGGGACGTGTGAGGGTGCCGTCCGCCGGGCGGCCGTGCCCCGGTCCGGGTGACGGCCGCCCGTCCGTCCGGATGACGGTCTCCGGACGGACGGGCGCCGCTCCCCGGTCACGGCTCCCGGACGGACGGGTACCGGCACCGGGCGCACGAGTCGCGAACGGGCACCGGACGCCCGGAGCCGCGTCCCGGTCAGGGAACAGGACACCGGGGGCCGCGACCCGGTCACGGACCACGGACGCCCGGGGGCCGCGACCCGGTCAGGGAACACGGGTCACGGCACCCGGGCGGAACGGGGCGTGGATCAGCCCAGCGCCTCCTCGATGAGGTCGGCGGCGCGGGAGGTGCCGCCCTCGGCCCGCGCCTCGTCGCGCAGCCGTGCCGAGCGACGGGCGACCTCCGGGTCGGCGAGCAGCTCCGTCAGGGCCGTCCGCAGGTTCCCGGCGGTGGCCTCGGCGGTGTCGAGGCGGCGGGCCACGCCCAGTTCCACGAGCCGGTCGGCGTTCATGAACTGGTCGACGGCCTGCGGCACGGCGATCATCGGAACGCCCGCCCGCAGCCCTTCCCCGCAGCCGCCCATGCCCGCGTGGGTGACGAAGGCGTCCGCCCGCTCCAGGATCGCCCGCTGCGGCACCCAGGAACGCACCTCGACGTTGGCCGGGACGTCACCGAGTTCCCCCGGGTCGGTGTACTTGCCGATCTGGAGCACCACGTGCCAGCCGGGCAGCCCGCCGAAGGCCGCCAGGCACTGGCGGTAGAACTCCGGCTGACGGGTGTACGCCGAGCCGAGGGAGACCAGCAGCACCTTCTCGGTGCCCGCCGGAGGGGTCCAGCGCTCCGGGTCCGCCGCCGGGTCGAAGCAGGGTCCGACGAAGGTCACCCGGCCGGGGTCGACCCGGTCGGCGTGCGGCTGCATCGCCCGGGTGATCAGGGCCAGGACCTTCGGCGGCGCGCCGCGGAACTCGTCCACGTCGGTGGTGGTGGCCCCGCAACCGGCGAGCCACCGGGCGAAGTCGGCCCGGTGGGCGTCGGCGCCCGGCAGCTGACGGAGGTACTCCCCCACCTCCTGGTCGTAGCCGTCCCAGGCGACGAACGTCGGGGAGAGCTGGAGGAAGGGGCGGCCCTGTGCTTCGGCGAGGGCCCGCGCGGCGTAGGCGCCGATGTCGTACAGGTACAGGTCCGCCGGGTCGCGGTCGTAGACGGCGCGCAGCCGGGGCAGTGCCCGCTCGGCGTCGTCGAGGAAGAGGCCCATCGCGGCGACCGGGTCCTCGGGCCAGTCGTTGTCGGCGACCGGCAGCACCGAGGGGCAGGCTACGGGTTCGGCTCCGGTGGGCTCGATCAGCCCGGCCACCGCCGGGTCGTTGGCGTAGGTCACGCGGTGGCCCCGGGCCACCAGTTCGCGGATGACGTCGAGGCTGGGCAGGACATGGCTGACGGCGGGGACGCCGATCATCGCGATATGGGCACGGCGACGGGACATGGTGGTCACTCACTTCGGGTCTGCGGCGGAAAAGGACACAGCGGCGCCCGCGCGCTGGTGGTCAGCGCGCGTGCGGGGGTGCGGGACGGCTCTCGGCCGTCCCGGCCGTGTCAGCCGTAGAGCTGTCGGAAGGAGGACATGCGGGTGACCCTAGCCGACCCGCGCGCCACGGGGCATCTGGTTTTCCGGTGACCGGCCGGGGCGGGGAGCGCCGGGACGGGGAGCGCGTCGGAACGGCTGGGCCGGACCGGACCGGGGGCCGCGTCGGACGTGCCCCGGCGCGGTGCCGGGAGGTCACTTGAGGAGGCGGGAGAGACGCCGGTCCGCCAGGGGCTTGCCCCCGGTCTGGCAGGTGGGGCAATACTGCAGCGCCGAGTCCCGGAAGGAGACCTCGCGGATGGTGTCCCCGCAGACCGGGCACGGCTCCCCGGCCCGGCCGTGGACCCGCAGCCCACCGCGTTTCTCCGCCTTGAGCCGTCCCGCCGCGACCCCGTGGGAGCGGGTGACCGCCTCGGTCAGGGTGGTGCGCAGCGCGGTGTACAGGGTGGTCGTCTCCCCGGGGGTGAGGGACGCCGCGATCTTGAACGGGGACATCTTCGCGGCGTGCAGGATCTCGTCGCTGTAGGCGTTGCCGATGCCCGCGATCAGGCTCTGGTCGCGCAGGGCGCCCTTGATCCGGCGGCGTTCCCCGGTCAGCAGCCGGGCGAGGGCGGCCTCGTCGAAGGACGGGTCGAGCGGGTCGGGGCCGAGCCGGGCCACTCCGGGGATCTCTTGGGGGTCGTCCACCACGTACACGGCGAGCCGTTTCTGGGTGCCCGCCTCGGTGAGGTCGAAGCCCTCCCCCGTCTCCAGGGCGACCCGTAGCGCCAGCGGGCCCCGGCCGGGGCGGGGCATGCCGTCGGGGAGCCGGTCCCGCCAGTGCAGCCAGCCCGCGCGGGCCAGGTGCGTCACCAGGTGGGGGCCGTCCTCGGTGGCGATGTCGAGGAACTTGCCGTGCCGTCGCACCGTGCCGACGGCGTGCCCCTCCAGCGCGGTGAGCGGCGGGGTGTGGGTCTTGAGCACGCTCACCGCGACGGGCAGCACCCGGACGATCTCGTGGCCGGTGAGGCGCTCGGTGAGAAAGTCCCGGAGGGCTTCGACTTCCGGCAGCTCGGGCATGGCTCCAGCCTCACACGGCGGACGGCGGCCCGCCCGGGGTGCGCGGCGGGACGGCGAACTCGGTCCACACGCACTTGCCGCCGCCCCTGGACTCCACCCCCCAGACGTCGGCGAGCAGGTCGACCAGGAGCAGGCCCCGGCCGGAGACCTCCGCCGCTCCGGCGTCCCGGCGGCGGGGCAGCGCGCTGGAGGGGTCCTCGACCTCGACCCGGAAGCGGCGTTCCGTTCCGGTGAGGACGCGCAGGGTGACGGTGGCGGGGCCCTCGGTGTGGATCAGGGCGTTGGTGATCAGTTCGTCCGCGACGAGTTCGATCTCGTCCGCCCGGTCCCGCGCGCCCCAGGCCACCACGGCGGAGCGGATCATCCGGCGGGCCCCGCGCAGCGCCTCGGGGTCGCCGGGCGGCACCCGCTGCTGGAGCCGTCCCCCGGACTGCGGGGCGCCGACGCCGAGGCGGCGCAGCAGGAGCAGCGCCACGTCGTCGTCGCCACCGCGTTCATGGGCGGTGGAGCAGAGCCGGTCGGCAAGGCTCTGGAGGTCGCGGGGGCCCTCCTCGACGAGGCCGGTGAGGGCCATCAGCCCGTCGTCCAGATCGGCGCCGGGGGTCTCCACCAGGCCGTCCGTGCAGAGGATGAGGGTCTGGCCGGGGTCGAGTTCGACGGTGGTGACCGCGTACTCCAGCCGTCCGAACTCGGCGGAGAGCCCGAGGGGCAGTCCGCCCGTGACGGGCAGCCGTCGGCAGGTGCCGTCGGTGTGGCGGATCAGCGGGTCGAGGTGTCCGGCGCGGACCAGCTGGACGACTCCGGTGGACAGGTCGGCCTCGGCGTACAGGCAGGTCGCGAAGCGTTCGGTGTCGAGTTCGTGGAGGAAGACGGAGGCGCGGGCCATGACGGTGGCCGGGGTGTGGCCCTCGGCCGCGTAGGCGCGCAGCACGATCCGCAGCTGGCCCATGACGGCGGCGGCGTGGGTGTCGTGTCCCTGGACGTCGCCGATGACGGCGCCGACCCGGCCGCCGGGCAGCGGGATCACGTCGTACCAGTCGCCCCCGACGTCCCGGCCGAGGGCGGCGGAGCGGTAGCGGACCGCGATGTCGGCGCCGGGGACGGCGGGGACGGTGCGGGGCAGCATGGCGCGCTGGAGGCCGGTGGCGAGGTCCTTCTCCTGTTCGTAGAACATGGCGCGGCGCAGCCCCTGGGCGATGCTGCTGCCGAGGGCGACGAGCACGTCCCGTTCCTCGGCGGTGAAGCCGTGGCGGTCGTGGTAGAGCAGCCCGAGGGCGCCGATGGGCCGGGCCTGCGCGATCAGCGGCAGATAGGCGGCGGAGGTGATCCGCAGCTCGGTGAGGTGCGGCCACAGCACGGGATAGGAGTCGGCGAACTCCTCCGCCGACTCGATGAAGCGGGGGGTGAGGGTGCGTACGACCTCGCTCATCGGATAGGGCTCGTCGACGCGGGTGATCCGGGTGCCCGGCACGAAGCTGCCGACGGGGCCCTCGGCGACCAGCCGGATGCGTCCGGCCTCGACGAGTCCGAGGACCAGGCTGGTCGCACCGAGGTGGGTGATGCCCCGGGTGTCCTTGAGCACGTCGATGACGTCCTGCACGGTGCGGGCGTGGGCGAGGGCGTCGGTGGCGATCCGCACGACGCTGGCGTGGCGGGCGGCCCGGCCGGTGGGGTGGGGGGCGCGGGCGGTGGTGTCGCCGAGGTCCGCGGTGGCGTCCCGGACGGTCCCGGCGATGCGGTGCGGCCGACCGTCGCCGTCGCGCAGGATGCGGGCCTGGGTGTGGTTCCAGCGCAGGACGCCGTCGCGGTGGCGGACCCGGAAGTAGCCGTCGTAGGTCTCGCCGCCGCTCTTCATGGCCTGGGCGACCCGGGCGTCCAGGCGCTGGGCGTCGGCCGGGGGGATCCGCGCGGAGAGCCCGGCGGGGCTGCCGTCGAACTCGTCGGGGTCGAGGTCGAGCAGGGCGAGGGCGGCGGGGTCCAGGTGCATCCGCCCGCTGTCGAGGTCCCAGTCGAAGCTGCCCGTGCGGGTGAACGACAGGATCGCTTCCGGCGCGGCGGGCCAGTCGTCCGGGAGTGACGGGTCTCTCGCTCCCCGCTCTGCCATGGGCCCACCCTCCCACCACCACCGCGATAGTTCGACTTTTCGGGTTCGCCCGGATGCCCGCCCGTACGGTCACCGGGAGTGACGGGCGGCACCATGGAGGGGTGCGATGGTTCACGGAGCCCGACTACTGGCTCGCCCGGGAGCTGTTCCAGCGGCTGCTGGCCGCCGTGTACCTGTGCGCGTTCCTGGGGGCGGCCCGTCAGTTCCGGGCGCTGCTGGGCGACGACGGCATGCTCCCGGTGCGGCGGTACGTGGCGCGGGTGCCCGCCCGGCGGGCGCCGAGCGTGTTCCGGCTGCACTACTCGGACCGCTTCTACGCGCTGTGGGCGTGGGCGGGCTGCGCGGTGTCGGCGGCGCTGCTGGCCGGAGCGGACCGGTGGCTGCCGCTGGGGGCGGCGATGGCGCTGTGGGCGGTGCCCTGGGCGATGTACCTGTCGGTGGTGAACGTGGGGCAGACCTGGTACGGCTTCGGCTGGGAGTCGCTGCTGCTGGAGACGGGGTTCCTCGCGGTCTTCCTCGGCAACGACGAGGTGGCGCCCCCGCTGCTGGTGCTGGTGCTGCTGCGCTGGACGCTGTTCCGGGTGGAGTTCGGCGCGGGGCTGATCAAGATGCGGGGCGATCCCTGCTGGCGGCGGCTCACCTGTCTCTTCCACCACCACGAGACCCAGCCGATGCCCGGTCCGCTGAGCTGGTTCTTCCATCGGCTGCCGCGTCCGCTGCACCGGGTGGAGGCCGCGGCGAACCACGTCACCCAGCTGGTGGTGCCGGTGTTCCTGTTCGCTCCGCAGCCGGTGGCGAGCTGGGCGGCGGGCGCGATGATCGTCTCCCAGCTGTGGCTGGTGCTGTCGGGGAACTTCGCCTGGCTGAACTGGCTGACGATCGCGCTGGCGGTCTCCGTACTGGACCTCCCGGGCGCCCCCGGGCCCCCGCCCGCGACGGGCGGCGCCCCGGCCTGGTACACGGCGGTGGTGATCGCGGTGACCGTGCTGGTGGCGGTGCTCAGCTACCGTCCGGCGCGCAATCTGCTGTCGCGGCGGCAGGTCATGAACCGCTCGTTCGACCCGCTGCACCTGGTCAACAGCTACGGGGCGTTCGGCAGCGTCAGCCGGGTCCGGTACGAGGTCGTCGTCGAGGGCACGGCCGACGCGGTGCCCCGGCGGGACGGCGACTGGCGGGCGTACGAGTTCCACGGGAAGCCGGGGGACGTGCGCCGCTGGCCGCGCCAGTTCGCGCCGTACCATCTGCGGCTGGACTGGCTGATGTGGTTCGCCGCCCTGTCCCCGGCGTACGCGGAGCCGTGGTTCGGGGCCTTCGTGGAACGGCTGCTGAGGGGTGACCGGGACACCCTGCGGCTGCTGCGGCACAGTCCGTTCCCGCCGGACGCGCCGCCGCGCCACGTCCGGGCGCGGCTGTTCCGCTACTCCTTCACCACCGGACCGGAGCTGCGGAGGACGGGCGCCTGCTGGACCCGGACGTACGTACGGGACTTCCTGCCGCCCACCCGCGCGGGCTGACGGCGACCGGGTCCCGCGGGGAGCCGTACCCGGGGACGGGGCCCGACCGGCGCGCGTCCCCGGACGGATCGCGGACGTCAGTCCACGCTGGGCAGGATGTGCGGCTCCGCGAGGTCGTCCTCGTACCCGGCGAGCCGGATCGGCGCCGAGCGGGACCACACCTCCAGGCTGCCGAGCGTCTCGGGTCCCCGGCGGACGGTCCGTTCGACGGGTTCCGCGAGCTTCTCCCCCGTGGTCTTCTCTGGTGTCACCGCGCACTCCTTCTGTCTGAGGTCACCCTCCGGGCGGTCCGGCTTCACGCTGTCTGCGGGTGCCCGGCGCCGACGGGCCTGGGTGGGAAACGGTTCGGACGCGGTGGCGCCGGGACTCGTCGGGGCGGACCGGATGAGCGGTCCGTCCCGGGGCGGACGGCATCGGAGGGAGTCCGGGTACGAACCCCTTGGTGCCGTCTGTCCGGTACAGATTAACCATCTGAGCACGTGTCCGCTCTATAGCGTAGGTAACAAACCGGGGTGTCCAACTGTGTGAGGAATCCATCTGGTCACGGTCCGGCACCGGACGCCCCCCTGTCTTCCGGCGCCGGGGCACCCCCCTACGCGTACGGCCCGGGGCGGGAGCCGGTCGGCTCCCGCCCCGGGCCGTACGGGCGGGCTGATCCGTCCGGGTGAGTCCGGACGGCGCGCCGTCCGGACCGGACGGCGCGTCCCCTCACCACTTGCCGGGCGCGTAGTCCTTCATGAAGACGCCGTAGAGGTCCTCGCCCGCCTCGCCCCGGACGATCGGGTCGTACACCCGGGCCGCGCCGTCCACCAGGTCCAGCGGGGCGTGGAACCCGGCCTCGGCGAGCCGGATCTTGTCGGGGTGGGGGCGCTCGTCGGTGATCCAGCCGGTGTCCACGGCCGTCATCAGGATGCGGTCCCGGTCGAACATCTCCTGGGCGCTGGTGCGCGTCAGCATGTTGAGCGCGGCCTTGGCCATGTTGGTGTGCGGATGCCCGGCGCCCTTGTAGCCGCGCTCGAAGACGCCCTCCATCGCGGAGACGTTGACGATGTACGCGCGCCGCGCCCCGGCCCGTACGGCGGCGGCCATCGCCGGGCGCAACCGGCTGATCAGGATGAACGGGGCGGTGGAGTTGCAGAGCTGGACCTCCAGCAGCTCCACGGGGTCGACCTCGTCGACGGTCTGCACCCAGCTGTTGGAGGCGTGCAGATCGGGCACCAGACCGCCCGCGTCGATGGCGGTCCCGGCGGCGATCCGCTCCAGCGACGCCGAGCCGGAGACCAGGGCCAGCTCGGTGACGTCCCGCGCGGACAGCCCGCCCTCCCGGGCGGCGGGCAGCGCGGCGACCGCCCCGGAACCGAAGCCCCCGATGACCTCGGAGGCGGGCAGCTCACCGGCGGGCAGCGGGGCGGACTCGGCGGCGATCAGCTCGCTGTACGCCCGGGGGGAGCGGCGGACGGTCTGGGCGGCGTTGTTGACCAGGATGTCGAGCGGACCGGCCGCGCTCACCGAGTCGGCCAGGGCGACCACCTGGGCGGGGTCCCGGAGGTCGATGCCGACGATCTTCAGCCGGTGCATCCAGTCGGCGCTGTCGGGCATCGCCTTGAAGCGGCGGACGGCGTCTTGGGGGAACCGGGTGGTGATCGTGGTGTGGGCACCGTCGCGCAGCAGCCGCAGTGCGATGTACATGCCGATCTTGGCCCGGCCGCCGGTCAGCAGGGCGCGCTTGCCGGTCAGATCGGCGGAGGCGTCGCGCTTGGCGCGGTTGGCGGCGGCGCAGTCCCGGCAGAGCTGGTGGTAGAAGGCGTCCACCTCGACGTACCGCGTCTTGCAGGTGTAGCAGGAGCGCGGGCGCTGGAGTATCCCGGCGAGTTCGCCGAGGGCCGAGCCGGAGGGCAGGATGCCCTGGGTCTCGTCGTCGATCCGCTCGGCGGAGCCGGTGGCGGTGGCCTCGGTGACGGCCCGGTCGTGCTCGGTCTTCGCCGCCCTGCGCTCCTGGCGGCGGCGCTGCTTCACGGTGCGGTAGATCCCGGCGGTGGCCCGTCGGACGGTGATCGCGTCCGGGTGGTCGACCTCCAGCGTGTCGAGTTCCTCCAGCACGCTCAGACAGACGGCGAGCCGCTCCGGGTCGATGCCCGGACCGTAGATGGGGAGGTCCTCTGTCGCCGTCATGCCGTTCCTCGTGCCGCTCGGTCCGCCGGGACCCGGGTGTCGGCCCGGGCCGGGGTGGGGGTGGGTGTCCGAAAGCGGAACTTTACGGGAGGGCCCGGCCGGGACGCCAAACAGCGGCCCGCCGGCGGACGGGGACCGGGCCGGTCTCAGCCTCCGGCGGCCGCGCCGAGGGCCGCGAGTTCGGCGGTGAAGGCCGCCGCGAGGACGTCCAGGTCGGGAACGGCGACGCCGTCCGCGACCAGCCCGACGTGGGCCCCGCCCCGGTAGGTGGAGACGGCGACGGCGAGGGCCTGGCCGTGGGCGAGCGGGGCCAGCGGATAGACCTCGGTGAGCGGGCAGCCGCCCAGCCGCAGCCCGAGGCTGGGCAGCGGGACGCTGGTGACGAGCACGTCGAACAGCAGCCGGGCGGCCTGTGCCAGCACCGGTCCGCCGACCCGGTGGCCGAGCGGGGGCAGATGGTCGGCGAGGAGCGCGACGGCCCCGGGCCCCCGGTGCGGACCGGCCTCCTTGTTGTGGTCCATGGCGGTGCGCACCGCCCGCAGCCGGGCCAGCGGGTCGGGTTCGTCGACGGGCAGCCGCACCAGGTAGCCGGAGAGCCGGTTGCCCGGCGGGTGCCCGGTGCGGCGGCGCCGCCGGGAGACCGGGACCAGCGCCCGGGGGCGGACCCCGTCGTCGTCCCCGCGTCCGTCGAGCCAGCGCCGCAGCGCCCCGGCGACCAGGGCGATCAGCACGTCGTTGACGGTGCCCCCGGCGCTCTTGCGGACCCGGTGGACGTCGTCCAGGTCGAGCAGCACCCCGGCGGTGCGGCGGGTGCCCGAGGGAGGGGAGGTCAGGGCGGCCGGGGGGCGGGCGTCCCAGCCCGCGCGGGCCAGGGCGGCACCCACGTCGAGCACCCGGGCCAGCCCGGCGGCGGCCCCGCGCAGCCGTTCGGCCAGGGGCTCGGGGCCGGGCGGCGGGCCGGTGCCGCGCTCCGGGGCGCGGGGCGGCCGGTCGTCGGGGGCGCCGGTGGGGTCCATGACGGCGGCGGCGAGCCCCAGGGCGCGCAGTCCGTCCGCGAGGGCGTGGTGGAACCTGAACAGCACGGCGAAGGAGGAGGGGTCGCCCTCGGCGGGCAGGACCAGCGCCTCCCAGGGCGGTTTCGTCCGGTCGAGGGGGAGCCCCATGGCCCGTCCGGCGGCGGTGTGGAAGTCGGCGACGGGCTCGGTGAGGCGGACGTGGGCGAGGGGGTCGAAGCCGGGTGACGGTTCCCGGGCCGCGCCGCCGAGGGGCACCGTCACGTCCCGGATCCGCATCCGCAGTCCGGGGACGGCGGCGGCGCGGACGGCGAGCAGTTCGGCGGCGTGCCGGGCCGCCCCCGGGGCGTGCGCGGTGAAGACCCCGAGGGCTCCCATGTGCAGGGGGTGCCGGTCCGACTCCATGCTCCAGAAGGCCAGGTCGAGGGGGGCCAGCGGATCGGTGCCCATGGTCAGCTCCCGGATGGGGGACGGGGGTGCGCCCTCAAGCGTCGGGGGCGGCCGGGGCCCGGCGCGGTCGGCACGCGTACGGGCGGCCCGGGAAGTCCCCCGTCCGGGAGGCGGCGGTCCGCCGGGCGGCTCAGCGGCGGGCGGCTCCGGGGACCGGGCCGGGGGTCGCGGCGTGCGCTGCGGTGCCCCAGTCGGAGGGCGCGGTGCCGACCTCGAAGGACAGTTCGCGCAGGGCGCGCAGGGTGCCGGTGGTCAGCTGGGTGCGGGAGTGGGGGGCGCCGTCGAGCCGGACCGACCGGACGTAGCGGCGGTCGGCGGAGGTGCCGGGGGCCCGGATGGTGAAGCCGCCGTGCGGGTGGTGGCGGCGGTCGAGGACCAGGTCCACCCGGGGGAAGACGGGGGTGGACAGTCCCCAGACGTCGGTGCCGGGGCGGACCGGGTAGATCCCGAGGGCGGACAGGACGTGCCAGGCGGACATGGTGCCGAGGTCGTCGTTGCCGGTCATGCCGGTGGGCGCGTCGGTGAAGAGGGTGAGCGCGGCGTGCACCACGTCGGTGGTCTGCCAGGGGCGTCCGGTGGCCAGGTAGGTGTAGGGGGCGATGAGGTCGGGTTCGTTCTGCGGGTTGTAGGTGGCGGCGCCGTAGTAGGCGTAGGGGCGGTTGACCCAGACCTCGCGGGCGGTGCGGGCGGGGTCCGCGAGCAGCCGGTCGTAGGCGAAGAAGGCGTCGAGGCGCTCGTTGGTCCGCTCGGCGCCGCCGAGGAGGTCGATCAGGCCGGGCAGGTCCTGCGGAACGAGCCACTGGTACTGCCAGGCGGTGCCCTCGTGGAAGCCGACGCCGTGCGCCGGGTCGGCGGGCCCGGTGAAGGCGCCGGAGGCGTCGCGGGCGCGGAAGAAGCCGGTGGCGGGGTCGAGGAGCGCGCGGTAGGAGCGGGAGCGGTCGGTGTAGCGGCGGGCGTCGGCGTGGTGGCCGAGGTCGCGGGCCATCCCGGCGAGGGCCGCGTCGGCGAGGGCGTACTCCAGGGTGGCGGACGCCCCGTGGTCGTAGTCGGAGTCGCCGGGCTTGGCGTGCGGACGGCCCTTCAGATAGGGCGCGTACCCCCGGGCCAGGTACTCGGCGTTGGCCTCCCGGCCGACCGCCGGGGAACCGGCGGGCGGGACGCCGTCGGCGTTGCGGCGCAGGGCCTGATAGGTCCGTTCCTCGTGGCCCGCGAGCAGCCCCTGCTGGTAGGCGTTGGTGAGGAAGGGGGTGACCGGGTCGCCGGTCATGATGTTCGTCTCGACGGGGCCGTAGCCCCACTTGGG
The DNA here is from genome assembly GCF_054484115.1 of Streptomyces sp. JNUCC 64. Classification (NCBI taxonomy): domain Bacteria; kingdom Bacillati; phylum Actinomycetota; class Actinomycetes; order Kitasatosporales; family Streptomycetaceae; genus Streptomyces; species Streptomyces sp. JNUCC 64. The sequence goes on from NZ_CM137015.1 coordinate 622,047, forward strand.
CAGCCAGCCGCTGTCCTCGCCGACCTGGAGCACCGAGAGCGCCATGTCCCGGGACTCGCGGGGCGCCAGCAGGGCGAGCAGTTGGGCCTGGGTGCGGTAGGTGTCCCACAGGGACCAGTTCTGGTAGTAGGTGAAGCCCCGCGCCCGGTGGACCCGCCGGTCCCAGCCCCGGTAGCGGCCGTCGACGTCGTCGCCGACGTTGGGCGCGAGGAAGGACCGGTACAGCGAGGAGTAGAAGGTGCGCCGCAGCGCGGTGCCGCCGCCGTGGGCCCGGACGTCGTCGAGGCGGTCCTCCCAGGCGGCGCGGGCCGCCTCGCGGACCCGGGTGAAGGAACGGCCGCCCTCGGCGCGCAGATTGGCCCCGGCGCCCCGGGCGTCCACGTAGGAGAGGGCCGTGGTGGCCTCGACGGTGCGGTCCCCGCGGGTGTCGAAGCGGAGCCAGGCGCCGCTGCGGCCGGTGGTGGCGGCGGCCCGGTCGGCGCCGGGGGTGAGGGTGCCGCCGCGCCAGGTGCCGTGGGCGGTGAAGGGGCGGTCGAAGCGGGTGAGGGTGTGGACCGTGTACGGCTCGGTGGCCTGGCAGAAGCCGCTGCCGGTGATGCTGGTGCGGACCGTGCGGTCGTCGAGGACCTCGACCTCGCTGGCGCGGTTGCGGTGCAGCGCCTGACCGGCGTTGAGGAGGACGTTGGCCCGGTCGGTCGCGGGGAAGGTGTAGCGCTGGACGCCGGTGCGGGTGGTGGCGGTGAGTTCGGCGCGGACGCCGTTGCCGAGGTCGACCCGGTAGTAGCCGGGGGCGGCGCTCTCGTCGGCGTGGTCGAAGGGGACGGCGTACTTGGCGTAGTCGGTCTCGGTGACGTCCCCGGTGGTCGGCAGCACCGGCAGGTCGCCGCCGATCCGGCAGCCCACCCCGGAGAGGTGGACGGCGGAGAAGCCGCGGATCCGGGTGTCGGCGTGGTCGTAGCCGGTGTTGTGGCCGGTGTCGGGCGAGAGTTGGACCATGCCGAAGGGCACGGCCGCGCCGGGGTAGGTGTTGCCCTCGTCGGCGGTGCCGATGAACGGGTTCACCAGGTCCGTCAGCCGGGACGCGACGGGCTCCGGCGCGGCGGCGGCCGGGGCGGTGACGGGGGTGACGGCGCACGCGAGGGTCAGCGCGAGGGCCGCCGCGACCCGGCGCGAGGGGCGCGGTCGCCTGGTCCGTGGCATGGGGGGAGACCTCCGGGAGGGGGTGGGGGTTGCCCCGCCGTACCGCGCGCACCGTGCCGGACGGGGACACCGGCGCGTACGGGGTGGGGCGGGACCGGTGGTGCGGAAGCGGTGAACGGGGCGGCGGGGGCTCATTCTTGGCAGCGGGGTGAAAGGGGTCAAGGCGCCGGGCGGGCCGGGGTGCGCTGTCCCCCGGACGGCCTCCCGAGGGCGCCGCCCACCGGGCGGCGGACCCCCCGGACGGCGGGTCCGGGGCACCCGGGGTCCACCTTGGGGACGACCGGGATGGGTGATCTCTCGGGGTCCTACTCCATCGGCAGTAGGACGGATTGCGTGCTCAGGTACGACGACGTGGGGTCCGATGAGCGGAATGCTGGGAACCATGACATCCCACCCACCGTCGCGCCCGGCGCGCCGCACTCCGCGCAGGGCCGACCGTTCCCCTGGGGGGCCCGTATGAGCGGGTTCGTGTTCGCGGTGGCGCTGTGCCTCGTGTCGGCGGTGGCGTACGCGGGCGGGGCGATCCTCCAGGAGCGGGTGGCGGACGGCGCGTCCGGCGGCTACGCGTTGGCGCGGCGTCCGGTGTGGTGGGGCGCGGTGGGGCTGAACGGCGTGGGCGCGTTGCTCCATGTGGTGGCGCTGGCGTACGGACCGCTCAGTCTGGTGCAGCCGCTCGGCGCGCTGACCATCGTGTTCGCGCTGCCGATGGCGGCCGTCCTGATGGGCCGTACGGCAGGCCCGGCGGCCTGGCGCGGGGCGTTGATGGCGACCGTCGGACTGGCCGGGATGCTGGCGTTGACCGGGGCCGGGAGCGACCGGGCGATGACGGACGGGGAGCGGCTGGCGCTGGCCGTGCTCACCGTGGTGGTGCTGGTGACGCTGACGTTGGCGGCCCGGACGGCACACCGGCGGCCCGTGGTGCGCGGGCTGCTGCTGGCCGGTGGGGCGGGGGTGGCGTTCGGAGTCGCCTCGGTGTTCACCAAGGCCCTGGCGGTGGAGTGGACGGACGGCGTCGGGGCGCTGGACCTGCCGAACCTGGCGGTGGTCGCCCTGCTGGCGACGGTCGGCATGACCCTGTCGCAGTCCTCGTACCGGGGCGCGGGGCTGGCGGCACCGCTGTCGACGGTGACGGTGGTGAACCCGGCGGTGGCCGCGGCGGTCGGACTGACCCTGCTGGGCGAGGCGTTCCGGTTCGGGACGACGGGCACCCTGCTGGCCCTGGGGTGCGGGGTGGTCGCGGCGGGCGGGCTGATCCTGCTGACGACCGAGCGGATCGAGCGCGAGGGTCCGACCCCGGAGGGGACGGAAGCGGGAACGCGGACGGGGACCGGGGCGGAGCCACCGGAGGCCGTCACGGGAGCGGTGTCCCGGACCGGTGCTCCGGGGGCGGTGCGGACGGCCGGGGAACGGGACGCGCGGTCCGTTCCGGTCGGTGGGCCGGCCATCGGGCCGGACGGCTCGCCGGAAGGTCCGGACGACGGGGCGTTCGACGGGGCGGTGAGCGGCCCGGCCGTGGAGCCGGTGGCCGGCCCGCCCGGTGGACCCCCGGGGTCGCCCGGGTCGTTCGACGGCTTCCCCGTGCTGCCGGTCCTGCCCTCCGGGGCGCCCGGCGTTCCGGCGCAGCGCGACGGGGCACGGGAGCGGGGGCCGGACGTGCTGCGGCTGTCCCGGGACCCGGTGGTGGGGCCGGTGCGGGAGCGGCACCGTTACCGGAGCCCCGGCGGCAGACACCGGGTGGGCATCTGAGGCGTCCGGAACCCGGGGTCCGGGCGGAGGCCCGGCATCCGGGCGGAGGCGCCCCGTACCCGGTCCGCCCGGCCGACGCCCGCCCGTCCGGCGCGCGACGGGCCGCCGTCAGATGCGGACGCCCCCCGCGCGCAGATAGGCCACCGGGTCGATGTCGGTGCCGAAGCCGGGCCCGGTGCGGATCTCGAAGTGCAGATGGGGTCCGGTGCTGTTGCCGGTGGAGCCGGAGCGGCCGATGCGCTGTCCGCTCACCACGCTCTGTCCGGACCGCACGGAGATCGCCGAGAGGTGGGCGTACTGGCTGTACCGGCCGTCGGTGTGCCGGACGATGACCTGGTAGCCGTACGACCCGGCCCACCCGGCGGACACCACCTGGCCGTTGGCGACGGACCGTACCGACGTGCCCGTCGGTACGGGGAAGTCGACACCGGTGTGGTAGCCCTTGGACCAGTGGCTGCCGGAGACCCGGTACGCGGTGCCGGTGGCGGCGGCGACCGGGGAGGACAGCGAACCGGTGGAGCGGCGTTCGTCGCTGCGGGTGGCGGGGGCGGTCCGGGCCCGCTCGGGGGCGGCCTTCGGCTTCGGCTTCGCCTTGGGCGTGGACTTCGGAGCGGCCTTCGGCTCGGCCTTCGGGTTCGCCTTGGGCGTGGCCGAATCCCGATGGGGCTTCTCGGGCGCGGCGGACGGTTTACGGGCGGTGGGCTTCTTCGCGGTGGACGGCTCACCGGCGCGCTGCCCACTTCCGGGGCGGCTCTCGGAGCGGTCCCGTTCGCGTTCCCGGGCGGTGGAGCGGTCGGCCTGCCGGGGCTTCGCGGTACGGGCCCGGGGGTCCAGGGAGAGACGCTGGCCGGGGACGATGAGGTCGGGATCGCTCCCTATCGTCGAACGGTTGCCCTCGTACAGTCGCTGCCAGCCGCCGGAGACCCGGCGCTCGTCGGCGATCTCCGAGAGGCTGTCACCGCGGACGACGGTGTACATCTCCGCCTTGCCCGCCCGGGACTGCGGGGTGGTCTCCGGCTTGACGTCCCGTACGGAGCGCTCCGGCGCCGCCTTGGCGCGGGTGGCCGTGGGGTTGACGGCGGGGGCGTCACCGCCCCTGGTCAGGCCCGCGCGGACCGAGCAGGTGGGCCAGGCGCCGGGGCCCTGTCCCTTGAGCACCTTCTCGGCCACGGCGATCTGCTGGTCGCGGGTGGCGAGGTCGGCGCGGGGGGCGTAGGCCCGGCCGCCGTACTCCTCCCAGGTGGACTGGGTGAACTGGAGTCCGCCGAAGTAGCCGTTGCCGGTGTTGGTGTTCCAGTCCCCGCTGGACTCGCAGGCGGCGACCTTGTTCCAGGTGCTGACGTCGGCGGCGTGCGCGAGGTCGGCCCCGACCAGCGGCATGGCGATTCCGGCGCCGCCGACGGTGAGGGTCAGTGAGGTCCGGTTGATCCGCTTCGGCTGGACCCTGCGGTGTCGGCCACGCACAGCCATTCGGTGCCCCCTAGTTGTCCTCTGGGGTGGGCCCCCAAGGCATCAGGATTCGCCAAACTATGCGCTGCGAACCGGCCGGACAAGAGGGTAATCGGTCGCCCGTCCGGCGCACGGGGGGCGCGGAATCCCGCCCTCCGGACACTTTCTGATGGACCATCAGGAAGTGCGCGATTCGCCGGAGCGACGCTCGTCACTCCGGCGTGCGGGAATCCGCCGCGACCCCGAGGGGGTTCCCCTTCAGGAAGGCGCCGGTGGCACGCCCCGGAGGGGGACGTGACACCGGTGACCGAGTGATCGAGTTCGGTACGTCGACAGGAGCCACGACCATGAGCGCCACCGCTCAGATCGGTGTCACGGGTCTCGCCGTGATGGGACGCAACCTCGCCCGCAACTTCGCCCGCAACGGCTACTCCGTGGCCGTGCACAACCGCACCGCCGAGCGGACCCGGGAGCTGGTGGCGGAGTTCGGCGAGGAGGGCGTCTTCGTCCCCGCCGAGAGCGCGAAGGAGTTCGTCGCCGCCCTGGAACGCCCCCGGCGGCTGGTGGTCATGGTGAAGGCGGGCGAGCCGACGGACGCGGTGATCCGGGAGTTCGCCCCGCTGCTGGAGCCCGGCGACATGATCATCGACGGGGGCAACGCCCACTTCGCCGACACCCGGCGCCGGGAGCGGGAGCTGCGCGAGCGGGGCCTGCACTTCGTCGGCGCGGGCATCTCCGGCGGCGAGGAGGGCGCGCTGCACGGACCGAGCGTCATGCCCGGCGGGCCGGAGGAGTCCTACGCCTCGCTCGGCCCGATGCTGGAGCGGATCGCCGCGAAGGCGGCGGACGGCACGCCCTGTGTGACCCACATCGGCCCGGACGGGTCGGGGCACTTCGTGAAGATGGTGCACAACGGCATCGAGTACGCGGACATGCAGCTCATCGCCGAGGCGTATCAGCTGCTGCGCGAGGTGGCCGGTTACTCCCCCGCCCGGATCGCGGAGGTCTTCCGGGAGTGGAACACCGGACGGCTGGACTCGTACCTCATCGAGATCACCGCCGAGGTGCTGTCGCACGTGGACGCGGCGACCGGGAAGCCGTTCGTGGACGTCGTCCAGGACCGCGCCGAGCAGAAGGGCACCGGCCGCTGGACCGTGCAGATCGCGCTGGACCTCGGGGTGCCGGTGTCCGGGATCGCGGAGGCCGTGTTCGCCCGGGCGGTGTCCGGCCACGCCGGGCTGCGGGCGGCCTCCCGTTCGCTGGCCGGACCGGTGGCCCGGCCGCTGGACGGGGCGGACGCGGAGGCGTTCGCCGCCCGGGTGGAGCAGGCGCTGTACGCGTCGAAGATCGTCTCGTACACCCAGGGCTTCCACGAGATCGCCGCGGGCAGCGCGGAGTACGGCTGGAACGTCGACCTGGGCGCGGTGGCGTCGATCTGGCGGGAGGGCTGCATCATCCGGGCGGCGTTCCTCGACCGCATCCGCGCCGCGTACGACGCCCGTCCCGGACTGCCGGGCCTGCTCTCCGACGAGGGGTTCGCCCGGGAGATCGGCGCGGCCCAGGACGACTGGCGGGAGGTGCTGGCCACCGCGGTCCGGCAGGGCGTGCCGACGCCCGGCTTCTCGGCGGCGCTGGCCTACTACGACGCGCTGCGCGCCGAGCGGCTGCCCGCCGCCCTGACCCAGGGCCAGCGGGACTTCTTCGGGGCGCACACCTACCGGCGCACCGACCGCGAGGGGTCGTTCCACACCCTGTGGGGCGGCGACCGCTCCGAGGTGGCCGTCTGACGTTCTGACGTTCCGGCGCGTGTGCGGGCCCGGACGGCCGGGCCCGCACACGGGCGGGGTGCTACGGGGTCACGAAGGTGATCCGGCCGGGCGCGGGCACCGGGGCGGGCGCCGTCGCTGAGGTGGTCGTCTCCAGATAGGTGACCAGGGCCTCCAGGTCGGTGGTGTCGCCGCCCTCACGGGTGGTGACCTCGGCGAAGACCGGGAAGCCGTTGCCGCCGTTGGCGAGGTAGTCGTTGAGCGCCACCCGGTAGACGCCGTCGGCGGTGATCGGTTCGCCCTTGACCCGGATGGTCTCCGCGAGCAGCCGGTCCGCCCCGGAGCGGCTCAGGTCGACCGAGTAGCGCAGTTCGTCCGAGAGCTGGAGGTAGCGCGGGACGGCCTCGTTCTCCCCGCTGAACTGCTGCCGCAGCGCGGTGGTGAGCTGGGCCCCGGTCAGCGGCAGCACCCACAGCGGATTGTCGAACGGCTGGACCTGGTAGGCGTCGGCGTAGGTGACGGCGCCGTCGCCCCGGTGGACGAGGTCCGCGCGCATCCCGCCGGAGTTGAGCAGGGCCAGATCGGCGCCCCGGGCCCGGGTCGCGGCGGCCTGGGCGTCGGCGAGGAAGCTGCCGAGCGGGGTCTCGGGCAGGGTCGACCCCCGGCCCGGCAGGTCTCCGGCGATGTATCCCACGACCCGGGCCGCCAGTTCCTGGGAACGGGCCCGCCAGGTCTCGACGAGCTTGGCCATCGCGGGCTGCGGGGCGGTGGTCACGGGCACCGGGACGTGGACGGCCCGCACCGAGTCCCGGACGACGTCGTCGCGCGCGTCGAGGTCGAACCGCAGATCGGTGAAGGAACGGGCGAAGGAGTCGGCCTGGGTGACCGCGCGGGCCCGCCCGCGCGGATCCTTGACGACGCACTCGTAGGAGAGGTGGGAGTGCCCGCTGACCACGACGTCGACCGCGCTGGTGGCGCGCTCCGCGATGTCCTTGATCCGGCCGTTCAGCCGGGCGCCCGGGCCGCCCTCGTCGCACCGCGCGCCCGCGGTGCCGCTGACGGCCTCGCCCTCGTGGACCAGGAGCACCTGGGCGCGGACCCCGCGCCGGGTCAGTTCACGGGAGTAGCGCGCGATGACGGGCACCTCGTCGTGGAACTCGACGTCCCGGATCATCGCCGCGTTGATGGCGCTGGGCGCGTCCTTGGTGACGACGCCGATGAAGCCGATCCGCTGTCCGCCGGGCAGGGTCCGGATCGCGTAGGGCGTGAACAGGGGCTCGGTGGCGCCCTTGGCGGTGACGTTGGCCGCCAGGTAGTCGAAGTCCGCGCCCTGGTACGGGGCGTCGGGGGCGCAGCCGTCCTCGGGGTGGCAGCCGCCGTCGATGACGCGGCGCAGTTCGGCGGCGCCCTCGTCGAACTCGTGGTTGCCCGCGGACGAGACGGTCAGCCCGAGTTCGCCGAGGGCCTCGACGGTCGGTTCGTCGTGGAAGAGGGCGGAGATCAGCGGACTGCCGCCGATCATGTCGCCCGCCGCCACGGTGAGGGTGTTGCGCTGACCCGCCCGCGCGGCCTCCAGCAGGGTGGCCGCCTGGGCGAGTCCGCCCGCCTGGATCTCCGGCCCCCGGTGGGTGATCCGGCCGGACGCCCCGGCCACCGGATCGAGGTTGCCGTGCAGGTCGTTGAGGGCGAGGAGCTGGACGGGCACGGGGTCCCGGGGCGCCGGGGCCCCGGGGGCCGCCGGGGCGGGCGAGGTCAGGAGGAGGGAGAGGAGGGAGCCGAGGGCGAGGGCGCGCACGGGGGCGCCGCGCCGGATGATTCTGCTGATCACTCAGGGTGTTCTAGCGCTCCGGGACGGGTCGGGCCGACACCATCGGAGCGTGTCGCCCGGACGGCCGAAACGGTTCACCCGACGGGGGCGTGGCCGCCCGGCGGGGCCGGGGTCCCGGGGTCGCGGTCCCGGGGGCCGGGGGGCCCAGGGGCCGGGATCACGGTCCTGGAGGGGGCCGGGCTCGCGGTCCCGGGGGCTCGCTTCCGCGCCGGGCTCCCCTGCCGATCCGGGCTCCGTCGCTTCCCCGCCGACGCGGGCTCTCCGTCGCTTCCGTGCGGGGTTCGCACGGCGCTTCCGCTTGCCTACGGGTCCCGTACAGGGCTCCGTACGGGGCTTTCCCCTTCCGTACGGGCTTCCCCGGACGCGGTTCCGCTTCCCCGGGGTCCTCCGTGCCGTGACGCCCGGGGCGGGCGTCACGGCGGCGGGTCAGCGGGTCAGCCGACCGGGCCAGGCCGGGGGACGGGCTCCGGCCCCGGGGGCCCGGGCACGGGCGACGGCGGGACCGGATCGGGGCCGGGCGGGGTCGGTGGCCGCGGCGGGGCGGGCGGGGTGGGAGCCGGGTCCGGGAGCGGTGGCGTCGGCGGGGGCGTCGGGCGGTCGGGGCCGGGCAGCGGCCCCGGGGTGGGTCCGGGCGGGACGGGGTCGGGGAAGGGGTGGGTCATCGTGTCCTCCGTGAGGGGTGACTTCCGCACTCCTCCCCCGCCTGCCCGCTCCGGTCCCGGTCACTCACCCCCGAGGGGGACGGCCGGGGACCGGGTCAGGTGAGCAGCCGCAGCAGATGGGCGCAGGCGTCGGCCTCGGTCGGGTGGTGCGCGATCACCTCGTGCCGCCCCCGTTCGTAGGCGCCCGTCTCCCAGCCGCCGTCCTCCGCCCTCCGCAGGAACAGGAAGTCGGTCGGGGTGGGGGACGGTTCGTGGACGCCCTCGACGCGGTAGTAGCCGTCGGGGACGCCCGCGACGACGAGCGCGCCGCGCAGCTCGGCGCGGTTCACCGGATCACCGGCCCGCGCCCGCGCCCGCCGGGATGACCGCCGGACCGGCCGGAGCGACCGGACACGGCGGGACGGTCACCGGACGGCTCAACGGGCGGCCCGGGTGAGGTAGCCGTTGTCGAGGAGCCACTTGACGTTGAGCCGCTGGCCCTGCCCCGGGTCGAGGAAGACGGGGTCGAGCTTGATCTGCTGGCCGCCGCCGGGCTGCTCGAACCAGGGGGCGATGCCGCCCTTCCAGACCCAGAACGGCTTGGCGACCTTGTAGACGCGGTAGTCGCAGGGGACGGCGGCGTCACGGGTGTTGAGGCTCTGCGGGGGCAGCGCCCGCTTGGCGTAGGGGGCGCCCGCGGGGGCCAGATAGGCACCGTACTCGGAGCCGAAGCGGTCCAGCCGCTGGCCCTTGCGCAGCTTGGCGGGCTCCTTGTCTAGTTGCCCGTTGACCTCGGCGAAGCCGTCGTTCGGCGGGTACTTCCAGCCACCGGTGTCGGCCGGGCCCTCCCAGTACTTGCGCAGGAAGTCCTGGGAACCGAGCTGACCGGTGCGCTGCCAGCCACGCAGCAGGGGGCCGACCGGCCGGTCCCGCTTGGCCGGGAGGGTCTCGGGGCCGAGCCGGGGGTCGCCCTCGAACGCGCCGGTGCAGGGAGCGGCGGGTGCGGCGGACCGGACGGAGGGGGCTGCCCCCTCGGTCCCGGCGGACGGGGCGGCGGCCTGGGCGGCGGGGGCCGTCGCCACGGTCGCCGCGACACCGAGCGCGGCCAGGACGGTACGGATGCGGACGCGGTTCACTCAGTCATCTCCTCGGGTGCGATGATCATCCGAGCGCACAGCTTACGCACCGCAGTCGGGCGGGCGCGATACGTGGCGGATCCTGGCCGGGAGAGGCCGGTCGGACCCCCGGCCGCTGATCCGAAGGTGTGGACCCGCCGTGAGGGGACATAAGCAGGGTGACCGTAAGGAGTCCTCCGTGCAGACACCGTCACCCGAAGTACTGCGAGACCTGCTCACCCGGTACGCGACCCTGCGGATCGCCCTCGCCGAGCGGGAACGTCCGGCCCTGCGGCGATCACTGGCGTCCGTGAGCCGCGCCCTGTGCGAGGCGACGGGGACCGACGACCTCCGGGCGGCGGTGGCCGCGGCGGACGAGGCGCTCGCCCGGGACTGCTGCGGCGCCCACCGGCCGACCGCCGTGCGCGCGGCGGCCTGAGGAGTCAGCGGCGGGTCACCACAGCTCGGGGTGGGCGACGACGTACCGCTTCGCCGCCTCCAGCAGCTCCGGATCGGCGGCGGGGGCCTCCTCCGGGTGCCGGGCGGCCCACTTCACCACGTACGGGCAGAGAGGGGCGACGGGCACGCCCTCACGGGCGGCGATCGCGTACAGCTCGCGGGCGAGGGACCCGGCGACGCCACGGCCCTCGTACTCCCGGCGCACCACGGTGTGGACGGGCACCAGGGCGCGGCCCGGTTCGTCCAGGACGAAGTAGACGACGTGCCCGGCGAGCGCCCCGCCGCTACGCGCTTCCAGACGTCCCGCCGCGCGGTCGTCCCGGATCTCCGTCCCGTCCTCGGCCGTCATGCCGTCCTCCCGTTGCGTCGGTGCCGCGCCGCGGTGCCGTGTGCCGGTGCGGCCCCGTGGGGCGGACCCGGCCGGTCCCGCTCCCGACGGTACGGGACGGGCCGGGGCGCCGGGATCGGCCGCTCAGGTGGCGGCGCCCGCCACCGCGTGGGGACCGCGCCGGGTGTCGCCGCCCGGTACCGGCTCGGAGGCGTCGGCACCGAGCGCGACGATCCGGTTGTCGCCGTCGACGTGGACCACCCGGGGCCGCAGGGCCCTGGCCTCGGCGTCCGCGACCTGGGCGTAGCTGATGAGGATCACCAGGTCCCCGGGGTGCACCAAGTGCGCGGCGGCACCGTTGATCCCGATGACCCCCGAGCCCCGCTCCCCCTCGATGACATAGGTCTCCAGCCGGGCGCCGTTGGTGACGTCGACGATGTGGACCAGCTCCCCGGGAAACAGATCGGCCGCGTCGAGGAGATCGGCGTCGACGGTGACGGAACCGACGTAGTGCAGGTCGGCCTGGGTGACGGTGGCCCGATGGATCTTGGACTTGAACATGGTGCGCAGCATGGAGGTACTCCTGAAGATCAGCTCCCTGCCTGCGTTTTTGCAGGTCAAGGGCGGTTCTTCACCTTACAACGAGCCGCATGCACAGACGGATTCCCCGGGTGTTCCAAGGGATCACGCCGACCACTTGCCCGACTGCCCGTCGGACGGTCCCTGGCCGGAGCCGTGGGCACCTCGCGGCGGGCGACGACCGGTTCGGCGCACCGTTTCCAGAGCGGCCGTGGGTACGTGCCGGAGTCGTGGCCACGGTCCGCGCGCAGTTGCCGGACCACGCCGCCGCCCGCCTCCTGGAGCGTCACCGTACGTGCGGAAGGGAGCGGCGTTCCCAGTCCTCCCTGTTCCGGATGTACCTCGGGGCCTCGGCGCGGATCGCCAGGGTGTCGGCGCACTGCCCGGACAGCTTCCAGGTGACGGTGCCCGTCACCCGCTCAGAGCAGCTTTCCAGGAAACTCTGACCGGCCCGGCGCAGTTCGCCGAACCACCGGCCCTCCAGCGCCTCCCGGACCCAGATCTGCTCCAGGTGCATCTTCTCCCGGATCGTCTCGGCCTCCAGAACGGCCGTCTCCAGATGGCGCGAGGTCCTCAGCAGCAGATGAGCCGCGGGCATCTCCCGTACCTCCAGCACCTTCTCGCCGCCCGCCAGGTGCTCCAGACCGCTGTACCGTCCGATGCCGTGCGCGCCCGCACGGCGGTTGAGCGTGTCGATCAGCTCGACGAAAGGGAGTTCACGGCCGTCGACGCTCACCGGTACCCCGGACTTGAAACCGATCGTCACGAGTTCGGCGGCACCGGTGGGCAGGGCCGCGCGTGCCCACCGGTACAGCTCCTCCGGAACCGGGTGGTCCTCCGGGTCGTCCAGGTCGCCCGACTCGAACTCCCGGCACCACAGGTTCGAGTCGACGCTCACCGTGCGTCGCCGGAAACCGCCCAGGCCCGCCCGGCCCAGCTCCTCGATCTTGCGGGACCGGTCCACCGGCTCCAGGTCGTACGGGCTGCCGAAGCGCCCGGGGAATCCGAGCAGGCCGAACGCCCCGTTGAGTCTTCGCAGGGTGTTCTGCGAACGGTTGGCGGTGTGGAGGACCGTCCGGGCACCGATCTCCTCCGCGAACTCGACCGCCAGGCCCGCGATGCAGGGACGGCTCAGCGAGGAACTGATCGGATGGGTTCCGAGGTACACGGCCTGGGCGGCGATCGCGGGCCGTACGTATTCCTCGGCGAACTGGTGCCTCGCGTCCACGACGTGGAGTTCGACCCCCAGCCGGTCGGTGATCCCGCGCTTCTCCGCCGTGGTCTCCTCGTCTCCGATGTCGACGCTCACCGCGTGGACGCGGGTGAAACCGGCGGAGCGCAGCCGGTACAGCAGGTAGGAGCTGTCCAGCCCGCCGCTGAAGAGCGTCACCACCGGCAGGTCGGGGCCGTCCGGCCCCGCCGTCACGTCGTGGAAGGAACGTATGTCCGCCCGGCTCGTCACGTGCCGTTCTCCTCACTCAACTCGCCGGGGTCGCGCTGTTCTCGCGCCACCACCGTCGTCCCTGTTCCGGAAGGGTGTGGATGGGGTCGTAGTAGGCGCACGGCTCGTCCTCGGACGAGGGGCCGGCCCCCGGGGCGGACAGGCGGTGGCTCCGGTTCCAGCGGGATATCCCCCGCACCCGGTCGTAGCTCGCGGCCTGGTGCACCCACCGCTTCCCGACGTAGGGCACGTCGCACACGATCCGGGGGGTCGCGAAGCCAGGCAGGTATCCCATGATCTGGTCCTGCAGGTGCTGTGCCTCGCCGATCGGGAGGCGCCAGTGCTCGCTGAACGGGACCATGTCGCACTGGTAGAAGTAGTAGGGCATGATCGCGGCCTCGTCGAGCAAGGCGAAGCAGAGGTCCAGGAGTTCCGCGGCGGTCCCGTTCACCCCGCGCATCAGCACGCCCTGGTTGCGCACGTCCCGGATGCCGGTCGCCAGCACGGCCCGCGCGGCCCGCGCGACGAGCGGGGTGACCGAGGCCGCCGCGTTGGCGTGGGTGTGCAGGGCGATCCGGGCACCGTGGTCGGCCGCGATCTTCGCCATCCGCTCCAGCCCGGACAGCACCTCACCGCTCAGCCAGTACTGGGGAAGCCCGATCAACGCCTTGGAGGCGAGCCGGACCTCCCGGACGCTGGGTATGGACACCAGCCGTTCGACGAACCACTCCAGCCTGGGCCAGGCGAGGTTGGCCACGTCGCCGCCGGACACCACGACGTCCCGCACCTCGGGGTGCGTGCGGAGGTACTCCAGCATGGCCTCCAGCCGGGGCAGGGGCTTCGAGGCGAACTGACGCTTGTCCACCTGTGGGGTGGAGGACCCCACGAGGTCCATCCGGGTGCAGTGGCCGCAGTACTGGGGGCAGGTGGGGAGGAGTTCGGCCAGTACCTTCGTCGGGTAGCGATGGGTCAGCCCTTCGACGACCCACATCTCCTGCTCGTGCAGCGAGTCCCGCTGGGCCCGGGGGTGGGAGGGCCAGTCGGAGCGCCGGTCGGAGAAGACCGGGAGCATGTACCGGCGGACGGGGTCCTCGTAGAAGGCGTCGGTGAGGCCGCCGGGACCCGCCGGGGCCGCCCTCGCGGCCATGGTGTTGAGCATCTGCGGCGTCACGCGCACCGGCATGGTGGCACGCTGCACACGATCGCGCTCCAGATCCGCGTAGAACACGTCGCCCACGGTGTCGCCCAGCACCGACCTCAGGTGCCGCGCGGACCTGACACTGTTCCTGCGCTGCCAGAGCGGAGACTCCCAGTCGGCCCGGGTCACCCCCCGCCACCCCGGGAAGCGCCGCCAGTCGGGCTCCACCAGGGGCACGTGCCGGTAGGTGTACGCGGTCACCGGGAGGCCGTCCCTTCCCCGGGGGAGCCCCCGGGCACGAGGGAGGCCGGGGTGGTCGCCAGGTGCTCCCGCAGCAGGGCCGCGAAACCCCGCAGGGTCGGCTGCCGGAACAGCAGTTGCACCGGCGGTTCGACCCCGAACTCCTCCTGGAGCCCCCGCATCACGTGGATGACCTTGAGCGAGGTGCCCCCGAGGTCGAAGAAGTCGTCGGCGCGGCCGACGGCGGGCACTCCGAGGGCGGTCGCCCAGAGGCCCGCCACGGTGCTCTCCAGGGTGTCCGCGGGCGGCTCCTCCGCCGCGCGGGTCAGGGGTGACTGGGCGGCGGCCCGCTCCACCAGGGTCCGCCGGTCCAGCTTGCCGTTCTCCGTCAGCGGGAGCCGGTCGACCACCGAGACGACGGCGGGGACCATGACCGCGGGCAGTTCGGCCGCCAGCGCTTCGCGCAGCCGCCGGACGAGTTCCGCAGGGGCTTCGGGGCCGTCCTCGCGGGGCACCACGAAGGCGACGAGCCGCGCCGCGTCGGCCGTTCGGTGGACCACCACCGCGACGTGCCTCACCAGGCCGGAGCGCCGCGCCGCCGCCTCCACCTCTCCCGGCTCGATCCGGTGCCCCCTGACCTTCACCTGGTCGTCGAGGCGCCCCAGGAATTCCAGGTCTCCTCCCGGCAAGGTCCGTACCAGGTCGCCCGAGCGGTAGAGGCGACCGTCCGGGTCCCCGAGGTGGTCGGGGAGGAAGCGCTCCGCGGTGAGCTCCGGGCGGTTGAGGTAACCGAGGGCGAGACCGGTGCCGCCGATGTGGAGTTCCCCCGGTTCGCCGTCGGGCACGGGGTTCCCCCGCTCGTCGAGGATCCACAGCGAGGTCTCCTCGATCGCCCGCCCGATCAGCACCTTCTCCAGGGCCGGGTCGCGCGGGCACTGCCACGCGGTGCAGTAGACGGTGCACTCGCTCGGCCCGTAGAGATTGGTCAGTGTGGCCGGCGACCGCTCGTGGAAGGCGCGGACCAGCGCGGGGCTCAGGGGCTCCCCACCGGTGAGGACCTGGCGCAGCGTGGGGAAGTGCCGGTCCGGGGGCTGGGCCGCCAGGAAGATCTCCAGCAAGGACACCACGCAGTAGAGGGTCGTGACGGAGTGCTCCCGGATCAGCTCCGCCAGGTACCCGCCGTCCCGTCGCCGTCCTGGTTCGGCGAGCACCACGGCGCAGCCGTTCAGCAAGGGCCAGTACACCTCGATGAGGAACATGTCGAAGCCGTAGGCCGTGTGGTGGACGATGCGGTCGTCCTCGCCGAGGGGATGGGTCCCCTGCAGCGAGTCCAGTCGGCGGGCCAGGGCCCGATGGCTGATCATCGACGCCTTTGGACGGCCGGTGGAACCGGAGGTGTAGATCGCGGCGACCGGATCGTCAGGGGACCCCGTGGGGGCTGCTCCCACGGCGCCCACGGCGGTCCGCGAGGAGGCCCGTTCGGCTTCCTCGAAGAGGAGCGTCCTCGGTCCGTCCGGGTCCGCGAGCTGGTCGTGCCGGTCCTCGTGGGTCAGCAGCACGGCGGGACGGCAGTCCGCCAGGACGTACCGGGCCCGGGCCACCGGGTCCCCGATGTCGAGGGCCACGTGCGCGGCCCCCGCGAACACCACCCCGAGGAGGGCGATCACGGATTCGGCCGACCGTTCCATGCGGACGGCCACCAGGTCGCCGGTGCCGACCCCCAGTTCGCGCAGGCTGCGCGCGACGGCTTCGGCCCGGGCGTGGACCTCCCCCGCGGTCAGGGTCCGGTCGCCCTCGACGAGGGCGACCGCCTCCGGGTCGCGGAGGAGCCGGTCGACGAGACGGACGTCCAGTCGGGGTGCGGGTTCGGAGGTGCTGATGGCCATGGGTCGCCCTTCGGGGCCGGAAATGGTCATGAGGGGGGAAAGGGGAAGGCATCGGTGAGGTGGCCGGCCAGTCGGGGCAGGACGGACCGGTGGACGAGCGTGGGGTCGCACTGGAGCCGGACGTCCCAGCCGCCGTCCGGCCCCGGCCTGATCTGCAGTGCCAGCGGCAACGGAGCCGCCGGAGGCAGCAGCTCGCGGCGACGCACGTGGTGGCCCTCCAGACGGAGCGCGCCCGTGGGGAGGTTCTGGAAGGCCAGCGCCGCCTGGAAGACCGGCGGCAGTCCGAAACGGGACGGGCGGGGGGCCAGGTCGGCGAGGGCTTCGAGGGGGAGGGCCGGCAGTTCGAGGGCGCGGGACCAGTAGCGCCCGGCCTCGGCGGCGACCGTCGCCGGGGTGGCGCCGGACGCGAAGTCCAGCGGTACCGGTACCGGGCGGACGAAGTAGCCGACGGCGTCCTCGCCGGCCGTCTCCCGTCCGGCGAAGTAGGAGCCCACGGCGAAGCGGTCGACGCCGGTGCAGCGGTGCAGGGCCCTGCCGTACCAGGTGACGGCGGCCAGGTGGGGATCGTCGGCGGCGGTGGCGCGCAGGAGCGCCCGTACCCGCCCGGCGTCCAGAGCGATCCTCGTCTCCTCGATGCGGTCGCCCCGTCCGTCGCCGGGCGGGAGGGGAAGGGGGGCGGTTCCCTTGAGCAGCTCGCGCCACCGGTCGCGGGCCCGGGCTCGTTCCGGGCCCGTCGGGGGCGGTCGCCGCACTTCGCCGTCCGCCGCTCCGGGCGCGGTCCCGGCGGCCGTCCCGGCGCGGGCGGCGGCGTAGGCGGCGCCCAGCTCCGAGAGGAACACGTGCTCCGACCAGCCGTCGTAGGCGATGTGGTGGACGACCAGTGTCACCAGGGACCCGTCGGGCAGTGGGGACACGAGACAGCGCGCGGGGGTGCCCGCCTCGAGGTCGAACGGAGCGAGCCACTCCGCGGGGCACCGGGCGGGACCGTCCCGTTGCGGAGGCGGCGCCGGGGCGGGGAGCACGGGAAACCCGGGATCGGCGCCGACCTCGGCACGCGGCGGGCCGTCCCCCGGCAGATAGCGGGTGCGCAGCGCCGGGTGGCGGGCCGCCAGGGTCCGCAGCGCGGCTCCCAGTGCCTCCGTGTCCACGGCGGGGCGGACCTCGAACGAGGACACCAGCAGCTGGGCCGGGTCCCCCGGGCTGAACCGCTCCCGCAACCACAGGTCCAGACGGCTGTCGGCGACCTCGCCGGAGTGCGGGGGGTCCGGTGGTTCCGGCTCGGTCAACGGCCGGGCCCGCGCGATGATCCGCCGGGGCGTCCGGGACGACCGTACGGCACCGAACGGGACGTGGAGCCGGTGGCGTCGTTCCAGTCTGCTGACCAGACGCATGGCGAGGAGGGAGTCCGTGCCCAGGGCGACGAGGTCGTCGTCCGGTCCGACGGGGCAGGCCAGCAGCGCCGTCGCCTCGGCGAGGCAGGCGGCGAGCGGACCGGACGCCGGTCCCTCGTCCGTGGTCGAGGCGGACCGCCGGGCCCGGGCCGCCTCCAGTTCGAGGGCCCGGAGGTCCACCTTTCCCGAGGCGGTCAGCGGGAACGTCCCGTGGTCAAGGATCCACGCGGGTCTGAGGTAGGGCGGCAACCGGGTCGCGCAGACGGCACGTGCTTCCTCCACGGCGGAGCGTCCCGGGTGGACTAGACAGTGCGCGGCAAGTCCGACCGGAGTCCCCGCCCCGTCGCGGACGACGGTGACCACGGCCTGCCGGACGGTGTCGACGCCCTCCAGACAGCGCTCCAGTTCCCCGGGCTCCACCCGCTGCCCCCGGATCTTGACCTGCCGGTCCTCGCGCCCCCCGTACAACAGGACCCCGTCCGGGTGCCGCCATCCGATGTCCCCGGTGCGGTAGACCCGCTCGCCCGAGGGGAGGACGACGAAGCGCTCCCGGGTCAGATCGGGGCGTCCCAGATAGCCGAGGGCGAGACCCGTGCCGCCCACGCAGATCTCTCCGGGTTCACCGGGCGGGGCGGGCGTCCCCTCCGGGGTGAGGACGTGGACGGTGGTGCGGGGCAGTGGGGTGCCGAGCGGGATCTGGCCGTAGCGTTCCGCGTCCCCGCTCTGGACGGTCCGTGTGGTGGCGAACACCGTCGTCTCCACGGGACCGTAGCCGTTGACGAGGCGAACCTTCGGATGGGCCGCCTTGAAGCGGTTCACTTGGGGGACGGAAAGCCGTTCGCCGCCGGTCAGCACCTGGCGCGTTCCGGACAGGCACCCGGGGTCGTCGTCCATGAGGGCGTTGAACAGGGCCGCGGTGAGCCAGAGCGTGTCCAGTCCCTCGTCCCGGACGAGTCCGCGCAGAAGCCGGGGGGTGACCCGGGAGTCCTCGTCCAGGAGGATCGAGGTGCCTCCGTTCATCAGCACCGACCACAGTTCGATCGTCATCGCGTCCCAGCAGACCGGTGCCGCCTGGAGGACCACCCGGCCCGGCCCGAAGTCCGCGTAGTCGACGCCGACGAAACGGTGGACCAGGGCTTGGTGGGGGGTCACCGAACCCTTGGGCTCGCCCGTACTCCCCGAGGTGAAGAAGACCATGCAGGGGTCGGTGCCCAGGACGGGAGGGGGAGGGGTCTCCGGCGGCACGCGGCCGGGGGCGTCCGACGGACCGGGGGTGAACCTGCGGCGGCCGGGGGCGGGTGCCGCCGGGAAGCCGTCCCCGTCCTCGTCGGTGAGCAGGTGCGCTCCCGCGGTGTCGATGACGTGTCGCACCCGCGCGGGCGGCCACTCCCGGTCCACCGCGACGCAGACGGCACCCGCGCGCATGACGGCCAGGCAGGACACCACGAACGCGGTACCGCGTCGCACGCGGAGGACGACGTGCTGCCCGGGGCGCACGCCCCGCGCGGTCAGCCGTCCGGCCAGCGCCACGGCACGCCGGTGCAGTTGGGCGTAGGTGAGCCGGTCGCCGGTCGTCGTCCGGACGGCCATCGCCCAGGGGGTCAGGGCGGCCCGGTGTTCGACCACCCCGTGGACCGTCGTCCGAAGGGGGTGGGGGGAAGGGGGCCGGGGCCGGATGGATCGGGAAGGTGCGGACACGCGGTCTCCTCGCGTTGCCGGTTCAGCCGAGCGACTCGAATGCGGGGGCGAAGCGCACGAGGGCGTCCGTCAGCGCCGCGGCGAACTCCTCGGGATGCGAGCCGAGATAGTCGTGGTCGCGTTCGACGGTCAGCCGGTAGAACCCGCCGGTGGTCCGCGACGACCATGCCTGTGCCGCCGCGGCGGGAAATCGTCTGTCGTGGCGGCCGTGTACCGCAAGAACCGGTACGGTGAGCGCGTGTTCGGACGGCCGGTACTCCTCATAAAGTCTCAGATCGGCGCGTAGCGTCGGTTCCAGTAGTTCCCAGAGAAGCGGAGCGGCGAGGACTTCCGAGGGGACGAGTCCATGCTCCGCCACATAGGCACGGAAGCCCTTCGGGGACATGGTGTGCGTCCGGACCGGCGCGAAACGTTCGGGGGCCACCTGGGCGGACACGACGAGCCCGGCCAGCCCCCGGCTTCCGTCCAGTCGCACGGCCGTCTCGTAGGCAAGGAAAGCACCCGAGCAATGCCCCAGGATCAGAAAGGGTTCGCCACCCGAATGCGTTTCGATCCGTTCCGCCAACTCGGCCGCGAGGGCGGACAGGGATTCGGGAAGCGGCTCCGCGATCCGGGACTCGCGGTACGGGGCGCGGACCGGTACGGCGGTGACTCCGGGCGCCAGCGCCCGTCGCAGCTCCGTGACGGCCGCCGCACCGCCTCCCGCCTGCGGAATGACGTAGAGCCTGGCCCCCGTGGGGGTTCCGGTGCCGAACCAAGCGCGATCCGAGGGGTCGTCGTCCGCCACTGCGCTCCTCCTGGTGTGAGGTTCGCGTGCCCTCCCGCCACGACGGGAGTGCTTTCCGTGTCATGTTCCGTCAGACTACGAGCCGCCGCCCCGACTCGGGCACCGTTGTTCAACTGAAAGGAGCGAGCAGTTGAACGGAAAGCGACCCACCGGGTGGATGGGAATCCTTGACACTCCGCACCCTGCGGGACGAGCATCCGGCGGTGAACTGAAAGCGCTCGCGCGCTTTCTGGGAGATCTCGGCCGACGCCGTGCGCTGCTTGACCAGGATCGCGTTCAAGCAACTGCCGGACATTCACCGGAGCCTGACACCATGGGGGCGTGCGAGAAGGTCCAGGAACTCTCCGTCGAGCCGAACGCGGGCAGGAAGACACGAGGCTCACCGTGAGGATGGAAAACCGAATACTCCAGGCTTGGAAGCGTGTTCTGGAGAACGACTCGTTATCTCCGCGGTCCAACTTCTTCGAAGTCGGCGGGGACTCGGTGTCCGCGCTGCGCGTGATCGATCTGCTGGCGGAGGACGGACTGTCGATCTCGCCACGGGACTTCTATCTGGCGGCGACCGCGGCAGGACAGGCGGAGCGCGTCACGGAACGGGTGGACGGCGCCCGGGGCGGTCCCGGCGGCCGGGAGCCGGGGCCCCACGGCCCGGTGCGGCTGCCGCTGACACCCCTCCAAGCGGTCATGGTCGTCGAGGGTCTGCGCAGACCCGACAGCGACGCCTACTGGCTGGTCCTCGCCTACGCCCTCCCCCCGCGGACCACGCCCGAGGAGGCCCGGGCCGCCTGGCGGGAGACCGTCCGGGCCAACAGCGCGCTGCGGACCCGGATCGGTGTCGACGGCTCGGGCCCGTTCCAGCTGATCGGTCCGCACGGACCGGCCCTGGAGATCGTGACGGACGGAGTACCGGGCCCAGGGCCCGCGCTGGCCGAGTGGTGCCGGGAACGCTCCCGGAAGCTGCGGGGCCGGTTCCCCGACGAACTGCTCCGCGCCCACTTCCTGCAGGGCGGGACCAGCGACGACGGCGCCAGGGACACGGTCCTGGTGCTGGTGGGCCATCACGCGCTCATGGACGGCTGGTCCATGGAGCAGTGCGTCGGGGACTTCCACCGCCGGCTGGCCCGTCCGGACGAGCCGCTCGCGGAGCGCCCGTCCAGTGCGGACTACCTGTCCTGGATCGCGTCACCGGGCCCGGCCGGGGCCGCCCGGGAGTTCTGGCGCGAGCAGATGTCCGGCGCGGGCGCCGCGCCGGACCCGTCCTTCGCCCGGCTCCCGGGGGACCGGGAGCCGGGCGGCCAGCCCGGTCAGCGGAGCTGGGAGAGGGCGTTGTCCACCGGGGCGGTGCGTGGGCTGGACGGGTTCAGCCGACGGCACCGGCTCACCAGGGCCAGCGTGTTCACCACGCTGTGGATGCACCTGCTGCGCCAGTACCAGGACGGGCCCGACGTCAGTGTGGGACTCACCGTCAACACCCGCCCGGTGTCGGTGCTCCCCGGCGCCGGTGAGGCCAGCGGTTTCCTGATCAACACGCTGCCCCTGCGTCTGAGCCTGTCCGACGACTTCACCACCGACTGCGCACGCGTCCTGGAACGGACTGTCGCCGTCACCGAGCACGCCCACCTGCCGTACGCCGAGGTCGTCGCGGCCGCCGGACTGCCGGGCATGAGCCGGTTGTTCACCTCCACCCTGGTCTTCCAGAACTTCCGCCGGGAGGAGGGGCTTCCCGGAGCGCCCGTACGGCCGCTGTTCGCCTCCGGCGCCAGCGGCGACGAGCTGAGCCTCACCGTGGACCTGGGGGAGGACCGGGTGACGGTCGAGGTGGCCTGGGACACGGAGCGGTACGACCGGTCGTCGGTCACCGCGCTCGTCCGCGACCTCGAGTACTGGCTCGCCCGGCTCGACGAGGTGGATCCGGCCGCCGGACTGGTCACCCCGTCGGACGCCTCGCACGCGTTCTCGGGCACCACGACCGCGCCCGCCGCCTGGTGCGTCGGCGACCTGCTGGCGGCCGGGGACCCGGACCTGCCGGCGCTGGTCCACGGGACGCGGGTGCTCACCCGCCGGGAACTCCGTCATCGGATCGAGGAGTTGGCCGAGTGGCTCGCCACCACGCGCGGCGTCGGTCCCGGGGACCGGGTGATCCTGGAGGGCGAACGGGGTGTGGAGGGCGTCGTCGCCCTGTGCGCGGTCTGGTCGCTGGGCGCCTCCTGGTGTCCGACGAGCCCCTCCTGGACAGCGGAGCGGCGCGCCGGGGTGGCGGCGGCCCTGGCGCCCCGGACGGTCGTCGCGCTCTCCTCGCTCCCGGAGCCGTCGGACCCCGGGCGGACCACCGGGACGGCCCCCCTCGGCCGTCTCCCCGGACGGACCCTGGCCCCCGGCTCCCCCGCCTACCACGTGGCGACGTCGGGCAGCACGGGAACCCCCCGGCTCGTCGGACTCCCGGCCGGGGGGCTGCGGCCCGTCGTCGAGGCGTGGCGGTCGTTCTACGCGCTGTCCGACGGACAGCGCGTACTGCAGTTCGGCAGCTGGACGTCGGACGTCTTCGTCGGGGACGTCCTCAAGGCCCTCGCCACCGGCGGCACCTTGGTGATCTGCCCGGACGAGGACCGGATCGACCTGGTCCGGACCGGGGAACTGATACACCGGTGGCGGATCACCCTTCTGGAGTCCACACCCGCCGTAGTGTCCCGCCTGGTCCGTCACCTCGCTGCCACGACGCCCCCGGCCGACCTCTCCACGCTCATCGTCGGGGCCGACACCTTCCGCCTGCACGAGATGCGGGAGACCGTGACGCGGTTGTGGGAGGGCGTGACGCTGTACAACGGATACGGGCTTTCAGAGGGCACCATCGAGTCCCTCGTCCAGGAATGCCACCCCGGATTGTCCTCCCGGTCGGGCCTCTGCCCGATCGGCCACCCGCTGCCCGGTACCGCCGTCTCCGTCGTGGACCGCGAGGGACGACCCCTGCCGTACGGCGCGGTGGGCGAACTCGTGCTCACCGGACCGCAGGTGGGCCTCGGCTACCGCACCGTGAACGGCCACGAAGACGGCGACCGCTTCGAGACCGTCGGGGGGACGCGCCGCCTGCGCACCGGCGACCTCGTGCGCTTCGGAGAGGCGGGCGCCCTGGAGTTCCACGGGCGCCGGGACGGCCTCGCGAAGGTGCGCGGACACCGCGTCGAGCTGGGTGAGGTCGAAGACCGTCTGCTGCGGCTGCCCGGGGTCGAGGAGGCGTTCGCGCTGCTCGCCGAGCGGGCCTGGGGAGCCGAACTGGTCGCCTTCGTGGGTGGTGCGGGCATCGACGAACGGACCGTACGGGACGGCCTGCGCGGACTGCTGCCCGAACACGCAGTGCCGGGCCACGTCATCGTGGAAGCCGCGCTGCCGCGCGGCGAGAGCGGCAAGCTGGACCGGGTGCTCATGCGCCGCCGCGCGGCACGGGCGCACCCCGTCTCCCCGTCCGGCGCCGAGCCCCCCGCGACGGCCTCGGGGGACGAGCTCACGGCCCGTGTCACCCGGGTGTGGGAGGAGGTCCTGGAACGCCCCGTCCACCCCGACCGCAGCTTCTTCGACCAAGGGGGCAACTCCCTTCTCGCCATGGTGCTGCACGCCCGGATGCGCGAGACGCTGCCCCGTCACGAGTTCTCCGTCGGCCACCTCTTCGCGCATCCGACGATCACCACGTTCCGCGCCTCGCTCGACGCCCCGGTCACACCGGACCGGCGCCCGCCGGTGCCCACGGACGAACTCGGGCTGCTGCGCGCGCTGGAACGCGGCGAACTGGACGTGCCGTCGGCGCTGCGCGCCCTCGACGGCCGCCCCGGGAACGGCCGGTGAGTCCGGCCCCGGGGGCGGTCCCGCGCCGGAGCCCGTCACGAGTGAGACCCCACCAGGGGACGACATCCACCAGGAGGACCTGTTGCTGGACCAACTCCGCTCACGATGTGGGGCCTACCGCCTCTACCTCCTCATGGAGTTCGGAATCGGCGCCTGCTTGGGCATGGTGTTCGCGACCGTCGTCGTCTACCGGGTCGAGGACGCCCACCTCAGCCCGCTCGACCTGATGCTTCTCGGGACCATTCTGGAAACGGCCTACTTCGTCCTCCAACTACCCACCGGAGTACTCGCGGACGCCGTCAGCCGACGGTTGTCCGTCGTGCTCGGCGTCGCCCTGCTGGGCGGCTCGTTCCTGATGGAGGGCGTGCTGCCGTTCTTCCTGGGCATCGCCGCCGCCCAGGTGGTGTGCGCGCTGGGCTTCGCCTTGGTCACCGGCGCCCAGGAGGCGTGGGTCGCCGACGAGGCCGGGGACCGGGACCTGACCCGGGTCTATCTGCGCGGGTCACAGGCGGGGCTCGTCGGTACGCTGCTGGGCACCGTGCTGAGCGCGGGTCTCGCCACCCTCGGCCACCACCTCCCCCTGCTGTACGCGGGCGGGGCCCTGGTGGCGCTCTCCGTGGCGCTCTTCCTGACCATGCCGGAGAAGCGCCGGGCCCCGGCCGACGCGCCCGAGGAGGGGGCCACACCGACGGGAGGCGTCCTGCGCGAGGCCGCCGGGAGCCTGCGTTCCGTCGTCCGGCTCGTCCGCACCGGCCCCGCGGTCCTCACCGTCCTCGTCGTGGTGATGGTCATCGGGGTCTGGCACGAGAGTCTGGACCGGCTGTGGGGGGCGCACTTCCTGGAGAACCTGCCCTTCCCCGACCTCCTGGGCATGAACACCGTGACCTGGTTCAGCGTGCTGGCCTTCGGCTCCACGCTGCTCGGGCTGGGTGCCACCCACGTGGTGGGGAAGTACGTGGGCGACACGGCCGTGCCGCGCGACACGCTCCGGATGCTGTGCGTCCTGGTGCTGCTCCTGATGGGGACGACCCTCGTCCTGGCGCTGTCCGGGCAGTTCCTGCTGGCCGTGGCCGCGTACTGGGCCGCCATGGCGCTGCGGCCGGCGTACGCGCCGCTCCTCAACGCCTGGCTGGTCGAACGCACCGAGGAGCGCGCCCGGGCCACGATGCTGTCGGCCAAGGACATGTTCGACTCGGCGGGACAGTTCGCCGGCGGCCCGGCCGTCGGATACGTCGGTTCCGCGGTGTCCCTGCGGGCCGCGCTCGCGACGGCGGCGGCGGCCCTCGCCCCCGCCGTCGCCCTGCTGGCGCACGCCGTGTCACGGCGTCCGGCGGGGCCGCCCTCGTCGGCTCCCCCCACGGTGGAGGACCGGACCGCCTCGGAGGTGGACAAGTGAGCACCACGGAAAGCAGCCCGCTCGCCGCGCACGTCCTGTCGCTGGTCGCCTCGGGACGGCTGGGGGCGGAGGACGCCGTGCCCCTGCTGCGGTCGGTGCGACGGGGCCCGACGGGCGTCCCCGTCGCCGTGACCTCGATGGCCTGCCGACTACCGGGGGCCCGGACGCCGGACGAGCTGTGGCGGCTGCTGCTGGCGCGCCACAACGCCGTGCGTCCCTTCCCCCCGGACCGCTTCGACCTGGTCGCGGGGGTCTCCGCGGACCTGGCGCACGCCTACGGGCAAGCGCGGTCCGCGCCGGAGGACGATCCCCGTTCCTGGGGTTCGTGGCTGGAGGACATCGACCGGTTCGACCCCGGAGCCTTCGGACTGGACCCGTACGAGGCCGAGTTCCTGGGACCCGCGGAACGCCTCTTCCTCCAGGTGGCCCACGAGGCGCTGGAGGCGGCCGGGCACCCGGTAGCCGGGCTGCGCGGCTCCCGGACCGGTGTCTTCGTCGGCTACACCCCCGAGCCCCCGATGGAGTACCTGCGGCTGTACGACTCTCCCGACGAACGCGCCTTCATCAACAACATCCCCGCGAACCTCGCCTACCAGCTGGCCTATCGGAACGATCTGCGCGGACCGGTGCTGACCGTCAACACCACGTGTTCGTCCTCGCTCAGCGCGGTGCACCTGGCCAAGCGGGCTCTGGAGCGCGGCGAGTGCGACCGGGCGGTGGTGGCGGGGGTGAGTCTGCGTCTCTTCCCCTACTGGAGCGACGCGCCCGACCACGTCCTGCAGAGTCCGCGCAACCGTTGTGCCGCGTTCGACGCCGCCGCGGACGGCATCGTCTACGGTGAGGGCGTCGTCGCGATGGTGCTCAGACGGCTCGACGAGGCGGTGGCCGACCGGGACCCGGTGCGGGCCGTCGTCTCCGGCGTCGCCATGAGCAGCGACGGCGCCTCCAACGGCATGCAGGCGCCCAATCCCGAGGCCCAGGCGGCGGTGATCCGCGCGGCCCTCCGGGAGGCGGGGGTCGGGGCGGACCGCATCGGCTACGTCGAGGCGCACGGGACCGGGACCAAACTGGGCGACGTCGTCGAGGTCGACGCGCTGACCCGGGCCTTCCGGGAGGACACCGACCGGACGGGCTTCTGCCGCATCGGCTCCATCAAGACCAACTTCGGCCACCTCGGCGACGCGGCGGGCATCGCGGGCCTCGCGCAGGCCGTCCTCTGCCTGGAGCGGGGCGCGTTCCCGGGACTGGCCTGGCTGGAGGAACCCAACCCCGCGATCGGCTTCGCGGACACCCCGTTCGTGGTCAGCCCGCACGGCGCGCCCTGGCCGCAACCCGTGGACGGCGAGCCGCGCCGGGCCGGGGTGAGTTCCTTCGGCATCAGCGGTACGAACGTGCACGTGGTCGTGGAGGAGGCCCCCCGGCCCGGCCCCCCGGCCCCGCTGCCGGGGCGGACGCTGCCGGTGCTGCTCTCGGCCGGTTCCCGCCGCGCGGTCTGGGAGCACACGGCCGCCGTGGCCGGCTGGCTGGAGTCCCACCCGTCGGCGGACCTCGCCGACATCGCCCACACCCTGGGCGTCCGGCGCTCCCCGGGCCCGGCGCGGATCTGCGTCCTCGCCGATTCGACCCGCGACCTGGCCGACAAGCTCGGGCGGCTGCTACAGGTGCGCACCTTCGAGCGCATGCCCGAGGACCTGGGCGCGCAGGGCGTCTTCCTCGCGGACGAGCCCGGGGAGTCCCCGCCCGGCCCGGTGGAGCCGCCGCGGTTCACGCCGTCGGTGCCTCCCGCGCTGCGGAAGCTGGTCACCGCGTTCGTCTCCGGGCTCGACGCCCCGGACATCGGGTCCCACGTCCCGGAGGCCCGGGCACTGACCATGCCCACGGCTCCTCCCACCGACCAACGCGTCTGGCCCGCCGGGGGCAGCGGCGTCCGCCGGGACGTCGGCGAGCTGTTCTTCGACATCGACTGGGTCGAACGGCCGGCGGCCGAGCCGGACGGCGAAGCGGTGGGGACCGGTGCGGCCTGGGTGTTGTTCGCCCGGCCCGGGCAGCGTGCGGTCGCCCGGCTCGCGGACCGGCTGCGGGACCGGGGGCTGCGGGCCGAACTGGTCCACGTCGGTTCCCCGGACAGCGCGTCCGGGGGCGGCACGGACGCGGACCACGTGCTGCCCGCGTTCACCCCCGAGCACCTGGACCGGCTGTGGCACCGGCTGGACCCGGCCGGGCTGGCGGGCATCGTCCACGCGACGACCTGCACTCCGGTGGACGACACCATGGAGAGCCCCGAGGGGCTCGACCGGGCGCAGGAGGAGGGCGCGCACTCCCTGTTCCAGCTGGCGCGGAGCCTGATCCGGCGGAAGGTGCCCGGACCGCTGCGGCTCGCGGTGGTCAGCAGTCACACGGAACGGGTGCTCCCGGGGGAGGCGGTGGTCCCGGCACGGGTCACCTCGTTCGGCTTCGCCCGGGTCTTCTCCCAGGAGTTCCCCGCCGTCACGGACCTGGCCGTCGACCACGACCTGACCGGGACCCCCGACGACGTAGCCGGGCACCTGGCCGATGAGCTCACCGCGTCCGCCGCGACCCGGCTGCCGCTGGTCGCCTACCGGAACGGCAGGCGCTACACGAAGGTGGTCGAGCGCCAGCGGACCGAGGAGGGGCGGGAGATCGCCGTTCGGCCGGGGGGCACCTACGTCCTCGCGGGCGGCACCGGGTACCTGGGCATGCAGATCGGCCACCAGCTGAGCGAACGCGGGGCGGGCACGGTCGTCCTGCTGTCCAGGAACGGGCTGGCCGACGAGGACTCCGGTGGCGGCCCGGCCGCAGCCGACGCCGCCCGGCACCGGTCCTACCAGCGGGAGTGGCGCGCGCGGATCGAGGCCAACGGCACCCGGGTGGTGTCGGTGCGCTGCGACATCACGGACGCCGACGCCGTGCGGGAGGCGTTCGACGGCATCCGCCGTGACGCCGGTCCCGTGCACGGCGCCTTCATGCTGACGAAGCAGCTCTTCCACCAGTGGGTCGAGGAGCTGGACCTCGACCGGTTCCGGGCCGGGCTCGCCAACCGGGTGCGCGGCGCGTGGCTGCTGCATCGGGAACTGCGCGCGGACCGGCCCGACTTCCTGGTCCTCGTCTCCTCCATCTCCTCGCTCTCCGGCACCAAGGGCGCCAGCGAGTGCTGCGCCGTCAACCAGTATCTGGACGCCGTCGGACCGCTGTTCACCGACGGGGGCGTCCCGACCCACACCATGAACCTCACCCTGGTGCTGGACGAGAGCGGCGCCTACGACACCAGGAGTCCCATCCCGCCCATCGACTCCACCGACTTCCGTGCCGCGCTGGACCGGTTCCTCCGCAACGGCCACGCCCTCGACATGGTGGTCCGGCTGGACCTGGCCGAGGTCGGCTATCTGCGGCCGGTCCTGCGCATCCCGTTCGGCCCCGGGGTGCTCGACGAGGCCCGGGCCGCGCTGGAACTACGCGGTGACCCTCCCGCCGAAGGGGTCCGGGACACGGCCGGAACCGACCGTCCCGACGCCGCACGGCTCCGCGAAGCCCTCGACTCGGTGTGGCGCAGGACCCTCGGCGCTCCGGCTCCGGACGGATCGGCGGGCTTCTTCTCGTCGGGCGGCACCTCCCTGAGCGCCCTGCGGTTCGTCCGGCTCATCCGCGAGGAACTCCCCGGCCTCGACTTCGAGGTGACGGACCTCTACGGCAATCCGACCCTGGACGCCCAGCTGCGCTCGCTGGTGGAGCGGACCGCGCCCCGCGGCCCGGACGACGGGCCGGACACCGGCTCGGTCGAGGCGATCCTCGACGCGGTGGAGGGCGGATCGCTCTCCCCCGACGACGCCGCCCGGCTCCTGGACGAGAGGACGGCCCGACCGTGACCACTGACCACTCCCCCCGTACCGCGTTGGTCTTCCCCGGCCAGGGCTCCCAGACCGCGGGGATGGGACAGGATCTGGTGGCGGCGTCGGCCGCCGCGCGCAACGTCTACGAGCGGGCCTCCGGCGTCCTCGGCTACGACCTCCTGCGGGCCTGCCTCGACGAGCACGGCGAACTCTCCGACCCCACGGTCGTCCAGCCGGCGGTCCTGACGCACGCCCTGGCGTCCTGGCGGGCGTTGGACGAGGTGCCCGGCGCCCTCAGCCGGGTCGTCGCGGTGGCCGGGCACAGCCTCGGGGAGATCTCCGCCCTCGTGTGCGCGGGGGTTCTGGACCTGGAGCGGGCCGTCTCTCTGGTGGCACGGCGGGCCCGGCTCATGGCGGGGGCCGAGGCCGGTGGGATGCGTGTCGTCTTCGGGCCGGCGCCCGACGAGGTGCGCCGGGTCTGCGCGACGGTGTCCCGGCCCGGTCACGTCGTCACCCTGGCGAACGTCAACTCGTCCGAACAGACGGTCATCAGCGGACACCGGCCGGCTCTGGCCGCGGCGGGCCGGCTCCTGGTGGAACGGAGTGCCGTGGTGCGCGAACTGGACGTGGCCGTGGCTCCGCACAGCCCCCTGATGGAACCCGTGACGGCCGACTACGCGGCGGCGGTGCGGGAGGCGGCTCCCGGAGACGGGACGGTACCGGTCGTCTCCTCCCTCGACGGCGTCGCGTACCGCACCGGCGACGAGGCCGCTACCCGCCTCGTGGGGCAGCTGACGGGCTGCGTGTCCTGGCCGAAGACGCTGGACGGGCTGCGCGAGCACGCGGTCGAGGTCGTGGTGGAGCTGGGGCCCAAGACGGTACTACGCGATCTGACCCGGGAGGCGTGGCCCCGGATCCCGGTCCTCGTCTGCGGCACCGCGGCCGCGGTGGCCGCGGCGGGCGGGTTCCTCACCTCCGGGGCACGCCGGACGACGGGCGCGCGGGTCGACCGCCGCACCGCGGAGTCGTTCCTCACCGGATGCCTCCGGCTGGCCGTGGGCACGCCGTCCCCCCGTCACCGTTCCCAGGCGGAGTTCACGGAGTTCGTCCGCGCGCCGTACGAGGAGTTGGCACGGTCGCTGGACGAGGTGCGTGCCGTGCCGACGGACGGTCCGGGGACGGTCGAAGCGGCCGTGGTGGCAGGGGCGGCCCGGCGGATCCTCTCGGCGCTGGAGGCCAAGGGCGTGGACGAGGCACTGCGCAAGAGCCTGGTGGACGGCCTGGCCGGGGCCACCGGGACACGGGAGGAGGTGCTGACGTGCCTGCTGTAGGGGAGGCGGAGGTGGTGCGCTACAGCGGCCTCGGGTGCTGGGTGGTGACCGACCCGGCGGCGGTGCGCGAGGCACTGGGCGAACCGCGTTTGTCGTCAGCCAGTCTGACACGCTGTCTGGACCTCTACATGAGCGAGGCGGCGAGGGAGCGCAGCGGTCTGCTGGAGTCGGTCCTGACCCGCTGGCTGGTCCAGCTCGACGGCACCGACCACGCCCGGTTGCGCGAACAGCTCGGCCCGTTGTTCTCCCCGAGCCGGGTGCGGGCCCTGGAACCGGTGCTCATCCGGATCGTGGACGAGGCCCTGGACGGGTTGGCGGGGAGCGCTGAACCGGACGCCGTCAGCCTGGTCACGGATCTGGTTCCGGCGCGGGTGATGGGCCGGTTGCTGCGACTGACGGAGGTGGACACCGGGACGCTCTACCGCTGGACCCGGGCGATCTCCGTCTTCCTCGACGGCGTGTACCGCCGGGACGCGGCGGACGCGGCCGGACGGGCCCTGACCGAGATGCTCGGTGAACTCGGCGCCGCGGGTGACGGGGCGGACGAGGGGTTCTGGGACCGGATGACGGACGAGAGGTACCGGCTGGCGACCGCTTCGATGATGCTCTTCGGCGGGCTGGAGACCACGGCCTCGCTGTTGGGCAACGTGCTCCACCACGTGGTGACCCGTCCCGGGGCCGCCGCCGCGGTGCGGGCCGGAGGGGCTCCGGCGGCGCGGGCCGTCACCGAGGAGGTCCTGCGCGGCAACCCTCCGCTCAGCCATGTCGCGCGCGTCGCCGACGCCGACCTCGAACTACGGGGTCGACGGGTGGCGGCCGGTGACCTGGTGCTGCTCTCGCTCAACGGCCGGGACGTCATCGCCGATCCGCACCCTTCGGCCCCCGAGGGCGTGCGGACGCACGCCTTCGGGTACGGGGCGCACTACTGTCTGGGAGCCGCGCTGTCGCGCGCGGAGTCGGCCGTCCTGCTGACCCGGTTCTGCGCCCGCTTCCCCGCGGCGCGGGCCATCGGGCCCCGGCCCCGGTGGAACCGCAATTCCACCTACGCGCGCCGGGAGAGCCTCCGGCTCGACCTGGGGGCCTGACCGGCGGGCCGGTGCCCTCGTCCCCTCACGGAGGACGGACGCACCGGCCCGTCCACGTCGTCTATGACACCCGGCGCTGGCGCTTCTCCTCCGAGCGCAGTTCCTCGGCGAGCAGACGCCACGCCTCGGCGTACCCGTCCGCCAGTTTGGTGATCTTCTCCATA
The DNA here is from genome assembly GCF_054484115.1 of Streptomyces sp. JNUCC 64. NCBI lineage: Bacteria > Bacillati > Actinomycetota > Actinomycetes > Kitasatosporales > Streptomycetaceae > Streptomyces > Streptomyces sp. JNUCC 64. The sequence continues at coordinate 653,400 of NZ_CM137015.1, forward strand.
CAGTGGGGAGGCGCGTGGTCGGTGAGCCAGGTCCGGTCCTCCGCGATGAGTCCGCAGATCCCGAAGAGGCGGAGCATGTTGCGGCCCGACGCGCTCAGCCGGAGGGAGGGGTCACGGTGCAGCGAGTGGACGATGCCCCGGAGCGCGGCCGGGGAGAAGACCTCGGTGGGGGGACCGGCCAGGCTCCCGGGGTGGGAAGGGAAGCCGTCGTGCTCCTCCGAGGTCGGTGGGGGCGGCTCCGGCGCGGATCCCGGCAGCGGCCGCAACCGGGCGGGGACGGGATCCTCACCTCGGCGCATCCGGTCGCGCACGTCGGCCACGGTCGCGGGGGCGATACCCGCTTCCTTCGCCACCTGGCGCAGCGAGGCGTGCGGATTGAGCCGGATCAGTTCGCTGGCCCGCTCGCGGCCGCTGGCGGCGTTGACCGGCCGGGCCCGCCCGTCCCTGCCGACGCGGAACCGGACCGTCCGGCTCTCCGCGACGTCTTGGCGGACCTGCGCGACCTTGACGGGCGACAGCCCCACCACGGCGGCGACGGCACGGTCCGACCACTCCGGGCGGTCGGTGAGGACGCGGACGGCGGCCGCCGCCCGGTCGTCCGGTGACAGCGGTCTGCCCTGGGCCACGTTCAGCGCGATGGCGAGGTGGGCCGCGTCCTGTTCGCTGCCCTCGAAGAACCTGACGGCGACGCGGTGGTGCCCCCGCAGCCGGGCGGCGCGGAGCCGGTGAACCCCGTCCACCACGTTCATGGTCGGTCCATGGACGAGGATCGGGGGGAGGTCCGCCTCCGACAGGGCGAGTTGGCGGGCGTACTCCTCGTCCTCGCCGGTCAGTCGCGGCATGTACGTCACGGAAATCCGTTCGAGGGGAACGAGGCTGACCGGTAGGTCGCGCAGTCCCCGGTCCCGAAGCTCTATCAGGTAATCCGAGCCTTCGTCGGACCGATCTGCGGACTTCGTCATCTCAATCACAGCGCATTCAACCTTTGGCTCTGCCTGGATGGTCACCTTGCATGGAGCTCAAGATCAGAGAAGCAACCGCTTGGGTTTCCGCCGTTCAACGCGGGTTCGCGAGTGGCGATTACCGTGTCAACCCAGGGGATCGACGACCCCGGACCTGACACGGAAAACTGACCTATGCGGCGCGATCGAGGTTCTGGCGTATTACCGCCAATAACTTCCCGCCTGCTTGCGCACGGGCGTACCGAGACCTTCCGGTACGCTTCGAAGACATCGACAACCAAAGCCCCCGTTCATGTTCTTCCGTGTTCCTTCATCGTCATTCGGCATACGCCGGGTCTCGGCGGCGGGAACGCGGCGAGACGACTGACACCAGCTTCGCAAGCATGGTCAGGGCTGTCGAACAACACCGGTTTCCCCTGCTCACACCCTTCGCACACCTGCGTTTCCATCGACTTCTGGGCCAGCCCGGCCAACAACGCACGGGCAGGTCATGACTCGTTCTGTTGGCGATCAAGAGTATGCCCAACTTTCCCAGCACCGTCACGATGCCGGGATGAATTCCCTCTCCGCTCAACTGCCCCCGGGCGACCGGCCAGGGAGGGTTCCCCCTCGAAGTCACTTCCAATCATCCCGGCCAAACACTTGCCCGAGAAGCACATGGAACGTACGCGCCCCATCCTGCCCGTATGACATGGAACCCGAGCACGGCCTGCCTGCGGAGGCCGCGAAAGAAGGCCGCACACAAGCGAATTCCCGCCCCGCCGACATCGACCGGAATCACGGTTCGACGCCAGCGGGAATCAGCGGCACGCATAGGGGCGTGCAACCAGCGCCTCTTGCGCACGCCCCACCGGTCGGGTACATGTTAATGAGTTCACCTGCGGAAGTGCCCATGACCGCGACTACAGCCAGGGAATGCATCGGAGGAAACTCCGGACCCCACGCGGAAATGCGGCGGAGAACGCGAACAGGAACGGAAGCGTCCCGGCGGCACGGAGACGGCGGGCGGCGCCCGCCGCCCGGCCTCCCCGCCGCGTGGCCCGCGCCACCGGGGCCCCCACCACGATCAGCATGCGAGGAGCGATGCCGGTGAGCCCGAACTCACGGGTGGCGGTACACGACGGACACCTCTCGGTCGGCTCGGACACGGCCGGAACACGCGTCTTCTTCTTCCCGCACGCCGGGGGCTCGGCCCTGTCGCTCCTGCCCCTCGCGTCCGGGCTCCCCCCACGCGCCGAGGGCCTGCTGTTCGACCTGCCGGGCCGGGGCACGCGCGAGGACGAACCGCGCACCGCCTCCTTCGAGGAGGCCCGCGCCTCCCTCGCCCGGTACGTGGCGCCCCTCCTGGACCGCCCCTCGGTGTTCTTCGGGCACAGCCTGGGGGGACTGCTGTGCGACGCCGTGCTGCGCGTGCTGACGCCCGGACGGCGGGCCTGGGTGAGGAAGGTGATCGTGTCGAGTGCCATCTCCCCCGGCCGGGCCGCCGCCGAAGCCGCCGCGCTGCCGTCACCCGCGCCCCGGCGGAGCCGCGAGAAACTGACCGCCCTGCTGACCGGTTACGGCGGCACCCCCTCCGAGGTCCTCTCCACCCCGGAGCTCCTGGACGACGTGATCACGGTCTTCGGCGACGACCTGCTCCTGCTGGACTCCTACCGCCCCGACCCCGCCGACCCACCGCCCGGACCGGAGTACGAGTTCTGGGCCGGACGGGAGGATCCCTTCACCGCGCCCGACGAACCGGAGGTGTGGGCCCGGTCGACCGGCCGACCGGTACCGGAACGCCCCTTCCCCGGCGGGCACTTCTACCTCACCGAACGGCCCGAGGCCCGGGTCGCGCTGCGCCATCTGATGGCCGGTCCGCTCCCGCATCCCGCTCCCCCACACGGCCAGGAGGCCCGGACGTGACGCAGCCGACGACAACGATCATGGGACTCCTCGCCCGCGGACACATCGACCGCGAAACCGCCCGGGACCTCGTCGCCGCGCTCGGCGCCCCGGGCCGGAGCGCCGAGCGGTCGGGACACGTCGCGATCACCGGCGTGGCGGCGCAGCTCCCCGGCGCCCCCACGTACGCGCGGTTCTGGGACGTCCTCATGGCCGGGGAGGACCGCGTGGAGAGCGCGCCGCCACGGCGGCGTCAGCTGTGCGCACCCGTGGCCCCGGATCCGGGGACGGAACCGGAGTTCCTCACCGCCGCCTGGCTGGAGGACGTGGACCGGTTCGACGCCCGGTTCTTCGGGGTCACCCCGGCCGACGCCCGGGCCATGGACCCACAGCAACGACGCTTCCTCCAGACCGCCTACCACTGTCTGGAGGACGCCGGACAGACCGGCCGGGTCCGCGGGACCCGGGCCGGGGTCTACGTCTCCGCCGCCGCGGGCGACTACTCCGGCGACGTGGTGGAGATGACGCCGTCCGCCGTACCCGGAGTGGTCCCCTCCTTCGCGGCGTCCCGGCTGTCCTTCCTCCTCGACCTGCACGGCCCGGCCTTCGTCTCCAGCGCGACCTGCGCCTCCTCCCTCGTCGTGCTCCACGAGGCGCTCCTCGGGCTGCGCAACGGCGACTGCGACACCGCCCTCGTCGGCGGCGTCAACCTCTTCCCGCTCCCGATCGCCTCGGCGAACCGTCCGATGGACGCCGCGGGCATCACCTCAGACGACCACCGCTGCCGTCCGTTCGACCAGAACGGAACGGGTATCGGCCGGGGCGAGGGCGTGGTGGCCGTGTTCCTCAAACCGCTGGAGCGGGCCCTGCTCGACGGTGACCGGGTCCGGGCGGTGATCCGCGCCTCGGCCCTCAACAACGACGGGGCGTCGGCCATGTTGACCGCCCCCAACCCCACGGCCCACACCGAGCTCCTCCTCGACGCCTGGCGGCGCGCCGGGATCACCCCGGAGGCTCTCGCGTACCTGGAGACGCACGGGACGGGCACCTCGCTCGGCGATCCCATCGAGGTGCGAGGGATCACCGACGCGGTACGGAGCCACACCGACCGGCGCCAGTTCATCGCCGCCGGATCCGTCAAGGGCAACATCGGACACCTCGTCGACGGGGTCGCCGGGCTCTCCGGCCTGGTGAAGGCCCTGCTGGTGCTGGAGCACGGCATGGTGCCGCCGACCGTCAACCTCCGGGAGCCCAACCGCCACATCGACTTCCTGGACTCCCCGCTGTTCGTACCGACCGGCCCGTGGGACCTGCGCCCGGGCCGGGACGGGGCCCGTCCGCTGCTCGCCGGGGTCAGCTGCTTCGGGTTCAACGGCACCAACGCCCATGTCGTGCTGGAGGAGGCGCCCCACCGGGAGACGTCCGCCGCCGCGCAGGGGAGCCCCGCGCACCACCCCCTGGTCCTCCCCCTCTCGGCGCGGACGCCCACCGCGCTGCGCGCGCTGCTCGCCGCGCACGCCCGGACCGGGGGCGACGCCCCGCTCCACGAGACCGCCTTCAGCCTGTGGCACGACCGCGAGCACCACCGGGGCCCCCGGGTGGCGGTCCTCGCGCGGGACCCCGCCCAGTTCGCCGAGACCTGCCGGACGCTGGCCGCCACCGATCCCGAGAGCTGGCGGGACGTGCCACGGGTCCGCTCCGTCCCCGGGGCACCCGCCGACGGCCTCCCTCCCGAGGAGACGACGGCACAGCGGTACGTCGACGGGGCGGACGGGGCGGACGTCCCCTGGCGGCGCTTCTTCGCCGACGGTCCGCGTCCCCGTCCAGCCGACCTCCCGCCGTACCCCTTCGACGAGGAGTCGTTCTGGTTCCACGAGGGGCCGGACGAGCGCCGGCCGCGCCCTTCGGGCGACGCCCTCGCCACCCTGCTCGGGGTGGTCGCCGACGCCCTCGGGTACGAGGAGGTGGCGGAGGGCGACTCGTTCGTCGGGCTGGGCGGTTCCTCGCTGTCGGCACTGCGGATCCAGGCCGTCCTCTCACGTGACCACGCCTGGCGCCTCGACGTGAGCGACCTGCTGGGCGCCGAGGACTTCGGGGAACTCGCCGCACTCGTCGACTCGTCCCACCGGCGCACGCCCTCCGGAGAGTGACTCGGGCGGTCCCGGACGCCCGCCCGGTCCGGCCCGCCCGCCGGTAACTGCCAGGCCGCTCCCGCCCGGGAACACGACCGGCGCCGGCCCGCACCGCTCAGCGACCCGTTCCCCTCCGCGACCCCCAGAGGACACCCATGCCGAACCCCGTCCCCACGGCGGCCCTCGCCCATCCGTTGACCAGCGCCCAGGAACGTCTCTTCTTCCTGCACCAGCTGGACACGGGCGCGGCCATGTACGTCTTCCCCGTGCACCTGGAACTGCGGGGCCCCGTGGACGCCGACGCCCTCCGCGGGGCGCTCGCGGACATCGTGGAGCGCCATGAGGTGCTGCGCTCCGTCATCGAGGTGCGCGACCAGCGTCCCGTCCAGATCGTCCGGGAGCAGGGGCCGGAGCTGCGCCGGCTGGACCTGCGGGGGCTACCGGCGGCCGAACGCGACCACCGGGTGGCCGAGGCCGTCGAACGGGAGGCGAACGCCCCCTTCGACTTCGCCGACTCCCTGATGCGCGCTCTGCTGGTGCGGCGGGGCGAGGAGGACTTCCTCCTCCTGCTCGGCTTCCACCACATCGTCTTCGACGGATGGTCGTGCGCGGTGCTCCTCCGGGAGCTGACCGAGGGCTACCGACGCCACCGGAACGGCTCGCGGACACCGGTCGAACGCCTCGCCGTCCCGTACGGCGCGTACGCGGCCATGGAGGCGCGCACCGCCGACCCGGCCGCGCTGCGGGCCGGGCGGGACTTCTGGAAGGACACCCTGACCCCGACGCCCCGGAACCTCTCCCTGGTCACCGACCGCCCCCGGCCCCCGGCCCTGAGCGGGCGCGCCCACCGGGTCTGGACCCATCTGGACGCGGCGCTGACCGCGGCGCTGGAGCGCCGCTCCCGCGCGTCGCGGGCGACCCCGTACATGCTGCTCCTGAGCGCCTACCAGGTGGTGCTGGCACGTCTGGGCGGACAGGCCGACTTCTGCGTGGGCGGGGCGGCGTCCGGGCGGCACGACCCCGTGACGCACCCCATGATCGGTTCCCTGGTCAACGAACTCGTGTACCGGTCCGACTACGAGCCAGGGATCACCTTCACCGAGTTGGTGTCACGGGTGCGCCGCCGGGCCCTGGGCGTCTACCGGCACGACCGGCTGCCGTTCGAGCGGGTCGTGGAACTCGTGACGCCCACCCGGAGCCTCTCCCACCACCCCCTCTTCCAGCACGCGGTGTCCCTCCAGCCGCCGGGCCCCGACTTCACGGCCGAGGGCGTCGAAGTACGGACCCTCGACTCCGGCGCCGAGGGCAGCGCGCTCGACGTCACCACCTCGTTCCACCAGGAGGGCGACCGGCTCGCCTGCGTCGTGGACTTCTCCGCCGACCTGTGGGACGCGCCGTGGGGGGAGGGCTTCGCACAGGACTTGATCGCGGTCCTGCGGGCCCTGGCGGATGATCCGGACCGACCGGTCGACGCCGTCCCGCTGACCAGCCCCGTCCGCTCCCCCGCCGCCGTTCCCGGAACCGCCGGGCCGGAACGTCCCGCGCTCCCCCCGCACGCGCCGACCGGGGAGTGGGACCGGGCCGTGACCACCCTGCTCGCCATCTGGCGGGAAACCCTCGGGCTGGACGCGCTCACCCCGGACCAGAACTTCTTCGACATCGGCGGGGACTCCCTGCTGGGACTGCGGGTGGTGGCAGCCGCCCGGCAGGCGGGCTATCCCATGCGGCCCCGTCACATGTTCCTGGGACAGACCGTGGCCGACCTCGCGGCGCTGCTGACCGCCGGCTCCCCCCTCGCGCCCGGCACGAGCGCCTCCTCCACGACGGCCCAGGACGACCGGATGGCAGGACCGGTGCCGCTGCTGCCCGTCCAGTCGTGGTTCCTGACGGGGCCCGACCCCGGGGCGGGCCACTACAACTACAGCAATCTCTTCGACATCGCCCCCGGCGTCGACGACGAGCGGCTGGGCGCGGCCGTCGACGCGGCGCTCGCCCACCACGACGCCTTCCGCCTCCGCTTCACCCGGTCGCCCTCGGGCGAATGGACCCAATCCTACGGCGAGGCGCCCAAGGGCGACGCGATGCGGCGCTTCGACTTCTCGCACCTGGCACCGGGCCGGGCGCGGGCCGCCCTCGACCGCGCCGTGCGCACCTGCCAGTCGGCCATCGCCCTCGACAGCGGCGGGCCCCTGGTCGTCTGTGCCGCGTTCACCCTGCCCGGCGGCGAGCGCACCCTCCTCCTGACGGCCCACCACCTCGTCATGGAGCCCGCCTCCATGAGCATCCTCGTCGACGACATCACCACGGCGTGCGGGCAGCTCGACCGCGGCGAGGAGATCGTCCTCCTTCCCCAGCCCTCGACCTACCGCGACTGGGGGGAGGCCCTGCGGGACTTCGCCGCCTCCCCCGAGGTGCTCGGCCAACGCGAGTACTGGCGCCGGGTCACCGCGACGGCGGCGTCCGCGCTCCGGGTCGACCACCCCGACGGCCGCAACGACGTCGCCTCGCAGCGCACCCTGGCGGATTCCCTGGACGAGACGACCACCCGCGCCCTGCGTTCCCGGGTCACCGCGTCGACCGGGGCGTCGCTGACCGCGGTGGTACTCGCCGGGGCAGCCGCCGGACTGCGGCCCGTGACGGACCCCGGCCCCCTGCTGATCGACTTCGAGACACACGGCCGTGAGGACGTCGTCGACTCGGTCGACCTCTCCCGGACGATCGGCTGGTTCGCCTCGCTGTTCCCCCTGGCGCTGCCCGCACCGGGGCGAAGCGCGCGCCACGAACTCGACGACGCCCGGCGCGCCCTGCGCGACGTTCCCACCGGAGGTCTGGGCCACGGGCTGCTCGCCTTCGTCTCGGACGAACCGCTGCCCCGGCACCGCAACCCGGTGGGGGTGACGTACCTGGGCTCGGTCGGGGGCGGCGAACGGAACGGCGGCGTCCTGCGGTTCGCGGGGTTCCCCGAACACGACCGGGCGCCGCACCGCACCCGCCCGCACGAGCTGGAGATCGGCGCGATGCTCTCGGACGGACGGCTGTCGTTCTCCGTCACCTACAGCGCGAACCGGTATCCGGACGACCGGATCAGGGAACTGCTCGCCGCGATGCGGTCCTACTTCGAGCGGCTCGCCGACGAGACCGACGCGTACGAGGAGGCCGCGCGATGACCCGGGCGGAGCGGGCCCTGGCATGGGCCGCCCTCCTGGAGTCCCACCCCCGGGTCTCCTCGGCCCGGCCGCTGCCGGGGCCGGGGGACAGGATCGCGGTGGTACCCGCGGTCGGGGCGGACGAGACGGTCGACGGCTGGTCGTACCTGTTCGAGGACCTGTACGGAACGCCGGTGGCGTCCGGCCGGGGATCCGGCTCCGAGGACCCCGATCCACGGCTCGTCGGCTGGATCGACGGCCTCACCGGGGCGGAGGTCCCCGGAGAACAGATGCGGGAGTGGGTGGGGGCGACCGTGGACCGCGTGCGGGCGCTGCGCCCCCGCACCGTCCTGGAGATCGGCGCCGGGACCGGACTGGTGATGGACGGGCTGCTGCGCGGCGGCGGCCCCGGCACGTACGTGGCCACCGATCTCGCGCGGGCCTCCCTCGACGCGCTGCGGGGCATCGCCGACCGGGCCGGACCCGGTACCCGGGTGGAGGTCCACCAGCACGCCGCGCACGAGGACCTACCGGTCCCGCCCGGCCCCGGTTACGACACCGTGGTCCTGAACTCGGTCGTCCAGTACTTCCCGGGCACGGCCTATCTGGAGGACGTGGTCTCCCGGGCCGTCGCGGTGACGGCCCCCGGGGGACACGTCTTCCTGGGCGACCTCCGCGACGCGACGACGCTCCCCCACTACTACCGCGCGCGGCAGGAGGACGGAACGGTCGCGTTCGACCTCGAACGACACCAACGGCGGGACTTCGAACTGAGTCTGTCGCCGGATCACGTCGGGCGGTTCGCGGAGGTCCTCGACCGGGTCACGGCCGTCGAGGTGGCCCCCCGCCGGGGGATCTTCCGCAACGAGATGAGCGTCTACCGGTTCGACGCCGTGCTGCACGTCGGCTGCCCGCCCCCGGAGCGGCCTCCCCGGGGGACCGGTCCGGGCGGCCCCCTGGCGGCGGTCGCCCGGCATCTCACGGAGGGGGGCGGGCCCGCGGTGTGGCGGGGCGTACGCAACGCGCGGCTGGGGCCCGCCGAGGGCTGCGCGGACCCGGAGTCGCTGTGGGGTCTGGGCACCCGGCGCGGGTGGCGGGTGCGGGTCGGCTGCGAACCGGGGCGCGGAACGGCCTCGTTGGAGGTGTGGGCCGCCCCCGTCGGCACCGCCGACGACCACTTCCGGCTCTCCCTCCCCCACCGGGGAGGCACCGTGACGGCACATCAGCCCCCGCTGCCGCCCGGCCGGGCGTGGCCGCTGGTGGAGGCCCTGAGAAGGCATGTGCGCGAAGCGTCGGAGGGAGCGGCACCGCCCGGCGGCCCGCTCCCGGACATCCAACTCGTCTGTGACACCGGTGCCACCGGACAGGAATGAGAGGGCCGCTGATGAACGAGCACGTCGACATCGCCACCGACGCACTCCCCCGGATGGTGCGCCGGGCCTGGCGAACGGCGCTGGAGCACGAGGACTTCGCCCCCGACTCCGACTTCTTCGCCGTCGGCGGCAACTCCTACCTGGTCGCCCTCGTCATGACGGACCTCTCGCGCCAGGTGGGGGTGCGGCTGCCGCTACGGCTGTTCTTCGACGCCCCCACGGTCCACGGGGTGGAGCGGGCCGTGGCGGGCTTCCTGACGGACGGCTCCCGATGAGGTACCCCCGTGCCGGGTGGAACGCGACCGCCGCCCCGTTCCCGGAGCACGCCACCGTCGTCGACCTGCTCCGGGAGGCGGTCCGGCGATCCCCGGACGCGGACGCGGTGGGGGACGCCGCCGGGACGGTGTTCACCTACCGGGAGCTGGACGCCTGGTCGGACCGGCTCGCCCGGCTCCTGACAGCCCGGGGCGTGGGGCCGGGCGAGCACGTGGCGTTGTACAGCGAGCGGGATTCCTGGGCCGTGGTCTCCCTGGTGGCCGTTCTGAAGACCGGGGCCGCGTACGTACCCCTCGACCCGGACTGGCCCCCGGCGAGGACGGAACGGCTGCTCGACCGGCTCGGGGTCGCGTACCTGGTGGCCGGTGCCGGCCGGCAACGGGCCGCGCAACGGCTCGCGGCCTCCGTGCCCTCCGTCCGGGGCGTCGTGTGCCCCGGACGTCCGGACCGGTACTCCGCCGGGGACGCCTGCGGGGAGACGGCACTCGCGGCCCTGTTCGACCATGTCGTCGAGGCCCCGGACCGGCTCCTCGCCGCCGGTTTCAACACCCGGGGCACGACCGCCTACACGGTCGCCGGTCTGGAGGCGTACCGGCGGCGCATCGCCCGGCTGTTCGCCGCCGGCGACGGCACCGGTGCCGCGGAGCGCCCGTCGGTGCTGGAGATCGGGTGCGGCTCCGGGGAACTCGTCGGGGAGCTGGCGGGGGACGCGGGCCGGTACGTGGCCCTGGACGTCTCGCCGTCGTCGGTGAAAGGGGTGCTGGAGCGCCACGGCGGACGGTACCCGGAGCTGGAGGGCGTCGTCGGCCCCGCCCACCGGGCGGGCGAGTTGGTGACCGGCCCGTTCGACGTGGTGGTGATGTCGAGCGTGGTCCAGTTCTTCCCCGACGTCGAGTACCTGTACGAGGTGCTGGAGGCCGCCGTCGGTCTGCTCCGCCCCGGGGGACGGATCCTGCTCGGCGACCTGGTCGACCCCGAACGGGACGACCACCCGGGTCTCGCCCTGCCCCGCGGGGCGTTCCGCCGCATCGGGGAGGTGCTTCCGTCCGTGGCCCGCGTAACGGTCCACGAGCGGGGCGGAGCCGGTCTCGAAGGCGCGCTGGCCGACCGGTTCGACGCCGAACTGGTCCTCGGGCCCGGCCCGGCGCTCCCCCGGCGGCGCACGTTCTGGTCGGGACCGGACGTCCGGGAGCGGCCCGCGACCCCGCCGGAGGCGGAGGTGTCCCCCGGCTCGGTGGCCTACGTGATCTTCACCTCGGGTTCGACCGGCGTCCCCAAGGGCGTGGTGGTACGGCACCGCCCGGTGGTCAACCTCATCACCTGGCTCCGACGCGCGTACGGGGTGGGGCCCCGCGACCGGGTTCTGTCGGTGGCCTCCTTCTGCTTCGACCTGTCGGTGTTCGACGTGTTCGGCACCCTCGCGGCAGGAGGGTACGTGCGCGTGGCGGGCGAGGAGGAGCTGAGCGAGCCGGACGTCCTGCTGGACATCCTGGTCAGGGAGGACATCACGGTGTGGAACTCCGCGCCCGCGATGCTGGGGATGGCGACGCCCTATCTTCCGCTCCGCCGGGACCTCGGCGGGGCGGCGCTGCGCCTGGTGCTGCTGAGCGGGGACTGGATCCCGCTGACGATGCCCGGCGAGATCAGGGCGGCGTTCCCCGCGGCGGACGTGGTCGCCCTGGGCGGAGCGACCGAGTGCACCGTGTGGTCGAACCACTTCCTGGCCAACGACGTCGATCCGGCCCGGCCGAGCGTGCCCTACGGAGTACCGATGGACAACGCGCGCTACTACGTCCTGGACGAGCGCCTGGCCGTCTGTCCCGTGGGGGTGGCGGGCGATCTGTACATCGGCGGAGTGTGCGTGGCCGACGGCTACGCCGGGGACCCGTCGCTGACCGCGACCAGATTCCTGCCCGACCCGTGGGCGCCGACGCCGGGCGCCCCGATGTACCGGACCGGAGACCGCGCCCGGTGGGGGGAGGACGGGGTTCTGGAGTTCCTCGGCCGGACGGACGACCAGGTCAAGGTCCGGGGTCACCGCATCGAGCTGGGGGAGGTCCGCGGTGTGCTGACCAGGTGCGAGGGGGTACGGGCGGCGGTGGTGCTGGCCGTGCCGGGACCGGGCGGCAGCCGCCTCGCCGCGTTCTACCTCGCCGACGGTCTCGTCCGGGACGAACTGCTGGCGTTCGCCCGGCGGTGGCTGCCCCGCCACATGGTTCCCGACCACGTGGTCGAGGTGCCGTCGTTCCCGGTGAACCGGGTGGGGAAGGTGGACCGCGCGGCCCTGACCGCGCTGGTCACGACGGAACGGGGACGACCGTGACGGAGACACGGACCAGCCCGTGGCTGGTGGAGATGACGAGCGGGGCGCCCGCGCCGCGGGACGAGGTGTTCTACGCGGTCCCCCACGCGGGCGCGGGCGCGGCAGCGGTCCGTGACCTGTGCCGAGCCGTGGGGCGCTTCGCGCTTCCCGTCGCGGTGCGGCTGCCGGGGCGGGAGGCCCGGCTGCACGAGGAGCCCCTCCGGGACGTGCACGCGCTCGCCGAAGCCGCGGCGGAGGCGGTCGTCCACCACTCCGGGGGCCGCCCGGTCACCCTCTACGGGCACTGCTCCGGGGCCATCCTGGCGTTCGAGATGGCCCGGCGGCTGCGCGACCACCCCGTCCGTACGCTGTTCCTGTCCGCGCACGAGCCGCCCGACCGCGTCCCCCGGAACGGTGTTCACACGTACCCGCTCGGTCCCTTCGTCCGGCGGGTCGCCGCCGACGGTTACGTACCGGACTTCGTCCTCGACGACGAGGAGTTGCTCGGTCTGCTGGTGCCGGCCCTGCGGGCGGACTACGCGGCGATCGAAACCTACCGGCCCGCTGAGGACGGCACCACCAGGGTGCGTGCCCCGGTGGTCGGCATCCTCGGCGTCTCGGACGGGGCGGTGTCCGGAGAGGACTTCGCGGCCTGGTCCGCGTTCACCGACGGGGGATTCGCGCTGTGCCGTCTGCCGGGCGGTCACAACCTCCTCCTCGACCGCGCCGACGACGTCGCCGGTGTCATCGCCTCCCGGTCGGGCTGGAACTGATCCCTGTGCCGGGCCGACCGTCAGGCACGGGCCACGACCGAAAGGTGATGCCTTGTACGACACGATCGTGGTCGGTGCCCGCTGCGCGGGAGCGGCCACCGCGATGCTGGTGGCCGAGTCCGGGCACCGGGTGCTGCTGGTGGACCGGTCGGGGTTCCCCTCGGACACGTTGTCCACGCTGTACATCCATCCGCCGGGGGTGTCCCGGCTGCGGGACTGGGGGGTCCTGGACCCGCTGCTGGAGACCGGCTGCCCCCCGCTGCGGACCATGACGCACACCATCGACCGGGTCTCGGTGTCCGGTCCGGTCCCCGCGTACGAGGGGGTGGACTTCGCCGTCGCCCCGCGCCGTCATGTGCTCGACCGTCTGCTGGTCGAGGCGGCCCGGGCCGCGGGGGCCGAGTTCAGACCCCGGACGAGACTGCTGGACGTCGTCCGCCGGGACGGGCGGGTGACCGGTGCGGTGCTGGGCGGCCCTGACGGGACGGTCGTCCGGGAGAGTGCCCGTGTCGTCGTCGGGGCCGACGGGATGCGCTCGACGCTCGCCACGCTCTGCGCCGCCCGCACCACGGTCGAGGACCCACGCCGCACCTGCGTCTACTACTCGGGGTGGCGCCTGGCGGGGGAGCATGTGCGACTCGTCGAGTCCACCGGCCGCTACCTCGGGGTCATACCGACGCACGAGGGCGTCACCCTCCTGTCCACCTTCGTCCCCCAGGCGGAGTTCGCGCGGGTGCGCAGGGATCCCCTCGGGCACCATTTGGAGGTCGTCAGGGCCCTGGCGCCCGATCTCCACGAGGAGGTGCGGAACAGGGAGCCGGTGCTGCGGCTGCGGGGGACGGGCGACCAGCGGAACTTCTTCCGCGAGGCGACCGGTCCCGGCTGGGCCCTGGTGGGGGACGCCGGACACCACAAGGACAGCATCACGGCCCGGGGAATCACCGACGCCTTCCTCCAGGCGGAGTCGCTCGGCCGGGCACTCGCCGGGCGGTGCGGCACGGACGGGCTGGTGGACACGGCGCTGGCCGAGTTCGCGAGCCTGCGGGACGGAGTGCTCATGGAGTCCTACGCGTCCACGCTGGCCACGGCGGACCTCCGGGTGACCGATGACAGGCTGGCGATGCACCGGAGGATCCGGGACTCCCCCGCGCTGACCCGGGTCTATCTGGGGGTCCTGGGCGGAACCCGGTCGGCCGAGGAGTTGCTGACCACCGCACCGGGCGGCCACTGAGGCCCGTCCGCCCGGGCCGGGGCCCTCCGTCACGGGCACGACCGCCGGGGCGCTGCCGTGCTTCATCGGGCGTTCGCGGGGGCGCCCGGCCCGGCGCGGGCCGCACCGGGCCGTGAAGCCGCCCTGGTCAGGCTCGCGCGCCGAAGTTCCGGGCGGTCGAGCTGACGCTGTGGCGGATCGCCCTGGCGTCTCTCTCCTCATGGCGTGCGCTCAGAGCCAGACGCCGGAGGCCGACCGTACGTCCGGCACGCCGGAGCCCCGGCACGGACCCCGATCCCGTGCGGTACGCCACGGCGCGGCGGAATCCGGCACCGCCCCGCCTGGCGCCGCGTGGGGGAGCGGCGGCCCGGTACGGCCGCGTCACACCGGGTAGAACCGGTGCCAGCGGTCGCGGGCCACCGGGAGGGTGAACGGGAGGCCGAGCTTCTCCCGCAGGGTGCCGGGGGCGTACTCGCGCTTGTGGACGCCACGGGCCTGGAGGATCGGCACCACCGTGTCCACGAAGTCGGCGAGGCCGGACAGGAGGGGGACCGCGAGGGTGACGCCGTCGTGGGCCCCGGAGGCGAAGTCGGACGTGATCCGGTCGGCTATCTGTTCGGGAGTGCCCACCACCATGCTCGGGGAGCCGAGGGTGGGCGCGTCCTCGGGGGCGAGGTCCAGGAGTTCCCGCTGGAAGGCCCGGGCCTCGGCCTCGGTGCTCTTGACGAAGGGCACCAGGTTGGGCACGACCCTGAGCGCGTCGGCCGCGCGGCCCGCCGTGACGGCCCGGTCCGAGAGGTCCTCGCGGTAGGCGCGGCCCTCCTCCGGGCCGGTGTAGGCCGCGTAGACCAGGTCGGCGTAGGAGCCCGCGAGTTCGCGTCCGGCGGGTGAGGGTCCGGCCTGGCAGATCAGCGGCACCGCCTGCGGGGAGCGGGGCGTGCCGAGCGGTCCGTCGACCCGTATGTACTCACCGGCGAAGTTGATGGCGTGGATCTTCCCGGGGTCCACCGGGGTGGGCAGCGACCGGTCGGCGGTGATCGCGTCCGGCTCCCACGAGTGCCACAGCTGGAGGCAGGCGTCGATGAACTCCCGGGCCCTGCCGTAGCGGATCTCCCGGTTCTCGGCGTCGTCGAGGCCGTGGTTGCGGGCCTCCTGCACGGACGCGGAGGTGACGACGTTCCAGCCCGCCCGGCCCCGTGAGAGGTGGTCGAGGGTGGCGAGCTGACGGGCCGCCGCGTAGGGCGTCCAGTAGCTGGTGCCGAGGGTGGCGATCAGGCCGATGTGCTCGGTGTGGGCGGCGACGGCGGTCAGGAGCTGGACGGGGTCGAGGTTGAAGAAGAGCGCCGCGTCGGGGGTGTGGAACTGGGCGCGGTGGTCGACGACGAAGAGGGCGTCGAACCGTCCCGCCTCGGCGAGCCGTGCCTGTTCCAGGTGGAAGTCGAGATCGTTGACACGAGTGACGTCCATGGCGGGGTGACGCCATGCCTCCCAGGGGTAGCCCTGGGAGGTGAGCACGTAGTTGAGCACCAGTTGACGCTGCATCAGGCGGTCGCCTTTCTGAGTTCTCCGGACAGCCGCGCGGCTCCCGACGCCGCCTCCACCACCACCCCGGAGGGGTGCGATAAGGCTTACCTAACCTCAATCTTGAGTCTTCCAGGCGACTTGATGTCAAATGGGCGCATGAGCGATCCCCCGCGTGTCTCGATCGGCCGGGCGGCAGCCCTCTACGGCCTCGCCCCGTCGACCCTGCGGTGGTGGGAGGCCCAGGGCGTGCTGGACGAGCCGCCGAGGGTCAACGGACGGCGGGCCTACGGGGAGACCGAACTCCGTCGCATCGGCCTCGCCTACTTGTGCTGCGTGGTGGGGGCGATGCCGCTCGACCAGGTGTCCGCCGTGACCTCGGGCGGCCGGAACCGGCAGTGGCAGAGCGCGGTGAAGGACCAGGTCAGGCTGACCGAGGAGAAGATCCGGCGGTTGCAGAGCGCCCACGCCTATCTGCTGCACCTGTTGCGGTGTCCCGACGACGACATCGTCGGACAGTGTCCGGACCTCGACGGCGAACTGGTCGACCACACACCGCGCGGGCTCGTCGCGGCGTCCGGCCTCGTCGCCGCGGCGCAGTCGATCCCCCGGCGGGCGGCGGGCCGTCGGGGGCCGCGTGACGAAAGGAGGCGCCCCGGTGACGAAAAGACCGTGGCCTCGCGTCGCTGCGCCGTCTGCGCGGGTCCCGTCCTCCAGCCCGCGCGGGGCCGTCGCCGCAGGTACTGTTCGCGCGCCTGCCAACAGCGGCGGTACCGGCGGGAGCGGCAGGCGGACCCTCGTCCGCCGGAGTGAGGGCGGCACCGGGCCGGTGCCGCCCTCACTCCGGTCAGCCGGGTGGCCGACCGGGTCCCGTGGTCCCGGTGCGGGGCCGCAGCCGGTCGCCGACCGCGGCCACCACGGCCTGCCACGCGTCGTCGACGAAGAAGTGGTCCCCGGGGAAGGCGACCAGTTCGAACCCGCCGGTGGTGTGCTGACGCCACTCGGCGAGTTCCGGCAGCCCGGCGTCCTGGTCCTGTTCACCGCCCAGCGCGGTGACGGGGCAGGTCAACGGCTCTCCCCCGGTGAACGCGTAGGTCTCCGACGCGGTGAAGTCGGCCCGCAGCACGGGCAGCAGCAGCGCGCGGAACCCGGGGTCGGTCAGGGCCCGCAGGGCGCGTGACCGTTCGCTGAGCCTCGCCAGGAACTCCGCGTCCGGGAGGTGGCGCAGGGCCTCCTCGCGCATCGGCAGATGCGGCGCCCGGTGGCCGGACACCAGCAACCGCACCGGCTGGACGCCGTGTTCGGCCACCAGCATCCGGGCGCACTCGAAGGCGATCAGGGCCCCTAGGCTGTGTCCGAACAGGGCGATCGGCCGGTCCGCCAGCTTCGCCAGCCTGGTGCGGACGTCGTCCAGCAGCGCGTCCCAGCGGTGTTCGGGCCGTTCGCCGATCCGCTCGCCGTGGCCGGGCAGTTGCATGGGATGGACCTCGACGCCCTCGCCCAGCGGACGCCGCCAGCGGACGTACGTCTGGGCGTTGCCACCGGCGTAGGAGAAACAGAGCAGCCGCACCCGGTCAGTCACCCGGCTTCCCCCCGATCATGATCGAGGCGATGGTGCGGAGCAGGACGTTGGACGTGCCCTCGTAGATCTTCCCCGCCTTGGCGTCCCGGTAGAGCCGCTCCACCGGATAGGCGTCGGTGAACCCGTTGCCGCCCAGTGTCTCCACGGCCACCGAGGCCGCCCGTTCCGCGACCCGGGAGGCGGTGTGCTTCGCCATGGCGGCGTACCGGATCCGCTCGACCGGATCGGAGTCCCGCTGGAAGAGGCCGACCGTCTCGTACAGCAGCGCCCGCGCCGCCGCCAGCTGGCTGGCCACGTCCGCCAGCGGGAACTGGACGCCCTGGTAGTCGGCGATGCGGTTGCCGAACTGCTCGCGGGACCGGCTGTAGCCGACCGCCGCGTCCAGCGCCCCCTGGGCGAGACCGGTCATCTGGGCGGCGATGCCGAGCCGTCCCAGGTCCAGTCCGCCCATCGCCACCGTCTGGCCGCCGCCGGGCGGACCGACGAGCTGGGCGGCGCGGACCGGGGTCCCGTCGAAGACCACGTCCGAGGTGGCCGCCGCCCGCACCCCCATCTGCTCCACCCGGTGCTCCAGGGACACCCCGGGGGCGTCGGCGGGCACCAGGAACGCGGTGGGCCCGCCGTCCTCCAGGAGCGCGAAGACCAGCAGCAGATCGGCGTTGCGCGCGTTGCTGGTCCACCGCTTGCGGCCGTGGAGCACGTACCCGCCGCCGTCGCGCCGGGCGACGGTGCTCAGGGCGAACGCGTCGCTGCCCGCCCGTTCCTCGGAGAGCGCGAAGGCCCCGATCCTCCCGGTGGCCAGCAGCGGGAGGTACGTCCTGCGCTGGTCGCCCGTCGCGTGCCGCAGCAGCGTTCCCGCGACGAGCACGTTGTGGACGTGGACGCCGACGGCGACCCCGGGGTCCACCCGGGACACCTCCTCGATGGCGAGGACCAGCTGGCACAGCGTGCCGCCGGTGCCGCCGTAGCCGCGCGGGATCTCCACCGACATCAGACCGGCCGAGAACAGCCGCTCGCGCAGCGTCGCGTCGAGGGTGGCCGTCCGGTCCATCGTGGTGGAGAGGGGGGCGATCTCCTTCTCGGCGAACCGCCGCACCCGCTCCCGCCACTCCTGGTTCTCCGGGCTGTCGTGGCGGTCCTCCGGAACGGTCCGTCCGGACGGTGCCGTGCTCATCGGGCCTCCCGGGCCGGTACCGGTCCCACGGCCTCCAGCGCGACGGCCAGCGCGGCCACCGTGCGGGCGGCCAGCAGCTCGCCGAGGGCCAGGTCGAGCCCGTACTCGCCGCGCAGCCGGGCGGTCAGCCTCATGGCGCCGATCGAGTGCAGGCCCAGCTCGCCCAGGACGTCGTCCGCGCCCACCTCCGGCACCTCCAGCACCTCGGACAGCAGCCGGACGACCAGGTGTTCGGCGTCGGTCCTCGGGGCGGTGGAGCGGCCGGTGGCCACCTCGTCCGGGGCGGGCAGGGCCGCGAGGTCCACCTTGCCGCCGGGGGTGGTGGGGATCCGGTCGACCCAGTACACCGCGACCGGCACCATGTGCTCGGGCAGCCGGGCGCGCAGGAAGTCCCGCACCGGTTCGGCGGGCCGGGGCGCGTCGGCGAGCGCCGGGTCCGGGTCCTCGGGGACGACGTAGCCGACGAGCCGCTTCCGCTCCCCGGTGCCGTGCACGGCCACCGCCGCCGACCGGGTGCCGGGCGTCTCCCGCAGCACCGCCTCGACCTCGCCCGGTTCGACCCGGAACCCCCGCACCTTGACCTGTGCGTCCGCGCGCCCCAGGAACCGGTACTCGCCCCCGGCCGTGGCTGTGGCGAGGTCACCGGTGCGGTAGAGGGGCACCGTCCCGCAGGACGCGTCGTCCGAGGGGGCGGTGCCGAAGCGCCGCGCGGTGAGCTCGTCCCGGGCGTGGTACCCCGAGGCGACCGCGTGTCCGGCGACGCACAGCTGACCGGTGGCGCCCACCGGTACCGGGCGGTCGTGCTCGTCGAGCAGGTGCACCCGCTGGTTGGGCAGCGCGCGGCCGATCGGGACCGGCTGGTCGGTGGCCACGTCCTCCGGGCGCACCCGGTGGTACGTGGACACCACGGTGGCCTCGGTCACCCCGTAGAGGTTGTACAGCTCGACCTCCCGCTCCCCGAACGCGGCGAACCACGGCCGCAGTACGGCGGGGTCCAGCCGGTCGCCGCCGAGGAACACCTTCCGCAGGGTGGTGTCCCGGGCCAGCTCGGGCACCAGGTGTTCGAACAGCGAGGGGGTCTCGCTGAGCACCGTCACCCGTTCCCCGTCGATCAGCCGGGCCAGGGCGCGCGGATCGCGTGCGGTCTCCCGGTCCACCACGACCAGCGGGGCGCCGTTGCCCAGCGCTCCCCAGATCTCCCACACCGAGTAGTCGAAGGCGAAGGAGTGGGCGAAGGTCCAGACGTCCTCCGGGGTGAAGCCGAAGGTCTCGCGGCCCGCCGCCAGCAGGCTCTGGACGTTGCGGTGGGTGACCGGCACGCCCTTCGGCCGTCCGGTCGAGCCCGAGGTGTAGAGCAGGTACGCCACCGCGTCGGGGTCGGTGGCCGTGGGCGGCCCGCCGTCGGCCGGGTGCCCGGCCGCCTCCGCGAGGGTGAGCACCCGCGCGTCGCCCGTGGCGAACTCCCCGTCCGGCGAACCGTCGGTGAGCACCACCTCCGCGCCGGAGTCGGCCAGGACCTCGGCCAGCCTGCTCGGCGGGTACTCGGGGTCCAGCGGGACGTAGGCGGCCCCGGCCTTGAAGACGCCGATCATCGCGGCCACCAGATCGGCGGACCGGGGCAGGCACAGGCCCACCCGCGTCACCCCGGGACACCGCGCCGAGAGCGCGGCGGCGACCCGGTCGGAGTACTCGTCCAGCTCCCGGTAGGTGAGGGTCCGCTCCCCGTACCGCACGGCGACCGCGTCGGGCCGGGCGGCCGCGTGCCGCCGGAACGTCTCGTGCAGACAGGCGTCCACCGGCTCGACGAGCGGATCGCCTGCGGACCGGGGGGCGCTGAGGAAGGACAGCTCCCCCAGGGTCGCGTCCGGGCGTTCGACGATCTGCGTCAGCACCGAGACGACCTCGTCGGCGAAGCGCTCGGCGACGTCGTCGGCCACCTTGCGGCGGTCGTGGACGATCCGCAGCGGCATCTCGGCCCCCGGCATGATCACCATGGTGATCGGGAAGTGCGGCCGTCCGTCGTAGGCCAGTCCGGTCATCTCCGCACCGACGTCGGCCAGGTCGAAGTCCGGCATCGGGACGTTCTCGTAGGAGACGCTGCTCTGGAGGACCGGGACGGTGGTGTCCGTGCCGAGCACCGACTGCATCTCGGGCAGCGACACGGCGCTGTGCTGGCTCGCCTCCACGACGTGCTTGCCGAACTCCCGCAGCCAGGAGCGCAGTCCCGCCGAGGGGTCCAGCCTCCGGCGCAGCGGAAGCGTGGCGATCATCGGTCCCAGGATGTCCGTGGAGCCGACCAGGTCGGGCGGCCGGTGCGCCATGGTGATCCCGCAGGCGAGGTCGGTGCGGCCGAGGAAGCGGCCCAGCACGATGAACCAGGCGCCCTGGGCGAGGGTGGCGAGCGTCAGCTGTTCCGCGCGGGCCAGCGCGGTCAGCCGGGGGGCCAGATCGGTGAGCAGCCGCTCGACGTGGGCGTGGACGGAGCGGCCCGCGGGCACCTCGGTGCCTCCCAGGTGGACCTGTTCGACGGGCCGGTAGTCCGCGAGTTCCGCGCGCCAGAACTCCTGTGCCTCCTTGCTGTCCCGGTCGCGCCACCAGGACAGGTAGTCGCGGTACGGCCGCCCGGGGGAGACGGTCGGCTCACCGCCCCGGCACAGCAGCCGGTAGTGGTCGATGAAGTCCTGGATGGCGAGGGTGAACGACCATCCGTCCATCAGCAGGTGCGAGAACCGCCAGGAGAACGTCCACCGTCCGGCGGCGCGCCGGATCAGCGTGCTGCGCATCAGCGGGACGTCGGCCAGGTCGAACCCGGCCGCCCGTTCGGCGGCGAGGGAGGTCTCCAGCCGGTCCTCCTGCTCCCGGTCGTCGAGGTCGCGCCAGTCCAGGGTCTCCAGGGGGAGCACGGCCTTCCCGTGGACGACCTGCATCACGGTGCCGTCCTTGCGCCAGTGGAAGGAGGTGCGCAGGATCGGGTGCCGGTCGACGACCAGTTGCCAGGCCCGCTCGAAGTGCTCGGGACGCATCGTCCCGGAGAACTCCAGCCTCAGCTGTTCCACGTAGACGCCCAGGCCGGGCTGGGCGAGCTGCTCGTAGAGCAGGCCCTGCTGGATCGGCGCTAGTTCGTAGATGTCCGCGATGTCGCGGACGGGTCGCTGGGTGGGTGCGTTGTCATTCATCTCTGTCCCGTCCGTCTTCGTCACAAGTCATCACAAGTCGCCACAAGCCGTCGCGGGGCATCGCGGGTCATCGCGGTCACCGCAGGTCGTTCAGGAAGGCGTCGAGTTCGTCCCCGGACAGGCCGGCCAGGGGGAAGTCGGACGGTTCGTAGGAGCCCTCCGCCGCCTCGCGGCAGTGCGCGCCGATCTCCTCGACGACCGTGTCGAACGCGGCTGCCAGACGGTCCCGTTCGGTCTCGGTCAGGTCCCCGTCCAGTCGCCAGCGGATCCGGAGGGCACCGTCCACCAGGGCCGCGCTCAGCTCGCCCGCCGTCCGGTCGTGCCATCCCGCGAGTCCGTCGATCCCGGCGAAGTCCCCGGGGACCCCGATGCCGTCGTCGAGGCGGTCCCAGACCACCGGTTCCCGCAGGACGACCACCGCTCCCCGGACCGGGTCCGGCAGCGGGGCCCTGAGCTGGGTCTTCACCGAGGGCAGGAAGCGGTCCGGTCCCTCTCCGGCCGTCACCGGCTCCACGGTCCGCAGTTCGGTCACCCGGCCCACCAGACGGCCGGCGGGTTCCGTGCTGCCGGACAGGTCGGCCCGCAGCGAACGCTCCACCAGCAGTTGCGGCGGGGTGGACAGCGCCCGGCCCAGCGCGGCGGACGCGGCCGCCGCCAGGACCTCGGTGGGGTCCAGGTGGTAGCGGGCCGCCGCCTCGGAGAGCAGCTCCGCGGTGCGGGCGGCGTCCAGGGCGACCGTGTGGCACCGGGGCAGTGCCCGGGGGGTGCCCGGGGTCCCGTCGAGTCCGGCCGGATGCGTCGGCTCCCGGCGCAGGCCCCGGTTCCACTCCGGGAGCGAACCCGCGCCCGCGCTCCACGCCACCGGCTGGTCGGCGGCGAGCCGCCGGTACGCCTGGACCAGTTCCCGGCAGAAGAGGACGACGGAGGCGTCGTCGACCAGTGCCTGGGCCATCGCGCAGGCCAGCACACTGCCCCGCTCGCCGAGCCGGAACACCGCGAGCTTGACCACGGGCCCGGCCTCCGCGTCCAGTTCCCCGGTCATCTCGGCGAGCATCTGCGGCAGCGCCTCCGCCCGCACCTCCTCGGGCAGGGCGCCGAGGTCGATCTCGGGCACCTCGGCGTCCCCGGTCCGGTCGGACGGCGCCGCGACCCGTCGTCCGTCCTCGGTCCGCGTCCGGGCGCGCAGCGCCGGATGGCGGTGGAGCAGCGCGTCCAGCGCCCGTCCGGCCAGCACCGGATCGAAGTCGTCCGGCACCTCCAGCACCAGCGAGCCCGTCTGGGCGGCCGCGAGGGTCTGGTGCGGGGTGAGCGGTACGGCGGTGGCCGTGTTCGCGGCGGCCTCCTCGACGGGGACGGCCCGCGCCAGTTCCAGGAAGGTGGTGCTCTCGAAGAGGTCCTGCGGGTTGATCGCGATGCCTTCGGCGTTGGCCCGGCCGACGAACTGGACGCCCATGATGGAGTCGCCACCCAGTTCGAAGAAGTTGTCCCGCGCCCCGGGCCGGTCCACGCCGAGCAGATCGGCCGCCAGGCTCAGCAGGGTGCCCAGCGCCCCCTCGGTGTCCTCCGTCCCGTCGGTTCCGTCCGTCCCTCCCGTGGTGTCCGTGGTCCCGCCGCTGCCCTCGCGCCGGGGGTCGGGCAGCGCCGAGCGGTCCACCTTGCCGTTGCCGCTCAACGGCATCGCGTCGATGAGGACGACGTCGGCCGGGATCATGTAGGAGGGCAGCGACCGGGCGAGGTGGTCCCGCAGCCCGTCGGTGAAGCCGGGGTCGTCCCGGTCCTCCGGGGCCGCCGGGACGACGTGCGCGACCAGCCGCTGCTGGGTGCGGGGGCCGAGCGCGGACACCACCGCGTTGGCGACCCGGGGGTGCCCGGCGAGGGCGTGTTCGATCTCCCCCAGCTCGATCCGGTAGCCGCCGACCTTGACCTGGAAGTCGTCGCGGCCGAGGAACTCGATGGTGCCGTCGGGCAGGTACCGGCCGAGGTCACCGGTGCGGTACAGCCGCTCCCCCGTCTCCGGGTGGGTGAGGAAGGACTCGGCGGTGCGCGCCTCGTCGTTCCAGTAGCCCTCGGCGAGGCCCGCCCCGGCGATGTACAGCTGGCCCGGCACCCACACCGGCGCGTGCCGCATCAGGTCGTTGAGGACGTGGAAGCGCTGGTTGCGCAGGGGACGGCCGTAGGGGATGGACGGCCAGTCCGGGTGGACCTCGCCGACGGGGTGGGCGATCGACCACACCGCGGCCTCGGTCGCGCCGCCGAGGCTGATCACCTCGGTGGAGGGCGCCACCGCCCGCAGCCGGTCCGGCAGGGACAGCGGGATCCAGTCCCCGCTCAGCATGGTCAGCCGCAGTGAGGAGACCGGGGCCGGATCGCCCGTCGCCTCAAGGTGTTCGACCATCATCCCCATCAGCGCGGGCACCGAGTTCCACACCGTGACGCCGTGCCGCCCGCACAGTTCGGCCCAGCGGGCCGGGTTGCGCCGGTCCGCCGCGTCGGGGAGCACCACGGCCCCGCCGGCCGCGAGCATCCCGAACACGTCGAAGACCGAGAGGTCGAAGTTGAGCGCGGACAGCCCCAGCACCCGGTCGCCCGGCCGGACGCCGAACCGCTCCTCGATGTCCACCAGGGTGTTCAGCGCGGCCCGGTGGCTGACCGCCACGCCCTTGGGCGTTCCGGTGGAGCCGGAGGTGTAGATGACGTAGGCGGTGTCCTCCGGGCGGGCCGGACAGGTCCACTCCGCCGGGTCCACCGGGGACCATCCGTCGTCCTCGGAGACCGGCAGCACCCTCGGCGCGTCCGGCCAGTGGTCGGCCGTCTCCGGGTCGGCCAGCACGCATCCGATGCCCGCCTGTCCGACCAGCCAGCGGCGGCGGGCCTCCGGCAGGCCGGGGTCCAGCGGGACGTAGACGCAGCCCGCCGCCGAGGCCGCCAGGGCCGCCACGATCTGCCGCCAGCCCTTGGCCAGTCCGACGCCGACCACGCTCCCCGGGCCGAACCCGGCCCCGGTCAGCGTCCGGGCGAGCGCCACCGCGCGTCCGGCGAGTTCGGCGAAGTCCAGGACGCGGTCCTCGGCGATCACCGCGGGCTCGGTGGAACGGGCCCGGGCCAGCACCCGCGCGGGCAGCACCCCGTCCGGCAGCGCGCCGTCCGTGTCGTTCGCCTCGGCCCGGGGGGCCAGCTGCCCGGCGGGCAGGTCGAGCACCGGGGGCCGGTGCCAGCCGTCGGTCTCGGCCAGGCCCACCACGAAGTCCTGGTACGCCTGGAACATCTCGGCCATCAGGCCCTCGGGGAACAGCCCGTCGACGGCGTGCCAGGCCAGTTCCAGGTTGCCGCCGAACTCCAGCAGGAAGTGGTCGATGGTCACCTGCGGCGTCTGGGAGATGAAGTAGTTCTGCTCGCCGAGCCAGTCCACGGGGGACGGCGCGGGCTTGCCGTCGACGTCGCTGCCGAGCGCGCTGGTGAACACGACCGGCATGACGTCACCGGCGCCGCCGCGCGCCCGGGCCCGTTCGCGCAGGATGCGCACCCCGCTGACGTAGCGGTGTTCGAAGTCGTCCCAGCTCTGCCGCTGGAGTCCACGGACCAGTCCGGCGAAGTCGCCGGCCGCCACCGCGTCCACCTCCAGCAGGTCGAAGGAGGCGAACTCGCCGACCAGGTCGTCGACCTCCTCGTGCACCGGCAGCCGGTTGACGGCCGTGAAGTTGAGGGTGAACCGCTGACTCTTGCTCCAGGTGCCGATGGTGACGGCGAACGCGGCGAGCATCGCGCTGGACGCGGTGACGCCGAACTCGCCCGCCTTGGCCTTGATCCGGCCCCACAGCTCGGCGTCGAGCGTGGCGTGCCGTCGGACGAACGCCAGCCGTTCGCCGGTGCCGGTGGTCTGCGCGGTGGGGAGTTCGGGGGCGGCGGGCAGCTCGCGGACCCGCTTGCGCCAGTACTCCAGGGCGCGTTCGTAGCGCGGGGTGTCCCTCAGTGCCTCCTCGGCGAGCACGTAGTCGCGGAAGGACAGTGTCAGGGGCGTGGGGTCGATTCCGGGCTCGTGGTAGAACTCCCGCCACTGCGGCAGCAGTTGGTAGAAGAACGAGGACACGTCCGCGACCAGCAGGTCGAAGCTGACGTGCACCCGTACGAGGTGGTCGGGGAGCAGGCTGACCCTGATCTCCCACAGCGGCCAGGTGTCCGCCGGGCGCACCTCGGTGCCCATCCGGTCGCGGATCGCGGCGAGCTCCCGCTCGGCCTCCGCCGCCGGTGTCCCGCGCAGGTCGAGGACCTCGAAGCGGTAGGGCCCGGTGTCCGGCAGGACGCGCTGGCGGCCGTCCGGGAGCACGACCATCCGCAGCATGTCGTGCCGTTCCACCACCCGCCGCCAGGCCGTCTCCAGCCGGGGGACCTCGATGACGCGGCTGTCGAACTCGAAGTACAGATGGGGGGCGACGCCTCCCATGTCGAAGCTGGACAGCCGGCCGATCCACTGCGCCTGCTGCATCTCGGTGAGCGGGAACGGTTCGTGGCGCAGCTCCGGCCGGGGGACGACGGCGGCCAGCCGGTCGTCGGCCCCGGTCGCGTCGGCCCCGCGCATCCGCTCGGCCAGTCCGGCGACGGTGGGCGCGGCCAGCAGCTCGCTCATCGGCACGGTGACCCCGGCGGTGGCCTGGAGCCGGTTGAGCACCTGGGTGGCCAGCAGCGAGTGGCCGCCGAGTTCGAAGAAGTTGTCCCGGGTGCCGATCGGCGCGATGCCGAACAGTTCCTCCCAGACCCCGGCGATCGTCTCCTCCAGCTCGTCCGCCGGTGCCACGTACCCGGTCACCAGGGTGCCCGGCCGGGCCGCCCTGGTGGACGGCCGTGCCTCGGGCTCCTCGCGTTCGGCGAGCTGTCCGCCGAGGTCGGCCAGGGCGGAGGCGTCCGTCTTGGTGGAGCGGGGTTCGATCCAGTAGCGGTCGCGCTGGAAGGGGTAGCCGGGCAGTTCCACCCGTTCGCGGCGGCCCTCGTGCAGGGCGGGCCAGTCGACGGTGCCGCCGAACAGCCAGACGTCGCCCACGGCGGTGCGCAGCACCCGTGAGTCGTCGGCGGACTCGTCGGGGCGGCGCATGGTGGTGACGGCGGCCGCGCGGGGGCGGCCGTCCTCGGCGCCGACCCGGGCCAGGGTGCTGAGGGTGTTGCCGGGCCCCACCTCGACGAGGACGGCGGGGCGGTCGCCGATCGCGGTGCGCACCGCGTCGGAGAAGAGCACGGGGCGGCGCAGATGGGTGCCCCAGTAGCGGGGGTCGGTGGCCAGTTCGGCGGTGACGGGTTCCCCGGTGACGCAGGAGACGAACGGGCGGCCGGGGGCGATGAGGACGGACTCGGCCACCGCCCGGGTGAACGGCTCGACCACCGGGTCCATCATCGACGAGTGGAAGGCGTGGGAGGTGTGCAGCGGGCGCACGGTGACGCCCTCGGCGGTCAGCCGCTCGGAGAGCCTGGCCACCGCCTGGTGCGGGCCGGAGGCCACGCACAGCGAGGGCGCGTTGACGGCCGCGATGGAGACCCCGCGCGGCAGCAGGCGTTCGACGTCGGCGGCGGGCGCCGCGATCGAGAGCATGGCCCCCGTCGGCTGGTCCCGCATCAGCTTGCCGCGCAGGGCCACCAGCCGGGTGGCGTCCGCCAGGGACAGCACCCCGGACAGACAGGCCGCGGTGAACTCGCCGATGCTGTGCCCCACCATGACGTCCGGTTCGACGCCCCAGGACAGCAGCAGTTGGGCCAGCGCGTACTCGGTGGCGAACAGCGCGGGCTGGGCGAGCGTGGTGTGGGTGAGTCCGTCCCGGGTGGGTTCGTCCGGGTAGAGGACGGTGCGCAGATCGATGCCGAGGGGTTCCTCCAGCAGGGCCGCGCACTCGTCCATGGCCTCGGTGAACGCGGGCTCGTCCGTGTAGAGGCCCCGGCTCATCCCGGGGTACTGGGCGCCCTGTCCGGGGAAGAGGAACACCACCTTGGCCGGGGCGGTACCGGCGTCCGCGCCGCGCACCCGGCCCGGTTCCGACCCGGACAGCAGCCCGGCCGCCTCGGCGGTGCCGGTGGCCAGCACCGCCCTGCGGTAGCGCATCGCCGCGCGGCCGGTCTGGAGGGTGTGCGCGACATCGGCCAGCGGGCGGTCGGCGAGCGCGGCGAGCCGCTCCGCGACCGCGTCGCCGAGCGCGTCCAGCGCGGCCGGGGTCTTCGCCGAGAGGACCACCAGCTGCGGCCGGTCGGAGGGCGGTGCCGGGGTCGGCTCCGGCGCCTGTTCCAGGACCACGTGCGCGTTGGTGCCGCCGATGCCGAAGGAGCTGACCCCGATGCGGCGGGGGGACTCCCCCTCCGGCCACTCCCGCAGCTCCGTGTTGACGAAGAACGGGGTGGCCGGGAAGTCGATGCGCGGGTTGGGCCGCTGGAAGTGCAGGCTGGGCACCAGGGTCCGGTGCTGGAGCTGGAGCACGGCCTTGATGAAGCTGGCGATGCCCGCCGCCGACTCCAGGTGCCCGATGTTCGACTTGACCGAGCCGAGCGCGCAGAACTGGGTGTCCGCGGTCTGCCGGGCGAACGCCCGGGTGAGCGCGGTGACCTCGATGGGGTCGCCGACATGGGTGCCGGTGCCGTGCGCCTCGACGGCGGTGATCGAGCGGGCGGGCACCCCGCTGTCGGCGATCGCCTCGGCGACCACCGCCTCCTGGCCGCGCACGCTGGGGGCGGTGTAGCCCACCTTGTCCGCGCCGTCGTTGTTCACCGCGGAGCCCTTGAGGACGGCGAGCACCCGGTCACCGTCGCGCTGGGCGTCGGTCAGCCGCTTCAGCACGACCACGCCGACGCCGTTACCGAAGACGGTGCCCGCGCCGTCGGCGTCGAAGGGGCGGCAGTGTCCGTCCGGCGAGTAGATCAGTCCCTGCTCGTAGCGGTAGCCGACGCGGTGCGGCACCCGGACGCACACCCCTCCGGCGAGGGCGAGTCCGCAGGACCCGGAGCGCAGCGCGGCGGCTGCCTGGTGCACCGCCACCAGCGAGGTGGAGCACGCGGTCTGCACGTTCACCGCGGGGCCGGTCAGCCCGAGCTTGTAGGCGGTCCGGCTGGCCAGGTAGTCCTTGTCGTTGTGGATCTGCAGCTCGAACATCGTCGAGTCGAGCACGATCCGGTGGCCGCCGAGCAGATTGGACATCAGGTACGCCGGCATGTTGCCACCGGCGAACACCCCGGTGGTGCCGGAGCGGGCGGGGTCGATCCCGGCGTGTTCCATCGCGTGCCAGGCGCTCTCCAGGAAGAGCCGCTGCTGGGGGTCGAGCAGCGCCGCCTCGCGGGCGGTGAAGCCGAAGAACCCGGCGTCGAAGAGTTCGATCCCTTCGAGCGTCGGCGCGACCGGTACGTAGTCCCGTCCGCCGATGAGTTCCTGGTCGAGCCCCTCGGCCCGCAGTTCCTCCTCGGTCAGCGTTTCCATCGACTCCACGCCGGAGCGGAGGTTGTGCCAGAAGGCGTCGAGGTCAGGGGCGCCGGGGAACCGGCCCGCCATCCCGACGACGGCGATGTCGACGACGGCGCCGTCGTGTTGAGCACCCGAGACGGGGGCTGCGGATGTCACCGGAGGATCTCCTTTGCGGAACGGGGCGTCGGCCGTGCGTACCCGTGCGACGGGACCGGGTCCTGTCGTCGGACAGGCGTCGTCGCCCGTACGGGGTGGCCGTGCGGCGTCTGGTGCGTGTGTGTGGTGGTCGGGTGCCGGAACGTCCTCGTGGCGGAGCCAGTAGGGGGTTCCGGCGGTGCCGCGCGCGGGCGGACCGCGCGGCGCACGGCGGGCGGCGGTGTGACGGCGGTGTCCAGGGGCGCGCCGGACCGGGCTTCGCGTGGCGGACTGCCGTGTGCGGGGCCGCGCCGGGCGTCGCGGGGTCGGGCGGCGGTGTCTAGGGCCGCGCCGGGCCGGGCAGCATGAGGCGTTCGACCTGGTAGTCGGTGGCACCGTCCACGCAGAGGTCGGCGCAGACCTTGCCCAGCAGCGGGACGAACTTGAACCCCCACCCCCCGGTGGCGATCACCACGTTGTCCCCGCCGTCGAAGAGGTCTCCGGCGGTGCCGAGGAAGAACTGGCGTTCGGGGTCGGCGGGCAGCACCGCGAGGCAGGTCTCGCGCACCAGGGGGCGCGGGTCCACCAGGGGCAGGTGCCGCTCGACCCAGTCGCACACCCGGGCCACGTGGCGGGGGTGCGGGGTGCCGGTCGCCCGGTCGGGGTCGTCCAGCGGGTTGACCTCGAAGACGGGGCCGACCCGGACCGTGTCGGTGTCCTGCCAGGCGTTGGGCGGGAAGCCGTAGAACAGGTTGGTGTCCTCCTCGGTCGGCTCCTGGAAGACGAACCAGAACGGGTACCGCGCCCGGGGGTCCCGCTGGCGCAGGGTGACCAGCTCCATCTCGAACACGTTGAGGTCCAGGCGGGCGCCCAGCGGTTCCAGCAGCCGGTTGGCGTAGGGGCCGTTGGCCAGCACCACCTTGCCCGCCCGGCACCAGCCGCGCGGGGTGCGCAGTCGTACGCCCCCCTCGTCGGGGACGAGTTCCTCCACCGCCTCCCCCGCGCGCAGCACGACGCCCGCCGCCTCGGTCAGCCGCAGCAGACCGTTCACGGTGGCCCGTACGTCGACCGCCCCGCCGTCGGGCTGGACGAACCCTTCGAAGTGCCGGGGCAGATCGGCGAACCCGTAGCGCCGCTCGATGTCGCGCGCGGTGAGCCACTCGTAGGGGATGGACAGTTTGTCCATGGTCTCGGCGGTCGCGGATATCCTGCCCTCGTTGGTGGCCACGTCGACGTCGCCGAACCAGAGGCTGCCGAAGGCGTGCAGCAGTTGGCTGTCGGCGGCCCGTTCGAGTTCCCGCCACAGCGGCAGGGCCTCCCCGGTCAGCCGGCACAGGTCCGGCTCGGTGTACTGGAGGCGCCAGTGGCGTTCCGCCCCGCTGGTGCCGGACCGCTCGTTGCCGAACGCGAACTGCTCGAAGACCGCCACCCGGGCGCCGCGCCGGGCGGCGTGCCACGCCGAGGCGAGCCCGACCGGGCCTCCGCCGACCACGACGACGTCGTAGTGCTCTACTTCGGACACTGGGGGTTCTCCTCCGTCTTGCCCGCCGTTCCCGGCGTGATCGGTGTGCCGCGGACCTCCTCGCGGAGGACGGCGTCCAGCGTGGACACCACTTGGTCGACCTGCCGGTCGGTCATGCCCGGGTGGCACGGCAGATTGACCTGCCGCTCGAACCACATGCGCTCGGCCACCGGGCACTCGCCGACGTCATGGCCCCTGGCCCGCCACTCGGGGAGCAGGTGCAGGGGGAAGTAGCGCAGTTGCATCTGGACGCCGAGCGCGTCGAGCCGGGACACCAGCCGGTCGCGCCGGATGCCTCCGGCCGGGTCGACGAAGAACGTGTACAGGTGGTAGCCGTGCCGGACCGGTTCGGAGCCCCGTTGCACCTGTACGCCGGGGAACCGCGCGAGCACCTCCGTGTAGGCGGCGGCGATCTCGGCGCGACGGCTCACCAGTTCGTCCAGTCGGGACAGTTGCACGACGCCCACCGCCGCGTTGGGCTCCGCGAGCGTGGCGTTGGTGCCGCCGTAGCGGATCGCGGCGCAGCCGTGGGTGAAGGCGTAGCCGGGGTGCAGCATCCACGGGTGGGCGCTGGTGCTCTCCCCGATGACCCGTGTCTTCTCGTGGTAGACCGCGTCGGCCTCGTTGGACCGGACGCGGTCCACCCGGTCGGCCAGCGTCCGGTCGAACAGCGTGATCATCCCGCCCTCGCCGAGGGTGGTGATGTTCTTGCTGGAGTGGAAGCTGAAGCAGCCGATGTCGGCCAGCGTGCCGGGTTTGCGGCCCCGGTACTCCGAGCCGAGGGCGTGCGCGCAGTCCTCGATGACCGTGATGCCGTGTCTGCGGGCGATCGCCATGATGCGGTCCATGTCGCACGGCAACCCGCCGTAGTGCACCAGGATCAGCGCCCTGGTACGGCTGGTGATCAACGACTCGAACTGCTCGGGGCCGATGTTCAGCGAGACCGGGTCCACATCGCAGAAGCGGACCTTCACCGGGTAGTTCAGCAGTGGCTGGGCGCTCGCCTTGTAGGTCTGCGGGGTGACGATGACCTCGTCCCCGGCCTCCAGGTCGAGCAGCCGTATCGCGATCTCCAGGGCGACCGTCCCGCTCGTCACCGAAAGCGCGTACGGCACTCCGAGGTATTCACGGAAACGCCGCTCGAACTCTTCTCGACATCGCCCCCCGGACAGGTTGTCACCGGATTTCACCAACTGGGCCAGCACTCTGATTTCCTGCTCTCCGAGCACGGACCCGAGCTGCGGGTAAGGAATTGCGTACGACTGGTCCACCGCCCACCTCCAAGACCCCCAACTGCCTGAACACCGTGCCACCCGAGCGGATCGGGTATCAGTGCGCCTATCCGAGACGGCACCGTCCCCGAGAATCAGGGAGAGCCTTTCACGGCTACTACCGCACGCCCTAGGCTTGCGATATTTGTCCGGCATAACCCAAGAATCTCAAATCCAGCCACCATCGGGAATACACCGGTTGATCTAATGCCGTTCTACGACCTCGTGTCACCCCAGCTGAGCTGGGGATGTACGACGGTCTAAGGCATCGGGTCCCCTGCGGCGGACACGCAGGTGAGTCCACTGATCCATGACCTTCACCCCTCGGGGGAACGACAACGGACCAGCTACGACCGACGTACTAGACCATTGTCACGCCAGCAGGCGTCGATTAGCCTCGGCCTGCGTCGCCGCGACACCGTTCCATAAACGCGGAAACGCCGCCGACCCGGATCTTCATCATCTGACAACAAGGGGACGTCACCGTGTCCGTGGACCTGCTGAAAAAACTGTTGCTGGATATCGGGATCGTGGGGGAAAAGCTCGAAGAGATCCAACCGTTCACCCGGCTGCGCGCCGATCTCGGGCTCAGCTCGATCGAAACCACGGATCTGGAGATCCAGTTGCGCGAACAGTTCGGCGTCAAGGTCAACCTCTGGGACCGGGTGGACTACACGATCGAGCAACTGTCCGACGACATCCGGGGGGGCGTCCCGATGAGCCCGCTCGGCGCCGGGCCGCTGGATCCGGACGTGCCCACGATCGACGGGCGGCGGGCCGAGGGCTACCTCCGGGACGGTCTGTGGCGCCCGGAGCGGATCGCCGGTCTGCTGCGGGCCGCGCGGCTGCGCTCCCCCGGCCGCCGTGCCGTGGTGAGCCCGACGGTGACCCTGACCCACGGCGAGCTGCACCGGGCGGTCACCGTGGCGGGACACCGGCTGGAGGGACTCGGCGTCCGCGCCGGGGACCGGGTGGTGGTGCGTCTGCCCAACTGCGCGGAGTTCATGGTGCTGACCCTGGCGCTGATCGACATCGGGGCGCCCCCGGTGCTGGTGCTGCCCGGGTTCGGCGACTACGAGCTGGGCCATGTGGTGCGCACCGCCCGGCCGGTCGCCCTCGCCGTGGACCGGGGCGGCCGCTCGTCCCGGTCCCCGGGGGCGGCCCGCGATCCGCGCGAGGAGCACGACGGTCTGCGGCACGTCCTCGCCCTCGACGGCACGACGACGGGGGACGTGGACCTCGCCGCGCTGTGCGACCCCGACTCGCCCTGGGACGGGCCGACCGGGGCGGCCATCGCTCCCGCGCCGCGCCCGGACCGGGACGCGGCGCTGGACGCCGCCGTGTTCCTGCTGTCCGGCGGCACCACCGGGCCGCCGAAGGTGATCCCCCGGGGCAACGCGGGCTACGCCTACATGATCAGGACGGCCAGCGAGATCGCGGAGGTGTCCGAGGACACGGTCTGCCTCGCCGTGATGCCCGCCGCGCACGGCTTCGTCCTGAACTGCCCCGGCGTCCTGGGCACCCTGGCCGTGGGCGGCACGGTCGTGCTGGGCGATCCCACCGACCCCCACAAGGCGTTCGAGCTGATCGAGCGGGAGCGGGTGACGCACTGCGCGCTCGTCCCCACGGTGGCGACGCGGTGGCTGGCCGCCGCGGCCGGGAGCACCGCCGACCTCAGCAGTCTGCGGGTCCTCCAGATCGGCGGCGCCCGGCCCACCCCCGAGCTGGCGGGCCGGATCCGCTCCACGCTGGGTGCCACGCTCCAGCAGTGCTACGGCATGAGCGAGGGCCTGCTCAGCTACACCCGGCTCACCGACGACGAGACGGTCGTCGTCCGGACCCAGGGGCACCCCGCCTCCCCCGCCGACGAGGTGCTGATCGTGGACGAACACGGCGAGCCGGTCCCGGACGGCACCGCGGGGGAACTCCTCACCAGGGGGCCGTACACCGTCGCGGGCTACTACCGGGACCCGGCCGCCACGGCGAAGGCGTTCACCCCCGACGGCTTCTACCGCACCGGTGACCTGGCGACCAGGACGCCGGGGGGCGACCTCGTCGTCAACGGGCGGGTGCGCGACATCATCAACCGGGGCGGCGAGAAGATCCCGGCGGAGGACCTGGAGCTGATGGTGGCCCGGCACCCCGGCGTACGGGCCTCGGCCGCCGTCGGCGCGCCGCACGAGCTGTACGGCGAGGCGGTCTGGCTCTACCTCGTACCGGAGGCGGACCGGGCGCCCACGCTGTCGGAGCTGCGCCGCTTCCTGCGCGGGCTCGGGCTGGCCGCCTACAAACTGCCCGAACGGATGGAGGTCGTGGAACGGTTGCCCACCACGGCCATCGGCAAGATCGACAAGAAGGCACTGCGCGCCGACGTCGCGCGGCGCCAGACGGCGGAGGCATAGGGCGTGAGGCATCGCATCGACGCGGACCTGGTCATCCCCGGTTCGGGAGCACCCACCGTCAACGGCACCGTGGTGCACGCCGACGGCCGGATCCTGTTCGCGGGGCCGACGGCCGAGCTGGGCGACGACGACCGGGCCCTGCGACCGACCCGGGTCGCCGCGCTGCTGCCCGGCCTCTGGGACTGCCATGTGCACTTCGCCGGGATACGCGGCCGGGTCAGCACCGAGGAACTGATGCTGACGCCCGAGGCGCTGGCGGTCGCCCGCAGCGTCAAGGACGCCGAGACGGCGCTGCGGGCGGGGTTCACCAGTCTGCGGGACATGGGCGGCCACGGCTGCGTCCTCGCGGAGGCCGTGCGGGAGGGCACCCTGGTCGGCCCGAACATCTACAGCGCCAACCAGGTCATCGGGCAGACGGGGGGACACAGCGACGCGCACCGCCTCCCCCACCGCTGGGTGACCGACCCCTGCCGGAGCGGCGGCACGCTGCGCATCGCCGACGGCGTGGACGAGTGCGTCCGGGCCGTGCGCCTCCAGCTCAGGGCGGGGGCCGAGGTGATCAAGGTCTGCACCTCGGGCGGGGTGCTGAGCGAGGTGGACAACCCGGTGCACCGGCAGTACCGGGACGAGGAACTGCGGGCGATCGTCACCGAGGCCGCGCGGGCGGACCGGGTGGTCGCGGCGCACTGCCACGGACGCGCGGGCATCCTGGCCGCGATCGAGGCCGGGTGCCACACCATCGAGCACGGCACCGAACTCGACGAGGAGTGCGCCGACCTGCTGGCCGAGCGGGAGATGCTGCTGGTGCCCACGCGCACCATCTACGAAGCCCTCCGGCAGAACGTCGCCGCGCTGCCGCCCCGTTGGCGGGACCGTTTCGAGGTCATGGCGGAGCGGCACCTCAAGGCGATCCGGACCGCGCACCGGGCGGGCGTCTCCATCGCGCTCGGCACCGATCTGGGCACCAGCGACCGGGACGGACCGCTCTCCTGGGGCAGGCACGGCGGCGAGTTCGCCCATCTGACCGCCGCGGGGATGAGCCCGCTGGAGGCGATCGAGGCGGCCACGGCACACGGCCCCGACACGCTCGGGCCCCGGGCCCCCCGGTCCGGTCGGCTGGTCGCCGGATACGACGCCGATCTGCTGGCCGTGGACACGGACCCGCTGACCGACGTCACCGTGCTGGCCGACCAGGACCGCATCACCCATGTGTGGAAGTCCGGGGAACTCGTCCACCGGCGGACCGGCGGGGACGGACGCGGCGGCCGGGACAACGGGGACGGCGAGGACGGCGGGGTGCCCACCGGCCCGTCCGGGCGGACCGTCTGAACGACCGTCACCGCGCGGCGCGGACCGTGCCGTGGGATGCCCACCGATCCGGTCGGCACCGCGCGACACGGTCCGCGCCGGTGTAGGGGAACCGTCCGCGCGGACGGTTCCCCTACACCGGCGTCCGCCCGGGTCCCCGGCCCCGGAACCCGGGCCCGGGGAATTCCCGGCGCCGCGTCTCAGCCGTTGTGCGGGGAATTCCAGGTGGAAAGGAAATCCGCCATCGACAGCACGCCGGAGTTCACCTGGGCGAAGGCGTCCATCGCCGCCTGGTTCCCCTCGATGTCCTCCAGGAGCTTCTGCAATTCCGGGGGAAGGGGTTCCAGTGTGGAGACCTGCATCGTGAAGTCGTAGACGGGTTGGGCGTGCCGGTCCCGGGCGGACTGGTAATCGGCCATCGCCGTGTCGAACGGCTGCCGTCCGGACAGCGCCCCGTCCAAGGCGTCGGCGCAGAGTTCGGCGGAGACGAACGCGTCGCTGATCCCCTGGGCGGTGAAGAAGTCCTTGCAGTAACCGGCGTCGCCGACCAGGGCCCAACCGGGTCCGTAGGGCCTGCGGAAGTAGTTCGGAAGGGCCGCGCCGACCACCCGCGCCTCACGTCTCGCCCCACGGATGCGTTCGGCCCAGGCGGGCGCCAGTTCGAAGTTCTTGAGGTAGTTCCCTTCCAGGTCCTTCCGCACCTCGTTGAGCTCCGCGAACGGCCAGCAGCCGCCCACCAGGGTCAGCCCGTCGTGCGTCGGCCACGCCCCGAACCCCCGGTAGGGGCGGGAGTGCGCCCTGAAGACCCCGTCCATCTCCAGCCCGCTGTAGTAGCTGTAGTAGCCGCACATCAGTTTGGGGTTCTCGTTGTACCGGGGCGCCCGCACGGCCCGCGCGACCAGCGAGTGCAGACCGTCCGCGCCCAGCACCACCCGGGCGCGCTCGGTCACCGGGGGGCCGTCCGCCTCCCGGCCGCGCACCCCCGTCACCGTGCCGTCCCCGTCGAAGACGAGTTCGGTGACCGCGAACCCCTCACGGACCTCGGCGCCCGCCTCGACCGCCGCGTCCACCAGCAGCTTGTCCAGCACGATCCGCCGGGGACCGTACGCCACCGGTTCGGCGACGGTTCCGGGGCCGCCCGTCAGCACGACGGAGCCGAAGTCCAGCGCGTAGGTGTGGATGGGAGGGCATCCGGTGGCCACCAGCCGGTCGAGCAGGCCCCATCTGCGCAGGGCCGCGACGCCCGGCGGATGGACCAGATGCGTCGACAGCGTGTCGCTGGGGAAGGTCGCCCGGTCCACGACCAGGACCCGGTACCCCTTCCTCGCCAGCAGCATCGCCGTCGGCGACCCCGCGCACCGCGCTCCCACGACGATCACGTCGTAACCGGCTCCGCTCATCCTTCGCTCCTGCCCGCTCTCGTGTGGTGGTCCTCGGGACGGGGCCGCCCACGGGCTCCGGGGCGCGGCGTCGGGGCCGGGACGGGGCCGCCCGGTGGCGGCATTCCCTCGGCCGAGCCCATTTCCCACCCCGGAGTCCGGTCGATTCCGGGCGCGTGAACGCCGGTTCCCCCGTCACTCCCGCTTTTCTCTCACAGTGGAGAGGCAGCGCATCGCAGACTACGCACACCCCCGCACCCGGGGCAACGAGACTAAATCCACGGTTGTAAAACCAGACGGTCCATCGGATGACAAACCCGGGCTAGCGGCGGAAGTATCCGGCCTTGTACCTTCGGAAGGGACTGCGGAGGCAGCTCAGAAAACACCTCTGGCCGCCCGAGTGTGAAACACAATCACCATCCGCGTCCACTCAGTCGACCATTGAAAGAGAATGCCGAGGAGCAAGGCAATGACCTCACGTGCCGCATCCGCACTCGACAATTCGTGGGATAGCCCGCCCGAGGCGCAGGACCTCATCCAGGAAGCGATGGACTGGCATTTCGGCCCGAAGACCGGCTCCCCGTTCTGGCGGGAGCTGGCGAGGAAACTGCCCTTCGACCCGCGCGAGGACGTGCGGACCGTGGCGGACCTCTCGCTGTTCCCCAACGTCGTCGACCAGCTGCGGAACGTCCGGATCGAGGACCTGGTCCCCCGGGGGTACGGGAGCATCGACGCGCTGCCCACTCCTCCGGTGGTGGGCGAGAGCGGGGGGACCACCGGCGCGCCGAAGCGGGTGTTCGTCCTGCCCGACGTCCGTGAGCAGTCCTGGGCCTGGTACCACCAGCGCCTGGTCGAGCACGGGATCGCGACGGGCGACAGCTGGCTCGGGGCCATGCCGACCGGACCGCACATGGCCGGGATCCTGGCCCAGGACACCGCCGAGCGGTTCCGGAGCGTCTGCTTCACCCTCGACCTCGACCCCCGCTGGGCGAAGCTGGTCACCGCCCGGGGCGCCGTCGGCGAGCTGAAGGAGTACGTCACCCATCTGGTCAACCAGATCGAGTGGATCCTCCAGACCCAGGACATCCGCGTCATGGTCATCACCCCGCCGCTCATCGAGGCGGTCTGCCGGCGCGAACACCTGGTGGACCTGATCAACGCCAAGGTCAACACGATCATCTACGGCGGCACCTCGATGGACGAGGACACCCGTCATCTGCTGCGGACCGAGGTCTTCCCCCGGGTCAACTTCGTCAGCATCTTCGGCAGCACGATGATCTTCTGCGCGATGCCGGAACGGCCCGGGGCACCGGCCGGGGAGCCGCCGGTCTTCGACCCGCCGTCCCCGTTCTCCATGTTCTCGGTGGTCGATCCCGGCACCGGACGGAACGTGGCCCACGGGGAGCGCGGCCAGGTGGTCACCCACCACATCACCCGGAACCTGTTCCTGCCCAACAACCTGGACCGGGACACCGCCATCCGGCATCCGCACCGGCTGGGTCATCCCGGCGACGCGGTGTCCGAGATCAGGCCGGTCCAGGAGTTCGGCGACACCACCGTCATCGAAGGGGTCTACTGACGTGCCGACCCCGTCCACCGTGCCCGTGCGGCTCGACGCCCTCGGCACCGGAGGCCCGTACCGCAGCCGCAACCGCGAGACCGTCCGGTCCGTCACCGGTGAACCGGTCGCCGAACTGAGCCTCGTGCCCTGGCTCTTCGCCCAGCGGAACGTCCAGGCGCTGCGCCGGGCCACCCCGCCGGACCCCGCGCGCCGGGCGAAGCTCCTGACCCGGGCGGGCTGGCTGTTCGCCAGCGGCTCGGTCGACGGGGTCTCCTCCGACGTGTTCCACCGGACCGTGGCCGAGGTGTCCGGGCTACCCGTCTCCGTCGTGCGGCGGACGACCCGGGAGGTCGGCGACTACGCCGCGACCGTCCGCGAGAGCGTGGAACAGGCCCGCCCGGTCGGCGCGACGGACGACTGGCGCGACCCCCGTACCGCTCGGGGCTCCGGCGTCTGGACCCGGCGCGGCGAGGTCCTGATGGTCCAGGCCCCGGCCAACTCCCCCGCCGTGCACACCACCTGGCTGGACGCGCTCGCCCTCGGGTACCGGGTGGCGGTCCGGCCCTCGCAGCGGGAGCCGTTCACCGCGCACCGGCTGGTCGGTGCGCTGCGCCAGGTCGGCTACGACCACGACCAGGTCGTCCTGCTGCCCACGGACCACCCGACGGCCGACCGGCTGGTCGCCGAGGCCGACGTCGCCATCGCGTTCGGCGCCGACGAAGTGGCCCGGAAGTACGCGGCCAGCACGCTCGTCATGCCCTTCGGACCCGGCAGGTCGAAGGTCCTGCTCACCTCCGGCGTGGACGCCGCACGGCATCTGGACACCCTCACGGAGTCCGTCGCCGGGCACGCCGGGACCGGTTGCGTGAACGCGACCGCGGTGTTCGTGGAGGGCGATCCCGCGCCCGTCGCCGAGGCGATCGCCGCCCGGCTGGCCCGGCTCCCCTCGCTGCCGCCGGGTGACGAGCGCGCCGGGCTCCCGGTCCGCCCCCTCGCCGCCGCGCACGCGGTGGCGGAGTACCTGCGGGCCAAGGCGGGCGACGCCCGGCCGGTCCTCGGCCCGGACACCGTCGTCCACGACCTCGGGGACGGTTCCGCGGTGCTGCGCCCGGCGGTGTTCCTGCTGGACCGCCCGGACGCCCCGCAGGCCCGGATCGAGATGGGCTTCCCCTGTGTGTGGGTCCTGCCGTGGCGGCGCGAGGGCGACTGGCTGGCACCGTTGCGCGAGACCCTGTCGCTCACCGTCCTCACCGATGACGACGGAATCGTCGACGCGCTGGTCGACGAGCCGACCATCGACAAGGTCCACGTCGGCGACCACCCGACCACCTGGACGCGCCCCGGACTCCCCCACGAGGGCTACCTCGGCGAGTTCCTGATGCGGAGCAAGGCGGTCGTCGTCGGCCGGCGGTGAGGGGCGTCGAGCGGCACCGTCCGGGCACTCCCCGGGCGGTGCCGCTCGACGTCGTCGTCGGCGACGGCCCGTCCCGGCCACGGAGGCGGCCGGGACGACGGACCACGGGCCCGACGGACCACGGCCAGACGGGCCCCGGGGCCGGACGGCCGCACCGGCCGGTGGACGACGGACGAGAACGACGGACGACGGGTCCGGTCGGCGGAGTGCCGACCGGACCCGTTCCACGCCGGACGTGACGCGCCCGCCCGCTACCCCGGTACGGTCGCCTCGATCATGTGCAGGGACGAGTCCACCGGACGCACCCCGTCCACGACCAGACCGGCGCGTTCCACGATCCCCAGCAGCCCGGCCCGGGTGTGCTTGCGGCCGCCGATGACCAGCAGCATCCGCAGGTCCATCGCGGAGGCGAGCGGCAGCCCGGGGCCGTCGGCGTCGACGAAGTTCTCCACGATGACCATCCGCGCCCCCGGCCGGGCGGACGCCACCGCGTTGCGCAGGATCAGCGCCGACCTCTCCTCGTCCACCCCGAGGATGTTCTTGAAGAGGTAGAGGTCGGCCCGGACGGGGATCTCCCGGAGGCAGTCGCCGGGCACCAGCCTCACCCGGTGGGCCAGTTCGCCGCCGGGGCGCAGCCGGGGGTCGGCGTTCGCCACCACGTCGGGCAGGTCGAGCAGGAACCCCTGGAGCGCCGGGTGCCGTTCCAGCAGCGTGGCGAGGACGAGTCCCTGTCCCGCGCCGACGTCGGCGACCGTGCCGGCACCGGACACCGGGAGCAGTCCGGCGAGCGTCCGCGCGGACAGCCGGGTCTGCTGGGTCATGGCGCGGTCGAAGACGGCGGCCGAGTCGGGCCACTCCTTGTGCAGGTGTTCGTAGAACTTCCGGCCGTACTCCTGGCTGAACACCTCGCCCCCGGTGCGCACCGACTCGTCGAGCCGGCCCCAGAGCGACCAGAGCCAGGGCTCGGTGCACCACAGCACCAGGTGCTTGAGGCTGTCCGGGGAGTCCTCGCGCAGGGCCAGCGACTTCCCGGTGTGGACGAACGCGTCCGCGCCGTCTTCCGCGAACACGCCGTAGGACGTCAGCGACCGCAGCAGCCGCCGCAGGGCCTCCGGATCCGCGCCGACCGCGGTCGCGAGTTCGTCCGCGGTCGCGGGCGCGTCGCCCAGGGCCTCGGGCACGCCCAGGGTGACAGCCGCGCGCAGGGAGGCCGCGCACGCGGCACTGAGCGCGTGTTCCATCAGGCCCGACGCCAGGGACTCGGCCGACATCTCACCGCTCATCGCGGAACACCTCTCTGTCATTTCCAGCCATCGGTGGTCATCAGCCCGTTCGGCTTCCGCCCCCGCCGGTTCCCGGGAGGGTTCCCGTGGCGGGGGGGCGGGCGGTCCGCGTCAGGGGGTCAGACGGTCGGCGTCCTGGTCCCGGAGCAGCGTGCAGACGTCCCGCAGCGCGGCCTCCGTACGGGCGATGTCCTCGTCCGTGAGGTGGATGGACGGCTCGAACCGGACGGAGTTCCCCACCGGCCCCACGGGCAGCACCCGGATCCGGTGCTCGCGCAGGACGAACGCGGCGACGAGGTATCCGAGCATGCCCGAACGGGCCTTCTCCCGGATGAGGTCCGAGGCCACGTCCGTCTGGTCGCGGAACTCCAGGGCGAGCATCAGGCCGACGCCCTCCACGGTGTCCACCACGTCCGGGAAGTCTGCCGCGACCGCTTCGAGCGAGCCCTTCAGCCGGTCGCCGCGTTCGGCGGCCACCCGGTAGACGCGGCCGTCGTCGGCCTCCAGTATCTCCAGCACCTTCAGCGCGACGGCGCCGGAGAACCCGTCCTTCGCGAAGGTCGAGCTGTGCATCACCTCGAACTCCGGACGGAAGCGGTCCCGTCGGAAGAGCGCCACG
This sequence comes from Streptomyces sp. JNUCC 64, assembly GCF_054484115.1. NCBI lineage: Bacteria > Bacillati > Actinomycetota > Actinomycetes > Kitasatosporales > Streptomycetaceae > Streptomyces > Streptomyces sp. JNUCC 64. The sequence continues at coordinate 695,231 of NZ_CM137015.1, forward strand.
GAGTTCTTGGCGATCCCGCCGCCGAGGGCCTTGGCCAGCGCGTAGTAGTCGCCCCGCAGGCCCATGTGGGTGCTGGCGAGGAAGGCCCCCGTCCGTCCCATGCCGCTGTGGATCTCGTCGATGACCAGGGGGCATCCGAGCGCGTCGCACACCGCCCTGATCTCGCGCGCGGCCTCCTCGGTGACCGACCGCATGCCGTTCGCGCCCTGGACCGGCTCCACGAAGAAGGCGCCGACCACGGGGAAGTCCCGCTCCACGACCTTCACCGCGCCGTCGTCCACCACGACGTCCAGCAGGCTCTCGCGGAGTTCCTCGACCGCCATCGCCATCGCCTCCGGCCGGTCGGCCGGGAGGAACCGGGTCGAGGAGGCCAGCGAGGTGAACGGGGTGCGCCAGTGCGGGTTCTGGGTCAGCTGGACGCTGGCGACCAGTTTGCCGTGGAAGGCGTTCTCCAGCGCCAGGTGGACGGGGGGCCTCGACATCAGCTCCGCGCGCCGTCGTTCAACCTCGGCGACCAGGGCCTCGAACGCCTCGACGGGGTCGGCGGACCCGCCGCCCGGCACCTGTGGGCTCCCGGAGACGGTGGCCCGCCCCGCGAGGACCTCCTCCCGCGCTTCCTCGATGTGCGCGGTGACCTCGTCGGCGAGTTTCGCGACGCGGGCCTGGCGCTCCAGCTCCGCGTGCTTCACACAGATCTCGACGGCCTCGGCCCCGCTGTTGGCGAAGATCGGCGCGTAGGAGTGGTCCTCGCCCGTCTCGCGCCGCAGGATGCCGTTGAGCACGGCGGCGATGTCGTTGGCGTGGGACTGCCGGGACAGCTGGGCGAACACCGGGACCCGCCGGTCCAGTACGGACTTCGCGTACTCGATGATCTCCGGGTCGTTGTGTCCGAAGAGCAGGGACCCGAACCCGCACACATGGTCGAGGACGGCGGTCTCCCGGCCGTTCCCGTCCACGAAGTGGAGCGTGTTCCCTTCCGCCCGGGTGTACTCGACGTCCAGCCCCACGCTCTCCAGCCAGCCGTTCAGAAGACGGTCCGCGAAGTCGTGCTCATCCGTCGGATTGCCCATGCTGTGCCTCTTTCACGTATTCGTTGAGGAATCCTGCCCCTGGCACGCATTCACTCATCCATTTTCACGTGATTCTCGACTTTACCGGCGGACATCACCACCGACAACGGGTTTAGATCTCCAGGTTTAGCCGGACTGAACTTTCGTTTACGTTCCCGATGCCCGACCCCATCGCCAGGGTAAAGTGATCAAACGACTTGGCAAGTCCACACGGCTATAAGGCCGTTACCCACTTCCCGGTCCGGACAGCAGAGACGGCGGACAGCTCATGAAGCATGGCGGCACCCATGAAGAAGCGGGAAATGGACCGGCTTATCTGACACCGGGTTCCATCAGAATCACCCCGGACGACATCCGTTACGAGAACCTGCGGCACGCTTACAACTACCGGTTCCCCGCACAGCCGGAATACTTTCGGCTGGCCCATTCCCCCCGGCAGGTCGAGGAGGCGGTGCGCGAGGCGGTCACGGCGGGGAAACGGATCACGGTGCGGTCCGGCGGACACTGCGGCGAGGACTTCGGGGCCTCGCCCGGCGTCGACGTGGTCCTGGACCTCTCGCCGATGTCCCACGTGGGGTTCGACCCGGAGCGCGGGGCCTTCGTCATCGAGGCGGGCGCCCGGGTGGGAAAGGTGATCGACGACCTCTTCCACCACTCGGGAGTGACCGTCCCCTGCGGCTTCTGCATGGGCGTGGGCGCGGGCGGACACTTCAGCGGTGGCGGCTACGGTCCCCTCTCCCGGCTGCTGGGGCTCAGCGTCGACCATCTGTACGCGGTCGAGGTGGTCGTCGTGGACGGGAACGGCGAGGTGTCGACGGTGGTGGCCACCCGCGCGGAGGACGACCCCAACCGCGACCTCTGGTGGGCGCACACCGGTGGCGGCGGCGGCAACTTCGGGGTGGTCACCCGCTACTGGATGCGGTCCCCCGGGGCATCCGGCACCGATCCGGCCGCCCTGCTGCCCCGCCCTCCGGGTGCGCTGCACATCGCCGAGGCCAGCTGGCCCTGGGACGGGCTCACCGAAGCGGCCTTCATCCGGCTGGTCGGCAACTTCACCCGCTGGCAACTGGCGAACAGCGCGCCCGGCTCGCCGAACGTCGATCTGTACGCCCTGCTCAACTGCCTCCACCGGTCCGCCGGGAACATCGCCATGAACGCGCAGATCCCCGCGGACGCGCCGGACGCCCGGGCCCGCATGGACCGTTTCCTGGAAGAGATCGGCACCGGCGTCGGGGTGGAGCCCACGGTCCGGCGGCAGTCGCTGCCGTGGCTGGCCGCGACCCGTTACCTGGCCGTTCCGGACACCGGACCGACCGCCCTCGCCCTGCGCTGCAAGGTCAAGTCGGCCGATCTGCGCGCCCCGCACGGCGAGGACCAGCTCGCCACCGTCTACCGCCACCTCACCCGGGACGACTACCGGGGCACCTACTCCGCGCTGGAGTTCATCGGCTACGGCGGCGAGGTGAACACCGTGGCCTCCGACGCGACCGCGATCCCCCGCGCCGCCCTGCTGAAGACGTTCTACATGGTGACCTGGCAGGACCCGGCCGAGGACGACCGGCACCTGCGGTGGATCCGGGAGTTCTACCGGGACGTGCACGCGTCGACGGGCGGGGTGCCGGTTCCGGACGGGACCAACACCGGCGCCTACATCAACTACGCGGACGTCGACCTGGCGGACCCGGAGTGGAACACCTCCGGCACCCCGTGGCACGCCCTGTACTACGGCGGGAACTACTCCCGGCTGCGGGAGGTCAAGGCGAGGTGGGACCCGCTGAACGTCTTCCGCCACGCCCTGTCCGTCACCGCGACGCCGTGAGCCGTGGTCCGGGGCGGCGGAAGTCCGCCCGGCCCGCCGCCCCGGCCGACCCGGACCACCCGGACCACCCGGACCACCCGGACCACCCGGTGGGAAACGGCGCCCCGCACGGGCCCGCACCGGAAGGGAACGGCCTTTGGCCGTCCGCATGACCGCACCGTTCCACGGCGGCTCCGCCCCGGACACCGCCACCGGAACGGACGGCGCACCACGCGAGCACCGGGGCCGCGAGGGCACCGGCCGACCGACGGACTCCGCGTACGGACCGGGACCGTCGGCCTCCTCGCGGCACCCACCTGGAGAAGGGAACACGCATGACACCGTTCACGGACGAACCCCGGCACACCGACGGGGAAGGACCGGTGACCTCATGACGGTCGAGGCCGACGCCCGCCGCACCGTGGTCGCGGGGATCTTCGGAACACTGGCCACCCAGGCCATCGGCGCCGCCGCGCGCCTGGACCTGGCCGACCGCATCGGCGACGGCGAGGCCGGTACCGCCGAGCTGGCCTCGGCCTGCGGTCTGCCCCCGGAACAACTGGAGCGGCTGCTGCGGTCCCTGGCCTCGCTGGGCCTGTGCGCCGAGCGCGTGCCCGGCCGGTTCGCGCTCACCGAGGCCGGGGCCCTGCTGCGCCAGGACCACCCGGCCTCCCTGCTGGCCTTCGCCAAATTCCTGACACACCACGTCTTCCAGCGCAACTGGCTGAACCTGGAGGAGTCGCTGCGCACCGGACGGGCCGCCTTCGACACGGAGTTCGGCGAGCCGGTGTACGACTACATGTCGGGCCAGCCGGAGCTGGCCGCCCTGTTCCACGCCGCCATGAGCAAGCGCCACCTCCCCCAGGAGATGGCCTCGGCGATCTCCTCGGCGTACGACCTGGGCCGGTTCGGCACGATCACCGACGTCGGCGGCGGCGACGGCACGCTGCTCGCCGCCTGGCTCGCCCGGTACCCGCAGCTGACGGGCACCGTGCTGGAGACCGAGGCGGGGGCGGTCCAGGCGCGGGCGACCATCGCCGCGGCCGGGCTGGCCGACCGCTGCCGCGCGGTCGCCGGTGACTTCTTCACCGAGGTCCCCAAGGGCTCCGATCTGTACTTCATCAAGAACGTGGTCCTCAACTGGGACGACGAACGCGCCCTGACGATCCTGCGGCGGGTCCGGGCGGCCATGCCCGACCACGGCAGGCTGCTCATCGCCGAGCCGGTGCTGCCCGACACGGTCAACGGGGACACCCTCAACCACGTGGCCATCGAGAACCCGTATCTGACCGATCTGCACATGCTGGTGACCATCGGCGGACGGGAGCGCACCCGGGCGGAGTACACCGCGTTGTGCGCCCGGGCCGGGCTGCGCGTCACGGACGTGGTGCCGTTGGAGCGGGAGCTGAACGCGTCGCTCATCGAGGCGGTGCCCGACAGCACTCCCTGAGCCGGTCCCGTCCCACCCGCCGCCGTCCGGCGCCACCACGGCGAGCCGGTCGGCGGTGGGACGGGACGGGACACGGGCGTCGGCGGCCCGGCACGAACGGTGCCGGGCCGCCGACGGTCCGACGAGGGCGCTGCGGTCCTGGGGGTCGACCACAGTCGACGGGCGGGTCAGGGGGGGACGGCCCGTCGTCATCGTCCGCGAGCCGTCCGACGACGGTCGCGGGAGGGGGTCAGGAGGGCGTGTCCTCCCGCTGGTTCGGGACCAGTCCCTGGCGCATGGCGATGACCACGGCTTCCGTGCGGTCCGCGACACCGAGCTTGTGGTAGACCATGTGCAGATGGGCTTTCACCGTCTGTTCGGTGATGTGCAGGGAACGGCCGATCCGGCGGTTCGACAGGCCCTGGGCCAGCAGATCGAGCACTTCCTGCTGGCGCCGGGTGAGGGGCAGCGGCGGCTTCTGCGGGACGCCGGGGTGCCTCGGCCCCCCGCCGGGGGAGTCTCTACAGGGCTCGTCCTGAGGCCGTATCAGGGTTCTGGACGGCGCGGCGGGGGCGGCGGGCACCTGGCTCTGCGGGGTGCGGACGGGCCGCTCCCGGTGCTGCGGGGCCACCAGGTTCTTCCGGGCGCGGCGGGCGATGTCGCCGAGTTCCTGTAAGAGGGTGAGCACTTCGTCGATCTGGGCGATGGCGGCCTGGGCTTCGTCTCCATCCTGGCGTTCCGTGAACGGTATGACGTTCGCACGATCAATCACCGGGTGATTCGCCTTTCTTTTGACGAGCGCTTCGGACTTCGGGGGCACCGGCTTCCGCGGCTGTCGCGTTTCCGGTGGCGGATCCCTGTCGTGGGTCCGGGGAGACCATCGGTTCATCGTCGTGGGGCGGTTCTCAGCGGCACGCCGACCTCCTTTCGTCGTCGATCACCGGTGTACGCGCGCCCGGTGGGGCCGACCCGACCGTCCGACCGGCACCCCTGGGCAGCGCCCCCATCAGTCTCCCGAGCGATTCGGCTATTGTCCATGCCTATCAAGAAACCGATGCACATAGCATCTTTCTATCAGCCAGGGTGGCCGTCACGCAATCCCCGGTTCACACACGAAGACGGCCACGGTCACGACCACGGGTGGGAACGGCCTGATGTGGCCTGTTCGGTGACGCTCCTTCACCTCGTGGCGTGACCGTGTCCGATGTCATGCGCCGTTCCGTCAGGGAACGCGGACGCTCAACGGTGCTCCGCCACCTCCCGGGGCATCGGGGACCGGAACGGCGCGCCGCGGCGAGAACGCCAGGAGCAGACCTCCGGTGACCGGATGGGTCAGATGGGTGCAGACGACCCCGAAGACCCGTTGGACCAGTTCGGGGGTGAGCACCTCGGCGGGTGGACCGTCGGCGACGATCCGTCCGCCGTGCAGGACGTAGAGCCGGTCGCAGTAGGCGGCCGCGAGGTTGAGGTCGTGCAGGACGCACAACGTCGCCCGGCCCAGGTCGCGGACGAGTTCGAGCAGTTCCAGCGCGGCGTAGATGTCGAGGTGGTTGGTGGGTTCGTCGAGGAGCAGCAGCGGGCTCTCCTGGGCGAGCGCCCGGGCCACCAGGGCCCGTTGCCGCTCGCCGCCGGACAGGGTCGACAGCCGACGGGTGCGGTGGCCGGCCAGCCGGACGCGTTCCAGCGCGCCGAGGACCCGCTCGCCGTCCCGGCCGCTGGTGCCCTCGAACGCCCCGAGCCAGGGTCCTCGGCCCATGGCCACGAGTTCCTCGACGGTGAAGTCGAAGTCCGGGGTGCTCTCCTGGGCGACCAGGGCGGCGCGGCGCGCGACGTCCCGCTGACTGAGCTTCCGTACGTCGTCACCGCCGAGTTCGACGCTTCCGGCCACGGGGTCGAGCGCCCGGTAGACCGTGCGCAGCAGCGAGGTCTTGCCGCTGCCGTTGGGCCCGACGAGGCCGACGCGTTCGCCCTCGCCGACGGTGAGGTCGCAGTCGGCGACGATCGGGGTGGAGCCGAGGCGGACGCCCACCCCGGACAGCGAGAGTCTCATGACGCCTCCGAACGCCGCAGCAGCCACAGGAAGACCGGCGCCCCGAGGAGGGCCGTGACGATGCCGATCGGCAGTTCTTCCGGTCGGACGGCGACCCGGCACAGCAGATCGACGACGACGAGGTAGACCGCCCCGAGGAGCATCGCGACCGGCAGCAGCCGCCGGTGGTCGGGACCGATGGTCAGACGCACCAGATGGGGGACGATGAGCCCGACGAAGCCGATGCCCCCGGAGACGGCGACCAGCACACCGGTCAGCAGCGAGGCCACGACCAGCAGTTGGATCCGGGCGCGGTGCACGGGGACGCCGAGCGAGAGCGCGGCGTCGTCACCGGCGGCGAGCGCGTTGAGCGTGCGGGTCCGGAGGATCAGATGCCCTCCGACGACCAGTACGGCCGCCGCCGGAAGCCAGAGGTTCGCCCATGACGACGCCGACAGCGAACCGAGCAGCCAGAAGAGCACCGAGTGCGCCGCGTCCGCGTTGGAGCTGCGGAAGATGACGAAGCTGGTGGCTCCGCTGAACAGGTAGGACAGGGTCACCCCGGCGAGGATCAGCCGGCTGGGGACGACCCGTCCGGCGCGGCGGGAGAGTCCGAGGACCGCGGCGGTGGCCACGAGGGCTCCGACGAAGGCCGCGGCGGAGGTCGACAGCCCGGCCACCGCCACCGAGCCGAGAGTGATCACCACGGAGGCCATCAGCCCGGCGCCCGCGGAGACTCCGAGGACGAAGGGGTCGGCGAGCGGGTTGCGGACGGTCGCCTGGAGGGTGACGCCGACGGCGGCGAGGCCAGCGCCGACGACGGCCGCCAGGAGGACGCGCGGCAGCCGCAGGTGCCACACGATCTGCTCGTCCATGACGGTGGCGGAGGTCCCGGCACCGGTCAGACGGTCGGCGATGACCGAGACGACGGTTCCGAGCGGCACGCCGACGGAACCGATGGACACGGCCACGCAGACGGTGGCGGCGAGGACGAGGAGGAGCACCGGTACGGCGGCGCGGAGAGGGACACCGCGGAGGCCGGGGCCCCCGGTCCGCCGTGGGGCGGCCTTCGGGTGCCCCACGGCTTCGGCGACGGCCGGAGCCGGTGTGCGCTGTGACATCCCGGCCCCTACTGCGCGCGGAAGGCGCTCGGGTGCAGGAAGCGCGCGGCTTCGACGACGCCGTCCACCGGCCGGGTGCTGCCCCGGGCGCCGGTCTTGGCCGAGTCGATCGCGAGGAAGCGGCCCTTCTTGACCGCTTCGGTCTGCGGGAAGGTCCGCTTCAGAAAGGCGATCGACTCGTTCTGCCCCTTCGTCGAGGCGGTGAAGTCGTCGACGATGATGGCCTCGGGGTCGCGGGCGATGATCTGCTCCGCGCTGACCGGTGCGAACTGTCCCGGCAGATCGGCGAAGACGTTCTCGCCGCCCGCCCGTCGGAGCACGTCGTTCGAGAGCCCGCCGGAGGTCACGTAGAGCTGTCCGGCGACCCGGGAGATCTCGGCGACCTTGCGCTTGGGCCGGTCGGCGACGCGCTGGCGCACGTCGTCGAGCTTGCCGTGCAAGCGGTCGGCCAGCGCCCGGGCGCGTTCCTTCACGTCGAAGACGGTGCCGAGCTGGTCGAGGTCCCCGTCCAGGGAGTCGAGCCCCGAGGTGTCCGAGGTGAGGTCCTTGGCGCAGCCGCCGCCGACCACGTAGGTCGCTATGCCGAGCTTCCTCAGCTCGGCGATGGTCGGGCTGCCCTGGTTGCCGGAGACCTTCTCTATCTGATCGGTGATCAGGAGGTCGGGCTTGGCGGCGACCAGCGCCTCGGTGCCGGGGTTGCGCGCCCCGAGGCTGGGCAGGGCGGCCAGGCGCTTCCTCAACTCGGGTGCGGGGGCGGACTCGCCGCGCGTCTTGGCGACGATCCGGTCCCCGACCCCGAGGGCGAACAGGGTGTCGGCGAGGGCGTCCGTGGTGATCACGACGCGTCGTGGGGCCCGGTCGAGCGTGAAGGACTTGCCGCAGGACTCGAAGGTGATGGCGTCCGATCCGCCTTTCCCGCCGGAGCCGTCGTCGGTGTCGCCGCACCCGGCCGCCGTGAGGGCGACGAGGGTGCTGAGCAGGACGGCCCGGAGCCGGTACGGGGCGACGCGCGGTCTACGGCCGCGCGGCTGACGGTCAGGATGCGGACGGAACATGAAGTGGCGTTCCCTTCACTGAAGTGCACAGAGCAAATAGCGGTGGTGTGAACATTATTGAATGAGACTCAGTCGCCATGTTAGGGTACCCTAATGAAATCATCAACATCACAGACGCCCGGGCTGGCTGGCCCGGGCGCTCTGTTTCGCATGCTGGCTCCGATCCGGACCCATCTGGTGGTCTGCGGGGTCCTCTCGGCCCTGAGCGCGGCGGCGGGCATCGTGCCCTACATCGCCGTCGCGGAGATCGCCCGCCTCATGCTCGACGACCCGTCGGGCGCGGACACGGCCATCTGGACCTGGGTCGGCATCGGCGCCGCGGGCGCCAGTCTGTGGCTGCTGCTGTTCGTCCAGTCGGCCCGGGTGGGGCACTACGCGGACGCGGCGATCCTGCACGAGGTGCGCGTGCGGATCGTGCGCCACCTCGGCACCCTGCCGCTGGGCTGGTTCCGCGCCGCGGGCTCGGGCAAGGTCAAGCGCGCGATGACGGGCGACCTGGAGGAGATGCACGAGGTCATCGCCCACGCCCTGGGCCAACTGACCGGCGCGGTCACCGTGGTGGCCGTCGGGACCGGCTACCTCGTCTCCGTCGACCCCGTGATGGCACTGGTGGTGCTGGGGGTGCTGGGGTTGATGGGGGTGTTCTACCGGATCTCGATGCGCTCCATGACGACCCATATGAACCGGCTGATCGCCGCCGACGCGCGGATCAGCGCGGCCAGCGTCGAGTACGCCGACGGCATCCAGGTGGTCAAGACGTTCGGCACCGGGGGCCGGGTCCTGCGCCGCTTCGACGACGCCGTCGACGAGCACACCAACGCCTTCGCCGCCTGGGTCGCCGAGGTGCGCTACAGCTCGGCGGCGTCCCGGCTGCTCGGCTCCGAGATGGCCGTGCTCACCGCCGTGACGGCCGTCGGACTGACCCTGGTGGACCGGGGATCGCTCGGCGTCGCCGACCTGGTGGCGTTCCTGGTCGTCGCGGTCGGGCTGCCGAACTCGATCCTGCCGGCCGTGACCGCCGCCCAGGGGGTGCGCAAGGGCCGGATGGGCGCGGCCAACATCGAGCGGCTACTGGCCCGCACCTCCCTGCCCGAGCCCGAGGACCCGCAGAAGCCCCGGGGCCACGGAGTGGAGTTCGACCGGGTCTCCTTCTCCTACGACGGGGTGACCAACGCGATCGAGGACGTCAGCGCGGTGTGTCCGCCCGGTCAGGTGACCGCGGTGGTGGGGCCGTCGGGCGCCGGGAAGACCACGCTCACCAGTCTGCTGCCGCGCTTCTACGACGTCACGGAGGGAGCCGTCCGGATCGGCGGCGTCGACGTGCGCTCGATCCGGTCGGCCGAGCTGCTGGCGTCGATGTCCCTGGTGTTCCAGGACGTGGCGCTGCTCCGCGACAGCGTGGTGGAGAACATCCGCATCGGCCGTCCGGGCGCCACCGACGAGGAGGTCCGCCGGGCGGCCGTCGCCGCGCAGATCCACGAGGTGATCGAGGGCCTGCCCCAGGGGTACGACACCCTGCTCGACGCGAACGGCGGCGGACTGTCCGGTGGTGAGCGCCAGCGGTTGACGATCGCCCGGGCGATCCTGTCCGGGGCGCCCATCGTCGTGCTGGACGAGGCCACGGCCGCCCTGGACGCCGACAGCGAGTCGGCGGTCCAGGAGGCGCTGGCCACCCTGGCGATCGGCAAGACGGTGATCGTCATCGCCCACCGGCTGCACACCATCGCCGGGGCCGACCAGATCCTCGTGTTCGAGGGCGGACGGCTGGTGGAACGGGGCGTCCACGACGAACTGCTCGCCCGTGAAGGTCTCTACGCCCGGATGTGGGCCGCGCAAGAAGGAGTGCTCGCATGATCCGCCGGCTGTACCGACTCTGGCCGGAGCCCAGGCTGCTGGCCCGGCTGTGGCTGCTCACGGCGGGGCAGGCCGTCCTCCAGGGGCTGCTGCTCGCCCTGCTCGTCCCGATCCTGGACGCCGTCGTCCGGCCCGAGCCCGATGTCGGCGCGGCCACGCCCTGGCTGGTGCTCGGCGCGGTCGGCGCGGTCGCCTACGCGGTGCTGAGCATCATCGCCACACCGGTGGGCTTCAAGGCGTCGGGCGCCCTCGCCGCGCAACTGCGCCGCCGTCTGATGCGGCATGTGAGCACCCTGACGCTGGGGTGGTTCACCGCCGAGCACAAGGCACGGCTCGCGCGCGGGGTGACCGCCGACGTGGGCAGCGCCGCGCATCTGGCCGTGACGGTCGCCGGGCCCGCGATCACCTCCACGCTGCTGCCCGCGACGGTCGTCATCGTGACGTTCGCGGTCGACTGGCGGATGGCGCTGCTGCTCTGCGCGATCGCCCTGGTCGCCTTCTGGGCGCTCCAGCGGGCCGCCCGGATCGCCGAGATCACCGAGAGCGAGCTGGAACAGGCGGCGACCGGGGTCGCCAGCCGGGCGATCGAGCTGGGCCAGGCGCAGCCCGTGCTGCGGGCCGCCGGTCACGCCGACGGGACCCCCCGGATGCGGGCCGCGCTCGACGACCACCGGGAGACCTACCGGGACGGGATGCGGCGCGCGCGGCGGCCGTTCTTCGTCTACACCGGTGTGATCATGGGCGGCTTCATCGCGGTGCTGGCGCTCGCCGCCGAGCTGATGCTGAGCGGACGCATCGGGATCGCCGAGGCGATCGCGCTGCTCGTGCTGGCCTCCCGCTTCCTGGAGCCGCTCGGCAACCTCATCGACCTCATCGGCGCCCTGCGCGCGATGCGGAACCAGATCGGGCGCATCGAGGAGCTGTTGGCCACGCCCACCCTCCCGGCGCCGGCGAAGCCGGTGCGGCGGGTCGAGGAGGCGGAGGTGGAGTTCTCGGACGTCACCTTCACCTACCCGGGCGGCGACTCCCCGGCGATGCGGAACGTGTCCCTGCGCTGCCGGCCGGGCACCACCACCGCGCTGGTGGGACCGTCGGGTTCCGGGAAGACGACGGTGACCCGGCTCATCGCCCGGTTCTTCGACGTCGACTCGGGGCAGGTCCGCGTCGGCGGCGTCGACGTACGCGAACTCGACCAGACCGCCCTGCTCGACGAGATCGCCATCGTCTTCCAGGACGTCTACCTCTTCGACGACACCATCGAGGACAATCTGCGGCTGGCGCACCCGGAGGCGACCTGGGACGAGCTGCGGGAGGCCGCCCGCGCGGCCCGGCTGGACGAGGTCATCGAGCGGCTGCCCGACGGCTGGAACACCCGGGTGGGCGAGGGCGGCGCCCAGTTGTCGGGCGGTGAGCGCCAGCGCGTGGCGATCGCCCGGGCGATCCTCAAGCGGGCGCGCATCGTGCTCGTCGACGAGGCCAGCTCCGCGCTCGACCCCGAGAACGAGGCGGCGATCACCCAGGCCATCGCCAACCTCGGGGACAGCCCCGACCGCACGGTGATCGTCATCGCCCACCGTCCCGCCACCCTGGCCGCCGCGGACCACGTGGTCTCGCTCGACGACGGTCGGGTGGTGGAGTCCGGCACTCCGGAGGAGCTGCTGCGCACCGGGGGGGCGTTCGCTCGGCTGAGTCAGCAGTACGAGCGGGCGCGGCACTGGCGCATCGCCAACTCGGCCCGCTGACCCGTGCCGCTGCCGACGACCGTGGTACGGGGTCGTCGGCAGCTCGCGGCGGTCAGCCGTCGACCCTCAGATAGCGGTGGGCGAGGTCGGTGATGTCGGCGATGAGTTCATCGGCCAGCCGGTCGATGTCCTCGGCCTCGTGGTGCAGCAGCTCATGGGTGGCCCCGTACCAGGCGCTGTAGATCAGACTCGCGGCCATGGCGGGGTTGGGGGCGTCCGACGGCGGGTCCGGGCGCTCGGCGATGAGTTTCCGGAACGCTTCGACGTGCGGGTTCTCGGTACTGACCTGCATATCCGTCTTGGCGTTGATGGGGGTGTGCCCGTAGAGCACGTCATGCAATTCCGCGTGCTCCACGTACACCCGGACCGCGTCGCTGAGCCAGGCGTCCAGACGTCCGACCCAGTCGTCGGCGGACAGGTGTTGCACCACTTCGTTCTGCCGTTCGACCAGTCGGTCGACAAAACGCGTCTGCAACGCGAGCATCAAATCGCGCTTCGAGCCGAAATGCAGATAGAACGTGCCGATGGCGACGTCCGCCTGCTCCGTGATCTCATCAATTCGGGCAGCGTCGATCCCGCGCTCGGCGAACACCTTCTCGGCTGCGTCGAGAAGGTCGGCACGCCGTTCTTCGGCGGGTTTGGTCCGCGGGCGACCCCGCGTTGTTCGACGCTGACTCATCCGGGCAGTTTACGGGTTCGGCGGCGGCGCCGTCGGCCGAGGGTCGGTCTCCTTCCCGATGCCATTTCGGGACGCGCCAATGACGGTTCGGCACGTCATCGCCCCCGTCTCCCATTCGAGTGAGACTCATTCATCTCCACCGCGCGGGAACGCCGGACCGTCCCGTTTCCGGCTCCGACGCGACGCGGCACCCGGCACCGCTCGGCCGATGGGCCCGTCCCGGGTCCGCCGTGACCTCCCCAGCCGGGCCGTGGTCCGCCCCGGTGTCTCGGAAACGGTTCGGGACGATCACTGAAACCGCAGGTCAGCGGCGTGAGACAGCCGTCGGGACGGCTGGGACACCCGGGAGCGCGTCCATCGGGCCGTAGCGTTCGGTCCCGGGCGGCGAGTCGATCCGGACCGCGTCCGCCGTCGGCACCTCACGGGGGTGGGTGCCGACGCTTCCCGGCCCGCCGACCGGTCCCCGCGTTCCGGCGCCCCGCACCGCGCGTTCCGTCCAGTCAGGAGTTGTCCCCATGTCTGCCGACCCCAGCCCGTCCTTCCAGGACGTGGTCACCGCCCGGATGTCCCGCCGGAACGCGCTGCTCACCGGCGCGCTCGCGACGGCTTCCGCCGGGCTCGCCGCCTCCCCGGCGGCCGCCTCGGTTCCCGCCCCGGCGGCGGGCGGCGCCGACCCGGAGGAACTCGGCTTCGAGGCCGTGCCCGTGGGCGATGCCGACGCGGTCGTCCTGCCCGCCGGTTACACCGCGCGGACGCTGGTGGCCTGGGGCGATCCACTGCGCGCGGGGGATCCCGCATGGCGCGCGGACGCCTCCGGCACGGCGGCCGACCAAGCGCGGCAGATCGGTTCGCACCACAGCGGGACGCACTTCTTCCCGGCCCGGCGCGGCGCGGACGGCAGCCGCCGCGGAGTGCTGGTGATCAACCACGAGTCGGTGGACCCCGCGCTGCTCCACCCCTCGGCGCAGCGGTCGGACGGGGAACGGGTCGCCAAGGAACTGGCGGCGCAGGGCGTCAGCGTGGTGGAGGTCGCACAGGACCCCGACGGCGGCTGGCGGACGGTCGGCTCGCGGAACAACGTCCGGATCACCGGCACCACCCCCGTCACCTTCTCCGGGCCGGTCGGACCCCGTCACCCGGCGCTGCGCACCGGACGCCCGCCGCTGGGCACGCTCAGCAACAGCGGCTACGGGGTGACGCCCTGGGGCACCTACCTCAGCTGCGAGGAGAACCCGAACGCCTGGTTCGGAACGGACGCCGCCAACTGGTCGCCCACCCGGACCCAGCGCCGCTACGGGCTCAGCGCGGGCGGCCACGGCAAGCGCTGGCACCAGACGGACCCCCGGTTCGACCTCGCCGCCGGGAACGGCAACGAACCGAACCGCTTCGGCTGGATCGTGGAGATCGACCCCTTCGCGGCGGACCGCACCCCGGTCAAGCGCACCGCGCTGGGCCGCTTCGGCCACTCCTCGGCGGCGGTCACCGCGTCACGCGGGCGGGTCGTCGTCTACAGCGGTGACGACCAGGAAGGCGGCTACCTCTACAAGTTCGTGGGGAACGGCTCGTGGCGGTCGCGGCGGGCCCGGGGACGGAGCCCCCTGGACCACGGCACCCTGTACGTGGCCCGCTTCCAGGAGGACGGGGCGGGGCGCTGGCTCCCCCTGGTCCACGGGCGCGGTCCGCTGACCAAGGCGCTCGGCTGGACGGACCAGGCGGACGTGCTGCTGCGCGCCCGGGAGGCCGCGGACGCCCTGGGCGCGACCCCCATGGACCGGCCCCAGCAGATCGCCGTCGGACCGGACGGCCGCAGCGTGTACTGCGCGCTGGCCAACGGGACCGGTGGGCACCATCCGGCCCGGGGAACGGCCGGGCCCCGCGACGCCAACCCGTACGGGCACGTCGTCCGCTGGCGGGAGCGGTCCGGCGACGACCGCGCCTTCGACTGGGAGGTCGTCGTCCTCGGTGGCGATCCGGAGCGGGCTTCCGACGTCCGGCTGCCGGAGGAAGGGAAGTTCGGTTCGCCCAAGGGCCTGTCCTTCGACGCGGCGGGGCGCATGTGGATCCAGACCGGGATCTCCGGTCACGCCCTCGGTGACGGTCTCGGCAACAACGCCGTCCTGGTCGCCACCCGGCGCGACGGCGTCCGCAGGTTCCTGACCGCGCCCCGGGGCGCCGAGGTCACCTCGGCTGTGCTCACCCCGGACCTGCGGACGATGTTCGTCAACATCCAGCACCCCGGGGCGCGCACGGCCGTCTGGGGCGGCCCGACGGCGGAGGACCCCCGGGCGGTCAGCGACTGGCCCGACCGGGACCCCGCGGGCCGTCCGCGGTCGGCCACCATCGTCGTCCGCCGCGCGGACGGCGGCGTCATCGGCTCGCGCTGAGCCCCACGCCGTCAGCCTCTCCCACCAGCCACCGGAAGAAAGTCGTCATGGCCATCACCATCAGCATCATCCCCCGCGCGGCGTGGCTCGCCCTGCCCGCGAAGACCTGGAACCACGGACTGTTCCAGCCCTGGGTGGGCGGGGTCGTCATCCACCAGCGCGGCGAGGGGAGCATCACCTACGGCCCGCACATGCTCTGCCACAGCCAGGTGCTCGCCCTCCAGACCCAGAAGATGCTGGGGGGCGACTCCGACATCCCGTACAACTTCGTGGTCTGCCACCACGGGGGGATCTTCGAGGGCCGGGGCTTCCACCACCGCTCGGCCGCCAACGGGACCTCCACCCCGGGCGCCAACTCGGACTTCTACGCGATCTGCGGGCTCCTGGAGTCCGAGGACCAGCCGACGGCCGAGATGGTCACCTCGATCCGGAAGCTCGTCACCGTCCTGCGGGCGGGGGGTCCCGGCTTCCGGGCGGGACCGCACCTCAAGGGGCACAAGGAGGTCTACTCCACGTCCTGCCCGGGCAACCTCCAGCCGTATCTGCTGCGCGGCGAGTTCGGCGCGCTCGCCGAGTACGGCGACGACGGGCTCCCGCAGCCGCCGAAGCCCGCGAGCCCCCTCTTCGTCTACTCCCGCGCCCAGTGGGGCGCCCGCCCGCCGCGCGAGGTCACCCGGGTCGAGCCGGGGAGCCGCACCGGGTTCACGGTCCACTACTCCAGCGGTCCCACCTCGCAGACGGTCCAGCAGATCCAGAACTACCACATGGACTCCCGGGGCTGGGCGGACGTCGGCTACAACTTCCTCGTCGACCGGAACGGGCACATCTACGAAGGGCGCGGCTGGAACGTCGTGGGCGCCCACGCGACCGGCCACAACGCGACCCACATCGGCGTCTGCTTCATCGGCGAGGACGGCGACGCCACCCCACGGGCGCTCTCGGCGATCGCCGCGCTCTACCGCCAGGCCAACCAGCTCACCGGCAAGACCCTCGACCAGACCTACCACGGCGGGCTGTCGGGCCAGTCCACCCAGTGCCCCGGCGCGGGGCTGAGGGCCTGGGTGCAGGGCGGGATGCAGGCGGCGACGCTGCCGATCACCAACGGGAGCGACGGCCACTCCGGCGGGGGCGGGAGCACCGGCGGCATGACCTCCGTGCGGTCCGTCACCTCCCAGCAGGAGGCCGTCAACGGCCTCGGCCGCAGCCCGGCGCTGGAGGTGGACGGGGTCTGGGGGCCGCAGACCGACGCGGGCGTGCGCTGGCTCCAGCAGAAGGTCGGCGCCGACGCGGACGGCCTCTGGGGCCCCGGCACCGAGGCCAAGTACGTGGCGCACACCGGGGGCTCCGGCGGCGGCATGACCTCGGTGCGGTCCGTCACCGCCCAGCAGGTGGCGGTCAACTCGCTGGGCCGCAGCCCGGCGCTGGCCGTGGACGGGGCCTGGGGGCCGCAGACCGACGCGGGCGTGCGCTGGCTCCAGCAGAAGGTCGGCGCCGACGCGGACGGCCTCTGGGGCCCCGGCACCGAGGCCGCCTACATCGGCTACCTCGACAACGGGGCCATGCTCACCGTCGACGGCCAGTGGGGACCCGCCACCATCCGCGCCACGCAGAAGGTCATCGGCGTCGCGGTCGACGGCCAGTGGGGGCCCGGCTCGGTCCGGGGGCTGCAGCGCCATCTGAACACCTGGAGCGGCGCGGGACTCGTGGTGGACGGAGCCGCGGGACCCGGTACGTACAAGGCGCTGCAGAAGCACCTCAACAACATGATCGGGGCCGGGCTCGCCGTGGACGGCGCCTGGGGGCCCGCGACCGTCCGCGCCCTCCAGACGGCACTGAACCGGGGCCGGTTCTAGGAACCGTGTGCGGGGAGCGTCCGGTCTCCCGGGCGCTCCCCGCACACGTGCCGCTCGTTTAGCGCAGCGGTCCGGGGGCGGAGGTCAGCCGGAGGCAGCGCATGTGCTCCCAGTTCCGGCTCCAGTGCCACCGCAGGGCGTCCCGGGTGTTCGGTCCGTAGACGCCGTCGGCGGTGACGTTGGCGATCCGCTGGGCGTTCTTGAGCGCGGCGGCCGTGGCGGGCCCGAACTGGCCGTCCACCGCCAGGTTCGTCGCGCCGTAGCAGTAGTGGAGGGTCGTCTGGAGGGCCTCGACCCCGCCGCCGGTGGCACCCTGGCGCAGCACGCAGAAGTTGCTCCGGGACGCGTCGACCGGAACCCGCGTGCCGTAGCCGGCCGTGTCCAGGTAGGTCGCCTTGTTGGTGCAGGTCGGTGTCGCCGCGGCGGCGGGCGTGACGCCGGTGGCGACGGCGCTCAGGGCGAGGACGGCGACGGTGCCGAAGGTGGCGAGTGCGCGTTTCATGGTGGGTCCCCCTAGTGGGCAGGGCCGGATCGGGTGGCGGCCGGGTCGTGCCGCTGAGGTGCGGCGATTCGAAAGCTAACAGCGTCCGGAGGGGGCCGACCGCCCCTCCACGGGGGCGTCCCGGCCTTCCCGGACGGCGTTGGGAAGGCCGGATCCCCCGTCGGGCCGGGCCCGTTGCGCTCCCGTTCCGGTGGCTTCCCGGCACCGTCCCAGGGACGTTTTGGGGGCGTCCCGGACGGCGGCCGTGTCCGGGACGCGCGCCCGGTCGCGGGAACCGGGTCCCGGAGCGGTGGGTCAGGGGGCCAGCTCGCCCAGCGGCGAGCACTCCTGCTCCTTCTGGCTGGGGATGGCGCCGCACACGGTGATGGTCTCCCACGGCTCGTCCGGGGTCACGGCGAGCATCCGGGTGTAGGTGTCGTGTTCCATGCGGATCATGGCGGTGTCGGACGTCCCCCGCTTGTCCCTGACCGTCACCGTGTCGCCGACGTCGCCGTTCTCTATCCGCCCCCACACGGCCTGGCAGGCCGCGCTGTACCTCAGCTGGATGCTCATGCCGCGCAGGAAGGTCTCCCGTACGGTGATCGCGTCCCAGTGGCAGTCGTGCGCCTGCGGCTCACGCCGGAGACACGTGTCACTCTCACAGCTCACCTTGGGCTTCCGCGCCACCGCCATCGACGCCGCCCCCGCGCCGGACGGATCGGTGCGCGCGGCAGCGGTCCCCCGGGGCGCCCCGTCCCCGGTGCCGCTGACGTAGAGCGTCAGCGCGCTGCCGAGCAGTCCCCCGACGATGACGCCGACGGCCGTGTGGAGGGTGACGCTCCGCAGGAAACGCCGTGGCCCCCGGGACCGTCCGTCCGTTACCGCCGCTCCCGCCGCCTCCGGCACCGGGCCGCTCCCGGCCGGTGGAACGGCGGGGTTCCCCGTGTCCGTCGGGTCCGGTCCGTCCCCGGCCACCCGTTCCGCTCCTTGCGGGGGCTCCACCGGTTCCGCCGCTCCGGTCGGCTTCCCCGTCGCCCTCGCGGCCTTCTCCGCCGGGGTCTCCGGGCCGATGGCCGCCCGGTCGAGGAGGACGAGCAGCGGCTCGGGGTCCTCCCCCGCCGCCGCGGCGAACTGCTCGACGGCCACCCTGGTGGGCAGCTGTTTGGCGTTCAGGAACCGTTCCCAGGAGGAGCGGCTGTAGTGCGTCCGCTCCGCGAGCCGGTTGTAGCTCAGTCGCGAGGCGTCCTTGATACGACGCAGTTCCGAGAAGAGGTCGCCTCTCGGGCCCTCGTCCGCCTCGGTCATCCCCGACCCCCCGGTCATTCAGATGTCTTGGTCCATGTGCGTCCGCCGGCCACGAGCGGCCCGTCGGACGCACCATTTTGACGTTCCTCTCCCTGAAGGGAGGGGATTCTTACGGCTCGCGCCGTGAGACTTCCTGTTTCGTCGCCGACTGCCCGCCCGGAGAACTCCGTTGAGGTCTTACACCAGCTCCGCAGGCTGTAACCGCCCGCCCGGCGGCCAGAAGGTTCTTCGCCGCGTTCACGTCCCGGTCGTGGGTGGTGCCGCAGTCGCACGTCCAGGTGCGGACGTTCAGCGGCATCTTCCCGGCGGGGGTGCCGCAGGTGGAGCACAGCCTGGAGGAGGGGAACCAGCGGTCCACGACCACGAGGTTCCGTCCGTACCAGGCTGCCTTGTACTCCAGCATCGTGCGCGTCTGGCGCCATGCGGCGTCGGAGACGGCGCGGGCGAGGCTGTGGTTCTGGACCATGTTGCGCACGGTCAGGTCCTCGATCACGAGCGTTTGGTTCTCACGCACGAGACGAGTAGTGATCTTGTGGAGATGGTCGCGGCGGCGGTCGGTGATCCGGGCGTGGATCCTGGCGACCTTCCGCCGGGCCTTGGCCCGGTTGGCGCCGTCGCCCCTGGCCTTCTTCGCCAGACGGCGCTGGGCCAGGGCGAGACGGGCGCGGTCGCGGCGCTCGTGCCGGGGGTTGGCGATCTTCTCCCCGGTCGAGAGGGTCAGCAAGTGGTCCAGGCCCGCGTCGATGCCGACCTCCGCGCTGGTGGCGGGGAGCGGCTTCACGGAGGGGTCCTCGCACAGGATCGAGACGAACCAGCGTCCCGCGTTGTCCTGCGACACGGTCACCGTGGACGGCTTCGCTCCCCCGGGGAGCGGGCGCGACCATACGATGTCCAGCGGCTCCGTCATCCTGGCCAGCGTCAGCCGTCCGTCACGGAAGCGGAAACCGCTGGTGGTGTACTCGGCGGACTTCCGGGACTTCTTCCTCGACTTGAAGCGCGGGTACCGGGCCCGCCTGCCGAAGAAGCTGGTGAACGCCGCCTGCAGGTGCCGCAGACACTGCTGCAACGGCACGGAGGACACCTCGTTCAGGAACGCGAGTTCCCCGGTCTTCTTCCACGCCGTCAGCATCGCGGACGTCTGGTTGTAGTTGACCCGCTCCTGTCGCGTCCACGCCTCCGTGCGTGCGGCGAGCGCCAGGTTGTAGACCTTGCGAACACAGCCGAACGTGCGCGACAGCTCGGCCGCCTGCGCATCGGTCGGGTAGAAGCGGTACTTGAACGCCCGCTTCACATGGCTCATGGTCATGCTCACAAACTAGCGGCACCACAGGTAAGAATCCAAACTCGCGGAACAGAACGGAGCGCGTCACCTCAGGTCCCGGGCGTCGCCCCCCCCGCCGGACGGCGGGGGACTCCCTCGGCACCGGCCGGCGCGGAACCCGGCGCGGGGCCCTCTTACGCGAACGGGATCTTCCCTGAGAGAGTCTGACGGGTCATCGTCCGAAGTCCGGAGGGGGGCGGCCGACGGTCGGCGGCCCCCTCGACGAGCCTCGAACCCCCCGGATTCCCGGTGGGATCGCCCGTCGTCCGGCGTCCGCCGATGCGCCGTCGCCATCGCCGTCGACGACGTGTCGGACCCTACCCCGACGGAGGCGCCTCTCCATGCACGGTCATGAGAACCCGGTCGAGGAACCCAGTGCCGCGCAGCGGGGGGTCTGGCTCGCCCAGACCCTCGGCCCGGACAACCCGCAGTACAACATGGGGCAGTACATCGAGATCCAAGGAGCCCTGGACACCGCCGTGTTCACGCGCGCGCTCCGCGAGGTGGTGCGGGAGTGCGTCACCCTACACGACCGGTTCGTCCAGGGTCCGCACGGGCTGCTGCGGCGCCCCGACGGGCCCGGCGACGTCCCCCTGCCGCTCCTCGACCTGAGGGACCGGCCGGATCCGCGCGCCGTCGCCGACGCCTGGATACGCGAGGATTTCTCCCGCGTCTTCTCCCCGGCCGACGAGCCGCTGTTCCGCTTCGCGCTGCTGCGCGTCGCGGACGACGCGTACCTCTGGTACATGTGCCTGCACCACATCGCGATCGACGCGTACGGCACCTCGATGCTGGTGCGGCGCGTCGCCGAGGTCCACACCGCCCTGGAGCGGGGCGGGGAGCCGGGGCCGAGTCCGTTCGGGGACCTGGAGCGGCATCTCGCGGCGGAGCGCGTCCATCACGCGTCCGGGGCCTACCGGCGGAGCGCCGACTACTGGCGGGAGACGTTGCGGGGGCTGCCCGAGGCGGCCCCGGTCGCCGGGAGATCCGCCCCGTTCGGGGGTGTCGCCCTCGGCTCCGAGCCGCTCACGGCGGCCGGGATCCGCGCCATGGACGGGCTGTGCGAGGAGACGGGGGTCGGGCAGTCGGCCCTGCTGGTGGGGCTCGCCGCCATCTATCTGCACCGGATGACCGGCGCCACGGACGTGGCCATCGGCATGCCCGTCTCCACCCGGGCCACCAAGGTCGCCAAGACCACGCCCAGCATGGTCGCCAACATCCTGCCGATCAGGGTCCGGCCGCGACCGGAGCTGTCCTTCTCGGACGTGGCGCGGCAGGCGGACGAGTCCCTGCGCGGCGCGCTCCGCCACCACCGCTACCGCACGGAGGAGATGCGACGGCCGGAGCCCGGGGGCCCCGGGGGGCCGCTGTACTCCCTGCTCGTCAACATCATGCCGTTCTCCTACGACTTCCGCTTCGGAGATCTCCCGGCGGCGGCGCGGACCCTCTCCAGCGGCCCCATCAAGGACCTCTCGCTCTGCTTCCTCGACCGTTCCGACGGCCGGGGACTGACCCTGGAGGTCCAGGCCAACACGGGGGTGTACACCGAGGAGGAGACCCGTGGACACGCCGCCCGGGTGCGGCGGCTGCTCGACACCGTCGCGGAGAGCGGCGCGGACACGCCCATCGGCACCCTGGAGGTGCTGCTGCCCGGTGAGGCGTCCGCCGTGGGCACCGATCCGGACGCCTCCCTGAAGGTGTGGGACGAGGCGCTGCGGGGCGTGGAGGAAGCCACGCTGGTGGCGCGCGAGATGACGGTGCCGGAGGACGGGGCCGGTGCGGGCGGCGTCCCAGTGACCGAGGTCCGGGAGCTGTCCGGGGCGGAGACCGCCGCCCTGACGGCCTTCGCCCGGGAGCGGGGACTGGCCGTCGGCACGGTGGTGCGGGGTGCCTGGGCGATCGTCCTCGGCTGGCTGACCGGCCGCGACGACCTGGTGCTGGGGACGTCGTTGTCCAAGGGTCCCGGCTCCCCGGACCGGTCCGGGGAGCCGTCCGTCACCCCGCTCCCCGTGCGCGTCCGGATACGGCCGGCCGAGTCCACGGCGCGCTTGCTGCACCGGCTCCAGGCCGAGGACGCCGCGCTCCTCCCCCACCGGGACGTCGCGCTGTCCGACATCGAGCGACGGGTCGGCGTCGGCCCCCTCTTCGACGCCCTCCTCGTCCACGGGCCGGTGGAAGGACCGTCGGCCGTCGACGGCGACGACTACCCTCTGAGCGTGGCCACCGTCCCCGGTGACCGGTTCGCGGTCCGGGTGCGGTACCGCCCCGACGCGCTGCCGTCCTTCCTGGCGCGCGCCGCCGCCGACGGACTGGCGGGGCTGCTGGCCCGGCTGCCGGAGACCGCCGACTCGCCCGTGGCGACGGCCCTGCCGCTCCCGGCGGCGGCCGTGCCCGGCACGCCGTCCGTCAGCGGGGTGGTGGAGCGCGGTGGGGCGACCCTGACCGAGCGTTTCGAGGCACGCGCCGCGGCCGTGCCCGGGGCCGTCGCGGTGGTGGACCGGGGGACACGGGTCACCTACGCGGAACTGAACGCCCGTGCCAACCGGCTCGCCCACCATCTGATCGGCGGGGGCACGGGTCCGGGTTCCATGGTCGCCCTCGCCCTCGAACGCGGCGCGGACCTCGTCGTCGGGGTGCTGGCGGTCCTCAAGGCGGGCGCGGCGTACGTACCGGTGGATCCCGCCTATCCGGAGGAGCGGCTGGCGTTCCTCCTCGCGGACGCCGGTGCGGAGACCGTGGTCACCACCCGGCACCTGGCCGACGCGCTGCCCACCGGGGACCGGCTGACCGTCCGCCTGGACGATCCGGCGGTCCTCGACGAGCTGGCGGGACGGTCGGCCGCCGATCCGGTGGACACCGACCGGGGCGGCGTCCTCACCGGGGACTCGGCGGCGTACGTGATCTACACCTCCGGGTCCACGGGAACGCCGAAGGGCGTCGTCGTCCCGCACGGGAACGTCACCCGGCTCTTCGACACCACCCACGGGGCGTTCGGCTTCTCGGACCGCGACGTGTGGTCGCTGTTCCACAGTTACGCCTTCGACTTCTCCGTGTGGGAGGTCTTCGGACCGCTCCTGAACGGCGGCACGCTCGCCGTGGTGCCCTACGAGGTCAGCCGGTCGCCCCGGGAGTTCCGCGCGTTCCTCAGCCACCACGGCGTCACGGTCCTCAACCAGACGCCGTCGGCCTTCCACCAGCTCGCCCAGGCCGACCAGGAGGTGCCCGCCGGTCAACTGCCGCTGCGGCTGCGGCACGTGGTGTTCGGCGGGGAGCGGCTGGACGTCAAGCGGCTGGACACCTGGTTCGCCCGGCACCGGGGGCCCGGCGCGCCACGGCTCACCAACATGTACGGCATCACGGAGACCACCGTCCACGTCACCCTCGCCACCGTCGACCCGGACGGGATCGGCACCGGGGCGGCCGTCGACCGGGTCGGGCTCCCCCTCGACGACCTGCGGGTCCACCTCCTCGACGGCCATCTGCGCCCCGTACCGGCGGGCACCGTCGGGGAGATGTACGTGGCGGGAGCCGGGGTCGCCCGGGGGTATCACCGGCGGCCCGGCCTCACCGCGCAGCGCTTCGTCGCCGACCCGTTCGGCGGGCCCGGCCGGCGCATGTACCGCACCGGCGACCTCGCCACCCGCGCGCCCGACGGAACGCTCCGTTACCGCGGCCGCCGCGACGGACAGGTCAAGGTGCGGGGCTTCCGCATCGAGACCGGGGAGATCGAGAGCGCCGTCCTGCGTCACCCCCGGGTGCGGGACGTCACCGTCGCCGTACGGGAGCACGCGCGGGACCAGACGCGGCTGATCGCCTACGTGGTGCTCGACGACGACCGGACCGACGGCGTCACCGCGCGGTTGCGGGAGCACCTGGCCGGGCTGCTGCCCGAGCACATGGTCCCGGCGGCCTTCGTCCCCGTCGACGCGATACCGCTCACCCCGAACGGCAAGACCGACCACGCCGCGCTGCCCGCTCCCGAGTACACCGCCACGGACCGCGTCCCACCCCGCACCTCCACCGAGAAGCGGCTCGCGGCCGTCCTCGAGGACGTCCTCGACCTCCCGGAGGTCGGGGTGCACGACGACTTCTTCGCGCTGGGCGGCGACAGCATCACGTCCATCCAGCTCACCGGCCGCGCACGGCACGCCGGACTGGACATCACCCCGAAGGACGTCTTCGAACTGCGCACCACCGCCGCGCTCGCCGAGGCCCTCGACGCGGGCCGGATCGGAAGGCGGACGCCACCGCCGGGGTCCGGGGCCGACGGGCCGGACTCCCCGGTCGGGGTGTTCCCGGCGACGCCGATCCTCGAACGGTCCCGGGAGGACCAGGGCCCGTTGAAGGAGTACCACCTCTCCATGGCGGTGCGGGTCCCCGCCGATGTGCGGGAGGAGCACCTGATCGCCGCCGTGCAGACCGTCACCGATCACCACGACGCGCTGCGGACCCGGCTGACGCTGCCGGACGGCGCCCACGCCGGTCCGGCCGGACGGGAGGGGTCCCCGCCCGGGTCCTCGGGGCCATGGGTCCTGGAGGTCACCGCGCCGGGGACGGTACTGGCGGAGGAAGGTTTCGTCCGGGTCCCGGTGGAGGCTCCGGACGACCCCGGCGGGTGGGCCGGGATCATCCGGCGCGAGCAGACCGCGCAGCAGCGGGCCCTGGACCCCGTCTCCGGGCGGACGCAACGGGTGATCTGGCTGGACGCCGGGCCGGACCGGCCCGGACGGCTGCTGTTCCTGCTGCACCACCTGGTCGTCGATGGCGTCTCCTGGCGGGTGCTGCTGCCCGATCTGGAGCGCGCCTGGCGCGCGGCGGTCGACGGTCGTGACCCGGGGCTGAGGTCCCCCTCGACGTCGTACCGGAGGTGGGCGCGGCATCTGGCGCGGGAGGCGCTGAGTCCCGCCCGCGAAGGGGAACTCGCCCTCTGGAAGGGCATGTTCGACGGGCACCGCGCCCGGTTCCCGGACCGGGGGCCGGACGGGGAGCCCCATCGGATACGCACGATGCGGTGGCTGGCCCTGGACCTGCCCGAGGAGGAGACGGCCGCCCTGCTGAAGGCTCCGCCCGCCTTCGGAGCCGATCTGCGCGATGTGTTGTACACCGCGTTCGGGCTGACCGTCTCGCAGTGGCGGCGGTACCGGGACGCCGGGCCGCCGGACCGGTCCGGCGTGCTGGTCGATCTGCAGGCGCACGGGCGCGAGCCGTTGGCGGACGGTGTCGACCCGTCGGCCACGGTGGGCTGGTTCACCGCCCAGTTCCCCCTGCTGATCGACCCGGGGAGGATCGACTGGGAGGGCGGGCCGGGCCCGGCGGCCGAGGGCTCGTCCACTCCGGCGCAGGCGGTCGCGCGGGTCGCCCGGGACATCGCGGCGCTGCCCGACCACGGCATCGGCTACGGTCTGCTGCGCTATCTGAACCCCCGGACCTCGCCGGTCCTGTCCCGGCTCGGCGACCCGGAGGTCGCGCTGAACTACCTGGGCAGGTTCCGGGTGGCCGAGGAGACCGCGTACTGGCGGTCCACGGGTGAGCAGGGGGCGGCGATGGGGGGCGCCCAGGAGGAGGACTCCGTCGTCAACCGGGCGGTGGCGCTGACGCTGGCCGTCGAGGAGCGCGAGCACGGGGCCCGGCTGGCCGCGCGCTGGAGCTGGCCCGGCGCTCTGCACACCGAGGAGGACGTCAGCGAACTGGCGCACGGCTGGTTCGACGTGCTGCGTCGTCTCACCCGGGCGGCGGCGGAGACGGCCGCGCGGCCGGACGGGCGGGGTCCGGTCGGCTGACGGGCCCGGGGCCGGGGCCGTCGCGCCCCGGCCCCTCCGGTTCGGCGGGACCGTCCGGCCGGACCGGGACGCGGCGGCCTTCCCGCCGCCTCTCCACGGGACGACGGATGAGGCGTATGAGGCGTATGAGGCGTTCACCCTTCCGTGGGACGGGCGTTGACAGTCCCGGGAGGACTGCCTAAGGAGAAAGGGAGAGGAATCGACATGCGCACCGCGACGGGACGGGCGGTTCCGGGGGACGGGGCCCGGCGCGGAGAACGGAGCGTCCCATGGGCACGGACCGGGAACGGGTACTGGCCAACAAGATCGACTGGTCGTACCTCCACATCGACTTCGACCGGAACGGGCTGATCGAGCGTCAGGACCTGCTGGGGCTGGCGGCACAGTTGCTGCTGACGTTCGCCGAGCCGTCGTCCACCCCGAGGGGACAGTCCCTGATGGACGCCTTCGACCGCTTCTGGGACACCCTGTCCGATCACTGCGACATCGATCGCGACGGCCGGATCACCCCGGCCGAGTACCGCAACGGGATGCTGGCCGCGTTCGTCGACGGCGACCTGTTCGACGCGGTCTTCCACCCCGCCGCGGCAGCCCTGGCGATCGTCGCCGACACGGACGGGGACGGCGCGATCGACCGGGCGGAGTTCCAGGCCATGGAGACCGTGCTGGGCGTCCCGGAGACCGAGAGCGGTACCGCGTTCGACCGGCTGGACGTCAACGCGGACGGGGCGCTGGACGTCCCGGAGTACCTCACCGCGGTGCGCGAGTACTACACCAGCACCGACCCCGACGCCCCGGGCAACTGGCTGTACGGGGCCACCTTCCGGTTCCCGTTCCCCACGGCCCGACGGTGACCGGTTCCCTTCCCGTGGCCCCGGTCGTGGCGGGGGCCACGGCGGAGGCCGGTCCGGGGGGCGCGGCGGAGGCCGCGCCCAAGGCCGGTCCGGGGGGCGCCGGGGGTGCTCCGCCCGCGCTGGCGGAGTCCACCCGGTGGCTGTGCGCCCCGCACCGCCGCCACCGTCACTCCGCCCTCCTGGAGCGGCGGGCCCGGCGGTGGGCCGCCGGGAACGGGCTCGCCGTCGGAGCGGCGGCGGACCGGCTGCGCGCGCACGGCCTCGACCGGCTCGCCACCGTCGCCCTGCCCGAGGAGCGGGACGAGCACGTGCTGCTGTACGCCCACTGGCTGATCTGGGTGTTCCACCTCGACGACCACATCGAGTCCCGGACGACTCCCGAGGCGGTCGACGCCCTGTTCGGGCGGCTGCTGGAGCGGACCGGACCGCCGGGGCCGGTCAGCCCGGTGGGGTCGGTCGCCCCGGCGGCGAACGGCCCGGCCGACCCGGCCGGGCGGGCGGTCGAGGACGCGCTGGCGGATCTGTGGCGGCGGACCGGGCGGGGCATGAGCGGCCACTGGCGGGAGCGGTTCCGCCGCCATCTGCGCGAGCAGCGCGCCGGGTGCCTGCGCGAGCACCTCCTGCGCCGCGCCGGGGCGGTGCCCACCCTGGAGGAGTACCCGCTGCTGCGCAGGCGCTCCAGCGGACCGTGGCTCTACGACCTGCCCGAGGCGGTGCTGTGCGCCGAACTGCCGCCCGCCTTCGCGGCCACCGCCCTGTGGCGGGAGCTGACCCGTCACGTCAGCGACGCCGCGAACTGGTGCAACGACGTCCTGTCCCGCTCCAAGGAGAGCGCGGACCGGCTCACCGTGAACCACCTCCTCGTCGCCCGTCACCGGTTGGGGATGACCGAGGCCGCCGCCGTCCGGTGGGTCACCGGACGCGTCGTCGACCGTCTCGACCGGGCGGCGGCCCTGGGGCGGCGCGTCCCCGCCGTCGCCGGGGGCCTCGGCCTGCCGCCGCCCGCCGTCCGCGACGTCAGCCGGGTCGTCTGCGCCACCCTCAACTTCCCCGCCGCCTACCTCACCTGGGCCCTGGACTCCGCCCGTTACGCCGAGCGGTCGGTGCCCCCGCCCTCCTGATCCGCCCCATCGTTGTGACACCGCCGTCCCGGAGCGGGGCCGGGCGGGGCGCCGCCCCGGCCGGTGGACCGGCGGACGGACAGGTGGGACGGGTCAGGCCCGTGCGGGCGCTCCCTGCCGGAAGGCCGGGATGAGGATCGCGCCGACCGTGAGGTGGAGCAGGACCAGGGTGATCCGGGAACCGGCGGTCAGCCCCGTGGCGAACAGCGGGGCGACCAGCGAGAGGAGCAGCACGGCCACGGCGGCCCCGGTCCACAGCCGCGGGCCACGGGCGGTGCGGCGCTCCAGCACCGCCAGCAGGGCCCAGCCGAGCAGGGAGACGACGGCCACCGCGATCGGGACGGCGGGGAAGGGCAGTTCGGTGGCGGTGGTCGAGCCGGGGCCGTCGGGGGTGCGCAGATCGACGTCGAACACCGTACGGGCGAGGACCCAGATCAGCGCGTCGGCGACGACGGCGCCGACGACGGCGAGGGCACGGACGCGCGTCGGGGCGGTGGCGCGGGGGGCGGTGGGGTTGTCGGGCATGGCGGACCTCCTGGGATGCCGGGGCGGGGGCGGCCGTCCCGGACGGCGGTCGTCCCCACGACCGATTCACACGAGCCAGCATATGCATGATTCGCGCATATAATGGTCTCACACCTAGGAGTGCCCAGTCCACAGGAATGCCCGTCCCATACGACGTGGAGTACGATGCGAAGCGTGAGTGGCGCAGAGACACCCGAGGTCGCGAACGGCCGGAAGAACGGACCCGCCGGGTCCCGCACCGCCCCCGCGAGCGGCCCCGACGGCCCTGGCGGCCCCGTGGACGCCTCCGTGGACGCGTCCGTGCTGAGCGCGGTCGAGCTGGCACTGATCCAGATCCGGCGGCGGCAGTCCCGGCGCAGCCTGGCCCGGCCGGTCGTCCAGGGGATGGCCGAGCCCGTCGCCCTGAACACGCTCAACGTGATCGACGCCGTGGACGAGGGGCTGGGCGAGAGCGGCCGGGACGTCACCGTGGGGTTCGTCGCGGACCGGCTGGCCATCGACCCGTCCCGCGCCAGCCGGATCGTCGCCGACGCGGTCAAGGACGGGTTCGTCCGCCGGGTCGCCTCCCAGGAGGACGGCAGACGCAGCTGTCTGGAGCTGACCCCGGCGGGCCGGGACGCGGTGGCCGCCGCGCACCGCACCCGGCAGAGCTTCTACACCAGCGTGCTCCAGGACTGGGGCGCCGACGAGCAGCGGGACTTCGCCCGGCTGCTCACCAAGTTCGTCCGCTCGCTGGACAGCGCCGCCGTGCGCGACTGACCCTCCCCGGCTCCGGGACGGACCGTCCGGCCCGCCCGGGCCGTCAGCCCGGTCCCGGTGCGTCCCGTCCCGGTGCGTCCGGGCCGTCGTCCCATCGGGTTTCGAGTCGCCTTCGAGCCCTCCCGGTCACGCTGACCGCGCCAGAACCCCGCATACCGACGGCGCGCCAGGGTCCCGCTGCCGCGGGGAGCGCGCTGGTCCCGGAGGAGGCGCGACGGTGAGTGCGACAGGCCGGACAGACCAGCGACGCACGCCCCGGGCGGACGGCGACCGTCCGGTCTCCCCGGACCCAGCGGCCCGTCGGACCTCCGCCCCCGATGCCCCGGCGGGTTCCCCGGCCAGCCAGTCCGCGCGCACCGCGTCGCCCACCGGGCCCAGCAGCGCCAGCACCGCGTCGACCGCCTCGGTGAAGACCGCCTCGTGGCCGTAGAGTCCGGCCGCCATCCGGGGGTGCTGCGCGCCGGTGCCCGGGAACATCAGGACGACGGAGCGCCGGTGAGGGGGTGTCATGGGGCCAGCCTGACCGGTCCGGGTCGAGGCTCCCTCCATCCCCGGGGGAGGCTCCGTCGAGCGTTCCTCAAGGGACGGCGCCGCGTCCGGGCGTCAGACCCGCACCCGCTCCCGCAGCCGGGCGCCGACGGTCCGCACCACCTCGGCGTGGTGGGGGTTCAGATAGAAGTGGCCGCCGTCGAAGACCCGCAGGGCGAACTCCTCCCGGGTGTGCCGTTCCCAGGCGGCGGCCTCCTCCGGCGTCACCCGGGGGTCGCGGTCCCCGGTGAGGGCGAGCACCGGGCACCGCACGGACGCGTCCGGAGCGCAGCGGTAGGTCTCGACGGCACGGTAGTCCGCGCGGATCGCGGGCAGGACCATCCGCAGCAGCTCCTCGTGGTCCAGCAGGCTCCGGTCGGTCCCGTCGAGCCCCATCACCTCCGCGAGCAGGCCCGCGTCGTCCAACTGGTGGACCGTCTCCCGGCGGTGGACGGACGGGGCGCGGCGGGCGGAGACGAAGAGGACCGCCGGGACGACGCCCTCGTCCCGTTCCAGCCGACGGGCGACCTCGAAGGCGAGGGAGGCCCCCATGCTGTGCCCGAAGAGCGCCAGCGGCCGGTCCGTCCAGGGGCGCAGCGCCGCGTGGACCCGGTCGGCGAGCAGGGAGAGGTCGTCGACGAGGGGTTCGCCGAGGCGGTCCTGACGGCCCGGGTACTGGACGCAGAGGGCCTCGGCGAAGCCGGGCAGATCGCGGGAGAGGCCGAAGAGGGATCCGGCGGAACCGCCCGCGTGCGGCAGGCACACCAGCCGCACGGCGGCGTCCGGACGGGGGTGGAACCTGCGGACCCACAGCTCGGGGTCGTCGGGGGGCGGGGTCGCCACGGGGATCGTTCCCTTCGGGGTTCGGCGGCCGGGGAGGCCGTTTCGGGTGCTGTGCGCGGGCTCGGGTTCGACGGCCCGGGGCCGTGTCGGGGGCCGTGCGTCGGCCTACCCCGTCGACGGGCGGCGGATGTGCGCCGCGCGGTACGGGTTCCCGTCCGGGAGCCGCGGCCGGGCGGTCACCGGGTACGGGGACGGGCCTGCGGTGACGGGGGCGGCGCGTCCAGGAACGCGGTCACCGCCGCCGTGAACTCCGTCGGCGCGGCCCGGTGCACCAGATGGCCCACCGGGATGGTGACCAGCCGTCCGTCGGGGACGCGGCGGACGAGTTCGGCGACGCCCTCCTGGGGGAGGTGGCTGCCGGGACCGCCGGCCACGGCCAGGGTGGGGGCGGTGATCCGGGCGAGCCCGGCGAGCCACCGGGGGTCCGGCCGGTCCAGCCACCGCCGGACCGCGAGGACCGCGTCCCAGTCGAAGTCCGGCTCGCCGTCCGGGCGGACCGGGGGCACCGGATCGCGCGGGCGGGGGACCGGCACGTCCTCCAGGACGAGACGGCGCACCCGCTCCGGGCGGTGGGAGGCCACCAGGTGCGCCACCACACCGCCCAGGGAGTGGCCGACCAGGTCGACGCGGTCCCGCCCCCAGACGTCCAGCAGCCCCAGCACGTCGTCGCGCAGCCGCTCCGCCGCGTACGCCCCGGGCCGGTCGCTGCGGCCGTGTCCGCGCAGATCGGGGACGTACACCCGGCGGTCGCGGGCGAGGACCGGCGCCACCTCGTCCCAGTCCGCGCCGCGCTCCCCCAGCGCGTGCAGCAGCACCACCGCCGGGGCGTCCGGCGGGCCCGACACCCGGTAGGCCAGCCGTACCCCGTCGATCCGCGCCGTCCCGTCCCCGTCGGTCATGCCCGGACCGTACCCGGGAACCCCCGGCGCGGGGACGGGCGTTCGCCGGGGGCCGAACCCGGCGACCGGGCGGACCGGGGCCGGTCCTCAGGGTCCCGCGTGGACCTGGCAGGCCCAGAGGCTGGGCGTGCGCGGATAGTCGTCGCGCAGGGCGCGGACCGCCTGGTGCAGGGCGCGGGCCGTGTCCTGGACGGCCGGTGGTCCCCCGGCGGCGGTGAGCCGCGCGTACACCGCCTGGGCGACCCGCGCGCCGACGGTGTCGTCCACGCTCCACAGGGAGCCGACGACGTGCGGGAAGCCCGCCATCTGGAAGGCGCTGACCACGTGCACCGACTCGTCGGCCAGCGCGGGGCTGGTGCGCAGGGTGTCGCAGGCCGACAGATAGGCGAGCCGGGCGCGCGGCAGCCGCAGCCGGGCCAGGTCCCGGACGGTGGGCGCGGCGGCGGCCGGGCCGTGCAGTGCCAGCCGGGTCAGCGAGGGGTGCGACGGATCGCTGACGGCGTGACAGGCGAAGTGCGCGTACGGATGGTCCGCCAGCAGGCGCCGGACGGCGGCGGTCGTGGCGGCGGCGCCGTCCAGGACGGTGGCGTCCCCCAGCAGTTCCGCCAGCCGCCGGGCCTCCTCGTGGGCCCCGGGCAGCGGGGGCAGCCCTTCGGCCCCGGGCACGGACACGATCAGCGGGCGGCCCTCCGCCGGGCCCCCGCGCACCCGGGCGCGGGCGTGGCGCAGCGCCCGGAGGGTGGGGGTGTAGGAGGACACCACCCGGTCGAGGGCGCCCGGCCCGGTGCCGCCGGGGGCCGCCGCGTGCAGCGGCAGGGCGCCGAGCGCGCCGCCGGGCGACCACCAGACCCTCGGCGGCTCCCCTTCCTGGGACGGCGTTCCGGCCGCTCCCAGCCGGTCGAGGACGGGTCCGGTGACCGTCGTCCAGAGCCAGTCCAGGGTGTCCCGCACCCCGGCCTGGGCGGTCAGCGCCCGGGCGCGCGGGGCGCCGGGGTCCGCGAGGACGGCCAGCGCCTCCTGGAACCGGGCCGCGCGGGCGGCGGTCGCCCGGGCGGTGAGCCCGGGCAGCGGCAGGGCGTGCACGCCGTCGGCGGTCAGGAGCAGCGCGCCCCCGGTCGGGTCCGTGACGGGCACGCCGTCCGGGGGCGGGAGGTACAGCAGGACCACGGGACCCTGGTCGGCGGTGGCCCGCAGTTCGGTCCCGTCCCACTCGCGCACCGGCCGGAACAGCCGCAGTCCGGGGTGCTCGGCGCGGATGCGGGCGGTCAGCGCCTCCCACTCGGCGGCGGCCCGGGCGCGCTGCTCGGCGGCGGACGCGGCGGGCTCCGTGGACCCGGCGGACGCGGTGGACCCGGCGGACCCGGTGGACCCGGCGGGGCGGGCGGACCTGGCGGGTTCCGGGGTCACGGGGTCGTCGGGCTCCGGGCGGTTCTCGTCGGTGAGCGCGTCGACGCGGTCCCTGAGCCGGACGAAGCGTTCGGCCAGTCCGGGTGAGCGCGCCGCCAGTTCCGTCAGATCGCTGTCCGCGTCGAACGCCTGGGCGAGCAGCACCCCGCGCGCCTGTTCCAGCAGCCGGACCGCGAGCGAGGGGTCGCCCCGGCGCACCGCGCAGTCGGCGGCCTCCGCGCCGAGTCCGACGAACCGGCCGAGCCCGAACTCCTGGTCGTCGCGGACCAGATGGCGGGGGGAGACCGAGGGCAGCAGGTCCACCGCGGTGGTGAAGCCCTCCAGGGCGAGGTCGGGGCGGCCGAGCGCGAGCAGGGCGCGGCCCCAGCCCCGGGCCGCGTCCACCCGGGTGGGCGGGGCGCCGTGCGGGTCGAGTGCCCCGGCGCGCAGGGCGTCCGCCGCCTCCGTCAGATCGGAGGCGGCCCGGGTGCGTTCGTGGAGCAGCAGCAGCGTGGAGCCGAGGACCGACAGCCGTCCGGCCCGCCGGGGGTGTCCGTGCGGGGTGCCGCGCACGGCCTCGCGCATCAGGGCGACCGCGGCGCGACGGGTGGCGGTCGAGCGGCCCGTCCGCTCCCCCGCGAGCCGGACGGTCGCGGCGGTCATCAGGGCGCCGCTCCGCTGGGGGCTGCCCGGCGGAAGGTCCGCGAGGACCGCGTCCATGAGGGAACGGGCCTCCCGCAGGAGGGCGCGGGCGCCGGTGAGCTGGAAGCCGACGAGGAGGACGAGCGCCAGGTTGGTCCGCCGTCCGGGCAGCTTGGGGTCGGTGGCGGGGGTGAGGGCCACCCCCGCCCTGATCTGGTCGGCCGCCTCGTGGAGCGGCTCCGGGTCCGGGACGCGCTCGGCGAGGTCCAGCACCGCCGAGCCGGAGGCGACGAGGGCGGCGGCCCGCTGGGCCACGGGCAGACCGGGCAGGGCGGCGGCCCGGCGGCGGTGGCGCAGGGACTCCCGCAAGTCACCGGAGTCGTGCGTCGCCCGGTAGCGCAGGGTCAGCGCCCCGCTCAGGGTGGTCAGCCGTCCGCCGAGTTCGCCGTGGCCGTCGGGGGTGCGCCGGACGGCCTCGCGCAGAACGGCGACCGCCTCGTCCAGGTCCACCGGGCCGACGCCCGTCTGACGGGCCGAGACCAGGGTGCCGCCCAGGTCGTGGAGGGCGGCGGGGCGCCGGAGGTGGCCCTCCGGCAGCAGCGCGACGGCTTCCCGCAGCCGGGCGACCGCCTCCCGCAGCGCCTCGGGGCCCGCGGTGCCCCCGTCGTGGCGGGCGCGCAGCTCCAGAGCGGTGGCGATCAGCCGGGCGGCGGTGCGGGCGGCGGGCTCGGGCTCGCCCCCGGGCCGATGAGCCGTCGCCCCGGTCCGGTGGGCCGTGTCCCCGGTCTCGCGGACGGCGTCCCCGGAGGCGTCGGCGGGACCGGGGGCGGGGACGGGGGCGGAACGGAGGTCGGCGGCCGGACCCGGACCACCCGGACCGGCGGACGGACCCGGGTCAGTGACCGGACCCGGGTGGGCGGCCGGACCCGGGGCGGGGACCGGACCCGAGTGGACGGCAGGACCCGGGCGGGCGGTCGGACCCGAGTGGGCGGCCGGACCCGGGTGGGCGGTCGGACCCGGGTGGGCGGTCGGATCCGAGTGGGTGGCCGGGCCCGGGGCGTGCGCCGGACCCCGGGCGGGAGCGGGCTCCCCGGTGGTGGCCGGGCCCGGACGGGTGACCGGACCCGGTTCGGCGGCCGGACGGAAGCCCGAAGCCGGACGGAATCCGGAGGCCCGGCCGGGTCGGGCGGGCGGTCCCGGGCTCGGGCTCGGGCTCGGGGGCTCGGCGGGGTGGCGGCCGGTGCGGGCCCGTCGCGCGCGCAGCACCGCGGTGAGCGTCTCTTCGGTCCGGGCGCGCAGCCCCGCGTCCGCCGACGGGTCCGACCGGGCCTCGGTCAGCACGGCGGCGGCCTCCTCCAGATCGGCCGCGCGATCGGTGCGGCGGTACCGCTGGAACAGGACGGTGCCCAGGTTCAGCAGGGCGGCCGCGCGGCCGTTGGGATCGCCGGGCACCGCCCGGCGCATCAGCTCCACCGCCTCGTCGTAGCCGTCGGCCGCCCCGCCCTCCCGTTCGGCGTCCAGGGCCAGCGCATGGGCGAGGCTGCTCGCGTACCGGGCGTGGTCGGGGTGGTCCGGCCCGGTCCCGTCCAGGACGTCCCGGGCGATGCCGACGGCCTCGGCCAGGTCCTCCGGATCGGAGGCGGCCTCGTAGCGCTGGACGAGGGTGAGCCCGTGGTTGTTGAGCCGGACCGGGCGCAGCGGGTCGTCGGGGCGGCTGGCCTTGACCGCGCGGCGGCCGGTGCGCACCGCCTCGTCCAGGGTCCCGGCCGGGGCGCCGATCCGGCCCAGGGCGGCCAGCGCGGCGGCGAGGACGTCCAGCCTGGCCGGGCGGGCGGGGTCGTCGGGCGGGGTGGCGAGGACCGCGAGGGTCCCGGAGGCGGCCCCCGTCCACAGCAGTTGTTCCAGGTCGAGGCCCGCCGTGGCCCGGACGTGGTCGGCGAGCGCGGTCAGCGCGTCGGGCGCTCCGGGCACTCCGCGCGGGAGTTGGACGGCGGCCACGGAGGACTCGCAGACCAGGGCCCATTCGACGGGGCCGTCCGCCGCCCCGGGAGCGGGACGCCGTCCGGCCGGGAGCCCGGCGAACCCGGCCGCCAGCTCGTCCGGGACGGCCGCCGGGTCGACGGCCCAGACGGGGAAGAGCAGGGTGCCCGCGCAACTGCCCTCCCGTACGCCCCGGCCCTCGCCGAGCGCGGCGCACCGGAACCAGTACAGCCAGCCCGCGGCCCGGCGCGCGGCCAGGTCGGTGGTGAGGTCGCAGGCCCGTAGCAGGGCGCCCAGTTCGGCGTCCGCCTCCGGTCCGAAGAGTCCGCCGGGGTCGCCGTCCCGTCGGGCCCGTGCCAGTCGTTCCTCGACCGCCCGCAACCGGTGGTCCCGTTCCATCACGCCGCCTCCGCCCTTCCGTCCCGGCCCCTCGGGCTCCCCGCGCCCGAACGCACGGGCCCGCCCCGCCCCTTGGATCCTTCCCCGTCGCCGTCCGCCATGGGGCAGAATCAGGATCATGACGGCAACGGACGGGGAGCGGCGGCGCGCGGAATCGGTCGCGGCGCTGTGCCTGCTGCTGGCGGAGCCGGACGCCGGGTGGGACCGGGAGGTGACCCGGAGCGCGGAGCACGCCCGTTCGCTGCTCGCCGCGGGCGGGGATCCGGTACGGGTGGACGAGGCGCTGCGCGCGCTCGACGAGGCGTTGCGCGGGGCGGGGGACGCCCGGGGGCTGCTCGGTCGCTCGCGGGGCGTCCTGGACGCCCGGCCGTCGGGGGCGGCGCTGCCCGGGATGCGTCCGCTGGTCAAGGTGGCGCTGTGCCCGGGTGAACGACCGTGTCCGCGCCGGGAACCGGCCCGGGACCTGTGGCCCGCGCCGGTGTGCGCGGTCACGGGGACGCGGATGCGCAAGGAGCGGCTCCGGCGGGAGTCCTGACGTGAACCCGCTGCTCGCGACGCTCGGCGGCAAGCTCACCGAGCGCTGGCTGAACCTGCTGGTGCTGCCCGGCGCCCTGTTCCTCGGGGTACTGGCCGCCGGGGTGACGCTCGGTCACGCCCACTGGTACGACCTCGACCGGCTGCGGACCGCCCTCGACTCCCTCGCCGGACGGCCCGCCCTGGACCGGGGCGGGACGGCCGCGCTGGTGGTGGCGCTGGTGCTGCTGATGTCCTCCGCCCTCTCGATGACCGCGCAGTTCCTCGGCGCGGGCGTCGAGCGGTACTGGTTCCGGGAGGCGCGGCTGGCGCCCTCGCGGGCGCTGGCGCGGCGGCGGGCGGAGCGTTACGCACGGGCGGACCGGCGGCGGGTCGAGGCCATCCGCGACCCGGCCGTCCCGGAGCGGGAGATCGTCCGGCTCACCCTGGCGCGGGACCGGACCGGGCTGGTGCCCCCGAGCCGTCCCACCTGGTACGGCGACCGCCTCCAGGCCGCCGGGGAACGGGTGTACGCGGCCTACGGCGTCGATCTGGCATCGCTGTGGCCCCGGTTGTGGCTGGTGCTGGACGAACCCGCGCAGCGTCAGATCGAGTCGGCCCGCGCCTCGGTGGCGTCGGCGGCCCGGCTGGCGGCCTGGGCCCTCGGCTACCTGGTGGTGGCGCGGTGGTGGTGGCCCGCCCTGGTGGTGGCCGTGGGCTGCGCGCTGGTCGCCCGGCTGCGGGCGCGGGACTCGGTGGAGGCGCTGGCCCAACTGGTGGAGGCGGCGGTGGACGTCCACGCCCGTGGCCTCGCGGTCCGGGTGGGCGTCGAGGCGGCGGAGCCGGAGCGGGCCCCCGGGCCACTGGGGCACGAGTCCGGCGACCGGCTGTCGGAGGTGTTCCGCAAGGGCGACTGAGCCGGGCGGCGGCGCCGTCCGCCGCCCGGTGACGCGCGGCGGACGGTCCGGGAGCGCGTCCGGGGCACGCGCCGGAGGCGGCGGGGACGGAACCTCGTCGCCGGAGAACGGGGTTCCGGAGGCGGGGGACGGACTCCGGAGGCCGGGGGACGGACCCCCGACGTCAGGGACGGACACCCCGAGGTACCGCCCGGTGCCGCACGGAGGGGGCCGGAAGAGCCGGGGTGCCGGGAGAGCCGGGGTGCCGGGAGAGCCGGGGTGCCGGAAGAGCCGGGGTGCCGGGAGAGCCGGGGTGCCGGGAGAGCCGGGGTGCCGGGAGAGCCGGGGTGCGGGCCGGTGTCCGGGAGAGCCGGGGTGCGGCGCCAGGGCCCGACGGGGACGGGACCTCGTACGGCACGGGGTTCCTGGAGCCCCGGACGAGCCGGGCCCGGCGGGCACCGGACCTCAGGGCAGGAGCTGCCGGACCAGCGCGTCGGCGGCCCAGCGCTCCCAGCGGGCCGGGGACCAGCCCCGGGCACCGACCAGCAGTCCGTAGGTCTCGGGGCCGAGCACGGCGAACGCGACGTCGGCGGCGGATCCGGCGTCGTGGCCGTCCCGCAGCGCCCCGCCGGTCTTCGTCACCAGGGCCTGGGCGAACCGCAGTTGGACGGCGCGCCGCCGCTCCTCGGTGTCCCGCCACAGCTCGGCGAGTTCGGTGTCCGAGGCGGCGGCGGTGCGGACCACCTCCAGGACGGGGGCGGCCCGGCGCAGCACCCGGCGGGCCCCGGCGGCCTGCCGGGCGAGCTGGTCGGCGGGGTCGGGGGCGGCGAGGACCTCACGGGCCCAGGGCCGGTCGAGGGTGGCCGAAGGGTCGGCGTCCCCGGCGACGGCGGTGTCGAGGACCTCCTTCAGCAGGGTCCGCTTGGTGCCGAAGGTGAAGTAGACGGTCTGGACGCCGACCCCGGCCGCGCGGGCGACGCCCTCGACGGTGGTGCCCGTCCAGCCGCGTTCGGTGAACAGGGCGGTGGCGGCTTCGAGCATCCGGAGCCGGGTGCGGCGGGCCTTCTCGGCGCGGGTGAGAGGTGCTGCTGCGGTCACGGGCGGGGGCTCCTCGGGGGCGCGGTGCGGCGGTCCGGCACATCGGCGGAACGGTACTCCACCTCCGGGTCCCCGTCCCGGCCCAGGTGATCGCCACCACGATTTCACTGTAGTGGCACTACAGTGTGGTTCACTGGAGCATGACTACAGCGAATACGGGTTCCGACCCCGGCCGCGTCCTGGTCGTGGGCGGCTACGGCGCGGTGGGCGCGGAGGTGACGGACGCCCTCGGACAGTGGTTCCCGGGCCGGGTGGTGCCCGGCGGCCGGGACGCGGAACGGGCCCGGCGGCTCGGCGGCGTCCGGGTGGACGTGACCGATCCGGACGGCTTCGCGGCGGTCCTCGACCGGCTCGGGGACGTCACGGCGGTGGTGCTGTGCGTGGAGCCGCCGGACGGGACGATCGCCCGGGTGTGTCTGGAGCGGGGCGTCCACCTGGTCGACGTCGGGGCGAGCGGGGCGCTGCTGGACGCGACCGCCGCGCTGCACGGCACGGCGGTCCGCACCGGCGCCAGCGCGGTCCTCAGCGTCGGGGTCGCCCCCGGGCTGACCAACCTCCTCGCCCGGTGGGCCCACGAGGACGTGGGCGGCGCCCGGCGGATCGAGGTGACCGTCCTGCTGGGCTCCGGGGAACGGCACGGCGCCGACGCGGTGCGCTGGACCGTGGCGGGGCTCGCCGCGCCCGTCGCCGGACAGCGGCTGCGGGTCTCACTGCCCGGCCACGGGACCAGGACGGCGCACCCCTTCCCCTTCTCCGACCAGCACACCCTGCCCCGCACCCTCGGCGTGCCCCGGGTGACGACCCGGCTGTGCCTGGACTCCCGGACGCTGACGGCGCTGCTGTTCGGGCTGCGGGCCACCGGGGCGCTGCGGGCCGCGGCCCGGCCGGGACCGGGACGGCTGCTGACCGGGCTGTTCGGCCGGGTGCACCTAGGCGGCGACGCCTTCGCCGTACGGGTCGACGCCCACGGGGACGGACGGCACACCGCGTACGCGGTCACCGGGCGCCGCCAGAGCCGGTTCACCGCGCTGGTCGCCGCCCACACCACGCGGCACCTGCTGCTCGACGGGCCGGAGCCGGGGGTGCGCCATCTGGACGAGGTGACCGAACTGGCCTGCCTGCCGACCCGGCTGGCGGCCGACGGACTGACGGTCCGGAAGCTGGCGGGGACCGGGGGGCGGACCCGGTGAGCGCCGACTGGTCGGGCGGCGGACCCGACGGATACGCGGCGGCGGGGGACGCCTGGGCGCACGCGGCGGACGAGGTGACCCGGATCGCGCTCGCCCGCCTCGGCCGTCTCGGCGGCCTCAGCCGGGGAGCGGAAGGACCGGAAGGACCGGAGGGCCTGAACGGACCGGGCAGGTCAGACAGGCTGGACGGGCTGGACGAACCGGGCTGGCGCTACGAACCCAGCTGGTCTCACCACCCGGGCGGACCCGGCGGACCCGGCGGACCGGACGGACCGGCGCCGAGGGTGCTGGACGTGGGCACCGGGTCGGGGCCCGCCGCGCTGGCGGCGGCCCGGGCGGGCGCCCGGGTGGTGGGCCTGGACCGGGCGGCGGACCTGCTGCGGACCGCCCGGGAGCGGGCGGCCGGGGCGGGGGTCGCCGGGCGGACCCGGTTCGTCGTGGGGGACGCGGGGGCCCTGCCCTTCCCCCGGGCCTCGTTCGACGTGGCGCTGTCCACGTTCGGGGTGATGTTCGCGCCGGACCCGTGGCGGGCCGCCGCCGAACTGGTGCGGGTCTGCGGGCCGGGCGGACTGCTGGCGGTGGCCTCCTGGACCCCCGACGGGGCGCTGGGCCGGATCGCGCCGACCGTCACGAGCCGGCTGCCGGTGCCCCCGCCCGCCGTGACGGCCCCCACCCGCTGGGGCGAACCGGAGCGGGTGCGCCGCTGGTTCGCCCCGCTCCCGGTGACGGTGGAGACCGTGGTGCGCGAGGTCCGGGTGGAGTACCCGTCCGTCGACGAGGCGGTCCGGGTGTTCGCCCGCAAGCCCGGCCCGCTGCGGACCTACCGCGCCGCGCTGGAGGCGGCGGGGCGCTGGGACGCCGCGCGGTCCTCCCTGACGGACCTGTTCGCCGGGGAGAACCGCGCGGTGGACGGACGGCTGGTGATGGACGTGCCCTATCTGCTGGTCCTCGGCCGGGTCCGGGCGGGCTGAGCCGCCGTCACGTCCGGTCCGGGACGCCCGCCCCGGACAGCGCCTCCTCCCCGGCGGCGAACTGGGTGCGGTAGAGCCGCGCGTACCGGCCGTCCGCCGCGAGGAGTCCGGCGTGGGTGCCGCGCTCGACGATCCGGCCGTCCTCCACCACCAGGATCTGGTCGGCCGTCCGCACGGTCGACAGCCGGTGGGCGATGACGACGGCGGTCCGGTCGGCCAGCGCCTCGGCGAGGGCCTCCTGCACGGCGGCCTCGGAGGTGTTGTCGAGGTGGGCGGTGGCCTCGTCCAGGATGACGACGCGCTGACGGGCCAGCAGCAGCCGGGCGATCGTCATGCGCTGGCGCTCGCCGCCCGACAGCCGGTAGCCGCGTTCCCCGACGACGGTGTCGAGGCCGTCGGCGAGCGAGCGGACCAGGCCGTCGAGGCGGGCCCGGCGCAGGGCGTCCCACAGTTCGGCCTCGGTGGCCCCGGGGCGGGCGAGCAGCAGGTTGGCCCGCACCGACTCGTGGAAGAGGTGGCCGTCCTGGGTGACCATCCCGACGGTGGCGCGCAGCGCGTCGGTGGACAGGTCGCGGACGTCGACGCCGCCGACCCGCACGGTGCCGGAGTCCGGGTCGTAGAGGCGCGGCAGCAGGGAGGCGATCGTCGACTTGCCCGCTCCGGAGGAGCCGACGAGGGCGACGGTCTGACCCGGTTCGGCGCGGAACGACAGCCCCTTGAGGACCTCGCCGCCCTCCCGGACGTCGAGCGCGGCGACCTCCTCCAGCGAGGCGAGGGAGACCCGGTCGGCGGCCGGGTAGCCGAAGCGGACGTCGGTGAACTCGACGGACACCGGTCCGTCCGGGGTCTCGCGGGCGTCCGGCCGCTCCGCGATCAGCGGCTCCAGGTCCAGCACCTCGAAGACCCGCTCGAAGCTGACCAGCGCGCTCATCACCTCGACCCGGGCCCCGGCGAGCGCGGTGAGCGGGGCGTACAGCCGGGTCAGCAGCAGGGCGAGGGCGACGACCGCGCCGGGCTCCAGGGCCCCGCGCAGGGCGAACCAGCCGCCGAGTCCGTAGACCAGGGCGAGCGCGAGGGCGGAGACGAGGGTCAGGGCCGTCATGAAGGTGTACTGGGCCATCGCGGTGCGCACCCCGATGTCCCGGACCCGGGCGGCGCGGACGGCGAACTCGGCGGACTCCTCGGCGGGCCGTCCGAAGAGCTTGACCAGGGTGGCGCCGGGCGCGGAGAACCGTTCGGTCATCCGGGTGGCCATGGCCGCGTTGAGCTGGGTCGCCTCCCGCTGGAGCCCGGCCATCCGGGCGCCCGCGCGGCGGGCGGGGAGGACGAAGACGGGCAGCAGCACCAGGGCGAGGAGGGTGATCTCCCAGGAGAGGGTGAGCATCACGGTGAGGCTGAACAGCAGGGTCACCAGATGGCCGACGACTCCGGACAGGGTGCTGCTGAAGGCGCGTTGGGCGCCGATGACGTCGTTGTTGAGACGGCTGACGAGGGCACCGGTGCGGGTGCGGGTGAAGAAGGCGACGGGCATGCGCTGCACATGGTCGAAGACCGCCCGGCGCAGATCCAGGATGAGGTCCTCGCCGAGACGTGAGGACAGTCCGCGTTCCAGCAGTCCCAGCCCGGCCTCGGCGACGGCGATCACGGCGATCAGCAGGGCGATCCGGACCACCGTGCCCGGTGGCCCGCCGCTCACCACGGCGTCCACGACCCGTCCGGCGAGCAGCGGGGTGGCCACGGCGAGCAGCGAGGTGACGACGGTGAGGAGGAGGAAGCGGACGATCGTCGCCCGGTGGGGGCGGGCGAAGGTGCCGACGCGGCGCAGGGTGGCCCGGCTGACGGAGCCCCGACGGGCGTGGGTGAGGCTGTTGATCTGGGTCCAGGCGGTGATTTCCATGGTCATACCGGAGACGTTAGAACCTCGATCAATGTTGAGGTCAAGCCGTGGCACGAGAAGCCTTCCCGCTGGTTCCGGACCGTCAGCGGCGGCCCGGGGAAGGGAGGTTGCCCACCCCGGCCGTCGACGCCCGGAGCACCGCCGGACGCCGGGGTTCCTCGGGGAAGGCGACTGTGCGAGAGTCCAGGACGTCCAGGACGTCCCGGGCACCAGCGGACGGAACGGACCGGTCGGACCGGTCGGGCCGGTCGGGCCGGTCGGGCCGGTCGGGCCGGGTCGGCCCACGCGGCCGGGCCGGGCCGGGCCCGGAGGGAAACGGGACGGCCGGTGCTGAGGGGAAGCGGACGGGCGCCGGGTGCGTGCCCGGCACGGAACGAGGGAGCGGGCATGGCGGAACGGACCGACGCGGAACGGACCGACGCGGAAGCGACGGACGGGCGGAGCGCGCGAGCCGGGACGGACGGGACCACGGGGACCCGGGTGCCGGACGCGGAGAGCGGCGGCAGCGGGATCAGGGAGACCCGGGCGGCCGACGCGAGGACGGCGGACGTGCGGGCGACGGACCGGAAGACTGCGGACCGGAAGACGACGGGCGCGGAGGCGGCGGACGTGCGGGCCACGGACGCGGAGGTGGCGCGGGGGCTCGTCGTCGGGCTGCTCGGCGCGGGGGCGATGGCCCGCGCCCATCTGCCGGGCTGGCTCGCGCTGGGCGCCCGCGTCGTGGTGCTGTCCGCCGGGGGCGGGGCCGCCGCGCTGGCCGACCGCCACCGGGACGCGGGGGTCACCACGGCCCGGGACCTGGACGACCTGCTGGCGCGGTGCGCGGTGGTGGACGTCTGCGCCCCGACGCCCGCTCACCGTCCGCTGGCGCTGGCAGCGATCCGCGCCGGACGTCCCGTGGTGTGCGAGAAGCCACTGGCCCTGACCGCCGAGGACGCGGAGGAGGTCGCCCGGGCCGCCGAGGACGCGGGGGTCCCGCTGTTCCCGGCGCACGTGGTGCGGTACTTCCCCGCCTACGCGGCGGCGGCCGAAGCGGTGGCACGGGGGGACGTCGGCACCCCGGCCTCGCTCCGTTTCACCCGGGGCGGCGCCTTTCCCGCGTGGGCCCCCTGGTTCGCGGACCCCGAGCGCTCCGGCGGCGTGCTGATGGACCTGATGATCCACGACCTGGACTTCGCCCGGCTGGTGGCGGGCGAGGTGACCGAGGTCAGCGCCGGGCTCACCGAACGTCCGGCCACCGCGCCGGACGGCCCCCTGATGGAGGGCACGGCGGTGCTGACCCACGCCTCGGGGGCGGTCAGCCGGGTGCACGCCCTCTGGGGACACCCTGACCTGCCGTTCCGCACGGGCTTCCGGATCACCGGCCCGGGAGGCGTGCTGGAGCACGACTCCGGAACGCCGGACGGCTCCGGGGAGACGTCACCGGAACCGGACGGGCCGTCGGCGGAGAGCCCGTACCTCACCCAGTTGCGGGAGTTCGCGGTGGCCCTGGCGGGCGGTCCGCCGCCCCGGGTGAGCGCCCGGGACGGGGTGGCGGCGGTACGGCTGGCGACGGCCGCCGCCCGCTCCGCCCGCACGGGTCGACCCGTCCGCCTGGACGGCACCCGGGCCCCGTAGACCCGGCACCCGACCGCGGAGCCCGGCCGGTCGGCTCCCGGCCCCCGCGCACCCGTCGTCAAGCGTTCCGGCCGGGAGACGGGACGGCGCCTCCGGGACCGGACCGTGACCGCGAGGGCCCGTGGCCGTCCGTCCCGCTCGTCCGTGTGCGGAACGTGAAGCCGCTGACCGCCCGGTGGGACACCGGGCAACGGCCGCGACCCGGCACCCGCTGACGGTCCGGGCACACCAGTCGGGGCCAGGAGGCTTCTTGACCCGATCCTGACGCCCCCTCAGCACCTTTTGCCGAAGTCTTGACGGTGGAGCGCGACGCCCGTCAGGGAGGCGTCAATTCGCCTCCGCCGGTACCGGTCCGGGGTCCGTGGGGG
This sequence comes from Streptomyces sp. JNUCC 64, assembly GCF_054484115.1. Lineage (NCBI taxonomy): Bacteria > Bacillati > Actinomycetota > Actinomycetes > Kitasatosporales > Streptomycetaceae > Streptomyces > Streptomyces sp. JNUCC 64. The sequence continues at coordinate 739,618 of NZ_CM137015.1, forward strand.
CCTAGTTTTTCCCCGGTCGCCCACCGCGCCGCGGGGACTCCGCCGCGCTGACGGCGCCCCCGCGCCCGGAAGTCACGGGGACGCCCGCCCGACTCCCCCGGCCGACACCGATCGGGCGACCCGGCCCAGCAGAAGGTCATCCGCGATGCACTCCCGCGCACCCCAGCAGACCCCCGCGACCGTTCCCGCCACCCCGCCCCGCACCCCGGCGGGCCATCGTTCCCCCCGGGGCGGATCGCTCGAACCGGTACAGCTCGTGAGGTGCCTCCCGGAGGCCCTGCGGAAGCTGCGCCCCCGGGCGCTGGCGCGCAACCCGGTGCTGTTCGTGGTGGGCACGGGATCGGCCCTCACCACGCTGTCGGCGCTCTTCGAGCCCTCCGTGTTCACCTGGGTGATCAGCGGCTGGCTCTGGCTGACGGTGATCTTCGCCAACCTCGCCGAGGCGGTGGCGGAGGGCCGGGGCAAAGCGCAGGCGGAGTCGCTGCGCAGGGCGCGGACGGACATGACGGCACTGCGCATCCGCCACTGGCGGTACGGGACGAACCCGCACGACACCGAGCGGGAGCTGGTCCCCGCCTCCGACCTCAAGCCCTTCGACTTCGTGCTCGTCGCGGCGGGCGAGCCGATCCCCGCCGACGGAGAGGTCGTCGACGGGGTCGCCGCCGTCGACGAGTCCGCCGTCACCGGGGAGTCCGCACCGGTCATCCGGGAGGCGGGCGGCGACCGCACGGGGGTGACCGGCGGAACCACCGTGCTCTCCGACCACCTCGTCGTCCGGGTCACCTCACGTCCCGGCCGCTCCTTCCTGGACCGGATGATCGCCCTGGTCGAGGGCGCCTCCCGGCAGCGGACGCCCAACGAGACCGCGCTGCACATCCTGCTCGCCGCGCTCACCGTCGTCTTCGTCCTGGTGGTCGTCACCATCCAGCCGATGGCCTCGCACGCGGGTGCCGCCCCCTCCACCACCGTCCTGGTCGCCCTGCTCGTCACCCTGATCCCGACCACGATCGGCGCGCTGCTCTCGGCGATCGGCATCGCGGGCATGGACCGGCTCGTCCGGCGCAACGTCCTCGCCATGTCCGGACGGGCGGTCGAGGCGGCGGGCGACATCGGCACCCTGCTCCTGGACAAGACGGGAACGATCACCCTCGGCAACCGGAAGGCCGTCGACTTCGTTCCGCTGCCGGGCGTGGAGGAGGCCCGGCTGGTGACCGCCGCGCAGTTGGCCTCCCTGGCCGACGAGACGCCCGAGGGCCGGTCGGTGGCGGCCCTGGCCGGGGAGCGGTACGGACTGCGGGCCCCGTCCGGAGACGAACTGGCGGGAGCCCGCTTCCTGAGGTTCAGCGCGCTGACCCGGATGAGCGGCGTCGACCTGCGCGGCCCGGACGGCTCCCACCACGTCCGCAAGGGGGCGACCGCCCAGGTCGTCGCCTGGGTCGAGCGGTACGGCGGCACGGTGCCCGAGGAGGCGCGGACCTGGAGCGACCGGATCTCCGCGGCGGGCGGCACCCCGCTGCTGGTCGCCGTCCACGACGGCAACGCCCCCTACGCGCTCGGGATCGTCTACCTCAAGGACGTGGTGAAGGAGGGCGTGCGGGAACGCTTCGCGGAGCTGCGCCGGATGGGCATCCGCACGGTGATGGTCACCGGCGACAACCCGCTGACCGCGCGCGCCATCGCGCAGGAGGCGGGGGTCGACGACTACCTGGCGGAAGCGACGCCCGAGGACAAGCTCGCCCTCATCCGGCGGGAACAGGAGGGCGGCAAACTCGTCGCGATGACCGGCGACGGCACCAACGACGCCCCGGCGCTGGCCCAGGCCGACGTGGGCGTCGCCATGAACACCGGCACCTCCGCCGCCAAGGAGGCCGGGAACATGGTCGACCTGGACTCCGACCCCACCAAGCTCATCGAGATCGTGGAGATCGGCAAACAGCTCCTCATCACCCGGGGCGCCCTCACCACCTTCTCGATCACCAACGACGTCGCCAAGTACTTCGCGATCATTCCCGCCATGTTCACCGCCGCCCACCCCGGGCTCGAAACGCTGAACGTCATGGGCCTGCACAGCCCCACGTCCGCGATCACCTCGGCCATCATCTTCAACGCCCTGATCATCGTGGCCCTGATCCCGCTCGCGCTGCGCGGCGTCCGCTACCGGCCCGCCTCCGCCCACGACCTGCTGCGCCGCAACCTCGCGGTGTACGGGCTCGGCGGACTCGTGCTGCCCTTCGTCGGCATCAAGCTGATCGACCTGCTCGTCTCCGCCGTCCCGGGCCTCGGCTGAGACGGTGCCGCCCGGCGCTCACCACGGCGGGGGCTCCAGATAGGAGTTGACCCGCTCGCCCCGGGCGGCCCGTTCGGTGACGGGGTGGCCGGCGCCGAGGCGGGCGGTCAGCCCGGCCTCGGCCACCGCGCGCAGGGCGGCCGCCGCCGTCGTCCAGCCCTTGGCCTCGAGGGTGACCGACAGGTTGAGCCGGTGCGCCAGGGTCAGCGAGTGGTCCGGGCCCAGGACCCTGGTGAGCCCGGTCACCGCCCGGCGCTCGTAGCGTTCGGCCTCGGGGAGGGATCCGTCGCGCGCCAGGACGGCACCGTACAGTCCGGCGCTCAGCCAGACGTGCGGATGCTCCTCGCCGAGGGCGTCGAGCAGGCCCCGGTGGGCGGTCGAGGCCAGCGGCGTCGCACCGGGCACGCCCGCCGCGTACCGGGCCCAGACGACGGCGCACAGGGCGGTGAGGGACACCGGGTGCTCCGCGCCGAGCAGCGCGCGGTACTCCTCGTGCGTCCCGACGGCCAGTGCCAGGCCGCTCACGGGGTCGGTGCCGGTCCGGGCGACGGCCAGGTGCAGCGCGGCGGCGAGGGCGTCGGCCGTACCGCCGGTGGGCGGCGGTCCCCCACTCGGCGCCGGGGCCGCGCCGGGCGCGACCTCGGCGCGGTGGTGCTCATGGGTCCGCAGAGCGATCCGCAGGGACTCCTGGGCGCGGCCCGCCCGGCGCAGGGACACCGCGAGGCTGGAGGCGACGGCCAGGGTGACGGGGTGGTCCTCGCCCAGCCGCTGGACGTGCGCCTCGTGGAGCCCGGTGAGACGGGTGACGGACTCGGGGGCACGGTCCGTCTCCCGCAGTCCGCGCGCCTCGGCCGAGGCCGAGGCGAGGGTGAGCGGATGGTCGGGGCCGAGCGACCGGGCGCGGGTGTCGTGCGTGGCCCGGTCCAGTTCCAGGGCCTCGCGGTACCGCCCGGCGCAGCGCAGCGTCCGGGCGTGCCCCTCGGCCGCGGTCAAGGTGCGGGGGTGATCGGCTCCGTGGGCCTCAAGGAGCGTCCGGTAGGCCTCGGCGGACCGGTCCAGCGCCCGCCCGTAGCGGCCGAGCAGGACGAGGTCCTCCGCGAGCGCGCCCAGGGTGAGCGGGGCGTCGGGGTCGCCCGGGCCGGGGGCGGCGCGGCGCAGGGCGAGGGTCTCCTCGTCCGCGCGGAGGGCGCCGTGGTGGTCACCTTGGGCGCGCAGCACGGCGGCCACGGTGTGGCGCAGCCGCAGCGAGGGCGGGTCGTGCGCGCCGAACCGGGTGAGCCAGCGGTCCCCGAGTTCCCGGGCGAGGGCGAGCGCGGAGCCGGGGTCCCCCCGCCGCCACAGATAGCGGACGCGGTCCACGAGGAGCGCCCGGGTGGCGGGGTCGGCGCAGTCCGCGGCCTCGGAGGGTTCCAGATGGGGCCAGAGCACGGCGAACCAGGGCCAGGTGTCGGGGTCGTCGACCGGTTCGTCGCCGGGCGGCCGGGCGGCGGCGAGGACGCCGTGGACGGTGTGCCGGGTCTCCCGCTGCTCTTCGGGGTCGAGTTGGGAGCGGACCACGGACTGGACGAGACGGTGCACCTGGAAGGCGCTGGAGTGCTGGTCCAGCTTGGCGAGGGCGAAGCGGCCGAGGTCGCGGACGATCCGGCCGAGCACCAGCCGTTCGCTGAGCGCGGGGTCGTACGGCAGCAGCGCGGCGGTCATCCCCTCGCTGTAGAGCAGGGAGGTGGCGATCGGTTCGGGGCCCAGGAAGGCACAGAGCTGGAGCAGCCGGACCGCCGCCGGGGAGCGCTCGCGGAGCCGGACGATGGAGACGTTCCAGGTGGCGGCGACGGGTGCGGGGTAGTCCGGCGGCTGGTTGAGTGCGAGGGGGCGGGCGGCCTCCTCGGTGAGCTGCTCCAGGTAGAGGTGGACCGGGGTGGCGGTCTCCGCGAGCCAGGCGGCGGCCTGTTCCACCGCGAGCGGCAGGTCCCCCACCGCGTTGGCGACCCGCTGGGCGTCGGCGGGCTCCAGTCCGGGGGCCCGCCGCAGCAGGTGTTCGACGCTCTCCTCCCGCAGGAACACATCGGCTTCCAGGGTGTCCCCGTAGTCGGCCCAGGTGCGGTCGCGGGCGGTGACCAGGACGTGCCCGCCGCTGAGGGACAGACCGCGCAGCAGGGCCGGGTCATCGGCGTTGTCGAAGACCAGCAGCCAGCGGGGGGACGGCTCGCCCCGGCCGAGCGCGTCCAGCGCGGAGCGGGCGGCCTCGTTCAGATCGGCGGTGACCGGGAGGCCGAGCCGGACGGCCAGGTCGGCGAGACCGGTGACGACCTGCTCGGGCTGTTCGGCCTCGATCCACCAGACCAGGTCGTAGTCGGACATGAACCGGTGGACGTACTCCAGGGCGATCTGGGTCTTGCCCACGCCGCCGAGACCGGTGAGGGTGATCCGGCCACCGAAGCCGAGCCGGTCGCGCAACCAGTCCATCAGCCGGTCGCGGCCGGTGAATCCGGCGTTGCGCGGCGGGGCGTTCCACATCCGGGGCACCGCGCCGGGGAAGCGCAGCCCGGCCGTGACCTCGGTGCCGGTCCGGTGGCCCCGGTCGAGGGCGCGCAGCAGCGCCGCGCCCGCGGTGTGTTCGTCGAGCCGGGCGATGTCCAGGGCGTAGGGAATGGGGAAGCCGGGGAGACGGACCTCGCCGACCCGGAGCACCAGGTTCCTTCTGCCGCCGCCCAGTTCGGCGGAGAGGGAGCCCTCCCGGGTCGCCCGGCCGCTGATCGAGCGGACGTACGCCTCGGAGAGGATGACGACGGTCTGGACGCCGCGGTCGGCGGCGAGCGGGTCGGGCTCCGCCTCGGGGGCGGTGCCGTCGTACCGCCGCACCAGGAACCCCGCGCGGCTCAGCAGGGCTTCGGCCCACTCGGCCCACATCCGGTCCTGGGGCGCGCACAACAGCCGGACGTCGGAGCGCGGCGCGGGACGGCGACGGGTGAAGGCGTCGAGGACACGCAGCCGTCGGTCCTCGTCGAGCGGGGGCAGCCGGGTGATCCGGCCGTCGGTGATGACGGTGGTGAGCCGTTCGAAGGCGCCGAGCAGGGAGGAGGCCACCCCCGGCTGGTCACCGAAGGCGGCGAGGATCTCCTCGTAGGCGTAGTAGGGCCGGTAGGGGATCTCCACGCTGCCCCAGTAGGAGGTGAGTTCCTCTCCCGTGAGGCCGTCGGGGAAACCCTCGAAGCGGGCCCGGGCGAGGGCCCGTCCGGCGTCGGCCTTCTCCTTCTCGCCCTCGTCCACCCGCATCGGGACGGGCAGGATGCGGATGCCCCGGGAGGCGTAGCGCTCATCGATCTGGCGGGCGATGGCGGAGGCGCCGTCGATGCTCTGGTCGCTGAGGGTGAAGCAGTCCACCAGGACGTCGGGAGGTGGACGGTGCAGATGTCGGCGATGTCGCTGAGACCGGTGCGGCTGTCCAGCAGGACGTAGTCGTAGTGGCGTTTCATGTCGTCGCGCAGGGCGTCGAAGAAGGGGCCGCCGCCCAGCCGGTCGTAGAAGTCGTCCCAGTCGAAGGTGCCGACCGTGGCGGAGTAATCGCGGTTCTGCCGTCCCGCCGACACGAAGTCGAGGCAACCTCCGCCGGGGAAGGCCCAGTCGAGGGAGACGGCGTGCGGGCGGACCCGGGCGTGGGTGGCGACCGGGTCGGGGTCGGTGGACGGCCCGGGGCCGGTGACGGCCCACGCGTAGTCGGTGATCAGGTCGATGACCCCGGTGGTGGAGCCGATGACGCCAGGGGCGAGGAAGGGGTGGAAGAAGCGGTGGAGTCCGGGTGCCTCCAGGTCCCAGTCGACGGTGAGCACCCGGTGGCCGTTGGCGGCGAGGATCCACGCGGTGTTGGCCAGCGCCATGGTCCGGCCGGTGCCGCCCTTGTACGAGTAGAACGTGACGATCCGGCCGTTCGGGCCCTCGCTCATCGCTGCCCCCGCTGTGTCACCGCGCGGTCCGTCCCGGCCCGGAACACCCGCTGTCGCCCTGGGCGTCCCAGGTTAACCGTCCGCGCACGGGAGTTGACGGGTTTCGGTGGCCGCCGTCCGGTGAGCGCGGGGCGGGTGGGACGGATGGTGGAGGAGGTGCGGACGGGTGATCCGATGGCCCGGCGCGGCGGGCGGCGGCCCGGACGTCAGCCGTGGTGACGGCGGGGATGGCGGTCCGGCCCGGCCGGGGCGGGATCCGGTTGACGGTCCGCCGGAACGGGCGGACGGCACAGGTGTGACGGCGCCGGACCCCGGGAAGCACACCGGCACCACTCCGGTGCCGGTCGCCTTCACGAGGACGGGCGCCGGGCACCGAGGGGAACGGGGAGCGGATGCCGAAGGTGTTTCTGAGCTGGTCCGGGGAGCCGTCGCGGGTGTGCGCGGAGGCGCTGCACAACTGGCTGAAGTACTTCAACACGGCGATCGAGCCGTTCGTGTCGTCGGCGGACATCCGCAAGGGCGACCGTGGACTCCAGCGAATCGCCGAGCAGTTGGAGGGGTCGTCGTTCGGTGTCGTGTGCGTCACGCCGGGCAATCTGACCGCGCCGTGGATCAACTTCGAGTCGGGGGCGCTGTCCCGTCAGGTCAGCGAGGGGAAGGTGATCCCGTTCCTGCTGGGCGTGACCGTCGCGGAGCTGGTGGGCAGCCCGCTGGCGCAGTTCCAGGCGGTGAACGCCAACTCCCCTGCGGACGTGCTGGAGATGGTCAGGGCGATCAACGCGCGCTGTGAACCGGCCGCCGCCGAACAGACGGTGACGCACCTCTTCCAGAGGCTCTGGCCCGAGCTGGAGCAGACCCTCCAGGAGGTCGACCTGACGGCGGGCGCCGCCGCGCCCGTGGAGGCGGCACCGGCCGCCCCCACCGAGGCCGTCCTCAACGAGTTGCTCGTCCTGATCCGGGAGCAGGTCAACCGGATCACCGATCTGGAACGCGCGGTGGGCGCGCTGCGCTCCGGGGTCCACGCGGCGGACCGCAGGGGGGTGCCGTTCGGGGACCTGTACGACTCCGGGGCGTCCTCGCTCCGGCTGCTGGCGGAGAACCAGGTGCCCCGGCTCCTGTCCCCCGAGTCCCCGCCCCGCGCGGAGCCCCGGGAGGACGGCCCCGACTCCCCCGACCGCCGACGGTGACCCGGGGCGCGCGGACGCTGTTCGGTACCCGGCACGGTCTCGCCCTGCTGGCCCGCAACACGGCCGTCCCGTTCGGGGCGCTGGCCGGGGCGGCGCAGCTGTACCTGGCCCTGTGGCCGGACAGCGCGCTGCCCCGGGGGTGGAGCCTGCTGGCCATCGCCCTGGTGTCGCTGGTGGCGGGGGTGGCGGTCTCCTGGCCCCGCGACCGGATCGAACGGGCCTTCCGGCACCCGGACTTCACGGTGGCCCTGGAGATCGGCGACCTCTTCGACCAGGACGCCCATCTGGTGATCGGCTTCAACGACGCGTTCGACACCGACACCGCGGACGAGGTGCTGGTGGCCCGGCGCAGTGTGCAGGGGCAGTTGCTGCACCGGGTGTACGACGGGGAGGTGGCCCGGCTCGACGCCGAGCTGACGGCGGCGCTGGCCGGGGCGGAGCCCTCGGCGCGGGAGGAACGGGCGGCGAAACCCCTGGGCAAGCTCGACCGGTACCCGATCGGCACGGTGGCCGTGCTGGGCGGCCCGGCCCGGCGGTACTTCTGCACCGCGTACGGGCGGCTGTCGAACGACTACACGGTCAGCTCCGGGGTGGACGCCCTGTGGGGGAGCCTGGGGCGGCTGTGGACGGCGGTGCACCTCGGCGGGCGGCGGGAGGCCGTCGCGATGCCGGTGGTGGGGTCCGATCTGGCGCGGATCGACACCATGGACCACGGCGGGCTGGTGAAATTGATCCTGTTGTCGTTCGTCGCGCGGTCCCGACAGGGCGTGGTGTGCGAGAACCTGACGATCGTGGTCCATCCCAAGGACCGCGACCGGGTGGACATGCTCGAACTGGACGCGTTCCTGCGCAGTCTGTGAGTCCGGGCCGGGAACGGGCCGGGAAGGGGGGTGAGCGTGCCGTCCGTTCCCGGCGACCGCGAGGCCCGCCCGTACTTCTTCCTCAGCTACGCGCACACCCCGAGGTTCACCCCGGGGAGCGCGGACCCCGATCTGTGGATCGCCCGGGTCTACCAGGACCTGTGCTGGCGGATCATGGCGCTGACGGACCTGCCGGACGGGGTCGCGCCGGGGTTCATGGACCGGGAGACGCGCTCCGGCGACGACTGGTCGGAGCGGATCTCCCGGGCGCTCGCGGAGTGCCAGGTGTTCGTCCCGGTGTACTCACCCCGCTACTTCGCGAGCCCGACCTGCGGCCGGGAGTGGACGGCCTTCGCGCGGCGGACGGGGCCGGGCACCCCGGAGCGGCCGATCGTCCCCCTGCTGTGGGTGCCGGTGCGGGACGCGGCCCTCCCCCCGGCGGCACGTCACGTCCGGCACCTCGACCAGGAGTACGGGGAGGAGTACGCCGCCGAGGGACTGTACGCGCTGGTCAAGCTGAGTTATCTGCGCGGCGCCTACGAGCGGGCGCTCTCCGCGCTCGCCCGGAGCATCGTGCGGGCCGCGCGCCACGCCCCACCGCCGACCGGCCCACCGGTGGACTACCGGCTGCTGCCCAGCGCCTTCGACACCTCCTCGGGGGCACGACGGCTGCGGGTGGTGGTGGCCGCCCCGGACCGCTCGGGGCTGCCCGTGCGGCGCTCCCCCGACTCCTACGGCGGGCGCGGGTCCGACTGGAACCCGTACCCCGGGGAGTCCGACCGTCCGCTCGGCGACGTCACCGCGGAGCTGGCCGCCGCGCTGGACTACCGGGTCACCCAGGTGCCCTTCGAGGCCGCGGTGAAGGACCTGGTGGGAACAGGCGCGCCGATCGTGCCGACCGTGCTGCTCATCGACCGGTGGGCGCTGCGCGACGACCGGTTCCGGGAGCTGCTGGGCCAGGTCGACCGGGAGGCCGCGCCCTGGGTGAGCGTGGTCATCCCGTGGAACCCGGACGACCCCGACAACGGGACGCCCGACGCCCCCGGCCGGGCCGAGCTGGTCGCGGTGCTGCCCCGGGTGATGCAGCAGGGCCGGGCGGCCCTGCGGGCCGCGATCCACGGGGTGCCCACCCTGGAGGCGTTCCGCGCGCTGCTGCCGATGGTGGTGCAGGCGGCGGCCCAGTCGTACCTGCGGCACTCGCCCGCCCGACCGCCCGCCCGGCCGGGCGGTTTCCGGCCCCGGCTCCGGGGGCCGGTGACGGATGTCGCGGGCACCCGCCCGGCCGCCGCCATGGCGGACGCGGCCGACGAGGAACGGCCACCGGACGACACGGCCCCGGGGGGCGTCGATGGCTGACGGCGACCGGGACGGCCGGATCGTCACCTTCTACTCGTACAAGGGCGGCACCGGCCGCACCATGGCGCTGGCCAACACCGCGTGGATCCTCGCCTCCAACGGGCTGCGGGTGCTCATGGTGGACGGCGACCTGGAGGCGCCCGGGCTGCACCGGTACGTCCATCCGTTCCTGCCGCCCTCGACGCTCTCCTCGACGTCCGGGCTCGTCGACCTGCTCACCGACTACGTGGCGGTGGCCCGGGAGGGGGAGCGGCCGAGGACCGAGCTGATCCGCTGGCACGCCAGGACGCGTCCGCACGCGGTCTCCCTCGACTGGGCGTTCCCCGGCGGCGGTTCGCTGGACTTCGTGTCGGCGGGCCTCCAGGACCAGGACTACGTCACCGATCTGCTGTCGTTCGACTGGCCCGAGTTCACCCACCGGTTCGACGGGCTGGCGTTCGTCGAGGCGCTGCGCGCGGACATGGCCCGCCACTACGACTACGCCCTGATCGACAGCCGGTCGGGCATCGGCCATGTGGTCGCCCTGTGCACGATGGAACTGCCGGACGTCCTGGTCAACTGTTTCACCCCGGCCGACCAGAGCCTGGCCGGGGCCGTCCAGATGACCCGTTACATCGACCGTCACTCGGTCCGCGACCTCCGGATCCTGCCGGTTCCCACCCGGGTGGAGGTGGAGCACGGGTGGGCCGACCGGCTGGAGGCCGCCCGCGCCCTGACCCGGTCGTCGTTCGAGGGCTTCCCCCGGGGGCTCACCCCGGCCGGGGCGGACGCGTACTGGGCCGCCGTCGAGATCCCCTACCGCCCGGCGTACGCCTACGAGGAGACGCTCGCCGTGTTCCGGGACCCGACCGGTCAGCCGCAGGGTCTGCTCGCCTCCTTCGAACGCCTCACCTCCGTGATCACCGAGGGGCGGGTGCGGCGGCTGCCGCCGCTCGACGAGCAGGTGCGCCGCCGGACCCTGGAGGCGTTCGTCCGCCGACGGCCCCCCGCGCCCGCGCCGGTCGTCCTCGCCCATGTGCCGCAGGACCGGATGTGGGCGGACTGGGTCGGCTGGGTGCTGCGCCGGGCGGGCTTCCGGGTCCTGTCCCTCGCCGACGCCGCCGCCGACCCGGCGACGGCGGCACCGGGCGTCACTCCCAGGACGCTGGCCCTGCTGTCCACCTCGTTCCTGCGGGCACCCCAGTCGCGGACCCTTCACGAGGCGGTCGGCGCGCCCCGGCCGGACGGCCCCGGTCCGGCGTCCGCGCTGATCCCGCTGCGGATCGAACAGGTGCCGCCGTCACCTCCGTTCAGCCACCACGAATCCGTCGACCTGACCGTCCTCGACGAGGACGCGGCCCGGGAGGCACTGCTGCGCGCCCTCGGCTCCGAGGAACCCCCGGCCCCCGACCGGGAAGGCCGGGAGGAACGGGAGGCCCCGCCACCCCGTTTCCCCCGCCATGAGCCCGCGGTCTGGCACGTACCGCCCCGCCACGCCCTGTTCGTCGGCCGCGACCGCGTGCTGGACGCCCTGCACGACGCGCTGAGGGTCAGCGGAACGGTGGTGCTGCTGCCCGGCACGGACCGTCCGGGCGCCGGGCGCACCCAGCTGGCCGTCGAGTACTGTCACCGGTTCCGCGCGGACTACGACCTGGTGTGGTGGGTGCCCGCCGCGAGCCGTGAACTGGCCGCCGCCGCGCTCGCCCTGCTCGCCGAGCGGCTGGGGCTGCCGTGCGGGGACGGTCCGGAGGCCGCCGCCGCACGGGCCCGGGAGGCGTTGGACGGCGACCCGGCGATCGGCCGCTGGCTGCTGGTCCTTGACGACGCCCACGAGCCGGACGGGCTGGCGGACCTGCTGCCGGACGGTTCCGCGCCGGGCCCCGGGCACCTCCTCGTCCGCCCCCGTCCGGCCTCCGGGGAGCAGCCGGAGCCGTGGTCCGGGCACCATGAGCGGCTGGTGGTGGGCGCGTTCGGACGGGACGAGTCCGTCGAACTGCTGCGCCGGAGCGCACCCGGGCTGTGGTTCGAGGACGCCGACCGGATCGCGGAGCTGGCCGGGGACCGCCCCTTGGAGGTGACGCAGGCGGCGGCCTGGCTGTCCCGGACGGAGGGCGCGCGGGACGGTCCCCTGGGCGAGGCCTACGTCCGGGGGCTGCCGGAACGTCCGGACCGGATCACCGCGTTCGCGGTGGAGCACCTGGCCCGGCACTCCCCGGCGGCACTGCGGCTGCTGCTGGTGTGCGCGGTGATGGCCCGCCGCCCGGTGCCCCACCGGGTCGTGTACGGCGACGGCGTGCTGGAGGTCCTCCGGGCGTACGACCCGACCCTGCGCGAGCCGTTGCTGCTGGGGCGGGTGGTGCGGGAGCTGAGCCGACTGGGGCTCGCCGAGGTGGACCGGACGGCCCGGAGCCTGCGGATCCCGCCCGCGGTGCGGAGCACCCTCGTGGACCTCCACCCGGACGAGGTTCTCGCGACCGCCCGGCGGGAGGCGCGCCGGGCTCTGATCGCGGCGGCACCCCGTCCCGACGACGACGCGGACGCGGGGCCCGGGGGTCGACTGCCGTCCGACGAGTGGTGCGGGTTCGAGGACCTGTGGACGCATCTGCTGGCGACCGGGGCGGCCACCGCCCCGTCCACCGGAGCGGCCGACACCGACGACGAGGTGCGGGCCGCCCTGGTCGAGGGCGTCCGGCGGATCGCACGCCAAGGGGCGCCGGGACGGGCGCTGGAGCTGGGCCGTGCCTTCGACGTCCACTGGTCCGAGCACCTGGCGCGGACGCCCGCCCGGGGCAGCCGCCCCGCCACGACCGCCCGTACCGGGACCGGCACGGTCGCCGGGGACGCCCGGAGCCCTGAAGACCCCGGGACTCCCGGGAACCCAGAGGACACCGAAGCGGCGGTCGTGGAGCGACGGATCCTGCTGCTGCGCGCCCGGCTGGCCGCGGTGCTGCGGACGCTGGGCCGCCCCCGGGACGCCCACAGCCTCGACGCGGCGACCCTGGAGCGGCAGCGGCTGCTGCTGCCCGCCGGGCATCCGCATCTGCTGGCGACCCTGTGCGGACTCGCGGAGGACCTGCGGGCGCTGGGCGGCTTCCCGGCCGCGCTCAGGGCCGACGAGGAGGCCTCCGCCGGGTTCGCCGAGTCACTCGGTGAGGAGCACCCCCGGTCGCTGGCGGCGGCCGACGCGCTGGCCCTTTCGCTACGGCTGACCGGGGACGGCGCCGCCGCCGCCCGGCGGAACCGGGCCGCGCTCACCCATCGCACGGCGCTGCTGGGCCCGGCCCATCCGGCCACCTTGCGGGCGGCCCTGGCCCTGGGCCGGGACCTGCGGGACGCCGGGGACTTCCGGGGGTCGGCCCAGACCTTGAGGGCCGCGCTGGACGCCTCCGGTGACGGAACCTCACCGGACGTTCCCCGGATGATGATGGGGCTGGCGATGTCGCTGTGGCACACAGGGGAGTTCCGGACGGCAGCGGAGCTGGCGAAGGCGGCGCGCGGACGGTACGCCCCGTGCCCACCGGACGCCGACCCCGCCGCCCTCGCCTGTGATCTGGCCCTGACGGCGCTCCTCGCCGGGGCGGACGGCAACCCCCGGGAGACCCGGGACCGCACCCGCGAGCTGCTGGAGCGCTTCGCCCGCTCGCGCGGGGACCGTCACCCGGAGACCCTGGGCTGTGCCCACAACCTGGTGGTACGGCTGCGCGCGACCGAGGATTTCAAGGAGGCCGCCGGGCTGGCCGCGACGACCGTGCGCGAACTGGCGTCCGCCGTCGGCCCCGGCCACCCGCTGTCCCTGTGCGCCCGGGTCACGCACGCCAACACCCGTGCCGATCTCGGAAAGCTGGGACAGGCCAGGGAACTGGGTCGGGAACTGGTCGAGGAGTTGAGCCAGACGGCGGGGCCGTCCCATCCGGACACCGTGGCCGGGACGGTCAACCTCGCGGTCACCCTGCGGGACCTGGACGGCGGGCCGACGGCGGAGGCGGAACGGCTGCGGGACCGCGCGCTGGCCGAGTCCACCCGGCGGTGGGGCGCCGGACACCCCTGGTCCCGGGCGGCCGCCGGGTGGCTGCGCATCGACCGGGACCTGGAACCGCAGCTGCCCACCTGAACCTTCTGCCGGATCCGCCGCCCGGGGAACCGCCGGTTCCCCGACTCCTTTGATCCGGACGGCGGTTGGTGCACCATGTGCGGACGACGAACGGACGTACGACAGGCGGGGCTGGGAACGGATGACGACACGCAGGGTGTTCCTCTCGGCGGGCGCGGGGGCCGTGGCCGCCGTGGGGACGGGAACGGCGGGCGCGGCGCACGCGGCGGGCGGCGGTCCGGCGGACACGGCCGCCGGTACGGCGGGGACGGCGGGCGGTACGGCGGCCGGGCCCGGGTACGAGGTGCCGCTGGGCATCGCCATGGAGGGCTACCCGAGCGCCTTCCCGGTGCGCTTCCTGCGGCGGGTCGACCGGGGCGAGACCGTGAACATGGCCTACCTGGACGTGCCGCCCTCCGGAGGCACCCCGTCCGGCCGCACGGTGCTGCTGCTGCACGGGAAGAACTTCGACGGGGGCGCCTGGGCGCCCACCGCGCGGGCGTTCGCCCGGGCGGGCCACCGGGTCGTGGTGCCGGACCAGATCGGTTTCGGCCGGTCCTCGAAACCCGCCCTGGACTACTCCTTCGAAGGACTGGCCGACCACACGGCGGCGCTCCTCGACCACCTCGGCGTGGCGGAGGCGGACGTCGTCGGACACTCGATGGGCGGCATGCTCGGAGTGCGCTTCGCGCTGACGCACCCGGCCCGCACCCGACGGCTGGTGCTGGCGAACCCGGTGGGCCTGGAGGACTACCGGGAGCTGGTCCCCGCGCACACCACCGAGCGGCTGTTCGCCGACGAACTGCGCAACACCGATCTGACGGCCATCCGCGCGTTCTACCGGTCGTACGTGGTGACCTGGCGCCGGGCCTACGAGCGGAACGTGGAACTGCGCTACCGGGTCACGCTGAGCGGCGAGTACCCGCGCTGGGCGATGGCCTCGGCGCTGACCTACCAGATGGCCTACCACCAGCCGGTGGTGCACGACCTGCCGTCGCTGCGGACGCCGGTGCTGCTGGTCATCGGCCAGGAGGACCGGGCGGCGGTCGGCAAGTCGTACGCGGCCCCGGAGGACCGCGCCAGGCTGGGGAACTTCCCGGTGCTGGGCAGACGCGCGGCGGCGGCGATCCCGGGCTCCCGGCTGCTGGAACTGCCCGGCGTGGGCCACCTCCCCCAACTGGAGGCCAAGCGGCGCTTCGAGCGCGAAGTGCTGTCCTTCCTCGCCACCGGGTCCTGAGCGGACCGTCACACGGACGGCCGGGCGGGCGGACCGTCCGGGTGACGGTCGTCGGGCGGGCGGGCCGGAGGGAACGGGGCGTGACCGCCGCTCCCGGCCGGCCCGTCACGACCGGCCCCGGCTTCGTCGATCTCTGAGGACTGCGTTCGCCGACGGCTTCCGAAGGTGTTTGGTGATCAACCGGGTCCGCGGTTGTCGATCAGAAATGACGGCACTTGCGAGTCACGAACACGGGCGACTGGTGCCACTGGGCCTTGGCCCGCCTGCGGCTTCGGCTGGCGGGTCCCACGTGAGTCCTTCCTTCTCCAGGCTGTCGAGAATCCACTTCTGGCCGGTCCGTCCCGCGACCGCCCAGGTGTATTCCATGGACCGGAGGCGCTTCCGGCGCAGGTGCCATCGCTTCGTTCGCGCACG
Source organism: Streptomyces sp. JNUCC 64 (assembly GCF_054484115.1). Lineage (NCBI taxonomy): Bacteria > Bacillati > Actinomycetota > Actinomycetes > Kitasatosporales > Streptomycetaceae > Streptomyces > Streptomyces sp. JNUCC 64. The sequence continues at coordinate 754,969 of NZ_CM137015.1, forward strand.
AGATCCCGCCAGGTTGTGCACGAGATCGGCAAGCCAAGCGATGCAGGCGACGTAGTCGTCGCCCATCCACTCGTAGAAGGGCTCCCGGCGCCGGGCCATGGCGCGAATCTGGATCACAGCCAGATAGGTCAGCAATCTTGCTGCCTCGTCATCGTCTATCGCTCTCATGACTCACCCCGGTCCCCTTGTGCCCATAGCACTGTATGACCACCTGAAGGGGCTGCTGGGAAACGTCCGGAACGACGGGCCCGCAGGTGGTGGACCGCCCCGGGTCAGAGCCAGACGTGCAGGACGTCCTCGTCCTCGGGGTCGACGGCCACCCGGGCCCCGGCGGCGGTCAGGGCCGCCGCGTACCGGCGCGACTCCACGGACTCGTCCAGGGGCTCGACGCCGGGTGAGGGGTCCGGGCGGTCCGCCATCGCGAAGGAGACTTCGAGACGCCCCGCGTCCGCGTCACCGTCGTCACGGACCCGGAAGCCGTCGTCCCAGGGGTCCGCCTCGCGGCATCCGGCCCGCCGGAGGACCTCCCGGGCCCTTTCGGCGCCGCTGTCCGGTGGCCCCGCCCGCCGGGGCCCGGGCGGGCGCAGCAGGGAGCGGCCCGTCTCGACGGCCGTCAGGACCTCCCGGGCGCCGGGCTCCGGCCAGAGGGCCGGGTCGAGGGCCCGGAACGCCCTCGTCGACACCGTGCCGAGCCCGGGAACGGGCTCCCCGTCGAGGTCGTGGGCCTCCCCCACCCAGCCGTTCACCCGGACCCGCCCGGGGTCCGCGACCCGCACCCGGCGCGAGACGACCAGTTCGGCCGTCAGGGCGCCGTGGAACTCGGTCAGATGCCATTCGGAGAAGACGACTTCCGCGCGGGCCGGGCCCCGGACGACCGTACGGCCGTGGGGGTGCGTGCCCACGACGGTCCGTTCCACCGTCAGTCCGCCCTCGATCAGGACGTGGCTCCCGGCGGTGGCGAGGTTCCCGGCCCGTAGCCCGCCCCGGACCCAGAGGAACGGGCCGAAGTCCCCTTCCCGGTTGGCCACGTGGCCGACGACGGTCAGGTCACCGTCCACCACGACGCCCAGGAAGGCGTCCGGGCTCCGCTTCGGCAGGCCCGTCCAGGAGTCGAGGGCCCGGAAGTCGAGCGGCAGGTCCGTCACCCGGGCCGCCCCCTCCACCAGGACCACCTCGTCGTCGCCGGACGCGTGGTCCAGCGCGAAGCGGGAGCGCAGCCCGTACCATTCGTCCGCCTCGTCCAGGGTGATCGCCCTGATGTCCTTGACGCCCCGCACACCCGTCGTCCCCATCCCCGCCCCCGTCATCGTCGCCCTGCGTTCCCCCGTCCCCGGCGGCCTTCGCCGGCCCCGGCTGACCGGCCGGCCGGCCGCGCCCCGGCGGCGCTCAGAGCAGCGCGCCCACGACCGCCTTCCCCTCGGCGGCGGCGGAGGCGAGGAACGTCCGCACCAGCTCGTCGCCGCCGGCCGCCCGGGCGACGGCCCGGACCCCGTCCGGGCCGACCGCGAAGAACCCTCCGCCGTCGGAGTCGTGGCCGATTTCCTCGCCGATCCGGTGGGCGGTGGTCAGCCAGTGGTCGTGGTCGACGGTCTCCTCCCCGGGGAAGAACTGGTACTCAAGGGAGTCCTCGTCCCGGTCGAACCCGGCGGGCGGCGCGGCGCCCTCCTCGTCGGAGAACAGGTCGAGGAGGGCGTCGGGCCGCTCGCGCAGGTCCGGCAGGAGAACGGGGCTGACTTTGGCCAGGCGCATCCAGAACGACATGCGCGGAGCTTAACCAGCCCCTCTGACATCGCCCGCCGGTGTCCGTCCTCCCGTCCTCCCTCAGGCCGTCGGGCAGAGCGCGGCGAGCCTCACGGAGCCCCCGGCGTTCTCGTCGTCGGTGCCGAGGACGGCCCCGGTGGCGGTGCCGCAGCCCAGTGCCTCGATCTTGTGGCCCGGGAACACCGCGAGCCGCCGGGGACGGGCGGCGGGCGCCGGACTCGGACCGTCCGGGCCGCCCGTGACCAGGCGTCCGGCGTCGTACACCGCCGAGTCGAAGGGACCGTCGTTGCCGGGGTCGGAGGCGGAGGTCACCGTCAGCCGCCCGGCCGGGGAGACCGCCAGGTCGCTGATGTGCCGGACGTCCGCCGCCGGGTAGGAGACCCGTACCGGCGCGGAGCTCCGGGGTCCGAAGGACAGGCTCCCCCAGTCGAGGGCGGCGGCGTTCAGCACGGCCGGGTCCTCGTCCTGGCCCCGGTGGGCCCAGACCGCCGTCAGCCCGCCGAACGGGGTCCCCGTGAGGGCGAACGCCTCGTAGTTGTCACCGGTGGGCGACCAGCTGCCGTCCCCGGTCGCGGCCGGGGAACCGGGCAGCGTGAACTGCCGCAGCGCCCAGACCGAGTCGCCCGCCAGCCGCAGGTGGTAGCCACGGCCCGAACTCTCCAGCGCGACGAACTCCCCCCGGACGCCGGGCACGGCGGTGAGCGCCTCCAGGTCCACGGGGTCCCGGTCGCCCTCCCAGCGCAGGACGCTCGCGGAGGGGGCGAGGCCGGTGGTGAACCGGACCAGGGAGACCTTGGGTTCCGCCGGGTGCTTGTTGTCGTGGACCACCAGCACGTCCGTTCCGGCGGGGGTGCCCTCCCCGGTGGGGGCGGCGCCGCTGATCCCCGCGGTGATGCCCTCCCCGGTCGGTGACCAGCCGTCCTGGCCGGGGGCGGTGGGCGCCGCCGTGGCGGGGGTGACGAGGGCGAGTCCGCCGAGCAGGGCGGCGGCGAGGGTTCGGGTGACACGTCGTCCATTCACCCGGCGCACCCTAGGGCGGCGCCCCGGCCCGCCCGTCCCGGCCCACCGGCCCTTGCGCCGATCGGCGGTACCGCCTTCATCCCGAGCCCCCCCGGGACCGGGACGGAGGCCGTACAGCCGTCGGCTCCCGGGGCGCCCGGCCGTCCCGGTCCCGGTGGGGGCGGGGAACGGTCACCGTCCCCCGGGTCCAAGGGCGTTGTCAGTGGCGGAACCTAGGGTGATCTCCTACGCAACGGCTCGAACGGGAGTACAGAACAGTGCGGAGAGAACGACACGCGGTGGGGCAGGCCCAGGTCCCGGCCGTCCTGGACGACGCCACCAACCGCATCGTCCGTCTGGTGATCTCCAGTTCGAAGGCGGGGCGGATGACCGCCTCGGTGTGGTCGTCGATCTCCGACGAGTTCCTCGACTACCTCGGCGCCCTGTCCGTCGCGGACCCGTCGCTCGACTCCCCCGAGGCGCGCGCCGTGCTGGAGGCCGCCGCCGAATCCGCCGCGGGCGCCGTGCAGTTCGCCGCGTACTGGCCGCACGTCTCCTTCAGCGTCTTCCTCGACTACGTCAACTTCGGGATGGGGTACGAGCCGGGCGAGGGCGAACCGGATGAGGACGGGCCGGAGGGGGTGACGGCGGGAGGGTGGCTGGACGCCTTCTGCCTGGCGGTCCTCACCGACCGGACCCGGCGCCACGGCGAGGCGTTCCACTTCGCGCGCGAGGACGACCGGCGCGCACGGCGGGGCGAGCCGTTGGCGGAGCTGATCCACGGTCTGATGGTGTACGTACTGGACGATCTGGACGACGAGGACGCCCCTTACCCGCCGTCGGCGGACCACAAGCGGGCCGCGCTGGACGAGGCGCTCGCCCGGGTCCGCGCCCGGGAGGAGGCCGGGTCCTCCCCGGCAGGGGAACATCCGCACACCATCGCGCTCGCCGCGCTGCGGGCCCTGGCGGCCGGGGACCGGGCGGGCTTCGGGGAGTGTCTGACACGGCTGCTGACGGCGCCCGGGGTCCGGCCCGGCCCGGGCGGCGGGCCCGCGAGCCTGCTGCCGCTGCTGCCGTTGGCGCTCGCCGCGCTCGGCTACCGGAACGAGGGCTGGTGGCCGCCGCTGGAGACCGACTACCTGCCCCGCGCCCTGGTCACCGGTTTCGAGGGAGCGGGGCCCCGGGTCGGGGCCTACGGACGGGACCGGCGTCCCGACGCGGTCGCGGAACTCGCCGTCCGGCACCTGGTGGTGGACCGGCCCGGCGACGGGACGGGCCCGGGGACGGACGGGGAGCGTCTGCCGCGGCACAGCCGGTGGAGGGCCGACGGCCGCCCGCTGGACGCCGGTGCCTGGCAGCGCGCGATGGCGCACGCGCTGATCGACGGGAACCGCGAGGAGCTGGCCCCGCTGGTCGTCGACGGCGAACGCGCCCTGGAGGGCGATCCGTCGGCGTTCGCGGCCTACCGCCGGGCCCTGCTCGCCTATCTGCGCGCGGACGACCCCGTCCCCGCCGTGGACGAGGCGCTGGCCGTCCAGGAGCGGTCCCGGGACTGGGGGTTCGCGATGCCTCCGATCGTGCTGCTGTCACAGTTGGCGGAGGGGGACGAGGAGAGCTTCAACCTCGCCCTGGCCGACGCCCTGGAACGGCACCGCGACCACTACCGGGTGGCGGACCGGCCGCGGGACCCCGACGCCGCCCTCGACCTCGATGTGCTGGCCCTGGCCTGCCACGCCCGACGGCACCGGGGCTGGGCGATACGGGTGGACTCCCCGTACCTGCCCTCCGCGCGGCCGGCCGCGAGGGCACCGCTGTCGTCCGGCTGACGGTGTCCGGGGACGCGTCCCCCTCGGTGCGCCGTCCCCTCCGGGCGGCGTCCCCCGGGGAGCCGCCCGGTCCGGGTCCTTCCCGGGGCTGAGGGGCCCTCCGCCTCCCGGCGGTCCGGTGCCGACTCCGGGGGGACGCGGCCGGGGTGGCGTACGGGCGAGCCTGGCGGGGTGAACACACACGACACCGCCGGCCCGATGCCGGCCGCCGTCCCCCGCCGCGTCGTCCTCGCCGCCCACGCCGTCCCCCTGGTCGTGCTGCCCTCCGGGCTGTGGCGCGTCGGGGTGCTGCTCGCCCTGCCCGGCTTCGGCACCGCCGAGGCCCGGGCGCAGCACTGGCACACCGACCTCTACATGGTCGTCCTGGCCGTGTTGTCCGAGGGGCTCGCGCTGCTGACCCTGGGGCTGGTGAGGCCCTGGGGCGAGGTGGTGCCGGGCTGGGTCCCGGTGATCGGGGGGTGGCGGCCCCGTCGACGGGCGGTGACCGCCACGGCCCTGACCGGTGCCCTGGCCCTGACCGTCCTCACCGTGGGCTTCGCGGTCTCGCTCGCCGTGAGCGACTTCCCTCCCGGGCACAGCGCGGTCGAGCAGGCGCTGCTCTCCCTCTGCTATCTGCCGCTGCTGGCCTGGGGGCCGCTGCTGGCCGTGGTGGCGCTCGCGTACCACCGGCGCGGGGCCCCGGGACGGACGCGGGGAGCGTGACCGTCCCGACCGGCCCGGGAGGCGGGGGCCCGGGCCGGTCGTCCGTGGGGCGCGGGTGTCCGGGCCGGTCCGTGGGGGCGTTTCGCGACAACTTCGCCTCCGGAGCGCGGAGTCCGGCCGGGGCGCGGTCCCGTGCCGGGGCGCCCCGGCGGGCGTTCCGGGCGCTTCCGAGCCCCTGGGCGGAACGGATCACAACAGGCCATGGCCGTCGGAGGCACCCTGTCGCGGCCGGGAGTAGACGCCCTACGCTGGAAAGCGCAGTCGGTTCGCGTCACCGTTCGCGGGGACGCGTCGCAAGAGGGAACCCGGTGCGAATCCGGGACTGTCCCGCAGCGGTGAGTGGGAACGAAAGCCGTCACGGCACTGGCTCCTTCCGGGGCCGGGAAGCGACGGCCGGTAGGAAGGCGCCCCCGCGGGGCACGTGCCCACGAGTCCGAAGACCTGCCACTGCGCGCGTGCCCCGACGGCACGCGCTGTCCACGGCGGCCCCGAGGGCTGGGTCAGCGGTGCGGGCGGGCCGTCATGTGCGCGCGGCGGGTCCGCTCCCCCTGTCCCCGTCGTCCGGGCCCGGGCGACGAGGAGGAACGCGTTCGTGACCGGTGGCGACAGCAGTCCGTCCGTACGGCCGTCCGCGGTGGCCCCGCCGCGCGGACCGCGCGGGTGACCGCCCCGGGCGGCGGGCGGACCCCCCGGACCTTCGCCGGGGTCTGTCACGGGACGCTCGGCGAGCTGTACCAGGGTCCCCTGGCCCCCTCGCCGGAGCCGGACATCGCCCTGGTGTCGTTCCCCGTGGACCGGCACTCCTGGGTCTACTTCACCCCCGGCGCGCGGGAGACGGGCCCCTCGCCCCTCGGGCCCAAGTCCCGGGCGGCGGTGCGGCTGTTCACCGAGCACTTCGGGGTGGCCCTGCCGCCGGGCCGCTGGAGCACCCACTCGGAACTGCCGGTCGGGGTGGGGATGGCCAGTTCCACCGCCGATGTGGTGGCCACGCTGCGCTGTCTGTTCCGGATCTTCGCGCTGCCCTGGCAACCCCGGCTCGTCACCGGTCTGCTGGCCCGGATAGAGCGGGCCGACAGCGTGTTCCTGGACGAGTTCGCGCTGTACCTCAGTGCCCGTCATCGGGTGGTGCGTCGACTCGGCACCTCCCTCGGGTTCCATACCGCCTACGTCGTCGAGCAGGGCGGTGTGGACACGTCCGCCGTCACTCCCCTGCTGCTGCGGCAGTACCGGCGACGCGGACAGGAGTACGAGCGGTGCCTGAGCGACCTGCTCAAGGGCTTCGCCGTCGGCGACCCGGCCGCGGTGGCCCGGGCGTCGACCACCAGTGCCGCGCTCGCCCAGGAGGTCCTGCCGAAACGGACCTTCGACACCGTCCTCGCCCACCGCGAGGAGTTCGGGGCCGACGGCGTCTTCGTCGCCCACACCGGCTCGCTGGTCGGATACCTGTTCTCCCACCGGATCGGGTTCTCGACCAGGGACGAGCTGTCCGCGTTCTTCCACTCGCTCGGCCACCAGTGCGCCTTCGCCCAAGGAGGATACGGGTGATCCACCCCCACATCGCCGACGCCCTCAAGACCCCCGACCTGGTCCGGCTGGCCCCCGGCACGGTCCTGCTCCGCTTCGAGTCGATGAAGGTCTACTCGGCTCTGGCCGCCGTCCGCCGGTTGCTCGACCGGGGCACGGTCCGCCCGGGACAGACCCTCGTCGACAGTTCCAGCGGCATCTACGCCTACGCCCTGGCGCTCGCCTGCCACCGGTACGGCATGCGCTGCCACATCGTCGCCTCCACCACCGTGGACGAGACCACCCACGCCCAGCTGGAGGTCCTCGGGGCGACCGTGGAACGCGTCAGACCCTCGGAGAACCTCAAACTGGACCAGGAGCTGCGGGTGCGACGGGTCCGGGAGATCCTCGCCGACCGGCCGGACGTCCACTGGATGCGCCAGTACCACGACGACGTCCACTACCTCGGCTACCAGGAGGTCGCCGACCTGGTGACCCGTGAGCTGCCGGGGCGGGAGCTGACCCTCGTCGGCGGGGTCGGTTCCGGCGCCTCGACCGGCGGACTGGTGGAGCGGCTGCGGCTGACCGACCCGTCCGTCCGGCTGGTCGGCGTCCAGCCCTTCGGCAGCGTCACCTTCGGCAGCGAGGACCACCACGACCCGGAGGCCATCATCGCCGGGATCGGCTCCTCCATCGTCTTCGACAACGTCCGCCACCACCTCTACGACGCGGTGCACTGGATGGACTTCACCCACGCCATGGCCGGGACGGTCGCCCTGCTGCGCGACCACGCGGTCTTCGCCGGGCTGTCCACCGGCGCCGCCTACCTCACCGCCCTCCACGAGGCGCGCCGGGACCCCGACCGCGTCCACCTGGTGATCGGCGCGGACACCGGGCACCGCTACGTCTCCCGGGTGTACGCCCGGCACGCCGAGGCCCTGGACCCGGCCGGGCTGAAACCGGTCGAGGTGGGCTCCCCCCAGCAGATGACCATGCCGTGGTCCACGATGGCGTGGAACCGCGCGCCGGGCCCGGCCGACCGGAAGGAGCACGCCGCGTGACCGTGGCCTGCCTGGAATCGCTCACCTTCGGCCTCGGGCACCTGGCGCGCGCCGCCGGACGGCTCGGGGAGCGCCTGGTGCTGCTCACCCGCGACCCGGGGTACTACGCCTACGAACTGGAACGGCTGGAGCCGGGCGCGCTGGACGTGGTGGAGGTCGACACCTTCGACACCGCCGCCGTCACCGCCGCGCTGGAGCGGCTGCCGGAGCTGCGCGGGCTGATCGGCTCCACCGACACCTGGACCCTGGTCGGCGCGGAACTCACCGCCGCCTTCGGGCTGCCCGGGCTCGCCCCGGACGTCCTGCGGCTGACCCGCGACAAGGCCCGGGTCCGCACGGCGCTGTACGAGGCCGGACTGACCCGGGCCCCCGCCACCGAGGCGACGGGGACGGGGGTCGGGAGCGAGCTGCGGGACGCGGTCCTCAAGCGGACCGGACTGCCCGCCGTCCTCAAGGACACGGCGGGCACCGGCAGTCAGAACGTGTGGCTGGTGCGCGACGAGGCCGCGCTGGACGCGGCGCTGGCGGAAGCCGCCGACCGGCGGCTCACCGGACGGCTGTTCGCGGAGCCCTTCTTCGCCGGGCCGGTCTACAGTGCCGAGACCCTCACCTGGGAGGGCCGCACCCGGCTGCTCGGGGTGTCCAGCAGGCTGATGTCGAGGGAGCCCCGCTTCCGGGAGGAGATCACCGCCTTCCCGGTGGCGTTCCCCGAGGAGCGGCGGGCGGCCCTCGCGCGCTGGCTGGACCGGGTGCTCGCCGCCGTCGGGTACACCGACCGGTTCGCGCACGTCGAGTTCGCCCTGACCGCCACCGGACCCGAGGTGGTGGAGATCAACCCGCGGATCGGGGGCGCCCTGGTCGGCGAGGGCCTGTGCCGGTCCCTCGGGGTCAACGTCTACGAGGCGATGGTGCAGACCGCGCTGGGGGTGCGGCCCGCGCTGATGGACCTGGACCCGCCCGGCGGCCCGGCCGTCGCCTTCGTCCTCGGCTACCCCGACCGGGCCGGGGTGTTCACCGGCGTCGAGGGGCTGGAACGGCTGACGGAGATGCCCGGCGCGCCCGTCTGGTACCCGGTCAAGCGGACCGGCGACCGGATCGAGCACCTGGACGACAGCCGGGGCTACGCGGGCATCGTCTACGCGGAGGCCGAGACCGCCGAACTCGCCACCCACCACGCGGTGGCGGCGGCGAACGCGGTACGGGTGCTGACCCGGCCGCTCACCGACGCGGAGCGCGGCGGCGGTGGCTGACCCGGCCACCGGCGGGCCCTCGCCGCGCGCCGTCCTGGCGACGCTGGGCGGCGGGGCGCGCTTCCTGCTGCTCAGCTCGTTCCTGATCCCGCTCGGCAGCTTCATGGTGCTGCCGTTCATGTCGGTGTTCCTGCACGAACGGCTCGGCATGGGGCTGGGCGCGGTGGGCGCGGTCCTCGCCGTCGCCTCCCTGGTGCAGTTCTCCGGCGGGATCCTCGGCGGCGCGCTGGCCGACCGGATCGGGCTGCGGCGGACCATGCTGTGGGCGCTGGTGATCCGCACGGCGGGGTTCGCGGGGCTGCTCCTCGCGCTGCGCTGGCCGCCGCTGGCCGTCGCCGCGCTCGTCCTCACCTGCGGCGGGGCGGCCCTGTACCTCCCGGCGAACAAGGCGTACCTGGTGCACGGGGTGGACGAGGAGCGCCGCCCGGCGTTCCTGTCCCTCGGCAACGCGGCGCTGAACGCGGGGATGGCGGTGGGGCCGCTGGTCGCGGGCCCCTTCGTCCTGGAGTCGCCGGGGCCGGTGTTCCTCGCCTCGGCCGCCCTGTTCGTGGTGGTCACGGTGGGGCACGCCCGGCTGCCCCCGGTGGACGAGGGCAGCGTCCCCGGCCCCGTCCCCTCCCCCGGCCCTGCCCCGGTCCCCGTCCCCGACGCGTCCGGGGCGTCGGGGCCCGGGGCGTCGGAACGCGGAACCCCGGGGCACGGATCGCCGGGCTCCGGGCTGTCGGCGCGCGGGCTGCTGGCGGGGGTGGCGGTGCTGCCGTTCGCCGCCAACGCCCTGGCGTTCTACCTGTACTTCCACTTCCAGCACTATCTGGCGGTGTACGCGGTGGAGCGGGCGTCGGCCACGTTCTACAGCCTGGTGCTGCTGCTCTGCTTCGTCCTGGTGATCGTCGTCCAGCCGCTGGCCTCGTCGGCGATCGGACGGATGCCCTACGGCCTCGCCCTGGCGGGGGGCTTCGCGGGGCTGGCGGCGGGACTCGCGGTGCTCGCGGTCGGCACCCGGCCCGCGCTGCTGGCGGGCGGAGTGCTCATCACCCTCGCCGACATCGTGCTGTTCCTCAAGAACGACCTGGAGGCGCTGCGTCGCGGCACCCGCTCCGACGCGGTGGTCTTCGGTCAGCAGCGGCTCGCGGCGGGGCTCGGCGCCGGGGCCAGCGGGGCGCTCGGCGGACTGCTCTACGGGCTGACCGACCGGGCGGGCGGCACCGGCACGTTCTGGCTGGTGGCCGCCGCGCAGTGTCTGCTGCTGCCGCCCCTGTTGCTGCTCCTGGCGAGGAGGCGGACCGTCGCCGTCCCGGACCCGGCCGCCACCGGGGCCCCCGGGGCGGGGGCCGCGACCGGTGAGAGCCCCGGGAGCACCGGGCCCGACCGGACCGCCGGCCCACCGGACACCACCGGCACCACCCACACCCGCACCCACGCCGGCACCGGCCTAACTGGCACCAGCACCCACACCAGCACCCACACCAGCACCAGCACCAGCACCAGCACCAGCACTCAAGGCTCCCCCCATTCCCACGCCCCCGGCGACTCAGACGGCCCCAACCGTGACCCCGACCCCGACCCCGACCCCGAAGGGACGAGTACCCACCATGGCGCACACCGGCGGATTCCAGGACGATGACTTCTGGAGCGAGTTCACCGACTTCCTCTTCTCCGAACAGCGCTTCTCCCAGGCCGAGGAGCTGCTGGACACCTCCCCGCTGCTGACCTTCCCCGAAGGGACGCGCGTCCTCGACCTGTGCTGCGGGCCGGGGGTGTTCACGGTGCCGCTCGCCCGCCGGGGCCACGAGGTGACCGGCGTCGACCGCAGCCCCGTCCTGCTGGAGCGGGCGAGGAAGCTGTCGGCGGAGGCGGGGGTGAGCCCCCGGTACGTGGAGGCCGACGTACGGGAGTACGCGGCGCCCGGGTCCTTCGACGTGGTCCTCAACATGTTCACGTCCTTCGGGTACTTCGAGGACCCCGAGGACAACGCGGGGGTGCTGCGCACGGTCCACGACGCCCTGGTGCCGGGCGGCACCCTCGTCCTGGACCTGGCCGGGAAGGAGTTGCTGGCGCGCAAGGTCACCCCGCCCAAGGTCGTCACCCGGGGCGAGGACCTGCTCGTGCAGACCGACTCGGTGCTGGACGACTGGGCCCGGCTGCGCAGCGACTGGGTGCTGGTGCGGGGCGAGCGGGTGACCCGGGCCAGCCTGGTGTGGTTCGTCTACAGCGCGGTGGAGCTGCGCGCGATGGCGCGGGAGGCCGGGTTCGAGGGGATCGAGGTGTTCGGCGGGTTCGACGGACGGCCCTACGACGAGCACGCCGAACGGCTGATCCTCCGGGCGGTCCGCCCCGCATGACGACCGTCCTCCACCGGCGCACCGGCCCCGGCTCCCGACCGCGCCGGGCGTCGCGAGCGGCACTCGCGGTCGCACTGGTCTCCGCCTTGGCCGGGGCCTGCGGCGATCCCGGGGAGACCGGCGGTCACGGCTCCGGGGCCGCCCCCGCCGGGTTCCCCCTGACCGTCGACAACTGCGGGGTGCGCACCGTCTACGAGCGGCCGCCCGCCCGGGCCGTGACCCTCCATCAGCACCCCACCGAGGTGATGCTGGCGCTCGGGCTGCGGGACCGGCTGGTCGGCACGGCCTTCCCCGAGTCGGACGTTCCGGCCCCCTACGCGGAGGAGTACCGGAGCATCCCCCGGCTCGCCGAGAAGGAGCCGTCGTTCGAGACGGTGCTGAACGCGGAACCGGACTTCGTGTACGGGGGCTACGGCAGCGCGTTCGCCAAGGAGGAGGGCCGTTCGCGCGCGGCGTTCACCCGGGCGGGCGTGGCCACGTACCAGAACAGGGAGTACTGCGGGCGGAAGCGGGTGTCCATGGCGGACGTCTACGCGGAGTTCCGCGCCGTCGGTGACGTCTTCGGAGTGCGGGAGCGGGCCGACCGGCTGGTGGCCGGGATGCGGCGGCGGGTCGACGGCGCGCACCGGGCGGTGCGCGACGCCCGCGCGGTCCCGGTGTTCGTCTACGACAGCGGCGACGGGACGGCGTACACGGCGGGCTCCCGGGGCCTCGGCACCGAGATCGTCCGGCTGGCCGGGGGACGCAACGTGTTCGCCGACGTGGACGGGGTCTTCGCGGACGTGTCCTGGGAACAGGTCGCGGTGCGCCGGCCCGAGGTGATCGTGATCCACGACTACACCGGCGCGGGCGGCGCGGAGCGGAAGCGGGACTTCCTGCTCTCCCATCCGCTCCTCAAGGAGGTGCCCGCGATCCGGAACGAACGCTTCGTGGTGGTCCCGTTGACCGCGACCCTGATCGGAGCGCGTCCCCCACGGACGGTCGAGACCCTGGCCCGGAGTCTGCACCCCGGACGCTTCGACTGACCGGTCCGGTCCGGCGGGGAGGGGGGACACGGCCGGGAACGGCCGTGGTCGCGGTGGGCCGGGGTCGTCCGCCCGTACGCCCCGCGCGGAGGCCGGGCCGGAACCGTTCCTCATCCGGACGTCGGCTCCGGCGCGGACGGCCCCGGCCGGGTCCGCACGCCCCACCGGGCGAGACGCGGACCGCCCGCGCCCAGCGCCGCGAAGAACAACGCCAGCAGCAGCCAGCCCGCCGTGCCGAGACCGAGGACCAGCGTGGTGAGGACCACGGGGGCGAGGGCCTGGCCCGCGCTGAAGCCGAGGCCGAGGAGACCTTGGTACTGGCCCTGGGCGTGGTCGGGGGCGAGACCGAAGCCCAGCGCGAAGCCCGCCGAGGACTCCCACACCTCGGCCAGGCTATGGACGAAGACCGCCACCAGAACCAGCGCCACCGCCGCCCAGAGCGGGGTGTACGCGGCCAGCGCCATCATCGGGCAGCTGACGAGGAAGAGCAGCCCGGCGGTGCGGAACGCCCTGCCGCCGTCCTGCGGGGTCTCGATGCGGGAACCGATCCTGGTCTGCGTCAGTACGCAGAAGGCGGCGTTGACGGCGAACAGCGCGGCCACCGTCCAGCGCGGCGCTTCGGTGTGTTCGGCGATCCAGATCGGCAGGAGCAGGGAGACCACCGGGTACTGCAGCCCCATGGCCCCGTAGAGGGCGGTGAACGTCAGGAACGGGCGGTCCGTGACGGCGAGCCAGCGGCGCTGTCGCGGTGGCGCCGCCAGCACCGGGTAACGGGGCAGCAGGAGCAGGAGCAGCGCGCACAGGGCGAAGCTCGCCGCGTTGCCGAGGATCAGCGCGACGTAGGCGCCACGGGTGTCCACGGCGAGTGCCAGCCCGGCCCCCGCCGTCCCGAAGATGACGCCCAGATTGACGAAGGTCCGCAGCCTCGCCCGGAACAGCGCCGGGCGGGGGCCTCCGACCCTGGCCACCAGAGCGCCCCAGGCCGCCCCGCCGACCGCGGCGGCGATCTGGTCGACCGTCGCGACGACCATGAGCGCGGCCCAGCTCTCGACGAGGACGAGGGACGCCATCGACACGGCCTGGACCGCGAGGGCCAGCATCATGATCGCGCGCGCCCCGCGGCGGTCGGCGAGATGGCCTCCGGGTATCCCCGCGCACAGACCGATCACTCCGGCGACGGTGAGCGCGACGCCGACCTGCGCCGCGGGCAGGCCCACGACCAGGGTGAAGTACAGCGCCGACGCCGCGTTGAACAGGCCGTTGCCGACACGGTTGACGAAGCTGGCGGCGATCAGCACGCGTTCCGGCCCGCTGTCCCCCGCCACGCGGCCTATTCGGTCGGCCAAGCCGCTCCGGGTCATGAACGGCAGGCTAGCAGCGGGCACCGAACCCCTAGCGGAGGGTCGATGACCTGGTCCGATCCCCCGCCCGGACGCTTCGACCGACCGGAGGGAACGGCCCGAAGTGGTGGCCGTCGCGGGGCTGGGGGCGTCCGGCTGCCTGGACGGCGAGGAGCCGGCCCGGTGGTGCCGCGGCCCCGTGGCTCACCGGGCGGAGACATCCGGGGAAACGTCACGGACGTCGTCGGTGAAGCTCTCCTCGATCCAGCGGGCGTCCGTCAGATAGCGGCGGTCGTGTCCCTCCGCGAGGTGCCGGGCGAACGCCGGGTGCCCGGCACCGGCCTGCTGGCGCATCCACGCGACCAGGGACCTCAGCCGCTCCGCCGCCGTGGCGGGCAGCTCCGTCCGCTCCTCTCGGGACAGGCCGTAGGAGTCGGCGAACAGCGCCAGCCGACGCCGTGCCTCCGGCAGCGGCAGCGTGTGCTCCACCTCGTCCGGGGCGTACAGGGGGACGAAACGGTAGGCGGTGTAGGCGGCGTCCCACAGCCGGGGGCCGGGGTGGGCGGTGTCGAAGTCGATGAAGGCGACGGGGAGCCGGTCGCGGAAGACCGTGTTGTAGGTGGCCGCGTCCCCGTGGCAGATGACCTCGGCCGGCTCGCGCGTCGGGAACTGCCAGACGTCGCCGGGCTCCCGTACGAAACCGGCGGAGGCGTCGTGGAGTTCCCGGAGCAGCCGGGCGGCGGCGACGAGCGACGCGTCGCTCCGCACCTGGGGATCGGCGAAGTCATGGCCCACCTCGCCGGGCAGGAACTCGACGATCTCCTCGGTGCCGTCCTCACCGAACCCGTACGGGCGCGGAGCGGCGGTGCATCCCGTCGCGCGCAGATGGGCGAGCAGACGCTGGACGGTGGCGCTCCACGGACCGGCGGGACGGCGGACGAGCCCGCCCTCGCGGACGACCCGGTTGACTCCGCCCAGCAGCACCTCTCGATCCTCCATCGGGCCAGGCTAACCGGGCGGGCGGGGCAGCGGCGGCGGCGCCCGGCGGGCACGGAACCCCCGGAACCGGCTTGACCCTGACGCTGCGTGAGGCTGAAGGGTGAGGGGCATGAGCGACGACACCACCTATTACGACGCGTTCGACATCAGCCCCGTACCCACCCCCGGCCCGGACGCGGTCGCGCCGGAACCGTTCCACGGGATCTACGGGATGCCCGCGTTCGCGACGGTCCCCACCCGTGATCTCGCGGCGTCGGTGGACTTCTGGGTCCATGGCCTCGGGTTCTTCGAACTCTTCGGCGCCCCCGGCCAGTTGGTTCACCTCCGCCGTTGGGCGTTCCAGGACGTGCTGCTCGTCGCGGCGGAGGAGGTTCCGGAGCGGCCCCCGGCGATGGGGCTGAGCTTCGCCTGCGTGCTCGGCCAGATCGACTCCCTAGTGGAGCGGTGCCAGGCGCTGCGCCCCGGCTCGGTGGAGGGCCCCCGGGACACCCCCTGGAACACCCGCGACATGACGGTGATCACCCCGGAGAACGCGCGGATCGTCCTCACCGCGGCGAAGCCCTTCGTCCCGGGCAGCGCGGAGGCCCGGAACCTGGAGGCCATGGGCATCACCCCGCCGGGCGGGCCCGGCGACAATGGACCGCATGCCTGACGCCCCCGCAGCCGACGACGAAGCCGACGACACCCGGGCGGAGGGGCTGACCGTCGGTCAGGTCTCGGCGCGGCTGGGGGTGACGGTCCGCGCGCTGCACCACTGGGACGGCATCGGTCTCGCGCGGCCGTCACTGCGCACGGCCGCCGGGTACCGGCTGTACACCGCCGCCGATCTGGACCGGCTGCACCGCGTCGTCGTCTACCGGGAGACCGGGCTCGGCCTGGACGGCATCCGGGCCGTGCTGGACGACCCGACGGCGGACGTGCCCGGCGCGCTGCGCGCCGAGCGCGCCCGGATCACCGAGCGGATCGAGCGACTCCAGCGGCTCGGCGCCGGGCTGGACCGGATGATCGACGCCCATGAACGCGGCCCGCTGCTCACCGCCGAGCAGCAGACCGCGGTCTTCGGCCCCGGCTGGAACCCGGAGTGGACCGTCCAGGCGCGCCGGCGCTACGGGGACACCGAACAGTGGCGGCAGTACGCCGAGCGGGCGGCCACCCGTGGTCCACGGGAGTGGCGGGCGGTCGCCGACGCCGTCACGGCGCTCGACCGGGAGCTCGGGGACGCGATGGACGCCGGGGTCGCGCCGGGCGGCGCGGAGGCGAACCGGCTGGTGGAGCGGCACCGGGAGGTCTTCGGCGCGTACTTCCCCCTCAGCAGACGGATGCAGGTCTGCCTCGCCCGTGGATACGAGTCCGATCCGGCGTTCGCCGCCCACTACGACGGCGTCCGCCCCGGGCTCGCCGCCTGGTTCCGCCGCGCGGTGGACGCCAGCGCCCGCGCGCACGGCATCGACCCCGACACCGCGACCTGGGAGTGACGCCCTCCTCCCCCGCGCTCCCGCCCCTGCCTCCGCCTCCCCCTTCCCCTCCCTTCCCCTCCCTCGATGTAAAGAATTCTTGACCTGCCGCCCAGGAAAGCCCTACCTTCGCCATGTCAGGTTTCTTTGACATCACCGACCCGGGAGACGGGACGCGGTGGACGGGGAGGGGTCATGGCGACGGGAGAGCGGCGCGCGTGGATCACCGCGCTGGTGGCGGTCGTGGCGTACGCGGGCTATCTGGTGGCGGTGCTCGGCCGGGCGGACGGACGGCCCCTCGCCGAGGTGCCCTACACGGCGGCGCTGCTGTGGAGCGTCGGCGGGGCCGTCGTCGCGACCGTGGTCCTGGAGGCCGTCGCGGCGGCGGTCTTCCGCGCCGACGGCACCGCGACGGACGTCCGCGACCGCGAGATCGGCCGGCTGGGCGAGCACGTCGGGCAGTCCTTCCTCGCCATCGGCGGCCTCGGGGTGCTCGCGCTGGCCGTCGTCGAGGCCGACCACTTCTGGATCGCCCAGACCGTCCAGCTGGCGTTCGTGCTCTCCGCGCTGCTCGGCTCGGCCACCCGGATCGCCTGCTACCGGGTGGGGTTCCAGTCGTGGTGAAGCCGACCCGGGTCACCAACACGATCCGCGCGCTGCGGACCGCGCACGCCGAGATGACCCAGGCGGAACTGGCGGACCGGCTGGGCGTCACCCGGCAGACGGTGATCGCCATCGAGAAGGGCCGCTACTCGCCCTCGCTGGAGATGGCGTTCCAAATCGCCCGGGTCTTCGGCGTCCCGCTGGACGAGGTCTTCCAGTACCCCGAGTCCTGACCCGCCCGTACGCCCGTCCAGCCGTCGGCGCGCCGACCGGCGGCCCCGACCACCATCAGCACCCTCCGGGAGGAAACGTGAAGGCCATCGTCCAGGACCGGTACGGAGACACCGGTGTGCTGCGGCTGCGGGAGGTACCGGAACCGGTGCCCGGTGAGCGCGAGGTGCTCTTCCGGGTCACGGCCGCCGGACTCGACGCGGGCGTCTGGCACCTGATGACCGGACTGCCCCTGCTGGTACGGGTCATGGGGTACGGGCTGCGGGCTCCCCGGACAGCGGTCCGGGGCCGCGAGGCGGCGGGGCGGGTGACGGCGGTCGGCCCCGGGGTCACCCGGTTCCGGCCCGGCGACGAGGTGTTCGGCTACTGCGAGGGGGCCTTCGCCGAGTACGCGGTGGCCCGCGAGGACCAGTTGCTGACCCGGCCCGCCGCGATCACCGCGCACCAGGCGGCGGCCCTGCCGATCTCCTCCGTCACCGCGCTCCAGGCGGTGCGCGACCGGGGCCGGGTCCGCGAGGGGCAGCGGGTGCTGGTGATCGGCGCGGGCGGCGGAGTGGGGACGTACGCCGTCCAGCTGGCCCGGGCGGCGGGCGCCGTGGTCACCGGGGTGTGCGGCACCGGCAAGACCGCGCTGGTGCGCTCGCTGGGTGCGGAGGCCGTCGTCGACTACACCGTCGAGGACGTGACCCGCCGCCCCGAACGGTACGACCTGGTCGTGGACGCAGCGGGCGGCCGTCCGCTCCGGGCGCTGCGCCGGGTGCTCACCCCGCGCGGCACCCTGGTCATCGTCGGTTCGGAGACCGGCGGTCGCTGGCTCGGCGGCACCGACCGGTTGGCGAGGGCCTCGCTGCTGTCCACCGTCACCCGGCAGCGGCTGCTGGGCCTGGTGTCCGCCGAACGGACCGCGGACCTGGAACACGTCGCCGGGCTGGTGGAGCGCGGGACGGTCACCCCGGTGGTCGGCGGCGTCCACGCCCTGGCGGAGGTTCCCACGCTGATCGACCGGCTCCGGGCGGGAGGCGTGGACGGGAAGGCGGTCATCGCCCCCTGACTTGAGCCCGCCCCCGGCACCCGCCGACCGAACGTCCTGGACACTTCGGATGCCTCGGACGCCTCGGGCATCACCGGAACCCCGGACGCCCCAGGCCCCCGATCCGCACCGGGCCCGTCAAGAGCCGGACCCGGCCACCGCCCGCCCCGGCCGGAGCGGGCCCGGGCCGGGCCGGGCGGCGGCGGGGCCGTAGGGTTCTGCCTCGTGCGCCAGCTCGTCGAAATCTCCGATCTGATCACGGCCGTGGACCCCCGGGACGGCCGTCGGCTGCCCGTGCGGCGCGCCGAGGTGATCCGGCGGCTGAGCGGGATCGGGGACGAGCGCGCGGTCCGGATCGTCGCCGGGCTGCCCGTGGACCGGGCGGGCGTGCTCGACCCCGACGCCGTGGACCGGCTGCTCATCGGCGTCCACACCGAGCTCCAGCGGCTGAGCGAGGAGCTGCGGATCGGCGACCGGCTGACGCATCTGCTGAGGCCGCTCCTCACCGCGGTCCGGACGGCCGCCGGGCGGCCCGGACCGTACCGTCTGGTGGACGTCGGCTGCGGGCTGGGCTATCTGGTCCGGTGGCTGGCGGTCACCGGCGCGCTGGGCCCGGACGTCGAACTGGTCGGGGTCGACCTCGACGCCGCGCTGGTCGGCGAGGCGGACCGGCTCGCCCGTGCGGAAGGGCTGGACTGCCGGTTCGTCCACGGGAACGCCTTCGACCTGCCGGAGGCCGCGACCGTCTACGTCTCCACCGGGCTGCTGCACCACTTCCGAGGCCCCGCCCTGACCGAGTTCTTCCGGGCCCAGGCCGCGTCACCGGCACTGGCCTTCTGCCACTACGACATCGCCGCGACCCGGCTGGCGCCCCTCGGCGCCCGGATCTTCCACCGGGCCCGGATGCGCGATCCGCTCGGCCGTCACGACGGCGTGGTCTCCGCGCTGCGCGCGCACGACGACGGGACCCTGCTGCGGGCCGCCTCGGTACCCGGTGTCCGCCCGCTGGTGTACGAGCCGCGCGGCACCGCGAACCCCTTCTGCACCACGCTGCGCCCGGTCATCGGGGTGCGTCCGCCGCTGGAGGAAGCGCTCCGCCGCGCCCTGGGGCGGGACGCGCGCCGTCTGGTGGGACCGGAGCACCTCACCGGGGCCGTCCGATGACGTCCGCCGTTCCGCTGGTGCCGCTCGTACTGCTCGCCCTGGCCGACGCGGCGTTCAGCGGCTTCCGCGCCTACGCGGGCACCGACGCCCGCATCCGCAAACGGCGGGCCACCCTCCGGGCGGCGCTGCGCGGGCTGACCGTGGGAACGGTCCTGCTGCTCGCCCCGACGGTGACCGCCGCCCTGGTCCTGCTGACCTCGGACGACCGGGAGCGGGCCTACGACGCGCTGACCGCCGGGGGGATCGGCTCCCTGCTGCCGCTCACCGGCTACGCCGCCGTGGTGCTGCTCTCCCTCGCCGCCTACTTCGCCCTGCCGTTCCGGGCCGGGACCCTCGCGGTGGTCGTCGGTCTCGGCCCGCTGACCCTGGCGCGCCCCCTGGTCGTCGCCGTCGCCTGCGCGGGCGCGGCCCTCTTCGGCGGGGGCTCCGCCCTGCTGGTCTGCGCGGTGGCGGGTGCCGCCGTGCTGTGCGTCGAGCCCTTGACGCACCGGCGCTGGTACCGGCGGGTGCGATAGCCGCCGGATACCTCTGGATCACGGACCACGGACCACGGCCGCCCCGCTCCGGGTTGCGGAGCGGGGCGGCCGTGGTCGTCGGTCGTCAGACGCGGTCGGCCGCGATCAGGAGGTACTGGAAGGAACCGTCCCGGTAGGAGTTGATGAACGCGTCCTCGATGCCGGTGGTCAGGGACGAGGTGGCGCGCAGCTCCCAGTAGGGCAGGGTGGCGGCGGTCAGGTCGACGACCGCCTGGGGGACGAGGCGGTTGTCGGCCAGGGCCTTCATGTACTCGCGACGGGAGTGGATGTTGCACTCGAAGTGCGCGTTGATCTGCGACACCCACTTGGAGGGCTGGCCGTAGACCGGGTTCCAGCATCCGGTGATGGTGACGTACCGGCCGCCCCGGGCGAGGAGGCGGGCGTGCTCCGCGAACAGGTCGTGGAGGTCCACGTACATGCTCGACTCGTTGTTCCACGAGGCCCTGGCGAGGCCGGTCGTGAAGGGGGTGTCGAGCATGTTGCAGACCTGGGCCCGCACGGACTTGTCGATGCCCAGTTCACCGGCCCGGCGGTTGGCGAACGCGGCCTGCTTCGCCGACAGGGTGACCCCCTCCACCGAGCAGCCGAAGCGCTGGTGGGCCATCACCATCGAACCGCCCCGGCCGCAGCCCGCGTCCACCAGGGTGTCACCGGGCCCGACGTCCCCGAGGTGGTCCAGGAGGACGTCGGTCTGGGCGGACTCCAGCCGGTGCAGCTCGGCGACGAGCCGTTGGTCCCGGTCGGGGGCGCCGGGTTCGCCCAGGGCCGCGTGGTCGACGTCACCGATTCCGTAGTGGTGGTGGTAGAGGCCGTCGACGTCGCCGAGGCGCAGATTGACGGGCCGGGCCTCCTGGTCCCAGTAGCGCGCGATGTCGCCCTGGTAGGGCGTCGTCGGAGCGGGGACGGTGGCGGTGTTGGGGACGGGCAGGACTTCGGCAGTCACGGGTGGGTTCCTCTCCTCACCAGAAGTCGGGCAGGCTGTAACGGAAGGTGTTGGTCTGGTGCCAGTGGTGGTTGCCGTCGACCCAGGTGGCCACGCCGCGCAGGAAGCGCGTCGCGGTCGGGACGGGACAGGCGACGGTCAGGGCGGCGAGTTCGGCCTCGAAGTCACGCATCAGCTCGTTGTGGACCTCGACCGCCTTCAGGTACGCCTCGCGGTCGGAGGTCCCCTCCCGCTCGGCGATCACCACCGGCAGGTTCAGGTGCCGGTCGGGACCGGCCAGTTCCTTGGTGTACGAGTACAGGTCGTTGACGATGGTGGTGGCGTTGGAGGCGAGTGCGATGACCCGCTGGAAGGCGGGCTGGGCGTGCAGGTCCATGGGCAGCTCGTAGCCGCCGACGGCGTCGGTGATGGTGGGACAGGGGCGGAAGTTGTTGAACTGCCGCATGGCCAGGTACTCCCACACCTCGGGGGTGTGGCCGCTCTGGTCCCAGGCCGCCTCCGCGAGGTACCCCAGGTGCAGCCGGGCCATGTCATGGCGGAAACGGTCCGCCTGGGAGGGCGTGGCCAGTTCCAGGAAGTGGTCCATCGCGGAGCGGTAGGCCCTGCGCGGGGCGTCCGCGTGGAGCGACCCGGCCCAGCCCGGCTGGTACTCCCTGGTGGTGTGCACGGGGTCGAGGGCGGTGTGCGCGAGGAGGAGCCGGGCGCCCAGTCCGTCGGGCGAGCCGCCGTGGTCCTCGCAGTAGCAGTCGTCCACCGCGTTCTCGGCGACCATCAGCCGGGCGGCGGCCATCAGATGGTCGGTGGTGGGCGCGTCGGGGTGGCACACCACCATGTAGCGCCCCACGCGGAAGCCGTCGAACTGGTCCTCCCACTCGGGCGGGTACAGCTCGACCTCCTCCAGCGCCCACTCCTTGATCCGGCGGCCGACCTCGGCGACCCGTACCGGATCGGGCTCGGCCACCGGGTGGTGGTACAGCCCCGGGATCGGACTGCCGGGCTCGGGCCGTCCCTCCGGCGGCCCGGCCGTCTCCGCCGGTGCCGACGGCGCGGGCGCGACGCGCGGGGCCGGGTACAGCGCCGTCGTGCCCAGCCCGCTGGGGCCGCGCAGCAGCCGCTCCAGCGCTTCGGGGGTCACGGCCGCACCACCGCGTTCGGCGCGGGGCCCCGCCGGGGCGGTCCCGGCCGCGCGGGGGATTGCTCAGGACGCGGCATCCATCACTCCTTGGGTGAGGTGGGTCGGGTGGAAGGCGTGCCCGGTGGGCCCGGGGGACCGGGCGCGGGCGGGCCCCCCGCCGGGTGGCCCCGGAGGGTCCCGTGGGGCGCGGGACCCGGTGCGCGGGGGCCGGGCGGAGGCGTGGGGCGGGTGGGTCGGGGGACGCGGCGGGGACGGGAGCGGTGGCCGCGTCCGGGTGGTGCGGTGGGACGGAACGGGACACGGGGCACGGTCGGCCTGTCCGGGGTCCCGGCGTTCGAGCGGGCCTTCCCCGTACCGCGCGACACCTCGGGGTGGCGGGTCCGGCGGCGTCGCGCTCGGGGGCTGCGACCGGACCGGCCGGACGGGGGGCGGCAGCCCGACGCGACGGTCGAGCCGACGGGGCGGCCGGGCCCGGGCGGAGGCGGGCCGCCGGGGGGCGGGGAGCCGCGCTCCGGGGCCGGGCCCGCCGGACGGACCGGATCAGCGGGGGCTGCGCGCGATCTGCACGTTCTCCAGGACGCCGAGCGCGTCGGGGACCAGGACGGCGGCCGAGAAGTAGGTGGTGACCAGGTAGGAGATGATCGCCTTGTCGTCGATGCCCATGAACCGCACCGAGACGCCCGGCTCGTACTCGTCGGGCAGCCCGGTCTGCTGGAGGCCGATGACGCCCTGGTTGTCCTCGCCGGTGCGCATCACCAGGATCGAGGTGGTGTTGTCCTCGCTGATCGGGATCTTGTTGCAGGGCAGGATCGGCACCCCGCGCCAGGCGGGGACCAGCTGGCCGCCGAGGTCGACGTGGTCCGGGTAGAGACCGCGGGCGTTGAACTCCCGGCCGATCGCGGCGATCGCCCGGGGGTGGGCGAAGAAGTACTTGGAGCCGCGACGGCGGCTGAGCAGCTCGTCGAGGTCGTCGGGGGTGGGCGCGCCGCCGGAGTGGGGCTGGATCCGGTGGTGGAAGGCGGCGTTGTGCAGCAGGCCGAACTCGCGGTTGTTGACCAGCTCGTGCTCCTGGCGCTCCCGGAGCGCCTCGACGGTGAGCCGGAGCTGTTCCTCCGTCTGGTTCATCGGCTTGTTGTAGAGGTCGGCGACCCGGGTGTGGACCCGCAGCACGGTCTGCGCGAGCGAGAGTTCGTACTCGCGGGGCTTCAGCTCGTAGTCCACGAAGGCGCCGGGCAGTTCGGCCTCGCCGGTGTGACCGGCCGACATGGCGATCTCGGCCTCGCCGAGCCGGTTCTGCCGCTGGCTGGGCAGCGCCCGGTACTCCCGGATGTGCGCCTGGAGGGCGGGGGCCCCGGCCAGCACGGCCTCGAAGTCGGCGCGGGAGAGGGTGAGGAGCGTACCGGCGGTCTCGGCGACGGCGGTGTACTGCCAGGTGGCGTCCTCGTCCAGCAGGGCGTGCTGGCCGAAGCGGTCGCCGTCGGCCAGGACCGCCACCGCGGTCTCCCCGCCGTACTGGCCGGTGGAGGTCTGGTTGATCCGGCCGTGGGCGATCAGATGGATCTGCTCGGCGGCGGTGCCGCGCTCGACCAGCACCTCACCGGCGCGGAAGTCCCGCTGGACGCAGCGGGCGGCGAGGGCGGTCAGCACCTCGTCGTCGTCGAAGCCCCGCAGCAGGGAGAGTTCGCCCAGCTCGTGCGGGATCACCCGGACCTCGGCGCCTTCCTGGACGAAGTCGATGCGCCCGTCGCCCACGGCGAAGCTGAGCCGCCGGTTGACCCGGTAGGCACCGCCGGAGACCTCCACCCAGGGGAGCGACCGGAGCAGCCAGCGGGAGGTGATCTCCTGCATCTGCGGGGCGGACTTGGTTGTGGTGGCGAGGTTGCGGGCCGCCGCCGTGCTGAGGCTTGACTGCGGGCGCTGTTCCTGGGGCTGCTGGGTGCTGGTGTCCACGGTCATGGTGCTGGGCTCTCCTTCGGAGGGCGGCGAGCGACGTTCGCGCACGTCACAGGGGTAACGGAAGGGGAAAGGAGACGACTTCCGGAACGGCCGTCCGGATCCGTTGAGAACCGTATGGCCGCCACGTCGGTTCAGCCACTCGCACTAAGGGTGCGTCCCTCGATCCGGTGAACTTGACCCTGATCGCCGTTTGCTTCTGGATCATGCGGTTCCTGTGAAGATTCGAACTGATCACCGCATCTGGCGATCTGTCCTGCCCCAAAGCCCCCTTTGGTCACACCCGTTGACGTCATCCCGTGGGAGTGATCTCCCGGCCGGTGTCGCCTCCCCGCGCGTTCGGGGAGTTCCGGTCGCGCGCCGGTTCATCGCGCGGCGGCCGTCGTACCCACCCGTCACCGGCGGCCCTGCCCTCGGCCGCGCGTCGCCGCGGCCGGTTCCCTTCCGCCGGGGCGGTCCCGGGCTCCGGGCGGCGGTCCCGTCCCGTTCCCGCTTCGGCGGTTGTCGCGGTCGGGGTGCGGCGGAAGCCCGGCGCGTTCGGGGTGCGGCGCAAGCCCGGCGCGTTCGGGAAGGGGATCAACCGGCCTTGTCCGCGCGGAAGGCGCGCCGGTAGGCGGCGGGGGTGGTGCGCAGGGCCTCGTGGAAGCGGCGGCGCAGATTGACGGCCGAGGAGAGGCCGACCCGGCGCGCGATGGTCTCCACCGGCAGGTCCGTCTCCTCCAGCAGCGCGCGGGTGGCGGCGATCCGCCGGTCCAGCAGCCAGCGGCCCGGGCTGATGCCCAGTTGTTCGGTGAAGCGACGGGTCAGCGTGCGGGACGAGACCCGTGAGCGGAGCGCCATGTCGGCGACGCTCACCGGCTGGTCCAGCCGTTCGGAGAGCCACTCCAGCAGCGGGGCCAGCGAGTCGGTGACCGGTGGGGAGGCGAGCGGTTCGGCGTACTGCAGCTGGCAGCCCTCGCGGTGCGGCGGCATCACCATCCGGCGGGCGACCCGCATCGCGTACGCGGCGCCCTGGTCGGCGCTCACCAGGTGCAGACAGAGGTCCACGCCCGCCGCCGAACCGGCGCTGGTGGCGACGTCGCCGTGGTCCACGTAGAGCACCGCGGAGTCGACCTCGACCCGGGGGAACCGGGCTGCCAGCCCGGCGGCCTGGGCCCAGTGGGTGGCGGCCCGTCGTCCGTCCAGCAGCCCGGCGGCGGCGAGCACGAAGGCGCCCGAGCAGACGCCGACGACCCGCGCGCCCCGCGTGTGCGCCCGGCGCACCGCCGCCACCACCGCCGACGACACCTCGGTGCCGTCCGGCTGCTGCCAGCCGGGCACCAGAACGGTGTCCGCGCGCTCCAGCGCTTCCAGTCCCTCGGTGACCAGCATGTCGTAACCCGTCTGGGTGCGTACCGGACCGGGGTGCTCGGTGCAGAGGCCGAAGGAGTAGCGGACGGGGATCGCCGGGCCGTGGTCGGCGAACACCTCGGCGGCGCAGGCCAGCGGGAAGGTCGACTGCGGGGGCTGGAGCAGGGCCACCACCCGGTGCGGCGCGAGCGCCGGGGGTTCCGGCAACGAACCAAGCGTCATGGCCCGAAAGTACTCCATCGCGTCGTTCATGACACTGGTCCGGCCGTCCGGTCCGGCCGAGCATCGGTCTGTGACCACAGCACAGCCCCAGGCCCAGAACCAGCCACAGTCCCAGTCCCAGTCCCAGTCCCAAGCCCAAGCCCAAGCCCAAGCCCATCGTGCCGGAGCGGCAGACCCGGCCGGTCCGGACGGCCCGCCGCCGGTCCGGACGCCCGCCCGGCCCCCCTTGTGGGACCGGCGGTTCACGCTCTACTTCATCGCCCGGGCGGTCTCGCTCTTCGGCGACGCCATGATGCCGGTGGCCACCGCGCTCGCCGTCGGCGCGCTGTACGGGGTCTCCGGCGTCGGTCTCGTCCTGGGCGTCTGGACCGGGACCTTCGTCCTGCTCGTCCTGTTCGGCGGGGTGTTCTCCGACCGGTTCGGCGCCCGTCGGATGATGATCGGCGCGGATGTCGTCCGGGTCCTCACCCAAGGGGTGCTGGCCGTCGCGTTCTTCGTCGGTGAGCCGCCGTTCTGGCTGCTGGTGAGCATGGCGGCGGTGGCCGGAGCGGCCGTCGCGATGTTCCTGCCGGGAGTGAACGGGATGGTGCCGCTGGTCGCCCGCGAGCCGCAGCGGGCCAACGCCACGCTCAAGGTGGCCGACGCGCTCGCCCATCTGCTCGGCCCGGCCGTGGCGGGTCTGCTGATCGCGCTGACCAACGCGGGGACCGTGTACACGATCGACGCGGGCACCTTCCTGATCAGCGCCCTGTGCCTGGCGCTGATCCGGCTCGCCCCGGTCGGCACCCCGGTCGGCGGGTCCGGCGGCACCCCGGCCGGTGGGCCCGACGGCGCTCCGGACCGCACCGGCCCCGCCGCCCGGACCGGCGGCGCGCTCCGCCGCGATCTGCGACAGGGCTGGCGGGAGTTCCGCGCCCGTACCTGGATGTGGGCGGTCATCCTGATCTGGATGGGCTTCGGCGTGCTGCTCTTCGGCCCGCTGGTGCCGCTCGGCGCGGCGCTGATCGGTGAC
Source organism: Streptomyces sp. JNUCC 64 (assembly GCF_054484115.1). Classification (NCBI taxonomy): domain Bacteria; kingdom Bacillati; phylum Actinomycetota; class Actinomycetes; order Kitasatosporales; family Streptomycetaceae; genus Streptomyces; species Streptomyces sp. JNUCC 64. The sequence continues at coordinate 781,410 of NZ_CM137015.1, forward strand.
CGGCTCGGCGCGAACGCCTACGGTCTCGCGGTCTCCTTCCTCGGCGCCGGTACGGTGCTGGGCGGACTGCTGGCACTGCGGCTGCGTCCCGACCGGCCGCTGGCCGCGGGGACGGCGGCGATGGCGCTGTACACCGTGCTGCCGCTCTGCGTGGCACTAGACGCGGGGCTGCCCGCGCTGCTGGCCGGGCACGTCCTCGGCGGTGGCGCCCTGGCGTTCTGGTCGGTGATGTGGGCGACCAGCGTGCAGACCCACACCCCGCCCGCGGTGCTCAACCGGGTGAGCGCGTACGAGCTGGCCGGATCGGTGTCCGGCATCGCGCTCGGTCAGATACTGGCGGGACCGGCCACCGCGCTGGCCTCCCCGGACCGGCTGCTGCTGATCTCGGCGGGCGCCTGTCTGGTGGGCTGCGCCGCGCTGTTCGCGACCCCGGCGGTCCGTACGCTGCGCCGCGCCACGGCCACCGGCACCCATGCCGGTGGGGGCGGTCGCGCCCGGGACGGTGGCCAGGACCGGGACGGTGACGCCGTCCATGGCGAAGGCAGCGGTGACGACGGCGCGGACGGGGACGCGCATGGGGACGGGAACGCGGACGGGGAGCGTCACGGCGGCGGGCCCGGGGAGGTACCGGACCGGCACCGCCCGGCCGGGCGCCCCGGCGGCTGATCGGGACCGGGCGGTCCGCGCCCGCTGGGCAAGCGCCGTCGTACGCTGCCCCGCATGATCGCCAAACTGCAGTGCGTGGTGCTGGACTGCGCGGACGTCGTCGGACTGGCCCGGTTCTACCGGTCGCTCCTCGGCGGCGAGGTGAACCGGCCGGACCCCCGGTGGTCACTGGACCGGGACTGGGCGACCCTCCACACCGAGGGCGGGCCGGTGCTGGCCTTCCAGCGGGTGGCGGACCACCGGCCCCCTCGGTGGGGGGATCCCGCCCGGCCCCAGCAGTTCCACCTCGACCTGGAGGTCGAGGACCTGGACCGGGCCCGGGAGGAGGCCCTGGCCGCGGGTGCCGTACCGCTGGACGACGGCGACGGCGACGGCGAGCGGGGGTGGCAGGTCTTCGCGGACCCGGCGGGGCACCCGTTCTGCCTCGTCCGGCACTGACCGGGGACACGGCGGCGGTGCGGTGCCCCCGGTCCGATCCGGACCGACCGGACCGGACCGCGTCATGGCGGGACGGGGCACCTCGGGACGGGAGCGCCACCGGGACCGGGAAACCGTTCGGACGGGGATCCGTCCCGACAGGGCCGTCCTCTCCTCCCCAGCCGCCCGGACCCGCGCCCCGTCGGCCGTCCCCACGGACTCCCCGGTGGGGCGCGGCGCACCGGCCAGGATCGCGAACCGGGTGGGCTTCCCGGCGCCCCCGGGAGCGGTGACCAGCGGCCGGTCCCCTCCGCCCGGGGCGGTGAGGCCGACCGGGCAGCGCGGCCGTGCGGCGACCACGAGGCCCGACGCCCGCGGCGGGGGCGCGCGCTCGGCGCTCCGGTCCGCCGACCCCTGGGATAAAGTGCCGGGCGGAAGCGGCCCGTGTACAACGAACCGTTCTGCCGGGCCCGCCCCGGTCCCCCGCACCCCGCACACCCCGGCGACGTGTCGCGTCGCCGCGAGAGTTTGGCTCAGATGTCGCTGCTGGAACGGTCCGCCCCACCGCGGAGTCCCTCCGCTCCGCACGGGCTCCGGGGCTACGCGCGGGCGATGGCGGTGCTGGCCGTGGCGAAGCTGTCCGGACTGCTGGTGCTGGTGTGCTGGTCCTCGTGGAACGGCAAGAGCGCGCTCACCCTGTTGTCCGCCCGGTGGGACTCGCTCTGGTACGCCGGGGTGGCCGACCGGGGGTACGGCTCCACGGTCGCCCCCGGTGACGGACGCGTTCTGTCGGACCTGGCGTTCTTCCCGCTGTTCCCCGCCCTGGAGAAGGCCCTGTCCCAGGTCCTCCCCCTCTCCCCGGCGCACGCGGGACTGCTGATCAGCGCGGTGTCGTCGCTGGTCGCGGCGGCGGGGGTGTACGCGCTCGTCGGGATGTTCACCGACCACCGGACGGCCCTGCTGACGGTGGGCCTCTGGGCGACGGCACCGGTGAGCGTCGTGCAGAGCATGGCCTACAGCGAGTCGCTGTTCACGGCCGTCGCCGTCTGGTCCCTGTGGTTCGCCCTGCGGGAGCGCTGGCTGGCGGCGGCCCTGCTCGCCTGCGCGGCCGGGCTGACCCGTCCCGTGGGCGTCGCCGTCACGCTCGGCGTGTGGTGCGCGGTGGCCCTGGCCGTCCGTCGACGGGGATGGAGCCGGGCGAAGGCCGCGGCCCTGGTGATCTCACCCGCCGGGCAAGCCGGTTACGTCCTGTGGGTCGGCCTGCGGCGGGGGTCGCCGTTCGGGTACCTGGACGTCCAGTCGGAGTGGGGCAACGGCTTCGACGCCGGCGCGGCGTTCGGACGGTTCGCGGGCTCGCTCGCCCTGGCCCCTCCGTACGTCGGCGGACTCGCGCTCCTCGCGGGGGTCGGGGTCGTGCTCTGGGCCTGCGCGCTGGGGTTCGTCCAGCGGTACCCCCTGCCCGTCCAGGTGTACTCCGGTGTCGTCGTCCTGCTCGCCCTGGGTTCCTCGGGGTACTTCGGCTCCAAGCCCCGGCTGCTGCTCCCGGCCTTCACCCTGCTGCTCCCGGCCGCCGTGCTGCTGCGGGACCGGAGCCGGGCGGTGCGCGGCTGGGTGCTCGCCGCGACCTGTCTGGTGTCCGCCGTCTACGGGGCGTTCTGGCTGAACGGGCCGGGCCCTCCGTAGGAGCCGGTGGAGCAGCGTCCGTCCGGCACCCCGCGCCGGACGGACGCCCGCGCCCCGGACGGACGCCCGCGCTCCGGCTGGACGGCGCCCCGAGCCCGTGGGCGCGCCGGGCGCGTTTCCCCGTGACCGGCGGCGCTCCGTTCCGGCCCCCGTCACGACTCCGGTCCGGCTATCCCGGCGCGTCGGCCAGGCAGGACCGCAGCCAGGTGACGAGGCCGGGGTCGTCGAGGGCGTCCACCCACCAGTCCGCCGTCTCCTCCCGCCCGGGCCCCGCCGGGGGCCCGCCGACGCCCACGACCCTCAGCCCGGCCCGGTGGGCGGCCTCGATGCCGGTGAGGGAGTCCTCCACGGCGAGGGTCTCCGGACGGTCCGCGCCGCACAGGTCGGCGGCCCGGGCGTAGAGGTCGGGTTCGGGCTTGGGCCGGAGTTCCTCGTCCGGGACGACCAGGTGGTCGAAGTGTTCCAGCAGACCGCTGCGGCCGAGGCTCGTCTCCACGACGGCGGCCGGGCAGTTGCTCGCGACGGCCAGCGGAAGCCGCCCCGAGAGCAGTCGGACCAGTTCCGCCGCGCCGGGCAGGGTGACCGGTTCCGCTTCGGCCAGGTCCGTGAAGTGGCCGAGGAGCGCCCGCGTCAACGCGTCGGCGAGGTCCGGCTTCCCGGTCTCCTCGGCCATCAGGGCCCCGCACTCGGTGTAGTGGACCCCGGCGGCGCGGTCCGCGAAGTCGGGGGGAGCCTTGAGCCCGAAGTCCGAGAAGGCGCGCAGCCGCGCGGACTGCCAGTGGGACTCGGTGTCCACCAGGGTTCCGTCGCAGTCGAACACCACGGCGGCGGGTACCGGGGGGAGGAGGTGGAGAGCGGTCATGCGATTCCCTTTCGTGAGGAGAGCGGTGTCCACGGGAGGGGCCCGGGCAGGCATGAGGTGCCGTTCGGCCTGTTCGGGGGTGACGCGAAAGGGGCGGGGGAGGCGCGCCTCCACGAGACCGCAGGTTCTCCCTCCCGCGGATTCCGCTTGACCGTACGTGGACAAAAGCGGAAGGGGGAAGACGGAAGCGTTCCGGGAGGACCAAGGAGAAACGTTCCTCTTGATCGACCGCGGACGAAGCCCGTCGGCATGACGAAATGTCAGGGACTCTTCAAGTCAAGGCGGTTGTGAAACAAGTGACGAGAGTGGGGGGTGCGGCGGAGGTAGGCGGCCCGGAGGCCCGACCCGATCCCGTGATTCACTCCGAAGTGGGCGTGTCGCCGGGGTCGTCGGCTACGCCGTGGCGGCCAGGAAGGGGAGCAGCGGCAGGGCGACGACGACCGGTGGATCACTGAGCGCGGGAACCCGCAGCCGGACCCGGAACCGGGTCGGGGAGCCCCGCCGGGGAGCCCGGACCGCGCCGACGAGCCGTCGCTCGCCCGTGGGGTCGTCCAGGGCGTCGGCGACCCGGGTGTCCCGGTCGAACCAGACCGCGAGGACCTGGTAGCCGCCGTCGTCGGGCGGTCTCAGCCGGAGGGGACCGGGGGTGGTGGACACGGCGCAGCCGAGCGGACCGTCCTGGGGCACTCCGTGCGGGAAGAGGCCGGTGAACAGCACCCCTTCGCCGGCGGGCCGACCGACCACCTCACCGGTGATCACCCCGGGCCGCCCCGCCCCCCGGTCGGCACCGGACTCCGGCGCGACCCGGGCACAGGCGTCGGCGACCTCGCCGATCGGCCGGTCGCCGTACGCGTCGACCAGTAGCTTGAAGCGGCTCGGAGGCATCCCCACCAGACGGGTGAACTGGGTGGTGAAGGTGCCCAGACTGGAGTAGCCCACGGCCGTGCACACATCGGTGACCCGTGGAGCGCCACGGATCATCATCCGCTGCGCCTCGGCCATCCGGAGGGCCGCCAGGAAGCGCGCGGGCGTCACGGCGGTGACGCTGCGGAAGACCCGGTGGAAGTGGAAGGGGCTGAACAGCCCGGCCTCGGCGTGGTCGGAGAGGCACTGGACCTCACCGAGGCGGGCGCTCATCCGGCGGACGGCCCGTTCGACGGAGGCGGTGCGGTGGTCCGCCGGGGAGGACGGCGCGGCGGTCGCCGGACGGGTCGGGAGACCCGTCGGGGTGTCGTCGTGGACCGTCATCCCCGCTCCCGTCCCCCTCCCGCGCGGGCCCGACTGGGCGCCGGGTCCGCCGTCACGGGCGGTTCACCCCGGGCCGCCGGAACCGGCGCGGGCCGCGGCCGTCTCCAGTGAGGCCACCCAGGCGGCGGCGAAGCGGCCGCGCAACTCCCGCGCACGCTCCGGCGGCAGCCCGAGCCGGGTCCAGCCGTGGTGGACGAAGGAGAGCCGCACGGCGTCCGTCCCCACGGGGGCGAGATCGACACGGCAGGCCGACCCGCGCTCCGCACCGGGCACCTCGACCGTGAAGACGAGTCGCTCGTCGGGCCGCAACCGCCAGTCGTGGAGCGCGAACCGCCGTGGCCCCTCGTCGTCGACGACGAAGAACCACGCGGGCCGGAACCCGTCGACGGCGACGGGCAGCCAGTCGAAGACGGCGGGGCTCCGCAGGGGTCGGTACGGGCCGCCGGGCAGATCGACCGCGCCGTCGATGTCGTCGCGCCACTGGTAACGGGTGTCGCGCCCGGAGTCGAGGCAGTCGGCGAGGCGGGAGAGGAAGTCGGTCCATCCGTCGAGGAGTCGGGCCGCCTCGGCCGGGGCCCGGGTGTCGTCGTGGTCCTCGACGGTCAGGACGCATCCGCCGCTCCGGCCGTCCCGGCCGTCCCGCGCGGGCCGGAGCGTCCAGTGGACGGACTGCCGCCTTCCGACGCCGAGGAAGCTCCAGTCGAACACGAGGGTCCGTCCGGGGACGATCGCGGTGGGGCGGAGGGTGAAGAAGTCGCCGTCGCCGAAGTCCAGCCGGTTCTCCGCACCGAGCCGAGGGGGCGCGGCCAGATCGCCGAACCAGCTTGCCACGAGCGGCGGTTCGGTGAGCATCGACCACACCCGGTCCGGGGGGTGCGTCAAGTCCAGGGTGACCCGGACCCGGTCCTCCCGCACCTCCCCGACGGGCACCGCCCGGGAGTGACGGCCAAGGCTGTCCGACATCGTTCCTCCGATGCTCGACGGGGCCGGGTGACGCGCGTCCATGGGCTATCGCCCATCACATCACTTTCATATTATGTAGTCGTTGGGCGGTGTCAACGACACCCATCCCTCGATCTACATGCTCTGTCCGCGCCATCTGTCTGCCCATCAGATCCATTTCAGTAACTCTTACATGAGTGATCACCTGAAAGGAACGTGCGCACCCCGTACGCCACGGCTCGCTCTTCCCGGTTCCTCCGTCCCCGGCGAGAAGAAGGTGACCATGACGTTCGAAGACCCGGCCCCCCGAGTCCCCCGGCCCCGTTCCCGTTCCGGCTCCCCCGGCCCGTCAGAAGCCGCCGGAGCGCTGGCCCGGGAGTCGGCGGCGTTCCCGCCGCTGCGGGGCGGCGCGGTACCGGTCGCCCAGGAGCGGTGGGAGCGGCTGGTCAGCGCCGTGACCGTGCCCGAGGCCCCGGACGAGGTCTGGACCGCCCTGACCGACCCGGAGCGGGTGGCCCGCTGGCTGGCGGTGTGCCGGGGCCCCTGGGCCACCGCCGGACAGGAGTCGATGCTGGACTTCGAGGACGGCGAGTTCTTCTGGTGCCGCACCCTCGACGCCACCGCGCCGGAGGCCGGCCGTCCCGGGGTGCTGAGGCTGTTGTGGCGCTGGGTGGGGGTGGGCCCCGCCACCTCGGTCACCTGGACGCTCACCCCGGGGGACGGCGGCGGCACCACCGTCACGGTCGTCGAGGAGGCCGGGAACCCCCCGTCGGACTGGCGCTCGTGGAACGGGATGGGCTGGCCCGGCATCCTCGACCAGCTCGCGGCCCATCTGCGGACCGGCACCACCTGGCGGTGGCCCTGGCGGCGGGTCGGCCCGTACCTCCAGATCCCCCTGCCCGTCCCGGCGTTCCGGGCCTGGGGGGAACTCACCGGCCCGGCCGGGGTGCAGCACTGGTTGCAGCGGTCCACCGGCTCCCTGGCGGCGGGCGAGGAGCTCACCCTGGTGATGGGGGACGCCAGCGGGACCGTGCGGATGCGGGTCACCCGGATGGTGGACGCCGCCCAGGAGTTCCCCTCCTACCTGCCGTACCTGGAGTTCGAGCTGAGCCGCCCCGCGTGGCCGGCGGCGCTCGGGGGACGGCTGTGGATCGAACCCGCCGCACTGGACTCCTCCCTGCTCCAGGTCTGCCACTTCGGCTGGGAGAACCTGGACGTCCCCGACCCGGTCTCCGAGCGCGTCCTGCTCACCGGCTTCTGGACGGCGGCGGCGGGCCGCGCCCAGGCCCTTCTCCTCCCGCAGGGCCCGCCCGTGACCGGCCCGCACGGCTGGTCGGTCACGGGCGCCACGGTTCCGGACCCGTACTCGGGCACGGGCACGGGCACGGTCACCGGGACCGGTCCGGAGCCGGTCACCGGGACGGGGCCCGGGCGGGGAGGGGAGGCCGCCCCCGGGGCGGCGCCGGACCCCGACCCCGCGGCCGTCGGGGAGTTCCTCGACCGGGCGGTCACCGACCTGGGCGCCGCCATGACCGGGGTGCTCTGTTCCCTGGGGGTGGAGCTCGGGCTGTTCGCCGCGCTGGGCCGGGGCGGTCCGGCCGGCGCCGCCGAGCTCGCGGAGCGGACGTCCCTGGCGGAACGCCCCCTGCTGGAATGGCTGCGGGGGCTGACCAGCGCCGGGTACCTCACCCACGACCGCGCCACGGACCGGTTCGCCCTGCCCCCGGCCCACGCGGCGGTCCTGGCCTTCGAGGACTCCCCCTTCCACCTGGGCCCCGGGTACGGGCTGCTCCCCCCGCTGGCGTCCGTCGTCGAGGAGGTCGCCGCGAGCTTCCGCACCGGCCGGGGCGTCCCCCGCGCCGCCTACCCGGAGCGGTTGTTCACCGCGATGGAACGGATGAGCGCGACCTGGCTGGACACCCGGCTGACCACCGAGTGGATACCGGCCGTCGAGGGACTGACGGCCGCGCTGGAGGAGGGCGGTCCGGTGGTCGACGTCGGCTGCGGCGGCGGTCGCGCGCTGGTGGCGATGGCCCGGGCCCACCCGAACTGCCGCTTCCTCGGCTACGACCCGCATCCGCCGAACGCGCGCCGCGCCCGGGCGGCGGTCGGCGCCGCGCGGCTGGACGACCGGGTGTCCGTCGAGGAGTCCGACGCGCTCACCGCGCTGACCTCCCGGGACGGCACCGCCGGAGCACCCCTGCGGCTGGTGACGATGTTCGACGTGCTGCACGACGCCGCCGCCCCGGAGGAGTTGCTCCGCGCGGCGCGCGGGGCGCTGGCGCCGGACGGGGTGCTGCTGGTCCTCGAATCCCGGTCGGCGGACGATCCCGCCGACAACACCGGCCCGCGCTCCACCACCCTGTACGCCACCAGCACCCTGTACTGCCTGCCGACCGCCCTCGCCGACGGCGCGCCGGGGCTCGGCACGCTCGGACTGCCCCCCGCCGAGATCCTCCGGCTGGCCACGGCCGCGGGGTTCGGCCGGGTGGAACCGGTGCCGACGGCGCACCCGTTCACCACCCTGTTCGCGCTGCGTCCCTGACCCGGGCCACGGCACACCGGTGTGACGACAGGCCCGGCACGACCGATCCGGGAGGACCGAACCGCCATGACCGAAGACGACGGAGTCCGGCCGGAGGGCGACCCCTTCGCCCGGCTGCTCGCGCTCAAGGACACCATGACCCCCTGGGCGCTGCGCGCCGTGGTGACCCTCGGCGTTCCCGACCTGCTCGCGGACGGGGCGGTCGGGGTCGACGTCCTCGCCGACCGGACGGGCACCGTGCCGGACGCGCTCCACCGGGTGCTGCGCCTGCTGGCGCGCCGGGGCGTCCTCACGGAACCGGCGCCCGGCGCGTTCGGGCCCACCGGACTCTCCCGGCTGCTCCAGTCCGGCCATCCGATGAGCATGCGCCCCTGGCTCGATCTGGACGGCGGGGTGGCCCACGGCGACCGGGCCTGCGTCCATCTGCTGGACGCCCTGCGCACCGGGGGCCCGGTGCACGCGCTCGCCCACGGCCGACCCGTCTGGGAGGACCTCGCCGCCCACCCGGAGCGCGCGGCGGCGTTCGACGCGGCGATGGCCCAGCGTTCCTCCTGGATCGCCGCGGACGTCGCCACCGGGTTCGACTGGTCGGCCGTCCGCCACGTGGTGGACGTCGGCGGGGGGACCGGGACCGTCCTCGCCGAGGTGCTGCGCGCCCACCCGTCGCTGACGGGGACGCTGCTGGACCGCGAGCCGACCGTGGCGGCGGGACGGCGGGCCTGGGGGGACACGGAGCCCGGACGGCGGTGCGCCTTCACCGGCGGCAGCTTCTTCGACCCGCTGCCGGGCGCGGACGTGTGCCTGCTGGTGAACGTGGTGCACGACTGGCCCGACGAGCACGCGGCGGCCATCCTCCGCCGGTGCGCGGAGGCGGTCGGTCCGGGAGGGCGGGTGCTGATCGTGGAGAGCCTCCTCGACGACACGGCGGGCTCGGCGGGACCGGCCGAACTCGACCTGGTCATGATGCTGGTGTACGGCGGCCGGGAGCGTGGGACGGAACAGTTCCGCGCGCTCGCCGGACGGGCCGGGCTGGTCCTCGGTCCGGTGTCCAGGACCGCGCGGGGGCTGGCCCTCATGGTCTGCTCCTGACCCGTGGGTCCAGCACCGCCCTCGCGCGCGTCGGCCCCGGTGAGCGCGCGGACCGCTAAGTGATCCGGGAGGAACCAACGGTTCCGGAGCCCGTTGCCCGCCGGGACGGCGTGGCGGGGAACGGGCCTCGGGCGGACGGCACGGACCGGACCGGCGGGCGGGCGGGCAAGCGGTCAGGCGAGTTGCTCCGCCGGGCGCAGCAGCACCTCGTTGACGGCCATGTGCCGGGGGCGGGTGACCACGTGGCAGATCGTCTCGGCCACGTCCGCCGGGTCCAGCGGGGTGCCGGGGTCGAAGTCCCCGGCGAGCCGGGCGAGGACGTCGGGGCGGGAGTGGAAGGGCAGTTCGGTGGCGACGAAGCCGGGCTCGATCACCGCGACCCGCACGTGTCGGCGGGCGACCTCCTGGCGCAGGGACTCGCTGAACGCGTTGACCCCCGACTTGGCGGCGTTGTAGACGGCGGTGTTGGGCGTCGCGATCCGGCCCCCGACCGAGCTGACGTTGACGAGGTCCGCGACCTCGCGGGGCGCGCTCGCGGCGGCGCGCAGCAGATGGGGCAGGGCGGCGCGGGTGACGAGCGCGACGCCCAGCAGGTTGAGGCGCACCATGCGCTCCCACTCCTCGGTGGGCGCGTCCTCGACGGGGCCGAGCAGCAGGACGCCCGCGTTGTTCACCACGATGTCGAGCCGTCCGGCCCGGGCGACCGCGCTCTCCACGGCGGCCGTCGCGCCCGGTTCGCCGCTGACGTCCGCCTCCACCACCAGGGCGGTACCGCCCCGGGCCGTGATGTCCCGAGCCACCGCTTCGAGGCGGTCCCGGCGGCGGGCCGCCAGCGTCACCACCGCTCCCCGGGCGGCCAGGGCCCGGGCGACGGCCGCTCCGATGCCGCTGGAGGCGCCGGTCACCAGGGCCGCCGTCCCGGCGAGTTCCGTGGTCGGGGGGTTCGCGGCGACGGGTTGCGGGGCGGGGCGCGGGGCCGGTGTTCCGGAGGTCATGGGGACGTCCCTTCTCCTGGCTGCGGCTGGTGGGGCCCGCGGACGCGGCCCGTCTCCCCCGCGCCCGGGCGGCGGGGTCAGTCGGAGACCGCTCCGGTGGGCACGGAGGGCGTGGAGGACGTGGCGGGGCGGCGCGGCGCGTCGACCAGGCCGAGGAACTCCACGCACCGCTGGACGGCGTCCGGTTCGCCGTCGATGCGCAGCCGTCCCGAGAGCAGCGCCTCGAACGGGGTGCGCATCTCGGCGCCGATCCGGACGAAGGTCTCCGCGTCGGTGGTCACCACCAGCGCGGGTCCGGTGGCGGCCCCCCGGCGGGTGACGGCGGCGCCGTCACGCACCTCGATGTGGAAGACCTCCTCGGCCACGCGGAACTCGTAGCTCTCGGCCACGGCGGGCACCCGTCGGCCGTTGATCATCGATTGGACGGCGAGGAAGCCCCAGGAGGCCCGGGTGGCCCCGCCGACCGCGTCCTCCTCGGTCAGGAAGGGCATGCCCCAGCGGGCGAGCGCCAGTACCGGTTCCCGCAGTTCCTCGCCGCGCGGGGTGAGCCGGTACCGCTTGCCCCGGCCGTCGCCGCGCACCCCGGACGCCTCGATGACCCCGTGCTCGGTGAGGGCACGCAGCCGGTCCGAGAGCAGATTGGGGCCGAGACCGGGCAGGTTGGCCAGGATCTCGTTGAACCGGGCCGGGCCGATGAGCAGTTCGCGCACGATCAGGAGGGCCCAGCGTTCCCCGATGACGTTCAACCCGGCAGCGAGTCCGCAGAACTGGGCGTAGTTCCGCTTACCTGTCATGACACGTCCTCAGTATCCACGCGGAGTCACTACCATTCATAGTAGCAATATCGGTCATCCCGCTCCAGGTCGAAGGGGTCGGCGGACGGGCCGGGCGCCGCTTTCCGGCCGTCCGGGCGCCCCCGTCGTTCCGGCGCGCTCGTGCCCCCTCGTGAGCAACCTGAGAGAAGGCCGGTGTCCGCGCGGCGCCCTAGAGTCGAGCAGCCACCCGCCGCGCGGCCCACGGCGCGCGGCCCGGTCACGATTCCCTCGGGGAGGCGCGTGTGAGCGAGGTGACGGACACGGAGGCGTTCGCGGCCCGTTTCCTGGGCGACATGAGCGGGGGCCTGGTCAGCGTGGTGTGCGCGCTGGGGGACGAGCTGGGGCTCTTCCGGGAGCTGGCCGTCCACGGCCCGACCGACGGCGCGGGGCTGGCCGCCCGCACCGGACTGGACGAACGGTACGTCCGCGAATGGCTGCTCTGTCTGTCCAGCGCCGGCTATCTGACGGTCGACGGGACGGCGGCGGAGGGCCGGGAGTCGTTCGCGCTCCCCGCCGCGCACGCCGCGGTGCTGGCGGACGAGAGGTCGCCGTTCTTCCTCGGGGGCGCGGCCCGGCTGGTCCCGGCCCTGGCGGCGGTGTTCGACGCGGTGGCCGGGGCGTTCCGCTCGGGCGCCGGTCTGGAGCCCGAGCGCTATCCGGACGCGCTGTACCGGACGATGTGGCGGATGAGTTCCAGCTGGCTGGACACCCTGCTGCTGCCGCACTGGGTCCCGGCCGTGGACGGCCTGGCCGGGGCCCTGACGGCCGGGACCCGCGTCGCCCACGTCGGCAGCGGCTGCGGCCGGGCGCTCGTCCTGCTCGCGGAGGCGTTCCCCCGCTCCCGGTTCACCGGCTACGACCGGCTGCGGCTGAACGTGGACCGGGCCCGTCGGGACGCGGAGCGGGCCGGGGTGGCGGACCGGGTGGACTTCGTCGAGGCCGACGTCCGGGACGCGCTCTCCGGGGAACACGGGCTGATCATGGCCTTCGACGTGCTGCACGACGCCCCCGACCCCGGCGCGGTCCTGCGGGCGGTGCGGGAGGCGCTCTCCCCCGACGGGGTGTTCCTGCTGCTGGAGAGCAACGGCGTGGACCGTCCCGCCGACAACGCCGGCCCCGGCGCGGCCCTGTTGTACGGGGCGAGCGTGCTGTACAGCGTGCCGGTCGAGCGGGCCGCCCGGGGCGCCGTCCTCGGCATGATGGGGCTGACCTCCACGGCGCTGCGCGCGCTGTGCGAGGAGGCCGGTCTGCGCTCGGTGCGGTCCCTGCCCAGCCCCACGCCCTTCAACGCGCTGTACGAGATCCGCCGCTGACGTCCGGCGCCACGGTCCGGTACCCACCGGCCGTGGGCCCGTGAGAGGGGAGACCCGGTGACAGAGCACACGGCAGGAGGCCGCCCGGGGCCGGGAGCCGGGGAGTTCGCCGCGCAACGCGTGGTGTGGCGGGCCGCCGACGAGGAGGAGCTGGCCGGGTTCGAGACGGCCTCCGTGACGGTGCCCGTGGACCACGCCCGGCCGTCGGGCCCCACCCTCGGCCTCGCGCTGGCCCGGCGTCCGGCCGGGTCCCCGGCGGGTCGGCGGGGGGTCCTGCTGATCGGCCCCGACGACCCCGGCAACCGGGGCACGCTGCTGGTGCCCCGGTTGGCCCGGACGCTGCCCGCCGACGTCCTCGACGCCTACGACCTGGTGGGGTTCGACCACCGGTTCAGCGGTCGCAGCGCGCCCCTGAGCTGCGGGCTCACCCCCGAGCAGTGGCTGTGGATCTTCCACCGTCCCGAGGACGCCGACACCGAGGCGCGTTTCCAGCGCGAGGTGGTGGAGCGCTGCTTCCGGGAGGCGGGGGACGTCCTGCCGCATGTGACGTCCCGGAACATCGCCCGGGACATGGAGGTGATCCGCGGCGCGCTCGGCGAGGAACGCGTCTCCTACCTCGGCTACTCCTACGGCACCTACCTGGGAGCCGTGTGGACCCAGATGTTCGGCGAACACGCCGACCGGGTCGTCCTCGACAGCGTCATCGACCCCCGGGCCGTGTGGCGGCCGATGTTCCTCGACTACGCGGTGAGCTGCGAGCGCGTCCTGGGGCGGTGGACGGGGTGGGCCGCCCGGCGCCACGGCGCGCTCGGCCTGGGGGCCACCGGCCCGCTGGTGCGCGCCGCGCTCGACCGGCTGGTGGCGTCGGCGGACCGGGCGCCGGTGCCGGTCGCCGGGCTGCCCGTGGACGGCACCCTGCTGCGGCTGTTCACCATGGTGCTGCTCAGCGACGACCGTGCCTGGGACGTCCTCGCCGAGATCCTGCGGGCCGCCGTGCACGGCGACGAGGCGGCCCCGTCGGCGGTGGGCGCGCTCGGGGCCCTGTTCGGGCGGGGCAAGGAGGAGAGCGGCGCGGTGGCGCAACTGGCGGTCCTGTGCGCCGACGCCGCCTGGCCCCGGGGGCTCGGACGCTACCGGCGGGACCTGGTGGAGCACGGGGGACGGCATCCGTTCATCGGTCCCGCGATGGCCGGTCCCAAGGCGGGGGCCTTCTGGCCGCTGCCGCCCCGGGAGCCCGTCACCGCCTTCGGCGCCGGCAACCGCGCGGAGAGCGTCCTGCTGGTGCGTTCGGCACGGGACATGTTCACCCCGGCCCGGGGCGCCGCGCGGCTGCGGGAGCTGCTCCCGCACAACACCCGGCTGGTCACCCTGGACGACCCCGGGCCGCACCACCGGGTCTTCCCCTTCCGGGGCGACCCCGGGGTCGACGGGGCGGCCACCGCGTACCTGCTCACCGGGAAGCTCCCGGAGACCGATCTGGTGCTGGCCGGGGCGCGGTCCCCCGGGGACGCGGACGCGCCGCCCCCGCCGGATCCGGGGTCCGGGGGCCCGGCGCGGGAGGGGAGGGCGTGGTGAGCGGGGTACGGGCGAACGCCCTGAGCGGCTTCCGGTCGCAGTCGCTGACCTGGACGGAGCCCGACGAGGAGGCGCTCGCCGGGCTGGAGTGCGCCCGGCTGAGCGTGCCGCTGGACTACGCACGGCCGGACGGGCGGACCCTGACGCTCGGTCTGGTCCGGCGCCGGGCGGGCGTGCCGGAGCGACGGCGCGGAGTGCTGTTGGTCGGGCCGGGGGACGACCTGGGCAACCGGGGGACCCTGCTGGGGGCGCAACTGGCCCGGGCGCTGCCCCGGGAGGTGCTCGACCGGTACGACCTGGTCGCCTTCGACCACCGGTTCATGGGACGCAGCAGCCCGGTGGTGTGCGGGCTGGAGCCCGAGGAGCGGTTCTGGGTCTTCCACCACCCCCGGGACTTCGACCACGAGGTGCGGTTCCAGGCCAATGTGGCGGCGAAGGCGGCCGAGCACGCCCTGGACGTCCTTCCGTACGCCAGCTCCCGGAACATCGCCCGGGACATGGAGGTGATCCGCGGCGCGCTCGGCGAGGAACGGATCTCCTACCTCGGCTACTCCTACGGCACCTACCTGGGAGCCGTGTGGACCCAGATGTTCGGCGAACACGCCGACCGGGTCGTCCTCGACAGTCTCTGCAGCCCCGACTGGGTGTGGCGCGGGCTGTTCACCGACTTCCCGCCCAACGGCGAGCGGGCCCTGAACCGCTGGGCCCGCTGGGCCGGTGCCCACCACGACACGCTCCACCTGGGCGACACCGCCGACCGGGTGCGGGCCGCGTACGACCGGCTGCTGGCCCGGGCGGACGGCGGCGGGCAGGTGGCGGTGGCGGGGTTCCCGCTGGACCGCACCCTGGTCCGGCTGCTGGTGGTGGGGATGCTCAACAGCGACCGCAACTACGGCTTCCTCGGCGACGTGGTCCGTGCCGCCGTGCACGGCGGTCCCCTGGAACCGGACACCGCGGCCTTCCTCGCCGCCATGTTCGGCGAGCCGAAGGAGGAGAGCGGCACCGTCGCCCAGATGGCCGTCCTCGCGGGCGACTGGGCGTGGCCCCGGAACCTGGACGGCTACCAGCGGGACATGGAACGGGCCGCGCGCGCACACCCGTTCACCGGGGCGGCCCTGGCGGGCGTCAAGGCGACCTCCTTCTGGCCGGTGCCGCCCGCCGAACCGGTGACCCGGCTCGGAGCGGACAACCCGGCGCGGAGCGTCCTGCTGGTGCAGGCCGCGGAGGACATGTCGACGCCGCTCGCCGCCGCGCTGCGGATGCGGGAGACCCTGGGCCCCCGCTCCCGGCTGGTCACCCTGGACGCCACCGCGCACCACCGGGTCTTCCCGTTCTACGAGGACCCGGGCATCGACCGGCTCGTGACCGCGTACCTCGTGGACGGGACGCTGCCCCCGTCCGACCTCGTCCTGAGCCCGTCCGGGGCCGCCGGTCCCGGGGCCGGGCGGGACGGGGCGCGCGCGAGCCGTCCGTGAGACGCACCGCCCGGCCCACCGACCGTCCACGACCGAGGGGGACCACGACATGTCCGATCCACGGCCCACGGCCCACGAGGTGTACGGCGACGCGGCGCGGACCGATCCGTACCCCGTCTACCGGCGACTGCGCGAGCGGGCGCCGGTCCATCGGATACACGATCCCAACGGCATCGAGCACTGGCTGGTCACCCGCTACGAGGACGCCCGGGCGGCACTCGCCGACGGCCGGCTGTCCCGTGATCCGAAGCACGCCTGGGAGGCGCTGCGGCGGTCCGGGCTGTACCAGGAGGGGGACGAGGGGTCGGAGCCGCACATGCTCAACAGCGACCCGCCCGACCACACCCGGCTGCGCAGGCTGGTCAGCAAGGCGTTCACCCCGCGCCGGGTGGAGGCCATGCGGCCCCGGGTCCAGCGGATCACCGACGACCTCCTCGACGCCGTCGCCCCGCTGGGCACCGCCGACCTGATCACGGCGCTGGCGTTCCCGCTGCCGATCACCGTCATCTGCGAGCTGCTGGGGGTGCCGACCGGGGACCGGGACCGGTTCCGGGTCTGGAGCACCGCCGCGCTGACGCCCACCTACGAGGAGGGCGCGGCGATGGCTCCGCACGAGGCGAACCGGCTGCTGCGCGCGTACTTCACCGACCTGGTGGCCGACAAGCGCCGCGCGGCGCTCACCGGCGCGGCCGGGGGCGACGAGGACGCGCAGCCGGATCTGCTGAGCGCCCTGATCGTGGCCTCGGCGGACGGCGGACGGCTGACCGAGCGGGAACTCGTCTCCACCGCGGGGCTGCTGCTGGTCGCCGGGCACGAGACCACCGTGAACCTCATCGGCAACGGGGTGCTGGCCCTGCTGCGCCATCCGGAGCAGTCGCGGCTGCTCCGGTCCCGTCCGGAACTGCTTCCTGGGGCGGTCGAGGAGTTCCTGCGCTACGACGGGCCGGTGGAGCGGGCGATGCTCCGGGTCGCCACCGAGGACCTGGAGATCGGCGGGACGCCGGTGCCCAAGGGCGCCATCGTGACCGTGGGCGTGGCGTCCGCCCACCGCGACCCGGAGCGCTACCCGGACCCGGACCGGCTGGACATCACCCGGGGCGACCGCTCCCATCTGGGGTTCGGGCACGGAATCCACTTCTGCACCGGCGCCCCGGTCTCCCGCATGGAGGGGCAGATCGCGATCGGCACCCTGCTGCGACGGTTTCCCGACCTCGCGCTGGACTGCCCCGTGGAGGAACTGCGCTGGCGCCCCACGGGGGTGCTGCGGGGGCTGGAGGCCCTGCCGGTGCGCTTCACGCCCACCCCCTGAGCGGTGCGCGGCGGCCCTTGAGCGGTGTGCGGCGGCGCGGCCCGGTGACCGGGCCGCGCCGCCGTCGGACGTCCGTTCACCGCAGGAAGTCCCGGGCGGGGTTGGCGCGCGGATACCGCCTGACGTACTCCAGGTAACGGCCCAGGGCGCGGTCACTGACGGTCAGCAGCCCGGGGCGGAACCGCATGGTCAGCAGGACGGGGGCGTCGTCGGCGAGCATGCCCATCATCAGTTCCGTGGCCCGGTCGAGGAACGCCCCGGCCTCCTCCTGCCCGTCGTCCCCGCGCGCGCCGAGGACGAAGACGGGCCGGGACACCCCGGGCCGCACCGGACGCAGCGCGGTGATCCAGAAGAACCAGCGGCCGTCGAGGGTGCCGGTCTGCCAGAAGACGTTGGTGCCGTGGATGTCGACCCTGAGGTCGAGCCGTCGTCCGTCGGGCAGTCCGAGGCGCAGGGGGTACCCCATCGAGTGCGCGGTGGCGGTCACCGCGCCGGTCGGGTCCTCCTCCAGGGTGAACTCGTGCTGGAGGAGGAAGTGCTGGAGGTCCATGGTCTGGGCCGCCACCAGCCAGGGGTCGACCGGAGCTTCGTCCAGCACCATATGACGGATCGTCAGTTCGCTTTCCGGGTGAGGCAGTCCGGGGAGGTCGAAGAGCGGGCGTTCCCCGTTGAACGCCCACACCACCCCGAACCGCTCCACCACCGGAAACCGGAACAACCGCGCACCCGACGGCACCGGATCACCGATCCCCGTCCCCACACACACCCCACCACCGTCGTACTCCCACCCATGAAACCGACACCTCAACCGCTCCCCCACCACCTCACCCACCGACAGATCCGCCCCCACATGCACGCAATACGCACTCACCACCCGAGCCACCCCACCCCCCACACCACGGAACACCACCACCCGACCCCCCAGAAACTCCACCCCCACCAACGAACCCCCCACCAACTCACCCGACAAACACAACGGAAACCAACTCTGGCTGTACACCCCGCCCTCACCCTCACCCGGCACGGGACGTCCGAGCGGACGGCGGACCACGTCCCCGGCCGGACGGGCGGCACCACCGTCCGGCACCGGAGCGGCGGGCGGCGGGACGGCGGAGGCGGAGGGGCCGGACGGGGTGGCGGAACTGCCGGACGCGGTCATCTCGACTCCCTGGAGGGGACGGGTCTCAGGTGAGGAACTCGCGCGCGGGGTTGGCGCGCGGATAGCGTCTGACGTAGTCCAGGTACCGGCCCAGGGCGCGGTCACTGGCGGTGAGCAGCCCGGGGCGGAACCGGATGGTGCCCAGGACCGGCTTGTCGTCGTCGAAGAGGCCCATCATCACCGCGGCGGCGCGGTCGAGAAACGCCTCGGTCCCCTCCGGGTCCCCGCCCTCCGCACGGCGCGCCCCGAACACGAAGGTGGCCCGGGAACGGCCGGGACCCGGGACGTTCAGCGGGGCGATCCAGAAGAACCAGCGGCCGTCGAGGGTGCCGGTCTGCCAGAAGACGTTGGTGCCGTGGATGTCCACGTCGACGTGGAACCGCGAACCGTCCCGCAGCCGGGCCCGCAGGTCGAACCCGATGGAGTAGGGGTGGACGCGCACCGAGGCGTCGGGGTCCTCCTCCAGGGTGAAGTCGTGCGGAAGGGAGAGGTGCTGGAGGTCCATGGTGTGGGCCTGGACCAGCCACGGCTCGACGGGCATCTCGTCCAGGACCGACCGCCGGACCACCAGCTCGTCCTCGGGATAGGGGAGTTCGGGGAGGTCGAAGAGCGGGCGCTCCCCGTTGAACGCCCACACCACCCCGAACCGCTCCACCACCGGAAACCGGAACAACCGCGCACCCGACGGCACCGGATCACCGATCCCCGTCCCCACACACACCCCACCACCGTCGTACTCCCACCCATGAAACCGACACCTCAACCGCTCCCCCACCACCTCACCCACCGACAGATCCGCCCCCACATGCACGCAATACGCACTCACCACCCGAGCCACCCCACCCCCCACACCACGGAACACCACCACCCGACCCCCCAGAAACTCCACCCCCACCAACGAACCCCCCACCAACTCACCCGACAAACACAACGGAAACCAACTCTGGCTGTACACCCCACCCTCACCCTCACCCGGCACGGGAGGAACGGTCTCCCTGCGGGGCGGCCCGCCGGGGGACGGGATTCCGGAACGGTGGAGCCCTGTCATCTTCGCTCCCCTCCCGCCCATGGGGGCGGACCATGGTCATGAACTTCCCTGTTCCCCGCGAAATTGTTCGCCCGAATTCCCCGGAGCGTCAACCCTTTTCCCGGGCCCGTATCGCACAGCAATCTGCGAGAAGTCGGGGAAAGGGCTCCCGGATACCCTCGTCGAAACGGCTCGCGCCCCACCACGAACCACGACTCGCGGAAGGAACCGGCATGCCCGACCACGGGAACGCCCCCTCCGACGCGCCGACGGCCGCCAACAAGGCCGTGGTGCGGGGGTTGATCGACGCGTGGAACAGCGGGGACCCCGCGGCGATGGCGCGGTACTGGTCACCGGAGATGGTCCACCACGGCCGGGACGGCCGTCCGATGCCCGCCGATGAGGTGCTCGCGGAGATGACCAGGCTGACCCGCGCCTTCCCCGACCTGCGCCTGACGGTGCACAGCCTGGTCGCGGAGGGCGACCTGGTGTCCAGCCGGATCACCGTGGAGGGCACCCACCTGGGCGAGTACCTGGGGCTGCCGCCCACCGGACGGACCGTGCGCTGCGCGCTGCTCGGCCAGTTGCGGATCGTGTCGGGCGCGGTGGTCGAGCACTGGGGCGTGGCCGACGGGCTGCATCTGCTGGAGCAACTCGGGCTGCTGCCCGGCGACCTCCTCCGGGCCACCGCCTAGAACCCGCCGCCTGTCGTCCCGTCGTTGCCGAAATCACTTCTGGGAGTCGACACCATGACGGAGGAAGAAATCACGGGAGAACGGAAATCCGCGTACGAGGAAACCGTGCGCAGATTCCGTCGCGCCGTTCTCTTCACACATGACTACTCGGTGATCGAAGACGTTCTCGCACCGGAATTCGTCGACCATTTCGCCCCACCCTGGGACCCACCGGGCCGGGAGGGCGTGACGCACCGGTTCGGCCAGGCCGCCGACGCGCTGACCACCCGTCGGGTGGAGGTCGTGGTCTCGGTCTGCGAGGGGGACGTCCTGGCCCAGGCGATCAGACTCCACTTCGAGCACACCGGGGAGTTCATGGGCCTGCCGCCCACGGGCCGCTCCTTCGCGATAGGCGGCTCCAACACCTTCCGGTTCCGGGACGGCCGGATCGCGGAGCACTGGGGGGTGTTCGACGTCGCCAAGATCCCGGACCTGCTCTCCCCCGCGCCCGGCCCGGAAGGGGGCTGGAGCTCCATGTGGGAGCCCGGGAGCCACACCGGTCCGGGGCCGGGGTGAGGCCCCTGCGCGCACTGGTCGTCGGGGCGGGACCCGCCGGACTGGCGACCGCCGTCCTGCTGCGCCGCGCCGGTGTGGAGACCCGGGTCCACGAGGGCGCGGAGGGACCCGGAACCGGTGGCGGGGCGCTGACCCTGTGGCCGAACGCGTTCACCGCGCTGGAGGCGGTCGGCGTCGCCGACGCCGTGCGCTCCCGTGGCGAGCCCGCCGCCGGGCTCGCGATGCGCACGGCCCACGGGAGCACCCTGGGGTACACCTCCCGGCGGGCCCTGGAGGCCCGGTGCGGGGGCACCGGACGGGCGCTGCTGCGGGCGGACCTGCTCGACGTGCTGTACGACGCCTACGGGGAGGGGAACGTCCGGTTCGGGGACCGCTGCGTGGGCGTCCGCCAGGAGCGCGGGACCGTCGTGGCCCGGTTCGCGGACGGCCGGGAGGCGGAGGGCGATCTCCTGATCGGCGCGGACGGCATCCGGTCACGGGTGCGCGCGGCGCTCTTCGGCGGGGACGACCTGCGCCACCACGGCTACGCGGTGACCCGGGGTCTGGCCAGGATCGCCCACCGGGACCATCCGGCCCTGCTCTCCCTGGGCGCGGGAGGGCAGTTCGGCCTCTTCCCGCTGCCCGGCGAGCTGATGTACTGGTTCGCGGCCTTCGCCGCGCCGGAGCGGAACCGCGCGGTCCGCGCGGACGCCCTCGGACGGCTCCCCTTCCTGGCCGAACGGTTCGGCGACTGGCACGACCCCGTGCCGCGCGTCCTGGGGGCCACCGACCCGGCGGACGTCATCGTGACGGACGTCCACGACCGGCGTCCGCTGCGCCGCTGGGGGACGGGGGCGGTGACCCTGGTCGGGGACGCCGCGCACCCGAGCGCCCCGGCACTGGGGCAGGGCACCTGCCAGGCGTTCGAGGACGCGGTGGTCCTCGCCCGCCACCTCGTCGGCGTCACCGGCGCCACAGCCGTTCCGGAGGCCCTGCGCGGTTACGCCGCACGCCGTCGGCGGCGGGCCCACCTCGTCGCCCGGCGGTCCCGCCGGATGGGCCGCGCGGGTCAGTGGCGCTCCCCCCTGGCCCGCGCGGTGCGCGACGGGCTGATCCGGGCGGTGCCGTCGTCGGCTCAGGAACGTTCACTGCGCGCCGTGTTCACCTTCGACCCCCGCTGACCGCCCGGACGACGAGCGGTCCGGCCGACCGGACCGCACACCAGCCACCAGGAGGAGCAATGGACGACTCGGGCCACGCGGACCGGGCGCGGAACGTCCCCGGGGCCACCGGCGGCCCCCCGGCCCCGGGAGGTCCACCACCACGCCGGGGAGTGCCCCGGTACCGGCTCCTCGCCCGGCTGGGCGCGCTCTCGCTGGCCGTGCTGATCGAGACGGGGGTGACCCTTCCGGCCCTGGCCGCCGTCCGGGTCGCCCGGGGCCGGGAGGCCGCCCGCCGGTTCCTGTACCGCCGGCTGACCCGGCGCGTCCAGGCGCTCGGACCGACGTTCGTGAAGTTCGCCCAGATCGCGGGCGCGCGCCGGGACGTGCTTCCCGGAGCGCTGTGCGATGAGTTGTCCACGTTGCACGACTCGGTCCGGCCCCTCGGCGCCCGGCGGGCGCGGCGGGCGTGGCGGGAGGCGTACGGACGGCCGGTGCCGCCGTTCCTGTCCGGGCCCGGGCCGGTGCCGGTGGCCGGGGGCAGCATCGCCTGTGTCTACCGGGGGGTGCTGCGCGACGGCCGGGTCGTCGCGCTGAAGCTCAAACGCCCCGGGATCGACGGGGTGATGCGCGCGGATCTGACGCTGATCCGCTGGTTGGTGCGCCGGTGCGAGCGGCTCCCCCGGCTGCGGGGGATGCCGATGGCGGATCTCGTCGGGTACGTCAGCGAGGCGGTCCTGGGACAGCTCGACCTCGGCCGCGAGGCGGTGAACGTCGTCCGGCTCCGCGAGAACCTGGCGGACGTGCCTGACGTGGAGGTCCCCGCGCTCCACCCGGAGCTGTCGGTGCCGACCTGCCTGGTCTTCGACTTCGTGGAGGGGCTGGACCCCGGCACCCCCGCCACCCTGCCGCCCGCGCTACGGGCCCGGCTCGCCTCCGCGGTGCTGTCGGCGGCGCACAAGATGGTGTTCGTGGACGGGTTCGTGCACTGCGATCCCCACCCGGGCAACGTCTACCTCGTGCCCCGGGGCGGCGCCGTGATCCTCGACGCCGGTTACAGCGTCCAGTTGCCGGACCGGGTGAGGGAACTGATCGGCGGTTTCTTCGCCGCCCTGGCCTCCGGTGACGGTCGCCGCTGCGGGGAGATCATGCTGGCGAGCACGGTCGCCCCGGGGCCGGACCACGACCCGGAGGGCTTCGTCTCGGACGTCGCCGCGCTGGTCGGGCGGTCGACCGGGCCGGGCCGGACGTTCGACATGGCGTCCTTCGGCAACGGGGTCTTCGAGGTGCAGACCGCGCACCGCCTCTACGCCGCCTCCGACTTCGCCTTCCCGATCATGTCCCTGATGATCCTGGAGAGCACCGTCCGGGGTCTGTGGCCGGAGGCCGACTTCCAGCGGGTGGGCACGACGGCTCCCGGCCAGGGGCGCGTCTGAAACGTGCGCGCCAGAGGGGTGTCCGAAGCGGCACCCCTCTGGCCCTCTTCCGGACCGTGCCGGGACCGCGTGCGGCCGGGCGAGGGGGAGCGGAGTGGCCGTGACGGCGGGCCGGACCGGCCGCCCCGCCGGGGAGCGGAGCGGGACGGCCGGTGGTCTTCGCCGGAGCGGGCGGGGGTGGTCAGCCGTTCTGTTCGTAGGCGGCCCTCAACAGCGCCTCGACCTCCGCGTCCACCTCCCCCGGCGAGGTGAGCGCGACCTTGTGGGTGGCCTGGCCGGGGGCCTTCGCGGGGAGCAGCCGGGCGCTGGCGGGCGCGTCGGTGAACCGCAGACCGAGGTCCACCCGGGTACCGGTGGTGGGCTGCACGGCCGCGAACTGCCGGGCGCGCGCGAAGGCGACGTACGTGGCCCGGACCTCCCGGGTGACCCCGGTGTCGAGTCCGTTCGCCAGTTCCGCCACCCGGTCGTGGATGGGGCGCAGTCCGGCCTTCCGTCCGCCGTACTGCGCGTCGACCAGTTCCTCCTCGGTGGGCTCCACCCATCCGGCGCGGCGAGCCGCCTCCAGGCCGATGGCCCACTGGACGGGCTTGGTCAGACCGTGCTCGGTCCGCAGCCAGTTCCGTACGGCGTTCTGGTCCAACGGGTCGGTGCCGGAAGCGGTCACCAGGCCGATCCATTCGTCCGCGTCCCGGCCCGTCCGCTCGCGCAGCGTACCGGTCACCTTCTCCATCATCTCGTCGGGCTTCACCATGGCGCTCTCCTGCTCCTCCCGGCCGTCCGTCGTTCCGGACGGGGTCTGTTCTGGTCCGTGGTCGCGGGTGCGCGCCGGCCGCCCGGGGCGACCGGCGCGTCGGGGTCAGCCCGCGGGTTCGAGCAGGAAGAACTCGTTCCCGTCCGGGTCGCGGAAGGCGCCGTTCGCGCCGCCGAACGGCATCCGTTCCGGAGCGCGGGTGAATTCGACACCGCGCCGCACCAGTTCCCCGTGGGTCGCCGTGATGTCCTCGGTGACGAGCTGGATGTCCGTGAACCTCCCGATCTTTCCCTCCTCGTAGACGGGGAAGTCCTTGGTGCAGAGCACGATCCGGGTCTGGGAGCCGACGGGCGCGACCTCGACCCAGCGCATGGGGCCGAAGCTGCGGTCCTCCCGCAGCTCGAAGCCGAGGACGTTCACGTAGAAGTCGATCGCCTTGTCCTGGTCGTGGACGAAGACGTCGACCGTACCGATGTGAGAGATCACTTCTTCTCCTGATATATCGGGCTGACTGGGGTCATGAGGGGGCCGGAGCCACCGTGGAGGTGTGGTGCCGGGACGGGAGGGGCGGGTGCCGGGACGGGGGCCGGAGGCGGAGCGGCTCCGCTCAGGAGGAGGCGGTCTCCACCCCGGCGACGCCGTCGCGCCGATCGCCGTCGGACGGTTCCGGGGACTCCTCCCCCGGCGCCGCTCCGGCACCCGGGGCGAGCAGGGCGACCAGCGCGCCCGCGAGGACGACCGCGACGCCGCCCAGCATGGCCAGGTGGAAGCCGTCCATGAAGGCCGTGTGACCGGCCTCGACGGCGGCCCGGGCGGCCGAACGGGGGGTGCCCTCCGGAACGGGGACGACACCTTGGGCGATGGTCTTGGGCATCTCGCGCAACACCCCGGCGAGCGGACCCGGTACCTCGGCGTCCGCCAGGTGCCGGGACAGGTCCGCGCTGACCCGCGCCGAGATCATCGATCCGAGCGCGGCCGTGCCGAGGACGCCGCCGAGCATCAGCGCGGTCTGCTGGAGCCCGGACGCGACACCCGTGAGATGGCTCGGCGCGCTGCCCACGATCATCTCGATGGCCGTGGGGGCCACCATGCCCATGCCCGTCCCGAGCGGCGCCAGGAAGGGCCACATCGCGTGGTACGACGAGTCCTCCGTCATCCAGGACAGGCCCAGGAGGGCCACCGCGATCAGGACCAGCCCCACCGAGAGCGGCACCCTGGGGCCGAACCGCTGGTTGAGCAGGGCTCCCACCGGCGCGCCGACGCCGAAGAGCACGGTGAACGGCAGCAGTCCGAGACCGGCCCGCATGGGCTCCAGGCCGTGGACCTGTTGCAGGTACAGAGCCAGGTAGAACGAGGCCCCGAAGGTGGCGAACCCGCCGATGAGCAGGACCGCCGTCCCGACCGACACGGCCCGGGAACGGAACAGCGCGAGCGGGAGCAGCGCGTCGGACGTCCCCCGTTCACGCAGCACGAACAGCGCGCCGAGGGCGAGCGCCACGGCGAACGAACCGAGCGTGCCGAACTGGGTCCAGCCGTGTTCCGGCACCTGGATGATGCCCCAGACCAGCGCGAACAGCGCGGCGGTGAGCAGGACGACGCCGGGCAGGTCGAAGGACCGGGCGACGGCCTGGGGACGGACTCCCCGGATGGCCCAGGCCCCGAGGCCGAAGGCCACCGCGCCCACCAGCAGGTTGACGAAGAAGACCCAGCGCCAGCCCAGCAGGTCCACGGTGAGACCGCCGATGAAGGGGCCGGCCGCCATGGCCAGGGCGCCGACGGCGCTCCAGACCCCGATGGCGACCTTCAGCCGCTCCTTGGGGAAGGTGGCCTTGAGGACGGCCAGTCCGCTGGGGGCGAGCACCGCGCCGCTGATGCCCTGGAGGACGCGCCAGAAGATCAGCGCGCCGATGCTGTCGGCGAGACCCGCCAGCACGGAGGTGGCGGAGAAGGCCGCCATCCCGACGAGGAAGAACTTCTTGTGGCCGTAGCGGTCGCCGAGCTTCCCGGCGGTGATGAGGGCGCAGGCGACCGCGAGCATGTAGCCGTTGGTCACCCACTGGAGGGTGGACAGATCGGTGTCCAGGTCGACGGCGATGACCGGGTTGGCCACCGCGACGACCGTGCCGTCGAGGGCTTCCATCATCGTGCCCAGGGCGACGGCCACCAGGACGATCCACGGGTTGCGGACACCGTCCGTCCGGGGGGCCGCCGGACCGGCCGCCACGGCGGACCCGGCCGGTCCCGTGTCCCGTCCCGTCTGTTTCGGTTCATGGACCACGGTGGGACCATTCCCTTCTCAGCGGGCTCAGCCCTGGTGATCGGTGAGGCTGAACCAGTTGCCGGAATCGTCGCGGAAGACCGCCTCCGTGCCGTAGGGGCGTTTGACGGGCTCCTGCACGAACGTGACGCCCGCCTTCTTGAGGCGTTCGTAGGTGGCCCGGGTGTTCTCCACCCGGAGGACGCCCACACCGATCACGCCCTTGGCGATGAGGTCGCGGAACCGTTCGGCCGTCTCCTCGTCGTACTCGGGAGGGCCCACCTTGCGCAGGACCATCTCCACGTCGGGGTCGTCCTTGGGGCCGACGGTGAGCCAGCGCAGATTGCCGAGGGTCATGTCACTGCGCACCTCGAATCCGAGCTTCTCCGTGTAGAAGGTCTTGGCGGATTCCTGGTCCAGCACGGGGATGGTGACATGGGAAAGACGCGTGCTCATGTACTTCCTTCCGCTTGAGCAGTGATCCGACGCTATCGAGGCGCCCGGTCGGTGACATCTCCTGGATTGCTGACCTGGATTCCGCTTTCCTCCGGGGGGTTGCGCGACGCGTCCGGAGCGCCCTCGTCCCGGCGCGGCGCGTCCGGGGCGGCCTGGGGGGCGCCCCGGCGGGCGCACATGAACAGGTAGCACCCGGGGATGGGCGGGGGACCGCCGCTCTGGGCGATCTCGTCCCGGTAGGCGGTCGGCGAGACGCCCACCACGTCGGAGAAGCGGGAGCTGAACGAGCCGACGCTGGAGTAGCCGACGAGGTGACAGATCTCCGCCACGGTGAGGTTGGTGGCGCGCAGCAGGTCCCGGGCCCGCTCGATCCGACGCTGCGTCAGATAGCGTCCCGGCGTCTCGCCGTACGCCGCCTGGAAGGAGCGGAGGAAGTGGAAACGCGAACATCCGGCCTCGGCCGCGAGCGTGGCCAGGTCGAGCGGTTCGGCGTAGGCACGGTCTATGAGGTCCCTGGCCCGGCGGAGAAACGGCAACAGTCCGGAAGAGGGGGGTTCCTGGCCCGACATGCCTCCATCATGGGGGCCGCTCCGGCACGGTGCGCCCGGTTCGGCCATCCCCGGCCGATTCCTCGGGGGGTGCCCCTATGGGTTTGGTCAAGGTGGTGGGGTGGTGCCAGGCGGGAGACCGCCTGGCAGGCTGGCTGTCACGAGCGACGGACGGGGTGTGCGGGATTCGGCTGGTGAGGGCATGCGGCCGTGTGACCACTAGGTGTATTGACCCGGAGTGTTGTTGACGCGGCTGATGGGCGGGTGTCCGTCGAGTGCGGTGTGGCAGCGGTGGTGGTTGTAGGTGTGGAGGAAGTCTGCCAGGGCTGCTGTCCGCTCGGTGTTCGAGGTGTAGGGCCGCTGGTAGGCCCACTCCTCGAGGAGGGTGCGGTTGAAGCGTTCGACCTTGCCGTTGGTCTGCGGCCGGTAGGGCCGGATCTTCTTGTGGGCGATACCGGCCGCGGTGAGGGTCTGGGTGAACAGCTTGGCTTTGTAGCAGGAGCCGTTGTCGGTCAGGACGCGTTCGACGGTGATGCCGTGGGCGGCGAAGAACGCGTTCGCCCGCTGCCAGAAGCCGATCGCGGTGTGCCTGCGTTCGTCGGTGAGGACTTCGCTGTAGGCCAGGCGGGAGTGGTCGTCGACGGCGGAGTGGATGTAGCTGTAGCCGATCACTGGCGTGCTGCTTCTGCGCTGGCCGGTGGTGGCCTGGCGGTTGCGGTCTCCGGCCGTGCGGCCCACGATGCGCCAGCCGCCGCCGTCGGGAATGTTGCCGAGTTTTTTGATGTCGACGTGGACCAGTTCGCCGGGCCGGTCGCGTTCGTAGCGGCGGATCGGTTCGCCGGTGGGCCGGTCGAGCCAGGCCAGCCGGTTCAGGCCGTGGCGGGCCAGGATCCGGTGGATCGTGGAGGCGGGCAGGCCCAGGATCGGGCCGATCCGGGCCGGGCCGAGTTTGCGGCTGGTCCGCAACTGGCAGACACGTGCCTCGACCGTGGCGGACGTGCGGTGCGGGGTGGTGCGGGGTCGGCTGGAACGGTCGTGCAGGCCCGCCTCTCCTTCGAACCGCCAGCGGCGGAGCCATTTGTGGGCGGTGGGACGCGATATGCCCATCTCCGCGGCCACATGCGCGACAGGGCGGCCGGCGAGGACACGTTCGACCAGGATCCGTCTGCCGTGAACGGTCAGCCGGGCATTACGGTGGGACACGAAGACCTCCGTGTGGTGAAGCCTAGACACCTCCACCACACCGGAGGTCTTCGCCATGATCAAGACCAACCAGCGTTAACAACGCTCGTGATCAATACAACTAGGCCGTCTCTTACGGACCAGACCGCCCCGCCCCGCGCGGATTCCCGGCGCGAACGGCCATGGCCCCCAGGCACCTCGCACGGTGTTGCCGACAACGGCCGACGGCCCCGCCCGGGGCACCGGGCCCGCGCCCCCATGACCTCCCGGGTAATGGACTAGGCCCCGCCCCTGGACGCAGCCTTGTCCCCCCGGAACCCGGGCGGCGCGCTCCGTCCGGGGCCGGCCCCCTCGGGGTCCTGAGCTCCGGGACCCGCACCCATGTCACGACTCCGCAGGAGGCCGAACACCATGTCCGCAACGTTCCTGACCGGCATCGCCCGCACCACCGAGCCCCTGACGATGCTGCGCCGTTTCCTCACCGTCGACGCCGTGGTCACCGCCCCCACCGCGGCGGTCTACCTCGTCGCCCCCGACCCGGTGGGCAGACTGCTCGGGGTGGACCCGGACGTCCTCCTCGGCAGCGGGGCCTTCCTCGTCCTCTTCACCATCGGTGTCGTCCTGATCCTGGCCCGCAGGGAGCCGCCCGCCGGTGCGGTCAAGGTGGTGATCGGAGTCAATCTCGCATGGACCGCCGTCAGTCTCGCCGCTCCCTTCCTCTGGCTGGACCCGAGCGCCGTCGGCACCGTCTGGCTCGTCCTCCAGGCCCTCGTGCCCGCCGGACTCGCCGGTCTCTACTGGGGTGTGCTGGGGGCCGGGTCCGGAATCAGACGCTGAGGGAACGCAGGTGGTCGACGGTCGCCGCGTCCGCCGGGAGGAAGGTCTCGATGGCCAGCTCGGCGACCGTCACGTCCATCGGGGTGTTGAACGTGGAGATCGACGACACGAAGGACAGCTCCCGCCCCCGGTGCGCGATCCGCAGCGGCAGCGCGAAGCACGGCATCACCGGTCCGGGGCACGGGTCGCCCGACGCGTCGGCCCCTCCCGGACCGTGGTCCGGATGGCCGTCGGGGAAGGGGTACGAGGCCACCTCGTCGTACAGCTCGCGCAGCGGGTCCGAACGCACCAGGGACATCTGGCCCTCCAACTGGCGCAGCAGATGGGAACGCCATTGGCGGAGATTCAGAATCCGCGGGGCCATGCCTTCCGGATGCAGCACGATGCGGATCCCGTTGAGCGGTGGCGTGAGCAGGTGATCGGCGACCCCCTCCAGCAGCCTGGTCATCCCCAGGTTGGCCGCGACCACGTCGTAGACCCCGTTCAGCGCGATCGCGGGGTACGGCTCGTAGCCGTGGAGCAGCCGCTGGAGTCCTTCGCGCAGGGCGCCCATGGAGGGGTCGTCGTACGACGTCTCGGTGTACCGGGGGGCGTAACCACCCGCGAGCAGGAGCGCGTTGCGTTCCCGTACGGGGACGTCCAGGTGCTCCGCGAGCCGCAGGATCATCTCCTCGCTGGGGCGGGAACGCCCGTTCTCGACGAAGCTGATGTGCCGGGTCGAGGAGTCGGCGCGCAGGGCCAGTTCGAGCTGGCTGACCCGACGCCGCTCCCGCCAGCCCCTCAGCAGGGGACCCACACCGGTGTCGGACGTGACAGTAGTCATGCCCCCGACCGTAGTACGGCCGACGGCCCGCTCCACCGGTGCGTTCCCCCGGGCCGAGCGGGGGACGGGCCGGGTGCCTCCCCGGGTGTCCGTCCGCGGACCAGCGACGGAAGCGACCGTTCCGGACGGCCCGCCCCCCGGCGGAGCCCGTCCGGGCCGCTGGTGCCGGTCTCCCGGCCTGCGGCCTTCCGGCCGACTGCGGTCCCGCGCGCGACGGACAGTTCCCGGTTGACGGTGTCGGCGTCCGTCCCGTCCGCCCCGCGCCGCCGGTTCGGCCGGCACTCGCGGCAGCGCCGGAACATCGATGGTGGCGGCGGGGAAGCCGGGCGGCTCCATCCACCCGACCGGTTCTGGTCGCAGGCGCATCCGGGTGGATTCGGGAGCGGCCAGGGTCGAGCCCCGCCCCCGACTCCGTGCCGCGGACGGCGAAGCGGCATGCGCCACGCGCTTCAGCAGGTCGATGAGCCGGCCAGCGCCCCACCGGTGCCGCACCTCGCCCCTGACCCGGCGTCGGCGGGACCCGGGCGGAACATCGCTCCTCGTTCGGTGAGTGAGAGGGGAGCGGGGACGGGCCGGATCGGGCGGACCGCCGGAACCGTGCGGTCGGTTACCCGGCCGCCGTCCCGTCCGCCGGGACGGCGGGGAGCTGGTTCAACCCGATGACGTTCCCGTCCGGGTCGGTGAAGGTGGCCTGCCGCCCCCACGGGGTGGCCTTCGGCCCGTCGACGGGCACCCCGCGCTCCCGCAGTCGCGCGCAGTCGGCGGCCACGTCCGTGGTGTGCAGCAACAGCCCCCGGACACCGCCCGGTTCCATGGTCGGGAACCAGTCCACGAGGACCAGGCTGGTGGCCGCTCCCTCCGGTCCGACCTGAAGCCATCGTCCGTGCGCCCCGGGCTGGTCCCTGAGGAGGGCGAGACCGACCGTGTCGACGTAGAAGTCCCTGGCCCGGTCCTGGTCCGAGACGGGCACCGAGAAGAGCTGCACATGCGTGATTCCCATCGCACGGATGGTAGGAGGATCACGCCGCGGAACGGTCCCGCGCGCCTTCCGCGCCGCCCCGCTTCCCCCGGACGGCCCAGTGCCCGCGCGGGCCTCCGGCGCCCCCGGAGCCGTTCCCCGTCTCCCGCTCGCGCCGCGGCGACCAGCGCGCCCCCGTCGAACCAGCCAGGAGGCGTTCGTCAACGCTATCTCTCTAAGAAGCGACTTTCCCGGGAGCGGATCACCACTTCACCGGGCGGGGTCCAGCGGGAAAGGCATCACCACTGGTCAAGTACCCGTTTCTGGAACACG
Source organism: Streptomyces sp. JNUCC 64 (assembly GCF_054484115.1). NCBI lineage: Bacteria > Bacillati > Actinomycetota > Actinomycetes > Kitasatosporales > Streptomycetaceae > Streptomyces > Streptomyces sp. JNUCC 64. Next base: position 812,500 of record NZ_CM137015.1, read on the forward strand.
ATCGACGGCCGCCCGTATCCGGAACGCTACGTTTCACAGAAAGGCACCAATGGGTTCGAGCCAAAATCCACTGGTGCATCACTCTCCCTTCATATAGAGGAGCGATCTCACCAGAATATGACACGGCGTCTACGTCGTGTGCCGGTCAGACCCGTACGGCCTCGGTTCCATGGAACACCCAGACCTCAGCCGACTGGAGTGTACGTGTCCGTAGCCCCACGCTTCATCACCTCGCCCCTGCGCCGTCTGCGGGGCGGTCTCCTGACCCCGCCCGCATCGGCGGTCGGCTTCGGCCGCCGGGGATTCCACCCGGGGAACGAGCCGGACCGGCGGGCCCTGGAGGCGGCCGGAACGGCGTTCCTGGCCGGACTGCGAGCCGCCACCTCCGGAACGGAGGTCGACCGGCTCGGTGACGCGCTGGCCGGTTCCGTGCCCCGGGAGCGCCAGGGGTTCGCCTTCGAGGGCGCCGCGATGGGACTCGCCCTGCTCGACGGGCTCGGCCCCCGGCGCCGGGACCGGGTGGCACAGCTGCTCGGGTCCAGCGGCGCCCCCCACGTCTACATGGTGCACGTCGGCGCCGGTTGGGCGCTGGCCCGGCTGCCCGGTCCGCTGCGGCGGCGAGCCGTCCCCTCCGACCCGCTGCTGCGCTGGCTGGCCCTGGACGGATACGGGTTCCACGAGGCGTACTTCCGCACCGGGGAACGCGCCGGCGGACGGTGGTCGGGCGGACCGCCCGGCTGGCCCGGCCCCCGACGCGCCGTCGCCCGCGTCGTGGACCAGGGCATCGGCCGCGCCCTGTGGTTCGTGGAGTGCGCGGATCCCGGACGCGTCGCGGCGCGGCTGGGCGCGTTCGCCCCCGACCGCCACGGCGACCTGTGGGCCGGGGTGGGGCTGGCGGCGGTCTACGCGGGGGCGGGCACCTCCGCGTCGCTGCGCCCGCTCGTCGAGCGGGCGGGCGCGCACCTCCCGGCGCTGCGGCAGGGCGCGGCGTTCGCCGCCGAGGCCCGGGAGCACGCGGGACTGACGACGGAGCACACGGAGCGCGCCGTACGGACGCTGTGCGGCGTCGACGCGCGCACGGCGGCCGAGGTCACCCGGGAGACCCGGCGGGACCTGCCCCCGGACGGGGAGGAGGTGCCCGCCTTCCAGGAATGGCGTCGCAGGATCCAGCAGCACTTCACCGACTGATGGAGTGGACACCCAAAATGCCCGGAGAGCGTTCCTCCCGTCTGCGCAGAAGCATCCCCGTCCTGGTCGCCCTGGCCCTGGTGGTCACCACGATGGTCGCCGCCCGCAAACCCGGACCCTCGCCGGGGGCGGTGGCCCGGACCGCCGCCGACTACGCCTTCACCCGGCTGCCGATCGCCTTCCCCCCGGGGTACGAGGCGGGTGAGCGGACCGTACGGCCGGTGCACCCCGACTACCGGAGGATCCAGTCGTGGATCTCGTCGGTGGGCGCCGGGATCGCCATGAACGACCTGGACGGCACCGGTTCCTCGGCGGACCTGTGCTTCGTGGACTCCCGTACGGACGAGGTGGTGATCACCCCGGTCCCGGGGACCGGCACGCGCTACACCCCGTTCACCCTGGACGCGGCCCCGCTGCCGACCGACTCCCTGATGGCTCCCATGGGCTGCGTCCCCGGCGACTACGACGAGGACGGCCGGACGGACCTGCTGGTCTACTACTGGGGACGCACCCCGGTCCTGTTCCTGCGGAACGGCTCCCGGGCCCGGTTGTCCGACGCGTCGTACACCCCGCGCGAACTGGTCGCGGCGAAGGGCCCCGACGACGGACGGTACCGGGGCCCGAGGTGGAACTCGAACGCGGTGGCGGTGGCGGACTTCGACGGGGACGGTCACACGGACCTGTTCGTCGGCAACTACTTCCCCGACTCCCGGGTGCTCGACCCCGGGGGGACCGACGAGGTCGTGATGCAGCACTCGATGTCACACGCCCGCAACGCCGGGGGCGGGCACGTGTTCCGCCGGACCACGGACGGTCCGGGCGCGGACGGCACCGGGTACGAGGAGGTTCCGACGGCGCTGCCCGCGGGGCGGTCGAGCGGTTGGACGCTCGCCGCGGCGGCCGCCGACCTCGACGGCGACCTGCGGCCCGAACTGTACCTCGCCAATGACTTCGGCCCGGACCACCTGCTCCGCAACGACTCCGCCCCGGGGCGGATCGCCTTCACCCCGGTGCACGGCCGGCGGGGTCCCACCACCCCGAAGTCGAAGGCCCTCGGCAACGACTCGTTCAAGGGGATGGGGGTCGACTTCGCCGATCTGCGCGGCACGGGCCGCTTCGACATCTTCGTCTCGAACATCACGACCTCCTTCGGCCTCCAGGAGAGCAACTTCGCGTTCCTCAACGACGCCGCCACCCCCCGGTCGGCCCGGCGTGCCCTGGAGGACGGCACCGCCCCGTTCACCGACCGCAGCGCGGACCTCGGGCTGGCCTGGAGCGGCTGGAGCTGGGACGCGAAGGCCGCCGACTTCGCCGGTTCCGGTCTGCCCGCCATCGTGCAGACCAACGGCTTCGTGCGGGGCTCCACCAACCGCTGGCCGGAACTCCAGGAACTCGCCATGGCCAACGACGAGTTGCTCAGGCACCCGGAGGTGTGGCCGGACTTCGAGCCCGGCGACGATCTGTCGGGCCATCAGCCGCTGTCCTTCTGGGCACCCGACGGACAGGGGCGGTACATCGACCTCGCCGGACGCCTGGGCCTCGACGGGACCGTCCCGAGCCGAGGGGTCGCCATCGGCCACTCCCGGCCCGGAGCGGCACCCGGGCTGGCCGTCGCCCGGCAGTGGGGGGAACCGGACTACTACCGCAACGACGCTCCCCAGGGCGACCGCCGGATCACCCTCGACCTGCGGAAACCCGCCCGGGGCGCCGACGCGGCACCCGGAAGCACCACCCCGGCCGTCGGCGCGCAGGCCCGCGTCACCGCCGACGGGCGGACCACCCTGCACCAGGTCGACGGCGGCGGCGGGCACTCCGGCAAACGCGACTTCCTGGTGTCCGCCGGACTCGGTGACGCCTCCTCCGCCCGGGTGGAACTGCGCTGGCTGGACGGACGGGGCGAACCACGGCACACCACGCTCACCCTGCGACCGGGACGGCACGCCCTCGTCCTCGACGACCGCGCCACGGAGGTGACCGCACGATGACCGATCTCGTCAGCACCCGGCGGGACGCGCCCGACCGGACGGACGGAGAGCGGGACCGGGCGCCGCGGCGGGACCGGGAACGGCCCGCGCCCGACCCCCGCTATCTGGCCCTGCGCAACTTCGCCCTGTCGATCTCGGTGCTCAACGTCCTCGGCTACACCGTCCTCGGTTTCGAGCAGCCGTGGCTGTGGCCGCTGGCCGCGGTGCTCACCGGATACGCGACGGAGCTGCTCCTGGAGCGGCTCTCCGCCTGGAGCGAACGACGGCCCGCGCGGTACTCCGGGGGGCTCCGTCCCCTCTACGAGTTCCTGCTGCCCGCCCACATCACCGCGCTCGCCTGCAACATGCTGCTCTACGCCAACGACCACCTCCTGCCGGTGCTGTGCGCCGTGGTGATCGGGGTCGCGCAGAAGACGGTGCTGCGCGCGCCCGTGAAGGGGCGGATGCGGCACTTCATGAACCCGTCGAACTTCGGGATCACCGTGGTCCTGCTCGCCTACGGCTGGATCGCGATCGCCCCGCCCTACCACTTCACCGAGCACCTCGACGCGTACGGGAGCTGGGGCCTGCCCGCGGTGATCCTGGCCGCCGGAACGCTGCTCAACGCCAAGCTGACCCGGAAGCTGCCGCTGATCGCGGGCTGGGTGGGTGCCTTCGCGCTCCAGGCCGTGGCCCGTTGGTACTTCCTGGACAGCGGTCTGGTGTCGGCGCTCGCGGTGATGACCGGAGTGGCGTTCGTCCTCTTCACCAACTACATGATCACCGACCCGGGAACCACCCCGACCCGGCCACGGGACCAAGTGGTCTTCGGCGCCTGCGTGGGCGTCGTGTACGGCCTGCTGATCGTGGCGCACGTGCCGTACACGCTGTTCTTCGCCGTCACCCTGGTATGTCTGGGGCGCGGGGCGGGCTGGTGGGCCGCGCACGCGCTCGCGGCGCTCCGCCGGGGCCCCGCCGCCCCGGGTCGTCCCGCCGGGACGACCGCGTGAGCGCCGCGCCCCGGATCGCCGTGGTCGGGATGGCCTGCCGCTATCCGGACGCCGACGATCCGGACCGGCTCTGGGAGAACGTCCTCGCGGGCCGCCGGGCCTTCCGGCCCGTCCCCCCGGAGCGGCTCGACACCGCCGACTACCTTCCGGCGACGGCCGGGGCGGACTCGTTCGCCCTGACCCACGCCGCGCTCCTGGAGGGGTTCGTCTTCGACCGGGCGGACTTCGGGGTGGCGGGCACCACCTTCCGCACCACCGACACCGTCCACTGGCTCGCGCTGGAGACGGCGCACCGGGCGCTGCTGGACGCCGGGCTGCCCCGGGGCCGGGGCCTGCCCCGGGAGACGACGACGGTGGTGATCGGCAACTCCCTGACCGGGGACGCCAGCCGGGCCGGTGCCCTGCGGCTGCGCTACCCCTACGTCCGGCGGGTCCTCGCGGGTCTGCTGGACGAGCGGGGCACCGGCCGCCGGGAGTCGGCCGCGCTCCTGGACGAGTTGGAACGACGGTTCAAGGCACCGTTCCCGGAGCCCGACGAGGACACCCTCGCGGGCGGTCTGGCCAACACCCTCGCCGGGCGGATCTGCCACCACTTCGACCTGCGGGGCGGCGGGTACACCGTGGACGGGGCGTGCGCGTCCTCGCTGCTGGCGGTCGCCGACGGCTGCCGGACGCTGGTCACCGGTGAGGCCGACGCGGCGATCGTCGGAGGCGTCGACCTCAGCATCGACCCGTTCGAGCTGATCGGGTTCGCCCGGACCGGGGCACTCGCCGTCGACGAGATGCCGGTGTACGACCAGGAGTCCCGGGGCTTCCTGCCGGGCGAGGGCTGCGGAGTCCTGGTGCTGATGCGGGAGGGCGACGCCGAGGCCGCCGGGCTGGAGCCGCGCGCCGTGCTGACCGGGTGGGGGGTCTCCAGCGACGGCACCGGCAGCATCACCCGGCCCACGGTCCGGGGCCATCTGCTGGCCGTCCGCCGGGCCCACGCGCTGGCCGGGTACGGGCCCGGGACCGTCGGGTACTTCGAGGGGCACGGCACCGGCACCCGGGTCGGGGACACCACGGAACTCGGCGCCCTGGCCGCCGCGCACGGCACCGTCGGACCCCCCGCGGTCATCGGTTCGGTCAAGGCCAACATCGGCCACACCAAGGCCGCCGCCGGGGTCGCGGGACTCATCAAGGCCGTCCAGGCGGTGCGGCACCGGATCCTGCCGCCCGCCACCGGGGTGCGCCGACCGCATCCCGCGCTGACCGGGACGCACCGGGCGCTGCGGCTCGCGGAACGTCCGGAGGAGTTCCCCTCCGGTCCGGTCCGGGCGGGCGTCTCCGCCATGGGCTTCGGGGGCGTCAACACCCATGTGACCGTGGAGGCGGCCGGGGAACGACCGGCGCGCTCCTCGGCCGTGCCCCGAGCGGCGCGCACCCCGCAGTCCTGCGAACTGCTGGTCCTCACGGCTCCGGACGGCCCCGCGCTGCGGGAACGGTGCCTGCGGCTCGCCGCGCTGACCGCGCGGATCTCGTACGCCGAACTCACCGACCTCGCCGCCGCCCTCGCCGCCGGGCGGGAGCGGGACCCGGCCGGTGCGCGCGGCGCCGTCGTCGCCGCCACCCCCCGGGAGGCGGGCGCCCGGCTGACCCGGCTCGCGGACCTCACCGGTCGCGGACGGGACGTCGTCGACCCCGGGGGCGGGGTGTTCCTCGGTCGGGGACCGGGCCGCCCCCGACTCACCCTGCTGCTGCCCGGACAGGGCTCCCGGGGGGCGGGGCGGGCGTTCCGGGAGCGCTTCGACCGGGCGTGGGCCGGGGTGAGCGCCCTCGACGGGGCCCACACGCGGGACGGCGACGACACCCGGCTGGCCCAGCCGCGCGTGGTGTCGGCGTCCCTGGCCGCCCTGCGGGTGCTGGCCGACGCCGGGGTGACGGCGGACACCGCGATCGGCCACAGCCTGGGAGAGCTGACCGCGCTGCACTGGGCGGGCGGCCTGGACGCCGGGACGCTGCTGCGGGTGGTGGGGCGGCGCGCCGCGCTCATGGCGCGGGAGCCGGGCGGCGAGGGAGCCATGGCGGCGCTGGACGCGGGGGCCGACCGGGTCGCGCGCTGGACGGCGGGCACCACCGTGGTGGTGGCGGCGGTGAACGCGCCGGAGCACACCGTCGTGGCCGGGCCCGCGCCGGAGGTGGCGGCCGTCATGGAGGCGGCCCGCCGGGACGGGGCGGGCGCCACCCGGCTGGCGGTGTCGCACGCCTTCCACTCGCCCCTGATGGCGCGGGCCGCGCGGGACCTGCCGGCCGTGCTGGCCGGTGAGCCGGTCGTCGCCCCCCGGCGGGCCGTCGTCTCCACCGTGACGGGCCGTCCGGTGGGTCCCGGGGACGGCCTCCCCGGTCTGCTGGCACGGCAGTTGGTCTCGCCGGTGCGGTTCGCCGAGGCGGTCGCGGCGGTCGCGGACCGCACCGACCTGTTCGTCGAGGCGGGCCCCGGGCGGGCCCTGGCAGGGTTCGCGACCGCGGGCGCGCCGGGGGTCCCGGCGGTGAGCGTCGCCACCGACGGCGCCTCGGTGCGCGGCACGCTGGAGGTGGTGGCGGCGGCCCACGCGCTGGGCGTCCCGGTGCGGCCGGAGGCGTTGTTCGAGGACCGGCTGACCCGTCCGTTCCCCCTGGACGGGACCTTCCGGTTCCTGACCAACCCCTGTGAACGGGCCCCGGCCCCGCCCACCGGACGGACGGCACCGGACCCCGACGGACCCGTGGGACGGACGGCACCGGACCCCGTCCCGGCCGGAAGGGCGACGGACGGGGACACCGTGTCACCGGCCCCGGTGGACGCGCTGGGCGCCCTGCGGGCCCGGATCGCGGAGCGGGTGGAACTGCCGCGCACCGCGATCGGACCGGAGCTGGGACTCCTGGACGACCTCCACCTCAGCTCCATCACGGTCGGTCAGATCGTGGCGCGGACGGCGGCCGACCTCGGGGTGGAACCGCCCGTGGAGATCACCTCGGTGGCCACGGCCACCGTCGCCGAGATCGCCGCGCTGCTGGCCGCCGGGCCGGAGCGGACCGACGGCGGGCCCCCGGCGCTGGTCCCCGGGGTCGGCTCCTGGGTGCGCGGCTACCGGGTGGACTGGGCCCCGGCCGCCCTCCCCGGCCCCCGCCCCGGCCCGGCGCCCGGAGCCGCCGGGGGCTGGCAGGTGGTCGCGGACCCCGGGGACGGGCTGGCCGCCGTGCTGCCGACCGTCCTGGCGGGGACGTCCGCCTCCCCCGGCGTCCTGCTCTGTCTGCCCGCCCGGGCGACGGACGGAACGGCCGGTCTGCTGCTCACCGCGGCGGCGGCGGTCAAGGCGGACGGCCGTCTGGTCGTCGTCCAGCGGGGCCCGGTGGGCGGCGGTTTCGTCAAGTCGCTGCATCTGGAGCGGCGGGACGGCACGGTGTGCCTGGTCACCCTCCCCGACCTGCCCGACCAGGTGCTGAGCGGGCCCCCGTGGACGGCGCGGATCGCGGCCGAGTCGGCCGCCGCCCGGGGCTTCGCCGAGGCCCGCTACCGCGCCGACGGCACCCGGCTGACCCCCGCGCTGGCCCCGCTCGCCCTTCCCCCCTCCGCTCCGGGACCGGCGCTGACCTCCGACGACGTCGTCCTGGTCACGGGAGGCGGCCGGGGCATCACCGCCGAATGCGCCCGGGCGCTGACCGGGGCGAGCGGAGCCCGGGTCGCGGTCCTGGGACGCGCCCGGCCCGAGGACGACCCCGTGCTGCGGGAGAACCTCGCCCGGCTCGGCCCCCGCGCGCGGTACGCCCGCGTGGACCTCGGCGACGGTGACGCCGTCCGGGAAGCCGTGCGCGGGGTCCGGGACGCCCTGGGGCCGGTCACGGTGGTGGTGCACGGCGCGGGACGCAATGTGCCGACGGCGCTGGAACGGCTGGACGAGGAGGAGTTCGCCGCCACGGTCGGGCCGAAGGTGGACGGGCTGCGCCGGGTGCTCGACGCCCTCGGCCCGGAACACCCCCGGCTGCTGCTGGCCTTCGGCAGTGTGATCGGCCGCTCCGGACTGCGCGGCGAGGCCCACTACGCCGCCGCGAACGAGTGGCTGCGGGCCCTCGTGGACGACTACCGGCGCGACCGGCCCGGCTGCCGGGGCCTGACCCTGGAGTGGTCGGTGTGGTCGGGCACCGGCATGGGGGACCGGCTGGGGGTGCTGGAATCGCTCGCCCGCCAGGGCGTCGGCCCCCTCACCGTGGACGACGGACTGGACGTCCTGGGCCGGGTGCTGGCCGACCCCGCGCTGGCCGGACCGGTGGTCCTCGCCTCCCGGACCGGCTCGCTGCCGACCCTGGGCCACCGGCACCGGACCGGGCCCGGCGGACGGTTCGCGGAACGGGTCCTGGTCGACTCCCCCCGCACCGAGCTGATCACCGAGGCCGAACTGTCCCTGGGCAACGACCCGTACCTCCAGGACCACGTCCTGGACGGGGAGCCCCTGCTGCCCGGGGTGATGGCCCTGGAGGCGATGGCACAGGCCGCCACGGCCGTCGTCGGCCGCTCCCGGGTCACGGCGCTGACCGACGTGGTGTTCCACCGGGCGGTCACGGTCGCCGAGCACGGCACCACCGTGCTGCGGACCGCCGCGCTCGCCCGCCACGACGGCGCCGTCGACGTGGTGCTCCGCACCGACGGGACGGGCTTCGCGGCCGACCACGTCAGCGGCACGGTCCTGCTCGGCCCGCCCGACGGCCCGCCCGGCGCCCCGGAGGCCCCCACGACGAGCGGCCCCGGGCCGGACCCGGCACCGGTGGGCCCCGCGCCGACGGAACCGGCGGAGGCGGCGGACACGGCGGAGACGGCGGAGACGGAACCGGCGTCAGCGGACCCCGCGCCGGACACCGGGCCCGCCGCCGGTGCCGCGCCGCCGTTGGACCCCGGCCGGGACCTGTACGGTGACCGGCTCTTCCAGCGCGGTCGCTTCCGACGGGTGCTGCGCTACCGGGAGATCGAGGCCCGGCACTGCGTCGCCGTGATCGCCCCGCCGGGGGACGACGACTGGTTCGGGATGGTCCATCCCCGTTCCCTGGTCCTCGGCGACCCGGGGGCCCGGGACGCCTTCCTGCACGCCGTCCAGGTCTGCGTCCCGCACCGCACCCTGCTGCCCGTGGCGGTCCGGCGGATCACCTTCCGCCCCGGTCCGCGGGCCGTGGGGGAGCTGCTGCTGACGGCCCGGGAGACGGCCCGGGAGGGCGACGACTTCGTCTACCGGCTGACCGTGGCCGACGGTTCGGGCCGGGTCGTCGAGTGCTGGGAGGACCTGGTGCTGCGCGCCGTCCGCGCGCCGCGCCGGGCGGACTCGGCGCGCCCCTGGCCCGTCGCGCTGCTGCCTCCGCTGCTGACCAGGGCGTTGGGCCCGGACGGCCCCCGGTTCCGGGTGGAGACGGCATCGGGCGCTTCGGGCCGGGGCGGGTCGCGCGAGGTCCTCGCCCGGCTGACGGAGGGCCGCGCGGTCACCCGTCGTCCGGACGGCAGACCGGGAACGGACGGCGACCGGCCGTGGCTGAGCGCGTCCCACGGCGCCGGTCTCGTCCTGGCCGCAGCGGCGGACCGTCCGGTCGGCTGCGACGTCGAAGAGGTGACGCCCCGCGCGGAGGACGACTGGCTGGGACTGATCGGGAAGGAGGGCGCCGCCCTCGCCGCCGCCCTGGCGGCGGCCGACCCGGCCGGCTGGTCCGGCGACCAGGCGCGGACGGCGGTGTGGACGGTGGCCGAGGCCGTCCAGAAGACCGGTGCCGGACGCGGCGACCGGGCCCATCTGCGGCGGCTGCGCGAGGACGGCGGAGCCGAGTTCGCCGCGGGCCGCACGACGGTGCTGGCCTACCGGGCCGCCGCCGGGGCCGGACAGGACGCGACGGTGCCCTGCGTGGTCGCCGTCGCCCACCAGGAGAAGGGGAGTCATGCCTGATTTCTTCGAGTACCGGCACGTCGTCGGGTTCGAGGACACCAACCTCGTCGGCAACGTCTACTTCGCCACCTACCTCAACTGGCAGGGGCGGTGCCGGGAGATGTTCCTGCACGCGCACGCGCCCTCGGTGCTCGACGAGATCCGCGCGGGACTGCGGCTGTTCACGGTGAGCTGCCGCTGCGACTACTTCCGCGAGCTGACCGCGTTCGACACCGTCGCCGTCCGCATGCGGCTGGACGCCACGCTCAGCACCCAGGTCGAGTTCGCCTTCGACTACGTCCTCCTCGACGGGGACCGCGAGCACCTGGCCGCGCGCGGCACCCAGCGGGTCGCCTGTCTGCGCCACGACGGCCGGGAGACGGCACCGGTACCGGTGCCGACCGCGCTGCGCGAAGCCCTGGAGCCGTTCCAGCGGGTGGCGGCGTGAAAGCCCCCGGCAGGACGGGCGGCATCACCTTCCGCAGGCCGGTGGCCTTCTGGACCGGTACGGCCCTCAGCACCGTCGGCGCGGCGCTCCACCTGCCCATGTACGCCGAGTCCCGGTCCATGGGCTACCACATGGCGGGGATGCGCCCCGACGCCACGATGCACCTCGGCATGGCGGTGATCGTCGTCGGAGTGGGGCTGGTCCTGTGGGGGCTGACGCCCGCCCGGGGGGAGGTGCGGCGGCCCGGCGCGCTGCGGATCCGCCCGCTGGACGACTCCCGGCTGCGCCCCGCGCACCTGGGGCTGATCGTCGTGCTGACGCTCGCCGTCACCATCGACGTGATGAAGCCGACCACCCTGTCCTTCGTCGCGCCGGGGATGGCGGCCGAGTACCACCTGACCTCACCGCTGCACCCCGACGGCGGCCTCCCTGTGACCCTGCTGCCGTTCTCCGGGCTGTCCGGCACGGTGGTGGGCTCGCTGCTGTGGGGGCTGCTGGCGGACCGGGTGGGGCGGCGGCCCGCGATCCTGTTCGCCGGGGTGCTGTTCATCACCACGTCGGTCTGCGGAGCCATGCCCTCGTTCACCGGCAACCTGGTGATGTGCTTCTTCATGGGCGTCAGCGCGGGCGGCATGCTCCCGGTGACGTTCACCCTCCTCGCCGAGACGGTGCCCACCCGGCACCGGGGCTGGCTGCTGGTCCTCATCGGCGGGAACGCCGCGCTCGCCTACGCGATCACCAGTCAGCTCGCCGAGAGCCTGATGCCGCAGTACGGATGGCGCGTCCTGTGGCTGGTGGGGATGCCCACCGGGGTGCTCCTGCTGCTGCTGAACCGCTGGATACCGGAGTCCCCCCGCTTCCTGCTGCTGGCCGGCCGCCCCGACGAGGCGCGCGCGGTGATGGAACGGTACGGATCGGCGGCCGTCACCGAGGCGGAGCCCGCCGGGCACGACGGGGGCCCGCCCGCCCCGGCCGACGCGGCGCACCGTCACCGGGGAGGCCCCCTGCTGCTGGCCGGGCTGCTGGCACTGGCGCTCAGCGTGGGCATCGTGACGTACGGCTTCCAGCTGTGGGTGCCCACCGACCTCCAGCGGCTGGGCGTCACCGGCATGGACGCCGACCGCATCCTGCGCAACGCGGCCCTGTTCGGTCTGCCCCTGAACGTGGTGGCCGCGCTGGCCTACGGGTTCTGGAGTTCGAAGTGGACCACCGTGACGCTGAGCGCCCTGACCGTGGTGCCACTGGTCTGCTTCGCGGTGCTCGGCGACGCCGTCGCCGACCGGCGGGGGCTGCTGATGGCGCTGCTGGCCGTGCCCATCGCCAGCGTGTACGCCCTGGGCGCGATCACGGTGGCCTACTGCGCGGAGATCTTCCCCACCGCCCGGCGCGGCGGCGCGACCGGGCGGATCGCGGGGCTCAGCAAACTGGGCGGGGTCGCGATGCTGGTGCTCACCCTGCTCTCGATCACCGCCCCGGAACTGGGCGTCACGGCGGCGGCGGGCGCGGTACCGCTGGCCGTGGCCGTGGTGCTGCTGGCGGTGGCGGGGGTCGAGACCCGGCACCGCGTGATCGACGAACCCCTCGACGCCCGGCCCCGCCCGGCCGAAGTGCCGTGACGCCCCCGCCGCCAGGACCAGCGAGGAGAGACGCGATGGCCGTACCCACCCCGTCCGGCACCACGTCAGGAGCGGCTCCGGCGGCTCGTCCTCCGGTCGGCTGGGTCCGCCGGTCCCGTCGGCTGCTGTTCCTCTCGGCGGTCACCGCCCGCCACCTCGTGGCCGGGACCGCCGAGCGGCTGGGCGGGCGCCGGAACCGGCCTCCGGACCGGCTCCGCCGACTGCTGGGCGATCTCGGCGCCACCTACGTCAAGGGCGCCCAACTGCTCAGCACCCGGGCCGACCTGCTGTCCCCGTCGGCCCGCGACGCCCTGGGACGGCTGCACGACCGGGTCCCCCCGATGACCGGGACGCAACTGGACCGCGCCCTGGCCGAGGCGTACCCGGACCGCTCGGCCTGGCCGTTCCGGAGCTTCGACCGGAGGGCCGTCGCCTGCGGCAGCATCGCCTGTGTGTACCGGGCGACCCTGCGGGACGGCACGGACGTGGCCGTGAAGGTGCGCAGACCGGGGGTGCGCCGGGCGATGGAGGCCGACTTCGCGCTGCTGGAGTCCGGCGCGCGCTGGCTGGAGCGGGTGCCGCCGCTGCGGGGCGTACCGGCCCGCCGCGCGGTGCGGCAGCTCGGTGAGGCGCTGCTGCGCCAGGCCGACCTCGTCCAGGAGTCGGACTCCCTGGTCAGACTGCGGGCCGGACTCGGGGACCTGTCCTTCCTGCGGATCCCCGCGCCGTTCCCCGGGTGCGCGGGCCCCGGCGCGCTCGTCATGGAGTACGTCGAGGGCGTGGAGCGCTTCGCCCCGGGCGACTTCGACCGCGAGGACCGCCGGAGGATCGTGCGGAACGTGCTGCGGTGCGCGTACCGGATGCTGTTCGTCGACGGTCTGGTCCACTGCGACATGCACCCGGGGAACCTGTACCTCGGCCCGGACGGCGCGGTGGTGCTCCTCGACGCCGGGTTCGTGGTCCCCCTGGAGCCCCGGGTGCGCCGGTTGTTCGCCCGTTTCTTCATGTGCCTCTCGCTCGGGCGGGCGGAGGAGGCGGCCGACACGGTGCTGGAGAGCGCCGAGCACCTCCCGGACGGCTGTGACCTCGACGCGTTCCGGGCCGAGATCGGCGCCCTGGTGACGGAGGGGTCCGGACGCACGGCGGGCGGCTTCCGGCTGGCGCCCTTCGCCGCCCGGCTGTTCGACGTCCAGCGCCGCCACGGGGTGACGGCGGCGCCCGAGTTCGTCTTCCCGCTGCTGTCGCTGCTGGTCCTCGAAGGCATGGTCAACGACTTCGACGTGGACGTCGACTTCCAGGGCGAGGCCATCCCGGTGCTGCTCGTCGCCCTCAACCGTCATTGAAGGAGCGCGCGTTGGACCGGCTCACCGTGCACCGCACCGTCCCCGGGCCCCCGGTCCCCCCGGGGACCGGTCCGCCGCGCTCCTGGGTGGTGCTCGGGGGACCCTCCCGGCTCGGGGAGCGGCTGCGCCGGGCCCGGGTGCGCCGGGGCGCTCCGGCCGTCGCCGTGGTGCTCGGCGACCACTACGGACCGGACGCGGACCGTGCCCTGCTGCGGGGGCTGGCCCTGCGCAGGACCCGCGGCTGGCCCCTGGCGCTGCTGCACCGGGGCGCGGGGGGCGGCAGTCTGCTGCGGACGGCCGCCCTGGAGGAGCCCGGACCTCCGCTGGCCACGGTGGAGCTGACCGCGCCGGGTGCGGAGGACGGCGCGGTCCTGGCCGCGCGGGCGGCGCTCGGCGACGACGGCGGGGGCGGCCACCGGGACCTGCTCGTCGACGGCGACGGACTGGTGTCCCGGCTCCGCTGGCGGCCGGCCGCGCTGCCGGAGGGGACGCCCCCGGTGGGCCCCGTCCTGGTCACGGGCGGACTCGGGGGGCTCGGGCTGCGGGTCGCGGCGGTCCTGGCGGCGAGCGGGGCCACCGAGGTGGTCCTGCTGGACGTGCTGCCACCGGCCGGGCTGTCCCGCGCGGACGCCGCCGTGCTGGCACGGCTGCGGGCACGGGTGCCGGGGCTGCGGGTGCTCACCGTGGACGTGACCCGGCGCGGCGCGGTGGCCCGGGCGTTGGGCGGAACGCGCCCGGCGACGGTGGTGCACTGCTCGGGCCGGGTCGCCGGGGGCCCGGTGAGCGGCTGTGCGCCGGGGGACCTCGCGGCCCTGCGGGAACCGAAGGTCGCGGGGCTGGAGAACGTCCTCGCGGCGCTGCCGCCGGGGTCCGCGCGGGCCCTGGTGTGCTTCGGCTCGGTCACCGCCCACCGCCCCCACCGGTCGATGGGGGCGTACGGCCTCGCCAACGAGGTGCTGCGGCGCCGGGCGCTGGCGCTCGCCCCCGGACTGCCCGGCTGTGCCGTGGTGGTGGCCGAGTGGTCGCTGTGGAGCGGTGCGGGGCAGGCCCACCGGATGGGCGTGGTTCCCGGAGCGGCCCGCCGGGGGATGCCGCCGATCCCCCTGCGGGCCGGTCTGGACGTGGTGACCCGGTTGCTGGCCTGGCCCCGGGGACCGGAACACGCCACCGCCCTGCTGATCACCCCGGCCGCCTACGGCGCCGCGCCCGCCGGGCTCCGGGAAGGACGGGCCGCGGACGGCTGACGGTCGCACGCCCTTCGACGGGCGGGCCGCGCCCGTTCCCCGGACGCCGGTCCCCGATCCCCAACTCCCCGGTCCCCGGTCCCCGGAGAGCCGATCCCCGAAAGCCAATCTCCGAGAAGCGCTCTCCCACCCCGTTCACTTAATTTGTTGATAACGACCAGTCGACCGACTACACGGGAGGAAGGGCTGGTATGGCCATCGATCTGCGCCGGAAGTCACCGGCGGACCTGGCGGAGGGCCGGACGAGCGGCTGGGCCGACAGCGTGACGGACCCGGTGCTGCTGGAGGACCTCGGCACCGAACAACGCGAAGCCCTCAACTTCGCCTACCGGACGACGCTCAGCAATGTGGACCCCCGGTTCGTCGCCGGTGATCCCGCCGCCTGGGCCAGCGACTTCGGCTACGCCCTGGACCGCGTGGCGGTCCGGCTGGACAACCGCGCCAACGAGGAGCTGCGCCGGGCCGCCCTGCACCACCCCGACCCGGCGATGCGGGAGCAGGCGCTCTTCGAGTACGCGGACCGCGACCACGCGGACGCCATCGAACTGCTGGCCGAGGCCATCCGCCGCGACACCGACCGCCAGGTCCGCTGGGACGCGCTGTGGGCGGTCGAGAAGCTGGGCGGTCCGGAGGCCATAGCGACGCTGCGGCAGTTCCTCGACGACCCCGACCCGGAGATCGCCGAATGGGCGAAGCTGTTCATCAGCGAACTCCAGACCGGGGACCCCGCCTTCGACGACCGCGAGGGGAGCCACACCCCGGGCCGGACCTTCGACGAGACCATCTTCCTGCTGATCCACTGCGATCTGTACGTCCGTCTCGACTCGTCCAACCAGCACTGGGGCAAGCTCTCCCTCGCCCCCCAGGGGCTCGCCCGCGTCTACGGGCAGGCGCACGCGTGCCCCAACGTCGCCACCCGCGAGAAGCAACTGGTCATCGCGAAGACCATCGAGGGACTGCACGCCGACGGCACCCCGCACGTGGACAACTACCTGTTCCGGGGGTTCACCGAGCGCAGCCGGCGCGACCGCGGCAACTTCTTCTTCGAGTCGCTCGTCCCCCGGCCGTTCTTCAAGTCCGGGCGCGCGGACGACCCCTCGGAAGGCGTCCGGGAGGCCAACATCGGCTTCGCCCGGTACGGAACCTGGCACCTCGAACCGAAGTTCCAGATCCACGGCGAACCCGCCATCCGGTACGTGCGCGGGCGCTTCCAGGGCTGGGGGCACCTCAACCTCGCCCGGATCGCCGGACGCCCGCTGGAGGAGGTCCTGGTCCCGGGGAACGGCGTGCTGTCCACCCTGCACGACCCCGAGGTCGGCCCGATGACCAACGCCTTCATCCTGGGCACGTTCAAGGGCAAGCTCAACGACTGGGACGGCGACGGGGTGATCGACCTCAACTCCCGGGACGTCTACTCGACCGCCGACGGCGACATCGACACCGACCAGGACGGCGTCCCCGACCAGCCCGGACTCACCTGCTGCGACTGGACCAGCAGGCAACTCCCCTGAGCCACCGACGGCCGTGACCTTCCCATCCGAAGAAAGGCAACTGCGATGACTGACGCGGCATCCCGGCCCACCACCGTGTACGGCCGTCCGGTCACCACGGAGGGCGTCCCCAACCTCTACGAGGGCACCGCGGTGGCTCCGTGGACGCCTCCGGTGCCCGGCATCGACAACCTCGGCATCACCTCGGTCGACACCTTCGCCGTTCCCGGTGTCGGCGAGTACACCGTCGACTTCAGCGGCTACGTCCGCGTCGTCCGGTCCGAACCCACCTCCGAGGAGTGGTCGACGGCCGAGGTCTACACCAACCTCATCGAGATGAAGATGGTCGGCGAGTGCCCCGAGCTCGGCCCCATCACCGTCACCCTCAACCCGGACTGCCTCTCGGCGGGCCAGATCCGCACCCCCTTCGACCCGTACGCGGGCGAGGGGCCCTCGGCCAAGGCGTGCCGGATGGCGGTGGGCGCCATCTTCGACATGCCGAGGCTCGGTCTGAAGCTGGTGAACAAGGAGCCCATCATCCTCACCATCGACGACGTGCGGCAGATCCCCCCGTCGGGTTCGCCGGGGAAGGGGCAGATCTACCGGATGCTGCCCCTGCACGACAGCCGGCGGCTGGACGACTCCCCGGTCGCCTACGTGACCAGCCTCCGCTTCACCATGGGCGGGTACACCACGGTGGAGGCCATGGCCGCCCGTTGACGGCCGCCGCGCCCCACGGCCCCGGCCACCGACCCGTTCCGCTTCCGTCCCGCGCTCCCGCCCCGTCCCCCGTCCCGGTCGGACGGGGCGGGAGCGCGCGGTCGTGACCGCCGCTGCGGCAGGCGGGGCGGGGGGACCGGGATCAGGCCGGGGGCGGGCTGGTGATGACCGCGAACGGCGCTCCGAACGGGTCGAGCAGCATCGCGAAGCGGCCCACCGCCTCGGCGTCCATCGCCGGGATGATGACGGTGGCTCCCCGCTCCGCGGCCCTCGCCACCGTGCCGTCGCAGTCCTCGACCTCGAAGTACGGGTGCCATTCGGAGGTCGATCCGGCGTCCAGGTTGTCCTGGAGCAGCTGCATGAGGCCGCCGTGCATGGTCCCGTCGCCGCCACCGGCGGGCCCGGCGATGGTGTAGACGATCCCGTCGCCCATGGGCACGTCCCGGGTGTCCCACGACAGGACGGCGCCGTAGAAGTCCTTGGCGGTCTGGCTGTCGGTGGTGTAGAGCTCGATCCAGCTGACGCTGCCCGGTTCGTTGACCAGGTCCAGCCCGTCCGTGTCCCGGGGCTCCCACACCGCGAACTCGGCGCCCGTGGGGTCGGTGAAGCCCGCCATCCGTCCGGCCGTGAAGACGTCCGTCGGGGGGAAGCGGACGGTGCCCCCGGCCCGCTCGACGGCCCGGGCGGTGGCGTCGGCGTCCACCGTGCGGAAGTACACCGTCCACGCGGAGCCGGCGCCCTCCTCGGTCAGCGGGCCCACGGCGCCCACCGTCCGCCCGTCCTTCCGCAGGAAGCGGTAGCCCCCGGCCTCCGGACCGGCGGAGACGGAATCCCAGCCGAACACCCCCTCGTAGAAGGCGGTGGCCGCGTCGGTGTCGGGGGTTCCCAGATCGAGCCAGTTCAGGCCGCCCGGGACCTGAGTGGAGGTCAGCACGGGGTGCTCCTTTCGCCGGTGGTGCGCTCCCGGACCGAACGGCCCGGGAGCTCGGCATCAGGGTGGCACCGGGGGGCGCGCGGCGGAGCGCGCCGGACGGTCCGGGTCAGCCGTTCGGCTCCGTCCGCCGGTTTCCCGCACCCGGCGGACGGTGCGAGGGGCTCTCCTCTCCGCGTGCCCCGTGGAAACCCCGTCACCGTGTCGAGGCCGAGCGCCGGACGGGAGCCGAGGGAACGGGCGGGGCGGGGCCGTCCGGATCGTCATGGACGGGGTTTCTCCGCGAACGTCCACCGGTTGCCCGCCAGCGCGTCGTTCCCCTCGGGCAGCGGTCCACGGCCGTGGCGGCGGGTGAAGTCGAAGGGGGTGCGGACCGTGGTGGACCAGCCCCGGGCCGCCAGGTCCCCGGCGGAGTCGGGGCGCGGCTCCCGGACGAACAGGGTGAGCAGGTCGATGCCGATCTGCTCGGCCGTCGCGGTGTAGAGCGGGCTGTTCCGGTACTCCCACAGGTCCTTGTCGAGCTTGACCTCGAACGCGAGCGCGCTGCCCCGCGCGCTCAGCCGGTGCACCGCCTCGATCAGCCGGGTCTCGACGGCTGCGGGCAGATAGAACAGCAGCCCCTCGGCGAGCCAGACGCTGGGCGCGGACGGGTCGAACCCCGCGTCGGTGAGGGCCGTGACCCAGTCGGCGCCGAGATCGGTCGGGACGGGCGTCCGGGCCGCCTTCGGGACGGCCGTGAGCCCGTCGAGGACACCGTGCTTGAACGCCAGCACCCCTGCCCGGTCCATCTCGAAGACCCGGCAGCCGGAGGGCCAGTCCAGCCGGAACGCCCGGGTGTCCAGTCCCGCCCCCAGCAGGACCACCTGGCGGACGCCGGTGTGCGCGGAGCGGAGGAGGAAGTCGTCGAAGACCCTCGTCCGCAGCCCGAAGTAGCGGGCGAACCGGCCCCAGAGCGGGTTGGCGTCCCCGTCCCGGGCCTGGTGGAGACGGACCGGCCACCCGGCCGACGCGGGGGCGGCGCGCACGAAGTGCTCCGCGTAGACGTCCTGGGCCAGGGAGTCGTGGCGGTGGGTCTCGATGGCGCGCGCGGCGGCGACCAGGAGGGCCGTCACCCCGACGCCCCCGTCGACGCCCTCCGTGCCGTCCGCCCCTCCCCCGGTCCCGGGGGCTCCCCCCGCTTGCGCGGTTTCCGTTCCGGTGTTCCCGGGCGTCGTCGCGTCGAGCACATGTCCTCCTACGGGTGAGGGGGTCGGATGGTCCGTCCGCTCCGGGGCGCCGTCGCGACCGGGGAACGGTCCGGGGAACGCGGTCTAAGGGATCAGGACGGGCTTGACCACGCGGCCCGCCTCGCAGTCGCGTTCGGCCTCGTTGATGTCGGCGAGCGGGTAGGTGCGGATCAGTTCGTCGAAGGGGAACCGTCCGGCCCGCCACAGTCCGATCAGCCGGGGGATCAGCAGTCCCGGCACCGCGTCCCCCTCGCAGATGTGGGAGATCCTCCGGCCCCGGTCCAGGGTCCCCGGTTCGAGCGGCAGGGCGGTGTGGAGCCGGGCCACCAGACCGAGGTGGCCGGTGGGGCGCAGGGCCCGGAGGGCGTCGTTGATCAGCCGGGCGGAGGCCGTGGTGTCGAGGGCGTGGTGGGCGCCGCCGTCGGTGAGCCGTCGGATCCGGCCGGGCAGGTTCGGGGAGGAGGCGGGCAGCGGGACCGCGCCGAACCGTTCGGCGAGGGCCAGCCGTCCCGGGTGCCGGTCGACGGCCACGGTCACCGTCCCCGAGGCAGTGGCCGCCATCACCGCCGCCAGGCCCACCGCGCCCGCGCCCAGCACCACCAGGGTGTCGCCGGGGCCGGTCGCGAAGGAGTGGAGGACCGCCCCGGCGCCGGTGAGGAAGCCGCAGCCGAGCGGCCCCAGCAGCGCGCCGGGCAGCGCGGGGTCGACCCGGACGGCGTTGCGGGCCGGGACCACCGCGTACTCCGCGAACGAGGACTGGCCGAACCAGCGGGGCGCCAGCGCGGCCCCGGCCGCGTCGGTGAACCGGGCGGAGTGCTCGGCGCGCCCCCCGAAGAGGTTGAGCGAGGCGAACGACTCGCAGTAGGCGGGGGCGGCGTCCAGGCAGCTGCGGCAGTGGCCGCAGGAGTCGAAGCTGAGGACGACCCGGTCGCCCTCGGCGAGACCGGTGTGCGGGCCGCCGGTCTCCACTACGGTCCCGGCGCCCTCGTGGCCGAGCACGGCGGGCAGCGGGGAGCGGCCCGCCGAGCGCCGGACCGCGAGGTCGGTCCGGCACATCCCGCAGCCCTCGACGCGCACCAGGACCTCGTCGGCGGCCGGTCCCGTGGTGAGGAGCACGTCCTCCAGGACGAAGGGGCTGCCCGGGGTGCGCAGCACCGCCGCGCCGAACCGCATCGTCACGTCCCCTCCCCCGGGCCCTGCCCGGGAACCTGCCCGGAGCGCTGCCCGGAGCCCTGCCCGGGGTCGTCCTCCTCCGGGCGGTGCACGACGAACGGCTGGAGGTTCCCGTAGAGCCCCCAGGGGCCGCCCGCGACGCCGACGCCGCTGTCCTTGGTGCCCGCGAACGGCTGGGCCAGGGAGAGTTCGGCGTGATGGTTGATCCACGCCGTTCCGCACTCCAGCCGGTCGGCGACCGCCGCGGCGCGGTCGGGGTCGGTCCCCCACACCGAGCCGCCGAGCCCGAAGCCCGTGCCGTTGGCGGCCTCCACGGCCCGGTCGAGGTCGGTGTACGGCAGCACCGGCAGCACCGGGCCGAACTGTTCCTCCGTCACCACCGCGCTGTCGGGCGGGACGTCGGCCAGGACGGTCGGGGCGTGGAAGTAGCCCGGGCGGTCCAGCCGGTGGCCACCGGCGGCGGCCCGGGCGCCGTCCGCCAGCGCGCGGGCGGTGAAGTCCTCGACGCGGGCCAGCTGGGGGGCGTTGTTGACGGGGCCCAGCCGGGTGTCCGGGTCGAGTCCGGGGCCGACGACGACGTCCTTGGCGCGCTGCGCGAGGGCCTCGACCACGTCGGAGTGCAGCCGGGCCGGGACGTAGACGCGTTTGACCGCCATGCAGACCTGTCCGCAGTTGCGGAACGCCGCCCAGAACAGCCGGTCGGCGATCCGTTCCACGTCCACGTCGTCCAGCAGGACGGCGGCGTCGTTGCCGCCCAGTTCGAGGGTGACCCGGGCGAGCGTGGCGGCCGCCGCCCCGGCGACGGCCCGCCCGGTGGGCACCGACCCGGTGAAGGTGACGTGGCGGACGCCCGGGTGGGAGGCCAGCCGGGCGCCGAGGGGCTCGTGTCCGGTGACGACCGTCAGCACGTCCTCGGGGAAGGCGGCGGAGAGGACGGAGACCAGCCGCCGGGTGGCGAGGGGGGTGAACGGGGACGGTTTGAGCAGCACCGTGTTGCCCGCGGCGAGCGCGGGCGCGAACTTGGCGGCGGCGAGCTGGAGGGGGAAGTTCCACGGGACGATCGCGGCGACCGGTCCGAGTGACCGCCAGCGGACCTCGCCGCGCACCGGGCGGCCGTCCGTCAGGGGGACGGGTTCGGGGACCAGCTCCGCGAAGAAACGTATCCGCGCTACGGTGCGGGCGACTTCCGCGAAGGACTCGGCCAGCGGTTTGCCCTGTTCACGGGTGAGCAGGGGGGCCAGTTCCGGTCCGGCGGCCGCCACCGCGTCGGCCGCCGCGAGCAGGGCGGCGGTACGGGCGGCGGGGTCGGCCCGCCAGCCCCGCCAGGCCGCGCGGGAGCGCCCGACGAGGGCGTCCACCTCGTCCGGCCGCTGGTCGGGGGCGTCCGCGAAGGGCTCCCCCGTCGCCGGGTCGACGACGGTGAGACGCTGTTCCGGGGCGCCGGGGGGACGGCGGGCGCCGGACGGTTGGCCGCCGTCGGACGCGTGGCTGCTGCTGTGACGTTTCGTCATCCGTGGTTCAGTCCGTGGCGGTGACGGTCGCGTGCTCGCGGGCGTGCCGGTCCATCTCCGCCCGGAAGGCCGCCACCAGACGCGGTTCGATCCTTCCGGTGGTGCGGTCGCCGCCCTCGCAGACCGCGCCGCGCACCCCCACGATGTCGGTGCCGATGCGGGTGAGCACTCCGAGGTCCTCCGCCTTGACGCTGCCCGCGAGGGCGGCGAGCAGCCCGGCCCGGTGGGCACGGCGGACGAACTCCTCGCAGTCCTCCGGCGGCACGTGGTCGAACAGCCGGGTGCCGTCCTTGACCGCCGTGTCGAGCATGGCCGCGTCGGCTCCGGAGCGCAGCGCGATGTCGGGCAGCGCGAGCGGGTTGACGCAGCCGATCCGATGGGCGTCGGCGTAGCCGGAGGCGACGACCAGCGCGTCCGGCCGGTGGTCCTTGACCGCCCGGACGACCCCGCGCATCACGTCGACGGCCTGTTCGGGGGTGGCGCACCCGTAGAGGCCGACCTTGATGTACGTCGCTCCGGAGACCACCGCGCCGAGGGCGGCCTGGGCCACCGTGCCGGGCTTGTAGGGCACGTCCCCCACGGTGGCGGAGACCGGCTTGTCCGCCGGGACCACGTCACGGATCTCCCGGATCACCCAGGGGAAGTTGGCGCCGAGCGAGCCCTCGTCGGGCTTCTTGACGTCGACGATGTCGAGGTGCGCCGCCGCCTTCGCGCAGTCGAGGGCTTCCTCGACCCCGTCGGGAGAGATGAGGAGCAACAACACGGACCCCTTCCACCGCGCGTCCGCCGGCCCGTGGACCGGGGCGCGCGAAAGTCGTACGGATCACTCGCGGTCCGCTCATCATCACCACGGCGCCCGGGCCGTCGGTAGGGCGCACGGATCCCGGACGGAGAGCACCTCCGCGCGGGCGGGTGCGCCGTACGCACCGGATCACGCTTCGCGGGGCGTCCAGGCGGCGGGGGCGCACGACCGTCGGACGGGTCCCGTCCCCGTCGGACAAGTGCCGTCCCTGTCGGGCAGATCCCGTCCCCGTCCCACCGCCCGCTCCGGGCACGCCCGGACCACCGTCCGCACCGCCCCTGTCACCTTCTCCCGTCCGCACGCGTCAAGGGGGTGAACGGCCGGACGACGGACGGCCGCCACACCGACGAACGAACCGGGAGAGCGGATGCTGAACAACCTCATGTACGTGACGGTCCACGTCACCGACCAGGACCGCGCGCTGGAGTTCTACACCGGAGGACTCGGTCTGGAGAAACGGATCGACTTCCCCGGCCCCGACGGACGCTTCCTCACCGTCGGCGTCCCCGACAGCACGGTGGAGATCGTCCTCTGGCCGCACCCGACGGCCGTGGCACCACCGGACGGCGGCACCGGACGGCCCGCGCCGCTCGCCCCGGTGGTCCTGGAATCGGACGACCTGCGCGAGGACTTCGAGGCCATGCGACGACGCGGTGTGGTCTTCGAGCAGTCCGCGCCCCGGGACTACCCGTTCGGGGTCCTCGCCGAGGCGGTGGACCCGGACGGCAACCGGATCTCGCTCCGTCAGCGGGGGAAGAAGCGGTGACCGCCCGGCCGCCGGACCTCCTCGCCGAGGCGTTCGAGACCGAGCGCGACCGGCTGCGCGCCGTCGCGTACCGGGTGCTGGGGTCGCACGCCGACGCCGAGGACGTGGTGCAGGAAGCCTGGACGCGCCTCGTCCGCCAGGACGCGGCGGCCGTCGACAACCTGGCGGGCTGGCTGACCACCGTGGTCGGCCGCCTCAGCCTGGACGTCCTGCGGGCCCGCCGGGCCCGCCCCGAAACCTGCTCTCCGGACCCGCTGGTGGTGCCCCTCGACGAGCCCGCGCCGGACGAACGGGCGGTGCTGGCCGACTCGGTGGGCCTCGCCCTGCTCGTCGTACTCGACTCGCTGACCCCGGGCGAGCGTCTGGCGTTCGTGCTGCACGACGTGTTCGCGGTCCCGTTCCGGGAGATCGGCACGGTACTCGGCAAGTCCGCCGACGCGGCCAAGACGCTCGCCAGCCGTGCCCGCCGCAAGGTCCGCGACCCGGACCGCGCGGTGGGCCCCGGCCCTGAACACCGCGAAGCGGTAAGGGCGTTCCGCGCCGCCGCCCTCGACGGCGACTTCGCGGCACTGCTGCGCGTCCTCGACCCGGATGTGCGGCTGAGCGTCGACACCCCCGACGGCGTGGTCGTCACCCTCGGCGCCACCGGGGTCGCCGCCGGGGCCCGGAGGTTCTCCGGCGAGGCCGCCCGCCACCGGCCGGTCCTCGTCGACGGGGTCCCCGGTCAGATGTCCTGGCGGTCCGACGGCACCCCGCTCTCCGTCATCGCCTTCACCGTCGCGGACGGCCGGATCACCGGCATCCGCATCGTCGTGGACCCGGCGAAGCTGGCCTCGGTCGGACTGACCGCCCCGGCCGGGGCGGGTCCGGTGTGAGTCCCTGTGGGCCGGGGCCGCGTGAGCCGGGCCGGGCGGGCGAGGGACCGAGGGCATGCGGGGAGCCGGGTGGGTCGGGGTGGGGCCGCCCGCGGACGGTACGCGGGCGGCCCCACCACGGGGCACGCCGAGAGACGGGACGGGCGGGCTAGAACAACGAGGTCACGTACAGACAGTTGGTGTAGCTGTACCCCGGTTGGACCTTCTGTCCGCTGGTCTGGGTGTCCCCCAGGGACGTGATCGTGCCGGACCGCTTCTGGAGGAAGTGGTAGGTGCCGGCGGGCAGCAGCAGGGTCGTCTTCGGATACTTCGAGGACGGTCCCGAGCACGCCTTGAACTTCGCGGCGCGCGCCACCACGCTGGGGTACTTGGCGCACTTCTTGCACGCCTTGAGGGTGACCCGGCCGCTGACCGGACCGGTGTAGAGCAGTTCGACCGCGCCGGGACCGTCGTTGCTGACGACCATCACCATCCGGGACCCGCCGGGCGCCTTGGCCGGGGGCAGCTTCTTCCCGGCTTTGGGCTCCTCCTCGGCCACCTCGGCGGCGATGGCGATGGAACGGGCGTGGGCGGCCCGCGAACTGTCCGGGTAGTCCTTGGCGTAGTCGGCCATGGTCTTCCGGGCGTCGGCGAAGTCCTTGTCCTTGAACTGGTCGGTGCCGCAGGCGAAGTGGCCCTTGCGGACCGCGGACGCGGCGTCCTTCTCGACGGCGCCGACGGCGGGGTCCGTCATCAGCCCGAGGGAGGTGCGGAGCGCGCGCAGCTCGCCGGTGGCGTCACAGGGGGAGTCGCCGTCGGCGACGGCGGTCGCCCTGGTCCTGACCGCCGCGCGGAGGGCGGGCACGACCTTGGCCGCGTGCGGGGACTCAGGGAAGGTGTCGTACAGCGCGTTGAAGCTGTCGCTCGCGGCCGGAGTGGCGGTGGGCGACCCGAGCGCGGCGATCCCGCACTCGTAGAGGGAGTGCGCCAGCGGGTCCTCGACCTTGGTGGGCCGGGTCCCGAGGAGGTCCTCGTCGACGCCGGACAGCGTCCTCAGGAACCGGAGCGGGGCGACGGCCTCGCAGTAGGCGCCCTTGGCGTACGGCGTCGAGACCTTCTCGTAGTAGGTGTCCAGGCGCGCGGGGACGAGCTTCCCGGCCCGTGAGCCCGGGTGCCCGACCCCGAGGTCCCGGTACGCCTCGACGGCTTTCCGGTAGATCGGCTCGGCCTTGTCGAAGGCGATGCCGTCGGCGGACTTCACCAACTCGTCGGCTTCGGCGAGCTGTTCGAGCAGGGCCTGTTCCCGCGCCTCGTCACGGGCGGACCCGTACGCCAGCGAACCGCCGACGGGCACCGCGAGCAGCACCAGGGCGACCGGGAGCGCGAGGCGCCGGAAGGTGTCGCCGAGCCGGAGCGGCGCGCGCAGCCCGCGCCGGGCGCCGTCGGCGGCGGCGGCCAGCAGGAAGACCCCGTACCCCACGAGGAGCCCGGTGGGGACGCCGTCGACATCGGCGGGGAGGGCGACCACCAGCAGGGCTGCGGTGGCGATCCAGCAGAGGGCGACACCGATCCACTGCCGCAGGAGAACGTAACCGAGCCCCAGACAGGACAGGTTGAGAAGCCCGACGGCGACCGCTTGGGCGGGGTTGGGCGCGGTGAGTGGGGTGGGTGTGGCGGCGGTGGCCGGTGGGGTGCCTGGCGGGGGGCCGTAGCCGTAGCCGGGCGGGGTGCCAGGGGGCGGGCCGTAGGTTGGGGGCTGCCCGTGGCCGGGCGGGATACCTGGGGGCGGACCGTAGCCGGGGGGCTGTTCGCTGCCGGGCGGAGTACCCGGTGGTGGACCGTAGCCGGGGGGCGGGCCGTCCGCCGAGGGCGGCTGAGCACCGTGCCCGTGGTTCCCGTCGTGGGCGGTGGGTGCGGTGTGCCCGGGCGCGTGCCCGGGTCCGGCCGCGTGGCCGGGTGCGGGTGGGGCGGTGGGCGGCGGCGGTGCGGGCCACGGCTCGGGGCCCGCACCGCTGGGCGTGGTGGGGGGCGGAGCGGGTGGCTGGCCCGGCGGCGGGCCGGAGGAGGGTGACGCGGTGGGCGGTGGGCCCGGTTGCTGAACCGGCAACGGCGTACCGGGCGGCGGGGTGACGGGTAAGCCGGGCTGCTGTTGGCCACTCTGTGGCGAGCCGGGCTGCTGGTCGCCCGACGGCGCACCGGGCGGCGACCCTGAGGGCAACGGCGCCCCGAGCGGCGGGGCCGGTGGCCCGAAGCCCGGCGCGGACGGAGGCTCAGGCGGGGGCGGGGGCGCGGCGTTGGGCTCGCCCTCCGCTCCGACCGCCGCCCGCTGCTCCGTCGGCCCTGCGGGACCTTCGTCTGATCTGCCGTCCCCGGTCGGCCGGTCGGCCGACTCGGGAACCGCGTCGTTCGGCTCTGCCCCCACCGTGGTTCCCCCTCGTGGGTCCATGCGCGGTGGCATCCCACCGGCGCCTCATGGCATCTACCCTCCAGGGTTCCCCGCACACGCGTCCACCGATCCGGGAAGCGGTGACCAAGCTGGGACTGATCGTTTACGGGTTCCATCGCGGCAAACGAGCCCAACGTCCGCCGTGTCCGCTCCATAATTCCCGGAACTCGACCATCACCCTACTCCTAGAGCAAAGCGCCGGCCTCATTGTTATGAAGCGTCAAGCCATCGACATCGTCGACCGTTCCCTCCTGCATGAAATTCGCAGAGGTCGCACCTATATTCCTGGGCACGCAGTCAATCGGAATTCTTAAATTGACTCTTCCGACACTCCACCAACCCCGACGAGACCACACCTTCTTAGCCATTGAGAGAACCTCAGAAAGATAATCTGTCTGCACTTTCTCAGATCAGCAACGACTTTGGGCTCCATTGCTTTTCGTGGCTGCGTCGCGAAACCTGTTACCCTTGCCTCCGCCCATACTGTCAGGGGATCTCCGATTAACACCCTCGACAGCACCCCGGGAGCAATCGATGACTCGAATTAACCCACCGGAGTCGCCACCCACTGACGCCGCCTTCACTATTTCCGCCAAAAACGCCGGAGACTCCATCAGAAACTTCCATATCTCACCTTGAATTCATTTCAAGCCCGACTCACCCCGGCAAGATTTTCCGAATAACTGGATTTTCACCCAGGCCGGGAATTTCCGAAGTTAGACATGAATATACCTCCCGAAGGAAAACAGCGAAACCATCTACAACCTCCCCGGGCTCAACAGGGATTCGCCAATCCCGCTTCGATGAACTTACGAAAACACGATCACCATCGAACCGCAGATGGATAACTTCTTCACTTTCCGTGAACCCAAACGCGGCATCTTCTCTCACAGAGATGCGATTCACCACTTGAGAGAGAGAGAAGGCTAGATCGACGAGCGTCACAAACCTTCTCTTCGAGATGACCTCAACGCCATCAATGACCATCTCTACATTGGCGCCGAAATAATTATAGCGAAGGTCTATCTCTGCAATATTCGCAGGGCCGACCTGCCGGGCAGCTTCCCACGTCTTCCGCCATGGCGAGTCAGCCCCCGGAGGGGAAAAAGAAAGATGAATCACGCTTCCTCCTTACGGGAGCTATACCGCCCTAGAACGGGAAGGCCGTTACAACTTTCCCATCGTTCACGATTACTCGGACGCTCGTCAGATCTCCGCCGCCATTTTCAGGTCCAGCCTTTCCAATAGAGGCGCCAAAGTCCCATTCGTAAATCTGACCAGGGCGGGGGGCGCCAGTGACGGGGTCCGGCGTGTTCGCCTTTGGGGTGCCGCGGTTGATTGTATCGATGATCCGCTGGCGAACCTTCTTTTCCTTTCCTATGAAGATCCCGGCCTCGTCGTCGACCAATGCACCACCGGGCCTGTGGCGATCCACGATATGCCCCCAGTCCCCACCTTCCAGAGCAGCAGTTCCACAAAGGCTTGAATTGTGGACCAGCACCGGAGTGGACCCCGCCAGCACATAGTACGAGTGCAGCCCCTCGACGGTCAGGTTGTACGTGCGGGCATGGCGCGTGTACTCCCGGTTCCCCGTGACGATGACCGTGTCGCCCTCGTCTGTGCGCAGCGTCATGCCGGGTTCGAGCTGGTGGGCCTCCAGCCAGGCGTCCTCGGAGGGCGACCAGAACGGGTGGTCGTGCGTGGCGGTGAGTTTCCGGATGCCGTCCTCGGTGGCTATGGACAGCTCGTTGAGGAACTTCTCGCCCTGAGTCCGGATCAGGGCCGTTACCTTTCTGGGGCCGGTCTCCCCGGTCTCGGGGTCCGTGGCCAGGACCCGGTCTCCGACCTCGATGTCCTCGATGTCCTCGGTCGCGCCGCTAGCCAGAAGGACTGCGGTCCCGGCCAGGAAGCATTTTCTGCAACCCTTCGCGCCCTTCAAGAGCTTTGCGATAGCCTTGGCGCCCTTGGCCGCAGGGATGGGGGCGACTTCCACGACAGCCTTAACGCAGTTCATCGGCGAGAAATCCGTAGGGCATTTCTTTATGGTCTCGACATCGGGAACGACCATTTCAACGGTGAACTTCACCGCTCCCTCACCGATCGACAAGGCCCTGTCCAAGAAGGACTTCTTCTTGGGCGGTGCGCTGGCCACAGTGGCAGCTTGGTGCTGCCCGTAATGGGCAGTGCCGTGATACCCGCCAGTTCCGCTCCCGGAAGAACTCTGCGATGCGCTGCCGGATGATCCCCTGCTCGATCCGCCGCCCCCGTTGGAGCCGGACGACCCGGTCGTCTGGATGGTGCACTGGGTCGTCACGCAGTGGCCGCTTCCTCCGCCCTCTGTGACCGTTCCCCCGGCGGTGTGCTGGCCGCCGGTGCCGTTCATGCACTGGATGGTCACGCAGTGTCCAGCGTACAAACCCGTCGGATCACTCATGCTGACCGGGGAGTTGTTGGCGTACGCGTAGCCGTTCATCTGGAGCGGGTCGGCGAAGTCGATGATCGGGTCGGCGGATATGAAACGGCCGGTGGACTGGTCGTATTCGCGGGCGCCGATGTGGGTGAGGCCGGTGGTCTTGTCGTCGATGCCGACGCCGAGGAAGCCGCGCTTGTTGGGCCAGGTGGTGGGCTGGGGGCCGCGGGTCTCGCCGTAGGGCTTGGCGGCGCGGCGGGTGACGGGCTGGTTGCCGGTGAGTTCGACGGTGGTGTTGGCCGTGCCGAGGTGGTCGGTGATCAGGGCGCTGCGGATGTGCGCCGTGGTGGAGCCGTTGTTGGTGGTGCGGACGACCGAGGGTGCGCCGGGGTGGGCGTAGGTGCGGGAGGCCCGGGTGATGGTGCCGGTCGCGTTGGTGGTGAGTTCGGTCTCGCCGAGGTAGAGGGTGGAGCCGGTGGAGGAGTTCTCCAGGAGCCGGTTGCCCGAGGCGTCGTAGACGTAGCGGGTCGTCGTCCCGGCCACCGTGTCGGTGACGGAGTCGAGCTTGTTCTCCTGGGTCCAGTCCAGTTGCTGGGTGGTGTCGGGCAGGGTGCGCGTCCTGGTGTTGCCGTGGACGTCGTACGCGTAGGTGCTGCCGCCGCCGCTCGACCGGGAGATCGAGGTGAGGGTGTGCGGCTGGACCGTCTGCGCGGGGGCCGTCCCGTTGCCGGGCACCTGCTTGCCGTAGTGGTAGGTCTGGGTGACGTTGTTGGCGGCGTTCGCCGGATCGTGCTCGGTCATCGTGGCGCGGTTGCCGAGCAGGTCGAAGGTGAACGACTGCCGGTAGGCGGTGGCTCCGGTGGAGACCGTACCGGCGGCGGGTGCCGCCGCGCTCAGGGAGGTGGGCAGCGTGGTGCCCGGCGGTGTGCTGTCGACGGGCTTGCCGACCGCTTCGGCGACCGGACCGGTGGAGGGCGCGCCCTTGCTGTCGTAGCCCCAGTTGGCCCCGTTCGCGGCCCGGCAGCCCGTGCGCTTGCCGTCCGGTACGAGGTTCGAGGTCCAGGCGTGGACGACCTGGCGCATCCGGTCGTGGGTGAAGCACTGGTTGTCCCAGGTGGAGCCCGCCGCGTCCCGGAGCTGCCGGGCGTGCGAGGTGACCGACCCGGTGACGTCGTAGGAGTAGTAGCCGTCCGAGACGCGGTGCGGGCCCGCGGTCTCCCGGTCGGTGACGGTCCGCTGGAGCCGTCCGCTGTACTCGTCGATGAAGTTGGTGGTCCACAGGCGGTCCGGCTGGGAGCCGGAGACCGTGCGCAGCACCTCGCCGAAGGGCGAGTAGGTGGTGTCCGCGGTGTACCAGTTGAGGCCGGAGGTGGTCTCGGGCAGGCCGTCCTCGTTGTAGCGGGTGACGACCTTCTCGGTGGCGAGGCCGCCCTTGCCCGGCAGGGTCACCGAGTGGAGCTTGCCGGTGGGGGTGTAGGCGTACCCGTAGGTGTAGGTGCCGGACAGACCGGTGGTCATCGGGTTGGCGGGGATGACCGTCTCACGGCCGGTGGGCCGGTAGTCGGCGTCGTAGCCGGTGACGCGGTCGACGTAGTCGCCGTTGGCGGTGTGCCGGATGGAGGAGGCGGGGTGGCCGAGGGCGCCCGCCGGGTCGAAGGTGAACTCCTTGACGGGGTCCGAAGTCGGCGTCCCGTGCCGGATCTTGACGGCCCGGCCGAGGATGTCGTACTCGGTGTGGGTCTTGCGCTGTCCGGCGTCGACGACCAGGGAGGGGCGGTCGGCCTCGTCGTACTGGGTGGTCGTGTCGCCGGTGTCGGGGTCGGAGGTCGCCGTGACGCGGCCCCGGGCGTCGTGGGTGAAGGTCCAGGCGTTGCCGTCGGGGTCGGTGACCTTGTCGCGGTTGCCCCGGGCGTCGTACGTGTAGGAGGTGGTGCGGGCGGTCTTCTCGTCCGCCGAGGTGTAGTGGCGGACCGAGGTGACGCGGTCGAGGACGTCCCGGGTGGTCCGGACGGTGGGGGTGGAGTCACCGGGCGGGTAGACGATGGTGCTGTTGAGGCTGTACGACGTGTACGTGGCGTACTTGAACTGACCCGCGTGGTAGACCGATTCCCGCAGGACGCGTTCCAGTCCGTCGTAACGGAACTTGACCTTGCTCGGGACGACCGTGTCGGACTTGGGCTGGAAGACGTCCGTGACGGGTTCGCCCTGGGCGAGGTAGCCGCTGGTCCGCTCGTAGGGCAGACCGTGGTCGTTGTAGTTGGTGTCGGTGATGATCCGGCCGGGGCCGTGTGCCTGGGCCTGGGTCTGCACCGGACGGGCCAGGCCGTCGTACAGGGTGATGTGACGGCTGTAGGAACCGTCGTCCTTGAGGGAGCGGACGGTGACGGCGGCCGGGGAGTTCTTCTCGCTGGTGGCGACGGCGGCGTGGTACGAGATCTGGACGTCGGGGTTCTGGGTGCCGGAGGACCGGGCGGCGGACCAGCCCTTGACGAGGCGTCCGAGGGCGTCGTACTCGGTCCGCGTCGTCCGTCCGTTGGCGTCGGTGGTGGTCAGCGGGAGACTGCGGGCCGGGTCGTAGGTGGTGGTGGAGGTGTGGCCCTTGGCGTTGACCGTCTTGATCGAGGTGACGGGGCCGCCGGTGTCACCGGGGGTGTACTGGGTCTCGACCGTGCCCAGCAGGGGCTTGGTCACCTTGCGGGGGCGGCCGAGCGGGTCGTAGGTGAAGGTGCTGGTGACCGAGTGGTCGGTACCCTCGCCGTTGATCTCGGAGACGGTGGTGGGCCGGCCCTTCGTGGGGGTGGCCCCGTAGGCGAGGCCGTCGTACGAGGTGCGGACCGAGCCCTTCAGTTCGGTGGCCGGTGAGGCGGTGGCGAACCCGGCGCAGGAGGTCCCGGTGGTCCGGGTCTCCTTGGGGAGCCCGATGATCCCTTCCGCGGTGTTGTGGACGTACGAGGTCCGGGTGCAGGTCCGGTTCGACAGGCTCTCCCCGCCGCCGCTGGCCGGTTTGACCACGGCCGTCTCGACCTCGACGGGCAGCCCGTGGGTGTCGTCGACGGTGGTGAGGGTGCGGACGGACTGGATGCCGTTGTCGGTGGTGTGGATCGCCTCGGTGCGTTCGACGCCGGTGCGGTGGGCGCGCAGGGCGGACATCGGGGTGCCGTCGTCGGCCCTGCGGGACCGTTCCGCGGTGGTCTTCGTCCAGGGGAAGCTGAGGACCCGGCGCACCACCGAGCCGGTGCCGGAGCGGTAGGTGACGGCCTCCGCGGTCATCCCGGCGAACTGATGGGAGTCGGTGCCCAGGGTGTGGGTGCCGCTGGTGTCCTTGAGGGTGCCGCCGGTGCCCAGGAAGTAACGGGTGAGGGACTTGGACTGGGACTGGGTGACGGCCGTGGACGACTGCTTGCCGCCCTTGAAGACGGTGACCTGGCGGTAGCCGCGCCAAGCGCTGTGGGTGCGGAGCTTCTCGGGCAGGAACTCATCGTCGGACGGGGCCCAGGCGGGCTCGTCGTACTCGTACCGGCGGTGGACGATGCCGCCCTTGGCGGTCACGCTGTCGCGTTCCGTGACGGATTCGACGACGTACTTGTTGAACCACGCCTTGGCGGGCTTCTCGACCTCGCCGTCCGGTGACCAGCGCACCGGGTAGCAGCCGGTGTTGTCCCGTCCCCGGTCCTGGGCCGGTTCGGTGGCGCATCCGCCCCGGTACTCGACGGAGATCTCACCGCCCAGGTCGGTGGCGACGACGCCGATGCGCGGACGGGTGAACTCCGGACGCTGGTCCGTCTTGCTCCTCGGGACCAGGTTGGGGAGGTGACGGTCCCTGAGCCAGCGCAACTGCTTCGGGGAGTCGCTGGAGACCACGTAGGGCGAGAAGCTGACGCCGTCGGCGGACTGGTCGGTGCCGGTGGTGTCGCCCGGGGCGAAGCCCTTGCGGGTGATCGAGTCCAGCCACAGTCCCGGGGAGGAGCTGTACCACCCGTGGGGGAAGGACTGCTGGAGCGTGTGGGTGTCCACCTTCTGGAGGGTGGTGGCGCCGGGGCGCTGACCGTAGGTGGTGATCGCCGAGAGCCGTATCCGGCTCCAGAACGACGGGAAGGCGGGGCAGAGGTCCGAGGTGGCCTTGCAGTTGAGGTTGCCGGGGGTGTCCCACCAGGGGCGGTAGGCGCCGGGGTCGCCGGTCTGGTCGAACTTGGCGGGGGCGCAGGCGGTGGGGGACGCCAGGCAGCGCTCGGCGACGACGAAGTCGACCTTGGCGGACGGCTTGGTGAGGTCCGAGGAGCGCATGCCGTACTCGATGTGGTTCGGGTAGGCCGCCCGGTCGTACACCTCGGGCGTCTTGAACTTCTTCCGCACCGAGTAGTGGTTGGTGGCCTGCTGCCAGTCGATCACCATGGCGTTGCCGTGGACGTCGACGACCTTGTCCAGGCCCCAGCGCCACGCCTGCTGCTTGCCCGCGCCGCAGCGGGACGCGGCGAAGGTGCTCGCGTGGCAGGGCTCGCCGGGGTGGTTGCCGAAGACCGGCACGGTGGAGACGGAGTCGGTGTCGGCGTGACCGCCGCCGACGTTGTGCAGCCCGTAGTAGTGGACGGTGCCGTCGGCGGTGGTGACGACCCAGTACTCGCCGTTGTCGTCGCCGTTGGTGGCGCCGGTGCGGCGCTCGACGCGGGTGCCGTCGTCGCTCGCGGGACGGTAGACCTCGGTGGCGGTCTCCGGGTTGCTGGTCAGGGAGTCGTCCCGGACCAGTTCGGTGGTCTTGCCGCCGAGGGACATCACCGCGTTGTGGGAGACCCAGCACAGATCGCTGGTCTTGTCCTTCTTGGCGGTGTTGTTGGGGGTGCCCGGGTCGGCGGTGCCCGGCCGGAGCGGTTTGCGGTCGTCCTCACAGGTGCGGTAGCGGCGCTCGATGTGTCCGGGGTCGTAGTCCCAGCCGTCGCCGACCCAGGATGCCTGGGGGGAGGCGATCGCCGTCCGGCCGTCCACGCTCTGGGAGTTGTAGCCGAGCGCGATGTTCGGCGTGGGGCCCGCGGGCGGGTCCGGAACCTCGACCGGGTACGACCAGGTGAAGGCTCCGGACGCGCCGCCCGCCTCCCACTTCCCGGCGGAGGGGAGCGGTGTCGCCTTGAAGGAACCGCCCGGTCCCGCGCCGGAGTCCACGGCCCCGATGACGGTCTTGTCCCCGGTGGCCGCCGCGGCGACCGTCCGGTACGGGGTGGTCGTCACACCGGTGCCGGAGCCCGCCGCGGCCGGGAGCACCGGGGCTCCGGTCCCGTCGGCGGCGGTGTCCACGGTCGCGGTGATCGCCTTCGCCGCCGTGTCGTTGACGGTCTCCAGGGTCTCGTACTCCTGACACGCCTCCTCGGCGGGCGTGGTCAGGTAGCACTCGGGGAACTGCACGAACCGCAGTCGGGACGCCCAGTCGGCGCCGTGCAGGTTCCGGAACTTGGCGTAGTCGAGCCGCACCGACAGCGGCACCGAGCCGGTGGCCGGGGCCTGAACGGTGATGACCGCGCCGTCGACGCCCGCGGCGAGCGGCGCGACCCGGTCGGCGACGCTGACCTGCCAGGTGCCGGTGGGCGCGGGCTGGCCGGTGGCCCGGCCCAGGCTGACCGGCACGTTCTGGACGGGTGTGGGGGGTGGTGGATCGGCGCTGACCGACGCGGTGTTCACGTCTTCGGTGGGCGGTGTCCCGGCCGCGCGGTGGACGGCCCGCTGGACGCCGGTCGTCCCGGATCCGGATTCCGGCGGCGTTCCGGAGCGGTGGGCGGCCGGGGTCGCCGGGGCGGCGAAGGTGAGGGTGCCGGTGGCCGCGGGCGGTGCGGTGGTGCTGTTCACCGGCGGCTGGAGGAAGGGCCGGGGGATGTCGACCCGCATGCTTTCGAGGTTGTTGTCCTGCTCGTCGCCGGGAACCGGGACGTCCTTGGGCAGTTCCTCCAGTTCGAGGGTGTCCTCCCGGCCCACCTGTCCGGTGGTGGGCACCGGCGGGATGGCGAGCGCGGTCGCGGGCAGCAGCCCGACGAGCAGTGCGGCGCCGACGACCGGGACCACGACGAGCCGCGTACGACGGCGCGCGGCCCGGGCCTGGGCCCGGCGGGCGCCCCACCGGAGCCGGAACGCGGGCAGGCGGAAAGACGAATGACGACCGGACACGACGGGCCCCCCGGACCAACTCGGTGCGGGCCGAAGAGCGGACCACGCGTGATGGCGTATCAGTAGCGCAGATTCTGTGAGCGTCCTGTGACCGTGCGCCATAGTTCCGGGAACTCTGTGATGATCATCACTTTGGGTAACCACATAGACGCGGACAGGAAGGTGTAAGTAGGGGTACAAGTGATCTTCACCCGACTAGCCTGTCAATAACCTATGAATCAGCTATGTGACGCGCACCACCCTGAATACCCCCATCGAGCAAGCCAGTTGGGATCGCTTCGTCCCGTTTGGCACCCCTTGCTTCCGGTCCCCGTCGCCCTCCGTGCCGGGCCGTGCGCGGTGCCCGGCCCCCCGGAATCCCGTTGCCCCGCGCCATGGACGCCCCGGAACACACGGGTGACGAGCGCCCCGACTTGGGCCATCATCAGCTCGCCTCGCCACGGTCGGCCCGGGAACACGTGAGCACGGTCCGGGCACCACCGTGACGACGAGCGCAGCAGCTCCGGCCGAGCCATGCCCGGTGCGCCGGATTCCAGGGGGAGGGACCACGCCCGATGACGCGTACTCCGCGGACAGTCCGCGACCGGCTCCGACGGCGCGGGGCACCGGACCCCGCACCGGACGACCGTCCACCGCGCCGCACTCCGGGACGGCGCGCGATCGCCACCGCCCTGGCCCTCACGCTCGCCGTCGGGGGCCTCGCCTACGTGGGACTGGGGACGGACGACGGCCCCGGCGACGACCGCGCGGCCTCCCCCGACCAACCCCGGCGGCCCGCCACCGCACAGCGGGTCAGCGTCGCCGACGCGGCCGCGAAAGCCGCCCGTACCGGCCGGAAGGTCGAGGTCACCGCGCTGCGCTCGGCGAACTCCACCACCTGGGCCCAGCCCGACGGACTGCTGGCGAAGGCGATCCACCCCTCCCCCGTCAGGGCCGAGGTGGACGGTGAGTGGCGGCCGATCGACCTGGGGCTGCGACGCACCGAGGACGGCTGGGAACCCGCCGTGTCGAACACCCGGATCGTGTTCTCCGCCGGGTCGCGGTCCGGGGACGGACCACGGACGGACGACGGCGACGACCGGGCGTCCCGCTCCGGCGCCCGGAGAGCCGCTCCGGTGCGCACCGCGCCCGGACGGACGGCGACGGGCGCCCGGGAGACCGTCCGCAGGGTCTCCCTCGTCAAGGGCGGCGCCCCCGCGCGTCCCCAAGGCGCCCCGGCGGGGTCCGCGAGCACCACCGGCACCCCGCTGGTCGCCCTCCACGTCGGCACCCACACCATCCAGCTCACCTGGCCCGGACCCGTCCCGACACCGGTGATCGACGCCAACCGGGCCCTGTACCCGGAGATCTTCCCCGGCGCCGACCTCGTGCTGACCGCCGACGACGCCGGGTTCGCCCCGCTCCTCGTCATCAAGAACCGGGAGGCGGCGGCGCATCCGCTCGCCCAGCAGCTCACCTACGGGATCAGTTCCCCGACCCTGAGCTTCCGGATCGACCCGGTCTCCGGGATGGTCGGTGCCGACGACCCGTACGGCGACGAGGTCGCCGTGTCCCCGACCCCGCTGATGTGGGACAGCAGCGGACAGCCCGCCGTCACCGACAGCGCGGTGGGCTCCAGCGCCCAGCCGACCGCGCCGGAGGACCCGGACCCGGTGGACACCGGGGTGCCCACCCCCGAGGAGGAGGGCCCCGCCCCGGCCGAACCCGACAGCGAGTCCGACGAGCAGACGGACCAGGAGAACGAGGTCCTGCCGACCGTCTCCGAGGATCCCTCGGCCGCGCCCACAGCGGACCCGGTAGCCACCGTCCCCCCGGAGCCCGCGCCCGAACCCGTCCGGACCGGGCCCGACGCCACCTTGAGCCTGCCCTCCCTGAACGGCCCCTCGCCCGACTCCCGGGGCGAGGTGATCGAGTCGGACCTGACCGACGGCGTCTGGACCCTGACGCCCGACCAGGAGTTCCTCACCGACCCCGCGACGGTCTACCCGGTCTTCGTCGACCCGTCCGTCACCAAGCCCATGGACGGCTGGACCACCGCGTACAACCGGCACCCGAACGCGACCTTCTACAACGGCAAGGGCTTCAACAAGGGCGGCACGCACGACGCCCGGGTCGGCTTCGAGTCGGAGACCTGGGGCACCTCCCGCTCCTTCTTCAACCTCGAACTCGGTGACCACCTCAAGGGCGCCACGATGGTGAAGGCGGAGTTCAGACTGCTGGCGACGTACTCTTGGTCGTGCAGCCCGCGCTCGATGAGCGTGCACGTCACCAGGAAGGTCAAAGCCCGCACCAACTGGCGCAACGCCCCCAAACTCCACAACGGCAACAAGCTGACCGGCAAGAGCTTCGCCCACGGGTGGAAGGCCGCGCAGTGCCCGGACGACCATGTGAAGTTCAACGTCCGCAACGCCGTGCAGAAGAAGGTGAACAAGGGCGCCGACACGATCACCTTCGGTCTGCGCGCCCGTGACGAGGACTCCCAGTACGCGTGGAAGAAGTTCCGCGCCAACGGCGGCCATCCCCCGTCCCTGTACCTGGTGTACAACCGTCCGCCCACCAAGCCCACCAAGCTCGACCTCCTCCCGGACGCCAAGTGCACCAGCAGCGCTCCTTACGTGCGGATGGGTTCGGGGTCGGTGCAGTTCAGCGCCCGCTCCACCGACAAGGACGGGAACCTGCACGCGCTCAACTTCGACCTCTGGCCGACCGGCCGATGGGACCAGACCGGGGACCTGCTCGGGGCTACCGGCAAGGTGACCGTCGGAAACGACATCCACGCGGCGAGTAAGACCACCGACCCGTTCCCCACCAGCAAGCTCACCAACGGCACCCTGTACTCCTGGCGGGTGCGGGCGGAGGACAAGGCCGATGGGCGCGTCGGGAAGTCCTCGTACGCCCCCGCCAAGACGCCGTGCCGCTTCGTCCTCGACACCTCCAAGCCCCGGCCGCCCCGGGTGACGTCCACCGACTTCCCCGACGGGAACGAGGAAGAGAACGGCTTCGGCAGCGAGGGAGAGGACGCCATCTGGTCGAAGAAGAAGTTCGGCACCCCGGGCTCGTTCACGTTCCGCGCGCTGAGCACCGACGTCGTGCGCTACGAGTACGGGTTCAACTCGCCGGTCTACACCGGTTCGATCAACCGCACGGCCGGAGCCGCCGTGACGGTCAGCGCGGTGTTCGACAACGCCAAACCGCCGACCGCCGGACCGAACGTCCTCCACGTACGGGTGGTGGACGGCGCGGGCAACGTCTCCGAGCCGACGAAGTACTTCTTCTACGTCACCCCCCGCGACCAGACCGACTCCCCGGGCGACTTCACCGGCGACGACCTGCCGGACATGCTGGTGGTCACCAAGGACGGCGACCTCGCGCTCTACCCCTCGCAGGCGAAGAGCAGCGACACCGGACAGGGCACGGGTGACATCGACTACTCGATGCGCGGCGCCTACCGGGACAATCCCGAACGGGACCCCAAGGGCGGTGACGGCAAGCCCCTGCACTCCTCGGCGCCGAGGGGTCACTTCAACGGCGCTCTGATCACGCACAACGGCGACATCTACGGCGGTGACGGCCTCCAGGACCTGGTGGCCCGGGTCGGCGGCAGGCTGTGGGTCTATCCGGGCGACGGATACGGCGCGGTCAACATCAACAAGCGGCGGGAGATCCTGCTGCCGGAGGGCGCGCCCGCACCGGCCGACCTCACCCAGATCGTGGCGGCGGGGGACGTCACCGGCGACGGCCGGGTCGACTTCTTCGCCACCGTCGGGGACGCCCTGTGGGCGTTCACCGGCTACCACGGGGCGACCGTGGAGCAGGCGACCCGGCTCACCAGCACCCCCTGGCTGAACCGGGACATCGTCTCGGCGTACGACGTCAGCGGCGACTCCGTCGCGGACCTGGTCTACCGGTCCGACTCCGGCAAGCTGATGCTCCGCAAGGGCAAGCCCGCTACCGGCGGCGGAACGGACCTCACCTCGCTGGCGAGCGCGGCGAACTCCCTGGGCGGCGCGGACGCGACGTACGGGGCGGGCAACTGGACGGTCGCCAACACGCCGTTCGTCATGGGCACCCCCGACGCGAACAGCGACGGCGTCCCGGACATCTGGGCGGTGCGCGGTGACGGTTCGGTGCGGTTCCACGCGGGGTCGCGGACGGCGCTGAGCGGGGACGGCACCGAGATCATCGGCGGCCCCACGAACCACTGGCGGGACCGGATAGCGATCGGCTGACGGGGGCGGGGCCGGGGACGGACCGTTCCCCGCGTCTCCCCTCCTTGGCCGCCTTCACTTCCGCGGTCACCCCGAACGCGCCTCGACCGCCCGGAGTCCTCCGGGCGGTCGAGGCGTTCCCGGGCACCAGATGATCCGTGACGGGCCGGGAGTCCGGCCCGGACCGTCCCGCCGTGGAGATCCGGCCACGGCTCCCCGGGTCGGACGGTCCGGGCTCCCGGCCGCTCCCGCCTCGCGTACCGTCGGTGCGCATGAAGCGCATGGGGTGGGCCGTGGTCGTCACGGCGGTGGGTGTCCTTCTCGGCTCGTCCCTGAGCGGGTGCGGGGAGGAACGTGCCGACGGCGGGGGTTCCGGACCGGGCCGGGGGGCGGCCAGTGGGTCGGCCTCCCCCACCGCCGACCCGCTGGCCGACCACGACCGACGGTTCCGGAAGATCGCCGGGGCGTGCGCGGAAGCGACCGGCTCGCCCTCCCCCTCCGGCTCCTCGTCGCTGGACCCGGAGGCGGGCAAGTACGTCGAGAACCAGGCGTTCCGGAAGCGGGTGGAGCTGGGCCCGGACGCGCGGTGCCGTGCCGACGCCCATGCGAAGGCGGTGCTCCGCGCCCTGCGCGCCCTGGCGGAACCGCTCGACGAGCGGGCCGTGCGCGGCGCGCTGGAGCGGCTCGGATATCCGGTGGACGGGGTCCGGGTGGTGGCGGGCGGGCCGTGGTTCTCCCTGGCCGTTCCCGACAGCGGGTTGTGCGTGACGGTGGAACCGGGGCCGCCGCCGACCGCCGAGGGCCACGGCGTCTACTACGAGGGCGGCTGCGAACGGCCCCGGGGCGGTCACTGACCCGGCGCGCCTGGAGCCCTTGGGGTCCATAACACCGTAGCGCCGTAGCGCCAAGAGCACCGTGACCCGTGGCTCATGACTCGGGGCCCGGGCCCCGTCGGAGGCTCCGGGGAGGGGCGGCCCTCCCCGGAGGTTCAGCCCGCCGGAGGGTCGATCGCGCACTCCCGTCGGGTCAGCGGTTCGGCGTCGCCCGCGACCCTGCTGCAGATCAACCGGGTCCGTGGAGTCCCGTCCGGCGCGCTCCGCACCTGTTTGAGCGCCACGCTGTGTCCGTCGCGGTCGCCGTAGAGCGGGGCCTTGGTGAAGTCGATGGTGCCGGTGGCCATTCCGCTGAGCTTGACCGTACGGAGGTTCACCCAGGTCGCCGCGCGGCTCTGGGGAACGCTGCCCCGGGTCGCCGCCCAGTAGAGCGCCCGGGTCGCGTCGTGGTTCAACGCCGTCTGGCCGCTGGAGAAGACCGCGGTCTCATGGGTGGGCAGTTCCTCCTCGCGCCCCAGCAGGTGTGCGTGCGCGTCCTTGTAGAAGGAGGTCGACGACGACGCCTCCTCCAGTTCGGCCAGGACCGCGTGGTAGAGCGTGACCTTGGGCGCCACCCCGTCCTGGCCCCGGGTGAACTTGGCCTTGGAGAGGTCGTCGCCGGTGAGGATGGAGATGTTCCGCCGCGCGCAGCCGGGTTCGGTGCCGAGCTGGGCCATCAAGGGGCTGATGTCCTCCACCCGTCCGGCGAAGTAGATCACCGACGGCACCTGGGAACCCTGGCAGATCTTCTCCGTGTGCACCCGCAGTTCGGGCTTTCCGCCCACCAGCAGGTAGCGGCGTTGCCCCAGCATGGAGAAGCCCTGACGCCTCAGCATCCGCTGGCCGTACTTGGCCTGCTCGTCGGTGTAGAGGTCGTCCGACTCGGCGGTGTCCCGGGCCAGTACCAGCGCGTGCTGTTTCTTGCCCGGTTCACGCAACTGCGCTGCTATCAGGCCGAGTTGTTTGACCTGTCGTTCGTCGGGGGCGGCGAGGCTGAACCAGTTGGCGAACGTGCGCGGCAGATAGGTCGCCGAGTTGGTGCCGGAGACCACCGGCAGCCCCGCGTCACGCAGCTTCTCGTTGGTCTTCGCGCTCGACTTCAGGTCACGGCCGGTGCCGACCACACCGACCACCGTGGGGTCGGTGGCGGCGTAGGCGGTGATGCGGTCGGCCATGTCCAGTTGGTGGTGGAGGTCCACGCCTCCGTTGGCGACCAGTACCCGGAGTTTGATGGGGTAGGTCTCGTTGATGACCGCCTGCGCCAGATGGACGCCGGCCAGTTCCTCGATGCCCTTCACCGGGGAGGTGCCCTTGTCGGGATCGTGGCTGAGCGGGCCCGCGTAGATGACGGTCACGTACTCGTCGCGGTGTTCGGCGAGGACGTCACGGTTCTGGCTCGCGATGCGGTCCTCCAGCCAGGGCACCGACCACGGGGTGTCGTTCTCCCCGGACGCCTCTCCGCCGTCGGGGAGCCAGTCGGCGAAGCGGACCCCGTCGGTGGCGACCCCGATGCACTCGGTCCGGCCGTCGGGGCCGGTCCTGCGCACGGTGTCGCGGTTGGCGGTCAGGACCGACGCCGAACAGTAGGTGTCGTGGAGGTCGTCGGCGCGCGTCCAGACTCCGGTGGCGAACAGCAGCAGCACCAGGGCCAGGGCGTGCACGGACCAGACCACCCGGGCCGTGGTGGGCCGGGTGTTGGCCCGTACGCAGGGCAGCCGTCCGTCCGCGAGCGGCCCCAGCCGGTCGCCGGGCAGGGGAACCTTCAACACCCACGGCAGTTCGGCGAGTTCACGGCTGGGCGACTGTCCGGCCCGGAGGTTGCGGGCCCATTCCTGGTACCAGATCCACAGGGTGCCGCCGGGCTCCTGCACCACCGTGCGCTGGAGCCGGTGGACCTCGGAACCCGGTACGGCGGCGACGATCAGCAGCGGGTCCAGTTCGCTGCGGCGGCTGCGTACGTCGCTGACCGCCTTGATCAGTTCGATGCCGCCGTTCTCCGCTCCCACCCGGGGCAGGAAGAGCATGGGCGGTCGATGGCGTTTGAAGCCCCGGAGGTCCCAGCTCCAGCGGCGGTGGTTGTCGCGCAGGTCCTCGAACAACGCCAGCACGTAGAGCTGGAGTTGGAAGTCGTCCCCTTCCTGGAGCGCCTCGGCGACGTCGTGGGCGCGGGCCGCGATGGCCCGCCAGGAGCGGACCGGGCGGAAGAGCGAGACGTCGGTGGAACGCCCGCGCGACGCGGCCCTGAGGAAGGTCGTGGTCATGAACCACCGGCTCTCGCGGCGCAGCCAGAGGAAGATCGGCGCCCGTCCCGGCAGGACGTTGTCCAGCAGCAGCAGGAGCAGCAGGAACCCCACCCCGGAGGCCAGCGCCACCGACCAGTGGCTCCTGGCGAGCAGGGCCGCGAGACCGGCGACCAGGCTCGCCGGGAGGATGTGCGCCATGTCGAGCTGGGCGGGACCCGGGTT
The DNA here is from genome assembly GCF_054484115.1 of Streptomyces sp. JNUCC 64. Lineage (NCBI taxonomy): Bacteria > Bacillati > Actinomycetota > Actinomycetes > Kitasatosporales > Streptomycetaceae > Streptomyces > Streptomyces sp. JNUCC 64. The sequence goes on from NZ_CM137015.1 coordinate 855,252, forward strand.
CCAGCGCCTGCCGCCCTTCGGCCGCCAACGCTGCTTGGCGAGTTGGTCCAGCAGCCGTTGGGCGGGGTCGGGTCCGCCCAACGGGACGGCCGTCGACGGGACGGCAGTCGGCGGGACAGCGGTCGACGGAGCGGCCGTTGGCGGGAGGGTCCCCGGGGTGGCCGTAGAGGCGGACGTCGGCTGGGGCCATTCGGCGTTCAGTTCGACGACGGCGTCCTCGATCGCCCGTACCAGCCGCAGCCGGGGGAAGGCGTAGCGCCGGTAGACCGAGCCGTGTCCGTCCCACCGTTTGGGGTCGGCGAGATCGCGTACCAGGGCGGCGGCCCGTCGCACCTCGGTGACGCCCTCCTGCTGGGCCGGGGCGACGGCGCACCGGGTGCCGTGCGCGTCCTGCCCCCGGTGCAGCTCCTCCACCAAGTCGACGACCCGGTCGTCATCGGCGCTGTCCTCGGCGTGGAGCACGGCGACCGGCATGGGCGGATCACTGGTGCGGAAGTCCCGGATCAGGACCTCCAGGCGTTTCTGCACTTCGACGCCCGCGCCGGTCGACATTCCGGGATGTCCGCCCGGGCACCTCGGCGGCGGTTCACGGTCACCACTCGACACGGCCGTACCCCCGTTCACGAGTCCTGACCACGAACCTAGCGGGCGCGGTCTCCCCCACGGGGGTGTTTATCGGACGGACACCGTCTCGTCACCGACCGGGTTCATCGCGGGGTCGCGTCGGCCGGGCCGCCGTCGCGTCGGACCGTCGCCGTTCGGCCGTTCCCCGGGCCAGGACGTCGCCGTTCGGATCACGGGATCCCCCGGCTCATCACGACCGACCCGGACGATGGCATATGAGCAGCCGTCGCCCCGGACCCCGCGCGGAGGGGGCCGGTCGACGGCGACGGGCGTCCATGAGCCGGCGGGTACCGCGCCCCGCACCCGTCCGGCCCACGGAGTCGACGCCCCTACCGGACCCGTTCCCGGTCGTCGGCGCCGGTTCCCGTCGCCTCTCCTCTCGGGGCGGGGAGGGCGATGACGTCCGTGGCGTCCCAGAGGCCGGTGTCGCGATGGGTGACCGCGATGACCGTCCCGGGCAGTCGTCGCAGCGCCTCCACCACGTGCCGCTCCGTCGTGACGTCGAGCGCCGCCGTCGCTTCGTCGAGGACGAGGACCGGCGCGTTCTTCAGCAACGCGCGCGCGAGGGCGACCCGTTGGCGCTCCCCGCCGGAGAGCGCGCTCCCGTGGTGTCCGACGGGCTGGTCGACACCGAGCGGGGACCGGTTGACGACCTCCTCCAGCCGCGCCGTCCGGGCGGCCGCCAGGACCTCGTCGTCGGTGGCCCCGGGGCGGCCGAGCCGGATGTTCCCGGCGAGGGTGCCGTCGAACACGACCGGGTCCTGGGGAACGTAGGCGAAGTGCGTGGCGAGGTCGTCGCCGCGCACGTCCCTGAGGTCGGCTCCGCCCAGCGTCACCCGCCCCTCCTCGGGGTCGTCGAAACGCATCAGCAGGTTGAGCAGGGTGCTCTTGCCGCTTCCCGTGGGGCCGGTGACGAGCACCCGCGCCCCCTCGGGGATCACGACGGAGAGGCCGTGGAGCACGGGCCGGTGCGAGACGCCCACGAGTTCCAGCCGGTGGCCGTCGCGCGGGGCGCTCCGCGCGGGTTCCGGCAGGGCGGGCGCGGTGGCCACGGCGCGGTACCGCTGGAGGGTGGTGCGCAGGTCGTTCACCGTCAGGCCCGCGAGGGCGAGCGCGTCCAGCGGTGCGGCGGCCCGTGCGGTGAGGATCACCAGGGCGAGCGCCGACGCGGGATCGCCGGTGCCCGTGACCGCGAGGAGCGTCACGACTCCGGCCAGCGGAAGGACGCCGGCGAGGCCGGAGACCAGCGCGGCGGGCGCGGAGGCGTCGTTGGTCCGCGCGAGCGCGGCCTCCTCCGTCCGCCAGGCGGCCGTGAGGCGGGCGACGGCCCGGTCGGGGCCCGCGGCCGTCCGCAGCAGTTCGAGGTGGTCGACGAACTCCAGCGACGCCGTGGCGGCGGCCTGCCCCGCGTCGCCCCGGTCGGCGTCCGCGCGGGCCAGGGCGCGCTGGGCGAGGCTCTGCGCGACGAAGGCGACCGCCAGGAGCACGCCCACGAACAGCGCCGCGGACGGCCCATCGACGATCCCGATCCCGATGAGCAGCAGCACGGGGACCAGCGGCGACAGGACGAACGTCTGCAACTGGTGGGCGGGCACGCTCATCAGCGTCGGGATGGCGCGCCCGGCGACGGTCCCGATCAGCGCCCGGTGGGGCTCCGTGAACCAGGAGAGCCGGGCGCGCGCGAACGCGGCGCCGAGCCCCTCGTAGAGGTCGCCCGCGAGCCGGGCGCCGGTGAGGTAACCGCTCCGGGAGACCAGCACGGTGATCGCGACGGCCACCGCCGCCGCGCCGAGCACCGCTCCGGGCGGCCGCCCGTTCGCCAGGGCCCAGGCGAGCGCCGTGTACGCGGTGGCTTCCGCGACGGCGACGAGCGCCCAGCCGAGGGAGATCCGGATCAGCCGCCGCTTCGCCGCGTCGGGCAACTCCCTTACCGCACTCGACACTTGGGACACCCGGGACGCCCAGGGCCGGGAGGTGGTCATCGGCTTCCTCCGGTCGTGGTCATCCGCTTCCCCTGTCGTGGTCACCGGTTCCCCCTTCGTGGCCATCGGCTTCCCCGGTGGGCGTGAGGTATCCCCCGGCGAGGGTGAGCCGTTCGTCCGCCGTGGCGGCGAGGCGGAGGTCATGGGTGACGACGATCAGTGTTCTGCCCTCGTCGGCGAGGAGGCGCAGTTCCGTCATCACCCGGGCCGCCGTCCGCTCGTCGAGCGCGCTGGTGGGCTCGTCGAGGAGGATCACGGGCGCGTCGGTGAGGAAGGCCCGTGCCAGTGCGACGCGTTGCCGCTCGCCGCCGGAGAGGTCCGTGGTCGCCGTCCCGGGCGGGAGGTCGAGCCGCGCCCGCCGGAGCGCCTCGGCGAGGTCCCGGTCGTCCGCGTCGGGGGCGGTGAGGCGGAGGGTGTCGCGGACCGTTCCGGGCAGGACGTCGCCGCCCTGCGGAACGAGGAGCACCGGCCCCGACGCCGGGGGGACGGGCGACACCGGTACCGAACCCGGTGCCGGTACCGAACCCGGTGCCGTTGCCGTTGCCGTTGCCGTTGCCGTTGCCGTTGCCGTTGCCGGAAGGACGACGGTCCCCGTGGTGGCCGGTTCGAGTCCGGCGATGACCCGCAGGAGCGTCGTCTTGCCGCTTCCGCTGGGGCCGGTGACGGCGGTGACCGTCGACGGGGCGAAGGTGTGCGTCACTTCGTGGAGCAGGACGCGTTCCGGGGTCCCGACCCCGAGGCGGACCAGGGCCGTTCCCGCCGTGGCCACCCCCGCCACGGGGGTGACGACGGGTTCCCGGAGGACTTCGGCGACCCGGTCCGCCGCGGCGCGGCCCGCGCGGACGTAGTCGAGCCCGTGGCCGAGGCGCAGCGCCGGGGTGACGGTGGCCAGGCCGAACAGCAGCAGCACGGCGAGGGTCGTGGTGTCCCGTCCGTGGCCGACGGCGTAGGCGACGGCATAGGTCGCGGCGGCCTGGAGCAGCGCTCCCGCGACGGCGGCGAGCGTCGCGACCCGCCCCACCCAGCGGACCGTTCCCGTGGTGAAGCGGTGGGTCGCCTCGGTGTAGCGGGCCGCCGCGCCGCCCTGGGCCCCGTAGACGCGGCAGATCCGGACGCCGCGCGCGTGGTCGTCGACGGCGGAGACGATGTCGCCCATCACCCGGGCGCTCTCGGCCCCGTGGCGCGCGGAGGTCCGGGGGACGACCAGCAGGTAGTAGCAGGCGGCGAGCAGTCCCGGGAGCAGGGCGAGCAGCGCGGCCGGTCCCGCGACGGCGAGGAGGACGGCCACGCTGGCCAGCGGGACGACCGCGAGCGTCGCGATCTCGGCCGGCAGATGGGCGACGGTGTGGTGCAGCGCCGCGATGTCGTCGGAGACCAGGCGGCGCAGCGCGTCGCCGCCGCGCCCGGCGAGGGCGCTCATCGGCATCCGGGCCAGGTGTCCGGCCACCTGGCGGCGCAGCCGGTGCGCGAAGCGCGCCTCGCCCCGGTGGGCCGTCCAGGAGGAGAAGGCGGCCAGCAGGGCGCCGGTGGTCCACGCGGCGCAGGCCCCCACCGCGTGTCCGGGCGCCGGGTCGGTGAGGAGCCGTGCCGTGGACCAGAGCGCGCCGAGGCCGCAGAGTCCGGACAGGGCGGCGGCGAGCGAGGCGAGGCCGAGCGCGGGGAGGCTGGGCCGCAGCGCGGGCGCGAGCGGTGAACGCCCCGGGGGTCGCGGGCGGGGTCGGTGCGGGGGGCTGGTCGTCATCGGCTTCCTCCGGTCCGGGGTGCGCGGTCGCGTCCGATCGGAACGACCTGGGGGGTTCCCGCGACGGGGTCGGCGACGACGAGGCAGCGCAGTCCGAAGACGTCCTCGACCAGTTCGGCGGTGACGACGCGGGACGGCGGGCCCTCCGCGACGACGGCGCCGTCCTTCATCGCGATCAGGTGCGTGGCGTACCGCGCCGCCTGGTTGAGGTCGTGGAGCACCGCGACGAGGGTCCGCCCCGCCAGGTGCAGATCGGTGAAGAGTTCGAGGAGTTCGATCTGGTGGGTGAGGTCGAGGAAGGTGGTGGGCTCGTCGAGGAGGAGGATGTCCGTCCGCTGGGCGAGTGCCATCGCCACCCAGACGCGCTGGCGTTGTCCGCCCGAGAGCTCGTCGACCGGCCGGGCGGACAGGTCGTCGACACCGGTCGCGGCCATCGCTTCGGCGACGGTCCGTTCGTCCTCCTCGGTCCACTGGCGGATGAGCTTCTGGTACGGGTAGCGGCCACGGGCGACGAGGTCGGCGACGCGGATGCCGTCGGGGGCGAGCGAGGACTGCGGGAGGAGCCCGAGCCGCCGTGCGACGTCCTTGGCCTTGTGGGCGTGGATGTCCCGGCCGTCGAGGACGATCCGCCCGCTGGTGGGCCGCAGGAGCCTGGAGAGTCCGCGCAGCAGGGTGGACTTTCCGCAGGCGTTGGGGCCGACGACGACGGTGAACGATCCGTCCGGGATCGCCACCGAGAGCCGGGTGTTGACGGGGCGCCGGTCGTATCCGATCGTCACGTCCTCGGCCCGGAGCCGGGAGCGGTACGGCCCGGTACCGGCCGCCGGGTCCGACGCGGTTCCGCCCGCCGGGGGCGGCGCGACCCCGTCCGGTGGGTGCGCGGCCCCGTCCAGCGGGTGGGGCACGGCCCCGTCCGGCGGGTCCGACGCGGTCCCGGCCGCCGGATCCGATGGGGTCGGGCCGACCGGGTGCGACGCGGTGCCACCCGGGTGCGGCACGGACGCGGTACCGCTCGCCTCGGCCTCGGCCTCGGTGCCGGAGTCGGAGTCGGAAGGGGTCATGTGTGACGTCTCGTTTCGCGGATCAGCAGCCAGATCAGATAGAGCCCGCCCAGGCAGACGGTGATCAGGCCGACGGGGACGGGTCGGTACGCCTGCCCGATCGCCAGCGACACCGCTTGGGCGAGGGCGACGAGGGCGGCGCCCATGAACGCGGCGGAGGCGACCGGCACCCCCGGGGCGCGGGTCAGCCGACGGGCGAGCTGCGGCGCGGCGAGCGCGACGAACCCGATCGGTCCGGCGGCCGCGGTCACCAGCGCGGTGGCGGCGACCCCCACGGCCAGCAGCGCGGGGCGGACGCGGGCGGCGCTGACCCCCTGGGCGAGGGCGGCGTCGTCCCCCAGCTCCAGTTGGCGCAGCGCCGGGGAGAGGGCGGCGGCGCAGCCGAGGACGAGGACCGCGCCGATCAGGGAGGGCACCAGGGCGGACCATCCCACGCGGTTCAGCGAACCCGCCGCCCAGAAGCCGACGCTCATGGCGTCGCTGATGTCGGCGCGGGTGATGAGGTAGGAGTTGACCGATCCGAGCATGGCCGAGACGGCGATGCCGACGATGATCAGCCGGAACCCCCGGACGCCTCGCCGGTGGGCGAGCAGATAGACCACGGCGGCGGTGAGGAGCCCTCCGACGAGCGCCGCCGGGGCCACCGCCCCGTAGGCGTGGGACCCGAGGAGCAGGGTGGTGACGACGACGCCCGTGTAGGAACCGGCGTCGAAGCCGATCACGTCCGGTGACCCGAGGGGGTTGCGGGTGAGGGACTGGAAGACCGCCCCGCCGACGCCCAGCAGCGCGCCGAACAGGACGGCGCCGATCGCCGTCGGCAGCCGCCATTCGAGGACGATCATCCGGTGGAGTTCCTCGCCCCCTCCGGCGAGCACCCGTACGACCTGGCCGGGGGTGAGCGGATAGTCGCCGAAGCCCAGGGAGAGCACCGCGACGCCGAGGGCGACCACGGTGAGGACCGCGTGGACGACGAGCGCCCGGAGGCCGAAGGGGACGGCGACGAGGCCGCCGACGCGGAGGCGGCACCGCCGGTAGCCGAAGTCGACCGCGTCCGGCGGGGAGTCGGGGTGGTGCTTCGGGGCGCGCCTCGGATGGTTCACCGTCCGGTGGTTCACAGTCCGGCCGCCTTCCCGCGGCGGACCAGCGCGATGAGCACGGGTCCGCCGATCAGGGCGGTCAGCACGCCCGCCTCGATCTCCCCGGGGCGGGCGACGAGACGTCCGGCCACATCGGCGGTGAGGACCAGGACCGGCGAGGCCAGGACGGTGTAGGCGATGATCCACCGCTGGTCAGGACCGGTGAACCAGCGCACCACGTGCGGCACCATCAGCCCGATGAACGCGATGCCCCCGGTGAGCGCGGTGGCCCCGCCCGCGAGCAGGGTGACGGAGACGATCCCGGCGACCCGGACGCGGGTGACGCTCGCGCCCAGCGAGGCGGCCTGGTCGTCGCCCAGGGCGACGGCGTTCAGCGCTCCGCCCAGACAGAAGGCGATCGCCAACCCGGCGCCGATGAAGGGCAGTACGGAGAGCGTGTCGGGGATCGAGGCACGGGCGATCGATCCGAGGCCCCAGTTCCTGAAGGCCCGGAAGGTCTCCTCGTCCATGAGGGTGAGGAACGCCGAGAACGCGATCAGCACCGCGGACAGGGCCACCCCGGCGAGCACCAGCGTGACCGGCGAGGCGGAGCCGCGCCCCGAGGAACCGATCGTGTACACGACCGCCGTCGCGAGGAGCGCGCCGAGGAAGGAGAACCACACGTACCCGGTGACGCCCGACACCCCGAACAGGCCCACGCCGACGGTGATCGCGAACCCCGCACCCGCGTTGACGCCCAGGATGCCCGGGTCGGCGAGCGGGTTCCGGGTGATCGCCTGGATCAGCGCCCCCGCGACTCCGAAGGCGACGCCCGAGACCACGCCGAGGACGGTGCGGGGCACCCGGAGCGTCCAGACGATCGACGCCGCCTCGGACCCGTCGGGACGGAACACGTTCCGCCACACGTCCCGGAGCGGAAGCTGATTGGCCCCGAAGCTCACGCTCAGCGCCAGCGCGCAGACGAGGACGAGCGTCAGCGCCACCAGCCCGAGCAGCTTCCGCCGGGCGGGCGGGAGCCGCTCCGCGTGTCTCTCCTCGGGCGGCGGGACGGATCGTGTCGCGTCCGTGGTCATGGTTCTCCTCGGTCAGGGCGGGGTGCGGAGGCGCGGTGGCCCCCCCGCACCCCGCCCCCGCTGGGGGGTGCGTCGGGCGGACGGCCGGTGCGGACGACCGTCCGGGACGGGGGCGGCCGGGGCGGGTGGCATCCGGTACGGGGGGACGCCCGGCAGGGGGACGTCCGGCGCGGTCACCCGGCTCGGGTCACGCTCAGTTCGGGGTCCGTGTGAGGTCCGCGTGGGGTCCGGACAGGGTCCGGGCAGGGTCCGGACAGGTGGTGCGTAAAGTGCGGACAGCTGGTGAGCACGCCCCCGCCCGCGAACCGGGCGTCGGTCGGTCAGAGGACGTCGGCGAGCTGCGGGACGAGGTGTCCGGCCGCCCACGCGTTCCCGATCGGCCCGCCGCTGCTGATCGCCCACAGCAGGTCCCCGCCGTCCTTCGTCTTCGGCGGGAGTTGCACGAAGTTCCCGGAGGACACGGCACCGAGGTTCCGGAACAGATCGCGACCGGTCAGCTCCCGCATCTCCTTGTCGCGGGCGGCCTCGCTCTGGCCCAGCACCAGCACATCGGCGTCGATCTTCGACAGCAGCTCGCCGCTCACCGTGGCCTCACGGGCGAACTCCCGCGCCTTCGGGTTCTCGGCGAAGCCGAGTTCGCCCAGGAACGCCTCCGGCGCGGAGCCGGGCGTCGACAGGTACTGGAGACCGTTGGCGGAGCCGTAGTTGATCGCCCACGTGGCCGTGAGCCCGTCGAACTCCGGGTGTTCGTCCCTGATCTTCGCGAAGCGCTTCCCGTGCTCGTCGACGACTCCCTTCGCGGCGTCGGCGAGGTCGAGCGCCTCGCCGAGCACCCGGATCGATTCCTGCCAGGGGATGAGCAGTTGTGACGCGGTGTCGGGGCTGGTGACGACCGGGGCGATGGTCAACAGCCGGTCGTAGTGGTCGGCGAGCTTCACCCCGCCGAGGCCGTCCGTCCAGCCGACGGCGACGATGAGGTCCGGGTCGCTGGCGGCGACCGCCTCCACCGGAACCTTCTCCCCCATCACGAACTCGTAGGTGGTGAGGCCCTCCGCGCCGTGCTCGTCGAGGTATCCGCCCTCGTCGACGAGGCTGGAACTGAGCACGGGCTCCACCCCGAGCGCGAGGAGCAGTTCCGTGTCGATCGCGTTCGGGACGACCGCCGCGATCCGTTCGGGACGCTTCTTCAACACGGTCTCGCCGAAGGGCGATTCCAGGGTCAGCGGGTAGGAGGTCCGCCCTTCGGCGGCGGGCAGCCGACCGGACCCGTCGCCGGTCGATGTCTTCTGGGGGGACGACGTGGACGAGCATCCGGTCAGGGTGAGGGCGGCGGCCAGCACCGCGCCGATGAGGCCGGTGACGCCATTGCGTCGGGTGATGTTCATGAGTGCCGTTCTTGCGTGTCTCGGGATGGGCTCGGCTCGCGCTTCGGGTGAGCTCGGCTCGTGCTTCGGGGTGATGTGCGCTTCGGGGTGTTCGTGGGCTTCGAGCGGGCTCGCGCCTCGGGGACGGACCCTCGCTGGCGATGAGGACGAGGGGGGACGGGGATGAAGGAGAGACGGGCCGGGGAAAGGCTCCCCGGCCCCGAACGACCGTCAGGACCGTTGAAGGCGAGGACCCTTCACGTCCTCGCGTTTCCAGTAGCCCGTGAAGTCGACCGCGGACAGGGGCACCCGGCGCTCGCGGACGAGGTCCCGACGGATTTCCCGGACCATCGACTGCTCACCGGCCAGCCAGACGAACCACTCCCCGTCCGCCCAGGCCGTCTCGCGAACGGCAGTCGGCAGCGCACCGGGACCGTGCGGAGCGGACGGGTCCCGTGGGAGCCATGTGACGTCGACCCCTGCGGGGCCGCGCAGTTCCTGTACGTGCGTTTCGTGCGCCACGTCGATGAGCACGCGTCCACGGGCGCGGCCGGGGAGTTCCTCCAGGAGGCGCGCGATCGCGGGGACCGCCGTGTCGTCTCCCACGATCAGCAGCCGGTCGGCGCCCGGCGGGATCCCCCGCGTCCGGCCGGGACCGGCGATGTGCGTCCGGTCTCCCGGCACCACCGCACGGGCCCAGCCCGACGCGACCCCGTCGCCGTGCAGGACGACGTCGACGTCCAGTTCACGAGCGCGCGGGTCATGGCGGCGCACCGTGTAAGCCCGGGCGATCGGTCGGCGCCCTTCCGCGAACGTCACCCGGCCGTCCTCGATGACGGGCAGGACGGGCTCGCTCTCGCCCGGGTACGGGAACAGCAACCGGATGTCGTCGTCGAAACCCGGGGAGCTGAACGCGGGCCACCGCGTCCCGTCCACGGAGGTGAACGCGGCCAGCTGGTCACCCCCCAGGGTCACCCGCCGCATTCCCGCCGTGATGTCGACGACCCTGACCACGACCAGTTCCCGCAGGGTCACGGGGAGCGTGGTCGACGGACGCGCGGGGACGGACACGGAAGGACTCCTCGGAAAGGACAAGGGGACGGGGCACCCGGAAGGACGGGGAACGGTAGGGGGACGGACCTGCGGAGCGGAGCGTCGAACCACCACCCACGCACCCGACCGACCGGCTGACCGGCTGACCGGCTGACCGGCCGACCACTTAAGTGAGGCTAACCTTGCTTTTCAGCCAGCGGTTATCCTGAAGCGCATGGTTCATGGACTGACGGAACGCGGCTGAGATGGCCACGCACCAACGGCTCCCGGTCGCACCACCCCCGGAGATCCCGGCCGCCCGGGCGGTCTCCTCCGGGAACGCGCGCGAATCGGTCCTGCTCTGGACGCACACGGGCACCGTCCGCGTCCGGACGGCGACGGAACGGCACCGTCTCACCGAAGGCCAGGGCCTCTGGGTGCCCGCCGGCCTCCCCTACGAGGTCGACGTCGAGGCGGGTTCCCTCGCGATTCCGGTCTTCCCCACCGCGCGCTCCCAGCCGAACGGGGTCGACCGCCCCCTCCGCGTCGACTTCCCGGACGACTGGTCGGACTGGCTCACCTATCAGTTCGCCCGTGGCCTCGGCTACCTCCGTGGCGCCGCGGACGACGGCGGGCCGCTCGACCTCGTCGCCAACGCGCGCCCGGCGGACCCGGCCCACGACCACCGGGGCCCCTGGCCCGCCCCGCCCCTGCCGATGTCACCCGAAGCCCTCACCATCGGGCGGACACTGCTCCAGAACCCGAGCCACGGAGCGGGGATCGACGAGCTGGCGCGCTCGGTCGGCATCGGCGTCCGCACGCTCCAGCAACGGTTCCTCAAGGAGACGGGGATGCCCTTCGCCCGGTGGCGCACCGCCGCGCGGATCGCCGCCGCGACGAGCTACCTCGACCTCGGCCACGACATCGGCTGGACCGGCGGACGGGTGGGGTTCGCGACCGCAGCGGGGTTCACGAAGGCGTTCCGCGCGCACACCGGGACCACGCCCAGCGCGTACCGGGAACAGCGCCGCCAGGGCCCGGCGACGGCCGGAGCCCGACCGTCGCCGGGCCCTGCGAACGTCCGGCTCGACGTCCACGCGCTCTCCCCCGCGCATGGCCGCCGGACACACCCCCAGACACACGACCGGACGGACGACCGTGCAAAGGACCCGACAGGCGAACGAACGCCCGAAGGGAAAGAGGCGCTCGGGGAGCCGCCACCGATCCCGGCGGCGCGGACCTGGAACCGGATCAACGACTTCCATGTGCTCGTCTGGGTCTACCGGGGGACCGCGCGGCTCGTCGTCGGGGACCGGGAGCACCGGTTGCGACGGGGCGACGTCGCCTGGCTCCCGGCGGGGGTGCGCAACAACGTCACGCTGCCGGGCGGCGCGCTCCTGCTCCCGCTCGGCTCCCGTCCGGGCCCTTCGGCCACCCCGCCGGACGCCGTCCTCGTCCAGCGCTTCCCGCCGGAGGCGGAGGGCTTCCTCCTGCACACGGTCATCGCCAACTACAGCTTCATCCGCCCCGAGGGACACGACCCCCAGGGCATCACCCGGCGCTTCCTCGAACTCCTCTCGGCACCGCGCCCGCCCGCGACCGCGCGGGGACCGGCCGCCTCCGCCGTCCACCAGATCGCCGAGGAGGTCCGCCGGTCACCCGCGAGCCGACGCACGCTCGCCCAGTGGGGCGCGGAACTCGGGGTGGACGCCAGGAGCCTCGGCCGCGACTTCACCGACGCGACCGGCCAGACCTACGCCCAGTGGCGGGCCCAGCTCCGGATGACCCTGGCCCGCCAGTACCTCGAAGAGGGCATGACGGTCGGCCGGACCGCACGGACGCTCGGCTACGCGGACGCCTCCGCCCTGACCCGGGTCTTCACCCGCGCCCACGGGATGTCGCCGAGCGAGTACCGCCGCGACGGCTGGCGGCACACCGCCGAAGACCTCATCCTCCGTTAGCCCACCCCACCCGGAGCCGCACCGGCCCGGCCCGGTCCGCACGGCGGGGGAGGCAACGCGAGCCGCGCCCCCTCCCCCGCCGTCAACCTGCCGGACCGAACCTCAGGTCGCCGGGCACGCCCCACCTTCGTCCACCGCCGCCGGGCGCCTGAAGACACGGATGACCCACAGCCCGGGCGACCCAACACGAAGTCTCCAGCACACGGCGTCGTCGCCGCACCCTGAGGTTCTCGGGACCGGTCACCGCCGTGCCCGTACCAGGCTGACGGAGTACACCGAACGCCCGGAGCGCCCACTGTCGCGGCACTGCCCGGCCCTCGCGCCGACCGATCAGTCAGCCGAACCGAGACGTTCTCCGAGCTTGGCGGACCGTCGTTCACGGCCTTTGGTGTACCACCACTCGAAGAGCTGAACACGGATCATGCCAGCGACGCCACGCACCAGATGGTGGGGAGGGGTTCCGTTGAAGAGCGCCCGGTCCGCGCTGTCCCTCGGCAGTCGGACCCGCCATCGTTCTCCGCCAGCCAGCAACTCGACCACGACGTCGAACGCCCTTCCCCGCTCCACGATCTCCAGCCGCGTCACCTCAAGGGTGACCGACGGATCGTCGAGCCTCCCCATCAAATGGGGAACGAGAAGGTCTCGTACACGCTCCGCGTCGGATGTCATAAAACCGGTCCTCACAGATCCACTCAACCGGGCCGTTCGAACGTGAACGTTCCGCGACGCAGATGTGCCCGTCACCGTCCCCAGCGCAGACAGCCGTCCTCATCGCCCGCACTTCCGGACCCATCACCCTTCCTTGCGCTCCCTCCATCCGTCCACCCTTCCCCAGGACAACATCCCGTCCTATGGCCCCCGACCGGTCCCAGGCGACTCCCACGGAGCCCGCGCAGGACCTCGGCCTAGCCGCATCCGCACCAGGCCAGTGCCACATCGCAGTCGGACCGGACCTGGCTCTCCACGCGTTCGGCCACTGAGCGGGGCTGGCATGATGGGAACGATGGCACGGACGACGGTTCAAGAAACGGCAAAGCCCCTCTGAACACACAGGTCAGAAAGGGTGCTTCCCGCGCGAGCGGGGGTGGACCATTTCCCCGGCCGGCGGAACCTGCGGCGGTTCTGTGCTTCCCGCGCGAGCGGGGGTGGACCGTCGTACTCGCCGGTGTCGGGGTCCAGGGTGGGGTGCTTCCCGCGCGAGCGGGGGTGGACCGCTCTGCGCGCGATCCTTGACGTTGCCGACGACGTGCTTCCCGCGCGAGCGGGGGTGGACCGCAGCCCGCGCCCACCACGCCGAGCACGGGCACGTGCTTCCCGCGCGAGCGGGGGTGGACCGGATCTCGTCGGCGAGGTCCGCAGGGATCCGTAGTGCTTCCCGCGCGAGCGGGGGTGGACCGCAGAGTGGCTCGCGGACCGGGCCCGGGAAGGGGTGCTTCCCGCGCGAGCGGGGGTGGACCGACTCGAACACCTCCGCGATGAACGCCACCATCGTGCTTCCCGCGCGAGGGGCGGCTGACGATCACGGTGTTCTCGTGCTTCCCGCGCGAGCGGGGGTGGACCGCGCGGCCCGCCGCCATCGCTGACGCCGTCCGCGTGCTTCCCGCGCGAGCGGGGGTGGACCGTCGACGTCGTCCGCGAGGCGGCCCCACCCCTCGTGCTTCCCGCGCGAGCGGGGGTGGACCGCCCGGCGCGGAGAGCCGTCTCGGCTACATGACGTGCTTCCCGCGCGAGCGGGGGTGGACCGCACCACAAGGACATCGCGGCCGAGGCCGACCGGTGCTTCCCGCGCGAGCGGGGGTGGACCGCCGTCGTTCCACCTGGTCCAGGTGATCGAGGTGTGCTTCCCGCGCGAGCGGGGGTGGACCGCCCGCCTCCCCGAGCCCTGCCCCGATGGCTGCGTGCTTCCCGCGCGAGCGGGGGTGGACCGTCCACGGCCAGCGCCCGCAACGCCACCACCGGGTGCTTCCCGCGCGAGCGGGGGTGGACCGTTCCTGGAGCACCGCTGGCGGTATCGGCGCGGGTGCTTCCCGCGCGAGCGGGGGTGGACCGCTCATGGTGATCCTCTCGGTGGTGGCGCGTGGGTGCTTCCCGCGCGAGCGGGGGTGGACCGGCGTCGGCCGCCGTTCCCGCCGTGATCCGGCAGTGCTTCCTGCGCGAGCGGGGGTGGACCCGAGCCAGCATGAACACCCCGGCCACCGACCCCGTGCTTCCCGCGCGAGCGGGGGTGGACCGCGTCCATGCTGAACGACACCATGGACGGCGTGGTGCTTCCCGCGCGAGCAGGGGAACCGTCAAACGTCCCGGTGCCGGTACGTCACGAACGCGGCGGTCAAGGCGGCCAGCGTCCACGCCAGTGTGACCGGCAAGGGCCGTGCCGACACCGGGGCGAGTTCGGGCAACGCGTCCGCCGCGCCGGGGAACCGCGCGCCCAGCACGGGCCCGACGAGTGTGAAGTACCCGACGAGCAGGGCGACCGTGCCGTGTGCGTGGCGCAGCAGGAGGCCGACGGCCGAGGCCAGGAGGGCGGCCAGGGTGAGTCCCCCGGTCAGGGCGGGGAGCGTGGTCGTGGCGGTCGGGCGTCCGGATGCCAGGTGTGTGGCGGAGGCACAACCGGCCGCGGCCGGGAGCGCCAGGGTGAGCAGGGCGGCCGTTGACGCGATGCGGTGCGGCAGGCGTCGGGGCATCGCCGTCGCGGTGGTCCGGCCCTGTCCTCCGTCGTGTTCCGAGGTCACCGCGATGACGCCGAGCACCAGGAAGCCGACGCCGGTGTACGGGGCGGATCGCAGTCCGGTGACCGCGCCGAGTGCGGCCGAGAGGATGAGGAGTGCTGCCAGGGTGATCCGCACGGCGGGCAGGCTCAGGAGCTTGGACAATTCGGCGCGGTACGCCGGGTACAGCCTCACGCGCCCCTCCGAGTATGGCCTCACGCGTCCCTCCGGCAGAACACCACGGCCGCCGGGAGAAGGACCGCCGTCACCCAGGCCACCGTGACGAGTCCCGCCGTGACCGGCGCGAAGTGCGCTTCCGTGGCCGTGTCGCGCAGGAACATGTGGGGGCCTGCCACATCGGGGAAGTAGTGTGCGGCGTCCGTGAGCTTGGACAGTACGTACGTCACCGACACCACCGACACGTTGGCGATCATCACGGCCATGGGCACGACGCCGTTGCGCGTCAGGACGGTGACGGCCAGGGCCAGCCAGGCCGTGCACAACAGGTAGACCTGCGCCCCGAGAACCCGTCCCACCGTGATGTCCGCGACCGGCTCGCCCCGTGCGAGTCGTACGGCGGTGAAGGTCGCGACGGCGGCCGCCGTCGCGACCGCGAGGACGAGCAGACCGACGGCGGTCAGCTTCGCGGCCAGGTTCACGAGCCGTGCCGGGGCGGCGGTCAGGGTGGCGGCGATCTGCCGTGTCGCCGCGGATTCCTCGTCTTCGGAGGTGTATTCGCTGCTGACGGCGACGACGCCGAGCACGATGGCGCCGATCGCGCCGCCCATGCCGAGCTCGGTGAATCCGGCGTCCACCCCGCCCGGCCCGTGGGACGAGCGGGCGTTGAGCGCGGCGATCCCGGCCGGAAGCAGGACGCCGAGCGCGACGGCGAGCCACGCCGACGGCAGCGTGAGCAGCTTGTGCCCCTCCGCGCGCAGGGCCCTGAGCATGATGGTCACCGTCCGCTCTCCGTCCGGGTGAGGTGGAAGAAGGCGGACTCCAGGGTGCGGTGGGCGCCGGTGACCTCCGCGAGCGTGCCCTGGGCGACGACGCGGCCGCGGTCGAGGATGACGATGTCGTCGGCGGTCTCCTCCAGTTCGGCCATGAGATGGCTGGAGAGGAGCACCGTGTGGCCCCGGGCGGCCCGGGACCGGACCAGGTCGCGCATCCAGCGGATGCCCTGCGGGTCCAGGCCGTTGACCGGTTCGTCCAGGACCAGGACCGGCGGGTCGCCGAGGAGCGCCGCGGCCACGCCGAGCCGACGGCCCATGCCCAGGGAGTACGAGCCGACGCGCCGCCCGGCGGCTTCCGCGAGTCCGACGTCCGCCAGCACCTCCGCGACGCGGGCGACGGGAACCCCCGCCGCGTGCGCCAGCCAGCGCAGATGGGCGCGGCCGGTGCGGGAGCGGTGGGCGCCCGACCCGTCGAGGACGGCGCCGACCGTGCGCATCGGGTCGCGCAGCCGGGCGTAGGGGGCGCCGTCGATCAGGGCCCTGCCCGAGGTGGCGCGGTCCAGGCCGAGCAGGACGCGCAGGGCGGAGGACTTTCCGGCGCCGTTCGCTCCGAGGAATCCGGTGACGCGGCCGGGGCGGGCCGCACAGCTGATGTCGGTCAGGACGTGGCGTTCCCCGCGACGTTTGACCACCGAGTCGAAAACAATCACGGTCGTACGTCATCACGCGGTGGAGGCACGGAGGATCGGGCCCGGAACCGAGATCCGTGGCCGCGACCGCGACCCAGGTCTTTCGGACCTGGGTCCGAGGACTGTTCGTAGGCGACCGCTTAGGATCGAGCGTCTATGACTCGTGAACGACCCGGGACATCCCATGAGCGCCCGCGGTGGACGTCCCGCACGGGCGCCATCGCCACGGCGGTGGTGGCCGTCCTGCTACTGAGCCTGGTCGCCGTCGGCTCGTCGGCCCGTGGGGAGCGGATCATGCTGGTCGCGGTGCCCGGCGTCGCGGTCGCCGTCGCGGTCTGGGCGATGGCCCGCACCCGGACCCAGCGCACGGAGTACGAGCGGCGCCTGACCACCTGGGCGGCCGAGCGGGCCACCCAGGCCGAACGTCTGCGCATCGCCCGTGACCTGCACGATCTGGTCTCGCACGGAATCGGGCTGATCACCGTACGGGCCGCCACCGCCCAGGCGACCGGTCAGGGGCGGGAGGGACTGGCCACCGCGCTCAGCGACATCGAGGACGTCAGCCGGCAGACCACCACCGAGCTGCGCCGGATGCTCACCGTGCTCCGCGAACCCGCCGCCACCGGCGATGCCGCTCCGCTGCGGCCCGTGGAGAGTTTCGCCGATCTGCCCGGCATCGTGGCGGCGGCCGAACGCGCCGGTCTGACCGTGCGTCTCGACCGCGTCGAGCCCGCCCGCGTCTCCACCGGGGTGCAACTGGTCACCTGCTCGGTGGCCCGTGAGGCACTGAACAACACGCTGCGGCACGCCGGTCCCACCAGCACGACGCTCACGGTCCGCGCCGACGGTGACGACCTCCTGGTCAGGGTCGAGGACGAAGGGCCGGTGCCGGGGTGGCGGGCGGGCCCCGGCGCGGGGCACGGACTGAGCGTGTTGCGCGAGCGGGTGCGGGCCGTCGGCGGCGCCCTGACCGCCGCGCCCCACGGCACCGGTTTCTGTGTGGAGGCCCGCTTCCGGCGGGAGATGGCCCGATGAGCGGTGCCGTGCGCGTACTCGTCGCCGACGACCAGAACCTGTTCCGGGAGAGCCTGGCGCTGCTGATCGACTCCGGCGAGGACCTGACGGTCGTGGCCGAGGCGACCACCGGCGAGGACGCCTTCGCGCGCGCGTTGGCCCACCGGCCCGATGTGGTCCTGATGGACATCCGGATGCCCGGCGGCGACGGCATCGAGGCGACCCGGCGCATCTCCGCCGAGCCGGGGCTGGCGGGCACGCGGGTGCTCGTCCTGTCCATGTTCGAGCTGGACGAGTACGTGTACTCGGCGCTGCGGGCGGGAGCCAGCGGCTTCCTCCTCAAGGACGCGCGGCCCGCCGAACTCCTGGACGCGGTGCGCCGCACGCACGCCGGCGACTCGCTGTTCGCGCCGAGCATCCTGACCCGCTTGGTCGAGCACTATCTCGATCGGCCCACGCCGGGACCCGCGCGCACCGTCGGGCTCGGGCATCTGACGCCGCGCGAGACCGACGTCCTGTTGCTCGTCGCCCGGGGGCGCTCCAACGACGAGATCGCCCAGGACCTCGTGCTGTCCGTGAAGACCGTGAAGACCCACATCGGCAATCTGCTGGCCAAGCTGCGGGCACGCGACCGGGCCCAGCTGGTGATCGCCGCGTACCGGGGCGGACTCGTCGTGCCGTGACGCCCCTCGTCGCCGAGCGCGTGCCCGCCACCCGGCCCTGATCCCGGCGCAGGGCCCTCCACCGGCCCGTGCGCCGGACGGATCTCCGCCACTGTCCCCTCAGCCTCGCCGTTCACGCCGCCCCTCGGACGGAGCCGCTGGACCCCGCGCTCCCCCACCGGTCCCCAAGAATGCCGAAAAGGCGGTACCGGATTTCTCCGATACCGCCTGCGACCTGCGAAAACGCTGGTCGGGACGACAGGATTTGAACCTGCGACCCCTTGACCCCCAGTCAAGTGCGCTACCAAGCTGCGCCACGTCCCGTGGTGTTCTCCGCGGTGCCCCGCGTGATCACGCAGAAAGAACTTTACCCCACGTGAGCGGGTGCCCGGTGCCAGGGCGGAGGGCGGGGAGGGTCCGGTGCGGCGGGCAGGCGGGGCGCGCGGGGGACAATCGGCGGATGAGTGAGGACGCGGGACGGCGACGGAGCGAGGGGCGGGACCGGGACGAGGGCGGGCGGGCCCGGAGCGGGCGTCCCCGCGACGGGCTGGGGCGGCCCCTGCCGTACGGGGCGGCCGGGGTGGCGCGGCAGCCGGAAGGGGTCGTGCGGGCGCCCGGGGAGACCGTGGCCGAGGCGCGGCGGCTGCTCGACGCGGGGATGCCCTTCCACGCGCACGAGGTGTTCGAGGACGCCTGGAAGAGCGGACCCGCGACCGAGCGGGCGCTGTGGCGCGGGCTCGCCCAACTGGCCGTGGGGCTCACCCACGGGGCCCGGGGGAACGCGCGGGGCGGGGCCCGGCTGCTGCGGCGGGGGGCCGCCGGGATCGCCCGGTGGGCCGCCGACCCGGCGGGTTCCCCAAAACCGTACGGGCTGGATCTGGCCGGGCTGGTCCGCTGGGCGGAGCTGCTCGCGGACGCCCTGGACGCCGACCCGGCGCCGGTGGACGCCGCCGCGCACGCTCCCCGGCTGACCGGGACGGACCGACCGGAGACGGGATGACCGGGGCGGGGATGACTGGGGACGGGCGGATCGGGGACGGTGCCGCCTCGGGCTCAAAGGTCCACTGATCTCACGCTCTCCGGTCCAGGTCATGAGCCCCGGCTCACGGTGGCAGCCGAAGGGGCGGTCCGGGTGGGCCGTCCACCGGGGCGCCTCGGAACGAGTGGGCCGGGCAGGCCGGGCAGGCCAGGTGGGGTGGAGGGTAGGTGGGGTGGAGGGTAGGCGCGCCGGGCCACGTCCACCGGCCCGGGCGGGGGCTCCGGGTGGGTGGGGTGGGCCGTCCGTCCGGGGCGGCACGGAACGAGTGGGGCGGGTAGATCGGGGGGACGGGCGGGCCGGGCGGGGGGTCCGGGTGGGGGGTCCGGGTGGGTCGGGGCGGCCAGGGTGGCCGGGGCGGAGGTGGGGGTGCGTCACCGGGACGGCTGGCCCCGGGTGCGGTGGGGGGTCGGGGGTGTGACGCTGCGAGCGTGACCTCCACCGACGACCGGCCCGCCACGGCCGGGCAGGGCGCGGCCCCGGCCGCGCCGGTCCTCGACCGGCGCGGCCGGAACGTCGTCTTCGGGACGATCGCGCTGGGGATGCTGCTCGCCGCGCTGGACCAGACGATCGTGGGGACGGCGCTCCCGACGATCGTGTCGGAGCTGGGCGGCGGCGAGCACATGTCGTGGGTGGTGACCGCGTACCTGCTGGCGGAGACCGTCGCCACGGTGCTGGTGGGCAAGTTCGGCGACCTGTTCGGCCGGAAGGTCGTCTTCCAGGTGTCGACGGTCGTCTTCATCGCCGGTTCGTTCCTGTGCGGGCTGGCGACGAACATGACGCTGCTGATCCTGTGGCGGGGGTTGCAGGGGGTCGGCGCGGGCGGGCTGATGGTCACGTCGATGGCGCTGATCGCGGATGTCATCCCGTTGCGGGAGCGGGGGAAGTACCAGGGCGCGATCGGGGGCGTGTTCGGGGTGGCGACGGTCATCGGGCCGTTGCTGGGCGGGCTGTTCACCGACCATCTGACGTGGCGGTGGGCGTTCTACGTGAACGTGCCCATCGCGATCGTGGTGGTGATCGCGGCGGCCCGGACCATCCCCGTGGTGCGGTCGGCGGCGAAACCGGTCATCGACTACCTGGGGATCGCCCTGGTGGCGGTGGGGGCGAGTGCGCTGATCCTGGCGACGAGCTGGGGCGGCAACGAGTACGCGTGGGGCTCGGGGGTGATCGTCGGGCTGTTCGCGGGCGGGGTGGTGGCGCTGGGGCTGTTCTGCTGGGTGGAGACGCGGGCGGCCGAGCCGATGCTGCCGATGCGGCTGTTCCGCGATCCGGTGTTCACGGTGTGCTCGGTGCTCAGTTTCATCGTCGGGTTCGCGATGCTGGGGGCGATGACGTTCCTGCCGACGTTCCTCCAGTACGTGGATGGGGACTCGGCGACGGTGTCGGGGGTGCGGACGCTGCCGATGGTCGTGGGGCTGCTGATCGCGTCGGTGTTCAGCGGTGCCGTGGTGAGCAGGACGGGGCGTTACCGGGTGTTCCCGATCGTGGGGACGCTGGTGATGGCGGTGGGGTTGTTCCTGCTGTCACTGATGGGGAGCGGGACCAGTACCTGGCTGTCGTCGGTGTACATGTTCGTCCTGGGGACCGGGATCGGTCTGGCGATGCAGGTGTTGACGATCGCGGTGCAGAACACGGTGGACTACGCCGACCTCGGGACGGCGACGTCCGGGGTGACGTTCTTCCGGACGTTGGGCAGTTCGTTCGGCACGGCGGTGTTCGGCACGATCTACGTCAACGCGCTGCGGCCGGAGCTGGCGGACGGGACGGCGCGGGCCGCCGCCACGGGGAGCGTGGACCCGGCGGCGGTCCAGGGGGCGGCGACCAATCCCCGGGAGCTGCACGACCTGCCGTCGGAGGCGGCGGCGCCGATCGTCCAGGCGTATCAGGACGCGTTGCAGACGGTGTTCCTGTGGACGGTCCCGGTGGCGCTGCTGGGGTTCCTGGTGGCGCTGCTGCTGCGGGAGGTGCCGTTGCGGGACAGCGCCCGGATGGGGTCGACGGACATGGGCGAGGGTTTCGCCCGGCCCTCCTCCGGGGACTCGCAGCGGCTGCTGGAGACGGCGGTGGCCCAGGTGTTGCGGACGGCGGGGCCCCACACCGCGCGGCGGATCGTCGCCGGGTCGGACACCCGGCTCGATCCGGCGGGCGCGTGGGCCGTGATGGAGGTGGAGATGCTGCACCGGCTGGTCGGGCACGCCGGTCTGGGGCTGATCGCCGCCCGGCGGCACATGCCGCCGGAGGTGCTGGTGCCGGTGTTCGAACGGATGGTGGAGGAGGGGTACCTCACCCGGGACGGTTCGCTGTTCTCGCACACGGCGGCGGGGCGGCGGGAGGCGGCGGCGATCACCCGGGCGTGGGCCGAGTGGCTGGACGAGCGGCTGGAGCGGGACGGCGACCGGCCGCCGGACGCCGCGCTGCGGGCCGCGGTGGACAGCATCGCCAAGCGGCTGTTGACGGAGGACATGTCCTGGGTTCCGTCGTCGGCGCGGGTCGCCTCGGGTTGACCGGCGGATGCCTCCCCTCGGCGGCGGTCAGCCGTCCCGGGAGACCAGGACCGCGGTGCCCTGTCCCACGCCGACGCAGAGGGTGGCGAGGCCACGGGTGGCCCCGGTGCGGCGCATCCGGTGCAGGAGGGTGGTCAGGATGCGGGCGCCCGAGCAGCCGAGGGGGTGACCGAGGGCGATGGCGCCGCCGCTGGGGTTGGCCCGTTCGGCGTCGATGCCGAGGAGTTCCAGACAGGCGAGTGCCTGGGCGGCGAACGCCTCGTTGCACTCGATCTCGTCGAGGTCGGCGGTCCGCCAGCCCACCCGGTCCAGGGCCTTGCGGGTGGCGGGGACCGGGCCGAGGCCCATGACGTCGGGGTGGACGCCCGCCGAGGCTCCGGCCGCGTACCGGCCGAGGGATTCGAGGCCGAGTCCGTCGAGCGCCCGCTCGCTGACCAGGAGCAGCGCGGCGGCGCCGTCGTTCATGGGGGAGGCGTTGCCCGCGGTGACGGTGCCGTCCCTCCGGAAGACGGGGGCGAGCGCGGCGAGGCGCTCCGGCGAGGTGTCCTCCCGGATGGACTCGTCGGCGGTGACCACGGTCCCGTCGGGGCGGGTGACGGGGAGGAGTTCGGCGTCGAAGTGGCCGTGCGCGCGGGCGTGGGCGGCCCGTCGGTGGCTGCGCAGGGCGAAGGCGTCCTGCCGTTCGCGGCCGATGGCGTGACGGGCGGCGACCTCCTCGGCGGTCTCGCCCATCGACAGCACTCCGTGGCGTTCGCGCATCGCCGGGTTGACCAGGCGCCAGCCGAGCCGGGTGTCGGCGGTCTCGACGCGGTGCGGCAGCGCCTCGTCGGGGCGGGCGAGGACGAACGGGGCGCGGCTCATCGACTCGGAGCCGCCCGCGAGGACGATGTCCGCCTCGCCGGAGGCGATGGCCCGGGCGGCGGTGGTGACGGCTTCCAGTCCGGAGGCGCACAGCCGGTTGACGGTGACGCCGGGAACGGTGTCGGGGATCCCGGCGAGGAGGGCGGCCATCCGGGCGACGTTGCGGTTGTCCTCGCCCGCCTGGTTGGCGGCGCCCCAGTGGACGTCGTCGATGCGGGCCGGGTCGAGGGCGGGCACGTCGGCGAGGAGGCCGCTGATCACGGTGGCCGCGAGGTCGTCGGGCCGGACGGTGGACAGGGCGCCGCGGAGGCGGCCGATGGGGGTGCGGCGGGCTGCGGCGAAGTGGACGGGACGCACGGTACGGGTTCCTCCTGCGCGGGCCGGGACGCGCCCCTCCCCCACCGGGTGGCCGACCGGTCGGGCCGGGTCCGTGGGCGCGTCCGCCGGGTGGGCGGGACGTCGGGGCGAGCGTGATGAGCGCTGCTAGTTTCGGGACTATAGTGCGGCGCGCCCGCCCGGCGGAAGACGTCCGCTCCCGTGCGGCGGCGGGCCTCGGCGGAGAGTGCGGCCCTCCCGCCGAGAGCGCCGCCGGGAGCGTCCCGCGACGGGGCCGGGCGAGTGGCACGGCGGGGCGGGCGGGCGGCCACCTCCCCGGGCGACCACCTTGCCTCAGATACCGGGTGGGGGTATAAATACGGAGGACGCGGGGATACCCCCCGGGGGTCTCTCTGAGCCCCCCGGGCCCCCCGGGCCCCCTGACCTCCGGTCTCCGGTCTCCGGCGGGATCCCCCGCGTTCGCCGCCCGCACACGACTCCCAGGAGGAAACCACCATGTCGTCCTGCTGCTCCACCGACGGCAACTGCTCCACCAGCGCGGCCACCGAGTCCGCCACGGACGGCCGCACCACCGTCTACCAGGTGTCCGGCATGACGTGCGGCCACTGCAAGTCCTCGGTGTCCAAGGCGGTCGGCGACCTCGACGGCGTCCGGTCCGTGGACGTCGACGTCGCGACCGGGCGGGTCACCGTGACGACGGGCGGCGAGCCGGACGACGCGCTGATCGCCCGGGCCGTGGACGAGGCCGGGTACGAGGTCACCGGCCGGGCCGCCTGAGCCGGAACGTCGGCCCGACCGACCGACGGGCCGACGCCCGCTCCGGACCCGGAGGGGATCAGCGGCGGCGGGTGAGCAGCGCGGTGGCGCGGTCGAAGGCCGAGTCGCGGTTCGCCGCGAACTCCTCCTCGGTGAAGACCGGCACGGCGATGCCAGGGGGGATGCCCGGCCCCTCGAAGGAGCGGCCCCGGGGATCGGTGTACCGCTCGTTGGAGAGGCCGAAGGACCACCCGTTCGACAGGGTGCGGGGGAGAATGTCGGAGAAGATCCCCTGGGTGTTCTCCCCGATCAGGGTGGTGGGGGCGGGGCGTTCGTCCAGGGCGTGGGTGAACGTCTCCCCCGCGCTGACCGTCGAGCCGCCGATGAGGACCGCGACCGGCCCGTCGTAGCGGGGCGCGCCCGGCGCGGGCTTCACCTTGACGGTCTGCGGCCGGGTGAAGCGGGTCGCGTCCCGGGGGTCGTTGCGGGCCTGCTTGGCGAACGCGGGGTAGGAGCGGTCGGTGAGCCGGGAGGCCACCGCGAGGCCGAGGCCGTCGTACCCTCCGGCGTTGACCCGGACGTCCACGATCAGTCCGCGCCAGCGGTTCGGGCCGCTGGTCCGGGCCCGGGTGACGATCCGGTCGAGGGCCCGTTCCAGCGCGGCGGCGTCGGCCGTGTAGCCGCCGTCGCCCGGGGCGTAGCCCACGAAGCGGTTGATCCGCAGATAGCCGAGGCCGCCGGGCAGGTCCGCGTAGCCGATCGCACCCTGCGCGTACGACTTCAGCCGTGTCCCGCCGAGGTCCCGGCGCTCGATGAACCGCCGGGTGCGCTTCTCCAGTGCCTCGTCCGGTTCCCTGGTTCCCGGGCGGCCCACCTGGGCGGAACGGTTCAGCTCCGGGGCCTCCAGGGAGACGTGGCCGTCCCGCAGCGGCTCGGTCATCTCGGCGAGCACGTCGAAGAGTTCGTCGGGGGTGGTCCCCGCGTGGACGCGCGGCCGGTAGGTGTCGCGGACCTCGCGCCAGTCGACGCCCCGGGTCCGGAAGAACGCGTAGTTCTCCTGGAACGTCCGCCAGAACACGTCGAACGCGGCGCGGGGGCCGGTGGGTTGGGGCCGCTCGCAGCGCTTCGGCAGGGCGGCGATCCGTTCGAGGCCCCGGGCGCCCACGGTGCCGTGGATCCGCAGGGTGGCCCGGGTGCCGGACCGGGGACGCACGGTCAGGGTGAGACCGTCCGCCGAGAACCGGGCCGCGCCGTCGGTCCCCGTCCTCCCCTCGCGCGGCATGGTCAGCGCGGGGGCGCAGCTGATCGCCGTGGTGTCCCAGGTGCGCAGCACCCCGTCGCGGACGCCGACGACCATGCCGTAGCCGTCCATCCGCCAGGTCCCCTCGACCGTGCGGGGGGCTCCGGCCTGGTGGCCCGGCACGGCGACGGCCGTGCCGAGGGAGCCGGACAGGGCGAGCGCGACGCCCATCGCCACCCACCCGGACCGCCGGGCCGTCCCCTTCCCGCACCGGGCCGGGGAGCGGTCGTCTCCCCCGGCCGTTTCCGGTGCCGCCGGTCCCGCCGGTCTCCCCGGTGCCGTCGCCGCCGCCGTCGGCGCCTTCGTCGTGACGGTCGCGCCCGTCTTCGGTGTGTGCACGGTGTGCTGTCTCCTCCGTCTTGCCGAACAGCCGTCATCGTGGCGCGTCGGACCCGTCGGCCGGATCAACCCGTGGATTGATAAGGGCGGTTCGGATCCCTAAGGGGGTCCCCCGAGGGGTACCGGTGGTTCCCGGCGCGTTCGCGGTGCGTCCCCGGTGGTTCCGGTGGTTTCCCGGTGCGTCCCCGGTGGCTCCCGGCGAGCGGGACCCCAGTCGGCGGGGGACGAACCGTGATCCATCGGCCTCTCCATCTCGCCTTTCGTACAGGGGAGTTGAAACGCGTCAATGTTCCGTACGATCACGCGGGTGCCGTCCGCCCACGGGGGGCGGCCCGTCCGTCTCAACGTTCAGGAGAGGCAGCGCCACCATGAGAAGACCCCCACACACCCGGCTGCGCGCGCTCGCGGCCGGGGCGCTCGCGACGACCCTCGCCACCTTCGGCCTCGCGGCGCTCCCCACCGCCGCGCAGGCGGCCGGGGGCGGGCTCACCGTGCAGTACCGCACCAGTTCCTCCGGGGCCAGCGCCTCGCAGGCCGCGCCCTGGCTGAAGGTCCGCAACACGGGCACCACCGCCGTCGCGCTCGGTGACGTCAAGCTCCGGTACTACTTCAAGGCCGACTCGGCGCAGACCTCCTACCGGTTCGCCTGCGACTGGGCGGTCAAGGGCTGCGCCAACGTCACCGGCACCTTCGGCACCCTCGCCCGGCCCACGGCCACCGCCGACCGCTATCTGGAGATCGGCTTCACGGCGGGGGCCGGATCGCTGGCCCCGGGCGCCGACACGGGCGACCTCCAGGTGCGGTTCCACCGGACGGACTGGCAGCAGCTCGTCCAGAGCGACGACCACTCCTTCGGCGCGTCCCAGAGCTCCTACGGCGACTGGACGAAGGTCACCGCGCGGGTCGCGGGCACCACCGTATGGGGCACCGAGCCCGGTGGATCGACCGAACCACCGCCCTCCCAGGCACTGTTCGACGACTTCGCCTACTCCTCCCACACCGACCCCAAGCTCGGCGCGAACGGCTGGCAGCTGCGGTCCTGGGGCGGCGGACCCGGGGTGGCGGGCGCGACCTGGTCGCCGAAGAACATCGCGTTCTCCCAGGAGGGCGGCTCCTCCCTGATGACGCTGAAGGCGTCCACCTCGGGCGCGGCGGCCAACACCGAGCAGGCCGAGATCTCCACGACCTCGATGAAGTTCAAGAACGGCACCTACGCGGCGCGGGTGAAGTTCAGCGACGCGCCGGTCCAGGGCCCGGACGGCGACCACGTCGTCCAGACCTTCTTCTCGATCAACGACCTCAAGGCCCCACTCGCCGACGACTACGCCGAGTACGACTTCGAGTACCTGCCCAACGGCGG
The DNA here is from genome assembly GCF_054484115.1 of Streptomyces sp. JNUCC 64. Taxonomy (NCBI): domain Bacteria; kingdom Bacillati; phylum Actinomycetota; class Actinomycetes; order Kitasatosporales; family Streptomycetaceae; genus Streptomyces; species Streptomyces sp. JNUCC 64. Next base: position 881,708 of record NZ_CM137015.1, read on the forward strand.
CTGGGGAGAGACCTCGAACGCGTTCTACGGCACCTCCTGGGAGACCTACCACCCGACCACCGGTCAGCTCGTCAACACCCACACGGTCGCCCGCAGCAGCCACGCGGGCTGGCACGACCTGGTCTTCACCATCGACGGCAATGACATCCGGTACTACGTGGACGGCCAGCTGTTCGGCACGCACGGCTCGGCGTACCTGCCCGAGCGGGCCATGCTCCTCAGCTTCAACCAGTGGTTCACCGGGCTGACGGCGACCGGCACCGCGCCCCGCTCCTACGAGCAGCAGGTCGACTACGTGCTGCACGTCAAGGACGAGGTCCTGACCCCGGCCCAGGTGGCCGCCCGGGTCGGCGCCTACCGCGCGGCGGGCACCACGTTCACGGACAACGTGACGGCGGGCTGACCTTCCGCCCCGGCGGGACGGAGGCGCTCCGGACGGCACCGGGGCGCCTCCGTACGGCCCCCCGGAGGTGCCGGGGAGCCGGTCCTGGCGGAGTCTGGACCGGACACGCGGCACCGCGTGTCCGGTGCGCGCAGGAGGCGGGGTCCCGGATGACGCAGACGGCGGAGCCCGACGGGGCGCGTCCGGTCGGCGAGGTGCTCCGGGACCCCGGCTATCTGCGGCTGCTGCTGTTGTCGGCGCTGCTCGGGGTGCCGCTGTCGTTCGCCGCCTTCGGCTTCGTCACCCTGGAGCACGCCGTCCAGAACGGGCTCTGGGAGCGTCTGCCGCACCGGCTGGGGTACGGGACCGCCCCCTGGTGGTGGCCGCTGCCGCTGCTGGCCGTCGGCGGGACGGTCACCGCGTTCGTCGTCACCCGGCTGCCCGGGGGCGGCGGACACGTTCCGGCCCGGGGGCTGAGCGGAAAGGCGACCGCGCCGTCCGCGCTGCCCGGGGTGGTGCTCGCCGGTGTCGCCTCGCTGGCCTTCGGGGCGGTACTGGGGCCCGAGGCCCCGCTGATGGCGATCGGCAGCGGCCTCGCGCTGCTCGCGGTCCGCTCCGCGCGCCGGGAGCGCGCGCCCCGGCTGGTGGCGGTGCTGGGGGCGGCGGGCTCGGCCACCGCGATCTCCACCGTGTTCGGCAGTCCGCTGGTGGCCGCCGTACTGATCATCGAGGCCGCCGGGCTCGGCGGACCGGGGCTGCTGGCACTGGTCCTGCCCAGTCTGCTCGCCAGCGGGGTGGGCGCCCTGGTCTTCACCGGTTTCGGCCGCTGGACGGGGCTCGACACGGGCGGTCTGACGCTGCCCTCGGTACCGCCCGACGACGCGCTGGAGGCCGGGGACTTCCTGTGGGGGGTGCCGCTGGCGGCGGTGATCGCGGTGGTGGTGACCGCCGCGGTGGCCTTGGGCGTCCGGGCCGCCGACTGGACGGCGCGCCGTCCCGGACCGCGCACCGTGCTCGGGGCGCTGGTGGTCGGGGCGCTGGTGGTCGGGGCGCTGCTCGCCGGGTACGGGCTGTGCAGCGGCCGTTCGCCCGAAGAGGCCGCGCTGTCCGGGCAGGAGATGCTGGCCCGGCTGGCCGCCGACCCCACGGCCTGGTCGGTCGGTGCCCTGCTGTGGCTGCTGCTCTTCAAGGGGTTCGCCTGGGCCGTCTCCCTCGGGGTGCTGCGCGGCGGCCCGATCTTCCCGGCGGTGCTGCTCGGTCCGGCGCTCGCCCTGGTCTTCGCGGGGCTGCCCGGCTTCGGGGTGACGACCGCCCTGGCCGTGGGGATGGTCTCGGCCGCGGCGGCGGTGACCCGGCTGCCGGTGACCGCGGCGGTGCTGGCCGCCCTGTTGCTGGGGCCGGACGCCGGGGAGCAGATGGCGGTCGTCCTGGTCTGTTCGGTGGTCGCCTTCGGAACGGGGGAACTGCTGCGTTCGCTGCGGGGGCGCGGGGGTCCGGGCGGCGGGGACGGACCGCACCCGCCGCCCGGACCCGGACCGGCTGGTACCCGGACCGCCCCCGGTTGAGCCCCCGGCCCGGCACCGCCGGGGGGACGGGGCCGGGCCGCGCGCCGGGGAATCCCCGGGGGGCGGCCCGAGCCGTTCCCTCGGGCACGGCGACGGAGTCACCCCCACCCGTCTCCTCGACGCCTCGCACCTCTCGCACCTCTCGCGCCTCACCCGTCTGACGTCTGACGTCCGGCGTCCGGCGTCCGCGATCAGACGTCCAGGGGGCGCCAGACGAATCCGTCGCCGTCGCGCCGGACCCGGCCGAACGCCAGGCCGGCGAAGTGGACGCCGAAGCCGATGGTGTCGGGTTCCGCCAGTTCCCCGACGAGCGCGCGACGGTGGTCGGCGGCGCGCGCGGGGTCGTGGTCGAAGGCGCTGGACCACTCGGGGTGGGCGACCTGGACCGGGGAGTGCAGGGAGTCGCCGAAGGCGATCAGCCGACGCCCGCCGGAGGTGATGACGTACTCGGTGTGTCCGGGCGAGTGCCCGGTGGTGATCCGCGCCCGTACGCCCGGGAAGACCTCCTGTCCGTCGGTAAGGGTACGGATCCGTGGGGTCAGACCCTCGACCTCCGCCGCCTCCAGGAGGTCGCGCCGGGCCCATTCCGGTTCCGACGCCAGGTAGTCGGCGTGGGCGAACGCGGGCCGGTCGCCGCCGGGGGCGGGGTGCCAGGCCCAGCCGGTGTGGTCGGGGTGCAGATGGGTGAAGGCCACCGCCTCGATCCGCTCCGGCCCCCGGCCGAGCCGGGCCAGACCGTCCAGCAGCGCGCCCCCGTGGATCGCGCCGCGCGGGCCGTCCGGGGCAGGCGGCCAGGACCGGGGCCCGAACCCCGCGTCGATCAGCAGCGCGCGGTCGCCGTTCTCCACCAGCAGGCCGCCGAGGCTCGCCACCAGGTCGCCGGACGGGTCCAGCGACCCGGGGTGGGCGGCCCACGCCTCGTCGGTCGCGTCGGGGATCAGATCGCGCGGTCTCAGCCGCACCGATCCGTCCGGCACGTAGGACACCGTCGTGTCGCCCAGCCGCAGCGAACGGACGCCGGTCGGCCCGGGGGGCCGTTCGTCCCGGTCGGTCGTGGAGTGCGTCATGTCCCTCTCCCCTGTGTTCCGTGGTGTTCGGTCGTGCGCCATCGGGTCGTCGCCCGCCCCGGAGCCCGAGCGGCCCCCCGGAACGCCTCTGGAGCGCTCCCCGGGGCAACGGTGAAGACCATAAGCATCAAGTTAGAACCATGCAAGCTAGAATCTTGCAAGCTAGAAATATATGAGCTGGAAATGTCCTTGCTTGATGGGCTTGTTAGGGTGAGTGCATGACGACGCCCTCGGAGCCGCACGTCATCGCCGAGCGGGAGCTGTGCTGCCTGGTGAACCGGCTGGCCCAGCGGATCTCCGACCACGTACGCGAACACGCCGTCACCCTGGGGCTCACCACGGCCCAGGCGACCGCGCTGCGGGAGATGACCGGGCCGATGACCATGCGGGAGCTCGCCTCGCGCATGGGCTGCGAGCCCTCCAACGCCACGTTCGTCATCGACAAGCTGGAGAACCAGGGCCTGGTCGAACGCCGCGCCCACCCCACCGACCGCCGCGCCAAGCACCTCGTCCTCACCACGGCGGGCAGCGCCTCCCGCGAGCGGCTCCTCGGACTCCTCGTCCAGGACTCGCCGCTGGCCGGTCTCGACTCCGAACAGCAGCGCGTCCTCCGGAGCCTGCTCGAACGAGCCGTGACGGGTACCTAGACCGTCCCCTACGGACCGGCCGTCCCTTACGGACCGGCTCCGTACGGCGGTGCGCCGGTGACATGACCAGGACCGCCACGGTCCTGGTCATCGGGGACACTTCCGGATGTGATCAGCTCCTCCGCCCGACTGCTGCGCCTGGTCGCCCTGCTGTCCACCCGGCCGACGTGGACCTGCCGCGAACTCGCCGAACGGATGGCGGTCACCGACCGCACGGTCCGGCGGGACATCGCCCGGCTGCGGGACCTCGGCTACGGCGTCGAATCCGACCCCGGCCCCTGGGGCGGCTACCGCCTCGGCGGTGGCACCCGGGTGCCACCGCTGGTCCTCGACGACGAGGAGGCGCTCGCCGTCGCCGTCGCCCTGCGGGAGGCCGCGCTCAGCGGCGTCCTGGGCGACGACCGGAGCGCGCTGTCGGCACTGGGCAAACTGCGGAGGGTCCTTCCGCCCCGGATCGCGGACCGGCTGGGCGAGATGGACGCGACCTTCGTCCACACCCCCCGGTCCGGGGGACCCCAGCTCCCGCCCGGTGTGCTGCGGGAGCTGGCCGCCGCCTGCCGCCGGGGCGAGCGCGCCCGGCTGGCGTACCGCGACCACGCCGGGAACGAGACGGTCCGGGACGTCGATCCCTACCGTCTGGTGCACACCGGCCGCCGCTGGTACTTCGTCGCCCGGGACGTGGCCAAGGACCAGTGGCGGACGTTCCGGGCCGACCGGGTGGTGCGGGTGCGGTCCACCGGAGCCGCCGTCGAACTCGGTGACCCGCCCGACCCGGCGCTCCTCGTCTCCCGGTCCATCGCGGGCGTGGTGTACCCGCTCTACGTCACGGTCCGGCTGCCGCACCCCCTCGACCGGGCGCTGCGGATCGTCCCGCCCACCATCGGCGCCCACCACCCGGACGGTCCCCACGCCACCGTCGTCGAGATCGGCGGCAACGACGTCGACCAGCTCGTCACGTACCTCCTCGGCCTGGGCACCCCCCTGCGGGTGCTGTCACCGGACCCGGTGCGCGAGGAACTGCTGCGCCGCCTGCGGGAGCTGTCGGAGGACAACGGGGGCCGGGACGGGGCGGGTCGAACAGGTGAACCGACCGAGCCGGACGGGTCGGACGGGCCGGGCGGGGTGGATGAGCGGGGCAAGCCGGACAGGCCGGATGGGCTGGACGGGCCTGACGGGGTGGGCGGGCCGGATGAGCGGCGCGAGCCAGACAGGCCAGACGGGTCGGGCGGGTCGGACGCGTCGGGCGGGCCTGGGTAGGGGCCCGCCCCGCCCGCTCCCGCCCCGTACCCGGCGCCCCCACGACGCCTCCGCCTCCGGATCCGGTGTCCGCCGATGGCCGGAACCGGCCCGCGCCGACGGGCGGGTTCCGCCCGTCCAGTGTTGCCGATCCCGGTGTTGCCGGGCGCAACGGTCCCCGCGCCCTCCATGCTGTGCCTCGCCCCCACGGCTTCCGTCGGAGGACGCCGGGGTGCGCCGGGCCGCGCCCGGGGACAGCCGCCGTCCCGGTGGGGACGGCGGAGTGAGGAGAACGCATGAACAGGTCGCTGCCCCCGGCGGGGACGGATTCCGGACCGCCGCCCGGCGGCGTCCCGGTGGGGACGGCCGTCCAGACGGCCGGGAAGCGCGCGGCCGGGCGGAGCGGCCCCGGCGGACTGCGCCCCCTGGCGACGGACCTCACACGGGAGTCACGGGCGCTGGCCCAGGCGTTGCGCGAGCTGTTCGACGGACTGGACGTGTCCGTACGGCGGTACGCGGCGCGCCGCCGCCGGGATCCGGGGACCTTCTCCCGCTACCTCAGCGGTTCCCGGGTGCCGCCCTGGGAGGTGGTGGTGGACCTGCTCACCGACCTCGCCGAGCACCGGGGCACGCCCGCCACCCCGAGGGCCGTCGCGCTGCTGCGCGATCTGCACCGGGCGGCGGTCGCCACCGGGGCCTCGCCCCGGCACGCGGTGGAGGTGCTGGAGCGTCAACTGGCGGACGCCGACCGGGACTCCCGGCTGTCCACCGCCCACGGCGACGCGCTCGGCGAGGCGCTGCTGGACCGGAAGCACCGGATCGCGGACCTGGAGGTGCGGCTCGGCCAGCTGGAGGCCGAGTGGAGCGCCGAGCGGGCCCGTGCCGACGCCCTGGCGGCGGCCCGCCCCGATGTGTCGGAGCTGCTGCGGGAGCGCGATCTGCTGCAGGAGGAGGTGGCGCGGCTCGCGACCGAGCTGCGGGAGGCCCGTGAGCGGCACGAGGAGGCCGAGGAGCGGTGCGTCCTGCTGGAACGCCAGTTGGAGGCCGTGGAGCGGGTGCGGCGGGGCGCGGCGCTGCCCGTCACCGCGGCGCCGGGGGGCCGACGGCTGCCCAAGGTGCTCGTGGTGGACGACCAGGCGGACAACCTGCTGGCCATGACGGCGGTCCTGGCCACCCTGGACCAGGAGCTGGTGGCGGTGTCCTCCGGGCGGGAGGCGTTGAAGGCGCTGCTGGACGACGACGACTTCGCCGTCATCATCATGGACGTGCAGATGCCCGGCATGGACGGGTACGAGACCGCCGCGCACATCAAGCGGCGGCCCCGCACCCGGGACGTTCCGATCATCTTCCTCACGGCGATGGGGGTGGACCCGGAGCACTCCGCCCGTGGGTACGCCGCCGGTGCCGTCGACTACCTCGGCAAACCGTTCGACCCGTGGGCGCTGCGGGCCAAGGTCGCCGTGTTCACCGGGATCTATCTGGAGCGCAGGGCCGTGGGGCGGTGAGTCGTCGCCCCCGGGCGCGGGGGCGCGGTGGAGCGCAGGGGCCGCCCCCGCCCGTCCGCCGCCACGGGGCCTTCCCCTGGGTGTCCGCCGTCGCGGCCGGGTCAGCCGTCACCCGGACGGTCGCCGGCCGGCCGGATCGCCCCCGGTCGCCGGGGGCGCCGTTCCGGAGCGCGGAGACGGCCTCCTCGGACACTTTCGATCGACTGACGAGCATCTGTGTTCGCTCCTCAACTGGGTTCGGTCACGGTCTGATGTCATAGGTGATCGCGCACTCCGGTGGCCTTGGTGTTCCCCCTGGCCATCGGGGTGTGGAACCGATTCCAACGGATCCGGCGATGTTCGGAAATCCCGTTCCGCGCTGTCCGAACAATGCCTTGGCACGACCGGACCCGCTGCCGAATGATCGGCCGGGGACGGGACGCGATGAGGTGGTCGATGGCAGGGCGTCGGGAACGGCCGTTGGAACCGGGCACGGAACCCGTCCACGCGTTCGCGCGGGAACTGCGCGCGCTGCGGTCGGCCACGGGAGGGGTCACCTACCGGGAGATGGCGCGCCGGGCCCACTACTCGGTGAGCACCCTCTCCCAGGCCGCCGCCGGACAGCAGCTCCCCTCCCTCCCCGTGGCGCTGGCCTACGCGGCGGCGTGCGGGGGCGACCGGGAGGAGTGGGAGGCCCGCTGGCGCCGGGCGGCGGACGAACTCGCCCGACGGACCGCCCGGGCCCTCGCGGAGGAGGACGGTTCCGATCCGCCGTACCGGGGGCTGGCCCGTTACGAGACCGGGGACCGGGCGCTGTTCTTCGGCCGGGACCACTTGGTGGACCGGCTGGCCGCGACCCTGGCCGCGCACCGGTTCGTGATGGTCACGGGCGCCTCCGGCAGCGGCAAGTCGTCCCTGCTGCGGGCCGGGCTGATCCCCCGTCTCCAGCACCCGGGCGACGGCACCGGGCCGGGGCCCGACGGTGACGGCAGCGGGCGGCCGTGCGCCGCCGTGCGGGTGCTGACCCCGGGCCCCCGTCCGGCGAGCACCCACGCCGGAGCCCTCACCCCGGCGACGGGCACGGACGGCACGGCGGACCCGGACGGCGATCCCCGGCGACCGGGGGACACCGTCGTGATCGTCGACCAGTTCGAGGAGGTGTTCACCCTCTGCCGGGACCCGGAGGAGCGGGCCCGGTTCCTGGAGCTGCTGCTGGCCGCCCGGGACCCGGACGGCGGGCTGCGGATCGTCGTCGCCGTGCGCGCCGACTTCTACGGGCACGTCAGCGAGCACCCGGCGCTGGTGGACGTGTTGCGCGAGGCGCATCTGCCGATCGGGCCGATGACCCCCGCCGAGCTGCGGCAGACCGTCGTGGGGCCCGCCCGGACGGCGCGGCTGGTGGTCGAGCGGGAGCTGACCGCCCGGATCGTGGAGGACGGCGCGGGCCAGCCCGGCTCGCTGCCGCTGATGTCGCACGCGCTGCTGGAGACCTGGCGCCGCCGCCAGGGCCGGACCCTCACCCTGGCCGCCTACGAGGCGATCGGCGGGGTGCACGGCGCGGTGGCGGACACCGCCGAGGAGACCTACGTACGGCTCACTCCCCCGCAGGCCGCGCACGCCCGCCGGATCCTGCTGCGGCTGATCACCCCCGGTCAGGGCGCCCAGGACACCCGTCGCCCCGCGCCCCGGGCGGAGTTGGAGGCCGGGCACCCCCGGGAGGCCGCGGTCGTCCTGGAGCACCTCGCCCGCGCCCGGCTGATCACCCTGGACGGCGGGGTCGCCGACCTGGCGCACGAGGCGCTCATCACGGCCTGGCCCCGGCTGCGGAACTGGATCGCCGAGGACCGCGAGGGGCTGGCCGTCCACCGCGAACTGACCGAGGCCGCCGCGGCCTGGCACGGACTCGCCCGTGACCAGGGGGCGCTGTACCGGGGGGTCCGGCTGGCGGTGGCCCGGGAGTGGCTGGGCCGGGACGACCGCGCCGCCACGCTGACCCCGCTGGAGCGGGAGTTCCTGGAGACCAGCGCGGCGACCGAGGACTCCGAACGGGCCCGGGTGCTGCGGCGCAACCGTCAGCTGCGGTGGCTGTCGGCGGGGCTGGCGCTGCTGCTGGTGGTGCTGACCGGGGTGAGCGTGGTCGCCCTGCGTCAGCGGCAGCGGGCGGTCGAGGCGCAGTGGACCGCCCTCTCCCGGCAGTTGGCGTCCCAGGCGCTGCGGCTGGCCGGGGTGCGGCCGGGCACGGCCATGCTGCTGAGCCTGGAGGCGTACCGCGCGGCACGGACCCCGGAGGCGCGCGGCACCCTGCTGAGCATGTCCACCCGCCGGGTCTACCAGGCCGAGCTGACGGGCCACGAGGACGCGGTGTCGGAGGTGGACTTCGGGCCGGGGGGAAGGATGGCGAGCGTCAGCCGGGACGGCACGCTGGCCCTGTGGGGGCCCCGGGACCGCACTCCGCGCGCCCGGCTGGCCAACCACGCCACCTGGCTGCGGGCGGTCGACTTCGCCCCCGACGGACGCACCGTGGCGACCGCGGGCGACGACGGGAAGGTGGTCCTGTGGGACACCGCCGCCCGCGCTCCGGCACTGACCCTCGCGGTGCGCCGGGAGCAGTTCCGCACGGTCGCGTTCAGCCCCGACGGGCGCACCCTGGCGGCGGCCGGGACGGGCCGCCGGGTGGTGCTGTGGGACGTCCGCCGCGACGACCGGGGCGTCACCGCGCGGCAGACGCCCCGGCGGATCCTCACCGGGCACTCCGGGCCGGTGTGGGCGGCGGTGTTCGCCCCGGACGGACGGACCCTGGCGACCTCGGGGGCGGACCGGACGGTCCGGCTGTGGCACGCCGCGTCCGGGCGTCCGCTCGCCGTGCTGCGGGGGCACTCCCGCTCGGTGGACGCGGTCGACTTCAGCCCCGACGGGCGCACCCTGGCCAGCGGCGGCCAGGACCGGACCGTCCGGCTGTGGGACCTCCGGCGGCGGACTCCGATCGTCACCCTGCACGGCCACGGCGATGAGGTGCGCGCGGTGGCGTTCGCCCCGGACGGACGGACCCTGGTCTCCAGCGGTCACGACCAGACGCTGGTGGTGTGGGACCCGGCGCACCGCTCCCGGCTCGCCACGTTCACCGGGCACGACGCGAGCGTGTACAGCGTTTCCTTCCGGCGCAGCGGCACCCTGCTCGCGCTCGGCGGGGAGAGCGGCCGGATCAGCCTCTGGGACGTGGGCCGGGCTCCGCTGACGGGGCACACCAGCCGGGTGAACAAGGTGGTCTACGGGCCGGACGGGCGGAGCCTGGTCACCGCCAGCCGGGACCGGACCGGCGGGGTGTGGGACCCGGGGACGGGCCGTCGCCGCGCGGTGCTGGCGGGCGGCACGGGGGCGTTCCGTTCGGTGGCCGTCAGTCCGGACGGCCGGACCGTGGCGGCGGCGACCGGGGCGTCGCGGGACGCTCCGGTGGCCAGCGGGCGTCCGGCCCGGCGCACCGACCATCCCCTGCTGGTGTGGCCCGCCGGGCGGTCGGGGTCCCCGGTACGGCTCTTCGGGCACTGGCGTCATCTGACCGACGTCGTCTTCAGCCCGGACGGGCGGACGCTCGCGACCAGCGGGGCGGACGGGCGGGTGGTGCTGTGGGATCCGGTGCGGCGGACCCGGCTGGGGTGGTTCGCGGTGGACACCGGCACGGCGGGCACGGCGGTCAACGCGCTCGCGTTCAGTCCGGACGGCAGGCTGCTCGCCACCGCGGGGGCGGACGGGCGGGTGGCGTTGTGGGACCCCCGGCTGCGGGTGCGGATCGCGACGTTCGGCGGTCACACGGCGCCCGTCACCTCGGTGGCGTTCGCCCCGGACGGGACCACGCTGGCCAGTGCCGGACTCGACCAGACGATCCGGCTGTGGGACGTCCGGCGGCGGGCCGGGGACGGCACGCTCGCCAGCGCTCCGGCCAACGCGGTCGCGTTCGGCCCGGACGGCCGGACGCTGGCCGTGGCGACCACCGATTCCGAGGTCGTCCTCTGGGACCTGGCCGACCGGACGCGCCGGGCCACGCTCACCGGGCACACCCGGCAGGTGCGCACCCTGGCCTTCAGCCCGGACGGCCGGACCCTGGCGTCCGCCGGGGACGACCAGACGGTCCGGCTGTGGGACACCGATCCCGACCGCACCCGGCGACGGCTGTGCCGCTCGCTCGGCCGTGACCTCACCGAGGCCGAGTGGCGGCAGTACCTTCCGGGGCTCACCCGCCACCGGACGTGCGGCTGAGGGCCGTGTCCGGATGGCGGGTGGTTCACCGGTCAGTCGCCCTACGGGCGCCGGGTCACTTCTTCTTGCCGAACAGGCCGCCCTCGAACTTGGCCCAGTCGTACATCTGGTGCACGGCCTGGCCGAGGATCGGGATGCTGATGTGCTCGAAGACGTCTTCCACCAGGTCGATGTCGCCGGTGTTGTTGATCAGCGGGGCGTTGATGTTGATCAGACCGCCCGAGAGGGGGGCGGGCTGCTCGCCCTGGGCGTGGGCGGTCCCGCTCGACAGGACGAGGGCGGCACCGGCCGCCACGGTCGCAACGAAAGCCGCACAACGGACACGACGGTTCATGGGGGTACTCCGATCCAAGGATCTTGATTCAAGGGAGTTCAGCCCAGTGATCGACCCTCTTTGAACAAGAGGAGTCGAGAAGGTTTCACCTGTGGGGGGCTGAGGTGAGGCACAGCTTGCCAGCGGGTCAAGGGGAAGTAAAGGCCCTGGCGGCAACCAAACGATCATGACCGTTTCCTCCAAAGGGACCCCGATTGGCATGACTTGAGCATCCGTCACGGTGACACGGGTGAGTCCGGGCGGGCGCCTCGGCTCTCAAGGCACCCGCCCGGGTCCGTTCCGCGCCCCCACCGGAACCACGCCCGGCGGCGGACGGGACGCGCGGTCGGCTCACGGTTCCCTGCGCCGCTGCAACCTCAGCCCCAGCGCGGACACGGCCGCGATCACGGCGGCCACGTACACCCCCGCCGCGTAGGGTCCGCCCACGAACCCGGCTCCCCCCGGCTGTCCGAGGAAGTCCGCCAGCGCCATGAACGGGAGCCAGCCCATGACGTTCAGCCCGAGCAGCAGTTCCCCGGTCGCCCCCAGCGAGGGCTCGGCGACGAACATCCACACCAGCAGGACCGCGATGGTCTTCCCGCCGCTCTTCAGGACGAGACCCACGGCCATCCCGGCCAGCGCGCCCAGGGAGAACCCCACGGGCATGGCGAGGAGTTGCCGCCAGTCGTGGGCGGTGACGGTGGCGATCCCGTCCGGGCCCTCCATCGCGAAGCCGACCAGCATCCCGGCCGCCACCAGCACCGCTCCCGTCACCAGGGCGAGCGCGGCGACGACCACCGCCTTCCCCGCCAGGATCCGGCGCCACGACGGAACCGCGAGGTACGAGGCCCAGATGGTGCCCGTCCGCAGTTCGTCCGTCACGGCGCGGGCACCCAGCAGGGTGACGAGCACCTGGGCCGCCGTGGGACCCGTCATCACATCGGTGACCCCGGGAAGCCGGTCGTGCCCCGGGGAACGGACGACCAGCGCGGTGACCACCAGGGAGAGCGCCACCGTCACGGCGAGGAGGAACCAAGTCGACCTGAGGGTGCGCAACTTGGCGATCTCGGAAGCCAGTACCGCCTTCATGCCCCCTCACCCCGCCGTCCCGTCGTCGCCTTGAAGTCGACCGACGAGGCGGTCAGCCGCAGATAGGCGTCCTCGACCGTGGCCCGCCGGGGCGTCAGCTCGAAGAGGGGCAGCCCGGCCTCGGCCGCCGCCAGACCGATGCGTTCCGCGGAGACCCCGGACACCAGCACGCCGTCCGCCGACGGCACGCCGCCGTCCGCCGCCGGGCCGGTCGCTTCCGGTGGGCCGGTCGCTTCCGGTGGGCCGGTCAGCTCCCCGCCGAGCCGCCGCACCAGGAGGGCGAGCCGTTCCGGGTCGGGGGTGCGCACCCAGACCCGTGGGCCGTCCACGTCCCGGGTGAGTTCGACGACGGGGCACTGCCGCAACAGCCGCCCCTGACCGATCACGATCACCTCGTCCACCATCTGTTCCATCTCCGCGAGCAGATGGCTGGACACCAGGACCGTCCGGCCCTCCCCCGCGAGGCAGCGCAGCAGATCCCGCAGCCACGCGATGCCCTCGGGGTCCAGCCCGTTGGCGGGCTCGTCCAGGACCAGGACACGGGGATCGCCGAGCAGTGCCGTCGCGATCCCCAGCCGCTGGTACATCCCGAGGGAGAAGCCCCCGACCCGTTCGTCCGCCACGGCGTCGACGCCGACCCGGGCGAGGACCTCCCCGGCTCTCCCCACCGGGATCCCGTTGGCCCGCGCGAGGACCTCCAGATGCCCCCGCGCGGTCCGCTTGGGGTGCGCCCAGCGCGCGTCGAGCAGTGCCCCCACCACCCGGAGCGGATCGGCGTGTTCGCGGTAGGCGCGGCCCTCGACCCGGGCCCGACCGGCGTCGGGGCGCACCAGACCGAGCAGCATGCGCAGGGTCGTGGTCTTCCCGGCGCCGTTGGGGCCGAGGAATCCGGTGACGGCGCCCGACCGCACGGTGAAGGACAGGGAGTCGACGACCCTTCGGCCGCCGTACGCCTTGACGAGGTTCTCCGCCTCCAGGACCGGTTCCGTCATCTCAGGCCACCAGGGTCCAGACGAAGGACGCGCCGACCACCACGAGGGCGACGACCACTCCGACCGCCCGGGCGGGAGGGACGCCCCGTCTGACGGCCTTCACGCACTCCGCCACCCCGATGACGGCCATCACCAGTCCGAACGTCCCGAGCGCGGCCGCCGTCCAGAACGCCCAGCCCCGCTCCCCCGCGCTCCGGAGCAGCAGCAACGCGACGGCCAGGGGAACGACCGGCCAGGAATGGCCGGAAAGGGAACTCTCCGACCGGCCGGAGCCGGTCTCAGGACTTTTCTCGCTCATGGTTCCTTAACTCGGTTCGGAAGTACGTCGAAAGGGACGGCCACAGCGGGGCGAGGAACACCGAGGTCATGGAGTGCGGCCGGCGGATCGCCTTCTTCCGCCGGCCGCACATCACTCAGCCACCCCGGGAATCACAGTCCGATGAATTCACGGACCGCGCTGTAGACCTCGTAGATGGTGAAGCCGATCTCGATGGTCTTGCGGACGAGCCAGGGAACGACCCGCTCGTACACCTCCTTGAACTTGGCGTACCCCTGGCGCGCGGCGCTCTTCAGCTTGTTCCACGCGGTGCCGCCCAGCCCCTTCAGCTTGTTGATGAGCCAGACGATCCGGCTCGACGGCCCGTAGGCGGAGGCACCGGACGCCGCGCCCCCCGAGGTGGTCGTGGACACCGCCGAGGGGATCGCGGCCGGGGAGACGGCGGACGTACTGGACGGGGGAACGGGCGACGTGGTCAGCGCCACACGGTGGACCGACGAGACCGCCTGCCGGGACTGGCCGGGGGTGTCGGCGGTGGCCACGGGGGCACCGGCCCCGAGGAGCGCGCTCACCAGCAGCGCGCTCACGATGACTCGATTCCTCTTCACGGCAAAGCCCTCCTGAGGATGCGACGTGCCGTCGTGACCGATCGGCCGACGGCACGCACACCGTGGAGGAACCCGGTCCCCGTAAGCGCCCGGTCACGTCTCCCATGATTCCCGCCTTCCGCACCGCGACTCTGCCCAGCCTAGTTCCGGGGTGTCTCCGCCCTGTCTCCCCGGCTGTTCCCGGCTGGGGAGAGAACCGGGTGACTTTCCGTCGAACAGTTCAGGCCGTCGCACGCGGTTCAGACCGTCTCAAGCGGAAGAAACGGGGTGGTCCGGGGAAGGTGGAACTCCGGTCCGGCCACGACGGAAAACCCCTTCGGAGACAAGAACGAAATCCCCGTCAAGGAGGGGCAGAACACCAGAATCATCATGCCATTCCAAGGTGTAACGACTGGCCAGCCGCCAACCCGTGTGCGACTGTTGCCCATCGAGGGTTAGCTACCCATTACTTCGGGGGAAGTCATGTCGCCTAACCACGTGCCCGGCCCAGCGCCGTCCACGGACGACGCGCCCAGGCTCAACATCCTGGGCGCCGACGGTGTCCATCTGTCCGAACGCGAAGCCGAACGCCTGCCGCCCCAGACCTCCGAGCTCCTCACCTATCTGGCGCTGCGGAGCGGCCAGCAGGCCCGTCGGCCCGCCGTGACCGCGGCCCTGTGGCCGAACGCGGCGGAACACACCGGACGCCGTCGGCTCAGCAAACTCCTCTGGCGCAGCACCCGTTGCCTGCCGCCGGACACACTGCGTTCGACGGGCGAGAGCATCGCCCTCGGCAGTCGCGTCACCACGGACTGGGGGCGGGCCAACCTGGTGACGGACCGGGTGCTCAAGGACGGTGCCCTCCCCCACGCCCACGAGGTGGAGTTGCTGTCCAAGCCCCTGGGATCGACGATCCAGGCGGAGTGGATCGAGGACCACCGGCATCAGTGGGACCAACGCCGGGTCCGTGGTCTGCGCCGGGCGGGGGCCGCCTTCCTGTCGTTCGGCAGACCCGAGGAGGCGGCGCAGATCGCCTCCTCCCTCACCCGGTGGCAACCGCTGGACGAGCCGTCGCACGAACTCCTGCTCCGCTCCTATCTGAGCATGGGCGCTCCGGGGCACGCCGAGCGCCATCTGCGGGAGTTCACCCGTCGGCTGCGCCGGGAACTGGGGGTGGAGCCGTCACCGAACCTCATCGCGCTGGTGCGGGATCCCGCGCCCTCGGCGGCGGGCGGCGGGCGGGGCCGCTGACGCGGTCCCGCCGGCCCGTTCACGACCCGCCGCCGTAGGTGCCGGGGCCGATGAGCCCCGGCAGCTCGCGCATGTCGTCGAAGACGACGGTGCCGGGGCCCCGCAGCCAGGCGGCGGGGGTGAGCCCCCCGCTGTAGCCCAGGACCCGCATGCCCGCCGCCCGGGCGGCGGCCACCCCGTACTGGCTGTCCTCGACCACCACGCAGCGGCGGGGCTCCACCCCGAGCACCGCCGCCGCGTGCCGGAACAGATCGGGGGCGGGCTTGGGCCGCTCGACGTCGTCACCGCTGAAGACCCGGCCCCGGAACCGTCCGTGCAGCCCCGTCAGCCGCAGGGTGCGGCGCAGCCGGGGGTGGCTGCTGCTGGACGCGACGCAGCTGGGGACGGTGAGCGCGTCGAGGGCCTCGGTGATCCCCGCGACGGGACGCAGCAGGTCGTCCACCGCGGTCTGGAAACGCCGTTGGTGCTCCGCCAGCCAGTCGGGGGGCAGCGGGTGACCGAGGTGGGCTTCCACCTGTTCGGCCAGGTAGGAGTCGGGGCGGCCGAGGAACCGTTCGATGATCTCGGCGCGGGACAGCCGCCAGCCGAGGGCGGCGAGGGCGGCGGCGTCGTTCTCCAGCGCGATGGGTTCGCTGTCCACGAGGACGCCGTCGCAGTCGAAGATGACGAGTTCCGGCGGGGGCGCCGGTTCCCCGGAGGGGAGGGCGGGACGACGGGCGTCCACCCAGCCCGGTCCGGCCGGGGCGTCCGGCGGGACGGCGGCCGGGCCCCCCGGGACGGACGGAGCGCCGTCCGGCGGGACGGAGGCGGCGTGCGGCGGGACGGAGGTGCGGGGGTGGGCGGAAACGGGGGAGTCGGCCGAGGTGGGGGGAGTCGTCATCGCTGCGGTGTCACCAGCCAGAAGGCGTAGTAGCGGTCGGCGTCCAGGAACCGGTCGGTCACCCGGAGGCCGCTGTCGTCGAGTTCACGGGCGAAGAGGTCGAGGTCGAAACGGTAGTTGCGGCCGGTCTTGATCCGGGTGCCGCGCGGCAGCCGGACCCGGCGCCCGGCGAGGGTGAGGTCGAGGTCCCGCCGGGCGATCAGCAGCGACTCGATCTCGTGGGTGACGGCGTCGTACTCGGCCCGGTAGGCGAAGTCGAGCGGGCTGACCGCCACGCCCCACTCGTCGCGCAGCCGGGCGATGGGGGTGGTCTTCGTCCGCCAGTGGGAGTCCCGGCCGGGGCCGTCGTTGTACGCCTCCTCGATCGCCTCGACGCTCTTGGTGGCGTGCGGACGCAGATCGGTGCCGAAGGCGAACACGCCGCCCGGGCCGAGGAGCCGGCCGATCCGGGCGAGGAAACCGCGCCGGGCGGAGGGGAGGAACCCGGCGATCGAACCGCCCAGGAACATCAGATGGCAGGGGGACGGGGCGGCGGCCGGGCGGCCCAGCCGGTCGAGGGTGCGGGTGTACCGCTCCTGCACGGCGGTCACCTGGACGCCGGGGCCGCTCGCCGTCAGCTCCGGCAGGATCCGGCGCAGCGGATCGGGGTCGATGTCGGTCGGCACGAAGTGGAGGCCGGGGGCGCGGCCGGGGCGGGCGGCCCGTTCGGCGAGCAGCCGCAGGAAGGGCTTGGTCTTGGTACCGAAGCCGATCCCGAGTTCCAGCAGGGTCGGGGGACCCTCCGCGGCGAGCATCCGGTCGGCGATCCGGGGACCGTGCTCGGCGAGGAGTGCGGCCTCCTTGGCGAAGGTGTAGTAGACCGGGCTCCGGTTGGTCCGCTCGAAGGACGCCGATCCGCCGCGCCGGTAGCAGTGGCGTCCGGCGATCCAGGGCGGTGTCTGGGTGAGGGTGCGGGCGAGGTCCTCGACCAGGTCGTCGCGCCGTTCCCCGGGGGAGACGAAGAGGGCGCCGCGCGGGGCGGACCCCCGGGCCGGGGCGTCCTCGCGGTAGCCGTCGGCGGCCAGCCGGTCACGGAACTCCCGTACCGCGCGCGGGACTTCCGAGGACGCGCCGCCCGTCGCGTCCGTCCTGCCCGTCGCGTCCGTCCTGCCCGTCGTGCTCCGGGTCCTCGGTGTGCTCATCGGGTCACCATCCTCACGGCCTGGTCGATGGCGCCGCGCAGCCCGGTCAGCTCGTCCAGGACGAGGTGGACGGGGATGTCGCCGAGCAGGGCGGCCATCTTGTCCTTGCCGGTGAAGCGCCGCATGAACAGGGGGTCCAGCAGTCCGGTGCGGATCTTGGGGACGACCCCGCCGCCGAGGTACACCCCGCCCAGCGCGAGGAAGGCGAGCGCGGTGTTGGCGGCCTGGGCGGCCAGGACGCCGGTGTACATCCCGAGGGCCCGCACGCACACCTCGTCGGTCCCCTCGACCGCGCTCTCCCCGACCACCCGCGCGGGGTCGTCGGTGGTGAACCGGTCGGTCAGCCAGGCCGGTTCGGGGATTCCGGAGCGGGCGCGCTGGACCTGGTACATGACGGCCAGCCCCGCCCCGGACAGCACCCGTTCGTAGGTGGCGGCGGGGTGCTCGGCGCGGACGCGGGCGAGCAGGTCCAGTTCGGCGTCGTCGGTGGGGGCGAAGTCGGTGTGGCCGCCCTCCGAGGCGATGACCACCCGTTCGCCGCCGACGGTGAGCAGCGCGGCCTGGCCGAGTCCGGTGCCCGGGGACACCAGGACGACGGTGCCGCCGGGCCGGGGGCGCCCCGGGTTGAGGGTCACGGTCCGTCCGGGCGGCAGCGAGGGGATGCCGTGGGCGGCGGCCTCGACGTCGTTGAGCAGCAACACCCGTTCGACGCCCGTCGCCTCCGCGACCTCCCGCGCGGTCAGCTCCCCCCAGTCGAGGGTGACGAAGCGGCAGCGCTGGTCGATGACGGGCCCCGGCAGCCCGAAGCAGGCGGCGGTGAGGCGGTGTCCGGTCCCGGTGGTGAACGCGCGGACCAGCGCGGCCAGTCCGGGATAGGAGGTGCTGGGCAGGACCGCGCTCTCCACCACGGTCCCGTCCTCGTGGCACACGGCCAGCCGGCTGCTGGTGCCACCGATGTCCCCGGCGAGGATCATGCGTCGCTCCCTGGTGCGAGAGGGGTGGTCGGACGGACCGGTGCGCGCCGGGCCGGGCGCGTCGTGGCGCGGGCCCGGCGCGGACCGGGGGTCAGGGCAGCTCCACCACGAGCGCCCGGCAGTCGGGGTCGCGCTGGAGCGCCACCGCGTCGGTGGTGAGCCGGTCCCAGTCCAGCCGGTGGGTGACCACGGGGGTCAGGTCCAGCCGTCCGGCGGCGATCAGCTCCACGGCCCGCCGGAAGTGCTCCGGCCGGTAGCGGTAGCTGCCGACGAGCCGCAGCGACCGGTAGTGGAGCGCGTTGGGGTCGGTGGTCACCCGGGTGCCGGGGGGCATCCCGCCGAAGGCGACCCCCGTTCCGCCGGGGCGCAGCAGTTCCGGCAGCTGTCGGTAGGCGTCGGGGGAGCCGCTGGCCTCGATGACGACGTCCGCCCCGTGGCCCTCGGTCTCGCTCGCGACCGCCGCCGCCAGTTCCGGGCCCTGGACGGCGACCCGGTGGGCGCCGAGCCGGTGCAGCGGGACGGGGTCGCGGGCGGTGCGCACCCCGGCGACGATCCGCGCGGCGCCCTGGCGGCGGGCGAGTTGGAGGAAGCTCAGCCCCACTCCCCCGCTGCCGAGGACGACGACGGTGTCGCCCCGGCGGACCGCCGCGTGGTCGAGGCCCTGGAGGACGCAGGCGAGGGTCTCCGCGAACGCCGCGTGGTGGTACGGCAGCCAGTCCGGCAGCGGGAAGATCCCGGGCAGCAGCGGGGCGGGCACCCGGACGAACTCGGCGAAGCCGCCCGGGTCGAGGCCGGTCGGGGCCAGACAGTGTCCGCTCACGCCCCGCAGACAGGGGAAGCACGCCTCGCAGGGGCGTTCCGGGTTGACAGTCACCCGCTGGCCCGGGCGGGGGCCGTCCACGACCCGGGCGCCGACGGCCACCACGTCGCCCGCGAGCATCCGGCCGAGGACCACCGGGGCGGTCAGCCGGGGGTGGCCGACGAGGACGGCGCGCGCGTACATGGCGCTGAAGAAGCAGCAGCGCACCCGGAGGAGCACGTCGTCGGGGCCGCAGGACGGGCGCGGCCACCGCTCGGGGCGGAAGTTCTCCGCGCCCGGCCCGTGCCACACGGCGGCCCGCATGGTGGAGGGGGGTCCCGGCATCCTCACCGCCCCGGTTCGACGACAGTGCGGGTGCCCGGCCGGGGTCTCCAGTCGGCGAGTTCGGCGGGCAGCCGTTCCAGCGGGACGCGGCGGCCGAGCAGCCGGGTGAAGAACGCCTCGTCCCGGCGGATGAGGTCGGCGGCGGCCCGCATGGTGGCGGGGGTCGCCCCGGCCACCGAGGGCAGCACGGTGACCTCCGCGCGGAAGAGTTCGTCGGGGGTGCGGGGCAGGGGGACGTCCGGCTCCGGGACTCCGTAGAGGCAGACGGTGCCGGTGGGCGCGACCGCGTCGAAGGCGGTCGCGGTGCCCTCGGGGGTCCCGGTGCACTCGACGACCAGCTGGCTCGGCCCTTCCGGGGCGGCGACCCGGCGGACGCCCGGCCCGCCGGGTCCGTCGGGTGGACCGAGCGCGCCGAGTCCGTCGGTTCCATCGGTTCCGTCGAGCCAGGGCAGCTCGGCGGGGACGGGGTCCAGCAGCCGGATCCGGGGGCGGTCGGGCCACCGGGAGAGCAGCCGGGCGACGAGCGCGCCGGAGACTCCCCCGCCGATGACCAGCGCGGACCAGGGGCGGGACGGGGCACGGGGGCGCAGCCGGCGCAGCCGCCGTTCGGCGCGCAGGGCGCAGCTCAGCGGTTCGGTGAACACGCCGAGGACCGGGTTCCGCAGCGCCAGGGGCTGGAGTTGGGCGCGCGGGGCCCTGATCCACTGGGCGAAGCCGCCGTCCCGGTGGACGCCGAGTTCCACGAGGTGGACGCAGTGGCTGGTCTCGCCGTCCCGGCAGGGGTCGCAACCGCCGCAGGACAGCTCGTTGTTGAGGGCGTGGTAGCCGTCCTCGCCGGGGATCCGGCAGACCACCTCGTGGCCGAGGACGACCGGGGCGTGCGCGGCCCGTGCGGAGAGGTGGAGGTCGGTGCGGCAGATCCCGGTGTAGTGGACCTCCGCGACCACCTC
Source organism: Streptomyces sp. JNUCC 64 (assembly GCF_054484115.1). Classification (NCBI taxonomy): domain Bacteria; kingdom Bacillati; phylum Actinomycetota; class Actinomycetes; order Kitasatosporales; family Streptomycetaceae; genus Streptomyces; species Streptomyces sp. JNUCC 64. Next base: position 901,981 of record NZ_CM137015.1, read on the forward strand.
GTGCGGGGCGGGGGCGGTGGGGCGCGGCACCCGGCGGACGGCGAGTTCGCCGGGGGCGAGGAGGACGGCGGCCCGCATGGTCGCCGGGGCGGCGACGGCGGCGGTCATCGGGTCAGCTCCGGTCCCAGTCGGGTGAGGACCTGGTCGAGGAGGCCGAGGGAGCGGTCGATCTCCTCGGCGGGGATGTCGAGGTAGGGCGCGAACTTGAGGACGTTCTGGTCGTAGCCGCCCGCGGAGAGCATGATCCGCCACGGTTCGCCGTGCCAGCTCAGGTCCTCCCGCTGGCCGATCTCCACGGCCCGGGAGGCCGCCCCCCGGTACGGGCGGCCCCGCTCGTCGGCGAGGACGAGGTTCAGCAGCAGCCCCAGGCCGTCCGTCTGCCGGACGAACGGGTGCCGTTCGACTAGGGCGCGCAGCCCCGCCAGGTACCGCGCGCCCCGCTCGGGGACGGTCCGCTCGTAGTCCTGGGAGAGCATGTAGCGCCAGGTGGCGTATCCGGCGGCGGTGCCGAGCGGATGGTTGGCGAAGTTGCTGTGGGTGTGACCGGGGGTGACCACCCGGGGGTCGAGGAGGTCGGCGCGCGCCCAGGTCAGGCTGAGCGGGCTCAACCCGTTGGTGAGGGACTTGCCGAGGGTGATGACGTCGGGGACGAACCCGAAGTGCTCGAAGGCGAACAGCTTTCCCGTGCGGTACATCCCGACCTGGATCTCGTCGGCGACGATCAGCATGCCCCGGTCCCGGGCCTCCTCGACGAACTCCCGGTAGAAGCCGCGCGGGGGGATGCTGTAGCCGCGTCCCTGGCACGGTTCGACGAACAGCGCGCCGAGTTCGGAGCTGTCGGCCGTGGCGAGCCCGAAGTGCTCGTTGCTGAACGACTTGCGGACCATCCGCCCGCAGTAGAGCGCGCAGTCCTCGGGGCGCTTCTCGTAGAAGCAGTGCGAACAGTTCGCGAACGGGAACATGACCGCGCGGTCCGGGAACTCGTTGAAGTAGCGGCGGTAGCGGTGACTGCTCGACAGGCTCAGGGTGCCCAGGGAGCGCCCGTGGTAGCTGCCGGTGAAGACGCCGACCCGGTTCTTCCCGGTGTGCTTGCGGACGATCTTCAACGCGTCCTCGACCGCGAGCGATCCGCCGACGCTGAAGGAGACCCGGCCCTTCACCCCGGTGCGTTCCTCGACGGCCCGCACCACCTCCCGGGCGAGGAGCAGTTTCTCCCGGTGCAGATGGTCCCCGCTGACCTGGGGGAGGGTGCCGAGCTGTCGTGCCACGGCCCGTTCGATGACCTGGTTGCGGTACCCGAAGTTGCAGCTGGAGTGCCACATCCCGGTGTCGACGTAACGGTTGCCGCCGTCGTCGTGGACGGTGCCGTCCTGGCAGCCGGTCACCATGACCGGGTCCCGCACGTAGTGCACGGTGTCGCCCCACGACAGGTCCTCGGCGTCGACGCGCCTGAGGTCCTCGGTGTCCGTCGGGGGGTCTTTCCGGCTCACGCCGAATCCGATGCTCATCGCCACTTCTTTCCTGTCCGATGCGCCCTGGAATAGCGGAAGGCGAGGCACCCGACCGGGTGCCCCGATCGCACGAGGGGTTCGTGTCCGGGTGGCAGCGGGCGGCGGAGGCGGCCCGCGGTCAGCCGGGAGAAGCGTTCACGAGCGTGATCGACCTTTCATAGCACGGGTTCGGATTCACCGGCCAGGGTTCCTCGGCACTCCACGCTCCGGCGCTCCGGCACCGACCGGGTCGGGCGGGGCGCCCCACTGGCGGAGAAACGACGTCCGGGAGCGGGGCGCGGACCGCCGAGGAGCGGATTCGCCGGGCGGACGGCCCGGGCGGGCCCCCGCACGGGGTCCCGCCCGGCCGGAACGCGACGGCGCGGATTTCACATGCTCGTGGCATGGGACGGGCCCGCCGCCGTCACCTGCGGCCGCTCAGCGGGGGCGGGACCGGGGCGGGGGCCGGGGTCGCTCAGCGGGGACCGGAGCCGGGGGGACGTCCGGCCGTCCGACGTCCGGTTGTCCGGCGTCAGGCTGTCCGGTCAGCGGGCGTCCGGTCGTCCGGCGTGCGGCGTCCGGGCATCCGGTCAGCGGGCGCCGGAGCACCGGTGCCCACCCGGCGCAGGGTGGTCAGGGCGATCACCGCGGTGAGGGCGGCGATCACCGCGCAGACGGCGGCGACGGTGTGGAGCCCGTTCGTGTACGCCTCCCGGGCGGCGGTCACCACCCGCTCGCCCAGCTCCGGGGGGAGCGAACGCGCCACGGTCAGGGCGCCCTCCACGCTGCCGCGCACCGCCCCGGCGGCGTCCGCCGGAACCCCGTCCGGCACCGAGACGCCGTCCCGGTAGACCGCGCCGCCGAGGCTGCCGAACACGGCGAGCCCGAAGGACACCCCGAACTCGCCGCTGGTCTGCGACATCGACACGGCGGAGCCCCCCTTCTCCGGGGGCGCCGAGCCGACCACCAGGTCGGTGCCCAGGGCCCCGATGGGCCCGCTCCCGAGGAAGGCGGTCACGAATCCGGCGATGAGCAGCGGCAGTCCGGCCTCCGGGGCGACGAACACCAGGAGGGCGTACCCCACGGCGGTGACGCCGAGGCCGCAGCCGATGACCACGCCGGTCGACAGCCGCCGGGCCAGTCCCGGTGCGAGGGTCGCCACCGCGACGGACGCCAGCGCGGAGGGCACCATCCACAGTCCGGCGTCGAACGGGGAGAGCCCCTCGACCATCTGGAGGTAGCCGGTGACGAACAGGTAGCTGCCGCCCATGGTGGTCATCGTCAGCATCAGGATGAGCAGCGCGGCGGTGAACGCGCCCCGCCGGAACAGTCCCAGGTCCAGCAGCGGATCGGCCAGCCGCCGCTGCCTGGCCGTGAACACCGCGCCGAGCACGGCACCGGCGGCGATCGCCAGCGGGGGCGTCGTCGACCAGCCGCCCCGGGCGAGTTCCTTGAGACCGTAGACGACGGGCAGGATCGCGCCCAGCGAGAGCAGCACGCTCGGCGGGTCGATCCGTCCCGCCCCGGGGGCGCGGTACTCGGGCAGCACGATCGGGGCCGTCACCAGCAGCAGCGCCATGACCGGCACGCCGAGCGCGAAGACGGAACCCCACCAGAAGTACTCCAGCATGACCCCGCCGACCACCGGACCGAGCGCGGTGCCGCCCATGAAGCAGCTGGCCCACACGGCGATCGCCCGGCCCCGCTGGCGCGGGTCCCGGAACATGGTGCCGATCAGGGCCAGGGTGGACGGCATCAGGGTGGCCGCGGCGACCCCCAGCAGCGCACGGCTGACGATCAGCGTCTCCGCGCTGGTGGAGAAGGCGGCCAGCGAGGAGGTCGCCCCGACCCCGAGGGCACCGGCCATCAGCAGTCGGCGGCGGCCGATCCGGTCGCCGAGGGTGCCCATGGTGACCAGGAACCCGGCGATCATGAACCCGTAGACGTCCATGATCCACAGGGTCTGGGTGGGGCTCGGGTCCAGTGACCGCGCGAGGTGCGGCAGCGCCAGGAACAGCACGCTCTGGTCGATGGCGATGAGCAGGGTGGGCAGGGCCAGGACGGCGAGCCCGGCCCACTGCCGGGGACCGGCCTGGGAAGGGATCTCCCGGGTGGGGGTCGTTGACACGGTCTTCCTTTCGGGCGCGGCCCGTCCGGGGAACGGCGGGACGCGAGGGGTGAGCGGCACCGGGGCTCCGGCGGCGGAACCACGACGGGCGGAGGCGGCCGGATCCCGGCGGACGGAGTCGGCCGGACCGTTCGTCCGTCCGGCGCTCCGGTTCCCCCCGACCGTGCCCGGTCGCCCTCTCGCTCCTCTCTCGGCCGCTCTCTCGCCGCTCTCGGCCGCTCTCTCGCCCCCTCTCGGTCGCTCCCGGCCCGCTCCCGGCCCGACCGGCGTCACCGGTCCGGGAGCCGGGCCCACGGGACGGGTGACGCACATGGGTTAGCGTGGCGGAATGCGTTTCGGGGTGCTCGGTCCACTGGCCGTGTGGACGTCGGACGGCCGGGAGGTCCGGGTTCCCGAACTCAGGGTCCGCGCCCTGCTCGTCCGGCTGTTGGTCCAGCGGGACGGACCGGTCTCCGCCGACCGGCTGGTGGAGGACCTGTGGGGCCCCCGGCCGCCGCGCCGACCCGCCGCGGCCCTCCAGCACAAGGTCTGGCGGTTGCGCGGCGCCCTGGATGAGGCCGAACCGGGTGGACGGGCCCTGCTGGTGTCCGCCCCGGCGGGATACCGGCTGGACCTCTCCGCCCCCGGCCCCGTCGGGATGGCCGAGCCGGACGGCACCCCGGTGGCCGGGCTGGACGCGGACGTGTTCGAGGCGCTGGTGGACCGGGCCCGCGCCACCGGGGACCCGGCCGCGCGGGTGGCGCTGCTCACCGAGGCCCTGGCCCTCTGGCGGGGGCCCGCCTACGGCGACTTCGCTGACGAGGCGTTCGTCCGGGACGCCGTCGCACGGCTCACCGAGCGACGGCTGACGGCGGTGGAGGAGCAGGCCGAGGCCCGTCTCGCACTCGGTGAACACGCTCTGGTGGCGGAGGGGTTGGGCGATCTGGTGACCCGGCACCCGCTGCGGGAACGGCTGCGCGCCGCCCAGCTGCGGGCACTGTATCTGACGGGCCGTCAGAGCGAGGCGCTCGCCGGTTACACCGAGCTGCGGCGGCGGCTCGCCGATGAGCTGGGGGTGGACCCCAGTCCCCCGCTGGCCGCGCTGCACCGCGCGATCCTGTCCCAGGACCCGGCTCTGACCGCGCCCCGGGACCCGGCACCGGCAGCCGCCCTCGCGCGGACCGTCGTCCCGCCCGTTCCCGTCCGGCCCCTCCTCCGCGCCCACCCGGCGGGCGGGCTCACCGAGTTGATCGGCCGGGAGACGGCGGTCGGAGAGCTGACGGCCGCGCTCGACGCCCATCGGCTGGTCACCCTGACCGGTCCGGGCGGGGTCGGCAAGACCCGGCTGGCGCTGGCGGCGGCCGAGCGGACCGGGGCGGCACACCCGGGCGGGGTCCGGTTCGTCGACCTCTCCGCCCTGCCGCCCGCGCGCGGAGCGGACGACCCACGGGCGCTGGAGCTGGTGGCGGACGTGGCGGGGGTGCGCGACGACACCGGGCCGCTGCCGTCCCCGCCGGGCGGCCGACCGCCCGACCTCGCCGACCGGGTGGCCCACGCGCTCGGCGACCGGCCCTCGCTGCTGCTCCTCGACAACTGCGAGCACGTGGTCGAACCCGTCGCGGACCTGGTCGGACGACTGCTGCGGGCGGTGCCCGGACTCCGCGTCCTGACGACCAGTCAACTCCCGTTGGGCGTCCACGGGGAGCGGCTCCGGGAGGTGGCGCCGCTGGCCGAGGCGGACGCGGTCGCCCTGTTCGCGGCCCGGGCGGCGGCCGTGGCGCCGTTCGTCCTCGACGCGTCCGCCCGGGAACGGGTCGCCGCCGTCTGCCGACGGCTCGACGGGATCCCGCTGGCCATCGAGATGGCCGCCACCCGGGTGCGGGTCCTCGGGCTGCGGGAGCTGACCGCCCGGCTGGACGACCGCTTCCGGGTGCTGTCCTCCGGGGTGCGGGGCGCGCCGCCCCGGCAGCGGACCCTGCGCGCGGTCCTCGACTGGAGCTGGGAGCTGCTCGGGGAGCGCGAACGGACCGTCCTCGCCCGGCTCTCGGTGCACGCCGACGGCTGTGACCTGGCCGCCGCCGAGGCGGTCTGCTCCAGCGGTGACGTGGACCGCGCGGAGGTTCTCGACCTGCTGTCCCGGCTGGTGGACGGCTCGCTGGTGAGGGTCCACGAGGACGGGGACGGGCCGCGCTACCGGCTGCTGGAGTCGGTGGCGGCGTACTGCGCCGAGCGGCTGGCCGAGCGCGGCGGTCCGGCCGGACCGCGCCGACGCCACCGGGAGCACTACACCCGGCTCGCGGAGCGCGCCGCTCCCCTGTTGCACGGCCCCGGCCAGCGGGACTGGCTGCGACGGCTGGACACCGAGAACGCGAACCTGCGCGCTGCGCTCGACGGGGCGGTACGGGACGGCGACGGGGAACGGGCGCTGCGGCTGGCCGTCGCGCTCGGCTGGTACTGGTTCCTGCGGGGGCGCCACCGGGAGGCGGAACGGGAACTCTCCCGGGCGCTCGCCACCGGGTCCGGAGGTCCGGACGCGTCCCGGGGTCCGGGCGCGTCCCCGGTGCCGGGCGCGTCCCCGCGTCTGGTCACGTCCGGTCCGGTCGTACCCGGAGGCCCGGGAGGGGGCGGGAGCCCGAGCCCGGCGGCGGGAGGGGCACCGGGGACGGAAGAGGAACCCACCGGGGCGGAGGGGGAATCCGGTACGGACCGGAACCGGGACCGGGAGCCCGGGGAGGGCAGTTCCGGGACGGGCCGGGACCGGGAGCCCGGGGAGGACGGGGGCTCCGGGACGGACGGCGGGCCGGGGACGGCGAGGGGCCCGGAGGCGCGCGCCCGGCTGGTGGCGCGGGCCGGAGCACTGCTCGGCGGGGTGCGGCTGGCGCTGGGCGGGCACGTCGATCCGCTCGCGGAGTACCGGGCGGCCCTGCGCGGCTTCGAGACGGTCGACGACCCGGCCGGACTGGCCCGGGCGCGCTGGTTCCTCGGTCTGCACCTGTACGGGGTGGGGGACGCGGCTCCCGCCGAGGAGCTGATGACCCTGGCACTGGCCGGCTTCGAGCGGCTGGGCGACCGGTGGGGCGTCGCGGCGGCGCTGGCCGGTCTGGCGTTCCACGCCAAACTGCGGGGCCGCTTCGGAGAGTTGCGGGAGCTGGGCGAGCGGAGCCTCGGGCTGTTCACGGAGCTGGGCGACGACTGGGGCCGGATCCAGGCGTCGGTCCCGTTGCAGAGCCTGGCGGAGGTGACCGGCGACTACCCACGGGCGGAGTCGCTGCACCGGGACGCGCTGCGGCTGGCACGGGAGCTGGGACTGTGGCGGGAGGTGTCCTTCCAGTTCTCCGGGCTCGGCAGGATCGCCCTGCTCACCGGCGATCCGGCGCGGGCGGCCGAACACCACGAGCGGGCGCGACGGCTGGCCGTGGAGCAGTCGGACGGCTTCGGGGAGCAGTACGCGCTGACGGGACTGGCCCTGGGCGCGCGCCGGGCGGGCGACCTCGACGGGGCCCGGGACGGCTGCGAACGGGTCCTGGCACTGCACCGGCGGCTCGGCTACGAACCGGCCAGGCCGCCGCTGATCCTGGCGGAGCTGGGGTTCGTGGCGCGGGAGCGGGGCGACCGGGCGACGGCGCTGCGGCTCCAGCGGGAGGGGCTCGCGACGGCGCGGGCGGTGGGCGATCCCCGGGCGGTGGCGCTGGCGTGGGAGGGACTGGCGGACGCCCTGTCGGCGGGGGACGCCGGGGAGGCCGCCGGGGCCGCGCGGCTGCTGGGCGCGGCCACGGCCGCCCGGGAGGCGGTGGGGGTGCCGCTGCCCGAGGGCGAGCGCGGGGACGTGGACCGCGTCCGGGCGCGGGTGACGGACGTGTTGGGGGCGGACGGCTTCGCCACGGCGTTCGCCCGGGGGTACGCGGACGGCCCCGGAACGGCGGCCGACCCGCCCGTGGGCGCCCCGTCGCCCACGGGGACGGACGCGCCCACGGGATCCGCCGTGCCCGGCGGGTCCGGCTGAGCCACGCGGGTCCACGGAACGCGTGGACACCGGAGCGCGCGGTGCGGGAACGGGCCGGCACACAAGCACAGCGCGGGTGCGCGGGCACGGAGCCGCACGGCTGCGGGCCGCACGGGCGTGGGACCGGCGCCGGACGCCGTGGACCCGGGGTGGCCACCGGACGCCGCCGTGGGGTGACGGGCTGATTCTGGCCAAGCCTTGTCCGGGGGCTTCCCGTCCGCTGTCCGGGCGCTAACGCGCCGGTCGGGAAGGTGGGGCATCCCCCCTCACCAACCCCCCTGAGCAGGAGTTCTGATGAAGCGGACCATGCGTAACCGCGCCCTGATCGCCACGGCCACCGCGACGGTCGCCGTCATCGCGGCGGTGGGCGTGGCCCAGGCCGGAAACGAGGAGGACGCTCCCGCGGCCGCCACCAAGGAGGAGATCGGGGCGCTGTTCAGCCAGTGGAACGCGGCGCTCCAGACCGGTGACGCGGGGACGGTCGCCGACCGCTACGCCCCCGACGCCGTGCTGCTGCCGACGGTCTCCCCCGACATCCGCACCACCCGTACCCAGATCGTCGACTACTTCGAGCACTTCCTCCAGAAGAAGCCGAAGGGCGAGAAGGTCCGCTCGGTGATCCACGTCCTGGACGAGGACTCCGCGATCGACGCGGGCCTCTACCGCTTCCACCTCACCGACGCCGCGACGGGCAAGACCACGCCGGTCGTCGCCCGTTACACGTACCAGTACGAGAAGCGCGGCGGGAAGTGGCTGATCGTCAACCACCACTCCTCGGTGCTCCCGGCCGCGGGCTGAGCCGTAGCCCGATCCCCACGCACAGCCCGCCGTGGGGCGCGTCCCGCAGGGTCACCGTCCCGCCGTCGTCGGTCACCAGCTGTTTGACGACGGCGAGCCCGAGGCCCGTTCCCGACCGTCCGGTCAGTCCCTGGCCGCGCCAGAACCGGTCGAACGCGCGGGACTGTTCGGCGGCTGACATCCCGGGGCCCTGGTCGAGCACCTCGATCAGGGCCCCGTCGCCGTCCGCCGTCGCCAGCCGGACGGTGATGGTGCCGCCGTCCGGGGAGACCTCCAGCGCGTTGGAGAGCACGTTGTCGAGGACCTGGTCCAGGTTGCCGGGTCCGGCCAGGACGTGGAGCCGGTCGTCGGTGGTGGCCGCGTTCCCCACCAGCACGATCCGCACCCGGCGTTCGTCGGCGGCCGGGCGCCACACGCTCAGCCGGTCCGCGACCAGTTCCCGCAGCGGCACCGGTTCCGGGGCGGACACCTTGGCCTCCGCCCGGGCCAGCACCAGCAGTCCGCTGACCAGTCGGCTCATCCGGACCACCTCGGCGGTGGCCTGTTCGACGTCCTCCCGGACGAACTCGTCGTCGACGCCGTCGGCGATGTTGTCCAGGGAGAGGCGCAACGCGGTGAGCGGGGTGCGCAGTTGGTGCGAGGCGTCGGCGACGAAGATCCGCTGGGCGGCGACCAGGGTGTCGAGGCGTTCCGCGCCCTGGTTGAGGGTGCGGGCCAGGGTCCGGGTCTCCTGCGGTCCGGTGATCGGTGACCGCGCGGTCAGATCGCCGTCGCTGAAGCGGCTGGCCATCTCGTTGAGCTGGCGCAGCGGTTTGGTCAGCAGCCGGGCGACCACCGCGCCGAGCACCGCCGCGATCGCGAGGACGCCGACGGCGAGGATGGCCCGGAAGCCCCAGATCGTCCAGAGCCGGTCGCTGAGGTCCTCGGTGGCGTAGCGGATGCGGACGGCGCCGACGATGTCGCGCTCGTCGTCCTGGGCGAGCGCGGGGACGGTGATCACCAGTTCCGGTCCCCACACCGGCCGGTCGCCCCAGTCCACGGTGGTGCGGCCGTGGTCCAGCGCCGAGGTGAAGGCGGCGTCACCGGGGCGGTCGGGCATCCGCAGCGGGGGGACGGCGGCCCCGTCGGCGGAGACCACTTCGACCGTGCCGGGGGTCTCGTCGGCGTAGGCGGTGGCGACCCGGGCCAGCGCCTGGCGGGCGGCGGCGTCCCCGCCGCCGAACAGCAGGGCCATGGTGGTGGCCTCCCGGCGCACCGACTCCTCGGTCTCGCTGCGGAGCTGGGTGGTGAGGGTGTAGGCGACCGGCACGGTGAACGCGGTCAGCGCCACGCCCACCAGCAGGACGTAGCTGACGATCAGACGGCGGATCACCGGACGTTCCCGTCCGCCGGACGCACGCGGACGACGGCCCGGCCGGAGGCCGTCCGGTCAGCGGTGACCAGGCCGGAGGCGCCCCGGCCGGAGGAAGCCCGGCCGGAGGCGGCCCGGACAACGATGGCCCGGACAACGGTGGCCCGGTCAGCGGTGGCCCGCTCGGAAGCGGTCGGCCCGGGGGCGGTGCTCATCCGGTGCCGGTCCTCTCGGTCAGGACGAGCCGGAACCCGACGCCGCGCACCGTCTCGATCACCACGGCCCCGGCGAGCTTGCGCCGCAGCGCGGCCACGTGGACGTCCAGGGTCTTGGTCGGGCCGAACCAGTTCTCGTCCCAGACCGCCTCCATGATCTGCTCGCGGGACATCAGGGCGCCGGGCTCCTCGGTGAGGAAGGCGAGCAGGTCGTACTCCTTGGGGGTGAGGGGCACGTCCGCGCCGTCCAGCCGGACCCGGGCGGCCTTGCGGTCCACGACCAGCCGGTCCCCGTAACGGTCGGGACCGGCGGCCGCGCTCTTCCGGTCGGGCTGGACCCGGCGCATCACCGCGCGGATGCGGGCGATGACCTCACGGACGCCGAAGGGCTTGGAGACGTAGTCGTCCGCGCCGATCTCCAGCCCCACCACCCGGTCGGTCTCGTCGCTGCGGGCGCTGATCACGATGATCGGGACGTCGCCCCGGCGGCGCAGTTCCCGGCAGACGTCCAGTCCGTCGGTGTCCGGCAGCCCGAGGTCGAGCAGGACCAGGTCGTAGGGTTCGGCGACGGCGAGCGCGGCCGTGCCCGTGGTGGCCCATTCCACGGTGAAGCCGTAGCGCAGCAGCCCGCGCCGCAGCGACTCCGCGACGGGCTCGTCGTCTTCCACCAGCAGTACCCGCAATGCATGCACGGAGGCACCCTAGTGTGCGGGGACCGAACTCTTGTGCCCTTGTGCGGTGGATCACCCTGCGTGACGTGCCCCTGCCAGGTCGACGCCCAGTTGCCGGGCGGCGGCCCGGACCGTCTGGGCGAGGAGGACCGCGATGGTCATGGGGCCCACCCCGCCGGGGACGGGGGTGATGAGGCCCGCGCGGTGCCGGGCGGTCTCGAAGTCGACGTCCCCCACGTTGCCGGGGTTGTAGCCCGCGTCGACGACCACCGCGCCGGGCTTGAGGTCGGCTCCGGCGATCAGACGCGGACGGCCGACCGCGGCGACGAGGACGTCGGCCTCGCGGGTGTACGACGCCAGGTCCCGGGTGCGGGAGTGGCAGTAGGTGACGGTGGCGTCCCGGCCGAGCAGCAGCATGCCGACCGGCTTGCCCAGGATGGCGCTGCGGCCCACCACGACGGCGTGCCTGCCCGCGAGGTCGACCTCGTACTCGTCCAGCAGCCGCAGGATTCCGGCGGGGGTGCAGGAGGCGAAGCCGGGCAGACCGAACCCCATCGCCGCGAAGGAGTGGGTGGTGACCCCGTCGACGTCCTTCTCCGGGGCGATGGCCTCGAACGCGGCCCGCTCGTCGATGTGCTCGCCCACGGGATGCTGGAGGAGGATGCCGTGCACGGCGGGGTCCGCGGAGAGCGCGCCGACGGTGTCCACCAGCCGGGCGGTGGAGACGGCGGCGGGCAGGGCGACGTGCCGCGACACGATGCCCGCCTTGGCGCAGCGGGCGCGCTTCATCCGGACGTAGGTGACCGAGGCGGGGTCCTCGCCGACCAGGACCGTGGCGAGGCAGGGGGCGGTCGCGGTGCGCCGGAGGAGTTCGGCGGCGTTCTCGGCGGTCTCCTCGACGAGCCGCCGGGCGGGGGCGGTGCCGTCCATCAGCCGTGCCGTGGGGAAGTCCGTCATCATGGGCTCCTGAGCGCTGCGCGGGGTGCCCAGGCGCACGGCGTCGACACGATGTCGGGCCGCTCCCCGGTGGTAACCCACCCCAGCGCCAGTCACGGCTTGCCCCCACCCTAACCCAGGGTCCTGGAGGGAGCCCGGACGTTTTCCGCCGACGGCCGCTCAAGGACGCGCGTGCGGGCGGGACTTGACCTCAACCTAGATCGAGGCAGCAGGCTCGGGGCAGCGGAGGACGGGAACGGCCCGTCTCCCCCTCACCCTCGGAGCGAGCATGTCGTCCACGGCCGCCGACCCCGGTTTCCTCTCGATCATCGACTACACCACGGACGGGCCCGCCACCCAGGCCGAACTCGTCGCCGCCTTCGCCTCGGTGCAGGAGCGGTGGGTGCGCTTCTACCCGGGCTACCTCTCCGCCCGGTTCCACGCGAGCACGGACGGCACCCGCGTCTACAACATCGTGCACTGGGCCAGTGAGGCGGACTACCGCCACTTCGTGGAGACCTCCGACACGGAGGGCCGGATGGCGGCCATCGCCGAGGCCCTGGCGGGCCTCTCGGGCACGGCCGAGCCCCGGATGACCGGGGCGCCCACCTACACCGTGGTCCGGGAGGTCGGGCCGGGGCCACGGGGCTGACCCCACCGCGCTCACGCGTCACGGGCGGTTCGCGCCCGTTCGCCGACCACCGCATCCCACCCCCGTACCGGGGAGCGCTCCCCGGTACGGATGCTATCGTCGGCCCCATAAACGGGGAGCACTCCCCGTTTCACTTGCCGAAGGCGTGCCGTCCACGGCCGTCCAGGGGAAGGGGGAAGCGTGCCCGACACCGCACTCGTGCTCGGCGGCGGCGGACCGGTGGGCGGAGCCTGGTTGGCCGGGGCACTCGCCGGGCTCGCCGGGGCCGGGATCGACCTCGGCGGCGCCGACGTCGTGATCGGCACCTCCGCCGGTGCCGTCTTCGGATCCCGGCTCCGGTCCGGCGTCCCGGCCGCCGAACTCTACGAGCGCCAGCTCTCCGGAGCGGACGCGGTCCGTCTGCCGGTGACGGTGCGTCAGACGGCGCGCTTCCTCTGGGCGGCGCTCGGCTCCCGCGACCCCCAGCGGTCCGTCGAACGCCTCGCCCGGGCAGCGCTCCGCGCCCGGACCGGCCCGGAGGCGGAGGTCTTCGACACGGTCGGCGCGCTCCTGGGCGGGGTACGCGACTGGCCCGAGCGGGAGTTGCGCATCGCCGCGGTCGACGCGCGGAGCGGACGGACCCGGGTGTTCGACTCGCGCTCTCGCGCCACGCTCCTCGAAGCGGTCGCCGCGAGCTGCGCCGTACCCGTCGTCTGGCCGCCGGTCACCGTGGAGGGCCGGCGCTGGATGGACGGCGGCAGCCGTTCGACCGCCAACCTCCAGCTCGCGCGCGGGTTCCGCAGGGTGCTGGCACTGGCGCCGGTTCCCCGGGCGGTCGGGCCGCATCCAAGCGCCTCGCGGCAGGCCGCGGAACTCTCCGACGACGGAACGCGCGTCGTCCTGCTGTCCCCGGACCGCGCCGCGCGCCGTGTGATGGGCCGCGACATGACGGACGACACCCGTCGGTCGGCCGCCGCCCGCGCGGGCCACGCCCAGGCCAGCGCGCTGGCCCCTTCGGTCGCCGGTCTCTGGCGGGGGTGACCACGGCAGCGCGCGTTGACACCGCCACCGCGCCCGAGGGGAGTCGAAGCCGCCCACGGCACGCAGACGGTGGAGCTCCCGGTGGGCCGGGGCGAGGAGGACGACCCGCGCGGAGGCGTTCCCGTCCCGCCCGACGGCACCCCGCCGCCGATCAACCTCGTCGGCGCCCGTTCAGGACCCGGCACCCCGTTCAGGACCCGGCGGCGCGGGCGGCGCGTTCGGCGGCGACGGCCTCCCGGAGCGCGGGGGCGACCTCCTCACCGAAGACGGAGAGGGTCCGGAGGTCGTCGGAGCCGAGCACGAAGGTGCTGATCCCGTCCTCCAGGGCCAGCTCCAGCAGGGTGTCGACCCATTGGGCGGGCGGCCCCTGGAGCGGTTCGGTACCGGTGCCGAAGGTGCCGGAGACATTGAGCAGCCGGGTGATCTCCCGGGGGTCGCGGCCCCGCGCGACGGCCTCCTCGTCGATGATCGCGTTGCCCTCGGAGAGGCCCGGCGACCTCAGCATGGCCCAGCTCGGCAGCCAGCCGTCCGCGCGGGCGCCGACCAGTCGCAGCATGCGGGGCTTGTAGGCGCCGAGCCAGATGGGGACGTCATGGGCCGGGGCGGGGCCGCGCTTGGCGCCGTCGACGGCGTGGAAGGCGCCATGGACGCGCAGGGGCGTGCGGTCCTCGGCGGCCCAGACGCCCCGGATGATCTCGATCGCCTCGCCGAGCGCGGTGACGCTCTCGCCGGGGGTGAGGACCCGGCCGCCCATGGCACCGATGGCCTGCCAGAACGCGCCCGCCCCCAGCCCCAGGTCGACGCGTCCGCCGGAGAGCAGGTCGAGCCCGGCCACCGAGCGGGCCAGGACGGCGGGGTTGCGCAGCGGGAGGTTGGTGACGTTGGCAGCGACCCGCACCCGTTCGGTGCGGGCGGCCACCCAGCTCATCAGGGTCCAGGCGTCCAGGTGCGCGGGCTGGTAGGGGTGGTCCTGGAAGGTGACCAGGTCGAGTCCGGCGCGCTCCGAGTGGAGGGCCCGCCCGACGACGGCCGCGGGGTCCCTGCTGTCCGGGGTGAGGAACGATCCGAAGACCAGGTCGTGTCCGTAGTCGGTCATCGCGCGCCTCCACACACCCAGGAAGTTTTACCGTTCAACCACAACGTCGGGCGCGTCACCATTCTTCCCGTGACCGCATCGGGCGGCACCCGGAACGGACTCAGCGGCCGACCGGGGCGGCCGGGGCGGCCGGGCGGAGCATCGGCGGGGTGAGGGCGGTGGCGGGGCCCGCCCGGTACAGGGCGGCGGGGCGACCGCCGCCCGAGGCCCGGCGGCGCCCGGTCGGGACCAAGAAGCCGTCGGCGTCGGTCACCTTGCGGTGGAAGTTGGGGCGGTCCAGGGTCACCCCCCACACCGCCTCGAACACCTCGCGCAGCTCGCTGACGGTGAACTCGTCCGGACAGAAGCTGGTCGCGATGGCGGTGAACTGGAGCCGGGTCCGGGCCCGTTCGACCGCGTCCCGCAGGATGCGGCAGTGGTCGAAGGCCAGTTCGCAGGGGCCGTCGAGCAGTTCGGCCACCGGAGCCCAGACGGCGGCCCGGGCGTCCGACCCCGCGGTGGGCACCGGCAGGTCCGGCGCGATGGCGAGGTAGGAACAGGTGACGATCCGCTGGTCCCGGGGGTCACGGTCGGGCGCGGAGTAGACGCCCACCTGCTCCAGATGGAAGCGCCCGGCGTCGAGGCCGGTCTCCTCGCGCAGTTCACGGACCGCGGTGCCGTCGAGGGTCTCCGCGCCGCGCAGGAATCCCCCCGGGAGCGCCGGACTGCCCCGGAAGGGCTCCGTCCCGCGCTCCACCAGCAAGACATGGAGCGCGCCGTTCCGGATGGTGAGGATCACCAGATCGGCGGTCAGATGGACGAGCAGACGATCGCGTGGGGTCGAGGTCACAGCACGGATCCTAACTAATTGTTCTCTTGACAATAATCAGGGGATCTCCTTATGGTCAATGGGACAAGAAGAGGGTTCGTACCCGTTCGACACGAACACCCCGGGGGGCCGGAGTTCGATGATCGTCTCCGTCGATATCGGCGCGTCCACCACCAAAGCGGCCGTGCTCGGCACGGATCCGCCCGAGCTGACGACCGTCCGGGTGGAGGGGGTGCCCGAGTGGCCGACCGCCTTGCTGCTCGACCGGAAGGGCGCCCTGATCACCGGCGTCGGAGCGGTCAACCGGCGGGAGGCGGCCCCCTTCCGGGGCCGCTATCTGGCGGGCCTGAAACAGCGGATCAACCTCCCGTCCGACATCGAACCCGCCCACCGGGAACTCCACTTCCCCGCGGGCCCCACCCGGCCGCTGGTGCGCGGCGTCCGCGCGGTCATCACCCATACGCTGCGCGCGGTGGCCGAACGCCACGGCGCCCCGCTCCGCCTCGTCCTCACCCATCCGGTGATCTGGAGCGACGCCGAGAAGGCCGTACTCGCGGAGGCCGCGACCGCCGCGCGGTGGCCCTCCGCCACGCTGGTCAGCGAGGCCGAGGCGGTGGGCGCGCACGCCGCCCTCCGCCATGGTCTCGAAGGCCCCTTCGCCGTCCTCGACTTCGGGGCCTCGACCTTCGACTTCGCCCTGCTCGACCCCCGGGAGGACGGGCTGCCCGAGGTCGTCTACCAGACCGGCAGGCTCATCGGCGGGGACGACTTCGACACCGCCGTCCTCACCCTGGTGCGGAACGCCCTCCCCGAGGAGGGACGACGCGCGTTACGGGAACTCGGCCGCGCCCGCCCCGAGGTGCTCCGCGAGGAGGCCGAACTGGTCAAACGCGCCCTGACCACGCGGAAAGAGGCCCGGTTCGCGCTCGGCGACCTCGATCTCCCGGTCCACCGGGACGACTTCACCGACGCCGTCGAACCGCTGGTCGCGAGATGCCTCACGGCGGCCCGCGAGGCCCTGACCGCACTGGAGGGCACCGTCCGCCCCCGGACCCTGGTCCTCAGCGGCGGCGCGGCCCGCGTCCCCAAGGTCCGCGAGCAGGTCGAGGGCCTGGCCGACAGCTGCGGCGCGGAACTGGTCGACCTGGTCGAGGGGGTCGACGGCAGCCCGGTCGCCCTGGGCGCCACCCGGTTCGCCGTTCCCTCCCGCCAAGGCCGGTTACCGCGCCCGGCCCGGACCTTCACCCTCGACCGGGCCGCCATCCGGCTCGGGGACACCGGGGCGACCGTCGCCGGGGTCCCCGGCGGAGTGGCCGAACTGCCGCCCGGCGGCCCCCTCCGGCTCCGGCGCGGAACGGACGGGACCGCCCCGGAGTCCGACGCGGCCGCCCCGGCGCCGGAGGCGTCCCGGATGCCCGTCGCCAGGATCGCCGCCGATCCCGTCGCCCCCCGGCTGCTGCTCGCCAGCCCCTCCCCCGCCTTCCTGGTCACCACGGTCGACCCGGCGGCGGACCGGCTGGACGGGGGCGTGGTCTTCGGCAGGTTCGCCGCGTCCCGGGGCGGACCGGACGGACCGGTCTCGGCGCTCGCCTGCCGGGGGCCGCTGGTCGCCTGGACCGAACCGGACGGCAGGGGGGCCTGTGTCGACACCCGCTCCTGGGAGTGGCACCCCCTCCCCCTCGAAGGGCCGGTGAGCGAGCTGATGTTCACCGACGCGCCCTGGCTGCTCGCCCGCGTCCCCGGACGGCTCCTCCTGATCGACGTGCTAACCGGCCGTCAGAGCGCGGAACTGGAACTGCCGGACGACGTCACCCTGGCCGTGGAACCCCGCGCGGGGACCGTCTGCGTGGCGGACGGGGAAGCGGTGACCGCCCATGACACCCGGCCGGGCCGCTTCGCCCTCCGGTGGCGGCGCCCGCTGCGTTCCCCGGGGACCCTCGCCTTCACCCACACCGGGGCCGAGGCCGCCGTCGTCGCCTTCGACGCGGAGAGCTCCGTCTACCGGGCGCTGCGCGCCGGGAACGGGGAGCAGTTCGCCCTGCGGGACGCCCTCGGCTTCCAGCGGCCGACCGCCCTCCTCCCGAGCCCCGACCCGGGGGTGGTCTACGCCCGCACCAGGGCCGGACTGGACCGTCTCCACCTGGGCGCGGTGACCTCGTGAGCGCCCCGCCCACCGTCCGCGCCGCCATCGCCCGCCACTGCCGGGAACTCCTCACCCACCCCCTTCTGCACGACGAGCCGACCCTGCGCGACGTCGTCGCCCAGTGCGGACAGCCGCTGCGGGTGCTCCTCGCCGGGGACGTCTCCACCGGCAAGTCGACCCTGCTGAACGCCCTGGTCGCCCGGGACCTGGCCGCCACCGCCTTCGACGAGACCACCTCCTCCGTCACCTGGTACCACGGACCGGAACTGACCGACCCCGCCCTGCCCGATCCGACCCATCGCGCGGTCGCCGTGGGCTTCCCGCTCGCCGGACGGATCATGCTCGGGGACACCCCCGGCCTCGACACGCTCTCGGACAATCCCCTGGAGACGCTGCCGCTGCTCACCGGCGACCTCACCGGGGCGGCAGCGGCGTTCGTCTGCGTCCTGGCGCACGGACTCGTCGACGAGGACTGGAAGGAACGTCTGGAGGACCTGGCCGCCTTCTCCACCGGACCGTTCGACCTGGTCGGCAACGTGGTGGCGGCGATGGCCAAGCTGGACGAGGTCAACGAGGCGCCCGACAGCGTCGAACGGCGGGTCAGCGACGAAACGACGCTCACCGTCCGGGTCGTCGCGGTGAACCAGCTGATGGCGGCGGCCGCCCGGACCGGAGCCGTCGACGACCGGATCGTCGCCGCCCTCGACTGGCTGCGGTCCCGCCCCGATCTCCTGGAATCGTCCACGCCCGCCTGGGGGCGGCTCTCCGAGGAGACGGACGGGGCACTGCCGCCCGGCCACCTCACCGCCCTCGAAGAAGCCGTCGGCAGCCCGGTCTGGTTACCGGAACTGGTCGCCGCCACGGCGGGCATGACCGATCTCACGGGCGTCGCGGAGGAGTTCACCCGGGTGTCCCGGATCCACTTCCTGGAGGCGGTGCTGTCCGACCTCTCCGACGACCACGACCTGTTCACCTCGATCGCCGTGCTGCAGCGGCTGCGACGGCTCGCCGCGCGGCTGCCCTCCGGACCGGCCGCCCCGCTCCGCGCCCGGCTCCCGCTGCTCCTCACCCCCGCGCACACCGCCGTGCTGCACCGGCGGGCCGCCGCGCGGCTGCTGCTCCACACCGATGTCGGCGCGGGGCTCCCCGACACGGAACGGGACACGGCGGTGGCCCTGCTGCGACGGCCGGACGGCAGCGGCCCGGACCCCGGCGACCGTCCGGACACGGATGTCCGGGAGGTCCTCGCACGCTGGACGGAACACTCCGCCGACCCCTTCCGGGACTCCCGGTTCCGGCGGGTCGCGGCACTGGTCGCCGACACGGCGCGGCAGCGCCTGGGAACCGTCCACCGGGGGGAGGCGTGAGGGCGGGGCGCGGGCTCGCGCGACTGCTGCGCCGGTCCGCCCGGACCCAGGACCGGCTCGCCGACCGGCTGGACCCGGCACCGCCAGCCCCGTCCGGGCCGCCCGAACCATCAGAGCCACCGGAGCCGTCGGCGTCGTCGGGGCCGTCGGGGCCACTGCCGTCACCGCAGGCGCCTCCGTCAACCACCGAGCCCGACGTCCCTGGCGACTCCGACACCCCCGGCAGCCCCACGAGTCCCGCCAACCCCACCACACACTCCGATCGTTCCGACGGCGACAGCGACAGCGACAGCGACAGCGACAGGAACGACGGCAGGGACCGTGCCAGGCACGTCACCGAAGCCGGAGAGGGCGACGGAGACGGGGGCGGGGCCGGGGACCGCCGGAGTCCGGACCGGGCGGCGGACAACACGGGAGTCGCCCGGGCCGTCCTCGCCGTGGCGGACCGGCTCACCAACCGCGAACTCGTCCGCCGACTGTACGAAGCGGTCGGCGGACTCGACGGGATCGACGCCGTCCGGCCCGCGCCGGGCGATGCCTTCGACCCGCTGGCCCACCGCTGGAGCGAGACCCGCGAAGCACCCCGTCCACAGGACCGGGAACGCGTCGCGGAGGTGCTCGTCCCCGGCTTCACCGGCCCCGACGGGACGGTCCTCAGGCCCGCCCGGGTCGTGGTGTACGACATCGAAGGAGACTGACATGCGGTCATCGTCCGGCTCATCCGCGTCCGACGACCGGATCGACGACATCGTCGAAGCGGTCCTGACCATGGCGCGGGACCAACGCGTCGGGGAGAGCGTGTGGAGTCCGCTGGAGGCGCTCTCCGGCCGCTGGCGGGAGCCGTTCGCCCGGGCCGCCGTGGTCGGGGAGGTCTCGGTGGGCAAGTCCACCCTGGTCAACGCCCTCGTCGGACAGGATCTCCTGCCCGCAGCGACCGAGGCGCTGTCCTCCGTGACGGTGGAACTGCGCTACGGCAAGGACACCCAGGCCCTCGTGGGCGTCCACGACGGCAGAGAGGTCGTCACCCGCGACCTGGCGGACCGGGAGGAGATCCTCACCTATCTGACCACCCGGGGCGAGGAAACCGTCGCGCTACGGCACGGGCGGGAGGCCCGGGTGCTGTGGGCGGGGGTCGCCCTGCCGTCCGAACTCCTCGCCGCCGGACTGCGGTTGACGGACACGCCCGGGGTGGGCGGCCTCAACCCCGCCCACCGCAGGCAGACCCTGACCGCGCTCAGCAACACCGACGCGGTGCTCTTCGTGATCCGCCCCGGAAAGCCGATCAGCGCCTCCGAACTGCGTTTCCTCGCCGAGTCGGTGCACCGGGTCAGCTCCTACGTCATCGTGCAGACGCACCGCGACCAGACCAGCGACGCCCAGAACCGGCTGGACAAGAACCTCGCCGTCCTCCGGGACCCGGAGACCTGGCGGAAGCTGCTCGGGGAGGGCACCGACGCCGAGGCCGTCGCCCGGCGGTTCGCGGACGTCCCGGGCGTGTGCGTCTCGGCCAAGCTGGCGCTGGACGCGCTGACGGCGGCCCCCGGACCGGCCCGGGACCGGAACCTGACCTTCAGCGGGGTGCCCGAACTCACCGAACGGCTGCGGAAAGAGGTCGTCGACCGGGCGGGCGAACTCCACCGGCAGGACCTGCTCCGGCTGACCGGGTCCACCGCGACGGCCGTCCGCGCCCGGTTGGTGGAGCGCCGGGCGCTGCTCGGCAAGGGCGAGGCGGCCGAACAGGCCATCCGCGCGAGGGAGGAGAACGTCCAGCGCTGGATACGCATGGGCGGCGACACCTGGCGCACCGACCTGGACGCCGCCACCGGCTACGTCCAGGAGGAGGTCCGCACGCTGGCCGGGGAGCGGGTGGAACTGCTGGAGAGCACCTATCTGGACGCGTTCACCACCATGCGGCCCCAGCGGATGGAGGAGGCCGTCAAGGAACTGGCCACCGAGGCCGACACCGCCGTGGCGGAGATGCGGGAGCTGGTCGGCCGACGGCTCAACGACACCGTGGCCCGGATCGTCGCCCGCAACCCCGAGGACGAGGTGTCGGCCCACCTCCAGCGGCTCACCCTCACCGAGGGACTCTCCACCCATCTGCCCACCGGTTTCGGCAAGTCGCTCCTCAACCTCGACGAGACCTATCTGACCAGCGTCGCCATGACGGGCATCCCCGCCCTCGCCCGGCAGCTCGCCGAGGCCCGCGACAAGCACCAGCGGAAGGACGGGCCCGGGCCGTACCAGCCGAGCGTCCTGGCCCACCTGGCGAAGGCCGCCGCCGTCGCCGCCACCACCAACCCCGTCGTGGTGTCCGTGATGGCGGCCGCGGTCCTCTTCGCCGGTGTCGCCGCCCTGCGCAAGCTCAAGGCCCGTACCCTCAAGGCCGCCCGGGAGGTGTACGACCAGGTGACGAAGGCCATCACCGGCGAGGCCGCCGAGCACGCCGTCGAGCTGGCCGGACGGGAGCGGGACGCCATCGTCGAGGTCATCGAGGCCCGGCTGCGGGAGGACCAGGAGAGCATCGACCGCGACCGCCAGGACCTCGCCGATTCCACCGGGCTCACCCCGGCGGAGCGGGCCGCGCTGCTCAACGGGATCGACCTCTCGGTGCGGAAGCTCGACGAGCTGATCGCCGGACTCACCGAGGTCAGGGCGGAGTGGGGACTGTGAGCCCGCCGTCCACCGCCCGGCGGGAGTCCGGGGGTCAGCGACCCGGGCGACAGGAGCCGGAGCGGCAGCCGTCCCGCCGCCGGGACCCGACGGCGTACTCCCAGGTGCTGCTCGGCGAGTACACGGCGCTCAAGGCCGAACAGAGCGCCCGGATCGCCGCGCGGGACAACCTGATGTACGCCACCCTCGCCGCCCTGGTCCTGACCGCGACGGCCGTGGCCGGCACGGCCGGGCACCGGGAACTGGTCCTGCTGTTGCCGCCGGTGTGCCTGGTCCTGGGCTGGACGTACCTGGTCAACGACGAGAAGGTCTCCGCCATCGGGGGCTATCTGCGCGCCGAGCTGACCCCGAGGCTCGCCGTCGCGTCGGGCGCGGACCCGGGCGACGTCCTGGGGTGGGAGACCGCCCACCGCGCCCAACCGCGCCGGACCACCGGGAAGTACCTCCAACTCGCCGTCGACCTGGTGATGTTCGTCGCCCCGGCGCTCACCGCCCTGGCCGTCTTCTGGGCCACCGGCCCCGGCGACCCCGTCCTCCTCGCCGTCTCCGCCGCCGAACTCGCCGCCGTCGCGGTCCTCGCCACCCGCGTCGTCGTGTCGGCGGACCTCAGGGGAAACCTCGCATCGGAAGGAACAGTCCAGTGACCGAGCCGCGCGTCGGGGTCATCGTCCCGCTGGCCGAGGAGTTCGCGTACGTCTCCTCCGTGCTGGACGTCCTCGGGGACATGGAGGTGGACGACCGGGTGTACCACCGGTTCGTGGTGCCGGACTCCGACGGCGTCACGGGGGTGCTGACCGTCGTCCACGACATGGGGCAGGCGAGCGCGGCGCTCGCCGCGCACGACCTGGCCGCCACCTTCCCGGTGCCGCTGATCACCGTCCTCGGCACCGCCGCCGCCCTGGACGAGGACGTCGCGCTCGGTGACGTCGTCATCGGGTCCGAGCTGATCGACTACCTCAACGCGGGCAAGGTGACGGAGGACCCGGACGATCCGACCCGGGTCCGGATCGCCGTCGGGGGCACCCACTGGAAGCCCTCCGCGCCACTGTTGCGGTACGTGCGGAACTTCCCGATCAGGAAGGCCAGCGGCCCCCTGGCCAAGCGGTGGTCGGCCGACGCCCACGAGCGGTGCCGGATCGTCCCCGGGTCCCGGCCCGCCAAAGCCCCGGCCTACCACGTGGGACACATCGCCAGCGGTGACGTCGTGGTGGCGTCCGACGCGTTCAAGGCCCTGATCAAGAACCACGACCGCAAGTGCCTCGCCGTGGAGATGGAGGCGGGGGGCGCCGCGCTGTCCGCCTACCAGAACGACGACGCGGACCTGATGGTGATCCGGGGCGTCTCCGACTACGCCGAGGGGAACAAGACCGCGACCGACCGGACCCTCGACGTCGACGGCGAACCCAACGCCTGGCGGCGCTACGCGGTCGAGAACGCGACCGCGCTGCTGGCGACGCTGCTCGCCGGGCCGGGCTTCCCCTGGCGCGCCGCGCCCAACGCGTCAGCCCGGCGCGGCGGCCGGGCCTCCCGGGGCGCGGCGGAGCGGGCGTCCGGGGCACCCGCCGAGGGGAATCCGTCCGCCGCCGGACTGTGGCTGCCCGTGGCGACGACCGGAGCGCTCACGGCGGCGGCCACGGCCGCCGCCGTCGCCCGCCACGGCCACCAGGACGCGCACGACTCCGCCGGGCCCGGGCACGAACCGACACCCACCGGCGGGCACCACCACGGTCACCATCACGGCCACCGGGGTCACCACGACCACGGGTACGACGACCCCTACGAGGGCTCGTCCCACGACTCCGGGACGGAGGGAGCGTAGGCGGGCAGACGGGCGACGGGGGCCTCGCCGGCTCCTCGTCGCCCCCCAACCTCGGCGTCCATGATCGTAAAGTACGTTTAAAGTTCCGCTGTTCTCGCACGTCAAACGGATCGGACAGGAACTTGCGCAGACGTACCACCCGCGCTCTGGTGGCCCTCACCACCGCCGCGTTGGGGTTCACCCTGTTGACGCCGACGGCCGCCCAGGCCGAGGAGACCGTCCTGGGGAACTACACCACCGTCTTCAACTACACCAAGCCGACCGGCCCCAGTGACACCGCGATCAGTACGAACCTCGGCGCCCTGATCGACCGCGCCAAGCCGGGCAGCACCCTGTACATGAGCATGTACTGGCTCAACGACCCGAACGGGATCGAGGCGAAGCTGCTCGCGGCGCACGCCCGGAACGTCACCGTGAAGGTCGTCATCGAGAAGCCCACAGCCGACCTGCACGGGCCGGGCGACGCGCTGAGAGGCGGTCTGACCGGCGCGAGCAAACTGACCGAGTGCGTCCGGGGCTGCCTCGACAACCCCTCCGGCGAACCCAAGGCCATCAACCACAACAAGTTCGTCGTCTTCGACGCGCTGAACCCCGCCACCCCCGGTGGTGACGCCCCCACCAACGTGGTCTGGCAGTCCTCGCAGAACATGAACCCGGGTCAGAACGGCGAGCTGAACAACGCCGTCGTGATCTCGGGCGACGCATCCCTCGCGGTCAAGTACCGGGCGGCCTTCAACCGGCAGGTGGACCACAAGGACGTCAAGGGCACGCTCACCTACAACAGCACCTACGACGCCCCGAACGCCCCGGTGGAACCCATCTTCTTCCCCCGGGACACCGGAACGAGCCCGACCGACACCGGTTCGGACTACCAGGTGTACGGCAACCCGGACATCGTCGCCCACCAGATCGAGAAGGTGGACTGCACCATCAGTGGCAGCATCAGGCTGTCGACCTCGTCGCTGAACGGGCAGTCGCTGCGACCCGCGATCTACACCGCGCTGAAGAACAAGCGCGCGGCGGGCTGCGCGGTCGACGCCCTGGTCCGGGATCAGGACGGCCTCGACCAGAACGCCGGTGTCAACGACATGACCGGGATCAACGTCAACGCCTACGGTATGCGCCCCGGCGGGTGCCGCTACTCGGCAAGGTCGTGCCACCACGGCACCACGCACTCGAAGTACCTGCTCACCGAGTGGAAGAACGCCGACGGAAAGCGCGTCCAGAACACGTACACCGGCTCCCACAACTTCACCAAGGGCGCCCTGGTACGCAACGACGAGACCCTGTTGCGCATCAGCGATCCGGCCGTCTACGACGAGTTCGTCGCCAGCTTCAACAGGCTGCGGACCGCCGCCATCGACATCGACGCGGCGAAGTACGGCAGCATCCCCCAGCACTACTCCCGGGTCAACGCCGCCTCGGCGGGCGACCAGCACGACAGCGCTACGGCCTCGAACGGCTCCGGGACCTCCACGTACCACGCGGTCGTGTACGAGGACGGCGACAACCACGACCCCGCCGACAGGCAGCTGGGCACCAATGTGTACATCCGGACGTACGAGAACGGTGCCCCCAACGGGAACGAGAAGCGGCTGAGCGTCCCCGGCGTCACGGGGACCACCTGGTCGCACCAGAAGCCCGATGTCGGCGTGGACCAGAACGGCAACGCGATCGTCGTGTGGGCCGGAGACGACGACGGCAACAAGTACGCGAACATCGAGGTCCGCAAGATCGACCAGGCGGGCAACGTGACGGTGCTGCCCCGTCCGCACGCCTCCGGTGACGGTCATCAGCTGCGGCCCACGGTGGCCGTCGCCGACGACGGGTCCTACACCGTGGCATGGGAGGACACGGCCGACCGCACCACCCTGAACCAGGTGAAGGCGAGCGGCTGGACCGCCGCCGGAACGCGGCGCCACCCCGACGTCCAGGTGAGCACCATCAACGCCGGGGCCACCGCGGGTTCCAACCGCCGCCCCGACGCGGCGACCGACGGCGCGGGCAACACCGCGATCGTGTGGGAGGAGGACGCCGACGGCAACGGCGGCCTCAACATCGGGCTCGCCAAGCTCGACAGCGCGGGCGGCTTCGCCGTGCCGCGCAAGCTCGCGAACGCCGAGACCGACGGCCAGCAGACCGCGCCCGCCGTGGCCCAGACCGCCGACGGCCACACCGTCGCCACCTGGGCCGACTCCTACCTGCCCGCCAACGGCATCGGCACCCGTGAGCCGAGGGTCCGGTACCGGACGTTCTCCGCGACCGGCACGCCGGTCGCCGTGGAGGTGACCGTCACCAAGGACCCCGATTCCAAGCGTGGTATCGGTGACCAGACCGACCCCGATGTGGCCGTCTCCGACAGTGGCGACTTCGTCGTCGCCTGGCAGGAGGCGTTCGTGTACGACGGCAAGCCGGACGTGTGGGCCCGTGGCTTCAACGCGGACGGCACCACCGCCGGGCGGCTGCCCGCCACCCGGATGAACGTCGTCACCGGCAACGAACAGACGGACCCCGCGGTCTCCCTGGCACCGAACGGGCGGCTGGCACTGACGTACTCCGACGACTACAACAGCCCCACCGACCCCAAGAAGTCCAACGAACTGCGGCTGAGGGACGGTTTCCTCAACAAGTGACCGTCGGCGGGCGGCGCTCCACGGCGCCGCCCGCCCACACCCCGGTCCCGGTACGGAGACCACTCCGTACCGGGACCGTCCTGGCCGCCGCGCGCTACGGCGGCTCAGCGGCGCGCGGTCCCGGTCAGACCGCCGAACAGCGCGCAGACCGTCGAGACCCACAGCAGCGCGGTGACCGCCCCGACCGCCAGCGTCAGCGTCCCCCACGCCCCCTGGCCCATCGCCCAGCCATTGCCGAGGAGCAGCGCCGTGCCCGCGCACCGGGACGCCATCGCGCGCCATCGCCACCCGCCCCGCGAGAAGTGCCGTCCCAGCACGTAGCAGGCGGCGATCAGGGAGGTGAAGGTCAGCGATCCCGCGGCCATGTGCGCATAGTTCTGCCAGCTCATCTCCGTCGGTGCGCCCTCGGGGGTGCCGTGCGGGAATCCGTCCAGCGGGTCCATCACGAACACCCCGGCGGCCACCATTCCCACCCCGGCCGCCAGCACCAGCCGGGGCGCCCACACCCCGCCGGGCGTTCCCCGCAGCGCCCCCCGCAGTCCCACCGCCCCGAGGGCCAGCAGCGTTCCGGCGACCACGAAGTTCACGATCTGGAGCCACCCCAGGTCCCCGTTGCCCAGCGCGCTCAGCGGGTGCCGGGTGATGTCGAACCCGTCGCGGGTGACGGCCTGGCCGAGGGAGACCGTCGCCCACAGCGGAGCCGCGAGGACGCCCGGGCCCAGCAGGGCACGAACGGGGATCGCGGGGGTGGGGGTCTGTGCGGCGGTCATGTCGGTGTCCTCTCCCGGTGCGGCGGCGCGGTGCTCCGCCGCCCTCTTCGCTTGCTCACCTCCACGTCGAACGTTCGATGTGACAGGGAACGTGGCTGTTCCCCGTCACATAGGCTGTTCGACGTGGGGGCAGAACAGCGAAAGCCCACCGAACGGCAAGGGGAGAACCCACCATGCGTTACCTGATGACGACCAAGCCCAACGACGTCGTCCCGGACGAGAAGCTCTTCGCCGAGATGGGCTCGTTCATCGAGGAGCTGACCGC
This sequence comes from Streptomyces sp. JNUCC 64, assembly GCF_054484115.1. Classification (NCBI taxonomy): domain Bacteria; kingdom Bacillati; phylum Actinomycetota; class Actinomycetes; order Kitasatosporales; family Streptomycetaceae; genus Streptomyces; species Streptomyces sp. JNUCC 64. The sequence continues at coordinate 928,798 of NZ_CM137015.1, forward strand.
TTCCGGTGTGCTCCTCGCCACCGGGGGTCTCGCCCCGAGCGCCATCCGGCTGGTCAGCGAGGGTGACGAGTTCACCGTCACCGACGGCCCGTTCACCGAGGCCAAGGAGGCGATCGCGGGCTTCGCGCTGGTCGAGGTCCGTTCGGAGGAGGAGGCCATCGAGCTGGCCCGGCGCTTCCGCCGGATCGCCGGGGACGGCGAGAGCCTGCTCCGCCCGGTCTTCGGCGGCTGACGTGAGGTCCACGAGCGCGGCGGCGGACGCGGTAACGGACCGGTGACGGCCGTCCACCGGGCCGTCGACGCGGTCTGGAAGCTGGAGTCCGCGAAGATCGTCGCCGGACTCGTCCGGATGGTCCACGATGTCGGCCTCGCCGAGGAGATGGCGCAGGACGCGCTCGTGGCCGCGCTCGAACAGTGGCCGGAGTCAGGCGTCCCGGACAACCCGGGCGCCTGGCTGATGGCCGTCGCCAAGCGCCGCGCGGTGGACCGTGTCCGCCGCGACCAGCGGCTGGCGGACCGACGGCACCTGCTCGCCGACGAACAGCGGGAGTGGCAGGACCACCACGGGGACCCCGCCGCGGAGTTCGAGGGGTCGGAGGAGTCCTGGGAGCCCGGGGGGTCCGGGGCCCGCGGGGAACACGGGACACCTGAGGGGGACGGGCGGGACGGGCGGGGCGGAGGGCACGGGGCGGGGCGCGGGACGTCCGGGGCCGGAGGTCCGGGGGAACCCCCGTCCGCGCGGGACGACGTCCTACGGCTGATGCTCCTGACCTGTCACCCCGTGCTGTCCACCGACGCCCGGGTGGCCCTCACCCTCCGGCTGCTGGGCGGGCTGACCGCCGGGGAGACCGCCCGCGCCTTCCTGGTCCCCGAGGCGGTGATCGCCCGTCGGGTCGCCGACGCCAAACGGCGGCTCGCCACCGAGCGGGCCGCCTTCGAACTCCCCGGCGGCGAGGAGTTGGCCGGGCGGCTCGCCTCGGTGCTCGACGTCATCTACCTCGTCTTCAACGAGGGGTACTCCGCCACCTCCGGCGACGATCTGCTGCGCCCCGGTCTCACCCTGGAGGCCCTGCGTCTGGGCCGGTTGCTCGCCGAACTCGCCCCGCGCGAGCCCGAGGTCCACGGGCTGGTCGCCCTGATGGAGATCCAGGAGTCCCGCTCCGCCGCCCGCACCGGCCCCGACGGGGAGCCGGTCCGGCTCCACGAGCAGAACCGGGGCCGCTGGGACCCGCTCCTGATCCGCCGGGGCTTCGCCGCGATGCTCCGCGCCCGTGACGCGGGGCGGGGCGCGCCGCCCGGGCCGTACGTCCTCCAGGCCGCGATCGCCGTCACGCACGCCCGGGCCCCCACCGCCGAAGCCACCGACTGGCCGGGGATCGCCGCCCTCTACGAGGCGTTGGAGCGGGTGCTGCCCACCCCGGTCGTCCGGCTCAACCGGGCCGTCGCCGTCGGCATGGCGCACGGCCCCGGCCCGGGCCTGGCCCTGCTCGACGCGCTCACCTCCGACCCCGCGCTCCAGGACTACCATCTGCTGCCCGCCGCCCGGGGCGATCTGCTGGCCCGGCTGGGCCGGACGACCGAGGCGCACCGGGAGTTCGACCGCGCGGCCGCCCTCACCCGCAACGCCGCCGAACGCGCCTTCCTGCTGCGGCGCGCCGCCGGTCTCGCGGGCGTAGCGCCCCCGGGCCCGTTCCTCGGCGAGACCGCCGAGGCGTTCCTCACCCGGGCGGACCTGGACCCCGCCACCCTGCGCTCGTACGGGCAGACCCTGCGACGACTGCGCCGCGCCCTCGGTGACGGACTGCCGCTCGCCGCGCTGACCCCGGACGGGGTCGCCCGGGTCTTCGCCACGGCCTGGGACGGGGCCGCCGCCGCGACCTGGAACCGCCACCGTTCGGCGGTCCGCGCCTTCGCCCACTGGCTCTCCTCGGAGCACGGTCCCCCCGCCTCCCCGGAGCGCGACCTCACCTCGGGCGTCCCGCGCCGGGCGGGGGGCGGCACCCGGGTGGCACCGGTCGCGGCGCTCGACGCGCTCTGGGGCCTCACGGGTCCGTCGGTACGCGAGCGGACCCTGTGGCGGCTCCTCCACGAGTCGGGGGCGACGGTGACGTCCGTCCTCGCGCTGAACGTGGAGGACCTGGACCTGGCGGACCGTCGCGCCCGGGGCAAGGGCGGCTGGGTGACGTGGCGTTCGGGTACGGCCGGACTGCTGCCGGAGCTGCTGGCGGGCCGCGTCCGGGGCCCGCTCTTCCTCACCGACCGGCGGCCGGGCCCCGGGCGCGCCCCGGCCGCCGCCGACCTGGACCGGGAGACGGGCCGGGCCCGGCTCTCCTACGAGCGGGCCGAGTACCTCTTCAAACAGGCGACCAAGGAACTGGACCCGGCGGGTGAGGGCTACACGCTGCGGCGGCTGAGAGCGCGGGAGTGAGGAGCGGGGCGGAAGGGGAAGGGGAGGCGGATGCCGTCCTCCGGTCCGGCGGGTTCAGTCCGCCGGGCGGTGCCGTTCCCAGTCCGCGTTCAGCGCGGTGACCTCCGCCTCGACGTCGACGTGGTTGCTGTCGAGGTACATCAGCTGCTTGCGCTTCCCCTCCGGGCGGCGGACGTAGACGATGGTCTTGGGCGCGTAGTTGTCCTTCTTCGCGGAGGGGTTGCGCTGCGCGTGGAAGCCCTGGACGTCGGCCCAGTCGACGCTGACGCCGCGGAACATGGTGCGCACCACGATGCCGGAGGGTCCGACGAAGGTGCCCGAGCGCCGCAACAGGAAGAACCAGACGGCGAGGATCGCCAGGTAGAGGGCCGACAGCCCCAGCCGCACCCCGGTCGGCCGCTCCCCGTCGTTGATGAACGGCCCGAGCAGGGCGAAGGCGAACCCGCCCGCCACCGCCATCAGCAGGGCGAGACGCCACGCCTTGAGCCGGTACGCGCGTGTGGGCTGTCGGTCGTCGTCCATGTCCGCGCGTCCCCCTGGCCTTACGGTCTTCCCGGCGTCCTCCCCCGCCCGTCCGGCCGGGAGTCCGGAAGTCTAGGCGCCGGTCCGATCGTCTGGCCAGACGGGACGGGGGCGGTGACCGCGTACGGCCACCGCCCCCCCGTTTGCTGATGAAGCGTCAAACTATCGATCTGATCTGGTAGTCCATGCTCTCGGGCCCGATCACGTGCTGTCCGTACACCGGGCAGCTCCCGAAGCTGGCGTGCCCGGCGTAGAAGAGCGCCAGACACTTGACGCACCAGCGCCAGCCGCCCTGGAACTCGGGACCGGGCTCGGGGAGGTTGTGGTGGAGGGCGTAGTCGTAGCTGTAGTGGTGGCTGTGGCGTATCCCGCCGGTGCAGGTCCCCGACGCCGAGAACCCCCCGTATGCCAGGACCTGACATCTGGTGCACCGGAGCCAGTTGGTCTGCCGGTTGGCATGGGCCGGGACCCCGAAGGAGAGGTAGTAGGCGTACGAGGCGTTGAGGGTGTGCCCGCCGGGGTCCCCGGGGCACCGCCCGCGCACCCCGCTGCCCCGGTACCAGAGGCTCTGACAGGAGACGCACCAGGCCCAGTCGTGCTGGTAGCCACCGGTGGCGCCGTTCGGGCGGGCGCTGCTCGGGGTCGCCGCCCAGCCTCCGGCGAGGAGGACGGCGGCGCCCAGGGCGGCCCCCGTGCCCGCCCTCAGGAGGCCGCGCCGCCCCGGGGCGGCGGTGTCGTCCGGTGCGGTGTCGCCGGGTGCGGTGCCGTCCGACGACGAATCCGACGGCGAAGAGGAACGTGTGCTCATGGCGCGTCGATCCCTTCCGTTGACCACGTCACGGTTCGGAGTGCTGCTCGTGAGCAGCCGCACCGTACCAGCGGGGACCGGAGCGGGGACACCGGTTCGACCGGGGCGGCGGTGACGGCGGGGTGTCCGCGGACCGTTTCCCGCCACTCGCGCTCACGCCCCGGGCCCGGGGCGTGAGCGGTCCGCCGGGTGGGAGCCGCCGGGCTCAGACCCGGGTGCGCTCCGGCACCTCCCGGCCGAGCCAGGCGGCCAGCCGGTCATGGACGTCGGCGCCCTCCGGTGCCTCCCGGACGGCCCCGAAGGGAACCGGCCCGCCCCGGCCGTCGGCCGGAAGCGCCCGCCGCGCCAGGGGGAGCACCGCTTCGGTCAGCTCCGGGTCCAGGGGCACCGGCCGTCCCAGGGCCTCGGACAGGTCCCAGCCGTGCGTCACGGCCTCCAGGGCGACGAAGCCGACCACGGCGGCACCCGGCGTCTCCTCGCCCCAGGGCGAGGAGAAGACCTCCCCCAGCCTGGCGTCGTCCGCCCAGGTCGCCCGGAAGCGCCGGTGCGCCTCCTCGTACGACCGGCGCAGGTCGTCGTCGGCGAAGGACGCCTCCGGGGGCGCCGTCTTCCAGTCGCCGCCCTCGCCGATGCGCGTCATCAGGCCCAGTCCGTTCACGCAGTGCGCGATCAGCGCCCGGACGTCGAACTCCGTACACGGTGTCCCGCCGTCGAGGTCGGAGGGCGTCACGGTCTCCAGCAGCGCGGCGAACTGGGCTGCCGCGCGGTCGTACAAGGGGCGGGGGTCGTTCATCTGATCGTTCTCCCATGGATGAAGCCGGTTGCTCCGGACACCCGTACCTTCGACGGGTAACCTGACAACCCCCGTCATGTTTTCCGGAGGGTCCGCCCGCCCCGTGAAGTCCGACCGCCTCCTCTCGATCATCCTGCTGCTCCAGACGCGCGGGCTGGTCCGGGCGGCCGAGTTGGCCGAGCGTCTCGAAGTCTCGGTCCGCACCATCTACCGCGACGTCGAGGCGTTGTCCGCCTCCGGCGTCCCCCTCTACACCGAGCGGGGACGTCACGGGGGCATCGCGCTGCTGCCGGGGTTCCGGACCGATGTCACCGGTCTCACCGAGGACGAGTCGCGCGCCCTGTTCGTCCTGACCGCCCGGGGCGCCCACGCGGCGCTCGGGCTCGACGCGGCGCTGGGGTCCGCGCTCCGCAAGGTGATGGCGGCGATCCCCGCCCCGCACCGCCCGGCGGCGGAGCTGACGAGCCGTCGGGTCATCGTCGAACCGGAGCGCTGGGAGACCGGACGTGAGCCCGCGGTCGACCTCGACGTGCTCAACTCCGCCGTCTTCGGCGACCGTCGGCTCGCCCTGCGCTACCGCCGTGGTGGTGCCGTCGAGCCCGGGGACTACGTCCTCGACCCCTACGGGCTCGTGGTGAAGGCGGGCGTCTGGTACCTGGTGGCCGACAAGTCGGGCTCCCCCCGGCTGTTCCGCGCGGACCGGGTGGTCGAGGCGTCCGTCCTCGACGAACCGGTGCGCAGACGGCCCGGTCTGGAGCTGGCGGACGTGTGGCGGGCGATGCTCCGCGAAGCCGAGCGGCGCCGTCTGCCGGTACGGGTGGAGGTGCGGCTGCGCGAGAGCGCCCTGATGCTCCTGCGGTGCCTGGTCCGGGGGCGGATCACCGGGGACCTGGTCGCGGACGGGGCGGGCTGGCTGAGGGTCACGCTGATGTTCGACGGCCTGCTGGAGACCAGGGGGCTCCTCACGCTCGGCGGCGAGGTGGAGGTCCTCTCCCCGCCGTCGGTGCGCGACGAACTGGTGCGCGTCGCGGCCTCGGCGGCGAGCGTCTACGCCGACGGGGCGGGTGCCCCGGCCGGTTCGGAGCGGTGACGGGAACACCCGCCACCGCTCCGAAGGACCGCCGGGTCGCGCGCCGGGCCCTCCCGGACGCCGGTCAGGGCCGCCGCCCCGGGCAGCGTCCCTGGCCGGGCCCGGACGGCCCGGCGCGGGAGCCCGCTCCGTCAGCCGGTCGACGACCGTTCCGCCCGCGCGCGGCCCAGGGCGGCCCGTTCACCGGACCCCGCCGCACCGGCGGCCGACTTCCGGTCCAGCGACTTCCCGTCCGACGACGTGCCGCCGCGACCGCCGCCGCAGAACGCCGCGTCGACGACGCTCCGGGGCAGGACCCAGTCCGAGTTGACGTTGAGCGCGACGGAGCGGCGGCCGTCCTCCGTGGCGACGACCTCGCTGCCGCCGCCCGCCGCCCCGCCGCTGTGGCCGTAGACCTTGGTGCCGCAGGCGGTGCGGTAGCTGTACAGACCGAGGCCGTAGGAGTCGTACGACTCCACGGCACCGGCGTTGGGCAGCATCCGCTTCATCTCGGCGAGCTGGCGCGGCGGCAGCAGTTCACCACCGAGCAGCCCCCGCAGGAACCGGTTGAGGTCACCGGTCGTGGAGATGACGTCCCCGTCGCCGAACGCCTGGGAGCCGTTCTGCTCGGTGACGTCGTACACCTCGTCCGTGCGGGGGTCACCGCCGAGAGCGGAGTACATCCGGGCGTGCGGACCCGGGATGGTCACCCGGTTGCCCGGCTGCGTGGTGTGGCGCAGTCCCAGGGGCTTCAGCACCCGCTTGCGGACCTCGCCCGCGTAGGAGTTCCCGCTGACCTTCTCGATGATCATGGCGGCGAGCACGTACCCCGTGTTGGAGTAGGAGTGGCGCTCGCCCGGGGCGAAGTCGGGCCGGTGGGACAGCCCCACCCCGACCGTTTTCAGCGGGGGCCAGGTCTCGTAGCGGCTCTTCAGGAACTCCTTGGTGAAGAACTTCCGCTGGTACTCCGGGTCGCTCATGTACTCGCGGAGCCCGCTGCTGTGGTTCAGCAGCTGCCGCACGGTGATGTTCCGGCCGTCGTTGCCGTTGCCCCGGACCACGCCCGGCAGCCACTTCTCCACCGTGTCGTCCAGGCTGAGCAGCCCGTCGGCCTCCTGGTCGAGCAGGACCGCCGCCACGAACGTCTTGGTGATGCTGGCCGCGCGGAAGCGTTCGTTCGCGGTGCGGGGCTGTCCGGTGGCGCGGTCGGCCACGCCCGCCACGCCGTTCCACACCCGGTGGCCGGAACTGATCTGGGCGATGACCCCGGGGGTGCCCTGCCGGACCAGTTCGTCCAGCGCGCGCTGGGTGGCGTCGTACCGCGCGGCCGGGCCGGACGGGGCTCCGGGCGCCGCCTGCGCCGGGGTGGACATGAGAGTCGCGGCGACGGCCGCCGCGAGCGCTCCCCCCACCGCCGTACGGGTCCGCGCCCGGGTACCGGTGGTCCGTCCGCGTGTCGCTGTTCGTGCCCTCACGGGTGCTCCTCACTCTGGGCGGGACCCCGGCCGGTCACCGTCGTCCGGTCCTGGGACCGGGTCGGTGGCGCCGGGGTCACTGTCAGGGACGAAGACCGCGAACCTCTCCATAACGGTTGATAACCGAAAGGGAGTTGGCCGGAAACCCACCGGATCGACGTCGGTCCGGGACCGGACGGGCCACGCCGGGGCGCGCCCCTGGAGAGGACCCGGTCCGGACCCACGGGGTTGAGAGCTCAGGAACTCAAGGACTCAGGGGCTCAGGGGGCTCAGGGGGCTCAAGGAGCGCAGACGACGCCCTGGCACTGGGCGGACTGGGCGTTTCCGCTGGCGAGGTTCCCTCCGCCGTCGATGTTGCCCGGCTCGGCGTAGACGCCCCAACTCAGGTTGTTCCGCGCGGTGTTCCCCTGGACGGTGTGCGCGGACTTCGAGACGTGGATGCCGTGGCTCTTGTTGGCGAGGGTGGTGTTGCCGACGATCCGGTTGCCGTTGGCGGCGGTCGCGGTGCCCGTCACGTAGACGCCCCGGGCGTTGTTGCGACTGGCCTCGTTCAGCTCCAGCGCGTTGCGGAACGAGCCCTCCAGGGTGATCCCGTCGCTGGTCGTCTCGTTGGCGGTGTTGGAGCGGATCAGGTTGTCGTCGGAGAACCTCAGCTCGATGCCGCCGGGATTGCGGCTGACGTCGTTGCCGGTGATCGTGGAGCGGTGGGACGACTGGAGGACGATCCCGCTGTCGCCGCCGCCCCGGAAGGTGTTGGACAGGATCCGGTTGCCGTGGGAGGCGGTGACGGACACTCCGGCGTCGCCGCTCTGCCCGGTGGTGTTGGACTGGACGAGGTTGTCGTGGGAGCCGGTCCGCAGGGCGATCGAGGCGTCGCTGCTCCCGCTGACGGTGTTGCCCAGCAGGGTGTTGGCGGTGGCGCCCTCCAGGAGCAGCCCGGCGTCCCCGCTGCCGGTGATCCGGTTGCCCTCGACGCGGTTGGTGCCGGAGTTCTGGACGAGGACGCCGCCGCCCTGGTTGGTGGTGACGGTGTTGTCGTCGATCACGTTGCCGGTGGAACCGTTGACGACGGTGACGCCCTTGCGCGACTGGTTCTCGATGAGGTTGCCGCGCACCCGGTTGCCGTTGTCGGCGTTGTCGAGTTCGACGCCGGAGAACTCGTTGTTGCGGACGGCGAGCCGTTCGACGAGGTTGCCGGTGGTGCCGGGGGCGAGCCGTACCCCGTAGTCGAACTCCCGCACCTGACCGGGGGTCGCGGCGCCGTTGGTGACGGTGACGTTGGCGAAGCCGTTGTTGCGGACACCGACCCCGAGGCCGACGCCGTCGATGGTGCGTCCGTTGAGGTCGATGGTGATGCCCGGGGCGCCGACGACCAGTCCGTCGCCCGGGCAGTTGAGCAGATCGGCGCCGAGGACGACGTTCGTGGTGACGGTCTGGCCGCAGGAGGGGGGTGCGGCGTGGGCGGTCGGCGCGCTCAGCAGCACACCGGCGAGGGCGGTGGTCCCCACCGCCGCGCACCATCGTGCGGGGGTCGTCCTGAACAGGCGGATCATGTCGGGATCCCTTCTGTCATGGCGTTGCGGACCGGTCGCACGGACCGTGACGCGCCCGCTGAAGGGCGTTCACGGAATGAACGGTCCGTTTTCCGCACAGCGTCGGGAGGCCCGGCCCACAGGGCAATGAAGCGGCAAAGAATGACTCACGGAAGATGAAAGTTGACCGGATCGGCCGCCCGGCTCCGGCCCCGGCCGCCACCCCCAACTCCGGCCCCACCCCCGGGCTGCGGCCGCCACGGCGGTGATCGGTGGCGCCCGCGGTGACGGTGACTGATGGCGGCTGCCGTACTCACACCGCCGGATCGTCGTGGGGCGCGGTGCGGCGGGTGTAGGCACGGGCCGCGCGGACGCGGTCGCCGCAGCGGGTGGAGCACCAGTGGCGCCGCCCGTGCCGGAGCAGGAAGCGGTTGCAGGGGGGCGATCCGCAGGCCGTCAGCCGGTCGGCCCCGGGGGAGGTCAGCAGATCGGCGGCGTCCCCGGCGAGGACGGCCAGGGCGTGTTCGACGATGGCCGTGGTGGGGTGGGGAGCGGTCCGGTACGGGCCCCGCTCCTCGTCCCAGCGCAGCAGCGGGACGGTGGGGACGCGGGTCATGGCGTCGTTGACGGCGGCGAGCGCCGCGGGGTGGGCGGGACGTCCCGCGCAGTGGGCCGAGAACAGGGACCTGATCTGCTCCCTCAGGGTGCGCAGCAGCCCCGCGCACATCTCCTGCATACCGGCGTCGACGGGGGCGAGGCCGCGTTCCGTGAGCCACCGGTTCGCCCCGGCCGGGTCGCCGAGCAGATCGACGGTCAGTCCGCCGGGCAGGACGACGGCGCTGTTGGCGAGGGCGAGGGAGGGGTGCTCCTCCTCGCCGTGCGCGGGCGGCGGTACGGGCTTGTCGGTCGCGGACTCTGGCATGCGTCTCATGGTAGACGGCTCGTTCTCACGTTAGACATTGCCTTTATCCGTGAGACACATCTAGGATCGCCTCACGCTTGAACCCCTACACATCCGTGAGGTTTCCGTGTCCCGTTCCGCGTCCGGTTCCGTGTCCCCTTCCGCGCACCGCCTGCCCCCGCGCTCCTTCCCCGTGCGCTCCCTCGGCGGCCCGACCGCCTCCTTCACCTACGGCGGGCTGAGGTTCCTGACCGACCCGACCTTCGACGGCCCCGGCGACTACGGCCACGGCCACCCCGGCCGCCCCGTCCTGACCAAGACGGCATCCGCCGGAGCCACCGTGGCGGAGCTGGGCACGGTCGACGTCGTCCTCCTCTCCCACGACGAACACGAGGACAACCTCGACACCTCGGGCCGCGCCCTGCTCGCGGACGCGGGCCTGACCCTGACCACGCCCGGCGGCGCCCGGCGCCTGGGCGCCGCCCTGGCCGGACGGGTCAGGGGCCTGGCGGACTGGGAGTCGACGGAACTGCCGCGTCCCGACGGGGGCACCGTCACCGTGACCGGGGTCCCCGCCGTCCACGGCCCGGGCGCCCGTGAGGCGGTCGAACCGCTCCTCGGCCAGGTCGTGGGCTTCGTCCTGGCCGGCGAGGGGCTGCCCACCGTGTACGTGAGCGGCGACAACGCCTCCCTCGACGCGGTCCGCGACATCGCCGGACGGTACGGTCCGGTCGACACCGCGCTGCTCTTCGCGGGCGCCCCCCGGTTCCCCGTCCTCTTCGACAACCGTCAGATCGTCCTCGACAGCGCGCAGGCGGCCGAGGCCGCGCGGATACTCGACGCCCGCCGGGTCGTCCCGCTCCACTACGACGCCTGGGCGCACTTCACCGAGGGGCACGACGCCCTGGCCGACGCCTTCGCGGCGGCGGGCCTCGCCGACCGGCTGGACTGGGGACGCCCGGACCAGCCCTGATCAGAGCCCTGGCCGCCACCCGGTCAAGGGCCTGCGAGCCGCACTCCCCGAGGAGTCGGGGGCGCTTGCGCGGCGTCGCCCCAGCCGTCATCATCACTGCTCTCCGTAGCGCTTCCGTCACCGTCTTCGACGTTGAGGCTCTGAGGGTGGACCACAGGACTCCCACACTCAACCTGGCGGAAGCGACAGATCATTTGGGGGTCACAGATGGTGAATCGCCGGGAGCTGGACCCGGACGCGTCGCTGGAGGCGGCGTTCGGCGCCCGGGTCCGCAGCTCACGCGAGGCACGCGGTTGGACGCAGGAGGAACTGGGCGAGCGGATGGGGACCAGCGGTGGCCACATCTCGGGCGTGGAAACCACGCGCAAGGCGGCGACCTTGCCCTTCGCGAAGGCCGTCGACCAGGCCTTCGGGCTGACGGGCCGGGACGTCACGTTCGAGCGGGCGTGGCGCGAGATGCAGCGGGGGGTGCTCCTGGAGGGTTTCCCGGAGTACCTGGGTCTGGAGGAACAAGCGGCGGAGATCCGGCTGTTCGAGGTGGGTGTGATTCCCGGACAGCTCCAGACCCGGGAGTACGCGCAAGCCCTGGCCGATGCCGCTGTGGAGCGGGGGGAGAGCACACCCGAGAAGGCCGCCGAAAGAATCGAACACTTGCTAAGGCGTCAGAAGGCACTGGAACGGACGCCGCCGCCACTGATCTGCGCGGTCCTGGACGAGAGCTGCGTCCGACGCCCCATCGGCGATCCGGGGGTCATGCGGGACCAGTTGACCCATCTGATCAGCTTCGCCAGGTTGCCGCACACCTCGCTGCAGATCGCTCCCTTCTCCATGGGGGCGCGACGGCCGTTCAACCGTCTGGTCAGCCTGTTGACGCTGCCCGACCGTTCCATGGTCGCCTACGTCGAGTCGCAGACCCAGGGGCATCTGGAGCGGGAACTCACCTCCGCACTCCCCTTGGTGAGGAACTACCATGTGCTTCAGACCGAGTCGGCCTCCCAGGCGGAGTCCATCGACATGATCGAGCGGCTCAGAAAGGGCGTTCCGTGACCACCGAACCCCCCAGCTACCACTGGGTCAAAGCCTCCTACAGCGACAACGGTGGCTACTGCGTCGAGTGGGCACCCTCGTACGCGTCCGTGACCGGGGTCGTCCCCGTCCGTGACTCCAAGAGCACCGACGGCCCCGTGCTGACCGTGTCCGGCGCCGCCTGGTCCACGTTCGTCGTGGCCCTGTAGCCGCCGCCGACAGCATCGGAGTGCGGCCCCCGACCGGTGGTCGGGGGCCGCACTCCTCGCCCGGGCGGGGAACGGAAACCGGTCATCCGGGCCCGGACCGGCGTGCCCATTCCCGGTCCAGGACGCCGAAGACCTCGGAGTCGCGCCAGCCGTCCCGGATCAGCGCGGTGTGCCGGTGCAGGCCCTCGCGGACCATGCCGAGCTTGGCCAGCACCCGGGCCGAGGCGATGTTGCGGGGATCGCAGGTCGCGTGGATCCGGTGCAGCCCGACCGGACCGAACCCCTGGTCCAGCAGCCCCGCACCGATGGCCGTGCCCACGCCCCGGCCCCACACCCGGGGATGCACGAGATAGGAGATCTCGCCCTGCCGGTGCGTCAGGCTGCGGACCTTCAGCTCACCGATGCCCACGAGTTCCCCGTCGAGGCAGGCCGCGTACACGAATCTCGTCCGTGGGGACCGCGACCGGGCGTCCACCGCGCCGCGCACGAACTCCCTTGTCTGTTCCTCGGTGTTCGGCCCCCACGCCTGGAAGCGGCACGCCTCCGGCAGGCTGGCGAAGGCGTGCACGGCGTGCCGGTCGTCGAGGACGAGTTCACGCAGGACCACCGACGTTCCGCTCACCGGTCGATTGTGCCAGTCGGCCCCGCGAGAACGGTCCGGTCCCGGAAGCGAGCACGTCCGTGACCGGTGTCGCCCTTCCACGGCTCCGTGGTCCCCGGAATAGCGCGGGGAGAGGCCGCGATCTATCGTGGTGAATGCACACGCCTCCGCCTCATGGACAGTCGCGGCCTGCGGGTGTTTCGGCGTGGTTCAGTGCCCGTCTCCTCTCCGACGCGGCAAATGAATCGTTGGAGGACGCCATGTCCCCTTCACCGCCTGCCATCATCGGCCCGGTCTCGAATTGCAGTCGAGTGGTGCGGATCATGGGCCAGACTCCGAGCGCCCGGGTGAGGATCTACCTCGATGACGAGCCGGTGCCGATCGGCGACGCGCCGGTCGATTGGGCCGACACCTTTATCGCCATCCATCCGTCCCGGCTGGTCCCCGGCAGCACGATACGGGCCACACAGGAGATCGGCGGTCAGGAAAGTCCACGTTCCCCGGCCGGGGAAGTGGTCGAGGAATCCATCAACGGCAATGTGCGCATCCCCGACCCCATCTACGCGTGCGCGCAGGCTGTTCACCTCACCGGCTGCTCTCCCGGCGCCGATCTGCGGGTTTCGCAGGGCGGCGTTCTGCTGGGCGGTGGGACGGCGGTGGGCGACGAGGCCACGATCACGTTCCTTGCTCTCAAGAGGGTGAAATCCGGGCCCGGTGTGGAAGTGACCCAGCGCGTCTGCTCGAATTCCTTCCAGTACCCGACGATGAGCGGTCCGCCGGTCGACCCGCCCCAGCAGAACGAGGGCCTGTACCCGCCGGTCATCGTCAAACCCCTGCTGGAGTGCACCACGCTGGTCGAAGTGGCCGGACTCGTTCCCGGGGCGACTCTGCGACTGTTCCGCGACGGCGCCCCCGTATTCAACGCGCCCATCGCGCACGAGACGGTCCGGGTGAGGCTGCCGAGACTCAAACTCGGTCAGAAGTACGAAGCCCTGCAAGAACTCCCCCTGTGCGTTCTACGGAGCGGAAACCCCGGTAGGGCCACGGTGGAGAAGCTCGATTCCCTGGCACCCCCGCGCATCGACGGGCCGCTGTGCGCCACCCCGCACAAAGTGCTCCTCGGTCGTCTCACGCCGGGCGCGACGGTGATCCTCCTGGCCGACGGTACCGAGATCGGCCGCTGGGAGGCCGGGGCACCGAGCATGCCGGTGGACGTCGGAATCCCCGTGGGCGCGACGTTGAACGCGCGCCAGGAACTCTGCGGCGTGATCAGCCCGACGTCGAGGGGCTACCGCGCGACCTCGGTCCGCCGCGGGCGGTGGTTCCGGGTGGAGGACGAGAACGGCGGCGATCTCCCCGCCCGGTCCTTCGCCATTCACACCGCCCTGGTTCACACGGGCAAGATCGTGATCTTCAGCGGGGACCAGCACAACCGGGCGCAACTCGTGGCGAACCCGCAGGACATCAACCACTGTGAACTCTTCGACTGCGACACATTGACCTTGCGGAAGATCGACGCCCCCAGCAGCGACGTGTTCTGCTCAGGGCACGCGTTCGCGCCTGACGGACGGTTGCTGGTGGCCGGTGGCACCGAGAAGTGGCGGGAGGACGCGGCGGCTCCCCACGGGGCGCACTTCTCGGGACTGTCCCGTGCCTGGACCTTCGACCCCCTGCCGGAGGACGGCCGGTACTGGCGGGGCGCGGAGGACATGCGGGGCGGCGGCCGGTGGTACCCCACGCTGCTCACCCGTCCGAACGGCGCCGTTCTCGCCCTGTCCGGCCATCCCGAAGAAGCGGACCTCGTACGGCACCACAACAACACCATGGAGTCGTGGCGTGGCGGGAACTGGGAAGACCACGGCGAGACGGCCGCCATCGACACCTCGTTCGAGGCAGCGTCCTATCTCTATCCGCGTCTGTTCAGCGGTCCACGGGGTGAGGTGTTCAGCGCCACCCCCATGGCCGCCGAGAGCGGTGTTCCTCCGCACGTACCGCGAAGAAGCGCGAGCTGGTCCGGAACCGGGACGGACTGGAAACGGAACGGTTCGCCACCACCGGGTGGCGGTGGCTGGGGTGCCTACGACGACTTCTACACACCCGCCACGCTGCTCCCGCTCATGGAGGAGGACGGTTTCCGGTTCCAGGTGTTGCGGGCGGGAGACATCGGCACCGACTCCGGTTGGGTGATCGACCTCGGCACCCCGTCGGATCCCGTGAGCGCTCCGACCTGGCAGCGCCTCGGCGACCGGAGCGCCCAGGCCGACGGACGCGCGCGTTTCAACAGCAACCTGGTGCTGCTGCCCAGCGGTGACGTGTTCCTGTGCGGCGGAGTCACGGACGTCGAGGACGACGGCAGCGCGGTGAAGGCTCCTGAGCTCCTCATCCGCACCCCCGATGGCTGGAAGTGGGATCCGAGCCCGTTCCGCGAGGCCAGGTTCGCCCGCAATTACCACTCGACCGCGCTGCTGATGCCGGACGGCCGGGTGTTCACGGGCGGCGGCAACATCGATTCGGAACCCGGCGGAGAGGAACACCGACGCCTCGAACTGGAGATCTACGAGCCGTGGTACGTGTGCCGCCCGCGCCCCCGGATCCTCAACGCCCCCAAGTCCATCGGCCCCGGGGGCAACCTCCGGGTGGACGTCCGGGGGCCCGGCCCGATCACTCAACTCGCCCTGGTGCGCTGTGGCAGCACGACCCACGGCTTCGACTCGGACCAGCGGTACATCGGCCTGAAGGCCGAACCCGGGGGCCCCGGCTGGTACCGGGCGACGATCCCGGACCGGGTCGTCGCCGTCCCGGGCTACTACCTGCTGTTCGCGTGCAGACAGGACGCGGACGGACTCGTCCCCTCTCAGGGCGACTTCCTGCGCATCTATCCGACCTGAATCACGATCGCGCGGATTCGTCCCGGAAGATCGCGCCATCGCCGACCACGCCCGTTCACACCCGGCGGCAAAGGTGCCGTCCGGTCCCGCCCCGGCCCGTCCGTCAGCTCGCGCACGCCCCATCGGTCATGGGACAGGCCCTGGTCCCCGACCCGGCCTCAGGAGGTGTCCTCCACCGGGGCGTACGGCGCGCCGGGCCGGGGGCCGGTGCCCTCGCGGGCCGCGATCCACTTGTCGTGCAGCCACATGGCGGTGGCGCGCCGTCCCCGGGAGGAGTCCCAGCGGACGTCCCGTTCGTAGGTGACGACCTCACCATCGCCGCCCACGATCACCCAGGTGTACAGGCCGCTCTCGTGCCGGGTCTTGACCTTGGCGCCGGAGACGGCGCGCACGGTCCCCGCGCGGTCGCGGACCTCCTCGTCGTGCCGGTCCACCCACTGGGTGGAGAGCCCTTCCGCGTGGTCCGGCGCGAAGCGTTCCAGCCAGGCGAAGGCCGTCCCCTCCGCCGCCTCGTCGGAGGGGACGGACGGGGACTCCGGGTCCGGGGTCATCCGGGTGTAGCCGAGCAGGGTGCCCTCGCGGTCCACGACGGTGGTGACGTGCTCGCCGCCGAGGACGCGCCGGGTGCCCCGTTCGTAGCGGACGACCGTCACCGGGCGGTCCTCGTGGGCCTCCCGGCGGACCCGCACCGCCCGCCAGCCGTCCGGGACGGCCGGGAGTCCCGCGTCGGCCAGGGCCTTCCCCGACCGGTGGACGGCGGAACGCTCCTCGTCGCCGCCCCGGGCCGGGGATCCGCTGTCCTGGGGTACGGGTGTCACGTCGTCCTCCTGGGGTTCCTTCGGGGATTCACGGCGGGGTTCCTCCGGGGCGCCGCCCGGCGGGCCGGTGACCGGTGCGACCGGCCCGGCACGGCCGGGGGACGCGTCGCCGTCGGCGGCGGTGAGCAGCAGCGTCGCGCCCAGCGCGCAGACACCGCCGAGGGCGAGCGCAGGGAGGAGGGTGCGGGATCGCATGGGAGTGATCGTTCCTTTCTCGGGACGGACGACGCCTCGCGGGACGGACGTCCGCCGGGGCGGACGTCCCGGTACGCCGTCGAGGCGACGGGTTTCCGGGGGCTCAGCGGTCCGCGTACCGTCGCGACACCGCCAGCGCGGCCGTGGCCGCCCCGGCGCACAGGACTCCCGCGACCACCACGGCGGCGGTCGCGAAGTCGTCGGCGACGGCGGTCGCCAGCGGCGGGCCGAGGCTCGCCCCGGTGAAGAGGGCGAAGGTGTAGAGCGCGACCGCCGCGCCACGGGCCGGTCCCGCCCGGGAGCCGACGGCCTCCACGAGGGCGGGCGCGGTGACCGCGACCGCGAAGACGAAGACGGCCAGCAGGAGTCCGAGGACCAGCGGGTCCGGACCGTCACCCTCCGACGCGAGCAGCGCGGTCACTCCGCTCACCGCGCCCGCCAGCGACAGCGCCCCGACCACCCGGCGTTCGGCGGGCAGCCGGGCGAGCAGGGGCGTGACCAACGGCACCAGCAGCATCGCGGGCAGCGCGCCGGCCCGCAGGAGCAGCATCGCGTCGGGCCGGTCGGCCAGCGCGGCGGGGCCGGTGGTCTGGAGCGCGGTGTAGACGGCGACGAAACCGCCCAGCGGGGTGAGCGCGGCCAGCAGGAGCAGCGCCGTGGAGCGGCGGGTGAGCAGTCGCCCCATGGCCCGGTAGGCGTCGGGGGCCGAGACGGCGGCGGGGCTCCGGTCGGGCAGGAGCACGGCACGCGTCAGCGCCGCCGCGCCCACCATGGCCACGGCGCAGACCAGGAAGACGGCCCGCCAGCCCCACGCCCCGGCCACGGACTGCGAGAAGACCTGGCCGAGGACCCCGGCCGCCAGGAACGAGCTGGTCAACCAGGTCACGGCGACCGCCTGCCAGGACGGTTCGACCCGTTCGGCGAGGTAGGCGAAGGCGGCGGGCGCGAAGGCCGCCGCCGCCAGGCCCTGCGCGGTACGCGCGGCGCAGCCCGTCACGAGGCCGGGCGCCAGCGCGACGGCGGCCGTGGCGAGTGCGGTGAGCAGCAGTCCGGCGACGATGACGCGGCGGCGGCCGAAGCGGTCGGAGAGGGGGCCGGAGAGCAGGAATCCGGCGGCGTACCCCAGGCCGAAGGAGGTGGTGGCCCAGCCCGCCGCCGCGGTGGTCGTGGACCAGGAGTGGGCGAGGTCGGGCAGGACCGGGAGGACGGTGTAGAGCTGCCCGACGACGAGCACGCCCACCGCGCACAGGACGGGGACGACGGCCGCCCCCTGCGCGACGGCGCGGCTCCCGCGTCCGCCCACGGCCCCCGGCGCGACGGCCCGGCTCCCGGGTCCGTCCACGACCCCCGTCCCAGTGCCGTCCCCGCCGCCACCGCCACCGGCCTCGACCCCGGGTCCCGTCCCGGTCGGTAACCGGCCGGAGGAGGAAGCCGGTACAGGGGTGGCGAAAGCCGGTACGGGAGCGAGGGAAGGCGGCGCTGCGGTCGGCGCGGCGGTCCGGGGAGCCGACCCCCGTGCCGTGACGTTCGAGTCCGTTGTCGTCATGCCGCCCATGACACCAACCAACTAGTTGGTTGTCAACGGTGAGCCAACTGTCCGGTTGGGTAAGGTGGGCGCATGGCGAGGGACACGGCCGTGACGCGGCACAAGCTTCTGACGGCGGCGCGGCGGGAGTTCGCCGCCCGGGGGGTGGCGGGCGCCCGGGTCGACCGCATCGCGGAACTGGCCGGGGTCAACAAGGAACGGGTGTACGGCCACTTCGGCAGCAAGGAGGGGTTGTTCGCGGCGACGCTGGGCGCCGCGATGGACGAACTCGCCGAGGAAGTCGGCAGACCGGGCGACGACGTCCCCGCCTGGGTGGGCTCGGTGTACGACTTCCACCGGGAACGGCCCGAGCTGCTGCGGCTGTTGCTCTGGGAGGCCCTGGCCGACGAGGGCGCCGGGCTCCCGGGCGGAGAGCGGCGGGCCGGGGGCTACGCCCTGAAGGTGGACGCCCTGGCGGACCGGCTGGGCGTGGAGCCCGGTTCCCGGGCGGCCGTCGCGCTGCTCTCCCTCATCGGCCTCGCCGCCTGGCCGCACGCGGTGCCGCAGCTCACCCGGCTGGTCCTCGGCCCCCACCCGGAGGAGGGCGACCGGGACCAGGCCGTGCGTGACGTCATCGTGGAGCTGGCGGCCGGAGTGGTGGACAGGGCCCGTGGGACGGGAACGGCGGGGTAGCTCCCTGTTCCCGTCCGCCCGGAATCGGAACGGGACCGGGCGGACGGGTGGGCAGGCGGGCGAGCAGGAACCGGGAGCGGGAGCGGGGAGTCGCCAACCGGCGGACCCCGGCCCCAAGCCCCGGCTCGGACCAGCCCAGCGCAACCCGGCCGGCCCCCGACGACCACCCCGGCAGCGCCACGCCCTCCGGTCAACCCGACGGACGACCGGCGGGCGGGCGGAGGCGGCTGACGGACCGGACCGCGGGACGGCCGCTCAGCGGGCGGCCGGTGCGGAGACCGCCCAGTCGCCCGCCGGGACGGACTCGGTGCCGTCCGCCGCGACGGCCGTCACCCAGTAGTACGAGGTGGTGCCCCGCCCGGCCCCGGTGTCGACGTAGGAGGAACCGCCTCTTCCGACGTCGGCGATCTTCTCGTAGGCGGCCGTCGCGGGGTTCCAGCGGTGGACGCGGTAGCCGCGCGCCGCCTGCGGGGCGGACGGGCCGAGCCCGGTCCACCGCACCGAGTTGCCCTCGGCCCCTTCCGCGCCCCGCGCGGTGACCGTCAGCGGCGAGCCCTCCGGGGTGGGGACGCCCGGGGTGGTGTCGTGCTCCGTCGCGGTCACGACGTGGGCGCTCCCGGTCTGGCGCAGGGACGAGTTCCCGGCCGCGTCCAGCACGTCCACGAAGAAGCACGTCTCGTCCCCGTCGGGGAGGGTGAGGTAGTCGTGGGAGGTGGTGCCGACGCCGAGGTACTCGACCGCGTCGCCGTAACAGACCCGCTCCTCACCGTCTCCCAGGGGCTCCCCCCAGTGGACCACGTAGGTCTTGGCGTCGGAGGCCCCGCTCCGGTCCCACTTCAGGGCGAAGCCGTACCCGGTCGGCCTGACCTTCAGCCCGGTGACCGCCGAAGGCGCGGTGCGGTCCTCCGTCCTGACCTTGACCGGGGCGGAGCGCGCGGACCGGTTCCCGGCCTTGTCGTGGGCACGGACCTCGTACAGGTAGGTGTCACCGGTGGGGGGCACGGCGGTGTCGGTGAACGAGGTCGAGGTGGTCGTCGCCAGCGGCCGGGTGCTCGGGGAGGCTCCCGTCACCCGGCGGTACACCCGGTATCCGGCGAGGTCCATTTCCCTGTTCTTCGCCCAGGTCAGCTTGGTCCGGCCGGTGGCCCGGTCGTAGGCCGCCGAAAGGCCCCCGGGGACGAGCGGCTTGACCCGGTCGACGGTGGCGGAGGTGCGGGGCGCGTACGTGAAGTCGACGTCCGCGTTCCCGGTCCAGTTGACGAAGTCGACCCGCAGGGTGTGCTTCCCGCGCGGCACCGTGACGTTCACCGTCTTCTTCCGCGTACCGGAGACGTCGCTCCAGAGGTCGACCTTCCGGACGCCGTCGAGGTGGACGCGGACGCCGTCCCGGGCCCCGACCCGGAAGGTGAAGGGGCCGCCGGAGCCGAAGTCCCGGGTGACCGACCAGCGGACCCCGAACTTGTCCTTCGGCAGGCCGGACGCGGGGGCTCCCGCCCTCCAGTCCTCGTCGACCGCGCTGTCGCAGTCGGTCTTGCGGGGCGCGCCGGAGAAGGTGGTGTTCGCGAAGAACTCCCGGGTGAACACGGGCGACGCGCACCTCGCGGGAGCGGCGGCGGCCGGGGCGACGGCGATGAGCAGTGTTCCGGCGGTGGCGAGGACGACGGCGGTGGCGGTGACGGCCGTCGTGCTTCTGGCTGGGTTCATTCGGCCCTCTGGAGGGGTGTCTCGTCGGTCGGCGCGAAGGGCCGACACCCACACGACTCCCGGAACGGGATCTTGGTTGCACGGAACCGGTGACCGGACGAACGGGGGATGTCAGTGGGGCTGCGAGGATGCGGAGCGGACGGTGGCGGAACGGGCCGCGCGCCCTCAAGCGATGCGGCCGTGAACGACCGGACAGCACAGCGCCCGGACAGGCCGACAGGCGTAGGAGCGGACGACCGGCGACCGGCGACCGGACGGCACAAGAGGGGGAACCCGATGTCGACGCACGAGATCGAGGACCTGGTCTCGGACTCGGTCCGTGTCCTGGACGCCCGCGCCGAGCCGGAGGATCCGCGCGTCCGGGACTGGTTCGCGGCGCTGTACGGCTTCCAGGACGGATACGACTGCTCGTTCACGCACTTCCGGGTGATGGACGCCCTGTTGCGCCGCCGGTACGCGTACCGCTTCCCGCTCGACCGGCACCCCGACCACGCCGAGCGGCCCGGACTCTTCGAGGCGCTGACCGGGTTCACCGCGCTGCGCGCGTTCGACGAGGACTCCCCCGGCTTCGACGGCTACGGGTCCTGGCTGGAGGACGGCTACGCCGATCCGCCGTTCCTGTACTGCGACGCGGGGACCGTGCTGTGGCGCCGGATGGTCGCCGCCGGGGAACTCCACGGCCCCGACGCCGTCCCGCTCCGCCGCACCCCGCTGATCGAGGCGGTCAGCGAGGTCGCCCTCGCCGCCGAGCGGGAAGGGGACCGCGAACTCGTCGCCGACTGGTACGCGTTCGGCTGCGAGACCCTCCTCGGCGGCCCTGCGGGCTGCCCCTTCGACGTGGCCGAGCTGGCCGGGACGCCCGCCGTGCGGGAACTGCGCGCGGTGGTCCTGCGCACCGACGCCCTACCACTCGCGCGACGGTCGCCGTACGCGGTTCCCCTGGAGTTCGCCGCCCACCACGACCTGGAAAGCTGGTGGTGGGAGCCGTAGTTCCGGCCCCGGGCGGCGGGGTCATCCGCCGTTCGCGACGAGCGCCTCCTGGACGCCCTTCTCCTTGGCGCCCAGGAAACGCGGGTCCGGTTCGAGCAGGACGTCCAGCGCTCCCTTGCCCGCCGCGAAGACCTCCCGGGCCTTGCCGTGGTACCAGCTGGAGTCGAGCCGCTCGGTGACCCCGATGCCGTAGGACTCGACCCCCGCCGAACGGCAGAGCGTCACCGCGCGGCGGATGTGGAAGTCCTGCGTCACCAGCACGGCCCGGTCGACACCGAAGACCTTCTTGGCCCTGACGCAGGAGTCCCAGGTGTCGAAGCCCGCGTAGTCGCTGACGACGTGTCCGTCGGGCACCCCGCGCGCGGTGAGGTACGTCCGCATGGCGTCGGGCTCGTCGTACTCCACCCGGCTGTTGTCCCCGGTCACCAGAACCACCTTGACCTTGCCCGCGCGGTACAGGTCCACCGCCGCGTCCAGCCGGTGCGCCAGGTACCTCGTCGGCTCGCCGTCCCGCAGCCCGGCGCCGAAGACCACCGCCACGTCCTGCTTCGGCACCTCGGCGACCGTGGTGATCCTGTCGTCCGCGACCAGGTGCATCCAGGTGGTCGGCGCGAGGGCGAGGACCGACGCGACCATGGCCGTCTGCACCAGCCGCCGTTGCGCCCGGCGGGACCTCGGCAGCCCCGGCCTCGGCAGCGCGCGCAGCCGGAGGCGGAGGCGGAGGGCGGTGCCGGACGGCACGAGCCGCCGGAGCCGTTCCGTCGGGAACATTCGTCGTCGCGTCATAACCTGGTCGGACGTCTGCCGGGGGCGGATGGTTCTCGGGTGCCCGCCGCCCGGTGGGCACCGGCGGCTTCCGTCGCGCCGCCCCGCCGTGGTCACCGTCGTCCCGTCGCCGTGACAGCGCCGCCCTGCCGCCCCCGATCAGCCTCACGACAACGGGACTTGACACTTCACCCCCACCGGAATGAACATTCATTCCGTGAACCCAAGGAAACCGGATCTCGCCCGGTCCCTCATCGACGCCGCCATCGCCCTGTTCGCCGAGCGGACCTACGAGGGCACCCAGATGCCCGCCGTGGCCCAGCGCGCGGGGGTCGGGGTGGGGAGCATCTACCGCTACTTCCCGAGCAAGGAGGCGCTCGGGAACGCCGCGTTCCAGCACGCCAAGCGCGATCTGCTGGAGCGGCTGGCCGACGCGGTCGCCGAAGGCGGACCCACCTCCTCGATCCGGGTGGAGTTCGGCCGCTTCTGGCGGGGCTTCGCCCGGTTCGCGACGGACCGGCCGGACGCCTTCGTCTTCCTGGAGCACCAGCAGCACGACACGTACCTCAACCCCGAGAGCGTCGGGCTCGCCCTGGAGATCGACCGCGTCGCCGCCGACTTCATCGCCCGTGGACAGCGGGCCGGTGAGATCCGCGAGGGCGACGCGGGCCACCTGGTGGCGCTGGCCCTGGGCGCGTTCGCGGGTCTGGTCCGGCTCCAGCGGCCCGGCGGACTGGAAGCCCTCGACCCCGACGACCTCGACCGGGCGGAAGCCGCCGTCTGGGACCTCCTGCACCGAAAGGACGGGTCATGACCACCGCGCCACTGACCGTACTGATCACCGGCTGTTCCTCGGGGATGGGACGGGAGGCCGCACTCGCCCTCCACCGCCTCGGCCACCACGTCCACGCCACGGCCCGGCGCCCCGGCTCCCTCGCCGACCTGGCGGCCCTGGGCATCGCCACCCACCCGCTGGACGTCACGGACGAGGCGGGCATGACCGCCGCGGTGGCCGCGGTCGAGGCCGGACGCGGCGGGATCGACGTCCTGATCAACAACGCCGCCTACGGACTGCACTCGCCCGTCGAGACGGCGTCCCCGGAGGAGGTCCGCGCCCAGTTCGACACCAACGTCTTCGGGCTGGTGCGGATGGCGCAACTGGTCCTGCCCGGGATGCGGCGCGCCGGACGCGGCAGGATCGTCAACATCTCCTCCATGGGCGGCCGGTTCTCCCCGCCCGGAGGGGCCTTCTACCACGCCAGCAAGCACGCGGTGGAGGCCATCAGCGACTCCCTGCGGCTCGAGGTGTCCGGGCTCGGCGTCCAGGTGGTGGTGGTCCAGCCCGGGCCGACCATGACCGAGTTCGGATCGACAGCGGTGGGCACCATGCGCCACGACCCGGCGCCCGGGGCGGCGGGTGACCCGTACGCGGACTTCCGCCGTGAACTGGCCGCGATGTACGCCGAGCGCACCTTCACCCGGCGCGGGGGCGCCGCCTCGGCGGAGACCGCCACCCGGGTGGTGGTGCGCGCCGCGACCGTCGCCCGGCCCCGCGCCCGCTACGCCATCGGCACCACGGCCCGTGCCACCATGCTCGCCAAACGGCTGCTGCCGGACGCGGCGTTCGACGCGATCATGCGACGCGCCTTCCCCCTCCCGAGAGCGGCCTGACCGGACGCCAGCGGATTCCACGGGCCGTCACCGGCCGCCGTCGGGCGGCGCGGTGGCGGCCCGTCCGCGAGCGCGGGGTCGCTCCTCGACCCCGCGCCGGGCGTGGGCGGCGGCCCACCCTCCGGTCCCGACCGGTGAGCCGTTGCCCGAAGCCCGGACCGGAGCGGAGGCGGAACCGCTGGAAGGGTTCCTGGACGCGCCGTCCCGGGAACTCCGTTCGGCGGTCGCCGTGTTCGAGTCCGGACGGCTGACCGACGCCACCGTCCGCCACGAGGTGCGTCCCCCGGATCTGACGGCCATCGCCCTCCCCCGCCGGGCTGCCACCCCGACCGGACGTCCTCCTCACCAGCGGTTCAGATCGACCGCCCGTGGCCGTGCGGTGCGCGGACCGGCGGGGGTCGTCGGCGGTGGCCCGTTCCCCGGCACCCGGCGAGGGCGAGGTCACGAGCGGGCGCGTCCTCACGCATCAGTCTCCGTGAGCCCTGTGAGCACCGCAAAGTATTGGTCCGGCCGTTCCGGCGCCGGAAGAATCTGAGCGGGCCCCGCCAGGGCCCCGGCCGACCGGCCGGGGTGTCCTGTGCGCCGCCACGCCCGCGTCCCGTTCCCCCACGCCGACGCGCGACCCCGCCCCGCCCCGCCGGAAGGAAGACACCGTGTCGCAGAACTTCACCATCCAGGGCAACGACCTCTGGGACCCGACCACCTTCGACTCGCTGCGCCGTCAGCTGATCCCCTCCTTCGACCTGTTGTACGACAGCGCGGTGCAGACGGTGGCCATGACGGTCGGCGGGGAACGGCCGCGCGTCCTCGACCTGGGCGCGGGGACCGGGCTGCTCAGCGCCCGGCTGCTGGAGCGGCTCCCCGGCGCCGATGTGACGCTGATGGACCGGTCCGAGGCGATGCTCTCCCAGGCGCGCGGCAGGTTCGCGGCGGATCAACGGGTCCGGGTGCTGGTGGCGGACCTGGTGGACCCCCTGCCACCCGGCCGTTTCGACGCGGTCGTCTCGGGACTCGCGATCCACCATCTGCCCCACGAGGAGAAGCGACGGCTGTTCACGCGCATCCGGCGGAGCCTCGGCCCGGGCGGTGTCTTCGTGCACGTGGAGCAGTTGCTCGGAGCGCGACCGTGGCTGGAGGGGATGTACGACCGGATGCACGAGGCGCATGTGGTCCGTTCCGGTACGCCCGAGGAGGAGTGGGCTGCGGGCCGGGAGCGCATGAGGTTCGACATCCCCGTCGACCTCGACACCCAGTTGGAGTGGCTGCGGGCCGCCGGGTTCGACCAAGTGGACTGTCTCGCCAAGGACTGGCGCTTCGCGACCTACGCGGGCTGGGTCGCCGCGCCCTGACCCCGGGGCGGACGGACCACGAGGCGTTCCCACCGCCCGGCGGCTTCCACCGTCCCGGCGACGCCCGGACGGGCACCGGGAACGCCCGTGGTCCCCGCGTCCCGAAGGTCCCGCGTCCGGACACCGGACCCACCACCGAGGAGACGGAACGCGTCATGCTGTTCGAAACCATCCGGGGCATCGCCGCCGGACGCCCCGAGGCCACGGCGGTGGAAACCGTCGACGGGGAGAGCTGTACCTACGCGCGGCTGGTCGCACGGGCCGAGTCGCTGGCGGCGGGACTGAGCGCCCGGGGCGTCGGGCCGGGCGACACGGTGGTCTGCCACGGGCTGCCCAACACCCCCGACTACGTGGCGTTCGTCCTCGCCGTGGCCGCGCTGCGCGCCTGCTACGTACCCGTCCTGGCGGATTTCGACGGCGCGGCCGTCGACCGGGCGCTCGCCCTCGCCCGCCCGGTGCTCTGGGTGGGCTCCCCGCACCGCGACGCCGAGGGGGCCGTTCCCCGGGTCGACCTCGCCGCCCTGCCGCTCACCGGTTCCGGAACCGGTGCGGACGCCGGAACCGGACCCCGCGCGGGCGCCGGGCCGCTGGCGACCGGGCACGCGGACCGGGTCTTCCGGCGGCTGTGGACCTCCGGCTCCACCAAGTCGCCCAAACTGGTGTCCTGGAAACAGGGGCCGTTCGTCCGCGAACGACTGCGCTGGGTGGCCGACATCGGCGTCGGGGAGTCCGACACCGTCCTGTGCCGTCACACCCTGGACGTGGCGCACGCCACGGACCTGCACGTCTTCGCCGCGCTGCTGGCCGGTGCCCGGCTGCTGCTGACCGATCCCCGTACCCCGCCCGCCGTGCTGCTGCGCCAGCTCGCCCGGCACCGCGTCACCATGATGAGCGCGCTCCCCCGGCACTACGAGGACCTCGTGGCGGCGGCGAGGACGTCGCCCACCGCACTGCCCGCGCTGCGGCGGCCGCTGTGCGGCGGGGCGTACGTCAGCCCCGCGTTGATGGAGTCCTGCGCGCGGACCCTGGGCGTCCACCTCCGGCAGGTCTACGGTTCGACCGAGTTCGGGCTCGGACTGGGCAACATGGACGACGTGGTCCAGAGCGCGGCGGGGATGGTGCCCGTCGGCGGGGTGACGGCCCGTCTCGCCCCGCTGGACGACGACCCCGGGTCCGGTCTGGGCGTGCTGGTGCTGTCCTCGGACTGCACCAGCGAGGGGTATCTCCACGACGACGAGGCCAACGCGGTCACCTTCCGCGACGGGGAGTTCTGGACCGGGGACATCGCCCAGCACGTCGCCGACGGCTCGTACCGCGTGCTGGGCCGGACGACGGACGCCGTCCGGACGGTGAACGGTCCGCTCCCCTCACCGGTCCTCGACGGACTCATCGCCGATCACTGCCCGGCGGTCGCCGAGTCCGTCAGCGTGCCCCCCGAGCCGGAGGTCTACGCGCCGGAGGTACTGGTCGTGGTGCGGCCCGTGGAGGGCGTCCTCGCGGGCGCGGCGGCCGCGCAGATCCGGGAGGTGCTGCGGCCACTGGGGGTCGACGGCGTGGTCCGGGAGGTGGAATCGGTGCCGCGCACCGTCGTGGGCAAGCCGGACAAGCCCCTCATCCGACGGCGCTGGGCCCCGCGGCGCACACCGTGAACCGTGCTCGTCGGCACTCCGTCGGTCAGCCCGCGCCCACGCCCTCGTCGGCTCCCGTGCCCGCGTCCGCGGTCCCGTCCGCTTGCACGGCGTCCGTGCCGGAGGCGTCCGCCTCACAGGCGCCTCCGGGAAGGACGGACCACAGGTCGAGGAAGGCGCCCAGCGGGGCGCTCGGCTGCCGGTCCGAGCGCCAGGCGAGCACCTTGTCGAACGTGATGGCGGGGGCCAGCGGCACCAGGACGACCCGCCGGTCCGCCCCGAGCGCGGGGCTGGAGCGGGGGGCCAGCGCGATGCCGATGCCCTGGACGACCAGGGCGAGTTGGAGGGCCACGTCGTTCGTCGCGTAGGCGACCTCCAGCCGCAGTCCACGCGCGGCGAAGGCGTCGCTGATGAATCCGTGCACCCCGCTGTCGGGACCGTAGGTGATGATGCGCGCCCCGGCCGCCTCCTTGAGGTCCAGTGCCTCGTCCGGGGCCCTGGACCCGGCGGGCAGCGCCGCGACGATCCGGTCGCGCAGCAAGACCCGGGTCCCGAGGAGGTCGGACGGACCGCCCCTCGGCGCCGCCATGACCGCCGCGTCGAGGGCCCCGTCCCGCAGCATCGCCGACAGCGACGGGCTCGACGCCCCGACGAGGTCCACCGTCACCCCGGGGTGGCGGCGGTGGTACTCGCCGAGCAGCCCCGGGACGCGGGTGCCGCCGAGTCCTCCGACGGTCCCCAGGCGGAGGGAGCCGGAGAGCAGACCGGCACGGCTGGAGAACCGTACGGCCGCCGCCTCGGCCGCCGCCAGACAGGTCCGCGCGTACGGCAGCAGTTCGAGGCCGCCGCTGGTGAGGACGACCCTCCGGTGCAGCCGCTCGAACAGCGGCTCGCCCAACTCCCGCTCCAGTGACTGGATCTGCTGGCTGACGGCGGGCTGGACCACATGGCAGCGCGCGGCGGCCTTGGTGAAGGAGCCCTCTTCCGCGACGGCGACGAAGTACTCAAGGGTGCGCAACTCCACCACGCAACGCTATCAACGCGTCGCTCTGCGCTCGCGGCTCTTCCCGCATCCCGTCCGCCGGTGA
Source organism: Streptomyces sp. JNUCC 64 (assembly GCF_054484115.1). Taxonomy (NCBI): domain Bacteria; kingdom Bacillati; phylum Actinomycetota; class Actinomycetes; order Kitasatosporales; family Streptomycetaceae; genus Streptomyces; species Streptomyces sp. JNUCC 64. Next base: position 956,449 of record NZ_CM137015.1, read on the forward strand.
CCCGGTGCCGGACGGGTCCCCCGTCCTCCGGCCGCCCGTCCCGAGCGGTGCCCGTCGGCCGGACGCGCCTCCGGAGCCGTCAGCGGTGCGGCGGCGCGTGCCCCCGTCTCCTGGCCTCCTCGTCCGCTGAGCGCGGACCGGCGGCGGACGGCCCCGGCCCTTGGGGGTCAGTCCCGGAGGGCGGGCGGGTCGCCGTATTCACCGGGCTGTTCCCCCGGGCCCCTGTTCCCCGGGCCCGGGACGGTCCGTCAGGGCCGGGTGGTCGGGGGTCAGATAGTGGCCGGAGAGGTGGTCGGCGGCGCCCGCCGCCAGGAGCAGTACGCCCCGGACGCTCCGCTCGGTGGGGACGGTCCGGCCCTCGGCGCGCTCGTTGAGGTACCAGTCCCTGATGCGGGCGTCCCAGCTGTCCGGGGCGGGGCGGCCGTCCAGCAGGCGGGCGGGCATGCCGATGGTGAGCAGCCCGGGGTGGTAGGCGAAGACGGCCACGCCGTGGCGGCGGAGTTCGGCACCGAGGTTCTCCGCGAACTTGATGACGGCCGCCTTGGAGACCGAGTAGGCCGACATGTGCGGCCATCGGTGGTGCCCCGCGTGGCTGGCCACGGTGATGATCCGGCCGTGGCGCTCGATCACCGAGGGCAGGAAGGCGTGGCAGGGCAGGAAGGTGCCGAGGAGGTTCGCCTCCTGGACGGCCCACCACTCGTCGGGGTCGTTCTCCCAGGCGGGGCCGGAGGGACCGGGGACCCCGGAGTTGCAGACGAGGACGTCCACCCCGGTGCCTTCGGCGGCCAGTTCCTCCGCCAGCGCGCGCAGCCCCGGGAGGTCGGTGCTGTCCACGGCGGCGGTGCGCGGCGGACCCAGCGGGGCGAGGGCAGTACGGGCTCCGGCCAGGGCGGCGGGGTCCCGGCCGGTGATCACGACCTGGGCGCCGTGCCGGAGGAAGGCGGCGGCGAGGGCCCGTCCCAGCCCGCGCGATCCACCGGTGACGAGCACGGTGCGGCCCGTGAGGTCGGGCCGGGGCGGGACGGGGGACGGAACGGGGACCGGGGCGGAGACGGGGCGGAAGGCGGGGCAGGGGCCGGAGCGGGCGTGGTGGAAGCCACGGGAGGCGGGGCGGGCGCCATGGAGACGACCGGGGGCGAGGGGGCGGCGCTCGGGGGCGGGACGGGTTCACTCGGGGGCGGGGCGGAGGCTCGACGGCGGCGCGGGGGTTTGCCTGAGGGGGTGCGTCCGATGGCGGGGACGGCGGTGATCCGGTGGGGCCGGTTGTGGGGCGCCAGCCGCTGCCCGACGAACTCCCGGAGTTCGGACTCCAGTCGGGGGGTGAGCCGGTGTCCCGGCCTCAACACCACCCGGGCCAGCGGGACTTCGCCGTCCCGGGGGTGCGGTTCGGCGACGGGGAGGGCGTCGCGGACCACGGGATGGGCGCGCAGGACCCCCTCGACCTCGCTGGGGGAGATCTGGTGGCCCCGGTACTTGACCATGTCCTTGAGGCGGTCGACGACCCGGAGGCGGCCGTCGCCGTCGATCCGGACCAGGTCGCCGGTGGCCACCCCTCGTCGTCCGTGACCGGGTCCAGGCCGCCGTCCACGGCGAGGTGGCCCCCGGCCACCTGGGGCCCGTACAGCAGCAGTTCCCCCGTCCGCTCCCCGGCCCCGCCGTCCGGGGCGGACGCGCCGACGGACGCGTCCCGGGCGGCCAGTTCGGCGGCGGGGGCGTCGTGGAGGACCGGGCTGACCACGGTGCCCGCCGCGAGCAGCCCGAACAGACCGGTGACGTAGTCGATCCCGTTCGGCAGACAGAGCACCACCCGCTCGCCGGGGACGATCCCGGCGCGGCGGAAGGCGGAGGCGGCGGTCAGGGCCCGGTCCGACAGTTCCCGGTGGGTCCAGCGCTCCCCGGTGGCCGCGTCGATCAGGGCGGTGCGGCGCCCGGTCTCCGGCCCGGGACGCAGCAGCAGACCGTCCAGGGTGGTTTCGGGCGGGTCGGGGAACGGTTCCCCGGGCCGCGCGGCGGTGGTGGACATGACGGTCTCCCAAGTGGAAGGCGGGGCGGTCAGCCGCCCGTGGTGGTCCGGGACCCGGTGGGGGTCCGGTCCGGTCGCCGCACGGCCCTCAGGAGGCCGCCGTCCAGAGGGAGGCGGTCCACGGAGACGAGGTCGAACCCGGCCGTGTCCAGCAGTCGCGCGTAGTGGTCCCCGGTGCGTTCCCGGCCGCCCGTGTTGCACAGCATGTGGAGGTCCCAGGGGACCGCCAGGGACGGGCGGCCGTCGGTGGGCAGCAGCCGCTCGATCAGCAGGAGGGCGCGGCCGGGTGCCATGCGGTCCGCGCAGTGGCGCAGGATGGCCAGGCAGCGTTCGTCGTCCCAGTCGTGCAGGATCCGGGAGAGCACGTAGAGGTCGCCCCCGGTCGGCACGTCCCGGGTGAAGTCGCCCGCGACGAAGGCGCAGCGGTCCGCGTGGCCCGAGGCGGCGAGACGGGCGCGGGCCCGGTCGAGGACAGGTGCCTGCTCCAGCAGGACTCCGGTCAGCTGGGGGGCGTGGCGCAGGAACCGTCCGAGGAGTTCCCCCTCGCCCCCGGCGACGTCGACCACCACCTGGACGTCGCTCAGGTCGACCAGGTCGGGCACGGGCAGGAACATCGGGGCGTTGGCGGCCATCGCGGCGTCGAACAGCGCGGCCTGGTCGGGGTGTTCGGCGAGGTGGTCGAAGAGGCCCCGGCCGTACCAGGCGGTGAAGCCGTCCTCCCCGGTGCGCACGGCGTGGGCCAGGGCGCCGTAGGACCGGTAGAACAGTCCGCCGTACAGCAGGGCGACGGGGCGCAGCGAGTGTTCCGCCGTGCGCCGCAGGGGTCCGCCGAGGGGGGTCAGCGCGTACCGGTCGCCGTGTCGGGCGACCACGCCGACGGATTCCAGGTAGCGCAGCAGCCTGGCGACCGCGTCGGGGTCGGCGGCGAGCCGGTCGGCGAGTTCGGCGGCGGTGGCGGGCAGCCGGTCGGGGATGCCCAGTTCGGCGGCGACCGCGAGGGCCCGGGTGGTCCAGGCACCCGTCAGCAGGGTCAGCAGCGCCCGTTCGTGGGTGTATTCGTCGTCGGGACCGTCCGCAAGGTGCACGGCGAGCGCCGCCGGACGGGCGCCGGGCGCCCTGAGTTCCAGCCGGTCGTGTGCCGGCGGACCGGAGCGGGGGCCGCCGCTGCGGCGGTAGTAGAGGACGGTGCAGTCCTCGCCGGGGTTGTAGCCGCCGCCGTCGGGGAGCAGGCCGGTCCGGTCGGTGAGGAGGGCGCGCAGCCCGGCCAGGACGACCTCGTCCCGGCCGAGGACCCCGAGCGCCGCGTGGCGTTCGGCGGGTTCGGCGCGTTCCCGGGCGGCGATCGGGGTCAGGGGCGAGCCGGGGGGCACCGGCAGGACGAAGAGTTCGACGCCCATGCGGCCGGGGACGTCTCCGGGGAGGGCGAGGTGCACGATGGACACGTCCAGCCGTCCGGCCGGGACCCGGTGGCGGTGGGCCAGCCGGTCCCTCACCACCACGCTGGGCACCGGGTCGGTGACCCGCAGCCCCGAGGCGCGCAGCGCCGCGACGAACCGGTCGAGCGAACGCGGGAAGACCAGTTCGGCGACGTGGGCGGGGACGCAGTGGGCCGCCACGGCGGCCAGGCGCGCGCCGTCGAGGGGGTCGAGGGCACCCAGGGAGCCCAGGAGCGCGCGGAGGGCGTCGGGGGGAGCGGTCCGCCGGACGAAGTCGAGCGCCTCGTCGACCGCCCCGAGGTCCACCGGATCGAGCTCCGCCGCCCAGCCGCTCCTGTCTCCCATACGGGCTCCTCGGGCTTCTCGGACTCCTCCGGCTCTCGGGCTCCTCGGGCCGCTCGGCCGCTCGGGGCCGATGGGTGCCGGGCAGGGGCCGGAGCCGGTCCTGACACCCATTATGTGACCCGGCCCGGGTCGGCGCAGGGCGGCGCGGTTCCGTCCCGCACACCCTGGTGGGGCGCCGGTGGGTGCCCGGCCGCGTGCGGACGGTGGTCATGGACGGCCGGGCGCGCCGCCGGTGGGGGGCGGTGACGGTCATCCGCTCACCGCGCGGCTCGGGGCGTCGAGGCTCGGGCCCGTGACGCGCACCCGGGTCAGGACGACGACAGACAGGGACGGGGCGGGCAGGGGCGGTACGGCTCGCCCGGGGACGCGGACTCCCGGCTGTGCGCGGACCGGCTGGTCGGAGAGGTGTTCCCACGGGAGTTGCCGACGGTCGCCTTCCGGCTGCGCGGGCTGGACGACGCCGGGCGCCTGGAGGCGCTCCGCCGGATCAACGGGCGGGGGCGGACCGGCTGTCCAGCGCCCGGGTCCTGCGGCTGTGGGTGATGTCCCACCGGACGCGCCGCGAACACGTCGAGGAAGGCGGTGGACACCGTCCTCGACGTGACGCGCGGCGCGCGGTCCGCCGGGGTAGGCGATCGTCGCCGGACCCGTCCTCCGGAGGCGGGCGCGGTCAGGCGGTCAGGCGGTCAGGCGGTCAAGGGCATCAGGAGCAGGGGCGGCGTGGTGGGTGAGGACGAGCCGCCGACGGGTTCGAGGGTGAGCCCGACGGCGGTGGCGCCGGAGGGGTCGCCCTCGACGAGGACGGTGCCGTCCCGGCGGATGAATCCGGCGGGATGCATGGTGCCCCGGTGGTCGAGCCACAGTTGGTAGGTGGTGCCGGAGGCGGGGGCGGGCAGGTCGACGGCGGTGAAGACGGCCCTTTCCGCCCGTCGGGAGACCACGAGCGCGGTGCGGGCCCCGTTGTCGGCCTCCCCACGGACGGTCCGGGCGTCGGGCGCCGCCAGGACGGCGCTGATGTCGTCGAGCCGCTGCTGGCTCTGGCTGATCCGCCGTTGGTGCTCCTCGCCCGTCCGGTACTGCCAGGCGGCGAGCCCGGCGAACGAGGCCGCCGCGACGAGGCTGGCCGCCAGCGCCAGGGGCGTGAGGGCGTGCCGCCAGGAGCCGGAGCCCCTCTTCGGCACGGCCACGCGCGGGGGTTGCTGCCGCACCTCGGCGATGGCCGTCAGGGTGCGCCGCCTCAGCTCCGGGGGCGGCGACTGGGAGACGGCGGCGGCGAGCCGCGCGGCGGTGGCCCCGAACTCCGTGACGTCCTGATGGCACGCCTCGCACCGGCGCAGATGGTGTGCGAACGCCTCGCGGTCGTCGCCGTCCAGCGCGTCGAGGGCGTACGCGGCGGCGAGTGTGTGGATGTCGGACGCGGATCGTCTCATGTGGTCACCCCCATGCAGTCGCGGAGCCGGATGAGGCCGTCCCGCATGCGTGTCTTGACGGTGGGAAGCGGTGTGCGGAGCGTTTCGGCGACTTCCCGGTAGGTCAGCCCCTGGTAGTAGGCCAGGGTCAGCGCCTGGGACTGGAGCTCGGTGAGACGGCGCAGACAGCGGCGCACCTGTTCCCGCTCCAGTCGGGTCTCGACCTGCTCGGCGACCTCGTCGAACGCGGTCCGGTGCGCACGGGCGGCCTGGGCCCGCTCCCGGTCGGCGGTCGCCTGGGCGGAACGGACCCGGTCGACGGCGCGGCGGTGGGCGATGGTCGCCGCCCAGGTGGTGACGGCACCCGAGGCGGGCTGGTAGTGGGCGGCCCGCCGCCAGAGGTCGATCATCACTTCCTGGGCGACCTCCTCGGATTGCGCCCGGTCGCGCACGACCTTGAGCACGATGCCGAAGACCATCGGGGTCAGTGCGTCGTAGAGGGTGGCGAACGCCTCCTTGTCGCCTCGGGCGACCTCGCGCATGACCGCCGCGAGGTCGGTGCGGTCGGCGCGGTCGGTGACACGGGTGGGGAGCGGTCGGTTCACCGGGTCGGCTCCGGTCGTGGCGGCCGCGCGGGGCGAGCGCCGTCGTCGTCGGCGGCCCCGGGCCGTGGTGGTGTCCCTCGGGTCGAGATGGCTCGCATGGGTTTCCTTCGCTGGGCGGGACGGGCCGACGGGCTCCGTCCTGGCGGAGGGCCACCGACGGTCCGGCGCGGTGGTCTCCTGACCGGTCTTCGTAGCGGACGCGACCATGGATGGGCGGGTCCGTCGTCGTCACCCGCACCCGTCGGTTCCGCCCGCCCGAGCGGAGTCGGCCGCTCTGCGGAACGTCGGCTCCGCGCTCTCGCGCACCCGGCCGTCCATGAGGCGGGGGCGGTTCCGCCCCCCATGGACGGGACGGTTCCGGCCTGCTCCTGGTCCAGGTGGGCAGCGGTCCCTCCGGCCGGTCCGGGCAGGGCAGGGCCACTCCCGGCTCCGTTCGGGTCGTTGGGCGCTCCGGCCGTCGGCCTGCTCCGGTCCCGGGCCGAGCCACTCCGGTCCCGGGCCTGGGCCGGGCAGGGCAGGGCAGGGCAGGGATCGGACCGGACCGGACCGGTGAAGGCGACGCGGGGATTCACCGGAAGGGGTGACCTACCCATCCGACGGCCGCGCGTCCGCGAATACGCCGTGTGACACAGCCCGAACACCGCACGCCCGCCGTCCCGGACCCCGCCGGCATCCGTGCCGTCGGTCCGCGCTCCCGGCCGCCGTCGGGGTCGGGGGCGGGGTCGCCTGCGGCGGCGTCCACGTCCGGCCCCGCGTCCGGACCCGAGCGTCCCGGGGCGGGTCGGCGGTACCGGACCCATAGGCGCCGCCCCGCGCGGCCCTCCGGGGTCCACCGCGTGCCGTACCCGTCCCTGGGCTGGACGTTCCGTGTCCCCGTCCCTCTTGCCCGACTCCGCCGGGGCGGCGTCCCGTCGCTCCCGTCCCCACCACCCCGTCAACAGGAGAACCGATATGAACCGCACGCCTGCCCGTCGTACCGCGACCGCCGTGGCCGCGGCCGTCCTGCTGCCCTTCGCGCTGGTCGCCTGCTCCGAATCCGGCGGGGACACCAAGGCCACCGCCACAGCGGCGGCCGATGACGCGGCGAAGACGGACGCCGCGAAGGCCGACGGTTCAATGGCCTCCGACCGGCCCTTCGGCCCCGCCTGCGCCGGTGTGCCCGAGGAGGGCGCGGGTTCCTTCGACGGCATGGCCAAGGACCCGGTCGCCACCGCCGCCTCCAACAACCCGGCCCTGTCCACGCTGGTCGCCGCCGTCAAGCGGGCGGGGCTGGTGGACACCCTCAACAAGGCCGAGGGCATCACCGTGTTCGCCCCGACGAACGACGCCTTCGCGAAGATCCCGAAGGCCGACCTCGACGAGGTCCTCGCGGACCAGAAGCGGCTGACCGACATCCTGACCTACCACGTGGTCGGCCGGAACCTGACGCCCCGCCAGTTGGAGGGCGGCTCCTTCGCGACCCTCCAGAAGGGGAAGCTCACCACCAGCGGCTCGGACGGTTCCTACCGGGTCAACGACAGCGCGGAGGTGGTCTGCGGCAACATCGGCACCTCCAACGCCACCGTGTACATCGTCGACACCGTGCTGATGCCCGGATAGCGGTCCGCCACAGCGGTGCACGCCCACGACGGCCGCTGGTCCGGGTCCCCTCCCCTGGCGAAGGGACCCGGACCACCGGCCGTCCGCCGCGTCCGGCGCGGCGTTCCGCCCCGGGCGGCGCCTTCAACGGATCGCGCGTAGTTCCACACCGGGACGGCCTGGCGGGACATGCGGGATGACGACCTCGGGTTCAGCCCGGTGAACGGGTGCTGTCCAGGGCGGCTCCGACGAGCTGTCCAGGGGCGGCTCCTACGCCATGATCACAGCAGCCGCAGAACAGGTCGTTCTCGAAGATCGACGGCATGGCACGATGACCACCATGTCGGGTCAAGTCTGGGTGTCACTCATATCGTTGGGCGGCGTTGTCCTCGGCGGCGTGCTGTCCTACCTCGTCCAGCACAGGACTCAACTCTCCGCGGAGCGCACTGAACAGCAACGGCAGCAGAGCGCCCTGTCGGAGGCCCGGCGCGCGGAACGGCTGGCGCTGCTGGAGCGGTTCATCGAGGTGTCGGCGGAAGCGGAACGCGCCGCGTACAGCCGGCCTTCCGAGTGGGAGGACACCGACGCCTGGTACCTCACGGCCCGCGACGTGATGTACCGCTTCTGGGTCGCGGACCGGCTCATCCGCGTCCAGTTCCCCCCACCCGTGTACGACGCCGCGCACGCGCACTTCCTCGACCTCAACCGAGCCGTGTGGGAAGGCTTGCCCGACGGCGAGAGCGTACGGGACTACCTGGAGGGCAACCGGTCGGCGTTTCTCGACACGGCCCGCGCAGCGATGGGGTAGCCCACACAGAGCTCCGGAGGTCTTTTACGGGACAGCGCTTACTCTCCTTTCAGAATCAGATTCTCCGTGAGGGCTTCGCAGTAGGGGCTACGGGGGCTGCAGGCCCATCGCGTGGTAGGCATGGGCAATGATTGGTCACCTCTCGCTCGACGAACAGCTTTCCGCCCTGAAGTCTGCGCTGGCCCGCAATGAGGTGCTGGTGGAGGTGCTGAACCGCACGGCAGGGTTGGGGTTGTCCAACTGGTATGTGACGGCGGGCTGCCTGTTCCAGACTGTCTGGAACGTGGTCACGGACAGGCATCCCACCAGCGGGATCAAGGACTACGACGTTTCCTACTTCGACGACCGTGACTTGTCATGGGAGGCGGAGGACACGGTGATCAAGACCGCCGGGGAAGCGTTCGCAGGGCTTCCGGCGGAGGTCGAGGTCCGCAACGAGGCTCGTGTCCACCTCTGGTACGAGCAGAAGTTCGGCGTCGCGTGCGCTCCTCATGCTTCCACTGAGGCGGCCATCGACAGCTTCGCTGCGACCACCTGTTGCTTGGGCGTGCGCCTGGAGCCGGGCGGTCGGTGGCGCGTCTACGCTCCGCACGGGCTCTCCGACGTGTTCAACCTCGTCGTACGTCCCAATCCGGTGCTTGCCCCGCGCGAGGTGTATGAGGCCAAGGCAGCCCGCTGGCAAAAGCAGTGGCCTGAGCTGACCGTTCTCACCTGGCCATCGAACCCTGTCGTCCTGGCTCCTTCTTCATCATGAGGTGCGGAGCCGACGCGGGCAGATGATGCCGCACGCGAGTTGGAGCAGGCCGAGATGAATGTCAGCCCGGCGCTCGTAGCGGATTCACAGACGCTTCAAGTGGTGAAGTCAGGCGAAGGTGCGCCCGACGGCCCAGCGCACCTTGCCGAGTCCGGAACCGTGGGCGACACCGCGTCGAGCGATCATCGATCGTCGAGCACAAGACGCGCGACTCAACTCATTCTGAAACGACCTGTCAGCACTCCAGTGCGACTTCGTAGTTCCACGTCACATCGAGCATGCAGTGGCTACCCGGTGGTGTTCTGCCCGATCGCGCGGAGGACATCAGCGAGCCAGACCAAGTGGTGGCCCACGGCCTGCTCCGGCTCGGCGAGGAGGCCCTCAAGATGCTGCCACGACTCGGAAAGCTGCCCGACTGTGATCGTTCTCGGTTCATTGAGGACGTCGTAGAGTTCGTCACCTGGAACAGACCAGAAGTAATCGTGTTCGAGCGCTACCCCGCTGCCGACTGACGCCTCGATGTGTTTCAGTGCCAGCTCGAAGGCGTGCCGGAGCTGATCAAGCGGGATCCGCAGAGGTTCGCTGTCCATATGCGCATTCTGACGGTCCGAGGCCGTCGGACCGATGCAAGGAGTTCGGCACTGCCCAGGACCCGGCCGGGAACGGGTGCGGCCACCGCGTGATCATCGGTTGGTGTGTGGACAAACGAAGATCGTGCGGTGGCCACGGGCCATGGCGCAGACCCCGTCCACTGACAGGTGATGTCCGGCCACACCAGGCCCGGATCACGGTCCGGTTCGACCGAGTTGAGCCGAGGGCGAGCGAACCCGCTCCCATCTGCTCGGGCCGCTGTCCCGCGTTGAGCGGCGGAAGAACTACTGGCAGTTGGCCGGACAGGCCAGTCACGCGCGGCCACCGCCCGGCAACGGCGCAGAGCCGGAGCTGGTGCGAAAGGCCCGCGCTCCTACGACTGGGCATGGGTTCGCATCGGCAACAGCAGCCACCGCCACCTGCTGATCCGACGCAGCCGCACCGCTGGCGAACCCACCGACCATGTCAGCGGCCAAGCCGCTCTGCGCTGGTTCGACCGGCGGCGACGACACCAGGCGGCAGCCCGCCTCGCCCTACCGACGACGCTCCGGTGACGAACCGACTGGAAGCGGATCGAGGCAGTGGTTGAGCGATCGCGGCGGAATGAGGCGATCGCGCCTCGATCCGGCTACCTGCAGCACCCCATCCGGCGGACCACGCTCTCGATCTGAAGCGAAGTGCCTGATCACGTGGGAGATGCGGGTGTTATCGTCCCTCGCATGCCTGAACTGATCGCTCCCACAAGGGAGTTGCACTCCTCGTGGCTCGCGGCGCGTGACGAGTGGCAGCCTGGTGCTCACCAGGACGGAACTGGTCTGCGTCTGGCTGGTGACGACGACCTCGACCGCCCGGAAGGGTTCGCCTCATGGGTTGAGCGACTGCGGCGGCAATCGGACCGGTCGCTACCCGTCGGGGAAGGGCGCGTCCACGCCACCCACTGGTGGATCGCGGACGGTGAGACGTACCTCGGGGCCATCGACCTTCGGCACTACCTGAACGCCGTGCTGTGGGAAGGCGGCGGACACATCGGCTACAGCGTTCGGCCTTCCGCCAGGAGACGTGGGCTGGCCTCGTGGGCGCTGGGAGCGGTTCTGCTCAAGGCGCCGGCGCTCGGCCTGGACCGGGTCCTCCTCACCTGCGACGACGGCAACGTCGGCTCGACGCGCACCATCGAAAGCAACGGCGGCGTCCTCGAAGACGTGCGCAGCACCGAGGCCGGGGTCAAACGCCGTTACTGGATCACTCTCGACGGCTCCGGTCAGAGCCATTCGTCGATGGCCGCGACGAGGACGGTCACCTCGTAGCGGACCCCGAGCTCGTCGTACCTCGCGGCCACGGCGCGGTGCCTTGAGGCCGGTGAGGATCTGGTGCCGCGTCCCGTCCCGCTGCCAGCGGCGGAACAGGTCCTAGACGGGACGGGTCAGGGTGAGGCGGTACGGGACGAGGCGGGACGGGGGCGCCGGGGCGGGCCGGGACGGCGGAGCAGCGGGGATCGCGCGGCGGAACGGCCCGCACGCCATCCAGTCGGGTGAGGAGTCCGAATCATCCGTCGAGGGAACGCGTACGGCGTTCCAACGGCAGAGGCGGCCCCACCCATGTCCACCCTCGTCCTGATCGGCCTGCTCGGCGGTCTCATCACCGCGGTCTCGCCGTGCATCCTCCCCGTGCTGCCGGTGGTGTTCCTCGCCAGCGGCACCGGCGGCGAGCCGGTACCGGCCCCCGCCGGGCGGCCGGACACCGGCAGCGGCTCCGACGTCGGGGGCGGCTCCGGAGGCCCGTCGGAGGAACCACCACGTCCGCCGAGGAACCGCCGCCCCTACGCGGTGGTCGCCGGGCTGGTCCTGAGCTTCGGCTTCTTCACCCTGCTCGGGGTCACCATCGTCTCGGCACTGGGACTGCCCCCGGACGTGCTGCGCCACACCGGTCTGGTGCTGCTGGTCCTGATCGGCCTCGGTCTCGTCTTCCCGCCCGTCGAAAGGCTGTTGGAGAGGCCGTTCGCGCGGATTCCGCGGCGCCGGGTGAACAAGGACGGCAGCGCGCTCGTCCTCGGTCTGGGCCTCGGGCTGCTCTACGTGCCCTGCGCCGGACCGGTCCTCGCGGCGATCACCGTCGCCGGAGCCCGTGGCGAGATCGACGCCGACATCGTCGTCCTCACGCTCTCCTTCGCCACGGGCACCGCGATCCCCCTGCTCGCGTTCGCCCTCGCGGGACGCCGGGTGGCCGAACGCGTCGCCGCCTTCCGCACCCGCGCCCGGGGGCTGCGGATCGCCGCCGGAGTGCTGATGACCGCGCTGGCCTTCGCGCTCGCCTTCGACCTCACCACCGCGCTCCAACGGGCGCTGCCCGACTACACCGCCGCCGCCCAGCGGAAGGCCGAGGACAACGACACCGCGCGGCGGAAGCTGTCCGGTCTCTACGACGACTCCAACAAGGAACTCTCCCGCTGCGAGGACGGCGCCGACGAGTTGCTCTCGTGCGGGCAGGCGCCGCCCCTCGAAGGCATCGACTCCTGGCTCAACACCCCCGGCGACCGCCCCCTCGGCCTGAAGGAACTGCGCGGAAAGGTCGTCCTGATCGACTTCTGGACCTACTCCTGCGTCAACTGCCAGCGCGCCGCACCGCACCTGCGGGACTGGGACCGCGCCTACCGGGACGCGGGCCTGCGCGTCATCGGCGTGCACTCCCCCGAGTTCGCCTTCGAGAAGGAACGCGACAACGTCGTCGCGGGGGCCCGGAAGCTCGGCGTCACCTGGCCCGTGGCCCTCGACAACGACCTCACCACCTGGGACAACTACCGCAACCGCTTCTGGCCCGCCAAGTACCTCGTCGACGCGGACGGCACCGTCCGCCACTTCGCGTTCGGCGAAGGAGGGTACGAGCGGACGGAACGGCTGATCCGGGAGCTGCTCCAGCAGGCCGACCCCACCGTCGTCCTCCCCGACCCCACCGGCCGGACCGCCGAGGACCTCACCGGGGACCGCACTCCGGAGACCTATCTGAGCACCCAGCGCGTCCGTGGCTACACCGGCACCCCCCTCGTGGCGGACCGGCCCGTCGGGTACCGGTTCCCCGACCGGCCGCTGCCCCTGAACCGCCTCTCCCTCGACGGCACCTGGACCGCCGGGTACGAACACTTCACCGCAGGGCCCCGCGCCCGGCTGGCCCTCACCTACCGCGCCAGGAACGTCAACCTCGTCCTCGCCGGGACCGGTGAGGTGACCGTGGTCGTGAACGGGAAACCGCTCCGTACCCTCAGCGTCTCCGGACCCCCCGCCCTCCACCGGCTGGTCGACGACGCGGAGGCACGTACCGCCCGTCTCGAACTCCGGCTCGGGGAAGGGCTCCGCGCCTACGCCCTCACCTTCGGCTGACACACGGCACACGGCACACGGACGGTTCGGTCCCGTCACGGGCAGCGGACCGCCCCCGACGGGAGGACGCACCAGGTACCCGCCGTGTGGATCAGGTCGTCGCCCCGGTCGAGGATCCGTACGCAGCCGTGCTCGTCACGGGGTGGCGAGGTCGCCCGTGCGCAGCCGGTCGTCGGCGTCGGTCAGGGGGACGGTCCACACGGGTCACGCGTCCGGCGCGCGGAGACGGTCACGGGAGCGCTCGCGGTGGAGCGTCCCGCCGGGAACCCGTTCGCCACGGAACCGGGACCGGTGATCCCACGGTGTGCTCCCCCGTCCAGGGTGGTGGCACACGCGGCCGGTCGGAGCCCACCCGTGGAAGGCCCCACCGGTCGGGAACGGGTGCGGGGAGATCGGGGCGGGACGGTCCCGGTCCCGGCGGAGACGGGGCCAACGCCGACCCCGCCGGGGTGGGGCGCCCCACCCCGGCCACGCGGACCGGGGCGCCGCCGTACCGGCCGGGACGGGAGCCGCACCGGCCGGTGCGCGGTCGGTCTCCGCTACCGCTCCCGGCCGGTCAGGCGGCGGGCGCGGTCCGGGCGAGGGTCCGTATCTCCTCCGGGTCGCAGGGCAGTCCGTTGCGGCGCAGCACCTCGTTCAGGTTGACGCTGAACTCCCAGCTGCCGGGGGAGTCGGCGATCGCGCGGACCACGGTGCGCTGGGCGTCGGTGAGCGGCGCGCCCTCCTGGTACGCCTCGGTCGGGAAGACGATGTCGAGCAGGGCGTTCGCCACGGCCACGGCGTCGACCGAGTCGACCCGGTCGAGGGTGGCGCACAGCTCCGGCAGCAGGGGTCCGGCCTCCTCGGGCGGGAGGAGCGCCAGGGTGGTGGTGGCGTCGGTGGGGGCGTCCTCGGCGAGGTACGGGACGTGGAACCCCTCGGTGTCGAGATCGCCCCGGAGCGCTTCGAGGAGGGTCCTGACGCCCGGGCCCGCGGGGGACCAGCCCTGGCGCACCCAGGTCAGGGCGGCGCAGAAACGGATCAGCGGATCGTCGTCGGCGAGGTGGCGTTCCACCGCGCGACGGGTGTCGTCGTCGGCCGGGTGCGGGGACAGGCCGAGCAGGACCTCCGCGCGGATCCCGTGTTCGGGTTCGGCGGTGAGGCGCTCGCGCAGGGTCCGGGCGGCCGCCTCCCCGGGCGCGGCGGCGAGCAGGACGACGGCCCGGTGCCGGATCGCGGCGTTGGGGTGGGCCGCCAGGGCCGTCCAGGTCGGCACGGCACCGGTGAGGGCGGTGTGGACCTCGTGGTAGGCGGGTTCGACGCCGTGGTCGGCGTAGTGCTCGGCCGGTGCGGTGCCGTCGGCGGGGAGGGCGGCGTGGACCTCGTGGAGGTGGTGGACGGAGGCGAGGTCGCCGTCCCGGGTCGCGACGGCGGCCAGGAACCGCAGCAGCTCCGTCAGCTCGTCCTCGTCCCGGACGCCGTCGGGACCGGCCAGCGCGGTCATGAACCGGAACGCCGGGCCGGTGGCCGCCGTGATGGTGTGCTGGTGGTGCAGCAGGACCGCGAGGTCGCTCAGGGCCAGGCAGAACGCCTCCGGGTCGCCGACGGCCAGGCCTTTGAGCAGGAACGGCACCTCGTCGGCGGACCGGTAGAAGGTGCTGAGCCCGTCCCAGGCCACCTCCGCCACCCCGGCGAGCAGGGGGGACACGGGCGCGTCCCGCCAGGTCCGCACGGCGTGCGCGGAGCGGCCGAGGTCCTGGTGGCGGGCGAGGTCGAGGCCCTCGAAGGACACCGTGCCCCGGTCCCCGCCGTCGGCGTCGAACAGCCGCCACTCCCCCACCGGTCCGCCTCTGACGCCGGGCCCGACGTGGCCCTCGGCGATGACCGCGCCGTCGGGGTCCAGGGCGCGCCAGCGTTCGGCCGTGCCGTCTCCGGCCGTCCCGTCCACGGCGGTGACGTCGGCGGTGCGGGTGCCGTCGGTGGCGTACCAGTGCTCGGTCTCCAGGGTGCCGTTCCGCTCGACGCGTTCGACGCGGAGCGCGCCGTCGCCGTGGAACCGCCGGTGGACCGTGGTGCCGTCGACGGGCCACTCGCGCTCCCACGCGGGCGCCCCGTACTCGTACGCGCGCTCCAGCGACAGCCCGCCGTCCGGCCGGTACCGCTTCACCCGGTAGGGCTGACGGCCACTAAGGTACGTCCGGTTCTCCACCGGCTTGCCCTCGGCGAAGTCGGTCTCCTCGTAGCCGTGGTAGTAGCTGTCGGGGGCGTGGTAGCTCGGTCCCTCGGTGGGGGAGGTGCTGTGCCAGGACTGCTTCCACAGCCGCCAGGTCCCGAGCGCCGCCCCGGTCGCCGTGTCGAGGTCGCCGACGACGAACGCGAGCAGGCCCGCCACCCACACCGCGTCCTCGGGGACCCCGGTGGAGGGCACCTCGGGCGGCAGGCGCACCTCGGGCGGGGCCACGGTGGCGGGCGGGGCGGAGCGCAGCAGTCGCAGCGCCAGTTCCGGCAGTCCGGCGTGGGCGGCGTGCCGGGCCGCGCCCGGCGAGGCCCCGAGTCCGGCCGCCAGGCACAGCTCGACCGAGGCGGTGTCCCCGTCGAGGGCGGCCTCGATCAGCGGACCGGCCCCGGCCGAACCACTGGGGAAGCTGGCGACCTCCTTGCCCGCGCGGTTGTGGACGATCCGCTCCAGCACGCCGTCCGTGGTCCAGTGCCGGGTGACGCCGTTGAGCTGGTCGTCGCGCCAACGGGGCGCCGACCAGCGGCCGTCGGGCCAGAAGGTGGCGATCTCCGGGACGCCGGGCGGGCGTTCGGGGGAGGGCACTCCCTCGAAGGTCGCCTCGGTGCCGTCGGCGGTGTAGGAGGCCCAGCGGACCTTGGTGCCCCGCTCGTCGAAGTCGTGGACGATGGTGCGGATGACGGGTGCCCAGCCGTCGAACGAGAACGGGTCGTCGCTCGGGTTGTCGCAGCGGTGGCCCGTGACGGTGACCGGAGTGCCGTCGCGGTGTTCGGCGCGGACCGCCAGGGTGCCGTCCCCGTGGTAGCGCAGCAGCGTCCCGTGGCGCTCGCCGTCGCGCCAGTCGCCCTCCTCCAAGAGGGTTCCGTCGGGGCGCCACACCCGCCACCGGCCGGTCAGCGCGGTGCCGTTCCGCTCCCCTGCGCCCCAGACGGGCCGCTCGGGGGCGCCGGAGAAGAGCCGCCACCCCTCGATGTACTCCGCCGTCGCGGGTACCGCACCGGGGCGCTCCGGTTCCGTCCCGGAACCGACCCCACCACCGACACCGTTCATCTGTTCTGACATGGCGGCATGCAATCACCTCGCACTGACATCCGCCGCCGGTGCCCGTCACCGCCGTCGCGACGGCACGGGCCCGCGCCCGGACCGTCGCGGCGGCGCCACCCGGTCGTCGGGGGCACCGTCAGGAACGGTGCGGTCGGCGGGGTTCGGCCGCCCGCACCTCGTGGAGGTGAACCAGGACGTCGTAGGCGCGGCCGAGGGCATGGTCGTAGAGGGGGTAGTCGTCGCTGAACTGGGTGCCGATGGAACGGGTGGGGCGGGCGGTGTCCAACCAGGCCCGGACGGGGGGCGTGGCGGTACGTAGATCGGCGTAGAAGTCACGGTGCCGGACCTGGTCGAGGACGTGCTCGTTGGTGCCGGGAGCGGCGGCGCCGACGGCGAACGGCTTCCAGTCACCGCCGACGGCGGTGTCCTTGGAGAGGAACGAGCCCCGGTCGAAGCTCATGCCGACGGGGAGGTACTTGCGGCCCAGGGCCGCGCGGAGGAAGGAGCCCTGGGTCTCGGTGTACAGGGCGTCGTGGGCGGCGACGAGCCCGAGGTGGTCGTTGTGCGCGGAGACCAGCGTCTTGTGTCCGGTGCGCTCGTGCCACCAGAGGACGTTGCGGGCCATGGCCCGGTCACGGAAGCGCATGAGCGCGGGGTGGGCGGCGGAGTCGTCCGGGTCGGCGGCCAGGAACTCGACGCTGTCGGCGAGGAAGCGGGCGTTCTGGACGGCCCAGGCGTGGGCCTCCCGGTCCGGGCCGTCGGCCGCGCGGATCAGGTCGAAGGCCAGTCGGGCCCGGTCGGCGAAGCGCCGTCGCTCGGCGGACGGCTTGCGCCAGTAGACGAAGACGTCGTCGACGGGACGCAGCCCGGTGTAGAGCTCGTCGATCCGGGGCGCCAGGGCGGGGTGGTGGCGGTGGACGTGGCCGGTGATCCGGGCGAAGAAGTCCTCGGTGATCGAGGGGGCGGCCAGGTCGTTGCCGACGAAGTGGACGGTGCGGGTGGGGTTGCGGCGGTTGTGCTCACGCATCCATTCGATGAGGTGCACGAACTCCTCGCGGTCCCAGGGGGTGCCCGCGAGGGTCTCCCCGGCGATCAGCCGGGCGTCGCCCTCGCCGGTCCGGAGGTGGTCGTCGACGCGCAGTCCGGCGCCCCAGCTGAGTTCCAGGGAGAAGGCGCGGAACCCCTTCTCCTCGACGAGGTAGCGGAAGAGACGTTCCTTCATGGTGAAGAACTCGTGGGAGCCGTGGGTGGCCTCGCCCAGGCCGACGACCCGGGCGGCGCCGATCATCGCGCCGAGGGCCCGCAGATCGGCGTTCCCGCCGCCGGGGCGGGTGGAGCGCAGCGGACGGGCGATCCGGTCCAGTCCCCGGACGACGGGGTCCTGGGAGCGGACGGCGGCGGGCGACGGCCCGGCCGGGGCGGGGTCCCGCCGCGCGCCCGGGGCGGCCCTCGCCACCTGGGGGGTCAGGGCCGTTCCCGCCACGGCGGCCGCCGTGGCGAACAGGGTCCTGCGGCCGACGCGCCGGGGGTGGTGGCTGGTCATACGGGTGAACTCCTTCGGTCCGCTCCGGGAACCCGGGAGCCCGGAACCCTGGAAGCACGGAGCGATCCTCACCCGTGGTCCCCCGGCGGCGCACGGGGTCCAGCCCCCCTCTTCTCCGGGGGGACGCCTTCACGGGGAGAAGGGGGCCGGCTCGCGGGCCGGGGCCCGGTTCCGGCCCGGCGAGGAGCGGGCCCGACCCCGGCGAGGAGCGGTTCGGCCCCGGCGGGGAGCGGGCCCGACCCCGGCGGGGAGCGTTCCGGCCCCGTCAGGGAGCGGTTCCGGCCCGGCGGAGGTCCTGGAACACCTCGGGGGTCGCCCAACCGCGCACCGCGGCACGCACCGCCGGACCGAACGCGGCCTCGGCCGTGGCGTCGTCGAGGGCCCCGGCCAGTTCGAGGGTCACGAGCCCGTGCAGGGTCGCCCAGAGCGACAGGGCGATCGGCGTCGTCTCCCCCGCGAGGACGGAGGCGGCCGAGGCGCGGTCGATCGCGGCGAGGAGCGGACGGATCGGGTCACCGGCACCGACCGTTCCCGAGGGGTCGAAGGAGCGCACCCCGCCGAACAGCACCGTGTACAGGTGCCGGTGGCCGCGCCCCCAACGGCGGTAGGCGGCGGCCAGCGCGTAGAGGTCGTCGAGGGGGGCACCGGAGGCCGGCACCTCCGACAGGTCCCGGAACAGTCCGGCGACGGCACGGTCGCGGACCGCGTCGATCAGTCCGTCCTTGCCTCCGAACAGCGAGTACACCGCCGTCGTGGACGCCTCGGCGGCGACGGCCACGGAGCGGACCGTGACCGACTCCCGGGGACGGGTCGCGAGCATCTCGGTCGCGCACGCCACGAGCCGTTCTCCGACGGCCTCGTCATTGGTTCTCGGCCTTCCCATGCCCAGCAGCCTATCCCCTTTGGTAACGTCGTTTCAGAACGACGTTCCGAAACGACGTTCCGCAATGGTTCCGCATGAGAACGGGAGTCCGCCATGCCCACCCCCGCCCGACGTTCCGTCCGCACCCTCGGACGCTTATCGCTGGTCCTGGCCGCCACCACGGCGCTCGTCGCCGTCTTCCTCGCGCTGATCGTCCTGACGGACGGAGCGGGTTCGGGGCTCGTCGCGTGGTCGGCGGCCTTGGGCGCCGGAGCCGCCTTCGCCGCGTGGCGGGGCCGGAGCCGGGGCCGCCGCGGACGGCTCGCGCCGTTCCTCCCGGTGACCCTGGCGGCACTGCTCACCGGGTCGGTCTGCGTCCCGACCGTTCCGACGGACCGTCAGTACCCGCCCGACCCGGCGTTCGTGGCGACGCGGCACTGGACCCTGTCGACGGGCAGCCGGGTCGCCGTGTACCACTATCCGGCCGCGGACTCCCCCACCAGGCACCCCGCCCCGCTGGTGTACCTCAACGGCGGGCCGGTGCGCGGCATCTCGGAGATCGACCACCGGTTCCTGCGGCAGCTGGCGCGCCGGGGGCACGACGTCTACGCCTACGAACAGGCCGGTGGAGGACGCAGCGAGCTGCTCCCCATGGACCAGTACACGGTCACTAGGTCGGTCCGTGACCTCGTCGCCTTCCTCGACCGTCTGGACCGGGGGAAGGCGGACGTCCTGGGGTTCTCCGCGGGCGGCGTCACGCTCACCCGGGCCCTGGCCGACCCCCGCACGGCTCCGCGTCTGCGCCGGGCGGTCATCGCGGAGCCCGGCCCCATGGACGGCCCCACCGCACGCGCCGGCGGGCACCGGGGCCGGGCCACCGCGCGAGGTCTGGCCCCGGCCCCGACCGGACCGAAATCGACCCGCGTCCCCCGGTACGCCGTGGCGTTCGGCCTCATGCGGCTCGGCCTCCTCACCCCAGAAACCGGACTGATCGGGCAGGCCGAAGGCGTCAACGCCCTCACCGCCGCCGACCTCGGCGACGACACCGCCTCCGCCTACTGCGCGCGCGACGCGCACCGCGTCCCGGTCGAGGACACCGCACGGAACTTCTCGTTCAGCGCCGCCGCCAGCCTCCGCGTCCAGCGGACGGTCAGGGAATCGCCCTCCATCGCCCCGTCGCTGGGGCGGTCCCGGACCCCCGCGATGCTGATGATCGCCGAGTGCTCCTCCCAGGTCCGCCAGTGGGCGACCGCCGTCCTCACCGCCGCCCCCGCCGTCCGGCGCGTCCAGTACCTGCCGGGCGTCGGACACCGCATGTGGAACGGACTGGACGACAACGACGACCGGGCCGCCGACGTCATCACCGCGTTCCTCCGGGACGAGCCCGCGCCCCTGCCGAACCATCCGACCCGAGAGGGGATATCCGCCTTCCTGCGGGACCGCGAGTGACCGCACCGCACCGCCCGAACGGACGGACGGGGAGCGGAGGGGCGCCGGGCGGACGGAGGCGGGGCGGAAGGACGCCGGGCGCGGACGAGGCGGGTGCGGAGTGGAGGCGAGTGGACGGAGGCGGGTGGACGCGACGGGAGGCGGACGGACGGGAGGACAGGAAGGGAAGGGGGACGGGCGGGCGACGGACCCCACGGCCTACCGCCGCCCCGTCCCCTCCCAGGTTTCGAGGAGCCGGGACAGGGCCGAGCGGGCCACCGCCGCGGCCTCCGTGCCCTCCCGCCGGGCCCCGGGGGCGAGTTCGACGTGGAGGAAGGCCACCTGGTGCCGTCGCGCCGACTCCCCCTGGACGTTGGTGATCCCCTCCAGGGGGCACCGGTCGGCCCACCCCCGGCAGACGCGGAGCCCGCCGTCCGCCATGCGGTCGGCCAGCGCCGTCGCCTCCGTGGGCGCGGTGCGCGCGGCGCCGGTGGAGAGCACGGCGTCGTAGGGGCGGCGCGGGCCCTTCGCGAAGCCGTGCAGCTGCGCGCCCGGGATACCGCGTTCCTGCAGCACGGAGACGATCGCGTGGAAGGCGCTGTCCGTACGGTGCGCCACGTCCGCCGAGTCGCCGCGGCCCGCGTCGCGATGGGCTCCGGCGACGACCAACGCGCCACCGGGGGTGCCGGTCAGGAGTTCCGCCCCGAGGGACTCGGTGTCACGGTCGGCCACCGGGTGCGGCACCTGGACGCTCCACCGGACCCCGGCGTCGGCGTCGAGGTAGAGCCGCCCCCAGCGGGCGCCCCGGCCGGGTCCACGGGACGCGACTTCGTCGTAGCGCTCGCCGGTGGCGGTGTCCGTGAGTCTGGTCACAATGAAGTCGACCTCGCCGAGGGCCTGTTCGGCTGCCGCGAAGTCACCGTCCAGGAGGTGTCCGACGCCACGGGCGAGGTGTTCGCGCTGAGCTTCGCCGGGAGCTCGATACGGCTTCTGAGCTTTGGCTTCTTCCGCGTACCGAGTGATTCGATCTTCGACGTCCACCAGCTCCCTGAGCTGCGGACGATCTTGTTCTCCGCCCTCGCCCGAAGTCCGCGCGCAGCCGACCAGTGTCGCCATCAGGGCGAAAACGGCAAGAGTTTTCACCAAAAGTGATGCCCTTGTTACATCAGATGAAAAATGGACCTTTTGGGTCATGCGAGAATCTTTCAGTGACATTCCGTGATTATTCCCTTCCGAGTCGCGCACTGACAGCGACGGCGGCCTTCGCCGTACTCGCCACCGGCTGCGCGTCGACCTCTTCGGAGTCGCGGAGTGAGCCGGGCGGACGCTCCTTCACCGTCGCCGCCGCGGGCGACGTACTGGTCCACCCCGAGCTGACCGAGCAGGCGGCCGAGGACGCCGAGAAGTCCGGCAAAGGGGTCGCCGGACTGGACTTCGACCCGCTGCTCGCCGGGGTGAAGCCGGTCGTCAGCAAGGCCGACCTGGCCATCTGCCACATGGAGACTCCCGTCGGGAAGCCGGAGGGCCCCTTCGAGGGGTATCCGGAATTCTTGGTTCCGCCCCAGATCCTGACATCCCTGAAGGGCGTGGGCTACGACACCTGCTCGACCGCCTCGAACCACACCTTCGACCACGGCCTCAAGGCCATCCGCCACACCCTGGACACCATGGACCGGGTCGGCCTCGGCTACACCGGCTCGGCCCGCACCCGGGCGGAGGCGGACGACGTCAACATCCGCACGGTCAAGGGCGTGAAGGTCGCCCACCTCTCGTACTCGTGGGAGTCCTTCCTCAACCCGACGCCGGGGAAGGAACGCTGGGCGT
Organism: Streptomyces sp. JNUCC 64; assembly: GCF_054484115.1. NCBI lineage: Bacteria > Bacillati > Actinomycetota > Actinomycetes > Kitasatosporales > Streptomycetaceae > Streptomyces > Streptomyces sp. JNUCC 64. The sequence goes on from NZ_CM137015.1 coordinate 978,285, forward strand.
TCAACCGGATCAGCACCGAGAAGATCAAGAAGGCGGAGGCCCGGGCCCGGCAGCAGGGCGCCGAAGTGGTGATCCTCTCGGTCCACTGGGGCCTGGAGCACTACAACGAGCCCAGCGTCCCCCAGCTCAAGCTCGCCGAACGGATCACCACGGAGACCGGGATCAACCTGATCATCGGCCACCACGCGCACGTGGTGCAGCCGATCGAGAAGGTGAACGGCACCTGGGTCGCGTACAGCCTCGGCAACCAGGTCGCCCGGCACTCCTCGCCCACCGGACTCACCGAGGAGGGGGTGATCGGCTGGTTCGAGTTCCGTGAGACGGACTCCGGCTGGGACGTCTCCGCCCGGCACCGCACCACGCTGGTCGACATCCCGCCCGAGGTCGAGGAGGGCGAGAAGGCTCCGGAAGGGGCCGTCCGGGACCACCGGCTGGTCGACGTCCGCCAGGTGCTCGACGACCCGGGCGGGCTCTCCGAGGAACGGCTCGCCCGCTACCGCCTCGCCCTGGACCGGACCCACGGCTACCTCTACAACCGGGGCGCTCCGGGCGCCGACGGACTGGCCGAACTGTCCTTGAAGGACTAGCTCCGGCCCCCGACCTCCGGAGACCGGCCCGGCGCACCGTGGCGCCGTGGCCCCGGGAACCCCGCCCCCGACGGTCCTCCTCCGGTCCCACCAGCTCTTTCCCCGTGCACCCGGGGGTCGCGACGGCGCGGCCCCCTCCTGCCCGCACGGGGCGTAGGAACCCAGGAAAGAACCACCAGTGACACCGAACCATGCCACGCGCTCCGCCGGCGGTTGGCGACGACGGAGCCGAAGACGCGCGGACATGCCCCTCCTCGGCGGCATCCGCCCGCCGATCGCGGTGCTGTGCGCGCTGATCCTCGCCCTGGCCGCGCTGACGGCCAAGGTGCTCACCCCCGGCGAGGGGGCGGTCGCCCCCAAGGCGGTGCTGACCTCGCAGCAGCACTTCACCGAGGACAGCGCCATCGCCCTGCGCGCCGCGATCGACGAGCGCGTCACGGACCTCGACCGCACCGCCAGGGCGCTGAGCGCCGGCGCCCCGGAGAAGCCCGAGCGGGTCCTGGCGGACCTGGGGCGGGCCTACCAGAAGTGGACCGGGACCACCCTGGTCGACCTGGAGAGCGGCGACGTCCTCGCCGCGCGCGGGGAGCACGTCCCCCTCGGCTGGCTGGACAAGGACGTCCTCACCGGGGAGCGGGCCCTGACCCCCCGCATGGTGCGGCTGGAGACCGGTGACGTCCGGCTGATGACCATGGCGGTCCTGGACTGGAAGGACCGTCCCCAGCAGCTGCTGATCGCGTCCAGCGGGCTGTCCGCGCCCGCCGTCCACCTCGGCCCGTTCCGCAGCATGGCGGTCGTCTCCGAGGACGGCGAGATCCTCGCCACCGCCGGTTTCGAGCGCGCCGAAGCGCTCAACTCCGACCAGGAGCGCAAGGAGCTCCGCTTCCTCCAGAAGCAGATGAACGAGCTGTCCGACCGGGCGGCGAAGCTGACCGAGGAGCACCCCGTCACCGCCAAGGAGCCCGGCTCCCGGGGCTACCCGGGGGTCAGCGGCACCCTCGTCGGCGGTGAGTACAACGGGCGCACGGCCCTCGCCGGATACGCCTCGCTCGCCTCCTCCGACCCCTCGGAGAAGAAGAGCGTGGCCGCCGGTCTCGGACTGACGGTCGTCTCCCTGCTCCCCGTGGTCCAGCAGGACGCCCCGGCGGACGACGGCCCGTACGCCCTGGCCGTCGCCGGTGCGCTGATCCTGCTCGGACTGCTGGCGGTGGCCGTGCTCTGGCTGACCGTGCAGCGGCCCCTGCTGCGGCTGTTCCTGGAGTCGCGACGACTCGCCCAGGGCGATCTGACCCGGCCGGTCGCGGTGCCCCGCCGTGGGGAGGCCGCCCGGATCGGCGCGGCCCTGGAACGGCTGCGCCAGCAGCTCGGCGGGCCGGGCTCCGGTCGCGTCTCCCGCCGCGGGACGCGGTTCGGAGGACGCGGGTCGCTGGTGCTGACGGCCGCCCTGCTGCTGGTGTGGTGCCTGCCCGTCGGTCTGCTGCTGAACCGTACCGACAGCACGGTCAGCGTGCCGATGACCATGGTCAACGACCAGCGGGAACGGACCGACCTGGTCGCCGACCGGGTCCGCAGGGCGCTCAACGAGGCGCACGCGGACCTCGTCTCCACCTCCCGGCTGATCGGCGCGAAGACCGTCTCCGACAAGGCCGCCGACTCCGGTGACACGAGTGAGTCCGGGGCAACCGGCACCTCCGGTGACGCCGCCGTCGAACCGCTGCTCAAGGAGACCCTGAAGAAGCACCCCCGCTACCGGTCCCTGTACCTCGTGGGCGCCGACGGCGACGTCATCGCCCGGGCGGGCGGCTCCCCCCACGCCTGGCGCGACGGCGGGGACCAGCCGCTGGTCCGGCTCTCCGGGAAGAAGGGCGACCGGAAGCCGGTGATCCAGGCCGGTGCCCCGGTGCCCGGACGCGAGGGCGTCACCCTGGTCGGCGAGATCCGGATCGAGTTCCTCAACTCGATGCTGGACCGGCCCGGTCTCGGCCAGATCCGGGTGGTGGACCCCGAGGGTCTGACCATCGCCGCCAACGACGGCTACCTGGCCTTCGAGAAGCTCCCCGACCGGTCCCTGACCGACCTCGTCCGCGCGGCGGGCGTACGGATCGGCGCGGGCCCGCTGGAGAACGGTCTGCTGCTGCGGAAGGGGGACGACGTCAGCGTCGCCGCGGCGGCCCCGTTCTCCGGCGGCGGCGTCACGGCCGACATCGGCTGGACCGTCGTGAGCTGGCAGGACGCCGACAACTTCCGGATCACCCCGTACGAGCGCGAGGACCGCAGCGTGCTCGCCGGAATGCTCGGACTGGCCGCGATCATCCTCTGCCTCGGCTGGCTGCACCTGGTCGTCGTCCGGCCGCTGAGGGCGCTGGCCACCAGCGCCGAGAAGCTCGCGGACGGCGATCTGAAGACCGTGCTGTACCCCCGCTACCAGGACGAGGTGGGCGCCGTCGTCCGCAGCCTCGAACTGCTGCGGCAACGGGCGCAGTCCCACCGACAGAACCTGGCCCGCCGGAGTGCCGGGACCCGCGCCGACGCCGGAGAAAGGTGACAGGCCGTGCTCTACCTCTACCTCGTACTGCTGACCGGAGCGGTGTTCCTGCTGATCGCGGGCATCGTGGAACAGCGCAGGCACTACGCCGCCCTGCACTCCATCCCCTCGCGGGTGCTCGTCAACGGCATCCGCGGGAAGTCGTCCATCACCCGGCTGTGCGCGGGCGCGCTGCGCGGCGGTGACCTGGTCACCGTCGCCAAGACCACGGGGACGGCCGCGCGCTTCATCCACCCCGACGCGACCGAGGAGCCGGTCTACCGCAAGTTCGGCATCGCCAACGTGGTCGAGCAGATCGGCATCGTGCGACGGGCCGCCACCTACCGGCCCGACGCCCTGGTCATCGAGTGCATGGCGGTCATGCCCGCCCTGCAGGAGGTCAACCAGAGCAAGCTGATCCGCTCCACCATCGGCGTGCTGTGCAACGTGCGCGAGGACCACCTCGCCGAGATGGGCCCCACCCTGGACGACGTGGCCCGCTCGCTGTGCCGTTCGATGCCGGAGAACGGCATCTGCGTGACCGCCGAGCGGGAGCGCTTCGCCATCCTCCAGGAGGAGGCGGACGCCCGTAACTGCGAGCTGGTCTACGCCGACCCCGAGACGGTCACCGACGAGGAGCTGCGCGGCTTCAGCTGGTTCACCTTCAAGGAGAACGTGGCGATCGCGCTCACCGTGGCGGAGCTGCTCGGCGTCGAACGCCGGGTCGCCCTCCAGGGCATGTACGACGCCCCGCCGGACCCGGGCGTCCTCTCCGTGGAGCGTTACGTGACGCCCGAGGGCAAGCGGCTGGCCTTCGCCAACGTCTTCGCGGCGAACGACCCCGAGTCGACGCTGATGAACGTCAACCAGCTGCTCGACCTGGGGGCGGTCAACCGCCCGCTGAACGTGGTCATCAACTGCCGTCCCGACCGCGTCGAGCGGAACGGGCAGATGGGCGAGATCATCCCCGAGCTGCGGCCGGACCACGTCTTCGTCATCGGCCACCCCGCCCGGAGCGCCATCGACGCCATCCCCGCCGAGTGGCGGGACCGGGCGGTCGACCTGGGCGGCGACCGGCGGTCGGCCGAGGAGTTCATGCCCGCCCTGCTGGGCCGGATGGCCGACGGCTCCTCCCTCGTCGCCATCGGCAACATCCACGGCCAGGGCGAGGAACTGCTGGAGTACCTCGGCGCGCTCCCGGCGGACGAGTCCGGCTCCGGCACCGGTCAGCGGACGGCGGCCGCCGCCCCCGCCCGGCCCGCGCTGCCCGCCCGCCCGGACCCGTACGCCCCGCACCTCCAGGCGCAGCACCCCGTCCAGGCGCGGCCGTACCCGCCGTCCCAGCCGCCGGTCCCGGCCCAGCCGTACCCCCAGGCCCAGCCGTACCCGTCGGAGCAGCCGTACCCGTCGGAGCAGCCGTATCCGTCGGCCGGTCCGTACGCACCGGCCGAGCCGTACCCGTCGGTCCAGCCGTACCCGTCGGTCCAGCCGTACCCGTCGGCCGAGCCGTACCCGCAGGACGGGCCGTACACCCAGGACGGGCCGACGTACGGGCCGGTCCACCGGGCACCCCTCCGGATCCCCCACCAGCAGCCGTCCCAGCAGCCCCACGAGGGCGACCGGCTGCCCCCGCACCACCACGCCTGACGGCCGGACGGCCACCGGCCGCCGCACCTCCCGCCCGCCACCTCACCACCCGCACCATCCGCCCGGAGCCCCCGTTGACCACCGCCGCCCTGACCCCCGAGATGGCCGCCCTGGGCATCGCCATAGGTCTGTTCTTCTCCCTCCTCTGCTACCTCACCACCAACCTCTCCCCCGGCGGCATGATCACGCCGGGCTGGCTCGCGCTGACCTTCATCGAGGACCTCCAGCGGGCCGCCATGGTCATCGGCGTCACCGCCCTGACCTACGCGGGCACCAAGCTCATGCAGCGAATGATGATCCTTTACGGCAAGCGGCTGTTCGCCGCCGTGGTGCTCCTCGGCGTGCTGCTCCAGGCCACCGTGATGGTCGTGCTGTCGATCGAGTTCCCGCTGCTGCACGGCAACGAGACGCTCGGGTTCATCGTCCCCGGCCTGATCGCCTACCAGCTCGTGCGCCAGCCGAAGGGCCCCACGCTGCTGGCGACGGCCTCCGTCTCGCTCATGGCCTACATCGTCGTCGCCGCCGGTCTGCTGCTCGGCGTCATGCCCACCGTCTGAGAACCGAGGAAGAACGTTGACTGCGAAGAAGAAGACGCGCGCCGTCGTCCCGGGCCTCGTGCTCCTCGGACTGGTCGGCACCTCCGGGTACCTGACCCTGGAACTGCGCCAGCGGGAGGACCCGGGCGTCACGGAGATCCGCAACGCCGGCGTGCTGAACTCCGGACGGGGAGCGGCCTCCCCGGCGGCCGGGGACCAGGCCGGGGAGAAGTGGTCCCGGATGGCGAACCCGGCACGCAGCGTGCTCCGGGACGCCGACGGCCAGATCAAGGCCGTGCTGACCGACGGCGCGCGGACCGCGACGCTGACCGGCCCGGCCCGCACCTTCGAGGAGCCCGCCTCCACCGCCTCCAAGGTCTCCACCACGGACTGGATCCGGCTGCTGCCGGAGCCCTGGTCCAAGGGCGCGGAGAAGGAGAAGTGGTTCGAGGAGTGGTACGCCGAGCACGAGGGCAGCGAGAAGGACGACCTCTTCGCCTTCGCGTTCCAGTACGTGGCGGACGCCAAGCCGCGCCAGGACGCGACCGGCCTCGCCATCGCGGGCGACGCGAACTTCGGTCCGCTGAACCCCGAGGGGGACGAGAACGGCGATCTGCGTCTGGAGCAGTCCGACTTCTACGACTACCTCGGCGTCCCGTACCCCTTCCGGGACGGCCGCCTCGGCGTCCCCGAGCCCATGCGCGCCAAGTCCCTGGACTGCTCGGGCTACATCCGCATGGTGATGGGCTACCGGGGGCGCTACCCGCTGATGTCCTCGGACCGGTCCGGCGACGGTCTGCCGCGCACCGCCAACGGCATGGCGCGCTCGGACCGGGGCACGGACATCCTTCCGCTGACCGGGGTGTCGGCGAAGGACCGCCCCTCCGCGATCGACGAACTCCAGCCGGGCGACCTGGTGTTCTTCAAGCTCGACAAGCGCACCGGGGAGCGTCTGGACCACGTGGGCATCGTCCTCGGCCATGACACCGAGGGCCATCTGATCTTCGTCTCCAGCCGCGAGGAGATCAACGGCCCCACCATCGGCGACGTCGGGGGCGTCTCCCGGCTGGACGGCAACGGCTACTACGCGAAGACCCTGCGCAGCGCCAAGCGCCTCTGAGGCCGGACGGGCCGGGCCGGGCCGGGTCCCGGGCGGCACCCGGCGCGGCCCGTCCCGGACCCTCAGCCCGCGTCGCCGTGGGCGGCAGCACCGGCCGGGGGCCCCGCCCCGCGCAGCGGGCGGGCCGGAGTCACCCGCCGCAGATGGACGAGGACGTCGAACCACCCGGCCAGCGAACCGCCCGTCATGTGGTGGTCGGTGTCGCGTCGCGGGTCGTGGCGCGGCCCGACGAGCCGGGACCGGGCGGGCCGGGCAAGCCAGTCGGCGACCCCCGGCGGAGCGTCCGCGCGGAGGTCCAGCAGGTAGTCGCCCAGGGCATCGTCGTCCAGCACCGACTCCACCAGCGGCGGTACGGGGGCGGGCAGCCGGTGGTCCGGGGCACCGCCGTAGGCGGCGAGTTCCCCCGCGCCGAAGGTGAGACCGACCGACAGGTACCGGGCGCCGAGGCGTTCCCGCAGCAGGCTGCCCGCGTTCGGGGACGGGGCGGCCGGGTCCGGCGGGAAGCTGACGGTCCGGTCGGGCGCGTCGGCGGTGTGGGAGCTGGAGGACCAGAAGAGCGTCCGGTGACCGGTGTGCCGGTGCCACCACAGGACGTTCTCGGCGAACGACCGCTCATAGCAGGCCATGTTGTGGGGGTCCAGCGGATCGTCGTCGTGGTCGTGGAGTTCGTAGTACTGGACGATCAGCCGGGCGTGCTGGAGCGCCCACGCGTGCCCGGGGTGCCCCGGCGCCGCCGCGACCAGGTCATGGGCCGCCCGCGCGCGGTCGCGCCAGAGCCGCCGGTCGGGCAGGGCGCGGAACCGGCGGGTGTGCGCGGCGGCCCCTCCTTCCGGCCGGAGGCCGTCGTAACAGCGCTCCAGTTCGTCCAGCAGCCCGGGGGCGGCCCGGCGCGCGTAGTCGGTCACCGTGTCGTACGCCGACGCCCCCGTCTCGTGGGGGCTGACCCCGACGAGGCGGACCGGGTCGTCCGGACGGGTCTCGTTGACGGCGCGCGCCCAGCGGACGAGGGCGAGGACCTCCTCGGTGCGGGAGAACGGTTCGGCGGCCTCCAGCAGCGCCACCGGGTCCCCGGCGCCGGTGCGGACATGGGCGTCGAGCCGGGCGACGAGCGTCCAGTCCTGGTCGAGGGCGACCGAGCGGAAGCCCGCCTCGCCGACCAGCAGCCGGGCGACGCGGGTCTGGAGGGCGAAGACCTGGTGCGCGCCGCGCGTACCGGAGCCGTAGCCCACGACGGCCGTCCTCTCGGGGAGCATGCCGAGCAGGGGCCGCAGGTCGTCCAGCGGCGCCGACGCGTCCGTGGTGGTCAGGGGGTGCGCCGTGGCCCCGATCCAGTTCCGGACGGCGGCGCGCTGTTGCGAGGGGATCGTCATGGAGCCACCTTCGGACATCAAGTCCGGTCGAGGTCCAGTCCGTCCGGGCGGACACCGACCGGTCGGCCGTCCCGCACTGGAGGCCACCCGGCGACCATCCGGGACCCACCCGGGACCTTCACCGGCGGCGACAGCCGCCGTGTGGCGGTGACCGGCCCCCCTCGCCGGAACTCCCGGCGAGGGGGGCCGGTGGGCGTCAGTCCTTCCAGACGGTCGCCCGCCAGGTCGTCGCGTTCCCGGCGCCGTCGGTGCCGACGGAGAACCCGGAGACCACCCCGTCGTCGTTGACCGCGAACGCCGCGGCGTAGGGGCCGAGGGACGACGGCGGCAGCGGGACGACCGTGCCGTCGGGCTTCCACAGCAGGGCCTTGTCCAGGGCGGGGTTGCCGGCCGGCGGCCACGCGTACCCGACGGCCGTCCCCCGGTTGTTGATCCCCAGCACCTCTCCGGCCGCCTCCGCCGGGTTGGGGAGCACGGTCCGGGTGCCGTCCGCGTTCCAGCGGGCCGTGACGCCGTTCGGGTCGTCGTCCAGCGAGGCCCCCACGGCGGTGCCCGCCCGGTTGACGTCGTAGCCGCGTCCGCGTCCGGCGTCGCGGACGGTGCCGTCGGCCGCCCACACCAGGATCCGGTCGTAGGCCGTGCTCCCGGCCCGCCGCCCGACGCCGAGGATCACGCCGTTGTCGGTGATCTGGCTGGTCCGGGCCCCGTCGACACCGGCCGGGAGGGGCAGTTCGCGCACGGCGCCCGCCGCGTTCCAGCGCACGGGGTGCGCGGTGCCGCCACCGTTGGCGTCGCGCTTCTCGGTCCATCCGACCGCCGTGCCCGCGTTGTTGAGCGACGTCACGGTGCCGCTGTTGTCACCGGAGGGCACCGGCAGCTCGGTCAGGTCGCCCTGGGACTTCCAGCGCAGCGGCTGGGAACGGCCGTCCGCCCCGGACGCCTCGCCGACCACGACCCCGGAGTTGTTGACGGCCGCCGCCTTGCCGCCACGGGCTCCCGCGGGGAGCGCCAGCCGCTGAGCGGTGGCGCCCGGGGTCCAACGGACGGGGTGGGACTCGGGCAGGGTGTCGTAGGACAGACCGGCCGACCAGCCGCGGTCGCTGAGCGCGGTCGCGGTGCTGAACTGGTCACCGGGCAGGGGCGCCAGACGGGTGTAGCCGGGGCGTTCGGCGTTCCACTTGATCCCCAGCGGTCCGGTGGAGCCTTCCGCGTAGTACTCGCCAACTATCGTGCCGCCGCTGTTCAGCCCCTTGACGAAACTGTGCAGCCCTCCCTGCGGGATCGGGAGCAGTCTCACGTCCAGCTGAGCGTCGGCGGGTTCGGCCACCGCCATGGGCGCCGAACCCAGGAGGAGCAGGGCGGTCGCCGTCGCGGCGGCGAGATGCACAGGGCGGGGGACACGCGTGGGGGCCATCCGGGCACTCCTGATCTCTTCAAGAAGATTGATGTGCAAGTGCATGGGCATGTCATCTATTCCAAGCCAAACAGAGAACCTGCGGCGCTCAAGTTTCCGCCCCCAGAGGCCAGTTGAAAACCCGATCTCTAAAACGGCTTGATCCATACGGCAGTTCGCCTTGCGCCATACCACCCGCTTGTCCGAGACGTCCGCCCCACCCACGGACGGACCCCGCCTCCGATTGAGGGCACCCCAGCAGCGCTTCCGGCCCCACGGACCCCGATCGGCACCACAGCCGACGCGGCCTCGACCACCCCCGCACAGCGGACCCACAACAACGAATTCCAGCCACTCCGCGACCCCGGACATGGACCGGGTGACCGCTCCGCACCCCCGGGAGACGTCAGCGGACGGGGGTCTCCCGCACCGGACGGCCGCCGCAGCGCGTCGCGGCGGCCCTGCGACTCGACGCCCGGGAGATCCGGGAGCCCCGCGAGGACCTGGCGTGGCTCGACGCCAAGGGCGAGGCAGATCCATGCCCACGCGATCGGCGACCGGGCCCGTCCGCACCGCCCTCCACGGACACGAGGCGGCCCGCCACGTGCACGGCAGGCGCGGTTACCGCCACACCGTCACCCATCCGCAGCTGGTACACCCCACGCCGACAAGCGGCGAACCCGGGTCTGGTGCCCCGCCGTCGAAAACGCCTACTACACGGACACCGCCGACGACCAGCGCCTCGGCGCTCGCAACAGATTCCTCCGAGCGCCGACGTCAACGCCCAGTAAGCGCGACGGCCGGAGGCGGGGCTTGAAAGCGCTGTTCACCGTCCCTTCCGGATTCTTACGCGGCTCTGTCATTGCTCTGCCGTGGCTGTGAAGCAGGCCCGGCAATGTCGTTCCCGCGGCCGAGAGCGGCGCGGCGGGGAACAGCCTCGCCGCGTGGAGACAAGGAGTGGACATGATGGACCGGAACGACAGAAGGGCGCGGCGGGCGGGGCTGGGCGTCGCCGTCACGGCGCTGCTGGCGACCGTCGCGACCGCCCTGCCCGCGGGCGGTCCGACGGCTTCGGCGGCTGCCTCCGCGCCTCGGACCGCGACAGCCCCGACGTGGTGTCCCACCGTCCCCGGGCACCGGGTCGACTGCGACACCCTGGACCGTCCGCTGGTCACGGGCAAACCGGCTCTGGGGAAGGTCGGGGTGAGCTACGCGGTCGTACGGCACAGCGCGCCCGGTCCCGCCAAGGGCACCGTGGCCATCAACACCGGAGGCCCCGGCCAGGTCGCCATCGACCGGGCTCCCGTCTTCGGCCACGTACTCGGCGACCTGCTGAAGGACCACGACCTCCTCCTCGTCGACCCGCGCGGCACCGGCCGCTCCGAGCGCGTCCCCTGCGGGGTCACCGACACCGAATACCGCTTCGGCACCCGCGCCCAGCAGCGCGCCGCCGTGAAACGGTGTGCCGCGAACCTCGGCCCCAAGGCCGCCGCGTACACCAGCGCGGCCACCGCCGACGACATCGACGCCGTCCGCGCCCGCCTCGGCGTGCCCCAGCTCTCCCTGTACGGGCTGTCGTACGGCACGTATCTGATGCCCGTGTACGCCTCCCGGCACCCGGAGCGGGTCCGCTCGATCGTGCAGTCCGGCGCCTACCCCCTCGCCTTCGACCCGATGGGGCGCCCCCAGGCCCAGGCCGTCTCCACGACGCTGCGCCGGGTGTGCGACCGCGGTGTCCCCGTGGCCTGCGACGGTGAGCAGGCGGTACGGGATCTCGCGACCGTCGCCGCGCGGCTGCGGGCCCGGCCGATGACCGTCCCGGTCACCACCGACCACGGCGCGTACTCCGTGCGGTTCACCGAGGGCAAGCTCGCCAATCTGCTGTTCGAGGCGGCCAGCGACGGCGTCGGCGCGGCCCCGGAACAGCCCTCGCTGCTGGGACGACTGCCCTCGGCGCTGAACCGGTTCGTCCACGGCGACGTGTCGGCGCTGCGCGCGCTGGCCCAGGAGGACGGCGCGTCCGGCAGCCTGGAGGACCAGGCACCGTACATCGCCGTCGTGTGCAACGACTACCGCAAGCCCTGGTCGGCCAAGGCGCCGGTGCCAGAGCGGTGGCGCCAGTACCGGGCCGCGCTGGCGGAGGCGGACCACGGCGAGTACGGCGCCTTCGGCGCCGAGGGCTTCAACGAGGGGGTCACGGACGGCGGGGACGTCTGCATCGGCTGGCCGCGCGAGAACACCGCGCCCGACCCGCAGCCCACGCACCCGAAGCTGCCCGACGTCCCGGTCCTCGTACTCTCCGGCGACCTCGACGCCAACACCCCCGACGCGAACGGGATGCTGGCCGCGAAGCAGTTCCGCGACAGCAGGTTCCTCTCCGTGGCCAACACCGGTCACGTCCCGGAAGGAGAGCCGACCGGCTGCGTCACCGGCGTCTCCACCCGCTTCCTGCGCACCGGCGACGTCGGCGACACGTCCTGTCTGTCCGCCCTGGCACCGATCACCGTCGAGCCCGTGCGCGGGTGACCGTAGAACACGGCGCGGACAGCCGGCCCGGCGAGCGGGCCGGCTGTCCGCGCGGGTCCGCCACCAGCGAAGATGACCACATGAGAGACGCAACGGAGCGCCCCCGCACGGTGCTCGTCGCCGAGGACGATCCGGGAGTGCGCAGCACCCTGGACCAACTGCTGCGCTTCGAGGGGTACAGGGTGCTGCTGGCCGCCGACGGACTGGAGGCCCTGGGGCTCCTCGAACGAGAGCGTCCGGACGTGGCGGTGCTGGACGTGGGCATGCCGAACCTGGACGGCCTGGGCCTGTGCAGGATGCTCCGCAGGCGCGGCGACCGGCTGCCGGTACTCGTTCTGACGGCACGGCACGAGGTGGGCGACCGGGTGGCCGGACTGGACGCGGGGGCCGACGACTACCTCGCCAAGCCGTTCGCGACCGAGGAGCTCTTCGCGCGGATACGAGCGCTCCTGCGCCGCACCGACCCGGCCGGGACGGGCGGCACGCCAGCGGTCGCGGACCTCACCCTGGACCCCGAGGCCCGCCTGGCGTTCCGCGGCCCCCGGCAACTCGACCTCACCAAAACGGAGTTCGACGTGCTGGAACTCCTCCTGAGCCATCCGGGCGTGGTACTCACCCGCTCCCAGATCTACGAGAACATCTGGGGCTACGACTTCGACACCACATCGCGTTCCCTGGACGTCTACATCGGCTACCTCCGCCAGAAGACCGAACAGGACGGCGAGCCCCGGCTGATCCACACCGTGCGCAGCGTCGGCTACACCGTGCGGGCCGGCTGATGGCTCGCCCGTCCGTCGCGGGTCGTCCGGCGGCCGGTGCGGACCGCCCGGGGCGCCTCACACTCCGCAGCAAGATCACCGCAGTCGTCGTCATGGCCGCCGCGCTCGCCATGGCCCTCGCCGCCGTCATGTCGTACCGGAACGTCAGCGACCTCGTACGCGCCGAACTCGACCACGGCTTGGAAGACCGCATGCACACGGTCCACACCCTGGTCGCCGCCGGTCTGACACCCCCGCCCCGGCCGGGCATGACGCACCAGATCCTGTCCGACCAGGGGACCGTGCGCCGCCTCGCCCCCGCTGACCCCCGCGTCCCCGTCACGGCATCCGCCCTGCGGACGGCCCGGACGGGTCAGAACGGACCCGTGGAGGACCTCGTCGTCGACGGAATCGAGTACAGCGTCCTCACCCGGCCCCTGCCCGACGGAGGCGCGGTCACGGTGGCACAGAGCTACGAGGGCGCCGCCCGCGTCGACGACGCGTTCCTGCGGCGGGTCACCGGCACGACCGCCGCCGCCCTCGCCCTGTCCGCCCTGCTGAGCTGGTTCGTCCTCGGCCGGATCCTGCGACCCGTCCGCAACCTCGCCCGCACCACCGCGCACATCACGGCCACCCGAGACCTCTCCACCGAACTGCCCCCGGCCGGAACCGACGAAGTAGGCCAGCTCACCCGCAGCTTCACCTCCATGCTCACCGCCCTGCGCCGCTCCCGGGACCAGCAGCACCGGCTCGTCCAGGACGCCAGCCACGAGCTGCGCACCCCGCTCACCTCGGTGCGCGGCAGCGCCGAACTCCTCCAGCGGGGCCGCGGCAGACTCACCCCCGAAGACGAGGAACAGATCCTCTCCACCCTGGTCGCCGAGTCCGCCGCCCTCGACGACCTGGTGCGCGAACTCGTCGAACTGGCCACCGACCGCTACACCGACGAAGCCCCGGACACCATCGACCTGACGGTCCTCGCCGAGGACACCGCGCGCCGCCACCGCGCCCGCACCGGCCGCGCCATCACCGTCACCGCCGAAGAACCCCTTCCGGTACGGGCCAGGCCCCGGGCGCTCCAGCGCTGCGTCGACAACCTCCTCGGCAACGCCGTCAAATTCAGCCCGCAGGGGACCCCGATCTCCCTGCACATCGAAGGCCGCCGACTATCCGTACGCGACAAAGGCCCCGGCATCGAGCCGGCCGACCGCGACGCCGTCTTCGACCGCTTCCACCGGGGCGCGCGCACCCAGGCCACCCCCGGGTCCGGACTCGGTCTGGCCATCGTGCACGACAGCGTCACAACAGACGGGGGCACGGTGTTCGCGACGGACGCCGACGACGGCGGCGCCGAGGTCGGCTTCACCCTCCCCCCAGCCGGGCCCGACCCGAACACACCGACTGCCAGACGGCGGATCCGGATAGGCAGCCCGACGGAGTGAGAACCTCCGCCAGGGACCAGCCCTCCGCCAGGTCCTGGAGGCACGCCCGGCCGGGACGAAGCCCGGTCGGCACGGGAGGGCACGCGCACGTCCGCCGAACAGACGCCCGGCCGGCTCCACCTCCACCGCGGTCAGGCCAGGAACGCGCGCTGTACACCGCGGCGGAGGAGGACACCCTGCGACAGCGGCAGCTGGCGGCTGGACTACTGGAAACCGCCTTCGAATGATCTCGGATGGTGGATCACGGTGCGCTGATACGCAGGTGGCGCTGCCCACGCGCACCGCGAACGCCTCGGCACCCCGCACACGTCGCAGGTCTGTCCGCATGGTGTACCGCCCTGCGCGGCCAAGGGCAGCGTGCGGTGCCGCTCAGAGAGGTTCGATCGACGCGGCGACTGCTTGCCCACGCCGCCCTCTCTCCCGGAACGCGCCGACGGTGACGAGGGTCGCGATCAGGAGGACACCCGGAAGGAGGTAGGCGATATGCAGATCGGACGCCTCGGCGACGAGGCCGATCACGACGGCGCCTACGGTGGCGCCGAGATAGTTGGCGAGATTGAGCCGCGACACGACGTCGTCGACGCGCGTGGGGTCGGTCTCGCCGGCCGCGGAGAACGCCAACGGAACGATGACGCCGAGACCGAGACCGATGACCGTGAACGCGAGGACTCCGGCATAAGGCGATGGGGTCAGCGCGACCAGGAAGAATCCGGCGGCGCTGAGCGGGACGGCTACGGCGATGACGGGAACACGGCCGTTGCGCCTGACGAGCACGTCGCCCCAGAGCCGCGCCACCAGCATCGCCGCCTGGTAGCCGACGAGACCGAGCGGCGCGACAAAGGCCGCGCCATCGAGTGCGTCGCCGAGATAGACCGTACTCCACGTCGAGATGGCCGTGTCGGCGACGTACGCCACGGCGATCACGGTCCCGAAGACGAGGACGTGCCCCCAGGGAAGCCGGAGCGGTGTCTCAGGCGCGCGGTCGTCGTCCTCGGAATCCGGTGTGAACCGACCTCGGATCGCGACGCACGAGGCGATCCCGATGAGTACGGCGAAGACGAACGCCGATTCGAAGGGGAGGCCCAGAGCGCCGACTCCCGAGGCGACAAGTGCGGCGGTGATGATCCCCAGGCTCTGAAAGGCGAAGAACTGGTTGATGATCGTTGTTCCGTACGCGCGCTGGACAGCCAGCGCCTGCATCCCATTGCCCGCGTCGACGATGCCGACGGCCAGCCCGTAGACGGCGTATACCGGAAAGAGCACTCCGACGGGAAGGGCGATGACGATCACGCCGAGCATCGCCGCCTGCGCGGCCAGACCGGGCGGGATCAGCGCGCCGCTCCCGCGCAGTCGCGACAACCGGCCCGCGAGCAGCGAACCCACCGCCGCGAAACCGGCGATCGTCAGCATCAGCAGGGAGATGTCTCCTGCGCTGAGCGACTGTCTTGTCGTCATTCCAGGAAGGACGACGGCCAACGTCGCGGTGTTCAGCGACTGCACGGCGAACGCGACGTTGACCGAGACCCGAGCACGGCGAAGGTCTCTGGACACAGGCGCGGTCCTGCGGTCGCGCGTGGTGATGTCAATCATCGCTGCCGCCGTGTTGGGAGTTCGCGAATGCCAGGAAGTCATCGAGCTGGCCGTCGTTCATGAGCTGCCCCTGGGAGAAGCTCACGGCACGGCCCACGGGAAACTGCGACATCAGCTCGAACGGGTCGACGCCCTGGTCGTCGACGGCTTCGCTTCCTTCGGCGAACGCCCGCTTGAGCATGGACTCCAGTGCGGCTCCGGCGACAGGGTGCGCGAGCACCTCGGCGAGCGTGGACTCACGCGTCAGTGGCGCGGACACGGAATCTCCCGCGAGGGTGATCGCCGCCGTGACCCGGATATCGCGGCTCGATTCTCCGGCGGACACGACATATGTGCCCGGCTCGAGGATCCACCGGTCGAATCGCACGTCCCAGTACTCAAGGTCCTGGCGCCGGAGGAGCATCTCGGTCGTCTGCCGCTCACCGGGAGCCAGCATGACGGAGGCGAAGGCTTTCAGTTCGCGTGGCGGCCGGACGACGGTGGACGCCGGCATTCCCAGGTAGAGCTGTGGGACCGCGCGCCCGGCGACCTGACCGGAATTCACCACGGTGAGTCGAGCTCGAATGCCCTCCTGGCATTCGTCGAGAACGAGGTCGCCGTACTCGAACGTCGTATAGCTCAGGCCGTGTCCGAACGGGAACGCTACGTCCAGCTCGCGGGCGTCGTACCAGCGGTGCCCGACGAAGATCCCCTCGCTGTAGTCCACGCGGCCGTGCTCTCCGGGAAAACTCAGATAGGAGGGCGTGTCCTGAAGTCGCAGGGGCACTGTCTCCGCGAGGTGACCAGAAGGATTCACCTGACCGGCCAGCACCTTGGCGAGCGCCCGCCCGCCACCCTGGCCCAGGAGTCCGCCGTCGAGGATCGCGGGTGCCGCGACGACCTCGCGCACATCGACGACCCCGCCATGAGACAACACCACGACCGTGCGCGGATTCGCGTCGAGAACGCGTCTGAGCACCCGGAGCTGCGCGTCCGGCAACGGCAGGGTCGTGCGGTCGTAGCCTTCGGATTCGTCGGCGAGCGGCAACCCGAGGAAGAGCACGACGACGTCGGCCTCCGCGGCGAGCACCTCGGCGGCCTTGGCAAGTGACGCGTCCTCGCCGCCGTCCAGGGTGTATCCGCGTTCGTAGCGAACGCCGGAACCGTGGACGGCACGGATCTCGTCGAGGGGGCTGTCAACCCTGGCCGCCGAGACGAAGGCACTGCCGCCGCCCTGAAAGCGGGGAGAGCGAGCGAGCTCGCCGATGACGGCGATCGACCGGCGGGAAGCGATCGGGAGCAGATCTCCCTCGTTCTTCAGAAGAACGATCGCCCGCTCGGCCGCCGCCCTGGCCAGCTCGTGGTGGTCGTCGAGGTCGACGGCCTCGGGAGTCTCGGTGCTGATCCTTGAGCCGAGACCCGCCAGCCTGTCGACGATGCGATCCAGAACGTCCTCGTCTATCCGCCCGGCGCGCAGCGCGTCGACAAGCTTGTCGGGGCCGAGGCTCCCGGTCGACGGCATCTCCAGGTCGACGCCCGCAGCCGCCGCCGCGACGCGGTCGGTGATTCCGCCCCAGTCGCTGACGACGAGACCGTCGAATCCCCATTCCTCTCGGAGAATGCTGAAGAGCGACGCGTCCTCAGAGGTGTAGACGCCGTTGACGCGGTTGTAGGACGACATCACGGTCCACGGTTCGCCCTCTTCCACGACACGTCGGAACGCACGCAGATACACCTCGCGAAGTGGCCGCGCAGCGATGTTCGAGCTGATCCGCTGACGATCGGTCTCTTGCTCGTTCCCGATGAAGTGTTTCAGGGAAGCGCCGACGCCGCCGCTCTGCACCCCGCGGACCCACGCGGTTCCCAGCGCCGCGGTCAGCACGGGATCCTCGGAGAAGTACTCGAAGTTTCGTCCGCCGAGCGGCGCGCGCTTGAGGTTGACTCCAGGTCCGAGGAGCACGTGGACGCCGACGGCGCGGCATTCGACTGCCAGTGCGCGTCCGACTCTCTCCGCGAGATCGGTGTCCCAGGTCTGCGCCAGTGCGACACCCGGGGGGAAACACGTCGCAGGCACGCTCTCCGCTACGCCGAGATGATCCTCGTCCTTCGGCTGGAAACGAACTCCATACGGTCCGTCCGCCATGCGGATCGACGGGATACCGGCGGCGGGACGGGTGGTGAAGAAGTCCTGGCCGGTCGTGAGCATGGCCTTCTCGTGAATGCTCATCCGGTTCGGAAATGTCATGTGCTGTCTCCTGCGGTGGTTTGTGATCGGGCGGCGAGATATGGATACTCAGGACGTAGTCCGGGAGGCAGAATCACATGCGGGTACCTGTAGGAGAACGGCGAGCCGCGTTGGCCGAGGCAGCGCTTCGGGTGCTGAGCCGCGAGGGCTTGGACAGCACGACGACACGGGCGATCGTCGCTGAGGCGGGGATGAGCCTCGCGAGCTTCCACTACGCGTTCTCCTCACGCGAGGAACTGCTGCGGGAAGTCGTCACGCTGGTCGTCGCCGGGGAGCGCGACATCACCGCGGCGGCGCTCGCCGGCCATGACGGGGCGTCCGGTCGCGCGGCTCTCGCCTCGGTGCTCAGCAGGGCGCTGAGCGGATACCTGGCCACGTTCGGGGTGCAGCCGGGGCGCGAGCACGGAATGCTGGAGCTGTCGCTGCACGCCGCGCGGACGGAGAGTCTGGCTGCCGTCGCGAAATGGCAGCATGAGCAGTATCGATTGCTGCTCAGCGAACTCCTGGTCGCGGCCGCGGACGCGACCGGGATGCGGTGGACCCGCGACCCCCACGTGCTGGCGTCCATCGTGCTGATCCTGAGTGACGGGGCGACGGTCAGTCGGATCGTCAGCGACGATCCTCTGGCGGACGTGGTGGACGCGTGTGCGGAGATGGTCGCGTCCTTCGCCGAGGAACGAGTGTGAGCGGCGTCGGGAGACGGCGGATTCGGCATGGCGTTCTCAGCTGCGGGTGATGAGTCGGCGGATCGCGCGACGCACGAGCGGCGTGTGCGGAGGGATGACGAGGTCGAGCGGGTCGGGGCCCGGCGGCTTTGAGACCACGGCCTTCTCGTAGCTGAACACGTCGAAACTTCGTTTCCCGTGGTACGCCCCGTGGCCGGAGGCGCCGACGCCGCCGAATGGCAGGCCGTGCACCTGGAGCTGAGTCAGAAGGACGTTGCGCCCGAACGCGCCGGAGGTCGTCTCGTGTTCGATGCGGTCGAGCACCGGGCGGCTGCGGGCGAATCCGTAGATGGCGAGCGGATGCGCGCGGGCCCGCTGCAGGGCGATGAACTCATCGACGTCGCGCAGTGCGCAGACCGGGAGAATCGGACCGAAGGTCTCTTCGCTCATGAGCGGGGAATGCGGATCGGACTCCGCGACGACCGTCGGCGCCAGGTAGCGATCGTGACGAACGCTGTCACCGCCGACGTGGACGTCACGTCCGCGCAGCAGTTCCTCCAACCGCTCCACGTGGGTGTCGGAAACAACCCGGGCGAAGTCCGGGCTTCGCCGAGCGTCGTCGCCGAGTTGCCGCGCGATGGCGTCGCGGATGGCTTCGAGCATGCGGTCGTGCACTTTCTCGGCGACGAACACGTGGTTCGGTGCGACACAGGTCTGTCCTGACGCCAGGAGCTTCGCCCAGACGATGCGTCGTGCGGCGAGAGGGACGTCGGCCGACTCGTCGACCCAGACCGGGCAGGCGCCACCGAGCTCCAGCACAGCCGGGGTCAGCCGGGCGGCCGCGGCGGCCGCGACGACGCGGCCGACTCGGTCGCCTCCGGTGTAGAAGATCTGGTCGAACTTCTGGTCGAGCAGCGACTGAGCCACCTCGGCACCGCCCGTCGCGACCCGCACGGCTTCCGGGTCGAGATGGCGGGGAACGAGCTCGGCGAGAAGAGCGGCGGTCGCGGGAGCATGCTCGCTCGGCTTCAACACGACGGCGCATCCCGCGGCGAGCGCGCCGACGGTCGGGGCGAGCTGCAACTGCAGCGGGTAGTTCCAGGGGGCGATCACGAGGGCGACGCCGCGTGGCGCCGGTCTGGTGCGTGCGCTTCCCGGCAGCAGATACCAGGGGAGCCGCACACGCCGTGGCGCCGCCCAGCGCCGCAGCGACGACAGCGCGTGACGGGCCTCGGACAAAACGATGCCGATCTCCGTGAGATGCACTTCGTCGGCGGGCTTGCCGAGATCGGAGGCGAGCGCGCGCTCCCACTCCGGACCGTGCTCTTTCAGCATCGAGATCAGTCCGCGCAGCTGTCTCCGCCGCCAGACGAGAGGGGCCGTGCGGCCGCGGTCGAACGCGGCGCGCGCCTGACGCACGGTTGGCTCCACGGAGAGTGCCTCTGCTGTGGTCATGAGCCGCACAGTAGGCCCCTGGTTGCGTGTGGGTCAATTGTCTGGGACGGTTGACCCACTTCAGGGGAGGAGTCGTACGAATGCGTCGCTCATCGTTCCCGTCCACCGCGATCAGCCGTTCCCTCCGTGCGGACGGAGGGCGGGTCGCGTGAGAATCCAGCTTCCGCCGCCGCCGTCCCGCCCGGCGCAAACCTGGCGTGAACCCGCGCGGTTCTGGGGAGCCGTCGACGCGGCGTCGGCCCACCTCGATCCGCCCTTCGGCGTCGTGCACCTCGGTGCTCTGGCGCACAATGCGCACGACCTCCTGCGGCGCGCGAACGGCACGCCGATCAGGGTGGCGAGCAAGTCGTTGCGCGTTCGCGGGGCGCTCGAAGCGGTGCTCGCGCTGGAGGGGTTCCGCGGGGTGCTCGCGTTCACCCTCGCGGAGGCGATCTGGCTCGCGCGCAAGGGCATCGACGACATCGTCGTCGGCTACCCCACCGTGCATCGACGCGACCTCTCGACGCTCGCAGCAGATGAGCACCTGGCGCGCACGGTCACCCTGATGATCGACGATACGCGCCAGCTAGAGGTCCTCGACGCGGTCGCACCGCCTCGGCACCGAGCCCGGATCCGGGTCGCCATCGACCTCGACGCGTCCTTGCGGACAGCGGTCGGAGGACATGTCGGCGTTCGGAGATCACCGCTTCGCACCCCGGCGTCGGTCGAAGCCCTCGCTCGGGAGATCGTGTCCCGTCCGGGACTCTCCCTGGTCGGTCTGATGTCGTACGAGGCGCAGATCGCGGGCGTGCCGGACGCGGGGCCCGCTCGATCGGTCATGCGTCTGATCAAACGGCTCTCGGCCGCGGAGCTTCGAGGACGACGCACCATGGCTGTGGCGCGACTGCGAGAGATCGCCGCCGACTCCGGGCATGTCATCGAGTTCGTCAACGGCGGAGGGACCGGATCGATCGAGTCAACCCGCACCGACCCGTCCATCACTGAGATCGCCGCCGGCTCGGGGCTGTTCGCCCCGCACCTCTTCGACCGCTACCGGTCGTTCTCGCCGGCACCGGCCGCGGCCTTCGCGATCTCGGTCACGCGACGTCCCGATCGAGGAGTCGCGACGCTGCTCGGTGGCGGCTGGATCGCCTCCGGGCGCCAGGGCGGAGATCGTCTTCCCCGCCCGGTGTGGCCGCCGGACCTGAGGCTCACGAGGATCGAGGGCGCGGGTGAGGTGCAGACGCCGATTCGCGGTCGGCCCGCCGCACAGCTGCGCATCGGGGAACGCGTCTGGCTGCGTCACGCGAAAGCCGGTGAGCTCGCCGAGCACCTTGACGGTATCCACCTGATCGACGGCGACGAGGTCATCGGCGATGTCCCGACGTATCGAGGCGAAGGGAAAACGTTTCTGTGAACACCTCACCCGACATCACCACGCAGCGTGGACCAGTGGTCAACTGGGGACGAAGCGAGCGGGCCGATCCCGTCCGCGTACTCGCCCCCGCAACCGTCGATGACATCGTCCTCACGGTCCTCACGGTTCGAGACGGCGGACGCACGATGAAGGCCGTCGGAGCCGGCCACTCGTTCAGTGCGATCGCCATGACCGATGGATTCCTCGTCGACGTGAGCGCTCTTTCCGGGCTCCTGTTCCACGATGCCAAGCGCATGCGGGTGACACTGGGCGCGGGCACGCGTCTCCGGGACCTTCCCGGCATCCTCCGGCCACTCGGACTGGCACTCGAGAACATGGGAGACATCGACACCCAGACGATCGCCGGCGCGACGTCGACGGGAACCCATGGCACGGGGATCGGTTTCGGTGGTCTGTCGACGCAGATCACGGCCGTAACGCTGGTCGACGGTCACGGCGAGGTCATCCGCGTCTCGGAAGACGAGCGCCCTGAACTCCTGCCCGCCGTTCGACTCGGGCTCGGGGCCCTCGGCATCCTCGTCTCCGTGGAACTCCAGTGCGTGCCGGCCTATCTGCTCCGAGCGGTCGAGTACAGCGCCCACGTCGACAGCGTCGACGAGATGATTCACCGCGCCAGAGAGGTGGATCACGTCGAGGCCTTCTGGTGGCCGCACACGGACGTGCTCTCGATGAAAGAGAACACACGGCTTCCGTGGGATGCGCGCCATGTGGCGCCCGGTCGGCTGCGCACCTGGTTCAACGAGGAGCTGGTCGGTACGGCCGGGCATCGGGCCGTGTGCGGGCTTGCCGCGCTCGTGCCGTGGGCGACGCCGGGAATCAACCGGCTCGCGGCGGCCGTCTTCGGAGGCGGCACGTACGTCGGTGACTCGCACGCAGTGTTCACGAGCCCGCGCCGGGTCAGGTTCCGGGAGATGGAGTACGCGGTTCCGGCGGAGGCGCTCCCCGACGTGCTTCGCGAGATCCGCCGCGTCATCGAATCGCGAAGGCTCCGCATCTCCTTCCCCGTCGAGCTTCGGTATGCGGCCGCCGACGAGAATCTCCTCTCGACGGCGTATCGACGGGAATCGGCGTATGTCGCTGTTCACCGGTACTGGCGAGAAGACCCGCACGAGTACTTCGATGCCGTCGAGCCGGTGCTGCGCGCCTTCGACGGGCGACCGCACTGGGGCAAGATGCACACGCTCTGCGCGGAGCGGCTGTCAACGTCGTATGAGCGAATGCCGGAGTTTCTGGCGATCCGCTCGCGGCTGGATCCTGCGGGAGTGTTTCAGAACAGCTATACCCGCCGAGTGCTCGGACCATGAGCGGTGGCGGATGATCCGCGTCCGCCGGGCCGGTCGCCCGGCGATGTCGCGTGGGAAGCGCCGGGGACGTCTGTCCGCGGTCTGTTCTCCGAGTCCGGCGGCCCCGATCCGTTCCGGCCGAGGACGCGCTCGGCCGAGACCGCCGGAACCGTCACCACCCGGGCGGCGACCATCGCCCACCATGTCCGCCAGTACGAGGCGGACCGCCAGGACGTCACCGAATCCGAGGCCACCACCGGCACGGAACGTCGTTCGCTGACGCCACCGGCGGTGAGTGCGGCCCGCGAGCGGGGGCTGCCCCGTTGCGGTCGGTCCCGGTGTCAGCTTCGCGAGTGGTGCAGTTCGTCGAGGACGGGAAGGTGGCTGTGTTCCCACCCTCCGGGGACCCGGACGGCGTCGACGAGGTGGGGGTGCGTGGCGGTGAGCCCGGTGTGCCGGTGGACGGCGGGGCCGCTCTCGCGCGGGTGCGGCAGGTCCCCGGCGGGGGCGGTCCGTCCGGCCGGGGCGGTCCGTCCCGGCCACAGCCGTACGGCGAGGAGCGCGGCGGCCAGGGTGACCCCGCCCAGTGCGAGGACCGCCGGGAGGAGCCCGGCCGTCGCGCTCAGCCAGCCCGCGAGCGGGTAGGTGAGCAGCCAGGCGGCGTGGGAGAGGGAGAACTGGGCGGCGAAGGCGGAGGCGCGCCCCTCGGGCGGCGTGGAACGCCGGATCAGGCGTCCGGTCGGGGTGAGCACCGCGGAAGCGGCTCCTCCGAACGCCGCCCAGGCGGCCAGGAGCGCGGGCCACCGCCAGGTGCCGCCGCCCGACGCGGTGATTCCGCCGAGGACCGCGAACACCGGCACCAGCGCCAGGGCGCCGCCCAGCATCACCGTGCGGTCCGCGACCCGGTCGAGGAGGCGGGGCAGCAGCAGGGCGACGGCCATGGACCCGGCTCCGTACGCGCCGAGTGCCACCGCCACGTCACCGGCGCCGCGCCCGAGCTCCTCCCGGACGTGGACCACCGTGTTCACCAGGACCACGGCACCCGCCGCGGCGACGGCGAGGTCGAGAGCCAGCAGGGACCGCAGTCTCGGCACGCCGAGGAAGAGGCGGACGCCCGCGGTGAGCCTCGTGTACGCGCCACCGGCGGTGGGGGCGGCCACCGGCTTGGGCAACGCCGCCGACACCACCAGCGCGGCGGACGCGAGGAAACCGGCGGCGGTCCCGAGGAACAGCCAGTCGTAGCCGATCAGCGTGAGCAACGCCGCCGCCAGGACGGGGCTGAAGAGGCTTTCGAGGTCGTAGGCGAGCCGGGAGAGCGACAGTGCCCGGGTGTACTCGCGCTCATCGGTGAGCACCTCGGGAAGGGTGGCCTGGAACGTGGGGGTGAAGACGGCGGAGGCGGCCTGGAGTACCAGGACCAGTACGTAGACCTGCCACAGTTCGGTGACGAAGGGCAGGGCCAGCGCGGCGCCGCCGCGCATCAGGTCGGACGCGGCCATCAGCGTGCGGCGCGGCAGCCGGTGGGCCAGCGCGCCGACGACCGGAGCGATCAGCACGTAGGCCGCCATCTTGATCGTCAGGGCCGTCCCGAGCACCGACCCGGCCGCCGGACCCGCCAGGTCGTACGCGAGGAGCCCGAGGGCCACGGTGGCCAGCCCCGTTCCCACCAGCGCGACGACCTGGGCGGCGAACAGATGGCGGTAGGCGCGGTCGCGCGGCACGGACGGCATCCCTGTGCTCCTCGGCAGGACGGATGGGGCGGACGCACGACCCCATAGTACGTTCATGTGCGCATCTGCGCACATGAACGTATCGAAGTGGCGAGTTCTACACTGTGGCCCATGGCCCACCACGAGCCGGTCGCACCTGCGACCGCCACGCAACTGCCGGTACCGGAGGGGACGCATCTGCGCACCCCGGACCCGGCCCGCCTGGCACAGGCGGCCGAGGTGTTCGCCATGGCCGCCGACGCGACCCGGCTCCATCTGCTCTGGATGCTCGCGCAGGACGAGTCGGACGTCGGTTCGCTGGCCGAGCGGAGCGGCGCCTCACGGACCGCGGTGAGCCAGCACCTGGCCAAACTGCGCCTCGCGGGACTGGTGGAGACCCGCCGCGAGGGTCGCCACGTCGTCTACCGCCTCCTCGACGGCCACCTGCGCAGACTGGTCCTGGAGGCGTTGAGCTACGCCGACCACCGGGTGAGCGGACGCGCCTCCCACGACTGACCCGTCCCCCGGCCGCCCAGTCCCGACGTCCGGTGAAACCGTGGCAGGCGGGGGTTACGGCGCTTGCCCCTGGACGCTCCCGTCGCGGCGGCTTCGCCCGGCCTCAACCGGTCGCCGAGGGTCGCTATCGGTCCCGGCCCGATTGTGACCCCTCCCTGTGCGGCTGTTTGTTTCGACCGCGCGGCGGGAGCACTCGTCGGGCGCCGCCAAGTGGACCGAGGCGTCCGCGAGTTCTTCGCCTGGGGTCGCCGTGGGCGGTCGTCACCGCACGGTCCCGTCCGCCCCCGTAGGCGGCTACCGGCGTCTCCCGCCCGTCCGCGCGCGGACGGGGATCTCCCTGACCTGCTGGATGTCACAGCCCGGGCCGGTCTCCGCACTAGGTCGCAGGGGTGGTCGTTCAGCGGCCGCCGATGAGACCGACCGAAGGAGAACTCAGGGTGGACCCGGTGCTGGTCGGGGCGGTGGCGGCGGTCGTCATCAGCGTGGTGAGCGCAGTGGCGAAGACTCTGCGGGGGCGGCAGATGGCGAAGGTGGAGCTGGCCAGGATCGCCGACGAGGGGCTGACGGAACGGGTCCGCGTCTCGGGATCCCGTGGATCCCTGCAGGAGACGGGACGGGGTCGCACCGTGTGGGCCGCCTCGCCGACCATCGACACCGGGGGTGACCGTGGCGAAACGCGCGGTCGGCACTGACCCGGAGATCACGGCGGCCCCGGCCGGAGAGGCCAGAGTCGCGTTGCCCGGCCGGGAGATCGCCGAAGAGATCCACGACGATCAGTACCCGTCCCTCGTGCGGTTCCTCCTCATTCAGGGCGCGTCATGGAACGAGGCCCAGGACGCCGCTCAGGACGCTTTCACCCAGATGTGCACGCCAGGCCTTTCCATCGCCTTCCCCAAGGCGTGGCTGCGCACGGTGGCGACCCGTTCCTGGCTACGGCAGCAGGTCAAGCACGAAGACAACAGCGCCCAGCTCCCCGAGACTCCCGCCACCATGAACTGGCGGACCCCGGCTCACGCCACCGAGATCCAGGAGGAGGCACGGCAGGTGATCGCGCTGCTCCTGCGACTGCCCGCCAAACAACGCGCCGCCATGGCCTGGCACCTGGACGGTTTCACGACGGAGGAAACCGCCCGGGCGATGGGGACCACGCAGGCGGCCGTCCGACAGAACCTGGCACGCGCCCGGGCCTCGCTGAAGGCGGCGCTCGGGCTGGAAGCGCCGAGAGGAGAACGATGAACGACCACCAGTCCGTCCCCACGGCGGACCGGAAGGCGGAATCCGAACTCACGCGCATGCTGGCCTCGACCCACAACCGTCTCGGGCGCGCCGTGGAACAGCGCGTCACGGCTCAGGGGGGAGTTCCGGAGCTTCAGGACCCGGAACTGGCCCTGTCCAGAATCCTCGCGGCGGCCCACCGTTCCGCGCTGACCGCCGTGAAACAGCGGCTGGACCGGAGGTCCGCGCCCGCGCGCTCCCTCACCGCGCCCGTGAAACAGCCGCCCAGCAAGCAGCCGGGCAAGCTGACGAGCCCCGCGGAGACCAGGCTGAAGCACCGCCAGGACACCCTTCTGCTGGTCCGGGCCTACTGGCCGTGCGACCTGCTGGACATGCTCCGCAGCGCGCGGGAGATGCTGGAGCGCCTGGAGGACGGTCCCGCGCGGGCGTCCGGCTGCCGGGAGCGGGCCATCGTCGAGAAGGTCGGGGCCAGGCTGGCGGAAGTCCGGAAGCTGCCCACCACCCGGCAACGGCCGGCGTCAGCCGAAGGCACCGACTTCCTCACGGAGGCCGAGGTCCGCCTCGCCCGCCCCGCGGAGGAACTACGCCATGAAGTGGAGCAGGCGTGGCACCTCCTGACCGAGGAGTTGACCCCCCTGATCCGCGCCACGGACCCACGGCCCCATGACGTCGCCTTGGCGGGAAGCGTCGCCCAGGACGTCGCCGACGACCTCGCGTACGCGGCACGCCACGCGCGGGAGCTGTCCGAAGCGGCGGCAGAGCTGGAACGGCTCAACGACGACTTCACCGGCGCCGACCTCACCCGCGCACCGCTCGGCAACGCCTGGCTCAAGGGGGTGCTCTGGGACGCCGCCACGATCTGGCCGGACGACTGGGAACCCCGCATCCGCCGTGCGTCGCTCCCCCACGACGCGCACCAGGGAACCCTGGTGATCGCCTCGGATCCCCGGCTCTCCCTCATCCCGGCCGAGGCCTGAACCCATGACCCGATGGACCGCGTCGCACCCGAGAAGGTCAGAGACGGACCCGGCGCCCGGATCGCCACACCCGCGTCCCCGCGTCCGTGGACGGCCGGGCCCGGCTCTTCCCGCGCCTCAGCGCGGCGGGGTGCCGTCCCGCCCGCCGGTGGTACGCGGCCCGCTCACAGACGGGCGTCCAGGAACTCCTTGAGCGCGGCCCCGGTCATCGGACCGCTCCCGGCCGTGGTCGCCTCGTCCCCGTCGATCAGTACGAAGGAGGGCGCGCCGGTGACGCCGTACCGCCGTACCGGGCCGGGGCACCTGGCGATGTCGGCCCGCACGACGATCAGCCGCCCCTGGTAGGCGTCGGCCACCTCCCGCACCAGGGGCTCCGTCTCCTTGCACGCCGCCAGGGCCTTGGGCCACACGCCGTGGAAGTACGCCAGCACCGGGACGTCCGCCCTGGCCAGGATGAACGCGAACTCGGCGTCCTCCCGGGGTTGATGGACCCTGTCCGCCATCGGTGCTCCTTGACGCTGTACTCGACGTGAGGCGGTGGGTGCCTCCTGGTGTCCGCTGCCCGCTGTGGGCGCGGCGCCCGTCAGCGGGCCTTGCGCACGCGGCCCGCTCTGCGGGCCTCCGCCATCATCCGTGCCTCCGCGGCCTTCCGGGATTCCTTCGGCGGGCGGCCCGTGGGGGCGCCCAGACCCCGGAACGCCACGTTGCCGGTCTTCGCCCCGTCCCGCACCGGCGGGCGTTTCGCGCCGGTGATGGCGGTCAGTGCCTGCTCGCCGGAGCGGACCTGGGTGACCGTGGGCCGGATGCCGGCGTCCGACATCATCCGGTTCACGTCCCGGCGCTGGCCGGGCGTGACCAGGGTGACCACGCTGCCGGACTCTCCGGCCCGCGCGGTGCGCCCGCCTCGGTGGAGGTAGTCCTTGGGTTCGGCGGGCGGATCGACGTTGACGACGAGGTCCAGGTGCTCGACGTGGATGCCACGGGCGGCGACGTTGGTGGCCACCAGCACCGTGATCGCGCCGTCCTTGAACTGGGCCAGCGTGTGCGTGCGCTGCGGCTGCGACTTCCCGCTGTGCAGAGCGCCCGCCTTGATGCCGCTGCTCCGCAGATGGCGGGTGAACTGGTCCACCGCGTGCTTGGTGTCCAGGAACATCAGCACCCGCCCGTCCCGGGCCGCGATCTCGGTGGCTGTCGCGTACTTGTCGGCGGGGTGGACGTTCAGCACGTGGTGCTCCATCGTCGCGACCGAACCCTCCGCCCGGTCGACCGTGGCGAGCACCGGCTCGCTCAGATACTGGCCGACCAGGTGATCGACGTTGCGGTCGAGCGTCGCGGAGAACAGCATCCGCTGCCCGCCGGGGGGAACCTGGTCCAGGGCCTGTGAGACCTGCGGCAGGAAGCCCATGTCGCACATCTGGTCCGCCTCGTCCAGCACCGCGATCCGTACCCGGTCCAGGTGGCAGTCCCGCCGGGCGACGAGATCGGCCAGCCGTCCCGGCGTCGCCACCACGAGCTCGGCGCCCGCCCGGAGCGCCGCCGCCTGCCGGTTGATCGCCAGCCCGCCGACCACGGTCGCCGACCGCAGTCCGAGCGCCTCCGCGTAGGGCGCCAGCGCCTCGCTCACCTGCTGCGCGAGTTCCCTCGTCGGCACCAGGACCAGCGCGAGGGGGCGCTTCGGTTCGGCGCGACGGCCCGCCGTACGGGCGAGGAGCGCCAGCCCGAAGGCGAGGGTCTTTCCCGATCCGGTCCGCGCGCGGCCCAGGACGTCCCGGCCGGCCAGCGCGCTGGGCAGGATGGCCGCCTGGATCGGGAAGGGCTCCCGTACCCCGAGCTCCGCCAGCGCCCTCGTCAGCGCGGCCGGCAGTTCCAGCTCCGCGAAGGACGCGGCGGGCGGAAGGCCGGGGGCGGACGTCCCCGGCACGGAGAGCTCGCCCCGCGGGGGCCTCCCCTGGTCGGACCTGCCCGGTCCGGAGCGGCCGGAGGACGGCTGCTTCGCCTTCATGGGGTCCTTCCTCATCGCGGTGCCCTGAACGGGCCGGGGCCCGTGCCTTGTCCGGCACGGGCCCCAGTCTGTCTACGAACGTGACACCGATCTTACCAGCGCCGGGCTCACGGCCCGGATCCCGGAGCGCGGTGGGTTCCAGGACCCTGGACGGAACCAGCCGCCCTTCCCGCCGGGAGGAGCCGCGGGGCGGGCCCGTTCCGCCCCGGATCTGTCGGGCTCAACACCCCGGGCCCGCTTCGTGCGGACCTGTCAGGCCGAGGCGGTGGGGGTGGCGGGCGATACGCTCAGGGCGGTCGCACGACCGGGGAGGGCCGCCGGGGGCGCGCCGCCCGTGCCGTGGGCCAGTGGCTTGGTGGTCATGGTCCGGTACCTCCCGCGTACGATGCCGTCCTCTCTTGCTGACGGCGCATCGTGCGCGAAGCCCACGCCGTTCTCACCCCCGCCGACCCCCGCACCCCGAGGACCCCACCATGAGCGAGCGGACCGCCGACCCCGTCGTCCACCGCGTGGACGCCCGTCACCGCTACGAGATCCACGTCGAGGACGGACGGGCCGGGCTCACCGCCTACCGCGACCGCGACGACCAGCGGGTCTTCTTCCACACCGAGATCGACGACGCCCACGCGGGCCGGGGGCTCGCCGGGATCCTCGTCGAACGGGCCCTGACCGACGTCCGGGCCTCCGGGAAGCGGATCGTTCCGGTCTGCCCCTACGTGGCGAAGTTCCTCACCAAGCACCGGGAGTTCGCGGACATCACCGACCCCGTCACCCCCGAGGTCCTCACCTGGCTCGACGCCCGGCTGAAGCGCTGACCTCCCCGGCGGTCCCTGGACATCACGGTCCGCACCGCGCGGGAGCGGTGGTGATCCGGCGCGGAAGCGGCACCCGACCGGTCGGGTTCTTGGAGGTGGGAAGGACGGTGTGGGAGTCCCTCACGTACACCACGGTGTGCCAGGACTGCGGAGCGCGACTGGAGTGCCACGGGGTCCAGGCCCTGGTGGGCGACTCCTTGCGGTGGGACGTGGAGGCGGCCTGCTCGGCCTGTGGGTTCGCGATCGCCGAGTGCGACGCGGCCCTCCCCGCCGAGCTGCGGGAACGGATGCTCTCCGAGCACGGAGCGGCGACGTTGCGGGTGGTCCCCCGGGGGAGGAACGTCCCGGCCATGCGGGTGCTGCGGGCCGCGCTGGGCCTCGATCCGGCCGGGGCCAAGGCCGCGCTGAGCCGCGTGCTGGCCGGGGAACTCTCGGGAACCCTTCCCGAGATGGAGTTCCTCGCCGACCGGATGCGGAAGGCGGGAGTCCCCGCGTCGGCCACCCGCCCGTAGGCCGTCTCTTACGGATCTTGCTGGGCTCGCGGGGCCTGGCACGCACTCCCCCAGGCTCCGCCCGGGGGGACCCCCAGCCGCGTTGTCGTCAGTCGCCGACGCTCCGCGTGGGCTCCATCCTCCGCCTTGCGATCGCACGCACCAGGCCCCGCTCCCTGATCCAGCCAGACCCGTAAGAAACGACCTAGCCGCCGCGTCGGCCCCGGCCCCGGACCGCTCGCGGCCACGGACAGGACGGTCGCCGTGCGCGTCAGCCGGTGCGGAGGCCGACCGCGAGCGTCAGTTCGAGGACCCGTCCGGGAGACGCCAGATCCGGGAACAGCTCCCGCAGCTGCGCCATCCGGTACCGGACCGTCTGGGGGTGGACGAACAGCGCCGCCGCCACCTCGTCCCGTCTGCCCTGGTGCAGCAGCCACTCCCGCAGGGTTTCCTCCAGCCGCCGCGCCGTCGCGACGGGCACGGTCCGCAGTGGTGCGAGGGCCCGGACGCGCAGGTCCGCGAACGCGTCCGCGTCGGCGCTCAGCACCAGCTCGGGCAGATGGTCCTCGGTGTCGCGGATGTCGGAGGAGAGGGAGCGCGCGCGGACGGCCCGCTCGTACGAGGCGGACGCCCTGATCCACGGCCGGGCCGGGCCGACCACGGCGGTCCGGTCGGTCAGCCGTCGCAGGAGGTGCGCGCGGTCGGCGTCGGGGACGAGCAGCACGCCGGTGGCGTCCGGCAGGTCGTCGAGGACGAGGGTGCTCGGGTCGAGCGCGCGGTAGGCGGGGCGGGCCTGGGCGGCGGGCAGCAGGACCGCGGTCAGCGAGCCCGGGGGCTGCCACCCCGCCCGCTGGGCGGAGGCCAGCAGCACGTCGGGGCTGGCGTCGGCGAGGAGGTCACGGGCCAGGTGTTCCAGGTGGCGCTCGTGGGCCCGGCCCCGGGCGGCCAGCTCGTCGGCGTGGCCCGCGGCGCTCGCGGCGGAGAGCTCGTCGATGTAGGCGAAGGTCAGCTCGGCGAACTTGGCGACCTCGGCGGCGGGCAGCCCCGCGGGCACGGCGCCCGCCGCCAGGCATCGCCAGGCCACCCGGGCGCCGACCCGGTAGGCGCTGAGCAGGGCGTCCATCGAACGGCCGTCGCGCACCTCGCCCCGGCCCAGCTCGTAGGCCGCGTCACCGGCGTCGCCGCTCGTGGCGTTCCCGCTGGCGAGGTCCAGGTAGTGCCCCAGGGCGGTGCGGACGGCCCGGCGGATGGTGCCGCCCATGCGGCCCGAAAGGGCGTTGGCGTAGGGAGGCACCTCGTCGATGATCGCCTGGACGACCTCGTCGGCGGTGCCCTTCAGCGCCGCCCGGAGTGCGGTGACCGTCGTCTCGTCCAGGGCCAGCTCGGCGGCCCTCCGGGTTACATGCCCCATGTTTTGTTCCCTGCGAACAATTCGGTTGACCAGATTCACGTCCTACGGGTAGGACTCTACGCCCGGAGGCGCATCAAGCTGGAGTCATGACGAGTGCAGCCCTCCGCAGTAGGGCGTGGAAACTGCTGGAGATGGTCACGACGCCGCTGCTGCCGTCGGACTACCTCGACCTGGTCAGCCCGCTGCGCGCGGGCGCCGACCTGCACGGGCGCATCGAGGCCGTGCGTCCCGAGACGGGTGACGCCGCGACCGTGGTGATCAGGCCGGGACGGGGCTGGCGCGGCCACACGGCCGGTCAGTACGTGCGGATCGGGGTCGACGTCGACGGGGTGCGCCTGTGGCGCGCCTACTCCCTCACCTCGCCGACGGACCGCCGGGACGGCCGCGTCACGATCACCGTGAAGGCGATCCCGGACGGCAAGGTCAGCAACCACCTGGTCCGCCAGGCGACACCGGGCACGCTGATCCGGCTGGACCAGGCGACCGGTGACTTCGTGCTGCCGCAGGCCAGGCCCGCCAAGGTGCTCTATCTGACGGCCGGCAGCGGCATCACTCCGGTGATGGGCATGCTGCGCGACACCGGGCTGGACGACGTCGTCATGGTGCACTCCGCGCCCCGGCCGCAGGACGTGATCTTCCGCGACGAGCTCCACGCCCTGGTCGCGGACGGGAAGCTGCGTCTCACCGAGGTGCACACCGACACGGACGGCGTGCTGGACATCGCCCGTCTCGACGAACTGGTGCCCGACTGGGCCGAGCGCGAGACCTGGGCCTGCGGACCCGCCGGTCTGCTCGACGCCGCCGAGAAGCACTGGGCCGGACACGGCGTGCCGGAGCGGCTGCACACCGAGCGCTTCCGTCCCGTCGTCGCCGCCGTCGGCGACGGTGGCGAGGTCACGTTCAGCACCACCGGGAAGACCGTCGAGGCGGACGGCGCCACGCCGTTGCTGGACGTCGGTGAGGAGGCCGGCGTGCTCATGCCCTCCGGGTGCCGCATGGGCATCTGCTTCGGCTGCGTCTCGCCGCTCAAGGCGGGCGCCGTCCGCGACCTGCGCACCGGCGAGATCACCGAGGCCGAGCCGGGCGTCCTCATCCAGACCTGTGTGTCCGCCGCGGCGGGCCCCTGCGACATCGAACGGTAGGAACACCTTGACCGCCATCGACCCCACCGCCCATCTGACCCCGGAGCAGATCGAGGAGCTCGGTCGCGAGCTGGACGCGATCCGCGACGAGGTGATCGCCAGCCGTGGTGAGAAGGACGCCGCCTACATCCGCAAGGTCATCTCGGCGCAACGCAAGCTGGAGCTGGTCAGCCGGGGCGTGCTGCTGTTCTCGATCTTCCCGCCCGCGTGGGTGATCGGCACCGCGGGGCTGTCCGTGGCGAAGATCATGGAGAACATGGAGATCGGCCACAACGTCCTGCACGGGCAGTGGGACTGGATGCGGGATCCGAAGATCCACTCCACCACCTGGGAGTGGGACCACGCCTCGCCCGCCGAGCAGTGGAAGCACTCGCACAACGAGCTGCACCACACGTACACCAATGTGATCGGCAAGGACAATGACCTCGGCTACGGCATCATGCGCGTCGACGAGGACCAGAAGTGGTACCCGTTCCACCTCGGCCAGCCGCTGTGGAACTTCGTCAACGCCTGCTTCTTCGAGTACGGCATCGCCGCGTACGACCTGGAGCTCGGCCGGAACCTGAGCAAGCACCGCCGCAAGAACCCGGAGTTCCGCGCGCGGGCCAAGGCCGTGGGACGCAAGATCCGCAAGCAGGTGCTCAAGGACTACGTGATCCACCCGCTGCTGTCCGGTCCGTCGTTCCTCACCACGCTCGCCGCCACGTTCACCGCGAACCTGGTCCGCAACCTCTGGTCCCACTCGGTGATCATGTGCGGACACTTCCCCGAGGGCGTGCAGGTCTTCGAGCGCCGGTCGATCAGGGGCGAGACGCGCGGCCAGTGGTACCTGCGCCAGATGATGGGCTCCGCGAACATCAGCGGCAGCAAGGCCATGCACTTCATGACCGGCAACCTGTCGCACCAGATCGAGCACCACCTGTTCCCGGACCTGCCGAGCAACCGGTACGCCGAGGTCTCGGTGAAGGTGCGCGCGCTCTTCGAGAAGTACGAGCTGGAGTACGTCACCGGGCCGCTGCCCAAGCAGGTGTTCTCCGCGTGGCGCAAGGTCGTCCGGCTCTCGCTGCCGAACAGGAAGCCCAAGGCCGACAAGCCGCGCCGGAAGCGGGAGCTGGTCGCGGGCTGATCCCGTCCCGGTGCCGTGCCGCCGGGACGGGCGCGCCCCCGTCCGTCCCGGCGGCACGGCACACCCGGCCGCACGGGGACGCTCGCCGTCCCGGGCGGCCCCGTGGCCGGGCGGTCCCGGCCACGGCCCCACGCCACGGCCGGGTCAGCCCGGCTTGACCGCGCGCGTCGCGAAATAGCCCGAGAAGTAGGCGGCGGACGCGTCGGAGTGGTGCGGCCCTTCCGCGAAGCCGGTGAGGACGAACCCCGCGGCGAGCTGCCCGCCGATCTGGTCGGTGAGGGTGTGGCCGTACTCAAGGGCGGCGTCCGCGCCGAACTTGGCGGCGCGTTCCTCCGCCGAGTAGTGCGTGACGTCGCTGTAGGGCAGCTTGTGCGCGACGACCAGCTCGCCGCGCTCCTCCAGCGCCTCGTGGTCGAACAGGTACGCGTCGGGGTTGATGAAGCCCGAGAGCAGGGTTCCCCCCGGCCTCAGGACCCGGAAGCACTCCCGCCACACCGGTGCCAGCTCCGGTACGAACAGGTTGGAGACCGGATGGAACACCACGTCGAACGTCGCGTCGCCGAAGGCGCCGAGGTCGCGCATGTCGCCCAGGGCGGTGCGCAGGTCGAGCCCGTCGCGCTCCGCCACCAACCGGTCCTGGCCGAGCTGGCCGGGTGAGTTGTCGAAGACGGTGACCCGCGCCCCCGCCGCGGCGAGGATCGGACCCTGCTGGCCACCGCCGGAGGCCAGACACAGCACGTCCTTGCCGGTCAGGTCCGTCGGCAGCCAGGAGCGGTCGACCGGCTCGTTCCCGATGAGGACGATCGACCAGTCGCCCGTGCGGGCGCGCTCGACCTCCTCGGTGCTCACCGGCAGCGTCCACTCGTCGCCCTCCTGGGCGTACTTGTCCCAGGCGGCCCGGTTGTGGGCGACGGGGTCGACGACATCGTCCTGCACGTTTGCTCCCTGCTACGGCCAGGCGGACCCTGCGGTACTGACGGTCCGGTGCCTCCAGCCAACACGATCGGGGGGCGCGGACTCAACGGAATTCGCGGATGCCGGGGATGCCGGGTGTGTCCACGGGGCCGGTCCCTCCCCGGCCTGAGCATCCCGGCACCGGCACGGCATGCCCCGGATCACCGGTACCGGCCGCCCTCGCCGCCAGGCGGCGCCGCGTCCACCGCGGCGGTCGGCACGCGACCGCGGCGGCCGGATTCGCGGCGTCCGCCCGGGCCGTACCGGGATTCGCGCGGAAGTCCGGACACGCGGCGACGGCACCCCACACACTGTGGCAGCGGCGGACCATCACCGTCGCGGGACGGTACGGACGGAAGGGCGCGGACGGGGATGCGGGTGCTGGCGGGGCGGTACGAGATCCAGGGGACGCTGGGGCAGGGCGGGATGGGAGTGGTGCACCGGGCACTGGACCGGGAGCTGGGGCGGCAGGTCGCGGTGAAGACCCTTCCGCCGGAGCTGCTGCGGGACCCCCAGTTCACCGCCCGGTTCTGGCGGGAGGCGCGGACGGCGGCGCGGCTGAGCCATCCCGGCATCGCGGTGCTCCACGACGTCGGTGAGGACGCCGACGGGGAGACCCGGACTCCGTTCATCGTCATGGAGTACGTGGAAGGCCGCACCCTCGACGGCATCGTGTACGAGCGGCCGCTGTCGGTGGACCAGGCGGTCCGGATCGCCGTGGACGTGCTGGACGCGCTGGAGCACAGTCATGGACAGGGTGTGGTGCACCGGGACGTCAAACCGTCGAACGTGATGGTGAGCGGTCCACTGGCGGGGTCGGGGGGTACGCGGGACCGGGTGAAGGTGCTGGACTTCGGGATCGCGCGGCTGCTGGCGGAGACCTCGACGCGGCTGACGGCGACGGGGGCCACGGTGGGGACACCGGCGTATCTGTCGCCGGAGCAGGCGGAGGGGCGGGACGTCGACGCCCGTTCCGATCTGTACTCCACCGGATGTCTGCTGTACCAACTGCTCACGAGGCAGCCGCCGTTCCTGGGGGACTCGCCGTTCGTGATCCTGCTCCAGCACATCCAGGGGATACCGGTGCCGCCGGGGGAACGACGCGCGGGAGTGCCGGGGACGGTGGACGAGGTCGTGCTGCGGGCCCTGGCGAAGAAGCCCGGGGACCGCTATCCGGACGCCGCCGCGATGCGCGACGCGCTGGAGGAAGCGCTGCCGGGAGGCCGTGCGGGCCGGACCGGGGCGACCCGGAGCGCCGCTGTGCCGCCGACCCTGGTCGACCCTGCGGAGCAGCCGACGAAGCCCGTCACCGCCCCCGCCGGACCCGGGGCCGGGACCCCCGCCGAGCCGGTGACCGTGGCGGACCGGTCCGCCACGGCCCCTCGGGATCTCCGCCCCACGGCCGTCGCCGGGGAGACCGCCGTACCGGCGGGATCCGGCGCGCCGCGCTCCGCCGCCCCGAGCACCCCGGACCCGGCCGTCCGGCGTGCCGCCGCGTCGTCGGACCGGAGCACCGTCCCCACGGCTCCTCCCGCCGTCGGTCCGGAGCAGCCGCTGACGCACGCCCCGCTCGGGAGCCGGGCGGGCGCCTGGGGCATCGACGCGGCGGTCTGTCTGGTGCCCGCCGTCCTGCTGGGCGCGGCGCTGGCGCTGCTGGCGGCCGTCCCCGCGTTCCTCCTGGGGATGCTGCTGGTCTACGAGATCCTGGCGTGCTTCCTCTTCGGCCGGACGGTGGGACACCGGGTCAAGGGCCTCCGGCCGCTGGTCCGTGCCACGGGCGGGCGTCCGGGCTGGGGCGCCTTCTTCCACACGTTGCTCTTCTACGTACAGTTCTATCCGCTGTTCACCCTGGTCATGGTCGTCGACGCGTTGTTCATCGTCCGCAACGGCACCGGCCACCGGATGCTCCACGAGAAGCTGAGCGGAACGGTCGTGGCCGTGGAGCCCGCCCGGAGCTGACCGGACCGGGGGCTCATACGGGGGTGAAGGTGACCGGGAGGGCCCGGGGGCCCCGGAACGTCGGGGCGTAGCCCCAGTCGACCCGGTCGCCCGGGATGTCCAGGGTCAGGTCCGGCAGGCGGCCGAAGAGCGTGGTGATCGCGATCTCCGTCTGCAGCTTCACCAGATGGCTGCCCAGGCAGGCGTGCGCGCCGTGGCCCAGCGCCAGGTGCGGGCGGGCGTCACGGGTGAGGTCCAGGGCGTCGGGGTCGGGGAACCGGTCGGGGTCGCGGTTCGCCGCCGCCAGCGACAGCAGCACCACGTCGCCCTCCCCCACCCGGGTGTCCGCGATCGTCAGCTCCTCGCCCGCGTACCGGTACTCCGCCACGTGGTCCGGCGGGTCCAGGCGCAGCAGTTCGTTGACCGCCCGGGACCAGTCGACGGCGCCGCCGAGCAGGGCGGCCCGCTGACCGGGGTCGCCGAGCAGTCGCAGGATGGTGGTGCCGAGGAACTGGATCGTGGTGATGTGACCGGCGCCGATCAAGGTCATGACCATCACCTCCAGTTCGTCGCCGGTCAGCGCGTCCGACTCGATCAACCGCGTCGGCAGGTCGTCCCCCGGGTGGGAGCGTTTGTAGGCCACCAGCCTCCGGACGTACTCCAGCACCTCCGCCAGCTTCACCTCGTCGCGGGGCTGCTGGAACTTCGCGCGGTACCACATGTCCAACACGTCGGCGGCGGGCGGGCGTTCGGTCTCCGGGACGCCGAGCAGATCGTGCACCACGGCGACCGGGATCTCCCGGGTGTACTCGGCGACGAGGTCCGCGTGCCCCCGCCCGGCGAACGACCCGACGGCGTGCGCGCAGGTCCGGGCGGTGCGATCGCGCAGCCGGGACACGGCGGCGGGGGTGAACGCCGAGGCGACGAGCCGACGCAGCCTGGTGTGTCCGGGATCGTCCAGCTGGGACAGACCGGGCGGGCGCGGGTCGGGGTCGGCCGGGGCGCGGCTGCCCAGGCGGCGGTCGGCCAGGCAGGCGCGGACGTCGTCGTACCGGGTCACCAGCCAGGTCCGACCGGGGACGCGCGGGTCGTCGACGGGGCAGACCGGGTCGTGCGCGCGCAACCAGGCGTAGCCCGGGTACGGGTCGGCGGTCACGACGGACGACCGGCGATCAGCAGTTTCTCCAGCGGGGACGCGGCGAGCGGCACGACCCGTGTCTCGGTGAGCCCGGCCTCGCCCAGCCAGGCCGCGAGGTCGGTGTAGCGGTGCACTCCGCCGCCGTGGCCCTGCCACAGGGTCAGGTCGAACATGCCGAGGTACCCGTTCGCGGCCGGGCCCAGCCCGGCCGGGGGTTCCCGGTCGTGGTCGAGGATGGCGACGCTTCCGGTGGGGGACAGCGATTTCGCCGCGCGCCGGAACAGCTCGCGGCATTCCTCGGGGCGGTGGCCGTGCAGGACGTTGAAGAGCAGCACCAGGTCGTGTCCGGAGCCCAGGTCGTCGGTGAGGTAGTCGCCCGCCCGCGCCGTCACCCGGTCCGGCGGGGCGTCTTCGCGCAGGGCCGTGACCGTCCCGGGCAGGTCGAAGACGGTGACCCGGACGTCCGGGCGGCGGCGGCACAGTTCGACGGCGTGGTCGCCGTGGCCGCCGCCGATGTCCAGGACGGTCGCCGCGGGGGGCAGCGCGGCGGCGATGCCGTCGGCCAGTTCCACGGCGGCACCGGCGAGCATCCGGCGCAGCCGGGCCCCGCTGGCGGGGCGCTCGTCCAGCCAGGTGTAGAAGCCCCGGCGGGGCGTGCCGGTGCGGATGGTGTCCTCGATGTCGGCCCAGTGCTCGAACAGGACCTCGTGCCAGAACAGTTCGGCGTCCACCTGGCCGGGCGCGGCGACGGTCGTGACCCCGTCCTCGTCGTGCCGCAGATAGCCGAAGGTGACCAGGACGTTCACCAGGCTGCGCACTCCGGCCGGGTCGCCGTCGATCCTGGTGGCCAGTTCCCCGACGGACAGCGGGCCGGGTTCCAGCGCGGTGAACACCCCGAGCCGGACACCGGCGATCATGGCCCGGTATCCGGCCGCGCCGAGCCGGTCCAGTACCGGAGCCGGGACACCGAGGGATTCTTCGGGCAAGGGCATGGTCATCCACTTCCGGAAAGCGCGCCGGCATCCGTGAGGAAGTCCAGGTGCCTGCGCAGCATTCGCTCGTCGGCCGGGGGGAACCCCACCCCCGCCCCGGCCGCGGCGGCCCAGGTGCGGGAGCAGTCGAACCGCGGGTGCGGGCGGGGGCGTTCGGGCAGGGAGAAGGCGAGCGGGGCGAAGGGCCCGGCCGGGTCGGCGAGCATCCGCTCCCGCCATCGGTGGTACGGCACCACCTCGGTCGGGTGACCGGCCGAGGTGAGGGCGGCGGCGAGGGCGGCCCGGGTGAGGCCGCCGTCGCCGTGGTAGTGGTGGTCCCGGCCGAGGTGGTCCGGGACCTGGGAGAGCGCGACGACCGCCGCGGCCACCGTGTCGACGGGCACCATGTCCAGCACCTCGGCGGTGTCCGGGACGGCGCCCGCGGCGACGCATCCGGTGAGCCAGCGGCTGAACGCGGAGCGCGGGTCGGCGGCGCCGGTGACGGTGTCGCCGACGATGGCCGCGATGCGGTGGATCGAGACGGGCAGACCCTGGTCGCGGGCGGCGGCGGCCATGGCGTCGGCCACCCATTTGCTGAGGTCGTAGCCGCTGGCGAGGCCGGTCGGGTCGGTGGGGGCGTCGGCCTCGGTGACGACGCGGCCGTCGTAGGCGTCACCGAGGAAGACGCCGAGGGTGGAGATCAGGTGCAGCGGGGCGCCGCTGCCGTCGGCCAGGCGCAGGATCGCGGCGGTGGCGTCGACGTGGGCGGGTTTGAGGGCGTCGTAGGGCGCGGCGAAGTGCGGTACGGCGGCGTTGTGGTAGATCGCGTCCACGGTGGTGAGGGCGTCGTGGTCCTCGGTGGACAGCCCGAGTCCGGGTGCGGACAGGTCGCCGGGGACCGGGACCACCCGGTCGTGGACCGGCAGCCGGTCGATCGAGGACCGGCGGACGAGGCAGTGGATCCGGGCGTCGGTCCGGGCCAGGAGCTGGTCGAGGAGGTGACGGCCGAGGAAGCCGGTGGCGCCGGTGAGCAGGATGCGGCGCGCCGTGCCGGACGGGACGCGGGGCGGGCGGGCGGCGGGTGTCCGGCGCGGGTGCGCGGCGGGCGCTCTGCGCGGGTCGGGGGTGCGGAGGCGGATCCCGGGCGGGGGGACGGCGTCGGCGCGCAACCGGTCGACGGTGGGCAGGTCCGCCGGGGCACCGGCGTCGACGGCCGTCGCGAACGCCGCCACGGTGGGCGCGGTGAACAGGGTGCGCATCGGCACCGTGACGCCGAGGCGGTCGCGAACGGCGGCGAGGACGTGGGCGGCGATCAGCGAGTGCCCGCCGAGGGCGAAGAAGTCGGCGGCGCGGTCCACGTCGGGCCGGTCGAGCACGGTCGCCCAGATGGCGGCGACGGCCCGCTCGGTGGCGGTCCGGGGCGGATCCGCCGGGGCGGAGGGGGCGCCGGGGGGTTCGGGGAGGGCGGCGTGGTCGACCTTGCCGCCGCTGGTGGTGGGAAGGGCGTCGAGGACGACCACGGTGTCCGGCACGAGGTGCGCGGGCAGACGCCCGGCGCAGA
This sequence comes from Streptomyces sp. JNUCC 64, assembly GCF_054484115.1. Taxonomy (NCBI): domain Bacteria; kingdom Bacillati; phylum Actinomycetota; class Actinomycetes; order Kitasatosporales; family Streptomycetaceae; genus Streptomyces; species Streptomyces sp. JNUCC 64. The sequence goes on from NZ_CM137015.1 coordinate 1,018,809, forward strand.
AGGCGCGCAGGCCGGAAGCGTCCGGGACGGCGACCCTCGGGCCGGGGGCGGTCGGGACGGCGGCCTGCGGGACGGCGGCCCTCGGAACGGGAGCGCTCGGACCAGAAGCGTCCGGGACTACGGTCTGCGGGACGGGAGCGGTCGGACCGGGAACGCCCGGGACGGCGGCCTGCGGGCCGGGGGCGGTCGGACCGGGGGCGTCTGGGACGGCGACCTGCGGCTCAGGGACGGGGGCGGGGGCGGGGGCGGTCAGACCGGGAACATCCGGGACTGCGGCTCTCAGGCCGGGAGCGGTCGGACCGGAAGCGTCCGATACAGCGCCCCTCGGACCGGGAACGGTCGGACCGGGAGCGGTCCGGGCGGGGGCGGTCGGGTTCGGGGCGCCGACGTAGCCGATGAGGCGGTCGCCCCTGGCCACCACCACGGCCTCCGCGACGGCGGGGTGCGCGGCGAGCACGGCCGCCACCTCCCCCGGTTCCACCCGGTTGCCACGGATCTTGACCTGGTCGTCGGCCCGGCCGACGAATTCGAGCGTGCCGTGCGGGTTCAGCCTCGCGAGGTCGCCGGTGCGGTACATGCGGGCGCCGGGCCGGTCGCCGTACGGGTCGGCGAGGAACGCCGTGGCGGTCGCGGCCGGGTTCCCCCGGTACCCCCGGGCGGGCGCCGTCCCTCCGATGTAGACCTCGCCGACCACGCCGACGGGCACCCTGCGCAGCGACCGGTCGAGGAGGTGGACGCGGACGTTCGGCAGCGGGCGGCCGATCGGCAGCCGGGTGGGGTGCTCATGGCCGTCGACGGTGCGGTGACTGGTCGCGCAGACGGTGGCTTCCGTCGGACCGTAGTGGTTGTGGAGGGGGACGCCGTGCTTCGCCCACGCGCGGACGGTCGCCGCCGGGACGACGTCGCCGCCGACCATCATCATCTCCAACGGGAGGCGTTCCCCGGCGAGATCCGCCACCCAGCGCTGCCACAGGGGGGCCGCCGTGTCCACCGCGGACAGCCGGTGCTCGACGCAGAGCTTGAGCAGGTCCCCTCCGGTGAGGCCGCCCGGTTCGGGGTGGATGACCAGGGTGGCCCCGGCCGCGAGGACGGGGAAGACGTCGCCGAACGCGGCGTCGAAGTGCGGGGGCGGGACCATCAGGAGGCGGTGCGCGGCGGTGAGGCCGTGCTCGGCGATGAACGCGGTGGTGAGGTTGAGGAGGGTGTCGTGCTGCACTTCGACGCCCTTGGGTTCGCCGGTGGAACCGGAGGTGTGGACGACGTAGGCGAGCTGGGACGGATGGAGGGGCGTGGGTTCGTGGTGGCCGGTGGCCGGGAGGGCGTCGCGGGTCAGGACGGTCTTCGCACCGCTGGCGGTGATCAGGGCGCGCCGCCGGGCGGGCGGCTGGGCGGGGTCGACGGGGACGAAGCATCCGCCCGCCTTGAGCACGCCGAGGATCGCGACGATCGCGTCGGCGCCGGACGGGATGGCGATCGCGACCGGGTCCTCGTTCCGGATGCCCGACGCGCGCAGCTGGTGGGCGACGGCCGAGGACCGGCGGTCCAGTTCTCGGTAGGTGAGGGGCTCGGCGGCGAGGTCGAGGACGGCGGTGGCCTCGGGGGTCCGGGCGGTGCGGGCCGCGATCAGGTCCACCACGGTCGTGGCGGCGGGGCGGACGCGGACGGCCGGGCGGGTGGACGGTGTGTCCGGTCCTTCGGGGGAGGCCGGACCGGACCGGGTGCCGAGGGCGGTGTGGGCGGCGGTGTCGGCCGGGGACAGCAGGTCCAGCCGGGACAGGGGAAGACCGGGGTGGCGGACCACGGCGTCCATGACCGCCAGCACCTGTTCGGCGATCCTGGTGATCGTGTCCGCCTCGTACCGGTCGGTGCGGTAGTCGATGAGGGCGGGCCAGTCGTCGCCCTCGCGTTCCCTGAGGTGGAGGGTGAGGTCGAAACGGCTGGTGGCGCGGTCGATCGGCAGCGGGGTGGTGGTCAGACCGGTGAAGGCGACGGGGGCCGTCTCGCGGTTGAGGACCAGCATCGTCCGGAACAGGGGGTGGTCCGCCCGGGGGCCGGGAACCGTGGTGAGGATGTCGGCCAGGGAGACGTCGGCGTGGTCCATCGCGTCGGCCACCACCCCGGTGGCGTCGGCGAGCAGGTCGCGGGGGGTGGCGCGACGGTTCACCCGGAGGCGGAGCGGGAGGGTCGTGACGAACATGCCGATCACGTCGTCCCACCCGGCCGGGCGGGTGCCGACCGGGGCGCCGACGACGAGGTCGTCACCGCCGTCCCGGGTGGCGGAGACCAGGGCGAGGACGGCGAGGAGCCCGGCGAAGGTGGTGGCCCGCTCGCCCCGGCACCAGTCGGCGAAGCGGCGGGCGAGCCCGGCCGGGACGGTGAACCGGTGGGTGGCACCGGGAGCGGCGCCCACCCGGCGGGGGTGCGCCCGGTCCGGACCGCTCCGTGGGGGACGCGCCGGGTCCGGACCGGTTTCCGGGTGCGGCGGTCCGCCCGGCCCGGGGGTCGGGGCCGGGCCGTACGGGTGGTCCGGCGGGGGTCCGGAGGCGGGCGGGGCGTCGCGGAGCGCTTCCGCCCAGAACTCGATGGTCCGTCGCCGTGGGACCACGGCTCCCGGCGCGGAGAGCGGTGCTTCCGGTGCGCCGGTCTCCGTACCGGGCGCGGTCCCCGTCCCCTGGACGTCCGTGGCACCGGACAGGGGCGGGGGCAGCGGGTCCACGGTGGCCGTGGTGGCCATGGCCGTCAGCAGGATCGACATCGACGTGTCGTCGCAGACGATGTGGTGAGCGGTGACCGCCAGGAGGTGGGTCGTGGGGCCGGTTCTGATCAGACGGGCCCGTACCAACGGGCTCCGGGTCAGGTCGAAGGGGCGGTCGGCGTCCCGGGCGGCCAGGCGTCCGGCCTCCGGCCACGGGTCCGCGTGGCCGCTCAGGTCGGTGGTGCGCCAGGCCCTCGCCAGCAGTCCGTCCGTGAGGGGCGCCGCGCTCAGCCGTGGAACGTCGTCCTGGACGACGACCGCCGATCGCAGGACGGGATGGACGGCCAGGGCGCGGGCGAACCGCGCGCGCAGCTCCGCCTCGTCGAGCGCGCCCTCCAGCCGGAACGCGGCGTGCACGACGTAGGCGCCGTCGTCCCGGCCCGCCTGGTGGATGATCCACAGTCCGTGCTGCGAGCCGGACAGCCGTCCTGGTGGAGCGGGCACCGGCCCCGGGGCCTCCGGGAGTTCCGGGATCTCCGGGGTGCCGGGACCTCCCCGGTCCTCCTCGATCACGGCGGCCAGCGCGGCGACGGTGGGGTGGGCGAACAGGGTGCGGATCGTCACCTCCACGCCGACCGTCGCCCGGATCCTGGCGACGGCCTTCACCGCCGCCAGGGAATGGCCACCGGACAGGAAGAAGTCGTCGTCGCGGTTGACCGGGCGGGCCAGCAGGCCCGCGAAGACCTCCGCGAGCGTGGTCTCCAGACCCGGACGGGGAGCGGAGACGACGGCCTCCTCCGCCGGTGGGGGCAGCGCGCGTACGTCCAGCTTTCCGGAGCTGGTCAGCGGGAACGCGGCCACGGACACCATCGCCGACGGCACCAGATAGGCGGGCAGGACCCGGCTCAGCCGCTCCCGTACCCCCGGCCAGCGGGGCGGCCCGGCGGCCGGGACCACATAGGCCACCAAGCGGTCGCCGTCACCGGCCACCCGGGCGTCGGCGACCTCCGGGTCCGCCCGCAAGGCCGCCTCCACCTCGGCCGGTTCCACCCGGTGACCACGCACCTTGAGCTGCGCGTCCACCCGTCCGACGAACTCCACGACACCGTCCGGCCGCCGTCGCGCCAGATCGCCCGTCGCGTACATGCGCGCGCCGGGGACCGGCGAGAACGGGTCGGCGACGAACCTCGTCGCCGTCCGGCCGGGCGCGCCGAGATAGCCGCGCGCCAGCGGGAAACCGCCCAGGTACACCTCGCCGACCACATCGTCGTCGACCGGTCGCAGGCCCGCGTTCAGCAGATGGGCGGTCACTCCGTCGAGGGGGGCGCCGATGCCGAACCGGCCGCCCGGGCGCACCCGTTCGGCGGTCGACCAGATCGTCGTCTCGGTCGGGCCGTACGCGTTCCACAGCCCGGCCCCGCCCAGCTCCCCGGCCAGCTCCGGCGTCAGCACCTCCCCGATCGACACCCGGACCCGTACGCGCTCCGGCACTCCCCCGGCCGCCGCCAGCACCGCCCACACCGACGGGGTGACCTGGACGGCCGTGACCGCCTCGGCCCTCAGCCGCCGCACCAGCGCGGGGCCGTCCACCACGGTCTGCGGCGGTACCGGCACCACCCGGGCGCCCACCGTCAGCGGCGCCACCAGTTCCCACACCGAGATGTCGAACGCCGGGGAGGTCATCGCCGCCATCACGTCCCCGGCGCCCAGCCCCACCAACGCCGTCGACCGGGTCAGCATCCCGGCCACCGCGCGGTGCGGCACGCCCACCGCCTTCGGGCGGCCGGTCGAGCCGGACGTGTGGAACACGTACGCCAGCGACTCGGGCGTGATGCCGGGATCGACGCGCTCGAACTCCTCCGGCAGCTCGGGGATTCCGGTCAGCACCACGCGGGCGGCCCCGGTGACGGCCCGGCGCCTCGGCTCGGGCCACGACGGTTCCACCGGCACGTACACCGCGCCCGCCCGCCAGATCCCGAGGACGGCCACCACCAGGTCCGGGCCGCGCGGCAGGTCCACCGCGACCCACTCCTCCGGCCCGGCGCCCCTCGCCCGCAGCACCGAGGCCAGCGCCGCCGAACGGCGGTCCAGTTCGGCGTAGGACACCTCCCCCACCGCGAGGCCGTCCGCGCCGAACCGGATCAGCTCCAGCACGGTCGACGGCGCCGGAGCACCGGTCGGCGCCGCCATCGGCACGGCCGCCGACCGCGGCCCCGCCGCCCCCGCCGACCTCGCCGTCAACGCCGACAGCCGGTGGTCGGGGTCGGCGCACGCGCGGTCCAGCAGGGCCAGCAGCCGTCCGACGAGCCCGTCGACCGTGGCGCCGTCGAACAGGTCCGTGTCGTGCTCGGTGACCACGGCCATCTCCGCGCCGCCGGACTCCACCATCAGGGTGAGGTCGACGTCGGCCGTGCCCGTGTCCGGGAGCATCCGGTCGGCCCGCACGCCGGGGAACGCCACCCCGGGCGGTTCCTGCATCACGAGGTGCGCCTGGCAGAGCGGCGCGTGGCTCGGGTCGCGGGGGGCGCCGACCGCCTCGACGATCCGGTCGAACGGGACCGCCGCGCCGCCCAGTCCCGCCGCGACCGCGCGACGGGCCCTGGCCACCAGCTCGCGGAAGGTCGGATCGCCGCCGATCCCCACCCGCAACGGCACCGGGTTCACGAACATCCCGACGACGTCGGCGAACTCCGGCCCCGGCCGCCCGGACCACAGGGTGGCGACCACCACGTCGTCCTGTCCCGCCGTCGTGCCCAGGGTGGCGGCGTACGCGGCCTGGAGCACGACGAACCGGGTGGCGCGGGTGGCGCGGGCGAGCGCGTCGACCCGCGCGGTGAGTCCCTCGGCGACGGCGTGGCGGCGCAACTCCCCCCGGAAGGCGCGCATCCTGGGGCGGGGCCGGTCGGTGGGCAGGGTGAGCAGGTCCGGCACGCCCGCCAGATCGGACGCCCGGCGGGACGGGTCGTCGTCGACGGCGTCCGGCGGCGCTCCGGGATCCGGCAGGGCCCGGGCCGGGTCGGCGTACAGGGCGCTGATCTCCCGGCACAGCACCGATAGTGACGTGCCGTCGACGACCGCGTGATGGGTGTTGATCACCAGTACGTGGTCGGTCGGCGTGATCCGGCCCAGCCTGATCCGGAACAGCGGCCCGGTGCGCGGGTCGAACGGCTCCCGCACGGCCCGCGCCGCGAACGCCTCGGCGGCCGCGTCCGTGTCCGTGTCCGCAGCTCCGGCTCCGGCTCCGGCTCCGGCTCCGGCTCCGGCAGCATCCGTGTCTACGGTCGCGTCGGCGTCCGCCGAGGCGTTCGCGGCCGGCACCGTCCGCACCACGAGGTCCGCCGCGACCACCGGACCCACCCGGCCGACCGGCTCGCCGTCGACCTCGTCGAAGGTGGTCCGCAGCACCGGGTGCCGGGCCACCACCAGGTCCGCCGCGCGCCGGAGCGCGGCCACCGACAGGGGGCCGGTCAGCCGGAACACCGCCGGGTTGTTGTGCAGGGGCGCGCCGTCGGCGAACGCTTCGAGGAACCACAGTCGCCGGGCCCCGGGCGGGAGCGGAACCGTCATCGACGCGCTCCCCGGTCCCCGAACCGGCTCCGGTACGCCGCCAGGTGCTCCGGGTCGGCCCGCAGGAACGGCGCGTCGGCGGCCACCATGTGCCGCACCGCCAGCAGCGGCAGCGGACTGCGCATCGGCCGGAAGTCGGCGTTCCACAGACCGGGCGCGGGCGGCGGTCCCGGGTGGAACTCGCCTATCATCAGGCCGCGTTCCACGAAGCCGGGCTTCAACTCCCGCTGGGTGCGGTCGATCTCACCGGGCGGCACGTCCGGCAGCACCACCAGGACCGTCCGGTACCTGGCCTGCGGCCCCTCTTTCGGCGGCAGGTCGGGGAACCAGTCGCGGTAGGCGGTCATCACCGCCCGCAGGTCCGGCCGTCCGGGGTGCGCGGCGAGGAAGAACCCGCCCCGTTCCAGGGAGACGGCCGTGTACGGGCAGACGTCGCCGCCCCGCCCCAGATCGGGATGCGGTCGGCACAGATAGGACCGCGCCCACGCCAGGACCACCCCGGCGGCGGCGGGCAGGTCCGGGTGGTCCGGCTCGAACAGCGCGACGTCGCCCGTCGGGTGGCTCAGCATCTCCCGCTCCGCTTCCGGCGCGCCGTGGCGAGCCACGCGGCTGTGCCGAGCCCGGCGAGTCCGGCCAGCCCGGCGATTCCGCCGAGGAGGCGGTCCTGGCGGCGGGCCCGGGCGAGCGCGTCGCCGTACGGGAGGCTGCTGTGGCTGATCATCTCGTACAGGGGCCGCCACCCCGGCAGCAGACGGCCGAGCGCGAAGTCGATCCGTTTGCGGGCCAGGAACACCGGTGACCGCACCCGGTCGCGCAGCTCCACGAAGTTGCGCGCGGACAGCTCGGCGAGCACGTCGGTGTGCGGACGGCGGCGGGCCTCGAAGGCGGCGAGCGCCTCGTCCGGGGCGTACTCGGCGAGGCAGGCGTCGAGCACCGCGCAGTCCTCGAACGCGGCGTTCATCCCCTGGCCGTAGAACGGGAACACGGCGTGCGCGGCGTCGCCGACGAGGACGACGCGGTCGTGCCGCCAGGGCGCGGTGCGCACCGACACCAGGCTGCCCGGCTCGTGTGCGAGGAACTGCGTGACCAGGTCCGGCACCAGATCGGTCAGGTCGCCGAACTCCTCGGCCAGGAACGCCCCGGCCCGTGCCGGGTCGCGCAGCCCCGAGAACCCGGTAGCGCCGTCGAACGGCAGGAACACGGTGCCGGTCAGCGTGCCGTCGGGGTTGGGGTGCGCCACCACCAGCCCCCGCTCGCCGGGCCACACGTGCAGCGCCTCCGGCCGTTCGACGGCCGGGATGGTGAACTCCCGGTAGCCCCAGTCCAGATGCGTCTGGTGGAACTCGGCGCCCACCCGGCGGTGCAGCTGCGCCCGTACGGTCGAGTAGGCGCCGTCCGCGCCCACCACGAGGTCCGCCGGGAACGTCCGGGCCGGGGTCCGCACCCCGGTGCCGGTCGGGCCGGTGCCGGTCAGACCGGTGACGCGGTGCCCGAACCACAGCCGCACCCCGGGAACCTTCTCGGCGGCTTCGAGCAGGGTGATGTTGAGGTCGTGGCGGCGGACCGCGTGCAGCACCTCGGTGTCGTCCGCGCCGTAGGGCTGGTAGGCGGCCCGGCCGCCGTGGTGGACGATCCGCCCGCGCATGGGAACCGCTTCGGCCAGGGCCTCCTCCAGGAGGCCGATGTCGCGCAACGCCGCCCGTCCGCGTTCGGACAGCCCGACGCTGATCGACGCGGCGTCCGGGCCGTCCGCGCCGCGCGGATCGCCTCGCCGCTCCACCACGTCCACCCGGTGGCCCCGGCGGGCCAGCCGGATCGCCAGCATGGTCCCGGCCATGCCCGCCCCGACGACGACGACCTTCATGTCCGGCTCCCGGCCGGGTCCGCCGGGACTGTCGGGTCCGCCGGGTCCATCGCGGACAGGGTCTTGGCGAGGTCGGCGGGTGTGGAGGCGTCGAACACGGTGGCCACGGACGCTTCCACGGCCAGTTCGACCCGGATCCGGCTGACCAGCGCGGTGGCCATGAGCGAGGTGCCGCCGAGGGCGAAGAAGTCGTCGTCCGGCGCGACCGGGTCCACCGACAGCACTTCGGCGAACAGCCGGGCGAGGTCGTCGGCGAGCACGCCCGACGCCCGGGGCGCGGGCTCGGCGAACGCGGCCCGGTCCAGCTTTCCGTTGGGGGTCAGCGGGAAGTCCCCGACCACCTCGATCACGTCCGGGACGAGGTGGGCCGGGAGCCGCCCGGCGAGGTGCGCGCGCAGGTCCGGCACGCTCGCCCCGCGCGGCACCACATAGCCCACCAGGTAGGCGCCGAGCGGTCCGGAGCGGGCGACGACCGCCGCCCGCGCCACCGCCGGGTGGGCGCCGAGCACCGCCTCCACCTCGCCCGGTTCGACCCGGTGGCCACGGATCTTCACCTGGTCGTCGACCCGGCCGAGGAACAGCAGGTCGCCGTCGGGCAGCACCCGGACCAGGTCCCCGGTGCGGAACATGCGCGATCCGGGCGGACCCCAGGGATCGGCGACGAACCGCTCGGCGGTCGCCCCGGGGCGGCCCAGATAGCCGCGCGCGACCCCGGCGCCGCCGATGTACAGCTCGCCCTCGGCGGCCGGGGCGCACTTCTCGTCCAGCACCCGTAGTTCGGTGCCGGGGATCGCCGTCCCGATCGACACCACCGGGCCGCCGGTGAGCGGCGCGCTCATGGTGGCGCAGGCGGTCGTCTCGGTCGGACCGTAGGCGTTGATCATCCGGCGGCCGGCGGACCACCGGGCGACGAGGTCCGGGGCCAGCGCCTCCCCCGCGACGATCAGGCAGGCGACCGAGGGCAGCGCCAGGTCCGGCTGGGTCGCGAGCGCGCTCGGGGGCATGCACACATGGGTGACGCCGTGCTCGGCGACGAACCGGGCGAACGGTTCGCCGGGCGGGAGCCCCTCGGGCGGCGCGAGGACGAGCGTGGCCCCGGTGAGCAGCGCCATGCACAGGTCGGCGACGGCCACGTCGAAGCCGACCGACGCGTACTGCAGCACCCGGGCGCCCGGCCCCGCGCCGAAGCGTTCCCGCTGCGCCGCGACGAGTCGGGCGATCCCCGCGTGGGGGACGACCACGCCCTTGGGCTTCCCGGTCGAGCCCGAGGTGTAGACGACGTAGGCGGCACGCTCCGGACCGGGGTCCGCCACCGGGGCGGCGGACCCCGCCGTGGCCTCCAGCGCCCGTAGCTCCTCCGGCGTCAGCACCAGGGCGGGACGGGCGTCGGCGAGCACCGCGGCCGTCCGGTCCGGCGGCCCGGCGGGGTCGAGCGGCAGGTACGCGGCTCCCGCGGCGAGCACCGCGACGACGGCCACCACCATGTCCGCGCCGCGCGGGACGGCGACGGCGACGATGTCGTCCGGCCCGACCCCGCGGTCCCGCAGCCCGCCCGCCACGACGGAGGCGCGGGCGTCGAGCTCACCGTAGGAGAGCGTGCCGTCGGCGGCGACCACCGCGATCGACTCCGGGGCCCGGGCGACCTGGCGCCGGAACATCCCCACCATCGTCCCGGACGGCGGGGGATTCACCGTATCTAATCGCGCGTCCACTACGTTTCACACTCCGTGACCCACGGAAATCCATTAGGGGAACGAGGGGAACTCTGTCCCATGACGCGGAGCGGTGTCAACGAGTCGACGAGCGCTTACTCCGGAACTCCCCGGCGTTCCGGCCACAATGAAAACTATGAGAACTTGCTCACGGAAAATCTTGCCCCGCCGGTCTGTTCGGCTCTCCAAGGCGGCCAGTATCTTCCTGAGACCTGATCAGTCGCACGCCGCCGAGCGGGACCGGGTCGTGCTCGGAAATGGGTTGGCCCATCTGGAGGAGTTCGGATGAGCGGGACATCGCTGGACACGCGGTTAAGGGACACGCCACCGACGTCCGTGCCGGTCGACCAGGTGAGCGAAACGCGTCCCGTGCGGGTCGCCGGTTCCAGTCCCGACCACGTCAGCGCGCTCGCGCAGTGTCCGGACGACCTCCCGCCGATCCTGGTGCACCGGCCGACCATGCGGGTCGTCGACGGTGTGCACCGGCTGCGCGCGGCCAGGCTGCGCGGGGACGCCACCATCGCCGTGCGGTTCGTCGACGGCACCGAGGAGGACGCGTTCCTGCTCGCCGTGAGCGTCAACGTGACCCAGGGGCTGCCGCTGACGCTGGCCGACCGCACCGCCGCCGCCGCCCGGATCCTCTCCTCGCATCCGCACCTGTCGGACCGGCTGATCGCGTCGACGGCGGGGCTGTCCACGAAGACGGTGGCCTCGATCCGGCGATGTTCAACCGGGGAAACGACTCAGTTGAACACCCGCCTCGGCCGCGACGGAAAAGTGCGGCCACTCGACGCCTCCCACGGGCGCATGATTGCGAGCCAAGCGGTTTCGAAAAACCCGAATCTTTCACTTCGGGAGATCGCCCGGATCGCCGGAATATCGGTCGGCACCGCCCGGGACGTAAGAGAGAGAATGCGCCGCGGCGAGGATCCCATTCCGCGGCGGCACCGCCTTTCCGCCGGACACCGCGTGGAGGACGACCGGCCCGAGAACAACGCGCCGGGCGACGACAACGGCGGTGACAACGGCACGCCGCGCGCCGAGCGGGACCGGTTCCTGCTCTCGCTGCGCACCGATCCGTCGTTGCGGTTCTCGGAGGTCGGCCGCGCGCTGCTGCGGCTGCTCGACGCCAACACCCTCGACACCGCGCAGTGGGACCGTCTCGCGGCCGCCGTCCCCCAGCGCTGGTCACCGGTGGTCGCCGACCTCGCCACCGGCTGCGCGGCCGACTGGTCGGCGCTCGCCTGCCGGGTCCGGGGCCAGGTCCGCGTCAGCGCGTGAGTCCGGCGCGCACAGCACCGCGATCGCCGCCGCCGCCTCGACCACCGCGAACAGCGCGACCACCGGAAGCAGCGACGACGCGTCACCGGTGATCGCGACCGCGACCAGCGGCCAGAAGCTGGAGATCGTCACGCCCACCTGGTAGGTCACGGCGATCGCGGAGAACCGCACCATGGTCGGGAACAGGTCCACCAGGAACGCCGCCAGGGAACCGTAGATCGCTCCGTGCGCGACGGTCAGCGCGGGGAGGAACACCAGGGCGACCAGCACCGGATCGCCCGAGGACAGCCAGGCGCCCGCCGGGACCATCGCCACCACCGCGACCGCGTAGCCGAAGACCATGACCCGTTTGCGGCCGAAGCGGTCGGACAGCGCGCCGAACACCGGCAGGGTCACGCACTCCGCCAGGGCCGCGATCATCAACCCGGTCAGCACGGTCGACCGCACCTCCGGTCCGGCCTTCGCCGCGTGCGCCACCAGGAACACGGTGAACATCGCGATCACCGAACCGGTGCCGAGCGAGGCGAGGATGCCGATCACCACCCGGCGCGGCCATCGCTTGAGCACCGCGACCACCGGTACCCGGGCGGCGCGGTTCTCCGCCCGGGCGCGCAGGAACTCCGGTGTCTCCTCGATCCCCAGCCGGACCCAGATCCCGATGCCGACCAGGACGCTCGACGCCAGGAACGGCAGCCGCCACCCCCAGCTCAGGAAGTCCTCCTCGGGCAGCTGGGAGATCAGCACGAAGGTCAGGTTGCTGCCGAACAGCGCCACCGCGAAGCCCATCGCGGGCCAGCTGCTGAGGAAGCCCCGGCGCCCGGGCGGGCCGTGCTCGGTGCTGAGCAGCACCGCGCTCCCCCATTCGCCGCCGATGCCGATGCCCTGCGCGACGCGCAGCGTCACCAGCAGGACCGGCGCGAGGACCCCGGCCGTGTCGTAGGTGGGCAGCAGCCCGATGCCGAAGGTGGCCACGCCCATGATGAGCAGCGTCCACACCATCATCGCCTTGCGGCCCACCCGGTCGCCGAAGTGGCCGAACAGCAGGCCGCCCAGCGGGCGCGCGACGAACCCGGCCGCGTAGGTGGCGAACGACGCGAGCACCCCGCCGGCGGTCGACGTCCCCGGGAAGAACAGCGGGCCGAACACCAGCGCCGACGCCGTCGCGTACAGATAGAAGTCGTACCACTCGATGGCGGTGCCGACGGTGCTCGCCACCAGCACCCGGCGGACCGAACGGGGCGCCGTGGTCCCCCCTGCCGTCACGCGTCCTCACCGGACACGAGGAGCCGCCCGTCGAGTTCGTCGGGATCGGCGGCGAGGTCGTAGGCCCACACCTGCCGTCCGTCCGCCTCCCAGATCACCTTCCGCCCGTCCGCCCGCACCGCGTGCAACGCCTTCAGGTCCGGGTACTCGTCCGAGGCGGCGGCCCGCTCCTGCGGGAAGTAGGTCTCCGAGTACGCCTCGCGGGACGCCCCGGTGCCGTCCGCGAAGAACTCGGTCAGCGAGGCGCCGTCCGACGGCCGCGGGTCCAGCCCCAGGTGGTCGAGGACCGTCGGCATGATGTCGACCAGCCGCACCTGGCCGTCCACGCTCGTCCCCGCCGGCACCCCGGGGCCGCTGATGACCAGCGGCACGTGCTGGGTCGCGTCGAACAGCAGACAGCCGTGGCCCTCCTCGTACGGGTGGCCGAGGTCACCGGCGTGGTCGTTGGGGTACCACCCGGCCAGGTCCTCGCCGTGATCGGAGAAGCAGACCACCAGCATCGACTCGACGTCGTGGCCCAGCTCGGCGAGGCGGCGCAGCAGGAGCTGGACGTAGTGGTCGGTGTAGGCGATCTCGCCCTCGTACGGGTTCGCCACCTCGACGCCGACGTCCTCCGGCGGCTCGTACGGCCAGTGCGCGTCGAAGAAGTGCGCGAAGAGGAAGAACGGCTGGTCGCCGTCCAGCGACTCCAGCCAGCGGGTGGCGCGTTCGACCACCAGCGGCGCGCGCTTGAGCGCCAGTCCGCGCAGCTTCACGTCGCCGACCGACAGCGGGTCCCGGCCGTCCGGCAGCAGCGGGATCTCGTCGTCGTAGAAGTCGAAGCCGCGGTCCATCCCGTACCACTGGTTCATGCCGGGGCAGGAGACCACCGCGCCGGTCGTGTACCCGGCCGCCGACAGGCACTCCGCCAGCGTCGGCACCCGCTTGTCCAGCGCCTCGCGGAACAGGTGCCTGATCCCGTGGCGGGGCGGCTGGAGGCCGGTGAACACCGTGGCGTGGCTGACCGGGGTCAGGGGACACGACGAGATCGCCTGGGTGAAGCTGACCCCGCCCGCGCGCAGCCGCTCCACACCGGGGAACTTCCCCGAATAGGCCACGTCGGCGCGCACGGTGTCCAGGGAGATGAACAGGACGTTCGGCTGTGTGGTCACCGGGATTTCCTCTGCATTCCTGTGTCGACGCCAGCGGCACCGAAGGCTAGCAACGGGCTCCCGGCGTACGACAACGACGAACCGCGCGGAATGAACACCCGTGCCGAACGGCACTCCGCGCCCCTACAGTTGCCCGGCGGAGCGCCCACGATCGTGATGCGAGGGAGAATTCACATGGCGCGCAAGGTATCCCTGGCCCTGGAGCTTTACACCGACGCGAACGGCACCGTCGACCAGCGTTACATCGAGCAGATGCGCAACCAGGACGCCGAACCGGTGCCGACCGATCCCGCGCTGCCGAGGTTCACCCTCGTCGTCGGTCCCTCGCCGTTCACCATGCCGCGCGGTTGGGAGTTCTTCCTCACCTCGCCCTACGAAGGCGCGACGTACATCTCGACCGTGCTGCACAACGCCGGGTACCCGGTGCGCATCGTCGACGTCCGCTACACCCCGAACCCGTTGCAGGCGGCGTACGAGCAGATCACCGAGGGCACCGATGTGCTCGGGCTGTGCACGTTCGAGGACAACTTCCCCTTCTGCCGCGCGCTGATGGCGATGGTCCGTGATTCCCACCCGGACATACCGATCATCTGCGGCGGCTCGCTGGTCACTTCCGTTCCGTCGATATTCATGGCGGAGACCGACTGCGATGTCGCGGTGATCAGCGAGGGCGAGATCACCATCCTGGAACTGATGGAGAGTTACTCCCGGGGCTCATGGGACCGGGATCTCCCGAACATCAAGGGCATCTGCTACCGGGACGAGAAGGGAAAGCCGCACCGCACCTCGCCGCGCGGTCAGATGATGGATCTCGACGCGCTGCCCAGGATGCGGCTCGACCTGTGGCCCCAGTCGAAGTCGCCGCTCGGGATGCAGCCGCAGGTGATCTCGTCCTACAGCCGCGGCTGCAAGATGGACTGCTCGTTCTGCTACCGCACCACCCCGCAGGTACGGGCGAAGTCGCCGGAGAAGATGGACCGCGACCTCGACTGGCTGAAGACCCAGTACGGCGTGGACTTCTGCTTCTTCGTCGACCTCACGTTCAGCTCGCACCGGGGCCAGACCATCGAGATGTGCGACGTGATCTCCCAGCACGATCTGCGGTGGACCTGTCTGACCCGGTGCGCCGACATGGACGTGCCGCGCATCGACGCGATGCGGGACGCGGGCGCGGACATCATCCTGTACGGCGTCGAGTCGCTGGGCTCCGAGGTGTTGCGCGAGGCCCGCAAGGGCAGCAGCGAGAACCTGACCGTCCGAGCGATGCGCACCACGTTCGAGGGCGGCGTGCGGTTCGGCTCGCTGCTCATCGTCGGTCTGCCGAACGAGACCGAGGAGTCCCTGTCGCACATGGTGCAGTTCGCCGAGCAGTACAACCACGTGACCCGGGTGAAGTACCTGTCGGCCATGCCCGGCACGACGGTCTACCGGGACGCGGTGCGGAATAAAGTGATCCGCACCGAGATCGACCACCTGAACTGGCTGTCGGTGGAACAGGCGCTGCACGAGGACGAGTTCCTGAACGTGAGCGGGCTGCCCGAACAGGTCTGCCGGGACGCCTACAAACGGGTGTACGACGCCTACCAGCCCGGCCCGGTGATGGACTTCCGGCACTGGCCGGAGCACTTCCAGTACTTCCATCCGCAACCGGCCGACGGCACCGAGCGGTCGACGTCGTACGCCGGCAACGGCTGGCGCGCGGAGTGGAGTTCGGCCGCCGCGCCCCTGGTTCCCGGCTCCGAGAAGTACACCCTGGACAAGGTGGCCGACCCGGTGGTGGCCCAGGCCGGGAGCACGCTGATGGACTGCGGCGCGAAGAAGCTCTCGGTCGGGGGCTGACCATGTCCCCCCAGGACGGCCCGATCCTGATCATCGGGACCGAGCGCTCCGGGTCGAACCTGCTGCGGCTGGTGCTCGACGCGCACTCGCGGATCGCGGTCCCGCACCCGCCGCACTTCATGCGGTACCTGTCCGGCATCCCGTACGGCGGTGACGTCGACGCGATGGTGGACGACGCGCTGCGGTTGCTGCGCGACCACATCCATCCGTGGCCGCACCCGATCGACCGGGCCGCGGTGGCCGGGGCGGCCGGTCCGTCGCTGTTCGGGGTGGTGTCGGCGATCTACGACCAGTACCGCGTCGCGGAGGGCGCGGCCCGGTGGGGGTGCAAGAGCACCTTCATGGTCGAGCACGTCGACGAGGTGCTCGCCGAACTGCCGGGCGCGCGGTTCCTGTGGCTGGTGCGCGATCCCCGCGATGTGGCCGCGTCGGCGAAGCGGGCCGTGTTCGGCCACTGCCACCCGTACCGGATGGCACTGCGGTGGGCGGCCGAACAGGAGCTGGCCCGCGCGGCCCTGGAGCGGTGGGGGCCGTCCGTGGTGCACCTGGTGCGGTACGAGGACCTGGTGTCCTCGCCCGACCGGGAGATCCGGGCGGTCTGCGACTTCGTCGGTGAGGAGTTCGAGCCCGCGATGCTGGCGCACCACCTCGGTGACCACGCCCGGGTGACCGCGTCGCTGTCGGCGTCCTGGCGCACGGCGGGCGACCCGATCACCACGGCCCGGATCGGCGGCCACCGGCGGGGGCTGTCCGACCGGGAGCGGCGTCAGGTGGAGAGCGTCACCGCGCGGGGGATGGAGGCGCTGCGCTATCCGTTCGACGCGGCCTCGCTGGACGAACCGGCTCCCGGTCCGCTCGGCGTCGCGCTGCGCGGGCTGGCGGTGCGGCTGGCGGTGGAGGCGCGATCGCTGCGCGCCGACCGCAACCACTTCCGGCGCTGGCGACGCGACGCCACCGTCCACCGGCTGCGCCGCCGCGCGAGACCGCGCCGCGCCCTGGTTCCGTCAGGAGAGAACACATGAACGAAACGGGAAGCGTCCGTACGCACTTCGCCGACCGCGCGAGCGGCTACGACCGGTCCAGCGCGTGGTGCACCGACGACGCGCTCGGGGAGCTGACGCTGTCCGCGGCGGCGCCCCGGCCGGACGACGCGGTCCTGGACGTGGCGTGCGGCACCGGACTGGTGTCGAGGCTGTTCGCCGGGCGGGTGGGGCGGCTGGTCGGCGTGGACATCACGCCGGAGATGGCGGAGCAGGCGCGCGACGCGCTGGACGAGCTGGTGATCGCCCCGGCGGAGGAGCTGCCGTTCGAGGACGGCACGTTCGACGTCGTGGTGTGCCGTCAGGGGATCCAGTTCATGGCGCTGCCGGACGCGGTCCGGGAGATGGCGCGGGTGACCCGGCCGGGCGGGCGGATCGTGCTGGCCCATCTGTGCGCCTACGGGGACGACGACCGCGACGAGTACTTCGAGATCCTGCGGTTGCGCAACCCGGCCCGGCGGCACTTCTTCGGGCCCGGCGACGTCGAGGCCCTGCTCACCGGCGCGGGGTGCGACCCGGTGCGGTCGCGGCGGTACGTGTCGGTGGAGGACGTGGACGTGTGGTCGGACAACGGCGCGATCGGCGAGGACGCCCGGGAGGCCATCCGGGAGCGCTACGCGAAGGCGTCGCCCGCGTTCCGCGCGCGGCACGCGGTGTCCGAGGCGGACGGGCGGATCACCGACCACATGCTGTTCGTCGTCGCCTCCGGAACGAGGGTCTGACATGGAACCGGACCAGTCCCTCGCCGACGGGGTGCGGGCCGCGTTCCTCGCCGAGGCGGCCACCGCGGCGCGGTACACCTACTTCGCGCGGGTCGCCGAGATCGAGGGCCACACCGAGGCGGCCCGGGTGCTGGACGAGCTGGCCGAGAGCGTGGTCTGCGCCGCCCACGGGCACCTGGACGTGCTGCGCGACCTGCTGGGCGGCGACGATCCGGGCACCGGCCGCGCGCTCGGCGACACCCGTCGCCACCTCGCCTCGGCGATCGACGGCGACCTCGGGGAGGCCACCGAACGCTACCCCGGCCTGGCGGCGCGGGCGCACCTGGACGGCGTGGCCGATCTGGCGAGCTGGCTGGAGACCCTGTGCACATTGAAGAAGACGCACGTGGACCGGCTGGAGCGGGCCCTCGCCGGACTGACCGAGCAGCGGTTCGCCGGGAACGGAGCGCCATGACCACCGAGTACACCGCAGAGGCGATCACCGTCTACTCCGGGCTGGAGGCGGTGCGCCGCAACCCGTCGATGTACGTCGGGTCGACCGGCCCGGACGGCGCCCACCACCTGGTGCTCGAACTGATCGACAACGCCGTGGACGAGGCCGCCGCCGGGCACTGCGGCACGATCTCGGTGGAGCTGTACGACGACGGCTCCTGCTCGGTCACCGACGACGGCCGGGGCATCCCCGTCGATCCGCATCCGGAGGCCGGGATCCCGGCGTGCGAGCTGGTGTTCACCACGCTGCACTCGGGGGGCAAGTTCGACCGTTCCTCGTACGCGACCTCGGCCGGGCTGCACGGCGTCGGCCTGGCCTGCGTGAACGCGTTGTCCCAATGGCTACGGCTGGACGTGTGGCGCGACGGCGCGCACCACGGCGAGTCGTTCGCCCGGGGCTCGGTCGAGACCCCGCTCAAGCGGATCGGCGACAGCGACCGCCGGGGCACCCGGGTGTGGTTCCGTCCGGACCCGGAGATCTTCTCCTCGTGCGCGCTCGACGCGGACCTGGTGCGCGCCCGGCTGCTCGACATCGCGTATCTGCACCCGGGGCTGCGGGTCGACCTCACCGACCACCGCACCGGACGGCACGAGTCGCTGTGCGAGACGACCGGGGTGCGGGGCCTGCTCGCGCACCGCGCCCGCGACGCCGAGAAGGTGCACGCCGAGCCGACCACCATCACCTGGGCCGGGGACGGGTGCGTGATCGACGCCGCCGTCCAGTGGACCGAGGGGTACGCGGAGCAGGTCTTCAGCTACGTCAACACCATCCGCACCGACCTGGGCGGTTCGCATGTGGAGGCCCTGCGCGGCGCGCTGGCCGGGGTGGTGGCCGAACACCTCGGCCCGGCCGCGGACCGGATGACCGCGGTCGACATCCTGGAGGGGCTGACCGCGGTGATCGCGATCCGGATCCCGGACGCGCGGTTCGACGGCCAGACCAAACGCACCCTGCGCAACGAGGACGCGGGCGCCCGGGTGTTCGAGGTGGTCACCGAGCAGGCGCGGCGGGCGCTGGAGGCCGATCCGGAGCTGGCCCGCCGCATCGTCGAACGGGCCGTGGACGCGAGCCGGGCCCGGCTCGCCGCGCGGCTGGCCGGACGGACGGCCCGCTCCCGCACCCGGGCCGTCGAGGTCGACTACGCGGTCTACCAGCGGCAGTTCGGGATCCGCTCGAAGGACTGGCACGACTCGTGCGCCTGGCTCACCGACGAGGAGCTGCTCGGCAAGCACGCGGAGCTGTGCGCGGTGCCGTCGGACGCGCGGATGCTGGACGTGTGCTGCGGCAGCGGTGTCGTCGGCGGCGCGTTCCGGGGCCGGGTCGGCGAGATGGTCGGGCTGGACCTCACCCCGGAGATGGCCGCGCTGGCCGCCACCCGGCTGGACGTGGTGCACCAGGGCACCGTCTACGACCTGCCGTTCCCCGACGCCAGTTTCGACCTCGTGGTCACCCGGGAGGTGCTGCATCTGCTGCCCCAGCCGGAGCGGCCGGTCTCGGAGATCTTCCGGGTGCTGCGGCCGGGCGGGCAGTTCATCGTCGGGCAGATCGTGCCGTACGCGGACGTGGACGCGTTCTGGATGTTCCGCGTGTTCAAGAAGAAGCAGCCGCTGCTGTACCAGATGTTCCGCGAGGAGGACTTCCGGGCACTGCTCACCGGCGGCGGGTTCACCGACGTGCGGATGGAGGAGTACTTCCTCTGGGAGTCGATCGACAAGTGGATCGACACCCACGAGACGACGCCGGCGAACCGGCAGGAGATCTACCGCCTCTACTACGACGCGCCGCGCGAGGTGCGCGAGGCGCACCCGTTCGAGGTGCTGCCGGACGGCTCGGTGCGCGACCGGTGGCGGTGGTGTGTGTACTCGGTGCGGAAACCCGACCATGCCTAGCCGCACCGTGGAGCGCCCGGTCGCCGAGGTGGTGCGCGGGCTGGAGGCGCTGCGGCCGCTGCGGGGCACGCCGGTGCCGCGCTTTTGCGCGAAGGTGCGCGACCTCGTCGTGGTCACGTCGAGTTCGCGGGGCGGGTCGAGCATGCTCGCCGAGCTGCTGCGGTCCTCGCCGCACCTGCTGCACCTGCGCGCCGAACTGGGTCCGCTGCTGCGGCTGGTCGGCCTGGACCACCCGCACAGCGGCACCGGGTCCGACGCGCTGGACGCGGCGCACTGGCACGGGCTCCCGCCCCGGTCCCGGGCGTTGTTCGAGGCGGAACTCGCGCTGGACGCGGGCTCCCCCGGCACCGGCGTGGAGAACCTGGCGGCGGACGCGGCGTGGCGGCTGGTCGTGCAGTGGCCGGGGCTGGGCCTCGACCCCGTCGACCTGGTGCGGACCGCCGAGGCGGTGCTGGACCGCGACGTCCCCCGGTTCGCGCGGGCGCTGATCGGCGTGACCGGCGTGAACCCCTGGTACTACGACCTCCCCGGGCGGTCGCCGGGACCACGGCCGGACGGGCCGCCCGGTGACGTGCTGCTCGAAGAGCCGCCCTTCGTCCTCCCCCGCCCGTGGCGGCCCGCGGACGAACACGACCTCGCCACCAAGCCGCTGGTGATCAAGACGCCGGGCAACGCCTACCGGCTCGGCTTCCTGCGGGCGGTGTTCCCCAACGCCCGGCTGCGGATGCTGCACCTCACCAGGAACCCGGCCGCGTCGATCAACGGCCTGGTCGACGGGTGGCTGCACCACGGGTTCCACGCGTACCGGCTGGACGAGCCGCTGCGCATCGCCGGGTACGCCGACGCCCGCCCGGCCGACCGGCACTGGTGGAAGTTCGACCTGCCGCCCCGCTGGCGCGCGTACACCGCCGTCCCCCTGCCCCGGGTCTGCGCCCACCAGTGGTGGTCGAGCCACCGCGCGGCGCTCGCGCACGGGGCGGACCACACGGTGCGGTTCGAGGACCTGATCAGCGGTCCGCACGCCCGCGCGGAGGCCGTCGGACGGATCGCTGACTGGCTGGGGGTCCCGTTCGACGGACCGCTGGAGCGGGCCGCGACCGACGGCGTCGCCGCCACCGTGGCCACCGCCGCGCCACGCCCCGGCCGGTGGCGGGCGCGGGAGGCGGAGATCCGGTCCGTGCTGAGCCCCGAGGTGCTCGCGATGGCGGAGAGGCTCGGTTATGACCGTGACGACCACTGGATCTGAGGCGAGCACCCACGGCGGCCCGGGATGGGTCCCCCGGACGGCGTCGCACGTGGACGAGGTCGCGGCCGGGAGCGTGTGGGCGCCGTGCGGGTACCGCTCGGAGACGGCCGCGCTGCGGTCGGTGCTGCTGGTCCGTCCGCCGGACAGCGTCGCCGAGGTGCGGCGGCCGGGGGCGTCGCTGATGCTCGGGCCGGTGGACCTCCCGGCGATGCGGGCGCAGTACGAGGCGCTGGCGGACCGGCTGCGGGAGCACGGGGTCGAGGTGTGTCTGACGGCCCCCGAGGCGACGCCGAACGTGGTGTTCGCGCGCGATCTGTTCTGGATGACCCCGGCCGGGGCGGTGCTGGCGCGGATGGCGTCGGCGCAGCGGGCGGGCGAGGAGCGGCACGCCGCGCTGGCGCTGGCCCGGGCCGGGTTCCCGATCCTGCGCACGGTGTCCGGCACCGCCCTGTTCGAGGGCGCGGACGCGCTGTGGATCGATCCCTCGACGGTGGTCGTGGGCACCGGGTTCCGCACCAACGCGGCCGGTGCGGCCGAGGTCGCCTCGGCGGTCGCGGGACTGGGGGCGCGGGTGGTGACGGTGCCGCTGGCGCCGGGCGTGCAGCATCTGCTGGGGACGGTGGTGTTCCTCGACGCGTCCACCGCCGTCGTCCACCGGGCGGCGGTCCCACCGGAGCTGGCGGCGCTGCTCGCCGAGTACGGCTACCGGGTGATCGCGCTGCCGCCGGACGAGGAACTGCTGGTGCGGCGCGGGATGAACCTGCTGGTGCTCGCGCCGGGGCGGGTGCTGATGCCCGCGGGCTGCCCGGGGATCCGGCGGACGCTGGAGCGGGCGGGTACGGCCGTCGACGAGATCGACGTCGGCGCGTACCTGGGGGCGGCCGGGGGCATCGGCTGTGTGACCGGGGTGGTGCGCCGTGAGCACTGAGCGCCGGTCCCCCGGCCGGTCACTGGGCCGGGTACACCGTGGGGTCGTCCAGCGGCACCTTCAGCCAGGAGATCATCTGCCGGAGCTGGTGGTACGCCGCGAGCCGCTGTTCGTCGGAATCGGCCTCCTCCGCCGCCGCGATCGGCTCCCACAGGCGCGGCACCATCACCGGCCCGAGTTCCAGCAGGCCGCCGCTGCCGCCGGTGGCCCACTTCGCCAGTACGTAGCGGGTGATCGCGCCGACCGGGATGTCGAGGTTCCGGGACATCCCGCGCACGGTCTCCATCGGGTCGAGGAGCCCGTAGTCGACCACCTCGGCCTTGAAGTTGGCGTGCGGGTCGTCCGGTGGCCAGCACCGCTCCCACTGGCGCAGCCGAACCGTCGGCGTACCGGTCGCGTCGAAGGCCAGGTCATCCATGTCGCCGTCCATACCGCCAGCCTAGGGCGGCACCGAGCTTGTCCGACCGGGCAAGGATGAACACCGAACCGAAGTCAGGAAAGGAGAACCAGTGAACGAGAACCTTCGCGAGGAGCACGTCGCACTCGTTCCGACCGACTCGGGCGCCGCCACCAGCGGCACCGCCACGGCCGACGACGAGGCGATCCGTCAGCAGCTGCGCAGCCTCGGCTACCGCATCTGACCTAACCGCCCCGGCCCTTCCGCACGGGAGGGCCGGGGCGTCCCGCGCGGGCGGCCGGACGGACCCGCCACCCGCGAACGGCCCGGCGCCCGGGCCCCCTTCGGCCGGGGGTCACCGTGCGCGCGGGCGGCGGTGTTGACCACCCGGCGGCGCGTTGTACGGTGCGGCGACTGGGAGGCGGCATGACTGAGACGACCAACCCGTTCGACGACGAGAACGGGGTGTTCCGGGTACTGCGCAACGACGAGGACCAGCATTCGCTGTGGCCGGAGTCCGCTCCGGTGCCCGCCGGATGGCGGGTGACGCACGGCCCGGACGGCCGGGCGGCGTGCCTGGCCCACGTCGAGGAGAACTGGACCGATCTGCGTCCGGCCTCCCTGCGCCGCGCCCTGGACCACCCGACCGGGTGAACCACCGGATGGACGCCCGGTCTCCACGGTGACCCGGCGGCCTGGCGGAACAGGGGCAGAACAGTGAGTCGGTCCATACTTCCGTTACCACGACCACGTTCGCGGGAGAGGCGCGGGCGCGCGCTGATCGTGCAGCAGGGCGCCTGGGACATGCCCAAGGAGTCGATGCCGCTCGCCGCCGGTTACCTGGTGGCCGCGGTGCGGGCCGATCCCGTGGTGGGACCCGAGTTCGACGTGGGGATACAGAACTTCCGCGGTGGGGAGTCCCTCGGCTCGATGGCGCGCGCGGTCTTCTCCGGGGTCGTGCCGGACGTGCTGGCGTTCTCGGTGTTCGGCTGGAACGTCAACCAGTTCGGCGCGCTCGCCGAGACCTACAAGTCGGTGCGTCCGGACGGCCTGGTCGTCTTCGGCGGAACGCACGTCGCCCACCAGGCGGAACGCGTCTTCCGGCGCTTCCCGGAGGTCGACGTGGTCGCCAACGGCGAGGGCGAGTTCACCTTCCGCGATCTGCTGCTCGCCGTCCTGGAGGAGAGGTCGCCGCACGACCTCGCGCGGGTGCCGGGCATCTCCTACCGCGACGAGGAGGGCACGGTCCGCACCACCGCCGGGGCACCGCGCGTCACCGACCTGGACAGCCTTCCGTCGCCGTTCCTCACCGGGGCGATCCCGATGCTGGACCACCACGGCCGGTTCCGCTACGACGTCGCGCTGATGGAGACCAACCGGGGCTGTCCGTACAAGTGCTCGTTCTGTTACTGGGGCGGCGCGGTCGGCCAGCGGATGCGCGACTTCTCCCGCGAGCGGCTGCGCGCGGAACTCGACCTCTTCGGTTACCACCGGATTCCGACGGTGGTGCTGTGCGACTCGAACTTCGGCATGCGCCAGCCGGACGCGGAGTTCGTCGAGGACCTCGTCCGGACGCGCGAGAAGTACGGGTTCCCCCGGTCGTTGGAGACGTCGTGGGCGAAGAACAAGTCCAAGACGTTCCGCGACATCATCCGCCGGATGAAGGCCGAGGGGTTCCAGAGCTCGTTCACCGTGGCGCTGCAGACGCTGGACGACACGGCGTTGCGCGACATGGGCCGGAGCAACATGCGGCTCAACGAGTGGAAGGAGCTGGCGAGCTGGCTCGCGGCGGAGGGGCTCGACGCCTACGCCGAGCTGATCTGGGGCGCGCCGGGCGAGACGGTCGACTCCTTCCTGACGGGTTACGACCGGCTGTCGGAGCACGTGTCCCGCATCGCCGTCTACCCGCTGTTGCTGCTGCCCAACACGGACTACGCGGAGAACCGCGAGAAGCACGGCTTCGTCACCGTGCGCGGCGACAACGACGACTTCGAGTACGTCCTGGCCAACCGCACCGTCACGGTCGCGGAGAACACGATGATGCAGCGGTTCATGTTCTGGGCCCGGATGATGAGCGAGAACATGTACTTCCGGCACATCTGGGTGCCGCTGCGGGAGCTGGCCGGGCTCACCCAGAGCGCGGTGCTGCTGGTGCTGTCGGACTGGTTCCAGGACTCGTCCGATCCCGCCGTCACCGGACTGCTCGGCCACGGCCGCGAGTTCACCGACTCCGGCCTGGTCGTCGAGTCGCTGCGCAAGCTCTACGCCGACCCCCGGTTCGCCCCGGTCTTCCAGCGCTGGTGGGACGAGGCGGTCCTGCCGAAGGTGCCCGAGCGGCACCGGCCGCTGCTGAACGAGATCTTCCGCTACGACAACGTGACCCGCCCGGTCTACTCCGCGGCGGGTGCCGGGGACGCCGAGGTGCGCGGCATCGACGGGCTGCCGCACTACGTCCGGGACGGTCTGCGGTTCCAGTACCCGATGCCGCGCGTCCTCGACGCCATCCGCGCGGGCCGGCCGTTCGACGACGAACCCTCACCGGTCGAACTGACGCTCGCGTACCGCGTCGGGTTCGCCGACTACCTCGACAACCACGAACTCGCGACCTACTACGCCGGTCGCTGTCTGGAGATCCGGGAGCCGGCGGCGCGACGGACGGACGCTCCGCGGGGCGGCGCGTCCACCCGCTGAGCCCGCCTTCCGGCTCCGGTACGGCGCCGGTCAGGGAGCGATGTCGGCGAGGCTGCGGCTGAGCGCGCCGCCGGGACGGCCGGTGAGCTCCTCCCACGTGCCCTCCTCCACGACGCGTCCGGCTTCGAGGACGGCGACGCGGTCGGCCCTGCGGATGGTGGCGCGGCGGTGGGCGATGACGATGGTCGTGCGGCCCTTCCGCTGGAGCGCGGTGGCGAGCCGGGCGTCGCTCGCGTTGTCCAGGTGGGCAGTGGACTCGTCCAGTATCAGGACCCTCGGACCCGCCAGCAGGGCGCGGGCGAGGGCGATGCGGGCCCGCTGGCCTCCGGAGACGGTGGCCCCGCGCTCGCCGACCAGGGTGTCCAGCGCGGCGATCCGGTCGACGCCGCACAGCCGGGCCGTCTCGGCGAGGAGGTCGTCGTCGGCCCCGGGGGCGGCGAGCCGCAGGTTCTCGGCGAGGGTTCCGTGGAAGAGCGGCGTCTCCTGCCCCACCAGCGCGACGGCGCTCCGGAGTTCGTCGTCGGCCACGTCCCGCAGGTCGATGGCCTCCCCGTCGGCCGCCAGGAGCTGGACCGTGCCCTCGGAGGGGTCCCAGAAGCGGGCGAGGAGGTGGGCGCAGGTCGACTTTCCGGCGCCCGAGGCGCCGACCAGGGCGAGCGTCTCGCCCGCGCGGACGGTCAGTTCCACGCCGTCGAGGACGGGACCGCCCCCGTAGTCGAAGCCCACCCGGCGCAGCCGGACGCCCAGGGGGCCGGGGGGCAGCGGGCGGGGCGAGGCGGCGGGCGGAGCGAGGGCGGGGGCGCGGACGGCCGCGCCGACGCGTGCGGCGGCGGCGCGCAGGGAGACGGCCTGGCTCAGGGACCGGGCCGACTCCGCGACGGGGCCGAGGACGGCCAGGGCGAGCGCCATCGCCGCCGGAGCCCACGCCCCGTGCGGTCGTCCCGAGGCCGTGGACTGCGCCGCCGCGGTCACCACGCCGAGGACCGCCAGCACGATGAGGAGATCGCGGACGGCGGCGGCACCGGCCTCCCAGGTGGACTCGGCGCGCTGGGCGTCGCCGACCTCCCGTCCGCGCCGGGCCAGTCGGCGCCGGCGTCCGGCGAGGGTGCCGGAGGCGAGCAGCTCGCGCAGTCCGTCGACGGTCTCCACCGTGTCGGCGGACAGCGCGGCGACGGCCGCGCGGGTACGGGCACCGCGTGCCGCGCGTCCGCGCGCGTCGGCGAAGGGAGCGGCGGTGAGCAGGGCCGCGACCGGCAGCACGGCGGCGAGCAGCCACGGCTCCACCACGGCGAGGACCGTCGCGCCGCCGGTGAAGACCGTCCCGGCGGCCAGGAGCTGGGCGGTGGTGTGGGCGTAGAAGAACTCCAGCGCCTCCACATCGGCCGTGGCGGTGGCGGCGAGGTCCCCGCTGCGCCGGCCGGCCACCCGGGCGGGCGCGCTGCGGGCCAGTCCGTCGAAGACGCGTACCCGCAGCGCGGCGAGGACCCGGTAGGCCAGGTCGTGCGAGAGGTCCATCTCGCGCCAGGTCGTCAGGGCCCGTACCAGGACCAGGGCGACGAGTGCGGTGACGGCCGCGGACGACGGGGCCTTCGACTCGACGACGGCGGTGCCGACGGTGTGGGCGGCCAGCGTGACCAGCGCGACGAGGGAGCCCTGTTCGAGGAGGGCGGCGGCACAGGTGCGCGCCGTCATGGCCCGGTGACCGGCGAGGGCGGGCAGCAGGGCGCGCAACGATCCCCGCTCGGGACCGTCCGCCCCGGCCGTGACGGTGGCGGTGCCGGTGGCCTGGTTCATGCGGCGTTCTCTCCTCGGTGGGTACGGCCCGCCTCGACGAGCCGGGCGTAGACGCCGTCGGCCTCGACCAGCCGGGCGTGGTCCCCGGTGTCGTCCACCCGTCCCCCGTCGAGGACGACGATGTGGTCGGCGTGCCGGACGGCGGCGAGCCGATGGGCGATCACCAGGACGGTGCGGTCGCCGACGGCGTTCGGCAGTTCGCGGACGATGTCCGCCTCGCGGCGTTCGTCGACCGAGCTGGTCGCCTCGTCGAGGACGAGCACGGGGGCGTCCGCCAGCAGGGCCCGGGCGAGCGCGAGCCGCTGCCGCTGCCCGCCGGACAGCGTGGCGCCCCGTTCGCCCAGGACGGTGGCGTAGCCGTCGGGCAGGGCGGCTATCTCGTCGTGGACGCCCGCGGTGCGCGCCGCCGCCGTCAGGGCGGCGTCCGTGGCCTCCGGGCGGGCCAGGCGCAGGTTGTCGGCGATGGTGGCGTGGAAGAGGTAGGTGTCCTGTGACACCACGGCGACGCCCCGCCGCAGCCCGTCGAGGGAGTACTCGGTGGTGGGGCGGCCGTCGAGGGTGACGCGGCCCCCGCTCGGGTCGTGGTGGCGCAGGAGCAGGGCGAGCAGGGTGGACTTGCCCGCCCCGGACGGGCCGACGATCGCGGTGGTCCGTCCCGCGGGCGCGGTGAAGGAGACCCCCCGGAGGACGGGCGCCTGTCCGTCGCCGTAGGAGAACCACACGTCCTCGAAGCGGAGTTCGGGCGCGTGGGGCCAGTCCGCGGCGGCCGTGCCCGTGTCGTGGACCAGCGGTTCGGCGGTCCGGAGCGCCGCGATGCCGTCCGCGGCGGACACGCCCAGGTATCCGGCGTGCCACTCGCGGGCGAGGTCGCGGACCGGCCGGAAGCACTCGGAGGCCAGCAGCAGCGCCAGGTAGGTGCCGGTCGCCGTGGTGGATCCGCCGACGGCGGACCAGCAGGCGAGGAGCGCGGCGGCGGTCGTGCCGCCCTGGACGGCGAGGTCGGTGATGCCGGTGTCGACCAGGGAGACGCGCAGTTTGGCCACGGTCGCCCGGTGCAGTGCCGCCGAGCGCTCCTCCAGACGCGCGCGGGTGCGGCCGACCGCACCGGCGGCCCGCAGCGCGGGCATGCCCTGCAGGGCTTCCAGGTAGTCGGCGCCCAGCCGTTCGTACGTGTCCCAGTGCTCCTTGCCACGGGCGGCGAGGAGGCGGTCCCAGGCACGCGGGCCGAACAGGGCGAGCAGCAGGGCGGGGACGAGACCGAGGAGTGCCGCCGGTTCCACCACGGCCAGGGCGGCGAGCACCAGGGGCGGCACGGCCAGGGTGACGAGGAGCTGGGGCAGGTAACGGGAGACGTAGGCGTCGACGCCCTCCACGCCCTCCACGAGGGTGGTGCGCACCGCTCCCGCGCGGGCGGTGGTCAGATGGGCGGGGCCGAGACGTCCGAGGTGGGCGAGGAGTTCGTCCCGCAGCGCCACCCTGACCTCGGCTCCGGCGCGGGTGGCCGTCCGCCGCTGCCGGACGCCGAGCGCCGCGCGGGCGGCGACGAGGGCGAGCACCCCGGCGAGCAGCCACGGCAGTGGCCCCGCCTCCCCGTGGGCGAGGGCGGCGAGGGCGAGGGCCAGCAGCACCGCCTGGGCGAGGTGGGTGAGGGTCACCGCGCCGTGCAGGAGGGTGGCCGTGAGCAGCGGGCCGGACGCGCGCCGGGCGGCCCGGCGCAGCTCGGGGTGGACGATCATGCGGAGTTCTCCTCGTCGGCGTGATGGGTGCCGAGGGCCAGTCCGTGGACGATCCAGTCCTGGCCGGGCGCGGCGCCGAGGGCGGCGCCGAGGTCCGCCCGCTGCCAGGAACCCACCGGTCGGGCGGTCAGCCCGTGGCGGCGGGCCGTGACGTGGGCGAGGTGGACGGCGAAGCCGGCCCTCAGGTGGGTGTGGCGGATGTGCGGTCCGCCGGCGTCCTCGGGGCAGCCTCGGGCGAGGAGCACGGCGCCCGCGTCCGCGATCCACGCCTGGCCCGCTGCCCAGGCCGCGAGCGTCGGGCGGGCCTCGCCCGTGGCGCGGCGGCGCAGTGCCGTGCCGTCCGGGGCCAGTTCCGTCAGGCCGGGTCCCGGGGGGCCGACGGCGGCGCACCAGCGCAGGTCGCCGCCGCCCGCCTCCGAGGCGGTGCGGAGGACCGCGCGCAGGGCGTGCGCGCGGGGAGTCCCGCGCAGCGGCGGCGGGTCGCTGCGGCGGGCCAGCAGTTCGCCGGGCGTGGGCACGTTCCCGGGCGGCGGGGCCGTCCGGGGGGCTCCGGGGTGCCGCCCGGGGCCGGGCGGGCCGATCCGTACGACGGCGAGCGGGCGCCCGGCCGCTCCGTCCAGCTGGAGTCCGGGCTCGCCCAGGCCCAGCGCGCGGGCCGCGAGGAACAGCGCTCCGGCGGCGTGCCCGGTGTCGAGGAGCAGCAGCGGCCAGGCACGGTGGCCGTAGTGGGAGACCGTGCGGCGGGCGGTGACGGAGAGTTCGACGGTCACGCCCGGCAAGGTGGCCTCGGGGTGCGGGCCGAGACGGTGGACGCGGTGGCGCAGCGGGTCGTAGCCGTACCGGCCGGGGGGCAGGGAGCAGCGGGCGCCGACGACGAGTTCGGCGTCCACCGGATGCAGCGCGCCGGCGGAGGCGGCCGGGCGCAGCCGTCCCGAGGGGTCCGGGGCGGCGAGGGAGAGCCGGAGCAGGGCCTCCACGTCGAGCCCGGCCCCCGCTGCCCGTGGCACGGGCAGCGGGGGTCCCGGCCAGGCCGGGACCGGCGGGCCCGCGGGTGTGCCGGGGCCGGGGCTCCGCCCGGAGCGGGCGTCGCGCAGCGCGGCGGCGAGGTCGGCCGGAAGGCCCTGCCCCGGACGGTCCGGGGCCCCCGGACGGTCCGGGACCCCCGGGTGGCCCGCGCCGCCGGGGGGTCCCACGGCCGCCGGACCTTCCCGAAGGCGTCCGGCCTCTTCCGGAGGACCGTCGCCCGGGCGTTCCACGGCTCCGGGGGCACGGGTTCGCGGCTCGCGGCGTCCGGAGTCGCGGTCTCCGTCCGCCGGGCGGTCGTGGTCGAGACGTTCCACTGGGGTCCTCACATGTGGGGCGGGGGCGCGAGGGTGAAGTCCTCGGGCGCCTTCGGCGCGGTCGTGCGCCAGCCCCGTCGGACGGCGGCCTCGCCGAGGCGCGGGCAGCCGAAGTAGCCGAAGGCGGCGGGGGCGTTGGGAAGCAGGCCCGACACCAGGACCCGGGCCACCCGCAGGGACGTTTCCGCCACGTCCTCGGTGGTGAGGTCGAAGGTCATGAGGCGGTGGCCGCCCGTGTGCAACGCCCTCTCCAGCCGCTCCCTGTCGCCGGGCCGGACCGCGTCGACGGGCACCGTCCCGTGGGCGGGGTCGGTGAACCGGCGGGCCTCGGCCGACATCCGTTCGTCGAGCCACACCTGTACGTGCGCGCCCAGGTCCCTCACGTGGGCGAACCGTTCGCCGCACGCGTCGAGGTACCGGCCGTCGGCGCGGTGTTCCAGGTAGAGGCCACGGGCGAGCAGTCCGGCCTCGACGGCCTGGAAGACCCAGCCGTCGGGGTCGGTCAGGCCCTGGGTGAAGACCCAGGTGTGGACGGCTTCGAGGACCGCCTTGCGGGCGGCTTCGGCCGGGTCGTACTTACAGGCGAACCCGGCGGCGTACAGACCGCGCCGGGCGTCGCGCACCAGCGCGGCCACGCAGGGCGCGAACTCGGAGGGCATCTCGACGAGGTGGACGTCGAGCGCCGCTCCGGCGAGGTCGTCCATGAGGCCGGGAACGCTGGCCGGGTCGATGCCGCGGGTCGGTCCGTCGAGGTGCCACCACAGTTCCAGGGCGTCGCGCTCGACGATCTCCAGCAGACCGCGTTCGACCGCGTCGTCGAGTCCCTGGCCGGTGGCGATGCCCGCGTAGTTGAGGTGGTGGGTCCGGGGCAGCCCGCGCAGCGCGCCCTGGCGCCAGTTGAGGTGGGTGAGGGCGACGGGTGCCCAGACCTCCGTCGTGCCGCCGCCGGGCAGCCGTTCGGTGCCGCGCGTCCAGAGGGACGGGGTGTCGTCGGTGAAGCGCCGGTAGGGGAAGCCCTCCCCGTCGTACTGCCACGACGCGTACGAGGGGAGGTCGTCGGGGCCGTAGATCCGCGTGCCCTTCGCCGTCAGCTCGGCGGCGGTGGCGCGCAGCGGGGCGTCCGGGTGACCGGGCGGCGGCACGCGGTTGCCGCAGTACCGTTCCACCCCTTCGGCTATCGCGGCGACGCGGGCCTGCCCGGGGTCGCCGAAGGTGGTGCCGAGGGAGACCCGGTCGGCGGGCCACAGACCGAGTCTGCGGGCGTCGGATATCTCGGCGGTGTAGGCGGTGTAGCGGGGCGGGGCACCGGCGGGGTGTTCCACGGGCCCGACCTCGCGGACGATGCCGCAGACGGGGTCGACGAGTGCGTCAAGCGGCAGCGCCGTCATCGCAGGATCTCCTTGGCGGGGTCGGTGGAGCGGGGGCGGGAGGGCAGGACGCGCAGGGTCAGCGTCACGCTCGCCGGGTCGACTTCCCGCCGTGAGGGGAGGAGCCGGGCGGCCGTGACGGGGTCGGCGCCGGTGTGGGGGTTGCGGGCGTGGGCCGGGAAGTGGTGTCCGGCGATTTCGAGCCGCAGCCGCGTGCCGGCCGGCAGCCGGCGCGAGAGCAGGCCCAGCCCGACGGTGAACTCGTCGTCCTCCGGGTGCTCGCGCCGCACGACGCCGACGGCCAGTCGCTCGGCGTGCCCGGCGGGGGTGAGGGCGACGAGGCGGGCCGCCCAGTCGGCGGAGGGGGTGTCGGCGGTGGCCCGCAGCCGTACCCGCGCGGCTCCGACGAGGTCGAGCGGGCGTGGGAGCGGTGGGGTGGCCAGCAGACAGCGGTCGGGGGTTCCCGTGGTGGGAACGGTGAGGTCGTCGGAGCGGACGGGACGGTCGGGGTCCGCGGTGAAGGCGGTGCCGTGCAACGGCCGCGGTCGTAGCGCGCGCGGTTCGCCCTCGGTGTCCGCGGGCAGCCACAGGTCGCCACCGCCCAGCGCCAGGGCGCCGTGGTGGCCGGGGGCCAGGGCGCGGTGGTGGCCGGGGGCCAGGGCGCGGTGGTGGCCGGGGGCCGGTGTGCCGTGCCGGCCGGGGGCCAGGGCGCGGTGCGCCCACCGCGCGTACAGCTCGCCGAGGGCCACGCGGTGGGCGGGACCGGCGCCGGGTCCGGGCGCGGCGACCAGGCCGTGCCCCCAGGGGCCGAGGAGGAGGCGGGCCGAGGGGCCGCCCCACCCGCGCCAGAGGGCGACGGTGTCCTCGGCGAAGTGGTCGTGCTGGCCTCCGACCGCGAGCAGGGGGACAGCGGCCAGGGCCGCCCGGGACACGAGTCGGCCCCGCTCGCGTCGCCGCCACAGTCCGGACCAGGAGGGCAGGCTCCGGCCCAGCCGCTCGGGAAGGCCGGTGAGCGGCAGCTGGGTGAGCAGCCCGGGATCCGTGGCGAGGGCCCGGGCGAGGGCGCCCTCGTCGGAGTCGGGCCGGTCGCCGTGGGCCGCCCACCAGCCGGCGCGGGCCAGGAGCCTTTCCACGCCGGAGGGTTCGCGGGCGGTGTCGGCGGCGCCGAGTGCGGGCACGGCGGCGATGACGGCGTCCGGCCGGGCCTCCTCCTCGTCCGCGTCGAGGGCCAGGACGAGGGCGCAGTGGGCGGCGTAGGAGGCTCCGGCGGCGACGTACCGGCCGTCGCTCCACGGCTGCCGCCGGATCCACCTCGCGGTCACCGCCCCGTCGGCGGCCTCGTCGTGGTAGGGCTGCCACCGCCCCGGCGAGGCGAACCGGCCCCGGACGTCCTGGACGACGGCGGCGAAGCCCCGGCGGGCCCAGCCGTGCGCCTCGGCCAGGTGCCGGGCGCGGTCGTAGGGGGTGCGGACGAGTACGGCGGGGAAGGGCCCGGCCCCGTCGGGGAGGCGCACGTCGGTGGCGAGACCTCCGACGGCCTCGTGGACGGACCTCATCCGTCCTTCTCCGGCATCGGCGTGACGGCGGGCACCGGCAGGACGGGGTGCTCGGTGACGGTGAGGGTGCGCAGGTCCACCCGCCGGAGCCGCCGCCGGGCCGGGAAGCCCGCCGTGCGGGGGGTTCCGGTGGCCCACCCGTTGAGGTCGTCCGCCAGCAGGGCCGCCAGGAGCGCGGCGGCGGGAACGGTGAGCGTGACCGGCACGCCGGAGGTGCGGGGCCCTCGCCAGTAGGCCGCCAGTTCGCGGTGGGCGGGGGTGGCCGCGAGCCGACGGGCGCGTACATGGGCGGCGGTGACGTCGCCCGGGGTCGCGGCGAGCGGCTCGACGTACGCCTGCCAGCCCTCGCGGTGGCAGCGGAGCCAGGCGACCCCGTGCCCGGGCAACCGGTCGGCGGCCTCCCACAGCCCCTCGGGGACCGGGCCGTCGAGGCACCACACGACGGCGGCGGGGTTCCCGTCGAGCAGTTCCCCGATCCCTGCCGGCGCCCCGCCGGGCGCGGTGACGGCGGGTGCCGTCCGGGGCCCGGCGCCCAGGGCGGTCAGGTGCGCGGCCAGCGGGCGGGTCAGCACCGGGTCGCCGAGGAGCAGGACGTCCCGGCGCTCCACGGGCCACCGGGGCGGGCGCCGCTCCGCCGCCAGGTAGCCCGCCTCCTCGAAAGCCGCCACGACACGGCGCGGTTCGCCGTCCGGCGGGACGGATTCGGCCCCGGTGAGCACGGAGAGCAGGGCGTCCTGGTCCGCGTCGCGCGTCCTGACGCTGAGGAACTCTCCGTCGGCGGTGCGGACGGCGAGACCCCGTCCGGGCACGGCGACGACTTCGGCACCGGGTACGAGTCGGTTGCGGGGCACGGCGGTCCTCCTGACAGAAGTGGGGCGGGCACGGGCGTGGGCCCGCCCGTAAGGCAACGGGCGGGCCCACGGTGGAGGCTGGTGGGGCCTCGCTTACTCCTCGTTGTCCTCGAAGGGGTTCTCGACGAGGGCGTTGGAGTGGGTGGCCGAGGCGTGGGCCAGCTGCCCCGGGTCGGCGATCGGGGTGAAGATCTGCTCGTTGTCCATGAACTCTCCTTGTTCGTAAGGGAGATGGGGCGTTCAGGCGAGCGCCCCGAACCGAACACTAATGGAACTGATTTTCATTTTCCAATACGGGAAGGGGGTGATCTGGGTAACACACCGGCCAGCCCCCCTCGGGATCCGTGCCGACGCGCCCGGCCACCTTCAGCACGTCGGCCAGCAAGCCCGGGGTGACGACCTCCTTCGGCGTGCCGTCCGCCACGACGACGCCTTCGCGCAGGGCGACGACGCGTTCGGCGAACCGGGCGGCGTGCGCCAGGTCGTGCAGCACCATCACCACCGTGAGTCCGCGCTCCTCGCGCAGGCGCACCACCGTCTGGAGCACGTCGAGCTGGTGGTGCAGGTCCAGATAGGTGGTCGGCTCGTCGAGCAGCAGGACGCGGGTGTCCTGGGCGAGCGCCATCGCCAGCCGTACCCGCTGCCGCTCGCCCCCGGACAGCGCGTCGACGTCCCGGTCGGCCCACCGCTCGACCCCGACGTCGCGCAACGCCCGGCGCACCACCGGGTCGTCGCCCTCGCGCAGCATCCCCAGCGGGCCGCGCGCGGCGTACCGCCCCTGCCGCACCAGGTGCCGGACCGTCATCCCCGGTACCGAGGGGGCCGATTGGTGCAGCAGCGCCACCCTGGCCGCCGTGGCGCGCCGGGACAGGGCCGCCAGGTCGTCCCCGCCGAGCGTCACCCGCCCCCGGTCGGGCCTCAGCAGCCCGGCGGCCAGGCGCAGCAGGGTCGACTTGCCGCATCCGTTGAGGCCGATGAGAGCGGTCAGTTCGCCCGGCCGGACCGTCAGGTCGACGCCCCGCAGCACGGGTCGCGCGGGGTAGCCGAAGTGGACCCCCCGGACGTGTATCCCCATGGAGTCGGTCATGCTCTGTCCTCCGTCGATTCAGAACGTACGGCCCGGCGCGCGGCGCACCACGACGAGCAGCAGGGCGGCGCCGAGGCAGGCGGTGAGGGCTCCGACCGGCAGCGTGAGCCGGTCGGTGTCCAGCACCAGGGGCAGCAGTCGCGAGGACAGCTGCGCCGCGGCGTCCGCGCCGCAGACGACGACCGCCCCCGTCAGGGCGGCCCCGGGAAGACC
Source organism: Streptomyces sp. JNUCC 64 (assembly GCF_054484115.1). Taxonomy (NCBI): domain Bacteria; kingdom Bacillati; phylum Actinomycetota; class Actinomycetes; order Kitasatosporales; family Streptomycetaceae; genus Streptomyces; species Streptomyces sp. JNUCC 64. The sequence goes on from NZ_CM137015.1 coordinate 1,053,531, forward strand.
GACCCGCAGGTCCGCGCCGAAGAGGGCCACGGCCAGGTGCGGGACGAGCAGTCCCACGAAGCCGAGCGCCCCGACGGCCGCCACCGCCCCCGCCGTCAGCGCCACCGCGCACAGCAGGGCGAGGGTGCGGGCCGGTCGGGCGGCGAGTCCCACGGCCAGGGCGATGTCGTCACCGCAGCGCAGCAGGGTCAGCGGACCCGCGAGCAGCCACGCCGCCGCCCCCCAGGCCAGCGCCCACGGCCAGAGGAGGTGCCAGTGTTCCCAGACCCTCCCCTCGGTGGTGCCGACCAGCCACTGCACGACGCTGCCGAGTTCGCCCGGCCGCACGAGCAGCACCACGGCGGTGAGTCCGCCGAGCACCGCCGACACGAGGACTCCGTACACGGCGGTCTGGGCCGGATCGCCACCGGCGCGGCCGACGAGCAGCCACAGGAGCAGCGCTCCGGCGCATCCGCCCGCGCCCGCGGCGAGCACCACGGCCAGCGGGGATTCCCACCCCGCGAGGCCGAGGGCCGTGGCGGTGACGGTCCCCAGGACCGCCCCGGGAGTCACGCCCGTCACCTCGGGCCCGGCGAGCGGATTGCGGAGCGCGGACTGCAGGATCAGCCCGGCCACGGCGAGGGACGCCCCCGCCCCCAGGGCCACCAGCGTTCTGGGCAGCCGCAGTTGCCAGAAGATGTGCCGTTCCGTCAGGTCGCCGCCCCCGCCGAGCACCTCCCACAGCGCACCCGGGGACATGCCGCGTCCGGCCACCAGTTGCGCCCCCGCGCACACGACGGCCAGTGCCACGAGGGCCACGAAGCGCCGGCTCACCGGGCGCCCTCCGTTCCGGTCGTGCGCGCCGGAGGTGCCGAAGCGCCCGGCGTCCCTGACAGTTCACGACGCGGCGGACCGGCGGACCCGCCGGTGCGGCCACCACGGCCCGACCGCATCAGGGCGACCCCGGCCGGAACCCCGAGCAGAGCGGTCCAGGCGCCGACCGGGGTCTCCACGGGTGCCAGCGCCAGCCGGGCGGGGACATCGGCGACCGTGACGACGACGGCACCCCACGCGGCGGACCACGGCAGCCAGCGCACGGCTCCCGCGGCGGGGTCGAACCACCGGGCCAGGTGTGGGGCGAGGAAGCCCACCCACGCGACGGGGCCGCACACAGCGGTGACGGGCGCGATCAGCAGGACGGCCAGGGCGAGCGCCGCCAGCCGCGCCCGCCGCACGCGCACGCCCAGCGCCTCGGCGTCCTCGTCGCCCAGCCGCATGACCGAGAGCACCGGCGCGCAGAGCACGAGGGCCGGAGCCGCGACGAGCAGCCACGGCCACAGCCCCTCGACGTCGTCCCAGGTCCGGGCGGAGAGCGACCCCAGCAGATAGCGGTAGATGAGCTGGAGGTCGAGCTGGTCGGCCATGACCATCAGGACGAGCAGCGCGGCCTGCAGAGCGGCCGCGACTGCGGCCCCCGTGAGCAGCACCGCGGACGGACTGCGCCCGAGCCCGGCGGCGAACAGGGTCAGCCCTCCTCCCAGCGCGGCCCCGCCGAGGGCGAGCACGGGTTCGACCGCGGCGGGCAGCGACAGGGCCAGCACCAACGGCGCCGCCACGCCCAGCGCCGCCCCGGAGGAGACGCCGAGCATCTCCGGCACCGCCAGGGGATTGCGGAGCGCCTCCTGGAGCACCAGCCCCGCCGCGCCCAGACAGGATCCGGCGATCAGCGCCAGCACCAGTCGCGGGACGCGCAGTTCGGTGACGACGATCCCGGCGAGCGTGGCGTCCCCGTCCAGCGCCGCGCCGAGGAGCCGGTGCGGTGGGACGTAGGGGGTGCCGAGGCACAGCGCGCAGGCCGAGGCGACCATCAGCACCCCGATCACCAGCAGGGGTTGCCGCCGTGCGCGCGGCCGTGGCCGCCGGTCCTTGTCCGCCGGGGCGTCCGCCGTCCCGGGCGCCGGGGAAGAGTCCCTCACCGCAGCGCGGCCGTCGCCTCGTCGAGGACGATGCCCATCGAACGGGTACCGCGCCCCTTGGCCCACACGTCCGGGTGCACCTCGTGGACGTCGCCGTTCCTGACGGCCGGGATCTTGCTCCAGAGGGGGTTCTCCGCCAGCTTCTCCGAGAGCTTCCCGTCCCCGCCGCCGAAGCTCATGGTCTCGACGAACAGGACGTCGACCCCCCGGGCGAGTATCTCTTCGAGACTGTAAGTGCCTTCCACACCACGGGACTTCCACGGATAGTCGGCGATCCTGGGCATCAGGCTGGCCGTCACGTCGGCTTCCGGGGTGGCGACCCCGAAGTTCTCGTCGCTTCCGTAGATGACGAGGGCGGTCCGGTCGCTCGGGGCCTTCTCCGCCTTCGCGAGCTTGGCGCGGAAGGCCCGTTCGGCCTTCTCCCCCTCGGTGGTGCGGCCGGTGAGGGCCGCGGTGTCGCGCAGGTAGCCGACGCTGTCCTCCCACGTCTCGGGCTGCACGGCCCAGAACGTGGTGGCGCCCTTCAGCGCGGGGGCCAGCTTGCCGTGGGTGTCCCCCAGGCCGATGACGAGGTCCGGCTTGTGGGAGAGGATCGCCTCCACTTCCGGGGCGATGAATCCGCCCGGGACCACGGCGGCTTCCTTGGCCCGGTCCGGCCCGAGGAAGCCGGGATGGGCGAGCAGTTCGCTGTTGGTGGCCGTCGGGACGATGCCGAGTTCGGTCAGGATGTCGTCGCAGAGCGCGACCAGGCAGACGATCCGCTCCGGCGGCTTCGCCAGGGAGACCTTGACCCCGTTGACGTCGGTCAACCGCGTCGCGGCCTTGATGGGTTCGACGGTGACCTCGGTCTTCGCGGACGGTCGCGCCTTGTCGGCCGTCGGCTCCTTCGCGGACGAGCCGCAGCCGACCAGGACCGAGCCCACCGCCACCGCGGCGAGGCAACTACGGACGACCTTCGACGGTGCGCGCGACATCGGCGCCCTCACTTCTTCTCCGGGAACTGGAACATCCCTGAACATACATGATAATCGTTTTCACTAAACAACTCCGGGAGGACCCATGCCCACTGACGCTTCCGCGCTCCTCGTCTCCGACCACATGGCCGGGGCGGTGTGGGTGGCGAGCGTGCCGGACGGTGCGATCACCGGACGTCTGACAGGACGTCACCTCTCCGAGCACGCGGGGTTCCTGGCGCTGCCGGGAGGGCGGGTGGCCTGTGTCGACGACCGCCGGGGGGAGCTGCTGGTGCTCGACCCGTTCGGCGGGGAACTCGTGGAACTCGCGGTTCCGGTGGCGGTGCCCGCCGAGCACCTGGCCTGCGATCCGTCCGGTCGCCGGGTGGTCGTCACCACGGGGCTGGGCGAGAACGGGCGACCGTGGTCGGACCTGCTGACCGTGGTGGACCTGGCCACGGGAGAGTCCTCACGGGTGCGCACCCGCGTCGGCGAACCGGGCGTGACGGTGCTCGGCGGCGGCGAACCGCTCGTGGTGCTGCGCCACCGGGAGCCGGGCGCGCTGGCGGTCCACTCGTTCGCGGATCTCCTCGCGGCCCCGCCCGGCTGCCCCGCGGTGACCCCTCACGCGCTCCTGCCGCTGCCGGACGACGGGCACGGTGACGCGCACGACCCCCGCTCGGGGCGGGTGTTCGCCGCCACGGGCGAGGGAGTGCACTCGGCGCACCGCGACGGCGACGCCCTGGTGGCCGGGGAGGTGATCCCGTGGGAGTCGCCCGCCCGTGGCTGGTACCTCCGTCTCGACACCCGTCGGCCGGCCCTGTGGACCACTCTGCGCGGGGGCGATCCGGACCCCCTGCGGTGGCCGGACTGGACCAACCAGGCATGGCGCCACGACCTGGGGACGGGCCGTACGTTCCGCACCGAACTCGGTCCCGGTCTGGTCTTCCGGCTGGCGCTCTCCCGGAGCCACACCGCCTTCACCCGCGTCCACCCCGACGGGGACGAACTGGTGCTCATGGACGCGGACGACGCCCTCCGACGCGTCCGGCTGCCCGCCATGGACGGCGCGCCCCGGCGCGGCGGCACCCCCTGGGAGGGGGTGGAACGCCGTGCGGTGGCGGCCTCCCCCGGCTCCGACTGGATCGCCGTCACCCGTGGCGGTCACGGCGAAGTGCACCTGATCGACGCCGGGACGGGCGAGGAGGCGAACCGTCTGCGCGGGGACACCCCGCTGCACCACGGCGGGCACCTCACGCTGCTCAGCCGGGACGACGGCGCCGACGGCGATCCGGTGGGCCGCTGACGCGAAGCCGCCCGTAGGCCGGGCGAACGCGGCCGACCGTTGACGATCGGCATCGTCAACGGTCGGCCGGGTCCGGCGGGTGGGCCCGACGGCGCGCCCCGCCTCCGTGGAGCCGCGCGGGAAGGCCCCCGCGCGGACCCGGGCGGGGTCAGCGGCCCGGGTACGGCAGCAGTGCCATCTCACGGGCGTTCTTGACGGCGGCGGCGAGCTGTCGCTGCTGCTGGGCGGTGACACGGGTGACGCGTCGGCCACGGATCTTGCCACGGTCGGAGACGAACTTCCGCAGCAGGTCGGTGTCCTTGTAGTCGATGTACGTGATCCCGGCCGCGTCGAGCGGGTTGGGGCGGGGCTTCACGGGCTTGCGGGTGTCCTGGCGGCGGGCCATGCGGCGTCCTTCTGGGTCGGGCTTCTGGGTCGGGCTTCTGGGCCGGGGCGTAGATCAGGAGGCGTCGAGGAGGGAGTCGAAGGCGGCCGGGAGGCGCTTCCAGCCCTCCGGACCCGCCGCGAACTCCTCGTCCGTGAGGAGGCAGGATTCGAGGAGCCGCTCCACTCCCTCGCGGTCGAGACCGGGGGACGTGAAGACGAGGTGCTGGCAGCAGTCGCCGTGCTCGGGGTGCCAGTCCATGGCCGCGGCGGCCCTGCGCACCGGCGGGACCGTCCCCCAGGCCGCGTCCGGCAGGGCGGCGAGCCAGGGCCCGGCGCTCTCCACGCACAGCGCTCCGCCCGCCGCGTCCCAGGCGAGCAGGGTGTCGGGGCGGTCGGCGAGCCAGAACCGGCCACGGCTGCGCGCGGCGGCGCAGCACAGGTCTTCCAGGGCCTGGTACAGGCGCTCGGGGTGGAAGGGGCGGCGCCGGTGCCAGACGAGCGTGGCGACACCGGCGTCGTCCGCTTCCTGGGGCAGCAGCGCGCTCGCGGGGTGCTGCGCCGCCGCGGCGGCCTCGACGTCGAAGCCCGCGAAGGCGGCCTCGGCCAGAGCACCCGAGCCGGCCGCCACGCGGCGGGCGGTGGGGTGCAGCTGGGCGAGCAGGGCGTGGTCCTCGTCGTCGGCGTCCCCGCTGTCGACGAGGGCGAGGACGGGCGCGTACTCCAGCTGCCGGGCGAAGGTGTCGCCGACGGTGCGCCGGTCGGTGGGGGCGGACGCCAGGCCGCCTTCGGAGAGGTCGTCGCCGTTGCCGAGGTACGGCAGCACCAGGGCCGGGTCCACCGCCGTGATCACGTTGGTGAGGGTGAGGGCGGCTCCGGCGTGGGCGGCGATGACCTCGGCCATCCCCTTGGGCTCGACCGAGTCCCACAGTTCGACCACCGCGAGCCGGGTCAGCCCGGCACCGGCCATCCGCTCCAGCTCCGGGACGAGGTCCTCGCGCAGGGCGCAGCACGCGCAGTCGTTGACCAGCGGCGCCGCGTCCTCGGACAGCGGTCCGGAGGCGTCCCGGACCAGGCGGCGCACCGCGCCGTCCGGCGCGCCGGACAGATCGTGGTGGAGCGCGACGCTGCCGGGAACGGACCGCAGCAGACGGTCGACGACCTCCTGGCGGGCGTCGGCGTGGAGCCCGGCGACGATGACGACGGGCAGCCGGGAACCCCGCGCCATCAGCGGGACCCGTAACGGCGCTGGAAGCGTTCGACGCGGCCCGCCGCCCGGGTGACGCGGGTGGCGCCCCTGGCGGAGGTCTCCCCACCGGCGCCGGGGCGGAAGCGGCCGTCCTCCCGCTCGGCCGCCTTCTCGCCGGTCACGGCGGAGCGGACGGGGAGGGCGGTGCCGGAGTCGGGGTCACGGAGGACGACGGGACCGTGGGCGGGGTGGCTGCCGGGCTTCACAGGAGGACCTTTCGGTAGGGGGACGGGGATGCGGCGTTCTTCGCGGAAGCCGACGCGGCGACCGGCGACGGGACGTACGCGCGGCGCCAACCGGTCGGGATCGCCGGAGCGGTTCTCGCGGGCGGCGTACGTGAAGCCGGACCCGCCGTGGAGCGGAGCTTGACGCCCGGGCGGAGTCCGCCGCGCGCCATGAGGCTAGTATATGGCAACGGTTTTCATTACCAATAGCAGTGACCGCAGAGAGAGGCAGGTAACACCCATGTCCGCCCACTGCCAACTGACCGGCGCCAAGCCGGGCTTCGGCAACACCGTCTCCCACTCCCACCGGCGCTCCTCGCGCCGCTTCGACCCCAACGTCCAGCGCAAGCGCTACTGGCTGGCCAGCGAGGGGCGGCACGTCCGGCTGACGCTGAGCGCCAAGGCGATCAAGACGGTGGACGCGATCGGCGTCGAGGCGGCGGTGGCCCGGATCCGGGCACGAGGGGTGAGGGTCTGATGGCGAAGAAGAGCAAGATCGCGCAGAACGAGAAGCGCAAGAGGACGGTGGAGCGCCACGCCGCCCGGAGGGCCGAGCTGAAGGAGATCATCCGCCGTCCCTCGTCGACCGCCGAGGAACGACGGGCCGCGCAGACGGAACTGAGGCGCCAGCCGCGCGACGCCAGCGCGACCCGGGTCCGCAACCGCGACAGCGTCGACGGCCGCCCCCGTGGCTACCTCCGCGCGTTCGGACTCTCACGGGTGCGCACCAGGCAGCAGGCCCACGCCGGTTTCCTGCCCGGCGTGACGAAGTCCTCCTGGTGACCCCGCCCGGATGACGTGCGCGCCCCCGCCGTGGGCCCCGCCGCGAGGATCAGGCGGGACCCACGGCGGGGACACCCGGACCCCGGGGCACGGCCGCCCCGACCGGCCGCCCCCGCCCGACGGCCGAGAACCCGCACCACGATGAAGGTCGGCACCCGGCCCGCGTTCACAGCTGTCAGGGTCGCCGACGTGCCTGGTCAGACGATCCCACGCGCCCGAACGGATGCCTCGTATCGTTCGTGACCGAACGGCTCTCGTCAACGAAGACCGATCTCCCCGTGTAACGTCAGGGGTAGCTGTCGTGGTTCCGAAGTGCTGGTCGCCCGTGAGCAATGCGCACGGGCGATTCTGCTGTTCACCTTCTCTGAGGACCAGGGCGATCACCTCCGGTGCCCGCATGGTGCGGGCACCGACTTCGAGTCCCCTTGGAGGACACAATGGCCAGCGGAACCGTCAAGTGGTTCAACTCGGAAAAGGGCTTCGGCTTCATCGAGCAGGACGGCGGCGGCCCCGACGTCTTCGCCCACTACTCGAACATCGCCAGCTCCGGCTTCCGTGAGCTTCAGGAGGGCCAGCGGGTGAACTTCGACGTCACCCAGGGGCAGAAGGGTCCTCAGGCGGAGAACATCACCCCCGCCTGAGCTCGCGCTCATCGGCACCCGCCCCGCGATCTCGCGGGGCGGGTGCCGTGCTGTCGGCGCCTGTCGTCGTCTCGCCGGGCACCGGGGCACCGGGCCGAGACGGTCGTGCCGAACCCGCGCGACCGCGTGCTGTTCGGGCGGACGGCCCCTACGCACGCGCGACGCGGTCGGGGGCCGGGCCACCCGCCGGTCCGAAGGGCGGTTCCCGGAATCGCGCGGGGCTTCGCAGGAGCGCGATCACCGGGACGGCGGCGAGCGCGAACAGTGCCGCGGCCATGAGGACGTAGAGGTGGACGCCGGACGCCGTGCTCACCGGAGCGCCGTCGGCGAGGACGTCGGGGGCCCGGGTGGCCTTGAGGACTTCGCCTCCGGCGACGTTGAAGACGACCGATCCCAGGGCGAGGACGACCGACACCAGGCCGGAGACCGTGCCCTGCCGCTCGGGCGGCGCGAGAGCGGTCGCCAGGTTGTAGCCGGACGCGGCGATCGCGCCGGCGGCCGTGCCGAGCGCGGCGCCGCAGACGATCGCCGGGGGGAGGGCCGAGACCCCCGCCGGCATCGCGAGGGTCGCGATCGCCCCGAGGGCGATACCGCCGAGGAGGGGCGGCGCGGGGCCGAACCGTACCGCGAGGCGGCCCGCGAGCGTGCCGCCGACGATGATGCCGAACGAGGGGGTGGCGAGCAGTACGGCGACCGCCTCGCCGTCGCCGAGGCCGTAGCCGAGGCCGAGGTCCGGCGGCACCCGGGCGACGAGGCCCGTCAGCTGCATCACGCTCCGGAACGAGCCCGCGGCCAGGAGCAGGGCCAGCAGCGTCAGCACGATCGGGCGGCTGAGAGCCCGGATGTCGACGATCGGCTCCTCGGTCCGCAGGGCGAGGACCACCCATCCGGCCAGCGCCGCGGCACCCGTCCCCAGCAGGAAGGCCATCCGCCCGGACAGCCACCCGGAATCCCCGCCGAGGGTGGCGTAGGCGAGGACCGCGCCCAGGCCGCCGCCCAGCAGGAGCGCCCCGCGTACGTCGATCCGCCCGCCGCCCCGGACCGGCGTCCCCGGAACGAGGGCGTGGACGCAGAGTGCGGCCACCGCGGCGAGCAGGGCTCCCACCACGAACACGCTCCGGTAGCCGAGCAGATCGATGACCGGCCGCATCAGGAACGGTTCCAGCACTCCGACGAGCGCCGAGCCGGAAGTCACCAGTCCGACCGCGGCCATCGCCACGCGTGGGGTGCAGAGCCGGAGCGTGAGGGCCACCGTGATGAAGACCGTGGCCAGGGCTGCGCCCTGGAGGAAACGCCCCACCAGGAAGATTCCGATGTTGGGCGCGGCGAGGCAGACCAACGCGCCCGCGCAGGTCAGCAGGAGCGTGACGACGAGTGTCCGGCGCTCGCCGAAGACGTCGCAGCTCTTCGCGAGCAACGGCGACCAGACGGCCCCCGCCAGCATCGCGCTCGCGTTCAGCCACGCCGCCTGGTCGGTGTCGAAGTGGTCGAGCATCTGGGGCAGGACCATGAGGGGAGAGGTGATGGCGAGGTCGGCCAGGACGGTGGCGAGGATCAGAACGGCGACCCGGAGAGCGAGCCGCCCGCTCCAGCGGTGCTCCGCGCCGGTCACGACGAACCCCTCGTGACCGGGGGCCGGCTGCCCGCCGCGCGCAGCCCCGCGTCCCGGGCGGCGAGATCGGCCCGGGTGGCAGGCAGCAGACGGTCGCGGCCGGCTTCGGCGCTCGCCTGGGCGGAGACGACATGGGGGCGCTGCCTCGCCTCGTACCGCTCGAACGCGGTGGTGTGGTCGTCGCCGTAGCGTTCGAGTTCCTCCGCGAGGAAGCGGGCGCCGGTGAGCGCGAGTGACGTGCCCCGGCCGGAGAGGAAGGACGGGCAGTATCCCGCGTCCCCGACGAGGACGACACGGCCGCGGTGCCAGGACGGCAGCCGGATCTGGCTCGCGGAGTCGAAGTAGAGGACGGGGGCGGCCCGGACCGCGTCGAGCAGCAGGGGGATCCGCCACGACGTGACGCCCGCGAAGGCGTCGAGGAGGCTCCGTTTCCGGGCGTCCGGGTCGCGGTCGTCGTGGTCGAGGGGTCCGGAGCGGAACTGGAAGACCGCGACGGTCCTGTCCTTGTACCGGAAGACGCCCGCGAGCCGGCCGGGGACGTTGTGGATCATGTTGACGCCGTCGGGCCAGGTGTCGCCGGGGAGGTCGACGAGGGCGAAGTGGACGCCGAGGTGCCGGAGGTACTCCTTCTCGGGCCCGAACACCAGCCCGCGTACGCCGGAGTGCTGCCCGTCAGCGCCGACCACGAGGTCGTACCGTCCGGCGCGGCCGGAGTCGAAACGCACGCGGACACCGTGGTGGCCGCCACCGCCGTCGCCGTCGTCGTCGTCGTCGGTGAGTGACCGGACCGCGTCGGCGAAGCGGATCGTCACGCTGTCCGGGAGCGCCTCGGCGAGGGTCCGGACGAGGTCCTCGCGCAGGATCTCGACATCGGTGTCCTCGTCGGCCCCGCTCGTGTCCGCCACTGGTACGCGGCCGACCGGTACGCCGTCCCCGTCGACGAAGCAGCTGGACTCGGACATCCGGAGCCGCTGCTCCCGGATCCTCGCCAGCAGCCCCATCCGGTCCACGGCCCCGATCGCGTCACCGCGGATGTCGACGGGTGTTCCCTCGAGTCGTAAGCGGTGGGCGTGTTCGACGACGGTGACGGCGTGGCCGCGGGCACCGAGTTCGCGGGCGGCGGCGAGCCCGGCGATACCGGCTCCGGAAATGAGGATGTGCATGGTGTACGCGCTCCAGGTGTCGGGGTCGGGTGTCGCCGGGCACTGCGGCGATCCTTAAAGAGACACAGCGTCGCTTTAATCGGACCCTAGTCGCGATCGGGTTGCACCGCAACGGCCGGGGTGACGACAATCGGCGTCCGGGCGGAGGAGCAGGAGGTGGACGCGGGAATGGCCGACGGCATCGCGAACGGCCCGCAGGCACGTCGCCCCGGTGGCCGCAACGCGCGGGTGCGCGAGCGGATCCTCGGCGCGACGGCCGAACTGGTCGCGCGCGACGGCATCGCGGGCTTCCGCTACGACGAGGTCGCCGAACGGGCCGGCGTCCACCGGACCAGCGTCTACCGCAACTGGCCCGACCGCGAGGAACTGGTCGCCGAGGCCCTGATCCAGTACGCCGAGGACCTCGCGACCATCGCCGACACCGGCGACCTCCGCGATGACCTGGTCGACCATCTGGTGGCCATCGCGGGGGGACTGGGCACGTCCTTCGGCCGGGCGCTCGAACTCGCCCTCCAGCCCACCCATGAGAACCCCGTGGTCCGCGAGACGGTGGCGAGGATCCTCGAACAGCGCGGCGCCGCCATGCGCCGGCGTGTGGACCTGGCCGTCCGCCGGGGCGAACTGCCGCCGGTCGACAGCGTCTTCCTCGGCGAGATGCTCTCCGGCCCGGTCCACCTCGTGGTGAACCGCGGTCTGCGCCCGTTCACGCGCGCGGACGCGGAACGCGTCGTCGACGTGGTCCTCGCGGGCATCAGGACCGCGCCACCACCACCCGCCTGATCACCGGCGGGCCGACCGGAGCCGGGCTCACGGGGAACGGACCCCGCCGACAACGCGCGCACCAGGGCGGGCACTCCTGCCGTCGCGACCGCGGCGAGGACACGGAGGCCGCCCCGCACCGGTCCGCACACCGGGTTCCCGGGCACCCGCGACGCATGACCGCATCGCAGGGACTCGTCCCGGCCGACGCCGACGGCACGCTCGGCGTCGCACCCGGGGCCCCGCCCGGCCGGGTGAGAATTCGTGACGGGCGACCCGGCGCACCCGCCACGGAACGGGACAGCGGACGCGCCGGACCCCGTGGGCGCTTAGCGGACGTCGACGAAGTCGGCGGCGCTGGTGGCGGCGCCGGTCGCGGAGTTGCCGTAGTACACCCAGCGGTAGTAGCCGTCGGCCGAGGCGGTGACCTTGGCCTTCAGCGCTCCAGTGCGGCTGGTGGTGGCCTTCTTGACCGTTCTGTAGGTGCTGGTGCCCTTGGCCCGGTACTGGAGGCTGACCGTGCGGTCGCCGTACGGGTCGTACTTCTTCGTCTTCCAGTTCGCCCGGGTCACCTTGCCCCTGACGGTGATGGTCCCGCCCTGGGTGACCGGTTCCGGCGAGGCGTCGACGGTGACCTTGGACAGGCGCTTGAGCGGGACCTTCAGAGACCGCTTCTCCCGCTCGCTGGGCCCGACACCCCCGTTGGCCCTCTCCAGCCCCAACCAGACACCGACCTTCCAGGACGTGGCGTCGTTGTTGGCATTCACATGGTCATGATCACAGTCAGGGTTGATGTTGAGTTCGCCCTCGCACCTGGCGCGCCGGGGCGTTTCCCCTTCGCAGCCGTAGCTGGCCGCGCCGATGTAGTCGTCCCATATCTGGCCGGCCTGCGCGATGCTGCCGCGGTAGAGGAACGGGCTCGCCCTGTAGCTGAAGGGGTCGTCGGTGCTGTATCCGCGGGGCAGGACGACACGGAAGGTGAAGGACGGCCTCACCACCTTCGACGTGCCGACGACGATCGGCTTGCCCTTGTTGATGACGAGGTCCGACAGGGTGATGCCGGTGTCCGCGGCCGAGGCGGCCGGTGCGTTGAGCGTCGAGAGACCGAGTACCCCCACGAGCGTGGCCACTACGGCGGTTCGTCTGCCCGTCTTCATTCCCACCCCTTGATGTCGCCATACGAGAAGGGCGGCAGCCTATCTGACGGGTACACCTAGCTAGCGGGCTGGCGTCGTCGTGTGGTCCCGCGTTGGGGCACTTCCCCGTACGCGTGATCACCAACGGTGCCGTCGATCGCACCGTCCACGGCTGGATCGCCGACGAGCAGAGCCGCTCGACCGGGAGTCCCCCGCCCACATCCTCCGCAAGATCGCCGGGCACGACTCCCCCCTCACCACCCAGCGCCGCCTTCCACCCCGACACGTCCCAGATCACCAGCTCCGGCCATGCCCTCACCGCCCACCTCATGCATCGTGCACCACCGCGCGTAGCGTGTGGTCCCCAACTGGTCCCCAGGATCACCGTCCTGGCGACGAGGCGTGCTCTGTCATCTCTGGTCCTCGCAGGGTGGAGAAGGCGGATTGACCGGCGGACTGATGCTCCTATTGGGTGTCAAGCGGCGGTGAGCCAGTCGCGGTAGGTGATGGCGAGGTTGTCGTCTCGGCGGATTCCGCGTTCGAGGGTGGAGATCGTGGCGGGCCGGACTCCCAAGTGGCGGGCCGCCGCGGTGAGGGTGATGTTCTTCGACTGCCGCAGGGGTCGCAGGTCGGCGATGCCTGGGATGGTGACCGTGGTGGTCAGACAGCGGAAGACCTCCCGGGCGATGGCCCGTTCCAGCAACCGGATGATCTCCTTCTCGGTTCGGCCGGCGGCGGTCTGTCGTGCCACGTAGTCGCGGGTGCGGGGAACGCTGGACATGCGGACCAGAGCGATGCGGTAGAGGGCGGCGTCGGCGGCCCAGTCGCCGCCTCGTGAGAGGCGGTGCCGCCTCGTGCGGCCGCTGGAGGCGGGGACGGGGGCGGCTCCGCAGAAGGCGGCGAAGGACGCCTCGGTCCGCAGGCGTTCGGGATTGCCTCCGGCTGTGACCAGCAGTTGGGCGGCGGTGTCGGGGCCGACGCCGTAGGCGGCCCGCAGTCCGGGGTTGTGGGCGGTGACCTCGCTGTCGAGGGCCCGGGTCAGGGCCTGGTGTTCGACGGTGAGTTGCTTGACGCGCCGGGCGAGGCTCTTCAGTGAGGTGAGGACCGCTGTGTGGACCGGGCGTTCACGAAGGCCAGGGCCGCGGCGCGTCCGGCGGCGGTGGTAGCGAACCCGGTGTCTCACGTGGTGCGTTCCGCGAGCTTCTTGTAGCAGGTCAGGGTGGCGGCGAGACCGAGGAAGGCAAGGACGTGCGAGCCCTTTCGTTCGTATCGGACGGTGAGGCGGCGGTAGCCGAAGAGCCAGGCGATCGACCGCTCGATCTTGCAGCGGTGCCGGCCGAGGCGTTCGCCGGACTCGGTGCCGGGCCGTGCGAGGCGCGCGACAAGCCCGCGCTCGCGCAGCCAGGCCCGGTGTTCCGCTCGGCGGTGGCGAGCCCGACCCGGGCGGTTCACTGCGAAGCAACGGAACCCCGGCTGTGTTCTGGTCGTCATCACAGGTGTCGGTCCTCTCCAGCAGCTGGGCCCGGCAGCCGCATAACAAGGAACCTCTGATGAAGCATGTACTGCCAGGTGGGCTCGATGCCTCTCGCATCGGTTGGGTTCCCTGGCCCCGACGGGATTCTCCACGATGAACGGGGCTTCGATGCCATCGGGTTGAACAGCTCCATTCCATGTGCGCAGGCCCTCGAAGACACCAGCGAGCCATCAATTACGGGCGCGTCGGCCGATGGCTTCATGGTGCCGAGATTCGGTCTCTTCTTGCATTCCGAATCTCGTTTCGCATTCCGGTGGCAGTCAGGCGTTTTCGAGAACTCCGAGCGCGAGCCGGGACGACCCCGAGATGCGGCCGTGTGGGGAACTCTATGTTCTATCGTAGACCCAAGAAAGGAATGTGCGCATGGCAGACGCATTTGCCAGCGATGATGCGGCCGTTGACGACGGTCTTGCAAAGATCGTCACAGGCATGCTGGAGCGGGTCGACGACCTCGGCGACTCCCTGGCCGAGCTGATCGATTCGGCAGCTGGCGAGCACCGCCTTCCGTTGGAGGATCTGCACGCTTCCTGCCGCGCCGAATTGCGCAATGTGCTGCGAGCGTTAGCCGGTGAGGCTCCGCTGTACACCACCATCGGCGCCAGTACCGGGCGCAGGCTCGCCCAGAAGGACATGCCGGAGGCCGTCGTGGTGACCGGCTACCGCATGGGCTTCCGTCATATCTGGGAACTGCTGATAGCCGAGGCCGAGGCTACCGGCCTGGTGGACGACAAGGGCCTGGTCGCGGCGGCGTCCTCGATCTGGCGCTTCCAGGACATCATGATCGAGTCCGCGGTGTCCGGCTACCGCGCGGCCGCTACCGCGCGGATACGGACAGCCGCGCAGGAGCATTCGGCTCTGCTGGACGCCCTGCTGACCAATCGAAGCCTTGATCTCGGCATGTTGCAGGCGACCTTGGATGTGCTGCGCATGCCGCGGTACGGATGGTTCGCGGTACTGGTGGCGGAGCTGCCTTCGGCCGGCCCTCCCGCCCTCGCGCGGACCGAGGAGGCGCTGCGGCGGTCCGGGTTCCACTCGGTCTGGCACCTTCAGACGGACGCCCAGGTCGGCATCATCCAGCTCGGCCGACCCGGGCAGCTTGAGGAACTCGCCGAACTACTGGAGGGCGCGGTGACCCGCCGGGCCGGCCTCAGCCCGGTCTACGAGGACCTGTACCTCACCGGTGCTCACCGGTGGTACGCCAGGGCCGCGATGCAGAGCAGGGGCGCGGGCGGACGTTCGGTGACCGTGTTCGACGACCACCTGGTGGCGGTCGCCGCAGCGGCGGTACCCGAGATCGGCCAGCGTCTGGCCGGCCACGTCTTCGGCCCTCTGGACGAGCTGCCGCAGGCGGAGCGCAAGGTGTTGATAGACGCGCTGGAGACCTGGATCGACTGCGGCGGCTCCGTCGAGGAAACCGCCAAACGCATGTACTGCCACCCCAATACCGTGCGCCTGCGCCTGCGCCGCATCCGCAAGCACACCGGCCGTTCCCCCGCCGATCCGAAGGACGTCGCCGAACTCTGCCTCGCGCTCTACGCGCTCAGGCAGAAGCCCGCGGCGACCGACCCCGCCCGCCGGGGGACAGCGCTCGCGGCCTCCCTGCACAGAGGTCGCTGACCTCATACCGAGGTGCCGTGAGCGACCGCGGCGAGCGGCTTCCGGCGCGTCGCGGTGCGACGGGCCGAGCCCTTGAGCGCGCGGCCGTCGACGACGGTAGCGCGACCGTCGGACCCGGAGGGCGGCAGCGCCCGGTCGGGTTCGGTGGCGGCACCCTGCCGGTCGGCCAAGCGGGCGCCGACCATCCGAATTCGGCGCCTGGATCGTCTTCGACGATGAGCCCGGACGACGTTGTGAAAAGCACACCGGCGGCGGAGCAGGACAGTGCCTCTTCACATTGACTGAAAAGACCGCAGCGACGAACCTTGTATTCAAGTCACCGCGCCCGGATCAGTCGGCTCCCGCCCCTTCCTCAAAATCGGATGCGGCCGTACCACGTGGCGGAAACGATGTCACTTCTCAAGGAGAATCAGTTTGGGCAGCGAATCGCAGGGCCGTGTGCGCGCAGCTACCTCGGTCACTGCCTTAGACCACATCAGGCTGGATGTATTAGACATTGACATCGCCGAACGGTTTTATGTCGACGCACTCGGGCTCACCGGCGTCGTGCGCTACGATCTGACCGACCGGGTCATTTCACAGATGGCGCCGGACGGCAGGCCAGCAGGTGTAGAACTCTGGCAGGAACGAGATCTCGCGCCGAACCCGCACCCTACTCAGCACATCGCGTTTCGCGTCGCCGATGTTCCGGTGTTGGTAGAACATATTCGCGCACTCGGATACCGGGTCATCACCGAGCCATATCGAATCCATCAAGAGACGGTGGCATTCGTGGCCGACCCCGATGGTCACACTATTGAACTCAACGACTTCCTAGGACGCCCGACAGGAGGAGAATCGGTATGACGGCCGGGAGTACGACCACTACGGATTACCTGAACCGGCTCATTTCTTCCCTGCGAGGGCTCGATGTGTCCCGGGTCTCGGACTGGGGATCACGGCTGGCCGAACTGGCCGACAACGGTCAGCGTCTGCTGGTGGCCGGCAACGGCGGGTCCGCGGCGCAGGCCCAGCATCTGACAGCCGAGCTGGTGGGCCGATTCCAGACGGAACGCCCGCCGATCTCCGCGTTGGCGCTGCATGCCGAGACATCCTCAGTCACCGCGATCAGCAACGACTACGGCTACGAGCAGGTCTTCGCCCGGCAAGTCCGGGCACACGCGCGGCCGGGCGACATCGTGCTGCTCATGTCCGGCTCCGGCCGCAGTGCCAATCTGCTGCGTGCCGCGGAGGCCGCACGCGAGGTCGGCGCGGTGACGTGGGCGCTGACGGGACCCGCGCCCAATCCACTGGTCACGCTGGTGGACGAAGCGGTGACCGTGACGGCGCAGGCGACATCCACGGCGCAGGAATGCCACCTCGTGGTGATCCACCTGATGTGCGCGGCCATGGACGACGCCATCGCCGCCAAGGGCTCCACCACCGCAGACGCCGTGGGTTCCCACCCGTCCGCGCCGCTCTCTTCGTTGGCCGCCTCCTCGCCGTCGGAGCCGGTCGGGGAGGGCCGACCGGCTGCGGCACCCGGAGTCCGCACGAACCTGGTGGTGGTCGGCGATGCGTTCCTCGACCGCGACCACACCGGCCGGGTGGAGCGGGTCGCCTCCGATGAACCGGCCCTGGTCGTGAGCGGTGGCACCACGCGCATGCGCCCCGGCGGTGCCGCACTGGCGGCCGTCATGAGCGCGAGACAGGGGCACGCGGTCACCCTCGTCACCGCGTTGGGAGAGGACGCGGTGGGCGACCAATTGCGCACGCTGCTGGACGAAGCGCGAGTCGAGGTGGTCGATCTCGGGCTGGACGGCCCGACTGCGGTGAAGACGCGGATACGCGCCGCCGCGCGCACCCTGATGATGCTGGACGAGCACGATGTCTGCCCACCGATCGGGCGGGAGAGCGACACAGCGTTACCCGCGGCACGGCGCGCACTGACGGCTGCCGACGCCGTCCTGGTGTCCGACTACGGTCGAGGCGTCACCGCGCACACCGGCCTGCGTGACCTCCTCGCCGAGGCCGCTCGGCGCTCTCCGCTGGTCTGGGACCCGCATCCGCGCGGCGCGGTTCCGGTCGCCCATACCGCCGTCGTGACGCCGAACAGCCGGGAAGCCCGGATCATCGCCTCCCGACCGGGCAGCGGCGCGTTGTCGGACGACGTCGAGGCGGCACGCGCGGTAGGGCGCGTGTGGGGGCCGGTCCAGGTGGTGCTCACCCGGCAGGAGCACGGGGCCGTCCTGCTCTCCGACGCGGATCTGCCGCCGCTGGTCGTGCCCGCGAAGGCTGCCGCGGGAGGGAAGGCCGACGCCTGCGGTGCTGGCGACTTCTTCGCCGGTCACCTCGCCGCCATGCTGGCCTGCGGTCAGTTGCCCAGCGAGGCGGTGGCATCGGCGGTGCGGGCGGCGTCGGAGTACGTCGCGGCGGGTGGCCCCGGGTCCTTGGCCCACCGGCCCGACAACGGCTCACCGACGACCGGGCCCTCGGGGGCCGGGCGCACGGCGGCAGCGCGCGGGGCCGTCGAGCTCGCCGAGGCGGTCCGGGCCAGGGGCGGCACCGTGGTTGCCGCGGGCGGGTGCTTCGACCTCTTGCACGTCGGGCACATCCGGCTGCTCGAACAGGCGCGCCAACTGGGTGACTGCCTGATCGTCTGTCTGAACAGCGACGACTCGATGTCCCGGCTGAAAGGCCCGTCGCGCCCCGTCGTACCGGCGGCGCAGCGCTCTCTCGTGCTCGAAGCACTCGCTTCCGTGGACAGCGTGCTGGTGTTCGACGAGGACACGCCCGAGGAGGCCATACGCGCGCTGCGACCCTCGATCTGGGTCAAGGGCGGCGACTACTCGGGGATAGGGATTCCCGAGAGCAAGCTGGTCGATTCGCTGGGCGGACGAACCGTGGTCGTACCGTTCGTCGCCGGCTGGTCGACGTCGTCGCTGATCGAGTCGGCGCGGACCCGGTGACCGGCATGAGTCAGCGGAGCGTGCTGGTCACGGGAGCTGCCGGGTTCATCGGCCGACACGTGGCGCGGGCCTGTCTGGAAGCCGGATACCAGGTCACCGCGGTAGACCTCGCCACGCCGCCCTGCGACCTCCGCCGGGACACCACCTTCCACACCGGTTCGTTCGACGATCCCGCGATCCTTCAGGCGGTGGCCGCAGGCCAGTTCACCGCGGTGGTGCACCTCGGCGCGATCAGCAGCACCGTCGAGGAGGACTGGCAGGCGCTGGAGCGAACGAACGTCACCGGACCCGCGGCACTGGCGGAGCGCTGCGAGCGAAGCGGCACGCGGTTCGTCTACGCGTCCTCGTTCAGCGTCTACGGTGGGATCACCGGTCGGCGGGCACTGCCGGAGACCGCACTGGGCTCCCCCGCGTGCTCCGGCCCGCTGAACGCCTACGCCCAGTCGAAGACCTTGTTCGACACGCACATGACCACGCGGTCCGGCGTCCACGGAGGACCGGGATGGGCGGGCCTGCGGTTCACCAACGTCTTCGGCGCCGGGGAACTGCACAAGGAGTCGATGGCCTCCATCATCGGCCAGCTCCTCCTCGCCACCGCGCGGCAGGAACCGCTCACGGTCTTCGCCGACACGTTGGAGGCGTGCCGGGACTACGTTCCCGTCGCCACGGTCGCGCAGACGTGCGTCCTGATGGCTGATCCCGCGGCGCCCTCCGGCATCTACAACCTCGGATCGGGCCATGCGGTCAGCTTCGCCGAGTTGCTCCACTGGTGTTCGGACTTCGCGGAGACACCACTGAACGTGCGGTTGGTCCCGAACCCCCACATCGGCCGGTACCAATACTGGACCTGCGCCGACATGTCCGCTCTGGACAGGGCGCTCCCGGCACGGCCCCGTCCGGGTCTGGACGACCTGCGCAACGCCGCCCATGAGTTGTACCTGCATTTCGAGAACACAGGAAAGCACGCTGAAATCGCGGTCGCCCCGAGCATGGAGATCAAGTGAGCATTGACACGGTCGTGGTGGGCAGGGATCAACTGGACCTGCTCATCCCCCTGATCGTCGAGCATCAGCGCGCCTGCGGAAGAGAGGTCGACCTCGCCATCACCCGCGCCTTCTTCGAGGGTGTCGTCGGAAATGATGCGAGTTTCCAGATCATCGCGATCGAAGAGGGCGCCGCTGTGGGATGCGTGATGGTCGATCCCATTCCGAACCTCCAGTTCGCGGACAATGTGGCGTACGTGCACGACGTGTACGTAACAGAGCCCCTCCGTGGTTTCCGAGGCATTGGACCGATTCTGATGGCCGCGGCGTTCGTGGAGGCGATGCGGCGGGGCTACGAGTACGCCGAAGGCGAGACCGAACCCGATAACACTCCCGCGCGGAAACTCTACGACCGCTTGGCGAAGAAAATGGGAGTCGGCTGCAAGGACGTGGGCTCGGTGCGCTACCTCCTGGATCTTCGCCCCGGCATCGAGCGCGCGCGGAACGAGCCCGAGTACCTGGACCGGCTCGCCAGCCCCCGGCTCCTGAGCCGCTTGAGCGCCCCGCCGGAAGCCGACGGACACTGACCAAGAAGGGCGCAAATGCCTACTGCAATGGTCTTCATCAACGAAGGCGTGGGCAACGGGATCATCACGGCGCCACTCCTGGCGGCGCTGGAGCGAAGCCGCCCGGGGCAGCGCTACTTTATGGCACCGAATATCGCACTTGAGGCGGAATGGGTGCGCTCGGCGGTCGGTATGCAGGGGTCTTCCGGGACGTTCCCGGCACTGTGGCGACGATTCTCACCGATTGATCGGGAGGAACTGTGGAATTTCATCGACCGCAATGACGTAGACCTAGTCGTCAATCTCAGGATGGAGTTCGCCGAAGAGGACGGAAATTACTTCGATTTCCGTTCCGAGGCAACGAAGAGGGGGGTCGAGTGCTGGGACCTGCATGAATTGGGCGGGCCTCAGCGGCTGCCCTTCGGTGAACAGGCCGCCCGTCTTCTGCGCGCACACGATGTCCCCGTCGACCTGAACCGCCCGGCCTGGCTCGCCGACCGGCGGCAGGCACGTCCAGGACTGGCGGGTTGCTATGTCGGTGCCAGTGCCGCGGTCAAGCGCTGGCCGACGGAGGACTGGTCGACTCTGATCGCGCAGCTGGGCGACCAGGGTCTAAAGGTCGAGATCGCGGTCGGCCTGGCAGCGGACGAACAGGTGCTGGCACATCGGCTGTCGTCGGAGCCGGGTGTCACCAAGACCGCCCATCTGCACTCGCTGGAAGCCCTCCGCGACTGGATCGCCGGGCTGGACGTGCTGGTCAGCAACGACACGCTGGCCGTACACCTGGCGGCCGCGCTGGGGTGCCCGGTGGTCACGCTGTACCTGGCGACCGACGGCGACATCTGGTCACCGGCGGCACCGCCTGACGTCTCGCGGGTCGTGCAGAGCGCCCTCGCGCTGTCGTGTTCCCACATGAAGCCGAACGGCACCTGCCGGCTCTACTACACCGGGTGCCCGGCCCCGTGCGCGGCCGGTGTGACCCCGGCTGACGTGCTGATCGAACTGAACCAATTGGAATGGAGCAGGCGGCAATTCAGCCGCCAGGAGGTGGTCGAATGACCCGGCGACGCGCTATCGCAGTACTCGGTGGCCGACCCGGCAACGCGGGAGCCGATGTCCTCCTGCTCGCGGAGAAGATCGGCGAAGAGCTCGCCAAGCGCGGCTACGGCGTGGTGAGCGGCGGAGAGGGCGGCGTGGCGGCCGCGACCAACAAGGGCTGCCAGGCGGTCGGCGGCGACACACTCGCGTTGCTGAAGTGGAACCGTCTGTCCGACGCCGAGGAGGGGACCACCTGGGCCCTGCCCACGTCCATGGACCTGGCCCGGAGCAACATCCTCAACTGGTGCGGCGACGGCATGATCGCGTTCGAGGGCCGTTACGGCACGCTCACCGAGATCGGTCTCGCCCTGGACACGGGACGCCCGCTGCTGGTCCTGGGCGACCACCCGTTCCTCAACCCCGCGGCGTTCGAGGCGCCCACCTGTCGCGTCGTGCCGAATCCGCGCCCGGAGGACGCCGCCGAACTGGTCGACCTGCTCGAAAAGCTGATCGAGGCAAGCGAGCAGGCATCCGTGCGGCCCGGTGCCGCCGTCGTCGAGGACGACCAGCTCGACGAGAGCGGCATCGGGTTGCGACGCGCGATACCGGGAGACCTCGAACTGTTCCGCCGGACCTTCGGCGACGCCGACGTCCTGGCGTGGCGGGCGCTGGAACCGACCGACGGGGTGCTCAGCCGATTCCAGCACGAGCGCTGCCTCGTGGTGCTGGAGCGGAATCGCCCCGTCGGCTTCCTGGAGTACCGCACGGCGACCGATCCGGACTTCGAACGCATCGAAATCGAGGCGGTGGTGGTGTCCGACCCGGCCGACCGGGGCCGGTCGATCGGGACCCGGGCACTCAAGTTGTTCGCCGGATCGGTCTTCGCGGCCGGTCGGCACCGGGTCACCGCGGCGCCCAACGCCGACAACGGGGCCGCTGTGCGATGCCTGGAGAAGGCGGGCTTCCAGCAGGTCGGCCAGATGCGGTCCTACGAACGCCACCACGGTGCATGGCGGGACGCGCTGCTGATGGATCTGCTCCCGAGCGACCTGGCAGACAGGTAGTCCAGGCCCCGGGGACCGCAGTCGGGCACGCATCACAGGACAGCACTAGACGAGATTGAGGAACACCATGGCCGGACCAGGACTTTCCCGCATCGGCCCCGAAGAAGAGGCCGAGCTGTTGGACGTCGTACGCGAGCGAGAGCTCAGCCGGTACCGCTTCGACGACCACGACGGCTCCGCGCTGCCCTCGAAGGTTTCGCGTTTCGAGCAGGAGTTCCGCGCCTTGACCGGCGCGCGCCACTGCCTGGGCATGAACAGCTGCACCAGCGCGCTGTACGCCGGGCTGCTCGCCGCGGGCGTCGGTCCGGGTGACGAGGTGATCGTGCCGGGCTACACCTTCATCGCCTCTATCGCCGCGGTCGTGCATACGGGAGCCGAGCCGGTACTCGCCGAGATCGACGAATCCCTGCTGCTCGATCCGGCGGACGTGGCCACGAGAATCACGTCGCGCACGAAGGCGGTGCTCGCCGTGCACATGCTCGGAGCGCCGTGCGACCTCGACGCCCTGGATGCCCTCACACGTGAGCACGGACTGCTGCTCGTGGAGGACTGCGCACAGGCCGGTGGCGGCACCTACCGCGGTCGGCACCTCGGGACGTTCGGCCGATTCGGCGCGTTCAGCCTCAATGTCTTCAAGACCTTCACAGCGGGGGACGGCGGTGTGCTGCTCACCGGGGACGACGAGCTGTACGAGACCGCGTTCGCCCTGCACGATCACGGCGCCGCGCCGCTGCGGCTGGGCGTCACCGACGGGCCGCCGCTGTTCGGTCTGAATCTCCGGATGCACGAGCTGACCGGCGCGTTCGCGCTCGCTCAGGTGCGCAAGGTGCCGGACATCCTGCGGACGCTGCGTGCCAACCGGGACAAGTTCGTGCACGCGATCGGCGACCTACCCGGGGTGACGCCCCGCCCTCTGCACGACCGGGAGGGCGATTGCGCCACGGTGCAGGCGTACACGTTCACCTCCGCGGCCCTGGCCGAGGAGGTGGCAACGCGCCTGGGCACGATCACCCTGAGCCGGTCGGGCAAACACCACTACGCCAACATGTCCCAATTGCAGCCAGACCCACTGGCCGCGACGGCGCCCGGCACCCGCCGACCGGACCGCGCCGTCACACGGCGCTGCTATCCGCTGGGCAGCCTGCCGCGCACTGACGACCTGCTCAACCGCACCATTGCGTTGAGCGTCGGGGTGGTCGACTCCTACCTCGGCAGCGGAGTGGGCATCGACGCGACCGCCGACGACGAGGCGATCGGGGCAGCGGCGCGGCTGTTCAGGTCCACCGTCGAGGACGCGGCCAAGGCAGTGTCATGAGGGGGGAACGGGATGCTGACGCCGCACGCGAAGCGGCCGCGACGGCCTTGCCGCCGACCTCAGCCCCGCACGCGTCACCCTGGAAGGAAAGCACCGGGTGAGCACGGTTGGGTTCGCATACGGTGCTCAGGCGGCAACGGAGTTCCTGGACGCGCACCGGCTCTCGGCGCGTACGCCGTTCCAGACGTGCGGCTGGTGGCGAGCGTGGATACGTGAGGCGGCGGAGAGCGAAGGCGCGACCCCGGTGCTGGTACACACGATGAGTCCCGACCGGCCCGCCTTGGTGGTCGGACTGCAGTTGCACCAGGACGGGGGCACCGCGCTCCTGCGCCCCTTGTCCTGGCCGTGGGCCGACTACCACGAGGTCGCGGAGGCGGGTGACACGTCGCACCTCGGCGCCGAGCCCGACATCGAAGGGGTGGCCGAGGCCATCGACCGGTGCCAGCGGGAGTTCGGCGCCCGGCTGGAACTGTGCAACCTGATCGCTGACGGACCGCTGCTGCGCGCCGTGTCCGAACTAGGCGCCGTGCTCCAGCCGTCGGACACGGTCTTCCGACTCGACCTCACCGATCCCGACGTCGTCCGACGCGTCAGCGAGCGGCGCGGCATACAGCGCAAGCGCCGCCGGATCGAGCGACTCGGCAAGCTCCGGCTGACCTGCGCGGACAGCCCGGAGCGGGTCGCCGCCCGCCTGCCGGCCTTCATCGACCTGCATGCGCGGCAGTGGCGTGATCGGCCTGACGTGGTGGCGCCGTTCGACGGCGACGTGGTCGACAGGACCTACGCAGCCGTCGCCGCCGAGCCGTCCAGCGCCGCGCGATTGCACGAGTTGTGGCTGGACGGGACCCTGCTCGCCGGATGGTTCGGCTTCTGGCACGACCGGACGTACTACACCTACCGCGCGGCCTACGACGCCGGCCACGCTCGCGACTCGCCCGGGCACCTGCTGACAGCCGCGATGGTCTCCGCGCTCGCGGCCCAAGGGGCGGACACCTTCGACCTGACGCGCGGCGACTACGCGTACAAGCGCGAACTGCCCAGCAGCCGCGCGCTCACCATGTCGGCGAGCCTGGAGCGGCCATGCAGGGTGTGACCCGTTGCGGTCGCCCCGGGCATCAGGGAACAGCCTCTCCACCCATGACGAAAACACATCAGACGACACACAACCGTGGGGTGCCAATGGGACCGTTGGTCGACGTGGAGACACTCGTGGTCGGGGCGGGAATGGCCGGCCTCGCGACGGCGGCAGAGCTCGGCCGCCGAGGCCGGGATTCGGTGGCCGTGCTGGAGGCCGGCCCTGAACGAGGCCGCACCCATATCCAGAGCGAGTATTCCTCGGCAGAAGCCCTCCGACTCTGGTTGCGCCCGGACACCGACCCTGACTTCAGCCGTCCGTATGAGACCGTCGGCGGGGCTTTCCGGGACTTGGCCGGCCTGCGTCGCCGGGTCGGTGGCCGCTCGCTCTACTGGGGTGGCGTACTGCTGCCCATCGAGGACTGGGCCCTCTCCGAGAAGTGGCCGGAGGCGATCGCCACCGAACTGACGCAGACCTGGGACGGCGGGCCGTCGCTGTACCAGCGGGTTATCGACGACGTGGTCGATTGGGGTGCCAAGCCTCCCGGAGGACCCAGGCTGACCCTTGGTGAACTGGAGTTCGACCGCACGCCGCACGCCACCCGTGAGGAACCCGCCGGCGGGTGGAGCGCGTTCAGCCCGCTGGCGTGGTGGGGGGAGGGCGACGACGGCGACCCGAGGGTGCGCCGGGTGCCGATCCTCGCCGGCCATGAGGTTCTGGGGGTCCGTGTCGAACACGGCAGGGCGATCGGCGTGCAGGTACGCACCGAGGACGGCGAGCTGCGCGACCTGCGCGCGAAGCGGGTGGTCCTGGCGGCCGGCACGGTGGTGAACAGCCGGCTGGCGATCCAGGCCCTGGCGGACTCGGGGACCGGCGCACCGCGGGAACTGCCGGGACTCGTGGACAAGATCTCACAGGGGTTCACGGTCGCCTTCACCGATGCCGAACGGCTTCCCGATACCGTCCGGGCGGCTGCTCGTGAGGGCCGCGTCCACCATCGCATCGGTACCGCCAGTACCCGGGCCAACCAGTTCGTGCGATTCAGCGAGAGCGCGGACGGCACGGTCACCTTGGACAGCTGGACCATGGGCGAGCAGCGCCGCGGCCCGCACGGCCGGGTGCGGTGCGGCGGCAGCGGCGCATGGCCCTGGTCGACGACGGTGCACGCGGGACTCGACGCGGCCGACGAGGAGGTGCGCGTCAGCCAGCAGCGCCTGCTCGACGAAGTGTGGGCGGAAGTGGCGAGCCCGCTCGGAGTTCCGGCCGACCCCCTTGTGTTCTCTCCGCGGCACGGTTCGCCGGACCTCGCCGACCGGCTGACAGCGATCCGTACCGCGACGCCACGTACCTACAGCTTCCCGATCGGTTCCGAGCAACACGAGGCCGGCACCTTGGCCCTCGGCGAGGTCCTCGACGACGAACAGCAGTTCACCGCCGTACCGGGTCTGTACGCGTGCGGTCCGTCGGTGATGCCACGCACCGGAGCGGCGAACCCGTCGATGACGACGCTCGCGCTGAGCAAGCGGTTGGGAGCGGTCCTCGCCCGGTGACGGGCAGCAGCAGACACCAAGGAGGCGGGGAGTCCCCGATGCAACGAATGTCGATCGCAGTGTCCGGCACCGAATTCACGGAAGCCGACGGCGTGGACGGCCTGATAGGAATGGCCGGGGCCGCTCAGTGCGACGCGGTGGAGTTCTGGTATCCGAAGAACGCCCTGCGGGACGGTGCCGACGCCGCGTTCCGCAAGCTGGATCGTGCCGGGCTGCGGATAGCCTGCATATCGACCCCCAGCCAGCTCTACGGTGCCGGCGAGGCGGACTCCGTCCCGCTTCTCCACGAGGCGATCACGTGGGCGGCACGGACCGGAAGCAACCGGGTGAACACCTACTTCGGTCACGCGCCGGTGGTCGATGACGAGAGGGCGATCGCGGCGTACGCCGACGCGCTGGCACCGGTCCTCGACCATGCCGCGGCCGAAGAAGTGGTCGTCGTGCTGGAGAACGAGTTCGACGCGTTCGGCTGGGACCCGGCCGCCTCCGACATCAGCAGACGGCCGGCCACGTTGGCGGCGCTGTTCGCCCGGGTCGACTCGCCATGTTTCGGCTTGAACTTCGATGCCGCGAATTTCCTCTGCGCGGGGGTCTCCCCGGCCCCCGACGCACTGGCCGCGCTGCTGCCATGGGTGCGCTACGCCCATGTGAAGGACGCACGCCCGGCGGCGGCGGAAAACCCGCCCGATGGCTGGACCCGGTACACCGACCACGGCAGGGCCTACGACACGGCGCCTCTGGGCGCCGGGGAGGTGGACTGGCCGACGATCGTCGACAGCCTGGCGACCGCGGGCTACGACGGGTACCTCACGCTCGAACCGCACTGCGCGCGGTCGATTCTCCTGGCCGAGACGGCCAGGGCCGCCGACCACCTGCGCGACCTGATCAGGGTTCACACCCCGTCCCACCAGTGATCCGCAGGCGTCTTCGCAGGCCGTCCCGCAGGAACAGGAAGAGCCCGGGCCGACGAGGAGTACATCTCTGTGCGGTGCCATGCCCTGCCCACCCCCGACCGACGGAGGAACCATGACCTCTACGGCTGCCGAGCCCTCGCTGTGGCGCAACCGCGACTTCGTCACGCTCTGGAGCGCCCAGGTCGTTTCCACCCTCGGCGCCCGGATCAGCTCAACAGCGATGCCGCTGCTCGTCCTGGCCACGACAGGAGAGCCCGCCGACGCGGGCTTGGTCGGAGCCGCTGGGACCCTGCCCTTCCTCATCGCCTACCTCCCGGCCGGACCGCTGGTCGACCGGTACAGCCGTCATCGGATTCTGCTGACGAGCGAGATCCTGGCCGGCCTCGCCCTGGCCACTGTTCCGGTCACCCTCTGGCTGGGACTGCTGACGACCACCCAGCTCATTGTGGTCGCGTTCGTCCAGGGGCTGTGCTTCGTGTTCTTCAGCCTGGCGGAGACGGCCGCTCTTCCCAGAATCGTCCCGGCCGTCCAACTGCCCGCGGCCGTGGCCCAGAACGAGGCCCGCAACCGCGGTGCCGCCCTGGCCGGCGGACCGATCGGCGGCCTGCTCTTCGGAATCGACCGCGCCCTGCCCTTCCTGGCCGACGCGATCTCCTACGCCGCCGCCTCCATCGCGCTGCTGTTCCTCCGCAGGGATCTACAGAACAAGACGACCGCGCCGACCGAGCCGCTGCGGCAGGCGACCATGGCAGGACTGCGCTGGATCTGGCGCCACCCGCTCATCCGCACCGCGACCCTGCTGATCACCGCCACCAACCTGGTCTTCCAGGCACTCGTCCTGACCATCGTCGTCCTCGCCCAACGCCACGGTGCCACCTCCGGCACCATCGGAACCATGCTCGGCATCTACGCCGGCGGCGGACTCGTCGGCGCACTGGTCGCTGGCCGGGCTCATCGCTTCTTCACGCCCAGAATGGTCATCATCGGAGTCAACTGGATCTGGGCCGCCCTCTTACCGCTCTTCCTCCTCACCACCAACCCCCTGCTCATCGGGGTGATAGGCGCGGCCACCGCCTTCATCGGCCCCTTGTGGAATGTCGTGATCATCAGCTACAGCGTGCTCCTGGTCCCCAACGAGATCCTGGGCCGGGTCACCAGCGCGGCAATGACCCTCGCTTGGGGTGCCATGCCCATCGGCTCCCTCGGCGCCGGGCTGCTGCTGACCACGGCGGGCCCCACCGGTGCCGTCCTCGCCCTCACCACCGTCATGCTCGTCACAGCGGTCTGCGCGACCATCAGCCCGTCCGTCCGCAGCGCCCCGCCGCTGACCCCGCACAAGGGGCAGGTGGCAATATGACCGCCCCCGCGCGCACCCGTGTCCTTCGGAGGTCGGCGGTGTTCCTCGACCGCGACGGCACTCTCACCGAACCCCGCCACTACCCGTCCCGCCCCGAGGACCTGATACTCCAGACGGGCATCGGGCCACCGCTACGCGTCCTCCAGCAGGCCGGTTTCGCCTTGATCGTGGTCACCAACCAGAGTGGACTGGCTCGCGGCCTGTTCGACGAGGCCGCCATCGCACCGATGCACCACCGGCTGCGGGAACTCCTGGCGCACCACCAGGTTCGGCTGGACGGGATCTACCTCTGCCCGCACCACCGAAGCGGTACCGTGCCGCGGCTCTCCCTCGCCTGCCCGTGTCGCAAGCCCGCCCCGGGAATGCTCCACCAAGCCGCCCGCGACCTCGACCGCGACCTGTCCTCCTCGTGGATGGTCGGCGACTCCGCGTGTGACATCGAGGCCGGCCGCCGCGCCGGAACCCGCACTGCTCTCGTCGGTCCGAAGCCCCTCACCGGTATCGCACCGACCCTGCACCGACCCACGACCGCCGAGGCGCTCACCGCCATCGCGGCCTGGGCAAGCTCCGCAGACCGCATACCTGACCCGACGAACTCCATGGGGAACCACCATGCCGACAACTGACCTCCCGCCCCGCCCCGCCGCATGGCAATGGCCCGCTGCGGCTCCGGACGCCGAGGACCCGCACTTCCGGATAGTGATCGTCGGAGGCGGGCTCGCGGGGCTCGAAGTGGCCTGGCGACTGGCCGCTCTCGGTATCGACGACGTCCTGGTCGTCGAAGGCGGACCCGCGCGGGATCTGCTGCACATCAACTCCGCGCACCGGCCCGATCAAGCGCTGCGTACCTTCCTCGACCCCGTCGTCGACCCGCACTTCCAGCGTTGCTGGACATCGGAATCCGCCCCGCACTACGCCGGTACCACCGGCCTGCGCAAGCGCCTCGGTGGACGTTCGCTGTACTGGTACGGCGCGTCGCTGCCGGTGGAGAACTGGGCGCTGGCCGACTGGCCGGAGCAGGTCGTGGCGGACCTGCGCGGCTCGTGGCTGGGCGGCGCACCGCTCTACGAGCGGGTCGCCGCGGAACTCGGCGTAGATCCGGCCCCGCTCAACTCGCAGCAACCGGCTCTGAAACTCGGAGGATTCCGTCTCGTCCGCACCCCGCAGGCCGAAACCCGGTTCGGCGACGACGGCCGCTGGTACGCCTACTCCCCGCTGGACCATTGGCGGCACCCGGTGACGGGCGCCGCGCTGGAGGCCCCGCGCGGCATCCGGTTCCTGTGCGACACCGACGTCCTCGCGGTCGACGTCAAAGACGGTCGAGCCCGCGGCGTGCTCGTCCGGGAAGCCGGCCCGAACGCCGAGGCCCGCCGGATTTCCGCGGACTCGGTGATCCTTGCCGCCGGGACCATCGAGAGCAGCAGGCTAGCCATCCAGGCGCTGTGCGCGGTCGACCCCGGCCGCCCGCCCCGGCTGGACGGGCTGACCGACCACATCGTCCAGGGCTTCTTCCTGCGCGTGCGCGATGACCGGGCATCCCGCGGACTGCCGGACATCGCCTCCGGCTCGTATGTGACCGCGTGCGAGGACGGCCACCGCTCGAACCTGTTCATCACGGTCGTACGGCCCGAACCCGGCATCCTTCAATTCGACGTGCGGCTCACCGGGGAGCAGGTGCCCGGGAGCGGTAGCCATGTGACGTGCGAGCCGACCCCCGGGTTCCCGTGGCGCACCACTGTGACAGCCGAGCTGGCCCCGGTCGACCGGGACGTGGTCGCCCGCCAGCGACGGGTACTGGACGAGGTGTGGCTCCAGCTGGCCACCGAGTTCGGTCTCACCCCCGCGCCCCTGGCCTTCGACGACTTCGACCGCCCGCTGCGCACCAACGCGTTCGTGCTGCCGGAGTCGATCGGCACGGAGGCGTCCGAAGGGCCTTTCACCTGGTCAAGCCTGTTGGGCACCGAGGACCACGAGGGTTGCACGTTGCCGCTGGGCGACGTACTCGACGACCGCCATATGTTCGCCGCCGTCCCCAGCCTCTACGCCTGCGGCCCGGCGACCTTTCCCCGCATGGGTGCCGCCAACCCCTCGCTCACCACCCTGGCTCTGGCGCGGCGGCTGGCCCACGTCCTGGCCGCCGATCACGGCCCGCAGCCGCACCGGGTGGCAGCGGAGGCGGACGCGTGATGTTCGCGGACAAGCGCATCCTGGTCACCGGAGCGTCGAAGGACATCGGCCGGGGCATCGCGCTCGATCTGGCCAGGCGCGGAGCAAGCGTCGTCGGCACGTACCACACCGGCGCGGACGACGCGGAAGAACTCCGCGCCCTCGGCGTCGGGGAGATGGTCCACCTCAACCACCTCGACCGGGAGGAATCAGCGGCCACGCTCGGCCGGCTGGCCGCCACCGGTCCCTTCCACGGGCTCGTGAACAACGCCGGCGTCATCGAGTTCACGCCGTGGGCATCCAGTCTGGACTCGTGGGACAGCGTGCTGGACGTCAACCTGCGGGGCCCCCTGGCCACCGCGATCGCGCTGTCCCCGACCATGCCGCCCGGCAGTTCGATCATCAACATCTCCAGCACGGCGGGGAGCGTGGGCTCATTCGATTCACTCGCCTACGCGGCGAGCAAGGCCGCGCTCACCAACCTCACGAAGAGCCTCGCCAATGTGCTCGGGCCGTCCGGAATCCGGGTCAACGCCGTATCGCCCTGCCATATCGACGGCGACGCCCCCGCGCAATCAGCCGGATTGACTCCGCTGGGGCGCAACGGGTTTCCGGATGACATCGCCTCGGTCGTGGCGTTTCTACTCACCGATGGCGCTCGCTTTGTCACCGGTACGGAAATCACCGTGGACGGTGGGTACACCGCCGCGGACGCCCTCGCAAAACGCGCGTACGAAGCGGGGCCAGGGGCATTGCGTGATCGAGATCCGTCCGGGTTCGCCATGTGAGACCAGGGGCTGGTCCACTCGGTCCGCTGGAATCGGAGCGCGGTTCGGTCGGCGCGGAAGGGCCAACACAATCACGGCCCACGGAACGGGATCGCGGCTGTACGCGATGCGGACACCGCTCAGCGATGCCGCACGGCCCGCTCCGGACCCACCGAGCCCAGCCCATTGCCCCCGGTCGCCGCGTCCGCTCAACCAGCTCGGCAAGAGCGGGGCTTGACACCCCACCCCAACCGGAATGAAAGGCGGTGGACCTTGATCCAGGGCTGAGGCCAGCGCTGCTCGCGTTGGCCGAGCCACCAGCACCCTGGCGAACCGGACCCGGACGGGCGTGCGACCACACTGCGACCACCACGGCCCTCAGACGCACGAAAGGCCGCCCTCTCACGGATGAGAGGGCGGCTTCCGACCTGCGAAAACGCTGGTCGGGACGACAGGATTTGAACCTGCGACCCCTTGACCCCCAGTCAAGTGCGCTACCAAGCTGCGCCACGTCCCGGTGCCCGTCGTGACCTGGGCTTTCCCCCGGCCGGACGTGCACGGAAACCATACCGCACTCGGGACCGTGGTCGCGCACTTCCGGAGAGTTGACCTCAAGGACGCTTCAGGTTGCACAGTGGTGTCATGACCAAGGTGACCGACGCCATGGGGCGTGCGAGGCCGGACGGGCGGGCCGGAAGGGCCGGGGACGGCGTGGACGGATACGGGTACGGGGACCTGGAGCGGTTGATGGGGCTACTCACGGGGGACGAGAAGCACGACGTCGCGGCGGCCTCGACGCTGGACGCGCTGTGGGTGCTCTACGACCGGGTGCTGAGGGTCTCCCCCGCCACCGCCCGGGACCAGGGCCGGGACCGGTTCCTGCTCTCCAAGGGCCACGGCCCGATGGCCTACTACGCGGTGCTCGCCGCGAAGGGGTTCGTCCCGGTGGAGTGGCTGCCCGGCTTCGGCGGGTACGACTCGCCGCTCGGGCACCACCCGGACCGGCTGCTCGTCCCCGGCGCGGAGATCGGCAGCGGCTCCCTGGGGCACGGGCTCCCGCTCGCGGTGGGCACCGCGCTCGGGCTGCGGGCCCAGGGACTGACCGACCCCGCCGTGTGGGTGCTGATCGGCGACGGGGAACTGGACGAGGGAAGCAACCACGAGGCGATCGCCTTCGCCGGACCCGCCGGGCTGGACCGGCTGCACACCGTGGTGATCGACAACGCCTCCGCGACCCAGGCCCGGCCCGGTGGCATAGCCGCCCGCTTCGAGGCCGGGGGCTGGTCCACGGTGACCGTCGACGGCCGCGACCACACGGCCCTGTACGACGCCTTCACCGCCCCGCACCCCGGACGCCCGCACGCCGTCGTCGCCCGCGTCGGCTCCCCGCGCGCCGACGTCTGAGCACTGGAGAGGACCACCGATGGACACGATGCGCGACCGTTTCGCCCCCGTGCTGACCCGGATCCTGGACGAGGACCCCCGGGTGGCCGTGGTGCTCGCCGTGATCGGCTCCGACGGCTTCGCCGAGGCCGCGCGCCGCCACCCGGACCGGGTGATCGACGTGGGCATCCGCGAACAGTTGCTGGTGGGCACGGGCGCGGGACTGGCCCTGACCGGGCTGCGGCCCGTGGTGCACACCTTCGCCAGCTTCCTGGTGGAGCGGCCGTTCGAGCAGATCAAGCTGGACTTCGGCCACCAGGGCATGGGCGGGGTGCTGGTGAGCGCGGCGGCCTCGTTCGACTGGCCGTCCGGCGGCTACACCCACATGTCCCCGGGGGACGTGGCGCTGCTCGACACCCTGGACGGCTGGACGGTCCACGTCCCCGGCCACCCGGACGAGGCGGAGACGCTGCTGCGGCACGCCGTCGCCGCCGGGGACGACAAGGTGTACGTACGGCTGTCGACCCAGTCCAACCCCCGGGCGTTCCCGGTCGACGGAGAGCGCTTCCACACCGTGCGCGAGGGCGGGCGCGGAGTGGTGGTCGCGGTGGGCACCACCCTCGGCGAGGTGCTGACCGCCACCGAGGGCCTGGACGTGACCGTGCTCTACGCCACCACCGTCCGGCCCTTCGACGCGGTCTCGCTGCGCCGGGCCGCGCTGGCGACCGCCGGGCCGCACGGCACCCCGGACGTGGTGCTGGTGGAGCCGTACCTGGCCGGGACCTCGACGGCCGCCGCGAACGACGCGCTGGCCGATGTGCCGCACCGGGTGCTCGGGCTGGGCGTGGGCCGCCGTGAGCTGCGCCGGTACGGCACGATCGAGGAGCACGTCGCCGCGCACGGGCTGGACGCGCGGTCGCTGCGGGAGCGGGTGACCGGCTTCCTCGGCGGCGGGACGCCGCCCACCGGCTGAGGTCCGGGCCGGTCCCGCCGGGCCCGGGGCCGTTCCCGGCGCCGCGCGCTCAGCTCCTCGGGGCAGCCGGCAGGTCGGCAGGTCGGCGCCCCCGGGTCCCCCGGGCCCGGGGCACTGATCTCCCGGGCCCGGGAGATCAGTGCCCCGGGTCGCCGCACTCCCCCGGGCCCCGGCCGGTCGGTCCGCCCGGGGCCGCGCACCCCGGCGGGGCTCCGGCGCCGGAGCACGCCGCCCGCTCCGCCGGGGCGTCCGGCCGGTCCGGTCCCGGCGGGCGCGGGGGACCGCCGGAGGTGACGGGACCGGGCCGGGCGAGATCGGCGCGGACCAGTCCCCGGACCGCCGGGATCAGCAGCAGCACGGCCGGGACGACCAGGGCCGTCACCGCGCCGAACAGGAGCACCGAGTCGCCGGAGGTGGCGGTCGAGGCGGGTCCGGCGAGGGCCTGGCCGACCGGCACCATCGCCAGCGAACCGGCCACGTCGTAGGCGTGGATGCGGTTGAGCACATCGGGCTGGACCTGGGTCTGGACGCTGGTCGCCCACATCACGGCCCAGAAGGAACCACCGGCCCCGGCGACGACGGCGCCCAGGCACATGGCCCACACCGGCAGTCCGGCGCCGACCGTCGCGGGGTGGGCGGCGAACCCGAAGAGGGCGAGCGAACCGGCGCGGAGCATGTGCCGGGGGCGCAGCCGCAGGGCGACCAGGCCGCCGAGGACGGTGCCCGCGCCGAGCGCCGAGTTGACGAGGCCGTACGCGCGGGGGCCCTCGTCCTGGATGACCTCCGTGGCCACCAGGGGGATCGCCGGGCCCGCCACCGCGACCGTGTAGAGGCACCAGACGGCGATCACGCCCCACAGCCAGGTGCGGGACCGGAACTCCCGCCACCCCTCGACCAGGTCGGCGCGGAATCCGGCGCCGCCGACGCGGTCGTCGGGCGCGGGCGGGGGCAGCCGCATCAGCACCAGACAGAGCGCGCTGACCGCGTAGGTCGCGGCGTGGGCGACGAAGACGCCGCCCGCCGAGGAGAACGCGACCAGCAGACCGGCCAGGGCCGGACCCGCGAGGTGCGCGGTGGACTCCGCGACCCGGATCGCGCCGTTGGCCGCCTGGACGTCGGAGGCGAGCCGGGGCACGGTGCTGGCGACCCCGGGCTGGAAGATCGCGGCGGCGGCTCCGTTGACGGCGCCGATGACGCAGATCTGCCACAGGACGACGTGTCCGGCGAAGAAGAGTCCGGCGGCCAGGGCCTGGGTGACCAGCCGGACCAGATCGGAGCCGATCATCAGCAGCCGGGTGCTGAAGCGGTCCGCGAAGACCCCGCCGAAGATCACGAGACCCGCGAAGCAGGCGACGGACGCGGCCATCGCCAGACCGACCGCCCCGGCCCCGTACCCGTGCTGGAGGAGCCCCGCGGCGAGGGCCACCGGAAGCATGGTGTCGCCGAGCTTGGCGACCGCCCGGGCGGTGAAGAACAGGTTGAAGTCCCGGGACCAGAGGCGGGTTCCGGAGCCGCCGCGACCCGGCGCGGGGCCGTCGCCGCCCGGGGTACGGCCACCACGTCCCGGTCGGCGACGCACCGGTCCACGGAAGGCGGACCGTCCGGCCCCGGTTCCGGACGCGGCACCCGCGCCCTTTCCGGCACCGGCACCGGTCCCGTCGTCCTTCCCGGCCGCCCCGGACCCGTCGCCGCTCCCGGCGGGGTCGTCCTCGCGGGCCGCCCGTCCCGCCCCGGCCCGGTGGCCGTCCACGGGGGCCCCGGAGCCCTGGGCGCGGCCGCCCGTCCCGGGGTCGCGCTCCGCGCCCCCGGGTATCAGCGGGCCGGGCGGCCGGGCGGGCCTCCGGGGCGCTCCCCCGGCACGGCGCGGCCCGCGCGCCCAGGGCCGGAGGACCCCGTCCCCTCGACCGTCTGCACTCCATCCGGACGTCGTCGAAAGCGTCGACATCGCTGTCCGTACCCTCCCCAGCTTCCCCCGGGTCGTCGGTACCTGTGAACCTCCTGAGGGCCCCCCGACCCCCGGTTCGGATCATGCCAGGCGCGTCCGCCCACGGAAAGCGGTTTCACTCCCCGTTCGCGACCCCCAGGGCGGGGTGGGCCTCCAGCAGCCGGGGCGGGGCGGCCTGGCGCCAGGAGTCGGCGAGGATGTCGGTCAGCTCGGCGTCGTCCTCCAGGGCCGCCAGCCGCACCCGCACCCAGGCGAAGGACGCCTCGTGGCCCGCGATCCAGAACTTCTCCGGCTCGGCGAGGACGAGTTCGTCGCGTTCGACCTTGGGACAGCGCACCGCTATGGACGTCTCCTCCTCGGGGAGGGTGGCGAACATCTTGCCCGCGACCCGGAAGGTGGGCATGCTCCAGGCGGTCTTCTCGGTGGTGTCCGGGAAGGACAGGGCCACCCGGCGTACGTCGTCTGCGTCTGGCATGACACGAACGGTAGCCAACGTCACTGACAGCGGCCCCCGGCCCGACCGCCACGGGGACGGCCGGGCCGGGGAACGCGCGACGGGGCGTCACACCGGGGAGGGCGCTCCGGCACCCGGGCCGGTGACGGCCGGGTGCTTGTAGAACAGCGTGGTGGGGCGCAGGACGCCGGACGGATCGGCCGCGAAGTCGGGGATCACGCCCGCCTCCCGCCAGCCCGCTGCCCGGTAGAGGCGTTCGGCGGGGCTGCCGGTCTCGGTGTCGAGGTGGAGCAGCCGCACCCCCTCGGCCACCGCGCCCCGCTCGGCGGCGGCGAGCAGCGCGCGGGCGAGCCCCCGGCCCCGGGCCCGGCGGTGGACCATCAGCTTGACCAGTTCGGCGCGGTGGGTGCCGTTGGGCTTCCGGGTGAACAGGATCCCGACGGTGCCGGTCACGCCCTCCGCGTCACGGGTGACCCAGATCGCGTGGTGCCCCGCCTCGACGGCGGGGACGGCGTCGCGCCACGCCCCGGCGGCGTCGGCGCGGTCCAGCGGGGCGAGGAAGCCGAGGGAGGCCCCCGCGTTGACGGTGTCGGCCAGCAGCTCCGCCAGCTCTCCGGCGGCGGCGGTCAGTTCGGCGCCGGAGCGCAGCCGGACCGGTTCCTCCCGCCCGGCCGCCCCGGGACCGGGACCAGGGCCGGGAGCAGTCCCAAGGCCGGGACCCGCACCCGCGTGGGCCACTGCCCCGGCGCCAGGACCGGCACCCGTCCCGTGGCCGTCCGTCGTCGGTTCGTCGTTCACCGTGGTTCTCCTCGCTCGCTGGTTTCCCGTCGGCCGTGGCAGGAGTGCGGGTCCCGTGGGCCGGGTGGGGTCCGGTGCGCTCCGGCGGCGGGCGCCGGGCGCCGTCACCGCGCCGTCGCGGTGTGCTCCTCCCGCTCCCGCGCCGCGCCGGAGAGCGCGGTCAGCACGGGACGGATCAGTGGGTGGTCCTCCGCGCCGCAGCGCACCGCCGCGAACACCCGCCGGGTGGGCGCGGCCCCGGCCAGGGGGCGGACGACGACCCCGCCGAGGTCCATGCCGCGCAGCGCCGAACGGGGCACCAGCGCGACCCCGGCGCCCGCCGAGGCCAGCGCGACCACGGCCCGGAAGTCGTCCGACTGGTGCTCCAGCCGGGGCTGGAACCCGGCGTGCTCACAGGCGAGGACGACCACGTCGTGGCAGGGGTTGCCGGGGTAGGGGCCGATCCAGGCGTCGTCCGCCAGCGCGGACAGCGCGGAGGGTTCCGCGAGCGCCGCCAGCGCCGAGCGTTCGGCGAGGCGGTGGCCGAGCGGCAGGACGGCGTCGAAGGGCTCGGCGTACAGCGGGACCCGGGTCAGCCGGGGGTCGTCGGCGCCGGGCGCGCCCCGGTACTCGACGGCGACCGCGACGTCCACCTGGCGGTCCAGGACCATCGGCAGGCTGGCGTCCCCCTCGGCGTCCTGGACCCGGACGTGGATGCCGGGCGCCTCGGCGGCGAGGAGGGCGAGGGCGGGGGCGACGACCAGGCCGATGCCGGTGGCGAACGCGGCGACGGTGACGGTGCCCGCGGAGCCGGAGCGGTAGGCGGCCAGCTCGGCGTCGGCGCGTTCGAGCTGGGCGAGGACGGCGTGGGTGTGGCGGAGCAGGATCTCCCCGGCCGGGGTGAGCCGCACGCCCCGGGCGCCCCGGTCGACGAGGCGGTGTCCGGTCTCCTGTTCCAACGCGGTGAGCTGCTGGGAGACCGCGGAGGGGGTGAGGTAGAGCGCGGCCGCGGCGGCGGTGACCGTGCGGTGGTCGGCCACCGCGCGGAGGATGTGCAGCCGCCGTGCCTCGATCACGCCCGCGCCCCGCTCATGTCCCTGCCTCCGTATCGGCCATGTGTCCGATTCTCGCAGGTTCCGGGGGGTGCCCGGGCCGGGGCCGGTCCGGGGGTCCGGCCCGGCCCCGGCCACCGCTCAGTCCCCGGCGGGCCCGGCGGCCGACGCGGCGCGCTCGGCGGCCAGCTCGGCCCGGGCGGCCACGAAGGCGTCCACGGCGCGGTCGACGTCCTCGGTGGAGTGCGCGGCGGAGAGCTGGACCCGGATGCGGGCCTCGCCCCGGGGGACCACCGGGAACGAGAACCCGATCACGTAGACGCCCCGGTCGAGCAGGAGTTCCGCCATCCGGGCGGCCTCGGCGGCGTCACCGATCATCACGGGGGCGATCGGGTGGTCGCCGGGGAGCACGTCGAAGCCCTCGGCGGTCATCCGGGAACGGAACAGCGCGGTGTTGTCGGCCAGCCGTCGCCGCAGGTCACCGGCGGACTCCAGCAGATCGAGGACGGTGAGGGAGGCGGCGGCGATGACGGGGGCGAGGGTGTTGGAGAAGAGGTAGGGGCGGGAGCGCTGGCGCAGCAGCGCGACGATCTCGGCGCGGGCCGCGACATAGCCGCCGGAGGCGCCGCCGAGGGCCTTGCCGAGGGTGCCGGTGACGATGTCCACCCGGTCCTCGACCCCGTGCAGGGCGGGGGTGCCGCGACCGCCGGGGCCGGTGAAGCCGACGGCGTGCGAGTCGTCGACCATGACCATGGCGTCGTAGCGGTCGGCGAGGTCGCAGATCTCCGCGAGGGGCGCCACGTAGCCGTCCATGGAGAAGACGCCGTCGGTGACGATCAGCTTGCGCCGGGCGCCGGACGCCTCCTTGAGCCGCTCCTCCAGTTCGGTGAGGTCGCGGTTGGCGTAGCGCAGCCGGCGGGCCTTGGAGAGCCGGATGCCGTCGATGATGGAGGCGTGGTTGAGGGCGTCGGAGATCACCGCGTCCTCGGCGCCGAGCAGGGTCTCGAAGACCCCGCCGTTGGCGTCGAAACAGGAGGAGTAGAGGATCGTGTCCTCCTGGCCGAGGAACGCGGAGAGCCGGGCCTCCAGTTCCTTGTGCACCTCCTGGGTGCCGCAGATGAACCGCACCGAGGCCATGCCGTAACCCCAGCGGTCGAGGGCGGTGTGCGCGGCGGCGACCACCTCGGGGTGGTCGGCCAGCCCCAGGTAGTTGTTGGCGCAGAAGTTGAGCACCTCGGCGCCGCCGGACACGCCGACGGTCGCGGACTGGGGGGTGGCGATGACGCGTTCGGGCTTGTGCAGCCCGGCGGCGCGGATCTCGTCGAGGGTGGCGCGCAGGTCGTCGCGCACGGAGTCGAACATCGTCGGGTCCCGTCCTTGGTGGGTCGCGCGGCCCTCTGGGAGCGCGCGGTGGTGTCGTGGAACGCGGTGGCGCGGGAGCCCGCGGCGGGGTGCCGCGGGCGTCCCGGGGTGCGCGGGGCGCGTGCCCCGGCGGGGTGTCAGATGGTCCAGTCCAGGATGACCTTGCCGCCGCGTCCGGAGGCGGCGTCCGCGAAGGCCGCCTCGTGGTCGCGGTAGTCGTAACGGCCGGTGATCACCGGGGCGAGGTCCAGTCCGCCCTCCAGCAGGACGGACATGGCGTACCAGGTCTCGAACATCTCCCGGCCGTAGATGCCCTTGATCGTGATCATGGAGGTGACGATCCGGGCCCAGTCGACGGGGAACTCCTCGGTCGGCAGGCCGAGCATGGCGATCCGGCCGCCGTGGGTCATGTTGCCGATCATGTCCCGCAGGGCCTCGGGGCGGCCGGACATCTCCAGACCGACGTCGAAGCCCTCGCGCAGTCCGAGCGCGCGCTGTCCGTCCGCGATGGCGGCGGTGGAGACGTCCAGGGCGAGGGTGGCGCCGATCTTGCGGGCGAGGTCGAGGCGTTCGGGGCTGACGTCCGTGACCACGACGTTGCGGGCGCCCGCGTGCCGGGCGACCGCCGCCGCCATCAGTCCGATCGGTCCGGCCCCGGTGATCAGCACGTCCTCGCCGACCAGCGGGAACGACAGCGCGGTGTGCACCGCGTTGCCGAACGGGTCGAAGATGGCGGCGATGTCGAGGTCCACCGGCACCCGGTGCGTCCAGACGTTGGAGGCGGGCAGCGCCACGTACTCGGCGAAGGCCCCGTCCCGGCCGACCCCGAGCCCGACGGTGGCCCGGCAGAGGTGGCGGCGTCCGGCGAGGCAGTTGCGACAGGTGCCGCAGACCAGGTGGCCCTCGCCGCTGACCCGGTCCCCCACCGCGACGTCCCGGACCTCGCGGCCGGTCTCCACGACCTCGCCGACGAACTCGTGGCCGACGATCAGCGGGGTGCGGATCGTCCGGCGCGCCCAGCCGTCCCAGGCGCGGATGTGGAGGTCGGTGCCGCAGATCCCGGTGCGCTGGACCCGGATGAGCACGTCACCGGGGCCCACCTCGGGTTCGGGGACGTCGGCCAGCCGGAGTCCTGGTTCCGCCCGGTCCTTCAGCAGTGCCTTCATCGCCACGGCTCCCTGTCGTCGTCGCACGCCGACGGCACGGCGGAGCGGGGGCTCGCCGTCCGGGGCGGAATGGGGTGTGCCGGACGCGCGGGGCGGATGCGGGCCCTCGTCGCCGACGGAACGAATCTGCCGTACGACGGGGGCCGGGTCCATCGAGGTTTTCTTAAGCGGCGCCGCAGGTTTCCTACAGACGGCGCGGTGACGCCCCCGCTACGGCGCCACGGACGGCACGGCGCCGGGTACCCCGCCGCCCGGGCAACCGGCCGGACGGCGGTCCGGCACGTCCGCCCGGACGGCGGTCCGTCCGGTGGCCGTCCGGCGGGTCACAGGAAGTCGTCCTCCCGGCGCCGGATCTCCGCCGCCAGCTCCGCGGCCCTGGCCTTGATGGTCTCCAGTCCGGCCCGCCCCCAGGGCCTCGGCTCGGTGTCGACCACGCACACCGTGCCGAGGGCGATGCCCGTCCGGTCGAGCACCGGCGCCCCCAGATAGGTCCGCACCCCGGTCTCGTCCACCAGCGGGTTCCCGGCGAACCTCGGGTAGTCGCGGACGTCCTCCAGGACCAGGGCGCGGCGCCGGACGACGACGTACGGGCAGTAGCCGCGCTCACGGCTCATCCGGCGGCCGGGCGCGCCACCGTCCGGTCCGGCGCCGAGGGCGGCGGCGCAGCGTCCGGCGGGGGTGCGCAGTCCGGCGAGGAACTGCTGGTGCTCGTCGACGAAGTTGACCATCGCGAAGGGGGCTCCGGTGGTCTCGGCGAGCAGGTCCGCGAACGCGTCGAACACCGGGTCGGGCAGTCCGCCCAGACCGAGCGCCCGCAGCCGCCGGGCCCGTTCGGGTGCTTCCCGGTCGACCGGGGTGAGCAGGAACGGCACGGGCCGGGCGGCCGGTAGGTGCCTCATGCCCGGGCCTCGTGGCCCGTCGGGTGCGCGGGCGCGTACGCGATCAGGTGGCGCACCAGGGTGAGCAGGGTCTGGACGCCGGAGCTGGAGATCCGGGCGTCGCAGCGGACGACCGGCACCCCGGGGTCCAGGTCGATGGCGGCGCGCACCTCGTCGGGGTCGTAGCGGTGGGCGCCGTCGAACTCGTTGACGGCCAGGATGAAGGCGAGGCCGCGCTGTTCGAAGAAGTCGACCGCCGGGAAGCACTCCTCCAGCCGCCGGGTGTCCGCGAGGATGACCGCGCCGAGCGCGCCCTCGGAGAGTTCGTCCCACATGAACCAGAACCGTTCCTGGCCGGGGGTCCCGAACAGGTAGAGGACGTGCTGCGGGTCGAGGGTGATCCGGCCGAAGTCCATGGCGACGGTCGTCTCGGTCTTGTTCTCGATGCCTTCCAGGCTGTCGGTCGTGGCGCTGACCGTGGTGAGCAGTTCCTCGGTGCTCAGTGGCGAGATCTCGCTCACGGCTCCGACGAAGGTCGTCTTGCCGACCCCGAAGCCCCCGGCGACCAGGATCTTCAACGCCGTCGGGAAGGGGTCAGAGGTGCCGTCGTAGTCCATCGAGCACTGCCTCCAGAAGGGACCGGTCCGTGGGGTTGTGGAAGAAGGCGGGCGGTTTCGTCGTCAGGGCCCCGCAGTCGACGAGGTCGGACAGCAGCACCTTGGTGACGGCCGCCGGCAGTCTCAGCTGGGCGGCGAGCTCCGCGACGGAGACGGGGGCGTCGCAGAGCGCGAGGACCTGCGCGTGCTCCGGCCCCAGTCGGCCGAGCGGGGTCGCGCCGGTGCTCATGACCTGGGACATCAGATCGAAGGACGTGGTGGGCCTGGTGCGGCCGTTGCTCACCGTGTACGGCCGCACCAGGCGTCCGGCGGCCTCGTCGAGCCATGGTCCGTCCGTGCGGGCGACGGTACTCAACGCCGGATCCCGGTCGGTTCGGACGCGAGCGGCTGACGGGGCGCGGTCATGAGGTAGGGACGGACGCTCTTGACGAGCATCGCCATCTCGTAGCCGAGGACGGCGGCGTCGGCGTCGCGTCCGGCGAGGACGGCGAGGCAGGTGCCCGATCCGGCGGCGGAGACGAACAGGAGGGTGTCGTCGAGTTCGACCACGACCTGCCGGACCTCCCCGCCGTCGCCGAACCGGATGCCCGCGCTGCGGCCGAGCGAGTAGAGGCCGGAGGCGAGCGCGGCCATGTGGTCGGCACCGTCCGGTTCGAGGCCGTGCACGGACTTGACCAGCCCGTCGGAGGACAGCAGGACCGCGCTGCTGGTGTGCGGCACCCGCTGGACCAGGCTGCTCATCAGCCAGTCGAGGTCGGTCGTCGGGCCGGTCTGCACATCGCTCGCCATGGTGGTTCGACTCCTTGGAAGTACGGCGGTACGGAGGGGGTCGGGGGGGGCCGGGGCGCCCCGTGGGGTGGGGCCGCCGGTCAGGGGGTGGGGGTGCCGGACGCGGGCGGCGGGCCCTCGTCGACGGGTCCGGGACGGACGCCCCGGACGGTGGGCGGCGGAACGGGGGGCGTGGCCAGCCGCCCGGCGGCGAAGGCGCTGAGCGCCAGGTCGTGGATGGGGGTGCGGG
This sequence comes from Streptomyces sp. JNUCC 64, assembly GCF_054484115.1. NCBI lineage: Bacteria > Bacillati > Actinomycetota > Actinomycetes > Kitasatosporales > Streptomycetaceae > Streptomyces > Streptomyces sp. JNUCC 64. Next base: position 1,096,194 of record NZ_CM137015.1, read on the forward strand.
TGAGGGGGGGCAGTTCGTGCGCGGGCACGTCTAGGGCGGTGAGGACGGGGGGCCGCCCGCCGTCGCCCCCGGGGACGGTCCCGGCGGGCGGGTCCACGGCGGGGTGGTCCAGGGCTTCGGGCGCGCCGGGGGCGCCAGGGGCACTGGGACCGCCGGGGGCGAAGTGCTCCGGCGCGGTCGGGAGGGGGTACTCCGGGAGGGTCCGCGCCGTACCGGGGCGGGGGGGCTCCGGCGTGGGGGGACGGAGGCGGTCCGGCGTGGTCGGGCGGGGGTGGTCCGGCGTGGGGGGACGGGGGTGGTCCGCCGCCGGGTCGGGGCGGGGGGGCTCCGGGGCGGTGGGCGGGAGCGGGGCGAGGCGCTCGTCCCGGACGCGCTGGGCGTACTGGGCCTCGGCCAGGCCGACCCCGCGCTGGAAGGCCGCCATCAGCCCCGGGTCGGCTTCGCCGGACGGGCCCCGGGACGCGCGGCGGCGGTCCGGCGCCTGCCGCAGCTGGGGGACGAGGTGCTGCTGCGCCTGGCGCTTGGGGAGCACCGGACGGTCCTTGGCGGCCCGTAGGCCCCCGCGCGGGAGGAGCCGGGCGGTGGGGCGCTCCTCGACGGGTTCACCACCGTGCGGGGCCATGGCCCGGGGCGGCGGGACCGGGGCGGGAAGCGCCGCCGTGGGGCCGGGGGCGGGGGGCCGGGGGCCGGGCGGGGTCGTCCTCGGGGCGCTCGCGCCGGGCCCGGTCCCGCCGTCCCCGGCGGACGGTCCGCCCGGCGCGCCCTGATCGGCGCGGACGGCGCGGTCGACCGGGAGGGCCCGGTCGGCGGGCGGGGGTTGCGGAGCGGCGATCCGGCGGACGGACCGGGAGTCACGGACCGGCAGCGGCGTGGGCCGCCCCGGGACGGCCGGGGCGGCGGGGGCCGTCGCGGAGGGGCGGGGGCCGGTGGTGGGGGCGGGCCGTGCGCCCGGGGGGACGGTCCCGGCGCGCGGGGCGGCGGGGACGGCCCGGGGAGCGGGGCGCGGGGCGGGGAGTTCACGGGCCGCAGCGGCCCTGGCCGGGCCTCCGCCGGAGCCGAGGAGGTCCTGCGGCAGGACGAGGACGGCCTGGGTGCCGCCGTAGATGTTGGTCTGGAGCCGGACGACGATGCCGTGGCGGTGGGCGAGCTGGGAGACCACGAGCAGACCGATCCGGCCGTCCTGGAGGAGACTCGCGACCTTGATCTGGTCGGGGGCGGTGAGCAGGGCGTTCATCCGGGACTGTTCCTCGGTGGGCATGCCGAGCCCGCGGTCCTCGACCTCGACGGCGAGGCCCGAGGTCACCGGGGCCACCCTCAGCAGCACTTCGGTGTGGGGGGCGGAGAACACGGTGGCGTTCTCCACGAGTTCGGCCATCAGATGGACGACGTCCGCGACGGCGTGGCCCTGCAGGCTGCCCTCGATCGGGGGGACGAGCCGGACCCGGGAGTACTGCTCCACCTCGGCGATGGCCGAGCGCATGACCTCGTGGAGGGAGACCGGGCTGCTCCACTGGCGCCGGGAGACGGCACCGCCGAGGACGGCGAGGTTCTCCGCGTGCCGGCGGATGCGGGTGGCGAGGTGGTCGACGTGGAAGAGCCCCTTGAGCAGTTCGGGGTCCTCGACCTCGTTCTCCAGCTCGTCCAGGATCGTGATCTCCCGGTGCACCAGGGACTGAAGGCGTCGGGCGAGGTTGACGAAGACCTCCACCTTCTGTTCGCTCCCGGCCCGGCCGGAGAGCTGGGCGGCGTGGTGCACGGCCCGGACGGCGGTCTCCCGGGAGCGGTCCAGCTCCCGGGCGAGGCGGTCGAGGCCGTCGCCCCCGGGGTCGTCTCCGGGGTCCTCGTCGCCGGGGAGGCCCGGCCCGGTCCCGTCGGCGGTGAGGGTGGGGGCCTCGGGGGTGATCTCGCCCCGGCCGAGCGCGGCGACCAGTTCCCTGACCGCCTCCCGGCCCTCCGCGCTGGCCCGGCCCAGTTCGCCGATCCGGTCGCCGAGGGCCCGGGCGGACCGGCGGGCCGCGACGGCGGCGATGACGATCGCGGCGAGGGCGACCGCGAGGGCCGCGGCGAGCACGATCCACAGGACCGGCCCGGCGGGGGTGGTGGAGGCCCGTACCGTGAACAGCACGGCGGCGGTGGCGCTGAGGGCGACCGCGACCGCGGGGAGCACCGCGATCCGTGACAACTGTCCGCGTATGTGCGGCCCGGGCAGCGGGGGAACGGTGCGGCCCGGTCTGCCGTGCCGGCCGCCCTCACGGCGGGCTGCGCGTTCGGCCGGTGCGCGAAGGTGTGACATCGGTGGGTGTCCTTCTGGGGTCCAGCTGGCCTGCCGGGCGCGTGGCGTGGTGCGCGCTCGGACCCTGAGAACGGCCCCGCGCTCCGATTCGTCACCCGGCGAACACACACCGTAGTCGTCATTCCCTCGGCCGCGTCCCGCAGTTGGAGAACTCCGGCGCGGAACGTCCCGCTGTGGTATGAGGCTCCGCACTGCAGTCCGAAATCCCCGACCGGCACCGACGGACACCGATGGGCACCGACGGGCCCCGCCCGGACGCCCGTTCGACCCCTGAGGCGTCCGGGGGCCGAACGGCGTTGCTCCGAGGCCCTGGGCGGGACGGGCCAGGGGCTCCGGGCGGGCGGGTGCCGGGGCCGCCGGGGAAGGCCGGGCTCCGGGCGGCCCGTTTCCGACCCTCCGGGCGGGGAGCTCAGTTGACGGTCACCGTCAACCGGGCCGACGGGAGCAGGCGTCCGCCGTCCGCGACGAAGGCGAACGTCACCGTATAGGTGCCGGGGGCCAGCGAGGCGGCGGCGGTGAGCGTCAGCCGCCGGGAGTCGTCCGCCGGGCCGTCCGGGGCGAGGGTGCCGGAGGCGGCCCTCAGGGTCAGTCCGGCGCGCGCTGGTGCGGCTGGAGCGGCACGGCGTCGACTTCACGGCGGTGCTGGCGGCGCTGGCGGGAGTGGCGCTGGCGTTCGCCCTCGTCCGGCCGTGGGGACGCGCGCTCCCCCGGTGGTTGCTGCTCGTCCCCGCCTGGGCGGGAACGCTGCTGATCCCGTACGGCCTGCTCACCGCCGCCCTCGCCCTCGTCGGAAGCGGCGCCCCCGCCGCGCCTTCGGTGACGTGGTGGGTGGTGCCCGCCGGGGTCGGCGCGTTCCTGGGCGTCGGAACGGCCCTGGGTGTCGGAGCCTGGTCACGTCTGAACCCACGGGCCGTCACCGGACGCCCGTCCCGTTGAGGCGTACCGGCCCCGTACCGGTGCGCGCTCAGACCGATCCGAACGGATAGGAACTCAGCATCGTCCCGGAGTGCGCCTCGGGGCCGCCCTCCATGTGCCGGGGCAGCTCGGCGAAGAAGTCGGCCAGCAGGGCGGGGGCGTTGCGGCGGTCCAGGCGTGCGTCTTCTCGCACTTGCGGGACCAACTGGCCGACCTGGACGCCCGGATAGCCGTCCTCACCGACGCCCGCACGGCGCTGGTGGACATCCTGCGGGCTTCCGACCGCCCCGCCGACGCCGCCTGAGGAACGCTCCGTGTTCCCCCCCCGGCGCCACACTCCGGTCATCGAACGGCAAAGACGGCACCCCGGGAAGTCCCGGCGGTGACTGCGCACTTCCGGACATAGTCAGCGCCCGCACGGAAGGCCGCCGGACGGTTCCGGCACGGTTTGGGCCCGCTCCCACTCGCGAACGGCCGACCGGAACCTGGCGCGTATGCGTCACCCCAGGAGTCCCCGAAGTCAACCCCAGCAGCGATTTCCCCCTCCGTGGAGGACATCACGGGATTCGCTGACTGCGCGTTAGGCGAATATGACCGGATGCGTGTCATCCCCCCTCCCGGGCATCTCATGATCCGAGATGGGACCTTCGGTCCTTGCGTCGGTAACGCGACGCATATCTAAGATGGGGCGACCGCTGAACGTGACTACTCGTCGTAACGAAACCTCGGGCAACCGAAGGAGTTGGCGTACGTGGCACAGCACGACACGGGGGAATTAACGGTGGGCTCTCCGGAGAGCACCGCGCATATGGCATTGGAAAACGACCGTCGGGAAATCGACGCGCTCGACGCACGGATCGTCGAGATGCTCCGCAGCCGCCGCCGGATCTCCCACCGCATCCAGCAGCGCAGGCTGACCGGTGGCGGACCGCGCACCGTACTGGCCCGCGAGACGGCCGTCATCGACCGCTACCGGCAGGCCCTCGGTCCGGAGGGCGTCCCCCTGGTGACGGACGTCCTCCGGCTCTGCCGGGGACCGGCCCCCGCCGTCACGACCGACGGCGCCGAGCCCGCACCGTGAGCGCGGTCCACTCCGCTCGCCGTCCCCGGCCCGGCTCTCCCCGGCCCCCGGCCGCCCCGCTGCGGCTGGGTGACCTCTCCTACCTCAACTGCGTCCCGCCGCGCTGGGGACTGGCGCGCGGCGGGGCGCACGGGATCGCCGCCGACGTCTCCGGGCCGCCGGAGCGGATCGCGGCCGAACTCCTGGCGGGGCGGCTGGACGCCGGTCCGGTCAGCCTCGTCCGCTATCTGCGCCACACCGACGTCTGGGAACCGCTGCCCGGCGGTGTGGCGATCGGCGGCGACGGGCCGGTGCGCTCCTGCCACCTGGTGTCCCGCGTCCCACTGGAGGACCTCGACGCCGCAGGGGTCGCCCTCTCCGAGGCCAGCCGCACCACGAACCTGCTGGCCCGCGTCCTGCTGGAGGACGCCCTGGGGGTGCGTCCCCGCTACCACCGGGCGCCCCAGGACCTTCCCGGCATGCTCGCCCGCGCGGACGCCGCCGTCCTGATCGGCGACGAGGCGCTGCGGGTGGGCGCCGCCCCGCCACCCGGAGTGCGGGTGCACGACCTCGGCGCGCTGTGGCGCCAGTGGACCGGGCTGCCCATGGTGTTCGCCGTCTGGGTGGTGCGCCGTACGGTCGCCCGGGCCCGTCCCGAACGGGTGCGGGCGACGGCCACCGCCCTTCGGGAGGCCGTCGCCCTGGCCCGCGCGCACCCCTCGGCGGTCGCCGCGGCGGGCGCCGAGGAGTCCGCCCGCGGCCCGGGCGGACGGCTGTCCGAGCGGACCCTGCTCGACTACTACCGGGCCCTCGACCACTGTCTGGGCCCCCGTCAGCTCACCGCCGTGCGGGTGTTCGCCCGGCACGCCGCCGCGCACGGCGAGGTGCCCGGACGCGCCCTCACCCTCGTCCCGGGAGGACGCCCGTGATCCGCCACTACGTCCTGTTCAAGCTGAAGCCCGGCGTCTCCTGGGACGACCCCCGGGCCCGGCACGCCGAACGCGTCGCGGCCGAGGTGGGCGGTGAGGTCCCGGAACTCCGGGCGTGGACCGTCGGCCGGAACATATCCACCCGGCCGGTCGCCCACGACTTCGTGGCCGTCGGCCTCCTGGACGACATGGAGGCCGTGGAACGGTATCTGGTGCATCCGTTCCATCAAGAAGCCATCCGCGCCTGGCGGGAAATAAGCGACTGGGTCATCGCGGATGTCGAAGAATAACCCCGGATGAACTCGATGGAATCCGAGGGTCGTGTGCACGACCCCTGGAGTTCATCCGGATCCGCACGAGAACAAGGAATGGGGAACCCCGTGGGGTACCAGTACGAGAAGTGCGCCATTGTCGTGGACAAGGACCTTCCGCCGGGACTGGCGATGAATACCGTCGCCGCGCTCGCCCTGTCCGTCGGGAATTTCACCGAGGGCATCGTGGGCGACGACGTGAAGGACGCCGACGGCGGGCTGCACCGGGGGATCACCTCCATCCCGCTGCCCGTCCTGAAGGCCGACACCACGGAACTGCGGGACGTCGCGCTCCGGGCTGCGGGCGCGACCGGCGTCTTCGTCGTCGACTTCACCTCCGTGGCGCAGTCGTCGCGTTCGTACGACGAGTACACGCGTCGCACCGCCGACATCCCCACGGGTGAACTCCCCTACATCGGGCTGGCCGTGTGCGGCGAGCGGAAGGCGGTGGACCGGATCACCGGAAGCCTGCCGCTGTACCGCTGACTCCGTTACCGCTGACCCCACCCGGCCGCCGTCGACCGTGGCGCCCGGGACCGGGTCCGTCCGCCGGTGGGGCCACGGCCCGTCCATGGCCCCACCGGCGGCCCGCCGCGCCCGCGCACGGGCGCGCCCGGACACCCGCCCCCGAACCCCCACCCCGCACGCGAACGATCACGTGAGGAAGGCATGTTCACCGTCTTCAACGAAGAACTCGCCCGTACCGCCCGCGAGATACGCGACCGGCACCTCGCCTTCGCGGCCGGTCACTGGACCGAAGAAGAGCTGTACGCCCACCAACTCGACGCGCTGCGCGCCACGCTGGCGTACGTGAAGCAGCGCTCCCCCTTCTACGGACGGCACCTGGCGGACGTGGACCCCGAGGGGATCGCCTCGCTCGCGCCCGACGCCCTCGCCGCCGTCCCCTTCACCACCAAGGCCCATCTGCGGGAGGAGTTCGACGACGTCCTGTCGCTCCCCCCGCACAAGGCGTGGATCTTCTACGAGACCACCGGCACCACCGGGCGCAGCACCCCCTGCCCACGCGACAACACCGACTCCCTGCACAACAACACCGCGCTCACCGTCCACTACGACACCGTCTTCCGCCCGTACGGCGACGAACAGATCATCGGCGTCTCCGGCCCCACCGAACTGCACGCCTTCGGGGACACCTTCGGCGACGTCTGCCGCAACCTCGGCCACGCCGTGGTGAAGATGTGGCCGCACTCGCCGATGGTCGGCTTCGACCGGGCGCTGACGACCCTGCGCACCCTGCGCGCGAACGGGCTGTTCAGCACCCCCGGCATGGCGCTCGCCCTGGCCCGCAAGGCCCGGGCCGCCGGGCTCGACCCCCGGCGGGACTTCCACCTCGACGTCATCATGTGCACCGGGGAACTCGCCTCGCCCAGTCTGCTGGCGAACATCGGCGAGGTCTGGGGCGCCCGGGTCCACAACGCCCTGTACGCCTCGCAGGAGGCGTCCGTGATGGGCGCCGCCGGAGCAGACGGCGGGCTGTACACCGCGCCGCTGCTCAATCTCTACGAGGTGATCGACCCGGACACCGGCCGGGCCGTCTCCCCCGGTGCCGACGGGGTGTGCACCGGTGAGCTGGTCGTCACCTCCCTCTACCAGGGCAGCAAGCCACTCGTGCGCTACCGCACCGGCGACCTGGTCCGGCTCCGGCCGCCCACCGGGGCCGGTTCGCTGCCCTCCGCCACCCTGGAGGTGCTCGGCCGCACCCGTGACGCCCTGGTCATCGGCGGCCACCGGATCAGCGGCTACGACCTGGAGGAGCTGCTGCTCGCCCAGCCGCGCGGCTACCTCGACTACCAGATCGTCATCGACGCGGTGGACGGCCGGGACGAACTGACCCTGCGGCTGGACCTCCCCGAAGACCGGGACGGGGTCCGGCTGGACGAGGAGGCGATCGTCCGCGCCGTGGCCGAACGGCTCGGGGTGCCGGTCCGCTTCGCCCACGGCGCGCTGGGCGGGGTCACCACCACCGGGGCCATGGTCAGCTGGAAGGCCGCCCGGGTGGAGGACCGCAGGCCGGGCGCCCCGGACGAGGAGCGGTCCGCCGCGCTCGCCCTCGTCGGCGGGCGGGCCCAGTGACCGTCGCCCGGGAGGGCGCCCCGGCGCGCCCCTCCCCCGCCGTCGCCCCGATCGCCTACCACGACGGCGCGTTCGTCCCGCTGGAGCGGGCGGTGGTGCCCGTCACCACCCAGGCCCTCCAGTACGGCACCGGGGTCTTCGAGGGCATCCGGGCCTATCCGCGCGAGGACGGCGGGCTCGCGCTGTTCCGCGCCGCCGACCACTACCGACGGCTGCTGCGCAGCGCCCGGACCCTGCGGATCGACGTCGGGCACTCCGTCGACGAACTGTGCGACCTCACCGGGGAGTTGCTCCGGCGGATCGGCGCCGTCGACGAGCTCTACGTCCGTCCGCTCGCCTACAAGCGGGCCCTGCTGCCGGGGCAGCGGCCGGGGGTGGGACTCTCCGGGGTCTCCGACGCGCTGTCCGTCAACGTCTTCCGGATGGGCTCCCTGAGCGACCCGGCCGGGATCAACTGCGCGGTCAGCTCCTGGCGCAGGCCCTCCTCCGACGTGCTGCCGGTGCGCGCCAAGGTGACCGGCGGCTACGTCAACAACGCGCTCGCCGCCGACGAGGCACGGGCGGCCGGGTACGACGACGCGATCCTGCTGAACGGGCGGGGCCAGGTCGCCGAGGCCACCACCTGCAACGTGTTCGCCGTGATCGGCGGACGGCTGGTGACCCCGCCGGTCACCGCCGATCTCCTGGAGGGCGTCACCCGGGAGACCGTGATCACGCTCGCGGCGGACCTGCTGTCGACGGAGACCGAGGTCCGGGACCTGGGCCGGGACGAACTTGCGGGCGCGGACGAGGTGTTCCTCACCGGGACCGGCGCGGAGATCGCCCCGGTCACCGGACTCGCCGGACGCCCCGTGGGCGACGGCGTCCCCGGTCCGCTCACCACCGCGCTGTTCTCACACTACCGGTCCGTGGTCCGCGGCGCGGACCCGCGCTACGACCACTGGCTCCACCCCGTCCACCTCTGATCCGGCGCGACCGGACGACCCAGCGGCACCCGTCCCCGGGGGGACTCATGACCTGCAAGGCACCCCACTGGATAGACACCTCACTCACCGACGGCCCACCCGTCGAAACCATCGGCACCCTCGGCCCCACCGGCACCAGCAGCGAGCAGGCGGCGCTGCGGATGCGGGCCGACCACGGCGGCCACCCGACCGCGGACATCCTGCTGTACGACACCTACGAGCAGGCCGGACAGGCCCTGCGCGAAGGGGCCGTGAGCCATCTCGTGATCGCCAACGCCTACGCGGGCGTCCACAGCTTCTACATGGATCCGAAGCTCCGCTTCGCGGGGGCCTTCCTCTTCGATACGCCGCACTACGGCATCGCGGTCGCGCCCGGGCGTCCGATCCCCAAGCGGCCCCGCATCGCCACCCATCCGGCACCGGTCGCCCTGGTGGAGGAACTGCTGCCGGCGGAGTACTCGGCGGAGGGGATCCAGTACGCGGCCTCGACCAGCGCCGCCGCCGGTCAGGCCCGCCGGGGCGAGACCGATCTGGCCCTGACCACCCTGCCCGCGGCGCTCGCCAACGAACTGGAGTTCATCTCCCGCACCCGGCCGATCCGGATGCTCTGGTCGGTGTTCACCCTGCCCGGCCCGGCGCTCGGGTCCACGCGGGGACCGGCCGCGAGCGCCTGAGCCCACGGCCCACCGGGCCCACCGCCCCGCCGCCGGACGGCACCGCGCACCGGCCGGGGCGACCGTGCGGGCCGGGGACCTCCCGGCCCGCACGACCCGGCCCGCACACCCGCACACCCGCACACCCGCACACCCGCACACCCGCACACCGAGGAAGGAAGACATCGACCCATGCTCCTGATCGACCGGGACACGGTACGCCGGGTCTACCCGGTGACCCGTGCCATCGAGGTGATGGCCGAGGCCATGCGCCGCTACAGCTCCGGCCTGGTGGACCAGCCGCTGCGCACGATCCTGCGGCCGGAGCGCGACAGCGGACTGCTGGGGACGATGCCGGGCTTCGTGTCCGGCGACGACCTGGCCGGATACGGGCTGAAGGCGATGGTGCTGAAGCCGGAGAACCCCGCACGCGGACTGGACCTGCACATCGGGGTGGTGATGGTCTTCTCGCCGGACACCGGGGCCCCGCTGGCCCTGATCGACGCGGGCGCGGTGACCGCCGTGCGGACCGCCGCGGTCTCCGCGGTGGCGACCCGCGCACTGGCCCGTCCGGACGCCGGTGACCTCGCGGTCCTCGGCTCCGGGGTGCAGGCCCGCGGCCATCTGGAGGCCATGGCCGCCGTCCGGGAACTGCGCCGGGTACGGGTGTGGAGCCGGACCCCGGAGCACGCCGAGGAGTACCGGCGCTGGGCCGCCCGGGAGCTGTCCGTCAAGGTCGAGCCGGTGGACACCCCCGCCGAGGCGCTGGCCGGGGCGGACCTGGTGTGCACCACCACGGCGACCCGGGAACCGCTGGTCGAGGCCGTCCACCTGGCGCCGGGCGCCCATGTCAACGCCGTCGGCGCCTCGTTCGCGGACCACCGGGAGCTGTCCGCCGGGGCGGTGGCGCGGGCGGCGTTCTTCGTGGACAGCAGGGAGTCCGCGCTCGCCGAGTCCGGCGATCTGCGGGCCCCGCTGGAGGCCGGGCTCGTCGGCCCCGACCACGTCCGCGCGGAGTTGGGCGAGGTGCTGCTCGGCCGTCATCCGGGGCGCGGTGACGCCGGGGAGGTCACCGTCTACAAGTCGCTCGGTCTGGGGGTCCAGGACATCATGTCGGGCTTCGCCATCGCGGAGGCGGCCGCCGCCGAAGGACTCGGCCACCACTGGGACCCCGACCGCCCGTCACGAGAGGAGCCGACCCCGTGAGTACGACCACCGGACCCGGTCCGGCGCGCCCGGCCGGAGAGCGGGGCTCCCCCGCCCCGGGCTCCCCCGCCCCGGACTCCACCGCCCCGGACTCCACCGCTGCGGGTTCACCCGTCACCCCGCCGACCCGTGCCGTGCTGGCCGGGATCCCCGCCTACGTCCCCAAGCCCCCGGCACCGCCCGCCGAGGGACCCGTCCACCGGCTGTTCCTCAACGAGAACCCGTATCCGCCGCTGCCGTCGGTCCGGGCGGCCGTCGCCCGTGCCGTGGACGAGGCCCACCACTATCCGACGATCCACCCCGAGCGGCTCACCGCCGCCCTCGCGCGGTACCTCGGCGTACCGCCCGGGCACCTCGTCACCGGGCCGGGCTCGGTAGGGATCTATCAGCAGATCGGGCAGGCCCTGCTGGAGCCCGGCGACGAAGTCGTCTACGCCTGGCCCTCGTTCGAGGCGTATCCGATCGTGGCCCGGATGGCGGGGGCCGTCCCGGTGGAGGTACCGCTCGTGGACGGGGTCCACGACCTGGAGGCGATGGCCGCCGCCCTCACCCCGAGGACCAGGGTGGTCTTCCTCTGCGAGCCCAACAACCCCACCGGCACCGCCGTCGGCGCCGACCGCCTGCGCCGGTTCCTGGACCGGGTCCCCGGGGACGTGCTGGTGGTGCTGGACGAGGCGTACGTGGAGTTCGTCCGTTCCCCCGACGCGGCCGACGGCGTCGCCCTCCACCACGAGCGGGGCAATCTGCTGACGCTCCGGACCTTCTCCAAGGCGTACGGGCTGGCGGGGCTGCGGGTCGGCTACGGGGTCGCCCCGGCCCCGCTCGCCCAGGCGCTGCGCAAGTGCGCCGTGCCGTGCGGGGTGAGCCGGGTCGCCGAGGAGGCCGCGCTGGCCTCGCTGGAGGCGGCGGACGAACTCCTCGCCCGGGTGGACCGGGTGGTCGCGGAACGGGAGCGGACCCGCGCGGCGCTGCTCGGGCTCGGCTGGGAGGTGCCGCCCAGCGCGACCAACTTCCTGTGGCTGCCGGTCGGCACCGCCGCCGGGGCGGTGGCCCGGCAGTGGGAGGCGCGCGGGCTGCTGGTGCGCGCCTTCCCGGGCGCCGGACTGCGGGTGACCGTGGGCGCCCCCGGAGCGAACGACCTGCTGATCGCGGCGGCGAAGGAGGGACCACCGCCGTCCTGACCCGCCCCGCCGGTCGGCCCCATCGGAGCGGACCCGCCGCAGCGGGCCCCGCGACGGACGCCGGCGGGCCCGTCGCGCGGGCCCGTCACGCGGGGGCGTCCAGGGGACCCCTCACGTGGGGCCGATGACCTTCCGGCGCTTGTGGCCGTAGACCACCGACGTCCGTACGTCCGCGAGTTCCGGACGCTTGGTCAGCTTGTCGAGGACGACGGCGTGCAGATGGTCGGTGTCCCGGACGGCCACGTGCACCAGGAAGTCGTCGTTGCCGGTGAGGACGAAGATCGAGATCACCTCGGGCATGCCCTCCAGGAACGCCTGGAACGCCTCGATCACCGCGCGCGTCGGCGGGCGGACCCGGACCGCGATGACGGCCTGGAGACCCCGGCCGATCGCCGCGAGGTCGACCTCCGCGTGGTATCCGGTCAGCACGCCGCGCTGGCGCAGCGAGCGGATCCGCTCCAGACAGGTGGAGGGGGCGATGCCGAGCGCCTGGGCCATGTCCCGGTTGGTGCGCCGACCATCTTCCTGGAGCATCCGCAGCAACGCCGAATCTAGTTCGTCCACGGCCACCTCACTCTGTCGGATTCCGATACTCATTCGGATTCTAAGCATGCCCACCGACACTCTTGCTAGCCTCATCGCAGATTACTTGCCGTTCGTTCGGTCACTGCGGGTACACGGCAGCGAGGTGAACGTGCTCGCCCGGCCCGGCTGACCAGGAAGAGGTGGATCGGGATGGGTGAGCGAGGGCCCTCGGCGGGCGCGGTGGGCGCCGTCGTGGCGGCCGCACTGGTGTGGAGCAGTTCCTACGCCGTGACCAAACACCTGCTGGACGACGTGGGCCCGCTCAGCATCGGCGCCATCCGGTTCACCCTGGCGGCCCTGCTGCTGGCGGCGCTGGTGCGGATGGCCCGCAACCGGCCGCCCCGGCCGGACGCCCGGCAGCGACGGCTGCTCTACGCCAGCGGCTTCCTCGGGATCACGCTCTACTTCATCCTGGAGAACGTCGGCGTCGACCTGTCCACGGCCTCCGACGCCTCGCTGATCGTGGCCACCTATCCGCTGATGACGATGCTGGTGGAGCTGGTGGCCTTCCGCACCCGCATCCCGCCGCTCCGGGTGACGGGCGTCCTGCTGGCCGCCGTCGGCGCCTACCTGATCGTCCGCAACGGCGCCGAGGTCGGCGGCAGCGCCCGCTGGTTCGGGGACGTGCTGCTGCTGCTCGGCGGCCTGGCCTGGGCCGTCTACAACGTGCTGGTGAAACGGGCGGGCGCGGGACAGGACGCCCTGACGATCACCTACTACCAGACCCTGGCGGGCGCGGCCGGGTTCCTGGTCGCCGCCCTGTTCGAAGCCGGGGAGTGGCGGATGCCGGACGCGGCCGCCTCCTCGCTGCTGGTCTACCTGGCCGTGGCGTGCTCGGTCGGCGGTTTCCTCCTCTACAACTACGGACTGCGGCGGATGGCGTCCAGCGTCGCCGTCAACATCCTCAATCTGGTGCCCGTCTTCGGGGTGCTCGGCGCCGTGGTCATCAACGGCGAGTCCATCCGTCTCGCGCAGGTCGCGGGCGGTGCCGTCATCATCCTCGGGGTGACCCTGGGCATGGTGGAGCGGGCCCCGGCGACGGCGCCGGAGGCCGGTGACCCGGCCCCCGAGCCCGCCGGGGCCGGACCCCCGGCCCGGCCCCGGTGACCCGGCCGGTGCTCACGCCTCGACGGTGACGCGGACGGGCCGCCCCTCCGCGTCGTGGTGCACGGCGGGCCAGTAGCCGTCGAGCGTGCGGTCCGCCGCCAGGCCCTCGAAGTGGAGCTGGGCCGTCCCGGCCGCCGTGACGACCAGCGTCGAGGGGACGGCGTCCCGGAGGAACTCCGCCCGTTCCCCGGCCGTCTCCGTCCCCTCCGCGCCCCACTCCCACAGGTGTTCCACGGCCCGCTCCCGCAGGACGGCGAAACCGGTGAGCAGGGAGCGGACGCGCGGCAGCAGCGCGGTGACCGCCGCCGCGCCGGGCTCCCCGGCCGGGTCCGGGGAGTCGACGGTGACCGTCAGCTCCTGGCCTCCGGCGCGGACGGTGACGTAGCGCTGGTCGGCGAGCCCGTCCAGGGCGGTGAAGTCGTCCGGGCCGGACGGCGCGGCGGCCCCCGGGGGCGGGGTGTCGGTCAACGGGACCTCCTCGACGGCGGGCGCGGGTCGGCGTCCGGCGGCCGGGCGCGGGGGTCGCGTCCGGTCACCGTATTCTGCGCGTCCGGGACCGGCCGCCGCTCCGGCCGTCCCCCGCCCCTCAGCACCCTCCGGTCACTCCCCCTCCAGCCGGAAGTCGAAGACGGAGGAGTCGAAGCGGCCGTACCCCTCGTAGTCCACGAGGTCGTACAGATCGCGCCGGTGCTGCATCTCGTCGAGCCGGTCGGTCAGCGCGCCCCGGTCCCGGAGGGTCTCCAGGGTCCGGTCCGCGGCGCCCATCGCCATCCGCAGCAGGGAGACCGGCCAGATGACGAGGTTGACCCCGACGTCCCTGAGCTGGTCGACGGTGAAGAGTTCGCTCTTGCCGAACTCGGTCATGTTCGCGAGCAGCGGCACGTCGACCGCGGCCCGGACCCGTTCGAACTCGTCGAGGGTGCGCAGCGCCTCCGGGAAGACCGCGTCCGCCCCGGCGTCGACCAGCCGTCTCGCCCGGTCGACGGTGGCGTCCAGGCCCTCCACCGCACGGACGTCGGTACGGGCCATGATCAGGAAGTCGGGGTCGCGCCGGGCGTCGACGGCCGCCCTGACCCGGCGCACCGCCTCCGCGGTGCCGACCACCTGCTTGCCGTCCAGGTGACCGCAGCGCTTCGGGTTCACCTGGTCCTCGATGTGCAGCCCCGCGAGGCCCGCGTCCTCGAACTCCTGGACGGTGCGGGCGACGTTCATCGGCTCACCGAACCCGGTGTCCGCGTCGGCGAGCGCCGGGAGATCGGTGACACGAGTGATCTGACGGGTGCGGGCGGCGACTTCGGTCAGGGTGGTCAGCCCGATGTCCGGAAGTCCGAGGTCGGCGCTGAGCACCGCCCCCGAGACGTAGATCCCGTCGAAGCCCCGGCGCTCGATCAGCCGGGCGGAGAGCGGATTGAAGGCGCCCGGCAGCCTCAGGAGTTCGCCCGAGGACAGCCGCTCGCGGAAGTGCCGTCTCTTCGCGGTGTCGGTGCGTGTGGTGTAGAGCACGGCCGCTCCTCAGAAGATTCCGGGCAGGCCCGCGGAGGGCAGCCGGTCCGCCTGGGCGACCAGGGTCAGCTCGCGCACCTCGTCCACGCTCAGTTCCGGCAGGCGCAGGGCGAGGGCGAGGAACCGCTCGACCTCGGCCTCCCCGAGGACCGGGGTGGCGAGGGTGCGGAACTTCTCGACGTAGTGCTCCCGGACGAAGGGCCGGGCACCCGCCGGGTGGGCGTCCGCCACGGCGATCTCGTCCTCCACCACGCTGCCGTCCGTGAGCGTCACGACGATCCGGCCGCCGTACGACTGGCTGTCGCCCTCCTGGTGGTAGCGGGCCGTCCAGACCGGGTCCTCGACGGTGGTGATCTTCCCCCAGAGCTCCACGGTGTCGGGCCGGGTGGCCCGCTCGGGGAGGTAGGAGTCGACGTGGTGCCAGCGACCGTCCTGGAGCGCTACGGCGAGGATGTAGGGCAGGGAGTGGTCGAGCGTCTCACGCGAGGCGTTCGGGTCGTACTTCTGGGGGTCCCCCGCGCCCGAGCCGATGACGTAGTGGGTGTGGTGCGAGGTGTGGACCACGATGCTCTCGACCTTGTTCGGGTCGGCTACGACGGGGTGCTCCCGCAGCAGCTTCCGCGCCAGGTCGATCCACGCCTGCGCCTGGTACTCCGCCGAGTGCTCCTTGGTGTAGCTGAGGAGGATCGCCTCCTTGGGCTCCCCGGGACCGGGCAGCGGCACCTCGTACCGGCCTTCCGGGCCGTCGAGGAGCCAGGCGATGACGCCGTCCTCGCCCTCGTACACGGGGGCCGGGCTGGTCTCGCCGCGCATCGCCCGGTCCACGGCCTCGACCGCGAGCTTCCCGGCGAAGCCCGGCGCGTACGCCTTCCAGGAGGAGATCTCGCCCTTGCGGGACTGCCGGGTCGTGGTGGTGGTGTGCAGCGCCTGGCCGACGGCCTGGTGGATCACCTCGGTGGAGAGCCCGAGGAGGGTGCCGATGCCCGCCGCGGCCGAGGGGCCGAGGTGCGCGATGTGGTCGATCTTGTGCTTGTGCAGGCTGATGGCGCGGACGAGGTCGATCTGTATCTCGTAGGCCGTCGCGATCCCGCGGACCAGCGCGTGGCCGTCCCGGCCGGTGTGCTGGGCGACGGCGAGCAGCGGCGGGATGTTGTCGCCGGGGTGCGAGTAGTCGGCGGCCAGGAACGTGTCGTGGTAGTCGAGTTCGCGGACGGCGACCCCGTTGGCGTAGGCCGCCCACTCGGGGCTGGTGCGGACCTCCGGCCCGTGCCCGAAGAGGGCGGCTCCCTCGCCGCCCCGGCTCGGGGCGTGGGACAGGGCCTGCGCACGCGCCGAGGAGG
Organism: Streptomyces sp. JNUCC 64; assembly: GCF_054484115.1. Lineage (NCBI taxonomy): Bacteria > Bacillati > Actinomycetota > Actinomycetes > Kitasatosporales > Streptomycetaceae > Streptomyces > Streptomyces sp. JNUCC 64. The sequence continues at coordinate 1,112,336 of NZ_CM137015.1, forward strand.
GGGCGGTGCGGTCCAGGGAGGCGGCGGCGACGGCCGCGTTGTCGATGAACCGGTTGACGATCATCTCCGCCACGGGGCCGGTGACGTCGACCGGGTCCGTGGCGACACGTGCCAGCTTCCAGGCCAGCTGTTCCTCGCGGGGGAGGTTCTCCTCGCTGCGGTGGGATCGGACGAGGTGCTTCTCCATCGGAGCGTCTCCTAGTTCGGGGTGCCCGGCTTCGGTACTTCCCCGGAAACGGCCCGCTCAGCGGGGTGCCAGGACCGGCGGAAGTGTTCGAAACCGTTATGCAGGTGTACATGAGTGGCGTGGAGGGCGAGGGCGGAGTCCCCTCGGGACACCGCCCGCGCGATGAGCGCGTGCTCGGAGGCGGACGCCTCCAACCGGGCCTGTGAGTGGCCCGCCATGCGTCGTACCCGGGCGACGTGACTGCGCAGGTTCTCCAGCGCGTCGACCAGGAACGAGTTCTCCGTGGCCTCGTTGATGGCCTCGTCGAAACGCCGGATGAGGGCGAAGTACTCGCCCACCTGTTCGTCGGGAACGGTGGGGCCACCGAAGAGTTCGCGCCATCGCGCGAACTCTTCCGCGAACCTCACGAATACCGTTGACTCCCCACGGGAGGCGGCGAGTTGGGCTGCCTGCGCTTCCAGACAAGTGCGCAGCTCGAAGAGGTTGCGGACATCGCGGTCATGGATCTGGGTGACCACGAGACCGCGCTTTCCGGACGGTTCGACGAGACCCTCGGAGGCGAGCTGGCGCAGTGCCTCGCGCACCGGTGTCCGGGAGACACCGAGGCGCTCGGCCTGTTCCACTTCGAAGAGGGGGGTGCCGGGTGGCAGACCCCCGTCGAGGATCTCCGACCGTAGTTGCTCGTAGACACGTCCTGCGGCAGTGGAGGAAGCGGTCGGCATACCCGGAGTGTATACACGAGCCAAGTCGTTACGTCACGACTGAGGCAGAGTCTGCGAAAAGTCTTGTGGGTGACCCCGAGCCTGTATACATTCCGTCTCCACATCACCCACCCGCTGGAGAGACGAGGACGTCTCGATGAAGATCACCCGTGTCGCCGCCACCGCTGTGGCCGCCGTCATCGCCCTCAGTGGATGCGGCAGCAACGACACCTCCTCGAAGTCGGCCAAGAACGGCGAGTTCGAGGCGCTGAACCGTCTGCAGATCATCGCGCCCGCCGCCCCAGGAAGTGGCTGGGACCAGACGGCCCGCGCGAGCCAGGACGCCCTGAGAGCCACGAAGCTCGCCAAGAGCCCGGAAGTGAGCAACGTTCCCGGGGCCTCGGGGACCGTGGCCCTCGCACAGGTCGCGCCGCAGCGCGGCGAGAAGGACCTGTGGATCACCTCGGGCCTCGCCATGATGAGCGGTGTCATCAGCAGCGGCACCGAGGTCACCCTCGACAACCTCACCCCGCTCGCCCGGCTCGTGGGCGAGTACGAGGTCATCGTCCTGCCGAAGAACTCGCCCTACAAGTCGGTCGAGGAACTCTTCGAGGCGATCAAGGAGGACCCGAAGGGGGTCTCCATCGCCGGTGGCTCCGCCGGCAGCGCCGACCACATCTACGTCGGTCTGCTCGCCAAGCACTTCGGCGTCAAGCCGTCCGACGTGAACTACGTCGCCTACAGCGGCGGCGGCGAGGCGGCCACCGCGATCATGGGCGGAAAGGTCCAGGCGGGCGTCTCCGGCCTCAGCGAGTTCGCCGCCCAGATCAAGGACGGCAAGCTCAAGGGCCTGCTGATCTCCTCGGACAAGCAGCTGGACGACGTCACCTTCGCCCAGACCGCCGCCGACGTCGACGCCTCGCTGGAGTTCCAGAACTGGCGGTCGATGATGGCCCCGGAGGGCCTGGACAAGGGGCTGGAGGCCCAGTACCTGGAGGCGCTGAAGCGCATGCACGCCTCCCCGTCCTGGAAGGAAGCCCTGGAGAAGAACGCCTGGAACGACAACTACATCGCCGGTCCCGAGTTCGCTACGTGGCTCAAGGAAGAGAACGCCCGGGTCAAGACGGTCCTGGACGAGCTCGGCCTGTCCAAGAAGTGATCTGACCGGCTCGGTGGGTGCCCGTGACGCACGGGCACCCACCGACCAGGCGTGAGAAAGGCACAACCACTCATGAGCACCCACCCCACACCCTCCGGGACCTCCCCGGCCCGCGGCCGTCGCGCCGCGGTCCCGCTGGGCGAATGGGCCATCACCGCCGGGCTCCTCACCATCGGGGTCATCACCCTGTTCGACGGTCTCGGGCAGACCGCCTCCACCTCCGCCTCCGGGGTCGGAGCGGGCTTCATGCCGAAGGTCGTCGGCGTCCTGCTGATCGGGCTCTCCGTGGCGCTCGGCGTCCAGGTGGCCCGGGGGCAGCGCGGCACCGCCGACGAGGGCGAGGGCGACGTCGACGTCCGCAGCACCCACTGGGTGCCGTTCGCCGTCTGCGCGGGCGCGGTCCTGATCTTCATCGTCGGCGTCGAGTCGCTGGGCTACGTCATCGTCTCCTCGGTGGCGTTCTGGCTGACCGCGTGGGCCTTCGGGGCCCGCGCCCACCTCAAGTCGGCCGCCATCGCCGTCGTACTGTCCCTCGCGGTGTATCTGATCTTCACCCACGCGCTCGGCATCGAACTGCCCGCCGGAATCCTGGAAGGGGTGCTCTAGATGTCGGGTTGGGAAGGACTCCTCCACGGGCTCTCCGTCGCGATCACTCCGGAGAGCCTGCTCTTCGCGCTGATCGGCACCATCGTGGGCACGCTGATCGGCGTGCTGCCGGGCATCGGCCCGGCGCTGACCATCGCCCTGCTGCTGCCGATGACCTACGGGCTCGAACCGGCCAGCGCCTTCGTCATGTTCGCCGGCATCTACTACGGCGCCATGTACGGCGGGTCCACCACGGCGATCCTGCTGAAGACCCCGGGCGAGTCGGGATCGGTCATCACCGCGATCGACGGCAACAAGATGGCGCGCAAGGGACGCGGGGCCGCCGCCCTGGCCACCGCCGCCATCGGGTCGTTCGTCGCGGGCACCATCGCCACCCTGCTGCTGGCCTTCTTCGCGCCGTGGATGGTCGAGGTGGCGATCCACCTGGGCGCCCCGGACTACTTCGCGCTCATGGTGGTCGCGTTCCTGACCGTCAGCGCGCTGGTCGGCGGCTCGCCGCTGCGCGGACTCGTGTCAATGGCGCTCGGCCTGGTGGTCGGCATGGTCGGGATCGACTTCCAGAGCGGTCAGCAGCGGCTGACCTTCGGCGAGGTCTCCCTGCTCGACGGGATCGACACGGTCGTGCTCATCGTCGCGCTGTTCGCGATGGGCGAGGTGCTCTACGTGGCCGCGCACCAGACGTCGAGCCGGTTCGAGGTCATGCCCGTGGCCAAGGGCGACCGCTGGATGACCCGGAACGACTGGCGGCGCGCCTGGAAGCCGTGGCTGCGCGGAACGTCCGTCGGCTTCCCGCTCGGGGTGATCCCCGCCGGTGGCTCCGAGATCCCGACGTTCCTCTCCTACACCCTCGAACGCAAGCTGTCGAAGCGTCCGGAGGAGTTCGGGAACGGCGCGATCGAGGGGGTCGCCGGGCCGGAGGCCGCGAACAACGCCAACGCCGCCGGCACCCTGGTCCCGCTGCTGACCCTCGGCATCCCGACGTCGGCCACCGCCGCCGTCATCCTGGTGGCCTTCCAGCAGTACGGCATCCAGCCCGGTCCGCAGCTGCTGGACACCCAGTCCGCCCTGGTGTGGGGCCTGATCGCCAGCCTGCTGATCGCCAACGTCATCCTGCTGGGTCTGAACCTGCCGCTCATCGGGCTGTGGGTGAAGCTCCTGGACATACCGAAGCCCTACCTCTTCGCGGGCATCACGGTCTTCGCCCTGCTCGGCGCGTACGCCGTGAACGGCAGCACCTTCGACGTGGGACTGCTGTTCTTCTTCGGGGTCGTCGGCTATCTGATGCGCCGGTTCGGCTTCCCGATCGCCCCGATGATCGTCGGCGCGATCCTGGGCCCCCTGGCGGAGGTCCAGCTGCGGCGGGCGCTCGACATCGCGGGCGGTGACGTCACCACGCTGGTGTCCACGCCGTTCACGATCGTCGTCTACCTGCTGCTGGCCGCGGTGCTGGCGGGCGGCGTCCTGATGCGCCGTTCGGCACGGCGTCGTCCGGCGCCGGTCGCGGTCGCCCCGTACCCGGCGGAGGTTCCCGTCGCCGTCGACGCGCCGGCCCCCCAGCCGCCGCAGCACTCCCCGGAGTCCCCGAAGACCCCGGAGAACTGACCCCGGCACCCCCGCGACACCCAGGCGTTACCCCCGCGACACCCCCGTACGACCCCCGCAACACCCCCGCGTCACCCCTGACTCACCCCCATGTGAGCCTCCGCCGCCCGGATCCCTTCCCGTCGCCATGCGACGCGGGGTCCGGGCGGCGGTGCGTCGCGGTCCGTCGTGGGGCGGGGGCCACTGGGGTCCGGCCCGGTCGGCCATCCGCCCGGCCCCGTCACGTCCGGCCGCGCGTCACCGTTCGCCCGCGAAGTCGGGGGTGTCCTTACGGTCCTCGACGGGTCCGCCCGTGGTGTCGGACGGCCGCCACGGGCGGGGCAGGGGCGGGGACACCGTCCGCCACCAGGGGTCCTCCGGGACGCGTCCGGCGGGTTCGAACGGCTCGCCCGGACGGGGCGATGCCACCGTCTGGCCCGCTTCCCCGGCCGCGTCCGCCGTCCACTCCCCCGGCTCCGCCCAGGCGTGCGGCGCCAGGTTGAACGTGCCCCAGTGGATGGGCAGCAGCACCCCCGACGGGGCGCCGCCCTGGAGGTCCAGATGGGCGCGCAGCCCCTCGGCCGGGGTCATGTGGATGTCAGGCCAGAAGTCGCTGTAAGCACCGATCTGGATCATCGTGACGTCGAAGGGGCCGTGGTCCGCGCCGATCTCCCGGAAGCCGGTGAAGTAGCCCGTGTCGCCGCTGTGGTAGATCCGGTGCTCGTCGCCCGCCACGACCCAGGAGGCCCACAGGGTCTGCTGCCGGTTGCGCAGCCCCCGGCCGCAGAAGTGGCGGGCGGGCGTCGCCGTGAGGGTGAGGCCCGCGATCCGGGTGGACTCCTGCCAGTCCAGCTCGCGCAGCCGGTCCGGGGCGACGCCCCAGCGCTCCAGATGGGCGCCGACGCCGAGGGGCACCGCGAACACCGTGTCGGTCCGGGCGAGCGCCTTGATCGTGGGCATGTCCAGGTGGTCGTAGTGGTCGTGGGAGATCACCACCACGTCGACCGTGCCCAGCGCGGCCAGCGGCACCGGGACGGGGTGCAGCCGCCGGGGACCGGCGAAGGCGAACGGCGAGCAGCGCTCCCCCCAGACCGGGTCGAACAGCACCCGGCGCCCGTCGATCTCCGCGAGCACCGTGGAGTGCCCCATCCAGGTGATCCGCAGCCCGTCGGCCGGGGGCCGGGCCAGTTCGGCGCGGGTGTCCGGGTGCAGCGGGACCGGCCCCCTGGGGGCGCGCAGCGGGCGCAGTTCCTTGTCGAAGTACACCGCCGCGAACCGTCTCGCCGAGCCCGAGGGCCTGGTCCGAGCGGTCTCCGGGTTCTGGAACGACCCGTTCGCGAAGTGCGGCGAGCGGTGGATCCGTGCCAGTCGCTCCCCCTCCGCGTCCGCGCCGAAGGCGGCGGGCCGCAGCGCGCGGAGCCCGGAGCGGAGGGAAGGAAGTCGGGTCACGGTGCCTCCTGGGCGTTCGAACGGGCGCCTTCCATTATGTGCGGCGCTCCGGGCGACGCGGGGTGCCGTACCCCGCCGGTGTCCGTTCCCGGTGCGGACGGGGCACGGGCGGGGCACGGACGCCGGCGGGGACGGCACGGGCCGACCGGGGCCGCGGGGTCCGTTCCGGTCGGGTGCGCGGACGGCCGGGTCCCGCCCTCCGCCCCTCACCGGAGCGGTCGCCCCCTCCTCCGGCCGGAGGCCACGGTGACCGGCCGGGCGGGGAGGCCGCTCCGACCAGCGGGAAGGCCGTGGCCAGCCGGACCCGGCGCCCCGGTGACCGGCCGGGACGTCACGCTCGGAGCCGGTGCCTCGCAGCCGGATGTCACATCCGGCGGGTCCGGTCCGTCGTACGGGTGAAGCGACTCGCGCACCGTACGCCCGGAGGCAGATACCCATGACCCGCATTTCGATGAACCCGCCCCGTACCTTCTTCTACCGCGCCGTCGAGTGGTACGCGAAGCGGTCGTACGGTCAGGTGCTCGATCCGGTGCGCGCGGCCGGACACCACCCCCGGGTGCTGCGCTCACTGATGGGGCTCGAACGGTCGGCGGCGAAGTGGGACCGGCTCGACCCCACCCTCCGGGCACTGGCCGAGATGGGCGTGGCCGTGGTGATCGGCTGCTCGTGGTGCCTGGACTTCGGGTACTGGGAGAGCACCCGGCGGGGCGTCGCCCCCGAGAAGCTCCGCGAGGTGCCGCGCTGGCGCGACAGCGAGGTGTACACCGAGGTGGAGCGGGACGTCCTGGAGTACGCGGAGGCCATGACCGCGACCCCGCCCGCCGTCACCGACGAGCTGGCCGACCGGCTGCGCGGCCGACTGGGCGAGGCGGCGTTCGTGGAGCTGACCGCGATGGTCGCGCTGGAGAACCAGCGCTCCCGCACCAACGCCGCGCTCGGGCTGACCAGCCAGGGGTTCAAGGACTCCTGCGAGGTCCCGCCCCCCGGGGCACGGCAGGGGGCCGTCCCGGCGGGCGGGGGCGAGGGCGAGGGCTGAGGCGGGGCCACGGAAGCGGGTCGGCGGGGCTGACGGCGAGTGGCCCCGGCTCCCGGCCCACGGCCCACGGGGCGGGAGCCGGGGCACCGGGGCCCGGGGCACCGGGGAGAGACGTCAGGAGGAGGCCCCGGAGGGAACCCTGGTACGAAGCACCCGGGCCGGGTCCGGTCCAGGTCCAGGTCCGGGTCCAAGTCCGGGCCGGGGGTCCAGACCCGGTCCAGGGCCGGGGCGGAGTGGGGTGAGGGTCCGGGCCGGGGTCCGGGCCGAGGTCCTGAGCCGGTCCAGGGCGGAGTGGGGTCCGGGCCGGGGCCAGGGCCGGGGTCCGGGCCGGGGGTCCAGACCCGGTCCAAGGCGGAGTGGGGTGGGGGTCCGGGCCAGGGCCGGGGCCGGAGTGGGGGTCCAAGCCCGGGTCGGGGTCCCAGCCGGGTTGTTCGGGGTCCGTCCGGGGCCAAGCCCGGGGCCAGGGTCCCAGCCCGGGGTCCGGGTCCGGATCCGGGGTCCGGGGTCCGGGTACCCCACTCGGGTACCCGGACCCACCTCGCCTCCCCCGGATGTCGAGCGATACGGGCGGAAGCGCCACGGACGCGGGCCCGGACGCCGTAGCATGCGTCCCCCGCCCACCGGCGGGCGGAACACCGTGGTGGTGCCGTTCCGGGCCCTCGGGACGGCACCACGTGCGCGCGTGCCCGGGGTCTCCGTCAGGCGGGTTCCCCGCGGTGACCGGCCGCGTTGACACAGCGGCGACGGGGTCCCGATACTGACCGCCCGTTCAGTTCCCTCAGGCCGGTCGGCCCCGGGCCCTCCCTCCTCGTCACGGGCCCCTCCGGGTCGCCGGATCCACTGAAACAGCCCCCGGGAGTCCCTGTGCCGACCCTCCAGACCGTTTCCAGCCCGCTGATATCGCTCGTGTGGACCGACCACGTCACCGGGCGCCGCGGCTACTTCGTGGTCGACCGGCTGGTGCGCGGCGTGGCCAGCGGCGGGCTGCGGATGCGCGAGGGCTGCACCCTGGAGGAGGTGACCGGCCTGGCGCGCGGCATGACCGTGAAGGAGGCCCTGCACTACGACCCCAAGGCCCGGTACGTACCGCTCGGCGGCGCCAAGGGCGGCATCGACTGCGACCCCCGGGACCCGGAGGCGTACGGGATCCTGGTGCGGTTCCTGCGGGCGACGCGTCCCTACGTGGAGAGCTGCTGGACCACCGGCGAGGACCTCGGGCTGAGCCAGGACACCGTGGACCGGGCCGCCGCCGAGGCGGGCCTGGTGTCGAGCGTGCAGGCCGTGTACCCGCTGCTGGAGGACGAGGCCGGGGCCCGGCGCCGGCTCGCGGACGCGTTCGGGGCCGAGGTGGACGGCATCGCGCTCGACGAACTGGTCGGGGGGTGCGGGGTGGCGGAGGCGGTCCTCACCGCCCTCGACCACACCCGGACGCCGTACGCGGGGACGCGGGTGTCCGTCCAGGGCTTCGGCACGATGGGCGGGGCGACGGCCCGTTTCCTGGCCCGGGCCGGACTGACCGTGGTGGCCGTGGGCGATGTGCGGGGCACCATCGTCAACCCGGCCGGACTGGACGTGGAGGCGCTGCTGCGGGCGCGGGACGCGTTCGGGGCCGTCGACCGCGCCGCCCTGCGCGAGGGCGACCGGGAGATGCCGGGGGACGCGTGGCTCGCCGTCGACGCGGAGGTCCTGGTCCCGGCGGCCCTCTCGCACGTCATCGACTGCACCAACCAGCACCGGGTCAAGGCCCGTTGGATCGTCGAGGCCGCCAACATGCCCGTACTCCCGGCGGCGGAGTCGCTGATGACGACGCGGGGCATCTCGGTGCTGCCGGACGTGGTGGCCAACTCCGCTACCAACGCCTGGTGGTGGTGGACGCTCTTCGGGGACATCGGCCCCGACCCGGAGGAGGCGTTCGCCCACATCCGCACCTCGCTGCGGGAGCTGATCGGCCGGGTGCTCGCCCGCGCCGAGGCCGACGGGACGTGTCCCCGGTCCGCCGCCCACGCGCTGGCCGCCGAGAACCTCGGGGAGATCACCGAGCGGTACGGCACCTACGTCTGAGCCGGGCCGCGCACGGGGGCCGTTGCGCGAGCGGGGACGGCCCCCGCGCGGGGGTGGTCCCCGAGCGGTCTCCCGGGCGGGACGACGCCCGCCCGGGCCCGTGGGACGGACGGAACACGGCGACGGCGATATCCGGTGGATCCATGGGCGCCCGGGATGCCAGCCTGGCGCCATGTCCATCGATCCCCGCCCGCCCCGGGAGCCGCGCCCCGCGGACCGGCACCTCCACGCGCTGCACGCCTCCCTGAGCCAGCGCAAACGGCCCGAGGACGTCGCGCAGTTGGTCCTCGACCTGTACGAAGCGACCGGCGAGCCGCTCGACCGGAGCACCCGGAAGTCCCTGGAACGGGCCTCGCGGACCTCGTTGCGCAGGTTGTGGCACGGCTACACCTCGATGCTGGAGGAGTTCGCCCGCCCGGTGGGCGCTCAGCGCCAACTCGCCACGGCTGCCGAGCTGTTCGCCTCGGTGGAGGCCCTGCCGGAGGAGGCCGGTGACGATCCCGCGCGGGTGGCGGAGGTGATCCGCGCGGCGGGCGGCGAGATCTGCAAGGAGTTCGGACGCAACGACTTCCTGGCCGACCGGCTCAACCGGGCGGCCCGCGAGGAGGCCGGACTCGGATCGCTCTCGAAGCGGGCGTACAACAAGCGGTTCCGGCTGCTGCGCCGGATGGAGGACAAGCTCGCCCGGATCGTGGTGGAGCTGCGCAAGCGGGAGATCACCATGACCGGCAAGAGCGGGCTGGCCTCCCGGCTGGACTACCCGGTGTTCGCGGCCGACCACGGGACGGCCGCGTTCGTCGCGTACCTCACCGCACGGGCCAATCTGCGCAGCGAGTTCACCATCACGGGACAGCCCGAGGCGTACGACACGGTGGCCGAGAAGCTGTTCCGGCGGCTCGACCCGGCGACCGCCGACTGGTTCGCGGTCGCCCACGTCCATCCCACGGCGACCGTGCTGGACCGGCTGACGGACCGGGAGCGCGGGCATCTGCTGGGCCTCTGGTACCGGGTGCTGACCGAGGTCGCCGATCAGCTCGAAGCGGTGTGGAGGCGGCGCCCGTTGGACCGGACGACGATGGTCGTGCGGCGCGGCGACGACTCGACGACGTGGAACCAGGCGGCGCGGGCCTGGTCCACGGCGCGCGGCAACTGGTTCGCGTTGCTGCGGGCGATGGGCGCGGACGAGGTCCTCGACCGGGTGTGCCCGGGGAAGGTGCTGCCGCTGGTGGCCGCCGACGTGGCGGCCTGGCACCGTAGCGTCGGCGGCGGGCTCCATCCCGACACGGGGGTGTGGGCGGAGCTCCCGCTGCCCTGGGAGGCGGTGCGGGGCACGGTTCCCTGCCCCCGCCGGCTGGTCGAGGAGGTCTGCGTCCGGCACGGGGTGGACCCGGCGGCGGGCGGCTGGACGGCGGCTCGTGCCGAGGCGCGGGCGGTGCCCTTCCGCCCGACGCCGGAGCTGGTGCACGGGGTGCGGGTAGGCGATCCGCTGCTCGCCCGGCTGCTGCGGTCGGCGGGGGCCTACTCGGGCAAGGGCGGGCCCTCGGAGGCGTGACCGCCCGCTTCGCGGCCCGGCCGGCCCGGCCTCCGGAGACGTCGCCAAATCCGTTGCTCCCCCGGCCCTCTCCGGTCAGGATGGAGCCCGGCGAGGAAGCTCAGTGGTGGAGCGCCCGGCTGTAAACCGGGTGGACGCAGGTTCGAGCCCTGCCCTCGCCGGGTGCGTACGGGCACCGGGAAGCTCTGCGGTGGAGCGCCCGGCTGCGGACCGGGTGGACGCAGGTTCGAATCCTGTTCCGGTGTCCGTGCGCACGCGCCCGCCACTGCCCGGCACCCCGTCACCCGTCATGAACACTTAAGGTTGTGGTGTGGCGAGAGTGCGGTTGAGCGTCGGGGAGCGACGCGAGGAGTTGGTACGGGCCGCCATCGAGCAGATCGAGGCCCGGGGCGTCGCCGCCGTGCGGATCGCGGACGTGGCCGCGGCGCTCGGCGTGAGCAACGCGCTGGTGCTGTACCACTTCGCGTCCAAGGAGAAACTCGTCGCCGCGGCGTTCGCCCACGCCGCCGAGGCCGATCTGGCCCGGTTGCGCTCGTCGCTGGGGCGCCGCACCACCGCGGTCCGCAGACTGCGGGCCGCGGTGCGGTGGTACGCGCCGACCGGCCAGGCCAAGGGCTGGCGGCTGTGGATCGAGGGCTGGGCGGTCTCCCTGCGGGAGCCCGCGCTCCGGGCGGTGACCCGGGACCTCGACCGCCAGTGGAAGGCCGCGATCACCGAGGTGATCGCGGAGGGGGCGGCAGCCGGGGAGTTCGTCTGCGAGGACCCCCGGGGGGTGGCCCTGCGGCTCACCGCGCTGCTGGACGGGTTGGCCGTCCAGGCCACGGTCTACACGGGTAGCGTCTCGCGGACCCTGCTCCAGGGCTGGGTGGACGAGGCGCTGGCCCGCGAACTGGGGCTCACCCCGGCCGAGCTGCGGGCGGAGCGCCGCCGGGGAACGTCCGGTCGGCCCTCGGACCCCTCCTGACCCGGGGCATCCGGACTCCGGCGGACGGCGACGGCCGGAACCGTCCGTCCCGGGGCGCCCCGACGACGGACGGCCGGTGCCGTACTCGTCACCGTCAGGTCTCGCGCAGCGGGGCGTACTCCTCCTCCGTCAGGCCGAAGGTCCAGGCGACGCCCTCCCGCGCGGTCCTGGTGGCCGGGGGGACCCGCAGCCAGTAGGTGCGGCTGGTGCCGTCCGGTTCCGGGGTGGAGTTCACGACCTCGACCATCACCACGTCCTCGTCGTCGGCCAGCGGGACGCACCAGAGCTGACCCGTCCCGTCCCGGTGGCGCGGGACCGCGCCGGACTCCGCGAGGTAGCGGTCGTACCCGAAGTGCTCCAGCATCACCCGGCGCAGTTCGGCGTTCTCCTCGTTCCGGATGCGCTCCGGGGTGAGGCCCGCCAGTTCCTCCAGGAACGAGCCCGGGACCGGCATGCCCCGCCAGGAGTACAGGGCGAAGCCGTCCGGGTAGACGACGGCGGGACCGTCGGCCCGGTCGAGGCGGCCCGCCTCGTCACGGTGGAGTTCCACGGGCCGCTCGCACACCACGGCGACCTTCTCGTAGGGCCACCACCACCCGGCGGAGCGGGCCACGGCCGCCACCCCGTCCAGCGGTCCCTCGGTGTCGAAGGCGCAGAGCCAGGCCGCGTCGTGCTGGCCGAGGACCGCGTCCAGGAGCAGCATCCGCAGGGTGCGCTCCTCGCTCCGCGACCGCTGGCGGCGGGTCTGGGCGTCGTCCTCCGACTCCCCTGGCGGGGCGGTGGCGAGATCGCCCACCGCCTCCTCGACCAGGCCCTGCCGCAGTCGCCGCACCAGCAGCTCGGCCGGTTCCCCGAGCTGTCCGCCGGTGGTCGCCCAGTGCGCCGACCAGCCGCGCGGTCCCAGACCGTCGAACAGCCGCTGCCGTTCGGCGGCCCAGGGACCGTTCCGCACCCGGTCGCGCACCCCCGGGCCCGGGTCGCCGCCCAGGGCCATGGCGCCTCCGGCGATCAGCCGCACCGCCTCGCGCGGCGAACCCGCCCAGACGATCCGCTCCGGCTCCGCCAGACCGGCCCGCCGGTAGGCGAGACGGATCCCGGCCTCCGCGGCGGCCCGGTCAGCACCGCCCGTGGCCGTGGCCACCGCGCGCCAGTGGGCGACCCGTGCCAGCACGTCCGTCCCGGCTCCGTCGGCGTCCACACCGGTCACGCCGTTCCCGACCGTCTCCTCCACCCGTACCGCCATGTCCCGCCGCTCGCTTCCGTGCTCGTGCCGACGCCGCCCCGGACGTCTCTTCTGGATGCTCTGAGTACTTCTTGACTCTCACTCGGCCGCCTGGCGCTCACGGGCTCGCCGCGTTCCACGCGCCCCGCGCGTTCCGCCGCGCCCGGACGCCTCAGTCCGCGACGATGCGCACCGAGCCCGGGACGTACTCCCGCTGCCGGATCACCCGGTACCAGCCCTTGGGCAGCGGGATCGCCGCGTGCTCCTCGTGTACCACCCGGCCGCCGTCCGGGAGGTGGAGCAGGAACGGGCCGAGCGGGCCGGGCTCGCGGACCAGCCGACCCGGTCCGACGACCGCGTGGGCGTGCCCGGTGACCTCGCCGAGCGCCAGGATCAACCGCCCCCGGGCGTCCCGGGGCTCACCCGGCGCGTCCTTCGCGCCGAACGGCACCGCCTCCTGCTCGACGGGCGCGACGAGCACGTCTCCCTGCCGGTACATGGCTCTCCCTCCCCGGCCGTGCCGAGCGCGGCGGCCGATGGGGACGACAGTAGGGCGGGGGTCTGACAACGGGCCCTCCCACGCCGTCCCGCACGGCCGGACGCGGTGCCGACCACCCCGTCCGCATCCGCTGTCAGTGGGACTTGGTACAACTTCAGGCACATCGGACCCGAGGTCGGCGGTCCGGTGACCGGAAACCATTCCAGGAGCAGCGCATGATCCCGTCCTCTCAGGAAACGCACTTCGGCCTCCCGGTCTTCGACTTCCCCCGGATCGGGGGGACGGTCCCGGACGCGTTCCCGGACGCCGGGTCCGTCGCCTGGCGGATCGGCGTCGAGTCCTACGACAGCGAGGAGAAGTGGGCGGAGGCGTTCGAGCGGTTCCGGGCCGCCGTGGACCTCACCCGGGTCACCGCGCTGATCGTCGGCGCGTGGGAGGAGCCGTACGACACCACCCCGCAGGGGGCGATAGACGCGCTGGTCGGGGCCCGGGACGAACTGCGGGAGCTGCGGTCGCTGTTCCTGGGCGAGATCTCGCAGGAGGAGTGCGAGATCTCCTGGATCACCCACACCTCCCTGGACCCGCTGCTGGCGGCGTTCCCCCGGCTCACGGACTTCACCGTCCGGGGGGCCAACGGCCTGGAGCTGACCCCGCTGCGGCACGAGGCACTGGTGTCGCTGCGCTTCGAGTCCGGCGGACTGCCCCGGGAGGTGGTCCGGGCGGTCGGGGCCAGCGACTTCCCCGCCCTGGAGACGCTGGACCTGTGGCTGGGCACCTCGGAGTACGGCGGTGACTGCGAGGCGGCGGACGTCGCCCCGATCCTGACGGGCGCGCGGCTGCCCGCCCTGCGCTCGCTCGCCCTGCGCAACAGCGAGGTCCAGGACGAGATCGCCGCGGCCACGGCCACCGCGCCGGTGGTGGCGCAGCTCAGCCGTCTCGACCTGTCGATGGGGGTCCTCACCGACGAGGGGGTGGCGGCGCTGCTGTCCGGACAGCCGCTCACCCATCTGGAGAGCCTGGACCTGCACCACAACTACCTCAGCGAGGAGATGCGGAAGCGGGTGCGCGAGACGCTGGAGCCCTCGGGGGTGACGGTCGACACCGACAGCGGCGACGCCGAGGAGGAGGACGACGGCGACGGCGACATCTGGCGCTACGTCGCGGTGTCGGAGTGACCGTGAGCGCCGTGCCGCCCCGTTTCGTGGTCGTCGGGAACCCGGACAACCGCCGTACCTCGTTCTTCCTGGACGCCGTCCGTTCCGCCGGGCTGCCGCCCGCGCGGGTGCTGCCGTGGTGGGACGTGCTGTGCGGCCGAACGGCGTTCCGCCCCGGTGAGACGGTCCGGCTGGACTCCCCCGGCGAGGACGACGACGTGGAACACCTGCTGCGCGGGACCGACGATCCCGCACGGGTGGAGGGCACGGCGCTCTGGTACGCGCGGTTCACCGAGGTGGTCGGGGAGGTGGCGGACGCGGCGCGGGAGGCGGGCTGCCGCCTGCTGGACGGTCCGGCGGACCTCGCGACGCTGTTCGACAAGCGGCAGTGCCACGCGGTGCTGGCGGAGGCGGGCGTGCCGGTCCCGGCCTCGCCCACCTCGGGCGACCGGGTCCCGGTGCGGGGCTGGGAGGACGTCCGGGCGCTGATGCGGGAGCACCGGATGCCCCGGGTGTTCGTGAAGCTGGCGCACGGTTCGTCCGCCTCGGGGGTGCTCGCGGTGGAGACGGCGGGGCCCGGCCGGGTGCGGGCCACCACCTCGGTGGAGGGCACCCCCGACGGGCTGTTCAACTCCCTGCGGGTGCGCCGGTACGGGACGGAACGGCGGGTCGCCGCGCTGGTGGACGCCCTCGCCCCGGACGGTCTGCACATCGAGCGGTGGCTGCCGAAGGCGTCGCTCGACGGACGGGCGACGGATCTGCGGGTGGTGGTGGTCGGCGGCCGGGCGACCCACGCGGTGGTGCGGACCAGCCGTTCCCCGATGACCAACCTGCACCTCGGCGGCGCCCGGGGGGACCTGGACCGGGTCCGGGAGGCCGTCCGGACCGCGGGCGGGAGCTGGGCGGCGGTGCTGGAGGTGGCCGAGCGGGCCGCGGCCCGCTTCCCGGACACCCTGTGCGTGGGGGTGGACCTGCTGCCCTCGGTCGGCTGGCAGCGGTTCGCCGTGGCGGAGGTCAACGCCTTCGGGGACCTGCTGCCGGGGCTGACCGGGCTGCCGGGCAGCGGCGCGGAGGGGCTGGACACCTACGCCGCGCAGGTCGCCGCCGCACTCCGGACCGCGGGGACCGCACCCGTGGTCCCGCCCGAGGGCACCCCGCCGCCGGGGCGCCCCGCCGAACCCCTGGGAAGGCCGATGTGAACACCGGTATCCGCGCGCGGGGCGGCGCCCCCGACATGAACGAGGTCGTCGGCCGCGACGATCTGCTCCTGGTCACCCTGGACACCCTGCGGTACGACGTCGCGGTCGAACTGGCGGCGGCGGGACGGCTGCCGAACCTGGCCCGTCATCTGCCGGACGGCCGCTGGGAGGAGCGGCACGCGCCGGGCAGCTTCACCTACGCCTCGCACCAGGCGATGTTCGCCGGTTTCCTGCCCACCCCGGCCGCGCCCGGCCCGCACCCCCGGCTGTTCGCGGCCCGGTTCGCGGGCAGTGAGACCACCCGGGAGGGGACCTTCGTCTACGACACCCCGGACCTGGTCTCCGGGCTGGCCGCCGCCGGGTACCGGACGGTGTGCGTCGGCGGGGTCGGCTTCTTCAACAAGCGGGGCGCGCTGGGGGACGTGCTGCCCGGGATGTTCCAGGAGAGCCACTGGGAGCCCTCGTTCGGGGTCGCCTCGCCCACCTCCTTCGAGGAACAGGTGGCGTGCGCCGAGCGGGTCGTGGCCGGACTGCCCGCCGGGCGGCGGCTGTTCCTCTTCGTCAACGTGTCGGCGCTGCACCAGCCCAACTGGTTCCATCTGCCGGGCGCCACCCGGGAGGCGGGCGACAGCAGACGGACCCACGCGGCGGCGCTGGAGTACGTCGACCGGCACATCGGACGGCTGTTCGCGGCGATGAGCCGCCGTCGCCGCTGCTTCGCGATCGTCTGCTCGGACCACGGAACGGCCTACGGCGACGACGGTTACACGGGTCATCGGATCGGCCACGACGTGGTGTGGACCGTCCCGTACGCCCACTTCTCCCTGCCCCACTCCCCGGCGCCCGGTTCCCGAACGCATTCCGAGAGGCATCCATGAGCACCACCTTCCCGATCGGGGCCCCGGCGGCGTCCGGGACCGCGTCACCACGCCCCTACCAGCACTACGTCTACGCGTATCCGCACAAGACGGCGTACCGGCCACTGCCGCAGCCGGGCCCCCGGCTCGCGGAGCTGTGGCGCGGGGAGCCCAAGGACGCGCTCTCGCTGTATCTGCACGTCCCGTTCTGCGAGGTGCGGTGCGGGTTCTGCAACCTGTTCACCCGGATCGGGGCGCCCGGCGAACTGACCCGGCGCTATCTGGACGCGCTGGAACGGCAGGCGGACGCGGTGCGCGGGGCGCTGGAGGGGGACGGGCCGGTGCGGTTCGCCACGGCCGCGTTCGGCGGCGGCACCCCCACCTTCCTGACGGCCGACGAGCTGACCCGGCTGTGCGACATCGCCGAGTCGCGGATGGGCGCCGATCTGCGCGCGGTGCCGCTGTCGGTGGAGGCGTCCCCGGCGACGGCCACCGCCGACCGGCTCGCGGTGCTGGCCGAGAGGGGGGCGACCCGGCTCAGCCTCGGGGTGCAGAGCTTCGTGCCCGAGGAGGCCAGGGCGGCGGTGCGCCCCCAGCGGCGGGAGGAGGTGGAGGCGGCCCTCGGGCGGATACGCGAGGCCGCGATACCGGTGCTGAACATCGACCTGATCTACGGCATCGCGGGCCAGACCGAGGAGTCCTGGCGCCGCTCCCTGGACGCGGCCCTCGCCTGGCACCCGGAAGAGCTGTACCTGTACCCGCTGTACGCACGGGACCTCACACCGCTCGGCGAACGCACCGACGTCATGGACAGGGCCTGGGACGAACAGCGGCTGCGGCTGTACCGGGCGGGCCGCGACCATCTGCTGGAGCGGGGGTACGAGCAGCGGTCGATGCGGATGTTCCGGCGGACGGACGCGCCCGCCGAGGGGCCGGAGGACCACGCCTGCCAGACGGACGGCATGGTCGGCCTCGGCTGCGGGGCGCGCTCGTACACCTCGGAGCTGCACTACTCCTTCGACTACGCGGTGGACGCCCGGGAGGTCCGGGCGATCATCGACGCCTACACCGCGACCGAGGACTTCGGCCGGGCGGTGCACGGGCGTCTCATGGGCGGTCCGGGCGGGGGCGACGAGGCCCGGCGGCGGCATCTGCTGCAGTCGCTGCTGCAGGCCCCGGGGATGGCGCGGGACGACTACCGGTCGCGGTTCGGCGGCGACCCGGAGGACGACTTCCCCGGCGAGCTCGCGCGGTTCGCCGCGCTGGGCTGGCTCGACGGCACGGCCCCGGCCGGGACGCTGCGGCTGTCGGCCGAGGGGCTGGCGCACTCGGACGCGCTGGGCCCCGAGCTGTTCTCGCCCGCCGTGCGGGCCGCGATGGCCGGGTACCAGGCGCGGTGAGCGGGGTGGCCGGGACGGATCTGACGGTGCTGTACCGGGGGCCGCTGTCCTCGTGCGACTACGACTGCCCCTACTGCCCGTTCGCCAAGCGCCGGGACGGCCCGGAGCTGCTGCGCGCGGACCGGGCGGCGCTGGAGCGGTTCACCGGCTGGGCCGGGTCCTATCCGGACGGACGGCTTTCGGTGCTGTTCACCCCGTGGGGCGAGGGGCTCGTCCGGTCCTGGTACCGGCGGGCGCTGGTGGAGCTGTCCCGGCACGAGCACATCGCGCGGGTGGCGATCCAGACCAATCTGAGCTGCCGCACCGGGTGGCTCGACGGGGCGGACCTCGACACGCTCGCCCTCTGGTGCACGTACCACCCGGGGCAGACCCCGTACGAGCGGTTCACCGCCAAGTGCCGCGAACTGACCGCGCGCGGGGTGCGGTTCAGCGTGGGGATCGTGGGGCTGCCGGAGCATCTGGAGCACGCCCGGCGGCTGCGCGCGGAGCTGCCGGAGCGGGTCTACCTGTGGGTGAACGCGGCCGAGGGGCACGCCTACACCGACGAGGAGGCCGACCGCTGGACGGAGCTGGACCCGCTGTTCCCGTACAGCCGCCATCCGCACCGCAGCAAGGGGCTGCCGTGCCGGACGGGCGAGTCGGTGGTGTCGGTGGACGGCGAGGGCACGGTGCGGCGCTGCCACTTCGTCCGGGCGGAGCTGGGGAACCTGTACGACGGCTCCTACCGCGCGGCGCTGGCCCCGCGCCCCTGTCCGCTGGCGCGGTGCGACTGCCACATCGGGTACGTGCACCTGGAGTCCCTGCCGCTGTACGACGTGTTCGCGGGAGGCGTCCTGGAACGGATCCCGGCGGCCTCCGGCCCGGTGCCCCTGCCGCTGTCCCCGTCCCCGTTCGCGGACCCCGCGCCCGCGCCGCCACGGGGTCCGGGAACGGGGTGACGCCCTGACGTCCGTGTCCGGTGTCCGTCCGGACGGGACGGACAGGGACGGGCGGGGGCGGGGACACGGACACGGACGGACGGGACGGCCCGGCACCGGGACGTCACCCCGTGGGAGCGCCGTTCAGAGGGGGAGCAGATCGGGACGCTTGGCCTCGACGTGGTCGCCGGACGACTCGCCCCGCAGCCGCCGTCCGATCCAGGGCACCAGGTACTCCCGGGCCCACTGGATGTCGTCGCGCCGTCCTTCGAGGGTGCCCCGCGGGGGCAGCGGGGGCCAGGGCTGGTCCGGGTCGGCGGGGACGCCGAGCCCGAGGAGCTGGGCGGCGCGCAGCGCGACCCGGGTGTGGCCCTCGGCGGAGAGGTGGAGGCGGTCGGTGTCCCAGGCCCGGCGGTCCTGCACGGTCTTCAGCGACCACAGGTCGAGGACGGGGCAGCCGTAGCGGTCCGCGACGGCCCGGACGTGGCCGTTGTAGGTGGCGATCCTGCCGCGCAGATGCCGCAGGACGGGGACGCCCCGGGTGTCGAACCCGGTGGTGACCATGACCGTGCCGACGTGGTCCGTGAGGTCGGCGACGGCGCGTTCGAAGCGTTCGGCCACGTCGTCGGGGTCGGCTCCGGGGCGGAGGATGTCGTTGCCGCCCGCGCAGAAGGACACCAGGTCGGGAGCGAGCTCCCGGACCCGGGGAAGCTGCTCCTCGACGATCTGGTCGAGGAGTCTGCCGCGGACGGCGAGGTTGGCGTAGCGGAAGGCGTGCTCGGGGAGCCGGTCGCCGAGGAGGACGGCCAGCCGGTCGGCCCAGCCCACGAACGCTCCGTCGGGACCGGGGTCGCCGACGCCTTCCGTGAAGCTGTCGCCGACTGCTGTGTAGGACCGGATGTCGTCAGGGATGAGGGAGGTCGACTCTGCTGTCACGTCGGCCCATGTTTCCAAGCCGGGCGTGACCTACGCCACCGTAATAAGGGGCAGCGGGGGGTTGACGCGACGTGAGAAAGACCATGCGGGCCTTTCCGCCGGTCCGGGAATACGGGACCGGCGGAAAGACGGGCGGCCGACGACTGACGGAGGGCCGGCGGAAGCGGCGGCCTGGAGACCGGGCCGCCGGGGAGACCCGGAGTCCGCCCCGGAAACGCGGCGCGGGGCCGTATCCGCCGATACGGCCCCGCGTACGTGGGGTGCGGCCGCCGGGCCGCAGGGGGGAGAGGGGGTCAGACGTTGACGCCCTTCGACCGCAGATAGGCCAGCGGGTCGATGTCGGAGCCGTACGCCGGGGAGGTGCGGATCTCGAAGTGCAGGTGCGGTCCGGTGCTGTTGCCGGTGGAACCGGCGAGACCGATCTGCTGCCCGCCGGTGACCGACTGGCCCGCGGCCACGCCGAGCTGCGAGAGGTGGGCGTACTGCGAGTACCGTCCGTCGGCGTGCTGGATGATCACCTGGTTGCCGTAGGCGCCCGCCCAGCCCGCCGAGACGACGGTGCCCGGGCCGACGGCCTTGAGCGGGGTACCGGCGGGGACGCTGAAGTCGACGCCGGTGTGGTAACCGCTGGACCACATGCTGCCGGAGGCCCGGTACGGGGTGCCGACCCCGGTGGCGACGGGCAGCGTGAAGCCGGACGCGGTGGCGGTCGCGGCGGGCACCGCCTGGGCCGTGACGGGCACGGCCTTGGGGGCGGCGGGGGCGGCGGCCCGGGGCTGCTCGGCCTTGGGCGCGGCGGCCGTCTTCGGAGCGGTGGCCGTCTTCGGAGCGGCCGGGGCGGGGGCCTCGGCGGCCTTGGGGGCGGCGGCGGGGGTGGCCGCGCGGGCGCCGACGGTGAGCTTCAGACCGGGCCGGATGAGGTTCGGGTCGACGCCGACGGCGTTCCGGTTGTCCTCGTACAGACGCTGCCAGCCGCCGCGCACGTCCTGCTCGTCGGCGATCTTCGAGAGGTGGTCGCCCACCTTGACCGAGTAGGTGCGGACCTCGGCGGCCCGGGCGGTGGACCGCTCCGGGGCGGCCGGGGCCACCGTGGCGACGGAGGCGGCGGGGCTGAGTCCGGGGGCGGCCTGGGGGGTGGCGGCCTGCGCGGTCTGGGCGCCGATGAGCGGCAGGGCGAGGGCCGCCGCGCCACCGGTTCCGGTGATGGCGACCCGTCGGACGAGCCGGGTGGACTTGGGGCGGCGGTGCTTTCCCGTCGCGGGCATGGTGCGTTCCTCTCCGGCGCCTGCGAGGTGAGCTGTCGGGTTCGGGCTGGAGATGCCCGGCCGCGCTCGCGCGGCTTCACCCCGAGCCGCTCCGGTGGCCGGAGTCGGCGTACTGCGTGTGGGTTCCCCGCTCCTGCCGGTGTCCGGTGGGGACGTCGGATACCGGACGGCGGCAGGACTAGGCGTCCGCCCGGAGTGAGCGTGACGCTAGGCGAGCGCCGACGGCCCAGACAACCGGACGGCGTCCCGGGCCCGGTGTTCCTTGATCCCGGCCGGGGGTTCGCGGTGACCCTCCGTCGATGGCGGAGCGGTTCCCCGGCCTCAAGTGCCGGGCTCCGGCGGGAAGGCGGCGGAGCGGTGATCGCCACCCACGGTGACCACTATGATCCCGGTCACCACCTTCGTCACCAGCTGTCCTCATTCCGGAGCCAGTTGGGCCACACTCCCCCCAACCACTCCATTCATTTACATCACGCCTCTATCAGACATAACGCCCACGTCGGGGCGACCCAGGGGATGAACGGAACAGACGTACGAGAAGTGATCCTTTCGGGGGACCGTGTCGTATATCGTCGACAGCGCCCGCCGTCGAACGGCGTCGGCGGGGCCTGGGAGGAGCCCCCGTGACGCAGCAGATCCCGTCCACCGAGCCCGAGCTGACCGGAGTGCGCAACTTCCGGGACCTCGGCGGGCTGCCGACCACGGACGGCGGACGGATCCGGCACGGGGTGCTGTTCCGCAGCGGCCACCTCGCCCACGCCACCGAGGCCGACAGCCGTTTCCTCACCTCATTGGGGCTGCACACGGTCTTCGACTTCCGCAACGACGCCGACCGCGGTCTGGACGGCCATGACGTGGAGCTGCCCGGCGTCCGCAATCTGCACCTGCCGCTGAGCGACCCGGCCGACGGCGCCGCCTTCTGGAGGATGGTGCGCCGGGGCGACCTGGCCGAGCTGCGCGAGGTACTGGCGCGGGGCCGGGCGGCCGAGCGGATGGCGGGCGCGTACCGGGTGATGATCGAAGAGCGGACCGCCGAGCACGCGCTGGTGCTGCGGACGGTCGCCGAGGACGGGGTGCCGGTGCTGATGCACTGCGCCGCGGGCAAGGACCGGGCGGGCCTGGCCGTCGCGGTGACCCTGCTCGCCCTCGGGGTGGGACGGGACGCCGTCGAGGCGGACTACCTGGAGTCGAACGCCGCCCACCGGCGCTACCGGGTGCGGCGCGACGCGGACGCGGACGGGCCCACGCACGAGGTGATGGAGCTGCTGAGCCCGCTGTTCGAAGCGCGGGCGGAGTACCTGGCGGCGGCCTTCGACACCGTCGACCGGCGGTGGGGCGGCACCGAGGAGTACCTCCGCGAGGCCCTCGGGGTCACCCCCGCGCTGCGCGACCGCCTCCGGTCACGGCTGCTGGACTGAGCCGCCGGGCACCGGGCCCGCCGGTCCGGGGTCCGTCACTTGGCCCCGACCTCGAAGAGCAGCCAGATGAAGGCGGCGACGACATGGCCGACCGCCACGTAGATGACCAGCCGGATCCAGATGCTCGGCGGCATCTTGTCCTCCAGCTGCGGCTGGCGGCGCACGGGGGTCTGCGGTTCGGTGGGCCGGACGGGCTCGGTCATCGGGGGTCTCCCAGGGTGTGGCCGGCGGCCGGGCCGAGGCACAGCGCGGCGGACGGGCTCTGCAACAGGGTGTGCACGAACAGCAGGTCGGTGCCGTCCTCGTCGGCGGCGACGATGCGGTGCGGGGTCAGCGAGTCGAAGTGCGCGCTGTCGCCGGGCGCCAGCACATGGGTGCTGTCCCCGAGCTTCAGCCGCAGCCGCCCGGACAGGACGTACAGCCACTCCTCGCCGGGGTGCACCCGGACGATGTCCCCCTGGGAGCCGTAGGGCACCCGGACCCGCAGGGCCTGCATGCCCCGGCCGGGGGCCCCGGCCTGCCAGTAGGTCCAGCCGCCCGCGAGGGTGGGCTCCATGGTCCCGGCCTGGACGATCGCCTCGCGGTCCGCGACCGTCTCGCCGAGCAGCTCGGAGACGGTGGTGCCGTAGACCCGGGCCAGCGCCAGCAGCATCGGCAGCGAGGGCTGGCGGCGGCCGGTCTCCAGCCGGGACAGATGCGCCGGGGAGAGCCCGGCGGAGGCGGCGGCGGTCTCCAGGGTCAGCCCGGCTCCCCGGCGGCGCTCCCGCAGCCGGGGGGCCACCACGGGCAGCTCACCGGCCGGACCGTCGGCGGCCGGAGCGCCGACGGCGGGGGCGGGCTCCTCGCGGGGAGGGGGCTCGGAGGGGTTCATACCGTCGATTGAGCCAGAGAAATACCTCCTGGGCAAATCTCTTGCCCAGGAGGTAAAAAATCGTGCCCGCCGGGGCGGCGGGACCGCGAGGAGGGGGTCAGCGCTGGCCGACCGCCTGTCTCACCAGTGTCCTCCCGAAGTCCCACATCAGGCCACTCCCGCTGTGCGCCTCGTCCATCACGGCGGTGAAGGCGGTGACGAAGCGGTCCACGTCCGCCTCGTCCAGGACCAGCGGCGGGATCAGTTTGATCACTTCCATCCGGTCGCCGGAGACCTGGGTGAGGATGTGGTGCCGCTGGAGCAGCGGGGCCACCACCAGTTGCGCGAAGAGTCCCTTCCGGGCGCTCTGCAGCACGGTCCAGCGACCGCGCAGCCCCAGCGACCGGGGGCGGCCGAACTCGATCCCGATCATCAGCCCCCGCCCGCGCACCTCGCTCAGCAGCTCGTAGCGGTCCACCAGGGCCGCCAGCCTCGACCGGAGCAGATCACCGACGGCCCGGGCCCGCTCCACCAGCCGCTCCGACTCCAGCACCGACAGCACCGCGAGCCCCGCCGCCATGGCCTGTGCGTTCCCCCCGAAGCTCGCCGAGTGGACCAGCACCCGGTCCATGGACGAGTACACCTTCCGGAAGATCCAGTCCCGGCCCAGGGTCGCCCCCACCGGTACGTACCCCCCGGACAGCGCCTTCGCCACGCAGACCAGGTCCGGCTCCACCCCCTCCTCGTGCTGGTAGGCGTAGAAGTCCCCGGTCCGTCCGAGCCCGGTCTGCACCTCGTCGGCGATCAGCAGCGCGCCACGGGCCCGCAGCAGTTCCTGGGCGGCCCGCAGATAGCCGGGCGGGGCCTCGTGCACGCCCTTGCCCTGGATCGGTTCCACGATGAGCGCGGCCACGTCCCCGCGCGCCAGCTCCCGGGCGAGCGCGTCGAGGTCCCCGAGCGGGACGGCCGTGTCCGGCAGCAGCGGGGCGAAGCCCTCGCGGAACCCGGACTCGCCGTTGACGGAGAGCGATCCGGTGGTGAGTCCGTGGAAGGCGTGCGCGCAGTACAGCACCCGGGGCCGTCCGGTGGCGCGGCGGGCGAACTTCAGCGCGGTCTCCACCGCCTCCGTCCCGCTGTTGCCGAAGAACACCCGGTCCAGATGGGGGCTGTGGGTCAGCAACCGTTCGGCGAGCAGACCCGGCAGCGGCGGGCAGTCGAACCGGGTGAGGTCCGCGAGCGAGGCGTCGAGCACGTCGTGCAGCGCGCGGCGGACCACGGGGTGGTGGCGGCCGAGCCCCATCACCCCGAACCCGGCGAGCATGTCGAGGTGGTCGTTGCCCTCCGCGTCCCAGAAGTGCGCGCCCTCGGCCCGTTCGTACACCTTGTCGAAGCCGATGGTGCGCAGCATCCGGGGCAGTTGGGGGTTGAGGTGACGGGCGTGCAGCGCGTACCCCTCGCCCCCGCGTTCGGCGAGCAGCGCCCCGAGGTCGAAGCCCTCGCTCACGGGCCGCTCACCCCCGGCCGCCGGAGGAGGCGGTGTCGCGGGCGGCCCGCAGGCTCTCCCGGAGCGAGCCCATGGTGGCGAGCACGGCGGTGGGCTCGTACCCGCAGTGGGCCATGCAGTTGGCGCAGCGCGGGTCCTTGCCCCGGCCGTAGGCGTCCCAGTCGGTCTTCTCCACCAGGTCGCGGTAGGTGGGGACGTAGCCGTCGCTCATCAGGTAGCACGGCTTCTGCCAGCCGAACAGCGAGTAGTTGGGGATCGCCCAGGCGGTGCACGGGAAGTCGACCCGGCCCTCCAGGAAGTCGAGGAAGAGGGGCGAGTGGTTGAGCCGCCAGCGCCGCCGGTTGCCGTTGGCGAACGCCTTGCGGAACAGCTCACGGGTCTGTTCGACGCCGAGGAAGTGCTCCTGGTCCGGCGCCTTCTCGTAGGCGTAGGCGGGGGAGATCATCATCTCGTCCACCTGGAGGTCGTCGTTGAGGAAGTCGAGGACCTCGATGACGGTCTGCGGGGTGTCCGTGTTGAAGAAGGTGGAGTTGGTGGTGACCCGGAAGCCGCGTTCCTTGGCCTCCTTGATCGCCGCCACGGCCTCGTCGAAGACGCCCTCCTTGGCGACCGACTCGTCGTGGCGTTCCCGCAGCCCGTCGATGTGCACGGCGAAGGCGAAGTACCGCGAGGGGGTGAACCGCTCCATCTTCTTGCGCATCAGCAGGGCGTTGGTGCAGAGGAAGACGTACTTCTTCCTGGCCACCAACTGGCGCACGATCTCGTCGATGTGGGGGTGCATCAGGGGTTCGCCGCCCGCGATGGACACCATGGGGGCGCCGGACTCCAGGACCGCGCCGACGGCCTGCGCGACGGGCATCCGCTGTTTGAGCACCCCCGCCGGATGCTGGATCTTTCCGCAGCCCTCGCACTTGAGGTTGCACGCGAAGAGCGGTTCCAGCTCCACGATCAGCGGGAACTTCTCCCGTTTGCGGAGCTTCTGTTCGAAGAGATAGGTCGCGACCTTGAGGGACTGGCGGAGCGGCATGGCCATTCGGCTCACCTCCGGGGGAGCGTCACAATGCGGTGCCATTCACGGAAGACGGGAAGGACGGCGCGGAGAACACGGAAAGCCGATATTCCACCGCGCAGCGTGCCGATGCGGAGGAGTTCGTGGTCCGGGGCGTCCACGACCACCCGGACGGCGGCAACCGGGCGGGCGCTCCCGGCGCCGCCGCCCACGGCGGTGCGCAGGGTCACCGCGGACTCCATGTCCACGGCGACGGCGCCCGTGGCCCGCAGGGCGGCCCGTTCGGCGCCCCGGACCACGTGGTCGGAGCCGGTCAGCGGGCCGGTGTGCACGGTCCGGCCGGGCAGCGCCCGGGTCAGCGCCTCCGCCAGGGACGCGGTGCCCGCGCAGCGGACGCCGCCGAGGGCGTCCCGGGTCTCCTCCGCCACCACCAGGTCGCCGGGGCGCATGCCCGGGACGAGCCCCGCGCAGAAGCCGGTGGCGAGGACCGCCGCGTCCCTCAGCTCCGGGCGGGCCAGCGCCCGGCCGACCGCCCGGGCCGCCGCGCGCGGCCCCATCCCGGTGCGCAGCACCGTGGGACGCGGGGACTCCGGGGAGGACGTGGGCACGGGGGGACGGTCGGCGAGCCGCAGGGCGAGGCGCTCCACCCCGAGGGCACAGACCACCAGCAGGGCGCCCCGTTCCCCGGCGGGGACCGGGGCGCCGGGAAACGGACCCGGGGGAAGCGGGCCGCTGGGGAACGGGTCGGCGGCCACCGGACCGGAAGGCGCCGGACCACCGGCCACCGGACCGGCGGGGAACGGACCGGCGGGGAACGGGCCGCCAGGGAACGGAGTCCCGGGGAGCGGACCGGAGGGAGGCGGGCCGCCGGAGAACGGGTCGGCGGCCACCGGACCGGAAGACACCGGACCACCGGCCACCGGATCGGAAGGCACCGGACCAGCGACTGCCGGATCGGTCGGCACCGGATCGGGAGGGTCGGCCGGGTCGGCCGGGGAGTCCCGCATCAGCCCCCCTTGCCGGTCCGCTCGGCGATCCGTCCGGCCGCCGCGGCGACCAGTGACCGGGCGGCCCGCACCACGATCGGCCGGACGGGGCGCCCGGACCGCTTCGTCGCCCCCAGCACCACCTTCCCCGTCGCCGTCGTGGGATCGGCGGCGGCCCGGGCGCGGTCCGCGAAGGGCTCCCCGTGCAGATACCGTCCCAGCGCGGTCAGCGGGAACACCTGCCGGTACAGGTGGTAGTTGATGGAGAAGTCCCAGGGGAAACCGGTGCCGGTGAAGTAGGGCTCGTCCCAGGAGCCGTCCTCGCGCTGGGTCTCCACCAGCCAGGCGACGCCCCGGGCCACCGCCCCGCCGTCCCGCTCCCCCGCCGCCAGCAGCGCCATCAGCGCCCACGCCGTCTGCGAGGCGGTGGAGGTGCCGCGACCGCCCCAGCCGGGCGCGTCGCGGTAGGAGCGCAGGTCCTCGCCCCAGCCGCCGTCCTCGTTCTGCACCGACTCCAGCCAGGCCACGGCCCGGCGGATCGCCGGGTGCGAGCACGGCAGCCCGGCCGCGACCAGGGCGGGCACCACCGACCCCGTCCCGTACACGTAGTTGACGCCCCAGCGGCCGAACCAGGCGCCGCCCGACTCCTGGGCCGCGAGCAGCCAGGCGATCCCCCGGCGGGTGCCCGGGTCGGCGGCGCGGCCCTCGACGGCCAGTATCTCCACGACGTGGGCGGTGACGTCGGCCGACGGGGGGTCGATGACCTTGCCGAAGTCGCAGAACGGGAGCCGGTTGGGGAACGGGCTGGTGTTGTCGACGTCGAACGCGCCCCATCCGCCGTCCCTGGACTGCATCCCGAGGTTCCACGCCACGCCCCGGGCGACGGCCCCGTCCAGCCGTCCGGGGTCGGGGTGCGCCACCCGGCGCAGGGCCAGGACGACCTCGGCGGTGTCGTCGATGTCGGGGTAGGTGTCGTTGTGGAACTCGAACGCCCAGCCGCCGGGGGCGAGTCCGGGGCGGCGCACCGACCAGTCGCCGGGCCGGTCGATCTCCTCGCCGAGCATCCACTCGGCGGCCAGCACCAGTTGGGGGTGGTCGGCGGGGACGCCCGCGTCGGCCAGCGCGATGGTCGCCAGACAGGTGTCCCACACCGGGGACTGGCACGCCTCGACCATCCGGGAGCCGTCCGGCCGCCAGACGGTGAAGCGGTCGAGGGAGTCGAGTCCGGCCCGCAGCACGGGGTGTTCGAGGTCGTAGCCGAGCAGGTGCAGGGCGATCACGGAGTAGACGGCGGGCGGCTGGATGCCGCCCCAGCAGCCGTCCCGCTCCTGGCGTTCGATGATCCAGCGGGCTGCGGAGCGCATGGCCGCCGCCCGCAGCGGGCGGGGCGCCAGCCGGTGGTAGACCCGCAGCGCCTTGTCGATCCGCTGGAAGACCCCGTCCCAGGAGGCCACCGGCGCGAGCGGACGCGGCGGACAGGGGCGCTCGGGGTCGGTGTGCAGTTCGTCGAGGGGGAACGGCGCGGGCCGTACCGGGCGCAGCGCCGAGACCACGGAGAGCGGGACGATCGTCTGACGGGCCCAGCAGCCGAAGTCGTAGATGTTGAGGGGGAACCACCGGGGGACGTAGACGATCTCCGGGGGCACCTCGGGCAGGTCCTCCCACCGCCACCAGCCGAACAGGGCCAGCCAGATGCGGGTGAAGACGCGGGCGGCGGCGATCCCGCCCCGGGCCCTGATCCACTCGGCGGCGCGGGCCATGTGCGGGGCGTCGGGGGCGTCCCCGGCGAGCCGCAGGGCGACGTACGCCTCGACGGTGGCGGAGAGGTCGCCGGGCCCCCGGTGGAAGGTGGCCCAGGTGCCGTCCTCGCGCTGCTCGCCCCGGACGAACAGGGCGGCGGCCCGGGTGGTGGCCTCGTCGCGGATGCCGAGGAACTCCCGGAGCAGCAGGTCCTCGGCGTCCATGGTGACGTTCGTCTCCAGGTCGCCCTTCCACCAGCCCTGGGGGGACTGGAGGGAGAGCAGGAGGTCGGTCGCGCGCCGGGTCGCGCGCCGGGTCTCCTCGGGATCGGGCGCCCGGGGCGTCCCGTCGGAGTGCTCTTCGGTGGCCGAGGCCGCGCGGGGCGGTACCGCCCCGGTGCTTCCGTCGGTCGTCGCTGTCATGGCTTCCCCTTCGACGCAGTGTGGTTCCTCTGCTGGGTCCGCCGTCGGCCGGCGCCCGGGTGGGCACCGGCCGGCGACCGCGATTCATATGTTCCGGATGTCGATGATCATCTCTTTCGTACGACGACGAAGTCGGCGAGCGCGGTGAACCGCGCCCGTACCGGGTCGGGCATGTCCACGGAGGCCAGGGCGTCCACGGCGACCGCGTGCTGACGCCGGGCCTCCTGGGCGGTCCACTCCCGGCCGCCCGCCTCCTCGATGAGGGCGGCGCGGGCGGCGAACTCCTCCTCGGAGAAGCTGTCGAAGTCGTTGCTCTTGGCGTCGGCGGCGAGGAGTTCGGCGAGCCGCTCGGAGGCGGAGCCCCCGGCGTCGAGGGCGGCGACCACCGGCAGCGACTTCTTGCGCTGGCGGAGGTCGCTCCAGGTCTGCTTGCCGGTGGACTCCGGGTCGCCCCAGATGCCGAGCAGGTCGTCGACGGCCTGGAAGGCGAGGCCGAGGTGGTGGCCGTAGCGCTCCAGGCAGTCGGCGGTGCGGTCGTCGGCGCCGCCGAGCACCGCGCCGATGGAGGAGGCGCAGGCCAGCAGGGCACCGGTCTTGTTGCCCTCCATCTCCAGGCACTCCGCGACGGTGACCCGCTCGCGGTGCTCGTAGGAGATGTCCTGCGCCTGGCCGTCGATGAGGGCGCGGCTGGCCCTGGTGAGCCTGCGGGTGGCGCGGCCCGCCTCGACGGTGCCGAGTTCCAGCAGGACCTCGCCCGCGAGGGCGAACAGCGCGTCGCCGACCAGGATCGCCTGGGCCGGGCCGTGCACCTTCCACACGGTGTCGCGGTGGCGGCGCTGCTCGTCGCCGTCCATCAGGTCGTCGTGGAGCAGGGAGAAGTTGTGCACCAGCTCCACCGCGACGGCGCCGGGCACCCCGGTCTCCGGCGGGGCACCGGCGGCCTCGGCGGAGAGCAGGGCGAGCGCGGGGCGCACCGCCTTGCCGCCGTCGCCGTCGGCGGGGTGGCCGTGGGCGTCGATCCAGCCGAAGTGGTAGGCGGCGACGGTGTCCATGGGCGCGGCAAGCCGGTCCACGGCCGCCTTCAGCACCGGGGTCGCCAGGGTCCTGCCCCGTTCCAGCAGCGCGGCCACGTCCACGGCCTCGGCGGACAGTTCGCCCGGAAGCACAGTGGGCACAGTCTCTCCTCTTGTTGCGGTGGTGCCGGGGGTGCGGGTGACCGCCCCGCGGAGATCGAGTGTCATACCGCGCCCCCGAAGAAGTGGTCACGCGGCAGGCCGGGGACGCCGAGCGCGGCGTCGGCGGCGCTGACACCGCTGCGGACCGCCCCCTCCATCGTGGCGGGCCAGCCGGTGGCGGTCCACGCCCCGGCCAGGTACAGCCCCGGCGCCTTGGTGCGGGCGGGGGGCCGCAGCGCGCCGGTGCCCGGCGCGGGCGCGAACGTCGCCGTGCGCTCCCGGGTGACGAAGAAGTCCCGTACCCGGGCGTCCCGGGCGGCGGGCAGCAGCCTGGCCAGCTCCGGGAGGTAGCGCTCGCGCAGGGTCGCGACGGGCTCGTCGATCTCGTGGTGCGCGGCCGACTGGGAGACCGCGAGGTACTGCCCGTCGGTCAGCCCGGAGGCGGCGGTGCGGTCGAAGACCCACTGGACGGGTGAGCCGAGCGCGGCGAAGAACGGGCGCCGCAGGACCACGCGGTCGTAGACGACGTGCAGGTTGAGGATGGGCGAGGTGCCGAGTTCGAGCAGACGGCCCGGGGCGTCGAGGGCTCCGGGGGGCAGCAGGTCGTGGGTCTCGCGCTGGGCGGTGGCGAGGACGACGGCGTCCGCGGTGAGCCGTCCGTCCGGGGTGCGCACCGTCCAGCGGCCGTCGGGTTCGCGGGAGACCCCGGCGACCCGGGTGCGCAGCTCGGTGCGGACCCCGGCGGCGTCGAGGGCCTTGCGGGCGAGGGTGTCGTGGAGTTCGCCGAGGGGCACGGCGGCCCAGCCGATGTCACAGGCCCCGCGCTCCTGGAGCAGTCCGGTGCGGAAGACCATCGCGGCCAGGGCGAGGGACACGTCCGTGGCGACGGCGTTGAGGGTGGCGACGCCGACGAGGTCCCAGAGCGCCTCGACGGCCCGCGCGGACTGGCCGTGCCGGGCGAGCCAGCCGCCGAAGTCCTGGTCGTCCAGGGCCGGATCGGCCGGGTCCAGGGCCTTGAGGGCGAGCGCGGCGCGGCCGACGGAGAGCCGTTCGGCGGCCGAGAGGTGCGGGTACCGGGCGAGGGAGCGCGCCAGGTGCAGCGGTACGGGCAGGTCGTCGCGGCGCAGGGTGCCGAGCCGGGGGCCCTCGCCGGAGGCGGTGCGCACCCGGGTGGCGGCGTCCACCACGGGGACGGTCAGCCGGTCCTGGAGCGGGGCCAGCGCGGTGGCGTCGATCCGGTCGAGGAACCGGCGGTAGGCGGTGCAGCAGCGCAGATAGACGTGCTGGCCGTTGTCGACGGTGAGGTCGCCGCGCTGGAAGGAGAAGGCGAGGCCGCCGAGGCGGGGGCGTCCCTCCAGGAGGGTGACGGACACCCCGGCGTCCGCGAGGGCGAGGGCGGCGGTGGTCCCGGCGAGGCCGCCGCCGACGACCACGGCGTCGACGGGGCGTCCACCGGGCGCGGCCGGTCCGGCCGGACGCGGGGTGGTGTCGTTCACGCGGCTCCCCCGGAGGTGCGGTGACACGGGTGCGCCGGGACGCGGACGACGGGCGCGGACCGGTGGGCGGACGCGGACCGGAGGCCGTGCACGGACCGGTCGGCAAGCGCCGCCCGGTGGGCGTCGGACGGGCCGGTGGGCAGGGCACCGGGCCGGGCCGGACGCGGTGACGGGACCGGGGGCGGGAACGGTCCGGGCATCAGACGCGCCCCCTGGCGGTGAGGCGGGCGACGTGCCGGGCGTCGAGGCCGGAGAGGCCCCGGACGGCGACGTACGCCTTCTCGTGTCCCGGCAGGGAGACCCGGCCGCGCAGCACCGCGACGGGGTCGCGTTCGATGCGGTCGAGCAGCCGTCGGTAGATCCCGGCCATGGCGGCCACACAGGCGCCGCTGCGCCGGTCGAGGAGCGGGAGCAGCCGGTAGCCCTCGGCGAACAGGGCGCGGGCCCGGCGGACCTCGTGGTGGACGAGACCGGTGAAGTCGCCGCCCGCCGGGGGGTTCGGTCCGTCGAAGCCGTCGGCGCAGCCGAACTTGGCGAGGTCCTCGGCGGGGAGGTAGACCCGGCCGCCCAGCGCGTCCTCGCGGACGTCCCGGAGGATGTTGGTGAGCTGGAGCGCGAGCCCGAGGGTGTCGGCGTACTCGGGGGCGCGGTCGGCCTCCCGGGCGCCGGGCTCGGTGCCGAACACCCCGAGGGACAGCCGTCCGATGGCCCCGGCGACGCAGCGGCAGTAGACCTCCAGGTCGTCCCAGGTGGTGTAGGTCTGGCCGTCGACGTCCATCAGGACGCCGTCGATCAGTTCGTCGAGGGCGCCGAGGGGGACGGGGAAGACGCGTGCGGTGTGGCCGAGGGCGACCGCGACGGGGTCGGTGTCGTCCTCCTCGACCGCGCCGTCGCGGACCCGGGTCAGCAGGGCGCGGGTCTCCTCCAGCCGGACGCGCTTGACGTCCGGGGCGAGTTCACCGTCGCCGATGTCGTCCACCCGCCGTGAGAAGGCGTACAGCGCGGACATGGCGCGGCGCTTCGCGGTCGGCAGCAGTCGGATGCCGTAGGCGAAGTTCCGGGCCTGCTGCCCGGTGACGGTCTCGCAGTAGCTGTACGCGGCGAGCACCGGCGCGGATGCGCTCGGCTCTGGCTCCACGGCCCGGTTCACCCCTTTCCTCGCAGTGTGACGCCCACCTCGCGCAGGAGCTGGACCTTGGTGGACCTGGGCGGGCCCGAGAGCACGTCGTAGGAGGCCGCGGCCAGGGCGTGGACGGCGGCCCGGCCGCCGCCCACGAATCCGGCGAGGAGCAGCCGGAGTCTGCCGTGCACGCTGTCCACCAGGGCGGTGCCCTCGGCGAGCAGGTCACGGGCGCGGGCCGCCTCGTGGGCGACGAGCGCGCGCACCGACGCCCCGGTGGGGGGCGGGGCGGCGAGGTCGCCTTCCCCGACGTGGAAGCGGGCCATGTCCTCGGCGGGCAGGTAGATCCGGTCGCGGGCCAGGTCCTCGGCGACGTCCTGGAGGTGCTCGACGATCTGGAGGCCGGTGCACACGGCGTCGGAGCGGCGCAGGCGTTCGGGGGTGGCGGTGCCGGTGACGGCGAGGACGAGCCGGCCGACGGGGTTGGCCGACAGCTCGCAGTAGGCGAGGAGGTCGTCGTAGGTGGCGTAGCGGCTGACGAGCTGGTCCTGCCGGTTGGCGGCGATCAGCCCGAGGAAGGGAGCGGGGTCGAGCCGGTGGCGGTGGACCGTGGGGGCCAGACGCCGCAGCAGCGGATGGCGCGGACCGTCGGAGGCGGGGGCGAAGACCCGGCGCAGATCGGCCTCGAAGGCGTCGAGGAGGGTCAGCCGGTCCTCGGCGTCGGCCGGGGAGAGACCGAGGTGGCGGGCGTCGGCTCCGCCGGGGGCGAGGTCGCCGTCGCCGATGTCGTCGACCAGCCGGGCGTAGCCGTAGAGCGCCATGAGGTCGGCGCGCCAGGCGCGGGGCAGGAAGAAGGGGGCGACGGGGAAGTTCTCGTGCGCGGCCTTGTCGAGGGTGGTGAGGGTGGCGGGACCGTCGGGCTCCGGGGCGGACGGGGTGTCCACGGGGGGCCGGGGGGTGCCCGCGAAGGCCGGGGCGGGGCGGGGGCTGGACGTGCCGCGCATGGGCGTGCTCTCGGCTTCCGTCACCGTGTGCCGCCCGGTACGGAGACTGCGGAAGCGTCGCGGAGCCGGAGACTCTCCGTAGCCATTGCCGTCACATCTCCGTTCTACACTACCGACCGAAAACATCCCCTTTCGGACACACCGCCCACTGGTACGCCGCGGGGATGCCCGGGGGGCTTGAGACCGCCTTCTCCCCGTCGCCGCGCGTCAGGACCGTCACAGCTTACGTCGTACGACGTCGGGGCATCGGCGGGGGCCGGTCTGCCTCAGGGGAACGAACCGGCCAGCTCCCGGGTTCCCCGGTCGGGCGGATTTTCCACGGAGCGTCAGGATCCCCCGCCGCCCGGGCGGTTGGCGGCACACACGGAAGGACCCCGCGCGGTGGTTCCGGCGGGGTCCGGTCGTCCGGTGGGGATGCCCCCGGGGACGGGGGGAGCGGTTACTTCCCGGTGAACTTCTCGTACTCCTTCAGGACGTCCGCCGTGGGGCCGTCCATCCGCAGTTCGCCGTGCTCCAGCCAGATCACCCGGTCGCAGGTGTCCCGGATGGACTTGTTGTTGTGGCTGACGAGGAAGACCGTGCCCGCCTCCTGGCGCAGTTCCCTGATCCGGGCCTCGGAGCGCTTCTGGAACTTGCGGTCGCCGGTCGCCAGCGCCTCGTCGATCATCAGGACGTCGTGGTCCTTGGCGGCGGCGATGGAGAAGCGCAGCCGGGCCGCCATGCCCGAGGAGTAGGTGCGCATCGGCAGGGTGATGAAGTCGCCCTTCTCGTTGATCCCCGAGAAGTCCACGATCTGCTGGTAGCGCGAGGTGATCTGCTCGCGCGACATCCCCATGGCGAGGCCGCCCAGGATGACGTTGCGCTCCCCGGTGAGGTCGTTCATCAGGGCCGCGTTCACCCCGAGCAGCGAGGGCTGGCCGTCGGTGTAGACCTTGCCGCGCTCGGCGGGCAGCAGTCCGGCGATGGCCCGCAGCAGGGTGGACTTGCCGGAGCCGTTGGAGCCGATCAGCCCGATCGCCTCGCCCCGGTACGCCACGAAGGACACCCCGCGCACGGCGTGCACCTCGCGCACCCCGCGCTCCCCGCCGCGCCGCACGATGCGGCTGAGCGCCGAGGTGGCGCTGCCCTTGCCGGTCTTCGCGCCGTTGACGCGGTAGACGATGTGCAGCTCGTCCGCGATCACGGTGGGGCGCCGGGCGCCCGTGCTCTGTTCAGCCACGGCCGTACCGCTCCTCCGCCTTCCAGAAGTACACGAATCCGCCGACCGCCACGAGGACCGCCCAGCCCAGGGCGATGGCCCAGACGTGCGCGGGCAGGTTGTCGGAGCCGTAACCGTCGATCAGGGCGAACCGCATCAGGTCCATGTAGATCGCGGCCGGGTTCCACTGGAGCAGGTCCGCGATCCACGCGGGCCTGCCCTCCAGCATGATCGGGATGGAGAACATCACGCCCGAGGCGTACATCCAGGTCCGCATCACGAACGGCATCAGCTGGGCGAGGTCGGGGGTCTTGCTGCCGAGCCGGGCCATGATCAGGGCCAGTCCGGTGTTGAAGAGGAACTGGAGCGCCAGCGCCGGCAGGATCAGCAGCCACGACAGGCTGGGGTAACTGCCGCAGGCGATGGCGACGGCGAAGACCACCAGCATCGAGAAGAGCAGCTGCTGGAGCTGCTGGAGCGCGAAGGAGACCGGCAGCGAGGCCCGGGGGAAGTGCAGCGCCCGCACCAGTCCGAGGTTCCCGGAGATCGCCCGGACGCCCGCCATCACCGAGCTCTGGGTGAAGGTGAAGACGAACACCCCGGTCACCAGGAACGGGATGTACACCTCCTTCTCCATGCCCCGGCTGGCGTTCAGGATCAGCCCGAAGACCAGGTAGTAGACCAGCGCGTTCAGCAGCGGGGTGACCACCTGCCAGAGCTGGCCCAGCTTGGCCTGGCTGTACTGGGCGGTGAGCTTGGCCTGCGAGAACGCCAGGATGAAGTGACGCCGTCCCCACAGCTGACGGACGTACTGCGGCAGTCCGGGGCGGGCGCCGCTCACGGTCAGTCCGTGCTTGGCGGCCAGCGCCGCCGCGGAGAGCCCGTCGTCGGGCGACGGAGCGGCGGTCACCGCGACACCGCCGTCGTGCGTTGTCTCACTCACAAGGGAAACTTTCGTCTTCAGGAGATGAGCTGTCGGACGGGACACGGACGGGTCCCGGTCGTCCTCCGGGCGGGGGCGCGGCCGGACGTCCTTGGCACCCGAGCTTGTCAGATCGCCGCCGACGGGCCCAGCCGGGCCGGTCGCCACACGGTACGGCACGCTCCCGGAACGCGGGGAGCGCGGTCCGCGCACCGGTCCGCCCGCGGGGCACGCGGGCGGACCCGCCTCACTTCAGGCGGCTGGAGACCAGGATGGACACCAGGTGCAGCAGGGTCTGGAGGAGGGCGATGCCCGCCAGGACGGCCACCCCGAGCCGGGTGAAGAAGAGGTCGCCCCGGACGGTGTCCAGGACCGCGAGGACCAGGATCAGCAGGGACGCCTCGATGCCGAGGATCAGCCGGTGGAACTTGAGCGCGGCGGCGGCCCGGCGGGCCAGCGCCATCCCGGAGGAGCGCGGCTCCGACGCGGACTCCTTGACCGGCGGCAGCCCGCCCTGGTGCCGGGCGACGCCGACCAGGTCGGTCTCCGCCTTGATCAGGATCGCCCCGAGGGCCGCCAGGGTGCCGAGGAAGGCCCACAGCCAGTCGATCCGGCCGGTCCCCCACAGATCGGCGGCGCGCAGACCGAAGCCCACGAGCACCGCCGCGTCGGTGAGGTAGGCGCCGACCCGGTCCAGGTAGACCCCGCCGAGCGAGAACTGCTGGCGCCAGCGGGCGATCTCGCCGTCCACGCAGTCCAGCAGCAGGTACAGCTGGACCATCACCACGCCGAGCACGGCGCCCGCGATCCCCGGCACCAGCAGTGCCGGGGCCGCGAGCACGCCGCAGACGGTCATCAGGTACGTGAGCTGGTTGGGCGTGACCCTGGTGTTCACCAGGTAGCGGTCGCAGCGCAGCGAGATCTCCCGCATGTACAGGCGTCCCGCCCAGTGCTCACCACTGCGCCGGTCCTTGACCCCCGGGGGGTGCACGACCGGACGGAGTTCAGCTACCGATGGCCTTGGCATAGTCGGCGTATGCGTCCTTGATCTGGTCGGTGTTCAGGTCGAGGTGTTCGAGGATGGTGTAGCGGCCGGGCCGGGTCCGGGGGGCGAACGTCACGGCCTGGACGAACTCGTCCACCGTGAAGCCGATGTCCCCGGGCAGGACCGGCAGCCCGTGGCGGCGCAGCACCTCGGCCATGTGCCGGGACTCCTCGTGCGCCCCGCGCAGGTGCATGGCGAAGGCGGCGCCCAGCGCCACCTGCTCGCCGTGGCTCGCGGCCCGCTTGGGGAAGAGGAGGTCGAAGGCGTGGTTGATCTCGTGGCAGGCGCCGGAGGCGGGACGGGAGTCGCCCGCCACCGACATCGAGATGCCGGTGAGGACCAGGCCCTCCGCGAGCACCTGGAGGAAGCCGTCGTCGCCGACCCCGCCGGGGTGGCGCAGCACGGCCTCGCCCGCCTGCCGGGCGATGGCCGCGGCCAGCCCGTCGATCGACTCGCCGGTCTCCCGGTGGGCCAGCTCCCAGTCGGCGACGCAGGAGATGTTGGAGACGGCGTCACCGATGCCGGAGCGCACGAACCGCACCGGGGCCTCGCGGACCACGTCGAGGTCGATGACGACCGCGATCGGGTTGGGCACCCCGTACGAGCCGCGGCCCGCGTCGTTGTCGAGCGTCGCGACCGGGGAGCACAGACCGTCGTGGGCGAGGTTGGTCGCCACGGCGACCAGCGGCAGCCCGACCCGGGCGGCGGCGAACTTCGCACAGTCGATGATCTTGCCGCCGCCCAGGCCCACCACGGCGTCGTAGTGGCCCTTGCGCATCGCCTCGGCCAGCTTGACCGCGTCGTCCAGCGTGCCGCCGCCGACCGGGAACCAGTCGGCGCCGGGCAGCGCGGGCTCCAGCCGCTCCCGCAGCCGGGCGCCCGAGCCGCCGCTGATGGCGACGGCGAGCTTGCCCGAGGTGGAGATGCGCTGGTCCGCGAGGACCCCGCCGAGATCGTCGAGGGCACCCGCGCGGATGTCGACGACGAGCGGCGACGGGATCAGCCGGGTCAGTACTGGCACGCGATCTCACGCCCCTTGGCGAGGTCGTCGTGGTTGTCGATCTCGACCCACTTGACGTCGCCGATGGGCGCCACGTCGATCTGGAAGCCCCGGTTGACGAGCTCCTGGTAGCCGTCCTCGTAGTAAAGGTCGGGGTCGCGCTCGAAGGTGGTCTTCAGCGCGTCGGCCAGCTCGGCGGCGGCCTCGCCCTCGATGAGGGTGACGCCGATGTACTCGCCCGTCGCCTCGGCCGGGTCCATCAGCTTGGTGATCTTCTGGACGCCCTTGGCGGGGTCCACGACGACCTTCATCTCCTCGTCGGCGAGCTGCTTCACCGTGTCCAGGGCGAGGATGATCTTCTTGCCGTCGCCACGGGCGGCGAGCAGGGTCTTCTCGACGGAGACCGGGTGCACGGTGTCGCCGTTGGCGAGGATCACCGAGTGCTGGAGGGCGTCACGGCCGCACCACAGGGAGTAGGCGTTGTTCCACTCCTCGGCCTTGTCGTTGTCGATGAGGGTGAGCGTGAGGCCGTACTTCGCCTCCAGGGCGGCCTTGCGCTCGTACACGGCCTCCTTGCGGTACCCGACGATGATCGCGACCTCGGTGAGCCCGATCTCCGCGAAGTTGCCGAGGGTGAGGTCGAGGACGGTGAGGCTGTCCTCGGCGCCCTCGGGGCCCACCGGCACGAGCGCCTTGGGGAGCGTGTCGGTGTAGGGACGCAGACGCCGTCCGGCGCCGGCCGCCAGCACGAGGCCGATCATGCGGGTTCTCCTTCATCGTGTACGGCGGGTGCTCCGGAGGAGACCCAGAAGCGGATGCTCTCGACGAGCACCACGAGTGCCACCACCACGGCGAGGGCCGTGAGCAGGGCGGTGAAACCTGTGTCACCGAGCAGCGCGGCGGCGAGGGTGACCAGCAGGACCCTGCCCTCCTGCCCCCCGGTCGCGCGCACCAGCCACGTCGGCGGCGCGCCGGTACCACCGCGAATGCGGTAGACCGTGTCGTAGTGATGGTAGGCGACGGCCGCCACCAGCCCGAACGCGGCGGGCAGCGCCCCGTCCGAGCCCGCCTGGGCGGCCAGCGCCAGCACCGTGCCGTACTCGGCGGCACGGAAGAACGGGGGCACCAGCCAGTCGAGGGCGCCGGTCAGCGGACGGGCGACCGCGAGCCCCGAGGCCGCCACGTACAGACAGCCGACGGCGACGGTCGCCCAGCCGCCGAAGCCGGTGAGGGCGGCGCTCGCCACCACGGCCGCGCCGCCGAGGAGGGCCACGGCGGGCGGCGCGAAGGGCGGCAGCCGCCGGGCGACCCCGGTGAGCGCAGCCGCGAACGCCTCGCCGAGGGCTCCGGTGTCGGTGAGGTCGAAGAGCGCGCGGGCGGCCCGCTCGGTGCGCCGGGCCCGGCGGGTCAGCGAGCGCAGGACCCGTCCGGCGGTGGTATAGCAGGCCGCGAACGCGCAGCCCACGATCAGCACGACCAGGGTGATCCGGGGGGTGGTGAACGCGGTGAGCACCGCGATCAGCGCCCAGCGCTCCCCGATCGGCAGCACGATCATCCGGCGGGCCCAGACCGTCCAGCCGACGCCGTCGAGACGGCCGGAGAGGGCGGCGGTGGGGCTGGTGTTCCCGGTGGCGTCGTGGTTGGCCTCGTTGAAGGCGAAGTCGACGACGTGGCGGCAGGTCTGGAGGACCATCGCGCCGAGCGCCAGCGCCCAGACGTCGTCCCCGCCGCGTGCCGCGCCCAGGGCGAGACCCGCGTAGAAGACGTATTCCTTGGCCCGGTCGAAGGTGGCGTCGAGCCAGGCGCCGAGCGTGGAGTACTGGAGGGTGTAGCGGGCGAGCTGGCCGTCCGCGCAGTCCAGGACGAACGAGAACAACAGCAGGACCCCGGCGGCGACGAAGCCGCCCCGGGTGCCGGTGGCCGCGCAGCCCGCCGCGATCACCGCGGTGAGCAGGGACAGGGTGGTGACCTGGTTGGGGGTCAGTCCGCGCCGGGCGCACCAGCGGGCGACGTACCGGGAGTAGGGACTGACGACGAAGGTGGTGAAGAAGCCGTCCCGGGACTTCACCGCGGTGCGCAGCCGGACCTCCTCGTCGTCGACGGCGGCGACGGCCTGGCGGGCCTCGTTGCGGGCCTGCGGGTCGTCGGGGACCGTCGCGACGAGACTGCCCAGCTCGGGGCGGTGCACGGCGGTGCCCGCCGCCTCGACCAGGGTCGCGGCCCGGTCGGGGACGGTGTCCGCCACGGCGGTGGCGGCGTCCGGGGCGGCGGTGGCCTTCGCGGGGGCGTCGGACCCGGGGGCGGAGTCGGGGGTTCCGGTCGGTCCGGCGGCCGGGGCCGCGCCCTCGCGGACCGCGCGGTCCAGGGCGGCGCGGGCGGCGGGGCGGACGGTGACGGCGCCGGGCACGGCCGCCGCGTCGAACCGGGGGTCGGTGAGGGCGAGCCGCAGCGCGTGCCGGTGGCCCACGAAACGGCTGTCCACCAGCGCCACGCGCTGTCCGTCGGGGACGTCGGAGAGCAGGGCGGGGACGTCGGCCGCGTCCTCGGCGACCCGCACGTCGAAGCCGAGGTCCCGCAGATCGCCTTCGAGCGACGATCCCGGGACCGGCCGGCCGGTGAGGATGGCGGTCGACAGAGGGCTCACTCCCTGGGTTCCGGCGCACGCTGACGCCGGGCGTGCGCATAGGTGAGGGCGCGCCCCGGGGCCGGGGTTCCGGCCGGGCGGCATGTCGGCAGAGGTTATCGGATGCGTACCGAGGGGCGTTCACCACCCGTTCACGCTCCGTCGGCGCGGTCCACCGCCCCCTCGCCGTGCCGGTCATCATTGTTGATCACGGCCCGTATCACAAACCGTCCGGAGCCCGGGCCTTCCCGCGCCGGACGGCGGGGCGGGGGCGGCCGGTCCGGCGGCCCCGGCGCGGGTGGCGGGCGGGAGCCGCCCGGGGCCGGACCGCGAGGGGGTTTTCCTGGCCGCCCGGCGGGACGCGGGCGGGGTTCCGGCGGTGTTCGGGCGGGGCCCGCGGCCCGGGTGGCCGAACGTACCGCCGCCCTGGTTCCGGATCTTTCCGACGCTCTGACCTGGGGTTCGTTTTCGCAGGTCAGAGCATATGACAACGGTGTTCAATGCCGTGTTGCCGGATACCCCCCACCCGTAGTTCACTGAGGTGCGAGAGGACGTCCACCACTGCTGCGAGGGATGGTTTTCATGGGGGCAGGGCACGATCACGGGCACGGCCACGGCGGCCCCGTCACCGGTACGGCCGCGGCCGCGTACCGGGGACGGCTGCGGATCGCGCTGT
Source organism: Streptomyces sp. JNUCC 64 (assembly GCF_054484115.1). Taxonomy (NCBI): domain Bacteria; kingdom Bacillati; phylum Actinomycetota; class Actinomycetes; order Kitasatosporales; family Streptomycetaceae; genus Streptomyces; species Streptomyces sp. JNUCC 64. The sequence continues at coordinate 1,153,269 of NZ_CM137015.1, forward strand.
CGATCACGCTGACCGTGCTGGTGATGGAGGTCATCGGCGGATTCGTCACCGGATCGCTGGCCCTCGTCGCGGACGCGGCGCACATGGCCACCGACGCGGTGGGCCTCGGGATGGCCCTGCTCGCGATCCACTTCGCGAACCGCCCGCCGAGCGCCAACCGCACCTTCGGCTTCGCCCGGGCGGAGATCCTCGCCGCCCTCGCCAACTGTCTGCTGCTGCTCGGCGTCGGGGGCTACGTCCTCTACGAGGCGGTCCAGCGGTTCATCACGCCCACCGAGACCGAGGGCGGGCTCACCGTGGTCTTCGGTCTGATCGGCCTGGTGGCGAACCTCGTCTCGCTGTCGCTGCTGATGCGCGGGCAGAAGGAGAGCCTCAACGTCCGGGGCGCCTTCCTGGAGGTGCTGTCGGACGCGCTCGGCTCGCTGGCCGTGGTCGTCTCCGCGCTGGTCATCATGGCCACCGGATGGCAGGCCGCGGACCCGATCGCCTCGCTGGTCATCGGGCTGATGATCGTCCCCCGGACCGTGAAGCTGCTCCGCGAGACCCTGAACGTGCTGCTGGAGTCGGCCCCCAAGGGCGTGGACATGACCGAGGTGCGCTCCCACATCCTGGCCCTGGAGGGGGTCGAGGAGGTGCACGATCTGCACGCCTGGACGATCACCTCCGGGATGCCCGTGCTGTCGGCCCACGTGGTGGTCAGCGAGAAGGTCCTGGACCGGACCGGGCACGAGCGGATGCTGCACGCGTTGCAGGAGTGCCTCGGGGACCATTTCGACGTGGCGCACTGCACCTTCCAGCTGGAGCCCGGGGGGCACGCGGAGCACGAGGCGCGGGTCTGCCACTGAGTGCGGGCGGGGCCCTGGTTTTTCGGGTGCGGGGTGCGGTGGGCTGCCGGTTCGCCTCGGGTGCGTCGTGGTTGTTCGCGCCGTTCCCCGCGCCCCTTGGCCGGGCTGCTGTCCGTCGTTGGCCGCGGGTCCGCTGGGGTTGCTCGCGCAGTTCCCCGCGCCCCTGACGGGGCCTGCTCCCCGGTTCGCCGCAGGTGCGTCGTGGTTGCTCGCGTCGTTCCTCGCGCCCCTGGCGGGGCCCTGATCCCTGGTTCGCCTCGGGTGCGTGGTGGTTGCTCGCGTCGTTCCTCGCGCCCCTGGCGGGGGCGTCCTGGCTAGGGGGCGTTGTTGCGTGGGGGTGTGTTGGGGTTGGTCGCGTGTGTGGGTTCGGTGGGGGTGTTCGTCGGGAGGGCGCCGTAGGGGCGCGGGGAACTGCGCGAGCGGCCCGCCACGGTCCGCGGCCGACAGCGACGACGCGGGAGCGCACCGTCCCGCTCCCGCACCCGACGGCGAGACCCTGCCCGAAGCGCACCGACAGGGGCGCGGGGAACTGCGCGAACAACCCCAGCGGACCCGCGCAGGACGACGCACCCCGGCCGGCACGCCCCGGAAGGGGCGCGGGGAACCGCACCAGCGGGGCACCGCACCGTTCCTCGCGCCCTCCCGGGGCACGGGATTCGCTTGAGTGTTCTGCGAATGCGTGCGCTAGCCGACGTGGGCGTGTTTTCCGTCGGGGGCCGGGAAAGCGAGTCAGGTAGTCGGGCGCCCCGGGCGTCCGACCAGTCGCGCGGCGGTCGCGGGCCCGGTCCCACGGCACGCGGCGGACGCCGTCGATGCCGGAAGTGTCGGTGATGTGCGGCAGACTTGACGGGCGAGGACCGAAGCGAAGGATGGGTATGCCGATCACACCTGCGACCGCGGAGCACACCGCGCCGAGCGCCACCACCGAAGCGATCATGCTGGAACTGGTCGACGAGGACGGCAACACCATCGGCACGGCCGAGAAGCTCTCCGCCCACCAGGCCCCGGGGCGGCTGCACCGGGCGTTCTCGGTGTTCCTGTTCGACGAGCGCGGACGGCTGCTGCTCCAGCGGCGGGCGCTCGGCAAGTACCACTCCCCCGGAGTCTGGTCGAACACCTGCTGCGGCCATCCGTACCCGGGCGAGGCGCCCTTCGCGGCCGCCGCCCGCCGCACCTTCGAGGAGCTGGGGGTCTCCCCCGCCCTGCTCGCCGAGGCGGGCACCGTCCGGTACAACCACCCGGACCCCGCGTCGGGACTGGTGGAGCAGGAGTTCAACCATCTGTTCGTGGGGCTGGTGCGGACGCCGCCACGGCCCGACGGGACGGAGGTCGGGGAGACCGCCTTCGTCACCGCCGGGGAGCTGTCGGCACGGCACGCGGAGGACCCGTTCTCGGCGTGGTTCATGACGGTGCTGGACGCGGCGCGGCCCGCGATCAGGGAGCTGACGGGCCCGGCCGCGGGCTGGTGAGCGGTCCGGCCGTGGACGGGTGAGCGCCCGTCCGCGACCGGGGGCCGGAGGACGGGGGAAAGCGCGACGGACGGCCCGGGTCGGGAGACCCGGGCCGTCCGTCGTGTTCCGGGCCACCGGGTCGGCGGCACCCGGGACCGGGGCCGGTCAGCGGCGGCCCGGGAGCCGCGCGGGGCCGAGCGGCAGCGCCGCCCAGATGACCTTGCCGCCGTTGGGGGTCTTCTCCACGTCGCACACGCCGCCGGACTCCCGGGTCACCTCGCGCACCAGGAGCAGCCCCCGGCCGCCGGTCTGGCCGTGGTCGGCCTCCAGGGCGGTCGGGCGGTAGGGGTGGTTGTCCTCGACGGCGACCCGCACCCACTCGGCGCCGACCGCCAGCTCCACGGTGAGCAGCGGGGACAGCACCGCGGCGTGCTTGACCGCGTTGGTCGCCAGCTCCGAGACGATCAGCAGCAGCCCCTGGAGCAGTTCGTCGGTCACCGGGACCCGCTGGCGCAGCAGCAGATCGCGGACCGCGCGCCGGGCCCGGGGCACCGAGGCGTCCACCGCGGGGGCCTGGAAGCGCCACACCCCCTCGTACGGCGGGGGGCCGTGGGTGACGCCCGGAGGTGCTCCGTGGCCGGTTCCGGTTCCCGGAGGAGGTCCGGAGTCCCACCCGCCGCTGCCCATCGCCCGGTCGCCGCCCTCGCGCTCGATTGTCTCCACGGGTCGAGTGTTGGCAATGCCGGGGCCCGCCCCGGCAACCTGACCAGAAGTCAGCATCTATCGACGCGTTGTGACCGAACCCGCTTGGCCAGCTAAGTGGGAGTGACCACGCATGACCCGATTTGCCGCGTTCGAGACGCTCGTCAGGTTGTACGCGAAGGGGGTGGACCGGGGTCGGCGTCCGGCTCCCCCTCAGGGGCCAGGCTGTCCGTGACGAGACCGACGATCTGCCGTCCGCCGAGGCCGGTGGCGATCAGTCCCAGGCCGTCGAAGAGCAGGGCCAGCGAGAAGAAGCACCCGATGACGTAGACGCTGCTGCTGGGCCAGCCCGCCAGGACCAGGACGCCCAGGAGCACGCCCAGCGCGCCCTGCACCAGCGCCCAGCCGAACTGGGGCCCCCGCGCCACCAGCGCCCCGACCAGCCGGAACAGGCCGCCCGCCAGGAACAGCAGGGCGGCGAACATGGTGAGCGTCGCCGCCGCCACCTCGGGTCTGCGCAGGATCACGATCCCGGCCGCCAGGTACAGCGCGGCGATGAGCACGGCGGGCCAGAAGTAGTTCTCGTGGCGGGACTGGACCGCGTGCACCAGCCCGATGACCCCGCCGATCAGCAGCAGCCAGCCGAACAGCAGCATGGTGGTGAGCGTGGCCACCCCGACGTACACCAGGCCGACGACCCCGGCGACGACGAGCAGCACACCGAGAACCACCAGGCCCGTGAATCCCCGCCGCAGCTTCCTGACCTCGGTACGGGGCGTACTCATGGGGCGCCTCCCACGGCCGTGCGACCCCCACTGATGATCGTACGTTCGCCCCGTCCGGATAGCATCCGGCGCATGGAGCCTCAGTTGCCTTACGGCGTGACCGACGGGGTCGCCACGATCGTCATCTGCCATCCGGCGAAGCGCAACGCGATGACCGAGGAGATGTGGCGGTCCCTGCCGCCCATCCTCGACGAGCTGGGCGCGGACCCCGCCGTCCGGGCGTTGGTGCTGACCGGAGCGGGCGGGACGTTCTGCGCGGGAGCGGACATCTCCACGCTGAGCGGACCGCCCGGCACCGCGGAGGCCGCCCAGGAACTGGCGGTGCGGGCCGAGGAAGCCCTCGCCGCGTTCCCCAAGCCGACGCTGGCCGTGGTGCGGGGGCACTGCGTCGGCGGCGGCTGCCAGCTGGCCGTCGCCTGCGATCTGCGGTTCGCCGACGAGGAGGCGCTGTTCGGGGTGACGCCCGCGAACCTGGGCATCGTCTACCCGGAGTCGTCCACCCGGCGGCTGGCCACCCTGGTCGGCCCGGCGACGGCGAAGTACCTGCTGTTCTCGGGCGAGCTGATCGACTCGGCCCGGGCGCTGCGCACCGGACTGGTGGACGAGGTGCTGGCGGCGGAGGAGCTGGACGAGCGGGTCGCGGAGTTCACCCGGCTGCTCACCACGCGCTCCCAGCTCACCCAGGCCGCGGCCAAGGACTTCACGGCGGGCCGGGTGGACCGGGCCGAGCACTGGGCGGCGCTGGCCCGGGGCACCGGGGAGACCGCCGAGGGCGTCGCCGCGTTCCTCGAACACCGGGCGCCCCGCTTCCCCTGGCCGCCGCATCCCGCCGACTGAACCCCCTCGGCATCGTGCGGGACGGCGCCGGGCCCGTCGGCCCGGAGCCGACCGGATTCCCCCCGGTACCCGGTCGGCTCCGGGCGGCCCGACGGCGCGCGGCCGTCCGGCGGTCGTGGCCGCCTGACGGACGCGCGGCCGTCAGGCGGTCTGTGCGGCCCGCTCCCGCCACTCGGCCACCAGGTCGGCCGGGGCCTTCTCCGGAGAGCCCGCGTCATAGGGCGGCTGGGGGTCGTACTCCAGGAGCAGCTGGATCGTCTGCGCCACCCGGTCGCCCGCGATCCGGCCCGCCAGGGTCAGCCCCATGTCGATCCCCGAGGAGACCCCCGCCGCCGTCACGTACTTGCCGTCGAACACCACCCGCTCGGGGACCGGCTCGGCGCCCAGGGCACCCAGTTCCTCCCGCGACAGCCAGTGGGTGGTGGCACGGCGCCCGGTGAGCAGCCCCGCCGCGGCGAGGATCAGCGAACCGTTGCACACCGAGGTGGTCCAGGTGGTGTGGGCGTCGACGGCGCGCAGCCACTCCAGCAGCACCGGGTCCTCGGTCTGGGGCTTGACCTCCGGGCCGCCGGGCACCACCACGATGTCCGGGCGGGTCACCTCCCCGAAGGTCCGGTCGGGGGTGAGGGCCAGCCCCCGGCTGTCGTTGAGGAGCGGGGTCCGGTCGGCGGCGACGAAGACGGGTTCGGCGCCGGGGAGGTGCTGGAGCATCTCGTAGGGGCCCACGACGTCCAGCGTGGTGAAGCCCTCGAACAGGACGATGGCTATCTGCATGGCGGGTCTCTCTCGTTGGTGTGCGTCGGGCGGCGACCGGCCGGCCGGATGACCGGCGGCCGTCACACGGGTACGGACCGGAAGCGGCGGCGGTAGTCCGCGGGCGGCGCGCCCAGGGTGCGGACGAAGGCGCGGCGCATCGCCTCGGGGGTGTGGTAACCGCAACTGCGGGATATCTGCTCGACGCCGTCGCTGGTGTCCTCCAGCAGTCGGCGGGCGTACTCGACGCGGACCCGCTCCACGTAGCGGCCGGGGGTGGTGCCGGTCTCGGCGCGGAAGGTCCGGGCGAAGTGGCGGGGGGAGAGCGAGGCCCGGGCGGCGAGCTTCTCCACGGACAGGTCCGCGCCGGGGTGTTCGGCGATCCAGCTCTGCACCTCCCGCAACGGGGACCGGCTCGCGGTCTGGGCGGCGAGCTGGGCGCTGAACTGGGCCTGGTTCCCGGGGCGGCGCAGGAAGACCACCAGATAGCGGGCGACGGTGAGGGAGACCTCGTGGCCGTGGTCCTCCTCGACCAGGGACAGCGCGAGGTCGATGCCCGCGGTGACGCCCGCCGAGGTGGCCACGTTGCCGTCCCGGACGAAGATGGGGTCCGGGTCCACCCGGATCTCCGGGTGCTCGCGGGCCAGGGTGTCGCTGTAGGCCCAGTGGGTGGTCGCCCGGCGGCCGTCGAGGAGTCCGGCGCGGGCCAGCAGGGCGGCGCCCGTGCAGACCGACACCAGCCGTTCGGCCTGGTGCCCGTGCTCGCGCAGCCAGTCGATCAGCGGCGCGTCCTCGTCCCGGGCACCGGCGCCGCCCGGGACGACCAGGGTGTGCGGGACCGGCGCTCCGGCGAGGTCGCTGTCCGGGAGGAGGGTCAGTCCGCTGGTCGTCCGCACGGGACGTCCGTCCAGGGAGGCGGTGCGGACCACATAACCCCGGTCGGGGTCGCCCAGGGCGTGTCCCGCGCCGTTGAAGACTTCGGTCGGCCCGGTGACGTCGAGGCTCTGCACCCCGTCGAAGAGGAGCACGAGGACGGTTCGCTGTGGCATGCCATCGATCTTCGACGGACGGACCCGATGGCCGCAATGACGGGTGTCCCACCTATCCCGCCATCGTCCGGCCCTCCCCGCGCCGTCCCGGCCTCGGCGGCGGACGGGCCTTCCCTCCGTGACGACCGGTCAGTAGCGTGACGCCATGGGTTCCCTTCCCGAGCGCGCCGGACGCCGGTGCAACCAGGTCCTCAATCCCCTCCACGCGGCCCACTACTTCTCCCCCGAGGCCGGTGCCGAGATGACGGCGCTGGGTCTCGACGGCTGGTCCGCCGGTTACTTCGCGATGCGCTCGGCGGCCCTGGGCGAGGTCGGCTCGGCCACCGTGACGGCGGCGTTCTACGTCTTCAGTCCGGCCCTCGTCGCCGCCCACCTGCCCGCCGCCTGGCGCGCGGCCGCCCCGGAGGCGGTGCTCGCAGCCCGGCTGCGCGCGGCGGACGGGGCGCTGCGGCGGCTGCTCGGCGACGGGACGGTCGCCTCCCCGGAGATGGCCGAGGCCGCCGGGCTGGCGCTGCGCGCCGCCGAGGGCTGCGCGCCGCACGGCCGGGCGCTGGCGGCGGCCCACGCCGCGCTGCCCGTGCCCGACGCCCCGCACCTGGCGCTCTGGCACGCGGCGACGGTGCTGCGCGAGCACCGGGGCGACGGGCACCTCGCCGTCCTCCTCGACCTCGGACTGGACCCGGTGGAGGCGATGGTCAGCCACACCGCGACCGGCAAGGGCATGACCCCGCGCTGGAACACCACCACGCGCGGCTGGGAGGACACCGACTGGAAGGCCGCCGTCGAACGGCTGCGCGCGCGGGGGCTGCTCGCGGCCGACGGCGAGCTGACGGACCGGGGGCGGGCGCTGCGCGCGGAGCTGGAGGAGCGCACGGACCGGCTGGACCTCGCCCCCTACGAGCTGCTCGGCGCGGCCGGAACGGCCCGGCTGACCGAGCTGGCGGGCGGTTTCACCCGCACCGCGCTGGCGGCGGGCGCGTTCCCCGCCGAGGCGTTCGGCAAGGGCTGACCCCCGGCCCTCGCCCACCGGCTCCCCGCGCGTGGCCGGGGCCGTGGGTCCGGAGCGGGCCCGGGCGCCCGGGCGGGCCGTCCTCCGCCGCCCGGCCGTTCCCCGTCGGGCGGGTGGCCACGGGCCGGGGACGGCGTGTCCACGGGCCGGGAGCGGCCGAGGGCGCCGGCCGGGGCGGCCGAGGTCGTGGTCGTGGGGCCCGTTGTCACCGTCACCTGCCACAATTGCCGCGCAACCCTCAGTGGAGAAGGCGGTACGGGATCGTGACGACACCCCTCACAGCGTCCATCGAAGGCAGGATCGCCGAGGAGCTCGGCGTGCGGGAGCGGCAGGTGCGGGCCGCGGTGGAACTGCTCGACGGCGGTTCGACCGTGCCGTTCGTCGCCCGCTACCGCAAGGAGGCGACCGAGTCCCTCGACGACGCGCAGCTGCGCGCGCTGGAGGAGCGGCTGCGCTATCTGCGGGAACTGGAGGAGCGACGGGCCACGGTCCTCGAATCGGTGCGCGAGCAGGGCAAGCTGACGGAGGCGGTGGAGGCGGCCATCCGGTCCGCCGACACCAAGGCCCGGCTGGAGGACGTCTACCTGCCGTTCAAGCCCAAGCGGCGCACCAAGGCGCAGATCGCCCGCGAGGCGGGGCTGGAGCCGCTGGCGGAGGGGCTGCTCGGCGACCCCTCGGTGGAGCCGCTGACGGCCGCCGCCGCGTTCGTCTCCGCCGACAAGGGCGTGGCCGATCCGCAGGCCGCCCTGGACGGCGCCCGCGCGATCCTCACCGAGCGCTTCTCCGAGGACGCGGACCTCATCGGCGAGCTGCGGGAACGCATGTGGACCCGGGGGCGCGTCGCGGCGCGGGTGCGGGACGGCAAGGAGGAGGCGGGCGCCAAGTTCGCGGACTACTTCGACTTCGCCGAGCCGTTCACCGAGCTGCCCTCGCACCGGGTGCTGGCGATGCTGCGCGGCGAGAAGGAGGAGGTGCTGGACCTCACCCTGGAGCCGGAGGCCCCCGGTGACGCCCCGGCCCCGTCCGCCGCCCCGGTGCCCACCTCCTACGAGCGGAGCATCGCCGGGCGGTTCGGGATCGCGGACCGGGGGCGTCCGGCGGACCGGTGGCTGGCGGACACGGTCCGCTGGGCGTGGCGGACCCGGGTCCTGGTGCACCTCGGGATCGATCTGCGGCTGCGGCTGCGGACGGCCGCCGAGGACGAGGCGGTCCGGGTGTTCGCGGCGAACCTGCGGGACCTGCTGCTGGCGGCCCCGGCGGGCACCCGGGCGACGCTGGGGCTGGACCCGGGGTTCCGCACCGGGGTGAAGGTCGCCGTGGTCGACGCCACCGGCAAGGTCGTCGCGACGGACGTGATCCACCCGCACGTGCCGCGCAACCAGTGGGACGCCTCGCTGGCCACCCTGGCGCGGCTGGCCCGGGAGCACGGGGTGGAGCTGGTCGCCATCGGCAACGGCACCGCCTCCCGGGAGACGGACCGGCTGGCCGCCGATCTGATCACCCGTCATCCGGAGCTGGGGCTGACCAAGGTGATGGTCTCCGAGGCGGGCGCCTCGGTGTACTCGGCGTCGGCGTTCGCCTCCCAGGAGCTTCCGGAGATGGACGTGTCGCTGCGCGGCGCGGTCTCCATCGCCCGGCGGCTCCAGGACCCGCTGGCCGAGCTGGTGAAGATCGACCCCAAGTCCATCGGGGTGGGCCAGTACCAGCACGACCTGTCGGAGGCGAAGCTGTCGCGCTCGCTGGACGCGGTCGTCGAGGACTGCGTGAACGGGGTCGGAGTGGACGTGAACACCGCGTCGGCGCCGCTGCTGGCGCGGGTGTCGGGGATCAGCTCGGGCCTCGCGGAGAACATCGTGGCCCACCGGGACGCCAACGGCCCGTTCCGGGCCCGGACGGCGCTGAAGGACGTGGCCCGGCTGGGTCCCAAGGCGTACGAGCAGTGCGCGGGCTTCCTGCGGATCCGGGGCGGCGGCGATCCGCTGGACGCCTCCAGCGTGCACCCCGAGGCGTACCCGGTGGTCCGGCGGATGGCGCGGGCCACCGGCGGGGAGGTGACGGCGCTGATCGGCGACCGGGCCGCGCTGGGGTCGCTGCGGGCCGCCGACTTCGTGGACGACACCTTCGGTCTGCCGACGGTCAACGACATCCTGCGGGAGCTGGAGAAGCCGGGGCGCGACCCCCGTCCGGCGTTCCGGACGGCGACGTTCCGGGAGGGCGTGGAGAAGCTCGCCGACCTGGTGCCGGGGATGGTCCTCGAAGGGGTCGTGACCAACGTCGCGGCGTTCGGGGCGTTCGTGGACGTCGGCGTGCACCAGGACGGGCTGGTCCATGTGTCGGCCATGTCGAAGACGTTCGTGAAGGACCCCCGCGACGTGGTGAAGCCCGGTGACATCGTCAAGGTGAAGGTCCTGGACGTCGACGTGCCGCGCAAGCGGATCTCGCTGACGCTGCGGATCGACGACGAGGCGGCGCCCGCCGCGCGGGACGGCGGCCAGGGCGGCGGACGCGGCCGCGCCGGTCAGAGCGGCCAGGGCCGCCGCGGTGCTCAGAACGGTGACGGCCAGGGCGGCGGGGGCAAGCGGACGCCCCAGCCCCGGCAGGGGCGCGGCAGTGGCGGTGGCGGTGGCGGCCAGGGACGCGGCGGCTCCCGGCAAGCGCCGCCGCCCGCCAACAGCGCCATGGCGGACGCGCTGCGACGGGCGGGGCTCGGCGGGGGCTGAGACGGTCCGGGGGCGGCGGTCCGCGCCGCCGCCCCTGGCACCCGCCGGGGTTCCCGGGCGCCCCGGAGACGGCGCGCGGGGGCACGGCGCCACTGGCCAGACACGTGCCCCGGGTTTCCTGGCCGTCCGGACCGCTCAGCGGCGACGGTGGGCGCCCAGGTCGAGCAGGACTCCGTCCAGCTGGGCGGGGGTCAGGGCCGGGGTGGGCAGCGGGGGCGCGGCCGGGTGGGCGCGCAGTCCGTCGAGGAGGAGGGCGAGCGGGCGGCGCCAGGCGTCCGGGGCGGCCGTCGTCAGCGCGGGGACGGTGCGGCCCAGCGCGGCCAGCGCCAGGAGCAGGTCCTCGGTGGTGAGGTCCGCCCGGACGGTGCCCTGTTCACGGCCGCGCCGCAGCAGCCCCCCGACGGTGACGCGGTGGTGGGCGTGGATCGCCTCCAGCGAGGTGACGCCCTCCAGGCTGGTGGTCATGAGGTCGTTGGTGCCCCGGTCGGCGGCCAGACCCGTGAACACCACGTCCAGGTACTCCGTCAGCCCCGCCCAGGGGTCCTCGGCGGCGCGGGCCCGTTCCCCCGCCGCCATGGTCTCCGTGAGCCCGTCCCGGAAGACCTCGTCGACGAGGGCGGCGCGGGTGGGGAAGTGACGGTAGAGGGTCGCGTTGCCCACGCCCGCCCGGCGGGCGATCTCGTCGAGGGGGGCGTCCAGTCCCTGTTCGGCGAAGACCTCACGGGCCGTGTCCGTCAGCAGTCCGCGGTTGCGCAGCGCGTCACGGCGGCCCGTCGTCCGGCCCTCGCCCATCGTGTCTCCCTCGTCTCGTCCCGCCGGGGCGCCCGCCCCGTGCGGAGGTTACCGGCCCGGCCGGACCGTCCGTGATCGGCGGGCCCTCGGCGGCCCGGCGTCCGGAGGTGCCGGAGGGCCGGTCGCGCGGGACCCTGGGGGGGAGGAACGAACGCGGGGACGCGGGGACGCCGGGCCCTGCGGGAAGGCGAGGAAGGGACGGACCGATGGCCGGACGGACGGGGCGGGAGGCCGACGGCCCCGGCCGCGCCGACCCCGCCGACGGGTCCCGGAACGGGAGCCGCGCGGACGGCACCCCGGACGGGAGCCTGACGGACGAGATGGTCGGGGCGGACGAGGCGGCCGGGGCGGGCACCGGACGGAACCCCGGCGCCGGGGTCGCGGGCGGCGGCCGGGGGACGGTGCTGCGGATGGAGCACGTGGGCGTCGTCGTCGACGACCTCGCCGCCGCGACGGACTTCTTCGTGGCGCTCGGGCTGGAGCCGGAGGGCGAGGGACCGGTCGAGGGCCGGTGGGTGGACCGGGTCGTGGGGCTGGACGGGGTCCGGGCGCGGATCGCGGTGCTGCGGACTCCGGACGGCCACGGGCGGATCGAACTCGCCGCTTTCCAGAGCCCGGTGGACGGCCGGGACCGCCGGGCCGAACCGGCGAACGCGCCGGGTCTGCGCCATGTGGCGTTCTCCGTCGACGACCTCGACTCCGTGCTCGGCGGGCTGCGGGAGCGCGGGGTGGAACGCGTCGGGGAGGTGGAGCGGTACGAGGACGTCTACCGGCTCTGTTACGTCCGGGGGCCGGAGGGGATCATCGTCGAGCTGGCGGAGCGGATCGGCGGCTGACGGCGCGCCGTACGCGGTCGGCCGCGCCGTCCGGTGCGGACGGCGCGGCCGTGGTGGCGATGACGGACGGCCCGGCCGCGGGCGCCGGTCACGCGCGGGCCCGGTCCGCTCGGGGGCGCCGCCGAATCGACCGTCATCGGCTAGCCGGTCACGCGCGGGCCCGGTCCGCTCCCCTCAGTGGGGGCGTTCGCGCCCGCTGGGCTCGCCCGCGCCTCCGGCGCGAGGAGCGCGGCCGGGCCGCACCGCCCACAGCGGGCGGTGCGGCCGTAGGGCCGCCACCGGGACGGCCGGGGGCGGCCGCCGGGGCAACGGCGGGGACGGTGCCGGGGTCCGGGGTGCGCCCGGGGTCAGCTCTCGCTGACGCGGCCGTCGGCGACCGAGAGCCGCCGGGTGGTGTGGACGGCGTCCAGCATCCGGCGGTCGTGGGTGACCAGCAGCAGGGTGCCCTGGTAGCCGCTGAGGGCGGACTCCAGCTGTTCGATGGCGGGCAGGTCGAGGTGGTTGGTCGGCTCGTCCAGGACCAGCAGGTTGACGCCCCGGCCCTGGAGCAGGGCGAGGGCCGCGCGGGTCCGCTCGCCGGGCGAGAGGGTGGCGGCGGGGCGCAGCACGTGGTCGGCCTTGAGCCCGAACTTGGCGAGCAGCGTGCGCACCTCGGCGGGTTCGACGTCGGGGACGGCCGCGCGGAACGCGTCGAGCAGCGGGAGCGTCCCGTGGAACAGGGCCCGTGCCTGGTCGACCTCGCCGACGACGACCCCGGGGCCGAGCGCGGAGTGTCCCGCGTCCAGGGGGAGCCTGCCGAGGAGGGCGGCGAGCAGGGTCGACTTCCCGGAGCCGTTGGGGCCGGTGACGGCGACCCGGTCCGCCCAGTCGATCTGGAGGTTCACCGGTCCGAACCGGAAGTCGCCGCGTCGCACCTCGGCGTCGCGCAGGGTGGCGACGACGGCGCCGGAGCGGGGCGCCACGGCGATCTCCATCCGCAGCTCCCACTCCTTGCGGGGCTCCTCGACCTTCTCCAGGCGTTCGATGAGCCGGTCGGTCTGCCGGGCCTTGGCGGCCTGCTTCTCGCTGGATTCGGCCCGTGCCTTGCGCCCGATCTTGTCGTTGTCGGGGGCCTTGCGGAGCGCGTTCTTGACGCCCTTCTCCATCCAGCCGCGCTGGACGCGGGCCCGGGCCTCCAGGGACGTCTTGCGGTCCTCGTACTCCTCGTAGGCGGCGCGGGCGTGCCGCCGGGCGGTCTCGCGCTCCTCCAGGTAGGCCGCGTAGCCGCCGCCGTAGAGGTTGATCTGCTGCTGGGCGAGGTCGAGTTCGAGGACCTTGGTGACGGTCCGGGTCAGGAACTCGCGGTCGTGGCTGACGACGACGGTGCCCGCGCGCAGTCCGGAGACGAAGCGTTCCAGCCGGTCGAGGCCGTCGAGGTCGAGGTCGTTGGTGGGTTCGTCCAGGAGGAACACGTCGTAGCGGGAGAGCAGCAGGGAGGCGAGCCCGGCGCGGGCGGCCTGGCCGCCGGACAGGGTGGTCATCGGCTGGTCCAGGCCGATGCCGAGGCCGAGGGAGGCGGCCGTCTCCTCGGCGCGTTCGTCGAGGTCGGCGCCGCCGAGGGAGAGCCAGCGCTCCAGGCTGACCGCGTAGGCGTCGTCGGCGCCCGGGGCGCCGTCCACCAGCCCCTGGGTGGCGGCGTCCATGGCCCGCTGGGCCTCGGCCACCCCGGTGCGGCGGGCGAGGAAGGCGCGGACCGTCTCGCCGGGGCGGCGGTCGGGTTCCTGGGGGAGGTGGCCGACGGTGGCGTGCGGCGGGGAGAGGCGGAGGGCGCCCTGTTCGGGGGTGTCGAGTCCGGCGAGCAGTCGCAGCAGGGTCGACTTCCCGGCGCCGTTGGCGCCGACGAGCCCGATGACGTCGCCGGGGGCGACGACCAGGTCGAGTCCGGAGAACAGGGAGCGGTCGCCGTGGCCCGCGGTGAGGTCCTTGGCGACGAGGGTGGCGGTCATGACGGTCCGATCCGGGTGAGGGTGAGGACGGCGTCCGACGGTGGTGTCCCGCCCCGGGCGCGGTGCCGCGCGTGGGCGCGGGGGTGCCTGGGCCGGGCTCGCCGGGCTGCCGTCGGGGGACGACGGTTCCTGACGGTCACCGGCGCATCGGCGGGTACCCCCTGCTGGTCGTGGTGGTGCGGGACGGTCGGCGCGGCGGGGCCGGGAGGGGCCGGGCCGCGCGGACCTCATCGCGCGGAGGGCGCGACCAGCACGCTGTCCGTGGTGCGTGCCACCAGGAAGGATCGGCCGCGGCGCACTCCGCCGTCAAGCGGAATCCGGTGGTGCCCGGGGCCGAGGACCCCGTCGAACACCTCGTGGGTGCGGGTGCGGCGCAGCCGGTCGAGCCGGTAGGCGAGCAGCCGGACCCGGCAGGTAGAGGTGACGTCCACGCCCGCGTCGCCCCGGGTGGTCACCAGGTCGGTGAGTCTGCGGCGGCCCGCCCGGGCGGCGTCGAGGGCGTGTTCCACCTGGGCGACGAGCAGCGGGACGATCGGGGCCAGGCCGTCCACGCAGGGGATCCGGACGCCCGCGTGGTCGAACGCGGCCCGGACCAGGGTGCGTTCGGCGGTGGGCACGGAGGCGCCGAAGGCGACCGCGTCGTAGGTGCGCAGCTCGTCGGCGGGCACCCGGGCGGCGTCCCGGGTGATCTCGGCGCCGATGCCGATGGTGCGCAGTGCCGCGGCGAGCCGGGCGAGGACGGCGACCCGGTCCCCGATCAGGAGGACCCGGCGGCGCGCGGGGCCGGTGGGGGCGGCGAGCAGGGCGCGCAGGGCGGCGCGGTACCCGTCGCCCCGGAAGCGGAAGGGGCCCACCCCGGGGTAGCCGCCGAACGCGAGGTCCGGGTGCGGGGCGGTCTGCCAGGCGAAGTCCCGCCACACCACGTCCCCGGAACCGCCGGGGTCCTGTTCGATCACGGCGGTGACGGCGCCGCAGCCGATGTCCTCGCACTCGGGGCAGCCGTAGATGACGTGACGGCCGCCGGGCAGGGGCGCCGGGGCCTCCAGCAGCAGCGCGCGGACCTGGGCGGTGAGGATCGCGGGCGGGACGTCCGAGGCCAGTGGGGAGACGGCGTCGAGGTCGGTGAGGCGGTGGAGCAGCGGGCGTCCGTCGACGACGAAGTCCACGAAGTCCCGGTGTGCCTGGAGCTCGCCGTTGGCGAGGACCCCACCCGCCCGGACGGCGGGTGCCAGGCCGAAGGTCGCGTACGCGGCAGACATGTCCCGCAGTATCCCCAGCCGGACCGGGTCCGTGGACGAGGCCGCACCGCGCCCGCGCGCCCCGGCGCGCGGGCGCGGTGCGCGGGCGGGGCCGGGCCGGGGTGCCGGACCGGGCGCGGAGGGCGGTCGCCGGGGGCGGTCGGGCCGCCGCCGGGCGGGACGGAGTCCGGCGCGGGGACGCCCGTGTCGTGGGCGACCTCGGCCCTCGCGCCGGGCCGGTGGCGGCGGACGGGCGTCCGGTGCGGGGCCGGGGCGCGTCACCGGCGCGGGAGGCGTCCGGGGTGGCGGACGGCTCCCGGGCGCGCCGGGGCGTACGCATGGTCGAGGGCTTACCCGGGGTGACGGAGTTGGACGGGGGCGGGCACGGCCGCCCTTGTGGAGGGGCGAGCGCGGGCCGTTGCTCCGGTGGGCGCTCGGAATGGCCCGGCGGCCCCGTCAGCGGTTCGGGCAGTCGGTCAGCGGTTCCGCGGCGGTCAGTCCGTGGCGGGCGCGGTGGTCGAGGAGCAGGGGGACGAGGGCGCGGGCCGACTGGCGGGTGGGCACCACCGCTCCGCCGTCGGGGGTCCGCCGGGCCCGGACCCCGTGCAGGGCGAGGACGTCGCCGGACGCGGCGTACTGGGCGGCGGTGAGGCGGTAGCCGCAGGGCGGCGGGTCGAGGACCTCGGACGGTTCGGCGGGGTCGTTGTCGGCGCCGCCGAGGTGGACGGGCCCCCGGTCGCGATGGCCCGCCGCGCGGGCGGCGCCGGTCGCGGCCTCGACGCGCTCACGGCGTTCGACGGCGAAGCGGTAGAGCCCGTCGAGCGCGATGAGCTGGGAGGAGACCCGGCGGCGGTGGTTGCGGGCGGGATCGGCGCGTTCCTCGTCGGTGCCGGGGTCGATCCGGCTCTCGATGAGCAGGCCGACGGCGTGTTTGATCCCGGCGGTGTTGCGCAGGATGCGTTCCTGGCCGTCGCCCGCGACCTGACGGAGCTCACCGGTCACCGGGTCCGTCCAGATGCCGTAGGTGCCGGTGGTGTGTCCGGCGCGGGCGGCGGCCGGGCGGAGGTAGTCGGCGGAGAGCCGCCGGGCCTCGGCGTGGACCGGCGCCGCGGTGTTGAGGTTGCGGGGCCAGAGGTCGAACAGGTCCCGGTCGTAGGAGCCGGGGTCTGCCCGGTACTCGTGCAGGTCGTGGACGACGTCGGGCCGGTGGTCGCGCAGGACCGCGGCGAGGGCGCGGGCCTCGGCGGTGCGCAGGGCGAGGTGGTCCCGGTTGACGTCGACGCCGTCGGCGTTGCCCCGGGTGCCGGCGGCGCGGCCGTCGGGGTTGGCGTTGGGGACGACGAGGACGGTGGTGCGGGAGAGGAGGTCCCGGGTGCGCCGGTCGCGGGCGAGGCCCAGGTCCCGGACGGTGCTCAGGCACGCCTCGCGTCCGGCGGGTTCGTCACCGTGCTGACCGCACACCAGCAGGAGGGTGTGCGCGGTGGGGCGCGGGCCGCCCACCCGGACCAGGTCGAGGGGGCGCTGGCGGGCGGTGGTCCCGATCCGGGAGACCGTCACCCGGGGGGAGCGGCGGTCCACGGCGGCGAGGAAGTCGCGCTCCTCACCCTCGGTGGTCCAGCGGGCGCCCCTGGACTCCTCGAATCCGGTGCGCGGCGGGGGCGGGGCCGTCCGGGCGGCGGCCGGGGCGGGGAGCGACGGGACCGCGAGGGCGGCGACGGCCGCGAGGGAGGCGAGCGGGGAGAGGAGGCCGGGACGGGAGCCGCGCCGCCGGGCGTGGAAGGGGCCGCGCCCGACGGGCGTGGGGCGGGGACGACCGGAGGGGCGCTCGGGCTTCGGCATGCGCGGACGGTACTGCGCTGGACCCGCGCGGGGTAGAGCGCCCTTCGGGCCGTGGCGCGACGGCGCCCCGGGCCCACCGGCCCGCCGCGCGCACCGGCCCGCGCGGTCAGGGCCGTGGGCCGTGGGCCGTCGTCCCTCCGGATCGCCGTCACCCCTCCGCCCGGGCACCGTTGCCGCTCCCCGCGTGGGCGCATGGATGCGGGCGGGCACGGTAACGGCGGGCTGGCGAGGCGGTGGCCGTCGGCCGAGGCCGGTCGATGCCGGTCGAGGCCGTGGCCGCGAGGGTCAGCCGAGGCCGTGGCGGCGGCGGGCGGCGTGGGCCTCGGGGAAGTAGCGCATCCGGTGCGGGAGCCGGGGGACGACCGCGGCGACGACCCGGCACACCCGCCGCAACCGCCGTTCCTGGGCGGGGGTCCACGGCAGTCCGAGCGCCGCGCGGGCCTCCGGCGGCAGCAGCCCGATCGACAGGAAGCGGCGCAGCCGGAGGAAGCCGGGCCGCAGCACGGGCCACAGCCAGCGCGCCGGGATCCGCAGCGCCCGGGGTCCCACGTCGAGGACGGGCAGCGGCAGCCGGGGGTCCAGCAACTCACGGGTGACCCTGGTGAGTTCGATCTCCTTGAGGGTCTGGTGGTAGTAGGGCCAGAACTCCTCGACGGTCTCCGGGAGGTCCCGGTCGTGGATGCCGAGGATCTGCCCGACCCGGCGCCACTCCGCGAAGAACTCCCGCTCCTCGGCCTCGGTGTAGGGCCGTGACCAGAGGTAGCGGCGGGCGTAGCGGGTCACCGGGAAGCCGGTGGCGTGCACCCAGGCGTAGGTGCTGGCGGCCAGCGCGTGGTAGCGGCGGCCGTGGGCGTCGGTGCCGGTGATGGTGCGGTGCAGCGCGCGCAGCCGACGGCCCTCCTCGACGGCCCGGTCCTCGCCGTAGACCCACAGCAGCACCGACCGCATGGACCGTACGCCGCGTCCCCAGGGGTCGGTGCGGAACGTGGAGTGGTCGTCCACCCCCGCCCCCACGGCGGGGTGGCTCACCTGGAGGACGAAGGCCGGACCGAGGGTGAGGAGGGTGCGGATGTCGCCCGTGTCCTGCCAGAGGATGCCGCCGGGCGGGGGCGGTTGGGGAACACGGGAGGCAGGAGCACGCTGAACATCAAGTGACATATGTCCAGTATGAGGAAGATACTGTCGGGGAGGTTCATTTGGCCGCCCGCGTCCGATGGGCCGTCAGGGCGGAGGACGGGGGGCGCCCTCGCTCGCGCACCTCCGCTCCACGAAGGGCGCACCCTCTCTTCACGACTCCAACACGCCGCCCTCACCAGGGCTTTCCTTGTTCGTCGCGTCATCGTCGAAGAGGGTGCCGCGCCCCGGACGCGGGGGCGCGGCACCCGTTGCCGACCGGTCCGGACGGCACGCGGCACCCCGGGACGAATCACCCGGAACGGTGACGCGCGCCGTCGTCCCGCACCCTGCCCGGCGCCGTCACCCGCGCGGTCACGGTCACACCGTCACCGTCACCGCACGGTGGCCGTCACCGTCACCGGAGGGACCGTCAGGGGAGTCACGGCCGACCGGCGGCGGCCCCGTCCGGCCCGAGGAACCGGAAGCGGCCCGGGGAGGCCGGATCGCGGTCGACGACGTGGACCGGCGGCCACGTCCACTGCCACACGCCGGAGCCCGGCGTCCGGGAGAACCGGACGCGTCCCCGGGTGCCCTCGACGTCGACGTGCGGCCAGGCCGCGGCGATGTCCGCCCGGTCCGTGCCGTGGTCGCGCAGGACCGCCGCGAGCACGGCGATCGTGTCGTACCCCTCGAAGGCGACGAAGGAGGGTGCTCCGCCGAGCCGTCGGCGCAGGTCCCGTGCCACCCGGACGCCGAGGGGACCGGGGCGCTCGGGCAGATAACTCAGGAACGGGACGCCCGCGCCGTCGGCGCCCAGCGCCGCCGCCCAGTCGGCGAACTCGGGCTGCCCGGCCGGGGCGCCGAGCAGGAGTCCCGCGAGCCGCCGGTCACGGCGGACGGCCCCGACGATCGCCGCCACCGGGTCCGGCTGGCCGGTCAGCAGCAGGAGGGCCGTCGCACGGTGGTGGACCAGCGCGTCGCACAGGTCCGCCGGGGCGAGCGCGTCCGCGTCGAGTCCGACGAGGGTGCCGCCGCGCGAGGTGAGGCGCTCGCGCAGGACGCGGGTTCCCGACGTCCAGTAGACGTTCGACTGGGCCGCCACGGCGACGCGTTCACGGCCCGCGCCGAGGAGGAAGTCCGCGTAGGCCGTCCAGCCGTGGGACTGTGCCGGGGCGAGCCGGGCGACCCCGTCCGCCGGGCCCTCGGTGAGTTCGTCGAGCACCGCCGAGGAACAGAGGAACGGCACCCCGAGGGCGTCGGCCCGGGTGGCGACCGCGCGGGCGACGACGCTGTGGTACTCCCCCGCCAGAGCCGCCACGCCCAGCCCGGCGAGTTCGTCCACGGCGGCCACGGCCCGCCGGGGGTCGGCCGCGGTGTCCCGGACCACCAGGTCGAGCGGCCGGCCGTCGATCCCCCCGGCGGCGTTGACCTCGTGGGCGGCCAGCTCCAGCCCGGCGAGCAGCTGACGGCCCGCCTCGACCCAGCCGGGCCGGGTCAGCGGGACGAGGGCGCCGATCCGGACGGACGGCGGCCCGGAGGGGTCAGGTGTCCGCGCCGCCGCCGTCGCCGGTGGGGGTGCGGAGACCGTCGCCGGTGGGGGTGCGGCGGCCGGTCCTGGTGGGGGTGCGGCGGCCGGTGGGTGTGCGGGCGGGGTGCTCATGCGCGGGTGCCTTCCCGGTGACGGCTCGGTGGCGGGCGGCCCCGACCGGACGGGACGCGGGGGCCTCCGACGGGCTCCCACGCCCCGCCGGGCCGGACGCGCCCGCGTGATCGTGTCCGTCATCACCTCAGGCTCCCCCGCCTCCGGTCAACCGGATTGACCGGTTGACCAGTCGGTAGGTCGGCCGGGCCGGTGGCGCGGGGGGCCGCTCAGCGGTCGTGGAACGGCTCGCCCCGTTCGGCCCGGGCCACCAGGGAGGCGGGCGGGGCGAACCGTTCGCCGTAGCGGTCGGCGAGTTCGCGGGAGCGGGCCACGAACCCGGGCAGTCCGCCCTCGTACCCGTTGGCGTACTGGAGCACCCCGCCGGTCCAGCCGGGGAACCCGATGCCGAACAGGGAGCCGATGTTGGCGTCGGCCACCGAGGTCAGCACGCCCTCGTCGAACAGCCGGACCGACTCCAGCGTCTCGGAGAACAGCAGCCGCTCCTGGAGGTCCCGGAACGGCACCCGGACGTCGGGGCGGGCGAAGTGGGTGCGCAGCCCGGGCCACAGAGCGGCCCGGGCGCCGTCGGCGTAGTCGTAGAAACCCGCGCCGTCCGGCCGCCCGGTGCGGCCGAACTCCTCCACCACGCGGTCGACGACCGCCTCCCCCGGGTGCGGCTCCCAGACTCCCCCGGCCTCCTCCACGGCCCGCCGGGACTCGTCGCGGATGCGGCGGGCCAGGGTCAGCGTCAGTTCGTCCATCAGGGCCAGCACCTTCGCCGGGTAGCCGGCCTGGGCGGCGGCCTGTTCGACGGAGGCGGGCTCGACGCCCTCGCCGACCATCGCCACCCCCTCGTGGAGGAACCGTCCGATCACCCGGGAGGTGAAGAAGCCGCGTCCGTCGTTGACCACGATGGGCGTCTTGCGGAGTTGCCGCGCCAGGTCGAAGGCGCGCGCCACGGCCTCGGGACCGGTCCGCTCGCCCCGGACGATCTCCACCAGCGGCATCTTGTCGACCGGGGAGAAGAAGTGCAGCCCGACGAAGTCGGCGGGGCGGCCCGTCCCCCGGGCGAGGTCGGTGACGGGCAGGGTGGAGGTGTTGGAGCAGAGCAGGGCGTCCGGGGCGAGGAGGGGTTCGACCTCCTGGAACACCCGTCGCTTGAGGGCGGCGTCCTCGTACACCGCCTCGATGACGGCGTCACAGCCCTCGAGGGCCGCCACCTCGGCGGTGGGGGAGATCCGGGCGAGCAGGGCGTCGGCCTTCTCCCGGCTGACGCGGCCCCGGTCGACGGCCTTGGCGCAGAGGCGTTCCGCGTGCGCCTTGCCCCGGGCGGCGGCCTCGGGGGTGACGTCCCGCAGGACGACGTCGATGCCCGCGCGGGCGCACTCGTAGGCGATGCCCGCCCCCATGGCGCCCGCCCCCAGCACGGCGACCCGGCGCACCCGGCGGGGCGGGACGCCGGAGGGCCGGTTGACGCCGGAGTTGACGCTCTGGAGGTCGAAGAAGAACGCCTGGGTCATGTTCTTGGAGGTCTGGCCCGTCACCAGTTCGGTGAAGTAGCGGGCCTCGATCACCTCGGCGGTCGCGAAGTCGACCTGGGAGCCCTCGACGGCGGCCGCCAGGATGTTGCGCGGCGCCGGATAGGGTGCGCCCCCCGTCTGCTTCCTGAGGTTGGCGGGAAAGGCGGGCAAGTTGGCGGCGAACCTGGGGTTGGCGGGGGTGCCGCCGGGGATGCGGTAGCCGGGGACGTCCCAGGGCTGACGGGACTCGGGGTGCGCCTCGACGAACGCCCGGGCGCGGACGAGCAGTTCCTCCGGACGGTTCACGACCTCGTGGACGAGCCCCGCCTCCAGGGCCCGTCGCGGACGGTGACGGGTGCCCTGGAGCAGCACTTTGAGCAGGGCGTCGGCGACCCCGAGCAATCGGACGGCACGGGTCACCCCGCCGCCGCCCGGCAGCAGTCCCAGGGTCACCTCGGGCAGGCCGATCTCGATGCCGGGGGCGTCCAGCGCGATCCGGTGGTGGCAGGCGAGGGCGATCTCGAACCCGCCGCCGAGCGCGGAACCGCCCAGCGCGGCGACGACCGGGACGCCCAGCGTCTCGATGCGGCGCAGATCGCGTTTGACGGCCAGACCCGCGTCGAACACCCGTCGGGCGTCCTCGGGGCGGGCCCGGATCAGCTCCCGCAGATCGCCGCCCGCGAAGAACGTCTTCTTGGCGGAGGTGAGGATGACCCCCCGGACGCTGCTGCGCTCGGCCTCCAGCCGGTCCGCGACCCGGGTGAGGGACGCCTGGAACGCCGCGTTCATGGTGTTGGCGGAGTGCTGGGGGTCGTCGAGGACGAGGGTGACGATCCCGGCGCGGTCCTGTTCCCAGCGGATGGCCGACGGGGGCGGCGCGGCGGACCGGTTCGTCGGGGCGGTGGTGGACTCGCTCATGGGCTGCTCCGTTGCGGCGGCGGGGTGCGGGAAGGAGGCGGGGCTGGGGGCGGGAGGGGAGCGGGGTGAGAGAGGGGGAGGGCGGACGGGGCGGGGTGCGTTGGGGTCGTCGGCCCGGCGAGCGGTGTCAGCCCCGGGTCAGAGGCGTTCGACGACGGTCGCGATGCCCATGCCCCCGCCGACGCACAGGGTGGCGAGGCCGTACCGCAGGTCCCGGCGTTCGAGTTCGTCCACCAGGGTGCCGAGGATCATCGCCCCGGTGGCGCCCAGCGGATGGCCCAGCGCGATGGCGCCGCCGTTGACGTTGACGCGGTCGAGGGGGACGTCCAGCTCCCGGACGAACCGCAGCACGACCGCGGCGAACGCCTCGTTGATCTCCACCAGGTCGATGTCCCCGATGGTGAGCCCCGCCTTGGCGAGCGCTTTGCGGGTGGCGGGCGCGGGACCGGTGAGCATGATCGTCGGCTCCGATCCGGAGACCGCGGCGGACACGATCCGGGCCCGGGGGCGCAGTCCGTAGCGCTCCCCCACCGCCCGGGAGCCGATGGCGACGAGGGCGGCGCCGTCCACGATGCCGGAGGAGTTGCCCGCGTGGTGGACGTGGTCGATCCGCTCGACCCAGTGGTACTTCTGGAGGGCCACCGCGTCGAAGCCGCCCAGGTCGCCGATGTCCGCGAAGGAGGGTTTCAGGGCGGCGAGCGTGTCGGCGGTGGTGCCGGGGCGCGGATGCTCGTCGTGGTCGAGGACCACGAGTCCGGCGCGGTCCCGGACCGGCACCAGCGAGCGGGCGAAGCGTCCGTCCGCGAGGGCCGCCGCCGCGCGTTCCTGGGAGAGGGCCGCGTACTCGTCCACGTCCCGGCGGGAGAAGCCCTCGATGGTGGCGATGAGGTCGGCGCCGATGCCCTGCGGGACGAAGCCGGTGGCGAGGTTGGTCATCGGGTCCGCGAACCAGGCGCCGCCGTCCGAGGCCATCGGCACCCGGGACATCGACTCGACGCCGCCCGCGAGGACGAGGTCCTCCCAGCCCGAACGGACCTTCGCGGCAGCCGTGTTGACCGCTTCGAGCCCCGAGGCGCAGAAGCGGTTCTGCTGGACCCCGGCGACCGTGTCGGGCAGTCCGGCCGCGATCGCGGCGATCCGGGCGATGTCGGAGCCCTGGTCCCCGACGGGGCCCACCACCCCGAGGACGATGTCGTCGATCGCGGCCGGGTCGAGGTCGGGCAGCCGCTCGCGCAGCGCGTGGATCAACCCGGTGACCAGGTCGATCGGTTTGGTGCCGTGCAGGGCTCCGGTCGCCTTCCCCCGCCCGCGCGGGGTGCGGATCGCCTCGTACACGAATGCGTCGGTGGTCACGGCGGTGCCTTCCTGGGGGAAACCGGGCGGGAGGGAGGAGGAAGCGGGGAGGGGAGGAGCACGAGGTCGGACGGGAGGCGGAAACCGGGCGGACGGGTGGCGAGCCGGGTCGGTGGGGCGGGAGGCGGAGTGCGGGCACTGCGGCGGTGGACGGGCGGGAGGGCGGGCGGGCCGCGCCGGGTCCGTCCGGTGGCGCGGTACCGGCAGCGATGCTAGATACCGGCGGGTAACCGCACAAGGCGGCGACGGACGGATCGGAAGGGACGCGCCCGTCCCATGATGGGCCAGCCGCGCGGACCCGACGGGCCGAGACACCGGTGACACGCCCGTCGCACCCGTCCTGCCCGTCGCACCCGTCGCACCCGTCGCACCCGTCGCACCCGTCGCACCCGTCGCACCCGTCGCACCCGTCGCACCCGTCAAGTCCAGCGCACCCGTCAAGCCCAGCGCACTCGGCACACCCAGCACACCCATCGTGCCCGGCGCACCCGCCGCACCCGCCGCACCCGCCGCACCCGCCGCACCCTTCGTCCCCGGCACGCCGGAGCCCGCGCCGGAGCCGTCACCGCGCCGCGCTCCCCCGGCCGGTCCGGGCGGTGGCGTGATCGTTCAAGACGGGGCGGTGGGCCCGCGCCTAGCGTGGGTGTCGTCACCCGCCCGGTCCGGGCGGGGACGGCGGGAGGGGAGGAGCGCCGTGGAGGACTACGCGAGCGCGCGGCTGGTGACGCTGGTGCGCCAGGCACTGGCCACCGAGGGCGTCCACGCCGACGCCCCCGTGACGAGCGGCGCGCTGCTCCCGCTCGCCGCCAAGCGCCGCTTCCTGGCGGACGTGGCGCGCGCCCACGGGCCGCTGCCGCTGCTGCGCGCCGGACTGTGGTGTCGTACGGCACCGGCGTTCCGGTCGGACCCCGCCGTGACCGCCCTGCTGGGCGCCGCCACCCCGCACGAACTCTTCGAACGCTGGGGCAGGCTGGAGCGGTTCACCCACTCCCGGCACCGGGTGGAGCCCCGGGAGTCGGGCCCCGGACACCTGGTCGTCGAGCACACCGGACCGCCCGGCGACCCGCCCGGTCCCGCCGAGGACGCGGTGGTCCTCGGACTGCTGACGGGACTGCTGACGATGACCGGCGCCCAAGGCGTGACCGTCGCCGCCGGCCGCCCCCCGCGCCCCGTCTTCGCGGCGGACGCCTTCACCGCCGCGCCCCCGCCGGACGACAGCGCCCGGTGGACGTTCACCTGGTCCGGCACGGCGCCGCCACCGCCCCGGGCCCGGGAGACGGACGCCGGCCCGGTGGCCCGCGCGCGGCGGTTGCTCGCCACCGACCCCGCCCGGCGCTGGACGCTCGGCGCCCTGGCGGGGGAGTTCGGCGTCTCGACCCGTGGTCTGCAACGGCTGCTGGCGGGGGCGGGCGGTTTCAGCGGGCTGCTCGGCGAGACCCGGGCGCGGGCGGCGGCGGCACTGCTCGTCCGGGACGGGCACCCCCTCGACGTCATCGGGTTCGCCTGCGGCTACGCGGACCAGCCGCACTTCACCCGTCAGTTCAAGCACCGCACCGCGATGACCCCGGCGGCCTACCGGACCGCGTTCGGACGGCCAGCCGATACCACCGTGCCCCTAGGGGGTGTCTGACAATTCCCCGCGGCGTCACGGCGCCCGGCACGCGCCCTCGCCGCGTTGCCGAAAAGCCCTAGTAGCTCCGCTACGAGGACTCTCCGGCGCCTTGCGATCGCACGCACCGGACACCGCTCCTCACTCCACGGGAAATTGTCAGACACCCCCTAGCACAGTGAGAAACCGAGGAACAGAGGACCATGGAACTCGACGGCTCGACCGTACTCGTCACCGGCGGCGCCCGGGGCATCGGCCGGGAGCTGACCCGGCAACTGGTGGGCCACGGCGCCCGGGTGGTGGCCGTGGGCCGTGACCCGGAGCGGCTCGCGGACCTCGTGGCCGGACACGGCGACCGGGTCTCGGCGGAGTGCGTGGACCTGGCCGACCCGGCGGCGCTCGACGCGTTCACCGACGGACTGCCCGCCCGGTACCCGGAGCTGCGGGCGGTGTTCAACAACGCGGGCGTCCAGCACCTCACCGACTTCCTCACCGAGGACCCACGGGTGCTGCGGCCGGTGCTCCGCCGCGAGCTGGCCGTCAATCTGGACGCCGTCATCACCCTGTCCACCGGGCTCCTCCCCCTGCTGCGGAGGCAGGAGTCCGCGCTGATCGTCAACGTCAGCAGCGGGCTGGCCGTCGTCCCCAAGCCCTCGGCGCCGGTGTACTGCGGCGCCAAGTCGGCGGTGCGGACCTTCACCCGGGCCCTGCGCTACCAGTGCGAGGACGGCGCCCCGCACGTCCGGGTGGTCGACGCGGTCCTCCCGCTGGTGGACACCGACATGACGGCGGGCCGGGGCCGGGGCAAGATCGGACCGGCCGAGGCGGCCCGGGCGGTGATCGCCGGGGCGCTGCGCGGACGGCCCGAGGTCCTGGTGGGCAAGACGCGGATGCTGCCGACCCTGATGCGGGTCGCCCCGTCCCTCGGCTACCGGGCGCTGCGCCATGGCTGAGACCGTCGCCCCGAGCGCCGCGCCCGCCCCGCCGTCCCGGGCGGTCCGGGCGCTGACCCGGCTGGACCGGGCCGCGCACCGCCGGTGGTTCCTGCCCGCCGTCGGCGTCTTCCCCCTCGGTGACTACCTGCTGCCGGTGCTGCCGGGGCAGTTGCTGCTCGCCGGGCTGTCGGCGCTGCACCCCCGGCGGTGGTGGACGCTCGCCCTGACCTTCGTCACCGGGTCGGTGCTGGGGGCGTTCCTCACGGCGCTCGCCGTCCGGGCCGCCGGGCCGTGGCTGCGGGAGGCCGCCGGGCGGCTCGCCCCGGAGGCCGCCGAACTCGCCCGGATCGGCGACCTGGTGGCCGCCGACGGCCCGTGGGCGCTGGCCCTGCTCGCCCTGCTGCCGTGGACGCCCCGGACCGCCGTGGTGGCCTGCGCGCTGGCCGGGATCAGCCCCTGGACGATCGCCCTCGCCGCCCTCGCCGGGCGGCCGGTGCCACTGGTCGTGATCGCCCTGGTCTCGGCGCGGGCCCCCGGTCTGCTGCGCCGCTTCCGGGGCGTCGACCGGGCGCTCACCGCCGTCGCGGCGGCCCGCGCCACCGGAGGTCCCGGGCCGGGCCACGGGACCGGCTGACCGCGCCGGAACCGCCCGGGCACCCGGCACCCCTCCGGCGGGCGGGTCCCCGGCACGGGTGCCAGGGGCCCGCCCCCCACTCGGCACCCGGCCCCCGGCACGAGCCCGTCCGGCACGAGCCCTTCGACACCGGCCCGTCCGGAGCCGAACCGACGCCCGTGGCCACTCCCCTGCCACTCCCCGACCGTTCCCCTGCCGTTCCCCTGCGCTCAAGCCGCGGCCGCCTCCGGGCCGGGCGCGCCGCGTCGTCCGCGCCCCGACGCGCTCAGCCCCCGGCCAGCCGCGCGGCCAGCGCCCGGCGGCAGAGCGCGTCGGCCCGGCGGGTGGTCTCCGGCAGCCGGTAGCGGGGGGCCAGGGCGAGGGTGTGGGCGAGCGCCGTCGGCAGGTCGACCCGGTGGCCCACCGAGACGAACACCGGCTTGACGCCGGGGCGGGTCCGCAGGGCCGCCCCGACCTCCTCGGTCCCGTCGAGCAGCGGGGTCCGGGCGCCGCGCCCGTCGGACGGCTCCTCGTGGACGAAGACGAACGGGTTCTTCGCCACCCCGATGGTGGGCAGTCCGGTGAGCACCCCGAGATGGCTCGCCAGTCCGAAGCGGCGCGGGTGGGCGCGCCCGTAGCCGTCGCAGACCACCAGCCCGGGGTCGGCGCGCAGCCCTTCCAGGGCCGCGAGGACGGCGGGGAGTTCACGGAACGCCAGCAGCCCCGGCACGTAGGGGAAGGCCACCGGGCCCACGGCGGTCGCCTCCTCGACGACCTCCAGGGTCACCCGGTCGAGGACCACCGCCGCGGCGACCACCAGGTCCCGGGCGTCGTCGTAGGCGACGTCCACCCCGGTCGCGTGTCCGGGACCCGGACACGGGCCCGGTTCGTCCAGGACGAGCCGGGCCCGCAGTCCGTCCTGGACGGCGCGGGCGGCCTCCTCGGTGGTGGGCCAGCCGTCGGGCGTCGGGGCGGGGCGGGGGTTCGGTGCGGCGCTCATGATGGACCGAGGGTACGGCCACGGCCCGGGCGCCCCGGGACCGCCGGCGGAACGGACGCCCCGTTCTCCCCGGGGCCGGGGGCGGATAGGGTTCCGGTCATGTTCGTTCTGGAACTCACCTACACCGCGCCCGTCGACGCCGTGGACGCGCGGATGGCCGAGCACATCGCCTGGCTGGACGACCTGTACGCGTCGGGCGTCGTCATCGCCTCCGGCCGCAAGAACCCCCGGGACGGCGGGGTGCTCCTCGCGGTCGGCGAGGACCGGGCGGCGATCGAGGCGCTGGCCGCGACCGACCCGTTCGTGACCGGGGGCGTCTGCGCGTACCGCGTCACCGAGTTCCTCGCCACCCGCACCGCCCCGGCGCTCGACGGGTACCGGCAGTCGGTCCCGTCCTGACGGGACGGACCGCCCGTCCCGTTCCCGACGGCCCGCCCCGGCCGGTCCGGGGCGGGGTTCGGTGGCCGTGACAGATCTCACGGCCGGGCGGAGTGCACCGTTCCGGGCCGTTCGGCCGTCTCCTTGGGTGTCCGGCACAACCGGTTCCGGACCGACCGCCACCGCGTCACGAGGGAGCAGGCGTTGTCCATCGTCATCGAACAAGCCGTGGAAGCGCGCCTGGTCGCCGCCGCGCCCCGGATGTCCACCATCCCGGCGGTCCTGCGGTACGAACGGGACGATCCCTTCGCGATCCGCATGACCTTCCCCGCCGCGGCGACGCTGGAGGGCGTGGACGTCTGCTGGACGTTCTCCAGGGAGCTGCTGGCCACCGGACTGGAGACGGGCGCCGGGCACGGCGACGTACGGGTGCGGCCCTACGGGTACGACCGCACGGTGATGGAGTTCCACGCCCCCGAGGGCACGGCGATCGTGCATCTGCGCAGCGGTGAGCTGCGGCGGTTCCTGGCCCGGACGGACACTGTGGTCGCCCGGGGCCTGGAGCACCGGCACCTCGATCTCGACGGCGACCTCGCCGAGTTGATGCGCGACGCCTGCTGACGTCCCCTCAGCCGGACCGCCCGTCCGGCTCGTTCACCCGTCCGGGCCTCCCGGAGGTGTCGCTGAGCCTGGAACCGGCCGAGGTGATCACCTCGCCGACGGTCACCCATCCGCGGTACCGGGCGCCGCGCGACGGGGTCCGACCCCCGCGCCACGGGCTCCCCCGGGTTCCGGAGCCGTCCGGCCGTGCTGCCCGTCCCGGGGCGCGTTCCGCCGAACCCGTTGCGCGGCGGCGGCCCGGGCCGGATCATTCCGCGCGGACCGGGAACAGCCGGAAACGGACGGGAACAGAACGGAAACGGACGAGTGACACCGAACGACACGGAGCGACGGACGCTCCGCCGCACCGACGGAGAGCCGGTGCTGACCTACGTGCCCGGGGAACGGGCGGGGCGCCCGTGGGCGGACCTGGTCGAGCTGACGGGGGCCGACGACCCCGTCCCCGCGATCCTCACCGGAATGTCCGGCTGGGTGGTGTCGGGCTCCGTCCGGCTGGGCGAGGACCTGGTGCGCGAGGGCGCCCGGGTGCTGCGGCACGCCCACACCATGTCCCTCGACCTGACGGCGGGGCCGCCGTCGGCCCCGCCCCTGCCGTACGGCATCCGCGCCGTGGACGTCGACCGGGACCCCCGGGAGCTGCTGCCCGCCTGGCGCGCCGCGTTCGGGCCGGACCACCCCGACCACCACCCGGGCACCGACGAGGAGGCGTTCGCCGAGCGGCTGCTGCCGCTGGTGACGGGCTCCGCGCTGGGTCCGGTGCTGCCCAGCAGCGCCCTCGCGGTGGAGGCCGGGGACCGGGTGGTCGCGGGCGCGGTGCTCACCGACCGGGAGGGGCGGCCGTGGCTCGCGGAGGTGTTCCGCGCCCCGGACGCGCGGTACGCGGGACTCGGCGCCGCCCTGCTGGGCACCGTGCTGGCCGACGCCGCCCGCCGGGGCCTGGCCTCGGTCGGACTCGTGGTCACGGAGGGCAATCCGGCCCGGCGCGGCTACGAGCGGCTGGGCTTCGTCCACACCTCCACGGCACTGACCGTCGTCGTTCCCTAGGCCCGCCCCGCGCCGCCTCTCCCGCCCGGTCCGTCCGGGTGGGAGAGGCGGCGCGTCCGGCCCGACGCACCGGCGGACACGCCGGGTCCGTACGGCCCCCGGCCGCGCGCGACCGGGTTCGCCCGACAGCCCGCGCACCAGGCCCGGACGCCCCGCCGGGGAACCGGCACGCGGGGAACGGCGTCCCTCGGGGAAGCAGCGGCACCGACCCCCGAGGACGCCCATGACCGGCACGGCCCCCCGTCACCTCTACCTCACCCGGCACGGCGAGGCATCGCCGGACGGGAGCGGGCTGACGGACGCGGGCCGCCGCCAGGCGGTCCTGCTCGGGGAGCGGCTCCGCGGGGTCCCGCTGGCGGTGGTCCACCACGGGCCGCTCGCCCGCGCCGAAGAGACCGCCGGGCTGGTCGCGGAGCGGTTGGACGGCGTTCCGCTGCGCGGCTCCGAGGCGGCGGGCGACTACCTTCCGTACCTGCCGGCGCGCGAGGAACTGCCGTCGGCGACGGCCGACGCGGTGCTGGGGTTCCTGGCCGGCTTCCCGGCCGGGGAGCGCGAGCGCGGGCCGGGCCTCGCGGCGGCGGCGCTCGCGGAGTTCACCGGACCCGTCACCGGCGACGAGCCCCGCCATGAACTCGTCGTCACCCACGCCTTCCTCATCGGCTGGCTCCTGCGGGCCGCCCTCGACGCGCCCGAGTGGCGCTGGACGGGGATCAACCACGCCAACGCGGCGCTGACCGTCATCCGCTACGCCCCGGACCGTCCGCCGTCGGTGCTCCTCTTCAACGACACCGGCCATCTGCCCGCAGAGCTGCGCTGGACCGGCTTCCCGCCGGAGCTCCACGTCTGAGCGGTGCCCCCGGACGGGCCGGGCCCTGTGCCGCTCCCGCGTCAGCCGCTCGTCGCGCCGCCGACCGCGGCCGAGGCGACGGTGAGGGCGAGCGCCGCGCGGACCTCCTGGACGACCCGGCCGAGCGCCGGGGCGACCCGGCCGGTCCGGGCGGCCAGGGCGTCCACCCGTTCGCGTCCGGCGCGGCGTTCCCGGGCGGTGGCGAGGGTGCGGACCTCGCCCGCGACGGCGAGGGCGACGAGGGCCGCGTCCCGGTCCGGGACGTCCTCGACCGGGCCGGGGCCGAGCAGGGCGGCGCGGGCGGTCTCGCGCAGGGCGTCCACCACCGGGACCCGTTCCAGGGTGTGGTCCACCGAGGGGAAGACGCCGAGGACCCGTTTGCGGCTGACCCCGAGGTATCCGTCGGCGACGAGCTGTTCGCGGACCGCGTCGAGGGTGACCCGGGCCCGGGAGGTCACCCAGGACCTCCACTTGCGGGGCACGGACTCCGTGATGAGTTCGAGGAGTCCGTCCAGGGCGGCGTCCCCGGTGCGGGCGTCCGGGTCGGCGGGGCGGGCCACGCCCCCGTCGTCCACCAGCAGGCCGCGCTGGGCGAGTTCGGTGAGGGCCCCGGCCCGGACCAGGTGGTGCAGCTGGCTCCCGCCGGTCACCCGGAGCCTGGTGGTGTCCCAGGAGAGCAGGTAGAGCCGGGCGGGCAGCGAGAGCGAGCCGTGGGGCACGGAGTTCCTCCAGGACGGCGAGAGGAAGGGCAAGAGGAAGGGGGCCGTCCGCCGCCACGATAGAGGTTCGCTTCAGCACTTGACCCATCCGGATCCAGATGTATAATATCCCTCGACGTTGCCGCCGTTGATGGGAGAAGGACGTTGCTCTACTGAGGTCTCTGGGACACCGCGTCATACAGTTCTGATCTTTTCTGATCTTTCCGGGCCCCCTCTTCCGGCCCGCTGTATGCGTCGTGTGCGACCTCGGTGAACGAGCCGTCCGCCCGTACGGGGCACTCCGGCCACCCCTTTCCATCCGGTGGCCCTTCCGTTCCCTCCTCCGCCCGACCGGTGAATCCCCCGGTCCCGGCCGAGGACCGGAACGCCTCCCGTACGGTCCGTGCCGCCTCCGCCCGGTCGCCCCGGTGTCCCCCCGCGCCGCCCCGTACACCCACGAGCACCCGGGAGGCCCTGATGTCCCTCACCTCTTCCTCTTCGCACACCCCCTCGCTGACGCTGTCCTCGGTGACCTTCGGCTGGCCCGACGGCACCCCCGTGTTCGACGGGCTGTCCACGGCCTTCACCATCGGCCGCACCGGGCTCGTCGGCCTCAACGGGTCCGGAAAGTCGACCCTGTTGAAACTGATCGCGGGGCAACTGTCCCCCACCCGGGGCACCGTGCGGGCCACCGGCGAGATCGGGTACCTGCCGCAGGACGCCACCCTCGACACCGGCGCCCGGGTGGACGAGATCCTCGGCATCGCCCGCACCCGGGCCGCCCTGCTCGCCATCGAGGCGGGCGACCCGGCGGAGGAGCACTTCACGGCCGTCGGCGACGACTGGGACGTGGAGGAACGCGCCCTCGCCACCCTCGGGCAGCTCGGTCTCGGCCACCTCACCCTCGACCGCACGGTCGGCGAGGTGTCCGGCGGCGAGTCGGTGCTGCTGCGGCTCGCCGCGCTGCTGCTGGCCCGCCCCGCCGTGCTGCTGCTCGACGAACCGACCAACAACCTCGACCTGCACGCGCGGAGGCGGCTGTACACGGCCGTGCGGGCCTGGACCGGAGTGCTCGTGGTGGTCAGCCACGACCGCGAGCTGCTCGGCCAGGTCGACCGGATCGCCGACCTCCGGGACGGCGGACTCCTCTGGTACGGGGGCGACTTCGAGGCGTACGAGGCGGCACTGGCCGTGGCGCAGGAGGCCGCGGAACGGATGGTCCGGGTCGCGGAGACCGATCTGCGACGGCAGAAGCGCGAACTTGCCGACGCCCACGTCAAGTTGGCCCGGCGCAAGCGGTACGGACAGAAGATGTGGGACACCAAGCGCGAACCGAAGGTGGTGATGGGCGAACGGAAAAGGACCGCCCAGGTCCAGGCGGGGAAGCACCGCATCATGCACGAGGAACGGCTCGCCGGGGCGAAGGAACGCCTGGACGAGGCCAGCGGGGCCGTACGGGACGACGACGAGATCCGCGTCGACCTGCCGTACACCGCGGTCCCGCCCGGCCGGACCGTGCTGACCCTGCGGGAGCTGGAGCTGCGGTACGGCTCCCGGGTCCCGGGCGAACTGTGGGTGCGCGGCCCCGAACGGATCGCCCTGGTGGGGCGCAACGGCGCGGGCAAGTCCACGCTGCTGCGCACCATCGCCGGGGAGCTGGCCCCGGCGGGCGGCACCGCCACGGCCCACGTACCGCTGCGGTACCTGCCGCAGCGGGTGGACCTGCTGGACGAGGACGCCAGCGTCGCGGAGAACGTGGCGCGCTTCGCCCCCGAGGCGACGCGCACCCTGATCAGGACCCGGCTCGCCCGGTTCCTGTTCCGGGGCGACCGGGCCGACCAGCCGGTCTCCACGCTCTCCGGCGGGGAACGCTTCCGGGCCGCCCTCGCGGCGCTGATGCTCGGGGAACCCGCCCCGCAGCTGCTCATGCTGGACGAGCCGACCAACAACCTCGACCTGGCGAGCGTCCGGCAGCTCACCAGCGCGCTGGAGTCCTACGAGGGAGCGATGATCGTGGCCAGCCACGATCCGCCGTTCCTGCGGTCGCTGGGGATCACCCGGTGGCTGGAGTTCGGCGCGGACGGGGAACTGCGGGAAATCACGCCGGAGGATGTCGGGTATTCCTCCTAGCGTCACCGGCATGGACCACACCGCCCACCCGGTCCCCCGGGAGCCCCACCGGCTCCCGGGGGACCGCGACATCGTCATCACCCGGGCCCGGGTGCACAATCTGCGGGACGTCACCGTCGAGTTCCCCACCGGGGTACTCACCGCCGTCACGGGCGTCGCCGGGCCCGGCAAGAGCAGTCTGGTCTCCGGGGCGTTCGCTGCCGCCCACCCGGACTCCGTGGTCGTCGACCAGTAGGCCGTCGGGATCTCCGGCCGCTTCCACCCCCGCCACCTACCTCGGGATCGTGACTCCTCCCCCTCATGAATGAGGGGGCTTCTCGCTATGCCGGTTGGGCGTCGCGGCGGACCAGCCCGGCCCGTAGAACATTGAGTGCCCCGACTGTGTCGGCGTGCGCTTGGTGGCCGCACGATACGCAGTGGAACTTCTCTTGGGTGGGCCGGTTCTCCGCTGCTACGTGCCCGCATTCGGGGCAGGTCCGGGAGGTGTTGCGGGGGTCCACAGCGATCATGTCTCGTCCGGCGCTTTCAGCCTTGGCGGTGAGGATCGTCAGGAACACCCCCCATCCGGCATCCGAGATCGAGCGGTTGAGGCCGGTCTTCGCGCTGGCCCCGTTGGGCAGGAAACCGCCCGGCTGTTCGAGGTCCGGCTTGGGTACGGTTCTCTTGACCATGTTGCGGATCTTGAGGTCTTCGTACGCGATGAAGTCGTGTTCCCGCACGAGGTCAAGCGCGGTCTTGTGCGCGTGGTCCAGGCGCTGGCGGCGGACCTTGCGGTACAGGTCGGCAACCTTCCGCACGGCCCGCTTGTGGTTGCCGGTGCGCTCGTCCCGTCGGACGCGGGGGAACCGGCTGAGGGCCTGCTGTGCGGCTTCGAGCTTCGCGGCGGCCTTCCGGCCGTGGCGCGGGTTGGGCACGTGCTCACCCTTGGATGTGGTGAGGAAGGAAACGATGCCCATGTCGATGCCGACCACGGAACCGGTCGCCGGCAGTGGTTCGGGGTGGGTCTGCCCGGCGGTGAGGACGACGTACCAGCGCTTGCCCTCACGCTTGACGGAAACGGTCTTGACCTTGCCGACCACAGGCCGGTGCTGGTTGACCTTGACGTGCCCGACGCCCTGGAAGCGGACGCGGGTCACCGGTTCGTGCGGGGTGGAGTCCCACCGACAGCCGTCGCCGTCCTTGGGGAAGTCGACGGTGTCGAACCAGTTGACGCCCCGGAACCTGGGATAGCCGGGCTCCTCCCCAGCCTTCACGCGCCGGAAGAAGGCTTGGAACGCCTTGTCCAGCCGCCGAAGCGTCGCTTGCTGCGAGCTGAACGACCAGCGGCCCTGTCGCTCCGGGTCGAACGCCCGGATCTCCTTGAGCTGCGCGGACTGCTGCCCGTACTTGATGCCGGTCTTGCTGGTGTGCCGGTAAGCGTCGCGGCGTTCCTGCAAGGCTCCGTTGTAGAGCGAGCAGTGGTCGGCGAGCATCGCCGTCAGCGCGGCGGCCTGGCCCACGGTGGGCCTGATGAGGAACTTGTACGCACGGATCATCCGGCCCACCCCCTCTCTCTGGCCGCCCCCGAAGAGCATACTACCCTTGGTGTATGTCGCCACGATGGAATGCAAACCCTGATGTACGCACCGGTCGTCACGTCACCTACGACCTTCACGCCCACTTGGTGTTCGTCACGAAATACCGGCGTGGCGTGTTCGATGACGACATGCTGAAGAGGTGCGAGGAGATCATGCGAGAGGTGTGCGGCAAGTTCGATACGGAACTACGGGAGTTCAACGGCGAGGCCGATCACGTGCACCTATTGATCCACTACCCGCCGAAAGTCGCCCTGTCGAAGCTGATCAACAGCCTCAAGGGGGTCAGCTCCCGATACCTGCGGGCCGAGTACACCGGCCGGATCAACCGCATCGGCATGGACTCCGTCTTCTGGTCCCGCTCCTACTTCGCAGGCTCCTGCGGCGGTGCACCACTCACCGTGATCCGCCAGTACATCGAGCAGCAAAAGCATCCACTGTGACATACGGGTCAGAGCGGTCCTGAGACGCATTCCCTCCCCGCCCGAAGGCGGGGACACACTGCAAGATCAGGGATGGACCCGGTGACCACGGTCTGCGAGGACTGCGGAGGACAGCGCTTCCGGAAGGAGGTCCATGGACTGACCGTGGCCGGGCGGTCGATCGTGGACGTGCTGGACATGACGGCCGACCAGGCGCTGGAGCACTTCACGGAACCGTCCGTACGGCGGCGACTGCGGGCGCTCAGCGAGGTCGGACTCACCTATCTGCGGCTCGGCCAGCCGCTGTCCACCCTCTCGGGCGGGGAACGCCAGCGCGTCAAACTGGCGACCCGGCTGCACCGCACCGGCGAGGTGTACGTGCTCGACGAGCCGACGACCGGACTGCACCTCGCGGACGTCGACCGGCTGGTGGGGATGCTGGACCGGCTGGTCGACGGCGGCAACACGGTCATCGTGGTGGAGCACCACACCGCCGTCGTGCGACGGGCCGACTGGGTCATCGACGTCGGGCCCGAGGGCGGACGGCACGGGGGACGGATCGTCTTCGAGGGCACCCCCATGGACCTCCTCGACGCCCCCGGCTCCCTCACCGGGGCCCAGCTCCGACGGGAGGCGGCGGCCACGGGGCGCCACCGGGACGGGGCACCCGGCCCGGTCGGCGCGGGGCGCTGAGCCGACGCACGGACGGGAACGCCCAGCGCCCAGCGCCGGGCAGGCGGCAGGCGGCAGGCGGCAGGCGGCAGGCGGCAGGCGGCAGGCGGCAGGCGGCAGGCGGCAGGCGGCAGGCGGCAGGCGGCAGGCGGCAGGCGGCAGGCGGGAACGACCGACGACGGCGGGCGGAACCGGGGCGGGGCCACGCCTCCCGGGAGGGGCGCGGGAATCCGGCCACCGGTCGCGTCCCGGGGCTGTCTCCGGTCCGGTGGACGGCCGCATGATGGCGCCGAGCCGCCGGGGCCGCGTCCCGCCCGCCCCCGTCGCGGGTCCGCCCCGGCCGCCCGTGGACCGGGCGGCCCCGGCCCGCCCGCCCGTGCCCGCGCCCGTCGAGACGGAGACCCCGTGCCCAGCATGAAGGCCCTGATCCGCCGCCCAGGTCCCCGGCTCGCCGAGGGGCTCGCGACCCGGCACTCCCCCGCGCCCCCGGACGCCGCGCGGGCCGCCGGGCAGTGGGAGGCGTACGCCGGGGCGCTGCGCGCCCACGGCTGGGAGACCCTGGAGGTGGAGCCCGCCGACGAGCACCCCGACGCGGTGTTCGTCGGGGACACCGTGGTGGTCTTCCGCAACGTCGCGCTGATCACCCGGCCCGGCGCCGCGTCCCGGCGTCCCGAGACCACGGGGGTCGAGGAGGCGGTGGCCGGTCTCGGCGCCTCCGTCAACTGGGTGTGGGAGCCGGGCACCCTGGACGGCGGTGACGTCCTCCGGGTCGGCGACACCCTCTACGTCGGACGGAGCGGACGGACCAACGCCGCGGGGGTGCGTCAGCTGCGCGCGGTGTTCGCGCCGCTGGGGGCGCGGATCGTCGCGGTCCCCGTCCACCGGGCGCTCCACCTCACGTCGGCGGTGACGGCGCTGCCGGACGGCACCGTCATCGGGTATCCGCCGCTGGTCGACGCGCCCGGGCTGTTCCCCCGGTTCCTGGCGGTGCCGGAGGAGTCGGGGGCCCGGGTGGTGCGGCTCGGGGGCGACCGGCTGCTGATGGCGGCGAGCGCGCCCCGGTCCGCCGAGCTGCTGGCGGGGCTGGGCTTCGAACCCGTCCTGGTGGACATCGGGGAGTTCGAGAAGCGCGACGGCTGTGTGACGTGCCTCTCCGTCCGGCTGCGGGAGCTGTACGGCTGACCCGGGACCGGGCGGGAAGCGCCGCGCCCGGGGGCGGTTCGAACCGGTTTCGACCCCCCGGCCGACGGCTGCCTTTACAGCGGGCTTAACCTACGGATTCGTAACCTACGTAGACGTAGCCTACGTCTGCGTAGGTTGCGGTTCCCCGGCACGTACTCCCCTCTCCAGGAGCCCCAGTGACGCTCACCTCTCCTCACCTCGGCAGCCCGTCCGCCTGGACGGACGCCCGGCTGCTCCACGCGCTGGAGGAAGTGGTCGAGACGGAGCTCAACCGCCATCTGAAGGTGGCGAAGGACTGGATGCCGCACGAGTACGTGCGGTGGTCGGACGGCCGCAACTTCCCGGGGATCTTCGAGGACGGCGACCCCTGGGAGAAGGAGCAGTCCAAGGTCACCGAGATCGGACGGATCGCCCTCGTCGTCAACCTGCTGACCGAGGACAACCTCCCCAGCTACCACCACGAGATAGCGTCGCTGTTCGGGCGGGACGGGGCCTGGGGCACCTGGGTGCACCGCTGGACCGCCGAGGAGGGCCGCCACGGCATCGTGATGCGGGACTACCTGCTCACCTCGCGCGCGGTGGACCCCGACAAGCTGG
Organism: Streptomyces sp. JNUCC 64; assembly: GCF_054484115.1. Classification (NCBI taxonomy): domain Bacteria; kingdom Bacillati; phylum Actinomycetota; class Actinomycetes; order Kitasatosporales; family Streptomycetaceae; genus Streptomyces; species Streptomyces sp. JNUCC 64. Next base: position 1,190,981 of record NZ_CM137015.1, read on the forward strand.
AAGAGTTCCGCATGTCGCACATGGCGGAGGGCTTCGAGTCGGACAACCGGCACTCCATGCTGCACTCGGTCGCCTACGTGGCGTTCCAGGAGCTGGCCACCCGCATCTCGCACCGCAACACCGGCCACCAGTCGGGGGACCCGGTCTGCGACCGGATGCTGGCGCGGATCGCCACCGACGAGAACCTGCACATGGTGTTCTACCGGAACCTGCTGAAGGCCGCGTTCGAGCTGGCCCCCGATCTGACGATGTCGGCGGTCCGGGACGTGGTGGTCGACTTCCGGATGCCCGGCCACGGCATCCCCGGCTTCGAGCGGGCCGCCGCCCAGATGGCCATCGGCGAGGTCTACAACCTGCGCATCCACCACGACGACGTGCTCCAGCCCGTGCTGCGGTTCCTCAAGATCATGGAGATCGACGGGCTCGGGCCCGAGGGCCGGCGGGCCCAGGAGGAACTGGGCCTGTTCATGGGCGGACTGGACGCGGAGGCACGCTCCTTCGACGAGCGGCTCGCCGCGCGCAAGGCGCGGATGGCCGCCCGCAAGGGCTAGGTGTATTGACCCGCAGGGTTATTGACGCGGCTGATGGGTGGCCTGCCTCCGAGGGCGGTGTGGCTGCGGTGGTGGTTGTAGGTGTGGAGGAAGTCTGCCAGGGCCGCTGTGCGCTCGTCGTTGGAGTGGTAGGGCCGCTGGTAGGCCCATTCGTCCAGGAGGGTGCGGTTGAAGCGTTCGACCTTGCCATTGGTCTGCGGCCGGTAGGGCCGGGTCTTCTTGTGTGTGATGCCGGCGGCGGCCAGGGTCCGGGTGAACAGCCGGGCCTTGTAGCAGGAGCCGTTGTCGGTGAGGACCCGCTGGACGGTGATGCCGTGGGCGGCGAAGAACACGTTCGCCCGCTGCCAGAAGCCTGCGGCCGTGTGCTGGCGCTCGTCGGGCAGGACCTCGCTGCAGGCCAGGCGGGAGTGGTCGTCGACCCCGGAGTGGACGAAGGAGTAGCCGATCACCGGTTTGCAGCTCCTGCGCTCATCGGTGGTGGCCTGGCGGTTTGCTTCGCCGACGGCCCTGCCCACGGTTCGCCAGCCGCCGCCGTCGGGGATGTTGCCCAGTTTCTTGATGTCGACGTGGACCAGGTCGCCCGGCCGGGCGTGTTCGTAGCGGCGGATCACCTGGCCGGTGGGCCGGTCCAGGAAGGCGAGGCGGTTCAGGCCGTGGCGGACCAGGATCCGGTGCACGGTCGAGGCGGGCAGGCCCAGGACCGGGCCGATCCGCGCAGGGCCGCGCTTGCGTTCGGTCCGCAGCCGGCAGACCTCGGCCTCGACCGCGGACGGGGTGCGGTGCGGCGTCGTGCGGGGTCTGCTCGGGCGGTCGGCGAGGCCACTGTCGCCCTCGGCCCGCCAGCGCCGCACCCACTTGTGGGCGGTCGGCCGGGAGATGCCCATCTCGGCCGCCACATGCGCGACCGGACGTCCCTCGAGAACACGCTCGACCAGGATCCGCCTGCCATGAACGGTCAGACGGGCATTACGGTGGGACACGAAGACCTCCGTGTGCGGTGCAGCTTAGACACCTTCACCACACCGGAGGTCTTCGTCATGATCAAGACCCAACCAGCGTCAACAACGCTCGTGGTCAATACAGCTAGGCCGTCTCTTACGGATCTTGCCGGGCTCGCGGGCCCTGGCACGCACGCTCGCCGCGTTGTCGTCAGTCGCCGACGCTCCGCGTGGGCTCCATCCTCCGCCTTGCGATCGCACGCACCAGACCCCGCTCCCTGATCCAGCCAGATCCGTAAGAAACGACCTAGGCACGGCACTTCCTCCGAGGCCCGGCACCCCTTTCCGCGAGGGGTGCCGGGCCTCCTTCCGGTCCGGAGGGGGCGTCCCCTCCGGACCCTTCGGACCCCTTCCGGACCCCTTCGGACGGGACGCCACCGCGAGGCCCCACGCGAAAGCCGCCGTGGGACGGCCCCGGCGCGGTCGCGGGGTCACGGGGGCGATGAACAGGGCGTTGATCGTTTGTTTTTCGGCGGGCGGCAGCATCGGGGCCATGCAGACCGAGAGTGTCGTAGACGTCATGGGGACCGACGAGACGGAGCCGGGCGCGGGCTGGGACCGGGCCCTGTGCGCGCAGACCGGCGCGGAGTTCTTCTTCCCGGAGCCGGGCAGCTCCGTGCGCGAGGCCAAGCGCATCTGCCGGATGTGCGATCTGCGGGAGGCGTGTCTCCAGTACGCGCTCACCCACGACGAGCGCTTCGGGGTGTGGGGCGGGCTCTCCGAGCGGGAGCGGTTCGAGCTGCGGCGCGCGTCCGGACGCGACTGACCGGGTACGAACGGCCCCGGCGCGTCACCGCAGCCCGGGCGAGGCGCGTCACCGCGGCTCGGGCGCGAGGAGCGCGAACCGCGCCCCGTACGGGTCCGCCAGCTCGGCGATCCGGCCGACGTCCGGAATCCCGGCCGGGGGCGTCCTGACGCTTCCGCCCGCCCCGACGGCCCGCGCGACGACGTCGTCCACGTCCGTCACCTGGAGGTAGGGCAGCCAGTAGGGGTCCGGCCCGCTCCCCGGACCGCCCGCGTCCACCGGCACCATTCCGCCGAACGCCTCGTCCCGTCCGCCCCCGGCGGGCGCGAGCGTGGTGTAGGAGCCCTGCGGGAACGGCACCTCGGTGACCGTCCAGCCGAGGACCCCCGTGTAGAACCGCACGGCCGCACGCAGTTCGTGACGCTCGACCCACCACCGATGGGAGCTTCCGGTGTACTACGTCGCCCACCGACTGTTCGCCGCCCACGACCGGCTCCTCGCCGCCCGTCTTGCCCGGCTCCTCGCCGCGAAGGTGGGGCCGGACCAGGTCTTCCTGCCGTTCTGCGACACGGACGAGGAAGATCTGGTCGCCGAGGTGAAGGGCCGGCGCCTCTTCGAACTCGACCGGGAACGCCTCAGCCGGATCACCGCCATGATCGCCATCTTGCATGGCCCGAGCCTGGACGATGGTGTGTGTATGGAGATGGGGTACGCCCATGCCCTGGGAGTCCCCATCATCGCCGTGACCACGGACTTCCAGACCTACTCGTTCGATGAGGATGGCCCTCGGTTCGACTTCCCCGACCCGCTCGTCCAAGAGGTAATCACGGATCTGGTCCGTGCACCCCGGCTCGGCACCGTCCCTGGCAGCGCGGACTTGGCGGATTCGAGGTACTCGGCGTTCGCCGACCGCAACGACCGGCAGCTCGATCAAGCGCTGGGAACTGCGGTTGACCGCGTGCTCGCCCAGGACGTCCCTCACCCTCCGGCACCCGCGCTCCCTCAGGGGGACACCTACCTCGCCTTCGTGGAGCAGTCCCCGTACACCCCCGTCGTGGGGACGCTGACCGCTCTGGTCCAGAAGGCCGGTTGGGCGACCGAGGAGTCGAGCCGCTTCACCGCCCACGACCCGCTGGAGGCGGCACGGACGGACCTCGACCGCTCCCGTACAGCCAGGCTCCTCGTCACCGATGCCTCCGGGCCGGAGACCCCTCCTGGCGCCGCGCTGCTGATCGGCGCGGCGGCTGCCCGCGGAGCCCGCGTCATCGCCTACTACCCCCGTACAGTCCTGACCCACGCTTCGGGCCGGGAGCCCAACTGGCGCAACCTCATGATCCAGTACGCCGCCGAGGCCCGTTTCGCCAACCCGGAATCCCTCGTGGCCTGGCTGCGCCGATGAGTGGACACCTCGACACGACCGGTCGCCGCACCCTCGTCGTCGAAGGCTGCGACGGCGTCGGCAAGACCACCCTCGCCACCCGCCTGGCCCAGGACCACGGCTTCACCATCGTCCACTCACCCCGCACCCCCGACCACCTCGACCTCGCCGACCGCTAACGGGAACTGCTCGACCGCCCCGGCCTCCTCGTCCTCGACCGCTGCTTCCTCAGCGAACTCGTCTACGGCCCGCTCCTGCGCGGCCGGTCCCGCATCACCTGGGCCCAGGCCATCGACCTCGCCGAGGCCGTCGTCGCCCGCGACGGTGCCTTCCTCCACCTGACCGCGCCACCGACCGTGATCCAGCAACAGCTGCACCAGCGCGACGGCCAGTCCGCAGAGCTGGCCGAAGTCACCGCACTCGTGGCCGGCTATCAGCACGTCTTCGACGCACTCTCCTCCTACTGCCCCGTCGAGACCATCGACACCACCAGCACGGGACTTCCCCCGGCACGCCGGGCATCACCGGTTCCCCAGCAGACCCCACCCCGGGCTCACTAGGCTGCTCGACAACGCCACCACTGCCCGGAGGACCCCGTGGACATCCGCACCGCCCAGAAGCTGGCCTGGGAGAACAAGCTCGCCAAGGGGTTCAACACCACGGACACCGCCCTTGAGTTCGGTCTGCTCACCGCCGAAGTGGGTGAGGCATTCACCGCGTGGCGCAAGCGCCTGCCGGATCTCGGGGAAGAACTCGCTGATGTCTTCATCTATCTGGTGTCGGTGGCCGAGATGAACGGCGTCGACCTGGGCGAAGAAGTGGCCCGGAAAGTCGACAAGAACACCCGTCGGGTCTATGAAAGGAACGTTCATGGCACGTTGATCCGCACCATCGAGGAATGAGTTCTCTGGGACCTCGTCAACAGAGGAGCCGCACCGCTAACACTGGGCCGTTGCTTTATTCAGTCGCATCAGAGGGACTCGGTTGAGGAAGATTCTCCCCGGTTGAGATCTCGGCGAACTGGAGGTAGTGAGGCACATGCCTACGAGGTCAGGCTTCGATCAGCGCGCGGTCGCACTGGTGGAGCTGCGGGGAACACGAGTCGACTGTGAACTCTTCGAAGCGGCGGTGGCGGACCGGGGCTGGGTGGTCCTAGACAGCCGTGGGGGGAACATCTCCGATGTCGCCGACACCTCCCGCTGCTACACCATCGAGGTGCGCTTTCCGGGAAGCCGCATCAATGCGATCAAGGGAGCCCACGAAAGGGTCGAAGTCCTCTCTGATTCCCTGTTGCTGGATCTCAAGGTCCTGATCGTGGACCGCGTAGATCGGGATCCGGAGCTGCTCCCTCAGTGGTCCGCCTATATACGCCCCACGGTCCGCCCGTTCACCGCCGAACTCTCCCGGCGCGACCGATGGGCGGAGCGGTGGGCGGTCTGGCGTGCGGAACACATGGGCGCACAGGACACCGGACGCCTGGTCCAGGCGTCCTCCGTCTCCGCTGCCTGGCGCCTCGCCGCCCGGCATCTGCCCGGTGCCAGGACACCTTCGGGGCAAGTGGCCGCCCGCGGGTCCTGGGGAGTCACGGAGCCACCCGCTTCCAATGTACCGCTCAGACGCCGTGAATCGAGCCGGATGCCCAATCGGGGGATCGTGGCGTTGGTGGCGGCCCTGTGGGTGGGCGCCCGTATCACCGACCGGTACGAGCAGGGCTTCGGGGCGTGGTGGGGCTTCGCCCTGGCCGGGCTGGGGGCCTGCTGGGGTATCGCGGCAGCGACACGGCGTATGGCGCCGCAGAAGCCCCGTGGGGCGATCGTCGCGGTAAGTCTCGCCGCCACCCTGCTCGCCGCGCTGCTGGGCGTCGGAACGGTCCGCGCGGAACCCGCCGAAGGCGTGGGATCCCGGCTCATCCTCTACGCTGGGCTGGCCACAGTGGGGCTCAACGGCCTCCGGCTGCTGATCCGGCAGTGGACCTGGCAGCGCTTCGCACCGTGGCTCATACCTGCCCTTCTGGCCCTCCTGGTGAGCCTTCGTACTCCACCCGGATTCGGGTTGTACACCTTCTACCTCGATGCCTTCGGTGTTCATGCCGAGGATGTCCAGGTTCCCCAGGCGTACCAGTTCCTTGCCGCTCTGAAGCTCCTGGCCTGCATGAGCCTGCTGTTCGCTGTCCCGGCACTGCTCGGATACGCAAAACATCTCCACCTGTATGTGAAGGAGCGGGGCCCGGTGAACCTGCTGCTCTTCGCGGCGAGCCTGGTGCTCCTAGGCCTCGGGGTCGTCGGCCTGGGCGTCGGGGCGGCGGGCTGGGCCGGCGAGAAGGCGTTGGAGCAGGCAAAAACGGGTCGGATTCCCTCGGCGTACTTCGGGGTCGAACCGCAATGGGTGTGCACACAGCCGGTGGGGAAGGTGTCGGACATCCCTGTCGACGGCGGGGAGCTAAGGCCGGAACACCCGTACCTCAGGGTCGGCGACTCGGGCGGCACCGTGGTGCTCTGGGACACCACGACGGAACAGGCACTCAAGGCACCACTGGACAAGCTCCACGTCCTGCCCCAGGAGACCCGGCCCACCTCCTGCCGGACGAAGCTCTGAACCAGTGCTTCCGGCTCGTGCTATCGACTTTTCCACAGCTGATGGCAAGCAGATACCCGCGCACGCGCCGGGCGTCGATTCGTTGCTCTGTACCAGGTGCCGGTCCTTCCGCCCGCAGTGTCTCGCCGCTTCCTCAGTCTGCCCCTTGCCGCATGACGACGTCTCGGATGACGATCGGTGCAGATACCCGCTCGGGCAGAATGTCCAGGAGGTCGGGGCGGATCACGACCGCGCAGCCGGTCACCCGCGGCCAGGGCAGGCGATAGGCACTGCGCTCGTACTCGGTGCGCCAGCAGATGAGGCGCAGGGCCGGACCTCGATCGTCCTCCAGTGTCAGCGGGGCTCCGGGCGTCAGTCGGAGTGCCGTGCGGAGCCCCGGGGTGGGTGCCAGTGTGAAGCCGGGTAGTCCCAGGCCGTGGGCGGCGTCTGCGGCGGTCATGGCGAGGTCGAGGCCGAGGAACGGAATCCCTTGTGGGACGTCAGCTGCGTGGTGCTGCCACGACGGTCGGGTCCACTCCTCGATGTCTCCGTCCGAGAAAGGGATCGCGTCGCCGTCCTGGTTCCTGTGATCAGCCGCTTCCGGACCTGAGAAGCTCACGATGGTCAGACCGGTCTTCCGGGTGTGCGGTGACAGGAACTTCCGTTCCTCCACGGAAGCGAGGATGCGCCAGCCCAAGAGGGTCTGTCCGGTGAGGGTGACGGCTTGCGTCAGTGGCCGTGTGGAGATTGTCTCCGTGGTTGTTCCGGTCAGCGAAGTATCCTGACCGACCAGGTCGTCCGGGCCGGGTGGCAGGGGAAGGTCGGGGCGTGGCCAGCGTGCCTCTTCGAAGGCCAGCGGAATGCGGGGGTCGTCTGTCAGTACGGTGGCCAGCTGGTCCTCCCAAGCTGCTGGATCGCTCACGCCCAGGCCCTGCGAGAGCCTGTACGCTCGGCTGCCCGACGCCACCGTTTGGATCGCCACTTCGACGGTCTCCTGGATGGCGAGGTAAGCGTCCGGCAGCTCGCCCTCGTCGGCGCTGCGGTTGGCGCGGGACTGGGTCTTGTTCCTCTCGATGCTGTGCTCGGTATCAACCTCGCGGCGAACCCTGGCGAGGACCGCTCGGATCAGTCCGGGCTGCAGTTGCTCGGCTTCGTTCAGACGCGTGCCGGCCACCTCTGCCAGCATCTCCGTAACGAGATGGCCTTTCGGGTCGTCTCCCTGTGCGGCGGAGGTCCACAGGCGGCTCGGCGGGTTCAGTCCAGCCTGATCCGATGGCCCCATGGGAATGGTGGCCTCCTCGGTGAGCAGTCGGCGGGCGAGGGCGCGGACAGTGAGCAGTGGTCCTCGGGCCAGTTCCTTGAGCGCCTCCTGGCAGTGGTCCACGACAGGTTGGGCTTGCGGCCCCTGTTCTTGGAGCAGGCACAGCAGCCACATCAGGGTCGCCGGATCGGAGAGTTGCTCCAGCGCGAGGGCCATGGCGGGTGCCGTGGTTTCGGGGCGCAGTGTGACCAGAGATCTCGTCGCAACCATCGCTCGGCGTTTGCCTTCTCGGTCCGCGTGTGCAAGTGCGGCCAGTGCCGCGGTCGCGAAGGCGTGGTCGAGATCGCCGGGTGCGGGGGTTCCGTTGTCGTTGTCGGGGGCGCGGTAGGGGTGCTGGGGGTCGTCGCTGTCGTGGACCCGTGGTGCTCTGCTCTCGATGACCGTTGCGGCTTCGTCCCAGAGGGCGAAGGCCAGGTCGAGGGAGTCGTTCGGGGACAGGCCGAAGGCTTGTTGGGCGAAGGCGAAGATCAGTGCCTGGGTGATGCCGTGGGTCCCGTACCGGCCGGCGCTCACCACTGCTTCGGCCTCTTCGGTAATGACGCGGTGGGTGAGGGTGCGATCGAGTTGCGCGGCGATACGAAGGGCGTCGAGGGCTGTTTCGCCTCCGAAGTTCAGCCATCCGCCTTGTCCGCGGGTGCGTACCCAGGTCAGTGCGTAGGCTTCGGCGGCGAGTGCGTCATGGCCGTTCTGGCGGAGCTTGTCCGCGAGTTGACGCAGAAGCAGTGGGCCGTCCCGGAAGTCGAAGGGGCCGGCAATGGCACGCAGGACTTGTGCGGCCTCGTCGGTCTGTCCTCGGGTGGCGAGGTTGAGCAGGCCGTCGCCGACGAGGTCTGTCATCTGTTCGAGGGTGTGTTGTGGTGCGTCGGCCTCGTACGGGGTCAGGTGCCATGCGCGCAGTACCCGGATCAGGCCGACCGGTTCGGAGGGCGCGGGCGACGGGGCGGCAGGTGAGGTCGGGGCCGTGGCCGGCTGCGCGGGGACGGGTGTGCTGCGGCGGGGCTGGGACTCGTCGGTGACCGGCGGTTCGGGCAGGCAGGTGAGCTGCGGGGCGCCGACGCGTTCGGCGACGGCGTTAAGCTCTGCGACCAGCAGTGCGTCGGCCAGTCTGGTCTGGTCGCTGGTGGAGTCGCGGTTGGCTTGCCGTTCGTCGGCCCTGCTCAGTGCGACGCGCAGCAGTTGTGGAACGCCGTCGGGCGTGGAGGGGCAGACTGTCCGGGCGAGCCGGTCCAGAAGTGCGGCGTCGGCTTGGAGGAGCGGGGTGCCCAAGGTGATGCGGAGCGCGGTTGCCACGACTGGATCGGCGGTGTCGTTCCACGCGCGCCAGAGGTCTTTTCTGGCGCCGTGGAGGATGGTGTTCGGGCCGTTGCAGTCGCTGAGCAGGCCGGTGGCTGCGAGATCGGCAAGGGCCGCGGGGTCTGCCCCGGCCAGGACGTTCCACCACCGCGGGCGGGCAGCGTTGGTCTCCTTGCCGTCGGTGTGAAGGACAAGACGTTCGCACAGTGGCTGCATTCGCGCCACCCGCGCCCGCCCCCGGGCCGGGTCCGCGGTGACCAGGGCGGGCAGCGGATCCAGGACCTCATAGACGGTGATGTCCTTGCGCCAGCCGTAGGCCACTAGGAAGTGGCAGGCTGCCAGCCAGTGTTCCTCGGCCTCGACGAGGTCGTCGGCGGTGAGGGCGAGGCGCGCGTGGATGAGGAGGTAACGGGCGAGGTCGCTGTAGAAGCGTCCGCCGGCCTGCTGGAGGAACTCGTTACGGACGGCTTCGGCGACGCCGGCCCGCCGTGCGGGCGTGGTGTGCTCGACGGCGATCGTAAGGAGTGTGTCGACTGGCAGTGGTCCGCCCATCTCGCCGCGCAGGCTGACGCTGAGTCTCCGGCTGACGTGGATGAGGGTCTTCCACGCCTGCGGCCAGTCCTGGTCGGACACGAGGGTGGCCGCCCGGCGTACCGACTCTTCGATGAGCGGATGGATCGAGTAGAGGTCGCACGCACGGGGTTCGCCGGCGAAGGGGCTGAGGTCTGCAGTCAGAAGCCCGAGGGCTTCGATGACCAGGCCGGACCGGGTGGGTGCTTCGGCGGCTTCGGCACGTGCGAGGGCGATCGCGAACCGCAGCCAGCAGGGGTACCAGCCAGCCCCCTGGACGAGAGCCGGTACCGCGTCCAGGGCGATGAGGTCGGTCCGGGTCGTGATCGCCAGGGCATCGAGCCACCTGGCCACGGGCTCGGGGCTCCACCGGACCTGTTTGTTCTGTACGCCGCGGGTGAGGGCGAACAGGGTGTCGCGGGCGGTCGAAGTCTCGTCTACCGCAAGGCCAGCGGCAAGATCGGCGGTGGCGATCCCCAGTGCGAGCAGCCGGTGCGCCGCTCCCGGCAGGTAGCTCAGGCCAGCGGCCTTCTGCGCCCAGTCCGTGGCGTTGCCCGCCTCTCCGGGCACCGCGCCTGCGGCGATCTGCTCGGCGAGTGCGAGGCATACTGGGCCGCCCGTTTCAAGGCGCGGCACCAGGTCGGTGACGGCCTCGATCCCGACGGTGTCGAGGAGTATCTTCACGACGGCGTCGGCCGCTGCCTGGTCACCCCGTTCGTCGAACCACTCGGCGATGCGGTCCAGCGACACCGGCCGGTCAGTCCTGTCCTCGGGGGACTCCTCGCCTATCGCCTGACCGGTAGCCGACAGGCGCAACCGACCACGCAGATAAGCGAGTTCGACGGCGCGGTCGGAATCCGCCCCGTAGGAGGTGTTGTCCGACTCGGCCTCGTGGTCGTGTGCCATGATGTACACGTGCCAGGGTGCCACAGCACCTGCCGCGTCGAGGACGGCGCACATCTGCAGACCTGCCCGGGCGGGCATGACGGTTCGGCCGTCGTGCAGGAGTCGGTCCGACAGCGCCTGAGCCCCTATCAAGGCGATCGGCACGTCAGCGAATTCCACCAGGTCCGAGTCGAAGCGCTCGAACTCGTACGTCTGCGCGGCCCTGGCGAGTTCGACGCACCGCGCGACGATCGGCCAGTTCGCCGTCCGCGCGGCACAACGCACGCCGGTGGCCAGGTTATCCCTGATAGCCGAGGCCGGGTGGGCGGTGGCGACGGCCCGGGTGACGAAGTCCCGCCCGATGTGGTCCACCACCTCCGTGTCGCGTCCAGCTTCGGCGAGGATCTGCAGGAGGCGGCGAAAGGCCCGAGAGTCGTCGAACAGTCCCTTCCCAGTCAGCCAGGTGGCGATCAGCGCCAGCGTCGATTCCAGGGCCCCAGGGTCGCTGCCGTAGCCAAGGCGCAGGTAGCGGGCGAACGACTCGTGGTAGACGCGGATTTCACCGGGTCCGGCCGTCACGGAGAGCACCGGGGCCAGCACCTTTAGCGCACCGTCGATCCTGTGCGCCCGGTCCGGGATGATCTGCCCGAGCTCCTCGCGGGTGACGGACATTCCGAGCAGGGCGATGATGTCCGCGACAACATCAGCTTCCGCGCCGAGCGTGTCGTGGAGGTGGGCGTAGTAGCCCTCCAACGATCCCTGGTGGGCCGGAAGTGCCCGCACCACTGCCGCGGCTTTTGTGATCGTCTCCGGTCGGAGGGCAACCTCGCGACAGAGGTATGTCGCGTAGAGGGCGTTGCCGCCAGAGCGTTCCTGCAGCGCGTCCAGGAAGTCGGTCACGTCGCGGTTGTCGGTCAGCAGGGCTTCAGTGCGCTCGTCGTCCACCGCCGGAACGAGCCCGAGCCGCTCCGCGACGGCGCGGCACTCGTGCGCGGTCAACGGCGGCACGGCGACGGAAGCCACCTCGGCGTCCTGGAGGGGGACGAGATGGTTCCCGGGCTGGCTGAGGACGATGAGGACGCTACCGGGCGGAAGCGACAGCGAGCCGAGGACTGCGGCGAGGGCCAGGGACGGATCAGCTCTCCTGGTCCTTCCTCCTTGTACGCGGGTGACGTGGTCCAGTCCGTCCACGACGAGCGCCACGCGCCGGGTGGGGTCCTTGCGCAGAGCGGTGTCCACAGCCGTCGTCAGTGCTTGCGCATCGGCGGCAAAACGCGGGCGCTGCTCCTGGACAAGGTCGGGGTCCGACTCAGCCAGCCGGCCCAGCAGGCTGCCGAAGACCGTTTCGGTGACCACCCGGGTCAGCTGGTCACCGTCGGCGTCGCCGAGGTAGCAGTAATGCTCGGCGACCAGCCATCCGTCACCGGTGAGTTGGTCGACCAACTGCTGGCATGCCCAGGACTTACCCTGTCCCGGAGGGCCCGTGACCAGCAGGAATCCCCCGTCGGCTGCCGCTGTCCCGGCCGCTGCCGCCAGGACGCCGACCGTGGCGGGCCTGGCCACTTCCAGGGCTCGGTCGACAGGGTTCGCGCGCACGACGGCACCAAGGTCGCTGCGCAGTTGGGCCTGGCGCAGTAGCTCGCGGGGTGTCACGTCGGTTCCGCGCTGCCGGGCGGAGCGGACTGCGCGGATCAGCGCCTCGGCTACGTTCACCGGTGAGCGTCCCTCGTTGGGATAGATCCCCGCGCCGAGCTCGCCACGCACCCGTTGGAGGAGAAGCTGTTCGGCCGGCCCTGGCTGCAGGAGGTCTGTCGTCATGGCCGGTGCGCCGACCTCCACCACCAAGTGCTCGCACAGCCACTCCAGGTCCTGCTTGGACACGGCCCTGTCACCGCCGGTCAGGAACCCGAAAATGTTGCCCGCCGGGCGCCGACCCCGCGCGGGCAGGTCGTACCCTCGCCAGAGCACTTCCGCGTCGAACCGCAGGAGTGTGCTGTTCATCCCCGGCAGGAACGGCACGTCGGAGGAGCGGGCTGGCACCATCACCGCGTTCAGTGCCTCGTGATCCGGAGGTGCGTCGCGCATCACGATGCGCAGCCGGTGGGCGGCGGCGCCCGCACCGGGGCCATCCCGGTCAGCGACGGCAGCAGCCACAAGGCGGTCCAGCCTCAGTCCCCGGTCGTCGGTCGTGAACGTGGCGTAGCTGAGGGGCTCTTTCTCGTCCGAGTGCTTGAACTGCGTCCGCTCACGGGATCCGTCAGCGTTGATCACGGTGAGATCATCGAAGCGGTCGTCCGTCACCAGCTTCTCGTCGACATGGACCCTGGCGATTCCGCCGAGCAGCAGGTCGACAACGCGGCCTGCCTCCATCAAGTCCTGGTACTCGTAACCGCGGTGCGCGGCAGTCAAATCACTCATGTCGGCAGCATTCTCCACCGTTGAACACCCTGCTGTGCGGAACTGGCCAAACAGCTACGAGGGATCCCAATCTGAACAAGGCAGCAGCCGGTCCACGGCAGCGCAGGGCGTGTCCGCGCCGCACTGGCCCCGAACCGACCGAGGAACGAGCAAAAGCAGTGCCTTGCACAGGAGCTGTGCCACCGGCAGGACGGGCCGTCGTGCATGCTCTCTGGACCGCTGCGGATCGCCGGAGAGGTCTCGTCCCCGCCCATGCCGGCCACCGTCAGGGCCTGGCGGACTGAATCGCTTCCTGCAGGGCGCTCACGCCCCGCTCGGCGTGCGCTCGGACGCTGTCCCAGGCAGCGGTGAAGTCGCGGACCGGGAAAGGAAGCCCAAGCGCATGGTGGGCTGTGACGAGTTCCGGCCGCAGTTTCGGATGGACGGCGGAATTGCGAATGACGCGGATCTGGTCCAGGAGCTGCACGGCCTGGCGGACCGCGCCGCAGTCGAGCGCGGGCAGCTTGCCCGCGAGATGCCCCTCCAGGCGCAGCAGACCTGAGCCCGGGGTGCGGCCGGGAACCTTGAAGTCGCGCAGGATGTCGGTCAGGACAATCAGCCCGGAGTTGTAAGCCGCTTCATCATCGGCGTCCAGGGCGAGAAGGCTGGAGCGGTCCATGGGTGGCGGGATGACCAGGGCTTCGCCGACGACCAGCTCGTAAGTGACATCGAGGAAGTTCAGCGCGCGCAACACAGCACGCGGCTCGGCAAAAGACAGCGCTGCCGACGGCGCGGGTGGCGACAGGTGGGCGGCGACAGCGGCGAGGTACCGGTCGAGGGTGTCGAAGTCGGCATCCGGCAGAGCACCGAGCTGGCCAGTGAGGGTCGTCTTACTGAAGCGCATTCCGGGCCACTCGCGATCAGCGATCTGCGCCATGCGCTCCACGAGGGGTCCGGCGCCATCGATTCCCTTCAGGACATCACCGAGGTTCACGTCGATGTTGGGAGGATCGAAGGGGCTATCGAGGATCTTGTCCTGTTCACGGGTCATATGCTGCATATACGCCAGCAGTCCGCAGCCAAGATCGCGGGCCATCTGGTCGTGTTGCAGATGATAGAGCCCCGCCATGGTCAGGTACACCGGCCCGTCGGATTGAGGCGTGTAGCCGCGTCCCCACCACCCGACGGCCCGGTAGCCGTCCTGAACATGACCCTGGCCGACCGCAGGGAAGCTGTGAAGCACTTTCATCGCGTCGTGGCCGTGCTTACGCATGCGGTGGGCGACGTAGAAGAAGTTGGGGAAGCGCTGGTGATCGACAAACGTCGTCCACGCAATGTCAAGAAGGAGTCGTTGCTCCTCGGTAAGCGGGGCTGTCAGTGCTGCCATGGCGTCTGCCTCCGGGTGGGCGGCCATCAGGATAGAGGGACGGCCCAGCTGGAGCAGACATGTTCGGGGTCCGCAGGCACCAGCCTCGCTCTCGGCCAACTGAGAGTGCTGTACGTCACCGACCAGCAGGAGCATGCATGCTCACACACGGATAATCAGCCAATTTCAGGATGGGGTGGGGTCAGAGCGGCATTCCGCCGCCGGGTCCGCGCTGTGCAGTTCGGTCCAGCACAGCGCGCCGGGGACGCCCACCAGGTCGAGGCCCTCGACGGCGCCGGGCCGCCAGACGCCGAACCCGACCCCGTCGGGATCGGCGAGGACCGCCGTCCGGCCCTCGTCCGGGACGTCCACCGGGTCGAGCAGCACCGATCCGCCGTGCTCCCGGGCCGCCGAGGCCGTGGCGTCGACGTCGTCGCTGCGGTACGAGACCGTCCAGGACGACGGCCCCCGCCCGGCCGCCACGGTCGTCCCGCCCGCCACGCCGCCGCCCTCCAGCTGGAAGGTGCCGTGCGCCCCGGTGCCGGGGCCCGCCGGGCGGAAGGTCCAGTCGAAGAGCACCCCGTAGAACGCCGTGGCGCCGTCGAGGTCGGGGGTGCCCAGGTCCAGCCGGTTCGGCGCGCCGGGGACGTAACGGGTGGTGAGCACGGCGTCCTCCTCCGCAGCGGCGGACGGGTGGGGAGCGCTTCCGCGCGCGGCGCCGCGCGCGTGCGGGGCGGGCCCGTCCCGGTGCCACCGAGTCTTCCACCCCCGGCCGCGCCGCGCCGCCCGAGCCGTGGCCGGACGGCGACCGGAACGGATGCCCCTGCCCTGGCCGGACGGATGCGGCGGACGGGCGTCCGTCCGCCGCACCGGGTCCCCCGTCCCATTCCGCTTCCCCAACTCATGTGGGTGAGGCACGATATGACCATCGATCAGGAGAGCCAGGGGGCGTGTGTGGCCATCCGGATACTCATCGAGGGCACGGCCGCGGAGCGGGCGGCGCGGGAACTGGCGGCGCTGGACGGGGTGGACGACACGGTCCGGATCCTGCCCGTCGATCCGACCCTGCGGGAACCCGTCCTGATGACGGTCGCCGCCGTCGTCGGGATCGTCGCGGGGTCGGCCGCGCTGGCCGAACAGATCACCAGGTGGTGGGGGCGCTGGCGGGGGCGGCCCGACGCGCCCGTCCGGGTCGTGGTCATCGTCGACGGGCGGCGTGTCCCGCTGCGGGAGCTGGACGGGCCCGCGCTGGAGCGGCTGCTGGCGCCGCCGTCCGAGCCGGAAGACTGATCCGGCACGGTCATGGAGCGACGGGAACGGATGATCACGGTCGCCGTCGAGCGGCTCGACGCGGACCGGCTGTGCCTGCGGTACGACTACGGGTCCGGCGCGGCCGTCGTCAGCGAGACGGTTCCGGCGGCCGGTCTCGCCCGGATGCTGGAGCGGGCGGAGACCGACTACTACGCACCGCTGCCGGAGGACCCGGAGGAGACGCGGGCCCTGCTGGAGGCGTACGGGATCCAGTTGTACGCCTTTCTGGACACCCCCCGGCGACGGCTGTCCGGGTACGTCGAACGGACCAGGGGGACCTGGGACGTGCTGGTGCTGGCGCTGCGCACCGGCGCCGGGTTCGGCCATCTGCCGTGGGAGCTGCTGCACGACGGCGAGGGGTTCCTGGTCGCCGCGGAGAACCCGGTGGTCCCGGTGCGCGGGGTGACGGGCTCGGCGGTGGAGCGGCCCGCGCTGAGCCGTCCGCTGCGGCTGGCGTTCATGGCGTGCGCGCCGACCTCCGGGGGCGAGGCGCTGGACTACGACGCCGAGCAGGCCACCATCTGGGAGGCGACCCGGCGCCAGCGGATCGCGCTGGAGGTCGAGGAGAGCGGCGAGCTGGAGCAACTGCGGCACCGGTTACTGGAGTTCGGTCCCGACGACGTGGACGTGGTCCATCTGACGGGGCACGCCGTGCACACCGGTCGGGGTCCGGTCTTCCTCACCGAGGACGCGCACGGACGGGCGGTCCGGGCCGACGCCTCCGATCTGCGGGACGCCCTGTGGCGGTCCCCGGCGCTGCTCTTCCTCTCCGGGTGCCGCACCGCCGAGGACCCCGAGGACGGGGCGGTCGCCTCGCTCGCCGAGTCGCTGGCCCGCAGCGCGGTCCCGCTGGTCCTCGGCTGGGGACGGCCGGTGCCGGACACCGCGGCGACCGACGCGGCGGCGGTCTTCTACCAGCAGCTCGCGGAGGGCCTCTCCCCGGTGGCCGCGCTGGCGGGCACCTACCGCAGACTGGTCCGGCGGTCGCTGCCCTACTGGCACCTGCTGCGGATGTTCGTCCGGGGCGAGCCGCCGGGACCGCTGGTGACCCCGGCGCGGGCCCCCGGCCGGGACCGGGTGGTCACCCGGTCCGCGCCGCGCCCGGCCGCCGGGCGGGTGCTGGACCCCCGGCGGTTCGTCGGACGGCGCCGGGAGATCCAGCGGGCGCTGCGGCTGCTCGACTTCCGGTACGGGCGGGAGGAGACCGTCGGGCTGGTCGTCCACGGGTTCGGCGGGGTGGGCAAGACCACCCTCGCCGCCCGCATCCGGGACCGGCTGACCGAGGGCGACGGCGACCGGCACTGCCTGTGGCTGCACGGGTACCTGGACGAGTCCCGGCTGACCGAGGCGATCCTGGGCGAGCACCGGCTGGCGCACGCCTTCGGCGACGTCGTCCCGGGCCGCCCGCTGCGACTGCGGCTCCAGTCGTTCCTGGACCGGGCGCCCAATCTGCTGATCGTGCTGGACGAGTTCGAGTACAACTTCCGTCCGGACCGGCTCACCCCCGACGACCTGCGGCTGTCCGGAGGGCGCCCGCTGGCGGCGCCGGAGGCGGCCGAGACGCTGTCCACGCTGATCGAGGCCGTCCAGGGGTCGCGACGGGAACACCGGATCGTCATCACCAGCCGGTACCTGCCCGCCCTGGAGAGGGTGGCCGACCTGGAGCGGCTGGAGCTGCATCCGCTGCACGGGCCCGAGATCGAGCGGCTCATCGACCGGTTGCAGCGGTCGGCGCCGCTGCCGCCCGCAGTGGTCGGCTGGGCCCGGCAGCTCGCCGGGCAGAACCCGCGGCTGCTGGAGTGGCTGTTCCAGGTCGCCCGCGACCAGTTGGACACCGGCATCGACGAACAGGCCCTGCGCGCCCGGTTCCGGGAGCGGCGCGGCGACTTCCTGGAGCGGGACGTCTTCGCGCCGATGCTGCTGGACCGGATCGGCCCGGAGGCCCGGCGGCTGCTGGAGACGGCCGCCCCCTATCTGGTGCCCGTCCCGGTCACCGCCCTGGCCCGGCTGGTGGGCGCGGACCCCGGGGAGACGGCGGAGCGCGCCCACCGGCTGGCGGACCTCAGTCTGCTGGAGCGCGCCGAGGGGCCCGACGGCCGGACCCGGTTCCGGCTGCCGCTGGTCCTGGGCACGGTGTTCACCGGAACCGACCCGGCGGCGCGGGACGGCCGGACCGGCCGCTGCGCCCGGGCCCTCGCCCGGGAGCTGGGGGACTTCACCCGGGTGCCGGACCCCCGGCGGGTGGACCACGGCCTGCTCAGGGAGGTGCGGCGGCTGGCGCTGGAGGGCGACCGGGCGGAGCTGGCGGTGGACGCGACGGTCGTCCTCTCCGCGCTGGAGCACACCTGGATGCGGTTCGGGAAGTCCGCCGCGCTGTGCCGGGAGATGCTGCGCCGGGTCCGCGAGCACCGGCTGTACTACCGGCTCGCGGCGGCGGAGAGCGAGTTGGGGCACGCCACCGAATCGGATCTGTACTTCGCCCGGGCGCTGGAGGCGTGCCCCGCCGACCAGGGCGCGGAGCGCGCGGCGGTCCTGGCGCACGCCGCGCTCCACGCCGCCTTCCGGGCCCCCGCCCGGTGCCGGGAGCTGTCCGTGGAGGCGGTGGAGCTGGCCCGCCGTCACGGCGACGACCGCATCCTGTCGTTCGCCCTCCGGACCCTCGGCCGGTACTACGCGGCGCACGGCACCCCCGGGGACCGGGCGGGGGTGGCGGAGCTGTTCGTCGAGGCGATGGCGGCGGCCGGGCGGGTGCCCGACGACGGCATCTCGACGGCGTGCGTCCGCTACGACCGGGCGATGGCCCAGTACCTGCGGGAGCACGACCTCGACACCACCCGGACCGAACTGAACGCCGTGCTCGCCGAGTACCAGCGGCTGGACCTGCCCATGCACCACTCGGTGGCGCTGCGCGAACTCGCGGGGGTCCAGCTGAGCCAGACCCCGCCCGACCTGGACGGCGCGGAGCGCCTCGTCCACGAGGTCCTCAGGCTGAACCAGCGGCTCGGCTCCCACCGGATCGAGGCGCACGCCGAGTTCACCCTGGGGAACATCGCCCTGGCCAGGGAGGACCATCCGCTGGCGGAGGCGCACTACGCGGTGGCCCGGGACACGGCCCATGACATCGGGGACCAGATCCTCGAACTCAACGCGCGCTGGAGCCTGGTCCGGCTGTACGGGCTGAACGGTGACCGGGAGCGGTACGCGACGGGCCACCGGGAGGTGCTGGCCCTCGCCGCCACCTACGAACTGCCCGACCACCGGGTCGAGTTGCTGCTCGACTCGCTGGAGCGGGACCGGGGGACGGACGGCCACGACCGCGCGGACGTCCTGGAACGCGCCCAGGAGGTCGCCTCGCTGGCCCGGGAGACGGGTGCCGAGGAGGCGGAGGTCCGGGCCTGGACGGTGTTCGCCGACGAGGCGGAGTCCTCCGGCGACCCGGTCCCCGCGCTGGTGCCCGCCCTGGAACGGCTGCTGGAGCTGCGCCGCGCCACGGGCGGGGACGGGGCGCTCGGCGCGGCGCTCCAGCGGCTCGGCGAACGGCTCGTCGCCGACGAACGCTTCCCGGAGGCCCTCGCCCCGCTGACGGAGGCCCTGGAGCTGGCGGAGGCGACGGCGGACGGCTACGCACGGGCCCGCGCGCTGGGCCAGCTGGGCTCGGCGAGGCGCGGGGCGGGCGACCCGGGCGCGGCCGTCGGCCCGCTGGGGCGCGGCGCCCTGGGCTGGCTCGATCTGGACGAGCCGTACGCGGCCGCGGTGGTGCTGCGGGACCTGGCCGGAGCCGTCCGGGCCGCCGGGCCGACCGCCGGCCCGGACGCCCGGTGGTGTCTGCTGGCGGCCCGCTCACTGGTGCGGACGGTGCCCTCGGGGCGCACCGAGAGCGGGATTCTGGAGGATCTCGCGGACCTGCTGGGGGAACCGGTGGAACAGGGGCCGTCGACGCCGTGGCGGGCGGCGGCCCAGCGCGCCCTGCACCGGGGTTCGCCCCTCGTGGTGCAGATGTCGCCGGACATGGTGCCGCACGTGGACCCGGAGCAGGGCGGAACGGCGCTGGCCCGGGTGGAGCGGCTACGGGCCGCGCTCCAGGCCGAGGAGGGCTGGAAGCTGCCGGGGGTGCACTTCCAGGACGCGGCCGACCTGCGCCCGCGCCACTTCCGGATCATGGTGTGGGGCACCACCGTGCGCGTCACCCGGATGACGAGTCCCTTCGCGCTGCGGGACGATCCGGTGGGCCGGATGCTGGAGGAACTGCGGACCCAGGCCGGTGCGCACCGGGCGGCGATCGAGGCGGGCGAGCCGACGCCGTCGTCCCCGGAGGACGGGGTGGCCGACCTCCCGGAGGAGGAGATCCGCGCCGTACTGGAGCAGGCGTGGGCGGGGGGCCGGGGGTCACGGGGAACTCCCGGGGGCCCTGAGGGTCCCGGGGGTCACGCGGAGCGGGGGCCCGGGTCTCCGGCCCTCGGGGCCATCGGCTCCGGGCCGCCGTCCCCGGCCGGGCACGTGGTCCCGGGGACGGGCGGGGCGGACGCGGAGGGCTGATGGCGCCCGGCGGGGACGGAGCCGTCGGTGCGCGGACCCGGAGGCTCAGGCCCCCGCCCCGGACGACGGGCCGCCCGTACCGCCCGGCTGACCGCCCGCGTCGCCGGACGTGCCGCGCGCCCCGTCCTCCGGTTCGTGCCGGGCCCGGCTGGGCTGGACGCGTTTGGGTTCGCCGGGCATCTTCGGGTACTCCGGCGGGTACGGGAGGTCGCCCAGGCCGTGGTCGTGCTCGTCGCGTCGGGCCAGCTCCAGCAGTGGTTCCAGGGAGAACCGGTGGTCGTCCATGTCCGCGTGGACGTCCCCCAGCTCGGCGTACCGCCGGGGCATCGTCGCGAGGTCGAAGTCCCGGGGTTCGGCGGCGTCGACCTCCTCCCAGCGCAGCGGCGCCGAGACGGGGGCGTGCGGGCGGGGGCGCACCGAGTAGGCGGAGGCGATCGTCCGGTCGCGGGCGGTCTGGTTGTAGTCCACGAAGACGCGCTCCCCGCGCTCCTCCTTCCACCAGGCGGTGGTGACCCGGTCCGGCATCCGGCGTTCCAGCTCCCGGCCGCAGGCGATGGCGCAGCGGCGCACCTGGGTGAAGGTCCAGCGGGGTTCTACGGGGACGAACACGTGCAGTCCGCGTCCGCCGGAGGTCTTGGGCCAGCCGCGCAGCCCCGACTCCGCCAGCACGGCCCGCAGTTCGTGGGCGGCGGTGACGGCGTCCCGGAAGTCCGTGCCCGGCTGGGGGTCGAGGTCCAGCCGGAGTTCGTCCGGCCGGTCGGTGTCGGCGCGCCGCACCGGCCAGGGGTGGAAGGTCAGGGTGCCGAACTGGGCGGCCCAGATGACGGCCGCGACCTCGGTGGGGCACATCTCGTCGGCGTACCGGCCGCTGGGGAAGGTGATGTGGGCGCGGGGGATCCAGTCGGGGGCGTTCTTGGGCACCCGCTTCTGGAAGAAGTGCTCGCCGTCCACCCCTTCGGGGTAGCGCTCCAGGGTGGTGGGGCGGTCGCGCAGGGCCCGGAGGACGCCGTCGCCGACCGCGAGGTAGTACCGGGCGAGGTCCAGCTTGGTGAAGCCCCGCTCCGGGAAGTAGACCTTGTCGGGACTGGACAGCCGTACGGTCCGCCCCCCGGCCTCCAGTTCGATCGGCTCGCCGTGGCTGCTCGCACCCATGACGGCCACGGTAGGCGCACCCCGCGCGGAGCGCATATCGGCGCCTTCCCGTATGTTCCGGACCCGTCCGGAGGATCTGCGGCCCGGCCCGCCTTCGGTGAGAATCGCGCCATGGACCTCCCGGTGATGCCGCCCGTGAAGCCGATGCTCGCCAAGTCCGTCAAGGACATCCCGCCCGGCATGCAGTATGAAGCCAAATGGGACGGCTTCCGGGCGATCGTGTTCCGGGACGGGCCGGAGCTGGAGATCGGCAGCCGGACCGGCCGCACCCTGACGCGGTACTTCCCCGAACTGGTCTCGGCGCTGGCCGCCCGGCTGCCCCAGCGGTGCGTGGTCGACGGGGAGATCGTGATCGCGCGGGACGGGCACCTCGACTTCGACGCGCTGACCGAGCGCATCCATCCCGCCGACTCCCGGGTCAGGACGCTCGCCGAGCGCACCCCGGCGTCGTTCGTCGCCTTCGACCTGCTGGCCCTCGGCGACGACAGCCTGTGGGAGACCCCGCTGACCGAGCGGCGCGCGCTGCTCGCCGGGGCGCTCGCCGCCGCCACTCCCCCGGTGCACCTGGCACCCGCGACGACCGATCCGGAAGTGGCGCGCACCTGGTTCGAGAGCTACGAGGGCGCGGGGCTGGACGGGGTCGTCGCCAAGCCGCTGGACCTGCCGTACCGGCCCGACGAACGGCTGATGTTCAAGATCAAGCACGAGCGCACCGCCGATGTGGTGGTGGCGGGGTACCGCTTCCACAAGTCGGGGCCGGTCATCGGCTCGCTGCTGCTCGGGCTGTACGACGACCGGGGCGCGCTGCAGCACGTGGGGGTGTGCGCGGCCTTCACCATGAAGCGCCGCGCGGAGCTGGTGACGGAACTGGAGCCGCTGCGGCTGGAGTCGGCGGAGGACCACCCCTGGGCCCAGTGGGCGCGGGAGGAGGCGCACGCCTCGGCCCGGCTGCCCGGGGCGCCGAGCCGCTGGTCGGGCAAGAAGGACCTGTCCTGGATCGCGCTGCGCCCGGAACGGGTGTGCGAGGTGGCCTACGACCACATGGAGAACGGGGCCCGGTTCCGGCACACCGCGCGGTTCCGGCGCTGGCGCCCGGACCGGACGCCGGAGAGCTGCACGTACGCGCAGTTGGACGAGCCCGTCCGCTACGACCTGGGGGAGATCCTCGGCGGCTGAGGACCCGCGCCCGGCCGGTCGGGCGGTTCGCGGGGCCGGGGCGCCCGACCGGCCGTACCGTGGGGGGCAGTCCGTCACCGGGAGCGCAGATGAGCCGATCGTCAGCCGGAACCCGTCCACCGGTCCGGTCCCGGGTCCGGCGGGGCACCCACGCGGCCGTCGCCGCGCTGGTGCTCGCCGTGCTCGGTACCTCCTGCTCCGGCGACGAGGGCGGGGCGGCGCCCGGGAGCGGTACGCCCACCCCCGCGACCGGCTCCGTCCTCGCCGTGAAGATCGACAACGTGGCGGCGGCCCGGCCGCAGAGCGGGCTCGCCTCGGCCGACGTGGTGTACGCGGAGCAGGTCGAGGCGGGGCTGAGCAGACTGATGGCGCTGTACGCGACCCGGCTGCCCGCCACGGTGGGGCCGGTGCGCAGCGCCCGCGAGTCCGATCTGGAGCTCCTGGCGCCCTTCGACGAACCGGTGCTCGCCTTCTCGGGGGCGCAGTCCAAGCTGCTGCCGTTGATCGACGAGGCGCCGCTGCGGCCCGTGCCGCCGGACGACGCGCCCTCCGGCGCCTACACCCGGGACCCGGCGCGGCCCGCGCCGCACAACCTGTTCCTGCGGCCCGCGAAGGTGGTGGACCGGCCCGCCGGGGCGGCCGCCCTGGAGCCCTCCGGGCTGCTCCCCGGGGCGGCGCCCGGGGGCGGGGAGCCGGTCGGCGAGCGGACCGTGCGCTTCCCCTCCGCGCGCTTCACGTTCACCTGGTCGGCCGAACGGGAGCGGTGGCTGGTCGCGCTGGACGGCCGCCGGGCCGCCGAGCCGGACGGGACCCCGGTGACCGCGGGGACCGTCGTCGTCCAGCGGGTCGAGATCCGCGAGTCGCGGTTCGAGGACTTCATGGGCAACAACTCGCCGTTCACGGTGACCGTGGGCTCCGGAACGGTCGAGGTGCTGCGCGACGGCAAGGCCCATCCGGGCGAGTGGAAGCGGCCCTCCGCTTCGTCCGCGACCACCTTCACCACCCCCGAGGGCGACCCCCTCCGGACGGCGGCCGGACCGGTCTGGGTGCTGCTGGTGGCACGCTGACCCCCGCCCTGGCGGCCCGGTGGACGGGAACCGGGACGGTGAACGGGTGCCGCGTCGTCACCGGGAGCCGCCCGGTGGGCGGGAGCCGGACCGGTGAACGGGAGCCCGTGTCATAGCCAGGAACCGCCCGGTGGACGGGAACCGGGCCCGTGAACGGAAGCCGTGTCGTAGCCAGGAACCGCCCGGGGGGGCGAGACCCCGACCCGGTGGACGGGGACCTGACCCGGTGGACGGCGAGCCGGGCCATGGGCGAGAGCCGGCCAGGATCGCGCCCCCGCCCCGGCCGGAGCCGACGGAAGCCGGATCGGCGCGGGCCCGGGACCGGGATCGGCGGCCCTTGCCCCGGCGGGCCCGGCATCGGCGGGCCCGGCATCGGCGGGCCCGGCCGGGGGCAGGCGACCGACCGGGCCCGGCCGACCGGGCCCCGGGCTCAGTGCCGTCGCCAGGCGGCCAGCACCTCCTCGCCCCGGGCCACCAGCCCGTCGGCGCCGCAGGTGCGGGCGAGCGCGATGCCGCGTTCGAGTTCGGTGGTGGAGCGGGCCGCGATCCCGTAGTCGATCCGGGCGGCGGCGTGTTCGTAGGCACAGGGCGACGCCTCCAGATAGGTGGCGGCCTGCGCGTAGAGGCTCACGGCGCGCTGGCCGGTCTCCAGCGCGGCGGCGCACCGCAGCGCCTCGCCGATGGCCGTGTCGGTGCCGAGGCGTTCGGCCCGGGTCCGGGCGAGGCCCGCGAGCCGTGCCGCCCGCTCGGGGTCCTCCCGGACGAGGGCCCGGGCCAGATCGGCGGCCCAGGGCGCCAGCACGGTGTGGTGACGGCCGCTGAGGGAGGCGGCCCGTTCGGCCGCCTCCAGCGCCTCGACGCCCTCCTTGACCCGGCCCCGCTCGATCAGCAGCCTTCCGCGCACGGAGTCCGCGTCCGGCATGATGACCGTGGACGGGTAGGGCGGGGCGATCCCGTACCGCTCCATGACCTCCACGGCCTCGTCGAGGTGGCCCCGGGCGATCAGGGTGTCGATGAGCATGCAGGCCGCGTCCCAGTGCATCGGCAGTCCGCTGCCCACCCGGTCGGCCAGCCGCAGCGCGTCCCGCAGCAGGCCCTCGGCGGCGACCAGCTTGCCGCGCCGCCGCTGGACGAATCCCACGAACGCCTTGGCGAGCGCCAGATGGCCGCCGTTCCAGCCCTTCTCCTCGTACTCGCGCTGCGCGTCGTTGAAGAGGCTGAGCGCGCGGTCGAGGCGGTCGGTGAACAGGTACGAGCTGCCGAGCATCATCAGCAGCTCGAAGCCCCACTCGGTGTCGGTCCAGCCGAGCCCCTCCGGAAGGGTGCCGTTGACCAGGGCGCGGTCGCACAGTTCCACCACGAACTCGGCGTTCTCGCCCCGGGTCATCGCGTCGAAGGCCCGGATGATCAGCAGCGCCCGCTCGGAGTTGTCGGCGCCCTTCAGCGGGTCGGCGAGTTCGGCGAGGCTGCGGGAGCGGCCGGTGGTGTCCTCGTGGTCGGCGTGGATGCCCTCCCACATGAAGCGCAGGGCCCGCAACCGCAGTTGGTTCGGGCCCGGGCTCAGTCGGCGGGCCTCCTCGTCGATCACCCGGACCGCTTCCGTCAACTCGTCGTTGTGGACGAGTGCCTGGGCGAGCCTGCACACCGCGCCGACCCGGTCGTCACCCTCGAAGCCCGGTTCGGCGAGGGCCTCCCGCAGATGGCCGATGGTCCGGGTGGGCGCGGTCAGCAGGGCGGCGCAGCCGAGTTCGTAGAGCACGTACGCCCGGCGCTCGGGCGTCGGCGGCTCCTCCAGGGCGCGTTCCAGACAGCGGACGGCGGCCTCCGGGGCGCCCACCGCGAGGTGTTCCCGGGCGGCGGACCGCAGGTGTTCCACGAGGACGGGGTCCTCCTCCGGGTGCACCTCCAGCAGGTGCCGCGCCATGACCGCCGCGCTCCCGCCCTCGGCCTCCACCGCCGCGGCGGCCACCCCGTGCAGGACGGTGCGGGTGGCCGGGGAGATCGCGTCGTAGACGGCGCTGGCGACCAGCGGGTGCACGAACTCCAGCCGGTCCGGGGCGGCCCCGGCAACGGCGTCGGGCGCGGCGAGGATGCGGGCCGTCCGCAGCTCGGCCACCCGGGTGGCGGCCGTCTCCGCGTCGACGTCGGCGATCCGGGCGACGACGGGGAGCGAGACACCGGTGCCCAGGATGGCGGCGGCCCGGGCGAAGGTGACCGTGTCGGGGTGCAGACCGTCCAGCCGGGAGAGCAGACCGGCGCCCCGGGTGGCCTTGTGGAGGCCGCGCAGCGCGTCGGCGGACTCCTCGACGGGGTCCAGCTCCCGGTCCCCGACCTTGGTCAGGAGTTCGACGGTGTCGTACGGGTTGCCGCCGGTGACCGCCCACACCTGGCGGCAGAAGGGGTCGTCGGCGTGGGCGCCGAGCGTGGCCCGGGTGAGTTCGGCGGCCGCGCCGGGGCTGAGCGCCGCCAGCTTCTGGGGCGCGGCCAGCTCCCCCAGCTGACGGAGGTGGGACGCGGCGGGCTGGGGCGGGTCGACGGGACGGTGCGCGACGATGAGCAGGATGCCCAGCTCATGGCGGCGTTCGGCGAGGTCGACCAGCCACCGCAGGCTCTCCGGGTCGGCCCAGTGGGCGTCGTCGACCACCAGCACCAGCGGGAAGTGCCGCTCCCGCAGGTACTCCACGGTCTCGATGAGGCCGTCGTAGACGCCCCGGGGGTCGGCGTGCGGCCCGCTCGGCCCGGTCAGCCCGAGGGCGGGCCCGGCGATCTCGAACCAGGAGCGGTCCCGGGAGTCGGCGTCGAGGGCCAGCAGTCCGGGCTGGAGGAGCTGGCGGACGATGTGGAAGGGGACCGGGGTGAGGGTCTCGCCGCCGCGCGCCGACCAGACGTCGCACCCGCTGTCCTCCGCCGCCCGCCGGACCTCGGCGAGCAGGGCGGTCTTGCCGATGCCGGGCTCGCCGGTGAGGACGAGGAGGCCACCGGCACGGCTGGCGGCGGTCGGGGACGGGGCGCAGAGGGCGTCGATGGCCGTCCGGGCCGCGTCCAGTTCCTTCTCGCGTTCCCACAGCGGTCTCGCACCGGCCGGGTCCGGCCGTTCCTGCATCATCCCGCGTCCTCCCCAGAGCGCCCAACCAGCGTACGGACCACCGAGGTTAGCTGGCCGGGACCCGGATACGCGGGCGTACCGGCCAGGTCGTCCGGGGTCGTCGGCGGCGCCCCGCGAGCAGCGCGAACACGCGTTCCGTGAACGGAGGGTCACGGACGGTCCGTGCGGACCGGGCGGCGCGTTGGCCGGAACACGTCCCCGCTGGTCCCGGCTCCGGAACGGAACCCGCCCCTCTCATCCGGATCTCAGGAGCGGCTCCTACTGTGGCGTCATGACCCAGATGACGCCGCCCGGCTGGTACCCCGATCCCGGGCAGAGAAGTGACGGGCCGCCGACCGAACGATGGTGGGACGGCACCGCGTGGACGGAACAGACCCGGGTGCTCGGCGTCTCGGATGCCTGGGGCCGCCCGGTCGCCCCGGCGTGGCCGACGGCACCGGTGCCGTCGAAGCGGCGCAAGGCGGTACGCGTGGCGATCGGCTCGGTCGTCGCCCTCGCGGTGCTCGGCGGACTGGCGGGCGGGGTGTACGCGCTGACGCTGGACGACGACGGGAACGACGACCGCGTGACGACGCTCCCCACCCCCTCGCCCACCGTGCCGGGCGGACAGCCGTCACCCGGCGGACCGGGGCCCGGCACCCCGGACAGCCCGGGCGCGCCGAACAGTCCGGGCGCCCCGAACAGTCCGGGCGCCCCGAACGCGCCGGGCTCGCCCGGCGGGCCGGGCGGTTCCGGTGGCCAGGGCGGTCAGGGGGTGCCCGGGGTGCCGGGCCAGCCGCCCACGGAGAAGGGGTTCGCCACCGACGTGGCGAGCGGGATCAGCCTGCCGGTCCCGAAGGACTGGACGGGCGAGTCCGGCATCGTCGGGGCGCAGATCACGACCGGTCCCTACCCGTGCCCGGGCGACACCTCGCAGCGCTGTGCCCGGGCGGGCGCCAGCTCCGCCCCGGCCGAGGCCCTCAAGCGGACGGAGTCCTCGGCGAAGGCGATCGCGGAGGCCGACGTCAAGAACGCCGCCGACGAGGCGTACGGCCAGAAGGGCAGCTACGGCGAGATCACCTCGCACGAGGAGATAGCCGCCCGGGCGACCACGGTGGCGGGCGGCAAGGGCTATCTGGTCCGCTGGAAGGTCGTCACCGAGAAGGGCGACGACGGCTACGTCCAGTCGCTGGCGTTCCCCTCGCCCCAGAACAAGGGCGAGTTCGTCGTGGTGCGGTTCGGCTTCGACGTGAGCGACAAGGCACCCGCGCAGTCGGTGATGGACGAGATCGCCAAGGGCATCAAGAAGGCGCCCGCGGGAGCGGGAGCGGGTGGCAGCGGCCGGTCCGCCTGATCCGGTGGGACCACGTGTGAACCGGGCGGCGGACCGGGCCCGGACCGGACGGTGACCGGCTCGCGGACCGGACGGACCACTGGGGAGGGCCCCGTCCGGTGACCGGCTCGCGGACCGGGCGGGCCGCTCGGGGAGGAGACCCCGTCCGGCCCGGGCGCGCACCGGTCTGTCCGCACGGCCCCGCGCGGGCGGGTCGCCCCCGGCGGTCACCGGGGGCGACGGCCCGGCGCCCCGTGGAGAGTCCCCGGCCCCGGGTCGCCCCGCCCCGGCGGCCTCAGGGGCGGCCCGGCGTCCGGGGGGCCTCCGGCGCGCCGGAAGCGGACGGCCGCGTCGGGGCGGGCGCCACGGCCGGGGCGAGCCCGAGGGCGGGCAGGATCACCGCGTCCACCAGCCCGACCAGGTACGCGGGGTCGGCGAACCGTCCCTCCAGGTCCGGCCGGACCCGGGTGACCCCGAAGAGCAGCGCCGCCGCGTAGGCGGCGGCCGGGTGGTCCGCCGGGACCTCCCCCCGGGCGGCGGCCCGTGCGAACATGCCGTCCAGGGCGGCCAGTTCCGGTTCCACCAGCGCCTCGCGCAGCGCCTTCCGCAGTTCCTCGTCGTGGAGCGCGGCGTGACCCAGGGCGTGCAGCAGCCGGGTGTCGTCACAGGACTCGGCGCCCGCCGCGCGGGCGGCGGCCCTGAGGTCCCCGGGCAGCGTCCCGGTGTCGATGTCCGCGAAGCGGGGGCACCGCCCGGCCCGCAGGGCGGCGGCGACCAGCCGCGCCTTGGTCCCCCACTGGCGGTAGAGCGTGGACTTGCCGCACCGGGCGCGGGCGGCGACGCCCTCCATGGTCAGCGAGGCGTATCCGCTCTCGCGGAGCTGACCGAGCACGGCGGCGAAGAACTCCCGCTCCCGTTCCGGCCCGATCTTCGAACGACGGCCCGGGGCGCCGCCCCGGGCCGTCCGCCCGGCCCCCGCCCGGGCCGCCTCGCGCTCCCCGTCGTCGCCCACGTCCACCGCTCCCTGTCCGTGTCCCGTCCGCGCCGCCCGGCTTCCCGGGCGACGGTCCGGGTGGGCCGGCGGTTCCCTCGATACGCGAGTGTACCGATACGGTTCCGTATCGGTACACTCGCGTATCGATAGTGGTCCGACGCCCGTCGGACCCGACCGCGGACGAAGGGGCGGCCGATGGACTCCCGCACCGGGGCACACCCGCCCGCGCCGACCGGGGCGGACCGGCCCGCCGTCCGTCCCCCGTCGGCGGCCGGACGGTGAGCGCCACCGTTCTCGCGGTCGCCCTGTCCCTGCTGTCGGCCGTCGCGTACGCCACCGCCGCCGTGCTCCAGCGACGGCTCGCCGTCCGCGTCCACGACGGGCGCCGGGTCCGGGGCCTGCTGGGCGCCCCGGCCTGGTGGGGAGCCGTCGCCCTCAACGGGGGCGCCGCGCTGCTGCACGTCGCGGCGCTGCGGTTCGGTCCGCTCACCCTCGTCCAGCCGCTGGGCGCCCTCACCCTGGTGGTGGCGGTACCGCTGGGCGCGCGGCTCACCGGGCGGCGGGTGGACCGCCGGGAGTGGCGCGGGGTGGCCCTGACCCTCGCCGGACTCGGCGCGCTCACCCTGGCCGCCGCCGGACCCGCCCCCGCCCGGGGGCTCTCCCCGGCCCAGGCCCTGACCGTGGCGGCGGTGGCCGTCGTCCTGCTCGGGGCACTGGCCCGGCCGGGCGCCCGGCCGGGCCAGCGACACGCCACCGCGTCCGGGATCGCCTCCGGGGTCGCCTCGGCGCTCACCCAGACGCTGACCGTCGCCGCCACCGGGACCGCCGTCCTGTTCAGCGGCCGGACCGCCCTGGTGGCCGCGCTGGTCGCGGGGTTCGCCACGGCCGGGCTGCTGCTGGCCCAGGCCGCCTACCGGGACGGCCTCGGGGCGCCGCTGGCGCTGCTCACCCTCGCCAACCCGGTGGCCGCCGCCGTGATCGGGCTCGCCCTGCTCGGCGAGGGCTTCCGGGGCGGCGGACCGGGTCTGGCCCTGGCGGTGGCGGGCGCGGCGGTCGCGGGACGCGGGGTGCTGGTGCTCAGCCGTGCCGCCGGGGAGCGCGGCACGGGCCCCTCCGTCTCCCGGGTCGTGGCCTCCGGCCTCCCGGCGCCCCGCCCGGGCACCCCGCGCGCCGACGTTCCGGACCCGGCCCGCTGCCGCTGACCCCGCCCGGCGGCCCGTGCGGTGGGGCCGCCGCCCGGCGGTGGCGGACGGCTGGATACGGTCGCCCCCACAGGAACGACGATCACCGGGGGGCGGTACGCCATGGGCGGACGCGAGGAGCGACGGGAGCGGCGGAAGGGACGGAAGGGGGCGCGGCCGGGACGGTACCGGTCCCGGCCGGACGGGCCGTCGGAGGAGGAGGCCGAGGGCTGTTGCGTGACGGGCATGGACACCTACATCGGGCTGCGGTTCTGCTGCCCCGCGAACTGGTTCCAGGTGCTGGTGCTCGCCCTGCTGACCCTGCGGCCGGGCGCGCCCGCGCGCGTCCGCCGGGGCGAGCCGTCGGCGCGACGGCCCCGGGGGGCGGTCGCGGGCGCGTTGTTCTCGGCCGTCGTCCGCTACCGGACCGAGGTCAGTCCCCGGACGCCCGCCCGCTGCCCGTACCGGCCGACCTGTTCCACCTACGCGGTGCGGGCGCTGGAGCGGCACGGGGCGGTGCGGGGCGTCCGGCTGACCGTGGGCAGGCTGCTGCGCTGCCGCCCGGGCGCGGCCCGGCGGCGCGGCGGGGTGGACCCGGTGCCGCCCCGGCGCTGAAGCCCGGGGGCGGGGTCTCGCCTCCCGAAAGCCGGTGGCCCGTCAGCGGAGGTAGGCGAGTCCCGGATGGACGGCGGCGTAGCCGTCCATCAGCCGTCGGGCGACGGACACCGAGTCCACCAGCGGATGCAGGGCGAACGCCTTGACCGCGACCGCCCGGGAGCCGGACTCGGCCGCCGCCATCACCTCGCGTTCCACCGCCTTGACTCCGGTCACCAGGCCCATGGCGTGCCCGGGGAGCGGAGCGGAGGGCAGCGGGCGGGCGCCGTGGGCGTCCACCCGGCAGGGCGTCTCGATCACGGCCTCGGCGTCCAGTCCGGGCAGGGCGGTGCCGTTGCGGACGTTGAGGACCAGGGTGGCGCGTTCGTCCCGGGCGATGGCCCGCATCAGCGCGAGGGCGACCTTCTCGTAGCCCCCGGACTCGGTGAGCGACGCCTCGTCCCGTTCGCCCGCCCCGGACGCCTCCCGGTTCTCCGCCATGTAGGTGGCCTCGCGTTCGGCGCGGACGGCGTCCCAGGTGGCGAACGCGGGCACGGCCGGGTCGGCCACCCGGGCGTAGAACCGGGCCTGCTGGCCCTGGAGGAACGCCCCCCGGGTGAGCCCGGCCTCCCGGTAGGCGCGCACGGCCTCCCGGTTGAAGTAGTAGTAGTGCAGGTACTCGTTGGGGACGCAGCCCAGCGCGCGCAGCCAGTCCGCGCCGAACAGCCGGCCCTCCTCGAAGCCCTCCAGCAGGGCGGTGGAGGTGAAGAGCCGGGGCAGCAGGTCCTGGCCGCCGACCCGCAGTCCGCGCAGCCAGCCCAGGTGGTTCAGGCCCACGTAGTCGAGTTCCACGGCGTCCGGGTCGGCGCCCAGCACCCGGGCGACCCGGCGGCCGAGCCCCACCGGAGAGTCGCAGATCCCGATGACGCGGTCCCCCAGATGACGCGCCATCGCCTCGGTGACCAGCCCCGCCGGGTTGGTGAAGTTGATGAACCAGGCGTCGGGCGCCAGCGCGGCGACCCGGCGCGCCACGTGGTCGGCGACCGGCAGGGTGCGCAGTCCGTAGGCGATGCCGCCCGCGCCGACGGTCTCCTGGCCGAGGACCCCTTCGGCGAGCGCCACCCGTTCGTCGGCGGCCCGTCCGGCGAGACCGCCGACCCGGATCGCGGAGAAGACGAAGTCGGCGCCGCGCAGCGCGGTGTCGAGGTCGGTGGTGACGCTCACCCGGGGGGCGCGGTCCGCGCCGGACGCGGCGGCCTGGTCGGCGAGGACCCGGGCGACGGCGGTCAGCCGCGCCCGGTCGGTGTCGTAGAGCACCACGTCGTCGACCCGGCCCTCGCCGCGGTCCGTCAGCAGGGCCCAGTACACCAGGGGGACCCGGAACCCCCCGCCGCCCAGCACGACCAGCCTCACGCGCCACCGCCCTCGTCGCCCGGCCCCGGTGCGGGGTCCGTCCGGAATCCTACGCGGAGCGGGCGCGGCCGGTCGGTGGCCGGAAGGCGTCGTCCACGGCGGGTCCGGCGTCCGGTCGGCACCCGCTCCGGGGTCAGCCGGTGGCGGCGAGCCGGGGGGCGCCGAGGGTGGCGGAGAACCGGTCCAGCACCTGGGTCACGGCCCGGTCCGCCTCGGGGGCGAGGACGAGCCGGTCGTCGGCCTCCACGGTGATCTGCCGGTCGAGGGTGAACCACCCCTGGACGATGTGGTCGGCGCCCATCGAGGTCAGGACGGGGCGCAGCGCGTAGTCGATGGCGAGGACGTGCGCGTTGGTGCCGCCGGTGGCCAGCGGCAGCACGGTCTTGCCCGCGAGGGCGTACTGCGGCAGCAGGTCCAGCAGCGACTTGAGGAGCCCCGAGTAGGCGGCCTTGTAGACGGGCGTCCCGATGACGACGCCGTCGGCCTGCTCGAACAGGGCTCCGGCGCGGACGATGGCCGGGTGCGCGAAGTCCGCGCCGAGCAGTGCCTCGGCGGGCAGGGTCCGCACGTCGAGGGATATGACCTCGTGGCCCTGGGCCCGCAGCCGGTCGTCGAGGTGCCGCAGCAGCCGGGCGGTGCGGGAGGTGGCGGAGGGACTTCCGGAGACGGACAGAACGGTGGCCATGGGAATCCTTCGGGTCGGAGAGGCGCGACGAGCGGAGCGCGCCCGGGCGGCCGGTTCCGGCGCGCCGGAGGGGCGCGGCACGGGCACGGGCGGGACGACGGACGCGGACGGCCCGGGAGCACACGGCGGTGGGGGCTCCCCGGGCGGGCGGGAGACGGAGAGGAGGGAGGTGAGGTGGCTGCCGGGTCGCGCACGTTCAACCGGGGCGCGGCGCGCGGGCGGTGGGGCGCGACGGGCGGGAGGGGGTCGCGGAGTCCGCTGGTTCAGGCCGACGGGGGCCGGGAGCGGAGCGGGGAAGGGGTCAGGAACGACAGCCGGAGCTGGCGACACGGGCGAGGTCGACGTGACGTCGCCGCGTGAGTTCCTGTCGTTTCCGCATGCACTCGATCAAATCAGGCGCGGGTCTGGCCGGTCAAGGCGGTCCGGGGGGTGGAATCGCGCAGGTGACGGACGCCACGGGCGGGGGCCGTCGTACCCCGGGGAGCGGATGCGCGGACCGGGCGGGACCGTGGGAACGCGGCGCGCCCGGAGCGCGCCGGAGGGAGCCGGACGGGCGCCACCGTCCCCACCGGGCAGGGGCGTTCGGGGTGCCGTCCGGGCCCGCTCCCCTCGGCCGCTCCGGACGCTTCCGCCGTTCCGGCCGTGCCGGTCAGCCGCTTCGGCCGCCCCCGGCCCGTCCGTGCCGCCCGGCCGCTCCCGGGCCCGGACGCCGTCGCCACCGGCCGCTTCGGCCGCCCGGCTTCTCCCGGGCCCGGGCGCCGTCGCCGCGCGGCCGCCGGGGGCGGGCCTCCGGACGGACGGGCGGTCGGGACGGGGCGATCCGGGCGGGCCGTCGGGCGGACGCCACGATCGACGGCATCCGGACACCGCTGGCGTGAAGACACGGCGGCGCCCCCGGGCACGGGAGGCCCGGGGGCGGAGAAGGGGAGGGCGTCCGCCGCGGCCCCCTGACCGGTCGCGACGGCCGCCCTCCCGTGGTCGGTCAGCCGTCCGCGGGGACGGCCCTGAGGTGCCGCGCGGCGGTGCGGCGGACGCCGCGTCGCACCGGACGCGGCTCGGTGGGACGGCCCGGCTCGCGCAGGACCAGCGTCAGCCTGCACAGCCCCATGGCCCGGAGGGTGCGGGGCGTCTCCCCGACGACCCGGCAGTAGGTGCGTCCCCAGCGCGGGTCGGGATGGGTCAGCGGACGCAGCGCGCCGTCGTTGGCGACGGCGTCCGCGCCGACCACCCGGATCCAGCGGGGGACGCCGTCGCGGTAGGCGGCGTCCATGATGGGGTCGTCGGAGATGGCCCGCCGGACGGCCCGCAACTCGTCGTCGTCGGGGTGCCGTTCCAGGGCCTCGGCGAAGTGCGCGAGCATGGGGAGGCACCAACTCGCCTCCCGGTCCCCGAGGACGGCCCCGGCGTCGGGGTGGAAGAGGACGAAGCGGAGGAAGTTGTCCCGGGGCATGGCGGTCGGGTGCGGCGCCATCACGCCGAAGAGGGCGTCGAAGGCGTCGTTGGCGTGCACGACGTTCCAGCGGTGGTCGAGGACGAGGGACGGGAAGGAAACGGCGTCGAGCAGCGCGGCGTAGTCCTGGAGGTAGGCCCGGCCCTCCGACCCGGTCCGTGTGCTCTCCCAGGCCGGTCGTCGGCGCCCTTCTGCCTCGAATGCCATCGGGTGGTCACCCCTCTTACGGCTCTGACGGCGAGCGCTGTCGTGCGAGTCGGTGCCGGGAACCCGGGAGAGGGGACCTGAGGAGGACCCTCCGGGGCCCAAGGTCCCTCAACACCGCGTGATGATCGTGCTACCCCGCCAGGAGCCATGTCAACTATCGTGGCATTTACGGTCGGTTGACGGCTGATTCGCGCCACAGATGTGGCGTGACCTGGCAGGTTGGCGGTTCGGGAGGCTAACCTCTGGTGCTGTCCATTGCGCGATGCCGGACACCGACGTACCGGACCCGTACCCGGGTCCGCGCGCCCCGTGGCGCGCCCGGCACCACCGGAGAGCCCCCGGCGGACCGGGGCGGTTCCCCCTGGGCCGCACGTATCCGTGCGGCCGGAAGCGGGAGCGCCCCCGTGATGGGTGTCGGTCCTGTTTCGACCTGTCGGTTCTAGGAGACCTTCGGTGACGGATGGCTTCTCGGTACCGGGTGGCACCACTCCCTCGGGCTCACTGCCGGGTGTCCTCGCCCGCGTCCGCGCGCACGCCGACCGGCTCGGCGTGCCGTACGCCGAGGTGTTCGACGTCGCCCGGCTCTCGGTGGCGTCGGGGGTGCCCGAACCGGTCGTCAGGGAACTGCTCTCCGGCCGCCCCGGCGGCGAACCCGACCTCCAGGCCAGGTTCCTCCAGCGTTTCGACCTGCTGCGGCGGACCCGGCTGAAGCCCAACGGCCGCCGCTACACCCAGCAGGAGATCGCGGACGGCGCCGGGATGTCCCGTCAGCAGGCCGGGGCCCTCATCAACGGCGACCGGCGGCCCACGATGGAACACTGCGCGGCCATCCAGCGGTTCTTCGGCGTCCACGCGGGCTTCCTGTCCGCCGAGGACGCCGACGCCCTGGCGTTCGCGCTCCAGCTCACCGAACAGGACCTCCTCCAGCGGGCCGCCGCCCGCGAACGGGGGACGGTCCCCGGACCGGACGGCGGCGAACGCGGCCGGAGCGGTCCGCGCGGCCGGGGCGGCGGCCCCGGCGGCCCGGACGGATCCGCCACCATGGACGACGCCTTGGAACGCCTCCTCCAGAACCACGGCGTACGCGGTATCGCCTGGCGGGCCGCCCAACTCCCCACTGACAAGCACCGCGACAAGGTCACGGAGTGGCTGGACATGCTACTGGAGAGCGTGAAGCCGCCCCACGGCCCCACGGAGCCCTGATGCGCACCCGGGTCAGCAAGGACATGCGCAGGCTGTGCGGCGAACTGATCGCCGAACTGCCGCCCGAGGTCCCCGGCAGGCCCGGCGACCTGCTCACCGCCCTGTGCGAGGCCATGAGCAGAAGACGTGGACGTCCGGTCAACCACCGCATGGCCGCCTTCCCGCCCGGCACCGCCAGCGGGCTGTGGCTGGACATGGTCGACCAGGACCTCGTCGTCATCGAGGAACGGACCGCCCCCGACCACCAGCTGGTCATCCTCGGCCACGAGCTGTGGCACATGACGGCGGGCCACAGCAGCCGTCACGTCGACCCGGCCGGGACCGGCGTCGCCGCCCGGCTGCTGGCCGACGGGGTCAACCTGTGCGACACCGTCCGCACCGTCGCCGCGCGCAGCCGCTCGCACGCCGTGGAGGAGGAGGAAGCCGAGAGCTTCGGCCTGCTGCTGGCCAGCAAGTGCCGCCCCTGGCTGTCGGGGTCGGCGGGCCGGGACCACGCGCCGCGCGACGGGGTCGCCGCGCGGATCGAGGCGTCCCTCGGCTACCGCAGACCGCAGGGTTAGACCCGGCCGCCCGGACCGGGCCGGGGAGCGCGGCCCGGCTGCCGCGCGCCACGGGGCGGCCGGAGCCGACGCGGCGGGGGCACCTCCCTGGCCTCCCGGTCTCCCCGGGGCCGGAACGCACCGACGACCGACGACGACGCGGCCGGGTCCCCCGGGCCCGGCCCGGGGAGGGCCGCGCCGGGCCCGCGAGGCCCGCACGATCCGGAAGAGAGGGCCCAGGGCGCGTGAACGGACCGGACTACTACATCCCCGCCGTGGCGACCGGGTTCGCGTTCGCCCTCAAGCTCCCCGCCCTGGTCCGCCACTGGCACGACCCCCTGCTGCGCTCCGTCTGCGCCCTCCTCGCGCTCGGCACCTCGGTGTTCTTCTTCTCCGCCCCGCCGACGATCGCCCGGGTCAACCGCCTCACCGGGATCCCGAACGTCTCGGCGCCGCTCGTGTACGTGCTGCTCTCCGCGTTCAGCGCCTCGTGCCTGGTGCTGATGCTGAACTGGCGGGACGGCACGGCCGCGGCCACCCGGCGCACCACCCGGCGGTGGGTCGCCGGGTACGCGGCGGTGAGCCTGGCCCTGATCACCCTGTTCGCCCTCGGGGACGCGCCGGTGGAACGGCTGCGCGACCTCGACACGTACTACGCCAACACCCCGTACGTCCGCGAGATGATCGTGCTCTACCTGACCGGGCTCACCGTGGCGGGCGTGGCCATGGCCTGGCTCTGTCTGCGCTGGTCGCTCCAGGTGCGCGGGATGCTGCGCGCCGGGCTCGTCAACATCGCCGTCGGCTACCTGTTCAACCTCGCCTACGCCGCGGCCAAGTTCACCGCCGTGTTCGCCCGCTGGTCGGGACGGGACCTCGACTGGCTGAGCACCGAGACGGCACCCCTGCTGGCGTCGGTGGCGGCGGTGTTCACCGCCGTCGGCTTCTGTCTGCCGCTGGCCTTCCAGCGGCTGCGGGACCGGTTCACCATCTGGTCCACCTACCGTCGGCTCGGCCCGCTCTGGCAGGAGCTGCGCGGGCTCACCCCGCGCGGCGACCAGCCGCCGCGCCTGCTGTGGTGGTCCTCCGCCGAGCTGCGCGTCATCCAGCGGGAGTCCGACATCCACGACGGCATGCTCTGTCTGTACCCGTACTTCGACGGCCGGATCCGCGCCAGCGCCTACGCCGCCGCCGTGCGCGGGGGCAGCGGCCCGGACCAGGCGCACGCCGTCGCCGACGCGGCGATGGTGACGGTGGCGGTCCGGGCCCGCGCCGCCGACCCCGAAGGGGTGGTACTGGACCACTGCGCGGGGAACGGACCCGCCGACCTGTCGGGGGAGGGCCCCCGGGACCTGGTGCGGATGTCCCACGCGCTGCGGCACTCCCCGGTGGTCGCGGCGGCCCGCGCGACCGGTTCCGCGACAGCGGACTGAGGACCGTGCCCCGGACCCGTGCCCGGACCGAGGGTCACGGCCCGGCCGGGCGGTCGCGGTCCCGGGAAACGGAGGGCGGGGAAGCCGAGGGCGGGGACGGAGCCCCGGAAAGGCGGAAGGCCGGGAGGGCGGAAGGCCGGGGTGACGGTGTGTCCCGGCCCGGAACGGGCGGATTGTCAGTGGGAGCGGGCAAGCTGGTACGCGCAGTTCCGGCCCCGCCGGTCCGACGATCCCGACGCGCAGGGAGACGAACGATGCCCACCGCCGTGCCGACCGACAGCGAGCGCTCCGCCGTCCAGGCGTACCTACGGCTCCTGCACACCGTACGCGCCGTCCTCGACGCCCCCGCCGCCCCGGCCCGGTCCCTCGCCGTCCCGGACGGGGTGCTGGCGGAGGCCGAGCGGGCGCTGGCCGACGCCGGACTCGTCGGCAACGAGGAGCAGTTCTTCCGTCTGCTGCGGGGGGCCTGTCCGCCCCGGGGGTGAGGCGGGACGGACGGGCACCGGAGGGCGGCGGGACGGGCCGGTCACTCCCCCAGCCCGGTGCCGGTGGCCGGACCCCGGGGCGCGGGGGGCGGCCGTTCCGGCGGGGGCGGGGCGGTGGCGGGCCGGGGAGCGCCGGGGCGGGGGATGCCGGTGTGCCACAGCGCGGGTCCGGTCCAGGCCGGGCGGGCCGGGGCCGGTGGGACGGAGGCCGGTGGGGCGGCCGACGCGGGTGCAGGGGCGGGGGCTTCCGGTGCTCCGGGGGTGGACGCGGCGGGGCCCGGGGAGCGCGGTCCCGTCTCCTGGCGCGGCGGTGCGGGGAGGTCGGCGGGGGCGGTAGACGCGGAGGGCTTCCCCCGTTCGGGCCCGGCCTCCGGCAGGGGTGGGGTGGGCCCGGAGGCAGGGGAACCGGTCGGCCCGGCTTCCGGCCCGGGGCCCCGCCATCGTTCGGGGACGTCCGCCGTCCGCCGCAGGGCGGTCCCGTCGCCCGCCGTGGCCCGGGCCACGGCCTTCGCCCGCAGGGCGCCCTGACGGGCCGTGGGCGCGAAGCCGGGCAGCGCGTTGCCCGTCTCGGCGGGCAGGGCGCGGGCCCCCATCGCGTTCAGCCGTCCCTGGAGCCCGGACTCGGGCGGGAACACCTCACGGGGCAGCTGCCAGGAGGCCGCGCCGGTCACGTCCACCCGGTGCTCCCGGCCGTCCACGGCGAACGAGAGGCCGTAGCCGAGGTACTGGTCGTCGCCGTCGAAGAGCAGGTCCCCGCTGACCCGGCCGCCCCGGTCGCGCACCTCGTCGGCGAGGAGCTGGGTCGCGCCGGGGAGCGGATTGGTACGGCCCAGGTTGGCCACGTAGCCGTCGCCCTCCAGGAACCTGGTCTCCCCCGTCTCCGGGTCCGGGTAGGGCACCCGGAAGACGGCCCTGCCGTCCTCGTCCCTGGCCGTCCGGACCGCCCCCAGGTCCGCCTCGACCAACCGCAGCCGACCGGTGCCGTCCTCCTTGAGGTACTTCTCCTTCATCGCCGGGTACTGCACCTGGTGGTCCAGGGCCGCCGGAGGGGGCTGACGGCCGATGATCGTCACCGTCGACTCCGGGTTGCCCTTCAGGATGATCTCCGCGTTGGCGACGCCCGTGCCGCCGGAGCCCGCGACGATCCAGTGGCGCGCGTCACGGGGGTCGAAGCGGCCGTCCGCGACCTCGTCGCCCATCAGCGCCCGGCCCGGCGCCTCCTCGCGCGCGCCCTCCCAGTCCCGGGTCGCCGCCAGGGTGGTGAAACAGCCCTCCAGCCGGGCGGCCCGCTGTGCGTCGGGGTCGGTGCGCAGGGCCGCGTTCAGCGGGGAACCCTCCAGGGCGTCCCACACCGTCCTGGTGTCGACCCCGTGGCGTCCGGCCCCGGCGAGCCACCCGCGCAGTTCCCCCGCTCCCTCCGCGCCCTGCCCCACCAGTTCGCCCAGCCGCTCGTCGAGCAGCCGCAGGGCCTCGGCCCGGCTCTCCACGCCCAGGGTGCCCCGGCGGTCACGGGCGATCCCGGGCACCACCTCGGGCGGCAGTCCCGTCGCCACCACCGGTGCCCCGTCGCACGCCACCCACAGCGGCGGCGCGCCCTCCGCCCGGTCCGCCGGGGTGATCTCGGCGAGCAGTTCGCCCCGCTGGCCCAGCCGCAGCCGGGCCCGGCCGTTCACCACGTCGCCCCGGGTGGCCAGCTCGTCCACCCAGGCCCGCACCGCGTCGAGGGGGATGCGGTGCCGGGGGTCGGGCACCACCCCGTACAGATCGGCCTTCATCGTCCGTGCGAGTTCGCGGGCCTGGTCCGCCGACTGGACGATGCCCTCGGCCGGGTCCTCGTGCCACCGGCCCACCGCGTCCACCAGCAGCGCGTCGGGGTCCCGCCCGGTCAGACTCGCGCCGCCGCCGATCATCACCGCGCGCAGCGGGAACTCCCCCGCCGCCAGGTGCTCCTCGATCCCGTGCGCGGCCCGGGCGCTGACGCCGGTGCGGTGCCGTGCCCATTCGCCCGCCCGCTCCGCCAGCCCGTCGAGGGACAGGGGCAGCCCGTTCTCGTCGTAGCCCGGGGCGGCCACCGTGGTGATGTCCCGGCCCCCGATGAACGCCTCGACCCGCCGCTCGGCGAGCAGGGCCGCCTCCCGGCTGGCGCGGAGCGCGGCGGCGTCGGCGGAG
The DNA here is from genome assembly GCF_054484115.1 of Streptomyces sp. JNUCC 64. NCBI lineage: Bacteria > Bacillati > Actinomycetota > Actinomycetes > Kitasatosporales > Streptomycetaceae > Streptomyces > Streptomyces sp. JNUCC 64. Next base: position 1,231,069 of record NZ_CM137015.1, read on the forward strand.
GACAGGTACTCCACGGGGCGGGCGAGGTCGTTCGCGAGGTGCTTCGCGTGCGAGGACAGGAAACCCCTCGTCGCGAAGTGACGCCTTCGGACGGCCCTCCACTCCGCTTGCCGCACCTCCCCTTCGGACTCCGAGGAGACGGGTCGCAGGCCGGAGCGGTCGACCAGCGCGGAGAACTCCGCACGGGCGTCGAGTCGCCGCTGCGCGGACGCCCCCGGATCGGACGTACGAGCGGCGAGCCAGTTCAGCTCTGCGATCAGGCCGTGGTCCCGGCTGGAGAGTTCATGGCGGTCGCCGATGTCCCGCTCCTGGTTCAGGAGACCTTCACGCACCGGCGTCAAACCCCGGCCCGACCGGTCGTGAACCTCCAGCATTTCGCCCAACTGCCGGGCCAGCACCCGAGGAACACGGTCACTCGAAAGACGGTCGGAGATATTGACGACATAGCTGTGTGAAACCGTGTTCACAGCGGTGTCAGCGATGAATCCCCGCTCCATCGGAACAGCGCTGACCCCGACACTGAGCGAATCCCCCCGGGATTCCCGCAGAAGGAAGTAGTCGCGTGTGTTCGCCGTCCGCTCGTACTCAAGGGATCTGAAACGGGCCCCTAGGACCACGGGCGCGACGCCGCCCAGTTCGCGGCGTACCGTCTCCATCAACACGGATTGCCGTGCGAACAGTTGAGCTCCCGACGCCTTGAGAGTCATGGCTTCCGCCATCATGCGAGGATCGACCGATCCCTCCATACCTGCCCTCTCCCCCCGTGATTTCCTGTACACACTCATCGGGCAACCCTTAGGATCGTTCCATGCTGACAGCACGCTCATCGTCCGAAGCGCACCTGTACATGGATCTCCACCCCTGTGAGTGCGGATCTTCCGACTTCGACCGCAGACACCGGCTCGAAGAACGCGACGATGACTTGGTGACGATCTACGAGGGAACGTGTCAGAAGTGCGGACGGCTCCGGACTTTCATCTTCCACATGCCCGACGAGATTCCCCCTCCGCCGCCCGCTTTCGGGGGGGCGGAATCGTCAAAGATCATCGACCCCGGGGAATTCGCCGAAGTCGCTTTCCGGACCTCAGAGTCGGCGGGAATCCAACTCCTCAACACTCCTGAAACCGAGCACCACAAGTTCCGGGACATGGTGGCGTACAGCATTTCCGCGCTTGAGGAGGTCCTCAAGTTCATTCCGGACGGCCAGTCCGCGGTACCAGCGGGTTCGTTCACTTCCGAGGTGGGGAGGAACCGGTACCAGCGTGACCCCGGCAACTTCACTCGGGAGATCATCGAAATGGACATCAGGGACGCTCGTGCCGTCCTCGCGGACATCGACGAGGTGAGCTCTTCGCCGCGCGAAGCCGGGTGAGCACGGACGGCGGGCCCGGCGGGCCCGCCCCGTGGTGCCGCGCCCGGCCTCAACTCCGTGCCCCCGGGTCGTACTTGGCCAGGGACGCCTGGACGGCCCGGGCGTGCTGGCCCTCCCACCAGGGGATCGTCTCGACCAGGACGGGCTTGGTGCCGGAGGCCAGGACCAGGGCGCGGCCCGGGGGCATCGCGCCCAGGTCCGAGACCTGGAGGACGCGTTCGCGGCGGACGGACTCGTTGACCGAGCGGTTGCCGGACCAGTGCCCGTGCTCGGACTCGCGGGTCGTGGTGAACTCCCGCAGCTCGTACTCGCCCGCGAGGTCCGACAGGTCCCCGAGGAAGCGGGTGTCGGAGACGCCGCCGCCGTAGACCCGGACGTTGGCGGCGGACCACAGCTTCTCCATGCCCCGGTCGCCCCAGACCTCGACGCCCTGGGCCCAGGACTGCAGGATCGTCATCAGGATGATGCCGCGCGAGCCGTAGTGCGAGTAGAGGTCCGGCAGGGCGCGCCAGCGGCAGACGTTCGCCGCCTCGTCCAGGACGCCGACCAGCGGCTGCGGGAGGCGTCCGCCGCGCTGGGTGGTGGCGTACTCCTCGGCGGCCTCGACGACCGCGACGGTGAGCGCGGTCACCAGGGGGCCCGCCGAGTCGCTGCCCTCACGGGACAGGGAGTAGAGGGTGCCCCGGGTGCGGACGAACTCGTGCGGGGTGAACTGGGGGCGGGTGTCGTGCGGACCGGCCGGGGTCACCCACTTGTTGACCTCGGGGTTGATCAGGCAGGACGCCATCTGCTGGGCCACGCCGTAGATGCCGCCGCGCTGCTTGTCGGGGGCGGTGATGACCCCGTTGAGGGCGTCGGCGGGCATGGTGTGTCCGGCGCTCCGCAGCGCTCGCTCGGGGGTGTCGTCCTTCGGGTTGGACAGCCAGGTGTAGACCTGGGTGATCGGGGCCCCGGCGGTGGCGGCGGCGAGCAGCAGATTGGCGAGCAGGTCCTGTCCGGCCGGGTCGAAGTAGGCGTCGGTGGAGGCGTTGGCGTCCCGGGAGCCGGAGGCGAAGTGGTCGGCGAGCTTGCGGGCCTTGGCGACGTCGGTGACGTACGACAGCGGGTTCCACCACCAGGCGGCGGCCTCTTGCGCGACCTGCTGCGGGTCGAAGACCCAGACGGGGCCGTGCGCCTGGCGCGGGCCCCGGGTGGCGTCCACGACGTCCCGCTTGTTGGAGGTCACCAGCACCGCGCCGGGGCCGTCGAGGATCGCGGGGATCGCGCGGCGGGTCGTCTTGCCGGTGCGGGGGCCCCAGATGTCGATGTGCATGTCCTCGAAGGACCCGAAGAGCGGCTGGCGGCCCCGGACGGAACGGCCGATGAAGACGCCGGGCAGATCGCCCTGGACGCCGAGCCGTTCGGCGGTGGCGGCGGCGCCCTTCAGGGAGAGCTTGCCGAGTTCCTCGCCCCGGGCGAGGTGGCGGGCGGCCTCGTCCACGTCGGGCTTGCGCCGCAGCCGTCGGCGCAGCCGGAAGCCGAGCAGGACGAGGACGCCGAGGAGGAGCGCCTCACCGGCGGCGACGGCGGTGGCGGCGGTGCCGGGCCAGGCGTAGTCGCCCTTGGTGAGGGCCACCGCGAACGAGAAGGGGTCGCCCGGCGGGGCGGGCGCGTCGTCGAAGGGGGCCCCGAGGCGCGCGGCGCCCCACGCGCCGCACAGCAGGACCACGAGCGCGCCGACGAGCGCGGCGATCTCGTAGGTCCAGTCGTCCCCGGCCCGGGGCTTCTTCTGCTGTCCGGTGGCCATCGGGTCAGTCCTTCCTCGTGTCATGCGTGCTCGTGCTCGCCCTTGCCGTCGCCCTCGACGGGGTTGGTGCCCCGGGGGATGGGCACCCGGTACACGCCGGTGATCTCGTCCTGGACGTCCCAGGTGCTGAACTCGACGTTCCGTCCGGAGCGCGGGGCGTGGACGATCTTCTTTCCGGCCGGGTCCCAGACGATCCCGACGTGCTCGGAACCCCGGCGGCTGGGACGGAAGAAGATCAGGTCGCCGGGGCGCGCCTCGCCCAGGGGGATCTTGTGGGCGCTCAGCCGCTTCTCCTGCACGTACGTGGTCGCGCCGATGTCGATCTTCCCGCCGCTGGCCTGGTAGTACGCCCACTGGGTGTAGCTGGAGCAGTCGAAGGCGGTGGGGTCGCGGCCCTGGAGGCGCGGGGCGCCCAGGACGTAGGGGACGCCCATGCCGCGCTGGGCCCAGCCGAGGGCGGCCCGGACCACCGGGTCGTCGGAGTCGGGCAGCACTCCGGTGAGGCCCGCGCCGTCGGGGGCGACGGGCGAGCCGCCGCCGCCCGCCGCGCAGTCGGCGTACTCGGCGTCGCGGCCCTGTCCGGTGCCGCCGGGGACGGTGCCGTAGTCGGGGTTGGCGGCGACCCGCCCGGCCAGCCACTCCTGCGGGTCGACCATGCCGGGGCCCCGGTCCTGGCCCGCGACGAACGGGTTGTCGACGCCCGGCACCCGGACCTCCCAGTGGAGGTGGGGGCCGGTGACGTTGCCGGTGGCGCCGACGGTGCCGATCCGGTCACCGCGGTCCACCCGGTCGCCGACCTTGACGTACACGTTGGTCTGGTGGGCGTAGAGGGTGATCACGCCGCCCGCGTGTTCCAGATGGGTCTCGTTGCCGTAGGGGCCGCCACGGGACGACTTCACGACCTCGCCCGCGGCCGGGGCGTAGATGGGCGTGCCGGTGGCGGCGACCAGGTCGAGGCCGGTGTGGTAGCCGAGGCTCCACATGTTGCCGCGCTGACGGTACTTGGAGCCCACCGTGTAGCTGCCCTTCTTCAGCGGCCACTGCCAGCTCTTGCCGCCGTCGGCGTCGGGCTCCGGCTGCGGGGCGCGGGGCGCGCGGACGGGGACGGCCCCGGTGAGCGCCGCCCCCACGGTGCCGTGTGCGGCCAGGGCCGGGGCCGGGACGGTGTCCGCGACGGGGGTGGGCGGCGTGTACGCCACGGGGGCCATCGCGGTGGTGCGGGTCCCGCCGCCGTCCAGCGGCGGGGTGGACCAGGAGCGGGCGGGCGAGGAGGCGATGCTGAGGGCGGTGCCCGGGTCGGCGTCGTTGCCGACCGGCTCCGGGATGTCCGACTGCTTGCCCAGGGTGGGGAACCCCGGGTTCTTCTCCACGGCCTTCCTCAGATGCGCGTACCAGTCCTTGATGAGTTCCTTGTCCCCGGTCAGGTTGCCCCGGTAGCGGGCGGCCTGGGTGAGGACGACGCGCATGTAGATGGTGTTGCTGGCGCTGGAGCCGGAGTACGACTGGAGCGCCTTCCAGGCGTTGGTCTCCGCCTTCTTGGCGTGCAGGAAGTTGGCGGCGGCGAACGCGGCGTCGTCGATGTTGTACAGGTCCTTCTTCCCGTCGGCGTTGCCGTCGGCGCCGTAGTCCTGCCAGGCGGGGCGGCCGAACTGGAGGATGCCCATGTAGCCCGCGCTGTTGCGGCCGCCGGGGGCTGCGGAGGGGTGCTGGCCGTACTTGGTCTCCTGGTACATCTGCCCGGCGATGAGCGTCCAGTCGAGTCCTTCGTAACGGGCGGCGGCGCGCATCGAGGCGAGGATCAGCTTCGGGGGGATCTCATTGCGGGCGGTGGCGCTGGGCAGGTACACCTTGCCCGCGGGCATGATCGGGGAAGTCGCGGCGGCGGTGCCGGTGTTGCCCGCTTCGGCGTTGTCCCCGTAGTCGCCGCAGGCGGCCTGGGCCGCGCCGCCGCCGGCGCCGCCGATCAGTCCGCCGATCATGACCAGCACGAGGAAGCCGAGGCCGCCGATCGGCAGCAGCCCGCCGCCGCCGAGCAGCAGCCACCACTTGAGGTTGCTCTTCTTCTTGCCGTCGCCGGGTCCGCCGTCGGGGCCCCGGCCGCCGCCTCCGGTGGAGCGGACCACGTTCCCGGCCGCCTTCGCCGCCTTCGCGGCCCTGGCGACCTTCGCGGCCTTGGCCGCCGCCGCGAGTACGGCTGGAGCCACCATCGGCGCCTAGCCTCCCGCCCGGTCGGAGGCGCCGACGTCACCGAGTCCGAAGAGGGAGAACCCGGACACCTTCCAGGTGCCGCTCCCCTCGTCGCGGGCGGTCACCAGCCAGGAGTTGGTCTCCTCGGTGGACTCGCCGCCCTCCTCGGTACGGGTCACGGTGACCCGCACCAGGCTGGAGACGGTGCGACCGCTGTCGCGGACGAGGTCGTTGGAGACCAGCGCGTCCCGGACCACCACCGCCCGGCCCCTGGAGGCGCACCGGGCGGCCACGCAGGTGTCCCACGCCTTGCCGGTGGGAAGGGCGGTCTCCTCCTCCAGCGCCGGGTCCCCGTTGGTGAGTTCGCGCAGCGGCTTCGCCCAGGGACCGGGGCGGTCCGTGTGCGCGTAGGTGCTGAGGCCGGACATGTAGGAGGTCATGACCCGGTGCGCCCGGGCGATCTCGGCGGTGGTGAGGATGGGTTCGGGAGCGTCGTCCGACGGGACGTCACCGCCCTTGGCGTCGCCGCCCGTTCCACCGACGAGGGGGGCACCGGCGCTGGGCCGGTCTCCGGACGGGGCGTCGGGAGCGTCCTCCTCCGCGCCGAACAGGGTCAGCACCAGGACGGCGCCGACCAGCAGGAGCCCCAGCGCCGCCAGGGCGAGTGCGGCGGTTCGCTTGTTCTCGGCGGGTGACTCCACCGTCCCGGGCCTCCCTCACAGTCGGGTCGCCGGGACACGGTAGGGCGAGGAACCGTCACCGGTCGGCCCCTTTTCCCCGTGAGGAAAGACGGGGAATCCAGGGGGCGGGGGACGGACGGGACCGGGGAAAGCCCGACTGGCTGACACGTGCGGGAACGTCGTGGGCGGATGCGGACGGACATCGATGGGCGTGGACGGACCTGGACGGACCGCGCGCGGTTCCCGTACCCGCTCGCCACGCGCGGTTGCCGCGCCCGTTCCCCGCTCCGGACGGGAGGGCTCAGCGCGTCGGGTCCGCGGCGGGGTCGTAGGGCTCCAGCGGCAGCGGGTCGAAGGGGTAGGCGGTGTGCCCGTCCTTGGGCGAGCAGGCGGCGAACGGCCCCAGGTCCGGGTCCATCAGCACCCTGAGGTGCGGATCCGCGTGGTGCAGCCACCAGTTGGACATGCCCGTCCCCGGCTCCCGCCGCAGTTCCTCCCAGGCCAGCCAGAGCGCGGCCAGCCGGGCGCCCGCCTCGGGGTGCGCCCACCAGCGGGGGCACCAGGTGGCGGAGGACCCGTTGATCCGTCGGCGGACCAGCTGGCCCAGGTACTCGGTGACGAAGGCGAAGACGTCCGGGTAGTGGAACTCCGGCTCCTCCCGGGCGGCGTCAGGGCCGTCCGGGACGGCGGCTTCCGGCGGGTGCGGCGGGTGCTCCGGCATGACTGCTCCTCGGGTCGGCGGGCCGGTTCAGGTGAGGACGATGCCCAGCAGCAGGAGCACCACGACCACGGTGCCCATGACGAGGCGGACCTTCGGGTCGCCCCGCTCCCACAGGTCGTGGACGACCGTCCAGCCGGTCAGCCGGGCGGCCAGACCGCCGTGCGGGCCCGGGGCGCGGGCGGGCTGCGCGCCGTCCGGGTGGTCCGGGGCGTCGGCGTACCCGTCGTCCGGGTCCGTCTCCCCGTCCGGGTCCGGGACGACGCCCTGTTGTTCCTGGGCGACCATCACCAGCCCTTCCAGCAGGTCGGGCATGGTGTGCGGGGTGAGGGGGTACGCCACGGTGCCGTACGGGGTCTCGAAACAGAGGCTGGCCCGCCACGGGTTGCCCGGCTCGTAGCCGTCGATCCAGGCCCGCCGGGCCTCCACCGGGACCTGGGCGGCGCCCGGGGCGGCGGGCGCGCCGCCGGGCTGGCCGGTCGGGTGCCCGACGGGCCCGGCGGGCTCCGGATACGGGGGCGCGGCCGGGGTCCCGGCCGGGGGGACGGTGTGCGCGGGCGGCGCCGCGGCGGACGGGGTCCACCGTGGATCCGCGGTCTGGTCGTCGCTCAACTCTCGTCCTTGGCGGGGTCGGGGGCGGGTCGGCGCGCCCGCACCCGGGCGCCTCCCGCATTGTGCCGAGCCCGCCGGAGCGGGGCCCGGCCGCGGTCCCCGGACTTTCCTCACCTGACCCGGACACCCCCGCGCGGCTTTCCTCATCCACCCGCCCTTTTCCTCGTCGAGGAAAGTCCGGTGTCCCCGGGCGGCCCGTTTGCCACACTGCCCACCGCACCCGGCTCGGCCGGGGCCCGCCGCGTCCGGTCGGCGGTCGGGGGATCACACGCGGGGGGAGTTCAGCGAGCCGATGACGGACCAGCACAGCCCGGCCGGCGGCGACGACGGGACCCGGCCACCCGCGGGGCCGGGGCAGTTCGGGGCTCCGGACCACACCGCCTGGCAGCAGCCCCAGGCGCCCGCCCCGTACGGCCGGCCGCAGCAGCCCCAGCCGCCCGCCGCCTCGGAAGCGGCCCGCGCCCAGGTGGCCGCCGCGTGGACGCGACGCGCCCCGCAGGCCGCCGTCCCGCCCGCCGAGGCGGCCGTGCCGCCGCTGCCGCCCCGGGCCGGACGGCCGACGGGCTCCGCCCAGGACGCCAAGGCCACCGCCAAGGCCGACAAGAGGGAACGGCGCGAGCGGGAGCGGGCCGAGCGGAAGGCCGCGTACGAACGGAAGAAGGCCGAACGCGAGGCGCGCAAGTCCGGTCGGCGGGGCGACACTCCGGCGGCCGTCCCGCCTCCGGTCGGCACGGCGGCCGTCGGCACGCCCACGGGCACGGCGCCCGGGGCGGCCACGACGTCCGGCGCGGCCGGGCGGACCGGGGCGCCGGGAGCGGCTACCCGTGGTGCCGCCGGTGGCGCGGACGGGGCCGTCCGCGCCGGGGGCTTCGACGTGCCGCGTCCCGGTGGGCGGCTGCCGTCCCGGGGACGGCGCACCCATGTCGCGCTGCGCGCCACCCTCCTCGTCACCACCTGCGCCTTCGCCCTCGGTTCGTGCGGGGTCGTCGGACTGGTGATCGGGAAGTCGTCCTCCACCCCGACCGCGGCCCTGGACGCCGAGGACGTGCGCCGCTACCAGCTCACGGAGTTCCCGACCCGGGCCGCGGCCACGTTCGCGGAGAAGTACGCCACGCTCTGCCTGACGCACGACCCCAAGGCGGCCGACCGGCGCCGCGCCGAGATGGCCCGGTACACCACCGCCGGGGTGGATGCGGACTGCGGCTGGAACGGCCGGGGGACCCAGCGCGTCACGCTCGCCACCTGGGACGGCGGCATTGAGGCGCTGCCCGAGTACGGGAAGAACGGCCGCTATCTGAACGTCCAGGTCACCCTGGCCACCGGGCGGGTGACCAGCGTCTCGGTACCGGTCTTCGTGACCGACCCGGCCACCGGTTCGGGGCTGCGCGTCGTCGGGGACGTGGGCGAGATGCCGCTGCCCGCCCGGGGCGAGGCCCCCGAGGTGGACCGGCAGGACGAGGTCGTCGACGACACGCTGTCCGACCAGCTCAAGGCGAAGGTGCTGCCCGGCTACTTCACCGCCTGGGGCGGCTCCGACACCACGGCGATGTCCCGTTTCACCACCTCCGACGCCACCGTGACGGCGACCACCGGACTCGCCGGGGCGCTCGTCAGGCCCCGGGTCGAGACGGTGGAGGCGCTGGCCCCGGCGGGCAGCGACGGCGACGGCGAGATCGTCCACCGGAACGGACAGACCGTGGCCGTACGGGTGACCGTCCTGTGGGACGGACCCGACGGGAAGGCGGACGAGGCGCGGAAGGACGGCGGGGAGCCGACCGTCCCGGAGGTGCGCCGCTCGTACCGGCTGAAGGTCGTCAACACCGCCCAGGGCTGGTTCATCAAGGACGTCCGCGGCGCCGTCCTGGACCCCACCGGCGGCAGCGGCGACGCGGACGAAGCGGAACCGGCGGAGACGACCGGGCCCTCCGGGGGCACGCCCGCCGGAGCCGACGACGCGTCCGGCGACGGCCCGGACGACGCTCCCTGACGACCCCCGGCCACCCACGGGCGACCCGTGGGGAGGCCCCGACCGTCCCCACGGACGGCGGCAGCACACCCCAGACGACCGAAAGGACACCTCATGTACCTGGCAGCAACCCTCGACAGCATGTTCGGGGAGATCGAGGCGATCCTCCGCAACATCGGCACCATGGTCGCGGTGATCGCCCTGCTGATCCTCGGCATCCGCATGCTGCTGTCGATGAAGCGGGGCGACGGGATGCGCGAGGCCTTCCAGGGCTTCGGCATGATCGCGCTGGCCGCCCTGATCATCGGCAGTGCCACCGGCCTCGCCACGTTGCTGATCGGCCTGGGCGAGAAGATCGGCGAGTGACGCGTCCCACCGGGCCGGGCCGTTCCGGCTCCCGGCAGGGCGCGCCCTGCCGGTGAGGTGACCGCGCGGGGACGCGACGCACAGCAACACACCAGCCGACGACCACCGGAGAGGGGCACGACCGATGGCAGCACCCACACCGGGCGAACCGGAACCGATGGTCGCCTACGACCACACCGACCTGCTCAACCGGCCCAAGCGCATCTGGAACTGGGGGAACATCCCGCTTCCCGGTCTGCTGCTGCCCGCTCTGGGCGCCGCGTTCGGGTTCGGACTGGTCTGGCTGGTGGTGCTGCTCTCCGTCTCCGCCTTCCTGCCGTTCCTCGGCCTGTCGATGCTGACCTCGGTCCTCTACCTCGGGCCGCCCGTCGCCGTCTACTTCGTGTGGGGGCGTCCGTTGCCCTCCGCCCTCACCCTCAGCCAGCAGCTGGTGGTGTGGGTCGACTACTGGTTCCAGCCCAAGCGCCTCCAGGGGCTGGCCGCCGACCGGGAGCCCGACGAGCTGCGCTGGCAGGTGATCCTCTGGGAGCCGGGCTCGCCCCGCTGGCGGCAGCGCTACGAACGGGCGCTGGACGAGGCCGCCCGGACCGGGTCCTCGTACGCCGCGCGCTCCGGGGACGCCACGCGTTCCGAGACCACCACCGCACACTCCGAGACCCCGGGATGAGTTCCCCATGTTCATGCTGATCCTGCTGGGCGGGGCGGTCGCCTTCTTCCTGGTCGCCATGATCCTGGCGGCCACCTCGTCCGGCTCGTCGAAGGGGCGCGACGGCAAGCCGGCGTCCGGCGGGTCCGGTGGATCCGGCGGCAAGGGCGCCGGATCCCGCTCCCGGGACCGGGGCGCGGCCCGTCGCGAGGAGATGCGGCTGCCCTACCGGTACGCGGACGACATGATCTTCGTGCACGGGGACGCGGTGTGGACCGGACTCGTCCTGCCCACCGCCATCGACGAGTACCTGAACGCCACCGAACTCCAGGTGATGGCGGAGGGCCCGGCCCGCGCCCTGCTGAACCTGGCGCGGGGCGACCGGAACGTGGAGTGCCACTACCGGAAGGTGTACCAGCCGATCACCGCCGTGGGCTGGGCCGACGAGCTGAACGCGGTCGCCTGGGACCCCACGGAGAACTACAAGGCGTACAACCTCCGCAAGGCGGAGTACCAGGAGCGCATCGGGGCGCTGCGCGAACGGAACGTGCTGCTGGTCAAGCTGGGTTCGCTGAAGCGCGGTTCGGGCGACGGCGGAGTGCTGCCGGACGGTGACGACCCCGTCGAGGAGACCTCCCTCACCCGGGCCGTGACGGGCGCGGCCGACCAGGCGGCGGCGACCGCCACCGGGGTGCACGGCGAGCACCTGTCGCCCCGGCTGCTGGCCCAGTGGACGCAGGTGGCGCGGGAGGTGCACGAGAGCCTGGAGACCCTCGGCGGCTCCCCGCTGACCCGTGAGGAACTGGTCTGGCTGATCCGCAAGCCGCTGCACGGCGACCTCCCGGTGCCGCCCGAGCCGGTGCTCGGCTCCCGTTCCTGGGGCCCGGACCAGTTCGACCTGGTGGTCGACTTCTCCGGGGAGAACCGCAAGACGCACATCGTGCTGCACCAGTACGACGAGGTCACCGGCGAGCGCCACACCAGCTACACGACCACTCTGGTGGCCGCCAACTGGCCGACGGAGACCCGCTTCCGGCAGTCCACCGCCTGGGCCCGCTACGCGGCGCAGAACGTGGAGTTCCCGGTCGAGATCGACATGCGGTTCACCCTCATCCCGTACACCAGGTTCAAGGACCGCGCCGGGAAGATCAGCGGCAACCTGGTCGACGAGATGAACGACATGGCCAACTCCGGCCGCGCCCCGGACACCAAGCTCGCCAGCCAGGTCACCCGCGCCCAGCACCTCCTCGACGACATCGAGGAGCACAAGATGCCGGGCATGGAGGCGCAGATCCGCTTCACCGTCTCCGCCCCGGACGTGACGGAGCTGGAGCGCCGCCGCCGGATCCTGGAGATGCAGTTCAAGCAGGACCTGAAGGTCACCCTGCTCCGGCCGACGCGCCAGCAGTGGCGGCTGCTCCAGTCGCAGCTGCCGGGGAACGCGCCGAAGCTGCCCGTCGCGCCCTATCTGCGGCTCCAGGAGGTGGAGCAGCTCGGCGCGGGGCTGCCGACCGCCGGGACCGAGCTGGGGGACAACCCCGAGCAGCGGTCCGGCAAGCGGCTGGGCTGGGTGGGCAACCTGGTCGGCTGGGCGGGCAAGATGCCGGTGCACTACTCATTGCACGTGGGTCCCGCGCGCAACGACGGCGGCGGGCTGGCGATCGTCGGCGCCTCGGGCGGCGGCAAGTCGTCGCTGGCGCTCCAGAAGTTCTACGAGGAGTCGGAGTCGGGCGTGCGCTGCCTGGTCATCGACCCCAAGACGGACTTCGCCCAGCTCTGCTACTACCTGGGCTTCGGCGCCCAGGTGAACGACCCGGACTTCGCGGCGGACGCCGAACGGGGAGCCCTCGGCACCCCGGAGAGCCGGTTCCGGCCGGTCAACCCGGAGTTCTGGGCGGAGACCGAGGTGGTGGACCTCCTCAAGGGCCAGGCGGGCGTGCTCGATCCGTGGGTGGTCGCCCGGGACGTGCCCTCGGGGCGGCTGCTCGCCGAGTCGATGCTGCGCGGGTTCCTCGGCGACGAGGACTACCAGCGGGTGCGGCTGCCCGTGATCGAGGCGATGGCCACGGTCGTCGGCTGGTACAACTCGGCGATCCGGCAGGCCACCGAGCAGGGGCTGAGCGCGCGCGACGCCGAACTGCGGGTGCCCCGGCCGACGCTGTGGCAGGTCGTGGACGAGGTGGTGCGCGCCCATGAGCAGGCGATCGCCGCCCAGGACCGGGAGGCCGTGAAGGACCTCAAGCTGGCCCGGATGCTCCTCACCGAACTGCGGACCCTGCCGTACGCGCGGCTGGCGTTCGCGGAGCGGCCGCAGCCGCTGTCGTCGATGCGCAAGCGCCGCACGGTCATCACCCTGCGCGGCTTCCAGTCCCCCGCCGCCTCCGACCCGCGCAACTGGAACCCGGCCGAACGGCTGGCCGCGACCGCGCTGATGGCGGTGGTCGAGCTGGGCAGCCAGATGCTCGACGTCGGCTACGAGAAGAACCCGGTGACGGGCGAGGTCGGGCTGCGTCCCAAGGCGCTGTTCGTGGACGAGGCGTACGTGGTCACCGCCACCGAGAGCGGCCGGGACCTGATGCGGCGCGCCCTGAAGCAGGGCCGTTCGTATCTGGCGGTCACCGTGCTGATCACCCAGCAGGCCATCGACCTCGTCCAGATCGAGGACTCCGAGGCCCGCAGCGGTGGCGCCAACCAGATCCACACCGTGTTCGCCTTCAAGCAGAAGTCCTCCCAGGAGGCGTCCCTGGTGGCGCCGCTGCTGGGCCGTCCGGAGAACGACGCCAAGGTGATCGCCGCGCTCCAGGAGCTGCGCACCGGCGTCTGCCTCCAGCGGGACGCCGACAAGCGGGTGGGGACCGTGGCGGTGGACCTGGTGTTCCAGGAGATCCTCGCCGCCACGGACACCAACGGCACCACCCGCCCGTCCCGCCAGGGCATCGACCCCCCGTCGAGCGTCTGGGACTGGACGTTCCTCCAGGAGTCCGGCACCACGCCCCCGGACCCCGCGCCCCAGCCGTCCACCGCACCCTGATCCGGCGGCCCCTCTCCCCCCACCAGCGGACATCGCGACAAGGAGTTCCTGACATGCGCTTCGCCAAGACCCTCACCACCGGAGTCCTGACCCTGGCCGCCCTCAGCGGGCTGACCGCTTGCGGCGGGGACGACGACTCAGCCAGCGGCCCCATGGCGGGGTTGAACCTGCCGAAGGCCGACACCATGGCCGAACTCCAGAAGCTCATCATCGATACCGGAGGCGAGTGCAGCGAACTGCGCCCCCGTTCCGACAGCTTCTCGGCCTTGGAGGAAGAGGCCGAGAAGCCCGCTTGGAGCATCAAGGAACGTGCTGTGTGCCATGACGGCCAAGGCGACGAGATCGCACTCGCTCTGGTCGGCGACATGGCCAAGATGCAGGAGGCGATGAAGAAGGCCTTGGCGAAGGGGGAACCCGTCTCCGCCCTCACGGGGGAGAACTTCGTGGTGATACCGGAAGGGGACAACACCACACGGGGGCTGATGCTGCAAGGAGGGCTCCTCCTCCTTACCTGCGACCCGAAGGACAAGGAAGACGTTCCCAGCGGATTCGCCGTCAAGAACACCTCGGTCAAGGGGTGCTTCACCACGGACTACGCGCCCGCGTAACCGAACACGCCTGCCCGCTTCCACCCGCTGTCCGAGAGGAAACCGATGGCCACGTCACCCGGCACCCGCAACGAAACGCCTTCACCGGGTGACAAGGGGCGTGGTATCGGCCGGGTCGTCCGGGCCTGCCTGTTCACGGCGCTGGCTCTGGTCGCCCTGGTGATGGCCGTGCCCAGCACCGCACACGCGGACTTCGCCTGCAACTTCACCGGCGACGACTCCTACGAACTCGACGCACCCGGCGCCAACGGTGAGAGCATCTTCCCCGCGGTGAACCAATGGGAGGCACGGGAACGACGGGCCGATGACCTCTCGGACACCAGGGGCTTGGCCACCGGAGCGGTGGATCTTCCCAAGCATGCCAGTATGTACACCTTGTACGAGCTCAACGGAATGCGCGGGCTGAACTGGTCGAGCACCCAGCGGGGCCGTGGAGACGCCTCACAGACCGATGCCAGAATCGATGCCAGCGGCGCCGACGACTGCAGCATCGTGAACTTCGTCAACAACACCATCGCCAATATGGTCTTCGACGGAACGAAGCTTCTGACACGTACGGCCATCTCCATCAAGGAATCGGCCTCGAACCCCAGCCCTCTCAGAGGGCTCTACGACAGTCGCGACAGTACAGTCTACACGCTGAAGAAGCACATCTTCATCCCTGCTGTACCCGTCATGATCGCACTGACGGGATTCTGGGTGTTCGGCAAATGGCGTCAGCAGCAGATGCGCGAGGTGTGGGCCGGGGTCGGGTGGGCCGCCCTGACCACGATCGCCGTGGTCACCCTCCTGACAGGCAAAAACTACGACACAGTCATCGCGGAGGCCGACTCAGGCATCGCCGCAGTCAACGAGGGCATCGCCAAAGCGGCACTCAGCGGAGTCTCGGGGAACGCCCAGCCTCCTTGCGACCTACCGGACGTCAAGCACGAAGGCAGAGGGCTACGAGTCTCCAGCTGTGCGATGTACGACACCCTCGCCTTCCGCCCCTGGGCTCTTGGCCAATTCGGCCCGGGCGGCGTCGACTGCATCTTCAAGAATTCCGAGGGAACAGTCTCCGAAGGGGTGTGCAAAGCAAAAGACGAGGATAGATGCGATTGGGGTCAGGGATCTCGTTGCGCGGATCTTCGAGTGCGCCAAGTGATCTCCCAGTCCATCACCAACAAAGACGTCTACCCCGATGACGGAGGCAACAACGGCGACAAGTCAAGCGACTTCTGGAAGAGCAAGTACAAGAAAGACTGGTACTCCATTCGCCAGGATGTCGCCGGTGGTCTCGACCGTGGCGACGATGCCGGCACGGAACGGGATGTCTACCCCGTCGGCTTCGAGGAGTGGGCGGGGAAGAGCGCCGGAACCCGTATCGGACTCTCCTTCTACTCCCTGATCGCCGCCTTCATCGTCGGCCTCATGGTCATCGTCCTCAGTGCCCTCACCCTGCTCTGGCACGCCGTGACGTTGATCCTGATCATCATGCTGCCACTGGTCGCCACCATCGGCATCCACCCCTCCCAGCAGAAGCTGCTCAAGGGCTGGTTGACGACGTTCATCCACAGTTTCGTGCTGCGGGCGGGCTTCGGGATCATCCTGACCGTGCTGCTGGTGCTCTACCAGATGATCCTGCCCGCCAGGATCTCGCTGGGCATGCAGTTGCTGATGCTGCTGCTGGTGACGGTCGCCGTGGTGATGATGCTGAAGAAGCTGCTGGCCGGGAACTTCAGCCCGCAGATCGCCGGGGGCGAGGACGCGCTGGGCGTGGGCGACATGCCGGGGGCCGTGGCCGGGAAGGCGATGCCCGTGGCGGGCGTCGTCGGCAGGGCAGGGGTCGGCACCACCAAGGTCACAGGTCGGGTAGCGGCCAAGAGCACCGCCTACAGCGCCAGGGTCATGACCGGTGGAGCCGGGATGATCACTCGCGGCGTGGACAACAAGTTCCTCAACCAGCGCCTCCAGAAGGGCGGCTGGATCGGCCAGAACAACTCCAAGCGCCAGCAGCGCAAGGACGCCTACCAGGCCAGGGTCACCCAACGGGACTCGTACGAACGGACCGTGGCCGGACCGGCGCGGCAGGAGTCCCAGGGGGAAGGAGGCACCGCCCCGGAGACCGAGGGCCAGACCACCCCCGCGCCGACCGCCCCGACCCCCCGCCGCACCGGCCGGGTCAGCCAGTCCCGTCCGGCCGCCGCGCCGTCCCCGTCCGCTCCGTCCGGGACCGCCGCGAACCCGCCCGCCCCGGGCGTGCCCGCCCAGCCGGGACCGGAGGGCGAGCGGACGCGTCCCCCGGCGGATCCGGCACCGGCGCCCCGTCCGGCCGCCCCGCCGCAGCCGCAGCCCGGGTCCCGGCCCCGTACCCAACCCCCGCAGCCCCAGCCCGCGCCGCCCCAGCCGCCGAGGGTCCCGCCGCTGCCGTCCCAGCCGTCACCGCCGCGCGACGACGACGGCCGCATGCCCCGCTAGCCCGTCTCTTACGGATCTCGCCGCTCTCAGGTCCTGACCCGGCCAGAGCCGTAAGAGACGACCCGGCCCGCCCGCACCACCGGCACCACCCACCCCGATCACCCCGACCGCCCCGCCCGACCCACGACGGTCCGATGACCGGATAGCCCGATAGGAGGAATCCCGTGACGCGTTCCGCCCCGCCCCGGCGGGTCCCGCTCCCCGCGGCGCTGCGACGGCTGGTCCGGCAGGACGAGAAGGACGCGTGGGCCGTCCGGCTGCTGCCCCGGCTGGTCTTCGGGCTCGCCGCGCTCTACACGCTCTTCGTGATCGCGTCCGCCGGGATGAGTTCGTTCCTCACGGTCTGCGCCCTGCTGCTCCTGGGGCTGCTGGTGTTCGCGCTACGACGGCGGACGCAGTTGCTGCTCGCCCTGGCGTCGACCACGGTGACGGCGGCCCTCACCGGTTATCTGGCCGCCGTCGCGGACCTGGCCAGGGGTGTTCAGGCCGGATGGGTCAGCGGTCAGGCCGTGTTCGGGCACTGGGCGCTGGCCGGGATGGCGCTGCTCGGCGCGTGGATGGCGCGGGAACACCCGGGCCGTCGCGGGGTCACGGTGGTGCTGGCCGACCTGGTGCTGGTGGCGGCGGCGTCCCTGGGCACGGTGGCGCCCCCGGCGGCCGTGCCGCTCGGGTTCCTCGGGGTGGTCGCCGTACTGGTGCTCCGGGGCGGGGGATTCGCCGCGCTGCGAAGCCGGATGGGCGGACGCCGCGGGGACGGGCGGCAGATGGACGGGCGACGGGTGGACGGACCTCGGGTGGACGGACGGCGGAAGACGGGGGAACGAAACGGGGACCGGAACGGGGCGCGAAGGGGGCAGAGCGACGGGTGAGGGTCTTCGCAGGCGATCCACGGGGAAACCCGAGCAAACGGTCACAGCAACTGATACCGGGTCATGAACCGTCCTGACTACGTAATAATCCCGGCAATCGCCTTTGCGGTTGCTGATTGCACTGCTCTAGAGTCCCCAATGGTCAAAAATTGCCACGGGGGGCACTTTCATGGTCGCAACAGTCCACAGGGCTCGTCTCACACCCAATGCCGCGGCCGGTTCGGCCGCCGTTCCCGCACCCTGCCAACGCCGTCCGGACGTCTTCCGTCATCCGCTGCTGGAGAATCCGCCCGTCGGCTCCACCGACCTGCCGATCCAGACCCGGCGCCTCCAGGCCCTGGAACACGCGGCCCGTCAGCTCTGCTCGTCCTGCCCGGTCCGTCAGGAGTGCCTGCGCGAGGCCGTCCTCCAGGCCGACCCCGGCGGTTACGCGGCGGCGACCACCCGACAGGACCGGCGTCTCATCCGCCAGCGGCTCGGGGTCGGCACCCCCCAGGGGGACCTGGCAGTCCCGGTGGACCTCCGGCACCGGAACCCGGAGGAACTCGACGCCGTGCTCGGCGTGTTGGCCCCCGTGCGTTCCACCAGGCCGGACCGCCCCGGACTGCTGCCCGTGATCCCCAGTCAGAAGACGCACCCCCCTTCAGAGGTATCCATGACGGCCCCGGCAGGCGACCGGATCTCCTTCCCCTTCGACGATCCGGTCCGCGCGGTGCGCGAGGCGGTCCTGGCCCCGCTGCTGCGCGCGGCGCGGCCCACCCTCGAAGCGGCCGTCCAGCTCGGCGCGATGCTGGCGCACGCGCCCTCCGCCGGACTGACGCCCGCGTTCCTGGACACCTGCCGGGAGGCCCTGCGACGGCTGACCGCGTGGGACGCCGGGACCGGCGGGGACGCCCCGGCGACGGACGGCGGGCTCACCGGCTCGGTCAGCGTGGAACTGGCCACCAGCGATCCGATCACCGCGCTCCGCCAGGAGGTGTTCGAACCCCTGCTGCGGCGGCTCCTCGCCTCGATCGACCGCGTCGAGGAGGTCATGCCCGTCCTGGTCAACGCCCCCGGACGGAACGGCGATCCGCGCGCGGCCGACCTCGCGGGGCTGCGGGCCGCGCTCAGGGCGCTCGCCGAACAGATCGCCGCGTACGGTTCCGTGGGCGCGCCCCGGTCGCCGTCCGCTCCCCCGGTCGGCGCCGACCCGCACGAACCGTTCCGGCCCGCCCGGCCCGAGCCGGTACGGAGCCCCGGTCCGGGCGGGCACGTCCGGGCGGTGCCCGTGGCGCGCGGCTCCGTCGAACCGTCCGTCGGCGGGGTGGTGCGGGTGCTGCGGCCCCCGACCAGCCTGCGCCGGGCGGTGGAGCGGACCGTGGCGTCGTTCCCGGGGCCGTTCACCGTGCGGGACGTCCTGCTGGCGCTGCCCCCCGAGGTCTTCCAGGAGTCGGGGAAGTCGGTCAGCAACGTCCTGTCCGCGATGGTCAAGTCGGGACGGCTGCTGAGGGTCTCGCGCGGCACCTACACCTCCGCGGCCCCCGCCCCCTCCGGCGACGGTACCGTCCCCCGTTCCTAGGCCGTCTCCTGCTTGACCGGCCGTCCCGCCCGTCCCGCACCCCAGAAGGATCCGCGTCATGCAGCCCATGCCCCCGGTGGCCCACGTCCGCATCTTCTCCCCCAACGCGGGCCTGGTGGACGGGGTCCCGGTCACGGCGCCGCCGTACGGGGACATCCAGGAGGTCGTGATCTCGATCCTCCAGCAGCGCGCCCAGCAGTTCGGCGCCCCGGCCCCGGCCTCCGTCACCGACGACCGTTACGGCGGGGCGGTCCGGTTGCTCGTCCACCCCGACGGCACCACCGAGGTCGTGGACTGAGCCGGGGCCGGGGCGGGCCTCACGGGTGACGGGTCCGGCCGGACAAGGTGGCGATGAGCAGACAGGGCACCAGGAGCAGCGCGAAGGTGACGGCGTAGGCCACGGTCGGGGTGGCGCGCAGGGACAGCCCGAGGTTGAGGGCGGCCGATCCCAGGCCCAGCACCGTGATCTGCCCCAGGTTCTGGGCGGTCTGCATCGCGCCGCTCGCGTACCCCTGGCGCCCCTCGGGGCTGTGGGCCAGGGAGAGCACCGTCAGACAGGGGGCGGCCAGTCCCATGCCGAGGGCTATCACGACCATCGAGGAGGCGGCGACGTACGGGGACACGGTCGGGGGGGTCCCGGCGACGGCGAGGAGGACCGCCACGACCATGATGCCCGCGCCCACGAGGACCAGCCGGTGGCGGGAGGCGCGCGTCAGGACGTGCCCCTGGAGCCAGGAGGCGGCGGCCCAGGCGAGGGCGGCGCCGGTGAAGGCCAGGCCGATGGCGACCGGGGGCGCCTCGTGCTCGGTGACGAGCATCAGCGGGATCAGCGCTTCCAGGGTGTAGAACACGCCCGAGCCCAGCCCGCGCAGCAGGACCGTGACCGGGAGCCGTCGCGCCGCCCGCAGGGTGCCGGGCGGCAGCAGCCGGGGGGCGAGGGCGAGCAGGGCGACGCCCGTGGCGGTGAACAGCAGATGGGGCACGTCCCAGTCGGAGACGCCGTACTGGGCGAGCGCGGCGCCCACGCTGACCGCGGCGGCGATCAGCAGCGCGGGGCGCGGGGCGTCGTCCCGGGCCGGGGCGGGCACGGCGGACCAGGTGTCCCCGCGCAGGACGAGCACCACGGCGAGCGCGGGGACCAGGGTGAGGACGGCGAGCCCGAGGAAGACCGCGCGCCAGGACCACAC
The DNA here is from genome assembly GCF_054484115.1 of Streptomyces sp. JNUCC 64. Lineage (NCBI taxonomy): Bacteria > Bacillati > Actinomycetota > Actinomycetes > Kitasatosporales > Streptomycetaceae > Streptomyces > Streptomyces sp. JNUCC 64. The sequence goes on from NZ_CM137015.1 coordinate 1,251,115, forward strand.
TTCGGCGACCACACCGGCGAGCGGGGGGCCGACCAGTGAGGGAACGATCCAGCAGGTGCTCATCAGGGCCAGGGCCCTGGGGCGCAGGGACGGCGGATAGGACTGGCCTATCGCGGTGTTGATGGCCACCGCGACCATGCCCGCGGCGAGCCCGTCCAGGAACCGGCCGAGCGCCAGGTGCCATATGGAGGTGGCGATCCCGGAGACGACGAGGGTGACCACCGCCAGGGCCATGCCCACGGCCAGCGGGCGGTGGGCCCCGGCGCGGTCGGCCCAGTGACCGCCGAGGACCGCGCCGACCAGGCTCGCGGCCACGAAGCACCCGGCGACCAGGGGGAAGAGCCGTACCCCGTCGAGGGCTTCGGCCGCCGTGGGCAGGGTGGGGACGACCGCCAGCGAGGCCAGTCCGGTCAGGAACATCACCACGGCGAAGATGGTGGTGGCCGCCGCGTAGGGCTTGGCGAAGAGCTTCCCCGGAGGCCCGGGGTCCGGTGGGACGGCTTCGAAGGGTGCCGGGGCCGGACTGGTCGGGGCTCTCTCGGGGTCATGAGTCACGAGTGGACAAGCTAAGCGGGGGTCCTGACCGGATGCCACCCCTTTTCCCGTCGTCGGAGGACCGGCGGGGCCTGATCGTTTCCGGCGGGTCCGGGACCGTTCCGCCCGGTCACGGGGCCGTTCCTCACGGTCACGGAACCGTCAGCCGTCCCATCCGGTCCGGTCCCGGTCCCGGTCAGGGGCGGCCGCGCCGGAGCCCCGGCCCGGTGCCCCGGCGACCCCGCTCGCGGCCTTCCGCGCCCGTGCGGAAGGATGGTCCGCGTGTTCATCGTGAGCTTTCCCCTGTCGCTGTTCCACCCAGACCGGCCCCAAGGCGGGGCGTCTGGGAAGGGATCGGACGATGGCACACTCACCGCACCGCCGCTGGAAGGGCTGCTGCCCGTGGTGCGCACCGCACAAGGTGCGCGGCGTCGGGCGCTCGGAGAAGGACCCGGCGGCCGTCCGCCGTCAGCTCGGCACGTCCCGGCGGCTGACCCGCCGCGTCCTGGGCGCCCAGGACGACCGGGGCTGATCCGCCGTCTGCCGGACCGCGCGCCGCTTCCCGTCGGGGGCGCGACGCGCGGTCCGGCTCCACGGGGAACCGGCTCCACGGAGGCGGACGGCGGGGAAGACGGACGGGCAGGCTGCGGACGGAGGCTTAACCGGGTGCGGGCCCTCCGGAGCGGCTGTCAGACTCCGCGGATGAACAGAAACGGCCAGGACGGAACGAACCTGGACAGAGAGAGCCTGATCGCACGGGTCGGACGGGGTGAACGCGTCAAGTACGTCTTCTTCTGGGGTGCCGTGCCGCGTCAGGACGGACGGGTGTCGGCGAGTTGCCTCAGTCAGTGGTGGCCCTCGCCGTTCGTGGTCGAGGGGGTGCGGTACGCCACCGCCGAGCACTGGATGATGGCCTCGAAGGCCCGGCTGTTCGGGGACGCGGAGGCCGAACGGGCGGTGCTCGGCGCGGATCACCCGGCGGAGGCGAAACGGATCGGCGGGCTGGTGCGCGGCTTCCGCGAGGAGGTGTGGCGGCGCGAGCGGTCCGGGATCGTCCGGCGCGGCAACGTCCACAAGTTCGCCGGGCATCCGGAGTCGCTGGCGTATCTGCTGGGCACCGGCGACCGGGTGCTGGTGGAGGCGAGCCCGATGGACCGGATCTGGGGCATCGGGCTGACGGCGGACGACGAGCGGGCCGGGGACCCGGGGCGCTGGCGCGGGCTCAACCTCCTGGGCTTCGCCCTGATGGAGGCGCGCGAGGAGCTGAGGGCGGCGCGGGAGGCGTCGTCCCCCGCCGGGGACCGGACGGGTCCATGAGACTCCGGCCACAGCCATGAGGACGGCGGACGTGACGACGGCGGACGTGACGGCTGCGGACACGATGGATTCCAGCCGTCCCGGAGCCCGTGCCGGAGCCCGCCCCGGGCGGGGCCGGACCGTGCGGCGTCCTCGCGCCCGGCTCCGCGCGACGGGGAAACCGCCCCGGCGGCGAATCGTTTCCGCGTCGAACGCAACCGCGCGCCCGGTCCCGTCTGTCTGAACCAACGTCATCGTCGCGCCATGGTCCCCGGACAGCCGTCAACCGGCCCCGGTCACCGGGTTTACGGTGATCACCCACGACAGCACGCGGTATCGGGAGGGGACTTCATGGACGCCATGGAGAAGGAGACGGCACGGAACGGGCGGACGGCCGCACGGGGCGGCGCCGCCCGGCGGGGCCGCGTCGCGCTGGTCGCGGCACTGGCGGGGACGCTGACGGGGTCCCTGCTGATAGCCGCGCCCGTCGCGGCGGCACCGGCGCCGAAGGTGGTGTACCTGACCTTCGACGACGGTCCGGGGGTGGCCACGCCGAAGGTGCTGGACCTGCTGAAGCAGTACGGGGCGAAGGCCACGTTCTACCAGAACGGGGTGAACGTCGGAGGGTTCCCGGCGACCACCAAGCGCGCGTTCCAGGAGGGCCACAGCCTGCAGAACCACACCTGGTCGCACCCCGACCTGCGGACGGTGAGCTGGACGACGTTCAAGTCGGAGGTGACCCGGACGGACAACGCGATCAAGCAGCTGACCGGCTCCACGCCGACCTGTCTGCGTCCGCCCTACGGGGCGGTGAACCAGACGGTGCGCGACCGCGCGGCGCGGCTGAACAAGAAGCTGCGGCTGTGGACGATCGACACCCGCAACTGGGCCCGGCCCGGGCGCGCCGCCATCGAGTCCGAGGTGCTCAACAACGTCCGCAGCGGTTCCGTGGTGCTCTTCCACGACGCGGGCGGTGACCGCGGTCAGACGGTGGCCGCGCTGCCGAAGATCCTCAAGACGCTGAAGGCACGGGGCTACACCTTCGCCAAGCAGACCTGCTGAGACCGGGCGGCGCGGGGGCGCGGGGTCAGCCGTCCGGCGACGGGGGCAGCTCCGCGCCGTACACCCACGCCGCGAACAGGTCGTCCAGGGGCCGCCCGGCGTACCGGGCGGTGTGCGCGGCGAACGCGGCGGTGCTCACGGCACCGTCGCGGTGCCGGGCGGCCCAGCCCCGGAGCATCCGGAAGAACGCCTCGTCGCCGAGGGCGCGGCGCAGGGCGTGCACGGTGAGGCCGCCGCGCTCGTAGAGCCGGTCGTCGAACATGTGGCGGCGGCCGGGGTCGGCGATCCGCAGATCGCGGGGACGCGACGCGAGCGTCCGGTGCGCGGTCAGGGCGAGTTGGGTGGTGGTCCGGCCGCCGGAGTGCTCCGACCAGAGCCACTCGGCGTACTTGGCGAGGCCCTCGTTGAGCCAGATGTGCCGCCAGTCGGCGATGCTGACGCTGTTGCCGAACCACTGGTGGGCCAGCTCATGGGCGACCAGGCGTTCCGAACCCCGTTTCCCGTCCACGTGGTTGGTGCCGAACAGCGACAGCCCCTGCGCCTCGACGGGGACGTCCAGCTCCTCGTCCGCGATGACGACGGCGTACTCCCCGAAGGGGTACGGGCCGAAGAGCGCGGTGAAGAGTTCCATCATGCGGGGCTGGCGGGCGAAGTCCCGGGAGAACGCGGGCAGCAGCCGCGGCGGCAGATGGCCGGTCTGGGGGACGCCCCGGTCCGGATCGCCGAGCCGGACGGTACGGAACCTGCCGAGCGCGAGGCCGATCAGATAGCTGGAGGTCGGCGCGGGCTGTTCGTACACCCAGGTGGTGGTGGAGGACCGGGTGGTGCGGGCGGTGAGACGGCCGCCGAGGACCACGGTGTACGGGGACGGGACGGTCACCGCGACCCGGTAGGACGCCTTGTCGGCGGGCCGGTCGTTGCAGGGGAACCAGGAGGGCGCGCCGATGGGCTGGCTGGCGACGAGGGCGCCGTCGGTGAGCTCCTCCCAGCCGAGTCCGCCCCAGGGACTGGACACCGGACGCGGATTTCCTGACCAGTGCACCTCGACGGTGAAGTCGGCCCCGGCGCGCGGTGGTTCGGCGGGGCGCAGCCGCAGCCGTCCGTCGCGGTGGGTCCAGCGGGGGCGGTCCCCGTCGACGTGGACACGGCCGACGCGGAAGTCGTTCAGGTTGAGCTGGAGCGCGGTGAGCGGGGCGGGGCCCGCGGTGGCGCTGATCAGCGCGGTACCGCTGAGCCGGTTGGGACCGGGGCGGTAGTCGAGGGCGATCTCGTAGTGGCGCACCCGGTAGCGAGGGTCGCCGTGCGCCGGGAAGTACGGGTCCGGACCGGTCGGGGGGAGATCGTCCGGGCCGGTCGGAGGGAGGTCGTCCGGGCCGGTCGGGGGAAGGCCGTCGGCCGTTGGGGGCCCCTCCGGGGCGGGGGGCCCGCCGCGCGGTGGGGGGTCCTCCGGGGCGGGGGGCCGCTGGCGCGGCGGGGGCCCGTTCAGGGCCGCCACGCTTCGATCGGGTTGCCCAGCCAGCGGGTGCCGGCGGGCACCGACTCCCCCGCCATGACCAGGGAGCCGGGGCCGAGGGTGCTGCGGGCCCCGACGGTGGCGCCGGGCAGCACGATGCCGTGCGGGCCGAGGGTGGCGCCCGGGTGGAGGGTGACGGTGCCGGTGCGCAGCACGCGGTCGTGGAAGAGGTGGGTCTGCAGGACGCAGCCCCGGTTGACGGTGGCGGCGGCGCCGAGGGTGACGAGGTCCGTCTCGGGGAGCCAGTGGCTCTCGCACCAGGCGCCCCGGCCGATGCGGGCGCCGAGGGCGCGCAGCCAGAGCGTCAGCAGGGGGGTGCCGGGGACCGCTCCGGCCAGCCAGGGCACGGCGAGGACCTCGACGAAGGTGTCGGCGAGTTCGTCGCGCCAGACGAAGCCGCTCCACAGCGGGTGTTCGGCGGGGCGGTGCCGTCCGACGAGCAGCCACTTGGCGAGGACGGTGACCGCGCAGGCGGCGAGCCCCGCGGCGAGCGCGACGGCGCCGGAGAGGACGGCCGCCCAGGGTCCGAGCGCGGCGACGAGGGCGCTGAGGGCGGCGAGGGTGAGGACGGCGAGGGCGGCCGAGCAGAACACCGGGACCAGTCGGCAGAGTTCGACGAGGCCACGGGCCCAGCGCAGCCGGGTGGACGGTTCGTAGGTGCGGCGGCGGTCGGTGGCGGCGGCGGTGCGCGGCAGCCGGACCGGCGGCAGCCCGAGGTAGGAGCCGCCCTTCTTGGCCTTCTTGGGGGCGGCGGACAGCACGCCGACCAGTCCGCCGTCGGGGACGCGACGGCCGGGGGCGGTCATCCCGGAGTTGCCGAGGAACGCGTGACGGCCGATGCGGGCGCGGCCGATGCGGACCCAGCCGCCGCCGAGCTGGAACGGGGCGGTGAGGGTGTCGTCGGCGAGGAAGGCGCCGTCCCCGACGGTGGTGAGGCTGGGCAGGGCGAGCACCGTCGACACCTCGGCGCCCCGGCCGACGCGCATCCCGAGCAGCCGCAGCCAGACCGGGGTGACGAGCCCCGCGTACAGCGGGAAGAGGGTGCCCCGGGCCTGGTCCATCAGCTGGGTGACCGTCCACGCCTGCCAGCCGGTGCGGCTGTGCGCGGGGTGGACGCCGGGGCGCAGCCGGAGGCTGAGCAGCCGGACGGCGGTGAGCACGAGCAGCGCGTAGCCGAGGCCGAAGGCGAGGGCGGCGGGCGCGGCGGCGAGCAGTGCGGTGGGGAGGGCGGCGGACAGCGGGGCGGCCGGGCCGGTGAGGGCGCAGACGACGAGGAGGGCGAGCGCGGCGGGCGGCAGCGGCAGCAGAAGCAGTCCGAAGCCGGTGACCCCGTACATGGCGCGCCAGTGGGGCGAGCGGGGCGGGCGGGCGCGGGGCCAGTCGCGGCGGGCCCGGCCGCGTTTGACGGCGGGCGCCCCGGCCCAGCGCTGTCCGGCGGGGACGCGGCCGGTGACGACGGAACCGGGGGCGATCTCGGCGCGCTTGCCGATCCGGGCGCCGGGGAACAGCAGGCTCCGGGTGCCGACGACGGCTCCGGCGCCGACCCGGACGGCGCCGATGTGCAGCCGGTCGCCGTCGAGCCAGTGGCCGGACAGGTCGACCTCGGACTCCACCGCGCAGCCCCGGCCGAGCCGGAGGAGTCCGGTGACGGGCGGCAGGGAGTGCAGATCGGCGTCGGGGGCGACCCGGGCGCCCAGCGCGCGGGCGTAGCGCTGGAGCCAGACGCCGGTGAGGGCGGTGGCGCCGCTGTGTTCGGCGAGGCGTTCGGCGGTCCACAGCCGCAAGTGGACGGAGCCCGCGCGGGGGTGGGTGCCGGGACGCACCCCGCGCAGCAGCAGCCGGGCGCCCCCGGCGGCGAGGAGGAGACGGCCGGGCGGGCTGAGGAACAGCGCGGCGCCGAGGGCGACGAGCCACCAGGGGGCGGTGGGGGCCCAGGGATAGGGGCCGAGGAGGGCGAGGAGGTCGCCGAGGGCGAGCAGGGCGACCGTCCAGCGCAGTCCGGTGACGGTGAACAGGGGGATCAGCAGCAGGCTCTGGAGGAGTTGGGCGCGCCGGGGGACGGGGACGACCGTCCGGGCGGGGGCGTCGTCGGTGCCGGACCGTTCCAGACGGCGGGCGAGGGCGCGCAGCACGGGGCGCTGGTAGACGTCGAGGACGGCGGCGCGGGGGTAGCGGACGCGCAGCGCGGTGAGCAGCCGGGCGGCGGCGAGGCTGCCGCCGCCGAGGGCGAAGAAGTCGTCGTCCGGGCGGGTGACGGGGGTGCCGAGGGTCTCCTGCCACCGTGCGGCGAGCCAGGATTCGGTGGGGGTGAGGTCGGTGCCGGGGCCCGCCGGGGCGGGGTCGGGCGGGGCGGCGGGCAGCGGCCAGGGCAGGGCGTCCCGGTCGGTCTTGCCGGAGGTGCGGGTGGGGAGCGCGGGCACCGGGGCGAGCAGCGGGACGAGGGCGGCGGGCAGGGTGGCGCGCAGCCGGGCGGTGGCGGCGGTCCGGTCCCAGCCGTCGGGGACGACGACGTAGCCGACGAGGAGGGGGGCGCCGCCCGGCGGGACGCGGACGGCGGCCGCGGCGGCGGTGACACCGGTCAGGGCGGTCAGGGCGGCGTCGATCTCGCCGAGTTCGACGCGGCGGCCGCCGATCTTCACCTGGTCGTCGGCGCGGCCCAGGAAGACCAGGCCCTCCGGGTCGGCCCGCACCAGGTCGCCGCTGCGGTAGGCGCGGGTCCAGCCGAGGGCGTCGAGCGGGGCGTACCCCACGGCGTCCCGGACGGGGTCGAGGTAGCGGGCGAGTCCGGCGCCGCCGATGACGAGCTGACCGGTGCCGCCCATCGGCACGGGCCGTCCGCCGTCGTCGACGACGGCGAGTTCCCAGCCGTCCAAGGGCTGTCCGATCCTGACGGGTTCCTCGCCGGTGAGCCGGGCGGCGCAGGCGACGACGGTGGTCTCGGTGGGGCCGTAGGTGTTCCACACCTCACGGTCCCCGGTGGCCAGCCGCCGGGCCAGCGCGGGCGGGCACGCCTCCCCGCCGAAGATCAGCAGCCGCACTCCGGCGAGGGCGGCGGGCTCCCACAGGGCGGCCAGGGTGGGCACCGTGGAGACCACGGTGACGCCCCGGTCCACCAGCCAGGGCCCGAGGTCGGCGCCCGAGCGGACCAGGTCGCGGGAGGCGGGGACCAGACAGGCGCCGTGCCGCCAGGCGAGCCACATCTCCTCGCAGGAGGCGTCGAAGGCGACGGAGAGCCCGGCGAGGACGCGGTCACCGGGGCCGATCGGCCGGTCCCGGAGGAAGAGCGCGGCCTCGGCGTCCACGAAGGCGGCGGCGGCCCGGTGGGTGACGGCCACGCCCTTGGGGGTGCCGGTGGACCCGGAGGTGAAGATGATCCACGCGTCGTCGGCGGGGCGGGGGCGAACGGCGGGCCGGGGTCCGGGGTGGTGGTGGCGTCCGGGGTCGGGGTGGGGGTGGGGGTCAAGGGCCGAGCCGGGATCAGGGGATACCGCCCCCGGAACAGCCCCCGCCCGTCCCTCTCCCTCTCCCCCGGCTCCAGCTCCAGCCCCAGCCCCAGCCCCAGCCCCAGCCCCAGCCCCAGGGAATGGTGTGACGTGCCGGCCCGCCCCGATGACCGTCCGCACCCCCGCCTCGCCGAACACCAGGGCGGCACGCTCCTCGGGGTCCTCGGAGTCCACCGGCACGTAGGCGGCTCCGACGGCGAGGACCGCGAGGACCGCGACGTACAGGTCGTTGGTGCCGGAAGGGACCCGTACGCCGATCCGGGCACCGGGCCCGGCACCGAGGGCGGCGAGCCGACGGCGCAGGCGTTCGACGTCGGCGGCCAGCGCGCGGTAGGTGAGCCGGGTGGTGCCGTCGTCGAGGGCCGGGGCACCCGGGTGACGGAGCACGGTCGCGTCCAGGACGTCGAGGAGGGTCCGGGGCGGGGCGGCGGGCCCGGCGGTGAGGACGGCCGGTCGCCCAGCGGTCGGGGTTCCGGTGACGGGAACCTCGGTGGTGCGGACGGGATCCGTCGTGCTGGTGGGGGACGCGGTGTCCGGTGCCCGGGCGGAGCGGGCCGCGCGGTCGTGCCGGGGAGTGGTGGCCGGTGGGGTGGTGGCTGCTGCCATCGGTCTTCGCGTCTCGTTCCCGGCGCGCCCCGGATCTCCGGCACGGGCCGCCGACGCACCTGCGGCCGGCCCGGTCCCGTCCGGCGCCTCACCGGACGACCGGCATCAGCCTAGAACGGCGGCGGGAATTCCTCTCGGCGAGGAGCGTGCGGAGAATTCCCCGCACGCTCCTCATAACCACTGGCACAGTCAGGAGAATCCCCCGGAAGCGCCCACGAGAACCACGCCCCGGGCCGTCTCCATTCCCTCCCTCGACTCTCCACAGCCAGACGATTCCCCTGGTCAGCTCTCTGACGGAGGTTCACCCGAATGCCACGCGCCGACCGCCCCGGAATCCGGACCGGACTTCCGTGCGTACGGGAAGGAACCGGAGAACGAATGAACCCCCGGGCGGGTTGAGGCAATCCCAGCTCGGCGCGGCGGTGAAGCACTCAAGGAAATCCGTTTCGGCTCCGCACCAGCACCCGCGTTTCGCACCCGAATCCGCCCCGCCCCCATCCACGGAAAGCCTCACGGCGGGTTCAGGACGGGCCCACTCAGCGCGGGCACGGCCGGTCGGGCGGCCGGGCGAGGGCCGTCGTCACCGGGTGCTCCAGTCGTCGCGGCGGAGCCCTTCGAGGACCCCGGAGACGCCACGGGCGGTGGTCGCCCAGCCGTGGAGCGAGGTGCGTCGCAGCCGGGCCGCGCTCTTGAGCCGCTGGCGCTCGTCGTGTTCCTCGAACCAGCGGCGCACGGCGGTGCCGAGCGCGTCCGGGTCGTCGGGCGGCAGCAGCACTCCGGGCAGGGCGCCGTCGGGAGCGCGTCCGACGGCCTCCGGCAGCCCGCCGACGTCGTTGACGAGGACGGGAACGCCATGGGCGAGGGCCTCCGTGACGGCCATGCCGTAGGTCTCGGCACGGGAGGCGAGCACCATCAGATCGGCCTCGGCGTAGCTGGCGTGCAGTTCCGCGCCGGTCATCGGTCCGGCGAGCCGGATCCGGTCGGTGAGCCCGTGGTGGGCGATCAGGGCGCGCAGTCGGTCGACGTAGTCGGGGGCGCGGTCGAGTCCGCCGACGCAGACGCACGTCCACGGCAGATCGGCGACGGTCGCGAGGGCGCGCACCAAGCGGTGCTGGCCCTTGCGCGGGGTGACGGAGGCGACGCACAACAGCCGGGAGACGCCGTCGGTGCCGGTGGCGGGGGGCGCGATGTCGGTGCCGGGGAGGGCGACGTGCACTCTGCGGCGGGCCAGTCCGTGGTGGTCGACCAGGCGCTGGGCGGCCCAGTCGCTGGTGGCGAGGACGGCGGAGGCGGCGCGCAGGGTGGCGCGTTCCAGGGCGTCGAGTTCCGAGGCGGTGACGGGGGCGAGCCCGGTTTCGTCGGCGAGCGGCAGATGCACCAGGACGGCGAGGCGCAGCCGTTCGGCTTCGGGGACGACGACCTCGGGCACCCCGCAGGCCACCAGTCCGTCGAGGAGGACGACGGAGCCGTCGGGCAGCCCTGCCAGCAGATGCGCGAGGCGGGCGGTGGCGAGCGCGTCGGGACGGGGCCAGGTTCCGGGGACGGTGTGGGTCCGGACGTCCCAGCCGAAGCCGGACAGGTCCAGGCCGACCCGGCGGTCGTAGACGTCCCCGCCGCTGGGCGCGGAGCGGCCCGGCACCGGGCCGGGCATGACGAAGCACACCGGGCGGGCGGCGGCGGGGATCAGTTCGGGGGGCGTGGCGGAGCGGAGCGTGAGGGCGGGCGGGACCGTCCCGTCGACCGTCCTGGACGGCACCGGCCCGGGCCCGTCGCCCCGCCCGGACGGCACCGGCCCGGGTGGGTGGAGGGCTTCCGGGACGGTCCCCCGGACGGTGTGCCCGACGAGGGGGCGGGGGCCGTGGGCGGTCCGGGGGTACGGGGAGGAACCGGACGGGAGGGGGCTGGGGGCCGGGGTCGGCGCGGGGGCGGGGGTCACCGAACGCGCTCCCGGCCCGCCCGGCCGGCACCGGTCGCGGTGGCGTCGGCGGCGGGCACGGCGGGGCGGACGGCCTCGTCCACGGTGGCCGCGGTCCCGCGCGGTCGGCGTCCGGGGCGGACGGCCACGCCGTGAGGGCCACGGACGGCCGTCGGACGGCCGGGGGCGGTGATGCTGTACAAGGACCCTCCAGGTAGGGCGTGTTCGGTCCACTGCCGGAGCTCACCCCCCGGTACGGACGCGGCCCTCGTTTCGTTCATCGGGCGTGAGACCGGCCCGTGGGAAGCCCCTCCGTCCGGTGGTAGTCGGGTCGGCGGCAGTGCCGACCGCTCGGACAGGAGCCGGGCCAGCGCGTAACGGTCGCCTGTGCTGACTCCCGCTTCCGAGGATCGTCCTGGACGGCCGTCGGCCGAGGTGATGAGACCGGGTGACGAGGGGTCACCCGCGCGGGGGAGGCGGTGAGCACTCCAGGCGGATTCGGCGGTTCGGGCCGCCGAACAGGATGAACACATGAAGACGACAAGCAGCGCCACCATGGAACCGGCCTCGCCCCGCATCCGCCGGATCGCCTACATCGGCGCGATCGCGCTGCTCCCGTACGCGGCGATGAAGCAGTACTGGTCCTTCGGCGGCACGTGGGGCATCCCCGCCGGGTTCCCGAGCGTGCTGGCGGAGATGGAGCACAACGCCCAGGGCAAGCACCTGGACCCGTTCAACGCCGCGACGCTGTGGCTGTACCAGCACGGGGTGGACATCACGGTCGTCATGGCGGGGATGGGCGTCTTCCTGCTGCTGGGGCTGGTCAGCCCGTGGGGGCGGACGTTCCCCCGCTGGGTGCCGTTCGTGGCCCGCGAGGCCGTCCCCCGGTGGCTGCCGCTGACGCCGGCCTGGATCACCGCCGCGATCCTGGCCCCGGTGTTCGGCGTCGGCGCCCTGATCGGCGTGGTGCTCTCGGCCCTGGGGGTCCTCAGCTTCGAAACCGGCGGGTTCTCGAACGCCGCGTTCTACATCGCCTACTCGGGAATGGGCCCCTACGGCCTCGCCCTCGGCGCCGCCGCCTGGTCCTACCAGCGCCGCACCCGCCGCCAGGGGGCGTGAAGCACTCCGAGGGCGGGGCTGACGCCCGCCAGGCCGCGCCAGTGCGTTGCGGCAGGCCCGCCAACGTCGGGGGCCAGGCACCGAGGCACAGCCCGGAAACGCGAAAGACCCCAGATCAACTGGGGTCTTAGCTGGTGTCCGAGGGGGGACTTGAACCCCCACGCCCGATAAAGGGCACTAGCACCTCAAGCTAGCGCGTCTGCCATTCCGCCACCCGGACCGGTGTGGTGTTCGCGGGATGTTCCCCGCGGCGACATGGACAACAATACCAAGGTTTCGGAGTGGGTTTCACCCATGTATCCGCAGGCCCGAGGGGTGGGACACGTTGAGCGCCCGCCCGGTCACAGCCCGTGAGACGCCCTCGGGGGAAGGCCGCCGAACGCGACCGGGCCCTCCCCCGTGACCGGCGCGGGAAAGCCGGTCGGGGAAGGGCCCGGGACGGGAGAGGCCCGGCGCGGAGGGCGGCCGGAGGTGGTGCCGGGCCGTCCTTGGTGGTCGCCGTCCGTCCGGTCAGGGGCAGCGCACGACCTGGCCCGCGTACGAGAGGTTGCCGCCGAAGCCGAAGAGGAGGACGGGCGCCCCGGAGGCGATCTCCCCGCGTTCGACGAGCTTGGAGAAGGCCAGGGGGATGCTGGCCGCCGAGGTGTTGCCCGACTCGACGACGTCCCGGGCGACCACCGCGTTCACCGCGCCGATCCGCTCGGCGAGCGGCTCGATGATCCGCAGGTTCGCCTGGTGCAGGACGACCGCCGCCAGATCGGCGGGGATGACGCCCGCGCGTTCGCACGCCTGGCGGGCCAGCGGGGGCAGCCGGGTGGTGGCCCACCGGTAGACGCTCTGGCCCTCCTGGGCGAAGACGGGCGGGGTGCCCTCGATCCGCACGGCGTGCCCCATCTCGGGGACGGAGCCCCACAGCACCGGCCCGATGCCCGGCTCCCGCCCGGGCTCGCACGTCTCCACGACGGCCGCGCCCGCGCCGTCCCCGACGAGGACGCAGGTGGTGCGGTCCGTCCAGTCGGTGACCGCCGTCATCTTGTCGGCCCCGATGACCAGCGCCCGGGTCGCGGCACCGGCCCGCAGGGTGTGGTCGGCGGTGGCCAGGGCGTGGGTGAACCCGGCGCAGACCACGTTGAGGTCCAGGACCGCGGGGCCCGGCAGCCCGAGGCGGGCGGCGACCCGGGCCGCCGTGTTCGGGGACCGGTCGATCGCGGTGGAGGTGGCGACGACCACCAGGTCGACGTCGGCCGGGTCGAGCCCGGCCGTGGCGAGCGCCTTCGCGCCGGCGTGCGCGGCCAGCTCGTCCACGGGTTCCTCGGGCCCGGCCACATGGCGGGTGTGGATGCCGACCCGGGACCTGATCCACTCGTCACTGGTGTCGACCATGCCCGCCAGGTCCTCGTTGGTGAGGACGCCGGACGGCTGGTAGTGGCCCAGCGCCGCGATGCGCGTGCCGTGCAAGGGTCCCCCTCGGGTTCCGGTGAGATCACGGATTTGTCAGTCTGGTGAGCGACCCGCCGGTAAGCGGACGAGTAAAGCGACAGGATTCGCGCGTACGTGTTGTCGGCTCCGGTCAGGCGCCCAGGCGGGGCGGGGGCACCGTGGGGAACAATCACCGGCGAGCGCGTGGCGGTGGAGCGGCCCGTCACGCCGTGACCACTACGCACAGAACCGTGACCACTACGCACAGAACCGGGACGGACACACGATATGGGACGCGTCACCGAGCGACGGCGGGTGGTCCGGGTGCGGGACGGGCGGGTGGACCGCCGTCCGGACACCCTGGTCGCCGAGGAGCCGCTGGAGATCCGGCTGAACGGCAGACCGCTGGCGATCACCATGCGGACGCCGGGCGACGACTTCGCGCTGGCAGTGGGGTTCCTGGTCAGCGAGGGGGTGCTGGCCTCGGCGGCCGAGCTGCGGAGCGTCGCGTACTGCGCGGGCGCCACCTCGGACGGCGGCAACACCTACAACGTGGTGGACGTGCGGCTCGCCGACGGGGTGCCGGTGCCGGACATCTCGCTGGAGCGGAACGTGTACACCACCTCGTCCTGCGGGCTGTGCGGCAAGGCCAGCCTGGACGCGGTGCGGACCCGGACGCGGTGGGCGATCGCCGACGAACCGCCGCTGCGGCTGTCCGCCGGGCTGCTGTCGGAGCTGCCGGACCGGCTGCGGGCGGCGCAGCGGGTCTTCGACCGCACCGGGGGGCTGCACGCGGCCGCCCTGTTCGACGGGGACGGGGAACTGCTCGACGTCCGGGAGGACGTGGGGCGGCACAACGCCGTGGACAAGGTGATCGGACGGGCGCTGCGGGAGGGGCGGCTGCCGTTGTCGCGGCACGTCCTCCTGGTGTCCGGGCGGGCCTCGTTCGAGCTGGCGCAGAAGTCGGTGATGGCGGGGCTGCCGGTGCTGGCCGCGGTCTCCGCGCCCTCGTCGCTGGCAGTGGACCTCGCGGACGAGGCGGGCCTGACCCTCGTCGGGTTCCTGCGGGGCTCCTCGATGAACGTCTACGCCCATGAGCACCGGATCCTGTTCCCCGCTGCGGAGCCCTCGGGCTGACCCCCTCCACCCGGCTGGCCCTGCCCATCGGACGTGCCCTCCCCCACCGGACCACCGAGGCGGGACACCGGGCCGGGCGGCGCGGGCGCACGCCCCCTCACCCGGGGCCGGGCGTCCGGCGGTTCCTACCGGGCGTCCGGTTCGGGGGGTCCCGGTGGAGGGCGTGGCGATCCGGCGGAGCCGGTGGTGATTCGGTGCAGATCGTGGTGGTGGGGGCGGTCCGGCGCCAGGATGGGCGCCCGGAATCCTCCGCCGGGCCGCCCGCACCCCCGCCGGTCCGCCCCGCCGAGCCGCCTCCACGGGCGCGAGGGGCCTCCCCGGGCCGCGCGGGGTCGGTCACCGGGCCCTCCCACGGGGGCGCCGGGGCGGAGTACGGTCCGCGGCGCCCACGGGAGAGCCGCCACGAGGAGCCCAGTTGCGCGAGTTCACCAGCCCCCCGTCGCCCACGGTGGCGCCACCGCTCACGGGCGGCCTCGCGGACCCCGTCTTCGAACACGCCCGGATCGACCCCCGGCGGGTGGTCCTCGCCCGCCAGGAGGCACCCGGCGTCTGGCGCGACGTCACGGCGGCGCGGTTCCGGGACGAGGTGCTGGCCCTGGCGAAGGGGCTGCTGGCCCGGGGGGTCCGGGCCGGGGACCGGGTGGCGGTGATGTCCCGGACCCGCTACGAGTGGACGCTGTTCGACTTCGCGCTGTGGACGGTCGGCGCCGAGGTGGTGGCGGTCTACCCGACCTCGTCGGCGGAGCAGCTGTGGTGGATGCTGCACGAGGCGGGGGTGACCGCCGCGGTGGTGGAGGACGAGGACCACGCGATGACGGTGGCCACCGTCATCGACCGGCTGCCGGGGCTGCGCGGTCTGTGGCAGCTCGACGCGGGCGCGGTGGCGGAGCTGTGCGCGGAGGGCGCGCACCTGCCGGACGACCTGGTCCACCGGCACCGCCGACGGGTGCGGCCCGCCTCGGTGGCGACGGTGGTGTACACGTCCGGGGCGACGGGCCGCCCCCGGGGCTGTGTGCTCACCCACGCGAATCTGATGTTCGAGGCCGACACGGTCTACCACCACTGGGCGCGGGCGCTGCGGACCCGGCGGGGCGAGGAGCCGTCGACGCTGCTGTTCCTGCCGCTGGCGCACGTCTTCGGACGGCTGGCGCAGGTGGCGGCGGTGCGCTGGAAGGTGCGGCTGGGGCACCAGGCGGAGCTGTCGGCGGAGGCGGTGCGCACCGGGCTGGCCACCTTCCGGCCGACGTTCCTGCTGGCGGTGCCGTACGTCTTCGAGCGGATCTTCCGGGCGGCGCGGCGGGCGGCGGAGCGGGAGGGCCGCTCGGCGCACTTCGACCGGGCGGTGGAGACGGCGGTGCGGTACGCCGAGGCGCTGGAGGACCGGGCGTTCGGCACCGGGCCGGGGCCCTCGGCGGCGCTGCGCGCCCGGCACCGGGTGTACGACCGGCTGGTGTACGCGCGGCTGCGCGGGGCGCTGGGCGGACGGGCGCGGTGCGCGATGTCCGGCGGTTCGGGGATGGGCCGGGCCCTGGGGCTGTTCTTCGCGGGCGCCGGGGTCGTCGTGTACGAGGGCTACGGGCTGACGGAGACCACGGGCGCGACGACGGCGAACCAGCCGGGGCGGGTGCGGTGCGGGACGGTGGGCCCGCCGGTGCCGGGGACGAGCGTGCACATCGCGGCGGACGGGGAGGTGTGGGTGCGCGGACCGCACGTCTTCGGCGGGTACCTGGACGAGGCGAAGGCGGCGGAACCGGCACCGCGCGACGGCTGGCTGGCCACCGGGGACCTCGGGGTCCTCGACGCGGACGGCCATCTGACGATCACGGGGCGGAAGCGGGACGTGATCGTGACCTCCGGCGGGGAGAGCGTCTCCCCGGCGCGGCTGGAGGAGCGGGTGCGGGAGCATCCGCTGGTGGCGGAGTGCGTGGTGGTGGGCAACGACCGGCCGTTCGTGGCGGCGCTGGTCACCCTGGACCCCGAGGGGGTGGCGCACTGGCTCCAGATGCGGGGCGCGGAGCCGCCCACGGTGGCCGCGCTGGTGCGGGACCCGGAGCTGGAGGCCGAGG
Organism: Streptomyces sp. JNUCC 64; assembly: GCF_054484115.1. Lineage (NCBI taxonomy): Bacteria > Bacillati > Actinomycetota > Actinomycetes > Kitasatosporales > Streptomycetaceae > Streptomyces > Streptomyces sp. JNUCC 64. Next base: position 1,267,285 of record NZ_CM137015.1, read on the forward strand.
TGCGCAGGGCGGTGGTCGCCGCGAACACCCTGGTGTCGCGGGCCGAGTCGATCCGCACGTTCCGTGTGCTCGCCCACCGGTTCACCGAGGAGCACGGGCTGCTGACCGCGTCCCGGGAGCCGCGCCGGACGGCGATCGAGCGGGCGTACGCGGCGGAGGTGGAGGCCCTCTACCGGGTGTGAACGGGCCGGGCGGGGGAAACAGGTCGTTCGAACGTCGAGCGGAATGCGCGGGCGGGCGTGATCGTTCACGATGGAGGAGCGCTCCCGTGCGCGTGCCAGCGAGAACGTCCACGACCCACGACGCGAAGGATCGAGATTCCGTGAGCAGCAAGGTCCCCCCGGTCATCCTGAACAACGGCGTCGAGATGCCCCAGCTGGGGTTCGGTGTCTGGCAGGTGCCCGACGACGAGGCGGAGCGGGCGGTGGCCACGGCCCTGGAGGCCGGGTACCGCAGCGTGGACACCGCCTCGGTCTACGGCAACGAGGAGGGGACGGGACGGGCGCTCGCGGCCTCCGGGATCCCCCGTGAGGAACTGTTCGTCACCACCAAGCTGTGGAACTCCGACCAGGGGTACGACGCGACGCTGCGGGCGTTCGACGCCTCCCTGGAACGGCTGGGCCTGGACCGGGTGGACCTGTACCTGATCCACTGGCCGGTCCCCTCGCTGGGCCGGGACGTGGACACGTACCGCGCGTTCGAGAAGATCCAGGCGGACGGGCGGGCCACCTCGATCGGGGTGTCGAACTTCCTGCCCGAGCACCTGGCGCGGCTCCTCGACGCTACGTCGGTGATCCCGGCGGTCAACCAGATCGAGCTGCACCCGAGGCTCCAGCAGCGGGCGGCGCGCGAGTACCACGCGGAGCAGGGCATCGTCACGGAGGCGTGGTCGCCGCTGGGGCAGGGCAAGGGGCTGCTGGACGTCCCGGCGATCGTGGCCATCGGGCAGAAGCACGGGCGCACCCCGGCGCAGGTGGTGCTGCGCTGGCACATCCAGCTGGGGCACGTGGTGATCCCGAAGTCGGTGACGCCGTCGCGGATCGCGGAGAACATCGCGGTGTACGACTTCGAGCTGGACGAGGAGGACCTGGCGGCGATCCGGGCCCTGAACGAGGACCACCGGCTGGGGCCCGACCCGGCGGAGTTCGACGTCGTCTGACCGTCCCTGGCCGCGTCCGGCCCCCGCCTGGCCGCGCCCGGCCCTGTCCGACCGGGTCTGACTTCGTCCGACCGCGCGTCCGCGCCCCGGGGTGTCCCGGGGCGCGGACCCCGTGCTCCCGGGGCGCGGTGTCAAGCGGGTGACGCGGGGGCGGTCCGCCGGGTCAGCGGGGGTCCGCGACGGCCGTGTGCACGGTGCGGGCGGTGAGCAGGAAGAGGTCCGCGCGGCGGGCGAGGCCCAGCGGGTCGTCCGGGTCGAGGAGGCGGTCGAGGGCGGCGAGGTCGTCCGGGCCGAGGACGTCGGTCAGCGCCTCGCGGCGACGGGTGACCCAGGCCGTGACGTGGTCCCGTTCGAGGGCGGACAGGGGTGCGGTCCGGTCGAGCAGGAAGGTGCGGCTGCCGGTGGGGCGCAGCCCGGCGGCGGTGAGCAGGGCGGGCCAGTCCTCGGTCTCCCGGACGGTGCCGGGCAGTTCGGAGCGCATCGCGCTGAACCGGTCCTCCTCGGCGGCGTCGATCCGGCTGAGGAGTCCAGGGCGGCCGAAGCCGGGGTCCCGGGGCAGACAGCGGGTCGGCAGTCCGCCCTCCAGCAGGGCGACGACCCCGCCGGGCGCCGTCCGGGCGGCGACGGCCGCGAGGGCGGCCCGCTGGTCCCCCACGTGGTGGAGGGAGTTGCCGAGCCAGACCAGTCCGGCGGGTTCCAGTCCGCCGAGGCCGTCGGGGAGTTCCCCCCGGTGGGTGCGGACCCGGTCGGCGAGTCCGGCGCGGGCCGCCCGGTCCCGGGCGCGGGCGAGGAGGGCCTCCTCCGGGTCGACGGCGGTGACCTCCGCCCCGTCGAAGACCTCCGCGAGCAGCCGGGAGACGACTCCGGGGCCGGAGCCGACGTCGAGGATCCGGCCGGGGGCGGGGTGGGTCGCGGCCAGCCAGCGCGCGACGTCCCGGTACATCGGCGCGAACACCTCGCCCTCCCGTTCCAGATGGGGGGCCAGCTCCGTCCAGTCCATGGTGTGGGGGCCGTGGTGGTGGTGACCGGACGCTCCGTCCGGGGCGGGGTGGTGACCGGTGCCTCCGCCGGGCGTGCCTCCGGGGCCGTGGTGGCGACCGGGCCCGCCTTCGGCGGACGCGGGGCCGGAAGCGGGGTGGTGACCGGACGCGGGGTCGGGGGCGGGGCGGGGGTGCGGGGCGGGCGCCATGGGTCGGCCTTCCGTGCGGGCGGGCGGGCGCCGGGTCGGCCCGCCGTCGCCGCCAGGGTGCGCGCCGGGCCGGTCGTGGGGCCAGTCGCCTTGCCGGTCCGGCAAATCCGGGGACGGCGGGGTCACGGTCCGGGGTCCCGGCGGGCGCTACCGGGAAGGGCCCGGGACCCGGCCGGTGTGACCAGGGCCGACCGAAGCCCGGCGAGCGCGACCGGGGGGGGCGGCCGAAACCCGGTCCGGAGTCCCGGCGGGCGGGACCGGGGAGCGTCGGGAGATCCAGGCCGGTATGACCGGGGACGACCGGGCCCGGCGAGCGCGACCGGGGGCGGGGGCGGCCGGAACCCGGTCCGGGTTCCGGCGGGCGGGACCTGGGGCGGCCTTGGGAGGACCCGGCCGGTATGACCGGGGACGACCCGGGGCCGGGCGGCTGGCGTGATCGCGCCAGCCGGGGCCCGGCCGCCCGGGAGCGGGCCGGGGTATGGGGCTGTTCGTCCGCGTTCGTTCCGGCGCGGGGGCGGTGACCCGGCGGACCCGGCGGTTTTCCCGTACGCACCGACCGCGCCGTTCGATTACCGTCGGGGCATGACCACCGCACCGCCGACCGCGCCCCGGCCCACCCGCGGCGCTCCGCCCGCCTCCCCGGGCGCTCCCGGCGTGGGACCCCTGCTGCGCGACTGGCGGGAGCGGCGACGGGTCAGCCAGCTGGAACTGGCCCTGCGCGCGGGGTCGTCGGCGCGGCACATCAGCTTCGTGGAGACGGGCCGGTCCCGTCCCAGCGAGGAGCTCATCCTCCGTCTCGCCGACCATCTGGACGTACCGGTGCGCGAACGCAACGCCCTGCTGCTGGCCGCCGGTTACGCCCCGCGGTTCCCGGAGACCTCGATGGACGACCCGTCGATGGCGGGGCTGCGCGAGGGACTGGACCGGCTGTTGCGCGGCTACGAGCCGTATCCGGCGCTCGTGGTGGACGCCACGTACCAGGTGATCGCCGCGAACCGGGGCATCACCATGCTGCTGGGGGACGTTCCCGAGCGGCTGCTGACCCCGCCGATGAACGCGATGCGGCTGACCCTGCACCCGGAGGGACTGGCGCGCCGGGTCCGGAACCTGGCCGAGTGGCGCGAGCACCTGCTGGAGCAGATGGCCCGTCAGATCGCCCTCGACCGCTCCCCGGTGCTGCGGGATCTGTACGAGGAGGTGTCGGCGTACCCGGTGCTCAATCCGGGCGAACCGGCCGCGCGGGGCGCCTCGACCCCCTACTTCGCGCTGCCGATGCAGGTGGAGCACGACGGCCGGGTGCTGTCGTTCGTGTCGTCCATCGCCACCTTCAACACCCCCATGGACGTGACGGTCGCGGAGTTGGCGATCGAGACCTTCCTCCCGGCTGATGAGGAGACCGCCGACTACCTCCGGTCACGGATGGATTGACACGGTGTGAGCACCTCCCGCCCGGACGCCGGGGCGCGACGGGGTCGTGTGACATGTGCCACGGAGGGTCCGGCGGTCCGCCCGGTTCTCTTCACCTAACGCCCGGTTCCCACCCGCCCCGGAGCCGTGACCGGAACGTAACTTTCCACGCGAACGGCGGAGTCCTCCCGTCGCGTAGCCACGGCATGACACACTGCTCACGTGTTCGGCACGTGGGGAGGCGTGACGTGAGTGAACGGCGTGCCGCGCCGACCGTCGGACAGGTCGTCCTCGGCAAGCGGCTCAAGGAGCTGCGGGAGGCCAAGGGCCTGACCCGCGAACAGGCGGCGTCCGAACTTCGGGTGACCGCCGCCACGGTCCGCCGGATGGAGACGGCCGAGGTCGCGCTGAAGGTGCCCTACGTCCACGTCCTGCTGGCGATGTACGGGGTCGCCGACGGCGAGGTCGACGGCTTCCTGTCGCTGGTGGAGGACGCCAACCGGCCCGGCTGGTGGCAGCGCTACCACGACGTGCTGCCGGAGTGGTTCAGCCTCTACGTCAGCCTGGAGGCCGAGGCCCGGCTGATCCGGTCCTACGAGCCGCACTTCGTGCCGGGCATCCTCCAGACCGACCGGTACGCCCGCGAGGTGATGACGGCGGGCACCATCGGGCACTCCCATCCGGAGGAGGTGGAGCGCCACGTCGAACTCCGCCTCGACCGGCAGCAGTTGCTCGGCAAGCCGAACGCCCCGCATCTGTGGATCATCATGGACGAGACGGTGCTGCGCCGTCCGGTGGCCGGGGCCGAGGTGATGGCCGAGCAGATGGACCGGCTGCTGACCGCCGCCCGCACCCCCGGGCTCACCCTCCAGGTGGCGGAGTTCGGCAACGGGCCCCACCCAGGCACCTACGGCCCCTTCTCGCTCTTCCGGTTCACCCAGCCGGAGCTGCAGGACATGGTCTACTGCGAGTTCCTGACCGGGGCGCTGTACCTCGACTCCCAGATCGAGGTGGCCAACCACCTAGAGGTGCTGGACCACATGTCGGCGCAGGCCGCCTCCACGGACCGGACCCGGGAGCTGCTGCGGGAGGCCCGTGACCACTACCGGGCGGAGGCGAAGGAGGCGGCGTTCCGGGCGGAGACCGAGGCGCTGTCCGCCGAACGGCACGAGCCGAGCCCCGAGCACCACCCCGCCTGAGGCACCGCCTTGGGGGCGGTGACCGACCGGCGCGACCGGACACCGCCGACCGGACACCCTGACCGGGTACGGCGATCAGACACGCCGATCAGGCGGGGCGACCGGGCGCAGCGGTCAGACCCGACGGTCAGGCGCGATGACCGGGCACGGCGGTCAGGCGCGGCGACCGGGCACGGCGGTCAAACGCGGCGGTCAGACAGAGCTGACGGCCCGGGCGCGATGCCCCGGGTGCCGGATTCCCCGTGCCGGGGCGCTCAGACCTCCGCCCCCTCTCCGGTTCCGGCCTCCGTCGCCCCTCCGGGACGGTCGGCGCGGGCCCCTTCCGACGGGGCCCCCTTGCCCTTCCCGTACTGCCGGGCCGAGCGGTCCACCTGTGCCAGATGGCGCAGCGCCGAGAACATCGTGTCCCCCAGCACCGTGCCGACGATGACGCCCTCCACGACCTCGTCCAGGGTGCGCCGGGCGCCCACGAAGTCGAGGTCCGCCCGCGCCACCGCCTCCGCCGCCCCGGCGTAGTCGTCCAGGACCGTCGCGAAGTCGTCGAGTCCGACCCGCTGGACCGCGGCGAGCGCGGCGGCGAGCGCCTCGACGCCCGGGCAGCCCTCGTTCACCAGCCAGCCCCGGCGGGCGATCAGACCGGCGACCCGGGCCCGGGCGGTCCGCAGCGCCTCGTCCTCCTCGACCTCCCCCTTCAGGGACTGCCGGTCGCGCCCCACCAGGACGTCGGAGGCCGCGCCCAGCACGCTGTGCACCGACCGTCCCGAGTCGTCGACCGCCCCCAGCACGTCCCGGATCGCCGCGATCCGCAGCCCACCGACGTCCAGCAGCGCCCTGATCAGCCGCAGCCGGTGCTCATGGGGCTCGCCGTAGGTCGCCTGGTTGCGCTGGGTCAGTTCGCCCGGCGGGAGCAGCCCCTCCCGGACGTAGTACTTGATCGTCGGCACCGGGACCCCGGTCCTCCGGCTCAACTCACCGATGCGCACGATCCGTTCTTCCTTCCGCCCTTGCGTCTGCCGCTCCCCATCCTAGATAGTGTCGCCAGCAGATAGCGGATAGTTTCGCTATCCATACTGAAACGGGGACCTTCCCATGTCGTCGCCCGCGCCGTCCTGGCGTTCCTGGCACCGCCCGCTCCTGCTGTTCGCCGCTCTGATGGTGGGCACCGGACTGCTCTCCACGGTCGGCCTCGTCATCGACGACCGCACCCTCGTGGGCGCGCCGATCTGGCTCAAGCCGTTCAAGTTCTCGGTGTCGCTGCTGCTCTACGCGGTCTCGATCGCCTGGATGCTGTCGCTGTCCACCCGGGCCCGGCGGACCGGCTGGTGGGCCGGGACCGTCATCGCCGTCACCGGCACCGTCGAGATGGTGATCATCGTCGGCCAGGTCGTCCGGGGGCGGCGCAGCCACTTCAACAACGAGACGGCCTTCGACTCGACGCTCTACGACGTCATGGCCTTCAGCATCGTCGCGCTGTGGGTCTCCGCCCTGGTCATCGCGGTGCTGCTGTTCCGCTCCCGGCTCACGGACCGCGCCTCGGCCTGGGGACTGCGTCTGGGCTCGGCCATCGCCCTGGCCGGGGCGGGACTCGGGTTCCTGATGACCCTGCCCACCAGCGAGCAGCTGGCCGCCCAGGACGACGGCCGCACCCTGGAAGTGGTCGGCGCCCACAGCGTGGGCGTCCCCGACGGCGGCGCCTCGATGCCGCTCACCGACTGGTCCACCACCGGCGGCGACCTGCGCGTCCCCCACTTCGTCGGGATGCACGCGCTCCAGTTGCTGCCGTTCCTGCTGGTGGCCCTGGCCGCGCTCGCCCCCCGGCTCCCCCGGCTGCGGGACGAGGCCGTACGACTGCGGCTGGTGCTCACCGCCGCCGGGGCGTACGCGGCGGCGGTGGGGCTGACCACCTGGCAGGCGCTGCGCGGCCAGCCGTTGCTGGAGCCGGACGCCGCCACCCTGACGGGCGCCGCCGTCATCGTCGTGGGCACCGCGCTGGCGACCGCGTTCTCCCTGCGCTCCGGGCGCCCCTCGGGCGAGCGCTCGGACGACCGGTCCGGCGACCGCGCCGGAACCACCACCACGGACCGCCACGGCGCGCGGACCGACGAAGGAGCTTCCGCGTGACCGAGCGACTCTTCGACCTGGCGTTCCTGTGCGCCGTGCCGGTCTGGGCGCTGATGATCCTGGCCCCCCGCTGGCACGTCACCGTACGGGTGGCCTCGTCCCCGCTGACCGCGCTGCCGGTCCTGGTGGTCTACACGGTGCTGGTCGCCCCCGTCCTGCCCGAGCTGTGGGAACTCGTCACCTCCCCCACCCTGGAACTGATGCGGGAGCTGACCGCGCTGCCCGACGGCGCGGGAGCCGTATGGGCGCAGATCATCGCCTGGGACCTGCTGATCGGACAGTGGATCTTCCTGGAGGCGCGACGGCTGGGGATCAGCCCGCTGATCACCAGCCCGCTGCTGGTGTTCGCCATCCTGCTGTCGCCCTTCGCGCTGCCGCTGTTCCTGGCCGTGCGGGCGACACGGGGCGGGGGCGTCCGGCCGGGGCCCGACGGGAACGGCACCAAGGGGTCCGGCGGGCGGCGGAGCGGGGGCGGAAGCGTCCGGCCCGGCGGCTCCCCGACGCCCGGCCCCGCGCTGTAGGGCCCTTGAGGGAGCGCGGCGGGTGGTCCGGCCCCGGTCGGGCCGCCCGCGCCCGGGGTCCGGGGACGCCCATGGACTCCGCCCCCACCTGGAGAACAACGGGAACCGGCCATCCCGTACGGGGTATTCGGGCCGTTCCCGCCCGGGTCGGTGGCGCGGAGTGCCGCATCTGACGGAGCATCGACAGGTCCCCCGTGAGCGGAATGGCGGTTCCGCGGCGATCCCCGCTGTCCAGGAGAGCCATGCCCGCCGCCACCGCGCCCCGCCCCGCCGTCCCCGAGACCGACGCGATCGTCGTCGGGGCCGGGATGTCCGGGCTGTACCAACTGCTGAGACTGCGGGAACTGGGTTTGCGCACCCGGGTGTTCGAGGCGGGTGACGACGTCGGCGGCACCTGGTACTGGAACCGCTATCCGGGCGCCCGGTGCGACATCGAGTCCATGACGTACTCCTACTCCTTCTCCCCGGAGCTGGACCAGGAGTGGGTGTGGTCCGAGAAGTACGCCACCCAGCCGGAGATCCTGCGCTATCTGCGGCACGTGGCCGACCGGTTCGCGCTCCGTCCGCACATCACCTTCGGCACCCGGGTCGTCCGCGCGGCCTACGACGGGGCGGGGCGGTACTGGGAGGTCACCACGGACACCGGGGAACGGGTCACCACCCGGTTCCTGATCATGGCCTCGGGCTGTTCCACCGTGCCGAAGGAGCCTGAGGTGCCGGGGCTCGGGGAGTTCGCGGGCGAGGTCCACCACACCGCGCGCTGGCCGCGCGACGGGGTGGACCTCGACGGCCGCCGGGTGGCCGTGATCGGCACCGGCGCGTCCGGGGTGCAGTGCGTCCCGCTGATCGCCCGGCGGGCCGCAGAGCTGACGGTGTTCCAGCGCACCCCGGTGTACGCGCTGCCCGCGCTGAACCGGCCGCTGGGCGGGGCGGAGGTCACCGCGCGCAAGGCCGGCTACCCGGCGTTCCGGGCCGCGCAGCGGCGCACCAAGGGCGGCTCGGTGTTCCCGATGCCGACCGGACCGGCGCTGGAGGCGTCCCCGGCCGAGCGCGCCGAGCGGTACGAGAGCGCCTGGTCCGAGGGGATCCTCAGCGCGCTGCTGCGCTCGTACACCGATCTGCTCGTCGACCCGGACGCCAACGAGACGGTCGCGGAGTTCGTCCGGGGGAAGATCCGGGAGACCGTCACCGACCCGGCCACCGCCGAACTGCTCTCCCCCCGGAGCTATCCGTTCGGCACCAAGCGGCCCTGTCTGGACACCGGTTACTACCCGACGTTCAACCAGCCGCACGTCCGGCTGGTGGACCTGCGGAGCACCCCGCTGGTGGAGATCACCGCCAAGGGCGTGCGGACGTCGGAGGAGGAGTTCCCCGTCGACGTGCTGGTCCTCGCCACCGGGTTCGACTCGATGACCGGCGCGCTGACCACCGTCGACCTGGTGGGACGGGACGGGGTGAGCCTGCGGGAGAAGTGGGCCGACGGACCCGTCACCTATCTGGGGCTCGCCTCGGCCGGGTTCCCCAACCTGTTCACGGTCACCGGCCCGCTGAGCCCCTCGGTGCTCACCAACATGGCGGTCTCCATCGAGCAGCACGTGGAGTGGATCACCGACTGCGTCCGCTTCCTGCGGGACCGGGAGCTGACCGAGATCGAGGCGACCCCCGACGCCGAGCGGGAGTGGGTCGCGCACACGGCCGAGGTGGCGGGCCGCACCCTCTACCCGACCGCCGACTCCTGGTACACCGGCGCCAACGTCCCCGGCAAGGCGCGCGGCTTCCTCGCGTACCCGGGCGGGGCCGACGTCTACCGGGAGCGGTGCGACGCGGTGGCCCGCGACGGGTACGCCGGGTTCACCCTCGCCTGAGACCCCCCGCGGGGACCGGGACGGCGCCGCGCGCCAGCCAGGCGCGCGGCGCCTCCTCGCGACCGGGCCCGCCCCGCTCCGGGAAACGTACGGCCCCGGGGCGGGTCACCGTGTTGACGGTGGGTCGCCCCGGGGCCGGGTGCGCGCGGTCCCGGAAGGCTTCCGGGGCGGCCGTGGGTCAGACCAGCTTGGCCGAGAGGGTGATCGTGGTGCCGGTGAGCGCCTGGCTCACCGGGCAGTTGGCCTTGGCGTTCTCGGCGGCGGCCAGGAACGCCTCCTCGTCGAGGCCCGGAACGGTGCCCTCGACGGTGAGGTGAATGCCGGTGATGCCCTCGCCCGGCTGGAAGGTGACGTCCGCCGAGGTCACGAGCTTGGTGGACGGGGTGCCCGCACCGGCCAGACCGTGCGAGAGCGCCATCGAGAAGCAGCTGGAGTGCGCCGCGGCGATCAGTTCCTCGGGGCTGGTCTTGCCGTTGGCCTGCTCGGCGCGGGACGGCCACGACACCGGCTGCTCGCCGATGCCGGAGGAGTCGAAGGTGACGACACCGCTGCCCTGGAGGAGGTTGCCTTCCCAGACGGTGTGCGCGGAGCGCGTGGTTGCCACGTGTGTGCCCTTTCCTGACGGTCGTCCGCGACCCCGTCGGCCGGGGCCCGTGCCCCCATCCGATCACACTCCGGGGACGGTTCGCGCCCCCGCCCGCTCAGCGGACCCGGAACACCGGCCCCCGCGCACGGAAGGGGAGGCCAGCGCCCTCGGGGACCAGGTACGCGTGCTCCCGGCGGATCCGCGGCACGTCCCCGTGCCCGTCGGTGACCACCAGCAGCGGCGCGGTGCGCGGGAAGTCCCGCGCCCGGGCCAGCAGATCGACGCCGGGCTGGAGGAGGGGCCCGCCGCGCCCGGTGATCCGGACCCGTCCGGCGATCTCCTCCACGGGGAGGTACCCGGCGTCGTACGGGGCGGCGCCGCAGAACACCACCCGGGCGGCGGGCACGTCCCGGGCCGTGGCGTACGAGGCGACGGCGCCGAGCGCCTTGCCCAGCAGGGTCCGGTCCATCGACTCCGAGGTGCCGAGGAGGACCCCGAAGGTGTGCCGGGCGACCTCCTCGGGCGGGAACCAGCGGCCCGCGCGCGGGATGTCGGGGGTGGACGCCTGGCGGCGCGCCGGGCGGGCGAAGCCCCGGACGGGCTCGGGGCGGGGCACGAACTCGTCGAACCAGCGGGCCAGCCGGACGTCCCAGGGCGGCGGCGGATGGCTGAGCGCCCGGATCTCCTCCACCAGCCCGGCGGGCAGCCGCCCCCGGTCCTGGTGGTCGTGCAGGTCGAAGCCGTGCACCAAGGCGCGCCGGTAGAACTCGTCCAGGTCGGCGTAGTCGCCCGCCGGGCGCGCCAGCGGGGCGCCGAGAACGTCGCGGCGGCCCTTGCCGCGCGGGGTGGACAGCCGTCGCGACCGTCGCGGGTCGCCCGCGATCCGGTCGTAGACCTCCTCGGCGGACAGCCCCGCGAGGTCCGGATCGTGCGGCAGACCGGCGGGCATCTCCCCGACGGCCATCTCCCGCAGCCAGCCGTTGACGACGTGGTCGGCGGCCACGTTGAAGAGGTACGGGTCCCGGCCGCCGAGCCGTTCGCCGTGGCGCAGGGCGGCGTGCAGCATCTGGTGGGCGAGGACGAACCGCCACTCCTCCTCGGTCAGCTCCGTCAGCGGATTGACGTAGATCTGGCCCGCCTCGGCGTTGACGGCGGCCACCGCGATGTCATGGGCCCGGGCCAGTTCGGCGTCCGCGACCACGGTCATCCCGGCGGCGACCCCGCCGAGCAGCGGATAGGAGGAGACGAACCACTCGCGGGCCCGGTCCCAGGGGCGCAGCACCGGTTCCGCGTCGGAGAAGGCGGCGCGGCGGCCGCCCGCCACGTCCATGGCGACGGACACTCCCCGGGTGAGGGCCCGGGCGAACGCGTCCCGCCAGTCCTTGGGCGGCGGGGAACACGAGTCGGCGGGCCAGGGCACCAGCAGTTGGTCGGGGGCGGTCCCGCCGGTGCCGCAGCGCTCGTGGGCGGCGGGCAGACCGTCGCGGCGCCAACGGGCGGCGAGTTGTTCCTCGTCGCCGCCGGGCCACTCGGCGGGCAGGTCGTCGGGGGCGCGCCCGCAGGGGAACGTCTCCTGGAAACGGGCGACGACCGCACAGCGGGCGGCCAGGTCGAAGCGGTCGGGCTGGACGCGGACGCCGGTCGCGGCGGGGACGTGACCGAAGCCGAGGTGGATCACGCAGTGGGCGACGGCCCAGGCCCAGGTCTCCGGTGCGGCGCGGCGGGTGGGGTGGACGTGCAGCACGCCGTTGGAGTCGATGGCGCACAGCCCGTTTCCGGGGTGCTCGCGGCACTCCCGGCCACGGCAGACGACGGGTTCCAGCGCGGCGAGCGCCGGGTTGGCGAGGGCGGTGCGCAGCCCGGCGGCGAACGCCTCGGCCGCCGGATCGGGAGCCTCGCCCTTCTTGCGGGCCGCGCTCCGGCGGCTCATCGGCGGGCCTCGACCAGACGCGGCATGTCGCGCACCGCCTCGATGAGGAACCAGGCGGGCAGCACCGGCCGGCCGTCGGCGTCGTCCGCGATGACGGCCTGGGCGACCTCCACCGAGATCTCGGCGAGTTGCACCAGCAGCGCCTTGGCGCGGTACGCGGTCTGCCGGACGGTGTCCGAGACGTGTTCCCGGTCGGCGGGCAGGTCCTTGACGAGACGGCGCCGGAACGCCTCCGCGAGGTAGTAGAGGAGGTCGCGGTCGCCTAGGGCGCGCGGCCAGGAGGCGTCGCCCCGGATGATGGCCTCGATCCCGTACGCATGGCGGACGATCTTCACATAGCCGCAGAACGCCACGGCGTGCGCCGGGGTGAGGGTGCCGTGCGCGACGACCTTCAGGGTGTCCTCGTCGAGGCCGGGCCCGAAGGAGTGCAGGGCGTCGGAGAGCATGTGCCAGGAGCGGGGCGTGGAGAACGGCTCCTCGGTCTTCGGGGGCGCGGACCACAGGTGGTCGGGGCGGTCGGTGAGGTGGTCCAGCACCCAGGGGTGGATGCCGTTCGCGGCGGCCCAGACGAGCCAGTCGGCCGAGGACGCCCGGAGGTGGACATGGGTGAGCCGGTTGACCAGGGCGGAGGCCATCGGGCGGGCCAGCGCGTTGTCGGAGGAGCGGTTGCCCGCGCCGATCACCAGGGAGCCCTCGGGCAGTTCGTAGCCGCCGATCCGCCGATCGAGGATCAGGGAGTAGAACGCCTTCTGCACGTCCGGGGCGGAGGCGTTCAGCTCGTCGAGGAAGAGGCAGTACGGCTCGTCGCGGGCGATGGTCTCCGGCGGGCAGAACACCGAGCGGCCGTCCCGGATCTGGGGGACGCCGATCAGGTCCTCGGGGGCGAGCTGGGTGCCGAGCAGACTGACGCACTCCAGTCCCAGCGACTCCGCGAACTCCTTGACCAGGGCGGACTTGCCGATCCCGGGCGCGCCCCACAGGAACACCGGACGGACGGTCGCCAGCCCGAGGAGCAGTTCGGGTATCCGGGCGGGGGTGACGGTCACGGCGGACTGCACTCGGGGCTCCTGGAGGACGGGGGTGCCTGGTGGAACGGGCGGGGTGGGTGGGGTCGCGCGCGGTCGTCCGTACGCGCGTACGCCACGGGGGCACCAGTGTGCGGGGCGGTGCGGGCGCCCGCAGCCGAATATCCGGCGGGGGGGAGGGGACGGCCGGACGGGGCCGGCGGGGCGGGCCCCGGGCAGGCGGTGCGTGCGGTGCGTGCGGTGCGCGGATGGTGGGCGCGGGGCCGGTGGTGTCGGGGGGTCAGCCGGGGATCGGGGCGCCGTCGTCGCCCTTGGTCCCGGCGGCAGGGGCGGCCGGTGGAGTGGAGCGGGAAGGCGCGGCGGAGGGGGTTGGTGGGGTGGCTGGTGCGGGAGTGGGAGCGGTCGACGGTGGGGCGGCCGGGGGCATCGGGGCGGTCTCCGGCGGAGCGGCCGGTGCGGGAGCGGTCTCCAGCGGGGCGGCCGGGGGTGCCGGGGCGGTCGGCGGGGTGCCGGGGGCGGGGTTCCCGGCCGGGCCCGGGGCGGGGGAACGGCGTTCGTGGCGGGGGGCGTTCCGGCGGGTGGGGGCGAGCGGGACCCGGGGGCCCTCGTCCTCCGTCAGCCAGCGGCGGAACACCCGGTGGAGCCCCTCGGCGCCGACGAGTTCGGCACGGCCGTCGAACGGGTCGGACAGTTCCCGGGGCCAGAGCAGGAAGGGGCGGTTCTGGGCGCCGCCGAGCCCGCCGTGTGAACCGATCTGCTCCTCGAAGGCGAGCACCTCGCCGTCCTCCGGGTCGTACCAGGAGTTGACCATGATGTCCGCGACGTGCGGGAACGCATGGGTGCGGCGGACCGCTCCGGCGGCGCCCGGGCCGAAGTCGGCGAGGGGGCCCGGGTTCCGGTCGAGGTCGGCGAGGGGGATCACGGCACCGCGCGCACCGAGCACCACCCCGCCGTGTTCCTCGTCCGCGACCAGGAGGAACCCGATGCCCGGGTGGTTGGCCAGGGTGGACAGCAGCGCGGGGTGCCGGTGGTCGATCTCCCGCCGGGTCATCCGGTGCGGGACGTCGGGGAACGACACCAGGCCCAGGTTGCCGGAGGCCAGGACGAGGGGTTCGGTGCCCCGGGCGGGCGCGGGCGGCCCGGGGGCGTCCTCCACCGGCCGGTGGAGGGCCGCGCGGACGGCGGCGCGGGCCTCGGCGCCGCTGTGGGTGCGGCCCGCGCGGCGCGGCACGGGCAGTCCGCAGCCCGCGCGCACCAGGTTGCCGAGGCTGAGGCCGTAGCGGTCGAGGAAGGTCTCCCCCGGGCTCTGGCCGTGGTCGGAGAGGACCACGATCCGGTAGGGGCGGGGCGCGTGGTCGGCGGCCTTCGCGAGCAGGGCCAGCGACCGGTCGAGGCGCATCAGGACGCGGTCGGTGTCGTGGCCGCGCGGGCCGGAGTGGTGGGCGACCTCGTCGTAGGCGACGAGGTCGGCGTAGACGGCGCCACGCCCGGCGAGCATGTCCCCGAGGACGGCGGCAACCACGACATCGCGTTCCACGACCGTCGCGAAGGCCCTGATCAGGGGGTAGAGACCGCCCCGGGAGACCCGGGGGCGGCGGCGCCGCAGCCGCGCGTAGCCGGACTGGCCGATCTCCCGGCCCACTTCGGCGATGAAGGACAGGGCGGTGCGGACGGCGTTCGCCGGGTCGCTGAAGTAGGCGAAGTATCCAGCGCGGGAACGGTTCTCCGGGCCCCGGCGGGCGGAGACGGACAGCACCAGGGCGAGTTGGCCGGCACCGCCGCTGAACAGGTTGCCCCGGCTGGCGCCGTCGAGGGCGAGCAGTCCTCCGTCACCGGTGCGTTCGACGGCCCGGCGCTGGAGTTCGGCGGCGCTGGTCGGGCGGTTGCAGACCATCACCTCGCGGGTGTCCTTCTCGTACCAGCGGAAGGCGGGGACGTCGTGGTTGCTGCCGTGCAGGATGCCCAGTTGGCTGGCCCCGGTCTGGCTGGACCAGTCGGTGCGCCAGGGGGCGAGGCGGTGGGTGGCGGTCGGCCGCCCCTCGTCCGGAGAGCCGTCCGGGCCGTTCCCGGTGCCGTTCCCGGTTCCGGTTCCGATGCCGGTTCCGATGCCGGTTCCGATGCCGGTTCCGGTTCCGGTTCCGATGCCGGTTCCGGGGGTGCGGGCGTCGCGGGTGCCGTTTCCGGACGCGTCCCCGGACGTGTCCCTGGTGCCGGTCCCGCTGTCGCCGGTCCCCGCGCGGCCGGTGCCGTTGCCCGGCGCGTCGTCGGGGCGGTCCTCCTCCCCCGGGACGCCGAGCCAGCGGGCGACGGTGGGCATCAGCCCCTTGTCGACCGCGTCCACCAAGACGTCGTGGCCGACGCCGTCGAGCTGGACGAACACCGTGCCCGGGGTGGGCGGACAGCCGTCGTCGCGGGTGCGGCGGCGGGCCGCCAGCCGGGAGAGCCGACGGCGGTACGCGTCGTCGTCGCGCACCGCGAGGGCCGCGCCCGTCGCGGAGGCGACCGCCGACATCACCGCCGCGACCACCACGGCGGTCTCGGGGGCGACCTCGCCCCGTCCCGCCGGGTTGAGACGCATCGCGAGGAGCAGCAGGGAGCCGTTGAGGAAGAACACCAGCAGTCCGAGGACCAGCGCCGGGACCAGCAGCAGCGCCCGTACCAGCAGCGGCCAGACCAGGGCGCTCAGCAGACCGAAGGCCCCGGCGCCCAGGGCGGCGGTGACGGCGACGCGGGTGGCGCTGTCGCCGTCGGCCGACTGGAGCCGGAAGTCGGGCAGCACCCCGGCGAGCACCAGCATCGTCAGCGTGCTGACCGCCCACACGGTGACCGAGCGCCACACGGCGCTGACGATCCGCCGCCATCGTCTCGTGGCCACCCGCCGCCCACCCGCCTCACACGGTCGCTCCTCCGTCCAGCCTCGCACATCCGGGCCGGTCGGCCACCGGCTCCCGGGAGCGGCCGGGGTCCGGCCACCGGTCGGCGCGCTCCCCCGCGCGCCCCGGTCCGCGCCCCGGCGGCTCCGTACGCCCGGTGCCGTCCCCGTGCGCCGGGAGCACGACCGCCCCGGCCCGGACCCGCCCGCTCACCGGACGGGCGAGCGGGGCGGACGGCACCGACAGGGCCGGACGGAGCGGACAGGACAGAGGGAGGAACGGGGCAGAGGGAGGAACGGGGCAGAGGGAGGAACGGGGCAGAGGGAGGAACGGGGCAGAGGGAGGGACGGGGCGGGGCGGGGCGGCGGATCGTCAGACAGCCCGATAACCAGGGGTGCTGACCGTCAGCACCAGCCGTTATTGGACGGCCGGGACCCCCGGTCGGCAGGCTCGGGGCATGGGTGAACGGACGGACGGCTTCCTGCGGCGCGCCATCGCCTCGGAACGCCGCGAACTGGCGGATCTGCTCGACGCGCTGACCCCGGCCGAGTGGGACGCCCCCTCGCTCTGCGCGGGGTGGCGGGTGCGGGAGGTGGCCGCCCACATGTCGCTGGGGTTCCGTGTCCCGCTCCCCCGGACCCTGTGGGAACTGGCCCGGTCAGGGGGCCGCACGCACCGTATGACGGACCGCCGGGCCCGCGCGGACGCGGCGGCGCTCGGCACCCGGGAGCTGGCGGCGGCGCTGCGCGACAACGCCCACCACCCGTGGCGTCCCCCGGTCGGCGGGCTCGCCGCCGCGCTCGGCCACGACGTGGTGCACGGGCTGGACATCACGGTGGCGCTGGGCCGGGACCGCGCGGTCCCGGCCGAACGGCTGCGGCCCGTGCTGGACGGGGTGACCGTGCGGTCGGGGCGGTTCTTCGGCGCGGACCTCACCGGGGTGCGGCTGGTCGCCGACGACCTCGACTGGTCCTTCGGGCAGGGCCCCGAGCTGAGCGGCCCGGCGCGGGACGTGCTGCTCGTCGCGTTCGGCCGGAAGGTCCCCGGCGGACGGCTGCGGGGCGCGGCCCGGGACCGGTTCGTCACCGGCTGACCGGCCCGGACGGCCCGGGACGGGACGGACGGGACGGACGGTCAGTACCGCGCGGGCCCGGCGGAGGACCCGGACGGAACGGGCCGGACCGGGCTGAGCCGGGTGGGTGCGGGCCGGGCCGCCGGGCCGGGTACGGGCGGCGCGGGACCGGACAAGCGCAGGCACCGGGACACGGGCCGCGCGGGCACGGCCGGGCGGTGGTTCAGCGGCCGTCGTACCCGGCCGTCGGCATCGACAGCCTGCGGTGCACCCGGGCCTTCATCTCCGCGTTGTAGGCGGGCTCCTCGCAGCCGACGGTCTCCACCCGCACCCCGCGCCGCGCGCATTCGGCCGTGAAGGCGTCCACCGAGCTGAGGGCCCGTTCCAGGACCCGGCGGCTCGGGGCCACGAACAGGTCCACCTGGCCGTCGTCGACGTCGGTCCACAGGGCGCAGTGGTCGTGGCGCAGCGCGTGGACCAGGAGTTCCCGGGTGATGACGTAGCCCTGCGCGGCGGCCCAGCGGGCGCACATCGCGTACTGGCTGCGCGAATCCACCAGGAACGGGTCGGCGTCCAGTTCCTCCAGCGGGGTCAGGCTCGCGATGGCCGCGACCCGCACCGTACCGGAAGCACCGTCGTCGTCAACGCCGCCTTCGCCGTTGTCGCCGTCGCTGTGCATGCGAGCCCCTCACGTCATCGTTCGGGCGTTGACCCTACCGCTGCCCGTAGGCTCGGGGGGAGTCGCGCGGAGGAGGAAAACCGGTGCCGGTGGAGATCACCTGGTGGGGACACGCCACCTGCACGGTGGAGGACTCGGGGACCCGGGTGCTCACCGATCCGCTGTTCGCGCGGCGGCTGGCGCATCTGCGGCGCCGCCGGGGCGCGCTGCCGTCGGAGCGGGCCAGGGCGGCGGACCTGGTGCTCGTCTCCCATCTGCACGCCGACCACCTCCACGTACCGTCGCTGGCCGCGTTGCCGTCCGGCACCCGGGTGGTGGTGCCCCGGGGCGCGGGCCGGGCGGTACCGGCGCTGCGCCGGCTGGACCGGTTGCGGATCACCGAGCTGGGCCCGGGCGAGGAGACCCGGCAGGGGGACCTGGTGGTGCGGGCGGTGTCCGCCGCGCACGACGGGCGGCGGCTGCCGGTGGGCCCCCGGCGTTCCCCCGCGCTGGGCTTCGTGGTCAGCGGGGAGGCGCGGACGTACTTCGCGGGCGACACGGGCCTGTTCGACGGGATGGCCGGGGAGGTGGGCCCGGTGGACGTGGCGCTGCTGCCGGTCGGCGGCTGGGGCCCGTTCCTCGGGCACGGGCACCTGGACGCGGGCCGGGCGGCGGAGGCGGCGGCCCGGCTGGCGCCGCGCAGCGCGGTGCCGGTGCACTACGGCACCTACTGGCCGATCGGGATGGACGGGGTGCGCCCGCACGAGTTCCACTCCCCCGGCGACGAGTTCGTCCGGCTCGCGGCGGTCCGCGCCCCGGACGTGGCGGTGCACCTGCTGGGGCACGGCGAGAGCGTCCGTCCGGAGGTCGGCCGGTGAACTGGGGCGAGTTCGCCGTGTCGGCGGTGCCCACGGAGTCCACTCAGCAGGCCCTCGGCTATCCCTCGCTGTTCCTGCTGGTGCTGATCGGCGCGCTGGTGCCGGTGGTGCCCACGGGGGCGCTGGTCAGTTCGGCGGCGGTGGTGGCGTTCCACCAGACCGTGCCGTTCGCCCTGCTGCTGGTGTTCGTGGTGGCGGCGACGGCCGCGCTGCTCGGGGACGTCACCCTCTACTGGCTGGGGCGGCGGGGCATGCGGTCCCGGGGCGGATCGCGCTGGCTGGAGGCGATCCGCTCGCACGCCCCCGCCGACCGGCTGGCCCGGGCCCAACGGGGGCTGCACGAGCACGGGGTGACGGTGCTGGTGCTGTCCCGGCTGATCCCGGCGGGCCGGATCCCGGTGATGCTGGCGTGTCTGATGGCCGAGTGGCCGATGCGCCGCTTCGCGCGCGGTGCCGTGCCCGCCGCCCTGGCCTGGGCGGTCACCTACCAGCTGATCGGCATCCTCGGCGGGGCGCTGTTCTCGGAACCCTGGGAGGGCGTCGTCACGGCGGTCGCCCTGACCCTGCTGCTGAGCGCGGTCCCCGCGCTGTGGCGGCGGCTGCGGGGGCGCGGCGCTACCGGTCCGTCCGGCTGAGCCCCGCCCCGGCACCCGTCTCCGGGCACGGCTCGCCGCACCGGTCCTTCGACGGTTCGGGCCCGGAACGGTCCGGGGGCGGGGATCAGTCCGGGGCGGGCAGCAGGCGCGAGCCGCCGACCGGCAGGTCCCACAGGTCCGCGCGGTCGAGCCCGGCGGCGCGCCAGGCCGCCCGGACCCTCAGGAGCGGTTCGAGGACGGGTTCCGCCGAGAGCAGGAAGGTGCCCCAGTGCATGGGTGCCATCCGGCGGGCGCCCAGGTCACGGGCGGCCCGTACCGCCTCCTCCGGGTCGCAGTGCACGTCCCGCAGCCACCAGCGCGGGGCGTAGGCGCCGATCGGCAGCAGCGCCAGGTCGATGCCCGGGTGACGGCGGCCGATCCGGTCGAACCAGTGGCCGTAGCCGGTGTCCCCGGCGAAGTAGACCCGCTGTCCGTCGGGGTCGGTGAGCACCCAGCCGCCCCACAGGCTGCGGCAGGTGTCGAACGGGCCGCGCTTGGACCAGTGGTGGGCGGGGACGAAGTCGAAGCGGACCCCGTCCAGCCGGACGCCCTGCCACCAGTCGAGTTCCGTGACCCGGTCGAACCCCCGCCGCCGGAACCAGCGGCCGAGGCCCGCCGGGACCAGGACGGGGGTGTTCCGGGGCAGTCGGCGCAGGGTCGGGGCGTCCAGGTGGTC
The DNA here is from genome assembly GCF_054484115.1 of Streptomyces sp. JNUCC 64. NCBI lineage: Bacteria > Bacillati > Actinomycetota > Actinomycetes > Kitasatosporales > Streptomycetaceae > Streptomyces > Streptomyces sp. JNUCC 64. The sequence continues at coordinate 1,287,079 of NZ_CM137015.1, forward strand.
GTAGTGGTTGTGGCTGATGAGGACGGCGTCGACGGGCGGCAGCGCGCTCCACGCCACGCCCACCGGGGTGACCCGGGCGGGGGTGCCGAGGATGCGGCGGGACCAGACGGGGTCGGTGAGGACGGTCAGCCCGCCGATCCGGATCACCCAGCTCGCGTGGCCCGCCCAGGTGACGGCGACCGTGCGGGCGTCGGTCCGGGGCAGCGGTCCGGGGGCGAACGGCAGCCGGGGGACGTCCCGCAGCCCCTCGGGGCGGGGCCGCAGGGCTCCCTCGCGGGCGAACCGGGCGAAGGCCCGCAGCCCGGGCAGCGGGGCGGTGAGCCGGTCGGCGAAGGAACGGGGCCACAGCCGGCGGGGGGCCGCCGTCCCACACCGCTCGTCCGGGGCCGACGGGACGGCGGGCCGGACGGTGGACGGGACCGCGGGCGGGACGGACGGTCCGGACGGGGCGGACGGGTCTGACAGGTCAGAGGGGTCACAGAGGCTAGAAGGGGCAGAGGGGGTAGAGGGGGCGGACGGCGAGGAAGAGCCGGAAGAGCCGGGCGGGTCGTACAGGGCGAGCAGGTCGGACGGGGTGGGCAGGGCCGCCGGGGCGGGTGCGGCGGGCGGCAGGGGGGCGGGGGGCGTGCCGGTCCGGGGCGGCTCGGACCGGGGCGGCGGCTCGGAGCGGGGTGACGGCTCGGTCCGGGGACTGGTCATCGGGGACGCTCCCTTCGCTTCAGCGGGCGTCGGCGCGGAGGCCGTCGAGGACCGCCGCGAACATCGTCAGCGCGTCGCGGACCCACGGCACGTCCAGCGGGTCCACGGCGGTGACCGCCGCGAGCCGGTCGGGGCCCGTCGCGCCGAGGAAGGGAGCGGTCGTGAACCGGACCCGGAGCGCTCCGGGGTCGTCCCCGAAGCGGTGACCGCCCGCGACGGGCGCGTCCAGCAGGGCGGTGAGGTGGTCCTCCAGTTCCTGGGCGTCGGTGACGTCCCGGGCGGCGAGCGCGTTCCGCAGCGGTTCCAGGTCGGCGTAGAGGTGGCGTCCGGCGCACGGCGGCCGGGCGAGGGCGCCCGTCGCGCGGAGCGCCTGGTGGACGGCGGCGGCGATCCGTCCGTGGGCGCGGACGGCGGCGGTGGCGCGCGCCGTCAGGTCGGGGGGCTCCGCGAGGGCGTGCGCCGCGGCGGCGGCGACCGGCGCGGAGAGGACCGCCCCGGTGCCCGCGAGGACGTCGAGGACGAGGTCGTGGAGCGCGGCGCCCCACGGGGTGGCCGGGAACCGGGCGAGGGCGGCGGGCCAGGCGCCGGGCAGCAGCGACCCGGCCAGGTCGGTCAGGACGGTCACCCCGTCGGGCAGCATCCCGGCGGGTCCGGCGAGCACGGGACGCGGCCCGCCGGGCACCGGGTGGAGGGTGTCCCGCCAGGTCTCGTCCGCGACGATGTGCAGCCCGGCCCCGGCGGCGGCCTCCACCGCCTCGTGCAGCACCTCGGGCGGGGCGGCCGTGCCGGTGGGGTCGTCCACCACGGCGAGGACCAGCAGCCGGGGGTCGCCGCCCTCGGCGCGGACCCGGCGCACGGTCTCCAGCAGGGCGTACGGGTCGGGGACGCCCCCGCACTCCGCCGGGGTGGGCACCGGGTGCGCGGTCCGGCCCAGCAGCCGGGCCTGCGGGATCCACCAGGCGGGGCAGGGGCGCGGCAGCAGGAGGTCCCCGCCGAGCGCGGCGGCCACCGCGAGCAGCAGCGGCGCCCCGCCCGGCGCGGCGGCCACCCGGTCCGGCGCGGTCGGCAGTCCGCGCCGCGTCCAGTAGCCGGCGGCGGCGGTCCGGAGCGCCTCGTCGCCGCCCACCGGACCGGGGTCCGCGTCGGCGGCGGCGATCAGGGCCCGCAACGCCTCCTCGGTCCCGGGCAGTCCGCTGCCGGGCAGGGGCGGCGCGTAGCGCAGCGGGCCGTGTCCGGCCGGGAGACGGCCGCCGCCGTCCGGCTCGTCCGTGCGCCGCATCCGCGCCTCCGGGGTCGGGCACCGGACCCGTCGCCCGGTTCTCCCTCCAGGGTTCCGCCGGGACCGGGGGTCCGCTACCGGACGGGCGCGCCCGGGGTACCGGGCCCGGGACGCCGGGGTACCCGGTGGACGCGTCCCGCCACCGGGCCAGGGGACCTGCGGGGGTGCGGGAGCCGGGCCCGCCGGGGCGGCGGGAACGGCCCGGGGTGCCGCCACGGCGTCCCGGGTGCACCGTGGGGGTACGGCGATCGCGGGACCGGGGTGATGACGATGGGGAATCCGTCCGGGCGGCCCTCCGGATGGGGCGGGTGGGAGCGGCGGCCGCCCGTCGGGCGCGACGCCCGGGCGGACCGTGGGTCCCCGCGCCGGTCGCGGGGGTGTCTGGTCGCGGCGCTCGTCGTGGGGGTGCTGGCGCTGGTCGCCGTGGCGGCGCTGGCCGGGCTGCTCGCCACGGTGGTGGACGAGCCGGTGCGGGACGACGGGCCGGACGGGCCGGCGGGTGACGTCCGGATCGCGTCCTGCGAGGTGGACGCCGCCACCAAGTGGCCGCGCGCCGGACTCGTCATCACCAACCGCAGCGGGAAGGCGAGCGACTACCTGGTGAGCGTGGAGTTCGTGGCGGCGTCGGGGGAACGTCTCACCGAGGCCAGTACCAGCGTCTCCCGGCTCGCTCCGGGGCAGGTCGCCCATGACGCCGCCCAGAGCCTCGCCCAGGTGAACGAGCCGGTCACCTGCCGGATCACGGACGTGTCCCGGATGGCCTCCCTCTGACGCGGCGTCCTGACGCGGCGTCCCGGGGCGGGCGGACGCGCCGGGTGAGGTGACGCGTCGTCCGGTGCGGTGACGCCTTCGCCCCCGGCCCCCTCCCCAGGCCCTCAAGGACGCCTGGGGCCTGAGGGGGGGACGCCCGGGTCCGGTCCGGTCCGGTTCAGGTGAGGGCCAGTGCCGCCAGCAGCGCGGCCCCGACGGGCAGGGCGTCCTCGTCGAGCACCATGCGCGGGGAGTGGTTGGGGGCCGGATCGGGCACCGGCGACCCGGCCGCGTCCCGGGGCCGGGCGCCGAGTTGCAGCAGGGCGCCGGGGACCCGGGCGAGGACGTGCCCGAAGTCCTCGCTGGCGGTGGCGGGCCGGGGCAGCACCCGGACCCGTTCCGGGCCGAGCAGCCGTCCGGCGGTGGCCAGGGCGTGGGCGGTGCGGTCCGGGTCGTTGCGGGTGGCGGGGGCGGTCTCGGTCCAGACGGTGGTGACCGCGCAGCCGTGCGCCTCGGCCGCGCCCCGGACCGCGCGTTCGACGGCGGCCCGGCCACGGGCGCGGCCCGTCTCGTCGAAGGCGCGCAGCGACCCTTCGAGCCGGGCCCGTCCGGGAACGATCCCGGGGGCGGTTCCCCCCCGGACCACCCCGACGCCCAGGTGCCAGGGGTGGGCGGGGTCGGCGGCCCGGGCGGGGGCCGCGTGCAGCAGCGGGACGGCGGTGGCGAGGGCGGCGACGGGGTCGTCCGTCTCGTACGGGCGGGAGCCGTGTCCGCCCCGCCCGTGGAACGTCACGGCGAACACGTCCGCCGAGGCGAGCAGGGGCCCGGGGCGGCTGGCCACGACCCCGCTGTCCAGGGTGGGCGACTGGTGGAGGGCGTAGGCCCGGTCGACGGGTCCGGAAGCGGCGTCGAGGACGCCGTCCGCCAGCATCGCCAGGCAGCCCCCGTGCCCCTCCTCCCCCGGCTGGAACATCAGCACCACCTGTCCGGCGAGCCGGTCCGTCCGTTCGGCGAGCAGGCGCGCGGCGCCCACCAGCATCGCGGTGTGCGCGTCGTGGCCGCAGGCGTGCATGGCGCCCGGGGTCGCGCTGGCCCAGGGCAGACCGGACTCCTCCTGGAGCGGCAGGGCGTCCATGTCGGCGCGCAGCAGGGTCACCGGGCCGGGGCGGGCGCCGTCGATCCGGGCGACGACCCCGTCGCAGGAGGGTCCGCCGGACAGCGGCAGGCCGAGCGGGGCGAGGGCGTCCAGGACGGCGCGGCGGGTGCGGGGCAGCCACAGTCCGGTCTCGGGGTGGCGGTGCAGTGCGCGGCGGAGCGCGAGCACGCCGGGGGCGTGGCGTCGCGCGTCGGCGAGCAGCCCGTCGAGGGGGCCGGGGTCACCGGGCCGTCCGCCGGGGACGGGGAGGCGTTCACCGGGGGCGGCGGAGGCCCCGGGCGGAACCGGCGGAACCGGCGGGACGGACGCGGCGGGCACGGGCACGGCGGGTACAGCAGGCGCGGCGAGTACCGCGGGCACAGCAGGTACGGCGGGGACGGCAGGTACAGCGGATACGGCGGGCGCGCCGAACGCACGGTGGCCGGAAACTGACGGTTCCTCATACATGGACATCTTCCCTTAATACTTCAGTGTTGCCCTCTGATACATCAGACACCTAATGTGATGCACACACAAGCGAGGAACATCCGGGCGAACCGCCCGGGGACCCCTCGCACCCCCGCTCGCGGGCCCCGTGCCCGCCCGCCGCCCCTGGAGGTGACATGCGACGACCCGCGCTGCTGACCGGCGCCCTCTCCCTCGTACTGACCACGGTGGTCACCGCGTGTGGTGGCGGTGAGCCCGACGACGGGAACCGCGACCGGATCACGTTCCTGTACTCCCCCTACGCCGACTACGGCGCGTTCTTCCTCGCCGCCGACAAGGGCTACTTCGAGGAGCAGGGGGTCGACGTCAAGCTGGAGCCCAAGGGCGGTTCGTCCGGCGAGACGTACCAGCTCGTCAGTTCCGGCCACGTCACGGCGGGCGGGGCGTCCTGGGGCGCCGGACTGTTCAACGCCGTCGAGTCCGGGGCCTCCCTGTCGGTCCTCGGCGGGGTGTCCCGGGTGCCCGAGGAGGGCCGCGACCCCTCGCCGCTGATGGTGGCGGAGAAGGCCGGGAAGGAGATCCGGGAGATCGCCGACCTCAAGGGCAAGAAGATCGGGGTGCCCGGCCCCGGCGGCTTCGGCACCTACTCGGTGGCCCGGGCCCTGGCCAAGGGCGGCCTCACCCTGAAGGACGTGGAGCTGACCAACATCAGCCCGCCCGACACCGGCGCCGCCTTCGCGAGCGGCTCCCTGGACGCCGCCTGGACCATCGAACCGCTCTCGACCGCGCTGGAGGACAAGAAGGTCGCCCGGCGGCTGAGCGAGCACCACGCGGCGGGCACCGAACTCGGCGCGATCGTCTTCAACACCGCGTGGGCCGAGGACCACGAGGACGAGGTGGTGAAGTTCCTGACCGGCTACCTCAAGGCGGCCCGGGAACTCGCGGACGGCGGCTGGAAGGACCCGGCGAACCAGCGGATCATCGCCAAGTACACCGATCTGCCCGTGGACACCCTCAACCGCATCGGGCTGACCAGCAGCGATCCCGGGGCCGCGATCGACTGGGACTCGGTCCGCGAGCAGGAGCGGTTCTTCCGCGCCCAGGGCGACCTGGAGTTCAGCGGGGACGCCGACACCCGGGGGGCGTTCCGCGAGGACCTGCTGGAGCGGGCCCTCGCCGCGCTCGACGAGGAGGGCTCGTGACCGCCGTGACCGCTCCCCCGCCCGCCGCCATCGAGGTCGACGGGGTGTGGCGGGGGTTCCACGACGCGCGCGCCGACCACACGGTGATCGCGGTGGAGGACGCCTCCTTCACCGTGGCGCCGGGCGAGTTCGTCTGCCTCCTCGGCCCCTCCGGCTGCGGCAAGACCACCCTGCTGCGGATGCTGGCCGGACTGGAACGCCAGGACCTCGGGGACGTCCGGCTCGACGGCAGGGCCTCCGTCGTCTTCCAGGAGCACGGGGTCTTCCCCTGGCTGAGCGTGGAGGACAACGTCGCCTACCCCTTGAAGCTGCGCGGGGTGCGCCAGGCCGCGCGCCGGGCGGCCGTGCGCCCCCTGCTCGAACTGACCGGGCTCACCGACTTCCGCTCGGCGTACCCGCACCAGCTCTCGGGCGGGATGCGTCAGCGGACCTCGGTGGCCCGCGCCCTCGCCGACGACGGGGACGTCCTGCTGATGGACGAGCCGTTCGGCGCGCTGGACGAACAGACCCGGGTGACGCTCCAGCAGGAGCTGCTGCGGATCTGGCAGGACAGCGGCAAGAGCGTCGTGTTCATCACCCACAGCGTGGACGAGGCGCTCACCCTCGCGGACCGGGTCCTCGTGATGTCGGCCCGCCCCGGCCGGATCGTCGCGGACGTGCCCGTACCGTTCGGCCGCCCCCGCGACATCCTCGGACTGCGCCGCGACCCCCGCTACGGCGAGATCACCTACGAGCTGTGGCGGCTGCTGCGCGGGACCGCGCCGTCCGGCGGGGAAGGCGGGACGCCATGAGCGGCCGTACGGCGAGCGACTCCACGACGGGCGGAGGCACCGCGCGCGGAGACGTCACGACGACCGACCGCCCCGCCGACCACCCCGCCGACGACGGCGCGGACGGCGGCGTGAACGACCGCGAGAGCGCCCCCACGGCGAACGGCCACGCGGCGAGCGTCCCCACGGCGAAGGAACCCGGTCCGCCGGGGCCCGCCGCCGCCCCGGACGACCGCGCGGAGCGCCGCGCGGCCCTCGTCCGACGGCTGCGCGACCGGCGCTCCCACGCCGTGCTGCGCTGGGTGGGACCGTTCACCCCGCTGCTGCTGCTCGGCGTCTGGGAGGCCGCGTCCCGGACCGGGCTGCTCGACGCCCGGTTCTTCCCGCCGCCCTCCTCCATCGCCGGGACCTTCGTGACGATGGTGTCCGACGGCACCCTGCGGGAACACGCGCTGGCCACCCTCGGACGGGTGGGCGTGGGTCTCGTCCTCGGACTGGTCCCCGGGCTGGTGGCCGGGATCGCGCTGGGCGCCGTCCCCTGGCTGCGGGCGGTGCTGGGGCCGGTCTTCGCCACCCTGCTGCCGGTGCCGAAGGTCGCCGTCTTCCCGCTGCTCCTGCTGATCTTCGGCCTGGGCGAGGAGAGCAAGTACGCGATCGTCGCGATCGGCGTCTTCTTCGCGGTCTTCTACAGCACGATGGGCGGCGTCCTCCAGACACCGCCGATCTACTTCGACGTGGCCCGCGCGGCGGGCGCCCGCCGGATCGCCAGCTGGACCACCGTGGCGCTCCCGGCGGCGCTCCCCTCGGTCTTCACGGGGCTGCGGCTCGCCGTGGGCGGGGCGTTCGTGATCATCGCGGCCTCCGAGTTCGTGGGCTCGCGCACCGGCATCGGCTATCTGATCTGGAGCGCCTGGGGCACCCTGTCCGTCCACCGGATGTACGTGGGCATCGTGACCATCTCCCTGCTCGGCTACCTCACCAGCCTCCTGGTCGGAGCACTGGAACGGCGGCTCGTCCCCTGGGCCCGGACCTGACCGGCACCCCTCCCCCACCCCCCTCAAGCCCCCACCCGAAAGCGAGAACGACCACCATGTACGCCCGTTACAGCACCCTGGAGTTCGACGCGGAGCGGCTCGACGACGTCCGCGCCCACTTCGCCGCGGAGGCCGCCGCCGGGGCGGGACCGGCGGCGCAGCCCGGCTGGCGGGGCTCGCTGGTCCTGGAGACGCCGACGCCCGGACGGCTGCGGGCCGTCACCCTCTGGGACAGCGCCGAGCACTTCACCCGGTTCCACTCCGGGCAGCGGCACAGCGGCATCAACCGGACGTTCGACGGGCTCGGGGTCGAGGTCACCGAGCGGGAGGCGGCGAGTACGGTGGTACCGCCCGTGCTGGCAGGCGGGCACGTCCGGTCGGTGACCGTGCGGATCGCCGCCGCAGAGCGGGCCCGCACGGAGGAGTACTGGCTGTCCACGGGCCGGACGCTGATCCTGCGACAGCCCGGCGCGGTGAGCGCCGAGGGCTACTGGACGGACGAGGAGTTCACGTTGCTGGTGTCCTGGACGGACGAGCGGGCCGCCGCCCTGTTCCTCGCCTCGGCGGACCACGCCGCGTTCGCCGAGGGGATGGGCACCGGACCGGGGGACGTCGTCGCCCGGCGCGCGATGGACCGGATCACCCGCCGGTGAGCGGCCGTCAGCAGCGGGCCGGGACCGGATTGCGCGAACAGGTCTACACCGAGCTGCGCCGACGCGTCCTGCTCACCGAGCTGGCGCCGGGGGCGCCGCTGGACATCGGCGCCCTCGCCGCCGAGTTCGGCACCTCCCGGACCCCGGTGCGCGACGCCCTGCACCAGCTGGAGTACGACGGCCTGGTGGAGATCTCGCCGCGCTCGCTGTGCCGGGTGGCTCCGGTGACCCTCCAGGACCTCATCGACCTGCTGAACCTGCGGGAGGCGACGGGCCCCCTGGCGTGTCGGCTGGCCGCGCAGGCGCCCAGCGGGGAGCTGGACCGGCTGGCGGCCGAGACCGAGTCGGGCTACACCCTGGCCGGGGACTCCCCGTCGCTGCTCAGCGCCTCGCACCGGTTCCACTGCACGGTGGCCCTGCTCTCCGGCAACCGGCGGCTCCATCGCATCACGGAGAACCTGTTCGAGGACCTGGAGCGCATCCTGCGGCTCGCCTCGATGCCGCCGCGCGCGGGCGAGGAACCGCTCGACGACCACCGGAAGCTGATCACCGCCCTGCGCGCCCGGGACGGCAAGCGGGCCGCCGAGATCGAGTTCCGGCACGTCCGCAAGGCCCGCAACGTGATCATGCAGCACGTCCTGGACTCCGGGGTGCTGACCCGGGAGCCCCTGCTCCGGTAGACCCGGCGGGCACCGCCCGCCGCACCCTCGTCCTCACCGCGCCCGCCCGTGCTCGAACACACCCTCCACTAGGGCGCTTTATCAGCCTTTCCCAACATCTACACCTCTCTTCATCCAGAAAAGGTGATTTCTCATGTCTCGTACAGGTATCGGACTGCTCGGAGTGGCCGGACGGACCCCGTTCGCCTACATCGGTCAGCGCGGGCTCGGGCTGTTCGAGGACCATCCGTGGTTCGACGTCCGGGCGATCATCGCGGACGACCCGGCCGACGTGGGCAAGCGGCTCGGTGACGTGGTCGCCGACCGGTGGCTGCTGGACGAGCCGCTGCCCGCGAAGTGGGCGGACGTCCGGCTGACCGGCATCGACGGACCGGCCCTGCGGGAGGCGGGCGTCGAACTGGTGCTCTCCGGGCTGCCCGGCCCGCACGCCCGGGAGCTGGACCCGCGGCTCGCCGCGCTCGGCTTCGGGGTGATCAGCGAGTCGGCGGGGCTGCGGCTGGAGGACGACGTCCCGCTGGTCGTCCCGGAGATCAACGCCGGGCACCTCGAACTGGCCCGCCGCCAGCGGGAGACCCGGGGCTACGACCGGGGCTTCCTGGTCGCCAGCCCGCTGTGCACGGCCGTCATCGTCGGGCTCGCCACGAAGCCCCTGCACGACGCGTTCGGCGGGGTGCGCTCGCTGGTCACCACCACGCTCCAGGCGCTGTCCGGCGCGGGCAAGAGCGGGGTCGCCGCCCTCCAGGTCATCGACAACCTGCTGCCGTACATCGCCGACGAGGAGAACAAGCTCGACGGTGAACTCGCCAAGATATTCGGCACGTTCGACGGCGACCGGATCGTGCCGTGGACCGCGGACCTCGCCTCGACCTGCACCCGGGTACCGGTGCGGGACGGGCACACGGCGGTGCTCTCGGCGGGGCTCGGCGCACGGGTGAGCGCCGAGGAGGCGGCCGGGGCGCTGGCCGCGTTCCGGGGCACCGCGGACGGGTACGCCCTGCCGTCGGCGCCGGACCGGCTGATCGTGGTGCGCGAGGAGCCCGACCGTCCGCAGCCGCTGCTCGACCGGGACGCGGGCCACGGCCGTTCGGTGAGCGTGGGCCGGGTCCGCGCCCACTCCGCGCAGGAGTCGGGGGTGTCCCTGGTCGCGGTCGCGCACAACCACGACCGGGGCACGGTCGGCAACGCCCTGCTGCTGACCGAGCTGGTCGCCGCGTCCGGTCTGCTGGACCGCTGATCCGGTGACCACCGCGCCGCACGACCCGCCGCGCACCGGCCCGGACCCGTCGGGCACCGGCCCGGCGCCCTCCGCCCGGCCGGACCCGCACGGCACCGGGCCGGACCCCTCACGCTCCGGCCCCGCCCGGCTCGCCGTACCGGACCCGTTCGCCGTACCGGACCCGTCAGCGCCCCCGACGGCAGCGCCGCACCCCGCCACCGCTCCGGACCGGGTCGAGGTGACCGCCGGGGAGGCCCGGGAGGTGGTGCGACGGCTGCTGGCCGGGTACCCCCGGGACCGGGACGCCGTCGCGGACGCGCTCACCGGGGCGCAGCACGCGGGACGGCCGGAGTTCGGGCTCGATCTGCTCGCCCGTGAGCTGCGCGGTCCGGCGGCCCGTCGGGCGGCGGTCACCGTCACGGCCGCGTCGGCCCCCGCCGTGCGGTGCCTGGACGGGACGGACGCGCCCGGCCCGGTGGCGGTGGCCCACGCCACCCGGCTGGCCGGGGAGCTGGCGGAGGCGTCCGGGGTGGGGCTGGTCGCGGCGCGGGGGGTGACGGGCGCGGGCCGCCTCGCCCCGTACGCGGCGCGGGCGGCCCGGCGGGGGCTGGTGGTGCTGCTCTGCGCGCAGGCCCCGCCCAGTACCGCCCCGCACGGCGGCTCCGCGCCGGTCCTGGGGACGAATCCGCTGGCCTACGCGCTGCCCCGGGCGGACGGCGGGGTGCTGGTGGCGGACGCGGCCACGGCGGCGCTGACCCAGGCGGAGCTGGCGGACCACCGGCGCCGGGGGCTGCCGCTGCCGCCGGGGCGGGCGCTGGACGCCGGGGGTTCCCCAACGACGGACCCGGCGGCGGTGGCGGCGCTGCTGCCGTCCGGGGGGCTGCTGGGCACGCTGGTCGGACTCCTGGTGGAGGCGCTGGCCGGGGCCCTGCCGGACGCCCGGGGCCCGGCGGCCCGGGGGCGGGGGGTGCTGTGCGTGGCGGTGGACCCCGGGGCGCTGGGCGCGGGACCCGTCGCCCCCCGGGTGGAGGAACTGGCGGTGGCGCTCACCGCGGCCGGGGGCCGGGCGCCGGGCGCCCTGGAGCGTCCCGTTCCGGACGGGGCGGTGCTGGAGGTCGCCGGGGACGTCTGGCGGGAGCTGACCGGCTGAGGCGGCGCCCCGGCGCGGTCGGCCAACCGCCCCGGGCCGACCCGGGTGAGCCGGGGTGACCGGTTCAGCCGGTGCCGGTGACGGGGGTGCGTTCGCGGGCGCCGTCCCGGGTGCGGCCGGAGGCGACCGGTCGCCGGGGGTGCCTGCGCAGGTACTCGCCCTCCAGCTCGGCCATCCGGGCGTTGTGGACCCGCAGCGCGTCGTTGGAGCCGTGCAGCAGGGTGTCGTGCCGGGTGCGGTGGATGGTCTCCAGTTCCCGCATGAGCTGCTGGTCGTCCAGTCGGGCGGGATCGACTCCGGTCATGGCGGCATCACCCCAGTCCCAGTCGGGTTCGTCCTCCTCCCACTGTCCCCGCTGGACGCCCGCCCCGCCTGTCGGGCCGGGGCCGGAAGGACGGGCGGGCGCGGCACCGGGTCGCGTCCCCGGCGGCTCAGCGGCTCAGCGGCTCAGCGGCTCAGCGGCTCAGCGGCTCCGGGCGACGCGTCGCTCGTCCCAGACGGGTTCCGGGGTCTCCCGGACCCGTCCGTCGGAGCCGAACACCAGGAACCGGTCGAACGAACGGGCGAACCAGCGGTCGTGGGTGACGGCGAGGACGGTGCCCTCGAACGCCTCCAGCCCCTCCTGGAGGGCGTCCGCCGACTCCAGGTCGAGGTTGTCGGTGGGCTCGTCGAGCAGCAGGGCGGTGGCCCCGGCCAGCTCCAGCAGCAGGATCTGGAAGCGGGCCTGCTGTCCGCCGGAGAGCCGGTCGAAGCTCTGCTCGGCCTGGGCGGTCAGCTCGTAGCGGCGCAGCAGCGAGGAGGCCGCCCCCCGGTCCTTGGCGTACTCGCGCCAGAGGATGTCGAGGAGGGTGCGGCCCTCCAGCTCCGGATGGGCGTGGGTCTGGGCGAAGTGACCGGGGACGACCCGGGCGCCCAGCTTCCACCGGCCCTCGTGCGCGACCTCTCCCCCGGCCAGCAGCCGCAGGAAGTGGGACTTCCCGGAGCCGTTGGAGCCGAGGACGGCGACCCGCTCCCCGTAGAAGACCTCCAGGTCGAACGGTTTCATCAGCCCGGTCAGTTCGAGGCCCTCGACGGTGACCGCGCGCAGCCCGGTCCGGCCGCCGCGCAGCCGCATCCGGATGTCCTGCTCGCGGGGCGGCTCGGGCGGCGGCCCGGCCTCCTCGAACTTGCGCAGCCGGGTCTGGGCCGCCTTGTAGCGGGAGGCCAGCTCATGGCTGATCTCGGCGGCCTGCCGCAGCGTGAGGACGAGCTTCTTGAGCTGGGCGTGCTTCTCGTCCCAGCGGCGGCGCAGTTCCTCGAAGCGGGCGAACCGGTCCTTGCGGGCCTGGTGGAAGGTGGCGAAGCCGCCGCCGTGCACCCAGGCGTCGGCTCCGGCCGGGCCGGGTTCGACGCTGACGATCCGGTCGGCGGCGCGGGCGAGCAGCTCCCGGTCGTGGGAGACGAACAGCACGGTCTTGCGGGTCTCCCGCAGCTGTTCCTCCAGCCACCGCTTGCCGGGGACGTCGAGGTAGTTGTCGGGTTCGTCGAGCAGCAGCACCTCGTCGGTGCCGCGCAGCAGGGCCTCCAGGACGAGGCGCTTCTGTTCGCCGCCGCTGAGGGTGCGCACCTCGCGCCACTGGGCGCGTTCGTAGGGGACGCCGAGCGCGGCCGTGGTGCACATGTCCCAGAGGGTCTCGGCCTCGTAGCCACGGGCCTCGGCCCAGTCGGAGAGCGCCTGCGCGTACTGGATCTGCGCGGCCTCGTCGTCCACCGTCATGATCCCGTGCTCTGCGCGGTCGACCGCCTGGGCGGCGGCCCGGATGCGCGGGGTGGCGACGGAGACCAGCAGGTCACGGACGGTCGTCTCGTCGCGGACCGAGCCGACGAACTGGCGCATCACCCCGAGGCCGCCGGTCACCGTGACGGTGCCGCCGTGCGGCTTCAGCTCGCCGGAGATCAGCCGCAGCAGGGTGGTCTTGCCCGCGCCGTTGGGGCCCACGAGCGCCACCGAGGTGCCCTCGCCGACCCGGAACGAGACGTCGCCGAGCAGCGCCCGGCCGTCCGGGAGGTCATAGGCGAGGTGCGCGGCTTCGAGGTGTCCCATGGGACCGCATTCTGCGGGGCGGGGGCCGCCGGGACCAAACCGTTTTCCGATCCGTGCGGGATCACCGGGGCCCGGGCGGGTAAGCGCCCCCCATGCGCCTTGACGACGATCACGATCCCGCCGGAACGGTCCCCGGCCCGCTCGCGAGCCGCTGGGGCCGCGCGCTGTCCGCGTGGCTGCGCGAGCCGCCGCGCCGCCCGCCGGTCCCGGCGGGACCGCTCGGCGCGGCCCCGGGACCGCTTCCGCCGCCGCCCCCGCCGCACTCGCTGCGCGAGCGGCTGGGCGCGGTGGACGCCCGGCTGTTCGCCTCGGTGGCCGACCACCACTGGCCGTACGGGGACCGGGTGCTGCCCCGGCTGAGCCGCTCCGCCAACCACGGGCTGCTGTGGGGGGCGGTCGCGACGGGGCTGGCGCTGACCCGCTCGCCCCGGGCCCGGCGGGGCGCGGTGCGCGGGATGGCGTCGCTGGCGGTCGCCTCGGCGACGATCAACACCCTGGGCAAGCGCTCGGTGCGCAGACCCCGTCCCCGGCTGCACGGGGTGCCGGTGGTGCGACGGCTGAAGCGGCAGCCGGTCACCACCTCGTTCCCGTCCGGGCACGCGGCCTCGGCGGCGGCGTTCGCGGCGGGGGTGGCGCTGGAGTCGCGGGGCTGGGGGGCACTGGTGGCGCCGGTCGCCTTCTCGGTGGCCTTCTCGCGCGTCTACACGGGCGTCCACTATCCGGGCGACGTGCTGGCGGGGGCCGCGCTGGGGGTGGGGGCGGCGCTCGCCGTGCGGGGTCTGGTGCCGACCCGGGACCAGATGCCGTCGCCGGGGCGCCCCCTGGTGGACATCCCGGCGCTGCCCGCCGGGGAGGGGCTGGTGATGGTGGTCAACACCGGGGCGGGCACCCCGGACCGGGTGCGGGCGCTGCGGGAGGCGCTGCCCCGGATGGAGGTGGTCGAGACGACCGGCGCGGACCTGGTGCGGCGGCTGGACGAGGCGGCGGGCCGGGCGGTGGCGCTGGGGGTGTGCGGCGGGGACGGCACGGTGAACGCGGCGGCGGCCGCGGCGCTGCGGCACGATCTGCCGCTGGCGGTGCTGCCGGGCGGCACCCTCAACCACTTCGCGTACGACCTGGGCGTCGAGGACCCGCAGGACCTGGTGCGGGCGGTGGAGCGGGGGCAGGCGGTGGCGGTGGACGTGGGCCGCTTCCGTTCGGGTCCGGACGGGACGTCCGGGATCTTCCTCAACACCTTCAGCCTGGGGGTGTACCCGGAGCTGGTGCACGAGCGGGAGCGCTGGTCGGGGCGGATCGGCGGACGGCTGGCGGACCTCGTGGCGGCGGTGCACGTACGCCGCCGGGGACGGCCGCTGCGGGCGGAGGTGGACGGCCGGGACCGGTCCCTGTGGCTGCTGTTCGCGGGCAACTGCACCTACGGCCGGATGGGACTGACCGCAGCGCGGCGGGTGGACCTGGCGGACGGGCTGCTGGACGTGCGGGCGGTGCACGGCGGGCGCTGGCCGGGGTTCCGGCTGCTGGGCGCCGCGCTGGCCGGTCCGCTGTCGCGCTCGCCGTTCCACGCGGCGGTGCGGCGGCTGCGGGTGCGGGTGGAGGGCGTCGCCCCGGGCACCCCGCTCGCGTACGACGGGGAGATCGGCCCCTGCGGCCCGGTGCTGCGGATCGACAAGCTCCACGAGGCGCTGACGGTGTACCGCCCGCTGACCCTGTGACCCACGGCCGTCGCCGTCCCCTGTGACCCACGGCCGTCGCCGTCACCGTTCCCACCCCCGGCAGGCCCCTCCCGCACCCCACCAAGCGTCCCAATATTCAAGACACTTGGTCTCACAATGCGGCCAGAGTCGTACGGTGGAGGGGACGGTCCGGGGTGTCGGCGACGGCTCCCGGGACCGTTCGCGCCGGGTCGCCGGCGCGGTGCGGCGCGCCCTCCGGGAGCGTCGCGCGACGGACGACGGGCCCGGGGACACCGGGCCGCCCGGAACACACGGACAGGGGAAGTGGGATGCCGAAGGACACCGCCGTCTACACGCACGGACACCACGAGTCGGTGCTGCGGTCGCACACCTGGCGGACCGCCGCCAACTCGGCGGCCTACCTCATCGGCTCGCTGACCCCGGGCATGACCGTCCTGGACGTCGGCTGCGGCCCCGGCACCATCACCGCGGACCTGGCCGCGCTGGTGCCCGGGGGCCGGGTGACCGGTGTGGACCGGGCCCCGGAGATCCTCGACCAGGCGCGGGCCACGGCCGCCGCCCGGGGTCTGGACAACACGGAGTTCGCGGTCGCGGACGTGCTGGACCTCGGCTTCCCCGACGACTCCTTCGACGTCGTCCACGCCCACCAGGTGCTCCAGCACGTCGGCGACCCGGTACGGGCGTTCGCCGAGATGCGCCGGGTCACCCGGCCGGGCGGCGTGGTGGCCGTCCGGGACGCCGACTACGCGGCCATGGTCTGGTACCCGGAGGTGCCCGGACTGAACGGCTGGCTGGACCTGTACGAGCGGGTGGCGCGCGCCGGGGGCGGCGAACCGGACGCCGGACGCCGTCTCACATCCTGGGCACGGCAGGCCGGTTTCACGGACGTCACCGCGTCCACCGGCACCTGGTGCTTCGCCACCGAGGAGGACCGCGCCTGGTGGGGCGGACTGTGGGCGGACCGCACGGTGGCCTCGGAGTACGCCGACCGGGCCGTGACCGGGGGCCACACCGACCGGGCGGGCCTGGCGGCGGCAGCGGCGGCCTGGCACGAGTGGAGCGCGGCGCCCGACGGCTGGTTCGCCGTACTGCACGGCGAGGTGCTGTGCCGGGTCTGACGGACCCTTGCCCGGGCGGCGGACGGTCGGCGTCCGCCGCCCGGGCAAGGGACCGGGGGCGGTGGTCACCGCCCCCGGTCCCTTGCCTGGACGGGACGCGGGCCGCCGCCGGGAGCGGACGGTCGCCGTGGTCGGGCGCCGGAAGCGGACAGTCGGCGCCGTGGGGGCGGGGACGGGAGTCGCCGCCGTGCGGGGCGGGGACGGACGGTCATCTCCGCCGTGCGGGGCCGGGAGCGGTCAGTCGCCGCCGTAGGGGGCGGGGGTAAAGGAGTACGGGGCCCACGGGCCGGACAGCTCGGCGGGCGGCCGGGCGGGTCCGGCCCGGTACCGTCCGACCTCCTCCACGAACTCCTCGCAGAGGGTGCGCGGCACCAGATAGGCGACGCGCGACGGGACCTCTCCGGTGACGCCCGACGGCTCGCCGGAGCGGTCCGGCGGGTCCCGGCGGTACTCGTCGGCCAGCGCGGCCAGCCGCTCGTGCAGCTCCCGCGCCGGGCCGGGCGGTCCGCCGTCCGGCCCCCCGGACGTCCCGCCGCCCTCGTCCGCGCCGGACACGCCGGAGGCACCGCCCGCACCCGCCACCGTGCCCGTGCCCACCGGATGCGGCGCATCCGGCGCGTCCGGCGCGGACTCCGGTCCCGGCGCCCGGACCGTCACCGTCCACTCGACCCGGTCCGCGAGCCGGTCCAGGGCCCGGGTCAGCCGCTCGTGCTCCGCCGCCAGCAGCACCCGGACCGCGCTGTCGTCCGGGAAGACCGCCCCGGGGCGCACGGGCAGCGGGGTGGTGACGGTGGTCAGCGCGGCGACGACCGCCTCGTGGGCCCGGGTGAGGGCGGACCTCCAGCGGGGGTCGGCGAGCCGGGCGCGGAGCGCGTCCCCCGCGAAGTCCCGGGCGGGGACGGTGCTGACGACGGCGACCAGGGCGTCGTGCCGCAGTTCCCTGGGCGGCGTCCCGGCCACGCCCCGGAGGTCGGTCTGGAGCGGGGCGCTCCAGGGACGGCAGACGGCGTACAGGTAACGCGGATCGCTCATGGCACCACCCTTCCCCCCGGCCCCGCCCCGCCCGGGCCCCGGGGACCGGCGGCGCGCGCCCGGCGACGAGGACCAGCCGATCGGGGTACTCCCGGCGGAGCAGCGGGGACGGCGCGCCGGGCGGCCACCGTGGGGCCACCCCCGTCCCGGTGAACGCACGTCCGGCCGCCCGCCCCACGGGGAACCTCCCCGGGCACCGGGAAGCGCCCGGGTCGCGGGGGGTCGTCCAAGGCCGCCGGGTGGCCGTCCCGGCGGAACCGATCACCCGGCGGACGGACCCCAACTAGGCTCGCCCGCATGGAGATCCTGGGAACCACTCTGCGTGTCTGCGTCACCGATCTGGAGTCCTCGGTGCCGTTCTACGAACGGCTGACCGGCGGCCGGGCCCAGCGCTACGAGCGCGGCGGGGTGTCGGTCGCCGCGGTCGGCTGCTTCCTCCTGATGAGCGGGCCGGAGGAGGAGATCGACGTGCTGCGGCGGGTGGCCGCCACCATCGCCGTGCGGGACGTGGGCGAGACGGCCGAGGTGCTGGGCGCGTCCGGGGCGAAGGTCCTGGCCGGACCGGTGGCCACCCCCGCCGGACGCAATCTGATCGCGCTGCATCCGGACGGCTCGGTGTTCGAGTACGCGGACCGGGGCGGCCCGGCCGGGCCGCCCCGGTGAGTGCCTACGAGGCGGCCGGGCGCATCCGGAAGTCGTAGCGCGCGGGCAGCGGTTCGTCGCTGATCCGGGCCCACAGCTCCCCGAGCGTCTCGGCGCCCTCGGCGAGGTCCGCCACCTCGAACCCGGCGGCGAACACCGCGCGGGCCGCCGCCGGGTCGCCCTCCGCCAGCAGCAGCCGGGCCTCGGCCAGCCGGAACGCGCCGCGCGCCCGGGTCTCGGGGGCCAGCGCCTCCCACACCCGGCGGGCGTCCCCGGGACGGCCGACGGCGAGCAGCGCGTCGAGGGCCTCCCGGCCGAGGGCGGCCGAGGCGGCGGTCCAGTCGGGGCCGGGGCCGCGCTCCCGCAGCAGGGCGGCGAACGCCTCGGCGTAGCGGTCGGCGGCCCGTTCGGGGAAGCCGTCCACCTGGTCGGCCACGGCGAGGCAGCGCAGCGGCGGCCAGGCTCCGGGGGCGAGTTCGAGGGCCCGTTCCCAGCTGCGGACGGCCTGGGCCCGGTCGTCCGCGTGCCATTGGGCGACGCCCAGGTGGTACTCGGTGAGGGGGGTGGCACGCGCGGTCTCCAGCATGTCCCGCCAGTGCGGGGCGACGAGGCTGGGGCCGGGCGGGGCGGCCCGGCGCGGCTCCGGCAGGTCCCCGGTGCGCAGCAGATGGTGCCAGGGCTCCTGGTCCGGCCCGGGGCCGTCGTCGCCGTCGAGGTCGAAGGGGGTGCCGGGCAGTTCGTATCCGCCGCGCAGCACTTCGAGGGCGCCCCAGCCGGAACCGGTGGCGAGGCGTTCGACGGGTTCGGCGTCGGCGTACGGGAGCCAGGCGGCGTGGGCGGCGTCCACGGCCGCCCGGGGCAGCGCGACGGAGAGCGCCTCCTCGGCGGCGGCGCGGGCGGCCGTCCAGTCGGTGCCGTGGACGGCGCCGGGGTCGGCCCGCAGCGGCCCGTACGCCTCCAGCCAGCTGAACTGCTCCCCCGGCTCCAGCCGTACGTGTTCCAGTTGGGTGCGGGCGAGTCCGGCCTGGATCTCGGCGTAGCCGCCGGTGCCGGGTTCGGTGAGCCACTCCTGCCAGCGGCGGCCGCCGGTGCCTGAGCCCCAGAGGAACAGCTTGCGGCCGGGCAGCGCGTCGGTGGAGGTCTGGACGAGGCCGTGGCCGTCCGCGTCGAGGGCGGCTATCCAGCGGCGCTGTCCCTCGGGCAGGTCGTAGAAGTAGTCGGCGGCGTGGGTACTGCGCTCCGGGCGGGTGCGGTCGACGCCGTCGTGTTCGGGGACGGGCACCCGGGTGAGGGCGCGGGTGTAGCCGAAGTGCCAGGCGTGGTCGGCGGGGGCGAGCACCCGGCGGTCCTCGGGGACTGCGGTGTTGGACCACCAGTAGACGGGCGCGGGACGTTCGTGCGGATTGCGGACCCGGACGCCGACGTGGAGGAAGTCGGAGTCGTCGGGGAGCCAGAGGTCGACCTGGAACGGCAGGTCGCGCAGGCGTTCCCACTCCCACAGCCGCAGCATCCGGCCGCCGTCCGGGGCAGGGACGACGGCGGCGTGGAAGGGGGCGCAGGAGAGCACCCCGTGGCCGGTGGCGCCGATGTTCCACTCGACGCCGCCGGAGTACCAGGCGCCGTTGAGGGCGAAGCCCGCGGGCTGGACCACCGGGTTGGTGTAGAGGAGGTCGCGGCCGGTGGGCTTGTGGTGGATCGAGTGGATCCGGCCGCCGAGTCCAGGCAGGACGGTGACCCGGAGCCGGGTGTTCTCGATGACGAGGGTGTCGAACGCGGTCGCGGTCCGGTCGCGGCCGTACCCGTCGAGGACGGGGGCGGGCAGGACCCCGCGCAGGGGCGCGTAGCCGATCTGACGGGCCATGTCGCGGGGGAGGTCCGCGAGGGAACGGGCGTCCAGGTGGTGGGTCCCGTCGTGGGGCCGCAGCGGTGGCAGCGGATTGGCGGTGCCCAGCCCGGCGGCGGGCAGGATGAGGGTGGCGCGGCGGATCGTCGTGGCCGTCGGCGTCAAGGCGGCAGCCCCTCTCTTCGGTTCCCTGGTCCGTGACGTGCCCGGCGGGCGGCCCGTCCCGCGGTGCCGCCCGTCGTCACGGTGACCATGGAACAGCGCGGGGCGCTTCCTGACCAGGGGTTCCGGGGGAGATGTTTCCGTCCGGGCGGCGGGCGGCGGGGCCCGGCGCGGTCAGCGGCCGACCGCCCCGAAGGCGTCCGCCACCAGGTCGGCGAGGAGATCGCCCGCGGTGCCGTCGGGGTCCAGGGCGGGGTCGTAGATGGTGACGTTGAGGCCCGCGCAGCGCGGCGAGGCGAGCAGCGGGCGCAGCAGCGCGGTGACCTCGGGGGGCAGCAGTCCGTCCGGGTCGGGGCTGTCGACGGCGGGCATCACGGACGGGTCGAGGACGTCCGCGTCGAGGTGGACCCAGAACCCCCGGTGGGTGTCGGCGGGGAAGTCCCGGACGACGGCCCGGGCCGTCTCCTCGGCACCCCGGCGACGGACCTCCCCGACGGTGGCGACGGGGATGCTCAGGGCCGCCAGTTCGGGGAGGTCCTCGTCCCCGTCCCGGATGCCGAGGCAGCGGACGTCCTCGTCCCGGAGGTAGGGGCCGAGGCCCTCCAGGTCGGTGAGGTCGCGCTGGCCCCGGCCGGTGGCGAGGGCGAGTTCCTCGCCCGCCGCGGCGCCGATCCGGTCGGAGTTGCCGGGGTGCCGGAAGTCGGCGGAGGCGTCGATCGCGACGAGCCCGTACCGTCCGGCGCGGCGCATGGCGAGGGAGGCGCCCAGCTGCACCGAGCAGTCGCCGCCGAGGACCACCGGCAGCTCACCGGCGGCGAGGTGGGGGCCGATCCGGTCGGCGAGCCGGACCGTGTACGCGGCGATGGCCGCCGCGTGGAAGACCCCGTCGCCCTCCTGCCAGTCGCCCCGGTCGTAGCGGGGCGCGGCCACGGCCCCGCCGTCGTCGGCACCGATCCGCCGGACGAGGTCCCGCTCGCGCAGGGCCCCGGCCAGCAGACGGCAGCCGGGGACCTGGCCGGGGGCGGGCGGGCGCAAGCCCAGGTTGGAGGGGGCGTCGATGACCACGATCCGTCGCATCGGGCCATTCTGGGCGGCGATGTCCCCCAGGACAACGGCTTTCCGCAGGGGCCGGTACCGGCGGTACGGCGGAGGGTCCCGGCCCGGCGAAGGTCCCCGCGACGGTCACGGCGGGTCCGTCTGGCAGGCGCGGCAAGCACGGCAGAACTGGTGGCGGGACCGCCGGGAACGGTCCCGGCTGAACGGTCCGCTGCCCGTGGTGGTCCGGCGGAGCGGGCGGCGGGACGGTCCCGGCGCCGGACGGCCGGACCACCCCCGGAACGGGCCCGCCGCAGGTCCCACGGGGTCCCTGCGGACCGAGCGGATCAGCGGCGGTCGCGGCGGCGCAGGAAGTACGCCCCGCACAGCGCCCCGATCAGCCACATGGCCAGCAGCGCGACCCACAGCGGCATGGTGACCTGGGGGATCAGCAGTCTGATCTCGACTTCCTGGGTGTTCTCGAAGATGAAGACCAGCGCGAGGACCGCCAGCACGATGACGACGATCCGGCCGGGGGTGGCCAGCTCGCCGAGCGAACTCCGGGACTTGGTCGTGGTCGTCTTCGGACTCATCGCGCGCACCCTTCGCCGCCGGTCGTCCCACCCCTCCCCCACCAGCATGGGCAGCGCGGGGCCGCCCCGCACGGCGAGCCGGGACGGCGGTGACGGAGGGTCCCGGCCCGACCGCGCCGGGCCACCGAACCGCACCCCGCACCATCGCACCAGGCCACCAGGCCACCAGGCCACCAGGCCACCAGGCCACCAGGCCACCAGGCCACCAGGGACAGCGTCGGCGTCCGGGGACCCGTTCCGACCGCCGGGAACCGCACCGGCCCAGGACGTCGCGGCGTGCGGGCTGGGAGGGCGACGCCGAGGCCCGGGACGGACACGGGGCCCGTCATCGCGGAGGGCACCGGGAGAACGCGGGACGCGCCGGGGCGACGCGGGGCCCGGGCGGCACCGGGAGCCGGGGACCGGCCCAGGGCGTCGGGTCAGCGCAGGGCGGGCTCGTCGAGGGTGAGGGTTCCCGCGTCGGCGTCGAGGACCGCGCGGGCGCCCAGCGGCAGGGTGAGCGCGCCGGGCGCGTGCCCGAAGCCGCACTCCTCCAGGACCGGCACCCGCAGCGGGCCCAGCCGGTCCAGCAGGACGGCGCGGACCCCCGGATAGGGACCGCAGTCCCGCCAGGAGCCCAGCAGGACGCCCGCGACGCCGTCCAGCCAGCCGGAGCGCAGCAGCTGGGTGAGGTAGCGGTCGAGGCGGTAGGGCTCCTCGCCCACGTCCTCCAGACAGAGCAGCCCACCCCGGGCCGAGGGCCGGGCGTGGGGGGTGCCGAGGTCGGCGGCGAGCAGCGAGAGGCAGCCGCCGAGGGTGACGCCCCGGGCGCGACCGGGGAACAGCGGGCGGCCCAGGGCGAGGACCCGGACGGTCTCCGGGGCGAGGAGGGTGGCCCGCAGGTGGTCGGCGGCGCGGCTCCCTCCGGCGGGCGCGACCGGGTCCGGGAGTCCGAGGAAGTCGGCGGTGGCCGTCATCGGGGCGTGCAGGGTGGCGAATCCGGCGCGCACCGCGAACGCCTCGTGGAGCGCGGTGACGTCGCTGAACCCGGCGAACGGCTTGGGTCCGGCGGCGCGCACCGCCGTCCAGTCCACCAGGTCGGCCGTCCGCTGGGAGCCGTAGCCGCCCCGGGCGCACAGCACCGCATCGACGGACGGGTCGCACCAGGCGTCCTGGAGGTCGGCGGCCCGGTCGGCGTCGCGGGCCGCGAGGTGGCCGAGGCGGGGGTGTCCGTCGAGGACGTGCCGGGTGGCGAAGGCGTCGAGGCCCCAGCCGCGCAGCACCTCCAGCCCGGCGGCGAGCCGGTCGGCGGGGACGGGCCCGCTGGGCGCGACGACCGCGACCCGGGCCCCCGGCCGCAGCCGCGCGGGCCGGGCGGGGGCCTCCGGTGGCCGGGGGGTCACGCGGTGCGCAGGAAGCGGTCGAGGACCCGGACGCCGAAGTGGAGGGCGTCGACCGGGACGCGTTCGTCGACCCCGTGGAACATGGCGGCGTAGTCGAAGCCCTCGGGCAGCCGCAGCGGGGTGAAGCCGTAGCCGGTGATCCCGAGCCGGGAGAAGTGCTTGGCGTCGGTGCCGCCCGACATCATGAAGGGCACCACCCGGGCCTCGGGCGCGAACTCCTCCAGCGCGGCCCGCATCCGGGCGTAGGTGGGGGTGTCGACGGGTGACTGGAGCGGGATCTCCCGGTGGTGGTACTCCCAGTCGACGTCGGGTCCGGTGAGCGCGTCGAGTGTGGCGCGGAACTCCTCCTCGGTGCCGGGCAGACACCGTCCGTCGACCAGGGCGGTGGCCTCGCCGGGGATGACGTTGACCTTGTAACCGGCGTTCAGCACGGTGGGGTTGGCGCTGTTGCGGACGACCGGCGCGGCGAGCGCGGCGGCGGGGCCGAGGTCGTCCAGGAAGGCGTCGACGTCGAAGTCCGGCGCGTCCGGGTCGGCTTCCAGTCCGTACAGGGCGCCGAGGGCGGCGAGCGAGGCGCGCACGGTGGGGGTGAGCCGTACGGGCCAGGCGTGGTCGCCGATGCGGGTGATCGCGGCGGCGAGCCGGGTGACGGCGTTGGCGTGGTTGATCTTCGAGCCGTGTCCGGCGCGGCCCCGGGCGGTGAGCCGCACCCAGGCGGTGCCGCGCTCCCCGGCGCCGATCGGGTGGATGCGGGTGCCGCGTCCGTCGTGGAAGGTGTAGCCGCCGCACTCGCTGACGCCCTCGGTGCACCCCTCGAAGAGGTCGGGGTGCCGGTCGGCGAGGAACGCGGCCCCGTCGGCGGCGCTGGCCTCCTCGTCGGCGGTGAACGCGATCACCACGTCGCGGCGGGGCCGCAGTCCGGCGCGCGCCCAGTAGCGCGCGGTCGCCAGGATCATCGCGTCCATGTTCTTCATGTCGACGGCGCCCCGGCCCCACACCACCCCGTCGCGGACCTCCCCGGAGAAGGGGTGCGCGGACCACTCGTCGGCCCGTGCCGGGACGACGTCGAGGTGCCCGTGGAGCAGCAGGGCGGGCGCGGTGGGGTCGGTGCCGGGGAAGCGGGCGACGACGTTGGCGCGGCCGGGGACCCGTTCCAGCAGGACCGGTTCCAGGCCCGCGTCGGCGAGGAGGGCGGCGGCGTACTCGGCGGCGGGCCGCTCCCGGCACTCGCCGTCGCCCCGGTTGGAGGTGTCGACGCGGATGAGGTCGGAGGTGAACCGCACGACCTCGTCGAGGGCCCGGGCGTCGACCTCGGGAGCGTCCTCACCCGGCACACGGGTCCCGGGCGCGTCGGCCCCGGGGGCGTGAACCCCATGGGCGTGAGCCCCGGGCGCGGGGGCTCCGGAGGCGTCGGCCCCCGGGGAACGGACTCCGGTGACGTCGGCCCCGGGGGCGGGCGGGCCGTCCGCCGGGCCCGCCGGGCCGGTCCGTGGGGCGCGGTGACCGCTTCCGGCGCCGGTGGCGCGGGAGCCGGTCGCGGTCGCGGCGGAGGCGCCGCCGGGCGGTCCGGATCGGGGGTCAGCCATAGCTCTCCTCCACGGCCGCCGAGACGATCGTCGTGACGGCCTTGAACGTCCTGATGCCCTCGTACATGGTGTCGCTGGTGTACCCGACCCGGCGTTCCCCGCTGCGGGCCACCCCGGGGACGACGGTGGCCGCGAGGCCCAGGTGTTCGGCGTCGAACTCCATCTCCACGGTGAACGGTCCCGCCTCGACCGGCACGTGGCGTTCCGACAGGGCGACGGCCTCCTTGGCGGCCGAGCGGATCGCGGCGGAGGTGCGGGCGGGGGTGCGGCACACCGCCGCGTAACGCGAGACGTGGTCCTTGACGGCGACCTTCAGCGCCCCGGGCGCGTAGCCGAGGGCGTCCTCGCAGGTCAGGTCGTCACCGGTGACGAGGACCACGGGCACTCCGAACTCGGCGACCACCCGGGCGTTCAGCAGGCCCTCGCTGGCGCGCTCCCCGTTGAGCCAGACCCCGGTGAGGGAGTTGGCGAGGTAGGTGTGGGCGAGGACGCCCTCCATCCCTGCGCCGGTGTGGTAGCCGACGAAGGCGATGCCGTCGATGTCGCCGTGCTGGACGCCCTCGACCATCGAGAGGGACTTGTGGCGGCCGGTGAGCATCTCCACCCGGTCGTCCAGCCGTTCCAGCAGCAGGTTGCGCATGGTCCAGTGGGCCTCGTTGACGAGGACCGCGTCGGCGCCCCCGTCGAAGAACCCGAGGACGGCGGCGTTCACGTCGGAGGTGAACATCGACCGGCAGCGCTCCCACTGCGGGGTGCCGGGCAGCACGTCGGCGGGCCAGGTGACTCCGGTCGCGCCCTCCATGTCGGCGCTGATGAGGATCTTCACACCGGGGCTCCCCTCTTCGCTGTCCCGCCACGGTACGCGCCGGGACGGGGCCGGGCCAGGAGCCCCGGACCGGGTTCACCGGTCCGGTCGCGCGGACGGCGGGCCCGGCGGCCGGTTCGCCCGCGCGCCGAGCAGTCGGGTGGCCGGGTACGGGGCCGGGTGGCCGGACCACCGCGCGGGCGCCGGACCGGGTGGCCGGTTCAGCGCGGGCGGGCCGCCACCAGGGTCCAGCGGGACGGCAGGACGACCGGGCCGTCCCCGGTGGTCTCGGTGGTGGTGAGCGGGAGTTCGCCGGTGGCTAGCACGTCCAGCCCGGCGGCCTCCAGAAGACCGGGGACGGCCGCGTCGGAGACCGCGCCGGGCGCGATGCCGTGCGCGAGGACCGGGACGAGTTTGGCCGGGGGGCCGGACGGGGACCCGGCGAGAGCGCGCAGCACCTCCCCGGCCGTCTCGGCGAGTTCCACCAGGAAGCCCCGGCCCCGGGTGCCGAGCAGCGCGGCGATCCCGTCCACCAGCGGCTGGCGGTCCCCGGGCGGGCACTGGTGGAGGACCCCCCGGACGTAGACGTGGACGTCACCGAGTTCGGCGCGCAGCCCCTCGGTCACGGCCGGGTCGGTCGGATCGGCCACCCGGAAGTCGACGGTGTGCTCCGGGTCGGCGCGGCGGGCGCGCTCGATCGCGGCGGGGGCGAGGTCGACGCCGATGACCCGGGGGAAGTGGCGGGCGAGGTGGCGGGTCTGGGTGCCGTTGCCGCAGCCGAGGTCCAGGACGGGCGGCCCGTCGGTGAAGTGGTCGGCGAACAGCGGCAGATGGAGGGCGGCGGCGGTGGCCGGGTCGGCGTCCCAGAAGACCCCGCCCTCCTCCTCGGGCGCCCCGGCCCAGAACCCCTGCCAGGCGTCCCGCTGCCCGTGCTCCGTACCCATTCCGTGTCCCCGTTCACCCGTCCGGCCGCCGGATCCGTCCCGAACACCGGTACTACGACCGGTCTACCGTCCGGAGGGAGGCGCGGGCAAGGGCTTCCCCTGACGTGGCGTCACCGGATGCCCGGTCCGGGCCGGACCGAACGGGCCGGTCCGGCCGTCCCCGCCGTCCGTGCGCCCCGGTCCGTCCGGCCCCTGGGCGGGACGGACAGGCCGGGCAGGCCGAACGGGCCGAACGGGCCGTACGGGTCAGACGGCGCCGTACAGGTCGGACGGGCCGTACGGAGTCGCGCCGCCCGGGGCGTCAGTCCTCGACGAGGGTGAAGCGGACGCGGTGGTGGCGGGGGCGCTCGATCTCGTCGAGGAGCGCGACGGCCAGGTCCTCCATGGAGATCCGGGAGACGCCGCCGGGACCGGTGAGCACCTCGTCGCGACCGGTCCGGTAGCGGCCGGTGCGCTCGCCGGGCTCCAGGATCGCGGGCGGGCTGACGTACGCCCAGTCCACCTCGGCGCGGTCCCGGAAGACCTCCAGCTGCCGGACGCTGCCGAGGGCGACGTCCCGCCAGGCGGGCGGGACGTACGCGGGGTCGTCCACGAGGAGGCGGCCCCCGGTACCGGGGACCAGGAGGCTTCCCGCGCCGCCGACCACCAGGAGCCGGGTCCCGGTTCCGGTGAGCCCGGCGAGCAGACCCCGGGCCGCCGTGGCGAGTTCGTCCTCGTGTCCCCGGGGCGGACGGGTCGCGCCGACCACCACGTCCTGACCGACGGCCAGCTCCCGGACCCGTCCGGAGTCCGAGGCGTCGCCGGTCCGGACGGTGACCCCGGCGGGCAGCGCGGCGGCCCGGGACGGGTCGCGGACCACCCCGGTGACCTCGTGACCCCGGTCCAGCGCCTCGGCGGCGATCCGGACACCCGCGTTCCCGGCGGCTCCGAAGACGGTGATGCGCATGGCCTGCCTCCCCCTCCGGGCCTGAACCCCGCCCGGATTGCTTGACGTTGAACTGTTCGACATGAAGAAGAGTAGGACTCTGCTACCTTCACGTCAAACAGTTCGACGTAAAGCAATCAATGAGGGGTGAGGGACCGTGAGCGGTGACGGCGACAACGTGGACCGGGTGCTCGCCCAGTGGCGGGCCGAACGGCCGGACCTCGACGCGGCCCCGATGGGGGTGATCGGCCGGATCCAGCGCGCTTCACGACTCCTCGAACGCGTGCTGTCCGACCAGTTCGCGACGCACGGGCTCCAGTTGGGCGAGTTCGACATCCTGGCGACCCTGCTGCGGTCCGGCCCCCCGTACCGGCTCACCGCCGGGGCGCTCAGCGAGGCGTCGATGATCACCTCCGGAGCGATGACCAACCGTCTCAACCGACTGGTCGCCAAGGAGCTGGTGACCCGGGAGACCGACCCGGACAACCGCCGCAGCCTGCTGGTCACCCTCACCCCCGAGGGCCACCGGCTGGCCGGGACGGCCCTCACCGGGCACCTCGCCACCGAGGAAGAGCTGCTGGACCACCTCGACGGGGAGGAGCGGGAGCTACTGGCGGGACTGCTGAGGAAACTGCTGACCGGGCTGGGGGACGTGCCGCGCGGCTGAGGCGCCCACCGCGTCCCGTCCCGGATCACCCTGACCTCCGATCCGCCCGGGGTCACCCTGACGGCCGTCCGTCCCGGATCGGCCCTGACGGCCGGTTCGCCGCCGGGGTGACGGCTGCCGCCCAGGGGGGCGGCCCCTGAGCGGAGCCACCGTCCAGGGACCGCCTGTCCAGGTACCCGTGGCACCGGTCCCTCGGACCGGGGGCGACGGGTCCACCCGTCCGGACCGACGTCCGGAGCCGGACGGGTCAGCGCGGGACGGGGCGGCGGCGGGGCAGCGCCAGTTCGAACCACACCGTCTTGCCGGTGGCGGTGCGACCGGTGCCCCAGGCCCGGGCGAGCGCGCTGACCACCCGCAGCCCGCGTCCGGCCTCGTCCCCGGGACCGGCGCTCAGCAGGGTCGGCAGATGGTGGTCGTCGTCGGTGACCTCGCACAGCAGGGCGTCCCCGCGCACCAGCCGCACCCCGACCCCACCGCCCCCGGCGTGCCGCACCGCGTTGGCGACGAGTTCCCCGGCGAGCAGCGCGGCCGTCCCGGCCAGGGCGCCGAGCCCCCATCCGGTGAGCCGTTCGGCGACGAACGCCCGGGCCGCGCGGACCTCCGCCGGGTCGGCGGGCATCCGGTGGTGGGCCACGTCCTCGGGGGAGATCCCGTTCAACCGGGCCATCAGCAGCGCCACGTCGTCCTTGCGGTCGCCCCGGCGGGCCAGCGCCCGGATGATGGTGTCGCAGGCGGCGTCCATGGAGGCCGCCGGGTGCGCCGCCGACTCGGACAGGGTCGCCAGGCCCACCCCGATGTCCTCGCCGCGCGTCTCGACCAGTCCGTCGGTGCACATCACCAGCCGGTCACCGGGGGCCACCGGCACCCGCACCGTCTCGAAGGGCACCCCGCCGACGCCGATCGGGGCGCCCGTCGGCAGGTCGAGGAGTTCGCTGCGGCCGTCGGCGGCGCGGACCACCACCGGCGGCAGATGGCCCGCGTTGGCGATCTCCAGATGACCGCGCACCGGGTCGTACACCGCGTACAGACAGGTCGCCAGGTAGTGCTCGCCCAGCCGTTGCGCCAGGTCGTCCAGGTTGCGCAGCAGTTGGGCGGGCGGCAGGTCCAGGGCGGCCATGGTCTGGACGGAGGTCCGCAACTGTCCCATCATCGCGGCGGAGTTGAGGCCGTGCCCCATCACGTCGCCGACCACCAGGGCGGTGCGGGAACCCGGCAGCTTCACCGCGTCGAACCAGTCGCCGCCGACCCTGCCGAGCAGGGTGCCCGGAAGGTAGCGGGTGGCGATGTCACAGCCCGCCATCCGGGGCGGGATGTGCGGGAGCATGCTGTCCTGGAGGGTCTCCGCCACGTTCTCCTGATGGGTGTACATCCGGGCGTTGTCGAGCACCAGCCCGGCGCGGGCGGCGAGTTCGGCGCCGGTGACCCGGTCCATGTCGTTGAAGACGGGCCGCTCGCGGTGGCGCAGCAGGATCATGAAGCCGAGGACCACGTCACGGGCCTTCAGCGGGACGACCAGCATCGAGCGGTGGTTGATCAGCGGGCGGATGTCCCGCTTCTCGAACTGCGCCGCGATGGCGTTGCCCATCTCCTCGGTGATCCGGGGGACGAGGACCGGGTGCCCGGTGGTCATGCACTGGAAGAACGGGGTGTGCGCGGGGAACGGCATCGCCTCGCCGACCGGCACCACGTCGTCCCAGCGGCCGGGTTCGTCGGTGTGCTCGACGGCGACCCGGTGCCACATGGTGGTGGTGTCGGGCGGCCCGTCGGGGAACCCCTCGCCCGCGACGACCTGTTCCCGCAGATAGGTGCCCGCGACATCGGTGAACCGGGGCACCACGGCGCGGCTGACCTCCTCGATGGTGCGCGCCAGATCGAGCGAGGTGCCGATCCGTCCGCTCACCTCGTTGAGGAACTCCAGGCGCTCCCGGACGGCCGCGTACTCCAGGTCCTCGGCGTCCTCGGCGTCCCAGACGTCTCGGGAGGAGCCGTCGACCGCTTCCGGGGGCACTCCGGCGGCGCGGGCGCGGGCCGCGCGCTCCCGGCGGGCCCGGCGTTCCGCCCGGCGGGCCACTCCCCAGTCGGGAGTGACGGGCACCCGGTCGCGCTGGCTGAACTCCAGCACGGGGTAGCCGAGTTCGAGGACCTGCTCGGCGATCCGGGCGCTGTCGGCGACGCTCATGCTGGGCATGATCTCGGGGAGCCGCCGGGCCAGGTCGTCGGCGTCGGGGAGGTCGGCGTGCCGGGCGAAGCCGGGGGCGACGTGCTCCGCCGCCGGATCCTCCCCGGGTCCGGGCGCCCCGGCGGCGAGGACGAGCAGCCGCGCGGGGCCCGGTCCGACCAGCGGGTAGGTCCACCAGAGGACCTCGATCCGGTGCCCGGCCGGGTCGTCCGGTCCCCGCCCGGAGACCGGGGAGCGCGGGGCGGGCACCGTCCCGTTCGACGGGCCGCCCGCGACGGGGGCGGCGCCGGACGGACCGGCCGGGAGCGGGGCGCCGGAACCGGGAAGCCTTCCCGCGCGGTACGCGGCCGGGCCGGAGGCACCGTTGACGGACGGGGCGGCGGCGCCGTACGGACCGGGGGCGTCGGGCGCGCGGCCGGAAACACGGGTGCCGGACGGACCGTCCGAACCGGGAGCGCCGGGCGCCGGGCCGGAACCGGGAGTGCCGGACGGCCAGGGGCCGGAGGCCACGGAGACCCGGGCGCGGCCGGACCTCGGATAGCCGGTGGAGCCGCGCAGGAGATCCGCCGGGTCGGGCCCGGGGCCGCCCCGGCCGTCCGCCGGGGGCTCGTCGGCGCCGTCCGCTCCGGAGACGTCCACTCCGGAGAGATCCGTCCCGGAGAGGTCTGCGAGGGCCCCGGTCACCGGAAGCAGATCGGTGGCGGGGCGGCCGACGGCGGCCTCCCTCGGATGTCCGAAGAGTCTGCGGGCGCCGGTGCTCCAGTGGGTCACGAGTCCCGCGCCGTCCACCACGACGACGGCCAGCGGGACGCGTCCGGGGGCCGGACGGGCGGCCCCACCGCCCGTCGCCGGGCCCTCGGGGCGGGCCGGTCCCGTGCCGTGCTCCATGGCCGAGGCTCCTTCCGGTGCCACACGTACGTGGTCGCTCGTGACCACGGTACGTCCGGCCCGTGTCGCGGTGTGCGACAACGCCGGAACTCGCGCCGCTCCGCGCCCCTCACCGCGCCCGCGCGCCCCCGGGGAACCCCGGGGGCGCGTCCGGGAGACGGCGCGGCCCCCTCCGCTCCGGGGCGCGCGGCGGGGCCCGGTGGGCGCTCGGCTACTTCTTCTCGGTCTCGGCCGCGAGCCGGGCGAGGAGCGCGTCGTAGATCCGGGCGAGGCCCTTGGGCGCGAAGGTCCGCTCGAAGAAGCCGCCGATGCCGGTGGCGCCCTGCCAGCGGGAGGTCACGACGACCCGGGCCCGCCCCTCCCCGGCCGGGGTGACCAGCCAGGTGGTGACCATGGTGGAGTTGCGGTCCTTCTCGACCAGCTCGCCGTCCTTGGGCTCGGTGACCTCCAGCAGGCAGTCACGGACCCGCTTGCTGGTGGCCTGGAGCCGCCAGTGGACGAGGGTGCCCTCGCCGTCGCCGCCCTCGCGGACCTCGTACTCGCTGAACTGCTCCGGCAGCAGCTTCCCGCGCACCTCGCTGTAATCGGCCAGCGCGTCGAAGACGTCGTCGGGGTTCGCCGCGATGATCCGCTCCGTGGTGGCCTCGACCTGCGCCATTGCACTTCCTCCAAGGCTTGTTTTCCCAAAGGTCCACGGAAAGCCAACCACCCCCGCGCCCGCGCCCCCAAATCGGGGTGGCGGTTGACGCCCCACGGTGACGCCCCGTGATCCGGCGCACCTCCCCGTCTCCGGCGCGCCCCACCCTCGGACCGAACGCCCGTTCCCTTCCGAAGCGACGGACGACCGGCCCGCGCCCGGCGCCGGCCCCCGCGCCCGGGATCACCCGCCGGAGACGTCGGAAGCGTCGGGAACAGCGGGGGCGCCGGGGACGACGGAGGCGCCGGGAGCACCGGAAGTGCCGGAAGTGCCGGAAACGGCGGGGACCTTGTGGACGACGGTGTCGCCGGGCCCCAGCCGCCGTCCGTCCTCGGAGACCACCTCCAGCGCGCGCAGCGGTCGCCCCCGCTCCCGGTCGGTCAGCCGGGAGCGCGGCTCGCCGGGCACGAAGGCGTTCCCCTCGCCCCACTGGCGCAACGCCACGATGACGGGGAAGAGCGCCTCACCCTTCGGGGTCAGCGCGTATTCGCGGTAGGCGCTGCCGTCCGAGGCGGGGACGGACACGAGGACCCCGCCCGCCACCAGGGTGCGCAGCCGTGCGGCGAGGATGTTCTTCGCGACGCCGAGGCTCCGCTGGAACTCCCCGAAGCGCCTGCTCCCGTCGAAGGCGTCCCGCACGATCAGCAGGGACCACCAGTCCCCGATCGCGTCCACCGACCGCGCGACGGGGCACTCGCTGTCGTCGAAACGCGTCCTGGTCACCACGGCGTTCCCCGCCTCCCGATCCCGAGCACTGAATGGTTGCAACATGCTACCAAGGCGGGCTACCGTCCCGACTGGTAGCAAGATGCAACCAGAACCGAGGGGGGCGCCGATGCCCGGCGACAGCGACAGCGGCACGACCGCGACAGGTACAGGGACAGCCGCGACGGAGACGACCACGAGGGGGACCGCCACGGCGGAGACGAGCGGGACGACCGCACCAGACATGACGAGCACGCCTGGTGCGCCGGGCACACCGGATACGGCGGATACGGCGGATACGGCGGATACGGCCACGACACGTATCGCCACCGCGACGGGTACGGCCACGGCGGACAGGGCCACCGCGGCCACCGGGCCGTCCGCGCCCGCCGGGACGGCACCGGCCACCGGAGCCCGGGGCGGGGCGGGCCCCGGATCGGCGCCGCCCCGCGCGGTGCTCGCCCTGTTCGCGGTCGTCTGCGGGGCCGCCGTGGCCAACGTCTACTTCGCCCAGCCGCTCCTGGTGACCATGGGCCGGGACCTCGCCATGA
Organism: Streptomyces sp. JNUCC 64; assembly: GCF_054484115.1. Classification (NCBI taxonomy): domain Bacteria; kingdom Bacillati; phylum Actinomycetota; class Actinomycetes; order Kitasatosporales; family Streptomycetaceae; genus Streptomyces; species Streptomyces sp. JNUCC 64. The sequence goes on from NZ_CM137015.1 coordinate 1,319,625, forward strand.
GCCCCGCGCTCGTCGGCGGCGTCATCACCCTCACCCACGTCGGATACGGGCTGGGGCTCCTCCTCCTCGTCCCGCTGGGCGACCGGGTGGACCGTGGACGGCTCGTCGTGGTCCAGACGCTCCTGCTGGTGGCGGCGCTGCTCGTGGTGGCCACCGCTCCCACGGCGGCGGTCCTGCTCGCGGGCGTGGCCGCGACGGGGTTCCTCGCGGTCGTCGCGCAGACGCTGGTGGCCCACGCCGCGTCCCTGGCCCCCGCCGACCGGCGCGGACACGTCGTCGGCCTGGTCACCAGCGGGGTGGTCATCGGCATCCTGCTGGCCCGTACCGTGTCCGGTCTGCTGGCCGATCTGGCGGGCTGGCGGTCCGTCTACCTCGCCTCGGCGGTGCTCACCACCCTGCTCGCCCTGGTCCTCCACCGGACGCTGCCGCGCCGCGCCGCCGTCCTGGAGACGTCCGCACCGCAGACGTCCGCCCCGACGGCCACGGCCCCGCGCTACGGACGGCTGCCGCTCTCCACGGTCACCCTGTTCGTCCGGAGCGGACCGCTGCGGCTCCGGGGGCTGTTCGGACTGCTGGTCTTCGCCTCCTTCAGCACCCTGTGGAGCGGCGTCGCGCTGCCGCTGGGCGAGCCCCCGCACTCCCTGTCCCACGGCGCGATCGGCGCGCTGGGGCTGGTGGGCGTCGTCGGCGCGCTGGCCGCGACCACCGCAGGGCGGCTGACCGACCGGGGACTCTCCGGCCGGACCACGGGCGTCGCCCTGGCGCTGCTCACCGTCTCGTGGCTGCCGCTGGCCCTCGTCCGGCACTCGCTCTGGGCGCTGGTCGTCGGCGTGGTCCTCCTCGACCTCGCGGTGCAGGCGGTCCACGTCACCAACCAGACCCTGATCACCGCCCTGCACCCGACCGCGACCGGCCGGGTGATCGGCGGGTACATGGTCTTCTACTCGGTCGGCAGCGGCATCGGCGCCCTCGCCTCGACCACCCTGTACGCGGCGGTGGGCTGGGGAGCCGTGTGCGCGCTGGGCGCCGCGTTCGGCTGCCTCGGGCTCGCGCTGTGGGCCCGGACCCGGCACGACGACCCCGGCACGGCCGCCGGGACGGCCCCGAACGACCCGGCCGACGCCCCCTCCACCGCGCACCGGGCCTTCCCCCCGCCCGCACGGCCCGACCCCTCCTAGACGTCCCCGCGCCGCGGCGTCCGGCCTGGCCCGCCAGGACGTTCCCGCCAGCGCCAGGCCCACCCGGGCGCTCCCTCCGCACGGCCCGGCCGGGCCCGCCGGAAGCTCCCCTCTCCCCGGGCGCCGCCCCAGCCCGTGCCGGGCACCGCACCGGGTGCCGGGCGCGTCCCCCTCGCCCGCACGACCGGGCCGGTCACCCGTACGGGTCAACGCGGGGCAACACCCCGGCGCCCGGGGCGGATCGGGGCGGACGGTCCGCGACCATGCCCTGGGGGTCGTGGGCCCACGGCCCCGTACCCGCCGCCCTGGAAGGCCCCATGAAGAAACGTACGGCCGCGCTCTGCGGCATCGCCGTGGCCCTGGCCGGAACCCTCACCGCCCTCCCCCACCCCGCGACCGCCCGCCCCCCGTCCACCGAGGCCGCCCCCGCCGCGCCGCTCGTCTGGAAGGAGTGCGGCACCGCACGGCACCCGAGGCTCCAGTGCGCCTCGCTACTGGTCCCCCTCGACCACGACCGGCCCGAGGGACGCCGGATCACCCTCGCCCTGTCCCGGGTCCCGCACACCGCGAAGACGTCCGACGGCCCGCTCCTGGTGAACCCGGGCGGTCCCGGCGGCAGCGGGCTCTCGCTCGCCGGGGTGGTGTCCGGCGGGCTGCCCCGCGAGGTGAGCGCCCGTTACGACGTCATCGGCTTCGACCCGCGCGGGGTGGGCAAGAGCGAACCCGCCCTCGACTGCCGCCCCGGCCACTTCGACCCGGTGCGCCCGCCGAGCGTGCCGGACACCCCGGCCGTGGACCGCGCGAACAGCGACCGGGCGCGGGCGTTCGCGCGGGCGTGCGGCGAGAAGCACGGGGACGTGCTCGCCCACGTCGACACCGTCAGCACCGTCCGGGACATGGACGCGATCCGCGCCGCGCTCGGCGCCGAGCGGATCAGCTACCTCGGCTACTCGTACGGCACGTACCTCGGCGCGGTGTACGGCGCGCGCTACCCGCACCGGGTGCGGCGGATGGCACTGGACTCGGTCGTGGACCCCGACGAGGTCTGGTACGAGGGGAACCTGCGGCAGAACGCCGCGTTCCACGCCCGCCACCAGGCGTTCCTGGCCTGGGTCGCCCGGCACGACGACCGCTACGGGCTGGGCACCGACCCGGCGCGGGTGGAGGCCGCCTGGTACGCGATGCGGGAGGCGGTCACCCGCGACCCGGCGGGCGGCACGGTCGGCGGCGCCGAACTGGAGGACGCCTTCCTGCCCGGCGGCTACTACGACGGCTACTGGCCCTACCTCGCCGAGGCGTTCGCCGCGTACGCGCTGCGCGCCGACCCGGGCCCGCTGGTCAAGGTGTACGAGGCGGTCGGCGCCGTGGACGCGGAGGGGGACAACGGCTACAGCGTCTACACCGCCGTCCAGTGCCGGGACTCCTGGTGGAGCCGCGACGAGGACGACTGGCGGGCCGACAACCGCCGGAGCCACGCCAAGGCACCGTTCTCCACCTGGAACAACGCCTGGTACAACGCGCCGTGCGCGCACTGGCCGGTCCCGCCGCTGGTCCGGCCGGACGTCTCCACCGGCGAACTGCCGCCCGTCCTGCTCCTCCAGGCCACGGACGACGGGGCGACGCCCTTCGAGGGCGCCCTCTCGCTGCACCGGGAGCTGCGCGGCTCCCGGCTGGTCGTGGAGGAGGGCGGCGGCAACCACGGGGTGACGCTCAGCGGGAACGACTGCCTCGACCGCCACCTCGCCGACTACCTGGCCACCGGCCGGGTGCCGGACGAGCGCGGTCCGGGCGCGGACGCGGTGTGCGCCCGCTCCCCGGAGCCCGAGCCGAGGCCCGCACGCGGCACCGGCGGCACCGCCGCCCGGGGCACCACTCTGCACGGGCTGATCGGCTTCCGGGGCTGACCCGCCCGAGGTGCCGACGCGTCGACGGGGACGGCACGCCCTCAGGGGCGACCGGCCGCCGGGGGAACGCGCCCCGGCGGCCGGCGCGGTCCGAACCGGCTCCGCCCCAACCTCCGGTCCAGCGCCAGGGCGCATGCCGGTGCCGGAGCCCGCACCGGTGCGGACCGGAGCCGGAGTCGGCGCCGGGGCCGGTGGACCGCTCCGGGCCGACGGGTGTGAGGATGACGGCCATGAGCAGCGATCACGGCTCCGGCCACCTCACCCGCGTCCCCGCGCCCGAGGGGGTCTTCCCCGCCACCGCCTACACCCATGTCGTCCTGGGCAGCGGACGGTTCGTGGCGGTCTCCGGACAGCTCGCCCTCGACGAGGAGGGCGAGCTGGTCGGCCCCGGGGACCCGACGGCCCAGGCCCGTCAGGTCTTCGTCAACCTCGGCCGCTGTCTCGCGGCGGCGGGCGCCACCTTCGCCGACGTGGTCAAGCTGACGTACTTCGTGACGGACATCGCGCACCTGGACGCGGTGCGCTCGGTGCGCGGCGAGTTCCTCGACCCGGCCCGGCTGCCCGCCGGCTCGGCCGTCCAGGTGGCCGCGCTGGTCGCGCCGGAGTACCTGATGGAGATCGAGGCGTACGCGGTGGTCCCGGAGCCCGGCCGGTGACCGCTCCGACCGGGGCGGACGGGCCGGACGGTACCGTGCCACGCCGCGCGCCGCAGCCCGCCCGGGGAGCGCGAACGGTCAGGAGCGGTGGACCGGGGCCAGGGTGATCCGGGCGAGGTCCGCGTGGGCCCGCCGGAACAGCCGGACGCGGGCCGCGAGCCAGCGCCCTCCTCAGACCATCCGGGCGAGGGCGCGCGACGCCGCCTCCGCGAGGGCGGGGCGGGCGCGGGCCTCCCGGAGCACCGGACGGGCCCGCCCGTCCCCCAGCTCCCCGAGTCCGTCGACGCAGGCGAGGGCCACCGCCCGGTACGGATCGCGCGGGGCGAGGCGCCGTTCCAGCGCGGTGATCAGCGCGGGCACCGACTCGGGGGCGCGCAGGGCGACCAGCAGGCGCACGGGGTGCAGGGCGTACGCCACGCGCAGTTCGTTGGTGGCGAGCGCCGCCGCCGCGCGGGCCGTCCGGGGGTCGGCGAGCCGGGCCAGCGCCGTGGCCGCGCTGGCGCAGCGCTCCGGGTCACGGTGGTTGAGGAGCAGCACCAGGGACTCGAAGGCGCGGCGGTCCCCGGCGCCGCCGAGCCGGAAGGCGGCCAGTTCGCGGGCCCAGAGGGGCTGGGCGGGCGCGGTCAGCACCTCCGCCAGCACCTCGGGGTCGACGGTCGCGGCCAGCCGCCCGTAGGAGGCCGAACCGCCGGACTCCTTGCGCAGACGCTCCGTCAGTACTCGCAGCTCTTCGTCCATACGGGGACCCTATCGACACCCCTGGTCACCGTCAGGACACCGAAAGCGACGGAAAAGGAGCGCACCGGAGGCTGGCGCGCTCGTTACCCGCGAGTTAACCTCAGGCCAGCGGGACGACCTTCCGCTGGATGACGCCTCCCGGCGGTTCGGTGACGCGACCGGCGGGAGCACGGTCGGTTCGGACGAACCCGACGGACGGCGACCCGGTGACGGCACGTCACCCACCGCCGGACGTCCCCTCACGGCGCGCCCCGGGACAGGACGCGCCGCCCTCACCTCGCGCGCCCGGTGCGCGCCGGGATCTCCGGGCGCCGCCCTCGGCCCCGGCGCGCGACCCCCGCAGGCCCCCGCCGCGCCGGGCCCCCGCGCGCACGCCCGGCCATCAAGCCGTCACCCTTCCCGACTGGAGTCCCTCGATGGACGCTCCCCCGTCCCCGTCCCCCGCGCCTCCCGCCCCCGTCGCGACCGCCGCGTCTCCCGCGCCCCCCTCGTCCGTCGTTCCCGCCACGCCCCCGGTGTCCCCCGCGCACCCCGCTCCTTCCGCGTCCCCGGCAGCCCACGCGTCCCCCTCCTCTCCCCGGTCCCGTCCGCTCAGCGAGGTCGCCGTCGTCGGGCTGGGCACCATGGGCACCGGCATCGTCGAGGTGCTGATCCGTTCGGGGCGGAACGTCGTCGGCGTCGACGTCAGCGACGCGGCCGTCGCGCGGGCCACCGCCGACCTGGCCGCCTCCACCCTCCGCGCGGTCGGGCGCGGTCTGCTCGGCGAGGGCGAACGCGCCGCCGCGCTGGCCCGGTTCCGGGCCACCACCGAACTGTCCGCCGTCGTCGGCGCGGAGCTGGTGATCGAGGCGACCCCGGAGTCCCACGCGACCAAACGGGACGTCCTGAGCGGACTCGACGCGCTCGTGGCCCCGGACACGATCATCGCGACCTGCACCAACGCCCTCTCGGTGACCCGGCTCGCCGCGGAGTCCGCCCGCCCCGAACGCGTCCTCGGGCTGCACTTCTTCCATCCGGCGCCCGTGATGCGGCTGGTCCAGGTGGTCTCCTCGGTGCTCACCTCGCCGGCCGCCGTCGCCGCCGTCACGGAACTGGCGCGGGAGCTGGGCAAGGAGCCCGTGGCGGCGGGCGACCGGCCCGGGTTCGTCGCGGACGGGCTGCTGTTCGGCTACCTCAACCAGGCGGCCGTGATGTACGAGTCGCGGTACGCCCGGCGGGAGGACATCGACGCGGCGATGCGACTGGGGTGCGGACTGCCCATGGGTCCGCTCGCCCTGCTCGACCTGATCGGCGTCGACACCGCGCGCGCCGTCCTCGACGCCCTGCACACGGCCTCCCACGACCGGCTGTACGCGCCCGCGCCGGTCCTCGGCCAGCTGAGCGCGGCCGGGCTGACGGGCCGCAAGGCGGGCCGGGGCTTCTACACCTACGCGGAACCCGGCGCCGCCGCCGTGGTCCCCGACGCCCTCACCCCGCCCGGGGCCGGACCGGGCGGCCCCCCGGGACCGCCGGGACGGCCGGTGCGGTCGGTGGGGATCGCCGGTTCGGGGACCATGGCGGCCGGGATCGCGGAGGTGTTCGCCACCGCCGGGTACGAGGTGGTGCTCGCCGCCCGCGACCGGCGGAGGGCCGACGCCGCCCGGTCGCGGATCGCCGCCTCCCTGGACCGGTCGGTGGCCCGGGGCCGGGCGTCCGGCGCGGCGGCCTCGGCGGCGCTGGGCCGGATCACGCCCGCCGGCGGGTACGGGGCGTTCGCCGGGGTGGACCTCGCCGTGGAGGCCGTCGCGGAGGACCTGGCCGTCAAACGGACGCTGTTCGGGACGCTGGACGCGGTGTGCCGCCCCGGCGCGGTGCTGGCGACCACCACCTCCTCGCTGCCGGTCATCGCCTGCGCCCGGGCGACCCGTCGGCCCGAGGACGTCGTCGGGATGCACTTCTTCAACCCGGCGCCCGCGATGCGGCTGGTCGAGGTGGTGCGGACGGTCCTCACGTCGGACGACGCCCACACCACGGTCCGCGAGGTCTGCGCGGGCCTCGGCAAGCGTCCGGTGGAGTGCGGGGACCGGGCCGGGTTCATCGTGAACGCTCTGCTGTTCCCCTATCTGAACAACGCGGTGAAGCTGGTCCAGGACCACTACGCCTCGCCCGACCAGATCGACACGGCGATGAAGCTGGGCGGCGGCTACCCGATGGGACCGTTCGAACTGCTCGACGTGGTCGGGCTGGACGTCTCCCTGGCCATCGAGAAGGCGCTGCACCGGGAGTTCCGGGAGCCGGGACTCGCCCCCGCGCCCCTGCTGGAGCACCTGGTGGCGGCGGGCCGCCTCGGCCGCAAGACGGGACGCGGATTCCGCGAGCACACCCGCCGCTGAGCCCCGGGCCCGGGACACCCCTTCCACGGCCCCTGTCCCCCACGGTCCCGGACAGCGGCCCCGGCCCGGACGGCGGAGCGGAACGGCGGCGCGGCGGCACCGCGCCGGGCGGCCGGTCCGTACGGGTGGCGGGGCCCGGCGCGGACCGTTCGCGCCGCACCCTCCGCACGCCCCCGACCGGCCCTTCCCCGCCCGGTCGGGGGCCGGGGCGTGTGCGCGCCCGCGCGCTCAGATGCAGTACGTTCATGGCATGTCCCAGTCCGCGGATCCCGCCCGCCGTCCGCCCCGTACGCCCGTGTCCGACGCCCCCGAGAGCGCGGCCGGGAGCCGGGCCGCCGCCCAGCGCCTGAAGATGCGCCGGGAACTGGCGACGGCGGCCATGGAACTGTTCGCGACCAAGGGGTACGAGGCGACGACCGTCGACGAGATCGCGGCGGCGGCGGGGGTCGCGCGGCGGACGTTCTTCCGTCACTTCCGGTCCAAGGAGGAGGCGATCTTCCCGGACCACGACGACACCCTGGTCCGCGCGGAGGCGGTGCTCAACGCGGCCCCGCCGCACGAGCCGCCGCTGGACACGGTGTGCCGGGGCATCAAGGAAGTCATGAAGATGTACGCCGCCTCCCCCGCGGTGTCCGTCGAGCGCTACCGGCTGACCCGGGAGGTGCCGACCCTGCGGGAGCGGGAGATCGCCTCCGTGGCCCGGTACGAGCGGCTGTTCACCCGCTACCTCCTCGCCCACTTCGACGAGCAGGCCCACCACGACGGCAACGACGACCCGCTGCTGGCCGAGGTGGCCGCGTCCGCCGTGGTGACCGCCCACAACCACGTGCTGCGGCGATGGCTGCGGGCCGGGGGCGAGGGGGACGTCGAGGCCCAGCTGGACCACGCCTTCGCCATCGTCCGCCGGACGTTCGGCACCGGGATCGGCTCGGGGCGCGGAACCACGGTCACCACGACGGAGAGCCCGGCCCACGGCGGCCAGGTGCTGGTCGCGGTCGCCCGGACGGACGCCCCGCTGGACGAGGTCATGCGGACGATCGAGAACGCCCTGCGCTCGGAGGGCTGACCCCGCGCCGGGCCCACGCCCGGCCCCGTCCTCCGCCCCCGTCCCGTACCGACCCCCGCCCCTCAGAGCGGCCGGGCCGCTTCCCCGCCCGCTCCCGGGACCGGGCGCCGCCCCCCGGCCACGGCCGTCACCGGCTGCCGCCCGTCCCGTCGGCGCCGCCGGAGAACCGGCCGGCCCGCCGACCACCTCCGGAACGCACCACCCGCACCGGCCCGGGCGGCGCGTTCCGTCCCGTCGGGGCGAAGACACGGGTTCCCGGGCCCACCCACCCCACTCCACCCCGCTCCACCCATCCGCCACGCACGCATCCCCCAACGATCGATCATCGCTCATCTGACGCCCACTCTCCACAGATGAGACAAGTTTTTGGCACCGGGTGCCTTGCGATGCGGCACGGGGTGCCAATACGGTGAAGAGGTCGGGGCGACCGGCCGCGCGGGGCTCCGCGCGGACCGTGACCGTCCCCGTGGACACCCGTCCACGCGCCCCGGCGCCCGCGTCACAGGCCGCACCACCCCGGCGCCACCGCGCCCCCGCACCACCCGCGCACGACGCTTCGCGTCCCGCGTCCCGCCGCACCCGACGGCGGCCGCGGCCACCCCCGTCCGCCCCGCACCGGGGCAGCCCCAGCGTTCCCGCACACCCTCGCTCCCCCGCGCTCCCGCCGGGGGACCCGCATCGCCGGAGGCACCACCGTGAAGGAAGTCCTGGACGCGATCCAGTCGCCGGACAGCACGTCCGCCGACTTCGCGGCCCTGCGCATCCCGGATTCGTACCGCGCCGTCACCGTGCACCGGGACGAGACCGGGATGTTCGAGGGCCTGACCACCCGGGAGAAGGACCCCCGCCGCTCGCTCCACCTCGACGAGGTCCCGGTGCCCGAACTGGGGCCGGGCGAGGCCCTGGTGGCCGTGATGGCCTCCTCCGTCAACTACAACTCGGTGTGGACGGCGCTCTTCGAGCCGGTGCCCACCTTCGCCTTCCTGGAGCGGTACGGCAGGGTCTCCGAACTGGCCCGCCGCCATGACCTGCCCTACCACGTGATCGGCTCCGACCTCGCGGGCGTGGTACTGCGCACCGGTCCCGGGGTCAACGCCTGGCGGCCCGGCGACGAGGTCGTCGCGCACTGCCTGTCGGTCGAGCTGGAGAGCTCCGAGGGGCACAACGACACCATGCTCGACCCCGAACAGCGCATCTGGGGGTTCGAGACCAACTTCGGCGGGCTCGCCGAACTCGCCCTCGTCAAGTCCAACCAGCTGATGCCGAAGCCGGAGCACCTCAGCTGGGAGGAGGCGGCGGCGCCCGGTCTGGTCAACTCCACCGCCTACCGCCAGCTGGTCTCCCGCAACGGCGCGGGCATGAAGCAGGGCGACAACGTCCTCATCTGGGGGGCGAGCGGCGGGCTCGGGAGCTACGCCACCCAGTTCGCGCTGGCCGGGGGCGCCCATCCGGTCTGCGTGGTCAGCAGCCCCGAGAAGGCGGCGGTCTGCCGGGCGATGGGCGCCGAGGCCGTCATCGACCGCGCGGCCGAGGACTACCGGTTCTGGCGCGACGAGCACGAGCAGGACCCGCGCGAGTGGAAGCGGTTCGGCGCCCGCATCCGGGAGCTGACCGGCGGCGAGGACGTGGACATCGTCTTCGAGCACCCGGGCCGGGAGACCTTCGGCGCCTCCGTCTACGTCACCCGCAAGGGCGGCACCGTGGTGACCTGCGCCTCCACCTCCGGCTACCAGCACACCTACGACAACCGCTACCTGTGGATGTCGCTGAAGCGGATCGTCGGCTCGCACTTCGCCAACTACCGCGAGGCGTGGGAGGCCAACCGGCTGGTCGCCAAGGGCCGCGTCCACCCCACCCTGTCCCGGGTCTACCCGCTGGCGGAGACCGGGCAGGCGGCCCACGACGTCCACCGCAACGTCCACCAGGGCAAGGTCGGCGTGCTGTGCCTGGCGCCCGGCGAGGGGCTCGGGGTCCGGAACCCGGAGCTGCGCGCCCGGCACCTGGGCGCCATCAACCGGTTCCGGACCGCGTGCGGGGCCCCGTGATGAGCGAACGGCCGAAGGACCGTCCGTGGCTGATGCGGACCTACGCGGGCCACTCGACCGCCGAGGCGTCCAACGAGCTGTACCGGCGGGGCCTCGCCAAGGGCCAGACCGGGCTGTCGGTGGCGTTCGACCTGCCGACCCAGACCGGTTACGACCCCGACCACCCGCTGGCGCGCGGCGAGGTCGGCCGGGTCGGGGTGCCCGTCTCCCACCTCGGGGACATGCGGCGGCTGTTCCGGGACATCCCGCTGGAGCGGATGAACACGTCCATGACCATCAACGCCACCGCGATGTGGCTGCTGGCGCTCTACCAGGTGGCCGCCGAGGAACAGGGCGCGGACGTGTCCGCGCTGCGGGGCACCACCCAGAACGACATCGTCAAGGAGTACCTCTCGCGCGGGACGCACGTCTTCCCGCCGGGCCCCTCGCTGCGGCTGACCACGGACACCATCGCGTACACGGTGGCCCGCCTGCCGCGCTGGAACCCCGTCAACATCTGCTCGTACCACCTCCAGGAGGCGGGGGCGACCCCCGTCCAGGAGATCGCGTACGCGATGAGCACGGCCGTCGCGGTGCTCGACGCGGTGCGCGCGGGCGGCCAGGTCCCCGAGGAGCGGTTCGGGGAGGTGGTGGCGCGGATCTCGTTCTTCGTGAACGCGGGGGTCCGCTTCGTCGAGGAGATGTGCAAGATGCGCGCCTTCGGCCGGATCTGGGACCGGATCACCCGGGAGCGGTACGGGGTGACGGACCCGGAGCGGCGGCGCTTCCGGTACGGGGTGCAGGTCAACTCGCTGGGGCTGACCGAGGCCCAGCCGGAGAACAACGTGCAGCGGATCGTGCTGGAGATGCTGGCCGTCACCCTCTCCAAGGACGCGCGGGCGCGGGCCGTGCAGCTCCCCGCCTGGAACGAGGCGCTGGGGCTGCCCCGGCCCTGGGACCAGCAGTGGAGCCTGCGCATCCAGCAGGTGCTGGCCCACGAGTCGGACCTGCTGGAGTACGAGGACCTGTTCGCCGGTTCGCCCGTGGTCGAGGAGAAGGTGTCGGCGCTGGTCTCCGGGGCGCTCGCGGAGATGGCGCGGATCGAGGAGAGGGGCGGGGCGCTGGCCGCCGTGGAGTCGGGGTACCTGAAGGAGCGGCTGGTGGCCTCGCACGCCGAGCGGCGGGCCCGGATCGAGACGGGCGCCGAGAAGGTGGTGGGCGTCAACGTCTTCGAGGCCACCGAGCCGAACCCGCTGACCGCCGATCTGGACGCGGCGGTCCAGTCGGTGGACCCGGCGGTGGAGGCCCGGGTGGTCGCCGACCTGGCCGCCTGGCGGGACAGCCGCTACCAGCCGCCGTTCAACCACCCCCGGCCGTGCCGGGCGCTGGAACGCCTCAAGGAGGCCGCGGCGGGCACCGAGAACCTGATGGCGGCCACCCTGGAGTGCGCCCGCGCCGGGGTGACCACCGGGGAGTGGGCGGGGGCGCTGCGGGAGGTGTTCGGGGAGTACCGGGCGCCCACCGGGGTCTCCTCGGCCCCGGTGGCCGTCGACGCCGCGCCGGGCACCCCGCTGGCGCTGGTCCGGGAGCGGGTCGCGCGCACCGCCGCCGACCTGGGGACGGGACGGCTGCGGCTGCTGGTCGGCAAACCGGGCCTGGACGGGCACTCCAACGGCGCCGAGCAGATCGCGGTACGGGCCAGGGACGCCGGTTTCGAGGTGGTCTACCAGGGCATCCGGCTGACGCCCGGGCAGATCGTGACGGCGGCGCTGGCGGAGGACGTGCACTGCGTGGGGCTGTCGATCCTGTCCGGCGCGCACACCGCGCTGGTGCCGGAGGTGCTGGACCTGATGCGCCGGGCCGGTGCCGCGGACGTGCCCGTGGTCGTCGGGGGGATCATCCCGCCGGGCGACGCGCGGGAGCTGAGGCGGGCCGGAGCGGCCGCCGTGTTCACCCCGAAGGACTTCGGCATCACCTCGATCATCGGCCGTATCGTCGACGAGATCCGGACAGCGAACCACCTCGACCCCCTGGAGGTCCCCGTATGAACGCCCCCGTCGACCGACCGCGTCCGCGCCGCTCCTGCCTGGCGGTGCCGGGCTCCAATCCGCGGTTCCTGGAGAAGGCCCAGGGACTCCCGGCCGACCAGGTGTTCCTGGACCTGGAGGACGCCTGCGCGCCGCTGGCGAAGCCGGAGGCCCGGCACACCATCGTGAAGTTCCTCAACGAGGGGGACTGGGGCGGCAAGACCCGGGTGGTCCGGGTCAACGACTGGACCACCGAGTGGACCTACCGCGACGTGGTGACGGTGGTCGAGGGCGCCGGGGCCAACCTGGACTGCGTGATGCTGCCGAAGGTCCAGGACGCCGGACAGGTGGTGGCGCTGGACCTGCTGCTGACGCAGATCGAGAAGGCGACCGGCCTGGAGGTGGGCCGCATCGGCATCGAGGCGCAGATCGAGGACGCGCGGGGGCTGGTGAACGTGGACGCGATCGCCGCCGCCTCGCCCCGGCTGGAGACGATCGTCTTCGGCCCGGCGGACTTCATGGCCTCGATCGGGATGAAGACGCTGGTGGTGGGCCACCAGCCGCCCGGCTATCCGGCGGACGCCTACCACCACGTGCTGATGCGCATCCTGATGGCCGCCCGCGCCCACGGGCTCCAGGCGATCGACGGCCCCTACCTCCAGATCCGTGACGTGCCGGGCTTCCGCGAGGTCGCCGGGCGCTCCGCCGCCCTGGGCTTCGACGGCAAGTGGGTGCTGCACCCCGGCCAGGTGGAGGCGGCGAACGAGGTGTTCTCGCCCGCCCAGGAGGACTACGACCGCGCCGAGCTGATCCTCGACGCCTACGCCTTCCACACCTCGGAGGCGGGCGGGCGGAAGGGGTCGGCGATGCTCGGCGACGAGATGATCGACGAGGCGTCGCGGAAGATGGCCCTGGTGATCGCGGGCAAGGGCCGCGCCGCCGGGCTGACGCGCACCTCGTCCTTCGAGGCACCGGAGGGATGAGCGCGATGCGGTTCGGCCGCACCTACGAGGAGTTCGAGGTCGGCGCGGTGTACAAGCACTGGCCCGGCAAGACGGTCACCGAGTACGACGACCACCTGTTCTGTCTGCTCACCATGAACCACCATCCGCTGCACCTGGACGCGCACTACGCCGAGGGGTCCACCGACTTCGGCCGGAACGTGGTGGTGGGCAACTACGTCTACTCGCTGCTGCTCGGGATGTCCGTGCCGGACGTGTCGGGCCAGGCGATCGCCAACCTGGAGGTCGAGTCGCTGCGGCACGTGGCGCCGACCTTCCACGGGGACACGGTCTACGGGGAGACGACGGTCCTCGGCAAGACCCCATCGCGGTCCCGGCCGGACCGGGGCGTCGTCCACGTGGAGACCCGGGGCCACAACCAGGACGGGACGCTGGTGTGCGTGTTCCGCCGCAAGGTGATGGTCCCCACCCGGGAGTACGTCGCCCGGCGCGGCGGCGAGCAGCCCGGCCGTCCCGTCCCGTCCGCCCCGTCCCGGCAGCCGCAGGAGAAGTGACGTCATGAGCCGACTCGCCCAGACCCACGGCCTCACCGAGGTCCAGCGGGAGATCCTCGCCACCGTCCGCGCCTTCGTCGACAAGGAGGTGATCCCGGTCGCCGCGGAGCTGGAGCGCCGCGACGAGTACCCCCAGGAGATCGTCGACGGGCTGCGCGCGCTCGGACTGTTCGGACTGACGGTCCCCGAGGAGTACGGGGGGCTGGGCGAGTCGCTGCTGACGTACGCGCTGTGCGTGGAGGAGCTGGCCCGGGGGTGGATGTCCGTCTCGGGGATCGTCAACACCCACTTCATCGTCGCGTACCTGCTCACCCGGCACGGCACGCCGGAGCAGCGGAAGCGCTTCCTGCCCCGGATGGCGACCGGGGAGGTGCGCGGGGCGTTCTCGATGTCGGAGCCGGGGCTCGGCTCGGACGTGTCGGCCATCACGTCCCGGGCGGTGCGGGACGGCGACGCGTACGTCCTGGACGGTCAGAAGATGTGGCTGACCAACGGGGGCACCGCGAACCTGGTGGCGGTGCTGGTGCGCACCGACGAGGGCCATCCGGAGGGCACCGCCCCGCACAGGTCGATGACGGCCTTCCTGATCGAGAAGGAACCGGGGTTCGGCGAGGTCAGGCCGGGTCTCACCATCCCCGGGAAGATCGACAAGATGGGGTACAAAGGGGTCGACACCACTGAAATGATCATGGATGGCCTGCGCATTCCGGCCAATCGCGCCCTAGGGGGCATCACGGGCCGCGGTTTCTATCAAATGATGGACGGAGTGGAGGTCGGGCGGGTCAATGTCGCCGCCCGTGGTTGCGGCGTCGCACAGCGTGCGTTCGAGTTGGGGGTTTCTTACGCACAGCAACGACACGCCTTCGGAAAGCCGATCGCCGGACACCAGGCCATCCAGTTCCGACTGGCCGAGATGGCTACCAAGGTCGAGGCCGCCCATGCGATGATGGTGAACGCAGCACGCAAAAAGGACTCCGGGGAACGAAACGACCTTGAGGCTGGGATGGCGAAGTACCTCGCCTCCGAGTACTGCAAGGAGGTCGTGGAGGACTCCTTCCGGATCCACGGCGGCTACGGCTTCTCCAAGGAGTACGAGATCGAGCGCCTCTACCGCGAGGCCCCGATGCTGCTGATCGGCGAAGGAACCGCGGAAATCCAGAAGATGATCATCGGGCGCAGACTCCTAGAGGAGTACCGGCTCCCCGGGTGAGCATCGGGCCGGTTGCCCCGATAAGGGTGGTTTCTTCGAGAAGAACGTCACATCCTGTCCATCCTGTTCGGGCTCCGACTCGGCTTCCTGGCTTGCCCAGTTGCGGCCCGCAACCGATACGATCGCGGAACAGCCGCCGTCCCCCGTCCAGCGCGGCACCATCCGCTACGAAGGTCATCCATGCCCGACAGCCAAATCTCTGCACCTCGCGGCCGGGTCCGCCTCGCTCGCGGAGCGTCGCCGTGGCTCCTGCCGACCGTCGCCACCGCTGCCCTCAGCCTGGCCCGGTCGCGCCGCTCCTCGAAGGCGGCCGTCGTCGCCGTGCCCGCCACCGCGCTCGCGGCGGGCATGCTGTGGTTCTTCCGCGACCCCGAGCGCGAGATCGCCCAGGGCCGGGTCATCTCCCCCGCCGACGGCGTGGTGCAGAGCATCATGCCGTGGAAGGACGGACGGACCCGGGTCGCGATCTTCATGAGCCCGTTGAACGTCCACGTCAACCGCGCCCCGCTCTCCGGCACGGTGACCTCGGTGGAGCACATCCCCGGCGGGTTCGTCCCGGCGTTCAACAAGGAGAGCGAGAACAACGAGCGCGTCGTCTGGCACTTCGACACCGAGCTGGGCGACATCGAGATGGTGCAGATCGCCGGAGCGGTCGCACGCCGCATCGTCCCCTACGTGCCGCAGGGCACCAAGGTGGAGCAGGGCGACCGGATCGGTCTGATCCGCTTCGGCTCGCGCGTGGACATCTACCTCCCCGAGGGCGTGGACGTGGACGTGGAGGTCGGCCAGAAGACAACCGCGGGGGTGACTCGCATTGACCGTGATTGATCCCGAGACATCGCCTCAGGCCCAACCGGGCTGGGCCCCGGAGACCGGGGCCGCCGAGGGGCGCGAGGGCACGGAGGACGACGCGGAGGACATGCCGCTCTCCCTCCGGCTGTCGATAGCGGACACCCTCACGCTCGGCAACGCGACCTGTGGCTTCATGGCGGTGTACTTCACCACCACCGGCATCCTGATCCCGCACCTCACCGGCAGCGACGAGTCCGGCATGGCCCGGCACTCGGCCGCCACCGCGGTGATCCTGATGCTGTGCGCCGCGATCTTCGACCTCTTCGACGGTCTGGTCGCCCGCAAGCTGCGGTCCTCGCCGATGGGCGCGGAGCTGGACAACCTCTCCGACCTCATCAGCTTCGGCCTGGCCCCGGCGTACTTCGTGCTGGTCTACGGCATGGTCGCGGACGACGCGTACCAGAAGGTCGCCGCGGTCGGGGCGATCGTGGTGCTGCTGGCGGTGGTGCTGAGACTCGCCCGGTTCTCCTGCGTCACCGTGCGTGACGGGGTCTTCCAGGGCATGCCGAGTCCCTTCGGCGCCCTGACCGTGGTCTCCATCGTCCTGCTCGGACTGCCCTTCTTCGCGACGCTGCTCGCGATCGTGGGCACCGCGTGGCTGATGGTGAGCCGGGTGGAGTACCCCAAGCCGCGCGGCATCCTCGCGGTGGCCGTGCTGTCGTGGATCGTGCTCAGCATGGGGCTGCTGGCGGCCTGGGCGTTCGACGCGCCCAACGGGCTGCTGCTGCTCCAGACGGGCTGCGCGCTCCAGCTGGTGATGGGCGCGGTGATCCCCCTGTTCGCCACGGCCCGCCGGGTGAACAACTTCCGCGACAACCGTCGGGAGGCGCGCGCGGCGCACATGCCGTGAGCGACCCCGAAGCGTCCGAACGGCGCGGCCCCCGGTCCTGGTGACCGGGGGCCGCGCCGTTTCCGTGTGCGTCCCGGGGTCCCGGGGTCCGGGGTGCCGCAGGGGCGCCGGGTGCGCGTCGGGGGTTGGGCGCCCGTCGGGGGCTGGGCCCGGGGGCCGTTGGGCCCGCCCGGTACAGGGCGCCACCGGCACGTACGGGCTCGTGGAGGTGCAGGTGGACGCCGCCCGCCCTGCGAAGAGCCCGGCGCCCGCCCTGCGAAGGGCCCGGCGCGCCACCACATCCAACCGGGGCTTTTCCCACCATAGTGGGGCGCGATGAGCGCAGAGACGATGGACCAGTCAGCACCGGACGGCCCCGAAGGGCCCGACGGCCCGGGCGGACCGGGTGGGCCCGACGACCCCGCCACACCACCGGAGGGCGCGGCGGACACCTCCCCCGACGGCCTCCTGGTGGGCATCGGGGTGGCCGTGGTCCTCGGGATCGTCGCCTGGGCGGCGATCGGCAAGGACTCCTTCGACACGGTGTCGGACACCGCCCTGCAATGGGTCCTCGCCAACTTCGCCTGGCTGTTCGTCATCGCGGCGGACGCCTTCCTGGTGCTGTGCCTGGTGCTCGCGTTCTCCCGGTTCGGACGGGTCAAGCTCGGTGCGGACGACAGCGAGCCGGAGTTCACCAACCTGGCCTGGATCGCCATGATGTTCAGCGCGGGCATGGGCATCGGCCTGATGTTCTACGGGGTCGGGGAGCCGCTGACGCACTATCTGGAACCGCCCCCGGACAGCGGGGTGGAACCGCGCACCGGGGGGTCCGCACGGGTCGCCCTGGAGTACTCGTTCTTCCACTGGACGCTGACCCCCTGGGCGATCTACGGGATCGCGGGCCTCGCCCTCGCCTACGCGGGGTTCCGCAAAGGGCGCGGCAACCGGCTGAGTTCGGTGTTCGTCCCGCTGCTCGGGGAGCGCCGGGCGGCCGGGTGGCCGGGCCGGGTCATCGATCTGCTGGCCGTGTTCGCGACGGTCTTCGGGACGGCGACCAGTCTGGGCGTCGGCACCCTCCAGGTCTCCACCGGACTGGGACTGACCGCCGGGATCGACGACTCGACCTCGCTGCAACTGCTGATCGTGGTCGTGCTGTCCGGGGCGTTCGTGATCTCCGCGTTCTCCGGGCTCCACAAGGGCGTGAAATGGCTGAGCACCCTGAACATCGTGCTCGCCGCCGCCCTGATGGTCTTCGTCTTCCTGCTCGGGCCGACCGTCTTCATCCTCGACGCGATCCCGGCGAGCGTCGGCGGCTACCTCAACGACCTGTTGTCCATGGCCACCCGGACCGGCGCCTTCACCGACAGTTCCTGGCTCGGGGCCTGGACCATCTTCTACTGGGCGTGGTGGCTGTCCTGGGCGCCGTTCGTGGGCACCTTCATCGCCCGGATCTCGCACGGCCGCACCATCCGGGAGTTCCTGATCGGGGTGCTGCTGGTGCCCAGCGGCGCCACCGTGGTGTGGTTCTGCGTGATGGGCGGGACGGGCATCCGGCTGGACGAGACCGGGCAGGTCGACATGGCCGCGAAGATCGGGGAGGGGGCAGAGGAATCCCTCTTCGCGATGCTCGACGCGCTGCCGCTGGGCACGGTCACCTCCTGGGTGGCGATGGTGCTGGTGATGACGTACTTCGTCACCAGCGCGGACTCGGCCTCGCTGGTGATGGGGTCGCTCACCAGCCGGGGCGCGCTGCACCCCCGCACCTGGCTGGTGGTGCTGTGGGGCGTGCTGATGGCCGCGGTGGCGGCGGTGCTCCTGGTCGCCGGGGGGCTCCAGTCACTCCAGACGGCGACCATTCTGGTGGCCCTGCCGTTCGTGGTGGTGATGCTGCTGCTGTGCTGGGCGCTGCTGGCGGAGCTGCGGGTGGACCCCGGGGCGGGCGCCCACCGCCAGCACCGGCTGCACGGGCTGCGGGACGCGGTGCGGACGATGGTCGGCGAGGCGATCTCCGAGGTCGGCCCGGAGCGGCACCGGCGACTGCGACGGCTGGCCCGCAAGGGGCCGGGCGACTCCGACTGAGTCCCGGCGGCGTTCCCCGGCGGCGTCTCCAGCGGCGTTCCCCGGCGGCATTCGTCGGCGGCGCCCCCGGTGGTGGGAGAACCCGCCACCGGACGGACGACCTCCGCCCGCCGTCGGCCCTCTGACCGGATGACGACGGACCGGGCCCTCCCCCGGGTGTCGGGCGGGCGGCCGGGGACCGACGCCAGCGCCATCGCCCTCTCCCTCCGGCTCCCGGCTCCCGAGCATGAGACGGGTGGGCCCGATGGGTACGAGGGGCGGCGCTGGCGGACAGGACGGGCGCGGGTGTCAGGGCCCGGCGGGCGTCAGGACCCGATGGGCTGCCGGAGGGGGACGCCGCCGCCCTCCGCCGCCTCACGGAGCACCCGGGCCAGCTCGCCGGGGGCCGAGAACATCGGCCAGTGCCCGGTGTCCAGTTCGAAGCCGGTGGCCCCCCGGTCGGCGAGGTCCGCGTACTCCGGGTCGCCCTCGGCGAGGCGTCGGCGCACCCCGGCGAGGGTGGCGCCGTTACGGGCGCACAGCACCACGGTGGCCGGGACGGCCCGGTACGCGCCGGTCAGCCGCAGGGGTTCGGTGACGGTGCCGAAGGGCTGCGGGGCGCCGAGGCGGGCCAGTCGCTCGCGGTCGGCGGGCGACACCCCGTCGAGCCGGGCGATGTCGTCGATCAGGTCCACCGGGGGCATCGGCCAGCGCCACCCCGCGCCGTGCTCCGCGACCCAGGCCGCGACGGACCGGACCGGTTCCGGGGGCATCGTCGTCTCCAGCGAGGACAGCCCGTCCCGGGGGACGGGTCCGTCCAGGTGGACGAGCCGGGCCGTCCGGCCGGGGACGCGGTCCACCGCCCCGGCCGCCGGGAGGATCCCGTAGCTGTGCCCGACGACCACCGCGTCGGTCAGTTCCTCGTGCTCCAGCACCGCCACCACGTCCTCGACGTGGGTGGCGAGCCGGACCTCCGGACCGGCGAGGTGGCGCCGGTCGCCCAGGCCGGTCAGGGTCACCGGGTGCGCTCCGTGCCCGGCGGCGCGCAGTTCCGCCGCCACCTCCCGCCACGCCCAGCCGCCCAGCCAGCCGCCCGGGACCAGGACGAACTCCGTCATGATCGTGCTCCTTCCACCGGTCGCCCGGTCGCCGTGAACGACGCCTACGCTAGGAACTCCCGTAGGGGGAGGTACCAGCCGGAACGGGTGGAGGGGGCGCCGCCGTGGACGGCGAGGCCACGATGGGCATCGGCGAACTGGCCCGGCGGGCCGGGGTCTCCGTCAAGACGGTGCGCTTCTACTCCGACGAGGGGCTGCTGCCGACCGGGGGCCGCTCCCCCGGCGGTCACCGGAGGTACGGACCGCGCGCGCTGGAGCGGCTGCGTGGCATCCGGGACCTACGGGCCCTCGGGATGCCGCTGCCTGAGGTCGTCGCGGCGCTGGCCGACGGCCCGGACGACTCCGGTGGCTCCGGTGGCTCCGGTGGCTCCGGTGGCTCCGGTGGCTCCGGCAGGCTGGATTCCGGCGGCCCGGACGGACCGGCCCTGGAGGCGGCGCTGGCCGCCCGGCTCGCCGAGGTGGAGGAGCGGCTCACGGCGCTGCGGTGGCGGGCGGCGGCGCTGCGGGCGCTGAGCGGGGCCCGGACGGTGAGCGTCCCGCGCTGCTGCGGGCGCTGGGCGCACTGCCGCAGCCGCCGGACACCGGGGTGTTCGCCCGCTTCTGGCGCCGGGTGCTGCCCGTGCGGCTGCCCGCCCGGGTACGGGACTCGGTGGTGGACACGGCGGTGCCGGAACTGCCCGCCGATCCGACGCCCGCCCAAGCGGTCAGCGCCGCCCGGCTGCACGCCCTGACGTCCGACGAGGGGTTCGCCACCCGGGTCCGGCGGGCCAACGACCGGGCGGTCGGACACCGGGACCCGGCCCGGCTCTACGACGCGCTCGGCGAGGCCCACGCCCTGGCCGCCGTCGCGATGGGCGAGGGCGCCGCACCCGGGCCCGGCGAGGCCCTGGACGTCTTCGCCGGGGCCTTCGCCCTCGGCCACGGGGAGCCCGACACCCCCCGGTTCCGGAGCGGGCTGCTGGCATCGCTGCGCACCGGCGGGGACCCCCGCCTCGGACTGTACTGGCGGCTGACCCGGGAACTGCGGGGCGACGGCGGCCCGCCGACCACGGGGGCCGCGCACGGCTGGCTGATCGCGGGGCTCGCCCGCGCGGTCGAGGGACCGGGGGCGCGCGGCTGACCGGCGACCATGCCGCTTCCCCTTGGCCGTCAATAGCCTTGACCATGAAGGGGGTTGAGCCAGGGCAACGGAGGGGAACGGCGCGTTTCCCGTCGGGTCAGGTGGCACCACTGACACCCAACCCCAGGCATTTTGAAGGCACTTGCACATTTTGCCCCGAAAGGCCATCATCACTCCTCTCGGTAGCGGCTCCGTTACCGCCTGGGAGTCCAGAGCATGAACGGACGGGCCCCTACGCTCAACCTGGCCAACGGAAAAGATCACTTGGGGGACGGATGGTGAACCGCAAAGAGCTGAACCCGGACGCGTCACCGCAGGCTGCCTTCGGAGCACGCGTGCGCAGCTCACGGGAGGCTCGCGGCTGGACGCAGGACGAACTCGCGGAGCGGATGAGGACGAGCGGCGGGCACATCTCAGCCATCGAAACCGCCCGCAAAACCGCCTCTTTGCGCTTCGCGAAGTTCGCTGACCGGGCGTTCGGGCTGGTGGGGCGGGATTCCACGTTCGAGCGCGCGTGGCGTGAGATGTCCGGCGGCTCCCTGCTGGAAGGGTTTCCCGAGTACGTGCGGCATGAGCGCGTCGCAGTGGAGATCCGGCTGTTCGAGACCGGGCTGATCCCTGGCCCGCTCCAGACGCGGGAGTACTCACAGGCGCTGGAGTCTGGCAACGTCCGGAGAGGAACGATCACACCCGAGCAAGCCGAAGAACGAGTCTCGCTCATCGCGGAACGCCAAGCCGCTTTGGTTCGCCCCGTACCGCCGATCATCCTCGTGGTCCTGGATGAGAGTTGCCTCCGACGACAGATCGGCGGCCCCGAGGTCATGGCGGAACAGTTGGAGAGTCTGATTCGCTTCGCCGAGCAGCCGCACACCTCCCTCCAGGTCGCCCCGTTCACCATGGGTGAGCGACGGCCGTTCGGCCGCTCGGTGAACCTGCTGACGCTCGCGGGTGGTGGCGTCGCCGCATACTTGGAGTCAGAGGTCCACGGGTACCTGGATCTGGACCGTGAAAGCCCTTGGGTGCGCCGGTTGGTGAGGGAATACCATCAGTTGCAGATCGAGTCCTTGTCGCAGGCCGACTCCGTGGCCATGATCAATGAAGTGAAGGATGGATTCCTCCATGCCAACTGAAGTCACCTCTCTCCGTTGGGTGAAGAGCACATACTCCGGCAACGGTGGGACCTGCGTCGAGTGGGCGCCTACCCACGCGGCCACGACCGGCACCGTCCCCGTACGCGACAGCAAGACCACCGACGGCCCCGTACTCACCGTGTCCAGCGGTGCCTGGAGCACGTTCGTCAGCGGTCTGTAGCACCCCGCGCACTACCCACGCCCCCAACTGCTGCGGTTGGGGGCGTTTTCGTACCCGGGGACCGGCGTATGCCACCCTGTGCTCTTGGACGTGACCACGCAAGCACGAGAGGGAAACCCATGACTGGTGAGTCCCGCTGGCAGAAGTCCTCCTACAGCGACAACGGTGGCGACTGCGTCGAATGGGCGCCCGCTCACGCCACCACCACCGGCACCGTCCCCGTACGCGACAGCAAGACCACCGACGGCCCCGCGCTCACCGTCTCCAACGACGCCTGGAACGCGTTCGTCGGCAGCCTGTAGCACCCCGCGCACCACCCACGCCCCCGGCCCACTGCGGTTGGGGGCGTTTTCGTACCGTGCGTCGGGCCCGGCGCTCAGGAGCGGGTGGCCGTTTCGCACTGCTCTTCGGAGCGGCCGTCGCCGGTCCGGACCGGGGCCTCGCGGTCGTACGGGTCGATGCCGGGGCCGCCGCCGGAGCGGGGCCGTTCGGTGCCGAAGGCCGGGGTGAGGAAGCCGGTGGTCGGACCGCAGCCGCCGTTGGTGGTGTGGACCGCGTACGAGACGAGGGAGAACGTCCCGGGCTCGGTGTCGACCTTCGCGGGGTCGTGCCAGTCCATCACCACCTCGCGGCGCACGACCGTCCGTACGACCTCTCCCCCGCCGTCCGCCGGGGTGACCGGGTACACGAAGGTGACGTCGGCGGTCACCCTCAGGGCTCCGTGCTCGCCCTCGCGGAAGGTGACCCGGCCCCGGGTCCGCACCTCGTCCCCGACGAGCCGGGCGCGTTCCCGGTCGAACCGGGTGAAGAGCAGCAGCGGGTCGTTCTTCCCGTCCGGCGCGTCGAACGCAGTGGTCAGCAGGCCCCGTACGTCCCGCTGGCGCGGGTTGACCAGGGCGACCGCGCGGGCGGGGCGCTCGCCCCGGAGCACCACGGGGTCCAGGTTGGCGGCGGCCAGGAAGTCACGGCTGCGGCCCAGGGCCCGTTCCACCCGGCGCTCGTCCATCCAGCCGGTGGCCTTGGCCGGAGGGAGCGGGATTCCGGCCGCACCGCTCGCCCAGCGCTCGGCGGGGGAACCCCGGAAGGGTTCCTCAAGGGTCGGCCGGGGTCCGGTCGGGGTCGTGGTGGACGTCTTCGCGTCGGCCGTGTCGCTTCCGCCGTCGAACCAGCCGACCACCCGGTCCGGGTCCACCGCCACCACGGCCAGGGCGAGCGCCGCCAGCACCCCGGCGGCGTACCAGCCCTTCCGCCGCTTCGGCCGAGGCGGGGCGGGAGCCCGCCAGGGCGGCGGGGGTCCGGGGTTCTCCCGTAGCCGACGGGCGACGGCGCGGACCCGTGCCGACGGCTCCTCGGGGGCGTCGGGCACGCCGTCCACCGACTCCGCGAGGAAGCGCTCCCACTCCCCGTCGGACACCGACGGTCCCCGCCCGTTCCCCGCGCTCATGTCCGGTCCCTCGTGCCGCGCACCGGCTCCGGCGCCTCCTGCAAGATCACCACCGCATGATGCCACGCGGCTTCCGGGCAGGTCAGAGGGGTCCGGGGGCGGTGGCTCCGTGGTCCGGTCCCCCAGCGGCGGGGCCGTCAGAAGAGGGCCGTGCCGCGTTCGAAGTCGAGCAGGCGGCGCTTGCGGGGCAGTCCGCCGCCGTAGCCGGTGAGGTCGCCGTTGGCGCCGATCACCCGGTGGCAGGGAACGATCACGCTGATCGGGTTCTTGCCGTTGGCGAGGCCCACCGCGCGGGACGCCGCCGGGTTGCCGAGCGCGGCGGCCAGTTCCCCGTAGGTGCGGGTCTCCCCGTACGGGATGCGCAGCAGCTGCTCCCAGACGGACCGCTGGAAGCCGGTGCCGTCGAGCCGCAGGGGCAGGTCGAACTCCGTCAGCTCCCCGGCGAAGTACGCGTCGAGCTGGCGGGCCGTCTCGGTGAAGGGGCCGGGGTCGCGGTCGCCGAAGGACTCCTCCGGCGGGCGGTGGCGCTGGTCGGTCATGTAGACGCCGCTGAGGACGCCCCCGGTGGCGACGAGGGTGAGGGTGCCGTAGGGGCTGTCGACGTGGGTGTGCTGGCGGGTGGTGGGGCTGGTGGTGCTCATGTCCGTGCTCCTGGTCGGGGACGGGAGGGGCGGTGGGAGGGGCGGGTCAGTCGGGGAGGGTGTTGATCGGGTGGTCGTCGGTGGCCCAGAGGTACTGGACCGCGTACGCACGCCAGGGGCGCCAGGCGGCGGCGCGGGCGGTGAGCGCGGCGGGCGTCGAGGGCAGTCCAAGGCCCCGTGCGGCGCGGCGCACCCCCAGGTCGGCGGCGGGGAAGGCGTCCGGGTCGCCCAGCGCCCGCATGGCGACGACCTCGACCGTCCAGGGGCCGAAGCCGGGCAGCGCCGTCAGCCGGGCACGGGCCTCGGCCCAGTCGGACTCGGCGCCCAGCCGCAGCGAGCCGTCGGCGAGCGCCCCGACCAGCGTGGTCAGGGTGGTGCGGCGGCTGCGGGGCAGGGCGAGCGCCTCCGGGTCCAGCGCGGCCAGCGCCTTCGGCGCGGGGAACAGGTGGGTGAGGCCGCCCCCGGGGTCCTCGACCGGTTCGCCGTGCGCGGTGACCAGCCGGGCCGCGTGGGTGCGCGCGGCGGCGGTGGAGACCTGCTGGCCGAGCACCGCCCGGACGGCGAACTCCGCCTCGTCGACCGTGCGCGGCACCCGGCGGCCGGGGGCGGCGCTGACCAGGGGCGCCAGCAGCGGATCGGCGGCGAGCTGGGCGTCCACCGCGACGGGGTCGGCGTCGAGGTCCAGCATGCGGCGGCAGCGGCTGATGGCGACGGTGAGGTCCCGGGGATCGGTGAGGGTCAGTCGGCAGCCGATGTGGTCCGGGTGGGGGGTGAGGGCGACGACCCCGTGCCCGTACGGCAGCCGCAGGGTGCGGCGGTACGCCCCGTCCCGCCACTCCTCGACGCCGGGCACCGCCGTGGCCACCAGGTGGCCGAAGAGGTTGTCGGGGGTCAGCGGGGCGCGGAACGGCAGCCGCAGGGAGAGGGTGCCGGGGGTCAGCGGGGCGGGGGCCGTCCGGCCGCCGCGCCGCGCGGCCCGGGTCCGCAGTTCGCTCGGGGAGAGCGCGAAGACCTCGCGGACCGTGTCGTTGAAGGTGCGGATGGAGGCGAAGCCCGCGGCGAAGGCGATCTCGGCCATCGGCAGCGGGGTGGTCTCGATCAGCAGCCGGGCGGTCTGCGCTCGCTGGGCACGGGCGAGGGCCAGCGGTCCGGCGCCCAGTTCGGCCAGGAGCTGGCGTTCGACCTGGCGGGTGCTGTAGCCGAGGTGGGCGGCGAGTCCGGGGACGCCCTCGCGGTCCACCAGGCCGTCGGCGATCAGCCGCATGGCGCGGGCGACGAGGTCGGCGCGCTGGTTCCACTCCGGTGAGCCGGGGCTGGTGTCGGGACGGCACCGCTTGCACGCCCGGAACCCGGCCTGCTGGCAGGCCGCCGCACTGGGGTAGAACGTCATGTTCTCCGGCTTGGGCGGGACCACGGGACAGCTGGGGCGGCAGTAGATGCGGGTGGTGAGCACGGCGGTGAAGAACCAGCCGTCGAACCGGCCGTCCTTCGACCGGACCGCTCTCACGCACCGCTCGGTGTCGGCGTGCATCGCGCTTGGCATGGTTCCAGCATCGGGGACCCAAGGGGGCGGGGCTGGCGGGAATCCGACATCGTTGTCCGGTGACCGTCGACCGGACGGAGGCCGGGCGGGGCCGGAGCGGTCAGCGGCCGTCGTGGACGCGAGCCCCGGGCAGTCCGCCCCGGGCGGCGAGGACGACCGTCGCCAGGAGGGCGAGCGCCGCTCCCGCCCCGGTGAGCAGCCCGAAGCCGCCGTAGGCGACCAGCACCCCGGAGGCCAGTCCGCCGGAGGCCCCGGCGACCAGCACCCCCACGTCCATGAAGCCCTGGTAGTCGGCCCGGCGGTCGGGCGGCGCGGCGTCGGCGACCATCGTCGTCCCGCTGACGAAGCCCAGGTTCCAGCCGACGCCGAGCAGCACCAGGGCGGCGCCCAGGGCGAGGGCCGAGCCGGGCGGGGCGGTGTACGCGAGGAGCGCGGCGGCGCCCATCACGACGGCCCCGAGGGCGGCGGTGGGCATCCGTCCGGCGCGGTCGACCAGATGGCCGGAGAGCGGGGAGGAGAGGTACATGGCGCCCATGTGCAGCCCGATGACCAGTCCGGCGGTGCCGGTGGTGTGTCCGTGGCCGGTCATGTGCACCGGGGTCATCGTCATGATCGCGATCATGACGACCTGGCTGAGCACCATCACCGCGGCGCCCCCGGCCATCCGGCGCAGGTCGTCGCGCGGCGGGCGGCGGGACGTGCCGGGGGGCACGGGCGGCCCGGTGATGGCGGTGGTCGGGGTACCGGGCGCCGAAGTGCCCGCCGTCGCGGTTCCGGCGGCCTCCGCCCCGGCCAGTTCGCGGGCCAGCAGCAGCGGATCGGGCCGCAGCAGTGCCCACAGCGTCAGCGCGGCGGCCAGGAAGGCGGCGGCGGCCAGCAGGAAGGGGCCGGAGAGCCGGGGCAGGTCCCAGGCGTCGGCGAGGTTTCCGGTGGCGTCCACGAGGCCGGGTCCGGCGATGGCCCCGGCGGCGGTGGCGAACAGGACGGTGCTCACGGCCCGGCCACGCCGTTCGGGGGCGGCCAGGTCGGCACCGGCGTAGCGGGCGAGCATGATCGAGGCGCTGCCCGCTCCGTAGACGAGCAGTCCCAGGACGAGCAGCGGCACGCTGTCCCAGGCGGTGGCGGCGACCACGACGAGGCTCCCGAAGGCGCCCCCGCCGTAGCCGAGGGTGAGGCCGGGCCGTCTGCCCCAGCGCTGACAGGCCCGGCCGATCCCCGCGGCCCCCACTGCCGCGCCTATGGTGAACAGCGCGCTCGGCACCCCGGCCAGGCCGGTGGAACCGAGCATCTCCTCGGCGAGCAGCGCGCCGACGGTGATTCCGGCCGCGAGGGCCGCGCCGTTCAGGATCTGGGTGGTCACGAGGACCGCGAGGACCCGCCGCTGCGCGGGGTGCTCTCCTCGGTCCGGCGTGACGGACGATGTGGCGGGGGACGTCATGCGCTCGCTCTCCTCGTGGTGCGCGGAGGGCGGCGGTGGACGCGCCCCGGTGTTCCGGTGCGGCTACGCGGCGCGCGCCGAGCGCAGCGTGGCGATGTCCTCCAGGGTGAGGTTCATGCGGTCGCGGAGGAACCGGACGATGGTCCAGTGCGGGACGGCCTCCTCCTCGAAGGGGCCGAACTCCTGGCAGTAGAGCGGGATCCAGCGGAGGGCTTCCTCGATGGTCCGTTCACGGCCGGGCTCCTCGGCGTACTCCTCGTACCCGATGCTGCGGTGGTTGACGAAGAAGCGGCCCGGAAGGCGTTCCTCGCAGAGTTCCCGGTATTCACGGGTCTGGAGGATCAGATAGTGCCATATCTCGTCGATGTGCTGTTCCACGGGCAGGAAGAGACCGGCGAGTTCGGTGCGGTGACGGGAGACCAGGAAAAGATAGCGAAGGCATTCCGTCACCTGCCGCTCGATTTCCTGGCGGGTACCGCCGGTCTCCTTCATGAAATACGTGACGACTTCCTCGTGGAGCTTTTCTCCGAGAAGGTTCACGAGATCCGCTTCAGTCGTTCGCCGCTGCGTTTTCATCGTTCTCCAGACCGGGTGGGGGTTTCCGTCACGAGCCAGGCGTACTTTCCTGACTGACCGACCGGTATATGGGCGCGGTGGTGGGCCGCGCAGCGCATTCCGGTCAGGTCTCCGACGAGTTTCTCCAGCGCCGGCGCCTCGGACGGTTCGAGGGGCGCGTCGTCGAAGGTGGTGTAGTCGAGGCGGACGTCCCCGGCCTCCGTCGGACGCAGTTGGTAGAGGAAGACGCGCGGCGAGGCGGCGGCCACGCACTCGTCCAGGTCGCCCTGGGAGACGGGTCCCGTGGGCGCGTGCAGGAGTTCCTTCTCCCGGCCGCAGAAGCGGATGACCTTCGCCGGGTCGGGGGTGCCGTCGGCGGTGCGGACGCAGTCGCCCGAGCGGTAGCGGACCAGTGGCATGTAGGGGTTGCGCACACTGGTGACGATGAGTCCGTAGAGCGTGCCGCCGGGGGTGACCGGGACCAGTTCGAGGCTCATCCGGTCCAGGTACGGGTGGTACCGTCCGGCGCTGTCGCTGTAGTACAGGTAGCCGAGTTCGGTGCTGCCGAACAGGTCGATGACCGGGCGGCCGAGACGGCGTTCCAGGAAACGGCGGACGTTGAGCGGGGTGTACTCGTACGCCGTGATGACGGTCTCGGGCCTCGGGAAGGCGTCCCACAGTCCCCAGCGCTCCGCCTTGCGGACCAGATGGGCCAGGTGGTAGCCGGAGCAGTCGAGGTGGTACCAGCCCCCGGGGTGGGCGGCCCGCTCGGCACGGATCTCCTCCGTCATCCGCTCGACGTCGGCGCGCTCCCAGAGGTCGGGGTCGAGGCGCAGGTTGAGGTAGACCGTGCGGTCGTCCAGCCTGCGGTCGTCGAGGGAGGGGACGGCATCGGGACGGACGCCCGCGCTCCGGGCGTTGACCCGGGCCACGTGCTCGGTCGCCAGCACGGTCGTCAGGGAGGTCCGGCGGCAGCCCGCGTGCCAGGTCCTGGCGATGTCGGGGTGCTCGCTCCACAGCTTGTAGTAGCTCTTGAGCAGGAAGTACGGGGGTCTGATGAGCTGCATGCGGGCGTGGTTGGTGCCCGTCGACAGGACGAACTCCGCCTCGCCTCGGTCCAGCGCGGTGGCCAGCCGGGGCGTCATCCAGTTCTCGGGGAATCCGCGGGCTATCTCCGGTTTCTCCAGGATCGGGAAGTGGCCGCGTGCGAGGGATTCCCGGTAGATCGGGATGTCCTTGATGTGGTCGATGACATCAGGGACGGGCTGGCTGTCCATGTTCAACCTTCGTGGGGTGCGGAACAGGGGAACAGAAAGGTCGGTGACGGGCCCGGGGAAGCCCGACGGCACCCGGACGGCGACTGGCCGCCACCGTCCGGGGTGACGGTGCGCGAATCAGCCTCCGGGCTGGACGGGCGTCAGGAAATACAACCCGTCTTGGGGGCCGCGCTGATGCAGCCGCTCTTCGGGGCGGCGCTGATGCACCCGGTCTTGTCGCCGGCCGTCGCGGAGTTGAGCGCGTTCCACGCCTGCCAGTTGTCGTCCTGGGCCATCTTCTTGATGAGCTGTTCCATTTCGACCTCCTGTGGGGGGGGGAGCACGGTGATCGCCGTGCTTTCGATGATGGGAAGCTAGGAGCCCGCGGCTATGCGTGTCAATGGAATCAGGAATGAGAAAACGCTCATGGTCATCCGGGCCCGGAGAGGGGAACGGAACCGGGGGTGAGCGGCCTCCGCCGGACATCCGGCGGGGGATGCGTGGTGTGCCCACGTTCAGTCCGTGTTCAGTCCGTGTTCGGTTCGCGATCAGCCCGGGAGGTGCCGCCGTGAGGGCGGGAGCGGAAGCGGCGCCGGGCGCGGCACGGCGGGCGCGGCGGGTCCGGAACCGCGCGCGGCGCGACGGGTGGGCCCGGCACCGGACACGCGCCGGACAGGCACCGGGCGCGCCGCCGCTGGCTCGAAAGCGGTGGCGCGGTCCCGGGCCGGAGGACAGTGGTGGGTCAGGAGCCGTTCCGCAGTCGCCGCCAGACGGCCTTGGCCGCGTTGTGGCCGGACATGCCGTGCACCCCGGGCCCCGGCGGGGTCGCGGAGGAGCAGAGGAACACGGCGGGGTGCGGGGTGTGGTGGGGGCGCAGGCTGAGCCGGGGACGGAGCAGCAGTTGGAGTCCGTCGGCGGCGCCGCAGGCGATGTCCCCGCCGACGTAGTTGGCGTTGCGGTCGGCGAGTTGCGGCGGTCCCGCCGTGGCGCGGGCGAGGACCCGGTCCCGGAAGCCGGGCGCGAAGCGCTCCAGTTGGCGTTCGATGGCCTCGGTGAGGTCGCCGTCCCAGCCGTTGGGGACGTGGCCGTACGCCCAGAAGACGTGTTTGCCCTCGGGGGCCCTGCTCGGGTCGACGAGGGAGGGCTGCACGGTGATCAGGAAGGGGACGTCGGGGGCGCGGCCCTCGCGGGAGGCGGCGCGCAGCGCGGCGCTGATCTCCCGGCTGCTCGGCCCGATCTGGACGGTTCCGGCGCGGCGGGCCTCCTCGGAGGTCCAGGGCACCGGTCCGTCCAGGGCGTAGTCGATCTTGAAGGCGGAGGCGCCGTACCGGTAGCCGTCGTAGTAGCCGCCGAGGTCGGCGATCCGGGCCAGGGCGCGCGGCGAGGTGTCGAAGACGTAGGCGCGGGCGGGCGGCAGGTCGTCGAGCCGCTTCACCTCGAAGTCGGTGTGGATCTCCCCGCCGAGGTCCCGCAGGTAGCCGGCGAGCGCGTCGGCGATGGACTGCGAGCCGCCCCGGGCGACGGGCCACCCCCCGGTGTGCGCGGCGAGCGCGAAGACCAGGCCGACGGCGCTGGTGGCGAGACCGCCCAGCGGGGCGATGACATGGGCGACGAGCCCGGCGAACAGGGCCTTCGCCCGGTCGTCGTGGAACCGCCGCAGCAGCCAGGTGGACGGCGGCAGCCCGACGAGGCCGAACCGGGCGAGGGTGACCGGGTCGCGGGGCAGCGCGGTCAGCGGCAGCGCCATGAAGTCCCGCACCAGGGACTCCCAGCGGGCGGCGAGCGGGGTCACCAGACGGCGGTAGGCGCCCGCGTCCCGGGGGCCGAGGGAGGCGGCGGTCTCCGCGATGGAGCGGGACAGCACGGCGGCCGTGCCGTCCGGGAACGGATGGGCCATCGCCAGCGGGGCGTTCAGCCACTCCAGCCCGTACCGGTCCAGCGGCATGCCCGAGAAGGCCGGGGAGGCGGCCCCGAGGGCGTGCGCCGCCGCGCACGGGTCGTGCCGGAAGCCGGGGAGCGTCAGTTCCTCGGTGCGACAGCCCCCGCCGACCGTGTCGCGGGCCTCGAAGACGGCCACCGAGAGACCTCTTCGGGCCAGTTCCACGGCGGCGGTCAGTCCGTTCGGCCCCGCCCCCACGACGATCACGTCCCGCATCGACGGCACTTCCGACTCCTTCGTCAGCCGTTTCGTCAGCCGTTTTGGATGGCCCGTGGCCCCAGGATATGCCGGGTGGCGCGCCCTCAGCCGACGGGTCGCAGCAGCTCCAGGACCCGGGCGACGGTGGCGGCGTCCCGGGCCGCCGTGAACGGCAGGGTGTTGCCCCCGGCCAGCCGGAAGGGCTCTCCGGCGAGGGTGGTGTGGGTGCCGCCCGCCTCGGCCACCAGCAGCAGGCCCGCCGCGTGGTCCCAGGCGTTCTCCCAGGAGAAGGCGACGGCGTCCAGCGCGCCCCGGGCGATGGCCAGGTACTCCAGCCCGGCGGAGCCGCACCGGCGGGCGTTGACCCCGGGGACGTCCAGACCGCGCAGGGCGCGTTCCTCGGCCGGGGTGGTGTAGTCGGGGTGGGACCTGGCCACTCTGAGGTCCGCCCCGGGCTCGGGCGAGCCGGTCGTCAGCCGGGCGCCGTCGAGGTGGGCGCCGCCGCCGAGCACCGCGACGGCCAGTTCCCCGGTGACCGGCGCGTAGGTCCACGAGGCGAGCAGTTCCCCGTGGTGGGCGAGGGCGACCAGGGTGCAGAAGGCGGGGCTGCCCTGGACGAACTGCTGGGTGCCGTCGACCGGGTCCACGATCCACACGGGCGCGTCGCCGCCGAGCGCGGCGTAGATCGAGGGGTCCTCGGACACGGCCTCCTCCCCCACCACCACGGAGCCCGGGAGGAGGGCGGTGAGCGCGGCCGTCAGATGCTTCTCGGCCAGCCGGTCGGCGACCGTGACCAGGTCGTGGGGGCCGCTCTTCTGGCTGATCTCGTCGACGGCGAGCTGGCGGAACCGGGGCAGGATCTCGGCGGCGGCGGCCTCGCGGACCGCGTCGTCCACCCGGGTCAGGTCATGGGCGAGGAATTCGTTGATCATGTCCCCATCGAAACACGTGCCGCCGACATCCCGTGCGGAGTGGTGGGACGACGGCGGAATCACACCGGGTCCGGGGCCCGGCGCGGCCGGTGACCGCGCCGGGTCCACGGCTCAGCGGGGGCGCCAGGCGGAGACGCCGACCACGTTGCGGGGACCGGCGTCCAGGGGCTCGGCGGGGGTCACCAGCACCCGGGGCGCGCCGGGCCGGGCCCGGACGCCCAGCGACGGCACCGCCCCGGTGTTCGCCCGCCACATGACGTCGGCCTCCGCGCTCTCGCCCCGTTCCAGCGCGAACGCGGTGGCGGGCGGCGCCGAGGGGGCCATGGGGACGGCGGACAGGTCGTCGACGGTCCGGACGCCCGGGAGCCGGATCCCGTGCGCGTCGGCGAGGTCGACCCGGGGGTGGCCGTTCAGGGCGTACGGCTCCGTCCCGCAGTTGGTGAGGACGACCACCAGGGCGCGCAGTCCCATCGCGGCGCCCGTGTGCTCGGCGCGCAGCCGGACGCCGGGCTCCTCGCAGGGGTCGGGCGCCGTCCGTCCGGCGGGGCTGCGCGCGGGGTCCGGGCCGGGACGGACCCCGGGCGCGGACGGGACGGCCGCCGACGGGACGGCCGCCGACGGAGCGGTCGCTGACGGCCCGGGCCGGGCGGTCGGGCTCTCCGCGGTGTACGGGGGCGGGGTGGGGCGTCCGGTCGGGTGGCGCTCCCGTTCCAGCTCCGCCGACAGTCCGCAGCCGGAGACCGCCGCCAGCAGGGGCAGCGCGACGGCCAGCGCCGTACGGCCCCGGCGGACCGGGACCGTACGGCGGTCCCGGAGCCTGGGGCCGGGGAGCGGGGTACGGAGGAGCGGGGTGCCGGGGAGCGGGAGTCCGCGTTTCGCGCTCATCCGGCCGATCCTGGCACGGGCCGTGTCCCGGACGTGTCACGGTTTCCCGCCGGACGGTCCCCTCGGACGGACTCCCGGGGCAGGCGTCCAGGACCGGCGTCCGAGAGACGGACGCGGCGGGTGAGCGGGCGGGCGCGGCGGGCGGGGGACGACGGACGGTTGGGCGGGGGAAGCGATCCGGTCAGACGAAGCGGGGATGACGTACTCCCCGTAGGCGTCGATGACGGCCTCCCGGACGTCGTGCGTCGCGTACGGCGCAGACCGGTCGACGCCCAGCGGCCAGCAGGCCGACGTCGGCGCTCGGCCTGATCGCCGGGAACGGCGCGTTGCCCGAACGGGCCCGCTCGAGGAAGGCCGCCTACGGCGTACGGGTGCGCGATGTGCGGGTCGGTGAGCCACTGCGGCCTGGTGAAGAAGGCCGAGCCGGTCATGCCGCAACGCTCGAAGATGTTCTCCTGGACGTAGTCCCAGTACGTCGTGCCGGCCACGGCCTCCACGATCAGCGCGGACATGGTGACCTCCGCCTCCGAGTGGCCGGTGCGGGGAGTGCCCGGGACGCCCACGAGTCTCGCCTGCCGGGCCCGCCGCGCGTAGTGCTCGTGCACCTCGTCCCGGCTCTGGAAGACGCGTCGCACGTCCTCGTCCGGGGAGCCCAGTCTGGAGGTGCCGGACAGCAGGTGGTGGATGGTCACCTGCTCGGCGACGTCCTTGGCGAAGCCGGTCAGGTGGGCGCCCACCGGGTCCGACAGCCGCAGCCTGCCCTGCTGCGCCAGTTGCGAGACGGCCACGGCGTGGAACGGCTTGCCCGCCGAACTGAGGCTGAACGCGGTGCCCTCGCGGTTGGGGATCCCCTTCTCCTCGTCGGCCATGCCGTAGCCGCGGGACAGGACCGTGCGGCCCCGGTGCGACAGCAGCACCACGCCGGAGAACCTGCCCTGGGCGGCCAGCCGCGCCACGTACTGGTCGAAAGCCCCGCCGGGCAGGGTGTCCCCCGGGATCCGGTCGTCCCCGGACGAGCCGGTCGGGGCCGCGTGGGCGTGGCCGGTCCCGGCACCCACCAACGGCACGCCCGCCGCCACACCGGCGGCGGCCCGCCCGCCCCATCCGAACAGCCGCCGCCGGTCGATGCCCCGTACCGATTTCGAATCCGAATCCATGATCACGGGCCTTTCCCGGTCGAACGGGTCTGGCGTTGGCAGTGATGCGCTGTGGTTCATGCCTTCACTGAAGACGCAAGGCTGTTGCGTCGGCGTATGCGGTTTTCGATACGCCCGCGATACGAGGACGGTCAGCGGCGTGAGCCCCGCTCAGCACTCCGAGAGGGCCAGCCGGGCGGCACTCCGACGGATGAACGCGCCGGACGGCCGGGCCGCGTACGCCGTCCCGTGCTCGACGCGTGGGCATGGTGGTCGGCGACCGTGTCGCCCCACCCGCCGGAGGACCCCCCATGCTCGGCACCGACTTCCGCACCGGTTCCCCCAACTGGCTCGATCTCGGCAGCCCCGACACCGCCGCGGCCGCCGCCTTCTACGGATCTGTCCTCGGATGGGAGTTCGTCTCCGCGGGGCCCGAGGCGGGCGGGTACGGCTTCTTCCGGTCCGGCGGACGGACCGTGGCCGCGCTCGGCCCGCTCACCGAGGAAGGGGCGCGCTCCGCGTGGATGGTGCACTTCCAGAGCCCCGACACGGAAGCCACCGTCCAAGCCGTGCGGGCCGGGGGCGGAACCGTGCGGGCGGAGCCCATGGACGTCATGGGAGAGGGGTGGCTCGCCCAGTTCACCGACCCGCAGGGAGCGGAGTTCGCCTCCTGGCAGCCCGCGCGGACCGCCGGACTGGAAGCCGCCTCGGAGGAGAACTCCCTGGTGTGGGTGGAACTCCACGTACCGGACCCGGTCGCGGCGATCGGCTTCTACGCCGGGGTGTTCGGCTGGCGGAGCGCCGAGATGCCGGCCCCCGGGATGACCTACCGGGTGCTGAGCATCGGTGAGGGAGACCAGGAGGACGGGTCCTTCGGCGGGGTCGCGCCCCAGGGCGACGGCGCGGGCGACGGGTCTGAGGTGCCCCGCTGGGTTCCGTACTTCCATGTGGCCGACGTCGACGCCACCGTCGGACGGGCCGAGGGCGGCGGCGGCACCGTGGTGATGCCTGCGGCGAACGTGCCGGACGTCGGCCGGATCGCCTGGGCCGCCGACCCGGCCGGGGCGGTGTTCGCACTGCTGAAGCCGGACCCGAGGCCGTAGACCCGCCCGGGAGGCCGCGACCCGTCGCGGTGGGTCCCCACGCCCCGGGGTGGCACGCGCCGTGGTCGGCGTCCGGTTCGCGCTCCGGACCACCCCGCCGTCTTCGGTGTCGCCGGTCCCGGTCGGCGTGCCGGACGCGGGCCCGGGCGGTGGAGGGGACCACTCTCGGCACGCTCCACGTGACGCGTCATCGGGAAGAGGAAGAGGTCGAGCAGCCGTGGCCGTCGAGGGGTGCCCGTGCCCTTCGGTCGTCGGTCACCGGTTGAGCGCGGGGATGACGTACTGCCCGTAGGCGTCGATCGTGGCCTCCCTCGCGTCGTGCATGTCGTAGACCGCGAACTGGTCCACGCCGAGATCGCGCAGGGCCCCCAGCTTCTCGATGTGCGCCTCCACCGGGCCCAGCAGACAGAACCGGTCGACGATCTCGTCCGGGACGAAGTCCGTCGAGGGGTTCCCGACGCGGCCGTGGTGGCTGTAGTCGTAGCCTTGGCGGGCCTTGACGTACCCGGTGAGCTCGTCCGGGACCATCGAGGAGTGCTCGCCGTAGCGGCCGACCAGGTCCGCGACGTGGTTGCCGACCATGCCGCCGAACCAGCGGCACTGGTCGCGGGCGTGCGCGAGGTCCTCGCTCACGTACGCGGGGGCCGCCACGCAGATCGTGATCGCGGCCGGATCCCGGCCGGCCTCCACCGCCGCCTCGCGGACCGCCTTGATCATCCACTCGGTGAGGTAGGGGTCGGCGAGCTGGAGGATGAAGCCGTCCGCCTTCCGGCCGGCGAGCGCGAGGGCCTTCGGCCCGTACGCCGCCATCCAGACGGGGAGCTTCCCGTCGCGGATCCACGGGATGCGGATCGGGTTGCCGTCCACGAGGGCCTCGCGCCCCTCGGCCAGGTCCCGGATGACGTCGATGGCCTCGCCGAGCCGGGCGAGGGTGTTGGGCCGGCGCCCGGCGAGCCGCATCGCCGAGTCGCCGCGCCCGATCCCGCAGACGGTGCGGTTGCCGAACATGTCGTTGAGGGTGGCGAAGGTGGAGGCGGTCACCTCCCAGGTGCGGGTGCCCGGGTTGGTGACCATGGGGCCGACGCGCAGCTCGCGGGTGTGTTCGAGGATCTGGCTGTAGATGACGAAGGGCTCCTGCCAGAGCACGGCGGAGTCGAAGGTCCAGCCGTAGCGGAAGCCGTTGCGCTCGGCTCGCTTCATGAGGCTGACGACTTGGGCGGCGGGTGGGTCGGTCTGCAGGACGAGGCCGAAGTCCATGGTCGGGCTGCTCCTTGCTGGGGTGCGGACGCCGGAGAGTGCGGACGCCGGGGAGTGCGGGCCCGCCGTCCGCTAGAGGTAGTGGCAGGTGGAGCGGGGGACGAAGGCTCCGTGGTCGGCCCGGCCGGTGAACTCGCGGCGGTCGATGACGAGTTCACCGCGCGAGAGCACGGTGTCCACGCGGCCGGTGATCCGTTTGCCCTCGTACGCCGAGTAGTCCACGTTCATGTGGTGCGTCTGGGCGGAGATCACCTGCTCGGCGTGCGGATCGTAGAGGACGATGTCGGCGTCGGAACCGGGCGAGATGGTGCCCTTCTGCGGATACATGCCGAACATCCGGGCGGGGTTCGCGCAGGCGATCTCGATCCAGCGGCGGCGGCTGATGCGCCTCTCCACGACGGCCTGGTGGAGAAGGTCCATGCGGTTCTCCACACCCGGCAGGCCGTTGGGGATCTTCGAGAAGTCCCCGCGACCCAGCTCCTTCTGCCCGCAGAAGCAGAACGGGCAGTGGTCGGTGGACACCACCTGGAGGTCGTTCGTCCGCAGCCCCCGCCACAGGGCCGTCTGGTGCTCGCGCGGCCGCAGGGGCGTCGAGCAGACGTACTTGGCGCCCTCGAAGTCCGGCTCCGCCAGGTTGTCGGTGGACAGGAACAGGTACTGCGGACACGTCTCCCCGAAGACCGGCAGCCCCAGGTCCCGGGCCGCCGCCAGCTCCGCCAACGCCTCCTCCGCGGACACGTGGACCACGTACAGCGGGCAGCCGGCCACCCGGGCCAGCTGGATCGCCCGGTGCGTGGCCTCCGCCTCCAGCAGCGCCTTGCGCACCTCGCCGTGATACCGGGGGTCGGTCTCGCCACGGGCCAGGGCCTGCTCGATCAGCACGTCGATCGCGATGCCGTTCTCCGCGTGCATCATGATCAGCCCGCCGTTGGAGGACGCCCGCTGCATCGCGCGCAGGATCTGACCGTCATCCGAGTAGAACACTCCCGGATACGCCATAAAGAACTTGAACGAACTCACGCCTTCTTCGACGAGTCCGTCCATTTCCTTGAGAGTGTGCTCGTTCACATCCGACACGATCATGTGGAACGCGTAGTCGATCGCGCAGTTGCCGTCAGCCTTGCCGTACCAGGAGTCCAGGCCGGCCCGCAGGGACTGCCCCCGCGACTGGACCGCGAAATCGACGATCGTCGTCGTGCCGCCCCACGCCGCGGCTCGCGTCCCCGTCTCGAACGTGTCCGACGCGAAAGTGCCGCCGAACGGCATCTCCATGTGCGTGTGCGCGTCGACCCCGCCCGGGATCACGTATTTATGGGAGGCATCGATCACCCGGTCGGCCGTCCAGCCCTGGCTGCCCGTGGTCGCCATGGCCACGACGCGGCCGCCCTCGATCAGAACGTCCGCGTGCAGCTCTTCGGCGGCGGTGATCACGAGGCCGCCGGTGATGAGAGTTCTGGTCATATCCGAAGAATCCCTTCCCGTCAGAATTCCGGAGGCGGAGGGCCATCGACGGGGATACCGCACGGAATGCGGTATCCCCGTCGGTCACAGGGGCCAGCATCGCGCCGGTCTACCGCGAGTGCCGCCGATGGGCCCGATGGGCCGGTCAGAGGGTGTGGAGCGCGGCCTCCAGGATTCCGGCGCCCGTCTCCGCCTCGGTGACCGTCAGGGAGAGCGGCGGGGCGATCCGCAGCGCGCTGGTGTCGTGGCCGCCTCCCCTGCCGATCAGCAGTCCGCCCTCGCGGGCCGCCTCCAGGACGGTGGAGGCCGCGT
Source organism: Streptomyces sp. JNUCC 64 (assembly GCF_054484115.1). Lineage (NCBI taxonomy): Bacteria > Bacillati > Actinomycetota > Actinomycetes > Kitasatosporales > Streptomycetaceae > Streptomyces > Streptomyces sp. JNUCC 64. Next base: position 1,357,704 of record NZ_CM137015.1, read on the forward strand.
CGGGGTCGGCCTCGTCGGTGCCCGGCCGGGTGAGTTCGACGCCGATCATCAGGCCCCGGCCCCGGACCTCCCGGACGGCGGGGACCCGGGCGGCGGCGGCCCGCACCCGTTCGATGAGCAGTCCGCCGACCCGGCGGGCGTTGCCCTGGAGGTCGTGGTCGAGGAGGTAGCCCAGATTGGCGAGGCCCGCCGCCATGGTGACGGGCGAGCCGCCGAAGGTGGAGATGGAGTGGGCGTCCAGGCAGTTCATGACCTCGGCGCGGGCGACGACCCCGCCGACCGACATGCCGTTGCCGATGCCCTTGGCGAAGGTGAGCAGGTCCGGGGGGCCCGCCGCGCCGTGCGCCTGCCAGCCCCAGAAGTGGTCGCCGGTGCGGCCCCAGCCGGTCTGCACCTCGTCGCTGATCCACAGCACCCCGTGCCGGGCCAGCACCTCGCGGAAGGCCGCGTAGAGCCCGTCGGGGGGCGAGGTGAACCCGCCGACGCCCTGGACGGGTTCGGCGATCAGCGCGGCCACCCGGCCGTGGACCTGGCCGAGCAGGTCCTCCAGGTCGGCTACGCACGCGGCGGTGAACTCCGCGTCGGACAGCCGGGCGTAGGGGCCCCGGGTGCGGACCGCGCCGTGGACGTACAGGGTCTGGAGGGGGGAGAGGTCGGTCGGGGACCAGGCGCGGTTGCCGGTGGCGCCGACGGTGGCGAAGGAACGGCCGTGGTAGCCGTTGCGCATCGCGAGGACCTGGCGGGAGCCCCGGTACGCGGTGGCCAGCAGCAGGGCCGTGTCGTTGGCCTCGGTGCCGGAGGTGGTGAAGAAGACCCGCGCGTCGGGGATGCCGGACAGGACGGCCACCCGTTCCGCGAGTTCGACCATCGAACGGTCGAGGTACAGCGTCGAGGAGTGCAGCAGCCGTCCGGCCTGTCCGGCGACGGCCCGGGTGACCTCGGGCAGGGCGTGGGCGGTCATCGTGGTGAGGATGCCGCCGAAGAAGTCGAGGTAGCGGGTGCCGTCGGCGTCCCAGACGTGACGGCCCTCGCCCCGGACCAGTTCCAGGGGCTCGCGGTAGTACAGGGTCAGCCACTCAGGCAGGACGGCCCGGTGCCGGGCGTGCAGTCCGTTCACGGGGCCACCAGCCCGCCGTAGGCGTCGGGCCTGCGGTCGCGGTAGAACGCCCACTGGGCGCGGACCTCGTCGATCAGCCCGAAGTCGAGGTCGCGGACGAGGAGTTCGTCCTCCCGGTCCCCGGCGGGCTCGCCGACGAGCCGGCCGCGCGGGTCCACGAAGTAGCTGGTCCCGTAGAAGTCGTCGTCCCCGTACTCCTCCCGGCCGACCCGGTTGATCGCGGCCACGAAGTACTCGTTGGCGACGGCCGCGGCGGGCTGTTCCAGCCGCCAGAGGTGGGCGGAGAGCCCGCGCGAGGTGGCGGACGGGTTGTAGACGAGCTGGGCGCCGTTGAGGCCGAGTTGCCGCCAGCCCTCGGGGAAGTGCCGGTCGTAGCAGATGTACACGCCGATCCGTCCGGCGGCGGTGTCGAAGACCGGCCAGCCGAGGTTGCCGGGGCGGAAGTAGTACTTCTCCCAGAAGCCCTTCAGCTGGGGGATGTGGTGCTTGCGGTACTTGCCGAGGTAGCGGCCGTCGGCGTCGACGACCGCCGCGGTGTTGTAGTGGAACCCGGGCCCCTCGGTCTCGAAGACCGGGACGACCATCACCAAGCCCAGTTCGGCGGCGAGCCGTCGCATCCGGGTGACGGTGGGGCCGTCCGGGACGGGTTCCGCCCACCGGTGGTGTTCGGGCTCCTGCACCTGGCAGAAGTACGGGGCGTTGAAGACCTCCTGGAAGCCGATGACCCGCGCGCCCCGGCGGGCGGCCTCACGGGCGTGCTCCTCGTGCTTGGCGATCATGGATTCGGTGTCGCCGGTCCAGGCGGCCTGGACGAGTGCGGCGCGGACGACGTCGGCCATGGGCTGCTCCTTCGACCCCTGCGACGCCCTTCGACGGGCGTCGGAGACCACCACCCGGACATAAAGGGGCGTAGAAGGACGAACCTAGGGCCGTCGACGGGACGGGGCAAGGCCATCGCCGGGGACCGGCCGGGCCGGTCGGCGTTTGGCACCCGGGCGGACCAGGAGACGCCCCGGCGGCCCGCCCCGGGGAGGGGGCGGGCACGCCGGACGGCACGCCGCCGCGCGGCACCCGGCGCCCGATCCGGCGATCGGCGCCCGCCCGCTCGGCTCGGCGTCTCAGCAGCTCGGCGGCTCGATGGCTCAGCGGCTCGGCGGCTCGGCGACCGGTGGGTTCGACCGCCTGACGGCTCAGCCGCTCGGTGGCTCAGCCGTGGAGTCCGGCCACCCGTAGCGCGTGGACCAGGTCGCGCCGCCGCGACTCGGAGACCCGTCCGGCCGCCTCCAGGAGCAGCGGCACCAGCCGGGTCGGATCGGTCCCGGCGCACCGGGCGATCTCCTCCGGCGTGCGGACCCGCGCGTACACCTCGACCAGGGTCTTCACCTCCCGCCGCCGCCCTTCGGCCACCAGGTCGCTGATCACCTCTCCGATCTCGGCCGGGGGGCGTCCCACGCCCTGGCGCAGCAGCAGCGCGCCGTCGTCGGCGCGCCCCGCGAGGGCGAGGACGTCCGCGATGGAGACCAGCCGCTCCACCGGCAGGGAGGCCGCCTCCCACAGCAGGGTGGCCCAGTCGGCGGCGAGCCCGGCCCGGTGGAGTTCCACGGCGAGCAGCGGGAAGTGCTCGGCGGGGCCGTAGGCGGCCTCCACCAGGACCCCGTGCGCCTCGCCGCCGCGTCCCTCGGCGCGCAGCCGCACCAGTGACTCCACGGCCGCCGCCGTGATCCCGGCGGCCCCGCCCCCGCCCCCGTCGCCGCCTTCCGGTCCGGCCGGACCGGCCGGGGCCTCGGGGCGCCGGAGGGCCCCGGCGAACCGGGCTCCCTTGGGGGGCTTGCCGCCCGTGGGCGGGATGACGGTCCCTCCGGTGGACTCGGTGTCCTCCACCCCGGCGCCCCGGGCACCCCGTGGTCTGCGTCCGGAGCGGAGCAGACCGCGACGGCCGGTGGGCGGCTCCGGCGCGGGGCCGCCGGGGGCGGCGGGCTCGGGCGCGGAGGGGCGGGGGACGGGTGCCTCGGGGGGCGGCCAGGAGGCCGTGAGGTCCGGGGGAACGGGGGTGCCGCCCGTGTCGTCCGGGGAGGTCCACCGGTCGTCGAAGGCGCCGGGCCCCGGGCGGGGCCCGGCGGCGGCCGGGACGGAGCGGGGGCCGCCGGCGCGGCCCGGGCCGGGCCGTCCGCCCTCGGGGGCCTCGGTTTCCGGCCAGGGGCCATCGGAGCCCGGGCCACCCGGTCCGGCCGGTCCACCCGGTCCGGCGGACGGGCCGCCGGGGGTGCCGGGGCCGCCGGGGGTGCCGTACGGGCCGCCCGGGGCGGGCGCGGCGTGACCGCGCGGGTCGTACAGCGGGGTGCCCCCGGCGGGGGTGCCGGGCCCGTACGGGTTGGGCGCGGGGCGCTCCCGGGTACGGAACTGGCGGCCGGAGTCCGGGTCGGTGGTGCGCTCGCCGTCCGGGCCGGAGCGGTAGGAACGGGCGGGACGGGACCGCTGGGGGTGCTCGGGGGCGTTCGGCCCGGATGCCCCGCCGACCGGGCCGCCCGGTCCGTCACCGGGGGCCGGGCGGACGGCCGGGGCCGCGCGGTGGGCGAACCCCGGGTCCGGGACGCGGGGTACGGCCCCGGTGTCCCGGTCCGCCGCGCCCGCCGTTCCCGAGGGCCCCGCGGGGCCGGTGGGACCCGTCGGATCCGGCCAGGTCCGCTGGACCGCCCGGACCGGACGCGGCGTCACGTCCGTCTCCCAGGGGACGGCGGGGGCGACCGTCCGCCCGCCCGGTCCCGCCAGGCGGTCGTACGCCGCCAGCCGGGCCCGCAGTTCCGCGCAACGGGCGGTGGCGCGCTCGTGGTCGTCCTGGGCCCAGGCCAGGTCACGACGGTGCGCCTCGGCCTCCTCGGGGTGCTCGGCGGCGTCCAGCAGCCGGCTCAGTTCCTGCCGTCGGCCGGCCGCGTAGCGCTGTTCCCTGAGCATGGCGTCGAGCCGGTCGCCGAGGATGTCGCGCCCGCCCGGCCGGGCGTCGAAGGCGGCCAGCGCGGCAGCGTGCAGCGCGCGGGCGCGGGCGGTCTCCAGCCGCGCGACGCGCGCTCCCTGATTCGCCCCGAGGTCCTGGAGCAGCGCCTCCACCACGTCCCAGGGCGGTACCTCCCGTCCGTCGAGGCAGGCCCGCATCCCGTCGGGATCGCGCTGCCAGAACACCCCGCACCATCCGGCGCCCTGGTCGACGCGCGCCAGAAGGCCCTTGAGGTATGCGGCGAACTCCCTCACCTGTTCGGGGAGTTGATGCAAGTTCATCGATGCCACCCCCGTGCCGAACTGGAGTCCCCGCCAGTCCGCTAGCAGTCCGGTTTCCATCCGGTGCCGCCCCCGCGGCCGGCACCCACGGTGTTACAGCATGACTACGCGCGGTTCTCCCGCCGGACACGGAACTCCCGGCGAAGCGCCACAGAGCGGACAGAGAACCGGGTGTCGTCCGGGTACGGGAGCGCTCCCGCACCACGGGGCGCGCACACAAAACACGACGCCACCAGATCCGGAAACACCTCGTTCTGCGCAGTCGGCCTACGCCACTCTGCGGACAACTTCCTACGGGGTGCACATGAGACACCGGGAAAGGTGTCTAAACCAACGATCCGCCACCCCCGCCCCACCGCCTCCGGAGCCGGGCGCGGGAGGCGGGGAGGATACGCCACCGAGCCCACCCAGAGCACCCACCGCCCCCCAGGCCGGATGTACGCCACCAAACCGGACGACCCCACGCCAGGACCCCGCGAACCGGGACGTTCAACGGGGAGAGCCGGACAGGGGCACCCCCGGGACGGAAGCCGGAACGGGAACCGGGGCGGGAACCGGGACGGAAGCCGGAACGGGAACCCGGGGCGGGAGTCGGGGCGGGAGTCGGGGCAGGGACCTCAGACGGGGACCAGGGCGCAGCGCACCACCAGTTCGTCGAGGGAGAGACCGAGCACCCGCGCCAGCGCGGCGACGGTGAAGAGGGCCGGGGTGGGGGCGCGCCCCGTCTCGATCTTGCGCAGGGTCTCGGCGGAGATGCCCGCCTCGGCGGCCACCTCCGCCATGCTGCGCGCGCCGCGCGCCTCGCGCAGCAGCAGCCCGAGCCGCTCGCCGCGCTCGCGCTCTTCCGGGGTCAGGGGTGTCCGCACCATGAGCCCATTCTAATACCGGTATAGTAATTGGCATGATCGAACTCAAGACGGACGCGGACATGGATGCCATGCGCGCGCCGGGACGTGTGGTGGCCCAGGCCCTGGCCGCCGTGAAGGAAGCGGCGGAACCGGGGGTCACGCCCCGCCGGCTCGACGAGGTGGCCCGGGCGGTGCTCGACGGGGCGGGGGCCGGGTCCCCGTTCCTGAACTACCACCCCTCGTTCGCCCCGGTGCCGTTCCCGGCGGTGCTCTGCGTCTCGGTGAACCACGCGATCGTGCACGGCATCCCGACCGACGTGCCGCTGCGGGACGGCGACCTGGTCTCCGCCGACTTCGGCGCCCTGCTCGACGGCTGGGCGGGCGACTCGGCCGTCAGCTTCACCGTGGGCCGGGCCCGTCCGGCGGACCTCGACCTCATCGCCACCGCCGACCGGGCGCTCGCGGCGGGGATCGAGGCGGCCGTCGTCGGCAACCGGATCGGGGACATCGCCCACGCGATCGGCACGGTCTGCCGGGCCGCCGGATACGGCATCCCGCACGGCTTCGGCGGTCACGGCATCGGCCGCCGGATGCACGAGGACCCGTCGGTGCCGAACGAGGGCCGTCCCCGGCGGGGGGTGCCGCTGCGGCACGGCATGGTCCTCGCCATCGAGCCGATGGTGATCGGGGGCGGCGGGAACGACTACGTCACCGGCGCCGACGGCTGGACCCTGTTCACCACCGACGGCAGCCGGGCCGCCCACGCGGAGCACACGGTGGCGATCACCGACGACGGCCCCCGGATCCTCACGGCGCTCTGAGCGCCGGTGGCACTGGCGCCGGGGGCCCCGCCACCGGTGCGACCGACGTGACGGCAGCCGTCGGCACCGCCGCGACCCGGTCGGGACTTCCCCGTCCGGCCGGGTCCGGAACACGACCCGGACCGTTGCCCGGACCACGACCCGGACCCGGCCCGCCGCTCAGCGCGGAGGGCGCGGGAGCCGGGACGCCGACGGGTAGCGGACCGCCGTCGTCCACCCGGTCCGGAAGCTCCGTCCCCCGGCCCTCAGAGCGGTCCCGGGCCGTCCCTCAGCCCCCGGTCGGGCGGACCACCATCGCCGAACCGCCGCCCCGGCGTTCGCGTTCGGCCGCCGCCAGCCAGCGGCCGTCGGGCAGCCGCTGCACCCCGGTCGCCGCGCCGATCTCCGGATTGCGCCGGAAACCGTGCCCGATGGCCTCCAGTTCGCCCCGCACCGCGCTGTCCCACAGCCCCGGCTCCAGTTCGGTGGTGGTCTGGTTGCGCTGGCTGGCGCGGGGCGCGGCGATCGCGTCGACCAGCGGCAGGTCCCGGTCCACCACCCCGGTCAGGGTCTGGAGCACGGTGGTGATGATCGTCGCCCCGCCCGGCGAGCCCAGCGCCAGCACCGGCCGGGAGGCCCGGTCCAGGACGATCGTCGGGGCCATCGAGGAGCGCGGGCGCTTCCCCGGCCCCGGCAGGTTCGGGTCGTGGACGGCCGGGTTGGCGGGGGTGAAGGAGAAGTCGGTCAGCTCGTTGTTGAGCAGGAAACCCCGGTCCGGGACGGTGATCGCGCTGCCGCCGGTCTGCTCGATGGTGAGGGTGTAGGAGACGACGTTGCCCCAGCGGTCGGCGGTCGTCAGATGGGTGGTGCTCTCCCCCTCGTACGTCGTCGGCGCGGGCTCGCCGCCCGTCGCGCAGGGCACCGGCCGCCGGGGGTCGCCGGGAGCCAGCGGGCTGGTCAGCACCGCGTCGTCCTTGATCAGGCAGGCCCGGGAGTCGGCGTACCGCTGGGAGAGGAGTTCGCGGGCCGGGACGTCCTCGAAGGCGGGGTCGCCGACCCAGCGGCCCCGGTCCGCGAACGCGATCCGGCTCGCCTCGACGAACCGGTGCAGATACCCGGTCCGGTCGGCCTCCGACAGATCGGTGCCCTCCAGGATGTTGAGGGCCTCCCCCACCGTCGTCCCGCCGGAGGACGAGGGCGCCATCGAGTACACCCCGAGGCCCCGGTAGGAGGTCCGGGTCGGCTCCTGGAACTTCGCCCGGTACGCGCGCAGGTCCCGCTCGGTGAGGTCACCGGGCCGGGCCACCCGGCCGGAGGCGGGGTCGACGGGCGGCGCGTTCACCGTCCGGACGATGTCCTCGGCGAGGTCGCCCCGGTACAGCTCGCCGACGCCCTCGCGGGCCAGCTCGGCGTAGGTGCGGGCGAGGTCGGGGTTGGTGAAGGTGGAGCCCACGACGGGCAGTTCCCCGCCCGGCAGGAAGAGTTCCGCGCTGTCCGGGAAGTCCCGGAACCGGGACTCGTTGGACGCGGTCTGCGCCCGGAAGGTCTCGTCCACCGTGAAGCCGTCCCGGGCCAGCCGCTCGGCGGGCCGCAGCAGCCGGGCCAGGCTCCGGGTGCCCCAGGCGTCGAGGGCGGCGCGCCAGGTCGCCGGAGTGCCGGGGACTCCGACGGCGAGCCCGCTGGTGACCGCCTCCGCGAACGGGACGGGACGTCCGTCCTCCAGGAAGAGCCCGGAGTCCGCCGAACGGGGCGCGGTCTCCCGGCCGTCGACGGTGCGCACGGTACGGGTGGCGGCGTCGTAGTAGACGAAGTAGCCGCCCCCGCCGATGCCCGCCGAGTACGGCTCGGTCACCCCGAGGGCGGCGGCGGTGGCGATCGCCGCGTCCACCGCGTTGCCCCCCGCGCGCAGCACCTCGATGCCCGCGGCGGTGGCGTCCGCGTCCACGCTGGCGACCGCTCCCCCGTGGCCGACCGCCACCGGCGTCTTCACCGGGGCGGGGCTCCCGGCGGCGGGCGGGGCCGCGGCACCGAGACAGACCACGCTGGTGACGGCGACGGTCAGCGAGAACAGGTTCCGGGTGGCGGAACGGCGCATGCGTACCTCCGGTCAGCGGACGTCCGCGCAGCGTAGCTTCACCACCCATCCACTCACAGCACGGCTTCGCGCCACTGCCCCCTCGATTCCAGCCGTACGGTCCCGACTCGAACTTCCGTACGGGTGGGCGCTAGCATGCCCGGCCATGAACGACGTCGCCCCCCTCCTCGTCCTCGGGACCGCCGCCGCCCTCGGCGGAATCCTGATCGGATGGACCGTCCGCACCCAGGCGTGGCGGCGCAGACTCCGCCGCAAGCAGGCGTTCTTCGGGCTGCCCGAGCACGCCGAGTCGCTGCTCGTCGTCAGCCGCGACCCGGGCGGTCAGGAACTCTCCGTCAACCGGTACGACATGTCCGCGCTGCTCGAACTCGCCGCGCTGGTGCAGGACTGCGGGGCGCACGCCGAGGTCGTCGCCCACGACGGGGCCCGGCAGGGCTTCGGCGAACGCACCGAGTTCTGCGTGGGAAATCCGACCGTGCACCGTCGGATGGCCGCCCACATGGCGAGCCTGCTGCCCGGGGTGCGGGTCAACGCCGACCCGGAGGCGGGCCCGGACCGGGGCGCCTTCCAGGTCGGCGCGGAACGGTACCGGCTGGAGACCGGCCGCACCGAGTACGTGCTGCTGGCGCGGCTGACGGCGGGGCAGGGGGAGCGGGCCCGGCCGGTGTTCCTCTTCTGCGGACAGCGCGCCATCACCAACCAGGCGGCGACCCGCTATCTGGCCCGCCACCACGAGCGGCTGGCCCGCAAGCACGGGGGCGCTTCGCTGGTGCTGCTGTTGAAGGTGGTGAACTCCCAGGCGTACGGGCCCGATGTCGTGGAGCTGGTCGCGGACGTCACCCGCGAGGCCCAGGAACCCGTCCCGTCCCCGACCCCCCGGACCTCCCACCGCGCCTCCTGAGGCCCCGGGGCGCGGGCGCGGCTCCGCCCGTGGCTGGTCGCCCTGCCGGGCGGGATGCGGGCTCGGGGGCGTTGTCCCCGGGCGGGCGCCCGGGTGGGCACCTCCCGGGGGCCGGTCGTCGACTCCCCGCCGGGGACGGCCGCTCGCGCAGTTCCCCGCGCCCCTGTTGGGCGCCCGACCGGCCCAGGGGTGTCGGGCCCCGCCAGGGGCGCGGGGAACTGCGCGACCAGCCCCAACGGACCCGCACCAGACCACGCGGACCAGGCGGCACGCACCCGAAGGGGCGCGAGGAACCGCGCGAACAGCCCCGACGCACCCGCACCGGACCAAGTGACGCGCACCCGAAGGGGGGCGCGGGGAACGGCGCGAGCAACCCACCCGAAGCCGCGGGCGGAAACGGAGCGGCGGGAGCGGACCCCCGTGTCCCGTACCGGACCGCGCACACCGACCGGGGCGCCCGAAGGGGCGCGGGGAACGGCGCGAACGGCCACGGCGCACCCGCACCGGACGACAGAGGTCAGGCGCGACGGGCCCGAAGGGGCGCGGGGAACCGCGCGAGCGGCCCAAGCGCGCCTGCCGACAGGGCCGGACGGCGACAGCCCCAGGCCCCGTACGGGTCGGACGGACCGTCCGGCCGCGGGGCGTTCCGCCACCCGTATGTCCCGGTTCTGTGACAACGGCGGTCACGGGCGGACGAACGGGAACCCTCCGCCCGCGCACGGACTCTCTTCGGTCGATCCCCAATCGCACGGAGGTACGACCATGTCCCGCTCCCCGCTCCCCTCCGCACCACCCCGCACCACCCGGACGCCCACGGCCGCCGCGACCCGCCGCCGTGGACGACTGCTGAGCGTCACCGCGGCGACCGGTCTCGCCGTCCTGGTCAGCGCCTGTTCCTCGTCCTCCGGCGGGACCGGCGACGACGGCAAGGGCGGCGGGAGCACGGCCGCCGCCCCGGCGAAGGCCGAGATATCGGTGAACCTGAAGGGACGGAAGGCCGCCGCGGGCAAGCCCGTGACGGTCCGGCTGGCCGAGGGCGAGCTGAGCGGGGTGACGGTCAAGGGGACCGAGGGCGCCGCACTGCGCGGGAAGGTCGCCGAGGACGGCCGCAGCTGGACCTCCGAGCGGCCCGCCGCCCCCGGCACCTCGTACCGGGTGCGGGCGACCACCGAGGACGGGGGCTCCGCGACGGCGTCGTTCGCCACCGCCGCCGCGACGAAGGTCAACAAGCTCGTCCTCGCCCCCGGCCGGGGGAAGACCGTGGGCATCGCCCAGCCGGTCTCCGTCGTCTTCGACCACCCGGTGAAGGACAAGGCGGCCGTGGAGCGGGCGCTGAAGGTGACCACCTCCAACAACACCACCGGTTCCTGGGGCTGGATCGAGCACTACGACGGCAAGGACCGCATCGACTGGCGGCCCGAGGAGTACTGGAAGCCGGGCACCACCGTGCGGCTCCAGGCGGACCTCAACGGCGTCGACTCGGGCCCCGAGGGCGGCTTCTTCGTCCGCGACTACGACACCTCGTTCACCATCGGCGCGGCGCAGGTCGTCAAGGCGGACCTGGACGCCAAGCAGCTGCGGCTGGTGCGGAACGGCAAGGTGGTGCGCTCCCTGCCGATGTCGGCGGGGACGCCCGGCGGCGTCAAGCGGTCCTGGGGCGGCACCACCGTGCTGATCGCCAAGGAGGGCACCATCCGGATGAACTCGGAGACGGTGGGCCTCGGCGACGCGTACGACAAGATGGTCGACTACTCGATGCGGCTGACCTGGTCCGGGATGTACGCGCACGCGGCCCCGTGGAACGCGGCGTACTTCGGCAACGCCAACCGCAGCTCCGGCTGCCTCGGGATGAGCACCGAGAACGCCGCCTGGCTGTACGGGCAGGTCCGCCCCGGTGACCCCTTCGAGGTGTCCGGCGACGGCCACAAGGGCGAGCCCGCCGCGGGCAACGGCTACGGCGAGTGGAACCTGTCGTGGGCCGAGTGGAAGCAGCGGAGCGCGCTGGGCTGAGGCCCGGGGGATCACGGCGCCCCCGTCCGACCCGCTCCCCCGTGGAACCGGGCCCGGACGGGGGCGCCGCCCGTTGGCCCACCCGTTCGCCCGTTCGCCCCGTCCGCTCGTACCGTCCACTCGCCCTGCCCGCTCGCCCTGTCCGCTCGTACCGTCCGTACGCGCCGTCCTCATGAGAAGCCGTTCGCGGAGCCCGATTGCGAGGCGTGTCACGCGGTGTTTGTGTGGGTGTGTTCCCGTACGAACGTCTCCGGAGCGTGCCATGTCGCTGTCCTCCTTCGGGTCTCTCGGCGGCCCGGACCCCTTCTCCGACCTGCTGAACCGCTTCTTCGGCATGGACCCGGGAACCGCTCCCCCGGCCGTCCAGCGGGTCCCGATCGGACGGCTGCTCAGCGACTCGGCGCGGGAACTGCTGGCCACCGCCTCGGCCCGGGCCGAACAGGACGGCAGCCCCGACCTGGACACCGAGCACCTGCTGTGGGCCGCCACCCGCACCGAACCCACCCGTTCGCTGATCGAGTCCGCCGGGGCCGACCCCGACGCGCTGGGCGAGCGGCTGGCCGCGGCCCTGCCCGGCGAGTCGGCCGCGGCCTCCTCCGAACCGGGGCTCACCCCCGCCGCCAAACGGGTCCTCATCGGCGCGCACGCCCGGTCACGGGCCGCCGGGTCCTCGTACATCGGCCCCGAGCACATCCTGAGCGCCCTGCTGGAGGACCGGGACTCCGGCGCCGCCCGGACCCTGGCCCGCCACGTGCCGGACTCCGCGGGGCTGCGCCGGGCCGCCGACGCCCCGGCCAGGGGCGGCGCGGAACCGGCCCGGGAGAGCGCCACGCCCACCCTGGACCAGTACGGCCGCGATCTGACGGAGGAGGCGCGGGCGGGACGGCTGGACCCGGTGGTCGGCCGCGCCGAGGAGATCGAGCAGACCGTCGAGGTGCTCTCCCGGCGCACCAAGAACAACCCCGTGCTGATCGGCGAGCCCGGCGTCGGCAAGACCGCGATCGTGGAGGGCCTCGCCCAGCGGGTGGTCGCCGGGGAGGTCCCCGACACCCTCAAGGACCGCCGGGTGGTGACCCTGGACCTGTCGGGGCTGGTGGCGGGGTCCAAGTACCGGGGGGAGTTCGAGGAGCGGCTCAAGAACGTCATCGACGAGGTGAAGGCGGCCTCGGAGTCGACCGTCCTGTTCATCGACGAACTGCACACCGTGGTCGGCGCGGGCTCGGGCGGTGAGGGCGCCATGGACGCGGGCAACATCCTCAAACCGGCGCTGGCCCGGGGCGAGCTGCACGTGGTGGGCGCGACCACCATCGACGAGTACCGCAAGCACGTCGAGAAGGACGCCGCGCTGGAGCGCCGTTTCCAGCCGGTCACCGTGCCCGAGCCGACGGTGGCGGAGACCGTCGAGATCCTGGAGGGCCTGCGGGACACCTACGAGGCCCACCATCAGGTCCGGTTCACCGACGAGGCGCTGGTGGCCGCCGCCGAGCTGTCCGACCGCTACCTCACCGACCGGTTCCTGCCGGACAAGGCGATCGACCTGATGGACACCGCCGGGGCCCGGGTCCGGCTGCGGTCGCTGGGCCGTTCCACCGAGGTGGTGGAGCGGGAGGACCGGATCGCGAGGCTCCAGCGGGAGAAGGACCAGGCGGTCGCGGCGGAGGACTTCGAGCGCGCCTCGGAGCTGAAGCGGGAGATCGCCACCGCCGAGGACGAGATCGCGGGCGTGGCGGAGCGGCGCGAGGGGGTGCTGAAGGTCACCACCGACGACATCGCGGACGTGCTGTCCCGGCGGACCGGCATCCCCGTCTCCCAGCTGACGAGCAGCGAGAAGGAGAAGCTGCTCAAGCTGGAGGACGCCCTGCACTCCCGGGTGGTCGGCCAGGACGAGGCGGTGGTGGCCGTCTCGGAGGCGGTGCGCCGCAGCCGCGCCGGGATGGGCGACCCGGACCGGCCGGTGGGCTCGTTCCTCTTCCTGGGCCCCACCGGGGTCGGCAAGACGGAACTGGCGAAGGCCCTGGCGGAGCTGCTGTTCGGGGACGAGAACCGGATGGTGCGGTTCGACATGAGCGAGTTCCAGGAGCGGCACACGGTCTCCCGGCTGGTGGGCGCGCCGCCCGGGTACGTGGGCCACGAGGAGGCCGGTCAGCTCACCGAGAAGGTGCGGCGGCAGCCGTACAGCGTGCTGCTGTTCGACGAGATCGAGAAGGCGCACCGGGACGTGTTCAACGCCCTGCTCCAGGTGCTGGACGACGGGCGGCTGACGGACGCGCGGGGCCGGACGGTCGACTTCCGGCACACGGTGGTCATCATGACCAGCAACATCGGCGCGCAGCGCATCCTCGCCCGGCACGGGGAGGTGGACGACGCCAGCGGGGTGCTGAGCGGCGACCTCAAGGACGGGCTGATGGAGGATCTGCGGGAGCGGTTCCTGCCGGAGTTCCTGAACCGGATCGACGAGATCATCGTGTTCCACGGTCTCGGCCCGGACGATCTGAGCCGGATCCTGGACCTGCTGCTGGACCGCAGCGAGCGCCGGGTGCGGGCGCAGGGGCTGCGGCTGGAGGTGACGGACGCGGCGAAGCGGCTGCTGGTGGCGCACGGGACGAAGCCGGAGTTCGGGGCGCGTCCGCTGCGCCGGACGATCCAGTCGGAGCTGGACAACCGGCTGGCGGCGCTGCTGCTCGGCGGGGAGGCGGACCCGGGCGACACGGTCGTCGCCGACGTCCGGGACGACGCGCTGGTCTGTCTGGTGCGCAAGCCGGAGGACGCCACCGGAGCCCCGGAGAAGGCCGGGGAGGCCCCACGGGCGGCCCCGGAGCCCACGGAGGCCCCTGAGCCGTCCGTGCCGCCCGGAGCGCCCGAGACGGCCGCTGAAGGCCCTGAGGGGCCCGGCACGGCGTGACGCCCCGGTCCGGTCCGCGAACATGGGCCGGGAACCCGAACGGCCCCCCGGCGCGGGGTTTCCGCGCCGGGGGGCCGTTCGGCCTCGGCAGCCGGTCGGCGCGCCGTGGTGACCGGACGTCGGTGACGTCCCGGCCCTGGCGCGGCCGACCCGCTCGGAGCGGCCCGTCCGGCGCGCGGCTGACCTTCCCCCCGCAGGGGGGTGATCTCCGGCCGCCACCGGTCCGGGCATGGCCCGGTGAACCGCTGCCCCCCTTACAGCCTCGGGGCCGCGGGGGGACCCCCGCCCGGCAGCAGCGTCCCTGGTTCGGCCGGTGCGATCTCGACGGCCTCCGTCCGGGGATTGCGGCGCTGACGGCGGGCCACCCAGTGGGCGAACCACGAAAGCAGCATGCACATCCCGATGTAGATCGGTGAGATCACCATCACGACGGGGATGAAAGGCAGATCGTAGTCGAGGTTCGACGCGATCAGTTTCCCGGCGTGCAGGAACTCCTCATAGGTGATCAGGTAGCCGAGCGAGGTGTCCTTGAGCGCCACCACCAGTTGGCTGATGATCGCGGGCAGCATCGCCCGCGCCGCCTGCGGCACCAGGACGTACGTCATCACCTGGGTCTTGCGCATGCCGAGCGCGAAGGCGGCCTCGCGCTGGCCGCGTTCCACGGCGTTGACACCGGAGCGGAAGACCTCGGCGAGGACGCTCCCGTTGTAGAGGGTGAGCCCGGCGACCAGGGCGGGCAGCGGCTGGACCTTCAGCGCCACGAAGATGAAGAAGATCATCACCAGCACCGGCATCGCGCGGAAGAACTCCACGACGAGGGTGGCCGCCCAGCGCACCGGGGCGTGGTCGGAGAGCCGCCCGGTGGCCAGCAGCGCGCCGAGCGCCAGGGAGAGCACGGCGGCGATCGCGAACGCCTTGAGGGTGTTGCCGAGCCCGTGCAGCAGCAGTTCCTGGATGCCCTTGTACTCGAAGGGCGTCCACTTGGTCGCGGTGAACTGTCCGGTGTCGAACAGCAGGTAGAGGAGCCAGCCGAACAGGGCGACGAGGACGGCGGTGGCGATCAGCCCGTAGAGGCGGTGCCTGCGGCGGGCCCGGGGGCCGGGGACGTCGTAGAGGGCGGTGGCCTCCTCGGCGGGGCCGCTCTCCACGGCCGGGGAGGTGGGCGTGGTGGTGGTCATCGGGCGACCCCCCAGTGGCGTTCCATCAGATGGAACAGGGCGCTGATGGTGAGCGTGATGATCAGGTAGCCGACGGCGATCCAGACGAAGGTCCAGATGATGTTGTAGCCGAGTTCGCTGAGCGTCTTGTAGGTGCCGAGCAGTTCGGTGACGCTGAACGCCCCGGCGATGGCGGAGTTCTTGGCGAGGGCGATGAGGGTGGAGCCGACGGGCGGGATGACGGAGCGGAACGCCTGCGGCAGCACCACCAGGGTCAGGGTCTGGCCGAAGGTCATGCCGAGGCTGCGGGCGGCCTCGCCCTGGCCCCGGGGCACGGTGTTGATCCCGGAGCGCAGCGCCTCGCAGATGAACGCGGAGGTGTAGCAGCCGAGCGCGAGCACGGCGAACACCTCGAAGGGCAGCACCAGCCCGAAGCGCGGCAGTCCGAGGAGCACCGCGAAGAACAGCAGGGTCAGCGGGGTGTTGCGGAGCACCGCGACCCAGGCGGTGCCGAAGGCCCGCAGCGAGCCGACGGGGGCGACCCGGAAGGACGCCATCAGGAAGCCGAGCAGCAGGGCGAGCACGGAGGAGTACACGGTGAGTTCGACGGTGCCGAGGAATCCCTCGGCGTAGGTGTCGAAGTTGTCGATCAGTACGTTCACGGGGGCCTCGTTCAGCTCGCCGGGTAGCGGTCGATGGCGGGCGGTTTCGGCGCGGGGACGCCGGACAGGCCGAGGGTGGCGTCGTACGCCTTCTTCCAGTCGCCGTCCTTCTCGCGGGCCGCGAGCGCGTCGTCGAGGGCGAAGCGCAGGGCGTTGTCGCCCCGGGGGACCCCGATGCCGTACGGCTCCTCGGAGAAGGGCTTGCCGACGACCTTCAGCTCCTCGGGGACCTTCGCCGCGTAACCGATGAGGATCGCGTCGTCGGTGGTGACGGCGTCGACCTGGTAGGTCAGCAGGTTGTCCACGCACACCGAGTAGGTGTCGTAGGCGACGAGCGTGGCCTTCGGGTAGTCCTGCTGGATGCGCTGGTACGGGGTGGATCCGGCGGCCGAGCAGACGCGTTTGCCGGCGAGGTCCTGGGGGCCGTGGATGTCGTCCTCGTCGGTGCGGACCAGCAGGCCCTGTCCGGCGAGGTAGTAGGGCCCCGCGAAGCCGACGAGCTTCTTGCGGTTGTCGTTGATGGTGTAGGTGCCGACGTAGTAGTCGATCTGGCCGTTCTGGAGGGCGGTCTCGCGGTTGGCGGAGGCGATGGTGCGGAAGCGGATGGTGTCCGGGGCGAGCCCGAGGGACGCGGACATCATCCGGGCGATCTCGATGTCGAACCCCGAGTAGACGCCGGTCGCCGGGTCCTTCTCGCCGAGGTAGGGCTGGTCCTCCTTGGCGCCGACGGTGAAGTGGCCGCGCCGCTGGGCGCGTTCCCAGGTGGGCGAGTCGGGCAGCTGGAAGCCCCGGTCCACCGTGTACTGGGGCAGGGTGCCGGGGGACGGGCCCTTGACCGGCGGGCTGCCCTCCTTGCCGCAGGCCGCGCCGAGCAGGGCGAGGGCGGCGAACAGCAGGGCGGCCAGCCCCCGGGTCAGCGGGCCCCGGGCTACCGGTTCCCCGGCGGCGGACCCCCGGGCGGGGAGGGGCCGGTGGGCGCGGGGCGGGTGGACGGCGGGGTGCGGCGGGGTGCGGCGAAGCCGGGAGAAGCGGGGCGGCCGGGGAAGGGTGCGGCTCATGCGGTCCCCCCTCAGTGCTTGAGGATCTTGGAGAGGAAGTCCTTGGCGCGTTCGCTCTCCGGGTGGGTGAAGAAGTCCTCGGGGGTGCGGTCCTCGACCACCCGGCCGTCGGCCATGAAGACGACCCGGTTGGCCGCGGAGCGGGCGAAGCCCATCTCGTGGGTGACGACCACCATGGTCATCCCGTCCCGGGCGAGCTGCTGCATGACCTCCAGCACCTCGTTGATCATCTCCGGGTCGAGGGCCGAGGTCGGCTCGTCGAAGAGCAGGGCCTTGGGGTCCATCGCCAGGGCGCGGGCGATGGCGACGCGCTGCTGCTGACCGCCGGAGAGCTGGGCGGGGAACTTGTCGGCCTGGCTGGCGAGGCCGACCCGGTCGAGCAGTTCCCGGGCGCGGGTCTCGGCCTCCGCCTTGCCCCGCCGCCGGACCTTGATCTGGGCGAGGGAGACGTTCTGCAGCACGGTCTTGTGGGCGAAGAGGTTGAACGACTGGAAGACCATGCCCACCTCGGCGCGGAGTCCGGCGAGCGCCTTGCCCTCCTCCGGCAGGGGCCGTCCGTCGAGGAGGATCGTTCCGGACTGGATGGTCTCCAGCCGGTTGACGGTCCGGCACAGCGTGGACTTGCCCGACCCCGAAGGGCCGATGACGACGACCACCTCCCCCTTGCCGACGGTGAGGTTGATGTCCTGGAGGACATGCAGCTTCCCGTAGTACTTGTTCACGTCACGCAGTTCGATCAACGGATCGACGGCCATGCCCTGCCCTGCCCACTCTCGGCGGTCTCGGTCCGCGCAAACTATCCACGTCAATATGGGACTTAACAGACGACACGCACGTATGGGCATTAACCGTATTTCCCGGCAAGCGACCCGGGGCGGGCCCGGGGCGGACGGGGACCTCAGCCCTCGGCCGCCTCCGCGTACACCTGGGAGAGCCCGGGGGTGCCGTAGGCCGCCCAGTCGAGCCCCGCCCGCACCACGGGCACCTCCCGCCCGGAGGCGAGCCGCACCAGCGGGGTCCCGTCCGACCGGAGCCGCCAGGAGGCACCGGGCACCGTGCGGACGATCACCGTACCGAGGTAGAGCCCGGCGTCGTTACCGAGCCACGGCAGCGTCTCGGGGTCGTCGCGCCAGCTCGGGGAGAGCTGGTCGAGACCGCTCAACGAGGCCGCCGTGTCGTCGAGTTCCACCCCGGCGGCCTCCGCCTGGGAGCGCAGCAGGGCACACTCCCCGAACAGCTCGGCCACCCCCTCGGAGTCACCCTCGAACGCACTCCCGGGTCCGGGGCCCGGCCGATCACCGTGCCGGGCGCGCCATTTGTCCAGGATGTGAATCTTCATATCCGCAGCCTGACATCCCGTCCGGCCGCCGCCGGACAGCCACGCTCGGAACCGTCCGCCGGGGTGGCGGGGGCGGGGCGGCGAGGGTCGGGACCCGGGGACGGGGAGGCCGGGAGAGGTCGATGGGGCCCGTGGGGTGATACTCGGGTGAAGGCGCGTCGTACGTTGACGCGTCGGGGCGCGCTGCCTAGCGTCGGCGGGACCGCGCGGGGCGGCCGGACCCGCCGGGGGTCCGGGGCGGCCACGGCACGACCGGGCGCGGCCGGGCGCGGACACGGCGTTCGTCGTGGCCTGGTCACGGCGGGGGCGCGGCGCGGTCCCGGCCGGGCGGCGGGCCGGGGTCGTCGGGCCCGTACCGCCCGAACCGGTTCCACCGACCGCGCGGGTTCCACCGGCCGGGGAGTACGGCTCCCGGCGGACGGACGGCGGCCCGGGGAAGGCCCCGGGACGACGACAGCAGGGCAGCAGGCAGCAGGCAGCAGGCAGCAGGCAGCAGGCAGCAGGCAGCAGGCAGCAGGCAGCAGGCAGCAGGCAGGAACGACCAACGACGGCAGGCAGCAGGCGGCAGGCGGCAGGCGGCAGGCGGGAACGACGACCAACGACGGCGGGCGGCGGGCGGCGAACGACACGACAGGCATGACAGGCATCGGCACAGCACGGCACCGAGCGGAAGGAACGGCATCATGCACCGGGCGAGACGGGCCGGACGCTGGCCGACCCGGACGGCGACGGTGTTCCTCGCCGCCGTGTCCGCGATGACGCCCGCCGTGGCCCGGACGGCACCGCCCCTTCCCGAGACGGCACCGGTCCCGGCGGCGGGCGCGCCGACCGGCGGGGACGGCGTCCGTGGCACCGGGCCGCGCCCCCTGCGCCAGCTCTTCGACAACCGGGGCGTCGACGAGGACGACCGCGCCCGGCGCGCGGACTTCGACGGTGCGGGCTCCGCCCTGTCAGCGCGCGGTCTGCGGGCCGCCGGATGGACGCCGGGACGGGTCCTGAGCCTGGGCGGCGCACGGCTGACCTGGCCCCGACCGACCCGCGCAGGCTTCGACAACGTCCGGGCCGACGGCCAGTCGGTGCGGGTGCGCGGCCGGGGCGACGCGCTGGTCCTGCTGGCCGCCGGGACCCGGGGCACCGCCACCGGCACCGGCACCGTCCGCTACCGCGCCGGGGCGGACGTCCCGTTCCGGCTGACCGCGCCCGACTGGCGGACCGGCCCGCTGGCGAGGAAGGCGGTGACGGTCCCCGGGGTCCTCACCCGGTCCGGGCGGCTCCCCGAGCGGGCCCGGCTGTACCCGGTCACGGTGCCGCTGGACCCGGAGCGGGAGGTCGTCTCGGTGACCCTCCCCCGCGACCCGGGGAAACCCGACCTCCATGTGTTCGCGCTGGCCGTCCGGCCCGCCGCGAACGGCTGGACCGGCGGCTGGTCGGCCGCCACCGGCACCTACGCCCGGGTGGGTCCGTGGACCGACCGCACCCTGCGGCTGGTGACCCGGACCACGGCGGGCGGCTCCCGGGTGCGGCTGCGGTTCGAGAACACGTTCGCCCGCGAGCCGGTGCGGATCGGGGCGGCCAGCGTCGCCCTGCGGGCCGCCGGGGCGGCGGCCCGGGCCCGGCCGGTGCCGGTGACGTTCGACGGGCGGAGCGGCACCGGGGTCCCGGCCGGGGCCCGGGCGGTCAGCGATCCGGTGGACCTCGACGTCCCGCCCGGCGGCACGCTGCTGGTGAGCTTCCACCTGCCCGGCACCGTCCGGGCGGCGCCGCTGCACCGGGAGGCCGCGCACACCTCGTACGTCGGCGCGCCCGGCGGCGACCGCACCCGGGAGACGGGCGGCGCGGGGTACCCGGAGACGATCGCCTTCTGGCCGTTGCTGACCGGGGTGGACGTGCGCGGCGGCGCCGGAACGGTGGTGGTGGTCGGGGACTCGGTCACCGACGCCTCCAGCCGCACCCGTGACACCGACCGCCGCTGGACGGACCTGCTGGCCGCCCGGCTGGCCCGGCAGCGCCAGGTGCCCCGGTACGGGGTGCTCAACCAGGGGATCTCCGCCAACCGGGTCATCAGCGACCGGTACCCCGGGGACGGCGAGTCGGCGGACAACTCGGGCGTGAGCGTGCTGAGCCGACTGGACCGGGACGTCTTCGCCCAGACCTCGGCGCGGACGGTCCTCGTCTTCCAGGGCGTCAACGACCTGCGCTGGGGGGCGACCGCCGAGGAGGTCGTCGCCGGGCTGCGGGCCGTCGCCGCGCGCTCCCGGGCGCACGGGCTGCGGACGGTGGTGACGACCCTCGCCCCCTGCGGCGGGGAGCGGCGCTGCACGGCCGCCGTGGACGTCCGGCGGCGGGCCGTCAACGCGGCCCTGCGCACCGATCCGGGGCACTTCGACGCGGTCCTCGACTTCGACCGGGTGCTCCGCGATCCGGCGCGTCCGGAGCGGCTGGCGCCCGACTACGACAGCGGGGACCATCTGCATCCGAACGACCCGGGACTGGTCGCCCTGACCGACTCCGTGGACCTACCGCTCCTCGCGCCCTGACCCGGTCCGGTGCCGGGGCCCGGATGCCGTGGGCGAGGGGCCGAGGGAGAGCGCGGGGGCGGGACCGGATCAGGCCGAGGCGGTCGAGCGGGTCGGGTCAGGGGCGGACGCCGAAGCCTGGTCGGGACGGGACGGGTCAGGTCGGTCGGGGGTCAGACGTCGAGGTCGACGACGACCGGGGCGTGGTCGGAGGCGCCCTTGCCCTTGCGCTCCTCGCGGTCCACGTAGGCGTCGGAGACGGCCTTGGCGAAGGGCGCGTTCCCGTAGACCAGGTCGATCCGCATGCCCCTGTTCTTGGGGAAGCAGAGCTGGCGGTAGTCCCAGTAGGTGTAGGGGTGGTCGTATTTGAGGGGGCGCGGGACCACGTCGGACAGCCCCGTCTCCCGGAGCGCGGCGAGCGCGGCGCGCTCGGCCGGGGTGACGTGGGTGGCCCCGTCGAAGGCGGCGAGGTCCCACACGTCCTCGTCGGCGGGGGCGACGTTGTAGTCGCCGAGCACCGCGAACGGACGGTCGCCCGCCGCGTCGCCCGCGACGGCCGCCCGCAGCGCCTCGAACCACTCCAGCTTGTAGGCGTAGTGGGGGTGACCGACCTCACGGCCGTTGGGCACGTACACCGACCAGACGCGGACCGGGCCGCAGGTCGCGGAGATCGCGCGGGGCTCCTGGACGCCCTCGTACCCGGGGTCGCCGGGGAGGCCCTTGACGACGTCGTCGAGGCCGACCCGGGAGATCACCGCGACGCCGTTCCAGCGGCCGGTGGCGTGCACCGCCGCCTCGTAGCCCAGCTCCCGCAGCGCCTCGGCCGGGAACTGCGCCTCGGTGGTCTTGGCCTCCTGGAGGCACAGCACGTC
Source organism: Streptomyces sp. JNUCC 64 (assembly GCF_054484115.1). NCBI lineage: Bacteria > Bacillati > Actinomycetota > Actinomycetes > Kitasatosporales > Streptomycetaceae > Streptomyces > Streptomyces sp. JNUCC 64. Next base: position 1,379,254 of record NZ_CM137015.1, read on the forward strand.
CGTCCCGGTGCTCTCCAGCCAGGCCAGCAGCCGGGGGGTCCGCGCGGTGATCGAGTTCACGTTCCAGGTGGCGATACGCATGTCCCCCAACCTACCGGGCGGGTGTGACAGCCCCCGCCTTCCCGCGCGGCCTCCCGGCGGGGTCGGGCGCGCGGGAAGGACGGGAAGGACGGGAAGAGGGGCGTGCGGAGGGGCGCTACACCTCGGCGGTGGCGCCCGGCGCGAGCCGCAGGTGCGCGGTTCCCCCGAGGGCGCCGATCTGACGGTCGTAGATGGGGCGCGCCAGATCGGTGAGGAGGGCGTCGTGGACGTCGTAGGCGCGGCGCGGGGCGACCTCGCGGACGTAGTCGATGACCTCCGAGATCTTGTTCCAGGGGGCGTGCACCGGGAGCAGCAGCGTGTCCACCGGCTCGTCGGGGACGGTCAGCGCGTCCCCCGGGTGGAAGAGCGCGCCGTCCACCAGGAAGCCGACGTTCCCGACCCTCGGGATGTCCGGATGGATGACGGCGTGCCATTCGCCGTGCACCCGGACGTCGAAGCCCGCCGCCGTGAAGGCGTCGCCGTGGCCGACCACCCTGATCCGTCCCGGGTAGGCGGGCGACAGCCGCTCGGCGACCGACCGGAGCGTCCACACGGTGGTGGCCGGGTCCGCGTCCAGGGCGGCGCGGAGCCGTTCCTCGTCGAAGTGGTCGGGGTGCTCGTGGGTGACGAGGATCGCGGTGGCCCCGGTCGCCGCGTCCGCCTCGGTGAACCCGCCCGGGTCGATGACCAGGCTCTGACCGTCCTTCTCCAGCCGGACGCAGGAGTGGGTGTGCTTGGTGAGCTGCATGGGACCATCCTGGCGGGCGGCCCCGGCGGCGGCGCGCCGGGTGCGGCCCGCCGCGCGGCGCGTACCGGGCCGCCGGGCCTACTGGGGGGTGGTCTCCTCCCGGATGACCTCCTGCGCGGCCTTGAAGGCCCGGCTGGCGGCGGGCACCCCGCAGTAGACGGCGGTCTGGAGGAGGACCTCCGCGATCTCGTCGGGGGTGAGCCCGTTGCGGAGGGCGGCCCGGGTGTGGGTGGCGACCTCGTCGATGTGGCCCCCGGCGACCAGCGCGGTCAGGGCGACGGTGCTGCGGGTGCGGCGGTCGAGACCGGGCCGGTCCCAGACCTCGCCCCAGGCGTAGCGGGTGACGAAGCGCTGGAAGTCCTCGGAGAACCCGTCGGCGGCTTCCAGGGTGCGGTCCACATGGGCGTCCCCGAGGACGTCGCGGCGCACCTTGAGGCCGGTGTCGTAGCGGTCCCCGGACCGGAGCCCGCCGGACTGCTCCGCGGCGGGCGCTATGGCGGCGACCGGGACCGGGGCGGGCGGGGGCACGGCGGCGGGGGCGGCGGCCTGGGCGACCACCCGGTGCTGCCCGGTGGTGTCCACGGAGCCGCCCCAGGGCGTGGCGAAGTGCCGCACCAGCAGGTCGGTGACGGCCGCGGGCTGCTCGACCGGGGCGAGGTGCGAGGCGCCGGGGACGACGGCGAGGCGGGCGTCGGGGATCCCGGCGACCAGGGTCCGGGCCTCGGCGGGGCCGGTGACCTGGTCCTCGGAGCCGACGAGGACCAGGGTGGGCACCCCGATCCGGCCCAGCGCCGACCGCACGTCGAAGGTGGCCAGCGCCTCGCAGGCGGCGATGTAGCAGCCGGGGTCTGTGGTGCGGACCATCTGCACGGCCCACTCGGTGATCGCGGGCTGGGCGGCGGCGAAACCGGGGGTGAACCAGCGCTCGGGCGAGGAGCGGGCGATCGGGTCCAGCCCGTTGGTGCGGACGACGACGCCGCGCTGGCGGAACTCGTCGGAGGTGCCGAACCGGGGGGAGGAGGCGATCAGCGCCAGCGAGGCCACCCGGTGCGGATGGCGCAGCGCCAGGTCGAGTCCTATGGCCCCGGCGAAGGCGCAGCCCGCGAACCCGAAGCGCTGCACGCCCAGTTCGTCCAGCAGGGCGAGCAGCCGGTCCGACAGCTCGCCCACCGAGGCGGCGGGCCGGGCCGGGGCGCCGCCGTGACCCGGCAGGTCGAACCGGAGCACCCGGAGTTGACCGGAGAGTTCCGGCACCTGGCGGTCCCACATGTGCCAGGTGGTGCCGAGGGAGGGGCCGATCACCAGGGTCGGCGCGTCCTCCGGCCCGTCAACGCGGTACTGCAGGGTCTTCGTCGTCGTGTCGCTCACCCGCTCACGCTCCCATATCTCACCACCGCCCACAGGAAGGGGTCGAAAAACTCGCCAAACCTCCCCATGCGTCCGTCCGGCGGGACCTCCCCGGTTCCGCTCCGTCCGTACGTCCGGCCGTACGGACGGACCGCGGCGGTCCTGACGGCGTCGTCCACTGCGGCCGTCCCTCCCCCTGGTCGTACCCCGCCATCGACCGATCGGCTGATGCCCCGTCGAGCGCGACGGGCGATGTGCGGCGGGGGCCCGCCGCGACACCCTCGGGGCATGGCGATCGTCGAAGTCAGCGAGTTGCGCAAGACGTACGGGGAGAAGAGGGCCGTGGACGGCGTGTCCTTCACCGTGGAGGAGGGCGAGGTCTTCGGGATCCTCGGTCCCAACGGGGCGGGCAAGACCACCACCGTCGAGTGCGTGGAGGGGCTGCGGCGCCCCGACGGGGGGAGCGTCCGCGTCGCCGGGTACGACCCGGCCGCCGAACGCGACCCCGTGACCCGGATCCTGGGCGTCCAGCTCCAGGAGAGCGGACTACAGCCCAAGATCACCGTCCGTGAGGCGTTCGGGCTGTACGCCGCCTGCTACCCGGACCCCGCCGACTGGCGCGTCCTCGCCGAGCGCCTCGGGCTGACGGAGAAGCTCCGCACCCGGTTCGCGAAGCTCTCCGGCGGCCAGAAGCAGCGACTGGCCATCGCGCTCGCCCTGATCGGCAGGCCCCGGATCGTCGTCCTGGACGAGCTGACCACCGGTCTCGACCCACGGGCCCGCCGGGACACCTGGCAACTCGTCGAGGACGTCCGCGACAGCGGCGTCACCGTGCTGCTCGTCACCCACTTCATGGAGGAGGCGGACCGTCTGTGCGACCGGATAGCCCTGGTCGACAAGGGCCGGATCACCGCGCTGGACACCCCGGCCGGGCTGATCGGACGCACCACCGGCGGCACCGCGGTCTCCTTCGTCCCCTCGGCGCCGCTCGACACCCGGCTGTTGACGGCACTCCCCCCGGTCAGGTCCGTGACGCGTCAGGACGGCCGGATCGTGGTCAACGGCACCGACGAGACCGCGCACGCCGTGCTCTCCCTGCTCGCCGGACGGGGGGTCTCCGCCCACCGCCTCCGGGTCACCGGGACCACCTTGGACGACGCCTACCTCGATCTGACGGGACCCGACGCATGACCGCCCACACCCACCGCCGCGCCACCATGGTCAAGGGCGGCGCCACCGCCGCCCTCGCCGTCCTCACCGCCGAGGCCCGGCTGGTCCTGCGCGAACCCGCCTCGCTCTTCTGGGTACTGGCCTTCCCCACGGTCCTGTTGTGCGTCCTGGGCGCCGTCCCGTCCTACCGGGAGCCCAGGGACGAACTGGCCGGGCTGCGCGTCGTGGACCTGTACGTCCCGGTCACCGTCCTGGTCGCCGTGCTCATGGCCGGGCTCCAGGCCCTGCCGCCGGTGCTCACCGGCTACCGGGAGCGCGGGATCCTCCGCCGGATGTCCACCACCCCGGTGCGACCGGGCGCCCTGATCGGGGCGCAGATCGCCCTGCACGGCGTCACCGTCGGCGTCTCCGCGCTGCTCGTCCTCCTCGTGGGCCGGACGGTGTTCGACGTGGCCCTGCCCCGCCACCCCGTCGGGTTCCTGCTGGCGCTGGCCCTCGCGGTGCTGGCCGCCCTGGCGCTGGGCTCGGCCGTCTCCGCCGTCTCCCGCACCACCAGGATCGCCCAGGCGGTGGGCTCGGCGGTGTTCTTCCCGGGGATGTTCACGGCGGGCGTCTGGCTGCCGGTGGGGTCCATGCCGGACACCCTCCAGCGCGTCGTGTCCCTCACCCCGCCGGGCGCCGCCGCGCGGGCCCTGGACCAGGCGGCCGCCGGACACTGGCCGGACTGGGCCCATCTGCTGGTCATGACATCGTGGGCGGTACTGCTGATCGCCGCCGCCCGGCGCTGGTTCACCTGGGAGTGACGCGTCGATGACGATGACGGTCGAGGAGCGCTGGACGCGGTTCTTCCGGTACGGGCCGTACGCCCTGCTGGGGCTGGCCACGCTCCTCGGAGCGGTCGCCGCGCCCTCGTCGACGACCCGTCGGGAGGCGTACGCCGTGGGGGTGCTGCTGCTGGCCGCGCTGGCCCTGCAGACGTGGTGGTGCCGGGTCCTGCCGGAACTCCCGGCGGCGGCCCGGGCCGTGCGCCCCGCCGACGACGGGCGGAAGGCCGGCGGGGCGCCGGTGCCGTCCGGGGGGACCCCTGCGGCGCCACCCGGGGGAACCCGCTCGGTACCGTCCGGAGGGACCCTCGCGGTACCGTCCGGAGGGACCCTCGCCGGGCGCGTCCACTTCGTGCTGCGCACCGTTCTCGCCGCCGCCCTGACCTGGCTGAACCCCTTCTTCGCCCTCTACGCGTGCCTGGGCTACGCCGACGCCGGGCTCCTGCTGCCGCCGCGCGCCGTGCGGGCCGGGCTGGTGGCGACCGCCGTCGTCCTCGCGGGCTCCCAGTCCAGCGGGCTGCCACCGGACTCGCCGACGCGATGGGTGGCCTTCGGCGCGCTGTTCGTCTTCAACTGCGCGCTCGCCGTCGGCCTCCACCACCTCGGCGTCAAGGAGGTCGAGAAGGCCGAGGAGCGGGCCGCGACCATCGCCGCCCTGGAACGGGCCCTCGCCGAGAACGCCGCCCTGCACGCCCAACTCGTCCTCCGGGCACGGGAAGCCGGAGTCGCCGACGAGCGGCGCCGTCTCGCCGCCGAGATCCACGACACCATCGCCCAGGGCCTCACCGGCGTCATCGCCCAGCTCCAGGTCAGCGCCTCCACCCCCGACCCGGAAACGGCCCGGACGCACCTGGACCGCGCCCTGGGACTGGCCCGCGGTTCGCTGGGCGAGGCCCGGCGCTCGGTGCGGAACCTCTCCCCGGCCGCGCTGGAGCACGACACGCTCCCGCGGGCGCTGGCGAAGACCGTCACGGAGTGGTCCGGACGCACCGGGGTCACCGCCCGGTTCACCGTCACCGGCACCGAGGAGCCCCTGCACGACGAGGTCGCCGCCACCCTGCTGAGGATCGCCCAGGAGGCCCTCGCCAACACCTCCCGGCACGCCCGCGCCACCCGGGTCGGCGTCACCCTCTCCTACATGGAGGACGAGGTCACCCTGGACGTGCGCGACGACGGCCACGGCTTCGACCCGCTCGCCGCCGTGGAGCGCGCCGACGGCGGCGGCTTCGGCCTCACCGGGATGCGGGCCCGCGCCGAACGCGTCGCCGGGGCCCTCGCCGTCGAGTCGGAACCCGGTCAGGGCACCGCGATCAGCGCCCGGGTACCGTTGGTCGGCCATGGCTGACCGCACCATCACCCTGCTGATCGTCGACGACCACCCCGTCGTCCGGGACGGGCTGCGCGGCATGTTCGCCTCCGACCCCGGCTTCGACGTCCTCGGCGAGGCCGAGGGCGGCGTCGAGGCGGTGGAACTCGTCGGCCGCCTCGACCCGGACGTCGTCCTGATGGACCTGCGGATGCCAGCGGGCGGCGGGGTCCGGGCGATCGCCGAACTCACCCGGCGCGGCGCCCGCGCCAAGGTCCTCGTCCTCACCACGTACGACACCGACTCCGACACCCTCCCCGCGATCGAGGCGGGCGCCACCGGCTACCTCCTGAAGGACGCGCCCCGCGACGAGTTGTTCGGCGCGGTCCGCGCCGCCGCCGAGGGGCGCACCGTGTTGTCGCCCGCCGTCGCCTCCCGACTGGTCGACGCCGTCCGGAACCCCGCCGCCACCACGGGCAGGGCGCTCTCGGCCCGGGAGCGCGAGGTGCTCGCCCTGGTCGCCAAGGGCACCTCGAACCGCGGGATCGCCCGGGAGCTCTTCATCAGCGAGGCCACCGTCAAGACCCATCTCACGCATCTGTACGGGAAGTTGGGGGTGCGGGACCGGGCCGCCGCGGTGGCCGTGGCGTACGACCACGGCATCCTGGGGTGAGCCCGGCCCCCGTGGTCGGGACGGCACCGGTCCGGCGCGAGGCTGACGGTCTTCCCGCCTCTGTGCCGGGAGGACGCGCCCGGTCCGCGCGGGGAACGCGGACCGGGCGCGTGCCGACCGGGCGGCCCGGGGGGCTCAGACCACGGTGACCGGGTGCCGGACGATCGCGTCGAACAGGTACCCCTGGGTGTTGTGGGGGGTGCTGACCGGCTGGACGCGGCCCGTGGTGTCGGTGGCGCGGACCAGCAGGGTGGCCGGGCCGGGGGCGGTGGGGCACCAGTCGGCGCGCCAGCGGACCCAGCCCGCGCGGCGGGGCGGGTCGAGCAGCCGGGCGGGGCGCCAGCGCTGACCGCCGTCGGTGCTGGTCTCGACCCGGACCACCCCGCCCGCGCCGGACCAGGAGCGCCCGGTGATCCGGTGCCGCTCGCCCGCCCGGAGCGTGGCGTTCCAGGGCAGTTCCACCGCCGACTTGAGGGTCTGACGGGTGAGCGGGGCACTGCCCTCGGCGGGGTGGCCGGGGCCCCAGAGCCGGTAGGAGGAGGTGTTCCAGGGGGAGTAGAGCGGGTCCGTGGACACCTCGACGTCCCCGACCCACTTGACGGAGGCGATCCCTATCCAGGACGGCACCACCACCCGGACCGGGGCGCCGTGGTCGGGCGGCAGCGGCTCGCCGTTCATCTCGTACGCGAGGAGGACGTCGTCCAGGGCCTTGGCGACGGGCAGCGGACGGCGGACCCGGCCCAGGGACGAACCGTCGGGCGTGGTGTACGGGTCGTCGAGGCCACGGGGCTGGACGTCCACCGCGTCGGACCGCAGTCCCGCCCGGCGCAGCACGTCGGCCAGCCGGACCCCGCGCCACTGGGCCGCCCCGATCGCGCCGAGCGTCCACGCCGTACCGGAGACGGGCTGGCCCTGCTGGGTGGCGAACAGGCTCCGGCCGTTGCCCGCGCACTCGATGACCGCGCCCCGGGTGACGGCGGGCAGGGCCCGCAGATCGTCGAGGCCGAACTCGACCGGCCCGCCGCGCAGTCCGTTCCCCCAGACCGTCAGGGACCAGGCGTCCGGGTCGAGGACGGGGGTGCTGGTGTGGTTGCGGACGAAGAACCGTTCGACGGGGGTGTCGTAGCCGGTGTCCGCCAGCGCCTCGAACCTGGTCTCGGCGTTGGTGCCACGGAGGGTGAACCACTCGGGCGGCAGCGGTTTGAGGATGCCGCCCGCCGCCTGCGCGGGGGTGGCGCCGAGCGGACTCCCGGCGGGCAGGGCCGTGGACAGTCCGGTGGGCAGCGCGCCCAGGGCGGCCGACGCGCCGAGCAGCCGGAGCAGATCGCGCCGGGCGACCCCCTCGGCACGGGCCCGTCCGGCGAGCCATTGCCGCAGACGACGGCGGTCGTACACGTGCTCGGGGGTCTGGGGGGTGGGAGGCATGGGTTCCTCAGGAGTCGGGGGTTCAGGAGTCGGGGCGTACAGGAGTTCAGGAGTCGGGGCTGGGGTTCGGGGTTTCGGAGAGGGCGGGGGGTTCGGGGGCGCCTGAGGGCCTCGCCTCAGGCGCTGGAGCGTTCGGGTCCGGGACCCGGATACGAGCCCACCAGGGCCGGGGGCGCGGGAACGGTCGCGGCGGCGGACGGGCAGGCGCGGGAGCGCGGGCCGGTTCCGTTTCGGGGGCCGTGGCGGGATCGCTTGCCGGTGCCGCGCGGTGCGGTGCGCCGGGGGCGGCCCGGACGGCCGCCCGGGGACGGACACGTCGTGGGGCCGGAATCGCTATCCGGAGCCGGGGGCCGTGCCGTGGGTCAACAACAGCCGTGCGTGGGGAGGGCGCGACGGGTCGGGGCCGGGTGTCCGGGGCGGGGGGCCATGGGCGTCATGCTACGGCGGGCGGGTGCGCCACGGCGCGGGTTCGACGGGTTCGGCCGTTCGAAGGATTCAACGACTGGGGGAAGTTGACGGTGCGTCACTCTTTGGGGGCGCGCCCCGGCCCCTGGACGGTCGGCGCGCGTCAGGCGGGCGCGAGGGCGGTGACGGGGTCCGCCGCCGGGGTGCCGCGCGGCCACCAGTCGTCCTGGCCGCGCTCCGACTCGTAGGCGTACCAGAGGCCGTCGCGGCCGAGCCGGAGCTGGAGGTGTCCGCGCGGGTGGGTGAGGTGGTTGCGGACGGGGCGGAACGCGGGGAGTCCGGCGGCGAGGAGGGCGGGGCGGGCCCGGTCGAAGCGGCCGGCGGGCGGGTCCCAGGGCTCTTCGAGGACGGCGAGAGCGGCGGCGCCGCCCTGCCGCCAGGCGGCCGCCGCCCGGCGCAGTTCTCCCGTGGTGCGGCCGGTGGCCCCGGCGAGCGAGGCGTACAGGGCACGGGTCGCCGCCGTGAGTCCGGAGCCGGGGCGGCTCGCGGCGATGCGCACGGCGTCCTGCCAGGGCGTCAGCCCGGCGAAGGGGTCCCGGCCGGTGGTGAGCAGGGCGTGGGCGCGGGCCGCCGCGTCGGTCGCCAGCTGGTCCAGGGCGAAGGGGTCGGGGCCGTCCGGGCGCGACGGACGGGCCGGGGGCGGCCCGGGGTGCGCCGGAACCGGCAGCGGTGGCGGAAGGGCGGGCAGGGTGCACGGGGCGAGGGCGGTACGGGCCCGTACGCCCGGGAACGGGGGCGCGGGCTCGGTGCCGTCCGTGGCGCGGGCGGCGCCGCGACGGGCGAGTTCGGTCCGTAGCGCGTCCTCGGCACGGCCGCGCAGCCGCAACAGGACGAACGGGTCGGCGTCGAGGAGCCGCGCGGTCGCGTGGCAGAGGGCGGCGGTGTGCGGGCAGGGCGCCACCGGGTCGGCGCAGCCGCAGGACGGGACGAGGTCGCCCGGCCCGGGGAGCGGGCCGGGTCCGTTCCCCCCGGCGAGCGCGATCGGCACGTCCCCGTCGAGCAGCGCGGCCAGTTGGCCGGGGTGGGCGGCGGCGGTGTCCAGGAAGGCGTCCCACTGCTCGTCGGTGAGGACGCGCAGCCGCAGTTGGGCGCGGTAGGGGCGGGGGCGGTCGCCCCGTACGTAGGCGAGCGCCCGGCCGGGGGTGACGCCGACCGTCCCGACGGCTCCGGTGGCCTCGTACGCCAGACCGGCACGCAGCCGCCCGGGGTCGAGTCCGCCGTCCTCCAGGGCGCGGAGCCAGGCGGCTCCCCAGCCTTCGGCGACCGGAGCGGCCGAAGCCGCCGCGGTGGCGGCCATGGGGGTGGGGGACGGGGACACGGCCGGGGCCGCCAGGGTGTCCGGTGCGGGTGCGGCCGATGCGGGGCCCGGGGCTAGTGGGACCGACACGGGGGCCAGTGCGGGTGGGACCGGCGTGGCGGGCGTGGTGGCTCGCAGGGTGGGTGGGACTGGCGCGGCGGGCGTGGTCGGTCGCGGTGCGGCGGAGGTGGAGGGGGCGGGGGTGCGGGTGAGCGCGGGCGGTTCCGGTGGCTCCGGTACGGCGTCGGCCTCCGGTGGGACACGGTCGGCTCGGGGGTCCGGAGACGGGTCCGGGGCCGGGGGCTCCTGAACCAGCCCCGGCTCCTGGAACCGGGGCTCCTGGAGCCGGGACGCGGCCGTGGGGAGCGGAGACGGGCCGGGGGCGGTGGTCCCCGTGGGTCCAGCGGCCTCGGTCTCGTCGGCCCCCTTGAGGCCAGCGGGCTCGGGGACCCCCTCGAAGCCGGTGGGGGTGGCCCCTCCCGCGCGGTCGGCAGGGCCGGTGGGCGCGGCGGACCGGCGGGCCAGGGCCGAGCGCAGGGCGCGGCGGGCGACGTCACCGGGGCGGGCCGGGGCGGCGCCGGCCGTCGGGGCGGACGGCGCGGTCGGGCCGTCCGTGGTCTTCGGAACCGCCGGGGTCTTCGGGGTCTTCGGGGTCTTCGGGGGCCCGGGGGCGGGCGCCGGTTCCGGAGCGGGTCCGGCGGTGGCCGTGGGCGCGGGCGGGGCGGCCGGGGCGGTCTCGCCGGTGGTGGCAGCGGCCAGGGCCCGGGCGCGCCGGGCCGCGTGCAGCGCCTGCCGGGCCGCCTCGGAGGGGCGGCGGGCGGCGGGCGTGCCCGTGGGTTCACCGGCGCGGGTGGTCGTCGCCTCGGTCACACGGGCCTCCGGAGCGCCACCAGGTCCGTCAGTTCCCGGTCGGTCAGGGTGGTGAAGGCCGTCAGCGAGGACGGATCGGAGCCGAGGACGGCGTCCGCGAGGGCCCGCTTGGCCGCGAGGAGGTCGGAGACGCGGTCCTCGACCGTGCCCTCCGCGATCAGCCGGTGCACCTGGACCGGCTGGGTCTGGCCGATGCGGTGGGCGCGGTCCGTGGCCTGTTCCTCCACGGCCGGGTTCCACCAGCGGTCGAAGTGGATCACATGGCCCGCCCGGGTGAGGTTGAGCCCGGTGCCCGCCGCCTTGAGGGAGAGCACCAGGACCGGGGTGGACCCTTCCTGGAAGCGGTCGACCAGGCGTTCCCGCTCGGGGACGGGGGTGCCGCCGTGCAGCAGTTCGGCGGGGACGGCGCGGTCGGCGAGATGGGCGCGGATGAGCCGGGCCATCGTCGCGTACTGGGTGAAGACCAGCGCCGAGCCGTCCTCCGCGAGGACGGTGTCCAGGAGTTCGTCCAGCAGGTCGAGCTTGCCGGAGCGCCCGGCCAGTCGGGGGCGCGGGCCGCCGGGCTCCTCCTTGAGGTAGAGCGCGGGGTGGTCGCAGACCTGTTTGAGGGAGGTGAGCAGCTTGAGGACCAGGCCCCGGCGGGCGATGCCCGCCGCGCCCTCGATGGCCAGCAGGGACTCCCGGACGACCGCCTCGTACAGGGCGGCCTGTTCGCGGGTGAGCGGGACGGGGTGGTCCGTCTCGGTCTTGGGCGGCAGCTCGGGGACGATCCCGGGGTCGGACTTGCGGCGGCGCAGCAGGAACGGGCGGACGAGCCTGGCCAGCCGTTCGACCGCCTCGGTGTCGGCGGGGGCGGCGGGCGGGCGGTCCCCCTCGCGCCGGGGGGACGGGTCGCCGGGGCGGGCCGGTCCGGCGGGGGCGGTGGGGTCGTGGGCGGTCTCCAGGGCGTGCAGCGCGACCGTGGCGCTGGTGGCGTTCTCCACGGCGCGGGCGTGCCGGGCCCGGAAGGAGGGCAGCGGGCCGAGGAGTCCGGGTGTCGTCCAGTCGAGGAGCGCCCACAGTTCGGAGAGGTTGTTCTCGACGGGGGTTCCGGTGAGCGCCACCCGGGCCGGGGCGGGGATGGTCCGCAGGGCCTTGGCGGTGGCGGAGTACGGGTTCTTGACGTGCTGGGCCTCGTCCGCGACGACCAGGCCCCAGGGCAGCTCGGCGAGCCGGGCGGCGGTGGAGCGCATGGTGCCGTAGGTGGTGAGGACGAAGCCGCCGGGGAGGTCGGCCGGGTCGGGCAGCACCCGGCTTCCGCCGTGGAAGCGGTGGACGGGGACACCGGGCGCGAAGCGGGTGATCTCGCGCTGCCAGTTGCCGAGCAGGGAGGCGGGGCAGACCACCAGGGTGGGTTCGGGGCGGGCCCGTCGCAGATGGAGGGCGATGAGGGTCACCGTCTTGCCGAGGCCCATGTCGTCCGCGAGGCAGCCGCCGAGGCCGAGGGAGGTCATCAGGTCGAGCCAGGCGAGGCCCTCGCGCTGGTAGTCGCGGAGCCGGGCGCGCAGTCCGGGCGGCGGTTCGACCGGGGGGACCCCGCGCAGCAGGCGGTCCCGGAGTTCGGCGAGGGCGCCCGTGGGGACGGCCTCGACCTCCTCGCCGTCGACCTCGGCGGTGCCGCTGAGGGCGGTGGCCAGGGCGTCCACCGGGTCGAGCAGGCCCAGCTCGCGCTTGCGGGCCTTGCGGACGACCTCCGGGTCGACGACGACCCACTGGTCGCGCAGCCGCACCACGGGACGGTGGGCCTCGGCGAGGGCGTCCATCTCGGCCTCGGTGAGCGGATCGCCGCCGAGGGCGACCTGCCAGCGGAACCGGAGGAGGTGCGCGCCCTCGAAGAAGGGGGAGCCGTCCGTCGCCGAGCCGGGGGCGGCGTGCACCACGGCGCTGGCGGTGAGGTCCCGGGCGAGGTCGCGGGGCCAGTGGACGGCCACGCCCGCCGCGCCGAGGCGCTGGGCGGCCACGCCGAGCAGGTCCGTCAGCTCGTCCTCGGAGAGCGCGAGCACATCGGGGACCCGTTGGTCGGTGAGGCGGTCCAGCGGTGGCCAGATCCGGGCCGCGCGGCGGACGGCGAGGGCGGCGTCCACCCGGGCGCGGGGGCCGAACGCGGGGTCGGCGGCGCCCGCCCAGAGGGTCGCCGCGTCCACCACCAGGGTGGGGTCGGCGAGGCTGTGCACCTGGACGACGGCGGCGCCCGCGCGGCGCTCCCGGGCCGTTCCGGCGGGACCGACGGAGGCACCGGCCCCGCCGGGGGCACCGGATCCACCGGGGGTCTCCGGCGCGTCGGCGTGGTCGAAGACGCGGGCGGCGGAGAGGTCCAGGCGCAGCGAGATCCGTACGCCCGCGTCGGCGCCCGCCGCGACCTCGGCCGCCCAGTCGCGGGCGTGCGGCAGGTGCTGGGGCTCCCGGGCCGCGTAGGGGGCGCCGTGGGCGTACGGGGCGGCGGGGGTGCGCGGGAGGGTGTCGGCGACGGCGTCGAGGAACGCCCGGACCAGGTCCTCGGGGCGGGGCAGCTCCAGGGGGCCGCGGCCGGGCAGCGGGGTGGCGTGGCCCTCGGGGGGCAGGGCGGCGGCGACGGCCCGCAGCTGGGCCAGTTCGGCGGGCTCCAGCGGGCCCGCGCGCCAGGCGTCGTGGGCGTCGGGGGTGAGGCCGGGCAGGACGCGGCCCCGGGCCACCAGGCGCAGGGCCAGCAGCGCGGCGGCTCCCCAGCAGGCGGTGGCGGGGTGGACGCCGGGCCGGCCGTGGGCGTGGACCAGCGGGGGCAGGGCCTCGGCGAGGGTGAGGAACCGGGCGGGGACGGTGGCACTGCGGACCCCGGGACCGTGCGGCCGGACCACGGTCAGCTCCCCGGGCTCGCCGGGCGGACCGGACCCCTCGGGCGGAGCGGGGTCGTCGCCGTCCGTCCCGGACGCCGGGTTCCGGGGCTCCCCCGGCTTTCCGGCCCCGGTTGCTCCGGCCCGCCCGGTCTCCCCCGTCGGGTCCCAGAAGGCCATCCGGCCCTCGCGCGGCGGATCGCCGGGCAGGAAGACCGCGGCCAGTCGTGACAGGCGCATCCCGCCGCTCACCTCCTCGCTCGTCGCGTCGGCCGGTCGTCTTCGACTGTACGGCCGGGGTCTGACAACGGGGTCGCACGGGCGGTCGCGGGCCGTGGGGCACGGCCGCGGACCGGGGCGGGCGGGCCGGGTCGGGCCGGGTCCCACGGGGATCGCGCGGGCGACGGGGGCGCGCTCCGGTCCCGGACGGGCGCCGTTCCGCTCAGGCCGCGCGGGCGGCGGGAGGGCGCGGCACCGCACGGTGCGGGCACGGGAGCGGCCGGGCGCGGAAAGGGACGCGGCGCGGGCGGGACGGCGCGGTGGGCCCGGGAGGGGCGGCACGGCGCACGCCGAGGACGGGAACGGCGCGGGGCCGGCCGGGAACGGGGATTCAGGGCGTGGTGGAGGAGACCAGGTACACCATGGGGTGGTCCGGGTCGGAGCGGTTCACCACGATGTCGTGGGAGGGGAGCGGGTCCTCCTGGTCGCGCCGGAGGCCGTACCAGGGGCCCTCGCCGGAGAAGTCCCAGCCGACGACCTTCCGGTCCCGGTCGCTGATGGGCAGCTCGCCCGCGCGCAGCTTGTCGCTGTGGAACCCGAGCCGGGTCAGGAACCGGTCGAGGCCCTCGTTGCTGGTCAGGAACTGGGTGTAGAGACGGCTGGTCTTCCAGTTGTTGGTCTCGTAGTGGGCGACCTCCGCGGACCAGGCCGGGATGGGCACCTCGTACAGCCGCCGCTGGACCTTGGAGGGCCAGCCCTCGGTGAGGCCGGTCGCGGAGTACTTGGCGGCCTTGTCGCGACCGCTGTCGCGGCTCTGGGCGGCGGAGATCACCAGGTATCCGGCGGGGACGCCGATCAGCAGCAGGATGGTCAGCAGGGTCAGCGCGCGGCGGCGGATCGTCCGGCCGCGGCCCCCGGGGCGTGACTCCTGGTCGGGGGGCGCGGCCTGGCGGGGCACGGTCGGCATGGTTCAGGTTCCCTGGGAGGCGCGGCGGGACCGCGCGTACCTCTCGTAGCGTTCGTGGCGCTCGACCCGGCGGCGGTTGGCGCGCCGGAAGCGGCGGGCGACCAGCCGGGCGAGGTCGGCCGCTCCGACCATACCCGCCTCGGGGCCGAGCTGGGCGCGGGCGATGCGGGCCTCGGGACGGTAGCCCCGGCCGGTGAGGTGGCGGCCGAAGGACTCCCGGGCGGGGCCGATGAGCAGGTCGTCGGCGGCGCTGACGCCGCCGCCGATGACGAAGCAGGACGGGTCGAGGGCGGCGGCCAGATTGGCGATGCCGACGCCGAGCCACTGGCCGATGTCCCGGAGCAGTTCGACGCACATGGCGTCGCCCTCGCGGGCCAGTTCGGTGATCAGGGGGCCGGTGATCTCGGGGATGTTGCCCTTGACCCGCTCGATGATCTCGTAGGCGACCGGGGAGTCCGCGGAGGCCAGTTCGCGGGCCTCGCGGACCAGGGCGTTGCCGGAGCTGTACTGCTCCCAGCAGCCCCGGTTGCCGCAGGCGCAGCGGTGGCCACCGGGGACGACCTGCATATGACCGAACTCACCCGCGACGCCGTACTTGCCCCGCTTGACCTGACCGTCCTCCAGGATGGCGCCGCCGATGCCGGTACCGAGGGTGATCATGACGAGGTGGTCCTCGCCCCGTCCGGCGCCGAACCGCCACTCGGCCCAGGCGGCGGTGTTGGCGTCGTTGTCGACCATCACGGGCACCGCGAGGCGGGAGGAGATCCGGTCGCGGAGGGGTTCGTTGCGCCAGGAGAGGTGGGGGGCGAACAGGACCCGGTTGCGGTCGGCGTCCACCCAGCCCGCGGCGCCGATGCCGACGGCGTGCACGTCGTGCCGGTCGGAGAGGTCCAGGACCAGTTCGACGATGGTGTCCTCGACGACCTTGGGGCTCTTGGACTTGTCGGGGGTCTCGGTGCGGACCTTCTCCAGGATGGTGCCGTCGGCGTCCACGACGCCCGCCATGACCTTCGTCCCGCCGATGTCGATGCCGACGGTCGGCACCCGGGGCGCGGCCAGCAGGGAGCGGCGTTCGCGGGTGCCCACGGTCCGCAGGACGGTGGCCCGCGCGGTGCCGCGGTGCGCGAGGTCGCGGTAAGTGCTCATCGGGCCGATTCTGCCTCACGGGCGCCCCGTGCCGCACACGCCGGGGCCGGGGCCCGCGCCGCCGTCGCCCGGAGCGGGACGGCGGCGCGGCGGGGGGACGTCAGCGGGTGGGGTGTCCGCCGAGGTGGGTGGGGGCGGGGGCGCGCTCCAGTTCGTGGCGGAGGTCGTCCAGCTCGTTGCCGCCCGCCATCTGACGGGTGAGGTCGTCCAGGGTGATCGCGTCCCGGGCGTGGCTGCCCGCCATCGAACCCCGCTTCAGCAGCACGAACCGGTCCCCGACCAGGTAGGCGTGGTGGGGGTTGTGGGTGATGAGGACGACGCCCAGTCCGGCGTCCCGGGCGGCGGCCACGTACTTGAGGACGACGCCGGACTGCTTGACGCCGAGGGCGGCGGTGGGTTCGTCGAGGACGAGGACCCGGGCTCCGAGGTAGACCGCGCGGGCGATGGCGACGCACTGGCGTTCGCCGCCGGAGAGGGTGCCGATGGGCTGGTCGACGTCCCGGAGGTCGATGCCCATGCGCAGCAGTTCCGCGTGGGCGGTGGCGCGCATCCGGGCGGTGTCGAGCCGCCGGAAGGGGCCGGAGCCCCGGGTCAGCTCGGAGCCGAGGAAGAAGTTGCGCCAGACGGGCATCAGCGGGACGACGGCGAGGTCCTGGTAGACGGTGGCGATGCCCCGGTCGAGGGCTTCGCGCGGGGAGGCGAGGCGGCTCTTCTCACCGGCGATCCACAGGGTGCCCTCGTCGTGCCGGTGCAACCCCGCGATGATCTTGATGAGGGTGGACTTGCCCGCGCCGTTGTCCCCGAGCACACAGGTGATCTCCCCCGCGCGCACCTCCAGGGAGACGCCCTCCAGGGCCCGGATGGTGCCGTAGTGCTTGCCGACGCCGTCCAGACGGACCAGGGGGACCTCCCCGGGTTCCCCGGGCCCGCCGGGCTCCGCCGCGTCCCCGGCGCCGTCTCCGGCGCCCTTCCCGGAGGGCCCGACGGCGGGTCCGGAAGCGGCCGGGGCCGGTCCGGAAGCCTCCGGGGCGGGCTCGGGGGCGTCCGGGGCGGGGGTGGCGTCCTCGGCTCCAGGGGTCATGTCGTGGCCTCCGCGCGCTTGCGGACCCAGGCGTTCAGCAGGGTCGCCAGAAGGAGCATCGCTCCCAGGAAGAACTTGAACCAGTCGGGGTTCCACTCGGCGAAGACGATGCCCTTGCTGGTCATGCCGAAGATCAGGGCGCCGACCGCCGAGCCGATGGCGGAACCGTAGCCGCCGGTGATCAGACAGCCGCCGATGACGGCCGCGATGATGTAGATCAGCTCGTTGCCGACGCCCTCGCCGGACTGGACGACGTCGAACGAGAACAGCAGGTGCTGTCCGGCGATCCAGGCGCCGAACGCCACGCCCATGTAGAGGCCGATCTTGGTCGCCGTGACGGGGACGCCGACCGCGCGGGCCGCGTCCCGGCCGCCGCCGACCGCGAAGATCCAGTTGCCGGCGCGGGTGCGCAGCAGGACCCAGGTGGCGAGGGCGACCAGGGCGAACCACCACAGGATGGTGATCTTGAAGTCGACGCCGCCGACGGTGAGCGTGGAGGCGAAGACGGCCCGGGCCGAGGGGAAGCCCTCCATGTCGGCGATCGACTTGGTGGAGACGGTGCCGCTGATCAGTTTGGTGAAGCCGAGGTTCAGCCCGGTCAGCATCAGGAAGGTGCCGAGCGTGATGATGAAGCTGGGCAGCCCGGTGCGGGTCAGCAGGACCCCGTTGAACACCCCGATCGCCAGGGTCACCAGCAGGGACACCCCGACGCCCACCCAGACGTTGGCGGTCATCTGGTAGCTGAACATCGAGGACACCAGCGCGGAGCTGGTGACCAGCACCCCCGCCGACAGGTCGAACTCGCCGCCGATCATCAGCAGCGCCACCGGCACCGCCATGATCCCGATGACGGACGCCGCGTAGAGGACGGTGCTCAGGCTGGAGACGCGCAGGAAGCTGTCGGCGACGACCGCGAAGAAGAGGAAGACCGCGAGCGCCCCGACGACCGAACCCAGCTCGGGGCGGCCCAGCAGGGTGCGCAGCGGCGAGCGGCGGGCCGGTCGGCCGGCGGCACCGGCACCGGCGTCGCCCGGGGCGGGGGCGGGCGCGGCGGCGGTCATCGGGTCCCCCGCTTGGCGTAGTCCTCCAGCTCGGCCGCCTGGTCCTTGGTGACGATCTGCGGGCCGGTCAGCACGGGTCCGCCGCCGCCGAGGACGTCGGCGTTGTACTTGTAGAGCCACAGCAGGTCGACGGCCTCGTACCCCTGGAGGTAGGGCTGCTGGTCGACCGCGAAGCCGAGGGTGCCGTCCCCGAGGGCGGCGGCGACGGAGGCGTTCAGGTCGAAGGTGTCGATCTCGGCCCGGCTGTCCGCGTCCCGCTTCGCCTTGACCGCGGTGGCCGCGAACGGCGCGCCGAGGGTGACGACCGCGTCGACGTCCCGGTCGGCCTGGAGCTTGGAGACGATCGACGCCTGGACGTCGGGCATGTTGGTGCCGTCGACGTAGAGGTTCTCCAGCTTCCCGTCGAAGGTCTTCCGGGCGCCCTCGCAGCGCTGCTCGTGGCCGACGTTGCCCTGTTCGTGCAGGACGCACACGGCCTTCTGGTGGCCGCGCTCGTTGAGTTCGGTGCCGACGGCCTCGCCCGCGACCGTCTCGTCCTGGCCGACGTGGGTGAGGGCGCCGAACTCCTTGGACTCGGCGGAGCCGGAGTTGATGGTGATCACCGGGATGCCGGCGGCGCGGGCGCGCGCCACGGCGGCCTTCATCGCGGCGGGCTTGGCGAGGGTAACGATCAGTCCGTCGACCTTCTTGTCCACGGCGGCGTCCACCAGCTGGGCCTGCTGCTGGGCCTCGTCGTGGTGCGAGTACAGGAAGTTGATGTTGTCCTTGGCGGCGGCCTCCTTGGCCCCCTTCTGCACGATGTCCCAGAAGGTGTCGCCGTCACCCGAGTGCGTCACCATCGCGAAGGTCCAGCGGGGGGTGCTGACGGCGGCCTTCCCCCGCGCGGCGGCGGCCTCGCGGGCCTCCTCGGCCCGCTTGCCACCGGTGCTGGAGCAGCCCGTGAGCGCCACGGCCAGCGTCACCGCCAGCGCGGCTCCCGCCATCCGTACCCCTGTCCGTACCCTTGCCACGAACCCGTGCCCTTCCTGCCGTGCTCCCCGGTGCGCCGGGACCGGAGCACCGGTCCCGGGGGTCGGTTTTGCGACCCGGAACGCTCCAGTATCGGCCACGGAGCCGGTGCGGACGCTCCTGGGGTGCCGTGCGCGGGCCGCTCGCCCGGCGGTGACGGGGGGTGTGCGCATACGGGGACCGCCCTCTCCTGTCCGGCCGCCGGAGCGCGGCTGGGGGTGTTCCGGCGGCTGTGGGTGTTCTAGCGGTGGCGCCGACACGCGTCAATGACGGCGGCCCCCGCTCCCGGCGCGGCGGGGACCGCCCCGCCGTCCGGCGGCGGGGGGGGTTGGGCCGGACGGGTGCGGTGCGCGTCGGGCGCGGTGCCCGGTGTCCGCCGGGGGGTGCGCGACCCCGGTGGGGGCCGGTCCGGGACAGCGGCTCCGGCCCGGGGATCCGGCCGGGGCGGACCGCTCCGATCAGGTCCGAGCAGCCAGCCCAGGCGGATCGGGCGGACCAGGCGGATCAGGGGCGGACGAGCAGTTGGAACTCGAAGGAGTAGCGGGACGCGCGGTAGCTGTGCGACCCGTGTTCCACCGGGCGGCCGGTGTCGTCGAAGGTGACGCGGCCCATGGTGAGCAGGGGCGCCCCCTCCGGCTCGGCGAGGAACCCCGCCTCCTCCGGGGTGGCGGCCCGGGCGCCCACCGACTGCCGGGCGCTGTGCAGGGTGATCCCGGCCGCGCGCAGCATCCGGTAGAGCCCGGTGCCCTCCAGCCGCCCGGTCTCCAGGGCGAGCAGCCCGGCCGGGAGGTGGTTGCGCAGGTAGGCCATGGGTTCGCCGTGGGCGAGCCGCAGCCGTTCCACCCGGTGCACCTCGGTGCCCTCGGCCACCCCGAGCGCCGCGGCGACCTCGGCGGTGGCGGGCACCAGTCCGTTGAGGGTCACCCGGGTGGTGGGACGCTGACCGGCGGTCTCCAGGTCGTCGTAGAGGCTGCTCAGCTCCATCGGCCGTTTGACCTGGCTGTGCACCACCTGGGTGCCGACGCCCCGGCGGCGCACCAGCAGCCCCTTGTCCACCAGGGACTGGATGGCCTGGCGGACGGTGGGGCGGGACAGTCCGAGGCGGGCCGCGAGGTCGATCTCGTTGCCCAGCAGGCTGCCCGGGGTGAGCGTGCCGCGCTCGATCGCCGCCTCCAGCTGCTGGGACAGCTGGAAGTACAGCGGGACCGGGCTGTTCCGGTCGACACCGAGGTGGAGCGCCACGGACGGGTCGGCTTCTGCTCTGGACACGGTTGGGGAGCGTAGCCGTCCGGCAGGGGGACGGGAAGACGCCCGGATCGGTTGTCCGGACATACGGTGGACACATTGACAGGAGTTACCGGCGGCTCCACCGTGGTCCCATGCGCATCGGGCTCATCGGGACGGGCCGCATCGGCACGTTCCACGCGGCGTCCCTCAGCCGCAACCGCGAGGTGGGGGCCCTCGTCGTGACGGACGCCGACAGGGTCCGGGCCCAGACGCTCGCCGACCGGCTCGGGGCGACCGCCGCTCCCGGGGTGGACGAGATCTTCACCTGGGGCGTCGACGCGGTCGTGATCACCGCCGCGACCTCCGCGCACTCCGAGCTGATCTCCCGCGCGGCGCGGGCGGGGCTGCCGGTCTTCTGCGAGAAGCCCATCGCCCTGGACCTGGCGGGCACCCGGGCCGCGCTGCGGGACGTGGCGACGGCGGGCACCGTCCTCCAGATGGGGTTCCAGCGCCGTTTCGACGCCGGGTACGCCAAGGCCCGCGCGGTGGTGCGCGAGGGCGCGCTGGGGCGGCTGCACACGGTCCGGGCGATGACCTCCGACCCGGCTCCGCCGCCCGCCGCGTATCTGCCGCTGTCCGGCGGGCTCTTCCGGGACTGTCTGGTCCACGACTTCGACGCGCTGCGCTGGGTGACCGGCCGGGAGGTGCTGGACGTCTACGCCACCGGCTCCGACGCGGGGCCCGCGATGTTCCGGGAGGCCGGGGACGTGGACACGGCGGCGGCGGTGCTGACCCTGGAGGACGGGGTCCTCGCCACCGCGACGGCCACCCGGCTCAACGGCGCCGGGTACGACGTCCGCATGGAACTGGCCGGGGAGAAGGACCAGGTGGCGGTCGGTCTGGACGACCGGACCCCCATCGCCTCCACCGAACCGAAGGGTCCGGGCGCCGCCGACAAGCCGTGGACCGGCTTCCTGGAGCGCTTCGCCCCCGCCTACGAGGCCGAACTGGCCGCCTTCGTCGACGTGGTGCGCGGCGAGCGCGACAACCCCTGCGACGGGGAGGAGGCGTTGACCGCGCTGCGGATCGCCGAGGCGTGCGAGCTGTCCCGGCGGGAGCGGCGGGCGGTGCCGGTGGCCGAGGTCCCCGGACTCTGAACCGGGCCCACCGCACCGGACCCACCGCACCGGGCTCACCACCCGCCTCGCCGCGCCCCTCGCACGGCCCGGAGCCCCCGTCCCCGCTCCCTCCAGGCGCCGTGAAGGGGGCGGCCCCACCAGCTCCCCTCTGGCCGGGGGATCAGTCCTCGGTCCCCTCGACCCATCCGGCGTCATGGGTCAACAGGGCGATCTGCACGCGGTTGTTGAGGCCGAGCTTGGCGAGCACCCGGGACACATGGGTCTTGACGGTGGCGACGCTCATGTACAGCTCGGCCGCGATGTCGGCGTTCGACCTCCCCCGGCCGACCGCGACGGCCACCTCCCGCTCGCGCTCCCCGAGCACCTCCAGCCGTTCCCGGGCGCGGCGGCCCCGGTCCTCGCGGAAGTCCTCGCCCGCCACCCGGGTGATCAGCTGACGGGTCACCCTCGGCGACAGCACCGGCGTCCCGGCGGCGACCTTGCGCACCGCCTCCACGATCTCCCCGGGCTGGGTGTCCTTGAGCACGAACCCGGCCGCACCGGCCCGCAGCGCCCGCAGGACCTGCTCGTCGGCGTGGAAGGTGGTCAACACGATGACCTCGGGGGCGGGTTCGCGGGCCCGCAGCAGTTCGGTGGCGGTGAGACCGTCCATGACGGGCATCCTGATGTCCATGAGGACGACGTCCGGAGCGAGCCGGTCCACCAGGGCTCCCGCCTGGCTGCCGTCGCCCGCCTCCCCGACGATCTCGATGTCACCGGCCCCGCCGAGCATCAGCGACAACCCCGCGCGCACCAGAGGGTCGTCGTCCACCAGCAGCACCTTGATCGCAGTCATGAGGGCCACGGTAGCCAGGCGCTGACCCGGAAGCCGCCACCGCCTTCCGGTCCGTGCTCGATCCGGCCACCGGCGAGGGTGGCCCGTTCGGTGAGGCCGATGAGTCCCTGACCGGAACCGGGCACGTCGGGGACGTCACCGACGGGTGCCGGGTTGCGGACCGTGACCGTGAGGCCGTCGCCGGGGGCGCCCGCGACGGCCACCGACACCCGGGTGCCGGGCGCGTGCTTGCGGGCGTTGGTCAGTGCCTCCTGGGCGATGCGGTAGGCGGTCCGGCCGACGGAGGAGGGGACCGCGCGCGGATCGGCGACCCGGTTGTCGAGGTGGACGGTGGCGCCCGCCGCCCGGGACTCGTCGACCAGCGAGGACAGCGCCGCGAGCGTCGGCTGCGGGCGGCCGGACTCCTCGCCGTCCCCGGCGCGCAGCACTCCGATGATCTCGCGCAGGTCCTGGAGCGCCTCGTGGGAGCTCTCCCGGATGACCCCGGCCGCGCGGGCGATCTCCTCGCGGGGCGCGTCCGGGCGGAACTCCAGGGCGCCCGCGTGCACGCTGAGCAGGGTCAGCCGGTGGGCGAGGACGTCGTGCATCTCCCGGGCGATGGACTCCCTGGCCAGCCGCTGGGCCTGTTCCGCCCGCAGCTCCGCCTCGGTCTCGGCGCGCCGGGCCCGGTCCCGCAGGGACAGCAGCAGTTCGCGGTGCGAGCGGACGAACATCCCCCAGCCGATGACCATGGAGGTCGTCAGCAGGGCGAAGACCACCGAGACCACGTAGGACAGGTCCGGGTCGGGGCGCAGCCAGTAGAAGACCGGGGCGACGGCGAGGACCGCCCCGCCGATCCAGGCCACGTAGGCGAACCGCCGGTGCACGGCCAGCGAGAAGATGATGACCATGGTGGGGCCGGCCGCGGTGGCGGACAGCAGCCCCACCGGGACGAGGGCGACCGCGACGGCGACCGGCCAGCGGCGGCGCAGCCACACCGCGCCGCACATCAGCGCGCCCAGCACCTGGTCCAGCGCGATCACGGCCTCGGAGGTGCCCGGTTGCCTGGCCACCGCGTCACCGGTCAGCAGCCCGAGGGTCGCGGCGATCAGGAAGCACAGGAAGTCGACGACCCAGTCCCGCAGGGTGCGCCGGGGGCGTCCGCTCCGGGCCCGCTCCGGGTACAGCTCGGCGGCCACCGCCGAGGGCAGCAGCCAGCGCAGCGGGTACGGGGTGGCCGACGGCGCGGACACGGGGGGCTCGTTGCCACTCATGGCCGACAATCTACGCACGCCACGGGGCCGGTCCGGGCCGTCGGCGGGTCACGGCTACCAAAGTCCGCGCGGGCGAGACCATCGGCTGACCGGTGGACGCGGACCCGCGCCTTGTGGCCCGGCCGCGCCGCCCGGCGGCCGATACCTTCCGGCCACCGGGCGGGGCAGGGTGACGGCCATGAGGCATCTACTGGAGTTTCTCGGTGTGTTCGCCCTGTTCCAGGGCGGCATGGGGATCGCCACCGGGCTGGGCTGGCTGGACATCGGTCTGCTCAGGCGCGTGGGGTTCCTGGAGGGGTACCAACTGTTCGCGGGGATCGCCCTGTTGGTGCTCGCGATGGCGCTGTTCGGGGTGGCGGACAGCATGAAGAAGCAGGGGAGATAGCCCTCATCCCGTCGCCGCGCTGAAGCCGCCGCCGGGGTGGCGGCCCGCACGGCCTCCGGGACCGGGGCTCACGACCGGCGCGGCGAGGCCGTACCCGCCACCGGCGGTCCCTCGGCGGTCCCGTGTGAGGGTCCATGGCCTCCGCCCCGACCGCTGTCGGGCTGGAGGGAGCCGCCGACGTCGCGAGGGCCGGTGGACTCGACGATCCCGCTGAAATCGAGATCGCCCGCGTCCATAGCGTCGAAGAACTCCTGCCGCAGGCGCCGCTTGACGGCGTCCTCCATCGCGAGGCGCACGGCCTTCGCCTTCGTCTTGGCGCCGAAAAGGCGCATGGCTTCCGCGACCATGCCCTCGTCAAGGTCGATGACGATCTTCACTCCCGCGCGCCCTTCGCTTTGCCTCGTGCCCCCGTGATCAGTGGTACGCGCCGTACCCCGGTTGGTCCGGCACTGCGGTCGGCGTTCTCGCAGTTCGGGAGGTAGCGCGCGCCCCGGAGCGGGGAGAGGAGCGACCACGGGTCGGCTGCCACCGGGCGACATCCCGCTCCCCGCGCCAGCACGGCTCGACGGGGACGACGAGTGACGCGCCGGACCTGGTCGGACGGGAGAGCCGGGCCGGAGTCCGGCCGAAGGTCAGCGGGTGCCCGACGGGTTGCCGAAGAGGTCGACGGCGTTGCGCACCCGGGCGAGGCTCACGGCGAGCGCGCTCACCGAGCCAATGGAGCCCGCGATGAGCAGCAGGGAGCGGCGGAGCGGGGCGGTCTCGGGGGCGCCCGCGAGGGCCATCGCGTCGAGGGCGGCGAGTTCGTCCTCGGCGATCGTCCGGTCGGGGAACTCCGCCGGATGGACGGCGAGTTCCTTGCGGAGTCGGGACACGGCGGCACGCAGCTCCTGGACCCGGGGGTCGTCGTGGCTGCCGGTCACTGCCTTCCGCCCCGCGCTCCGCAACATCGCAGCTCCCCCCGCGCACCTCGTTGTGCGCCTTTTGCTCATGACACGCCGTCCCCCTGTGGACCGGTCGGATCCAGGGGTTGTCGGCCAGTAAACGCCACCCGACGGTGCACCCGCCACCGTCGGGACGTAATTTCCCAAGGGCTTTGCACAATGGCCCACCTGACGGTCGAATCTGACGGCGCGTCGGTGACTTAGGGGGCGTGCGCCACGGGTGTGCACTCCGGCGGAAAACGGACGCCGCGCGCCCGCCGATCGGGTCAGGGGTGGCTGGAGCGGTCCGAGTGTCCGAGGGTACGTCCGGGGGCGACCCGGTCCCGGACGAGCCGTTTGACGGCCGTCGGCTCGGGGAAGCCGTCCCGCTTGCGGTCCCAGACCACCTCGCCGTCGACCCTGACGACGAACACCCCGCCCCGGCCGGGCGCCAGGGACAGTTCGGCCAGCTCCGCCTCGAAGGTGGTGAGCAGTTCCTGGGCCAGCCAGGCGGCCCGGGGCAGCCAGCGGCACTGGACGCAGTACTCGATCTGGACGCGGTGCCCGGCGACGGGCACGGTCGCGTCACTCACGGCCGACGACGCGGCTCCGGCTCCGGACGAGGGCTCGGACGCGGCTCCGGACGAGGGCTCGGGTGCGGGCGGTGTGGTCACGGGGATCCCCCTCGGTTCGTGTGGACGCGGCTCAGGTGGGCACGGCGGTGCCGGGCGGCGGCACCAGTGGCGGGCGGGGCCGGGTCAGTCCCGGTCCAGATGGGCGGACCAGTCGCGTTCCGCCGCGGGCTTGCCGTGCAGATCGGGGACGCGTTTGAGCCAGGCCGGGCGGCCCGCCTCGGTGGCCGCCGCCCGGTGGGCGTCCTCCTCGGCGAGCCGGGCGCGGGGCGGGAAGTCGGTGGGCAGCCAGTGGGCGGAGGCCCGGGCGCGGGCCGCGAGGTGGTCCGCGTAGGCGTCGCGGACCGCGTCGGCGTCCGGGAAGCCGGGCTCGTCGGCCAGCCACTCCCCGGGGACGAGCGCGGTGATCTCCCGCAGCAGTTCCCGGGTGACGCGGGGAGCCAGCTCGGCGTCGGCGGCGACGGTGTCGGGGGCGTAACCGCCGAGGGCGTGGCGGCGGAAGTCGTACCTCTTGGTGACCGCGTCGGGGGCGCTCGCCCAGCGGTGGTGGAAGACGAGCGCGGCGCCGTGGTCGATGAGCCACAGGCGCGGCACGTTCACGGCGGGGGCGCCGAAGGCGGGCCAGACCATCAGGTTGGAGCTGTGCAGGGTGCGGTCCACGTTGGCGGTCAGCGCGTCCAGCCAGACCACCCGTCCGGCCTCCGACGGGCCGGTCAGCCGGGCGTCCGGGTCGGCGTCGGGGGTGAAGTCCACCGCGCCCGGCAGGTAGTCCATGCCGAGGTTGAGCCCCGCGCTGGCCGCCAGCAGTTCCCGGACCTCCTGGTGCGGCTCGTGCGCGGCGACGGCCGGGTCGAAGCGGACCCGCACCAGCTCCGGCACCCGCAGCCCGAGGGCGCGTGCCAGTTCCCCGACGATCACCTCCGCGACCAGCGCCCTGCGGCCCTGCGCGGCACCGGTGAACTTCACGACGTACGTACCGAGGTCGTCGGCCTCCACGACTCCGGGGACCGAGCCGCCGGACGTCAGGGGCTCGACGTAGCGGGTCGCGGTGACCTCTCGCAGCATGTCCCGCCCACCTGCCCCTTCAGCCCTGGTGTCCGCCTCGGTCCGCGGTCCCGGGGCTCCGGTTCCCGGCCGCTCCGGCACCCCGTGTGCATAGTAACCGGGGGTGACCGCACCCGGAGGCACCCTCCTGGCCGTCCGGGACGCTCCAGGCCCGTCACAGGAACAGGGCGGCGATCACCTGGTAGGGGTAGACGTAGCCGACCAGGAAGGCGGAAGGCAGGCCCACGAAGAGGATGGCGACCGCCTTGGCCAACAGCCTCCACCCGGGGAGGACGGTGGCGGCCCGGTCGGGGTGGTCGGGGTCGTAGACGACCGACATCGTCTCCGGGAACCGTTTCCCCCTTTTGTGCAGGTCGTAGCCGGGCCGGACCGTACGCCGCTCTCCCCTCAGGTCGGTGAAGGCGTAGCGAGCGGTTTCCCTGGTCCGCCCGTCCAGGCGCGCGCCCGAGATCGTGACACCCCGGTTCCACAACCGACAGCGGACCCAGAGCTGGCCGACCAGGGTGCACGACACCCATGCCAGGCTCAGCGGAACGCATCCCAGGAACCAGTACACCGCGCCGGCCTCTCCGAGAGGCCCTTCCCGATACACCAGCACCGGACCGCCCACGACGAGGAGGAGCACACCCCCCGCGATCAAGGCCATCAGCGCCCAGTCCCGGAGGTCGCCGCCCTTGACCTGGCGCACCGTCACCAGGGCGTCGCCGTCATTCCGGAGGGCGGACCGGCCCCGGGGCGGCAGGGCGTCGTTGACCGTGTCGGCGAACGCGGTCACCCCCGCCCTGTTGCGGCTCTCGCAGCGGTGGACGGTGCCGGGCCCGGGGCCCCGGGAGGTGAGCACGATCTCCAGGGTCCGGCCGTCGTCAGAGGTCCCGACCCGCTCGATCGCCTCCAGGGGGATGCGCAATCGCTGCCGCTTCCGGTCCAGGAGGAGGCCGTCACCCTGCACGCGGAGGCTTTCGGATCGGCGCAACCGAAGTACCAGGGAAGCCAGTTGAGGCACTCCAGTCTTTTCCTCGCTCATGGTCGGAGCCTATGGACCGGGGAAGGCCGGGTCGAACGTTCCTCCCCCACCGCACGGGACCCCCGGGGACCCGGCACCCGGCGTCCGGCGGGATGCCGGGGCCCGGCCGGCCGGGTCTCCCCGAGGTCTTGACCCGGCGTCCGCCGGGCGGTACTCAATGCGGGCGGCTCTGGTTCAGACCATTCGCCGAGCCGGTCCGTACGACTTCTGTCCGTCGCTGCCCGGGAGGCAGAATGCCCAGATCCAGATCCAGATCCTCGGCGTCCTTACTCGCCATCGTCCTGGGGGCGCTCGCCCTCGTGGCGGCCGTCCTCGCCCCGCCCGCCTCGGCCGCGCCGCCCTCGCTGTCGCCCGCTCATGTCACGGCCACCTTCGGACGGGTCTCGACCTGGGACAACGGGTACGAGGGCACGTACACCATCCGGAACCACGGCCGGACCGCCATCGAGGGGTGGAGCGTCGCGTTCAGCCTCCCGGCGGACACCGCCGTCGCGACCAGCTGGCACTCCCGTCTCACCCGTGAGAACGGCGGGCGCCACGTCTTCGAGGACGCGGGCTGGAACAGCACGCTGGCGCCCGGCGCCTCCGTCAGCTTCGGCTGGGTGAGCGTCGGTACCGGACGCCCCCGGGCCTGCGTCCTCAACCGGCTCGGCCCCTGCGAGTACGAGACCGACTTCACCCCGCCCACGGTCCCGACCGGGGTCACCGCCTCCTCGGTCGACGACACCTCGCTCCAGCTCGACTGGCTGCCGTCCTACGACGACCGCAGCCCGGTGGTGGCGTACCAGATCTCCGTGAACGGCGGCCCGCCCCTCGCCCCGTCCACACCACCTCCCACCGCCTCACCGGGCTGACGCCCGCCACCGACTACGTCATCCGGGTCCGCGCCAAGGACAACGCGGAGAACGCCTCCGAGTACGGCGCGCCGATCACGGTCCGGACCGCCGACCGGCCGCCGCTCCCGGGGGCCGCGCCCGACGGTCGCTGACCCGACGCTCGTTGACCGACTGGCGCCGACCCGCGGTTGCCGACCGGCGGTCGTTGACCTGCGGTTGCCGACCGGCGTCGTCCAGCGGCTTCGGATTGCGTCCCCCGCCGGTCGTCGTACCCGTCCGGTGCCCCCGTCGCCTCGTCTGGACGGGCGGGGGCACCGGACGTCAGGGTCAGCGGCGCGCCGTGACCACCACGGCCGGACCCGCCGGGTCGGCGTCCGAGCCCGGGAGTTTGCCCGCGACGTCGAGGGTCCGGCCGCGCGCGGCGACGTCGACCGCCGCGAACGCGGCGTCCCCGGCCACCCTCAGGTCCAGCGACTTCCAGGCCGTCCCGGCCCGCCGCAGCGCCACCGGGCCGGTCCGGCCGTCGCCGTCGGCCAGCACCACCGGCGCACCCTTGCTGACGGCCACCGACCGCAGCGGGGCCGTGCCGGGCGGCAGCGGCACCTCCGTCCACGCGCCGCCGCTCAGCCGCAGCACCAGGCCGCGCGCCGGGGCGCCCGGCGCCTTGGCGCGCCCGACGGCCCACACCCGGCCGTCCGGCCCGGACGCCACGCCGTTCAGCCTGACCCGCTCGGGCCCGAGGTCGGGCGCGGCGGCCTTGCGCCAGGCGGTGCCGTCGTAGTGCAGCAGGACCGGCTTCGACCACTCCTCGTTGAACGCCTCGCCCACCGCCCAGACGTCGTCCCGGGCGATCGCGGTGACGCCCGAGAGGCCCCAGTTGCCGCCGGGCCCCTCCCCCACGTCCGGGAGCAGGGCCGGGGTCCAGCGCGTCCCGTCCCAGTGCTGGAGCTCGCCCACGGCCTTGACGACGTGCTCGGGGTCGGGGACGGAGGACCAGCCCGCCGCCCAGGCGTCCCGGCGGTCGCGGGCGTCGACGGAGAGGAACCCGGCGGTCATGGTCTCCGCGGGCACCGGCGCCGTGGCGGTCCGCCAGGTCCGGCCGTCCCAGCGCTGGGTGACGATCCCGCCCGCCTCCTGTGCGTGGTCGCCGACGACCAGGGCGTCGCGGGGCGAGGAGGCGTCGACGTCGTTGAAGCGCACGTCGTACGAGGCGGGCAGCGGGGCGGTCGGCAGCGGCGTCCAGCCGTCGCCCCGGCGGTCGTCGCGCTCCCAGAGCACCGGGACGGTGCGCGGGTAGCCGTCCTCGCCCCGTTCGGCGCGGATGCCCGCCACCCAGGTGGTGTGGGGGCCGGTGCGCGTGACGGCGAAGGCGTGGGCGTCGGTCTCGGTGACCTTCGACGTGGTCCAGGTGCCGCGCGGGGCGGGGGCGGAGGGCTCCGCCCCCATGGCGAGCGCGGGGGCGGCCGGGGCGACCAGGGCGAGCGCGGCGCAGAGGGTGAGCGCGGCGCGGGAGGAGCGCGGAGAGCGGGTGGGACTGGTGGAATCGGTGGGATCGGTGGGATCGGTGGTGCGGGTCGCGTTCATCGCGGGCCTTTCACGGGGACGTCCGGTGGTACGACGTGACGCCCCCGGGAACCGCGCGGGGCGGCCCCGGACGGCACGTCGGCGCCCCTCCGGTCTTCCGGCGCGGCGTCGACACGTGTCACGTCACCCCTCCCCCTGTCCGTGGACGCTCAGGGGTTCCCGGATTCGGCGGAACGTTTTCCGGCCGTTCCTTCCGAGCCGTAGCGGGGGGGTTCCGCGCCCGCCCGGCCGCCGTGCCGAAGGGGCGGCCGGGCCCCGGCCCTTGACCCGGCCGGTCAGCCCCGGTCGGCCGGTGTCCGGCCGGTCGGTGTCCGGTCGGTCTGGCCGTCAGTCCCGGTCGAGGAAGCCCTGGATCAGGGCGACGAGTTCGGTCGGCTTCTCGACGGTCACCATGTGGCCGCAGTCCAGCTCCGCGTACTCGCTGCCCGCGACGGCCCGGTGGATCTCGCGGGAGTGTCCGACGGGGATCAGCTGGTCCTGGCGGGAGCCGATGACGAGGGTGCGGGCCCGGACGCGCGGCAGCCGGTCGGTGATGTCGACGCGTGCGTCCAGGGCGATCTGGCGCAGGGCCCCGGGCCCGGGGACGATCCCGGAGACGGCCTCCCGGACGCCGTCCTCCCCCAGCCCGGCGAGGAAGGACGGCGAGTGGATCGCCAGCGTGGTGTACGCGGCGAAGACGTCCGGCCCGGCGTCCACCAGCCGGGGCCACAGGTCGAAGAGCAGCCGCTGGCGGGGGTCGTCGCGACGGGCCCAGCCGTTGACGACGACCAGTCGGCGGACGCGCTCCGGGTGGGCGGCGGCGGCCACGACGGCGACGACCGCGCCGAGCGAGAAGCCGACGACGTCGAAGGGGGCGCCGGTCACCGCGCGGGCCGCGCCGACCACCTGTTCCGCCAGCTCGTCCACGTTCAGCCCGCCCCGGTGCGGGGGCGTCCGTCCGCTGTCCGAGTAGTCGGGGGTGATGACGGTGTGCCGCGCGGTGAAGTGCCCGCGCAGATGGGCCCAGTTGGAGTCGCCGTCGCCGCCCGTGCCGTGCACCAGCAGCAGCCCGGGGCCTTCGCCGCGCGCCGTGTAGTGGACGGGGATGCCGTGGACGTCGACCGTGGGCACGGAAGCCTCCGGGGCTGCGGGGGACCAGACGGGCCTTACCGGCCCGTCCAGCGTACAAGGCCCGCACTGGGTGGGCTCCTTCCTTTCCACTCCGCGTCAGACACCGCGCGAGGAGGACCACTCCCCGCGAGAACCCTTCCACGAGCCCCCTTCCGGACAGCGGCGGCACGGGCGGACGGGCGGACGGGCGGACGGGCGGACGGGCGGACGGGCGGACGGGCGGACGGGCGGATGTCAGGACGTGCCGAGGAGGCGGGCCAGTTCCCCGTCGCCGTCCACCCGCGCGTGACCGTCCCGCACGGCGTGTTCCAGCGCGAGGTCGCCCCGGGCGAGCGCCGCGCAGGTCCGGGTGGAGAGGGTGAGCCGGGCGTCGGCGCCGCCCGGGGCGGGACCGTCGCCGTAGGGGCCGTCCCCGGCGTCCCCGACGGCGTCGACGCCGTCGACGCCGTCGGCCCGTTCGCCGACCCGGACGTGGAACTCGCCCTCGTCCACCCGGACGTCGACCACCCCGGAGCCGCCCAGGGCGGTGAGGCGGCGGCGCAGCGGGAGGGCCAGCCAGTGGGCGCGGACGGCGTCGGTGGGGCCCGGCGCGCCGAGGGCGGGGGCGCCCCACTCCGCGAGCGCGTCGAGGACGGGGAGCAGTCGGTGGCCGCGCGGGGTCAGGGCGTAGACGGTGGCGGCGGCGGGGGCGGGGAGCCGTCGGCGTTCCGCGATGCCCTCGCGTTCCATGTCCTTGAGGCGTCCGGCCAGCATGTCGGTGCTGACGCCGGGCAGATCGGCGTGCAGATCGGTGTAGCGGCGGGGTCCGGCGAGCAGTTCCCTCGCGATCAGCAGGGTCCAGCGGTCGCCCACGGCGTCCAGGGCGCGGGCGGCGGCGCAGTACTGGTCGTAACTGCGGCGGGCGCGGCCCGGCGCGGTATGCGGCTGACGTGGCATGCGCCGCAGTCTAGCCATGTTGTTGGACTTTCCAAGCCCACACTTGGTAAAACCAAGCAACACGCCACGCAGGGCGCCGGGTCCGCCGCACGGGACGACGTCCGCCCACGGTACTGGGAGGTCAGCGCATGGAGTTCCGGCAGTCGAGCAAGTTGAACGAGGTCTGCTACGAGATCCGGGGCCCGGTGATCGAGCACGCCAACGCCCTGGAGGAGGCGGGCCACAGCGTGCTGCGGCTCAACACCGGCAACCCCGCGCTGTTCGGGTTCGAGGCGCCCGAGGAGATCGTCCAGGACATGATCCGGATGCTCCCGCAGGCGCACGGCTACACCGACTCCCGGGGCGTCCTGTCGGCGCGCCGGGCGGTCGCCCAGCGGTACCAGGCGCTCGGGCTGGAGACCGACGTCGACGACGTGTTCCTCGGCAACGGCGTCTCCGAGCTGGTGTCGATGGCGGTCCAGGCACTGCTGGAGGACGGCGACGAGGTACTGATCCCGGCGCCCGACTTCCCCCTGTGGACCGCCGTCACCACGCTCGCGGGCGGCCGGGCGGTGCACTACCTCTGCGACGAACAGGCCGACTGGTACCCGGACCTGGACGACATGGCGGCCAAGATCACCGACCGCACCCGGGCCCTGGTCATCATCAACCCGAACAACCCGACGGGCGCGGTGTACCCCAAGGAGGTCCTGGAGGGCGTCCTCGACCTCGCCCGCCGCCACCACCTGATGGTCTTCGCGGACGAGATCTACGACCAGATCCTCTACGACGACGCCGTGCACCACACGGCCGCCGCCCTCGCGCCCGACCTGGTCGTCCTCACCTTCAGCGGGCTGTCCAAGACCCACCGGGTCGCCGGGTTCCGCTCCGGCTGGCTGGTCGTCAGCGGCCCCCGCCAGCACGCCCGCAACTACCTGGAGGGCCTGACCATGCTGGCGTCCATGCGGCTGTGCGCCAACGCGCCCGCCCAGTACGCCATCCAGGCCGCGCTCGGCGGACGGCAGTCCATCCACGAGCTGACGGCCCCCGGCGGACGGCTGCGCGAACAGCGGGACCGGGCCTGGGAGCGGCTCAACGAGATCCCCGGCGTCTCCTGCGTGAAGCCCCGGGGCGCGCTGTACGCGTTCCCCCGGCTCGACCCGGAGGTGTACCCGATCCACGACGACGAGCGGTTCGTGCTGGACCTGCTGCTGCGGGAGAAGATCCAGGTCGTCCAGGGCACCGGCTTCAACTGGCCGCGCCCCGACCACTTCCGCATCCTCACCCTGCCGCACGCCGACGACCTGGACGCGGCGATCAGCCGGATCGGACGGTTCCTCGCCGGGTACCGGCAGTGACCCTCCGGGCCCGGGGCCACCGGCCGACCGGGGCGTTCCTTGATCGTCCGGTGGTATCAAGGACCCATGGGTGATCTTCTTCTGGTCCGGCACGGGGAGACCGAGTGGTCCCTGTCCGGACAGCACACGAGCTGGACGGACCTCCCGCTCACCGACAACGGCCGGGCGCAGGCCCGCGCCCTGGCGCCGCTGCTGACCTCGCACCGGATCGCGTGCGCCCTCAGCAGTCCGTCGAAGCGGGCCCGGGAAACGGCCGAACTCGCCGGGCTGACCGAGGTGCGCACCGACGACGACCTGCGCGAATGGGACTACGGCGGCTACGAGGGCATCACCACCGTGGAGATCCGCCGGTCCCGTCCCGGCTGGTTCCTGTTCGACGACGGCGTGGCCCCCGGACCGCCGGAGCACCCCGGGGAGAGCCCCGAGGAGGTGGGCGCCCGGGCCGACCGGGTGCTGGCCAAGGTGGACGCGGCCCTGGCCAACCACGAGGGCAGCGTGGTCCTGGTGGCGCACGGGCACTTCCTGCGGGTGCTGACCGCGCGACGGCTCGGGCTGCCCCCGTCCCACGGCGCGCTCTTCCAGTTGGCCACGGGGACGGTGTGCCGACTGGGCACCGAGCACGGGCGGCCGGTCGTCGCGGGCTGGAATGTCAGACCCTCCCCGTAGGGTCGACGGCAGCGGGGAGTTCACGGGGGCTCCCCGCCACCGGAGGGAGCCGAGCCATGTCCCGACCGCCGACCGCCGCGCAACGCCGCCTCCTTTCGACCGCCGAACCGGTGACGGGGCGGCTGCGCGGCACCCCCGCCCAGTTGTCGGCGCTCGGCAGACTGGGGCTGGCGTTCCGTCACCCCCGGCCACCGCACGACTGGTTCCTCACCCCAGCCGGACGCCGCGAGCGGGTGCCGGAGCCCACGCCCGGACCACCGCCGGAGCCACCGCCCGAAGCGCCCCCGCCGGACGGCGGGGTGTTCGCCGCGCGGGTCGGCGGTGACGCCTCCGGGCCGGGCGGCGCCCGGCGCGCCCGGGAGGTGGCCAGCGCCTGGACGGGGCTGCTGGAGCTGCGGCGGATGACCCGGCCCGACGGGGCGACGGACCGCCCCTGCGCCTGGGAGCGGGCGCATCTGGTCCAGGCGGCGGCCCTCGCGCTGGAGGCGGCGGGGTGCGTGCCCGAGACCGGGGAGGGGCCCGGGTACCGGGTGGTGGAGACTCCCCAGCCGGAGGCGGTCGGCGTCCACGCGGACGGCGCGGCGGGGCTCGCCTCCTGCGCGGCGGCCCTGGAGCGGGCGGGCTGGCAGGTCGGCGAACACACCGAGCGCCGCGCGGGCGGCGGGCGGCGTTACCTCCTCGCCTCGCCCCGCCGCGACCGTGGGTGAGGCCGCCCCGGGCCTCACGACGACGGCGGTGGCGGTGGCGCGGACCCGGCGGTGGCGATGGCGGTCGCAACGGCACGGCGCACCCCAACCGCAGTCACGGCAGTCATGGCAGTCACGGCACCGGGATGGTAGTGGCGGCAGTCACGGCACCGGGATGGTCGTGGCGGCCCCGTGGGCACGGTGACCGACGGACCCTCAGCCGGTGCTCGGACGGGGCCCCCGCCCGGTAGTCGCCCGCTGGTCAGGCGGGTCGTCGACCGGGTGGGCGGCCGACGGCCGTCCCGTGGTCGTCCCCTCGGCCGCCCCTCGCAGCCGGTCTCCCGGTCCGCTCTCCCGGCCGCCCCCTGGTCATCCCCCTGTTCGGCCCTGGTCAGCCGGTGGGGAGGAACGCCTCCCGGTGGTCCCGGACCCATCGCTCGTACGTCCAGGGCGGGCGGCCCAGGACCCGTCGCACCCCGTCGGTCAGCACCGTGTTGCGGCCCTCCCGCACCAGCCGGTTCCCGAGTTCGACCATCTCCACGAAACGGGGGTCCATCCCTGCCCGGATCATCCGCTCCCGCAGCGGCCCGGGGCGCACCTCCTCCGTCCCCACCGGACGGCCGAGTTCCTCGGCGAGGACGGCCACCTGGTCGGGGAGGCTGAGCGCGCGGGGCCCGGTCAGGGTGTGCACCCCGCCCGGCGGCCCGGCCGTGGTGAGCGTCTCCACGGCGACCTCGGCCACGTCCCGGGGGTCCACGACGCCCTGCGCCCCGGACCCGGTCGGATTGGGGACGGGCCGCCCCGCGCGGACCGGCCCCGCCCACCCCAGCGAGTTCGACGCGAAGGTCGTCGGCCGCAGGGCCGCCCACTCCAGACCGGAGGCGGCGAGGTCCCGCTCCCCGGGCAGGTGCCAGCCGCCGACCGGGCCGTAGTCGGGGTCCCCCGTACCGATCGCGGACAGCTTCACCACCCGGCGCACCCCGGCCGCCCGGGCGGCGTCGATCACGGCACGGTCATGGGCGGCGAGGTCCGGTCCCGGCGGGGCGAGCAGGAAGACCGCCGAAACCCCGGCCACCGCACGGTCCAGCGAGACCGGGTCGTCGTAGTCGCCGCGCACGGGCACGCCGGACGCCGGGAGCAGGAGCCGGGAGGGGTCACGGGACAGCGCCCGGAAGGGGAGGCCCCGCGCGCCCAGCAGCCGCGTGACCTCACCGCCGATGGTGCCCGAGGCACCGGTGACGAGAATCATGAGATCAGCCTGGAGGGCGGACACTCCCCCGCGACAGGAAGGAACGGCACGCTCCGGCCGCCCGTTCCGCGGCCGCGCGGGCCCACCGTGGACGGCGACCCCTGATCAGGGAGGACGATCGTCATGCGCCCGCCCGCCGGATCCGCCCCCGCAGATCGCTCGGTGACCTCCACCGACCCACCCCATTCCGTCCGTTACGTCTTCCCGGCCGTACCGCCCGCGCTGCGGACCCGGGTCACCGACGCCGTCGTGATGACCGTGCGGAGCCTCAGCGCCGCGAGGGCCTCCGAGGGTCCGGCGCCCGCGTTCGCGCACGCCCCCGACGCCGCCACCCGGCTCGTGCTGCGCCGGAACCCGGACGGCGGGAGCGGGGAACCGCTCCTCGTCGGCCCCCGGACCCGGGCCGCCTACCGCTCCCGGCGGCACCCGCCGTCCCGTCTGACTCTACGGCTCGCGCCGGGTGTCGCGCGGGAGTTGCCGGGGGTTCCGGTGGAGCGTCCGACGAACCGAGCGGTAAGACTCGCCGAGCTACCAGCGGGATTACCGCCGTTCGACGATACCGACCCCGAACTTCTCGAACAAGTACTCGAACTGGTTCCACCGGCGCCCCGGAGCCGCTCCCGCGCGGCGGCGGAGGACCGGGCACGGCTGCCGCGCTCGGCGATGACGGCACTGACCGACCCCGGCACCGGCCCGACCGGAGCGTGGGAGCCGCCCCCGACGACGGCACCGGCACACCGGTCGCCGGAAACCGGCCGGGTAGCGGTGAGGGAGCTGGCGCGACGGCTGTCCGTGAGCGAGCGTCGGCTGCGGCTGCTGTTCACGGACGGCGTCGGACCGCCGCCCGCCTACGCGGCGCGGGTCGAACGGGTGCGCCGTCCGCTGGTGGCGCGCACGGCCGTGGACCCGGCCACCGCGACCGCCCAGGGCCAGCCCGTCCCCTTCTCCGTCCGACCGGCCCCGGCGGCCGCACCGGACGCCGACGGCCTCCCCTGGGCCCGGCTCGCCGTGACCACCGGCCACTACGACCAGTCGCACATGACCGCCGACTTCCGTGCCCTGAGGGGAGTCCCACCGGGCGCCCACTTCGGGGGACGCCACCCCGGGGCCGGGCCCTGCCGGTCGGCCGACCGGCTCTGAGGGTCACGCCGCCCCTCCCGTCGCCCTTCCCCGCCGCCCGTCGCCCGGATCCGGCAGCACGGCAACCACCCGTGCGGGGCGTGCGGGGCAAGGCGGAGGGCGGAGGGTGGAGGGGTCCGGCGCACGACACGGCGGAGGTGGCGGGCGGCCGGTGCTCGGTGTGCGGGCGCGCGGGCGTTAGACATGGTCCGACCCCGTCCCCCGCACGGCCCGCCGGGCCCCTCGTCCCCCACGGAGGCGCCATGCCGCTGCCCCGCCGCGCCCTGTTCTCCGCAGCCGCCGGAGCCACCACGGCCGCCCTCGACGCGTTCACCGGACCCGGCGCCCCCGCCGACCACGACGGTCCCCGCGCCCCGACCGCGCGTGAGGAAGGTCCCGCCGCCCGGGCGGCCCGGCGGCTGCTCCCCCGGCACGCGGGGCAACTGGTCTTCCGGACGGGGCGGGCCGGGGCGGGGGGCGCCGACGCGTTCGCCGTCTCCGGGGCGCGGGGGCGGATCGTCCTCACCGGCACCACGCCCGCCGTCCAGCTGACCGCGCTGCGCTGGTACCTGAAGCACACCGCGCACGCCAACCTCACCTGGGCGGGCGACCAGCTCGACCTGCCGGACGTCCTGCCCGCCCCCGGCCGGGCCGCGCGGACCGCCCGGGTACCGCACCGCTTCGCGCTCAACGACACCGACGACGGGTACACCGGCGCCTACCGGGACTGGTCCGTCCGGGAACGCGGACTGGACGTCCTGGCGCTGCACGGCTACAACCGCGTCTTCACGCAGATCGGCGCGGAGGCCGTGCACCACCGGGTGTTCCAGGGGTTCGGGTACACCGAGGCGGAGGTCAGGGAGTGGATCCCCGGGCCCGCGCACCAGCCGTGGTGGCTGCTCCAGAACCTCTCCGGCTTCCCCGCCCCGCCCTCCCGGGGGCTCGTCGGGGCGCGGGCCGCGCTGGGGCGGCGGATCTGCGCACGGCTGCGGGAACTCGGGATGACCCCGGTGCTGCCGGGCTGGTCGGGGCTGGTCCCGCCGGGTTTCGCGGAGCGGAACCCGGGGGCGCGGACCGTGCCGCAGGGCGAGTGGTACGGCTTCACCCGGCCGGACTGGCTCGATCCGCGCACCGAGGCGTTCGCCCGGGTGGCGGCGGCGTACTACGCGGTCCAGGAGGAGCTGTTCGGCCCGACCACGCTGTACAAGACGGATCTGCTGCACGAGGGCGGCAGCGCCGGTGACGTCCCGGTCGGGGAGGCGGCGCGGGCCGTGCAGCGGGCGATGCGGGCGGCGCGTCCGGAGGCGGTGTGGGTGACGCTCGGCTGGCGGGCCAATCCGCCGCGCGAGCTGGCGGAGGCCGTGGACCGGGACCGGACGCTGGTGGTGGACGGTCTCGCCGACCGGCACGAGACGGCCGGGGACCGGGAGGCGGACTGGGCCGGGGTGCCGTACGCGTACGGGTCGATCTGGAACTTCGGCGGCCACACCGTGCTCGGGGCGAACGCGCGGGAGTGGACGCGGTCGTTCCCGGAGCGGCTGGCGCGGCCCGGGGGCACGCTGCGCGGGATCGCGCTGCTGCCGGAGGCGTCCGGGGACAATCCCGCCGCCTTCGAACTCTTCTCCGAACTGGCCTGGCTGGACGGTCCGCCCGACCTCGCCGACTGGTTCGCCCGGTGGGCGCGCGCGCGGTACGGGGGCCGGGACGCGCACGCGGCGGCGGCCTGGGACCGGCTGCGCCGGACGGTGTACGGGACGACCCGTGAGGACGGGTGGAGCGAGGGCGCCGACGGGCTGTTCGGGGCGCGGCCGTCGCTGACGGCGGTACGGGCGGCCCGCTGGTCCCCCAAGGCGCTCCGCTACGACCCGGCGGAGTTCGAGCCCGCGCTCGGCGAACTCCTCGCGGTACGCCCCGGGTTGCGGAGGTCGTCGGCGTACCGGCGGGATCTGCTGGACGTGGCGCGGCAGGCGCTCGCCAACCGGAGCCGGGCCCTGCTGCCCCTGATCAGGGCCGCCTACGAGGGCGGGGACGCGGCGCGGTTCCGGACGCTGACGGACCACTGGACCGGGCTGCTGGACCTGCTGGAGCGGCTGCTGGCCACGGACGGGGCGCATCTGCTGGGGCGCTACCTCGCCGAGGCCCGCGCCTGGGGTGCCGACCCGGCCGAACGGGAGCGGCTGGCGTACGACGCGCTCTCCCTGCTGACCGTGTGGGGCACCCGGAAGGGGGCCGACGCGGGACTGCGGGACTACGGCAACCGGGAGTGGGCGGGGCTGGTCGGCGGGCTCTACCGGCTGCGGTGGACCCGGTACTTCGCGACCCTGGAGGAGGCGCTGCGCACCGGCGGCGCCCCGGAGCGGATCGACTGGTACGCCCTGGAGGACGCCTGGACGCGGTCGCCCGGCCGTCCGGCGACCGTGCCGCGCGGCAGCGTCCACGCGGTGGCGACGGAGGTCCGGGACCGGCTGCGCGCGCTGCCCTAGCCCGGGCGTCCGCGGGCGGCCGGGCCGCCCGGGCCTCGGCGGCCCGCCCGGAGTCCGTTCGCGGGCCGTCCCCGGGCGGGCGTCCCCAAGAGGTCGGTCCCGGACGGTCGTTCCGGGGCCGCCGGGTCGGAGTCAGAGGCGGGGCACCGGTGTCATCCGCGCAGGGCGTCGAGGAACGCGTAGCCGGTGAGGGCCACTCCGCCGCAGGCCAGACCGAGTCCGATGAGCGTCACCAGTGCCATGAGGACCGCGTGGAAGGGGGACGGCCGGGTGGCGGCGCGGGCGGGGTCGCGCGGGTCGTAGCTGAGCTCCAGCCGCCGTCCCCCGGCCGGTTCGCGGTAGTAGTGCGTTCCGCCGTCGAGGTCCGTGTACCGGTACGCCTTGGTGCCGGGGGCGCGGAGGTCGAGTTCCGCGACGACCGTGACGCCGTGCCGGGACAGCCGTACGCCGTCGTACAGGGCCCGGCCCTGGAAGACCACCAGGGACGCCCCCATGGCGGCGAAGAGCTGGGCGGCGGGGAGGAGGACGCCGAAGGCTGGGTGGTCGAGCGCCGCCACCCCCACGTCGACCGCCAGGAGGAGGGCGATCACGGTGGCGACGGCGAGGGTCCGCCGGGACGGCCGTCGGCGGTCCGGCGCGGGGGTGGTCGTGACCAGGTCGGTGCCCTCGGGGCGCGGATCCCCGGGGGCGCGGCGGGGCAGCCGGGCCCCGACGGCGGCGGCGAACGCGGACACCCCGGCGGCACTCGCGCCGCGCACCTCGTACACGGGGGCGGGGACGCCGGTCAGGGCCGTCGTCAGGACGATCCCGGCGGAACGGTCCCGGCCCCGGACCTCCTCGACGGCTTCCAGGGGGATCCGGACCGTCAGTCCGCTCTTCCCGTCCTCCCACCGCAGATGGTCGGAGTCCGCGTCGAAACGGGCGGTGGCGTCACGACCGCGCAGCACGAGTGAGGGCGCGGGGGGTGTCGGGGGTGTCGTCGTCACATCCCTAGGACACGCGCGGGCACCGTCCGGTTGCGTGCGGCCCCCTCTCGGACCCGGTGGGCCGGGGCGGCGGGTGAGCCGGTGCCGGACGGTCGGACCGCTGGTCAGCGGGGGTGCGACCGAGGGAGCGGGGGCGGCTTTTTCTCAACAAGGCAGCGAAACGGACCCCCGCCCCACCAGGGCAGTGACCCGAGTCACGGTGTTCAGTCCCCCGTGAAGGCTTGATCGATCAATCCCCTGGATGGTTACCATATGAGCGCCGCCTAGCTCGAAAGATAAATCTGTGACTGTCAACGAGGACGCCTTCACCAACTGGAAGACCCGCGAGGAGATCGCGGAGTCGATGATTCCGATGATCGGGAGGATGCACCGGGAGCGGGACGTGACGGTCCTGGTCCACAGCCGTTCCCTGGTGAACAAGTCGGTGGTGAGCATCCTCAAGACCCACCGCTTCGCCCGGCAGGTCGCCGGGGAGGAGCTCTCGGTCACCGAGACGATGCCGTTCCTGCGCGCGCTCACCACCCTCGACCTGGGGCCCTCCCAGATCGACCTCGGCATGCTGGCCGCCGCGTACCGCGCCGACGAGCGCGGACTGTCGGTGGAGGCGTTCACCGCCGAGGCCGTCGCCGGGGCCACCGGGGCGAACAAGATCGAGCGCGGCGAGGGGCGCGACGTCGTCCTCTACGGCTTCGGCCGGATCGGCCGTCTCGTCGCCCGGCTGCTGGTGGAGAAGGCCGGGTCCGGCAACGGGCTGCGGCTGCGGGCCGTCGTGGTGCGGGGCGGCGGTGACCAGGACCTGGTCAAGCGCGCCTCGCTGCTGCGCCGGGACTCGATCCACGGCCAGTTCAACGGCACCATCACGGTGGACGAGGCGAACAGCACGATCGTCGCCAACGGCAACGCGATCCGGGTGATCTACGCCAACGACCCGTCCGAGATCGACTACACCGAGTACGGCATCCGGGACGCCGTCCTCATCGACAACACCGGCAAGTGGCGCGACCGCGAGGGCCTGGCCCAGCACCTGCGCCCCGGCATCGACAAGGTGGTCCTCACCGCGCCGGGCAAGGGCGACGTCCCCAACATCGTGCACGGGGTGAACCACGACACGATCAAGCCGGACGAGCGGATCCTGTCCTGCGCCTCCTGCACCACCAACGCCATCGTGCCGCCGCTGAAGGCCATGGACGACGAGTTCGGCGTCCTGCGCGGCCATGTGGAGACCGTCCACTCGTTCACGAACGACCAGAACCTGCTGGACAACTACCACAAGGCCGACCGTCGCGGTCGTTCCGCGCCGCTCAACATGGTCATCACCGAGACGGGCGCCGCCTCGGCCGTCGCCAAGGCGCTGCCGGACCTCAAGGCCCCGATCACCGGCAGCTCGATCCGGGTGCCGGTGCCGGACGTCTCGATCGCGATCCTCAGCCTCCGGCTGAGCCGCGAGACCACCCGCGAGGAGGTCCTCGACCACCTCCGCGAGGTCTCGCTGCACTCCCCGCTGAAGCGCCAGATCGACTTCACCACCGCCCCCGACGCCGTCTCGATGGACTTCGTGGGCTCGCGCCACGCCTCGATCGTGGACGCCGGGGCGACCAAGGTCGACGGCGACAGCGCGATCCTCTACCTCTGGTACGACAACGAGTTCGGTTACTCGTGCCAGGTCATCCGGGTGGTCCAGCACGTCTCCGGCGTGGAGTACCCGACCTACCCCGCCGCGGCGGTCTGAAGACCGCGGGTCCCCGACCAGGTTCCCGCTGGGAGGGCGGCCGTCGCCGGCGGGTGACGGCCCCCTCCCTTCTCCTTTCCCCGTGCCCCGGCGCACTCCGGAACCCCTCCTCCGGACGCGCTCCGGGGCACGCGGGCGTGCGCCCGCACGGGAACAGACCGCTGGCATACGCGGAACCGCTGCGCGGGGCGGTCCGGGTGGAGCACGATGGGGGTGCTGTCGAGGCGCCGTCCACGAGCCGTCCGGACCGGCCCCGCCCCCGGTGCGGCCCGGCGGCGCCCTCCCTGGACCACCGAGCCAAGTCCTGGAGACGTCATGGCCGAGAGCGTGCCGGTGCGGTGCCCGGTCTGCCGCCGCGACCACCAGTTCGTCCCGACCGCCTACCCCTGTCCGTGCGGGGAGCCCGTCGCCCCGCGCGTGGCGCCGGGGCGGGAACCCGAGAACGTGACCGACCGCGCCTGGTCCGCCGACTGGGTGCGGGTGCCCTGCCCCTCCTGCGGACGGGAGGACCCCTGGCCGCGCCCCGAACTGGGCTGCGGCTGCGGGGCGGTGCTGCGGGTCCCGCTCGCCGCGCCCGCCGACGCGCCACCGGACGGACCGCCGTCGTCCACCGGCGCGTCCCCGTCCGCCCCGCCGCCCGTCGCGCCCCCGGCCGCCGCGTCCACGGGCGCCGCCCCGCCGCCGTCCGACGCCCCGGACCCCGCCCCGGACCCCGCCCCGGCCCCGGACCCCGTCGCGCGTCCCACGGAGCGGGACGGGCCCGACCGGGAGCACGGCCGGGACGGGGGCGGTCGCTTCCCGGCGCACATCCCGCTGCCCGCCACCGCGTCCACGCCCCGGCCCGCCTTCCGGCCCACCGTGATCCGCACCGCCCGGGACGCGGTGACCGTCATCGCGCTGTATCTGCGCTGGCTGGGCTACCGGGAGATCCGGCGGGCCGCGGAGCCCGCGCCGTCCGGGGTGCCGCTGACCTCGGACGGGCTGGTCGCGGTCGTGGAGCCGACCGTGCGGCGGGCCTCCGCCCGGGACGTGGAGTGCCTGTGGCTGGTCTCCCTCGCCGAGGCGGTGGGGTGCGCGTACTTCACCCTCGCCGGATACGAGGAGGGGGTCCGCGAACGCGCCGACGCGCTGGGCGTCCCGCTGTTCGTGGTGGACCTCGCGGGGGTGCCCCGGCCGGTCAACACGGTCGCCGAGGAGCTGGTGTCCACCGGGGCCTGAACCCGGCCGGGCACCCCCGGGGAAGGAGTCCGGGCCCCGCGCCGACACGGGGCCCGGACGTCTGTCACTCCGCGAACCGCTCGCGGAGCTCGACCTTGCGGACCTTCCCGCTGACCGTCAGCGGGAAGGCGTCCAGCAGCCTCAGCCTGCTCGGGACCTTGTAGTGGGCCAGCCGCTCGTGGCAGTAGGCGCGCAGCTCCTCCAGGGTGAGCGGGTCGGCCGGGTCGCGGGGGATCACACAGGCGAGCACCTCCTCGCCGTACCGCTCGTCGGGCACCCCCACCACCTGGACGTCCGCGATCTTGGGGTGTCCGTGCAGGAACTCCTCGATCTCCCGGGGATAGACGTTCTCGCCGCCCCGGATGATCATGTCCTTGATCCGGCCGACGATCCGCACGTAGCCGTCCGGGCGCATCTCCGCCAGGTCGCCGGTGTGCATCCAGCCGCCCGGGTCGACGACCTCGGCCGTCCGGGCCGGGTCGTCCCAGTAGCCGAGCATCACCCCGTACCCCCGGGTGCACAGCTCACCGGCGGTGCCGCGCGGCAGGGTCACCCCGCTCACCGGGTCGACCACCTTGACCTCGGTGTGCGGGAGCACCCGGCCGACCGTGCCGGTGCGCCGCTCCAGGGTGTCGTCCCGGCGGGTCTGGGTGGCGACCGGCGAGGTCTCCGTCATGCCGTAGCAGATGGCCACCTCGCCCATGTGCATCTCGTCGACGACCCGCTTCATCACCTCGACGGGGCACGGGGAGCCCGCCATGATCCCGGTGCGCAGCGAGGACAGGTCGTACAGGGCGAAGTCCGCGAGGTTGAGCTGGGCGATGAACATCGTCGGCACCCCGTACAGGGCGGTGCAGCGCTCCCGTTCCACGGCCTGGAGGGTGGCGACCGGGTCGAAGGAGGGCCCGGGGACGACCACGCAGGCGCCGTGCGAGGTGGCCGCCAGATTGCCCATCACCATGCCGAAGCAGTGGTAGAAGGGGACCGGCACGCAGATCCGGTCCCCTTCGGCGTAGCCGAGCGTACGGCCCACCCAGTACCCGTTGTTGAGGATGTTGTGGTGGGAGAGGGTGGCGCCCTTGGGGAAGCCGGTGGTGCCCGAGGTGTACTGGATGTTGACCGGGTCGTCGCAGCTCAGTTCGCGGGCCCGGACGCGGAGTTCCGCCCCGTCGACCCCGTCCCCGGCCGTCAGCAGCTCCGCCCAGGACCGCTCGCCGATGAACACCGCCGCGCGCAGGTC
Organism: Streptomyces sp. JNUCC 64; assembly: GCF_054484115.1. Lineage (NCBI taxonomy): Bacteria > Bacillati > Actinomycetota > Actinomycetes > Kitasatosporales > Streptomycetaceae > Streptomyces > Streptomyces sp. JNUCC 64. Next base: position 1,423,453 of record NZ_CM137015.1, read on the forward strand.
GGGGCAGCGCTCGCGCACCTGGTTGACGAGTTCCCGGTAGTCGCTGGTCTTGTGGCCCGGCGAGGCGACGAGGACGGACACCCCGGCCTGGCGGAGCACGTACTCCAGCTCGTGGGCGCGGTAGGCCGGGTTGACGGTGACCATGACCGCTCCGATCCGGGCGGCGGCGTACTGGACGAGCGGCCACTCGGCGCAGTTGACCGCCCAGAGGCCGACCCGGTCGCCCTTGAGGACGCCCAGGGCGAGGAGTCCGCGCGCCACCCGGTCCACGTCCGCCGCGAACCGGGCGTACGTCCAGCGCCGCCCGGACGCCAGGTCCACCAGGGCCTCCCGGTCCGGGAAGGCGGCCACCGTCCGGTCCAGGTTCTCGCCGATGGTGTCCCCGAGGAGCGGGGTGGTACTGGTGCCGTGCGCGTACGAGGGGACCGGCGCGTCCTCGTCCGCCGGGGCCGTCGGAACCGTCATCGGACGTCCTCCTCGCGGTACTCGGCGGTGGAGCCCTCCGCCGTGGCCTCCCGCAGCTCGACCCGGCGGATCTTGCCGGAGACGGTCTTGGGCAGCGGGGCGAACTCCAGCCGCCGCAGCCGCTTGTAGGGGGCGAGGACCGCGCGGGAGTGGGCGAACAGCAGCGCGGCGGTCTCCGGGCCCGGCGGGTACCCCTCGGCGAGGACCACGTACGCCTTGGGCACGGCCAGCCGCACCGGGTCGGGGGCCGGGACCACGGCGGCCTCCACCACCGCCTCGTGCTCCAGCAGCGCGCTCTCCAGCTCGAAGGGGCTGATCTTGTAGTCGGACGCCTTGAACACGTCGTCGGCGCGGCCCACGTAGGTCAGATGGCCGTCGGGGTCGGCGGAGGCGATGTCCCCGGTGCGGTAGTAGCCGCCGGACATCGCCTCGGCGGTGCGCTCCGGGTCGCCGTGGTAGCCGGGCGTCACCCCGACCGGGCGGTCCGCGAGGTCCACCGCGATCTCGCCCTCGGCGGCCCCGGGCTCCCCGGTGACCGGGTCCAGGAGGACCACCCGGTAGCCGGGGACGGGGCGCCCCATGGAACCGGGACGGACCGGCTGGCCGGGGGTGTTGGCGATCTGGACGGTGGTCTCGGTCTGGCCGAACCCGTCCCGGACGGTGACCCCCCAGGCCCGTCGCACCTGTTCGATGACCTCGGGGTTCAGCGGCTCTCCGGCGGCCACCGCCTCGCGCGGCGGGGTGGCGAGGCCGCGCAGGTCGGCCTGGACGAGCATGCGCCACACGGTCGGCGGGGCGCAGAAGGTGGTGACGCCCGCCGCGTCCATCTCGGTCATCAGCCGGGCCGCGTCGAACCGGGGGTGGGTGACGGCGAAGACGGTCGCCTCGGCGTTCCACGGGGCGAACAGGTTCGACCAGGCGTGCTTGGCCCAGCCGGGCGAGGAGATGTTCAGATGGACGTCGCCGGGGCGCAGCCCGATCCAGTACATGGTGGTGAGGTGGCCCACGGGATAGGAGACGTGGGTGTGCTCGACGAGTTTGGGGCGGGCCGTGGTGCCGGAGGTGAAGTAGAGCATCAGCGGGTCGTCGGCCCGGGTCTCGCCGTCGGGGACGAAGCCGCCGGGCGCGGTGCGGGCGTCCTCGTAGGGCAGCCAGCCCGGTACCGGGGCGCCGACCGCGATCCGGGTGAACGCGCCGGGTACGCCGGTGAACTTCGCGGTGTCGTCCGATCGGGCGATCACGTGCCGGACCCGGCCGCGGACGATCCGGTCGGTGAGGTCGGCGGTGCCGAGCAGCGGGGTGGCGGGGATGACGACGGCGCGCAGCTTCATCGCGGCGAGCGCGGTCTCCCACAGCTCGGTCTGGTTGCCGAGCACGACCAGCACCCGGTCCCCGGCGGCGACGCCCCGGGCGCGCAGCCAGCCCGCGACCCGGTCGGAGCGGTCGGAGAGCCCGGCGAAGGTGCTGCGCTCCTCGCGGCCGTCGGCTCCGACGAGGTGGAGGGCGGTGCGGTGGTTGCCGTCGGCGATCACGTCGAACCAGTCGAGGGCCCAGTTGAAGCGCTCGGGCCGGGGCCAGACGAACTCGGCGCGGGCGGCGGCGGGGTCCGCGCGGTGCCGCAGCAGGAGGTCCCGCGCGGCACGGAACTCCCCGGTGGCGCTGCTCGGTTCCATCCGACCTCCTTGATCAGGGGCGTCACGGGCATCGCACGCCTCATGCCCCTCATGGCTCATGCGCGTCACGACCGCCCCACGGTTCACGGCTCTCACGGGGTACCACCGGTGGAGCGGACCTCGCGGCGCGTTCCGTCCGGACCGTCGTCCGTGAACCCCTGCCTACCATCGTGGAATCCGTGATACAGGTCTCACTACCCCCGGACGGGGGTGGTGGCGGGCCGCGGTGACACGGCTGGACGGGAGGCGGACGGACCGGTGACGTCAAAGGGGACGGACGCGGCCGAGATCGGCGCGGCGCTGCTGCGGCTGCGGCGCGCGACCGGGTTGCCGGTCGCGTTCGGCGGGCTGATCGAGGCGGACGGGCGGCAGATGCGGATCCAGCAGCTGTCGGGCACCTCGACGGCCTCGCTGCGGGCGCTGGTGGTGTCGCTCGGCAACGGTCTGGGCGGCAAGGCCCTGGCCCGTTCCCGGCCCTGCGCGGTGACGGACTACCGGGCGTCGCGCCAGATCAGCCATGAGTACGACGTCCCGGTGCAGACCGAGGGGCTGCGCTCGGTGCTGGCCGTGCCGATCGTGGTGCGGCGCCGGGTGCGGGGGGTGCTGTACGGGGCACTGCGGGTCGCGCAGCCGCTGGGCGACCGCACGCTGGGCGCGGCGGTGGCGGCGGCCCGGGACGTGGAACAGGCGCTGGTGGTGCGGGACGAGGCGCGTTCCCTGCTGGTCTCGGCGGCCCCGCGCACCGATCGGGACGGGGCCCGGGCGGCGGCGTGGGAACAGGTCAGGGAGGCGCACGGGGCGCTGCGCGCGCTGGCCCCGCGCATCGGTGATCCCCTGCTGCGCGCCGAACTGCTGGCCGCCTGCGGGCTGCTGGCGGGGGCTCCGGCGGCCGTGCCGTCGGCGTCGGCGCCCTCGGTGCTGGCGCCCCGGGAGGTGGACGTCCTCGCCTGGGTGGCCTCGGGGGCGACCAACGCGGTGGCCGGGGAGCGGCTGGGGCTGCGGCCGGAGACGGTGAAGGCGTATCTGCGCTCCGCGATGCGCAAGCTCGGGGCGTCCACCCGGCTGGAGGCGGTGGTCGCGGCACGGCGGGCGGGGCTGCTGCCCTGAGGTCCCGCGTCCGGCGGTGACGGCGCCCCCGTCTTCCGCGAGCGGGGCGGTCAGGGGTGGCGGACCGCGCCGAAGCGGACGTCCCGGTCGACCGAGGGCTCGGTGAGGAGTCCGAGCGTCCGGGCGGCCTCGGTGCGGACCCGTTCCCGCTGGGCAGCGGTCAGCGGGGCGAAGGGTTCGATGGTCAGCACCGCCTCGGAGCGGGTCTCCACCAGCTTCCACACCCCCGCGAGCAGTCCGTCCACCATCAGGACGCAGTACGAGGAGTTGCCCCGCCAGGTGAGCTTCCCGGTCCCGGCGGGCACCAGCCGGAGCCGGTCGGCGTGCGAGAGCAGCAGGTTGTCGTACTCGGGGAGCAGCCGGGGCGGGGCGTCGGTGTCCGCGTCGGGGCGGGGGGCGTCCGGCAGGTCGAAGAGTTCGGTGCCGCGCTCGTCGCGGAAGGTCAGCAGCTCGGGCCGGAGCCGTTCGAAGGCGTCGCGCAGCCGGGTCACCCCGGCCCAGGTCTGCATGTCGCGGACGGAGGCGGGGCCGAAGGCGGCGAGGTAGCGGCGGACCAGGTCCTCGGCGGGCGGCGCGGGTTCGGCGGGGCGGCCCAGCCAGTGCTCGGCGGTGGTGAGCGCGACCTGGCCGGAGCGCCGCCACAGCCCGCGCGGGGTGACCTGGACGAGCGGGAGGCGGCAGCGGGCGGCGACCGTCAGGGCCTGCGGGTCGGCGTGCGGCCAGTGCTCCAGCAGCCGGGTCCGCAGCGCGGCCATCGTCAGGGGCTCCTCCTCGACCAGTGCGCGGCTCAGCGCGGCCAGCCGGTCGAGGTCCACCCCGGTCAGGCCCTTGCGGAAGATCCTCAGTTCGCGTTCCAGGGCGGGCTGGGCGAACGGGCGCAGGGCCAGGGCGTCCTCGGCGGTGTGGGTGTGGAGCGTGGAGCGCAGGGTGACCGTGCGGACGGCGGCCCGGTCCGCCATCAGCGTGGACAGCTCCCCGGGGTCGAAGCCGTCGATCCGGGCGGCGAGCGCGTAGTACGGGGGCTTGACGTTCTGGGCCTGGAGTCCGAGCAGCCGGGTGAGCGCGTCGGCGGCCGTGAGGGTGCCGGGGGCCGCCGGGGCGAGCAGGTGCTGGCGGGCGAGGGTGGCGCGGTTGAGGGCGCGGTCGCCGAGTAGGGGGTTCCTCGTCGTCATGTCCGCACGGTAACGCCCGTCGCGGACACCTTCTGTCCTCGATCGACCCGTGCCGTTCCCCTCGGCGGGCGGGGCGCGGACCCGTCCACCGGCGGGGGCCGGAGGCGGTGGCGGGCGGGTCGGCGGGGCGCCCGGGGAGGTTCCCCGGACGGCACCGGGCACTCCGTGCCAGGATCGGTACGCGGCCCGCGTGAGCGGCCGAGGACCGAGCGCCCGCCGGACGGACCGGCGGGCACCGCCGTTGAGCAGGAAAACACTGCCCGTGAGTAAGGACATATCCATGCAGTCGACAGGCCCGACACCGCCCGTCCCGCCGCGTTCCACACCCGTCTACGAGCGGTTGGTGCGCGAGCGGGGAGACGTCGTGGCCGACGTCCGGCACATCGCCCAGGACCTTCTGGACCGGACCGCCCGGACGGTGAACTTCCATCTGGACTGGACCCGCCCCTGACACGTGACCACTGACGGCCCGCCAGACCCCGTCGCCCCTGTCGTCACACCGTCACCGCCCGGAGGGCCGGGGACGGGAGCATGGCCGGGGGCCGGGGCACGGGCCGTACGGGGCCGGGCGGCTCACGCGCCGCTACGGCCCCGGCCGGATCCGGAGGATGCGCCCACCGGAGCGCCCCCGGACCGGCCCCCGCCCCCGGGCGGGACACCCGGACGCTCCCGGACCGGGCGGGACACCCACGACCCGTCCGGTAGGGGGCGCGGGCGGATCCGGCGCACGCCCCCCACCTCGGGGCCTGCCACATCACCGGCCAGCACGCCGACGCCCTCCCGCGCGCGAAACGGCACGCCCCGCCGAGGGCCCGCGGCCCCGCCAATCCCTGGTCCGTCGACCACTCCGTCACGGAAGGGCGGAAGGAAGGGCGGGATGCCGCCATCCGACCCGCGTACACAGTACGTTCAGCAGACGCTGTACACAGCGCTCTGTACAGTGCACGGGTCGATGTGACGCCGCCCGGCGAAGGGCGCGCGTCATTCAACTCACCCAAGGGGGACGCCCGATGTCCAGCAGCGTGACGAACCGCGCCAGGGACCTACTCGCCCGGCCCTTCCACCTGGGAAACCTCACCCTGCCCAACCGGATCGTGATGGCCCCCATGACCCGCGAGCACTCTCCGGGCGGAATCCCCGGCGAGGACGTCGCGGAGTACTACGCGCGGCGCGCGGCGGGCGGCGTCGGGCTGATCGTCACCGAGGGCACCTACGTCGACCACGCGTCCGCCGCGGCGAGCGACCGGGTACCGAGGTTCCACGGCGAGGACGCGCTGGCGGGATGGGCCCGGGTGGTCTCGGCGGTGCACCGGGCGGGCGGGCGGATCATGCCCCAGCTCTGGCACGTCGGCGTGGAGCGCGTCCCGGGCACCGGGCCGGTCCCCCTGGCCCCGGCCACCGGCCCCTCCGGGATCGCCCTCGACGGTGATGTGGCCCCCGGTACCGCCATGACGCTGGACGACATCGACGCGGTGATCGCCGCGTTCGCCGCCGGGGCGGCCGACGCCGAGCGGCTCGGCTTCGACGGGGTCGAGATCCACGGCGCCCACGGCTACCTCATCGACCAGTTCCTGTGGGAGCACACCAACCGCCGCACCGACGGCTACGGCGGCGACGCCGCCTCCCGCGCCCGGTTCGCCACCGAGATCGTGGCCGCCTGCCGTCGCGCGGTCTCCCCCTCCTTCCCCATCTCCTTCCGTCTCTCCCAGTGGAAGCTGCACCACTACGACGCACGTCCGTACGCCTCGCCGGAGGAGCTGCGGGCCCTGCTCGCGGCGCTCGCGGAGGCGGGCGCCGACATCTTCCACTGCTCCACCCGCCGTTTCCACACCCCGGAGTTCGAGGGCGCCGAGCTGAACCTGGCGGGCTGGGCGAAGAAGGTGACCGGCCGCCCGACGATCACCGTCGGCTCGGTCGGCCTGAGCAACGAGTTCCTGCCGCATGGCCTGGGGATCACGGGGGTCACCGACATCAACGCCCTGCTGGACCGGCTGGAGCGGGACGAGTTCGACCTGGTGGCGGTCGGCCGGGCGCTGCTGAGCGACCCCGAGTGGGCGGCCAAGGTCCTGAGCGGACGCACCGACGAGCTGAAGCCCTTCGAGGTCGCCTCGCTCGCCACCCTGCACTGAACCGTCCGACCGGTCCGGCCGGGGCCGCCACCCCGGCCGGACCGTGGACGATCCGCAGTGAAGGGCCCTACCCGGGACTCAGGGGGCGGTTGATCCGGCGGGCACGGCGATCCGCTTCTCGAACCAGTGGTGGGCGTACGGCTCGTCGTTGAAGGCGGGGACCTCCTGGAAGCCGCAGGACCGGTAGAGCGCGAGGGCGGCGTCCAGCGAGCTGTTGGTGTCGAGGCGGACGACGTCCCGGCCGAGTCCGGCGGCGCGGGCCTCCAGTTCGGCGAGGAACCGGCGGCCGAGACCGAGCCGCCGGGCGGCGGGCGCCACCCACATCCGCTTGATCTCGGCGGGCGCGCCGTCGGGCAGCTTCAGCCCGGCGCAGCCGACGGGGTCGCCGTGCAGCCGGGCGACGAGGAACAGCCCCCGGGGAGCGCGGAGTTCCCCCGGATCGGGCAGCAGGCTGAGCGCGGGGTCGTAGCCGGTGTCGAGGCGTTCGGCCAGTTCGCCGTAGTAGGAGCGGAGGCAGTGTTCGGCGTCGGGATGCCCGGGGTCGAGGTTCTCCAGGGTGACGGTCCCGGCGGTGAGCAGCCGGTCGACCTCCGCCATGGCGGTCACCAGCCGGGCGCGCTGGTCGGGGTTGAGCGAAGTCAGCAGGGCGGCGGCCAGCGCGTCGCTGCGCCCGTCGAGCACGTCCAGCTCGGCGCGGCCCGCCCCGGTCAGCCGGACGACGCGGATCCGGCGGTCGTCCGGTCCGGGGCGGACGGTCACCAGCCCGTCCGCCTCCAGGGAGCGCAGCAGCCGGCTGAGGTAACCGGAGTCCAGACCGAGCCGGTCCCGCAGCCGCCGGACGTCCCGGCCCTCCGCCCCGATCTCCCAGAGGAGCCGGGCCTCCCCGACGGGACGGTCCCGGCCGAGGTAGTGGTCGTGGAGCACGCCCACGCGTTCGGAGACGGTGCGGTTGAACCGCCGGACCTGCTCGATCTGCGCTGTTTCCATCCTCTGACTCTAGTCAGAGGTTTCCGGCGCCCGCTCGGCGCCCCCGCCGCTCCGGACCCGGGCGCGCCCGGTCCCGGGTGTGGACGCCCGGCCCGCACGCCCGCGCGCGCGAGCGTCACACGCCCTGGCGCACGCCCCCGATGCGCCCGGCGGCGGTCTGGCGTAGGCTTCCTCATCTGTGGTGTTCGTCCGGGCAGGTGGCCCGGTCTTCTGTGGGGGTGACGGCATGGTTGCCGGTCGTGTGGTGCGGTTCGACGGTTTGCGCGGTTACGGGTTCATCGCCCCGGATCAGGGCGGCGAGGATGTGTTCATGCACGTCAACGACCTGCTGATCGCGGAGCAGCAGGTGCGCACGGGGCTCGCGGTCGAGTTCGAGATCGAGGAAGGCGAGCGCGGGCCGAAGGCGTCGGACGTCCGGCTTGCGGAGGGCGCGGCGGTGCCCGTCCCGGTGCGCGGCGCGACCGCCTCCGGTGGCGGTGTCGCGCGCCAGGTGCAGGTGGACGACGACACGCTGTGCGATGTGCTGACGGCCGAGGAGTTCGTGGGCGACGTCACCGAGGTGCTGCTGTCGGCCGCCCCCTCGCTGACCGGCGAGCAGATCGTCCAGGTCCGCCGGGCGCTGCTCCAGTTCGGCAAGAACCACGGGTGGACCGAGGGCTGAGCCACCCCGAGCGGTAGTGCCGTGGGCCCCGACGGATCGTTCCGTCGGGGCCCACGGCGCTATCCGCCGCCTTCGCGCCGGGCACGCCGGATACGTCGCCCGTCGCCGGGCCGGGGCCAGGGGCGGCTACGGGCCCCGCCGGGCAGGGCCCCCGCCCCCGCTCAGGAGGTGGTGAGGACGGGCTCCCCGTAGCTCCCGCTGTACGGGCCCTGGACCCGGACCTGGCGCACGGGCAGCCGGGCCGACCACTGGGTGTAGACCCAGCGGGCCAGCTCCCGGGGCCCCGCGCGGTGGCGCAGTTCGTCGGCGACCGCGTTCAGATGGGTGTCGTCCAGGCTCCGGCGGGCCCAGGCCGCGAACTCGGCACAACCGGAGGGGCCGGGGCGACCGGGCTCCGGGACGGTTCCGGGGGCGTCGTCCGGGAGCGCGGTCTCCAGGGTGACCGTCCAGAGATGGCTGTGCGCCACGCCCGCACAGGGGTGCCCCGGCGGGAGGTCGTGCTCCGTGTGCGTCGCGCTGAAGTACACCGTCTCGGTGCCTGCCGCCATCGGCGCTCATCCCTTTCCGTGTCCGGCCGGTCCGGGACGGCACCACCGTCCCCACCGGGTTGACCCGCCCACGCTGCCACGTCCGGGCCGCCGGGGCCAGTGGCGGAACGGCTCCCGGGTGACCGGCCCGTCGGCCGACACCCGTACGGTCCACCCCGGCCGCGCTCCCGTCGGCGTTCCCCGCCGCGCCCCCGCTGGCCGTCCGCCGGCGTTCCCGTCAGCCGTCCGGCCGTGTTCCCGGCCGCGCTCCCGTCAGCCTTCCGTCCTCTCTTCCGCCCGCCGTCCGTCCGCCGTCCGTCCGCCGTCCGTCCACCCCGGTACGCCGTGTCCGATCACCGCCAGCGGGCATCCCCCGTCCCGCGTTTGGCTGTCTTCCACGACGACCCCGGACCCACGGGGTCCCCGGGCCCCCGCCTCCGCGCGGGCGGTCCGGGCCGCGTACGAGGGAAGGACGATCCATGACGAGGAAAGCCCTGGTGACGGGTGGCGGCCGGGGAATCGGCGCGGCCGTGGCACTACGGCTCGCGAGGGAGGGCGCGGACGTCGCCCTCACCTACGTACGGGACGCGACGGCGGCGGAGGAGGTCGTCCGCGCGATCGAGGCCCTCGGGCGGCGCGCGGTGGCCCTGCGCGCCGACGCCGCCGACGCGACCGCCGCGGGCGCGGTAGTGGACGAGGCGGCCGGGGCGCTCGGCGGTCTGGACGTCCTGGTGAACAACGCGGGGATCGGGGTGATCGGCCCCCTGGCGGAACTGACCCCCGCCGACGTGGACCGGGTGCTGGCCGTCAACGTGCGGGCGGTGTTCCTCGCCTCCCAGTCGGCGGCGGCACTGATGGGGCCCGGCGGACGGATCATCGCGGTCGGCAGCTGCATGAGCCAGCGGGTGCTGGCGCCCGGCGGCACCCTCTACACGATGAGCAAGGCGGCGCTGATCGGGCTCACCAAGGCGCTGGCCAGGGAGCTGGGCCCGCGCGGCATCACCGCCAACGTGGTCCACCCGGGCCCGGTGGACACCGACATGAACCCGGCCGACGGCCCGTTCGCCGCCCTCCAGTCGGCCGGAACGGCACTGAGCCGGTTCGGAACGCCCGACGAGGTGGCGTCGCTGGTGGCGTACCTGGCCGGGGAGGAGTCCGCGTACGTCACGGGGGCGGAGTTCTCGGTGGACGGCGGACACGCGGCCTGAGGTGTCGGGGGAGGCGGCCGGTGCGGTGACGACCGGCCGCCTCCCGGACGGCAGCACGATGGTGAATACGGGGAGCACGACGGTGAGTGACGGGACGTGAACCCGCGGTTCCCCGGGACCGCCCCGTCCCGCCGGGCACCGGTTCAGCGTCGGCGGGACGCCGCCGCGATGCCGCCCTCCGGGTCGCGGGGACGGGGCGGCAGGTCCGACCCGCCGCTCGCGGAGTCGCCGGGCAGCGGGAGGTCGGCGGTCAGGAGGCGGATGCGTTCGGTGAACTCCGGCTCGGGGAGCGGGAGTTCCACGTCCTCGTCCACCCAGGCCACGGCGGCGGGGACGTAGTCCAGGACGGCGCACACCCGGGCCGGGGCCTGCCAGCCCGCTCTGGTCCGCAGGGCGTCCAGGACCCGGAGCGTGGTGTCCAGGCTGGCGTCCGCCGCGCTGAAGTTCCTCAGGGAGTCGGGGAGTTCGAGGAGGGTGCGGCCGGATGACTCGGTGGCGGGCTCCACCGGGCGGGGCATGCCCTGCTGCTGGACGTACCACCAGCTGGCCGGGGCCTCCTCGCCGAGGGAGAGGTGGTGGAGGTACAGGCAGTAGACGGCGGTCCGTTCGCCCGCCCCCGCCGCGTACTGCCACCAGAAGCGCGCGGCCTCGTCGCCGTGGGCCAGTTGCAGCAGGCAGCCCAGCAGCAGCGCGCCGTCCGGTTCCGGCATCGCGCGGGTGAGGAAGGCCCGCAGCCGGTTGAGCCCCGCGTGGGTGGCCACCGTCTCGCAGAGGGTCGTCAACCGCCCCGCCGCCGAGCGGCGTTCGTCGTCCCGGCGGCCGCCCCGGCTTCCGTCCGTCGCCGGGGAGGGGGCCGCCCGGTCGGCGGCGCGGGCGGCGATCCTGGCCTCCGCCGCCGCGATCCGGGCGGGCGTGCAGGGCTCGTCGTCCACGAGACGGGCCCGGGAGAGCAGGTCCAGCAGCTCGTCACGCACCGGAGTCCCCTTCCATCGTGGCACGGTCCGGTCCGAGTATCTCCCGCAGCCTGCGCCGGGCGTGCCGGTCACTGGAGCGCACGGCGGCCTGGGAGATGCCGAGTTCGTAGGCGACGCGCTCCACCGGCAGGTCGAGGAGGTAGCGCAGGACGGTGACGTCCTGCTGGCGCTCCGGGAGCTGACGGACGGCCCGCATCAGGGTGAGGGACTCCTCCAGTTGCGCGATCGGATCGGTGGTGGTGCGCAGGGCGACGGTGTCGAAGGCGGTCTCGTCGAGGGGCCGGGGACGCGGTCGGCCGCGCCGGTAGTGGTCCGCGACCTGGTTGCGCAGGACGACCCACGCGTAGCCGTCGGGGTTGTCGCTGCTGAGGATCTGGTCCCACTTGGTCAGCAGCCGCTCGAAGGTCGCGTCCACGGCTTCCTCCGCCTCGGTGCGATCGCGCAGGAAGGTCCGGGCGTAGCGGAGGTAGGCGGGCCGGTGCATCTGGTGGAACGCGGAGAAGTCGAGCGGCGGTACCGCCCTCGGCACCGGGGGGACGTCGTGGGTGACGGGTTTCCGGTTCATCGGCTCTCCTGTCGGCCGGGGCGACGGCGGCCCGGTTCGGGGACGTGCGGGTGCGTGCGGTGCGTGCGGTGACGGGTCCACGGAACGCGGAGGGGCGGACGGACGGGGGCGGGTACGGGTACGGCGGGTACGGGTACGGCGGGTGCGGGGGTGGCGGACGGGGCGGCGGTCGAGGCGGGGGCGGAGGCGCCTACAGTGGTCCCGGTCGGGGCGGTGCGCCCCGTGGGTGCGGTGGCCCCCGTGGATTCGGTGCCCCCGGCGGGTCCGGTGATCGCCGTGGTCCTGGTGGGGCCGGCAGTGCCCGTGAGGCCCGTGGTGCCGGTCGGTCTGGTGGGTCCGGTCGTTCCGGCGGCGCGCGGCGTGGCGGATGTCGCGGTCATGGTGGTTCGGGTTCCCCTCGGCTGTCGCCCGTCGCCGTACCCCGGTCATCCGGGGGTGTGCGCCGGGGCGTGCGCCGCACGGCGCACATCACCTGGATGACTCCTCCGAACGGCCGGATGTGCAAAGGCAATTCGACTTTGCCATGGGGATCTTCCGGGTTCCGCCCATTACTGATCGGCGCTTCGATCGTGTGCCAGGGGGCCGTTCCGGGTCGTCCCTTCCGTACCACCGCTCTGACCAGCCGAATGGCGGGATGCCCCGGCCCTTCGAGCCGTTCGCGCGCTGTTCAGGCGCCGTGCGCGACCTGTGTGGTCCGCCGTCCGATCTGCGCCCGTGTCGACAGCGGGGCGCCGCGCCGGGGACCGCACCGGTCCCCCGTCCGGCGGTCGGCACGCCGACCCCACCGGGGCGGTACGACGAACGGGCCCGCCCCATCCGGGGGGACCCGTTCGTCGTGTCCGTGCCGTAGACCGGCCCATCGGCCGGTGCTCCCGCCCACCGGCCCGTCGTGCCGCTCCCTCGCCGTGCCGCTCCCCGAGGGTTCGGTCCCCACCGGTTTCGTTCCCACCGGTCGCTCCTCGCCGGAGCCGTCTCCAACCGGAGCAGCTTGCCGCCGGGGTCACTCCCCGCCGCAGTCGCTTGCCGCCGGGGTCACTCCCCGCCGGGGGTCAGCACCAGCAGTCGGTGGTCCCAGCCGACGTCGTGGCTGGCGCGGACGGACAGTCCGGCGCGGGCGGCGAGGTCGGCCAGCGCGGCGGCGGTCCGCACCCCCGAGCCGAAGGCGCAGGTCAGCCGGAGATGGTGCAGGGCCGCGTCGATGTCCTCGAAGGCCGCCGGGTCACCGGGGGCCGCGCCCTCGGGGCGGACCTGCTCGACCATCAGCAGGGTGCCCCCGTCGGCGAGCCCGGCGGCGGCCTCCCGCAGGGCCTGCACGGCGTCCTCGTCGGGCATCCAGTCGAGGAGCCGGGAGAGCAGCACCGTGTCACCGCCGCCCGGGACGGGACCGGTCCCCGGGACGAGGTCCACCCGGTCCAGGGTGTCCGTGTCGAGGACCCGTTCCCTCAGCACGCGCAGCGCCGACGGCAGCGCGGCGATCCGCATCCGCAGTCCGGGCACCGCCTTGACCAGGGCGTTGGCCAGGGCTCCGACCCCGTGTCCGGCGGCCGTGACGGTACCGGCCGAGGCCCAGTCGTGGGCGGTGACCACCCCGGGCGCGAACCACAGGGCCTCCTCCTCGATCAGGGCCCGCGCCGAGCCCCCGAGGCGTTCGTCCTCGCGCATCGCCTCGGCCAGCGGGACGCCCGACGCGGTCCGGGCGCCGCCGCGTCCGCCGCGCGCCGCCTCGTACAGTCCGGCCAGCGAGAGGTCCAGGGCCGCCTGGGCGCCGTCCAGCCGGTACTCGTCGGACGAGTGGTCGTCCTCGACGAGTTCCTCGCCCACGGCCGTGAGCCGGACGCCGTCCGCATCCCGGTCCAGGACGCCGACCTCGATCAGACAGGCGAGCAGGGCGGCGAGGGCGTCGGGGTCGGCGGCACAGCGGCGGACCAGTTCGGCGGGGTCCCGCACCCCGCTGTGGACCAGGTCGAAGAGGCCGAGGGTCACCCCGGCGCGGATCGCGAACCCGGGTGCCAGGTCGGTCAGCTCGTGCAGCCGCTCATGGGCGTCGTCGTCCTCGGCTCCGGCCGTCTCCGCGACGGCCTCGCCGTCGGCTCCGACGCCGTCGGTCACGACCGGTTCCGTACGCCGCCAGTAGCCGGTGATGTGGGTGCGCTCCCGGGGCACCCCGCGGTCCACCGCGAGGTGACGGCGGACGCCCTTGAGGGTGACGGTCTCCCCCGCCGCCCAGACGAACACCTCGCCCGGCCACCACTCCAGTTCGCGCAGCGCCCGTTCCAGCAGATCGGTGGTCCCGGCCGGGGCGCCGTCGCGGGAGAGCCAGACGACCTCGGCGTCCGCGCGGGTGGGCAGCTCCTGGCGGTGGCTGTCGTCACCGACCTCCACGAGGACCCGGGCCCGGGTGCCCTCCGGCATCTCCGCCAGCCAGCGGCCGATCGCGGGCAGCGCGGTCTCGTCCCCGATGACCAGGAGCCAGTCCGCGCCCTCGGGGTGGCCGTGCGACATCTTGGGGCCCGCGATCCAGGTCACGGCGCCCGGCTCGACGGTGTCCGCCCAGGTCGAGGCCACTCCGCCCGCGTGCCGTACGAAGTCGAAGTCGATCTCCCCGGCCTCCGGGTCGAAGCGGACCGGGGTGTAGTCCTTGGCGAGGGGCCGCTCGTCGCGGGGCCAGTCCAGGCTGCCGACCTTCTGCCGGGGCAGCACCGGCGCCGCGCCGTCCTCGCCGAAGAAGAACTTCACGTGGTCGTCGAAGCCCTCGGTGCGCAGCGCGGGCAGGTCGATGTCACCGTTGCGGAACGCGCCGAGCTGCGGTCCGCCCAGCGTCACCCGGCGCATCCCGGGGGTCACGTCGCTGACCCGCAGGACGGTCAGCTCCCTGAGCACGATGGGGAAGGTGGCGACCGGGCGGGGGCTGCGCGCGGGCATTCGGGGCTCCTCGGGGGCCTGGGGCGGGTGCGCGCCGGGCCGCGGACGCGGCCGGGCGGTGGGGCCGTGGCGTCACGACGGGCTGACCCTCCCGTGACGGACGGCCTCCGGAGCGGGCGGGTGGTCATGACCGCCGCGCCCGGAGGCCGTCCGGCCCGGCCCCAGGCTATGCGGAGGTCCGGGCCGCCGATCCAACCGGCGGGTCCGTTCCGTGCCACCCGGCGCCACCCGGTGTGCTCTCCCCGCGCACGGCGCGCGTCCCGCCGGCCCGGCGTCTGACGGGACGGTGGCCCGGCGGTCTGATGGCCTGATCGGACGGTGGCCCGACCGCGACGGTGACCTTGTGGGACGGCGGCCTGGGACCCGACGGGGTGGTGACCCTGTGGACGGCGGGGCGGTGCCCCTGCGGGCGGTGGGACGGGAACCGGTGGCCCGTGGCGGTCCGACGGCTGGCGGTCCGAGGGGACGGAGCCGCCGGGCACACCGTGAGAACCGCCCGGGCTCCGGACCTGACGGGGCCACCACTGGCTCGACTCCCCGGCGCGGCCCGTCCCCTCGGGCATCGGGACCTCAGGGCCGGGACACCCGGGCTCCCGAGCCTCCCGGGCTTCCCGGGCCATCAGGTTCCCCGGGGGCACCCAGATGGCTCGGCCACTCGACCACTCGACCACTCGACCACCGGGCCACCGGGCCACCGGGCCACCGGGCCACCGGGCCACCGAGGCACCGAGGCACCGAGGCACCGAGGCACTCGACCACGGAACCCCGAGGTCACCGCGCCGTCCCGACCCGCGGAGGACAGCGGAGGACACCGGACCGCCCGCTTCGACGGGTCCGCGCTGTCCCTTGGACCACGCCCCGCCCCGCGCTCCTACGGTGACACCGGGAGCCCGGCCGGTGCCGCGCGCACGGCGGCGCCCGTCCCCGTCCCCCATCCCGAGGACCGCCCGTGACACCCCGTCCAGCCGTGCCCCCGCACCGGCCGCCCGCGCACCGACTGCTCCGGCGGTGCCTGTCCCGGGTCCGTGGGTCCCTCGCGCGGTCCGTCGGCTGGGCGGTCCTGCGCCAGTGCGCGTTCCTCGCCCTGCCCTGGCTGCTGGGCAGGTCCCTGGACGCCGGGACGACGGGCGACACCCGGGCCGCCGTGGGCTGGGCGCTGGCGTTTCTCGGGGCCGCCGCCGTCGAGTACGCGGGGATGCGCGGCTGGCAGCTGTGGACCAACCTCGCCGAGGCGGACGCCGGGGCCTGGCTGCGGGTCAGGCTGCTGACGGCGATCCTCTCCCTCGACACCGACACCGCGCGGCGGCGCACCGGCGGCGCCGGGGAACTGACCGACCGCGCCACCCGGGACGTGGACACCGTCCTGGTGTGGGTGCACGGGCTGACCAGCTGGGTGGTGATCGGGATCACCGGGGTGGTGCTGGTCCCGGCCATCGCCGTGCTCGATCCGGGGCTGCTGCTGGTGGCGGCGCTGACCGTACCGGTGCTGCTGGTGCTCAACCGGGTGTTCCCGCCGCGCTTCGGGCGGCGGGCGCGGGACCTCGCCGAGGCGCACGGGGCGCGTTCGGCGGTGGCCGGGGAACTGCTGTCGGCGCTGCTGCCGTTGCGCGGGGTCGGCGCCGAGCGGCGGCTGGTGGAACGGCACCACCGGCACAGCGCCGAGGTCACCCACCGCACCCGGCGGCTGGCGTCGGTCGGGGCGCTGTGGGAGGCGGCGTCCGCCGTGGTGCCGCTTCTCGCGGTGACGGTCGGACTGTTCACCGGCGGGCTCGCCGTGCTGGACGGCACCCTGACCGTGGGCGCGCTGACGACGTTCGTGCTGTGGATGGGAACGGTGTCCCTGGCCGTGACCGTGCTGACGGCCCGGCTCGGGGAACGGGCGGAGGCGCTCGTCGCGGCGGAACGCGTCGGGGAGGTCCTCGCGCTGGTGCCGGAGGACGGGGAACGGGTCCCGCTGCCCCGCGCCGGTGAGCTGCGGGCGCGCGGACTGACCGTGCGGAGTCCGGGCCGGGCGCCCATCGGACCGCTGGATCTGACGGCGGCGCCCGGCGAATGGGTGGCGCTGACCGGGCCGACCGGTTCCGGCAAGAGCACCCTGCTGCGGGCGCTGGCCCGGTTGGTGCCCGCCGAGGGCACGGTGACCCTGGCGGGGGTGTCCCTGGACGACGCGGGCCCGGACGACCGGTGCGCCACGGTCGGTCTCGTCCCGGAGGGCCCGCTGCTGGTGCACGGGACCGTCCTGGAGAACCTGCTGCTGGGCGGTGACCGCGACCGGGCGGCCCTGGACGCGGCGGCGACGGCCGCCGGGCTGGACCTGGCGCTGGCCGGGCTCGCCGACGGCTGGGACACCGGGGTCGGCGAACGCGGGCGGGCACTGTCCGGAGGGCAGCGACAGCTGGTGGCGCTGGCCCGGGCGCTGTTGCGCGGGAGTCCGGTGCTGCTGCTGGACGATGTGACGTCCGCGCTGGACGGGGCCACCGAGGCGGAGGTGCTGGCCCGGTTGCGCCGGGCCACCCGTGGGGTGGCGGTGGTGTTCGCCACCCACTCCCCCGCCGTGCGGGCCCTCGCCGACCGGGAGGTCCGGCTGCCACCGGGCCCCGGCGCTCCCGCTCCCGCCCCGGCTCCCGTACAAACCCCCGTTCCGGCACCGACGCGGGCGCCGGACCAGGCTCCCGTACCGACACCGACACCGGCACCGGCACGTTCGGACACACCAGCCCGTGCCCGAACCCAGACTCCCGCACCGGCCCAGCCCCGGACACCGGCACCGTCACCGGCACCGGCACCCGACGCTGACGGACGCCCGCCCGAGCCCGCGTCCGTACCCGGGCCCGCCCCCACACCAGGCCGGCGCCCCGCGCCCACGCGCCCGCCCGCGCCCATCGACGAGCCCGACGCCGAGGAGGCGCCCCGTGTCCGCTGACCCCTTCCTGCTGGCCGAACTCCCCGACCAGCGGCGGGTCTTCCGCCGGGCCGCGCCCTTCCTGCGGGGGCACCGGCGGGCGCTGGCGCTCGCCGTCGTCCTCAACCTCGCCGGTGCCGCGCTGGCGGTGGCGGTGACCGCGCTGACCGGCCGGGTGGTGGACGCCGCCGGGTCCGGCGACCGGGCGGCGCTCACCGCCTGGGCCGGGGCGCTGCTCGGGACCGTCGCCGCGACCGGGGTGCTGACCTGGGCGTCCCGCCTCTGGCTGATCCGGGTCGGGGAGGGGGTGCTGGCCGGGCTGCGGGAGCACGCCACGGCCGCCGTCGGCGGGGCGCCGCTGCGGTTCGTGGAGGCGCACCGCGGGGGCGAGCTGCTGCGGCGGCTCACCGGGGAGCTGAACGGACTGGCCTCGTTCGCCGGGGGGACCCTGCCCGATCTGGTCTCCGCCGCGCTGGTGCTGGTGTTCACGGTGGTGATGCTGGCCGCGCACTCGCTGGTGCTGACGGGGGCGCTGCTGCTGGCGTTCCTGCCGCCCGCGGTGCTGATCGTCCGGCGGTTCCACGACCGGGCGGGCCCCGCCTACGCGGCGGTGGCCGCGGCGGAGTCGGAGGTCTCGGCGCGGTTCTCGGAGTCGCTGCCCGCGCAGGAGCAGCTACGGGTGACCGGTGCGGTGCCCCGGTGGCTGGAGCTGTTCCGGGGGGACAACGCCCGGCTGCGGGCGGCCCGGGAACGGGAGGTCCGCACCGAGCTGGTGCTGAACCGGCTGGCGCTGCTCCAGGCCGGGTGTCTGGCGGGCCTGCTGGTGGCGGGCGCCGCGCTGGTGGGCCGGGGCGAGCTGGGGGTGGGGGTCGCGGTGGTGTTCGTGCTCGCCACCCGGGAGCTGCTGGGGCGGTTCGAGGACCTGGCGGGCGCGGTGGGCGAGGGGCGCCAGGCACACGTACGGCTGGCGCGGCTGCTGGACCTGGTGCGGGCGACGGGGGCGGCAGTGCCCGCGCCCCGGACGCGTTCCGGACGGTCCGGGCCGCTCCCCGGACGGGCCCGTGCGGCGGGTGCGGTGGACGACGTCGCCGGGGCCGGGGAGCCGCCCGCGCGGGGCCCGCTGGTGCTGACGGACGTGGGCTTCGGCTACCGCGCCGGGACCCCGGTGGTGGACGGGCTGTCGCTGACCGTGCGGCCCGGGGACCGGCTGGTGGTGGCCGGGCCGACCGGCGCGGGGAAGTCGACGGTGGGCAAGCTGCTCGCCGGGCTGTACCCGCCGGACCGGGGCTCGGTGACGTTCGCCGGACGGGAGCTGTCCGGGTGGGACCCGGAAGGGCTGCGGGCCCGGATCGCGCTCGTCCCGCAGGACGTGGCACTGGTGACGGGGACGGTCGGCGGGAACCTGGCGATGGTGGCGGGGCGGCCGGGGCCGGAGCGGGTGGCGGAGGTGCTGCGGGAGCTGGGGCTGGACCGGTGGGCGGCCGGGCTGCCGGAGGGGCTGGACACCCCGGTCGGCCCGGACTCGCTGTCGGGCGGGGAGCGGCAGCTGGTGGCGCTGGCGCGGGCGGTGCTGGCGGATCCGGCGGTGCTGGTGCTGGACGAGGCCACCGCCGGAGTGGACCGGGAGACCGCCGCGCGGATCGAGTCGGCGCTGGACGCGGTCTCGGGCGACCGGGCGCTGGTGGTGATCGCGCACCGCGCGGAGACGATCGCCCGGGGCCACCGGGTGCTGAGGATGCCCGCCGGGACGGTGACGGGCCCCTGACCCGGGGTCGTCCGGGTCCTGGTGACGGGACCCGGACGGCCCGGACGGCTCAGACGGCTCAGACGGCTCAGACGGCTCAGACGGCTCAGACGGCCAGGACAGCCTGGTCAGCCGGACAGCGCGGACAGCCGGACAGCCGGACAGCCGGACAGCCGGACAGCACGGGGTACGGCACGTACGGGCCGGGGCCGGTCCGCGCGGGTGAGGCGGCACCCCGGCCCGTACGGGAGGGGCCGGGCCGGGGCCCGGACGCCCGTCGACGCGCGTACGGCGGAGTGCCCGGCGACCGGAGGGGCCGAGGCGCGCGTACCAAGGGGCCGGGCGGGTTCGTGTGAACCCGCCCGGCCCCTTGGTGGTGTCCGGCCCTCCGGGGAAGCACCCCGGTACCGGATCAGTCGCCCTTGGCGGCCTTCGCCAGGATCGGGGTCAGCTCCTCGACCACCCAGGAGGCGCTGAGCGCGTCCGGGAAGGCGATGGTCGAGGAGAGGGTGTTCTCGGACGGGACCACCGCGAAGTTGCCGCGGCGCACCGCGCCGAGCGACTTGAACAGCTTGTTGCCCTCCAGTTCGGAGGCGCTGAGCAGACCCTCGTCACCGAACGGGTAGGTGACGAGCAGGATGTCCGCGTCGAGCTGGTCGAGGTTCTCCAGGCTGACGCCGTTCTTGTTGGCGGTGTAGTTCTTCGCCTTGTCGGTCTTGCTCAGACCCAGCTCCTCGAAGATCCCGGGGTCCTGCTCCCCGTAGGACATGAAGCTGACCTGCTCGGGGTGGACCACGGCGTAGGTGTAGGTCTTGCCCTTCAGCTCCGGGTTGGCCTTGGCGGCCGCCTCGACCGTGGCGCGGTTGGCGGCGATGACCTCCTTCGCCTCGGCGGGGACGCCGAGCGCCTTCGCCGCCCGGGTGAGCCGCTCCTGCCAGGTGAGGGTGTCGGCGTGCTTCTTGTCGTCGAAGGTGACGACCGGGGCGATGGGCTTGAGCTTGGCGTAGTCGGAGTCCATGCTCCAGGCGTTCACCCCGAGGATGACGTCGGGCTCGGCGGCGGCGATGGCCTCGTAGTCGGTGCCGTCGGTGTCGTCGAACGTCGGCAGCTTGTCGATGCCGAGCTTCTCCATCGCCCGCTTCTTGTAGGGCGCGACCGGGTCCCCGTCCTCGACGTCCGGGGTGATCACCGGGGTGATGCCGAGCGCGAGGGCGATGGAGGTGTCGCCGTCGGAGACGGTCGCGACCCGCAGCGGCTTCTTCTTCAGCTCGTCGTCGCCCCAGGCGCTGGTGAGCTTCACCGGGTAGCCCTTGGTGTCCGCCCCGGTCCCCTTCGCGTCGTCGGCGGCGCCGGTGTCGCCGCCACCGCCGCAGCCGGTGACGAGGGCGACGGCGGTCGCGGTGGCGAGCAGCAGCCGGACGGCGCCACGGCGGCGCGGGGAGCTGGTCGGGCGGTTCATGGGGTCTCCTGGAGAGTGGGTGCGGTGGTGCCGTTCCCGGCGGGGCCGGGGAGGGGGGCTCCGATGTGGCGGCCGAGCGGGAAGATCTGCGGCCGGGCGGAGCGGGGATGGGGGACGACGAGGCAGTCGAGGCCGAAGACCTCGGCGACGGTCTCCTCGGTGAGGACGTCCTCCGGAGGGCCCTGGCGGACGATCCGGCCGTCGCGCATGGCGACGATGGTCGAGGCGTACAGGGCGGCCTGGTTGAGGTCGTGGGAGACGAGGACGATGGTCTTGCCGGTCCGTTCGTTGAGGTCGGCCAGCAGGTCCATCACCTCGATCTGGTGGGCGATGTCGAGGTAGGTGGTGGGTTCGTCCAGCAGCAGGGTCGGGGTGTCCTGGGCGAGTGCCAGGGCGATCCAGACCCGCTGGCGCTGGCCGCCGGAGAGTTCGTCCACCGGGCGGTCGATCAGTCCGGCGGTCCCGGTGGCGGCCAGGGCCTCGGCGATGACGGTCTCGTCGGCGGCGGTGCGCCGCTGGCCGAACCGGCGGTGCGGATGCCTGCCGCGCCAGACCAGGTCGCCGACGGTGATGCTCTCCGGGGCGATCGGGGACTGCGGCAGGATGCCGAGGCCGCGGGCGACGTCCCGGGTGGAGAGGGTGTGCAGGTCCGTGCCGTCGAGGAGGACCGATCCGGCGGCCAGCGGCATCAGCCGGGCGATCGACTTCAGCAGGGTGGACTTGCCGCAGGCGTTGGGGCCGACGAGGGCGGTGATCCGGCCCTCGTCGATCCGCAGCGACAGTTCCTCGACGATCAGGGACTTCCCGTAACCGGCGCTGAGGGCGCGGGCTTCGAGTCGGGGCGCCGGGGCGGCGGGATCGTTGGTCACGTGGTGGCTCCCTGCCTGCGCCGAAGGATCAGCCAGACGAAGTAGGGCGCGCCGAGCAGCGCGGTGAGGGCCCCGGTGGGCACCGGGCTGATGAGGGGCGCGTTGCGCGCGAGGACGTCGGCGGCGAGCACGATGACCGCGCCGACCAGCGGGGCGAGCCCCAGTGAGCGGTCGGCGCCGACCAGCCGGACCGCGATGGGCCCGCTGATCAGGGAGACGAAGCCGATCGGCCCGACGACGCTGGTGGCGAGGGCCGCGGCGGCGGCGCCGAGCAGCAGGGCCGCGATCCGGGCGCCGGGAACCCGGGCGCCGAGTCCGGTGGCGAGTCCGTCGCCGAGGTCCATGGCGTGCAGCGGGCGGGAGAGCGCGGCGGCGCACAGGGCGCAGGCCGCGAACGCGGCGGCGAGGGTGCCGACGCCGTCCCAGGTGACGTCGTTGACGCTGCCGATCAGCCAGCGCATCGCCATGGCGGTGCTGTGCTGGTCGGCAACGGTGAACAGGTAGTTGGTGTAGGCGGTGCAGACCCCGCTGAGGCCGATGCCGACGAGGACCAGCCGGTAGGTGTCGACGCCGCCGCGCCAGCTGAGCAGGTGGACCAGTCCGACGATGGCGAACGAGCCGAGGACGGCGGCGAACGAGGTGCCGTGGGGCAGGGTCGGGGCGAGCACCAGCACGGTGGTGGCCCCGGCCCCGGCGCCCGCCGAGATGCCGACGATGTCGGGGGTGGCGAGCGGATTGCGGACGAGCCGCTGGTACAGGGCGCCGGAGAGTCCGAACAGCGCGCCGGAGAGCGCGGCGGCGAGGGCCCGGGGCACCCGGTTCTGGAAGATCGTGTAGTCGGCGAGTCCGGTGCGCAGTCCGAAGGCGGCGGGCAGCACGTCGGCGGTGGCGATCCGGCCGAGCCCGCCGAGCAGCACGGAGGCGGTGACCAGGGCGAGCACCGAGGCGACGAGCACGGCCGAGACCGTGGTGAGCCGTCGTCCCAGCCGCCGGTGGGCGGCGCGGAGCGCGGCGACGGTCGCGGAGGTTCCGGCGTCCTTCCCGGCGGTGACGGGGACGGGGGCGGCGGCCGGGCGGGGGGCGGTGGCGGAGGTCGTCATCGGTGTCACACCCTGACCAGGTCGCGGCGGCGGGCCAGCCAGATGAAGAACGGGGTGCCGACCACGGCGGTCATCACGGCGACCTGGACCTCCCCGTGGTCGAGGACGAGCCGTCCGACGGTGTCGGCGGAGAGCAGCAGGACCGCGCCGAGCGCCATCGACAGCGGGAGCGACCAGCGGTGGTCGGCGCCCACCAGCAGCCGGGCGCAGTGCGCCGCGACCAGCCCGACGAAGGCGACCGGCCCGACGGCGGCGGTGGCGGCGGCGCACAGCAGGACGGCGACGGCGGCCGCGGCCAGCCGGGCGCGTTCGACGCGGACGCCGAGGCCGCGGGCCGCGTCGTCGCCCATGCCGAGGATGTTGAGGGTGCGGCCGAAGGGCAGTGCGAGCAGCAGCCCCACGACGGCGAACGGCACGATCTCGTCGAGGACCTTGGCGCGTCCGGTGAGCTGGCCGACGGACCAGAACCGCAGATGGGCGAAGACCGCCTCGTCGCGGACGACGAGCAGGGTGATCAGCGAGGACATCACGGCGGCGACGGCGACGCCCGCGAGGACGAGCCCCAGGGTGGTGCCGCCGGTGTTGGTGCGGACGCCGATGAGGTAGACGAGGGCGGCGGTGACCGCGGCCCCGGCGAGCGCCAGCCAGAAGTAGCCGGTGACCCCGGTGACGTCGAGGAAGAGGATGCCGAGCACGACGGTCATCGCGGCGCCCTGCTCCACCCCGAGGACGCCGGGGTCGGCGAGCGGGTTGAGGGTGAGCGCCTGCATGATCATCCCGGAGGCGCCGAGCGCGGCACCGACGGCGAGACCGAGGAAGGTGCGGGGGATGCGTTCGGTCCACAGGACGTGCGCGTTGTAGGCGCCGCTGTCCGGATCCAGCAGGATGCGGACGACCTCCGGGGGCGAGATCGAACGGGCGCCGAGCCCGATGCTGGCCACGGTCACGGCGACCAGGGCGAGGACGGCGAAGAGCAGCACCGCGGTACCGCGTGAGGAACGTGTCCTCGCCGGTGACGGTGGTGTCGTCGCCCTCGGGAGGGTCTCTGTCATGGTGTTCCTCGGGCCTTCTCACCTGGGCAAGCGTCGACTTAGGCTACCCTTACCGATCCAGGGGGCGGTCCAATGCCGGGGGCACACCGCTCACAACCAGGGGTCAGCCGGACCCGTGGCGCGGGGCCCGCCGCAGGGGGAGAGGACCACAGAGTGATCGGGAACAGCACCAGGACGACGACCATGGAGATGGCCGGAAACAGCCCCTTCGGGCGGGCCGGTGACGACCGGGGAGCGGCTCCGGCCCTGGACCCCGTCCGCACGGACGCCGTTCACCCGGCCCCCGTGCGCGCGGACGGCCCCCACCCGGACCCCGCCCTCCTGGAGGTCCCCCTCGCGGACGACGACTTCATCGCGGCCGGGGGCCATCCGACGCACGCCCACGACTTCCACCAGTTCCTGTACGTGCCGGTGGGCCGGATCGTGGTGCACGCGCGGGGGCGGGACCACGAGCTGACCTCGTCGGTGGCGCTGTGGATCCCGGCGTGGCTGCCGCACAGCGCCCGCTTCGACAACGACTCGCTGATCGTGGTGGAGACCTTCGACCCCGACGACCACCGGCTCCCCTACACCGAGGTGACCCCCGTCAACGTCACCGACGCCCAGCGGCGGCTGCTGCTCGGCCGGATGCGCAGTTCGGACCCGTCGGAGAACGACCCCGCCGTGTTCGCGGCGCTGTCGGAGGGGCACCGGGACTGTCTGCCGCTGCCCCGGCCGACGAGTCACGCGGCCCGCCGGGTGGCGCTGGCGCTGGAGCGGGACCCGGGCGACGGCCGGACGGCCACCGAGTGGGCGGACGAGGTGTACACCAGCTCGACGAGTCTGCGGCGGGCGTTCCGGGCGGAGACCGGGCTGGCGTTCTCGGAGTGGCGGACCCGGCTGCGGCTCAACCACTCGCTGCCGCTGCTGGCACAGGGCCAGCTGGTGAGCGCGGTGGCCGCGCGGGTGGGCTTCGTCTCCACCAACGGCTACATCCTGGCGTTCCGCAGGCACTTCGGACGGACCCCGGGCGCGTACGTCCGCGAGACGGCCGCCGCCTGACCCGCCCCCGGCGGGGGCACGGACGCCCTTGCGGGACCCGCGCACGACGAAGGGCCCCGGCCCGGGGGAACTCCCCGGGCCGGGGCCCTTCGCACGAACCGGGACCGGGCGCGAGCCGCACCGGGCGCGAGCCGGACCAGGCGCGAGCCGGACCAGGCGCGAGCCGGACCAGGCGCGAGCCGGACCAGGCGGGGCGGAGTCCTCCGGACCCGCCCCGCGCCGCGCCGCGTGGCGCGAGTGCCCCGCCCGGCGCCCTGGCCGTACAGGTCACCTCACTTGGTGAGGGCGGCCTCCAGCTCGTCCAGGATCTTGGTGGCGCCGGTGTAGCCGATCGCCTGGATCCACAGCTCGTCCTTGACGGCGTGGACGTCGCCCTTCTTCACCGCGTCCATGTTCTTCCACAGCGGGCTGCGGAGCACCTGGGTGGCCTTGGCCTTGTCGGGGTCGCCGATGGTGGAGTGGAAGATGACGTCCGCGTCGGCCATGTCGATCTTCTCGGGGCTGACGTTCAGCATGAAGCCGTCCTCCGCCTTCTCCGTGACGGCCGGGCGGCCGAGGCCCACGTCCTTGAAGACGGTCCCGATGAAGTTCTCCTTGCCGTACAGCCGGATGTCCGCGCCCTCGATGAAGCGGACCATGTTCACCTCGATGGCGGCGGCCTTCTCCTTGCCGCCGAGCGCGGTGGTGACCTCGGCGCTGCGCGCCTGGTACGCGGCGACGGCCTTCTCGGCCTCCGGCTTCTTGCCCAGCGCGTCGGCGTGGAAGAGGAAGTTCTCCTTCCACGGCAGACCCGTGGTCTCGGTCATCACGGTCGGCGCGATGGCCTTCAGCTCGTCGTACTTGTCGCCGTGACGGAGCTTGCTGGTGAGGATGAGGTCCGGCTTGAGGGCCGCGATGGCCTCCAGGTTCGGGGTGGGCATCTCCCCGACGAGCTTGACGCCCTCGACGTTCCCGGCCGGGACGTGGGCGGGGAAGCCGGTCGCGGTGTCGGTGCGGGTGGCGCCGACGGGCTTGACCCCGAGGGTGATGAGCGAGTCCAGCTCGGCGGTGTCGAGGGTGACGACCCGCTGCGGCTTCGCCTTGACCTTGACGTCGCCCATGACCGTCTTGAGCACACGGGTCCCGGCGGACCCGGCCTTCTCCCCGGCCGTCTCCTTCTTCCCGCCGTCCGAGTCGGACGAGCCGCAGGCGGTCAGGGCGAGGGAACCCGCGAGGGCGGAGGCGAGGGCGAGGGCCGCGCGGCGGCGGGCTGCGGTCTTGGCGGTCATGTCTCTGTCTCTGCTTTCCGGGGTACGGGGGGCATGGCGGTATGACGGCATGACGGCACATCCGCCGAGCGCAGGTTTGGTTAGGCTTGGCTAAGTCTAGATCCTCTTTACCCCGCCTTGACCAGGGGGTGCCCCTTCCGTCCCGCCCCGTGGACCCCTCCCTCCCCCACCGCCCGCGCCCGCGCACCCGGGGTGCGCGCCGGGCGGGCCCCCTCGCGCGGAGGTGACGGCGGCCCGGAGGAAGGGCCCGAGCGCCACCGGAAGCGTCAACTCCACAGCACCCGATTCACCCTGACCGAGGATGAGCCACGGGGCGCGCCCCCGCACTTCCGGCCATGAACGAGACGGGCGGAAGGAAAGGGGGATGCTGGGGGGACGCGCGTGACGGAGGTGGCGCGCCCCGGCGCCCCGGACGGCAACGCGGCAGGGACGGCGCGGGGACGGTCCGGGGAGCGGATCACCCAAACCCCTCCATGGGTGATTGGCCGAACCGGCCCGTCCGCCCCTTCCCGCGCTCCCCCCGCGTGCGATGCCCTTGCCGCGCGCCCCGGCTCCACCACCGCACACCACGGCGCGCGGCCGAACGGTGGCGCGGGCGCTCAGCGGTGTCCGACTTCGTCGATTCGTCGAGGGGAAGAACTGTGACCACACCTCCCACCACCCCGCTCCGCGTCGCCCTGGCCAACGGCAGCTTCGAACAGCCGACGGTGACCGGCGTGGAGATCCTGCCGGACTCGTCGCAGACCCAGGCCCCCAAGCGGGTCCCGGGCTGGCTCACCACCGCCTCGGACCACCGGATCGAACTGTGGCGGTCGGGCTTCCAGGGGGTGCCGTCGGCCGACGGGAACCAGTTCGCGGAGCTGAACGCGAACGAGGTCTCCACGCTCTACCAGGACCTGCCGACCACCCCCGGCACCACCCTCTACTGGCGGCTGCACCACCGGGGCCGCCAGGGCGACGACACCATGGCGCTGGACATCGGGGCGCCCGGCTCCCCGGTGGAGCAACGGCGCTTCACCGACGGCAACACCGCCTGGGGGCGCTACACCGGCACCTACACCGTCCCGGCCGGCCAGACGCTGACGCGCTTCTCGTTCCGCTCCATCTCTGCGGCGGGCGGCAACCGGGGCATCGGCAACTTCCTGGACGGCGTCTTCTTCGGCACCGCGCCCCGGGTCACGCTCGACAAGACCGCGATCCCGGTGGGGCCGCTGGAGATCGGCGACGTCATCACCTACCGCGTCACCGCCCGCAACGAGGGCGGCGGCGGGGCCGAGCGGCTGGTCCTCACCGACGCCGTCCCCCCGGGCACCACCTATCTGCCCGGTTCCCTGCGCGTCGTGGACGGCCCGAACGCGGGGCCGAAGAGCGACGCGCGCGGTGACGACCAGGCGTACTACGACGCCGCCGCCGACCGGGTCGTCTTCCACCTCGGCGACGGCGCCACTGCCACCGAGGGCGGCGGCCTGCCCAACACCGAGACCCTCCCCGCGGGGACGACGGTGGAGTACCGGGTCACCATCGACCGGGCCAGCGCCGGCCAGCGGATCGCCAACACCGCCACCGCCGGCTACGAGAACCGGCTCGGCGACCGGCCGGAGCAGTTGACGGCCACCTCCGACGAGGAGGTCACCCAGGTCGCACCGGCCGCGGACCTGACGGTGGCGAAGGCCGCCGACGCCACCACCGTCACCGTCGGACAGACGGTCACCTACCGCGTCACCGCGCGCAACGACGGCCCGAGCCCGGCCACCGGCGTCACCGTCACCGATCCGCTCCCCGAGGGCCTGGTCTTCCTGTCCGCCGAAGCCACCGCCGGAAGCCACGACCCGGTCACCGGCCGCTGGAGCGTGGGCGACCTGGCCGTCGGCGCCACCGCCAGCCTCGTCCTGCGGGCCAAGGCCACCCGGCCCGGCGCGGTCGTCAACACCGCCGCCGTCAGCGGGAACGAGAAGGACCCCGGCCCCGCCCCCGACACCGACGGCGTCACCGTCTGCGTGACCCCGGCCCCGTCCTGCTGCGACCCGTGCGCCGGATGAGGTGATCCCGGGCCGGGGCGAGCCGGGCCGCGCGATGGCGCGCGGCCCGGCTCGCGGTGCGCGCGCGGGGGGCGGTCCGCTCAGGGCCCCGTCGACGCGGTCCCGACGGCGGGCGCGGTCCCGTCCGCGAGCGCCAGGGTCGCCCTGACCACCTGGTCCAGCAGTCGCCGGGTCTGCGGGCCGGGGACCGTCTCGCCCCGGACCAGGCAACCCGTGCAGACCCCGTCCAACCCGGTGACCAGGAAGTCCGCCAGCTCGGCGGGCGGTGCCGCGTAGACCCGGCCGGTCCGGCGCCCGGTCTCGATCAGCGCCTCCGTCGCGATGTCGGCGATGTCCTGGTAGTGGCGCTCCACCATCTCCCGCAGCTCCGGGCTGCGCAGCGAGAAGGTGACGAGCTCGAACCAGACGAGGTTCAGTTCGGGCCGCTCCCCCAGATGCGTCCAGACCGACTCGGCGGTGGCGTGGAGCGCCTCCTCCAGGCTGGTCGCGCGGGCGACCGCCCGCTGCGCCCCGGCGACCAGTTCGCCGGAGAGCGCCTCCAGGACCGCCCGGTAGAGGTCGGCCTTGGTGCCGAAGGTGTAGTGCACGGTCGCCTGGGCGACCCCGAGTTCGGCCGCGATCGCCCGGGTGGAACCGGCCGCCACCCCTTCGCGGGCCATGAGTTCGATGGCCGCGGCGATGAGCTGGGGTCGGCGCTCGGCGGCGGTCACATGAGCCATACAAGCCACTATAGCGACATAGTCAGACGCCTTCGTCACTCGACTTTGTCACCTGACAAAGTCATGCGTATGGTGAAGCGAGGAGGGGGCCTCCGAACCACCGGGCCACGGACCGCGACGGCCACGCACGACCACGGCTGACCGCGCCACCCCGTGACCCGTGTGGCCTGTGTGACCCATATGAACCACGGGTCACGGACCCGGAACCCACGGACCGGGCCACGGACCGGGCCACGGCCCGGGGAGCCGGGACGGGAACGACGGGCCACGGACCGCGTCCCGTGGACCGCGCGTCACGGCTTCCCCCTCCTCCGACCGACGAGGACCACCGAGGACCGAGGGGCAGGGCCCATGAACCCGTCAGCACTCCACCGCGCCGAGCACACCGCCACCGTCCCCGAGCGCACCGGGCTCCCCGTCTTCGGGCACGCCCTGAGCATCCCGACCGACACCTTCACCCAGTGGGCGATGCGCGAGGCACGGGACCTGGGACCGGTCTTCAACCTCCGGGCCTTCGGGCAGGAGACCCTGATGGTCTCGGGCGGCGACCTGGTCGCGGAGGTCTGCGACGAGAGCCGGTTCCGCAAGACGCTGGCGGGGCTGGAGGCCGTGCGGGAGTTCGGCGGCGACGGCCTGTTCACCGCGCACGGCGACGAACCCAACTGGCGCAAGGCGCACAACATCCTGCTGCCCGCGTTCTCCTTCAACGCGCTGCGGGCCTACCACCCCACGATGACGCGGGTGGCCCGGCGGCTGCTCGCCAAGTGGGACGCCCATGAGGGACGGCCCGTCGACGTCCCCGAGGACATGACCCGGCTCACCCTCGACACCATCGGACTGTGCGGCTTCGGCTTCGACTTCGGCTGCTTCGAACGGGACGAGCCGCACCCGTTCATCACCGCGATGGTCCGGGCTCTGGACCACGCCCAGAAGAAGGCGGGCCACATCCCGGGCCTCGATCTGCTGTACGCGGGCGCCGAGAAGCGCCAGCAGGCCAACATCCTGGCCATGAACCGCCTCGCGGACGAGATCGTGCGCGGACGGCGCGCCGAACACGCCGACGGCGGCGGCCCGCTGGACGCGGCGGCCCCGGGGGACGCGGACGGCGCCCCCGACGACCTGCTGTCGCTGATGCTGCTCGCCAAGGACAAGGAGACCGGCGAGCCCCTGGACGACACCAACATCCGCTACCAGCTGCTCACCTTCCTCATCGCGGGCCACGAGACCACCAGCGGCGCCCTGTCCTTCGCCCTCCACTACCTGCTGAAGAACCCGGCGGTGCTCGCCGCCGCGCAGGCCGAGACGGACGCGCTGTGGGGCGACGCCGACGACCCCGACCCCACCTACGAGGACGTGGGACGGCTGCGGTACGTCCGCCAGGTCCTCAACGAGAGCCTGCGGCTGTGGCCCACCGCGCCCGCCTTCGCGGTGGCGCCCCTGGAGGACACCGTCATCGGCGGCCGCTACCCGGTCCGCGCTGGCCAGCCCGTCACCGTCATCATCCCGACGCTGCACCGGGACCCGGGCTGGGGCGACAACCCCGAACTCTTCGACCCGTCCCGCTTCGCCCCCGAGGCCGTGGACAGCCGCCCCGGCCATCTCTTCAAGCCCTTCGGCAACGGCGAACGGTCCTGCATCGGACGGCAGTTCGCGCTGCACGAGGCGACCCTGCTGCTCGGGCTGATCGTCCACCGCTACCGGCTGCTGGACCACGGCGACTACCAGCTGAAGGTCAAGGAGACCCTGACCCTCAAGCCCGACGGCCTCACCCTCACCCCCGTGCGGCGCACCACCGCCGACCGCCACCACACGGTCCCGGTCGCCGTCGCGGAGGCCGCCGTCCCGGACGCCCCGGCCGCCGTGCCCGACGGGCTGCGCGCCCCGGGCACCACCCTCACCGTGCTCTACGGCTCCAACCTCGGCACCTCCCGGGGGATCGCCGCCGACCTCGCGGAGGAGGGCGCCCGGCACGGCTTCACCACCTCGCTGGCCCCCCTGGACGACGCCGTGGACGCCCTGGACCCCGACGGCCCCGTTCTCGTCGTCGCCTCCTCCTACAACGGGCGCCCCACCGACGACGCGGGCCGGTTCCTGGAGTGGCTGGAGGAGGGCGGCGCACCGGCCGGAGTGCCGTACGCGGTCCTCGGCATCGGCGACCGCAACTGGTCCGCCACCTACCAGCGGATACCCACCCTGGTGGACGGGCTGCTGGCCGACGCCGGAGGGGTCCGGCTGCTGGAGCGGGCCGCCGTCGACGTCTCCGCCGACGTCCCCGCCGAGGTCGGCGTCTGGACCGCCCGCGTCTGGACGGCCCTGCTGGAGCGGTACGGGGTCCCCGCCGACGAGGCCCCCACCGGGGCCGCGCCCACCGCCCGGTACACCGTCGAGGACGCCGGCACCGACGTCCCGGACCTCCCCGACGCCGACGGACTGCTCCCGCTGGTCGTCGCCGAGCGGCGCGAACTCGTGGACACCGGCCACGAACTGGGCCGTTCCAAGCGGTTCCTGCGGCTCGGACTCCCCGCCGGGACGACCTACCGCACCGGCGACCACCTGCTGGTGCGGCCCGCCGCGCCCGCCGCCCTGGTGACCCGGGCGACGACGCTGCTCTGCCTGGACCCGGACCGCGCGGTCGTGCTGCGCGCCACCACCGGCGGCCGGGCCGCGCTCCCGGTGGACCGCCCGGTGACGGTGCGGGACCTGCTCACCCACTTCGTGGAACTGGGACGGCCCGCCACCGCCCGCCAGCTCACCGCCCTCGCCGGGCACGCCCCCTGCCCGCCGGAGCGCGCCGCGCTGCTCGCGCTGGCCGCCGCGCCCGGCCGGGACACCGTCCTGGAGCTGATGGAACGGCACGCCTCCTGCCGCCCCGGACTCGGAGACCTCCTCGACGTCCTCACCCCGACCGCCCCCCGCTACTACTCGGTGTCCTCCTCCCCCGCGCTGCGCCCCCGCACGGTGGACCTGATGGTCGCCGCGCACCCGGTGCCGCACCGCGACGGCGAGGGGACCTTCCTGGGCACCGGCGCCGCCCATCTGGCCTCGCTGGAGCCCGGGGACCTCGTCCACGCCCGGATCGCCCCCTGCCGGGAGGCGTTCCGGCTCCCGGCGGACCCCTCGGTCCCGGTGGTCCTCGTCTCGGCGGGCACCGGACTGGCGCCCTTCCGGGCCGCCGTCGCCGACCGGGCCGCCACCGCTCCGGCGGCCGGGGCCGCGCCGCTGCTCTGCTACTTCGGCTGCGACCACCCCGAGGTGGACTATCTGCACCGCGACGAGCTGGAGGCCGCCGAGGCGACCGGGGCCGTCAGCCTGCGGCCGGTGTTCTCCCGGGCGCCGGAGAACGGGGCGCGCTACGTCCAGGACCGGCTGCTGGCGGAGGCCGACGAGGTGTGGGCGCTGCTGACGGCCGGGGCGCACGTCCGGGTCTGCGGCGACGGCCGCGCGATGGCCCCCGGCGTCCGGGACGCGCTGCGCTCCCTGCACCGCCGGTACACCGGGTCGACCGCCCCGGGCGCCGAGGAGTGGCTCGCCGGGCTGATGACCGAGGAGCGGTACGTGGAGGACGTCTGGGCGGGCTGAGCCGCCCACCGGGCCGGACGGCCGCCCGCGGGAAAACCGCTGGCGACCGTCCGGCCGCCGCTGTTAGCGTGCCCGGGACGACCCCGGCTGACGGGGCGTCCCACGGCCCGTCGCGTTCGGGGGCCGTGTTCTCCCTGCGGGCTGGACAGCCCTGGAAAGCGGTGATGTATGCCCCGGCCCCAGCCGAGCGCGCCTCGTGGAAGCGTGCGCGCGTCCGGCCGCTGACCCCGCCCTCCACCGGGCCCCGGGGCCGTTCCACCGGCCCCGGCGGTTACCCGTGCGCGGGGTCCCCCTGCCGTACGCCCCCGTTCGTTCCGGGACTCCGTCCCGCCCCCGTCCGTCCCACCGCGCCCTGACGCGCGGCACCCCGTCGTGCCGTGCTCCCGCGCGCCCGTGGGCCCGGCCGGGCGGCGACGGCCGTCTCCCGGCCCGTCCGCCCTTCCCCGACGCCGCTCGCGCCTCCGGCTGCTTCCCGACCGCTTTCCCAGCCAGGAGAACCCAGGGTGTCGACCCACCAGCACCAGCACCAGCACCAATGGAATGAGTACGCGTACGAGGACGAGGGGGACCACGGCCCGTCCGGCCGCCGCCCCCTCCCACCGTCCGCCGACGTGCCGCCCACCGACGGCACCTTCGACTGCGTCCACTGCGGACTGACCGTCGGCACGCTCGACCCGACGGGCGCCGTCCGTCAGCACTGCCCGGGCTGTCTGCACGCGCGGCACCTCACCGACCACGCGCACGGCGGACGATCCGACTGCGGGGGCCGGATGACCCCCCTCGCCGTCGCCGTACCGCGCGCCGGGGAGTGGCGGATCATCCACCGCTGCGTCCGCTGCGACGAGTTGGCCTCCCACCCGGTCGGTCCCGACGACAACCGGCTCGTCCTGATGCGGACGGCCGTCCAGCCGCTGGCCCGGCCCCCGTTCCCGCTCGAAGCCCTCGCCGGACTGTGACGGCCCGACCGGAAGGAGGAAACATGCCACGACGGACCAGACGCGCCGACGGACCGCCGCCCACCACGGGACGGCACCGCGCCGCGCGACCCCAGCGCCGCAAGGACGTGCTGCACGGTCCGGGCGGGGAGCGCGGGGAGTCGTTCCGCTGCGCGGGCTGCCGACTGGACGTGCCGCTGCGCGCGCCCGGCACCGGCCACCGCAACCACTGCCCGCACTGTCTGACGAGTCTGCACGTGGACGCCCGGGTCCCGGGCGACCGGGCGGCGCGCTGCCGGGGACGGATGACCCCGCTCGGGGTGTCGGCGCGCGAGGACGGGGAGTGGCTGCTCATCCACCACTGCCTGACCTGCGGCGAGCTGAGCGCCAACCGGATCGCCGGGGACGACAACCCCCTGCCCCTGATCCGCCTCGCCACCCGCCCACTGGGCGACCCGGGCTCCCCCGCGCGGACGTTGTTCAGCTAGGTGTATTGACCACGAGCGTTGTTGACGCTGGTTGGGTCTTGATCATGACGAAGACCTCCGGTGTGGTGAAGGTGTCTAAGCTGCACCGCACACGGAGGTCTTCGTGTCCCACCGTAATGCCCGTCTGACCGTTCATGGCAGGCGGATCCTGGTCGAGCGTGTTCTCGAGGGACGTCCGGTCGCGCATGTGGCGGCCGAGATGGGCATCTCCCGGCCGACCGCCCACAAGTGGGTGCGGCGCTGGCGGGCCGAGGGCGACAGTGGCCTCGCCGACCGCCCGAGCAGACCCCGCACGACGCCGCACCGCACCCCGTCCGCGGTCGAGGCCGAGGTCTGCCGGCTGCGGACCGAACGCAAGCGCGGCCCTGCGCGGATCGGCCCGGTCCTGGGCCTGCCCGCCTCGACCGTGCACCGGATCCTGGTCCGCCACGGCCTGAACCGCCTCGCCTTCCTGGACCGGCCCACCGGCCAGGTGATCCGCCGCTACGAACACGCCCGGCCGGGCGACCTGGTCCACGTCGACATCAAGAAACTGGGCAACATCCCCGACGGCGGCGGCTGGCGAACCGTGGGCAGGGCCGTCGGCGAAGCAAACCGCCAGGCCACCACCGATGAGCGCAGGAGCTGCAAACCGGTGATCGGCTACTCCTTCGTCCACTCCGGGGTCGACGACCACTCCCGCCTGGCCTGCAGCGAGGTCCTGCCCGACGAGCGCCAGCACACGGCCGCAGGCTTCTGGCAGCGGGCGAACGTGTTCTTCGCCGCCCACGGCATCACCGTCCAGCGGGTCCTCACCGACAACGGCTCCTGCTACAAGGCCCGGCTGTTCACCCGGACCCTGGCCGCCGCCGGCATCACACACAAGAAGACCCGGCCCTACCGGCCGCAGACCAATGGCAAGGTCGAACGCTTCAACCGCACCCTCCTGGACGAATGGGCCTACCAGCGGCCCTACCACTCCAACGACGAGCGCACAGCGGCCCTGGCAGACTTCCTCCACACCTACAACCACCACCGCAGCCACACCGCCCTCGGAGGCAGGCCACCCATCAGCCGCGTCAATAACCCTGCGGGTCAATACAGCTAGGCCGTCCCTTCGGATCGCCTCGCCGGCCGGGTGCGGACGGCGGCGGGGCGTTCCACGAAAGTCGATCTCGGTGATGGACTTGGCCTTACTCCAGAGGCAACGGCCTCGACCTGTCCGCGCTGGCAGGATTGACGATCTCCCCGTGTCGCCAGGACGCGGGTCAGGACAGAGGGGGCAGCCGTGTCCATAGCCGCACCTACGAACACCCGCGCCGTGGTCGAAGAACTGCTCCGCAGGATCGGTGAGGGTGACCCCGAGCGCATCGCCGAGTTGTATGCCGAGCACGGCGATTGGAAGCTGAGCTGGCCGGAGGCCGAGCACGGTCGTGCCGCCACGCCGTGGATCCGTCACCGGTCGACCCGGGCCGACGCGGCCGCTCATTACCGCGAGCTCGCCGAGCACCACCTGCCGGAGCGTGTGGCGACCGAGGTCGAGCGCGTCCTCATCGACGGAAACGACGCGGTCGTGCTCGGCGAGATCCGCCAGACCTCCCGGACCACCAGACGTGCGTATCGGGCGCGGTTCGCCCTGCACCTCACCGTTGAAGACGGCCTCGTCACCCGGCACCACGTCTATGAGGACAGTCTCGCCGTCGCTCGGGCATTCGAGGCGGAGGATCGGTGAAGGGCCACGGGCGGACCGCCGTGGTGGCGGTCACCGCCACTCGTTGATGGCCGCGGTGGGGGGCGGCAGCCCGTAGCGGACGGCGTGTTCCTCGTAGCGGGTGGCCACGGCCCGATGCCGCTCAAGGCGATTGATTCCGCGCTCCACCGCATGGCGCTCGGCACCAGCGCACCGCGAACGCCCCAGGCGGACCCTCCCGCCCAGGGGCCGTGGAGGTGCCGCGCGCCGGACGGCCTCCCGGACCGTCCGGCGCGCCGCCGGTCCGCGCCCGCCACCGTCACCGCGGGGCGGACCCCGCGGCCGGTGACCGCACCCCCGCACAGAGGGCGCGGTCACCTCGCCGGACGCGGACCGGCTTCGACACCCGAATGATGCTGACTCATCGGGAGTGGGAACTCCACTGGCTCTGCCAGCTTTTGCTCTGCCCTGATCAGCTTTTTAGGCCGCTTTTGATTGTTTGAGGGAGCGCGGCCGGAACGGCAACGGGATCAGACGGTGCTGGCGATCCAGCCGACCGTCTCGGAGGTGTGGGGACCGTCGGAGCGCGGCTTCCCGCCTCCCACGAGTTCATTGAGACGGATCTTGAATCCGGTGGTGGTGACGTCGTCGACGCGCAGCCCCGGGGTGTCGGGGCCGTTGAACGTCTGGACGAAGGGAACGACGATCACCGCCGCGTTGTCGGGGAACGGCGAGGGGAAGGTGACCTGGACGAAGGTGGAGGTGTCCCCGCCCCGCAGCTCCGAGGCGCTGGTGGAACTGAGTTGCAGCTTGCCGGTCTGGATCAGGCTCACGGATCGATCCCGCCTTTCGCTGGACGTCCACCGGTCCGCGCCGCCGACGGCCCGCGACCGGCGGAACCGGACGCTCCCTCACGGAGCGCCCACGGTGGGGGTGTTGCCCACGGTGACACGTGTTTAGCTGGGAAGTCCCCGATGCGGGGTAACCGGGTGCCGCCGTCTTGCCAGACGTGGAACCGCCGCGACCGCCTCCCGGCCGGGGCGGCCGGTCCCGCCCCGACCAGCCGGAAGGCCCCGCAGGGCGGCCCGTGAGCCCGGGCGCCTCCGGGACGCGCGCGGGCGCCACCCGGTACGGACGCGCTCCGACGGTGCGGCACGCTCCGGTGCCCGCGCGGGAGGCCGGGGGCGCGTCCGTCCGAGCCGGGCGGTCACCCGGACCGCCCGGCGTCGCCCTCACCCGGCGGCGGGCGGTACCGGCGCCACGCGCAGCGACAGCACCATGGTGAGTCCGCCGCCGGGGGTGTCCTCGGCGGCGAGGGTGCCCCCGACGGCCTCGGTGAACCCCCGGGCGACTGCGAGGCCGAGGCCGACCCCGGCGCCGCGCGGGGCGTCGCCGTAGCGCTGGAACGGTTCGAAGATGCGGTCGCGGGCCTCCTCGGGGACCCCGGGGCCCCGGTCCACCACCCGGATCTCCACCCGGTCGGCCATGGCACTGGCGGCGACCAGGACCGGGGTGCCGGGCGGGCTGTACTTGGCGGCGTTCTCCACCACGTTGGCGACCGCCCGTTCCAGCAGCCCCTTGTCGACCAGGACCATCGGCAGTCTCGGGGGGATGTCGAGCACCACGCCCGTCCGGGGATCGGGCAGTCCGCCGAGGGCCATCGGCAGCACCTCCTCCAGGTCGATCGCGCGGATCAGGGGCTGGACGGTGCCGGTCTGGAGGCGGGACATGTCCAGCAGGTTGCCGACCAGTTGGTCGAGGCGGTCGGCGCCCTCCTCGATGGCGGCGAGCAGTTCGGCCTGGTCCTCGTCCGTCCAGGCGACGTCGTCGGAGCGCAGCGAGGACACCGACGCCTTGATCCCGGCGAGCGGGGTGCGCAGATCGTGGCTGACGGCGGCGAGCAGGGCGGTGCGGATGCGGTTGCCCTCCACCAGGGTGTGCGCCTGGTCGGCCTCCTCCCGCAGTCGCTGGCGGTCGAGGACCACGGCGGCCTGGGCGGCGAAGGCGGCGAGCACCCGGCGGTCCTCGGCGGGCAGCACCCGCCCCGACAGCGCCAGCGCCATGTGGTCCCCCACCGGCATGTCCACATCGGCCTGTTCGGGGCAGCTCACCGGGGCCGGCCCGACGCTGCCCGCGCGGGTCCAGGGGGCGGTGTCTCCCGCCCGCTCCAGCAGCGCGACGGACTCCATCCCGAAGGTCTCGCGGACCCGGTCCAGCAACGCGTCCAACGAGGTCTCCCCCCGCAGCACACTGCCCGCCAGGAACGACAGGATCTCCGACTCCGCCCGCAACCGCGCCGCCTGATGCGTCCGCCGCGCCGCCAGATCCACCACCGACGCCACCGACACCGCCACCCCCACGAAGATCACTATCGCCACGGCGTTCTTCGGATCGGCGATGGTGAGGGTGCGGAGGGGCGGGGTGAAGAACCAGTTGAGCAGCAGGGAGCCGAGGACGGCGGAGGCCAGCGCGGGCCACAGTCCGCCGAGCAGCGCGGCGCCCACGGTCAGCGAGAGGTAGAGCAGCATGTCGTTGGCGAGGCCGACCTCGGGGGCCGCGGCGGCCAGCAGCAGGGTCAGCAGGGCCGGGCCGAGGGTGCCGACGAGCCAGCCCCGCAGCACCCGGGCGCGGCCGAGGCGTCCGCCCCGGGGGCCGGGCAGTCCCCGGCCCTTGCCCATCTCGTCGTGGGTGACCAGATGGACGTCGATGTCGGGTCCCGACTCCCGGGCCACCGTCGCGCTGACCCCGGGGCCGAAGACGTACTCCCACGCCCGGCGGCGGGAGACGCCCAGCACTATCTGGGTGGCGTTCACCCCCCGGGCGAAATCGAGGACGGAAGTGGAGACGTCGTCCCCGACGACGTGGTGGAACGTGCCCCCCAAGTCCTCCACCAACCGCCGCTGCACCGCCAACTCCTTCGGCGACGCAGCCGTCAAACCATCACTCCGCGAAATATAGACAGCCAACACCTCACCCCCCGCCCCCTTCTCCGCCAACCGCGCCGCACGACGGATCAACGTCCGACCCTCCGGACCACCCGTCACCCCCACCACAATCCGCTCACGCGCCTGCCACGTCCCCACAATCCCATGCTCACCCCGATACCGCCGCAAATACCCATCCACCCGATCCGCCACCCACAACAACGCCAACTCCCGCAACGCCATCAAATTCCCAGGACGGAAATAATTCGACAACGCCGCATCCACCCGATCCGCCCCATACACATTCCCATGCGCCATCCGCCGCCTCAACGCCTCCGGCGACATATCCACCAACTCAATCTGATCCGCCCGCCGCACCACCTCATCCGGCACCGTCTCCCGCTGCCGCACCCCCGTAATCGACTCCACCACATCACCCAGCGACTCCAAATGCTGGATATTCACCGTCGACACCACATCAATCCCCGCCGCCAGAAACTCCTCCACATCCTCCCAACGCTTCCCATTCCGCGACCCCGGCACATTCGAATGCGCCAACTCATCCACCAACACCACCGAAGGACGCCGAGCCAACACCCCCTCCACATCCATCTCACCAAACACCCCACCCCGATACCCCACCTCCAACCGGGACACCACCTCCAAACCCCGCAACATCACCTCCGTCCGAGGACGCCCATGATGCTCAACAAAACCCACCACACAATCCGTCCCCCGCTCCACCCGACGATGCCCCTCCGACAACATCGCATACGTCTTCCCCACACCCGGCGCCGCACCGAGATAAATCCGCAGCCTGCCTCGTCCCATGTTCCGCTGGTCCTCAATTCTCGAAGCGGTAGCCCATGCCGGGTTCGGTGATCAGATAGCGGGGGCGGGAGGGGTCGGGCTCCAGCTTGCGGCGCAACTGGGCGAGGTACACCCGCAGATAGTGGGTGCGGCCGCCGTGGGACGGCCCCCAGACCTCCCGCAGCAGCTCCGACTGGCCCACCAGCCGCCCCGCGTTGGTGACCAGGACCTCCAGGACGTGCCACTCGGTGGGGGTGAGCCGGACGTCCGCGCCGTCCCGGACGACCCGGCGGGCGACGAGGTCCACGGTGAAGTCCTCGGTGACGACCGGGGGCGGACCCCCTCCGACGACGGTGCCGCCGCGCCGGACGGCGGCCCGCAGCCGGGCCAGCAGCTCGTCCATGCTGAACGGTTTGGTGACGTAGTCGTCGGCGCCCGCGTCCAGGGCGGCGACCTTCTCCCCCGGGGAGCGGCGCGCCGACACCACGACCACCGGGACCGGGCCGCGCGAGCGCAGCGCCCGCAGCACCGCCACCCCGCTCATGTCGGGCAGCCCGAGGTCGAGGAGGACGGCGTCCGGCGGATGGTCGGCGGCCCGGTCGAGGGCGTCGGCGCCGCCGGTCGCGGTGTCCGTCTCGTAGCCACGGGCTCTGAGGGTGATGACCAGCGCCCGCACGAGTTGCGGATCGTCCTCCACCACCAGGACCCGGGTCATCGGTGTGCCGCCTCCTCGGATAGGGCGACGCTCCCCGGGGACGGACCGGACGGTCCGGCCCCGGGGAGCGCGCGTTCAGCGCCGGGTGAGTTCCCGCAGCGCGATGTTGAGTCGCAGGACGTTGACGGTGGGCTCCCCCAGGAAGCCGAGGATCCGTCCCTCCTTGTGGTCGTCCACCAGGTCCTGGACCCGGTCGGCGGAGAGCCCGTTGCGGGCGGCGATCCGGCGGACCTGGATGTCCGCGTACTCGTGGGAGATCGCCGGGTCGAGGCCGGATCCGGAGGAGGTGACCGCGTCGGCGGGCACGTCGTCCGGGTCGATCCGGTGGCCGGGCACCGAGTTGTCCTTGATGACGGCGGCCTTGGCCTCCTTGACCTGCTTGATCAGTTCCGGGTTGTCCCCGGCGAGGTTGGTCGCGCCGGAGAGCAGCAGGTCGTACTGGGTGTTGACGGAGTTGGTGCCGAGGCCGTTGCTGGGGCGGCCCTGGAACCACTTGAGGTCGGCGGCCGGGGTCTCCTCGCCCTTCTTCAGCGGCAGGTCGTAGGACTGGCCGATGAGGGACGAGCCGACGACCTTGCCGTCGGAGGTGATCTCGGAGCCGTTGGCCTTGTCCCGGAAGAGCCCCTGGGCCACCCCGGTGACGGCGAGCGGATAGAGCACGCCGGTCACCAGGGTGAGGACCAGCAGGGCGCGCAGTCCGGCGGCCAGCAGCCGCGCGGTGTTGGTGACGGAGTTGTTCATGGCGTCAGCCGATCCCGGGGATGAGGGAGATGAGCAGGTCGATGGCCTTGATGCCGAGGAAGGGCGCGATCAGTCCGCCCAGCCCGTAGACCGTGAGGTTGCGGCGGAGCAGCCGGTCGGCGCTCACCGGCCGGTAGCGCACCCCGCGCAGGGCGAGCGGCACCAGCGCCACGATCACCAGCGCGTTGAAGATCACCGCGGAGAGGATCGCCGAGTCGGGCGAGGACAGCCGCATCACGTTGAGGGTGTCGAGGCCCGGGTGGACCACCGCGAACAGCGCCGGGATGATCGCGAAGTACTTGGCGACGTCGTTGGCGATGGAGAAGGTGGTGAGGGCGCCCCGGGTGATGAGGAGCTGTTTGCCGATCTCCACGATCTCGATGAGCTTGGTGGGGTCGGAGTCCAGGTCGACCATGTTCCCGGCCTCCTTGGCGGCGGAGGTGCCGGTGTTCATGGCGACGCCCACGTCGGCCTGGGCCAGCGCCGGGGCGTCGTTCGTCCCGTCGCCGGTCATCGCGACGAGCTTGCCGCCCGCCTGCTCCCGCTTGATGAGGGCCATCTTGTCCTCGGGGGTGGCCTCGGCGAGGAAGTCGTCGACGCCCGCCTCGTCGGCGATGGCCTTCGCGGTCAGCGGGTTGTCCCCGGTGATCATCACGGTGCGGATGCCCATGCGGCGCAGTTCCTCGAACCGTTCCCGCATGCCGTCCTTGACGACGTCCTTGAGGTGGATGACGCCGAGGACGCGGGCGCCGTCGTGGTCCTCGACCGCGACCAGCAGCGGGGTGCCGCCCTCCTGGGAGATCCGCTCGGTGGCGGCCGTGGCGTCCGGGGCGGGGGTGCCGCCCCGCTCGCGGACCCAGGCGAGGACGGCGGAGGTGGCGCCCTTGCGGACCAGACGGCCGTCGGTGTCGACGCCGGACATCCGGGTCTGGGCGGTGAACGGGATCCAGTCGGCGCCGCTCACGTCGCCCCGGGCACGGGGACGCAGTCCGTACCGCTCCTGGGCGAGGATGACGACCGAGCGGCCCTCGGGGGTCTCGTCGGCCAGCGAGGACAGCTGGGCGGCGGCGGCGAGTTCCTCCTCGGTGGCCCCGTCGACGGGGACGAACGCGGCGGCCCGGCGGTTGCCGTAGGTGATGGTGCCGGTCTTGTCGAGCAGCAGGGTGGAGACGTCACCGGCGGCCTCGACGGCGCGGCCGGACATCGCGAGGACGTTGCGCTGCACCAGCCGGTCCATGCCCGCGATGCCGATGGCGGAGAGCAGCGCCCCGATGGTGGTCGGGATGAGGCAGACCAGCAGCGCCACCAGGACCACCAGGGACAGTTCGGTCCCGGCGTGCTCGGCGAACGGCGGCAGGGTGACCACCGCGAGCAGGAAGACGATGGTGAGCGAGGCGAGCAGGATGTTGAGCGCGACCTCGTTGGGGGTCTTCTGCCGGGCGGCGCCCTCGACCAGGCCGATCATGCGGTCGATGAAGGTCTCGCCGGGCTTGGTGGTGATGGCGACGACGATCCGGTCGGACAGCACCCGGGTGCCGCCGGTGACGGCCGAGCGGTCACCGCCGGACTCGCGGATGACGGGCGCGGACTCGCCGGTGATGGCGGACTCGTCGACGGAGGCCACGCCCTCGACGACGTCGCCGTCGCCGGGGATGACGTCCCCCGCCTCGCACACCACCCGGTCCCCGACGCGCAGTTCGGTGCCGGGCACCCGCTCCTCGCCGCCGTCGGCGGTCAGCCGCCGGGCGACGGTGTCGGTCTTGGCCTTGCGGAGCGTGTCGGCCTGGGCCTTGCCCCGGCCCTCCGCGACGGCCTCGGCGAGGTTGGCGAAGAGGACGGTGAGCCAGAGCCAGGCGGAGATCGTCCAGCCGAACCAGTCGCCGGGGTCGGTGAAGGAGAACGCGGTGGTGAGCACCGAGCCGACCAGGACCACGAACATGACGGGGGACTTGACCATCACGCGCGGGTCGAGCTTGCGGACGGCGTCGGGCAGCGAGCGCAGCAGTTGCGCGGGGTCGAAGATCCCGGCGCCGACCCGCCCGGTGTCCTGGTGCCCGGTCGGGGCGTCCTGGTGGGGCGCCCTGGTCGGCGTGGTGCTGGGGGGCGCGGGAGCGGTCATGGGGTCACCTGTGGTGTCGTCGGTGGTGTCGTCGGTGCGCGGGGTCATCACGCCAGCCCTTCCGCGAGCGGGCCGAGGGCCAGGGCGGGGAAGTAGGTCAGCCCGGTGATGATGAGGATGGTTCCGGTGAGCAGCCCGGTGAACAGGGGCTTGTCGGTGCGCAGGGTGCCCGCGGTGACGGGGACGGGCCGCTGGGACGCCAGCGATCCGGCGAGCGCCAGCACGAACACCATCGGCAGGAAGCGGCCGAGCAGCATCGCGAGGCCGATGGTGGTGTTGTACCACTGGGTGTCGGCGCTGAGTCCGGCGAAGGCGGAGCCGTTGTTGTTGGCGCCGGAGGTGAAGGCGTAGAGCACTTCGGTGAAGCCGTGGGCGCCGGGGTTGAGCATGGAGTCCGGCGGGGTCGGCAGCGCCATGGAGGCGCTGGTGAAGACCAGCACGAGGGTCGGGGTGACCAGGATGTAGCAGGCCGCCAGTTTGATCTCGCGGGTGCCGATCTTCTTGCCGAGGTACTCGGGGGTGCGGCCGACCATGAGTCCGGCGAGGAAGACCGCGATGACGGCCATGACCAGCATTCCGTAGAGGCCGGAGCCGACGCCGCCGGGCGCGATCTCGCCGAGCATCATGCCGAGCAGGGTGAGGCCGCCACCGAAGCCGGTGAACGAGGAGTGGAAGGAGTCCACGGCCCCGGTGGAGGTGAGGGTGGTGGACACCGCGAAGATCGCGGAGGCGCCGACGCCGAACCGGGCCTCCTTGCCCTCCATGGCGCCGCCCGCGATCTCGTAGGCGGGCGAGCGGTGGGCGAACTCGGTCCACCACATCAGGGCGATGAAGGTGACCCAGATGGTGACCATGGTGCCGAGGATCGCGTAGCCCTGGCGCACCGAGCCGACCATGACGCCGAAGGTGCGGGTGAGGGCGAACGGGATCAGCAGGATGAGGAAGACCTCGAAGAGGTTGGTGAAGGCGTTCGGGTTCTCGAAGGGGTGGGCGGAGTTGGCGTTGAAGTAGCCGCCGCCGTTGGTGCCGAGTTCCTTGATGGCCTCCTGGGAGGCGACGGCGCCGCCGTTCCACTGCTGGGTGCCGCCGGTGAACTGGCCGACCTCGTGGATGCCGGAGAAGTTCTGGATGGCGCCGCAGGCCACCAGCACCACCGCGCCGACCGCCGCGATGGGCACCAGGATCCGGACGACGCCGCGCACCAGGTCGGCCCAGAAGTTGCCGAGTTCACCGGTGCGGGAGCGGGCGAAGCCGCGGACCAGGGCGACCGCAACGGCCATGCCGACGGCGGCGGAGACGAAGTTCTGCACCGCGAGGCCGCCGGTCTGCACCACGTGGCCCATGGCCTGCTCGCCGTAGTACGACTGCCAGTTGGTGTTGGAGACGAACGAGGCGGCGGTGTTGAACGCCTGGTCCGGGTCGATGGCGGCGAAGCCGAGGGAGCCGGGCAAGTGGCCCTGGAGCCGTTGCAGCAGGTAGAGGAAGAGGACGCCGACGGCGGAGAAGGCGAGGACGCCGCGCAGGTAGGCGGGCCAGCGCATCCCGGCGTCCGGCTGGGCGCCGATCCCCCGGTAGATCCACTTCTCGACCCGCAGATGGCGGTCGGAGGAGTAGACGCGGGCCATGTGGTCGCCCAGCGGGCGGTAGGCCAGCGCGAGGGCGGCCATCAGCGCCAGGAGTTGCAGCACTCCAGCGAGTTCGGGGCTCATGACCGG
This sequence comes from Streptomyces sp. JNUCC 64, assembly GCF_054484115.1. NCBI lineage: Bacteria > Bacillati > Actinomycetota > Actinomycetes > Kitasatosporales > Streptomycetaceae > Streptomyces > Streptomyces sp. JNUCC 64. Next base: position 1,467,731 of record NZ_CM137015.1, read on the forward strand.
GCTCAGAACCTCTCCGGGTAGATGAGGGCGAGGACGAGGTAGCCCAGCAGGGCGACGGCCACGAGGAGGCCGATGAGGTGCTCGGCGGTCACAGCTTCGTCACCCCCTTGGCGACGAGTGCCACCAGCGCGAAGACCGCGATCGTGGTGACGACGAAGGCCACGTCGGCCATCGTGAGCTCCTGGGGAGGGAAAGTCCGGTGGGCACCCGGCCAACCGGAGGTAATCAGACAATCGGACGATTAGAGGAAAGCGGGTCCACGCCCGCCGCAGCCCGTCGTTGACGCTCCTCTTACGGCGCCACCCGCCGTCTTGACGACTCCCTTACGCGCCTCCGATCACCCCTCTCTGACCTGCGGAAAGATCACCAACCCCGGAGGAACGCCACGACCTGCGACGGGAGTTCAGGACGGGACGGGCGCGGCGGGTCCGACGGGCCCGGCGACCGGCAGGGAGAGCACCATGGTCAGTCCGCCACCCGGGGTGTCCTCGGGGGTGAGGGTGCCGCCCATGGCCTCGGTGAGCCCCCGGGACAGGGCGAGACCCAGCCCGAGGCCGCTGGTGTTGTCCGTGTCCCCGAGGCGCTGGAAGGGCTCGAAGACCCGCTCCCGGGCGGCGGCGGGCAGCCCGGGCCCCCGGTCGGCGACCCGCAGCTCCACCCGGTCCGCAGGGGCGCTCGCGGTCAGCAGCACCGGGTGCGGCGGAGGAGAGTGGCGCACCGCGTTGGCGACGAGCTGGGTGAGGGCGCGCGCCAGCAGCGGCGGGTCCGCGAACACCTCGGGCATCCGCTCCAGACCGTGGACCTCCACCGCCGGGCCGCCGGGCGGCAGGGCCGCCAGGGCGGGGACGACGACCTCCGTCAGCGCGGTGGCGCGCGGCCGGGGGGTGAGCGCCCCAGCCTGGAGCTGCCCGAGGTCGAGCAGGTTCTCCACCAGGGCGCTGAGCCGGGCGAGGGCCGCGTCGGCGGTGGCGAGCAGTTCCTCCCGGTCGTCGGCGCTCAGTTCGACGTCCCGGCTGCGCAGCGAGGCGACGGCGGCCCAGCCCGCGGTCAGCGGGGTGCGCAGATCGTGCCCGACGGCGCGCAGCAGGGCGGTGCGGGTCCGGTCGGCGGGGTCGGCGGACCGGAGGGTGACGTCCTCGGGGGCGGCCCGGACCGGGGGCCGGGAGCGCCGGGACGGACGGGCGGCGACGGCCGCGACGGTCGTGGCGGTCACCGTGAAGACGGCGAGCGCGACCAGGGCCCTGGCGTCCAGGGTGAACCGCCCGACGGGCGGGACGAACCAGTAGTTGAGCAGCAGGGAGGCGGTGACCGAGGCGAGGACGGCGGGGACCACCCCGCCCACCCGGCCGACGGCGACCACTGTGAGCAGGAACAGCAGCGTCTCGCTGACGGGGCCCAGGGCGGCACGGACGGCGTCCGCGCCGAGGAGGAGGGCCAGCAGTCCGGGAAGGAGCAGCCCGGCGGCGGGACCGGCGGCGGACCGGACGGCTCGCCGGAGCGGTCCGCCCACGGGACGCCCGGCGGCGGTGGCGGACCGCCCGCCGGACACCGTCGCGACGGCCGCGACGGCACGGCGCACGGCCCCGAGGAGGGCCCCGGTGCGGCCGGGCGGCCCGGCACGGCCCGGGGACGCGGAAGGGCGGGTCATGGGCGGGGCCGACGGGGGGCGCCGGGCTCAGAACCGTTCCGGGAAGATCAGCGCGATCACGAGGTAGCCGATCAGGCTCAGGGCGACCAACAGGCCCACCACGTTCTCGACGGTCATGGAGCGGCTCCTCAGGTGCGCCGGACGGCCCTGCCGCGCGTCCGGCTGTCGGGGGTGCGTGCTCCCAAGGAACCCCGGGCGGCCGGGCGCGCGGAGCGCTCTTGACGGCTCCTTGGCGGCCGGGCCGGAGACGTTGACACCGCGTTGACGCGGCGCCGGGGCCGGCCTCCGGTGACGGGTGCGGGCCGACTGCGGCGACGGCCGCGGAACGGGTCTGGCGACGGCTGCGGAACGGGCCCGGGAAGGGGGGCCGGGGGCGGGGCCCTGGAAAGCCGAGGTCCGGTAAGGAGCGGGTTCCAGAACGCGGAGACCCCGGAAGGATGTCCCGGAAAGCGGGGTTTCCGGCTAACCCCACCCCCCTATGAATCGGGTGTATACACGGTGCGTATAGTGACGCCCATGCAAGACACCGCACAGCTCAGCGCACCAGAAGCACCCCAGGGGACCACCACGGCGAACAAGACGGGCAAACGCCGTCTGAGGTTGCGTCCGCGCACCCTGATAGCCACCGTGGCGGTGGTCACAGCGGCGGCGATCGGCGCCTACGCGGTGATCGACTGGCTCCGTCTGGACACGGAGGCGCCCGCCGACGTACGCGCCGCCGCCGGGGACGACGGCAAGGGGGAGTTCGGCTCCGTCGACTGCCGCGAGGCGAAGTGCATCGCGCTGACCTTCGACGCGGGACCCGGCCGGTACACCCCGAAGCTGCTGGACATCCTCAAGGAGGAGAAGGTCCCCGCGACCTTCTTCCTACTGGGCCGCAAGCACATCGACACCTATCCCGGGCTGGTCAAGCGGATGGCCCGGGAGCGGCACGAGATAGCCAGCCACACCTGGACGCACCGCCGCCTCACCGAGCTGTCGGCCGACGAGGTGCGCGAGGAACTGGAGCGCACCAACACCGCGATCGAGCGGCTGACCGGCCGCAAGCCGACCCTGATGCGCCCGCCGCAGGGCCGCACCAACGACGAGGTGAACGAGATATCCCGCGACCTCGGCCTCTCCGAGGTGCTGTGGACGGTCACCGCGAAGGACTACAAGACCAATGACTCGGAACTGATCAAGAAGCGGGTGCTGGAGCAGTCCGACCGCGACGGGATCATCCTGCTGCACGACATCTACCGGGGCACGGTGCCCGCGGTGCCGGGCATCATCACCGAGCTGAAGGCCAAGGGGTACACGTTCGTCACCGTCCCCCAGCTGTTCGCGCCGGGCGTCCCGGAGCCCGGGGTGATCTACCGCTAGACGACACGTGCCACCGTCCGTCGGACACGTGCCACCACACCCGTCCACCCGGCCCCGACGCCACGCGAGCCGACCGCGCCGGGCGCGGACCGTCGCGGGGCGGGACCGCAGGGGGGCACCCGGACCACCCGGACCGCCCGGACGACCCGGCGAGATCCGTGAGAGAGACGGCCTAGCATCGGGGGATGGCCCTCGTCGTCCTGGAACGCCGCACCCCGCTCGACCCCGCCGAGGCATGGGAGCGGCTGGTCGACTGGGAACGCCACGGCGCCTTCGTCCCCCTCACCCGGCTGACGGTGACCCCTCCCCCGCCGGTCGGCCCCGGGACCACGGTGGTGGCCCGGACGGGGATCGGCCGGTTCGGCTTCGACGACCCCATGGAGGTCGTCGAGTGGGTTCCGCCGCACGGAGGCGGCGCGGGCCGCTGCCGACTGGAGAAACGGGGACGGCTGGTGCGCGGCTGGGCCGAGATCCGGGTCCGGCCCGAAGCCACCGGCGCCCGGGTGGAGTGGCGGGAGGACCTCCGGGTGCGCGGAGTCCCCGCGCTGGCCGACCCCCTGCTCGCCGCCGCCGGACGCCTGGCCTTCGGCCGGACCGTCGACGGACTGCTGGCCCACCGGAACGGGGAGGGGTAGCCGGGCAGCTGGCCCACCGGAGCCAGCAGAGGCAGCCCGACCGCTGGCCCACCGGAGCCAGCAGAGACAGTCGGCCCGCTGGCCCGTAGGAGCGGACGGGCACCGACGGACCGCGAGGAAAAGCGGAGTTGACGGAGACCGGCCGGGGACCGCCCCGACCAGGTGCGTACCCTCCCCGCATGTCCTCCCCCTCGTCCCCCGTACCCGGGGGCGCCCCGGAGACCGTCCTCGTCGACGGCGGTACCACGGCCCGCTTCGACGGGCGGCGGCTGCTCGTGGTGCGCGGCCGGACCAGCTGGCACCTGCCCGTCCGGGCCCTGCGCACGGCGGAACGGACCACCGACGGCACGGTCCGGGTCGAGATCGCCGGGCTGCCCGGCGAGGCGGCCCGGCACGGCCTGGGAACGGTGTTCGAACTGCGCGGCCCCAACCACCGGGCGACCGAGGCGTTCCTCGGTCAGCTCAGGGCCGCCGTCATCGCCCATCCGACCGTTCCCGACGGTCACGCGCTGGTGGAGCGGCGGGAGGCCGACCCGCGCGGCGGCCCCTCGCCCCGGACGCGTCGGCGCCTCGTCATCGGCTCCCTCGTCGTCGCGTACTACACGGCACTGGTGGTGACCGGCGTGCTGACCCTCGGGGCGATGTACGCGGGGGTCGCCTTGTTCCTCGCCCTCCTCCCGGGCTCCGCGGCGCTGGCGGGCGCGGTCGGACTGTGGCGGACGGGGCGCCGGTTGCGTTCCCTCCTGCTGCTGCGGCGGCGCGGCATCGGCGTGGTCGGCCGGGCCTTCGGCCGGGCGCGGCTGACCAGGGGCCCGGTGGTGTGGGAGTTCTCCCTGCTGACGTTCACCACGCTCGACGGACGGCGGATGACGGGCGTGCCCTCCGTCGTCTCCGCGAGGGTGCCGGTCCCCGCCCCGGACACGGTCGTCCTCAGCTACGACCCGGAACGGCCCACCCGGGCCAGCCGCCCGCCCACCCCCGGCTTCCTCGTGCGGACCCTGCTGATCGGGGTGGTCTCGCTGTCCCCGGTCGGGTTCCTCGTCCTCCTCTACACCGCCATGCTCCTCGGCTGAGCGCCCCGCCGTCCCGGCGGGTTGGCTGGCCAGGCCCCTGTTCTTGTAGATTCATATGAAGAACGGTGTCCGGCGACCCCGGGACGTTCGACCGGGACCACGAGGGTGACGGTCACCTCAGGACAGAGACGGATCGGCGGCGACCACACATGCGGCTGCGCGCACTGCTGGAGACGGACGCGCTGGGTCTGCGACTGCTCGGCGGCGAGGACGAACTGGACCGCGCGGTGCGCGGGGTGATGACCACCGATCTGCGGGACCCCAGCCGCTATCTGTCCGGCGGCGAACTGGTGCTCACCGGACTCGCCTGGCGCCGGGGCCCGGAGGACTCCGAGCCCTTCGTCCGCATCCTGGCCACCGCCGGGGTGACCGCGCTGGCGGCGGGCGAGGCGGAGCTGGGGGACGTCCCCGACGACCTGGTCCGGGCCTGCGCCCGGCACCGCGTCCCGCTGTTCGCGGTCAACGAGCGGGTGGCCTTCGCGACCATCACCGAGCACGTCGTCCGACAGGTGTCCGGCGAGCGCGCGGGCGACCTCGCCGCCGTGGTGGACCGCCACCGCCGGCTGATGACGCCGGGACCGGCGGGCGGCGGCCCGGACGCGGTGCTGGACCTGCTCGGCACCGACCTGGACCTACGCGCCTGGGTGCTGTCCCCGACCGGACGCCGGATCGCCGGACCGCACACCGCCGGACGCACGCTCTCCGAGGAGGCGTGCACGGCGCTCGCCACCGCGCACTTGACGGCCGTGCGCACCGGCCGTCGCGGCCCCTGCCGGACCTCCGTGGGCGACGCCCCGTACGCGCTGTTCCCGGTGCGCGGCGGACGCGGCGGGGCGGGCGGGTCCCGGGAGGCCCGCGAGGGGGCGCTGTCCGAGTGGGTGCTCGCCGTCGCGGCCGACACCGCCGACTGGCCCGAGGAGCGCCTCGACCTGCTGCACGGGGTGACCCAGCTGATCGCCGTGGAACGGGACCGCCGGGACGCGGCGCGCACCGTCCGGCGGCGGCTGGCGCACGAGGTGCTGGAGCTGGTGCGCCAGGACTCCGCCCCCACCGAGATCGCCGCCCGGCTGCGGGTGGCCGCGCCGGTCCTGCTGCCGGGCACCGCCGCCCCGCCGCGCTGGCAGGTGGTGGTGGCCCGGATCGAGTGGACCGGAGGAACCGACGGGCGCGCCTCGGGCGACCGGGACGCGGAGGAGCGCGGCCGGGTGGCCCGGGCGCTGCTGGAGGAGGTCCTCGTGGACCCGCTGGCGACCGGTACCGAGCCCGCCGACCGGATCGCCGTCGCGTACGCCGGGGACGAGGCCGTCGCCCTGGTGCCGTTGATCACGCCCGCCGGGGAGCCGGGCACCGAGGGCCACGGGAGCGGGGACGAGGAGGCGCCGCCGGGCGGCGAACTGGTCGCGGACGCGCTGCTGCGCTCGGTGCGCGAGCCGCTGGCGGCGGGGCTCGGGGACGAGGGGCGGCTGACGCTCGGGGTGAGCGCGGCCGTGCCCTCCGCCGACGGACTGCGCGGGGCGCTGGAGGAGGCCCGGCACGCCCGCCGGGTCGCGGCGGCCCGCCCGGGACCGGTCAGCGCGGCGGGCCACCAGGAGCTGGCGTCCCACGTACTGCTGCTGCCGTTCGTCCCGGACGACGTGCGGCGGGCGTTCACCGCGCGGCTGCTCGACCCGCTGCGCGCCTACGACCGGCGGCACCGGGCGGACCTGGTCGAGACGCTGGAGGCGTTCCTCGACTCGGACGGCTCCTGGACCCGGTGCGCGGCCCGGCTGCACCTCCACGTCAACACGCTGCGCTACCGCGTCGGCCGGATCGAGCAGTTGACGGGTCGCGATCTGTCCCGGCTGGAGGACAAGCTCGACTTCTTCCTCGCCCTGCGGATGAGCTGACGCCCCAAGGCCCGCCGCTCGTTCCGGGCCCCCCGGGGCGTCGCTTCTACCCCGGTCGTGTTCGATTCGCACCCCGAGACTTTGTGAAAAGTTTCACCCACCCCCTTGGCCCGGCGCTCCGATCCGTGCTGAGATTCCGCATCGGCTCAGGAACACGAGGGTGTGCTCGGGGAGGGCGATGTGGCGTTTACCGCTGTGTCTGGTTCAGGAACGACCTCAAGTGACGATCCGCTCCAGACCGCGGTATGGCGGTTGCGTTCGCGCGCCTGCTGGGGCGACGCCGCGGCGCTGCTGGAGCGACGGGCCCTGACCGACGCGGGTGCCGCGCTCCAGCGGGTGGCCCTCTTCGTGGAGCGCTGCCTCTACACGGAACAGGGGTGGGCGGAGGCGGAGGACGCGCTGCGCACCGCCGAGGCGCTGGCCAGCGGTGACGCCGAACGCGGGGCCGCCGCCTGTGAACGGGGCCAGCTCGCGTACGCCTCGACGCTGCTCGGGGTCCGGGACCGCGCCGACGAGGCCCGCTCGGCGCTGGGCCGGGCCGCCGCGCTGATCGCCCCCGGATCGCCCGCGCGGGCGGTGCTCGACTTCCGCCGGGGCCTGCTCGCGGAGAACCTCGGGGACTCCCCGGAGGCCGCGCGGGCCGCCTACCGGCGCGCCCACGCCGGGGCGGCCGCCGCCGGGGACCCGTTGCTGCTCTCGTTCACCTGGCGCCAGCTCGCCGGACTGGCCCTCCAGGACGGCGAACTCGCCGAGGCCCGGCACGGCTTCGCCGAGTCGCTGCGCATCCGCGAGGAGCTGGGCTACCTGGTCGGCACCGCTCCCGCCCTCGCCTCGCTCGCGGAGGCCGAGAGCGAACCGGAGGCCACCCGGCTGCGCCAGGAGGCCGGACGGCTGCTGCGGCTGCTCGGCGGGGTGCCCACCTGGCTCGGCCAGCAGCTCGCCACGGCCCAGGCGGCCGCGACGGCCACGGCGGTGAAGACGGTCTGACGGCCTGTGCCCCTGCGACGCGCCACCGCGCCACAGGGGCACAGGGGCACAGAGGCACAGAGGCACAGAGGCACAGGGACGGATACCCCCGGGGTGAGCCCCGGGGTCAGGCTCCGGCGAAGTGGGCGCGCACCAGGGACCCCACCGTGACGAGGTCACGGGCGTCGAGGGCGTCGAGGAGTGCCGTGTGGTCGGCCGCGTCGGCGACCAGGTCGGCCCGGCGCATCGACAGCGGCCCGCTGATCAGCGGCCACTGGGCGCGGCGGTGCAGATCGTCGGCGACCCGCACCAGCTGCTGGTTGCCGGAGAGGGCGAGGACCGCGCGGTGGAACGCCCGGTCGGACTCGGCGTAGGCGGCGCGGTCACCGCTCGCCGCCGCCACCTCCGTCGCCGCCGCCAGCGGGCGCAGTTCGGCCCAGCGGGCGGCGGGCACGGTGGTGGCGAGCCGGAGCATCACGGGGACCTCGATCAGCGCCCGGACCTCCGCCAGCTCCGCGAGCTGGCGGGCGCTGCGTTCCACGACCCGGAAGCCCCGGTTGGGCACCACTTCCACGGTGCCCTCGACGGCGAGCTGCTGCATGGCCTCCCGCACGGGGGTGGCCGAGACCCCGAGGCGTTCCCCGAGCACCGGCGCCGAGTACACCTCGCCGGGCACCAGCTCGCCCTCCACCAGGGCGACCCGCAGCGCGGCGAGCACCTGTCCGCGCACGCTCGCCCGCACCAGCGGACGGGGTCTGCGGGGCAGCGGCGGCTCACCGTGGGTGTGCTCGCCCCGGACGGCCGGGGCGGGTCCGGTGGCGCGGGACTGTCCGGGCACCCGGACCGGCGCTTCGGCGGGACCCGGCGGGACCGTCCGGGCACCCGGACCCGCCGGGCCGGTGGGACCCGGGCCCTCGACGGCACGGGCCGCGCGGTCGGCACGGGCCACTCGGCCGGCGGGGGCCGGGAGGTCCACGGAATCCGCTAACGGGCGCGGGGCGGGTCCGGGAAGGCGGGGGGAGTCGTCGTCGCCGGGGGCGTGACCGACCGGGTCGCGCGCGGGCAGCGGTCCGGGACGGGTCATCGTGGCCTCCTCCGGCACTCAGCGCTACGGCGGCCCCTCGGCCACCCCGGAGAACGACGGGCGCGCGGGCCCCGGACTCCACACCACGATCTTATCGGGTAAGGTTAGCCTTACTTGCCGGCATCCGTGATTCGGTGGTCCCAGATGAGCGCTTCCGCCCCACCCGCAGGGGTATCCCCCGCGGATGACGCGTCCTGGCGCGGGCCCTTCGGGAACGTTCCGTCCGGCGTCCACGCGGTCGCCGCGCCCTCCCCCGTCGCCGCCTCCTACGCCCGGCTGACCGAGGTGTTCCCGGGTCTCAGGGTCGAGGAGCTGACCCCCGGCGAACGGCAGCCGGAGGGCGGCGGCTGGGTGTCGGCGGCCCGGCTGGCCGGGGGCGGACCGGAACTGGACGCCTTCCTCGCCTGGGACGAGGCGCAGGTGCTGCGGGACTACGGCCAGCGCGCGCGTCCCGACGTCATCGCCACCTTCGGACTGCACCGCTACTCCTGGCCCGCCTGTCTGCTCGTCACCGTGCCCTGGTTCCTGCACCGCCGGGTGCCCCGGTTCCCGGCCTCCCGGGTGTCGTTCCAGCGGGCGCTGGGCCGGATGTCGGTGCGGGTCGGCACGTTCGCCTGCCTCCCCGACGACCCGCTGGCCGGGCACCCGGACGCCCGGGTGGTGCCCGACGCCGAGGCGCTGCGCGCGGAGGTGCGCGCGGCGGTGGCCGAGCACCTGGAGCCGCTGCTGGCCGGGTTCGGCCCCCGGATGCGGCGCCGGGGGCGGGCGCTGTGGGGCATGGCCACCGACGAGGTGGTCGAGGGGCTCTGGTACGTCTCCCACCTCCTCGGCGAGGAGGAGCGCGGCATCCGCGAACTGGAGGCCCTGCTGCCCGGTTCGACGGGACCGTACGTGGGGGGTGCCGGGTTCCGGACGCTGACGAGCCCTCAGGGCCGTTCTTTGCCAACCCGCGACCGCGCGAGCTGCTGTCTCTTCTATACGCTGCGGCCTGAGGAAACCTGCGTCACGTGCCCCCGGACGTGCGATGGGGATAGGGTGTCAAGGCTCAGTGAGGCAGCTTCCTCCTGAACCACCCGTACCGGTAATGTGATGCGAACTCAACTCGCACCACTCGCGCGGAAGTTCGAGCGGACGGCGACACGCGGCGGCTCCCCACACCCCCCTTGGCGTTCTCTTGCGCGGAAACCTCCTGAGCGACCTCGGGTTTGAGGAACGATGGCGCCCGAACAGCCCTACTGCGACGCAAGGGACGCGTGATGAGATTGACCGACATATCGCTTGACTGGTTGCTTCCGGGCGCCGTACTGCTCCTGGGGATACTGGCGGCGGTTGCGGTGATGGCGCGCTCCAAGCGGGCCAAGGAGCAGCCCTCGAAGGCCGCGGACGACTCCTGGGAACGCAGCGAGGAGCGCCGCAGGCGCAAGGAGGCGATGTACGCGACCGCCTCCTACGTGCTGCTGTTCTGCTGCGCGGCGGTCGCGGCGGCGCTGTCCTTCCACGGACTGGTCGGCTTCGGCCGCCAGAACCTCAACCTGTCCGGAGGCTGGGAGTACCTGGTCCCGTTCGGGCTGGACGGCGCGGCCATGTTCTGCTCGGTGCTCGCCGTGCGCGAGGCCAGCCACGGTGACGCCGCCCTCGGTTCCCGGCTGCTCGTGTGGACGTTCGCCGGTGCGGCGGCCTGGTTCAACTGGGTGCACGCGCCGCGCGGCCTCGACCACGCGGGCGCCCCGCACTTCTTCGCCGGGATGTCGCTCTCGGCGGCGGTGCTCTTCGACCGCGCGCTGAAGCAGACCCGCCGGGCGGCGCTGCGCGAACAGGGCCTGGTGCCCCGTCCGCTGCCGCAGATCCGGGTGGTCCGCTGGCTGCGCGCGCCCCGGGAGACCTTCGCCGCCTGGTCGCTGATGCTCCTGGAGGGCGTGCGGACCCTGGACGAGGCCGTGGACGAGGTGCGCGAGGACCGCCGCCAGAAGCTGCACAACCGTCAGATCCGCCGTGAGCAGGAGAAGCTGAAGAAGGCTCAGCTCAAGGCGATAAGCCGCAGCCACCACCGGGGCATGCTGACCCGGGGCGGCCGTCAGGTGGAGATGCAGCCCGCGATGGCGGGGGGAGCGGCCCCTTCTGGCGCGGACCCCGCTATACCGGAGGAACAGCCGCCCTCACCCGCGTCCCCCCGTTCCCTCACCCCCGTCCGCCGGAGCGGTGACCCCATCACGGTCGATCTGACCGCCGAGGACGACACCCAGGCCCTGCCGAGGCTCGACTCGCTGGAGCGCAAGCTGAAGGACCTAGAGCAGCAGTTCGGCTGAGACCCTTCCACGGGTCCCGGCCGGTCCGGGAACGGGCGCCTTCCGGGGCGGTGGCACACGGCGCGAGCCGCGGCCACCGCCCCGGCGTCGTTTCCGGCGGCGTTCCGGAGCCCTTCGGGAACTCCCGGGTCCTCCTGGCGTCAACTCCGGAGCGCCCTGGGACCCTCCGGCATCGTTTCCGGACGGCGGGCGGTGGGCGGCGGTGGGCCGGGGACGGCTCAGGGGTGGGCGCCGGTCTCCAGTTCGAACCAGACCGTCTTGCCGAGGCCGAGGCCCCGGACGCCCCACCGGTCGGACAGCGATTCCACCAGCGCGAGGCCCCGGCCGCCCGTCGCCTCGTGCGGCACCGGCCCCCGGGGACGCGGACGGTGGCGGACGAAGTCCCGCACCTCGACCCGTAACCGCCGGGGTCCGGCGGCCACCCGCAGCACGGCCGGACGGTCCGTGTGGACGAGCGCGTTGGTGACCAGTTCGCTGGTGAGCAGTTCGGCGGTCTCCGCCTGACCGGGGCGCCCCCAGTGACCGAGGAGTTCCCGTACCGCGCGGCGCGACTCCGGGACCGCCCGCAGGCCGTCCGTCCGGGAGAACCTCCGCTTCAGCCGTCGCACCCTCGCCCGTCCCGTCATGGCCCCCGCCCCCATGGTGTGTCCGCCTCGCTTCCGCGATCGCCCGAACGTGTACACCCGGATGCATGCCCGCCACGGTCCCCAGCACACCTGGGGCGGCCCCGGGAGGGGCATTACCTGCTGGGTAATCGCCAGGTCCCGGGGGCGTGGAACAGACTTCGGGCATCAGGACGGAGCGCGCGGAGCAGGACCGGAGCGCACGCCGCCGTCCGCGCACCTGCCCCATGGGAGAAGCCCAGTGAAGCGTCTCGTCCCCACCGCCGTCACGACCGCCCTCGGTGCCGCCCTGCTGGTGGTGCCCGCCTCCGGCGCCCACGCCAACGGGGCGCCGACCACCGACTTCGCCCTGACGGCCACCGGACCGGAACGCGCCACCCCGGGCGAGACCGTCGAGTACGTCCTCACCGTCACCAACAAGGGCCCCGCCGCGGCGGCCACGGTCGTCAATCTGTGGTTGCCCAAGGGCACCAGCGCGATCACCTACGCCTCGCGGCCCGTGACGAGTCAGCGCGTCCTGCTGAACACCTTCAACCCGGGCGAGGTCCGGGAGGTGAGGATCGCGGCCAGGATCGGCAACCAGAACGACGAGATGACGCTGCCCGCGTCCTTCACGGCGAACCGGGGCTTCCGGGACCGCCCGCTCTACCAGGACTCGGACAACGGGAACAACCACGCCTCGGTCGACACCGTCAACGAGAAGGGCGACCCCCTACAGGGGCCGGACAGCCGGCTCGGCCTCACCGGTGAGATCACCGGCGGGAACCAGGCCGGAGACCTCGTCACCCAGCGGCTGACCTTCACCAACACCGGCCGCCACCGGACCGAGCCCTTCGATCTGATGGGCCACGTGTACCCGGGGTCGGGCGACATCACCGAGGTCACGGGGTTGGAGGACGCCACCGGGCTGGCCTCGACGCGGGGGCTGCAGTACACGGTGCCGCGCCTCGACCCGGGCAAGACGCGCGTGGTCGCCATCACCACGAAGATCATGCCGCCCGGCTCCGGAGGGATCGGCGGCATGTACTACGCGGGCGACCTGGAACTCGACCTGCGCCGCTGACCTTTCCCCTCCCCTCCGCCCCGTTCCGGGGCCACCGAGACGCGCTCCCGGGCTCACCCCAGGGGCCCGGGAGCGTCCTTCCTCCTGGAGAACACCGTGCGACGCCTCACCTCCACCGCCCTCGTGACCGCCCTGGGCGCCACCGCCCTGGTGGTCCCCGCCACCGCCGCCCACGCCGACACCCTCATCCGCACCGACCTCGGGGTGGCGGCCGTCGGCCCGGCCACCGCGACCCCGGGGGACACGGTCACCTACACCCTCAAGGTCACCAACTGGGGCGAGCGGACGGCCTCCGCGCTCGTGCTGCTCGATCTGCCGACCGGGACCACCGACGCCACGTACGAGGACCGGCCCGTGGTGGGCGGTCTGGTCCTGGTGAACAACCTGCCCCCGGACCAGACCGACACCCTCAGGATCACGGCGAAGCTCGGTGACCACGGGGGCGCCCAGCGGTTCCCCGCCAGCTTCCGGATCAGCCAGGGCGACAGCGACTTCCCCCTCTACAAGGAGACCAACCCGGACAACGACACGGCCACCGTCGTCATCAAGAAGGCGGGGCGAACCGTGGGGCCCCGGCTCGGCATGAAGGGGACGGTCAAGGCCACCCAGCGGGTCGGACGGCCGCATCTGCACAGGGTCACCCTCACCAACACCGGTGACGAGCCCACCGAGCCGCTGTCCCTCACCGGCGTCATGCACCCCAAGTCCGAGGACGTCACGCTGGTGAAGGGGGTGGCTGACGCCGTCCGCGGGTCGTTCACCCCCACCGCGCTGAACTACACGCTGCCCGCGCTGGAGCCCGGGGCGTCGAGGGTCATCACCGTGGTGGCGCGGACGACCGACAAGCCCGGTGGGTTCGGCGGATCGTACGCGGTGGGCGGGGGCACCCAGGACGTGGCGCTCGACCTGCGCGACGGGGCCCTGCCGGGCGAACCGCGCGGCTGACCACGGGTGGGTCCGGCCCCGAACGGGCCCACCCCTCCTCACGGGACGTGACCGGTCCCGTGCGTCCCGCCCCCGCGCCCGGCCCCTCCGCCGGGAGCGGGACCGTGTTCCTGCCGGGCCGGGGGGCTCGGCAGGAACACGGGCGCTCAGGGGCGGGGCACGTTGCGGAGGTTGGAGCGGGCCATCTGGATCATCCGGCCCACCCCGCCGTCCAGGACGATCTTGGAGGCGGAGAGGGCGAAGCCGGTCACCATCTCGGCGCTGATCTTCGGCGGGATGGAGAGCGCGTGGGGGTCGGTGACCACGTCCACCAGCGCGGGGCCCCGGTGGCGGAACGCCGCCTTGAGCGCGCCCGGCAGGTCCTTGGGCTTCTCCACCCGCACCCCGTAGGCGCCGCAGGCACGGGCGACGGCCGCGAAGTCGGGGTTGTGGTTGGCGGTGCCGTACGAGGGCAGCCCGGCGACCAGCATCTCCAACTCGACCATGCCGAGTGACGAGTTGTCGAACAGCACCACCTTGACCGGCAGGTCGTGCTGGACCAGGGTCAGGAAGTCGCCCATCAGCATGGCGAACCCGCCGTCCCCCGACATCGACACCACCTGACGGTTCCGGTCGGTGAACTGGGCGCCGATCGCCTGCGGCAGCGCGTTCGCCATCGAGCCGTGCGAGAAGGAACCGATGATGCGGCGGCGGCCGTTGGGCGAGAGGTAGCGGGCCGCCCACACGTTGCACATCCCGGTGTCGACGGTGAAGACCGCGTCGTCGGAGGCGAGTTCGTCGAGGACGGACGCCACGTACTCGGGGTGGATGGGGACGTGCTTGTCCACCTTCCGGGTGTACGCCTTGATGACGCCCTCCAGCGCGTCGGCGTGCTTGCGCAGCATCTTGTCGAGGAACCGGCGGTCGGTCTTCTCCCGGACGCGCGGGATCAGACAGCGCAGCGTCTCCCGGACGTCCCCCCAGACCGCCAGGTCCAGTGTGGAACGCCGTCCGAGCCGCTCGGGGCGGACGTCCACCTGCGCGATCCGCGCCTTGTCCGGCAGGAACGCGTTGTACGGGAAGTCGGTGCCCAGCAGGAGCAGCAGATCGCACTCGTTGGTCGCCTCGTACGCCGCCCCGTAGCCGAGCAGTCCGCTCATGCCCACGTCGTACGGGTTATCGTACTGGATCCACTCCTTGCCGCGCAGGGCGTGCCCCACCGGGGACTTGATCCGTCCGGCGAACTCCATCACCTCGGCGTGCGCCCCCGCCGTGCCGCTGCCGCAGAAGAGGGCGACCTTGTCGGCGGCGTCGACCATCCGCACCAGGGCGTCGATCTCCCCGTCGCCGGGCCGGACGGTGGGCCGGGAGGTGACCAGCGCGCTCTGGGCCGACTTGTCGGGGGCGGGCTGGTCCGCGATGTCCCCGGGCAGCGACACCACGCTCACCCCGCCCTGTCCGACGGCGTGCTGGATGGCGGTGTGCAGCAGCCGGGGCATCTGGCGCGGGTTGGAGATCAGCTCGCTGTAGTGGCTGCACTCGCGGAACAGCTGGTCGGGGTGGGTCTCCTGGAAGTAGCCGAGGCCGATCTCGCTGGACGGGATGTGGGAGGCGAGGGCGAGGACCGGCGCCATCGAGCGGTGCGCGTCGTACAGTCCGTTGATCAGATGGAGGTTGCCGGGGCCGCAGGAGCCCGCGCAGGCCGCCAGCCGTCCGGTGATCTGTGCCTCGGCGCCCGCCGCGAAGGCCGCGGTCTCCTCGTGCCGGACGTGGATCCAGTCGATGTCCGGGCTGCGGCGGATCGCGTCGACCACCGGGTTCAGGCTGTCGCCCACCACCCCGTACAGGCGTTTGACGCCCGCCCGCGTGAGGATGTCGACGAACTGTTCGGCGACGTTCTGCTTGGCCATGGTCCACGCACCTCGTCCGTGCCTCGTCCGTGCCCGGCGCGGTCGCGCGCCGACGCGGACCCGCGCGTCCCGCACGTCCCGTGCTTCCGGTCGTCGGCGCCCGGAGCCCGTTCCCGGGCCGGGCCGCGTCCCGTCCATCAAGGCACGGACGGCGGGCTCACGCCTCCCAGACGGCGGCGGCGGTGCGGTCGTCGGCGTAGCCCTTGACCCGGACCGTGGCGTCCGCGAGGAAGGCGGCGAGGCCCGGCGGGCCGTCCACCCAGCGCCCCGCGAGGTGTGCGGCGAGCCCTTCCTCCCCGCGCAGCGGCTCCGCGAGCCCCGCCGAGCAGAGCAGCAGGGCGTCACCCGGACGGGCGACGGAGGCCCGGAAGCGGAACGGTTCCCGGGGGTCCCGGGGGTCGTGGGAAGCGCGGAGGTCCTGGGAGGCGTGGGGGGCGTCGTCGGCCGGTCCGCCGTCCGGGTCCGGGAGCGTCCGGTCGCGATCGGCGCCGGGGGTGCCGCTCGGCGGCGAGCCGAAGCCGACGACCGGTTCCCCTGCGGTGTCGGTGACCCGGGGCTCGATGTCCTGCCAGACGCCGTCCCGCAGCCGGAACAGTCCACCGTCACCGACCCCGAAGAACACCCGCACCCGGCAGGCGGGGTCGGCGGGGAGCAGCAGACAGCGCAGGCCCGCCGCGCGCGGCACGCCTCCGTCGCCGTCCCCGTCGCCCCTGGCGGCCGGGTCGGCGGAACGGGTCCGGGGGCCGCCGAGGCTGCGGCCGGTGAGGCGGTGGAGTCCGGACTTGAGATCGCCCCGGCGGCCGGAGCGGATGTCCTCGGAGAGCCGGACGTGGCTGCGGCCGACGGCCCGGGCGATGCTCCGCGCCGTCCGGGCGGCGGTCAGGTGCGCGCCCTCCGAGCCCCGGGCGCCGGTCGCCAGCGCCACCAGGACGAGGGCTTCCGGGCCGGTGCCGAAGCGGGCGGTGAGGAGGACGTCACGGCGGGGTTCGCCCCGGTAGCGGGCCGAGTCGCCCCGGGTGGAGACGGCCCGCAGGGTGCCCGCGCCGTACCGGGCGCCCTCCAGGACGGTGTCCGGGACGAGTTCGTCGAGCGCGTCGGGGTCGGCCACGGGCAGGGCGGTCGGTTCGGCCTCGTAGGTGGGCGGCCGGTCCCCCACGTGGCCCGCGCTCAGCGGGAGGGGCACCGGGGTGACGGCGGCCTCGCCGGTCTCGGCGGCCTCCTCGGCACGGTCCGTCACACCGGACTCACCGGACGCGCCGGACCGGGCGCCCCGGCCGAAGCGGCCCAGCCGGAAGGTGCGCGGCTCGGCGGCGGAGCCCTCGGGCCGCCAGGGCGGGCGCGGGGCGGGCGCGGGCGACGACGGGGTCAGGGGGCCCTCCGACGGGGACGGGGACGGGGTCGCCGTCGGGGACGGGGTCGCCGTCGGGGACGGTTCCGGTGTCCGTTTTGGGGACTGCTCCGGGGCCGAGGGCCTGGACGGGGTCGGTGTCGGTGTCGGTTCCGGTGTCCGTTCCGGGGGCTGCGCAGGGGCCGACGAGGACCGGGACGGGGACGCCGAGGGCCGGGCCGGCGGGGCCGGCGGCCGGGGAGCTTCCGGTGCGGGCGCGGGTGCCGGTGGCTGGGCCTTCGCCGGTACCGGTGGGGTCGTCGGCCGGGGCCCGGCGGGAGCGGGAGAGGACGACGGGGGGACGACGTCCCCGGCGGCGCGGTCGCGAGGCGCGGCACGGTCGCCGGGCGCGGTGGGAGCACGGGACGCGGTGGGGGCGCGCGGGGGCGTGGTGGGCGCCGGAGCGTCCTCGGCGGGAGCGGGCGCCGGAGCGGTCGGGGCGGCGGTGGACGCGCCTCCGCTCTTGGCGGCGTCCGGCACGTCCGGTGCGTTCGGTGTGCCCGATGCGCCTGAGGCGTTCGGCACGTCCGGTGCACCCGGTGCACCCGGTGCGCCTGAGGCGTTCGGGGCATCCGGAATGCCCGGGGCGTCCGTGGCGGCCGGCGCGTCCGGGTTCTCCGGGGCGTCCACCTGGGGCCAACCCGCGTACAAATCGCCCCACCAGTCGTCCTCTTGGCGGGCCGAAGGCCGCTCCCCCTGCTGGCTCATGCGGGTATTTTCCACGGCCTCCGGCGCCCGAAAACGGCCATTCCGAAAATCAGCCGATCCATAAGCCGATCAATCGACAAAGCGAGGAGCGGTGCGGGGCGGGCTTCGTCCCGGTGTCGCCCGGACGCACGTTCGCGCACGTCAACAGCGTGCGTCAAGGATCCGCGGCCCGGTTCGCACACCTCGTCCCCGCACCCGTTCGGACACCCTCCGCGCGCGGGGAGGCGCCCCCCTCCGACCTCACAAGTTGGCCGAAGTCCGCCCCTGCGCCCACCCGTGGGGAGTACACCGCGCACCCGCTCCCGGGGGCGCGCACCGCGCCGGACCCGTCGTCCCCGGAGATCCGCCTTGCCGTCGGGGCGGGGGATGCGGCGATGATGGGCGGCAACGGTGAACGTACGGGGAGGAAAGCCGTCACATGCTGTCCGCGCTGGGTCTGGACGAGGTGCACGAAGCGGCCTATCGGGCCCTCGTCTCACTGGGGGCCGCCGACGTCCCCGAGCTGGCCCGCAGACTGGCCCTGGGCGAGCCCGCCACCGAACGGGCGCTGCACGCGCTGGAGCGGGACGGGCTCGCCGGACGGGCCTCGGGGCTGCCGGGCCGCTGGGTGGCCGCGCCCCCGGAGATCGCGCTCGGCGCGCTCATGGCCCGGCGGCGGCGGGAGCTGGAGCGCGCGGAGCTGTCCGCCGCGCAGCTCGCCCGGGAGTACCGGGCCCGGGGCAGCGAGCCCGCCGTGCACGACCTGGTCGAGGTGGTCACCGGCCGGGCCGCCATCGCCCAGCGGTTCCTCCAGCTCCAGTGGGGCGCCACGAAGGAGATCCGGGCCCTGGTCACCAGCAATCCGGTCGCCGTCGCCTGGGCCGACAACGAGGCCGAGGCGGAGGCGGCGGGCCGGGGGGTGGCGTACCGGGTGGTCGTCGAGCACGAGGTGCTGACCGAGCCGACCGGGGTGCGGGACCTGTCGACGGCCCTGGGCCGGGGCGAGGAGATCCGGGTCACGGACCGGGTCCCGACGAAGCTGCTGATCGCGGACCGGTCGCTGGCGCTGGTGCCGCTGACCACCCGGGGCACCGAGCACTCGGCGCTGGTGGTGCACGGCAGTGAGCTGCTGGACTCCCTGACGGGACTGTTCGAGGAGGTGTGGCGGCGGGCGCTGCCGCTGCGGCTGGGCCGGGGCGGGGTCCTCGGGGCCGAGCGGACCGGGGACCCCGAGGGTCCCGGCGCCCAGGACGACCCGGACGACACCGACCTGGCGATCCTGTCGCTGCTGCTCGCCGGGCTGACCGACGCCAGCGCGGCCAAGCAGCTCGACCTCGGACTGCGGACCGTCCAGCGGCGGGTGCGGCGGCTGATGGAGCTGGCCGACGTGACGACCCGGCTCCAGCTCGGCTGGCACGCCTACGAACGCGGCTGGGTGGCGCGCGACCGCTGACGGGCGCCCCCGCGCGCGCTCCGGCACGCTGGGCTGATGGGAGCGTGGGATCTCCTGCTGGTCGGCCTCGTGCTGCTGCTCGGCCTGTGCGGGGTGATGGTGCCGGGCGTGCCGGGTTCCTGGCTGGTCTGGGCGGGGGTGGCCTGGTGGGCGGTGCAGGACACCCGGACGGTGGCCTGGGGCGTGCTGGTCGGCGCTTCGGCGGTGCTGCTGGTGGCGCAGGCGGTGCGCTGGCAGTTGCCGCCCCGGCGGCTGCGGCACAGCGGCACCACCCGGCGGATGGCCCTCTGCGCCGGACTGGGTTCGGTGCTGGGGTTCGTGGTGGTGCCGGTGGTGGGGGCGGTGCCCGGTTTCCTCGGGGGCGTCTATCTGGCCGAGCGGGTGCGGTTGGGCGGACACGGCCAGGCGTGGGCGTCCACCCGGACCGCGCTGCGGGTGGGCGGGTGGAGCGTGCTGGTGGAGTGGTTCGCCTGTCTGCTGGTCATCGGGGCGTGGGCGGGGGCACTGGTGTGGGGGTGAGCACCGGGCACTGGTCCCGGCGGCCACCCGAACGGGTCAGTGGGCGGTGTGGGCCGTGTCACGTTCCAGGGCGAGCAGGAAGGTCTTGCGGTCGAGGCCGCCCGCGTATCCGGTGAGGGAGCCGTCGGCGCCGATGACCCGGTGGCAGGGGCGCACGATGAGCAGCGGGTTCGCGCCGATCGCGCCGCCCACCGCGCGCACGGCCGCCCGGGAGGCCCCGATCGCGGCGGCGATCCGGCCGTAGGTGGTGGTCGCGCCGTGGGGGACGGCGTCGAGGGCGTCCCAGACGCGGTGCCGGAAGTCGGTGCCCGTGGGCCGCAGCGGGAGCCGGAAGGAGGTCAGCTCCCCGGCGAAGTAGGCGTCGAGCTGCTCCCGGGCCGCCCGGAAGGGTTCGGCGGCCCGGCGCCGCGCGGACCCGGCGGTACGGCCGCCCCGTTGCCCCGGGACGGAGAGGGAGGTGAGGGCGCCGTCCTCGTCGGCGGTCAGCAGCAGTTCGCCGAGGGGGCTGGCGACCGTCGTCCACAGCGGGTCGCCCGCCCGGACGGGCGCCGGGGCGAGCGGGTCGGCGGGGCCGGTGACGCTGTTGGGGCTCGTCCGGAGAACGGCGTTCGGTACGGGGCTCATGGTGTTCACGGGGTGGTACTCGCTTCCAGGGGAACGGGAAGATCAGAGGGGGCGGAGAGATCGGGAACGGCCGGAAGGCCGGGGAGCGGGTCGTCGCCCCCGGTGCGGGCCGCGCGCAGATGGGCCAGGGCGTAGGAGCGCCAGGGCCGCCAGCTGTCGGGCAGCCGTACGCCGGGCGGGGCGACGTCGGGGTCGCCGAGGGCGCGCGTACGGATCTCGGTGACGGCACGGGCGCCGAGTCCCGGCAGGGTCCGCAGCACCTCGTGCGCGGCGGCCCGGTCGGCGCCCGCGTCGAGGCGGAGGGTGCCGTCGGCGAGCGCGCGGGCCAGGGAGCCGAGCGGGCCGTCGGGGACGGCGGCGGCCAGCGTGGCCGGTTCGGGGAAGAGGTGGGTGAGGGTGCCGCAGGGCGTGTCCAGCGGGGTGCCGAACCGCGCCACCAGCCGTTCCGCGCCCGCCGGGCCGACCAGGGCGCGCACCGCGGCCTCCGCCGGGTCGGCACTGCCCGGGGAGCGCAGTCCGGGACGGGCGGTGACCAGCGGGGCGAGCCGGGGGTCGGCCCCGAGCCGCTCGTCGACGGCGTACGGGTCGGCGTCGAGGTCGAAGAGCCCGCGCAGCCGCTGGACGGCGGTGGTCAGGTCGCGCGGGTCGGTGAGCCGCAGCCGCGCGTCGAGCCAGCCGCCGGGCCGCTGGCCGCCGGGGGCGCGGCGCACGGGGGCGACGCGTTCGGCCACCGTGACCAGCGCGGTGCCGTACGGCAGGCGCAGGGTCCGCCGGTAGGTCCGTCGGCCGGGCGCTCCGGTGACCTCCTCGATCCCGGGGACGGCCGCCGCCGCGAGCAGGTCGAAGACGGGACCGGCCGGATAGGGGCCCCGGTGGGCCAGCCGCAGGGGTACGTCCGGGGTGCGGGTGCGGCCGGTGACGGCGGGACGGGCGGCGCGGGGCGCGGCGGCGCGCACCTCGGTGGGGGTCATCCCGTATCCGGCGCGCAGGGTGTCGTTGAACTGGCGGACGCTGGCGAAGCCCGACGCGAAGGCGATCTCCGTCACGGGCAGCGCGGTGGTCTGGAGGAGGGTGCGGGCGGTGTGCGTGCGCTGGGCGCGGGCCAGGGCGACGGGGCCCGCGCCGAGTTCGGCGACGAGTTGGCGCCGTACCTGGCGGGTGCTGTAGCCGAGGCGGGCGGCGAGTCCGGTGACGCCCTCGCGGTCCACGACCCCGTCGCCGATCATGCGGACCGCCCGGGCGACGGCGTCGGCCCGGACGTTCCAGGCGGCGGAGCCGGGGACGGCGTCGGGGCGGCAGCGGCGGCAGGCCCGGTATCCGGCGAGTTGGGCCGCCGCCGCGCTCGGGTAGAAGCGGACGTTCTCCCGTCGGGGGGTGCGGGCGGGGCAGCTGGGGCGGCAGTAGATGCCCGTGGTTTCGACGGCGAAGAAGAATTCGCCGTCGAACCGGGCGTCCCTGCCGCGCACGGCCTCGTACCTGGTCTCCTCGTCGGTCACCCTTCGATTGTCCCCCGGTGGGTGGCGCCCCACTGGCGGGAATCGGACGCGACGTCCGGGGCGGTGAGTCCCTACCTCCCTCGCCCGGCCCGGTCACGGTACGTGGTGAGTTGCTCGCGCAGTTCCCCGCGCCCCTGAGGGGCGCGGGGTGGTGGGCGTACGGGTCCGAGGCGCCCCGGGGGCGCCTCGGGAAACCCCGCCCCGGAGGGGCCACGCGGCTTAGGCTGCCCGTTGGCGGGGCCGCCGGGGGCGGACGCAGGCCCATTGGGCCCGAAGGCCGTGGAGGCTCTTCCGAAGAGGGCAACCACAGGCCACTTGGACGGAATGAGGGAAATGCCGGAGTTTCAAGTTCTTGCCCAAAACGGCGCTGCGGCCCGATAACGTCGCAGGTCAGGAAGAGTGGTCCCCGCGCACGCGGGGGTAGTCCCCGCCGCGCTGGTCGGGCGGGTTGCTGTGCGCGGGTGGTCCCCGCGCACGCGGGGGTAGTCCCTCGCCGTCGGGGAGAGCGGCACCCCGAAGTCGGTGGTCCCCGCGCACGCGGGGGTGGTCCCGACCTCCCCGCCGACCTCGTAGCCCTGGAGTGGTGGTCCCCGCGCACGCGGGGGTGGTCCCTGGGTGGCGGTGGCTGGGGTGGGTGGTTTGGCGTGGTCCCCGCGCGTGCGGGGGTGGTCCCGACGCGATCGTCGTGGAAGGCGAAGCCACCGGGTGGTCCCCGCGCGCGTGGGGTGGTCCCGGCTGGACGGGGGCGCCGAGGTAGTTGACGCGGTGGTCCCCGCGCGCGTGGGCTCCAGGTCATGAAGCCGCCGGGCCGTCCCGTCCAGCCGAGCGGCAGGGTGGGGCGGCGGGAAGGGGCGAGCCGCGCGGCGGCTCGCCCCTGGTGGGGCCGTCAGTGCCAGCCGTTGCGCTTGGCCTGTTGGGCGGCGCGGCCGGTCACGCCCCGGAGGCGGATCTCGCGCCGCAGTTCGGCGCGGGTCCTCGCGTCGGTCTTGGCGACGATGCGGCGGTTCTCGCGCTCCAGCTTGCGGTAGCTGTCCAGCCTGCGCTCGGGCAGCGTTCCGTCGGCGACGGCGGCGCGGACCGCGCAGCCGGGTTCCGCGTCGTGACCGCAGTCGTGGAAGCGGCACTCCCGGGCCAGTTCGTCGATCTCGGAGAAGACCCGTCCGACCCCGTTCCCGGCGTCCCACAGCCCCACGCCCCGCAGTCCGGGCGTGTCGATGAGCGAGCCCCCGCCGGGCAGCGGCAGCAGATTGCGGGTGGTGGTCGTGTGGCGGCCCTTGCCGTCGACGTCCCGGGCCGCCTGGACGGTCTGGGCCTCGGTACCGAGCAACGCGTTCGCCAGGGTGGACTTGCCCGCGCCGGACTGGCCGAGCAGCACGCTGGTGCCCCCGGCGACCACGGCGGCCAGGACGTCCAGCCCCTCCCCCGTGGTCGCGCTGACCGGCAGCACGGGCACCCCGGGCGCGCTGGTCTCCACGTCCTGGACGAGGTACGACAGCGCCGTCGCGTCGGGGACGAGGTCGGCCTTGGTCAGGACGACGACGGGCCGCGCGCCGGACTCCCAGCCGAGGGCCAGGAACCGTTCGATCCGGCCGAGGTCGAGTTCGACCGCGAGGGACACCGCGATCAGCACGGTGTCGACGTTGGCGGCGAGGATCTGCCCCTCGGACCGCTTGGAGGAGGTGGACCGGACGAACGAGTGACGGCGGGGCAGGTACGCCCGCACGTAGCGG
The DNA here is from genome assembly GCF_054484115.1 of Streptomyces sp. JNUCC 64. Lineage (NCBI taxonomy): Bacteria > Bacillati > Actinomycetota > Actinomycetes > Kitasatosporales > Streptomycetaceae > Streptomyces > Streptomyces sp. JNUCC 64. The sequence continues at coordinate 1,491,107 of NZ_CM137015.1, forward strand.
GGGTCACCGCCCTCGGGGTCGACGGCCGCCCAGTCCCCGGTGCAGATCACCCGGAGCGGATCGTGCGGGGTGACGTACGCGGTGTCGGGGCGGACGAGTCCGTCGGCCGTCACCACGTCGCACTGGCCCCGGTCGACGCGGACCACCCGGCCGGGCACCAGTCCCCGCTCGGCGTACGGGGCGAACGCGGCCGCCCAGCCCTCGTCCCAGCCGTAGGCGGCCAGGGGGTGCGGGGCGAGCGGGCCGACGGGGGTCGTCAGAGACGGGGTGCCGTCGGCGGGCGGGGGGAAAGCGGAGGAAGAAGAGGTGGAGGAGGAGAGAGGAGCGGAAGCGGACAACGGGGGGAACCCTTCACACGGGTGGTCCCGGGCGCGCGTCGGCGCGGAGCGCCGGATCTGGGTCGGCGCGGGTCAGCCGGGGACCACGGAAGTGGGAGACACGGACTTCGGGAAGAGGGCGGCGCCCTGCGAAACGACAGCCATCGGTCACACCTCCTGGGTTCACGGTCATGGTCCGGCCGCCACCGGTGGAGCACCGGCACGGCGACCCGCCCACCGTAGCCTCCGGGGCCGCACCCGCGTCAAAGGGTTTTCCCGGGTGGTCGGACCGGGAGCGGGGACGTCACCCCTGCCCCCGCGTGGACGCCGGGGGAACGGAACGGGACGGGGCCGAACGGGACGGGGGCGGGGCTCAGCCCTCGTCGGCCGCGTCCTGGGGGGCGAGGCTGTCCATGAAGGAGCTGACGGAGAACACCGCGTGTCCCGGGCCCGCGGGTCCGTAGCCGGGCGGCGAGGTCAGTCCGAACTCGTCCATCGTCGCGCGGTAGGACTCCAGCAGCCGGATGTGGTACTCCAGCGGCGCGCCCTGCGGATTGGCCTTGCCGAGCGGGGTGGTGGGCTCCGGGCACCAGGTGGTGAAGCGGGGCGTGATGCCCTGCGACATGAAGAACCGCAGGCCCTCGGTGGTGGACGCGATGGCCTCGTCCACGGTGGTGAAGCCGAAGGGCTCCGCCATCTCGACGCCCGCCACGAAGTTGGGGATGACGTTGCGCGCGCCGAAGACGTCCGCCGAGTCGAGGATGCGGCGGTGCCACTCGTCGCGGCCCACGTAGCGCTCCTTGCCGGGGCAGTACAGCTCGAACAGTCGACGGTCCCACACCTCGTAGTTGGGGTGGTAGATCCGCACCCCGTAGTCCTTGAAGCGCTGGACGTCGTCCTTGGGCAGCGCCTGGGCGACGACCTTGCCGATCCAGCGGCCCGGGAAGCGCTCCTCGATGGCCTTGGCGTAGTGGCCGTAGAAGTCGGCCTCGTCGCGGCCCGCGACCTTGGAGGTGACGGCACCGCCGGTGAGGGTGTAGGCGGTGGAGGCGCGCGCGGTGTCGTACTTGTCGATGATCTCCAGGGCCTCCAGCACCTCCTCCACGTCCTTGACGCCGGTGTAGGGGCGGCCCGCCGCCTTGTGCTGGCGCCAGTTGTGGTTGATGTCGCAGTACTGGCACTCCTCCTTGGCGCCGAAGTACTGGCAGACCCGGAAGACCGTCAGATAGATGAGGTAGCCCCACTGGATCGTCGGCGCGACCTCCATCACCGACTTTCCGTTGGCCAGCTTGTGCCGGTAGTAGTCCGGCATCGGCGGCAGACCGACGTCCGCGATCCGGGCGCCATCGAGGAAGAGCGCCAGCATGCCGTCCGCGTCGGCGGCCACCCGGTACGGGGAGGCGGGGTTGACCCGGACGGAGACCACGGTGCGGCGCAGCCCGTAGGGGCCGCCGGTGAGGACGATCTCCTCCGGGGGACGGCGCAGCGCGGCGGCGCCCAGCTCGGGCAGGGTGCCGTGGTCGAAGGAGAAGATGAAGTACGACTTGGGCTTGACGTCGCCGGACGCCTCGTTGGCGGTGTCGCTGAGGGCGGACTCGTCGAAGGCGATGCCGCCGCGCAGCAGGTCCTCCTTGATGACCGCTTCCCTCGGTACGTGCGGGAACCGTTCCATCAGGTCCTCGACCAGTTCGGTACGGCGTACCGCGCCGTCCGGGGTGTCGGTCCCGTCCGTGGTGCCCATCGTCTGTCTCCTCGTTCCCCGGCCGCGGAGGGTGTGTGCGTCCGGCCCTCCACCGTATGCCCCCGGCCGGGGCGTTCCGACCGGGGGCCGGGGGGTCGGGGGACCTAGGACCGTAGGACCGTGGGCCGTCCCCCGCAGTGCCCCGCCGTCCCGGCAGCGGTCCCCGTCGCGGGGACGGCGGGTCCCCAGGGCCGGGGGTCAGCGGACGGGGGCCAGGGCGGGTGCGGCGGGGCGGACGGGCTCCGGTCCGGCGGGCCAGAGGGCGAAGGCCCGGTCCCGGGGGCCGTGCTCCACCGCGCCGCCCGGGCCGGGGCCGAAGCGGCGCACCGGGTGGCGGGCGTCCCAGGCGGGCCACCCGGGGTCGCCGTCGGTGATGAAGCGCACCCAGGCGCGGTGCATCTCGTGGGCGAGCCAGCGCGGGGCGCCGGGTCCGGCCAGCATCGCCGCCTCCGGGGTGTCCGCCGTGTCGAAGACGAAGCCCAGTTCCAGCGCGTGGCAGGCCCCGAGGCCGGGGAGGCCGGACGGCCAGGCGAACTCGTAGAGGTGGGTGGGGGCCGCTCCGCGCGGGGAGAGCCTGCGCGCCTCACTCAGCTGGTGGACGGGGCGTCTCAGCAGATGGTCGGTGACCAGTTGGCCGACGATCTCGGTGGTGCTGGCGCCGGGCAGCAGTTCCCGGTAGCCGCGCACCACCCCGGGGCCGCAGCGGCAGCGGGCCCGCGCCCAGGCCAGGGCGAGCGGGCCGAGCCGGTCGATCCGCTCGGTGAGACCGCCCGGCGCGAGCCACAGCAGGTGTTCCCGCGCGGTCCAGCCCATCATCAGGGCGACCTCCGGCGCGCCGTCCCCCCGGAGCAGCGCGGCCATGGGCTCCTCGGGGACCAGGTCCCCGTCCACGACCACCCCGAAGGCGGGGCCGCCGAGCAGCGGGCTCGCCCAGCGGCCCGCCTCCTGCTGGGCGTCCAGCAGGGCGGCGGGGGCCACCCGCGCGAACGCCCCGGCCGTCGCGGGGACCTTCAATCGGGCGGCCATCCGACGGACCATCCGGCGGGCCTTGTCCCGTTCCACGGTCTGCGGCGGACCGCTCTGGAGCACCGCCCGGTGGAACAGTCCCCGGGCCCGGGGGCTGGCCAGCAGCACCCCCGCGCTGATGGCACCCGCCGACTCCCCGAAGACCGTCACCCGGCCGGGGTCGCCGCCGAAGCCCCCGACGTTGTCCCGGACCCATTCCAGGGCGGCGAGCTGGTCGCGCAGTCCCGCGTTGGGCGGGGCGTCCGGGAAGAGGCCGTACCCCTCCACGCCCAGCCGGTAGTTGAACGAGACCAGGACCACCCCGTCGCGGGCGAAGGCGGCGCCGTCGTACACCGGGACGGCGGAGGAGCCCCGGGTCAGGGAACCGCCGTGGATCCAGACCGCGACCGGGAGCCGGGCGGCCGGATCCGGGTCCGGGGTCCACACGTTGACGGTGAGCCAGTCGTCACCGGGGACGACTGGGTCGGAGAGGATCCGGGCGAACGGCTCGCTGTAGGGGGGTCTGGGCGGGGTGGGGCCGAAGGCGACGGCCTCCCGGACGCCGTCCCAGCGGGCCGGGGGCCGGGGTGGACGGAAGCGGTCGGCGCCCAGCGGGGGCGCCGCGTAGGGGATGCCCCGGAAGACGGCGATCCGCCGCCCGTCCACGTCCTGACGGCGTCCGCGCACCACCCCGTACGCGGTCCGCACCCGTGGTCCCGACGTCATGCGCGCCCCTCTCCGTCCCGGCTCCGTCCACACCGTCGCTCGTTCGGCAGTCTGGTGCACGCCGCCGCTCGTCCCGGCCTCGTCCGCGACGCCTCCCAGGGTGGCTCAGGAGCCCGGTCCGGGCCACCCGGACGGACCAGCGGACGGGCACCGCGCCCGGGGCACGCCGCCGAGGGCCCGCGACCGGATGCGTCCGGCAGCCGTCCGTCTGTCCGGCGGCTGTCTGTCCGGCGGCCGTCCGGGCGGAGGCCCCGTCCCGGCCGGACCGCAGGGCCCCGTCCCCGGGTACGCGGGGACGGGACGGAGCGCGTGCGGACGGTCCGGGGCGCCGAGGCCGCCCGGGACGGTCCGGTGAGCGCCGCCGGGCCCATGAGCACCACCCGCCGCACGAGGACCCGCCCGGGGTGCGGCGCACGAAGACCCGCCCGGGGTACGGCGCACGAGGACCCGCCCGGGGTGCGGCACTCGCGGTCGTCCGGGCCGGGTCCCGTCACGGGGCGTCCGGGCGGACGGGCCGGGGAGCCGTCCGATTCCTTCAAGCCGGGGCGGGCCGCGCCCGCCTACGCTCCCCCCATGAACGCACGATTCGATCTTGTCAGCGTGGTCGTCTCCGACATGGCGGCCTCCGTGGCCTTCTACCGGCGGCTCGGCCTCGCCTTCCCGGACGGCGCCGAGGGCCTCCCGCACGCCGAGGCCGGACTGCCCGGGGGCCTGCGGTTCGCCCTCGACACCGAGGAGGTCATCCGGAGCTTCCTGCCCGATTGGCGGGGCGTGCCGGAGGGCCGGGTGGGGCTCGCCTTCCACTGCGAGGGCGGTCCGGCGGGGGTGGACGCCCTGTACGCGGCGCTGCTCGCCGACGGGTACCGGGGGCTGCGCGCGCCGTGGGACGCGCCCTGGGGACAGCGGTACGCCCTGGTAGCGGACCCGGACGGCAACGGGGTGGACCTCTTCGCGCCGCTGCCCTCCTGACCGTCCCGCCCCGCCGGTCCCACCCGTATCGCCGGTCCTGTCCATCCCGCCCGTCGCGTCCCGACCCGTCCGGACGGACCGAACCCCGCCCGGACGGGTCGTGAGCGGGCCGGTCAGGGCAGGAGACGGGCCAGGGTGGTCCCGCTCAGCGCGCGGGTCTCGCGGGCCAGATGGGCCTGGTCCGCGTATCCGGCGGCGAGGGCGGCGGCCGCCCTGGGGGTGCCCGCCCGGACCAGGGCCAGGGCCCGCTGGAAGCGCAGCACCCGGGCCAGGGTCTTGGGCCCGTAGCCGAAGACCTCCAGCGATCTGCGGTGCAGGGCGCGCGCCCCCAGACCGGTGCGGTCGGCCACCTCGCCGACCCGGTGTCCGGCGCGCAGTCCGGCGACGATCCCCGCCACCAGGGGATCCGTCCCGCCCGCCGATTCCCACCGCTCCCCCGCCACGGCCTCCAGGGCCGCCGCCGGGTCGGACGCCGCCGCGATCCGTCCGGCGAGCGCGCGGACCGTCGCGGCGGGCCAGAGGTCGGCGAGGTCCACCCGGCGGTCGCGCAGGGCGTGCGCGGGGACGCCGAACACCGCAGCCCCGGTGCCAGGCGCGAAGCGCACCCCGGTGTACGGGGCGGAGCCGTCCGGGGGGTGGGCGCGGGTGTCGGGTCCGGCCACCAGCAGCCGTCCCCCGCTCCAGAGCAGGTCCGTACAGCCGTCGGGCAGCACGGGCCGGGGCGGCGCGGACCGGACGGCGCCCTCCGGCGGCCGAGCGCTCCACACCACCGCCCCGGGCACCCGGGACGGACGTTCCCCGTACCCCACGGGCCCGGACTACGGCACCGGGAGCGGGGCGGTAGCCCGGTGCTCCCGGTACTCGCTGGGGCTCATCCCGCGCTCCCGTTTGAAGGCGCCGGAGAGCGCGAACGCGGTGCCGTAGCCCACCTTCCGGGCGATGGCCCCGAGGGTGAGGTCGGTGTCCCGCAGCAGGTCGGCGCAGAGCGCGAGGCGCCAGCCGGTGAGGTACGCCATCGGCGGCTCGCCGACGAGCGCGGTGAACCGGCGGGCGAGCGCGGCCCGGGACACCCCGCAGCGGGCGGCGAGCGCGGCGACCGTCCACGGGCGGGCCGGGTCGTCCTGGAGGAGCCGCAGGGCCCGTCCGACGACGGGGTCGGCGAGGGCCGCGTACCAGCCGGGCGGGTCGGCCCCGGGGCGGGAGAACCAGGTGCGCAGGGCCTGGATGACGACGAGGTCGAGCAGCCGGTCCAGGACGACGTCCTGGCCGGGCTGGTCGCGGACCATCTCGGTGGCGAGCAGCGCCAGCAGTCCGCCGTCCCACTCCCCGGCCGGGAGGGTGAGCAGCGGGGGCAGCGCGTCGAGGAGCCGTCCGCCGATCGCGCCGGGCGCCTGGTAGGTGCCGATGAGCAGGGCGACGGAGCCGTCGGCCCGATCGCCCCAGGTCCGTACGCCCAGGTCCATCAGCCCGTGCAGCGGCTCGCCGTCGGGGGTGGCGCAGATCCCGCCGGGCAGGCAGTGCACCAGGGGCTCGGTGGCGGGGTCGTCGGCGCAGGTGTACGGGTCGGGGCCACGGGCGATGGCGACGTCCCCGGGTCGGACGAGGACGGGCCCGCCGTGCTCGGGGACGATCCACGCCTCGCCCCGGGCCATGACCATCAGGGAGAGCGGGGCGCGGTCCTCGACCCGGACCGACCAGGGCGGGTCGAGGCAGGCGCGGATGAGGAAGGCACCCCGCGCCCGGGGGCCTTCCAGCAGACCGGCGAGGGCGTCCATGCGGGTCAGGGTAGGCGAGCGGCGGGGCGGCGGTCGCGCCGGGCGGGAGGGTACGGGGACGGAGCGCGGGGACGGACGGGACGGACCGGGGCCTTCGGGGACGTTTCCGTCCCCGAAGGCCCCGGTCCGCGCGTCGGTGGTGGTCAGGCCCGGGGGTCGCGCCGGGCGTGCCGTCCGGACGTGGTCCTGGGGTCCGGGCCGTGGGCGGCGCCGTACGGAGCGTCCGGGTCGGCCCCGTACGGGGTGCCGGAGGCGGCGCCGTACGGGATGCCCGGGTCCGGGCCGTACGGGGTGCCGGGGGCGGCCGGGGGGAGCGGGGGGACCACGGGGGGCGGCGGGGCGGTCGGCGGCGAGGGAGGCGTCGCGGGCGGCGAGCCGTACGACCCGCCGCCGGACGTCCCGGACCCGTTCGCGGTCCCGGGACCGTGGCCTTGCCCGTGGTGACGGCCGTGCCCGTGGCCATGGCCCGGCTCAGGGCCGTTGCCGTTGCCGTTCAGGGTGGCGTTTCCGGTCCCGGGCCCGGTGCCGTTCGGAGCGGCGCTCCCGGTCCCGGTGCCGTTCCCGGTGCCGTTCCCGGTCGTGTGCGCCGTGCCGTCGTCGGCGGGCGGGGTGCCGGGCTCGTGGGCGCGGCGCAGCGGGGTCAGCAGCCGGGAGCCGACGTCCTCCGGGGGCAGGAACCTCGACCAGCGCTCCGGGAACTCGGAGGGCATGTCGGGGTCGTCGGAGTAGTCCGCGTAGTCCGCGTCGTCGGAGTACCCGGTGGGGTCGCCGCCGTCCCCGGGGAAGTCGGGGAAGACGGAGTACTGCTCACCGCCGTGACGGCGCCAGGCGGCGGCGCGGGCCATGTACTCGGCGATCTGCTCCCGCTTGGCCCGCTCCTGGGCGGCACGGGCGGCGGCGGTGGCGACGGACGGCCACACCCGGTCGATCGCCGCGTTCACGGCGGCCCCCACCAGCACCGCGAACGCGGAGACGCCGATCCACAGCAGCACCGCGACGGGGGCGGCGAGGGAGCCGTAGATGGTGGGCCCCTCGACGGTGTTCGTCAGGTAGATGCGGAGCAGGAAGCTGCCGAGCACCCACATCCCGAGGGCGACGAGGGCCCCCGGCACGTCCTCCACCCAGGGCGAGCGCACCGGCACCGAGACGTGGTAGAGCGTCGTCAGGAAGGCGACCGAGAGCACGATGACGACGGGCCAGTAGAGCACTTGGACCACCGTCGTGGACCAGGGCACCACCTTCACCACCGCGTCCGGCCCGGCGACCAGCAGCGGCAGCGCCACCGAGCCGATCAGCAGCGCCACGATGAACAGCAGGAACGCCAGCAGCCGGGTCTTCACGATGCCCCGGGCGCCGTCCAGCCCGTACATCACGGTGATGGTGTCGATGAAGACGTTCACCGCGCGGGAGCCCGACCACAGGGCGAACAGGAAGCCGATGGAGATGACGTCGGGTCTGCCGCCCTCCATCACGTCGTCCAGGATCGGCCGGGCGATCTCGTTGACGCCCTTGTCCGACAGGACCGTGCGGGACGCCTCCAGCAGGTTCGCCTCGACGCTGGCGATGGTGGAGGCGCCCGTCCAGGAGTCGACGTACCCGAGCAGCCCGATCAGGCTCAGCAGCAGCGGGGGGACGGACAGCAGCGTGAAGAACGCCGCCTCGGCGGCCAGACCGAGGATGCGGTACTCGATGCACGAGTTGACCGTGTCCTTGAGCAGGAGCCAGGCGGTCCTGCGTTTGGATACGTCCCGGTACAGGGCTTTGGCCCGATGAAGACGACCGGCTGGCCGGTCAGGTGTTTCTTTCGCCTCGCGCACGTCCTTACCGTATCGGGCATGGCAGCGAGCACCCACACCGTGACCAACCAGCCCCCACCCTTGACCGGGTATGACGTGTTCGCCGGTGACCTGGCGCTTTCGGAGGCGGTGACCCGGCATCTGGACCCCGCGCTGAGGGCGGAGGCGACCGCCGAACTCTCGTTCCTCGGGCGGGCCGCGGGGTCGGCCCAGGCCCAGGAGTGGGGCGCCCTCGCCAACGAGAACCCGCCCCGGCTGCGGACCCACGACCGCTACGGCCACCGGATCGACGAGGTGGCGTTCCACCCGGCGTGGCACCGGCTGCTGGGCAAGGGGGTCGGGGCCGGGCTGACGGCGGCCTGGACCACCCCGGGCGGGCACGTGCGGCGGGCGGCCGGGTTCCTGGTGTGGTCGCAGGTGGAGGCCGGGCACGGCTGTCCGCTGTCGATGACGCACGCGGCCGTGCCCGCGCTGCGCGCCGAGCCCGCCCTGGCCGCGCTGTGGGAGCCCCGGCTGACCTCCCGGACCTACGACCCGGGGCTGCGTCCGGCGGCGCTGAAGGCCGGGGCCCTGCTCGGCATGGCCATGACGGAGAAGCAGGGCGGCAGCGACGTCCGGGCGAACACCACGATGGCCCGGCCGCTGGACGGGTCCGGGGAGTACGCGCTGACCGGGCACAAGTGGTTCTGCTCGGCGCCGATGTCGGACGGCTTCCTGGTGCTGGCGCGGACCGGCGAGGGGCCGACCTGCTTCCTGGTGCCCCGGGTGCTGGAGGACGGGACCCGCAACGCGTTCGCGCTCCAGCGGCTGAAGGACAAGCTGGGCAACCGTTCCAACGCCTCCGCCGAGGTCGAGTTCGACGGGACCCTGGCCCACCGGGTCGGTCCGGAGGGGCGCGGGGTGCCCACCATCCTCGGCATGGTGGCGGCGACCCGGCTGGACTGCGTGCTCGGTTCGGCCGCGCAGATGCGGCAGGCGGTCGCCCAGGCGGTGCACCACACCACGTACCGGGAGGCGTTCGGCGGGCCGCTGGTGGACAAGCCGCTGATGCGCAACGTCCTCGCCGACCTGGCGGTGGAGTCGGAGGCGGCGACCACCCTGGCGCTGCGGCTCGCGGCGGCGTACGACGCGGCGGAGGACCCGGGGCACCCGGACGCCGCCGCCGAGCGGGCGCTGCTGCGGCTCGCGGTGCCGGTCGCCAAGTACTGGGTCACCAAGCGGTGCACCCCTCTGGTGGCCGAGGCGCTGGAGTGCCTGGGCGGCAACGGGTACGTGGAGGAGTCCGGGCTGCCGAGGCTGCTGCGGGAGTCACCGCTGAACTCCATCTGGGAGGGCTCGGGCAATGTGCAGGCGCTGGACGTGCTGCGGGCGCTGGGCCGGGAGCCGGAGGCGCTGAACGCGTTCCTGGTGGAGGTGGGACGGGCCCGGGGCGCGGACGACCGGCTCGACCGGGCCATCCGGGACCTGTTGACCGAGCTGGCCGATCTGGCGGGGCTGGAGGCGCGGGCCCGGCGGGTGGTGGAGCGGATGGCCCTGGTGCTCCAGGGGGCGCTGCTGGTGCGGTTCGCGCCGCCCTCGGTGGCGGACGCGTTCTGCTCCTCGCGGCTCGCGGGGGACCGGGGCGCGGCGTTCGGCACGCTCGCCCACACCCTGGACCTGGCCGGGGTGGTCGACCGGGCCCGCCCGCCCCTGGGCTGAGCCCCCGCCCCTTCCGGGCGCGGTCCGCCGTACGACGCTCCCGCGCCTCCGGATCTTCGAGTGCGGACCGTGGACGGTTGCTCGCGCAGTTCCCCGCGCCCCTACGGGGTGCCCCGTAGGGGCGCGGGGAACTGCGCGGGCGACCCTCCACGACAGCGAGCCGAACACCGTCCGGAAGGCCCCGTCAGGGGCGCGGGGAACGGCGCGGGCGGCCCACCACGGACCCGTGGCCGGACGGGACGAGGCGGGAGCCCCACCGGAAAGACGGCCACCCCCGAAGGCTCACGGGGGTGGCGCCGCGCCGACACGGCGCCACCCCCGCTTCGGCCCCGTGACCCGGAGCCCGCGCCGAACGAGCGGCGCCGCACCCAGCTTTGAGCACCGCCCGACCGTCCGCCAGAGTTGCAGGAGGTTGCAACCCCGCCCGCGCGGAACGATCACCGGGCCGGGCACCATGGGGGCACGGGACCGCTCCCACCGGCGGGCGGTGCGCACGGGTGGTGCCCGGAGGGGGAGGCGTGTGGTGATGCCGTCGGGCGTCGAGAGGGCGAGGCTGACCGCCGTGGACCCGGAGCGGTCGGCGCGGCTGCTCCGGGACGTCCACGCGGCGGCCCTGACGGGCGACCGGCCCCCGGGAGCGCCCCGGCCGGTGATCGGCGCGTCCTGGGACCGGGCGGCGCGCTGCGGCCTCGACCCCGACCAGGTCTGCCAGGGGCCCCTGCTCACCCCGGAGGAACTGGCGGAGCACCGTCGGCGCTCCCCGCTGCGCACGGTGCTGCCGCTGCTGCGGGAGGCGCTGGAACCGCTCACCGGCACCTCCCAGGCGATCATGTTCATCTGTGACGCGGAGGGCCGCGTCCTGTGGCGGGAGGGGCACCCGGGGGTGCTGCGCCGGGCGGATCTGCTGGGGTGCGAGCCGGGGGCGGACTGGAGCGAGGCGGTGGTGGCCACCAGCGGGATGGGCACGCCGCTGGTGGCCCGGCGGCCGGTGCGGGTGCACTCCGCCGAGCACTTCGTCCGCGCCCAGCACCCCTGGTCGTGCGCGGGCGCGCCGATCACCGACCCCCGGGACGGCAGGCTGCTGGGCGCGGTGGACGTGAGCGGCCCGTACGAGACGCAGCACCCGGCGGCGCTGGCGCTGGTGGCGTCGGTGGCGAAGCTGGCGGAGGCGGCGCTGCGGGAGCGGCACCTGACCGGGCTGGACCGGCTGCGGTCGGTGGCGGCGCCGATGCTGGCGCGGATCGGCGGCCGGGCCCTGGCCGTGGACCGGGACGGCTGGACGGCCGGGGTGACGGGGCTGGCCCCGGTGGACCGGGTGGCGCTGCCCCGGGGACTGGGCCCGGGGCAGAGCTGGCTGCCTCCGCTCGGGCGGTGCCGGGTGGAGGCGCTGCCCGGAGGGTGGCTGCTGCGGCCGGAGGAGGCGGAGGAGGCGCCCGCCACCCGGGTGCGGCTGGACGTCTCGGAGCCGCGCCGGTGGCACGTGACGGTGTCCGGGGAGGCGGGCGGGTGGACGCACGAGCTGACGCCGCGCCACGCCGAGCTGCTGTACCTGCTGGCCGCGCACCGGCCCGGACGCAGCGCGGCCGAGCTGGCGGCGGCGGTGTTCGGGGACCGGGGCCGGACGGTCACGGTGCGGGCCGAGCTGTCCCGGGTGCGCAAGTACCTGGGCGGGCTGCTCCTCCACCGTCCGTACCGGTTCCGCGAGGACGTGACGGTGGAACTGGCGCTGCCCGAACGCCACGGGGACCTGCTCCCCCATTCGACGGCCCCGGAGATCCGGACCCCCTGACGCCGGGGGCCGCCCGATCGGCGGGCCCGCGCCGCCCGGAAGCCCCGACGAGCGCCGGGGGCACGGGGAAGAGGGGAGGGGAAGGGGAGGCGAAGGGAAGGGGAAGGAACCCGGGGAACCGGAGGGGCCGGGGGAAGGAGAGCCCACGACGGGAGGGGCGGGAGCGGAAGCCGGGCAACGGGAAGGGCCGGGGAACCAGAGGGGCGGCCACGGAGCCCGACGGAAGCGACGGGAGCAGCGGGAGCGGCGGGAGTGGTGGGAGCGGTGGGAGCCACCCCCACCGCTCCCACAAGGACCCGGTGGAAGCGACGGACCCGGCGGGAACGGCCGGAGCCACCCCCGCACCCACAAGGACCCGGCGGAAGCGACGGGCCCGACGGGCGGGGCCGGAGCCGCCCCCGCCTCCACGGGGGACCCGGCGGAAGCGACGGGAACCCCCTCCGTACCCTGGGCCCCATGAGCATCACCGTGACCACCTGGTCCCTGGAACAGACCGCGCCCGCCGACCTGGTCCCCGCCAAGGAGCCGGACGGCGACGTCCGGATCGTCCGGGCGGAGGTGCCGTCGCCGGAGTTCAGCCGCTTCCTGTACACCGCCGTGGGCGGGGACATCCGCTGGACGGACCGGCTCCCGCTGGCGTACGCGGACTGGCGGGAGCGGCTGGAGCGGCCGGGGACCGAGACGTGGGTCGCCTACGACCGGGGCACCCCGGCGGGGTACGTGGAGCTGGAGGCCCAGGCGGACGGGGCGGTGGAGATCGTGTACTTCGGTCTGATCCCCGCCTTCCGGGGGCGCCGGATCGGCGGGCACCTGCTCACCGTGGGCACGGCCCGGGCCTGGGACCTGGCGTCCCGCTGGCCGGATCTCACCCCCACCCGCCGGGTCTGGCTGCACACCTGCAGCAAGGACGGCCCGTACGCGATGGACAACTACCTGCGGCGGGGCTTCCGGCTCTACGAGACCCGGACCGAGGAGGAGCCGGAGGTCGCGACCCCCGGTCCGTGGCCCGGCGCGGGCCCGGTCTGAGACCGTTTCGCGACCCCACCGCGACCCCCTCGCGACCCCGGGGGCGCGCTCCGTGTGACCAACGACACTCCGTCTCACGATTCGGGACAAGGATGTCCACATAGCGGATAACGCTGGACCGGTCGGACGACGCCGTGCCACGCTTCCGTCATGTCTCCAGCTGGAATTGCCTTGGTGAGTCGACGCCACGTCGACCTCGTCCGCGTGTCCAGCGCCATCTGTCCGGCGCTCTGACCGCCCTTCAGTCGAGCCGTTCGCCCTCGCCGTTCACCCCACACAGCCCCGAGCGACTTCCGCACCTCCGGCGCCGTGACAGCCCCCGGATCCTCCCCGGGCCGGCTGCGCCGCCACCCCTGTACTGCGCAGTGCCGCGCACGGATGCCCGCATCTCCGTGCTGTTCCGTATGCGCAGGTAAGAGCCGCTTTCCTGCCTGTCCGAAGGACGTATTCCCATGGTCTCCTCGGCTTCGACGCCGCCGCAGAAGCCCGCCGCCGCCGCGGCCCGCCGCAAGGTGGGACGGCACCGTGGCGAAGGCCAGTGGGCCAAGGGCCACTTCACCCCCCTCAACGGCAACGAGCAGTTCAAGAAGGACGACGACGGTCTCAACGTCCGGACACGGATTGAGACGATCTACTCCAAGACGGGTTTCGACTCGATCGACCCCAACGACCTGCGCGGCCGTATGCGTTGGTGGGGTCTGTACACCCAGCGCAAGCCCGGGATCGACGGCGGCAAGACCGCGATCCTGGAGCCGGAGGAGCTGGACGACAAGTACTTCATGATGCGCGTGCGCATCGACGGCGGACGGCTCAGCACCGAGCAGCTGCGGGTGATCGGCGAGATCTCGCAGGAGTTCGCCCGGGGCACCGCCGACATCACCGACCGGCAGAACATCCAGTACCACTGGATCCGCATCGAGGACGTCCCGGAGATCTGGCGGCGGCTGGAAGCCGTCGGTCTGTCCAGCACCGAGGCGTGCGGTGACACCCCCCGGGTGATCCTCGGCTCCCCCGTCGCGGGCATCGCCGAGGACGAGATCATCGACGGCACCCCCGCCATCGACGAGATCTACCGCCGGATCGTGGGCAACAAGGACTTCTCCAACCTGCCCCGCAAGTTCAAGTCCGCGATCTCCGGCTCCCCGCTGCTCGACGTGGCGCACGAGATCAACGACATCGCCTTCGTCGGCGTCCGCCACCCCGAACTGGGCCCGGGCTTCGACGTCTGGGTCGGCGGCGGGCTCTCCACCAACCCCAAGCTCGGCGTCCGGCTGGGCACCTGGGTCTCCCTGGAGGACGTGCCCGACGTCTACGAGGGCGTCATCGGCATCTTCCGCGACTACGGCTTCCGCCGGCTGCGCAACCGCGCCCGGCTGAAGTTCCTGGTCGCCGACTGGGGCCCGGAGAAGTTCCGCCAGGTACTGGAGGACGAGTACCTGCTGCGCAAGCTGGCCGACGGCCCCGCCCCCGAGCAGCCCGTCGAGCGCTGGCGCGACCACGTGGGCGTGCACCGGCAGAAGGACGGCCGCTTCTACGTCGGCTTCGCGCCCCGCGTCGGCCGGGTGGACGGCACCATCCTCACCAAGATCGCGCAGATCGCGGAGGACCACGGCAGCGGACGGCTGCGCACCACCGCCGAGCAGAAGATGCTGGTCCTCGACGTCACCGAGGACCGGGTCGACTCCGTGGTCGCCGCCCTGGAGGCGCTGGACCTGCGGGTGACGCCGTCCCCGTTCCGCCGCGGCACCATGGCCTGCACCGGCATCGAGTACTGCAAGCTCGCGATCGTCGAGACCAAGGCGCGCGCCGCCTCCCTCATCGACGAACTGGAGCGCAGGCTCCCCGCGTTCGAGGAACCCCTCACCATCAACCTCAACGGCTGCCCCAACGCCTGCGCCCGCATCCAGGTCGCGGACATCGGTCTCAAGGGCCAGCTGGTCCTGGACGACGAGGGCAACCAGGTCGAGGGCTACCAGGTGCACCTCGGCGGCGCGCTGGGCCTGGAGGCCGGATTCGGCCGCAAGGTCCGCGGCCTCAAGGTCACTTCGCAGGAGCTGCCCGACTACGTGGAGCGCGTGGTGCGCCGCTTCGAGGCCGAGCGCGAGGACGGCGAGCGGTTCGCCACCTGGGTGACCCGCGCCTCGGAAGAGGCCCTGTCATGAGCGAGCGCGCAGCCCCCTTCCACTGCCCCTACTGCGGGGACGAGGACCTCCGTCCCAACGAGCAGGGCCACGGCGCCTGGGAATGCGCGGCGTGCAACCGCGCCTTTCAGTTGAAGTTCCTCGGGCTGCTCGCCCGGGGACTCCGACGCCAGGACACCGGAGGGGACTCGATATGACCGCCACGGGAACCACCGCACCGCACGACACGGACGGCCACCCCGGCGAGGAGCGCGCGGCCGAGCTGCGGACCCTCGCCGAGCGGGCCGGACGCGACCTGGAGGACGCCTCCGCCCTGGAGATCGTCACCTGGGCCGCCGACACCTTCGGCGACCGCTTCTGCGTCACCTCCTCCATGGAGGACGCGGTGGTCGCGCACCTGGCGTCCCGCGCCCGGCCGGGCGTGGACGTGGTCTTCCTCGACACCGGCTACCACTTCCCGGAGACCATCGGCACCCGGGACGCGGTCGAGGTCGTGATGGACGTCAACGTCATCACCCTGACGCCCCGTCGGACCGTCGCGGAGCAGGACGCCGAGCACGGACCGCGGCTGCACGACCGCGACCCCGACCTGTGCTGCGCGCTGCGGAAGATCGCCCCCCTCCAGGAGGGCCTCACCCGCTACGAGGCGTGGGCCACCGGACTGCGCCGCGACGAGTCGCCCACCCGGGCGAACACCCCGGTCGTCGGCTGGGACGCGCGACGCGGCAAGGTGAAGGTCTCCCCCATCGCCCGCTGGACCCAGGACGACGTCGACCGGTACGTCCTCGAACACGGCGTGCTGACCAACCCGTTGCTCATGGACGGCTACGCCTCCGTGGGCTGCGCGCCCTGCACCCGGCGGGTCCTCGACGGCGAGGACGCCCGCGCCGGACGCTGGGCGGGCCGGGGCAAGACCGAATGCGGGCTGCACGGATGACCGCCGCCCGCCCCGGGGACACCACCCCCCGCCCCCCACACCAGGAGACCCAGAATGCCGAGGAGACTCACGTGAGCGGAGCCACCGTCTGGCTCACGGGCCTGCCCAGCGCGGGCAAGACGACGATCGCGTACGAACTGGCCGGGCGGCTGCGCGCCGACGGTCACCGGGTCGAGGTCCTCGACGGCGACGAGATCCGCGAGTTCCTCTCCGCGGGCCTCGGTTTCGACCGCGCGGACCGTCACACCAACGTGCAGCGCATCGGTTTCGTCGCCGAGCTCCTCGCCCGCAACGGCGTCCTGGTCCTCGTCCCCGTGATCGCCCCCTACGCCGACAGCCGTCAGGCCGTGCGGGAGCGCCACGCCAAGGCGGACACCCCGTACCTGGAGGTCCACGTGGCCACCCCGGTGGACGTGTGCGCGGTGCGCGACGTCAAGGGGCTGTACGCCAAGCAGGCCGCCGGGGAGATAGCGGGCCTCACCGGGGTCGACGACCCCTACGAGGCACCCGAGGCCCCGGACCTGCGGATCGAGTCGCAGGACCAGACCGTCCAGGAGTCCGCCGCCGCGCTGTACGCGCTGCTCACCGAGAGGGGACTGGCATGACGGCGACCACGGCCACCGCCCGCGAGGGCCAGGGCGACGAGGTGCGCGCCGGGCACGGCGCCACCGGCCCCGGCAGCCCCTACGCGCTCTCGCACCTCGACTCGCTGGAGTCCGAGTCCGTCCACATCTTCCGGGAGGTGGCGGGCGAGTTCGAGCGGCCGGTGATCCTATTCTCCGGCGGCAAGGACTCCATCGTCATGCTGCACCTGGCGCTGAAGGCGTTCGCCCCGGCGCCCGTCCCGTTCACCCTGCTGCACGTGGACACCGGCCACAACTTCCCCGAGGTCCTCGACTACCGCGACCGCGTGGTGGCCCGGCACGGGCTGCGGCTGCACGTCGCCTCGGTGCAGGACTACATCGACCGCGGCGCCCTGCGCGAGCGCCCCGACGGCACCCGCAACCCGCTCCAGACCGTGCCGCTGACCGAGGCGATCCAGCAGCACCGCTTCGACGCGGTGTTCGGCGGCGGACGGCGGGACGAGGAGAAGGCCCGGGCCAAGGAGCGGGTGTTCTCGCTGCGCGACGAGTTCTCCCAGTGGGACCCCCGCCGCCAGCGCCCCGAGCTGTGGCAGCTCTACAACGGGCGGCACGCCCCCGGTGAGCACGTCCGGGTCTTCCCGCTCTCCAACTGGACCGAGCTGGACGTGTGGCAGTACATCGCCCGGGAGTCCATCGAGCTGCCGGAGATCTACTTCGCGCACGAGCGCGAGGTGTTCCGCCGGTCGGGCATGTGGCTGACCGCGGGCGGGTGGGGCGGCCCCAAGGACGGCGAGCCCGTCGAGAAGCGGCTGGTGCGCTACCGGACGGTCGGCGACATGTCCTGCACCGGGGCCGTCGACTCGGACGCCACCACGCTGGACGCCGTGATCACGGAGATCGCCGCGTCCCGGCTGACCGAGCGGGGCGCCACCCGCGCCGACGACAAGCTGTCCGAGGCCGCGATGGAAGACCGCAAGCGCGAGGGGTACTTCTAGCCATGACCAACAGCACCACGACGGCCGGGGAGCACGCCGTTCTCTCGGCGACCACCCTGCTGCGCTTCGCGACCGCCGGTTCGGTGGACGACGGCAAGTCCACCCTGGTGGGACGGCTGCTGCACGACTCCAAGTCGGTCCTCGCGGACCAGCTGGAAGCCGTCGAGCACGCCTCCCGCAACCGCGGTCAGGAGACCCCCGACCTGGCGCTGCTCACCGACGGGCTGCGCGCCGAGCGGGAGCAGGGCATCACCATCGACGTGGCGTACCGCTACTTCGCGACCCCGCGCCGCCGGTTCATCCTGGCGGACACCCCGGGCCATGTGCAGTACACCCGGAACATGGTGACGGGCGCCTCCACCGCCGAGCTGACGGTGATCCTGGTGGACGCCCGCAACGGCGTGGTGGAGCAGACCCGGCGGCACGCGGCCATCGCCGCGCTGCTGCGGGTGCCGCACGTGGTGCTCGCGGTCAACAAGATGGACCTGGTGGAGTACGCCGAGCCGGTGTTCGCCCGGATCGCGGAGGAGTTCACCGCCTACGCCACCGAGCTGGGCGTGCCCGAGGTGACCGCCATCCCGATCTCGGCGCTCGCCGGGGACAACGTGGTGGACCCCTCGGCCCACATGGACTGGTACGGCGGTCCCACGGTGCTGGAGCACCTGGAGACCGTCCCCGTCAGCCATGACCTGGCCGAGTGCCACGCCCGGCTGCCGGTGCAGTACGTGATCCGGCCGCAGACCGCCGAACTCCCCGACTACCGGGGGTACGCGGGACAGATCGCGGCCGGGACGTTCCGGGTGGGCGAGCGGGTGACCGTACTGCCGTCCGGGCGGACCTCCGAGATCACCGGGATCGACCTGCTGGGCGAGCCGGTCGACGTGGCCTGGACCCCGCAGTCGGTGACGCTGCTGCTCGCCGACGACATCGACATCTCACGCGGTGACCTGATCGTGCCGAGCGCCGACGCGCCCGCCACGTCCCAGGACATCGAGGCGACCGTGTGCCATGTGGCCGACACCCCGCTGGCCGTGGGCCAGCGGGTGCTGCTGAAGCACACGACCCGTACGGTCAAGGCCCTGGTGAAGGAGATCCCGTCCCGGCTCACCCTGGACGACCTCTCCCAGCACCGCGAGCCCGGCCGGTTGGTCGCCAACGAGATCGGCCGGGTGCGGGTGCGCACCGCGGAGCCGCTCGCCGTGGACGCCTACGCGGAGTCCCGGCGCACCGGATCGTTCCTGCTGATCGATCCGGCCGATGGAACGACCCTGGCCGCGGGCATGGCCGGGGAGTCGTTCACCACGACCCGTACCGAGAAGACCGCCGACGCCGAGGGGGGCGTCGACGACGAGGGGTGGGACTTCTGAGCATGCGCAGACAGGGGGAGGTGGCCGGTCCCGTGGACACGACGACGACCGGTGTGGACGTCTTCGCGACGTTCGCGAAAGAGGGGGGACGCGTCGGCAGTGGCGCGCTCGGCAGTGGGCAGGGCGGCGTCGGGCGATGTGCGTGAAGACGTACGCGCACCGCTTGCGCGCCCTCACCCCCCACTCGCTGTGCCGAGCAAGACGAAGACCTGCCGATCTCCCGGCCACGACATGAGTACGTGAACGCCGGGCCGACGAGGGGAATACCTCCCGTGCCTGCAACCCTCCGTTCCACCACCCTGCGACGCGGACTGGCCGCCGCCGTCGCACTCCCGCTGCTCGCGGTCGCCGCCACCGCCTGCGGCTACGGCTCCAAGTCGGACGAGAACAAGAAGGACGGCGACAAGGCGGCCCCGGCCGCCGACGCCAAGAAGCTCTCCGCCGACAGAGTCAGGATCGGCTACTTCCCGAACCTCACCCACGCCACCGCCCTCGTCGGTGACCACCGCGGTCTGTTCCAGAAGGAACTGGGCGGCACCGAGGCGTCGTACTCGCAGTTCAACGCCGGTCCCTCCGCGATCGAGGCGCTGAACTCGGGCTCCATCGACATCAGCTGGATCGGCCCCAACCCGGCGATCAACGGCTATGCGAAGTCCAACGGCACCAACCTGCGGATCGTCGGCGGTTCGGCGTCCGGCGGCGTGAAACTCGTCGTCAACCCGAAGAAGATCAAGTCCCTGGACGACGTCAAGGGCAAGAAGATCGCCACCCCGCAGTTCGGCAACACCCAGGACGTGGCGCTCCTCAACTGGGCCGCCGAGCGGGGCTGGAAGGTCGACGCGCAGAGCGGCAAGGGCGATGTGAACGTCGTCCGCACCGACAACAAGATCACCCCGGACGCCTACTCCTCGGGCTCCATAGACGGGGCCTGGGTGCCGGAGCCGACCGCGGCCAAGCTGGTGTCGCTCGGCGGCAAGGTGCTGCTGAACGAGTCCGACCTGTGGCCGGACAAGAAGTTCGTGATCACGCACGTGATCGTGTCGCAGAAGTTCCTCGACAAGCACCCCGACGTGGTCGAGGCCGTGCTGCGCGGCACGGTGAAGACCAACGCGTGGATCAAGGCGAACCCGGACGAGGCGAAGAAGACCGCCAACGAGAAGCTGAAGGCGCTCTCCGGCAAGGCCCTGCCGGACGACGTCCTCAACGACGCGTGGCCGTCGATCGAGTTCACCAACGACCCGCTGGCCTCCACCCTGAAGACCGGGGCGGACCACGCGGTGAAGGCCGGTCTGCTGGAGAAGCCCGACCTCAAGGGGATCTACGACCTGTCGACGCTGAACAAGGTCCTGAAGGCCGAGGGCGAGCCCGCGGTCGAGGACGCCGGACTCGGCGTGAAGTAGCGGACTGACGACCCCAGGAAGGTGACCACCATGGCCACGACGTTCGCCAAGGCCGCCGACGGTACCCAGACGGCCGCTCCCGCGGCACGCATCGAGCACGTTTCGAAGTCCTTCGACGGTCCCGCCGGGCCGCAGCTCGTCCTGGACGACATCAGTCTCGATGTCGCGCCCGGCGAGTTCGTCACCCTCCTGGGGGCCTCCGGCTGCGGCAAGTCCACCCTGCTCAACCTGGTGGCCGGGCTGGACAAGCCCAGCCAGGGCACCATCGCCACCGGGGGGCGTCCCGCCCTGATGTTCCAGGAGCACGCCCTGTTCCCGTGGCTCACCGCGGGCAAGAACATCGAACTCGCCCTGAAGCTGCGGGGGGTGCCCAAGGCGGAGCGCCGCGAGCGCTCCGAGGAGCTGCTGGAACTGGTCCGGCTCAAGGGCTCGCACGGCAAGCGGGTCCACGAGCTGTCCGGCGGGATGCGGCAGCGGGTCGCGATGGCCCGCGCGCTGGCGCAGGACAGCCAGCTGCTGCTGATGGACGAGCCGTTCGCCGCGCTCGACGCCATCACCCGGGACGTACTGCACGACGAGCTGACCCGCATCTGGCGCACCACCCGGGTGTCGGTGCTGTTCGTCACCCACAACGTCCGTGAGGCGGTGCGGCTCGCCGAGCGGGTCGTGCTGCTGTCGTCCCGGCCCGGCCGGGTGGAGCACGAGTGGCGGGTGGACATCCCGCAGCCGCGCCGCATCGAGGACAGCGCCGTCGCGGAGCTGTCCATCGAGATCACCGAGAAACTGCGTGGGGAGATCCGCCGCCATGGCCAGCACTGACACGACGGCCGACCAGGACGGCACGGGCACCGGCAGCGGGCCCGCCGGCACGGTCGCCGAGGACGGCGCTCCCGGGGACGGCTCCGGCCCCCGGGGCTCCGGGGAACGTTCCCGGGACAAGGACGAACCGCACGACCTCGCCGGTCTGGACGCGCTCGACTCCGTCCAGCCCAGCAGCCGCACTCCGCTGCGCGAGACGCTGGTGCGCAAGGTGCTGCCGCCGCTGGTGGCGGTGGGCCTGGTGCTGCTGGTGTGGCAGATCCTGGTCTGGGCCGAGGTGACCGACAGCTACAAGCTGCCGGCCCCGTCCGAGGTCGGGGACGAGGTCGTCACGGCCTGGCAGGAAGGCACCCTGCTGGAGTACATCTGGACCAGTGTGTCCCGGGGTCTCCTCGGGTTCCTGCTGGCCCTGGCGATCGGCACCCCGCTCGGTCTGCTGGTCGCCCGGGTGCGGTTCGTCCGGGCGGCGATCGGACCGATCCTGTCGGGGCTCCAGTCGCTGCCGTCGGTGGCGTGGGTGCCGCCCGCGGTGATCTGGCTCGGGCTCAACGACTCGATGATGTTCGCCGTCATCCTGCTGGGCGCGGTGCCGTCGATCGCCAACGGGCTGGTCTCCGGAGTGGACCAGGTGCCCCCGCTGTTCCTGCGGGCGGGACGCACCCTGGGCGCCACGGGGCTCCGTCACACCTGGCACATCGTCATGCCGGCCGCGCTGCCCGGCTACCTCGCCGGGCTCAAGCAGGGCTGGGCGTTCTCCTGGCGGTCGCTGATGGCGGCCGAGATCATCGCCTCCTCGCCGGACCTGGGCGTCGGGCTGGGGCAGCTCCTGGAGAACGGCCGCAACGCGAGCAGCATGTCGATGGTGTTCCTCGCCATCCTGCTGATCCTGATCGTCGGCATCGCGATCGACCTGCTGATCTTCAGTCCGCTGGAGCGGTGGGTGCTGCGCAGCCGTGGCCTGCTGGTGAAGAGCTGATCCCATGAACGACCCCGTCCTCGTCGTCCTCGCCCACGGCAGCCGCGATCCGCGGCACGCGGCGACCGTGCGCTCCCTGGTGGAGCGGGTGCGGTCGCTGCGGCCCGGACTCCGGGTGGAGACCGGCTTCCTGGACTTCGACGTGCCGTCCGCGGCGTCGGTCCTGGAGTCGCTGGCCGCCCGGGGCGTGCGGGACGTGGTGGCGCTGCCGCTGCTGCTGACCCGCGCGTTCCACGCCAAGGCGGACGTCCCGGCGCTGCTGCGTCAGGCGCCGCCGGGACTGCGGGTGCGACAGGCCGGGGTCCTGGGACCCTCCCCCCTGCTGACGGCCGTGCTGGAACGGCGGCTGTACGAGGCCGGGCTCACGCCCGGCGACAAGCCCACGACCGGGGTCGTCCTCGCGTCGGCGGGCTCCACAGACCCGGAGGCGATCGCGGTGATCGCAGAAATCGCGCGGGAGTGGCGGCACACCGGTTGGTGCGCCGTGCGACCCGCGTTCGCCTCCGCGTGCCTTCCCCGCACCGAGGACGCGGTGCGGGAGCTGAGGGCGGAGGGGGTCCGCCGGATCGCGGTGGCCCCCTACGTCCTGGCCCCCGGCTTCCTGCCGGACCGGATCGCGCGGGGCGCGGCCGAGGCGGGGGCCGATGTGATCGCCGGGGTGCTGGGGGACGCCCCGGAGGTGGCGCGGGTGCTGCTGGCCCGGTACGACGCGGCGGCGCGGGCTCCGTACGGGGTCCAGGACGCCGCGTTCCGGTCGGTGGCGCGGCTCGGGGTCTGAACCCCGGCGCTCGGGCCCGGACCCCAAGGCTCGGGGCTTGAACCCCGGACGATCCGCACGAGGTGCCCCGGACGACCACCCGGTCGTCCGGGGCACTGTGGTGTACGGGCGGGCCCGGACGGTGTCCGTCCGGGCCCGGACGGTGTACGGGGCGGGTCCGGCCGTTGTACGGGCCGTCTCCCTCGCCGGAGGGTGTTCGACGGGTGCCCGGCCTCCTGGCTTCCGGGGCTCGCCGGGCTTCCCGCTGGGGCTTTCGGCGGCCCCGCGGAACGCCGGGAAGCCCGGTCGTCCGCTCTTCGGCCCCCTCGGTCCCCTCGGCCCGCCCGGCTCCCGTCCGCTGTCCGTTTCCCGTCCATCCGCCGTCCCTCGGAGCGGGTGCGGGCCGGACCCACGGCCGGGTACCCGTGGGGAGCGCGCGGCCGTCCGGGCGTCCGGGGCCGACACCCCGTCCGCCCCACTCGCCCCTCCCTGCCCCGTCGTTCCGGTCAGGTGTCTTCCGTCGCCCCGTCCGCCCCTGACGCACCGGGGCGGGCGCGCGGCGCCGGGACGCACCGGGGCCCCTCCACCGGGGGGCGTGAGGAAAGAAGTCGGCCACCCCGATGGGGTGTTACCGGGGGAAAGACGGACCTCCCACCCCCATGAGTTCGAACACATGTCTCCTTTCGCGAACCCCGCGCGCCGACCCCGCCCCCTCCCCCCAGACGGGATCCCCGATCCGCACGCCCCGCCGGACGGCCCCGGACCCCCACCCGGACGGTCGGCCGAGCGCTCCCGCGCACTCGCGAGAGGGCGGCCCGGGGAGCGCGACCCGCCCGGCCGGACGGTCGCGCGAGGGCTCGGGACCACTCCGCCCCGGCGATCCCCCGACGGCTCCGGGAACGGCGCCCGCGCCCCGCACGGAGAGATGTCCACCATTCGAACGGGTGGCCGGATACTGACGGGGCTTCGCCTCGTCGCGCCGTGGTCCGCCGCCACCGAGGCCGTCCGCGCCCCGTCGCGCCCCACGCCGCGCGGGCATCGTCCGGGAACGGCCGGGGCCGGATGGGGCCGGATGGGCAAAAGGGCGGTGAGGATCCCTCGTTCACCGAGTATGACCGGAAACTCCCGCACCGGTCGGTCCCCGTGACCGCCACCGGCGGCCTCCGGGAACCGACCCCGCGCCCCTGGCCACGGACGTCCGGTGGGCTCCCGCCGTCCACCGCCTCCGCCGGAGCGCGGAGCGTGACGCCCCCGCGCGGACCGGGCCGGGAAGGCCGTCCGCACGGGCCGGGAGGGACCGGTCGCCGGGCCCTCCCCGGCTCCGGCGGAAGGCCGTCCGGAGGACGACGCCGCTGGTCGGCAGCGCCCGTGCGGCGCGGTGGCGCGAAGGCGTCCCCTGGGCGGACAGCGGTCTTGTTTTCGGCGCGAAAGGCGGGTGATACTCCCGGCGAACTACTTTGCGTGACCGGTCACTCCCCTGCGTGGTGACGCCCTCCGGTCCCGGTTCCACCGAAGAGCTCGACGCCGCCCGACGTCTGGATGGTTCCGTGCACTTATCCGAATCCGTTTCCCCCCACCGCACGCCACCCCGCCGAACGACCCGTCGTCCGAAGGGGGTGGACCGACCCGGTGCCGTCGTCTCCCACGGGGCATGAGGCCCTGGACGCAGCGCAACGACGTCAGTTCTCGGAGTCCGGGTACCTCGTCCTCCCCGGGCTCATCCCGGAGTCCCTGCGCACCGCGCTCGTCCCCGAGGTGGACCGCTGGGTGGACGAGGGCCTGCGGGCCCGTTCGATCGCCGCGTGCGCCGACCCGGTCACCCACGGGCCGCCGCCGCTCCTGGAACTGGAGCTGACCGCGCACGGCGAACTCCTCACCCATCCGCCCCTGTTGCGGGCCCTGGCCGAGCTGCTCGGACCGTCGTTCGTCTTCCACCACCTGCACAGCGACCGGCAGGCCCCCGGCATCGCGGGCAAGCCCTGGCACCACGACTACGAACCCAACGACCGCTCCGACACCTCGCTGCTGATGGTGCACGCGCTGCACTACCTCGGCGGGCTCGACGAGAAGGTGGGCAGCCTCGGAGTGCTGCCCGGTTCGCACCGCCGTCAGGTGGGCAAGGACGCGCTCGCCCACCACGGCACGGGCGAACTCCCCGGGGAGGCCGTCCTCGACCGGCTGCCCGCCGGGACGACCGTGCTGCTCAACTCGGCGCTGTTCCACACCCGGCGGCCCGCCCCGGAGGGCCCGGGACGGCCCCGCTACTTCGTCGACGCCTCCTACTGCCAGGTGGGAGCGCGCTGGCGGCCCGTGAAACCGTACTGGCGGCAGATGCTCGCCCGGGCCCGCGAACTCGACCTGGCCGGTGGTGAATGGCCGGAGCTGTTCGCGGAGCGACACTTCACCGAGTACACCCGAGCGGTCTGAGGAGAGCGTCACCGTGGAAATCGTCACCTCCGTCCCCTTCTCCGAGGTCCAGGACGCCTACGGGCGGGACCACCCCCTGGAGCGCGCCCACCAGGCGAACACCAACTCCGACGGGAAGGCCGCCCTCGAACTCGCCGACGGGATGTTCGGCAGTTGGTGGCGGGTCCGGTTCTCGCGCGCGGACGTCCTCGGCGTCGTCCTGCCCTGGCACCTCAGCGAGGGCGGCGCGCTGGAACTCGTCCCCCGCAGCGGGCTGACGGTGGCGGAGGCGGCGGAACGGATCCGCTCCGGCGGGGAGGTGTGGACCGGGGCGAACCCGGTCTGCGCCGAGAAGCTCGTCCTGCTGGAGCGGGCCCCGTTCACCCCCCTCTATCTGAGCACCCGCCCGATCGACCACTCCGACTACTCGGACCTCAAGGTCCGGGAGGGACTGATCCACATCGACGGCCTGCACCGCATGCTCGCCTGGGAACTGGCCGGGCGGCTGCCCGACCGGGCGGAGCTCGACGGCTACCTCGTCGGCGATCCGCCGCCGCCCGTCGCCACCCGGACGGGAGACCCGGCGGAGTGACCTCCGCGACGCGGCACGTCCCGTTGACCCGGTCCGCCCGCTCGCTGTCCGAGCTCCTGTCCCACGCCGCCCGGCTCCATCCGCACCGCACCGCCCTCGCCGACGGCGTCCGCTCCCTCGACTACCGCACGCTCGACGCCGTCGCCGACCGGGTGGCGGACCGGCTGGACGCGCTCGGCATCGGCCGGGACGACCGGGTGGCCCTGCTGGGCCCCCGGGACGCCCGGGTCCTCGCGCTGCTCCACGGGGTGCTGCGGGCGGGCGCCACCGCGGTGATGGCCGACCCCGAGTGGTCGCCCGCCGACCTCGGCGGACGGCTGGACGCGGTCCGGGTCCGTCACGTCCTCACCACCGAGGCGGCGGTGCGCGGACCGCGCCGCCGCCCGGCGCACTGGCTGGACGTCGACGGCTGGGCCGAGGCCGGACCCCTCGGGCGGCGGCCCGTCGTCCGGGGCGCCGACGGCGATCTGGCCTACCTCTCCTTCACCTCCGGTTCGAGCGGCGCGCCGAAGGCGGTGGCCGTCACCCACGCCAACGCGGTGCACTACGCGCGGGCGCTGACGGAACGGCTGGGCTTCGGCCCGGACGACGGCGTCCGCGTCGCCCACGTCACCACGCTCGCCGCCGACCTCGGCCACACCGCCTGGCTGCTCGCCCTGGCCGTCGGCGGTTCGGTGCACCTCGTCCCCGACGGGGAGGTGCGGGACCCGGACGCCTTCTGGGCCGCCCTGGGCACCGCCGGGGTGAACGTGCTGAAGACCACCCCGTCCCATCTCGGCGCGCTGCTGGAGGGCCGGCCGTCCGGTGCCCCCGCGCTGCACACCGTGCTGCTGGGCGGCGAGGCCCTGCCCCGCGCGCTCGCCGCCGGGCTGCTGGACACCGGGGTCGCCGCCCGGGTGGGCAACCACTACGGCCCCACCGAGACGACCGTCGGCGCCACCTGCTTCCTCGCCACCTCCGCCGGGCAGTTGCCGGAGGAGGAGCCGACCGTCCCGATCGGCACCGGCATCGGCGAGGTCGAGCTGCGGCTGCTGGACGGCGCCGGACGGCCGGTCCCCGACGGCACGGCCGGGGAACTGTTCATCGGTGGACGCGGGGTCAGCGCCGGGTACTTCGGGCGCCCCGCCGAGACCGCGCGGAGCTTCGTCCGGCGGGACGGGTCCCTGCTGTACCGGACGGGCGACCTGTGCCGCCGCCGGCCCGACGGGAGCATCGTCTTCCTGGGGCGCGCCGACCGCCAGGTCAAGGTCCGGGGCTTCCGGGTCGACCTCACCGAGGTGGAACGGGCCGTGGAGGCGTTCCCCGGCGTGGGCGGCTGCGCGGTCCTCGTCCGGGACACCGCGCTAGGCAACCAGCTGGTGGCCGCCGTCCGGCTCACCGACGAGGCCGGGGAGTCCGGGCGGTCCGGGGGCGCCGGGGAATCCGGGCGGTCCGACGGCTCCGGGAGTTCCTCCGGGGGGCCGGGGGGTTCCCACGGACCCATCGGCTCCATCGACTCCAAGCGCTCCAAGCGCTCCGGGGGTTCCGGGGACGCTCCGGACGGTGTGCGCCCGGACGGCGAGGGTTCCGGGGGCGGCGAGGCCCCCGGGAACGACCGGGGCCCCCAGGCCGAGGGCGCGGTCCTGGCCCGGCTCGGCGTCCATCTGCGCGACCGGCTGCCCGGCTACGCCGTCCCCCAGCCGATCCTGGTCCTCCCCCGCTTCCCCGTCAGCCCCAACGGGAAGCTCGACCGGGAGCGGCTGGCCGCGCTGGTCACCGAGGTCATCGAGGCCCGGGCCGGGCGCGCCGGGCCCGGGGGCGCGGAACCGGCCGCCCCGGCCGATCTGCGGCAGCGGGCGCTGGTCCGCTCCCTCACCGAGTTCTGGGCGGGCGCGCTGGGCCTGGCCCTCGTCGGACCGCACGCCGACGTGCTGGAACTGGGCGGGGACTCCATCCTCGCCATGCGCACCATCGCCCTGCTGCGCCGCTCGGGACTGCGGGTGGGCTACGACGACTTCTACCGGCACCCGACGGCCGCCGCGCTCGCGGCGACCGCCACCCGGGACACCGGGGACGACGACGCCACCGGGGACGCCGGGACCGTGGGGGCCACCGGGGACGCCGCGCCCGCCTCACCCGCCCCGGAGGGCGAAGGTGCCGGACGGCTGGCGCCCGCGCAGCGCTGGCTGCTGCGGCAGCCCCTGGACGACCTCCGGCACTGGAACCAGTCGGTCGTGCTGCGCTGTCGCGCCGAGGTGGACCCCACCGCGCTCGCCACCGCCCTGGCCGCCGTCCTCGAACGCCACCCCGCGCTGCGCCGTCCGCTCACCGCCGACGGCTACGGCGAGCCGCGCCCGGTCGCCGGGCTGGACCCGCTGTCGTTCTCCCGGCTGCCCCGGGCGGCCGGTGCGCTGGCCCGGACCGTCGCCGGGCTCTGCACCGCGCTGCACCGCGGCATGGACCCGGCGGCGGGACGGCTGCTGCGCGCCCATCTGTTCACCGGTCCGCCCGGGACCGACGACCGGCTGGCCCTGATCGTCCACCACCTGGTCGTCGACGGGGTGTCCTGGCGGGTCCTGCTGGACGACCTCGCGCACGCCTACCGGGCCGCCGTCGACCGCAAACCCACCGCGCTGCCGCCCACCCCGGACTTCTACGCCTGGGCCGCCCGGACACCACCGCCACCGCCCGCCGGACCCGCCGCCGCCGTCAGCCCGGCCAGCCCGGTCGGCCCTGCCGACCCCGTCAGCCCCGGAGCCGTCACGGCCGGCACGACCACCACGGCCACCACGGCCACCGCGCCGAAGGCGATCGTCTGGACGCTCGACGAGGACGGGACCACCCGGCTCATCGCCCGCCACGGCGCCGGACCGGGGCTGGAGGCGTTCCTGCTGACCGCCTTCACCGACGCCGTGACCGGGGCGACCGGCCGCCCCCGGCTCACCGTGGAGGTCGAGACCCACGGCCGGGACGCCGTCGGCGACCCGGGCGACCACCTGGACACCGTCGGCTGGTTCACGGCGGTGAAACGGGTGACGGTACGGGCCCCCGAGGCACCGGGCACCCCGGCGGGGGCGGGGTCCCTGACCGCGCGCGCCGAGGAGACCAGGGAGGCCCTGCGCCGGGCGCCGGTGCTCCCGATGGACACCGCCGAGCCCGCGCCGGAGACCGGCTTCAACTTCCTGGGCACCTTCCGGCCGCCCGACGAACCGGCCCTGGACTGGACGGTCGCGGACGAACAGGCGGGGACCGCGCGGTGCGTCAGCGGGGACCCGCTCTACGCGCTGCGGCTCACCGCCCGGGTGGTCGGCGAACGGCTGGTGTGCGACCTGGTGTACGGCGCGCCCCGGATCGCGGACCGGGTCGCGACGGAGCTGGTCCGCGACTTCGGGCGGGCCGTGGCCCGGGAGGCGGGGGCGACGGCCGGGGCGCCCGTCCGCAGCCCCCTGTCCACCTCGGGACAGCTGCTCCTGACGGGGCGGCTGGAGACCGGTGGGACGGCCGGTGGACGGCTCGCCGTCACCGAACCCGCCCGGGTGCTGCTCACCGGGGCCACCGGCTACCTCGGCGGCCACCTCCTCACCGCGCTCACCCGGCGCGGGGCGCACGTCGTCTGTCTGGTGCGCGCGGACGACGACGAGGCGGCGGTGCGACGGCTCGGCGCCGACCACGAACGGATCGAGGTCGTCGCCGGGGACATCCGCCGGGACGGGCTCGGCCTCTCCCCCGCCGGACTCGCCCGGGCCCGGGACGCCCAAGTCGTCGTGCACGCCGCCGCGGACGTCCGGCTGGTGGCCTCGCCCGCCGAACTGGCGCGGACCAACCACACGGCGGTGCGGCGGCTGCTGGAGTGGGTGACCGCGCACGCCCCGGACGCCCGTTTCCACCACGTCTCCACGCTCGCCGTGTCGGGCGGGGTGGAGGGTCCCGTCCGCCGGTTCGGCGAGGCGGACCTGTGGATCGGCCAGCGGTTCCGCACCCCGTACGAGCGGACCAAGTTCGACGCCGAGGAGACCGTCCGGGCCTGGGCCGCGACCGGGCACCCCGCCTACGTCCACCGCAGCGGGCACATCGCGGCCCACAGCCGCACCGGGGCGTTCCAGGCCAACGCCGGGGACAACCGGATCTACCAGTTGGTGCGCGGCTATCTGCTGGCCGGGGCGGCACCCCGGCGGCCGGGGGCGTCCTTCGCCTTCTCGCACGTGGACACGGTGGCCGCCGGGATCGCGGCGCTGGCCGTCGACCCGCTCGCGGCGCCCGGCGCGTACCACGTGGAGACCCCGTACGAGACCCCGCACGACCGGCTGGTCGACTGGCTCGCCGGGCACGGCTACCGGGTGGCGCTCACCGACGACGAGACGTTCGCCGCGGCGCTCGCCCGGGCCGAGCGCCGTCATCCGGCCGAGGCGGGGGTGGCCGCGGCCTGGTCGCTCCAGGAGGAGCGGAACGTCGCCGTGGACCGCGCGTACACGGTGGCGGCGCTGGACCGGCTGGGCGTCCGGTTCACCGAGCCGACCGCGCGGTGGTGGTCGGCCGCGCTCACCTGGGCGGCGGACGCCGGTTTCCTGCCGCCCGTCCGGCCCTCCGACGGCACCCTCCTGTTCCCCTGACGCCCGGACACGCCCGTGTCCCCCGATGCCCGGCCGCGCCCCGGCGACCCGCCCCGGCGCCCGACGTCCCACCGATCCGACCGAAGGCGGAGATCCGTGTCCCAGCTGTCCCCGGTGCTCAAGCAAGCCACCCCCGTCGTCGCCGCGCGGGGCGAGGGGGTCCACCTCTTCGACGCCGAAGGGCGCCGCTATCTGGACTTCACCTCCGGGGTGGGGGTGACCAGCACCGGTCACTGCCACCCCCGGGTGGTGGAGGCCGTCCGGGAGCAGGCCGGGCGGCTGCTGCACGGCCAGTACACGACCGTCCTGCACGATCCGCTGCTCACCCTGACCGAGCGGCTGGGCGAGGTGCTGCCGTCCGGGGTGGACTCGGTGTTCTACGCGACCGCCGGGACCGAGGCGGTGGAGGCGGCGCTCCGGCTGGCCCGGCACGCCACCGGCCGGCAGAACGTGATCGTCTTCGAGGGCTCCTTCCACGGCCGCACCCTGGGCGCGGCGTCCCTGACCACGGCCGGGACCCGGTTCCGGGCCGGGATCGGCCCGCTGATGCCCGGGGTGGCGGTGGCCCCGTTCCCGTACGCGTTCCGGCTCGGTCTGGACGGGGAGCGGGCGGTCCAGGCGGCGCTGCGCGGACTGGACCGGGTGCTCGCCACGGTCAGCGCGCCCGCCGAGACGGCGGCGGTGTTCGTGGAGCCGGTGCTGGGCGAGGGCGGTTACGTCCCGGCCCCGGCGGGCTTCCTGGCCGGGCTGCGGGAGCGCGCGGACCGGCACGGGTTCCTGCTGGTGGTGGACGAGATCCAGACCGGCTTCGGACGGACCGGACGGTTCTGGGCCCATCAGCACCACGACGGGGTCGTCCCGGACGTGCTGATCACCGCCAAGGGCCTGGCCAGCGGGCTGCCGCTGTCCGCGATCGCGGCGCCCGAGGCGCTGATGAGCCGGGCGTGGCCGGGCTCCCAGGGCGGCACCTACGGCGGCAACCCGCTGGCCTGCGCCGCCGCGCTCGCCACCCTCGACGTCATCCGGGACGAGGACCTGGTCGCCAACGCCGCCGCGCAGGGCGCCCGGTTGCTGGACGGGCTGCGGACGGTGGCCGCCGGGGTCCCGGCCGTCGCGGACGTGCGGGGGCTCGGGCTGATGGCGGGCGTGGAGTTCCGGCACGCCGACGGCTCGCCCGACCCGGACACCGCGCGGGCCGCCCAGCGGGCGGCGGCCGAGCTGGGTCTGCTGCTGCTGACCTGCGGCACCGACCTCAACGTGGTGCGGATGATCCCGGCGCTGGTGGTGACGGCGGAGCAGATCGACGAGGCGGTGGCCCTGTGGGCGAAGGCCCTCGCCACGGCGGCCGGTCGGTAGCCGGTCGGCAGCCGGTCCGCCGGGGCGCGCCCGGGCGGGCCCCGGGTTCCCGCGCGGTGCGTGACTTCCCCGGGGTCGCCGGGGTTCCTGATGTCCCGGGGTCGCCCGGGGTTCCTGAGTTCCCGGAGTCGCCCGGGGTTTCTGAGTTCCCGGAGTCGCCCGGGGTTTCTGAGTTCCCGGAGTCGCCCGGGGTTTCTGAGTTCCCGGGGTCTCCCGGGGTTCCTGAGTCCACGGTTCCTGAGTCCACGACGGAGGAAGTGGTTCACGAGATGGTCGACGACACGGTGTCCGAGATCGGTTGGGGCAGTGCGGATCTGACGGCCCGGCGCGCGCTCTGGTCGCTGCCGTTCGGGGCGGACGACCGGCGGGGGTTGGGGGCGGCGGCCCGGGCCGGGAGCTGGGACGGGAACGAACCGGTCCGCGAACGGCTCCGCTCCTTCGTGACGGAGGCCACCGGCGCGGTGGGCTTCGCGCACATCGGCGGGGTGCTGGACCCGTCGGCCCCCGAGGAGGAACTGGCGGACGCCCTGGCGTTCGCCCTGGGGGACTTCGGGAAGGTCGTCCCCCAGAACGCCCGGGGCGATCTGAGCCAGGTGCTCCGGGACCACGACGGCGACGGCAACACCGAGCTGGGGTTCCACTGCGACACCTGTGATCTGCTGGTGCTGCTGTGTCTGCAACCCGCGGTGCGGGGCGGTGGACTGACCAAGGTGGCGAGCGCGCGCCACGTCCACGACCTCATCGGACGGGAGCGGCCGGACGTGCTCCGCACCCTCGGCGAGGACTGGACCTTCGACCGTACGGGCCGGGCCGGGCGGCAGGTCATCGTCTCCCCGATCCTGTTCACCCAGGAGGACGGGACCGTCGGCTGCTACTACCAGACCCGGACGGTGCGCTCCTCGCCCGAGCGCGGCGGACCGCCCCTGAGCCCGCGCCAGTGGGAGGCGCTGGACTTCTTCGACGAGGTGCTCCACCGGCCGGAGATCGCGTTCGGGCTGTCGCTGGCGGCGGGCGACCTGCTGGTCATCCGCAACGACCGGGTGCTCCACGGCCGCTCCCCGTACGTCGACGAGCCCGGCCCCCGCGCCCGGCGGGTGCTCAGGCTCTGGATGGACGGGGCCGGCGGAGCCGACGGGACCGGTGGGACCGGGGCAGGCCGGAACTGACCGGACACCCACGCGCACAGAACACCAGAGGCCCCACGGCCCACGGCCCACGCCGAGCGCCTACAACCCCGACCCCGATCCCGATCCCGCACCGAGCAACCCCGACATCCCGACAGCCCGTCCGCGCGTCCGTCGCGGGCGGCGGACGACCCACGGAGGACACGTGACCACCGGCGCCAGGGAACACGGCCGCATCGCCATCGTCACCGGCGGCGGCAGCGGACTCGGCAGGGCCAGTGCGCTGGCCCTGCTCGACGCGGGCTGGTCCGTCGCCCTCGCCGGGCGGCGCGAGGACGCGCTGAAGGAGACCGCCGACCTCTCCGGCGCCGACCCGTCCCGGGTGGCGGCCGTCCCCACCGACATCCGCGACGAGAAGCAGGTCGCCGCGCTGTTCGCGAGCGCGGTGGACCGGTTCGGCCGGGTGGACCTGCTGTTCAACAACGCGGGCGCGGCGGCCCCGCGCCGACCCGTGGCGGACACCCCGGTCGAGGACTGGAACCTGGTGCTGGAGACCATCGTCACCGGGGCCTTCCTCTGCGCCCGGGAGGCGTTCCGGGTGATGGGGGCGCAGTCCCCGGCGGGCGGCCGGATCATCAACAACGGCGCGCCCTCCGCGCACGTCCCCCGGCCGAACACCCCCGCCTACACGGCGGCCAAGCACGCCCTGCTCGGGCTGACGAAGGTGCTGTCCCTGGACGGCCGGGCGCACGGCATCGCCTGCGGTCAGATCGACACCGGCAACGTGACCCCGCTGGACGGCGGTCCGCAGCCGGCCGCGCTCCAGGCCGACGGAACGCGGGCGGTGGAGGCCACCATCCCGGTGGCCCGGTTCACCGAGGCGCTGCTGCTGATGGCGTCCATGCCGCTGGACACCAACGTGCAGTCGCTGACCGTGCTGCCGACCACCATGCCGTTCGTCGGGCGCGGCTGAGCGGTGCTGGTCAGCGCGCGTTCCTTCGAGGAGTACCGGGCCATGTTCGCGCTCACCGGGCGGGACCTCGGCCGCCGGATCCTGGACTGCCCCGGCGGGGCGGCGGGCTTCGTGGCCGGGGCGGGGCACCGGGGCACGGACGCGGTGGCCGTCGACCCGGAGTACGCGGACGGCCCGGAGCGGCTCGGCGGGCTGGCGCTGCGGGAGGTCCGGTACAAGCAGGCGGAGTTGACGCGGGACGCCCCGGCGTACGACTGGACGTGGTTCGGGGGCCCCGGGCGGTACCTCCGGCTGCGGACCGGGGCGGCCCGCGCGTTCGTCCGGGACGCCGCCGCCCGGCCGGAGCGGTACGTCGCGGGGTCGCTGCCCCGGCTGCCGTTCCCCGACCGGTCGTTCGACCTGGTGCTCAGCTCCCATCTGCTGTTCTCGTACGGGGCGCGGCTGGACGAGGAGTTCCACCGCCGCGCCCTGCTCGGTCTGGTGCGGGTGGCCCGGTGGCAGGTGCGGCTCTTCCCGGTGGTGCCGCACACCGGCGGGGCGCGGTACGGCCCGCTGGACCGGCTGCGGGCGGAGTTGGCCGGGCTCGGCGTCCCGAGCGCGCTGGAGCGGGTGGAGTACGCGTTCCTGCCCGGCGCGAGCGAGATGCTGGTGCTGTCGTGCGCGGGGTACCGGGCGCCGTCCGCCGGGGCCGCCGCGTCCGGCGCCGGGCCGGGGGCGGACCCCCGGGCGGGGGTGGTGGACCCGGTGCGGTGGCGGCACCGGGAGGACGGCGGGGCGGGGCGGACGGGGACGGACAGGGACGGGTGGGCGGGAACAGACAAGGACGGGTGGGCGGGGACGGACAAGGACGGACGGGCGGGAACAGGCGCAGACGGGCTGGCGGGAGCGGACGGGGCCGGGCACGCCCCCACCGGCTGAGGAACCGTCACATCTCCTCGTCGTCGATGAACGGCGTGCCCTGGTGGAAGAAGAGCCGCCAGCCCCCTTCGGTCCGCCGCCACAGCGAACTGCGGTGTGCCAGGCGGCCGTTGTTGTCGGTGTCGAAGGTGAGGTGGACCAAGTCCGGGGCGAGCCGGGTGCCCCGCATCCGGGAGGTGGTGATCGGACGGACCCCGCCGCCGGGCCGGTCCGCGAGGGCCGCGATGATCGACGCCCGGTCCCAGAGCCGCCCGGAGGCGCCGATCTCGGTGAACTCCGGGTGCAGCAGTTCGCCGACCAGCTCCGGTGACGGTCTGACCTCGGGGTCCAGCAGCCGCAGTTCGCCCTGGACCGCGGCCTCGACGGCGGCGTCCGGCCCGGCCGGGGACGGGGACGGGGCGCCGGACGAGTCGCCCGGCAGGGGGCCGGAGGGGACGCCGGACGGATCGCCGGACGGGGCGCCGGTCATCGGGTCAGCTCCACGAGGCGGGTGACGGTGTTCCAGTTGCGGGTGGTGGCGATGACGCCCTTCCAGAGCGCGGGACGGGCGAGGACGGCGCCCAGCGCCGACCGGCCGAGCCCCTCGGGCGCGTACAGGTAGAGCGCCCGGTCGCCGGTCCGGAACTCCTCCGGGCGGAACGCCTCCGCGTCGATCCCGGCGAACCGTTCCGTCCCGGGGTCCTGGGAGAGGTAGGTGACGTGGAGCTGGCGGCCCTCGATCCCGTCCACCGGGAAGGGGCAGTCGGCCACCACCGCCCGGAGGTAGGCGTGGTCGCGGACCAGGACGTCCACGGGGAAGCCGAAGCGGTCGGCGAGGGCGCCGGCGAGGTCCGCCGCGAGGCCGTCCGTGGTGGCGCCCTCCGGGTCGGGCACGGTGAACACCGCGTTGCCGCTCTGGAGGTGGGTCCGCACGTCCCGGTGACCGAGGCCCTCGATCACCTCGCGCAGGTCCGCCATCGGGACCTTCCGGTGGCCTCCCACGTTGACCCCCCGCAGGAGTGCCGCATAGGTCGTCATACGGGCCACCCTAGGCCGTGACCGCTGCCGGGCCGGACTCATCCCGGCCTTCGGCCCACGGTGGCGCCCATCCTCCGGCGGCGATTCCACCCCTCTCCAACTTAGGCTACCCTCACCCAAAGAAGACAGCCTGTCTGTTAAAGGAGGCGGTATGGCCCTGACCGACACCACGGCCCCCCACCAGGAGAGCGGCGGACCGCCTCCCGACGAGGCCCCGCCGCCCCGCCCGGCCTCCGACGCCGGTTCCGGCGCCGGGGACCGCGAGCGGGCGCGCGCCGTCCTGAGGGAACTGCTCGCGCCGGTCCGGGTGCCGACCCTGATCGGCATGGGGCTCCAGGTGATCGGCTCGGCCGCCGCGGTCGTCCCCTTCATCGCCCTCGCCGAGCTGGCCCGGACCCTGCTGGCCGCCGGGCCCACCGACGAGGACGCGGTGCGCCGGGCCGTGCTGATCGCCCTGCTCGGCCTCACCGTCCGGGGGGTCTTCGGAGCCACCGCCCTGGCCGTCACCCACTTCGCCGACGTCCGGCTCCAGGCGTCCCTGCGCCGCCGGATCGTGGACCGGCTGGGGCGGGTGCCGCTCGGCTGGTTCGACGCCAACTCCTCGGGCACCGTCCGCAAGGCGGCCCAGAGCGACGTGCACGACCTGCACCACCTGGTCGCCCACAGCGCGGTCGAGTCCGTGGGCGCGGCCACCGTCCCGGTCGCCGGGTTCGGCTACCTCCTGTGGCTGGACTGGCGGCTGGCCCTGCTCGCGGTCGTCACCCTGCCCGTGTACCTCGGCGCGTACGCGTTCATGATGCGGGACTTCGGCCCGCAGATGGCCGCGATGGACGCGGGCGTGGCCGCGGTCAACCGCAGCATCGTCGAGTTCGTCCAGGGCATCGCCGTGGTCAAGGCGTTCGGCCGCACCGGCCGGGCCCACGCGAGCTACCGCGAGGCGGCCACCCGCTTCGGCCGCGACTACAGCGACTGGGTGCGTCCGATGCTCAAGCTGGAGGCGGTGGCCTCGATGGCGGTCTCACCGCCGGTCGTCCTGCTGGTCACCCTGGGCGGCGGCGTCTGGTTCGTCTCCCAGGGCTGGGTGACGCCCGTCGACGCCCTGGCCACCTCCCTGGTCGCCATGATCCTCCCCAGCGCGCTGCACACCCTGGGGTTCAGCGCCCAGGCCAAGCGCGAGGCGGCCGCCGCCGCGCTGCGGATCGACGCCGTCCTCTCGGTGCCCGTGCTGCCCGAACCGGAGACCCCCCGGCTCCCCCAGGGCCACGAGGTCGCCCTGGAGGACGTGTCGTTCAGCTACGACGGCACCCGGCAGGTCCTGGACGGGGTGAGCCTGCGGCTCGCGCCCGGCACCCTGACGGCGCTCGTCGGCCCGTCCGGCGCCGGGAAGTCCACCCTCGCCGCCCTGGTCACCCGCTTCCACGACGTGACGGGCGGCCGGGTGACCGTGGGCGGCGTGGACGTCCGCGAGCTGAGCACCGCCGCGCTCTACCGCACCGTCGGCTTCGTCCTCCAGGACGTCCGGCTGGTGCGCGGCACCGTCCGCGACAACATCCGCCTCGGCAAGCCCGGGGCCGACGACGCGGAGGTACGGGCCGCCGCCGAGGCGGCACGGGTGCACGAGCGGATCCTCGCCCTCCCCGACGGCTACGACACGGTCGTCGGCGAGGGACTGGCCCTCTCCGGCGGCGAGGCGCAGCGGGTCTCCATCGCCCGCGCGCTCCTCGCCGACACCCCCGTCCTGGTCCTCGACGAGGCCACCGCCTTCGCCGACCCGTCCTCGGAGGCCGAGATCCAGGACGCCATCGCCCCGCTGATCGCCGGACGGACCGTCCTGGTGATCGCGCACCGGCTCTCCACCGTCACCACCGCCGACACCATCGCCGTCCTGGACGGCGGGCGCCTGGTGGAGCGGGGCACCCACACCGAACTGCTGGCCGCCGACGGCCGCTACGCCCGGCTGTGGGCGACCCACGAAGGGACCGGCTCATGATCCGCGACCTGGCGGCCGTCCTCGGCCCCGAGCACCGTCCCACCCTGGTCCGCTATCTGGGGACCCTCGTCCTCAACGGGGTGGCGCAGGGCGCCGCCGTCGCCTTCCTCGTCCCGGTGCTGGGCAAGCTGCTGACCGGGGACACGGACGGCGCCCTGGCGTGGTTCCCCTGGATGGGCGGGGCGGTCGTCCTCTCGCTGCTCACCCACTACGCCCAGGCCATGCTGGGCTTCCGGCTCGCCCTGGTGATCCTGACGACGCTCCACCACCGGCTGGGCGACCACGCGGTGACCCTGCCGCTCGGCTGGTTCGACGGCACCGCGGTGGGACGGCTCAGCCGGATCGGCACCAAGTCCGTGCTGTCCATCTCGGGGAGCTGCGCCCATCTGCTCCAGCCGCTGGTCACCGGGGTGCTCGCCCCGGCGACCGTGGTCGTGGTGATGTTCTGGCACGACTGGCGGCTCGGTCTCGCCGTGCTCGTGTGCTCCCCGCTGATCCTGCTGTCCGCCCGGCTCTCCGTCCGTCTGATGTCCCGCGCGGACGAGGAGAACGACCGGGCCGGGGTGGAGGCCGCCAACCGGGTGCTGGAGTTCGCCCGTGACCAGACCGTCCTGCGGGCCTACGGGCGCACCACCGAGGGCTACCGACCGCTGGAGGAGGCCCTGGAGAGCCAGCGGGCCGCCGCCCGGCGGCAGGTCCTGCTCTCCATCCCCGGCACGCTGCTCAGCGGTTTCGCCGTCCAGCTCTGCTTCTCCGCCCTGATCGGCGTGGGCGCGCTGCTGGCGCTCGGGGACCGTGTCGACCCGGTGGAACTCGTCGCCCTGCTCGCCCTGGTGGCGCGCTTCACCGGGCCGCTCACCGAGGTGGGCGAGTTCGCCGGGGTGCTGCGGATGGCCGGGAACGATCTGCGCCGGGTGCGCGAGGTCCTGGACGAGCCGCCGCTGCCCACCCCTGCGGACTCCGCCCCGGTCCGCGTCCCGGGCGAGGTCGAACTGTCCGGGGTGCGCTTCGGGTACGGGGACGGGCCGGACGTCCTCGACGGCGTCGGCTTCACCGTGCCGCCCCGCACCATGACCGCCCTGGTGGGCGCCTCCGGCTCCGGGAAGACCACCGTGACCCGGCTCATCGCCCGGTTCTCCGACGTCCGCGAGGGCACCGTCCGGGTCGGCGGCACCGACGTGCGGGACCAGCGCACCGAGGACCTGATGGCCCAGCTGGCCCTGGTCTTCCAGGACGTCCACCTCTTCGACGACACCCTGATCGGCAACATCCGGATCGGCCGCCCCGACGCCACCGACGAGGAGGTCCGCCACGCGGCCCGGCTCGCCGGGGTGGACGAGATCGTCGCCCGGCTCCCCGACGGCTGGACGGCCCGGGTCGGCGAGGGCGGCCGGGCGCTGTCCGGCGGGGAGCGCCAGCGGGTCTCGGTCGCCCGGGCCCTGCTGAAGAACGCGCCCGTGGTGCTGCTGGACGAGGCCACGGCCGCGCTCGACCCGGAGAACGAGGCGGCGGTGCAACGCGCCCTGGAGGAACTGCGCGCGAACAGCACCCTGCTGGTCATCGCCCATAGGCTGAGCACCGTGATGACAGCGGACCAGATCGTGGTGCTCCACGAAGGACGGGTGGCCGAGCGCGGCACCCATACGGATCTCCTCGCCCTCGACGGGCACTACGCGCGGTTCTGGCACCAGCGCAGCCGGGCCGCGGGATGGCGGATCACCACGGCCCGCTCATGACGGACGCCGCCGACCGCGACGCGGAAGCGGGTACGGGGGAACCGGGTCCCGGCGCGGCCGGGGTCCGGCGCTCCGGAACGGGCCGGGCCGCCGGCCGGGCGGCATCGCCCGGCCGGCGGCCCGGCCGCTCCCGGTCGCTCACCACCCGGGCCGTCGCCGAGGCCGCCCTCGCCGAGGGC
The DNA here is from genome assembly GCF_054484115.1 of Streptomyces sp. JNUCC 64. NCBI lineage: Bacteria > Bacillati > Actinomycetota > Actinomycetes > Kitasatosporales > Streptomycetaceae > Streptomyces > Streptomyces sp. JNUCC 64. The sequence goes on from NZ_CM137015.1 coordinate 1,530,805, forward strand.
CTCGCGGACTTCAGCATGCCCGGCGTCGCCGCCCGCCTCGGGGTGAGCCACTCCACGCTCTACCGCTACGTCCAGGACCGCGACGACCTGGTGCGCACCGCGATGGGGCTGGCCGTGGAGGGCTCCCGCTGGCCGGAGACCGAACTGCCCTGGCGGGAGCTGCTGAAGGAGTTCGCCGACCGGATCTGGGAGCTGTGCGACGCCCATCCGGGGTTCGCCCAGGCCGTGCTGACCACACCCGGCAGCCCCCCGGCCATCGTGGAGCGCCTGGTCCGCTACGCCCGGAACCTGGTCGCGGCCGGGCTGACCGACCGCGAGGCCGTCGTCTCGGTGGACTTCGTCGGCGAACTCGTCGTCACCTCCTGGGTCGCGATGCGCCACCTCGACCGGGAGACCGGCGCCGGGAACGGCCGCACCGTACGGGAGGAGTACCGCGACAGCTGGTCGACCACCGCCCCGTTCGCGGCCGAGTTCACCGCCCACGCCACCTGGCACGGCCGCGGCTGGTTCACCGACAAGCTCGACATCTATCTGGACGGCCTCGCCCACCGCATCGCCGCGCGCGCGGCCGCCGCCGACCGCCCGGACGGCGAGGACGGTTGAGCCCGCGCGGCGGACGGCCGCTACTCCCGCCAGGTGCCGTCGCGCATGATGACCCTGCCGCGCAGTTCCGGTTCGCCGCGCCAGGCGCGCACGGTCCCCGGCACCACGCGCACGTACAGGAAGGGACCCTCCTCCGCACGCGGGTCCCATCCGAACTTGGCGGCGAACGCCTCCGCCGCCTCGTCGGGCACCTCCCGGTCCGGGAAGCACTCCGCCTCGCCCTGGAGGAGCACGACGTCGAAGGTGTCGGGCAGCGCCAGGCGCACGCGCGGCTCCTCGCGGACGTTGCGCGCGGTCACGGACGTGGCGCTGGTGCACAGCCACACCGCGCGCCCGTCCCACAGGAACCACAGCGGGACCTGGTGCGGCCCGCGATCGGGGTGCGCCGTCGACACCCACACGTCCCGCTCGGCGACGAGCCGTTCCAGAGTGTCCCGTCTGCGCTCCGCCGTCCGACGGCGAACGATCTCCGTGGTCCGCATGGGTGCCGACCCTAGCCAGCGGACCCGTCGCGCGCATGGGGCGGGGGACCTACGCCCGGCGACCGAGGGCTCCTCGGTCGCCGGGCCCGGGGGGGGCGGCCGCCCGGGTACCGGCCGTGGTCCCGCCAGGACGCCCCGGCCGTGGTCCGCCGGTCGGGCACACGGAGGGGACGGCGCTAGCAACCCGCCTGGGCACCGCTGTTCACATACGTGTCGACGCCGACCGAGTAACCGGCCCCGGTGGTGAGGTCGGGGCGCTTGCCGTGGCCGTCCTCCGCGAGGCGCTCGGCGGTGAGGAAGCCGACCCACAGGGCCATGCCCTCCCTGGTGAAGCACAGCCCGCCGGGCGGGGCGTCGGGGGCCTTGGTCCAGCCGTCCCGTGCCGCCGCCTTCCGGTAGTGCGCCGTCACCTCGGCCCGGGTGCCGGGGAAGGCGTAGGTCCGTTCGGCGTGCACCACGACGTCGCCGCTGTCGGCCCAGCAACCGGCGTCCACCTCCTCGAAGCCCCGGGGGACGGTGGCCCCGTCGGGCCGGGAGTCGAGGATGCCGAGCGCGGCCAGCTCCTTCACCCGGCCGTCGGTCCCCTCGCAGTCCGCGGCCAGGTCCATCAACGAGCAGCCGGTGAGCGTCACGCCGACGAGCGCGGTCGCCAGGAGCAGGGGTATCGGGCGGGTGGTACCTGTCCGCAAGGGCACAGCGGTCTCCAGGGTGCGAGCGGGGGAAGAGGGGCCGCCGGAAAGGGGAGCCGTCGGGCGTCGGCCCCGGGGCGGGCACGGCCCCGTTCTACCAGCGGCCGTGGGCCCCGCGCCTGACACGGCGTCACGCTCGACGACACCTCCTAGGGGAGACGCGGACCCTCTCAGGGTCGCTCCGGGCCGTACGGGGCACGGTGCGCGCCGTTCAGGGACCCCGGGCGCCCCCGAGAGGCGGCCCCGGCCGCCCCTGAGGAACCTCGGGGTACGAGTCCTCCCCGGTGCCTACCCGGGCGCCCTCCTTATCGGCGGGCGGTACGACGGCAACCCCCTTCCGGCGGACGTAACTTCGTGGGGTCAGGCGGCGCGGCGCACGGCCCCCGCCACGGCCGAGGGGGCACATCCCGTCATGGGACACAGAGACGCACGCGTACGGGGCTTCGCCGCCCGGGCCGGGGGGTGGAGCGCCCGGCACCGGTGGGCCGCCGTCGGGATCTGGGTGCTGTTCGTGGTCCTGTCGATGGCCGCCGGGTCGGCGATGGGCCGGGTGGACGTGTCGTCCGGTGACCAGTTGAAGGGCGAGACCAGCCAGGCGGCCCGGATCATCGAGGACGCGGGCGTCGCGGAACCGGCCGGGGAGTCGGTCCTCGTCCAGACGGAGGAGGCGGGCGGCAAGGCCACCGACGCGGGCTTCCGCGCCGCCGTCGCCCAGGTGATGAAGGCCGTGGAGGCCACCGGCGAGGTCACCGCCGTCACCTCCCCGTACGACACGGGCAGCGTCTCCGGGGACGGCCGCACCGCGCTGGTCCAGTTCGAGATGAAGGGCGACGGCGACACCGCGAGCGAGCGGGTGGAGCCGGTCCTCGACGCGGTGGCCAAGGTCCAGGAGGACCACGACGCGCTGCGGATCGAGCAGATCGGCGGCGCCAGCATGGGCAAGACCTTCGACGACGCCTTCGGGGAGGACTTCAAGCAGGCCGAGTACTCGGCGGTGCCGGTGGCCCTCGGCATCCTGCTGATCGCGTTCGGCGCAGTGGTCGCCGCGCTGCTGCCGGTGATCCTCGCGATCACCGCCATCATGGCGACCATGGGGCTGATGGGCGTGGTCAGCCACCTCCAGCCGATGAGCGACACCGCCAACTCCGTGATGCTGCTGGTGGGTCTGGCGGTCGGCGTCGACTACTGCCTGTTCTATCTGCGGCGGGAGCGCGAGGAGCGCGCGGCGGGCCGGGACGCCGCCACGGCGCTGCGGATCGCGGCGGCCACCAGCGGTCGGGCCGTGATCGTCTCCGGGGTGACGGTGTGCGTGGCCATGGCGGGCATGATGTTCACCGGGCTGGCGGACTTCCAGGCGATGGGCCTCGCCTCACTGATGGCCGTGGCGGTCGCGATGGTCGGTTCGGTGACGGTGCTGCCCGCGCTGCTGTCGCTGCTCGGCAAGCGCGTGGAGACCGGACGGCTCCCGTTCCTCCACCCGGACCGGCGCCGTCGGCGCGGGGGCGGGAGCAATGCGGCGCGGGACGGGTCCCGGATCTGGAAGTCGGTGCTGAAGGTCGTCCTGGCGCGGCCCGGACTGTCCCTGGCCCTGGCGGGCGGCGTCCTGCTGGCGGTCGCGGCCCCCGCGCTGGGGATGCGTACCCAGGAACTCACCCTGAACCAGGAGTTCGGCTCCTCGGTGCCGATCGTCGCCACCTACGACCGGCTGAACGAGGCGTTCCCCGGGGGCTCCGACCCGGCCACGGTCGTCGTCCGGGCGAAGGACGTCGACTCCCCCCGGGTGAAGGCGGCGCTCGCCGACTTCCGTGAGCGGGTGGTGAGTTCGGGCGCCTCGCGCGGGCCCGTCGACGTCAAGGTGCACGCGGAGGAGAACGTGGCCCTGGTGTCCGTGCCGCTGGTCGGCGGCTCCGACCTGGACCGGGCGGAGAAGAGCCTCGCCCTGATCCGGGACGAGGTACGGCCCGCGACGCTGGGCGCGGTGGACGGAGTGGAGGCGCCGGTCACCGGTCAGGTCGCCGGTTCGAAGGACTTCAACGACCAGATGACGGGCGCCGTCGTCCCGGTCTTCGCCTTCGTGGTGGTGTTCGCCTTCCTGCTGATGCTGCTGTGCTTCCGCTCGCTGACCGTCGCCGTCACCTCGATCGTCCTCAACCTGCTGTCGGTGGGCGCGGCGTACGGCATCCTCGTCGCCGTCTTCCAGCACGGCTGGGGCGCCTCGCTGGTCGGCGCGGAGGGCGTGGGCGCGATCGTCACCTGGCTGCCGCTGTTCCTCTTCGTGATCCTGTTCGGGCTGTCGATGGACTACCACGTGTTCGTGGTGTCCCGGATCCGTGAGGCGCGGACCCGTGGCTACGCCACCCGGGACGCCATCACCCACGGGGTCGTCACCACGGCGGGGGTGGTGACCAGCGCGGCGGTCATCATGGTGGCGGTGTTCGCGATCTTCGCCACGCTGTCGATGCAGTCGATGAAGCAGATGGGCGTGGGCCTGGCGGCGGCCGTGCTGATCGACGCGACCGTCATCCGCGGGGTGCTGCTGCCCGCGGTGATGGCCCTGCTCGGGGAGGCCAACTGGTACTTCCCCCGGTGGCTCCGCTGGCTGCCGGACCTGTCGCACGACGAGACGCCCGAGCCGGTCCCGGCGGTGACCGCCGGGGCGCGGCAGACCGAAACGGCGGAGGTCACCGGGAACGGCACCCGGATCGGGGTCTAGGACCCGGCGCGCCCGGGACGGTGGACGTCCCGGGAGGACGCGGTGCCCAGGGGCGGTCGGTGCCCGAGGGGCGGGGCGCGGTGCCCCGGGGCGGTCCGTGCCCAGGGGCGGGACGCGGTGGTGGAGCGGGCCTCAGGGGCCGCCCCGCCATCGCGCCCGGCCCGTCCCGGGTCCGCACGGACCGGAAGCGGACCCGGGACGCTGTGCGCCCCCGGAGGCGGCCGGTGTCAGGAGGGTGGAAACGCGGTGGTGGGACGGGCCCCAGGGCCACTCCACCACCGCGTTCCGCCCGTCCCGGGTCCATGTGGGGTCCGGGACGGGACCGGAGCGGACCCGGGCCGGATCAGGGACGGGCCCGGGCCGGATCAGGGACGGGCCGGTGCGGGCCGCGCGCGGGGCGGGGCCCGGGGCGGGGGCGGTGCGTCAGCGGCGCGGGCGGAGCGCCTCGGGGAGTTCCGCCTCGATCAGGTCGGCGGCACGCGGGGTGCCGCCCTCGGCGGCCGTCTCCCGCTGGACCTCCGCCAGCCGCCGCGCGACCTCCGGGTCGTCCGTGACCCCGAGGACGGCCGCGCGCAGGGACTCGGCGGTCACGTCCCCGGTGTGCAGCACCCGGGCCACGCCGAGCGCCTGGAGGGTGTCCGCGTTGGTGAACTGGTCGACGGCCTGCGGGACGGCGACCATCGGGGTGGCCGTCGCCAGGCCCTCCTGGCTGCCGCCCGCTCCCGCGTGGGTGACGAAGGCGTCGGCCTGCCGCAGGACCGCCAGTTGGGGCACCCAGGAGTGGACCTCGACGTTGGCGGGCAGCTCCCCGAGGTCCGCCGGATCGGTGAACCTCCCGATCTGGAGGACCACGTGCCAGCCGGGCAGGTCCCCGAACGCCTCGGCACAGGCCCGGTAGAAGTCCGGCCGGTGGGTGAAGTAGGAGCCCAGCGACACCAGCAGCACCTTCTCCGCGCCGGGCGGACGCCGCCAGGCGCCCTCCTCGGCACGCTCGCCATGGCAGGCGCCGACGAAGGAGAACCGGGTCTCGTCGACCCGGTCGGCCTGGGGCTGGAGGGCCCGGGGGACGAGGACGATCCCCCGGTCGGGCCGGATGACGAAGTGCTCCGGCGTCACGTCCACGCCGTGCTCGGTGAGCCAGGCGACGGTCTCCTCGTAGAACGCCTTGCCCCGCGGGGTCTGCTTCAGCGGCTCGGCGACGGGCCGGAGGAGTTCCTCCTCGATCCCCTCCCAGGCCACCACGCTGGGCGACAGCTGGACCGCCGGGACGCCCCAGCGGCGGGCCAGGACCCGCCCGGCGAAGGCACCCGCGTCGTACAGCACGAGGTCGGGTTCGTCCCCTTCGTACGCGGCCAGGTGCTGGGGCAGCGCCTGGCGGGCGTCCGCGAAGAACGGCCCGATGTTGTCTATCAGATCGCCGTCCTCGAAGGTCCCGGGTGTCTCGTCCAGCGGCAGGACGGAGTCCCACGGACGCGGCTCGGCGCCCGTGGCGGCGACCTTGTCGGCGAAGACGGGCGGGACGGCGTAGGTGACGCGGTGGCCACGGGCCACCAGCTCCCTGATCACGTCGAGGCTCGGGTTCACATGTCCGTGACCGGCGATGGAGAACATGGCGATGTGTGCGGGTCGGGAGGTGGTCATGCCGTCACCGTAGGAAGGGGTCGCTCCCCGGGCCAAGGCGATTCCCCGGGCCTGACGGAAACGCGCCACACTGCCATGCGCGCGTCCGGATGCCCGCCGGACGCCCGTGAACAGGGCTGATGCGACACTTGCGGCGACGATCGCCCCCGCCGGACGGACCGGCGGACCCGGGCGGCGCACCGGACCGGGAGGCTGGCGATGGACGAGGCACGGGCACGGCGGGTGCTGGAGGCGGCGCGGGTGCTGCCGCCGGGCACCGGGGCCGGGCTGCTGGCCCTCGGGGAGAACGCGGTGTTCGCGGCCGACGGCCTGGTGGTGAAGATCGGCCGGGACGCGACCCTGTGGGAACGGGCCCGGCGGGAGGTCGCCGTCGCCGGCTGGCTGGCCGGGGCCGGGGTCCCCGCGGTCCGCGCGGCCCGCCCCGACGCGCTGCTGGTGGACGGCCACCCGGTGACGGTGTGGCACCGGCTGCCCGACGCGGTCCGCCCGGCCCGGGGCGACGACCTCGCGGAGCTGCTGCGCCGGGTGCACGCCCTGCCCGCGCCCGCGCTGGCGCTGCCCCGCCGGGAGCTGCTCGGCGGGGTCGAGCGCTGGCTGCGGCTGGCCGGGGACGCGGTCGACCCCGCCGACGCGGCGTTCCTGAGGGAGCGCCGGGACGGCTTCGCGGAGGCCGCCGCCGCGCTGGTGCCCCGGCTGGAGCCGGGCCCGATCCACGGGGACGCCCTCCTCCGCAACGTCCAGGTGGGGCCGGACGGACCCGTGCTGGTCGATCTGGAGACCTTCTCCCACGATCTGCGGGAACACGACCTGGTGGTGATGGCCCTCTCCCACGACCGCTACGGGCTGCCCGACGAGTCCTACGCCGCCTTCGTCGACGTCTACGGCTGGGACGTGCGGGACTGGGAGGGCTGCGCGGTGCTGCGGGGCGCCCGGGAGACCGCGAGCTGCGCGTGGGTGGCGCAGCACGCGCCGGGCAATCCCCGGGCCCTCGTCGAGTTCCGCCGTCGGGTGGCCTCGCTGCGGGACGGGGACGAGACGGTGCGCTGGTACCCGTTCTGACAGCGGACCGCCGTCCCGCCCGGCGCGCGTCCTGCGGTGCCTTCCCGTCCGGCCCTTCCCGTCCGGCGCGTCCTCCGGCGCCTTCCCGGCGGTGCGGTCCCTCCGGACGGACCCCTCGTCAGCACGGTTCCCGACCGGGCTGATCCCGTCATGGCCGTGCCGTCAGGACACGCCCGGGCGGGGCGCCCGTCCGGGCGCTCCCGGGCGGCCCGTCAGCGAGCCGTCGGGGACCCGTCAGCGGTCCACCGGTCCGCGCGCCGGTTCACCGGCCGGCTGGTCGGCCGGTCCGTGCGCCGGGCGCTGGGCGGGGATCACCGGCCAGGCGGACTCGACCCGGGCGGTGGGGTCGGAGGTGCGCCGCAGGAAGCGTTCCAGGGAGGCGGACTGCTCGGCCGCCGCGCGCACCTGCAGCTCCCTCAGCTCGGCGGGGCGCACCGTGCCCACCGTCGTGTGCTCCTCCCCGATCCGGCGCGCCACCCGGACCGCGGCCACCGCGTCGGAGCGGGCCTCGTGGGCACTGTCCAGCTCCACGCCGTAGTGGGCGCACAGCGCCTGGAGGGTGCGCCGCCCCCTGCGGTAGCGGTCCACGTGCTTGTCCAGGACCAGCGGGTCCAGCACGGGGAACGCCTCGGTGGCGGGGTCCTCGGAGAGCGGCCGTATCCGGTGGCGGCGGCACTCGCGGTCCAGCAGCGAGAGGTCGTAACGGGCGTTCATGACCACCAGCGGGGCGCCGTCGCGCAGTGCCTCGGCGAGGGCCCCGGTGATCTCCGCGACGGCGGTGGCCGCGGGCGCCCCGTGCCGGCGGGCGTGTCCGGTGGTGACCCCGTGGATGGCGGCGGCCTCGTCGGGTATGGCGACCCCGGGGTCGAGCAGCCAGGTGCGCTCGTCCGTCACCCGCCCGTCCGGTCCGAGGGCGACGAGCGCCGCGGTCACGATGCGGTCGGTCTCGACGTCGGTGCCGGTCGTCTCCAGATCGAAGCCGACCAGCCGTTCCCGGTACCAGCTCATGTGGGCCCCCTCCTCGTGGTGCTCTCCCCCGGTGACCTCACCCTCGCACGTGCCACTGACAACCGGACGGCGGGCCGCCGCGGCCGGGGGTCAGGACACCGGCCGGGAGTCGCTCCACGCCAGGTCGAATTCCTCGCGGTACGTCTCGAAGAGGCAGCTCTCACCCGCTTCGCCGGGCTTGACCACCCGGCCGCCGCCCCGCAGGACGAGTACAGGGGCCTCCATACCCCGGGTGCGCCGCAGATACGTCTGGACGACGCCGACTCCGTCCGCCCCGTCGCCGTCCACCAGGTAGGCGGTGAACCGGGGGGTCTCGTCGAACACCTGGATCTCGAAGGCGCCCGGGTCCCGCAGCCGGGAGCGCACCCGGCGCATGTGCAGGATGTTCATCTCCACGGAGCGGCTCAGTTCGCCGCGCTTGAGCCCCAGCTCCCGCTCCCGGCGCTTGATGGCGCTGGAGGCGGGGTTGAGGAAGAGCAGCCGGACCCGGCAGCCGGACTCGGCGAGCCGCACCAGCCGCCGTCCGGAGAAGTTCTGCACCAGCAGGTTGAGTCCGATGCCGGTGGCGTCGAGGCGGCGGGCGCCGCCGAAGATGTCCTCCGCGGGGAACTGCCGCAGCAGCCGGACCCGGTCCGGGTGGACCGCGACCACGTCCGCGTAGCGGTCCCCCACCAGGTCCTCGACGGCGTCGACGGGCAGCCGTCCGCCGGACGGGGCGTCGGACCCGGCGCCCAGCATCTCCAGGAGGCGCGCGGAGGCGCGTTCGGCCTGGGCGAGGACGGCTTCGGAGAGGGCCCGGTTGCGGGAGACGACGTTCCGGGTGACCTCCAGCTCGTCCAGGGCCAGCTCGACGTCCCGGCGGTCGTCGAAGTACGGCTCGAAGCACGGCCAGTGCTGGACCATCAGCTCCCGCAGCTGCGGGAGGGTCAGGAAGCTGAGGACGTTGTCGTCCGCCGGGTCGAGGAGGTAGCCCTTGCGTCTGCTGACCTCGCGGACCGCCACGGCCCGCTGCACCCACTCCTGTCCGGCGGGTCCGGCGGCGGCCACGACCCAGTCGTCCCCGTGGACGGGTTCGTAGACGGGCCGCAGCACGGCGCCCACGACCGCGCGCAGCCGCTGCTCGACCAGGTTCAGCCAGATGTAGGCCCGCCCCGCGCGCTGGGCGCGGGTGCGGACCTCGGTCCACTGCTCGGGGCCCCAGTCCAGCTCGGGTCCGATCTGCGAGCCCGTGTCCAGGGGACGGGCCAGGGAGACCCCCGTGTGCGGGGCCTCCGGGGAGCCCTCCCGCTGACCGCCGTCACCCGGCGGCAGCTGCAGCCCTCCCGACACCCGCCGCACCGCCTTCCGCACCCCGTGTGACCCCCCTGGTCAACGATCAAGGAAGGGTACTCCGGGAGCGGTCGGCGGTGCAGCCGGATGGACAGGGTCGTCCGTTCCGGGGTGAACCGGGTTGACGGCTACGGCAGCGGGCCGACGTTGCCGTTGCGGTTCTTCAGGTCCGCCGGGGTGAGCGGGTTCATGGCCGTCACGTCACGCGGCACCATCGAGAAGCCCTGCCAGTGGACCGGCATGGGCTCCTGGTCCTCGTCGCGCGCGATGTGGTGGAAGCCGATGTTGACCCAGGTGATCGGGTTCTTCAGGGTCTGGCCGTTGACCCACTTGTCCACGCTCCGGGGGGAGCTGGTGGGGCAGCTGGGGTTGCCGCTGGCGTACTTCTCGCACTTCTTGTACTCGGTGAAGTACACGTCGTGCTTGGTGTACGGGCGACCGGGGAACTTGTCGCTGCGGCCCGGCACGATCTCGTAGCTGCGCGGGTGGTTGTCCTTGTTCTTGCCGGTGGTGCTGACCAGGCGCCACCAGCGCATGTTCTTGGCGTCCCCGGCCAGTTCCTTGGTGACCTTGGTGCGCTTGGTCTTGGTGGTCGGGGAGGCCCCGTTGCGGCCCGGCGTCACCGTGGAGTCGAACTGCTCGACGCGGTTGTTCGTGTTGCCGTCCAGCGCGGAGTCGACCCGCCAGAACACGTTGTGGCTGTGGCTCTCGGCCTTCGCGGCGTTGTTCTTGCCGATGGGCCAGCCCCGGTCGTCGCCGCCGTCGTAGTCGTACGGGGAGAGCATGCCGGTGGCGCCGACGTTCGAGGTGATGGTGCCGTCGGAGGAGAACCGCCACTCGGTGATGTACTCGTACCAGGCGGCCTTGTTGATCGAGTAGACCAGCAGGTCGGTGCCCTGGGCCTGCCAGACCTTGGTGCCCGTGTCGTTGGCGAGCCGGTAGGCGTGGCCGCGGGCGCGGGTGGTGGTGCACAGGCCCTTGACGTCGCCGCGCGAGGCGACCTTCACGGGACGGATGGTGCCGCCGGGGCACTCGCCGCCCTTGAGGGCCTGGAGCTCGTTGCCGAAGTTGGTGCCCGTGACGTCCTCGTACTCGGCCTGGCCGTCGTCGTAGGGGACGTGGATCTGGGCGAGGCGGGCGCTGTTGAGCACCCGGATGGGCTGGGCCTCGCCCTTGGGCTGGTAGCTGACCTTGTCGAGGACGACACCGGCCAGCGGGTCGTGGCGGAAGCACATCCGCCAGGTGGTGCCGCCGTCCAGCTTCTGCTCGACGCGGTTGGCGGCGCTGCAGTCGGCGGCCGGGGCGGCGGGCGCGGTGCGGGGTGCCTGCGGGGCGGACGCCTGGGCGGTGCCCGCCATCGTGCCGCCCACGAGCGCCGTCACGGCGAGGGCGAGTCCGGCGCCTTTCCGGGCACGCGGAAGTCTCTGGTCCTGCATGTGGGAAAACTCCTCGTCGGGAGGTGGGTCGGGGAAGGGTCAGCCGATGCGGGCGACGGTGCGCGCGCTGAGGTCGACGACGCTCCTGCGCGTGTCGAACCAGGGGCCGTCCTTGACCTTGAAGATGACGCTGAGGCAGCGGTTCTTACCGCAGTCCTTGAGGGTGCCGGGCACCTTCAGCGTGGTCTGCTTGGTGAAGATCATCCCGGTGAGCTCCGCCTGGGCGGGGTCCGTCAGCTCCTTGCCGGTGGCGTGCCGGAAGTCCTTCTTGAGGTCCGCGCCGAGCGGGTGGGCGATCAGCAGCCGCGCCGCCTCGGCCAGCTCGCCCTCGCTGGGCGGGGGCTGGGTGCCGCGCGAGACGGCGGTGTCCACCACCTCGCCGGAGTCCAGGTCCACCGTCTTGGTGACGGTGCCCTCCTGCTCGTAGTCGTAGAAGACGACCTCGGCCCGGCGGCCGGTCTGCCCCGCCGGAGCGTCCGGGTCGGGCTCCTGGAGGCTGGTGTAGAGGTGCTCCGGGCCCTTCTTCCCCTCGACGTCCCGCGCGGTGCGGCGCAGGTCGTCCGCCTCGGCGGCGCCCTCGGCGCGCTTCAGTTCGTCGTCGGTCAGCGGGTCGCTGCCGATGCCCTTCTTGCCCTCGGGGACCACCGGAGCGACCTCGCCGGGCGGCGGCGGAGTGTCCGCGCTCCCGGAGTTCCCCTTCGCCCCGTCCTGCGTGCCCTCGCCCGCGGCCCCGTCCGCCGTGACGGTGGCGTCCCCCCGGCCGGGCGCTTCGCCCTGGCTCTGGGTGGGACGGTCGGTCGCCTTGTTGTCGTCCGCGCCCGCCATTCCGGGCAGGGTGACGGCGACCATCACGGCCGTTCCCGCCACCGCTATGGCTCCACCCGCCATGACCTTCCCGACATGGCGTCTCACCAGTTGACGCACTGCTCCCCCAACTCCCCCCTGCGTGAAACCGTCAATCGAACGATCGCGGTCACCCGGTAGGACGGATCGACGTCCTAGGAGGTTGCCTTCGTTTGGGGAAGACTCTGGTACCCGAGTGGCCTCTGTGAACACGGGGGCGGGAAGGGGACCGACACCCCCATGCAGGTCTGGCCGGGACAGGCGTATCCGCTGGGTGCCGCGTACGACGGCGCCGGAACCAACTTCGCGGTCTTCTCCGAGGCCGCCCACCGCGTGGAGCTGTGCCTGCTGCACGACGACGGCTCCGAGACCAGGGTGGAGCTGCGCGAGACGGACGCGTTCGTCCGGCACGCCTATCTGCCCGGGGTGATGCCGGGTCAGCGCTACGGCTTCCGGGTCCACGGCCCGTACGCGCCGGAGCGCGGACCGCGCTGCAACCCCGCGAAACTGCTGCTGGACCCCTACGCGCGGGCCATGAGCGGCACAGTCGAGTGGGGGGAGGAGGTGTACGGGTACCCCTTCGGGTCGCCCGACCGGCGCAACGACCTCGACTCGGCGGCGCACACCATGGCCTCGGTGGTGGTCAATCCGTACTTCGACTGGGGCGACGACCGCCCGCCCCGGACGGAGTACCACCGCACCGTGGTCTACGAGGCCCATGTGAAGGGCCTGACGATGACGCACCCGGCGCTGCCGGACGAGCTGCGCGGCACCTACGCGGCGCTCGCCCATCCGGCGGTCCTGGAGCACCTGACGGAGCTGGGGGTGACCGCGCTGGAACTGATGCCGGTGCACCAGTCCGTCCACGACCACCGGCTCGTCGGGATGGGACTCGGCAACTACTGGGGTTACAACACCATCGGTTTCTTCGCCCCCCACAACGCGTACGCCTCCTGGGGCGACCGGGGGCAGCAGGTGCTGGAGTTCAAGTCGGCGGTGCGGGCCCTGCACCAGGCGGGCATCGAGGTGATCCTCGACGTGGTCTACAACCACACCGCGGAGGGCAACCACCTCGGCCCCACGCTCTCCTTCCGCGGACTGGACAACGCGTCCTACTACCGGCTCGCGGAGAACCGGCGCCACTACACGGACACCACCGGCACCGGGAACTCGCTGCTGATGCGCTCCCCGCAGGTACTGCAACTGATCATGGACTCGCTGCGCTACTGGGTCACCGAGATGCGGGTGGACGGCTTCCGCTTCGACCTCGCGGCGACCCTGGCCCGGCAGTTCCACGAGGTGGACCGGCTGTCGTCGTTCTTCGACCTGGTGCAGCAGGACCCGGTGGTGTCCCGGGCGAAGCTGATCGCCGAGCCCTGGGACCTGGGCGAGGGCGGCTACCAGGTCGGGAACTTCCCCCCGCTGTGGACCGAGTGGAACGGCAAGTACCGCGACACGGTCCGCGACCTGTGGCGCGGCGAACCCCGCAGGCTCGCGGAGTTCGCGTCCCGGCTGACCGGCTCCTCGGACCTCTACCAGGACGACGGGCGGCGCCCCCACGCCTCCGTCAACTTCGTCACCTGCCACGACGGCTTCACCCTGCGCGACCTGGTGTCGTACGACCAGAAGCACAACGAGGACAACGGCGAGGACAACCGGGACGGCGAGGACCACAACCGGTCGTGGAACTGCGGGGTGGAGGGCGAGACGGACGACCCCGGGGTGCGCGCGCTGCGGGAGCGCCAGATGCGCAACATGACGGCCACCCTGCTGCTGTCCCAGGGGGTGCCGATGCTCAGCCACGGCGACGAGTTCGCCCGCACCCAGCGCGGCAACAACAACGCCTACTGCCAGGACAACGAGGTGTCCTGGGTCCGCTGGCCCACCGGGACGGGCTCCTCCGGTGGTGCCCCCTCCGCAGGGGTCTCCTCCCGGACGGACTCCCCCGGGACGGACCCCGGCACCGGTCACTCCGGGACGGGCCCCTCTGGGACGGGCCCCTCAGGCACGGCGCCGGCACCCGACGAAGACGGCCGGGCCGGTGACGGCCACGGCGACGGCGGAGGCGGCGGGGACCGCCACGGGGAGGACGGGGACGACGCCCTCGCCCGGCGCCAGCTCGCCTTCACCCGGGCGATGGTGTGGCTGCGCCGCGACCACCCGGTCTTCCGGCGGCGGCGGTTCTTCCGGGGCCGTCCGGTGGAGGGCGGCTCCGGCGAGCTGTCGGACCTCGTGTGGTTCACCCCGGAGGGCGAGGTGATGCGCCAGCGGGACTGGGGCGCGGCGCAGGCCCGCGCGCTGAGCGTGTTCCTGAACGGGGACGCGATCTCCGAGCCCGGGCCCCGGGGCGAACGGATCCGCGACGACTCGTTCCTGCTGATGGTGAACGCCTCCGCCGAGCCGCTGGACTTCGTGGTGCCGACCGGCCACGGGCGGGGGTGGCGGCTGCTCGTCGACACGGCCCGCCCCGAGCCGGTGGCGGCGGACGGCGGAACCCCGGTGGCCGCCGGGGAGCGGATCACCCTGGTGGACCGGAGCCTGGCGGTCCTGCGGCGGCCCTCCGCCGCGCCGCCCGGGTGACCGCCCCGGCGGGCCCCGCGACAGCGCGCCGGGCGCACCGGTACCCACGAGCCCATGAGCCCCCAGCCCGTCGCGCCCCGTGAGCCCGCCCCGCCGACCGCCACCTACCGCCTCCAGCTCCAGCCCGCCTTCCCGTTCGCCGCCGCCGAGGCGGCCGTGCCCCGGCTCGCCGCGCTCGGCGTCTCCCATCTGCACCTGTCCCCCGTGCTGGAGGCGGTGCCCGGCTCCACCCACGGCTACGACGTGGTGGACCCCACCCGGGTGCGCGCCGAACTCGGCGGCGAGGACGGGCTGCGGTCGCTGGCGCGGACCGCCCGGGCCCACGGGCTCGGGCTGGTCGCGGACATCGTGCCCAACCACATGGCGGCGCTGCCCCGGCTCAACCGGCCGCTGTGGGAGACCCTGCGCGACGGCCCCGCGTCCCCGTACGCGCGCTGGTTCGACATCGACTGGGAGGCGCAGGGCGGCCGGGTGCTGCTGCCGGTGCTGGGCCGCCGGATCGGTGACGAACTCGGCGCGCTGCGGGTGGACGGGGACGTGCTGCGCTACCACGACCACGCGTTCCCGCTGCGCCCCGGCACCGGGGGACTGCCCCTGGAACGGCTGCTGGCCGCCCAGTGGTACCGGCTCGGCTGGTGGCGGCTGGCCCGCACCGAGCTGAACTACCGCCGGTTCTTCACCGTCGCGGAGCTGATCGCGGTGCGGGTGGAGGACCCCGAGGTGTTCCGGGCGACCCACGCCAAGGTGCTGGCCCTGGTGCGCGAGGGCGTCCTGGAGGGGCTGCGGGTGGACCATCCGGACGGGCTGGCCGACCCGGAGGGGTATCTGCGGCGGCTGGACGCGGGGACGGCCGGGCGCTGGACGGTCGTGGAGAAGATCCTCGCCCCCGGGGAACGGCTGCCCGCCTCGTGGCCGGTGGCGGGCACCACCGGGTACGACGCGCTGCGGACGGTGGACGGGGTGCTCACCGACCCGGACGGGGCCCGCGAGCTGCTCGACCGGCACCGGGAGTTCGTCGCCCCGGAGGCCGACCGGGGCGGCCACTGGGAGGCCACCGCGCGCCGGGCCGCCCACCGGGTGGTCACCCGGGAGCTGGCCGCCGAGGTGGCGCGGCTGACCCGGGCCTGCCACGCGCTGTGCGCCGGGGACCCGGCGCTGCGCGACCACGCGCCCTGGGCACTGCGGACCGCGCTGCGGGAGCTGCTGGTCCGGCTGCGGGTGTACCGCCCCTACGGCGCCGGGGACACCGCGCGGGTGCTGCCGGAGGAGACCGTACGGGCGGCCCGGGAAGCGTTCGCGGTGGCGGAGGAGGCGACGGCGGTGGACGCCGTGCGGTCGCTGCTGGCGGACGGCGACGGCCCGGAGCGGGAGGCGTTCCGGGCGCGGTTCGCGCAGACCGCGTCGGCGGTGCGCGCCAAGTCCGTGGAGGACTCCGCCTTCTACCGGTACACCCCGCTGCTGTCGGCCACCGAGGTGGGCGGCGCCCCGGACGCCCCCGCGCTGGACCCCGACGCCTTCCACGCGCACCACGCGCGCGTCCAGCGCGACTGGCCGCTCACCGGGACGGTGCTGTCCACCCACGACACCAAGCGCAGCGGGGACGTCCGGGCCGCCCTGGCCGCCCTCACCGAGCGTCCGGCGGCGTGGGCCGGGCTGCTGGCGGAGCTGACCGGGGACCCGGAGCGGGCCCCGGGCGGCCCGGCGCCGGACCCCCGGGTGGCGTGGGTGGCCTGGCAGTCGGCGGTGGCGCTGGGGTTCCCGGGGGAGGGCAGGCTGGCGGGGGCGGTGCTGAAGCACGTGCGCGAGGCGGGGCTGCGCACCTCGTGGACCGAGCCGGACCCGGGGTACGAGCGGGCGGTCACCGACTTCGTGACGGCGGGCCCGGGGGGCGACGCCGCGCCGGAGCGGGTGGCCGCCTTCCGGGCGGCGCTGGCGCCCCTGGTGCGGGCGAACGTGCTGGGGGCCGCGCTGCTGCACCTGACCGTGCCGGGCGTCCCGGACCTGTACCAGGGGACGGAGGAGGAGTACCTGGCGCTGGTGGACCCCGACAACCGGGGTCCGGCGCGCGGGCCGGACGGCCCGCCGCCGGAGCCGGGCGGCGGCCCGGTGGCCGGAGGGGGGCTGTCCGCCGAGAAGACGGCCCTGACGACGGTGGCGCTGCGGCTGCGACGGCGGCACCCGGAGGCGTTCGGCGCCGGGGCCTCCTACACGCCGCTGCGCGCCACGGGGCGCGCGGCCGGGCACTGGGTGGGGTTCACGCGCGCCGGAGGCGCCCAGCGGGTGCTGACGGCCGTCACCCGGCTGTCGGGGCGGCTCGCCGACGCGGGCGGCTGGGGCTCCACCACGGTGACGCTGCCCCGGGGCAGCTGGCGGGACCTGCTGGCGCCGGGCCGGGCGCACTCGGGGACGGTGCCGGTGGGGGCGCTGCTGACGGACCTGCCGGTGGCACTCCTCCAGCGCGCGGACGCCACGCCCTGACCCGCCGTCCGGCGTACGGCGCCGCCCTCCCTCCGCCCGGTCCCCGGCCTCCGTCCCGGTCTCCGGCCGTTCCCTGCCCGGTCCCGGCCGGTAGTCCCGCCCGGGTCGCCCCACCGGTCGTCGGCCCGGTCCCGTCCGGTCGTCGGCCCGGCCCCGCCTGGTGATTGACCCGCCCCCGTCCGGTCGTGGGCCCCGCCCTCCGTCCGGCCCTCGCTCCGGTCCACCGTCCGGCCCTCGCTCCGGTCCACCGCCCGGCCCTCGCCCGGTCCCGTCCAGCCTCCTTCCGGCCCTCCTCGCGGGGCCGGGTCCGGGCCCGCGCGTCCGGTCGTCCTGCGTCGAACCACGTAACCACCGCATACACCCGAAGGAGTGATTCGGCTGGTGAGCGGGCGTCATGTCCTTGACAGGCTCGCACGCGCGTGGACTACTGCGCATGCACGGCGGGAGGACCAAACGGGGGTGAGTCACCTGACGGAGCAGCGCTATCCCACGGTGGCCGAGATGGTGGCGGCGGCGTGGCGGATGACGGCCCGGCGGCCCTCGGCGGCCGCCCTGCGGAGGGTCGGCACCTCGCGAGGGGGACGGCCGATCCATCTGCTGTCGGTGGGGCGCGCCCGGCCCGCCGTCCTGGTGGTGGCGGGCGCCCACGCCAACGAGCCGACCGGCGGCGCCACGGTCCTGCGACTGGCCGAACGGGTGCTGCGCGAGCGGGCGCTGCGCACCGGTCTGTCCTGGCACTTCCTGCTCTGCGCCGACCCGGACGGCGCGGACCTGCACCGCACCCCGGCGCCGCGCACCCTGTTGGAGTACCACCGGCGCTTCTTCCGTCCGCCGGGGCACGAACAGCCGGAGTGGGCGCCGTCCCTGCTGCCGCCCGGCAGGCTGCCGCCGGAGACCCGGGCCATCAAGGCGGTCATCGACCGGACCCGGCCCTACCTCCAGGTGTCCCTGCACAGCATCGAACTCGGTGGCAGCTGGGTGCAGCTCACCCGGGACGTCCCCGGACTCGCGGAGCCGTTCGGCAAGTCCGCGGCGGAGCTGAACATCCCGGTGGACGTGGGCCCCTCGGACGCGGCGGGCTGGCCCACCTCCGGACTCGGGGTCCATGTGATGCCGCCGCCCGGCTCCCACGTGGCGTTCCCGAGCCTGCCCGACGACGCCCGCGCCAGCACCTGGCACCACGCCCACCGGTACGGCGGGCTGACCGCCGTGATCGAGGTACCGATGTGGGCGAGCGACCTGGTCGGGGACCACACCCCGCACCCCGCCGCCGCCCGGGAACTGCGCGGGCTGGCCGGGCGGCTGCGGGCCGACGCCCGGCTGGTGACGGGCTTCTTCGAGGAGACCGCGCCCCGGCTGCGCGCCCCGGACGCCCCCCTGCTGCGGGCCGCCCGCTGGGCCCTGGACCTCTCCCCCGGACTCGCCGAGGACTGGTCCCGGCCCCCGCCCCCGGACGCCTCCACCGCCTACGTGCGCAACGTCGACGCCTTCGGACGGCGGCTGCCGCTGCGGTCCGCCGCGATGCTGCTGCGCGCCCTGGAGGCCGAGGGCGACCGCGCGGCGCCCCGGCTGGAACGGCTGGTCGCCCGGTGGTGCGAGACGTTCGCGGAAGGGTTCCAGGCCCGGTGGATACCGTTGGAGCACCAGGTGGAGCACCAGGTCCGCACGGTGCTGGCGGCCGCCCGGCACGCCCGCCCCGCCGGGCCCTGAGACCGACGGCCCGTCACCTCCCGGCGCCCGGCCCCGGCCTCACCCGGCGGTGAGCCGGTACACCAGATGGCCGAAGCCGACGTGGTCCCCGTCGCGCACCACCGCCGAGCCGACGACGCGCCGCCCGTTCACGGTGGTCCCGTTGGTCGACCCCAGGTCCCGCAGCACCCACAGCCCGCTCTGGTGGAACAGCTCCGCGTGGACCCGGGACACCGTCTCGTGGTTCAGCCGCAGCCCGTTGCCCGGGTCCCGGCCTATCCGCAGCGGCTGCTTTGCCATGTGGCCCGGCAACTGGAGCTTGGGGAGCCGCTCGCCGCGCCACGCCCGGCGCATCCGCTCCCTGAACCCCGAGACGGCGGACACCCCGTCGAGCACCGCCCGCGACCAGCCCCGCTCGGAGCGCAGATCGGCGGTGAGGACGGCCAGTTCGTCGGCGTGCCGGGCGACCAGGGCGAGTTCCATCCGCCGCTGGTAGGTGTCCTGCGACAGCCGTCCCTGGGCCACGCCCTCCCGCAACGAGGTCAGCGCCCGGTCCCGGTCGGTGTCGGAGATCCGCGCGGGATGGCCCGGATGCCCGGGGAGCCCGTCGCCGCCGGTGGGCTCCGGGGAGACGGCGGGGAACGCGGGCGGGGACGGCGGGGAGGACTCGGAGGGCGGCGTCACAGGGCAGATTGTCGGACAGCGCGCCCCGGGGTGTCCACACGCCCGCCCCTCCCCCGCGACGGCCCCCGCCCGGGGCACCCGGTGCGGTGAACCGTGCGCCCGGGCGGCCGGGTTCCGGCCCGCTCCCGGCGCTGCGCGGGGCCTTCCGGGCCGTCCGTGCCCGACCATGGACGGGAACCCGGAATCCGGGACCCGGAACCCGGACCCAGAGAACACCAGAGAACCCGGAAGACCCGGGAACGAGGAGCGTCGTCCGTGCTGTTCGAGGTGTGGGCACCACAAGCCGACGAGGTCGTCCTGCACGTGGACGACGCGGTGCGCGCGCTGGCGCGGGACCCGGACCGGGCGGGCTGGTGGGCGGGCGAGGCCGACGCGGCCGACGGCACCCGGTACGGATTCCGGCTGGACGGCGGACCGGTGCTGCCCGATCCCCGCTCCCGTCGCCAGCCCGACGGCCCCGACGGGCTCAGCGCCGTCGTCGACGGGGACGCCCATGTGTGGCGGGTCCCCTGGCGCGGCCGGGGGCTGCCGGGGGCCGTGCTGTACGAGCTGCACATCGGCACGTTCACCCGCGCGGGCACCTTCGACGCGGCGGCCGAGCGGCTGGAGCACCTGGCGGACCTCGGGATCACCCATGTCGAGCTGATGCCGGTGTGCCCCTTCCCCGGACGGCACGGCTGGGGCTACGACGGCGTGGCGCCCTGGGCCGTGCACGAGCCCTACGGGGGTCCGGCGGGGCTGCGGAGGTTCGTCGACCGGGCGCACGAGCTGGGCCTCGGCGTGGTGCTCGACGTGGTCCACAACCATCTGGGCCCCTCGGGCAACCACCTCTCCGCGTTCGGCCCGTACTTCACCGACACCCACCACACCCCGTGGGGCGCGGCGGTGAACCTGGACGCGCCCGGCTCCGACGAGGTGCGGTCCTACTTCCGGGACAGCGCGCTGGCCTGGCTGCGGGACTACCGGCTGGACGGGCTGCGGCTGGACGCCGTGCACGCGCTGCGGGACACCCGCGCCTACCCGTTCCTGGAGGAGCTGTCGGCGGCCGTGGACGCCCTCGCCGGCGCGACGGGCCGCCCCCTGTTCCTCGTCGCGGAGTCCGACCTCAACGACCCCCGTCTGATCACCCCCCGGGAGCGGCACGGGCTCGGGGTGCACGCCCAGGGGAACGACGACTTCCACCACGCCCTGCACACCGCGCTCACCGGGGAGGAGCAGGGCTACTACGCGGACTTCGCGAAAGCGCCGTTCGAGGCCCTCGCCAAAACGCTGACCGGCGGCTTCTTCCACGACGGCACCTACTCGTCGTTCCGGGGCCGCCGCCACGGCCGCCCCCTGGACCGGTCCCGGGTCTCCGCGCACCGGCTGCTGGGGTACGCGCAGAACCACGACCAGATCGGCAACCGGGCGCGCGGCGACCGGCTCGCCGCGACCCTCTCCCCGGGGCTGCTGGCGGGCGCGGCGGCGCTGACCCTGACCGGCCCGTTCACCCCGATGCTGTTCATGGGCGAGGAATGGGCGGCGACGACGCCCTGGCCCTACTTCACCGACCACACCGACCCCGCGCTGGCGCGGGCCGTGCGCACCGGCAGACGGCGGGAGTTCGCGGCGCACGGCTGGGCGCCCGGGGACGTCCCCGACCCGCAGGACCCGGCGACCCGCGAGGGGGCCTGTCTGCGCTGGCCGGAGCGGACGGAGGGCGTCCACGCGCGGATGCTCGGCTGGTACCGGGAGCTGATCGCGCTGCGGCGTTCGCTGCCCGACCTCACCGACACGGACCTGACGGCGGTGCGGGTGATGTGCGACGAGGAGGCCCGCTGGATCGCGTTCCGGCGCGGGGACGTCCGGGTGGTCGTCAACGCCTCCGCCGGGGAGGTCACCGTCCCGTTCGGCACCCGCCCCG
The DNA here is from genome assembly GCF_054484115.1 of Streptomyces sp. JNUCC 64. Taxonomy (NCBI): domain Bacteria; kingdom Bacillati; phylum Actinomycetota; class Actinomycetes; order Kitasatosporales; family Streptomycetaceae; genus Streptomyces; species Streptomyces sp. JNUCC 64. Next base: position 1,551,942 of record NZ_CM137015.1, read on the forward strand.
CCCGGGTGCTGGCCGCCTGGGAAGCGCTCGCCCCGCCCGGCCCGGACGGACTGCTCACCGTCCCGGGGGAGTCCTGCGCCGTGCTGCTCCAGACCTGAGCGCCCGGCCCGCCCCGGGCGGGGGCGCGTCGGGCGCCGTCACCGCGTTTCGCTCCGGGACGCGGCAGGTCTCCCCGGGAGCGCGCCCCCTCCGGCGGCGTCAGCGGTGCCGGAGGGGACGGAAGCGACGGGAGGGGCGACGCCCCGGGATCAGTCCTCGTCGCCCAGCAGCTCCAGCAGGATCGGCTCCCAGGCGCGGGCCAGCTGGGCGCGCAGCAGCGGCACCGGGCTGTCGTCGGTGCCGTGCAGCCGTTCCGCGAGGCGGATCACCGTGTCGCAGCGGGCCAGCCAGAGGCCCCGCAGGCACGCGCGGGCGCCGTAGCCCGCGAGGGTCGCCGCGCGGACCGCGGCGGGGGCCCCGACGGAGACCGCCAGTCCGCCGATGTCCTCGGCGGGGTCCCCCACCCCGGCGTCCGTCCAGTCGAGGACGCCGCAGACCCGGCCGTCCCCGGTGACCCTCAGGTGCTCCCCCTTGAGGTCGGCGTGGGTCAGCGTCTCGCCCGGGTGGGGGGCGAGCTGCGCGACGGCGTGGGGGGTCAGTCGGGCGAGCCCCGCCACGTCGAACTCCCGGTCGGGGACGAGCAGCCACGCCGCGTGCCGGGCGTCCGCCCGCAGCTTGTCCAGGGAGCGCGGCGGGACCCTCGGCACCCCCAGGGCCAGCGCGTCCCGCGCGGACGTCTCCCGCAGTCCGGACAGCAGGGCCGCGAGGTCCGACTCCCCCGCCGCCGACACGGGGGCGTCCTCCCCGGAGGCACCGGGCAGCCGCTGGTCGAGCGTGTAGGCGAGGGAGCCGTTCCAGAGGCCGGAGGCGACGCTGACGGGGACCGGCACGGTCAGCTGACGGCGGATCAGCTCGCGTAGCCGCAGTTCGCGCCGGAGCCGCAGGGAGGCGTCGCGGTCGGGTGCCAGGCGCAGCACGTGCCGGGCCCCCGCCCACCAGCCGAAGAACTCGCCGCCCTCGTCGACGGGACGGACCCGGGGGCCGTCCGAAGCGGCGCCGTCCGGGGCGGTGGGGGCGCCTTCGAGGGCGGCGCGGACCAGGCGCCGCGCCTCCTCGTCGGTGGGACGCGGGGGGCGGCCCGGCGGCGGGGCGTGGGGTGGTCGGCCGCCGGGGGCGGTCTCGGGGTCGGGGGACGTCCGGTCGTCGGGGAACGCTTCGGGGCCGGGAGGCGGGGCTGAGTCGACGCTTCTCCGGTCATCAGTGGGAGGTCGCTGCATCTCTCGTTTCCAGGGCCGGTCCATGGCGCGGATCAGTGCACGATGGCCATCTCGCGCGCGCTGTCGTTGAGTCGGCGACCGCCGTCCTCGGTGACGGTCACGATGTCCTCGATCCTGACGCCGAATCGGCCCGGAAGGTAGATGCCCGGCTCGACGGAGAAGCACATCCCGGGCACCAGGGGACGCTCCTCCCCCTCGATCATGTACGGCGGCTCATGGGTGGTGACGCCGATCCCATGCCCCGTACGGTGGATGAAGTACTCGCCGTACCCGGCGTCCGTGATGACCGCGCGGGCCGCCCGGTCGACCTCCTGGCAGGCGATCCCGGGGCGCACCGCCCGGAACCCGGCCTCCTGCGCGGCGCGGACGGTGTCGTGGACGGCCCGTTCGGTGGCGTCCGGTTCGCCGACGTGGACGGTGCGCGAGGTGTCGGAGCCGTAGCCGTGCAGCAGACCGCCGAAGTCGAGGACGACCATGTCCCCCTCGGCGATGACCCGGTCGCCCGCCTCGTGGTGCGGGTCGGCCCCGTTGGGACCGGAGCCGACCACGGTGAAGTCCACCTGCTCGTGGCCGAAGCCCCGGAGCAGGTCCGCCAGGTCCCCCGCCACGTCGGTCTCCCGGCGTCCGGCGAAGGCGACCTTCTTGATCTCCTCGTAGGTCGCGTCGGCGGCGGCCCCGGCGGCCTCCAGCCGGGCGAGTTCGGCCGCGTCCTTGACCCCGCGCAGCATCGGCAGCGCGGTCGTGAGCGCCGTGTAGGCGGTGTCGGGCAGGGCGTTCTGGAGGCCGAGCAGATGCATGGCCCAGGCGTTGTCGCTGATCCCATAGCGGCCCCGGGGCCCGAGCAGCGGGGCGGTGGCGCCGTAGGGGTCCTGGCCGTCGGTCCAGTCGCGCAGGGTGAGGGCGGCGGCGCCGGGGGCCCTGGCCGCGTCCGGGGCCTCCAGGGTGGGGACCACCAGGACGGGATCGCGGCCGGGGACGAGGACGAGCACGGTGAGGCGTTCGGTGAGCGCGGTGGGCCGGTACCCGGTGAGCCAGACGAGGTCGGGCCCGGGGGCGACGAGGAGGCCGTCGAGGCCCGCGTCGGCGGCGTCCCGCGCGGCCCGGGCCATGCGCGCCGCGTAGTCGTCCGCCGTGAACGGCTCGAAGGTGCTGCTGGCCATCGGCGTCTCCCGTCGTCCGGGGTCCGCTCGGCGGGAGGGCCCCGCGCGCGGACCGGCCCCGGACAGCATCCTGCCCGCGCGAGGCGGTCGGCGCGACCGGGTTCCCGGACCCCGCCCGTGTCCGTCACGGGGCCGTGCCCGCCTCCGGGCGTGGCCATCGCCGGGCGAGGCGATGGCCGTCTCCGCCGGGTCCCGTCCCCGCGCCGGACGGTCACCGTCCCGGTCCCCGGGGGCCGTCTCCCGGCCCCGGGGGCCGTCTCCGGGCCGGGCGTGGGCACGCGCGCCGTGGGCGGAGCGGGGCACGGCGCGACCCGGGGGCCGGGTCGTCGTGCCCCCGGGGCCTACCCGGTCCGTTCCGGGCCGTACCGGCCGTGGGGCGGGGTAGCGGGGCTCACCCCACGACAGCCGTCCCCCGGGCGGACAGCGGGGCCGGGCGCGCGGGCAGTACGGCCCGGACCGGGGATCGGGTCGGCGTCCACCCGGACGGCGGCTTCGGCAGGCCCGCCCCGTGGGAGAGGTGGACGGTGGCGTACCGGCGGCACTCCCGGTGCCAGGTCAGCACGCCCGCGAGCCAGTTCTCCAGGTCCGTGACGTACTCCGCGAGTGCCTCCCGCGTCCGGTCGTCGAGGCCGAGGTCGTCGTAGAGGACGGGCAGTTCGTGGGCGTTCACGTGCTGGAACTGGCGGAGCCGTCCGTTCATCAGGTCGTGGACGACGCGGACGGCGTCCGGGTAGCCGCAGCCGAAGAAGTTCCGTACGACGAGGACCAGGTTGTGCACCTCGCCCTCGTACTCGATCTCCTTCTGGTACGAGAACACGTCGTTGACCAGCATGGCGTAGTCGATCGCGGCGTTCTGGAGGGAACGCATCGGACCGCTCTCGTAGACCTCCCGCGGAATCGTTTTCCCCCGGGTGATCCGCGACAAGCTCATGGTCAGGTCCGAGCCGAACGTCGCCCGGCGCATCTCCAGGTAGTCGACCGGGTCGGGGACGCGGCGCTGCTCCTGGTTGCCCAGCTCCCACAGCCAGGAGTCGAGCATCACCCCGACCGCGTCGCGGAACCTCACCCGGTCGTCCCGGCCCATCGGACCGGCCGTCCGCGCCCACAGGTCGGCCAGCCCGCGTTCCAGCGCGTTCACCGGGACGACCTCCCCGGCCCCCGCGTCAGCGGTCGGAACCGTGGTCGGCGCCGGTACCGGCCGGGGGGTGACGGCGGAGCGCCAGGACGGGCCGCCGGGGAGTCCCGGGGCCACGGGGAGCGGGGCGGGGGCGACGGGTACGGGGGCCGGGAAGGGCCCGTCGAGCGGCATGAGGGCCTTCAGCCGCTCGGTGAGGAGCCGCGCCCCCACCAGGTCGTGGGCGGGGCCGAACACCCGGGGGTACCAGTCGTCCCCGTAGGTGCCCCACGCCAGCCAGGCCGCGCTGAGGTCGATGGCCTCCCGGGTGCCCGTGGGGTCGATCGCGGCGGAGCACAGGGCCAGGTCGTACCGTCTGAGGGCGGCCTCGTCCCACACCCCCTCCCCGGTGACGCCGACGGCGTGGCACCAGTCCACGACGGTCTCCCGGGCCGCCGCCAGGTGCGGGCTGGGCGTCGTCCGGTAGGGCAGCTCGAAGTCCGGCAGGACCGGCGTGCCCACCCGGTGGGGGACGTGGACGTGGGCGCGCAGCCGCTCGGCGCCCAGCGCGGCCAGCAGTTCCCCGACCCGCGCCGCCGCGGTCCCCGGGCCGGTCGGCCCGTCGAGCGGCCCGCGCGCGGACACCGCGCCCTCGTTCATGTAACGGCTGGAGCGCAGATGCCACTCGTGGCCGCCAGACTGCCAGTCCTGGAGGCCCTTCACGTAGGCGGCCACGGCGGCGCACTCCACGGGGTCGAGCCCCTTCTCCGCGCAGACCGCCGGGGTCTCGGTGAGCGCGGTGTGCTCGAACTGGTGGAGACGCGAGGTCAGGACGTCGTTGACCATCCCGGCGGCCTCCTGGGTGGTGCAGCCGAAGAACGTCTCCAGGACGAGGACCCCGTTGCTCAGCTCGCCCTCCTCCTCGACCTCCCGCTGGTAGGAGAACAGGTCGTTGCGCAGGTGCACCCCGTCGGAGAACGTCTCCATGAGGACCCGCAGCGGACGGGTGGCCGCCACCCCGGCGGGCACCTCGGCGGCGGCGTACTCGACGAGCCCGGCGGACCAGGGCGCGCCGCCCACCTTGCGCCGCATCTCGATGTACTCGACGGGGTTGGCGACGCGCCCCTCGTTGATGTTGGACAGCTCCCAGAGGGACTCGTTGAGCAGGTTCCGGGTGCTCTCCGCGAACCGTTCGCGCCAGTCGCGGGACATCGACGGCACGGTGCGGGCCCACAGGTCGGCGAGGCCCGCCTCGACCGGGTTCACCGGGTCGGGCACCGGGGCCGCCGGGTCCATCGGCATGAACAGCGGCAGCCGGTCCAGGTACGCCTTGCCGCCCGCCCGGTCCTGGGTGCGCTTGAACGCCTCCAGGAAGTGGTCGTCGAAGAAGAACACCCAGACGTACCAGTCGGTGATCAGCGACAGGGCGGGGCCGTCGCAGTCGGGGTGGGTGTAGGAGCACAGCAGGGCGTAGTCATGGGCTTCGAGGTCCCGGAGCTCCCAGATGCCGGACCCCTCCAGCATCCCCATCCCCCGGGCCCACTCACGGGTGTGGGCCCGGGCCTCCTCCAGATGGGGATTCAGACGGGCCCGGTACGGCATGTAGAACGTCGGCAGCTGAAACGGCTGGGTCATGGCCCCCGCACTACCCCGCCCCCACCGGACCATCCACGACTCATCCCATGATCACTCCATAGCGTGAAACGACGAGCGGACGGACGTCGAACACCCAGGTCGGGGGCGGCTCGACGGTCGGACATCCGCACTCCGTACGGACTTGCGTACGAATACCGGGGTGCCGTCCGGAGCACGGTCCCGTCGGCCGATCGGACACCGTCCCCGTACGGCGTCCCCGTACGGGCGCCACCGGCTCGCCGGGCGCGCGGGGCCGGGTGAGCATGGGGCGACCGCCCTCCCCCGGCGCACCGGGAGGCGACAGGAGGAACCCGTCGATGACCGGCACCGAGGCCGCCGCCCCCTCCGGCCCGCCGGACGGCGTCCCGGGCGGTCCGGGCACCCCGGGCTCCCCCGGTGGCCCCGGCGGCCCCGGCGGCCCTGACGGCCCTGACGGCCCGGCGGACGACGGGACGGGCGCGGGAAGCGGCGGCCGGTTCCGCTCCTGGCTGCTGGAGGGGCTCAGCACCCACACCGCCGAGTACCGGGGTCCGCACGCGGCGCCCCGCCCGGAACGCGCGGGCCAGCCGTGGTGGCGGGTGATGTGCCTGACCGGGGTGGACTACTTCTCGACGCTCGGCTACCAGCCGGGCATCGCGGCCCTCGCCGCGGGGCTGCTGTCCCCCGTCGCCACCCTCGTGCTCATCGCGCTGACCCTGTGCGGGGCGCTGCCGGTGTACCGGAGGGTGGCCCGGGAGAGCCCGCACGGCGAGGGCTCCATCGCCATGCTGGAACGGCTGCTGCCGTGGTGGCAGGGGAAGGTGTTCGTCCTGGTCCTGCTGGGGTTCGCGGCCACCGACTTCATGATCACGATCACCCTGTCGGCGGCGGACGCGGCGGCGCACGTCGTGGAGAACCCCTTCGCCCCGTCCTGGCTGCGGGACGCCAACACGGGCATCACTCTCGTCCTCGTCGGCGCGCTGGGGGCGGTGTTCCTCAAGGGGTTCAAGGAGGCGATCGGGGTCGCGGTCGTCCTGGTGGGCGTCTACCTGGCGCTCAACGTGGTGGTCGTGGGCACCTCCGTGGCACTGGTCCTGGAGGAACCGGCCCTCGTCGGCGACTGGACGTCCGCGCTCTCCGCCGAGCACTCCTCGCCGCTGGCGATGATCGGCATCGCCCTGCTGGTGTTCCCCAGGCTCGCCCTGGGGATGTCCGGCTTCGAGACCGGGGTGGCGGTGATGCCCCAGGTGCGCGGGGACGCCACCGACACCGAGGAGCGTCCCCTGGGGCGGATCCGCGACACCCGCAGACTGCTCACCACCGCCGCGCTGATCATGAGCTGCTTCCTGCTGCTGTCGAGCCTGGCGACGACCCTGCTGATCCCCCAGGAGGAGTTCCGGGCGGGCGGCCCCGCCAACGGCCGCGCGCTCGCCTATCTGGCGCACGAGCACCTGGGAGCGGCCTTCGGCACCGTCTACGACGTGTCCACCATCGCGATCCTGTGGTTCGCGGGCGCGTCCGCCCTGGCCGGGCTGCTGAACCTGGTGCCGCGTTTCCTGCCCCGGTACGGGATGGCCCCGGAGTGGACCCGGGCGGTCCGTCCGCTGGTGCTGCTGTTCATGGCCGTCGCCGTGCTGATCACCCTGTACTTCGGGGCCAGCGTGGACGCGCAGAGCGGGGCCTACGCCACCGGCGTCCTGGTGCTGATGCTGTCGGCGGCCTTCGCCTCCACGGTCGCCACCCACCGCGCGGGCGACCGCCGGGCGTCGGTCCTCTTCGGGGTGATCACGGCGGTGTTCGCGTACACCCTGGTCGCCAATGTGATCGAACGGCCCGACGGCATCAAGATCGCCTCGCTGTTCATCGTGGTCATCCTGGTGACCTCGTTCGCCTCCCGGATCCACCGCGCCTTCGAGCTGCGCACCTCGGGGGTCGTCTTCGACGCGGCGGCGCTGCGACTGGTCGACGAGGCCGCCGCGACGGGACCGCTGCGGCTGATCGCCCATGACCCCCGGCGGCACGGCACCGCCCGCTACCGCGCCAAGGAGCGCGTCCAGCGGGAGGAGGCGGGGCTGCCCGGTGACCGTCCGGTGCTGTTCCTGGAGGTCTCCGTCCGGGACTCCTCCGACTTCACCGAGGAGGTCACCGTCCACGGGGACCACGAGCACGGCGTCCGGCGGCTGCGGGTGCGCGCCGCCGCCGTCCCCAACTCCGTCGCCGCGGTGCTGCTGGCCCTGCGGGACCGCACGGGACGGGTGCCGCACGTCTACTTCGACTGGACCGAGGGGCACCCGGTGCCCCAGCTGCTGGCCTTCCTGGTCTTCGGGGTCGGCGAGGTGGCCCCGGTGACCCGGGAGGTGCTGCGGCGCGCGGAGCCGGACCCCCGGCGGCGGCCCCGGGTCCACGTGGGCTGACGGTCCCCGTGGGCCCCGACGGCGGGCGACGGGAACGGGCCACGGGAGGCGGGACGGGTCGCCGTACGCCGGGGAGTGCCCTCGGCCCGGAGCCCGGAGGCCGGGACCCGGGCGAACGGAAACGGGGCGGGGGCGCCCGGTCCGGGCGCCCCCGCCCCGTCGCTCGGCCCACCCCGGGAATCAGCCCTCTTCGGGCGTCAGCCGCAGCGAGACGCTGTTGATGCAGTACCGCTGGTCGGTGGGGGTGGCGTAGCCCTCCCCCGCGAACACGTGCCCCAGGTGGGACCCGCAGCGGGCACACCGGACCTCGGTCCGCGTCATGCCGTGCGAGCGGTCCTCCAGGAGCTCGACCGCGTCGCTGTCCCTCGGGTCGTAGAAGGAGGGCCAGCCGCAGTGCGAGTCGAACTTGGTCTCCGAGGTGAACAGCTCGGCGCCGCAGGCGCGGCACGCGTAGACGCCCCGGGTCTTGGTGTCCGTGTACTCACCGGTGAAGGCGGGTTCCGTACCGGCCTGGCGCAGCACCGCGTACTCCGCCGGGTTCAGCTCGGCGCGCCACTGTTCGTCCGGCTTCTCGATGTCGTACGCCATGGTTCGTTCCTCACTTCCGTCGGCCGGGCCCGGGCGGACCCGGCGCCCGGGCGGCGCGGTCCGTCCGGCTATCCGGCGAGTCGGTCCAGGACGCGCGGGCCGAGGTCCGTGACGTCGCCCGCGCCCATGGTGAGAACGAGGTCACCGGGGGCGGCCATTCCCGCGATCACCTCGGGGGCGGTCTCCTTGTCGTGCGCGGCCCGCACCTCGGCCCCGGCGGCCCGCGCGGCGTCCACGATCAGCGCGCTGGTGACGCCGGGCACCGGGTCCTCCCGGGCGGGGTAGATGTCCAGCACCACGGAGGCGTCGGCGAGGGCCAGGGCCTCGCCCATCTCCTTGCCCAGCTCCTGGGTGCGGGAGAACAGGTGCGGCTGGAACAGCACCAGGATGCGGCCGTCCCCGACGGCGGAGCGCATGGCCTCCAGGTCGGCGGTCATCTCGGTGGGGTGGTGGGCGTAGGAGTCCACGACCTGGACGCCGCCGCGCTCCCCCTTGAGCTGGAGGCGCCGCTTGACGCCCGTGTAGGACCCGATCGCCGTCGCGAGGTCGTCGGCCGGGACGCCCAGGGCGACGCCCGCGGCGAGCGCGGCGACGGCGTTGAGCGCGTAGTGGCGGCCCGGCACCGAGACGCCGAAGGTCAGCTCACGGCCGTCGAGGAGGACGGTGACCTCGCTCCTGAGCCCCTGGGCGACCACCGACAGGACCCGTACGTCGGCGTCCGCCGACTCGCCGTAGGTGACCACGCGCACGCCCTCGACCCGCCGGGTCAGCTCGCGGGCGCCCTCCTGGTCGGCGGAGACGACCAGGGTGCCGCCGGGCACGATCCGGGCGGCGAAGGTCTCGAAGGACTCGTGGATCTCGTCCATCGACGCGTAGTTGGCGTGGTGGTCGAGTTCCACGTTGAGGACGATGGCGACCTCGGGGGCGTACTTGTGGAAGCTGCGGTCGCTCTCGTCGGCCTCGGCGACGAAGATGGCGCCCGCGCCGTGCGTCGCGTTGGAGCCGGGCGCGTCCAGGTCGCCGCCGATGGCGTAGGACGGGTCGAGGCCCAGCGTGGTCAGGGCGACCGCCAGCATGGAGGTGGTGGTGGTCTTGCCGTGGGTGCCCGCGACGGCGAGCGGACGCAGGTCCGTCATGAGGGCGGCGAGCGCGTCGGAACGGTGGACCACGGGGACGCCGAGGGCGGCGGCCCGGGCCAGCTCGGGGTTGTCGGAGCGAATGGCCGAGGAGACGACGACGCAGCTGGCGTCGTCGGCGAGGTGCTCGGCCGCGTGCCCGATGTGGACGGTGACGCCCAGCGCCCGCAGCGCCTCGGCGGTCGCGGACTCCTTGGCGTCGCTCCCGGCGACCTTCGCCCCGCGCTGGGCGAGGATCTTGGCGATGCCCGACATCCCGGCGCCGCCGACGCCGATGAAGTGCGGTCGGTCCATGGCGGGGGGAAGGCCGGGTGCCATCTGTGTCTCTCCCTGTGCTGGGGTGGCGCTCCGCGCGCCGTCGCTCGTCACTGGACGCCCCCGCGCGCGTGCCGCGGTCCGTGTGCGGTCCGTGCCCGGGGTGCCCGGAGCCGCTGGTGGGGCGGCCGGGGCGCCCCCACCCTATGCCTTGCTGTGGGAGAACAGCTTCAGCACCGGGACGCCCACCTTGTGACGGGCCCGCGAGGCCCAGTCCCGGTGGAAGAACTCCTCCACGTAATGGGGGTCGGTCAGGACGATCACCTCGTCCGCCCCGACCTCGTCCACCAGGGCCTTCAGGGCGTCCAGCGGATGGTCCTCGACCAGCTTCCCCTCGGCCCGGCAGCCCGCGGCGCGCAGGGCGGCCAGGGAGACGTCCAGGGCCTGACGCGCGGGGGCGACGGCCTCGGCGCCCTCGGGGGTGTCCCGCTCCCGGGCGGCCTCCTCCAGCTCGCCCAGGGCCACGTCGTCGATGGCGCGCAGCAGCCGGTCCGCCTGGTCGCCCCGGGGCTGGAGCAGCACGTGGAAGGTGGCGCCCTCCTCGCCGTGCAGGGTCGTGACGAACTCCACGTCGACGGACGTGAGGGCCTTTTCGATCATCAGTACGCTCGTGAACACGTCGGGCGCCCTTCTCCATCCGTGGGCCCTCCGAGGCCCCCTGCGGAAACCATCCTGCCCCGTGACCACACGGGGTCTGCCAGTTTTAGTCTGCCCTCAGGAAGCTAAGCGGAACAGATCATTCCGCCGAATGTCAGCCTCGGTGGTACCGAGCGAACAAGAAGCCGCCCTCTTCCAGGAGTGACCCCAGGGCGAATCGTTCCGGCACCGCCAGGGACGGTCCCCCCGCGATCCGCTGGGCGCCCCCGGCGGTGAGCATCGGCGACAGCGTCAGACACAGCTCGTCCAGCACCCCGTCCGCGACGATCCGGCCGAGCAGCCGGGGCCCGCCCTCGGTGAGCAGACGGCGTAGTCCCCGCTCCGCCAGGGCGCCGACCAGCCGGGCGGGCTCCACTGCGGCGCCCTCCCCGGCGATCACCACCTCCACCCCGGCCGCGCGCGCCGCCGCCAGCCGGTCGGCGGGGGCGCCCGCGCCGGTGGCCAGCAGGGTGGGCACCAGGGGCTCGGTGAACAGGGGCAGCGAGAAGTCCAGGTCCAGTCCCGCGCTCACCACCACGACGGCGGGCGCGGGGCCCTGTCCGGCGGCGGCCCGGCGGGCGGCGAACGCCTCCCGCGCGCGGGCGGGGCGGTAACCCTCCTGGCGAACCGTTTCTGCACCGACCACGACCGCGTCCGCGAGGCCCCTGAGGGTGCCGAAGACCCGCATGTCGGCGGCGCTGGAGATGGGCTGGGAGCGGCCGTCGTGCTGGGCCGCCCCGTCGAGGGTGGAGACCATGTTGGCCCGCAGCCACACGGCGGGCCCCCCGGGATAGGCGTAGGCGTCCGCCAGCTCGTCCAGGGTCCACTCCCGGTCGGCGCCCGCCCCGGCGCCCGCGTCGGACGCACCAGACGAAACGGACGGACGGCCGGATGCCGGACGGACGGGTGTCTGGTCGGTCACAGGGAACAGGCGTCGCATGTCCCGCAGTCTCGCACGGCGCTTAAAGTGGGGAATCGTGTCGTCATCCACCGCAGCCACGGGCCTCAGCCCCATACCCGACGCGGCCCCTCTGTCGCTCTGCGCACGCGAGCCCCAGGTGCCCGCGGAGCGTCTGGTCGCCGAGATGGTCCCCCCGCCCCGCTTCGACGCGGTGCGCTTCGATACCTACCTCCCGGACCCGAACCAGCCGAGCCAGAGCGAGGCCGTACGGGTGCTCGGCGCGTTCGCCGCGGGGCTGGGCGGGGCGCACGCCTCGGGGAGCGGCCGCCGCAGGTGGTTCGGCGGCCGGGCGAAGCCCTCGGCGCCCGCCGGTCCGCGCGGTGTCTACCTGGACGGCGGTTACGGCGTCGGCAAGACCCATCTGCTGGCGTCCCTCTGGCACGCGACCCCGGCAGCGCCCGACCGGAAGGCGTTCGGCACCTTCGTGGAGCTGACCAACCTGGTGGGGGCCCTGGGGTTCCAGCAGACGGTGCGCACCCTCAGCGAGCACCGCCTGCTGTGCATCGACGAGTTCGAACTGGACGACCCCGGGGACACCGTCCTCGTCTCCACCCTGCTGGGGAAGCTGGTCGACGAGGGCGTGGCGCTCGCCGCCACCTCCAACACCCTGCCCGGCAAGCTGGGCGAGGGACGGTTCGCCGCCGCGGACTTCCTGCGCGAGATCCAGGGGCTGTCCGCGAAGTTCCACCCGTTGCGCATCGACGGCGAGGACTACCGGCACAGGGGGCTGCCCGAGGCCCCGCCGCCCTACTCCGACGAGGTGGTCGCCAAGGCCGCGTACCGGACGCCCGGAGCCTCCCTGGACAGCTTCCCGCATCTGCTGGAGCACCTCGCCCGGGTGCACCCGAGCAGGTACGGGGCGCTCACGGACGACCTCAAGGCGGTCTGCCTGACGGACGTCGAACCGGTGCCCGACCAGTCGACCGCGCTGCGGCTGGTGGTCCTGGCCGACCGGCTCTACGACCGCGAGGTCCCGGTGCTGGCGTCCGGGGTCCCCTTCGACCGGCTGTTCAGCGAGGAGATGCTGAAGGGCGGGTACCGGAAGAAGTACTTCCGGGCCATCTCCCGGCTGACCGCGCTGGCGCGCGACGCCCGGGGGCTCGCCGAAGGCTGACCGGGGGGCGGGCCGGGGGTCGGGCCTGGGAACGAGCCGAGGGTCGGGCCGGGGGCGGGCCGGGGCAGATCCGGAACCGCCCGGAGTCCGTCCCGAGGTCGCTTCCGCGCCCCCGGGCAGTCCCGAGGTCCCACTGACGCTGCCCGAAGGTCAGCCGACCGGCTCCCGGGCTCCCGCGTGGAGCCCTCCCCCGCCGACCGGTCCGCCTCCTGACTCTTCCCCCCTTCCCTTCGCCCTTCCTCCCGTTTCGGGCGACTCCCACGGGACGCCTCGGGCCGCCCGGACTCCCTGGCGCTACGGGGTCCCCGTCCAGCCGGTGTCGGCACGCGACGCGGCCCGGCTCCCGGCTCCCGGCTCCCGGCTCCCGGCTCCCGGCTCCCGGCTCCCGGCTCCCGGCTCCCGGCTCCCGGCTCCCGGCTGCGGACCGATTCCGCCAATCGGGTGGTTCCCCCGACGGCGCGCGATCCGGCCACAAGGCGCGCGGAAGCGTTAGGAGGCGCGCCAATAAGACCACGCGCCCCCGACTTTCAGTCATCATCGCTCTTCACATGATCATTTCCGGTCGATCACTCGCACGCAACGCCACGGTAACCACATAAGCGGGCCGGGCCGTTAACGTGGAGATTGCCATGGGGAACGCGGTGCCCCGTCCCGGCCGTTGAGGTCGGCGAACACCGGCGCCCCGTTCCACCGACGTTCCGGGAGCGCACGCCGCAGGACCGATGGGGAGGTGAACACATGCGTGACGGCCTCCACGCAGGGCTGCGCCCCTGCGTCCTGGCGGCACTGCTGTTCTCCCTCCACCTGTTCACGCCCGTGTCCCCGTTGGCGACCGCACACGTTTCCGAACGGGTGGCCCGCACCTGGTCCGGAGCCGATTCGGCTCCGTCGGCCTGCCCCGTCTCCCCCGCCACGGCACCCGGCCCTGGCGGTCCGGGCGGCTTCGGCGGGCCCGACACCACGACGGCCCGGGGCGAAGGCCGGGGCTCGTCCCCGGCCCGGGCCGCCGGGTGGGCCGCGCTCCAGGACCGGCTGGGCCACGAACCGCCGGTCGAGGAACCGGTACGGATGCTGCGGGCCCGCGACCGCTGCCGCGGCGACGAGGGCGAAGGGTACGCACCGCGCTGCCCGCTGGCCCCGGACCCCCTCGGATCCGACCCGGCCACGGCCATGACCACGGCCCCGACCGCCGGGGAGCCCTCCGCCGAATGGCCCGCGGTCCGGCTCAGACCTGCCGGACGGGCCGCCGCCCTCCAGGTCTTCCGCTGCTGAGCGCGCCACCGGCCGGTTCACCCCGCGCCGGTTCACCCGAAAGACTCAACACCGGGCACCCGGGCCGTCGACGGCACTGAGCCCGCCGCGCCCCGGATCAGGCGGCACGGCGACGCCACCGGGTCCGAGGCCGGCGTCCGGCCCCGGGCCGGACCACCGTCGAACCGTCATCGGCCCGGCCGTGGGCCCTCCATACTCGGCCCACGCGCGGCCCGGTCGGTTCCGTCCGCCCGGTCCGCCCCACACGCCTGCCCCCCGATCTCCCCCACACGCACCGCGCACGCGCTCTCCGCAGCGCGCAGGAGGCATCCGTATGAACACCCTCAACAGGCGCGTCAAGCGCCCCGCGTCCGCCGGCCCCCCGGGCTCCCCCCGTTCCCCCTTCACCTCGGGACTCCCCGCCCTCCGCCAGGACTTCAGCTCCTCCGTCGTCGTCTTCCTCGTCGCCCTGCCGCTGTGCGTGGGCGTCGCCGTCGCCTCCGGCGTCCCCGCCGAACTCGGCCTGGTCACCGGCATCGTGGGCGGTCTGGTGGCCGGTGCGCTGCCCGGCAGCAGCCTCCAGGTGTCCGGTCCCGCCGCGGGGCTCACCGTGCTCGTCCTGGAGGCCGTGCGGGCCTACGGACTGGCCGCGCTCGGCGTCATCGTGCTGGCCACCGGACTGCTCCAACTCCTCATGGGCGCGCTGCGCTGGGGCCGTTGGTTCCGTGCGATCTCCGTGTCCGTCGTCGAGGGCATGCTCGCCGGGATCGGTCTGGTCCTCATCGCGGGCCAGGCGTACGCGATGGCCGGGGCGGACGCCCCCGCCGCGGGACTCGACAAGATCGCCGGGCTGCCCGGGCTGCTCGCCGACTCGCTCGGCTCCGCCACGGCCCGCGCGTCCCTGCTGCTCGGGGTCGGCACGATCGTCGTCCTCGTGGTGTGGAAGCGGGTGCCCCGGGCGGCCCGGTTCGTCCCCGCGCCGCTCGCCGCGGTCGCCCTCGCCACCGTGGCGTCGGCGGCGTTCTCGCTCCCCGTGGCGAAGGTCGAGGTCACCGGGCTGCTGGACTCCGTACGGCTGCCGGAGGCCGGGGACTTCGCCGCGCTGGCCAACGCGGGCGTCCTCGGCACGATCCTCGCGTTCACCCTGATCGCCTCGGCGGAGTCCCTGTTCAGCGCGGCGGCGGTGGACCGGATGCACAACGGCCGACGCACCGACTACGACAAGGAGTTGATGGCGCAGGGCGCGGGCAACACCGTCTGCGGGCTGCTCGGCGCGCTGCCGATGACCGCGGTGATCGTCCGGAGTTCGGCGAACGTGCAGGCGGGTGCCAGGACCAAGGCGTCCCGGATCCTCCACGGTGTCTGGCTGCTGCTGTTCGCCGCGCTGTTCCCGGCGGCGCTGGCGGTCATCCCGCTGCCCGCGCTGGCGGGCGTCCTGGTGCACGCGGGCGCCAAGCTCGTCCCCGTCCGGGCGCTGCCCCCGCTCTGGCGCGACCACCGGGGCGAGGTGGTGATCCTCGGCGTCACGGCGGTGTCCATCGTGGCGGTCAGCATGTTCGAGGGGGTCCTGATCGGGCTGGCGATGGCGGTGGTGAAGACCGCGTGGGAGGCGTCGCACGTACGGCTGGAGGTCCACGACACGGGCACGGGGCCGGTCAGGGCGAGGCTCTCGGGCAACGCGACGTTCCTCCGGCTGCCGCGCATCCTGGACACTCTGGAGGCGCTGCCCCACGACCGGCCGGTGGAGCTGGACCTCTCCGGTCTCCACCACCTCGACCACGCCTGCCGCACCGCGCTGGAGAACTGGTCGGCGCGGCACGGGGCGGGCGGCCCCGAGCAGGTGACCGTGACCCCGGCGAAGGACCGGGTGTGAGGGGCTGAGCCCCCCTCAGGGTGGGCTCCCGGACCGGGTTTCCGGGACCCCACCCCTACCGTCCAGCCCACCCCGCACCTCACGCCCGGAGCCACACCCCCGACGGTTCCGCACCGACGCACGGTGGGTCCCCGTCACGGCGATCCCGCCGCACCCACCCCACGAGCCCGTCCCGGCGGTCTCGGAGGTCCCGGCCGCCACTGACGGAACCGCGACGGCGGACGGGTGGTCAACACGCCACCTCCGTACCGGGGAGGGACGCGACGGTCACGCCACCGGACACGCCGCACGGGGCAGGAGCGGTACCCGCACCACGAGGGGCGTGCTACACACGGGGGCGCTTCCGCGTCGTCACGATCCTGTCCACCCACAGGAGGTCCCCCCATGGCACCCGCGCGGCACCACGGCCCGCCGAAGGCCCGCACCGTCCCGGCCCGGCCCGTGCCGGTTCCCGCCCCGGACACCGTCCACCCGCCCGCCGCCGCCCCGGACGGGTCCCCGGCGTCCACGGGGGACGGCACCCCGCCCCCGACGTCTCCCCGGACGGACACCTCACCGGCGACCAAGCCCACCCCTCCCGCCCGTCCCGACCGTCCCGCCGGGGCGACGACCAGGCGCCGGGTACTGGCCCGCACGGGCGCGCTGGCACTCGGCGTCGCCTTCACGGGCGACCTCTCCGCGCTCTTCTCCGGCACCGCCGTCGCGCATGGCCCCGAGGGCCTCGGCGAACACGGTTACGGCCCCCTGGTCCCCGACCCGCACGGGCTGCTGGACCTGCCGCGCGGCTTCCGTTACCGGGTGCTGTCCCGCGAGGGGGCGCCGCTGCTCTCCGGCGAGGGGACGGTTCCCGGACGTCACGACGGCATGGCCGCCTTCGCGGACCCCGGCCGCAACGGTGACCACGTCCGGCTGGTCCGCAACCACGAGAACCGGGCCACCTCCACCGCTCCGGTCCCCACGGTCCCCGGGCTGACGTACGACCCCGGGGGCAAGGGCGGGTGCACGACCCTCACCCTGGGCCCCGGGCACACCGTCCTGGACGAACGGGTCTCCCTCGCGGGCACGGCCGTCAACTGCGCGGGCGGACCCACCCCGTGGGGGACCTGGCTCACCTGCGAGGAGACCGAGGACAGGGCCGGGACCAACGGGTACGCCGAGGACCACGGCTTCGTCTTCGAGGTGGACCCCGTCGATCCGCGCCGCACCGGGGCCGAGCCGCTGACCGCGCTGGGCCGCTTCGCCCACGAGGCCGTCGCGGTCGACCCCCGGGACGGCACCGTCTACGAGACGGAGGACGCGTTCCGCCACCCCTTCGGACTGTTCTACCGCTTCCTGCCGGACCGGCCCCGGGGCGGAACCGGTTCGCTGCGCGCGGGGGGACGGCTCCAGGCCATGCGGGTGCCCGGTGTCGCCGACCTGTCCTCCGTGCGGGAGACGGGCACCCGTCTCGACGGGGTCGTGTGGGTGGACGTGCCCGACCCGCTGGCGGTCGGGACACCCGTCCGTCTGCAGGACTTCGGGCCCGGGGGCGTCACCCACGCCCAGAAACTGGAGGGCTGCTACTGGGGCGGCCGTCATGTGTACTTCGTGTCGTCGTACGCGCGCAGCCGCGAGGGGGCGGCCGCCGACCACCACGGGCAGGTCTGGCGGTACGACCCCCGGCGCCGGGAACTCACCCTGGTCGTGGTCTTCGGTCCCGGCACCGACCCCGAGCTGCCCGGCGAGCGGCCCGACAACATCTGTCTCGCGCCGGGCGGGGGCCTGATGGTCTGTGAGGACGGTGGCGGAGGCCAGCACGTGTACGGGGTAACCCGCGACGGCGAGGTCTACCCGATGGCCCGGAACGGACAGAACGTCGGCACTCCGGAGGCGCCCGCGTGGGGCGAGTTCGCCGGGGTGACGTTCTCCCCGCACGGCTCGACGATGTACGTGAACTGCTACGCGCCGGGCACCACGTTCGCGATCACCGGCCCTTGGCACTGAGGCTCCCGTCCCACCGCGCCGTTGCCCGCCGGGACCCGCCCACGTCAACAGCGCGCGCATCGCCCCACCCACACAGGTGAAAAGGCCCGAGAGCGGGGCCGAGAGGGCGGAATCCGGCACTCCGCCCGGGGCTCCTCAGTTCTCCATTCGAGCGATCCGGACGGCGCTGGACTCACGGGGCACGAGTCGGGCGGTCGAGCGCCAGTGGACCGCCGGGGCGGTCCGGGGCTCCCGGATCAGCCGGTCGACCAGGTTCGCGACACGGTCGCCCGGAGGGACGTCGACATGGACGGAGGTGAGGCGAGGCCGGAGCAGCGAGGCGATGAGCAGATCGCCGGCGCCCACGACGGAGGTGTCGGCGGGGAGGACGACCCCCTCGTCCATGAGCGCGCGCATGAGGAGCATCGCGTACTCGTCGTTGTAGGCGAACACCGCGTCGAGACCCGACGCGCGCCACCCGACGGCCAGACGGTACGCGGACTCCTCCGTGTAGGCGAGATCCAGCGGTCTCACCTCGGCGTCCTGGTACGCCGAGGCCACCGCCCGTACCCCGGCCAGGCGGGGCGCGGCGAAGAGACCGGGACCGCGCTCCTCCGGCATGACCACACCGATACGGCGCCGACCGGTCCGCAGCAGATGCCGCGCCGCGACCGCGCCGATCTCCTCCTGGTCCAGGACGACCCCGTGCGTCCCGGGCACCGGAGGAGATCCCAGGGTGAGGACCGTCCGGACTCCGGAGCGTTTCAGGATCTCGACCGACGCGGGCGTCAGCGGGGCGCCGGGTGCCGCGAGGACCGCCGCGGGGCGGGACTCCGCCCAGGCCCGCGCGACGGCCTCGGGGCCCCGGCCCAGCGGACCGCCGTGCAGGACAGCGGTGTACCCCAACTCCTGGAGGGCTGTTTGGAAGTGCGCGAGGAAACCGGCGAAGAGCGGCCCGAACGCCGGTGCGCGGTCGGCCGGTACGGCGATCAGGACGAGGCCGCTGTGCCCCGAGCGCAGGGTGCGGGCCGCCGCGTGGGGAACGTAACCGAGTTCCTCGGCCGCGGCACGCACCCTGGCCTGGGTGGCCTCGCTGACGCGCCCCTCGGACAGACCGTTGAGGACGTAGCTGACCGTCGCGCGGGAGACCCCCGCCCGGTTGGCGACGGCCGCGCTCGTCGGGGGCGCGGCCGATGTCCTGGAGGCGACGGCACCCCGCTTCGGGTAACGGGGGGCGCCGCTCGTCGGATTGGTGGTGCCCGGTTCCGAAGTCCGCCTGGGAACAGGCCCGGTGGGCACCGCGTCGTCGTGCGGATTCATGATGCTCCGCATCCTCGCACAGCCCGGGGGACCCCTCGCCCGGCGGGACGGAGCGGTGTTAGACATGTCGACACGTGTCACGCCGTCACCCGGTCGGCGGGACCGTCGACGGAAGGGCGTCACACCATGCGGCTGCACACCCACGAGTGGGGCACGGGCGACCGGATCGCCGTGCTGGTGCACGGGATCATGTCCGACCACCGCACCTGGCGGCGGGTCGGTCCCGCGCTGGCCGACCGGGGGTACCGGGTGATCGCGGTCGATCTGCGCGGCCACGGGGCCAGTGGACGCGGCCCGTACCGCGCCGAGTCGTTCGCCGACGACTTGGTGGAGACCCTGCCGTCGGGCGCCGAACTGGCGGTGGGGCACTCGCTGGGCGGGCTCGCGCTGTCGCTGGCCGTGGAGCGGCTCGCCCCCGCCCGGGCGGTGTACAGCGATCCCGCGTGGCGGCTCGGCGGCTCCCCGCTGGACCGGGAGGCGTTCGCGAGGGCCAGGGGCGCCACCCGGGCCGACCTCATGGCGCTCCGCCCTGACTGGGAGCCGGCGGACGTGGACGTCGAACTGGCGACCGTACGGGTGTGGGATCCGGAGACCGTCGAGGGGTTCACGGGGGTGAACGCGGTGGACCGGATACCGGAGCGGCCGGTGGTGCCGTCGCTGGTGCAGGTGGCGGACCCCAGCCAGCTGGTACCGGAGTCGCTGGCCGCCCGGCTCGCCGAGCGGGGCTTCGAGGTGCGGACCGTGCCGGGAGCGGGGCACTCGATCCACCGGGACGACTTCACCGGGTTCATGGAGTCGCTGAAGGGCTGGATCTGAGCCGGTCCCCGGGGAGCAGTGGCGACGGAAGCGGAGGGCGGGACGGCGACAGGACACGGGGGCGACGGGGCCCGCCGACGGTGGGGGATGACGGTAAGCGGGTGATGTTCGAGGAGCCGCGCCGGTGAGCCGCACCATGCCTCGGCACCACCCTCTTCATATGACGATACGTTCAGAATGTGATCATTTCTGCGCGGAGAGTCATCGCCGTCGGTCTGCTGGGAGGTCTGCTCGCCGGCTGCGGGGTGGAGCGCGCCTCCCAGGGGGCGGGCGGAGGCGAGCGGGCGTCCACCAGGGTGTCGCCCGCGCCCTCCTCACCACCCTCGGGCGCGCCCGTGCTGGCCCCCGGCCCCGCGGGGCTGGCCCCGGTGTTCAGCCATGGGAGACGGGACGCGGGGAAGGCCGTCGCACTCACCTTCGACGCCGACATGACGGCGGACCAGGGGCCCAGGGCGGACTCGGGGGAGCGCTTCGACAACCCCGGACTGATCGCGGCGCTACGGGAACTGCGGGTCGCGTCGACGGTGTTCATGACCGGACGGTGGGCCGAGCAGTACCCCGACCAGGCCCGCTCGATCGGGCGGGACCCGCTGTTCGAGGTCGCCAACCACTCGTACAGCCACCATGCCTTCACCGCCGACTGCTACGGCCTGCCGACGGTGTCCCCCGGACGGATGCGGTCCGATGTGGAACGGGCCCAGCAGGTGTTCGCGCGGGTGGGGGTGAGCGATCCCAAGCCCTACTTCCGTTTTCCGGGCGGGTGTTACGACGACCGCGCCCTCAGGTCGATCGTCCCGACCGGGATGACGGCGGTGCAGTGGGACGTGGTCGGCGGGGACGCGTTCGCCACGGACCCGGAGGCGGTGGCGCGTGAGGTGCTGGACGGGGTGCGGCCCGGTTCGGTGGTCGTCCTGCACTGCACCCGGAGCGCGGCCCCGACGACCGAGCGGGCGATCCGGGAGGTCGTACCGGAGCTGCGCCGACGCGGATACGAGTTCGTGAAGGTGTCCGAGCTGATCGGACGGAGCGGAAAGGCCGTCGCGACGGCACCGCCCGGACGCTGAGCCCACCACCCGGACCGGAGGGCCGGACGGGTGCCGGAGGGCCGGACAGTCCGGAGGCCCCAGGGCGGACGGGTCCAGGCCAGGCGGGGCAAGGGCAGGGCCGGGGCGGGAGTCCGGGCTGCGGGCCTACCCTGGTGTCATGGACGAGTACTGCGCGGGCCCCGCGCGTTCCGGGACCACCGGCACCGGCGCGACGGCGGACGCGGAGGAGCGGACGGCCCCGGACGGACCGCCGGTCCCGTTCGCGGAGTGCGTGCTGTGCCGGGAGCCCACCGAGTACCCGGAGACGCACAAGGGCATCACCCTCTGCCCCCGGTGCGAGTGGCTGGAGGCCCAGCGCTCGGCCTGCTCGGGCTGAGCGGCCCCTCGGGTCGCTCGGCCCGCTCGGACCGCTCGGGCCCTGCGGGCTCGGCTACGCGGACCACGCGGGCTTGGGGTACCCGGCCGCTCAGCCCGGACGGGCGACACGGGCCGCACGGGCGGCGCAGCCCGCACGGGCCGGACGGGCGGCGCAGGCGGAGGGGCGGGCAGGACGCGGATCCGAGTGGCGACCCGGGTCCGGGCGGGCGGGCGCGGGTGCCGGTCAGCGGCCCCGGGCGGTGCGGGCGCAGGCCAGGGCGACGGCGCCCAGCGCCAGCGCGAACGCGAACGCCACCGGCAGCAGGGGCAACGGGACCGTCCCCTCCTTGGAGCCGACGGTCAGGGCGGTGAGGACCGAGCGGACGGGTGATCCGGGGAGGATCAGCGCGGGCACCAGGGCGAGCAGCGTCGCCAGGACCGCCCGCTCGGGCGACCGCAGCAGCGGCCAACTGGTGACCGCCCCCACCGCGGCGCCCAGCAGCAGACAGGTCAGGGCGGCGAGCAGCCCGGCGCCACCGGCCGCGAGACGGGACAGCTCACGGATGCCGTCGTCGTCCTTGGCGGCGCTCAGCACGGTCACCGCGACCACGGCGACCGTTCCCAGCAGGACCGCGAACCCCCCGGCGGTCAGCAGACAGGCGAGGTGCGCGCGGGGCGGGCCCTCCGCCGCGGCGACGCATTCCCGCGCCTCCGGCGGCTCGTTGGTGACGCAGACCCGGACCAGCCAGGCGGTCACCGGCAGTAGCGCCGCCGCGGCGATACTCAGGGAACCGAGCACCGGCTCACCGGCGCGGACGCCGACGACCAGTACCCCGCAGTAGAGGATCACGGGCGGCAGCCAGCGTCGCGAGCGCAGCAGCAGGGCCGTCTGGTAGCGCAGGAGCGCGATCAACGGTGTTCCTCCGGGAGGCCGTGGGGATGGTCGGGGACACCGTCGGCGCGATCAGGCGGAGGATCAGGGAGAACGTCCGGGGAGCCCTGGGGCGCGGGGGCTCGGGGAGGCGTCGGCCGGGGCACGCCACGGACCGAGACGATGTGCCAGGGCGGCCCGGCGGTGAGCAGGGCGCGCAGAACCTCGTCGGACGAGTCGCCGGGAACCGTGAGGAGGTGGGTGCCCCGCGATGTGCGTACGGGCGGGAAGCCGCCGGGGGGCGGGGGCGGTCCGGAGCCGTCGGGGCCCACCGCCTCGATCTCCGTCCACGACGTCGTCCGCGACGTCCACGACGGAGCCTCCGTCCCGGGCGGTGCGGCCGGTTCCCCGCTTCGAGCGACCGCCGGAGGGTTCGGGGCCGACGACTGGACCCTCCCCTTGGTGACGGTCAGGAGCAGGTCCACCCGGTCCGCGAGGTCCGCCGGGCGGTGGTCGACGAAGACCACCACGGCACCCTCGGCGACCCGTTCGGTGACGGCCGCGTCGAGTGCGGCGTGGGCGTCGGGATCGAGACCGGACCACGCCTCGTCCAGGACGATCAGTCCGGGCGCGGCGAGCAGGGCCTGGGCGACCGCGACCTTCTGGGAGGTGCCCTTCGACAGCGCGGACAACGGGGTGGCGGCGTGATCGGCGGCGCCGAGCCGTTCCAGCCAGTGACGGGCCTCCCGGACGGCGGCCGGACGGGACAGCCCGTGCACCCGGCCGAGGTGGGTGAGGTAGCCGACGGCGGTGAAGGGCAGCCGGGGCGGGAAGCGTTCGGGGACGTAGGCCGTACGTGGACGGCCCGTGATCCGTCCCTCGGTCGGCGCGTCCAGTCCGGCGAGCAGGCGCAACAGGGTCGACTTCCCGGTGCCGTTGGCACCGCGCACCCGGACCAGCTTTCCGGCGGGAAGCGCCAGGTCGACCTGGCGCAGCACCCAGGGACCGAGCGGGCCGTAACGGCGGCCCACCCCGGTCAGCCGGAGTTCCGGCGCCCGGGGGCCCACCCCGTCGCGCGACCGTGTCGATAAGGACGTCGAGAGCGGCGGCATGACCCCATCATGCGGCAACCCGCCCCGGGACCGGCGCCCGGGCCGGGGTACGGGGTGGCCGGAGCGCGTGCCGCGCGCCCCGGCGGACGCGCGGGTGCCTGGCAGACTTGTCGGATGACCAGCGAGGAAGCCGTACCCGAGGAATCAGTTCCCGAGGACCGGACCGTCCCGTCCGGCGAACGCCCCGTCACCGCCGGGCGGTCCGTCCCCGCCGCGCCGGACGCACACGCCGAGGACGCGCCGGACACCCGCGACACGGCACCGCAGTTCGTGCTGCCGATGGTCGTACGGCTGGAGCGCGCCGAACCTCCGGAGCGCACGGACGCGCTGGAGACGGCGGCGCGGGCGGTGCTCGTCCTGCTGAGCGATCCGCGCGCGCTGGACGACGGCGAGTGGGCCGGGGCGGTCCGCGCCTGGCAGGACGCGCGGATCCGCAAGGTGGTGCGACGGGCCCGGGGAGCCGAGTGGCGACGGGCGGAGGCGCTGCCGGGCATCACGGTCACCGGGAAGTCCGCGCAGGTGCGGGTGTTCCCGCCGGTGCCGCTGGACGGCTGGCCCAAGGACCTGGCACGGCTCCAGGTCTCGGGGACCGAACTGGAGGACCTCCGGCCCCCCGGCCCGCCGGAGCCGGGGCGGCCCGTGCTGTGGATGAGCCCGGGGGTGACCATGACGGCGGGCAAGGCGATGGCCCAGGCGGGGCACGGCGCCCAGCTCGCGTGGTGGGACCAGTCCGGGGCGGAGCGGGCGGCGTGGCGCGCCGCCGGGTTCCCGCTGTCGGTGCGGACCGCGGAGCCCGACCGGTGGCGGGAGCTGGTCGTCAGCGGGCTGCCGGTGGTGCGGGACGCGGGCTTCACCGAGATCGCCCCCAGCGACACGGTAGTCCCCGACGGGTACCGGGGGTTCGGGAGCGACGGGAGCTGACGGACCGCCAGCGGCCGGAACCGTGCGCGCACCCGTCAAGCACCTCGCACACCCGTCCGACGCATAAAGTAACGCCTTGATGACGATGTGTCACCCACGCCTCACCGGACGGCGCCCCGCGAGATCGTCGGACGGCAAGGGCGTCGAGGTGGGGCGGCGATGGCCGCCGACCCGGCGTGGAGCGTGCTAGTGCGGGGGACTCCGGGTGGTCGAGGTTCTGTTCGTGGCGGTGCTGGGGGCACTGGGGCTAGTTCTGCTGACGCTGTTGTGGCAGATGTGGGTGCTGGGGCGGGCGAGGGCAGCCGGCGCCGGGGGGTCCGGACGGTCCGGCGGAACCGGAAGGCGCTCCGTTCGCGGCCGGGTGGCGCTGTCGCTGTCCGGCGGCACGCTGGCCGTGGCGTGCGCGGTGGTGTCGCTCGCCGCCCTGTCGACCGCCGACCGGCCCACCACGGGTCGCGACGGGCGGAGTTCGACGGAGGAACGGGGTCCCTGGGCGGGTCGTGACCAGCGCACGGCCGGCCAGGGCGCCTCCGGCACTCCGGAGGCCGGTCACCCCACCGGCCCTACCGGCTCCACGGGCGCCGAAGCTTCCGGTTCCGGGGGAACGGGCCCGGCGCCCGGCGCGGACGGACGGCAGAACGGGCGGGGCGACGCGGGGAACGGAGCGGCGCACTCCGGAAGCGGATCGGCGGACGGCGGACCGGGCGACGGAAGCGGGACCGAGGCCGGGGCGGAACGGCCGACGGAAGCGGGCGACGGCACCAGCGCCTCCCCCGGCTCGTCCGGAGGCGCGGCCGGAAGCGCGGCCGGAAGCGCGGCCGGAAGCGGAACCGGAACCGGTGGTGACAGCGGCGGCGCGACGGGGGCCACAGGGGGCACGGGGGCCACTGGCAGCACGACAGGTGGCACGGGCAACAGCGGCGGAGGCGCCGCAAGCGGAACCGGTAGCGGCTCTTCCGGCTCCGGTTCCAGTTCCAGTTCCGGCTCCGGCTCCGGTTCCAGCTCCGGCTCCGGCTCCGGCTCCGGCTCCGGCGGGGTCATCTCTCCTACGCCCGCCCCGGGCACCGCAGGAGCGGGCGGAACGTCAGGGGCATCAGGAACCTCGGGGACCTCGGGAGCGTCCGGCACGCCCGGAACCCCCACTCCACCCGGCCCCGGGCCCACCGCTCCGCCCGGACACCCCGCCCGGCCCTGCCTCTCGGTCGGTCTGCCGCCCCTCCTCGATCTGGGGATCTGTCTGCCCGGCTGATCCGACCGGCCGTCCCCGCCCCCCTCCGGCCGATCCGCCCCCGACGCCCCGTCCCGCTTCCGACCGCACCGCCGTCAGCCCCCGCCGCGCATCGCCGTCGCGCCACCGTCACACCAGGAACCGCACAGAGAACCGGCCCTGACAGCCTGACGGAACGTCAGTCACGGGCCCGCGCGGTGTGCGGGGGACCGGGGTTGCGTACCTCTCAATACCGTCCGACGGGTTGATCCCGCGTCGGACAACGGCTGTTCTGGTACCCCGCGCGCCCAGGGCGCGTGCAGCACCATCGTTCCAGGAGGCTCCCTTGCTGCGTCGCGTCAACGGCACGGCACTGATCATCGGGGCGCTGACCGCGACGCTCGCCGCACTGGCCTTCCCCGTGTGGTCGTACGCGGACCGCTCCGGCACCCCGCGGGCGAACCTCGCCGCGGGAACCGTGTCCACCCCGTGGGGTCCGCTCACGGCGACCGACCAGGACTTCATCGTCCGGGTGCGGCTCGCCGGGCTCTGGGAACTGCCCGCCGGTCAGCAGGCGATCGAACGCGCGCCGACGGAGGCGATCAGGACCGCCGGGGACCACCTCGTCGTCGGCCACACCGACCTGGACAAGCGGGTCCGGGAGGTGGCCGCGAAGCTCTCCGTCCCGCTGCCCAACCAGCCGACCGAGCAGCAGCAGGCATGGCTCCGGCAGCTCACCGCCGCCACCGGAACCCAGTACCAGAGGGACTTCGCCAATCTGCTGCGCATCGCGCACGGAAAGGTGTTCGCGCTGGTCGCGCAGGTCCGGGACAGCACCCGCAACACCCTGGTGCGACAGCTCGCCACCGACGCCAACCAGACGGTCCTCGACCACATCACGGTACTGGAGGACACCGGGATGGTGGACTTCGACGCCATCGCCGAGGGGGCGGCCACCGGCACCGCCAGCCCCACCGGCCCGCCCCCGCCCAGCGGTGCCGCGCCGCCCGCGCCGGGGGTCACCGCCGACGCGGGCATCTCCACCACCTCGCGCCCCTCCGCGACCACCCCGGGTACGGTCAACACCGAACGGGCGGAACCTCAGAACAAGCTCTGAACATCCTCCTTCCTGGATTCGACGGCACCCGGCGGGGCCATGAACCCCGCAACGCGCCGCCGCGTCGTCCTTCCGTGCCCCGCGCGGCCGGGCCCGGCGGACCAGCCGGGCCCGAACGGCTCACCGGGCCGGAACGCGGAACACGTCCGCGAGGCCGACGGGGCACCACGCACGCGCACGGCTCACGAAGGAGGGGACCATGACCACACCCGCGCCGCCCACCGCACCACCGCGCACCGGTGACGACACCGGCACCGGTACGGGCACGGCCACAGGTACGCGCGTCACCGCGCCGCCCGGAACGGTCCGGCTCGGCACCGGCATCGGCTGGCGTCCCGAGATCGCGGACGCCGTGGAGCGGATGCCCGGCGTCGACTGGGTGGAGGCGGTCGCCGAGAACCTCTGTTCCGGGCACCTCCCCGGATCGCTGCTGCGGCTGCGCGAGCGGGGCGTCACGGTCGTCCCGCACGGGGTGTCCCTGGGGCTGGGCGGCGCCGAGCGGCCCGACCCGGAGCGGCTCGCCCGGCTCGCCTCGGTGGCCGGTGCCCTGGGGTCGCCGCTGGTCACCGAGCACATCGCCTTCGTCCGGGCGGGGGGCGGACTCACCGCTTCCCCGGCGCTGGAGGCGGGACACCTGCTGCCGGTGCCCCGTACCCGGGACGCCCTCGACGTGCTCTGCGCGAACGTCCGGATCGCCCAGGACGCGCTGCCCGTACCGCTCGCCGTGGAGAACATCGCCGCGCTGATCTCCTGGCCGCACGAGGAGATGACCGAGGGGCAGTTCCTGTACGACCTGGTGGACCGGACCGGGGTACGGCTCCTGATCGACGTGGCCAATCTGCACACCAACCACGTCAACCGGGGCGAGGACCCGGTCCGCGCGCTGGACGAGCTGCCCGTGGAGGCCATCGCGTACGTCCATGTCGCGGGCGGGGTCGAACGGGACGGCGTCTGGCACGACAGCCACGCGCACCCGGTGCCCGGGGCCGTCCTCGACGTCCTCGCGGAACTCGCCTCCCGGGTGGACCCGCCGGGCGTGCTGCTGGAGCGGGACGAGGACTTCCCCGCGCCGGAGGAGCTGGCGCGGGAGCTGACGGCGATCAGGTCCGCCGTGTCCCGGGCGCGCCGGACCACCCCGCCCGGGAGCGCCGCCCCTTCCCCCGCCGTCCGCTCCACCGGCCCCACTCGTCCCGCCCACCCGGTCCGCCTTACCCGTCCCACCCGTCCTCCGAAGACCGCTCCCCACCGCACCGACCTGGACGGAACCACCCAGGACCGGACGGCCCCGACGGCCCGCACCGGGACGTCCACGGGCACGGCGGCCGACGGCCCCGTCCGCCAGCGGGTGGCCCTCGCGCAGACGGCGCTGCTGTCCGCGCTGGTCGCCGGGACCCCGGTCCCCGAGGGCTTCGACGGGGCCCGGATCTCGGTGCAGAGCAGGGCGCTGCTGGCCAAGCGGGCGTCCGTGGTGGCGAAGGTCGCCCCCGAACTCCGGGTGATCCTCGGGACCTCGTACCGCGCCGAGTTCCTCGCGTACGCGCACCGGCGGCCGATGACCGCCGGGTACCGGCACGACGCGCTGGGGTTCGCCGCGCACCTGCTGCGGGCCGGACGGCCCCATGACGCGCGGACGCGCCGGGAGCTGACGGGGTGGTGGGTGGACCGGTCCGGTCCCCGGCCCCCGTCCCGGCTGCCGTGGGCGCGGGCGGCGCGCGCGGTCCGGATCGCCCGCGCGCTGCGCTCCCCCGGCACGGTGAGGTGACGCCCCCGCCCGGCGCCCGGCCTTGACGCCCGGTCCGGTCCGGGACACGGCCCCCGGACCCTGACGGGCACCGTCCGGACCCCCGACAGCCCGTCCCGCACACGCCCCTGAACGCCCAGGCACCCTTCCCCGCACCACACGCCCCCGGACACCCGGCCACCCCATCCCCACCGGAACCTGACGATCCACCCCGACGCCTGACAACCGACCGGTCACCGCACGGCCCGCCCGGCCCGCCCAGGCGCCACAGGCCCGCCCAGGCACCGCACGGACCACCGGGCACGCACAGACCCACCCGGCACCGCACGACCCCATCGGACACCGCACGCGCACCGCACCGCCCGCCCGCCCGAGCCACCACAGCCCGCCGCAGCCCGCCGCAGCCCGCCGCAGCCCGCCGGTGAACGCCGTTGGACGCCGCAGCCCGCCGGTGAACGCCGTTGGACGCCGGGCGGGCACGTGGCCCCGGCCCCGGTACGTCTTCCGGCGGAGCGGGCCGGACGGCCCCGCGTACCCGCTCCGGCGTGCCGGGCCAGCTCCGCCGACCGGTGGGAACGGCGTGTCGGCCACGGGAGGCCGTCGGAACGTCACGACGCGACAACAGCTGGTCCACATTCCGGATGGGGCATGGCGGGCGCCGGGACACCTCGCATAGAAAGCCGCCATGTTGTGGCTCCTGCTCCTGTCGGCCAGTGCGGTGGTCGGCATCACATGCACCCGGCTCTGCCTCGCGGCCGTCCGCGCGGCGGCCACCGACGGCGTGCCCCTCCCCCACGGGCACCGGCTGACCGTCTACGAGGCGGCGTTCCTGTCCGGCGGCCCCTACCGCGTCGCGGACGTGGCGATGGTCTCGATGGCACGCCAGAGACGGCTGCTGCTCGCGCACACCGGCTGGGCGACCGTGGTGGACCCCCACGGCCGGGACTCCCTGGAGAGGTCGGTGCTCCGGGCGATCGGCTCCGGCGGCCAGTCCCGGATAGCGCCCGTGCGGGCCGCCGCCGCCCGCGCCGACGCGGTGCGCGCCCTCGCGGACCGGCTGGTGGCGGCGGGGCTCGCGGTGCCGGAGGGCACCCGGGGGACCGTCGCGGACGCGGTGCGGCACGTCCGGGTCACGCTCCTCGCGGTCCTCGCGCTGGGCGCGGTGGCGCTGGCCACCACCCCGGAGTCGGCGGGCGGCGCGGGGTCGGCCGCGGCCTGGTTCGCGCTGCCGCTGGCGGTGACGACGGGCTGTCTGCTGATCGCCCGGGTCGAGGCGCACCCGTACACCGGCTGGGCGTCGGCGTCCGGGCGACGGCTGCTGGGCGGACTGTCGGCGCGCCCGGACGGGGACGACCGGACGTATCTGACGGCGGTGGCCGTGGGCGGGGTGTCCGCGGCCGGCGATCCGGGGCTGGTGGCGGCGTTCACCGACGGGGACCGCCGGGCGGCGGCCGACGACCATCTGCCCGGCGCGGGTCCCGGACGGCCGGGTCGCCCCGGACGGTCCGGACGGGACGACCGGGACGATCCGCAGCGGGGCTCCGCGCGCCACGGCCGCTGAGACGACGGCCCGGACCGGGACCAGACCCGACCCGGACCACACCCCCGTCAAAGTCCCCGGCGAGGCCCGTGGAGGCCCGTCGACGTCCCGCGCCCCACAAGGCGACAGCCCCGCTCCCCCGCGAGGGCGACGGCCCCCGACCCCGCCGACACACCGAGCCGACAACCGCGTCCGGTGCTTTACATCCCCACCCCCCGGGCCAATCATCCCTTTTGTCGGATCATCCCCGTCCGAGCCCAGAAGCCCCGGACGGATGGACGGCCCGGGCGGCCCGGACCGTCGGGACACCCCGGCGGTCCGGACGGCCCGGAAGGCCGGGACGACCCGGAAGCCCGAGGAAGCCGAGGAGCGCGATGAGAGCAACCGTCCGCTGGGGCACCGCCGCCTCCCTCGTGCTGTCGGCGTTGCTCGCCGCCCCCGGCACCACCGCCACCGCCACGGCCCGGCCCCCGACCGACGCACCCCCCGGGGCGGCCGACACGCCCACCGGAGCGGTGGAGACCGCCGAGGTGGCGGGCGCGCGCACCGCCGCCGCCCGCGCCGGGGCCCTGGGCGTCCGCTTCGGCCCCTGCGCCGACGAGGGCCTCCCGGCCCCGGCCGAGTGCGGCACCGTGGAGGTGCCGCTGGACTACGCCCGCCCGGACGGCCGCCGCCTCGCCCTCGCCGTGAGCCGGACCCGGGCCACCGGCGGGGGAACGGCGGGCGAGGCGGTCGCCCGTCGGGGGGCGCTGGTGTTCAACCCGGGCGGGCCCGGCGCCAACGGCGTGTACTTCCCGCTGGCCGGCACGGTCCCGGAGTGGGAACGGATCGCCGCCGCGTACGACCTGGTGGGGTACGCCCCGCGCGGGGTGGGGGGCTCCACGCCGCTGTCCTGCCAGGAGCCCGGGCACTTCGTGAAGGCGCCCACCCAGGCGCCCGCGCACCCCTCGGCGTCGTACAAGAGGGAACGCGTCGCGGAGGCCACCGCCTACGCCCGGGGCTGCGCCCGCCGGGCGGGGGACGCCCTGCGGCACTACACGACCGCGGACAACGCGCGGGACCTCGACGTCCTGCGGGCCGCGCTGGGCGAGTCCCGGCTGACGTTCATGGGCGTGGGCCACGGGACGTACCTCGGCGCGGTGTACGCGACGCTCTTCCCCGCGCACGTGGGGCGGATGGTGCTCGACTCGGCGGTGGACCCGCGTCCGGAACGGATCGGGTACCCCAACGGCCTCGACCAGACGGCCGCCCTGGAGCGGCGCTGGACGGACTTCCTCGACTGGATCGCGCGGCACGACGACCACTACGGGCTCGGCGCCACCACCGAGGCGGTGCGGCGCTCGTACGACGAGGTGCGGGCCGAGGTCGCGGCGCGGCCCGCCGACGGTCTGGTCGGGCCGGGGCAACTGCACTCGGCGTTCCTGCGGGCCGCCTACTACGACGACCAGTGGCCGACGCGGGCCGCCGCGCTGGACGCCTTCCAGGAGGGGTGGCCCGACGCCCTGGTCTCCCAGGCCGCGCCGGTGCCCCGGGCGGCGGCCGAGACGGAGAACGCGCACGCCGTGCACACCGCCGTCCAGTGCAACGACGCGCCCTGGCCGACGGACTTCGCCACCTGGGACGCCGACCACACGGCGCTCGCGGACACCGCCCCCTTCCACACCTGGGAGGGGGCCTGGACCCGGCTGCCGTGCGCCTACTGGCCCGCGCCCCGGCGGCAACCCGTCGACGTGCGGGCGGACGCGGGCGCGCTGGCGCCGACACTGATCCTGGCCGCCGAACGGGACGGGGTCGCCCCGTACGCGGGGGCGCGGGAACTCCGGGCCCGGCTGGGCGGGTCACGGCTGGTGACCGAGCGGGGCGCCGGTCAGCACGGGCTGGGCGGCGGACCGAACGCCTGCGTCAACGCCCACCTCGACGCCTACCTCCTGGCGGGGACGGTGCCCGAGGCGGACGCGGAGTGCGCGGCCCACCCGGAGCCCCGTCCGTTCGCGCTAGCGCCGGAAGCCCGGAACGCGGCGCGCGGGCCCGTCCCGGCGTACCGGACGGACCCGCGCTGAGGTCCCGCGAGCAGCGGCGTGCGGACCCGGCGGGTCCGGACGGGGTCAGGCGAGGGAGGCGACCAGTTCGGCGATCTCCCGGCGGCGCCCGGTGTAGAAGGGCACCTCCTCGCGGACGTGCCGCCGTGCCTCGGAGGCGCGCAAATGACGCATCAGGTCCACGATCCGGTGCAGCTCGTCCGCCTCGAACGCGAGGATCCACTCGTAGTCGCCCAGCGAGAAGGAGGCGACGGTGTTGGCCCGGACGTCCGGGAAGCCGCGCGCCATCTTGCCGTGGTCGGCCAGCATCTTGCGGCGCTCGTCGTCCGGCAGCAGGTACCACTCGTAGGAGCGGACGAACGGGTAGACGCTCACGTAGTCGCGGGGCGTCTCGTCCGCGAGGAACGCGGGGATGTGGGAGCGGTTGAACTCGGCGGGCCGGTGCAGCGCCATGTTGGACCAGGTGGGGACCAGGGCGCGGCCGAGGCGGGTGCGGCGGAAGAGGTTGTACGCCTCCTGGAGCGCGTCGGCGGTCTCGGCGTGCCACCAGATCATCAGATCGGCGTCGGCGCGCAGACCCGACAGGTCGTAGGTGCCCCGGACCACCACGTCCTTGGCGGCGAGCTGCTCGAACAGCTCCTCGACCTCGTCGGCGTATCCGGAGCGGTCCTCGGGAAGGACGTCGCGGAGGGTGAAGACGGACCACAGCGTGTAGCGGATGACCTCGTTCAGGTCCTTGGCCAGCTTGCCGCGGTGCGGAATCCTTGCGGGGGTTGCGGGGGCGTCGTCGCTCATGTTCCTCATTCTCCTGCGCCGCCGTGGCGGCTCTGCACGGGGTCCCTCATCAGCCGGTCGGTGCGCTCCGGATCGCCGAGGAGCAGTTCGGCGGCGGCCCGTCCGCCCGCCACGCAGGCGGGCACGCCCACGCCGTCGTAGGCGGCGCCGCAGACCGCGAGGCCGGGGAGCTTCGCCAGGTGTTCGCGGACCCGGGCCACCCGGGCGTGGTGGCCGACCGGGTACTGCGGCAGTCCGTCGTCCCAGCGGGTGACGCGGGTGGCGACCGGGCGCGCGGTCACGCCCAGGGCGGCGCCCAGGTCATGGCGGGAGACGTCGACCAGACCGTCGTCGTCGCGGTCCAGGTCGGCCTCGTCGCCGTGGCGGCCCACGGAGGTCCGCAGGACCAGCAGGCCGGGGTCGCCGTCGGCGATCCAGCCCCATTTGCGGGAGGCGAAGGTCGCCGCCTTGACGGTGTGTCCGTCGACCGGGGGCACCAGGAAGCCGCTGCCCTCGGGGAGGGTGAGCGCCGTCCGCCGGTAGGCGAGGGTGACCAGGGCCATGGAGGCGTACTCGACGGTCGCCAGCTCGGCCGCGGCGGCCGGGGCCTCGGCGGCGAGCAGCCGGGCGGCGACCGGGGCGGGCACCGCGAGGACGACGCCGTCCGCCTCCAGGGCGTCCCCGGGGACGGTGATCCGCCAGCGGCCGTCGGCGGTGCGGTGGGCGCCGGTGACGGGGGTGGCGAGCCGGATCTCTCCGCCGTGTGCCCGGACGGCGTCGGCCACGGCGGGCGGCAGGGTGCCCACCCCGCCCTCGACGCCCATGAACACGGGCCCGGCGGCGGGCGCCGCCTGGGCGGCGCGCCGCTGGACCGCCTGGACGGCCTCGGCCAGGGAGGGGTGCGCGCGGACGGCGTCGAAGAGCTGGGGCACCGCCGAGCGCAGCGAGATCCGGTAGGCGTCGCCCGCGTAGACCCCGCCGAGCAGCGGTTCCACCAGCCGGTCGACGACCTCGCGGCCGAACCGGGCGGCGACCAGTTCGCCGACGGCCACGTCGTCGCCGAGGGCGTCCGGGTCCAGGGGCGGCAGCTCCGCCTCGGCCTCGATCCGTCGCAGCCCCTCCGGGGACAGGATCCCGGAGAGGGCGTCGGCGGTGGCGGGGACGCCCATCACGTGCCCGCGGGGCATCGGGGTGAGCGCGCCGCGGTTCCACAGGGAGGCGGTGGTGGTGGCCGGGGCGGTGAGCCGGTCGCCGAGCCCGACCTCCCGGGCCAGGTCGAGCGCCTCGGGGCGACGGGCCAGCAGGGACTCGGCGCCGAGGTCCACCCGGACGCCCGCGATCTCCCCGGGCAGCAACTTGCCGCCGACCCGGCCGGACGCCTCCAGCAGGGTGACGCGGGCCCCGGCGCGCAGCAGCCGCAGGGCCGCGGTGAGACCGGAGATCCCTCCGCCGACCACGACGAAGACGGGGGACGGAGGCGGGGCGGGGCGTTCTGCGGGCATGCCCCCACTCTGTCAGAGGGCGGACGGCGGTTCGCAGGGCCGTTGGTCCCCTGGCTACGGAACGGCGCGGAGCGGCGCCGAACGGGTTCGGGGCGGGCCCTTCGTCCAAGGCGCGGAGGCGAGTCCGAACCGTGACGCGTTCGCGACGCGGCGGCGACATCGCGACGGCGGTCCGGCCCGTCGAAGAAGTGACCGGACGACCGGTCGCACCACGCACCACTTCCCAGGGGGAGACGACGATGAGTGTTCCGCGAGGGCCCGAACCCGCGAAGGACCGCGAGGACCGCACCACCCGTCCCGTCCGCGCCGCACGGCACCGGGCGCGGCCGGTCGCCGGGGTCCTGCTCGCCGCGTCGCTGGCGCTCGCCGGATGCGGCGGATCGGGCGGGGACGCGGGCGAGACCAAGAGTGATCTGTCGAACGCCAAGGCGTACTCGCCCGAGGACGGCGGCGGCGCGCGGGCGGACGGGCCGCGGTCCGGCTCCGAGGCCGCCGAGGAGGACGGGAAGGCGGCGAAGCTGCGGTCGGACCAGCTCGCCGAGCGGAAGATCGTGCGCACCGCGCAGCTGACGATACGGGTCGAGGACGTCTCCCGGGCGCTGGTGAGGGCCCGCGCGGCCGCCGAGTCGGTGGGCGGGCTGGTCGGCGAGGAGTCCACGGACCGCGACGACGAGGGCCGCGAACACTCCGAGCTCACCCTGCGGGTCCCTCAGGAGAAGTACGACGACGTGCTGGAGCGGCTGGGCGACACGGGCACGGTCGTCAGCCGCAACACCTCCGCCGAGGACGTCACCGAACAGGTCGTGGACGTGGAGACCCGGTTGAAGAACCAGCGGGCCAGCGTGAACCGGCTGCGCGCGCTGATGGACGAGGCGACGAAGATCAGTGACGTGGTGGCGCTGGAGGGCGAGCTGAGCAGCCGTCAGGCGGAGCTGGAGTCGCTGCTCGCCCGGCGGGAGTCGCTGGGCGACCGGGTCGCCCTGGCGACGATCACCCTCTCCCTGACCGAGCGCTCCGACGCCGGGGACGACGACGGGGAGTCCGGCTTCCTGTCCGCCGTCGGCGACGGCTGGGACGCGTTCACGGCGATGCTGCGGTGGCTGACGGTCGCCCTGGGCGCCGCGCTGCCGTTCCTGGCGCTGACGGCGGCCCTGGTGGCGCTGTGGCGCTGGCTGCTCCGCCCCCGCACGGCCCGCCGCCGCACGACGGCCACGCCCCCGCCCGCCCCGGTCGCCCCGGCCCCGGCGACCGTCACCGACTCCCCGGCGACCGCACCGGCACCGGCACCGCCCGCCGGAACCCCCGACACGGACTGACGAACCGACAGACGGACGACCCGACGACCCGGCGAACCGACGGGCGACAGGGCCGGGGGACAACGGACCGGCGGAGACACCGACGGGAGCGGAGGGAAGCACACGGAAGGGCGTGAAAGGGGTGGAAGGGGCGGAGAAGGCCGCCGACCCCGGCCGGCCGGGGTCCGGAGCGCCGCGTTCAGAACCCGGCCGGACGGAGCCGGACCGCCCCGTCCACGTAGCGTGGGCGCATGAGCGATTCGAAGGAGCGGCTGGTCGTCATCGGCGGCGACGCGGCGGGCATGTCCGCCGCGTCGCAGGCCCGCAGGCTCAGGGACCCGGCGGAGCTGGAGATCGTGGCGTTCGAACGGGGCCACTTCACCTCGTACTCGGCCTGCGGCATCCCGTACTGGGTGGGCGGCCAGGTGCCTGAGCGGGACGACCTGATCGCGCGGACGCCCGAGGAGCACCGGGCCCGCGCCATCGACCTGCGGACCCGCACCGAGGTGGTGGAGATCGACACCGGGCGGCGCCGGGTGCGCTCCCGGGGCGTGGACTCGGGCACCGAGGAGTGGACGTCCTACGACAAGCTGGTCATCGCGACCGGCGCGCGCCCGGTGCGGCCGCCGCTGCCCGGCATCGACGCGCCCGGGGTGCACGGGGTGCAGACCCTGGACGACGGGCAGGCGCTGCTCGACACCCTGGAGCGGGTGCCGGGCCGCCGGGCGGTGGTGGTGGGCGCCGGGTACATCGGCGTGGAGATGGCCGAGGCGCTGATCAACCGGGGGTACGAGGTCACGGTGGTCAACCGGGGCCCGCAGCCGATGTCCACCCTCGACCCGGACATGGGGCGGCTGGTGGGCGAGGCGATGGGCTGGCTCGGCATCACCATGGTCAACGACACCGAGGTCACCGGGATCGAGACCGGGGACGACGGCCGGGTGTCGGCGGTGACCACCGCCGACGGCTCCCATCCGGCCGATGTGGTGGTGCTCGGTCTGGGCGTCCGCCCCGAGACCGGACTGGCCCGGGCGGCGGGACTGCCGCTCGGCGCCCACGGCGGACTGCTGACCGACCTCGGGATGCGGGTGCGCGGCGAGGACGCGGTCTGGGCGGGCGGCGACTGCGTGGAGGTGCTGGACCTGGTGTCGGGCCAGGAGCGGCACGTCCCGCTGGGCACCCACGCCAACAAGCACGGCCAGGTCATCGGCACCAACGTCGGGGGCGGCTACGCGACCTTCCCCGGGGTGGTGGGCACGGCGGTGTCCAAGGTCTGCGATCTGGAGATCGCCCGGACCGGGCTGCGGGAGAAGGACGCCCGCGCGGTGGGGCTGCGCTACGTGACGGCGACCGTGGAGTCGACGAGCCGGGCCGGGTACTACCCCGACGCGCGGATGATGACGGTGAAGATGCTGGCCGAGCACCGCACCGGGCGGCTGCTCGGGGTGCAGATCGTGGGCCGGGAGAGCGCGGCGAAGCGGGTGGACATCGCGGCGGTGGCGCTGACCGCCGGGATGACGGTGGAGGGGGTGACGCAGCTGGACCTCGGGTACGCGCCCCCGTTCTCCCCGGTGTGGGACCCGGTGCTGGTCGCGGCGCGCAAGGCGGTGCGGGCGGTCCGGGAGGCGGGGTGGTGACCGGGCGCGGTGGCGCCGGGCGTGAGCGGAGGCGGGCGGCCCGGGGCGTGCCCGGGGCCCGGTGACCCCAGGCGGTGACCGGACGGGCCGGAGCCGTTCGCGACGGGCACCCGTCCGGGTGACGTCAGAACGACCGGAAACCGACGCTTGACGGCGGCCCCGCGTGGAAGGCGGGGCCGCCGTGGCGGTCAGCGGGCGGTGCGGGCGTGGACGTCCGCGACCAGCCGGGTGAGGGCGTCGGGGTCGGTGTCGGGCAGCACCCCGTGACCGAGGTTGAAGATGTGCCCCTCCAGTCCACGGGCCGCCGCCAGCACCTCGCCGGTCTTGGCGGCCACCGCCTCGGTGCCCGCGAACAGCACGGCCGGGTCCAGGTTGCCCTGGAGCGCCTTGCCGGGGCCGACCCGGCGGGCGGCCTCGTCCAGCGGGACGCGCCAGTCGACGCCCACCACGTCGGCCCCGGCCTCGCCGAGCGCGCCGAGCAGCTCGCCGGTGCCGACGCCGAAGTGGATGCGGGGCACCCCGTACCCGGCGACCGACTCGAAGACCTTCCGGGAGGAGGGGAGCACGGAGCGGCGGTAGTCGGCGGGGGCGAGGGCCCCGACCCAGGAGTCGAAGAGCTGGACGGCGCTGGCCCCGGCCTCGATCTGCACCTTGAGGAAGGCGGAGGTGATCGCGGCGAGCCGGTCCAGCAGGTCGGCCCAGAGCTGCGGGTCGCCGTACATCAGCGCCTTGGTGTGCTCGTGGTTGCGGGACGGGCCGCCCTCCACGAGGTAGCTCGCCAGGGTGAAGGGCGCGCCCGCGAAGCCGATGAGGGGGGTGGCGCCGAGTTCGGCGGTGAGCAGCCCGATGGCCTCGGTGACGTAGGGGACGTCGTCGGGGGTGAGGTCGCGCAGCCGGTCCAGGTCGGCGCGGGTGCGGATGGGCCGCTCGATGACCGGGCCGACGCCGGGCTTGATGTCCAGCTCGACGCCGATGGCCTTGAGCGGGACGACGATGTCGCTGAAGAAGATCGCCGCGTCGACGTCGTGCCTGCGGACCGGCTGGAGGGTGATCTCCGTGACGAGGTCGGGGCGCATGCAGGAGTCGAGCATCGCGATGCCCTCGCGGACCTTGCGGTACTCCGGGAGGGAGCGGCCCGCCTGACGCATGAACCAGACCGGGGTGTGCGGTACGGGCTCGCGGCGGCACGCCTTGAGGAAGGCGGATTCCCGTACGCCCTCGCGCGGGGCGGTCGACCGGTCCGTGGGGATCTCGTTGGCACTCACGCGGGAAAGTCTCCCATGCGCCCGGGGGCGCGATCCGGACAGCCCTCGCACCGGGGGGTGTCCCTGCCCGCGCGGGGTGCGGCTTCCCCTTACCCTTCCCCGCATGGCTGCGGCTCAGGAACGACGGTCGGACGACACGGGCGGAACGGACGGGGGCGCCGGGACGCCGGGGGGCAACCCGGTGGACCCGGGTCCACCGGCCTTCCGCGCGGCGGTCGAGGCGCTGCGGACTGCCCGGCCCCGGCCGGGCGTCGAGATCGACCCGGTCCCGCCGCCCCGGCGGCTGGCCCCCCACGCGTACGCGCTGGAGGCGGCGGTCGTGGACGGGGACGAGGACCTGGCGGACGGGCGGCTGGTGCTGCTGCACGACCCGGCGGGGCACGACGGCTGGCGGGGCACGTTCCGGCTGGTGACGCTGGTGCGGGCGGAGCTGGAGCCCGAGATGGCGGTGGACCCGCTGCTGCCGGAGGTGTGCTGGTCCTGGCTGACCGGCGCGCTGGAGGGGCGCGGGCTCGGGTACGGGGAGCCGAGCGGCACGGTCACCCGGGCCGGGTCGCACCACTTCGGCGGGCTGTCGGCGCGCCCGCCCGCGTCCCAGATCGAGATCCGGGCGTCCTGGACGCCCCGGGAGGGCGCCGGGGGCGTTCCGGACACCGCCGCGCACCTGGCCGCCTGGTGCGATCTGCTGGGGCAGGTCGCCGGTCTGCCCCCGACGGCGCCGGGCGACGCGTCCGTGGTCACCCTCCCCCAGCGACGCGGCCCCCAGGGACGGTGACCCCGGGTGCGGCGCCGGGACCGTCTCCCCGCGCCGCGTCCCGTGCCCGGGGCCTCTGGGGCGTCCGGGCGGGCGCGACGCGCGCGGGGCGCGCGCCGGTCGGGTCCGGCGGGGGCGGCGGTGACGGGGCGGGGCGGCGGGTACGGCTCCCGGGCGACCTCGGTGGCGGCGGAGCGAACAGTCGCCCGCAACGATCGACCAAGCGTCCGAATTGCACGATTTGTTCTCACGAAATCGTGATCTTTCTCTAAAGGCGACCGGGTTTGGTGCCGAAGACGTCTGTGACCTTGAAAGCGACGGTTCATCCCGGCCCCATCCCCAGTGCCGGCCCGTCCCGCCACCACAGGAGGGCCCCGTGTCCGTTCTCCTTGAGCAGCCCGCAAGCCTGGTCGCCTACCGTCCGAACAAGCCGACCGCCATGGTGGTCGTGGCGGACCCACGGGTCCGCTCCACCGTCACCCGCCACCTGTGGGCCCTCGGGGTGCGCGATGTCATCGAGGCGTCGTCCATCGCGGAGGCCCGCCCCCGGATCGGCAACCCCCGGGACATCTGCGTCGCCGACGTCCACCTCCCCGACGGCAGCGGACTCACGCTGCTCTCCGAGACCCGCGCCGCGGGCTGGCCCAACGGCCTCGCCCTCTCCGCCGCCGACGACATCGGCGCGGTCCGCAACGCCCTGGCCGGGGGCGTGAAGGGTTACGTCGTCACCGGCACCCGCACCAACCTCGGGCTGCCCACCCGCCCCGGGGCCGCCCCGATCGGCGCCGCCGCGGCCCGGATGCACCGCCGCCCCCCGGGCGCCCCGAGCCACCCGGGCGGCTACCGGGAGCTGTCCGGCCGCGAGGTGGAGGTGCTGCGGCTGGTCGCCGAGGGCCAGTCCAACAAGGCCATCGGGGTCTCCATGGGACTGTCCGCGCTGACCGTCAAGAGCCACCTGGCGCGCATCGCCCGCAAGCTCGGCACCGGCGACCGCGCCGGAATGGTGGCCGTGGCCCTGCGCACCGGCATCATCCACTGACCGGTCCGGTCGCTCGCGCGTCCGCCGACGGAACGTTCCGTCGGCGGACGTGGTGTTTTCGCAAGTATTCTTGACAGGTGACAGACGCCCAAGAGACCGCAGCAGACACCTCACTGCGAACCCCCGGGGGCGCTCCCCCGGACGACGACGTCACCGGCGTCACCCCGGGCCGTGACCCGATACCGCTCCTGGAGCCCCATGAGGGGGTCCCCCCGGTGGTCGCCGACGCGGACGCGCTGGCCGGGGTGGTCGACGCGTTCGCCCGGGGCACCGGCCCCGTCGCGGTCGACGCCGAGCGGGCCTCCGGCTACCGCTACGGACAGCGCGCCTACCTCGTCCAGCTGCGCCGCGAGGGCGCCGGGACCACCCTGATCGACCCGGTCGCCTGCCCCGACCTCTCCGCCCTCGGCCGGGCCCTCGACGGCACCGAGTGGGTACTGCACGCCGCCACCCAGGACCTCCCCTGTCTGCGGGAGATAGGCATGACGCCGACCTCGCTGTTCGACACCGAGCTGGCCGGGCGGCTCGCCGGGTTCCCCCGGGTGGGGCTCGGGGCGATGGTCGAGAACGTCCTCGGCTACGCCCTGGAGAAGGGGCACTCGGCGGTGGACTGGTCCACCCGCCCGCTGCCCGACCCCTGGCTGCGGTACGCGGCGCTCGACGTCGAGCTGCTGGTGGACCTGAGGGACGCCCTGGAGGAGGAGCTCGACCGGCAGGGCAAGCTGGACTGGGCCCGTCAGGAGTTCGCGGCCATCGCCGCCGCCCCGCCCGCGCCGCCGCGCAAGGACCCCTGGCGGCGGACCTCCGGGATGCACAAGGTCCGGCGGCGACGGCAGATGGCGGTCGTGCGGGAGCTGTGGGAGGCCCGGGACCGGGTCGCCCGACGGCGCGACGTCTCCCCCGGCAAGGTGCTGGGGGACGCCGCCATCGTGGAGGCCGCGCTGTCGCTGCCCCCGAACGCGCGGGCCCTCGCGGCGCTGCCCGGGTTCGGGGGGCGGACCGCCCGGGGCGGCCGTCTGGAGCAGTGGCAGGAGGCCGTCGACCGGGCCAGGGCGCTGCCCGAGGCGGAGCTGCCACAGCCCGGCCAGACCGTGACGGGCCCCCCGCCGCCGAGGGCCTGGGCCGACAAGGACCCGGTCGCCGCCGCCCGGCTGTCGGCGGCCCGGGCCGCCGTCTCGGCGCTCGCGGAACGGCTCGCCATGCCCCAGGAGAACCTGATCGCGCCGGACACGGTGCGCCGGGTGTGCTGGGAGCCGCCCGCGGTGGTGACCGCCGAGTCCGTGGCCACGGCCCTGACCTCGTACGGGGCCCGGCCCTGGCAGGTGGAGCAGGTGGGACCGCTGCTGGTCACGGCGTTGCGCGCCGGCGCGGGGGACTGACCGGAGCCCGTCCGGCCGGGGGTGCGCCCCCGGCCGGACGGGACCGCGCTCCGCGCCGCCCCCGGACCCGCACCGTCCGCCACGCGCCCCCGAGGGGGCGCTTTCCGTGTTTCCGGGGGCGGACGGCCGCTCCCGGGGGAAGGGCCGGGACACGGGTGCGGGGTGGGGGCTGGGCAGGTTGGTTACTCGCAAGTAGCATGAGGCGTACCGCGGTGCGCCGGTGCCTTCGGCGGGGTGGGCCGTGTCGTGCCAGTTCGCGTCTGGAGGAGAGCCATCGTGCCTCGTACCGTCAGGGATGTCGTCTTCGTCGACGGTGTCCGCACCCCGTTCGGCAAGGCGGGCCCGAAGGGCATCTATCACGAGACCCGGGCCGACGACCTGGTGGTGAAGTCGATCCGGGAGCTGCTGCGCCGCAACCCCGGACTCGACCCCGCCCTGATCGACGACGTGGCGATCGCCGCCACCACCCAGATCGGCGACCAGGGGCTGACCCTCGGCCGGACGGCGGGCATCCTCGCCGGACTGCCCGCCTCGGTGCCCGGCTACTCGATCGACCGGATGTGCGCGGGCGCGCTGACCGCCGTGACCACCACCGCCGGGTCCATCGCCTTCGGCGCCTACGACGTCGTCGTGGCCGGGGGCGTGGAGCACATGGGACGCCACCCGATGGGCGAGGGCGTCGACCCGCACCCCCGGTTCGTCAGCGAGAAGCTGGTGGACGAGTCCGCGCTGTTCATGGGCATGACGGCGGAGAACCTGCACGACCGCTTCCCGCACCTCACCCGGGCCCGCGCCGACGAGTACGCCGTCCGCTCCCAGGAGAAGGCGGCGAAGGCGTACGCGGACGGGAGGATCCAGCGGGACCTGGTGCCGATCGCGGTCCGCCGGACCGACCCCGCGACCGGGGAGACCGGCTGGGGACTCGCCACCCGGGACGAGCCGATGCGGCCGGGCACCACCCTGGAGTCGCTGGCCGGGCTGAAGACCCCGTTCCGCGCCCACGGCCGGATCACCGCGGGCAACGCGGCGGGCCTCAACGACGGCGCCACCGCCGCGCTGATCGCCGCCGAGGACTTCGCCCGGGAGCACGGGCTGCCGGTGGGGATGCGGCTGGTGTCGTACGCGTTCGCCGGGGTCGAGCCCGAGGTCATGGGGTACGGACCGGTCCCCGCGACCGAGAAGGCGCTCGCCAAGGCGGGGCTGGCCATCTCCGACATCGGACTGTTCGAGGTCAACGAGGCGTTCGCGGTGCAGGTGCTCGCCTTCCTCGACCACTACGGCATCGCCGACGACGACCCCCGCGTCAACCGGTACGGCGGCGCCATCGCCTACGGGCACCCGCTGGCCTCCTCCGGGGTGCGGCTGATGACCCAGCTGGCCCGCCAGTTCGAGGAACGGCCCGAGGTCCGCTACGGACTCACCACCATGTGCGTCGGCTTCGGCATGGGCGCCACGGTCATCTGGGAGAACCCCCACTTCGACGGAGGCACCGCGTGAGCACCACCACCGAACTGCTGACGGGCGCCGCGGAACTGTTCCCCGGCGAGATCGTCACCGAGGCGCACGTACGGCACCTGGAGCTGCCGAGGGGGGCCGGGCGGTTCGCGCTCATCACCCTGGACAACGGCCTCGACCACACCAAGCCCACCACCTTCGGACCCCGTTCGCTGGCCAACCTGGACGCCGCGCTCGACCAGGTCGAGCGGGAGGCGGCGGACGGGACGATCACCGGCGTCGGCCTCACCGGCAAGCCCTTCGTCTTCGCCGTGGGCGCCGACCTCAAGGGCGTCGAGCTGCTGACCCGGCACGAGGACGCCTTCGCCATCGGCCGCAGCGGCCACGACGTCTTCAAGCGGTTCTCCTCCCTCGCCGTGCCGACGTTCGCCTACTACAACGGCGCGGCCATGGGCGGCGGCGTCGAGGTCGGGCTGCACTGCTCCTACCGGACCGTCTCCCGGGCGGTGCCCGCGTTCTCGCTGCCCGAGGTCTTCCTGGGGCTGGTGCCCGGCTGGGGCGGCTGCACCCTGCTGCCCCGGCTGATCGGCGCGGACCGCGCGGTCACCGTCATCATCGAGAACGCGCTCAACCAGAACCGGCAGCTCAAGGGCGCCCAGGTCTTCGAGCTGGGCATCGCCGACGCGCTGTTCGACGGCGCGGACTTCCTGGAGCGGTCGCTGGACTGGACCGCCGGGGTGCTCACCGGCCAGACCGTGGTGGAGCGCTCCGAGGTGGACCGGGGCGAGGCGTGGGACCGGGCCGTCGCCCGGGGACGGGCCCTCGCGGACGGCAAGGTGCACGGCGCCGCCCCGGCCGCCTACCGGGCGCTGGACATCATCGCCGCGGTGAGGGACGGGGACGTCCAGGCCGGGTTCGACGCCGAGGACACCGCGCTCGCCGACCTCATCATGGGCGGTGAACTGCGGGCCGGGCTCTACGCCTTCCACCTGGTCCAGCGGCGCGCCAAGCGGCCCGTGGGCGCCCCGGACCGGAGCCTCGCCCGCCCGGTCACCAAGGTCGGCGTGGTGGGCGCCGGACTGATGGCCTCCCAGCTGGCGCTGCTGTTCGTGCGCAGGCTGGAGGTGCCGGTGGTGCTCACCGACGTCGACCGGGAGCGGGTCGACAAGGGCGTGGCCTACGTCCACTCCGAGGTCGACAAGCTGCTGCTCAAGGGCCGGATCGACCAGGACCGGGCCAACCGGCTCAAGGGCCTGGTCAGCGGGGTGCTGGACAAGGCGGAGGGGTTCTCCGACGCGGACTTCGTCATCGAGGCCGTCTTCGAGGACCTCGACGTCAAGCGACGGGTCTTCGCCGAGGTCGAGGCG
Source organism: Streptomyces sp. JNUCC 64 (assembly GCF_054484115.1). Classification (NCBI taxonomy): domain Bacteria; kingdom Bacillati; phylum Actinomycetota; class Actinomycetes; order Kitasatosporales; family Streptomycetaceae; genus Streptomyces; species Streptomyces sp. JNUCC 64. The sequence continues at coordinate 1,595,950 of NZ_CM137015.1, forward strand.
GTGGTCCCGGCGCACGCGATCCTGGCGACCAACACCTCCTCCCTGTCGGTCAGCGCGATGGCGGACGGGCTGGAGCACCCCGAGCGGGTCGTGGGCTTCCACTTCTTCAACCCGGTGGCGGTGCTGCCGCTGCTGGAGATCGTCCGGGGCGAGCGCACCGACGACGCCTCGCTGGCGACCGCCTTCGCGGTGGCCAAGCAGCTCCGCAAGAGCGCCGTCCTGGTCAAGGACGCCCCGGCGTTCGTGGTGAACCGGATCCTCACCCGGTTCATGGGCGAGGTCCAGAACGTCATCGACGAGGGCACGCCCGTCGAGGTCGCGGAGCGGGCGGTGGAGCCGCTGGGGCTGCCGATGTCACCGCTGGTGCTGCTGGAGCTGGTGGGGCCCGCGATCGGGCTGCACGTCTCCGAGACGCTGCACCGCGCCTTCCCCGACCGCTTCCGGGTCTCCCCCAACCTGGCGGCCGTGGTGAAGGCGGGCAAGCGCGGCTTCTACGTGTACGACTCCGGCCGTCCGGAGCTGGACCCCGAGGTCGACGCGCTCCTGGTGCGGGGCGACACCGTGCTCACCGGGGAGGAGGTCCGGACCCGGGTCCTGGACGCGGTGGCCCAGGAGATCGGGCTGCTGCTGGCCGAGGGCGTGGTGGCCGAGGCGCAGGACGTCGACCTGTGTCTGATCACCGGCGCGGGCTGGCCCTTCCACCTGGGCGGGATCACCCCGTACCTGGACCGCGAGGGCGTCAGCGAGCGGGTGAACGGCGCGCGGTTCCTGGCGCCGGGCGTGGCGAGCGTCCCCGTGTGACCCGTGCGGCGGGGAGGGGGCGGCCCCCTCCCCGCCGCACGCCTCAGCCGTACACCGTGCGGGGGCCGACCGTCCGGGCCCCCTCGGCGGTCACCCGTTCCCGCAGCGCGCGGTCGGCGGTGACCACCACGCACTCCCCCGTCGCGGCGGCGGCCAGCTCGGTGATCAGGTCGTCGCCGCTGCCCGGCGCCTCGGCCACCCGGACCCCGGGCACCGGGCCGACCCCGCGCGCGGCGCCCTCCACGACCAGGACCACGTCCAGGGGCCCCGGCAGTCCGGCGGTGCCCGGCCCGGCCAGCTCCGCCAGCCGGTCGCGGAGCCGCTCGGCGGCGCCCCGCCGGTCCTTCCACCAGCCGTCGGGCACCGAGCCCACGACGTTGGCCCCGTCCACGATCAGCAGCGTCGTCACGCGTGCACCGTCCTGTCCGCTCCCCGTGGTGTCCACGGGTCCATCATCGCCCCCGCTCCTCAGATGTACGGCAGCTGGCCGTCGTCGCCCCGGTTCGGCGGCGAGGGACGGCGGGCGAGGCCCCGGCCCAGCCGGCTGTGCCCCCGGCCGTACAGGAAGTAGACGACCACCCCGAGGACCATCCACAGCCCGAACCGCAGCCAGGTCTCGGCGGGCAGGTTGAGCATCAGCCAGAGCGACGCCAGCACCGACAGGGCCGGGACGTAGGGCACCAGCGGGGTGCGGAAGGCGCGGTGCAGATCGGGGCGCTGACGGCGCAGCAGGACCACGCCGACGGCGACCACCACGAAGGCGAACAGGGTGCCGATGTTGACCAGCTCGGCGAGTTCGCTGATGGAGGTGAAACCCGCGACGACCGCCACCACCACCCCGAGCAGCACCGTGGAGCGGTAGGGGGTGCCGAAGCGGGGGTGCACCCGGGAGAAGGCCCTCGGGAGCAGTCCGTCCCGGCTCATCGCGAAGAACACCCGGGTCTGGCCCAGCAGCAGGATCATGCACACCGAGGTGAGGCCGACCGCCGCGCCGAAGCTGATCAGCCCCGCCCAGAAGGGGTGCCCCACCGCCTTGAAGGCGTCCGCGAGGGGCGCCGCGACGGTCAGGTCGGTGTACTTCTGCATCCCGGTGACCACGACCGACACGGCGACGTACAGGACCGTGCAGATCAGCAGGGAGCCGAGGACGCCGCGCGGCACGTCCCGCTGGGGGTTTCGGGTCTCCTCGGCGGCGGTGGCGACGATGTCGAAGCCGATGAAGGCGAAGAACACCACGGCCGCGGCGGTGAAGATGCCCATCACCCCGAAGCTGGCGGGGGCGTAGCCGAACATCAGCTGGATCAGCGGTTCGGTGATGCCGGAGCCGCCGGGCGTCGGCTCGGACGGGGGGATGAAGGGGTCGTAGTTGGAGCCGGTGATGAAGAAGGCGCCGACCACGATGACCAGCAGCACCACCGTGACCTTGATCGCGACGATCACGCTGGTGATCCGGGAGGACAGCTTCATCCCCGCCACCAGCACCACGGTCAGCGCGAGGACCAGCAGGAACGCCAGCAGGTCGAAGCCGAACGCGCCGTCGTGGGTGCCCGACAGCGGCTGCGGCAGCCGGACGCCCGCCGTGTCCAGGAGCGACTGGATGTACCCGGACCAGCCGACGGCGACCACCGCGCAGCCCAGCGCCAGCTCCAGGATGAGGTCCCAGCCGATCAGCCAGGCCGGGAACTCGCCGAGGGAGGCGTAGGCGAAGGTGTACGCCGAACCGGCCACCGGCACGGTCGAGGCGAACTCGGCGTAGCAGAGCGCGGCCAGCGCGCAGACGACGCCCGCGACCACGAAGCTGAGGGCCACCGCCGGGCCCGCGGTCTCCTTGGCGATCTTCCCGGTGAGGACGAAGATGCCGGTGCCGATGACGACCCCGACCCCGAACACGGTGAGGTCCAGGGCGGACAGCGTCTTCCTGAGGGCGTGCTCGGGCGCCTCGGTGTCCCGGATGGACTGCTCGACCGTCTTGGTCCGGAAGAGGGTGCTGCTCATCGGCGTACCTCCCGCGTGTGTCGTCCCCGACATCTACCGAGCGGGCCGGGGGCGCGCGGGGCGCGGCGCGCGGGCGTTCACCCGGACGGGGCGGCGGGACGGCCACCGGGCCGGTGCCGCGCCCCGGTGGGGGCGCCGCGCCGGCCCGGTGGGCGGGTGGTGGCGGCCGTCAGTCGCGGGCGGACTCCACGGCCGGGGCGGCGTTCTCGTCGAGCCGGGCGACCAGCCCGGTGACCTGGCGGGCGATGTCCGGCGCGGTCAGCCCGATCTCGGCCATGACCTCCTTGCGGGAGGCGTGGTCGAGGAAGCGCGGCGGGATGCCGAAGTCGCGCAGCGGGAGGTCGACGCCCGCGTCCCGCAGGTGCTGGGCGACGGCCGAGCCGACGCCACCGGCCCGGGAGTTGTCCTCGACGGTGACGACGACCCGGTGCGACTCCGCGAGCGGGGCCATCGCCTCGTCCACGGGCTTGACCCAGCGGGGGTCGACGACGGTGGTGGAGATGCCCTGCTTGTCGAGGAGGCCGGCGATCTCCAGGCACATCGGGGCGAGCGCGCCGACCGAGACCAGCAGGACGTCCGGGCGGTCGCTGCCCGGCTCGCGCAGCACGTCCATGCCGCCCACCTGGCGCAGCGCGCGCACGGCGGGGCCGACGGCGCCCTTGGAGTAGCGGACGACGGTCGGGGCGTCCTTCACCTCGACGGCCTCGCGCAGCTGGAGCCGCACCTGGTCGGCGTCGCGGGGCGCGGCGATCCGCACCTCGGGGACGCACTGGAGGATCGACATGTCCCACATGCCGTTGTGGGAGGCGCCGTCGGTGCCGGTGACCCCGGCCCGGTCCAGCACGAAGGTGACCCCGCACTTGTGCAGCGCCACGTCCATCAGCAGCTGGTCGAAGGCGCGGTTGAGGAAGGTCGCGTACACCGCGAAGACGGGGTGCAGTCCGCCGGTGGCGAGCCCGGCGGCGGAGACCGCGGCGTGCTGCTCGGCGATGCCGACGTCGTAGACCCGGTCGGGGAAGGCGTCGGCGAACTTCTTCAGTCCGACCGGCTGGAGCATCGCGGCGGTGATCGCGACGATGTCGGGGCGCTCGTGGCCGAGCTTGACCATCTCCTCGCCGAACACGGACGTCCAGTCCATGCCGCCCTCGGCGATGGGCAGACCGGTGTCGGGGTGGATGGGGCCGATGCCGTGGAAGCGGTCCGCCTCGTCCTGTTCGGCGGGCTGGTAGCCGCGGCCCTTCTCGGTGAGGCAGTGCACGATCACGGGGCCGCCGAACCGTTTGGCGCGGGACAGCGCGGATTCCAGGGCCTCGATGTCGTGGCCGTCGATGGGGCCGACGTACTTCAGCCCGAGGTCCTCGAACATGCCCTGGGGGGCGATGAAGTCCTTGAGGCCCTTCTTGGCGCCGTGCAGGGTGCCGTACAGGGGGCGGCCGACGACGGGGGTGCGCTCCAGGAGGTCCTTGCCACGGGCCAGGAAGCGCTCGTAGCCGTCCGTGGTGCGCAGGGTGGCCAGATGGTCCGCGAGGCCGCCGATGGTGGGCGCGTAGGAGCGCTCGTTGTCGTTGACGACGATGACCAGCGGGCGGTCCTTGGCGGCGGCGATGTTGTTCAGCGCCTCCCAGGCCATGCCGCCGGTGAGGGCGCCGTCACCGATGACCGCGACCACGTGGTCGTCGCGGTCGAGCACCTGGTTGGCCTTGGCGAGGCCGTCGGCCCAGCCCAGCACGGTCGAGGCGTGGCTGTTCTCGATGACGTCGTGCTCGGACTCCGCGCGGGAGGGGTAGCCCGACAGACCGCCCTTGGCCCGCAGCCGGGAGAAGTCCTGGCGGCCGGTGAGCAGCTTGTGCACATAGCTCTGGTGGCCGGTGTCGAAGAGGACCCGGTCCTTGGGGGAGTCGAAGACGCGGTGCAGGGCGATGGTCAGTTCGACCACGCCGAGGTTGGGGCCGAGGTGACCGCCGGTCTTCGACACGGCCTCCACCAGGAAGGTCCGGATCTCTCCGGCCAGCCGGGTCAGCTCGTCCGGGCTGAGCCGGTCCAGATCGCGCGGTCCCGTGATGCGGGTCAGCAGCGGCACCCGTGCCTCCTTGCATTAGAGCTCTTCGACCTATTCGCCGGGTCCGTCGAGTCTAATGTTCCCCCGGCGGACGGCCACCGAAGGGCCTCCTCGTTCACCCGGGGAACACAGTTCCCCGCGCCGGACGACTACCCGCGCCCGGCGCCGCCACGCCCCCGGCGGGCGACGGAGTCGGTCACGACCGCCGCCAGCAGTACCGTACCGGTGATCATGTACTTCACGGGTTCGGCGAGGGACTCCATCTGGAGGCCCTTCTGGACCGAGACCAGGACCAGCGCGCCCAGCGGGGCGGACCAGGCCCGGCCCCGGCCGCCGAAGAGGCTGGTGCCGCCGATCACGGCCGCCGCCACACAGCTCATCAGGAGGTCGCCGGAGCCCGCGCCCTGGTTGGCGGCGGCGATCCGGGAGGCGATCAGCAGCCCGCCCAGCGCGGCCAGCGCCCCGGCGGCGGCGAACACCGCGGTCCGCACCGCCGCCACGTCGGCCCCGGCCCGGCGGGCGGCCTCCGTCCCGCCGCCGACGGCCAGCACCCGGCGGCCGGGGACGGTGCGGCGCAGCACCAGGTCGGTGAGGGCGGTCACCCCGAGGAGGAGCACCAGCGCCAGCGGCAGCCCCAGGTACTGGTTGAGGACGTACGCCGCGCCGTAGCAGGGCGCGGCGAGGGCCGCCGTGCCCGCCAGCGTCCGTCCGGCCGACGGGCGCGGCAGCCCGGCGGCGCGGCGCCGTCGCGCGTCGAGCGTCCGGGTCAGCAGGTGTCCGGCGACGACGGCGGTGGCGAGGCCGTAGGCGGCGGAGACGTCGGTGAAGTGGTGGCGGGTGAGCTGGGCGGTCGGTCCGGTGTCGTCGAGGTTGACCGTGCCGTCCGCGCCGAGCAGCTGGAGCATCAGCCCGTTCCAGACCAGCAGCCCGGCCATGGTGACGACGAAGGCGGGCACGCCGATCCGGGCGAACAGGACCCCGTGGACGAGTCCGGCCGTGGTGCCCGCGAGGACGGCGAGGACCAGTGCCAGCGCCTCGGGCACCCCGTGGGTGACGTTCAGCACGGCGAGGACGGCTCCGGCGAGTCCGCTGACCGAGCCGACCGACAGGTCGATCTCCCCGAGCAGCAGGACCAGCACCACGCCGAGGGCGATCAGTCCGGGGCCCGCCGTGTCCACGGCGATGTGGGAGAGGTTCTCCGCCGACAGGAACGCCGGGTTCAGGGACTGGAAGACCACCGCGACCAGGGCGAGGCCCGCCAGCACGGGCAGCGCGCCCGGCTCCCCGACGCGGCGGCGGTGACGGAGGTTGAGGCGGAGGCCCCGGAGGCGCGGCGCGGCTGTCGGGGGCCACCGGGGGCCGGGGGCGGCCGGGACGGGTGGGGTGGGCGTGGTGGACGCGTCCACCGTGCTGACCGGGGCGTCGGGGGCGGGGTGGCCCGGGCCCGTGGTCCCGCTCACCGGGAGGCCGGGGACGGAGGGTCCCGGATCCGGGGCGCCACTCAGGAGGGGGCCGGGGCGGCCCGGGTCCGTGCTCCCGCTCACCGAGGGGACGGGAGGTCGTGGGTCCGTGACGCTGGCCGCCAAGGCGTCGGAGGCGGAGGGTCCCGGGTCCGTGGTCCTGCTCACCGGGGGGTCGGGGACCGGGGGTCCCGGGTCCGTGGCGCTGCTCACCGGGGAGCCGCCCCGGTCCGGGCCGCGCGGCGGGCGGCGGCGTTGTCGGTGGCGCCGGTGATCGCGGCGATGATCTCCTCCTGGGTGGTGGCGGCGGCCCGGAAGACCCCGTTGCCCCGGCCGAGCCGGAGCACCGCCACCCGGTCCGCGACGGCGAGCACCCCGGCCAGGTCGTGGCTGACCAGGACGACGGCGAGGCCCCGCCCGCGCAACCGCTCGACCAGGTCGAGGACCTGGGCGGTCTGCTCCACGCCGAGGGCGGCGGTCGGCTCGTCCAGCAGGACCAGCCGGGGCGCGCCGAGCAGCGCCCGGGCGATGGCGACGCTCTGCCGCTGGCCGCCGGAGAGCCCGGCGACCGGGGCCCTCAGGTCCGGCAGCCGGACGGAGAGGGAGTCCAGCAGGTCACGGGCGCCGCGTTCCATCGCGATCTCGTCGAGCAGCCCCCGGCGGCGCCGCTCGCGGCCGAGGAACAGATTGCCGACGACGTCGAGGTTGTCGCAGAGCGCGAGGTCCTGGTAGACGGTGGCGATGCCGAGGGCCCGGGCGTCCTGGGGGCCTCGGATCCGGGTCGGTACGCCGTCCCATTCCAGGACGCCTCCCCCGCCCCCGTCCGGGGGATGGACTCCGGCGATCGTCCTGACCAGGGTGGACTTCCCGGCGCCGTTGTCCCCGACCAGGGCGAGCACCTCGCCCGCGTGGACCTCCAGGTCGACGCCGTCCAGGGCGCGGACGGCGCCGAAGGCGCGGCTGACCCCGCGCAGGGCGAGGACGGGCGGAGCGGACAGGGGGGCCACCTCCCGGGCGGACCGGTCAGCCGGGCAGGCCGAGCCGGTCACAGGCGGACGCGTAGCGGGGGACACAGATCTCGTCGCGGGTGTGGAGGCCGTCCCGCAGGACGGTGTCCGCGACGGCGTCCCGGGTGAGGGCGACCACGGGGACCAGCACGGCGGGCACGTCCCGTGCGGTGGCGCTGTCCACCGTGGTCGTGGTGTGGGCGGCGGGGCTCTCGCCGCGGGCCAGGGCGAGGGCGAGCGCGGCGGCGGCGCGCGCCTCGGCCGCGTAGGGCTTGTAGACGGTCATGTACTGCTCGCCCGCGACGACCCGCTGGACCGCGGCGAGTTCGGCGTCCTGTCCGGTGACCGGGGGCGGCGGGGAGAGCCCGGCGGTCTTGAGGGCCTGGACGACCGCGCCCGCCATGGCGTCGTTGGCGCAGTAGACGCCGGTGATCCGGTGCCGGCCGAGGGCGGTGAGCGCGCTCGCCATGTTGGAGTGGGCGTTCTCCGGCTTCCACTCCCGGGTGTCGTACTCCCGGCCGATCCGGACCCGGCCGTCGAGGACCTGGTGGGCGCCGCGCTTGTAGAGGGCGGCGTTGGGGTCGGTGGCGGAGCCGTTCATCATCACGACCAGCCCGTCGTCGGCCCGGTCCCCGAGGGCGCGCAGCAGGGCCCGGCCCTGGACCCGGCCGATCTCCTCGTTGTCGAAGGAGGTGTAGGCGTCGACGGGGCCCTCGGCCAGCCGGTCGTAGGCGACGACGGGGATGCCTGCGGCGTCGGCGCGGCGGACCGCCCCCGCGACGGCCCGGGCGTCGACGGCGTCGAGGACCAGGACGTCGACCCGGCGGGTGATCATCGTGTCGATCTGCTGGTTCTGGAGGGCGGCGTCCTGCCGGGCGTTGGCGTAGAGGACGCGTCCGGCGCCGTCGGTGAGTTCGGCGACGCGCTCCTCGATCAGGGGCCGGTCGAACCGTTCGTAGCGGGCGGTCTGGTTCTCCGGCAGCAGCAGTCCGACGCGCGGGGCGTGGTGGGCGTCGGCGCGCTGCCGCTGGAGAGCGCCGACCTGGCGGGCCGGGCCGCAGGCGGTCAGCGCCAGGGAGAGGGACAGGGCCGTGGCGCCGAGGAGGGCTACGGCGCGGCGGGCGCGCGGGGTCACGCGGGGCACCTCCCGGGACGCGGGGGCCGGGCCGCCGGGCGGCGCCCGGCGGGCGTGCGAGAAGTAAACCCGCGGCCGGAGGCCGTGACGGGTCCGCGCGGCCGGTGGCGGTGCCCGACGGCTCAGCGGTTCACCGGGACGGACGCGTCCGCGAGGGTGGGGTCCCCCATGGCGTCCAGGGCGAGGGCGAGGGCGCCGAGCACCTCCGCCCGCTCGCCGAGGGCGCCCGGCACGATGGCGAGGCGTTCGGTGACGCTGGGCACCGCGTAGCGGGCGACGGCCTCCCGCACCGGTCCGGTCAGCAGTTCCCCGGCCGCCACCAGGTCGCCGCCGAGGACGATCCGGCCGGGGTCCAGCAGGTTGCACAGGCTCGCCACCCCGCGCCCCACGTGCCGTCCGACGTCGGCGACGATCCGGCGGCAGCCCGGGTCGCCGTCGCGGGCCAGCCGGACCACGTCGGCCATGGTGAGTCCGTCGCCGTGGCTGACGCTCAGCAGCGGCAGCACGTGGCGGGCGGCGGTGAAGGTCTCCAGGCAGCCGCGGTTGCCGCAGCGGCAGACCGGGCCGGACTCGTCCAGGGTGAGGTGGCCGATCTCCCCGGCGGTGCCGCCCGGCCCCCGGTGGACCCGGCCGCCGATGACCAGACCGGCGCCCACCCCGTCGGCGATCTTGATGTAGGCGAGGTCGCGCGCTCCGCGTCCGGCGCCCCAGACGAGTTCGCCGAGGGCTCCGAGGTTGGCGTCGTTGTCGAGGTGGACGGGGAGTCCGAGCCGTTCGGTCAGGGTCTCGGCGGGGCGGGTGCCCGCCCAGCCGGGCAGTGCGGCGGTGGGGCCGAGGGTGCCGGTGGTCACGTCCACCGGGCCGGGGACGCCGAGGCCGACGCCGCTGATCCGGGACCGGTCCGTCCCGGTGCGGGCGATGAGGCGGTCGACGAGTTCCCGGGCGCGGTCCAGGCAGTGCGCGGCGGAGCCGGGGGCGGGGTCCCCGGGCGCGCGGGGGCCGTGCGGGACGAGCGGTTCGGTCTCCTCGGCGAGCACCTGGTGGGCCTGGTTGCCGAGGGCGACCCGCAGCAGGTCGTGGCCGACGGCGACGCCGATGACGATGCCCGCGTCGCCGCTGAGCGAGACGCTGCGGGCCCGGCGGCCCCCGGCGGAGGTGGGGGTGACCCGCACCGTTCCGCGTTCGCCGAGTTCGCGGACGATGTTCGAGACGGTCGCCGCGGAGAGTCCGGTGGTGCGGGCGATCTCGGCCTGGGTGAGCGCTCCGGCCCGGCGCACCGCCCGGATCACCCGTTCCAGGTTGGCCCGGTGCAGCGAGGACTGTGATCCGGGTGTCTGCTCCACGGCCCCTCCCGGGGGTGCGGTGGGCGGCGCACGGCGGGTCGCCGGGTGCCGGATCACCGGTGCGTACAAGTGATGAACACCAAACTCCGCCGGACGGCCCCTCCCGGTCAAGTCCGTGAAGGGACGGGACGGGCGGCGACGGGGCTTCCGGGTGGGTGCAGCACGTGTGGGCCGGTTTGTCGAGGGCTGACACGCGTGCGGCGCGACAGAGGCCGATACCCGACCCCGCTCCCCCTCCGGAGACGTCCACGGGAGGGGAAGGTGGCAGTGGAGGGGGGCCTGGACGCCGAACGGCCCCCGGAACGCGCCCACTCCCCCCGTCCGGGGGGTTCGTGATCCGGCTTACCCCCCGATGGATGGGGCGTAATGGCCCGCCAGTGGTGTAGACGTATACGTGACCACATTTTTACGTAGCACACGCGCTCATGTAGACCCGGGGGGGCCATGATCGACATAGGGCTGTTCGACGACAGCGAAGTGTACCGAGCAGGGATCGAAGCCGTTTTAAACAAGGAAACGGACATCAAGGTCGTTGCTTCGGGAAAGGTCCATGAAGCGACGGCGCAATTGCGCCACGTCCGCCCGCAGGCCGTTCTGCTGGGCACCGTCCGCGGGCACGAGCAGCTGCTCGGCGCGCTCGGGCGGCTGCGGCGGATGGGCACCCCGCCCGTCCTGCTGCTGATCCCCGCCCAGGAGCGGATCTCGCTGCACGGACTGCTGGAGGCGGGCGCACTCGGGATCACCGACCGGGACGGCGGGGCGGCCAGCCTCGCCCACGCCGTGCGGACCGTCGCCGCGGGCGGCTGGTCCCTCCCGGCGCAACTGGCCCGGACGGTCGTCACGGGCTATCTGCGCGGCGGCGCCCGCGAGCACGGCAACCGCGCGCTGCAGGAGGTCCGCGAGAAGCTGACGCCCCGGCAGCAGGAGGTGCTGACGCTGATGAGCGAGGGTCTGACCAACCCCGAGATCGCGGACGCCCTCGCGGTCGGCACCGCCACCGTCAAGGACCACGTCCAGACCATCCTGGACCGGCTGGGCACCCCGAACCGGACGCTGGCCGCCCGGCTCGCCTGGGAGGCCCAGCTGGCGACCTGCGGACCGGCGGGCTCCGCCGCCTCCTGACGGAGGCGGCGGCACCGAGGGGAACGACACGAGGGGCCCGGGGAGATCCCCGGGCCCCTCGGCCGTGTCCGCGTCGGGCGGGCCCTACTTCAGGGCGCCCGCGGTGAGTCCGGCGACCACCTGCCGCTGGAAGACCACGTACGCGGCCAGCACCGGCAGCATCGCCATCACCAGACCGGCGAAGAGACCGGACCAGTCGCCCTTGTACCCCTGGCTGACCGCCAGCTGCACCAGGCCCTGGGTCAGCACCCGCTTGTCCGGCTCGGTGTTGAGCACGGTCGGCAGCATGTACTGGTTCCACTGCCCCAGGAAGTTGAAGATGCCGACGCTGATCAGACCCGGCTTGGCCATCGGCAGCATCACCTGGAAGAACGTCCGGGTGTGCGAGGCCCCGTCCACGAACGCCGCCTCGGCGACCGAACCCGGCAGGGTGCGGAAGAACGCGGTCAGGAAGAAGACCGTGAAGGGCAGCGAGTAGGCGATGTACACCAGGATGAGGCCGTGGATGGTGTTCAGCAGCCCCATGTTGTTCACGACGTAGAACAGGGGCACCAGGGCCAGCATCACCGGGAAGCTCATGCCCCCGACGAACAGGTAGTAGAGGAACCGGTTGCCCGGGAACTCGAACCGGGCGAGGACGTAGGCCGCCATCGAACCGAGGACCAGGGTGCCGACCAGCGACCCGCCCACCACCAGGATGGTGTTCAGGAAGTAGTCGGCCATGTGGGCCTCGGTCCAGGCCCGGGACCAGTTCTCCCAGTGGATCTTGTCCGGGAGCGACCAGGGCGAGGTGAAGATGGACTTGTCGTCCTTGAAGGAGGTCATGACCGCCCACAGCAGCGGCATGACCACCAGGATCGCCCAGACGACCAGGATGCCGTGGGAGAAGACGTTGAGGACCTGGCCCTCCTTCTTCTCCCGGGGGGCCGGGCGCGGGGCGCCCGTCTTGGCGGCCCGGGGCGCGGGGACGGCGGGGGTGGGGGTCTCGGTGGTCTTCATCAGAACTCCAGCCGCTCGCGCCGGCCCAGCTTCATCACGATGGCGGCGAAGGCCAGCGTCACGACGAGCAGGGCGACACCGATCGTGGTTGCGTAGGCGGCCTGACCGTCGCGGAACGCCTTCTGGTACACGTACAGCACCATGACGGTGGTGGAGTAGTCGGGCCCGCCCGGGCCGATCGTCATGATCTGGACGACCGCGAACGACTCGGCTCCCAGCGCGAGGATGCCGATGTAGACCCAGCCGGACTGGACCGTGTCCCACAGCAGGGGCAGGGTCACCCGGAAGAAGGTCGTGACCCGGCTGGCGCCGTCGAGCAGGGCCGCCTCGTACAGCTCCGACGGGATGGAGGCCATGCCCGCCGAGAAGAGGACCACGAAGAACCCGACCGTGGACCAGACGAGGACCGCCATGACGCACCAGAGTGCGAGGTCCCGGTCGCCCAGCCACTGGATGGGGTTCTCCGGGTTGTACCCGAAGGCCCCGAGCGCGGAGTTGAGCGCGCCGCTCCTGGGGTTGTACGCGAACTGGAAGAGCAGGGCCACGATCGCGATCGAAAGGACCTGCGGGAAGAAGTAGACGATCTTGTAGAAACCCGAACCCCGTACTCCGCTGACCACGGGGCCGCCTTTTCGACGCCGGCCGCCCACATTGATCATAAAGGCGAAGAACAGCGCCAGGCTGAGCGTCACCAGCGGCAGCAACAACGCGAACAGCAGGCTGTGCTGCAACGATTTCCAGAAGATATCGTCGTCGAACATCCTGGTGTAGTTGTCGAAGCCAACCATTTTGAAGTCCGGACTCAGGCCGGTCCAGTCCGTGAACGAATAGTAAATGGACTGGATGAATGGCCAGATGACGAAGAGTGCGTACAACGTCATGGGGACCACAAGGAATCCCACGATGAACCGGTACTTACCGTGCTGCATTGCTACCGACCCCGATCCGCTAGCGGGTGCCGCCGCTGGTGACCCATGGCTTACTGGTGCTTGTAGTGCTTGATCGACTTGTCCTTCGCCGTCTCGTCGGCGAAGTCCTGGATCTTCTTGATGGTCTCGGCGGGGGTGAGCTCGCCGGACATCATCAGACCGAGGGCCGCGGTGCCGATCTTCTCCTTCTGGAGCTGCACGTACCAGTCCTGCATCCGCGGGTTGACGACGTTGTCGCCGGCCAGGTCCAGCGCCGCGACACCGGCCTTGAGGCCCGGGGTCAGGTCGAGGCCGTCGGTGCCGCCGTTGAGCGCGGAGAGCGACTTCACCTTGCCGGTGAAGTTCTTGGAGGACGCCTCGCTCAGCATGATGCGGAGCATCTCCATGCCGCCCTCGGCGTTCTTCGCCTGCTTCGGGACGATGAAGGGCTCACCGCCGGACGCCCAGATGGTGCCGAAGGGCATCGCGTCGGAGTCGTCGAGGCCGGTCGGCGCCGAGACCGCCAGGTTGAAGTCGGCGGGCATGGTCTTCGCCGCCTCGTTCTCCACCCAGGAGCCGTTGGGGATGAAGAGCGCCTCGCCCTCGGTCCACGCGGTCTGGGACTGGATGTGGTCCAGACCGGCCGTGCCCTTGAGGACGTAACCCTTCTTGTACAGCTCGTAGTACGCCTCGAAGCACTCCTTGACCGCCGCGTGCTTCCAGGCGTTCGGCTCCAGGTTGTCGATCGCGTCGAGGACCTCGCGGCCACCCCGCTTGGCGATCATCGGGGAGAGCGAGAAGGGCAGGTAGTACGGGTGCTTGCCCGCGTACGTCCAGCCCGCGATGCCCTTCTTCTTCGCCTTCTTACAGACGTCGAGCATCTCGTCCCAGGTCTTCGGGTACTCGACCTCGAGGGAGTCGAGGGCCTTCTGGGAGTACCAGACGCCGTACACGGTGTAGGCGTAGTACAGGATCCAGACCTTGTCGCCCTCGAACTGGCCCATCTCGATGATGCCGGGCCGCAGCGTGTCGCGGACCTTCTTGTTCGGGTCGTCGACGGACGGGGCGTCCAGCAGCGGGGTCAGGTCCGTCAGCTGGTTCTTGCCGACGAGGACGCCCATGTCCATCTGCTCGGCGCCGGAGTTGTCGATGAGGTCCGGCGGGGTGCCCTGGTTGAACCGGGGCTGGAGCGTGGACTGGATCTTCTGCGTCGGAAGGAACTTGACCTTCGGCGCCTTGGAGAACTTCTTCTCGTAGACCTTGTTGGCGTCCTCGGCGTACTCCTTGCCGAAGCCGCCGTCGAAGAGGACGAATTCCAGCTGCGCCTTCTCGTTGACGGCGAGCGGGTTCTCCGCCGTCTTCTTGCCCTTGGTGACCTTGTCGCCACCGTCACTGCTGTCGCCGCTCGCGCAGGCGGACAGGAAACTCATCGTCGGAACGGCCACCACGCCGATCGCGGCGGACCGCTTGATCAGATCGCGACGGCCGAGGCCACCCTGCTCGTTCTGGGCAGAAGATCCCATGCTCAAGTCCTCGCCTTCTCCAGGACTCAGGCGGTGAACCGGACCCTCCCCGGCACCGCGGTGTGATGAAGCTGGGGTCGAACACAAAACCACGGGATCGGCTGGATTAAACGGAACCGGTGTCCCCCAGACACCTCTGCCCCGCGCTCCCCCATCCCCCCGGTCGGTCCGCGGCTCGAAACGCTGCGGACGCGCACAGGTATAGTCCACTCGCGGACGCCCGGGCAAGATCGAATGCGACTTTCACCGCCAGTCTTTCCCTAGTTGAGACCTCCCGGATATCGGGGCGGTACGCGCCGGGTTCGCCCCCCTGCCCGACATGGGATGAATTCGCCATCGCACATCCGGTGACCTCCGGTAATGCCCGGCTCACCACCCGCGCGCATCCGGTCCGACCCGCGACACCACGGGCAACACCCTTACCGGTACGAATCACCCGTCACGCTAGTGTTCCTTGCGCACCGCAATGGACAACGTTGTCAGCCTCCCCGTGGAGAAGCGTGCATGCGCCGCCCTTTCCGGTACGAATCCCGACGAACCGCTTTCGCCGTCCTCGTCGTCCTCTCCGCCCTTTCCCTCCTCGCCTCCGCCTCGCCCGAGGCCGCCACCGCCGTTCCCGGCCCGGGCCCCGGCGAACGCGTCGCGTTCGCCTCCTCGTTCGAGGAGGGGGAGCCCCGGCCCTCGGCCCCCGGCACCGGTGAACCGGGCCCCGGCGGACGCCCCGCGGCCTCGGGCGCCGACCTCACCACCGGCACCGGCCCGGGCCCCGTCCGCGCCCCCACCGCCCGGCCCGGGGCCGGGTTCACCGGGGTCAGGGCGCTGCGTTACTCCGGGACCCACCGGGCCGCCGGACGGGCCCACGCCACCCACCGCGTCTTCGACGTGGACGTCCCGGTCGGCCCGGACACCGAACTCGCCTACCGGGTCTTCCCGGTGATGGCCGACGACGAGCCCGACCACCGCGCCACCCACGTCGCCCTGGACCTGCTCTTCACCGACGGCACGCGGCTGAGCGACCTCGGCGCCCGGGACCGGCACGGTTTCCCGCTGAGCCCGCGCGGCCAGGGCGCCGCGAAGGTCCTGTACCCCGACCAGTGGAACGACGTCGTCTCCCCGGTCGGGGAGGTGGCGCGCGGCCGGACCGTGGCCCGGGTGCTCCTCGGCTACGAGGCGCCGAGCGGCCCCGGTCCGGTGGAGGGCTGGCTCGACGACGTCGTGCTGCGGGCCGCCGAGCCGCCGCCCGCCCCCGGCACCCGCCCCTCCGACCTGGTGTCCACGGTGCGCGGCACCCACTCCAGCGGGGCGTTCTCGCGGGGCAACACCCTGCCCGCCACGGCGGTTCCGCACGGCTTCACCCTGTGGACGCCGGTCACCGACGCCTCCTCGCTGAGCTGGCCCTACGCGTACGCCCGGGGCAACGGCCCGGACAACCTGCCCCGGCTCCAGGCGTTCGGCGCCAGTCACGGGCCGAGCCCCTGGATCGGCGACCGGCAGACGTTCCAGGTGATGCCCTCCACCGCGCGCGGCGTCCCGGACGCCGGACGGACCGCGCGGGCACTGGCGTTCCGGCACCGGAACGAGACCGCGCGCCCCCACCACTACGCGGTGACCTTCGAGAACGGTCTGCGCGCCGAGGTGGCCCCCGCCGACCACGCGGCGGTCCTGCGGTTCACCTTCCCCGGCGACGACGCGAGTCTGCTGTTCGACAACGTCACGGACCGGGCGGGGCTCTCCCTGGACGCCGGCCGGGGCGTGGTCACCGGCCACTCCGACGTGCGCTCCAAGCTGTCGGCGGGCGCGACCCGGATGTTCGTGTACGGGGTCGTCGACCGGCCGGTGCGGGCGTCGGGCGGGCTGCCCGGCGACGCGGGCGGCAAGGCCACCGGGTACCTGCGGCTGGACGCGGGCCCAGAGCGCGTCGTCACCCTGCGGCTGGCGACCTCGCTGATCTCGGTGGCGCGGGCCCGGGAGAACCTGCGCCGGGAGGTCCCGGCGGACCGGTCGTTCGAGGAGGTGCGGGCGGCGGCGCAGCGGCGGTGGGACGCGCTGCTGGGCCGGGTGGAGGTCGAGGGGGCGACCCCCGACCAGCTGGCGACCCTGTACGGGAACCTCTACCGGCTGTACCTCTACCCCTCCTCCGGACACGAGACGGTGGACGGCGCCGACCGGTACGCGTCGCCGTTCTCGCCGCCCCTGGGGCCCGGCACGCCGACCCGGACCGGCGCCCGGGTCCGCGCGGGCCGGGTGTACGTCAACAACGGCTTCTGGGACACCTACCGCACCGTCTGGCCCGCGTACGCCTTCCTCACCCCCCGGCACGCGGCGGGCCTGCTGGACGGCTTCCTCCAGCACTACCGGGACGGGGGCTGGACCTCCCGCTGGTCCTCGCCGGGGTACGCGGACCTGATGACGGGCACCTCCACCGACGCGGCCTTCGCGGACGCCCACCTCAAGGGGGTGCGGGCGGACGCGGAACTCGTCTACGAGGCGGCGCTGAAGAACGCGACCGTGGTGCCCACCACGGCGGGCACCGGCCGCAAGGGGATGGCCGCCTCCCCGTTCCTCGGGTACACCGGCACGGAGGTCCGGGAGGGCCTGTCCTGGGCGGTGGAGGGGTACGTCAACGACCACGCGATCGCCCGGCTGGCCGGGGAGCTGCACCGGCGGACCGGGCGGGCCCGCTACCGGGAGGAGGCCGCCTACTTCCTGGACCGGGCGCGCGGCTACCCGCTGCTCTTCGACGCGCGGACCGGGTTCTTCCAGGGCCGCGACGGACGGGGCCGCTGGCGGTGGGAGCCCGCCGAGTACGACCCCCGGGTGTGGGGCCACGACTACACGGAGACCAACGGCTGGGGGTACGCCTTCCCCGCGCCGCACGACACCCGGGGGCTGGCGAACCTGTACGGGGGCCGGGAGCGCCTCGCGGAGAAGCTGGACGCCTACTTCACGACCCCGGAGACGGCCCGCTTCCCCGGGTCGTACGGGCGGGTCATCCACGAGATGACGGAGGCCCGGGACACCCGGATGGGCCAGTACGGGCACTCCAACCAGGTCGCGCACCACGTGGCGTACCTGTACGGGGCGGCGGGGCGGCCGTGGCGGACCCAGGAGACGGTCCGCGAGGTGCTGGCCCGGCTGTACACGGGCTCGGCGATCGGGCAGGGCTACCACGGGGACGAGGACAACGGCGAGCAGTCGGCGTGGTACCTGTTCTCGGCGCTGGGGTTCTATCCGCTGGTCCCGGGTGGTGGGGAGTACGCGGTGGGGTCGCCGCTGTTCACCAAGGCGACCGTGCGCCGGGACGACGGCCGCGTCCTGGTGGTGCGGGCGCCGCGCAACAGCCCCCGGAACGTGTACGTCCAGGAGCTGCGGGTCAACGGGAGGCCGTGGCGCTCCACGGCCCTGCCGCACGCGGTGCTGGCCCGGGGCGGGGAGCTGGAGTTCGTGATGGGGCCCGAGCCCTCGGAGTGGGGGACGGGCCCGGGGGCGGGCCCGGTGTCGGTGACCCGGGACGACCGGCCGCCGGTGCCGCCCCGGGACGCGCTGCGCGGCCCGGGGGAGCTGTTCGACGACACCTCCGCGACCTCGGCCCGGGTCACCTCGGTGGAGCTGCCGGTGACCGGCTCGGTCCGGCCCGTGCGCTACACGCTGACCTCGGCGGACCGGACCCGGGCGCCCACCGGCTGGGTGCTCCAGGGAGCGGCGGCGGACGGCCCGTGGCGGACGGTGGACCGGCGGGCGGGCGAGTCGTTCCGCTGGGACCGGCAGGTGCGGCCGTTCGCGCCGCCCGCGCGCTCCCCGGCGTACCCGCGCTACCGGCTGCTGTTCGACCGGCCGGTGACGCTGGCGGAGGTGGAACTGCTGCGCTGAGCGGGAGCCCGGGGCCGGGCCGGGCGACGGCGGGACGGGACGGGGCGGGAGCGTCCGCCCGGTCGCGGAACCGGGGCGGACGCACGACGAGGGGCCGTGGCCCGGGACGGAACCCGGGCCACGGCCCCTCACGCGGTCATCCGGGCGGACGCCGTCCGCCCGGATGCCGCTCGCGTGCTACTTGCGGATCAGCGACCGCAGCACGTACTGCATGATGCCGCCGTTGCGGTAGTAGTCCGCCTCGCCGGGGGTGTCGATGCGGACGACCGCGTCGAACTCCACGCCGGTGTCGGTGGTGACCTTCACCGTGCGGGGGGTGGTGCCCTCGTTCAGCTCGGTGACGCCGGAGATGGAGAAGGTCTCCTCGCCGGTGAGGCCCAGCGACCCGGCCGTGGCGCCCTCGGGGAACTGGAGCGGCAGCACGCCCATGCCGATGAGGTTGGAGCGGTGGATGCGCTCGTAGGACTCGGCGACGACGGCCTTGACGCCGAGGAGCGCGGTGCCCTTGGCGGCCCAGTCGCGGGAGGAGCCGGAGCCGTACTCCTTGCCCGCCAGGATGACCAGCGGGATGCCCTGGTCGATGTAGTTGCGCGACGCGTCGTAGATGAACGACACCGGGGCGCCGTCCCGGGTGAAGTCGCGGGTGTAGCCGCCCTCGGTACCGGCCGCGATCTGGTTGCGGAGCCGGATGTTGGCGAAGGTGCCGCGGATCATGACCTCGTGGTTGCCTCGGCGCGAGCCGTAGCTGTTGAAGTCACGGCGCTCGACGCCGTGCTCCGTGAGGTACTTGCCCGCCGGGGTGTCGGCCTTGATGGCACCGGCCGGGGAGATGTGGTCGGTGGTGACCGAGTCGCCGAGCTTGGCGAGCACCCGCGCGCCGGAGATGTCGGTGACCGGGGTGGTCTCCATCTGCATGCCCTCGAAGTACGGGGGCTTGCGGACGTAGGTGGACTCGGCGTCCCACTCGAAGGTGTTGCCGGTCGGGATCGGCAGGGACTGCCACTGGGCGTCGCCCGCGAAGACGTCGCTGTAGGACTTGTTGAACATGTCCTCGCCGATGGAGTTGGCGACGACGTCGTTCACCTCGGCCTCGGTGGGCCAGATGTCCTGGAGGTAGACCGGCTTGCCGTCCTGGTCGGTGCCCAGGGCGTCCTTGGTGATGTCCACCTTCATCGAACCGGCGATCGCGTAGGCCACGACCAGCGGCGGGGACGCCAGGTAGTTCATCTTGACGTCCGGGTTGATCCGGCCCTCGAAGTTGCGGTTGCCGGAGAGCACCGAGGTCACGGCCAAGTCGTGCTCGTTGACGGCCTTGGAGACCTCCTCCGGCAGCGGGCCGGAGTTGCCGATGCAGGTGGTGCAGCCGTAGCCGACCAGGTTGAAGCCGACCTTGTCGAGGTAGGGGGTGAGCCCCGCCTTGTCGAAGTAGTCGGTGACGACCTTGGAGCCCGGGGCCAGGGTGGTCTTCACCCACGGCTTGCGGGTGAGGCCCTTCTCGACCGCCTTCTTGGCCACCAGCGCGGCGGCGACCATGACGTACGGGTTCGAGGTGTTGGTGCAGGAGGTGATCGCGGCGACGGTGACGGCGCCGTGGTCGATCTCGTAGGTACTGCCGTCGGGGGCCGTGACCAGGGTCGGACGGGTCGGCACGCCGTTGGAGGAGGCCGGGGCGTCGGACGCGGGGAAGGACTCCTTGCCCGCCTCCTCGTCCTCGGAGACGTAGTTGCGCACGTCGACGGCGAACTGCTCGGCGGCGTTCGCGAGGACGATGCGGTCCTGCGGGCGCTTGGGGCCGGCGATGGAGGGGACGACCGTGGAGAGGTCCAGCTCCAGCTTCTCGGAGAAGTCGGGCTCGGCGGCCGGGTCCAGCCAGAGGCCCTGCTCCTTGGCGTACGCCTCGACCAGGGCGACCTGCTGCTCGCTGCGGCCGGTGAGGCGCAGGTAGTTCAGGGTCTCGCCGTCGATCGGGAAGGTCGCGGCGGTGGAGCCGAACTCCGGCGACATGTTGCCGATGGTGGCGCGGTTGGCCAGCGAGGTGGCGGCGACGCCCTCGCCGTAGAACTCCACGAACTTGCCGACGACGCCGTGCTTGCGGAGCATCTCGGTGATGGTGAGCACCAGGTCGGTGGCGGTGGTGCCCGGGGTCAGCTCACCGGTCAGCTTGAAGCCGACGACGCGCGGGATGAGCATCGAGACGGGCTGGCCCAGCATCGCGGCCTCGGCCTCGATGCCGCCGACGCCCCAGCCGAGCACACCGAGGCCGTTGACCATGGTGGTGTGGGAGTCGGTGCCGACCAGGGTGTCCGGGTACGCCTGTCCGCCCCGGACCATCACGGTACGGGCCAGGTGCTCGATGTTCACCTGGTGGACGATGCCGGTGCCGGGCGGGACGACCTTGAACTCGTCGAACGCGGTCTGACCCCAGCGCAGGAACTGGTAGCGCTCGCGGTTGCGGCCGTACTCCAGCTCCACGTTCTGGGCGAAGGAGTCATGGGTGCCGAACTTGTCGGCGATGACGGAGTGGTCGATGACCAGCTCGGCCGGGGCCAGCGGGTTGATCTTGGCGGGGTCGCCGCCCAGTTCCTTCACGGCCTCGCGCATGGTGGCGAGGTCCACCACGCACGGCACGCCGGTGAAGTCCTGCATGATCACGCGGGCCGGGGTGAACTGGATCTCCTGGCTGGGCTGGGCCTGGGAGTCCCAGTTCCCGAGCGCCCGGATGTGGTCGGCGGTGATGTTCGCGCCGTCCTCGGTCCGGAGCAGGTTCTCCAGCAGGACCTTGAGGCTGTAGGGAAGGCGCGCGGAGCCCTCGACCTTGTCCAGCCTGAAGATCTCGTACGACTCGTCACCCACGCTCAGCGTGGCACGGGCGTCGAAGCTGTTCGCCGACACGACAGTCTCCTTCTTCATTGCGCGTACTACCGCAATCGCAATCCTGCCGCCACGGCCTCTCGCCGATCCGCTAAGGTAAGGCTAAGTTAGGCTGACCTTACCGAGGTGGCGGCTGCGGTACGCCTCGGCAGATATCTCGATGTCGAGATAACTCTAGTACATCGCGGCGGCTCGGTCATGCCCGGACCCCGTCGTCCTCGTTCCCCCACGCGCGCGGGGAGCCCCTCCGGGGCCGCTTCCCCATGGTCCGGGGCGGGTCGGCGACCGTGACCGAACGGTCCTGGGAACGGTTCAGAACCCGTCCCCCGCCGGTGCGAGTCCGGACCTGACCGATCAGATCCCGTCCCCACCGGTCAGCTTCCGACCAGCCGGGTTCCAGCCGGTCCCCGGCCCCGGCCCACCAGGACGCGACCGGTCAGGATTCGAGAAGCACACGGCTCCCCCCACGGCTAGCGTCGGGAACGTCTCCGCACCGGACGCCGCCGGACTTCCGGCGGGCACCGGAACGCCCGAGGGCGGCGGGACACCGACGGCGCCGACGGTGCCGACACCGACGCGGACCCTCACGGGCGGGAGCGGGAACCATGGGCACGGACACCGGCAGCACGGACGGGAAGAGCCCCGACGGCCTCTCCGACGAGGAGCGCGCCGCCGTACGGGAACGCGCGGCGGAGGTGCGGAAGGAGACGCGCCGGGGTCGCGGGGACAAGGCGGCCGCCCAGGAGCGCGAGGTGCTGGAGAAGATCGAGGGGATGGCGGAGCCGGACCGCGCGGTGGCGAGGCGCGTCCACGCCCTCGTCGCCGCCCACGCCCCCGGACTGGCGCCCAAGCTCTGGTACGGGCAGCCCGCCTACGCCCGAGGGGGGAAGGTCGTCTGCTTCTTCCGCAGCGGGCACACGGACAAGGAGCGGTACTCGACCTTCGGCTTCACCCCCGAGGCCCGCCTCGACGACGGCGGACTGTGGCCCACCTCGTACGCCGTGACCGGACTGGACGAGCGGGGCGAGCGGACGCTCGCCGCCCTCCTCCGCGCGGCGGTGGACTGACGCTCCGGGCCCGGACCTCCCTGGGCCCCTGGGCCCCTGGACGCCTCCCCGCACTCCCCCGAATCAACGCCCCGGCCCGCCCGGGGCGTTCAAGGCGCTCAGGCCGCCGTGAACGCCCGGTCCCGGCCGCTCAGATCTCCCGGAGGAAGACCAGGGCGTCCGCCAGGTCCACGGTCGCCGGATCCAGCGGGCCGTAGGTGTGGTCGGCCGGGACCCGGGGCTCCGGCACCCGGCCGAGCGCCGCGGTCAGCCGTCCGGGGTCGACGACGGACCGGGCGTGGGGCAGCGCCGACAGCATTCCCTCAAGGGTCTCGGGCCCCGGGACGTCGTCCGCGCCCCGGCTCCCGAAGGCGGTGGCCACGAAGGCGTACCGGTCCCCCAGCCGGGCGGACGTCACGGCGCCCGCGCCCCACCAGCGGAGCGTCCGGCCGCCGAACGCCACCGCACTCTGGTCGCGCTGGAGGTGGGCGTTGTGGGCGAAGACCAGGGCGGGGCCCCGGCCGGCCTCGCGGCGCACCACGGCGTCGAGGTTGTCCGCCATCATCGCGTCGCGCAGGGCCACCACCGCGTCGAGCCGGGCGGGCCCGGTGGCGGCCAGCCCCGCGTGGTACCGCAACAGCCCGAGGGCGGTGCGGGCGTGGAGCCCGGCACGCCAGTGGTCGTCGGGCGAGGTCGCCTCCAGCAGCCGCGGGCTCTGCGCGGTCAGCAGCGTCCCGAGGTCGTCGGCGATCAGCCGCAGCCGTCCGGCCTCCGGCGAACGGCCGAAGGACCGGGCCGGGTCGGCGAGCGCCTGGGGGTCGGTCCAGCGTTCGTCCGGGCCGAGCAGCGCGTCGAGGTCCGCGCGGTCCACGGGCGGTTCCACATGGGCGGCGAGGTGGTCGTGCAGCGCGGTCAGCGCGGCGCGCGGGGAGGCGGCGCCGGTGACCTCCAGGGGGCCGTCCATCCCGTAGAAGCGCAGCCGCTCCTCCCGGGGCAGGCCCTCGTTGTGGGCGCGCGCCCAGCGCAGGAGTTCACGGTTGGCCGGTGAGGCGCCCCAGCCGTGGCTGAAGCCGCGTTCCACCGCCTCGTCGAGGGTTCCGGTGCCGTCGACCACGTAGGCGTCCGCGATCAGGGCCGCCAGGCAGTCGCTCTCCACGACGACCGCGCGGTAACCCTCGTGGACGACGAGGTGACGGAAGAGTTCGTTGCGCAGTTCGGGGAACGCCTCCACTCCGTGGGTGGGCTCGCCGAGACCGAGGAGACGGACCGAGGGCGGCAGGAGGGCGGTGAGCGCACCGCCGCTGAAAGGACGGGCGACGTCCCGGGGGATGGCTGCTGATGGCATGACCTCAACCGTATCGTTGAAGATCCGGTGTAAACTTCTCCGCTTCCCCACGCGGTAGCGCGGCGCGTTCCCGGCTCGTCCCGGAGGAGAACCTTCAACATGCGGTTGCGGCCCATCGATCTGGCGCGCGAGCACGGACTGTCCACCCAGGCGGTGCGCAACTACGAGGAGGCGGGCATCCTGCCGCCCGCCGCCCGCTCGCCGCACGGCTACCGCCACTACGCCCCCCGCCACGCGGCGGCGCTGCGGGCCTTCCTGGCACTGGTCCCCGGGCACGGCCACGCGACCGCGACGGCGGTCATGCGGGCCGTGCACGGGGAGCACGGGGAGGGGGACGGACCGGGGGGAGGTGACGGGGTCGGGGAGGCGCTGCGGCTGATCGACAACAGCCACGCCCGGCTGGCCGCGGACCGGGAGGTGCTGGCGGAGGTGGAGCGGGCGCTGGGCGATCCGACGGCGACCCGGGCGGCGGAACCGGGGGTGACGTTCATCGGGCCGCTGGCCCACCGGCTCGGCGTCCGTCCCTCGACCCTGCGCGCGTGGGAGCGGGCCGGGCTGCTCCTCCCCCGGCGCGATCCGCTCACCGGCTACCGCGTCTACACCCCGGCCGACGTCCGTGACGCGCGGCTGGCCCACCAGTTGCGGCGCGGCGGGCACGGTCTGGAGAGCATCGCCCGGGTCCTGGAACGGGTCCGCGCGGCGGGCGGGCCGGAGCCGCTGCGGGCGACCCTGCGGGAGTGGCGGGACCGGCTGACGACCCGGGGGCTGGCGATGCTGACGGGGGCGGGGGCGCTCGGCGCCTATCTGGATCACCACGGCCGTCCGGAGGGCCAGGGCCGTCCG
Organism: Streptomyces sp. JNUCC 64; assembly: GCF_054484115.1. Lineage (NCBI taxonomy): Bacteria > Bacillati > Actinomycetota > Actinomycetes > Kitasatosporales > Streptomycetaceae > Streptomyces > Streptomyces sp. JNUCC 64. Next base: position 1,620,277 of record NZ_CM137015.1, read on the forward strand.
GAACGCCTCATCGGCCGTCCGGAGGACCAGAGCCCTGATGCCGGGTCCGTTCCGGGTGCTTCCCCGACCGGTCCGGACGGTCCCCCGCCCCCGTCGGCGTACACTCCGGCGTCCACCCGGGTGGGTACCGTCTGACGTCCGGTCGGCGTCGTCGGGCGGCCCGGTCCACGCCGTCCGACGTCCCGGTGGATGTCGTCCGACGTCCCGGCACATCGGCTCTTCGCGGTCGATATCGTCCGACGGCACCCGGGCCGTCCGGACCTTCGCGGACGCGATGACCGCCGGGCGCGGGGTCCGGCGGAGGCGGCCGGGGGACGTGCTGGCGCCGACCGGTCCCGGAGGCGGTTACAGTCCTCGTGCCGAACGAACAGCAGGGGGGATCATGCAAGCGCGTCTGGGGCCGCTGGAGTGGGTCGCGCACGGCGGGAACGCCGCCGTCGCGCCGAACGCCACCGCGAACGCGGCGAACGCGGCGCGGTGGGTCGTCGGGGACTCCGTGCGGGGCGGCGCCTTCCTGGAACTGCGGGCGGACGGGATCGCGCCGTGGGGCGGCGGGGCGCCGAAACCGGTCGTTCCATGGGCGCGGTTCACCGATCTGGACACCCTGGTCGCGGCGGGCCCGCCCGCCGACCCCCGCGCCGGGGCACCGGGCGTGCCGGGCGCACCGGGTACGTACGGTGCACCGGGTACGCCGGGTCAGGGGGTACCGGGCGGAGCGCCCGGTCAGGGGGGCTCCTGTCTGCGGGCGACCCTGGGGCACCCCGATGAGCTGTGGGTGGGCCGGTTCGCCCACCACCAGGACCGGGCCTACACCGTGAGCGAGGTGCTGCTGGTCGGGGAACTGCTGCGGCAGACCGTCGAGGCCGGGCACGCGGCCTGGCTCGGCGACGCGGGCTGGCTCGGGCACACGGTCGGGCGGCTCGCCCCGCTGGCGCCCCGCACCAACCGGGCGGCCCGGCTCGCGGTGGCGGGGGTCCTCGCGGGCTGAACCCGCCGCCTCCGTTCCCAGTCGGCCTGTGGGCGGGCGGGTCTCAGCGGCCTGTGGGCGGGCGGGGCGATCGGACGGGACGCCCCGCGCCGCACCGCGTCCGGAGGTGACACCGTCTCACCGTCCGGCGGTTGCGGCGTCGTCCGACCGCCCCGGCGTCCCGCGCTCCGCGAGGCCGCCCGTCGAAGGGGTCCCGTGCTCCGGGAGTCCCGTGCGCTGCCGGTCCCGTACCCCACGGGGTCCCGTCCCGCGCGGGTCTCGTCCCGCATGGGTTCCGTCCCTCATCGGTCTCGTCGCGGCGCCGCCCGGCGGAGGTACGGAGGCGCCGGGAGCGCGTCCGGTCAGTCGCGGGCCCAGCGGTCCGTGAAGAGGCGGCCGGACGGCGGTTCACCGGGGAGCGGGGTCGCGCCGGGGGCGCGCAGTCCGTCCAGGACGAGGGCGATGATCCGCCGCCGGGCCCGGCGCGCCTCGGGGAGCAGGGCGTCGCGGCCCTGGGTGCGGAGCTGGTCGAGGACCGGTGAGGTGCCGAGTTGCTCGATGAGGAGCGCGAGGTCCACGGGGGTGACGTCCGGACGCAGGACGCCCGCGACGCGCGCACGGTCCACCAGCTCGGCGAAGAGACGGTCGGAGCGCTCGTTGGCCTCCCGCATCCGTTCGGTGACCTCGATGGTTCCGGCGACCGGCCCCAGCGAGCCCTGGCCGAACTCGACGCAGGCCGTGATGAATCCGGCCAGCCCCGACCAGGGATCGGGGTCCGCCAGCCCCTGTTCGGCGGCTTCCGTCCACTGGTCCAGGGACAGTTCGCTGAGCCGTTGGAACAGTTGCTCCTTGGTGCGGTAGCGGCGGTAGAGGCTGCCGATGCCGACGCCCGCCCGCGCGGCGATCGCGGCGACCGAGGCGTGGGCGCCCTCGGCGGCGAGGACCTCGCGCGCGGCCTGGAGCAGGGCGCGGTCGTTGCGCTCGGCCTCCGCCTGGCGGGGGCCTCGTCGTTCGGGTGACGTCATACGGCCGCATGGTAATCGGCGGGCCGCGCCGGGGACCGGCGCGGCGGGCTCCCGGGGGCGTACCAGGCGCCCGACGGGTTCTCCGGGACCGCACCCCGGGGCCGTTCGCGAGGACACGGACCGGCGTTCCCGGTGAGGTGCCTACGTCTCCAACCCACCTCGCCACGGCCGCCGTTCCGCGTCCCCGCGCGGGCGGGAATCCGCCACCCTCCACCCCTTGCGGAGTGATTCACTCCGCACTTACGCTGGATTCAATCGGAGCGAATCGCTCCGCAGAGTGACCCGCGACGTCCGCACGCACGCGGCCGGCACACACCGAGGAGCGGACCCATGACCGCCGACAGGACGACCCCCCGGCACCCGGCACCCGAGGCCGGCACCGACACGACACACGGAGGAAGGGACGAAGCGACGGAGACGGAGGAGAGGACAGCCGCGAGGGAGGCGGAGGCCGAACGGGCCGCCGACACCGCCGCCATCCGGCAGGTGATCGCCGACGCCAGCGCGCACCAGAGCGACCCCGGGCGCTTCCTCCCGCTGCACACCCCGGACGCCTCGGTCGTGAACTTCGGCGGACGGCGGGTGCTCGGCCGGGACGCCCTCGAAGAGGCCATGGGCGCGGCGCTCGCCTCGCCACTGGCGAAGGTCCTGACGACGGTGGAGGTACTGGACATCCGGTTCGTCCGGCCCGACGTGGCGATCGCGGTGAGCGTCAAGCACGTCTCGGACGAGCGGGACGAGGACGAGGGCGGACCCCTGCCCGGAACATCCGGTTCCCTCACCTATGTCATGGAGAAGAGTGATAAGCCCGGCATCGGATGGAGGATCAGCCACGCGCAGACGACGCCGATCCTGGGCTGACCACCCGCCCGACGCCACCACCCTCCCCCACTCCGCTCCACCCCTATCCGCCTCGTCCGCCCACGGCCGCCACCCCGCCCGGCACCTCGTTCACCCCACCCGCCCCCGCCGCCCCGGACGGCCCGGGCCCGGTTGCCGGGAGGGGGTCGACGGCCCAACAATCGGAGCCGGGCTCCGCGTCCGGCGCGGAGCCCGGCTCCACCCCCGAGGCCGCCCGGGACGCCGGTCGGCCGAACCACCGGAGGCCGGGCGACGACTCGCCGGACACGGCCGAGGGGGCGGTCCGGCCGGGTGACACGGTCACCCGTCTCGCCCTCCCCCTCAACTCCAATGGCGCACCCTGAGGGTAAACTCATCTCATATCTGAGATAGCCTGCGGCACATGGCAGACGACTACCTCGTACGCATCGGCAAGCTCATCCGTGACGCCCGGCAGCATCGCGGCTGGACCCAGAGTCAGCTCGCCGAGGCGCTCGGCACAAGCCAGAGCGCCGTCAATCGTATTGAGCGCGGAAACCAGAACATCAGCCTTGAGATGATCGCGCGCATCGGCGAGGCGCTCGACAGCGAGATCGTGTCCCTCGGGTACGCGGGCCCCATGCATCTGCGCGTGGTCGGCGGGCGCCGCCTGTCCGGCTCCATCGACGTCAAGACGAGCAAGAACGCCTGTGTCGCCCTGCTGTGCGCCACCCTCCTCAACAAGGGCCGCACCGTACTGCGCCGGGTCGCCCGGATCGAGGAGGTCTTCCGTCTGCTGGAGGTCCTCAACTCCATCGGCGTGCGCACCCGCTGGATCAACGACGGCGTGGACCTGGAGATCGTCCCGCCCGCGCAGCTCGACATGGCCGCCATCGACGCGGACGCGGCCCGCCGCACCCGGTCCATCATCATGTTCCTCGGCCCGCTGCTGCACCGCATGGACCACTTCAAGCTGCCCTACGCGGGCGGCTGCGACCTCGGCACCCGCACCATCGAGCCGCACATGATCGCCCTGCGGCGGTTCGGACTGGACATCACCGCGACGGAGGGCCTCTACCACGCCGAGGTGGAGAGCACCGTCAACCTCGACCGGCCCATCGTGCTGACCGAGCGCGGCGACACCGTCACCGAGAACGCGCTGCTCGCCGCCGCCCGGCACGACGGCACGACCGTGATCCGCAACGCGTCGTCCAACTACATGGTCCAGGACCTGTGCTTCTTCCTGGAGGCGCTGGGCGTCCGGGTCGACGGCATCGGCACCACCACCCTGACCGTGCACGGCGTCCCCACCATCGACGTGGACGTCGACTACTCGCCCTCCGAGGACCCGGTCGAGGCGATGAGCCTGCTGGCCGCCGCCGTGGTCACCGAGTCCGAGCTGACGATCCGCCGGGTGCCCATCGAGTTCCTGGAGATCGAACTCGCCGTCCTGGAGGAGATGGGCCTCGACCACGACCGCTCCGCCGAGTACGTGGCCGACAACGCCCGCACCCGGCTGGTCGACCTCACCGTGCGCCCCTCCAAACTGGAGGCGCCGATCGACAAGATCCACCCCATGCCCTTCCCGGGCCTGAACATCGACAACGTCCCGTTCTTCGCGGCCATCACGGCGACCGCGCAGGGCAAGACCCTCATCCACGACTGGGTCTACGACAACCGGGCGATCTACCTCACCGACCTCAACCGCCTCGGCGGACGCCTCCAGCTCCTCGACCCCCACCGGGTCCTGGTCGAGGGCCCGACCCGCTGGCGCGCCGCCGAGATGATGTGCCCGCCCGCGCTACGCCCGGCGGTGGTCGTGCTCCTGGCGATGATGGCCGCGGAGGGCACGTCCGTCCTGCGGAACGTGTACGTCATCAACCGGGGGTACGAGGAGCTGGCGGAACGACTGAACTCGGTGGGGGCGCAGATCGAGACGTTCCGGGACATCTGACGCGCGGACGCGCCGTACGGGTGCGTCGCCGTACCCCCGTCCGTACCCTCGCCCCGGCGGACCGGGCGGGGGTACGGCGGCAACCGCGCGGCTCAGCCGTGGTTCTGGGTCGGGCGTAGCGACTGGCCCTCCGGTGCGCCCGGAAGGGTTGACGACCGTCACGGCACGCGACCACCCTCCGGGGGTCTCCTCGGGAGCGGGACGCGCACCTCCCCGGTACGCGTCCCGCTCCTGAGGAGACCCCGACCACGCCGCCCCTCAGCACACCGCCGCTCACCAAATCGTGTCCGCGGCAAGGACACGAGCAACTCATACGTGCTGGTCCTGACCACAGCTCAACTGGGGCTCCTGAGGCTGTCCGGACCGGATGCCTGTCCGCAGCACTCCACGACCCGGAGGCGGGCGATGAGCTCCACCCAGCCCTCCCGTGCGCCTACGACCACTGCGGTCATGCTTGCCATCGCACTCTGACATTATGAACTCCTATGAGCGGACGGCATGGTCAACAGATGGCAAAGCCCTTCTGAAACCGCAGGTCAAAAAGGGTGCTTCCCGCGCGAGCGGGGGTGGACCGTGGGCGATGCGGGTCACCGAGACCACGGAATCGTGCTTCCCGCGCGAGCGGGGGTGGACCGTCCAGCGACAGGCCCAGCGGCAGGTCCACCGGGTGCTTCCCGCGCGAGCGGGGGTGGACCGTTCGGGACCACCGCCCGGCGCGCGGTCCTGTCGTGCTTCCCGCGCGAGCGGGGGTGGACCGCCCTTGCCGGTGAGTCCGCCGCCGACGCCTGCGTGCTTCCCGCGCGAGCGGGGGTGGACCGGCGTTCGGCGACATCGACGGCGTCATCAGCAAGTGCTTCCCGCGCGAGCGGGGGTGGACCGGCGGCTCTCCAGGACTTGCGGTTCATAGTGCGGTGCTTCCCGCGCGAGCGGGGGTGGACCGCCGGTTTGGCCGCTGTCCGGGCCTGCTTCTGCGTGCTTCCCGCGCGAGCGGGGGTGGACCGGTCCCCCCGGAGGGCGCGGGGCTGCTCGAGGGGTGCTTCCCGCGCGAGCGGGGGTGGACCGACGAGGTGGTTCTCGGGGAGCGGTTCGCTGCGGTGCTTCCCGCGCGAGCGGGGGTGGACCGTACCCGAACCGGCCGCTGTTGCCCCGCAGGTCGTGCTTCCCGCGCGAGCGGGGGTGGACCGCTGGGGACGTATCTGTCCGCCAACCGGGAGGTGTGCTTCCCGCGCGAGCGGGGGTGGACCGTCGACGAGGTCGTGGCTCTCGAGGTGCTCGCGGTGCTTCCCGCGCGAGCGGGGGTGGACCGGCGGTCCGGGCGGGGGCCGGGTGAGGGGCGGTGTGCTTCCCGCGCGAGCGGGGGTGGACCGTCGCGGGCCTTGCCCTTGGCGACGGACCAGTTGTGCTTCCCGCGCGAGCGGGGGTGGACCGTCGCGGGCCTTGCCCTTGGCGACGGACCAGTTGTGCTTCCCGCGCGAGCGGGGGTGGACCGACGCCGTACTGGTGGGCGATCTCGTCCATCGCGTGCTTCCCGCGCGAGCGGGGGTGGACCGGTGGTGCTGAAGGTTGGACGCGTTCAGGGGGTGTGCTTCCCGCGCGAGCGGGGGTGGACCGGCACGGCTGCGGATAGAGCACTGGAGCCTGGTGTGCTTCCCGCGCGAGCGGGGGTGGACCGGTCCCCCCGGAGGGCGCGGGGCTGCTCGAGGGGTGCTTCCCGCGCGAGCGGGGGTGGACCGCACGAACGGCACGGCGCCTTCAAGATGCGTCTGTGCTTCCCGCGCGAGCGGGGGTGGACCGCGGCGTCAGGCCCCGCCCGCCGCCGCGTGTTCGTGCTTCCCGCGCGAGCGGGGGTGGACCGCCCGCGCCCCGCTTCCCCGGCCGCCAGAACTTGTGCTTCCCGCGCGAGCGGGGGTGGACCGCTCGCAGGCCACTCAGACGGGTGAACCGCTGGGTGCTTCCCGCGCGAGCGGGGGTGGACCGCACGACCACGGGGTCGTCGGCGTCGGTCATCCGTGCTTCCCGCGCGAGCGGGGGTGGACCGACCACGGCGAGCGTGCCGCCCGCAGCGAGCCAGTGCTTCCCGCGCGAGCGGGGGTGGACCGGTCGAGACGCTCCCCGACGGGAGCGTCAGCGTGTGCTTCCCGCGCGAGCGGGGGTGGACCGCCGTCAAGGCCCTCACCGTCGCCTTCGGTACGGTGCTTCCCGCGCGAGCGGGGGTGGACCGACGCTCCGCGATGGTCGGCGAGAAGGGCTTCTGTGCTTCCCGCGCGAGCGGGGGTGGACCGCCCCACCGTGGCTCCGCTCGGGATTGCAGTCCGTGCTTCCCGCGCGAGCGGGGGTGGACCAGAGGGCATCCCCGTCGCTGGGGATGCCCTCTTCGTGCTTCCCGCGCGAGCGGGGGTGGACCGTCGTATAGGTCTGGAGGGGGTCGCGGTGTTCTGTGCTTCCCGCGTGAGCGGGGGCGAACCGTATCGGTACCTCCCCCGCCCGCCCAAGACGCTTGCGGTGCGCGGTTGAACGTTCGTCCGGGCACCGGATCCGAGACGGGGCCGAGGCGTCGGCGTGCGCGGTGGGTTGGTGGTCGTGTGGGGTTATCGAGGGTCTGGGGTGTCGTCGTGTTCTGGTGCTCTGAAGTCCATGAGTGTCAGTCCGTCGAAGTCCACGGGGATCCGCCGCCGGTCTCCCGCGGTGTGCAGTTCGAATCCCTGTTCGTTGGCCGCCGGGTGGATCAAGGTGGCCGCTCCGGAGCCGATAGACGCGCTGATGATGGACCAGAGTTCACGGCGTACCCGGGCTGAGATCGTCCCGACGTAGAGCCCTGGGGTGGGTTCGATCATCCATCGGGTGAGGGCGCCGCGGACGTGGTCGGGTACGGCGGTCGCGGACAGGACGGTCATGGACGGCATGGTGGTCTCCCGGTTCCGTTCTGCTGAGCCTGCTGGCCGTCGGTGGTCAGGGGCCGGAGGGTCAGTCCCCGTTGGGCGCGTAGTTGGTGCCCGCGGGTACGGAACCCGTCTCGGGGTCCCACAGGTTGACCAGTTCCACTTCCTGACCCTCCTCCAGAGGCTCGGACTCCTCGGGAGCGAGGAGCGTCTGGACGTCGTTCACGATGCGGGGCAGGAGTCTGAAGAGGTGGAGGTCCCGGCGGAAGTCGCGGCGCGCGTCGCGTTCGGGATCGGTGGAGTCGTGGAGGGAGAAGGCCAGGGGGACGGTCAGCTCGGCCTTGTAGAGGTCGGCGATGTCGTAGACGAAGGCGTGTTGCTTGCCTTGGTGGACGAATCCGAGCGCGGGTGAGCATCCGAGGGCCACGAGGGCGGAGTGGACGATTCCGTAGAGGCAGGTGTTGGCGGAGGAGAGGGCCAGGTTGACGGGGTCCTGCTGATCCCAGGCGTCGGGGTCGTAGGAGCGGCGGAACCGTCCGATTCCGTGTCGCTGGGCGAGGAGTTTGTAGAGGGCTTTCATCCGTTGGCCTTCCAGGCCCCGGAGCGTGTTCAGGGGTGTCCCGGGAGAGACCTTCCCGGTGAAGCGCATGAGGTACATCCGCCGGGCGACTTCGAGGCGGCTGTCCGGGTCCGCCCACCGGCCCACCTGGCGTTCGAGCCAGCGGGTGGTCAGGGAGTCGGGCGTGGTGGCGGAGTAGCAGCGGACGCCTCCCGAACCGGTGCAGACCACAGTGGTGCCGTGGCGGGCGAAGGTGGTGAGGGCGGGCTGGGTGATGGAGGTTCCGGGACCGAGGAGGAGGCAGGAGACGAGGGAGGTCGGGAGGTAGACGCGGGAGACGTCGCCGTCGGCCGAGGTGGTTTCCGCGCAGACACCGGTGTCGTCCTGGACGATCCGGACGACGTCGGCGTAGAGGAAGGACAGGGAGTCGCCGATGCGCGGGAGCATGGCGAGCGTCGGCGTGGCGATCCTGCGCCTGGCAGTGGACGGGGACGGCCGCGGGCCGGTCGGAGTGGTGGTGCCGGACGGCATCGCGGTCACCTCCCGGTACCGGCAGGGGCGAGGCTCAGCAGCCCGCAGCCGTAGGACTTGCTGCGGCCGACGCCCTGGAACAGCGCGGTGCGCAGCGCCTCGGGGTCGCGGACGGTGGCCGTTCCCTCGAAGAGGACGGCGGCACGGTTGATACGGATGGTCTTGTCCCGGCGCGTGCTGATGGAAGCGGCGGTCTCGGAACGAGTGGTGTGGAGGGTGAGCCCGCAGGTGTGGGAGCGTTCGGCCCACCACTGGTCGGCTTCGGCGCCGTGCAGGGGGATCAGCTGTTTCCACTTTCCCGCGGTGCTGTTGGGGCCGCAGCGCCGTACGGCGTTGCCGAGTATGCGGTAGCGGACCGGGAGTCCGGGCCGGAGCGCCGTGAGCATGGGCCGCATGTCCCGGGTCAGGGTCTGGGCGGCGTAGCCGCCGGGGAGGCGGCTGGTGTCCGGGGGGACCTGGGTCTGGACGAGGACGACAGGTGCGGTGGGGGCGCCGGTGCTGCGGTGCGGGGCGTCCGGTTCGACGCGGAAGAGGACTCCGGCCCGGGCGCGGGGACTGTCTCCGAGCCCGTCCGGCACCAGGGTCATGACGCGGCGGTGGAGCGCGGCGGCGTCGCCGAGGTCGTAGTGGATCTGCCGGTGGGCCGGGTTGAGGACGAGCCGGGTGAGCCACGCGGTCGCCGTGGCCGGTTCGGTGGTGGTCATGGGGTGGTTCCTCCGGGACGCTCGTGGAGATGGCCAGTCAGCGCGTCGAGGTAGTCGGTTCCGTAACCTCCGCACAGCGCGGCGGGCAGGTCGCGGCTGGTGGCGTAGGCGGGACGGGTGTGGTGGACGCGGTTCCTGGAGGTGAGGCGTACGGGTTCGTCGTTGAGCGTGGTGACCGCCGTCCGGTGGGAGGCCGGGTGCGGTGCCTCGGCGAACGGTGTGTCCGCGGTGAAGCGCACGGTGACGGTGGTCTCTTCGGCGTGGCGGGAGGGGGCCGGGCGGGCGAGCGGGAGTGCCAGCAGTTCGGTGACGGGATCGGGGCTTTCGGCGCGGAGGACGAGGAGGGGAGCGGGCGGGCAGGACCGTCGGCCCAGGTACAGCGGCCAGTGCGGTGCGACCAGCGCCCGGGCGCAGTCGGTGAGCAGGGCCGGGGTGTCACTGTCCGGCGCGGTGACGGCGACGGTGAAGACGGCGTCGCTGAGGTAGTGCCGGTGGGTGAGCATGGTCGCGCCCTCGGCGGGGCGTCGGGCGCCCTTGGCCGTGGGCACCGTGCGGTGCTGGGGCAGTCCGCCGCCGATGGTGTGGAAGTCGATCAGCCGGGTTCCCGGACGGTCGACGCGGATGGTGAAACGCAGTCGGGTCAGTCGGGCGAAGCGGGAGCCCTCGGCCGTGGTCGCCTCGGCGCGCGGGATTCCGAGTGCGGAGGCGACCATGCCGATGAGACCCGATCGGGTGGGATGGGCGACGGTGTCGCGGTCGGCGGCGAAGTCGCTGTGCTCGCCCCAGGACTGCAGGGGCCCGCCGAGTTGGAGCAGGAAACCCGGATCCCGGCGGTCGGTCAGGGGCGGCGCGGCGACCCGGGCCACGGTGCTGGTCGCCTCGGTGGGGGCGACGGGCGGCTTCAGGGTGGTGGGCGGGGTCATGCCGTCGTGCCGTTCCGTGACCACGAGGCGGCGATGGCCTGGTCGATGAGCGCCGGGTAGGAGTCGATCCGTCGTCCGAGTCCGTCGCGCTTCTCGTCGTCGACCGTCGCGTGCCCGCCGTAGAGCAGACCGGTGTCACCGAGGAGTTTTCCGATCCGTTCCGCGTAGTCGGCGAGCGCCGTGCGGGAGACGGTTCCCCAGCCCGCTTCCCGGGCTCGCACGGGCTTCTCGAAAGCGGCGGCCAGGGACAGCGGACGGTCCGACCGGACGGCGAGGTGGACCAGGTCCGGGACGGTGTGCGGTGCGGTGGAGGTCTTCTTCGCGCCCGGCAGGGAGTGGACGAACGCGGACACGAAGGCCCGGGCCAGGGTGCGTGCCGTGTCCGGGTCGGCGATGTTGCCCGCGAGGGCGTCCAGGTCGAGCGTGGCGTAGCGGTAGAAGACGCCGCTGCTGAACTCGCCCGTGTTCATATGGGCGCTGCCCGCGTCGGTGGCCCACTCGTCCGCGTCGTCGACCGCGGTGAAGAAGTCCGCCTGGACGGAAGTCTCATGGGTGGTGAACGCGTGCGCGACCTGCACCGCGCCGTCCACACCGGCGCCGGGGATCTCCGCGAGCATCCGGCCGAAGAGTGCGATCGACCCGTTGCGCGAGCGCAGGACCTCGTGCACGGCCTCCTTCGGCAGGACGGCCTTCGCGGAGGCGGCCTTGTTCCCGAGTGCTTTCTCCAGCGCGGGACGGTGTGCCTCGGCGAGATCCGCCAGCGCCTCGACCGCGCTGTCGGGCAGGAAGAGCAGGGACGTGGTGGCCCGGTCGCCCTTCTCCAGCGCGAGCTTCGTCTCGGCGGACCGGATCACCTGTGCCCCGGCGAGTTCGGCGAGTTCCTGCGGCCAGCCCCGCCGTTCGGACGTCAGCGCGCTCGCGACCTGCTGGGGAAGCCTCCGGGTGCGGACGGCCTCCTCGCCCAGCACCTCCTCGACGGCCTGCCGGGTGGGACGCTTCCACGCCTGGCTGGAGACCCGGGTACGGCTGGTCCCTCCGAACGTCATGGTCTTCGGCGAGCCGAGGTCGTCCCGGTTGACGTTGCTGTACGGGAGGGTCTGGAGGATGTGGATGTCGAGGAAACGCGGCGTGCGGGGCAGGGTCATGGAAGAGGGCTTTCTCCGTGGCTGGTGCGGTACCGAGAAGTGGTCTTGGTCCGTGGGTGTGGAGGGTCGGGGCTCAGCCGGACGGCCGGAGCCGGCCGGGCCTATTGCGGACGGCTCTTACGGGCCTTCCAGGCGGCGCGTTCGCGGTTGATCGTGCGGTAGTGGTCCGTGAGCCAGCGCGTCGCGACCGCGTCGCGGCGCCAGCGCCATGCGAGGAGGTCCCTGAGGAGACACGCGTAGTCGACCGGGACGGTGGCCGGACCGATCTGGCGGAGCACTCCGGGAAGCATCCGGTGCAGACCGTCGAGGTCTTGACGGACCATGAGGTGGAGCCGGGCCTCAAGTCCGGTGACCCTGGCGGCTTCCGCACCGGGATCACGCGTCACGACGTCCGGGTTCCGGAGGGCCGCGGCCCTCGCCAGGGTCTCGCCGAGGCTCGTTCCGCCGGGGTGGAACAACCCGGGGGACGGCTGGGGCGGGCCGTCGGCCCCCTCCCGGTCGTCCGGATCGACCGGCGCCGTGGGCCGTCGGCCACCCTGGAGTTCGGTCCGGGGAAGGTCCGCGATCAGCGCCGCCACCGCGTAGTGCGCCCGCCGGGCCTCGCCACGCGCGGTGTCCGGGAGGATCCCGCCGCGCAGCAGGACGGCGTGCGTACGGGTCGGGACGTCGTTCACCGGTTTGCCCAGGGCGCGCCGCAGTGCCTGCTGGGACCCGGGGATCCGGCACTCGGCCGCCACCGCTTCGACGAAGGCGTCGTGTTCTTCCAGGGAGGAGTGCCGTTCCGCCGGGGAGACGTCCCCGGACGGAACCGGGCTGGTGATGGGTGTACTCAAGGCGTTTCCCGTCTTTCGTCGTGATGCGGCCGCCGATGCCGTGGGAAGGCCGTCGAAGGCCCCCGGGGCGGGCGCGAGGTGCCGGGCCTCTCCGTCCACGCGCACGGGTACCCGGCCGGGGCGGCGGTCCGTTCGCTACGGGGAAGGCGTCCCTTGGGCGGGGTCGTGGAGGAGACTCGTGAGGAGTCCTCGTGCGTTCTCCCGTGCCTTCGCCCCGCGCGGCGTCCCGGCGACGGGCAGTGTCACCTCGTCGTAGACGTCGATCGCGAGCCGCGCGAAGACGGGCCGCGCGTCCGAGAAGTCGCGCGCGTGGAAGGATTCCCAGAACCGGGCTTCCGCGGCGGGCCAGTACGTCGCGGCCGCGGTACGGGACCACGGCCCGCTCGCGCCTCGCTTCTTCTTGTCGGGCGAATCCCCGCCGAACGGGGTGGAGTACTCCCGCCAGGCGTTCCGCAGTGCCGCTTCCAGTCGCCAGGCCGCCTTCTCCGCCGCGTCCCGGCCGTCCCGCACACCCAGGGCGAGCCTGATGCCGTCCGGCTCGTCCGACTCTTCCAGGAGCGCGAGGAGGGGTGGGGTCGAGCCGCTGAAGTAGGTGCGGTCACGGGTCTGCCCGTCCTGGTCGAATCCGTACGCGAAGACCCGGAGGGAATCGAAGACCTCTGCCGGGATCACCGCACCGGCCAGTCCGTCGAGGATCGCGGGGCGGCGCCCGGCCCGGCCGTTCCCGTTTCCGACGCGTTCCTTCAGGACGAGGGCGTCCAGGTCACGCCAGAGCGAGCGCTCCGCCTCGGCGTCGCGGGCGCGGAGCGTTCCCTCTTTGGTCTCGTCCCAGATCAGATAGGGGTCCTTGTGGTCCGGGCGGTTCTCCCGGAAGGCCCAGGTGATGGTCGCGTCCACCACCGTCTCCCCGTCCGGGCCCGGGTGCAGCAGCACGGCGTGCTGGTACCGCTCGGTCAGCGCGGACAGCGGACCCACGGGACCGGCGGGTACGCCCATCGGGTCGGGGAGCTCGTCCCGCTCCCAGGGGCAGGCGTCCGGGCCCCGGCTGGAGTGCTGCGGCCAGGCTCCCGGGGTGGGGATCCCGAGCACCAGCGACTCGTACAGCGACCGCCCCACCGGGTGGTACGACATCGTCCGCCGCAGCGGACCCGACCGGGTGTTGCCGAACCGCTGGCCGTCCACCACACGCGGGGTGCACTGTCCCGAAGGGCCGTAGTACAGCTGGGCGATGAGGTGGAGAGCGGCCTCCGCCGACGGAAGCGCGACCTGTTCGCCATCGTGGAAATGGCCGAAGAACACTTGGTTGTTCCCAGCCGGACGGGCCATCACCAGCTTGTTGACCCCGGAACGGGACGGGCACTGTCCGGCGAGCCTCGGGTCCTGGAGGAAGGGTCGCTCGGGGCAGTGGAGGCGGAGGCGTTCCCGGTGGGCGCTCAGGTAGGAGTCCACCGCTGAGGGGTCGAAGCCCTGATCCGCGCGCCGCAGCGCGACGTAGCGCAGGTCCGACCAGTCATACGGCTCCTCGTCGGTGTCCTCGCTGTCCTCGTCGTCCCCGCTGTCGAGGTCGGCCGGATCCCGGTGGAGGCCGGTGATGCGGGCGGCCATGGCACATAGGACGCGCAGCAGTCCGGACGCCGCGGGCGGTAGCGCCACCGCCAGCCCCTCGATTCGGTGGGCCTCCGCGAAGAGTTCACGCAGACCGACCACGGACGATTCCCCGCGCAGCGTCCGGACGGGGATCCACGGGCGGGTGATCAGGCAGAACGGGTCACCGCCGGCTAAGGAAGCGGACACGGCAGAGGACACCTCGGGGGTGGAGGGGGCGGGATACGACGACGTCAGCGGCCGAAGCCGGATCGACTCATCAGGCTAGACGGAAGAGAAGATTCTCCTGCGGAATGGAGAAAATCGGAGATGCGGAGCACTAGACCATGGATTATGGAGAGTTGGTCGCTCTGCTCTCATCGTCCTGATGTCCCGTGACGACCTCCTCGACGGGGGAAGCAGGGTTCTCCACGTGAGTGGAGGTGGACCGGTTGAGGATTGGGCTGCCAGCGCAGACCGCTCCTGCTTCCCGTGTGAACGGGGGTTCTTACGAACAGCTAGACGGCGACTCTTGAAGTCGCAGCCAGGCTGGTCAGCAGTCGACTGTGCACCTCTCCTTCCTGTGGTGCTTCCTCCCAGCTGGCTGCTGGAAGGAAGCACCACAAAGTGGAGTCGGCAGGCAGGGCACTCCCCGTTGGTTACGGAGACCGCTTCTACCCGTCCGAAAAATGACCATAGAGGAAATCCCGAAGAGCCCGCATCCGTTGCATGGAGAAGGTTGAAGTTTGAGCTCCTAGCTTTCGCTTCTGTCCATGACGAGGCCAAGCGTGTGTGACATGGACAGCAACCGGTCACCCAGTTGCTGCCCTTGGGCGCCTGTGTGCGGCGCGGCCAGGATCTGGTGAGGCAACAGGACCAGCCGGGCGAGGCGCGGCTCCTCCGCCCAGGAGGCCGGAACCTCGTTCGCCGGTGTACGCGCCTTCATCCAGGGGCCGTACGCGCACGGCACCACGTACCCCAACAGTCCGCGTACCTCCTCGCGCGTGAACCGGCCGTCCCCGCGTCCGCCACGGACCGGCAACGGAACAGTGCACTGTTCATCGAGCCATCGGACCCCGTCACCCCGGTCGAACACCGGCAGCAGCCGCACCGTCTCCGCTCCCAGCCGGGTGGCGATCAGATCCTCGTCGGCGTCACTGGTCGTCAACGGGAACAGCCCGTCCGTGTCTTTGGCGGGCTTGGGCAGCATCACCATCGACGCCAGCCCCTCCGCCGCCAGCTCCGCACCCCTGCGCTCGATGTCGCGTCGCATCAGCGTCTCGGGGTCCCCGGAGTCGAACTCGTCGTCGTACACCCCGTCCACCAGCCGCTGAACCCCCTCGGGGACCTCCACGGGCACCCCGTCGTGGTGACGTTCCAGGAGTTCCAGGGTCCGTTGGAGCAGCGACGGGGAGTACACGTCCCCCCAGGCGGTCGGCGGGCGGAGTTCCCCGTCGTCGCCCACCGGAGCGAGGACGGCCAGTCGGGGCCCGGCACACCACTCCGGGCGGGGCGGAGCGGGCTCCGTGTGACGCCACACCCGACCGGCACGCTGCAGCAGCAACGCCATCGGGGCGAGGTCGGAGACGATCAGGTCGAAATCGAAGTCGAGTGACTGCTCGATGACCTGCGTGGACACCAGAACCGCGCCTCGGGGCCGCTCCACCCCTTCGCGGCCGAACCGTCCGAACCAGCTCTCCGCCTCCGCCGTGATCGCGGTTCTGCGGGCCCCCGGGAAACGCGCGTGCAGGAGCCTGAGCCGCACCGCGCTCGGGCCCTCGCCGGAGCCCGCCTCCCCCGTACCCGGGTCACGGTCGTCCCAGCCCGCCCACCCCGGCCCCAGCACGGTGTCGAAATGCTCGCGCAGCGCCTGGTAGGTCTTCTGCGCCTCGGCCACGGTCGTGCAGATCACCGCCGCGCAACCGCCTTGCTCCACCACTCCGCGCAGTTCGGCGGTCAGCGCCGCCAGCCGACCGTCCGCGACCGCCGCATCGTACGTATGGACCACCCGCCGCACCGCCACGTCCAAGCTCCGTGAGCGCACGCTCCCCACCGGTTCGGTCGGCCCGGTCACCCGCTCGGCATACGCGTACAGCCACCCCGGATACACGGCTGCGGGCAGCACGTACCTGCCCTTTCCGCGCCGTCCCGCACCCTCCAGATACGCCTCCACCAGACCCGTGGCAGTCCGCCCCGTCACCGTCGCCGACAGCAGCACCACCGGAACGCGCATCGCGCCCAGCCACGTCAGCAAGCGCAACAGCAGCGCATGGGTGAAGGCGTCGAACGCGTGGGCCTCGTCGATGACGACCGTCTTGCCCGACAGCCCCAGATGCCTCAGCGCGTTCCGCTTCACCGGCAGAACGCCCAGCAGCGCCTGGTCCACCGTCCCCACCGCGATCGGTGCCAAAAGGCCCCGCCCGCGCATCCGCAGCCACCGCGACGCCGTCACGGAAACCCCGCTCCGTCCGCCCTCGCCCTCATCGGACAGCACACGCGGCTCCACGCCGTCCGCGCCGCGCTCCCCGTCCGGCTCCGCGTACCCCTCGTACAGATCCGCCGCGCCGTGCAGCAGCGTCAACTGCGCCGGGTCCAGCAGGTTCCGGCGGGCGAAACGCGCCACCCGCTCGTACATCTGGTTCGCCGTCGCCTGCGTCGGCAGCGCGAAGAACAGGCCGCCGCTCCCGAACCTCGCTGCCGCGACCGTCGCCGCGTACAGCGCGGCCTCCGTCTTCCCCTCACCCGGTGGTGCGGTCACCAACAGGACACCCGGGCCGCTGCCAGCCCCCACCGCGGCGGGGAAGTCAGCTTCAAGGCTCGCCTGCAGCGGAAACGCGCTCCTGATCTCCGGGAACAGGGCCGTGAACGGTCCCTCCCGGAACACCGCCCGCCCGAGCCCCGCCGCGGACACCAACCCGGGCGCCATGGCACGTGCCCGCTCGGCGTGGGCCCGTAACGCCGCTGGCGTCCCGAGGCGCTCCGGACCGGGGCCGAGCACCCTCTGCTGTGCGATGACGACGTGCTCCTGGCTGGCGAGCCAATCGGACACGATCACCAGTCCCGCGACCACCACCGCCAGGGCGAGCGGCATCCCACGCCCCGGTCCGAGCCGCCCGGAGCCACCGAGGGGAACCTCCGGGAATTCCAGCACCTCTTGGAGTGCCCGCAGGTGCTCGCGCCGCTGAACGTCCCAACCGTCGCCGCCCAGTTCAGGACAGACGCTCAGCGGCTTCTTGAGCGCCTTCTCCTCGGCACCTCGCGGATACCGCCCATGATGGCCGCCCAACAGTTGCGCAACCTGCGAAACCAGCGACCGGCCCAGCGGCCCGGCGATCGGGTACCCCAGTTCGTCCAGCAGCTGGGGCAGCGCCTGGTTCGTCGCCACCTCATGCCGCAACCGAGCCTGACCCTCACCACCGGTGTACGTCGGCTCTTTGAGGAAGCCCCCGCATTCCGGCCTGTCCCGAACCAGCATCCTCTGGAATTGAGGAATGATCTTCCCCAAGTCGTGCAGGCCAGCCCAGAACATCACAATCCTCTTGGCCGCCTCCACCTCCACCCGCAATGCGGCGGCGATCTGGGCGCGCTGCGGCGCCGTGAGAACCTCCCCCCACACCGCCCCCGCGACCATCGCGGTATCCAGCAGATGTCCCATCAGGGGATACGGCTCCTCAAGCCCGTGAGACTTGCCCAGCAGCCGAGCGTCGATCACGCCGTACCCCCATCCCCGCGCACCGCCTCGGGTGCGCCGCCAGACCGGCTACTCCAGCACAGGGGTCTGACATCATGGACCGCGATGAGGAAGGGCGATGGCCAACAGATGGCAAAGCCCCTCTGAAGTCGCAGGTCAGGAAGGGTGCTTCCCACGCGGGTGGGGGTGAACCGAGACAACCCCCGCCCCACCCGCAGGAGCCCGAGTGCTTCCCACGCGGGTGGGGGTGAACCGTGGCCGGTGTGCCCGGAGGGGAGCTCCGCGAAGTGCTTCCCACGCGGGTGGGGGTGAACCGATCACGGTCATCCTGCCGCCGGGCGCCAGCGAGTGCTTCCCACGCGGGTGGGGGTGAACCGACCTCGCCGTCCTGCGGGTCCTGGCCGCCGTCGTGCTTCCCACGCGGGTGGGGGTGAACCGAACACCGCCTACCGGATGGACCAGGAAGTCGTGTGCTTCCCACGCGGGTGGGGGTGAACCGCCCCCGCCCGGAGCGGGGGAAGCGCCCCGCGCGTGCTTCCCACGCGGGTGGGGGTGAACCGCCGCCATCCTGCGAAGACGGGCGGCCATGTGAGTGCTTCCCACGCGGGTGGGGGTGAACCGTGGACGCGGGTGGGGGTGAACCGCCGCTGCCGTCCCGGGTCGGCTACACCGACATGTGCTTCCCACGCGGGTGGGGGTGAACCGGCGCCGACCCGGCGCTCGCCGGGGACTTGGTCGTGCTTCCCACGCGGGTGGGGGTGAACCGCCACCCCGGGGAGTGCGTGGCGACGCGGCGGCGTGCTTCCCACGCGGGTGGGGGTGAACCGTCGAACTCCATGGTGCTTTCTCCTTGTTGGGTGTGCTTCCCACGCGGGTGGGGGTGAACCGTGGACGGGGGCGGTGCCCTCGGCGCCGGAGCTGTGCTTCCCACGCGGGTGGGGGTGAACCGGCGGCCGAGGACGACGTCGCCACGCAGCGCGCGTGCTTCCCACGCGGGTGGGGGTGAACCGATCGCCGCACTGGCATCACGTCCGGAGGGATGGTGCTTCCCACTCGAGTAGGTAGACGGGCCATTTTGGTGCCCCACGGATGGGCGACATCGGCCGTTGTCGCGCCCCGATATCAGCCAGCACTTGCCCAAGGGGTGCCTTGGGCGTACAGGCGCCGTCGGCCCGGGTGGGGCACGTTCCGCTGGTGCTCGTCGCGGGCCTGGTGCCGTACTTCCGCAGAGACGTCCGGTGCTACGCCTCCGCGCGGTCGTCCGTTCGGGGCGGGGCGGGCGGCAGGAGGAAGGCGGTGAGCCATAGGAGGGCGGCGATCGTCAGGGGGCCCGGGGCGGAGGGGGCGTGGATCGACCACGCCCACCACTCCGGGGTGTTGTCCTGTGCCACGCCGAGCAGCAGGGTGGGGCCGAAGGTGCCCAGCGGCAGCAGCCAGGCCAGGCCGCTGCCGAAGAACCGTGCGCTGATCCCGGCCAGGCCCAGATAGCCGACCGCGTTGCGGACCGAGGCGGCGGCCACGTCGGCGGGCAGCCCGAAGAGGACCGGCAGCGCGGAGAGCGCGGCTGCCAGCAGGGTGAGCGCGAGCAGGTGCAGGCGTCGGAAGAGGGCCATGGGCTGGGCGGCGGTGTGCTCCAGGTCGGCCATGGGCGAGTGGAGCGTGCTGCCCAGGACGACGGCGTGGGCCACCGGCACGACCGCCGCCACCGGGATGCCGTAGTCGACCAGGTGGCGGAAGTCCGGGATCTCGACCCGGGTCCCGGCGAACACGGCGGTGGCCAGGGCGGTCACCAGCGCGACGGCGGCCGCGCGGGGCAGGTCGCGACCGCGGGCGAAGGCGAGGGCGGGGGTCACCGGGGCGGTGCGGGGACGGGCCGGCACACCGCGAGGGCATCGGCGGCGGCGGACAGCCAGCGGTCCTGGTCGGCGGTCGGCGCGGCGAGAACCCGCTCCAGGACCTTGGTGAACTTGTCCCCGTAGTACGGCGCGGGCGTCTTCGCGCGGGAGTTGACCACGGCCTCCACCAGGAAGGCGTCGGGATAGCCCCCGATCTCCGGGAGGACGTTCGGCGCGCACCCCGGCGGCCGTGGCGGGAGGGCGGCGCCCAGCATGGCCTCGGTCATCACGCCCGAGTCCAGGACCGGCCGGTACACCGGGAGTTCGACGCTGTCCGGGCCGGTCAGCCGTAGCCCGGTCTGGTGGAAGTCGCGGCGGAACCCCGGCAGCGGGCCGACCGCGCGGTCCACGGCCCGGGCCGCCTCACGTGCTTGGGGCAGCAGATGCCGGTCGTCCGGCCACAGACAGGCACGGACACGGCCCTCCGTCACGCACTCCGGCTCGGCGGGCTGGTCGGCTCGTACCGCCCAGAACGGTTCGGACACCGGAGCGCGGAAGGCCAGCAGCGTCCCGCCGGCCACCACCGCCAGCACGGCCGGTACGGCGACGAGCGGCCCCGGCGGGAGTGGCACGTGCCGCACCAGCGCGGGCAGCGCCAACAGGACGAGCGCCGCCGCGCCGCACCACAGGGTCGCGGTCAGCAGACGGCCCGTGTGCGGCTGGAACGTGGTGTCCCAGTGCTCGTCGATCGCCGGGAACAGCCGTGCCAGGGAGATGCCCGGGAGGAAGGCGAAGACGACGAACACCAAGTACCACAGCACCCCGATGGCCGGTGCGGTGATCCGGGACGGCAGCAAGGTGCCCGCGCAGACACCCGCCGCGATCTGGAGCCCGGTCATCGCGGCGCCCAGCACCAGCGGACTCCACACCGGCGCGGTGACCTCACTGACCGCCGCCGTGCGCTGGAAGGCGACGAGGGTCATCACCGCGTACACCAGCAGCGACCACGTCCAGGCGGCCGCCCGCGGCCAGCCGCCACGGGGTGTGGTGTCGGTCCAGGCGTCCGCCCGCGTCCGCCGGGCGCGACCCGCGGTCCACGCCGCGGCGGCGCTCATCAGCGAGCCCATCACGATGACCCCGAAGACCTGGACCTTGATGCTCGTCTGGTTCCACCAGCCGATCCAGTCGCTGGTCGCCGCGTCCGCGGAAAGCAGGTACCAGACACCGGCCACGCCCGACAGCAGCGCGACCTTCCCCGCCTCGCCGCGCCGCATTTCGGTGAGCAGCACACGCCTCATGCCGACACCCCGTCACGCTCCACCACGGCCAGGTAACCGGATTCCACCGCCGAGCCGTCCAGCGTCGTCCCGTCATGGCCTCCGGCCCTGGCGCACAGTTCGGCAGCCGTCCCCGTGAACCTCATCCGGCCCTCCAGCATGACGTGGATGCGGTCGCAGACCTGCGCCGCGTCCTCCGCGAGATGCGTGCTCATCACCACGGCGGAGCGCTCCCCCAGGGTCCGGATCAGGGTGCGGAATCCGATCCGTTGCACCGGGTCGAGGCCCACAGTGGGTTCGTCCAGCAGGACCAGGGCCGGGCGGTTGACCACCGCCTGGGCGATCCCCGCCCGGCGCAGCATTCCGCCGGACAGGGCGCCCATCCGCCGGTCCGCGTACCGCTCCAGCTCCACCAGGTCCAGCGCCTCGCGCACCCGCTCGGCCCGCACCGCGCGCGGCACCCGGCGCAGCCAGGCCGCGTACTCGGTGAACTCCCGCACGGTGTAGCGCGGGTAGTAGCCGAAGGACTGCGGCAGTACGCCGATGTGCTCGCGCACTCCGCGCACTCCGGCCCGTCCGTGGACGGGCGTGCCGAGCAGGGTCACCGCCCCCTCGTCCGGCTGCCGGGCCGTGCTCAGCAGCGAGAGCAGGGTGGTCTTGCCCGCGCCGTTGGGCCCGAGCAGGGCGGTGGTGCCGGGGTGGAACTCCGCGTGGACGCCGTCGAGGGCGACCACGGTCCGGTATCGGACCGTGGCCCCCTCGACGGTCGCGGTCGGCGAGCCGCCGGTTGCGGTGGTGTGACTCTCTGCGGACACGGTTTCCTGTCAGTTCGTCCGGTCTGCCGTCCGGTTCCCGGCCTGCCTTCCGGCCCGTCCGGTCCGGCGGCCGGTCCCGACCGGTTCTCGGCGGCCACGAAGCCGTTGGCGCGACCCGAGCCGGGCGCCAGCGTTGCCGCCCTCCGTGCAGCCGGACGTCGCGGGGGAGAAGGACAGACGGCAGCCGGAGCACCCGTCAGCGGCGGCGACGGGGGCAGACAGCGGCAGGGGCGTGACGAGGCCGACGGCCGCTACGTGCTTCTTGGCGAGGGACATGCGCATGACTTCTGGTCGGTCTTGGCCGGTGGGGCTCGATGAACATAAACGGAGATCACCAGGGCTCCAGTGAGGGGAGTCACAGACGCGACAGAATGGCCGGAAGCGCACCATGGGGCGACGCTCGCGTCCGCTCCCGCCAAGCGTGCTCCGCCGGGCCACCCGCCCTCGCCGCCCCATCACCCTTCCCCCATCGCCTTCCCCTTCGAGCGGCCCCGACCTCCGGACGGCCGATTCCGCAGCCCCTCGCCCAGGATCGGCGCGGGCGTCCCGGACACCGGCTCGCAGGTGGCGCACGGCAAGGCCCTCCGACGGCTTCGCCCCACTCCGCCCAGGGCCGGAAACCAGCCCGGCGTCAGCGTGCCGGGGAGGCGTTCCGTCGGTCAGTGGCTCACACCGGTCACCAGGGTCCGCACGGGGCCGGGGACGACGCCTTCCGCCGCGTCCTGGCGGAGGTCCGTGGTCCGGTCCCCGGGGCGGACCTCCCCGTGGTGCTCCGGGCGGCCTTCGGGCGGAATCCCGACGGCACCACCGTCACCGTGGACCCCACGCCCAGCCCGGTGCCGCCGTCCGGCCCCGTCCCGGGTCACCGATCACCCCCAGGACGGTAACGAGTTGGCGTGATGGCCGTCAGCACCCGACCAACCGTACTAAGGTGAGCTTTACCTTACTTAAGGATTGTCGGGTCAGTGACCCTGTCAGGAAAGGCGTTTCCACCCATGTCGACCACTCGCATCCACCGTGCGGCGGCCCTCGCCGCCGTGGCCGCGCTCGCCCTTTCCGGCTGCGGCTCCGACGAGGAGAAGTCCAAGAAGGAGTCCGGTGGCGAGAAGAAGCGCGCCGTGGCCACCGCCATGGGCGAGGTGAAGGTCCCCGCAGAGCCCAAGCGGGTGGTCGTCCTCGACACCGACGCCCTCGACTCCGCCGTGACCCTCGGGGTGACCCCCGTGGGCGCCGTCACCGCCGAGGGCGGTGCGCCGCTGTCCACGTACCTGCCCGAGGACAAGCTGAAGGGCGTCAAGAAGGTCGGGCTCATCTCCGAGCCCAACCTGGAGGCCATCGCGGGCCTCAAGCCCGACCTGATCATCAGCAGCAAGGCGCGCGACGAGAAGAACTACGACGAGCTGACGAAGATCGCCGCGACCGTCTTCACCGAGACCACCGGTCCCGACTGGCGCAAGAACTTCGACCTGCACGCCGACGTCCTCGGCAAGAAGGACGAGGCCGCCAAGGTCGTCGCCGACTACGAGAAGTCGATCACCGAGGTGACCGAGGCCCTCGGCGGCGCCGCCAAGGCCGCCGGGACGGAGGTCGGCTTCGTCCGCTTCCTGGAGGGCGCCGACACCCGCCTGTACATGAACGACACGTTCGTCGGCAGCATCCTGAAGGACCTCAAGGTCGGCCGTCCCGGCAACGTCGACAAGACCGGCTTCTCCCTCGACGTCAGCCCCGAGCGCATCAACGAGGCCGACTCGGACGTCATCTTCTACTCCACCTACGGCGACCCTGCGAAGGCCAAGGAGACCTCCATCACCGGCGGTCCGCTGTGGAAGAAGCTGGACGCGGTGAAGAAGGGCAAGACCTTCAAGGTCGACGACAACCTGTGGATGCTCGGCATCGGTTACACCGGCGCCGGTCAGATCCTCGACCAGATGAGCGAGCGTCTGTCGTAGCTTTCGTAGCGTCCGTGCCCGTCCGGCACGACGACGAGGGCCCGCCAGGGACGGTTTCCTGGCGGGCCCTCGTCGTCGTGCCGGACGGCGGTCGGGTCTCCCGTCGTGCCCGGGCCGCAGCGGCCCGGGCACGACGGGGGACCCGGGTCCGGCAGGGACCCGGGTCCGGCCGCGCGGTCACATCCGTTCGAAGCCCCGGACCCGCTCCCAGTCGGTGACCGCGGTCTCGAACGCGGCCAGTTCGGTGCGGGCCGCCTGGGCGTAGTGGCTCACCACGGACGGGCCGAACACCTTCGTGGCCAGCTCGCTGTTCTCCCAGCGGTGCAGCGCCTCGGTGAGCGTGGTGGGCAGCCGGGTCACCGACGGGTCCGCGAGCGCGTTGGCGGCGTGCGGGGCCGGGGGCTCCAGCTCGTTCTCGATGCCGTACAGGCCCGCCGCGACGGCCGCCGCGACCGCCAGGTACGGGTTGGCGTCCCCGCCGGGCACCCGGTGCTCGATGCGCAGCGAGTGGCCCGCGCCCACCACCCGGATCGGGCAGGTGCGGTTGTCCCGGCCCCAGGCGATGCCGGTGGGGGCGAAGGCCCCGGGCTGGAGCCGCTTGTACGAGTTGACGTTCGGGGCCATCAGCAGCGCGAAGTCGGGCAGACAGGCGAGCTGTCCGGCGACGAAGTGCCGCATCAGGTCCGACATGCCGTCCTCGCCGTCCGGGTCGGCGAGGACCGCCGAGCCGTCCGTGCCGCGCAGCGAGAGGTGGATGTGGCAGGAGTTGCCCTCCCCCTCGTCGAACTTCGGCATGAAGGTGAGGGCGAGGCCCTCCTGCTCCGCGATCCGCTTGGCGCCGTACTTGAAGAGGACGTGGTTGTCGCAGGTGGTCATCGCCTCGTCGTAGCGGAAGACGATCTCGTACTGGCCCGGGTGGCACTCGCCGCGCGCGGTCTCCATGGTGAGTCCGGCGCGGACCATCTCCCGGCGGATGCGGCGCACCAGCGGTTCGAGTCCGGCGAGGCCCTGGAGGGAGTAGTCGACGTTGTAGGCGGTGGCGGGGCGCAGTCCGGCGTAGCGCTGGTCCCACGCCTGGCGGTAGGTCGACTCGAAGACCAGGAACTCCAGCTCGGTCCCGGCGAAGGCGGTCAGGCCCCGGGCGGCGAGCCGGTCGAGCTGGGTGCGCAGCACATGGCGGGGGGCCACCTCGACCGGGGCGCCGCCCGGCCACACCGCGTCGGCCAGGACCAGGGCGGTGCCCTCGTCCCAGGGCAGGACGCGGAGCGTGGCGGGGTCGGGCTGGAGGACGAAGTCGCCGAACCCGGCGCCCCAGGCGTCGATGGCGTAGCCCTCGCGGGTGTCCATCTCGACGTCGGTGGAAAGCAGGTAGACGCAGGCGCCCGCGCCCTCCCCGGCGACGTCGTCCAGGAAGTACGGCACGGACATCCGGGTGCCCTGGAGGCGGCCCTGGAGGTCGGGGACGCCGAGGACGACCTCCTCGACGCGTCCGGCCGCCGCCTCGGCGCGCAGCCGCTCGTAGGGGGTGTCGGTGGTCATATCCGCTCCTGGGGGGCCGCGGGGTGGGCGAGGGGGTTGCGGAGGGTGCCGTGGACGACGTCGAAGCCCTCGTCCTTCTCGGAGCGGTCGTGGAAGCCGCCGCCGAGCAGCTGCTCGCGGTTGAGGGCCACCCGGTCGAACTCCGGGGCGAACAGTCCGAAGTCCTCGAACCGGTCGGCCAGTTCGGGGAAGCGGGCGTGGTAGCGCTCGATCTCGGCGCGGACCAGCGCCCAGAAGGTGTCCTCGGGCACGCCGAGGTGGTCGGCGGCGAGCGGGGCGAAGAACCGGAAGTGTCCGGCGAACACCGCGCTCAGCAGGGAGTGGGCGAGTTCGCCGGCGGGCCAGCGCAGCAGCAGCGCGTCGGCGCGCGGGGACAGGTCCGCGTACTCGGGGTGGTCGCCGGGGAGCAGGTTGACGTCCTCGGCGAAGTCCTTGACGGCGATGCCGATCGGGGTGTCCCGGGCGTCGTAGAGGACGACGGTGTTCTCCCCGTGCGGGCAGTAGGCGACCCCGTAGCGGTAGAGGTAGTGCAGCAGACCGGGGAGCAGGGCCGCGAAGAATCGTTCCAGCCAGGCATGGGCGGAGAGCCCCGAGCGCTCCACCAGCTCCGCGGCGAGCGCCCGGCCGTCGGAGCCGACCTTCAGCAGGGAGGCCATGGTGCGGGCCCGCTCGCCCTCGCGCAGCAGTCCGGTGACGGGCTCCCGCCACACCGCGCCGAGCAGCTCGTGGTAGCGGTAGGGGGCGTCGTCGACCGACTCGTACAGCGGGTGGTTGACGGCGACGCCCGCCACCTCGCCCAGCGGGTGGAAGCGGAGTTCGTCGCGGAGGTAGGGGTCGGCGTCGCGGACGGCGTGCAGCCAGGCGCTGACGTCGGGGGCGGCCTCGGTGGGGCGGGGCGAGAGGCCGCGCCACACCAGGGTGTTGCGGATCAGCAGCGGCACCTTGACGTTGCGGCGCAGCGGGTGGTCCAGGTTGGCCAGGGTGCGGATCGACTGGAGGGGGCGGTAGCGGTCCGGGCCCTCGCCGAGCGCGACGATCCGGCCGTCCGCCAGGTAGGGGGCGAACAGCGTCTCGACGGCCTCGTCCCAGTGGAAGGGGTGCACCGGCAGCCAGTGGTAGTCCCCGGGGTCGCCGTCCGGGCCGAGGGCCGCGGCCAGGGTCGCCGCGAACGCGGTCCGGGTCTCCTCGTCCAGTTCCTCGGCGAGGAGGGTCGCCGAGTCCAGGCCGGGAACGCCCGCGTAGGCGGCGAGGTCGCGGTGGACCGCCGCCCAGCGCAGCCGGACGGCGCCCGCGGACTCCGGGGCGTAGGCGGCGGCGTCGGAGGCGGAGAACCCGAGGCGGCCCTTGTTGAGCAGCATGCAGGGGTGGCCGTCCTGGTGGGCCTCCAGGTCCAGGTGGTTCAGGTCGGCCAGGGCGGCGGCGGGCAGCGCGCGGGAGATCAGCTGGGCCTCGGCGCGGCGGGTGGCGGTGAGTTCGCGCAGCACCTCGGCGGTGGTGGGGCCGTCCCAGCCGAGGCCGGGGCGGGCGTCGAGCAGCAGGTGCTCGGGGCCGGGCGGGACGTCGCCGGGGAGCGCGGGGTGGCGGCGCAGGGTGCCGGGGACCAGCCGCCAGGTGGCGAAGGTGCCCCGGGCGGCGCGGAAGGTCCAGTGGACGCCCTCGGCGAAGTCCAGCCGGTAGGCGTCGGGGCCGCCCACCGACGGGTCGGGGACGGGAACGAGCAGTTCCTCGTAGGCGAGTTCCTCCACGGCCTTGGTGAGCAAGCGGCGGCCCGCCTCGTCCCAGGCGTCGCGGACTGCGCTGTTCATACGGTGTTCTCCTTGGTTCGGGCGGGGGCCGTGACGGCGGGGTCGGGGGCGCGGAGGACGGACTCGGGCGAGTCGGGGACCCGGGGGACGGTTCCGGCGGGGTCGGGGGCGCGGAGCACGGACCCGGCGGGATCGGGGACAGGGGGGACGGGCCCGGCGGCGGACACCCGGGGTGCCGTGGGGATCGTCGCGCGCGAACGGCGCAGGGACAAGAGCACCGCGACCAGCTGGACGGCGGCGGCGACCATCAGCGGCAGCGCCAGGTCGTGGGAGACGGCGGCGGCCGCGGCCAGCGGGGCGGCCAGCAGTCCGGCGTTGCGGACGGTCTCCACCGCGGTGTACATGGGGCCCTCGGTGCCGGTGGCGCGGAACACCCACAGTTCCACGGCGACCTGTCCGAGGCCGAGGCCGACGCCGTACAGCAGCCGTCCGCCGACCAGGGAGGGGAGGGAGTCGGCGAGCCAGGACCACAGGAGTCCGGCCGTGCCCACCGCGAGCGCGGCGGGCAGCAGCCGCTCCCCCAACCGGACGTGGCAGCGCCGCACCAGCGGCAGCACGGCCAGCGCCGACACGCTCGGCAGGAAGAAGAGCAGCGCGGCACCGGCCGAGCCGCTGCCGAGGTCCTCGGCGAACTCGGTGAAGAAGGGCCGCGCCACGTTGACGGAGAAGTCGAAGGTGACGCCGATCAGGGCCGCGAAGGCCAGCACGGTGAGCCAGGTGCGGCGGTCCCCGGCCGGACGGCCCGGGGCGGTGGCGCGCGGCTCTGCGCCCCGGTCCAGGGCCTCCGGGGGGACGGTCCGGCCGGTCGCCCGGCGGCCCAGGATGCGGTAGGTCCAGGCGGCCAGCAGCAGATCGATCACGGCGAACGCGGAGATGCCGAACCGGGGGTTGGGCAGGGCCAGGACCCCGGCGCCGACCAGGGTGGACACCACCACGGAGAGGTGGAAGACGACGACCAGGGTGCACACCCCGGCCAGTCGCCGCCGCTCGCCGTCCGCGCTGCCGCCGCCGTCCCCGTCGTCGGCGCCGTGCTCCGCGATGAACGCCGGGTAGGCCAGCAGCAGGGCGCTGTTGGTGGCGACCACCAGGGTGGACAGCACGGTGTAGGCGGTGTAGCTGGGGGCCATGCCGAGCAGCAGGTCGAAGACGGCGGAGCCGCAGAGCCCGACCAGCACCAGCCGGTGCAGGGCCCACCGCCGGGCGGCGAGGCCCCACAGCGGCAGCGCGGCCAGTCCGACGATCCGGCAGATCCAGATGTAGACACCGGTCGCCTGCGGATCGTCGATCTCGTAGAGCCGCTCGAACAGCTGGGGCAGGAACGGGGTCAGCGCGGTCTCGGCGACGAGGTGCAGGCCGATGACGGCCAGCAGCACCGACCTGGCCTGCCGCCCCGTGCCGGGCGCGCGGTCCGTGACGGTCACCGTGGACCGCCGGTGGAGTCCCCCGGGCCGCCCTGCGGGGCGCCGAAGGTGGTGTACGCCTGGCGGTCGGCCATCGGCAGCACGGTGCGGCCGGCCGCGGCGTTGAGGATCACCGAGGAGCGCCAGGCCCCGAGGGTGAGGTCCGGGGCGCCCACGCCGTGGGTGTGCAGTTCGGCGTTCTGGACGTAGAGGGTGCCGCTGATCCGGGGGTCGAGGGCGACCCGGTAGTCCCCGTCGATCCGGTAGCGGCCGCGCTCGTCCCAGTCGACGAGGTCGGCGAGCGGCTTGAGGAAGGCGGGCCGGGAGGCGGCGTAGCCGGTGGCGGAGACCACCGCGCGGGTGCGCACCTCGAAGGTCTCCTCCTGCTGGCGGGCGCGGCAGGTCAGGACGTAGCCGTCGGCCGCCGCCTCGGCCGCCACGACCTCCACGGCCGGGTGCAGCGAGGCCCGGGGGTCGCCGCCGCCGATGGTGCGCTCGTACAGCTCGTCGTAGATCTCGCCGAGGGTGTCGCCGCTGACGCCCTTGTAGAGCTGCCACTGTTCGGCGACCAGCCGCTCCCGGGTGGGCTCGGGCAGCCCCCGGAAGTAGCGGATGTAGTCCGGGGTGAACTGCTCCAGGCCGAGCTTGGAGTACTCCATGGGGGCGAACGCCGTGGTCCGGGCGAGCCAGCGGACGAACGGGCCGCCGAGGCCGTCGCCGTCCTGCTGGCGCAGCAGGTCGAGGGCGACCTCGGCGCCGGACTGGCCCGAGCCGACGACCGTGACGTCGTCGAGGGCGGCCAGCGCGTCGCGGTGGGTGCGGAAGTCGGCGCTGTGCATGATCCGCCCGGCGTGCTCGCCGCCCAGCAGGGGGCGCAGCGCCTCGGGGACCTGGGGGTCGGTGCCCACGCCGAGGACGACCTGGCGGGCCAGCACCCGGGTCTCGGTGCCCTCGGAGCGGTACACCACCGCGAAGGCGTCGGCGCGCTCGTCCCATTCCAGGGCGACGACCTCGGCGCCGAAGCGGCAGGAGGGCAGGCGCTCGGCGACCCAGCGGCAGTAGTCGTCGTACTCGCGGCGCGGTATGTGGAACCGCTCGGAGAAGAAGAACCGGAACATCCGGTCGTGGTGGCGCAGGTAGTTGAGGTACGACCACTGGCTGGTGGGGTCGGCCATGGTGACCAGGTCGGCGAGGAAGGGCACCTGGAGGGTGGTGCCCGTCATCAGCATCCCGGGGTGCCAGGAGAAGCCGGGCCGGGAGTCGAGGAAGAGGGTCCGGAAGCCGGGGACCGGGTCCGCGAGCGCCGCCAGGGACAGGTTGAACGGGCCGATGCCGACCCCGAGGAGGTCGTAGGGCGCGTCGTGCTCGGTGGGCGTGGGGGCGGTCACCGCTGGGCCTCCGTGAGGGGGTTGGGGAGATCGATGTAGACGGACTGGGTCTGGACGTCGCCGACGAGTTCGTCGAGGCCGTCCACGCAGGTCAGGTAGTTGCCCTTGCAGCGCAGCACGGGGGCGTCCAGCAGCAGGTCCAGCAGGCCCTTGGCGGCGGGTTCGGTGGCCCGCAGCCGTTCCAGGACCGCGCGCACCACGCCCAGCAGGGCGCCCTCGTCGGCGAGGCCCAGCGCGCCGAACGCGCCGACCAGCCCGAGGAGGTTGTTGATGCCGAGGTAGTAGGCGACCCGCTCGTCGACGAACGCGTCGTCGAAGACGAGTTCCACCCCGTCGGTGGCGCCGGGCAGCAGCCGTTCGACGTCGGCGGTGCGGGAGGCGGCCAGGTAGTAGCCCTGGCTGTCGCG
The DNA here is from genome assembly GCF_054484115.1 of Streptomyces sp. JNUCC 64. NCBI lineage: Bacteria > Bacillati > Actinomycetota > Actinomycetes > Kitasatosporales > Streptomycetaceae > Streptomyces > Streptomyces sp. JNUCC 64. The sequence goes on from NZ_CM137015.1 coordinate 1,650,306, forward strand.
GTACCAGCCGGCGCACGGCAGGCCGTCGGCGTCCAGGGTGACCAGGACGTTCTGGTGGTGGGGCTCCAGGGCGATGCCGTAGCGGGCGTGCAGCCGGATCAGCGGGACGGCGAGCACCGCGAGGTAGCGCTCGACCCAGTGGGCGGACGCCTCGGCGCGGGAGACGCCCAGGGCGCGGGCGGCGCGTTCCACCGCGGCGCAGAGCAGCGCGCGGTGGCGGGGCGGGGTGCCGTCGCCGGGGCCGGTGCGTTCGGCGAGGAGTCCGGCGACGCAGAGTCCCTCGGGGCCGCCGGTGCCGGGGAAGGGGTTGTCGCGCAGCGCGGTCTCCAGGCCGGTCTCCGGCCCGTCGGGGTCGGTGCCCACCGAGATCCAGGCGAACTCCCGGAGCACGCCGAACTCGGGGTGCTCGGCGCGCAGCCAGTCGCCGGGCCCGGCGGCCAGCAGCTGGCTGGCCCGCACCCCGAGGCGCATCTCGGAACGCAGGTTGTTGCGACGGGAGTTGGTGATCCGCATGCCGAGGGAGAGCTTCAGCATCACCTCGGCGTCCGGCCGGTAGACGGTGCGCACCGAGGAGGTCGGGTACCAGGCGGGGCCCGCCGGGCCGAGCGGGCGCAGCAGTCCGGCGTCGAGCAGCGCGGCGACCTCGGGGCGGTTGGCGACGTCCCGGGCCTGCCAGGGGTGCGCGGGGACGGCCGTCCAGCCGTCGGGGACGTCGAGTCCGGCCGCGAGCGGGGCGAGCAGTTCCCGCACGGTGCGGCGGTCGGCGCTGTCGCCGAGGACGGCGTCGGGGTGGGCGGCGAACCAGTGGAGCGGGAAGGAGCCGCGCAGTTCGGGCGAGTAGGCGTCGAGTTCGGCGTCCGACGCTTCTTCGCGGCTCTTGGGGGCGGGGTGGAACGGGTGCCCCAGCAGCAGCGCCTGCTCGGCGTCGAGGAACGGGACGTACCCGTCCCCGGCCGGGCCGTCCCCGGCGGGTTCGGCGCGCCGCCGGGCGAGGTGGGTGGCGGTGCGGCGGGCGGAGTTGAGGACCCGTCCGGCCGCGTCGCCGCCGTGGTGGGGGGCGATGCCCCGGCCGATGGTGGTCTCCCGGATCAGGGCGGCGGCGACCAGGGAGGCGTCCGCGTCGGGGCCGTCCGGGCCGGTGCCGACCCGGGGGACGCCGAAGCGGTGCCAGCCGGTGGTGGACCGGTGGCGCACCGGCACCGAGAGGGTGAGGCCGCTGACGGGGAGGCCGAGGACGAGGTCCCCGGCGGCGGGCACCTCGGTCCCGGTCTCCCGGACGTAGGCGCGGACCAGGCTCTCGGTGGCGGCGGAGTCGCCCGCCCGCAGCGGGTCGGGGTGGTCCAGCGGGTCGGGGCCGAGGGGGTGTTCGGGCGCGGTCACCGGCCCTCCTCCTCGGCACGTCCGGCCTCGACGACGGCCGCGAGCAGGGCGGTGACGTCCCCGGGGGTGGTGTGCGGGTTGAGCAGGGTCAGCTTGAGGCGGACCCGGCCGGGGCCCTCGCCGGGCAGTTCGGTGCGGCCCACGACGGCCCGGCCCTCGCGCAGCAGCCGCCGGCGCAGCCGGGCGTTGAGCTCGTCGGCGCGCTCCGGGTCGGCGGCCTCGGGCAGGTAGCGGAAGAGGAAGGCGGTGAGGACGGGTTCGGCGTGGAGTTCCAGCCGGGGTTCGGCGCGGACCTCGGAGGCGCCGTGCAGGGCGAGGGCGTGGCAGTCGTCGACGAGGGCGCCGAGTCCGGCGCGGCCCAGGGTGCGCAGGGTGACGGCGAGGGAGAAGGCGTCGGCGCGGCGGGTGGTGCGCAGCGAGAGGCCGAGCAGGCTGGGGTATCCGGCCTCCTCGTCGTCGCGGGGGTTGAGGTAGACGGCGCTGCGGGCGAGGGAGGCGTAGGTGTCGGCGTCGCGGACGAGGAAGACCCCGGCGGCGACGGGCTGCCAGCCCAGTTTGTGCCAGTCGAGGGAGACGGAGTCGGCGCGGGCGATCCCGTCGAGGAGCGGGGCGAGCCGGTCCGACAGCAGGGCGCCGCCGCCGTAGGCGGCGTCGACGTGGAGCCAGGCGCCGTGTTCCGCCGCGAGGTCGGCGCAGCGGCGCAGCGGGTCGACGGCGCCGGTGTCGGTGGTCCCGGCGGTGGCGACGACGGCGAGCGGGACCTCGCCCCGGGCGGCGCTGGCGGCGAGGGCCTCGGCGAGGGCCTCGGGCCGCATCCGCAGTTCGTGGTCGACGGGGACGGCGATGACGGCGTCCTCGCCGAGGCCGAGCAGGGCCGCCGAGCGGGCCACCGAGAAGTGGGCGGCGGCGGAGGCGAAGATCCGGGGCCGGAGGCCGCCGGGGACGCCCGCCCGCTCGATCTGGCGGTCGGCCGCCTTGCCGAGGACCCGGTCCCGGGCGAGCATCAGGCCCATCAGGTTGGACTCGGTGCCGCCGGAGGTGAGCACCCCGGAGGAGGCGGCCGGGTCGTAGCCGACCAACGCGGCCAGTTCGGCGATGAGTTCGGTCTCCAGGGCGGTGGCGGCGGGCGCCTGGTCCCAGGAGTCCTGGGAGGGGTTGAGCGCGGAGACCGCGAAGTCGGCGGCGACCGCGACGGCCAGCGGCGGGCAGTGCAGATGGGCGGCGCAGCGCGGGTCGGCGGGGTCGGCGGTGCCGTGCGCGAGGGTCTCGGTGAGCAGCCCGAGGGCCTCCTCGCCCTCGGCGGTGGCGAACGCCCGGGCGACCTGGGCGGCCAGGGCGGGCGGGGTGCCCTGGGGCAGCGGTCCGGCGCGGTGCGCGGCGCCCCGGGCGAGGGCCGTCAGCACCGTGCGCAGCAGCGGCTCCAGTGCCTCGGGGCCGCCGGTGCCGCCGGACAGGGCGGTGGGGTGCGGGTGGCCGGGGCCGTCGTCGGGGGCCGCCGGGGCCGGGGGCGAGGGGACGGCCCGGAGCGGCTCCGGTTCGGATTCCGTGACGAGGCCGCCCGGGGCCCCGGGGGCGAGGGTGAGGTCGTGGGTCATGCCGAGGCTCCCGGGGTGCGCAGCGCGGTGACGGTGGCGATGGCGTCGGTGAGGCGGTCCAGGACGGCCTCGACCTGCTCGTCGGAGATGATCAGGGGCGGCAGCAGCCGGACGGTCGCGTCGAAGCGGCCGCCCAGTTCGACGATGAGCCCGCGCTCCAGGCAGGCGGTGCGGACCTGGACGGCGGTCTTCGGGGCGACCGGGAGGGAACCGGCGGCGTCGGGCTCGCCGTCGGGGTCGACCAGCTCGACGCCGATCATCAGGCCGCGGCCCCGGACGTCGCCGATCGCGGGGAGTTCGGAGCGCAGCGCGGTGAGCCGGTCCTTGATCCGGGCGCCGACGGTGGCGGCGCGCTCGGTCAGGCCCTGCTCGGTGACGTACTCCAGGGTCGCCGCGCCCGCCGCCATGGCGAGGGTGTTGCCCCGGAAGGTGCCGGTGTGGGCGCCGGGCAGCCAGCCGTCGTAGTCCTCGTGGTAGACGAGGACGGCGAGGGGGAGGCTGCCGCCGATCGCCTTCGACATCACCATGGCGTCGGGGACGATCCCGCTGTGCTCCACGGCCCAGAAGGCGCCGGTGCGGCCGACGCCGGTCTGCACCTCGTCGACGATGAGCGGGATGTCGCGCTGGGCGGTGATCCGGCGCATCTCGCGCAGCCACGCGTCGGGCGCGGGGACGGCGCCACCCTCGCCCTGGACGGCTTCCAGGATCATCGCGGCGGGCGGGACGACACCGCCGTTGGGGTCGTCGAGGAGCCGCTCGGTGTAGGTGGTGGAGAGCCGGGCCCCCGCCTCGCCGCCGACCCCGAACGGGCAGCGGTAGGAGTACGGGTAGGGCAGCCGGGTGATGTCGGCGGCGATGCCGGGCACCGGGGTCTTGGTGGTGACCCCGCCGGAGGCGGCGAGGGCGGCGGAGGTCATGCCGTGGTAGGCGCCGCTGAAGGCGAGGAGTCCACGGCGGCCGGTGGCGGTCTGCATCAGTTTGAACGCGGCCTCGACGGCGTCGGTTCCGGCGGGGCCGCAGAAGTGGACGCGGGCCTTGTCGGCGAAGCCGCTGGGCAGGGTGGCGAACAGGGCGTCGGTGAAGCGGTCCTTCTCCGGCGTCGCCAGGTCGAGCACGTGCAGCGGGGCGCCGCTGCTCAGGGTCCGCTGGAGGGCCTCCAGCACCACCGGGTGGTTGTGGCCGAGGGCGAGGGTGCCCGCGCCCGACAGGCAGTCGAGGTAGCGGCGGCCGTCGGTGCCCTCGACCCACATGCCCTCGGCGCGGGCCGGGACGATCGGGAAGGTGCGGGCGTAGGTCCGGGCGGAGGACTCGCGGGAGCGCTGGCGCTCCAGGATCGCGGAGGCGTCCGTGGTGCGCTCTGCGGGGTGCACGGTCATGGTGATCTGCTCCTGGTGGGGGTCGGAAGGAGGGAGCGGGCAGCGAGGAGCGCGGCCGTGACCCGGGTGGGGGTCCCGTCCGTGCGGTTCTCGGATGAAGGGTGGCGCCTCAGATCAGGTGGCGTTCGGCCACAGGGTGCCCGAGGAAGCGGTGCATGGCGAACTCCCAGCCGTAGGAGCCCGCGTAGGGGAAGACGACGATGTCTCCCGCGCGGACCCGGTCCACCCGGACGTCGCGCAGCAGGGTGTCCTCGGGAGTGCACAGCTCACCGACGACGGTGACCCGGGTGTCCTCGGCGACGGGGCGGGGACAGGACTCCCGCCACTCGTCGACGGGCAGCACCGCGACGTTGTGCACGATGTCCCAGGAGGTGGGCAGCTGGAAGTGGTTGATGCCGCCGCGCAGCACGACGAAGGTCTCCCCGTAGGAGGTCTTCACGTCCGTCACCTCGGCGGCGTACCAGCCGCAGTCGGCGACGACGAAGCGGCCGGGCTCCAGGATGACCTTCACCCCCTCGGGGACCTCGACGTCCGCGACGAGTTCACCGAACCGGGTGACGTCGAAGGGCTTCTCCCCCTCGAAGGCGACGCCGACGCCGCCGCCGATGTCGACGTGGCGCAGGGTGAACCCGGCCTCACGGGCGGCCCGCACGCTCCACTCCACGCACCAGCGCAGATAGGCGGCGTGGGTCTCGGCGTCGAGGTTGTTGGAGGCGGCGTGGATGTGGAAGCCGACGAGGTCGATGTGGGGCAGGGTCAGGGCCTCGCGGAGGACCGCGGGCACATCGGGTTCGGCGACCCCGAACTGGGAGGCGGTGCCGCCCATGTGGAGGGAGCCGGTGACGGGGATCTCGGCGGGGTTGACCCGCAGCGCCACCCGGGCGCGGACGCCCTCCTCCCCGGCGACGCGGTTGACGCGGTGCAGTTCCAGCGCGCTCTCGGCGTTGATGGCCTCGGCGTCCGCCCGGACCAGGGCGGAGAGGACCGGCACCGACTTGGCGGGGCCCGCCGCGACCAGCGGGGCGGGGCCCTCGCCGGGGACCCGGCCCAGGGCCGCCAGGGCGCCCTCGACCTCGGAGCGGGAGGCGACCTCGAAGCCGTCGACGTGCGGGGCCAGCGCTTCGAGCAGTCCGTGGAAGGAGTTGGCCTTGACCGCGTAGTACACGGCGGCCCAGTCGGGCAGCGCCGCCCGCAGCTGGCGGGCGCGGTCGACGGCCACGGAGGCGTCGTAGAGGTAGGCGGACACGGGAGCGTCGTGACGCGTCAGCTCCAGCAGTCGCGCGCGGACGTTACCGGGGAGCACGTCCACCGGGTACACGGAGCGCGGAGCGGAGGACGGCGGCAACTGAATGGACAACACTCTGCCTTGGGGTCGTGAGCGGACACAGCGAACGGCCCGACGCCCGGGTGGGGGGAAGGCCGTGGGACTGCGCGGGGTGAGGCTGGTGGTTCAGCGTCACTTCCGGGTGAGGGGTGCTGCGGGACAGGCGCCCGAGGGTCGGGGTGCTTCGGAGGGCGAACGCGCCGATGCGTTCTCGGTGTTGCCCGGATGCGACACTTCTCTCCTACGAGGGGCGCGAGAGCCCCGTCGACCGGAGCCCTTCACTTAGGTGAGCCTAACCTGATGGCCCCGGCTTTGTCTCCCGTCACCCGGCCGACGAGACGACCGCCACATCCCACCCTCGCGGGCGCACCGGAGGGCGACATCCGGCCACCCGTTCGACCGGCCCGCCCCCACCCCCTCCCACCAGCGGCTGAGGCCCTCGGCGCGCCCCCCGTCCGACCGGCGGGGACCACCCCGTACCATTCATAAAGTTGACGGCCGGACCATCTCCGCCCCCGAACGGACCCGCCTTGTACGAGCCATCCGCCTCCGCCTCCTGGCGTATCGCGCTGCCGCATTCGACGGCGGCCGTCCCGGTGGCCCGCGCGCTCGTCCGTACGGCGCTCGCCGACCCCTCCGGTTCCGGGGACACCGCGGACTGCGACACGGCGGAACTGCTGACCGCGGAACTGGTGGCCAACGCCGTGGAGCACACCTCCGGCGAGGACCCCATCGAGCTGGTCGTGGCACTGCTGCCCGGCGGCTGCCAGGTCGAGGTCCACGACCCCGACCCCTGTCCCCCGGGGAACCTCCTCACCCTCCCCGAACCGCCGGAGCCGCCCGACCCCTGGCAGGAGGACGGGCGCGGACTGCTGCTGATCCGGGCGCTCAGCTCGGCCTGCGGCCACCGGGCCACCGACTCCGGCAAGGCCGTCTGGTTCACCCTCCCCGCGGTGCCCCGGCCCCGCCACGCGCACTGAGGAAACGTCACTTCTCGGCCTCGGCGGCCGAAGGTCTACACCCATCCCCCCGATCAACGGGCTACCCGCCCACCCGATCGGCGGCCATCCCCCCGACGGGCGGGTCCCGCCGGCGGGCCGCGCCTCCCCCGCGTCCGGCCCACCGTTCCGCGCCCCCGGCCGACCGCCCCGGCGCCCCGCGCGCCCCGCCCGTGCGCGGAGGTCCCTCACGGAAGATCACCGTCGTGCGGAACGCACCCGGCGATCCCGCCGTCCTGTTGTACGGAACGCGCGGGGGAACGGACCCCGCGGACCCGTTCGGCAGGGGGATCACATGTCCACGTCCATCAGGCGGACCGCCTCGGCGCTCGCCGCCGCCGCGCTCGCGATAGCCGGGCTCACCGCCACCGGCTCCCCGGCGCAGGCCATCCACGGCGGCCAGAACGCCACCACCGGGAGCCACCCCTACGCGATGCAGCTGCGCGGCCCGGGCGGCGAGCACGTGTGCGGCGGCACGCTGGTGACCCCCACCAAGGTGCTCACCGCCGCGCACTGCGTCAACGACGTCGACGCCGCCCTCGGGTTCACGGTGGTCGGCGGACGCACCAAGCTCGCCGCCACCGACGGCACGGTCCGCGCCGTCACCGCCGTCCGGCTCCACCCGCGCTACGACGGCTTCCTGGAGTACGACGCCGCCGTGCTGACGCTCTCCGCGCGGATGCCGTACACCCCGCTGCCCGTCGCGGGCCCCCGGGACGGGAGCCTGTACACGCTCGGGAAGAAGGCGAAGACGGTGGGCTGGGGCCTGACCGCCCGGGACACCAACGCGACCCGGCTGAAGTCGGCGACCCTGAAGCTGGCGTCGCTGCGGACCTGCGAGCCGTTCACCGGCCCCGGCGACTCCCTGGCGCGGAAGGTGTGCGGGGCGCCCACCACCGGGACCAAGGACAGCATCTGCCGGGGCGACTCCGGCGGCCCGCTCGTCGCCGGGGGCAAGGTGATCGGCGTGACCTCGACCGGCAACAAGTACTGCGACGACCTGCACACCGACTCGGTGTTCACCCGGGTCAGCTCCGTCGCCGCCGGACTCGGACTGCGCACCTCCTGACCCGGACGCCGAGGGGGCGACGGCCCGGACCGGACCGTCGCCCCCTCGGTGGAGGCCGCCCGTCAGCCGGCGGCGGGGTCCGCGAGGGTGGCGACCAGGACCGCCTTGATGGTGTGCAGCCGGTTCTCCGCCTCGTCGAAGACGACCGAGTGCTCCGACTCGAAGACCTCGTCCGTGACCTCCAGCGACTCCAGCCCGTGCCGCTCGTACAGTTCGCGGCCGACCCGGGTGCCCAGGTCGTGGAAGGCGGGCAGACAGTGCAGGAAGCGGACGTCCGGGTTGCCGGTGGCGCGGAGCACGTCCATGGTGACGGCGTACGGGCCGAGGGCGGCGATCCGCTCGTCCCAGACCTCCTTGGGCTCCCCCATCGACACCCACACGTCGGTGGCGACGAAGTCCGCGCCGCGCACGCCCTCGGCGACGTCCTCGGTGAGGGTGAGGGTGGCGCCGCTGGCCTCGGCGAGGGCGCGGGCCCGGGCCACCACCTCCGGGGCGGGCCAGTACGCCTCGGGGGCGACGATCCGGACGTCCATCCCGAGCAGGGCGCCGGTGACCAGGTAGGAGTTGCCCATGTTGAAGCGGGCGTCCCCGAGGTAGGCGAAGGCGACGTCGGTCAGGGGCTTGGCGCAGTGCTCGGTGACGGTCAGGACGTCCGCGAGCATCTGGGTGGGGTGCCAGTCGTCGGTCAGCCCGTTGTAGACCGGGACGCCCGCGTACGCGGCGAGTTCCTCGACGGCGTCCTGGCTGTCCCCCCGGTACTCGATCCCCTCGTACATCCGGCCCAGCACCCGGGCGGTGTCCCGGACGGACTCCTTGTGCCCCATCTGGGAGCCGGAGGGGTCGAGGTAGGTGGTGGAGGCGCCCTGGTCGGCGGCGGCGACCTCGAAGGCGCAGCGGGTGCGGGTGGAGGTCTTCTCGAAGATCAGGGCGATGTTCCGGCCGCGCAGCAGCGGCGTCTCGGTGCCCGCCTTCTTGGCCGCCTTCAGCTCGGCCGCCAGGGTCACGAGGGCCGTGAACTCCTCGGCGGTGAAGTCCAGCTCCTTCAGGAAGTGGCGGCCGGCGAAACCGGTGGGGACAGTCACCATGCGGGGCTCCAGGGCGCGAGATCGATCGGACGGACGATCTGGAAGTGTATACGATGAACAGCATTTCTATGCGATCCATCCGGCTGTGCGGTCCCGTCGGGCTGCGCGGTCCATCGGGCCGTGCGGTCCGCCCGTCCCGGCGGTCGCCCGTCCCGGTGGCCCGTCCCCGGCGGTCGTCCGTCGCGGTCGGACCGTCCGTCCCGGTCCGTCAGCCCGCGTCCACCGCGTCGCGCTCCACCGGGCAGCTCATGCACCGGGGGCCGCCGCGCCCGCGTCCCAGCTCGCTGCCCGGGATCTCGATCACCTCGATGCCCTGTCGGCGCAGATGGGTGTTGGTGGTGGCGTTGCGCTCGTAGGCGATGACCACGCCCGGCTCCACCGCCAGGACGTTGCAGCCGTCGTCCCACTGCTCCCGTTCCGCCGCCCGCACGTCCTGGGTCGCGGTGAGCACCCGGATCTCGCTGAGGCCGAGGGCCGAGGCGATGGCCCGGTGCATGTGCTCCGGCGGATGGTCGGTCACCTTCAGCTCCCGGCCGTCCGCCCCGGGCTCGATGGTGTACGAGCGGAGCATGCCGAGCCCCGCGTACTGGGTGAACGTGTCGCCGTCGACCATCGTCATCACCGTGTCGAGGTGCATGAACGCCCGTCGCTTGGGCATGTCCAGCGCCACGATGGTCCGCGCCGACCCGGCCGCGAAGAGCTTGTGCGCGAGCATCTCCACGGCCTGCGGGGTGGTGCGCTCGCTCATCCCGATGAGGACGGCCCCGCCCCCGATGACCAGCACGTCACCGCCCTCGATGGTGGACGGGTAGTCGGCCTGCCCCTCGGACCAGAGGTGGAACGGGCCCGCCCCGTCGGCGGCGAACAGCGGGTGGTGCCGGTAGATCGCCTCGAAGTGGACGGTCTCGCGCCGCCGGGCGGGCCAGCGCATCGCGTTGATGGACACCCCGTCGTAGATCCAGGCCGAGGTGTCCCGGGTGAACAGGTGGTTGGGCAGCGGACCGAGCAGGAAGTCGTCCAGTTCCATGGCGTGGAAGCGGACCGAGGACGGTTCGGCGTGCCCCTCCAGGAACTCCCGTTTGGTGACCCCGCCCACCAGCGCCTCGCACAGCTCCGGCGCGGGCATCCCGGCGAACGCGGCGCGCAGCGGGCCGGTGGCGAGCGGACCGTACTCCTTCTCGTCGAAGACCCGGTCCAGAACCAGCGCCCGGGCGGCCGGCACCTCCAGCGCCTCGGTGAGCAGTTCCCCGAAGAGATGGACGGTGACGCCCCGGTCGCGCAGCACGTCCGCGAAGCCGTCGTGCTCCTGGCGGGCCCGGCGCACCCACAGGACGTCGTCGAAGAGCAGGGCGTCCTTGTTGCTGGGGGTGAGCCGTTTCAGCTCCAGATCGGGCCGGTGCAGTATGACGCGGCGCAGCCGACCGGTCTCGGAGTCAACGTGGAATCCCATGTGCTCTACCCTTCCCCGAATCCGTCCCGGCACGACGCCCGGCTCCCCGTTCGGGTGGCCGTGCGGGCGGGGGCGCCGGGCGTCCGGCGCGCTCAGGCGCGGAGGTAGGCGAGGACGGCGAGGACCCGGCGGTGGGTGTCGTCGGCGGGCGGCAGGTCCAGCTTGGCCAGGATGCCGCCGACGTGCTTCACCACCGCCGCCTCGGTGACCACCAGTTCCCGGGCGATGGCCCCGTTGGAGCGGCCCTCCGCCACCAGGGCCAGCACCTCCCGTTCGCGCGGGGTCAGCCGCTCCAGCGGGTCCCGGCGGCGGCGCAGCAACTGACGGACCACCTCCGGGTCCACGACCGTGCCGCCGTCCGCGACCGCGCGCACCGCGTCCGCGAACTGGTCCACCCGGCCGATCCGGTCCTTGAGGAGGTAGCCGACGCCCCGGCCGTCACCGGAGTCCAGCAGGTCCGCCGCGTAGGCGCGCTGCACGTACTGGCTCAGCACCAGGACCGGCAGCCCGGGACGCTCCCGGCGCAGCGCCACCGCCGCGCGCAGCCCCTCGTCCTCGAAGGCGGGCGGCATCCGGACGTCGGTGACGACGATGTCGGGGGCGGTGGCGGCGACGGCGGCGGTGAGCGCGGCGGCGTCCCCGACGGCGGCCACCGTCTCGTGGCCGAACCGGGCCAGCAGTCCCACCAGTCCCTCGCGCAGCAGGACGCCGTCCTCGGCGAGGACCACGCGCAGCGGACGGGGAGCCCCGGGCGTTCCGGGGGCCCCGGGCGTTCCGGTCGGCGCGGTCGTCCCGGGGGCCTCGGTCGGTGTGGTCGGTGCGGCCGTCCCGGGGGCCTCGGCCGGGCCGGGCGGTGCGGTCGGCCGCGCGGGCGGTCCGGTCGTCGGCGTGGTCGGCCGGGCCGGTGGGATCCGTTCCGTCACCGGTGCCGTCCGGCCGGTCGGTTCCGCTCGGTCGGTCGGCACGGGATCTCCACACGCAGCAGGGTCGGTCCGCCCGGCGGGCTGGACAGGGAGAGTGTGCCATCCAGTGCGGACACCCGGTCGCCGAGACCGGTGAGCCCGCTCCCGGCCGCCGGGTCGGCGCCGCCGCGCCCGTCGTCGGCGACCTCCAGGACGAGCCGTCCGTCCCGGTGCCGGGCGGTGACCCCGGCGCGGTGGGCGCCGCTGTGCCGGGCGACGTTGGCGAGCGCCTCCCGGACGACGAAGTACGCGGCGGCCTCGACCGCGTCCGGCAGCCGCCCCGGCACCCGGACGTCGACGTGGACGGGGACCGGCGAGCGGTCGGCGGCGTCCTGCACGGCGGCGTCCAGCCCGAGGTCGGTGAGGACCTTCGGGTGGATGCCGTGGATCAGCTCGCGCAGTTCGGCGAGGACCCGTTCCGCCTCGCCGTGGGCGCGGGCCAGGGTGTCGGCCAGCGGGCCGGGCGGGGCGTCCAGCCGGGCCAGGCCCAGGGTCATCGTCAGGGCGACCAGCCGCTGCTGGGCGCCGTCGTGCAGATCCCGTTCGATCCGGCGGCGTTCGGCGTCGAAGGCGTCCACCAGCCGGACCCGGGAGCGGCTCAGCTCCCGTACGGCGCGGTCCGTCGCGCTGTCCCGGGGGCGGAGCAGCGCCCGCGCCACGGCGGCGCGGAGCCCGGCGAGCGCCCTGAGCGCGAAGAGCCCGGCGGGGACGAGGACCGCCCCGAGCACGGCGCAGCCGAGCGCGGGCGGCCAGGACGTGACGAGCCACAGCTTCAGCACCCGGACCTCCCCACCCCCGTCGGCCGCCAGCAGGAGGGGGGTGGCGAGCAGGGCCAGCGGGACGGCCAGCGCGGAGGTCAGCGCCAGTGCCTCCAGCGGCCACAGCGCCAGCGCGGTCAGCGCCGTGTACCCGGACTCCCGCCAGGTGGCCGTCTCCCGGAAGCGGACCCGGGCCCAGGCGCCCGGGCCCGGCGCGGTGATCCGCCGGTGCGGGTCGGGCGGCGGGGCGGACGTCACCAGCCGCAGCCGCCACCGCTCGAAGCGGCCGAAGGGCAGCCCGGCGAGGGCCAGCGCGGCCAGCAGCGGCAGTCCGACGAGCACCGGGGCGAGGACGAGTCCGGCCGTGGCGGTGACGACGAGGGCCACCAGCAGCGGCGGCCCGAGCAGCGCGCCGGTCAGCAGATAGCCGACGGCCCGCCAGGTCCCTACGGACACGGGGACCGAGCCTGGGACGGGGACCGAGCCTGGGAGGGGGGCTTCGGCTTCGGCTTCGGGATGAGGATCGGGGGCCGGGTCCGGGTCGGGGGCCGGATCGGGGTCGGAGGGGCAGCGGTCCGGGGCGGTGCGCATGGGGTCACGGTAGGCGGGGGGCCGGGGCGGGCCCAGGGCGTGGGGTGGAGGCCGGGGGTAGGGCTGGCCCTACCCCCGGTTCTCCGTTCCGCCCCGCTGACCGGGAGGGGGTCCGGACGGTGGGGTGGAGGGCATGGACGACGAAGTGATCAGAGTGAGTTCGCTGACCCGGGTGCACGGGTCCCCCGACGGCGGACGCGGCCGGTTCGGGGCGTTCGCCGGGATCGGTGGGTCCCGTGAGCCCGGTGGGTCCCGTGGGCTCCGCCGGAACGGCCCGGGCGGCGGGGGCGGCAGCGGGGCCGGGCCCTCGGTGACCGCGCTGGACGGGGTCACCCTGGCCTTCCGCCGGGGGACGTTCACCGCCGTGATGGGGCCCTCCGGCTCCGGCAAGTCGACGCTGCTCCGGTGCGCGGCGGGGCTCGACCGGCCGACCTCCGGATCGGTGGTCCTGGACGGGACCGAACTGTCCGGGCTCGGCGAACGGCGGCTGACCCCGCTGCGGCGGGAGCGGATCGGGTTCGTGTTCCAGTCCTTCGACCTGCTGCCGTTCCTGACGGCGGAGCAGAACGTGGCGCTGCCGCTGCGGTTGGCGGGCCGCCGCCCGGCGCGGGGCGAGGTGCGGGCGGCGCTCGCCCGGGTCGGCCTCGCGGACCGGGCCCGGCACCGTCCCGCACAGCTGTCCGGCGGGCAGCGCCAGCGGGTCGCGGTGGCGCGCGCCCTCGTCACCCGGCCCTCGGTGGTGTTCGCGGACGAGCCGACGGGCGCCCTCGACACGGCCGCCGGACACCGGGTGCTGTCGCTGCTGCGGGAGTGGGTGGACGGGGAGGGCCGGACGGTGGTGATGGTGACCCACGACCCGGTGGCCGCCGCGTGGGCGGACCGGGTGGTGTTCCTGGTCGACGGGGCGCTCGCGGGGGAGCTGACCGCGCCGGACGCGGCGGCGGTCGCCCGGCGGATGACCTCCTGGGACCGTCCGCCGGTCCCCGGCGGGAGCCGGGAACCGGCGGGCCGCGCCGGGGTCCGCCCGGAGACGGGACCGGGCACGGCGACGGAGGCCGGAACGGGGGCGGCGGCGTGCTGAGGGTGGTGGTGAACGGGCTGCGGGACCGGTGGACGGCCTTCCTCGGCGGGTTCCTGGCCCTGGCGCTCGCGGTGGGGGTGCTCACCGCCGTGGGGCTGGCGCTGGCCTCGGCGGCCCGGGCCCCCGAACGGCAGCCGGAGCGGTTCGCGGCGGCGCCCGTGGTAGTGGCGGGAGCCGCCGCGCTGCGGGTGGAGACCCCGGGCGGGACGCGGCAGGGTCCGCCGGGCGGCGCCCCGCGCCCCGTACCGGCCGCGCTGGCCCGGGCGTTGGCGGAGCTGGGCCCCGTCGTCGAGGACCGGTCGGTGGCGGTGCGCGCCGGGCGCGCGGGCGCGCTGGTCGCCCGCCCCTGGCCGACGGCGGCGTTCGCGTCCTGCCGGCTGACCGCCGGGCGGGCGCCCCAGCGGGACGGGGAGGTGGTCGTCACGGGCACCCGGGCGCGGCCCGGCGACCGGCTGCGCACCGACCGGGGCGACTGGCGGGTGGTCGGCACCGGCGCGGCCACCGCCGGGTGCGCGCGGAGCGCGTTCCTCACCGCCGGGCACACCGCCCGGCTGGCGCCCCGGGTGGACCACCTCGTCGTGGACGCGCCGCCCGCCGCCGTCCGGGCCGCCGTCGCGGAGCACCCCGCCGGGGCGGCGGCGCGGGTGCTGACGGGCGGCGACCGGCGGGAGGCCGACCCCGGGACCGCCAGGGAACGGGCCGCCGTCACCGCGCTGGTGGCGCTGCTGGGCACGGCGGGCGGGGTCAGCGGCTTCGTCTCGGTGTCCGTGGTCGCCTCGACGTTCGCCTACTCGGTGGCCAGGCGGCGCCGGGAGTTCGGGCTGCTGCGGGCGGCGGGGGCCACCCCCGGGCAGGTGCGCCGGGCGGTGTACGCGGAGGGGCTGTGCGTGGGGGCGGTCGCCTCGGCGGTGGGCTGCGCGCTCGGCGGGACGGCCGCTCCCCCGCTGGCACGGTGGCTGGTAGAGCGTCAGGTGGCGCCCGGCTGGTTCCGGATCGGGCCCGACCGGTGGCCGTACCACGCGGCGTTCTGGACCGGGCTGGTGGTGGCGCTGGCGGGGGTGGCCGCCGCGTCCTGGCGGGCGGGGCGCGCCCGGCCCGCCGAGGCGCTCGGGGAGGCGCCCGCCGACCGGGGCGCGCTGACCGGGGGTCGTGCGCTGTGGGGCGGCGGGCTGCTGCTGACGGCGCTGGGGCTGCTCGGGTACACCCTGGTCGTCGAGCCGGGCGAACTGCTGCACCGCAAGACGTACACCAGCCGTCCGATGCTGCTGATCACCGCCGTGGCGCTGCTGACGCCGGTGCTGGTGGGCACGGCCGCCCGGGTGCTGACCTGGCTCCCGGCCCGGCTGCCCGGGGCGGGCGGACTCCTGGTGCGGGCGGGCGCGACGGGCGCCGCGCGACGGGGCGCGGCGGTGGCGGCCCCCGCGCTGGTGACGGTGGCGCTCACCGGCTCGCTGCTGGGGACGACGGCCACCCTGGACGCCTCCCGGGGCGCCGAGATCGCCCGCGCCACCAGGGCGGACCACGTGGTGACCGGGGTGGACCGGGCCGCCGTCGCCGCGCTGCGGGCGGTGCCCGGAGCGCTCGTCTCGCCGAGCGCGCCGACCGAGACGCACGTCCTGGAGGAGGGCACCGCCCTGGTGCGCTCCGAGGCCCGCGCGGTGGACCCGGCGGTCTTCGCCGCCGTCTCCGCGCCGCCCGTCGCGGCGGGCGACCTCCGGGACCTGGACGACCGGTCGATCGTCGTCGACGAGGAGGGGGAACGGCGCCGGGTCGGGGAGCGGATCACCGTGTGGCGGGCGGACGGCAGCCCGGTCCGGCTGCGGATCGCGGCTGTCCTGCGCACCGGGACGGGTTCGCACGGCGCGTACGTCACCCCGGCGAACGCGCCGGGCGCCGAGGTGGACCGGGTGGAGGTGCGGACCGCGCCCGGGGCCCGGGCGGACCGGGTGGACGCCGGGGTGCGGGCCGCCGCCGGGGACGCCCGCGTCCGGACCGGCCGGGAGTACGCCCGGGACCTCGCGCCCCGTTCCCACGGCACCACCCGCACCGGTTTCCTGCTGGTCCTCGGGATCGCGCTGGTCTACGCGGGGCTGGCACTGGCCAACTCCACGCTGACGGCCGCCGCCGACCGGCTGCCCGAACTGCGGGCGCTGCACCGGGCGGGGGCGGGCCGGGGGCAGGTGCTGCGGTTCGTGGCGCTGGAGGCCGCCGCGCTGGTGGTGACCGGCGCGGTGCTGGGCGCGCTGGTCGCGGGCGTGCAGCTCGGCGGGCTGGCGGCGGCACTGGCGCTGCTGGGCGCCCCCGTCACGGTGGTGGTGCCGTGGGCGGGACTGGCGGCGGTGACCGGGGGCGGTCTGGTGGTGGCGGTGGGGACGGTGCTGGCCGCGACGGTCCGGGCGTCGCTCAGCGCACCGCCGTGAGCCGGGCGAAGACGACCACGTTGGCGTCGTAGCCCGCCTCGCCGACGTAGGTGCCGCCGCAGGTGATGAGGCGCAGCTCCGGACGCCCGGTGTCGCCGTAGACCCGCTCGGCGGGGAACGCGTCCCGGGGCAGGACCTCCACCCCGTCGACGGTGAACACCGCCGTGCGGCCGTCGGAACGGGTCACCTCCACGGTGTTCCCCGGGACGACCGAGCCCAGCGGGTAGAACACGGCGGGGCCGTCGCGGGTGTCCACGTGACCGGTGAGCACGGCGGTGCCCCGCTCACCGGGGGCGGGGCCCTCCGCGAACCATCCGGCGGTGTCCGGGCGGGTCGCCTCGGGGGCGTCGATCTGGCCCCCGGGGCCGTAACCGACGTCCTGGAGCGGGGCGTCCACCCCGACCGCCGGGATCCGGACGCGTTCCGGACGGGCGACCGCCAGCGGCTCGGGCGCCCCGCCCGGGGAGGCGGCCGGGGCGGGGCGGACCGCCGCCGCGGGGGCGGGCTGCGGCGGTCCCGTCACCGGGTCGCCCTGCACCATCCGCACCCCGATCAGGACCGCCAGCGCCACCGAGGACCAGCCCGCCCGGTGGCGTCTGCTCCGGGCCGCGCGGCCCTCCAGACGGTGCGGGTCGAACGCGGCGAGCAGCGCCGCGCCCCGGGCGGCGCCTCCCGCGCGGTGTCCGGGGTACCGGTACCGGTCGTCCATCCGTGTCTCCCTCTCTCCCGATCTCTCCCGATCTCTCCCGCCCGTTCCCGTCCTCGCGGACCGTTCCGGATCGTTCCGGCGCGTTCCGGGGCGGTCGTCCGTTCCGGTCCGTCCGGCCGTTGCCGTCCGGCCACCCGTTTCCCGTCCCGAACGGTCGCGGCGGGGCGGTCGTTCGCGGGGGCGGTTCCGGCCGGTGGGGCGCGTGGGGGTGCGCGGTCCACCGGCCGGGGACGTCCCGGGGCGGTGGGCTCAGACGGTCCGGCGCCGGGCCCGGACCAGGTATCCGCCCGCGACCGCCGCCCCGACGACCAGGGCCCCGCCCGCGGCGGTGGCGAGGGTGTCGTCGCGGTCGCCGCCGAACCCGGCGTGGGAGCCGCCCGCGGGCACCACTTCCAGCACCCCGGCCAGGTGCGCGCCGTTCTCGCAGGTGCCGTGGACGGTGTAGCGGCCGGGCCGGGTGTGCCACGGCACCTCCAGACGGCCGCTCAGCTCCCGGCCGAACTGCTGGGCGCCCCTCAGGTCCTGGCCGCCGTCCCTGACGTCCTGTCCGGTCCGGAGGTCCTGCCCGGTCCGGGTGTCCTGGGCGTCCCGGCCGTCGCGGGTGAGCCGGACGTGGCGCACCCCGAGGGACTCGGCGTTGACCGTGGCGGTGTCGCTGTTCCCGCAGGAGAACGTCCGGACGGTGGTGGTGTGCCCGGCCCGCACCGGGTCCGGCGAGAACGACAGGGTCCGGTCGCCGGGCCGGGGGTCGGGGGCACCCCCGGCCGGAGCGCCCGCCGCGAGGGCGAGGGGCGCGGCGAGGGCGACCGCCGCCGCGGCCACCCCGGCCGAGGCGAGCGTGCGTCGAGCGTTCATATGATCCTCCGTCAGGCAACGGCCGCGTGCGGGGCCTTGCCCGCGCGCTGACGAGAGCCGGTGCCGTCGCCCCCTCATGTGACGGTCCGTCGGATCGGAGCGCATCTCCACCGTGGTCCGGGCGCCACCGGGACGGTCCCGCCACGGCCGGGTGCCGTCCGGCAACACCGCAGGTCACCGAGGGTTCCCCGGGGCACTCGGGTGATCTTCCGGTAGTGCGTCCGCACGGGTATCCCGTACCCCGGCCGGGCTTCCGGACCGCCGCCGGAACTGCCCGGGACCGCCGCCGGGCCTCCGCTGGAGCACGGCCGGGCGCCACCGCTCCAGCCCCGCTCCAGCCCCGCTCCGGCTCCGGTCCGGCCCCGGTCCGACTGCGCTTCGGCTCCGGTCCGGCGCGGGGCCGCCACCCGTCCGGGCTCCGGCCCCTACGGCGCGCCCGAGGCCCCGGCCCCGGGAAATCCCCTCGCCACGACCCCCGGCCGGTCGGAATACTCGGACGGGTGTTCCTCACCATCACCACGACCGGCACCCCCGAGCGTCCCGCCACCGACCTCGGGTTCCTGCTGCACAAGCACCCGGACCGGAGCCAGGCGTTCTCCACCGCGCACGGGCCCGCGCACGTCTTCTACCCGGAGGCCACCGTGGAGCGCTGCACCGCCGCGCTGCTGCTGGAGGTCGACCCCGTCGCCCTGGTCCGCAAGGCGCGCGGCGCGGACCGGAACACCCCCGACACCGCCCTCGCCCAGTACGTGAACGACCGGCCCTACGCCGCGTCCTCGCTCCTCGCCGTCGCGCTCAGCCGGGTGTTCACCAGCGCGCTCAAGGGCCACTGCCCGGCCCTGCCGGAACGGGCCGCCGCCCCGCTGCCACTGCGGATCGAGGTCCCCGCGCTGCCCGCGAACGGCGGGCCCGAGCTGGTGCGCAGGATGTTCGAGCCGCTCGGCTGGACCGTCACGGCCACCCCGGTCCCGCTGGACGGACGGTTCCCCGAGTGGGGCGACTCGCGCTACGTCCGACTGGTCCTGGAGGGCCGGGCCCGCACTCTCTCCGAGGCGCTGCGGCACCTGTACGTGCTGCTGCCGGTGCTGGACTCCGGCAAGCACTACTGGATCGGCCAGGACGAAGTCGACAAACTGCTGCGCGCCGGGGGCGGCTGGCTCGCCGCCCACCCGGAACACGTGACCATCACCCACCGGTTCCTCAGCCAGCGGCGGGAGCTCGCCCGCTCCGCGCTGGAACGCCTCGCCCTGGAACGGCTCGCGCAGAGCGACGACACCGACGTCGACGAACTGGACAACGCGGTCGACCCGGTCGACGAGGGCACCGAGGGGGCCGAGGGGGCCGACACCGGGGAACGGGCCGTGCCGCTGGCCGTGGAGCGCCGCGCCGCGATCGTCGCCGCGCTCACCGCGAGCGGCGCCGCCCGGGTCCTCGACCTCGGCTGCGGACAAGGCCAGCTCCTCGGCGAACTGCTGAAGGACAGCCGGTTCACCCAGGTCGTCGGCATGGACGTGTCCCCCCGTGCGCTCGCCTTCGCCGCCAAACGGCTGCGGCTGGGCCGCACCGGCGAACGGCGCTCCAGCCGGATCACCCTGTTCCAGGGCTCCCTCGCCTACACCGACCGGCGCCTGGAGGGCTACGACGCGGCGGTGCTGTGCGAGGTCGTCGAACACGTCGACCCGGCCCGGCTGCCCACCGTCGAGCACACCGTGTTCGGCGCCGCCCGGCCCGCCACCGTCGTCGTCACCACCCCCAACGCGGAGTACAACGTCCGCTGGGAGACCCTGCCCGCCGGACGGCTCCGCCACCGGGACCACCGGTTCGAATGGCGTCGCGACGAGTTCCGCGCCTGGGCCGACCGGGTCGCCGCGCGGTACGGGTACACCGTCGCGTTCCGGCCCGTCGGGCCCGACGACCCCGAGGTGGGCCCGCCGACCCAGCTCGCCCTGTTCCACCGGGCCGCGACCGTCACCGGCGCCCCACCGGACGGCGGCCGACCGGGCGGGACCCCGCCCGTTGACGCCCCGCCCACCGGCGCCCCCGCCGACCGGACCCCGAAGGAGGACACCGCGGCATGAACAGCACCAGCGAGCCCGTCGAGCCCACCCGGCCGGTCGAGCCGACCGACGGGACCGGGCGCACCGCCCCGGCCGGGCCCGACGACGCCCCCGCCCCGGCCCCGCGCGTCCTCGGCGTCACCGACCTGTCCCTGATCGTCCTCATCGGCGCCACCGGCTCCGGCAAGTCGACGTTCGCCCGCACCCACTTCCGGCCCACGGAAGTCCTCTCCAGCGACGTCTGCCGGGGGCTCGTCTCCGACGACGAGAACGACCAGTCGGCCTCCGGCGACGCCTTCGACGTCCTGCGGTACATCGCGGGCAAACGCCTCGCCGCGGGCCGCCGCACCGTCATCGACGCCACCAACACCCACGCCGACGCACGGGGCCAGTTCGTCCGGCTGGCCCGCGAACACGACGTGCTGCCCATCGCCATCGTCCTCGACGTGCCCGAGGCCGAATGCGCCCGCCGCAACGCCGCCCGCCCCGACCGCGCCGGGATGCACCCCCGGGTCATCGCCCGCCACCAGCGGGAACTGCGCCGCTCGCTGCGCGGACTGGAACGCGAGGGCTTCCGCAAGGTGCACGTCCTGCGCGGCACCGAGGCCGTCGACTCCGCCCGGATCGTCATCGAGAAGCGCTACAACGACCTCGGCCACCTCACCGGCCCCTTCGACCTCATCGGTGACGTCCACGGCTGCTCCCGCGAACTGGAGACCCTGCTCACCCGCCTCGGCTACGCCGACGGCGTCCACCCCGACGGCCGCACCGCCGTCTTCGTCGGCGACCTCGTCGACCGGGGCCCCGACAGCCCCGGAGTGCTCCGCCGGGTCATGGGCATGGTCGCCACCGGGAACGCCCTGTGCGTTCCCGGCAACCACGAGAACAAACTCGGCCGCTGGCTGAAGGGCCGCACCGTGCGGCTCACCCACGGCCTCGCCGAGACCGCCGCCCAACTGGGCGCCGAGAGCGAGGAGTTCCGCGCCGAGGTCGCCGCCTTCGTCGACGGCCTGGTCAGCCACTACGTCCTCGACGGCGGCAAGCTCGTCGTCTCCCACGCCGGGCTGCCCGAGAAGTACCACGGCCGCACCTCCGGCCGGGTCCGCACCCACGCCCTCTACGGCGACACCACCGGCGAGACCGACGAGTTCGGGCTGCCCGTGCGCTACCCGTGGGCCGAGGACTACCGGGGCGCCGCCGCCGTCGTCTACGGGCACACCCCCACCCCCGAGGCCCGCTGGCTCAACAACACGCTGTGCCTGGACACCGGTTGCGTCTTCGGCGGCAAGCTGACCGCGCTGCGCTACCCCGAACGCGAGATCGTGGACGTCCCCGCCGAACGCGTCTGGTACGAGCCGGTGCGCCCCCTGACCACCGACGCCCCCGGCGGACGGGAAGGGCGCCCCCTGGCCCTGACCGACGTCCGGGGCCGCCGCGGCGTGGAGACCCGCCACGGCGGCCGGATCACGGTACGGGAGGAGAACGCCGCCGCGGCCCTGGAGGTCGTCAGCCGCTTCGCCGTCGACCCCCGGCTGATGCCCTACCTCCCGCCCACCATGGCCCCCACCGCCACCTCCGCGCTGGACGGACACCTCGAACACCCCGCGGAGGCGTTCGCCCAGTACGCCGGGGACGGCGTCACCCGGGTCCTGTGCGAGGAGAAGCACATGGGCTCCCGGGCCGTCGCCCTGGTCTGCCGGGACGCCGACGCCGCACGGGAACGCTTCGGCGTCGACGGCCCCACCGGCTCCCTCTACACCCGCACCGGCCGCCCGTTCTTCGACGACCCCGCCACCACCGAGGAGGTCCTCGGCCGGGTCCGCGCCGCCGCCACCTCGGCGGGCCTGTGGGACTCCCTGGACACCGACTGGCTCCTCCTCGACGCCGAACTGATGCCCTGGTCGCTGAAGGCCCGGGGACTGCTGCGCACCCAGTACGCGGCGGTGGGCGCCGCCGCGGGCGCCGTACTGCCCGGGGCCGTCGCCGCGCTGGAGGCCGCCGCCAAACGGGGCGCCCCCGTCGGGGACCTCCTGGACCGCCAGCGCGGCCGCGCCGAGGACACCACCGCGTTCACCGAGGCGTACCGCCGCTACTGCTGGACCACGGACGGACTCGACGGGGTACGGCTCGCGCCGTTCCAGTTCCTCGCCGTACGGGGCCGCTCCCTGGCCGGACTGCCCCACGACGAACAGCTCGCCCTCGTCGACCGGCTCGTCGAGCACGATCCGACCGGACTGCTCGCCCCCACCCGGCGGCTCCTCGTCGACCCGGGCGACGAGGCGTCCGTCCGGGCGGGCACCGACTGGTGGCGGGAACTGACCGACGCCGGGGGCGAGGGCATGGTCGTCAAACCGCTGGGCGCCCTGGTCCTGGACAAGCGGAACCGGCTGGTGCAGCCCGGCGTCAAGTGCCGGGGCCGCGAGTACCTGCGGATCGTCTACGGCCCCGAGTACACCCGGCCCGACAACCTCGCCCGGCTCCGCTCCCGGCACCTCGGCCACAAACGGTCCCTGGCACAGCGGGAGTACGCCCTCGGTCTGGAGGCGCTCGACCGGCTCGCTGCGGGGGAGCCGCTGTGGCGGGTCCACGAGGCGGTGTTCGCGGTCCTGGCGCTGGAGTCGGAGCCGGTGGACCCACGGCTCTGAGGCCGGGGGGCCGGTGAGGGCCCCGGGGAGGCGTCCCGGGGCCTAGCCGCACGGGCCGGACGTTCCGGCCCGGGGAGGAACCGCACGGACCGCCCCGCCCGGGTCGGGGAACCGCACGGGCCGCCCCGCCTGGGTCGGGGAACCACACGGGCTGCCCGCTCGGACCGGGGAGCCGCACGGGCCGCCGCCCAGGTCGGGGAGTTGCGCGGGTGGGCCCGGACCGGGAGCCGCACAGGTCGCCCCTCGGTCCGGGAGGGAGCCGTACGGACCTCTCCCGGTCCGGCAGGGGAGCCGCACGTACCGTCCCCTCCGGGAGGGGAGCGGCACGGACCGCACGTCCGATCCGGCAAGCGCGTCACGCGGACCGCCCGTCCGGTCCGGAGGAGGGCACGCGGGAGGAGGGACGGGAGCGGCGGCGGCGCGGCGAAACGGGGTCAGCCGCCGGCCGCGACCGTCAGTACCGTGCGCCGCTGCTCCTCCCGGTACCGCAACAGGTCCTCCCGCAGCCCGCCGAGCTTGTTCTCCCGGTCGTCGCCGGACGGACGCAGCGCCGGACACAGCCCGACCAGGCTCAGCGCGGCGTTCGCCGCCGTGAACAGCGGCAGCAGGGCCAGGTCCGCGTCCGGCAGCGCCCGACGGTCCCGGTACCCGGCGGTGAAGGCGTCCAGCAGCGCGGCCCGGCCCGGCGACCCCGGCACCCCGGCGACCGTGAGGTCCCGCACGGCGGACGCGACGTCGGCCGCGTACCACGAACGGGACGTCTCGTCGAAGTCGAAGGCCGTCGGGGCGTCCCCCCGCCACACCAGGTTGTCCAGCTCGAAGTCCCCGTGCACGACCCCGTACCGGCCCGCGTCCCGGGGCAGCTCCCCGAGCCGGGTCCGCAGCCGTTCCACCGCGGCCACCAGATCCGGATCGTCCGCGAACAGCGTGCGGGCCCCGGCCAGCCCGGCGTACCCGTCGGGCAGGTCACCGCCCAGCCCGGCGGCCCGGTCGTGGACCTCCGCGAGGAGCCGCCCCCAGGCCCGCGCCCGTTCCTCCGTCAGCTCCTCCGCCCCGGTCTCCTCCCCGGCGGCGGCCCGTACGCACATCGCCCGGACCGTGCCCGACGGCGTCACCACCGTCGGCGCCAGCTCACCCGAGACCGCCGCCACGGGACGGGCCAGCGGAACCCCCCGGTCCCCCAGCGCCACCATCAGCTCCGCCACGGCACCGAACCGGGCGAACGCGGGATACGTGTCGGGGACGAACCTCAGGAACGCCCGGGCCCCGTCCCCCGGCGACCCCGGTGACTTCGGTGACCCCGGTGACCCCAGCGGCTCTGGCAACTCCGGCACCACGAACACGTGCGAGGCGCTGGACCGCCACCACGGGCCTCCCCCGGCGCGCACCCCCAGCGGGCCGCCACCGCGTCGGCCACCGGGCTGCGCCACTCGTCGTCCACCGTGTGGGCCATGTCGTTGATCTCCGTCAGAGGCATCATGCGTGCCATCAGTTCATCGCGCCGCCGGGCCGCGCAAACGCATTTCCGGGGGCGGTGGGGGCCGGGGCAGGTGGGCCAGAGAGGCGACGGGGCCCGGGGTCGGTGGCCCAGAGGGGCGACGGGCCCCGGGGTCGGCGGCGCACAGGGGCGGTGGGCCCTGGGTCGGCGGGGCCTGGGGCCGGTGGGTCCTCCCGGCGGCCTCCGGGGCGGCGGGCATGATGGGCCCATGGATCTCCGCATCTTCACCGAACCCCAGCAGGGCGCCACCTACGAGACGCTGCTCCGTGTCGCCCGCGCCGCCGAGGACCTGGACTACGGGGCGTTCTTCCGGTCCGACCACTACCTCCACATGGGCTCGGTGGACGGCCTGCCCGGCCCCACGGACGCCTGGATCACCCTGGCGGGCCTGGCCCGCGAGACCAGCCGGATCAGACTCGGCACCCTGATGACCGCGGGCACCTTCCGGCTGCCCGGCGTCCTCGCCATCCAGGTCGCCCAGGTCGACCAGATGTCCGGCGGGCGCGTCGAACTCGGTCTGGGCTCCGGCTGGTACGAGGACGAGCACACCGCGTACGGCATCCCCTTCCCCAAGGAGAAGTTCGGGCGGCTGGAGGAACAGCTCGCCATCGTCACCGGACTGTGGAAGACGCCCGTCGGCGAACGGTTCTCCTTCGACGGAACCCACTACCAGCTCAAGGACTCCCCCGCGCTGCCGAAGCCCGCGCAGTCGCCGCTCCCCGTCCTCATCGGGGGCCACGGCGCCAAGCGGACGCCCGCCCTCGCCGCCCGGTACGCCGACGAGTTCAACATCCCCTTCGCATCGGTCGAGGACACCGACCGCCAGTTCGGCCGGGTACGCGCCGCGGCCGAGGAACGGGGGCGCCGCCCCTCCGACCTCGTCTACTCCAACGCGCTCGTCGTCTGCGTCGGCCGTACGGACGAGGAAGTCGCCCGCCGGGCCGCCGCCATCGGCCGTGAGGTGGACGAACTCAAGGAGAACGGTCTCGCCGGCTCCCCCGCCGAGGTGGTCGAGAAGCTGGGCCGGTACGCCGCGGTCGGCTCCCAGCGGGTGTACCTCCAGATCCTGGACCTCGACGACCTCGACCACCTGGAGCTGATCGCCTCCTCGGTGATGCCGCAGGTGGCATGAGTCCTCCCCTCCTCTTTGTCCCCTGGCTCCCCGCGTCCACTTCTCCTCGGGGCGGAACCGGGGGGCGGGTGGGTCGGGCCGGGGCATGGTCGGGTCGGGTCGGGTCGGGTCGCAGGCATGGTCGGGGCCGGAGTCGGTGTCCGGTCCTCACCCTCGTGACGGCTGTCGCGCTCGGTCTGGCTGAGGGTGGGACGGGCGGCGCCCGAGGGCGGTGACACTGGGCCGTAGCGGGTGGGGGCCCTCCCCCCCCTCCCCTCCCCCTCCCTCCCCTCCTCCCCCTCGCCTCCGCTCGTGGCAGAGCGGGTCGGCTCTCGCGTCCCCGTGTGGCGTCGTCAGTCACCGGTCCCGTGACGGGGGACGCCCCCGGCCTCCGCGCGGGACGGCACACGGGTTCCGCCGGGACCGGAACGGTTCGTGGCGCTCCGACGCGGCCGTCCGGGTCGTGCCGCCTTCTCACCTCCAGGGCCGGTCACGTTCATGGTTCGCCGTCGGGTAGCGGCCGGGTGAGCGCCGGGAGACGGCGGAGCATGTCCAGCACCCGGTCGCGGCACTCGTCAGCGGCGTCGATCGCCTCCATGCACTGCCAGTACGCCCCTTGGTCCTCCGCGGTGCTGGCGATGCCGACGAGCGCGATGCCGACTTCGCCAAGCAGACTGCCGAGCCGGAGGAGGGCCGTGTGCGGGTCCGCGATACCCGTGAGCCGGGCCGCGCGTATGCCTTCGGTGCCCAGCGACGGGTGGGCGAGCGCTCCGCAGCCCCGGCCGCCGACCTCGCTCAGCCGTAGGGCCTCGCCGCGTAGTTCGGGTGGGCCCGTGACGGCCAAACGGCTGCCTATCACTTGGGCCAGGGCCTGGGCCTGCCAGGATTCCGCCATGATGCCCGCCGGGTCGTCGCTGCCCGCGAGCGCTTGCCTGTTGATGCCGATGAGCCGCAGCGCGTCCATGCCGTTGCCCCCGTCTTCCTGGACGCTGGGAGGAGCGTCCGATCGCACTCACTTTGTTCATTACCCAGAGTGAGCGGTGTCGAGACGGAAAGCCAGCGGATGTCTGAAATCTGTGGAGAAGAAGGCGGCTGGGGAAAACTGGATCACTCCGGAGAGTGACTGTCTCGGGAAGATGGCCCGATGGGGGAACCTAGTCGGAGAAACTCTCGTTCCGGTGGGGCCCGGTCAGGTGCGGCGCACCGGCTCCAGCGCCTCACGGGAATCCAGGGGGCCACTCGGTCAACAG
Organism: Streptomyces sp. JNUCC 64; assembly: GCF_054484115.1. NCBI lineage: Bacteria > Bacillati > Actinomycetota > Actinomycetes > Kitasatosporales > Streptomycetaceae > Streptomyces > Streptomyces sp. JNUCC 64. The sequence goes on from NZ_CM137015.1 coordinate 1,676,520, forward strand.
TGGGGTTTGGCCAGATCCTTCGCCGGGTCCGGACGGTTCCGGTCCGGGCCCCGGGTCCCGGTGTCCAGGACCCGGGGCCGCCCGGGCAAGCAGGGCGGCCCGCCGCCCCCGCCGCCCCGATCGGCCTGGCAGGGGGCGAGGGCAGCACGCACGCGACGGCGACCGGACGGACCCGGCCCAAGTCCGGTCCCGAACCGAACAGAACAGAACAGAACCGGGGCCGGGCCGGAGCCCGCACCCGCACCGAGCCAGCGCGGAACGGAACGAGACGCGACGGAACGGGAACCCGAACCGACGGCGGGAGGGTCCGGACCGCACCGGACCGACCCTAGGCGCCCGGCGCCGGGAACCTGCTCTCGTTGCGGTCGATCTTGGCGGACAGGGCGGCCAGTGGATCGATGTCGAGCACCGCGCAGAACTGGAGCAGATAGGCGAGCACGTCCGCGACCTCGTCCCGGACGTGGTGGGCCCGTTCGGGGTCGTCCATGATCCGGGCGGACTCCTCCGGGGTCAGCCACTGGAAGATCTCGACCAGCTCGGACGCCTCGACGCTGAGGGCCGAGGCGAGGTTCTTCGGGGTGTGGAACGGCTCCCAGTCACGGGCGCGGGCGAACGCGACCAGTCTGTGGCGCAGTTCGGCCAGCGTGGGGTCCGCCGTGCCGGAGGGCGCGGGACGGGCCGGTTCGGGGGTGCCGGGCGGAGCCGGATGGGGTGGGGTCACCGGTCAAGGTCTACCACCGCGAGCGGGGCTCCGGTCGCGTCCTCCCCCACCGGTGGCGTCCGGCGCACGGAGCCCGCCAGGCGTACGTGTCCACGGGCGCACATGGCTGCCGCGAGGTGGACGAGTTCACGGGTCTGGTGGGCGTCGAGGGAGCGGTCGAGGTCGTCGGCGAGGACGGTGAGGCACTGGTAGGCGGACGGGATCTCGGTGACGGGGTCCACGTCCAGGACGCCGGGTCCGGTGAGGAGGACGAGCGCCAGGGCGAGGTAGCGCAGTTCGCCGTCGCCGAGCCGGGAGAGCGGGGTGCGGCGGCCGTCGCCCCGGTCGAGTACCGCGCGGACCGTGCCGTCGGGCAGGTCCTCGGTGCGCAGATCGGTGACGGGCCCGGCGCATCCGGCGCGGGCGGCGGCGACCAGCCGGGCGTGCCGTTGGCCGCATTCGACGCGGGTGCGGCGCAGGACGGCGGCGAGGTTGCCGCAGTCGGGCAGCAGCCGTCCGGCGTCGGGGGCCGTCCCGGTGGCCGACGGGGTGTCCCGTGCGGCGGGCGCGCGCATCCGTTCGGGGCGGGGGTCGCAGTCGAAGACGGAGCGGAGGGCGATAACGATCTGTTCGGCGGCGGCCAGGACCCGTCGTTGGCCGGGGGTCCGGCCGGCGACCCGGAGCGGGAGCAGTGCGGTGCCGAGGCGGTCGCCGGGGAGGGGGGCACGGGTGACGGGGGTGGCTCCGGCCGTGTGCCAGGCGGCCTGGACGGTGGGCCGGGCGGGGTCGCGGAGGGCGCTGACGAAGAGGTCGGTGCCGTCGATCGCGGTGAGCCGTTCGCCGACGACGCGGAGTTCGGGGTGGGTCTGGACGGCGAGGTCGAGGCGGAGGGGGCCGGTCGGGCCGTCGACGGTGCAGCCGATCCGGAAGCCCCGGCGGCCCTCGGCGTCGGGGGCGGCGCGCTCGGGCGCCCAGGCGGTGGGGTCGGGGAAGGCGTCTTCCAGTACGGCGCCGCCCGCGAGCCGGGCCAGGGCCCGGTAGGCGTCCAGGAGGGTGGTGCGGCCGCTGCCGCTGGGGCCGGTCAGGAGGGTGAACGAGCCGATCGGGAGGGTGGTGCCGAGGTGGTGGGAGCGGGCGGTGAGCCGCAGTTCGGTGAGGGCGGGCCGGAGGGCGCCGGTGCCGGGCACGGTGGAACCGGAGGTGAGTACTGTCATACGTCAGGACCGTAGGCACGGTGGTGACCGCCGAACCGTTCCCTCCGATCACCCTTCCTACGAATGGGGGAACGGATCGCCGGGGCGCACCCGGTCGTCACCCGCCCCGCACCGCGCGCCTCCGGGCCGCGCCCGTGCCGTCGGATCGTTCCCGCGCCCCCGGAGCCGCTCTCCGCGCGCCCGCGTCGTCCCGCCGTCCGCCCGTCCCGCTCCACCCCGTCACAGCGGTCCGGACCGGACCACAGCGGTCCGGGTCACAACGGTCCGGGCCGCCGGGTTCCAGCGGGCCCGGAGGGCGGGCCGGTCGGACGGACGGACCGGCGGAACACGTACCCGGCCGGGCCGAACGGGCCGTTCCACCCGGCCGGACCGGAGGGGAACGGGTCAGACGGAACGGAACCGAACGGGCCGGGCGGAACGGTCAGGGAAAGGCGGCGCCCGCGACGAGTCCCTGGATCTCGGTGCCGGGCGGCGCGAGGAGGAACACGTTGCGGTCGACGCGGTGCATGCCGCTGCCGAGGCCGAAGACGACGCCGCTGCTGAAGTCCAGCACGCGTTTGGCGGTGTCCGTCTCGGCGCCGGTGAGGTCGAGCAGGACCGGGATGCCGGACATCAGGGTCTCCGCGACCTCACGGGCGTCCGAGAAGACGTTGACGCGGAGCACCACGAACCGGCGGCGGGGCTCCACGTCCCGTTCCGGTTCGGTCCGGTGGCCGGTCCACGAGGGCCACTCGTCGCGTCCCCGGAGCGGTACCACCTGGGCCAGTCCTTCCCACTGTTCGTCGGTGACGTCGTGGCTGTTCAACGGCCCACCCCGTCCTGGCTCTCGCTCTTCTTCCCCACCTGACCATTCTTACGCCAACTCACCCGATCAGCCCAACAACGACACGGAACGTCGTCGCTCAGGAGCGGAAAAACCGGGACGGAACCGGCGCGGGGTCAGTTGTCGGTGGGGGTGCCGTCCGGGGCCGTCGGGGGGCGCCAGCCCTGGGCGCGCAGCACGGCGGCCACGTCGGGGGGCTGGTAGTGGTCGCCCTTGAGGACCTTGCCGTCGGCGCGGACGCGGGGGACGCCGTCGGGGCCGAGCTTGCTCATGTTGGCGTGGTGGATCTCGGCGATCACCCGGTCGAGGTCGATTCCGTGGACGAGGGCGGTGCCGTAGGCGACGTAGACGACGTCGGCCAGTTCGTGGGCCAGCCGGTCGAGGGGGCCGTCCACGGCGACCTCCGCGACTTCGGCGACCTCCTCGTCGAGGAGGTCCTGGCGGTGGGCGGCGAGCCGGGGCGGGACCTCTTCGGGCACGGGGCGGGCGTCGAGCCCGAACGCCCGGTGGAACTCGCGGACCAAGCGGGCCGGTGATCCGGTGCCGGAGGGCGGGCCGGCGACGGCGGGCGGTCCGTCGGCGGGCCTGGCCCTCGGTTCCTCGGCGGGGACGGGGTCGACGGGGTGGGGTGGTGGTGTGCGCACGGCGCCGAATCTACCGCCCGGCGCCGGAGGCCCCGGGCGGGAAGGACCCGCGGCCCCGCCGGGAAGGGCCCGGTGCCCCCGCCTCGCGAGACCCCGCCCCCGGGAAAGGGCCCGGCCCCTTCGCCAGGGGGCCGGGCGGGCGCGGTGGGGCCGGTGGCTTCCGGGCCGGAGACCGCCGCTGGGCCAGCATCGTGGACCGGAGCCGTGGACCGGAGCGGCGAGCCGCTGCCGTGGACCAGCGACCCGGACCGGACCGGTGGGCCGACACCACGGACCGGCGCCACCGCCCCGGAGCCGTGGACCAGCGCCGTGGAGCACGGCCGCTCAGCGGCGGCCGACGGTCCAGGTGAGGGAGCTGGTGGCGGCCTCGCGCACCTGGGGGTCGCGGATCGCGGTGGTCGCGTCGACGGCCCGGGCGGTGACGGTGCGGCCCTGTCCGTGGCCGCGGACGCCGAGCTGGCGCGGGGTGACGACGCGTTCGCCACGGGCGTGGCGGACCTCGACGCCGTCGAGGTACCAGCGGAGCTGGACCCGGGCGATGCCCGCGCGGTCGAAGGAGGCGAGCCGGGCGCGGATGGGGTGCTGGGCGCGGACCGGGCGGTCCGTGGGGGTGGTGCTGGTGAGCGCCTTGGCGTACCGGTAGAAGCCGTTGATCATGCCTTCGCGTCCGACGAGGTTGAAGGCGTCGGTGTCGAGCTTGCGCATGAGGGAGTTGGCGGTGGGACGGTAGAGGCCCAGGGGGTGGTAGCCGCTGCCCTCGTAGGTGCCGACGGTGCCGCCAGCCGGGTCCTGCTCGCCCATCCAGCGCCACCACTTGACCCGGTTGGCGACCTGGTGGGCGGCGTCGTGGGTGGAGGAGTTGCGGTCGGCGGGTTCGGCGCCCTGGTAGCGGCCGTAGCTGTCGTAGGTGTACTCGTCGGCGAGGTGGCCGATGGAGTGGCCGAGTTCATGGGCGCCGATCAGGGTGGCGCGGTCGTTGTCGGACGACATGGTGGCGATGCCGTCGTAGCCGACCGCGTTCTGCACTCCGCTGTAGCCCGCGCCGCCGTAGGTGGTGGTGTTGGCGAGGACGAAGACGATGTCGGCGGCGGGGGCCTGGGCGGCGTGGGCGCTGACCTTGTCGATGTCGACGCAGAGCAGCCGTTCGATGTCGCCGCACCAGAAGTACGAGGACAGCGCGGTGTCGCGGACGATGTCCTTGGTGGGGTCGCCGGAGACGCCGGAGTCCCGGGAGACGGCGTCGACGACCCAGATGTTGAAGAGGTCGCGGTAGCTCTTGTAGGGCTCGATCTGGAAGACGGCCTCGATCTTGGCCTGGGCGTCGGCGCGGAAGTCGCCCTGCTGGTCGGCGGTGTAGCCGTCGCCCATGACGACGAGGTCGAGCCGGGCGTCGGTGGGGCCGGTGTCCTGGATGGTGCCGACCGAGGCGCGGGCGGGCGCGGCCCGCGGGGCGCGCAGTCCCTTCGGCGCGAGGCGCTCGGGGGCGGTGGCGGGGACCTCGGTGTAGCGGCCTTCGGCGCCGGGCGAGGGGAAGTACTCGACGGTGACCCCGGGGTCGGCCGGGCCGCCGGAGCCGGTCGGGCCGGGGGAGGCGAGCGCGGGCGCGGCGGCGACGGCGGTGACGCAGAGCAGCGCGGACGCGCCGAGGGCGGCGGCACGGGTGCGTATTCGCACGGAGGGCTCCTGGTGGAGGGGAGGTTCGGGGAGGGGACGCACCTGGCCGGGTGGGGGGCGCGGACCGGAGCCGTCCCGGGTGGGGGGCGTTCCGGTCCGCTCCGGCCCTGGTGGGGCCGGGCGCGGTGCCGGGTCGGGCGGAGCGGCCCCGGGAGGGGTTCGGGGACCGCGAGACAGCGAGTTAAGTGATCTGTTAACTCCACTTGACTCGCGGATTAACTTAGAATCGCCCGGCGTTCGGCGCAAGATCCCGGGAACGGTGAAAACGGTGGAACCGGTGGGACGCCGGACCGTGGTGTGCGGACCGGACGACCAGCGCGGCGGAGATGAGTGCACGGTGACGGAGCGACAGGGCGACGGAACGGCGGACCGGGACGGAGCGACGGACCCGGGGCGGAGCCGTGACCAGGACCGGGACCAAGGCCGGGACCACGACCAAGGCCGGGACCAGGCGCAGGGCCACGGCGACAGCCAGAGTCAGGGACCGGGGCTGGAACCGGGACAGAACGGAAACGGGGGCGAGGACGGGAACGGGAACGGGAACGGGGATGAGGACGGGAACCGGACGCGTCGGGCACCGGCCCCGGACACCGGCCCCGGTGGACCCGGGAGCGGCCCCGGCGGACCCAGCGGCTCCGGGACCCCCGGGCCCGGACCCGGTGACGTCCCGGACGACAGCCCCCTGGCCGTCGGCCGCCGGGTGCACCGGCTGCGCACCGCCCGAGGGCTGACCCAGCGTCAGCTCGCCGAACCCGCGTACACCGCCGCGTACGTGTCCACGGTGGAGTCCGGACGGGCCAGGCCGTCCGAGCGGGCGCTGCGGCACCTCGCCGAGCGCCTCGGCACCGGTTACGAGGAGCTGGCGACCGGACGGCCCGCCCATCTCGCCACGGACCTGCGGCTGCGGCTGACCGAGGCGCGGCGCGTCCTGGCCACCGAGGAGCCCGCCGACGCGGCCGTCCGGTACGCCGCGCTCGCCGCCGAGGCGGAGCGGCACGGGCTGGACGCGGAACGGGCCACGGCTCTGGTCGGTCTCGGACAGTGCGCCCTGGAGACGGGGGAACTGGACTGGGCGCGGGAGCGCTTCGAGGAGGCGGAGCGGCTGCTGGCGGCCCGGGGGGAGCCGTTGCCCGGGCGGGTGCCCGCGATCCGGGGGCGGGTCATCGCCCATCTGCTGGCCGGGGAACTGCGTTACGCCTGCTACCTGGTGGAGAGCACCCTCGACGAGCTGAACGCGTCCGGACTGCACGACCCGGACGCGCTGGTGCTGCTGTACACGGCGGCCATCGGCCCGTACATGGACCTCGGCGCGCACGCCAGGGCGGCGCGGGCGGCGGAGCTGGCGCTGGCGCTGGCGCCCCGGGTCTCGGATCCCGCGCTGGTGGCCCGGATGCACCGGGGGGTGGCCAGGACGCTGATCGCGGAGGGCCGCTCGGCGGAGGCGGACGCCGCCCTGGCGAAGGCGGCGGCCTACTACCAACAGCTCCAGATCCACGGCGAGCTGGCCCTGTGCCACTGGATGCGGGGGTACGTCCACGCCCAGCGCGCCACGGACGTCACGGACGCCACGGGTGTCATGGACGCCATGGACGGGGAGCGGCCCGGGGCCGGGGACGCCGGGGCCGAGGACGCCGGAGAGGACGGAGAGGACGGGCACCTCGCTCTGGCGGAGCGGGAGTTGCGGACCGCCCGGGAGATGCTGACGGCCCGGCGTGCGGAGCTGTACACCCATCAGGTGGGGGTGGAACTGGCGGGCGTGCTGCACCGGCGCGGCAAGGACGCCGAGGCGGAGGCGCTGCTGCGGGAGCTGCTGGGCGGGCTGAGCCCGGGCCGGGGTTCGGTGCACGCGGGCGGTGCGCACCGGCTGCTGGGGCTGATGGCGGAGCGGCGGGGGGACGCAGAGGCGGCCGAGGAGCACTACGTGCGGGCGCTCGCGCTGCTGGAGCACGCGGGGGCGGCGGGCGATCTGGCGGACCTGTGCCGGTTGCTGGGCGATCTGCTGCGGCGGTCGGGGCGGACGGAGGCGGCCCTGGACGCGTACCGCACGGGGCTGGGCCACCGGGCGGCGCCCGGGACGACGACCCTGGGCCCGGCGCCCGCGAGCCCTCCGTGGTGAGCCCCGCCGATCCCGTCCGGTGAGCCCCGACGGAGGTGGCGCCCCCGTGGCGCCCCCGGCGGCGCCGCCTCGGCGAGGACCCCGGAACGGGCGTGACGCGGGCGGTGCCGTGTCACGCCCGCCCGCGTCGCGTCACCCCCGGGTCACCGGTCACCGGATCACCGGGCCGCCGGATCACCGGCCGGGGCGACCGGTCGCCCCGGGGTCGTCAGGTCCGTCGCGGAAGGTCCGTCACGGGCGGAAGACGTCGAGGAAGGAACTCCACCAGCCCCGCTGCTTGCGCGGGGCGGCTTCCCGCTGCCGCTGGTCGTACGGGGCGCTGACCTGCTCCGAGGCCGGGGCAGGAGCCGGAGCCGGGGCCGGGACGCCCCGGGCCGGACGGCGGACGGCGACCGGGGTGAACAGGACGGGCATGGACGCCATGGCGCGGTGGAAGGGGCCCTGTCGCCACTCCAGCTTGTCCGCGGGCACGGCCAGGGTGAGGTCGGGCAGGGTGTTGAGGATCCGCTCGATGGCCGTGAGGGAGATGACACGTGCCGGGGACTTGGCCGGGCAGGCGTGCGGTCCCGCCCCGAAGGCCAGGTGGGCTCCCCGGCTGAGGGTCAGCCGCGCGTCCGTCAGCGACGGGTCGGTGTTGGCCGCGGCGAAACTGATGACCACCGGGTCGTTGGCGGTGAGCGTGACGTCGCCGAGGAGGACGTCCTGCACCGGGAAGTGGGTGGCGTAGTTGGCGATGGGCGAGTCGTTCCAGAGCACGTGGTCGAGGGCGTCCTCGACCAGCGGTCCCGCGCCCCGGCCGCCGAACTGGTGGGTCTCGGGGGACAGGATGAGGAACAGGGCGGTGTTGATGAGGTTCTTGGTCGGTTCGACGCCGCCGCCGACCAGGGTGATGATCTGGTCCTTCAGCTCCTCGTCGGTCAGCCCGGCCGGGTGGTGGACCAGCCAGGAGGTGAGGTCCTCGGCGGGGGAACGCCGCTTGAGGGCCACCAGTTCCAGCACGCAGGCCGTCATGTCCTCGTTGGCCCGGACGACGTCCTCGCCGTCGAAGAGCGCGGCGAAGCTGCGGGTCAGCCGGTCGCCCAGGTCGCCCGGGCAGCCGAAGAGCTGGTTGAACAGCAGCAGCGGCAGCAACTTGGCGTAGTCGTTCAGCAGATCGGCCGTGCCCCGCTCGGCGAACTGGCCGATGAGGTAGTCGGCGATGTGCTCGACGTCCCGGGCCAGCCGGTTGATGTTGATCTTGGCGAGGCTGTCGGTGACGACCTTGCGCAGCCGCAGGTGCTCGGCACCGTCCGAGAAGAGGCAGTTGGGGCGGTAGTACATCATCGGCAGCACGGGGCTGTCGAGGGGGACCCGGCCCTCGTTGAGGGCCCGCCACCGCCGGGAGTCCCGGACGAAGAGCGCCGGGTTCTGCAGGACCCGCAGGGCCGCCTCGTGCTCGGTGACGAGGGTGGCCTCCACCCCGGGGGCCAGCTCGACGGGTGCCACCGGGCCCTGACGGCGCATCTCGTCGTAGAAGCGGTCGGGGTCGGCCGCGAACTCCGCCCCGTACAGGGGGGTCGGCGGCCGCTGGTGCATCGGGCACCCGGGGGGCGGGGAAGGCGGGGCGGACCCCGGCTGTGCGTCCATGCGTCAGTCCTCATGGTGGTCCCGGGGCCGTGCGGGCCCGGGAGGGTGGGTGTAAGGAGGTGTGGGGGGTCGGCTCGCCCCGGACCGCCCGGCACATGCGTGCCGGGCGGTCCGGGCGGGTGCCGGTCCGGGCGGGTGCCGCCCGGGGGCGGGTCAGCCCACGCGGGCGAGCAGGTGCTGGACCAGGGTGATCAGCGCCTGGGCCGACGAGCCCTGGTCACGGGCGTCACAGAACACCACGGGGGTATGCGGCAGCAGGTCGAGCGCTTCGCGCAGCTCTTCCTCGGCGTGCGCGTCGCCCGGTTCGAAGCTGTTGACGGCGACCGCGTACTCCAGCCCGTACTTCTCGATCAGGTCGATCACGGGGAACGACTCGTTGAGCCGCGACGGGTCGACCAGGAGGAGCGCGCCCAGCGCTCCCCGGGCCATGTCCTCCCACAGTTGCATGAACCGCTGCTGGCCGGGCGTGCCGAACAGGTACAGGACCAGTTCGTCGCTCAGCGTCAGCCGCCCGAAGTCCAGGGCGACGGTGGTGGTCTCCTTGCCGGTGACCCCCCGCAGATCGTCGACGTGGGCCGACGCCTGCGTCATCTTCTCCTCGGTCCGCAGCGGGGTGATCTCCGACAGCGTGCCGATGAACGTCGTCTTGCCCACGGCGAAGTGGCCGACGACGAGGATCTTCGCGGCCGTGACGACCGCTTCCGGTACGTAGACGCTCTCAGCCGAACCGGCGTTGGAGTCCATGCAGCACCTCTTCGAGGATCTTCCGGTCGACGAGCTTGGCGGCGGGGGGTGCCGCGCGGCGGAGCAGGTGCCCCTGGTCCGCGAGGTCGGTCAGGAGTAACCGGACCACCCCCACGGGCAGCCCCAGGTGTCCCGCGACCTCCGCCACCGACAGGTATCCGCCCGTGCACAGGTCCCAGATGGCCCGGACCTCGGGGCTGGGCCGGGCGGGGGGCGTCCGGTCGGCGGCGATGGTCACCAGGGTGACCAGGGACAGGTTCTCCGCGTCGGGCAGAGTGCGCCCGCCCGTGATCACGTAGGAGCGGATGAACCCCCCGGCGACCGACTGCTCCTCGCCGGGCGCGGTCATATGTCGCCCCCGGCGTCATGGCGGGGCGGTGAGGTCATCGCCTTGCCGAGCGCGCCGACCTGCTGCTGCATCCGGAAGGACATGGCCTCCATGTCCACGTCGGCGGAGGCGGCGGCGGCCAGGTAGGCGCCGCTGCCCGCGGCGATGAGGAAGATCCAGCCGTCCTCGTACTCCAGCAGGGTCTGGCGCCAGCGGCCGGTGGTCCCACTGCCAATGAACGGCGCGACGGCGCGGCTCAGCGACTGCATCGAGCTCATGGCCGCGGCGACCGTCTCGGCGTCGTCCCGTCCGATGGCGCTGGAGTGCGCCAGCAGCAGGCCGTCGGCGGAGACGAGTATCGCGTGCCGGGCACCGCGCACCTGGAGCACGTCGTTGAGCACCCACGACAGATCGGGGTTCACTGGTGGTCGGGTCCTTCCGTGGTGGTCGTGATGTCGCGTCCGGAGCGGGTGCCGCGCTGGAACGCGCCCAGCAGGGACGCGGTCTCCTCCTGGCTCCGGGAGACCTCGGGGGCGGCGGACGGTTCCGGCACCACCGCGACGGACCGCTGGCGACGGCGCTTGGGCAGGCCCCCGGCGGTGGTGCCGCGGACCAGGGAGGCCGGTTCGGTGCCGGGCACCGCCGCGAACAGCGGGGTGGGCTGCGCGGGGCGCCCCTCGGCGGGTTCCCCCCGGTGCTGCCGGATGACCGGGACGCTGCCCCGGCTGCCCTGGTCGACGTCCCAGGAGGTGGGCGGGGCGTCGTTGGTGAGCAGTTCGTCGGGGAGCAGGATCACCGCGCGGACGCCTCCGTAGGGGGAGACCGAGTCGACCGAGACCTTGAAGCCGTAGCGGGCGGCGAGCATGCCGGAGACCGCGAAGCCGAACTGGGGCGGGTTGCCGAGTTCCGAGATGTGGACGGGCTGCGCCGGGGACAGCAGGGCGGACGCCCGGTCCTTCTCCTCCTGGCCCATGCCGAGGCCCGCGTCGTCGACGATCAGGCACACGCCCTTGGGCACCGCCTGGATGTTGATCTCGACGGGGGTGCCGGGGGCGGAGTAGTTGGTGGCGTTGGCGAGGAGTTCCGCGAGGACCACCGCCACCGGTTCGACGACCTTGCTGACCAGGGCGAAGTTCGCCTGGGTGTGGATCTGGACGCGGTCGAACTGGCGGATGCGCCCCTGGGCGCTGCGGGCCACGTCGTAGACGGAGGCGACCGTCTCCCGGCGGCCGAGCCAGCCTCCGCACAGCACGGCGATGCCCTGTGCCCGACGGCCGAACTGGCTGTTGGAGTGGTCGATGGCCATGAGGTCGACGAGCATGTCCGGGTCGTCGCCGTGCTTCTTCTGGACCTTGTCGATCACCACCTGCTGTTCGTCGGCGAGGCCCTGCAGGGTGCGCATCGCCGACTTGAGTACGGCCTTGGTCTCCTCCTCGGCGTCCTTGCGGACCTCTGCCAGTTCATGGCTGTGCTGGTTGCGCAGATGGGTGTGAGCCGCCCCGAGTTCATGCCGCTGCTGGAGCAGCGTCTCGTTCTCGGCGGCGAGGTCGGCGTTGCGTCTGCGCAGCCCGATGTTCGTTTGCCGTGCGCGTACCACTCCGCCGAAGGCGGCCAGTAGCACGGCGACCAGAACCCAGAAGAATGGGTCCTGCACAAATGACGTCATGAGACTCTCTTCGAGTGGCATCCCGGGGGGAACGGTCGCTCTCCTCCGGCTGGCGCGCGTCCGCGGTCAGGGACCGCGGGCCGTGCAAGTCCAGGCCGGAGAACGTTCCTCCGGGAAGGGGCCCGATCGGCTGACGTCCCCCGGGTGCCTCTAACGCACCGTCAGCCCACTATGAAGATCACACACTTTATCAGCGTGGCGCGTCCCGCACGCAAGTGTCCACGGCCCCGCGCACCGCCCCCGCGCCACTCCCCCCGCACCGGGACGGGCCGTCCGGTACCGGGCGTTCCGGTCTTTCCACGGGTATATGACACCGCGTCGGACGGGGGCTCGCCGGAGGGGTTCCCCGCCCCGGGTCGCCCGTTCCGGCGAAACCCCAGGACCCGGGGGGTACGGGCCGCCGACCGGGCGCGGGGGCGGTACGGACCGGACGTCCGGACGGGCGGGGGAACCGGCGGGCGACGGCCGCGGTCCCACGGTCCCCGAGGGGTGTCGGCGGCCGGTCTTCCCGTTCGTGAACACCTCGCTAAGGGTTCGTTGCGTTCCCGGGGAACCAGGAACGGAGAACCAGGAACGGGGGCGGGGACGGGGACGGGACGCGGAAGGGCGGAACGTGGAGGAGCGGGGCGGGGGACGGGGGCGGGGAGCGCGGGGAGAACCCCGTCAGGTGGTCGCGCGGCGGGGGGCGGGAGTTCCCCGGCTCCACGGCGAGAATCGTCACGCCGGGAACGGGCCGCCGACGGGGGCGCCGGGACCCGTCCCGTGCCAGCATGGACCTCCGGACGGCCCGGCCAGCGCCCCGGCCCGTTCTTCCGGCCCCCGGACCTTCCTGTCCGCCCCGTCCGCCCCTGTCCGTCCCCGGCCGTTCCTTTCGCGGGTGCCGTCCGTCCGGCACCGGCCCGTTCCCCTGGAGTCGCGATGGCAGCCTCCCGTACCCCGCGCACCCCGGACGCTCCCGACGCCCCGCGCCGGGTGGCGCCCTACCGGGCGGTGCTCGCGTTCCTCCTGCTGCTGGCCGCGGTGTTCTCCGCCGCGTACGCCACCGGGCTGTCGGTGGACCCGGTGGGCCCCTCGGTCCGCTCCACCGACCCCACGGGCCCGGCCGGGCCCACCGAGCAGCCCGCCCAACCCGCCCAACCCGCCGGGGACGACGGGGACGAGGACGGGCACGACGACGGGGACGGGCACTCCGGCGGCCACTGACCGCCGTCGGCCGCGTCGGCCACGTCGGGCTGCCGGGCTGCCGGGCTGCCGGGCTGCCGGGCTGCCGGACGGGAACGCCGGGCGGTCGGCGGGAACTTCTCCGTCCCCCGGTCCGACTACTGCCGGTGGGACACCTCCGCTCCCCCGCCGCCGGGCGGGCGCGGCGGACGTGCGGGCAGCGGACGGAAGGCGGAAGGGCAGGCGATGGGCGGGCTGGATGTGCGCATGGAGGACGTGACGTGCCGTCACGGCCGGGTGGAGGCGGTGACCGGTGTCGACCTGGAGATCGCGGCCGGTGAACGCGTCGCGCTGACCGGGACCAACGGTTCGGGGAAGACCACTCTGCTGCGGGCCGTGCTCGGGCTGCACCGGAGGACCACCGGCACGATCACCGTCGGCGGCCGGGCCACCCGCACCCCGGCGGAGTGGGCCTGGCGGCGGCGCGCCTGTGCCTGGATCCCGCAGAAGCCCGCCGCCGGACGGTTCCCGCTGCTCGGCGGTGAGCTGCTGGCCAGCAGCGAGGCGCCCCGGGAGGCGGCGGAGGGCGCCCGGGCGCTCGGCGTCGGCGCGCTGACCGGACGTCCGCTGCACACCCTGTCCGGAGGGCAGTTGCAGCGGATGTACCTGGCCCGGGCCGTGGGGTGCGTGGCCGCCGGGGCGCGGGTGCTGCTGGCCGACGAGCCGACCGCCGCCCTCGACTTCGACGGTCAGGAGGAGGCGGCCGAGGTGCTGACCGGGCTACCGGTGACGCTCGTCGTGGTGACCCACGACCGGTCCCTGGCGGCCCGGTGCGACCGGGTGCTGGAGATGGCCGCCGGACGGCTGCGGGAGGTCCGGTGATCCTCGCGGCGGCCGACGTGGTGGAGCTGCTCCGGCTGGTGCCGGTGCAGCGGGCCGGGATCGCCCTGCTGCTGGCGGCGGTCGCGCTGCCGGTGATCGGAGTGGTCATCGTCGGCCTGGACATCATGCCGGTGCGCTTCGCGATGATGCACGTGGCCCTGCTCGGCATCGCGGTGGGACTGCTCACCGGGCTCGACCCGCTGGTCTGCGCGCTGGTGGCCTGCGCGCTGTCGGGCGCCGGGGTGGCCCCGCTCGCGCGGACGCCCAGCGGACTGTCCGGCGCGATGGGCCTGTTGATGAGCCTCGCCATCGCCGGGGCCCTGCTGCTGCTCTCGGTCTCCGGGGTCAACGCCTCCGGGGCGTTCGCCCTGCTGTGGGGGTCCGTGCTCTCCGTCGGCCCGGCCGACCTGGTCGTCCTCGGCACCCTCGCCGTGCTGGTGCCCGCCCTGTTCTGGTGGCGCCGCCGGGATCTGTCGCTGCTGCTGCACGACCGTGAACTCGCCCAGTGCTCGGGCGTGCCGGTGGCGGGTCTGACCCTGGCGCTGCTGGTCCTGGTGGCGGTGTCCGTCGCCGGGGCCATCACCCTGACCGGCGCGCTGCTGGTCGACGCCCTCACCCTGCTGCCCGCGCTGGCCGCCCGCCGGCTGGGCACCTCGCTGCGGTCGATCACGCTGTGGGCCGTCGGGATCGGCGTCGGCGTCAACACGACCGGCTTCCTGCTGGCCCTCTGGCTGGACTGGCCGCCCGGCCCGGTCCTCGTCCTGACCGCGGGGGCCGTCGTCCTCGCGGTCCACCTCCTCCCCGAACGGAGCCACCGCCCATGGCGCGCACCCGCGTCCCCGCCCCCGTCCCCGCCCGCCCGGAAGGACCCGGAGCCGCCCCGGCCGCCCCGCGCCGTCCCCGCCGCGGCGCCCGAACGCTGAGCGCCGCCGTCGCCGCGGGCGCGGCGCTCGCCCTGGTCGGCGGCTGCGCCGGGGAGGAGTCCGCCGAGGGCGGGGACGGCGCGGGCGGCGGCGCGAAGGTGGTGGTGACGACCACCTGGGAGGGGGCCTTCGCCAAGGCCGCCGGGGCCGGGGACGTGACGGTGCTCGTCCCCGCGTCGGTGGGGCACGCGCCCGACTACGAGCCGAAGCCGTCCGATCTGGCGGCGGTCGCGGCGGCCGACTTCGTGCTGTACGCGCCGTTCGAGCCGTACGCGGAGCAGATCAAGGAGGCCGCGGGGTCGAAGGCCGAACTGGTCGAGGTGGGCCTCGACAACGATCCGGCGAAGGTCCGGGCCGAGGTGAAGCGGCTGGCCGCGCTGTTCGGCACGGAGAACGACGCCGTCGCCTGGCAGCGGAAGTTCGACGCCCAGCAGAAGCGGCTCGGCCGGGACCTGAAGGCGGCCTGGCCGGAGGGGAAGCGGCCGACCGTGATCAGCCAGGTGTTCACCACCTGGGCGGCGGGGCTGGCGGGGGCCGACACCGTCGGCACCTTCGGACCGGAGGCGGTGACCCCCAAGCGGCTCGCCGAACTCGCCCGGCACAAGCCCGCGTTGGTGCTCGACAACGCCCATATGACGGCCGGGAAGGTGCTGCCCGGTTCGGGCAGCCGTCAGGTCGACATCGTCAACTACCCGGGGAAGGACCTGGATCTGCTGCCGGTGTACGAGAACGCGGCGGACGCCCTGGAGAAGGCCCTGGGCGGTTCCTGAACCCCTTCGGCCCCGCAACCGCCCGTGCCCCGGACACGCTGATCGCGCGTCCGGGGCACGGGCGTACCGGGGGTACTGGCGGGGCTGGGGGTACTGGCGGGGGCCGGGGGCGGCCCGGCGGGCTCCCCAGGCCCCCAGCCCCCGGCCCGTCAGCCCGTCGGGGCGAGGGACGGCACGGCGGTCCCCGTCGGGCCCACGCCGGTCACGCCGGTCACGCCGGTCACGCCGGTCGCAGCGGACGCACTGGTCGTGACGGTCGTGACGGGCTCCGCCGGGACGGTCGTGGGGGTGGCGAGCATGGCGCGCAGGGCCGCCCGGTCCGGTTTGCCCGCCGGGGTCAGCGGCAGTTCGGCGACCAGCAGCAGCCGTTCGGGGTGCTTGCGCCGGTCCAGTCCACGCACGGTCAGATGGGCGGTGAGCGCGTCGAGGGCGGGCGGCGGGCCGGGGCGGGCGACGACGCAGGCCGCGAGGCGTTCGCCCATCAGCGGATCGGGGACGCCGACGCACACCACGTCGCGGACCGCCGGGTGGGTGTGGAGTTCCCGTTCCACCTCGGCGGGGCTGATGTTGGCGCCGCCCCGGATCACCACGTCCTTGAGCCGTCCCACCACGTGCAGGACGCCCTCGTCGTCGAGGAAGCCGAGGTCCCCGGTGCGCACCCAGCCGTCGGTGGTGCGGTAGCGGGCGTCCAGTTCGGGGGCGCCGACGTAGCACAGCGGGGTCATGGGCCCCCGGGCGACGATCTCCCCGGTGCGGCCGTCCGCCAGGGGTTCACGCGTGTCGGGGTCCCGGACCTGGATGTCGGCGACCCGGGGGTCGGGGCGTCCGGCGACCACCCCGCAGTCGGCGGTGGGCGGGGTGCGGTGGCCCAGGCCGGTGTGGCAGTTGACTCCGTCGGCGGAGCCGTAGAGGTTGACGACGGCGCAGCCGAACGCCTCGGCGGCGGCGGTGGCGGTCGCCGGGTCGAGGGGCGCGCCGCCGAGGACCAGCGCGGTGGGCCCGGCGTACGGCTCGCTCCGGTCGTCGGGACCGGTGCCGCCGGTACCGGTCCCGGCGGTCTCATGGGCGGTGGCGGCCCCGGCCTCCAGCCGGTCGAGCATCATCCGCACCACGGTGGGCACGCCGAGCACATGGGTCGGCCGGTGTTCCCGGAGCGCGGTCAGGGCCGCCTCGGGGGTGAAGTGCTCCAGCAGGACGAGGGTTCCGCCGTGCCGGGCGAGGGTGACCGCCGTGCCGTTGGAGCCGAAGGCGGAGGCCAGCGGCACCAGGAAGAGGCAGCGGGGCGGGGTGTCGCCGGGCAGCAGCGAGGCGAGGAAGTTGCCCCGGCCGCCCGCCAGGGCGTTGGCCGAGTAGGCGACCATCTTGGGCTCGGCCTCGGAACCCGACGAGACGAGGATGCGGGCCGGTCCGTCGGGGTCGGACCGGTGCGGGACGAACCCGGTGGCGTCGGTGCGGGTCAGCCGGGAGAGCGGGACGGTGCCCTCGGGGGCGGTGCCCCGGCCCGCGGCGATGACGTGCCGCAGCGCGGGCAGTCCGGGGGCGAGGTCGCGCAGGTCGGCGGCGGGCGTGGCGCCCCGGTGCCCGGTGGCCGCGATCACGGCGACCGCGCCGGAGCGGCGCAGCAGCGACGCGGCCTCCCGGCCGCCCCGGCCGACCGGGAAGGGCAGGGCGATCGCGCCGAGCGCGGCGATCGCGAGGTCGGCGGCGACCGCGTCGCGGTGGTTGGGGAGTTGGACGCCGACCACGTCGCCGGGGGCTATGCCGAGGTCTCTGAGCCCGGTGGCCAGACATCGCGCCCTGCGGTCCAGGGCGGTGTAGCAGAGCTTCCCCTTGTCGTCGATGACGGCCGTGCGGTGCGGATCGGCGACCACCCGGGCCCGGTAGAGGCTGTAGAGGTCGAGGTCGGGGGTGGTGCCGTCGGCGGCCCAGGCGCGGCGGAGGGCGGTGGGCAGCAGATCACGCAGTTCGGGGCTCATGCCAGGCTCCAGGGGGTGGGGACGGTGGGGGCGCCGTGGAGGTCCCGGCCGACCGCGCCGGGCAGCCGGGGGTCCCGGGCGAGGGCGGCGAGGTCGGTGGTGACCCGGGTGGCCGCGATTCCGTGGGCGCGCAGCAGGGCGAGGGCCTCGTCGGTGGGAAGGGCGGTCAGGTCGTGGGCGGACGCGGCGGGGGCGTCGGCGTCGGTGGGGGCGAGCCAGCCGTCGCGGGTGCGCAGGGGGCGCCGGAAGCCCGCGGGCCGTCGGGGGGCGGCGCCGGTGGCGGCGCGGCCGAGGGCGGCGGCGGTCAGGGTGTCGGCGGCGCCGAGGAGGGAGGAGTCGACGCGCACTCCCCGGCCGGAACGTTCCCTCAGGAGCAGGCCCGCCAGGACCGCCTCGGCGCCGAGCAGTCCGCCCAGGACGTCGAGGAGGGTCATCAGGCTGGGGGCCGGGGGTTCGTCGCCGGGGCGGACGGCCTCGCCGACGCCGGTGCGGGCCTGGACCATGAAGTCGGTGCCCAGCGGGGCGTCGTCGAGGCGGTCCGCCCAGCCGCTGGTGTACGCGTACACCAGGGCGGGGTGGGCGCGGGCGAGGTCCTCGGCGTCCAGGCCGAGCTGGGCGGCCTTGCCGGGGGCCCAGTTGTGGAGGAACACATCCGCTCCGGCGGCCAGTTCGCGCAGCCGGACCCGGTCGGCGGGGTCCTTGATGTCGATCTCGACGGCCCGTTTGTGGCGGTTGAGGGCGAGCCAGCGGGCGGAGGTGCCGGAGCAGGCGGGGGGCATGCCGCGCAGCGGGTCGCCGCCCGGGGGTTCGATCCGGACGACGTCCGCGCCGAGCAGGCCCAGCAGATGGGCGGCGAGGGGGGCCTGGATGCGGCGGCCCGCCTCCAGCACGGTGAGTCCGGTGAGCGGCCCGTCGGGGGTGGCGGGCGCGGTGGCGGGCGGCGGGGTGCCGGGGCCGAGAGGGGTGAGGTGCCAGGGGTCGGCGCCGTCGTGTTCGGCGGCGCGGTCGGCGAGGGAGCGCAGGGGGCAGACGTCGACGCCCGCGAGGGCGGCGGCCCGCCGGATCGCGGTGAGGGAGTGGGCCCGGGTGGTGGTGTGCAGTTCCGGGGGGAAGGGGGCGCAGGCGGTGGCGTAGCGGAACTGGAAGGGGCGCCAGCCCGCGCGGACGGCGTGGGCGGGGGCCCCGAGGGCGCGCCAGAACGCGGCCCAGCCGCCCGGGTCGAGGGTCTCCAGTTCGAAGAGGACGCCGTCCACCGAGGTGAACGGCGGTCCGCCCGGCTCCAGGGGAGCGGCCTCGGCCTCCTCGGCCCCGGCGGCGGCGAGGTAC
Organism: Streptomyces sp. JNUCC 64; assembly: GCF_054484115.1. Taxonomy (NCBI): domain Bacteria; kingdom Bacillati; phylum Actinomycetota; class Actinomycetes; order Kitasatosporales; family Streptomycetaceae; genus Streptomyces; species Streptomyces sp. JNUCC 64. Next base: position 1,695,093 of record NZ_CM137015.1, read on the forward strand.
TGGGAGACGGTGAGCAGTCCGGCGTGGTCGGCGCGGGTGGTGACCCGGTCGGTGGTGGTGCCCCGGGCCTGGCCGACGAGGGCGGCGAGCAGGCCCTGCACGGTGAGGACGCCGGTGACGGTGCCCAGCCAGTCGACGGCGAGGCCGCGCGGGTCGCCGTCGCGGCGGCCGTGGACGGCCATCACCCCGGTGGCGGCCTGCGCGGTGGCCTCGTCGGTGATCCCGCCGGTCGTCCCGCCGTCGGGCGCGGACCAGTGGACGTCGGCGTGGACGGGGGCGAAGCCGCCGCCGGTGAGCCGGGCCCGGCCGCCCGCCCCGGTGGCGGGGCCGTCGCCGTCGCGGCCGTCGGGACCGGCGGAGCCGTCGCGGCCGTCCGGTCGGCCGGGGTACGGACCGGAGTCCGGCTCGGGGCGGGCACCGAGGCGGTGGAGGTGGTCGGCGACGACGGTCATCAGCCCCGGGGGCCCCGAGGTGGTGCCGCGGAGCCCGTCGAGCGGCCGGGTCACCCTGGTGGTGACGCGTGGCGCCATGTCTCTCCTCTCCGGCCCGGTGTGCCCGGCCCGAGGTCGTGTCCGGTCACGCACGGGGACCGGGTCGCGGGAACCAAGTGGGGCGCGCGCCCGACCCGTTCCACGCAGAGACAGTCGGACGGACGTTCCCCGGAGTTCCCGGGAGACGGGCCGGAGTTCCGAGGGACAGGGGAGAGGGATGACGCGTCACCACGACGGGGCCGCCGCGAAGGGCCCGGAGGGGCCGGTCGCCGCGAAGGGCCCGCAGGGATGGGCCGCCGTGGACGGTCCGGAGGGGTCGGCCGCCGTACGGGAGGAGGTCGCCCGGTTCGTCCGCGACCGGGTGGTTCCGTGGGAGCCGGTGCTCGACACGGGCGGCCCGGCGGCGACGGCGGCCCTGGGCGAGCTGCGGACGGCGGCCCGGGAGGCGGGACTGTGGGCGCTGCCGCTGCCCCGGGAACTGGGCGGCGGTGGGCTGACGTTCGGCCGGTACGCGGAGCTGGCGGAGGCGGAGGGGGCCAGCGACCACGGTCCGGCGGCCCTGGGGTCGGCCTCGCTGCTGGACGTGACGATGCTGTCCCGGCACGGTTCGCCGGAGGTCCGGGAGCGGTATCTGGAGCGGCTGGTCTCCGGTGGGCTGCGCGGCGCGTACGCGATGACGGAACCGGACGTGCCGGGCACCGATCCGTTCGGGACGGGGACCCGGGCGGTGCGGGGGCCGGACGGCGGCTGGCGGGTGACGGGCCGCAAGTGGTTCGTGTCGGGGGCGCGGGACGCGGACCTCGTCACCGTCCTCGCCCGGACCGACGGGGAGCCCGGGGACCGGACGGGGCTGTCGCTGTTCCTGGTGGACACCGGATCGCCGGGGTTCCGGGTGGTGCGGGACCTGCCGGTGCTCGGGGCGGCGGGGCAGGCGGAGATCGAGCTGGACGGGGTGGCGGTGCCCGCCGGTCATCTGGTGGGTGAGCGCGGGCGGGGGCTGGCGGTCGCGGGCGAACGGCTCCAGACCGGTCGTACGCTGCGCTGTCTGCGCTGGCTCGGCCAGGCCCAGCGCGCCTTCGACCTGCTGTGCGAGCGGGCGGTGGGGCGCGGTGGGGCGGGCGGCCCGCTCGCCGGTCACCAGCTGGTCCAGCAGCACGTGTTCGACGCGCTGCTGGCGCTGCGCACCACCCGGCCGCTGGTGCGCGAGGCGGTCACGCTGATCGACGCGGGGCGGGACGCGCGGGTCGAGGTGGGGCTGGCGAAGGTGGCGGCGGCCCGGATGCTCCAGCGGGTGACGGACGCGGCGGTGCAGGTGCACGGGGCGGCGGGGCTGGGCCCGGACACGGCCCTGCCCGCGCTGCTGCGGACCGGCCGGGCCGCCCGCATCCTCGACGGCCCGGACGAACTGCACATCACCTCGGTGGCGCGACGGGTGCTGCGCGGGTACGGGTACGAGTACGGGGCGGGGCCCCGCCCGTAGCCCGGCACCCGGGCCCGGCGTCGAATTCGTTCGCCGTGGTCCGGGTCGGTTGAGTACCGTTCGATCGACGGTCGGTCCGGTACCGTCCAATACGGCCATGTCTGATTCATTACGGTCAGATTCGGTGGGGAAGGTGGCAGATGTGATGTCGGTGACCGATCGGGTGAGGCGGCCGTGAGCGTCGGGGACGCCCTGATCACCACCCCGCTCACCCCGGCCTTTCTGCGCGGCGCCCTCGACGTGGAACGCACCGCGCACGGGCTGCTGCCGCACCGGCTGCCCGCCCGGGCGCGCCGTCAGATCCCGGATCAGCAGTTGGCCGGGGCCGAGGTCCAGCCGTCCGGCGTCCGGGTGGTCTTCCGCACCCGGGCCACCACCGTCGCCCTCGACGTGCTGGCGGTGAAACGGGCCTACCGGGGGCTGCCCTCGCCCGCCGACGGGACGTACGACCTGGTGGTCGACGGCGAGACCGTCGCCGGGGCCACGGTGTCCGGGGGGCGGGTCCGCACCACGGACTTCGCCACCGGGGCGATCACCCTGGACGAGGGGCCGCCGGGCACCGCCCTGTTCACTGGGCTGCCCGCGCGGGACAAGGACGTGGAGATCTGGCTCCCCCACAACGAGGGCACCGAACTGATCGCCTTGCGCACCGACGCCCCGGTCCTCGCCGCGCGGGATTCCGGGCGCCCGGTCTGGCTGCACCACGGCAGTTCCATCAGCCAGGGCTCGAACGCCACCCGGCCGACCGCGATCTGGCCCGCGCTGGCCGCCGCCCGGGGCGGGGTGGAGCTGGTGAACCTGGGCTTCAGCGGGAGCGCGCTGCTCGATCCGTTCACCGCCCGGGCGATGCGGGACACCCCGGCGGACCTGATCAGCGTGAAGATCGGCATCAACCTCGTCAACCTCGACGCGATGCGGCTGCGGGCCTTCGTCCCCGCGGTCCACGGCTTCCTGGACACCGTGCGCGAGGGCCATCCGACCGCGCCGCTGCTGGTGGTGTCGCCCGTGCTGTGTCCGCTCCAGGAGGACACCCCCGGTCCGCTGGTGGCCGACTTCACCGACGGCACCCCGGGGTTCCGGGCGACGGGCGACCCGGCCGAGCGGGCCGCCGGGAAGCTGACGCTCACCGTCGTCCGCGAGGCCCTCGCCCGGATCGTCGCCGAACGCGCGGTGGACGACCCCGGGCTGTGTCACCTCGACGGCCGCCGTCTCTACGGGGAGGCGGACCACGCGGAACTGCCCTTGCCGGACCGGCTCCACCCCGACGAGGCCGGGCACCGCCGCATCGGCGGGAACTTCGCCCGGCTGGTGTTCGGCCCCGGCGGACCGTTCGCCCCCACCGGGCACCCCCGCACGGACGGTCGCGGCAGCGGTCCCGACGGCCGCTGAACCGGACCGGCGTCCACAGTCGCCCCCGGGGTCAGACCTCCCCGGGGGTGACGAGTCCGGTCCGCAGGGCCAGCCCGAGCGCCAGGAAGAAGTCGCCCCAGACCAGTTCGTGCCGCACGGCGGTGCCGGAGGCGGCGTCGTAGCAGCCGTCGAGCAGCATCCCGGCGGGGCGCGCGCCGCCCGGGCCGCTCAGATGACGCGTGATCAGCCGGTCCAGTACGGCAGTGGCCCGCTCGGTGTGCCACGGGGTGCCGTACCCCGGCGACCGGGCGAGGAGGAGCAGCGCCACGGCGGTGATCGCGGCGGCCGAGGTGTCCGACGGGCCGTCCGGGCGGGCCCGGTCGGCGGGCGGGACGAGCGGCGTCCCGTCCCCGTCCGGGAGCCGTCGTGCCGCCCCGGCCAGCGCGGCGGGACGCCAGTGCCCGGCGGCGGGGTGCCCGGCGGCCTCGGCGACCGCGAGCAGCAGCCAGGCCCGGCCCCGGCTCCAGCCGGGCGGGGGGTCGTCGTCCGGGAGCCAGCCCTCGGAGGTGTGCCGCCAGGCCGGGACGAGCGGGACCCCGGGCCCTTCCTGCCGCTCCTGCCCTTCCTGGCGCTCCTGCCCTTCCTGGCGCTCCTGCCGGTCCGGCCGGTCCTGCCGGGGCGGGCGGGACGGGCGGCCGGGCCCGGGGTGCCCGGTACCGCGCCGCGCCGCGCCGTCCCCGGGAGCCGGTGCCGGGTGCGGAGTGCCGTCCAGGCAGAGGCCGAGGTGACGGTGGAGGTGTTCCCCGGCGGCGGTGACTCCGTCGGGTCCCGCGACGGCCAGCAGCGGGGCCATGCCGGGGACGCCGTCCGCGCGGGCCCGCGCCCGGTCCCCGCCGAGGGCGGCACCCCAGGGCACCGTCCCGAGGCGGGGGTCCACGGCGGCGAGGCACTCCCGGGCGGCGGTCTGCCGGAGCGCGGTCGCGTCCGGGTCCCCGGCGGCGAGCGCGGTGCCGTAGCCGACGACGAGCCCCCGGGTCGCGGTGTCGGCGCGGGCCCAGGGGGCGAGGCGCCGGGTGACGGCCGAGGCGGCGGCGCGGTCCTCGGGGGCGCCGGTCCAGCGGGCCCGCAGCCACAGCAGTCCGGACCAGAAGCCGCCGGTCCACGAGCCCCGGGCGGTCGTCGTCCACCGTCCGGTGGAGGGGTCGGCGAAGAGCGGGAAGCGGTCCCCGACCTCGTTCCGGGTCACGGCCACCCGTTCCAGGACCGCCGCCAGGGCGTCCTCCACGGACCGGTCCGCTCCCCTGACCCGGTCGGCCAGCGGGGGCCCGTCCACCGGGGGGAGCCGGTCCGCCGACACGGCACGGTCCGAAGACAAGGCACGGTCCGACGACGGGAACCGGTCCACGCGCACGGCCCGGTCCGGCGCCGCCGGGTCCCCGGGGTTCACCCGGTCCCCCCGGCCGCGCCCTCCCTGGCGGCGGTCCTTCCGGTGACGCTCTCCCCGGTGCCGGTCCCTCCAGCGGCGTTCTCCCCGATGGCAGTACCTCCGGCGGCGCTCTCCCCGGTACCGGCCCCTCCGGCAGCGCTCTCCCCCGTGCCGGTCCCTCCGGCAGCGCTCTTCCCGGTGGCAGTACCTCCGGCGGCGCTCTCCCCGGTGCCGATCCCTCCGGCGGCGCTCCCCCCGGTGCCGGTCCCTCCCGCAACGCTCTCCCCCGTGCCGGTCCCTCCGGCGGCGGGCCCTCCAGCGCCGGGCCCGGCGGCGGCTCCGGCGGTGGTCCCACCGGTAGCACTCTCCCCGGCGGCGGCCCTACCCGTGGCGCTCTCCCCGACGGCGGCCGTCCCACCAGCGGTGGCCCCACCGGCGGGCCCTCCGGCAACGGAACCGGCGGCGGGCCGCCGGTGGTCCCGGGCCGCCCAGCCGAGGGCCACCGCCGCGGCCACCGCGAACTCGGCGGCCACCAGCAGCCATCCGGCGGCCCAGTGGCCGCCCTCCGCGAACGGCGCGAACAGCGGCGGGCCGACCGCGAACCCGGCGAAGAACCCGGCGGCGACCAGCGCCGAGTCCTGTCCGGCCCGGCCGGGGGCGGCGCGCTGGATCACCAGGACCATGGAGACCGCGTTGCCGGAGACGGCGAACACCCCGACGGCGACGGCCGCGGGCCAGGCCAGCGGCGCGGCGCCGGTCGCGGCGGCGAGCAGCAGCGCGGCGGCGACGGACCCGACGGCGAGCCAGCCGGGCAGCCAGGGCGCGCGGGCGGGCCGGGCGGCCTTGGACCAGCCGATCCGGCCCGCGACGCCCGCGACGCCGAGGACGGCGACCAGCGCGGCGGCGGCCGTCGGTCCGAGGCCGAGCCGCTGGTCCCCGAAGAGCGTCACATAGGTGTTGACGGAGGCGATCCCGGCGCCGAGGAGGAGGGAGAAGACGGCGAGCCAGGCGAGGTGTCCACGCGGGACGAGGGAGGCGGGTCCGGCCGGGGCGGCGGGGCGCGGCGGATCGGACGGCAGGGCGCGGGCGGCCCAGAGGGCGACGGCGACGGCGACCGCGGCGGCCGTCCACACGGCGCCGCGCCAGCCGGTCCAGGCGGCGAGCGCGGCCAGCGGGAGTCCGGCGGCGAGGGCGCCGAGCTGGACGCCGGACTGCTTCAGTCCGGTGACCGCTGCCCTGCGGGCGGGCGGAACGGCCGCGAGGATCGCCTTGTTCGTCGCCGGGTTCGCCAGCGCCTGCGGCAGTCCGCCGAGGGCGACGGCGGCGAGCAGGGTGCCCGTCCCGGTGGCGGAGGCGATCAGCGCGAGGGCGGCGGCGGTGACCAGGGGCAGGGCCACCAGGGCCCGGCGGGGCCCGATCCGGTCCACCAGCCGTCCGCCGACCGGGGAGAGCGCGGCGGCGGCGCCGAAGCCGATGGTGGTGGTGAGGCCGAGGACGGTCACCGAGACGCCCAGGTCGGCGATGAGTCGGGGGCCGAGCACGCCCAGCAGGAACAGTTGCAGCATGGACAGGGCCATGGCCACCGTGAGCAGGGCGGTCAACGCCCGGCCCGCTCCGGCGTCCGCCGCCGTGCCGTCCTTCGCGCCCCGCGCCTCGCGCGCCGCCATGTCCGTCCGCCTCCCCGCCTCGCACCGCCCCGTCGGAACGGCCCGGGGACAGGAGTCGCACCGGAGGGCGTCCGGGTTCCCGGGGGTGGCTGTGGGACGCGTCACACGGCCGGACGCGCCGCCCCCGGCGCTTCGGGCCGAGGACGGGGCGATCGGTCGGCGGGCGGACGTGCGGACGGTCGGCCGGACGTGCGGAGCCGTCAGATGTGGCGGTGGTACGCCTTGTTGGCGATGCGCCAGGTGTCGTCGACGCGGACCAGGAGGAAGACGTCGGTGAAGGTGTCGGGGCCGTGGAACAGGGACATCGTCGCGGTGGCGACGGTGCCGTGGACGGCGACCGCGTCGACGCGGCGCAGCCGGGTCGGCTCGTCGGGGGCCGGAGTGCCCTGGAAGAGGGCGCAGTAGGCGTCCAGCGGCCATGAGGTGAACACGCCGTCGCGGACGCCCTCGACATGGGCGGTGGGGAGGAACGCGTCGCGGAAGTGGGCGGGGTCGCCGGTGGCGTGGCCCCGGACGTAGGCGCGGAGCGGCTCCAGGACCTCGTCCGGGACGGCGGGCTCGACGGCCGCGACGGCGATGTCCTCGTCGGGGCCCGCGGTGCCGTCGGTCAGACCGGCGGCGCTGCGCAGCGGCACCCCCGTGGCGTCGGCCAGCAGGTCCGAGTCCTTGGCCAGGGCACCGATGGTGAACTCGGCCGCGCGCTCCTCGCCCAGGAGGAAGGGACGCTTGCGGGCGACGAGGCCGCCGAGCTGGCCCAGTTCCAGGACGTCCAGGGCCTGGGCGCGGGAGAGGCCGAGCGCGTCGGCCTGGCGCAGGGCGTCGCGCAGCGAGAGGACGGCTCCGGCCAGGCTGTTGTTGGCGACCAGCTTGAGCGCGGCGGCGGTGGCCGCGTCGTCCGCCTCGGTCACGGTGCCGAGCGCCTCCAGTACCGGCCGGGCCCGGTCGAGCGCGGGCGCGGCGCCCGCCGCGAGGATCTTCAGGGCGCCGCCCGCGACGGCCGGGACGGAGCCGAGGACGGGCGCGTGGACGGCGTCGGGGCCGACCAGTCCGGCGAGTCCGGCCGCGTCGGCCGGGGCGACGGTGCTGGTGTTCACCACCGGAGCGCCGGCCGGCAGCGCGTCACGGACGGCTTCGAGGACCTCGCGGCAGGCGGCGCCGTCGAACAGGGACAGCAGGACGAGGTCCGCCCCCGCCACCGCCTCCCGGGGGTCGGCGGCCGTCTTGACGGCGTCCGGAGCGCGTCCCGAGCGGGTCCAGCCGACCACGTCGTGGCCCTGGTCGGTGAGGCGTGCGGCCATCGCCGCGCCCATGCGGCCGAGGCCGAGGACGGCGATCGTGTGTGGTGCGGTCATCCCGTCACGATCTCCCACCCCCAGGGCCGCGACAAGCGCAGATCCGGCAGACCTCCCCCGCGCGCGCGGCGCATACTCGCCGGTCGTGCCGGTGGACGGAGCCGTGGCCGGAACCGCGGTGCCGACGGACCTCGGTGACCGGACGCGGGCCCGGTCGCGCCGCTCGGCCTCCGGGCCGGGAACTCCACCCGGACCCCGCCCCGGGCCGTCCCCGTCCACCCCCGTCTACACCCGTCTACACCCGCCGGTCCCCCTCCCCCGCCGGGTCGAAGAAGGCCGCCGCGCGGGCCAGTGCCTCGGTGGCGCCGCCGCCGCGCGGGCTGCCCAGGATGAAGGCGAAGTTCCGGCTCCGTACCGGTTCGAGCGTGGCGGTCACGGCAGTCCTCGTTGCTCGTCGTGGTCAGTCGGATGGTCGGGCGGGGTCGGTCGGACGACCGGGCGGGGGCAGCCGGACGGTCGGGAGGGCGGGGGCTGGGGACGCGGAAAGGGCGGAGGCGGGGGACGGAGGGAGGGCGGGGGACGCGGGAAGGGCGGAGGCGGGGGGCCGGGGGCGGGGGGCGGGCGAACGGCGGGGCGGGTGAGCAGGGCTGACGGAGGGTCAGACGGATCGGTCGGCGACCAGCCGCAGGTGCTCGCGGGCGTCGCTGTGCAGCTGGTCCGAGTAGTCGACCCGGCCGCCGGGGCCCGCGTAGCGGGGCGCGCGGTCGCCGGAGGTGCGGCGCAGGATCGTGACGCTGTTCTGCATCAGCTTCTGCGACTCCAGGAGGCTGACGACCTCCAGTTCGCCCGGGTGGCGCTCCTGGAACTTGGCGATGTAGCGGCGGACGGCGTCGCCCTCCGGGTAGGTCATCAGGTAGTGCATGACGACGAGGCCGCCGTCGGGGTCGATGAGCGGCCAGAAGTGGTCGAAGAACCACAGGCACTCCCAGGCGTCGACCCAGGCGAAGTCGATGGGGGTCAGCTCCTCGGGGAGCTTGTCCAGGGAGTCCTTGAGGTCGGCGTTGACGACGGTCACCCGCTCGTCGAGGCCGAGTCCGGCGAGGACCTCGCGGACCAGACCGGCGGAGGACTCGGCGATGGAGAGGTTGTCGACGGCGGCGAGGACCGGGCGGTACGGCTCCAGGTGGAGCGAGGGGGTGACGAGGGGAGGTTCGGCGAGGAGCCAGCTGTCGTCGAGGGCGCGGCCGGTGTCGAGGTGGGCGCGGGTCTTCCCGGCGAGCGCGAGGGACTCGGCGGCGGCGGTCCGCTCCGCCTCGGCGAGCGCGGCGGCGAGGAAGGGAGTGGTGTAACCCATTCCCACCTCCAGGACCCGCCGGGGCCTCAGGAGCTGGACGAGGTTGGCGAGAAGCGGGCCGACCACTTCGGTGCCCATTCCGGGAACCGACAGCCGGGCGACCGCCGCGCGGAACTCTTCGCTGTGAATCGAATGATTCATTTCCGTCCTTCGGTAAACCGTGGTGGAAGCGGGTCGGAGCGGTTCGCTCATGTTTTCCGGCAAGTCGTTGCCTCAACAACTGACTGACCTAACATGTATGCGCAGCGCATGATCACGCAGGGGGGCAAATGTTACAAACAGGTTGTGAGGGCTCGGTGTGCGGTCCCGGGCTGTGCGCGTCCGGACTGAGACGCTACGAATGCGCCGTGGCGAACGGGACCGCGCCGGCCGATCCACCCGTCGCCTGTGCCACCGGACTGAGGCTGCTGGTGCCGGTGCCGGGCGAGCCCGGGCTGCTGTCGCCCGTCACGCCGACGATCGCGGCGGGCCGGGCCCTGGCCCCGCTGGAGCAGACCCTGGCGGAGGGGCAGCTCCGGCTCGAAGCACTGACCAAGTCGTTCGCGACGGCGGAGGCCGTGTACTCCGAGGCCAGACAGGACGGCCCGCAGAACTCGCGGGTGCTGCGGGGCGCCGGGGAGATCGCGGAGACGATCGACGTGGCGGTGGGACTGTGCGAGGCGGAGCTGCTGACCGCCCAGCCGGGCGGGCGGCGTCCGCCGGAGATCCTGGAGACCGTGGTCCGGCGCAATCTGGACCTGCTGGCCCGGGGCGTGGCGCAGCGGACCCTTTATCAGCACGCGGTGTGGAATCACCCGCCGACCGCGGACTACATTCGCACGGTCGTGGAGGCGGGCGGAAGCATACGGACCGTGGGCGAGATGTTCGACCGGGTCATCATCTGCGACCGCAAGGTGGCCTTCATTCCCACCCTTTCCCATTCGCCCAACGAGGCGCTGGAGGTCCGCGATCCGCACGTGGTCCATTACCTGGCCAATGTCTTCGAATGCACATGGGCACGTGGCACCCTGGTGGATCCCGCCGCGGGTAAACGGCCGGAAAACGTTGTTTCGGAGCTGGAACAGAGCATCATCCGTTTCCTTGTGGCCGGTCATACCGAGGAGAAGATCGCCCGGGGGCTCGGCATCAGCCGACGGACCGTGGCCGAATACATCAGCCGGATCTCCCGTCGGCTCGGCAGTGTGAGCCGGGCCCAGCTCGGCTATCTGATCGCGACCAAGGGGCTGCTGCCCGAGCCGGAGCACCAGGATTCCTGTCCGTCCTGACGGCCAGCCCGCGGCCGTCCCGTCCGACGGCCCGCCCGCCCCGGTCCGCCGCCCCCGGCGGGCGCGGGACCGGTTCACCGGGGTGCCGTGGCGGTCATGACGGCCGCTCCGGGAGGGGGGCGCGGGCGGCGAGGACGTCCCGGGCGATCTCCCGGGCGACCGCCGCCGCGTGCTCGAAGAGGAAGAAGTGGCCGCCGGGCCAGGAGTGCCGTGCGGTCCGGGCGGTGGTGCGGGCGGCCCAGGGGGCGACGAGCGCGGGACGGGCGACCGGGTCGTCGTCGCCGCTGAAGAGCGAGAGCGGACCGGTCAGCGGCGGGCCCGGGTGCTCCGCGTACGTGTCGACGATCGCGAGGTCGGCGCGGAGCACCTCCACCATGAGGGCGACCAGTCCGGGGACGGCGAGCACCTCCTCGGGGGTGCCGCCGAGCCGCCGCAGCAGACCGGTGAGCCGCTCGGGCGGCCACAGGTCCCGCCGCTCCCGGTCCGGGCGGTGGCCCGGCGCCGGGGCGCCGGAGAGGCCCGTCCAGACGGGCGGGACTCCGTCCCGGGACAGTTCGCGGGCCAGTTCGTACGCGAGGAGGGCGCCCATGCTGTGGCCGAAGACGCCGTACGGCCCGTCCAGCACCGCGCGGGTCACCGGGGCGAGCCAGGCGACCGCCTCCGTGGTGGAGCGCGGGCGCCGCCCGTCCGGCGCCATCACCCGGCCCGGCAGGTCGAGCGAGAGCAGCCGCCACTCGGCGGGCAGGTGCCGCAGCAGCGGGACGAACGCCGTCGCCGAGCCCCCGGCGTGGTGGAGCAGCAGCAGGGTGAAGGGCGCGCCGGAGGGGTCGGCGGCGGGGCCGGTGACCGGGGCGAGGTACCGCCGCAGGTCCTTCCAGCCCGCGTACGGCGTGGTGGCGGCGGTCATCGGCCCCGGTACTCCAGCGCGGTGACGCTCCAGCTGAAGCCCATGCCGCTGGCGGCGACGAGCACCAGGTCCCCGGTGCGCAGGCGGCCCTCGGCGCGGAGGCCGCCGAGCGCGATGAACGGGTCGGAGCCGCCCATGTGCCCGTAGCGGTGGTAGTTGAAGACGCTCTTCTCCGGGGGGACGCCGAGCCGGGCCAGCAGCTTCTCGTGCATGCCCCGGTCCCCTTGGTTGACGAGGAACCAGTCGACGTCGGCGGCGTCCTTGCCGAGGGCGGCGAGCACGTCGTCGGCGCGGGCCGGGAAGTTCTCCAGGTAGGCGTCGCCGAGCCCCCGCCGACGGCCCCGGCGGCGCATCAGGACCCGGTCGTCCTCCACGTCGCCGGAGTAGTAGTCGGCCCACGAGGGGTCGGTGCGCGCCGAGGAGGCCACCACGTCGAAGAGGCAGTCCTCGCGGCCGAGGAGCAGCGCGGCCGGTGCGTCGCCGAAGTTGAAGAGGGCCTTGGACTCGGCGTCCTCGTGGTCGACGAGCCTGCTGAGCCGGTCGCCGATGAGCACGAGGGCGTGCGGCGCGCCGCCCAGGGCGAGTTCGGCGAGGGCGGTGCGGACCGCGGTCATGCCGCCGTTGCAGAAGTTGGCCACCTCGAAGCAGTGGGCGTGCCGGATGCCGAGGGCGTCGGCGACCTTGGCGGCCGGTGACCAGAACGGCAGGTCCCACTCCCCCGACCCGGCGTACAGGACGAGGCCGACGGTGTCCGGGTCGGTGCCGGTGCGCTCCAGGACGGTGCGCCCGGCGGTCGCGGCGAGTTCCCAGGCGGTCTCGTCCTCGTCGAGGGCGGGGAACCGTTCGGTGTGGGTGATGGCGAGGATGTCGGCGAGGGGGACACCGGAGGAGGCGTGCAGTTCGCGCGCGTCCACGGCCGACGAGGGGAAGACCACCTCGAAGTCGAGGATGCCGCCGACGGTGCGGGCCCGGGGGGTGCGCTCGGTCATGCCGGGACGCCCTCCCCGTGGCGGGCGGTGCGCTCGCGCAGCAGGTTCAGGTGCTCCAGGCCCGCGAGGACGGCCGGGGTGGGCAGGCCGAAGTCGATGAGGCAGGCGATCTCGTCCACGCCGATCGCGCGGAACCGCTCCACCATGCGTTCCGCCTTGTCGACGGTGCCGAGGAGGCCGCCGTCGTCGAAGTAGCGGTCGAAGGAGCGGGCCACGAGGAAGTCGACGTCCTCGGGCGGGAGGCGGGAGGCGTCGATCCGCCGCCCGTCGAGCCGGGAGCCGAGCAGCAGCCCCAGCGAGCTGCGCAGGTAGTCGCCGAGCGGGGCCCGTACGGTCTCCCGCACCGCGTCCTCGTCCGGGCCGAGGAAGGCGTGCGCCATGAGGGCGACATGGCCGGTCCAGCCGTCGGGGCGGCCCAGCTCCGCGACCGCCTTACGGTACTCGGCGATCTTCCCGGCGAGGTCGTCGAGGTCCTGGCCGAGGAGGTGGGTGAGGAGTCCGGAGCCGGAGCGGCCCGCGTTGCGGAAGGTCTCGACGCTCCCGGCGCTGGTCACCCAGACCGGGAGTTCGGGCTGGACGGGCGGTGGGTAGATCCCGAGCCGCCGCTCCTCGCCGACGCCGTCGGTGACGGCGATCTTCTCGCCGCGCCACAGGGCGCGGACCTGCTCGACCTGTTCCAGGAGGATCGCGCGGCGGTTCTCGTAGTTCTCCGGGCGCAGCGCGAAGTCGGTGGCGTGCCAGCCGGAGGCGAAGGAGAGGCCGACCCGGCCGTCGGAGAGGTTGTCGACGACCGACCACTCCTCGGCGATGCGCAGCGGGTGGTGGAGCGGGGCGACGACGCTGCCCGCCCGGATGCCGATGCGTTCGGTGACGGCGGCGAGGGCCGCGCCGGTGACCGACGGGTTGGGGTAGAGGCCGCCGAAGGGGTGGAAGTGGCGCTCCGGCGTCCAGACCGCGCTGAAACCGTTGCGGTCGGCGAACTTAGCTCCCTCCAGCAGGAGTTCGTACCGTCCGCTGGTGGACTCGGTGCTGTCGTTGGCGAAGTAGAAGAGGCTGAAGTCCATGGTGTGCGTTCTCCGATCGGACCGCGGTCAGGTGGCGGCCGCCTCGGCGCCCGTCCCGGGGGCCGAGGCGCGGGTGCGTTCCGCCCAGGACGCCACCGCGGGGGCGGCGAGACCGGCGGCGAGGAGGAGGGCGGCGAAGACGATCCAGGCTGGCCAGCCGAGCTTCACGATGAGGAGGGTGGCGAGCGCGGGGGTGACCATCGAGCCGAGCTGGGTCGACATGCCGAACATGCCCTGGTACTGCCCCTGGGCGTGGTCGGGGGCGAGGCCGAAGGCGAGCGACCAGGAACCGGCGCTGTAGAGCATCTCGCCGACGACGTGGACGAGGGCACCGGCGAGCAGGGCGACGACGGCGATCCAGACCGGGCGGTCGGCGGCGAGCGCGAAGAGGGCGCAGCAGACGGCGAGCAGGACGCCGCACCGCCGCAGGGTCCGGGCGCCGCCGGGGACGGTCTCGCTGCCCTTGCTGGCCCGCACCTGGCAGGTGACGACCACGATGGTGTTCAGGATGAGGATGATCGAGTAGAGCCACTTCGGCGCGTCGGTGTGGCCGGTGATCCAGATCGGCAGGGCGACGGTGAGGATGGCGACGTTCATCACCAGGACCGAGTTGAGCAGGGCCACGGCCGCGTACGGGAGGTCACGCAGGACCACCCAGGCGGGGCCGGTGCGCTCCTTCGGCACGGGGGCGACCGGGGGGACGGTCAGATAGGCGGCACCGGCGATCAGGAACATCACGCCGCCCGCGACGAGGAGGCCGATGTAGGCCGGGCGGTCGTCGAACCAGAGGGCGACGGCGCCCGCACCGGCGCCGAGGGTGACGCCGAGGTTGCTGACGGCCCGCATGTAGGACCAGGCGCGGACGCGCTCCTCCTGGGGGATGAGCCCGGCGATGAGGGCGCCGCGGGCGGCGTCCGTGGAGGACTCAGCCATCAGGGCGAGGCTGGTGACGACGACGAGGGCGGTGAAGCTCTCGACGAAGGCGTAGGCGCCGACGAAGACGCCGAGCAGCAGCAGGAAGCCGACGGTGGTGTTGCGGGGGCCGATCACGTCGGCGAGCCGTCCGGCCGGGATGCTGGCGGCCATGCCCATGGCGGCGCCGATGCTGAGGGCGAGGCCGACCTGTTCGGCGGGTATGCCGACGGTGCGGGTGAAGAAGAGGACGCTGACGGCCATCAGGATGCCGTGGCCCGCCGTCTTGGCGAAGTTGCTCAGACAGAGGGTCCGGACGATGCCGGGCGGCGGGATGATGTCATCGAGAAGCGCCATGGTGGCCTCCGTTGCCGTCGGCCGGTCCGGCCGTGGCGAGGTTGGGGGTCTGGAGGTCGCTGGCGATGCGCGGGCGGTCGGTCTTGCCGTTGGGGTTGAGCGGCAGGGTGTCCAGGTGCCGGAACCGCCGGGGCACCATGTGGACCGGGACGCGTTTGCGCAGCCAGCGGCCGAGTTGCTGGGGTTCGACGGGGGCGCCGGTGTGGCAGCCGACGAGTTCGGTGCCGTCGCCCTGTCCGAGGGCGACGACGACGGCCTGGTCGATGTCGGGGTGGCGGCGGAGCGCGGCCTCGATCTCGCCGAGTTCGACGCGGTAGCCACGGATCTTCACCTGGTTGTCGAGCCGCCCGAGGTGGACGAGGAGGCCGTTCTCCCGGCGCACCCGGTCGCCGGTGCGGTAGTAGTGGGCGGCGGTGAGGGGGGTCTCCCCGTCGTACGGGACGGCGCGGTGCCCGTCGTGGGAGAGGAAGCGGCCCCGGTCGTCGGCGGGGTCGAGGTAGCCGTCGAAGCGCTGGGAGCCGCGCACGACCAGTTCGCCCTCGTCGGCGGGGCGGCCGTCCTCGTCGAGCACCAGGTGGTCGAGGAAGGGGTAGACGGGCCCGACGGGGACGGTGTCGTTGGAGGTGGCGGGCCACTCGGCCGGGTCGGTGGGGAGCGCGAACTCGGTGCAGGCGACGGTGAGTTCGGTGGGTCCGTAGACGTTCTCGATGGTGGCCCGCGGGGCGACCGTGTGCCAGGCGCGGGCCTGGTCGTAGGAGAGCTGCTCGCCGATGAAGACGCTGGAGCGCAGGCTCGGCGCGCGTCCGGCGGGCAGATTGCCGAGCTGGGCGCCGACGGAGACCACGGACGGCACCGAGAACCAGTGGGTGATGCCGTTGTCGGCGATGTAGTCGACGGGCGAGAGGAGTTCGGCCCGGCCGGGCACCACCAGGGTGGCGCCGCCTCCCCAGGTGACGAACAGGTCGAAGACCGAGGGGTCGAAGGTCAGGTCGAAGGTGTGCGAGGTGCGGCAGCCGGGTCCGATGCCGTACCGGGCGATGTTGTGCGCCAGGTAGGGGGTGAGGTTGCGGTGCCGGATCGGCACCCCCTTGGGCCGGCCGGTCGAGCCCGAGGTGAACAGGACGTACGCGATGTCGTCGGGGCCCGTGGCGGGCGCCGGGAGGCCGGGGTCCACGGTGTCGGCGGCCCGTCCGGCGGCGGCGACCCCGGCGGAGTCCAGGCGCAGTTCGGTGGGGACCGCGCCCGCCAGTTCGCCGTCGAGCTGGACGGCGTCGGCGGCGTCCGCGACGAGGACCTCGGCGCCCGACAGCTCCACGATCACGCGGTTGCGCGCGGCGGGGAAGCCGGGGTTGACCGGGGTGACGGTCGCGCCGAGCCGCTGGCCCGCCAGATAGGCGGCGAGGACGGCGACGGAGCGGGTCGCCATGACGGAGATCCGGCGGGGGGCGGAGCCGTGCGCGGCGAGGACGCGGGCGGCGACGTGCTCGGCGGCGCGGCGCAGCTCGCGGTAGGTGAGGACGGTGCCGCCCGCCTCCAGGGCGGGCCGGTCCGGGTGGCGGGCGGCGGTCCGGTCGAACCACGCGTGGAGGGTGGCGGGGGCGGTGTCGGTCACGCGCCGCCTCCGGGACGGGGAACGGCCAGGTCGGGGGCGTCGAGGCGCATGGTGGTGGGCGGGTCCTGGCGGGCGGGCTCGATGTGCAGCAGCTCGATGCCGTCCCGGCCGGGGCCGGTGACCGCGGTGGCGCAGGGGCAGGGGTCGCCGGTGAAGCCCGCGAAGCGGTAGGCCACCTCCATCATCCGGTTGCGCTCGGTGCGGCGGAAGTCGGCGGCGAGGTGGACGCCCGCGGCGGCGGCCCGGTCGGTGAGCCAGCGCAGGATGACGGTCCCGGCGCCGAAGGAGACGACGCGGCAGGAGGTGGCGAGGAGCTTGAGGTGCCAGACGCCGGGGAGCCGTTCCAGGAGGACGATGCCGACGGCCCCGTGGTCGCCGAAGCGGTCGCGCAGCGCGACGACGAGGACCTCGTGGCGGGGGTCGGCGACCAGGGCGCGCAGCTCCGCGTCGCCGTAGTGGACGCCGGTGGCGTTCATCTGGCTGGTGCGCAGGGTGAGTTCCTCGACGCGGGCCAGGTCGTCGGCGGCGGCCCGCCGGATGGTCATGACGAGGTCGAGGGTGCGCAGGAACTCCTCGTCGGCGCCGGTGAAGTCCTGGCGGGCGGTCTCGCGGCGGAAGCCCTCCTGGTACATCGCGCGGCGGCGGCGCGAGTCGGCGGTGACGACGGGGCTGAACTCGGGGCGTCCGGTCAGCTCCAGGACGTCCTCGGCGGGGTAGCAGCGGACCTCGGGGAGGTGGTGGGCGACCTCGGCGCGCTCGGCCGGCTGGTCGTCGACGAAGGCGATGGCCGTCAGGGCGAAGCCGAGGCGCTCGGCGATCTCGCGGACGGAGCCGGACTTGGGGTTCCAGCCGATCCTCGGGTGCACGAAGTACTCGGCGACGCCGAGCTTCTCCAACCGCTCCCAGGCGTGGTCGTGGTCGTTCTTGCTGGCGACGGCCTGGAGGACGCCGCGCTCGTCGAGGGTGGTGATCACCGCGCGGACCTCGTCGGTGAGGACGACCTCGCCGTCCTCCAGCAGGGTGCCCCGCCACAGGGTGTTGTCGAGGTCCCACACCAGGCACTTGACGGTCGGGGCGGCCTCGGACGTCCCGGGCTGCTCGGTCATGGTCACACCTCCCACAGGGTCACGGCCCAGGCCGCGACGGGGCTGTTGTTGAGGACGAGCACCAGGTCGCCCGGGGCGAGCCCGCCGGTCGCGAGGAGCCGGTCGAGGTTGAGCACCACGTCCATGGCGCCCAGGTGGCCGTAGGCGGCGAGGTGTTCGCCGCAGACGGGGTGCAGGGGCAGGCCGAGGAGCGTCTCGTAGAACTGGTAGGCGCCCGAGGTGACGTTCTGCATCAGCGTGGCGGCGACGGCCGGCTTGTCGACTCCGGCGTCCGCGAGGACCTCGTCGACCATCCGGGAGAGCCGCATCCGGCTGTTCATGGCCAGTTCGAAGCGGTACCGGTCGGGCGAGGCGCACTCCTCGCGCCACTCGTACGCGGGCACCTGCTTGTAGTCGACCCGGAAGAGGTCGTGGAAGGTGCCGTCGGTCTCCTGGCGGTGGGCGCGCAGCACCGGTCGGCCGCCGCGCACCAGGGTCATCGCGTAGGCGCCGTCGCCGATGACGGTGACGGGGTACCGGACCCGGTCGTGTCCGGTGGGGCGGCTGCCGTGGGCGATGAGGACGCTCTGCCGGTTGGGGTCGGCGAGCAGCAGGTCACGGCCGAGGGCCCAGGCGGCGCTGGAGCCGGTGCAGCCGAGGCCGTCGAGGGTGAAGGCGAAGGTGCCGTCGAGCTTGGCCTCGGCCTGGACGCGGCAGGCGTCCGAGCCGAGCAGGACGTCGGGGGCGCGGGGGCCGACGAGCATCAGGGTGTCGGGCCGGACCGCGCCGGGACCCTGCTCGCCGAGCCGGTCGAGGAGGCCCCGGACGGCGAGGGCGGCGAGGTCACCGGCGGTGGTGTCGTCCAGGACGCCGACGGTCCCGACGCCGCTGCCGCGCGCGAACTCCGCCGTCTCCGGGTCGAGTTCCGGGAACTCGGGGAGGTCGGCGAGGGGGGTGCGGACGGTGGGCAGCACGGTGTGCACGAGGCCGATGCCGACGCGGTCGTCGGCGACTTCGGTGCCGGTGGGGCGGGTGGCGGTCATGACCACACCGCCGCGGCGTGCTTGCCGAGCAGCAGCTGGCTGATCTCGTTGCTGCCCTCGATGATCTCCATCAGTTTGGCGTCCCGGTAGGCGCGGGCCACCGGGCCGCCGTCCCGGGCACCGGCCGAGGCGAGGACCTGGACCGCGGCGGCGGCGCCACGGGCGGCGTGTCCGGCGGCGAGGTGCTTGGCGGTGACGGCGGAGACGACCAGCTCGGGGCTGTTCCCGTCCCAGTGGCGGCTGGTCTGCTCGCAGCAGCGCAGCGACGCCTCGTGGGCGACGTACAGCTCGGCGAGGTGGCGGGCGACGAGCTGGTGGCCGGCGAGCGGGACGCCGGACTGCCGCCGGGTGGTGGCGTGTCGGGCGGCGGCCCGCAGACAGGCCCGGAGGATGCCGACGCAGCCCCAGGCGACGGAGACCCGGCCGAAGGTGAGCGCGGAGGTGACCAGCCAGTCGACGGGGAGTCCGGAGCCGCCGAGGAGGTGGTCGGCGGGCAGCCGCACCCGGTCGAAGGTGATGTCGGCGTGTCCGGCGGCCCGGCAGCCCAGCGGGTCGGGGACGCGCCGCACGGTCACGCCGGGCGCGTCGGTGGGGACGACCACGGCTCCGGCGCCGGAGCCGTGGCGGCCGAAGACGACCAGCAGGTCGGCGTAGGCGCCCACGGTGATCCAGGACTTCCGGCCGTCGACGACGACGGTGTCGCCCTCGGTGCGCAGGGTGGTGGTCATCGCCCCGAGGTCGCTGCCCGCGCCGGGCTCGCTGAAGGCGACGCCCGCGAGCCGGCCGGAGGTGAGGGCGCCGAGGTGGACGGCCTTCTGCTCGTCGTCGCCGAGCCGTTCGACCGTCCAGGCCGCCATGCCCTGGGAGGTCATCACGCTGCGGACGGAGGAGCACAGGGAGCCGGTGTGCGCGGTGAGTTCGCCGTTGTCGGCGCTGCTCAGGCCGAGGCCGCCGTAGGCGACGGGCACCTGGGCGCAGAGCGCTCCCTTGGCGCCCAGCTCGCGGAGCGGCCCGGACGGCAGCTCGCCGGAGCGGTCCCAGGCGTCGGCATGGTCGCCGATCACTCCGGTGACGAGCCGTTCGACGGCGGCGCGGGCGGGGTCGGCCGTGGTACGGGCGGGGTCGACGGCGGTGCGGGCCGGGTCGGCCGTGGTACGGGCGGGGTCGGCCGTGGTGGGCTCACTCATCGCCGCCCCGCAGCCGCAGGACGAGGGCGGTCATCGCGTCGACGCTGCGGAAGTTGTCGAGCGTGAGGTCGGAGCCGCCGATCTGGACGCCGAACGAGCGCTCCACGTGGACGAGCAGTTCCATGGCGAAGAGGGAGGTGACGAGACCGGTGCCGAAGAGGTCGAGGCCGGGGGCGACGGCGGTCTTGGTGCGCTGCTCCAGGAACGCGGTGAGCGTCTCCCGGATGGCGGCGGTGTCCTGCTGGGTGGGGACGCTCACGAGGTGCCTCCGTAGGCGAAGAATCCGCGGCCGGTCTTGCGGCCGTGGTCGCCCGCGGCGACCTTGTCCAGGAGCAGGGCGCAGGGCTCGTAGCCCGGGTCCCCGGTGCGTTCGCGCAGGACGCGCAGGGAGTCCACGACGTTGTCGAGGCCGATGAGGTCGGCGGTGGCGAGGGGGCCGGTGGTGTGGCCGAGGCAGCCCTCGAAGGCGGCGTCGACGGACTCGGGATCGGCGATCCCCTCGGCGACGATCCGGGCGGCCTCGTTGATCATGCGCTGGAGGATCCGGTTGATGACGAACCCGGGTCCGTCGCCGACCAGGACGCCGCGCTGGCCGAGAGCGTCCAGGAGCTCCCGGGCGGCGTCGACGGCGGCGGCGCCGCTGCGCGGGCCACGGATCAGCTCGGCGGTGTGGATCAGGTAGGGCGGGTTCATGAAGTGGATGCCGACCAGGTCCTCGGGCCGGGCGACCGCGTCGGCCTGCTCGTCGATGGGGACGGCCGAGGTGTTGGAGATCAGCAGGGTGCCGGGGGCGACCACGGCCGACACCTCGGCGAGCACCTCGGCCTTGAGCGAGGCCAGTTCGGTGACGGCCTCGACGACGGCGGTCGCGTCGGCGACGTCCTTGATCCGGGTGGTGGTGACCAGCTCGCCGGTGGCGCCCTCGCGGGGCAGCTTCCCCATCAGCCGGGCCAGGCGCAGCTGGCCGGTGGTGGCGGCGCGGGCCTTGTCGAGGAGTTCCTCGGAGACGTCGACGAGGATCACGTCGACGCCCCGGCCGAGGGCCAGGGTGGTGATGCCGGTGCCCATGACCCCGGCGCCGATGACCGCGAGGCGGTGCCGACGGGCCGGGGCGCCGTCGGGGCGCGGTCCGTGGGCCGGGGCGCCGTCGTCGCGGCGGTTCCCGTGGGCCGGGGCGTCGTCGGGGCGGACGTCCTTCGGCGTTTCGCTCACTTCTCCCCCTCGACGGCCGCGCCCTCGGCCGCGAGGGCCGGGAGGAGCGAACCGATGTCCTCGGTACGGGCGGCCAGGAAGGCCAGTCCGTCGCGCAGTTGTCCCCCGGTGACCAGCGGGGACAGTCCGGCCTTGCGGAGCCAGGGCTGCCAGCCACGGGCCTGGACACCGGCCTCGTCCAGCTCGTGGCCCTCCATCTCGTAGAGGGCGGTGGCGGCGAGGACCTTGCTGCCGGTGGCGGTGGCGCGCTCGGCGACCAGCCGCTGCCACTCGGGGAGCGGCACGGTGCGGGTGGGCAGCCCGGCCTCCTCCAGCGCGGCGAAGAGGTCCTCCAGACTGGGCGACGTCTCGTCCACGAGATGGTAGGCGCGGCCCACCGACTTGGCGGAGAGGGCGAGTTCGGCGACGGCGCGGGCGAGGACGTCGACCGGGGAGACCGGCATGCCCCGGTCGTCGACCGGGCGGGCGCCGACGACGAGGCCGCTGGTGAGCAGGAACCAGATGAGGTCCTTGTCGTTGCAGGCGCCGGTGGTGCTGGAGGCCATGATGAGGCCGGGGCGGAACACCCGGACCCGCATCCCGTCCTGGTCGGCGCGCTCCAGGAGGCGCTCGCCGACCCACTTGCTGACGCCGTAGCCGCCGAGCTGCGGGTCGAGTGGCTGCTCGCGGGTCTCCATGAGACGGCCGCCGGTGGTCGCGGGGGCGGTGGCGGCGACGGTGGAGATGAAGCTGACGTCGCGGATGCCGAGCGGGCGCATCCAGTTGAGCAGGGCGACGAGCGGGAGGACGTTGTCGTCGCGGAGCATCCGGTAGGGCTCGGTGAAGACGACCTTGGCGGCGCAGTGCACGACGTGGCCGACGCGGTCGGCGAGTTCGCCGTCGCGGTACCCGGCGCAGACGGCGGCGATGTCGCGGAGGTCGCCGGGGACGGCGTGGACGCGCTCCGGGTCGGGCTCGGGCAGCCCGAACTTGGCGGCGGCGGCGCGGAGCCGGTCCATGCCCCCGGCCTCGTCGGCGGCGCGGACGACGCAGTAGACGCGGCCCTTGGAGGCGCGGGTCAGCTCGTCCAGGAGGAAGGCGCCGAGGTAGCCGGTGGCGCCGGTCAGCAGGACGTCCTTGCCGGGGGCGGGCGTGGCGGCGAGCGGCTCCAGGGGGAGCTGGAGGTCGGCGTCGACGAGGGCGCCGTCGCCGTCGGCGGCCGGGTCGACCTCCTCGTCGCCGAGACCCGCGCCGTCGAGCAGGCCCTCGACGATGGTGGTGAGGCGGCGGACGGTGGCCTGGCTGCCACCGGCCCGGTGGATGTTGACCAGGACGCCGAAGCGCCGCTGGATCTCCAGGACGAGCTGGACGGAGAGCAGGGAGGTGCCGCCGAGCGCGGCGAACTCGTCGTCGGGGCCGATGGTCTCGTGGCCGAAGAGGTCCTTCCACACCTGGACGAGGCCCGCCTCGACGCTGTCCTCGGGAGCGTCCGAGGTGGCGGCGGGGACGGCGGCGGCGACCGGGCCGTCGTACACCAGCCGGTCGAGGGCCCAGTGGCGCTTGCGGGTGAAGGGGTACGTGGGGAGGGCGAGGCGGCGGCCGGTGGGACCGGCCAGCACGGACCAGTCGGCGTCGGCGCCGTGCAGCCAGGCGGTGGTGACCACGTCGTCGAGGACGTCGGCGAGGGCGTCCGGGTCGGCCGGGTCGGGCAGCGCGACGGCGTGGTGCCCCCGGCCGGGCGCGCCGTGGCCGAGGAGGATCGGGAACCGGCCCTCGGGGAGCGCGTCGGCACCGGCGGTGAGCGGCTCGCCGAGTGCGGGGAGCGCGCGGCGCAGCCGGGTGAGGAGCGCGGCGGGCGGCCGCGGGGCACCGGCCGGGGGCAGCACCAGCACGGGCCCGGGGCCGGTGGCGCGCGCGGTGCGGACGGCGGGCGGGCGGGGCATCCGCAGCGCGGCGGCCAGCCGCTCGCGGGGCGCGGCGACGACGCGGCGCTCCTCGAAGGAGGCGCGTCCCACGCGCAGGGTGTGGGCGAGGTCCCCGGCGTCGGGGCCGCTCTCGTCGAGGTGGTCGGCGAGTCGGCGGCACGCCTGGTCGAGTTCGGCGCGGGTGCGGGCGGAGACGACGAGGCGCACGGTGGCGCGGTGCGGGGCCGGGGCGCGGACCGGCTCCGGCGGGGCGGCGAGCACGACGGCCGCGTTGGTGCCGCCGACGCCCATGGAGTTGACCAGGACGTGCCGGTCGGTGTCGTCGCAGGCGTCGCCGGTGGTGGTGACGTAGAAGGGGCTGGCGTCGAGGATGCCGGGGTCGCGCGGTCGCTCGAAGGTGGGGTGCGGCGGGATCGTGCCGGTGCGGGCGACGTGCACCGCCTTGATGAACCCGGCGATGCCCGCGGCGGGGCCGGTGTGGCCGATGTTGGACATCACCGAGCCCAGCGCGCAGTAGGCGGTCTTCTCGGTGGTGGCGCGGAACGCCCGGTCGAGGGCGATGAGTT
This sequence comes from Streptomyces sp. JNUCC 64, assembly GCF_054484115.1. Classification (NCBI taxonomy): domain Bacteria; kingdom Bacillati; phylum Actinomycetota; class Actinomycetes; order Kitasatosporales; family Streptomycetaceae; genus Streptomyces; species Streptomyces sp. JNUCC 64. Next base: position 1,718,256 of record NZ_CM137015.1, read on the forward strand.
CGATGTTGTCGCCGACCGGGGTGGCGGTGCCGTGGGCCTCGACGTAGCGGAGCTGGTCGGCGCCGACTCCGGCGGTGCCGAGGGCCGCCGCGACGACGTCGGCGACGCCGCGCGGGCTGGGGGCGATGAAGCCGAGGCGGTCGCCGCCGTCGTTGCCGACGGCGCTGCCCCGGATGACGGCGAGGACGTTGTCGCCGTCGGCGAGCGCGTCGTCGAGGCGGCGCAGGGCGACGACGCCGACGCCGGAGCTGTAGGTGGTGCCGGTGGAGGAGGCGTCGAAGGAGCGGCAGTAGCCGTCCTCGGAGAGCACGCCGCCCGGCTGGTGCAGATAGCCCCGGAAGGGTTCGAGGACGGTGGCGCCACCGGCCAGGGCGATGTCGCACTCGCCGGAGAGCAGGCTGAGGGTGGCGTAGTGGACCCCGTACAGCGAGGAGGAGCAGCCGGTCTGGACGCTGACGGCGGGCCCCCGCAGGCCGAGCTTGTAGGCGGCGCGGGAGGTCATGAAGTCGGCCTGGCCGCCGACGGTGAGTCCGAGGTCGTCGACGGCGGCCCGGAGGCCGGACTCGCGGGCCTTGGCGGCGAGCAGGGCGGCGGAGTAGTTGCCGACGGCGCTTCCGGCGAACACCCCCACCACCGGGTCGGCGGGGCCGGTGCCGCCCTTGCGGACGGGGTGTCCGGCGTTCTCCAGCGCCTCCCAGCACGCCTCCAGGAAGATCCGCTGCTGGGGGTCGATGGTCTCGGCCTCGCGCGGCGGGTAGCCGAAGAACTCGGAGGCGAAGTCCTCGACGCCGGGCAGGGAGGTGGCGACGCGGACGAAGGCGGGGTCGGCGAGCGTCTCCGCCGTGACCCCGGCGGCCCCGAGCTGCTCGGGGGACATCTCGCGCATGGAGACGACGCCGCGGTCGATGTTGCGCCAGAACTCCTCGGGAGTGGTGGCGTCGGGGTAGCGCAGGCCGATGCCGATGACGGCTATGTCGGTGCTGTTGGTGCTGTTGGTGCTGTCGGTCACGGTCCGGTTCTCCTCGCTCACTCGGAAGGGCTCTGGTCCCGGCGGGCGCGGCCGAGCAGGCCGCCGCGGTTGCGGGCGCCGAGCGCGGTCAGCGGGTCCTCGGCGCCGGAGGTGTCGGCGAGCAGGGCGGCCTGGGCCCGTACGGTGCTGTGCTGGAAGAGGTCGGAGACCTTCAGGGTCCGCTCGGTCAGCGGCTCCAGTTCCTCCCAGAGCATGATGAGGAGCAGCGAACTGCCGCCCGCCTCCAGGAAGTTGACGTCGTCGGGCACCTGGTCGACGCCGTCCAGGTCGAGGACGTAGGACCAGGCCTGGCGGACCCGGTCGAGGAGTTCGGTCTCGGTGGGCGGGGTCGTGGCGACGGTGTCGTTCACGGAGTGCTCCTGGTGAAGGGAAGGGAGTCGGGGTCGGCCGCGAGGTCCTCGGCGGCGGTGACCACCTCGTCGAGCAGCGCTTGGGCGGTCTCCCGGGTGAAGAGGTGGACGGCGTGGGCCAGGGCGAGCTCCAGCCGGTCGGCCGTCGGCTCGGTGGCGACGAGTTCGAGCTCGTACTTGATGTGCAGCGGGTCGAGCGGGAGGAGCCGGGCGGTGGTGTCACCGGTCAGGGGGGCCGGTCCCGGGGCGCCGCTCTGGGCGCTGAGGAAGACCGGGGTGAGGGCGGGGCGGCTGAGGTCGCGGTCGCGGTGCAGTTCGTCGGCGAGGGCGTCGAGGGCCACGTCGGCGTGCCGGTAGGAGACGGAACAGGACTCCCGCGCCCGGCCGAGGATCTCCCGCCAGGTGGGTTCTCCGCGCAGGTCGAGGCGGAGGACCAGGGTGTTGACGAACATGCCGACCGCCTCGGTGGCGTCCGGCTCCTCGCGGCCCGCCCAGGGGAAGGCGAAGAGGAAGTCGCGCTGGCCGCCGCGCCGGGCGAGGGCCACGGCGAGCAGGGCGGCGGTGGTCATGAAGAGCGTGCAGCCGTTGACGGCGGCGGCGACGGCGCGCAGCCGGGTCGCGGTCGGCGCGGGCAGCACGGCGGTGAGCAGTCCCGCCTCGGTGGTCTGGAGTTCGGTGCGGGGCCGGTCGTGGGGCAGCGCGATGTCGTTGGGGACGCCGCGCAGGTGCTCCAGGAGGGCGGCGGCCCGCTCCTTCTCCCGGGCGGGGCCGACGGCGGCGGCCGGGGCGTGCCGGGCCGGGTGGACCGGTGCGGCGAGCGCGGGCTCGGTGCCGTCGGCGAGGGCCCGGTAGACGGTGCCGATCTCGGCGAGCAGCAGATCGCGGGACCAGCCGTCGGCGACGATGTGGTGGACGACCAGGGCGAGGACGGTCCGGTCGGGCCCGAGGGTCAGGACCTCGGCGCGGACGGCGGCTTCCTGCCCGAGGTCCATGGGGGCCCAGCAGAGCCGGGAGAGGTGGCCGCGCAGGACGTCCGGGTCCCAGTCGGCGGCGTCGGTGACGGCGGTCGGCGGGGGCGTGCCGGTGGTGCGGTAGCAGACGTGGCGCCTGCGCCGGTCGAGGCAGAAGACCGAGGCGAGCGCGGGGTGGCGGCCGAGGACGAGGTCCACCGCGCGGCGCAGCACGTCGTGGTCGACGGTGCCGCCGTACTCGACCAGGGTGGGGATCAGATAGGCGGAGCGCAGCGACGGCAGCCGGTCGAGGAACCAGAAGCGCTGCTGCACCGGGGAGGCGGGGTGGATCTCGTCGTCGGCGACGGCGGGCGCGGGGGGTCCGGGCCGGTCGGTGGGGTGGGGGGCGTCCCCGCCGCGCGACCCGGCACCGGCCCCGGTACCGGCCCCGGCGGTGGCCCCGGCTTCGGCCTCGGTGAGGAGACCGGCGAGTCCGGCGACGGTGGGCCGGGGCAGGAAGGCGCGCGGCGAGACGACGAGGCCGTGCCGGCGCTTGGCCTCGGCGAGCATGCTGACGGCGAGCAGCGAGTGGCCGCCGAGGGCGAAGAAGTCGGATTCGGGGGTGAGTTCGGCCGCCGTGGGGGCGGGGCCGAGGCCGCCGCCCCGGGCGAGGACGGCGGCGAAGAGTCCGGCCGCCCGGGCCTCGGCCGGACCGAGCGCGGCGGCGCCGGGTGCGACGGCCGGAGGACGGGACGCCCGGTCCGGTGGGGCGGGTGCGGCCGGTGCGGCGGGCAGGGCGTCGGCGGTGGGCTGGCCGGGCGGTTCGGGGAGTGCGGCCAGGGGCGCGTCGGGGTCCCCGACCGCCGCGTCGAGCAGGCCCGCGAACCCCTCGGCGAGGGCATGGGCGGTGTCGGCGGCGTACAGCGCGGTGTCGTACTCGACGGTGAGGGAGAGGCCGTCGGGCCCGTCCTCCAGGATCAGCAGCAGATCGAACTTTGCGGTGCCGGTCCCGAGGACGGCGGGGGCGCTCCAGCCGGTGGCCCCGGCGCGGGGGGCGGGGGCGTTCTGGTAGACGAGGCCGACCTCGGCCAGGGGGCGGCGGCCGGTGCCGTGCGCGGCGGCCACGGCGGCGGTGAGCCGGTCGAAGGGGACGCGCTGGTGCGTCAGGGAGCGGAAGGCCTCCTGACGGGTGGCCGCGCACAGGGCGCGGAAGGAGTCGGCGGGGTCGACCCGGCAGCGCAGCGGCACCGTGTTGACGAAGAAGCCGACGGCCTCCTCCAGGCCGGGGTGGTCGCGGTTGGCGGTCATGGCGGCGAGCAGGAAGTCGGTACGGCCGGACCAGCGGCGCAGCAGGTCCTGGACGGCGGAGGCGAGCACCACGTACGGGGTGACGCGCAGGGTGCGGGCGAGGGCGTCGACCCCGGCGCGGACCGTCGGCGGGACGGTGCGGGCGAGCTGGGCGCCGGTCCGGGTGCCGTCGGGGGCGGCGGGCCGGTCGGCGCGGCCCGCGAGACGCAGACCGGGGGCGACGTCCAGGAGCCCGGCGACACGGTCCGCCAGGGCGCGGACGGCCTCCGGGTCGTGCTCGGCGGCGCGTTCGAGGGCGGCGAAGTCGGCGTAGCGGGTGGGGAGCGGGGGCAGCTCGACGGGGTCACCGGCGAGGGCAGCCGCGTAGGCGCGGGCCAGGTCGTCGAAGAGCGGGGCGAGGGACCAGCCGTCCACGGCGATGTGGTGGACGGTCAGCAGGACGGCGTCGCCGTCGGGCGGGCCCTGCCAGAGGGTGCAGCGCAGCAGCGGTCCGGCGGTCAGGTCGAAGGGGGCGCGGCCGCGCTCTCGGGCCTCGCGCACCGCGCGGGCGGCGGCGTCGGGGACGCCGGTGAGGTCGACAACCTCGACGGGCACCGGCCCGGGCGCCAGGACGTCCTGGACGGGGAGGCCGTCGAGGAGCCGGTAGACGGTGCGCAGCGGCTCGTGCCGGGCGGTGACCGCGTCCAGGGCGAGGGAGAGGGCCTTGGGGTCGAGCGGGCCCGGGGCGCGGAAGAACAGCGGGACGTTGTACGTGGGGTTGCCGGGCGCGGTGGCGTCGGCGAACCAGAGCCGCTCCTGGGCGGAGGAGAGCGGTGCGGGCGGGTTCATGGTCACGGGGCGGCCGCCAGGGGGGTCGAGGCCACGTGGACGGCCAGCTCGTCGAGGCTGTCGGTGAGCAGGACGGCACCGGCGTCGACGCGCACGTCGAGGTGGCGTCGCACCCGTACGGCCACCTGCATGGCGAGGATGGAGTTGCCGCCGAGGTCGATGAAGTTGGCGTCGGGGGCGACGGCGTCGGTGCCGAGCACGTCCCGCCAGATCTCCTGGAGCGCGGCGAGCGCCTTGGCGTGGCCGGGGGCGGGGTCGGTGGCCGGGGGCCCGGTGGTGGCGGGCGTTCCGGCGGGGGCCGGGGGCCCGGCGGGGGCGGGGGCGGCCGGTGCGCCGGGGTCGGGCGCGTCGAGCAGGGCGAGCAGCCGGGCGCGGTCGGCCTTGCCGGTGGAGCCGAACGGCACCCGGTCCAGGACCAGCCAGCGGGCGGGGAGCATGTAGCCGGGGAGGGTCTCGCCGAGGCGCCGGCGGAGCGCGGCGGGCAGCTCCGCGCGGCCGGGGCCGTCGGCGGCCCCGGGCGAGGGCAGGACGAAGGCGACGAGCGAGGCGGTGGGGCCCTCGCCGACCTTCTCGACGAAGGCGGCGTCGGCGAGCCCGCTGGCGGTGACGGCCCGCTCGATCTCCTCCAGTTCGATGCGGAAGCCCCGCAGCTTGACCTGGCGGTCGGTGCGGCCGGACAGCTCGACGGCGCCACTGGGCAGCAGCCGTCCGGTGTCGCCGGTGCGGTAGATCCGCTCACCGCTGGAGGGCAGCGTGACGAAACGTTCCGCTGTCAGTTCCGGCCGGGCGAGGTAGCCCAGCGCGACGCCCGGTCCGCCCACGCACAGCTCACCGGTCTCCCCCGGTGCCACCTCGTTCAGCCCCGGGTCCAGCAGGTGCAGCGAGGTCTCCTGGAGCGGGAAGCCGACCGGGACCCGGTCGAGGCCCGCGAGGCTCTCCTCGGTGCAGTCGAAGTACGCCGCGAAGGTCGTCGTCTCGGTCGGGCCGTAGCCGTTGACCAGCCGTCCGGGCGCCCGGGCCGCCAGCACCCGGCGCACCGCGCCGAGTTCCAGCTGCTCGCCGCCGACCACGACGGTGCCCACCCCGGCGAAGGCGTCCGCGTTCTCCCGGGCCACCGTGTGGAAGAGGGAGGTGGTGAGGAACAGGGCGTCGACGCGCTCGGAGCGGACCAGCCCGGCCCAGTCGTCCATGGGGAGTTCGGTGACCGACGGGAGGACCACGACGGTCGCGCCGCCGCAGAGCGCGTTCCACACCTCGAAGGTGGTGGCGTCGAAGGCGGGGTTGGCGGAACTCGCCACCCGGTCGCCGGGCTCGACCGAGCAGAACAGGGCGTGGAGCGCGAGCCGCAGCACGGCCCGGTGCGGGACGACGACGCCCTTGGGACGTCCGGTCGAGCCGGAGGTGAAGTTCACGTACGCCGGGGCGTCGCGGTCGGCGGGCGGCGCGGGCACCGGCAGGCCCGGGTCCCGCTCCGGCAGGTCCAGCGGCTCGACGTCCACCGGCAGCCACGCCTCCAGGTCGGCCCACCGGCCGATGGCGCCGGGGGCGCGGACGATGACGCGCGCACCGGACTCGCCGACGATGCCGGCGAGCCGGCCGGTGGGGGCGAGCCCGTCGAGCGGGAGGTAGGCGGCGCCGCAGCGCAGGACGCCGAGGAAGGTGACGATCAGATCGGCCGAGCGGTCCTGGGCGACCGGCACGAGGTCGCCCGGGCGGACTCCCCGGGCGGCCAGCGCGGCGGCCAGCCAGCCGGAACGGAGCCACAGCTCCCGGTACGTGAGCGAACGTCCGGTTTCCGGTTCCCGTACCGCGAGGGCGTCAGGCTCCCGCTCGACCCACCGTGCCACGACCTCGTGCACGCTCTCTGCCGCCATGTCCCACCTCTCCGCTCGATGTGAAATGAACCGCGCCCGCCCGGATCAGCCCCAGCCGTGGTCCTGGGTCCGGACGACGGGGGTGCCGGGGACGACGGGGCCGTCGGGGGGCACGGGAACGGGGGCGACCCTCCAGCCCCAGCCGTGGTCCGCCACGATCTGACGGCCCTTCCCGGGGGAGGCGGTACCGGCCGGAATCGCGAAGGCGACCGTGAAGGCGGCCGCGAACAGAAGAGCCGAAAAGACTATTCCGGTGGAATCAGCGAGTCGGCTGGTAACCATCTCACTCCGTTTCGGGTCGGCGGTCCGCTGGGCTTTTCGACCGCGTTCGCTTTACGACCTCCACATGGTGTGGGCCGAGGGGGCCCGGATCAACGACACATGAGCGCACGCCTGTGCGGCGCACGATGATGCGGACCGGTGAAACGGACATCCCGGGCGGCCCGAGCGGCCCCGGCCGCCGGAGTCCGCTCCCCGCCCACGGAGTTCACCCACGGGCGGGAGACCGACCGTTCCCCCTTCTGCGAAACGGGGTTGGGCACCCCACCCGGGTCCGGACGCCTCCGCCGCCCCGACCCGACGGACCCCCGCGGCGGCACCCCGGACCGAGCGCCGCCGGGCACCTGGGGGGATTCCCCCGGACGCCCGGCGCGGACCCGTGGGACCCCGCGCGCCCACGAGCCCCGCACGCGCCTCCCGACGGCTCACGCATTCCCCCGGAGGAACCCGGGCGCGGAAAGCCGGAAAGGAGACCACAAGAACGTCCGGGAGTCGGTGAATTCACGGGAAAGCCGCGTCTTCCGGCCCACACGACCGGCGGATTATGGAGAAGAGCCACTGAATTCCCCACCCCGCCGGCCGGACCCGCCGTGAGCCGCCCCCGCCCCGCCCCGCCTCCGCCCCACGGTCGTCCGCATCCCCTCGGCTGGACGCCCCCTGGGGAACGCCTTAGCAGAGAGCCGCCCGTCCCGGGCACCGGATCGGGGGGCCGGCTATCCGATCGGATGACGTTCCGGCTAGCCGCCCGGCCAGCGGGAAGCCCCTACCGGAGCGGTCACGGGACCGCGTCCTCCAGCGCGGAGGCCGGGACGCGACGGAGCCGGGACGCACCGGGGCCGCCGGGCGGCGGAACGCCCGGGGAGCCGGAAGAACGGTCCGGGCGAAGCCCGCGGGGACGGAGAGGCTGGGGAGAGATGACCGAGGAGAACGCGGTGGGGGCGGGCGGCGCGGACCGGCGCTCCGACGAGGCGGTCCTGTTGGTGGCGGGGGTGGTGGATCTGGCGCTGGAGCGGGCGGAGGACGCGTTGCGGCGGGCGCGTTCGCTGCTGGGCCGGTCGGACCTGGGCGAGCTGGCACGGGACGCGCGACGGGAGTTGGTGGCGCGGGGGCGCGGCAGCGGTTTCGGACCGGTGCGGGTGATGTCCGCGCCACCGCATCCGGAACTGCTGGCCCGCCGGGCGCGGAACCGGGTCGACCGGACGGACCCGGGCCCCCGCAGGGAAGGCGGTGACCCGGCGGACGGACCGGACAGGCCGAACGAACCGGATGAACCGGCTGGGGCGGACGAACCGGCTGGAGCGGCTGGGGCGGCCGGAGCGGCCGGAGCGGCTGGACAGAACGGATCAGCCGGGGGGAACCAGGCGGACCGTACGGACCGGGGCGACGACCGGGGCCCGGGCCGGAGGGACGGCGGGCCGGGCTGGGACCGGAGCGGGCCCGGGTGCCCGCTGTGACGGCGGCACCGACGGCCACCGCGACGACGGCACCGACGGCACCGACGGCGGAACGCGAAGGGGCCCCGCACCGGGGAGGGCCCGTCGGACACGGAGGGGCGGACCGACAAGCGCCGACCGTCCGACGCCGAGGGGCGGACCACCGGGTGCCGACCGCCCGGCCCGGGGGAACGGAACACCGGGCACCGGCCGCCGGTCCACCCCCACCGGGCTCCCTGAAGGCCCGGGTGGACCACGCGCTGGAGGTGTTCACCCGGGAGGAGACGGCACTGCTGGAGGCGGTGGACCCGGAGCTGAAGCCGCTCGGTGAGGTGCTCCGGGCGGCCGTCGGCCGGGGCAAACGGCTGCGGGCGGCGTTCTGTTACTGGGGCTGGCGGGCGGCCGGACGGGACGACGGGGAGGACATCGTGCGGGCCGCCGCCGCCCTGGAACTGGTGCACGCGGCGGCGACCGTCCACGACGACCTCATCGACCGCAGCACGGTGCGGCACGGGCTGCCCACCGCGCACCGGGCGCTGGCCCCGCCCCGGTCCGGCCGTCCGCGCGGCGCCGACCGGCCCCCGGGCACCGGCCGGGGGGCCACCGGACGTGCGCTGGCCCTGCTCGCGGGGGATCTGCTGATCTCCTGGTCGGGGCAGTTGTTCACGGAGTGCGGACTGCCCGGCGCCTATCTCCGCAGGGCGCGCCCGCTGTGGGCGACGCTCGCGCGCGAACTGGTCGCCGGGGAGTGCCTGGAGGTCCTGCGCACCGGGGCGGACCGCGCGGACGCATGGGACGGACCGGGAGCGGGCGCCGCGCGGTCGCTCCAGATCGTCCGCTACAAGACGGCGAAGTACACCGTGGAACATCCGCTGGCCATCGGTGCCCTGCTGGGCGGGGGGCCGCCCGGGCTGCGGGAGCTCTGCGGCGCCTACGGGCTGCCGCTGGGGGAGGCGTTCCAGTTGCGGGACGACCTGCTGGGCGTCTTCGGCGACCCGGACGTCACCGGCAAGTCCAACCTCGACGATCTGCGCGGGGCCAAGCCGACGGTGCTGCTGGCGTTGGCGCGGGAGCGGGCGACGGAGGCCGAACGGCGGGAGATCCACGCCCTGGTGGACCGGCGGGAACGGGCGGGACCGCGACGGCTCGACCGGTTCCGTGAGATCGCCGAGCGGACCGGGGCCCGCCGCGAGGTGGAGCGGCTGATCGCGGTACGGGCCGAAGCGGCCACCGGGGCGGTGGCCGCCGCGCTGGACGGGGGCCTGCTGCCACCGGAGGCAGCCTCGGCCCTGGACCGCCTGACGGACCACTGCCTGACCCGCACCTCCTGACGCCCCGCACCCGTCCCCGTCCCCGTCCCCCGTCCACATCGCGCACTCTCCCCCTCTCCCCTCCTCCCCCTCCCCTCCTCTTCTCTTCCCTTCTCTCTTCCGCGCACGATCCGAGAGGAAAGCGTCATGAACCCCATCGGTGCCGACCAGGTGGCTGGACCGGACACCCCCGCGTACACGGAGGCGTCGCTCGACGCCCTGCGCGACATCGGCGACGAACTGGCCGACGCCACCGTCGAGGAGTTGTTCGCCCGGGGCGAGGTGGGCACGTTCAACACGCTGATGCGCTGGTTCACCACGGCCGGGCAGGAGCTGCCCGAAGGGCTGCCCCGGGTGGCCCGCGACTACCTGGAGGCCACGGCGCTGCCGCCGTCGTGGGTGGACTGGGGCGAGATGGAACGGGCCCGGCTCTTCTTCATCGACAACGACGTGCACGTCTCGACGGCGCTGTCGTTCGCGTCGATGCCCGCCTGCTACGCGGTGCCGCACGTGGCGAAGCTGCTGAGCGCGACGCACTCGCTGGAGTACCCGTCCCGCCGGATGGCGGAGACCGGACAGTTCACCGTCTATCTGATGCGGCCGGACGCCTTCGAGGCGGGGAGCAGGTTCATCCCGGCCGCGCAGAAGGTACGGCTGCTGCACGCGTCGATCCGCTACCACCTGCGGCGGGAGGGGCGTTGGGACGTCGGGCGGCTGGGCGTCCCGATCTGCCAGGAGGACATGATCGGCGGGCAGATGATGTTCTCGATCCAGGTGCTGGACGCCCTGCACCGGTTGGGCGTCCACGTCTCCAACGAGGGCGCGGACGCCTACTACTACGCCTGGCGGGTGGTCGGCACCATGCTCGGCCTGGACCCGGGGCGGATCCCGGAGGACCTGGCGCGGGCCCGGCTCTTCTCGGACCTGTACATGAGCCGTCACACGGGGCCCTCTCCGGAGGGGGCGCGGCTCACCCGCCAACTGATCGACCTGTACGAGGAGGTGGTCCCGGGGACGGTGTTCGACCCGGTGGTGCCCGCGATGATCCGCTATCTGATCGGGGACACCACCGCGGACTGGCTGGAGGTGCCCCGGTCGGCGCTGTGGGACTCGGCGATCCGGGCGGCTCCGGCGCTGCTCGGGGTGCTGGAGACGCTGGAGGACCGCTCGCCGCTGGCCGCCTGGGCCCTGGACCGCCTCGGCCACCACACCAGCGTGTTCGAACTCAGCTCGCTGACCCGGGGGCGGGTGATGCAGTACGCGATCCCCGAACGGCTCAAGAACGAGTACGGGATGACGTCCGCTTCGTCCCGGCTCGACCGCTGGGTCCCGCCCCCGCTCACCCCCGATCCCGGTCTCCGGGGCGGGAGCTCATGGGCGGGGCCAGGCTCCGGAGGGTGAGGAAGGCGCGGGCGGCGACGAGGAGGGGAGCGGTGGCGCGCCCGTCGCACCAAGCGCGGCCCCCGGCCACCACAACACGGCGAAGTGCCCTGAGGGACCGCGAGGCGCCGGGCCCGTCACCGATATCGTTCTGAGCGTTCCATAGGGGTGCGGTCAGCGCACAAACTCACCGCGCCGCTGTGGCTCGGCGCGGCGCTCGCCGTCCTGGCCCTCGTCACGCTCCTGCCCGACCTACGGCAGTCGCGACGGCCCCCGCTCGCCGCCGCGCCGTCCGGCGTCCCGGAACACCGGACGGAACGCGCCTGACCACCGTGCCGGACCCGTCCCCGGACCCGCCGAGGTACCCGTCCGGGGACGGGCCATCCCGCTCGGCCACGGCGGACGGACTCCCGTCTCCCCCGGCTCCGGGCTCAGCCGGGGACCCGGGGCAGCACGATCGCGGTGAGCACCAGTCCGTCGCGGACCAGCCAGCGGCCGGAGAGCCGCTCCAGCGGGCGCCCGTCGACCTCCGGTCCCGGAACGAGCAGCCGCGCCGTGAACGTGCCGTCCTCCGGGGCGAACCGCACCTCCGCCTCCCCGAAGTCCAACTCCCGCCGGGCCAGCGGGTACCAGGTCTTGAAGACGCTCTCCTTGGCGCTGAACAGCAGCCGTTCCCAGGGCACGTCCGGACGCGATCCGGCCAGCGCGGCGAGCCGTTCGCGTTCGGCGGGCAGCGACACCATGTCCAGCACCCCGTCCGGCAGCGGACCGGCCGGTTCGGCGTCGATGCCGATCGACACCACCTCCGCCGACCGGGCCAGCGCCGCCGCCCGGTACCCGTCGCAGTGCGTCATCGCCCCGACGATCCCGTCGGGCCAGCGCGGTTCGCCCCGGGGACCGGGCAGCACGGGCCCCCCGGGGAGCCCCAGCCGCTCCAGGGCGCGCCGGGCGCACAGCCGTACGGTGGCGAACTCCCGTCTGCGGCGGCCGACCGCGCGGGCCACCACCGCCGCCTCCTCCGGGAAGAGGGCGGCCGGTTCGGCGTCGTCGGGCCGCCAGACGGTGACGACCTGGCCGGGCACGATCTCCCCGATCATCGCGGCGCCCCCACGGACGCCTCCGCCGGGAGGATCCGCCGCAGCCCGGGGCGGTCCGCCCGGCCGCGCCACTCCCGGGGGTAGCCGACCGACACCTCCGTGAACCGCACCCCGTCCTCCCAGGTGACCCGGGGGATGTGCAGATGCCCGTAGACGACCTCGGCGGCCCGGAACTCCCGGTGCCAGTCGGCGGTCAGGGTGGTGCCGCACCACTGCGCGAACTCGGGGTAGCGCAGGATCTCCGTCGGCAGCCGGGTCAGGGGGAAGTGGTTGACCAGGACGGTCCGGTGCCCGTCGGGCACCTCACCGAGGCGGCGACGGGTCAGCTCCACCCGGGCCCGGCACCAACTGGCGCGGTCCGGATAGGGGTCGGGGTGGAGGAACACCTCGTCGGAGCAGACGATCCCGGAGTCGTAGGCGACCTTCAGCGACTCCTCCGGGGTGGTGGCCCCGGGCGCGAGGAAGGAGTAGTCGTACAGCAGGAAGAGCGGGGCGACCGTCACCGGGCCGCCCTCGCCGTGCCACACCGGGTAGGGGCACTCGGGCGTGGCCACCCCGTACTCCCGGCACAGTTCGACCAGCCGGTCGTAACGTTCCCGTCCGCGTAACTGGACGGGGTCGGACGGATGGGTCCACAGTTCGTGGTTGCCGGGCGCCCAGATCACCTTGGCGAACCGGCGGCTCAGCAGGGCGAGGGCCCATTCGACGTCGGCGAACTTCTCGGCGACGTCACCGGCGACGATCAGCCAGTCCTCGTCGGACCGGGGGCGCAGCGCCTCGGTCAGCTCGCGGTTCTCCCGGTAGGCGATGTGCAGATCGCTGATGGCGAGCAGACTGCCCGTGCTCATGGACCTCTTCCTTCCGTTCGGGACGGGGGCGGGCTGGGTCGCCGCTCTCCCCCGCGCTCCACGCATGGCCCGAGGCTATGCCGACACCCGCCCGAACGCACCACCCCCTCGGGCGGTCCCCTCCGGTCGACGGCCGCCCGACGGAGACAGCGCCGTGGAAGCCTGGCCCGATGACCGACCTTCCCGCGCGGCGCGCCCGGTCCTGGCTGGCCGGGTGCGCCGTCGTCTTCTTATGCGCCCTGTTCGTGGCGACCCTCGCCGTCGCCGCGTTCTTCGTCTTCTTCTTTCCCCGGATGCTGGAACGGCCCGTGGACGAGCCCAAAGAACTCGATCTGGCCGCCCAGGTGAACTTCACCAAGGTGCACATGGAGTCGGCTCTGCTGGACAAGCGCCTCACCGATGCCGAGATCGCCCGGGCCGCTGGCGCCGGTATCGACGCCGGGCCGTGGAACGTACGCCGCACCGCCAAGAACATCCGGATCTTCGTCCATTACGCGGACGGCCCGGCCTGCTACCGCTTCACCGTCCCCAAGCCCATCGACCTCAGGGTCTCCGTCCGCAAGGTCCGGCTCGACTCCTGCCCCTGAAACCACCCCGCACCCGGCCCAACCGGGCGAGCGCCCCGGGGCCCACCCCCCACCCGGAGGGGGTCGATCGAGGGGTCCCGAAGCAGTTAGGTTAGGCTAAGCATGCTTACACGTTAAATGCAGTGGCGCCGCCGTGCTGCCGGCTGCCCACGAGGCCCTTGGAGACATCCCCCGTGCGTTCCGTCCGTTATCGCAAGACCCTCGTCCTGACCGGTACGGTCCTGTGCGCCGGGATGGTGCTCGGCGCCTGCGGCAAGTCCGAGGAGTCCTCGGCCTCGGGCAAGAGCGAGGAGAAGGGCAAGGGCAACGTCACCGTCGCCACCGCCAAGGGCGACCTCGAGGTCCCCCGGGAGCCCGCGCGCGTCGCCGCCCTCGACAACACCTCCTTCGCGACCCTCAAGGCGTTCGGCGTGAAGCCCGTCGCGGTGCCGAAGGCGCTGCTCCCCAACGGCTTCGAGGACTGGAAGAACGACTCCTCCATCAAGGACGTGGGCACCCACCACGAGCCCAAGCTGGAGGCCCTCAACGGCGCCGAGCCCGACCTGATCATCGGCGGCTACCGGTTCACCGAGCACCACGACAAGCTGTCCAAGATCGCCAAGACCGTGGACATCGCCCCCTCCGACGAGGCCGAGGGCGGCTACGTCAACGCGCTGAAGACCCAGACGGAGACGCTCGGGAAGATCTTCGCCAAGGAGAAGGAGGCGAAGGAGATCGTCGGCGCCCTGGACAAGGCCCAGAAGTCCGCCGTCGACGCCACCAAGGGCGAGACCGTGTTCCTCGGTGTCGCCAGCGGCGGCAAGGTCGACAACGGCGCCAGCCGCATCAGCCGCCTCTCCGACCCGCTGAACCTGAAGAACGTGCTCAGCGCCGAGGGCGAGGACAGCACCTCCGTCCACAACGACTCCGGACTCGCCCCCGAGACCATCGCCAAGCTGAACCCCGACTGGCTGATCGTGCTCGACCGTGACGCGGCCGTGGGCGCCGAGGGTGCCGAGGCCGTGCCCGCCAAGAAGGTCGTCGACGGCATGGAGGCGTGGGACAAGACCACCTTCCGCAAGCAGGACCAGGCCATCTACCTGGCCCCCGACTTCTACCTGACCGAGGGCGTCCAGGCGTACACCGACGCCTTCGACCAGGTCGCGACCGCGTTCAACGCGGCCGGCTGACCCCCTCCACACGCCGCAGCGGCCCCGGGCACCCGCCCGGGGCCGCTCACCCCATCCGTCCCGGAAGTCCCATGCGACGACTCTCCCTCCCGCTGGCCGCGCTCGGCGTGCTGGCCCTGGTGATCGCCTCGCTGTTCGTCGGCGGGTACGACATCGACCTGGGCACCCTGGTCAGCGACCCCGACGCCCGGAACATGTTCCTCATCTCCCGGGTGCCGCGCACCCTCGCGCTGATCCTCGCCGCGGCCGCGATGGCCGTCTCCGGCGTGATCATGCAGATGCTGGTGCAGAACCGTTTCGTCGAGCCGACCACCACCGGCACCAGCGAATGGGCCGCCCTCGGCGTCCTGCTGCTCACCCTGCTCGCCCCGGCCTCCTCCCCGCTGGTGAAGATGACCGCCGCCAGCGTCTTCGCCTTCGTCGGGGCGCTCGTCTTCCTCACCGTCCTCGGACGGATCGCCCTGCGGTCCCAGGTGATCGTGCCGATCGTGGGGATCATGCTCGGCGCGATGGTGAGCGCGGTCACCCTGTACATCGCCTCCTCCACCAACCTCCTCCAGACCATCGCCACCTGGCGTTCGGGCGGGTTCAGCTCGGTGGTGCGCGGCAACTACGAGCCCCTGTGGGTGGTGGGGATCATCGTCGTCGGGCTGTACCTGGCCGCCGACCGCTTCACCATCGCCGGGCTCGGCCGGGACACCGCCACCAGTCTGGGGCTGCCGTACCGGCGGATCATGTTCATCGGACTCACCATGGTCGCCCTGGCCACCGGCGTCACCACGGTCGTCGTCGGGTTCATCCCGTTCCTCGGGCTGATCGTGCCGAACCTGGTCTCCATGGCGCGCGGCGACGACATCCGGGGGAACCTGCCCTGGGTGGTGCTCAGCGGTGTGGCCCTGATGATCGTCTGCGATCTGGTGGGGCGGCTGGTCGTCTTCCCGCTGGAGATCCCGGCGACGGTGGTGCTGGGCGCCGTCGGAGCGGTCGTGTTCGTCGCGATAATCCTGCGCCAGCGAGGGAAGGCCCATGTCTGAGAGTCCGCTGGCACCCCCGTCCGCAACCTCCCCCGGACCCGACACGTCCGCCGCCTCCACCGGGTCCACCGGGTCCGACGCGTCGGGCTCGTCGGGCTCGTCGGGCTCGTCCACCGCACCCGCCGCGTCCACCGTGCCCGCGAAGGGTGCCGCGTCCACGAAGGGCGCCGGACGCCCGAAGGGCGGTGCCGCCCGTGCCCGGTGGAACCCCTCCCCCGGCACCCGGATCGCCGTGGCGGCCGGACTCGCCGTCGCCTCGGTGCTCTCCTTCCTCTTCCTCTTCATCGAGGGGTCCTTCGACTTCGCCTTCGAGCGGCGGCTGACCGTGCTGGGCACCATGACGGTGGTCGCCTTCGCCCAGGCGGTGGCGACGGTGGTGTTCCAGACGATCACCCACAACCGGCTGCTCACCCCGTCGATCATGGGCTTCGACGCGGTCTACATCCTGATGCAGACCCTCCTCGTGGCCGTCTTCGGCGGCAGTGTGCTCGCCGCGACGGACGGACTGCCCAAGCTCGTCACCCAGACGCTGCTGATGACGGGCTTCACAATGCTGCTGTTCGGCTGGCTGTTCTCCGGGCGCCGGGGCAGCCTCCACGTCCTGCTGCTGGTCGGCGTGGTGCTGGGGCTCGCCTTCCGCAGCCTGTCGGACTTCCTCCAGCGGCTGCTCTCCCCCGCCGAGTACGACACGCTCTCGGCCCGGCTGTTCGGACGGCTGAGCAGCGCCGAGCCGGAGTACCTGCCCCTCGCGGGCGCGGTGTGCCTGATCGTCGGCGCCGTCGTCTGGAGCCGCCGCTACCGGCTGGACACCCTGCTGCTCGGCCGGGACGCCGCGACCAACCTGGGCATCGCCCACAAGCGCGAGCTGACCGTGATGCTGCTGCTCGTCTCGCTGCTGATCGCGATGTCCACCGCCCTCGCGGGCCCGATGACCTTCTTCGGGTTCGTGACCGCGATGCTCGCCTACCAGATGGCGGGCACCCACCGGCACGTCGTCGTCCTGCCGATGGCGTTCCTCATCGGGCTGATCACCCTGGCGGGCGGCCAGTTCGTGATGGAGCACGTGTTCTACGCCTCCGGCATGCTCACCGTCGTCATCGAGTTCCTCGGCGGGGCCCTCTTCCTCGCGCACCTCCTCCGGAAGGGCACCCTGTGATCGAGTTCACCGACATCCGCAAGGCGTACGGCGACGACGTCGTGCTCGGTCCCGTCTCCGGGCGGATCCCGGCGGGCGGCGTCACCTCGCTCGTCGGCCCCAACGGCGCGGGCAAGTCCACCCTGCTGACGATCATCGGCCGCCTCGCCGAGCCGACCTCGGGCACCGTCACCGTCGACGGCCTCGACGTCCACCGCGCCAAGTCCCAGGACGTCGCCCGGACGCTGTCCATCCTGCGCCAGGAGAACCACTTCACCGCCCGGGTGACGGTCCGGGAACTGGTCTCCTACGGCCGCTTCCCGCACAGCAAGGGCAGGCTCACCCGCGAGGACGTCGCCCATGTGGACGAGGCGCTGGACTTCCTCCACCTCGGCGACCTCCAGCACCGCTACCTCGACCAGCTCTCCGGCGGTCAGCGCCAGCGCGCCTACGTGGCGATGGTGCTGGCCCAGGACACCCGGTACGTGCTGCTCGACGAGCCCCTCAACAACCTCGACATGAAGCACTCGGTGCGGATGATGAGCCAGTTGCGGCGCGCCGCCGACGAGCTGGGCAAGACCGTCGTCCTGATCGTGCACGACATCAACTTCGCCGCCGCCTACTCCGACCGGATCATCGCCCTGCGCGACGGCCGGGTCGCCGCCTCCGACACCGTGGAGGCGATGATGCGCGCCGAGGTCCTCACCGAGGTGTTCGACACCCCGGTCCAGGTGCACGAGATCGACGGGAAGCGGACGGCCGTCTACTACCGCTGAGCACCCCTCGCCCCGCCTCTCCCCGCCTTCCCTGTCAGCCCGTTCCGCCGCCCGGCGGGACGGGCCGACGCGTTCCTCCGCCTGGGCCGGACAGGGCCTCCGGAGGCGCCGTGCGAACGCTCCTGGAGTCCACCCGGGAATCTCACCCGTTCCTCATCTCCCGTTGGTTGCTTGTCCGTGGCCGGTCCGAACGGTTCGGCCACGGACGTCCACGGGCGCTCCGGCCACGGACGTCCACGGGCGTCCGGAGGACGGTTCGCCCGCGGCGGAGGAGAGCGAGGAGGAGCGTGGTGATTCCGCCGAACACGGTCGGAACGCGCGAGGACCCGGGTGACGGACCCCACCGGTCCGGGGGACCCCGGACGGAGAAGCCCGGGGAGCGGCCCCGGACCGGCGGGCAGCCCCGGAGCCCTGGGGAAGGCCGGACCGGGCCGCACGACGGGCGGGGGAACGGGCGCGGGGACGGGCCCCCGGACGGCACGACGACGACGCACGTCGCGAGCCGGCTGCACGCCTTCAACCGCTTCGAGCTGAAGTACCTGGTGCCGGTGGAGCGGGCGGCGGAGATCCGGGACGAGCTGGCCGGGCGGATGGACCGCGACCCGCACAGCCCGGTGGGCGGGTACGGCGTGTGGAGCCTGTACTACGACACCCCCCGGCTGAGGTTCTACTGGGAGAAGATCGAGGGCCTGAAGTTCCGCCGCAAGCTGCGCATCCGCCACTACGGCACCCCGGACGGCATCACCGACGCCTCACGGGTGTGCGTGGAGATCAAGCAGCGCGTCAACCGCGTGACCCAGAAGCGCCGGATCACCCTGCCCTACGGCGAGGCGCGACGGCTGTGCGACGGGCGGCGGCTGATCCCGCACGCGGAGCGGGAGAGCGCCTTCGTCCAGGAGGTCCTGGAGCTGATCGTGCGGCTGGACCTGAGGGCCACCGCGATCACCGGCTACCAGCGCGAGGCCCTGGTGGGCCGGGGCGCCGACACCGGGCTGCGGGTGACCTTCGACCGCCGGGTGCGCGGCCGGGACCGGGACTTCCACCTCGGCACCGAGACCCCGGAGAACCGGTTCACCATCCCGCCGCACCTGGCGGTCATGGAGGTCAAGGTCAACGAGCGCACCCCGTACTGGATCACCGACCTGGCCGCCCGGCGGAACCTCGACCTGGTGCGGATATCCAAGTACGTCCAGTCCATCGAGGCGTTCGGGCTCGCGCCCCGCTCGGTCTTCCACGTCGACGAGGCCGACCACCCGCCGCCCACCGCCGGGGGACACCACCCGCTCCCGTCCCCCCGGCCACCACAGCCACGGCCCCAGCCGTCACCCCAGTCCCTGTCACCCCTGTCACCCCTGTCGCCCCGGACGGCGCCGGACGCGTCGGCGCGGAGAGGAACCCCGTGAACTTCGACCTCGAACTCCAGGAGCTGAGCGGCACGTTCAGCGTCACCGACGTGGTGGTGGCGATGTCCCTGTCGTTCGTCCTGTCCACCCTCATCGGCTACGCGTACCGCTACACGCACCGCAACGTCTCCTACAGCCAGTCCTACGTGCAGACGCTGGTCGTCGTCGGAATGGTCGTCGCCCTGATCATGCTGGTCGTCGGTTCCAATCTGGCACGGGCGTTCTCGCTGGTCGGCGCGTTGTCCGTGATCCGGTTCCGCAACGCGATCAAGGAGACCAGGGACGTCGGCTTCGTGTTCCTGGCGATGGCCATCGGCATGGCCTGCGGGGCCCGGTTCTACACCCTGGCCGCGGTCGGCGCGGTGGTCATCTGCGCCGTCGTCCTGGTGATGTTCAAGTTCGACTGGTTCGCGCTCAACGTCCAGCGCCAGGTCGTCAAGGTCCAGGTCCCGGCCGGTGAGGACCACACCCTGGGCATCCGTGACGTACTGATCGAGTACACCAGCGAGTTCGAGCTGGTGAGCACCGAGACCATCCGGGGCGGCGCGCTGACCGAGGTCTTCTACACGGTGCGGCTCAAGAAGGGCCGCGAGCCGGGCGAACTCGTCGGCGCCCTCCAGGAACGGACCTCCGGGCAGCGGGTGACGGTCCTGACCGGCTACGACACCACGGACCTGTGATGAAGGACGGCCCGGCCGCCCTCCGGGGCGGCCGGGGGCGGCGGCTGCGGGACCGGCTGCCCGTGCGGCTGCGGCACCACTGGAAGCCGGTCGCCGCGCTCGGGCTCGGACTGGCCACGATGGTGTGGTTCCTGGGGGACACCCGGATCGCCCCGTACGTCACCTCCGCCTCCCGGGTGGAGGCCGACGCCATCACCGACGACGTGCCCGGAACGGTCGACCCGTACGACACCTCGGTGGCGCACTCCATCCGACTCACCTACGAGCGGACCGACTTCGACAAGATGATGAAGGAGTTCCGCGAGGACGGCACCAAGGAGTACATCGAGGCCGACCTGGTCATCGACGGGGTGCGCCTCGACGACGTGGGCATCCGGCTCAAGGGCAACTCCACCCTGATGTCCCTGCGCGGCGGCTCCGGACCGGGTGGTCCGGGCGGACCGGACGCCGGACGGAAGCTGCCCGGGGCCCCGCGGGGCGCGCAGAACGGCGGAGGCCAGGGCGCCGGGGGCCAGAACGGCGCCGGGGGCCAGGGCAACGGCGGCCAGAACGGAGCCGGAGGCCAGGGCGCAGGCGGCCAGAACGGTGGTCCGGGCGGGGCGGCGGGCGGTCCGGGGGGCATGACGCGGTACGACCTCTCGGCGGAGAAGCCCGAGGAACTGCCCTGGCTCGTCAAGATCGACGAGTTCGTGGAGGGCCGCGCGTACCAGGGCGAGCGGGAGATCTCCCTGCGCCCCGGGAGCGACGGGCAGGTGCCCCTGAACGAGGCGCTGTCGCTGTCGCTCACCGAACGCGGCGGACAGCCCTCCGAGCGGTTCGCCTTCACCCGGCTGCGGGTCAACGACCGTCCCGTGGTGACCCGGCTGATGGTCGAGAACCCCGACACCGACTACGCCGGGGAGTCCGGCGGGGGCGACGCCGTGCTGTACAAGGCGAAGGCGGGCGGCACCTTCGCCTACCGGGGGGACGACCCGACGGACTACGAGAGCGCCTTCGAGCAGTTGAACAAGAAGGGCAGCCAGGACCTCGAACCGGTGATGCGGCTGATCAGATGGGCCGACCGCGCCTCGGACGAGGAGTTCGCCCGCGAACTCGACGACTACGTGGACGTGGACTCGCTGGCCTCCTACCTGGCGACGCAGAACCTGTTGCTGAACTTCGACGACATGGCCGGTCCCGGAAAGAACTACCTGCTCCGCTACGACCTGGAGACCGAGCGGTTCACCGTGCTGGGCTGGGACTACAACCTGACCTTCAGCGGGAACACGGCGGCCGGACCGGACGACACGGTCGGCATGGGCCGTGGTGGCGCCCCAGCGGGGGGCACCGCCGGAGGCACCGGTGGGGCGCCCCCGGACGGTCCGCCGCAGGGACCTCCCGAGGGCTTCCCCGAGGGGGGCGTGCCCGAAGGGCTGCCCGAGGGCTTCCCCGAAGGCGGCGCGCCCGAGGGGCTCCCCGGGGGGAACGGCGGCGGCCAGGAGGAAGGCGGCGGCGCGCCGGACGCCCGTCCCGGCGGTGGGCCGGGCGGGGGCGCCGGAGCCATGGGGCATCCCTTGAAGACCGGGTTCCTGGAGTCCGACGCCTTCGAGGAGGTCTACCTCACGGCGTACCGGAAGCTGTACGAGCGGTTCTACGCCTCCGGCACGGCCGTGAAGGAACTCAAGGCCCTCACGGAACGGGCCAGGGCGGCGGGTGCCGGTGGCGAGGAACTGGACACCGCGGCGGAGCGGCTCACCGGGACCCTCAAGGACCGGGCCACGGCCCTCGCCGGGAACATGAAGGTCACCGGCTGAGTCCACCCGCGACCCCACCCGGCCCGGGCCTCACCGCCCGGACCCGCACCGGCGGCCCCACCGGCGTTCCGGCCCGTCCCCCAGTGCGGGGACGGGCCGGAGCGCCGTCCGTCCCACCGCCCCGCCCCCGACGCGGTCCGACGCGACCGGGCGTACCCCACAGGAACGGCGCTTACCATCACCCTCCGGGCGATCCCGTCCACGTCCCCGTCCGCCCCTCCGTCAGCCCGCCACCCGGTCCGCTCCGGCGTCACGCCCAGCGGTCCGTCCGCCCGTCCGGCCCGTCGTCCCCGAGGTGCCCACCATGATCGACCAGCACGGCTCCGTCCCGGGGCCGGGATCCGTTCCCGGACCGGGTTCCGTGACCGGGCACACCGTCCTGGTCGTCGAGGACGACCCCAGCATCCGGACCCTGCTGACCTCCGCGCTCAGCGCCGCCGGCTACACCGTGGCGAGCGCCGCCACCGGACGGGAGGCCATGGCGGAGGCCGACGCCCGGCGGCCCGACCTGATCCTGCTGGACGTGATGCTGCCGGACACCGACGGCTACCGGATCACCCGGGAGCTGCGTGCCCAGGGCACCTACACCCCCGTGCTGTTCCTCACCGCCCGCACCGGGGTCGAGGACCGGATCATCGGACTGAGTTCGGGCGGCGACGACTACGTGGCCAAGCCCTTCCACGTCCAGGAGGTCCTGCTGCGCGTCCGCGCCATCCTGCGCCGGGTCAGCGCGCCCGCGTCGACCTCCGCCGTCCGCCCGCCGCTGCGCTACGCCGACCTCACCCTGGACGAACGCACCCACGAGGCGCACCGGGCCGGACGGCCGCTGAGGCTGTCCCCGACCGAGTTCCGGCTGCTGTCCTGTCTGCTGTCGCACCCCGAACGGGTGCTGGAGAAGGCCGACATCCTCCAGCGGGTCTGGGCGTACGGCTTCTCCGGGGACACCCGGATCGTCGACACCTACGTCAAGTACCTGCGCCGCAAGATCGACCGCGACCCTCCCGCGCTGATCCACACCGTCCGGGGCGTCGGCTACTGCCTGCGGCTGCCGCGCGACGGCGCGGACCCGGCCGCGTCATGAGGTGGTGGCCCCGGCGACCGCGCCCCCGTTCGCTGCGCGGCCGTCTCGTCCTGCTCTCCGGGCTGCTGGCGACCGGCGCGGTCGTCCTGTGCCAGGCCGCCGGCCTCACCGTGATGCGCGGCTGGCTCACCGACGAGGTCGACGAGCGGCTCGCCCACTTCCGGCCGCCGGACGGGGTGTACCGGGACATCGCCGACGGCCGGCTCCGTCAGCGGCCCCGCCCCGACAACGCCCTGCCCTCCGACTACCGGGTCTCCTTCTACGGCCGGGACGGACGGCTGCTGGACACCGTCCTGGGACACGACGACGCCCCCGGCCCCCGGCTGCCGGACACCACGGCGGAGCTGGAGCCGACCACGGGCCGGGCCGCCACGGTCGGCCCGGCGGACGGCTCCGGGTCCGACTGGCGGGTGATCGTCTACGCGGGGCCCGACGGGATGCGGGCCGTGGTCGCGCTTCCCCTGGACACCGTCGACGGGGCCACCACCCGGCTGCTGTGGTTCAGCGTGGCGCTGGGCACGGCGGTCGCCGTCGGGGTCGGCCTCCTCGGGAACCTCGCCGTCCGGGTCGGGCTGCGTCCCCTCACCCGGGTCGAGCGGACCGCCCAGCGGATCACCGACGGCGCCCTGCGGCTCAGCGTCCCCGTCCCCGACCCGGACACCGAGGTCGGACGGCTCAGCCTGGCCCTGAACACCATGCTCGACCGGCTGCGCGCGGCGCTGCACCGCGCCGAGGACTCCGAACGGCAGCTGCGCCGTTTCCTGGCGGACGCCGGGCACGAGCTGCGCACCCCGCTGACCGCCGTCCAGGGGTTCGCGGAACTCCTGCTGCACGAACCGGACATGAGCGACGAGCGGCGCCACGAGGCCCATGGCCTCCTCAGCCAGAACGCGGAACGGGTGAGCCGGCTGGTCGACGACCTCTTCCTGCTCGCCGCCCTCGGCCGGGCCCCGCACCCCCACCAGGAGACCGTCGACCTGCTCTCGCTGTGCGCCGACGCCATCGCCACCACGGCGCTGCGCCACCCCCGGCGCGCCATCTCCCTGGAACCACTGGAACAGCTCGCCCCGGGAGCACCCGGTCCGGAACCGTCCGGCCGGGACCCGCTCGACCGGGACCCGCTCGGCACGGGAGCGCCCGGCGTGGACCCCTTCGCCGTACCCGGTCCCGTCGACGGGGAGCGGGACCTCGACATCACCGAGACCACCGGCGACCCCCACCGGCTGGCGCAGGTCGTCGGCAACCTCCTGACCAACGCCGTCACGCACACCTCCGACGGCACCCGGCTGCGGGTCCGGGTCGGCGCCGCCCCGGCGGGCCCCCGCCACGGCGCCGACCGGCCCGGCCGGGTGGCCACGGGGCCGCCCCCGCCGCCGGGCACCCCGCTGTCCGTGGTGGAGGTGGTGGACGACGGCCCCGGACTCGCCCCCGAGGACGCCGCGCGCGTCTTCGACCGCTTCTACCGCGCCGGACCGTCCCGTTCCCCGATGCCCCCGGGCTCCGGCCTCGGTCTCGCCATCGCCGCCGCCATCGCCACGGCCCACCACGGCCGGCTGGAACTCGACACCGCCCCCGGCCGGGGCAGCGTCTTCCGGCTGGTGCTCCCCGGGTCCGGCCCGGGACGCGCCGAGCCCCGCCCGGGGCACGTGACGGCGGCCCGGGCGGGATGCCGCGACGCACCCGGGGTCAGCGGCCCTCCAGTTCGATGACGCTGATGTCCGGCGCGGCGCCGATCCGGACCGGCGGGCCGAAGAACCCGGTTCCGTTGGTGACGTACAGCTGGGTGCCGCCGACCCGGCCGAGCCCGGAGAGGACCGGGTTGGCGAGGGCGGCGACGGCGCTCAGCGGGAACATCTGGCCGCCGTGGGTGTGGCCGGAGAGCCGCAGGTCCACCCCGTGGTCGGACGCCTCGCCCGCGAGGACGGGCTGATGGGCGAGGAGGACGACGGGACGGCCGGTGTCCCGGCCGCCGAGGGCACGGTCGAAGTCGGGGCCCCGGCCGTGCTCCTCGCCGGTGACGTCCTCGACCTAGGGGGTGTCTGACGATTCCCCCAGCCCTGGACGTCGTCGTAGAAGTACTCGTGGTTGCCGGTGGCGAAGAAGGCCCCGTGGCGGGACTCCAGCGCTCTGAACGGTTCGACGGCGTCGCCGAGTTGGGCGCTGGTGCCGTCGGCGAGGTCACCGACGATCGCGACCAGGTCGGGCTCCAGCCGGTTGATCATCCGGACCACGCGCTCGGTGTGGGAGCGGCCCAGGAGCGGCCCCAGGTGCAGATCGCTGATGGTGGCGACGCGTAGCCCCGAGGCCCTGGGGTCGAGGGTGGGCAGCCGGACGGGGACGCGTTTGACGACCGGGCCGCCGAGGGCGGTGCGCATGCCGTACCCGGTGGTGGCGAGGGCCGTGGCACCCACCACCGTGCCGACGGTCCGGCCGAGGAAGAGCCGCCGGTCCATCAGCCTGACCGGTTGGATCCTCGGACGCCCCACGGTGATCCGCAGAGTGCCGGGGGACCTGCCCGACGCTCCGTCCGCCCGGAAGGATGCCGTACCGGAGTCCTCCCGCGCGGGGTCCCGTACGGCATCCCGCGCGACCTCCCGGGCGGCTTCGCGCGCGGACTGCCCGGCGGCGGCCCGTTCCGCCGCCCGGATCCGGCGGACGAAGAAGGCCCGGGGGACCTCCGCCAGGGCGAGTCCGGTCAGGAGGTAGAGGAGGACGCCGATCAGGAGGTATCCGGGCCAGGCGAGCCACCGCCCGTCCTCCGGCCCGAGGTAGGGCGTCACGACGCGGGTCGCGGGGGCGACCACCGCGGAGACCACGATCGCGACCGTGCCCCGGCGACGGCCCCGGGTGGCGGGCCGGGTGATGTCGCGGACCAGCCGCACCCAGAGGTACGCGTGGAAGAGGGCCGAGCCCACGACCATGGCCGCGTAGAGGCCGATGTCCAGCATGGGAGAAGTGCTCCTTGAGTCGGTCGGCGGGCACCGCCGCGGGAGGTCCCGGCGACGGCGCCCGCCGTGGTGCGCCGGACGTGCGGGTCCGGTCAGTCCGCGAGGCCGAAGCGGGCGTGGAGGCGGCGCAGCGGGGCGGGCGCCCACCAGTTGGCGCGGCCCGCCAGCCGGATCAGCGCGGGCACCAGCACGGCGCGGATGAGGGTGGCGTCGACGAGGACGACGACGACCATGCCCAGCCCGAGCATCTTGAGGTAGACGATGCCGGAGGAGGCGTAGGTGGCGAAGGAGGCGGCGAGGATCACGGCGGCGGAGGTGATCAGCGGTCCGCCGCGTTCCAGTCCGGTGGCGACGGCGGCCGTGGTGTCGCCGCTCCGGTGGTACTCCTCCTTGATCCGGGACAGCATGAAGACCTCGTAGTCCATGGAGAGCCCGAAGGCGACGCAGAACATCAGGATCGGGATGGACGGCTCCAGGCTGCCGGTGGCGGTGAAGCCGAGCGCGGAGGAGAGGTTGCCGTCCTGGAAGACCCAGACCAGCGCGCCGAACATGACGGCCATGGAGAGGGTGTTGAGGACGATGGCCTTGGCCGGGAGCAGCAGGCTGCCGGTCATCAGGAACAGGATCACGAAGGTGACCAGGAGGACCAGCCCGAAGACGAGGGGCAGCCGGTCGACCAGCACCTCGCGGAAGTCGGCCAGTTCGGCGGGGTAGCCGCCGATCCGGACCTCGGTGGCGGCCCCGGCGGCGACGGTGGAGCGCACCTCGGCGATGACGGCGTCCGGGTCGTCGGAGAGCCGGTCCTGGGTGAGGACGACGGAGAACCAGGTGGCGTCGGCCCCCGCGAACCGCTCGGCGGACCCGCCCGGTTCCCGGACGCGGCGGCCGTCGGCGTAGGAGCCGGTGAGCGCGTCGACCTGGGCGACGCCGTCGAGGCGGGAGAGGTCGCGGGCGGTGTCCGCGACGGCGTTCCGGGCGGTGAGTCCGGGGGTGAGGACCTGGAGGGCGTCCGTCTCCTCGGCGGTGAAGTCGGCGCGGATCCGGTCCTGGACGACCCGGCTGGAGGCCCCGGCGGGCAGGACCCGGTCGTCGGGGGTGCCGAAGTCGACGCCCAGGGCGGGGGCGGAGAGGACGAGCAGGACCGCGAGCGCGGAGCCGCCGTGGACCAGGGGGCGGCGGGTCACCCGCAGGGCGGTGGTGTGCCACCAGCCGCCGTCGGCGCGGGTCGGGGCGGGCCGCTTCCGCTGGACGCGGTGGCCGAGCCGGGCGAGGGCGGCGGGCAGGATCACCACGGCGGCGAAGACCGAGGTGAGGACGGTCGCGATGCCCGCGTAGGCGAAGGAGCGCAGGAACGGGAACGGGAAGAGGAGCAGACAGGACAGGGAGACCAGCACGGTCAGCCCGGAGAAGGCGACCGTGCGGCCCGCGCGCCCCACGGCCCGCCGCACCGCCTCGGGGACCTCGTGTCCGTCGGCGAGTTCCTCCCGGAAGCGGCTGATGACGAAGAGGGCGTAGTCGACGCCGAGGCCGACGCCCATGACGAGGGTGAGGTTGGCGGCGAAGGTCGAGACGTCCGTGAAGCCGGTCAGCAGCCGCAGCAGCGCGAGCGTCGTGACGACGGAGAACAGGCCCGTGCCGAGGGTGAGCAGGGCCGCGTTGAACCGTCGGTAGATGACGACGAGGAGCAGCAGCACCAGCGGGAAGACGATGAGTTCGGCGCGGAGGAAGTCGGTGCGGGCCTGCTCCGCGGCCTGCCGGAAGACCTCGTCGGCGCCGCCGACCTCGACCCGCAGCAGTTCGTCGTCGCGGGCGAACCCGGGGGCGAACTCCGCGAGTCTGGTGCGGGCCTCGGTGACCGTACCGGCCATCCGGGCGATCACCAGCGCCTGTCCGCCGTCCTCGGAACGCATCACCGGGGAGGCGTCGCGCGACCAGTACGAGGCGGTCTCGGCCACCCCTTCCTGGTCGGCCAGTTCCCGTTCCAGGGCGCGGCCCGCCGCCGCGACGGCGTCCGTGTCCACGTCGCCGTTCTTGGCGGTGACGTGGAGCAGCACGCTCGGCGTTCCGGTGCCGAACTCCCGCTCCAGGACGGCGCGGGTGTCCAGGGACTCGGAGCCGGGGCTCTCGAACCGGCTGAGGACCAGCCGGTCCATCGTCCCGGACGCGAGGGCGAGCCCGAGCACGGTGAGCAGCACGCCCAGCCAGATCACCGGGCGGGGGCGGCGGGCGACGGCGGCGCCGAGGCGGTGCGGGGCGGTGTCGTCGCCGGGTGGTGCCGCCGTGTTCCGGGAGGCGGCGGGGGACGTGGAGGTGGAGGCCACTCGTGCGTTCCTTCGTGTTCGGTGCCCGGCCGTGTCCGGCGGGACGTCGTCCGCCCGGAGGCGCCCGTGGGCACGGGAGGGATGCCGTGGGGCGGGGCGGCCGGGGCCCGGTCCGGATCGGTGTCGGTGAGGTCCGCACACCTTCTCCGAAGACGCTGGAGCGGACCGCCGTACGCGTCGGGAGGGGACGGGGAGGGCCGGGGGAAGGAACGGGGAAGAGATGCGGAAGGAATGGGGAAGAACCCGGGAAGGATGGGTGACGTATCGTCAGAAGCGGTGTCCGGCCCCGGAACCGGGGCGGACGGACGGGTCGGACGGGTCGGACGAGCGGACCGGACCGGCGGGCGGGCGGGATGAGGCGGGACGGGGCGGGGCGGACGGATCGACGAGGGGGAGGACGATGTCCACGGTTCTGCTGAGGCACACGGGTCCGGAGGGCGACGGGGACGGGAACCGGCCGGGTGTCCGGTTCATCCTCTTCGGCCCGCTCCAGATGCTGGTGAACGGCGATCCGGTGGCCCTGGGCCCACCGAAGCAGCGGGCGTTGCTGGCGACCCTGCTGCTGCGCCCCGGCCTCTCCACCGGAACCGATCAGCTGATCTCCGCCCTCTGGGGGACGGAGCGGCCCGCGTACGCGAAGAACCTGGTGCAGAAGTACGTCTCCGGGCTGCGCGGGGTGCTCTCCGGCGCCGTGGCGGAGGTCCCGGGCGCGGCCCCCGGGATCGTGTGGACCACGGGCGGCTACCGGCTGGAGACCGGGGACGCCACGGTGGACCTGCACGCCTACGAACGGTTCGCGTCGGAGGGCACCACCATGGCCCTCACCGGTGACCTCCAGGGGGCGGCGCGGCACCTGGACGGCGCGCGGATCCTGGTCACCGGCCCCCTGGCCGAGGGGCTGGAGGCTCCCGTACTGGACCGTGAACGCGTCTACCGGGAGGAACGCTTCCTGGCCGACATGGAGTTGCGCGCCGAAGTCGAACTCGACCTCGGACGGCACCGCAACGCCATCCCCTACCTCTACTTCGTCCTGCACCGGCGCCCGCTGAGCGAACGCTTCAGCTGGCTGCTGATGCTCGCCCTGTTCCGCGCCGACCGGGGCGCCGACGCGCTCTCCCACTACCACGGCTACCAGCGCAGGGTGGCCGACGAACTCGGCGCCGACCCCGGCTTCGCCCTGCGGGAACTGCACCGCCGCATCCTCGCCCAGGACCCCGCGCTGATGACGCTCACCACGGTCCCGCCGCCCGAGGGCGGACACCGGACCAGCACCGGCCAGGCTCCCGAGGTGACGACACCCTGACGTCGCCGGGGGCACTGGCGGCCCGCCCTCGCCCCGGGACGGCGGGGGAGACGGCCAGCGCTGACGGCACCCGCGCCGCTGGTCGTCCCGGTGGACCCGTGGTGGGGACCGGTATCTGGCCCTCACCACGGGTTCAGCGGGCTACTCCTGAGTTCCGAGGACTCCCAGCGCCGCGTGGAACACGGGTTCCACGCGCAGTCGGGTGCCTTCCCGTTCCAGGACCTGGAGCGCCTCCAGGCACATGACCGTCCGTCGCGCCTCATCAGGGGCGAAACCCGCCATCTCGACCGCCGTCGCAACGTAGGCGCCCTCGTGCCATTCGGTATCGAGGTGATCGACGACGGCGGAGTACCCGGCTTGGAGAGAGCCGCTCTCCGGCAGGCCCACGGCGTCCACGAACTCACCCGCGCCGTCGGGCTGCTCCCGCCAGGAAGCGAGCGCCTGCAGCACCTTGTCCTGGTTCTGGTGGCGCTCACGCAGTTCCAGCGCCTTGTCCAGCAGGAACGGCCAGCCTCCGGTAGCCGAGGCGAGAGCGGTAAGGCGTTGGTCCGTCTCGCACAAGCTGTGACGCTGCGTCCAGTCCTTGAGGCTCCGCAGGTCGTGTCTGCGCAGCACCACCACGGTCTCGCGATCGGCCTCGGCTCCGACGAACAGGTCGGACCAGAAGTCGAGCTGTCCCTCCCCTGACACCAGGACCACCGACCTGGTGGCTCCGGCAGCCACGGGAAGCACCGACTTCGCCAGGTCGAGGGAGTCCCGGCAAGACCTTTCGCTGCCGCGGACGAGGTCGCTGACGAGCAGCCTCCGCGCACCGGCCCGACCGACAGCGAGTTCCTTGCGGAAGGTGTTGGCGCTACCGATGACGGGTGCCGACCAGCCCGTCATCCTGCTGGTCTCCCTCAGGGTCCGCTCCACGTCGGCGACACCGGTTGCCCGCGTACCGAGGACGACACGGACCTGATTTCCGCCCTCCCCCAGCAGATAGTCGATCTGATTGACGGTGAGCGGGCCGGAACGGCCGTCAGACAGGACGGGCCGACTCTCCAGGACGACGGTCTCTTCCAGCCGGGACTCCTTCTCCGCGCCGACGAGCCGTGCCTCGATCTCCTGCGCGGTGCCGATCATGCGCAACGCGTTGGGACCCCTCAGATGCCAGCCCTGACCGTCGTTGTTGGGTGCCAGGACACCGAGCCCGACCATCTCCTGGAGGTAGGCGCGGAAGCCCTCGCTGTCCAGCTGCTCGAAGCCCTGACGCCACCAGTAAGCGCACTCGTCACGGAGCTCCCGGTCACTGAGCCTGATCTCCAGACCGGCGTCCCGGGCGTGCCAGGCGAGGACGTTGGCGATGACGTGGTAGCGGTCGTCGAGGGCGAGTGTGTCCTTGAAGGCCGCAGTGATGTCCGAACGCAACGAGGTGTCCTGTTCCACGGCGTCCACGTCGCCTTCGCCGATCGTCCAGGGCGGCGGCACCAGCGGAAGGCGGGCTCGCTTGTTCTGCATGACCTGCACCATCCGACTACCGAAGATCTGCAGGAGGAAGGGTTGGTAGGAGCAGAAGCCGAGCACCCTGTTCACGAGATCGACATCGGCGAACTCGAAGCCCAGGGCTCTCATCGGATGCACGATCAGGTCAGCGGCGAACTGCGGAGCCAGCGGACCCACGACCGTCGGGGTCTGCGCCAGATGGCTGAAGGGGCCGTTCCTAGCGAGCCGGGTGAAGCGCTGCACGGAGTGCAGCCCGGCGAAGACCACCTTCGCCCTGCCACGGGAGTCCTCACCGAGACCACGCAGACGCCGGGTCTCCGTGCACTCGGGAACGTCCGCTTCGAAGAAGCGGTCACACTCGTCGAGCAGGATGAGGAGTCGACGGTCGGGGTCCTGTTCGAGCCACTGGGCGATGCCCGTGGTGACCCTCTGCCATGCCTCCGGACGCGGACCTCGCCGCCGAGGCTCCTCCAGGAGGCCCTCCCGGGTGAGCTCCTGATCCAGGGTGGGCCAGATCGCCTCGGCGCCCAGCGCGGCTCCTCGGCCGATACCAGTCTTGTCAAGGTTGAGATAGATCGTTCGGTAGGCACCCGGGCGCTGTTCCTCGAAACGGTCACCGGCGTCCGCAAGGAGCGCGGACTTACCGAGCCCCCTTCCCCCGTAGAGGATCTGAGTTCCGGCGGGGTCGTGGATGCTCTTGCGCTCACGGTCCCGGCCGTAGAACATCTCCCGCCCGATCTGACCGCGCTTCTCCTTGATGTACGGGTTGACGGAGGAGAACGGCAGCAACGTCTCGGTCGCGGCGTCCACCCTCCGGTTGCCGTGCGCCGTGAGATAGGCCAGAGCGGCGTCGTCGACGACCATGATCGGCTTGGTCGTCACCTGGGAAGCAGCTGCCAGCTCCGTACGGGCCTTGGTGTCCAGGGTCCCGAAGTGGACCACGAGCAGACTGCTCTCGTCGGGGTCCTGGAGGATGCGGCTGATCAAGAGCTTGGCGGCGGGGCGCCCCCAGATGAGCAGGGTGCGCAGCTTGCCTCCCCTGTCCTTGATCTGCGACCCGAACGCGGGCGCCCACGCCCGCCCGGTGACGTGCACGTCCGCCAGTTCGAAGAAACGGTAGTCCTTGCCACGCGGCAGTTCATCCAGGGGCCTGGCCCGCCGGGCCTCGTACCCCAGCAGCGACAGGGCGGGGGTCAGGCTCTCCCGCGGGTTGATCTTGATTCGGTCCTTGGTGGTGGCCAGTCTGCTCCACAGGTCGAGGGCGACGGCAGCCCGTTCGGCCTCCTCCTCGGAGAGCGGGGCGTAGTCCAGCACCGTGTGACCCTTGTAGCGGCGGCGAGCCCGGACGGCTTCGACCAGGTCCTCGTCGACACCACCCAGCAGCGCGTCGGGCACCGCGGGCAGAAACGCCTCCAGATGTGAGTCCTCGGCCCTGATCTCCGGTACGGACTCACCCAGTTCGAGGAAGTAGACGAGCTCCGCCGCGGTAGCCAGACTGTCGGTGTCCAGATTGCGCTGGACACGCTCGTGGTCCTCCGCGCTCACGTCCGGCAACGCCGCCAGCCTGGCGCGCAACCGATCGGCCGCTTCCTTCCGGTAGCGCGGCATCAGCTTCTCGACCCGGTCCAGGTTGCGACGGACAGCGGCGAGGTCCGGGGACTCCCCCACCAGCAGTTTCCCGGCGTCCGCCAGTGACTCCTGGAGGCTGACGTCCTGCTCGACCGTGAGGGCCTCGTCCGCCTGGGACCGCCGCAGTCTCGCCGAGAGCTCACTGGCCTTCGCGGCCAGCGCGATGTGCCGTTCCTGCTCCATCCCGACGAGCCTCGCCCGGCGCTCCGGCGAACGGGTCAGCGTGTGCGGCGCGGGGAGCATGCCCAGATCCGCGAGGTCGACAATGGTGCGCACCACTGCGAAGCCGTCCCGGCCGACCTGGAAGTCGATCGCTTCGTCCCAGGTACGGTCCACGCTCTGGATCAGATCGTTCGTGGTGGGCGTCTCGTCGGACCGGCTCCGGAACACCTTGTACAGCTCGGCGTCCAGCACCAGACTCACCTCGGGCTCGGATCCGGCGTCGAGCGCCCGGTTGCCGACGGACAGTCCGTCGAAGACCTTCGCGAACAACACGCGTGCCACCGAGGCGGCGGCCTTCACCAGAGCGTCGGAACTGCGTTCAGCCGCGGTGAGGTCGGCCATGACGCGCTCTCGCAGTCCGAGGAGAGAGACCCGCAGATCAGTCACCGCGCGGAAGGCCCAGGCGTTGTCCTCCGACCGCCCCGCCTCCAGCTCCCGCTTGACGGCACGCCACTCCCGGACGGCGTCCCGGACCCGTTCCACGTACTGGCGGACGTTGTTGCGGCCCGCGCCTTGGAGCTCCGGCCGTCCGGGGCTGCGCAGGGCGTCGTCCATCTCGTCAATGGCCGACTCGATCTGAGGCCGCCTGGCCAGGCTCTCCAGCAGTTCGTCCGCGCGCGCTTCGGCGGTCGGCGCGTCACTCACGATAGCCGTCAGCACACTGCCCAGCCGACCCGTCGGAGCAAGCCAGCGCTGCACCATGGCGCTCGCCCGCTGATACCGCATCCTCGGTACGGCGAGCAGAGCACGGCAGCCGTCGCTCGCCGCCCGGAGCCTGCCCTCCGTCTGCGAGACGTCCGCCACGACGGCGTGCGGCGGCGCGATGAGAAGAGCGCTCTGCAGCGTCGGTTCCGCGACCGCGACAGCCGTCTCCTGCAACGCGTCCGGCAATTGAGGGGCGAGCTGCTTCAACTGCGCACCGACGACCGGGGCTCCCGTCACCAGAGCGGAGTGCACCAGGGTGGGCAGCAGCAGCAAGGACAATTCCTCGCTCTCGCCTTCTTCCCCGGTGTCCCAGTCGTGCAGTGCTTCCTCGATGAACTGGGCCGCGCTGCCGGTCCTGGAAGACAGCAGCACCGACGCGGCCGCGAGTCGCAGGACGGCGGATTCGGCCACGGAGCGGTGAAGGGTCCGCGAGAGGTGGGCGGCGAGACCGAAACGCTGTTCGGTGACGAGACGCGCGAGAATCCGCTCGGTCTCCTCCGGCACGATGCCCGGAGCCGCTTCGGCGACGGCGACGACATCGGCGGCGGACGACGGTCCGGTGAGGGGCGGCAGGGACCGTTCTTCCCTCAGTTCCCCGGAGCGCGTGGCGGCTCCCCCGCCTATCGGTACGGACTCGGCGGGGCGCTCCGGGGCGGCAGGTACTACATCGGAACGCTCTTCCTCCGTCCCGTCCTCCCCGCGCTCCGTCTCCTTCCGGCCGTCGGAGCTCGTCTCGGCATCGACGGGCTCCGTCGCTGGGGCCACGTCCGCGGCCTCGGCCTCGGGCTCTGACTCGACGGTCACCGTGATCTGTTGGTGAAAGACAGCAGCCACCGAGTACGGAGGGTGCGCCAACGACAGCTGCTGCTGGATGTCGACGATCGTCTCGTGGGCACCGCTCCGGCTCACCTCTACGAGCTGAACCAGCAGGCTGAGGAATCGCGTTTCGGCGTCGTCCCGCTCGTCCCACCGCTCCTTCGCGAGCAGGGTCCTCGCGCGCTGCCGAGCGTCCGTGACCGTCTCCGCGACCGGGCTGTCCGGGGAGCAGCCCAAGGTCAGCACCGTCGCCAGGACGCCCCGGATCCGGTCGTCCCGCTGCTTCCTCCGCGTCAGGGCGCGGAATTCATCGATCGCGGACCGGACTTCGGTGAGGCGGTCGGTGACAGTCGTGACGCCCGCCGAGGACAACACGTCCCGGGCGCGGATGAACGCGGGTGCGACGGCGGCGAGTCGCGCCAGGTCGGAGTCGGCAGGTGGACGCCCGTCCAGCAGGGTGTCCCGGACCCGATCGGCGGCGTCGCACGCCTCCTCGACGGTCCGTCCGAGGTCTTCCCGCACCGATACGATTTCCGCGTCCGAAGGCACCTCCCCCACGGCGACGGAACTGGTGGACGCCGACTGCGGCTCCTCCGGTGAGGGCCGCTGCGCGGGGACGACGGCCCGCGACCCGCGCTCGACGGTGGTGCCCTCACGTGGGGAAAGGACCCGCGGGTCCAGATCGGCCGACGCGTCGGTGATGCGCCGCGCGGCCCGGTACACCGCCTCCCGGGCGGCCTCGTTCGCCGCCACACCGAACAGCTCGTGATCCGCGGCCCACAGCAGCAGATGGGCGTCGAAGACGGATGCCTCCACATGGGAGAAGAGCGCCAGGCGCAGCAGTCGTGGGCCCCACCGCTCCAGGAGTCCCGTCGGGGAGGGAACGGAAGGAGACTCCCCGGCTTCGCGGTAGGCGTCGCTGATGACGCGGGCGGTGAGGTGCGCGAGAGCGTGCCTGAGCTCCCCGTCCCGTTCCAGCCGCTGTACGCGCTTCAGGACCTGCTCGCTCAGCACGTGCCCGAAGCGCCGTGGCTCGACCTTGCGGAAGCCGAGGGCCTGCATGATGGAATGCCGGTTCTTGGGGTCGAGGGAGTTGAGCGCGAGTTCCGCTTCCTCGACGGTGAGTTCGCTGATCGTCGGCCTCAGGACCGGCCCCAGTCCCTGAAGTGCTGTGGCCAACTCCTCTAGCAGATCCACCGGGGTGCCTGGTGGGGAGAACGGTGGTTGCGCCACCACGGGATAGCTGAAGGTCATGGGTTCCGATCTCTGTGTCGACGTACGGCGCTGGACGCTGCTGGACGTGTGGTGCCGGTGGTGGATTCGGATACGCGGTCGTGGCAGGAGAGGTCAGCGGCGGCGGGCGTGCGCGGTGACGAAGGTGTAGCCACCGGGCAGTTCGGTACCGTCGGCCTTGCCCACTCGGCGGCAATGCGCGCGATAGGCGGCGCGCTGCGCGTCGGTCGGGTGCTGGCCGGGGGGAAGCCGCCGGAGGAAGCCGTGGACGAAGTGTTCGGCTCCCAGGGCCTGTCGAGGGGCGACCGTACCCGGACCCGACCGGGGCACGGGCACGGGGCGGGGGTCGTAGCCGATGAGGGGGATCCGCGGTTCGCCGTCCCGTGCCGGGTGACGGGGTTCGCCGTCGGCGGCGCGGCTGCCTTCGGCCTCGTACAGCTCCCGCTCCGCGATGAGCTCGTCGACGGCCTGTTCGAGCGCGGTGAGCTGGTCCGGGATGGGAGGCGTGTCGTACACGCTTCCGGGCAGCATGGTCCGGTCCAGCAAGGCGTGCCCGTCGACGGTCAGCCGACCGCAGCGCCGCACCGCGCGCAGGACGAGACGCCGGACGTCCAGCCCCGCGGACGAGTCACCGTCCCGGCTGCTCCCCGGGGCTCCTTCACGGGTGAGGACCAGAGGGTCGTAGCGGTGCGTGATGTGTTCTCCATCGACCTCGACCGTCTCTTCCAGTTCGACCGTGTGGAGACGGAAGACCCTGCCCCCGCGTGGCCATTGAACCTGCAGGAGCAGCCCGGGAAAGAAGTCGATGGGCCATTGGACACGTCTGAGCAGACCGGTGTCCCCGCTCAGGTCGAGAACCGCCTCCTGGACCTCCTCTGCGGCTTCGAGCACCGACCCCGGATGGTTCAGTTCCACCCGTACGGGAAGGGCGTCCATCCGCAGATAGCGCAGCCCGTCCGCGACCGACGGGCTCAGCGGCAGCCTGCCCTCCATGAGGTGCGCGAGGCGCAGCGGCACCTGCCAGCTGACCTCGCTGTCGTTGATCCTCAGATAGTTCGGCGACCCGATGCTTCCGTCATCGGCGAGGGGGCCGTCGGCCGGGGCCGCAGGGGCACTCTGCGGCTCCTCCGGGTCCGGGAGCGGGGCGGGGACTTCAGGCAGATCCGCAGCGTCCCGCCAGCCGCGCCCTGCGGGGATCAGCGGATCGCCGGTGTCTTCCCCCAAGCCCGGGTGGTGGGACCGCCACACGCCACCGCTCTCGAAGTCGTCGTCGAGGGTGACCCGGACGTTGTTCCTGACGCTCAGTCCGCCGTCCGTGTCGTTGCGGACGAAGTCCGCGACAGCGAGGTTGGCCCGGCAGACGGAGACCGCGTACTCCAACCCGGTCAATGACGGCTCAGCGTCGGCCACCCCCCGGATCCAGGGGCCGATC
Organism: Streptomyces sp. JNUCC 64; assembly: GCF_054484115.1. Lineage (NCBI taxonomy): Bacteria > Bacillati > Actinomycetota > Actinomycetes > Kitasatosporales > Streptomycetaceae > Streptomyces > Streptomyces sp. JNUCC 64. The sequence goes on from NZ_CM137015.1 coordinate 1,754,695, forward strand.
GCCGTGTACACGGTCCGGGAAGCGGTCAGGCCATGGCGCCGACGGGCGTTCGGGACCGGACCGCGTTCCAGAGAACCGGCGAGCGCGTGAAGGTCCGCCCCGCCGAGCGGCCCCGGGTCGCTCAGACCGGCTCCGACCCGCTCGCGGGTCAGCGCGTAGCCGCGCCAGGTACGCAGTGCTCCACTGGTGCGCAGTGCGTGATCGACTACCTCGATCAGCCCGGTCAGGGCGCTCCGCAACCGCTCCGGTGCGCCGCTGCCGATGAGATGGGCGACGGACGCCGGGACGAGCGGACTCAGCAGCGCTTCCCGCTGGTGGGTCAGCAGATGGTCGACGAAAGCCGTTGTGCCATCGGACCCGGCGGCGGACGCGGAGGCGTATCGGGCGTCCACGATGACGTGCCCGTTCTGATCGAGCCACCTCTGACGGGCGCGGAACCGCTTGAGTTTGGATTCCCCCAGCTGGAGCGCGGGGCCGAAGGCCGTGAAGTCGGGGACGAGCAGCTCCCGGCGGACGGGCCCCGCATCCTCCTGTTCCCGTCCGGGTTCCGGCGCACCGGCCGGCGCGCCGGACACCCAGCCCGGCACTCCGCCGTCCTCCTCGACACCGGGATGCCTGCCCTCCTTGTAGACGATCTCGGCGTACAGGGGGTCGGAGCCCGTTTCGATCCTCGCAAGTGCCCCCACGGGAAGGGCGGGTACCTCGTCCCCCAGCGCCAAGGAGGGGAAAGCATCGAGGTCGAAGGGGCTGTTGCCGTACCCTTCGCCGCCGAGCGCGTAACCGAAGTAGACGGCGTTGAAGGCCACCGCGGTGTGCACCGGGCACCGACGGTCGGCGACGACCGCGTTCAGGTACACGCGCAGCCGGTCGATCTCCTCGGGAGGTGTCGCCCGGTATCCTGCGGTCATCGCCCGGGTGAGCACGGGTTCGTCCTCGTACGGTCGCCACACGGCCGTCGGCGCCAGGGGCATCGTGATCACTTTCCGTCCTCCCGTTGTGCCGCCGTGTCGTCCTTCCGGTGCACCGGGCGGGTGGCGTGCCAGAGGCCCTTTTGGTCCTCGACGACCGCTCCACGCGCGGCCAACCGCGTCAGACTTTCCCCCACTGCGGGAAAGGTGAGGTCAGAGCGGCCTCCGAAATGGCGGCTCTCCCGTATCACCTTCGGCAGGGAGATCATCCTCCGGCTGCCCGGATGGTAGGAGGACTCGTCTCCGCGCAGCGCGTGCCAGAGTCTGCGCGGGTGCGCGCCCTGCGGCTGCAACTGCAGCAGTCGATGGATCTGGCGATCGACCCGTTGATCACGCAGCGTGGTGTCCGTACGTCCGCCCTCACGCGCACGCGGGCTGTGGAACGCTTCGGCGACGGCGGGGCGTCGTTCCTCCAGAGGCCAGCAGCCGCTGTCCCAGCATGACGAGCAGCGGCAACGGGCCGTAGCGCAAGAGCCGTCGGGAATCTCGGCCACACCGAAATAATCGGCGAAGAGTCGCTGGGCGCAGACCGTCGTCGAGTCGAAGAAGTCCTTCAACCTGGCCAATTCCTCGGCTGCACTGTGGCGACGCCTGCCGAGCAGCGGAAGGTAGCCCTCAGGTGGTGCCCCGGCGCGTACGGCGAGCCCTGTGACAAGACGGCGGCTGGGTGCTGCGGAGACGTCCATGAGTCCGCGGTCGTGCAGGTCCGCCAGGAGCTCCCAGGTGGCTGCCGGCCCCTCCGCCACCGAACGATAACCGGGGCAGTGGTGGGCGAGTTCCCTGTCGAGCAGTCGCACGTCGACACTTTGACTCGGGTCCCACGCCAACGCGGTGGCGACGACGGTCCGCTCGATCCGCGCGATGTCGGCCTCCTCGTCGGTGACGCTGCCGGAAGCGCCGTAGTGCCTTGTGCCAGGCCGTGCTCCCTCCAAATCGCCGGGCTTGACCACGCAGTACGGCGGATGGTCACCGAGGTCCTCGACCGCGCCCAGTTCGGCGAGAGCGCTGAAGGCGCGCATGACGCCACCCTGGTAGCGGTCCTGGGTGTGGCCGTCCTCCAGTTCGGCCTGGCTCAGCGCGCCGGTCGCCGCGTCCTCGGCCATGAGGACCCCGGCCAGCCGCACCGGGTCCAGCGTGCCGTCACGTTGCGCCAGGATCAGGGCTCCCATGCGCCGCAGCAGAGCGGAGGGGAGTTCCTGGCCGGTCATGAAGCGCACCGTGCGCAGGCCCCGGCTCGTTGCCAGGGCGAGGGCACTGTTGACCGGCCCCTCGTCAGCTGTGTTGCGGCCCGCGCTGTCCCGGCCGGCCCGTCCGATCTGCTGGTACAGCGCGGCCAGGTCGGTGGGCGGTGACACGCACATCACCGTACGCACGTCCGGCCGGTTGACCCCGAGTCCGAACGCCGAGGTGGCGACGATGACCACAGGGGCGAAGCCGTCGTCGCCCTCCCTCGGTGCCTCCCGGAACTCCGTCATGACGGACGCTTTCTCCGCTTCGGTGAGGCGCCCGTGGAACCGCAGCACGCGTATGCCCGCGTCACCCACGTACTCACGCAGATGCGTGTGGAGGGTGTTGACCTCCTTGACAGTCAGGCAATACAGGATGGCGTGGCCCTCCAGCGCACTGACCACGCGCTCCACCAGCCCCGCGACACCGCCTTGGCCTGCCCGGTCGAGGGAACGGCGGAAGACCGCGAGTTCGGGGCGAATCGGGTTCTCCCTCACCGTCACCAGCCCCCCGACGACACCGGGACGCTCGGCCTCGGCTCCGGCCACGGCTGATCCCGAATCGGGCACCTCAGCGGACAGGGCGAACAGCCCTGTCCGCAAGGCTTGATGGACGGACCGGTTGGCGGTGGCGGTCACCGCCGTGACCGCCACCCCATGGTCACGTCGCAACTCGTCCACGAACCGGCTGACCCTGCGCATGGCCGGTCGGAAGTCCTCCCACTGCGCGAGTGTGTGTGCCTCGTCCACCGCGATCCGGGTCACCCGGCCCGCGGCGGCGGCCGCCCGCACCGTCTCCCGGAAGCGCCGCTGGCAGAGCCGTTCCGGACTGACGTAGACCAGCCGGATGCGGTGGTCGGCCCGGCCGAGGAGTTGGTCTGAGACTTCCGTCTTGCCCGCCCTGCTACTGGACTCCCGCAGCGGAGAGATCAGAGCGCGGACCGCTCCACCGATGGAACGGTTCAGTTCGAGGGCTTGGTCGTGCATGAGGGCGACCAGCGGGCTGACCACCACGGTCACCCCAGGCAGGACCAACGCGGGCAGCTGGAAGGTGAAGCTCTTGCCGAAGCCGGTGGGGAGCAGCCCCAAGAGGTTGCGTCCCTCGGCCACCGCGGTGATGGCGGTCCGCTGAGCCGGCTTGAGGCTCACCGGTTCGTCGGAGAGCCTCAGCAGGCCGCCGACGAGGGCGCACCGGTTCACGACCTCCTCGGCAAGCCGGCCTTCTTCGCGTAGCTTGCGCGTCTCCTCATGGGTCAGTGCCAGCTGCCGGATGCGCCGGGTGTGCGGCAGGAGGGTGTGCTGTTCGAGGGCGGCATCGGTGCACAGCTCGGCGGCCCGAGCGGAGTCGAGGAGCTCGTGGTCCGCCATGAACTCCCATATGTGACGCCACCCCTGAGCCATGGTCATCACGTTGCCCGCGCCCACGTCCCCGGTCTCCGCGTCGGGGCGTTCCAGTCCGGCGTCGAGGCTGCCGAGGAAGGCTCGCCGGTAGGAACGGCGCAGGCTGCTCTGCCCCGCCAGTTTCCGGTCACTGATGACGACGACACCGCGATGCCGGTCGGAGCGGATGAGCCGACCCACCGCCTGACGGAGCTGGAGCGCGGCGAGCGGCAGGTAGTAGTGCTCGGTGGCGACGCCTTCCGGGTCGGGATGCCCGGCCCGTCGGGCACGTTCGGCGACCGCCGCGCGGCGTGCCTCGACGACGGGATCCGCGAAGGAGGCGAAAGGCAGCTTGTTGATCCACACGAGCCGCGAACGCCCCGGGTCGGAGACATCGACGCCTTGCCAGAGACCTTTGGTTCCGACGAGGAAACCGCCGCCGTCCCGGTGATCGGTGAACTCCCGGTAGGCGCGGCCGTTCCCGAGTGTGAGCGCCTCGACGACAGGGGTGTCCAGAGCACGGGAGCGCAGTTCCCCCGCGAGGTGGAAGCCGATACCGGCGGCAGTCGAGCGCGCGGTGGTGAGAACCATGCCGCCGCCGTCGAATCCGTTGCCGTCAGGGCGCGGCCTCGTCATCTCGGCGGCGAAACCCGCTATCTGATGGGCGGCGGTCCGCAGGGCTCCCTCCTCTTCCTCGGCCCAGGACGGAAAGTCCGAGAAGCACACCACCCGGGCCTGGTTCCGCACGTCGAAGGGGGAGGGCAGGGAGAGAGCGGGCAGGTGTTCCGGCAATCCCAGCCGACTCCTCATGAAGTCCCATCGGTCCGCTACCCGAAGCGTCGCGGACACGTAGTGGACCCGGACGAAAGATTGCAGGTAGCGCCGCCACTCCGGGTCCTCGGGCAGGTCGACGGGGCTGCTGGCGACGCGGAAACGGTAGGAGCGCAGCTCCGTCTTGGGCACGGCCAGCTCCGCCAAGTGGACGACGCGCGAAGGCAGTGCGTCGTCCAGCGTGGCGGCGGAGTCAAGGAGCGCGTCGATGTCGCTCGTCACCCGGTCCAGGGCGGTGGCGAGCAGGTCGGTGTGTACGGCGACCGCGCTCAGCCTCTCCTCGACCAACGGATCGGCGCGGACGACCTCTTGGGCGGCGTACCGTTCCACGGTGATGCGACAGGCGACGAGCGCCTTGGCGATGCGCGCCAGCAACCGCGACAGCCTCCGGGTGTCCCGGGTACCGGAGGTCCCTGAGTAGGGGCTGACCAGTGTGGTCGCCCGGCTGCCGATCCGTACGCCGACCCCCTTCGCCTGTGCGTCGAACGCCTGTGCAGCCATTCGTGGCAGCCGTTCGTCGTCGAGCAGCCGGTCCAGTTCGGCGACTGCGGCGACGGCTTGGTCCCGTGCCGTGCCCGGGTGCGCCTCCGCGATCCACGCCTGGTGCTCCGACAGGGCGGCTTCCACGTCCTGATAGTCGACCGCGACGGTCAACGCGGACGTGGCGGCGGTCTCCAGTTCGTGTGCCTCGTCGATCACCAAGAGGATGTCGGGGCCCACAGCACGTATATCGTCGAGGTGGGAGAGCACGAGCGCGTGATTGGCGAGGATGAGGCGATGGCCAGCGATCGCCTCCCTCGCGGTATCGGTGTGTGCGGCGAGGGGGTTCCCGGCGCCGGGCCCGAAGTCTCCGTCGTTCTGGGACAGGGACTGCATCCAGAGGGACAGCCCACGCCCGGGCCCCACGTAGTCGGCGAAGAAGGCGGGGAGGTCCACCGGGTCGACCGACCTCGCCGTCCACGACCGTGACGGCTCCTCGGCCGCGAGCAGACGCAGCATGAGGAAGACCGCGAGTTCACGGAAGAGGGGGTCCCACGAGAAGCGGGCGCGCCCACGGATCGTCTTCGGGGAGTGGCTCCGCCGTGTCGCTTCCGCGAGGGTCTTCGTGAGGGCAGCGAGGGAGAGCCGGTTGGACTTGCCCTTGACCAGATCAGAGACGCCGAGGACCCCGGGGAGCGCACGCTCCAGTTCTTGGACGTCCTTCGCCATCTGGCTCTGCAACTGTTTGGTGTAAGTGGCGATCACCGCCGTTCGGTCGGCGCCACCCGCGAGCCAGTCCAGCGCGGATGCCAGCACCGCGTAGCTCTTTCCCGTGCCGGTGGGGGCTTCGATCAGTCCGCTGACGCCTCGTTCGGTCCAGTCGTGCAGCGCCTGTGTCATCCGCTCTTGAGCTGGCCGGGTTCGGACGCGGGAACCGTGCACGACCTGGGCCAGGGCGGTCGGATCCACTCGACCGTCCGGGCCTCGCAGGTCGTCGGGAACGACGACTGGGGCACGCCTCGACGGGGTGCCGTCAGTGCTCCGGCGCGGTGGGTGCCCCGCGAGTCCGTCGCTCATCAGACGAACCACGTGCGCTGGCTCCCAAACAAGAGGCTCCCGTTCGGGCATCCGCTCCCCCGCGAGTTCACGCAGCAACCGCCAGGCGTCGGAGTCCGGGCAGACGTCGGCGATGAGCTGGGTGACCTCCGTCGGCGTGTCAGCCCACTTCGACGCGGCCCGCTCAAGGAGGCGGATGAGCATGATCGTGTCGCCGTCTGCGGTGTGGGAGCGGATGTCCCTTCCGGGCAGACGGAGTTCACGCGCGAGGTCCCAGAGCCGGTGGGAGGGAGCGAACGGCCATATGGAGTGGGCGAGGTACAGGGCGTCGACGGTACGTACAGCGGTGAGCGGGTCGGCGGCGCCTGCCCGATCAGCCGCCTCGGTGATGACGGGGAAGTCCAACGCCGTGCCGTTGTAGGCGACGACGACGTCCGCGTCCGCCAGGAAGCTGTGTAACTCCGTCCACCCGTCCCGCGCCGGGATGCCATGCTCCAGGACGGCGTTCCGCACGGGTCCGTGCAACGCGTCGCTGTCACCCGGGAATCTGAGGTATCGCTGCCAACGGGGCTCGGCGGCCGCCCACGCGAGGTCGGCACCGAACCTCACAGCGGCGACCTGGTAGACGTCGCGCTCCACGTAGGGGGCGGTCGGGATGGTGCGCACCACGCTCTCGATGTCGAGCGCGACGACCCTCAGCACCGGCGAGCGGGATCCCACCGCACTGTCGCGGGCCGGTGCGTCCCCCGTTGACGGCCGTTCCGGCCCCGGATCCGGCACCGTGACCAGCAGGACACGACCGTGGGAAACGGTCAGCGCATCGCCCTCGACAGCTTCTTCGAGCAACTTGGCCAACCGCGGCCGCGGCACCCGTCCGTACCGCCTTGCGGCCTCCGCCAGGAGCTCACGCTCGGAGATTCCCGCCGGAAGGGCACGAACCAGATCGACGATCTTCCGCGCGGCGACGGATATCGCCTGTTCTCCGACCATGAGACACCTCTTCCGTACGACTTCCCCCCGATGCCTGATCACCGCGTCGCCTGATCACTGTCTGCTCCTCTTACCGCGCAGGGGAGAAGGAGAGTGGCTGTGGTGTCGGCGAGACGTCCATGCGCAAGAGCACGAAGGCACAACGCGACGGTCAGAGGAAGCCATCGCTCCGGGAAACGCCACTGTACGCCCAGTGCGGTCGGGAGCACCCCATCATCGACATCTTTGGAAATTCCTGGATTGCTACGACAGTTCGAAGAGCGATCCGATGTGACGGACTGACGAGAAGACGTCGGTGAACGGGTCGGCGCCGTGCGCGGCCCTCACCCGCTGCCGCGCCCGCCCCGATTCCGGAGAGCCACCGACATCGCCGGATACACGGCCAGGTCCGCGCGCACAGCCTGGTGTCGAATTCACGGCCGCCGTTTCCTCAAGCCCCTTCTCCGTCAGACGTCCCCGGCCGGAACGGAGGTCGAGGCGCGGGCGACGAGCCGGGGCGCGAACCGCTCGACCCGCTCGGCGCGTTCGCGGCTCGGCGCCTGGAGCAGTTCCAGCCCCCGTTCCGCCATGGCGGACAGCGGGTGCCGGATGGAGGTGATGGGCGGGTCGAGGAGTTCGAGCATCTCGGTGTCGTCGAACCCGGTGACGGCGATGTCCCGGGGCACGGCGACCGAGGAGCGGTGCAGCGTGCTGACGAGCCCCACCGCGAGGACGTCCGCGCCGCAGACGACCGCGTCGACCCGGTCGCGCTGCTCGACGACGCGGCGGCCCGCCGTCCGCCCGCCGTCGGTGGTGAAGCCGGGCAGCAGGATGGTGGGGGCGTCGGGGCCCTGGGCCTCGACGAAGGCGGCCACCCGCTCGGCGCCCGAGGAGGAGGTCTGGTCGGCGACGAGGGCGATCCGGTGCCGTCCGATGCCCTCCAGGTGGTCGACGAGGAGCCGTACCGCGGAGGCGTTGTCGAGGGTGACGGCCACGGTGCCGGAGCCCTTGGCCCAGCGGTCGAAGAGCACCACGGGACGGCGGCGGGCGGCGTCGCGGACGGCGGGTCCGGAGGCACCGGCCGACACCGGGACCACGAACAGTCCGTCCACCCGGCCGCCGAGCAGGGTCTCGATCTGCTCGGCCTCGATCGCCGGGTCGTTGGCCGCGTCGGAGACCACCAGGGTGCCCCCGGCGGCGCGCACCTGACGGGCGATGGCGTCGGCGAGTTGGACGAAGTACGGGTTGGCGAGGGTCGGCAGGACGATGCCGACGGTGCCGGTGGCGCCGGTGCGCAGCGCGCGGGCCGAGTGGTTGGGCTGGTAGCCGAGCCGGTTCGCGGCCTCCTCGACGCGGCGCGCGAGGTCGGGGTCGACGTTGCGCGGGGTGCCCGCGAGCACGCGGGACGCGGTGGCGCGGGAGACGCCTGCGGCCTCGGCCACGTCGATGAGTCGGGGCGCTGTCACGTGGGTGTCCTTCTCGGTCGGAGGGCGGGCGCCACGGCGGCGGGGCGAACGGGCACGACGAGGCTACTTGACGGCGCCGATGCGCTGGTACAGCATGTCGGAAATCGATCTCCCAAGGAGGGCACATGTCGCCCATCACCGTCATCGGCTCGGTGAACCGGGACTTCGTCCTCACCGTCGAGGACCTCCCGCACCCGGGTGAGACCGTGCTCGCCCGGCGCTTCGCGGAGGGGGTCGGCGGCAAGGGCGCCAACCAGGCCGTCGCCGCCGCCCGCCTCGGCTCGCGGGTGCGGCTCGTCGCCCGGGTCGGCGCGGACGCGGACGCCATCCTCGCCGCGCTCACCGCCGAGGGCGTCGACGTCAGCGCCGTGCGGACGGACGACCGGACCACCACCGGGATCGCCGCGGTGGTCGTCGACGGCGCCGGAGAGAACACCATCGTCGTGAACCCGGGGGCCAACGCCGACCTCGGCGTGGCGGACCTGCCGGACCCGCTCGTCCGCTCGCCGGGGGAGATCGTCCTCGTCCAGCACGAGATCGCCCCCGAGGTGGTCGAGGCGGCGGTCCTGCGGGCCCGGGAACAGGGCGGCTTCGTGGTCCTGAACCCGGCCCCGGCCCGCCCGGTCGACGCCCGGGTGCTGGCCGCCGTCGACGTCCTCGTCCCCAACCTCGGCGAACTCGCCTCGCTGCTCGGCACCGACCGCCCCGACGGCGTCGACGCCGCCCGGACCCTGCTGGAGGGCGCCGCCCTCCCCTGCCGGGCCGTGGTGGTGACGCTGGGGGCGGACGGCGCCGCCCTCAAGGAGGCGGACGACCCCCGCTCCGCGCACGTCCCCGCGCCCCCGGTGGACGCCGTCGACACTGTCGGCGCCGGTGACACCTTCTGCGGGGCCCTGGCCGACGCGCTCGGCCGGGGCGGCACGCTCCCGGCCGCCGTGGCACGCGCGGTGCGCGCCGCCTCGCACGCCACCACCGGCCACGGCGCGCAGACCTCCATGCCGTACGCGGCCCAGCTCGACGCACCCGCGGCCACCGCCGCTCCCTGACCCTCCCCCGGGTCGCCCATCTGCACAACGGAGAACCACCCATGAGGAACCTCAAGATCGGCCTGTTCGAGAACGCGCAGACGAATTCGAGCGGCACGGCCACCTGGCGCCACCCCGACAGCCGGCGGCACCTCTTCGACACCCTCGACTACTGGCGGGAGCTCGCCGCCGTCTGCGAGGACGCCAAGCTGGACTTCCTCTTCCTCGCCGACGCGTGGGGCTGGTCCGAGATCGACGGCACCCGGCCGCCCATCGCCACCGAGGAGACCCTCGACCTCCCCCGGCTGGACCCGGTCGTGGTGGCGTCCGCGCTGCTGTCCACGACGACCCACCTCGGTCTCGTCATGACGGGCTCGGTCCTGGTGGAACCCCCGTACGCGTTCGCCCGCCGCCTCGCCACGCTCGACCAGCTCTCCGGCGGCCGGATCGGCTGGAACGTCGTGACGACCGGCACCGCCGACACCGCGGTCAAGGCGTTCGGCATGGAGATGGTGGCCCACGACGACCGGTACAAGATGGCCGAGGACTTCCTGGAGGTCGTCTACAAGTACTGGGAGGGCGCCTGGGAGCCGGACGCCCTGGAGAAGGACAAGGAGGGCCGGTTCGCCGACCCGTCCAAGGTGCACCTGGTCACCCACGAGGGCCCGTTCTTCCGCTCCCAGGGGTACGGCAACACCGCGCGCTCCCCGCAGGGCACGCCGGTGCTGTTCCAGGCGGGGGCCTCGCCCGCGGGGCGCCGGGTCGGCGGGCGGCACGGCGAGTGCATGTTCGTGGGCAGCGGCTCGGTCGAGCAGCTCGCCGGGCACACCGCCGCCATCCGGCGGGAGGCGGTCGCCTCGGGCCGCCGGGCCGACGACGTGAAGGTGATGTCGGCGTTCTCCTGCGTGGTCGGGGCGACGACCTCCGACGCCCAGCGGCGCTACCAGCGGATCCTCGACGCCCAGCGGCCGGAGGTGACCGTCGCCAGCTACGCCATGTTCACCGGGCTGGACCTCTCCTCCTACGCGCCCGAGACGCCGATGACGGACCTCTCCACCGAGCTGTCGCAGACCCAGGTGGCCCGTTTCGCGGGCAAGACGGTCGGTGACGTCCTCGCCGACTGGCACACCCACGGCGTCGGCGCGCGGCCCGTCGTCGGCACGGCCGAGGAGATCGCCGACGAGATCTGTTCGCTCGCCGAGGGCGCCGACCTGGACGGGTTCCTGCTGTCCCCGCCGGTCCAGCCCGCCTCGACCACGGAGTTCGTCGAGTCGGTGCTGCCGATCCTGCGCAAGCGCGGTGTCTTCCGCGGCGAGTACACGGAGGGCGAGAGCCTGCGCGAGCGGCTCACCGGCGCCTCCGACCCGGCGCTGCCCGCCAACCACCCCGCGGCCCGCTTCCGGCACTGAGCCGCCGACCGCGCGACGAGAGGAAGTCGAAGGCCATGGCCATCTCCGCCCACCACCCGCCCGTGGCGCCCGATCCCGGGGAGCCGACGGGACTCGACGCGGCGACGCTGCGAAGCGCGTTCGGGGCGTACCCGACCGGGGTCGTCGCGATCGGCGCGCTGCGCGGGAACGAACCGGTCGGGTTCGCGGCGAGTTCGTTCGTCTCGATCTCGCTGGACCCCCCGATGGTCGCGGTCAGCGTGGCCCGCACCTCGACCACCTGGCCCCGGCTGACCGGGGCGCCGGTCCTGGGGCTCAGCGTGCTCAGCCACGGCCAGGGCGCCCTGTGCCGACGGCTGGCCTCCCGGAACGTCGACCGCTTCGACGGCGTCGGATGGCGGGCCACGCCGGACGGCGCGGTGATGATCGAGGACGCCGCGCTCTGGCTGACGGCCCGGGTGGCCGCGACCTACGACGGCGGCGACCACGAGATCGTCCTGATGGAGCTGCTGACGGCGGAGTTGTTCTCCGGTGTGGAGCCCCTCGTCTTCCACACCAGCCAGTTCCGTGAGCTGCTCCCCCATGACTGAGGTCCCGGTGGGCCGCTCCCCCGTGACCGGCGTCCCGTCCCCGCGCGTCCCCCTCACGGGCGTGGTGGTGCGCGGCGCCGGCCGGGGACGCGGGCTCGGCTTCCCCACCGCGAACGTCGCGGCGGACCCGGGCGCGCGGATCCCGCCCGCCGCGATCTACAGCGGCTGGGTGGTCCGGCACTCCACCGGCGCCGTCCACCGGGGGACGATCAGCGTCGGGACGAACCCCACCTTCTGCGACACCCCGGACGTCCACGTCGAGGTCCACTGCCACGACACCTCGGACGAGTTCTACGGGGAGCGCGTCGCCGTGTGGTTCGTGGCGCGGCTGAGGGACACGGTGAGGTTCGCCTCGGCCGACGACCTCGTCCGCGCCGCGCGCCGGGACGTTCTGCGGTCCGAGGGGTTCCTCGACTCGGCCGCCGGCCGCCGGACGCTCGCCGCCGCGCTCGCCGCGCACGGGGTGACCGCCCCCGTCTGACCGCCTCCGCCCGACCGGCCTCGTCCGGGAGGCGGCCTCCCCACGGGACCCGGCGGCGCACCGCCGGAGCTCCCCGCTCCAAGACCGGCCCGGCCAAGGGCCCAGCCCCCCACTCCCAGCCTTGCTCCGAACGAACAAAGGTGTGAGTAATGAGTGCGTTTCAGTGGTTGAACGAGCAGTTCAGCTTCTTCGGTCTGCCGGTGTACTGGTCCGACTTCCTCGGCAACATCCTGGCGCTCGCGACCGTGGGGCTGGCGCTGCGACGGCTGCTCCTGGCCTGGCCGGTGCAGATCCTCGGATCGGTGCTGCTGCTGATCGCCAGTCTCAACGTGGACCTCGGCGGGAACGCGGCACGCCAGGTGGTGATCATAGCATCGGCCACCTGGGGCTGGGCGACGTGGCGGCGCAGCCGGGAGAGAGAGGGGACCATCAACGTCCGCTGGGCCTCCTGGCGGGAACGGATCGTGCTGCTCGTCCTCATGGTCGCCGGGACCCTGGCGTTCGGCGCCCTGCTGAAGTCGACCGACGCGTCGTTCTACCCGGGCGCCCCCTGGTGGATGGTCCTCGCGGACGCCTGGATCTTCGTCGGCTCGATCCTGGCGATGTACTCCCAGGCCCGCCGGTACATCGAGTTCTGGTTCGTCTGGCTGGCCGTGGACCTCGTCGGGGTGCCGCTCGCCATCCACTCGGAGCTGTACTTCTCCGGCATCGTCTACGCGATCTTCTTCGTCATGGTGCTCGTCGGCATCCGTGACTGGGCGTCCCGCAGCACGCCGCAGGAGATCGCCTCGCCGCTGGAGCCCGCGGTCGCCGTGGAGCCCTCGGCCACCACGGAGGGCCGCCCCGGCACCACCCCGGCCACCGGCGCCGCGCCGGGCACGGAACCGGCGAAGGGCCCGGGCACGACGGGCTGACGCCGGGGCGCTCGGCCCGTACGGGCCCGGCCGACGCCGCCGCCGTCCGCCGCGCGCCTATCCCAGACCCACGGCGGACGTCAGGGCCCAACCCCATTGCCCGGCAGGACCCGGCCAGTCGGGCGGGGTGAAGAACCCGGCCACGAAGAAGACGACCGACCCGAGGAGGCAGCACCCGAACGCCAGTCTGGCGGAGGTCTGCTCCGAGTCCCGCTTCAGCCCCCCGACCGCCAGCAACGCGGCGGAGAGACCCAGCGCCACCGCCACCCCGCCCACGAGGACGGCGCCGGAGACGAACGGCAGCACCCCCCAGAGGCTCGCGTCCGACGCGAACGCGGCACGGGCGGTGGTGACGACGAGCATCGGGACCCACGGCGGAAGCACGCAGACCACCCACACCGCACCGATCCGCGAGCGCCTGGGCGGACCGGGCACCGGGTTCCGCTCCATACTCCCGGTGGACGGACGGCTAACCGGAGGAGCGAAGTCGTCACGGTCCGGAGCGTCCGCCAGAACGGGAGCCGCCCGCGCGTCGGTACCGGCTGGCCGCGTCCACTCCCCCTCGATGACACGCGAGGCGCCCCGCTCTCCGCCCCGTCCGTTGATCTCCTCGCCGAGCTGGCGCAAGTCCTCGCGCACGGAGCCGAGTTCCCTCTCGGCCCGGTCCAGAAGGTCCGAGAGTTGGTCCGCTTCCCTGGCGTCCCGGTCCAGGCCGACGGCGTCACGCGGTTCTGCCTCCCCGCCCCGGTCGGCGGCCCTCCGGTGGCGGGCCAGTTCCCGCTGCGCCTGGGCCAGCAGCGCCTCCGCTCTGGCCCGTTCCTCCTCAGCCTGACGCATCGTCCGCTGGGCCTGTATGACGTGCAGTTCGGCACCGCGCAGCCGTTCGGCGAACTCGGCGTGGGCTTCGGCACGTCCTTCGGCCTTGGCTCTGCGGGCCTGTTCCTCCAGTTCCTGACAGCGCGCCTCCAACTCCCCGAGGGCGCGGGTCAGCGCCTGGACGACCACGTCGGCCCGTTGGCGCACGTTGTGCGCGGCCCGGCCCCTGGCCTCTGCGGTGACGTGGATGTGGGTCACATACTGATTGGCGCCGGACTGATAGACCTGCGCGCGCTCGGATGCCCGGCCGTACGCGGGAAGGAACCCGCCCGTGCCGTCCCTCCAGCCGTCCGGGGCGCTCATCGTTCGCTGATGTGCTGGTCCCTGACCGCCTGGTAGATCCGAGCATGGTCACCGGCCCGCGCCACCAGACGCACCCCTCCGTCGATCCGCTGCCCCTCCGCCCCTTGTCCCCGCCATTCCTCGACCAGGTCCCGGAGGCTGTCGGCGGCTTCGGGATGTTCACCCAGCAGCGCCACGAACCGGCCGATCCACTCACCCTCCAGCCGCCCGGTGGGGTCGGTGCCCCCGGCGGCTTCAAGCGCAGCCGCCCGGGACGCCTCCAGTTCCCGCCGCACGTCATCGGCGGCCTGCGGACGGAAACGGCGCCAGACGGTCACCACTCCGTCCCGGGTCTGCTGCCATCCCTCACCGACGAGCAACGTCACCAAGGACGTACCAACGGTCCCGGCCAAGGTGAACACATAGGGATCCAAGGAAAGCCCCCCGAAAGTCCGGTCCCCCGGAAGGCATACGATCTCCCGGGCCCACAACACCCACACCGTAACCCAATTCCCTTGATGGGCAACGCCGTTGTCGCTGCCGTCCCGGTGCGAGCGACCCTTTCACCGCGTCCCGCGCCGAAGAGCGCGGTGCCATGGTGCGCCCGGCCGTGCGCGCCACGGCCGCCTCCGGCAGGCGGAGGCGGCCGACGCCCCTGGGCGGTCAGGCCCCCGTGGACGTCTTCACCAGCGGCGCCCCGCCCACCGGCCCGGTCCCTGCGGCGGGCCCCCCTTCGCTGAGCCCGTACCGCGCGTGGAACCGGCGCAGGACGCGCGGCGCGTACCAGGCGGAGCGGCCGAGCAGGCGCATCGCGGCGGGCACCAGGACGCCCCGGACCGCGACGGCGTCGATGAGGATCGCCAGTCCGCTGCCCAGCCCGAACAGCTGGAGGAAGCTGAGTTCGGCCGTTCCGAAGGCGAAGAAGGACACCGCGAGCAGGAAGGCGGCCGCGGTGACGATGCGGCCGGTGTGTCCGAGGCCGTCGACCACGGCGGACTCGTTGTCCGCGCCGAGGTCGTGGAGTTCCTTGATCCGGCTGGTGACGAACACCTCGTAGTCCATCGAGAGGCCGAAGGCGACGCAGAACATCAGCACCGTCATGGAGACGTCCATCGGCTGGGCGGTGAACCCCAGCAGGGAGGAGAGGTTCCCGTCCTGGAAGATCCAGGTCATGACGCCGAGGGTGGCGCCCAGGCTGACCAGGTTGAGCAGCAGCGCCCGCAGCGGCTGCACCACGCTGCCGGTGAAGAGGAAGAGCAGCACGAAGGTGGTGAGGGCGACCAGGGCCACCGCGAGGGGGAGCCGGTCGCCGATGGAGTCCTTGGCGTCGACCAGTACCGCGTCGGTCCCGCCGACCAGGGCCCGGGTGCCGTCGGGCGCGTCGACCGCCCTGACCTGTTCGACCAGGCGCTGCGCGGCCTCCGACTTCGGCGTCAGGGCGCTCACCACGTTGACGCGGTGCGCGTCGGGGCGGGTCAGGGCCTCGTTGCCGGGGCCGGTCGCGGTGGAGCCTCCGTCGGTGTACGTCCCGGCTCCGGTCTCGACGCGGGCGACGCCTTCGAGTCCGGAGAGCGTCGCGGCGTAGGACTCCAGGGGCGCCTCGGCCACGGGAGCGTCGATGACGACGTGGAGGGCCGCTTCGTCGGTGCCGTCGAAGTCCTCCGCCAGGACCGTCGCCACCTGGCGGCTCTGGGCGTCCTCGGGGAGCACGCGTTCGTCCGGGGTGCCGAAGGTGATGCCCAGCAGGGGGCTCGCCGCGAGGAGGAGCACCGCGAGCACGGGCAGCGCGGTGAGCGCGGGCCGCCGCATCACGGTGCGGGCCAGCCGCCCCCAGACGCGGCCCTTGGCGTCGGAGCGTCCCGGGCGCGCCCAGGGGAGCCGTCCCTTGTTGACCCGGTGGCCCAGGACGGCGAGGAGCGCGGGCATCACGACCAGGGTGCTGACGGCCGCGATGAGGACGACGCCGATCCCGGCGTAGCCGAAGGAGCGGAGGAAGTACTGGGGGAACACCAGCAGCGCTCCGAGCGCGGCGGCGACGGTCGCGGCGGAGTAGGCGACGGTGCGGCCCGCGGTGGCCATGGTCCGGCGGACGGCGTCCTCGACGGCGTCCCCGGCCGTGAGGTGTTCACGGAACCGGCTGACCGTCAGCAGGGCGTAGTCGATGCCCAGTCCGAGGCCCAGCGCGGTGGTCAGGTTGACGGCGAAGACGGAGACGTCGGTGACCCCGCCGAGCAGGAAGAGCTGGGCGAAGGTGCCGATGACGGCGATGACCCCGATCACCAGCGGAAGCAGCGCCGCGACCACGCCGCCGAAGACGAACAGCAGGAGCAGCAGGGTCAGGGGCACGGCGATGGCCTCGGCGAGGATGAGGTCCTCGCCCACCTGGCTCCCCATCTCGTCGCCCGCCGCGGCGGCGCCGCCCGCCCGGACCGTCAGGGTGTCCGCGTAGGTTCCGGTGTAGGCGTCGATGACGGCCTTGGCGTTCTCGCCCTCCTCGGTCTCGTCGCCCTTCACATGGGCGAGCACCAGGGCCGCGTCGCCGTCCTCGGAGCGGAGGGCGGGGTTGTCCGTGTCCCAGTACGAGATCACGTTCTCCAGCCCCGGTTCCTTCCTGAGGTCGGCGGCCAAGGCCCGGCCCTCGCGTTCGGCGGCCGGGGCGTCGAGGCGGCCGTCGGCGGGGGTGACCAGCAGGACGAGGTTGGTCTCGCCGCCGAACTCCTCGTCGATGACCTGGGCCGCCCGGCTGGACGGCGAGGCCGGGTCGTCGTAGCCGCCCTCCAGCAGCCTGCCGAACGCACCGGCGCCCGCCACCCCCATGAGGATCACGGCCAGTGCGGCGACGGCCAGGACCCATCGGGCCCGGCGGATCACCAACTCGGTCATGCGTTCGAACATGCGGGATCTCCTCAGTGCGTACCGATGGTGGGGCCGGCGAACGGGCCGGAACGGACGGCGTCGGCCCGGGGCGTGCGCGGGGGACGCCGGGCGCACGCCCCACGCGTGCGCCCGGCGCCCGGCGGGTCACCCGACCGCGTCGGAGGCGGACTTCGGGGTCACGCGCTCTCCGTCGCCGTTGACGAAGTTAGCGGGGAACCAAAACCTTTGGCAGTGTTAGATTTTTCTAACGCCCTTCGGGGAACCCCTCACCCGACGACGGTTTCCGGCGTAGGGTCACCGCATGTCCACAGAAGAACCGGGGAAGCCCCCGCTCTCCCTGCGCGAACGGCGCCGGGCGGCCGCGACCCGGGAGATCGTGGACGCCGCCGAGCGCCACATCGACGCGTCCGGTCCGGCGGCCCTGTCCCTGCGCTCGGTGGCCCGCGACCTCGGGATGACCGTGCAAGCGCTCTACCACTACTTCCCCAGCCGGGCGGACCTCCTCACGGCGCTCATCGTCAAGGCGTACGACGAGGTGGCGGACGCCGTGCGGGACGCCGTCGACGCCCCGGCGGAGGACCCGTCCCCGCCGCGCCTGGTGCGCGCGGCCGAGGGGTACCGCCGCTGGGCGCTGACCCACCCCGAGCGGTTCCAACTCCTCTACGGGACACCGCTGCCCCACTACCAGGCGCCCGCCGACGGGCCGACCACCCGGGCGATGCTCCGGATGGCCCGGATCTTCCAGCACGAGCTGTTCGACGGGTTCACCACCGCCCAGCTCGCCGCGGCCGACGCGCCCGCGCTGACGCCCGCGCTCCGGGCGCACCTGGAACAGCTCCCGTCGGACGGCCCCGGCGCCCTGCCGCCCCCCGCGGCGGCCCTCCTCCTGGACGGCTGGGGACATCTGCACGGCCTCGTCGTCCTGGAGGTCTTCGGGCACACCAAGTTCCTCGGCGACCACCAGGCCGAGGTCTTCCGCCTGGGGATGCTCAACCTGCTCCAGGACGTCCACCGCCGGATACCCGGCACGGACGGCGCCCCGGCGGCGGACGGCGACCGCCCCGCGCCTGCTACCGCCCCTTCGCCCGGCCCCGCACACTGACCCGCACGTGCCCGTGCGGGCACCGGTCGACCAGACCGGGGCCGGGGCAGGGGCCGGGGCAGGCTCAACCCCGCGCTCCCGTACGGGGTCCTTCCCGGTGTTGTCGCGGGATGCCGGGCCGTTCGGGGCGCGGCGGACGGTAGGGAGCCGCAGAGATGTCAGCACGACGGAGCAGGGCGCGGACGGGTGCGGTGGGTCTGGTGGCGGCGGCACTCACCGCTTCCGCCTTCGCCGCACCGGCGCGGGCCCACCCGGGCGGCGCCGGGCACGACCACCGGGCCACCCAACGGGCCCTGGAGGGCATCGTCCGGGGCGGCATCCCCGGTGTCACCGGACAGGCCCTGACCGGGGACCGCGTCTGGCGGGGCGTCGCGGGCGTCGGCGACCTCAGGACCGGCGCACCGCGCAAGGCCGACGACCGGTTCCGCGTCGCCAGCATCACCAAGACGTTCGTCGCCACCGTCATGCTCCAACTGGAGTCCGAGGGCCGACTGGACCTCGACGACAGCGTCGAGACCTGGCTCCCGGGCACGGTGCGCGGCCACGGACACGACGGACGGAAGATCACCGTCCGGCAGTTGCTCAACCACACCAGCGGGGTCTTCGACTTCATCAACGACCCGGCCTACGCGCGGAAGTACCTCGACCCCGGCTTCCGGGTGAACCGCTTCAAGACCAGGACGCCGCGGGAGGCGGTCGACGCGGCGATGGCCAACCCCCCGACGTTCGCGCCCGGGACGGACTACGCGTACTCGAACACCAACTACGTGCTGGCCGCGCTGATCATGGAGAAGGCCACCGGCCGCACCTACGAACGCGAGGTCCGCGACCGCGTCATCAAGCCGCTCAAGCTGCGCGCCACCGTCATGCCCGGGAACAGCTCGCTGATGCCCCGCCCCAACAGCCGGGCGTACTCCAAGCTGACCGAGGACCCGACCGCGACCAGGATCTACGACGTCACCTCGCAGAACGCCTCCCAGACCTGGGCCGAGGGCGACATCATCTCCAGCGCCGGGGACCTCACCCGCTTCTACAGCGCCCTGATGAAGGGCCGGCTCCTCTCCCCCGGCAGCTGAAGGCCATGAAGACCACGCCCCCCGGATCCGACTACGGCCTGGGTCTCGAACGGCACGAGTGGAGCTGCGGCAAGACCACCTGGGGGCACGGGGGCGGCTGGATCGGCTCGCTCTCGTTCGCGGCGACGACCGGGGGCGGCCGCCACGCCTTCGCCATGAACCTCAACGGGGACTGGAGCACCGAGGGGATGCTCGACGTCCTGGAGGCCGAGTTCTGCGGCGTCGAGCCCGGGACGGCACGGGGAACATCACGGGGAACGGCGCCGGAACCGGCGAGGGGAACGGCGAGGGGAACGGCTCCCGTCCCGCGCTGAACGGGTCCCCGCGCGAAACGGGACCGTCGCTCCCCGGACGTCGATGTCAGTGGGGGGTGACATGGTGTCCGTACCGGCACCGTCGGTGCGGACACCACGTCCGTGTACGCGTACCCCGTACCGCGAGGAGGCCAGGCCGTGTCCCTGGCAGAGCGCCTGCTGAACACCGGCACCACCACCGCCCTGGCCGGGTGCCTCGTCCGGGCGGGTCGGCACGAGGGCGTCACCGCGCCCCGGACGCGGGCCTGCGGCGACGCGCTGGACGGTTTGAGCTTCACCGGCCGGGTCACCACGATCCGGGACGCCGTACTGGCCGACCTGCCCCCCGACTACCCGGCCTTCGCCCGGATCCTGCGCACCGCCCTGGGCGACGGGGACTTCACCGGCTGGATGACCTACCCGGTGGCCGAGGCGATCGCCGTGCGCGGCCTGGACGCCTTCGAACCCGCCCTCGCCCTCCTCGCCGACCTGACCCCACGGCTCACCGCGGAGACCGGGGTGCGCCCGTTCCTCCTGGCCGATCCGGAACGGGCGCTCACCGCCATGACGCCCTGGACCGGACACCCCGATCCGCACGTCCGGCGGCTGGCGAGCGAGGGCACCCGGCCCCGGCTGCCCTGGGCGCCCCGGCTCCCCGCGTTCGTCCAGGACCCGACCCCGACGATCCCCCTGCTGGACGCCCTGTACCGGGACGGGTCCGAGTACGTCCGCAGATCCGTGGCGAACCACCTCAACGACATCAGCCGTGACCATCCCGCGCTGGCCGTCGAGGTGGCGGCCCGCTGGCTGGACGCGCCCGTGCCCACCACCGACCGGGTGGTGCGCCACGGTCTGCGCACCCTGGTCAAGGCGGGCGACCCCCGGGCGCTCACCCTCCTGGGCCACTCCCCCGACCTCCCCGTCACCGTCGACGGCCCGCACGTCAGAACGCCCGGAATCCGGGTCGGTGACCACCTGGTGTTCGACTGCGCGGTGACCAACGCTTCCGACCGGACGGCCGACGTGGTCATCGACTACGTCATCCACCACCGCAAGGCCAACGGCGCCCTCACCCCGAAGGTGTTCAAGCTGAGCACCCGCTCGCTCGCCCCCGGCGAGACCTGGCGGACCACCCGTCGGCACTCCTTCAGACCGATCACCACCCGCCGCTACCACCCGGGCGGCCACCTCGTCCAGATCCAGGTCAACGGCCGCCCCCACCACCAGGCCGCCTTCCTGCTGCGCGCCGGATGACGGACGCCGCCCTCCGTCCGGGACCCGTGGCCCGGGTACCGGACGGAGGGCGGCGTCGGATCAGCCCCGGTAGCCGTCGAAGATCCGGGAGAACTCGTACGGGGTCTGCGGGATGTTGGTGCACCGCGAGAGGTGCCCGCCGGTGCAGGCGTTGCGGTCGCGGGTGACGTCCCAGAAGGAGAGCACGCCCAGCTTCCGGCTCCGCGCGAACTCGACCAACTGCCGTGCGTCCACCTGGTCGTAGATCCGGTGGTCGTCGTTCTCGCCGAGCATCGGCGTGACGCCGATCAGGCGCCACAGGGCGCTGTCGGAGAGCGTGGGGAAGAGCGTCCGGAGCTGGCCGAAGACGCCCTGCGCGGCCTGGAGCGCGGCGTCCCCGTAGTCCACGTCCGTGAAGTAGTCCATGGTCATGATGTTGACGACGTCGAGCGTGACGCCCGCGTCCCGGGCCGAACGCACCACCGACAGCCCGGTCGCGGTCAGACCGTTCGGGGTGACGGGCAGGGTCAGCGAGACGCGCAGCGCGGGGTGGGCGCGCTGGAGCCGGGCGAGCGCGGCCGAGCGGCGCTCGATCGAGACGGGGTCGGTGGTCGCGGAGCCCTCGATGTCGAAGTCGGCGTGGGTGAGGCCGTACTGCCTGACCACGGCGTCGTACTCGGTGAAGAGGGCGTCCACCGAATCGCAGGTCTGGGCGAGTTCGCGACCTCCCGCGCCACCGAAGGACACCTTCACCTCACCGCCCAGGGCCCTCAGCGCGGCGATGTTGTCGGATGCCCAGCCCGAGCGCGGATCGAACTGGTTGAACCACATCGCCCGGCAGGTGGTGGCGGTGATGAAGCCCAGACTGAAGTTCTTCAGCCCGCTGCCCGCCGCGAGTTCGGCGAGGCTCGGCGTCGGCCAGGCCCCCATGTCGACGTAGGGGGCGGTGGGCATCGCCCTGGGGGCCGGGCGGACGTCCCCGGTCAGGACGCGGGCGGGCGGACTGTACGCGGAGACGTTCCCGGCCTGGTCCCGGGCACGGACCCGGAACAGATACGCCGTGCCCGGGCTGAGTCCGGTCGCCCGGTACGTGTTGGTCTCCTTGACGGTGACCGGGGCCGCGCCGTCGACGGAGACCTCGTAGTCGAGGACGGAGCTGCGGTCGTCGCTGGAACGGGTCCAGCCGACGGTCAGGGTGGTGTCGCCGACCTCGGAGAAGGTGATGCCCGTCGGCACCGTCGGCGGGGTGACGTCCGGGTCGAAGCCGCAGGCGGAACCGTTGACGGTGCAGGAGCCGGGCGAACCGTCGCCGCTCGCCACCCAGCCGAAGCCGGTCGACCCGCCGGGCGCGAGGGTGGCGTTGTAGTCGTGGCCGCGGAAGGTGTGGACGGCGCCCTCACGGCTGAAGCGGGCGTCCCAGACGGTGCTGACGACGGTGTCCGCGGGCAGCCGCAGCGTCAGGGTCCAGCCGGTGACCGGCGCGGTGCCGATGTTCCTGATGGTGAACGCGCCCTGGTGGCCGCCGCTCCAGACGGAGGTCTTGCGGAAGTCCGCCACGAGCAGCGGCGCCCCGGCGGACGCCGCCTCGGACGCCGACCCCCGCGCGGCGGCGGTCGGAACGGGTAACAGGGCGAGCACGACCAGGGCGACCGAGGTGATCAGGGCTGTCAGTGGTCTTCGCATGGCTGTCTCCCGGTGGGGGAAGGAGTGGGGATGCCGTTCGGGGCGGAGCACGGACACGCTTTGGCCCATACCAATGGCGCCCGCCCTGCCTACCCCCGGACCGGGGTCCCGTCAAGACGCCCTGTTGCGCGGGGGCCCTGTCGTCCCGCTCCGCGCGGTATCCGGCTCCGCCGGGTGGCACACGATCAGCCCGAGGTCCAGCGTCGGGCGCGCCACCGGGTCGGCCCCGAGGCCACCGGGCGGATTCCGCTGAGCGACCTCCCCATAGCCTGTGCCCCCAGGGAGACCGGCGAGGAGCAGGAGACCGGGCTACGCCACAAGACGGCGTCCCCATTTCGCCGGAACAAGGGAAACGTGCATGCCGGAGGACCTCACCGATTCCCCCGCACAAGGCTACTGACCAGCTCAGGGGCATGATCCGCGTCCTGTTCTAGGATGGCGAGAACCATCTCAGCGGCCCGACGGGCTTCCGCTCCACTTCCGTGGAAACCGAAGGACATGCCCCCACCCGCACGAGTTACTTCGTGCTGCCTGGGGGACTTCCTTGCTGTTCCGTGAGTCTGCGGCCTCATTGGCCAACCGCACGCGCCTTGAAGGGCGGCTGGCCGAGCTCCTGACCGAGAACTTCCTGCACAAACACCGTCATCGACCCCAGCCGTCGGAAGTGCGCTCCTGGGAACGGAGCGTCCCCGCACTCACCCATGTGCTCATCGAAGCCGGGCTCGGCGAAGTCGAGGTGATGCTGGAGTACTCGCTGCCGCTGACCAGCAAGCGCGCGGACGTGGTACTCGCCGGTGTCCATCCCGGCACCGGCGAACCCTCGTACGTGGTGGTCGAGCTGAAGCAGTGGAGCGAAGCCCACCCCGGAGAGGACGATCCGCTGCTGTGCCACACCCCCGCCTACCCGGATCCGGTCCTCAACCCGATCGAGCAGGTGCGGGGCTACTGCGAGTACCTCGTCTCGTTCAACGGAGCGTTGGAGCGGATTCCCGACTCGGTCGCGGGGGTCGCCTACCTGCACAACGCGACCGACCTCAAGGTGGCGAGGCTCCGTACCGTCACCGAGGACGATCGGGGCCGGATGTTCACCGGCGACCAGCGGGGAGCCTTCCTCGGCTACCTCCGCTCCAGGCTGGCGGCCAAGCCGGGTGCCGAAGCGGCCGATGCGCTGTTGCAGGGCAAGGTACGGCCGTCCAGGCAGTTGATGAGCGTCGCCGCCGAGGAGGTGCGCGACCGCGAGCAGTTCGTACTGCTGGACGAACAGCGACTCGCCTACGAAACGGTCATGTCGGCAGTACGACAGGCCCGGCGGTCCAACCGCAAGCAGGTCGTCATCGTGACCGGGGGGCCCGGCTCCGGCAAGAGCGTGATCGCCCTCTCCCTGTTGGGGGACCTCTACCGGCGCGGTGTGCCGGCCCTGCACGCCACGGGTTCGCAGTCCTTCACCAAGACGATGCGCAAGATCGCCGGTGCGCGCAAGGCTGAGGTCCAACGGCTCTTCCGCTACTTCAACAGCTTCATGGAGGCGGAGCCCAACGATCTCGACGTGTTGGTCTGCGATGAGGCGCACCGGCTCCGCAAGACCTCCGCCAACCGCTATACGAAGGCGACTCTGCGTACCGGTCGGCCACAGGTGGCAGAGCTGATGGACGCCGCTCGGGTTCCGGTGTTCCTCCTGGACCAGCACCAGGTGGTGCGTCCTGGTGAGATGGGCACCGAGGAACAGATCAGGGAAGCCGCAGCCACACAGGATCTCGACTGCACGGTGGTGAGGCTCGACAGCCAGTTCCGCTGCGGCGGCAGTGACGCCTATCTGCGATGGGTGGTCGACCTGTTGGGGCTCGAAGGAAACGCGCCCACCACGTGGGAGCCGGACGACAAGGTACGGCTCCTGACCGCCGACGACCCGCAGGAGTTGGAGGACTTCCTCGCTGCCCGGCGGTCCGAAGGCTACAGCGCGCGCCTGTCCGCGGGTTACTGCTGGAAATGGACAACGAAGATCACCTCCAGCATGCACTCGCTCCCCGCCGACGTGGTCATCGGCGACTGGGCCAGGCCCTGGAACCTCTACGGTGACCGTGCCCTGCTCGGTGCCCCTCCAGCCCCCCTGTGGGCCACCGACCCCGCCGGATTCGGGCAGATCGGGTGCGTCTACACGGCCCAGGGCTTCGAGTACGACTGGTCCGGCGTGATCATGGGTCCGGACCTCGTGTGGCGTACCGATCGTTGGGTGGTGAACCGTGGCGCGTCCAAGGACCCGGCCTTCACCAAGGCCACGCCGGACGAGGACGTCGACCGTCTCGTCCGCAACACCTACAAGGTGTTGCTGACCCGGGGCATGATCGGGACCGTCGTCTACTCGACGGACCCCGAAACCCGTGAGAAGCTCCGCTCTCTGATCCCGGCAGTGGTCTGATCCCCGCCTGAGCTGAGGGCTACGTGCTGGCGCCGACCCGGCCCACCGGGAAATCCCCGAACCCCCGCGGGACCTACGGGATACGATGACCGGGCTGCGCACTTTCCCGGAAGGTACGAGGCTGCGGTTCTCCAGCTCGCTCCGTGAGCTGTGAGTGAGGAACGGTTGTGCCCGTCGTGTGGTGACACCCGACGTGAGCGTGGATGCCCGGTAGGGCGTCCCCCTGCCATTCCGATCTCATTGCTTGGAGTGGCCGTGAACTCAGTCGAGTGCAAACGTACGCGTCGTGAACGGATCCGCGAGATCCTGATCGAGATCGCCGCCGCAGTCGTCTCCAACCTCTTGGTGACGTCCCTGGTGGCGATCGCAGGTCTGCTCTTCTAGTGCAGGCCGGTGGCGGGCCCGGTGAGCCCGCCACCCCCATTCGAACGCCGACTCCTGTCAGAACAAGGGCACCTCGGAGAACTGTGGCCCTCCACCCTTCTGGCGCCTTTCCTTGCTCTTGCCCCTTCCCTTTCCCCGGCCCCTACCCCCCGGCCGGGGAAGATGCGGTTTGCGGGCTTCCACCGGCAAGTTCTCCCAACTGGGACGCAACCCTTGGATCTCGACCTCGCCGACGAGCCTCTTCAGATAGTCCCGGGTCTCCTGATCCGTCGAGTAGAGCACCGTGGCACGGCTGGCACGGGTCATCAACACGTGGTAGGCGTGGCGGACGAGGCGCGCGAACTCGTCGTCGTCGACGCTGCCGGCTTTCACCTTGGGATCGAACGAACCCGGCTCCGCGACCCGCTTGACGCCTGATTCCGCCGTCTTGAATCCCTTGCCCCGCCGAAAGACCCACCGGTCACCACGACGCACCATGTCGTCCCCCATGATCACGCCGCACCAATCCCATTCGAGCCCCTGCGCCGTGTAGACACAGCCGATCTGGCCCAAGCCGTTCTCGTGCACGGACCAGATCCTCGACGGCGGCGCCTGGTCCGCACAGAAGCTTTCGCTGTCCGCGTTCCACGGCCGATGCCAATCCCCGATGCGGACGTCCTTTTCCAGCCTCCGCTCTTTGCCCAGCGGCTTCGTCCACGGCCAGCAGTAGCCTGCGACCATGCGCGCGGACGCACCGGCGAGCGCTTCCGTGCGTATGACCTGCTCGAGTTCTTCCGGGGTGTCCGCCACTTCGATGTGCATCAGTCCATCGGGGCGCCACTTGATGGGGCCCTCACCCGCCACTCCGAGCAACGCCTTCACCCACCGGACGTAGGAGTCACTGCCCCCGCACCGGAACTGTTCCCTCAGCTTGTACCGAATGACGAGGGCATCGTGCCGCTCGGCTGCTTCCTTGATCAGATCCACGGTCCCGACCTCGTTCGGCCTCACGGACTGCCCCTCGTCCAGGAAGAACACCGTCAAGCGGGAAGCCGCGAGGAGTTCGTCGATCTGCGGCCCCGTGCCCTGCTGCTCCGGCTTCCAGAACCGGCTGGTCGACCGGTCCCGGAGCCGGTGCGCTTCGTCGCAGATCAGCACGTCCAAGGGAGGGTCAGGCGGGGTGACGAAGCTACTGAAATAGGTGAACGTCTCCCTGAACTCCCGATCCCCGTAACCGACGTGTTCCTGGAGGGCCCCGTTGAAGGCACGGCTGCCACTGGCGTATTTGACCGTACGGCCCTGGGCTTCCAGTTCCGCCTTGAGCTGCAAACCGATCGTGCTCTTCCCCGTGCCCGCCCCACCCGTGACGAGGAAGACGACGCGGCGCTCGTCGGGCACCAAGGCGGGACGGTGAAGGTCCGGCAGCACCCTCGAAGCCGTCTCCAGAACTTGGTCCGCGACCTTCTTCTGGCGCCCGCGCAGAGTGAAGACGGTGTCGGTTCCACGGGACCAGATCATGGCGTCGAGCAGCGGAGTGTTGCGCAGGCCCATGCTCTGCAGCATCCTCTCGGCCATGGAGGCCGCACCGTCCTCGGCGAAGTTCGTCCTGAGCTCGGACAACAACTGCTCACGCCGGTCGCTCGTGTACACGCGGGCGTAGGGTCCGGTAGGCGCGTCCACATCGATCAGGGTCCGGACGGATTCGTCAGTGGCGTTGTGCAGATAGGCAAAACCGCCGCATTCGAAGTCGGCACCTTGGAACGGGCCCCGTGAGCTCGTGAACGCCTCGTAGTAAACACCCAGTTGCAGCGCCGGATGCTTCTTCTTTTTCTTGATGCCCGGCACATGGACAAGTTCCGCGATCGCCCGCTCGGCCCGGCTCACCGTGGACCATCGTTTCAGCTCGACCAACTGCACGGAGGGCACCTGACGCTCTGGATGACGACCCACGAGAACGACATCGATGAGGCGCGGGTCGCCCGAACGCACCGCCTCGTCGAGAGTGGCCGCGCACTCGACGACCATCTCCACGTTGCCCCGCCCCGCCGCGACCAAGTCACCGGCAAGACTCACCAGGCTCTCCGCCCATGCGCCCCGCTCCGATTCCGTGGCGTCTGATCCCCGGAAGTGCTGCCACCGGGCGGCAAGATGGGGCACCATCCGGTCCCGGGAGTCGAGCGTGAGCAGATCCTGCGCGGACAGCCTGAGAAGCAGCATGGACACGAGAGGGTTCCCCCAGGGCACGAGTGACTCGTGCGGGTGGGGGCATGTCCTGTTCAGGAAGCCCGTCGGGCCGCGATTCGGTTGTGGCGATCTTAGATAGGGCCTTGCCCCGCTGGGAAACACGGTCACCGCTGTCGGCCTGAACCACGGCGATCGTGACCGGATCGGGGTGAACGACCGGGGCGAGGGCGGCCAGGAGGCGGTCCGCCTCCCTCAGCCGGGTGGCACGGGCTGGAGCGGATCCGTGAGGGCGCGGGGCGCGTACTCCGCTGGCGAACCGGATCTCCGGCTCGGCGCCCCAGGCCCGCGCCTCCGTCACGTCCTCCCCTTTTCGCCCGCGCGGACGCGGCGCCCCCTCCGGATCGCATCAGGCCACCCCTTCCAAGCCAAGGAACATAAGGGTAGGCTCACCTAAGTTGATCATAGTGTGGGGTGGAGGAGATCGTGATCGAAGCCCGCTCCGGGCTCCGGGTGCCCCCGGAGGTCCGGCCGGTGCGGCGGCGGCTGACGGGAGTCGGTGGCCGACGGCGCTGGGCCGGGCTCCTGGTGCTGCTGGGAGTGGTGGCGCTGGCCGTGCTGCTCTCCATCGCCCTGGGGTCCAAGCCGCTCACCCCGGGCCAGGTCTGGCACGGGCTGTGGAGTCCGAAGGGCCTGGAGTCGGACGTCATCGTCCGGGACCTGCGCATGCCGCGCACCTGGCTCGGGCTCGTGGCCGGTGCCTCGCTGGGGGTGGCCGGCGCGCTGATGCAGGGCCACACCCGGAACCCCATCGCCGATCCGGTGGTCCTGGGCATCAGCGCGGGGGCCGGGATGTGCGTGGTCGCCGCCGTCTTCCTCTTGGGCGTCACCGGCCTGCACGGCTACGTGTGGTTCGGGTTCCTCGGTGCCGCCGGGGCCAGCCTGCTGGTCCACGCGGTGGGGCGGCTCGCCCGGGGCGGCGCCACCCCCGTCACCCTGGCGCTGGCGGGTGCCGCCGCGCACGCCCTCTTCACGGCGCTCACCGCGGGCATGGTGCTGATCGACCGGCAGGCCCTGGAGGTCTACCGGTTCTGGACGGTGGGCACCGTCTCCGGCCGCCCGGTGGAACTCGTCGTACAGATGCTCCCCTTCGTCCTGGTGGGCCTGGTGCTGGCCGCCGCCAACGCGGGCGGGCTGAACGCCCTGTCCCTCGGGGAGGACGTGGCCCGGTCACTGGGCCTGCGGGTGGGGCTCACCCGGGCGGTCGGCATGGCGGCCATCACCGTGCTGACCGGCACTGCGGTAGCCGTCTGCGGACCGATCGGCTTCGCCGGACTGGTCTCCACGCACATCGCGCGGTACTTCACCGGACCCGACTACCGTTGGGTCCTCGTCTACTCGGGTCTCCTCGGCGCCTCCCTGGTGGTGCTCGCCGACACCCTCGGCCGACTGGTCGCCCGGCCCGGGGAGCTCCAGGTCGGCATCATGCTCGCGCTGATCGGCGCCCCCGTCTTCATCCACCTGGTGAACCGCCGGAAGCCGGTGCGGCCATGACCTTCCCCACGCCCCCCGGACCGCGTTCCCCGGCGCCCTCCGGGACCACCGCCGACGCCGGGCGGAACGGTTCTCCGCCCGGTCGCCGGACGGTCGTTCCCGGCCGCCGGACGCTGCGCGCCGGTCCGCTCTCCGCCGGCTGGCGCCCCCGGCAGGCCCTGGTGCCGCTGCTGACCGCCGCGGTGCTCGCCCTGGCCGTCGTCATGAGCACCGCCCGGGGCAGCGGTTCCCTCTCCGCCGGGGAGGTGGCCCTGCGGCTGCTGGGCGGCGGCACCCCGGACCACGACTTCGTCATCTTCGAACTGCGCCTGCCGCGCGCGCTGATCGGCGTCCTGGTGGGCGGCGCGCTCGGACTGGCGGGAGCGATCGTCCAGGGCATCGCGCGCAATCCACTGGCCAGCCCCGACATCCTCGGGATCACCAGCGGAGCCGGGGTCGGCGCCGTCACCGTCATCGTCCTGGGCGGTTCCTACGGCAGCGTCAGCGGCCTGTCGGCCGACCTCGGCGTTCCCGCCGCCGCCGTGGCCGGTGCGCTGGCCGCCGCCCTGGCCGTCCATCTGCTCGCCGTCCGGCGGGGCATCTCCGGCTACCGGGTGCTGCTGGTCGGCGTCGGCGTGAACGCGGTCCTCGGCAGCGTGCTCTCCTGGCTGCTGGTCAAGGCCGACATCGTGGAGGTCGGCCGGGCGCTGGTCTGGCTCAACGGCAGCCTCGACCAGGGCACCAGCTGGTCCGTCGTCCGGACCACGGCCCTGGCACTGGCCGTGCTGATGCCCGTCGCCCTGGTGCTCTCCTTCACCTTCGGGGCCCTCGCCTACGACGAGGACACCGCGCGGGGCCTCGGGGTGCGGATGACCGGAGCCCGGGTGGCCCTGCTCCTGATCGCCGTGCTCCTCACCGCCGCCGCCACCGCGGCGGCCGGTCCGGTCGCCTTCGTCGCGCTGGCCGCGCCCCAGCTGGCCGCGCGGCTGGTCCGCACCGGTACGCCGCCGCTGCTCGCCTCGGCCCTGCTGGGGGCGGCCGTCACGGTGTGGGCCGATGTGCTGGGCCGTACCGCCTTCGGCGACGTACAGCTGCCGGTCGGCGTCGTGACGGCCGCGCTCGGCGCGCCCTATCTGCTCTACCTGCTCGTCCGAAGCGGAAAGGCACGTACCTCATGACCGGGACCATCAAGCTGGGCGAGGCGGCGGAGGGGTCCGCCTCGCGGGGGGAGAGCGCGGCCGGAACTGATCCCGCTCCGGTGCGGCTGCGCGCGCGGGGGCTCACCCTGGGCTATGCGCAACGCCCGGTGATCGAGGGGCTCGACCTGGAGATCCCGGACGGTTCGTTCACCGCCGTCATCGGCCCCAACGGCTGCGGCAAGTCCACTCTGCTCCGGGCCTTCGGGCGGCTGATGAAGCCGCGCGCGGGCGAGGTGCTGCTGGACGGCACCCCGATACACCGGATGCCGACCCGTCAGGTCGCGCACCTGGTGGGCCTGTTGCCGCAGTCCCCCGTGGCGCCGGAAGGAATCAGCGTCGCCGACCTGGTCGCCAGGGGGCGGCATCCCCATCAGAGCTGGTACCGGCGCTGGACCGGCGAGGACGAGGAGGTCGTGGCCCGGGCGATGCGGGCCACCGGCACCTACGAGCTGGCGGAGCGGGACCTGGACGAACTCTCGGGCGGGCAGCGGCAACGGGCCTGGATCGCCATGGCGCTCGCCCAGGACACCGAGCTGCTGCTGCTGGACGAGCCCACCAACCACCTGGACCTGGCGCACCAGGTGGAGGTGCTGGACCTGGTACGGACACTGCACCGGGACGGCGGGCGCACCGTGGTGGTGGTGCTGCACGATCTGACGCTGGCGGCCCGCTACGCGGATCGTCTGGTGGCGATGAGGGAGGGGCGCGTCGTCGCGCAGGGGCCGCCACGGGACGTGCTCACCGAGGAGATGCTGGCGGAGGTCTTCGGGCTGCGCGCCCGGGTCCGGCACGACGAGGAGACCGGTTGCCCGCTGGTGATCCCGCTCAGCCGCCTTACGGAAGGGGACGGCTGACAGGGCGACGGACGGAAGGGGACGGCTGACAGGGCGACGGACGGAAGAGGGCGGCTGACGGGGCGACGGGCGGACCGGGGCCGAAGCGATGAACCGGCCGCGCCCCTCCCCGGACGCGGCGCCCCTCTCGGACGCCGTACTCCTCCCGAGCCGCGCCTCTCCCCGGACGCCGAGGCTCCCGAGCCGCACCCCTCCCTGCCGTCGGCGGCCCCGCCGAGTGCGGGTCCCGGGAGCACGGGCACGGGTGCGGGTGCGGGTGCGGGCCCCGGGAGCACGGGGGGGGCGGGTCCCCAGGGCACGGGCGGGAACGCCTCCGTACGGGGTCGCGCGTGCGGGAGGCGTGCCGGTCCGGCACGAGGGCCCGCCCCAACCCACGGCACGAGGGCCCGCCGCAGCCTGCGGCACGAGGGCCCGCCCAGCCCACAGGGCGAGGACCCACTCCCGCCCACGGGGCGAGGTGGGCCTCACCGTGGCGCGCCGGTTCAGCCGGCGGAGGTCTCGGCCGACGCCGTCCACGCGGGCCGTCCGATCCGGGGCAGCGGCCGTCCGTCGCGGACCCGCGCGTACAGCGCGATGTGGCGGTGGCGCACCCGCACCTCGCCCAGCAGCGAGGCGCCGTTGTTCTCGATCATCTTGCGGGAGGCGGAGTTGGCCGCGTCGGGTTCGAACACCACGGCGTCGCAGTCACGGTCGCGGTCCAGGAACTCCTCGGTGATCTCGCCGATGATCCGGGACCCCAGGCCCCGGCCGGTGTCGGCCGGGTCGGCGATGGCCAGGTGGACGCTGAGGTCGTGCGGCCGGGCCTGGTAGTGGTGGCCGACGATGTCCTGGGCCATCCGGTAGAACTCCATGTAGGCGATGGGGCGTCCGTTCTGTTCCACGATGACGGGCCGTGAGTAGTCGGCGCGCAGCTGGGCCCTGATGTGGGCGTCCCAGCGCTCCAGCGGCCAGTCGTACTCCCAGCCCTTGGCGGTGTGCGGCCGGTTCATCCACTCGCAGACCATCTCGATCTCGCCGTCGTCCACGCGGAGGTCGCGGTAGTGCAGTTCGCCGTGGTGGAAGCCGGTGGGCGGCGGCGGGACGGCGAGCCAGGAGGCGGGCAGCCCCTCGGTGGTGTAGCGGGGCAGCACGGGGGCGGTGGCGTTCACAGGAGTGGCTCCTTGGAAGGGGCGGGTGTCCGAGGTGCGGGGCTCCTGCGCGGGACGTCCACGACTGGCCGGTGCACCGGCCGCGTTCCGTCCGCCCTGCGGCACGTGGTGCGGGCCGGGGGCCCGGGACCACGTGGTCCGGCCGCCCAGGACGGGGCCGGACGTCCTGAGGCGGCTGCCGGGGATTTTTCAGCACGGGGGGAGGCGGGGGCAAGTGCGCCCCCGTGAGGCGAAGATCACGTACGGCCGCTCCCCCGGGGGTCGATGTCCTCGACGGCGGAGGCGAGTTGGGCCGCTGCCCGCGGTTTCCGGGGTGGTGACCGTGGTGGCGGCGTTCCCTTACGAGAGATGATCAACTTAGGTAAGGCTTGCCAAAGTAGCTCTCGGTCGATTAGCGTCCAGAATCAGCCAACTGAACCACTCGAAATATGAGTTGGCAGGGAGAGACGTGCCCCTGCGCCACGTCGTCCCCCGGCACGGCCCCACGGGTGCCCGTGCCGTTCCGCACGGAGGGTCGGCCGGACCCCAGTTCCGTGATGTCAGGCGCCGCCGTCCGAACGCGCGACCACAGCGCTGCCGGAGGGCGGACGTTCCCCGTCCGCCCCGCGCGGCCACCAATCCGTGTCAGAAAGGGTGTCCTCCACGTGCGATCGCACATCCTCGGACAGATCGAACTCGATGACCGCCGGCTCGCCCCTGACCTCGACTACCTCGCCTCCGTGCCCCGTGGGGAGGAGGGCTACGACGAGTTCAGCAACGGGTACTGGAAGAACCTCCCGCTGTGGAACGCCAGCGGTGACGCCGGGGACGACCTGTACCGGGACACCACCTCGCCCGCCCAGCTCACCGAGCACGGCAAGCGGGTCGGCTATCTGCGGGAACTGGTCGAGAACGTCTTCGACACCGACCGGATCACCATGGTCCGCACCCGCAACCTGGTGGACGCGGTGGTGATCCCCCACCGGGACTTCGTCGAGCTGGAGCGGGACGCCGACCAGTACTTCCGGGTGCTGATGTTCCTGGAGCCCAACTCCGCCGCGCTGCACTCCGAGGACGACACCGTGCTCAACATGCGGCCCGGGGAGATCTGGTTCCTGGACGCCGGTGCGGTGCACGCCGCCGCCAACTTCTCGGGGGACAGCAGGCAGATGCTCTGCGTCGACTTCGCCTTCGACGGCCCGTACGAGGAAGCCGACATCTTCCGCGACAAGTCCTACTACCGGCCCGGTGGCGAGCCCAGGATCATCGAGCGCCCGCAGCTCCCCGCCGAGCGGCGGGAGGCGATCCTGAAGCTCGGCGAGGTGGTGGACCGCTCCAACTTCAAGGAGTTCCTCTTCCTCCTCTCCAAGGTCCACTTCCGCTACGACGTGCCCGCCGAGGAGACCTACGGCTGGCTCCGCACGATCGCCGAGTCCTCCGGGGACGACCTGCTGGTACGCAACGCCGCCGAGCTGCGCGAGTACGCCATCGGCGCCCGCACGCTGAGCGAACGCTTCTCGTTGAACTCCTGGGCCTAGGCGCCGGGCGCCCTGGGGTGCCGCCCGGCACCCCAGGGCGGACCGCCGCGCGCGGTGACGACAGGACGGATGCCCCGCTGCCGGGGAAAGAGTGATGAGGAGAGGCACGATGGGCGCGACGGACACCGCTGCGGCGGAGCGCGACCGCAGACGCAGACTGGCGGCGCTGCGCAAGCGCGTGGCCGAGAGCGGCGGCGCGACGACGGAAGGCACGGAGCCCGAACCCCTCGCACCCGGAGCCGAGACTCCGGCGAGCCCCGCGCAGCAACGGCTGTGGCTCCAGCACGCCGCCGACGCCACCGGGGCCGCGCTCAACGTGGGCACCGCCCTCACCCTGCGCGGGCCCGTCGACGTGCCCGCCCTGACCGCCGCCGCCCGCGCGGTCGCCGGTCACCACGAGATCCTGCGCACCCGCTACACCCTCACCGGCACGGGCGAACTGCTGGCCGTCCCCGACCTGACGGCCGACACGCTGCCGGTGACCGTCACCGACGCCCACGGCGGCGACCTGGACGCGCTGATCTCCGCCGAACTGCGGGTCCCCTTCGACCTGGAGACCTCCCACCCGGTGCGTCTGACCCTCTACGCCGAGGGCCCCGACCACCACACCCTGTTGCTGACCGCCCATCACATCGCCTGGGACGACGCCTGCTGGGCGATCTTCTTCGACGACCTCGCCGCCGCCTACCGGGGAGACGCCCTCGCCCCGGCGGTCCCCTACGCGCGGGCCGCCCACGCCATGGAGCGGGAGCGCTCGGCGGCGCTGCCCGCCCTGCGCGGGCACTGGGCGGACGCCCTGGCGGGCGCGGACCCGGCCACCGGCCTCGGCAGCACCGCGGCCCGGGACCACACCGGCGTCTGCCGCTCCCACGAGACGACCCTGGACGCGTCCCTGTCCGGGACGGTCGAGGAACTCGCCAGACAGCGCTCCACCACCCCCTTCGTGGTGCTGCTCACCGCCTTCGCGGCGGGACTGCACCGCCACACGGGCAACGACCGGGCCGTGATCGGGACCCCCGTGACACAGCGGGACAACGGACTGTGCGACCGCTCCCTCGGCTACTTCGGCAACGTCGTGCTGCTGCCCCTCACCGCCCCGGCCGGCCACGGCCTGGGCAGCCTCGCGGAACGCACCGCGCGCACCGTCGCCGACGCCCTCCAGCACCAAGACCTGCCCTACGACGAGGCGGTACGGCTGCTGGGCGCCGCCGGACGGCCCCGCCCGATCGAGGTCAGCTTCGGCGTCGAGGACGCCGGAGTCCATCTCGCGCTGCCCGGCGTGGCGGTCGAGGCCCGTGCGGCGCGCGGCGGGATCGGCCAGGTCCCCCTGTCCGTGATGGCCCGCCGCGCCCCGGACGGCCGCTGGACGCTGCGCTTCGAGTACCTCGAAGACGCCTTCCCCGACGGCCGGATCGACTCCCTGGCGCGGACCACCCTCCGGGTGCTGCGAGCGGCCCTGCGGGACCCGGACACCTCCTTCGCCGAACTCCCGCTGGTCACCGGGGAGGAACGCGAACTGCTCCTGAGCCGGGGAACCTCCCCGGCGTTCATCGGGCCCTGGCGCTCCGCGACGGACCGGATCGAGGCCCGGGCCGCCGCCCAGCCGGACGCGGTCGCGCTGCGCACGGCCGGGTCCACGCTGACCTACCGCGAGCTGAACGACCGCGCGGCGGCCGTCGGCCGGTGGATCGCCGCCCGGGGCATCGGCCCCGAGGACCTGGTCGCCTGCGCGCTGGGACGCACCGTGGACAGCGCCGTGATCGCGCTCGGGGTCCTGAAGTCCGGTGCGGCGCTGCTGCCCCTGGACGTGGCGCACCCGGCCGACCGCCTGGCGCGGCTGCTGGCCGAGGCGGCCCCCCGCCATCTGTTCACCAGCGCCGCCACCGACGACCGGGTACCCGAGGGCGCGGTGCCGCGGACCGTCGTCGACTCCCCCGCCTGGCACGCCGGACTGGAACCGTTCTCGGGCCTGGGCGAGCTGACCGATCGCGACCGGGTGCGCCCGCTGCGTCCGCAGAACCTGGCGTACGTCATCTACACCTCGGGGTCGACCGGCGCGCCCAAGGGGGTGGGCACCACCCACGCCGCCCTCGGCGACCACCTGGAGTGGCTGACCGGCCATTTCCGGGACACCCACGCCGAAGGCGAGAAGGTCCGCTGGCTCCAGCTGGCCTCCCCCGCCTTCGACGTCTCCCTCGGCGAGCTGCTGGGCCCGCTGTGCGTCGGCGGCGAGGTGCTGGTGCCCCGGGCGGGCGCCGAGACCGACCTCGACCTGCTCTTCGCCGAGGTGGCCGCGCTGGAGGCCACCGTCGTCCACGCCGTGCCGTCCTTCCTGAACTACCTGGCGGCGGCGGCGCCGAAGAGGCCGCTGTCCTCGCTGCGCTGGCTGCCGGTCGGCGGCGAGGCGCTGCCCGGCGAGCTGGCCGACCGGGTGCGCGCCCGGTTCGGCACCGGTGGCAGGCTGACCCTCGGCAACTACTACGGGCCCACGGAGACCACCCAGTCCGTCACCGGCTACCGCGTCGAGGGTCCGCAGGGGCACCGCACGGTCCCCATCGGACGGCCCAAGTGGGGGAACACCGCGCTGGTCCTGGACTCCGCGCTCGGCCTCGTCCCGCCGGGCGAGACGGGAGAGCTCTACCTCGAAGGCAGCTCGCTGGCCCGTGGCTACCTGGGCCGCCCGGCGCTCACCGCCGAGCGCTTCGTGCCCAGCCCGCTCACCCCCGGCCACCGGCTCTACCGCACCGGGGACCTGGCGCGCTTCGGCGCGGACGGCGAACTGGAGTTCGCCGGACGGGCGGACGACCAGGTCAAGATCCGTGGCTTCCGCGTGGAACCGGGCGAGATCGAGGTGGCGCTGCGCGCCCAGGACGGCGTGGAGCAGGCCGTCGTCGTCGCCCGCGACCAGGCGGAGACCGGAACCGGGCTGGTGGCCTACCTCACCCCGGAGGGAAGCCGGGACATCGACCTGGCGGCCCTGCGGGCCCGGCTGGCCGCCGTGCTCCCCGCCCACATGGTGCCCGGCGCCTTCGTCGTCCTGGAGAAGCTGCCGCTGACCCCGGCCGGCAAGACCGACCGCCGAGCGCTGCCCGAGGCGCCGCCCGAGGAGACCGCCGCCTTCCGCCCCCTCGACGACGTCCTGGAACGCGAGCTGGCCGCGCTCTTCGCCGAACTCCTCGCACCGGCCGACGAACCGCCGGTCGGGGACCCGGCGGGCATCGGCGTGCCGACGGTCGGCGAGGTGCCGACGGTCGGCGGACGCCGGGTCGGTGCCGACACCTCCTTCTTCGAACTGGGCGGCCACTCGCTGCTGCTCACCCGTCTGCTGTCGCGCGTCCGCCACCGGTACGGCACCGTCGTCTCCGTGCGGGACGCCTTCGCCCACGCCACCCCCGCCGGGCTCGCCCAACTGGTCCGCGACGGCGCCGGGGACGACCGGGACTCCGGCTCCGCCCCGCCGCTGACCGCCCGGAACCGCCCGGAGACCGTCCCGCTGTCCTTCGCCCAGCAGCGCGTCTGGTTCGTGGACCGGGTCGAGACCGACAGCACCACCTACAACGTGCCCATCGCCCTGGACCTCACCGGTCCGCTCGACACCGACGCGCTGCGCGGCGCCCTCGGCGATCTGCTGCTGCGGCACGAGAGCCTGCGCACCGTCTTCCCCGACCACGAGGGCGTCGGCCGCCAGGAGGTCCTGGACGACCACCGGGTCGAACTGCCGGTGACCGAGACGGGCCCCGGGGAGCTGGAGGCCGCCCTCGCCGGGGCCGCCGCGCACCCCTTCGACCTCAGCGGCGAACGGCCGCTGCGCGCCGCGCTGTTCCGGGTGTCCGAGCACCACCACGTGCTCTCCCTGCTGCTCCACCACATCGTGTGCGACGAGGTGTCGGCGCGCCTGCTCGTCGACGACCTCACCCGCGCGTACACGGCCCGGCTGG
The DNA here is from genome assembly GCF_054484115.1 of Streptomyces sp. JNUCC 64. Taxonomy (NCBI): domain Bacteria; kingdom Bacillati; phylum Actinomycetota; class Actinomycetes; order Kitasatosporales; family Streptomycetaceae; genus Streptomyces; species Streptomyces sp. JNUCC 64. The sequence continues at coordinate 1,792,040 of NZ_CM137015.1, forward strand.
ACGGCGGCGGCCGGGACGGCTCCCCGGTGCTGCCCCCGCTGCCCGTCCAGTACGCCGACTACGCCCTGTGGCAGCGGGAGCGGCTGGACGCCCCGGACGGCACGGCCGACCGGCTGGCGGAGTTCTGGCGCGGCTATCTGGCCGATCTGCCGCAGGACACCGCCGTGACCCCGGACCGGCCCCGTCCGGCCCGGCCCGACCCGGCCGGTGGCGTCGTCCCCTTCGCCTTCGACGCCGACGTCCGCCGGGGCGTCGAACGGCTCGCCGAGGCGACGGGCGCGACGCCGTTCATCGTGCTGCAGGCGGCCGTCGCCACCCTGCTGTGCAAGCTCGGCGCCGGTGACGACGTGCCGCTCGGCACCCCCGTCGCCAACCGGCCCGACGAGGCGGTGACCGAGGCCGTCGGGCTCTTCGTCAACCTGCTGGTGGTGCGCAACGACCTCACCGGGGACCCGACCCTGGAGGAGATCGTGCGCCGCGCCAGGGCCCGCGCCGTGGACGCCTACCAGCACGCCGAACTGCCCTTCGAGCGGATGGTCGAAGCCGCCGGGGCCGAGCGTTCGCTGAGCGTCAACCCGCTCTTCCAGGTACTGGTCCAGCTGCGGGACGAGGAGGACTTCACCCTGGCGGGCGGCGGGCTGCGCTGGCGCTCCCTGCCCCAGCACACCGCCACCGCCAAGTACGACCTCTCCGTCAACTTCGAGCCCAGCGGGCACTCCGGCGGCTGGCACGGAGAGCTGATCTACCGGCGCGACCTCTACGACGAGGCCACCGTGCGCCAGCTGGCCGACCGGCTCGGCCTGGTGCTGCGCGCCATGGGCGGGGAGCCCGGACGGCGGCTGCACACCCTGGAACTGGTCACCGAGGCGGAGCGGCGGCTGATCCTGGACGAGTGGAGCCGGGGCCCGGAGGCGGCCCCCGGAACCCCCGACACCCTGCCCCGGCTCGTCGAACGGTCCAGGGCCGCGCTCGACCTGTCCGGCGACGGCGAGCGGACCGCCGTGGAGTGCGCGGGCAGCGCCATCGGCTACGCCGAACTCCACCGGCGCAGCGACCGGCTGGCCCGGCTGCTGCTGGCGCGCGGCGCCGGACCGGACCGCTTCGTCGCCCTCGCCGTACCCCGCTCCATCGACATGGTGGTCGCGCTGCTCGCGGTGGTGAAGACCGGAGCCGCGTATCTGCCGCTGGACCTGCGGCTCCCCGCCGAACGGCTGGAGTTCATGATCGGCGACGCCGCCCCCGTCGTCGTGCTCACCCGCTCCGACGCCGTGGACGGCCTGCCCGGCGGCGCGGCGCCGCTGCTCGTGCTGGACGGCACCGAGGCGGTGGCCGCACTCGCCGCGCAGTCCGGCGAACGGCTGCCCGAGGAGGTGTCCCACCGGGTCCGGGGCGAGAACGTCTCGTACTTCCTCTACACCTCCGGGTCCACCGGGGTGCCCAAGGGCGTGATCGGCACCCAGCGGGCCTACGCCGCCCGGCTGTCCTGGCAGCCCGTGCGCTACCCCGTGGCGGAGCCCGACGTCCGGCTCTGCCAGGGCTGGCTGAGCTTCCACGACGGCGGCTGCGAGATCCTCGCCGGGCTGATCGCCGGGGCCCGGCTGGTCGTCGCCGACGAGGCCGAGGCCCGTGACGTGGGCAGTCTGACCGGTCTGATCGAGGACAACCCGATCGGGCAGGTCACCGCGGTTCCCACCGCCGTCAACGCGCTGATCGGAGTCTCCCCGGAGGCGGTCCGCTCGGTGCCCCGCTGGATCAGCAGCGGCGAGCCCATGACCGCGACCCTGCTGCGACGGCTGCGGGCCGTGGCGCCGGACGCGGAGGTCGTCAACAACTACGGCGCCACCGAGCTGAGCGGCGGCGTCGTCCGGGGGCCGATGCACCGTCACGGGCTCCATCTGGGCACCCCCGTGGACGGCGCACGGGTGCTGGTCCTGGACCGCCACCTCAACCTCTGCCCGCCCGGGGTGCCCGGCGAGGTGTACGCGGCGGGGCCCCAGCTGGCCCGTGGCTACTGGAAGCGTCCCGGTCTGTCCGCCGCCCGCTTCCTGCCCGACCCCTACGGCGACGTCCCCGGCACCCCGCTGTACCGCACCGGGGACCGGGCCCGCTGGAGCCGGGACGGCCGGCTGCTCTTCGAGGGGCGCACCGACCACCAGGTGAAGCTGCGCGGGATCAGGCTGGAACTCGGTGAGATCGAGGCCGTCCTGCGCCTGGCGCCCGAGGTGGCGCTGGCCGCCGCCCGCGTCCACCAGCAGGACGACTCCACCCTGCTGGCCGGGTACGTCACCCTGGCCGACCCGGGCGCCGACCGGGACGCGGCACTCGCCTCCGTCCGCGAACACCTGGCCCGGGAACTCCCCCTCTATCTGCATCCGTCGGTGCTCACCGTGCTGGACGCCATGCCGCTGACCGGTTCCGGCAAGCTGAACCGGCCCGCCCTGCCGCTGCCCGACCCGCGCACCTCCGGGACCCGGCAGCCCCCGCGCGGCGCCACCGAGGAGGCCGTCGCCGCGCTCTTCGCGGACGTGCTCGGCACGGCGGATATCGGGCGCGAGGACGGCTTCTTCGCCCTCGGCGGGGACAGCATCGTCTCCGTCCAGCTCGCCAGCCGGGCCCGTGCCAAGGGGCTGCGGGTCACCGCGCGGATGGTCTTCGAGAACCCCACCGTCGCCGAACTGGCCGAGGCGTGCGAGCGCGCCGGGGCCGACGACGCCCCCGGCCGCGCGGCCGGTCCGGGCACGCCCGCCCCGGACACCGAGGTATCCGGCCTCGACAAGGACACCCTCCAGGCGCTGCTCGGCAGCTGGAAGCGAGCCTGACGTGCCCGCCGCGGCATCCCCCGACACCCACGCAACCCCGCCCCCGGCGGGACCGTACGGAAGCTGGAGCACCGAGCCGATGGAGTCGCTGTCCCTTCAGGACGCCGAACGGCGCTTCGGCGCCGGAAGACCCGAGACGCGGGGGCTGATCTGCGTCGTCGGCGCGGGCCCCAAGGCGCTGGCCACTGCGGCCAAGAGCCAGGTGCTCAGAGCGCTGGGCGTGGACGCGCCCCGCGTGCTGGTCGTCGAACCCTATGACGTCGGGGCCAACTGGACGGCCGTCGGCGGCCGTACCAACGGCCGTCCCCGGCTGTCCACCAGCCCGGAGAAGGACCTCGGGTTCCCCTACGTCTCCCGGGGGCACGGCGACGGGATCGACGCCGCGGTCAACACGCGGATGCAGGAGTTCTCCTGGACGGCGTTCCTGGTCTCCACCGGCCGCTACGCGGCCTGGGTCGACGCCGGACGCCCCAGCCCGCGTCACGCGGACTGGGCCGCCTATCTGCGGTGGGCCGCCGAGAACGTCGACTTCCCCCTGGTCAACGGCTGGGTGCGGGGGCTGGAGACCTCCGGCGGCCAGTGGGAGGTCACGGTCGAGGGCAGCGCCGGAGGGTCCGCCGTGCTCTGGGCCGACCGCGTCATGATCAGCGGCCCGGGCCCGCACGACGGCCGGCTCGCGAGCGACGCGGTCTGCAGCATCGAGGAGTTCTGGCGGCTCGGCCTGGACACCACGCTGGTCGACCCCAGCGTCGCCGTGGTCGGCGGAGGGGAGACCGCCGCCGCCGTCGTCGAGGACCTGATCCGCCAGCACTCCGGCCGGACCACCGTGATCAGCCCGTACCCCGTGGTCTACAGCCGGGGCGAGGGCTTCTTCGAGAACGCCCTCTACTCCAGCCCCGAGCGCTGGCGCGAACTGCCGGAGCGGGACCGCCGCGAGGTCATCGCCCGTACCGACCGGGGGGTGTACTCGCCCCGCGCCATCGAGGCCATCTCGACCGAGGCGGCGGTGCTGCACCAGCAGGGCACCGTCACCGCCGTGCGCCGTGCGGACACCCAGGTGGAACTGACGCTGCGCAACCCGGGCCGGGCCGAGCGCACCTGCCGTTTCGACGTGGTCATCGACGCCACCGGAGCCCGTCCCGACTGGTTCCTCGACCTGCTGGGGGACCGGGCCCGCGCCGCCGTCGCGGCGATCACCGGCGACGCCCGGGAGCCCGCGGAAGCCCTGGAGCGGCACATCCGCGCGGACCTCTCCGTCGACGGCCTGCTGCCCAAACTGCTGCTGCCCACCCTCGCCGCCTACGCGCAGGGCCCCGGGTTCGCCAACCTGAGCTCGCTGGGACTGCTGTCGGACCGCGTCCTGGCCGAGGACCCGGGCGCCCCCGCGCCCGCCGCCCGGTCACGGGTCTCCCTGCCGGAAGGCGGCGAGCAGGCATGACCCACCCCGAGCAGGGTGCCCCGGACCGGGGCGCCCGGAAGGAAGACGCCCCGGGGCGGGCCCGTCAGGACATCGCCGTCGTCGGCCTCGCCTGCCGGGTGCCCGGCGCCGACACCCCCGACGGGCTGTGGCGCCTGCTGGCCGAGGGCCGCCGCCCCGAAGGCCGCGCGCCCGAAGGCCGCTTCGCGGACCCGGACGTCCCGGCCGAGGTGCGCGCCCGGGTCGGGCAGGGCTCCTACCACCCGGACGCCGGGCGCTTCGACGCCCGTCTCTTCCGCGTGTCCGACCGGGAGGCCGCCGCCATCGACCCCCACCAGCGGTGGACGCTGGAGCTGGCCTGGACCGCCCTGGAGGACTCCGGTCAGGACCCCTCGGCACCGCGCGAGCGCGACCTCGGCGTCTTCGTCGGGTCCATGGGCGCCGACTGGGCGATGGAACACGCCTCCGGCCGCCGCGCCATCGGCCCGGGGACCCTGGCCGCCACCGCCCCCTCGATGATCGCCGCCCGGGTCTCCCACGCCTTCGGGCTGCGCGGCCCCAGCCTCGTCGTCGACACCGGGCAGTCCTCCGCGCTGGTCGCCGTCCACCACGCCGCGCAGGCCATCCGGGCGGGCGACTGCGCCGGAGCGCTGGTGACCGCCGTCAACCTCAACCTCTCCACCGAGAACGCCACCGCCACCGCCTCGTTCGGGGGCCAGTCGCCCTCCGGCCGCGCCACGCTCTTCGAGGACGACGCCGACGGTTACGTGCGCGGCGAGGGCGGCGCGGCCGTCCTGCTGCGCCCCCTCGCCGACGCGCTGCGCGACGGGGACCGCGTCCACGCCGTGCTCCGGGGCGGCGCCGTCACCCACGACGGCTCCGGCACCCCGCTGGTGCCCTCCCCCGAGGCGCACGCCCGGACCATCCGGCGGGCCTGCGCCGCGGCGGGGGCCGACCCCGCCGCCGTCGGCTTCGTCGAACTCCACGGCACCGGCACCCCGGTCGGCGACCGCGCCGAGGCCGACGCCCTCCGCCAGGTCTTCGCCCGCCCCGGTGGCACCGGACCCGCTGTCGGCTCGGTCAAGACCACCGTGGGCCATCTGGAGGGCGCGGCCGGACTCCTCGGCCTGGTCAAGGCGGTGCTGGTGGTCTCCCGGGGGACGGTGCCGGGCACGGCAGGGCACCGGGGCGGCGCCCTGGCCCGCCGCCTCGCCGACGACGGGATCACCGTGCCCGCGTCCCCCGTGCCGCTGCCGCCGGGAGCCCTCGCCGGTGTCAGCTCCCTGGGCATGGGCGGCACCAACTGCCATGTGGTGCTCGCTCCGCCGCCGGTGGCCACGGCCCCCTCCCCCGCAGCGGGGACACCCGCCCCCGAGGCCGTTCCCGTGACCCTGTCCGCCGCCTCCCCCGAGTCGCTGCGGGCCACCGCCGCCGCGCTGCGCGACTGGGCCGGGGCGCGGGGCGAGCGGCTGGACCGGCCCGGAGCCCTGGCCTCCGTGGCCCGTACCCTCACCACCCGGCGCGCCCGGCTGTCCCGGCGCGCCTCCTTCACCGCCCGCTCGGCCGCCGAACTCACCGACCGCCTGGACCGGATCGCGCGGGGCGTCCCGGGCCCTGCCGTGCACACGGGCGACGGGCCGCGCACCCGGACCGCCTTCCTCTTCCCCGGGCAGGGCGCCCAGCGGCCCGGGATGGGCGGCGGACTCCTCGGACTGCCCGGCTACTCCGAGCGGTTCGACGCCGTGGCGGCGCACGCCGACCCGCTGCTCGACGTCCCGCTGCGCGAGCTGACCCGGGCCTGCGACCGGGCGGCGGACGACCATCCGCTGCACGACACCCGCTACGCCCAGATCGCCCTGTTCGCGCACGGGGTGGCGCTCAGCGGCTGCGCCGAGGACCTCGGCGTGCGCGCCGAGGTGCTGGGCGGCCACTCCGTCGGAGAGCTGACCGCCGCCCATCTGGCGGGCGTGCTCGACCTGGCCGACGCCGTACGGCTGGTGGTCGCGCGCGGCGCCGCCATGGCCGGGGCCGGGCCCGTCGGCGCGATGGTCTCGGTACGGGCCGGGGAGGGCGAGGTGCGCGAGACGCTCGCCGCCCTGGGCTCCGAGGTGGAGATCGCCGCCCTCAACGGCCCCGCCTCCACCGTCGTCTCCGGGGACCGCGCCGCCGTGCTCGCCTGCGCCGAGGCCCTGCGCGCCGGTGGACACCGCACCCGGCTCCTGCCGGTCCGCCACGCCTTCCACTCCCGGCACATGGACCCGGTGCTGGCGGAGTTCCGCGCCACCGCCGCCGCGCTCGCCTACCGCGCGCCGACGCGGCCGGTGCTGTCCAACCTGAGCGGGCGGTTCGCCGAGGGCGGGGACCTGGTCACCGCCGACTACTGGGTACGGCACGTCCGTCACACCGTCCGCTTCGGCGACGGCCTCGCCGCGCTGCGGGCCGACGGCGTCCGGCTCTGCCTGGAACTCGGTCCCACCCGTACGCTCACCCCCCTGGTGAGGGCCGCCGGGGAGGACGGCTCCGGGACGGCCGCCGCGTCCTTCGGGCACGAGGAGCGCTCCGAATACCCCGCCTTCCTGGACGCGTTGACGCTCGCCGGGGCCCACGGCCACCCGGTGCGGTGGCACGCGCTGCCGGGTCTGGACGCCCCCGGCTGGACGCCGCTGCCCACCTACCGCTTCACCGGGGACGACCACGGGCCCGGCGGACGGGCCGAGGCCGCCTCCCGCCCGTCCGGCACCGCGACCGGGACCCCGGAACCGTCGGCGGAGGCGCTGCGGGACCCGCTGGCCCTGGTCCGTACGGTGATCGCCGAGGTACTGGACACCGCCGACGTCCACGCCCGGTCGGCCGACACCCCGCTCGCCGACCTGGGAGCGACCTCGGTCGACGGCCTGGAGCTGCGCGCCGAACTGGCCTCGCGCACCGGCCTGGACCTCGCCGCGTCCCTCGTCTACGACCACCCCACCCCCCGGGCGCTGGCCGAGCACATCGCCGCCCGCCTCGGGCGGCGCCCCGGTGGACCCTCGGGTCCCCCGGCCCCCGCGCGAGCGGTGCGGCGCTCCACCGGCTCCGGGCCGGAGCCCGATCCCGTGGTCATCGCGGCGGCGGCCTGCCGGTACCCCGGCGCGGTGTCCTCCCCCGGGGAACTGTGGCGGCTGGCGTCCCACGGGCCGTACGCCGTCGGGGACTTCCCCGAGGACCGGGGGCCGCACTGGTCCGACGAGCGGATACGGGTGCGGTCCGGCGGGTTCCTGGCCGACGTGGCGGGCTTCGACGCGCCCTTCTTCGGCATCTCGCCGCGTGAGGCCCGCGCCATGGACCCGCAGCAGCGGATCATGCTCGAACTGTGCTGGGAGTCGCTGGAGCGCGCCGGGCTCGACCCGCGCTCCCTGCGCGGCACCGAGACGGGGGTGTTCCTCGGCGCGATGGCGGGGGACTACGCGCAGGCCGCCCACGAGGTCGGCGACGAACTCGGCGGACACGGACTGACCGGCACCTCCAACGCGGTCCTCTCCGGGCGCGTCGCCTACCACCTGGGCCTGACCGGACCGGCGCTGACCGTCGACACCGCCTGCTCCTCCTCCCTGGTCGCCCTGCACCTCGCGGTCGGCTCGCTGTCGCAGGGAGAGTGCGGGATCGCCCTGGCCGGTGGGGTCACGGTCATGTCCACGCCCAGGATGTACCGGGATTTCGAGCGGCTCGGCGGACTGTCCGCGGACGGCCGCTGCCGCCCCTTCTCCGCCGACGCCGACGGCACGGTGTGGAGCGAGGGCGCCGGAGTGGTGGTGGTGACCCGCCGCTCCGAGGCGCGCCGCCGGGGCCTGCCGGTGCTGGCCGTCGTCGCGGGCAGCGCCGTCAACCAGGACGGGGCCAGCAACGGCCTGACGGCACCGAGCGGCACCGCGCAGCGGCGGGTCATCGAGCGGGCGCTGGCCGACGCCGGTCTGCGTCCCTCGGACGTCGACGCCGTGGAGGCGCACGGCACGGGAACCGTGCTGGGCGACGCCGTCGAGGCGCAGGCGCTGATCGACAGCTACGGCGCCCGCCGGACGGGCACGGACGGCGACCCGGGCCCGCTGCGCATCGGCTCCCTGAAGGCGCTGACCGGGCACACCCAGGCCGCCGCCGGGATCGGCGGGGTCATCACGGTCGTCGAGGCGCTGCGCCGCGCCGAACTGCCGCCGACCCTGCGCGGCACCGAGCCGACGCCCAAGGTGGACTGGCCGTCCGACGCCGTGCGGATGCTCACCGAGTCCGTCCCGTGGCCGCGCGGGGGACGGGTCCGCCGGGCCGCCGTCTCCTCCTTCGGCATGAGCGGCACCAACGCCCACCTCATCCTTGAGGATCCGGACCAGGACCCGGACGACCAGGGCGCGAGCCCGGCCCCGTCCCGGAGTCCGCAGCCCCCGCCGGGAACCGGCCCGTCCCGGACCCCCCTGCCGTTCGTCGTCTCCGCCGCCGACCGGGAGTCGCTCGACTCGCAACTGGGCCGACTGGGCACGGCACTGGCCGGGTCCGGCCCGGGGCTGCCGGAGGCCGCCCGCACCCTCGCCACCCGCCGGGCCGCGCTCCCGCACCGGGCCGCCGTCGTCGCGCACGACCGCGCCGGGCTGCTCGCCGGGCTGGCGGCGGCACGGACCGGGGCGCCACGGGACGGGGTGGCGCGCGGCACCGCGCAGGGTGAGCACGCCGTGGCCTTCGTCTACCCCGGCCAGGGCTCCCAATGGCCCGGGATGGGCCGACGGCTGCTGCGGGAGGCCCCGGCCTTCGCCCGGGAGGTGGCCCGCTGCGCGGACGCCTTCGCTCCCCATGTGGACTTCTCCGTCACGCGTCTGGTCGCCGGGGAGGAACCGGCCGGTGTCACGGACTCCCTGGAGGGCGTCCAGGTGGCGCTGTTCACGATGATGGCCGGGCTCACCGCCCTGTGGCGGAGTAGCGGCGTCGAGCCGGACCTGGTGCTCGGCCACTCCCAGGGGGAGGTGGCGGCGGCCTACGCGGCCGGGGCCCTGTCCCTCCGGGACGCGGCCGCCGTGGTCGCCGTCCGGGCGCGGCTGCTCTCCTCCCTGGCGGGCACCGGCGCCATGACCGTGCTCGGCCTGGACGAGGCCGAGACTAGGCGGCTGCTGGCCGGACGCGGTGACGGCTCCGTGGAGGTCGCCGTCTGCAACGGCCCGGGCAGCACCGTGGTCTCCGGACCGCCGGAGGCCGTCGAGGAGCTGGCCGAGCACTGCCGGCGTGCCGGGATCCGTACCGTCGCGGTCGCCGTCGACTACGCCTCGCACTCCGCGATGGTGGAACCGGTGTCCGGTGCGCTGGCCGACGGGCTCGCCGGGATCGTGCCGCGCCCGGCCCGCGTCCCGTTCTTCTCCACCACCCGGGCCGACTGGCTCACCGGCACCGAGGTGGACGCGGGCTACTGGTACGAGAACCTGCGCGGCACGGTCCGCTTCGCGGACGCGGTGGCCGCCGTCAGCGGTGCCCGTCCCACCGCGTTCGTCGAGGTCAGCCCGCACGAGGTGCTCACCGCGCCGATCGCCGCGGTGCTGGACGGTCTGGGCGGACGGCCGGTGCCCGTCGTCGGCAGCCTCCGCCGCGACCAGGGCGGCCACCGCGACTTCCTCGCCCGGCTCGGCGACGCCTGGACCCAGGGCGTCCCGGTCCGCTGGGACGGCGCGTCGCCCGGGGAGCCGGGGGCAGGTCCCCTCGGGGAGGCCGTCGCCCTGCCGCCCACGCCCTTCCGGCACCGGCGGTACTGGGTCCGGACGGGCCCCCAGGCTCCCGCCCGGCCCGTCCCGGCGGTCGCGACGGCCCCACCGGTCCCGCCGACTTCGCCGCCGCCCGGTACGGAGGCCGTCCCCGGCACCGCGCCGGGCCGCGGGGACGCCGAGGCGGCCGTGCTGGCCCGGGTCACCGAGGTGCTCCAGCTCCCGCGCGACCGGGCGGCCGAGGAGGACGACCGGTCCTTCCGGGACCTGGGCCTGGACTCGCTGACCACGATCGATCTGCGCCGCCGCATCCGGGAGTCGCTCGGGGTGCTGGTGCCGGTCGACGTCTTCCGGACCCAGGACACCCCACGACGGCTCGCCCACTGGGTGCGGGACCAGCTGACCACCACCGAGGAGGAGCGGCGCGATGCCTGAGACGGCACCACGATGGACCGGACTGACCGCGGCCGACGCCGCGTTCACCGAGGAACGGCTGCCCGGTCTGCTGGACCGGCTGGCCGGGTACCCGCTGGCCGAGCTGGAATCGTCCGGCAGTCCGGTACTGCCGCTGTTCCGTGCGGCGGGCGGCCCCGGGCTGCTGATCCCCGCCCGCCACGGCGGCCTGGGCCTGGACTGCGGCGAGGCGCTGCGGGTGCAGTCCGCGCTCGCGACCCGCTCCCCCTCGCTCGGCGTGGGCACGATGATGCACCACCTGGCGGTGGTCTCCTTCGTGGAGTACCTGCGCGTCCACGTGGGTGACGACGCCCCGCAGTGGTCGCTGCTGGCCGCCGTCGCCCGGGACCGCCGGCTGCTCGCCTCGGCTTCCTCCGAGGCCCGCCGGGGCGACGACGCCCTCGTGCCGCGGACCACCGCGACCGCCGTCGCGGGAGGGGAGGAGTTCCTGCTGAGCGGCGCCAAGAAGCCCTGCAGTCTGGCCCGTTCGATGGACATCCTCACCACGAGCGTCCGGGTGTGTTCCGAGGACGAGCGGGACGGCACGGTCGCCCTGGCGGTCATCCCCGCCGGTCTGGACGGGATCGAGGTGCGGCCGTTCTGGAACAGTCCGGTGCTGGCCGCCGCCGAGAGCGAGGAGATCGTCCTCGACGGGGTGCGGGTGCCCGCCGTGATGCTGTTGCCCGGAGGGCACCCCGAACGCGGCATGGACGAGCTCCAGACCCGGGCGTGGATCTGGTTCGAGATCCTCGCCTGCGGCACGTACCTGGGCACCGCCCAGGCGCTGTTCGACCGGGCCGCGCACGCCCCGCGCACCGATCGCCGGGCGCTGGGGGAGGCGGCCGCCGAGCTGTACGCCTGCCGGGCCGTCTGCGCCGCCGCGGCCGCGACCTTCGACGCGGGCGCCCCCGCCGGGAAGGCCATGGCCGACGCGCTGCTGGCCCGGCTGCACGTGGAGGAGCGGCTCCCCGAGCTGTGCTCCCGGCTCGCCCGGCTGCTCGGCGGACTCGCCTTCGTCACCGGCCCGGACCCCGCCTATCTGCTGTCCGCCGCCCGGGCCCTGGCCTTCCACCCGCCCGGCCGGACGGCCGCCGCCGACTCCGTCGGCAGGCATCTGGCGGGCGAGCCGCTCGACCTTTCCATCTTCTGAGGAGCACGACTGTGTCACGTCATCGTTCGGAGTCGGAGTGAGCATGGGGATGCCGATAGCCCACCTGGTGCTGCGCGTCCGGGGCGAGCTGCCCGACGGGTGCTGGGCGACCGCCCCCGGCGGGGACGGCCGCCCGGCCGCGCACACCGCCACCGCCGACTTCTCCGGGCAGGAGCCCGCGGCGGCCCGGTCCGCCTTCCGGGAGGTGCAGCGGGAGCAGTGGCACGACGCGCTGTCCCGCCCGGACGGCGACTGGACGCTGCGCGTGGTGCGGATGCCCGCCGAGCCCGACGACCCCGGCGGCCTCGGGGCGCCCGGGGAGCCCGGGGAAACGCACCTGGTCTCGTTGGCCGCGCCCCGGTCGGCGGCCACCGCCCATCTGCCGTACGCGGCGGCCGTCGCCCTGTGCGCCGGACTCCGGGACGGCGCGCCCGCCACGGTGACGGACGCGGTCCGGGGCGCCGGTCCCGGCGGTGACACCGGCTCGGGTGACGTCGGCTCGGGTGAGGCCGGTCCCGGCGGTGACTCCGGTCCCGGTCAGGCCGGTTCCGGCGGTGACACCGGGTCCGGTGACGCCGGTTCCGACGGTGACACCGGGTCCGGTCAGGCCGGTTCCGACGGTGACACCGGGTCCGGTGAGGCCGGTTCCGACGGTGACGCCAGCTCCGGTGAGGCCGGTCCCGGTGACGCCGGTTCCGCGCCGCGCCCGAGGTACGCCGAGCGGCGCCGCGTCCACACCGCCGTGTCCGACCGGATTCCGGAGGAGCGCCTGCGCTCCTGGCTCTCCGCGCTGCTGCCCGCGGCCTCGCCGGGAAGCGTCCGCGACGCCGGTGAGGGCCCCGCCGACGCGCCCTGGCGCACGGCGCACGCGCCCGACCCCGAGGGCGGGTCCCTGCTGCTGGTGGACCGGGCCTGGGTACTGGACCTGCCCGGGGACGCCGCGGGTCCGGGCCGTGCGGTCACCGTCGAGGAGCACAGCGAGGACCCCCGGCACGCCTACCCGCTGACCGTCGAGGTGCGCGTCCGGGACGACGGCGGCCGTACCGCCGTCGTCGACCACGACGTCACCGCCGTTCCCCGGGCCGACGCCGACCGGCTGGCCGGGCGCCTCGCCCGGGGCGAGGACCTGCCCGCGCCGGACGCCACCGCGCTGCCCGTCCGCATCGCCCGCCGGATCACCGGCACGCCCGACGCGCCCGCCGTCGTCCGGGGCGGCAGCCGCCTCGACTACCGGACGCTGGGCGAGCGTTCCGCCGCGCTGGCCGGGCTGCTGCGGCGGCACGGCCACGGACGCGGCAGCGTCATCGGGGTCGCGCTGCCCCGCTCGGTCGACGCCGTCGTCGCGATCGTCGCGATCCTCCGCGTCGGCGCCGCCTATCTGCCGCTGGACCCCGCCTACCCGCGCGACCGCCTCGACCACATGGCCCGGGACTCCGGGGTGCGGACGGTGCTCGGCGACCGCACCACCCTGGCCGCCTACCCGGAGCTGACCACCATCGCGGTGGACCTCGCCGCCGAGGGCGGCACGGCCGCGGACGACGGGCACTGGACGCGGACCGGCCCCGACGACGCCCTGTACGTGCTCTACACCTCCGGATCGACCGGCACCCCCAAGGCCGTGGTGCACACCGTCGGCGCCATCGGCAACCTGGTGGACTGGCACGGGCGCACCGCCACCGCCGAGGCGGACGGCCGGGTCCTGCAGTTCGCCAGCCTCAACTTCGACGTCGCCAGCCAGGAGATCCTCACCGCCCTGGCCGCCGGTAAGTGCCTGGTGCTGCCGGAGGACGAGGAGCGCACCGACCCCGAGGCGCTGGTGCGGCTGCTGGCCCGGCAGCGCGTCACCGAGTACTTCTGCCCCCAGGTGATGCTCCAGGAGGTGTGCCGCGCCGCGCGGGAGACCGCCACCGCGCTGCCCGATCTGCGGCACGTCTACCAGTCCGGCGAGCCGCTGGTGATGAACGACTGGATAGCCCGTTTCCTGGACGCCAACCCCCAGGTCACCCTGCACAACCACTACGGCCCCACCGAGACCCACGTCATCACGGGTTTCCCGCTGTCCCGGGGCGGGCGCGGCCACGCGCGCGGCCCGGTGCGCCTGGGACCGCTGCTCGACACCTGTGCCGCCCAGGTGCTCGACGAGGAGCTGCGGCCGGTGGCGGTGGGCGCGGTCGGTGAGCTCTACGCCTCCGCCCGGCAGCTCTCCCGTGGCTATCTGGGCCGTGCGGCGCTGACCGCCGAACGTTTCGTCGCCGACCCGTTCGGGCCTCCCGGTTCCCGGATGTACCGCACCGGGGACCTGGTGCGGCTGCTGCCGGACGGGCAGCTCGCCTACGTCGCCCGGGCCGACTTCCAGACCAAGATCCGTGGCCATCGGGTGGAGCCGGACGAGGTGACCGCCCGGCTGCTGGACGCGCCGGAGGTGGCCAACGCCGCGACCGTGGCCCGCACCACCACCGGCGGTGCCAAGGTGCTGGTGTCCTACGTGGTTCCGGCCGCCGGTGGTGCCCCGGACCTGGCCGACCGGCTGCGCGACCGGCTGGCCGCCGCGCTCCCCCCGTACCTGGTGCCGTCCGTCGTGGTGCCGGTGGCCGCGCTGCCGCTGACGCCCAGCGGCAAGGTGGACAAGGCCGCGCTGCCCGAACCCGGGTCCGTCGCCCGGCCGTCGGTGGCCGCCGACGCGGGCGGGACCGTCGGAGAGGTCACCCGTATCTGGGCCGAGGCCATCGGGACGGGTGAGCCCGGCCCGGACGACGACTTCTTCCAGGCGGGCGGCAGTTCGCTGGCCGCCATCGCGGTCGTCGCCGCCGTGCGCGCCCGTTTCGGGGTCCGCGTCGGGGTCCGGGACATCACGGCCCACCCCCGGCTGCGGGACTTCGCCGCCCTGGTGGAGGACCGCGCCCGGGGAAGCCGGGAGGACGACGGCCAGCTCGCCCTCGTCGCCCGGCCCGACCTGCGCTTCGCCCCCTTCGACCTGCTCGACCAGCAGCAGGCGTATCTGATGGGCCGGGGCGGCGACATCGAGGGCGGCGGCGTCGCCTGCCACCTCTACCTGGAGTACGAGGGACGTGAGGCGACCGGTCCGGGCGACCCCGACGGTCTGGACGTCCAGGAGGCGGAGCGGGCCCTGCGCCGGGTCATCGAGGCGCACGACATGCTGCGCACCGTCTTCGACGAGGACACCATGACCCAGCGGGTGCTGCCGCCCGCCGAGGTGGCGCCCTACCGCTGCGAGACGGTGGACGCGGTCGCCGACCCCTCGGCGGCGGACCGGGTGCGCCACCGGCTCTCCCACGAGACCCGTCCGCCCGGTGTCTTCCCGCTGTTCAGCGTGGTCTTCGTGCGGCTGCCGGGCGGACGGCTGCGGATGTGCGTGAGCATCGACGCGCTGCTGGCCGACGCGCGGGGGGTCCAGGTGCTGTTCGACTCCTGGGCCGCCGCGCTGCGCGGTGGGGCCGCCGCCCGTCCCGGGACGCCCTCCTTCCGTGACTACGTCGCCGCCGTCGCCGGTATCCGCGAGACCCCCGAGTACCGGCGGGCCGCCGCCTACTGGGCCGAACGGCTCGACTCCCTGCCCGAGGGCCCCCGGCTGCCGCGCCGCGGCGGCCCGGACGTCTCCACCGGCGCACCCGTCTTCGTCAACCGCCGCCATGTCGTCGGCGCGGAGCGGTGGTCCCGGGTGTGCCGGGCCGCCTCCGAACGCGGGCTCACCCCCACCTCGGTGGTGCTGGCCGCCTACGCCTGGGCACTGGCGCAGTGGGCCGACGAGCCGCGTTTCGTCCTCAACGTGCCGCAGATGAGCAGGCACCCCGTCCACCCCCGGGTGGACGACGTCCTGGGCGAGTTCGCCTCCTTCACCCTGCTGGAGGTCGACGCCTCGGGCGTCTCCTCCTTCGAGGAACTCGCCGCCCGGGTCCGCGACCGGCTGGTGAGCGATCTGGACCACCGCCACTTCAGCGGCATGGACGTCACCCGCGAGCTGATCCGCCGCCGGGGCGGTGTCACCGGCGCGCTCGCCCCGGTCGTGATGACCAGCGAACTCGGCGTCGGCGACGGCGTGGACCGGATCCTCGACGGCCGCCTCCACGAGACCTTCGCGCTCAGCCAGACCCCGCAGGTCTGGATGGACCTGCTGCTGCGGGAGCGCGAGGGGGCCCTGGTCCTCAACTGGGACGTGGTCGAGGAGCTGTTCCCGGTGCCCGTGGTGGACGGCGTCTTCCGGCTGCTCGCCGGGCAGTTGGAGGTGCTGGCCCGGGACGGCGCCGCCTGGTCGGCCCGTCCGCTCCCCGCCGTCACCGCGGAGCGGGCCGGGGAGCGCGACCGGGGGCCCGAGCGCGAGCCCTCCGGTGTCTGGCCGCACGTCGTGATCGACCGGCTGGCGACCGCCGACCCCGGCGCGCCCGCGCTCGTCGACGGCGAGGTCACCGTCACCCGGGGCGGACTCGCCGCCGCCCGCCGGGCGGTGGCCGAGGCGGTCGGCGCGGCGCGCGGCGGTCCCGCCGACCCGTCCGAGCCGGTCGCGGTGCTGCTGGAACGCGGCTGGCGGCAGTACGCCGCCTGCCTCGGTGTGCTGGAGGCGGGCCATCCCTATCTGCCCCTCGCCGACGACCTGCCGCCCGGGCGGATCGCCGCCGTGCTGCGCCGGGCGGGCGTCCGTCTGGTCGTCACCGACGCCCCGACCGCCAAGGCCGCCGGGCTCGCCGCCCTGGAAGGCGTGCGGACCGTGGACGTCTCCACGGTCCGGCCGGACGCCGCGCCGCCCTCCGGTCCCCCTCCGGCCGACGGGCGCGGGCCGGAGGACCTGGCCTACGTGCTCTTCACCTCGGGGTCCACCGGCGAGCCCAAGGGCGTCCCGATCACCCTCGGCGGGCTGGCCAACTGCGTGGAGCACACCGTCGATTCCTTCGGGCTGACCGCCGGCGACACCTCGCTGGCGCTCGCCTCGCTCCACCACGACCTGTCGCTGTTCGACCTGTTCGTGGTGCTGGGCGCCGGAGGCACGGCCGTACTGGGCGGGCGGGGCTGCGCCGCCGACCCCCAGGAGTGGGCGCGGGCGGTCGCCCGCCACCGGGTGACGGCGCTGTGCGCGGCACCCGCCGTGGTGGAGATGCTGCTCGACGGCGCGGGAACCGGCGGGGACCTGGAGTCCCTGCGGCTGGTCCTCACCGGTGGCGACTGGGTGCCCCGGCCGCTGTTGCGGCGGCTGCGCGGGGCGGCTCCCGGGGTGCTGCCGGTGAGCATCGGCGGCCCCACCGAGACCACCGGCTGGAACATCTGGCACCCCGTCCCCGACCCGGACGCCGACAACGGCGCGTGGGCCTCCGTCCCGTACGGCCGTCCCATCTCCCGCACCCGCTACCGGGTCGTGGGCGACGGTCTGACGGACCGCCCGGACTGGGCGACCGGCGAACTGCTGGTCGCCGGAGCCGGGGTGACGCCGGGATACCTGGCCGACCCCCAGGACGCCCGCCGTCGTCACCGCACGGACCCCGCCACCGGCGAGACCTACTTCCGCACCGGCGACCTGGGCCGGTGGCGCGACGGCGTCATCGAGTTCATCGGCCGCCGGGACGACCAGGTCCAGATCCGTGGACACCGGGTCGAGCCCGGGGAGCTCGCCGCCTTCCTCAACGGCTGCCCCGGGGTGCGGCGGTCGGCCGTGCTGACCCTGCCGCCGGGCGAGCGGCACGCCGTGCGGGGGCTGGCGGCCTTCGTGGTGGTCGACGGCGACGCCGACCCCCACGCAGCGGCCGAAGCCGTCCGGGCCGAGACCTGGCGAGGACTGCCCGCGCAGCTGCGCCCGCAGCGGATCGTCGTCGTGGACACGCTGCCCACCACCCGCAACGGGAAGGTGGACCGCGAGGCGCTGGCCCGCCGGTACGAGGAGGAGCAGGCCCGGGCCGGTTCCACCGCCCCGGAGGGAGCCCCGGCGGGGGCGGAGGACGCCCTGGTGTGGCTGGTCCGGGAGATCTGGTCGCGCCATCTGGACGGCGTGCCGGTCGGCCCCGAGGACAACTTCTTCGCGCTGGGCGGCGACTCCCTGACCGTCTCCCGCGTGGTGGTGGAGCTGCGGGAGGTACTGGCCGGTGCGCGCGTCCGCCCCGGCGGCGTCTTCGCCACCCGCAGCGCCGCCGAGTTCGCCGCCCATCTGCGCCGGACGGAGGAGCACCCCGACCGGCTGACGGAGATCGCCGGGCTGTACCGGGAGATCTCCGCGATGACCGACGACGACCTGGACGTCTATCTGGAGGAGGAGGGGTCCCGTGCCGACGACTGACCCGGCGCCCGGAACGCGCGGAACCCGGCCGCGCGCCCTGATCACCGGGGCCAGTTCGGGCCTCGGAGCGGCCTTCGCCGACCGGCTGGCACGGGACGGGCACGACCTGGTCCTGGTCGCCCGCGACGCCGGGCGGCTGGCCGAGGTCGCCCGGCGGGCCGGGGAGGACCACGGGGCGGACTGCGTCGTGCTCGTCGCCGACCTCACGTCCGCCGCCGACCGGCGGAAGGTGGCCGAGCGCATCGAGGAGGGGGTGGACTTCCTGGTCAACGGCGCGGGCTACGGCCTCTCCGGAAGCTTCTGGCAGCTGGACCGGAAGGCCCTGGAGGACCAGCTCGCCGTCAATGTGACGGCGCCGCTGGAATTCACCCACGCCGCCGTGCGGACCATGCTCACGGGCGGCGGCGGCACCGTGGTCAACCTGTCCTCCATCACCGGACTGATCCCGGGCCGGGGGTCCACCTACGCCGCCGCCAAGGCGTGGACCCGCTACTTCTCCCAGGGGCTGAGCGAGGCCCTGCGGGGGACCGGGACGCGGGTGATGGTGCTGTGCCCGGGCTTCGTCCGCACCGAGTTCCACGCCCGGGCCGGAATCGACGTCCGCCAGGTCTCCGAAGGCTGGTGGATGGAGCCGGGCGACGTCGTCGACCGGTGCCTCGCGGACGTGGCACGCGGTCGGACCTTCTCGCTGCCGGGACTGCGCAACAAGACCTTCATCGCGGTGGTGTCCCGGCTGCCCCGACCGCTCGCCCAACGCGTCAACCGGATGCTCGGCAACGCCGGCGCCCGGGCCTGACCCCACGACCACCCCTTGCCGCACCCCGTGGCAACGCACCACTAAGAAAGCGAAGAACCCCAGAATGAGAACCCGTCGAGCCTTCGCCGCAGTCGCGCTGGCCGCCCTTCCGCTCCTGCTGACCGCCTGCGGCGACGGCGACCCCGCGCCCGCCAAGGCCACCAAGGACGCCAAGGCCCAGAGCGCCCCGGCCCTGCGCGAGATCACGCACGACCTCGGCACCGTGAAGGTGCCCACCAAGCCGGAAGCCGTCATCGCCCTCGACGAGGTCGCCGGACTGACCCTGCTCTCCTTCGGCATCAAGCCCGACGCGGTCTACCTGGCCAGCGCGCAGCCGCGCGCCCAGGAGATCCTCACCGCCAACGGCGTGGAACTGCGCAAGATCGAGGTCGGTAAGACGCCCGAACTGGAAAAGCTCACCGAGGACGGGCCCGACCTGCTGGTCGGCACCGGCGCGGCCGGGGCCACCGGGCAGAACTACAAGAGCCTCAGCCGGCTGGCCCCCACCGTCGTGCTGCCCATCGAGGGCGAGTGGCGCGAGATCGTGCGCAAGACCGCCGGCTTCTTCGGGAAGGAAGAGACCGGCAAGCTTCAGATCACCGCGGCCGAGACCGTGCTGCGCACCGCCAAGGACGCGGTGAAGGGCAAGCGCACCCTCTCCCTGCTGGGCAACTCCTTCGGCGCCAACGACTTCACCATGCCGCCGCACGTGCCCATCTCCACGCTGATCGCGGAGGCCGGTTTCACCCGTCCCGCCTTCCAGCAGAAGAAGGCGAAGGGGTACTCGGTCCCGCTGTCGAAGGAGTACCTGCCGGAGCAGGACGCCGAGCTCATCGTCATCCCGCGCGGCGAGTTCTACACCCCTGACGCGCTGACCAAGAACCCGGCCTTCAAGGCCACCGGAAAGGTCGTCACCCCGGACGCCGACGTGTGGTTCGGCATGTCCGGCTTCGCCTTCTACGCGTCCGCCCACGACCTGCGCGCGCTCGCCTCCGGCAAGGGCGAACTCAGCTCGGCCGACAACATCAAGGACATCTGGGCCGCCTACCGGGAAGCCACCAAGGGCTGATCCCGGGAGCCGCCGCACCGCGGCGGACACGCGGTGCCCCCGTGGCCACGGGGGCACCGCGCCACCAGCCGAGACGACAGGCCGAGGAGACGATCAACCGGCGATGGCCACCGACACGACGAAAGGGAAGAGCACGGCGGTACCGCTGTGGCTCCCCGTGCTCTTCCTGACCATATTCACCTTCTACACGGACGACCACGTGATCGCGGGCATCCTGCCCGAGATCGCGGCCGGCCTCTCCGTCTCCGAGGCGATGGCCGGCCAACTGGTGACGGTCTTCTCCCTCACCGTCGCGGTCGCCACTCCGGTGGCCGGTCTGCTGCTGGCCGCCACCGCGCGCCGGACCGTGGTGCTCACGGCCCTCGCCGTGTTCACCCTCGCCAACCTCGCCGCGACGGCCGTCGACCACTACGCCGCGATGGCCGCGCTGCGGGTCGTCGCCGCCCTGGCCGCGGCGGCGGCCACTCCGCTGGTCTTCGCCGTCACCGTCGAACTCGCCCCCGAGGCCCGGCGCGGGCGCTATCTGTCCGCGCTCGCCGTCGGGGTCACCGGCTCCATCGCCTTCGGCGTCCCGCTCGGAAGCTGGATCGGCACCTCCTGGGGCTGGCAGGCCACCTTCGGGGCGATGGCGGCCTCGGGCGCGGTGTGCCTGGTGCTGGTGGCCCTGTCGCTGCCCGCCACCGCCCCCAAGCCGCCCCTGCCCGTCCGCGAGCAGCTGCGGGCGCTCGCCGCCCGCCCCGTCCTCCTGGCCCTGACCGGCGGCGGCCTGGCCGTCATGGGCTCGGTCATGCTGCTCACCTACCTGGTTCCCTTCCTGGAGGGAGTGCTGACCGGGCCGGACGGCGTGCGCGGCGCCGTCTTCGCGGTGCTGGGGGTGGCGGGCACCGTCGGCGTCTTCGCGGGCGGCTACGCCACCGACCGGCTCGGCCCCGACCGCACCATCGGCTGGGGCCTGGGCGTCTTCACCCTGCTGATGCTCGCGCTGGGGACGCTCTGGCTGCTGCGCCCCGTGCCACCGGCCGTGGTGCTGGCGCTGATCGCCCTGTGGGGCGTCACCGCCTACCTCAGCGCGCCCGCCGTGCAGACCCGGTTGCACCAGGTGGCGGGGGACCTCACCGCCCAGGCCCTCGCCCTGAACACCAGCTTCGGCTACCTCGGCATAGCCGCCGGGGGCGCCCTGGGCGGCGTGATCGTCGCCCACGCCGACGCCGGGTGGCTGCCCGCCGCCACCGCCGTCACCTCGGCGCTGGCCCTGCTCCTGATCACCACGGCCTTCCGAGGGCCGCACCACACCGGCGCCCGCCCGGGCCCGGTCCAGCGAGACGGAGCCGCCCAGTGAGCGTGCCGCCCCCCGACCCGACGCCCGAGGCCACCACGCTGGGCGCCCTGCTGCGCCCCGTCCTGGGGCGGCTCGTCCTCACCGCGCTGTGCTCGGCGGTGGCCGCCGTGGCCTCGGTGGTGCCCCTGGTCTGCCTGGTGGAACTCGCCCGGATCCTGCTGCCCGGTCTCACCGGGGACCCCGTCGACGAGGGCGCGGCCTGGACCGCCGTCACCGTCGCCGCCGCCGCGCTGGCCCTGCGGCTGGTGCTGCTGCTGTCCGCCTCCACCGTCTCCCACCTGGCCGACGTCCGGCTGGGGTCGCTGCTCCGCCGCCGGGTCGTCGACCATCTGGGCCGTGTTCCGCTGGGCTGGTTCACCCGGCGCAACTCCGGCCTGGTGAAGAAGGCCGTGCAGGACGACGTCGGCGCCCTGCACCACCTGGTGGCGCACTCGGTCACCGAACTGACCACCGCGCTGGTGGTGCCGACCGTGATCGTCGGCTATCTGCTGCTGTCCGACCCGCTGATGACCGTCATCACCCTGGTCCCGGTGGCGGCGGGCATGCTCGGCCTCAAGATCGCCACCCGGGGCGCCACGGAGAAGCTCATCGGGTACGTGGGCTCGCAGGCCCGCCTCGGAGCCGCCGCCGTGCAGTTCGCCGACGGCATCACCGAGGTCAAGACGTTCGGCACCCTCGGCCGGGCCCACGACGCCTACCGGGAGGCCGCCGAGGACTTCGACGACCGCCACCGGGACTGGATGCGTTCCAGCTCCGCCGGGGCGACCTTCATGGAACTGGCGCTCTCGCCGATGACCCTGCTGCTGACCACGGTGCTCGCCGGGGGAGCCCTGGTGCGCTCCGGACACCTCGGGGGTCCGCTGGAACTGCTGCCCTTCGTCGTCCTGGGGCTGGCGATCCCCGCGCCGGTGCTCGCCGTCGGCTTCAACTACCACGCCCTGCTCGCCGCCCGGGGCGCCGCCGCCCGGGTCCGGGAGATCCTCGCCGAGCCCGTGCTCCCCGCACCGGACGCGCCCTCGGCCGCGCCGGACGCCGACGCCACCCTGCGCCTGGAGTCCGTGGACTTCGACTACGACGGCCACGCCGCCCTGCGCGGCGTCGATCTGACGCTCCGCCCCGGAACCGTGACCGCCCTCGTCGGCGCCTCCGGGTCGGGCAAGTCGACCCTCGCCAAGCTGGCCGCCCGCTTCCACGACCCGTCGGCGGGACGGATCACCCTGGGCGGCACCGACCTGCGCGCGCTCTCCTTCGACGACCTCCACGCCCACATCGGCTTCGTCTTCCAGGACACCACCCCGCTGCGCGTCTCCGTCCGGGACAACATCCGGCTGGCCCGCCCCGACGCCGACGACACCGAGGTCCTGCGCGCGGCGTCCGCGGCACGGCTCACCGAGGTGATCGAACGCCTCCCCCGGGGCCTGGACTCCGTCATCGGCGACGACGCCGTGCTGTCCGGCGGCGAGTGCCAGCGGATCGCCATCGCCCGTGCCGTCCTCGCCGACCGGCCGCTGCTCGTCCTCGACGAGGCCACCTCGGCGGTGGACCCGGACAGCGAGGCGGCCATCCAGCAGGCGCTCAGCGCGCTCAGCGCGGGCCGGACCCTCCTGGTGATCGCCCACCGGCTGCACACGGTGCGCGGTGCCGACACCATCGCGGTCCTCGACGGCGGTCGCGTCGTCGAACGGGGCACCCACGAGGAGCTGCTGGAGAGCGGCACCCACTACCGGGCCCTGTGGGCCGCCCACCAGGGCGACGAAGCGTCCCGGCGGCCCGACGCCACCACCGAAAGCGAGCTGTCGAACCGATGATCCGCTCCCTGTTCGCCCTGCTCGACCCGGCGGGCCGCCGCCAGTTGCGCGCCCTGCTGATCCGCGTCGGCGCGGCGGCCGTCCTCCAGGGGCTGGCCGGTTGCGTCCTCATCCCGCTGCTCGGCGCGCTGTTCACCGACGACTGGGACGCGGTGTGGACCTGGGCCGCGGCCCTGGCGGGCCTGGTGCTGGTCCACCACGCGGTGATGCTGCGCAACCACCGCCACGCCGGTGAACTGTCCAGCGCCCTGCTGCGGCTGCTCCACGCCCGGCTGGGCGAAGCCCTGACCCGCATCCCGCTGGGATGGTTCGCCGAAGGACGCGCGGCGACCGTCAACCGGCTGGTCACCAAGACCGCCGTCGACGTGGCCACCGCCCCCGCCCATCTGGTGGCCCCGGTGGTGGCGGCGGTGGCCACCCCGGCGACCATCATCGCCGTCACCCTGGCCGTGCAGTGGCAGATCGGGCTCGCCCTGCTGCTCGGCGCCCCGCTGCCGCTGCTCGCCTACCGTCTCTACCTCCGGGTCATCGAGCGCGTCGAGGACACCTGGGAGGCGGGCACCAACCGCGCGTCCGAGCGGGTCCTGGAATACGCGCGGCAGCAGCCGGTGCTCCGGTCCTACGGTGGCGGCGGCGCTGCCCTGGACCGGGCCCTGACCGACCAGGACGCGGGCGCCCGGAGCATGGTCCTGGGCAACTCGGCGGCCACCGCGCCGCTCTTCCTGGCCCTGCAGACGGTGCTCACCGCGGTGCTGGCCCTCACCGTCCTGCTCGCCCTCGACGGCGGGGGCGACATCGCGGTGCTGATCGCCGTGATGGTGCTGGCCGTGCGCTTCGTGGAGCCGCTGACGGCCGTGGCCGAGGTCGCCGGGGGGCTGCGGATCGCCACCGTGGGGCTGCGGCGCTTCCGCGAGGTGCTGGACGTTCCGCCGCTGCCGGAGCCCGGCTCGCCCGCGACCCCCGGGCCGCCGTCCGTGGAGTTCCGGGACGTGGACTTCGGCTACGCCCCGGGCCGCCCGGTCCTGCGCTCGCTGTCCTTCCGCGCCGAACCCGGCACGCTGACCGCGCTGGTCGGGCCCTCGGGCGCCGGGAAGTCCACCGTGCTCTCCCTGATCGCCCGCTTCCACGACCCGGACGGCGGCACCGTGCTCGTCGGCGACCGGGACGTGCGCGAGCTGGGCACCGAGCGGCTGCTGAGCCGGATCGCCCTGGTCTCCCAGCGCCCGTACCTCTTCGAGGAGTCCATCGCCGAGAACATCCTGCGCGCCCGGCCGGACGCCGGTCCCGACGAACTGGACCGGGTGGTCCGGCTGGCCCGCGTCGACGAGATCGCCGCCCGGCTGCCGGACGGCCTCGACACCCGCGTCGGAGAGGGCGGAGCCACCCTCTCCGGGGGCGAGCGGC
This sequence comes from Streptomyces sp. JNUCC 64, assembly GCF_054484115.1. NCBI lineage: Bacteria > Bacillati > Actinomycetota > Actinomycetes > Kitasatosporales > Streptomycetaceae > Streptomyces > Streptomyces sp. JNUCC 64. The sequence goes on from NZ_CM137015.1 coordinate 1,816,280, forward strand.
AGCGGGTCTCGATCGCCCGGGCCCTGCTCAAGGACGCCCCGATCGTGCTGCTGGACGAGGTCACCTCCTCCCTCGACGCCGTGAACGAGCGGCTGGTCCAGCAGGCCGTCACCCGGCTCGCCGCCGACCGCACGGTGCTGGTGGTCGCCCACCGGCTGGAGACCGTCGAGGGCGCCGACCGGATCCTGGTGCTGGACGACGGCCGCGTCACCGAGTCCGGCTCCCACCAGGAACTCCTGCGGCTCGGCGGCGTCTACAGCCGCTTCGTCGACCGCCGCCGCCAGGCCGCCGCCTGGCGTCTCACCGGCACCGGCTGAGCCCGCCCCGCCTTTCCCCCGGCCCGGAAACCCCGGGCCTCCGGGTCCGCGAACCCCGGACCCCGGACCCCCGACACCCCACCCCACCCCACCCCACCCCACCCGAGAACGGAGTCACTCCATGAGCACCAACCCCTTCGACGACGACAACGGCCGCTTCCACGCGATGGTCAACGACGAGGACCAGTACGCCCTGTGGCCCGCCTTCCGCGAGATCCCCCAGGGCTGGCGGTCCGTCCACGGGGAGGCCAGCCGCCAGGAGGTCCTGGAGTTCATCGAGAACACCTGGACCGACATGCGCCCCCGCAGCCTGCGGGAGGCGATGGCCGCCGACACCGCGGGATGACGCGCCGGGAGGGGGGCGGAACCCGCCGCCCCCCTCCCGTCCGAAGACGACGACCCACCGCCCCAGCGAACGACGAGGAACCCGCGGTGTCCTTCACCGGCAGGCACGACATAGCCGAGATCCTTGCGCTCGGCCCGCTCCAGCGCGGGCTGTACTCACTCAACCGTCTCCACCACGACCATCCACACGCTTCGGGACCCGAGGCCGACGGCTACGCCATCGCCGTCCTGACCGACTTCCACGGCCCGCTGGACACCGACCGGCTGCACCGCGCGCTGCGCACCGTGCTCACCCGTCACCCCCAACTGGTGGCCAGCTTCCGGGACAAGGACCTGCCCCACCCGGTGCAGCTCGTGCCCGCGACCGTCGACGTGCCCTGGCACGTCGTCCGGATGACGCCCGAGGAGTTCGCCGCCCACGTCGAGGCCGAACGCGAGGCCCCGTTCGACCTCACCGCCGGACCGCCGCTGCGCGTCACCCTCGCCCGGCTCGGGTCCGGACACCACCGGCTGCTCTGCGTCTTCCACCACATCGTGATCGACGGGTGGTCGGTACCCGTCTTCTGGAACGAACTCGCCACGGCCTACGCCGAGGACGGCCCCGGACCGGTCACGCCCCATCCCGCCTACCGGGAGTACATCGGCTGGCTGCGCCGTCAGGACGGCGCGGCGTCGCTCGCCGAGTGGAAGCGGGCCCTGAGCGGAGTCGGCGAACCGACCGTCGTGGCCTCCCGCACCCGGGTGGACGGCGAGCCGCACCGGGCGACCCTCACCATGCGCTCCCTCCAGGGACCGCCCCTGGAGGCGCTGCTGTCCCGGGTGCGCGCCGCCAACCTGACCGTCAACACCGTCGCCCAGGCCGCCTGGGCCGTCCTGCTCAACCGGCTGACGGGGCGTGAGGACGTCGTGTTCGGCGTGACCGTCTCCGGGCGGCCCGAGGAGGTGCCGGGGATCGAGTCCGCCATCGGGCTGTTCATCAACACCCTCCCCGCCCGGGTCACCCTCGACCGCGACGAACCGCTGATCGAGCTGTGCCGGCGCATCCAGCGCGACGCCGCCCGGCAACGGTCCCACGGCTACACCGGGCTCAGCGAGATCCAGCGCGCGAACGGCTGCGGCGACCTCTTCGACACCCTGATGATCTTCCACAACACCCCCAAGGGAGCCGCCCGGGACACCCTGCCGCTCGGGGGTGGGGTGAGCATGTCGCCGGTCTCGATGGACAGCTACACGCACTACCCGCTGACCGTCGTGCCGTTCCTGCTGGACGACCGGCTCTACGTCAACGTCGACCACATCGACGCCCTCCTCGGCGGGCTCGACCCGGGACGGCTGGCCGAACGCCTCCTCCAGATCATGCGGGACATCGCCGCCGACCCCTCCCGCACCCACCGGGAGCTGGACGTCCTCCTCCCCGGGGAGCGGGCCGAACTGGCCCGCCTGGCCGACGGCCCCCGCCTCCCCGCGCCTTCCGGGACTTCCGGGCCTTCCGAACGTCCGGAAGGGGACACGGACCACGGGGCGCGTCAGGAGCCGGACCACGGGGTGCACCGCGAGTTCGAACGGGCCGCCGCCCGGCACCCGGACCGGGTCGCCGTCCGCGACCGCAGCTCCGAGGTCCGGTACGGCGAGCTCGACCGCTGGTCCAACGCCCTGGCCCGACGGCTGCGCGCCCTCGGCGTCGGTCCGGAGACCCGGGTCGCCCTGGCCCTGCCGCGCACCCGGGACTACCTGGCCGCGCTGCTCGCCGTGCTCAAGGCGGGCGGCACGCTGGTGCCGCTCGATCTGGCCGCCCCCATCGACCGCAACACCACCATCGTGCGCCTCGCCCGCGTCCAGGTGCTGATCGCCCTGCCCGGGGAGCAGGACTGGTGGACCGGCCCGCGCTGCGCCCCCGGCGCCCCCGCCGACGGCGACGCTCCCGGCGCCGCCGCGCCGCTCCCCGGCGTCACCCACCCGGAGCAGGCCGTCCACACCGTCTTCACCTCGGGTTCCACCGGCGAGCCCAAGGGCGTGGTGGCCACCCACCGGGGGCTGGCCACCCTGCTGCGTGCCCACCGGGCCGAGATCTACCACCCGGTGACCGCGGAGACCTCCGAGCCGCTGCGGGTCGGGCACTCCTGGTCCTTCGCCTTCGACGCCGCCTGGCAGCCGCAGCTGGCCCTGCTCAGCGGACACACCCTGGAGCTGTTCGACGAGGAGGACCAGCACGACCCGGCCCGGCTGGTGCGCGGCATCCGCGAGCGCGGCGTGGACATGCTGGACACCTCGCCGTCGATGTTCGCCCGGCTGTCCGAGGCCGGGCTGATCGAGGACGGCCGCTGCCCGCTGCGGATCCTGGCGCTGGGCGGGGAGGAGATCTCCCGCTCCGTCTGGGACACGCTCGCGGGCCTGCGGGGCACCCGCGTCCACAACTTCTACGGCCCCACCGAGATCACCGTGGAGGCCGTCAACGCCCGGGTGCGGGCGGGGGAGGAACCCGCCATCGGCAGGCCCGCCCCGGGCTCCCGCGCCCTGGTCCTGGGGCCCGATCTGAGGCCCGTGCCGCTGGGCACCCGGGGCGAGCTGTACCTGGGCGGAGCCCAGGTGGCGCGCTGCTACGAGTCCCGCCCCGCGCTGACCGCCGAGCGCTTCGTCCCCGACCCGGAGACCGGCGAGCGCCTCTACCGCACCGGGGACGTGGTACGGCGGGACGCGGCCGGACGGTTGGTCTTCCTGGGGCGCGCGGACGAGCAGGTGAAGATCCGTGGCTACCGGGTGGAACTCGCCGAGGTGGTGGCCGCTCTGGAGGCGAGCGACGACGTGGCCAAGGCCGTCGTCGTCCCGTTCGCGAACGGACGGGGAAAGGCCCTGGCCGCGTACGTGGTCGCCTCGTTGGCGCTCAGGGAGACGGGCCGCCCCTTGGACCCGGTGGCCCTCCGCGACGAGCTGGCCGGGCGGGTCCCGGCCTATCTGATCCCCGCGCGCGTCACCGTGCTGGACAGCGTCCCGCTGACCGTCAACGGCAAGACCGACCTGCGGGCGCTGCCCCGGCCCACCGGTGACCAGGCGGCTGACGGCACCGCCCGGCCGCCCCGCACCGCCACCGAGCGTGCCGTCCACCGGGCGGCGCGGGCCCTGCTGGAGGCGTCGGACCTCGGCTGCGAGGAGGACCTCTTCCACCACGGCCTGGACAGCATCGCCACCATCTCCCTCGTCGGCGAGCTGCGCCGGGCGGGGCTGCCCTGCACTCCCCGCCAGGTGATGACGCACCGCACCGTCAGCCGGCTCGCCCGAGCGATCGACGCCACCCCCGCCCCGGCCGGGCCCCCCGGGACGGACACCCCGACGGACACCGGGGCGGACACCGGGAACGAGGACACCCAGGAACAGGAAGTGGCCACCCCGGTCCTGGACTGGCTGCACGGGCTGGGCGACCACCGCCGCTTCGCCCTCTCTCAGCTGATCACCCTGCCGCCGGGCCTCGCCCTGGACCGGGCCGAAGCACTGCTCGACGCGGTACGCCGCGCGCACCCCCAGCTGTCGGCCCGCGCGGTCACCGGGGCGGACGGGCGCTTGCGCCTGGTGAACCGCCCGCCCGGAACCGTGCCGGACGGCACACCACCGAAGGTCCTCACCGAGGAGACCCATGCGGAACTGACGCCTCCCACGGTGCTCGCGGCGGCCCGCCGCGCCTGGGACCGCCTGGACCCGGCCGAGGGCGCCATGCTGACGGGCGTGCTGCTGCGGGAGAGCGCCACCGGGCGGGACCTGCTGTTCCTCGCCGCCCACCATGCCGCGGCGGACCTCGTCTCCTGGCAGATCATCCTCACGGACCTGGCCACCACCGCCACCGCCACCACCACCGCCGACAGCGACGGCAACGACAGCAACGACAGCAACGGTGGACGCACCGCGATAGACGTTCCACCCGAACACACCTCCATGGCGGCCTGGTCCCGGGGACTGGCCCTCCGTGCCCAGGGCCCGGAACCGGCCCGGCAGCGGCGGTACTGGCAGGGCGTGCACCAGGCCGTGGCCGGGGCGCCCCGGCTGGCACCGGCCACGACCTGGCCCCTCACCGGCACCCGGGGTGCGCTGCGCTCCCACCGCGTCCGCGCGGACGCGGACTCCACGGCGATCCTGCTGCGCCACCCGGCCGCCACCCCCGAGGCGGCGCTGCTCGCCGCCACGGCCCTGGCCGAAGCGACCTGGCGCACCGCCCACGCCACCGGCACCGGCACCGGTCTGGCCCTGGTCCGGGAGGGCCACGGCCGCCGCGACGAACTGATCGAGCCCTACCTCCAGGCGGGGGACGGCAGGCCGGTGGACACCTCCCGCACCGTCGGCTGGTTCAACGTGCTCCACCCACTGGTGATCGACCGCGCCGCACCGCGCACCACCCTGGAACACGCCGAACGCGACACCGCGACGGCACTGCGGCTGCTGTCCTCCGTACACGGGGAACTGGAGGCCGTACCGCACGGCGGCTTCGACCACCCGTCGGCCCCGCCGGCCGACGGGCCCGGACCGGACGTCCTCTTCAGCTATCTCGGCCGCGTCGACCGCCTGTCGGCCCCGGACGGCACGGGGAAGCACCCCTGGACCGTGGTCGCCGACGAGGCACTGGTCCGGGAGTTCCCCGAGGACAGCGAACCCGGACTCCGGCAGGCGTTCGCGCTGGAACTCATCACAGCGGTGCATCCGGGCCCGGACGGACCGGAGTTCGAGGCGGCCTGGCGCCACGACCCCGCGGTCGTGGCGACCGCCGACATCGAGGAACTGGCCCGGTACTGGGTGCGGGCCGTGGCCGTGCTGGCCCGGGCCGCCCAGCGGCAGGAGAGGAACGAGGAATGAGCGGAACCATCGAAGCGGGCGGAGTCACCCTCGCCTACGAGGAGACCGGCGACGGCGAGCCGGTCGTGCTGGTCATGGGCGCGGGCTCCCCGGGGAGGGTGTGGCGCCCGTACCAGGTACCGGCACTGGTGGCGGCCGGGTTCCGGGTGATCACCTTCGACAACCGGGGAGTGGGCGGCAGCTCCCCGTGCCCCGGCGGATTCACCCTCGCCGACCTCACCGACGACCTCGCCGCCGTCATCGAACAGGTCGCGGGCGGCACCGCGCACGTGGTCGGCACCTCCCTCGGCGCCCGGATGGCCCAACGACTGGCGATGACCCGGCCGGAACTGGTCGACCGGCTCGCCCTGCTGGCGACCAGGGGACGCGCCGACGCCGCTCTGACCACCTACGCGCACGCCCAGATCGCGGTCCAGCGGCAGGGCCTGACCCTGCCCCCGGAGGTGTCGGTGGCCCTGAACGCGCTCGCCAACCTCTCCCCCGCGAGCCTGCGCGACGAAACCGCCGCCGAGGACTGGCTCGCCATGCTGAGCATGGCGCCCCCGACCCCGTCGGCGGGAGTGCGGGGCCAGTTCGAGGCCGCGCTGACCCACTTCCCCCACAGCGTCTCCGAACTGGGCTGGATCACCGCCCCCACCCTGGTGCTCGCCTTCGCCGACGACCGGCTCTCCCCACCGCACCTGGGCATCGAGGTCGCCGAGGCCATCCCGCGCGCCCGCTGCGAAGTGCTCCCGGAAACCGGCCACTTCGGCTACCTGGAACGCCCCGAGGAGGTGAACGCCCTCCTGGTGGACTTCCTCACCAGCCCCTCCCCCGACCGCCCCCGCGGAGAACACCACCGCACAGCGCAAACCACCAGCCGGTAGCCCCCGCTCACGACACGTCAGCCCGGCAAGCAACGCCTGCCGGGCTGACACGTTCCCGCCCTCACCAGCCGGGCGGGAAAGGACCGACACCGCACCGCCGGGGAAGGCGCGGGTCAGGCGTCCTTCTTCACCGGCTCCAGAATCGCCAGGCACTCCACGTGGTGCGTCATCGGGAACAGGTCGAAGGCCCGCAGCGTCCGCACCCGGTACCCCGCCTCGCGGAAGAAGCCGAGGTCGCGGGCGAGGGCCGCCGGGTCGCAGGCCACGTACGCGATGCGGCGGGCGCCCAGGGCGGCGAGGTGCTTCACCGTGGAGCGGCCCGCGCCCGCGCGGGGCGGGTCGAGGACGATCAGGTCGGTCTCGGTGATGCCGGTGCGGGGCAGCACCTGCTCGACCTTGCCCTGCTCGATCCGTACCCGGGGGAAGTCCCGCAGGTTGTGCCGCGCGTCCTCCACCGCCCGCTTGCCCGACTCGACGCCGAGGACCGCGCCCAGCTCGCCGACCCGGTCGGCCAGCGCGCCCGCGAAGAGGCCGACGCCGCAGTAGAGGTCCAGGGCGGTGTCGCCCTTGCGCGGCAGGAGGCCCTGCATCACGGCCTTGACCAGGGTGTCCGCCGCCTTGGGGTGGACCTGCCAGAAGCCGCCGTTGCCGACCCGGTATGTCCGGTCGTCCGCCCGCTCCCGGACGAAGGGGCGCCCGTGCACCCGGTGCACCCCGCCGTCCTTCTCGTCCACGCGCAGCACCGACACCGGACGGTCCAGCTCGACCAGCGGGAGCCGGGCGCCCGGACGCGGGGTGAGGATCACCTGGCGGTCCTGGGAGCCGGTCGCCGCGATCGCCTCGACCGATGCCATCCCGGGCCACTGGCGGGCCTCGACGCCCAGCTCGGTGACCCCGGGCGCCGCGATCATGCAGTGGTCGACCGGTTCGACGTCGTGCGAACGGTGCCGCCGCAGCCCGGCGCGCCCCTCCTCGTCGACGGCGTACTGCACCCGGGTGCGCCACGCGGGCACCTCGCCGACGGGCAGCTTGTCGCCCTCGGCGGGCATCACCGTGCCGTCCCAGCCGACGTCCTCGGGGGTGAGCCCCGCCAGCCGCTGGAGCTGCTCCGCGACGACCTCGCCCTTGAGCCGCCGCTGGGCACCCGGCTTGGCGTGCTGCCAGTCGCAGCCCCCGCACCGCCCCGGACCCGAGAACGGGCACGGCGCCGTCACCCGGTCCTTGGACGGGTCCCGCACCTCGACCGCGTCCGCGCGCAGGAAGCGGGAGTCCTCGTCGCCCTCGGTGACCCGGGCGAGCACCCGCTCGCCGGGCAGCGCGTGGCGCACGAACAGCACCCGGCCGTCCTCGGTGCGGGCGACGCAGTGGCCGCCGTGGGCGACGGGGCCCACCTCGACCTCGTACTCCTGGCCCACCAGCGATTTCTTCGGTTCTGCCTGCATGGCGGGGTGACTCCACGGGGATGGGGGAAGGCTGCGGAACAACAGCCCACCAGTCTACGTCCCCGGCGGCGGTGCCGTGCCCCGGACCGGGCCGAGGCGCGGCGGTCCGGAGCGGTCCGGAGCAGGAGGGCGCCCGTGCGGCCGGGGCCGGAGGACGCGCGCCCTGGAGCCGGGCGGCGCGGCGCCCGGCGACCCCAGGGACCGGCGGCCTCAAGGCCCTACGGTCCTACGGCCCCAAGGCCCTACAGTCCCAAAGCCCCGAGCGGTGCGGCGCCCGTCAGCCCCGGCCCTGCGCCCCGGAGGAACCCGACGGGCCCGACGGACCCTGCGCCCCGGAAGAACCGGAAGAACCGGAAGAACCGGAGGAGCCCGGCGCACCCGACGGGCCGGACCCGTCCCCCCGCCGGGGCGGGGCGGAGGCGTCCGTGCGGCCCGCCGCCCCCGTCGGCTCCTTCGCCCGCTTCTCCACCGGGCCCCGCCGCACCGCCCCGGGCGCGTTCCAGTCCTGACGGCGGCGGGCCCGCTTCCTGGCCGCCTCGGAGGACTCCAGCTGGTAGGGGACCGAGGTCACCATCACCCCGGGGGTGAACAGCAGCCGTCCCTTGAGCCGCAGCGCGCTCTGGTTGTGCAGCAGGTGCTCGTACCAGTGGCCCACCACGTACTCGGGGATGATCACGCTGACGGCCTCGCGCGGCGACTCGCGGCGCAGGCCCTTCACGTACTCGATGATCGGCCGGGTGATCTCGCGGTACGGCGAGTCGAGGACCTTGAGGGGGACGTCTATGCCGCGCCGGTCCCACTCGGCCTTGAGCGCCTTGGTCTCGCCGGGGTCGACGTTGACGCTGAGCGCCTCCAGGGTGTCGGAGCGCATCAGCTGGGCGTAGGACAGGGCCCGCAGGGTGGGCCGGTGGAGCTTGGAGACCAGGACGATGGAGTGCACCCGGGAGGGGCGCACCACGTCGTCGGTGGGCTCCTCGGGGGCGCTGATCTCCTCGGCGACCCGGTCGTAGTGGCGGCGGATCGCGCTCATCGTGGCGTAGAAGATGACCATGCCGAGCAAGGCCACCCAGGCGCCGTGGGTGAACTTGGTGACCAGGACGACGACGAGCACCAGACCGGTGAAGAACGCGCCGAAGGCGTTGATCGCCCGGGAGCGCTTCATGTGGCGGCGCTTGTCGGGGTCGCGCTCGGTCAGCAGCAGCCGGTTCCAGTGCCGGACCATGCCGGTCTGGCTCAGGGTGAAGGAGACGAAGACGCCCACGATGTAGAGCTGGATCAGCCGGGTGGAGTCGGCGCCGTAGACGACGACGAGGAGCGCGGCGGCGCCCGCGAGGACGACGATGCCGTTGGAGAAGGCGAGCCGGTCGCCGCGGGTGTGGAGCTGACGCGGCAGATAGCGGTCCTGCGCCAGGATCGAGCCGAGCAGCGGGAAGCCGTTGTACGCCGTGTTGGCGGCGAGGAAGAGCACCAGCGCGGTGGCGGCGGCCAGCAGCACGAAGAGGAAGGTGCCGTCCCCGAAGACCGCGGCGGCGACCTGGGAGATCACCGGGTCCTGGATGTAGGAGTCGCCGACCGGGGTGCCGTCCTGGAGCAGGTCCTTGCCCGGGTTCTCGGCCATCCGCACGTCGGAGGCCATCGCGAGGCCGATGATCCCGCAGAACATGGTGACGGCGAGCAGGCCCATGAAGGCCAGGGTGGTGGCCGCGTTGCGCGACTTGGGCTTGCGGAAGGCGGGCACGCCGTTGCTGATGGCCTCGACGCCGGTGAGCGCGGCGCAGCCGGAGGAGAAGGCCCGCAGCAGCAGGAAGACCAGCGCGAACCCGGCGAGCCCCTGGTGCTCGGCCTGGATCTCCAGGTCGGCGGTGGGCGCCTTCAGCGTGTCGTCGAGGACGAGGCCACGGAAGGCGCCCCAGGCGATCATCGCGAAGACCGCGACGACGAAGACGTAGGTGGGGATCGCGAAGAGCTTGCCGGACTCCCGGACGCCGCGCAGGTTCATCAGGGTCAGCAGGACGATTATCCCGACGGCGACGAGCACCTTGTTCTCGACCACGAACGGGATCGCGGAGCCGAGGTTCTCCACCCCGGAGGAGATCGAGACGGCCACGGTCAGCACGTAGTCGACGAGCAGGGCGCTGGCGACGGTGAGGCCCGCCTTGGGGCCGAGGTTGGTGTTGGCCACCTCGTAGTCGCCGCCGCCGCTGGGGTAGGCGTGGACGTTCTGCCGGTACGACGCGACCACGGTGAACATCAGCACGACGACCGCCAGCGCGATCCAGGGGCTGAAGTGGTAGGCCGACACGCCCGCGATGGAGAGGACCAGCAGCACCTCGCCCGGCGCGTACGCCACGGAGGAGAGCGGGTCGGACGCGAAGACGGGGAGGGCGATGCGCTTGGGCAGGAGGGTCTCCCCCAGCCGGTCACTGCGCAGTGCGCGCCCGATCAGGATCCGTTTGGGCACGTCGGTCAGTTTGGACACGCAGAGGATCGTAAGCGTTCGAACGGGGGGTCGCCCACCCACCACCCCAGAACTGGTGGTGCCGATTCACACCGGCGTTCCTCCCGCGTGGGAGGGTGCCGTGGAACGACCGCGCGTGTGTAGCTTGGGGCCCGGTCTGAGACCCTGTTAAGCCTGAGTCGTCGCGTTCGGCGGGGACTTGGTAAAGCCCGGGTCAAGCCCGCGTCAAGTCCGCTGGCAGCCGGGGTGCGCCGACCGCCGACGACTCCGAGGGCGGGTGGCCCGACGACTCCGCGGACGGTTCCACGGCACGTGGTCCACGGGTCCCCGGGGTCGCGCGGGCGCCCTGTCCGTCACCGACGCCGGACAACCCCGGCACCGTCGTGGACGTCACAACTTCAGTCAGACCAGCATCCGGGACAACCGGAACGACGGGCTCGACGAGAGCCCACGAGAGATCGACAGTCGGAAGGACGGTCGTGCACATCGTCATCATGGGTTGCGGCAGAGTGGGTTCCGCTCTCGCCCAGACCCTGGAGCAGCAGGGGCACACGGTCGCCGTGATCGACCAGGACCCCACCGCCTTCCGGCGCTTGGGCTCCGGGTTCGGCGGGCGGCGCGTCACCGGCGTCGGTTTCGACCAGGACACCCTGCGGGAGGCCGGGATCGAGGAGGCGGGCGCCTTCGCGGCCGTCTCCAGCGGGGACAACTCCAACATCATCGCGGCCCGGGTGGCCCGGGAGATGTTCGGCATCGAGCACGTCGCCGCCCGCATCTACGACCCGCGCCGCGCCGAGGTCTACCAGCGGCTGGGCATCCCGACCGTGGCCACGGTCCGCTGGACCGCCGACCAGATGCTGCGACGGCTGCTGCCGTCCGGCGCGGAGCCGCTGTGGCGGGACCCGACCGGCGGGGTCCAGCTCGCCGAGGTGCACACGCCCACCTCCTGGGTGGGCAACAAGATCAGCCGTCTCCAGGACGAGACGGGGGTGCGGGTGGCGTTCCTCACCCGGCTGGGCGAGGCGATCCTGCCGACCTCTCAGACCGTGCTCCAGGAAGGGGACCTGGTGCACGTGGTGATGCGTCCGGAGGACGTCGACACGGTGGAGGCCGCGTTCGCGCAGGGCCCCGAGGAAGGCGGTCACTGATGAGGGTCGCCATCGCGGGGGCCGGGGCGGTGGGCCGCTCCATCGCCGGTGAGCTGTTGGAGAACGGCCACGAGATCCTGCTGATCGACAAGGCGCCGACCGCGATCTCGGTCGAGCGCGTCCCGCAGGCGGAGTGGCTGCTCGCCGACGCCTGTGAGATCACCTCGCTGGACGAGGCCGCGCTCCAGCGCTGCAACGTGGTCATCGCCGCCACCGGTGACGACAAGGTCAACCTGGTGGTGTCGCTGCTCGCGAAGACGGAGTACGGGGTGCCCCGGGTGGTCGCCCGGGTGAACAACCCCAAGAACGAGTGGCTGTTCAACGAGTCCTGGGGCGTGGACGTGGCCGTCTCGACCCCCCGGCTGATGTCGGCGCTGGTCGAGGAGGCGGTGAGCGTCGGCGATCTGGTGCGGCTGCTGCGCTTCAGCCACGGCGACGCCAACCTGGTCGAGCTGACGCTGCCTCCGGAGTCGGCGCTCGCGGGCACCCGGGTCGGGGACGTGGCCTGGCCGCAGGACACCTCCCTGGTGACGATCATCCGGGGCACCCGGGTGCTCACCCCCACCCGGGAGGACTCGCTGGAGGCGGGCGACGAGCTGCTGTTCGTCGCGGCGCAGGCCCGCGAGGAGCAGTTGGAGGACCTGTTGTCGGTGCGGCGCGCGCCCGGCGAGGAGGACTGACCGCCCTTCCCCGTCCCGGGGACGTGAATCCGCTCCCGTAAGGGCGGGGGGACGTGTGAGAGGGGCGCCCGGATGTTCCGGGCGCCCCTCTCACACGTCTCGCTCCGGCGCGCGCACCACTACGTCTCGCTCCGGCCGCACGCCGCACCCCGGCCGCACGCCGCACACGGCGCGGCGTGGGAGCACCGGGTGGGGGCCGGGACCGGCGGTCACGCCCCCGCGCGCGGTCACTCGGTCCGCGCCACCCCGGCGTCGGCGCCGTCCTGGGCCCCGCGCGGCCGGGCGGCCGCTTCCTTGGCGGCCTTCTCGGCGGCCTCCCGCTCCTCCATCTCGGCGAACACGTCGATGGGGGCGGGCGCCTTCGCGAGGAAGACCCAGGTCAGCCAGACGGCGAGCAGGAACGGCGGGATCTTCAGGGCGACCAGGACCCAGCCGAGCTGGGTGGTGTCGGCCCACCAGTACAGCGGGAAGAGGATCGCGGACTTGGCGAGCAGGATGCCGCCCCAGGCGTAGCTGGCCTTGGCGTACGCCTTCTTGCGACCGGGGTTGCGGGTCCGCCAGGAGAGGTTCTCCTTGAAGACCGGGCCCAGCACCAGCCCCATCAGCGGCACCCCGGCGAGGGTGGTGACGATGTAGGCGAGGCCGAGGCCGAGCGTGTAGAGCATGCCCGGCAGGTAGAAGTCCTTGGCGTTGCCGGTCATCATCGCGAAGACGACGCCGAAGGCGACCCCGAAGACACCGCTGAACGCGTGCTTCACGGTGTCCTTGCGCACCAGTCGGACCACGACCATCAGGATCGAGACGGCGAGGGCCGCGATCGCGGAGAGGTGCAGGTCCTTGTTGATGGTGTAGATGGTGACGAAGAGCAGCCCGGGAACGACCGTCTCGATCATTCCGCGGACCCCGCCGAACGCCTCGAAGAGCGCCGCCTCGGTCACGGTCCTGGAGTCCTCGCCCGGGGCGTCACCGGAGGCCGCGGGCCCCGTGCCGTCCTGGGCCGTGCTCCGGTGGTCGGTCGGCTTGTCGAGGGACGTCACCGGCTACTCCCGTCCAAGGGGTCTGAGTTCGTATTTCGGGTTGAAGAGCACCCGGCGGCCCCGGCTCATCGCGATCCGTCCGGACGCGATCAGCCTGCGTCCCGGCTCGATCCCGACGATGGAGCGTCTGCCGAGCCAGACCACGTCGAGCGCGGCCGAACCGTCGAAGAGCTCCGCTTCCAGGGCGGGCACCCCCGCCCGGGGGCGGAGGGTGACCGTGCGCAAGGTACCAGTGACCGTAACGATCTGACGGTCCCGGCAGTCACCGATGCGGACGCAGCCGGTCGTTTCCGCGTCCTCGCGCAGCTCCTCGGATTCGAGGTCCTCCTGGGACGCCGATATGTCGGCGAGCTTGCCGAGCATGCGCCGGAAGCGGCCCGCCGGCTTGTCGGAACGTGGAGCGCTCATAGGGGAAGGGTACCCAGTCGCCCGTCCGGGGCGCCCCGCCGAGCCGTCCGGTGCCCGGCGGGGCGGCCGGGTGGCACCGGGGGCCCGCCCGGCGCCACCCGGGCGGACCGGGACGCGACGGGGCGGGCCCGGACCCGACCGGGCGGGACGCGCCGGCCCCGGGTCAGCGTTCGAAGCGGTAGCCCATGCCCGGCTCGGTGATGAAGTGCCGGGGGTGGGAGGGGTCGGCCTCCAGCTTGCGGCGCAGCTGGGCCATGTAGACCCGCAGGTAGTTGGTCTCGGTCCCGTAGGACGGCCCCCACACCTCCTGGAGCAGCTGTTTCTGGCTCACCAGCCGTCCCGTGTTGCGCACCAGCACCTCCAGCAGATGCCACTCGGTGGGGGTGAGCCGGACGTCCCGCCCGGCCCGGTTGACCTTCTTCGCAGCGAGGTCGACGGTGAAGTCCGCCGTCTCGACCACCACGTCGTCCTCCCCGCCGCCGGTCGGCTCGGCCCGCCGGACCGCCGCGCGCAGCCGTGCCAGCAGCTCGTCCATCCCGAACGGCTTGGTGACGTAGTCGTCGGCGCCCGCGTCCAGCGCCTCGACCTTCTCGTCGGAGCTGTGCCGCGCGGACAGCACCAGGATGGGCACCCGGGTCCAGCCGCGCAGCCCCCTGATGACCTCGACCCCGTCCATGTCGGGCAGCCCGAGGTCGAGGACGACCACGTCGGGGTGGCGCGCGGCGGCGAGCTGGAGGGCCGTGGCCCCGTCGGGCGCGGCGTCCACCTCGTACTTGCGGGCCTTGAGGTTGATCACGAGCGCGCGGACGATCTGGGGTTCGTCGTCGACCACGAGCACCCGGGTCATGAGCGCCTGCCTTTCTGGTTGTCCGTGGCCCGGGCGTCCGGGGCCGGTGCGCCCGGCGCCGTGGCGGCCCGGGCGGGGTACGGGGTCACGAGGTGACCCGGGCGGGCAGCTCCGGCCTGGGGCGGGCGCCGCCGGACCCGGCGGTGAGGGTGAGCACCATGGTGAGTCCGCCGCCGGGGGTGTCCTCGGCGGCGAGGGTGCCGCCCATGGCCTCGGCGAAGCCCCGGGCGACGGCGAGGCCGAGGCCGACCCCGGCGCCGCGCGGGGCGTCGCCGTAGCGCTGGAACGGTTCGAAGATGCGCTCCCGGGCCTCTTCGGGGACCCCCGGTCCGCAGTCCACGACCCGCAGCTCGACGCGTTCGCCGAGGGCGCTCGCGGCGACGAGGACCGCGCGGCCCCCGGGGTTGTACTTGACGGCGTTCTCGACGATGTTGGCGACGGTGCGCTCCAGGAGTCCGGGGTCGACCCGCACCATGGGCAGGGTCTCCGGGACGTCGAGGCAGACGCTGCCCTCGGGGACGCCGCCGAGCGCCATCGGGACGACCTCGTCCAGGTCCACCTCGCGGATCAGGGGCCGGACGGTGCCGGTCTGGAGGCGGGACATGTCCAGCAGGTTGCCGACGAGCTGGTCCAGGCGGTCGGCGCCCGCCTCGATGGCGGCGAGGAGTTCCGCCTCGTCCTCCTCGGACCAGGCGACGTCGTCGGAGCGGAGCGAGGACACCGACGCCTTGATCGCGGCGAGCGGGGTGCGCAGATCGTGGCTGACGGCGGCGAGCAGCGCGGTGCGGATGCGGTTGCCCTCGGCGAGGGCGCGGGCCCGGTCGGCCTCCTCCCGCAGCCGTCGGCGGTCGAGGACGACGACGGCCTGGGCGGCGAAGGCGGCGAGCACCCGGCGGTCCTCGGCGGGCAGCACACGACCGGACAGCGCCAGCGCCATGTGGTCCCCCACCGGTACGTCGACGTCGGCGTCCTCGGGGCGTTGGACGGGGGCCGGCCCGACGCTGCCGGCGCGGGTCCAGGGGGCGGTGTCACCGGCCCGCTCCAGCAGCGCCGCCGACTCCATGCCGAAGGTCTCGCGGACCCGGTCCAGCAACGCGTCCAACGAGGTCTCCCCCCGCAGCACACTGCCCGCCAGGAACGACAGGATCTCCGACTCCGCCCGCAACCGTGCCGCCTGATGCGTCCGCCGCGCCGCCAGATCCACCACCGACGCCACCGACACCGCCACCCCCACGAAGATCACTATCGCCACGATGTTCTTGGGGTCGGCGATGGTGAAGCGGTGCAGCGGCGGGGTGAAGAACCAGTTGAGGAGGAAGGAGCCGAAGGCGGCCGACGCGAGGGCCGGGAACAGTCCGCCGAGCAGCGCGGCGGCCACGGTCAGCGACAGGAAGAGCAGCATGTCGTTGGCGAGACCGAGGTCCGCGTCGACGTTGGTGAGCGTCAGGGCGAGGACGACCGGGCCGACGAGCCCGACGAGCCAGCCCCAGATGATCCGCTGGCGTCCCAGCCGGGCGCCCCGGGCGACGGGCAGTCCGCGTCCCTTGGCGACCTCGTCGTGGGTGACGATGTGGACGTCGAGGTCGGGTCCCGACTCCCGGGCCACCGTCGCGCCGACGCCGGGGCCGAAGACGTACTGCCACGCCTTGCGGCGGGAGGAGCCGAGGACGATCTGGGTGGCGTTGACCCCCCGGGCGAACTCCAGCAGCGCGGCGGGGATGTCGTCCCCGACGACGTGGTGGAAGGTGCCCCCCAAGTCCTCCACCAACCGCCGCTGCACCGCCAACTCCTTCGGCGACGCGGCCGTCAAACCATCACTCCGCGAAATATAGACCGCCAACACCTCACCCCCCGCCCCCTTCTCCGCCAACCGCGCCGCACGACGGATCAACGTCCGACCCTCCGGACCACCCGTCACCCCCACCACAATCCGCTCACGCGCCTGCCACGTCCCCACAATCCCATGCTCACCCCGATACCGCCGCAAATACCCATCCACCCGATCCGCCACCCACAACAACGCCAACTCCCGCAACGCCATCAAATTCCCAGGACGGAAATAATTCGACAACGCCGCATCCACCCGATCCGCCCCATACACATTCCCATGCGCCATCCGCCGCCTCAACGCCTCCGGCGACATATCCACCAACTCAATCTGATCCGCCCGCCGCACCACCTCATCCGGCACCGTCTCCCGCTGCCGCACCCCCGTAATCGACTCCACCACATCACCCAGCGACTCCAAATGCTGGATATTCACCGTCGACACCACATCAATCCCCGCCGCCAGAAACTCCTCCACATCCTCCCAACGCTTCCCATTCCGCGACCCCGGCACATTCGAATGCGCCAACTCATCCACCAACACCACCGAAGGACGCCGAGCCAACACCCCCTCCACATCCATCTCACCAAACACCCCACCCCGATACCCCACCTCCAACCGGGACACCACCTCCAAACCCCGCAACATCACCTCCGTCCGAGGACGCCCATGATGCTCAACAAAACCCACCACACAATCCGTCCCCCGCTCCACCCGACGATGCCCCTCCGACAACATCGCATACGTCTTCCCCACACCCGGCGCCGCACCGAGATAAATCCGCAGCCTGCCTCGTCCCATGGCTCCATTGTCTTCCACTAGAAGTCCGCGCACCGCGCCGACCGCGCTCCGACGGTACAACCCAGAAGTCCGACAAATCGGACGGGTGATCGATGATCGCCCCTCCTTGACGCAACCCTGATACCCCAGGTCGCGGCCCCGGAGGGGGCGGGAACGAGGGGTGCGGGGCGGGGAGAGGGGAGGGAAGCGGAGGGCGCGGGGCGGCGGGGGGACCAGGGCGGGAGGGGCCGTCGGGCGACGCCACGGAGGATCGGAAGCCACTGGGGGGCGATCGGACACCGCGGGGGATCACCCGTTACCGGTGGCCCCGGGCGGAGGTCACCCGTTGTCGGTGATCTCCCCGTCGCCGAGTTCGAGGACCCGGTCCGCCAGGTCGAGCAGGGCCAGGTCGTGGGTGGCCACCAGCGCGGTGACGCCCTCGCTGCGGACGACGGCCCGCAGCAGTTCCATCACGGCGTGCCCGGTCTCGGCGTCGAGCTGGCCGGTGGGCTCGTCGGCGATGATCAGGGAGGGCTGGTTGGCGAGGGCCCGGGCGATCGCGACCCGCTGCCGCTGTCCGCCGGACAGCTCCCCCGGGCGCTGGAGGGCGTGGTCGGCGAGCCCCACGAGCGACAGCAGCAGGGCCACCCGCTCCTCCCGCTCCGCCGGGTCCGCCCCGCGCAGCCGCAGCGGCACCCCGACGTTCTCGGCGGCGGTGAGGATGGGGATGAGCCCGAAGGACTGGAAGACGAAGCCGATCCGGTCCCGGCGCAGCTCCAGCAGACCGTCCTCGCCCAGGGTCGCGAGGTCGTACCCGTCGACGTGGACGGATCCCCCGTCGGGGGCGTCGAGACCGCCGACCAGGTTGAGCAGGGTGGTCTTCCCCGAGCCGGACCGGCCCTTGAGGGCGACCAGCTCGCCGCGCGGGACGCTGAAGGAGACGCCCTTGAGCGCGTGGACGGCGGCCGCCCCGGTGCCGTAGGAACGCCGCAGGTCCTCCACCCGCACCATGGGGCCCTCTCCGGCCCCCTCGATCACGGCGGCTCCCGCCGGTCCCGTGGCCCCCCGCGTCATATCCACTCCCCTACGTCGTGCGACTCGCCCGACAGTATGGGCACGCCCCGCCACCGGGGGCAACGGTCGGCGGGGCGGACGACGGACGACGTGCCGTGCCGTGACGCCCTGGTCACGGCACGGACGGCCGGGTCAGCGGATCTCGGTGATCTCCGGGCCACGGGCCAGCTGGCCCATCCCGCCGGAGAACCGGGAACCGGCCTGGTCCTCCTGCTGCACCCCTTCGGGCACCATCTGCGCGTTGTTGGGGAGCTGGAGGACGATCGGGTCGCGGGGGGCCATCGGGCCGTCGCCCCGGACCACCACGGTGTCCCGGAAGATCTGCTCCAGCAGACCGGCGGCCTGCGGCTGCACCGCGCCCTGGCCGGAGATGACGCCGCGCAGGAACCAGCGGGGGCCGTCCACCCCGACGAACCGCACGACCTGGAAGCCGCCGGTGCCGTCGGGCAGCTGGACGGGGACCTGGGCGCGCAGCTCCCAGCCGAGCGGGCCCTGCACCTCGTCGATGACACCGCCCTGCTGGGTGATGCCGGAGGCGATCTCCTCGCGGACCTCGCCCCAGATGCCCTCCTTCTTGGGGGCGGCGAAGCCCTGGAGCTGGATGGCGCTGTCCTTGAGCACGACGGTCGCGGCGACGATCGCGTCCCCGGCGACCTCGACCCGCAGCTCCATGCCCTCGACCCCGGGCACGAACAGTCCGCCGAGGTCCACCCGGCCCTCCGCCGGGTCGCCGACCTCGGTGCTGTCCCAGGGGCCGTCGGGACGCGGCTCGGGCTCCAGCCGTACGCGCTCCGCCTCGTCCGCCGCGTCGGCGCCGTCGACCTGCTCGGCCTCGCCCGCCGCGTCCACCGCCGCCGCGTCTGCCGCGTCCTCGGGGGAGCTCATCTTCTTGCGACGTCCGAACACGTCATCGTCCTTCCCGGTCGGTTCCGACCGATGCGTATTGATTCCCACCCGCGAGCCCACCCGGGCCGTCCACCGAGGCATGGCCACCGGTGGACCCGAAGCCCCCCTCGGCCCGCGCCGAACCGGGAAGTTCCGCGACCTCCCGGAAGCGGACCCTCTCGACCTGCTGGACAACCAGTTGGGCAATCCGGTCGAAGCGCTCGAACCGCACGCTCTCGCGCGGATCGAGGTTCACCACGATCACCTTGATCTCCCCACGGTACCCGGCATCAACCGTCCCCGGGGCATTCACCAGAGCGACACCGAGCCGGGCCGCGAGCCCGGAACGGGGGTGCACGAAGGCCGCGTAGCCGTCGGGGAGCGCGATCGCCACCCCGGTGGGCAGCACGGCCCGCTCCCCCGGCGCCAGCTCACGGGCCTCGGTGGTCCGCAGGTCGGCACCGGCGTCGCCGGGCAGCGCATAGGAGGGCAGCGGGACCTCGGGGTCCAGCCGTCGGATGAGGACGGGCAGCTCCGGGCGTCCGGGGGCCTCGCGGTCCGTCGTCACGGGTTCACCTCGAAGGCGCGGGTGCGGCGCACGGTGTCCGGGTCGCTCATCGCGGCCTGGATCTCCTCGGCGCGGCCGTTGTCGATGAAGTGGTCCACCTTGACCTCGATGAACAGGGCCTTCGCCCGTACCGCCTCGGGTCCGTCGGGGCCGCCGATGCGCCCGGAGACCCGGGAGTAGATCTTCCGTCCGGCGACGGCGGTGACCTCGGCGTCGAGGTGCAGCACGGTGCCCACCGGCACGGGCTGGAGGTAGTCGGTCTCCAGGCGTCCGGTGACGGCGATGACCCGCAGCAGCCAGTTGAGGGAGCCGAGCGTCTCGTCCAGCGCGGTGGCGAGGACGCCGCCGTGGGCCAGCCCGGGGGCGCCCTGGTGCGCGGGGCGCACCGTGAACTCGGCGGTGATCCGCACGCCCTCCTCGGCGCGGGCCGCGAGGTGCAGTCCGTGCGGCTGGTCCTCCCCGCAGCCGAAACACCGCCCGTAGTGCGAACCGAGGGGTTCGCCGGGCGCGGGGGCGTCGGGGTGCCGCACCGGCGCCAGGGCGTCCGGCGGCGGCGTCAAGGCCGTTGAAGTACCACTCACAGGCGCAGACCTTACCCGTCCGTCCGGTCCCGGCCGGACGCGCGGGCCCCACGGGCGTCCGGGCCCGCCACCTCCCGCTCGGCCCGGTCCCGCGCGGACGGACGGGCCCCGCTCCGGGCGCGCACGCGCGCGTGCCAAGCTAGCGTCCATGGACCTTTCGGCAGTGCCCTACGAAGAACGCCTCACCGCGCCGCGCTCGTGGTGGCTGGTGACCCTGCTGGCCGGGGTCTCCCTGGGGCTGATCGGGCTGCCGTTCGGGGCGCTGGCGATGCTCGGGGGCCTGGTCGGCGGCACCGCGCTGGCGGCGGTGATCACCAGCTCGTACGGGTCGGCGCGGATCAGGGTGGTGGGCGGTTCACTGGTCGCGGGGGACGCCCGGATCCCGCTCTCGGCGCTGGGCGAGCCGGAGGTGCTGGACCCCGAGGAGGCCCGCGCCTGGCGGACGCACAAGGCGGACCCCCGGGCGTTCATGCTGCTGCGGGGGTACGTCCCGACGGCGCTGCGCGTGCCGGTGACCGACCCCGCGGACCCGACGCCCTACGTGTACGTGTCCACGCGGTCGCCTCGGGCACTGGCCGAGGCCCTGACGGGTTCCCGCGCGGCCTGAGAGCCCGCGCGGCCTTCCCGGGGGCATCAGGCGCCCCTGCGGTGGCTGGACCGCCTCACCGCGCCCGACGGGCCGCGGGAGGCGTCCCAGACGGGGTTCAGGACCCGATCTCGCGGCGGGCGGGCTTCGGGCCGAGGAGGCCGGGGCCGTCGTCGGGCGCGGGGAAGGCGGCCAGCTCCTCCCAGGAGACCTGGCGCAGGCGCAGGTCCTCGCGGATGCGGCGGGCCAGTTTGTGGGTGTCCCGCCGGTTCATGACCGCGCCGACCGCCGCCCCGACCATGAAGGGCATCAGGTTGGGGAGGTTGCGCACCATCCGCTTCATGATCTGTTGACGCAGTTCGCGCTTCATGTGGACGCCGAGCGCGGCGTTGACCGTCGACGGTTTGGTCACGTCGATGCCGCGTTCCTCGGACCAGGTGGTCAGATACACGGCGGTGCGTTCCCGCAGGCCGCCGGGCGGTCGCTGCCCGTAGACCTCGTACAGCTCCGCGATCAGCTTCAGCTCGATCGCGGCGACACCGGTGATCTCGGCCGCCAGCTCCGCGGGCATGGCGGGCGGCACCGGCAGCATGGCGGCGGCGCCGACTCCGGCGCCGACGGTCGAGGTGGCGTTCGCCGCCCCGGTGACGAGTTTGTCCGCGAGCCGCTCCGGGGTGAGCCCGGGGAACTGGCGGCGCAGGGTCGCCAGATCGCGGACCGGCACCCGGGGCGCGTTCTCGATGATCCGGTCGGCGAGGTATCCGAGACCCGCCTTCGCGCGTCCACCGCTCTTGCGGACGCCTTCCCTGACGCCGTCCCGGACGGCCGCCACCCGGCCCCTGGAGGGCCGCTGGGGCTCCGGGACGGGGTCGTCGGCCACCACGGGGACGGCACCGGGGCCGCCCGCGACGGCGAGCAGGGCGTCCGCCCACACCCCCGCGTCGTCCCGGACCGGGCCGTCCGGGGACCCGGAGGCGTCCGGCACGCCGTCGCGGGCTTCGAGCGAGGCCGGACGGCCCCGCTCGTCGTCACCCGCGCTCACGGGCCGCTCCGCCGGTTCCGACGGCGCCGCGGCCGCTCCCCGCTTCGGGAAGAGGCGCTTCCGGAACGGGGTCGAGCCTGTCACGGCCGACCCCGCCTCAGTCGCAGTCGCGGCAGATCGGCTGGCCGTTCTTCTCCCTGGCCAGCTGGCTGCGGTGGTGCACGAGGAAGCAGCTCATGCAGGTGAACTCGTCCGCCTGCTTGGGCATGACCCGGACGGCCAGCTCCTCGTTCGAAAGGTCCGCGCCGGGAAGCTCCAGGCCCTCGGCGGCCTCGAACTCGTCGACGTCGACGGTGGACGCCGACTTGTCGTTCCGCCGGGACTTCAGCTCTTCGATGCTGTCCTCGTTGAGGTCGTCATCGGTCTTGCGTGGGGTGTCGTAGTCCGTTGCCATATCGCTCTCCCCCTCTGGGTGTCTGCGGGTGTCTCCAGCGCACGTAACGCGTGGGAGGCCGGTCTTGTGCCCGACCTGAGGCGGAGATTTTGCCTCACATCAAGGTCTGTTACTCAATCGACACCCAACCGGAGCCCCGTGGGGTGATCCGAGTGGATGGCGATGGGGACCCTATACGGTCCGGTCGTTGCTGCTCACGGGCACCACCCCGTGTACTTCCCGTGATCGGGACCCCCGAAAACCCGGACTTTCCCGGCTTCCGACGGACCGTCTTGATCACGCAGAGTAGACGGCTGGAATCCCGCGTCTGTGATCGATCACACAGTGATTTCCCGGGAACGGATCCCGAAAATTCCGCGCAAAGCGAACATCCCTCTGTGTGTCGGGGGGCAGTGTGTCAGATCGGGAGCGTGACGCGCATCACGAGCCCTCCACCCTCGCGGGGCTCCGCGATGATACGTCCCCCGTGGGCCCGCGCCACCGATCTGGCGATCGAGAGGCCGAGTCCCACGCCCTTGTCGCTGCCCGTCCGCTCGGTGCGCAGCCGCCGGAAGGGCTCGAAGAGGTTGTCGATCTCGTACGCGGGCACCACCGGTCCCGTGTTGGACACCACCAGCACCGCCTGCCCGTGCTGGGCCTCGGTGGAGACCTCCACCCAGCCGTCCTCGGGGACGTTGTAGCGGACCGCGTTCTGCACCAGGTTCAGCGCGATCCGTTCCAGCAGGACCCCGTTGCCCTGGACCACCACCGGTGCGCGGGTGCCCCGGATCTCCACCTCGCGCTGTTCCGCCTCGGCGTGCACCTGTTCGACGGCGCGCGAGGCGACCTCGGCGAGGTCCACCGGTTTGCGCTCCACGATCTGGTTGTCGCTGCGGGCGAGCAGCAGCAGCCCCTCCACCAGCTGTTCGCTGCGCTCGTTGGTGGCCAGCAGGGTCTTGCCGAGCTGGTGCAGCTCCGGCGGCGCCCCCGGGTCCGAGAGGTGGACCTCCAGCAGGGTGCGGTTGATGGCGAGCGGGGTGCGCAGCTCGTGGGAGGCGTTGCCGACGAAGCGCTGCTGGGCGGTGAAGGCGCGCTCCAGGCGTTCCAGCATGTCGTCGAAGGTGTCCGCCAGCTCCTTCAGCTCGTCGTCCGGGCCGTCCAGCTCGATCCGCCGGGTCAGGTCCGAGCCCGCGACCCGGCGGGCGGTGCGCGTGATGCGTCCCAGCGGGGACAGCACCCGCCCGGCCATCGCGTAGCCGAAGGCGAAGGCGATGACGCTCAGCCCCAGCAGGGCCATCAGGGAGCGGCTGAGGAGGTCGTCCAGGGCGCGCTGCCGCTGGTGTTCCATGCAGGTGTTCACGGCGCTGTTGAACACGTCGATGTTCTTCTCGGGCCCCACCAGCAGGTTGGGGCAGCTGGAGGTGGGCTTCACGCTGCCTTCGAGCAGCTTGAACGGCAGGGCGTTGCCCGCGTGGACCGCCTGGGCCGCCAGCAGGTAGATGATCGACAGCAGCAGGATGCCCGCGATCAGGAACATGCCGCCGTACAGCAGGGTGAGCCGTATCCGGATGGTCGGGCGCAGCCACGGGAAGGGCGGGACGGGGCGCCGGGGGGGCCAGGTCGGTTTGGGCGGCGCGGAGGGCGGCGGGGGCGTCGAGGCCATGCGGATCAGATCCGGTAGCCGGAACCCGGCACGGTGATGATCACGGCGGGTTCGCCGAGCTTGCGGCGGAGCGTCATGACGGTGACCCGGACCACGTTGGTGAACGGGTCGGTGTTCTCGTCCCAGGCCTTCTCCAGGAGCTGTTCGGCCGAGACCACGGCGCCCTCGCTGCGCAGCAGCACCTCCAGGACCGCGAACTCCTTGGGCGCGAGCTGCACCTCCCGGCCGTCCCGGAAGACCTCCCGGCGGTTGGGGTCGAGCTTGATCCCGGCGCGCTCCAGCACCGGCGGCAGCGGCACGCTGGTGCGGCGGCCGAGCGCCCTGACCCGGGCGATCAGCTCGCTGAACGCGAACGGCTTGGGCAGGTAGTCGTCGGCGCCCAGCTCCAGGCCCTCGACCCGGTCGCTGACGTCGCCGGAGGCGGTGAGCATCAGCACCCGGGTGGAGATGCCCAGCTCGACGACCTTGCGGCAGACGTCGTCCCCGTGGACGAGCGGCAGGTCGCGGTCGAGCACCACGACGTCGTAGTCGTTCACGCCGATGCGCTCCAGGGCGGCGGCGCCGTCGTACACGACGTCCACGGCCATGGCCTCCCGGCGCAGTCCGGTGGCCACCGCATCGGCGAGCAGCTGCTCGTCCTCGACGACGAGTACGCGCACGTCGTTGGTCCTTCCTCTGGCATCCGGGCACCCCTGAGCGCGCCGGGACGTGAATGTCGTGGGGTGAGACGTCCATCCTGCCTCGTTCGCTCATAAACCGGCGGTAAGACGGGATCGGGCGGCGGTGGGGCCGATGGAACGGGGGGCCGGGGACGGGGCCCCGGCCGGGGCGCGCGCGGGCGCCGTCCCGGTCGGCGCGGGGCGTGCCCGGCGGGGCGGGCACGGGGGCGCTTCCCGGGCTTTCCGGCCCGGCGGAGGTTTCCCCGGCGGGGCGCGGGGGGAGGACGACCACACACATCCGCGATCACCTTGGTGCCGTGGCACGCCACGACCGGCTTCCGCAGGGCCGGGGTCCGACGTGATCGCCCCTCCCCAGGGCACATCCCGTGCCGCCGACCCACGACCCAGGACGAGGGGGCGCAACCATGGACGCATTCACCGCAGGACTTCTGCAGCGCATCAGGACGACCGAGTCCGACCTGAGCCGTGCCCGTGAGACGGGCGACGACTTCCTTGTCGAGGTGGAGCAGTCCGAACTGGACGACCTCCGCCGACTGGCCGCCGAGCACGGCGTCACCGTCGAACCGGGCGCCGCGCGCGTCTGATCCGCACGTCCGGGGAGCCCGTCCGGGACGCCGTCCGACGGCGGGCCCCCTTAGCGCGCCGTCCCGGTGCGCGGAACCCCGTGGGCCCCGGCCGTCCTGGCCGGGGCCCACGGGCGTGTCCGGGACACGGAGTCCGGCCCCCGAGCCGTTCCCGGGGGCGTGCGCGGGCTCCACGGGGGCTCACGGCCCCCGGGAGCCGGTCGGACCTCCTGGGGGCCTGGAGGGCCCGGGAAGCGGCTCAGCGGCCGTACAGGCCGTCGGGCGCCCGTCGGGGCGGGTGCGCTCGGCCCGACGGGGGCGTGTCGGTCCGACTGGACGGGTGCTCGGGCCGCCGGGGGCGGGGACCCGGTCCGGCGGGCCGACAGGCGCCCCCACCGGGTCGGGCGGGCCACCGGCCCCGTCGGGGGTCAGTCGTGCCAGGCGCCCAGTTCCTCCAGACGGGTCTGGAGGGGTTCGAAGAGGCCGGGCGGGGCGGCCACCGTCAGCTCCCCGGAGGCGGGCTCCCCGGGGCGGCCGCCGGTACGGGCACCGGCCTCGCGGGCGACGAGGTCCCCTGCCGCCAGGTCCCAGGGGTGCAGCCCGCGTTCGTAGTAGGCGTCCAGCCGGCCGGTGGCCACGTCGCAGAGGTCGATGGCCGCCGAACCGCCCCGGCGGATGTCGCGCACCACGGGGATGAGCCGGGCGACCACCTCCGCCTGGTGGGCCCGGCGTTCCGCGAGGTAACCGAACCCGGTGCCGAGCAGCGCGCGTTCGAACGGAGGCGCGGGGCGGGTACGGACGGGCTCGCCGTTGACGAACGCGCCGCCGCCGAGCACCGCGTGGCAGGTCTCGCGCCGCATCGGGGCGCGCACCACCCCGACCAGGGTCTCGCCGTCCTTGCGGGCGGCGATGGACACCGCCCAGGCGGGCCGTCCGTAGAGGTAGTTCACGGTCCCGTCGAGCGGGTCGACCACCCATTCGACGCCGGAGGAGCCGGTCCGCGCGGCGCCCTCCTCGCCGGTCACCCCGTCGTCGGGCCTGCGTTCGGCGAGCAGTCCCGTGATCAGCTTCTCGGAGGCGAGGTCCATCTCCGTGACGACGTCCACGGCGCTGGACTTGGTGGCCGCGACGCCCAGGTCGGCGGGGCGGGAGTCGCGCAGCAGGTCACCCGCGCGGCGGGCGGCCTCCAGGGCCACCGCCAGCAGTTCCGCGGTCAGATCGGACGTGGCGCGCGGGCCGCTCATCGGGTCGTCCCGTCGTCGGTGGAGGCGGTGGAGGTGGTGGAGGCGGTGGCGGTCACCGCGGGGTAGGGGCTGTCCTCACCCGCCGCGGCGGGCCGGGGGGACCGGGCCGGGCAGCAGCCGACGGGGCACAGGTCGTGGCCCGGGCCGAGGGCGCCGAGGGCGCAGCGCTCGACCGGCCACCCGGTGACGGCGGCGACCCGTTCCCCGACGAGCTCACGGACCGCGGCGGCGAACCGGGGGTCGTCGCCGACGGTGGCCGAGCGGCGGACCGGCAGGCCCAGTTCGGCGGCCTTGGCGGTGGCCTCGGTGTCGAGGTCGTACACGACCTCCATGTGGTCCGAGACGAACCCGATGGGGACCATCACGGCCGCCGGGGCCCCGGCGGCGTGGAGGTCCGTCAGGTGGTCGCAGATGTCGGGCTCCAGCCACGGGATGTGCGGGGCTCCGGAGCGCGACTGGTAGACGAGCCGCCAGGGGTGGTCCCGGCCGGTGCGCTCCCGTACGGCGGCGGCGATCGTCCGGGCCGCGTCCAGGTGCTGGGCGACGTACGCGCCGCCGTCGCCGTGCCCTGCCACGGGCCCGGAGGAGTCGGCGGCGGAGAGGGGGATGGAGTGGGTGGTGAACGCCAGGTGGGCGCCGTCGCGCACGTCCTCGGGGAGGTCGGCCAGCGAGGCCAGCACCCCGTCGACGACGGGCTCCAGGAAGCCGGGGTGGTTGAAGTAGTGCCGCAGCTTGTCGACCCGGGGGACGGGCAGCCCCTCGGACTCCAGGGCGGCGAGGGCGTCGGCGAGGTTCTCGCGGTACTGGCGGCAGCCGGAGTACGAGGCGTAGGCGCTGGTGACCAGGGTCAGCACCCGGCGGTGACCGTCCCGGACCAGCTCGCGGAGGGTGTCGGTGAGGTAGGGGGCCCAGTTGCGGTTGCCCCAGTACACCGGCAGGTCGAGGCCGTGCTCGGCGAAGTCCTTCCGGAGGGCCGTGAGGAGGGCCCGGTTCTGGTCGTTGATCGGGCTGACCCCGCCGAACAGGAAGTAGTGCTGTCCGACTTCCTTCAGCCGTTCCTTGGGGATGCCCCGGCCCCGGGTCACGTTCTCCAGGAACGGGACCACGTCGTCGGGGGCCTCGGGGCCGCCGAAGGAGAGCAGCAGCAGGGCGTCGTACGGGGCTGGGGACCGGGGGGGATCGCACGCGTCGGACATACCCGTGATCCTGCCATCCGGGGCTGACGGCGCGGACGCGGCGGTGCTCCCCCGGCGGGGCGGCGGGCCCGTCCGAAACCCGCTCGTCCCCCTCGGGGACCGTGCCTAAGGTGATCCTTTCCGTGCCGCGTAAGCTGACCGGACCAATAAGCTGTATTAGCCATTCATATCCCCATCCTTCCGTCCCGCCGGCGGTGTTCACCGCCTCCCACCCGCACCACCCGGTTCCCGCCCAGTCCCACCCACCGCCCGGACCCGCTCCGCAGCGGCCCCGCAACGGAGCGTGCCGTGCCCAGCCCCTATCGCGTGATCTTCGCCGCCCCCGGCACCCGCTCCTTCACCGCGGCGGGCCTCATCGGACGGTTCCCCCTGTCGATGATGGGCATCGGCGTGGTGACCATGGTGTCCCAGCTCACCGACCGCTACGGGCTGGCGGGCGCCCTGTCCGCGACCATCGCGCTGTCGGCGGCCGTCATCGGACCGCAGGTCTCCCGGCTGGTGGACCGGCACGGTCAGCGGAAGGTGCTGCGCCCGGCCGCCCTGGTGACCCTGCTCGCCGCGGCGGGGCTGCTGCTCTCGGCCACCCTGTCGGCACCGGACTGGACGCTGTTCCTGTTCTCCGCGTTCATCGGTTTCACCCCGAGCGTCGGCTCCATGACCCGGGCCCGCTGGGCGGTCCTCTACCGGGACACCCCGCACCTGCACACGGCCTACTCGATGGAATCGGTGATCGACGAGATCTGCTTCATCTTCGGCCCGATCATCTCCATCGGACTCTCCACGGTCTGGTTCCCGGCGGCCGGGCCGCTGCTGGCGGCGGTCTTCCTGGGCATCGGCGTCTTCTGGCTGACCTCCCTGCGGGCCACCGAACCGGTGCCGCACCCCAAGGAGCAGCACACCCGGGAGTCGGCGCTGCGCTCACCGGGACTCCAGGTGCTGGTGGCGACGTTCGTGGCCACGGGGGCGATCTTCGGTTCGGTGGACGTGGTGACGGTGGCCTTCGCCGACGAGCAGGGCCACAAGGCCCTGTCGAGCGTGGTGCTGGCGCTGTACGCGGCGGGCTCCTGCCTCGCGGGGGTGCTGTTCGGGCTGGCGCGGTTCACCGGTGAGGCCCCCCGCCGGTGGCTGCTGGGGGTCGTCGGGATGGGCGTGAGTATGATCCCGCTGCAACTGGTGGGGAACCTGACGCTCCTGGCCGTGGCGCTGTTCGTCGCGGGGCTCGCCATCGCGCCCACGATGATCACGACGATGGCCCTCGTCGAACAGCACGTGCCGCGCACGAAGCTGACCGAGGGCATCACCTGGACGACGACGGGACTCGCGGTGGGCATCGCGCTCGGGTCCTCGGCGGCGGGCTGGGTCATCGACGCGGCGGGCGCCGCGGCGGGGTACGGGGTGTCGGGGGTATCCGGCGCCGCCGCGGTGGCCGTCGGGTTCCTCGGGTACCGCAGGCTGAGCCGGCCTGCGCCACAGCGGGGAGGGGCCCGGGAGGATGACGAGAGCAGGGAACGGCACCTGGCGTAACTGGGCGGGCAACGTCCGGGCCCGGCCGGCCCGGGAGGTCACGCCCGCCTCGGTGGACGAACTCGCCGACGCCGTGCGCGCGGCCTCGGCGGACGGGCTGCGGGTCAGGGCCGTCGGCTCGGGGCACTCGTTCACCCCGGTCGCCGTGACCGACGGGCTGCTGGTCCGTCCCGGGCT
This sequence comes from Streptomyces sp. JNUCC 64, assembly GCF_054484115.1. NCBI lineage: Bacteria > Bacillati > Actinomycetota > Actinomycetes > Kitasatosporales > Streptomycetaceae > Streptomyces > Streptomyces sp. JNUCC 64. The sequence goes on from NZ_CM137015.1 coordinate 1,845,428, forward strand.
GCTGACCGGCGTCCGGCGGATCGACCGCGCGGCCATGACGGTCACGGTGGAGGCGGGCACCCCGCTGCGGCGGCTGAACCTCGCCCTCGCCCGCGAGGGCCTGTCGCTCACGAACATGGGCGACATCATGGAGCAGACCGTCTCCGGGGCCGTCAGCACCGGCACCCACGGCACCGGCCGGGACTCGGCCTCGATCGCCGCCCAGATCCGGGGCCTCGAACTCGTCACCGCCGACGGCTCGGTGCTGACCTGTTCCGCGACGGAGAACCCGGAGGTCTTCGCCGCCGCCCGGATCGGACTGGGGGCGCTCGGGGTGATCACGGCGATCACCTTCGCGGTGGAGCCGCTGTTCCTGCTCCACGCCCGCGAGGAACCAATGGAATTCGACCGGGTCACCGCGGAGTTCGAGCAGTTGGTGACGGAGAACGAACACTTCGAGTTCTACTGGTTTCCGCACACCTCCCGCTGCGCCACCAAGCGCAACAACCGTTCGGCGGGCCCGGCGCGACCCGTGAACCCGGTGGCCGGATGGGTCGAGGACGAACTGCTCTCCAACGGCCTCTTCCAGGCCGTCAGCTCCCTCGGCCGGGCGGCGCCCGCCACCGTCCCCGCGATCGCCCAGGTCACCAGCAGGGCGCTCTCCTCACGCGACTACACCGACATCCCGTACAAGGTCTTCACCAGCCCGCGCCGGGTGCGCTTCATGGAGATGGAGTACGCGCTGCCGCGCGCGGCGGCCATGGACGCGCTGCGGGAACTGCGGTCCGTGGTCGAACGGTCGGGGCTGCGCGTCGGCTTCCCGGTGGAGGTCCGCACCGCGCCCGCCGACGACATCACCCTGTCCACCGCGTACGGGCGGGAGAGCGCCTACATAGCCGTGCACCTCTATCGGGGCGTGCCCTACCAGGCGTACTTCACGGCGGCCGAACGCGTCTTCACCGCCCACGGGGGACGACCCCACTGGGGCAAGGTCCACACCCGTGACGCGGACTACCTGGCCGGGGTCTACCCCCGCTTCGGCGAGTTCACGGCGCTGCGCGACCGGCTCGACCCCGACCGGCTGTTCGGCAACGACCACCTGCGGCGGGTCCTCGGGGAGTGAGCCCGGGGGGCCGCGCCCTCAGGGGGCGGGCTCCACGGCGGCCCGGCTCCCCTCCGGCGCCGGGACCGTCCCCGACGGAGCCGGGGGAGGCCCGGTGGGCGCGGTGGCCTCCGGGACCGGGGTGCCGGAAGCGTCCTCCGGCCCGGTGCCCTGCCCGGTCCCGGGGCCGGGTTCCCGGCTCGGGGACGGGGACGGCACCGCCGGGGACTCCCCGTCCGGCCGCTCCTGGGCACCGCCCTCCGCGTCCGGCGACGCGTCGTCCGCGGTCCCGTCCGGGGCGGGGTCCCGCCCGTCCTGGCGCCCGGGGTCCGGGGACGTCTCCCCGTCGGGTCCGGGGTCCGTGCGGCCCGGGCCCTCGGGGCGGTCCGGGCGGGAAGCGCCGCCCCCGCCGGTGACGGCCTCGCCCAGGGTGGTCCCCCCGCCGCCGCCGAAGCTCTCGCCGGAGGCCAGCTCGTAGGTGGTGATGCCGCCCATCGTCACCCCGAAGACCAGTGCCGCGCCGATCAGCGGCCGTTTCCAGGAGCGGACCCGCGCCCGGTGCACGGTGGCCTCCCCGTATTCCCCCGGCACCGGGGCGCCGAGGGGCGGGACGTCCCACGCGGGCGTCCCGTGCGGGACGTCCGGCGAGCGGTCCGGCCCCGGCGGGACGGCTCCGCCCCGCAGCCGCTCACCGGTGCGGGCGAAGAGGTGCTGGAGGACGGGACCGCCGCAGGTGACCACCACGCTGACCAGCCCGGCGCCGAGGATCGTGCCGTAGACGCCCGCGTTGGAGGCCAGTTTGGCGGCGGCCACGGCGGCGATCGCGCTGGCCGCGACCTGAGGGACGCTCAGGTCCAGCTTCCGCCGACCGTCACCCTCCGTGTCCCCCGCGACGGTTCCGCGCTCCGGTCCGGAGGCGGCGCCGTACGACGGGCGCCCTCCGTGGTGTTCGTCTCCCCCGTCCTCCCCTCGCGACCACCGTCGATCGTCGATATCCGGCTTACCGCCCATCTCGGCACCTTGTCCATCCTTCTCGACTAACGCATGAGAAAGGGACGTGGACCCGAACTGAATAGTTCCGTTTAGGGGGATTGCGTGAAACATGCCACGTTCACCGTCCGTCCACACCGACTGGACGCGGCCGGAAACGGGGTGCCGACTCACGCCAACTCATGACTTCCCGGCGAAGTTCGGCGGCGCGCCGGTCTCCCCGAGTGGCCCGAATGGAGTACTGTTGCGAGCCCTGGGTACCGGTCTTCCTGAGGGATGCCCGGAGCCGTCCAGACCATCCGGGAGGGAACGCGTTGCACAGGGCGACCATTACGGTCACTTAGCGTTGCGAACGAGTACCGTGCCCTCGTGGCACTCCCGGGCCCCCCGCCCGACACGCCGGGCAACCCGGCAAGGTTGTGGCAGGCTGCACCCGGGCAGGCCACACTCGACTAGCGGAAGCAGCGACGCACGTGACGTCGGCAGGCACCACCCGGGAGGTCCCCATGCCGGAACTGCGTGTCGTGGCCGTCTCGAATGACGGCACACGGCTGGTGCTCAAGGCTGCGGACAGCACGGAGTACACGCTTGCCATCGACGAGCGGCTGCGTGCCGCCGTCCGCGGTGACCGCCCCCGCCTCGGCCAGATCGAGATCGAGGTGGAGAGCCACCTCAGGCCCCGTGACATCCAGGCCCGGATACGAGCCGGTGCCAGCGCCGAGGAGGTCGCCCAGCTCGCGGGCATCCCCGTCGACCGCGTCCGCCGCTTCGAGGGCCCCGTACTGGCCGAGCGCGCCTTCATGGCCGAGCGTGCCCGGAAGACGCCCGTCCGCCGCCCCGGCGAGAACGCGGGCCCCCAGCTCGGCGAGGCCGTCCAGGAACGGCTGGTGCTGCGCGGCGCCGAGAAGGACAGCGTGCAGTGGGACTCCTGGCGCCGCGACGACGGCACCTGGGAGGTCCTGCTCGTCTATCTGGTCGCCGGTGAACCGCACTCCGCGAGCTGGACGTACGACCCGCCGCGCCGACTCGTCCAGGCCGTGGACGACGAGGCCCGCTCCCTGATCGGCGAGTCCGGTGAGACGGGCGCGCCCGAACCGAGCTTCCCGTTCGTGCCGCGCATCGCCCGGCTGCCCCGGGACCGGTCGACGGAACGGGCCGCCCTGCCGCCCGCCGAGTCCGACGAGTCCGGTGAGGGACGCGACTCCCTGACGAGCCTCTTGGAAGCGGTGCCCAGCTTCCGGGGCGACCTGGTGGTGCCCGAACGCGGGCTCTCCCCGGATCCCTCCGACGACGAGCCCGAGACGGAGTCCGAGGTCGAGGAGCCTCCGGCGCCCGCCGCCTCGGCCGGTGCCGGGTCCGCCTACGCCGACGTCCTGATGCCGCGCTCGGTCGGCAGCCACCGCGACCGGCTGGTGGGCGCGACCGACCGGCAGGCCGAGGCCGACGGGGTCCGCCCCGGCCGCCGAGCGGCGGTGCCCAGCTGGGACGAGATCGTCTTCGGCACCCGCCGCAAGAAGCAGGACTGACCGGACGTCCGGCGCGGCGGGACCGCGTCGGGCGTCGCTCCTCCCCCACCGGCCTCGTCCGTTCCGGTGCCCCCTGTACCGGAAGCACGACGACGCCCCCTGCCCGGGGTGCTCCCCGGCCGGACTCCCCCCGTGCGCGCCGCGCGTCCGGACGCGTCATCGAGACCCCTACGCCCGGGGCCACAGCGGCGACGGACACGGGACCGTAGCCGGGACGGGTTCGTTCCCGTACCCGGCCGGTCCCCCGTCCGTCCCCCTGGAAGTGGTCGGTGCCGGTCCTCCGCTTGAGGGCCTAAGCCGGTTCGGGGCCCGTCGCCACCGGGCGGGCGGGGTCCGCGCTCCACTCCGACCAGGACCCCACGTACAGGGCGGCCTGGACGCCCGTGACCGCGAGGGCCAGCACCTGGTGCGCGCCCGACACCCCGGAACCGCAGTACACCCCCACCGGGGACGTGCCGTCGGCGCCCAGTGCGGCGAACCGGTCGGTCAGCTCACCGGCCGGGCGGAACCGTCCGCCCTCGATGACGTTCTCGCTGGTCGGGGCGGAGACCGCGCCCGGGATGTGGCCGCCGACCGGGTCGATCGGCTCGACCTCGCCCCGGTAGCGCTCCCCCGCCCGGGCGTCCAGCAGCAGCCCGGAGCGGGCGAGTTCGGCGGCCCCGTCCGCGTCCAGCAGCGGCACCCCGCCCGGGACCGGGACGAAGGTGCCCGGCTCCGGAGCGGGCACCGCCGACTCCAACGGGCCGTCCCAGTGGGCGAGTCCGCCGTCCAGCACCCGTACCGAGGGGTGCCCCGTCCAGCGCAGCAGCCACCAGGCGCGGGCCGCCGCCCAGCCCTGGCCGCCGTCGTAGACCACGACGTCCCGGTCGGCCGAGACCCCGGCCGACCGCATCACCGCGCCGAACTCCTCGACGTCCGGCAGCGGATGGCGTCCGGCCCGGCCCGCGGGTCCCGCGAGTTCGGCGTCCAGGTCGACGAAGACGGCACCGGGCAGATGGGCTTCCTCGTAGGCGTCCCGCAGCCGGGGGCCGCCGAGCTGCCAGCGGACGTCGAGGAGGACCGGCGGAGTGGGTCCGGCCAGGTCCCGCGCGAGTCGGGACGCGGAGATGATGGCGTTCATGCCCCCATCCTGGCGTACGGACCGGCCCGTGTGGTCCGTCCCGGCCCCGGCTTGGCCGGGCACACGCTGTACGCCCCTCCGCACCCGGTGTACAAAAGATCAGCATCGATCGCGCGGGGCGTGACGATGACCGAGGACTTCGCTCACTGATCGCTGGGTGGCCACCAGCAGACGGAGGAGACACCGACCATGACCGAGGCACGGCAGGAAGCCGGCCGACGGGACGGCGCGGAGCGGACCACGCGGACCACGGGCACCCCCTGCTGGGTGAGCCTGCGGACGCACGGGACGACCGCGACCCAGGACTTCTACCACGCGCTGTTCGGCTGGGAGTTCCGGCCGGGGACGCGGCCCGACGGCTCCGTGCGGGCCCTGCTCGACGGACGGGAGGTCGCCGGGATCGGCCCGTCACCGGGTCACCGGCGCCTCGCACCGGCCTGGACGCCCCAGCTGTCCTGCGGTGCCGTGGACGCCACCGCCGACCGGGTGCGCCACTGCGGCGGCACGGTGGCGGTGGGCCCGCTGGAGACCGTGGACGACGGACGGCTGGCCATCGCCGCAGATCCGGGCGGCGCCGTCTTCGGGATCGGACCCGGCGCGCCCGGCGGCACCGCCGCCACCGGGGTGCCCGGGACACCGGTCTGGCACGCGCTGCGCTCCCCCGACCCCGTCGGGGTGGCCGCCTTCTACGGCTACGTCTTCGGGCTGACCGCCGTGCCCTGTGACGGCGGCGGTCCCGACGCGCTGACGCTGCTGGCGGACGGGACGCCCGTGGCGGAACTGACCGGAACGGACGAGGCGGCGCGTGGACGGGGCGCCCACTGGCTGACGTACTTCGCCGTCGGGGACGTGGACGCGTCGGTCCACCGGATCACGGCGCTGGGCGGACGGGTGCTCGCGCCGCCGGCGGACGGGGCGCGGGGCCGGTCGGCGACCGTCACCGATCCCGACGGCGCCGTGTTCGGGCTGCTCGCCCGGGGCTGAGGGCTCCTCCGGGCCGTCCCTCCGCGCGGGGCGGACGGCCCGGGGCTGCGGCCGGTCAGCCGCCGGGCGGGCCGTCCTGGGTGTCCACGGGCAGCACGTCCGGGGAGAGGGCACCCGCGCGGGCGGTGGCCGCGGTCATCAGACGGCGGTGGTGACGACGGCACAGCACCTCGTAACCGACCTCGTCGGCGGCCTGGTTGACGTCACCGACCACCACCTGGGCCCCCTCCAGCACCATCCGTCCCCCTATGGTGCGCGCGTTGTGGGTGGCCCGCGCCCCGCACCAGCACAGGGCCTCCACCTGGAGCACCTCCACCCGGTCGGCCAGCTCCACCAGACGCTGCGAACCGGGGAACAGCTTGGAACGGAAGTCGGTGGTGATGCCGAAGGCGTAGACGTCGACCCGCAGATCGTCCACCACGCGCGCGAGCTGGTCGATCTGTTCCGGGGAGAGGAACTGCGCCTCGTCCGCGATGACGTAGTCCGCCCGACGGCCCTGGGAGAGCACGCCGACGAGATAGGCGTAGAGGTCCAGGTCCCCGGCCACCTCCACCGCGTCGGTGACCAGGCCCAGCCGGGAGGACAGCTTCCCCTCGCCCGCGCGGTCGTTGCGGGTGAAGATCAGGCCCTGGAGTCCGCGCGCCGACCGGTTGTGCTCGATCTGGAGCGCCAGGGTGCTCTTTCCGCAGTCCATGGTTCCGCTGAAGAACACCAGCTCGGGCATGGGGAGGTGAGCACCTTTCGGAGGCGGGGCGCACGGCGGGCCGGGGCGTGACGGCGTCACCGGGGAGCGGGGGGAACGGGGCGGGGGAAGGACCGGCCCTCAGGAGCGTACTTCGAGGAGGGGGACGAGCTGTTCGGCAGGGGTCATGGAGCCGTGGTTGCCGATGAGCAGCGACTCCTTGGGCTCCCGCTCGCTGGCGATGATGAGGACGTCGTCCCGGGCCGCGGCCACCACGTCGCCGATGCGGCCGTGGACCCGGGGGTCCACGGAGGGGCCGAACCATCCGGCGGCGATGGCCTCATCGCGTCCGGCGACCCAGAACTGCTCCCCCAGCACCTCCCGCCACACGGTCAGCACGTCGGACTCGGCACCGGGGACGGCGTAGACGTGCCGGGCGCGGCCCTCGCCGCCCAGCAGGGCGACCCCGGCGCGCAGCTCCCAGTCCTCGTCGACGTCGAAGCGGTGCTCGGGGTCGAGCGGGACGTCCACCATGCCGTGGTCGGCGGTGATGTACAGGGCGCTGCGCGGCGGCAGTTGCTCCGCCAGCCGCTGGACCAGCCGGTCGACGTAGGAGAGCTGGCCGCGCCAGGCGTCCGAGTCCACTCCGTGGCGGTGGCCGTTGCCGTCCACCTCGGAGTAGTACGTGTAGACCAGGGAGCGGTCCCCGGCGGCGAGCTGTTCGGCGGCGAGGTCCATCCGGTCCTCGCCGGAGTGCCGCCCGTGGAAGGTGCCTCCGCTGAGGGCGACCTGGGTGAGCGGGGTGTTCTGGAACTGGGGGGAGGACACCTGCGCGGTGTGCACGCCCGCGGCGTGGGCGCGCTGGAAGACCGTCGGATGGGGCTGCCAGTCGTGCGGCGGGGTCCAGGGGTACCAGCGGAGCTGGTTCATCAGCTCGCCGGTGCCGGGGTTGCGCACCGCGTAGCCGGGCAGACCGTGCTGGCCGGGCGGCAGTCCGGTGCCCACCGAGGCCAGCGAGGTGGCGGTGGTGGCCGGGTAGCCGGTGGTCAGGGGGCGTCCGGTGCCGCCGAGGGAGCTCTCGATCAGGGAGGTCATGAACGGCGCGTACTCGGGGTGGGCCCGCAGTTGCTCCCAGCCGAGGCCGTCGATGAGGAAGACGCAGTTGCGGTCGGCGGGGGTCAGCTCCGGCAGGGTGCCGGTCGTCCCGGGGACTCCCATGCCCGCGGCGAGCGTGGGCAGCAGATCGGCGAGCGAGCCCGAGCCGTAGGCGGGCACGGGGGCGGAGGCGACGGAGAGGGGCTCCACCGCGTCCCAGGCGGACTGGGTCATCAGCGGCCGGTCTCCACGGTCGCCTCGGAGAGGGCCTGGGCGAAGGCGAGCGTCTGCCGGACGGCGTCGAGGCCGTCACCGGCCTCGCTGACCCGCAGGCTGAGGTCGTCGGCGGTGGTGCTGCCGGTGTAGCCGTGGTCGGCCTCGCAGTTGGGGTCGCCGCAGGCGGCCGGTTCGAGGTCGATCCGGGAGACGGCGCCCCAGCCGATGGTGAGCACCACCTCGCGGGGCAGGGTGCCCTGGGTGTACGCCTCCGGGTTGGCGACGACCCGGCTGACCACGACGGAGGAGATGCGGTCCAGCTTCACGGACTCCGTGGAGGTGGTCGCGAAGGGCGTCGGGGAGGTGCCGTCGGCGGCCTGCTCGTCGGTGTGGCTGACGATGAAGCGGGTGCCGGTGAGGACGAGCACGGTGACGTGCCTGCGGACCTCGTTGGCGTCGAAGGTGGTCTCCTGGTGGACCAGGTACGAGCCGATCGGCTCGCCGCCGACCGCGGCCTCGACCGCCTCGGCCACCAGAGCCGGGTAGTAGCCGCTGCGCTCGATCGCCGTGCGCAGCCCCTGGGTCGTCGTACTGGTCTTGGCCATGGCGCCCATCCTACGGCCCCCGCACGTGCCGCAGGTGACGCACGAGGTGACCTGGTGGGCGGGAGTGGGCGGGGCCACACATGGGAAAGGTTCACGCCAGGGGTGAGCGACCGTTCCCCCCGCCCCCGGCACGGCCGTGGCGGCCGGGGCGGGTGCGGCTCGTGGGGCTCCCGGGCGCGGCCCTCGGACGGCCCCGGGGCGGGTGCGGGCCCCGGGCTCGGGCTCGGGCTCGGGCTCGGGAGACGGTCTCAGTAGGCGGGCAGGGTGCGCGGTCCCAGGTCGTCGCGGGCGGGCGGGCGGGCCAGCCGGACCGAGGCTCCCAGCACCGACAGCCCGTACTCGGCCACCACGACCGGCTCCAGGGCGATGCCGACGACCTCGGGGTGCTCGTCCACCAGCAGGGAGACCCTCAGCAGCAGCTCTTCGAGGGCGGCGGTGTCGGCGGGGGCCGAACCGCGCCAGCCGAAGAGCACGGGGGCGGTGCGGATGGCCCGCACCACCGACCGCGCGTCCCGGTCGGTGACCGGGATCAGCCGGTGCGCGGTGTCGCCGAGCAGTTCGGAGGCGGCCCCGGCGAGCCCGAAGGAGAGCACCGCGCCGACGACCGGGTCGATCACGGTCCGGACGACGGTGTCCACGCCGCGCGGGGCCATCGCCTGGACCACGGGGCGCAGTCCCGGCGGGGTGCCGAAGGAGTCGGTGAGTTCGCCGTAGGCGCGGCGCAGCTGGTCCTCGTCGGCCAGGTCGAGGCGGACGCCGCCCAGGTCGGCGCGGTGGCGCAGATGCGGGGCGGTGGCCTTGAGCGCGACCGGGTAGCCGAGCAGCTGGGCGGCGGCGACCGCCTCGTCCGGGTCGGCGGCGGGGAGCGTGGCGTGCACGGTGATCCCGTAGCGGGCGAGCAGGGTGCGGGCCCGGTCGTCGGGGAGGGCGAAGCCGCGCGGGTCGTCGTCGGGGGCGGCGTCCAGGAGGCCCTCGATCAGCTCGGCCGCGCCGGGCCCGTCCACGTCCTCGAACTCGGGCACCCGTCCGGGGTCGGCGGCCTCGCGGCGCCAGCGGGCGTAGCGGACCGCCTCCCCGAGCGCCCGCACCGCCCGTTCGGTGGCGGGGTAGGCGGGGATGCCCGCGACGGCGGGGGGCTGGGGGCTCGGAGCGGTCGGAGCGGTCGGAGCGGTCGGGGTGCCGGGAGTCGCTGGAGCGCCGGGAGCGGCCGGGGTGCCGCTCAGGGCCGGGGCGTCGGGTGGGGACGGGGGGCTCGTGGGGGTGTGAGGGGTGCCCGAGGCGCTCGGGGAGCCCGGTATGGCGGGAGCGGCTGGGATGCTTGGGGCGACTGGAGCGGCTGAGGTGCTGGGGGAACCTGAGGCGCTTGGAGCGTCGGAGGCGCCCGGGGTGTCCGACGGGCCCGGGGTGTCCAGGGTGCCCGGGGCGTCGGGGGCGCTCGGGGTGCCTGGGGTGCTCGGGGTGCCTGGGGCGCTCGGGGTGTCCGAGGCTCCCAGGGCTGTCTGGGCTCCCGGGGCGGGGATCGCCGTGGGGGGCGCGGGCGGCTGGCCGTCGGCGGGGCGGGGGGCGGTGACGGTGGCCGCCGCCAGGGCCTCGGCCAGTCCGCCCAGCTCCACATGGGCGACGGCGACCGGCTTGGCGGGCCGGGTGGCCGCGGCGGCCCGCAGGGCGGCGGCCAGCTCCTCGTCGGAGCCGCCGCCCTCGCCGACCCGGGGGATGGCGGTGACGATCACCGCGTCGCACTCCGGGTCGGCGAGCGCCCGGACCAGCGCCTCCTGGAACTCCGCCGGGCTGGCGGCGGTGCCGAGGTCGAGCGGGCCCAGGGGGCGCAGTCCCTCGGAGAGGCAGGCGTCGTAGGTGAGCAGGCCCAGCGACTCGGAGTTGCCGAGGATCGCGACCCGGGGCCCGGCGGGCAGGGGCTGGCCCGCGAGCATCAGACCGACGTCCACCAGTTCGGTGATGGTGTCGACCCGGACCACCCCGGCCTGGCGCAGCAGGTCCGCGACGGTGGCGTGCGGCAGCCGGGTGGCCGGGACCGCGTGCCCCAGCGGGGAGACCCCCCGGTGGCGGGCGCCCTGCACCACGACCAGCGGTTTGACGGCGGCGGTGCGGCGGGCGAGCCGGGCGAACTTGCGGGGGTTGCCGATCGACTCCAGGTACATGAGGGCGATGTCGGTGTCGGGGTCGTCGTACCAGTACTGGAGGACGTCGTTGCCGGAGACGTCCGCCCGGTTGCCCGCCGAGACGAAGGTGGAGATCCCGGTCACCCCGGGGCCGCCGGTCACCCCGCCGCCCCGGCGGTGCAGCCGGGAGAGCAGGGCGATGCCGATCGCTCCGGACTGGGCGAACATGCCGATCCGGCCGGGGCGAGGGGCCTCGGGGGCGAGCGAGGCGTTGAGCCGGGTGGCCGGGGAGGTGTTGATGATCCCGAAGGCGTTGGGGCCGATGAGGCGCATCCCGTGGGAGCGCGCCTGGCGGACCAGTTCGCGCTGGCGCTCGCGGCCCTCCTCGCCCCGGTCGGCGTATCCGGCGGAGACGACGACGAGTCCCTGGACCCCGTGCGCCCCGCACTCCTCGACGACCTCGGGCACCCGCTCGGCCGGGACCGCGACCACGGCGAGGTCGACGTCCGCCCCGATGCCGGCCACCGACCGGTGGGCGGGCACGGCGCCCAGGGCCTTGAGGTCCTCGGGGAACGCGTGGTTCACGGCGTAGAGGTCGCCGGTGAACCCGGCGGTCACCAGGTTGTCGAGGACCGCGCGGCCGACCCCGCCCGGGGCCCGGCCCACCCCGATCACGGCCACCGAGCCGGGGCGCAGCAGCCGCTGGACGGAGCGGGCCTCGGCGCGCTGTTCACGGGCGCGCTGCACGGCGACCGACGCCTCGGTGGGCTCGATGGCGAACTCCAGCCGGACGACGCCGTCCTCGAAGCTGCGCTTCTGGCGGTACCCGGCGTCCGTGAACACCTTGATCATCTTGGTGTTGGCGGGGAGGACCTCGGCGGCGAAGCGCCGGATGTCGCGTTCCCGGGCCACGGCGGCTATGTGTTCGAGGAGGGCGGAGGCGACGCCCCGGCCCTGGTGGGCGTCCTCCACCAGGAAGGCCACCTCGGCCTCGTCGGCGGGGACGGACGCGGACCGGCCGTGGGTGTCGATGCGGTCGTAGCGCACGGTGGCGATGAACTCGTCGCCGATCGTGGCGGCGAGTCCGACCCGGTCCACGAAGTCGTGGTGGGTGAAGCGGTGGACGTCCTTGTCGGAGAGCTTCGGGTACGGGGCGAAGAAGCGGTAGTACTTCGACTCGTCCGAGACCCGCTCGTAGAAGCTGACCAGCCGGTCGGCGTCCTCGGTGGTGATGGGCCTGATGTGCGCGGTGCCACCGTCGCGCAGCACCACGTCGGCTTCCCAGTGGGAGGGGTAGTCGTGCCGGTCCGGCGGGGTCTGCATGGGGCCAGCGTACGGGTCGCGGTCCGGGCGGGCGCGGGGCAGGCTGGGACGGCGTCCGGGGCGGTCCGGGCCCCGGGCCGGGGGCGGTCGCGGGCGCGCGGGCGGCTCCCCGGGTTCCCCTGGATCCCGGGGAACGGGGGCCTCCCCTGTGGGACACTGGTCTAGACAACCAAACAGCGCCATACCACTGCAGAACACCCGAAGGGCAGCATCACATGGCAGAGCGACGCGTCAACGTCGGTTGGGCCGAGGGGCTTCACGCCCGCCCCGCCTCCATCTTCGTCCGGGCCGCCTCGGCGACCGGCGTCCCCGTGACGATCGCCAAGGGCGGCGCCGACCCGGTCAACGCGGCCTCGATGCTCGCGGTGCTCGGGCTCGGCGCGCACGGCGGCGAGGAGGTCGTCCTCGCCTCCGACGCGGAGGGCGCGGACGCGGCGCTGGACCGGCTGGCGAAGCTGGTGGCCGAGGGGCTGGAGGAGCTTCCCGAGACCGTGTGAGCGCGGTGACCCCGCGCGTGCCCGGTGACCCTGTGGGGGGGGGACGGGCACCCTCGGGACGAGCGCCCTCGGGACGAGCGACATCCGGGCGTCCGGCGTGCGGGCCGGTACCGCCCTTCCCTTTCTCACCCACTCCACTCCACCCCACCGGCCGGTGAAATCCGGAGCGGAACGTGAATTCCCCGTACGCGACGCGTCCCTCGCTCGGAACAGCGCATCGCCTTCCCCGTGGGAATGGGCGGGAGCGACGGAATAAACCCCGGCGGGATAGACCACGGATACCGCGCACCGCTGAAATCCACACCACCGCCAGATATCCCGGTGGATTCCCTTCCCCTTTGTATACGGCCCTTCTGTTACCGGGAGGGGCTCCCCGTGTTGACGGAATGTTTCGAACCCGTCGGACCGGCCGGATCCACCGGACCGGCTCAATGCGCGGGATCCGCCGAACCCCTCGCCCCCACCGGCCTCAGGGCCCCCGCCGCACCCGTCCGGCCCGCCGGACGTTCCGGGGCCCACTCCCCGGCCGGGCGCGGGACCCGGCGACGGTGCGCCGCGATGCCGCGTTCGGTGTGCTCGGCCATCAGCGCTCCGGCCCGCCGGGCGTCCCCCCGGGCCACCGCGTCGACGATCAGCCCGTGCTCCGCCCACTCCTCGACGGGCCGCGCCGCCGGTTCGACCGTGTACATCCAGGCTGTCTTGTGCCGGAGGCGGGTGAGCATGGAGGCCAGGTCCTGACTGCCGGACGCCTGGTCCAGCGTCTCGTGGAACCAGGAGCCCAGGGAGCGCAGCTCGTCCGCCGTGCCGTTCTCGGCGCGCTCCCGCCCCAGCCGCACCAGACCGCTCAGCACCTTCAGATGGGCCTCGGTGCGCCGCTCGGCGGCGCGGGACGCCCCGAGGGGCTCCAGGAGGCGACGGACGTCCAGCAGATCGGCGGCCTCGCGGTCGGTCGGCTCCGCGACGCAGGCGCCCGCGTGCCGCCGGGTGACCACGAACCCCTCGGCCTCCAGAGTGCGCAGGGCCTCGCGCACCGGGACCCGGGAGACGCCGTAGCGGCGGGCCAGGACCTCCTCGGTGAGACGGCTCCCGCGCTCCAGGACCCCGCTCACGATGTCGTCCCGAATGGCCGTGCATACCGCGTGTGCGGGAATGCGCATGACCGGACCTCCGCTTTGTTCCCGCGAAACGCGGTCGATCGACATTGATCCGGCGACTCTATTGCAGGTCGCCGGGATTTCCGACCACCTTCCTGAATTCGATGGGATTTTCGGACAGTCTGCCGGAGTTGACGGGAAAGTCGTACGGATGTCCGGAGACGGCTTCCGGGCGGCGGCCTCCGGGAAGGCCGCCGGGAAACGCGAAAGCCCCGGCGGGCGGCCGGGGCTTTCGGTGCGCGTGGTGACGGCGGGGCGTCCCTGGTCCCGCACCGGCACTCGGCGGCGACGCGGTGGGGGCGCGTCGCCGGACACGGGCGGCGCGTCACGCGGACGCGCGCCGTGGGTGCCCCGGACTGGCGGGGCGGTGGCTCAGAGGCTGACGCCGTGCGAGCGGAGGTAGCTGACGGGGTCCAGGTCGGAACCGTACTCGGCGGTCGCCCGCGCCTCGAAGTGCAGGTGCGCGCCGGTGACGTTGCCGGTGGCCCCGGCGAGGCCGATCTGCTGGCCCGCGGTGACCTTCTGCCCCGCGGTGACGCCCAGGGAGACCAGGTGGGCGTACTGGGTGTAGGTGCCGTCGTGCATCTTGATGACGACGTTGTTGCCGTAGGCGCCGCCCCAGCCCGCCTCGATCACGGTGCCGTAGCCGACGGACCGCACGGGGGTGCCGGTGTCCGCGTGGAAGTCGATGCCGGTGTGGGTGCCGGAGGACCAGATGCCGCCGCCCGCGCCGTAGGAGGTGGAGACGTGGCTCCCGTCGATCGGGCTCACATAGGTGTTCAGCCGCTTGCGCTCGGCCTCGCGGGCGGCGCGCTCCCGGGCCTCGCGCTCCTTGGCGGCCTCGGCCTCGGCCCGGCGCTTCATCTCGGCGGCCCGCTGCTTGGCCTCGGCCTCCGCCAGTTCCAGGGCGGCGGCCTCGTCGGCGGCGATCTGCTGGGCCGCGGCCTGCGCGTCGATCTCCTCGGCGACCACGTCGCCGATGGAGACCGTCTTGGTGAGGCCGGTGTCCTCCAGCGAGGGCTCTTCCGAGGCCAGGGCCGGGGAGGCGAGGGTGCCGATGACTCCGGTGGTGGTGAGGGTGGCGACGCCGGCGACGTTCGCGGTGGTCCGCGAGACGCGCGTGGGGCGGCGGTGCTTCCCGGTGGCGCGGGTGAACGCCATGAAGTGGTCGGTCCTTTCCTTCCTTCTCGCCTACCGGGTTAGCTGACGGGTTCGGAGCAGGAAGGTCTCCTACGGGCCCCCTCCGCGTGAGCGGCGGGCGTCCGATTCACCCCAGGGACGACACGGGTCCCCGGCTCCCCTGACTCGCGCCACGGGGACTCGGCGATGACCGCCCGGTGCCGCGGCTGCGGCGTACCGCACGACGGACAGTCGCCCTGACGCTAAGCGGAAGATCTTTCGTACGACAAACGGAACGGCTCGTTTGTTGCGCATGCCACACCCCGGACCGCAACGTCCCCGGCTTTCGGGACATCAGGGAACGGACCCGTCGGACGGTTCCCCTGACGGACCGTGGACCGGCCGCCCGGCCAACGGGTCGTCGGCCCGCCCGCGGACCGGCCCGGACCCACCGGCGGCGCGCCCGTGGACCGTGCCCGACGCGCCGGTGGGCCGTCCCGTCGGACGACGGGACGGCCCACCGGAGGGGCTCCGGACGGCGGGTCAGCCGGTGACGACGGTGACCTCTCCGATGCCGAGCGCCCGGACGGGCTCCTCGATCCGCGACGCGTCACCCACCAGGACCGTCACCAGCCGGTCCACCGGGAAGGCGTTCACGACGGCGGCGGTGGCCTCCACCGTGCCGGTGGCCGCCAGCAGCTGGTAGAGCTGCCCCTGGTAGTCGTCGGGCAGTTCCTGCTCGACCTGGTCGGCCAGGGTGCCCGCGACGGCCGCCGCGGTCTCGAACTTCAGCGGGGCGACGCCCACCAGGTTCTGCACGGCGACGTCCCGTTCGGCGTCCGTCAGGCCCTCCGCCGCGAGCGTGCGCAGCACCGTCCAGAGGTCTTCCAGAGCGGGCCCGGTGGACTCGGTGTCCACGGAGCCGGAGATGGCGAGCAGCGCGCCGCCCGTCCCCTGGGCCGTGGAGCGCAGCACCTGGGAGAAGGCCCGCACCCCGTAGGTGTAGCCCTTCTCCTCGCGCAGCACCCGGTCCAGCCGGGAGGTGAGGGTGCCGCCGAGGCAGTAGGCGCCCAGGACCTGGGCGGGCCACACCCGGTCGTGCCGGTCGCCGCCGACGCGGCCGATGAGCAGCTGCGTCTGGACGGCCCCGGGGCGGTCCACGATGACGACCCGCCCGGTGTCGTCGCCGGTCACCGGCGGCACCGCGCGGGGCTCGGCCGCGCCGCCCGTCCAGGTGCCCAGGGTGTCGGCGAGGGCCTCGTCCACGTCGACGCCGGTGAAGTCGCCCACGATGACCACCGTGGTGGTGGCGGGGCGCACGTGCCGCTCGTAGAAGGCGCGGACGGCCGCCGCGTCGATGGCGGCGACGGTCTCCTCGGTGCCCTGGCGGGGGCGGGACATCCGCACCTCCGCCGGGAACAGCCGCCGGTACAGCTCCTGGGCCGCGCGACGGCCGGGGCTGGCGAGCTCGTGGGGGATCTCGTCCAGCCGGTTGCGGACCAGGCGCTCGACCTCGCTGTCCTCGAAGGCCGGGGCGCGCAGGGCGTCCGCGAGCAGGGCGAGGGCCTTGGGCAGCCGGGAGGCGGGCACCTCCAGGGAGATCCGGACGCAGGGGTGGTCGGCGTGCGCGTCCAGGGTGGCGCCGCAGCGCTCCAGCTCGGCGGCGAACTCCTCCGCCGAGTGCTTGTCGGTGCCCTCGGAGAAGGCCCGCGCCATGATGGTGGCGATGCCGTCGAGCCCGGCCGGTTCGGCGTCCAGCGGGCTGTCGAGCAGCACCTCCACGGCGACGACCTGCTGGCCGGGGCGGTCGCTGCGCAGCACCGTGATCCCGTTGCCGAGGGTCTGGCGGGCGGGCTGCGGGAAGGCCCAGGGGCTGGCCTCGCCCGGCTGCGGCTGGGGGTGGAAGTCCATGGTCACGGTGGGTCCGGCCGCGGTCACTTGGCCGCCTCCTTGTTCACGTTCTGGTCGGCGTCGGCGTCCCCGTCGGATTCCGGGTGCTCCACCGGCTCGTAGACGAGCACCGCGCGGTTGTCGGGCCGCAGCCGCGCCGCGGCGACCTCCCGGACCTCCTCCGCGGTGACGTCCAGGACCCGCTGGACGGCCGTCAGGGCGAGCTGCGGGTCACCGAACAGGACCGCGTACCGGCACAGTTCGTCGGCGCGTCCGGCGACCGTGCCGAGCCGGTCCAGCCACTCGCGCTCCAGCTGGGCCTGGGCGCGCTCCATCTCCTCGGGCGTCGGGCCCTCCTGGGCGAAGCGGGCCAGCTCCTCGTCGACGGCGGCCTCGATGGCGGGCACCTCCACCCCGGCGGAGGTCTTCACGTCCAGCCAGCCGAGGGAAGGGGCGCCCGCCAGGCGCAGGAGTCCGAACCCGGCGCCCACGGCGGTGCGGTCCCGGCGGACCAGACGGTTGTAGAGGCGCGAGGACTCGCCGCCGCCGAGGACGGTGAGCGCCAGGTCGGCCGCGTCGCTCGCCCGGGTGCCGTCCTCCGGGAGCCGGTAGGCGGCCATCAGCGCGCGCGAGGGCACCTCCTCCTCGACGACCTCCCGCAGCTGCTCCCCGATGGTCTCGGGCAGCGCCCCGTCGCGCGGGGCGGGCTTGCCGTCGTGGGCCGGGATGGAGCCGAAGTACTTCTCGATCCAGGCGAGGGTGCGCTCCGGGTCGATGTCGCCGACCACGGACAGGACGGCGTTGTTGGGCGCGTAGTAGGTGCGGAAGAACTCCCGCGCGTCCTCCAGGGTCGCCGCGTCCAGGTCGGCCATCGAACCGATGGGCGTGTGGTGGTACGGGTGTCCGTCCGGGAAGGCGAGCGCGGTCAGCTTCTCGAACGCGGTCCCGTAGGGGACGTTGTCGTAGCGCTGGCGCCGCTCGTTCTTGACGACGTCCCGCTGGTTGTCGAGGGACTCCAGGTCGAGCGCGGAGAGCAGCGAGCCCATCCGGTCGGCCTCCAGCCACAGCGCCAGCTCCAGCTGGTGCGCGGGCATCGTCTCGAAGTAGTTGGTGCGCTCGAAGCTGGTGGTGCCGTTGAGGGAGCCGCCCGCCCCCTGCACCAGCTCGAAGTGGCCGTTGCCCTGGACCTGCTTCGAGCCCTGGAACATCAGGTGCTCGAAGAGGTGAGCCAGACCGGTGCGGCCCTTGACTTCGTGGCGGGAGCCGACGTCGTACCAGAGACAGACCGCGGCGACCGGGGTCAGGTGGTCCTCGGAGAGCACCACGCGCAGGCCGTTGGCCAGGCGGTGCTCTGTTGCTGTCAGGCCGCCGGAGCCGGCCTGCGTGGCCGTGTGACCCATGGGCATGTACGTCCCTTCGATCGCGGAGGGCAGGAACTCGTTCTGCCGGTCCCGCCACTGTATGCAAGCGGGCTGACGCGTGGCGAAGTTCCCGGCCGGGCTACGCCGAGAGCGAGCGGCGCGAGGGGGCCGGGTGCCCGCCGTCGCGCCGCCGTGGAACCGTCCGTCCACCGCCCGTCCACGGGACGACGGCGGGGCTACGGCGGGACCTATGGACGGGTCGCGGTCCGTGTTGTCAGTACGTCGGTCCACAATGGTCGGCGTCCGATCCCGTTCCCATGCCCTGGCACACACTGTGAAGGAGCCGCAGCAGCGATGGCCCGCCGCAGCACGAAAACCCCGCCGCCCGACGATTTCGAGGAGAGGATCCTCGACATCGACGTCGTCGACGAGATGCAGGGCTCCTTCCTCGAGTACGCGTACTCGGTCATCTACTCGCGCGCCCTGCCCGACGCCCGGGACGGGATGAAGCCGGTGCAGCGCCGGATCGTCTACCAGATGAACGAGATGGGCCTGCGCCCCGAGCGGGGGTACGTGAAGTGCGCCCGCGTCGTGGGCGAGGTCATGGGCAAGCTGCATCCGCACGGCGACGCGTCGATCTACGACGCGCTGGTGCGGATGGCCCAGCCCTTCTCGATGCGGGTGCCCCTGGTCGACGGGCACGGCAACTTCGGTTCCCTGGGCAACGACGACCCGCCCGCCGCGATGCGGTACACCGAGTGCAAGATGGCGGACGCCACCTCGTTGATGACGGAGTCGATCGACGAGGACACCGTCGACTTCGCGCCGAACTACGACGGCCAGGAGCGGGAGCCGGTGGCCCTCCCGGCGGCGTACCCGAACCTGCTGGTGAACGGCTCCTCGGGGATCGCGGTCGGCATGGCGACGAACATGCCCCCGCACAACCTGGGCGAGGTCATCGCGGCCGCCCGCCACCTCATCCGCTACCCGGGCGCCGACCTGGAGACGCTGATGCGGCACGTCCCGGGGCCCGACCTGCCGACCGGCGGCCGGATCGTGGGGCTGTCCGGCATCCGGGACGCCTACGAGAGCGGCCGGGGCACGTTCAAGATCCGCGCCACCGTCTCGGTGGAGCCGGTGACGGCCCGCCGCAAGGGCATCGTGGTGACGGAGCTGCCGTTCACGGTCGGCCCCGAGAAGGTCATCTCGAAGATCAAGGACCTGGTCGGCTCCAAGAAGCTCCAGGGCATCGCGGACGTCAAGGACCTCACCGACCGCGAGCACGGACTGCGGCTGGTCATCGAGATCAAGAACGGGTTCGTCCCGGAAGCGGTCCTGGAGCACCTCTACAAGCTGACGCCGATGGAGGAGTCCTTCGGCATCAACAACGTCGCCCTGGTGGACGGCCAGCCCCTCACCCTGGGGCTCAAGGAGCTGCTGGAGGTCTATCTGGACCACCGGTTCACCGTGGTCCGCCGCCGCAGCGAGTTCCGCCGGAGCAAGCGGCGCGACCGGCTGCACCTGGTGGAGGGCCTGCTGGTGGCGCTCGTCGACATCGACGAGGTCATCCAGGTGATCCGCTCCAGCGACAACAGCGCGCAGGCCAAGGAGCGGCTCATCGAGCGCTTCTCCCTGAGCGAGATCCAGACGCAGTACATCCTGGACACCCCGCTGCGCCGGCTGACCAGGTTCGACCGCATCGAGCTGGAGACCGAGCGGGACCGGCTGACCGGGGAGATCGCGGAGCTGACGCGGATCCTGGAGTCCGACGCGGAGCTGCGCAAGCTGGTCTCCACCGAGCTGGCGGCGGTCGCCAAGAAGTTCGGCACCCCCCGGCGCACGGTGCTGCTGGAGTCCGCGGGCGCGGCCCCGGCCGCCGCGGTGCCGCTCCAGGTCGCCGACGACCCGTGCCGGGTGCTGTTGTCCTCCACGGGGCTGCTGGCGCGCACCGCGACCGCCGGACCGTCCTCGGAGGACGGGGGCCGCCGGGTCAAGCACGACGTGATCGTGTCGTCCGTGGCCGCCACCGCGCGCGGCGAGGTCGGCGCGGTGACCTCGGGGGGACGGCTGCTGCGGCTCTCGGTGATCGACCTGCCGCAGCTGCCCGACACCGCGTCGGCGCCGGTCCTGTCCGGGGGCGCGCCGATCGCGGAGTTCCTCACCCTGGAGGGCGCCGAGAAGATCGTCTGTCTGACCACCCTCGACGAGTCGTCGCCGGGGCTGGCGCTCGGCACCGAACAGGGCGTCGTCAAGCGCGTGGTGCCCGACTACCCGTCCAACAAGGACGAGTTGGAGGTCATCGGACTGCGCGAGGGCGACCGGATCGTGGGCGCCGTGGAACTGCGGACCGGCGAGGAGGACCTGGTCTTCATCACGGACGACGCCCAACTGCTGCGGTTCCAGGCGTCCCAGGTGCGTCCGCAGGGGCGTCCGGCGGGCGGCATGGCGGGCGTCAAGCTGGCGGACGGCGCCAAGGTGATCTCGTTCACCGCGGTCGATCCGGCGGCCGACGCGGTGGTGTTCACGGTCGCCGGCTCCCGGGGCACCCTGGACGACTCGGTGCAGACGACGGCGAAGCTGACGCCGTTCGACCAGTACCCGCGCAAGGGCCGGGCCACCGGCGGGGTGCGCTGCCAGCGGTTCCTGAAGGGCGAGGACTGCCTGAGCCTCGGCTGGGCCGGGCCCTCCCCCGCGCGCGCGGCACAGCGCGACGGGACCCCGGTGGACCTGCCGGAGACCGACCCCCGCCGGGACGGGTCCGGACTGTCCCTGGGCAAGCCGGTCTCGGTGGTCGCGGGCCCGGTGTAACCGCCCCGCCGCGTTCGCGCCCGGCGTTCACACGCGGTCGGGGATCCCGGATTCCTCGGGGTCCCCGACCGGGTGGGGCTCCTCGTCGGCGCCCCGGTGGTCGTCGGCGGGTCCGTCCACGTACCGCAGGACGCCCCACAGGGTGTGCTCGGGGGGCGTGCCCTCCCCGGGGGCGATCCGGCACTCGGAGAGCCGCGCGGTGAGCAGCTCCTCGTCGATGTCCGACCCGATGAGGACGAGCTGGGTGCCGCGCCCGGCGCCGGGCGCCCAGGGCTCGGGGAAGAAGCGCAGGAAGCGACCCACCGCGTGGACCGTGTACCGGTGGTCGGGATCGGTGGGGCCGAAGTCGACGTGGCCCTTGATCCGGTAGAGCCCCTCGGGCCTGCTGTCGAGGACGTCCATCAGCCGACGCGGGTGCAGTCCGCCGTCGGAACGGAACGCCACCGCCTGGTAGGCGGTGTGGAGGTGCGGACGGTCCGCCCCGCGCGCGTGCCCGGAGCCGTCGGCGTCCCGGTCCGCCGGGTCCCCCCAGGCGCCCAGGTCGTCGAAGGAGAGCTGGCCGGTCCGTTCCTCGACGGGCTTGCGGTCGAAGAGCAGCCCGGGGTCGACCTGTCCGAAGTCGGCGGTGACCACGGCGGCCCGGTCCACCAGCCCGTCGACGGTGTCCCGGACCCGCCGCAGTTCCCCGGGGGAGACCCGGTCGGCCTTGTTGACGACCACGAGGTCGGCGATCCGCAGATGGCGGTCGAGTTCCGGGTGGCGTTCCCGGGTGGCGTCGAACTCGACGGCGTCGACGACCTCCACCAGTCCCCCGTAGACGATCCGGGGGTTCTCGCTCGCCAGGACCATGCGGACCAGTTCCTGGGGCTCGGCGAGTCCGCTGGCCTCGATGACGATGAGGTCGATCCGGGCGGCGGGCCGGGTGAGGCGCTCCAGATAGGCGTCGAGTTCGGTGACGTCGACCGCGCAGCACAGACAGCCGTTGCCCAGCGAGACGGTGGAGTCCCCGAGCTGACCGGCGACCACCATGGCGTCGATCTCGATGGACCCGAAGTCGTTGACGACCGCGCCGATCCGGCTGCCCCTGCTGCTGTGGAGCAGATGGTTGAGCAGGGTGGTCTTCCCCATCGGTAGATGACTACCTACGTGCCACATGGATTGTTCGTCCCGGCGGGTCAGGTCCCCAGTAGGAACCACCTACACAGGGGCACAGCACCATGCACCACCGTCAAGATCGGGACCACAAGCCCACCCGCGCGATCCTCCTCGCCCGGATCTCCGAGGACCGTACCGGCCCGGAAGAGGACTCCAGCGCCGATGACCGTGAACGGTTCGGCCGGAGCATCACCAACCAGAAATCCGACGGGTACGAACTCGCCGCCCGTCTCGGTTGGGGCATCGGGCCTGAAGCAACGCACGTCATCGTTGAGGACAGCGTCAGCGCGTTCAAGCGCAAAAAGACGCGGCTGCCCGATGGGACGACCGCGCTCCGCACTGTCCGGCCGGGTTTCCGCCGGGCGCTGGCTCTGCTCGCCAGCGGTGAAGCCGACGGCCTCATCGTCTACGACCTCGACCGCACCGCGCGTGACCCGCGTGACCTCGAAGACCTCATCGACGTAATCGAGACCCGGGGTGTACCGGTCCGGTCTGTCACGGGGTCTCTGTCGCTCGCCACAGATGCAGAGATCACCATGGCGCGGGTCATGGTCGCCGTCGCCAACAAGTCGAGCCGTGACACCAGCCGACGCGTAGCGCGAGCAGCGGCCAGCCGTGCCCATCAGGGGCGTCCGTCCGGCGGTGGCTACCGGGCATTCGGATATGACACCGACTGGAATGTCATTCCGGCCGAAGCGGCGATCATCCGTGAGATCTACGAGCGGATTTGCTGTAAGGGCGAATGGGTCAATGCGACCCGAAAGCACGGTGACCAGCGGGGACACAGCCTCGAACGGATCTGTCTCGACCTGAACGCCCGGGGCATCCCCACAGTGAGCGGAAAGACCACATGGCAGGTTCGCACGCTGACCGGTGCCATCACCAAACCCGCGATTGCGGGCCTGCGGGTCTACAAGGGGAAGGTTGTCGGTAAGGCGGTTTGGGAACCGATCCTCACCGAAGCCGAGTGGGCCGAACTCTGCGAGACGATTTCGGACCGCGCCATGGTCCACGGTGCTGTGGGGAAGCTCCGCGTACTGAAGCGCTGGGCTTCACAGTCGTTGCACTGCTACGCCTGCGGCAAGACACTGCACGGCTGGTCCGGCGGGTCTTACCGGCGCGGAACCAAAATCCGGCAGGGACGCTACTGGTGCGCCACCCCCAAGGGCGGGTGCGGAAAGACCAGCGTGAACGCCGAGGACACACACGAATTGCTCGGAAACTACTGGAAAGGGATTGTTTCCCGCCCTGAGTGGAGCGCGTACATGAACGCCCAAATGCAGGAGCTTGAGAAAGAGGAACTGTCCGTCGGGGCGACGGATCTCAAGCGTCAGATAGCAGAGGACGAACGCCAGCGCTCCGAACTCAATCTCATGTGGGCACGCAAGGAACTCGACCTTGCTTCCTACCGGGAGATGAAGTCAATCGTTGACCGGCGTTTGGCGGCCCTGAAGACCCGCGCCGACACTCCGACCGGCCGTACGTCTCTCCTCCCTCCGAAGCTCCGGGCGCTGATCACCGGACAGGACACGGCGGGACTCGTCGCACTGTGGGATAACGCCGACCCGGCGGGGAAGCGAACCCTGCTGAAGCTGGTCATCCCGATGGGTTTCACCGTCGGCCCGCACAGTGGCCGCCGCCCGCTGCGCTGGGAACCTGAACGGTTCCACGTACGGACCCCGGAAGTCCCCAACTCGACTTCAACAGAGGGAAGTTCACCTGCACTTCTGACCACAGAGGATTTGACGACGGATCTTCCGATGGCCGCATAACCGAAACCACCCCACAGGAAGGGCCCGTCTACCGAAGGCGGGTCCTTCCTATTGCCCGTCAAGCTACCGGGGAGGAACTTGACGCCACATCAAATAGAGCCGAAACCCAGACCGAAGATCCTTTGATTCACAGTCAGAAGCAACCAAGATCAAATGGATTCGAAGGCGAAAGCGGCTCCCAACCTGTGGGGATAACACCCCAGACCGCCCCACTCCTGCATTTCTGTAAGTGATATGCAAATTTGACCTTGGAATCACAAGATCACGGGCAAGCATTTCCCTCATATCGCAGCCACTCACCCTCCGTCCCCACAGCGCAGAAACCGCCCCCGACCTGCACGTTTACCCCTTGCGAAGGGCAGCCGGAGCGAGGTTGCCCCGCGTTCGTACCTATGGCTCTTCGGTGATTCCGCAAGCGGTACCGGAAAGGTTCCGTAAACGGTTCCCGGATAGTTCCCGACCATGGTTCCGGGAACTGCTCGGGAACCGTTCCGGGAACCGTGGGAACCGCACAAAACCGCAGGTCAGAAGGCTTCTGCTTGCCCTCGCGGTTCCTGGTTCCCGCAGGTTCCCCGTCCGTTAGGACGGGAACCGGGAACCGAGGGGGCGAGCCTTGCGGCGGGAACCACGGGAACGTTCCGGCGCACAGGCGCGCGCCAGAGGGCGCAGGACAGGGTTCCGGTCCTCCCGGCTTACGGGCCCACGCCACCCGCAGATGTCCCCCGGCGGACCGGACCACAGCCCCACAGGGGGGAGCCCCTCAGCGCGCTTCCGGGCGGCCTACGAGGGCTTTGCCCGCTCGATCGCTTCCCCCGTGCCGTCACACCGCAGGCAGGGGGTACGACCGGTACCCACGCAGGCCGGGCAGCCGGGTCCGCCACAGTCATGGCACCAGACGCCCCCACGACCGGCGCAGATGCCGCAGAGCGTGCCCCAGTACCAAAGAGCCGCCGCGATCTCGGCAGCCGTTCTCCGGTCCTCCTGTGGGTTCGGGGTTGACCGACGGCGCTTCCGGGCCACAGCCGTACGGGAACCTTTGGTCAACCCTCCGGGCAGTCGGTGTGCTTGTAAACGGCCACAGGCGGAGCATCAGGGCGTGAGATGTACCCGCGCCTGCACAGGTCCAACGAGGTGATGGGCTTCTCGCACTCCGGGCAGATCTCACCCCGGGGCGCGTAGGTCACGTACTCCCAGCGGCTGGCGTCGGTGTCTGCGGACGTGGTGGCCATGGGTGCTCCCCGCCATAGTCGATTGTGGCTGGCGGTTCGACCGTAGGGAGGGGGAGTTGAGACGGGAGAGGATTATTCTCGGTTATTCTCGCGCGGCACCTTGAGATCCCTCGACATTCGCAAGCGGCCCCGGAGACCCTGTCTCTCGTCGTTCGACTCATCAGGAGAGGTGATCGGGGCATGACGCGCAGGCTGCGGTTCAACGGCACGGGTTCGGGTGGCGGAGGCTGCCCGGCGATCCATGAGGATCTGGACTCGGGCGAGGTGATCGTTCAGGGGGCACCGCTGACGGACCCGAAGGATGTGGCCCAGCTCCGGCACCTGTCGCCCGGCGAGGTGGCCGTAGTGGTTCCGCGAGACCTGCTGACGGACTGGACGCCGAAGGACAGGACGCGGCAGGCCCGGATCATCGACCTTGACGCGTTCGGCAAGCTCTTCGAGACCTTCGAGCACACCGCGTGGCGGCTGGAGACCCGTCGGCGGTTCGCGTCGGACGAGGCCACGGAGACGTACGCGCAGTTCCTCCGGGGTGAGCCGATCGAGTGGGACTACGAGGACGACTGGTGCACGAACGTCCGCGCCCAGACAGCCCAGGGCAAGCGGTTCGAGCGCGTGCGGATCGTGGACAGTCCGGCCACCCCGGGGCAGCTCTACCTGCTCGACAACGCCAAGCGGAACTGCGCTGTCGGTGAGGACATCCGCAACCTGTCCCGGTCGGACGCCGATGCGCAGCAACTCCCCCCAGAGGACTTCTGGTTGTTCGACAGTCGGTTCGTCGCGCTCCTGCGGTTCGACGACGATGACAACCTCGTGGACGTGGAAGTGATCACCGAGCCGGCTGAAGTCGTCCGGTACGCCACGGTGCGCGATGCTGCATGGCATCACGCAGTGCCGTACGGGGAGTTCACCACAGAGTCAGGCAAGTAGAAGCAAGAGCAGGGAACAGGGACGGGTACCGGTGAGCACGGACTATCAGCGGGCGCGCGAAGAACTGGGGCGGAGACTAAGGGAGTTGCGCTCCGAGAGCCCTCACGGCCGTATCACCGGTACCGCCCTGGCGCTGCTGCTCGACTGGCCACAGTCGAAGATCAGCAAACTGGAGAACGGCCGCCAGACCCCCACTGCGGAAGACCTCCGGGCATGGGTGGATGCCACAGGGCATCCGGGGGCGTACGCGGAGCTGCACGGCCGCCTGAAGGGCTTCGAGTCGCACATTCGGTCGTGGCGTCGGCAGCTCGCGGCAGGGCACCGTCCCGTGCAGGAGAACTGGAGCACGGTGACCGACCAGACCCGCGTACTGCACGTCTGGGAATCGTTCGTCGTGAACGGTCTCCTCCAGACCCCGGACTACGCCCGACACGTCTTCGCGCACTACTCCACCCTTCAGAACTCACCCCCCGACACCGAGGACGCGGTACGGGCCCGGATGAGGCGGCAAGAGTGGCTGTACCGCTCGGGCAACCGGCTGCACGTCCTGCTGTGGGAGGCGGCGCTACGTGGACAGGTGTGCCCTCCGGAGGTCCTAGCGGGCCAGCTAGACCGCCTCATGGGTGCCGTGGGCATGGATACCGTCAGGCTCGGGATAGTGCCCCTGGACGCCGTTCTGCACGTTCCTCCCGCCAATGCGTTCTGGATCTTCGATGACCGCTTGGTGATCACGGAGGACTGGCACGCCGAGCTGTGGCTGGACGACGCGGACACAGTCGCGCTGTACCGGCGGGTGTGGGAGTCGCTGGACCGGTCCGCCGCGTACGGCGCTGAGGCCCATCGGATCATCAGCCGAGTCCGGCGCTCATTGAACGTCGCCTGACCCACCCCGCACCTACGATCGCGCTTCGCAGGCCCATGAGCCGGCGAACACCCGCAGGCCAGGCGTGACATGGGTTTCCAACCTCCCCTTCCTACGGCCGGGCATCGTAGATCCGCTCGACACGCAGGCTCCCCCTCGGACCATCAAGCGGTCCGGGTGTTGCGAGTTCCCACGTCGGGGCAAGGTTCGAGCTGCCCCCTGTGGAGCTGACGTGCACGCTCCGCGACACCAACCCCTAGACCTCACACATTGAGGATCTAGGGGTTTTTCCATTTCCCTCGAAGGCGCACCCCATAAACTCGTTGAATTTTACACATGTCCGAATTGTGTGATATCATTAGTGGAGCGCGGGAATTAATACCGCCACACCATCGGAAGGAAGCAGGAATGACAAAGAGAGGTCAGCGTCCGTTAGTCGACGGAGAGGCCACAAAAGTAATTCAGGTGGCAATGCCTGAGTCCATGTTTAACGAGCTGAGAACCCTTGCCGACCAGGACTCACGGAGCATGAGTCACGTAGGCCGTGAGGCCATCAAGCAGTACTTGTTCCTCAATCAGGCGCGCGGCAAGCGCTAGGGCGAAACGGAAGGGCATGGATGGTCAGGAAGCCACATGACACTTTACGAATTACGAAATCAAGAGGACTTATCGGAAGAGGAGAAAGAGCTTTCCGGCAAGATCTTCGACGCCTATAGGCGAGGTCGCCCGGACCTCGCACTCACTTACAACCCAGAGAATCACCAGCGCCCCTATCACTGCGGCCTAGTGGCTGTGGAAATGGAGCTAGGGGACGATTGGCCAGAAGGTCACCACGTACACGACTACTGGTGCACCAAGTGGCCGGATGAGATCAAAGACGAGATCGGCCAGATCCTCAAAGATCACAAAGCCAAGCATCGTCCACCCTTCCCAGGTTTCTGGCACGACAGTGAATCCCTGGACGACATTCCGCCACTTGTGCCGCTACTTGAAGGAATCTTCTACCGGAAGACCCTGTCCCGCGTAGTAGGCCATAGCGCGTCGATGAAGTCGTTCGTAATGCTCAGCATGGCAGCGCACATGGGATGGGGCGAGGACTGGCACGGATGCCGTGTTCAGTCACAGGGGGTCAAGACCTTGATGGTGGTGGCCGAAGGCAGCGAGGGCATCAAGGCCCGGAAGCTCGCCCTGGAGCAGTTCCACGGACGCAAGTTAGAGAACGTCTACTTCCTAACCCGAGCGATCCAGATCGATCCTGGAAGCCGAGACTGGCAGCAACTCACAACCGCCGTCAAGGAAAACGGGATTGACCTTGTGGTGTTTGATACGCAGTCGCGTTGCACAGTCGGGTTAGAGGAGAACTCCAATCGGGAGATGGCCCAAGTCGTCGCCACTCTCGACAAGCTGATAGCTGCTACTGGTGTGGCTGTGTGCTTGGTTCACCACTCGACAGGTGACCAGAGCACAAACGGAAGCACCCTAAAGGGTCGTGGCGCAGGTGCTGTCAGAGCGGCCCTGCAATCAGAAATCTTTGTGAAGCGGGACAGGAAGCTAAATCTGGTCACTGTATCCACCGACAAGGCCAAAGATGCCGCCTCTCGAAAGGTTGTCCTAGAGCCTGTCATTCAGGAAGTCAACGGCCTCACGGACTATTGGGGATCTCCTGAGACATCGGTCGTTCTCGTATCCCCAACTCCTAAGCTCAAGAGTGCAGTTGGCTCGGCTCCCTGCGAGCCGGCTGACGGAGCCGGGTCCGGGTCCGAGACCCCCGAAGGGCTTGCGGAGAGATTCCAGCAACTCTCAGACGACAGGCCGACCGTTTCCAACGTCCAAAGCGTTCTGGGAATCCGCCGAGCCAAAGCATCCGAAGTCGCTCGTATCATTCGAGGCCAGGAGGCAGCGTGAACGACTATGTTGCCCAACTTCTAGCAGAGGCCGCAGTATTCCTCCGTCCCAATGCCGGGTGTGAGGACTGTCCGGCGGAACAAGAGTTACGGGAGATCCGTCCCGGCCTCCACCTCTTGGAAATCAAGCATGACCCCACCTGCCCGTTCTACCGGGCGCTGGACACCAACTAACTAAACCTCACGAGGGCATTGAGGAACACATGATCAACTATGGCGAAGTACGCAGCGGCGAAACTACTAGCAGCCCTGAACAGCGATTACCAGGATGTATGCGACGACCCGAAGTGCAGTCACCCGATCTGTCAGGACTGGGACACGGGAATGGCCGAGTACCGGGAAATTGCTCACGCCCGCATCTGCCAGTGTGAGGACTGTCTGTATGCATGAAAACCCAAGCCGCTTAGGAGAGTGCCCGGTCTGCCGTAGAGGCCATCGGGTGGTCCCGCAGAAGATTGAGCCCTCCTCGAAACCCAATACCGTCGTCTGCTACTACGTCTGCGAGTGCGGGTGGAGATTCATCAAGTGGTTCTCGGAGTCCAACTTGGACAAAGCCGCTAAAGCCATCGAGGAAGCACACTTACCATATCGGCGCTACCGCAGGACGAGAGGTCCGTACGGAAAGACAGCAAGGAAGTCAAACACCGATGAAACGACAGAGGAAGCCTGACCCGCTGACACTCGCGGAATTGAATGCCTCCCTCGAATCCGAAGATTCCACAGAGTTTGACCATGACCCGTTCTCCTGTGAAAGGCATCTACACCGCCCGTGGACCCGGGGAACATGGGACGGCGGCAAAATCGTGATAGGGCGAACCTGCCTCATCCCCGATGGGGCAGGAGGCATCATTCCAGTGAACAAGCGAACCGGCGGAGCCGTGAAAAAGGTTTCGCACTTCCCCGCTACAGGGGAAACCATCACAGAGACGGAGTAGGAATCATGGGCAGCAAGTACAACGACCCTTCCAGCGAGGTAGAGCAGTACTCGTACGAATACCTCCAGAGCCTCAAGGCCGAAGGCAAGCACGAGGAAATCTCACAACTACATGCGGCCGGTCACTTCAGATTAGCTATCGAAGAACGCGCGGCGACCAGAGCCGAGAACCGGTCCTACAGCCGCCAGAAAGGCGTACAAGCCGCAGGAAGCATCAAGGCTTTCACAGATAAACTCGAAGCCGACCAGGCAGCTTCTGAGGCCGACAAGGAAGCCAAGCGCAAGGAAGCCTTGACCCAACTCCGCCGCCTAGGAATCAACCCGGAAGACCTTCTGTGAGCATGAAGGCATAGAAAAGGCCCCACCAGCACAGGGCGAATGCTCCTGGAAGGTGGGACCTTTTCTGCATGTGATACGCATGGCAACTTGAGCAGGAAGCCTTTTCACCGTCACCGCTTCCAATTATACCGGATCTGAATTACACGTGACCCCGCTCAGACATTTCTCTCAGAATCCGGCGCTTGCGCGAGTCCTCGATACGGCAAGTACGGCAGTACTGCCCTCGACTCCCCCAGGCAAAGGCCGTGAATGCCCACTCAGGCTTCGCCCGGCCGCAGTGCGGGCATCGCTGTAACAGCGGGCCGTACCTAGCCCTGTTGCTGTCATAGTCGACGGGAATCCCGTATTCGTTGAAGTCGATTCCATCAGACGTGCCAGCCAACGGGCCGACAGGTCTCTTTTTCCTCTGTCCCATGCGTCGCTTTCCTCCCGCACTACATTCGAGCGTTATGGGGGATTTTCCCCTGACTCAATTATAGGCGATATGGAGGGTTGAATTTTCTGATCATTGGGTGCCACCGCCCATGATCATCTAGGTACCCGGAATCGAAATCACCTCAAACCGACAAGCGGAAGGAGACCCCATTACCTTCGGGGATTTCTTCTCCTCATTTGATTTCATTTTCCGTTTGAAGTCGATAATGCATTGCGTTTCGAGAATTGACGAAGAATCGAGACGAAGAACTTTCTTGATCTTGTATCTACACCCTCTGACCTCGACACATTGCGTGAAACGTGACAAGACACTGACGAGACCTCGACCCCTGACCCTCACCCTCCATCACCTCACCTCCACCCCACCTACCACCCCAACCCACACCGAGACCGACTCACCCCGACTCCCTTTGTGTGAGCTGTTTCAACGAAACATTTGAACCGAAATGAAATAACCTTCGAAATGAATCGAATGAACTGAACGAAGATCAACAACAGATCAACACTGACACCACCCGACCCCCGAACCCACCTACTCACCACACACCGACCCGACTACCAACCTCCCAACCTCCTTCCCCCCTGGGGATAAGACCCCTCTGTGTGCCCGCGTGACGGTCTTGCGGTCACGTGGTGGGGGGAGGTTCAGCCGGTGTCAAGTTCGGGCGTCTGTCGAGCGACGTGAGGTCTCTCAAGATCACCTTGCGCAAGACGAGACAAGGGGGTCGAGACTCTTGCGACAAGATCAACGAAACAGATCAACGCGCGTGATCACATCGAACCAATGATGACCATGGAAACAACGGAAGCGCGATCTTGAAACGCCGAGCTAGCCTGTAGGTAGCTAGCAAGTACTGGGGTTGCCCGACCCCAGGAAGCCCGCGAGCACGATCACCGGAACCTGTGGCAAATCCAACGCGCGCCCTCTCCCGCCGGGTCGGACCGCCCGGCCCGACCCGCCCTCACACACCGCCCCGCCGTCCGGTCCGGCCCGGGAGGCGCGGACCCACGGGGACCCTCGGACGACCAGGATACGAGCGCCGCGACGGGCACCGGCACGAGCACCGTGACGGGTTCCTGGCCCCGCAGCGGCCATCTGGAGGCGCTGTCAGGGCCCGGGGCCCCCGGGAGCCCTCCGCCCGCCGGAACGGGATCCTGGCGGCCCCTGACGGCCTTCCTGGACCTCGCGGGGGCCTCCCGGGAGGTACGGCTTCCCTTGCCGACCGAGGACCGGCCGCGCTGAGCCGTGGGCGCGGGAGGAACAGACGCGGAGGCGGGACGGGCGGGGGCGGGCTGCGGGACTTCCCGGACCCGCCCCGACGGGTCCGGGAAGTCCCGCCGGGGCGGGTCAGGTTAGGCTCGCCTCCGTGAGCACGTGCACGAACGTCTCGCGGGACTCCCGGGAGCCCCTCGCCGCCACCGCGGCCACCGCCCGGACCTGGCTGCTCGTGGAACAGCCCGGCCCCTGGGGCGCCAAGGCGCTCACCCAGAGCCATCTGGACCCCGTGCTCGGCCGCGCCCTGGAGGCGGCGGCCCAGGGCACCGGGACGCGCGTCGCGCTGATCCGCCGACCGGGCCGCCACGCAGACCGGCACACCGACGGACCGCGCCGCCTCTACGCGGCCCACACCGTCCCGGGCGCCACCTGGCTGCGGGAGGCGTCCCACGGCGACCCGGCCCGTCTGCTGGACGTCGACTTCCGGGCGCTCGGCGCGGGCGACCCCACCGGCTTCGACCGGGCCGTGGGCGCCACCGCGCACCGGGGCGACCCGCTGGCCCTCGTCTGCACCAACGGCAGGCGCGACCGCTGCTGCGCGCTGCTCGGCCGTCCGCTCGCCCGGGAGCTGGCCGAATCGGGCACCCCCGGCGTCTGGGAGGTCACCCACCTCGGCGGCCACCGCTTCTCCCCCACCGTGCTCGTGCTGCCGTACGGGTACGCCTACGGCCGGGTCGGGGCGCCGCTGCTGAAGGAGGTCCTGGCGGAGGCCGCGGCGGGCCGGGTCGTCACCGAGGGCTGCCGGGGCGGCTCCGCCTGGGAGCGTCCGGGGCAGGCGGCCGAGCTGGCGGTGCGCACGGCGGCCGGGGAGAGCGCGGCGGACGTCCTGCGCGTCACCGGGACCGGCGGGGAGGCACCCCGCTGGGAGGTGACCGTGGACCACGTGGACGGCCGCCGGTGGCACGTCACCGTCGCCCGGGGGGCCTCGCTGCCGCCCCGGCCGGAGAGCTGCGGCGCGGCCCTGGCGACCCCGGCCCGTATGGACGTCGTCGCCGTCCGTGAGGTGGGTTCCGCGACACGGCGGTGAGCCCCGCTCACGGAGCGTGGGACCGTGCCGGTGCTCACGAGATCCCCACCACAGGGACTACGGAACACCGTCCCGGGCCCCGTACCGTTTCCTTCCATGAGCACGTCTCCCCCCACGCGCCGTCTGCGGCTCGGACTGCCCAGGCGGGTGTTCTCCCAGGTCCTGCTGATGCAGCTGGCGATCGCCGCGGGCGTCGCCGTGCTGGCCACGGGGCTGTTCCTGGCGCCGCTCAGCGACCAGCTCGACGACCAGGCGATGCGGCGCGCCCTGTCCATCGCGCAGACGACCGCCGCGCAGCCGCAGATCGCCCGGGACGTGAAGGCGTCGCTGCCGACGCCCGGCGGACCGGTCCAGGACGTCACGGAACGCATCCGGCGGGCGAGCGGCGCCGAGTACGTCGTGATCATGAACACGGACGGAGTGCGCTGGTCGCACACCGACCCCCGCCAGATCGGCAAGGTCGTCTCCACGGACCCCAGCGCCGCGCTGGCGGGCCGCGAGGTGATGGAGATCGACAACGGCACCCTCGGGCGCTCCGCGCGCGGGAAGGTGCCGCTGCGGGACGCGCGGGGCGAGATCATCGGCGCGGTGTCGGTCGGCATCGAGTACGACAGCGTGCGCGCCCGGCTGATCCACACGATCCCCAGCCTGCTGGCCTACGCGGGCGGGGCGATGGCCGTGGGCGCGCTGGCCGCGTACCTGATCTCCCGACGGGTCCAGAAGCAGACCCGCGACCTGGCCTTCTCGGACATCTCCGCGCTGCTGGCGGAGCGCGAGGCGATGCTGCACGGCATCCGCGAGGGCGTGGTGGCCCTGGACCGCGACGGCCGGGTGCGGCTCCTCAACGACGAGGCCCAGCGGCTGCTGAACCTGGGCCCGAGCGCGGTGGGCCGGCCGCTGGACGCGACGCTGGGCCCCGGCCGCACCACCGACGTGCTGGCCGGGCGGGTGACCGGCACCGACCTGGTGACCGTGCGGGGGCAGCGGGTGCTGATCGCCAACCGGATGCCCACCGACGACGGCGGCGCCGTGGCGACCCTGCGCGACCGCACCGAGCTGGAGCAGCTCGGCCGCGAGCTGGACTCCACCCGGGGCCTCATCGACGCCCTGCGCGCGCAGGACCACGAACACGCCAACCGGATGCACACCCTGCTGGGGCTGCTGGAGCTGGAGATGTACCAGGAGGCGATGGAGTTCGTCGGGGAGGTCGCCGGAGCCCACCGGGTCACCGCCGAGCAGATCACCGAGAAGGTGCACGACCCGCTGCTGGCCGCGCTCCTGGTCGGCAAGGCGACGGTGGCGGCCGAGCGGGGCGTCTCGCTGGCGGTGTCCCCCGACACCTGGCTGCCGGACCTGCTGGTGGACCCCCGGGGGCTGGTCACGATCGTCGGCAACCTCGTGGACAACGCCCTGGACGCCGCCTCCGGGTCGGCGCACGCGCGCGTGGAGGTCGAGTTGCGGGCGGAGGAGCGGGCGGCGGTGCTGCGGGTGCGCGACACCGGTCCGGGAGTGCCGCCCGAACAGCGGGAGGCCATCTTCACGGAGGGCTGGACCACCAAGAAGGCGCCCGCGCGCGGCAAGCGCGGCATCGGACTGGCCCTGGTCCGCAGGCTCGCCGAGCGCGAGGGCGGGCACGCGGAGGTCGGCGGGGCGCCGGACGGCGGCGCGGAGTTCACCGTGCGGCTGCCCGAGGCCCTGGCGGAGACGGAACTGGCGGACGCGGAGGAGGCGCGGTGATCGAGGTACTGGTCGTCGACGACGACATCCGGGTGGCGGACGTGAACGCCGCCTACGTGGCGAAGATCTCCGGCTTCCACGTGACGGCGAAGGCGCACAACGCGGCCGAGGCGCTGGACTGCGTGGAGCACCGCGAAGTGGACCTGGTCCTGCTGGACCACTACCTGCCCGACGAGACGGGCCTCGACCTGGTCCGCAGACTGCGCGAGCGCGGCCACCAGACCGACGTGATCATGGTGACCGCCGCACGGGACGTGGGCACCGTCCAGGCCGCGATGCGGTTGGGCGCGCTCCAGTACCTGGTGAAGCCGTTCGCCTTCTCGGGACTGCGGACGAAGCTGGAGGCGTACGCGGCGCTCCAGCACACCCTGCGCGGCGGCGGCGAGGCCGAACAGGCCGAGGTGGACCGGATCTTCGGCGCGCTCGCGGTGTCCCGGGAGCCGGAGCTGCCGAAGGGGCACTCCCCCACCACGGCGGAGCTGGTGCGCCGGGTGCTGATGTCCGCCGAGGGACCGGTGTCGGCGCAGGAGCTGGCGGACCACACCCGGCTGAGCCGGCAGACCGCCCAGCGCTATCTGAAGCTCCTGGAGCGGGCGGGCCGGGTGCGGCTCAGCCTGAAGTACGGCGAGACGGGACGCCCTGAACACCGTTACGAGTGGGTCCGCGGCTGAGCCCACAAGTGGGCGTCGCGGGCGTGGGCCGCGCCCGCGACCGACGGACGGGTCCGTGGGGTGAGCCCCCGCGCGGCGGGGGAAGTAGCGCGGGGGCTCACGTGCGGGGCCCCGGGCGCGGGCCGCTGATCAGCCCGCCCGCACCACCACCGGGGCGGTGACGGCCCGGGGCGCGTCGGCGTCGCGGTAGTCGCTGGGCAGGACCGGGGCCGAACCGCCCCGTGGCGAGGAGTCGCGGTTCTCGGCCTCGTCGACCGTGATCTCCGAGCGCTGCGGGGTGCGCACCCCGTCGTCGCCGGATCCACCGCTCACCGAGGACAGCGTCACCAGCCCGCCCAGCGCCATCGCCCCCGCGCAGACCGCCGACGCCCACCTACCGCTGCTTCGCACGCGCATCACGTCCTCGTGGGGGGATCGACCGACCGCCGTGGCGGCCGTGTCGGGGCTTCGGACGCGACGGACCGCCCCGGGGGAGCGGGGAGGTGCCGCCGGGCCTTCAGCGGGCGTACAGGGGCTCTGCCGGGTGCCCTGACGGTCAGGGGACGGCGAGGGATCGACGGGAGACGGTGGGGGGAGGCGGACGGCGGGACGGTGGCCCGGACGCGCGGACCGGACCGGACCGCCCGTTCCGGAGGAAGGGTCAGCGGGCGGTGACGGACCGGCAGGACCTCGCCACCGGCCTTCCGCACCGCGCGGGTTGACCGGAACCGGACCTCCGTCCGGTTCTCCGACTGGTATCTGTGTTCATGGCCCGGCACCGTAAGGGGGCACGGGCCACGGGGCGATCCTTGTGCGCGCTGGACCGCCTTCTGCTCGCGAAACCTTGTTGTGCCCGTTTTGCGCGCGCGAGAACGACGGAGCCCCACCATGGGCTTGAACCAGAAAGGCCCGGCCGATGATTGACGTCCTGGTCGTGGACGACGACTTCCGCGTCGCGGAGATCAACTCCCGTTACGTGGCGAAGGTCCCGGGCTTCCGGGTGGCCGGTCGCGCCCATGACGCGGCCCAGGCCCTCGCGGCGGTGGAACGCGAGGGGATAGACCTCGTCCTGCTCGACCACTACCTGCCCGACCGCACCGGACTGTCCCTGGTCCAGCACATGCGCCAGCTCGGCCACCGCACCGACGTCATCATGATCACGGCGGCCAGCGACGTCACCACCGTGCGGGACGCGATGCGTCTAGGCGCCCTGCACTATCTGGTGAAACCATTCACCTTCGACGCCCTGCGCGCCCGGCTGGAGGCGTACGCCGCACTACGCCGCACGGTGGACCGCGTCGGCGGCAGCGGGATGGCCGCCCAGGAACAGGTGGACCGGATCTTCGGCGCGCTGCGCACCACCACCCCGACCCCGTCCCAGGGGCTGCCGAGCGGTCACTCCCTGCCGACCACGGACCTGATCTGCGGGGTGCTCCACCAGGCGGCGCAGCCGCTGTCCGCCCATGAGGTGGCCGCCCGCACGGGCCTGAGCCGGTCCACCGCGCAGCGCTATCTGCGGCACCTGGAACAGGCGGGCCGTCTCCAGCTCACCCTGCGGTACGGGGACACCGGCCGTCCCGAACACCGCTACGCCTGGGTGGCCCCGGGCAACGGCCCCGAACGGTAGGGCGGGCCGTCACCGGGAGGTGCCGCCCGGGCGCGCGGCACGGACGGCCGGGTCCCCGGAGGCCGGGGCCTCCGGGGACCCGGCCTCGGACGCCGGCGGTCTCAGGCGTCGATGCGGGAACGGTCGAGCGTGGCCGCGGAGCTGGTGATGAACTCCTTGCGCGGCGCCACCTCGTTGCCCATGAGGAGGTCGAAGACCTGCTCCGCCGCGTCGAGATCGGCGATGTTGATCCGGCGCAGGGTGCGGAACCGGGGGTCCATCGTCGTCTCGGCCAGCTGGTCGGCGTCCATCTCGCCGAGGCCCTTGTACCGCTGGATGGCGTCCTTGTAGCGCACGTTCTTGCGCTGGAACTCCAGCAGGGTCTCGCGCAGTTCCCGGTCCGAGTAGGTGTACACGTACTTGTCCTGCCCCTTCTTGGGCTGGACCAGCTCGATCCGGTGCAACGGGGGCACCGCGGCGAACACCCGGCCCGCCTCCACCATGGGCCGCATGTACCGCTGGAAGAGCGTCAGCAGCAGACAGCGGATGTGCGCGCCGTCCACATCGGCGTCCACCAGCAGGATGATCTTCCCGTAGCGGGCCGCGTCCAGGTCGAAGGTCCGCCCCGAACCCGCTCCTATGACCTGGATGATCGCCCCGCACTCGACGTTCTTCAGCATGTCCGAGACAGAGGACTTCTGGACGTTGAGGATCTTGCCCCGGATCGGCAGGAGCGCCTGGAACTCGGAGTTGCGGGCGAGCTTGGCGGTGCCGAGCGCGGAGTCGCCCTCCACGATGAACAGTTCGCTGCGGCCCACGTCGTCGCTGCGGCAGTCCGCGAGCTTGGCGGGCAGGGTGGACGACTCCAGGGCCGTCTTCCGGCGCTGGGCGTCCTTGTGCTGGCGGGCGGCGATCCGGGTGCGGGCGGCCGCGACCACCTTGTCCATCACCGCGCGGGCCTGCGCCTTGGCGTCCCGCTTGGTGGCCGTCAGGAAGGTCTTCAGCTCCTTGGCGACCACCGCGGCGACGATCCGGTTCGCGGCCGAGGTGCCCAGCACCTCCTTGGTCTGCCCCTCGAACTGGGGCTCGGCCAGGCGCACGGTGACGACCGCGGTGAGCCCCTCCAGGGCGTCGTCCTTGACGACGTCGTCCTCCGCGACCCGCAGCAGCTTCTGCGCCCGCAGCACCTCGTTGACCGTCTTGGCCACGGAACGTTCGAAACCGGTGACGTGGGTGCCGCCCTTGGGGGTGGCGATGATGTTCACGAACGACCGGACCGTGGTGTCGTACCCGGTGCCCCACCGCATGGCCACGTCCACGCCCAGCTCACGGGTGACCTCGGTCGGGGTCATCTGACCGCGCTCGTCGAGGACCGGGACGGTCTCCTTGAAGGTGCCCTGCCCGGAGAACCGGAGGACGTCGCAGACGGCCTTGTCGCTGGCGAGGTACTCGCAGAACTCGCTGATGCCCCCGTCGAAGCGGAAGGACTCCTCGCCCTTGCTGCCGCCCTCGCCGAGGCCGCACTCGTCACGGACGACGATCGTCAGCCCGGGCACCAGGAACGCGGTCTGGCGCGCGCGCTGGTGGAGCGTCTCCAGGTTGAGCTTGGCGTCCTTGAGGAAGATCTGCCGGTCGGCCCAGTAGCGCACCCGGGTGCCCGTGCGGGTCTTCGGCACCCGCTTGGCCTTGCGCAGCCCGCCCGCCGGCTCGAAGGGCGCCTCCGGCCCCGTCCCGGTGAAGGCCCCGGGCACGCCCCGGTGGAAGCTGATCGCGTGGGTGCTGCCGTTCCGGTCCACCTCGACGTCCAGCCGCGCCGACAGCGCGTTCACCACCGAGGCGCCGACGCCGTGCAGACCGCCGGAGGCCGCGTAGGACCCGCCGCCGAACTTGCCGCCCGCGTGCAGCTTGGTGAGGACGACCTCCACGCCGGACAGCCCGGTCTTGGGCTCGACGTCGACGGGGATGCCCCGGCCGTTGTCACGGACCTCGACGGAGCCGTCGTCGTGCAGGACGACGTCGATCCGGTCGCAGTAACCGCCCAGGGCCTCGTCGACGGAGTTGTCGATGATCTCCCAGAGGCAGTGCATCAGGCCGCGGCTGTCCGTCGACCCGATGTACATGCCGGGCCGCTTGCGTACCGCCTCCAGGCCCTCCAGGACGAGCAGGTGCCGCGCGGTGTAGTTGGAACCGTCCCGGTCTGCTCCGGTCAGCAGCGCAGTGGACGGCACGGACGTATCGGCGGTCACGCGGTTCGCTCCTCGCTGAATTTCAGATGGGGCCCATGAGGGTAAGGCCGCGGCTTCGGTCGCCGCACAGAGGGTACCCAGCCCAGGTAGAGCCGTTGTCACGCCACCCTCACAAGGACTTCAGCCTAGCCGAGAGTCGCATGCGTGTTCGATCGCTCGATGGGGTGAAGTACACATCACGTTCCCTTCCACGCATGAACCATTTAGGCTCCGGGCACGTCCTCATGAACAACCGGCAACCAGCCGGGAGGACCGAACCGGCACAACGCGCGAACCCGTAAGACACGAAGACACGCAATACGGCACATTCGCCGCCACCCGGCAGCAGACACCCACCTCGGGGAGTCGAAAAGATTTTTTCGAGGAGAAGCCGCGAGCGGGAACGTTTTCGGCCTGGTTGGATGTTGACCCTGGTACGACAGCTCGTCGAGCTAGAGAAGAGGCGACGTGACTACTGTTCTGACCCCCGCGACCCCGCTGACGGCCACCGATCGCTGCGACCGCTGCGGCGCCCAGGCTTACCTCCGTGTGGTCCTGTTGAGCGGCGGTGAACTGCTCTTCTGCGCCCACCACGGTCGCAAGTTCGAGCCGGAACTCAAGAAGATCGCCGCTGAGATACAGGACGAGACGGAGCGCCTGAACGCCGTCCCGGCCTCGGCCGAGTCCGAGGAACGCTGACACTTCGCATCAACGACGAGCCAGCACCGGCCCAGGCCGGCGAATCGGGCGGTCCCCGTGTGACGGGGCCCGCCCGCTTGCGTTCCGCGCACGCCCCGGCACGGTCCGTCCCGGACGGCTCCCCGTCCGGGCCCGGCCCCGTCCCCCAGGGCCCCGTGCGCGCCCCTCCCGGCGCCCTCAGTCGTCGTCGGAGTCGGCGGGGGACTCCTCCGGGGCGGCGGGCGTCACCACGGCGGAGAGCCGGGTGTAGACACCGGGACTGCCCGCCCTGCCGCAGCCGCTCCCCCAGGAGACCAGCCCGATCAGCAGCCCCCGCGCCACCAGCGGACCGCCGCTGTCCCCCTGGCAGGCGTCCCGCCCGCCGTACGGCGCCCCCGCGCACAGCATCGACTCGGGCAGGTAGCGCCCCTCGGGCCCACCGGGGTAGGCCCGTCGGCACAGATCGTCGGAGAGCACCTCGACCTCACTGGACCGCAGCGCGTACGCGTACTCCCCGCGTCCCGTGGCGTCCCCCCAGCCGTACACCGTGGCGGGCGTCCCTTCCGTGTAGGCGGAATCCCCGGTCGCGGCGACACCGATGACGTACGCCTCCGGCAGGGGCCGCGCCAGGGTCACCACCCCCACGTCCCACGCGTTGGTCGTGCGGTCGTAGGCCGGACTCGCCCGGAACTCCCGTACCGGAACCTCCACGCCCGTGGTGTCCCGTAGATCACCCCGGCCCGCGATCACGGCGAGGTCCCCGGGCCCCGGCGCCGGACCGAGCGCCTCCGGCCCCAGACAGTGGGCGGCGGTCAGCACGGTCGTCGGGCCCACCACCACCCCGCCGCAGAACTGCCCCGACCGCGTACCGCCGAACCGGTCACGGCTGGCCAGGGCCACCACCCACGGACTGTGCGCGACGTCGGCCTGGTGCCCGCCCACGACCAAGGCGTCGGCGGACGCGGACGGCGCGCCGCCCGGCGGCAGCGCGGTGCCCACGGCGGCCAGGAACAGCGCACCCGCCAGGGCACGGACGCGGGAACGGGGCATGCGCTCTCCTCACCCAGGGTTGCGGCGACTCACCCAGCGTCGACGAACCGGGGCGGCCCCGCACCCGCACCACGCCGAGAGGCCCGGATCCCCGTGGGGAATCCGGGCCTCCGCGGAGGTACGCCTACCGGTCAGTCCAGGTAGTCCCGGAGGACCTGCGAACGGGAGGGGTGGCGCAGCTTCGACATGGTCTTGGACTCGATCTGGCGGATCCGCTCACGGGTGACGCCGTAGACCTTGCCGATCTCGTCAAGGGTCTTGGGCTGGCCGTCGGTGAGGCCGAACCGCATGGAGACCACGCCCGCCTCGCGCTCGGAGAGCGTGTCGAGCACCGAGTGCAGCTGCTCCTGGAGGAGCGTGAAGCTGACCGCGTCGGCCGGGACGACGGCCTCGGAGTCCTCGATGAGGTCACCGAACTCGCTGTCGCCGTCCTCGCCCAGCGGGGTGTGCAGCGAGATGGGCTCGCGGCCGTACTTCTGGACCTCGATGACCTTCTCCGGGGTCATGTCGAGTTCCTTGGCCAGCTCCTCCGGGGTGGGCTCGCGGCCCAGGTCCTGGAGCATCTGGCGCTGCACGCGCGCGAGCTTGTTGATGACCTCGACCATGTGCACCGGGATGCGGATGGTGCGGGCCTGGTCCGCCATGGCACGGGTGATGGCCTGACGGATCCACCAGGTGGCGTAGGTGGAGAACTTGTAGCCCTTGGTGTAGTCGAACTTCTCGACCGCGCGGATCAGACCGAGGTTGCCCTCCTGGATCAGGTCCAGGAAGAGCATGCCGCGACCGGTGTACCGCTTGGCCAGCGAGACCACGAGGCGGAGGTTGGCCTCCAGCAGGTGGTTCTTGGCGCGGCGGCCGTCCTCGGCGATGATCTCCAGCTCGCGCTTGAGCTTGGGCGCCAGCTTGTCGGCGTTGGCCAGCTTGTCCTCGGCGAACAGCCCGGCCTCGATGCGCTTGGCCAGCTCCACCTCCTGCTCGGCGTTGAGGAGGGGGACCTTGCCGATCTGCTTCAGGTAGTCCTTGACGGGGTCGGCGGTGGCACCGGCCGCGGCGACCTGCTGCGCGGGGGCGTCGTCCTCGTCCTCGTCGGACAGGACGAAGCCCTGGGCGCCCTCCTCGGCGGGCTCGTCACCGGGCTTGCCGGGACCGCCCGTGGTCTCCTCGACCGACTCGTCGTCGAGGATCTCGTCGGCGTCCTTCTTGGTGGTCGCCTTCTTGGCCGCGGTCTTCTTGGCGACCGTCTTCTTCGCGACGGCCTTCTTGGCGACGGTCTTCTTCGCCGCGGCCTTCTTGGCGGGCGCGGTCTCGGCGTCGGCGGACGTGCCCGCGGCGGCCGACGGGGAAACGGCCTTCTTGGTGGTGGTGACCGTCTTGGCGGCGACGGTCCTGGTCGCGGTCCGCTTGGCCGGACTCTTCGCTGCGACGCTCTTTCGGGTGCGCTTGGGCTCCGCGGCACTGACCATCAGCGTCACACCCTCTTCCTCGAGGATCTGGTTGAGGCTGCGCAGTACGTTCTTCCACTGAGTGGCCGGAATCTGGTCAGCTTCGAAGGCCCGACGCACGTCATCGCCGGCGATCTGCCCCTCAGCCTTTCCCCGCTCGATGAGCGCCATGACAGAGACGGACTCGGCGATCTCCGGCGGGAGCGTACGGGATGTGCTGGCCGACACGAACAACCTCTCGGAACGTTGGAAAACGGCTTCCGACTCCGCCCGTGAGGGACGGGAGTCGACGACCGCCGACTGGGGATGTGCCGACGGCGCGCGGGCTCGGGCCCAGGGGACTCGCGGCGCCTCGACGGCTGCCG
This sequence comes from Streptomyces sp. JNUCC 64, assembly GCF_054484115.1. Classification (NCBI taxonomy): domain Bacteria; kingdom Bacillati; phylum Actinomycetota; class Actinomycetes; order Kitasatosporales; family Streptomycetaceae; genus Streptomyces; species Streptomyces sp. JNUCC 64. The sequence continues at coordinate 1,887,612 of NZ_CM137015.1, forward strand.
CACTTCCTCCTCGGCTGTCACCTCTTAGGTCATCGCACAGTTCCCAGGAGCGTTACGGTCAATCTACGTGGCCCGGGTCACACCCCGTAAGCATACAAAAGCCGCTACATCCGACCAGAAGCGGTCAGGATTTGCGACTGTCTGCCCCAGCTCGGTCCGACGTCGCCGTACTCCGTCAGGTTCTTGACCTGACGGAGCGGCGTGCCGACCGGAGCGGGGCGCTCACCTGAGCGGACCCGAGCCGATGATCCGGCCGCGCGGACGGCGTCCTCGCGCGGTCGGACCGGAGTGCCCGGGGGGGGCGACGTCCGCCGGTCCGGCCCGGGCGTGACGGGCGCCGTCCACGCGGCCGGGAGGCACGGAGAGGGGTGGGGGTTCCCCGTCCGTGCGGCTCCGGATGGCGCTGTCTCCTGGCTTCCCAGGGGGTGGGTGAGGCGAGGCGGGAAGCGCCACGGCCGCGCTGCGGCGGTCGGCGGTCGGCGGTCGGCGGGCGGCCGACGGCCGGTCGCCCCGGCTTCCCGGGGCGTCGGGGCGGGATCCGGCGAACGCGCGTACGGTCCGTGAGCGGCTCGCACGGTCCGACGGCGTCCCCGGGCACGCGTCGAGGGAACGGCGGGGGCCGCTCAGTGCTCCCGGGGGGCGGGGACGACGCGCTCCACCTCGGGGTGGGCGGTCAGCAGCTGCCGCATCGCGGTCTCGGCCGCGGCGCCGTCCCCCTGGGCGAGCGCGTCGACGATGCGGGCGTGGTGGACCAGCGCCCCCTCGTGCGGACGGTCGCAGCCCGTCACGGGACCGCCGGAGACCTGGAGCGCGGCCGAAACGATTCCCGACAGGTGCTCCAGCATCCGGTTGCCCGCCGCCTGGATCAGCAGTCCGTGGAACTCGGCGTCCGCCCGGGCGAAGGTGACGGCGTCGCCCTGGCCGAGCGCGTGCCCCATGATCTCGACCATGTCCGTGAGGCGCTGCTGGAGGTCCTCGCGTCCGTGCCCGGCGGCGAGCCGGGCCGCGAGGGGCTCGATCGTCCACTTCAGTTCGTTCAGCTCGCGGCGCTGGTCCTCCCGCTGCGGCCCGAAGGCGCGCCACTCGATGATGTCCGGGTCGAGGAGGTTCCAGTCGCTGACCGGACGCACCCGGGTGCCGACATTGGGGCGGGCGCTGACCAGTCCCTTCGCCTCCAGTACCCGCAGGGACTCGCGGACGACGGTGCGGGAGACCTCGAACCGCTGGCCGATCTCCTCGGGCACCAGCGGGCGGTCCGCGCCGAGGTCGCCGGAGACGATCATCTGGCCCAGCTGCTGGACGAGTTGGCCGTGCAGGCCGCGGCCGCGACTGCCCGCGGCCCGCCTGCCGACGCGGCCGAGTTCCTGGTCGGGGCCGTCCCAGACGGGCGCGCCACGGTCCGGGGCGGCCTCCGGGTAGGGGTAGCGGTCGAGTCCGCCCGGTCCGGCGAGGCCGGAATCTGCGGCGCGGGCGGTGGTCATCATGGTGTGCGCAAGGGTACTCACGGAACCTTTGTCGGCCTTGCCGTCAAGCGCCTTGAGGTCTTTGGTGAAAAGCACACGAAAGGGTGATCGCTCACCCCTTCGCAATTGACGCCTTATCGGAAAGAAGTGAACGCCGCCCGGGAAGTCGTGTGCGGAGCCCGACCAGTTGGGGCGGGACCGGTCCTCAACGGGCCCTGCCACGGCCCATCGTGAGGAGGTACGCGGACAGCAACACCGCGAGCGACAGGGCCAGCGCGCCGCCGACCGGCTGGGCGACGGCGCGCAGCGCGGCCGCCAGATACCGCTCGGTGCCGAACGGCCACATCGTGTACGCGTGCAGCCGGGCCGGGAAGCCCGCGGCGGTGCGGACCGACGCTCCGGTGAGGAACCGCTGCACTCCGGGAACCACCAGCAGGGGCACCGCCAGAACGGCGGCGAGCCCGGCGGCCGTCGACTTGAAGAGCCCGGCCGCGAGCACTCCGGCCCAGGCGCAGCCGGTGACGAGGGCGCACCAACTCGCCACGAGGGCGGGCCACCGCTCCGGGAGGGCACCGACCTCTCCTCCGTAGACGAGCCGGAGCAGTGCCAGGTTCCCGGCCGCCACCAGGAGGGCGAGGAGCAGGGCGGTGACCGCCGCGACGACGAGTTTGGCCCCGAGCAGCCCGAGTCGGCGGGGGACGGCACCCCGGGCGGGGGCGAGGGCCGGGTACCGGAACTCGTCCCCGGAGGCGAGCGCGCCGAGCAGCCCCGCGCCCAGGGCCGCAGGCGGCAGGGGGAGCTGTCCGGGCCAGGCCGCGAGGCACCGGGCCTGGGGCACATGGCCGGTCCTGGCCAGTACGACGGCGAGGAGGGCCGACACGACGAGCACGGCGGCACCGGTGCGGTAGCCGGTGGCGACGCCCGTGGCCCGCAGCAGTTCGTACCGGACGGGGTGGAGCGGACTGCGGGGCGGCCGGACCGTGATGACGGGCGAGGAGGCCCCCGCCACGGCCGTCGGCGAGGGCGTCGGCGCCGTCACCCCGGCCGTTTCCGTCACCGCGGCAGCCCCCGTGTCCCGCGCTGCGGCAGCCACCTTCTTCTCCCCTTCCGGCCGGTGCGCCGTCGCCGGTGAGGGGCCGGTCGCCGGCGGACCGGTCCGTTCGGCGCCCGTTGCGCCGGACCTCGTCGCGGGCGGGTCGTCGCGGCGTCGCCCCCCGGTGGCCGTCGGGAGGTCCGAGGCGGTAGGGGCCGCCGGAGCCCTCCGGGCGGTGAGGGCCGTCGAAGCGGCGGAGGTCGTCGGGACGGGAAGGGGCGCGGGGTGGGGGTGGGTCCCGGGGCCGTCGTCCCCGGTCTCGTCCGCGAGGCGGTGGACGAGGATGCCGTGCCGGTACGCGACCTCCCCCACGGCGGCGCAACTGCCGCCGTACACGGCGAGGTGGTTGCCGCCTTCGGTGACGACCTCGACCGGACGGCGGGCGGCACGGGCCTCGCTGACGACGAGTTGGCCGAGCCGCACGGCGTGCGGACTGCGCACGGCGACCCGGGGGCGCAGCCGGGTGCGGGCGAAGTCGGCCGCTTCCTGGTCGGCGACGACCCGGCCGTCCACCAGGGTGACCACGCGGTCGGCATGCCGGGCGGCCTCCTTGGCGTCGTCGGTGCCGAACAGGACCGTGCCGCCGAGGGAGGCGTGCGTCCGCAGCAGACCGTGCAGCCAGGCTCGTTCCCGGGCGGCCAGCGCGTCGGCGGGGGCGTCGAGGACGAGTGCGTGCGGAGCGGCGAGGAGGGCGCAGCCGAGCGCCAGTCGGCGGTCGGTGCCGTGGGAGAGGTCGCCGAGCCGCTCGCCCTCCAGACCTTCCAGGCCCACGGTCGTCAGCACCTCGTCGACGCGGCGCCCGGTCGCGCCGACCGCCGCGCCCAGCATCCGCAGATGCCCCCGGACCGTTCGGGCGGGGTGGCCGGGCACCTCCCCCAGGACCGCCCCCACCTCGCGGGCCGGATCCGGGACGCGGTGCAGGGGACGGCCCCGGAAGTGGGCGGTCCCCCGGCCCGGCTGGAGTCCGAGCATCAATCTGAGGACCGTCGACCTGCCTGACCCCTCGCCGCCGAGCAGCGCGGTGATCCGACCGGTCGGCGCCTCGAACGAGACGTCGGCGGCGGTCGGCGGAAGCTCCTCGCGCGGAACGCTGGTCACTCCGATGGCCTGGATCATCGCTTCTCCCCCGGGAGGTGAGACCGCTTGGCGGCCGACGGGTCCCGTCCGGTACGGACGGGCGCCATGGGCACCCGAGCAAGATAGCGCGACAATAAAGACTTTTCGGACATTCACGAAGCGGCGGAGGCCGGGCCTCCCGACTCCGGACCGGAAGCGTCCGGCCCTCAGACCTCCGGACGCAGCATGGGCGGGTTGAGGAGCGTGGCGCCGCCCGCGCGGAACAGCTGCGCGGGACGGCCGCCCTGACGGGTGGTCGTCCCCCCGGTGGGGACCAGGAAACCGGGCGTCCCCGTCACCTTGCGATGGAAGTTGCGCGGATCGAGGGCGACCCCCCAGACCGCTTCGTAGACCCTGCGCAGCTCCCCGACGGTGAACTCCGGCGGACAGAACGCCGTGGCGAGGGAGGAGTACTCGATCTTCGACCGGGCGCGCTCCACCCCGTCGGAGAGGATGCGCGCGTGGTCGAACGCGAGCGGGGCGGCCTGTTCGTGACCCTCCCGCCCGAGGAGTTCGTCCACGGGTGCCCAGCGGGCGTTGCTGGCGTCGCCGCCCGCCCGGGGCGCGGGCAGATCAGGTGCCAGGGCGAGATGGGCGACGCTGACCACGCGCATCCGGGGATCGCGGTCGGGATCGCCGTAGGTGGCGAGCTGTTCGAGGTGCGCGCCGTGTGGGCGGGCCGGAGCGGCCGGGTCGTGGGCGGAGAGTCCGGTCTCCTCCACCAGCTCACGGGCGGCCGCCGCCGACAGGTCCTCGTCGGCCCGGACGAAACCCCCGGGGAGCGCCCAGCGCCCCTGGAACGGGGACTCGCCCCGCCGGACCGCCAGCGCGCACAGCGCGTGGCGCCGGACGGTCAGCACCACCAGATCGACGGTGACGGCGAAGGCCGGGAAGGCTGACGGGTCGTAGGGCGGCATGCCGCGATCATAGTCGTCTTCCTGACGATAAACACTCCTTTCCCTCGTCCCGCCAGATCCTTTTCACGAGCGCCGCACGGGCCGCCGCGCGCCTTGCCGTTCCCGTCCCGGCCCTGGGCGCCCCCTTGGCCGCTCGCCCACGCCCGCCCGGCCTCCCGTCCCGTCAGCGGGAAGTCCACGCCCTCGTGGGCCCGGCGGGGCTGGGGCGGCGGAACGGACTGAGCCCGGCCGGGCGGCGGGACGACCGGGCCGTCACCCACCGCGTCAGCCCCGGCCCTCCGCCGTCCCGGCCCCGGACGCCGTCACGCCGTTCCCCCGTTCTCAGCGGTCGTCCCGACCGCCGCCCGGAGCGGTGGGGCGCCCCGGGCCGGGACGGGAGACCGGGCGGGGGCGGGCGAGCGGACGGGGGCGGGACGTCGGGCGGGAGGGAGGGCCACTGGGCAGCGGCCCCCGCGCGCCTCCCGCCGCCCGCTGCCGGGCCTTGGCGCGGCGGAGCGCCGCCGCGGTGCGCACCGACCTGGGGACCGGGGTACGGGCCCCCGGGCCGCCGTCCGGCGCGGGGACGGCCGCCGGCCTCTCGCGTTCCGCGCGGCCCTGCCGGATGCACTCGCGGATCGTCTCCGGCTCCAGACCGTCGTTGCACGCCGTGTGCAGCAGCCTGGCGAACAGATAGGACGGGTCGGCGCCGAGGGCCATCGCCAGGGCTTCACGGGCCTCCAGATCGTCACCGGTGGACCAGGCGACCCATCCGGCGAGGGTCAGGGGGGCGGCGGCGTGATCGCCGTAGGGGCCGACGCACCGGCGGGCCAGCGTCCGCCAGAGCCGGAGCGCTCCGAGGGCGTCGGGTCCCTCCATCCATTCCGCCGCGCGGTCCCGGGTGTTCCGGTCCTGGAGGCCGACGATGAGGGCCGCCGCCTCGTCATGGGTGACCAGGGCGTCGTCCGCGCGGTCCGCGGCGGTCGGGTCGGGGAGCTGGGGCACCGCGCCGATCCGGGCCAGCGCGACCCGGGCGAGGGCGATCGTCGCGGCGTCCGCCTCCGGGGCGTCGGGGCCCTCCGCGCCTTCGGGCACCAGCCGGGCACGGGCGGCGTCGAGGGCGGACTCCTGGTCCCGCGCGCCGGGCCCCTCCCACGGGACCAGCCGGTCCCTGAGCTCCTTGAGGGAACCCCGCACCCGGATCCCGGCGTAGGTGGCCGCCGCGGCGAGCGCGGAGGAGCCGGGCAGTCCCAGCGGGGTGCCCTCCCCGGGGCAGCAGCGGCCGTCGGGGCAGCAGTAGGACCAGAACGACCCTCCGGACAGGCACAGCGCCTCGACCACGGGGACCCCGAGGCTTCCGCACTCGCGCCGCAGGGACTGGACCAGCGGCCTCAGCCGCTCCATCACGGCGCGCCCCGTCCCGTCGGCGCCGGGTTCCCGGCAGACGAAGGCGACGATGGCGTCGGCCGGGGAACCGCGCCGGTCCGATCCGACGACCAGGCACCTGGCCAGCTCCCGGGCCGCCGCCTGCCAGTCGGCGGACTGCTGGGGGATGCCGACGCGCACCCGGCCGCCGAACCGGCTGCACTCCTCCTGCCGGTGCAGGGCGACCAGGACCGCGCAGTCCTCCGGCCGGTATCCGAGGATGTACGGAAGCGCGTCAGCCAGTTCGGCCGCCGAGCGCAGTTTGATCGGTTCGTCGAAGTCCGGGCCGTCGAGCAGTCGGCCCGTGCCGTCCGGCGCCGGAGGGCCGGAGAGGTGCGCGGAGCCGTGGCCGGGACGGCCGTCCGCTTCGGACCGGTGGTCGTCCCGCCCCTGGTCGGCGGGGCCCGTCGCGTCGTTGTGGTTCGTCATGGATCGACCATCTCGCGGAATGCAAAATTCCGGTTTGCCCTGTGGATAACCACGGTCAGGACCATGACAGGAGTTGTCCACAGGTCAGCCGGGGGTGGTCGCGCGATGTCGGACCCATCGGGTTGCATGGAGGCATGAGCAACGCAGATCTCCGCACAGCGGCCGACGCCGTCCTCGCCCGACTGGTCGGCGCGCCGGCCGCCCGCCTCCGGGAGGACCAGTGGCGCGCGATCGAGGCGCTGGTGGCGCACCGGCGCCGGGCCCTGGTGGTCCAGCGCACCGGATGGGGCAAGTCCGCGGTGTACTTCGTCGCGACCGCGCTGCTGCGGGAGCGCGGCAGCGGACCCACCGTGATCGTCTCCCCGCTCCTGGCCCTGATGCGGAACCAGGTGGAGTCCGCCGCCCGCGCGGGCATCCACGCCCGCACGATCAACTCCTCGAACCCCGAGGAGTGGGAGACGGTCCGGGCCGAGATCGGCGCGGGCACCGTGGACGTCCTGCTGGTCAGCCCCGAACGGCTGAACAACCCCGAGTTCCGGGACGGCGTCCTGCCCGAGCTGGCCGCCGCCACGGGACTGCTGGTGGTGGACGAGGCCCACTGCATCTCGGACTGGGGCCACGACTTCCGCCCCGACTACCGGCGGCTGCGGACGATGCTGACCGATCTGCCGCCCGGCGTCCCGGTCCTCGCCACCACGGCGACGGCGAACGCCCGGGTGACGGCGGACGTCGCGGAGCAGCTCGGGACGGGGGGCCACCCGGCGGACGGCGCGCCGGGGACGGAAGGCGCCCTGGTGCTGCGCGGCCCGCTGGACCGGTCCAGCCTCAGCCTGAACGTCCTCTCGCTGCCGGACGCCGCCCACCGCCTCGCGTGGCTGGCCGAGCACATCGGCGCCCTCCCCGGGTCGGGCATCGTCTACACCCTCACGGTCGCGGCGGCGGAGGAGGTCACCGCCTACCTCCGCCAGCGCGGGCACACCGTGGCCTCGTACACCGGCAAGACGGAGAACGCGGACCGCCAGCAGGCGGAGGAGGACCTGCTCGCCAACCGGGTCAAGGCACTGGTCGCCACCTCGGCGCTGGGCATGGGCTTCGACAAACCCGATCTGGGGTTCGTCGTCCACCTCGGGTCGCCCGCCTCCCCCATCGCCTACTACCAGCAGGTGGGACGGGCGGGCCGTGGGGTGGAGCACGCGGAGGTGCTGCTCCTGCCGGGTCGGGAGGACGAGGCCATCTGGCAGTACTTCGCCTCGCTGGCGTTCCCTCCCGAGGAGCAGGTGCGCAGGACCCTGCAGGTCCTGGCCGACGCGGGGCGTTCCCTCTCGCTGCCCGCGCTGGAGCCCCTGGTGGAGCTGCGGCGCAACCGGCTGGAGACGATGCTGAAGGTCCTGGACGTCGACGGGGCGGTACGGCGGGTCAAGGGCGGCTGGGTGTCCACCGGCGAGCCCTGGGCGTACGACACCGAACGCTACGCCTGGGTGAACCGGCAGCGGGCGGCGGAGCAGGACGCCATGCGGGAGTACGTCCGGACCACGGGATGCCGCATGGAGTTCCTGCGCCGTCAGCTGGACGACGAGGAGGCCGCGCCCTGCGGCCGTTGCGACAACTGCGCCGGTGCCCGGTTCGGGGACGTGGTCTCGGCCTCCGCGCTGGACTCCGCGCGCGACGAGCTGGGACGTCCCGGAGTGGAGGTGGAACCGCGCCGGATGTGGCCCACCGGGCTCGCCGCCGTGGGCATCGGCCTCAAGGGCCGCATCCCCGTCACCGAGCAGGCGGCGACGGGACGCGCGCTGGGGCGGCTGTCGGACATCGGCTGGGGCAACCGGCTGCGGCCGATGCTGGCCGCCCAGGCACCGGACCAGATGGTTCCGGACGATGTGGCGCGGGCCGTGGTGGAGGTGCTCGCCGACTGGGCCAAGGGACCCGGCGGCTGGGCGTCCGGATCGGCCGACGCGGCGGCCCGGCCCGTAGGGGTGATCACGATGGCCTCGCTCGGCCGCCCCCGGCTGATCCACTCGTTGGGCGCCCGGATCGCGGAGGTGGGCCGGCTCCCCCTGCTGGGTTCCCTGGAGTACGCCCCCGGCCATGAACCGGCACACACCCCCCGGAGCAACAGCGCCCAGCGGCTCAGGGTCCTCGACGGCGCGCTCACCCTCCCCGACGAGCTGGCGCTCGCGGTCAAGTCCGCTGAGGGACCAGTACTCCTGGTGGACGATCAGACCGACACCGGATGGACGCTCGCCGTCGCCGCGCGACTCCTCAGACGAGCGGGCGCGACCGAGGTCCTGCCGCTGGTGCTGGCCCTGCCCGGGTAGCCTCCGGCCTCGCCGCACCAGGGCACCGGGCTGGATGTCCGGCCACCCCGAGCCGACCGGCCGGGCCTGACCGCCCCGGTCCGGTACGGCCACCCCGGCCGAGCGGCTCGACGGTACGGCCGGCTCGGCTCGTCCCGGCGACACGGCCTCCCCCGCCGACGTTTTTCCGGAGCGGCCTCGTCGGTCCGGAGAGGGGAGCCGCCGTCGGCCCGGACCTGTCCCTCGACGTCCGGCCGGGCCGATCGCGCCGGGCGGGTCCGGGCACCGGGGGCGGCGAGCGGAGCACAGCCGGCGACCCCGCGCGCGGAGGACTACGGAGCGCGACGGAGGAGGGGCGGTGGACGCGGTGTCATGAGATCTGACGCCAGGGATATAAGAGACGAATAGTAAGGAATAGGTCGACGGTCCCAATTGCTCGTTGCCGCAAGCCAATACGCCGGGAAGAATTGGCCTTGCTCCCCTGCGGCTCGCCCGTCTCCCAAGAGGGCTATGTCGTGGTGCGCTCCCCCACGTCCGTTTCCGCCCCGAATGTGGGCGCGTAGCCGAAGGGAGGGCCGTGACCTTCGGATTTGCTCCGTCCAAGGCGGCATCGATGTCTGCGTCCCCGACGCGTGAAGACCTGCCGACCGATGCCGCCAACCAACTGGCCCGGATGCTTGAACCCGCGGAATGGGCGGCGGCCGGGATCCCCCTGCTACGCAACCCCCGCGAAGTCGTCAGCGGACTCCACGCCCGCCACCGGCCGACGCCCGCCACCGCGGTCGTCGCGGTCCTCGATCCGGATGAACGCCTCAGAGCCAGCGCCTCGTTCACCCGACGGGCCACCACGGCCGACGGGTGGGTGTTCCGCAACGCGCTGCTCGCCCAGCTCCGCCGGGTGATCCCGCACGACCTCCGGCGGCGCACACCGGCCCGCACGGCGGTGCTGCTGTACTGCCGGGACGGGGACGCCCGCTGGACGCAGGAGGACGGTGCCTGGATGTGGGGGCTCCGTGACGCCTGCACCCTGCACGGGCTGCGTTGCGGCGCCTACATCACTCTGACCCGTGACGGCTGGCAGGTCCTGGGGGAGGGCCGGGGCGGTCGCCGTCCCAGTTCCCTCTCGTCGTCCCAGGACTTCGCCGCCGATCTCACCCCGCTCCAGCCACGCGCGGGGGGAGCCGCTTCCGAGCTGCTGCGCCGCGCGGCCGCTCGTTAGGTCCTGTCGCCCGGACGGGACCGGCACCGCCTCACTCACGACCGTCCGGGCCTCCGTCGCCGGGCCGACCACGGGGAGCGGCCCCGTTCCCGCCCGGCGCCCGGAGGCCCGGGGTCCAGGTCCCGGAAAGCGTCGGCCGTCGGCCGCTCGTCAGGGGGCGGGCCCTCCCGCCGGGCCCCGCACCCGCCACCACGGAGATCATGACGACGGGTCCGCACCACGGCGGGTGCCCGGACGACGACCGTCCGGGCACCCGCCGTGGCGGAGGTGTCAGACCCGGGTACCCAGGACTGCGTTGACCTGCTCGGCGTCCCCGCACACGATCAGCAGGGCGTCCGCCTTGGCCAGGGCGAGCGGCAGCGCGGCGGAAACGTCTCCGCCGTTGACCGCGGTGACCACGACCGGACGGGACCCCGCCCGGTCCAGCACGGCCGCGTCGGCGTAGAAGACGTCGTCACCGGCGTCGTGCTGGGCCCAGTAGGCGGCCTCGCCGAAGGACAGCTCGTGCACCGCCCAGGGGTGCTGCTCCCCGGTGGTGACCACGAGGATCTCCCCGGGCGGTCTGCCGGAGTCCAGCAGCAGGTCGACGGCCTCCTCCACCGCGTCCAGCGCGCCCTCGGCCGAGGCCGGGACCAACTGGAGCTGCGGCGAACCGGCGGCCCGGGACACGGGGGCGGGGGCCGACGGGACCGCGGTGGCGGCCGTGTCGGGCTTCGGTGCGGCGGCCGACGACTCGCGCGGCGTGCGCTGCGCGGGCGGAGCGGGTCGCGGCGGACCCGGACGGCCGGGGCGCGGTGGCGCCGCGGGACGCGGACCGGGTACGGGACGGGGGGTCGGCGCGGGGCCACTGGCCGGGGTAGCGCGGGGACCCTGGGCACTCTCGTGAATCTGAGGCTCCTCGGGAATGAGAGGCATGGGCTGATATCTATCAAACGCCGGTGCGACTCGCCCCCGGCGGGTGGTACATCAGTGCGAGCGAGAACGTCAGAAATCGAAACCCAGCTGGCCCTCGATCTCCGGAGCGCTTTCGTCCGCCCAGCTACGGGCCTTCTTGAGGTGCCGCCACTGGGGCAGCGCGTCAAGATACGCCCACGTCAGCCGGTGGTACGGGGTGGGACCCCGTTCCGCCAGCGCGGCCCGGTGCACCGGCGACGGGTAACCGGCGTTGGCCGCGAAGTCGAAGTCTGCATGTTCGAAGCCTAGTTCGGCCATCATTTTGTCGCGCCGGACCTTCGCGATCACGGACGCGGCGGCCACCGCCACACAGGAACGGTCACCCTTGATCACGGTGCGTACCCGCCAGGGTGCGCCGAGGTAGTCGTGCTTGCCGTCGAGGATGACCGCGTCGGGCCGCACCGGAAGGGCTTCCAGCGCGCGCACGGCGGCCAGCCGGAGCGCGGCCGTCATGCCCAGGGCGTCGATCTCCTCGTGGGAGGCGTGCCCCAGGGCGTGGGCCGTCACCCAGTCCTCCAGTTCCAGGACGAGCGAGGCACGCCGCTTGGGGGTGAGGAGTTTGGAGTCCGTCAGCCCCTCCGGGGGCCTGCGCAGTCCGGTGACGGCGGCGCAGACGGTGACGGGACCGGCCCAGGCGCCACGTCCCACTTCGTCGACGCCCGCGATGACCTTCGCCCCGGTGGTGGCGCGCAGTGAGCGCTCGACGGTGTGGGTGGGTGCTTCGTATGGCATGGCACCCACAAGCCTACGCCGCCGGTCCCGGCGGCCGACACCCCGGTCCCGGTCAGCGGTGCCCGGCGGTCCACCCGGCCGTCCGGCACCGCTCCCATGTCGCCTCCACCGGGCGGCCCTTGAGGATCGCCCGGGCCCTGGTCTCACCCAGGCTGGTGGCGTGCCAGGGCTCGTCCGCCGCGCGCAGTTCCCCGTCGATCACCTGGAGCGCGCAGGACCGCAGCGGTTCGGGGAGCCGGTCGAGGGCGGGCACCGCGTCGGCGGAGAGTTCCCGGACGTAGTCGAGGTCGAGGTGACCGCTCTGCCGGTGCCGTTCGACGGCCCGGTCCGCGATCAGGGCGTCCGGGGAGACCGTTCCGAAGACGAGCACGCCGAGGGCGGCGCTGGCGGTGACGGCCCGTGGCAGCCAGCGGGCGCCCCACACCCCGGCGGCCATGATCAGCAGGAGCACCGCGCCCAGCCACAGTTCGACGGCGACGACGGAGATCCTCAGCCGGGTCAGCCCGTACGCCTCGACGTACAGGTCCATGCGCCGGACGGCGGAGGCGACGACGACCAGGGTCAGCGCGCAGAGGGTGCCGAGGACCGCGCGGACGAGCGGCCGGTCCCGGGGGCCGCCGCGCGGCGCCCAGCGGAGGGCCGCGACGATCACCACGAGCACCAGCAGCGTGACCAGCAGCAGTTGCCAGAAGCCCTGCCGGGCGTACTCGGCGTAGGTGAGGCCGGTCGCTTCCAGCGCGCCGTCGTGACCGCCGAAGAGCACCGCCAGCTGCACGGCGTTGAAGGCGACGAAGAGCGCGTTGAGCACCACCAGGGGCAGGGCCCACTCGACGCGCCCACGGGCCCGTCCCGGGGCGAACCGGACCCGGTCCCAGCGGACCGGGGAGGCGGCGGCGTACACGACGCCGAGGGCCCCGGCCACTCCGGCGGCGAACAAGAGGAGGCGCAGCGGCCCCTCGGCGGCGGAGGTCTCCGGGACCAGACCGCCCAGCAGATCCGCGAAGGCGGCGTCGGCCGCGGCGAACAGCGCCCCGAAGACGAGGAGCAGTCCCGCGGCCACCCCGGCGGCCCGCAGGACGGGGCCGACCCGCCCGGAGGAGGCTCCGTACCGTTCCCGCAGCCCCCGCCAGCCCCAGCGCAGCCCGTGGGGAACGGCTTCCAGCAGTCCGAACGGCCCGAACGCGACCCCGGCCCAGGACCGGGAGCCGTGCAGGGCGAGCGCGCCCAGGCAGAGCGCCGCCGCGACGGCGAGGAAGGAGGGCCAGGAGGCGTCGCGGACCACCGGCACGGCGAGCAGGAGGAGCCCACCGGCCCCCCAGACCAGGGTCCAGGGCCGGGGCCGTCGGCCGACCCGGGTGGCCGCGTGGCCCGCGGCGGCGGCCGCCGCGAGGGCGACCAGGAGGAGGTTGGGTCCGACGCCGTCCCCCAGGAGCAGCATGCTCAGGACGCCGGTGGCCAGCACGGACCAGAGGGTTCCCGACCGGACCGGGGGCGGTGGGTCGCCGCGCAGACGGTCGGCCCAGGGGTCGGGGGGCCCTGCGGACAGCGGTCCCGGCGACGGATCCGACGGGTCGGCGGACCGGGCCCGCGCGCGTTCCCCGGCGCCGGGGAGGGACGGCCGGTCCGTCATCGGCCCGGTTCCCGGGGCCCCTTCGGGGGTGGTCGGCCGCGACGGTTCGGACGGCACGGACGGTTTCTCGGACATGGTCCCCCCAGACCGCCCGGCGGACGGACGGGACAGCGGGCGGCCCCCGCCGGGACGCGGTGTCTCGTACGGAACGCGCGCCCTCGTGACCGACCGGCGGCGTGGCGTCAGCCTAGGGCGCGGGTCCGACGGGGCGTCAGATGGGCGTGGTGCCTGTGGCACGACCGTGACAGTGGGGGACGCGAGCGCACGACGCCCGGGCACGCCCGCGCACCCCGGCGCGCCGACGCACCCGCGCACCAACACCCCGCACCGCCCAGTCCGGACGGGCCTACAGGGCCACAGGGCCACAGGGCCACAGGGCCACAGGGCCACAGGGCCACAGGGCCACAGGGCCACAGGGCCACAGGGCCACAGGGCCACAGGCGAACCTACGCTCCGACGAGTACCCAGGACGGCAGCGGATCGGTCCGGTCCCGCCACTCGCCCGGCGGCGCGCCCGAGTCCCCGGACACCGCCACCACCCCGCCGACGATCGCGCAGGTGGTGTCCGTGTCCCCGCCGACCCGGACGGTCTCCCAGAAGGCGCGGGGATAGTCCCCGAGGCCCCGGGCGGCGGCCCACAGGGCGAAGGGGACGGTGTCGTGGGCGCCGGTGCGCCGACCCCGGCCGAGGACCGCCGCGACGGTCCCCGGATCGCCGTAGTCGAGCATGTCCCGGGCCCGGCGCAGCCCCGCCTCGACCGCACTGCGCGGGATCAGGGCGAGGACTCCGTCGAGCAGGGCCTCGGGCGTCGGACGCCCGGCGGGGGAGGCCACGAGGGCCGCCGCGGCGGCGACCGCCATCGCTCCGACGACGGCCTCCCGGTGCTGATGGGTGGGGTAAGCGGAGATCTCGGCCTGGTGGGTGGCCTGCTCGGGGTCGTCGGCGTACCAGGCGCCGATGGGCGCGGCGCGGGTCGCCGCGCCACTGCCCCAGGTGCCCTGTCCGTTGAAGAGCGCGGAGGCGAGTTCGCGCCAGTCGCCGCCGTCGCGCAGCCCCGCGAGGAGACGGTTCACCACGGGTCCGTAGCCACGGTCGGGGTGCTGCCGGGCGGCGAACGAGGCGGCGAGGGCGTCCTGGTCGATCCGTCCGTGGGCGGCGAGCACGGCCACGACGGAACAGGCCATCTCGGTGTCGCCGGTCCACCGCCAGTCGCCTTCGGGCAGTACGCGGCGACCGAGGAGGGGGTAGTGCGCCGGTACGAGGAACCGGGAGCCGAGCGCGTCCCCCACGGACAGCCCGCGCAGGCTCGCGAGCGCGCGCGCCAGTCGGGGGTCGGCGGACCCAGCGGGCTCGGGCGGCGCGGCGGAGGGCGGTGGCGGTACGGTCATGACATCGTCACCCTATCCGGTGATTCCGTACGGTTCCGGCTCCCGCCAGCGGTCGAACGGGCGGTCCAGCGCGTACTTGCCGTCGGCGCCCAGTTCCAGGACGCGCACCTCGCCGTTGCCCGGGTTGGACAGCGACTCGAACTCGGCCACGCTCCAGTGGAACCAGCGCATGCAGAACAGCCGCATCGTGAGGCCGTGGGTGACGAGGAGGACGTTCGGGGGGTGGTCGGGCTGCTCGAAGCTGCGGTAGAGGCTCTCCAGGAAGGCGCCCACCCGGTCGTAGACGTCGGCCCCCGACTCCCCCTGGGCGAAGCGGTAGAAGAAGTGTCCGTAGGCGTCGCGGTAGGTCTTCTGGAGGCGTACGTCCTCCCGGTCCTGCCAGTTGCCCCAGTCCTGCTCGCGCAGCCGGGGCTCCTCGCGGACCCGGACCAGCCGGGGGTCGAGCGTGAAGGCCCGCAGCGTCTGGTGGGTGCGCCGGTACGGGGAGACGTAGACGCTGACGCGCTCCCGTCCGAAGAGGTCCCGCAGATGTTTGCCGGTCCGCTCGGCCTGCTGCCAGCCGCTCTCGGTGAGCGGGAGCGCGTGGTCGGGCTCCCGCTCGTACACGGTGTCATCGGCGTTGCCCTTCGACTCCCCGTGCCGGACGAGGACGATACGCCGTGGTCTTACCATACGGAAACCCTAGATCGCGTTCGATGTTCGAGTGGTGGTCCGGACACCCTACGGCGGGTCGCCGCCGCCAGGGGAACCGTTTCCGTACGGACGTACGGGCACATGGCTCGGCACCCGGGGCGCTCTCCGCGCGTCACACCGTCCAGGCCCCTTCCATGTCCACGACGTCGCCGGTCAGCGCGGCGATGTCGACCTCGGTCTGCGCGCGCAGCGAGAGCCGCTCCACCCGCTCGGCGCGGTACTTGCCGTGTTCGGCCTCGGCCTTCCACATGGACAGGATCAGGAACTCGTCGCCCGGGGCCTCCCCGAACAGTCCGCGCACCATGCCGGGGGACCCCGCCATGGCCGGGTTCCACACCTTCTCCTGCATCAGGGCGAAGTGCTCCGCGCGTTCGGGGTGCACCCGGCAGTGCGCCACCCTCAGCAGGTCGCTGTCGGTGAAGCGGGGCTCGAAGCCGGTCTTCACGTCGAACCGGTGGTCGAACAGCTTGACCTGGGCGCGGGTGAAGGTGCCGGACTGGGAGGCGGCCAGCCGGTCGTGCGACCTCGCCATGAACGAGTCGTAGAACGTCCGGCTCTCCCAGAACGTGAACACATGGGCGACACCGGGCCGGGTGCGGCTCCAACCGCCGCCCTGCGCCCGGAACCCCGGCTCGCCGAGAAGTCCCGCCCACTTGCGCTGCCCCCGTTCGAACCCCCGGCGGTCCACCACGGTGCAGCGCGTCCACTTGACCAGCACCGCGCCATGGTAAGGCCACGGAGTGTGGCTGGGACCACGCTCCGGCGCAGTGCGCCCCCCGCACGCCCCCACTTCATGGGGTGCGCGGGCCCGTGCACCGCCGTACGCCCGGTCGGGTTCCGGCCCGGTCCCCCGGTTCCCCCGCCCACTCCCGGCGTCCGGGCGGGCACTGTCCGTGGTCCGTGGCACCATGGGACGACACGCAGAAGGCATCGGGAAACCGGTCCGGACCGGAGGGGGAACTGGTGAGCGGTGGTCTCAACAAGGGGCTCGCGAAAGTCGAGGTGGGCGTCCGCTGGGACCCGAGTCCCTCGGGTACCACGCCGCACGACCTGGACGTCATCGCGGCGACCTACACCAAGGACGCCCCCTACGGCGCCCCCGAGTACCTCGTCCACTTCGGCAGCCGCTCCCCGGACGGCACGATCACGCTGAACCGGGACAGCCGGACCGGCCAGGGCTTCGGCTACGACGAGGTGATGGTGCTGGAGCTGGACCGGCTGGCGCCCCGCTACGAGCGGGTGATCGTCGGGATCGCCATCCAGCAGCCCGGCCGGGAGCTGACCTTCGGGGACGTCGTGAACGCGGCGGTCCGGATCCGCAGCGGGGCGACCGAGCTGGCGCAGCACGACTTCGCCGAGGTGCTGGACCGCAACGCCACCACGGTCGCGGAGTTCACCCGCGACGGAGCGGGAACCTGGCAGTACGTCAGGTTCGTCCGGGGCTTCGACGCGGACCCGGCGACCTTCGCCGAACGGATGGGCCAGGCCCTGCCTCCCGTCTGACGCCCGCCCACCCGCGGATCACCCGTCGTCGGCGCCCGGCCCACTCCGGCCCGGGCGCCGACGACGGCACCAGCACCAGCACCGACGACGGGCCCTCCGCTGCCGTGCGAAGAAACCGACGATCTTCGCCGGGTAGGTTCCCGGCATGACGGACGACTGGCGCGAGGACCGGATCGGCAGCGCCCTGAGGGGCGCGAACCCCACCGTGCTGCGACGGCTGACGGCGGGATTCGCCGTGATCGGGGACGTCCAGTTCCTGCCCGGCTACTCGGTGCTGCTGGCCGACGAACCGGACGCGGACCGCCTCTCGGACCTGCCGAGGGCGAAGCGGCTCGCCTTCCTCTCCGACATGGACCGGCTCGGCGAGGCCGTCGAACGCGCCTGCCGCCGCCTCGACCCCGCCTTCCGCCGGGTGAACCTGGAGATCCTCGGCAACACCGACGCCTTCCTCCACGCCCATGTCTGGCCACGGTACGACTGGGAGCCCGCCGAACTGGTGGGAAGGCCGGTGTGGCTGTACCCCAGGGAGCACTGGAGCGACGGACGGTTCGCCCTGGGCCCGCCGCACGAGGAACTACGGCGGGCGATCGTGGCGGAACTGGACGGGACGCCGCCCGGCGGACCGCCCACCACCCCCGGATGAGCGGCGCCCGGAACACCGGAACCGCGGGGGAACGCCCCGGCCCGCGCCGGAACGCCGGAGAGGGTGCCGACCGGTGGTCGGCACCCTCTCCCACCCGGGGCCCGGCGCCCTCGGCGGCGGAGGTCCGCCGCCGGGGACGCCAGGCCGCCCGGGGTCAGCTGCAGCCGCTGGTGGAACCGCAGCCCTCGCAGATGTAGCAGGAACCGGCGCGCTGCATCTTGGTCCCGCAGGAGAAGCACAGCGGCGCGTCGGCCTGGATGCCGAGCTGCATCTCCACCAGTTCGGCGCTGGTGTGCGCCTGCTTCGGAGCGGGCTCCGCCACCGGCGCCTCGGCCTTGGGCGTGGCCACGACCTTCAGCGTCTCGGTCTGCCGGGGCGCCGACTGGGCGAGGCCCTCGACGTCCACCTCGTCGTCGGCCGGCTCGTAGGAGCCGGTCTCCAGGTGGCGCTGGCGCTCCTCGGCGGAGTGGATGCCGAGCGCGGACCGGGTCTCGAAGGGCAGGAAGTCCAGCGCCAGACGGCGGAAGATGTAGTCGACGATCGACTGCGCCATCCGGACGTCCGGGTCGTCGGTCATGCCCGCGGGCTCGAAGCGCATGTTGGTGAACTTCGAGACGTACGTCTCCAGCGGCACCCCGTACTGGAGGCCGACCGAGACGGCGATGGAGAAGGCGTCCATCATCCCGGCGAGGGTCGAACCCTGCTTCGACATCTTCAGGAAGACCTCGCCGAGACCGTCGTCCGGGTAGGAGTTGGCGGTCATGTACCCCTCGGCGCCACCGACCGTGAAGGAGGTGGTGATGCCGGGACGGCCCTTGGGGAGCCGCTTGCGCACGGGGCGGTACTCGACGACCTTCTCGACCGCGGCCCGGATGGTCTCCTCGGCCTTCTCGGTCACCTCGGCCTTGACCTCGTCCTCCTTCTTCTTCGCGGAGAGCGGCTGGCCGACCTTGCAGTTGTCGCGGTAGATCGCGAGGGCCTTGACGCCCATCTTCCACGCCTCGAAGTAGATCTCCTCGACCTCTTCGACGGTGGCGGACTCCGGCATGTTCACGGTCTTGGAGAGCGCGCCGGAGATCCACGGCTGGATCGCCGCCATCATCCGGACGTGACCCATCGCGGAGATGGAGCGCTCGCCCATCGCACAGTCGAAGACCTCGTAGTGCTCGGTCTTGAGACCGGGGGCGTCCACCACCACGCCGTGCTCGGCGATGTGGGCGACGATCGCCTCGATCTGCTCCTCCTGGTAGCCCAGGCGGCGCAGGGCCTGCGGGACGGTCCCGTTGACGATCTGCATCGAGCCGCCGCCGACCAGCTTCTTGAACTTGACCAGCGCGAGGTCCGGCTCCAGGCCCGTGGTGTCGCAGGACATGGCGAGCCCGATGGTGCCGGTGGGCGCGATCACGGACGCCTGCGCGTTGCGGAAGCCGTTCTTCTCGCCGAGGCGGAGCACGTCCTGCCACGCCTCGGTGGCCGCCGCCCAGATCGCCGTGTCCAGGTCGTCCACGCGCGGGGCCTTGGTGTTGGCGTCGGCGTGCTGCTCCATCACCCGCAGGTGCGGCTGGGCGTTGCGGGCGTACCCGTCGTACGCGCCGACCACGGCCGCCAGCTCGGCGGAGCGGCGGTAGGAGGTGCCCGTCATCAGCGAGGTGATCGCTCCGGCGAGGGCACGGCCGCCGTCGGAGTCGTACGCGTGGCCGGTCGCCATCAGCAGGGCGCCGAGGTTGGCGTACCCGATGCCGAGCTGGCGGAAGGCGCGGGTGTTCTCGCCGATCTTCCGGGTCGGGAAGTCGGCGAAGGAGATGGAGACGTCCATCGCGGTGATGACCAGCTCGACGACCTTGGCGAAGCGCTCGGCGTCGAAGGACTGGTTGCCCTTGCCGTCGTCCTTGAGGAACTTCATCAGGTTCAGCGAGGCGAGGTTGCAGGACGTGTTGTCCAGGTGCATGTACTCGCTGCACGGGTTCGAGCCGTTGATCCGCCCGGACTCGGGGCAGGTGTGCCACCGGTTGATGGTGTCGTCGTACTGGATGCCCGGGTCGGCGCACGCCCAGGCCGCCTCCGCCATCTTGCGGAACAGCGCCTTGGCGTCGACCTCCTCGATGACCTCACCGGTCATCCGGGCCCGCAGTCCGAACTTCCCGCCGTTCTCCACGGCGCGCATGAACTCGTCGTTCACCCGGACCGAGTTGTTGGCGTTCTGGTACTGGACGGACGTGATGTCGTCGCCGCCCAGGTCCATGTCGAAGCCCGCGTCGCGCAGGGCGCGGATCTTCTCCTCCTCCTTGACCTTGGTCTCGATGAAGTCCTCGATGTCGGGGTGGTCGACGTCCAGGATGACCATCTTGGCGGCGCGACGGGTGGCGCCGCCCGACTTGATCGTTCCGGCGGAGGCGTCGGCGCCGCGCATGAAGGAGACCGGACCGGAGGCGTTGCCGCCGGAGGACAGCAGTTCCTTGGAGGAACGGATGCGGGAGAGGTTGAGGCCCGCCCCGGAACCGCCCTTGAAGATCATGCCCTCTTCCTTGTACCAGTCGAGGATCGACTCCATGGAGTCGTCGACGGACAGGATGAAGCAGGCGGAGACCTGCTGCGGCTGGGGCGTGCCGACGTTGAACCACACCGGGGAGTTGAAGCTGAAGATCTGGTGCAGCAGCGCGTAGGCCAGCTCGTGCTCGAAGATCTCGGCGTCGGCGGGCGAGGCGAAGTACTTGTAGTCCTCACCGGCCTTCCGGTACGTCTTCACGATCCGGTCGATGAGCTGCTTGAGCCCGGTCTCGCGCTGCGGGGTGCCGACCGCGCCGCGGAAGTACTTGCTGGTGACGATGTTGACCGCGTTCACCGACCAGAAGTCGGGGAACTCGACGCCACGCTGCTCGAAGTTGATCGAGCCGTCGCGCCAGTTGGTCATGACGACATCACGGCGTTCCCAGACCACCTCGTCGTACGGGTGCACGCCCGGAGTGGTGTGGATGCGTTCCATGCGCAGCCCCTTGGTGACCTTCGCCCCCTTGGCCCGGGAACCCCGTGCCGAGCCGCTCGCCGTCTCTGTCATGCCGCCTCCCTGTATCGGGCGATAACGCCCTGAAGTGCCGCGTTCTTCCCGTGGCACGGTGTGCTGTTCGGCGCCGTGGGCACCCCGGTGGGCACCCTCGGCGAAATACGTGGTCGCCGCTCCCCGCGGATCCGGGCCGGACGGCCCGTCCGGTCGGGGGCGGGATCAGCCTCCGGCCGTGGCGGGCGCGGGGACCGCGCCCCGTCCGCCGTCCGTGGGGTCGCCGTCCGCGACCTGACCGTCGGGGTGCCGTCCGGGCTGGTCCCGCAGCTCCGCGATGGCAGCCTCGAAGTCCTCCAGCGAGTCGAACGCCCGGTACACGGACGCGAACCGCAGATAGGCGACGAGGTCGAGTTCCTGCAGCGGGCCGAGTATGGCCAGCCCCACGTCGTGCGTGGTCAGCTCGGCGCTCCCGGTGGCCCGCACCGCCTCCTCGACCCGCTGGCCGAGCTGGGCGAGGGCGTCCTCCGTGACGGGACGCCCCTGGCACGCCTTGCGCACGCCGTTGATGACCTTCGTCCGGCTGAAGGGCTCCGTCACCCCGCTGCGCTTGACCACCATCAGTGAGCACGTCTCCACGGTCGTGAAACGACGGGAGCAGTCCGGGCACTGACGGCGTCGGCGGATCGACGTGCCGTCGTCGGTGGTCCGACTGTCGACGACACGGCTGTCAGGGTGCCTGCAGAAGGGGCAGTGCATGTCGTTCAAGCCTCCTTCAGGGCACGTCTCCATGGCCTCGCGAGGGCACTCGACCCCCTTGAAGCAGACCCCAGCATAGGCGATGCCCGGACCACCTGAGACCCAGGGACCACAACTTCTGGGCCGCCTCCGCAATCCAACCACTACATCTGGTACTTGGCCGCAATTGACCGTCTACGCGTGTCGTGATTCGACCCCTGTTTCGGGGGGTGGAGCCGGGCCGGAGCGGCACCCGAAGGCCCACCGGCCCCGCACACCCTCACTCGGCGTCACGACCCGGGCCGCCCGGGGGAGCGGAGCGACGCCACGGACACGGCGCGGCACACGGCCCCGGGCACGGACGAGGGGGCGGGCCGCGCGGCCACCGACCCCCGGAACCCACCCGCCGGTCACTCACCGTGATCAGCGAGGCGGCGGGGCATCGCGGCACCCCGCCCGGAGGGAGGCCGGGCCTCCCTCCGGACGGCCCGGGCGCCGACCGGGGCCGCTCCGGCGCACCGGTCCGGCGCACCGGGACACCGTAGCCGCCGGTCCGGAGCGACCACCGACCGGGGCGTCCCGCCCACCGACCCTCCCGGGTGACAGACTGGCCCCACGACGGCACCGCCGGGACCCCACCGCGCCCCCGGGCCCGCGACCTCCCACCGGGAACCCCGGAAGCCCCTGGCGCGGGTCCGCACACTCTGACGTCGGCCATACACCCGGGCACCTGATCGCGTAAGGCGCTCCTTGTTTTTTCACTCGAACGTGTGTTTGGCGCAACCTTTCGAAAGCAACTACCGTTGGCTAGCTAGGGAGAACATCCGAGAGGGGCTGCCGACATGACCACCACCGCAGACAGCGTCACCATCACCACCCACGACCGTGTCCAGGGCCGACTGGAGTCGGTGCACGCCCTGACGGACCCGGCCACGAACGCGGAGGGCCCCAAGCCCACACGCTCCCTGCCGGGACGTCCTCCCGGCATCCGCGCGGACAGTTCGGGGCTCACCGACCGCCAGCGCCGGGTCATCGAAGTCATCAGGGACTCGGTGCAGCGGCGGGGCTACCCCCCGTCCATGCGGGAGATCGGCCAGGCCGTCGGGCTGTCCAGCACCTCCTCCGTGGCGCACCAGCTGATGGCGCTGGAGCGCAAGGGCTTCCTCCGCCGTGACCCGCACCGTCCGCGCGCCTACGAGGTGCGCGGCTCCGACCAGCCCACCAGCCAGCCCGCCGACACCGCGGGCAAGCCCGCCGCCTCCTACGTACCGCTGGTGGGCCGGATCGCCGCCGGTGGCCCGATCCTGGCGGAGGAGTCCGTCGAGGACGTCTTCCCGCTCCCCCGGCAGCTCGTGGGCGACGGTGAGCTGTTCGTGCTCAAGGTCGTCGGCGACTCCATGATCGAGGCCGCGATCTGCGACGGCGACTGGGTCACCGTCCGCCGTCAGCCGGTCGCGGAGAACGGCGACATCGTGGCCGCCATGCTGGACGGCGAGGCCACGGTCAAGCGCTTCAAGCGGGAGGACGGCCATGTCTGGCTGCTCCCCCACAACGCCGCGTACCAGCCGATCCCCGGCGACGAGGCGACCATCCTCGGCAAGGTCGTGGCCGTGCTCCGCCGCGTCTGAGCCCATCGCCCGTTTCCCGTAGGTCGCTCCCCCGTTCCCGGACGTGCGAACACGTTCGAACGGTGCGACCGCTCCCCCTGGCCGACCCCGGAACCTCCTGCGCCTGGTTCCGGGGTCTGTTCATGCCTCCGGGGTGTCCGTCCGGTGCCGGACGGTCAGACGGCCGCTCCGTCGCCGTCCGCTTCCCCGTCGCCGTCCGCGTCCTCGCGCTGCCGGGCCGCCGCGTCGATCGCCGCCAGGGAACGGCGGACCTGCCCCGGATCCGTGGTGGACCAGAAGTCCGGGAGCGACGCCTTCAGATAACTCCCGTAGCGGGCCGTGGCCAGCCGGGAGTCGAGGACCGCGACCACGCCCCGGTCCCCCGAGGCCCGCACCAGGCGGCCCGCTCCCTGGGCCATCAGCAGCGCCGCGTGGGTCGCGGCCACCGCCATGAAGCCGTTGCCGCCCGCCTCCTCGACCGCCTTCTGCCGGGCGCTCATCAGTGGATCGTCCGGGCGCGGGAACGGGATCTTGTCCATGACCACCAGCTGACAGCTCGCCCCCGGGACGTCCACGCCCTGCCAGAGCGACAGGGTGCCGAAGAGACAGGTCCTCGGGTCGGCCGCGAAGTTCTTGATCAGCTCCCCCAGCGTCTCCTCGCCCTGGAGCAGGATCGGGTACTCGGGGATGCGCGAGCGGAGCTCCTCGGCGGCGTTCTGGGCGGCGCGCATGGACGAGAAGAGGCCCAGGGTGCGCCCCCCGGCGGCCTGGATCAGCTCGGTCAGCTCGTCCAGCATGTCCCCCCGGTCCCCGTCCCGGGCCGGGCGGGCCAGCTGCCGGGCCACGTAGAGGATGCCCTGCCGGGGGTAGTCGAACGGCGAGCCGACGTCCACCCCCTTCCACACCGGCCGCTCCTCGTCCCCGGGCACGGCCGTGCCCTCCGGGGCGAGCCCGAGCGAGGCGCCCACCCCGTTGAAGTCGCCGCCCAGCTTGAGCGTGGCCGAGGTCAGGGTCACCGAGCGGTCCGCGAAGAGCTTCTCCCGCAGCAGCCCGGACACGGACAGCGGCGCCACCCTGAGCGAGGCGCCGAAGCGGTCGTGCCGCTCGTACCAGACGACGTCGTACTCGGAGCCCAGGGTGATGCGCTCCGCGACCGCGTGCACCGTCTCCAGGGAGGCGAGGGCCTGCTTGCGCACGGCGTCCTCGTCCTGCACCGACTTGTCACGGGTCGCGCCGAGCGCCGCGATGACGTTGCGGGCCGCGTCGCGCAGCGCCAGCAGGGCGTAGCCGAGGTCCTCGGGAACCTCTTCCAGCCGCCCCGGCAGCGCCAGCTCCATCAGCCGTTCGAAGCCCTCGGCGGCGGTCTGGAGCTGGTCGGCGATCTTCTCGTTGACCAGCTTGGCGGAGCGTCGCACCGCGCGGTTGACCTGCCCGGAGGTCAGCTCGCCGGTGGCCACTCCGGTGACCCGGGAGACCAGCTCATGGGCCTCGTCCACGATCAGCACCTCGTGCTGCGGCAGCACCGGGGCGCCCTCGATGGCGTCGATCGCGAGCAGCGCGTGGTTGGTGACGACGACGTCCGCGAGCTTCGCCTGCTCCCTGGCCATCTCGGCGAAGCACTCCGCGCCGTACGCGCAGCGCGTGGCGCCCAGGCACTCCCGGGAGGAGACCGTCACCTGGGCCCAGGCCCGGTCGGAGACCCCCGGGGTGAGGTCGTCGCGGTCCCCGGTCTCCGTCTCGCCGGACCAGTCCCGCAGCCGCAGCAGGTCCTGACCGAGCTTGCTGGACGGGGCGGCCGCCTCGAACTGGTCGAAGAGCCCCTCCTCCTCGTCCTGGGGCATCCCCTCGTGGAGCCGGTGCAGACAGAGGTAGTTGGACCGGCCCTTGAGCATCGCGAACTGGGGGCGGCGGCGCAGCAGCGGGTGCAGCGCGTCGACCGTGCGGGGCAGGTCCCGCTCCACCAGCTGGCGCTGGAGCGCGAGGGTCGCCGTGGCCACCACGACGCGCTCCCCGTGGGCGAGCGCCGGTACCAGGTAGCCGAGGGACTTCCCGGTGCCCGTGCCCGCCTGGACCAGCAGATGGGTGCCGTCGTCGATGGCCTCGGCCACCGCTTCGGCCATGGTCACCTGACCGGGGCGTTCCGTTCCGCCGACGGCGGCGACGGCGGCGTGCAGGAGCTCGGGGAGAGAGGACTTGGTCATAGGCCGTCCACCCTAGTCCGTGGGGGTGACAGCGGGCGGCCGGACGGAGCGCCCGCCGGGCCCGGGCGCGCCGGTCGCCCGGACGGGGTCCCGGGGGCGGTCACGGGGCGTGGAGGGGGTTGGGCACGGTGCCGTGCACGGCCGCGTGCGGGCGCTCGGCGCGGTCCCGGTAACCGTCCAGGTGGAGACGGTTGCGGTTGAGGCAGAGCCGGGCGATCTCCGGGGTCAGCAGGTCGAACGCCTCGTACCGTTCCTTCAGCTCGGGGAAGCGGGCGTGGTGCCGCAGGACCTCGGCGCGGACCAGCGCCCAGAAGTCCCGCTCGGCCACTCCCAGCTGCTGCTCGCACAGCGGGGCCAGATAGCGGAAGACCCCGATGAAGAGCCCCGAGTGGATGAACTGGGTGAGGAACCCGGGCGGCTCGGTCAGCAGCACCTCGCGGACCTCGTCGGGCATCGAGGCGTGTTCGGGCAGTCGCCCGGAGCTGACGTTGACGTCGTCCACGAAGTCCTTCACGGCGAGCCGCACCGGGACGTCCCGGTCGTCGAAGACCACGATGGTGTTCTCGCCGTGCGGTGAGAAAACGGTTCCGTACTTGTAGAGGAAGCGGAGCAGCGGGGGCAGCAGCGCCGCGAAGAGGTGGCGCAGCCAGACGTCGGGACGCAGTCCGGAGCGGGCGACGAGTTCGGCGGTGAAGGACCGGCCGTCGGGGTCCACGTGGAGCAGGGCGGCGAGGGTGCGGGCCCGCTCCCCCGGCGCGAGGTGGCGTCCCACGGGCTCCCGCCAGATCGCCCCCAGCAGTTCCTTGTACTGGTACGGGACCTCCCGGAGGGTGTCGTAGACGGGGTGCTCGACGGTGACCGAGGCGATCTCGCCCAGCAGGACGACCCGGCACTCCTCGCGCAGGAAGGGGTCCGCGTCCCGCAGGCCCAGCATCCAGCCGGTGACGGAGGGGGCGGCCAGGGTGCGCTCGGTGGGCAGTCCCCGCCAGACCAGGGTGTTGAGCACCGACAGCGGCAGTTTGACGGTGTGGCGCTCGGGACGGCTGAGGTTGAGGAAGGTGCGGATGGACTGCTGGGGCAGCCGCTGGTCGCCGTCGCTGGGCAGCGGGACGATCGCGCCGGCCGCCACGGAGGGCGCGAACAGCGGGAGCACGATGTCGTCCCACTGCCAGGGGTGGACGGGCAGGTAGAGGTAGTCGGCGGGGTCGGCGCCCCGGGCCCGCAGGACCCCGGCGAACCGTTCGCGGGTCCCGGCGTCGAGTTCGAGGGCGTACAGGTCGTCGGAGGCGTCGAGGCCGTGGACGCCCCGGTAGGTCGCGAGGTCGGTGTGGACGGCGATCCAGGGCAGGACGGCCGGGAGGCGGGCCTCGGGGGCCCAGCGCGCCGAGTCGGAGGCGGAGAAGCCGAGGCGGCCCTTGTTGAGGACCAGCCAGGGGTGGCCGGTCTGGTGGCCTTCCAGCTCGGCGTAGGAGAGGTCGGCGAGGGCCGCGGCGGGGACGGCCGTGTGGTCGAGGCGGGCCTCTGCGGCGAGGGTCGCGGTCAGTTCCCTGATGACGTGGCCGAGGGTGGCGCCGTCGATGCCGAGGGTGCGGCGGGCGCGGGCGAGGAACTCCAGCGGGTCGCCGAAGGCGCGGGGCCAGGCGCCCGCGTCGGTGAGGGTGATGGTCTCGGGGTCCACGTGCCAGCCGCCGTAGGCGTGGCGGCGCGCGTGGAAGGTGAGGTGGCTGGAGGGGGCGTCCAGGACGAGGGTGTGGGGGGCGAGGTCACGGGCCCGGTCCGGGAGCGGACAGAGGGGGTCGTCCGCCGGGTCGGCCCCGGTGCGGTCGGCGGGGGCCGTGGCGTCCTCCGGGGCGCCGCCGGGGGCGTGCGGCACGGCGCCCGGGGTGTGCGGGGGGCGGGTGGTGGCGCGCGGGGGCGCGGGACGGGTGTCCCAGGGGTCCGGAGGCGCGGCGCACGGGTCCCCGGCGGGGGCGTACGGGCCCGCCGGGGAGGGGTGGGGGCCGCTCGCGGTTCCCGGCCGGGTGGGCGCGGGGGCGGCCCGGACGACCGGGTCCCGGCCGGGCACCGGGGTGATGATCTCCTCGTAGGCGAACTCCGCGAGCATCTTGGCGAGCAGGCGACGGCCCGCCCGGTCCCAGTTCTCGCGGGTCAGCTCATGGGGGACGGACGGTGTGGCGGGGTCGCCGGAGGTATGTCCGGCGGACGGACTCGGCACGGGTACTCCTCGGGTCGGGCGGTGTGCTCGGTGGGCGGGGTCATGACGGAACGCGCGGGTCCCGGTCCCGGATCATCAGCGCGGCCCGTTTCCCGGGCAGGGCCAGCTCGGCGGCGGACCGGAAGCCCGCGCGCCGGAAGGCGGCGAGGGAGGGGGCGTTGCGCAGGTCCGGCTCCGCGACGACACGGGCGCAGGAGGGGAGGTGGTCGAGGATCAGCCCGGCGACGGCGCCGAGCAGCAGGGAGCCGAGGCCGCGGCCCCGGCGGTGGGCCCCGCCGACGAGGAGGTGCACACCGGTGTCGTGGGGCCGGGCGGGGTAGTGGCGGGCCAGGGGGTCGAGGTCCGC
The DNA here is from genome assembly GCF_054484115.1 of Streptomyces sp. JNUCC 64. Lineage (NCBI taxonomy): Bacteria > Bacillati > Actinomycetota > Actinomycetes > Kitasatosporales > Streptomycetaceae > Streptomyces > Streptomyces sp. JNUCC 64. The sequence continues at coordinate 1,915,189 of NZ_CM137015.1, forward strand.
CCGGTAGACCTCCCAGTAGCTGACGGGGGTGCCGTCGAGCAGCCCGAGGCAGGGGGCGCTCCGTCCGTCGCCGTCGAGCTGGGGGCGCAGGTGCCGCTCGGTGACCGACGGCGGCCCGGACAGTTCCCAGAAGGCCGCCACCTCGGGCTCGTTCATCCAGTCGGTGATCAGCGGGAGGTCCCGGGCGAGCGAGACGGGCAGCAGCCGGAAGGTCCCGACGGGGGTGGTGACGGGAGCCCAGCGGGTGATGTCGTCCAGGAGGCCGACGGGCGGGGGCGGGGGCGCGGACGGGCGGGGCCCGGGGGCTACGGGTGCGGACGGTCGGGACCCGGCCGTGGACACGGGCACCTCCGGACCGGCAGGTCCGGATCCGGGGTCGCCAGGTCCGGGTCCGGCGGCGGGGGCTGGCCCGGAGGCGGGGCGTCCCGCCGGGGCGGGTGGGGCCTGCCGTCCGGTGCCGGACCACGGGGCGGGGTCCGCGCCGTACGGCGCGGCGGTGGGGGCCCCGGGGCCGGTACCGGTGGGGGTGGGGGGAGGCACGGAGGCGTCCTCTCGGGGTGCGCGGCGCGCCGACCCCCGCTGGGGAGGGCCGGCGCGCGGGTTCCTCAGGAGTGGAGGGGGTTGGCGATGGTGACGTAGACGGACTGGGTGTCGACGGGGCCGACGAGTTCGTCCAGGCCGCGCAGCCGGGTCAGGAGGTTGCCCTTGCAGCGCAGGACGGGGGTGTCGAGCAATTGCGCGGGCAGGGCGGAGCGCAGCCGTCCGGGTCCGGTGGCGGCCTCGGTGAGGAAGCCCTTCAGGACGGTGAGCAGGAGGCGTTCGTCGGCGAGGCGCTGCGAGCCGAAGGCGCCGATCAGGCCGAGGACGTTGTTGATGGCGAGGTAGTAGGCGAAGCGTTCGTCGGTGACCTCGTCGGAGACGAAGGTGTCGCTGTGCTCGCCGATGCCGGGCAGCCGCCGTTCCAGGGCCGCGCGGTGGGACTCCCGGAAGTAGTAGCCCTGGTTGTCCCGGTAGCGGCCGCCGACAGGCCAGCCGTCCCGGTCGAGGAGCAGCACGGTGTTCTGCTGGTGGGCCTCCAGCGCGACGCCCGCCTCGCCGTCGAGCCAGAGCACCGGGCGCACCACCTGGTGGAGGTAGCGCAGGAACCACTCGGCGGCGATCGCCCCGCGCGCGCGTCCGGTGCGTCCGGCGAGGCGGGTGACGATCTCGCTGAGCCGGGAGCGCATGGGGGTGGTGGCGGCCGGGGAGCCGTGCCCGGCGGGACGACGCCCGGCGGCGGGCCGGGGGGAGACGAGGCCCGCCACGCACACGGCGTCGGCCCCGTCGGTGAAGGGGTTGTGACGGATCATCACGTCGAGGCCGGGGACGTGCCGCCCGTCGGCTGCGGTGACGGCCAGCCAGGCCGGGTCGCGGACGATGTCGAAGCCGGGGTGGACGGCCCGCCACTCGTCCGCGAGGCCCCGGCCCAGCAGCCGGTGCACCTCGACCCCGCGGTGCAGTTCCTTGCGGAGGTTCTCCCGGCGGGAGTTGGTGATCCGCAGTCCGAGGGAGAGCTTGAGCATGGCGGGCGCGCCGGGCCGGTAGAGGGTCCGCACGGAGGAGGTGGGGTACCAGTGGGGGCCGTGGGCACCGAGCGGACGCAGCAGCCCCGCGTCGAGGAGTTCACGGGTGTCGGGCCTAAGCGCCAGCTCATGGGTCTGCCAGGGGTGCAGGGGCAGCGCGGCGTAGCCGTCGGGGAGGGGCAGGGGCCCGGCGGCGAGACGGGCGGTGAGTCCGGCGGCGGACACCGTCCCGCCGTGTTCCGTCCACGCCGAGTCCTGGGCGAGCAGGGAGGGGGCCACGGCGAGCCAGTGGAGCGGGAAGGAGCCGCGCGACTCGGGCGAGTAGCGGTCGGACTCGGCGTCCGAGAGGCCCTCGCGGCTCTTGGGGGTGGGGTGCAGGGGGTGGCCGAGGAGCAGGGCCTGTTCACCGGAGAGGAAGGGGTCGGGGCCGTCCTCGGGGTGGCGCCGCCGGTCGGTGAGGAACGTGGTGGTGCGGCGGACCGAGTCGGCGACCCGTCCGACGAGGTCGCCCCCGTCGTCCTGGGCGCCGCCCTCCCGGCCGAGCAGGGCGGCCAGGGTGACCGCGTCCAGCGGGGGCGCGGACTCCGGGGCGCCCTCGACGTAGGGCGGGCCGAAGCGGTGCCAGCCGGTGACGGACCAGTACTGCACGGGGACCAGCAGGGTGAGGGCGCTGGCGCGCAGCACCAGGCGCAGGGTGCCCCGTTCGGGGGCGGGGAGGTCGTTCTCCCGGACCCAGCAGCGGAGGAGGTTCTCCACGGCGGCGGCCTGGGCGGCGGTGCGCGGATCGGGGTGGTCGAGCAGATCGGCGGTGGCACCGCGCAGTCGTTCGGCGTCGCGGCTTCCTCCCTTCTGCCGGGGGACCGTACCGGGCTCCGTCTCCAGCGGGGGCTGCGCGGCGCACAGGCCCCGCGTCGGGGGGTGGGGACGGCGGTCGGGTGCGGGGGTGGCGTTCAACAGGGCTTCCTTGGGGGGTTGTCCGGCCCGTGGGGTGACGGGCCGGGTCGTTCGTCGTTCTTGTCGCTCGCTGTTCCGGTCGCTGCCGCGACTCGTGTCGCTCGGCCGCGCGGATGGCCGTGCTGTTCGTGCTGTGCGGGGGTCGTGCTGTTCGTGCTGTGCGGATCGCTCCGGTTCCCGGCGGGGCCGGGTGCTGGCGGGGTCCGGTTTCCGGCCGGGCCGGAACCGGTCGCGACGGGGAGCCGGACCGCTGCCCGGGGCCGGGCCCACGGAGGGGCGCGGTCCGGGTGGTGGATGGCCCGGTGTCCGGTGGGAGGCCGGTGCCGGGCGTGACTCGGGGAGACCGGGTGCGCGGGTCCGTGCTCCGGGAGGCCGCGTCCCGAAGGGGCGGGCCGTCAGGGGACGGGGCGCTCCCGGGCACGGGGGTCCCGGGGGCGGGACCTCACTGGGTGGGGTGGTGGGCGCGGACCGTGGTGAGGACGGCGTCGGTCAGCCGGTCGAGGACGGCGGACGCCTGTTCGTCGGTGAGGGTGAGCGGGGGCAGCAGCCGCAGCACGCTGGAGTCCCGGCCGCCGAGTTCGACGATGAGCCCGCGCTGGAGACAGGCGCGCTGGACGGCCGCGGCGAGGGCGGGGGCGGCGGGCGGCGGTCCGGGGGCGGTGAGCACCTCGGCCGTGGGGTCGACGAGTTCCACCCCGATCATCAGCCCGCGCCCCCGTACGTCCCCGACCCAGGGACACTCGGCGGCCAGCGCCCGGAGCTGGCCGAGCATCCGGGCGCCGAGCACGTCCGCGCGCTCGGCGAGGCCGTTCTCCCGGACGTAGGCAAGGGTGGCCGTTCCCGCGGCCATGGCCAGTTGGTTGCCCCGGAAGGTCCCGGCGTGGGCGCCCGGCCGCCAGACGTCGAGGTCGTCGCGGTAGACGATGACGGCGAGCGGCAGGCTCCCGCCGATCGCCTTGGACATGACCATGATGTCGGGGACGACTCCGCTGTGTTCCACGGCCCAGAAGGCACCGGTGCGTCCGACGCCGGTCTGGACCTCGTCGACGATCAGCGGGATGTCCCGGTCCTCGGTGAGGATCCGCATCCGGCGCAGCCAGTCGTCGGGGGCGGGGATGACGCCGCCCTCGCCCTGGACGGGTTCGAGGATCATGGCGGCCGGGTGCGGCACCCCGGACTTGGGGTCGTCGAGGAGCGACTCGGTCCAGCGCGCGGAGAGTTCGGCGCCGCGCGGGCCCCCGGCGCCGAAGGGGCAGCGGTAGTCCTGGGGGTACGGCAGTCTGGTGACCCGGACCTCCCGCGCTCCCCCGGAGATGTCCAGCGCCCCCGCCGTCATGCCGTGGTACGCGCCGGTGAAGGCGAGGAGGCCCTCGCGTCCGGTGGCGGTGCGGGCGAGCTTGAGGGCGGCCTCGACGGCGTCGGTTCCGGCCGGTCCGCAGAACTGGACCCGGGAGCGGGCGGCCAGCGCGGGGGGCAGGGTGCGGAACAGTTCGGTGGTGAAGGCGTCCTTGACGGGGGTGGCGAGGTCGAGGACGTGCAGGGGCGCGCCGGAGTCGAGGACGCCTCTGATGGCCTCCAGGACGACGGGGTGGTTGTGGCCGAGGGCGAGGGTGCCGGCTCCGGAGAGACAGTCGAGGTAGCGGCGTCCGTCGGCGCCCTCGATGGTGAGCCCCCGGGCGCGCACGGGCACGATCGGCAGGGCACGGGCGTAGGTGCGCGCCGCCGACTCCCGGGTGGACTGGCGGTGCAGGATTCCCTCGTGCGCGATGGTCACCGCCGAGGGCGCCGGCTCGGTCACGGCCACGACTGTCGTTCCTCCCGCGAGGTCGGGGCCGACGCCCGTTCGCTGGGGCGGGGCGGCCCGGGGACACGGCGGTCGGCGTCCCCCGTACGTACCAACGACGGGAGGTGCCGGGGATCACGGGGCAATCCGAAGATCCTTGCCGCCGTGTTCCCCGCGTTCCCCGTGTCGCCGGTGTTCCCCGGCGGGACGGCGTCCCGGGCCCGGGCAGTGGGTCGGGCCCGGACAGTGGGTCGGCTCCCTGGTGCGCGGGAGGGGGTGGTTCCTGGCGACGGGCCCACCTCAGGAGAAGCGGTCCCGGACGGCGGGCCGGTCCCTGCGGCAAGCGGCTCCGGGCGGCCGGGTCCGGGGGGCGGGAGGCCGCTCCCCGGCACGGGTGCCGGGACGTCCGTCGGGCCGGGGACCGGAGCGGGGAGCGGGCCGGTCAGCCGTTCTGGAGGCCGTCGCGGGATCCGTCGTCCTCCGGTGTGCGGTTCCGGGTTCCCGGTGCGCCCCGGGAACCGCCCCGCAGACCCGTCACCCGTCGTTCGTGTGCCGTGCGCTCGGCGAGTTCGTCCTGGTCCGGTCGGCGGGGCAGCCCCCTGCCGTGGCCGGAGTACGGGTCGCCCTCCACGTCCCGGTTGGACTTGTGGTGATGTGCCATGTCCGGCCTCCTCACGCGTCCGCGCCGCGACCCGGGCCCGGCGGGCCCGCCTCGGGAGGGATCCGTCCCGGCGCCGGACGGCGGCGTCGGCGGGGCGGTCCTCCGGTACGGCGGCGGTTTCCTTCCACCCAAGCGCGGGGCCGGGCACTCCGCAAGCGGGCGGGCCGTCGGCCCCGTCCATGGCCGCGCGCGGCGAGCGGGGACGTCCGTCACCGCTCGCTCGGGGCGGGCCCGTGGGCGTTCACCAGGAGGGTTCCCGCCGTGGACCTCCGCGCCCCGGGACACCGGGACGTCCGCTCAGCGGCCGGACGGTGCCGCCTCCCGGGCTCCCGGCTCCGGTGCGTCGCGTGCCTCGGGTGCGAGGACGAGGCGGAGACGGCTCACGCCCTCCCGCCACTGGGGGCCGCTGGACGTCTCGTCCCAGAGTTCGGCGAGTTCCGACTCCCCGGCCAGCACCCGGTCGAGCGCTTCGACGGCGAGCGGGCGGAGGTCGTCCGCGAAGACCGGGAGGGCCTCCTCGGGGCCGTAGCTCGTGCGCACCGGTTCACCGCCCGGGCACCCCGCCGCTATGAGGGCGGCGGCCGCGACGGCCACCTCCCCGTACCAGCTGTCGAGGAACTCCGAGACCGGGGTGCGGGCGACGCGGACGAGTTTCGCCCGCAGCAGGGCCTCGCGTTCGTCGCGGGCCGTCGCGTCCACGTCGGAACCGAAGTCCGCGGCCGCGTCGTTCTCGAAGGGGCCGATGTCCCAAGTCCCCATGGTGCGCTCCTCGTGTCGGTGTGTGGATGATCCTCGCACCGACCACTGACAACGGGCCCCGCCGCGCGCCTCCCCGGCCGGAGCACCGGCCGCAGGCCAGGTCAGACGGCTGTATCCGAACCGTTGCCGTTCCGTGGGTCCTCCCGTACGGGGTCGGCATAGTGTGGGGAAGCCGTTCGGCCGGAAGGGCCGGGTGGCGCCGTGTTCTCGGCGCCCCGCCCGAACGGCCCCGCCGGTCCCGTCCGTTGGACGGGGTGCGGCACCGGGGCCGTTCCGCCGACCGCAGTTGCCCGTCATCCCGAACCAGGGGAGTCACACCATGCGATCCATACGCCCGCTCTTCACCGCGCGCCGGGGAGGGAGCGCGCGCCGCAGACGCCCGGTGACGGCCGCGGTCGCGCTCGGCGCGGCCCTCGCCCTCACGACCACGGCGTGCGGCAACGGGGACGACACCGCGGGTGGCGAGCGGACGGCGCAGACGACCCCGGCCGACGACGGCAAGATCCAGATCCCCGACGACATCAAGAACCGTCTCAAGGACCACGGGATCGACCTGGACAAGTGGCGGGACGGGGAGTGGAAGAACTGGGACAAGGACACCTGGCTGCGTGAGGCCCAGGACTTCGTCAACCCCATCATCGACGGTCTGTGGGACGAGGACCGGATGCGGGACGCCGAGCAGCCCGACCAGGGCGTCGAGGAGAGCGACATCTCCGACGACCAGGGCGTGACCGACCCGACGCCCCGGAAGGTGGAGGCCCAGGCGGTCGCCGCCCCGTACCAGTCGGGCGCGGCCGAGGCGGGCAAGGTGTTCTTCGACGGTCCGGACGGCTCGATGGTCTGTTCCGCGACGGTCGTGAAGGACCCGGCGAACCCCGGCAAGTCCAATCTGGTGTGGACGGCGGGGCACTGCGTGCACGCGGGCGAGAAGGGCGGCTGGTTCCGGAACATCGCGTTCGTGCCGTCCTACAACGGCGAGGGCAAGTCGGCGGCCGAGCTGGAGAACGCGTCCCGGGAGGACGTCGCCCCGCTCGGTGTGTGGTGGTCCAACTGGGCGCAGACCTCGACGCAGTGGATCGAGCAGGGCGGCCCGACCGGGGGCGCGGGCGCTCCCTACGACTTCGCCGTGCTGCATGTGACGCCCGAGGGCGGCGGCGACGGCAAGTCGCTGGAGGAGACGGTGGGCGCGGCGCTGCCGGTGGACTTCGACGCCCCGGCGATGGCGGAGATCGAGACCGTGACGGCGAAGGGCTATCCGGCGGCGGAGCCCTTCGACGGACAGCGGATGTTCCAGTGCCCGGACAAGCCGGGGCGGCTCTCCCTGGAGGCGGACGCGCCGACGATGTACCGGATCGGCTGCACCATGACCAGCGGTTCCTCCGGGGGCGGCTGGGTCGCCAAGGGCTCGGACGGTCAGCCCGCGCTGATCTCCAACACCTCGATCGGCCCGGTGACGTCCGGCTGGCTGGCGGGTCCCCATCTGGGGGCCGAGGCGAAGGGCATCTACGAAGCGGTGAGCAAGAAGTTCGCCGGGCGGTAGCCGCCGGGCGATGACCCGGGACGCCAGCGTGCCCCGTTCGCCTCCTGAGGGGAGGGGAACGGGGCACGCTGATGACCGGAGCGGTACGGCCCGTCGGGCCCACCGCCGCCCTGAGGTCCTTGGGGTGGACTCAGGCGGTGACGGCCCGCGCCGGACCGGCCGCGGCGACGTACGGCGCCAGTTCGGCCGCCAGTTCCTCGTGGACCCGGGCCTTGAGCAGGGTGCCCTCCGGGGTGTGCTCCTCGGAGTCCACCTCGCCCTCGGCGTGGGCGCGGGCGACCAGCTTGCCGTGGGTGTACGGCACCAGGGCCTTCACCACGACCTCGGGCCGGGGCAGTTCGGCGTCGATCAGCGCGAGGAGTTCCTCGATGCCCTCGCCGGTACGGGCGGAGACCGCGAGGGAGCGCTTCTCCACCCGCAGCAGCCGCTGGAGGACCAGCGGGTCCGCCGCGTCGGCCTTGTTGATCACCACGATCTCGGGCACCTGGGTGGCGCCCACGTCACGGATGACCTCGCGGACCGCCGCGAGCTGCTCCTCCGGGGCCGGGTGGGAACCGTCCACGACATGGAGGATGAGATCGGAGTCGCCGACCTCCTCCATGGTGGAGCGGAACGCCTCGACCAGGTGGTGGGGCAGATGCCGGACGAAGCCGACGGTGTCGGCGAGGGTGTAGACCCGGCCGCCCGGGGTCTCGGCCCGGCGCACGGTCGGGTCGAGGGTGGCGAACAGGGCGTTCTCGACCAGGACGCCCGCGCCGGTGAGCCGGTTGAGCAGCGAGGACTTCCCGGCGTTGGTATAGCCCGCGATGGCGACCGAGGGGACCTTGTTGCGCCGGCGTTCCTGGCGCTTGATCTCGCGGCCGGTCTTCATCTCCGCGATCTCCCGGCGCATCTTCGCCATCTTCTCGCGGATCCGCCGGCGGTCCGTCTCGATCTTGGTCTCACCGGGGCCTCGGGTGGCGAGGCCGCCGCCCTTGCCGCCGCCCATCTGACGGGACAGCGACTGGCCCCAGCCGCGCAGCCTGGGCAGCATGTACTGCATCTGGGCGAGCGCGACCTGCGCCTTGCCCTCACGGGACTTGGCGTGCTGGGCGAAGATGTCGAGGATCAGGGCCGTACGGTCGATGACCTTGACCTTGACGACGTCTTCCAGGTGGATCAGCTGGCCCGGGGAGAGCTCGCCGTCGCAGATGACGGTGTCGGCGCCCGACTCCACCACCAGGTCCAGCAGCTCACGGGCCTTGCCGGAGCCGATGTAGGTGGCCGCGTCGGGCTTGTCGCGGCGCTGGATCACCCCGTCCAGCACCTGGGCGCCCGCCGTCTCGGCCAGGGCGGCCAGCTCCGCGAGGGAGTTGTCCGCGTCCCGGGCCGTGCCGGAGGTCCAGACGCCGACGAGGACGACCCGCTCCAGCCGGAGCTGCCGGTACTCGACCTCGGTGACGTCCTCCAGCTCGGTGGAGAGGCCCGCGACGCGCCGCAGGGCCGCGCGGTCGGAGCGGTCGAGCTGGTCGCCGTCCCGTGCTCCGTCGATCTCGTGGCTCCAGGCGACGTCCTCTTCCATCAGGGCATCGGCCCGAAGACCCTCGGTGCTGTTCAGCGGGAAACTCTGCGTGTCCTGGGAAGGGGAAGAAGAGGAGGTCATTGGATCCTTACGTCGATGAGGGCGGTGCGGGGTCGGGGTGGGGACCCCGGCCGGACGGCGGGCACACGGGCCCGTCACTCGGGGAACGTGTGGGAGGGTCCGGAGATTCCCGGACACCGGGCCCCCACGCTCCGGACCGGGGGTTTCCTCCCGGTCCGCGGTGCCGCCGACCTGATGATGGTCGCACGGCACGGGCCGTCTCGTCACTGAGGTTTTCCTCAGTTCTCCGGCCCTTCCCGGACCGTCGGGGAAGGGCCGGGGATCATCGGGCGGCACCGGCTCCGGACGTCCGCCCCGCCTCTCGGCCAGACGCCCGCCCCGTCTCCGGACCGGCCGTGGGACCCGGTGCCGGGCCGGACACGGACCCGGACACCGGCTCCGCCGTCGGCCCGGCGGCGCTCCACTCGGGGTGGCCGGGCATCGGCGGGGTGACCCGCCCGTACAGCCAGCCGTCCAGGAAACCGCTCAGGTCCCGTCCGGCGACGGCGGAGGCCAGGTCGGCGAAGTCCCGGGTGGTGGCCGTGGAGTCACGGTGGGTGGCCGTCCAGAGGCGTTCCAGCCGCTCGAACGCGCGGTGTCCGATCTCCTGCCGCAGCGCGTACAGGACCAGGGCGGCACCGTCGTAGACGATCGGCCGGAAGATGCTGCCGCCCGGGGCGGGCGGCTCCGGGGCGGCGGGCGGCCCCGAAGCCTCCCGCCAGCCGTCGGACCTGCGGTAGGCGTCGCGCATCCGGGTGTCGAGCGACCGGTGGCCGTGTTCGTCGGCCCAGAGCGCCTCGTACCAGGTGGCGTGTCCCTCGTTGAGCCAGAGGTCCGACCAGACGCGCGGTCCGACGCTGTTCCCGAACCACTGGTGGGCGAGTTCATGGACCATGATCGACTCCACGTACCAGTCCGGGTAGCGGCCGTCCAGGAAGAGGCCGCGTGCGAACAGGCTCAGGGTCTGGGTCTCCAGCGCGAACCCGGTGTCCGCATCGGCGGCCAGCACCCCGTACGTCTCGAAGGGGTAGTCCCCGGCCTTGCCCGCCATCCAGACGAGGTGGTCGGGGGTGCGGCGCAGCCAGGGTTCCAGCGCCTCGCGGTCCCGGCGGGGGACCACGTCCCGCAGCGGCAGCCCGCGCGGTCCGGCGCGGTGCACGACGGACGAGTCGCCGATGGAGACCTGGACGAGTTCGGTGGCCATGGGGTGGACGGTGCGGAAGGTACGGGTGGTGGTGCCGTGCTGTTCCCGGACCCCGGCGGGGAGGCCGTTGGTGACGGCGGTGAGCGTGCCGGGGGTCGTCACCCGGAAGGTGAACCCGGCCTTGTCGGAGGGGTGGTCGTTGCACGGGAAGACGTGGTGGGCGCCGTCCGGCTGGGGGGCGGTCACCAGTCCGTCGGCGGTGCGGATCCAGCCCTTGGCGCCGCGCGCCGGTTCGCTGGTGTGGCGCACGGTGACGTCGAGGCGACCGCCCAAGGGGACGGGCGCGGCGGGGGTGACCACGAGGTCCTCGCCCGTGGTGGTGAACCGGGCGGGGACGCCGCCGACCTCGACCCCGCGCACCTCGCCGTCCGCGAAGTCCAGGTGGAACCGCTCCAGCCGGGCGGTGGCGAGGGCGTCGATCCGGGTGACGGCCGTCAGGGGTTCCTCCGGCGCGGTGTAGACGAGGTCCACCTCGTAGGAGTGGACGTCGTAGCCGGGGTTGCCGAGGTGCGGGAAGAGCCGGTCGCCGACGCCGAGGGGGGCGACCGGCGCGGGCGCGCCCGCGGCGACCAGGCACACGGCGGTGGCGACGGCGAGCAGCGCGCGCCCGGTCCGGGGTGCTGCGGTGCGGGCCGGGGGCCGGAAGGACGGCCGGGGAGTCCCGGTGCGGTTGATCAGCGGCATGGGCTACCGCTATCAGCGGGGGCCCGGCGGCCGGTGGTGGCGCGCGCCGCCCCCACCCGAACGGATCGGGGGTGGCGGGCGCGCCGGTCCGGACGGGGCGCCCGCCGTGGTGTCAGGTGGCGGCCGCCGCCGGCTGCTGGGCACGGCTGACGTCGAAGACCCCGGGGACGTTGCGCATGGCCTTGATCAGCGCGGGCAGGCGTGCCGCGTCGGGCAGTTGGAGGGTGTAGGTGTGACGGACCTGTTGGCGGGCGGGGGGCTCGACCACCGCCGAGACGATGGCGACGCCCTCCTGGGCGATGGCCTCGGTGAGGTCGGCCAGGAGGTGGCGGCGGCCGAAGGACTCGGCGACGAGGGTGACCCGGTACTCGGCGGTGTCGCCCCAGCGCACCCCGATCTCGGGCCGTCCGACGTCCTTCATCCGCGCCACGGCGGGGCAGGCCACCCGGTGGACGGTGACGGCTCCCCCGCGCACGGCGAACCCGGTGATCGCGTCGGGCGGTACGGGGGTGCAACAGCCCGCCAGCCGTACGGAGGCGCCCGGGAGGTCCGCGAGGGCGCCCGCGCCCGCCGGGCGCGCGGAGGGCGCGGTGTGGGAGGCGCGGGGGGCGGGGCCGGGGGCCTCCGCGCTGTCGGGGTGGTCGGTGAGCCAGCGCTGGATGGCGATCCGGGCGCCGGGGGACACCGCGTGGTCGAGCCACTCCGGGGAGGGGCCCGCGGTCGGGTCCTGGCTCATCAGGGGCTGCACGGTGTCGCCGTCGCGCAGGACGGTGCCGAGGGCGACCAGCCGGCCGTTGACCCGGGCGCCGACGCAGCCGCGGGCGTCCTCGCCGTACTGGGCGTAGGCGGCGTCCACGCAGGTGGCCCCGGCGGGGAGGCCGAGGGTGCGGCCGTCGGTGCGGAAGACGGTGATCTCGCGGTCCTGGGCGAGGTCCTCGCGCAGGGCGGACCAGAAGGTGTCGGGGTCGGGGGCGGAGCGCTGCCATTCCAGGAGGCGGGAGAGCCAGCCGGGGCGGGTGGGGTCGGTGCGTTCGCCGTCGTCCAGGGGGTCCGCCGGGGCGGCCCGGTCGCCGGGGGCGGCGGGCGGCTCGTCGGTCCCGGTGGCGTGGGGACTGCCGAGGGCGACCACTCCGGCCTGCGCGGTGCGGTGCATCCGGTGGGTGCGGACGAGGACTTCGACGACCTCGCCGTCGGTCCGGGCCACGGCGGTGTGCAGCGACTGGTAGAGGTTGAACTTCGGTACGGCGATGAAGTCCTTGAACTCCGAGACGACCGGGGTGAAACAGGTGTGCAGTTCGCCGAGGACCGCGTAGCAGTCGGCGTCCTCGCCGACGAGGACCAGCAGGCGTCCGAAGTCGGCGCCGCGCAGTTCACCGCGTTTGCGGCGGACCCGGTCGACGGAGAACAGATGGCGGGGCCGGATCTGGATCTCGGCCGGGATGCCCGCCTCCCTGAGGACCGCGCGGACCTCGTCGGCGGTCCCGGCGAGGGGGTCGTCCGGGCGGGCGGCGTTGGCGCTGACCAGACAGCGGGTCCGGGCGCACTCCTCGGGCTGGAGGATCGCGAAGACGAGGTCCTCCAGTTCGGTCTTGAGGGTCTGGACGCCGAGGCGCTCCGCGAGCGGGATGAGGACGTCCCGGGTGACCTTGGCGATGCGTTCCTGCTTCTCGGGGCGCATCACCCCGAGGGTGCGCATGTTGTGGAGCCGGTCGGCGAGTTTGATGGACATCACGCGGACGTCGTTGCCGGTGGCGACGAGCATCTTGCGGAAGGTCTCCGGTTCGGCGGCGGCCCCGTAGTCGACCTTCTCCAGTTTGGTGACGCCGTCCACCAGGAAGCAGACCTCGTCGCCGAACTCCTCGCGCACCTGTTCCAGGGTCACTTCGGTGTCCTCGACGGTGTCGTGGAGCAGCGAGGCGGTCAACGTGGTGATCTCGGCGCCGAGTTCGGCGAGGATCAGCGTCACGGCCAGCGGGTGGGTGATGTAGGGCTCGCCGCTCTTGCGCATCTGGCCGCGGTGCGAGGACTCGGCCAGGAGGTAGGCGCGGCGCAGGGGTTCGAGGTCGGCGTCCGGGTGGTGGGCGCGATGGGCCTCGGCGACGTGGCCGATGGCGTCCGGGAGTCCGCCCCGGGTGCCGGGCCCCAACAGGGCGGCCCGGCCCAGTCGTCGGAGGTCGAGGCGGGGGCGGCCGCGCCTGCGGTGCGCTCCGGGCGTGAGGGAAAACGGGGTCGCAGGGTTTGTGGCCTCCGCGCTCATGGGCACCTCCGGCAGCGTCGACCGGCGGTGCGGAGCGGTCGCCTCCAGGCGTACGCGCTGCGGGAGGTCTGCGGGTGGTCTCCCGTCCGGGCCGGTGCTTGATGCTACCGAGCCCATCACGCGCCCATGTCCCGCTCCCGTCGAGCGTGAAACGGATCACCCATTCGAGGGAGGCGTCCCGGGTTGGCGGTTGCGGAAACGCGGGGACGTGTTCCGGCCATCGACCGTCGGGTACGCCGTTCGGGTGAACGCCCTTCTTCCTGCTCGGGAACTGACGGCCCCGTGGGAACCGGCCGGACGCGGAGGTGGGCGCCTGCGGGCCGGGCCCGGTGCGGCACCGGGGGTCGCGGATCGAAGCGGAGGCGGCGCGAGGGGCGCACTCGCCAGGCGCGCGGACGCACGCACGCGGGCGCGTGAGCCTGGCGGGAGAGGTGTCCGCCCGCAGGGGGACGGGACGGGCCGCGTGTGAGGGCGCGGGGCTCGCGGGCACTGGCGTGGATACGGCGCGCGACCCGGCAACGGGACGGAGTGCTCGAAGTGTCGGACGGACGGCCGGAAAACGGGGAGCGGGCGGAGAGCGTCCCGCCCGTCCGAAGCGCGGGTGACCACCCAGGCGTCCCGGTGATCGGGAGCCGTGGCGGACCGGGTCAGCGCAGTCGCGCCACGCGCCACACCGCGAGCACCGTCACCGCGACGACCACGACGGCGTACAGGGCCACGATCCGCCAGTCGGCGCGGCGGTCGGGGCCGCGCGGGGAGAGCCCGGGCCAGGTGTGGCCGACGCGGCGGGCGGCCATCATGCCCCACCCCGCGGCGCAGGAGCAGATCAGCAGGCCGAGCATGGCGACGACGGCTCCCCCGTCACCGAACTCGAAGGCCAGCGGGAAGGCGAACATCAGGGAGCCGAGGGTGCCGAGCCCCACGATGGGGGCGAGGTGCCACAGTCCCAGTCGGCGCGGCGGGCGCAGGTCCACCTCGACCTCGCCGCCGGTGTCCGCGCCCACGGCGGTGAGCCCGTCGGCGGTGACGGCGTCGTCCTCGGTGCCGGGGCCGTCCGGGGTGAGTCCGTCGGTGGCCGGGGCGGGGAGGCGGGGCGGCCGGAGCGGTCCGGGGACGGTGTCCCGGTGCTCCTCCGGCGCGGCGTCACGTTGGGGGCCGGCCTCCATCGCCACGCGCCCTCCCACTCCGCACTCCACTACCCGATCGTCGCTTGATGATGGCACGACGCGGGGTGCCCCGATGACGGGCGGGGCGTCCCGATGCCATCACGTGATCAGGCTGTGACCGCTCGTTCGAGCAACGCCAGCGCCCGTCCCGGGAGTTCCCCGTGGTCGACGAGGGCGCCGCTGAGCCAGTGCACCCGGGGATCGCGGCGGAACCACGAATCCTGACGGCGCGCGAAGCGTTTGGTGGCGCGCACGGTCTCGTCGCGCGCCTCGCGTTCGTCGCACTCCCCGGCGAGCGCGGTGAGGATCTGCTGGTAGCCGAGGGCCCGGGAGGCGGTGCGGCCGTCACGGAGTCCCCGTTCCTGGAGCGCGCGGACCTCGTCCACCAGTCCGGCCTCCCACATCCGGTCCACCCGGTCGGCGATGCGCGCGTCGAGTTCGGGGCGGGGCACGTCCACCCCGATCTGCACGGTGTCGTAGACCGCGTCATGACCGGGGAGGTTGGCGGTGAAGGGCCGGCCGGTGATCTCGATCACTTCGAGGGCGCGCACGATGCGGCGGCCGTTGCCGGGCAGGATCGCCCGGCCCGCCTCCGGGTCGGCGGCGGCCAGCCGGGCGTGCAGGGCGCCGGGGCCGCGCAGGGCCAACTCCTCCTCCAGCCGGGCCCGCACCACGGGGTCGGTGCCCGGGAACTCCAGGTTGTCGAGGGCTCCGCGCACGTACAGTCCGGACCCCCCGACGAGGACCGGCCAGCGTCCGGCCGCGAGCAGCCGGTCGATCTCGGCGCGGGCCAGCCGCTGGTACTCGGCGACGTTGGCGGTGACCGTGACGTCCCAGACGTCCAGCAGCCGGTGCGGGATCCCGCCGCGCTCCTCGGGCGTCAGTTTGGCGGTACCGATGTCCATCCCGCGGTAGAGCTGCATCGAGTCGGCGTTGACGACCTCGCCGCCCAGCTCCCGGGCGAGGAAGACGCCCAGATCGGACTTTCCTGCGGCGGTCGGCCCGACGACGGCGATGACCCGCGGTGCGGGGGGTGCGGTACTCACCCTCCCAGTCTCCCAAACCTCCCGGCGCTTCCCGAACGGGTTACGTGACGGCACCCGCGCGGGCGTCGTTGCCTGTTCGAGGTTCTGGCGCCGGTGATCGGGAACGGGGGCCCGGGCGCCGCAATGGGGCGCACCGGGCGGCGAGGGATTTCACCCGAACGAGTAGGGTATGGAGTATCTATGAGCGTTTTCACACGGTTCTTCCGCAGGTCGAAGGAAGCGGTGGATCCGGCGGAGGCCGTCACGGCCCCGGAACCGGCCGCCCCGGCGGCGGAACCGGCTCCGGTTCCCGCCACGGACGCCCCGGCCGCGAAGGCGTCCGACGGCTCTCCCGCCCCCTCCGGCTGCCCGGTGACCGCCGGAGCGGACGCCGGGGAGGCGGTGGAGGTGCTGGAGATCCCCCAGCAGCAGTCCGCGGAGCGGGCCGCCGACAACGAGACGGGCGAGGGAGCCCGCAGGTAGGACGCGCGACCGCCCGGAAGTCCTTCCGGGCGGGTGCGTACGGCCAGGGACGTCCGTCATCGCGGCGACGGCCCCCACCACGGCCGTCCGGGTTGCGGCGGCCCCGTCGAGCGAAGGTGGACCATGAGCATCCTGGACACGTTGAAGGCCAAGCTGGCCCCCGCCAAGGGCAAGGTCTCGGACCTCGCGCGGCAGCACGGGGAGAAGATCGACCACGGCCTGGACAAGGCGGCGCGACTGGTCGACGACAAGACCAAGGGCAAGTACAGCGACAAGATCCACTCGGGTGCGGACAAGGCCAAGGGCGCCTTGGACAAGCTCGCCGCGCAGAGCGCGGCACCGGACACCGCGACCGCCGGGGACTCCGCTCACGGCACCCCGGGCGCTCCGGGCACCCCGCCCGGCGGTGACGGCACTCCCCCGCCCGGGCCGGGGGCTCCGGGCGGCGGCGCCCCTGGAGGTGCCGCTCCGCCCGCCGCCTGACCGTTCGACGGCCTCCCCGCCCCTCCCCTTCCCTCGTCATCCCTCGCCGCCCGTCGGAGGGGGCGGGGCCTCAGTTCCAGAGCGCCGCGAAGTACCCGACCCCGTAGGGCGCCTCGTCGTACAGCAGACGGCCGGTGAGGGCACAGCCGTCCGCCGCGCCGTCGAGCACCTGCCAGGGCGAGCGGCCGGAGATCATCAGGTCCCGTGCGAGGTCCGCGTCCAGCCACGGCAGGAACGCCTCGTCGTCGGCGCGAGCCAGGGCCCGGGCGATGTCGGCGTCGGCCCGTCCGGCGCGTTCGTCCAGGTAGCCGGGGGCCTTCAGGTCGCGGCGGGCGCTGCCGTCCCCCAGCACCAGGAAGCCCACCCGGTCGGCCAGGGCCGCCGCCTCGGCCCCGGCGGCCCGGTTGGCGGACCAGTCACGGGCGGTCGGCACCTCCAGCCCGCGCACCGGGCCCGTCCACTCCGCCCGGTCGAGCAGCCAGGCGCCGACCGCCAGGGACAGCGGCAGGGACGCGCCGGGGGCGTCCGGGGCGGTGGGCTCCTCGTCGGGAGCGTCCGGCGCGGGGCTCCCCAGCCGGACGTCCACCGGGACGCCGAGGGTCCGGAAGGTGCCGAGCGCGCCCCGCGCGTGGACGGCCTCGTCCGGCCCCGGACCGATGACCACGATCAGCTCGGGGCGCGCGGTGAGCACGCCCCGCAGCGCCTCGTCGCAGGCCGTGCGCAGCCCGTCGAGTTCGGGCGCGGCTCCCGAGGCGACCTCGGGGACGAGCAGGGGCGGGCAGGGGCAGACGGCTGCGGCGACAAGCATGAGCGGCAGGGTAGTCCGCCACGGGGCGCCCGGGGGGGGCGGGGGTGCCCCCCCCCGGGAACGTCCGGGAACGCCCGGGACCTGTCGGTTCAGCCCGGGGCCAGTCCGGTTCAGCCCGCGTCGCAGGCGCTGCCGCAGGCCCCGCCCGGGGCGGCGGCCAGCGGCGGCGGGGCGCCGACGCCCGGCAGTCCGAGCAGCACCCCGGCGGGCTTGGCGGCCTCCCGGGCGTTGCGCTTCTCCCAGGCGTCACCGGCGCGGGTGCGGCGCACCGCGAGGGCGTCGCCCTCGGCGAGCAGGTGGTGCGGGGCGGCGTAGGTGATCCCGACGGTCACCACGTCACCGGGGCGGACCTCGGCGTCGGGCTTGGTGAAGTGGACGAGGCGGTTGTCGGGTGCCCGGCCGGAGAGCCGGTGCGTGGCACCGTCCTTGCGGCCCTCGCCCTCGGCGACCATGACCTCCAGGGTCCGGCCGACCTGCTTCTTGTTCTCCTCCCAGGAGATCTCCTCCTGGAGGGCGACCAGGCGCAGGTAGCGGTCCTGGACGACGTCCTTGGGGATCTGCCCGTCCATCTCGGCGGCCGGGGTGCCGGGGCGCTTGGAGTACTGGAAGGTGAACGCGTTGGCGAAGCGGGCCTCGCGCACCGTGTGCATGGTCTGCTGGAAGTCCTCCTCGGTCTCGCCGGGGAAGCCCACGATGATGTCGGTGGAGATGGCGGCGTGCGGGATCGCCGCGCGCACCTTCTCGATGATCCCGAGGAAGCGCTCCTGCCGGTACGAGCGGCGCATGGCCTTCAGGACCGGGTCCGAACCGGACTGCAGCGGCATGTGCAGCTGCGGCATCACGTTCGCGGTCTCCGCCATGGCGGCGATGACGTCGTCGGTGAAGTCGCGCGGGTGCGGGGAGGTGAAGCGGACCCGCTCCAGGCCCTCGATCCCGCCGCAGGCGCGCAGCAGCTTGCTGAAGGCCTCGCGGTCGCCCAGGTCGGACCCGTAGGCGTTCACGTTCTGGCCGAGCAGGGTGATCTCGGAGACGCCTTCGGCGACCAGCGCCTCGACCTCGGCGAGGATGTCGCCGGGACGGCGGTCCTCTTCCTTGCCGCGCAGCGCCGGGACGATGCAGAAGGTGCAGGTGTTGTTGCAGCCGACGGAGATCGAGACCCAGGCGGCGTACGCGGACTCGCGGCGGGTCGGCAGGGTGGAGGGGAAGGCCTCCAGCGACTCGGCGATCTCGACCTGCGCCTCCTCCTGGACGCGGGCGCGCTCCAGCAGGACGGGCAGCTTGCCGATGTTGTGCGTGCCGAAGACCACGTCGACCCACGGGGCCCGCTTGACGATGGTGTCGCGGTCCTTCTGGGCGAGGCAGCCGCCGACCGCGATCTGCATGCCGGGGCGCTTGGTCTTCATGGGGGCGAGGCGGCCGAGGTTGCCGTAGAGGCGGTTGTCGGCGTTCTCGCGGACGGCGCAGGTGTTGAAGACGACCACGTCGGCGTCACCGTCGGAGCCCTCGGGGGCACGGACGTATCCGGCGCCCTCCAGCAGCCCCGACAGGCGCTCGGAGTCGTGGACGTTCATCTGACACCCGTAGGTGCGCACTTCGTACGTTTTCAATCCGTCCACTGTTCCACCAGCCACGTCGTTACCGCTCACCCGTCCAGGGTAAGGGCTCCGGGCGGCGGTCCCGGGCGGGCGGTACCCGGGCCGGGGCCCGCCGGAGGTCCCGGCGGGCCGGAGGGCGGGGGTCGGTCAGTCGCGGACGTAGTCGCGCAGGGGCGCGGGCTTCAGACCCGCCGCGTCGGCGGCCGCGAGGACCCGGGTCAGGTCCTGGGCGAGGCTGGGGGTGAAGTGCAGCAGGACGATGTCGCCCCGGCGCAGGACGGGGGCGGCGGGGGTGGTGCCCCAGTCGGTCTGGTCATGGGTCCAGGTGACCACGGCCTTGGAGCCGCAGGCGCGGGCGGCGACGGGCGTGTCCTGGTTGTACGAGCCGTAGGGCGGCCGGGTCAGCCGGGGCTCGTAGCCGAATCCGGCCAGGTGCTGGGAGCGGGCCCCGCACAGCTCGGCGCGCTGGCCCGCCGCGTCGAGACCGGCCAGGTCGGTGTGGGTGAGGCCGTGGTTCTCCAGCCGGGACGGTCCGTGGTCGAGCAGCTTGCGGTAGTAGGCCGCGTCCCAGGAGTAGGCGCCGGGGAGGACGAAGAGGGACGCGGGCACCTGCCGGTCGAGCAGGATCTTGGCGGCGGCCGGATCGTGGTACCAGCCGTCGTCGATGGTGACGAAGACGACGGGGTCCTGGGTCTCGACCCGGTTGAGGACCGGGGCGGGCGGCGGCCAGGCGGCCGTCGCCGGGGTGGGCGCGAGCACGCCCAGCAGGATGAGAAGGGGGACGAGGGCAGCCAGCGCTGCTCGGGTTCTCGGCATGGCCCGCATCATTGGTCCAGTCCAACGGTGGTGTCAATGGTCCGTCCGGCGGCGGGAGTTGACCCCGGACGGGGGGCGGTCCCGGGCGGGGGCGGGCGAGTCCGGAGCGGCCGGAAGGGCGCCGGTACCCACTGGTGGCCGCCGCTTTGCCCCGGAGCCGGGGCCAGGGGCCAGGCGCGGGGGCGAGGCCAAGGGGCCGGAGTCTGGAGGCCGGGGGGCCGGGGCCGGGGGCCGCGACAAGGCAGCGGGGGTCCGCCCGCCACCGACGCGGACGGGGCCAGAACCAGGACCGAGCGGACCACCCCCCAGCCGGCCTGGACGGGACCGGGCCGCAGTGGACGGACCTGGGCCCGCGCGGGCCTAGGGCGCCGTGAGCCCTGAGCCCTGGCCAGCCGCGCCTTCCACCTGACAGGATCGCGCCATGCTCCCGGCCCTGACCCGTTCCGGCCGTCGGCACGCCCTCCGGGGCGGCGCGGCGGCGCTCGTCGTGCTCGGTCTGCTGCTGTGGTGGGCGCTCCCGCTGGACGAGGAGGCGCCGAGCGGACGGATCACGGTGAGCACCGGGGTGCGCTCCGGGGTCTACGAGCGCTACGGCCTGCTGCTGAAGGCCCAGCTGAACCAGGACATGCCCGCCCTCGACGTCCGGCTGCGGCCCAGCGAGGGCTCCCGGCAGAACATCGAACGGGTGGCCTCCGGGAACGCGGACTACACCGTCGCCGCCGCCGACGCCGTGGAGACCTACCGGCTCGACCGCCGCCCCGGCGCCGAGCGGCTGCGCGGCTGCGCCCGGCTCTACGACGACTACGTCCAGCTGGTCGTCCCGCGTGACTCCGCCGTGTACACGGTCGACCAACTGCGGGGCAAGAAGGTGGCCGTGGGACAGATGGGGTCCGGGGTGCGGCTGATCGCGGACCGGGTGCTGAACGCCGCCGGGCTCGACCTCGACGAGGACATCGAGCCGGTGTCCATCGGCATCGACACCATGACGAGCGCCCTGCGCCAGGGCGACATCGACGCGTTCTTCTGGTCCGGCGGACTGCCCACCGCCTCCGTGCGGACGCTGTCCGAGGAGTACGACATCCGGTTCGTGGAACTAGGCGGCCTGGTGGACGCGCTGCACGCCCGGGGCGGGGCCTCCCGCTACTACCGGGCGTCGGTGATGCCCGCCGACGCCTACCCCTCGGCCCAGCAGGGCGCGACGGTCTCCACCCTGGCGGTGGCGAACCTCCTCGTCACGACCGACCGCACCAGCACCGAACTCACCGAGCGGCTCACCCGCACGGTGATAGAGAGCCGCGACCACATCGGTAGCCGCGTCCACGCCGCGCAACTGGTCGACCTGCGCACCGCGCTGTACACGGCCCCCCTGGATCTGCACGACGGCGCCCAGGACTACTACCGGTCCGTGAAGCCCTGATCCCGGCCCCCTCCGGGACCGCTCAGCAGCCGTCCCGGGTCCGGGGAACACTCACCGTCACCCGCAGCCCGTGCGGCTCGGCCCGGGTGTAGGCGATCGTGCCGCCGCCCGGGGCCAGCAGGGTGCGGGAGATGGACAGCCCGAGCCCCGATCCCTTGACGTTCTGGTGCTGCGGGCTGCGCCAGAACCGGTCCCCCACCCGGCCCAGCTCCTCGTCGGTGAGGCCGGGTCCCGCGTCGGTGACCACGATCCGCGTCCGGGTGCCCTCGGCGGCGGTCTCCACCGAGACCTCCGCGTCCCGGGGGGAGAACTTCAGGGCGTTGTCGATGACCGCGTCCAGCACGCTGGACAGCGCCACCGGGTCGGCCCACGCCGTCACCGGGGGCGTGCGCCCCCGCAGCCGGACGCCCCGGTCCTCGGCCAGCGGCCGCCAGGCGTCCACCCGCTCGGCGGTCAGCTCGCCCACGTCGACCAGCCGCAGGTCCGCCTCGGCGTGCTCGGCCAGGGCCAGGTCCAGCAGATCGTCCAGGACCCGCGCCAGCCGCATGCCCTCCGCGCGCACCGAGGCCACCTCGGCATTGCCCTCCGGCAGCTCCAGGGCGAGCAGCTCGATCCTCAGCAGCAGCGCCGCCAAGGGGTTGCGCAGCTGGTGGGAGGCGTCGGCCACGAAGGCGCGCTGCTGTTCCAGCACCGCCTCGACGTTGTCCGCCATCTCGTTGAACGAGCGGGCCAGCCGACGCAGTTCCGGCGGCCCCCCGGAGGAGGCCACCCGGGACTTCAGACGGCCGGTGGCGATGTCGTGGGTGGTGGCGTCGAGGACCCGCACGGGCCGCAGCACCCAGCCGGTCAGCCGGAGCGCGGCCCCCACCGCGACCAGCATCGCGGCGGCCTCGCCCGCGGCGATCAGCAGCCAGCCGCGCAGGGTCTTGGAGCGCATCTGACCGGTCGGGGAGTCCGTGACGACGACCGCCATGACGTCCCCGTCCCGGATCACCGGCGAGGCCACCACCAGCCGTCCGCGCTGCCACGGCCAGACCTGGGCGGGGTCGTGGCCGGGGCGGGACAGCCGCGCCTCCTCGAAGGTGTCGCGCAGATCGCCCTCGGCGGGGAGCGACCAGTCCCCGGGGGCCTTCGCCATCTCGGTGCCGTCCCGGTAGAAGACGCCGGCCCGGATGCCGTACACCTCGTGGTAGCGGGACAGCTCCTGCTGGAGGGTCTCCTGCCGTTCGTCGGTGGTCGCCACCCGCGAGCCCACCCCACGGGCCGTGACGAACTGGGCGAGGGCCGCGAACCGGGCGGTGTCGTCCACCCGGTCGATCACGACCTCCTGCTGCTTCTGGGCCGCCACGCTCGCCCCCAGCGGAAAGCCGAGGGCGAGCAGCACACCGGCCATGAGCACGATGAGCAGCGGAAGGAGACGTGCGCGCACCCTGGTCCCCTACGGCGCCGGGACGACGAGCCGGTACCCCACGCCCCGTACGGTCTCGATCAGGGCGGGCATCCGGAGCTTGGAGCGCAGGGACGCCACATGCACCTCCAGGGTGCGTCCCGTCCCCTCCCAACTCGTGCGCCACACCTCACTGATGATCTGTTCGCGGCGGAACACCACACCGGGGCGCTGCGCCAGCAGGGCCAGCAGGTCGAACTCCTTGCGGGTGAGCTGCACGGTGGTTCCGTCCACGCTGACCCGCCGGTTGGGCAGTTCGATGCGCACGGGCCCCAGGGCCAGGTCGTCGCCGCTCGGCTCGTCCTCGCCGGGGGCGGTGCGCCTGCTGACGGCGTGGATGCGGGCGAGGAGTTCGCCGGTGTCGTACGGCTTCACCACGTAGTCGTCGGCGCCGAGGTTGAGGCCGTGTATCCGGGAGCGCACGTCGGAACGCGCGGTCACCATGATCACGGGGATGCTGGTGCGCTTGCGGATCTTGCCGCAGACCTCGTAGCCGTCCTGGTCGGGCAGCCCCAGGTCGAGCAGGACCACCGCGAACGGCGGTTCGTCCGCCGTGGTCGTGGGCAGCAGCGCGCGCAGCGCCTCCTCGCCGCTGCGGGCGTGGACGACGCTGATGCCGTGCCGCGCCAGGACCGCCGACAGCGCCGCGGCGACGTGGTCGTCGTCCTCCACGAGCAGGAGTCTCATACCGGCTCCCTCCGGTTGGCGTCCGCTTCCGGGTCACGCCGTCCGCACGGCGTCACCGACTTGTCGTCCATCGTGTTCTCCCCCCGACGGCGCGCCGAGCGGCCGTCGTTCCCCGTTCCCCGTCGTCTCCGTCTGTCTCCACGGGGGTTCCCCGTCCGCGGGGGTTCCCCACTCCCCGGGGCTCCCCGGCTGCCCGGGACGTCCGCACCCGCTCCCCGTGGGCGGTCCACCGCCCCGTCGTCCCGGTCGCCCGGTCGTCGCCGACGGCCCGGCCGGATCGCCGCCCTTCGCCGGTCGGAGCGTCGGCGGCGGATCCATCGGTCCCGGGGTCAGCCCCGGAGCGGCCGTCCGGAATGCGGACGTACGGGTGTTCACAGGTGTCCCACAGCATCCACGCGGATCGGAAAGGACGACGTCAAGGGGGATGGAACCACGAACGCGGACCGTTACGCACCCGGTACGCGCCCCTCAAGAGATCATCACGGACAGTGAGGTGTTGCTATCGGATCGTTATGCTCAAGTTCCCCTCAGATGTAATGACGATGGCATCGGCGCGTCATTACTGTCCTCAACAACCGAGGAGGACGGAGCGATGGCCGATGACTGATGGAACGGTGACCGACGACGCCGTACCCGCGGCCGGGGAACTGGTCACGCTGCGGAACGTCAACAAGCACTTCGGCAGCCTGCACGTGCTCCAGGACGTCGATCTGACCATCGCCCGCGGCGAGGTGGTCGTGGTGATCGGACCCTCGGGCTCGGGCAAGTCCACGCTGTGCCGGACGATCAACCGGCTGGAGGCGATCGACTCGGGCGCCATCACCATCGACGGCCGTCCGCTGCCGCAGGAGGGCCGGGAGCTGGCCCGGCTGCGGGCCGACGTCGGCATGGTGTTCCAGTCGTTCAACCTCTTCGCCCACAAGACCGTGCTGGAGAACGTGACCCTGGGTCAGACCAAGGTCCGCCGGACGGACCGGAAGACGGCGGAGGACAAGGCGCGCGCCCTCCTCGACCGCGTCGGCGTCGGCACCCAGGCGGACAAGTACCCGGCCCAGCTGTCGGGCGGCCAGCAGCAGCGCGTCGCCATCGCGCGGGCCCTGGCGATGGACCCCAAGGTGATGCTCTTCGACGAGCCGACCTCGGCCCTCGACCCGGAGATGATCAACGAGGTGCTGGACGTGATGCAGCAGCTCGCCCGGGACGGCATGACCATGGTCGTCGTCACCCACGAGATGGGCTTCGCCCGCTCCGCGGCCAACCGGGTCGTCTTCATGGCCGACGGCCGCATCGTCGAAGAGGCCACCCCGGACCAGTTCTTCAACAACCCGCGCAGCGACCGCGCCAAGGACTTCCTGTCGAAGATCCTGCACCACTGAGCCGCCGTCGCGCCCGGGCCCGCCCCGGCCCACGGCCGTGCCGCCGGGCCGCGCGCACCCGACCCGCCGACCGGACGGGTCCCCCACCGACCGTCGATCCCGCCGACCCGAAGGACCTCACCATGAAGCTCCGCCAGTCCGCCGCCGTGGCGGCGATCGCCGTCCTCGCCCTGACCGCCACCGCCTGCGGCGGCGAGTCCGGCAACGCGGGCGACAAGGCCGGGACCCCGGCCAAGGACGCCCCGAAGCTGCCCACCTACGCGGTCGCCAAGGACGTCAGCATCGACTCGCCGGTGCTGAAGAAGGCCCAGGAGAAGGGCAAGCTCGTCATCGGCGCCAAGAGCGACCAGCCCTACCTGGGCTTCGAGGACACCGACGGCAAGCGCTCCGGCTTCGACATCGAGATCGCCAAGATGGTCGCCGCCGACCTCGGGTTCGGCACCGACGACCTGGAGTTCAAGACCGTCGACTCCAACGTCCGCGAGACCGCCATCTCCAAGGGCGAGGTCGACCTGTACGTCGGCACCTACACCATCAACCCCGAGCGCAAGAAGCAGGTCGGCTTCGCCGGTCCCTACTTCCTCGCCGGCGCCGACCTGCTGGTCCGCAAGGACGAGACGGCCATCACCGGTCCCGACAGCCTCAAGGGCAAGACCGTGTGTTCCATCAAGGGCTCCACCCCGCTCCAGGAGATCAAGAAGCCCAAGTACGGGGCCGAGACGGTCGAGCTGTCCAAGTACTCCGAGTGCGTGCAGCAGCTCGTCAACAACGAGGTCGACGCGGTCACCACGGACGACGCCATCCTCAAGGGCTACGCGGCCCAGCGTCCCACCAAGCTCAAGGTGATCGGCGAGACGTTCACCAAGGAGCCGTACGGCATCGGCATGGACAAGGACGACAAGACCCTGCGGGACGCCGTCGCGGACGCGGTGGAGGCCCACCAGAAGAACGGCGACTACAAGAAGGCGTACGAGGCGACGCTCGGACTGTCCGGCTCCGCCTACACCGAGCCCCCGGCGCTCGAACGCTACTGACGGCCGCTCACTGTCCCGTCGGGCGGCGGCGAACCCATCGCGCCGCCGCCCGACGTCACCGGTCCACCGGCGGCGCACCGGCCGCGCCCGGGCACCCGCCAGGGAGCCGCCCGGCGGTGGACCTCCCCGCCCGCCCGCCGCCCACGAGGACATCCCCGTGAACGTACTGCTCGACCATCTCCCGGAGTTCCGCGAGGGGTTCATCGGCACCATCCTGCTGACACTCGCCAGCGGGCTGCTCGCGATGGTGCTGGGCGTCATCGTCGCCGGATTCCGGGTCTCCCCCGTCCCTCCGCTACGGCTCCTCGGCACCGCCTGGGTGACCCTGTTCCGCAACACGCCCCTGACGCTGCTCTTCCTCGTCGTCTGGTTCGTGGTGCCGGTCATCTTCATGCCGGGCCTGAGCCCCTGGGCCAAGGCGCTCCTCGCGCTGGGGTGCTACACCTCGGCGTTCGTCTGCGAGGCCGTCCGCTCGGGCATCAACACGGTCCCCGTGGGACAGGCCGAGGCGGCCCGCTCCATCGGGATGACGTTCTTCCAGACGCTGCGGCTGATCGTGCTGCCGCAGGCCACCCGGACCGTGCTGCCGCCGCTCAGCTCCATCTTCATCGCGCTGACGAAGAACTCCGCCATCGCGGGCGCGTTCAGCACGGCCGAGCTGTTCGGAGTGCAGAAGCTGCTCAGCGACAAGGGCTTCGCCATCTCCCTGATCTTCCTGTGGGTGGCCCTCGGCTACCTGGTCATCACCTTCACCATCAGCGGCGCCTTCCGGCTGCTGGAGCGACGCATGGGGGTCGCACGATGAGTTCGAGCGTCCTGTACGACACACCGGGTCCCCGGGCACGGCTGCGCAACCGGATCCTGTCCGTGTTCGGCACGGTGGCCGTGGCCGGGCTGGTCGTCTTCGCGGTCTACCGGCTGCACGCCAAGGGCCAGCTGGAGCCCGAGGTCTGGGACATCTTCAACAACGCGGGCGTCCGCGCCGACATCCGCGACGGTCTGCTGACCACCCTCAAGGTGTTCTTCGTGGCGGGCGCGCTGTCGCTGCTGCTCGGACTGCTGCTCGCGGTCGGCAGGCTCTCCGACCACAAGCCGGTGCGGATCGCGGCGACCGGGTTCATCGAGCTGTTCCGGGCCGTCCCGCTGCTGATCACCATCTACGCGCTCTGGGTGCTGCTGCTCTCCTACCGCGCGGACCTCGGGTTCATCGGCGAGAACACCGGCTTCTGGGCGCTGGTGGTCGGGCTCACCGTCTACAACGGGTCGGTCCAGGCCGAGGTGCTCCGCGCGGGCATCAACGCCGTGCCGCGCGGACAGGTGGAGGCCGCCTACGCCCTGGGCCTGCGCAAGTCGCAGGTGCTGACGGTGGTCCAGCTGCCGCAGGGCGTCCGTTCGATGCTGCCGTCGGTGATCAGCCAGCTGGTGGTGACCCTCAAGGACACCTCCCTCGGTTACATCATCCTCTTCCCGGAACTCCTCTACGCGGCCCGGGAGATGGCCAACCGGATCATCGTGAACGGCGAGAACCCGATCACCGCGGTGGTCATCGTGGTCGGCGCGATCTACATCGCGCTGTGCCTCGCCCTGTCCTCGCTCGCGAACTGGATCGAGCGACGGGGCAGCCGGGCGCGACGCGGGCCGAAGGCCGCCCCCGCGACGACGGACGGCGGGACGGACGGCGACGGGTCCGCCGCGACGGCCGCCACCGGGGCGGTCCCCATTCCGCGCTCCGACGCGTCGGGGACGGAGCGGACGGGGCGCACGGGGCAGACAGGGCAGACGGGGCGCACCGATCAGACCGACCGGAGCTGACCGAAGCCGACCGGGCCCGACCGAAGCTGACGGGACCACCGCTGACCAGCACACCCAGCCCGCCCACGATCCGTCGACCACCCGTCGACCGCCGACGTCCCGGACCGCCGGAACCGCCCGGGCCACCGCTCCCGGCGCTCCGAGGCGGTCTGGGCGGCGGCGGTCCGATCGCGTACCGTGGACGGCGGACCTCCCGTGACCTGTGGGTTGAGCCATGGCGGCAGTGGGGGTACCGCCACCGTCCCGATCGCTTGACGCAAGCACTGGCAGTAGGTTGCATACGTTCTGTGATCGTGCACCCCGCTCCCCCGTTCCGCCGCAGTACGTTCCGTACACCTGACCAGACGTCGCGGACTCCTCTTCGGGCAGGGGGCAGCACGCTGTGGACCCGGTGATCGTTGTCGGAGCCGGCCCCGTCGGGCTGACACTCGCCCTGGCGCTCGCGCGGTGCGGCGTCCCCTCCGTGCTGCTCGACGAGGGGCCCGGCAAGGACGAGCCGCGCGCCGCGCGCACGGTGGTGCTGCGCGACGACACCGTGGAGTTCGTGGAACGGCTGACCGGCGCGTCGTTCGCCGCGTCCGGCACCGGAACCCGCTGGACGGGCTGGCGCACCCTGCGCCGCAAGCACTCCGCGCAGCACCTCGCCTTCGAGGACGGCGCCCCCGCCCCGCTCCACCTCGCGCAGCACGCCCTGACCGCCGTACTGCGCGACGCCATCGGGGAACAGGACCTGGTCAGGGTCGCGACGGAGAGCCGCGTCGACCGGATCGAGCAGGAGGCGGACGGAGTCGGCGTCCACACCCGGGGGCCCAAGGGAACCTGGTGGCGCGGGAGTTACCTGATCGGTTGCGACGGCCCCCGTTCCACGGTCCGCAAGCTCCTCGACGTCCGCTTCCCCGGCCGGACCGCCGTCGAGCGCCACGCCGTCGCGACCCTGCGGACCGAACTCCCGCACCCGGGCGAGGCGTTGCTGCACCGGTCGCCGCCCTGGCGGCTGGCGGGCGACGAGGTCACCGGACGGCCCCTGCCCGACGGGCTGTGGCGCCTGGACTGGCTGCTGCCCCCGCAGCACGAACTGGTCACCCCGGACGCGTTGGTCGCCCTGGTCCACGAGACCCTGACGGGCTGGAACGGGGGCAGCGCCCCCGCCTACGAACTCGTGGACACCGGGGTCCACACCGTGCACCACCGACTGGCCCGCCGCTGGCGGGTCGACCGCGCCTTCCTCGCGGGGGACGCCGCCCACCTCCTCGGCGCGCTCGGCACCCAGGGGCTGGACGAGGGGCTGCGGGACGCGGAGAACCTCGCTTGGAAGCTCGCCCACGCCTGGCACCACGGCCCCGCCGAGGAACTGCTGAGCAGCTACCAGACCGAACGCCGGGCCGCCGTCGCCGCCCGGCTGCGCGCCGCGGACCAGTCGCTGCCCCTGCTGCGCGGCGGGGGCGGTCTGCGCTCGTACGTCCCCGGCGCCGCCCGGGGCAAGGACGCCCTGCTCACCGACAGCCATCTGGGGCGCGGGGCGCTCGGCTCACCCGGCGCGTACGCGGGCTCGCCGCTCACGCCCGCGCCCTTCCCCTCGGTGGCGGAGGTCGGGACCACGCCGGGCGAGCCGGTGACCGACGTCCGGGTCACCGCCGAGGACGGCACCTTCGTACGGCTCCGGGAGCGGCTGGGCCGTGACCATCTGATCGTGCTGCTCGTCGCGCCGGGCACCGGGGTGTGGGAACGACGCCACTGGGCGAGCGCGGGCATCATGCCCCGGCTCGCGGCGGCCGTGGCCGCGCTCCCCTGCCGGGCGGAGCTCCTCGTCACCGAGGCGTACCACGACGCGGCGCCGCACACCGTGCTCCTCGTCCGGCCCGACGGGTACCTGGTCGCCGCCTTCGACGGGGTGCGGCCGTCCGAGCTGTACGCCGCGGCCGACACCGCGCTGGGCGGGGCCGGGGAGCACCCGGCCCCGACGGGGTCCGCACCGGACTCCGCCCCCGGTCCGTCGGTCGCGAACCCCGGTCCGTCCACCGCCGCTTCCGGTTCTCCCCGTCCCTCTGGGCCCTCCGGGCCTTCGGACTCCTCCGGTGCTCCTGATTCCTCCGGCCCTTCCGGCCCTTCTCCCGCCTCTGGACCTTCTGCCGCCTCTGGTTCTTCTGCCGCCTCTGGTTCTTCCAGGACCTCCGGCTCTCAGGGGGCCTCTGGTTCTCCCGGGGCCTCTGGGGCTTCCAGCCCCCGGCCCTCCGTCCCCGGCCCCTCCGCCGCGGCAGCGTCCGCGGCCGGGGCGGCCGGGACAGGATCGGGGACCGGACCGGGAGCCAGGTCCGGAGCCAGGTCCACGTCCGGGTCCGGCTGAGCGGACCCGGACGCACGGCCCGGACGCGCGGCGGGGCGGCGACCCGGAAGCGCCGCCCCGGCCCGACGGGGAAGGCCTGACCCCCTCCAACAGACGGTGACCCTTCCGGCGGATCGAGGTGGGGGCGCACGCCGGGGCGCGCCGTTCCAGGGCCCGTCCGGCCCGTGGAACCCCGCTCCCCCACGGGACACGTCCGTCCTGTGACACTCGGTTGACCCGGTTTCCGGCAGCGTGGTCTACTCCGGATCGTGACCGACACCGATGTGCGCCTGTGGCGGAGGGTCCACATGGACCTGGTCCGCTACGCGGGCTGCGTGTGTCGCCGTTCCCGCTGACTTCGCCTCTCCTCCTTTCACGTCGCCGCCGCCCGGACCGGTCTCCGTACGCGTAGCGCTTCCGTGCGCCGCGTCCCGTCCCGCGGTGGGCACGTGGTTCCCGCGAACTCCTCAGGACGGCACCCGTGTCCCCTTCCACCCCCACAGCGCCCGCCCAGTCCCCCACCGCCTCCGGCCGTGGGCCCACCCAGGCCGACCTCCTCGACTTCGTCCGCCGGACCGCCGCGGACACCGACCTCGTCGCCTCCCTCCCGCTCGACCCCGAAGGCCGCACCTGGGTGCGTCTCGACGGGCCGGACGGCAGCGAGGCGTGGCTGATCGGCTGGCCGCCCGGCACGGGCACCGGCTGGCACGACCACGCCGACTCGGTCGGCGCCTTCCTCACCGCGCGCGGTGAACTGCGGGAGCACTCCCTCAGCGCCCGGCTGCCCGCCGAGGGCTGGCGGACCCTCGAACTCACCGACGGTCTGGACCGCACCCGGTCGCTGTCCGAGGGACGGGGGCGGGCCTTCGGACGGCACCATGTGCACGAGGTGCTGAACGAGTCGACGACCGAGCACGCCGTCTCCGTGCACGCCTACTACCCGCCGCTCTCCCAGATCCGCCGTTTCAGCCGATCGGGCCAGGTGATGCGGCTGGAGCACGTCGAGCGTCCGGAGGACTGGCAGTGAGCGGCCACGGCACTCCCCCGGCCGCTCCGGCGGTGTCCATAGACACCCGGCTGGAGCGGATCCGCTCCGGACTGGACCGGATCACCGCCGGGTCGGCGTACGAGGCGGCCCGGGCGGGCGACGCCGTACTGGTCGACATCCGGTACGCGGCACTGCGCGACCGTGACGGTCTGATCCCGGGCGCGCTGATCGTCGAGCGCAATGAACTGGAGTGGCGGCTCGACCCCCTCGGCAGCCACCGGGTGGCCGAGGCGACCGGTCATGACCTGCGGGTGGTGGTGATCTGCAACGAGGGGTACGCGTCCAGTCTGGCGGCCGACTCGCTGCGGCGGCTCGGGCTGGACCGGGCGACCGATCTGGTGGGCGGCTTCCAGGCGTGGCGTGCGGCGGGGCTGCCCGTCAGGTTCCCGGCGGGCCCGCACGCGCCCACACCGCCCCTGTGGTCATCGGTGGCCCGGGACCGTCCGGACGCCCCTGGCACCTCGGACGTCTCTGACGCCCCGGGGGTCTGACTCCGGGCACTCCGGCCCCGGCTCCTCCGGTGGACGCCCCCTCGCCGAGGGCGCTCCACCGGAGGTCATGGCGCCGGAGGCGAGACGCTGGCACCTGGTGGGCAGGGGAGCCGGTCTCCCTCCGGCCCCCGGTGACCGTCCCCACCCCGGTCGGGACGGTCACCGGGACGGAGAGGACGGAGAGGGTTTCTCCGGCGGTCCGGTTCAGTCCTCCCCGTTGTCCCACTCCTCCGGCGCGGACTCCGGGGAAGTCCCGTCGTCGTGCTCGGCCTCCTCCCGGAGGGCCTCCCGGACCACCCTCAGGGCAAGCCCTTCGGAGTAGCCCTTGCGGGCGAGGACACCCGCGAGACGCCGGACGCGCTTGTCACGGTCCAGCCCCCGGGTGCCGCGCAGCCTGCGGGCCACCAGGGCGCGGGCGGTGGCCTCCTCCTGGTCCGGATCGAGCCGGGCCACGGCCTGGTCGATGAGTTCGGAGTCGACGCCCTTGGTGCGCAGTTCCCGGGCGAGCGCCCGCCGGGCGAGGCCCCGCCCGTGATGACGGGACTCGACCCAGGCTCCGGCGAACGCGCCGTCGTCGATGAGCCCCACCTCCTCGAAGCGGGTCAGCACCTCCTCGGCGACCTCGTCGGGGACGTCCCGCTCGCGCAGGGCGTCCGCGAGTTGTCTTCGGGTGCGGGGGGTCCCGGTGAGCAGGCGCAGACAGATCGCCCGCGCCCGCTCCGCCGGGTCCCTGGGCGACTCCCCCTGACCGGCCCTCGACGGAGAGGGGGAGTCGCTGTCGTGGTGGCCACGGGGCCGACCGCGGCGGCGGGTGCCACGGCCTCGTTCCCCTCCGGCCTCGTTCCGGGACGCGGTACGCCCGGCGGTCCGTCCGGACCGGTCGTCGTCCCCCGGACCGTCGGCCTGGACGTCCGGGTCCGGGAGACCCCCGTCCGCCGGACGCCGGGAGCGACCGGAGAACCGGCTCCCCCGGGGCCTCCGGGTTCCCCCGGGGACCCCGGTTCCTCCCGGTGCGGATCCCCCCGGTTCCGCCAGCTCCGCCGCTTCTTCCGGTTCCCCTGGTTCCTCAAGGTCCCAGGGCCTCCAGAGCCCGTCGTCCGGACCGGTCCCGTCCGGGCCCGCCGGGTCCGGACCGGCCCTCCCGGGGTCTTCGGGGCCCCCGGGGACAGGCCATTCGGTTCGCCGTGTCACGGACTAGCTCTTGGCCGCCGCGGCGGTCTTGGCCTTGGTGGTCTTGGCCGCCGGGGCGGGGACCGTCTTGGCCTCCTCCGCGGGTGCGGCACCGTCCGCGCCCGGCTCGGCGGCCGTCGCCTCGGGCTTCACTCCGACGCCGAGCTTCTCCTTGATCTTCCGCTCGATCTCGTTGGCGAGGTCGGGGTTGTCCTTGAGGAAGTTCCGCGCGTTCTCCTTGCCCTGGCCGAGCTGGTCGCCCTCGTACGTGTACCAGGCGCCGGCCTTGCGGACGAAGCCGTGCTCCACGCCCATGTCGATCAGACCGCCCTCGCGGCTGATGCCCTGGCCGTAGAGGATGTCGAACTCGGCCTGCTTGAACGGCGGGGCGACCTTGTTCTTGACGACCTTGCAACGGGTGCGGTTGCCGACCGCGTCCGTGCCGTCCTTCAACGTCTCGATGCGGCGGATGTCGATCCGGACCGAGGCGTAGAACTTCAGGGCGCGGCCACCGGTCGTGGTCTCCGGGGAGCCGAACATCACACCGATCTTCTCGCGGAGCTGGTTGATGAAGATCGCGGTCGTCTTGGACTGGTTGAGCGCGCTGGTGATCTTCCGCAGGGCCTGGCTCATCAGCCGGGCCTGGAGACCCACGTGGGAGTCGCCCATCTCGCCCTCGATCTCCGCACGCGGCACCAGCGCGGCGACGGAGTCGATGACGATGAGGTCGAGGGCTCCGGAGCGGACCAGCATGTCCACGATCTCCAGGGCCTGCTCGCCGTTGTCGGGCTGGGACAGGATGAGGCTGTCGATGTCGACGCCCAGCTTCTTGGCGTACTCCGGGTCGAGGGCGTGCTCCGCGTCCACGAAGGCGACCTGGCCACCGGCCTTCTGGGCGTTGGCCACGGCGTGGAGGGTGAGGGTGGTCTTGCCGGAGGACTCCGGCCCGTAGACCTCCACCACACGGCCGCGCGGCAGTCCGCCGACCCCGAGGGCGACGTCGAGTGCGGTCGACCCGGTGGGGATGACCTCGATGGGCTCGTTCGGCCGCTCGCCCAGGCGCATCACCGCGCCCTTGCCGAATTGTCGTTCGATCTGTGCGAGCGCGGCGTCGAGCGCCTTCTCGCGGTCAGTTCCTGCCATGGGTTCCACCCGGTTTGCTTGAGTCGATCGCTTCACGTCCAAGACGCTAACGCCTGCCACTGACAACGCGCCCCGACGCCGGTCCGACCTGTGGATAACTCCGGCGACACGCCCGCCGGAGAACGCTCCCCGCACCCACCCGTCCCCGGCGTTCGGGCCGGGAGCCGGTGCCGTGCGGCAGCGGACCTCCCCCATCAGAATAGATGTTCGATTTTAGTGTCAAGCGCGCCACGCGGGGCCTTCCGGCAGCCGGGCACCACCGACCGAAGGCACCCGAGGGGAGAACGACCCCGGCCGTCGGTCCGGTGAACCCGGCGGCGCGGTGAAACCCGGTGGCCCTCGGACGTCGGCTCTGCGAACCTCCGGGCACATGGTTGACGACTGCTTCGGACATCCGCGGCTCGCCGCGATCTACGACCCGCTCGACCCCGACCGCGGCGACCTCGACGCCTACCTCCGGATCGCGGCGGAGTCCGGGGCGCGCCGGGTGCTGGACATCGGCTGTGGCACCGGGGTGTTCGCGCTCCTCCTGGCCGACCGGGGGATCGAGGTCGTCGGGGTCGACCCGGCCCGCGCGTCCCTCGACGTCGCGCGGGCCAAGCCGGGCGCCGAACGGGTGCGCTGGATCCACGGGGACGCCACGGCCCTTCCACCGCTGCGGGTCGACCTGGTGACGATGACGGCGAACGTCGCCCAGGCCGTCGTCGACCCGGGAGCCTGGCGGAACACCCTGCGGGGCGCCCACGAGGCGCTGCGGCCCGGTGGAGACCTGGTCTTCGAGACCCGTGATCCGGCCGGGCGCGCCTGGGAGGAATGGACCCCGGAGAGGTCCCACCGCGTGACGGAGGTCCCCGGGGTCGGCGCCGTCCGCAGCTGGGTCCGGCTGGTCGAGGTGGCACCGCCCCTGGTGACCTTCCGCTGGACCTACGTCTTCGCGGCGGACGGGCGGGTGCTGACGTCGGACTCGACGCTGCGCTTCCGGGAACGCGAGGAGGTCGAGGCGGACCTGGCCGCCCACGGCTACCTGGTGCGGGAGGTGCGGGACGCGCCCGACCGGCCGGGCCGGGAGTTCGTCTTCCTCGCCCGGCGCCCCGCCACCCGGCGACGGCCTGCAGGACACGGGCCTGCCGGGACCGGCCAGTACCCTCGCGGCCGACGGCCCTCGCGGATGACCGTCCCCGCCGCCGGGCGCGGGCGGCACGGACACGCTCCCGGCCGCGCCCGCGCCCCGGCGGCGCTCAGGGGCCGCCTCAGCCGCCCGTGGAGGCCCCGTCGGCCTTCGCGGGCACCTCGGCGGTACGGGCCGCCGAACCGCCGAACAGCGCGCGGACCCGGGCGAGCGCGCCGCCCGGTGACGTCCTCGCCCGGTGGCCCTGCACCCGGGGGTCGTCCGTCACGTCGTACCGCCGCACGTACGCCCCGAGGAACGCCTGGAGGGTAGCGACCGCCGGAATGGCGATCAGGGCGCCGACCGCGCCGAGCAGCGCCGTGCCCGCGATCACCGAGCCGAAGGCGACGGCGGGGTGGATGTCGACGGTCCGCGCGGTCAGCTTCGGCTGCAGGAGGTAGTTCTCGAACTGCTGGTACACCACCACGAAGATCAGCACCCAGAGCGAGTACCAGGGGTCGACCGTGAACGCGATCAGCATGGGCAGCGCGCCCGCGAGATAGGTGCCGATGGTCGGGATGAACTGCGAGACGAGCCCGACCCACACCGCCAGCGCGGGTGCGTAGGGCACCTCCAGCGCCTGGAACAGGACGTAGTGCGCGATGCCCGAGGCGAGCGCCATCAGACCGCGCGAGTAGAGGTAGCCGCCCGTCTTGTCGACGGCGATCTCCCACGCGCGCAGCACCTCGGCCTGCCGGGCGGGCGGCAGGACGGAGCACAGCGCGCGCCGCAGCCGGGGCCCGTCGGCCGCGAAGTAGAACGAGAACAGCAGCACGGTGAGCAGTTCGAACAGCCCGCCCAGCACCTGCGCGGAGACGTCGAGCACACCGGTCGCGCTGTTCTGGAGGTACTTCTGGAGCCAGTCGGAGTGGACGAGGCTGTCCTGGACCTTGACGCGGTTCAGTTCCGTCTCGAACGTCAGGTTGATCCAATTGATGACCGAGTCGAGGTACTTCGGGAAGTCCTCGGTGATGCTCGCGATCTGGTTGGCGAGCATCGACCCCATCATGGTGACGAAGCCCGCGGTGACGACCACCAGGCCGAGGAACACCGTGGCCGTGGCGAGGCCCCGGCGCATTCCGCGCGCCGCCATCCAGCTCACGGCGGGCTCGATGGCCAGCGCCAGGAAGAAGGCGATCAGGATGTTGACGAGGAGCCCGGTGAGCTGGTGGAACGCCCAGCTGCCGAGCTGGAAGCAGCCGTAGAGGGCGAGCGCGAGCGCGATGGCCCTGGGCAGCCAGCGGGGCATCCGGGCACCGTGGAGAGCCGCCGTGACAGCGGGCGGCGGGTCCTGCCCGGGGCCGGGTTCCGGAGGCGTCCGGATGGTTCCGGCGCCGGCCCCCCGGCCGGGTGAGTTGCCCGTCTCGCGCGCGTTGTCGTCCGTGTCGTCTATGGATGCCACGGGGCAAGTCTGGACTACGCCGTCCGGAACGGTCCCCCACCGGTCGCGATCCCGCTGCGCGGAGGCCCGGGGAAACCGGTGGGCCGGGTCCGCGCACCGTGACCGGCCGTCCCGCGCGCGGGCGCTCCGGTGGACGGCCGTCACCCCGACGGTGACCGGCCTCCGCCCCGTGTCCGCCCGCCCCTCCGGGGCTCCGTACGGGGCCGTCCGGCACGCGGGTCAGCGCAGCCCTTGGGGCACCCCGACCGCCTCGCAGACCGCCCGCCACACGTCCTTGGCCTCCCAGCCCTCCGCGAGCGCCTGGTGCACCGTGCGTCCGCCCAGCTCGGCCATCACGTGGTCACGGGCGAAGGACTCGGCGTAGGCCGCCCCGAAGTGGTCCGCCATCCGCTGCCAGAAAACCGTCAACCGCATGACCCCAGTATCCCGCCCCTGAGAGTGCAGCCGGGCCGGTACGCCTCCCCGCGCGCGAATCGGCCTCTACGGTCATGACATGGCCGAATCCGGAGCTTTCCCCCTGCCCCCGCAGCCCGCCGCGACCCGCGGCGCCGTCCCGACGCCCGGCGCGGCACGGCCCGCCCCGGCGCACACCCCGCTCGCCCGCGCGGCGGACTTCCTGTGGCTCACCGCCCGGGTGCTGGAACAGCGCAGGTTCGCGTACGAGTTCCTGGGCACGGCCGAGGCCGACGCGGTGGAGACCGCGCTCGACGCGTACCGCACCGACGACGACGGCTACGGCCACGGCCTCGAACCGGACCTCAGGGGCCCGGTGAGCCAGCCGCTGCACGCCGCGCACGCGCTGCGGGTGCTCGACGCCATCGGGCGGTGCGGCGGACAGCGGGTGGAGCGGCTGTGCCGCCATCTGACGTCGGTGTCGACCTCCGAGGGCGCCCTGCCGTCGGTGCTGCCGACCCAGCGGGCCTACCCGGCGGCGCCGTTCGTGCCGGTGGTGGACCATCCGGCCGGCGACCTCCTCGCGACGGGCCCCGTGGTGGGCCTGCTGCACCGCAACGACGTCTGGCACGCCTGGCTGTTCCGCGCCACCGACTTCTGCTGGCACGCGGTGGAGTCCCTGGAGAAGTCGCATCCCTACGAGGTCGAGGCGGCGATCGTGTTCCTGGACGCCGTACCGGACCGTTCCCGCGCCGAGGCCGCCGCCGACCGGCTGGGGCGCCTGGTGCGGGAGCAGCGCCTCGCGGTGCTGGATCCCGCGCGCCTGGACGACTACCCGGTGGCGCCCGGGTACGCGCCCAAGGAGCACCACTACCCGCACCACTTCGCGCGTTCCCCGCGCTCGCTGGCGCGCCGGTGGTTCACGGACACGGAGATGAACCGTTCCCTGGACGTGCTGGCGGCGCAGCAGCAGGGCGACGGGGGCTGGCCGATCCAGTGGCGGTTGTGGGCGCCCGGTACGGCGCTTGAGTGGCGTCCCATCGTCACCCTGGAGGCGCTGCGCACCCTGCGGGCGTACGGGCGGCCCATCGGCTGAGCGCCCGCCCCGGTGACCGGCTCAGCCGGTCACCGCCCGCACCCCGGCCGTGACGACGACGGCCGTCCCCACGACGACCAGGAAGGGCGCCCTGAGGACTAGGGCGAGGGTCGCCGCGGCCAGCCCGGCGGCCCGGGCGTCGAGGACCAGCGTCCGTCCCTCGGAGAAGGTCTGCTGCGCCGTGAGGGCGGCGAGCAGCGCGACGGGCACCAGGGCGGCCAGCCGTCGCACCAGGGGGCGTTCCAGGGCGCCCGCGGGCACCAGGAGTCCGAGCAGTTTGACGGCGTAGCAGCCGACGGCGGTGACCCCGATCGCGATCCATACGGTCGTGGTGCTCATCGGCGGGCCCGCCTTCCTTCCGTGTCGTGCGTTCCGTCCGTACCGTCCGCGTCGTCCGTACCGCCGGCCGGGTCCGGTCCGGTGCCGGGAGCGTCCCGGCGGGGGTCGGCGTCCGGGGCCCGGGAGCCGTCCGGGCGGGCGGCGCGTCCGCTGACGTACAGGACCACGGGCGCGGCGAGCGCCGAGAGCAGGACCGGCACCCCGGCGGGCAGCACCGGCAGCAGACCCAGGTTGAGCAGCACCGCCAGGCCCGCGACGGCGCGTTCGGCGGTGGTCCGGAGCATGGGGGCCAGCAGGGCGAGGAAGACGGCGGGTCCGGCGGCGTCGAGCCCCCACGCGCCGGTGTCGCCGATGGCCTCCGCGCCGAGGACGCCCAGCAGGGTGGTGAGGTTCCAGAGCACGTAGAGGGTGATCCCGGTGACCGTGAAGCCGACCCGGGCGGCCCGGCGGGTGGGCTGGGCGAGGGAGACGGCGGTGGTCTCGTCGATGACCCAGTGCGCGGCGAACGGACGCACCGCGCGCGGGAGGGCGAGCACCTGGGACAGGCGCAGTCCGTAGAAGGCGTTGCGGACGCCGAGGAAGAACGCCCCAGCGGCGGCGGTCAGCGGATTGCCGCCCGCAGCGAGGGCGCCCACCAGGGCGAACTGGGAGGCCCCGGTGAAGACCAGGAGGCTCAGGGCGCACGCCTGGAGGAGGGTGAGTCCGCTGCCCGCCGCCGTCACGCCGAAGGCGAAGCCGGACAGCCCCACCGCGACGCCCACCCCGAGGGAGTCCCTGATCACGGCGGTGTCGTCGCGGGGCGGCGCCCCCGGCCCGGATCCGGGTCCCGGGTCACCCGGGGTGCCCGCTATGCCCGCTCCGGCGGGTGTCGTCTGTTCTGTCACGCCCTCGACGGTACGACGGGCCCGGCGGGCGTTTCTTGTACGTTCCTGCGCTCCCGCTGGTAGGCGCCCGGCGGGACCCCCACGATCCGGGTGAAGTGCCGGTTGAGGTGGGGCTGGTCGGTGAAGCCGACGGCGAGCGCCGCTTCGGCGGGTGGCGTACCGGCGTCCAGGAGACGGCGGGCGCGGCGCACCCGGGCGTCCGTGAGCCAGGTGTGCGGGGGCATGCCGTAGGCCGCCCGGAAGGCGCGCAGCAGGGCGAACGGGCTGGTCCCGAGTTCGGCGGCGAGGCGGTGCAGGGTCGGCGGCCGGTCCATGCGCTCTTCCAGCGCGGCACGGGCCCGGGCGGCGGTACGGGCACCCGCCGAGTGGACGGCCCGCTCGGGCAGCGGCCCGCCGTTGCGCCGCAGCAGCCGGGTGACGGTGACCCTCAGCAGGGTGTCGGCGGCCAGCGCGTCGCCCTCGTCGGCGGCGCGCAGCACCCGGTGCACCAGGGCGGCGGCGTGGGGGTCGTCGAGGACCGGGCTGACGAAGCCGGGGGCACCGCGCAGGGTGGTGGTCTCGGCGGCGATCTCCGCGACCAGCCCGGGGGCGGGGTAGACCGCGCCGTACCGCCAGCCCTCGGGGACCCCGGCCCGTCCGGTGTGCGGGGTGTCGGGGTTGACCAGGGCGAGCGCGCCGGGGCCCGCGTAACGGTCGGCGCCGCCGTGGTGGAAGACCTCCACGCCCTCGCTGATCGCGGCGATCACGAAGTCCTCGTGGGTGTGGCGCACGAAGGTCTTGCGGACGTACCGGGCCCGCAGCAGGTCCACCCCGGGCAGTTCCGGATACCGCCAGTGCCGCGCGCGTTCCCCCTGACCGGCCATGTCCCCATTCTGCGCCGCGCGGGACCCGGGCCGGTGTCGGGGCGGTTCCCGCAGGGCGGGACGGGCCGGGCTGGAGGCGACCCGACGGGCGGACGCGGCCGGATCGAGCCGTCCCCGCCCCGGCCAGACCCGGCCGGGGCGGGGACAGCCGGGGACGGGCGGGCACGCCGGGCGGGGACTGACGGGGTCGAGCACCCGAGGAGCGGGGCGTTCGCGCAGGTCGGAGCGATTGTCAGTGGTCGGGTGCAGGATGGGGGCATGGTGACGTCCGCCCTCGACACGTTCTCCCCCGCGACCCGCGGCTGGTTCTCGGGGGCGTTCTCCGCGCCCACGAGCGCCCAGAGCGGCGCGTGGCGGGCGATCGCCGAGGGCTCGGACGTGCTGGTCGTGGCGCCCACCGGCTCCGGCAAGACGCTGGCGGCGTTCCTGGCGGCGCTGGACCGGCTGGCCTCCACCCCGGCCCCGGCCGAGCCGAAGAAGCGGTGCCGGGTGCTGTACGTGTCCCCGTTGAAGGCCCTCGCGGTGGACGTGGAGCGCAATCTCCGCAGCCCGCTGACGGGCATCCGGCAGGAGGCGGTGCGGCTCGGGCTGCCGGAGCCGGAGGTCCGGGTCGGCATCCGCTCGGGCGACACCCCCGCCGCCGAGCGCCGGTCGCTGGCCACCCGCCCGCCGGACATCCTGATCACCACTCCGGAGTCGCTGTTCCTGATGCTGACCTCGTCCGCCAGGGAGGCCCTGGCGGGGGTGGAGACGGTCATCCTGGACGAGGTGCACGCCGTGGCGGGCACCAAGCGGGGGGCGCACCTCGCGCTCTCCCTGGAGCGGCTGGACGAGCTGCTGGAGCGGCCCGCGCGACGGATCGGGCTCTCCGCGACGGTCCGTCCGGTGGACGAGGTGGCCCGCTATCTGTCCCCGCGCGGGAAGGTGGAGATCGTCCAGCCGCCCTCGGGCAAGGAGTTCGACCTGTCGGTGGTCGTCCCGGTGGAGGACCTGGGCGAACTGGGCGGCTCGCCCGCGTCGCAGGCCGGCGAGGACGGGGAGCGGCCCTCGATCTGGCCGCACGTGGAGGAGCGGATCACCGACCTGGTGCAGAGCCACCGCTCCACGATCGTGTTCGCCAACTCCCGGCGCCTGGCGGAACGGCTGTGCAACCGGCTGAACGAGATCGCCCACGAGCGGGCCACCGGCGTCCCGTTGGCGGAGTCCCACGCCCCGGCCGAGGTGATGGGCGGCTCCGGCGCCGTCCTGGGCGCCCCTCAGGTCATCGCGCGGGCGCACCACGGCTCGGTCTCCAAGGAGCAGCGGGCGCTGGTCGAGGAGGACCTGAAGGCGGGACGGCTGCCGGCCGTCGTCGCCACGTCCAGTCTGGAGCTGGGCATCGACATGGGCGCGGTCGACCTGGTGGTGCAGGTGGAGTCGCCGCCGTCGGTGGCCTCCGGGCTCCAGCGGGTGGGCCGGGCGGGGCACCAGGTGGGAGCGGTGTCGACGGGGGTCGTGTTCCCGAAGTACCGGGGCGATCTGGTGCAGTCGGCGGTGGTCACGGAGCGGATGCGCACGGGCGCGATCGAGTCGCTGCGGGTGCCCGCCAACCCCTTGGACGTGCTCGCGCAGCAGTTGGTCGCCATGACCGCGATGGACACCTGGCAGGTGGACGACCTGCTGGCACTGGCCCGGCGGGCCGCCCCGTTCGCCTCGCTGCCGGAGTCGGCGTTCACGGCGGTGCTGGACATGCTCGCGGGCCGCTACCCCTCCGACGCGTTCGCGGAGCTGCGCCCGCGCGTGGTGTGGGACCGGATCGCGGGGACGGTCACCGGCCGCCCCGGCGCCCAGCGGCTGGCGGTCACCTCGGGCGGGACGATCCCCGACCGGGGCCTGTTCGGGGTGTTCCTCGCCGGGGCCGACCCCAAGCGGGGCGGCGGCCGGGTGGGCGAGCTGGACGAGGAGATGGTCTACGAGTCGCGGATCGGGGACGTGTTCACCCTCGGCACCAGCTCGTGGCGGATCGAGGACATCACCCGGGACCGGGTGCTGGTCTCCCCCGCCCCCGGTGTCCCGGGCCGCCTCCCGTTCTGGAAGGGCGACCAGCTGGGCCGTCCGCTGGAGCTGGGCCGGGCGGTGGGCGCGTTCCTGCGCGAGGTGGGCGCCCTGCCCCGGGAAGACGCCCGGCGGCGGCTGACCGCCGCCGGACTCGACGCGTGGGCCGCCGACAACGTCCTCGCCTATCTGGACGAGCAGCGCGCCGCCTGCGGGCACGTGCCCGACGACCGCACCATCGTGGTGGAGCGGTTCCGCGACGAGCTGGGCGACTGGCGGATCGTCGTGCACTCCCCGTTCGGTGCGCAGGTGCACGCCCCCTGGGCGCTCGCGCTGGGCGCCCGGCTCACCGAGCGGTACGGCATGGACGCG
This sequence comes from Streptomyces sp. JNUCC 64, assembly GCF_054484115.1. NCBI lineage: Bacteria > Bacillati > Actinomycetota > Actinomycetes > Kitasatosporales > Streptomycetaceae > Streptomyces > Streptomyces sp. JNUCC 64. Next base: position 1,957,089 of record NZ_CM137015.1, read on the forward strand.
CAGGTCATGCACGCCGACGACGGTCTGGTGCTCCGGCTCCCGGACGCCGATCTGATGGGGTTGGACCTCCTCGACGCGGACCCCGGCGGCCCGGGCGGCACGGGCACGGAGTACGACGCGGAGCGGGCCCCCGTGGGCGCCGCCGACGTGGTCTTCGACCGGGGCGACGTGGACCAGGTCGTCACGGAACGGGTCGGCGGGTCGGCCCTGTTCGCGTCCCGGTTCCGGGAGTGCGCGGCCCGGGCCCTGCTGCTGCCCCGCCGCAGCCCCGGCAAGCGCACCCCGCTGTGGCAGCAGCGCCAGCGCGCCGCCCAGCTCCTGGAGGTGGCGAGCGACTTCGGGTCCTTCCCGATCGTGCTCGAAGCGGTCCGCGAGTGCCTCCAGGACGTGTTCGACGTCCCCGGGCTCACCGAGCTGATGGGCGACATCGAAGCCCGACGGGTCCGGCTGGTGGAGGTCACCACCCCGGAGCCCTCGCCCTTCGCGCGGTCCCTGCTGTTCGGCTACGTCGCCCAGTTCCTCTACGAGGGCGACTCACCGCTGGCGGAGCGCCGGGCGGCGGCCCTGTCCCTGGACTCCCGGCTGCTCGCGGAGCTGCTCGGTCAGGCGGAGCTGCGGGAGCTGCTGGACCCCGAGGTGCTGGCCGAGCTGGAGGCCGAGCTCCAGTGGCGCACCGAGGACCGTCGGGTCAAGGACGCGGAGGGCGTCGCCGACCTGCTGCGGCTGCTCGGCCCGCTGACGCCCGGGGAGCTGGCCGAGCGGGGCGCCGAGGACGGGTGGGCCGGGGAGCTGGCGGCGGCCCGGCGCGCGATCCGGGTCCGGATCGCCGGGGTGGAGCACTGGGCGGCGGTCGAGGACGCGGGCAGACTGCGGGACGCCCTGGGCACGGCGCTGCCGGTCGGGGTGCCCGAGGCGTTCACGGAACCGGTCAAGGACCCGCTGGGCGACCTCCTCGCCCGGTACGCCCGGACGCACGGACCGTTCACCTCGACCACGGCGGCGGCCCGCTTCGGACTGGGCGGCGCGGTCACGGACGGCGCGCTGCGACGGCTGGCGGCGGCGGGCCGGGTCGTCCAGGGCGAGTTCCACCCGGCGGGCATCGGCCAGGAGTGGTGCGACGCGGCGGTCCTGCGACGGCTGCGCCGCCGTTCGCTGGCCGCCCTGCGCCAGGAGCTGGAACCGGTCCCCCCGGCGGCCCTCGCCCAGTTCCTCCCCCGGTGGCAGCACATCGGGGACCGCGGGGGGCTGCGCGGCACGGACGGCCTGGCGCGGGCGGTCGAACAGCTCCAAGGCGCGTCGGTGCCGGCCTCCGCACTGGAGCGGCTGGTGCTGCCGTCCCGGGTCACCGGCTACACCCCCGCGACGCTGGACGAGCTGACCGCCTCGGGCGAGGTGGTGTGGGCCGGCGCGGGCGCCCTGCCCGGCAAGGACGGCTGGATCTCCCTGTACCTGGCGGACGCGGCGCCCCTGCTGCTGCCCCCGCCCCACCCGCTGGAGGAGACGGCGCTCCACCGGTCCGTCCTCGACGCCCTCTCCGGCGGCTACGGCCTGTTCTTCCGCCAGATCGCCGACCGGGTACGGGCCACCACCCACCCGGAGGCCACCGACCCCCAGCTGGCCGACACGATCTGGGACCTCACCTGGTCGGGACGGCTGACCAATGACACCCTCGCCCCGCTGCGGGCCCTGCTCGGCTCGGGCCGCACCGCCGGTTCGACCGCGCACCGCGCCCGGCGGACGGTCCCGCGCGGCCGCTACGGCTCCCTGACGGCCGCCGCCCGACCGGCCTCCCGGAGCGGTCCCCCGACGGTCGGCGGCCGCTGGTCCCTGCTCCCGGCGGCGGAGACCGAGCCGACGCCGCGCGCCCACGCCCTGGCCCGCACCCTGCTGGACCGGCACGGGGTGGTGACCCGGGGCGCCGTGGCGGCGGAGGGCGTCGAGGGCGGTTTCTCGGCGGCCTACCGGGTGTTGTCGGCGTTCGAGGAGAGCGGTCAGGCACGGCGCGGCTATGTGGTCGAGGGGCTGGGCGGAGCCCAGTTCGCCATGGACGGCGCGGTGGACCGGCTCCGGGCGACGGCCACCGCGCGGGAACGCGGCGAGCGCTCCCCGGAGCCCTTCCCCGACGACCCGTCCGTCCCCCGCACCGGCGGCATCCCCGACTTCCCCGCCGACCCCGGTCACGCCCCGCCCCCCACCGGTCGGCCCCCCGCCCCCGGCGTCGGCCCACGGGCGGTCCTGCTGGCCGCCGCCGACCCCGCCAACGCGTACGGCGCGGCCCTGCCCTGGCCCGAGCCGCCCGCCGGAGCGGGCCACAAACCCGGTCGCAAGGCGGGATCGCTGGTCGTCCTGGTCGACGGCGAGCTGACGCTCTACCTGGAACGGGGCGGCAAGACCCTGCTGGCCTGGCCCACCCACCCGGACAGCGGCCCCGGACCGGACGACCCCCGGCTGACGGCGGCGGCCGGGGCGGTCGCCCGCGCGGCCCGGGACGGCGCGCTGGGCACCCTCACTGTGGAGCGGGTCAACAGGGAACCCGCGCTGACCTCGGCGTTCGGCACCGTTCTGGAGGGCGCGGGGTTCCACGCCACCCCCCGGGGGCTCCGTCTGCGCGGATGAGCAATGCTCACGCCCCACGCACCCCGGCGCCCGCACGCCCCGCCCGCACCGGCCGCACGCCCCGCCCGCACCGGCCGCACGTCCCGTCCGCTCCCGCACAGAGGCCGCACCACACCACCCCGGGGAACGGGCACGGCGGCCCGGGCCGGTTCCATGGCAGGCTTGACGCATGCCCGAGGGCGACACGGTGTGGCGGACGGCGCGCGAGCTGGACGAAGCGCTCGCCGGACATTCACTCGTCCGCTCCGACCTGCGGGTTCCCCGGCTCGCCACGGTGGATCTGACGGGCCGCACGGTCCTGGAGGTGGCTCCTCGGGGCAAACACCTGCTGACCCGTGTCGAGGGCGGGCTGACCCTCCACTCACATCTGCGCATGGACGGCGCATGGCGGGTGTACCGCCCCGGTGAACGCTGGCGCGGCGGGCCCACGCACCAGATCCGGGCCGTCCTCGGCACCGCGACGGCCACGGCGGTCGGTTACCGGCTGCCCGTGCTCGATCTGCTGCGCACCCGCGACGAGGCCCGGGTGGTCGGCCATCTCGGGCCCGATCCACTGGGCCCGGACTGGGACCCGGACCGGGTGCGGGAGAACCTGCTCGCGGTTCCCGGGCGGCCCCTCGGGGAGGCGCTGCTGGACCAGCGCGTCCTCGCCGGGATCGGCAACGTCTACCGGGCGGAGCTGTGCTTCCTGGTCGGCGCGACGCCCTGGCTGCCGGTCGGGGAACTGCCCGCCGACCGCCTGTCCGGGCTGCCCGCGCTCGCCCGGCGGCTGCTGACGGCGAACCGCGACCGTCCCCGGCGCGTCACCACCGGTCACGACCGCGAACCGCTGTTCGTCTACGGCCGCGCCCCGCGCCCCTGCCCCCGCTGCGGCACCCCGGTACGCCGCACCGAGTGGGGCGAGGGTTCCCGGGTCCGTCCCGTCTACTGGTGTCCCGGCTGCCAGTCCGGCCCCTCACCATGACCGGACGCCCCTGAGACCCGGCCGGTGCCCACCGGCCCGCCCTCCGGCCCGTCACGCCGTCCGCCCCGCCGAAGCCGTCCACCCTTATGCAGCCGTCCGGCCTCCCGGAGCCGTCCACCCGTCCGGGGCCGTCCACGCCGCCGGACGCGGGCAGCGGCGGGCGCGGGCGCGCAGTGCACCGGCAGCAGACTGAGCCCCCATCCACCGGCGGCCACCGTCGCCTCCAGCGCCCCCGCCGAAGGGGCCAGGGCCAGCCTCAGCGCCGCCCACCACCAGAGCGCGCCGCCCACCACGGCGACGGCCCGGACCGCGCCCCGCCGCCCCGGCACCGCCACCACGCGCGGCGGGGCCTCAGCCGTTCTCCGCCTGGAACATCCAGTGGTGCTTCTCCAGGTCGGCCGTGATCTGGATGAGGATGTCCTGGCTCACCGGGTCGGCGTCGGCGGTGGCGTCGACCCGGGCGCGCATCCGGCCGATCACCGAGGCCAGCGCGGTGACGAGGGTGCCGACCGCGTCCGTGTCCTTGATCCAGCCGTCCGGCACCGGGCCGACGCCGGAGGTGCGGGCCACCGTCTCGGCACGGCCGTCCGGCGGGACGCCCAGGGTCGAGGCGCGCTCGGCGACCGTGTCGGAGTGCAGCCGCGCGGTGTCCACCACCTCGTCGAGCTGGAGGTGCACGGAGCGGAAGCGGGGGCCGACGACGTTCCAGTGGATCTGCTTGGAGACCAGCGAGAGGTCCACCAGATCCACCAGCGCGCCCTGGAGGGCCTCGGCGACGGTCTTCATGTCGGCATCGGACAGCGGACTCTTGACGACGTACATGCCGGTCCTCCGGTTCCACGATCGGGATCAGGCCACTTCAACCATGGCACACCTACCCAAAAGGGGTCACCCAAACCGGGGCCTTCCCGCCTGGGCCAGGCAGGCCACCGGGGCCCGTCGGCCGGTCCGGATCAGGGCGGACGACCGGAGGGGGCGAGGTCCGGACACGGCGAGGGCCCCGGTTCCGGACCGCCCCCGTTCGGGGGGTCCGGGGCCGGGGCCCTGGTGAATAGCCGGTGACGCCGTGTACCGGGGACGCCGCGTGCCGTCAGGCCGCGACCACGTCCACCGCCTCCGCGGGCGCCTTGATCGTGACCCGTTCCGGTGGCACGCCGGTCACCGAGACGGAATTGAGCATCGGGCGCACCGGTGCGGGCACCGACTCGTTGGCCCGCGCCGACTCGGCCAGCTCGGCGAGGGCGAGCTCGTCGCTCACCTCACGCATGAGCTCGGACATCCGTACGTCAAGCGCGTCGCAGATGGCGGAGAGCAGTTCGGAGGAAGCCTCCTTCTGCCCCCGCTCCACCTCGGAGAGATAGCCGAGTGACACTCGGGCGGACGAGGAGACTTCGCGCAGAGTACGGCCCTGGCGCTGGCGCTGCCGACGCAGCACGTCACCCAACAGGCGACGGAGCAGAATCATCGGTTGCTCCCTCCTCGGACCGTGTAGCCGCATCCTTCACGCCCCACCGTACCGCCTCGTGCCGCGGCCGTGCGGGGAGCGATGTCGTGTTCACTCAGGGCTGCAAACATCAAGTCCCCCCGTTCTGTTCCGTATCCTGTGCGCGGTCGTTCACCGGTTGGCCCGACAGCAGCTCCAGCAGGAGACCGAGCACGCTGCGTACACTCTCCCTACGGATTTCCGTCCGGTCGCCGTTCAACCGCAATGCGACCACTTTGCCGCCATCCCGTGGCCCGCGCACGGCGACGTACACCGTGCCGACCGGCCGCCCGTCCTGCGGCTCGGGGCCCGCGACCCCCGTGGTGGCGATCCCCCAGTCCGCTCCGAGGACCCGGCGGACCCCGTCCGCCATGCTCAGCGCCACCTCGCCGTCCACGGCCCCCCGCGCCGCCAGCAGCCCGCCGTCGACGCCGAGCAGCCGCTCCTTGACGGGGGTGGCGTAGGCGGTGACCGAGCCGCGGAAGGCCCGTGAGGCGCCCGGTACGTCGGTGAGGGCCGCCGCGACCAGACCGCCGGTCAGCGACTCCGCGACGGCGAGGGTCTCCCCCCGTTCCCGCAGCAGTCGCAGGGCCCCGGCAGCCGCCCCGCTCACCGTTCGGCGTCCCGCTCGACGGTCAGCCGGGGGCTCGCGCCCCCGGGCGTTCCGCCCTCCACGCGCTCCCGCGCTCCGGCTCCCCGCTGGGGGTCATCCGGCCCGGTCGCGCCACGGGCGGCGGACGTCCCGCCCGGCGCCCCGTCCCCGGCGGCCCCGGTCCCGGGAGTCACGGCCTCGGGCACCGCGCGCCCTTCCCGCCGGGCCGCCTCGCGTTCGGCGGCGGCGAGGCTCTCGGCGGCCTGGGCACGGCGTTCCGCGATGCCCTGGCGGCGCAGCACCACGGCCTGGCGGACGTAGTCGAGGCCGGTGAGGACGGTGAGGACGACGGCGAGGGCCATCACCCAGAACCGCAGGGTGGCGAGCGGACCGGTGAGCGCCAGTACGTACATCCCGACGGCGGTGCCCTGGGCCAGGGTCTTCATCTTGCCGCCACGGCTCGCCGGGATCACTCCGTAGCGGATCACGATGAAGCGCAGCAGGGTGACGCCCAGCTCACGGCCGAGGATCACACCCGTGACCCACCAGGGCAGATCGCCGAGCGAGGAGAGGCAGATCAGCGCGGCGCCCATGATCGCCTTGTCGGCGATGGGGTCGGCGATCTTGCCGAAGTCGGTGACCAGGTTGTACGTCCGCGCCAGATGACCGTCGAAGAGGTCGGTGATCATGGCGATGGCGAACGCCGCCCAGGCGAGGGAGCGCCAGGCCGGGTCGTAGCCGCCACCGGCCAGCATCAGCGCCACGAAGCCCGGCACGAGGAGCAGCCGGACCATGGTGAGGATGTTGGCGATGTTCCACAGGCTGGCCTGGTTGACGGCCGCGGCGCCCAGCTTGCCGCCGCGCACCGGACGGCCGGGACCGTCCGTCGCGGATGCCGGGACTCCCGTCATCTGGCCGCCTCCTCGGAACACACGCCGCTCGTGGTCAGCTCCATGACCTCCGCCAGGAGGTCGACGCCCTCGGTGCCCACCACCTTCGCCCTGACCATACGGCCCACGGCGAGCCCGGCGGCGCCGGTGAAGCGCACCTGGCCGTCGGTCTCCGGCGCCTGGTGGGCGCCACGGCCCACGGCCGGGTCGTCCTCGTCGTCGGAGCCGAGGGACTCGACCAGTACCTCAAGTGTCTCCCCGAGGCGCTCGTCGGCGCGCTGGGCGGTGAGCTCGTCGGCCAGCCGGGAGACCCGGGCGAGACGGTCCGCGACGGTGTCCTCGTCGTGCTTGACCTCGTAGGTGGCCGCCTCGGTGCCCTCCTCGTCGGAGTAACCGAACACCCCGATGGCGTCGAGGCGCGCATGGGTGAGGAACCGCTCCAGCTCCGCGAGGTCGTCCTCGGTCTCGCCGGGGAACCCGACGATGAAGTTGGACCGCACCCCGGCCTCGGGGGCCTTGCCCCGGATCTGGTCGAGCAGTTCCAGGAAGCGGTCGGTGTCGCCGAAGCGGCGCATCGCCCGCAGCACCCCGGGGGCGGAGTGCTGGAACGACAGGTCGAAGTAGGGGGCGACCTTCTCGGTGGAGGTGAGCACGTCGATCAGGCCGGGGCGCATCTCGGCGGGCTGCAGATAGCTGACGCGGACCCGCTCGATGCCGTCGACGGCGGCCAGCTCCGGCAGCAGCGTCTCCAGGAGGCGGATGTCGCCCAGGTCCTTGCCGTAGGAGGTGTTGTTCTCGGAGACCAGCATGATCTCCTTGACGCCCTGCTCGGCGAGCCAGCGGGTCTCGCCGAGGACGTCGGAGGGGCGGCGCGAGATGAAGGAGCCCCGGAACGAGGGGATGGCGCAGAACGTACAGCGCCGGTCACAGCCGGAGGCCAGCTTCACGGAGGCGACGGGCGAGGAGCCGAGGCGGCGGCGCAGCGGCGCGCGGGGACCCGACGCGGGGGCGAGCCCCTCGGGGAGGTCGCGGGGCGCGGGGGCGTCCACCGGCGCGTGTCCGGGCAGGGCCACGGCGGATCCGGCGGCCTGGCGCTCGGCCGGGCTGACGGGGAGCAGCTTGCGGCGGTCGCGGGGGGTGTGGGAGGCGTGGACGCCGCCGCTGAGGATGGTCTGGAGGCGGTCGGAGATGTCCGCGTAGTCGTCGAAGCCGAGGATGCCGTCGGCTTCGGGGAGGGCTTCCGCGAGGTCCTTGCCGTACCGCTCCGCCATGCAGCCGACGGCCACCACGGCCTGCGTTCTCCCGTGTCCCTTGAGGTCGTTGGCCTCCAGGAGGGCGTCGACGGAGTCCTTCTTGGCGGCGTCGACGAAGCCGCAGGTGTTGACGACGGCGACGTCCGCGTTCTCGGCGTCCTCGACGAGCTGCCAGCCGTCCGCCTCCAAGCGGCCTGCCAACTCCTCCGAGTCCACCTCGTTACGGGCGCAGCCAAGAGTGACGAGAGCGACGGTGCGGCGTTCGGGCATGGGCTCAAGACTACTTCGTCCCGGTGACACCCCTCGCGCCTCGGGCACCCTCTCCGGGCCGGGGACGGCGCGCGGGCGGGGGCGGTCCGTCCGGCGGGGGCCTCGGTGGCCCCCGCCGGGGTGGGTCAGCCCGCCTGGGGGTCGCCCTTGGTGTAGCTCAGACGTTCGACCTGGCCGGGCTGGAAGTCGTCCTCGATGGCCTTGCCGTTGACGAACAGCTCGATGGCGCCCGCGTCCCCCAGGACCAGGTCGATCCGCTGCTTGTCCTGGAAGGTCTTGGACTCGCCGCGCTCCAGGTGCCCGTCGAAGAGGGTGCGCCCGTTGTGGTCCTTGGCCGAGATCCAGCTGCGGCCGTCGGGGGCGGTGACCTTGACGGTGACCTTGTCCTGGGGGACGGCGGCGAGGGCGCTGTCGGACGGGGCGGGCTTGGGGTCGGCGGGCTTGGGCGGGGCGGACTTGGTCTTGGTGGTCCCGGCGGCGGAGGTGGAACCGCTGCCGGCCACCGGCGTCCGCTCGCGGTCCTTGCCCCCGTCGTCGCCCTTGAAGGCGGTGAAGCCGACGAAACCGATGACGGCGACGATCGCCGCGACCATGGCGGCGGTCCAGTTGGGGCGGCGCGGCTCGGGCCGGATCCGTTCGGCCTCGAAGAGCGGGGCGGCCGGGGTCGGGGCGGGGCGACCGCCGCGGTCGGCGTCGAAGCGCTCCAGCAGTTCGGCGGGGTCCAGGCCGACCGCGCGGGCCAGCGTCCTGAGGTGCCCGCGCGCGTAGACGTCCCCTCCGCACCGGCTGAAGTCGTCCTGCTCGACGGCGTGGATGATCGGGACGCGCACCCGGGTGGCGGTGCTGACCTCGTCCACGGTCAGCCCGGAGTCGAGCCGCGCCCGCTGGAGGACACGGCCGATCGAGGGACGGTCGTCTGCCGGGGGATCGACGGGGCCGGGGTCGTCGGCCGGCCGGTCGTCTTCGGGGGAGTTGCCGATGGACACGGGGGCGCCTTTCGAGCGTGAGCCACCTGCTGGAGGTTCAGTCTAGGGGGGGTGTGAAAGGGCGGGGCAACCGGTGATGACGACTTTGTACGCCATTTGTACGCCGCCGGATTGGCCGCCCCCACCGAAGGTGATGACGTGCTGATTGTCCCTCCCCCCAACTTGACGAACGTGATGAGGAAACGGTTGCCCTCGGATCTCGAACGGGTGAGAGACGACCGGGAAGGTCACCGACCGGTCGGGGGGTGTCAACAGCGGGTCAACCGCCCGCCCCCGCCGTTCGACGGGAGCGGGCGAGGGCCGTGTGGGGAGGCCACCGGAAGGCCGACGGAACGGCCCCCCGGCGGGACCCCTACGGGGCCTCCGGAAGCGGGGCCGGAGGGGGCTCCGAGGGCGGTCAGGAGGCTCCGACGACGAGGGCGGACCGGGGTGTCGGGCCTTGGGCCCTAGGCCGGGCCCGGGGCCAAGGCCGGGCTAGCCTTCCGTCTCGCCCCGGATGACCGCCAGCACCCCGTCCAGTTCGTCGGCCTTCACCAGGACGTCACGCGCCTTGGAGCCCTCGCTGGGCCCCACGATGTTCCGGGACTCCATCAGGTCCATCAGACGGCCCGCCTTCGCGAAGCCGACGCGCAGCTTGCGCTGGAGCATCGAGGTGGAGCCGAACTGGGTGGAGACGACCAGTTCGGCGGCCTGGCAGAGCAGGTCGAGGTCGTCGCCGATGTCCTCGTCGATCTCCTTCTTCCGCTGGCCGCCGACCACCACGTCCTCGCGGAAGACGGGGGTCATCTGGTCCTTGCAGTGCTGGACCACCAGGGCCACCTCGTCCTCGGTGACGAAGGCGCCCTGCATCCGGGTCGGCTTGTTGGCGCCCATCGGCAGGAAGAGGCCGTCGCCCTTGCCGATGAGCTTCTCGGCGCCCGGCTGGTCCAGGATGACCCGGCTGTCGGCCAGCGAGGAGGTCGCGAACGCCAGCCGGGAGGGCACGTTCGCCTTGATGAGGCCGGTGACGACGTCCACCGAGGGCCGCTGGGTCGCGAGCACCAGATGGATTCCGGCCGCGCGGGCGAGCTGGGTGATGCGGACGATCGCGTCCTCCACGTCCCGGGGCGCCACCATCATCAGATCGGCCAGCTCGTCCACGATCACCAGGAGGTACGGGTACGGCTGGAGCTCCCGTTCGCTGCCCTCGGGGGCCTTGACCTTGCCGTTCCGTATGGCCTGGTTGAAGTCGTCGATGTGCCGGAAGCCGAAGGCGGCCAGGTCGTCGTAGCGCAGGTCCATCTCCCGGACCACCCACTGGAGGGCCTCGGCGGCGCGCTTGGGGTTGGTGATGATGGGGGTGATGAGGTGCGGGATGCCCTCGTAGGCCGTCAGCTCGACGCGCTTGGGGTCGATCAGCACCATCCGGACGTCCTCGGGGGTCGCCCGCATCATCACCGAGGTGATCAGGCAGTTGACGCAGGACGACTTGCCGGAGCCGGTGGCACCGGCCACCAGGACGTGCGGCATCTTCGCCATGTTGGCCATCACGTAGCCGCCCTCGACGTCCTTGCCGAGCGCGACGAGCATCGGATGGTCGTCCTCCGCCGCGTCCGCGAGCCGCAGCACGTCTCCGAGGTTGACCATCTCGCGGTCGGTGTTGGGGATCTCCACGCCGACCGCGGACTTGCCGGGGATGGGGCTGATGATCCGCACGTCGGGGCTGGCGACGGCGTAGGCGATGTTCTTGGTCAGCGCGGTGATCCGCTCGACCTTCACGGCGGGGCCCAGCTCCACCTCGTACCGGGTGACCGTCGGCCCCCGGGTGAAGCCGGTGACCGCGGCGTCGACCTTGAACTCCGTGAACACGGTGGTGAGCGAGGCGACCACGGCGTCGTTGGCGGCGCTGCGGGCCTTGCCGGGGCCACCGCGCTCCAACAGGTCCAGGGAGGGCAGCGCGTAGGTGATGTCGCCGCGCAGCTGGAGCTGCTCCGCGCGCGGGGGCAGGTCCCGGGGCGCCTCGGGCGGGGACTTGGTCAGATCGGGCACCAGGGCGCCGGGGCGCGCGGCGGCCGGGGCACCGGACACCGGGACGTCGCCCACCGGGGCGTCGGCGGCCCGGCCGCGCGCGGGCGGCACGGACGGCGTCGGCTCGGGGTCCCGGTCGACGGCGACGCCCTGGGTGAGATCGGCGACCAGCGGGGAGGGCGGCATCCCGTTGAGCACGGCGCCGTCGAGCGCGGCGGCCGCGGCGGCGGCCACGTCGACCGGGTCCATCGGCTGGTCCAGCGCGGGGCGCGCGGTGCGCCGACGGGGCGCGCGCCGCCGGAGCAGCGCCTCGTCCTCGGCCCGCTCCGGGTCGTACCCGCCCGGAGCGGTGGGACGCCGTCCGGGCAGCGCCTCGCGCCACTGGTCCTCGTACCGCTCGTCGTCGTCCCCGTCGACGGCGTACGCGTCGGGGTCGGCGACGGGCTCGACGAGGCCGAGCCGGGCGCCCAGCTGCCGCAGCCGCCGGGGAATGGCGTTGACGGGGGTGGCCGTGACCACGAGCAGCCCGAAGACCGTGAGCAGCACCAGCAGCGGAACGGCCAGCACCTCGCCCATCGTGTACGTCAGCGGGGTCGCCGCGCCCCAGCCGACCAGTCCCCCGGCGTCCCTTATCGCCTGCATGCCGTCGGCGCGGGCGGGCGAGCCGCAGGCGACGTGCACCTGGCCGAGGACCCCGACCACCAGGGCGGAGAGCCCGATGACGACGCGCCCGTTGGCGTCGGGGCGCTCGGGGTGGCGGATGAAGCGCACGGCGATGACGACGAGCAGTATCGGCACCAGCAGGTCGAGACGGCCGAACGCACCGGTGACCAGTATCTCCACGAGGTCGCCGACCGGGCCGCGCAGGTTCGACCAGGTGCCCGCGGCCACGATCAGCGCGAGGCCGAGCAGGAGCAGCGCCAGACCGTCCTTGCGGTGGGCCGGGTCGAGGCCCTTGGCGCCGCGTCCCACCCCCCGGAACAGGGCGCCTACGGCGTGGGCCGTGCCGAGCCAGAGCGCCCGGACGAGTCGGTAGAGCCCGTTGGTGGGGCTGGGAGCGGGCTTCGGCGCGGGCTTGGCGGCGGACTTCCCGGCGGCCGTCTTCCGGGCGGGTGCCTTCGCCGGGGTCTTGCGGGGCGGCGGCTTGCGGGCCGCGGCCTTCTTCGCCGGGGCCTTCGCCGGTGCTGCCGCCTTCTTGGCGGGCGACTTCTTGGCTGAGGGCTGACGTGAGGCCATGGGTGTGAGGTTACCGGTGCGGCCCGTGCGGGACACGCGTCGCACAGCTTCACCCGTTCGTGTCGTTCTCCCCGGGGGCACTCCTTGACGCCCGGATGGCCCACGCCCCTGGCGCCCCGTCAGCCCCCGTGCGACGCACCCGTCCCACGCCCCACGAACGCACACCCCACACCATGAGCGCCCCCACGCCCACCCCTCAGTACCCCACAAGCCCGCACAGCACCCCACGCCCCGGCTCCCCCGCCGGGACCGCTGGTCTCCCCTACCGTCCTCAGCGTCCCGTTCGCGCCCTCCGGCGCGCCCTCATGGACCGGGGTTCCACCAGGAACCGGCGGCCACGCTCAGCCCCACACATCCGTTCGCGCCCTTGGCGAGCGCCCCGCTCCGCGCTCTCCGCCCAGCGCACGCCGGGAAGCCCCATGACGGGGCACGAGGAGGCACGATGACGAGCCGGGCGGAACACCCGGCATCAGGACGGTGCGGAGGAACCCGGTACGGAGGGGACGAGCCGTCAGCTCGGGGAGGGAACGGACGCGGCTCCGGCGCCCGTTCCGGGCTCCAGCGCGTCGAGGGCCCGGCGCAGTCCGGTCAGTTTCCGTTCGAGGTGGGCGGCGGTCGCCACGGCGGCGGCGTCACCGGCGTCGTCGTCGAGCTGCTTCGACAGCGCCTCGGCCTGCTCCTCCACCGCGGCCAGCCGCGCCGACAACTCGGCGAGCAGCCCCACGGACTCCTTGCCCCCGGTGCCCGAACCGCCGCCTTCGAGCTGGAGGCGCAGCAGCGCCGCCTGCTCCCGCAGCTGGCAGTTCTTCATGTACAGCTCCACGAACACCGACACCTTCGCCCGCAGCACCCAGGGGTCGAAGGGCTTGGAGATGTAGTCCACGGCGCCCGCCGCGTAACCGCGGAAGGTGTGGTGGGGACCGTGGTTGATCGCGGTGAGGAAGATGATCGGGATGTCCCTGGTCCGCTCCCGCCGCTTGATGTGCGCGGCGGTCTCGAACCCGTCCATGCCCGGCATCTGGACATCCAGCAGGATGACCGCGAAGTCATCGGTGAGCAGCGCTTTCAGCGCCTCTTCCCCGGACGATGCCCGCACCAGCGTCTGATCGAGCGCGGAGAGGATGGCCTCCAGCGCGAGCAGATTCTCCGGCCGGTCATCGACCAGGAGGATCTTCGCCTTCTGGACCATGGCCCGCCCTCCTCGTCCCGGCAGTGCACCGGGCGCCGCCCCAGGGGACGACTCTGTCACGCCGTCCGTTCTCGTGCCGGTCATGGTAGCCGCACCCCGCCTGTCGCCACACCCTGTCACCGCGATGTCACTGTGCACGTAGCGGAAACGCCGCGGGGGACCAGAAGGTTCCCCGAATCCCGCACTTCTACACGGGATCGGCCACGGCCCGTCAGTCTTTCCCCGGGGCACGGCGGTTGGCCGCGCCCCGGGCGTCCCCGTTCACTCGTCCCGCATCCACTGTTCCATCACCGTCAGCAGATGGTCCGGGTCCACCGGCTTGGTGACGTAGGCGGAGGCACCGGACTCGATCGCCTTCTCCCGGTCGCCCTTCATCGCCTTCGCCGTCAGCGCGATGATGGGCAGCCCCGCGAACTGCGGCATCCGGCGGATCGCGGTGGTCGTGGCGTACCCGTCCATCTCCGGCATCATGATGTCCATCAGCACGAGCGTCACGTCGTCGTGCTGCTCCAGGACCTCGATGCCCTCCCGGCCGTTCTCCGCGTACAGCACCGACAGGCCGTGCTGCTCCAGGACGCTGGTCAGCGCGAAGACGTTGCGGATGTCGTCGTCGACGATGAGGACCTTCTCCCCGTCGAAGCCGAAGTTCCGCCGTTCCACGGGCTGGTCCACCGCCGCGCCCCGCGCCCCGTCCCGCAGCGCGGGGGGCGCGCCGCCCCGGTCCGCCGGGCGCTCCGCCGGGGCGGGCAGCGCGGCCCGGGGCACCGACGGCCTGCGGCGGCGCCGGAAGTTGGCGGCCGGACCGTGCTGGGCGTCCCGGTAGGAGCGCACCTCCGGCGGGGTCTCCGTCAGCCGCGGCCCGCCGTCCATCGCGTCCGGGTCGGCCACGGCCGCCACCGGGTGTCCCGGCGCGGGCAGCGCGCTCGGGTGCAGCGGCAGGTACAGCGTGAACGTCGACCCGCGGCCCGGCTCGCTCGCCGCGTGGATCTCCCCGCCGAGCAGCCGGGCGATCTCCCGGCTGATGGACAGTCCGAGACCGGTGCCCCCGTACTTGCGGCTGGTGGTCCCGTCGGCCTGCTTGAACGCCTCGAAGATGACCCGCATCTTCCCGGCGGCGATCCCGATGCCGGTGTCGGCGACGGAGAACGCGATCAGGTCGGCGTCCGGGTCGGTCAGCGCCCCCGACTCCAGGAACTGCTCGCGGATGGTGACCGGGACGTCCGCCCCGGCGGTGCGGATCACCAGCTCGACCGCCCCCGAGTCGGTGAACTTCACCGCGTTCGACAGCAGGTTGCGCAGTACCTGGAGCAGCCGCTGCTCATCGGTGTGCAGGGTGGCGGGCAGCTCCGGCGAGACCCGCACCGAGAAGTCCAGCCCCTTCTCGGCGGTGAGCGGCCGGAAGGTGGCCTCCACGTAGTCCACCAGCTGGACCAGCGCGATCCGGGTCGGGGAGACGTCCATCTTGCCCGCCTCGACCTTCGACAGGTCGAGGATGTCGTTGATCAGCTGGAGCAGGTCGGAGCCCGCGCCGTGGATCGTGTCCGCGAACTCCACCTGCTTGGGGGTGAGGTTGGCGTCCGCGTTGTCCGCCAGCAGCTTCGCCAGGATCAGCAGCGAGTTGAGCGGGGTCCGCAGCTCGTGCGACATGTTCGCGAGGAACTCGGACTTGTAGCGCATCGACACCGCGAGCTGCTCGGCGCGCTCCTCCAGGACCTGGCGCGCCTCCTCGATCTCGGTGTTCTTCACCTCGATGTCGCGGTTCTGCTGGGCGAGCAGCTCGGCCTTGTCCTCCAGCTCCGCGTTGGAGTCCTGGAGCGCCTTCTGCCGGTTCTCCAGCTCCGCGGAACGCTCCCGCAGCTGCTCGGTCAGCTCCTGCGACTGCTTGAGGAGGACCTCCGTCTTGGTGTTGACGCTGATCGTGTTGACGCTGGTCGCGATCATCTCCGCGATCTGGTTGAGGAAGTCCTTCTGGATGTGGGTGAACGGCTGGAACGACGCCAGCTCGATCACCCCCAGCACGGTCCCCTCGAACAGCACCGGCAACACGATGACGTGCGCGGGCGGCGCCTCGCCGAGTCCGGAGGAGATCTTCAGATAGCCCGGCGGGACGTTCCCCACCAGGATCGTCCGCTTCTCCTTCGCCGCCGTCCCGATCAGGGTCTCCCCGGGCCGGAACGAGGTGGGCATCGTCCCCATCGAGTAGCCGTACGAGCCGAGCATCCGCAGCTCGTAGCCGTCCTCGCCGTCCTCCTGGGTGGTGACGAGGTTGTGGCCGTCGTCCGGCACCGCGAAGAAGAACGCGCCGTGCTGCGCGGACACCACCGGCGTCAGCTCGGTCATGATCAGCCCGGCCACGTCGTCGAGGTCGCGGCGGCCCTGCATCAGACCGGAGATCCGGGCCAGATTGCCCTTGAGCCAGTCCTGCTCCTTGTTGGCGATGGTCGTGTCCCGCAGGTTCGCGATCATCGTGTTGATGTTGTCCTGGAGGTCCTGGATCTCCCCCGCCGCGTCCACGTCGATCTTCAGGTTGAGATCGCCCCGGGTCACCGCGGTGGCGACCGCGGCGATGGCCCGCACCTGACGGGTCAGGTTCCCGGCCATCTCGTTCACCGACTCGGTGAGGTCGCGCCAGGTCCCGTCGACGTCCCGCACCCGGGCCTGACCGCCGAGCTGGCCCTCCGTGCCCACCTCGCGGGCGACCCGGGTGACCTCCTCGGCGAACGAGGACAGCTGGTCGACCATGGTGTTGATGGTCGTCTTCAGCTCCAGGATCTCGCCCCGGGCGTCGATGTCGATCTTCTTGGTGAGGTCGCCCTTGGCGATGGCCGTGGTGACCATGGCGATGTTGCGCACCTGACCGGTCAGATTGGACGCCATCGAGTTCACCGACTCGGTGAGGTCCTTCCAGGTGCCCGACACCCCGGGCACCCGCGCCTGCCCGCCCAGGATGCCGTCGGTGCCCACCTCGCGGGCGACCCGGGTGACCTCGTCCGCGAACGACGACAGCGTGGTCACCATGGTGTTGACGGTGTCGGCGAGCTGCGCGACCTCGCCGCGCGCCTCCACCGTGACCTTCTTGGTGAGGTCGCCGTTGGCCACCGCTGCGGAGACCTGGGAGATGTTCCGCACCTGACTGGTCAGGTTGTTGGCCATCAGGTTGACGTTGTCGCTGAGGTCCTTCCAGATGCCGGTGACGCCCGGCACCCGCGCCTGGCCGCCCAGGTTGCCCTCGGTGCCCACCTCCCGGGCCACCCGGGTGACCTGCTCCGCGAAGTTGGACAGCTGGTCCACCATCGTGTTGACGGTCGTGACCAGTTCGAGGATCTCGCCCTTGGCGTCGACCGTGATCTTCTTCGACAGATCGCCCCGGGCGACCGCCGTGGTCACCTCGGCGATGCTGCGCACCTGGATCGTCAGGTTGTTCGCCATGAAGTTGACGGACTGGGTGAGGTCCTTCCAGGTCCCGGAGACGCCCTGGACCTCGGCCTGACCGCCGAGGATGCCCTCGGTGCCCACCTCGCGCGCCACCATCGTGACCTGCTCCGCGAAGTTGGAGAGCTGGTCGACCATGGTGTTGATGGTGTTCTTCAACTCCAGGATCTCACCGCGCGCGTCCACGTCGATCTTCTGCGACAGATCACCCCGCGCCACCGCCGTGGCGACCTGCGCGATGTTGCGGACCTGCGTGGTCAGATTGCCCGCCATGCTGTTCACCGAGTCGGTGAGGTCCCGCCACACCCCCGCGACGCCCGGCACCTGGGCCTGGCCGCCGAGCCGCCCCTCGGTGCCCACGTCCCGGGAGACCCGGGTCACCTGGTCCGCGAAGGCCGACAGCTGGTCGACCATGGTGTTGATGGTGTTCTTCAACTCCAGGATCTCACCGCGCGCGTCCACGTCGATCTTCTGCGACAGATCACCCCGCGCCACCGCCGTGGTCACCTGCGCGATCTGCCGCACCTGGGACGTGAGGTTGCCCGCCATGAAGTTGACGGAGTCCGTCAGCTCCTTCCAGGTGCCGCTGACGCCGTCCACCCGCGCCTGACCGCCGAGCCGGCCCTCGGTGCCCACGTCCCGGGCCATCCGGGTCACCTGGTCCGCGAAGCTCGACAGCTGGTCCACCATCGTGTTGACGGTGTTCTTCAACTGGAGCATCTCGCCGGACACGTCGACGGTGACCTTCTGCGACAGATCGCCGTTGGCCACCGCCGTCGTCACCTGGGCGATGTTGCGCACCTGCCCGGTGAGGTTGCGGAACGCCGTGTTGACGGAGTCCGTCAGGTCCTTCCACGTGCCCGCCGCGCCCTGGACGTGCGCCTGACCGCCCAGCTCGCCCTCGACGCCGACCTCGCGCGCGACCCGCGTCACCTCGGCGCCGAACCCCGACAGCTGCGTCACCATCGTGTTGACGGTGTTCTTCAGCTCCAGCATCTCCCCGGCCACGTCCACCGTGACCTTCTGCGACAGGTCGCCGTTGGCCACCGCCGTCGTCACCGCCGCGATGTCCCGCACCTGCGTGGTGAGGTTGCGGAACACCGTGTTGACGGAGTCCGTCAGGTCCTTCCACGTCCCGGCCGCGCCCGGCACCTGGGCCTGGCCGCCGAGCCGCCCCTCCGCGCCGACCTCGTTCGCGACCCGGGTGACCTCGTCCGCGAAGGTCCGCAGGGTCTCCGTCATCTGGTTGATCGTCTCGGCGAGCTGCGCGATCTCGCCGCGCGCGCTGACCGTCACCTTCCGCGACAGGTCGCCGTTGGCCACCGCCGTCGTCACCTGGGCGATCCCCCGGACCTGGGCGGTGAGGTTGCCCGCCATCAGGTTCACCGAGTCGGTGAGGTCCTTCCAGACGCCCGCGACCCCGGGCACCCGGGCCTGACCGCCCAGCTCGCCCTCGGTGCCGACCTCCCGGGCGACCCGGGTCACCTCCGAGGAGAACGAGGACAGCTGGTCCACCATCGTGTTGACGGTGTTCTTCAGCTCCAGCATCTCGCCGTCGACGTGCACGGTGACCTTGCGGGACAGATCGCCGCGCGCCACCGCCGTCGTCACCAGCGCGATGTCCCGCACCTGGGCCGTCAGCCGGTCCGCCATCGTGTTGACGGAGTCCGTGAGGTCCTTCCACGAACCGGACATCCCGCGCACCCTGGCCTGACCGCCGAGCTTGCCCTCGGTGCCCACCTCACTGGCCACCCGGGTGACCTCGTCGGTGAACGTCGACAACTGGTCGACCAGGTTGTTGACCGTCCGCCCGACCTTCAGGAACTCGCCGCGCAGCTGCGGACCGGCCCCGTTCACCCCGTGCGGACGCAGCTCCATCCGCTGTTCCAGATCGCCCTCCGCCACCGCGGACAGCACCCGGCCCACCTCGGACACCGGCCGGACCAGATCGTCCACCAGGGCGTTGGAGGCGTCGACGGCGGCCGCCCAGGACCCCTCGCACTGTCCCGGCTCCAGCCGTTCCGTGATCTTTCCCTCACGTCCGACCATCCGCCGCACCCGAGCCAGTTCACCCGTGAGGTGGAGATTCCGGTCGGCGACCTCGTTGAAGACGGCCGCGATCTCGGCGAGCACGTCGTCGCCGGTGACCGGGAGCCGCTTGCGGAAGTTGCCGTCCCGCATCGCCTCCAACGCCACCAGCAACCGGTTCAACTCCGCCGTCTGCACGGCGGTCGTCCCCCGGTGCGCCGAACGCGCCTTCCTCACGGGCGCTCCGCCTTTCGCGCGCGTGCTCGTGCCACGCGCCGACGCGCCAGACTCCACCGTGTCCCTCCCGCAGGGGTCGATCTCGTGCATTGGACCGTCCTCATCAAGCCTGCCCAGTGTTTCACCCCGGCGGAACCAGGCCATAACAGTTCGGCAGCTTCGCACAAGCTCCGCACCCCCTGGGGGCGGAAACTCCATCGGGCGGCATCCGCATGGACCGCGAAGGTAAGTAACCTGGCATGCGGCTGTCCACCCACCCGGTCCGCCCGGCCAGGACGGTGGCAGGAGTACGAGCGGGCATCGGAGGGCGGCCCCAGCATGACCACCGGACTGCAACTTCCCGGGGGGCAATCCCCGGACGACCCCCGTCCGCCTCGGCAGACCGAGGGCCGGGGAGCACGGCACGACGAAGACCGGACGAGGAGTTCTGTGATCACCGCGCGCGCGGCAGCCGCCTTCCCACCCGCGAGCCGGTCCGTGGCCACGGCCCGCTCCTTCGTCCGGGACACGCTCCAGGGCTGGGGCTTCACCGACCTCATCGACGACGCGGTGGTCCTCACCAGCGAACTCGTCACCAACGCGGTCATCCACGCGGGCACCTCCGCCGAGGTGCTGTGTCTGCGCTCCGGCGACAGCGTCCGCGTCGAGGTGGCCGACCGCTACCCGGAACGGGAGATCCCGCTCCAGCAGGCCCACGGCGCCCTGCGCAGCCCCGACCGCGAGGGCGGGCGGGGCCTCCAGCTGTGCGCCGCGCTCGCCGGACGCTGGGGCGTCGAGTACACGCCCACCCACAAACGGGTGTGGTTCCAGATGGAGTTGCCGGACCGCCCCGTCGGCACCCGCACCGCGGGCCCCAGCCTGCCCACCGGGCTGCTGCCGGTCACCGACGGCCGGGTCAGGGTCGCCGTGCTCCAGGTCGACGGCGCGGGCGCGGTCAGCGCCTGGAACGAGGACGCCGAGGCCGTCTTCGGGCACACCGCCGAGCAGGTCATCGGCAAACCCCTGACCGACCTCGCCGCCTGGCCCCACACCCCCGGCACCGGCACCGGCATCGCCGACGCCCTCCGCCTCTCCCGCTGGGAGGGCAGCTACGGCATCCGCGGCACGACGGGCCGGGTCGTCCCCGTCTACGCCTCCCATCTGCGGGTCCGCGACACCGAGGGCGAACCGTCCACCGTCTGTCTGCTGGTCCGCGACCACGAACGGGCCGTGATCCAGACCCCGGTCCGGGTCTCCGCCCCGGACACCAGCACCGCCGTCGACTCCGGCCCGGCGGACCCGTTCGAGGTCTTCATCGGCTCCCCCGCCCCCGACGACCTCGACGGACTCCTCCAGCGGACCGTGGAACGCGCCCGCGACATGCTGGACGCCGACGCCGCGTTCCTGCTGCTCGCCACCGACGACGAGACGGAACTGGAGGTCCGCGCCTCCACCGGACTGCCGTCGGCCCGCCAGCGCTTCGCCCGCGTCCCCGTGGAGGCGGGCCCCGGCCGCTACGGCTCCGCGCGGATGCCCGCCGTCCACGAGGACCTCTCGGTCGTCCCCGGCGCCGTACCGCTGCTCAGCGGCACGGGCATGCGCTCGGTGGTGACGGTCCCGTTGAAGGTCGAGGGCCGGCTCACCGGTTCCCTGGGGGTGGCCGCCGAGTCCCCCGACCGCTACTCCAACGAGGAGGCCCTGCGCCTCCAGTTCGCCGCCGACCGGATCGCCCTCGCCGTGGAGTCCGCGCGCCTGGGCGAGCTGGAACGGCTGCGGCGCGGCTCCCTCAGCTTCCTCGTGGAGGCGTCCGACCTGCTGGCGGGCACCCTGGACCGCGACCAGACACTGGCCCTGATGGCCCAGATGACGGTGCCGACCCTGGCCACCTGGTGCGCGGTCTATACGATCGCCGACCAGACCTCGGACCCCTCGCTGTCGTTCGTCCTCCACGAGGACGAGGACCGCATCGACGGGCTCAAGGAACTGCTCTCCCGGATCGCCCCGCCCGACCAGGTGCCCACCCCCGGCGCCCGGGTGTGGCACGCCCCCGGGCGGGCCGCGCGGGAGGCCGCCCAGGCGGCCGGGCGCTCCGGCGGCCCGGCCGGGTACGGCGCGACCGGCACGGCGGGCGGGGAGGCCGTCGTCCTGCCGCTGGTCGCCCGCAACCGCGTCATCGGCATGCTCACCCTGGGCCGCCCCGCCGACGACCACTTCCGCCAGGAGGTGCTGGAGCTGGCGGAGGACCTGTCCCGACGGGCGGCCCTCGCCCTCGACAACGCCCGGCTGTACTCGGAGCGCACCGCCATCAGCCAGTCGCTCCAGCGCAGTCTGCTGCCTCCGCAGACCCCGGAGATCCCCGGTGTGGAGGTGGAGGTCATCTACCGTGCCGCGGGTGAGGGCAACGAGGTCGGCGGCGACTTCTACGACCTGTTCCCCATCCAGGACGGCGCCTACGGCTTCGCCATCGGCGACGTCTGCGGCACCGGCCCGGAGGCGGCCGCCGTCACGGGCCTCGCCCGGCACGCGCTGCGGCTGCTGGCCCGCGAGGGCTTCGGCGGCCCCGCGGTCCTGGAGCGGCTGAACGCCGCGATCCTCGACGAGGGCGCCCGCAGCCGCTTCCTCACCCTGCTCTACGGGGAGCTGTGGCCGCAGCCGGACGGCAGCGCGCTGCTGAAGGTGGTGTGCGCGGGCCATCCGCTGCCCCTGCGGCTGCGCCAGGACGGCACGGTGGAGACCGCCGCGGAATCCCAGCCGCTGCTGGGCGTGATGGAGGACCTGGAGCTGTACGAGCAGACCGTCACCCTGGACCCGGGCGACGTCCTGCTGTGCGTCACGGACGGGGTCACCGAGCGCCGCGAGGGGACCCGGATGCTCGGTGACGAGGGTCTCACCGAGGTGCTCGCCTCGTCCACCGGGCTGACGGCGGGCGCGGTCGCGGCCCGGGTGATGCGCGCCGTGGAACGCTTCGCGAGCGACGCCCCGTCCGACGACATGGCCATCCTGGTGATGCGCGTCCCCGGCCTCGACGTCTGAGGAACAGGGGGCGCGCCCTCCGGGTCCCCGGCATACGAAAGAAGCCCCCGGCCATCAGGCCGGGGGCTTCTTCTTGTCTGAGCCCCCAAACGGAATCGAACCGTTGACCTTCTCCTTACCATGGAGACGCTCTGCCGACTGAGCTATAGGGGCCTGTCGCCTTGCGGTTTCCCGCCTTGCAACGAGATAGATCATACCCCGAAACGGGGGTGGTCCGAACCATCCGACCGTCTTCCAGACCGTCGGATTCGCCCGCCGGTCGTTGACGGCCGTTCAGAACGCGGCGGCCACCCAACCGGCGGGGCCCGGGCGGACCGCACCGCCCAGGGCGTTGCACACCGAGACCACCCGTCGCAGCTGGCCACGGTCGAGCGCGGCGCCGACGGGCAGGGCCAGCGTCTCGTCCACGGCCCGCTCGGTCTCCGGCAGGAGCACGTCCGTCCGGTACTCCGGGGACCGGTGCAGCGGCGTCCGCACGGGTATCCGGCAGGGCACGCCCCTGGCCCTCAACGCCCGGGCGAACGCGTCCCGGTCGGGCCGCCCGTTGCCGGGTACCCGGACCACGTACTGCTGGTAGGTGTGCCCCGTGCCGCCCGGGGGGACGCGGACGCCCCGGAGCCTACGGTCGAGATAGGCCGCGTGTTCCCGGCGCCTTCCCACGTCCCCGTCCCGCCCGGGAAGCTCGTCGTCCCCGCGCCCCAGCGTCAACAGCCCGTACCGGCGCCCCAGTTCCACGAGCTCGTCGGTGTCGGCCGGTCGCCCGAACCGGTGAACGGCGACGACCGCGAAGGCCCTCGGCCCCACCACGGCGGCCACGGAGGCCGGTGCGAGGCAGTACGTCACGGGATCGATGTCGGCGAAGACGGGCACCGCCCCGACGCTCATGACGTCCCGGACCACTCCGGCGTCCCCGAAGGCCGGAACGACGACCTCGTCTCCCGCCCCGATTCCGGCGGCACGCAGTTCTGCGACTGTCCCCATGCCGGTGATGCTCGTCGCGGAACATGAACACGGGATGACCAGGAAGAAGCGCACGCGAAAAAGCCGTGTGTCCCGGAGAGAAAAACTTCTCTCCGGGACACACGGCTTCATGCAATTTTAGTTCGGCGGCGTCCTACTCTCCCACAGGGTCCCCCCTGCAGTACCATCGGCGCTGAAAGGCTTAGCTTCCGGGTTCGGAATGTAACCGGGCGTTTCCCTAACGCTATAACCACCGAAACACTACGAAACACACACCAAGCACACCCCATCTGTGGGAAGGGATGCTGGTTGTTCGTGGTTTCAGAACCAACACAGTGGACGCGAGCAACTGAGGACAAGCCCTCGGCCTATTAGTACCAGTCAACTCCACCGGTCACCCGGCTTCCATATCTGGCCTATCAACCCAGTCGTCTACTGGGAGCCTTACCCCATCAAGTGGGTGGGAGCCCTCATCTCGAAGCAGGCTTCCCGCTTAGATGCTTTCAGCGGTTATCCCTCCCGAACGTAGCCAACCAGCCATGCCCTTGGCAGGACAACTGGCACACCAGAGGTTCGTCCGTCCCGGTCCTCTCGTACTAGGGACAGCCCTTCTCAAGACTCCTACGCGCGCAGCGGATAGGGACCGAACTGTCTCACGACGTTCTAAACCCAGCTCGCGTACCGCTTTAATGGGCGAACAGCCCAACCCTTGGGACCGACTCCAGCCCCAGGATGCGACGAGCCGACATCGAGGTGCCAAACCATCCCGTCGATATGGACTCTTGGGGAAGATCAGCCTGTTATCCCCGGGGTACCTTTTATCCGTTGAGCGACGGCGCTTCCACAAGCCACCGCCGGATCACTAGTCCCGACTTTCGTCCCTGCTCGACCCGTCGGTCTCACAGTCAAGCTCCCTTGTGCACTTACACTCAACACCTGATTACCAACCAGGCTGAGGGAACCTTTGGGCGCCTCCGTTACTCTTTAGGAGGCAACCGCCCCAGTTAAACTACCCATCAGACACTGTCCCTGATCCGGATCACGGACCCAGGTTAGACATCCAGCACGACCAGAGTGGTATTTCAACAACGACTCCACAACCACTGGCGTGGCCGCTTCAAAGTCTCCCACCTATCCTACACAAGCCGAACCGAACACCAATATCAAACTGTAGTAAAGGTCCCGGGGTCTTTCCGTCCTGCTGCGCGAAACGAGCATCTTTACTCGTAGTGCAATTTCACCGGGCCTATGGTTGAGACAGTCGAGAAGTCGTTACGCCATTCGTGCAGGTCGGAACTTACCCGACAAGGAATTTCGCTACCTTAGGATGGTTATAGTTACCACCGCCGTTTACTGGCGCTTAAGTTCTCAGCTTCGCCACACCGAAATGCAGCTAACCGGTCCCCTTAACGTTCCAGCACCGGGCAGGCGTCAGTCCGTATACATCGCCTTACGGCTTCGCACGGACCTGTGTTTTTAGTAAACAGTCGCTTCTCGCTGGTCTCTGCGGCCACCCCCAGCTCAAGGCGCGAAGCCCATCACCAGAAATGGCCCCCCTTCTCCCGAAGTTACGGGGGCATTTTGCCGAGTTCCTTAACCATAGTTCACCCGAACGCCTCGGTATTCTCTACCTGACCACCTGAGTCGGTTTAGGGTACGGGCCGCCATAAAACTCGCTAGAGGCTTTTCTCGACAGCATAGGATCATCCACTTCACCACAATCGGCTCGGCATCAGGTCTCAGCCTATTGAGTAGCGGATTTACCTACCACTCGGCCTACACCCTTACCCCGGGACAACCACCGCCCGGGCTGGACTACCTTCCTGTGTCACCCCATCACTCACCTACTACCACCTCGGGTCACCGGCTCCACCACTCCCACCCACAGCAAAACTGGAGGCAGGCGGCTTCACGGGCTTAGCATCAGAGGATTCAATGTTTGACGCTCTACAGCGGGTACCGGAATATCAACCGGTTATCCATCGACTACGCCTGTCGGCCTCGCCTTAGGTCCCGACTTACCCTGGGCAGATCAGCTTGACCCAGGAACCCTTAGTCAATCGGCGCACACGTTTCCCACGTGTGTATCGCTACTCATGCCTGCATTCTCACTCGTGAACCGTCCACCACTGCCTTCCGGCGCGGCTTCACCCGGCACACGACGCTCCCCTACCCAACCCAGCGGGCGTTGGCCCTATATGCTGGATTGACACGACTTCGGCGGTACGCTTGAGCCCCGCTACATTGTCGGCGCGGAATCACTAGACCAGTGAGCTATTACGCACTCTTTCAAGGGTGGCTGCTTCTAAGCCAACCTCCTGGTTGTCTCTGCGACTCCACATCCTTTCCCACTTAGCGTACGCTTAGGGGCCTTAGTCGATGCTCTGGGCTGTTTCCCTCTCGACCATGGAGCTTATCCCCCACAGTCTCACTGCCGCGCTCTCACTTACCGGCATTCGGAGTTTGGCTAAGGTCAGTAACCCGGTAGGGCCCATCGCCTATCCAGTGCTCTACCTCCGGCAAGAAACACACGACGCTGCACCTAAATGCATTTCGGGGAGAACCAGCTATCACGGAGTTTGATTGGCCTTTCACCCCTAACCACAGGTCATCCCCCAGGTTTTCAACCCTGGTGGGTTCGGTCCTCCACGACCTCTTACAGCCGCTTCAACCTGCCCATGGCTAGATCACTCCGCTTCGGGTCTTGGGCATGCTACTCAAACGCCCTATTCGGACTCGCTTTCGCTACGGCTTCCCCACACGGGTTAACCTCGCAACACACCGCAAACTCGCAGGCTCATTCTTCAAAAGGCACGCAGTCACGACACAAGAAAGCAAGCTTCCCTGTGCGACGCTCCCACGGCTTGTAGGCACACGGTTTCAGGTACTATTTCACTCCCCTCCCGGGGTACTTTTCACCATTCCCTCACGGTACTATCCGCTATCGGTCACCAGGGAATATTTAGGCTTAGCGGGTGGTCCCGCCAGATTCACACGGGATTTCTCGGGCCCCGTGCTACTTGGGTGTCTCTCAAGCAAGCCGTCAATGTTTCAGCTACGGGGGTCTTACCCTCTACGCCGGACCTTTCGCATGTCCTTCGCCTACATCAACGGTTTCTGACTCACCTCACAGCCGGCAGACTGTAAAAGAGAGATCCCACAACCCCCTGCATGCAACCCCTGCCGGGTCTCACACATACAAGGTTTAGCCTCATCCGGTTTCGCTCGCCACTACTCCCGGAATCACGGTTGTTTTCTCTTCCTGCGGGTACTGAGATGTTTCACTTCCCCGCGTTCCCTCCACATGCCCTATGTGTTCAGGCAAGGGTGACAGCCCATGACGACTGCCGGGTTTCCCCATTCGGAAACCCCCGGATCAAAGCCTGGTTGACGACTCCCCGGGGACTATCGTGGCCTCCCACGTCCTTCATCGGTTCCTGGTGCCAAGGCATCCACCGTGCGCCCTTAAAAACTTGGCCACAGATGCTCGCGTCCACTGTGCAGTTCTCAAACAACGACCAACCACCCGTCACAGCCCGCCGAAACAGACCTTTACCGGGGTCGGCAACCGAAGACCCAGCCATCACGGCCGTGCCCTCAGACACCCAACAGCATGCCCGGCCCGTACCCGTCCGAAGATCACGCGTTCCACACTCCGAAGAGCAGTACTAGCGGCCTCCGGCCCGAATAACAGGCCGAATAGTCAACGTTCCACCCATGAGCAACCAGCACCGGACATTCGCCGGTGTACTGGCCTCTGACCGGGATCATCCGAAGACGACCACGGTAAGAAGTGCTCCTTAGAAAGGAGGTGATCCAGCCGCACCTTCCGGTACGGCTACCTTGTTACGACTTCGTCCCAATCGCCAGTCCCACCTTCGACAGCTCCCTCCCACAAGGGGTTGGGCCACCGGCTTCGGGTGTTACCGACTTTCGTGACGTGACGGGCGGTGTGTACAAGGCCCGGGAACGTATTCACCGCAGCAATGCTGATCTGCGATTACTAGCGACTCCGACTTCATGGGGTCGAGTTGCAGACCCCAATCCGAACTGAGACCGGCTTTTTGAGATTCGCTCCACCTCACGGTATCGCAGCTCATTGTACCGGCCATTGTAGCACGTGTGCAGCCCAAGACATAAGGGGCATGATGACTTGACGTCGTCCCCACCTTCCTCCGAGTTGACCCCGGCGGTCTCCCGTGAGTCCCCAACCGGCCGAAACCGTTGCTGGCAACACGGGACAAGGGTTGCGCTCGTTGCGGGACTTAACCCAACATCTCACGACACGAGCTGACGACAGCCATGCACCACCTGTACACCGACCACAAGGGGGGCACCATCTCTGATGCTTTCCGGTGTATGTCAAGCCTTGGTAAGGTTCTTCGCGTTGCGTCGAATTAAGCCACATGCTCCGCCGCTTGTGCGGGCCCCCGTCAATTCCTTTGAGTTTTAGCCTTGCGGCCGTACTCCCCAGGCGGGGCACTTAATGCGTTAGCTGCGGCACGGACAACGTGGAATGTTGCCCACACCTAGTGCCCACCGTTTACGGCGTGGACTACCAGGGTATCTAATCCTGTTCGCTCCCCACGCTTTCGCTCCTCAGCGTCAGTATCGGCCCAGAGATCCGCCTTCGCCACCGGTGTTCCTCCTGATATCTGCGCATTTCACCGCTACACCAGGAATTCCGATCTCCCCTACCGAACTCTAGCCTGCCCGTATCGACTGCAGACCCGGGGTTAAGCCCCGGGCTTTCACAACCGACGCGACAAGCCGCCTACGAGCTCTTTACGCCCAATAATTCCGGACAACGCTCGCGCCCTACGTATTACCGCGGCTGCTGGCACGTAGTTAGCCGGCGCTTCTTCTGCAGGTACCGTCACTTTCGCTTCTTCCCTGCTGAAAGAGGTTTACAACCCGAAGGCCGTCATCCCTCACGCGGCGTCGCTGCATCAGGCTTTCGCCCATTGTGCAATATTCCCCACTGCTGCCTCCCGTAGGAGTCTGGGCCGTGTCTCAGTCCCAGTGTGGCCGGTCGCCCTCTCAGGCCGGCTACCCGTCGTCGCCTTGGTGAGCCGTTACCTCACCAACTAGCTGATAGGCCGCGGGTTCATCCTGCACCGCCGGAGCTTTCCACCCGCCCCCATGCAGGGGCAGGTCATATCCGGTATTAGACCCCGTTTCCAGGGCTTGTCCCAGAGTGCAGGGCAGATTACCCACGTGTTACTCACCCGTTCGCCACTAATCCCCGGCCGAAACCGGTTCATCGTTCGACTTGCATGTGTTAAGCACGCCGCCAGCGTTCGTCCTGAGCCAGGATCAAACTCTCCGTGAATGTGTACCCGTAATCGGGTGAACACCACGAGAGCGGAACAAACCGGGGAGGAATATCCCCGACTGTTCACAGCGTCCTCGCTGTGTATTTCTTCAAAGGAACCTCATCACCAGACCTAGCGGTCTAGGTGACGGGGTATCAACATATCTGGCGTTGACTTTTGGCACGCTGTTGAGTTCTCAAGGAACGGACGCTTCCTTTGTACTCACCCCAGCCTCTCGGCTGAAGCTTTCCTCCGGGCGCTTCCCTTCGATGTTTCCGACTCTATCAGATCTTTCCGATCCGATTTCCTCGGTGCTTTCCAGTCCAGCGCTTCCGCGCTTTCCTTTCCGGCGATTTCGACTTTATCAGAAGATTCTGAGTCGATTTCCCCCGCCCGATGCGGTGGGCTCCAACGCGTAGTGAGCGTCGGGGGCTTCCCTCTCAGGCGGAGCCGTAAACGTACTGGAGCGGGGCGCCCGATGCAAATCGAGGTGCCCCGCCCCAGGTTGGCGCTCCGTCAGGTCAGACCTCGACCACGACCGGCAGGATCATCGGGCGGCGTCGGTAGTTGTCCGAGACCCACTTGCCGAGGGTGCGGCGGATCAGCTGCTGGAGCTGGTGGGGCTCGACCACGCCGTCCTGGGCGGACCGCTCCAGGACCTCGGTGATCCTGGGGATGACGTCCCCGAACACCGCGTCCTCGATGCCGGAGCCGCGGGCCTGGATGTGCGGACCGGCGGTGATCTTCCCGGTGCTGGCGTCCACCACGACGAAGACCGAGATGATGCCCTCGTCGCCGAGGATCTTCCGGTCCTTGAGCGCGGGCTCCCCCACGTCTCCGACCGAGAGGCCGTCCACGTAGACGTAACCGGCCTGGACCTTGCCGACGATCTTGGCCTTGCCGCCGACCAGGTCGACGACCACGCCGTCCTCGGCGATGACGATCCGGTCGTGCGGCACTCCGGTGAGGGCGCCCAGCTCGGCGTTGGCCCGGAGGTGGCGCCACTCGCCGTGGACCGGCATCAGGTTGCGCGGCTGGCAGATGTTGTAGAAGTACAGCAGCTCACCGGCCGAGGCGTGGCCCGAGACGTGGACCTTGGCGTTGCCCTTGTGGACGACGTTGGCGCCCCAGCGGGTCAGGCCGTTGATCACGCGGTAGACCGCGTTCTCGTTGCCGGGGATCAGCGACGACGCGAGGATCACCGTGTCGCCCTGGACGATCCGGATCTGGTGGTCGCGGTTGGCCATCCGGGAGAGCGCGGCCATCGGTTCGCCCTGGGAGCCCGTACAGACGAGGACGACCTCGCTGTCCGGCAGGTCGTCGAGGGTCTTGACGTCCACCACCAGGCCCGCGGGGACCTTGAGGTAGCCGAGGTCACGGGCGATGCCCATGTTGCGGACCATGGAACGGCCGACGAAGGCGACCCTGCGCCCGTACTCGTGGGCGGCGTCCAGGATCTGCTGGATGCGGTGGACGTGGCTGGCGAAGCTGGCCACGATGATCCGCTTGCGGGCGCCGGCGAAGACCTGGCGCAGCACGTTCGAGATGTCCCGCTCGGGCGGGACGAACCCCGGGACCTCGGCGTTCGTGGAGTCCGACAGCAGGAGGTCGATGCCCTCCTCGCTGAGCCGGGCGAACGCGTGCAGGTCGGTGAGGCGGCCGTCCAGCGGGAGCTGGTCCATCTTGAAGTCGCCGGTGTGCACGACCATGCCCGCCGGGGTGCGGATGGCGACGGCCAGCGCGTCCGGGATGGAGTGGTTGACGGCGACGAACTCGCAGTCGAAGGGGCCGATGCGTTCGCGGTTCCCCTCCGCCACCTCCAGGGTGTAGGGGCGGATGCGGTGCTCCTGGAGCTTCGCCTCGATCAGGGCGAGGGTCAGCTTGGAGCCGATCAGCGGGATGTCCGGCTTCTCCCGGAGGAGGTAGGGGACACCGCCGATGTGGTCCTCGTGACCGTGGGTGAGGACGATGCCCTCGATGTCGTCGAGACGGTCCCTGATGGACGAGAAGTCCGGCAGGATCAGGTCGATTCCGGGCTGCTCCTCCTCGGGGAAGAGCACTCCGCAGTCGACGATCAGCAGGCGTCCGCCGTACTCGAAGACGGTCATGTTGCGGCCGATCTCACCCAGGCCGCCGAGCGGGGTGACCCGCAGGCCGCCCTTCGGGAGCTTGGGCGGGGCGCCGAGTTCAGGATGCGGATGACTCAAAAGACTCTCCTCACCACGCGCGCCACGTACCCGGTGGCACGTGGCGCGCGTGACGTTCGTGCAAAAGCAGTTGTCGTGTGGTCGGCCGGACCGGGGCCGGTCCGGCGGTGGCGCTTATTCAGTTGTGAAGTCTGTGGTGTGAGCCTTACCCCGTGGGGCCTACGGCTCCACCCCGCCCGCGGCGAGGTCCTTCTTCAGCTGGGTGGTCTCCTCGGGGGTGAGCCCGATCAGCGGCAGCCGCAGCGGTCCGGCGGGCAGTCCCAGGAGGGCGAGCGCGGCCTTGGAGGTCATGACGCCCTGGGTCCGGAACATGCCGGTGAAGACCGGCAGCAGCCGCTGGTGGATCTCCAGCGCCTTCTGGACGTCACCCGAGGTGTACGCCTCCACGAGGGCGCGCAGCTCCGGGGTGACGACATGGCCGACCACGGAGACGAAGCCGACGGCGCCGACCGACAGGAGCGGCAGGTTCAGCATGTCGTCGCCGGAGTACCAGGCGAGTCCGGAGCGGGCGATGGCCCAGCTCGCGCGGCCGAGGTCGCCCTTGGCGTCCTTGTTGGCCACGATACGGGGGTGCGCGGCGAGACGGATGATCGTCTCGGTGTCGATCGGCACGCCGCTGCGGCCGGGGATGTCGTACAGCATCACGGGCAGGCCGGTGGCGTCCGCGATGGCCGTGAAGTGCTGGTAGAGACCCTCCTGCGGGGGCCTGCTGTAGTACGGGGTCACGGCGAGCAGGCCGTGGGCTCCGGCGCGTTCCGCCTCGCGGGCGAGGGCGACGCTGTGCCGTGTGTCGTTGGTGCTGGCGCCCGCGATGACGTGGGCGCGGTCGCCGACGGCTTCGAGTACCGCCCTGATCAGCTGGCTTTTCTCCGCGTCGCTGGTGGTGGGGGCTTCCCCGGTGGTGCCGTTGAGCACCAGGCCGTCGTTGCCCGCGTCCACCAGGTGGGCGGCGAGTCGCTGGGCGCCGTCGAGGTCGAGTGCGCCGTCCGCCGTGAACGGCGTGACCATGGCGGTGAGGACCCGCCCGAAGGGGGTCTGCGGAGTGGAGGTCGGAGCCATGGGTAACACGCTACTCGCTGCTCAGCGCGTGGTCCCCATGCGGGGGACGCGGGCTTGCGGGAAAGGTGGAGCCCGGCACTGCCTGCTCGGGGGTTCAAGCAGTGCCGGGTCCGTCTGATCAGGCTAGATGAACTTCGCCAAATGCTGCAATCCGGACAGTTCGCCGGAGTGGGGCGAGGCTCCGCGGGACGGGCGCTACGGAGCCACTCGGCCGTTCGCGTTGAAGGCGGCGTGGGTGAGCGGCATCAGCTGTTCCCAGTGCCGCTCCATGGCCTCGCCCACCATCTCGATCTCGCGCTGCGGGAACGACGGCACCCGGGCCAGCTCGTGCTGGGTGCGCAGACCGAGGAAGTGCATCAGGGAACGGGCGTTGCAGGTGGCGTACATGCTGGAGTACATGCCGACCGGGAGCACCGAGCGGGCCACCTCGCGGGCGACGCCCGCCTCCAGCATCTCCAGGTACGCCTCGTAGGACTGCCGGTAGGAGTCCTCCATGGCGCGGCCGGCCAGCTCCTGCTGGGCCTCGGTGCCCTCCACGAAGACGTACTTGCCGGGGCGGCCCTGCTGGACGAGCTTGCGGGACTCGTCGGGGACGTAGAAGACGGGCTGCAGCTGGCGGTAGCGGCCCGACTCCTCGTTGTACGACCAGCCCACGCGGTGCCGCATGAACTCGCGGAAGACGAAGATCGGGGCGCTGATGAAGAACGTCATCGAGTTGTGCTCGAACGGGCTGCCGTGCCGGTCGCGCATCAGGAAGTTGATCAGTCCCTTGGAGCGGGCGGGGTCCTTCTCCAGCTCGTCCAGGGACTGCTCTCCGACCGTCGAGACGCGGGCGGCGAACAGCACGTCCGCGTCGCTCGCCGTGTGCTTCACGAGTTCGACGGTGACGTCGCTGCGGAAGCTCGGCTTCTGATCGTCGGCGGGGGTGTCGGTCACGGCTTGGGGAGTCCTTCCCATCACATCACTGGGGCGGCGACCACTCTACGTCCCGGCGGCCGCGGGCCCGGGCGGCGGCGGAGGGCGGTGGTGGCGCGGCCGGTTCCGTTGCCGAATCGTGTCGTAGCCGAAGGAACCCGGCACACCTCTACGAAGTCCGTCGAACTTCGTATGAATTCGGTGAAACGGTGCACCTCCCGGGGGGTTCGCGCGTCTGTAGGGGTGACGGCTTTCCGTTCGACTCCGGGAGATCCGGGAGAGGAGTCACCATGTCCCGTCGGCGCGAGTCCGTGCCCTTCGCCTTCGTGGCGGAGGCCGAGGCCGACGACTTCCGCAGCAATGTCGCTCCCCCGCCCAGACCACGACCCCCCGCCGGCGTCCTCGCGGGGCGCGCGCTGCTGGGGCTGACGCTGGCGAGCGGGCTGGTCGGCGCGCTGGTGTTCGGGACGCCCGCGCTGTCGCCCGAGGAGGGGCCCGCGCGCACCCAGCAGTCCGAGGCCACCGTCAAGGGGCGGTGAGCGGTACGGCCCACGGCCCACCCGGGGGCCCGTCACCGAACGTGACGGGCGATCAGCGGGACGGAGTGGTCGGCTTTCGGAGGCACCTCGCTGACCTGCGCACTCGTCGGCGGAGTGACTCGTCCGGCCCCCCGAGGGTGGTCGGTCCGGTCACGTATGGATAGCCTCACGGGCACGGAACCGTGCGTTGATCGAGTGAGGACCAGCCGTGCCCCTGCCCTTTCTGACGGCGGATCGCGCCTTCGACGAGGTGTCGGACGACGTCGCTTTGCCGTTCGACGACCGTGACCGCTGGCGGCGCCCCTACCGTCCCGGGCCCTGGCGGGTGGGCGCCGCCGCGCTGTTGCTGCTGCTCGCCTCGTACGTGCTCTTCGCCGCCATGATCATGGCGGTGGCGGACTCGCTGCCCGGCGCCGCGGTGTGCGTCGCCGTGGCGCTGCTGGTGATCGCGGTCTCGCTGCGGCTGCTGCGGATGGGTGCCTGGGTCAGTGCGCGGGGGGTGCGCCGGGTCGGTTTCCTGACCACGGTCACGTTCCCCTGGGAGAAGGTCGGCTCGCTGCGGACCGCGCAGCAGCCGGTGCGGTGGCTGGGGCTGCCGAGGACCGTGCAGGGGCAGGCGCTCCTGCTCACCCGCTCCGGGGACCGGAGCGACGCGGTGGTGCCGCTGCTGACCACGCACAACGCCGACTTCCTGGCGCGCGGGCACGCTTTCGACCGGGCGGCCGACGGCGTCGAGGTGTGGGCGGACGAGTACCGCCGGGTCTGAGCCGCCCCGAACCGACCGGCCCGCCCGTTC
Source organism: Streptomyces sp. JNUCC 64 (assembly GCF_054484115.1). NCBI lineage: Bacteria > Bacillati > Actinomycetota > Actinomycetes > Kitasatosporales > Streptomycetaceae > Streptomyces > Streptomyces sp. JNUCC 64. The sequence continues at coordinate 1,991,075 of NZ_CM137015.1, forward strand.
CCCCGTTTCCGGAGGGAACGGGCGGGCCGTCGCGCTGGGGGCCGCCGTGGTGTCAGCCGACCGGCTGACGGCCCTCGTGGAGGGCGATGGCGCGCTGCATGGCCTTGCGGGCGCGCGGGGTGTCACGGGCGTCGTGGTAGGCGACCGCGAGCCGGAACCAGCAGCGCCAGTCCTCCGGGGCCCGTTCCGTCTCCGCCTTGCGCTTGGCGAACACCGCGTCGGCGGAGTTCCGGTCGACGCGTCCGCTGGGGGTGCGGACCAGTTCGTCGACGGGCAGTCCGCCCTCGCGTTCGAGCACGGCGGCGAGGCGGTTGGCCTTCCGGGCGAACTGGGTGTTCTTCCAGAGGAACCAGAGGCCGATCAGCGGCAGGACCAGGACCGCGATCCCGAAGGTGACGGTGAGCGGGGTGCCGGTCTGGAGGAGGAACACCCCACGGCTGCCGACCAGGACGAAGTAGACGACCAGGACGGCGGCCGCGAGGGCGTAAGTGATCTTGGCGCGCATCGGATCAGCCGAGGTCCAGGAAGTGTTCCAGGCCGAAGGTGAGGCCCGGGACGTCCACCACGCGGCGCACGCCGAGCAGGATGCCCGGCATGAAGCTGCTGTGGTGCAGCGAGTCGTGCCGGATGGTGAGGGTCTCGCCCTCGCCGCCGAGCAGGACCTCCTGGTGGGCGAGGAGCCCGCGCAGCCGCACCGCGTGCACCGGGACCCCGTCCACGTCGGCGCCGCGCGCGCCGTCCAGCGCGGTGACCGTGGCGTCCGGCTGGGGGGCGCTGCCCGCCTCGGCGCGGGCGGCGGCGATCAGCTGGGCGGTGCGGGTCGCGGTGCCGCTGGGGGCGTCGGCCTTGTTCGGGTGGTGGAGTTCGACGATCTCGGCGGACTCGAAGTAGGGCGCGGCGATCTGGGCGAACTTCATGGTCAGCACCGCGCCGATGGAGAAGTTCGGCGCGATGAGGACCCCGGTGGCCGGGGAGGCCGCCAGGCTGGTGCCGAGCTGGGCCAGTCGTTCGTCCGTCCAGCCGGTGGTCCCCACGACGGCGTGGATGCCGTGGCGCACGCAGAAGTCGAGGTTGCCCATGACCGAACCGGGGTCGGTCAGCTCGACGGCGACTTGGACGTCCCGTTCGACCAGGGTCTCCAGCTTGTCGCCGCGGCCGAGCGCGGCGACAAGCTCCAGGTCCTCGGCGGCCTCCACGGCCCGTACCGCCTCGGAGCCGATGCGGCCCCTGGCGCCGATGACCGCGACACGCAACTTGCTCATGTGCTTGTTCCTTACGGGTGGGGGACGACGACGGGTCAGCCGACCGCCGCGTGGAGCGCGGCCGTCTGCTTGTCCTTGAGCGGGCCGATGACCGAGAGGGAGGGGCGGTGGCCCAGCACGTCGCGGGCGACGGCGCGGACCTCGTCCGGGGTGACGGCGCCGATCCGGGCGAGCATGTCGTCCACGGACATCTGCTCGCCCCAGCACAGCTCGCTCTTGCCGATGCGGTTCATCAGGGCGCCGGTGTCCTCCAGGCCGAGGACCGTGGAGCCGGAGAGCTGGCCGATGGCGCGGGCGATCTCGTCGTCGCTGAGACCGTGCTCGGCGACCTCGTCCAGTTGCTCGCGGCAGATCGCGAGGACGTCGCCGACCTGGTTGGGGCGGCAGCCCGCGTAGACGCCGAAGAGTCCGCAGTCGGCGAAGCCCGAGGTGTACGAGTACACGCTGTAGGCGAGGCCGCGCTTCTCCCGGACCTCCTGGAAGAGCCGGGACGACATGCCGCCGCCGAGGGCGGTGTTGAGCACGCTGAGCGCCCAGCGCCGGTCGTCGGTGCGGGACAGGCCGGGGACGCCGAGGACCACATGGGCCTGTTCGGTCTTCCGGCCGATGTGCTCGACGCGGCCCGCCGCACGGATGGCGCGGCTGCCCGAGCGGGGGGCGGCGGGCACCGCGTCGGCGCGGCCGAGGGCACCCGCCCGTTCGAAGGCGGCGCGGACCTGGCGGACGACCTTCTGGTGGTCGACGTTGCCCGCGGCGGCGACGACGAGGTGGGTGGGGTCGTAGTGCTTCTTGTAGAAGCGGCGGATCCGGTCGGCGGTCAGGGCGTTGACCGTGTCGACGGTGCCGAGGACGGGGCGGCCGAGGGGGCCGTCACCGAGCATGGTGTGCGCGAACAGGTCGTGCACGCAGTCGCCGGGGTCGTCCTCGGTCATCGCGATCTCTTCGAGGATGACGCCGCGCTCGGCGTCGACGTCCTCCTGGAGGATCAGGGAGCCGGTGAGCATGTCGCAGACCACGTCGATGGCGAGCGGCAGGTCGGTGTCGAGCACCCGTGCGTAGTAGCACGTGTACTCCTTCGCGGTGAAGGCGTTCATCTCGCCGCCGACCGCGTCGAGCGCGGCGGAGATGTCCAGCGCGGACCGCTTGTGGGTGCCCTTGAAGAGCAGGTGCTCCAGGTAGTGGGTGGCGCCGTTCAGGGCCGGCGACTCGTCGCGGGAGCCGACGTTGGCCCAGATGCCGAAGGTCGCCGAGCGGACGGAGGGCAGGGTCTCGGTGACGACCCGCAGGCCGCCCGGCAGGGTCGTGCGGCGGACCGTGCCGATGCCGTCCTTGCCCTTGAGCAGGGTTTGGGTACGGGCGACGGCCCGCGTCTCCGAGGAGACACGGGCCGTCGCGCGGAAACTACGGGACGTCACTTGGCGGCGTCGTCCTTCGCGTCCTCGGCGTCCTCGCCCTCGATCACGGGGATCAGGGAGAGCTTGCCACGGGAGTCGATCTCGGCGATCTCGACCTGGACCTTGTGGCCCACGCCGAGGACGTCCTCGACGTTCTCCACGCGCTTGCCGCCGGCGAGCTTGCGGATCTGCGAGATGTGCAGCAGGCCGTCCTTGCCCGGGAGCAGGGAGACGAACGCGCCGAAGGTCGTGGTCTTGACGACCGTGCCCAGGTAGCGCTCGCCGACCTCCGGCATGGTCGGGTTGGCGATGCTGTTGATCGTGGTGCGGGCGGCCTCGGCGGCCGGGCCGTCGGCGGCACCGATGTAGATGGTGCCGTCGTCCTCGATCGTGATCTCGGCGCCGGTGTCCTCCTGGATCTGGTTGATCATCTTGCCCTTGGGGCCGATGACCTCGCCGATCTTGTCCACGGGGATCTTCACGGTGATGATCCGCGGGGCGTTGGGGGACATCTCGTCCGGCGTGTCGATGGCTTCCATCATCACGTCGAGGATGTGCAGCCGGGCGTCACGGGCCTGCTTGAGGGCGGCGGCCAGGACGGAGGCCGGGATGCCGTCGAGCTTGGTGTCGAGCTGGAGCGCGGTGACGAGCTCCTTGGTGCCCGCGACCTTGAAGTCCATGTCGCCGAAGGCGTCCTCCGCACCGAGGATGTCGGTGAGGGTGACGTAGTGGGTCTCGCCGTCGATCTCCTGGGAGATCAGACCCATGGCGATGCCGGCGACCGGGGCCTTCAGGGGCACACCGGCGTTCAGCAGCGACATGGTGGAGGCGCAGACCGAGCCCATGGAGGTCGAGCCGTTGGAGCTGAGGGCCTCGGAGACCTGGCGGATCGCGTAGGGGAACTCCTCGCGGGTCGGCAGGACCGGGACCAGGGCGCGCTCGGCGAGGGCGCCGTGGCCGATCTCGCGGCGCTTGGGGGAGCCGACGCGGCCCGTCTCGCCGGTGGAGTACGGCGGGAAGTTGTAGTTGTGCATGTAGCGCTTGCGCGTGACCGGGGAGAGCGTGTCCAGCTGCTGCTCCATGCGGAGCATGTTCAGCGTGGTCACACCGAGGATCTGGGTCTCGCCGCGCTCGAAGAGGGCGGAGCCGTGGACCCGCGGGATGGCCTCGACCTCGGCGGCCAGGGTGCGGATGTCGGTGACACCGCGGCCGTCGATGCGCTTCTTCTCCTTGATGACGCGCTCACGGACCAGGGACTTGGTCAGCGAGCGGTACGCGGCGGAGATCTCCTTCTCGCGGCCCTCGAACTGCGGGAGCAGCTTCTCGGCGGCGAGGCCCTTGACGCGGTCCAGCTCGGTCTCGCGCTCCTGCTTGCCCGCGATGGTGAGGGCCTGGGCCAGCTCGTCGCGGACGGCGGCCGTGAGGGCCTCCAGGACGTCGTCCTGGTAGTCCAGGAAGATCGGGAACTCGCCGGTGGGCTTGGCGGCCTTGGCAGCGAGGTCGGCCTGGGCCTTGCACAGGACCTTGATGAAGGGCTTCGCGGCGTCCAGACCGGCCGCGACGACCTCCTCGGTGGGGGCGTCGGCGCCGCCCTCGACCAGCTTGATGGTCTTGTCGGTGGCCTCGGCCTCGACCATCATGATCGCGACGTCGCCGTCCTCCAGGGTGCGGCCCGCGACGACCATGTCGAAGACGGCGTCCTCGAGCTCGGTGTGCGTCGGGAACGCCACCCACTGGCCACGGATGAGGGCGACGCGGACGCCGCCGATCGGGCCGGAGAAGGGCAGCCCGGCGAGCTGCGTGGACGCGGACGCGGCGTTGATCGCGACGACGTCGTACAGGTGGTCCGGGTTGAGGGCCATGATCGTCGCGACGACCTGGATCTCGTTGCGCAGGCCCTTCTTGAAGGACGGGCGCAGCGGGCGGTCGATCAGCCGGCAGGTGAGGATCGCGTCCTCGCTGGGGCGGCCCTCGCGGCGGAAGAAGGAACCGGGGATCTTCCCGGCCGCGTACATGCGCTCCTCGACGTCCACCGTGAGGGGGAAGAAGTCGAGCTGGTCCTTGGGGTTCTTGGAGGCGGTGGTGGCCGACAGCACCATGGTGTCGTCGTCCAGGTACGCCACCGCGGAACCGGCGGCCTGGCGGGCCAGGCGACCGGTCTCGAAGCGGATGGTGCGGGTGCCGAAGGAGCCGTTGTCGATGACGGCCTCGGCGTAGTGGGTCTCGTTCTCCACTAGCGGTGTCTCCTCGTCTGCGTCCCGCGCGCCCGTGTGGCGGGGGACGGGGGGCGGAGAAGCGCGCCGTGGGTGCTTGCCGGTCTTCGATCGAAGCCCTCGGGGACGACCCCGGGAGCCACTACCGAGGACCGGCGCGGCGGGGGCGCTTCTCCTCGTCGTCGTGCGCCGCGCGGAACCGCCCTGTGCGGTGGCGCGGGCGCCGGGGGCACGGTCTCGTGCTCCCGGCTTCGCGGAGGCCGGGGCGCTGGGCGCCACGGCACGTCCGGGTCGTGCGTGGTGGTACTGCGACCAGACTACAAAGGCGTGGTGGTCCGGCGCACGCAGAGCGGGTACGACGGGTGTGCCGTCGTGCTCGCCCCGGGTGGCCCGTCCGGGCCGGTCGGGGTGACCGCCGCGGTGCCGGAGTCCGGTCGGCAAAGGCGAAGGGAGCGGTCCCCTGGGGTGGGAACCGCTCCCTTCACGGCGTGCTACTTGGCGCCCGCCGCGCCACGGCGGATGCCGAGGCGGTCGACCAGGGCGCGGAAGCGCTGGATGTCCTTCTTGGCCAGGTACTGGAGCAGACGGCGACGCTGACCGACCAGGATGAGCAGACCACGACGCGAGTGGTGGTCGTGCTTGTGGGTCTTCAGGTGCTCGGTCAGGTCGGAGATCCGGCGCGACAGCATGGCGACCTGGACCTCGGGGGAGCCGGTGTCACCTTCCTTGGTGCCGAACTCCGCGATGATCTGCTTCTTGGTGGCGGTGTCGAGCGACACTCGTACTCCTTGGTCTCGTCTTCGTGGGGCGTCGTCCGCTCCACGGGCCGCCGAGTGCCCCTGACACAGCGCAGGGGATCTTCCGTTACTCGGGAGGCGGGGTCCGCTGGGCGCTGCCGCCAGATCCACGGGGGTTCCGGGGGTGCGTACGCAAACGGCCGTCGACCAGGGTATCAGCCCCCGGGAGCGGCGGGCTCCGGCTCCCGGCTCCCGGCCTTCCGCCCGGCTTCGGGGTCCGGGCTCCCGGCGCGCGGCTTCCGGGGCGGTTTCCCGGCCGGGCCGGGTGGCGGGCCGCCCGTGGGCAGGCGCCCGGCGCGCTCCTGTGAGGGTAACGGGCGGTCCGGCCCGCCGTCGCGATGACCGTCACCGACGGGACGGGGCCGGAAGCACGCTGCGGAACGCTTCCGGTGCTCTGGGTTACCGGCCCCCGGGAACGCCACTAGGGTGAGGCCCGCGTGAGGCCGGCCGGTGGACGCGGGCGGGCACGACGGCACTGAAACGGAACGGAAGGGGTCGGAGCATGACCGAGGGGCAGGGGTCCGCGGACGTCACCGTCACGGAGGGCGGCACCGCGGCGGAGGCCGTGGCCGCGACGGAGACCGCGGAGGAGACGCGGGCCCGCAAGGAGCGGGAGAAGGACGAGCTGTACGGACGGGACATCTCCGGCGTCGAGTGGCTCGGCGCGCCGGGCACCGAGGAGCACGAGGAGCGGGTGGAGATCGCCTACCTGCCCGGCGGGGGCGTGGGGATGCGGTCCTCCCTCGACAAGGAGACGGTGCTCCGGTACACGGAGGCCGAGTGGCACGCGTTCGTCCTCGGCGCCCGGGACGGCGAGTTCGACCTGGAGCCCGCCGAGGACGGCGGCGGGCCGGCCGCTCCGGGGGAGGACACCCAGACGGGCCGGTAGCCCGGGGGGACCGGACCACGGGGGTCGGGGCGAGCGTGCGCGGGAGGCGCTCGCCCCGGCCCTTTCCTCTTTTTCCTCTTTCCCTCTCTTACCTCTTCCCCCCATCTCTCTTCACCTTGTTCTTTCCCTCGCCTCGCTCTCCCCGCCCCGCGCGGAGGGGGCGCTCCCGGGGACGGGAGCGCCGTCGCGTTCGGCGGCGTCACCGTTTCCCGGCGGAGCCGTTCTCTGACAGATCGGCAGCTCGACGCCCGGGAAGGGACGCCCGGTACAGATGTTCCCGCGCGGTCACCCGAGGAGGGTGGGGCGGCGGGCGCGCTCACGCGCGCGAGCCCGCCCGGTCCGTGGTCAAGGACTGGCGCCACGGGGAGACTTGGCCACCTTTGCCCGCATATCGGTTCTGAATGGGGGGTGATGCGGGAATCGGGGCGGCCCGGTGGTGGTCACGGGCGGTGGACGGACCTGCCGTACCGGCGCTTTGGGTGATTAGGCTGGGACCGGGCGCGCCCTCGTTCCTCACGAGCGGTCGCCGTGGACAGGGCGGAACCGGCCGACCGGCGAGGCGTCCGGAGTCCGGGAGCGGTGCCCCACCATCGCGGCTAGCAGTGCGCTCGACCACACCAGGAGGAATTGTGAACAGCGATCGGGACGGGAAGCGCGAGGGCTGGGCCACGCCCGACGACGACCCGTCCGACGCCGAGTCCGCTGTCGAGACGACGGGCGAGTTCACCATCGACTACGCCCCTCCCGCCTGGTACACGCAGAACGCGCCGGGGAGCGCGGAAGAGGTCCCGTCCCCTTCCCCGGCGCCCCTCTCCCCGGCTGCCGGGGAACCGCCCGTGGCCGCTCCCCCGGCGCCCTTCGCGCCCGTGGTGTCACCGGAGGGCGCGGGTACGCCGGAGCCCGCCCGGTCGCCGGTGCCGCCGCCCCCGCCGGGCTTCGCCTTGCAGGGCGGCGGCGCGGCCGACGGGGCGCCCGGCGGTCCGACGCCCGGCGGGTTCCCGCCGGTCGACGCCGTTGACGCCCCCTCGGGCACCGGTGCGCCCGGCGGGGCCGCCGCGCCTCCGGACCCGGCGGAGACCGGCGCGCCCGGAGGCGCCGGGGCGCCTTCCGACGGGGACCTGGGGAGCGGTGCCACCATGCGGTTCTCCCTCGCCTCGTTGAAGGAGCGGCTCCGGGAACCCTCGGACACCGTGCCCCCCGTGGACGCCGTCGGCGCCGAGGCGGCCGGGAGCGGTGACGGAGGCACCGGACCGAACGGTCCCGCCGGGAACGCCCCGGTGGCCCCCGGGGTCCCGTACGACACGGCGCACCGCGCGGGGGAGGCCGACCCCGTCCCCCAGGACGCGTCCCCCGTGGACGCGGCGGCGGGGGACGCGGTACCCGGACCGGTGGAGCCGCCGGAGGCGCCCCGGAACCCGGACCCGGCGCGCCCGGTCCCCATGGCGCCGGTCCCCACCGACGCGTCCCCGACGGACGCGGTCCCCGGGACGGCCGCCGCGTCGACCGCGCTTCCGCCGTTGCCCCCCGCCTTCCCGCCGGCCGCGTTCCCACCGCTGCCGCCCGCCTTCTCACCGGCCGCGCCCGATGCCGCCCACCCGTGGCAGGCGCGGTCGGCTCCGCCCGCCCCGCAGCCGCCCGTGGCCGAGCGTCCGGAGGCCCGGCAGCCGACCGCCCCACCGGTGTCGGAGCCCCCGCAGGCACCGCCGGGCGCACCCGTCGGCTGGGGCACGCCGCCCGCCACGCCCGGATACCAGCCGGTGCCCGGTGGCTACGGGTTCCCCCCGCCGCCCGTACCGTCGCCCGAGCCCGTCACACCAGCAGTCCCGCCCGCGCCGGATCCCTCGGTGGCGCCCCCGGTCGTTCCCGCGCCCGTCCCCGGAGCGGCCGACCAGCAGCCCCCGTACGCCGCGTGGGCGCCGCACGCGCCACAGGTCCCGTCGCCCCGGGGTGAGGGTCCGCCGCAACAGCCGTCGCCGTCGGCCCACCCGGGTGACCTCCCGCTGCCCGGAACCCCGGCACCCCCGGCCACCGCCATGCCGGCCGCACCCGCCGCACCCGCCGCACCCGCGTGGCCGTACCCGCAGCAGGGCGCGCCGTTCCAGTCGCCTCCCGCCGCACCCGCCCCTCCGGCGGCGTACGGCGCCCCTCCCGCCGCGTACGGACAACCGGAGCATCACCAGCCGCCCCAGCAGCAACAGCCGCAGCAGCCGCAGCAGCCGGTCGATCCCCGGGCCGGGGCCGCCTGGCCGCAGCCGCTCCAGCACGACCAGCGGGAGCAGATCGCGCCCGGTGCCCCCCTCGGGTACACGGCGGCGATGGAACTGTCCTCGGAGCGGCTGCTCAACAGCAGGAAGCAGCGGCCGAAGAGCGGCAGGCCCGTCGGGGGCGGTTCGCGGTTCCGGCTCGGCGGCAAGAAGGAGGAGGCCGAGCGGCAGCGCAAGCTCGAACTGATCCGCACGCCCGTGCTGTCGTGCTACCGCATCGCGGTGATCAGCCTCAAGGGCGGTGTCGGCAAGACGACCACCACGACCGCGCTGGGGGCGACGCTCGCCAGCGAGCGTCAGGACAAGATCCTCGCGATCGACGCCAACCCCGACGCGGGCACCCTCGGCCGCCGGGTCCGGCGGGAGACCGGGGCGACCATCCGCGACCTGGTGCAGGCGATCCCGTACCTGCACTCGTACATGGACATCAGGCGGTTCACCTCCCAGGCGCCCTCGGGGCTGGAGATCATCGCCAACGACGTGGACCCCGCGGTGTCCACCACGTTCAACGACGAGGACTACCGGCGCGCGATCGACGTGCTGGGCAAGCAGTACCCGATCGTGCTGACCGACTCCGGCACGGGCCTGCTGTACAGCGCCATGCGCGGGGTGCTGGACCTCGCCGACCAGCTCATCATCGTCTCGACGCCGTCGGTGGACGGGGCGAGCAGCGCCAGCACCACCCTGGACTGGCTGGCCGCGCACGGGTACGCCGAGCTGGTGTCCCGGTCGGTGACGGTGATCTCCGGAGTGCGCGAGACCGGCAAGATGATCAAGGTCGAGGACATCGTCAGCCACTTCGAGACGCGCTGCCGGGGCGTCATCGTCGTGCCCTTCGACGAGCACCTGGCGGCGGGCGCGGAGGTCGACCTCGACATGATGCGGCCCAAGGTCCGGGAGGCGTACTTCAACCTGTCGGCGCTCGTCGCCGAGGACTTCGTCCGCGCCCAGCAGGTGCAGGGGCTGTGGACCTCGGACGGGAACCCGCCGCCCCAGCTCGCGCCGCCGATGCCCGGCCAGGGCGGACAGCCCGGTCAGCAGGTACCTGGTCAGCCCAGTCAGCCGGGACAGCCGGGACCGGGACAGCAGGTGCCGGGACAGCCCGGGCAGCCGCTGCCCGGTCAGCACGGTGGCGTTCCGGGGCAGCCGGGCGCGGGCGGGTACGGGTTCCCGCCGGGGCAGCCGTACCCCCAGGTACCGGGGCAGCAGGGCCACCAGCCCGGACCCCCCGCCGCTCCGTACGGCTGGCCGCAGCAGCAGCCGCAGGGCGGGTACCCCGGTCCGGGTCCGTTCCCCGGTCAGCAGGGCGTTCCGGGCGGGCCCCCGCCGGGGGCGCCCGGGGTCCCGGGGCAGCCGGTCGCCGCCGGTCAGCCCGGTGGGTACGGGTTCCCGCCGGGCGCGCCCGCGTCACCCGGCCCCTGGCCGGGGCAGCCGGGGGCACCGGCGCCCGCCGCTCCCGAGGGCGGTCCCGAGGACCCGTCCGCCGGTCCTCCCCCGCAGCCCGGTCCGTCGGCGCCCCCGCCCGGGGCGTAGCCGACCGGGCCGCGTCCCGCCAGGCCCTCCACCACCAGACCCGAGGTCCCGTTCCGTCCGCCGGAACGGGACCTCTCGTCGTTCCCCTCCGGGGCGCGCCGCCCTGGAGGGCGCGCGTGGATGACAGAACGCGCCCCTCGTACGCGCTGTTGAGCACCCTTCACCCTTATGCGCTGTCGGCCCTGTTCGCGCAGGCCAAGGGGGGTACGAGGGGCATGGCGGTCGTTGACCCGGGGTGCGGGCGTTGATAGACACGCCTGACCCGCCCCCTTATGTCGGATCATCACCCCGTACTCCCCTGTACGCCCCGCCCTCCTGGTGCCCCTCCCACATCCGTACCCCCTCCCCCGCACCTCCCGCACCCCGTATCCGTCGCACTCCCGTACTCCCGTACTCCCGTGCCCCCCTTCCTCCCCGCCCCCGGGACCCGCCGTTCCCCGCGAGCCACGACGCGAGGTCACGTCCATGGAGACCGAACCCCCCGGTACCGTCCCCCGCCCCGCGCGCGCCGTCCCGCCCCGCGCGGCCCGGACCGGCGGGCGGGGCGCCGCGCTCGTGACCGCCCTGGTCTCGACGCTGGCGCTGACCCTCACGACCGCTCCCCCGGCGCCGGGAGCCCCAGCGCGGCCGGACCGCCCGGCCCAGCGGGGCGACGGAGCCGTCACGGCGGCGGAGCCCCGCCGGACCCTGAAGATCGCCGTGTCGCAGAGCGTCGATTCCCTGAACCCGTTCCTCGCCTCACGGCTCATCAGCACCAGCGTCCACCGGCTCATGTACGAGTACCTCACCAACTACGACCCCGTCGACGGCCGTGCGGTCCCGGGGCTCGCCACCGCCTGGAAGGCGTCCGCCGACAAGCTGACCTGGACGTACACGATCCGGTCCGGGGCGCACTGGTCGGACGGGGTGCCGGTGACCGCCCGGGACGCGGCGTGGACGTTCCGGACGATGATGACCGACGAGGCGGCGGGCGCCGCCAACGGCAGCTTCGTCGGCAACTTCCGCGAGGTCACCGCGCCGGACCCGCACCGGCTGGTGATCCGGCTGCACCGGCCGCAGGCGACGATGACCGCGCTGGACGTCCCGATCGTGCCCGAGCACGTCTGGTCGCGGGCCGGGAAGGTCGCGGCGGTCACCAACGACGACCGCTTCCCCGTCGTCGGCAGCGGACCGTTCGTCCTCACCGGCTACCAGCCCGACGGCTACGTCCGGCTGCGCGCCAACCCGGCGTTCTGGCGGGGCGCGCCGGAGTTCGACGAACTGCTCCTCAGCTACTACAAGGACGGGGACGCGGCGGTGGCCGCGCTGCGCAAGGGCGAGGTGTCGTTCGTGCAGGGGCTGACGCCCGCCCAGGCGCGGGCGCTGGCCGACGAGCCGGGCGTCACCGTCAACGACGCGCCGGGCCGCCGCTTCTACGCGCTCGCCACCAACCCGGGCGCCCGGACCCGGGACGGCCGCCGGTTCGGGGACGGTCACCCCTCCCTGCTGGACCCCCGGGTGCGACGGGCGCTGTTCATGGCGGTGGACCGGGGGATGCTCGTGGACCGGGTCTTCCAGGGGCACGCGGTGGAGGGCGAGGGGTACCTCCCGCCCCGTTTCACCGCCTACCACTGGCGGCCGTCCGCCCGGCAGCGGGTGCCCCACGACCCGGCGGGCGCGGCCCGGCTGCTCGACGAGGCCGGGTACCGCGTGGACGACCGGGGGCGGCGGCTCGGCGCGGACGGCGAGCCGATCACGTACCGGCTGCTGTGCCACGCCACCGACCCCAACGACAAGGCGATCGGCCGCTACCTCCAGGAGTGGTACGCGGAGCTGGGGATCGGGGTGGAGGTGCGGTGCCTGGACAACGTCACCGATCCCTGGACGGCCGGGGAGTACGACCTCGCCTTCGACGGCTGGTCGGTCAACCCGGACCCCGACTTCGTGCTGTCGCTGCACACCTGCGGGGCGCTGCCGGAGTCCCCGGGGGTGCCGGGCGCCACCGACAACTTCATCTGCGACCGGCGCTACGACGAGCTGTACGCGCGCCAGCTCGCCGAGTACGACCCGGAGGCGCGCGCGGAGCTGGTGCGGCGGGCGCAGTCGCGGCTGTACGACACCGGGTACATGAACGTGCTGGCGTACCCGAACGCGGTGGAGGCGTACCGGTCGGACCGGATCGGATCGGTGCTGACGATGCCCGCGGCGGCGGGCAACATCTACGGCCAGGACGGCTACTGGAGCTGGTGGTCGGCGACCCCGGCGCGACCGTACCGGCCGGACACGGGCGCGGCGCCGGGCGGGGTGCTCGCCGGACTGGCGACGGCGGGCGCGCTCCTCGTCGGCGGGGCGGGGGCGGTGGCGCTGCGGCGCCGGGCGACGGCGGACGACCGTGAGTAGCGCGACGGGGGTGGCGGAGCGGCCCGGGGCGCGCCGGTCGGGAGCGGGCCGGGGGGCGGCGGGCTCCGGCTACGCCCGGTACGCGGCGGGGCGGCTGGCGGGGGCGGCGGTGTCGCTGCTGGCGGTGCTGGTGACCGGGTTCTTCCTGTTCCGGCTGATCCCCGGCGACCCGGTGAAGTTCATGACCGGCGGCCGTCCGGTCTCGGCGGAGCAACTGGCCGCCTACCGGAGTGAGTTCGGACTGGACCTGCCGTGGTGGCGGCAGTTCACGGAGTACTGCGGCAAGGCGCTGACCGGGGACCTCGGCTCCTCGTACCAGTTCCGGACCCCGGTCATCGACAAGATCGCCGAGGCCCTGCCGAACACCCTGCTCCTCACCGGGACGGCGTTCGTCCTGTACACGGTGCTCGGGGTGGTGCTCGGCACCCGGGCGGCCTGGCGCCGGGGCGGCCCCGGCGACCGGTTCCACACCGGGCTGGCGCTGACGCTGTACTCGGTGCCCTCGTTCTGGCTGGGGCTGCTGCTGATCGTGGTGTTCTCGGTGGGCGCGGGACCGGTGCCGGGGCTGTTCCCGACCGGCGGGATGGAGTCGGGGACGACCGAGGGCTTCGCCCGGGTCCTCGACGTCGCCCACCACCTGGTGCTGCCGGTGGTGACGCTGGTGGCGGTGGAGTACGGGCAGACGCTGCTGGTGACCCGGTCGGCGCTGCTGGACGAGGTGGGCGCCGACTATCTGACGACGGCCCGCGCCAAGGGGCTGCGGGACGTACGGGTGCGGCGGCGGCACGCGGTGCCCAACGCGGTGCTGCCCACGGTGACGCTGGTCTTCGTCAATCTGGGACGGATCGTCGCGGGCACCATCCTGGTGGAGACGGTGTTCTCCTGGCCGGGCCTGGGCGGGCTATTCTACCAGGCGCTGAGCGTGCCCGACCTGCCCTTGGTGCAGGGGCTGTTCCTGGTGTTCGCGGCGGCCGTGATCCTGATGAACACGGTGGCCGACCTGCTCTGTCCGCTGCTCGATCCCCGGGTGGGCCGATGACCACGTTCGAGGAGGGCGCCGAGGTCGCTCCCCCGCCGCCCGGGCCGGGTCCACGGGCGCTCGCCCGGCAGCGGCGGCGACTGGCCGCCGCCCGGTTCTGGAGCCGCTACCGCGCGCACCGCTCGGGGCTGCTGGGACTCGCCGCCCTGGTGGTGTGCGCGCTGCTCGCGCTGACCGCGCCGCTGACGGTCGGCGAGGACGTGCGGAGCGTGACCCGGGCGACGGGCGGCCCGATGGAGGGGCCGAGCCGGGCGTTCTGGCTGGGCACCGACCAGTTCGGGCGGGACCTGTTCGGGCTGCTGGTGTGGGGCGCGCGGGTGTCGCTGATGGTGGGGCTGCTGGCGGCGGTGCTGTCGGTGGCGATCGGGGCGCTGGTCGGGATCACCGCGGGCCACTTCCGGGGCTGGTACGGGACGGTGGCGATGCGGGTCACCGACTGGTTCCTGGTGATGCCGACCCTGGTCCTCGCCATCGCGCTGGCCACCGTGCTCTCCCGCTCGCTGGGCACGGTGGTGCTGGCGATCGGGGTGACCACCTGGCCGACGACGGCCCGGCTGGTGCGGGCGCAGACGATGGCCGTGGAGTCCCGCCCATACATCGAGCGGGCGCGGGCGCTGGGCGGCGGGCACCGTCATGTGATGACGCGGCACGTGCTGCCGAACGTGATGCCGCTGGTGCTGGCGCAGACCACCCTGGGCATCTCGGGCGCGATCCTCGCCGAGGCGACGCTGGCGTTCCTGGGGCTCGGCGATCCGACCGTCACCTCCTGGGGCGGGATGCTCCAGGACGCGCGGGAGGCCGGGGCGGTCAGCGCGGGCCACTGGTGGTACCTGGTGCCGCCGGGGGTGGCCATCGCGGGGGTGGCGCTGGCGTTCACCCTGTGCGGGCGGGCCGTCGAGTCGGTGTTGAACCCGAGGCTGGGAGCGGCGGAATGAGCGGACCGTTGCTGGAGGTGCGGAACCTGTCGGTGACCTATCCGGGCGGGGCGGCGGCCGTCCGGGGCGTGGACCTGACGCTGGCGGCGGGACGGCGGCTGGGGGTGGCGGGCGAGTCGGGGTGCGGCAAGTCGACGCTGGCCCTGGCCCTGCTGCGGCTGCTCCCGCCGGGCACGGTGACCCGGGGCACGGTGCTGCTGGACGGCGAGGACGTGCTGACGATGCGGTGGGGGCGGCTGCGGGCGGTGCGGTGGGCGGGGGCGTCGATCGTCTTCCAGGGGGCGATGCACGCGCTGAACGCGGTGCGCAGGGTCGGGGACCAGATCGCCGAGCCGGTGCTGCTGCACCGCCGGGCGACCCCGGCCGGGGCCCGGCGGCGGGCGGCGGAGCTGCTGGAACGGGTCGGACTGCCCGCCGCCCGGGCGCGGGCCTATCCGCACGAACTCTCCGGCGGCCAGCGGCAACGGGTGATGATCGCCATGGCGCTGGCCTGCGACCCCCGGCTGATCGTGGCGGACGAGCCGACGACCGCGCTGGACGTGATGGTGCAGGCGCAGGTCCTGCGGCTGCTGGACGGGCTGGTGACCGACCGGGGGGTGGGACTGGTCATGATCAGCCACGATCTGGCGGTGCTCGCGGAGACCTGCGACCGGCTCGCGGTGATGTACGCGGGCCGGACCGTGGAGGAGGGCCCGGCCCGCCGGGTGTACGAGGACCCGCTGCACCCCTACGCGCGGGCGCTGTCGGCGGCCTTCCCCAGGATCGGCGACCCGGCCGCGCGGTACGCCCCGCGCGGGCTGCCGGGCGATCCTCCGGACCCGTTGGCACTGCCCCCGGGGTGCGCGTTCCGGCCGCGCTGTCCGGTGGCCCTCGACGACTGCGGGCGCGTCGATCCGGCGCTGCGGGAGGCCCCGGGCGAGGACCGCCGGGCGGCGTGCGTGCTGGTCGGGGTCGGCGGGGTCCCGGCACCCGGCGCCGTCCCGGAGCTGGAGGACCTGGACGGGGAGGCGGCGGTCCTGGAGGCCCTGGCTCCGGAGCCCTCCGGCCCAAAGGACGCGGATCCGGAGGGCGCGGGGGTGGCGGGGACGGGGGTCACGGGGACGGAGGTCACGGGGGTGGGGAACGCGGGAACGACGGGCGCGGGCGCGGGAGTGGGGAGCGCAGGAACGGCGGGAGCGGGGGTCACGGCCGGGGTCCCCGGGTACCTGGAGCACCCGTCCGGCCCCCCGGCCGCCAGCACGGCCACCGCCCCCGGCGCCTCCCTCCCCCTCGACGGCCCCGGTGACCCCGGTCCGGGCCGGGACGCTCCCGGCCCCGACCCGGACGACGACGGAGTGAGGAGCGCGACGACCCCGTGACCGGTCTCCCCCCGCCCACCACCGGACCCGCCCCGCCGGACGGACCCGTCCCGTCCGACGGGCCCGCTCCCCCGGACCACGCCGGGCCCGTTCCGACCGACCACGGCGGGCCCGCGCTCCGGGGCCGTGGCGGACACCCGCCCCCGGAGCACGAGGCGCTGCTGAGCGCCCGGGACCTCTCCGTGGTCTTCCCCGGGCGCCCCGGGGCGGCCCCGGCGCGGGCCGTGGACGGGGTGAACCTCGACGTCCGCCGGGGCGAGATCGTCGCCCTGGTCGGGGAGTCCGGCTGCGGGAAGTCCACCCTGGCCCGGGCGCTGCTGGGGCTGGTCCGCCCCACCGCGGGCGAGGTCCGCTACGCGGGCGCGCCGCTGGCGTACGACGGCCGCTCCCTCAAGGCGTACCGCGCGCGGGCGCAGTTGGTGCTCCAGGACCCCACCGGGGCGCTGAACCCCCGGCACACGGTGTACGAGGCGGTGGCCGAGGGGCCGCGCGTCCACCGCCACGGGGGCGACGAGCGGGCGGCGGTGACCGGGGCGCTGGCCCGCGCGGGGCTGCGGCCCCCGGAACGGTTCCTGCTGCGCTACCCGCACGAGCTGTCGGGCGGTCAGCGGCAGCGGGTGGTGATCGCGGGCGCCCTGGTGCTCTCCCCCGAACTGCTGGTCGCGGACGAGCCGGTGGCCTCCCTGGACGCCTCGGTGCGCGGGGAGATCCTGGCGCTGCTGCTGCGGCTGCGCGCCGAACTGGGGCTGTCCGCGCTGGTGGTGACGCACGATCTGGGCCTGGCGTGGAACATCGCGGACCGGGTGGCGGTGATGTACCTGGGGCGGATCGTGGAGACGGGACCGGTCGAGCGGGTGCTGACGGCGCCCCGGCACCCCTATACCCAGGCCCTGTTGTCGGTGCTGCCGGAGGCGCCGGGCGAGGCGGTGGTGCTGTCCGGTGAGCCGCCGGACCCGTCCCGGGTGCCGTCCGGCTGCCGGTTCCACGTGCGCTGCCCGGTCCTCGCGGACGGGCGCGCGGAGCGCGCGGGGGTGGCGACGGCCTGCCGCGCCGACGACCCCCCGGTGCTGTCCGCCGCCCCGACCGCCCGACCGGCCTGCCACTGGGCGGCGACCCCGGCGGCGGCCCCGGAGTGACACCGGACCCGCGCCCGGCACGGGTCCGGGTCCGGTCGGAAACGAACAGGAGCCCCCGGAGGCGAACGGGCGGCCGAGGGGCGAACGGGACGGCCGGGTACCCGTGCCAAGGCCCCCGCGCCGAACGGAACGGCTCCGGGCGGGATCGGAACCCCGCACCGAACGGAAACGGCCCCGGCGGGACCGGAACCCCGCGTCGAGCCGGACGGCCCGGACGGGATCAGGACCCCGTGACGAGCCGGACGGCCCGGGGCGGGGTCAGGAAGCGTCGGCGATCAGGACCTTGGAGCGGCGGACGTCGTCGGCCATCGCGACCAGCAGGTCGTCGATGGAGTCGAACTTGGCCATGCCGCGCACGTAGGCGAGGAAGTCCACGGCGACGTGCAGCCCGTAGAGGTCCAGGTCGACCCGGTCGATGGCGTACGCCTCGACGGTGCGGGAGGTCCCGTCGAAGGTGGGGTTGGTGCCGACGGAGATCGCGGCGGGCATCCGCTCCTCGCCGACCTGGAGCCAGCCCGCGTACACCCCGTCGGCCGGGATCGCGGTGTGCGGCAGGGTCTCGACGTTGGCGGTGGGGTAGCCCAGCTCGCGGCCCCGCTGGGCGCCCCGGACCACGACGCCCTCGACCCGGTGCGGACGGCCCAGGATCTCGGCGGCGCCCGCCACGTCCCCCGCGGCGACCAGCCGCCGGGTCAGCGTGGACGAGAAGGGTTCGCCGCCGCCCGCGTCACCGCTGACGAAGAGGTCCACGACCTCGACCTCGTAGTCGTAGTCGTGGCCCAGTTCGGCCAGCAGGCCGACGTTCCCGGTGGCCCGGTGGCCGAAGCGGAAGTTGGGGCCCTCGACCACGGCCCGCGCGTGCAGCTTGTCGACGAGCACCTTGACCACGAAGTCGGCGGGCGACAGCTTCGAGAACTCGGCGGTGAACGGCAGGATCAGCACCGCGTCCACCCCCAGGCCCGCCATCAGCTCGGCCCGCCGGTGGTGCGGGGAGAGCAGCGGGGGGTGGCTGCCCGGCCGGACGACCTCGCTGGGGTGCGGGTCGAAGGTGACGACGACGGAGGGGACGCCCAGTTCACGGGCGCGGGCCACGGCCCGTCCGATGATCAGCTGATGTCCGCGGTGGACCCCGTCGTAGGACCCGATCGTGACGACGCTGCGCCCCCAGTCCTCGGGGATGTCCTCCAAGCCACGCCAGCGCTGCACTGTGCCGCTCCTTGTCGCATTCCTTGTCGCACCCTGTGGCGGTCCGCGGGACCGCGGTCCCCGCCGGATCCGCCGTGACGGATCCGCAGGTCTAAGAGTGCCATGTCCCGTCCGCCCGACCGGCATCGGCATCCGTCGCGGGCGCCCTCTTCCCCTGCCCCGGGCCACGCCCCGGCACACACCGGAGCGGGCCCGGACGGGCGGGGGTTCAGGCGAAGACGGCCAGGCTCCTGGCCTTGCCCTTGGACTCCTCCACCAGCACCACGAACCGGCCGTCGGGGTCGAAGACGGCGACGGCGCCGACGCCCGCGTACTCCTCGGGCATCTCCAGCCGCACCCCGTTGAGGAGCAGCCCGGCGCGCTTGGCGTCGACGTCCCAACGGGGGAACGCGGCGTCCGCGGCCTCGCCGACCGGCATCACGGCCAGTTCGCGCTGGAGGTCGTCCAGGGTGCGGGCGGCGTCCAGCTTGTAGGGGCCGACCCGGGTGCGGCGCAGCGCGGTGAGGTGACCGCCCACTCCGAGCCCGGCGCCCAGGTCGCGGGCGAGGGCCCTGATGTACGTCCCGGAGGAGCACACCACCGAGACCACCAGGTCCAGGACGGGCGTGCCGTCCTCGGCCTCGGCCTCCCGGACGTCGTACACGGTGAACGACGAGACGGTGACCGGCCGGGCGGGGATCTCGAAGTCCTCGCCCTCCCGGGCGCGCTTGTAGGAGCGCTTGCCGTCGATCTTGATGGCGCTCACCTTGGAGGGGACCTGCATGATGTCCCCGGTCAGCGCGGCGACCCCGGCGTCCACGGCGTCCCGGGTGATCCCGGTCGCGGGGACGGAGGCGATGACGTCGCCCTCGGCGTCGTCGGTGACGGTGCTCTGACCGAGCCGGACGGTGCCGAGGTACTCCTTCTCGGTGAGCGCGAGGTGACCGAGGAGCTTGGTCGCGCGCTCGACGCCGAGGACCAGGACCCCGGTGGCCATGGGGTCGAGGGTTCCGGCGTGGCCGACCCGCCGGGTGCGGGCGATGCCGCGCATCTTGGCGACCACGTCGTGCGAGGTGAAGCCCGACGGCTTGTCGACGATGACCAGGCCGTCGGGCACGGGGTGCTTGCCAGTCATGCCCGGGAGCCGCCGCCGTCCTGGTCGCCTTCGCTGTCCCCGGCTTCCGCTTCCTCGTCGGCGGGCTTGCGGTAGGGGTCAGCCCCGCCCGCGTAGGCGGCGCCCGCGGACGCCTCGCGGACCGCGGCGTCGGAGTTCCGCGCCTTGTCGAGGAGGTCCTCGATGGTCTTGGCGGTGTCGGGGAGGGCGTCGGCGACGAAGGTGAGGGTCGGGGTGAACTTCACGCCCGCGGCGCGGCCCACCTCGGAGCGGAGGACGCCCTTGGCGCTCTCCAGCCCGGCCGCGGCGGCGGCCCGCTCCTCGTCGTCCCCGTACACGGTGTAGAAGACGGTCGCCTCCCGGAGGTCACCGGTGACCCGGGTGTCGGTGATGGTGACGTGGGTGCCCAGCCGGGGGTCCTTGATCCCGCGCTGGAGCTTCTGGGCGACCACCTCCCGGATGAGGTCCGCCAGCCTCTTGGCCCGCGCGTTGTCGGCCACTGGTCCGCTCCTTCTCGAAAGCCTTGCGTATCGCGTGTGCTGTTGGGTGTACGGCGCGGCGCGACCGGTGCGCACCGGTCGCGGCGCCTGGGGGACGGACTCAGTCGTCGTCCCGGTGGAGCCTGCGCCGTACCGACAGCAGTTCCACTTCCGGTCGTCCCGCTACCAGCCGTTCGCAGCTGTCGAGGACGTCGGAGAGGTGTCCGGTGTCCCCGGACACCGCCGCCAGGCCGATCTCGGCCCTGCGGTGGAGGTTCTGGTTGCCGGTCTCCGCGACGCTCACCGCGTACTTCCGCCGCAGTTCCGCGACGATAGGCCGGACGAGTGAGCGCTTCTCCTTGAGCGAGTGGACGTCGCCGAGGAGCAGGTCGAAGGACAGCGTCCCCACATACATGGATGTCCGGATGTCCCGCCGGTTCGGGTTCAAGGCCGGGCCGCCGGGCGGCCGGCCGGGGGTCCCGCCGAGCGCACGGCGGGGCCCTTGAACCGTACACGCGACGACCGGGGCCGCTCGACGGGATTTCTCCCGCCGACCGGCCCCGGACCGCGTGACGCGGGCCGCCCGGCACGGAGCCGGGCGGCCGCCGGGCGCACTAGGCGCGCGGCTTCTCGCGCATCTCGTACGTCGCGATGACGTCGTCGACCTTGATGTCGTTGAAGTTGCCGAGGTTGATACCGCCCTCGAAGCCTTCGCGGATCTCGGTGACGTCGTCCTTGAAGCGGCGCAGGCCCTCGATGTTGAGGTTCTCGGCGATGACCTTGCCGTCGCGGAGCAGTCGGGCCTTGGTGTTGCGCTTGACCTCGCCGGACCGGATGAGCACACCGGCGATGTTGCCCAGCTTGGACGAGCGGAAGACCTCGCGGATCTCCGCCGTGCCCAGCTCGACCTCTTCGAACTCCGGCTTGAGCATGCCCTTGAGGGCCGCCTCGATCTCCTCGATCGCCTGGTAGATGACCGAGTAGTAGCGGACGTCCACGCCCTCGCGCTCGGCCATCTGCGCCGCGCGCCCGGCGGCGCGCACGTTGAAGCCGATCACGATGGCGTCCGAGCCCATCGCCAGGTCGATGTCGGACTCCGTGACCGCACCGACGCCGCGGTGCAGGACCCGGATGTCGACCTCTTCGCCGACGTCGAGCTGGAGCAGCGAGGACTCGAGGGCCTCGACCGAACCGGACGCGTCGCCCTTGATGATGAGGTTGAGCTGCTGGATCTCGCCGGCCTTGAGCACCTTGTCGAGGTCCTCGAGGGAGACGCGGCGGACCCGCTTGGCGAAGGCCGCGTTGCGCTCGCGCGCCGCGCGCTTCTCCGCGATCTGACGGGCGGTGCGGTCCTCGTCGACGACGATGAAGTTGTCGCCGGCGCCGGGCACGTTGGTGAGACCCAGGACCTGGACCGGGGTGGACGGACCGGCCTCGTCCAGGACGTTGCCCTGGTCGTCGTGCATGGCACGGACCCGGCCGTAGGCGTCGCCCACGACCATGGTGTCGCCGACCCGCAGCGTTCCGCGCTGGACCAGGACGGTCGCGGTGGCACCGCGGCCCCGGTCGAGACGGGCCTCGATCGCGATGCCCTGCGCGTCCTGCTCCGGGTTGGCCCGCAGGTCGAGGGAGGCGTCGGCGGTGAGGACGACGGCCTCCAGCAGGCTGTCGATGTTCAGGCCCTGCTTGGCGGAGATGTCGACGAACATGGTGTCGCCGCCGTACTCCTCGGCCACCAGACCGAACTCGGTGAGCTGGCCGCGCACCTTGGTCGGGTCGGCGCCCTCGACGTCGATCTTGTTGACCGCGACCACGATCGGCACGTCGGCCGCCTTGGCGTGGTTCAGCGCCTCGATCGTCTGGGGCATCACACCGTCGTTGGCCGCCACCACGAGGATCGCGATGTCGGTCGACTTGGCACCACGGGCACGCATGGCGGTGAACGCCTCGTGACCCGGGGTGTCGATGAAGGTGATCTTCCGGTCCTCGCCGTTGACCTCGGTCGCGACCTGGTAGGCACCGATGTGCTGGGTGATGCCGCCGGCCTCGCCCGCGATGACGTTCGTCTTGCGGATGGCGTCGAGCAGCCGGGTCTTTCCGTGGTCGACGTGACCCATGACGGTGACGACCGGCGGACGCGAGACGAGGTTCTCCTCGCCGCCCTCGTCCTCGCCGAACTCCAGGTCGAAGGACTCCAGGAGCTCGCGGTCCTCCTCCTCGGGGGAGACGACCTGAACCGTGTAGTTCATCTCCTCGGCCAGCATGACCAGCGTGTCGTCGGAGACGGACTGGGTCGCGGTGACCATTTCGCCGAGGTTCATCATGACCGCGACGAGGGACGCCGGGTTGGCGCCGATCTTCTCCGCGAAGTCGGTGAGCGACGCGCCGCGCGACAGGCGGATGGTCTCGCCGTTGCCACGGGGCAGCATCACGCCGCCGACCGACGGGGCCTGCATGGCCTCGTACTCCTGGCGCCGCTGCCGCTTCGACTTGCGACCGCGACGGGCCGGACCGCCGGGACGGCCGAAGGCGCCCTGCGTGCCACCACGGCCACCGGGGCCGCCGGGACGACCGCCGAAGCCGGGACGGCCACCGCCGCCACCGAAGCCGCCGCCGCCACCGGGACGACCGGCGAAACCGCCGCCGCCACCGGGACGGGCACCGCCGCCACCGCCACCGCCGCCGGGACGGCCGGCGAAGCCGCCGCCACCGGGACGACCGCCGCCACCGCCCGGACGGGCGCCCGCACCGGGACCGCGGCCACCGGGGCCGCCGCCGGGACGGGGACCGGCAGCGGGACGCTGCGGCATCATGCCGGGGTTCGGACGGTTGCCGCCGGGGCCGCCGCCGGGACGCGGGGCCTGCGGACGGGGCATGCCGCCCGGGGTCGGACGCGCGCCGCCGGGACCGGCCTGCGGACGGGGACCGCCCTGACCGGCGCCCTGGGGACGCGGAGCGCCGCCGGGGGCACCGGGGCCGCCGGGACGCGGGGCACCGCCGGGACGGGGCGCCTGCGGGCGCGCCATGCCGGTGGAGCCGCCGGACGTGAACGGGTTGTTGCCCGGACGCGGGCCCGCGGGGCGGGCACCGGGACGCGGGGCCTGACCGCCGGGACGGGCGCCCTGGGCGCCGCCGGGACGCGGAGCGCCGCCGGAGCGGTCACCACCGGAGCGGTCGCCGCCACGGGGCTGGTTGCCCTGCGCGGGGCCGGGACGGGCACCCGGGCGCGGGCCGTCGGGACGGCCGCCGGGGCGGGGTCCGTCGGCGGGACGCGCGGCGGGGGCCGCCGGAGGCGCGGTGAACTCCGGGACGCCCGGGGCGGGCGTCGCCGGGGCGGCCGGACCGGGGCGCGGGGCGGTGGCCTTGGGGGCCGGGGCCGGCCGCGGGCCGGGGGCGGGCGGGGCGGGGCGCTCCGCCGCGGGCGGCTTGGGAGCCGCCGGGCGCGGGGGGCCCGGGCGGGCCGCCTGCGCGGGGGTGTTCTGGCCACCGGTGGGGCCAGGGGTCGCCGAAGGCGCCGACGGCATCGGGGGCCGCGGCGTCGCCTTCCTGGGGGCCGAGGGCTTGGCGCCGGACCTGCCGGAGCCACCGCCCTGGAATGCGTCAGTCAGTTTGCGCACGACCGGCGCCTCGATCGTCGAGGACGCCGAACGGACGAATTCACCGAGTTCCTGGAGCTTGGCCATGACGACCTTGCTCTCCACACCGAACTCCTTGGCGAGTTCGTATACCCGGACCTTAGCCACTTCGCTCCTTTGAGGTCCGGGTTACGCCGGACCGTCGCTACTTCATGGGCGTACTCATCGCGTACTCATCGAGTGCTCATCGCAATCTCGACCTACTTCCGACTCGCGAGGTACGGGCCGCACGGGTTCGCACGGCGCCTCTTCGTTACGTGTTCTTGCCTGCTTCACCTGTGACCATCCGGGTCAGTGCCCCGGTGTCGAGCTGCCCCCGGGCACGGAAGGCCCGGACGAGCGCGCGACGGCGCACCGCCAGATCGAGACAGGCCGGGTCGGGGTGGACGTACGCACCCCGGCCGGGCAGCGTACCGCGTGGATCGGGGACACAAGCGTCCCCTTCCCGCACGATGCGCAGCAGCTCGCTCTTGGCCGCTCGCTCCCGGCACCCCACACAGGTGCGTTCAGGGCGTGCGCGGGCATGCGTCCGGCCAGACACGCTCTATTCTACCTCCCCGAACCGACCCCATTCCTGCGGGGCGGGCTCACTCACCTGATACTTCTCCACGTCGACGGACGGGCGCGGCCCCGGGAGCGGAGGGTTCCGCTCCCGGGGCCGCCCCGGTGTCACGCGTCCGGGGCCTCCTGCGGCTCCGTGTCCGGGCGGATGTCGATGCGCCACCCGGTGAGGCGGGCGGCGAGGCGGGCGTTCTGCCCCTCCTTGCCGATCGCCAGCGACAGCTGGTAGTCGGGCACGGTCACCCGGGCGGAGCGCGCCGCGAGGTCGACGACCTCGACCTTGGTCACCCGCGCGGGGGACAGCGCGTTGGCCACCATGTCGGCGGGGTCGTCGGACCAGTCGACGATGTCGATCTTCTCGCCGTTCAGCTCCGCCATGACGTTGCGGACCCGGCCGCCCATGGGGCCGATGCAGGCGCCCTTGGCGTTGAGCCCGGCCCGCGTCGAACGCACCGCGATCTTGGTGCGGTGTCCGGCCTCGCGGGCGATCGCCGCGATCTCCACGGACCCGTCCGCGATCTCCGGCACCTCCAGCGCGAAGAGCTTCTTCACCAGGCTGGGGTGGGTGCGCGACAGGGTGACGGACGGACCGCGCACGCCCTTGGCCACCCGGACGACGTAGGTCCGCAGCCGGGTGCCGTGCGGGTACTCCTCGCCGGGGACCTGCTCCTGCACCGGCAGGATGGCCTCCAGCTTGCCGATGTCCACCAGGACGTTGCGCGGGTCGCGGCCCTGCTGGACGACACCGGTGACGATGTCGCCCTCGCGGCCCGCGTACTCGCCGAGCGTCGCGTCGTCCTCCGCGTCCCGCAGCCGCTGGAGGATCACCTGCTTGGCGGTGGTGGCGGCGATCCGGCCGAAGTCCGACGGGGTGTCGTCGAACTCGCGGGCCTCCTGCCCCTCCTCCAGGTCCTCGGGGTCCTCCTTCGCCCAGACGGTCACGTGACCGGTCTCGCGGTTGAGTTCCACGCGCGCCCGGCGCCTGCTTCCCTCGGTGCGGTGGTAGGCGATGAGGAGGGCCGACTCGATCGCCTCGACCAGCAGCGGGAAGGAGATCTCCTTCTCACGCACCAGACCCCGTAGGGCACTCATGTCGATGTCCACGACTACGCCTCCTCTTCTTCCGTGCTGTCGTGCGTACCGTCACCGGCGGGGCCGGTGGACTTGCGGTTGAACTCGATCTCCACCCGGGCGCGCTCGATCCCGTCGAAGGCGATCCGGCGGGTGGTGGGCTTGCGGCCCTTGACTCCGGGGACCTCCAGGTCGAGGCCGTCCCCGTCCACCGCGGTGATCCGGGCGGTCAGTTCGCCGCCCGCCGTCAGATGGAAGCGGACCAGCCGTCCCGTGGCGCGCGCGTAGTGGCGGTGCTCGGTGAGCGGCCGGTCGGCGCCGGGGGAGGTGACCTCCAGGACGTACTCGCCGGAGCCCATGGCGTCGGCGGCGTCGAGGGCGTCCGAGATGCTCCGGCTCAGCTCCGCGCAGGTGTCCAGGAGCACGCCCTCGTCGGAGTCCACCACCACGCGCAGCACCCGTCGCTTTCCGGCCGGGGAGACGCTGACCTCTTCGAGATCGAGTTCCTGGGCGGTCACGAGCGGTTCCAGCAGCTCGCGCAGCCTCTCGCTCTGGGTGGTGCTCATCCGGGTGACTCCTCGGCCGCGTCTGCTGTTGTGGGAAGGTCCTGTGTCCGGTCAAAGGGTATCCGCTCCCGGAGGGTGTTGCCGTCCGTGGTCCCCCGTGCTCCGGGTACGGTGATCAAGGGCGTACCGCCCGTCCCTCCCGTCCCGCCACCGCGAGCCCCCGAGGACGTCCGCCATGCCGTTCCCCCTGCCGTCGCGCGACCGGTCCGGACCGAGCCGAAGGAGTCTGTTCACGGGTCTCGCGGGCGCCGCGCTGGTCACCGGGTGTACGACGGACCGGGACGACGGCGCCTCGAAGGCGGCGGAGCGGGCCGAGTCCGCGGCCGGACCGGCCCGCCGGACGAGCGCCCGGGAGAGCCGGGAGCTGGCCGGCCGCTACGACGCGGTGATCGCCGCGCACCCCTCGCTGGCGGGACGGCTCGCCCCGCTGCGGGCCGAGGTCGTCCGGCACGAGCGGGCGTTCACCGGCGCCGGGTCCGGCGCCACCGCCTCCGCCGCCCCGCCGTCGGACGGGTCCGCCGCCGGGAAGCCCGTGCCGGACCAGCCGCGCGCGGCGCTCGCCGCGCTCGCCGGACGGGAGCGGGAACTGGCCACCGCCCGGACCGAACGGGCGCTGGAGGTCCCCGGCGAGCTGGCCCGGCTGCTCGCCTCGGTCGCGGCGGCGGGCGCCGCGCACGCGTATCTGCTGACGGAGGACGACAAGTGACGGACCAGAGGGCCGCCGAACTGACGGCGCTGCGGGCGGCGCTGGCCGCCGAGCACGCCACCGTCTACGGCTACGGGGTCGTCGGCGGGAAGGCGCCCGCGCGGCGGAGCGACGAGGCCCGCTCGGCGTTCGACGCCCACCGGGCCCGGCGCGACGAGCTGGCGCGGGCGGTGCGGGACCTGGGCGAGGAGCCCGGGCAGGCCGCCGCCGCCTACGCGCTGCCGTTCCCGGTCCGGGACGCCGGGGACGCGGTCCGGCTGGCGGCCCGGCTGGAGGACCGGCTGGCCGGGGTGTACGCGGACCTGGTGCGGGCCAGTGGGGGGACCCGGCGGCGCGCGGCGGTGGACGCGTTGCGGGAGACGGCGGTCCGCGCGGCACGCTGGCGGGGCGGCAGCGTAGCCTTCCCTGGGCTCGCCGAGCGGGCCGCGGGCCCGGACGGTTCACCGTCCCCGCGGGCCCCCCGGTAGGCCGAGGTCAGGAAGGACACTCCCCGCCCATGGTTTTCGCAGCGCCGGAACGCCTGGTCCGGGCGCTCGCCGAGGCACGCCCGGACGGCACCCGTGACACGGGGGACGACGGGGCGTGGCTCGACGCGCTGCCCGGTCTCCTCGACACGGCGGTGGACGGCGCCGGGCTGAGCGTGGAGCGGGTGCGGCTGCCCGGCGGGCGCAGCTCCCTGGTGGTGCTGGCGCGGCTCGCGGACGGGACGCCCGCCGTGCTGAAGCTGGCGCCGCCGGGCGCGCGGCCGGATCGGGAGCGGGCGGCGCTGGAGCACTGGAACGGGGTGGGCGCGGTCCGGGTGCTGCCCGGTGGCCCGGCCGTCGGCGGGATGCTGCTGGAGCGGTTGCGGCCGGACGTGCCGGTGCGGTCGCTGCCGGAGGCGAAGGCGATGCTGGAGGCCGCGGGGGTGCTGCGGCGGCTGTGGGTCGAGCCGCCCCCGGAGCACGGGTTCGACACGGTCGCCGGGCGGACGGAGCGGCAGGCCGACGCCCTGGTGCGGGAGCCGGATCCCGGGGTTCCGGGGGTCGCGGAGCTGGTGACGGCGGCGGTCGACGCGCGGGCCGCGCTGGTGGCGGTGGGCGCGGAGGCGCGGTTGCTGCACGGGACGTTCCGGCAGAGCAAGGCGCTGGCCGGGGACCGCGCGCCGTGGCTGGCGGTGGGGCCGGAGCCGTTGGTGGGCGAGCCCGCGTACGACCTGGCGCGGCTGGTGCGGGACCGGGTGGAGGACCTGGTCGCCACGGCGTCGGGGGCGGGGACCGCGCGGCGGCGGGTGCGGAGGCTGGCGGAGTCGTTGGAGCTGGACGCCGAGCGGGTGCGGGGGTGGGCCCTGTTCCGCGCCGTCGAGTCGGCGCGGAGGGCCGCGGGGGCCGGGCGGTACGGGGACGCCGAGCTGTTGTTCGAGTACGCGAGCTGGTTGTCGTCGTAGGCGACACGCTGTCGCCTGGGCGGCGGGCCGTCTTCGGTGGCGCGTTCCGTCCGTGCGGACGGCTCGGGGTCGTGGTGGGTTGCCCGCGCCGTTCCCCGCGCCCCTGACGAGGCGGTGCCCTGGGACGGGTGTCCGACCTCGGGTCGTGGTGGGTTGCTCGCGCCGTTCCCCGCGCCCCTGACGGGGCGGTGGCCCGGCTGGCTGTTCGACCTCGGGTCGTGGTGGGTTGCTCGCGCAGTTCCTCGCGCCCCTGGCGGGGCGGTGGCCTGGGGTCGGGTGTCCAGTTTCCGTCGTGGTGGGTGCCTCGCGCAGTTCCCCGCGCCCCCATTGGGCGCCCGATGGGGGCGCGGGGAACTGCGCGAACGGCCACAGCGAACCCGCACACGAGGACCCGCCCGTGGAGGCAGCCCCCTCAGGGGCGCGGGGAACTGCGCGAACGGCCACGGCGGACCCGCGCACGAGAACGCGCCCGCGCAGGCAGCCCCGCCAGGGGCACGGGGAACCGCGCGGGCGGTCAGTGCCGTAGCCGCAGGTCACGAACGCGCAGGGCGCGGGGAACCGTGCGGTTCGCCGCGCCCTGGGCGGTGCCGGGGTGGTCCCGGCAGGGATCAGGTGGTGGTGAGGCGGGTGACGGCCTCGGCGACGGTCAGTTCCTCGCGTTCGCCGGTGCGGCGGTCCTTGACCTCGACGACGCCCTCGGCGGTGCGGCGCCCCGCGACCACGACGGTCGGCACGCCGATCAGCTCTGCGTCGGTGAACTTGACGCCGGGCGACACCCCCGCGCGGTCGTCCACCAGGACGCGGACGCCCAGCGCGGCGAGCTGCTCGGAGACGTCGAGCGCCAGCTCGGTCTGGGCGGCCTTGCCCGCCGCGACCACGTGGACGTCGGCCGGGGCGATCTCCCGGGGCCAGCACAGGCCCTTGTCGTCGGCGGTCTGCTCGGCCAGCGCGGCGACCGCGCGGGAGACGCCGATGCCGTAGGAGCCCATGGTCACCCGGACCGGCTTGCCCTGCTGGCCGAGGACGTCGAGCTGGAAGGTGTCGGCGTACTTGCGGCCGAGCTGGAAGATGTGGCCGATCTCGATGGCACGGTCCAGCTTGAGGCCGGTGCCGCAGTTGGGGCAGGGGTCGCCCTCCTGGACGACGACGACGTCCAGGTAGCGGTCCACCTCGAAGTCGCGGCCGGCGACGACGTCGCGGACGTGGGTGCCGGGCTTGTTGGCGCCGGTGATCCAGGCGGTGCCGGGCGCGATCCGGGGGTCGGCGAGGTAGCGGACCTTCTCCAGGCCCTGCGGGCCGACGTAGCCGCGCACCAGGTCGGGGCGGCCCTCGAAGTCCTCGGCGGTGACCAGTTCCACGACGGCCGGGGCGAGGTGCTCGGAGAGCTTGCCGAGGTCGACCTCGCGGTCGCCGGGGACGCCGACGGCGACGATCTCGCCGTCCACCTTCACCAGGAGGTTCTTCAGGGTGGCGGAGGCGGGCACGCCGAGGTGCTCGGCCAGCGTCTCGATGGTCGGGGTGTCGGGGGTGTCGAGTTCCACGGCGGGGCCGTGCTCCGCGTCGGTGACCGGGGTCAGCGCGAAGGTGACGGCCTCCGTGTTGGCCGCGTAGTCGCAGGCCGGGCAGTCCGCGAAGGTGTCCTCACCGGCGGCGGCGGGGGCCAGGAACTCCTCGGAGGCGGAGCCGCCCATCGCGCCGGAGACGGCGGAGACGATCCGGTAGTCCAGGCCCAGGCGATCGAAGATCTTCTGGTACGCCTGGCGGTGCAGCGCGTAGGACTCGGCCAGACCCTCGTCGGTGGTGTCGAAGGAGTACGAGTCCTTCATCTGGAACTCTCGGCCGCGCAGCACCCCGGAGCGGGGACGGGCCTCGTCGCGGTACTTGGTCTGGATCTGGTAGAGCATGACCGGCAGATCCTTGTAGGACGCGGCCTGGTCCTTCACCAGGAGGGTGAAGATCTCCTCGTGGGTGGGGCCGAGCAGGTACTCGGCGCCCTTGCGGTCCTTGAGGCGGAACAGCAGGTCGCCGTACTCCTCCCAGCGCGCGGACGCCTCGTAGGGCTCCTTGGGCAGCAGGGCGGGGAGCAGGACCTCCTGGGCGCCGATGGCGTCCATCTCCTCGCGGACCACCCGCGAGATGTTGTCGAGGACCTTCTTGCCGAGCGGCAGCCAGGTCCAGATGCCCGCCGAGTTGCGGCGCACGTAACCGGCGCGGACCAGCAGCTTGTGGCTGAGCGTCTCGGCGTCCGCCGGGTCGTCGCGCAGTGTCTTGACCATCAAGCGGGACATGCGCTGGACCTGGACCATGGTGAACTCCTGCGTGGAAAGGGTGATGGGCAGGAGGTTAGCCGGGCCCGGCGGGCGCGCGGAAATCGGTTCTCCGCGCGGCGGCGCCGGAGCGGAGGGCGCGGACCGGGCCGGGCGGGGTGTTCAGGGCGCGGGCCGGGCGGGTCCGCCGCGCAGCAGCGGCAGCGGGGCGCCCATGATCGCGTAGGGGCGGGGGGCGCTCGGGAAGTGGACCTGGCGGGCCAGGTCCCGGTAGCCGAGCGCCCGGTACAGCGCGCGGGCCGGGGACTCGGTGTCGATGGCCGAGAGGATGGAGCGGGGCTGGTCGGCGGCGTCGGTGAGGGTGGTGATCAGGGCGCGGCCGATGCCACGGTTCTGGTCGCGGGTCCGCACGTGCAGTTCGGTGATCACGAAGGCGTCGTCGAGCCAGCCGTCGTTGCCCTGGAGCCGCAGATAGGGCTGGACCACGGTGGACCACCAGTGGGTGCGGTCGTTGGGCATCCCGTAGACGAAGCCGACGAGCCGTCCGTCGTCGAGGGTCGCGCCGTAGGCGCGGGCGCCGGGGTGGTTCATGTGCCGGACGACGATCTGGCGGCGGACGTTGACCTCGTCCCGGCCGAGTCCGAAGGCGTCCGCCTGGACGGCCAGCGCCTCGTCCACCCGGGCGGCGAGGTCCAGCGGACCGATGGTGACGTCATCGGGGGTACGCGAGCCGAATCCGGGAATCCGCAGCATGCGGGGAGCGTACCCCGGGGCGTGCGCGCGGGTCCGGGGCGCGGTCGTGGGGTCCGGGTCCCGGAACGGGAGGCTCCGGGCGGAACGGGACGTCTCAGAACAGGACGCTCATGAACGCGCCGGTCTCCCGGAAGCCGACCCGGCGGTAGGTGGCGCGGGCGGCGGTGTTGTAGTCGTTGACGTAGAGGCTGGCGAGGGGGGCGACGTCCGCGAGGGCGTAGCGCAGCACCGCCGCCATGCCGGGGGCGGCGTGGCCCCGGCCCCGGTACTCGGGGGCGACCCACACGCCCTGGATCTGGCAGGCGCGGGGGGTGGCGGCGCCGATCTCGGCCTTGAAGACGACCTTGCCGTCCCGGTCGACCCGGGCGAAGGAGCGGCCCGCGCCGACCAGTTCGGCGACCCTGGCCTGGTAGAGCAGTCCACCGTCCCCGGCGAGCGGGGAGACGCCGACCTCCTCGGTGAACATGGCCACGCAGGCGGGCATGATCGTCGCCATCTCGTCCTTGCGGACGCGCCGGACGTAGGGGTCCGGGGTGATGTCGTCGGGGAGCCGGTCGGTGACCATCAGGGGCTGGCGGGAGCGGACCTCGCGGGCCGGGCCCCAGGAGGGCTCCAGCAGCCGCCACAGTTCGGCGGTGGTCTCGGCGGGGCCGACGATGGAGGAGCAGCGGCGGCCCGCGCGGCGGGCGCGGTCGGCGAAGCCCCGGACGGCGCGGGGGGTGGCGCAGAGCGGGACCAGGTTGGCGCCCGCGTAGCAGAGGGACTCCAGGACGCCGTCCTGGTACCAGCCCCACATCTCGCCGCCCAGCCGCCAGGGGTCGAGTCCCGCGACCTGGACCCGGGAGGTGACGAACGCGTTCGCCACGGGGTCGCGGTCGAGGACCGCGAGGGCTGCGGGCAGGTCGCTCGGTTCGAGGACCCTGGTGGTGGTCTGGGTCAACACGGGTGCGGGGGCCTCACGGGGTGGGCTGCTGGTCTTCGCACTGTACCCGGCGGGGCGCGGTGCGGGGGCGCGGTGGCCCCGGTGCCCGGTTCCGGGCGACCGGGCACCGGAGGAGTCCGGCCATTCCCGGGCCGGACGGGGCCGGTCGCGGGGCGGATGTCCAGCCTCGGGCCGTGGCGGGGCGCTCGCGCGGTTCCCCGCGCCCCTGGCGGGACGGTGTCTGGGCGAGCGTCCGTCCTCGGGTCGTGGTGGGTTGCCCGCGACGCCCCCTGACGGGGCGGTGCCCAGGCGGATGTCCGACCTCGGGTCGTGGTGCGTTCCTCGCGCCCCTGGCGGGGCGGTGGCCTGGGGTCGGGTGTCCAGTTTCCGTCGTGGTGGGTGCCTCGCGCAGTTCCCCGCGCCCCTATTGGGCGCCCGATGGGGGCGCGGGGAACTGCGCGGCCAGCCACAGCGAACCCGCACACGAGGACCCGCCCGTGGAGGCAGCCCCCTCAGGGGCGCGGGGAACTGCACGAACGGCCACAGCGGACCCGCACACGAGAACGCGCCCGCGCAGGCAGCCCCGCCAGGGGCACGGGGAACCGCGCGGGCGACCACCGGCGGGCCGCAGGCCGCGAACGCGCGCCCCCCGGGGCAGGCCCAGGGGCGGGGGTCAGGCGGGGCGGGGGGCGTCCTGTTCGCGGGCCAGGTCAGCCGCGAGTTCCTCGCGTTCGGCCGTGTCCTCGGCCGTGAGCGCGTCGTCCTGGGCGAGCCGGTGGCGCCAGTAGCCGGTGAAGGCGATGTGCCGCTTGTCGACGCCCCGGTCGGCGACCAGGTGTCGGCGGACCTCGCGGACGGCGGACGCCTCGCCGGAGACCCAGGCGAAGACCTCCCCCGGGGGGAAGTCCGCCGCGCGCACCGCGTCGGCGAGGACGGCGGTGGCGCCCGGCGCGGCGGTGCCCCGGTGCGCCCAGCGGGTCTCGACCAGGCCCGGACCGGTCCAGGTCTGCTCCTCCCCCGCGTCCGCGACCTCGGCGATCACCAGGGCGCGCTCGCCGGGGGCCAGCGCGTCGAGCAGGGCGCCGATGGCGGGCAGCGCCGTCTCGTCGCCGACGAACAGCTTCCAGTCGGGGCGTTCGGCCACCCGGGCGTTGCTGGCGGCGGGGCCGACCAGGGCGAGGACCGCTCCCGGGCGGGCGGTGTACGCCCAGCGCGCGGCGGGGCCCTCGCCGCCGCCGGGGCCGTGCAGCACGAAGTCCACGTCGATCTCGCGCTCCCGGGGGCGGTGGTGGCGCACCGAGTAGGTCCGCATCCAGGGGCGCTCGGGCTCGGGGATCTCCAGGTAGCGCTGGTACCAGGTGAGGGGGTCCCGGTCGGCCGGGGGCTCGGGCAGCTTCGGGGCTCCTCCGTCGCGGGAGAAGAAGAGTTTGACCTGCTGGTCGGGGGCGACGTCGGCGAAGTCGGCGAGGCCCTCTCCGGTGAGGGTGATCCGGCGCATGCCCGGAGTGACGTCGGTGACGGCGGTGACACGGAGTTCCGCGTGGATCACGGGTGCGCCTCTCTGCCGGGAGCGGGCCCCGGTCCCCGTCGGCGCGGCGGTCCCCTTCCCCCTGGTGAGGGTCACCTTACCCAGCAGCGGAACGGGGGCTTCCGGTGGGGGCGCGGAGCCTGTGACCCCCGTCGTCGGATGGGGCCGCGGGCACGGGTGCGCCCCGGGGCCGCGGAGGCGGTGTCCCGGGGCGCGAGTGCCCCCGGCCGATCGGCCGGGGGCGTGTAGTCCGCGAGGGTGCGGTCCGGCACGTGCGGTCGGGGAGACCGGACCGTGGTCCGGCCCGCGACCGGGGCCAAGTCCTGGCAGGTCGGGGCCGGGCTATGGTCCGGCCCGCGACCGAGACGAGGCAGGGCGTGGTCCGGCGGGACGAAACCGGGCGGCGGACCGGCGGGAGCCGGTGCCCGGGCGGCTGGTCCGGGCGGCGGGTCCGGGCGGCGGGTCCGGGCGGCTGGCTCCGGCGGGAGCCGGGGCCCGGCCGCTGGGTCCAGCGGGGACCGGGGCCAGGTCGCTGGCTGGGTCCAGCGGGACCGGGCGACGGCTCAGGCAGGAACAGGGCCGGTCAGGCCCGCCCCCGTGGTCCCGCCGGGCGCGGGGTCAGCCCGCGACCGCGACCGTGGGCTCGCCGGAGGCGACGCCGTCCTTCTCCATCTGCTCGGCGATCTTCATGGCCTCGTCGATCAGGGTCTCGACGATCATGGATTCGGGGACGGTCTTGATGATCTCGCCCTTCACGAAGATCTGGCCCTTGCCGTTGCCGGAGGCGACGCCGAGGTCGGCCTCGCGGGCCTCGCCGGGGCCGTTCACCACACAGCCCATCACGGCCACCCGCAGCGGCACCTCCATGCCCTCCAGACCGGCGGTGACCTCCTCCGCGAGCTTGTAGACGTCCACCTGGGCGCGGCCGCAGGAGGGGCAGGAGACGATCTCCAGACGGCGCTGGCGGAGGTTGAGGGACTCCAGGATCTGGATGCCGACCTTGATCTCCTCGGCGGGGGGCGCCGACAGGGAGACCCGGATGGTGTCGCCGATGCCCTCGGCCAGCAGCGCGCCGAAGGCGACGGCCGACTTGATGGTGCCCTGGAAGGCCGGGCCCGCCTCGGTGACGCCGAGGTGGAGCGGGTAGTCGCACTGGGCGGCGAGCTGCCGGTAGGCGTTCACCATGACGACCGGGTCGTTGTGCTTGACGGAGATCTTGATGTCCTGGAAGCCGTGCTCCTCGAAGAGGGACGCCTCCCAGAGCGCGGACTCGACCAGGGCCTCGGGGGTGGCCTTGCCGTACTTCTGGAGGAGCCTGCGGTCCAGGGAGCCCGCGTTGACACCGATCCGGATGGGGGTGCCCGCGTCGCCCGCGGCCTTGGCGATCTCCTTGACCTTGTCGTCGAACTGCTTGATGTTGCCCGGGTTGACCCGGACCGCGGCGCAGCCCGCGTCGATCGCCGCGAAGACGTACTTCGGCTGGAAGTGGATGTCCGCGATGACCGGGATCTGGGACTTCCGGGCGATGATCGACAGCGCGTCGGCGTCGTCCTGGGTCGGGCAGGCGACCCGGACGATCTGGCAGCCGGAGGCCGTCAGCTCCGCGATCTGCTGGAGCGTCGCCCCGATGTCGGACGTGCGGGTGGTCGTCATGGACTGGACCGAGACCGGCGCGTCGCCGCCCACCGCGACGGTTCCGACCTGGATCTGCCGGCTTTTCCGGCGTTCGGCGAGCTTGGTCGGAACGGACGGCATGCCGAGCGAAATCGCAGTCATCTGCTGTGCAACCCCAAGGTGTGGATCGAGGTCCCGTCATCAGCGGGCTCCGGTCCCGAGATTACGGCACCGGCACCGCCCCGGGCACATCGCGCCACCGAAGGCACCGCACGGGTGGGCGACCGGACAGACGTGCTGTCCGGTCGCCCGGGACCGAGGAGTGCTCGGGGGTCGTCAGGAGATGCGGACCGGGTTGACGAGGTCGGCGATCAGGACGAGGAGGGTGAAGCAGACGAAGACCCCGGCCACGACGTAGGCGACGGGCATCAGCTTCGCCACGTCGAACGGACCCGGGTCGGGCCGCTTGAACACCCGGGCGGTGGTCCGCCGGACGGACTCCCACAGGGCCCCCGCGATGTGCCCGCCGTCCAGCGGGAGCAGCGGCAGCATGTTGAACAGGAACAGCGAGAGGTTGAAGCCCGCGACCAGGAACAGCATCATCGCGACCTGGTTCTCCGGCGGGACGTCGAGGTTCAGCACCTCGCCGCCGACCCGGGCCGCGCCGACCACGCCCATCGGGGAGTCGGGTTCGCGGGGGCCGTCGCCGAAGGCCGCGTCCCACAGGGCGGGCACCTTGGAGGGCAGCGCGATCAGCGATTCGACGCCGTTCTCCATCATGTCGCCCATGCGGTCCACGGACTGGCCGAAGGACTGCTCGACGATCCCGCTGGCCGGGGTGAAGCCGAGGAAGCCCGCGGTGACGTACTCGCCCTTGACGTAGCCGCCCTCGCCGTCGGTCTTGCTGACCTGGTTCTCGATCAGGCTGGCGCTGAGTTCCTCGCGGCGTCCGTCGCGCTCGACGGTGATCGTGGCGGGGCCGACGGTGTCCCGGATGCGGGACTGGAGGGCCGACCAGTCGGAGACGGCCTCCCCGTCGAAGGCGACGATCTTGTCCCCGGCGCGCAGCCCGGCCGCCTTGGCGGGGGCGGCCCGGTCGCCCGGGGCGCACTCGGAGCGGTTCTCGCTCTGCTGGATGACGCAGTCGGAGACCGCGCCGACCGTGGTGGTCTGCTGCTCGATGCCGAAGGTCATCAGCACGCTGAGGAAGATCGCCACGGCCAGGACCAGGTTCATGAACGGTCCGGCGAACATGACGATGACGCGCTTCCAGGGCTTGCGCGTGTAGAAGAGGCGTTTCTCGTCGCCGGGCTCCAGCTCCTCGTAGGCGGCGGAGCGGGCGTCCTCGATCATGCCGCGCCAGGGGGAGGTGGAGCGGGCCTCGACCCGGCCGTCCGCGCCGGGCGGGAACATCCCGATCATGCGGATGTAGCCGCCGAACGGGATCAGCTTGACGCCGTACTCCGTCTCCCCCTTCTTGCGGGACCACAGCGTGGGGCCGAAGCCGACCATGTACTGCGGGACGCGGATGCCGAAGAGCTTGGCGGTCGACAGATGGCCGAGTTCGTGCCAGGCGATCGAGATCAGCAGGCCGATGGCGAAGACCACTATCCCGAGGATGGTCATCAGGAGTGTCATGCACGCGCCTCCGCGGTCTTCTTCGCTGTCCGGGTCGCCTGGGCCGTCAGTTCACGGGCCCGGGCGCGGGCCCAGGTCTCCGCGTCGAGGACGTCCGCCAGGGTGAGGGAGGTTCCCGTGGCCGGGACCCCGTGCTCGGTGACGACCTCGGTGACGGTCTCCATGATGCCGTTGAACGGGAGTCCCCCGTTCAGGAACGCGTCCACGCACTCCTCGTTGGCGGCATTGAACACCGCCGGGGCCGTTCCCGCGAGCGTCCCCACGTGCCGGGCCAACCCCACGGACGGGAACGCCTCGGTGTCCAGGGGGAAGAACTGCCAGGTGGAGGCGGTGCTCCAGTCGAAGGCGGGGGCGGCGTCCGGGATCCGGGCGGGCCAGCCGAGGCCGATCGCGATCGGGCCGCGCATATCGGGCGGGGTGGCCTGGGCGAGCGTGGAGCCGTCGGTGAACTCGACCATCGAGTGGACGTACGACTGGGGGTGCACCACCACCTCGATCCGCTCGAAGGGGATGTCGTAGAGCAGATGGGCCTCGATCACCTCCAGGCCCTTGTTGACGAGGGTCGCGGAGTTGACGGTGATCACCGGGCCCATCGCCCAGGTGGGGTGCGCCAGGGCGTCCGCCGGGGTGACGTCGGCCAGCTCCGCCTTGGTCCGGCCCCGGAACGGGCCGCCGGAGGCGGTGACGACCAGTTTGCGGACGTCGGCGCGGGTGCCCGCGGCCAGCGCCTGGAACAGGGCGGCGT
Source organism: Streptomyces sp. JNUCC 64 (assembly GCF_054484115.1). Lineage (NCBI taxonomy): Bacteria > Bacillati > Actinomycetota > Actinomycetes > Kitasatosporales > Streptomycetaceae > Streptomyces > Streptomyces sp. JNUCC 64. The sequence goes on from NZ_CM137015.1 coordinate 2,028,484, forward strand.
GCTCGGAGTCCACCGGGATGATCTGTCCCGGCGCCGCCAGCTCCTTCACCAGGGGGCCGCCGACGATCAGCGACTCCTTGTTGGCGAGCGCCAGGGTGCGGCCCGCCCGGAGCGCGGCCAGCGTCGGGGCCAGACCGATGGAACCGGTGATGCCGTTGAGCACGGTGTGGCAGTCGGAGGCGGCCAGCTCGGCCGCGGCGGACGGTCCCGCGAGGACCGTGGGCAGCGGGCGTCCGGCGCCGTACCGCGCGGCCAGGGCCTCCCGCAGCGCCGGGACGGCCTCCTCGCGGGCGACCGCCACGACGGCCACGTCCAGCACGTCGGCCTGTTCGGCGAGGAGGCCGACGTTGCCGCCCGCGGCGGACAGGGCGGTGACCCGGAAGCGGTCGGGGTTGCGTCGCACGAGGTCGATGGCCTGGGTGCCGATCGATCCCGTGGAACCGAGGATCACGACGTCCCTGCGGCCCCCTTCGGGGCCGGAGTCGAAGACGGCGTGCGGGTCTGCGAGGGGGGCGGGGCTGTCGGTCATCCCCCCATTCTTACGGGTCACCGGGGCCGTCCGACGCGGCCCCGGGGCTTTCCCCGTGTCCCCGGGCGGCGCGGGACGGCGCGCCGCCCGCTCCGCCCGGGCCCAGGTCAGGGGATCGGCCGGTGCAGATCGGGTCCGGTGGCGGGGCCCGGGGCGGTCTCCGCGATCCAGGGGCCCTCGCCGCCGGGGTCCACGATCCCGCTCTCCAGCCAGGTGTGGGAGCCGTCGAGCACCTCGGCCACCAGCCGTCGGTCGGCGGCGTCGGCGTTGGTCCACAACCGGTGGAACAGCTCGTCGGCGCGGACCCGGGCCTGGCGGCAGAAGGCGTCGGCGAGCCGGTACGCCTCCCGGCCGTGCTCCCCGCGCCGGCGCAGGTGCTCGGCCCGGACGCAGGCCGCCGTCATCGCGAACAGCTCGGCCCCGATGTCCACGATCCGCCCGAGGAAGCCCTGCTTGGTCTCCAGCCGCCCCTGCCAGCGGGACATCCCGTAGAACACCGACCGGGCGAGTCTGCGGGAGGTCCGCTCCACGTACCGCAGATGACCGGAGAGGTCGGGGTGACCGCTGGGACGGAACTCTGCGTAGGCGGTGGGGAGCTGTCCCGGGCCGGTGACGAGCCCCGGCAGCCAGCGGGCGTAGAAGCCGCCCGCCCGCGCCCCGGCCCGCGCCTTGTCCTGGAGGGAGGTGTCGGGGTCGATCAGATCGCCCGCGACCGCCAGATGGGCGTCGACGGCCTCCCGGGCGATCAGCAGGTGCATGATCTCGGTGGAGCCCTCGAAGATCCGGTTGATCCGCAGATCGCGCAGCAACTGCTCGGCAGGGACGGCCCGTTCGCCCCGGGCGGCCTGCGACTCGGCCGTCTCGTAGCCCCGGCCGCCACGGATCTGGACCAGGTCGTCCGCCATCCGCCAGGCCATCTCGGAGCCGTACAGCTTGGCGAGGGCGGCCTCGATCCGGATGTCGTGGTGGCCGTCGTCGGCCAGTTGCGAGGAGAGGTCGAGCACGGCCTCCAGGGCGAAGGTCGTCGCGGCGATGAAGGCGATCTTCCCGCCGACGGCCTCGTGCCGGGCGATCGGCTTGCCCCACTGCTCCCGGGCGGCCGACCACTCGCGGGCGATCCGCAGACACCACTTGCCCGCGCCCACGCACATCGCGGGCAGCGAGAGGCGGCCGGTGTTGAGGGTGGTGAGGGCGATCTTGAGGCCCGCGCCCTCGGGGCCGATCCGGTCCGCGGCCGGGACGCGCACCCGGTGGAAGCGGGTGACGCCGTTCTCGATGCCGCGCAGCCCCATGAACGCGTTGCGGTTCTCGACCGTGATCCCCTCGGCGGACGCCTCCACGACGAACGCCGTGATGCCGCCGGGGTGACCCTCGGACCGGGGCACCCGGGCCATCACCACCAGCAGGTCGGCGACCACGCCGTTGGTGGTCCACAGCTTCACCCCGTCGAGGACGTAGTCGTCCCCGTCGGGCACGGCGGTGGTGGCGAGCCGGGCCGGGTCGGAGCCGACGTCGGGTTCGGTGAGCAGGAACGCGGAGATCCCGCCCTTGGCGCAGCGCGGCAGGAACCGGTCGCGCTGCTCCTGGGTGCCGAAGAGCTTCAGCGGCTGGGGGACGCCGATCGACTGGTGGGCGGAGAGCAGCGCGCCGAGCGCGGGGCTGGCGGAGCCGAGGAGGGCGAGGGCCTTGTTGTAGTACAGCTGGGTGAGGCCGAGGCCCCCGTACCGGGTGTCGATCTTCATTCCGAAGGCGCCCAGTTCGCGCAGCCGGTTCACCGTCGCGTCCGGGACGCGGGCCTCCCGTTCGATGCGGGCGGAGTCCACCTCCCGGGCGCAGAACTCCTCCAGCCGGGCGAGGAACTGCTCCCCGCGCCGCACCTCGTCGTCACCGGGCACCGGGTGGGGGTGGAGCAGGTCGAGGCGGAAGCGGCCGAGGAAGAGTTCCCTGGCGAAGCTCGGGCCGCGCCAGTCGCGTTCCCGCGCGGCCTCGGCCACCCGTCGGGCGTCGCGGGCGGTGACGGCCGGTTTCGGGGGTGATGCGGTCATGGGGACACCTCGCCGCTCGGTGGGGCCCGGACGCGGGTGCGGGTGCCCGGGCGGGCCGGGCGCGCCCCGGGTCCTGTGGTGGCGCCGTCGTCGTCGCCCGGCGGGGGGCCGGGACGACGGGTCCGGCGCGCTCCTCGACGGTAACCACGGCGGGTCCCGGGGGCCCGTGGGGCGGGGCCGTTCGGGGCGGGAGGGACGACGGCGGCCGGAACCCCCGCACAGTGGGTTCCGGCCGCCGGTACCGGTGGTCCGCCGTCCGCCGACGGGGACGCCCGGTGAGTGGGACGGCCGGTGGGGCCGCCCCGGGTCAGGAGCGCGTCGTCACAGGGCCAGGCCGGTGAGGACGAGAACGCGCTCGTAGGTGTAGTCGTCCATGGCGTAGCGGACGCCCTCGCGGCCGACGCCGGAGAGCTTGGCGCCGCCGTAGGGCATCTGGTCGGCGCGGTAGGACGGCACGTCGCCGATGATCACGCCGCCGACCTCCAGGGCGCGGTGGGCGCGGAAGGCGGCCTGGACGTCATGGGTGAAGACACCGGCCTGGAGCCCGTACTTGGAGGAGTTGACGGCGGCGAACGCGGCGGCCTCGCCGTCGGCCTTCTGGATCACGAGGACGGGTCCGAAGACCTCTTCGCGGGCGATGGTGACCTGGTCGGGGACGTCCGCGAGGACGGTCGGGGCGTAGGTGGCGGCCTGGCGCTCACCGCCGGTGAGGACGGTGGCGCCCGCCGCGGCGGCCTCGTCCACCCAGGACTCCACGCGGCGCGCGGCGGCCTCGCTGACCAGCGGGCCGACGTCGGTGGCGGCGTCCGAGGGGTCGCCGGTGACCTGGGCCTCGACGGCGGCGACCACGCGCGGCACCAGCCGGTCGTAGACGCTGGCGTCGGCGATCACCCGCTGCACCGAGATGCAGGACTGGCCGCCCTGGTAGTTGGAGAAGGTCGCGATGCGCTGGGCCGCCCAGTCGAGGTCGGCGTCGCTGGACCAGTCCGCGAGGACGACGGCGGCGCCGTTGCCGCCCAGCTCCAGGGTGCAGTGCTTGCGCGGCACCGAGTCCATGATCGCGTAGCCGACCGTCTCGGAGCCGGTGAAGGAGATCACCGGGAGGCGCTCGTCCTGGACCAGGGCGGGCATCCGGTCGTTGGTGACCGGGAGGATCGACCAGGAGCCCTCGGGCAGCTCGGTCTCGGCCAGCAGCTCGCCGAGGACCAGCCCGGACAGCGGGGTCGCCGGGGCGGGCTTGAGGACGATCGGGACACCGGCGGCGATGGCGGGGGCCACCTTGTGGGCGCACAGGTTCAGCGGGAAGTTGAACGGGGCGATCCCGAGGACGACGCCCTTGGGGAAGCGGCGGGTGAGCGCCAGCCGGCCCTGGCCGCCCGCGTCGGTGTCGAGGCGCTGGGCCTCGCCGCCGTTGAAGCGGCGGGCCTCCTCGGCGGCGAACCGGAAGACGGAGACGGCGCGGCCGACCTCGCCCCGGGCCCACTTGACGGGCTTGCCGTTCTCGGCGGAGATCAGCCGGGCGATCTCCTCGGTGCGCTCGGCGAGCCGCTCGGAGACGTGCAGCAGGGCCGCGGCGCGGGTGTGCGCGGGGGTGGCGGCGAAGACCTCCAGGGCCGCGTGGGCCTTGGCGACGGCCTCTTCGACCTGGGCTTCGGTGGGCACGCTGACCACGCCGACCAGGCGGTCGTCCCAGGGGGAGGTGACGTCGAAGGTGGTGTCGCCGGTGGCCGGTCGGCCGGCCAGCCAGAAGGCGTGGGTGGAGGTCATGTCCGGAATCCGGCCCTTCCCAGTCGTGGTGCGGTGTCCCCACCACGGTAGGACGCGCTCCGGTACGGGTCCCTTGTCCGCCGCGTACGGAAACGGGTGGCGGGCGCGCCACTTCGGCGGGTCGCGGGGGGCGTGGCGGGCTGGGGTGCCGGTCGGACAGGCGGCGCCGGTCAGACGAGCGAGGCCGAGCGCACGGGCGGGGCCGGGGGCGGGCGGGTCAGGCGGGCGGGCGGGTCAGGCGGGCGGGGTCGGGGGGACGGGCGGGGCGGGGTCGTCGGCGGTCTTGAGGGCGAGCCACAGTTCCATCCGGACGTCCGGGTCGTCGAGCGAGCGGCCGAGGATCTCCTCGACCCGTCGCATCCGGTAGCGCAGCGTGTGGCGGTGCACCCCGAGGTCGGCCGCCGCCGCGTCCCACTGGCCGTGCCGGGAGAGCCAGGCCCGCAGCGAGGCGACGAGATCGCCGCGGCCGGTGGCGTCGTGGGCCCGCAGTCCGCGCAGCAGCCCGTCGGCGTACGCCCGCACCGCGTCGTCCGACAGCAGCGCGGTCAGGGTGCCCTCGGTGACCTCGTCGTAGGCGACCCGGTCCCGGCCGAGCCGCCGGGCGACGGAGAGCGCCCGCAGGGCCTGGCGGTGGGCGTCCGCCGCGTCCTCGGGGGTGGTGGGCGCGGAGACGCCGGTGACCGTCGCGGGCCCGGCCGGGGCGGGCGCCCCGTCGGGGCCGTCGGGGCCGGGCCCGGCGGGGGACGCGGTGACGGCCGCGGCGGCGGCCCCGCCGTCCGGGACGACGACGACCAGCCGCTCCCGGCCGTCGCCCGGGCCGTCGGACCGCCCGGAGCGCTCCGGGTGCCCGGGGACGACCAGCACGGTCTCCCCGGCGCCCGCCGCCACGGCCTCCACGGTCTCGGCGAGGGCGGTGAGCGGGTCGCTTCCCGGGCCGGACGCCGACCCGCCCGGGCCGCTTCCCGGGCCTCCCCGGGCGCCCCCGCCGCTCGGGCCGTCCAGGGCCTTCGAGCCGTCGTCGGCCTTCGGACCGTCAAGGGCCTTCGGCCGGGTGGCGCCGGGGACGGTGTCCCGTTCGGTGACGGCGATCCGGAAGGGGGCGTCCAGCAGGGCCCCGTACAGGTCACCGGCGACGGCCCGCGCGTGGTCGGGTTCCCCGGCGAGCAGCATCCGCAGCACGGCGGCGGCGATCCGCCGTTCGGCGGCGCGCAGGGCGCGGGAGCGTTCGGTGGTGAGGGCGAGCAGGGCGATGGCGGCGTGCACGGCGTACCGGTCGGCGGTGCCGAGCGCGGACCCGGTGCCGACGGCGAGCGCCGGGCGGGGGCCGCGTCCGGTGCCCAGAGCGTGCAGTTCGACGCGGTCCTCGGGGCCGCCCGCGACGGCGCTGGCGGTGGCGGCGCCCCGGCGCATCCGGACCACGTCGGGGGTGAGTCGGGCGGCGCGGCGGGCGGCCCAGCCGGGTGCCGTCGCGAGCACCGCGCCGGACGCGTCATAGAGCGCGGCCCAGCCGTCCACCTGGGCGGCGAGTCCGGCGAGGACGCCCTCGGGGCCGTCCGCGAGGGCCCGCCGGGTGAGTTCGCGCTGGGCGGCGAACCCGGCGGTGACGGCGCGGTACTGCTCACGGGCGATGGCCTCGGAGACGGCCTTGCTGATGGCGATGAACGGGGTGCGGCGGGGCACCGCGAGCAGCGGGAAGTGCTCGGCGCCGGCCGCCTCCACCAGGGCGTCGGGGATGTCGTCGTAGTGGACGCCCAGGGCGAAGCCGAGGCCGACGACCCCGGCGCGGGCCAGCCGCCGCACGTAGCGGCGCATCTCGACGGGGTCCTCCGCGTCCAGCTTCAACGCGGTGATCAGCAGCAGCTCGCCGCCCTCCATGTACGGCACCGGGTCGGCCAGCTCGCTGACGTGGGCCCAGCGGACGGGGGTGTCGAGCCGGTCCCCGCCCGCCCGGACGGCGAGTCTGAGCGCCGAGTGCTGGACGAGGGAGGCGAGCGTCGGTGGCATGGGACCTTCAGGGCGGACGGCGTCCCCCAATGTTCCGGGGAACCGGCGGCGGGCGTCCGGGGACGGCCCACCGCCGATTCTGCCTCACCGGGGCCCGGGGCTCATCCGCGCAGGTCCACCAGGAGGGGCGGGGCGTGCTCGCCGCGCACGGTGGTCAGCGAGAGCACCGCGTGTCCGGGCGGCACCTGGTGGGCGAGTTCCGAGGCCGACCAGCGTTCCCGTTCGACCTGGCGGACGGTCACCGCGCGGGCGGTGGGCGCCCGGCCGGTGATCATGCGGCGCAGGGCGTGCGCCCCCTTGCCGAGCGGGGTCTCGGCGATGATCTGCCGGTCGGTGACGTCGCGGGCCTCGGTCCACTCCTTGCCCCACACCTCGGCGAAGTCCTGACCGTCCCAGGGGGTCAGTCCGGCCAGCGCCACCCGGCAGCCGACGGCGCCCAGCAGCGGGCCGCGCAGCGGGCGGGGCACGTCGTCCAGGGTGCGCAGGGTGAGGACGGCCCCGGCGTGCGCGGAGCGCAGCCGCTGGAGGCCGCGCACGGTCTCGGGGGTGACGACCCCGGTGGCGTCGTCGAGGAGCAGACAGGCGAAGAGCGAGCGGTCCTCGCGGGCGGCGACCGCGGCGGTGAACTGGGCGAGGACCAGCCTGGTGATGATCTTCGACGCGTCGGCGTGGCCGCGCCGGGGCAGGTCGACCCGGACCCGGACGGGATGGTCGAGGGCGCGCAGCGAGAAGGGGCGGCTCTCCCCGGTGACGTTGAAGAAGGACGCGAACGCGGGCCGGTCCAGGAGGGCGATCCGGTCGGCGAGGACCCCGCCCTCGTCGCCGGGGTGGGCGGTCTGGCGGGCGCGGGCGTCCAGCTCGCGCAGCATCGCGTCCTGTCCGGAGGCGGTGAGGGCGCGGCGGAGTTCCTCCAGCGGGCCGGGCGCCCCGTCGAGGAGCGCGCGCAGCTCGGGGACGGACGGGAAACGTCCGTGGACGGTCCGGAAGGGGCCGAGCAGCTGGGCGAGGACGGTGGTGGAGCGACGGGTGTCGGCGCCGGAGTGCGGCTGGGCGAGGTCGCCCACCAGGGCCTCGGCGAGGACGGCGGCGGCCTCGTCGGGGTCGGTGGCGCCGCCGTAGAGGTCGAGGTCGTAGACGGAGTCGGGGCGGCCGAGCCGGATCACCACGTCGTAGCCGTCGGCGGGGCCGAGCCCGGCCCCCTCGGCGCCGACGACGACCATGGCGGCGCGTCCGGCGAGCGCTTGGAGGCACAGGGACTCCGCGACGGGCCACACCAGGTGTCCGGTCTTGCCGGAGCCCGCCGGGCCGACGGCCAGCAGGGAGGTGCCGAGCAGCTCCGGTCCGAGGCCGAGGCCGACGCCCCGGAAGCGGTACGGGTTGCGGGGGTCGTCGGCGGTGGTGCCGACCCGGACCTGTCCGGTGAGCAGGTCGTGCGGGACGGAGCGGCCGGGCAGGTCCCGGACGCCGGAGGGGTGCGGGCAGGCGGCGGCGCCGCGCTCGGCGACGGCGGCGGCGAACTCGGCCGCTCCCCCGCGTCCGCCGCGCACGCCCTGCCAGGCGCGGACGAGCCGGGCGTGGTCGATGTCGCGCATCGCTCCGGCGTGGGCGTCGGCGGTGAGCCGGTCGGCGGCGGCGGTGAGCCCGGCGGCCCGCAGCTGGGGCCAGCGGGCGGGGTCCTCCCCGGGGGCTGCGGGGGCGCCCGGGGCGGCGGCGGGGCGGCGCAGCCGGGGGGCGAGGTAGCGGCGCCAGATCTCGGACCAGCGGCCCATCCGGGCGACGGTGGCCAGGATGCCGCCGCCGACCAGCAGGTAGTAGACGGTGGAGGCGACGAACCCGGCGCGCTCCTCGCCGGGGGTGTGCGGCAGGGTCCACTCCTCGGGGGTGAGGACGTAGTACGGCCACATCCAGTAGCCGCCGAGGTAGCCGTTCCACAGCAGCGACCAGAGGAGCCAGCCGACCAGGAAGGCGATCAGCGCCCCGGTGAAGAGCTGGCGGGCGGGGGTCAGCTCGGGTTCCTCGTCGGGGCGGGGGACGTGTCCGAACCGCCAGACGCCGGGCGCGGCCTCGGGGCGCGGGGTGCGCAGCCAGGTCAGGAACCCGCCGTCGCCGTCCGGGGCCGGGGCGCCGCCGGGGATCCCGTGGCCGTCGGTGCCGCCGTACCCGGTCCCCCCGGCGTGTCCGCTGCCGCCGTACGGGGCCTCGTACCGGTTCGCGGCCGGGTCGCCGTGGTGGGCGCCGTGGTGGGCGCCGTCGCCCGTGCCCGGGGCGGTGGCCGGGCGCGGGGGCACCGGGGGGCGGACCGGCGGCGCGGGGGGCCGGGGGCCGGGGCCGTCCGGCGCGGGGCGCGCGGAGGCGGGCGCGGACGGGGCCCCGGGCACGGCGGTGCCGCCCGGCCCGCCACCGTGCGGGGTGCCACCGTGCGGGGTGCCGCCCGGCGGGACGGCGCCCGGCGGAGTGGCGGAGGGCGGGGTGACGGGTGGCGGGGACGGTCGTGGCACGGGTGTCGCGTGCGTGCCGCGCGCGTCCCGCCCGCCCTCGCCGCCGTCGTGTCCGTCGTGTCCGTCGCGATTCATGGACCTCTGCCCCCTGACCTGCCGGTCCCCTGCGTTCCGGGCGTCAATCTAGTGCCCCCGCCCGGGTACTTCACCGCTTACGCGCCCGCCGGACCGGGAAGGGGGCGCCCGGCGCGACGGCGGGGGCGTCCCGGGGGAGTATGTCCATGGCGGACAATCGCCCGTCCGAACAACGCCCCGGTGGCGCATGCCGCCCACCGCGCACCCGCCCTAGCCTGCGGAGGAAACCCGAAGAACCCCGGGAATCACCCGCCCACCGGACCCGTGCGACCGGCGGCCCCCGGCCCCGCCCGGACCGCGTCCCGGTCCCGCCGGATCCCCGCCGCGCCCCGTGCGCCCGTGACACCCCTCAGGAGCCCGCCATGACCGCACTGCCGCAGGAGCGCCGCGTCGTCACCGCCATTCCCGGCCCGAAGTCCCAGGAACTCCAGGCCCGGCGCACCGCCGTGGTCGCGGCGGGCGTGGGCTCGACGCTGCCGGTCTTCACGGCCCGCGCGGGCGGCGGCATCATCGAGGACGTCGACGGCAACCGGCTGATCGACTTCGGTTCCGGCATCGCCGTGACCAGCGTCGGCGCCTCCGCCGAGGCCGTGGTGCGCCGGGCGTCCGCGCAGCTCGCCGACTTCACCCACACCTGTTTCATGGTCACCCCCTACGAGGGGTACGTGGCCGTCGCCGAGGCGCTCGCCGAGCTGACCCCGGGTGACCACGCCAAGAAGTCGGCGCTGTTCAACTCGGGCGCCGAGGCCGTCGAGAACGCCGTCAAGATCGCCCGCGCGTACACCAAGCGCCAGGCGGTCGTCGTCTTCGACCACGGCTACCACGGCCGGACCAATCTGACGATGGCGCTGACCGCGAAGAACATGCCCTACAAGAACGGCTTCGGTCCGTTCGCGCCCGAGGTGTACCGGGTGCCGGTGGCGTACGCGTACCGCTGGGCGACCGGCCCGGAGAACTGCGGTCCGGAGGCCGCCGCCGAGGCGATCGACCGGATCACCAAGCAGATCGGCGCGGACAACGTCGCCGCGATCATCATCGAGCCGCTCCTCGGCGAGGGCGGCTTCATCGAGCCCGCCAAGGGCTTCCTCCCGGCGATCAGCCGGTTCGCCTCGGAGAACGGCATCGTGTTCGTGGCGGACGAGATCCAGTCCGGCTTCTGCCGCACCGGCCAGTGGTTCGCCTGTGAGGACGAGGGCATCGTCCCGGACCTGATCACCACCGCGAAGGGCATCGCGGGCGGGCTGCCGCTGGCGGCCGTCACGGGCCGCGCCGAGATCATGGACGCCGCGCACGCGGGCGGCCTCGGCGGGACCTACGGCGGCAACCCGGTGGCGTGCGCGGGCGCGCTGGGCGCGATCGAGACGATGAAGGAGCTGGACCTCAACGCGCGCGCCCGGCGCATCGAGGAGGTCATGAAGGCCCGGCTGGCCGCGATGGCCGCGTCCTTCGAGATCATCGGCGACATCCGGGGCCGGGGCGCGATGATCGCTATCGAGCTGGTCAAGGACCGCGCCACCAAGGAGCCGCACCCGCAGGCCGCCGCCGACCTCGCCAAGGCGTGCCACGCGGAGGGCCTGCTCGTGCTGACCTGCGGCACCTACGGCAACGTGCTGCGCTTCCTGCCGCCGCTGGTGATCGGCGAGGACCTGCTGAACGAGGGTCTGGACATCATCGAGGGCGCGTTCGGCCGCCTCTGAGGTCCCTGCCCCTGGGGCGCCCCCGCCGTGCCGCGGGGGGGCGCCCACCGCTGACGGTCCGACGGCCCGTCCCCCGCGCGCCGAGGCGTCCGGGGGGCGGGCCGTCGCGTTCGGCCGGCCCCGGCCCGCCCCGGTCCGGCCTCGACGCGGTCCTCGACGCCGGCCCCGGCGCGGTGGGTCGGCGCGCCGGGCGGCGGAGCTGTGAAGATGCTGTGGGAGGCCCATGGCGGGGTACCGTTCGCGCTGTCCTGGCGGCGTTCCCTGACGTAGGTTCGGAAACAGATGAGTGAAACACCCCGTCCGGGGAGGTCCCCGGGCGAATCCGGTGCGCGGCCTCCCCGGTCGCGTGCCGGTGGTGGCTTCGCGCACACCACCGGGGCCCCCGGCCCCGGAACTCCTCACCGGTCGGACGGACGACCGCCCCCCATCTCCCGGGGCACCCGGTCCGCCCGGCCCTTCGGCCGCCCCGGAACCGATCCCTCTGTTCCCGGGCGGCCGAGCGCGTTCCGGCACCCGTCCCCCGCCGCCCCCCGCGCCGTCCTGCTCCCGGCTGCCGTCGTGGTCCTGGCACTGACCGTGTTCGCGCTGGTCACCTGGCAGGTCGCCGTCCGGGGGCCGCTGCTGGCCCGGGACGCGGCGCTGGCCGCCCGACTGCGCGCGCGGGGGCTGCCCCAGGGCGTCGCGGAGGTGCTCGCCGACCTCGGCGGGGTGGCCGTCGCGGTCCCGGTGCTCGCGGCCGTCGCCGGGTACGCGGCGTGGCGGGCGCGGCGCGCGGGGCGGCCCCGCTGGTGGGCCGGGGCCCTCGCGGCGGCGGGGGCGATGGCCGTGGTGCCGCTGCTGGTGGTGCCGTTGAAGCTGGCGCTGGCCCGGCCGGGGCCCCCGGGGGCGGCGGGCACCGGCTACTACCCGTCGGGCCACACCGCGACGGCGGTCGTGGCGTACGGGGCGGCGGTGCTGCTCCTGCTGCCCTGGACCCGGGGGCGCGGGGCGCGCCGGGCGCTGGTGGCGGGGTGCGTCGCGCTGGTGCTGGCCGTGGGGTACGGACTGGTGCGCCGGGGCTACCACTGGCCGCTGGACGTGGTGGGGAGCTGGGCGCTGTTCGCGGCGCCGCTGGTGGCGTTCGCGCTGGCGCGGCGGGGGCGCGGGGGTCCGGGGAGCGGTCCGGGGGACCGTGGCGGGCGGGGGTCCGCCCCGGAGTGACGGCGGGCGCGGCGGGCGGTCACGGGTGACCGGTCGCCGGTGGCCGGTGACCGGTGGCCGCCGTGGCAGGTGGCCGCCGTGGCGGGTGGAATCGGTGGTACGGCGGATGGTGGTGCCCCGGGCCCGCGTGGGGGCGGGCCCGGGGCGGTGACGACGGGTCAGCGGCGCCAGGTGTCGAAGTTGCGGGAGAACTCGGTGTTGTTGTGCCGGTCCCAGTTGATGGACCAGCTCATCAGCCCGCGCAGCTTCGGCCGGACCCCGTGGGTCTGGTAGGAGCCGCAACCGGTGCCCTTGGTGAGGCAGTCGAGGGCCTTGTTGACCTCGGTGGAGGAGACGTGGCCGTTGCCCGCGTTGACCGAGGCGGGCATGCCGATGGCGACCTGTTCGGGACGGAGCGCGGGGAACACGTTGTTCGTGTCGCCCGCGACCGGGAACCCGGTGAGCAGCATGTCCGTCATGGCGATGTGGAAGTCCGCGCCGCCCATGGAGTGGTACTGGTTGTCCAGCCCCATGACCGGGCCGGAGTTGTAGTCCTGGACGTGCAGCAGGGTGAGGTCGTCGCGCAGGGCGTGGATGACCGGCAGGTAGGCGCCCGCGCGGGGGTCCTGACCGCCCCAGCGGCCGGTGCCGTAGTACTGGTAGCCGAGCTGCACGAAGAACGTCTCGGGGGCCATCGTCAGCACGAACTTGGCGCCGTACTTGGCCTTGAGCGTCTTGATGGCCTGGATCAGGTTGACGATCACCGGCGTGGTGGGGTTCTTGAAGTCGGTGTCGTTGGCGTTCAGCGAGAGCGAGTGGCCCTCGAAGTCGATGTCGAGGCCGTCCAGCCCGTACTCGTCGATGATCTTCGAGACGGAGGTGACGAACGCGTCGCGCGCGGCGGTGGAGTTCAGCTGGACCTGGCCGTTCTGGCCGCCGATGGAGATGACGACCTTCTTGCCCTGGGCCTGCTTGGCCTTGATCGCGGCCTTGAAGGCGGCGTCGCTCTCGACGTTCGGGCACTCGGTCACCGGGCAGCGGTTGAAGCGGATGTCGCCGGAGGTGACGGAGGTGGGTTCGCCGAACGCCAGGTGGATGACGTCCCAGCTGTCCGGGACGTCGGCCATCCGGACGTAGCCGGAGCCGTTGGCGAAGCTCGCGTGCAGATAGCCGACGAGGGCCTTGGCCGGCAGGGAGTCGGCGGGTCCGTCGGTCGTGCGCACGTTGACGGCCTGGGACCGGGGGGAGTCCCCCGCGTCGTTGGAGGCGACGATCTGGACGTCGTAGGAGGTCAGCGGGACCAGTCCGGTCAGGGTGCCGCTGGTGGCGCTCGTCGTCAGGGCCCGCTGGCCGTTGAGGAAGAGGTGGTAACTGGTGGCGCCGGTCGCCGCGTTCCAGCTCATCCGGGCCGAGGAGGCGGTGATGGAGGTGGCGGCCAGCCCGGTGGGGACGGGCGGCGGCTGCCCCGGGTCGACGGCGGGACCGACGAGGGTGATGTCGTCGGCGTGGTAGGCGGGGGTGCCGTACCAGCCGTGGGTGTAGAGGGTGACCTTGTTGGTGGTGGGACCGGTGCGGAAGGTGACGGCGAGGCGCTTCCAGTCGGCGGCGGACTGGGTCCAGTCGTAACCGTCGGTGGTGCCGGTCCCGGTGACGCCGAGGTAGGTGTAGCTGCCCCGGACGTAGCCGCTGAGGGTGTACTGCGCGTCGGGCTTGACGGTGACCGTCTGGGAGCAGCGGGCGTTGTCGCCGCCGGACGGGGTGGCGCGCAGCGCGGAGGTCCCGGTGCGCACCGGGGTGGTGACGGCGGCTCCGCTCCCGGCGGAGCAGTTCCAGCCGTCGAGCCCGGCTTCGAAGCCGCCGTTGCGGGCGAGGTCGGCGTCGGCGGCTCGGGCCACCTGGGCGTTGACGGTGAGGCCGGGCAGGACGGCCAGCGCGAGGGCCGCGAGCACGGCGAGCAGTCTGGGACGGAAGCCGCGCACGGGGGGACGCGCGCGTCGTCTGGTGCGTTCCACTACATCCTCCGGACATGGGGGAAGGTGAAGCAGGACGTGTGCCGTGGAGCGCGCTCAACTTGGTTCAGACCAATTCCGTTGTCAAGACCCCGCGCGCCGATCCGCCGTTCCCGGCCGGTCGGCGTGCGGTGGTCCGGGGGCGTTCCGGGCGGTGCTCCCGTGGGCCGGGACCGCCCCCGGCCCGTTGCCGGACGACGTTCCCGACGGCCGTTCCGGTCGGCGCCCCGACCGGGCCGGGCGGCGTTCCCGTCGGCCGGGACGGGCGGCGCGGCGACCGGAACGGGCGACGCTCCCGACGGCCCGGACGGGCGGCGCGGCGACCGGAACGGGCGACGCTCCCGACGGCCCGGACGGGCACGGGACGGGTGCCGAACCGTCCCGGCACCCGACCCGGCGCGCGGACCCGGACCGGACCGGCCCGCGGGGCCCCGCCCGGTCCACCGGGCCCGTTCAGTCCCCGGCCCCGCTCCCCCCGGCCCGCCCCGCCGCCGCCTCGTGCATGGCGAGTTCGAGGAGGGTGGGGTCGGTGAGGGTGCCCGAGCCGTCCGGGGGGACGAGCCAGCGCATCTTGCCGGTGGCGCGGCCCGGGTACGGCACCACGATCCAGGTGCCCGCCCCGGCGCCGCGCACCCCGGTGCCGAGCCAGCGGGAGGCCGTGCCGGGCGGGACGAAGAAGCCGGTGCGGAGGTCGCCGAAGTCGGCGAGCACCGGGCCGGGCCGGTCGAGGACGCGCGTCAGCACGTCGAGGGTGGGATAGCCGAGCGCACCCGGCAGGATCAGCACGTCCCAGCGCCGTCCCGCCGGGAGCAGGGCGACCCCGAGGGGGTTGCGCTCCCACTCCCAGCGGCAGGCGTCGGGGTCGGGTGCCACCGACACCAGCCATTCCACCGCGGACGTGGCCCAGAGCCCGGTCATGTCGTGTCCTCCGTCGTCTCCGCGAACCGCGCCGTGCGGTTCCGTGGGGAGAGGAGCGGGGACCGGGAGCATTACGCGGGTCCGGGCTACTTATCGGTAGTGAACTGGGTCACACGGGGGGTGGCCAGGAGGAACGTTCCCGCGCGCGGGACGGCCGGGCCACCTCCCGCACGCCGTGCGCGCCCCTCGTGCCCGTGGGGGCGCGAGGGGCGCGCGGCTCAGCTGTCGAAGCCGAGGCCCAGCCGGTCCAGCGTCCGCAGCCACAGGTTGCGGTGCCCCTGGTTCCCGTCCGCGCGGGCCAGCGACCACTGGGTGAGGGCGATGCCCGTCCAGGCGAAGGGCTCCGGCGGGAACGGCAGCGGCTTGCGGCGGACCATCTCCAGCCGGGTGCGTTCGGTGGACTCCCCGGACAGCAGGTCGAGCATCACCTCGGCGCCGAACCGGGTCGCCCCGACCCCCAGCCCGGTGTACCCGGCCGCGTAGGTCACCCGGCCGTCGTGGGCGGTGCCGAAGAACGGCGAGAACCGCGAACAGGTGTCGATCGCGCCGCCCCAGGCGTGACTGAAGCGGACCCCCTCCAGCTGCGGGAAGTAGCCGAAGAAGTGCCGGGCCAGCCGGGCGTAGGTCTCCGGGCGCTCGTCGTGCTCGGCGCGCACCCGGCCCCCGTACGCGTAGACCGCGTCGTAGCCGCCCCACAGGATCCGGTTGTCGGCGGAGAGCCGGAAGTAGTGGAAGCGGTTGGCCACGTCGCTGAGGCCCTGACGGCCCCGCCAGCCGATCGCGTCCAGCTGCTCCGGGGTCAGCGGCTCGGTCATCAGGGCGTAGTCGTAGACCGGCACCGTGTACGGGCGCACCCGCTTGACCAGCGAGGGGAACACGTTCGTCCCGAGGGCCACCTGACGGGCGAGGATCCGGCCGTAGGGGGTGCGCACCCCCATGCCCGCGCCCCGGCGGATCAGCGACAGGGCCGGGGTGTGCTCGTAGATCCGGACGCCGAGGGCCAGACAGGCGGCCTTGAGGCCCCACGCCAGCTTCGCCGGGTTGAGCATCGCCACCCCGTCGCGGTCCCAGAGCCCGGCCCGGAAGAGCGGGGAGTCCACCTGGTCGCGGACGGCGTCCTCGTCCAGGAACTCCACGCCGTCCGCGAGCCCCCGGCCGCGCATCTCGCGGTGCCAGTCGCGCAGCTCCACGGCCTGGTACGGCTCGGTGGCGACGTCGATCTCGCCGGTCCGCTCGAAGTCGCAGTCGATGCCGTGCCGGGTCACGGCCTCCTCGATGCCGTCGAGGTTGCGGGCGCCCAGCTTCTCCAGCGCGCCGATCTCCCGGGGCCAGCGGCTGAGGCCGTTGTCGAGGCCGTGGGTGAGCGAGGCGGCGCAGAAGCCGCCGTTGCGGCCGGACGCCGCCCAGGCCACCTCGCGGCCCTCGATCAGGACCACGTCCCGGCCGGGGTCGCGCTCCTTGGCGAGCAGCGCGGTCCACAGCCCGCTGTAGCCGCCGCCGACCACCAGCAGATCGCACTGCTCGGTGGCGGTGAGCGCGGGCAGCGCCGGGGGCCTGCCGGGGTCGTCGAGCCAGAAGGCGAGGGGTCGCGCGTCGGCGAGGGACGCGGTCCAGCGGTTCATGGCGCCTGCGGCCATGATGTCAACTCCCTACCAGGGTGGTGCCGGGTGTACGGGTCCGCGCCGCGGTGGTGCGCGGACCGGGGACGGGTGGTGCCGGGCGTCACGCGCGCTGGCGCCGCCGGCGGTTGCCGATCACCATGCCGATCAGCACGAACAGTACGGCGACGAGGAACATGGCCGTCCCGATGACATTGATCTGAACGGGCGTTCCGCGCTGCGCCGAGCCCCAGACGAACATGGGGAAGGTGACCGTGGAGCCCGCGGTGAAGTTGGTGATGATGAAGTCGTCGAAGGAGAGCGCGAAGGCGAGCAGCGCGCCCGCCGCGATGCCCGGGGCGGCGATCGGCAGGGTCACCCGCAGGAAGGTCTGCACCGGTCCGGCGTAGAGGTCCTGGGCGGCCTGCTCCAGCCGGGGGTCCATGGACATCACCCGGGCCTTGACGGCCGTCACCACGAAGCTGAGGCAGAACATCACATGGGCGATGAGCACGGTGGTGACGCCCAGCTCGGCTCCCATGTTGAGGAACAGCGTCAGCAGCGAGGCGGCCATCACGACCTCGGGCATCGCCATCGGGGTGAAGATCAGCGCGCTGACCGCCCCCCGGGCCCGGAAGCGGTATCTGACCAGCGCGAACGCGATCATCGTGCCCAGCACGGTGGCGCCCAGGGTGGCCCAGGCGGCGATCTGGAGGCTGAGCGCGAGCGAGCCGCACAGATCGGCGACCCCGCACGGGTCGCGCCACGCCTCGGTGGAGAAGTTCCGCCACTCGTAGTTGAAGCGGCCCTTCGGCTTGTTGAAGGAGAACACCATGACGACCACGTTGGGCAGCAGCAGATAGCCCAGGGTCAGCAGCCCGGCGATGACGACGAGATGGCGGCGGATCCAGCGCAGAGGGGCCATCAGACCAGGTCCTCCGTCCCCGACTTGCGGATGTAGAAGGTGACCATCACCAGGATGGCGGCCATGAGGAGGAACGACAGCGCGGCGGCCGTCGGGTAGTCGAGGACCCGCAGGAACTGCGTCTGGATGACGTTGCCGATCATGCGGGTGTCGGTGGAGCCGAGGAGGTCGGCGTTGACGTAGTCGCCGGAGGCCGGGATGAAGGTCAGCAGCGTCCCGGAGACCACGCCCGGCATCGACAGCGGGAGCGTCACCCGGCGGAAGGTGGTGAACGGGCGGGCGTACAGGTCGCCCGCCGCCTCGTGCAGCCGTCCGTCGATCCGCTCCAGGGAGGTGTACAGCGGGAGGATCATGAACGGCAGGAAGTTGTACGTCAGTCCGCAGACCACCGCGAGCGGGGTGGCCAGCAGCCGGTCCCCGTCCGTCATCCCCAGCCAGCTGGTGACGTCCAGGATCCGCAGCGCGTCCAGCAGCTCCACCAGCGGTCCGCTGTCGGCGAGGATCGTCTTCCAGGCCAGGGTGCGGATCAGGAAGCTGGTGAAGAACGGGGCGATCACCAGCACCAGCAGCAGTCCCCGCCAGCGGCCCGCGCGGAACGCGATCAGATACGCCAGCGGATAGCCGAGCAGCAGGCACAGCACGGTCGCGGAGCCCGCGTACAGCACCGAGCGCAGGAACTGCGGCCAGTACTCGGTGAAGGCGTCGACGTAGGTGGCGAAGTGCCAGGTGACGGTGAAGCCCTCTTCGAGGGAGCCGGTCTGGACCGAGGTCGACGCCTGGTAGACCAGCGGCAGCACGAAGAACACCAGCAGCCACAGCAGTCCCGGCAGCAGCAGCCAGTACGGAACGAACCGGCCGCGCGGTCGGGGGCCGGGCGGCGGGGACGGCGGGGCGGGCGCGGGGACCTCGGCCCCGGCGGGCTCCCCGGCCTTCGCGGGGTCGGTGAGGGTGCTCACGCCGCCTCCCCCACCGGCTCGGTGCCCGCGTCGGCGTCCTGGGCGGCGTCGAGCCCGAAGCCGTGCTCCGGGTTCCAGTGCAGGACGACCCGGGCGCCGGGCACCAGCCGGGCGTCCCGCTCCACGTTCTGCACGTACACCTCGAAGCCCGGACCGCCGGAGCTGACCGCGCTCACCGGGCTCTCCACCAGGTACTGGGTGGACACCCCGATGAAGCTGGTGGCCGTGATGGTCCCGGCGACCCGGTTCCGTCCGGCCGGGACGTCCGCCGCGTCGTCCTCGTGGACCAGGGACAGCTTCTCCGGACGGACGCCCACCAGGATCCGGCCGCCCTCGGTGGTCCGGCCCGCGCAGCGCGCCACCGGCAGCCGCAGGGTGCCGTCCGCGACCCCCGCCACCAGGTCCCCGCCGTCACGGGAGACCACGGAGGCGTCGATGAGGTTGGAGGTGCCCAGGAAGTTCGCCACGAACGTGGTCGTCGGCCGGTCGTACAGATCGGCGGGGGCGCCGAGCTGCTCGACCCGGCCCTTGTTCATCACCGCGACCGTGTCGGCCATCGTCATGGCCTCCTCCTGGTCGTGGGTGACGTGCACGAAGGTGATGCCGACCTCTGTCTGGATGCGCTTCAGCTCCAGCTGCATCTGACGGCGCAGCTTGAGGTCCAGGGCGCCCAGCGGCTCGTCGAGCAGCAGCACCCGGGGGTGGTTGATCAGGGCGCGGGCGACCGCGACGCGCTGCTGCTGGCCGCCGGAGAGCTGGTGCGGCTTGCGGCGCGCGAGGTCGCCCAGCTGCACCAGGTCGAGCATCTCCCCGACCTGCTTCTTCACCGAGCGGATGCCCCGTCGGCGCAGTCCGAAGGCCACGTTCTCGAAGACGTCGAGGTGCGGGAAGAGCGCGTACGACTGGAAGACGGTGTTCACCGGCCGTTTGTAGGGCGGCAGGGCGGTCACGTCCTGGTCGCCGAGGACGACGGTGCCGGTCGTCGGCTCCTCCAGGCCCGCGATCATCCGCAGGGTGGTCGTCTTGCCGCAGCCGGAGGCGCCGAGCAGCGCGAAGAAGGAGCCCTGCGGCACGGTCAGGTCGAGCGGATGGACGGCGGTGAAGGAGCCGTACGTCTTGCTGATCCCGGTGAGGCGGACGTCGCCGCCGTGGTCGGTCGTCATGGTGGGTCCCGGGGGTCGAGGGGCGGGGAGCGCCCGGAGGGCGGGAGGGCTCCGGAGAGCGGGAGCCGGGGCCGGGGCCGGCGCGGGCCCGGCGGGAGAGCCGGGGGCGGTGCGGTGCGGAGGCCGGGGCGGTGCGGAGGGCCGGGGGCGGTCGGCGGGGCCGGGGCCCGGCGGAAGGGCCCCGGTCGTGGCTCAGGCTCCGGTCAGCTTGGCGAACTTCGTCTCGTACGCCGTCTCTTCCTTGGAGGACAGCGAACGGAAGGAGTGCGACTTCGACGCCATCTCCCCGTCGGGGATGATCAGCGGGTTGTCGGCGGCGTCCGCGTCGATCTTCGCCAGCTCCGCCCGGACGCCGTCCACCGGGCACACGTAGTTGATGTACGCGGCGAGCCGGGCGGCCGGTCCCGGCTCGTAGTAGTAGTCGATGAGCCGTTCGGCGTTGCGCTTGTGCCGTGCCCGGTTGGGGACCAGCAGGTTGTCGGTGGCGATCATGTAGCCGCTGTCCGGGATCACGAAGCCGATGTCCGGGTTGTCGGCCTGGAGCTGGACGACGTCACCGGCCCAGGCGACACAGGCGGCGATGTCCCCCTTGGAGAGGTCCGAGGTGTAGTCGTTGCCGGTGAAGCGGCGCACCTGGCCCCGGTCGACGGCCTTCTGCACCCGGGCGATCGCCGCGTCGAAGTCGTCGTCGGTGACCTTGCCCGGGTCCTTGCCCATGTCCAGCAGGGTGAGCCCCATGGTGTCCCGCATCTCCGACAGCAGCGAGACCCGTCCCTTGAGCTTCGGCTCGTCCAGCAGGTCGCCGAGCGAGCGCACCTCCAGCCCGTCGAGCGCCTTCCGGTTGTACGCGATGACCGCCGGGATGCCCGTCCACGGGTACGAGTAGGCGCGTCCGGGGTCCCAGTCGGGGCTGCGGAACTGCTGGGAGAGGTTGGCGTACGCGTTCGGCAGGTTGGCGGGGTCCAGCTTCTGCACCCAGCCGAACCGGATGAGCCGGGCGGCCAGCCAGTCGGTGACGTTGATCAGGTCCCGTCCGATGTCCTGACCCGCCGCGAGCTGCGGTTTCACCTTGCCGAAGAACTCGACGTTGTCGTTGATGTCCTCGGTGTACTTGACGGATATCCCGGTCCGCTTCCGGAACTCCTCCAGGGTGGGCCGCCGTTTGCCGCTCTCGTCGACGTCCATGTACTCGGTCCAGTTGGAGAAGACGACGCGCTTCTCCTCGTCGGAGAAGTCCTCCGAGTCGACGCCCCCCGAGCGGGCGGCGGGCGGGATGCCGCAGCCGCTCAGCGCGGCGGTCGCGCCGACGGCGAGCGCGCCCCCGGTCGTGGCGCGCAGCAGGGTGCGCCGGGAGAGGGCGGCCCTGCCGCCGCGGAGGCTGCGCCGCATGGCGGCCACCTGCGCCGGGGAGAGGGTCTCGGGCTCGTGCTGCATGCGCGTGACGCCCTTTCGGTGGAGCCCTGGGATCGGGGGAACCCTGGGAGGGGTACGGGACGGGGGTGCTGAGGGGGGACCCGGGGCGTGGGGGACGGGCGCGGTGGAGCGGTGCCGACGGGACGGGCCGTCGGTTCGGGGCCCCTCCCCGGTCGGTGCCGGACGGCCGGAGGGGCTGAGGGACTGAGGGAAGGGCCGGGGACGGAGGTACGGGCGGGATGGACGGGACGGGGCGCCGGGTCAGCGGTCCCCGAAGACCGTGCGGTGCCAGTCCTTCCTGGCCACCGCGGTGTTGTCGAACATGACGTGTTTGACCTGGGTGTACTCCTCGAAGGAGTACACGGACATGTCCTTGCCGAACCCGGAGGCCCGGTAACCGCCGTGCGGCATCTCGCTGATGATCGGGATGTGGTCGTTGATCCAGACGCAGCCCGCCTTGATCTCCCGGGTGGCGCGGCCCGCCCGGTACACGTCCCGGCTCCACGCCGAGGCGGCCAGTCCGTACGGGGTGTCGTTGGCGAGGCGGATGCCCTCGTCGTCCTCGTCGAAGGGGAGCACCACCAGCACCGGGCCGAAGATCTCGGCCTGGACGACCTCGCTGTCCTGCGGGGCGTCCGCGATCAGGGTGGGCCGGTAGAAGGCGCCGCTCGACAGGTCGCCGCCGGGCGCCTCGCCGCCGGTCACCACCCGGGCGTAGCCGCGCGCCCGGTCCACCAGGGCGGCGACCCGGTCGCGGTGCGCGTACGACACCAGCGGGCCGAGGTCGGTGGCCCGGTCGAAGGGGTCACCGAGCCGGACGCCCGCCATCAGGTCGGCCACCCCCGAGACGAACGCCTCGTACAGCGGGCGCTGGACGTACGCGCGGGTGGCGGCCGTGCAGTCCTGGCCCGAGTTGATGAGCGCCCCGGCGACCGCGCCGTGCACGGCGGCCTCCAGGTCCGCGTCGTCGAAGACCACGAACGGGGCCTTGCCGCCCAGTTCCAGGTGGAGGCGCTTGACGGTGGCGGTGGCGATCTCCGCGACCCGCTTGCCGACCGCGGTGGACCCGGTGAACGAGGTCATCGCCACCCCGGGGTGGCCCACCAGGTGCTCGCCCGCCTCCCGCCCGGCGCCGGTGACGACGTTGACGACCCCGTCCGGGAGCCCCGCCTCGGTGGCCGCTTCCGCGAACATCAACGAGGTCAGCGGGGTCAGCTCGGCGGGCTTCAGCACGATGGTGTTGCCCGCCGCGATGGCCGGGAGCACCTTCCACGCGGCCATCTGGAGCGGATAGTTCCAGGGGGCGATCGAGCCGACGACCCCGATGGGCTCGCGGCGCACGTACGAGGTGTGGTCGCCGGAGTACTCCCCCGCCGACTGGCCCTGGAGGTGCCGGGCGGCACCGGCGAAGAACGAGGTGTTGTCGATGGTGCCCGGGACGTCGAACTCCCGGGTGAGCTTGATCGGCTTGCCGCACTGGAGGGACTCGGCACGGGCGAACTCGTCGGCCCGGTCCGCGAGCACGGCGGAGAAGCGGTGCAGCGCGTCGGAGCGCTCGCCGGGGGTGGCCCCCGCCCAGCCCGGGAACGCCCGCCCGGCCGCCTCGACCGCGGCGTCCACGTCCGCCGTGCCCGCCAGTTCGTACGTGTACACCGCGTCGCCCGTGGCGGGGTCGACGACGGTGTGGGTACGCCCAGAGGTGCCCTTCGCCGGGTGGCCCCCGATGTACTGGGCGCCGTCGGCGAAACGGTCCTGTGCCTCGAAGCGGTGGCCCGCGTTGTGCATGGCACTCTCCTCCGCCGATGCCCCGTTGACGGGGTTCGGCGTAGCTTCGGCTCGATTTGAGTGCCGATCCTGACATGGGCCCCCAGCTCCAACAAGTGATTCCGTTGTTGCCTTTTGGTTACGCGACGGAATCTGTCGACCAGATGTCGAGTCACGCGAGGAATCCCGGGACGGAGTGTCCGTGGTGTGCGGGACGGGGGGCGTGCATGGCCCCGTCGCCCCAGCCGTCCCGGGCGTCCCGGCCGTCCTGGGCGCCCCCGGCCGTCCCTGGCGGGTGCCCGGCGGAGGGGGCTGGTCGAGGGGCCCGGCGGAGGCGGTCGGTGCGCGGACCCGTGGGGCGACCGGGTGCGCGGCCGGGCAGTGGCCGGTCGATGGCCGGTGCGCGGCGGGTGTCGGACGGTCGAAGACCGCCGTGGCGGGTGCGCGGGCCGGTCCGTGGCCGGTGGCTGGTGGCTGGTGGCTGGTGGCTGGTGGCTGGTGGCCGACCGGTACGCGACCGGTGCGCGGTTCGGTACGGGGCAGGGGTCGTGGGTCGGGGCCGCGGTACGGAGCGCGGTTCCCGGACTCACCGACGCGCCCGACGTCGCGGCGCCGCCCCTGGTGCTGTACTCGTTCCTGCTGGGCGGTCCCCTGTCGGTGACCGCCCTGTCCGTCTGGGAGGTGCGGCGGTTGAGCCGTCGCCACGGGGTGACCCCACGGTCGGCCCTGGGCCGCTGACCGGACCGCCGGACTCCGGCCCGTCCGGGGTCAGCGGAACGCGGCCACCGGCGAGGCGGACGGGACGGGACCGGCGGGAGCGCCGGGGAGGGCGTCCGCCACCGGCCCGGAGCGGGCGGTGGCGATCACCGCGACCCCCAGGAGCACCGCCAGCAGGAAACCCACCAGCCCGCAGATCAGCCCGGCCAGGGCCTGTCCGGGGTTCACGGCCAGGCCCTTCGACGCCCGGGAGCGGGCCACCCCGCCGAAGACCACCGCGAGGACGGCCAGCACGATCGCGAGCGGCCACAGGACGAAGACGCACACCGAGAGGATGCCGAGCACCAGCGAGGCCACCCCGAGGCCGTCCCTGGCGGGCGGGACCCCACCGCCCCAGCCCACTCCGGCCCCGCCCGGGTACCCGTACGGCGCGGCCCCGCCCGGGTACGGCGCCGGACCGCCGCCCGTGCCGTACGCCGGGTGCGACGGATGCGAGGGGTACCCGGCGGGGTACCCGGGCGACGGCCCCGGACCCTCGGGGCCGATCGGCGGCGGGGGCACCGGGCTCGTCACCGGCCCGGGTCCGGCGGCACGGGACCCCGGCGGGGCCCACGGTCCGACGGGGCCGGGCGGGTGCGCGACGGGACCCCCGGCGAAGGGACCGGACGGCGCGCCCGCTCCCGGTGAGCCGCCGTCCCACCGACCGGGACCGGCCGGGGACGGCGGCTGGAGGACGGGCCGGGGCAGGGAGGTCACCGTCGGCTGGGCGTGCGGAGGCGGGAACCCCGGGGCCGACGGGGCCGGTGAAGTCGGCGAGGTCGGTGGGGACACGGGGGGCGCCCATGGATCGGACGCCTCGGACGCCCCAGATGCCCCGGACACCCCAGAAGCCCCGGACTCCCCGGACTCCCCGGAGGCCCCGTCCCCGGAGACCCCGCCTCCAGAAGCCCCGGGCAGTTCAGAAGACCCGGGCACCCCGCCCGGCCCGCTCCGCTCCTCAGTCACCGCTGGCCCCCTCCGACACGCGTCCGCCCATGCTAGGGGGTGTCCGACGGACACCCCCCGGAGCCCGGCGCGGAGCCGCCCACCGCCGCCTACGATGGACGTCGTCACACCGATCAGCCGATCACCAGCGCCCCCTGGGGCGCCGTTCCGGGGAGGAACCTTGACCGACCTGCACGCCTTCATCGCGGGGCTGCCGAAAGCCGAACTGCACGTCCACCACGTGGGCTCCGCCTCTCCCCGGATCGTCTCCGAGCTGGCCGCCCGGCACCCGGACTCCAAGGTCCCCACCGACCCCGAGGCCCTCGCGGACTACTTCAGCTTCACCGACTTCGCCCACTTCATCGACGTCTACCTCTCGGTGGTCGACCTGATCCGCACCCCGGAGGACGTCCGGCTGCTCACCTTCGAGGTGGCCCGCGACCTGGGACGGCAGAACGTCCGTTACGCCGAGCTGACGATCACCCCGTACTCCTCGGTGCGGCGCGGCATCGACGAGCGGGAGTTCATGGCCGCCATCGAGGACGCCCGCAAGGCCGCCGAGGCCGAGCTGGGCGTCGTGCTGCGCTGGTGCTTCGACATCCCCGGGGAGGCCGGTCTGGAGGCCGCCGAGGAGACCACCCGGCTGGCCGTGACGGACTCGCTGCGGCCCGAGGGGCTGGTGGCGTTCGGGCTCGGCGGACCGGAGATCGGAGTGCCGCGTCCGCAGTTCAAGCCGTACTTCGACCGGGCCGTCGCGGCGGGCCTGCGCTCCGTCCCGCACGCGGGCGAGACCACCGGGCCGGAGACCATCTGGGACGCGCTGCGCCACCTGGGCGCCGAGCGGATCGGCCACGGCACCAGCGCCGTCCGCGACCAGCGGCTCCTCGCGCACCTCGCCGAGCACCGCGTTCCCCTGGAGGTCTGCCCGACCTCGAACGTCGCCACCCGGGCGGTGCCCAGCCTCGACGAACACCCGCTGGCCGCGATGGTCGAGGCCGGGGTGCTGGTCACCATCAACTCCGACGACCCGCCGATGTTCGGCACGGACCTCAACAGCGAGTACGGCGTGGCGGCGCGGCTGCTCGCCCTGGACGAGCGCGGGGTCGCGGACCTCGCCCTGAACGCCGTGGAGGCGTCCTTCCTCGACCCGGCGGGCAAGGAGCGGCTGGGCGGGGAGATCGACGCGTACACCCGGGCGTGGCTCGCGAGGTGATCCTCCGCACACGGTGACCGCCCACGGGCGGACGGACGGAAGGGGCGGTGCCGACCGGTACCGCCCCTTCCGCCGTCACGGTCCCCTGGCGCGCCTCCGACGCACCACGCACAGGATGACCCCCACCCCCCGTTCGGGGGGTCATCCCAAGACTTTTACCGGTCACAGGACCCTCACACGCTCTGCGCACCGCGTACCCACGTTCCTGTCGATCAGTGACCTCGACCGGCGGGAGGGCCCGGCGGAACGCTCCACTCACCTTCCCGGGGACCGCTCCGGCGCACCCCGCTGACCTGGGCTCCTTCGGGTCCTCCGGAAAGCTCCGGCCTCCGGACGGCACCCGCTCCGAAGGCCGGTGGGGGCCCGTCGCGACCGGAGGGACGGTTTTGGCCATTCCCCCGGTCCCCGGTGCCCCTGAGCGGGCCGGGAGGGGCAAGATTGCGTCACCGGGGGCGGTGGTGCATCGACGGAACGTGGCGGAAGACGCCTGGAGTCCCGTCCTTCGCGCAACCGATGACGGGCTTCCGTTCTGCCGGAGCGCCCGACCGGTTCCCCACGACAGGGAACCGGTGAGCCGACGACCGTCGGCGCGTACGGCCGCGCCGCCCCCGGCAGACGTCAAGGGGGAGTTCATGTCAGGAGCCGGATCGCCACGACCGTCCGTCCGCCCGTCCCGGCGGGCTCCGCACCACCGTATGGACGGGCAGACCTCCGTACCGCGTCCCGGCGGACTCACCGCGACCGGGTTCCGCGGCGAGGACGTCCCGCACGAGGAGCAGTTCGGCCACTGGTCCCAACTGATGGACTGCGCCCACGCGCCACTCCGTCTGACCAGCGAGCACTCGACCGGCTTCCACGCGCGTCAGCGGTTGATCCCCCTGGGAGAGGTGTTCGCGTGGGTCTCCGGGTACCGGCGGCTGGCCGTCCAGCGCACCCCGGCACTCATCCGGAGGTCCGACCCCGAGAGCTTCCATGTGTCCCTGCTCCTCGAAGGATCCGGACGTGTCTCCTGGGGGCAGCGGCGGAGCGCGCTGTCCGCGTGGGACTACCTGGCCAACGACTCTTCCCGGCCCTGGGAGATCGCGATCGGTGACCGGACCTGTCGTACGGTGAGCCTGGAGATACCCAAGGACCTGCTGCCGCTGCCCCGGGCCCGGGCCGAGCGGGCCGTCGGACTGCCGCTGGACAGCGGCAGCGGGCTCGGCGCCGTGCTCGGCGCGCTCCTGGCACAGCTCGCCGGGGACACCATCCCCTACCGCGCCTCCGACGCCGCCCGGCTGGGCTCCGTGGCGACCAGCCTGGTCGCGGGGATGTTCGCGAGCGCCGTCGACGCGGAGCACGGCCTCGCGCCCGAGACCCGCACCCACAACCTGACGTTGCGCGTGCGGGCCTTCATCCACCAGAACCTCGGCGACCCGGGCCTCAGCGCGACCACGATCGCCGCCGCGCACCACATCTCCGTCGGCCACCTCCACCGGCTGTTCCGCGAGGAGGGCGTCACCGTCGGCGCGCTCATCCGCAGCCTCCGCCTCCAACACGCCCACGCCGACCTCGCCAACCCCGCGCTGCGCACCACCCCCATCCACACCATCGCCGCCACCTGGGGCTACCCCCGCCCCGCCGACTTCAGCCGCGCCTTCCGCACCGCCTACGGCCTCACCCCCCGCGAACACCGCAACCTCGGCCCCCTCCCCGGGCCGACGGCCAGAACGTCCCCCCACGGGGACGGCGCGCGCCCCTGAGGCCCGACGCCCGCACCACCACCGGTCCGGCCCGGTCCGTCCCGGTCTCCGGCCCGCGCCCCGTGGGGCCCGGCGCCCTCCGTCGCGCGTCCACACCGCGAAGGCCACGGACACCCATGGAGCGACGGCGCTCCCCGGCCGGATCCACTCCCGCCCGGGCACACGGCCCCCGGCACCCGGACGACGTCCACGACGACGCGCCCGGGCCGGGCCGACAGCCCACCACGAAGGAGGACTCATGCCAGGAACCGGTACGCCCTCCCGGACCGCCGACGGCGCGGACCGCGTCCCCTCGAACACCGCGGACGGGGACACCGCGAGCGTCACGGACGGGGACACCGCACCGTCCACGGGCGACCTGCCCGTCACCACGTTCCTCAGCGACGACGTACGGCGCGCGGACCGTTTCGCCTACTGGTGCGATCTGATGAGCGACGCCCACGCACCGATGCGGCTCACCAGCGAGCACGCCGAGGACTTCCACGCCCGGCTGCGGCTGGTTCAGCTCGGTGCCGTGATCGCGTGGCCGTCCGTGTTCCAGCCGGCCACCTTCCACCGCACGCCCGGGTGCGTCCGCCGGTGCGACCCCGGGACCTTCCATCTGTCGCTGGTCCTGAGCGGAACGGCGGACGTCTCCTGGAGACGGCAACAGGCGGGCGTCCGCACCCTGGACTACCACACCAACGACTCCTCGCGGGCCTGGGACATCAGGACCAACGGCCGGAAGATGCGGTCGGTGGGGCTGGAGGTCCCCAAGGCGTCGCTGCCCCTGCCCACGGCGAAGGCCGAGCGGGCCATGGGGCTGCCGATGACCAGTCGGCACGGGCTCGGCGCGCTCCTGGGCACCCTGCTCGTCCAACTGGCCCGGAAGGACCTCATGTACGGCGCCGCCGACGCCCCCCGGCTGGGCTCGGTCATCGCCGATCTGGTGGCAGGCATGTTCGCGAACGCCGTGGACGCGGAGGGTGAGTTGGAGCCGCAGACCCGTACCCGCACCCTGGTGCTGCGCATCCGGGCCTTCATCCGGCAGAACCTCGGCGACCCCACCCTCACGCCCACCACCGTCGCCGCCGCGCACCACATCTCCATCGGCCACCTCCACCGGCTGTTCCGCGAAGAAGGCACCACCGTCGGCGCGCTCATCCGCAACCTCCGCCTCCAACACGCCCACGCCGACCTCGCCAACCCCGCGCTGCGCGCCACCCCCATCCACACCATCGCCGCCACCTGGGGCTACCCCCGCCCCGCCGACTTCAGCCGCGCCTTCCGCACCGCCTACGGCCTCACCCCCCGCGAACACCGCAACCTCAGCGCGTCATCGGCGTCGGCCGCGCGGGGTGCGGCGGTCGGCGCCGAGGGCCCGGCCCGCTGACCGCCGGAGGGGCCGGTCGCACGACCGGCCCCTCCGGGCCGAACCCGACCACCGCCGCCACAGCCGGCGTGACTGTCAGTGCCCCGTGCCAAGCTGGAACCACGTCGGATCCAGGGGGTCCGGGGGGTCCGGGGGGACGGAATCCGTCCGGAACGGGAGCGGAGGCACACCGATGAGCGCCACGTACTACGGAGCCCACAGCGAGGACGGCGACCGGATCGACGATCCGTCCGAGGACGCGCTGTTCATGATGCTCGGCGACCTCCACGACCCCGGGAACACCTTCCTCGTGGTGCGGCCGGACGGGGACGACCCCGGGTGGTCCGTCTCCGTGACCCTGCTCGGCCCGGACCGCTACGAGGTCGTCCGCCAGGACACCGTCCGGGACGAACACACGGCCGCCGTCTCGACCAGCGCCCACGACCTCGCCCATGACCTCACCCGCTGGGCGGCCGACCGGGACCGTCCCGCCGCGCGGGGCGACCGTCCCCGGAGCCCCGGGGAACAACCGCGCGGACGGCCGCCGGAATGGGGGACAACCCCGAGACGTCCCCCGTCCACGGAGCCGTCCACCCCGGGGTGAACCAGGGTCGCGGGCCCTCCCCGACGACGATGGGCGGTGCCGGGCGGGCCCCGAGGATGAGGGGGTCACCCAGCGTCCCCGTCCGGAGGAACCATGAAACGCAACCGTCGCACCGCCCTCGCCGTCGTCGCCTCGGCGCTGTGCGCGGGGCTGGCCGCCGGCCCGGCCCTCGCCGCGCCCGCCGGCACCGGGAACGGCGGCCCGGCGGTCACCACCGTGGACGACGCCCCGGGCAAGGCGGCCCTGGACCGGGCGGCCCTGCGCCGGGCGGTCTCCGGGCTGCCGTCCGCGGACGCGACCTCCGCCCAGGTCAGGGTGGGCGGCGACGCGGTCTGGCGGGGCTCGGCCGGGGTCCGCGATCTGACCACCGGCCGGGCCGCCGTCCCCGACGGCCGGTTCCGCGCCGGGTCCACGACGAAGATCGTGACCAGTGCGCTGGTGCTCCAGCTGGCCGCCGAGGGCCGCGTCGACCTGGACGCGCCGGTCCAGCGCTATCTGCCGGGGCTGCTGGGGCCGGAGTTCAAGCCCGTGGCGGTCCGGCACCTGCTGAACTACACCAGCGGCATCCAGTCACCGGGCGGACCCCCGAAGTCCTGGTCCCGGGAGTACGCGGAGCGGCTGGAGACGGTCGACTACCGCGCGGTGGTGGCCGCGGGCGTCGCCAAGGGACCCGCGCACGACCCGGGCGCGGCCCAGCGGTACTCCAACATCCACTACACCGTCCTCGGCCTGCTGATCGAGGAGGTGACGGGACGTCCGTACGCGAAGGAGGCCGAGCGGCGGATCCTCCGTCCGCTGGGGATGCGGGACACGTCCTTCCCCGGTGCCGACCCCCGGCTGCGGGGCCCGCACAACCGGGGGTACCAGGCGGTGCCGAAGCCGGACGGGACCACGGAGTACGTCGACGTGACGCGGTGGAACCAGTACGACCGCTTCGCGGCGGGCGACATGGTCTCCACCACCGCCGATCTGGAGCGGCTGCTGAACGGGCTGCTGGACGGCGAGGTGGTTCCCGCGCCGCAGCTGGCGGAGATGTTCACGGTCCCGGAGGTGACGGACCCGGCGGGCGCCACGATGAGCGCGGGCTTCCAGCGGTACGAGGCCCCCGGCGGCCGGGTGGTGTGGCTGAAGACCGGCGGACGGCACGGGTACCACACGATGGTCGCGGTGGACGGGGACCGCTCCCGCACCCTGGTGCACTCGGTCACCAGCACCGACGCGAAGGGGCCGGACATGAACCCGGTGGCCTACGCCATCGCCCGGGCGGCCTTCGGCCTCTGACGGCCACCGCCCCGCCCGACCCGTGACGACGGACACCGACCCACCGCGACGGGGACGCCGCCGCACCGTCCGTGCCGAAGGCGCCGCCCCGCGCGTGCGGACGGACACCGCCCGTCACACCCGTGCGGGGCGGGCGCGCCGGACCCGTCGTGGGGGTCCGGCCCGCCCGCCCCGCACCGGGGAAGCGCGTGCTCAGCCGTCGAGGGACGTCATCACGTGCTTGATCCGCGTGTAGTCGTCGAAGCCGTACGCGGAGAGGTCCTTGCCGTAGCCGGACTTCTTGAAGCCGCCGTGCGGCATCTCGGCGACCAGCGGGATGTGGGTGTTGATCCACACACAGCCGAAGTCGAGGGCCTTGGACATCCGCATCGCGCGGGCGTGGTCCTTGGTCCAGACGGAGGAGGCGAGGGCGTACTCGACGCCGTTGGCGTAGGAGAGGGCCTGGGCCTCGTCGGTGAAGGACTGGACGGTGATGACGGGGCCGAAGACCTCGTTCTGGACGATCTCGTCGTCCTGCTTCAACCCGGAGACCACGGTGGGGGCGTAGAAGTAGCCCCGGTCGCCGACGCGCTGGCCGCCCGCCTCGACCTTGGCGTGCGCGGGCAGCCGCTCGATGAACCCGGCGACCTGCTGGAGCTGGTTCGGGTTGTTCAGCGGGCCGTAGAGGACGTCCTCGTCGTCGGGCTGACCGGTCTTGATCGCCGAGGCGGCCTTGGCGAGTTCGGCCACGAACTCGTCGTGGATGGACTCGTGGACGAGGACGCGGGTGGCGGCCGTACAGTCCTGACCGGCGTTGAAGTAGCCCGCGGTGGAGATGTCCTCGACGGCCTTGGCGATGTCGGTGTCCTCGAAGACGACGACGGGGGCCTTGCCGCCCAGCTCCAGGTGGACCCGCTTGAGGTCCTTGGAGGCGGACTCGGCGACCGACATGCCCGCGCGGACCGAGCCGGTGATGGAGGCCATCGCGGGGGTGGGGTGCTCCACCATCGCGCGGCCGGTGTCGCGGTCGCCGCAGACGACGTTGAAGACGCCCTTGGGCACCACGGCGCCGATGATCTCGGCGAGCAGCACGGTCGAGGCGGGGGTGGTGTCGGAGGGCTTGAGGACCACGGTGTTGCCCGCGGCGAGGGCCGGGGCGAACTTCCACACGGCCATCATCATCGGGTAGTTCCAGGGCGCGACCTGGGCGCAGACGCCGATGGGCTCGCGGCGGACGATGGAGGTCATGCCCTCCATGTACTCGCCCGCGGAGCGGCCTTCGAGCATCCGGGCCGCCCCGGCGAAGAACCGGATCTGGTCGACCATGGGCGGGATCTCTTCGGTGCGGGTCAGACCGATCGGCTTGCCGGTGTTCTCGACCTCGGCGGCGATCAGTTCCTCGGCGCGCTCCTCGATCGCGTCGGCGATCCTGAGGAGGGCCTTCTGGCGCTCGCTCGGGGTGAGGTCGCGCCAGGCGGGGAACGCCTCGGCGGCCGCGGCCATCGCGGCGTCGACGTCCGACGGTCCGGACAGCGGGGCGGTCGCGTACGCCTCGCCGGTGGCGGGGTTGACCACCTCGGTGGTCCGTCCGTCGGCGGCGTCCCGGAACTCCCCGTCGATGTAGTTGCGCAGACGACGCAGCTGGGTGCTCACTGCCAGGCCCTCCAGTCAGATGGTCAGTGTCCGGTGGGTGAGACACCCACCGGGTGCCGATGCTAGTCAGCGACCGACGCTTTCAACATACCCGCCCCCTAGCCACTACGAAATCCGCACACGCGAGCACCACAGACAACGGATTTCATCGATCTACCCTTGCAAAACGGACGAGTCCTCATGCACAGTGGGAGACGTGGCCAGTCGTAGCGCAGACCCCAGGGGCTCCCGGAGCGGGAGCGGTTCTCCCCCTCTGGACGCCGTCTCCCTCGCCATCGTCGAACAGCTCCAGCAGGACGGCCGCCGGCCGTACGCCGCGATCGGGAAGGCCGTCGGCCTCTCCGAGGCGGCCGTGCGGCAGCGGGTGCAGAAGCTGCTCGACCAGGGCGTGATGCAGATCGTCGCCGTCACGGACCCGCTCACCGTGGGCTTCCGCAGACAGGCGATGGTGGGCATCACCGTCGAGGGCGATCTGGACCCGGTGGCCGACGCGCTGACCGCCATGTCGGAGGTCGAGTACGTGGTGATGACCGCGGGCTCGTTCGACCTCCTGGTGGAAGTCGTCTGCGAGGACGACGACCACCTGCTGGAAGTGATCAACAAACGCATCCGGGCCCTGCCCGGAGTGCGCTCCACCGAGAGCTTCGTCTATCTGAAGCTCAAGAAGCAGACCTATATGTGGGGAACCCGATAGCCGTGAGCAAGGACCTCAGCCGAACCGCGTACGACCACCTCTGGATGCACTTCACGCGCATGTCGTCGTACGAGAACGCGCCCGTTCCCACCATCGTGCGGGGCGAGGGCACCTACATCTACGACGACAAGGGCAAGCGCTACCTGGACGGTCTCGCGGGTCTGTTCGTCGTCCAGGCCGGGCACGGCCGCACGGAGCTGGCGGAGACCGCCTTCAAGCAGGCCCGGGAGCTGGCCTTCTTCCCCGTGTGGTCCTACGCCCACCCCAAGGCCGTCGAGCTGGCGGAGCGCATCGCGCACCACGCCCCCGGCGACCTGAACAAGGTCTTCTTCACCACCGGCGGCGGCGAGGCCGTCGAGACCGCGTGGAAACTCGCCAAGCAGTACTTCAAGCTCCAGGGCAAGCCCACCAAGCACAAGGTCATCTCCCGCGCGGTCGCCTACCACGGCACCCCGCAGGGCGCCCTGTCCATCACCGGGCTGTCCGCGCTGAAGGCCCCCTTCGAGCCGCTGGTGCCGGGCGCCCACAAGGTCCCGAACACCAACCTCTACCGGGCGCCCGCCTTCCTCGACCACGGCTCCGGCGTCGACCCGGAGGCGTTCGGCCGCTGGGCCGCCGACCAGATCGAGCAGCAGATCCTCTTCGAGGGCCCCGAGACCGTCGCCGCGGTCTTCCTGGAGCCCGTGCAGAACGCGGGCGGCTGCTTCCCGCCCCCGCCCGGCTACTTCCAGCGGGTCCGCGAGATCTGCGACCAGTACGACGTGCTGCTGGTGTCCGACGAGGTCATCTGCGCCTTCGGGCGGCTGGGCACGATGTTCGGCTGTGAGAAGTTCGGCTACGTCCCGGACATGATCACCTGTGCCAAGGGCATGACCTCGGGCTACTCCCCGATCGGCGCGTGCGTCGTCTCCGACCGGATCGCCGAGCCGTTCTACAAGGGCGACAACACCTTCCTGCACGGCTACACCTTCGGCGGCCACCCGGTCTCCGCCGCCGTCGCCCTCGCCAACCTCGACCTGTTCGAGCGCGAGAAGCTCAACCAGAACGTGCTCGACAACGAGAGCGCGTTCCTCTCCACCCTCCAGAAGCTGCACGACCTGCCGATCGTCGGCGACGTCCGGGGCAACGGCTACTTCTACGGCATCGAGCTGGTGAAGGACAAGGCCACCAAGGAGTCGTTCAACGACGAGGAGTCCGAGCGCATCCTGTACGGCCACGTCTCGAAGAAGCTCTTCGAGAACGGTCTGTACTGCCGCGCCGACGACCGTGGCGACCCGGTCATCCAGCTCTCGCCGCCGCTGACCGCCGACCAGTCGACCTTCGACGAGATGGAGCAGATCATCCGCGGCGTGCTCCAGGAGGCGTGGACCCTCCTGTAACGGGACCACGGCTCCTCCGTCGCGGACCACGGCTCCCGCGACGGGGCCACCACCCCGCCGTCCGGCCGTCCGGCACCCCGGCCCGGGCGCACCCTTCCGAGTGAGAAGGGGGCGCCCGGGCCGTGTGCCGGGCGGGGAGCGGGGGCCCGGCTGCCTACGGTGCCCAGTGACCGATCGGCCCCGGGTTCGTTCCCTCGTACGGGGGAACGACGCCGAACTGAACCGAGGTGCACGCCATGACGGCCCTGTCGCCCCCGTCACCCTCCTCGCCCCCCTCGGGCCCGTCGGCCCCACCGGACAACGACGTGCTCCGGACCCGGTCCCTGAGCTACGCCCACCACGGCTCGCCCGCGCTCAGCGGGGTGTCGCTCGGGGTCCGCGAGGGCGAGGTGCTCGCCGTCACCGGCCCCCGGGGCAGTGGCAAGACCACCCTGCTGCGGTTGCTGTCCGGGCAACTGCTCCCCCGGCCCGGCGGCGAGGTGTGGTTCAACAGCACCCCCGTGCACACCATGACCCCGGCCGCCCGCGAACGGCTGCGCCGCGACCGGTTCGGCTGGATCGACCCCCGGCCCGGTCTGGTGCCCGAGCTGACCGTCTGGGAGAACGCCGCCCTGCCCCTGATGCTCGCCCGGGCGCCCCGGCGGCGGGCGAAGGCCGCCGCCCTGGAGTGGCTGGCCCGCCTCGACATCGCGGACCTGGCCCGCAAACGTCCGCACGCCCTGCTCCGGGCCCAGCGCCAGCGGGTGGCGTTCGCCCGCGCCCTGGTCGGGGAGCCGTCCGTGGTCTTCGCCGACGAACCCACCGCCCCCCTGCACCGCGCCGACCGGGCGCACGTCCTGCGGACCCTGACCACGGCCGCCCGCTCGCACGGCATCACCGTCGTCCTCGCCACCGACGACCCCGCCACCACCGCCCTCGCCGACCGGGTGGTGGCCCTCGTCGACGGACGGCTCTCCCCCGCCGCCCGCCCGGCGGCGGGCGAACCGGAAGGCCGGGCCGCGTGCTCGCTCTCCGTCTAGCCCGCGGCGCCGACCCCTCGGTCCAGGCCCGGCGGCTGCTGGTGGCCACCGCCTCGGCGGGCACCGGACTGCTGCTGCTGTGCACCTTCGGCTACGCGCTGGGACACCCGGCCGCCGCCCTCGGCTCCTCGCTGCGGCTCGCCTGGTGCGCGGCCCCGCTCGCCGCCACCGCGTACCTGGCGGTGGCCGTCGCCCGCACCGACCCGGCCACCCGGCCCCGGCGAGGCATGTCGGCGGTGGGCCTCGGCCCGGCCCGGCGCGCGGCCCTCGCGGCCGTGTCGACGGCGGCGGCGACCGCCGCCGGATCCCTGGTGGCCCTGGTGGTCTTCCTGTACCTGCGGGGCGACCTCGCCCCGCTGCCGTTCGCGGGCGGCGCCGCCGAGCTGCTGGCCGCCGGCTGGGAGCTGCCGCTGGCGGCCGTCCTCACCCTGCTCGCGCTGGTGCCCCTCACCGCCTCCGTCACCACGGCGCTGCTGCTGCGCCCGGCGGACCCGGCCGCCGCGCACGCCGAGGACCCCGACGGGCCCGACGGGCCCGGCGACCCGGAGGACACCGACGGCACTCCCCCGGCCACCCCCACCGATCTGCCCTGGGGGGTCACCCTGCTCGCGGTGGGCCTGACCATCGAGGCGTACACGGGCGGCTCGGCGCCCTCCCCCGGGCTGCGGCTGCCCGGCGGGCTGGCGGGCGGCTCGCTGAGCGTCCTGATCGGCTGGACGCTGACCGCCGTGGGGCTGGCGCTCGCGGGCCCCGGACTGACCCGGCTGTGCGGCCGGGCCCTCCAGGCGGTGCGGCCGGGCCCGGTACGGCTGCTGGCCGGACGGGTGCTGCAACGGGAGGCCCGGCGGATCGGCCGGCCCCTCGGCGTGGTGTGCGCGGTGGCGTCGGGCGCCTACGCGGCGGCCGTCCTGTACACCGGCGGCGAGCCGGACACCGGGCCGCTGAGCGCCCTGGGCGCGGGGCTGGTCGTGGGGTGCGCGGTCGCCGCGCTGGCGCTGGCCGCGGTCGAGGCCCGGCAGTCCCGGGCCCGGATCACCGGCGCGTTGCTGCGCCAGGGGGCGCCCGTCACCGCCCTGCGCGCGGCGGCCGCGCTGCGCGCGCTCGCCCTGTTCCTCCTCTTCGCCCCGCTCACCTGGGCGATCGCGGAACTGGCCGCCGCGCCACTGGCCCGCTGAGCCGACCGGACCGGAGCCCCGCTCCACCGGACCGCACGGCGCGGACCGGACGGCGCGCGCCGGGCCCGTGGCCGGGGCTCAGAACGCGGCCGCGTACGTCCAGAAGTCGCGCATCAGCGGCGGGGCCTCGGGGCCGGTCATCTCCACCTGGGTCAGCAGGATGGCGACGGTCCCGGTGGCGGGCACGATGTGCGCGGTCGTCCCGGTGCCGCCCGACCAGCCGTAGCGGCCGGGCACGTTCCACGGGGCGCCGTCCGACGGCAGGTCGACGGCGGCCCCGTACCCCCAGCCCCGGCCCTCCAGGAAGAGCGCGCCGTCCTCCCGCTGGGCGGCGGTGAGGTGGTCGGTCCGCATCAGCCGCACCGACTCCGCGGAGAGCACCCGGCGGCCGTCGGCGGCGGTCCCCTCCGCGAGCAGCGCCCGGCAGAACGTCCACCAGTCGTCGAGGGTGGAGACCAGCCCCCCGGCCCCCGAGGGGAAGGACGGCGGACGGCCCCACGTCCCGTCCGGGGCGTCCACCGGCACCAGCGAACCGTCCTCGGCGGGACGGTACTGGTGGGTGAACCGGTGGTGACGGTCCGGCGGGACGTGGAACGCGGTGTCCGTCATCCCCAGCGGGGCGAACAGCCGGTCCGCCAGGTAGTCGGGGAGCGGACGGCCCGAGGCCCGGGCGACCAGCACGCCCTGGAGGTCGGAGGAGGTGTTGTACAGCCAGCGCTCCCCGGGTTGGGCGAGCATCGGCAGCCGGGCCAGCGTCGCCGTCCAGGCGTCGGGGGTGAGCGTCAGCCCGGGGTCCGGCGGCCCCTGGCGCAGCTCGGTGATCAGCGGGGTGACGGCGGGCAGCGTGAAGTCGGAGGCGAAGCCGTACCCCGCGCGGGAGGACAGCAGATCGGCGACGGTGAGCGGCCGGACGGCGGGCACCACCTCGTCCACCGGACCGTACGGGTCGCGCACCACCACGGGGGACGCCAGCTCCGGCAGCCAGGTCGCGACGGGGGCGTCCGGGGTCAGGACGCCGTCCTCGACCAGGGCCAGCACGGCGGCGGCCGTGACCTGCTTGGTGAGCGAGGCGATCCGGAAGAGGCTGTTCCTGGCCAGCGGGACGGTGCCCCCGGCGTCGGCCGTCCCCACCACGGCGATCTCGGTACGTCCCCCGCGCGCCACCAGGGCCACCGCCCCGGGGAGGGAGCCCTCGGCGACCCGGGGGCGCAGCAGATCGGCCAGCCCGGAGCCGGTGGCGGGGTCGGGGCGGGCGGAGTCGGTCGTCATCGGGCGGCCTCTCGGTCGGGGTCCACGGTCCGTGCCGGTGCGCCGGTGCCTCGCGGCACCGCCCGGCGCACGGTACCGGACGGCCTCGGACGTCCGTGCGACCGGCGCACCGCGCCCGACCGCTCCGGACGCGCGGAAAGAAGTCCGTGGAACGCCGATGAGTTCTCCCCCGGACGGCCGTCTACCCCTCGAACGGCCCACGACCCGCCGCCCGGCGGCCCGCCGCCCGCTCCCCGAGCGGCGGCGCGCCCCCGGCGGCACCGTGGGAGGGGCGAAGGCGAAACGCGCGACGAGAGAGCAGGGCACCCCATGCAGCGGCAGATGTTCTTCGTGAACCTTCCCGTCTCCGACCTGGAGGCGTCGAAGCGGTTCTACACCGGGCTCGGCTACGCGCTGAACCCCACCTTCTCCGACGAGCACACGGCCTGCGTCGTGGTCCACGACGCCCTGGTGGTGATGCTCCTCGATCACGAGCGGTACGCCACGTTCGCGAAGAAGGAGATCGCGGACGCCCACCGGACCAGCCAGGTGCTGCTGGGGCTGAGCGCGGAGAGCCGCGCCGCCGTGGACACCCTGGTGGACACCGCGCTGACCGGGGGCGGCTCCCCGGCGGGCGACACCCAGGACCACGGGTTCATGTACGGCCGGTCCTTCGACGACCCGGACGGCCACACCTGGGAGGTCATCTGGATGGACGAGTCCGCGCTCTGAGCCGGTCCGGCCCGTCCCGGCCCTTCGGCCCGATGGGCGCCGATGGACGCGGGTGGGCTCGGGGTGAATGCGGGTGGGCGCCGGTCAGTCGAGGACGACCGTCTCCGCCGGATCGAAGACGACCCCGACCCGGCTGCCGGTCTCCGGCGCGTCCCGCAGTCCGCACGCCGCCTCCAGCGGCGGGCCGTCGCCCCCGGGACGCAGCCGCAGCGCGACGTGGGTGCCCCGGAAGGTCCGGGCCGCCACCTCGAACACCGGTCCGGTCCCGGGGTCGACCGGCCGGACCCCGGCCGGACGGACCAGGACCAGCCGCTCCCCCGCCGCCGTCCCCTCCGGCACGGGCACCCGGCCCCAGGGAGTGACCGCCACGGCGCCGGACACCTCGCCCCGGACCAGGTTGCCGAAGCCGAGGAACCGGGCGACGAACTCGTCGGCCGGACGCTGCCACACCTCCAGCGGGGTCCCGGTCTGGGCGACCGCGCCGTCCCGCATCACCACCACCCGGTCGGCGAGCGCGAACGCCTCGCCCTGGTCGTGGGTGACCGCGAGCACGGTGGTGCCCAGCGCGCGGAACAACTCCCGCAACTCCTCCACCAGCCGTTC
Source organism: Streptomyces sp. JNUCC 64 (assembly GCF_054484115.1). Lineage (NCBI taxonomy): Bacteria > Bacillati > Actinomycetota > Actinomycetes > Kitasatosporales > Streptomycetaceae > Streptomyces > Streptomyces sp. JNUCC 64. The sequence continues at coordinate 2,067,398 of NZ_CM137015.1, forward strand.
CCGCAGGGTGCGGTCGAGCTGGCCGAGCGGCTCGTCGAGGAGGAGCACCCCGGGGCTCGGGGCGAGGGCCCGGGCCAGGGCGACCCGCTGCTGTTCGCCGCCGGAGAGCGAGACGACGGCCCGGCGCGCCGCCCCGGGCAGCCCCACCAGCGACAGCAGCTCCGCCACCCGGGCCTCCTGCTCGGCCCGTCCGGCGCCGCGCGTGCGCAGCCCGAAGGCGACGTTGCCGCCCACGTCCCGGTGGCCGAAGAGCTGGTGGTCCTGGAACATCAGCCCCACGCCCCGCTGGTGCGCGGGGACGCCCGTGCGGTCCCGGCCGCCGAGCAGGACCCGGCCCGCGTCGAGGTCCTGGAGCCCGGCGACCGCCCGGAGCAGGGTGGACTTGCCGCTGCCGCTGGGGCCGAGGACGCAGACGATCTCCCGTTCCGCGACCTCCAGGGCGACGCCGTCCAGGGCGGTCCTGGCCCCGAAGCGGACGGTCGCCGCGTCGAGCCGCAGCGCGGGCACCGCCCCGGTGGCGGCCGTGGTGGTCTTCGTGGCGTGCGCGGTCATCAGAACTCCCCCGCGTGGTCGGTCCTGAGGCGTTCGAGGAGCAGCAGCGACACGGCGCACACCACCATCAGCAGCGTCGAGAGGGCCATGGCCTGGCCGTAGTTGAGTTCCCCGGCGCGGCCCAGCAGCCGGGCGACGGCGACGGGGAGGGTCGGTTCGTCGGGGCGGGCGATGAAGACCGTGGCCCCGAACTCGCCCAGCGACACCGCGAAGGCGAACCCGGCGGCGATCAGCAGCGCCCGCCGGACCAGCGGGAGGTCCACCTCGCGCCAGGCGCGCGCCGGGGAGGCGCCGAGCACGGCCGCGGCCTCCCGCAGCCGTCCGTCGACGGACCGCAGCACGGGCAGCATCGTGCGCACCACGAACGGCACCCCGACCAGGGCCTGGGCCAGGGGGACCAGCCACCAGGAGGCCCGCAGATCGAGCGGAGGCTCGTCGAGGGTGATGAGGAAGCCGAAGCCGACGGTCACCGCCGACACCCCGAGAGGCAGCATCAGCAGCGCGTCGAACCCGCGCGCGAACCGGCCCGCGCGCCGGGTCAGCGCGGCGGCCGCGAGCCCTCCGACGACCAGGGCGATGGCGGTCGCGGCGAGCGCGTAGAGCAGGGAGTTGCCGATGGCGTCGATCGGCGGCACCAGGAACGCGCCGCCCTCCGCCGAGGTCAGCGCCCGGTAGTAGGTGAGGGTGAAGGCGCCGTCGGTGTCCTGGAAGGAGCGGGCGACCAGCACCCCGAGCGGCAGCACGATCAGCCCGGCGACGGTCGCGAGCACCCCGGCGAGCAGGGCCCACTGGCCCGCGCCGCGCGGCCGGCGGGCGGTGAGCGAGGCGTCCACCAGCCGCAGTCCGCTCTCCCGGCGCCGCACGGTCCAGGCGTGGACGGCGAGGACCAGTCCGACGGCCGCGAACTGCACCAGGGTGAGGACGGCGGCGCTGGACAGGTCGAAGATCTGGGAGGTCTGGCGGTAGATCTCCACTTCCAGGGTGGAGAACCCGGGGCCGCCGAGGATCTGCACCACGCCGAAGGAGGTGAAGGTGAAGAGGAAGACCATCAGCGCGGCGCCCGCGACGGCGGGCCGCAGCGCGGGCAGGGTGACGGTCCGCCAAGCGGTGAGCCGGGAGGCGCCCAGCACCCGGGCGGCCTCCTCCTGCCGGGGGTCGAGCTGCGCCCACAGTCCGCCGACGGTCCGCACGACGACGGCGTAGTTGAAGAAGACGTGGGCGAGCAGGATCGCCCACACGGTGGTGTCGAGCCGGGTGCCGGTGGTCCGCTCCAGCAGTCCGCCGCGTCCGAGGAGGGCGAGGAACGCCGATCCGGCGACCACGGTGGGCAGCACGAACGGCACGGTGACCACGGCCCGCAGCAGTTGCTTGCCGGGGAAGGCGAACCGGGCGAAGACGTAGGCGCCGGGCAGCGCGATCACCAGGGTGAGCGCGGTGGAGGCGAGCGCCTGCCAGGTGGTGAACCACAGCACCTCGCGGATCTCCGGCCGCGCCAGCACCTCGCCGATCCCGCCGAGGCGCCAGGCGCCGTCGGGGCGCAGCCCCCGGGTGACGATCGCGGCCACCGGATAGGCGAAGAACAGCGCGAAGAACGCCATCGGCAGCGCCATCAGCGCGCCCCGGAGCACGGCGGCCCGCCGCGCCGCCCGCCCCCGCGGCCCGGAGGCGGCGGGAGCGGTGGCGGAGGGGACGGCCGTGGCGGCGGGGGCACCGTCCCGGGGGACGCCGGGACGGTCCTCCACCGGGTCGGCGCCGCCGCCTACTTCACGACGAGCGAGGTCCACTGCTTGACCCACTGGTCACGGTTGTCGGCGATCCGCTCGGGGTCCATCGTCAGCGGGGCGGGCACCTTCACCGCGTAGGCGGCGAAGTCCTCGGGCACCTTGACGTCCTGGTGGACCGGGTCGACGAACATGTTCAGCGGCATGTCCGCCTGGAAGGTCCGCTCGCTCAGGAAGTCCAGCAGGGCCTTGCCGCCCTCCGGGTTCTTCGCCCCCGCGAGCAGCCCGGCGTACTCGGCCTGCTGGAAGCAGGTGCCGGTGGACACCCCGGTCGGGGCCTCGGCGGGCTTGGGGTCGGAGTAGATCGCCTCGACGGGCGGCGAGGAGGCGTAGGAGACGACGAGCGGACGGTCGCCGCCCGCCTTCTTGCCACCGGCGGAGCCGGAGAACTCCTCGTTGTACGCCTGGTCCCAGCCGTCGACGACCTTGACGCCGTTGTCCCGCAGCTTCTTCCAGTAGTCGGCCCAGCCGTCGCCGCCCCGGTCGGCGACGGTGCCCATGAGGAAGCCCAGCCCGGGCGAGGAGGTGGCCGGGTTCTCCACCACGAGGAGGTTCTCGTACGCGGGCTTGACCAGGTCCTCGAAGGTCTCCGGCGGGGTGAGCCCCTTGTCCGCGAAGTACTTCTTGTCGTAGTTGACGCAGATCTCCCCGGTGTCGACGAGGGTGACCCGGTCCTGCTTGTCGAGCAGGGGCCGCTTGGCGAGCAGCACGCTGTCGGCGCCGTGGGCCTCGTACGGCTCGAACAGCTCGTTGTCGAGGCCACGGGAGAGCAGGGTGTTGTCGATGCCGAAGAAGACGTCGCCCTGGGGGTTGCCCTTGGTGAGGATCGCCTTGTTGACGGCCACGCCCGCGTCCCCGTCCTCCAGGACCTTCAGGGTGTAGCCGGACTCCTTCTCGAACTCGGCCAGCACCTCCTTGGAGGCGGCGAACGAGCTGTGGCTGACGAGGGTGACCGTCTTGGGCCCGCCGTCGGCGTGCGCGTCCTCCTCGCTCCCGGCGCAGCCGGAGAGGGCGGCGATGCCCAGCCCGGCCGCGAGGGCGGCGGCGGTGACCTTCTTGGTGGTGCTCACGTGATGGTTCCTCCTGGAACGGACCAGGAAGAGACGCGGCCCCGCCCGCGACCCCGGGAGCGGGGCGCGGGCAGGGCGCAACAGCTTGAGTGGTGACCGAACTTCCTACCCGGAATGACCCGGGCGAGGTTCAGAGGGTCTGCGGCCCTCCGGCCGAAGCCGGTTGCCGCACTCTCAGCGCTGTGGCGCTCCCCTGTCGGAAAATGCAGTTGTCTGGGTGACGCGGTCGTCCCGGTGAGGAGACGCCCGCCGCGTACGGGCCGCTATGCGGGCGTACGGGACAAGACTACCGCTCTAACGTTCGGACGCCGCCAGCTGTCCACAGGCACCGTCGATCTCCTGGCCCCGGGTGTCCCGGACCGTCACCGGCACCCCGTGGGCGGCGATGGCCTCCACGAACGCCTTCTCGTCCTCGGGACGGGACGCCGTCCACTTGGAGCCCGGCGTGGGGTTCAGCGGGATCAGGTTGACGTGCACCCGCTTGCCCTTGAGCAGCCGTCCGAGCCGGTCACCGCGCCACGCCTGGTCGTTGATGTCCCGGATCAGCGCGTACTCGATGGAGATGCGGCGACCGGACTTCTCCGCGTACTCCCAGCCCGCGTCGAGGACCTCGCGGACCTTCCAGCGGGTGTTGACCGGGACGAGGGTGTCGCGCAGCTCGTCGTCGGGGGCGTGCAGGGAGATCGCGAGACGGCACTTGAAGCCCTCGTCCGCGAAGCGGTGGATGGCGGGGACCAGCCCGACCGTCGACACGGTGATCCCGCGCTGGGAGAGGCCGAGGCCGTCCGGCTCCGGGTCGGTGAGCCGCCGGATCGCGCCGACGACCCGGTTGTAGTTGGCCAGCGGCTCGCCCATGCCCATGAAGACGATGTTGGACAGCCGCGCCGGGCCGCCGGGGATCTCCCCGTCCCGCAGCGCGCGGACCCCGTCCACGATCTGGTGGACGATCTCAGCCGTGGACAGGTTGCGGTCCAGTCCGGCCTGGCCGGTGGCGCAGAACGGGCAGTTCATCCCGCACCCGGCCTGGGAGCTGATGCACATGGTGACCCGGTCCGGGTAGCGCATCAGGACCGACTCCACGAGGGTGCCGTCGAACAGCCGCCACAGGGTCTTGCGGGTGGTGTCGTCGTCACAGCTGATGTGCCGCACCACGGACATCAGATCGGGCAGCAGCGCCTCCCGCAGCCGGTCGCGGGCCCCGGCCGGGATGTCCGTCCACTGGGCGGGGTCATGGGCGTACCGCGCGAAGTAGTGCTGCGAGAGCTGCTTGGCGCGGAACGGCTTCTCGCCGATGGCGGCGACGGCCTCCTTGCGCTCGGCGGGCGACAGGTCGGCGAGGTGCCGCGGGGGCTTCTTGGCTCCGCGCGGGGCGACGAAAGTGAGTTCTCCGGGCTTGGGCATGGTGACTCCAGTGTCGCAGACGGAGCCCGGCGATCCGGAATCGAACGGGAGGACCCCGTTCACCCGCCCGACCGGGCGGTCCCGGACGCTCCCGGACGGCCCCGGACGGCCCCACGGCGGCCCGGAACCGCGGGTGCCGGAAACCGGGCGCGAGGCCCGACGCGCGGGGACGCGGGTACCGGAGACGAGGGGAGGCCCGCCCTCCCGGGGAATCACGGGCGCCGGGAACGGCGGAAGGCCCGCCGTCCGGGACGGCGGGCCTTCCGTTGGCGTGCGCGCGGGTCACCGCCCCACGCGGTCCGCTCAGCCGGATCCGACGAAGACCACCAGCAGCAGCCAGACCACCGGAGCGGTCGGCAGCAGCGAGTCCAGGCGGTCCATGATGCCGCCGTGGCCGGGCAGCAGCGTGCCCATGTCCTTGATGCCGAGGTCCCGCTTGATCATCGACTCGCCGAGGTCGCCGAGCGTGGCGCTCACCGCGACGGCGAGGCCCAGCAGCAGCCCCTGCCACCAGGTGCCGCCGTCGATGAGGAACTCCACGCACAGCGCGCCCGCGGCCATCGCGAAGGCGATCGCCCCGAACAGGCCCTCCCGGGTCTTGCCAGGACTGATCCGCGGCGCGAGCTTGTGGGTGCCGAAGCGCCAGCCGACCGCGTAGGCGCCGGTGTCGCTGACGACGGTCAGCACCAGGAACGTCAGCACCCGCCAGGCACCGTCGTCGGCGGTGAGCAGCAGCGCCACGAACGTCGCCAGGAACGGCACGTAGAAGACCGCGAAGACCCCGGCCGTGACGTCCTTGAGGTAGCCGTCCGGAGGCCGGGTCATCCGCCAGACGAGGACGGCCAGCGCGGTCAGCGCGGTCGCCACCCACGCCCCCTCGGTGCCGCCCGCGTACCCGGCGACGACCATGGCGGCGCCGCCCACCGCGAGCGGGACGAGCGGGGCGTCGATGCCCTTGCGTTCCTTGAGGCGGCTGGTCAGCTCCCGCAGTCCGACGACGACCGCCGCGACGAGGACCCCGACGAACACCTCTTTGACCACGAACAGCGAGGCCACGATCACCGCGCCGAGCCCGACGCCGACCCCTATGGCCGCGCCCAGGTCACGTCCCGCGCTCTTCTTCCGCGGTGCGGGGGGCGGCTGCGGTGCGCTGGGCATGGGCTCCTGTGGCATCTGCGGCGCCGTCTGGTGCGGGATCCGGCGGGCGCCGGGGTCGCCGGGACCGCCGCCCGGCGAAGCGGCTGCCCGGTCGTCCGGTCCCCCGCCACCGACGGGCACGCCGGGCACGACCGGCATGGGCTGGGTCTGTCCTGACCGCACGAGATCATGCGCATCGTACGCAGGCGCGGCCGGTGCCGCCGCTCGACCGCCGCCGGAGGTGGCGGCGCCGGGCGCCGGAAGGGTCGCGGGAGCGTACGTCCCGGCCTGCCGGGAGGCCGCCGCCGGGGCGGGCGACGGGCCCGCGCCGGACGGGAACCCCGCCGGAGCGGGACCGAGCCCCTGAGCCGGAGCGGCCGGACCCCCGTGGGCGGGTCGGTACCCGTACCCGTGGGCGGGCCCGTGGTCCTGAGTCGGCCCCGGGCCGGGCCCGGTGACGGGCCCCTGATCGGTCGGGAGCCCGGACCCGGCCTGTCCGGCCCGCCGGGGCGCTCCCCAGGAAGAGTCGTTCATCAGACTTCGAGCAGCTCGGCTTCCTTGTGCTTCAGCAGCTCGTCCACCTGGGCGACGTACTTCGCCGTGGTGTCGTCCAGCTCCTTCTCGGCGCGGCGGCCCTCGTCCTCGCCGACCTCGCCGTCCTTGACGAGCTTGTCGATCGCTTCCTTGGCCTTGCGGCGGACCGCGCGGATCGAGATCTTGGAGTCCTCCGCCTTGCCCTTGGCGACCTTGATGTAGTCGCGGCGGCGCTCCTCGGTCAGCTCGGGGAAGGTCACCCGGATGATGTTGCCGTCGTTGCTCGGGTTGACGCCGAGGTCCGAGTCGCGGATGGCCTGCTCGATGTTGCGCAGCGCGCTCTTGTCGAACGGCGTCACGACGGCCATGCGCGGTTCCGGCACGGAGAACGAGGCGAGCTGGTTGATCGGCGTCAGCGCGCCGTAGTAGTCCGCCACGATCTTGTTGAACATCGCCGGGTGCGCACGCCCGGTGCGGATCGCGGCGAAGTCCTCCTTGGCGACCACGACGGCCTTCTCCATCTTCTCCTCGGCTTCGAGGAGGGTCTCTTCGATCACCACTTGCTCCTGCGTGTCTTGAGTAGGCCCGGCTCGGTGACGGGCCGGCCGCGTCGCGTCTGTCCCCTGCACGGTGTCCGACCGTCAGGGCTTTGTCCATCCCCTGTCCGTGCCACTCGGACCCCCGGGAGGAACCCCCCGCGGCGGTACCCGTGCGGGCACGGACCGGTTGTGCCGGTGGGGCGGGTCAGGCCCGGGCGCCCTGGTCGCCGACCAGAGTGCCGATCTTCTCACCCTTGACCGCGCGCGCGATATTGCCCTCCGCGAGGAGTTCGAACACGAGGATGGGCAGCCGGTTGTCGCGGCACAGGGTGATCGCGGTGGCGTCGGCGACCTTCAGGTCCCGGGTGATGACCTCGCCGTAGCCGAGGGAGTCGAACTTCACCGCGTCCGGGTTGGCCTTGGGGTCGGAGTCGTAGACGCCGTCGACGCCGTTCTTGCCCATGAGCAGGGCTTCGGCGTCGATCTCCAGGGCCCGCTGGGCGGCCGTGGTGTCGGTGGAGAAGTAGGGCATGCCCATGCCGGCGCCGAAGATGACGACCCGGCCCTTCTCCAGGTGGCGCACCGCCCGCAGCGGGATGTACGGCTCGGCGACCTGCGCCATGGTGATCGCGGTCTGCACCCGGGAGTCGATGCCCTCCTTCTCCAGGAAGTCCTGGAGGGCGAGGCAGTTCATCACGGTGCCGAGCATGCCCATGTAGTCGGAGCGGGCCCGGTCCATGCCGCGCTGCTGGAGTTCGGCGCCCCGGAAGAAGTTGCCGCCGCCGATGACGACGGCGATCTGGAAGCCGTCGCGGACGACGGCCGCGATCTCCCGGGCGATCTTGTGCACCACGTCGGGGTCGACGCCGAGCCCCCCGCCACCGGCGAACGCCTCACCGGACAGCTTCAGCATGAACCGTCCGGCGACCTGGCCGCCGTCGTTCTTCGCGCTCTTCGCGCCCTTCTCGCCGGATTCGGCCTGGGTGGTCATGGGGTTCTCCTCGTGGTGCACATGCGAAGAAGGCCATTGCCGGTGGGGTGTGTGACAACCCGTGCTCGGCAATGGCCTCCTCGTCAGATCTGCGGTCCTCCGTCGCGTACGCGGTCCGTACGCGGGCGACCTCCGTAGACCCTAGCGGGGTCCACGGCGGATCGCGGTCAGGGACTCAGATGCCGACCTTGATGCGCGCGAAGCGCTTCAGGGTGACACCGGCCTCGTTCAGGACCTGCTGGACGGACTTCTTGGCGTCGAGCGCGTACGGCTGGCCCAGGAGCGTGGCGTCCTTGAAGAAGCCGTTGACGCGACCCTCGACGATCTTCGGGATGGCAGCCTCGGGCTTGCCCTCCTCGCGGGTGGTCTCCTCGGCGACGCGGCGCTCGGCCTCGACGACCTCGGCGGGGACGTCCTCACGGGAGAGGTACTTCGGGGCGAACGCGGCGATGTGCTGCGCGACGCCCTTGGCGACCTCGGCGTTGGGCTTGTCCAGCTCGACCAGGACACCGATCTGCGGGGGCAGGTCGGGCATGGTGCGGTGCATGTAGACCGAGACGTAACCGTCGGCGAACTGCGCGAAGCGGTCGAGGACGATCTTCTCGCCGAGGTTGGCGTTGGCCTCGTCCACGTACGCCTGGACGGTCTTGCCGGGCTCGATCTCGGAGCCGAGCAGGGCCTCCAGGTCGGCCGGGGAGGTCGCGGCGACGTGCGCGGCCAGGGCGTTGGCGACGGCCTGGAACTTCTCGCCCTTGGCGACGAAGTCCGTCTCGCACTTCAGCTCGAGGATGACGCCGGAGGCGTTGTCGTCGGCGACGACGGACACCACGGCGCCGTTCTCGGCGGAGCGGCCCTCGCGCTTGGCGACGCCCTTCTGGCCCTTGACGCGGAGCAGCTCAACGGCGCGCTCGACGTCGCCGTCGGCCTCGTCGAGGGCCTTCTTGCAGTCCATCATGCCGGCGCCGGTGAGCTCGCGGAGCTTCTTGACGTCGGCGGCGGTGTAGTTCGCCATGAGTCTGAGTCTTTCTCGAAGTCTGGACGATCGAGGTCTCCGGGTCCCCGGCCGGACGGCCGGACGGGCCACGGAGAGCCGGACCCGGATGGGCGGGACGGCGGAACGGGATGGAACCCGTTCCGCCGTCCCCCCTTCAGGTCCTCAGCCGGGTGGGTCAGCCCTGCTCGGCGGCGGGGGCCTCGTCGGCGGCGGGCGCGTCGGCGGCGGCCTCGGCGGCCGGAGCCTCGGTCTCGGCGACCTCAGCCGCGGGGGCCTCGGCGGCCGGAGCCTCGGCGGGGGCCTCGTCGGCCTTCTTCTCGCCTTCCAGCAGGTCGCGCTCCCACTCGGCGAGCGGCTCGCCGGCGGCCTTGTCGCCCGGCTTCGAGTCACCGGTGGCGACACCGGAGCGGGCGATGAGGCCCTCGGCGACGGCGTCGGCGATCACGCGGGTGAGCAGCGTGACGGAGCGGATCGCGTCGTCGTTGCCCGGGATCTTGTAGTCGACCTCGTCGGGGTCGCAGTTGGTGTCCAGGATCGCGACGACCGGGATGTTCAGCTTGCGGGCCTCGCCGACGGCGATGTGCTCCTTCTTGGTGTCCACGATCCAGACGGCGCTGGGCACCTTCTGCATCTCGCGGATACCGCCGAGGGTCTTCTCCAGCTTGGCCTTCTCGCGCGAGAGCACGAGGAGTTCCTTCTTGGTCAGACCGGACGCGGCGACGTCCTCGAAGTCGATCTGCTCAAGCTCCTTGAGGCGCTGCAGACGCTTGTAGACGGTCGAGAAGTTGGTGAGCATGCCGCCCAGCCAGCGCTGGTTGACGTAGGGCATGCCGACGCGGGTCGCCTGCTCGGCGATCGCCTCCTGCGCCTGCTTCTTCGTGCCGACGAACATGACCGTGCCGCCGTGGGCGACGGTCTCCTTGACGAACTCGAAGGCGCGGTCGATGTACGACAGCGACTGGAGCAGGTCGATGATGTAGATGCCGTTGCGCTCCGTGAAGATGAAGCGCTTCATCTTCGGGTTCCAACGACGGGTCTGGTGACCGAAGTGGACGCCGCTCTCCAGCAGCTCCCGCATCGTGACGACGGCCATGGCCGTGTTCTCCTTGGTACTCGGTTGTGCGTCCGCCGGACGGCGGGCGCGCCTGACGCCCGGTGCGCTGTGCCACGAAGGACCGAGAAGCGCGGACACCGCCACACACTGGGGGCGAATGTCGGGGCGTGCGAAGTCGACCCGATGACCCGGGTCGCCACATGAAGTGTACGGGACCCTGAACCTTCCGGGTGACGCCCCTGTCCACAAGCGCCCGGTTGTCCACAGATCCGCCGCCGGGCCGTCGCGGACGCCCCCGCCACTGCACCGTGGGAAGCGACGGCCCGCCCCGGGCGGCCCCTTCCCCGGCCGTCCGGGGCGGGCCCGCGCGCCGGGACGGGGAGGAGCGGAACGCGGGAGTACGGGGGTCCGGAATGCGACGAGCACCGTGGGCACGGCGGGTACGGCGAGGGCCGCGCGAGCGGCGAGGACACGGGGGCGGACCGAGGTCGGCCCACCGCGCGCTGACGGCCCGGGCGGCGGCGGGATCGCGGGCGACGAGGGCGGCGATCGCGACGGTGACGGCGCTGTCACTGGTCGTGCCGCTGGCGTGGGTGACGGTGGGGGCACTCAGCGGGACCGGACGGGACGGACCGGCCGGGTGGGTCCCCGCCGCCGGGACGGCGAGCACCGCCGGAGCGGAGAGGCCCCAGGGGGCCGGTGAGGCTGGCGGGGCGGGCGGGACAGCCGAAGCGAGCAGGACGGAGGGCTCCGCAAGGGTGAAACGGGTGAGCGAGGTGGACGGGACGGACCGGGTTGACGGGACCGCCCGGACCGACGGGGCCGCCGAAGCCGACAGGGCCGACAGGGCCGACAGGGCCGACAGGGCCGACAGGGCCGACAGGAATGATGGAGTCGACGGGGTGCCCGCCGTGGCCGTGCGCTGGCCGTTGGACCCCCGCCCGGCGGTCCTGCGGGGCTGGGAGCCGCCGCCCACCCCGTACGCGGCGGGTCACCGTGGAGCGGATCTGGCGGCCGGCCCGGACGGGGTGGTGCGGGCGGTGGCCCCGGGGCGGGTGTCCCACGCGGGCCGGGTCGCCGGGCGCGGGGTGGTCACCGTGGAGCTGAGCGGTACGGGGACGCCCCCGCTGCGGCTGACCCATGAGCCGGTGACCACCCGGGTGCACCGGGGTGACCGGGTGTCCCCGGGCGAGGTCCTGGGCCGGGTGGAGCGGACAGGCTCGCACTGCGCCGTCCCGTGTCTGCACTGGGGGCTGCTGAGGGGCCGGACGTACCACGATCCCCTGTCACTGCTGCCGCCCCGACTGCTGCGGGGCGACCCGCCCCGGCTGCTGCCGCTGACCCCGCCCGCGAGGTCGGCGCGGGCGACGACGGCCCGGTAGCGGGCCGCCGTCCCCGGAGATCAGCCGTTGACCCCGCGCAGCGCCATGGCGACGGCGGCGTCCGCGATGGCGGCGGGCGCCTCCGCCGCGCCCAGCTCCACCCGGCGGGCGGCCGCGTCGACGATGCCCTGGAGCAGCATCGCCGCGAGACGAGGTTCGTGGTGCCCCATGTCGCGCAGGGCCTCCGCGAGCATCGTCACGAGTCCGCCGTGGGCCGCGCGGATCTTCTCCCGCGCGCCGTCGTCCAGCTCGCTCGCGGAGATCGCGACGACGGCCCGGTGCCTGCGGTCGCCCACCAGGTCGAGCTGGCGGCGCACATAGGCTTCGATCTTGCCTTCGGGGCCGTCGGCGAGGGCCATCGCGCCCTCGACCTCGGCGGCCCAGACGGGGAAGTCCACCGCGCAGAGCTCCTCGACCACGGCGGCACGGGAGCGGAAGTACTCGTACACCGAGGACCGGGCGAGTCCGGTGCGCTCGGCCAGGGCGGGGAAGGTCAGCGCCTCCGTCCCCCCTTCGGACAGCAGGGACCGCGCGGCGTCCAGCAGGGCGGCGCGCTGCATCGAACGGTGCTCGGCCACTGAGGCCGCTCGAATCCTTGGCACCCCTCCACTTTACGGACGCCGTGGCCGACGCGGGAGCCGGTCGCCCTCACGGCACGTCGTGGACCACCCCGGTGACCGTCGGAGCGGGTCCGGCCGGGCGTCACGGACGCCCCAGCGGACCCGGAAGCCCCGCCAGAAGGGTGCTGGCGGGCTGGTTTCGGCCAGGTTCGCGGTCAGCGACCGAATCCGGCCAGTTTGGCGCGGAGCTGGAGGACGGACTTGGTGTGGATCTGGCTCACCCGGCTCTCGGTGACCCCGAGGACGAGACCGATCTCGGCCAGGGTCAGACCCTCGTAGTAGTAGAGGGTGACGACCGTCTTCTCTCGGTCGGGGAGGGTGTTGATGGCGCGGGCGAGGAAGCGGCGCAGCTCCCGGCCCTCGGCGACCTCGACCGGGTCGTCCGCGGCGGTGTCCTCCAGCCGGTCCATCAGACTGAGGCGGTCGCCGCCCTCGTCCCCGACGTGGAGGAGTTCCTCCAGGGCGACCACGTTGGCCAGCGACAACTGGCTGAAGACGGCGTGCAGTTCCTCCAGCGCGATCCCCATCTCGGCGGCGACCTCGCTCTCCGTCGGGGTCCGCCTCAGCTGGGCCTCCAGACTGGCGTAGGCGCGCTCGACGCTGCGGGCCTTCTGCCGGACGGAGCGGGGGATCCAGTCCAGGGCGCGTAGTTCGTCGATCATGGCGCCCCGGATGCGGGTGATCGCGTACGTCTCGAACTTGATCGACCGCTCGATGTCGAACTTCTCGATCGCGTCGATCAGCCCGAAGACCCCGGACGACACGAAGTCGGCCTGTTCCACATTGGGCGGCAGCCCGACGCTCACCCTGCCCGCGACGTACTTGACCAGGGGCGAGTAGTGCAGGATCAGCTGCTCGCGCAGGCGGTCGTCGCCCGTCTCCTTGTACGACCTCCACAGCTCGTCGAGCGTCGAGGGGGCGGGAGGCCGCACGCTCCCGCGAGCGGCGGGGGGAGCGGCCGCCCGGTCGGACCCAGAGGTGTGCTGGGGCATTCGTCGCCTTGTGCCGTTCTGCCGTGAACTGGGTGGGATTCCTCGTGAGCGTAGCGTGACTGGAGTGTCGCGGTGTGCGAAGGCTCTGGGATCATCTGTGCGCAGATACGTTCCGTTGGTGGCCCGCGCGGGTCGCGGGCGTCGCTCTCGGTGACCCCTCCTCACCCCCAAGGTCCTTGATTCACAGGGGCACGGCACACGTGCGGGTGACAAACAGGGCGTCAATCACGCTCCGTGCCCGGGCCCGGAGGGCGTCCCGCGCGTTCGGCGTGTCAACTGCCAGCCGTCGCCGTGTCGTTCGACGAACCCCAGGGAGTGAAGCTCGTACAGTCGGCCGATCGCCTCGTCCTCGGTGGTCGCCGCCTCCCGGGCGACGGCCCCCGGCGGCGCCGTGCCGACGGCCGGGAGCGCGGCCAGCACCCGTGCCGTGACGGTGTCCAGCAGGTCCCTCGGGATCAGCGGGGACTGGCGCGAAGGAGCGAGCTGACCCATCTCACCGACGAGTTCGACGACCTCCGCCGCGTCGGTGACCAGCACGGCCTGATCCCTCAGGAGCGCGTGGACGCCCGTCGACAGCGAACTGCTCACCGGGCCGGGAACGCCCATCACGAACCGCCCGAGCCGTCCGGACCACCGGGCGGTGGCCAACGCGCCGCTGCGCACCGCGGCCTCCACCACGACCGTGCCCCGGGTGAGGGCGGCGATCACCCGGTTGCGCAGGATGAAGCGGCTGGGCGTGGGGTGATCGCCCGGCGGCAACTCCCCGACCAGGAGGCCCTGTTCCGCGACCCGGTCGAGCAGCGCCCGATGGCCCGGCGGATAGGGGCGGTCGACCCCGCAGGCGAGGACCGCGACGGTGGCGCCGTCCGAGCCGAGGGCTCCCCGGTGGGCCGCGCCGTCAATCCCGTAGGCGCCGCCGGAGACCACCACCCAGCCCCGCGCGGCGAGTTCGGCGGCGAGCCCGGCGGCGGTGCGCGCCCCGTACTCGGTGCAGGCGCGGGCGCCGACGACCGCCACCGAGCGCAGGGCCCACAGCCGCAGGCTGGGCCGCCCGCGCACCCAGAGTCCGATCGGGCAGGCGTCCCCGAGGTCGTCGAGCTGGGCGGGCCACTCGGCGTCCCCGGGGCAGAGGAAGCGGACGCCGCTCTCCCGCGCCCGGGCGAGGTCGGCGTCCGGGCTCATCCGTCCGGCCCGGTTCCGCAGACCCGCCCACCGCACCGCCGACACCCCCGGCAGCGGACCTCCGCCGCCGCCCAGCCGCCGGGCGGTCTCCACCGCCCCGTACTCCCGCAACCAGCGTCCGCCCGTTCCGTCGCCCGGTTCGATCACCCGGGTCAGGGCGGCCCGCGCCCGCCGCTCCGCCTCCCCGGCGGTCACGGCCGGGGCCCGACGGCGAGTGCGGTACCGGGCACGGCGCCGGTGCGCAGTCGCAGGGCGAGGGTGACGTCGCTGACGTCCGGACGGTCGTGCCCGGCGAGGTCGGCCACCGTCCAGGCGACCCGGAGCACCCGGTCCAGTCCGCGCGCGGTGAGCAGCCCGCGTTCCAGACGGTGTTCGGCGCCGTCCAGCGCGCCGGGCGCCGGATGCCAGCGGGTGCGCAGCTCATGGCCGGGGACCTCGCCGTTCGTCCGCCAGGGGGTGTCCGCGTACCGGGCGGCGGCCCGGGCGCGGGCGGCCAGCACCCGCTCGGCCACCGCCTCGGTGCTCTCGCCGCGCTCCCCCAGGGCCGCCAGCTCGGCCCGGGTCACCGCCTCGACCCGCACCCGGAGGTCGATCCGGTCCAGCAGCGGTCCGGAGAGCCTCGACTGGTAGCGCCGGACGGCGGACGGCGGGCAGTCGCATCCGGCGCCCCGCTGGCCGAAGCGTCCACAGGGGCAGGGGTTGGCGGCGAGCACCATCGTGAACCTGGCGGGCAGCCGCACCACCCCCGCGCTCCGGGCGATCACCACGTGCCCGGACTCCAGGGGCTGGCGGAGCGCGTCGAGGGCGTGCCCGCTGAATTCAGCGCTTTCATCCAGAAAAAGCACTCCCCGGTGAGCCAGGGAGACCGCTCCGGGGCGGGCCGTGCCCCGGCCGCCGCCGACCAAGGCCTGCATGGTCGAGGAGTGATGCGGGGCGCAGTAGGGCGGGACCTCGACCAGCGGGCGGTCCGGTGGGAGCGTCCCGGCGACGGAGTGGATCGCGGTCACTTCGAGGGACTCCTGACGGGTCAGCGGCGGCAGGATGCCCGGGAGCCGTTCCGCCAGCATGGTCTTGCCCGCGCCGGGCGGTCCCTGGAGGTACACGTGGTGTCCTCCGGCGGCGGCGATCTCCATCGCGGTGCGCGCCGCGTACTGGCCGACGACGTCCGCGAGGTCGGGCACGTGCTCCCGGCGGTCCGGCGGGACGCCGAGTCCGGTGCCGAAGCCCTGACCGGGCAGGAGCAGTCCGGCCAGGGCCCCCTCGGGACGGCCGGGCTCGTCGGGTTCCTCCTCGGGGACCGGCGCGTCGGTGAGGACCGCGATCAGCTGGCGCAGGCTGCGGACGCCGAGGACCGCGACCCCGGGCACGAGCGACGCCTCCGCGGCGGACCGCTCCGGGACCACGACCTGCCGGTATCCGGCGTCGGCCGCCGCCAGGACCGCCGGGAGGACGCCCCGGACGGGCAGCACCCGGCCGTCGAGGCCCAGCTCGCCGACCATCACGAGATCGGCCAGGACCCGGGGGTCGATCCGCTCGGCCGCGCCGAGCACCGCGCTGGCGACGGACAAATCGAACCCACTGCCGCCCTTGGGCACCGAGGCCGGGCTGAGTCCGACCGTCAGCTTCTTCTGGGGCCAGGGGGCGCCGGAGTTGACGACCGCCGCCCTGACCCGGTCCCGGCTCTCGACCAGGCTCTTGTCCGGCAGGCCCACCAGGGCGAACGACGCCACCCCGGGCTCCAGGTCCGCCTGGACCTCGACCACCACTCCCTCGACGCCCACGAGCGCCACCGCCCCCGTCCGCGCGAAGCCCATCACGCCGCTCCCCGCACGTGCTCCACCCGGGGCGCCCCGCGCCGGGGCACCAGCACCCCGACCACGTCGATCCGGACCCCGCCCGGCGGGGCTCCCCCGTGTTCCTGGAGCCAGCGCTGGGCGAGGTCGCGCAACCGCTCCGCCTTGCCGGGGGTCACTCCGGCCAGCGGGTGCTGGAAGGTCCGCTCCCGCCGGGTCTTGACCTCGCAGATCACCAGGACGTCCCCGTCGCGGGCCACGATGTCGACCTCGCCCGTCCGGCCGCAGCGCCAGTTGCGGGCCAGGACGTCCCAGCCCTCCTCGGTCAGCCGCCGCGCGGCCAGGTCCTCTCCGTACCTGCCGAGCGCGCCTCGTGCGTTCATGTCGGCACCACCTCCGGCACCCACGCTCCGGCACCGCACCGATCCTTGTGGATCTTGGTGGACAACCGGACGGCTGTGGATAACAGCGGCACCCGTTCGAGTGATTCCGCCCCGGATGAAGGGGCGGCAGGACCGTACGGGGCAGGGGCGGGGCGGAGGTGGTGCGCAGGCCGGGCGAGGCGGAGCGGGCCGCACGATCGCCCGGGGCCCGAACGGCCTCAGGGCCTCAGGGCCTCAGGGCCTCAGCGGAGTCGCGGAGTCTCCGGGACGCAGGCGGAGTCTCCGGGCTCAGCTGCCCGGCAGCTCCAAGTCGCTCTTGTTGAGCTCCTCGATGTTGACGTCCTTGAAGGTGAGGACCCGCACCTGCTTCACGAACCGGGCCGGGCGGTACATGTCCCACACCCACGCGTCGGCCATCGTGACCTCGAAGAAGACCTCGCCCTGGACCGAGTGCACCTGCATCTCGTAGTCGTTGGTGAGGTAGAAGCGCCGCTCGGTCTCGATCACGTACGTGAACAGCCCGACGACGTCGCGGTACTCCCGGTAGAGCTTCAGCTCCATCTCGGTCTCGTACTTCTCGAGGTCCTCGGCGCTCATGGCATGTTCCCCTTCAGCCGTGCGTCCCCCCATTGTGCGTCAGCCCCGGGGCGTCCTAGACGATTTCGGTGTCCAGGACCTCGGGAGTGACCGGGGGGCCTTCGTCGAGCAGCCTGCGCAGCAGCCCGGCGAGTCTGGTCGGGTACACCGTCTCACGCGTTCCGGCGAGTTCCCGGCACGTCCACCAACGTGCTCCGGCGACCGTGCGCCGTTCCAGCTCCGTCAGACCGGTACCGCCGGTCACCGGCTGGGCGGTGCGGGCGAGGTGGTACCACTCGTCCTGGTCCCAGCGGCGCCCGGCGAACGGGAAGGAACAGCGGCGGCGCCAGACCACGGGGCCCAGTTCGACGTCGGTGATCCCGGTCTCCTCGGCGAGTTCCCGCAGCGCGGCCCGCTCCAGGGTCTCGTCGCCCTCCACCCCGCCGCCCGGGGTGAACCACCAGTCGTCGGCGGGATCGTCCGGTTCATGGCCGTGCAGCAGCAGGATCCGGTCGCGCGGATCGAGGAGCACCACACGCGCCACTCTGCGCAGCGGTCGTCCCACCGGGTCGTCGTCATCGACGTCCCGGGTGTTCTCCGGTGTGCCGCTCATCGTGTCCGCCCCTCCCGGCCCATGAGGTCACCGTACCCAACCCGTGGTCACGCCAGGGTTCGGTTCCGGGGCGTCCCGGACCCGCCCCGGGTGGAGCGGCGGGCGGCCCGGCGGGCGAGCGGGCCGTACGCCGCGCCGCCGAGGACCAGTGCCGCGCCCGTCCCGGCCGCCGTCAGCAGGGGGCGCAGCGGGCCGGGGCGGGAGGTCCCCCCGGGCAGTTCCGCGAACGCGGCGGGGCGGGTCACCGGGCCGGGCGGCCAGACGACGGCGTCGACCCGGGCCAGCACGGCGTCCCGGGGCACGGTGCCGTCGCGCCCGTCCCGGAGGTGGCTGGCGGAGTCGAGGGAGTCGCCGCGCGCGTCGCCGAGCAGGAACAGCCGTCCCGTGGGCACGACCACGGCCGGGAAGTCGGCGGCCGGGGGCCCGGCGGGGGAGGCGGCGTCGACCTCGGCGCCGTTGACGAGGAGCCCGCCGTCCACCCGGGCGACCGTGTCGCCGCCCACCGCGACCACCCGCTTGACCAGCGGCAGGTCCCCCCAGACGGGCCGGTCGAAGACGACGACGTCGCCCCGGCGCACCGCCGCGCCGTCGACGCGCTGGGCGAGGACCCGGTCCCCGGCCCCGATGGCGGGCGCCATGGACCCGGTGGCGACGGTGTAGGGCCGGTAGACCAGGGCGCACCAGAGGGAGGCCCCGAGGAACAGCGCGGCGCCGAGGGCGACGGCCGTTCCGGAGAGCACCGCGCCGGGTTCCCGTCGGGGCGTCCCGCCGCCGGTGGCACCGTCCGGCGCCGCTCCCCCGGTCCCGCTCATGTCCGCCCCCGTCCGCGCCGACCCGGTCCGTACGGTCCCGGACGCGCGAAAGCGCCCCGCCGACGGTCCGGGCGGCACCCTACCGGCTGGTAGGGCGCTCGCGGGCCGGATCCCGTCGTGGGGCGCTGGCGGAGCGGGTGTTACCGGACCTGCCGTCGCACGGCGGCGCGCCGCCACAGCACGATCGGCACCGCGCCCGCGAGGCCCAGGACGCCGGGGGCCGCGCCGAGGGCCGCGTTCAGCCCGGGCTGGTCGAAGGTGTCGGGGACGGGCAGGGTGGACCAGCGGGTGGGCGGCCAGGCGACCACCACGGCGCGGCCGACGACCTCGTCCACGGGGACGAAGCCCTGGTTGCTGTCGTTCTGGTGGTAGCGGGAGTCGAGGGAGTCCTGGCGGTGGTCGCCCATGACCCACACCATGCCCTCGGGCACCTTCTTCTTGAACTGGCCGCCGTGCTCGTCCACGCTGCACGGGGTGTTGCCCGGGAACACGTACGGCTCGTCCAGGGGCTCGCCGTTCAGCCGGACCGGGCCGGTGCCCTTGCACTCCACGGTGTCGCCGCCGACCGCGATGACCCGCTTGATCAGGTCCTTCTCCTCGGCGGACGGCATGAGGCCGATCCAGCTCAGACCCTTCTGGATGGCGTTGGTCTGCGGCACGGGCTCGCCCGCCAGCCAGTCGTCCGGGTCGTGGAAGACGATGACCTCGCCGCGCTCCGGCTCGGAGCCGAACCACGGCGTCAGCTTGTCCACCAGCACCCGGTCACCCGTCTGGAGGGTGTTCTGCATCGAGTTGGAGGGGATGGAGAACGCCTGCACCAGGAAGGTCTTGATCACCAGCGCCAGCACCAGGGCGATGCCGATCAGCAGGGGCAGTTCCTTCCAGAAGGAGCGCGGCTTCTTCGGCCTGCCGCCGAGCGCCTCCTCGTCCTCCGGGACGTCCTCGCCCCCGCCGCCCCCGCCCGCGCCTACGGGACCGTCGTCCCGGCGCTGCCCGGGTCCGGCTCCGGGACCGCCAGGGCCCGGCGGGAAGCCGCCGGGGCGTCCGGGACGCTCCTCGGGACCCTCGTGACCGGAACGCGCGCCGACCGCCACATCCCCCACATCCACTCCTCAGTCCGTACCGGTGCCCGCCCCGTCCGCGGCAGGCCCACCACTCCCATAACGAGCGGGAGTTCCGCAGGGGTCGGGAGGGGGATCAATCCGTTGTGATCCGCGCTGGACACCCTATGCGACGCGGTTGTCACGGCCACGGCGGCGTCCGGGCCGCCGGGGGCTGCGGGACCGGTCGGCGGATCGGGGACGGAGGCGTACGCACCGGGTTCGTCGAGCCGCCGCCAGTGGCCGATCGGCCAGGCGATGACCAGGGCCCGGCCGACCACGCTCTTCTCGGAGATGGTGCCGTCGGCGGTGCCGTCACGGTGGTAGCGGGAGTCGGCGGAGTCGGCGCGGTGGTCGCCCATGACCCAGAGACGGCCTTGCGGGACCCGCACTTCGAACGTCATTTCGGATGGTTTGTCGCCGGGATTGACGTACGGCTCGTCCAGCGGGGCGCCGTTGACGGTGACGCGTCCGTCGGGGTCGCAGCACTTCACGGTGTCGCCTCCGACGGCGACGACCCGTTTGATCAGGTCCCGCTCGTCGGCGGACGGCATCAGACCGATCCAGCCGAGGCCCTGTTTGACCTGTTTGACGATGACGGGGTCGTCGGGGACCGGGTCCTCCTTCCCCAGCCAGCCGCCCGGGTCCTTGAAGACGACGACGTCACCGCGTTGCGGACGCTTGCCGAACCAGGGCGTCAGTTTGTCGACGAGGACCCGGTCCCCGATCCGGATCGTCTGCTCCATGGAGCCGGAGGGGATCACGAACGCCTGGACCAGGAAGGTCTTGAGGACCAGGGCTATCAGCGCGGCCGCCCCGAGCAGCAGGGGTATCTCCTTGAGGGCGGAGCGGCGGCGCCGTCGTCTGAGCTTGCGTTCGAGCCTGCGCCGCTCGGCGCGGCCGGGCCGGCCGGGCGGCCCGGTGGGCCGGGTGCCGGTGGGCAGCCGGGGGTCGGCGGCGGAGCGGGGGCGTCCGCGTCTACCCATGGCCGCGGTCCGGCGGGGCGGGGACGCGGGCGAAACCGTCCGGTCGGTCGACGCCCGCCATCCGGCCGGGGGGCCAGGCGATCCATTCGGCGCGGCCGATGACCGAGGAGAGCGGGACCATTCCGCCGCCGGGCGAGCCGAGATGGTCCCGGGAGTCGCTGGAGGCCGAGCGGTGGTCGCCGAGGAGGAAGAGGCTGCCGGGGGGCACGACCACGTCGAAGGGCACCCGCGAGGGCTTGTCGCCGGGGGCCACGTAGGGCTCGTCCACGGCGTGCCCGTTGACCTCGATCCGGTCGCGCCGGTCGCAGCAGACGACCCGGTCGCCCCCGGTGCCGACGACGCGTTTGACGTAGTCCGCGTCGCCGAAGTAGCCGGTGCCGTCGAAGACCACCACGTCCCCCCGGCGCGGCTCGGACCCCAGGTAGGCGAGCTTGTTGACGAGGACCCGGTCCCCGGAGCGCAGCAGGGGCTCCATGGAGGCGCTGGGGATCGCGAAGGGCTTCAGCACGAAGGTGGTGATCAGCAGCAGGACCAGCGGGGCGGTCAGCAGGGCCAGGGTGAACCGGCCGCCGGGCAGCCACTCGGAGAGCGGTGTCCGGGGTTCCCGCCCGGTCGCCGGGCCGTCGGCCGTCCGGTCGTCGGCCGCCGCGCCCCGGGCCGTCCGGTCCCCGGCTTCCCCGTCCCCGGCCGCCGGGGCGGCGGCCTTCCCGTCCGGTGGGCGCCCGTCCCCGGGGTCACCGTTCACCGGGCCGTCGTCCGGCGGGCCCCCGGACGCGGCGCCCGGGTCGGGGGCGGGTCCTGGCGACGCGCCGGGACTCCCGGGGTCGGGGCTCCCGGGGGAAACGGAACGCGACCGTCCCTCCTGGTCCTCCGGTTCCGGGCTGGGCCCGGACGCCGGAGGGCGGGAGGAACGGTCGCGTTCCGATCGCTGTGCTGCGGTGTCCATAACGGTGCCCGATGGTATCCGGCACGGCTGTGGACCCGCGGGCGCGCGTCACCGTGACGCCCGTCACCCGGACCGCCGTGACACCTGAGTGCCACGGCGGAGGGAACGGACGGCGCGACGACTACTTGTCGCGCTTCTCCTTGATCTTCGCGGCCTTGCCTCGCAGGTCGCGCAGGTAGTAGAGCTTCGCGCGACGCACGTCACCGCGGGTGACGAGCTCGATCTTCTCGACGATCGGGGTGTGCACCGGGAAGGTGCGCTCGACGCCGACGGAGAAGGAGACCTTGCGGACCGTGAAGGTCTCGCGGACACCGGAGCCCTGACGACGGATGACGACGCCCTTGAACTGCTGCACACGGGAGCGGTTGCCCTCGATGACGCGCACGTGGACGTTGACGGTGTCACCCGGGCGGAAGGCCGGGATGTCGGTGCGCAGCGAAGCGCTGTCGACGGTGTCGAGCAGGTGGGACATGATCGTCTGCTTCCTCGCCCATGCCACAGGTCATCGGCGGAAATCTCGGGAGGTGAGTGGGTGTCGTACCCGCCGGGGCGGGCGTCGTGTCCCCCTGTGGCAGGGGCGCACGCCGAGCGGCGTACGACAACGGCTCATTCTTCCACGTCGGGCGCGGTCCGCCCAAATCGGCCGTCGGGGCCCGGGGCCCAGCCCAGGATCGAGAGGGTCTCCCGGTCCCGGCGGTCGAACGCGGCCGGGTCGGCGCGCTCGATGAGGTCGGGGCGGTTGCGGCTGGTGCGGCGCAGCGCCTCGTCCCGGCGCCAGCGGGCGATCTTCCCGTGGTGGCCGCTGAGCAGCACCTCGGGGATGCCCCGGCCGCGCCACTCGGGTGGCTTGGTGTAGACGGGGCCTTCGAGCAGGTCGGCCATGGCGCCGGGGGCGAAGGAGTCGTCGCGGTGGGACTCGGCGTTGCCGAGCACCCCCGGCAGCAGCCGGGCGACGGCCTCGGTGACGACGAGGACGGCGGCCTCGCCGCCCGCGAGGACGTAGTCCCCGATGGAGACCTCGTAGACGGGGATCCGGGTGGCGTACTCGTCGGTGACCCGGCGGTCGATGCCCTCGTAGCGGGCGGGCGCGAAGAGCAGCCAGGGCCGGGCGGACAGCTCGACGGCGAGCTCCTGGGTGAAGGGGCGTCCGCTGGGGGTCGGGACGACG
This sequence comes from Streptomyces sp. JNUCC 64, assembly GCF_054484115.1. Classification (NCBI taxonomy): domain Bacteria; kingdom Bacillati; phylum Actinomycetota; class Actinomycetes; order Kitasatosporales; family Streptomycetaceae; genus Streptomyces; species Streptomyces sp. JNUCC 64. Next base: position 2,090,004 of record NZ_CM137015.1, read on the forward strand.
AGGGCGGGGCCGTGGGCGCCGGACTCGTAGCCGTCGGCCAGGGCCTCGTCCAGGGCCTCTCCCCAGGGGCCGGTCTTCATGACCATGCCGGGGCCGCCGCCGTAGGGGGTGTCGTCCACGGTGTGGTGCCGGTCGTGGGTCCAGTTCCGCAGGTCGTGGACGTGGACGTCGAGCCGTCCCTGGGCGCGGGCCTTGCCGACCAGGGAGACGTCGAGGGGGTCCAGGTACTCGGGGAAGATCGTGACGACGTCGATCCGCATCAGACGTCGTCCCCCGGCGCGGTGTCCGGCGCGGTGGCGGGGGCGTCCGGCGCGGCGGGGGCCCCGGCGTCCCGGCTGGAGGCGACCTCGGCGCGGTCGTCCACCAGGCCGGGCGGCGGGTCGATGACGGCGCGCTGCTCGTCGAGGTCGATCTCGACGACGATCTCCTCGACGAACGGGATCAGCACCTCGTCGCCGTCGGGGCGCTCCACGATGAACAGGTCCTGCGAGGGCAGGTGGGAGATCTCGGTGATCCGGCCGACCGGGGTGCCGTCGACGGTGACCACGTCGAGGTCCATGAGCTGGTGGTCGTAGTACTCGTCCGGCTCGTCGGGGCGCTCGTCGGGGTCGACCTCGGCGATGAGCAGGGTGTTGCGCAGCGCCTCGGCGCCGTCGCGGCCGTGGACCCCGGCGAAGCGGAGCAGCAGCCGTCCGCTGTGGACGCGGCCGGTCTCGATGGTGAGGGGGCCGGTGGCGGCCGGTTCGGTGGCGAGGACGGCACCGGGGGCGAGCCGCAGTTCGGGTTCGTCGGTCCGCACCTCGACGGTGACCTCGCCCTTGATCCCGTGGGCGCGGCCGATCCGCGCGACTACCAGCTGCACGTGTCTTGCTCCTGATGAGGGGGTGGGCGCGAAGCGGGGCCCACGGGCGGTGGAACGCGCCGGTCCGGCGCACGGTTCGGGGCCCGGCGGACGGCACCGGATACGGCCTGGGGCCGGGGGTTGTCCACCCCCGGCCCCAGTACTTCAGCCATCACTGTGAGAGCCGCCGCGAGCGGGCCGCGCGCCCTGTCGCAACAGGGGGCGGTCCCGCTCAGCGGGCGGATCAGACCTGGTCGACGTCGACGAGGTCGACGCGGATGCCACGGCCGCCGATGGCGCCCACGACGGTCCGCAGGGCGCGCGCGGTGCGGCCGTTGCGGCCGATCACCTTGCCGAGGTCGTCGGGGTGTACCCGCACCTCGAGGACGCGTCCGCGGCGCAGGTTGCGCGAGGCGACCTGCACGTCGTCCGGATTGTCGACGATGCCCTTCACGAGGTGCTCAAGAGCCTCCTCAAGCATCTCGTCAGCCCTCGGTCGACTCAGACTCGGCCGCGGCCTCGTCCTTCTTGTCAGCCTTCTTCTTCTGCGTGATGGCCTCGCCCTTGCCGTCCGACTCGCCGCCGAGGGAGTCGAAGGAGGGGCGCTCGGCCTTGGGCGCGGCCACGAGCAGCGGCGCCGGGGCGGGCTCGCCCTTGAACTTCTGCCAGTCGCCGGTCTTCTTCAGGATGGCGAGGACGGGCTCGGTCGGCTGCGCGCCGACACCCAGCCAGTACGCGACGCGCTCGGCGTTGACCTCGATGCGCGACGGGTTCTGCACCGGGTGGTACAGACCGATCTCCTCGATGGCCCGGCCGTCACGGCGGGTACGGGAGTCGGCGACGACGATGCGGTAGTGAGGCGAACGGATCTTGCCCAGACGCTTCAGCTTGATCTTGACTGCCACGGAAGTGGTGTCTCCTGGTCTTGACGGGGTGGGCACGGGCGGGACGCCGCGTGGGGTTGCGGTACCCGAGTGCCCGATGGACGCGTCAGCCGGAGGAGAGAGGGTTCCTGTGCGGCCGTCGAGTACAGCTAGCCATTGTGCCACACCATGAAGGGGCGCCCGAATCGCCTCCGGACGCCCCGCACGGGCACTGACCGGCGCTGGCACGGGGTCCGTGCCGCCCGCCGGTCGACGGCGGCGGCCTCCGCGGCGTGATCGTCCGGCGCTTCCTGAAGGCGCCGGTGCCGCGTGGCCCCGCCGGGTGCCGGATGACCGTCCGCGGCCCTCGCGGACGGTCCGGCGCGGCCGTCCTGACCGGCCGCCGTGGCGAACGGCGGGAGCGGGTCCGCCGTGGACCCTTCCGGGTCGGGCGGGCCCGCGCGCACCGCGCGCCGGAATCCTTGTCGTGGTCCCCCCACTGAGCCCCGACGCCCCCTGCGTCAGGTCGGAGTGCCGGTGGTGTCCCCGGGCGACGTCCCCACGTCACCTGGTGTCCACCCGCGCGCTCCGGACGGTCCCGCCCGGCGTTCGCCGGTCGCGCGGTCCGCCCTCATCCGGTCGCCGTGGCCGTCAGCTGGCCACCGCGACGGGTTCGGGGATGCGGAACGGCTTCCCGCACCCCCCGCAGACGATCGGCGCCTGCGCGAGGACCGACGGGACCACCCTGACGTTGCGCCCGCAGTCGCAGACGGCCTTGACGCGGACGCCGCCCCCGGAGGAGCCGTGCCGCGCGGCGGGGCCGCGGAACGTGCGGGCCACGTTGTCCGACTCGGTCGCCGCCGTGTGCGCCTTGAGGGCGCGCTGGAGGCGCTCGATGGTCGGGCGGTAGCGCTTCTTCGCCTCGGAGTTCAGGGTGACCAGGGAGAAGCCGCTGCTGGGATGCGGCTCCTCCGGGTGGTCGAGACCCAGTTCCTCGGCGATCGCGAGGAACCTGCGGTTGTGGTAGCGGCCGGCGCGCGAGGTGTCGCGGACACCTCGGGCGGCGGCGATGCCGTGGACTGCCTCGTGGAGGAGTCGCTCGAAGGAGAGGGCGTGTCCGCAGGCGGACGACGACTCCCCGATCAGTGATTCGGGCGCGGCCAGGTCCGGCAGCTCGGGGTGGTACCGCTGAATGTCGGCCCACGCGGCTGCCAGCTCTGCGGCGAGAACTGGTGGTGTCGTGCTCACGTCGTGACAACGAGCCGGGGGGCCTCTGTGTTCCTATTCCGGGGCATCCCAAATATTTTGCACGTACCCGTCAGTTCGCATGGTTCCCCGGCGTTTCCATAGCCGATCCACAGGGACCCGTCCGGGTGTGCTGATCTGCGCATATGTGGGGAGAAGGGGTGCGGGTCGCCGCAGGGTGCCCCTGAGGTCTGACGGGTGGGTGACGTGCCGGGTTCCGTCCCGGACGCGGAACGGGGGCGGATCGGGAGGCGGGATGCCGCCCGCTCCATGGGACGGGTACCGCACGGTCGGCGGGGCGGCGGCCGGGTCGCGGCGGGCCGGGAGGGGCGGGGTCGGGCGCGGGTCGGCGCCTCTCGGGCGGGCCCGGGGTGGCGGGCGCCGGGTCCGGGGCGCCGGTCCGGCGTCCGCTCCCCTGGCCGACCGGTTGGCCGGAAGACGGCCTGAAGGCGACCGGAGGCCCGGCCGTCGGTCGGGACGGCCACCGGCTCCGGGACGCTGGTGGCGTCGGCGGGGCGGGAGGGCGGGCGTTCGGCCCGGTGCGGCGGGAACGCCCGGTGAGCGGCCAGGATAGCGGTCGTGCCGGGCCGGGTGTGTCCGGCGTCACGCGGAAGCGTTCCACGGCGGGGCGGAGTCCTGGGGGGAGCCCGGAGGGACCGGGGCGGCCGGTACAGGTGACCGGGTGCCGGACCCGAGGGGGCCCGGTGGCCGGAAACGCCGAGGGGGCGGCCGGACGGCCGCCCCCTCGGTCAGGCTGGTGTCAGCCCATGAACTTCTTGAACTCGTCGGGCAGTTCGAAGTCCTGCGGGGCCTGGCCGGGCAGGCCGAACGCGCCCGCGCCCTGCTCGCGCCGGGCGGCCTCGGCCTCCTCCTGCTGCTTGCGCTTCATCGGGTTGCCGGAGCGCTGCTTGCCCTTGGCGGTCTTCTGCTTCTTGCGCTGACGGCCCGGGCCGCCGCCCATCCCCGGGATGCCCGGCATCCCGGGCATCCCGCCGCCCTGCGCCATCCGGGACATCATCTTGCGGGCCTCGAAGAACCGCTCCACGAGGTTCTTGACGGCGCTGACCTCGACCCCGGAACCCCGGGCGATCCGGGCCCGTCGCGAACCGTTGATGATCGTCGGGTCCTGGCGCTCGCCCGGCGTCATCGACTTGATGATCGCGGCGGTGCGGTCCACGTCCCGCTCGTCCAGGTTGTTGATCTGGTCCTTGATCTGCCCCATGCCCGGGAGCATGCCGAGCAGCTTGCTGATGGAGCCCATCTTGCGGACCTGCTCCATCTGGGCCAGGAAGTCGTCGAGCGTGAAGTCCTTGCCCTTGCTGGAGGCGAGCTTGGAGGCCATCTGCTCGGCCTCCTGCTGGGAGAAGGTCTGCTCGGCCTTCTCGATCAGCGTGAGGACGTCGCCCATGCCCAGGATGCGGGAGGCCATCCGGTCGGGGTGGAACGCGTCGAAGTCGTCGAGCTTCTCGCCGTTGGAGGCGAACATGATCTGACGGCCGGTGACGTGCGCGATCGACAGCGCGGCACCACCACGGGCGTCGCCGTCCAGCTTCGAGAGGACGACGCCGTCGAAGCCGACGCCGTCGCGGAACGCCTCGGCGGTGTTGACGGCGTCCTGGCCGATCATCGCGTCGACGACGAACAGCACCTCGTCCGGGGAGACCGCGTCCCGGATGTCGGCGGCCTGGCGCATCAGCTCCTGGTCGATGCCGAGGCGTCCGGCGGTGTCGACGACGACGATGTCGTACTGCTTGGAGCGGGCGTACTCGATGGAGTCCTTGGCGACCTGGACCGGGTCGCCCACGCCGTTGCCGGGCTGGGGGGCGTAGACGCCGACCCCGGCGCGCTCGGCCACCACGCTGAGCTGGTTGACGGCGTTGGGGCGCTGGAGGTCACAGGCGACCAGCAGCGGGGAGTGGCCCTGCCCCTTCAGCCAGTGGCCCAGCTTTCCGGCCAGGGTGGTCTTGCCCGCGCCCTGGAGACCGGCGAGCATGATCACGGTGGGCGCGGTCTTGGCGAACCGGAGCCTGCGGGTCTCCCCGCCGAGGATGCCGATCAGCTCCTCGTTGACGATCTTGATGACCTGCTGGGCGGGGTTGAGCGCCTGCGACACCTCGGCGCCGGCGGCCCGCTCCTTCACCTGCTTGATGAAGGCCCGGACGACGGGCAGCGCGACGTCCGCCTCCAGCAGGGCGATGCGGATCTCGCGCGCGGTGGCGTCGATGTCCGCCTCGCTGAGGCGACCCTTGCCGCGGAGGTTCTTGAATGTCGCTGCGAGGCGATCCTGGAGAGTGTCGAACACGGCGGTCGCGAATCCTCGGGTCGAAGGTGGCGGACAGGTCGTCCCCCAGGGTAATCGGTCACGCCCCCGGCAGAACCCTCCCTGACGGCCCGGAACACGGCGACGCGGAGCGCGGTCGGCCGGCGGCGCGGTGACCGTGTCGCCGGTGGCCCGTGTCCCGGTACCGGGAACCCGGTGGCGCGCGGCACGGCCGGGGCGCCCGGGCCGTCTCCGGTGCGCGCCGGTGGACCGGGGGGCGCACCGGGTCGTCGGCCGGGCGCCCCCGGCGCGGTCATCCGCGCAGCGCGTGCTCCAGGTCCCGGGCCAGGGCGGTGGCCCGGTCGCGGGCGAGGGGCGCCCCGGCCGGGTCGGTGACGTAGAAGGCGTCCACCGCGTTGGCGCCCAGGGTTCCGGCGTGGGCGCTGCGCACCCGTACCCCGGCGTGCTCCAGGGCGCGTCCGATGCGGTACAGCAGTCCGGGGGCGTCCTGGGCGCGGACCTCGATGACGGTGGCCTGGTGGGAGGCGGCGTCCGCGACGGTGACCCGGGGCGGGGGCGCGGGGGCGCCCCGGCGGCGGGGGTGGGCGGCGTCCCGTTCGGCGAGGCGGGCGGCGACGTCGAGGGTGCCGTCGAGCGCCCGGACCAGGTCGGCGCGGAGCCGGGCGGCCTGCGGCAGCGATCCGTACTGGGCGGCGACCCGCCAGTCGAGGAGGAGCACGGACCCGTCCGGCGGGCCGTCGGCGCCGAGGACGGCGGCGAGCGGCAGCGCCCGGAGTTCGGCGGTGCGGACGGTGAGCCGGTGGGTGGCGAGGACCCCGGCGGCGGCGGGCAGCACCCCGGGCCGGTCGGGGACCGCGATGAGCAGTTCGACGCCGAGGGGCTCGGGGTCGGCGTCCGGGTCGGCGGGGCCGGGGGCGTCCTCGGGGCCGGTCGGGGGCTGGGCGCGCAGCGCGAGGACGGGGCCGCCGGTGCGGTGGGCCTCCACGGCGAGCCGCTCGTGTTCGGCGGTGGGCTCGGGGGGTCCGGCGGTGGGCGGCGCGGGGGCGGCGCCGTCGAGCCGGGCGGCGACCCGGCGGACCAGGTCGGTGACGAGGGCGGCGCGCCAGGCGGACCAGGCGGCGGGGCCGGTGGCGAGGGCGTCGGCCTCGGTGAGGGCGTGCAGCAGTTCCAGGGTGCCGGTGGTGCGGACGGCGTCGGCGACGGTGCTCACCGTGACGGGGTCGTCGAGGTCGCGCCGGGTGGCGGTGTCGACGAGCAGCAGATGGTGGCGGACGAGGGTGGCGAGGACCTCGGCGTCGGCGTCGGGGAAGCCGAGCCGGGCGGCGGTGTCCCGGGCGATGGTGGCGCCGGTGGTGGAGTGGTCGCCGGGCCAGCCCTTGCCGATGTCGTGCAGCAGCGCGGCGACGAGCAGCAGGTCGGGGCGGGCGACGCGGCGGGTGAGGGCGGCGGCGCGGACGGCGGTCTCCACCAGGTGGCGGTCCACGGTCCAGGTGTGGACGGGGTTGCGCTGGGGGCGGCAGCGCACCCGCTCCCAGTCGGGCAGCAGCCGGGCGATCAGCCCGCCCGCCTCCAGCGCCTCCCAGACCGGGACGGCGGGGCGCCCGGCGCCGAGCAGGGCGACGAACCGGTCGCGGGCCTCGGCGGGCCAGGGGACGGGCAGGGCGGGCGCGGAGCGGGCGAGGTGGCGGACGGCGTGCGGGGAGAGCGGGAGGCCCGCCCCGGCGGCCGCGGCGGCGGCGCGCAGCGGGAGGACGGGGTCGCGTTCGGGGCGGGCGGTGCGGGCCAGGGCGGCCTCGCCGTCGTGTTCGACGACGCCTTCGGCGAGGGGGACCCGGTCGGCGGGGCCGGACGCGTTCCGTCCGCCGCCGAGGAGGGCCCGCAGCCGGGGCCGGGTGGTGCGGGCCCGGACGACGCGGCCGACCTCGCGCCAGGTGACGTCGGCGGCGTAGGAGAGGACCCGGCCCGCCTCGTAGACCTGGCGCAGCAGCGCGTCGGCGTCGAGGAGGCCGAGGGCGGCGGCGACCTGGTCCTGTTCCTGGAGGGCGAGGCGGTCGGTGGCGCGGCCGGTGGCGAGGTGGAGGGCGTCGCGGGTGTCGAGGAGGCGGCGGCGGGCGTCGGCGAGGCCGTGGCGGGGGGCGTCGGCGAGCCAGGAGGCGGCGACGGCGGCCAGCGCGGTGGCGTCGCGCAGACCGCCGCGGGCCTCCTTGAGGTCGGGTTCGAGGAGGTGGGCGAGTTCGCCGTGGCGGGCGGCGCGTTCGGCGCAGAGTCCGCGCAGGGCGGGCAGCCGGGTGACGGCCTGGTTGCGCCAGTCGGCGAGGGCGGTGGCCCGGACCCGGGCGGTGAGGGCGGGGTCGCCCGCGAGGTGCCGGGCGTCGAGGAGGCCGAGGTGGACGCGGAGGTCGTCGTCGGCGGCGCGGCGGGCCTCGGCGGGGGTGCGCACGGAGTGGTCGAGGGCGAGGCCGAGGTCCCAGACGGGGTACCAGAGGCGGTCCGCGAGGGCGGCGGTCCGGCGGGGGTCGCCGCCCTCGTGGAGCAGGAGCAGGTCGAGGTCGCTGCGCGGGGAGAGTTCGCCGCGGCCGTAGCCGCCGACGGCGACGAGGCTGACGCCCCGGGGGTCGTCGGCGGCGGCGCCGAACAGGGCGGCCAGCCAGTCGTCGGTGAGGGCGGAGAGGGCGGCGCGGCGTTCGGGTCCGGTGCGTGACCGGCCGTGCAGCAGCCGCACCCGGGCCGCCGCGTAGCCGCTGGGTGACGGGCCCCCGGAGGGCTCGCCGGATTCCGGGGTCGTGCGGTGCTGGTCCACGGTGGTCACCCAGCGGCTCCGTTCTCTCGTTCCCCCACGGTCATCGGTCCGGCCGGGGCCGGGTCAGAGGGCGTCGGGGCCGCGTTCCCCGGTCCTGACCCGTACGGCGGTGTCGACGGGGACGGACCAGACCTTGCCGTCGCCGATCTTGCCGGTGCGGGCGGCTTGGACGATGACGTCGACGAGCTGGTCGGCGTCGTCGTCCTCGGCCAGTACCTCGACGCGGATCTTGGGGACGAGGTCCACGGTGTACTCGGCGCCCCGGTAGACCTCGGTGTGGCCGCGCTGGCGGCCGTAGCCGCTGGCCTCGGTGACGGTCAGGCCGTGGACGCCGAACGCCTGGAGGGCTTCCTTGATCTCGTCGAGCCGGTGCGGCTTGACGACGGCGGTGATGAGCTTCATGCGTCCACCTTCTCCTGGGGCGCGCCGGCCGCGGGGGCCGCGGCGGGCGTGGTCGGGCGGGCGGGGGTGGTCCGGGGGACGGTGCCGCCGCCCGCGCCGCTGAAGTCGTAGGCGGTCTCGGCGTGTTCGGTGCGGTCGATCCCGGCGACCTCGTCCTCCTCGCTGACCCGCATGCCGATGGTCTTGTGGAGGATCAGGGCCAGCAGAGCGGAGACCACGAAGGAGTAGGCCAGGACCCCGCCGACGCCGGCGAGCTGCTTCCACAGCTGGTCGAGGCCGCCGCCGTAGAAGAGGCCCTTGGCGTCGGACTGGCCGCCGCCGGTGGCGAAGAAGCCGACGAGGACGGAGCCCGCGATGCCGCCGACCAGGTGGACGCCGACCACGTCGAGGGAGTCGTCGTAGCCGAAGCGGTACTTGAGGCCGACGGCCATGGCGCACAGCACTCCGGCGACGGCGCCGATGGCGAGGGAGCCGAGCGGGGAGCTGGAGCCCCCGGCGGGGGTGATGGCGACGAGTCCGGCGACGGCGCCGGAGGCGGCGCCGAGGGTGGTGCAGGCGCCGTGCCGCAGCTTCTCGTAGCCGAGCCAGGCGAGCATCGCGGCGGCGGTGGCGACCTGGGTGTTGAGGAACATCAGCGCGCCGACGCCGTCGTCGTTGCCGAGCCAGGAGCCCGCGTTGAAGCCGAACCAGCCGAACCACAGCAGTCCCGCGCCGAGCATCACGAGCGGCAGGGAGTGCGGGCGCATCGGGTCCTTCTTGAAGCCGACCCGCTTGCCGATCACCAGGATCACGGCGAGGGCGGCGGCGCCCGCGTTGATGTGCACGGCGGTGCCGCCCGCGAAGTCGATCACGCCGAGTTCGAAGGCCCAGCCCCCGGCGCCCCACACCCAGTGGGCGACGGGGAAGTAGACGACGGTCGCCCACAGCGTGATGAACAGGGTCCAGGCGCCGAACTTGACCCGGTCCGCGAGGGCGCCGCTGATCAGGGCGGGGGTGAGGACGGCGAACATCAGCTGGAAGACGGCGAAGACGTACACGGGGACGGTGTAGCCGTCCCAGAGCTCGTTGAGACCGATGCCGCTGAGGCCGACGTACTCGGACGACCAGCCGATGAGGCCGCCGCTGTCCGTGCCGAAGGCGACGGAGAAGCCGTAGAGCACCCACAGGACGGTGACGACGCCCAGGCTGATGAAGCTCATCATCAGCATGTTGAGGGTGGACTTGACGCGGACCATTCCTCCGTAGAAGAAGGCGAGCGCGGGGGTCATCAGCAGGACCAGCGCGGAGCAGATGAGCATGAACCCGGTGTTGGCGGCAGACAGCGTCGGGGCGTCTGCGGCAAGCGTGATGCCTGGGGGCATCGGCGTCTCCTCGTCGTGGAACGGTCCCGTGAGGGCGGGACCGAGGGTGGCGTGAGGGGGTGGGCCGCGAGGGGCGCCGTGGTGGCGCCCGATCGCCCTCTTGTGCGCCAGAGACTCGCGCGGCGCCGTTTCCACGGATGCCACCCGTTGTTTCGCGCCAGTGACGAAGGGGTCGGGGGTGTTACGCGCGGGTGAACACCCCCGGAACGCGGGGCCCGGACCGGGTGCCGGGCCCCGGCCTCAGACCAGGGCGGCGCCCTCGGAGTTCTCCGGGAGCTGGGCGGCGAGCCGCTCGGTCAGTTCCGCGACCTCGGTGAGGTGCCCGTACTCGCGCACGGCGTTGTCCACGGTCTTGCGGATGCGGGTGTTCACCCGTTCGGAGCGCACCTTGCGGGCGACCGCGAGGGCCTGGTCGGTGAGGTGGACGCTCTGCTCGGGTTCCTTCTGGAGGAGGTGGACGGTGGCCATGCCGATGAGGTTCAGGGCGTAGGAGCGCTGGTGGTCGGCGTCCTGGGAGAAGAGTTCGACGGCCCGCCGCATCAGGGGTTCGGCCTGTCCGGCGTAGGTGGGGCTGCGGCCCGCCACGTAGGCGAGGTCCCGGAAGGAGTGGGAGTTCTCGCCGTGCAGCTCGGCCTCGCTGAAGAAGCGGATCCAGTCGGGCTCGGGCTCGCCGCCGTCCTCGGCGTCGGCGAAGGTGTCCTCGGCCATCCGCACCGCCCGCTTGACCTTGCCGGGCTGGCCCATGTTGGCGTAGGCGCGGGCCTCCATCGCATACAGCATCGCCTGGGTGCGGGCCCCGGCGCAGTCGCGGCTGCCGTACTGGGCGAGGTGGATGAGTTCCAGGGCGTCGTCGGGGCGGCCGAGGTGGATCATCTGGCGGCTCATGCTGGACAGGACGTACGAGCCGAGGGGCTTGTCCCCGGCCTCCTTCGCGGCGTGCAGGGCGAGCACGAAGTACTTCTGCGCGGTGGGCTGGAGCCCCACGTCGTAGCTCATCCAGCCGGCGAGTTCGGCCAGCTCGGCGGCGACCTTGAACAGCCGTTTGGCGGTGGCCTCGGGCTGGGACTCCTGGAGCAGGTCGGTGACCTCGTGGAGCTGGCCGACGACGGCCTTGCGACGGAGGCCGCCGCCGCACTGGGCGTCCCACTGCCGGAACATCCGGGTGGTGGACTCCAGGAGGTCCAGCTCCGGCTGGGAGAGCCGGTTGCCGCGCGGCGGGCCCCCGGGGTCGGGCTCGGCGCGGGGGGCCGCGGGGGTGGGCACGAGCCAGCGCTGCATGGGTTCGATCAGCGCGGGTCCGGCGGCCAGTCCGAGCGAGGCGCCGAGGAAGCCGCGCCGGGCCAGCATCAGGTCGCTGCGGGAGAACTCCCCGATGAGGGCCACCGTCTGGGGGGCGGTCCACGGGAGGTCCACCCCGGCGACGGAGGGGGTCTGGTGCGGGGTGCGCAGCCCGAGGTCCTCGACCGTCACCACACAGCCGAACCGTTCGGAGAACAGTTCGGAGAGGATGCGCGGGATGGGTTCGCGGGGGTTCTCCCCGTCGAGCCAGCGCCGCACCCGGGAGGTGTCGGTGGAGATGTGGTTGGCGCCCAACTGCCGTGCTCTGCGGTTCACCTGCCGGGCGAGCTCGCCCTTGGACCACCCGCTGCGGAGAAACCACGAGCCCAGCATCTCGTTCGGGCGCTTCTCCGCGTTCGAAACGCCCTCACCGTTGCCGCCCACCGGAACGCCCCCATCCGTCACGCCATGTGTTCACTACTACTGGTCAAGCCCTATCAGCATGCCGTGCGTCACAGCGCTTTGTCCGGCGCTTGTCACCCTTCGAACGGGGGACCGGGCCGCTCCCGCTCAACCGACGGGCCGGAAACTCCGTCGGGGAACCACACCGAAAGTAATCCGACGATCACACCTTCGGGGAGGCGATTCACGGAAACGCCACCATTCGCCACCCCTTCGAATGAACTCGACTCCCTTTCCCCGCGCTTGACTTGACACGCATCCGCCAGCAGGGGCGGAGAGACGCGTACCGGGGCGCGGAAATCCGTACACACCACCGGACGTGCTCCCGGACGCCGTCGGACACCCGTGTTGACGGGGCATGACGACATCGGACGGTCGCCCACCGCGTCCCCGCGCGACCGGGCCCGGCCGTGGCGTCGTAACCCCCGGCGCGCGGGACCTGTTGGAGGAGTCATGGACTTCACGATCGGCGGCATCCGTGACATCCGGCCGGGCGCGCGGCGCCGCGGCCGCACCGGCGAGTGCACCGCGGCGGCGGAGTTCACCGGGCTGCGGGGCTGGGACGTGGTGCCCGGCGCCCGGCGCGTCGCCGGGGCCTGCTCCTGCGGACGGGACGGCGCGGACGGCCGCCGCCGCTGCCCGGCCCCCGGCGCGCACCCCCTGGAGCACGCGCCGGTGATCCCCGCCGGGGCCACCCTCGACCAGGTCACCCGGGCCTGGGCGCGGTTCCCCGGCGCCACGGTGATGCTGCCGGTGGGCGGCGCCTTCGACGTGCTGGAGGTGGGGGTGACGGCGGGGCGGCGCGCCCTGGTGCGGCTGGAGCGGATGGGGCTGCCGCTGGGCCCGGTGGCGGTGACCCCCGACGGCCGCGCCCAGTTCCTGGTGGCGCCCGGGGCCGCCGCCGATCTGCCCGGGCTGCTCTACCGCACCGGCTGGGACGGGGCCGCCCTCGACCTGCGCGTGCTGGGGCCCGGCGACCATGTCACCGCGCCGCCGTCGGACCGGGGCGGCCTCGGTCCGGTGCGCTGGCTGCGGGCGCCCGGGCTGGACCCGGCCCGGCCGCCCGGGGCCCATCTGCTGCTCGGCGCGCTGGCCTACGCGGCCCACCGCAGCCGCCGCTGAACCGGCCGGGGGCACCGACGACGAGGGCCCGGTGGACGCCCGACGGGGGCGCGGTGTGCCGCACCCCGCCCGGGCTACTCCCCGATAAGCGCATCCACGAACGCCTCGGGCTCGAAGGGGGCGAGGTCGTCCGGGCCCTCGCCGAGACCGACCAGCTTCACCGGCACGCCCAGCTCCCGCTGGACCGCGATCACGATGCCGCCCTTGGCGGTGCCGTCCAGCTTGGTCAGCACGATGCCGGTGATGTTCACGACCTCCGCGAAGACCCGCGCCTGGACCAGGCCGTTCTGTCCGGTGGTCGCGTCGAGGACCAGCAGCACCTCGTCGAGCGGGGCCTGCTTCTCGACGACCCGCTTGACCTTGCCCAGCTCGTCCATGAGGCCGGTCTTGGTGTGCAGCCGTCCGGCGGTGTCGATGAGGACGACGTCCACGCCCTCCTTGATGCCCTCCTTGACGGCGTCGAAGGCGATGGACGCCGGGTCGCCGCCCTCGGGGCCGCGCACGGTGCGGGCGCCCACCCGGTCGCCCCAGGTCTGGAGCTGGTCGGCGGCGGCGGCCCGGAAGGTGTCGGCCGCGCCGAGCACCACGTTCCGGCCGTCCGCGACGAGCACCCGGGCGAGCTTGCCGGTGGTGGTGGTCTTGCCGGTGCCGTTGACGCCGACGACCATCACGACGCCGGGGGTGTCCAGCCCCGACTCGGTGTTCACCGTGCGGTCGAAGTCGGGCACCAGGAGGGTCAGCAGCTCCTCGCGCAGCAGGGCGCGCAGCTCCTCGGGGGTGCGGGTGCCGAGCACCCGGACCCGCTCGCGCAGCCGCTCCACCAGCTCCTGGGTGGGCTGCACGCCCACGTCTGCGGTGAGGAGGATGTCCTCGATCTCCTCCCAGGTGTCCTCGTCGAGGTGCTCCCGGGACAGCAGGGCGAGCAGGCCCTTGCCGAGCGCGTTCTGCGACCGGGAGAGCCGGGCGCGCAGCCGCACCAGCCGTCCGGCGGTCGGCTCCGGCACCTCGACCGGGGGCAGCGGGGGCGCCTCCTCGGCCTCCGCCTCCGTACCGGCGGGGGCCGTCCGCTCCTCGGTGGGCAGGGCGACCTCGTCGACGGTGCGGCGGGGCTCGTCCCGGGGGGTCTCGGCCTCGTCGCCGACGTGCGGCTCGGCCGGGGGGGCGGTGAGGTCGGGGGTGACGGGCGGCGGGGGCAGCGGGCGCTTGCGGCGGCTGCCGACCACCAGTCCGCCGATGGTTCCGAGCACCACCACGGCGATGAGTACAGCAAGAATGACGATGTCCATAACGCCCCCCAGTATCGACTACCCGGCCCCGGGGAGGGGTGAGACGGCCCCGACGGGGTCCGCCGTCCCTGCGGGGCCCGGCGCGCCGAGGGCCTCCGGCCGTGGGGTCAGCGCGGGTCCGCCGTGGCCGTTCGCGCAGTTCCCCGCGCCCCTGACGGACACGCCGTCCATCCCGGGGTCGTTCCCCGGGTGCGGCCCGTCGCGCGTTGCCCGCGCAGTTCCCCGCGCCCCCTGGTTCCTGCCCCGGGGGCGCGTTCACGGGTGCGGGCCCGGTGGTGGCCGCGCCCCTGACGGACACGCCGTCCACCCCGGGGGCGTTCCCCGGGCGCGGCCCGTGGTGGGTTGCTCGCGCCGTTCCCCGCGCCCCTGGGTCCTGGCCCGGAGGGCACGTTTACGGGTGCGGGCCCGGTGGTGGCTGGGCGCGCAGTTCCCCGCGCCCCCGTAGGGCGCCCAACAGGGGCGCGGGGAACTGCGCGACCGGCCCAGACGCACCCGCACACGAGAACGCAGCCACAGGGGCAGCCCCGTCAGGGGCGCGAGGAACGGCGCGAGCGACCCACCACGACCCGAGGCAGAACACCGGCCCCGGACAGCGCCCCGCCAGGGGCGCGGGGAACGGCGCGACCAGCCACCACCGGGCCGCGGTCACAGACGGACCAGCCCCGTCGGGGGGGCGGGGAACCGCGCGACCAGCCGTCAAGCGCGCTCAGGGCCGGGGCGGGGAGCCCCGGCGGCCCGAGGGGAAGGACGCGTCCGCGCCCCCGGAAAACCCGATGACCCACCCCGGGGACCCGGGTTAGCGTCGCGGCCATGACGTTGGAGTACCGCACGATCCCCGAGGCCGATCTGGACCGGGCCCTGACCCTGCACTACCTGGTCTTCCTGGAGAAGACCCCGGAGGACGAGACCCGCGACGTCCACCGGGACATGCTCGCCCGCTGCGAGCGGATCGGCGCCTACGACGGCGACGACCTCGTCGGACTGCTCGCGGCCCACGACCTCGACCTGTCCGTCCCCGGCGGCTCGCTCCCCGCCGCGGGCGTCACCTTCGTCTCGGTGGCGCCCACCCACCGCCGTCGCGGCGTCCTCACCGGCATGGTCGACGAGCTGTGGCGGCGCTGCGCCGCCCAGGGCAGACCGCTGGCGGCGCTGTGGGTCTCGGAGACGGCGATCTACGGGCGCTTCGGCTTCGAGCCCGCGACCCACGCCTACACGGTGACCATCGACGCCACCTATCCCCTCGACCTGCGGATCGAGCCGGACGAGCGGCCGCTGCGGCTGGTGCCCTTCGCCACGGCGCACGAGGTCGTCGGGGCCCGGCACGAGGCGTCCCGCCGGGAGCGGGCGGGCCGGGTCGCGCGCCCCGAGTGGTGGTGGCGCACCCACGTCCTGCCGGAGACGCTGGAGGAGGACGAGGACATGTCAGAGCCCCGGGTGGTGACCCTGGGCGAGCCGGGCGAACCCCCGGCGGGGTACGTGGTCTACCGCACCAAGAGCGACGACGAGGGGCGCGGCACCGCGCACGTGGCCGAGCTGGAGGCCGAGTCGCCGCGCGTCGCGGCCGCCCTGTGGCGGTACCTGGTCTCCATCGACCTGGTCGACAAGGTGCGGGCCTGGGGCCGTCCGCTGGACGATCCGCTGCTCCGGTTCGCCGACCGCGACCAGGTCGACGTGGTGCGGGAGTTCCCGGCGCTGTGGGTGCGGCTGGCGGACGTCCCGGCCGCGCTGGAGGGCCGTACCTGGTCGGCCCCGCTGGACCTGGTCCTGGAGGTCACCGACCGGGGGGTGCCGGGGAACGCGGGCCGTTACCGGCTGACGGCGAAGCCGGACGGGGACGTCCACCGGGCCCGGGCGGTCCGCACCGACGACGCCCCGGACCTGACGGTGGACGTCCGGGAGCTGGCCGCCTGCTATCTGGGCGGCACCGACCCGGCCGCGCTGCTGCGGGCGGGGCTGCTCACCGAGCACCGTCCGGGTGCCGCCGCGCTGTTCGGGGCGGCCTCCCGCACCGCGCTGCTGCCGCACACCACCGACGAGTTCTGACCCGTCCGACGGCACCCGGTCCCCGGGCACCGGGCACCGGCCCCTCCCCCGCGCCATGGCGGAAGGGGCCTCCGGTCCGCAGGCCCGCTGTGGCCGTTCGCGCGGTTCCCCGCGCCCCTGGGTCCTGCTTCCGGGGGCGCGTTCGCGGGTGCGGGCCCGGTGGTGGCTGGTCGCGCCGTTCCCCGCGCCCCTTTTCGGACACGCCGTACGCCCTGGGGTCGTTTCCCGGGCGCGGCCCGTCGTATGTTGCCCGCGCCGTTCCCCGCGCCCCTGTCGGGCGCCCGTCAGGGGCGCGGGGAATCGCGCGGGCGACCCGTCACGGCCCGGGGCCGGACCGGAAACGGGCGGGGTCAGCCCATCTCCTCCAGGGTCTTGCCCTTGGTCTCCCGGACGAAGCGCAGCACGAACGGGATGGAGAGGGTCGCGAAGCAGGCGTAGATGACGTACGTGGCGGACAGGTTCCAGTCGGCCAGGGACGGGAAGGTCGCGGTGATGACCCAGTTGGCGATCCACTGGGCGGAGGCGGCGACGCCCAGGGCCGCCGCGCGGATCCGGTTGGGGAACATCTCGCCGAGGAACACCCAGACGACCACGCCCCAGGACATCGCGAAGAAGAACACGAACCAGTGGGCGGCCACCAGCGCCACCCAGCCCTGGGTCTCCGGCAGTTTGCCGTCCACCAGGTCGTAGCTGAAGGCCCACGCCTCCAGGGCGAGGCCGACGGCCATGCCGACCGAGCCGATGAGGGCCAGCGGACGGCGGCCGATCCGGTCCACGAAGACCATCGCGACCACCGTGCCGACGATGTTGATGATCGACGTGGTGAAGGAGTAGAAGAACGACTCGGTGGGGTCCACCCCTACCGACTGCCACAGCGTCGACGAGTAGTAGAACGCCACGTTGATGCCGACGAGCTGCTGGAACGCGGAGAGCCCGATGCCGACCCAGACGATCGGCAGGAACCAGAACCGGCCGCCGAGCAGATCCCGGAAGGTGGGCTTGTGCTCGCCGCGCAGCTTCTGTTCGATCTCGTCGATCCGGGCGTCCAGGTCCACGTCGTCGCCCTCGACCTCGCGCAGCACGGTCCGGGCCCGGTCCCGTTTGCCCGCCGAGATCAGATAGCGCGGCGACTCGGGGATGGCGAAGGACAGCAGCCCGTAGAGGGCGGCGGGGAGCACCATCACCCCGAGCATCACCTGCCACGCCTCCACCCCCAGCAGTTCGCCGCGCTGGTCGCCGTCGGCGGCCTGGAGGATGCCCCAGTTCACCAGCTGGGAGGTGGCGATGCCGATGACGATCGCGGCCTGCTGGAACGAGCCGAGCCGTCCCCGGTAGGCGGGCGGCGACACCTCCGCGATGTACGCGGGGCCGATCACCGAGGCCATGCCGATGGCGAAGCCGCCGACGATCCGCCAGAACGCCAGGTCGTAGAGGGCGAACGGGAGCGCCGAGCCGACGGCGCTCACCATGAACAGGGCCGCCGCGATCCGCATGCAGCGGATGCGGCCGATCCGGTCGGCGATCCGGCCCGCCGTGGCCGCGCCGATCGCACAGCCGATCAGGGCGATGGCGATGACCTGGGCGAGCGCGGCGGAGCCGATGTCGTAGCGGTCGCGGATCGCCTCGACGGCCCCGTTGATGACGGAGCTGTCGTAGCCGAACAGGAAGCCGCCCATGGCGGCGGACGCCGCGATGAAGACGACGTGGCCGAGGTGTTCGGGGGGCGCCTCGCGGGCGGGGGGCGGGGTCGCCGCACTGGTCACGTCTCACTCCTGGGGCCACGGGGCGGGCGAGTCCTTCCAGTGGGGCACAGCTCGGCACCCCCCACCACCGGGGGACGGCCGGGGTGCCCCGGGAGGGACCCGGGCTCCCCCTGAACGGGTGAACGACGGGGTCCGCGTACCCGCCCGGCGCCCTGGTACTCCCCCGCGCCGGGCCGCCGCCCGACGGGCTCAGCGCAGTCGCTGGCTGATCACCTTGGACACCCCGTCGCCCTGCATCGACACCCCGTACAGCGCGTCCGCGACCTCCATGGTCCGCTTCTGATGGGTGATGACGATCAGCTGGGACGCCTCCTGGAGTTCCCGCATGATGCGGATGAGGCGCTGGAGGTTGGTGTCGTCGAGGGCGGCCTCGACCTCGTCCATCACGTAGAACGGGCTGGGCCGCGCCTTGAAGATCGCGACCAGCAGGGCGACGGCCGTCAGCGAGCGCTCCCCGCCGGAGAGCAGCGACAGCCGTTTGACCTTCTTGCCGGGGGGCCGGGCCTCCACGTCGACCCCGGTGGTCAGCAGGGAGTCCGGGTCGGTGAGGACGAGCCGTCCCTCGCCGCCGGGGAAGAGCCGGGCGAAGACGCCCTCGAACTCCCGGGCGGTGTCCCGGTACGCCTCCGCGAAGACCCGTTCGACCCGTTCGTCGACCTCCTTGACCACCTGGAGCAGGTCCGCGCGGGTCTTGCGCAGATCGGTGAGCTGTTCCCCGAGGAAGCGGTGGCGTTCCTCCAGTGCCGCGAACTCCTCCAGCGCCAGCGGGTTGACCTTGCCGAGCTGCTGGTAGGCGCGTTCGGCGGCCCGCAGCCGCTTCTCCTGTTCGGCTCGGACGAAGGGGCGCGGACCGTCGCGCGGACCGGCCGGGTCCCCGGCGGGTCCGCCGTCGGCGGGCGGGGGCGGGGGCACCGGCCGGTCCGGACCGTACTCGTCGACGAGGGCGGCGGGCTCCACGCCGAGTTCCTCCAGCGCCCGGGCCTCCAGTTGTTCCACGCGCAGCCGTTTCTCGGCGCCCAGCACCTCGCCCCGGTGCACCGAGTCGGTGAGCCGGTCGAGCGTGGTCTTCAGTTCGCGGGCGGCGGTCCGGGCGCCGGTCAGCTCCCCTTCCCGTTCCCCCCGGTCCCGTTCGGCGGCGATCCGTTCGCCCTCGGCCCGGGTCAGGGAGACCTCGACGTGGGCGAGGAGCTGCCGGGCGCCGGAGGCGACGGCGGTCGCCACGGACGCCTCGTGGCGGAGCCGGGCGGCGCGGCGTTCGGCGCGGGCGCGGGCCTCGCGTTCGGCGCGGGCCGCCCGGTCGAGTCCGTCGGCCCGTCCGGCGAGCGCCTTGACCCGCTCCTCGTGGGTGCGGACCTGGAGCCGGGCCTCCATCTCGGTCTGCCGGGCGTTGGCCCCGTCGGCGGCGAGCCGGTCGCGGGCGTGGGTGCCGCCGTCCTCCTCGTCCTCGTCGGCGAGGGCGGCGTGCTCCTCGGCGACGGCGAGGCGTTCGGCGAGTTCGGCGGCCTCCTCGCGGACCCGGTGCAGTCCCTCCCCGGCGCGGTCGGCGGCGGCCACCGCGCGGGCGGCCTCCTCCTCGGCGCCGCGCGCCTGTCCGGCGAGCGCGCCGAGCCGCTGGGCGACCGAGGACCTGGCCCGGTCGGCTTCGGAGCGCCGGGCGGCGAGCTCCTCGACCAGCGCGGTGCGTTCGGCGCGCCGTTCCCGGGCGGCGCGCTCCTCGTCGGCGAGGACCGCGCACCGCTCGTCGAGCGCGGTCAGTTCGGCGGTGGCCTCGTCGACCGCCGCCCGCACCTCCAGGAGGCTGGGCGCCCCGGCGGACCCGCCGTGCGCGAAGTGCGCCCCGAGCAGATCGCCCTCGGCGGTGACGGCGGTGAGCCCGGGATGGGCGCGGACCAGGTCCTCGGCGTCCTCCAGGGTGGCCACCACGACGTATCCGGCGAGCAGCCGCCGTACCGAGGGCATCAGTTCGCCGGGGCCGCGCACCAGGTCGGCCGCGTACCGCCAGTCGCCGCGCAGGGCGGGGCGGGGGGCCGTCCCCGCCGGTTCGGGGGCGTCGGCGAGGAGCAGCGCGGCCCGGCCGCCGTCCTGTTTGCGCAGCAGCCGGATGGCCTCGGCGGCCTGGGCGGGCGAGGTGACGGCGAGGGCGTCGGCGGCGGCTCCGAAGACGGCCGCGACGGGGACCTCCCGGCCCCTCTCGACGGTGAGCAGCGTGGCGGCGGGGCCGAGCACCCCGGTGAGGGCGTCCCGGGCGGCGAGCAGGGCGGCGGTGCCGTCGGCGCCGCGCAGCGCGGGGGCGAGCGCGTCCCGGCGGGCGGCGACGGCGGCGCGGCGGCGGTCGGCGGCGGTGGCCGCGTCGCGGGCCTCGGCGAGGGCGGTCCCGGCGGCGGCGAGGGCGGTGCGGGCGGCTTCGTGGCGGGCGTCGAGTTCCGCGTCCCCGGCGCCCCGGCCGTCGACCTCGGTCCGCAGCCGTTCGTGTTCCCGGCGGGCGGTGGCGGCCCGGTCCCGGGCGGCGTCACGGGCGGCGGCGAGCCGTTCGGCCTCGGCTTCGGCGGCGGCGACCCGGCTGCGGGCGGCGGCGACCCGGCCGCCGAGCCGGGCGATCCCCTCACGGCGTTCGGCGACGGCGCGGGCCACGTCCTTGAGCCGGCGCTCCTCGGCGAGCAGCGCCCGTTCCAGGTCGGCCCGGTGGGCGACGGTGTCCTCCAGGGCGTGCGCGGCGGCTTCGAGGGCGGCCGTCAGTTCGGCCTCCTGGTCGCGGATGCGGGCGGCCTCGCGCTCCAGGTCCTCGGGGTCCCGGCCCCGGCGTTCGGCCTCGGGGGCGGTGGTGGCGCTGGTGATCCGGGCGTCCGCGAGGGAGACGGTGCCCCGGACGCGTTCGGCGAGGCGGGAGAGGTCGAAGTGGGTGCGCCGGGCGCGTTCGAGGCGGGGGGTGAGCCGCCGGACCTCGTCCTCCAGCCGTCCCTCGTGGGCGAGCGCGGCGGTGAGGGCGGCCCGGGCCTCCTCCTGGCGGCGCTTCAGTTCGGTCTCGTCGGCGACCTCGGCGGCGAGGGCGGCGCGCAGGGTGACGAGGTCGTCGGCGAGCAGCCGCAGCCGGGCGTCGCGCAGCTCGGCCTGGATGACGGTGGCGCGGCGGGCGGCGGCGGCCTGCCGTCCCAGGGGTTTGAGCTGGCGGCGGAGTTCCTCGGTGAGGTCCTGGACCCGGGCGAGGTTCGCCCGCATCGCGTCGAGTTTCCGCAGCGCCTTCTCCTTGCGCTTGCGGTGTTTGAGGACGCCCGCGGCCTCTTCGATGAAGGCGCGGCGGCCGGTGGGATCGGCGTGCAGGACGGAGTCGAGTTGCCCCTGGCCGACGATCACGTGCATTTCGCGGCCGATTCCGGAGTCGGAGAGCAATTCCTGGATGTCGAGGAGTCGGCAGGTGTCCCCGTTGATCTGGTATTCGCTGCCGCCGTTGCGGAACATGATCCGGGTGATGGTGACTTCGGCGTACTCGATGGGCAGGGCGCCGTCGGAGTTGTCGATCGTGAGGGAGACCTCGGCCCGGCCGAGCGGGGGGCGGCCGGTGGTTCCGGCGAAGATGACGTCTTCCATCTTGCCGCCGCGCAGGGATTTCGCGCCCTGTTCGCCCATGACCCAGCTCAGGGCGTCGACGACATTGGACTTGCCGGAGCCGTTCGGTCCGACGACGCAGGTGATGCCGGGTTCGAATCGCAGCGTCGTGGTGGACGCGAAGGATTTGAAACCGCGCAGGGTCAGGGCCTTGAGGTGCACGCCCCCGGACTTTACCGCCCTCCCGCCGAAGCCCCGGTGAGGCCGGGCGCCGGGATTACCGGCCCGGTGCGCGGGGGCGGCTCCGGGCCCCTGGTTCCCCGGTGCGGGGCGGGGCCGACGGGCTCCGGCGGGGATATCGCGGTTTCACCGGGGAATGTGCAGGGCACATCAGAAAGTAACGGCGAAGGAGGGGGCTGCCGGAACGGGGACCACATGACAGAAGGGACGCCGAAGCGTCCCTTGCAGATCGGGCGAGCGATCACGGTATAGCGGTTGTTGGGCGGGCCCGACCACGTGTCAAGCGGTGCTCAGCGAGTGGTCAGGTGAGCGCAGGCTCCGCCTGGGGAACGTCGATGCTCTTGAGGAGCGATTCGCTGTCGTGAGAAGCGGCAGCCGCGAGCGCGTCGTTCTCGGCCTGAATCCGTACGAGCTCGGACTCAAGATCCTGGACGCGCTGCTGGAGCCGTCGCATCTCGGCGAGGAGTCGCGGGTCGGAGCCGCCGACGTAACCGAGAAGCGCCTTTGCCATGATGGATGGTCCTCCACAATGAGTGACCGACCGAAGCGGTTGGGTCGAGAGGGATTCGCACCCGCGGTGCTTGGCACTCTTGAGTTCTCGCTGCCGTTCTGCATGCCAAACAGGTAAGGTGCGCGGGGCTTCCAGAGTCTCACCAAAAAGTTTGACGGTCAACACGATCACACCCCGTGCCGATGGGCCGCCGGGGCGCTACGGGCCGGGAACGGACCGGCCGGGCACCGTCCTCGGGGCCCCGGGAGCGTGTGGTCCGCCCCCTCCGCCGAGCCTGTCACGGCCCGTCCCCCTCGGCAACCACCAGCGGCTTTCCCCTGCGGCACGGCCCCCGGAACGCTCCCCTCCGGAGCGCCCGGGAGCCGCCCTGGGCCTCTCCCTCAGCGGATCGCGAAGCCGTCGTACCCACCGCGCGGTGTGCCCCAGATCTCGGTCACCCCGTCCACCCGGCCCGGCGTGTCGCCCCGGTCGAGCCACTCCAGCAAGGTGTCGCAGGCGTCGCGGGGGCCTTCCGCGACCACTTGGACGCGGCCGTCGTCCAAATTGAGAGCAAAACCACTCAGCCCGCCGATCTCCAGCGCTTTGGCCCGCGTGTACCAGCGGAAACCCACTCCCTGTACACGGCCGCGTACCCATGCCGTGAGCCTCGCTTCTTCCTTCATGGGCGCACGGTAACCGGCGAAATGGCCTTTGGGCACTTCCTCCTCTTGTGGCATGGGGTAGCGTCCCCACGCAATGAGGCTCACCCGAATGGGGGAGTCGCATTGACAGCGAGGAACAGAAAGGCCGGGACAGGACCATGGGACGTCACCGACGCTCCGCCGCGGGACCCACCGGACCCGTTTCCGGTACCGACGGCACCACGCCGTACCGGCCCGAAACGGCGCCCGGCGAGGGCGCGTCCGCTCCGTCGGCCGCCTATCTGCGCGCCGACGCGCCGGACGCCGACCCGGCGTACGACGGGTACGCCCCGTACCCCGGGCCCGAGGGGGACCTGCCCGGCGCGGCGTTCCCGGGTGACGCTCCGGACGGCGGGAACCCGGTGGCGCGCCCCTACGCCCCGTACCCCGGCGGCTTCCCGTACGACGACGCCCCGCACTCCGGCGGGGTCCCCTCCCACGGCGGCGGGACCCTGGCGACGGGGCACCCGGAGCCGTACGCGCGCGGCGGCCACCCCGACCCGGTGGGCCACGGCGACCCCACGGGTCACGAGGACGCCTGGGACCGGAGTGACGCCTGGGGCCACGACGACCCGTACCCGTCCCCCTACTACGACGACACCGCGCCCGTCCCCCGCTACGACGAGACGTACGGCGGTTCCTCCGCGTACGGTCGTGGCCTCGCCGGATACGGCGCCGCGCCGGGCACGGGCGGGACGGGCCGGAGCGCCGCCGACGGCTTCCCCGATCTGACCGTCCCGGGCACCTTCCCCGACACCCCCGACGACGACCCGACCGCGGCGACCACGGCCCTGCCGCTGGTCCCGTCCCCGGCCGGGGACGCGTCCGCGCGCCGGGGGTCCCGCAAGCGGATGTCCACCCCGGTGCGCACCGGACTGCTCGGGGTGTCCGCCGCCGTGGCGTTCGGCGCGGTGGCCATGGCCTCCGGGGTGCTGCCGGGCGGCGACTCCCCCACCTCGTACGGCGGCGGGGCCGCCGAGCGGGTGGAGACCGGCGCCGGACCGAGCGCGGTGGAGGCCGACGGCGGGCCGAGCGCCCCCGCGAAGCCCTCCTCCCCCACGCCCGCCACGCCCTCCGCCGGAGCCGGAGCCGGGGACCGGGCGGCGGCGGACCGGGAGCGGAGCGGGGACGAGCGGCCGTCCCGCTCGTCGGCGAAGCCCTCCGCGCCCGCCCCCCGCAAGGAGTCCGCGCCCGCGCCGAAGACCACCGCGCCCACCACCCGCCCGTCCACCCCGCCGAAGGCGGCGCCGAGCGCCACCGCCCCGGCCACCAAGCCCGCGCCGTCCACCCCGGCGGCGCCCCCGCCCCCCGCCGAGGTCCCCTCCGGCGGAACCCCGGAGGCCCAGGTGCTGGCACTGGTCAACCAGGAGCGGGCCAAGGTGGGCTGTCGTCCGGTCACCGCCGACGCCGGGCTGGCGCGCCTCGCAGAGGACTTCAGCAAGGACATGGCGGCCCGGGGCTTCTTCGACCACACCGACCCGGACGGGGACACCCCCTGGGACCGGGCGAAGGCGGCGGGCGTGGAGCTGGGCGGGGAGAACATCGCCCGGGGCCAGAGCGACGCGGCGGCGGTCATGGCCGCCTGGATGGACAGCCCGGGGCATCGGGCCAACATCCTGAACTGCGACTTCACCACGCTGGGCGTGGGCGCGCACTTCGCGTCCGGCGGCCCGTGGTGGACCCAGAACTTCGGCTTCTGACACCCGGACCGCTTCGGCTTCCGGCCCGCCGGGCTCCCGCTCCGGACTTCCGGGCCACCGGGCTCCCGCTCCGAGCTTCCGGCCCGCCGGACTCCGGCTTCCGACGTCCGGAAGCCGGGGTCCGGAAGCGGGTCGCGACGGCCGGTGGACCGGGTGCGCCCGTTCCCCGTCCGGGGCCGGGCGCACCGGGGGGCGGGCGTCAGTCCGTGGCGCGGGGCGGGCGCTGACAGCGCGGGCAGTAGTAGCTGGACCGGTTCATCCAGGGGCTCCGCCGCATCGGGGTGCCGCAGCGGTGGCAGGGCAGCCCTTCCCGTCCGTACGCGTCCAGGGAGCGGTCGAAGTACCCGGACTCCCCGTTCACATTGACGTAGAGGCTGTCGAAGCTGGTGCCGCCGACGGAGAGCGCCGCGTTCATCACGTCCCGGACGTGGCCGAGGAGTTCGGTGGTCCGGGGGGCGGTGAGGGTCGCGGTGGGGCGGTCGTAGTGCAGCCGGGAGCGCCACAGCGCCTCGTCGGCGTAGATGTTGCCGACGCCGCTGATCAGCGACTGGTCCAGGAGGGCCCGTTTGACGGTGGTCCGGCGGCGGCGCAGCGCGGTGCGGAAGGCCGTCTCGTCGAAGAGCGGGTCCAGGGGGTCGCGGGCGATGTGCGCGATGACGTCGGGGAGGCCGTCCGGGGTGGTGTCGTGGAGGCTCAGCCCGCCGAAGGTGCGCTGGTCGACGAAGCGCAGTTCGGTGCCGGTGGTGTCGTCGAAGCGGACCCGGACCCTCAGGTGCCGCTCGTCGGGGGCGTCCTGCGGCTGGACCAGGAGCTGACCGCTCATGCCCAGGTGCGCGAGGACCGCGGTGCCGGTGCCGCCGTCGGGGTCGGTGAGCGGCAGCCACAGGTACTTGCCCCGGCGCCGGGGCTCCCCGATCCGCTCGCCGGTGAGGCGCAGGGCGAAGTCCCCCGCTCCGGCGGGGTGGCGGCGCACGGCGCGCGGATGGCGCACCTCGACCTCGGCGACGGTCCGCCCGGCGACCCAGCGGGCCAGTCCGCGCCGCACCACTTCGACTTCCGGCAGTTCGGGCATGCGTGGTCCTCGGTCGGCGCGGTCGGGGGAGGGACGGCGTGAGCGCCCGCCCCGGTGGGGGCGGGCGCTCACGGGAAGCGGGTCAGGCGGTGGCCGAGGAGGTGTCGGCGTTCCCCTCGGCCTCGACCGCTTCGGCTTCGGCGGCCCGGGCCGCCTCGGCCGCGCGGGCGTCCGCGTCGGCGCGGATGGACCGCCAGGCCGACTCGGCGGCCTGCTGCTCCGCTTCCTTCTTGCTGCGGCCGGTGCCGGTGCCGTACGAGACGCCTCCGACGCGGGCGGCAGCGGTGAAGGTCTTCTCGTGGTCCGGCCCGGTCTCGGTGACCAGGTACTCCGGGACCCCGAGGCCCTCGGTCGCGGTGAGTTCCTGGAGGCTGGTCTTCCAGTCCAGTCCGGCACCGAGGTTGGAGGACTTCTCGATCAACGGGTCGAAGAGCCGGTGGACCAGCTCCGCGGCCGCGTCGAGTCCCTGGTCGAGATAGACCGCGCCGATCACCGCTTCCAGGGTGTCGGCGAGGATCGACGCCTTGTCCCGGCCGCCGGTGCCCTCTTCGCCCCGGCCCAGCCGGATGAACGCGCCGAGGTCAAGACCGCGCCCCACCTCCGCGAGCGCGCGCGAGTTGACCACCGCGGCCCGCAGCTTGGCGAGCTGCCCCTCGGGCAGATCGGGGTGGCTGCGGTACAGCGTGTCGGTGACGACCAGGCCGAGCACGGAGTCCCCGAGGAACTCCAGCCGCTCGTTGGTCGGCAGACCGCCGTTCTCGTACGCGTACGAGCGATGGGTCAGCGCACGCACGAGAAGGGCGGACTCGAGCTGATAGCCGAGCCGCCCTTCCAGAAGCGTGTGGGACGAAGCCGCCGGGCCACCCCCGGTCTGACGGGGGTCACTCTTCTTGGCGTCTGGCATCGTGCCCCTCACCAGCCGCTCAGACCTCGAGGACCTGGCGCTTGTTGTAGGTGCCGCAAGCCGGGCACGCGATGTGCTGCAGCTTGGGCTCGTGGCAGCGCTCGCACGCGACCAGAGTGGGGACCGCAGCCTTCCACTGCGACCGGCGGTGGCGCGTGTTGCTGCGCGACATCTTCCGCTTCGGAACAGCCACAGCTACTTCTCCTGCTTCTCGTCGACGCCCGCTTCGGCGCCGCTCAAATCGTCCTTCTCGCCGTCCTGGATGGAGTCAGCGAGTCCTTGCAGTGCCGCCCAACGGATGTCGACGGCGTCGTGCTGGTGGTCCGGGTCGTCCGCGAGCCGCACTCCGCACTCGGAGCACAGGCCCTGACAGTCGTCCTGGCACACCGGCTGCATGGGCAGTGCGAGCACCACCGCATCGCGCAGCACGGCTTCGAGGCCGATCAGGCCGTCCTCGATGAAGAGCCTGTCCTCGCCCTCCTCGTCACCGTCTTCCGGCTCCGTGGTCACACGGCCCCGGTTGTCGGTCTCGGGGTACGAGAACATCTCCTGGAAGTCCGCCGTGAGCTCCAGCTCCAGCGGCTCCAGACACCTTACGCACTCCCCCTCGGCGGTGGCATGGGCGGTGCCTGTGACAAGCACCCCTTCCATGACCGACTCCAGCCGGAGTTCCAGTCGCACCGGGGCGCCCGCGGGCACTCCGATGACCCCGGGGACACCGAAGACGGCGTCCCCGGAGGGCGCGTCGACCGTGCGGGTCAGCCGCTGGAGTCCACCGGGACGCCGCCCCAGCTCGTGCGTGTCGAACACGAGGGGGTCGCGATGATCCAGGCGGGCGTTCAGGGCCATGACTGCTTTCGGTCGTCGGTGCCCACACGGAAGGGCCCGGCGAGCTGCGAAGGGGACGGACGCGCGCTCGACGCACACGACCGAAGAGCCAGGATACTGGACCTTTCCCCCTGGTCCCAATCGCGCTCCCCGTTCCCGCTCCGGAGGGGGCCCGGGGAGGGGTCCGCCGGGGGCGCGGACGAGGATCGGGTCCGGACGGACCGGATGAACCGGACGGGGCCGGGTCCGGGGAGGGGACGTCGGCGGGCGGGCCCGGTCCGGGCGGCGGGGCCGGTCAGCGGCCCTGTTCGTACCGGCGGAGCTGGTCGGGGGTGATCATGCCGGTGTCGAACAGGCTGGCCTCGTCGAGGGCGGCGGGGCGGGGCGCCGGGAGCGGGGGCGGCCCTCCGTGACCGACGACGGGGCCTCCGTGACGGCCGGGACCGCCGTGACCGTCAGGGGCCGCGCCCGGGCCGTCCGGGGTCTCCAGGGGCGTGCCGGTGGACGGGGAGCGGCCGGTCCCGTGACCGTCGTCCCGGTTTCCGGCGGACGGGTACGGGTCCGGGTAGCCGGGCGTCGGGTAGCCGTAGGGGTCCTGGTGGCCGTAGACGGTGCGCGGGTCGTGCGGGGCGGCGGCCACGGGCCGTCCCGCGTCGCCGGGCGGCCCGTAGACGTCGTCCCGCACGTACATGCCGTCCCGGCCGTAGGTGCTGGCCCGGCCGTGGACGTAGGTCCCGGCCGGTCCGTCGGCGGGTCCGTCCCGGTGGTACCCGTCGGCCGGGCCGTGGACGTCGTCCCGGCGGTGTCCGGCGCCCTGGGCGTGGACGCCGTCCCGCGCGTGGACGTCGTTCCGGCCGTACCCGTCGCCGGCCGGGGCGTACGCGCCGTCCCGCTCGGACGGACCGTCCTGGCCGTACGGACCGTCCGTCCCGTACCCGTCACCGGCCGGGGACGGGGTCCGCGCGGCGGCGGGTTCCGTCGGGAGGGGCGGCGCGGGGCGCGGGGGCGGGGGGACGGCCGGGGCGCCGGGCGCGAGGCCCGCGAGGTCGGCCAGGTAGTCGGCGTCGCTGGTGGGGCGGGGGGCGTCGGTGCCGTCCGCGAGCAGGCCCAGTTCGTCCTCCGCGACCCGGCCGTGCAGCTTCTGCCGTCCCCGGCCGACCGCCTCCAGGGTCTTGGCGAGCACCGCCTCGAACGCGCCGAGCTTGGCGTCCACGTACTGGTCGGCGCGGCGGCGCTGGGTCTCCGGGTCGGGGCTGCGCTCGGGGGCCTCCGCGTAGTCGGGGTCCTCGCGTCCGTCGGGGCCGGGGCCCGTCCCGGTGCCCAGCAGCTTCTCCCGGCCCCGGCCGACCGAACCGAGGGTCTTGGTGAGGACGACCTCGAAGTTGGCCAGCTTGGAGTCGACGTAGTCGTCGGCCTCGGCGCGGACCTCCCCGGCCTCCCGGCGGGCGTCGTCGAGGATCCGGTCGGCCTCCTGCCGGGAGCGGCGGGCGACCTCGGTGTCCGCGATCAGCGAGCCGCGCTCCCGGTGGGCGGCGTCGATGATCCGCTCGGCCTCGGCGCGGGCCCCGGCGACCATGCCCTCCCGGTCGCCGAGGAGTTCGCGGGCCTGCTCCAGGGAACCGGGCAGGGCCCGGCGCACCTCGTCGAGCAGCGCGAGCAGTTCGGCCCGGTTGACCACGCACGAGGCGGACATGGGCATCGAGCGGGCGTTGCCGACGGTCGCGACGATCTCATCCAGCTTCTTCTGCACGTCCACCGTGTGCTCGCCACTCCCTGTGCCTCGACGTGTCCCGACGCGTCCCGGTCGAAGACGGACAAGGCGACTGTACGGGCCCGGGGTGCCGTCCGGGCGCCGGACGGCACCCGCTGGACAGCGGCGGACAGCGCGGGGACGGCGCGCGCCGGGCGTGGGGGCGCGCTCCGCCGGGGGTGCGCCCCGCCAGGGGGCGCACCGGTGCCCCGGGCGTCGTCAGCGGCCCGCTTCGCGGCGCTCCCGGAGCCTGCCCACCAGGGCGTCGAGCACCGTCGGGGGGACCAGGTGGGAGACGTCGCCGCCCCAGGCCGCGACCTCCTTGACCAGGGAGGACGACAGGAAGCTGTAGGTCGGGTTGGTGGGGACGAAGAGGGTCTCGATACCGGAGAGGCCGATGTTCATCTGGGCCATCTGGAGTTCGTAGTCGAAGTCGCTGACCGCCCGCAGTCCCTTGACGATGGCGGGGATCTCGCGCTGTTTGCAGAAGTCGACCAGGAGTCCGTGGAACGACTCCACCCGGACGTTGGCGTACTCGGCGGTGACCTCGCGGATCAGGGCGATCCGTTCGTCGACCTCGAACAGCCCCTGCTTGGACTGGTTGATCATCACCGCGACGTAGACCTCGTCGTACAGCTTGGAGGCACGGGCGATGATGTCGATGTGGCCATTGGTGATGGGGTCGAAGGACCCCGGACAGACGGCGCGGCGCAACTGTGGTTCCTCGCTCTCCGGTCCGGTCATGGTGCGTGGTCGCACGTGGGGGCGGTACCGCTGGTGGCGGCGGCGCGACCGTACCAAAACGTCCCCTCGCCGTAGCGCCGGGACCGGAGTGGCTCGAAGCCGTCGGGCCAGGGGAACGCACCGCCCCGGGTGCTGCGCTCCACGGTGACGAGCGCGTCGGCCGCGAGCCATCCCCCGGCCCGGAGTGTGAGCAGGATCTCCTCAAGATCGCCGTTGGTGACGGCGTACGGGGGGTCCAGGAAGAGGACGTCGTAGGGGGCGGCGGGCGGCGGGCCCGCGGCGACCTGTTCCGCGCGTCCGGCGCGGACCTCGGCGCCGGGCAGTCCGAGCGCCCGGACGTTCTCCCGGACCACCCGGGCGGCGCGGGCGTCCGCCTCGACGAGCAGCGCGTGGGCCGCGCCCCGGGACAGCGCCTCCAGGGCGACGGCGCCGGACCCGGCGTACAGATCGGCCACCCGGATGCCGTCGAGGGTGCCGAGCAGGGACTGCCAGGTCGAGAAGAGCCCTTCTCGCGCGCGGTCCGAGGTGGGGCGGGTGCCGTTGCCCGGGGGGACGGCCAGCCGCCGTCCTCCGGCGAGCCCGGCGATCACGCGGGTCATGTGCGGTCGGGTCCTTCGTGGTGCGGTCGGTGCGGACACCCCCACGATAGGCGTACGGGGCCGGAGGCGGCCGGGCGCGCCGTCAGCCCTTCTCCAGGTAGCGCTCGCGTTCCTCGTCGACGAGCGCGTCCAGCGCCACCCGCAGCCCGGGCAGCGCCGTCAGCTCCGGATCGGCGGTGACCACGGCGGTGGCCTCCTGGCGGGCCTCGGCGATGACGTCCTCGTCGCCGAGCACGGTGAGCACCCGCAGCGAGGACCGCACCCCGGACTGGGCCTGGCCGAGGACGTCGCCCTCCCGGCGCTGTTCCAGGTCGACCCGGGACAGCTCGAAGCCGTCCAGGGTGCCGGCGACCGCTTCCAGCCGGGCCCGGGCGGCGCTCGCCTCGGGCATCTCGCTGACCAGCAGACAGAGCCCGGGCGCCGAGCCCCGTCCGACCCGGCCGCGCAGCTGGTGCAGCTGGGAGACGCCGAAGCGGTCGGCGTCCATGATCACCATGGCGGTGGCGTTGGGGACGTTGACGCCGACCTCGATGACCGTGGTGGCGACCAGGACCTGGGTGCGCCCCTCGGTGAACCGGCGCATCACCGCGTCCTTGTCCTCGGGGGCCATCCGTCCGTGCAGCACCTCGACGGCGAGTCCGGCGAGCGGGCCCCGGGCGAGGTCGGCGGCGACGTCCAGGACCGCCAGCGGGGGCCGCCGGTCGGCGGTCGCCTCCGCCTCCTCGCGGGCCGCCGCGGCCTTCGCCGCTTTCGCCGCCTTGGCGCCGCCCTCCGTGCCGGAGGCCGCGGCCCGGTCGGCCTCGTCACCGATGCGGGGGCACACCACGTACGCCTGGTGGCCCTTGGCGACCTCCTCGCGGACGCGTTCCCAGGCCCGGGTGAGGAAGTGCGGTTTGTCGGCGGCGGGCACCACATGGCTGGCGATCGGGGAGCGTCCGGCGGGCAGCTGGTCGAGGACGGAGGTCTCCAGGTCCCCGAAGACGGTCATCGCCACCGTGCGCGGGATGGGGGTGGCGGTCATCACCAGGAGGTGCGGGACGCGCCGCTCGCCGTCGTCCCCGGCGGGGCCCTTGCCGCGCAGGGCGTCGCGCTGTTCGACGCCGAAGCGGTGCTGTTCGTCGACGACGACCAGGCCCAGGTCGTGGAAGCGGACCTTGTCCTCGATCAGGGCGTGGGTGCCGATCACCAGGCCCGCCTCCCCGGTGACCAGGTCCAGCAGGGCCTGGCGGCGGGCCGCCGTCCCCATGGAGCCGGTGAGCAGCACGACCTTGGTGGCGTGGTCGGCGCCGCCGAGCAGCCCGCCCTCGGCCAGCTCGCCCATCATCTCGGTGACGGAGCGGTGGTGCTGCTGGGCGAGGACCTCGGTGGGCGCGAGCATCGCGGCCTGTCCGCCCGCGTCGACCACCGCGAGCATCGCCCGCAGGGCCACCAGGGTCTTGCCGGAGCCGACCTCGCCCTGGAGCAGCCGGTGCATGGGGTGCCGGGTGGCGAGGTCGGCGAAGATCTCGCCGCTGACCTTCCGCTGTCCCTCGGTGAGGGTGAAGGGCAGCCGGGCGTCGAAGGCGGTGAGGATCCCGTCCGGGCCGGGCGCGCGGGGGGTGGCGGGGAGCTGGGTGTCGCTGTGGCGGCGGCGGGCCAGCGCCACTTGGAGGACGAACGCCTCGTCCCACTTCAGCCGGGCCCGGGCCCGTTCCACGTCGGCCTTGGTGCGCGGACGGTGGATGAGGCGCAGGGCTTCGGGCAGCGGGATCAGGCCACGGCCCTCGCGGAGCGCGGGGGGCAGCGGGTCCACCGCCTCCGCCGCCTTGGCGAGGACCGTGTCCACCGCCTTGGCGATCTTCCAGGACTCCATCTTGGCGGTGGCCGGGTAGATCGGGATGAGGGCTCCCGCCCAGGAGTCGACGGCGGCCCCCTCCCCGTCGTCCTCCGGGGCGTCCGGGTCGCGGTGCAGCAGGGCGTAGGCGGGGTGGGCGAGCTGGAGCTTGCGGTTGAACAGGGAGACCTTGCCCGCGAACATCGCCCGGGTGCCGGGCAGCAGGTCCTTGTGGGGCTTGTGGACGCCCCGGCCGAAGAAGACGAGCTGGAGGCGCCCGCCACCGTCGGTGATCACCACCTCCAGCCGCTGCCCGCTGCCCCCGTTGAACCGGAGCACCCGGGCGGTCTCCACCTGGGCGACCACCGTGACGTGCTCGTCCAGGGGGAGGTCGGCGAGCCGGGTCAGCTCGCCGCGCTCGGCGTAGCGCCGGGGGTAGTGGTGGAGGAGGTCGCCGACGGTGCGCAGGCCGAGCCCCTCGGCGAGCACCTTCGCGGTGGCGGCTCCCAGGTCCTTCTTCAGCGGTTCTTCGAGCGCGGACACCCGTCCATTGCACACCACGCCACTGACAGCGCGCCCCGCGCCACCCCCGGTGCGGGCGGGTTCGCCCGGTTCCGTCGATTCCGTCCGCGTTCGTTCGTTTCGGGAGGCGTTCCCGTCACCCCGGGGACCGGCCGCGGGCCAGCGGCGCGCCCGGGTCGGCTACTCGACCCCGATGAGGAGCAGCGCCGAGTGACGGCCGCCCCGGTAGACGACGGTGTCCACCGCGAGGTGCGCGTCCCGTACATGGCGTTCCAGCCGTCGCGCGACGCTGTCGGGGGCGTCGTCGCCGAGCACCAGGGTGACCAGTTCGCCGCCCGCCGCGAGCATCCGGTCCAGGACGGTGACGGCGGTCCGGGCGAGCAGTTCGGGGTCGGGGGCCGTCGTGGGTTCCCCCGCCGCCCGGGGCCGTTCCGGCTCCCCCGCCGGGTCCGGGACGCCGTCGGCGACGGAGGGCGGGGCGGGGTCCGTGCCGGGGTCCGGGGTCGGGGCGGGGCCCGGGACCGGGCCGGGGTCCAGGGCCGGGGCAGGGTCCGGGGCCGGGGCCGGGGCCGGGGCCGGGGCGGTGTCGGCGTGCGGGGCCGGGGGCGCGTCCGGGGTTCCCGGGCCGGGGCCGGTGGGCGGTCCGATCACGGCCACGTCCCCGTCGATCAGGCCCAGCACGTCCCCGGCCTGGCAGATGCCCGCCATGGTCCAGGACTGCCGTTCCGCGACGGCCAGCTCGCCGTACCGGGTGGCGCCGGCCGCGGAGGTCATCGCCACCACGTCCTCGTCGAAGCGGCGGCCCGGTTCGTGGACCGCGAGCGCGGCGATGCCCTGGACCACGGACCGGGTGGGGATGAGCGCGACCCGCACCCCGTCGGCGCGGGCCTGCTCGGCCGCCGCCGCGGCCACGTGCCGCAGTCCGGCGTCGTTGGGCAGCAGCACCACCTCGCGGGCCCGGGACCGGACGACGGCCTGCGCCAGTTCCCCGCTGGCCGGGGGCTCCCCGGGGCGGGCGAGCACGGGCACCGCGCCGGCCTCGGCGTACAGCTCCGCCAGTCCCTCGCCGGAGACCACGGCCACGATCGCCCGCTGGACGGGGGCGGCGTCCGCCGCCGGGCCGCCGGGCCTGGCGGTGTGCGCGTCGTCGGCACCGAAGTGGGTGAGGCGGATGCGGTAGGGGCGGCCCGCCTCCACCCCGGCCTCCACGGCGGCGCCCGCGTCGCCCGCGGTGCGCACGTGCACATGGACGTTCCACAGCCCGTCCCCGCCGACCACCACCAGGGAGTCGCCCAGGGCGTCCAGCCGGGCCCGCAGCCGTTCGACGGGGGCGTCGGCGGCCTCCAGCAGGTAGATCACCTCGTAGGCCGATCCGGCCGGATCACCGGTCTCGTCGCACGCCCCGGCGTCCGCTCCGGCGCCTGTTCCGCCGTCCGTCCCGGTGCCGGTTCCGGTGTCCGCCCCGGCGCCCTCCAGGGGGACGGCCCCGGCGCGCGCGGGGCCCGACGGCGGGACCGGCACCGGCCGCTCCCCGGTCAGCGCCTCCACCAGGGCCCCGAGGACGGCCACCAGGCCCCGGCCCCCGGCGTCCACGACGCCCGCCCGGCCGAGGACGGCGAGCTGTCCGGGGGTGGCCTCCAGCGCGGCCACGGCGCCCCGGTACGCGGCGCGCACCACGGCGCGGCAGTCGTCCCCGGCGGTGTCCGCCGCGTCCGCCGCCGCGGTGGCCACGGTCAGGACGGTGCCCTCGACGGGGTGGGCCACCGCCTCGTACGCCGACTCGGCGGCCCGGCGCAGCGCCCGGCGCAGCCGGGGCCCGTCCCCGGAGGGCTCCCCGGCGCGGGGCCCCGGCTCCCCCGGAGCTCCCGGAGCACCGGACGGATACGGGCCCGACGGGACGCCCGGCCGCGATGGACCGGACGGGCCGGACGGGGCCGACGGGCCGGACAGGGCCGACGGGGCAGGCCGGGCGGAAGGGTCGGACGGTTGCGACGGGTCGGCGGCGAGCACCTGGGACATGCCCCGCAGCAGTTGGGCGAGGATCGTGCCGGAGTTGCCGCGCGCGCCGATCAGCGCGCCGTGCGCCATCGCGCGCACCACCTCGGAGGTGGCCGGGAGGTCCGGCTCGTGCCCGGCGAACACCGCTTCCACGGCCCGGGTCGCGGACTCCAGCGTCAGATAGAGGTTGGTCCCGGTGTCCCCGTCCGCGACGGGGTAGACGTTGATCGCGTCGATCTCCTCGCGGGCCCGGCCCAGCGCCTCCAGGGACCGCGCGCACCAGGCACGCACCGTGACGGCGTCGAGGATCTGGGGCACCTGCTCGCCTCTCTTCGGCCATCCGGACTGCGACGCAGCGTAGACCCCGGGACGACCGGGACGGGACGGCACCGGGGGCGGTGGCCGAGGTGGGTCCGGGGCGACCATGGTAGTTTCGTTCTACCGACGCGGCCGTAGTATGCTGCTCCGGTTGCCCGATACACATCGGGCCTTCCCCCTGGCACCGCCACCCGATCACTGATCCCGGCATGCCGGGTTCAACCGTAAGTGCATCTGAAGTCTTTGGAGTGACCCGTGGCTGCCAACTGCGACGTCTGCGGCAAGGGGCCGGGCTTCGGCAACAACATCTCCCACTCGCACCGCCGTACGTCCCGTCGCTGGAACCCCAACATCCAGCGCGTGCGTGCCGTGGTCGGTCGGACGCCGAAGCGGCTCAACGTCTGCACCTCGTGCATCAAGGCCGGCAAGGTCTCGCGCTGACGTAAAGCTTTAGCGCGGCCACTTGCTGGTTGCTGAAAAGCCGGTCCACCCTTCGGGGCGGACCGGCTTCTTCGTGTGCGCGGACGGTCTCCTAGCGGGACGGTCCCGTCACGGTCGGTAGTCCGCGAAGAACTCCCTCAGGTCCGCCAGGAGCAGGTCCGGCGCCTCCAACGCCGCGAAGTGTCCTCCCCGGTCGTGGTCGGTCCAGCGGACGAGGTTGTTGAGGCGTTCCTCGTCCCGGCGCAGGGCGATGTCCTGGACGGTGAACTGGGCGACCGCGAGCGGCACCTCCAAAGGTTGCGGCTCGCCCCAGCTCCGGGCGTCCTCGTAGTACAGGGCCGCCGAGGACCCGGCGGTGGCGGTGAGCCAGTAGAGGGTGGCATGGGTGAGGAGCACCTCACGGCCGATCGCCTCGTCGGGGAGGTCCTTCGCCAGGTCCGTCATGTCGCGGAACTTGTCGGCGATCCAGGCGAGCTGGCCGACCGGTGAGTCCGTGAGCCCGTACGCGAGGGTCTGCGGACGGGTCGACTGGACGGCGAGGTAGCCGCCCGCCTCGTTCATGAAGGTGTTCATCCGGCGGACCCGGGCCCGCTCCCGCTCGGTGAGGGTCGGGTCGTCCTCGGCGGCGCTGGGGTAGGTGGTGCCGCCGTTGACGTGCAGGGCGACGACGTTCTCCGGCGCGAGCGCGGCGAGGGCGCGGGAGATCCCGCTGCCGAAATCGCCGCCGTGCGCCCCGTACCGCCGGTAGCCGAGCCTGCGCATCAGTTCCGCCCAGGCCGCGGCGATCCGCTCGGTGGACCAGCCCGCCTCCGTGGTGGGGCCGGAGAAGCCGAAGCCCGGGATGGACGGGATCACCAGGTGGAAGTCGCGGGACAGCGGCTCGACCAGCTCCAGGAACTCCACCACCGAGCCGGGCCAGCCGTGGGTCAGCACCAGCGGCAGCGCGTCCGGCCGGGCCGAGCGGACGTGCAGGAAGTGGACGTCCTGGCCGTCGATGGTGGTCGTGAACTGGGGGTGGGCGTTGAGCCGGGCCTCCCAGCGGCGCCAGTCGTAGTGGTCGGCCCAGTGGGCGACCAGCTCCCGCAGGTAGTCGACGGGGACCCCGCGCCGCCAGCCCTGTCCGGGGACCTCCCGGGGCCAGCGGGTGCGCAGCAGCCGGTCGCGCAGGTCGTCCAGCTCGCTCTGGGGCACGGCGATCCGGAAGGGCCGGATCGCCGTGCCGTCGCTCTCGGGGTCGGGGTGGGTGCCGGGGTGGTTGGTCCGCTGGTCGCGCCGTGCGCCGTTCTCGGTGGTCATGAGGAGGACAGTAGGCGGGGGTGAGGACAGGATGTGTCCTAGGTGGCGGGCAGAGTGGAACCCGTGGAAACGACTTCGACACGACTGCTGCGACTTCTCTCACTCCTCCAGGACCACCGGGACCGGTCGGGCGCGGAGCTGGCCGCCCGGCTCGGCGTCACCCCGCGCACCGTCCGCCGGGACGTGGAGCGGCTGCGCGACCTCGGCTACCCCGTCCACGCCAGCGCCGGAGTGGCCGGGTACCGGCTCGGCGCCGGGGCCCGGCTGCCTCCGCTGCTGCTGGACGACGAGGAGGCGGTGGCCGTCGTGGTGGGGCTGCGCGCCACGGCGGGCGGCGGGGTCGAGGGCGTCGCGGAGAGTTCGGTGCGGGCGCTCGCCAAGCTGGAGCGGGTGCTCCCGTCCCGGCTGCGGCACCGGGTGGGCGCCCTGGGGGCGATGACGGTGGCGGTGCCGGACGGCGGGCCGACGGTCGCCCCCGGAATCCTGACCGCGCTGGCGGCGGCCTGCCGGGACCACGAGGGCCTGCGGTTCGACTACCGGTCCCATGACGGCACCGTGTCCCGGCGGGAGGTCGAGCCGCACCGGCTGGTCGCCACCGGACGCCGCTGGTACCTCGTCGCGTACGACCCGTCCCGGTCCGGCTGGCGGACCTTCCGCGCGGACCGGCTGACCCCGCGCGTCCCGAACGGCCCCCGTTTCGTCCCGCGCGAACCGCCCGCCGCCGATCTGGCCGACTACGCCTCGCGCGGGCTGTCCACCGCCCCCTACCGCTACCGGGGACGCTTCACCGTGTACGCCCCGGCGGCCCGGGTGGCGGAGCGGACGTCCCCGTCGGCGGCGACGGTGGAGGCGCTGGACGAGGGGAGCTGTCTGCTGACGGCGGGCTCGGACTCGTTGGACGAGCTGGCCCTGTGGGTGGGGCTGCTGGGGGCCCGGTTCACGGTGCACGGGCCACCAGAGCTGGTGGCCCGGCTGCGCGGCCTCTCGGCCCGGCTGGCCGAGGCGGCGGCCGGGGCGCCGGAGCCGGACGGGGCTCCGGACCCGGACGGGCCAGAGGCGGACGGGCCGGAGAGGGACGGGCCGGACGCGGACGTCCAGGAGTAGCGGTCGGGGCTCCGGAGCCGGACGGGTCAGAGGCTGACGGACCGGGTGCGGACGGGCCGTAGGGGGACGGGCCGGGACCGACCGGGGGCCGAGGCCGGGCCGGTACCGGGCCGAGGCCGGGGACCGACCGGGGGCCGAGGCCGGGCCCGTGTCGGGGCCGGGCCCGTGTCGGGGCCGGACGGACCAGCCGTCGGCCGCCCGGGCACCCGACCCGTCCGGGGCCGGGAACGGCCGGTGCCGGAAGGCCAGTGCCGGAACGGCCGGTGCCGGGAACGGCCGGTGCCGGAACCGCGCGACCGGCTCCGGCCGACGGGTCCTACACCGGCCCCGTGGCCTCCCCCTCGGGGCCCCTCGCCGCGTCCCGCAGCCGCCAGCCGTGGTCCACCGGGCCGATGCCCGCGCCCAGCGCGTACCCGGCGCCGATCGCCCCGGTCACGTACGCCTTGGCCGCCGTCACCGCGCGCGGCACCCGGTCGCCGTGGGCCAGCCGGGCGGCGATGGCGCTGGCCAGGGTGCAGCCGGTGCCGTGGGTGTGCCGGTTGTCCAGCCGGGGCGCCCGCAGCCAGTGCTCCTCGGCGCCGTCGGTGAGCAGGTCGACGGCGTCCCCGGCGAGGTGTCCGCCCTTGATGAGCGCCCAGCGCGGGCCGAAGCCGAGCACCGCGTCGGCCGCCCGGCGCATCCCGTCCTCCGAGACCACCGTGATCCCGGTGAGCTGGGCCACCTCGTCCAGGTTGGGGGTGGCGACGGTCGCCGTCGGCAGCAGCTCCCGGCGCACCGCGTCCAGCGCCGAGGCGGCGAGCAGCGGGTCCCCGTGCTTGGAGACCCCGACCGGGTCCACCACCACGGGCGCGTCGGTGGCCGCGAGCAGTCCGGCGACCGTCTCCACCAGTTCGGCGGAGGAGAGCATCCCGGTCTTCACCGCCTGGACGCCGATGTCGTCGACCACGCTGCGGTACTGGGCGCGGACCGCCGCGACGGGCAGTTCCCAGACGCCCTGGACGCCCCGGGAGTTCTGCGCGGTGACGGCGGTCAGCACGCTCATCCCGTGGGTGCCGAGCGCCAGCATGGTCTTGAGGTCGGCCTGGACGCCCGCCCCGCCGCCCGAGTCGGACCCGGCGACGGTGAGCACGCGCGGCGGCGCGGGACGGGGTATCGGTCCCGGGGAGGCGGGCGCGGGCGGTGGTGTCATGGTGATCGTCGTCCTCGGTCCGGTCGGGGCGCCCCGGTTCCCGTGCGGGGCGCGGTGTGCGGTGGTCCGGACGGGGCGGCGCGCCGTTCCGTGCGGACCGGTGGAGTCCGTCGCCGGGAGGGGTCAGCCCTCGCCGTCGCCGAAGTGGTCCCAGCCGCCCGCCCGGGTCCAGGCCGCGCCGTCCACGGTGACCTGGGGCAGCGCGGAGGGGTGCAGCACCTCGCCGATGACCCGCCAGCGGGCGGGCAGCTTCACGTCCGGCGGGAAGGTCGCCACGATCGCGTGGTCCTCGCCGCCGGTGAGCACCCACAGCAGCGGGTCGACGCCGACGGCGGCCGCGATGTCGTTCATCTGGGAGGGCACGTCGACGGCGGCGGACCGGATGTCGATGCGGACCTTGCTGGACTCGGCGATGTGCCCGAGGTCCGCGATCAGCCCGTCGCTGACGTCGGTCATGGCGGTGGCGCCGAGCGCGGCGGCGGCCGGACCGGCGTGGTAGGGCGGCTCCGGTCTGCGGTGGGCCTCCACGAAGGCGCGCGGGGAGCGGAAGCCCCGGGAGAGCACCGCGTGCCCGGCGGCGGACCAGCCGAGCCAACCGGTCACGGCGACCACGTCACCGGGCTGGGCCCCGGCGCGGGTGACCGGCTCGTGGTTGCGCAGATCGCCGAGCGCGGTGATCGACAGGGTGATCGTCTCGCCCCGGACGACGTCCCCGCCCACCACGGCGGCGCCCGCGACCTGGCACTCGTCGCGCAGTCCGTCCATCAGTTCGGTCGGCCAGGTCACCGGCAGTTCGGCGGGGACCACCAGCCCGAGGAGCAGCGCGGTGGGCACCGCGCCCATGGCGGCGATGTCCGCGAGGTTCTGGGCGGCGGCCTTGCGGCCCACGTCGTACGCGGTGGACCAGTCGCGGCGGAAGTGGCGGTGCTCCAGCAGGACGTCGGTGCTGGCGACGACCCGGCGGTCCGGGGCGGTCACCACCGCGGCGTCGTCCCCGGGTCCCAGCCGTACCGCCGGGGTGGTGGTGAGCCGGGCGGTCAGTTCCCTGATGAGCCCGAACTCCCCCAGTTCGCCCACGGTGCCCTTCATCGTCCTGCCCCTTCCGCGCCGAGGTGGCGTACCCGCGTTCCGGTGGCGGGACGCGCGCCGCGCGCCGGTCGCCGGATCGGCCCTGTCCTGGTTGCGGGGGCGTCGCGGCGGGCGGACCAGGCCGTCAACCCGCACCGCGTGTGCACCCCGTGCGCGCCGCAGCGCCCGCGGGTCTCCCCGTGGCGCACGGCGACGCGATAACGTGGCGTCCCTTTCCCCCGCATGATCCTCGTGGCCGCCCTGGAGGTTCCGTGGTACAGGCTTACATCCTGATCCAGACGGAGGTCGGCAAGGCGTCGGCCGTCGCCGAGACCATCAGCAAGATCCCCGGAGTGCTCCAGGCCGAGGACGTGACCGGGCCGTACGACGTGATCGTCCGGGCCGAGGCGCGGACCGTGGACGAGCTGGGCCGCATGGTGGTCGCGAA
This sequence comes from Streptomyces sp. JNUCC 64, assembly GCF_054484115.1. Classification (NCBI taxonomy): domain Bacteria; kingdom Bacillati; phylum Actinomycetota; class Actinomycetes; order Kitasatosporales; family Streptomycetaceae; genus Streptomyces; species Streptomyces sp. JNUCC 64. Next base: position 2,130,519 of record NZ_CM137015.1, read on the forward strand.
GATCCAGCAAGTGGACGGCATCACCCGTACCCTGACCTGCCCGGTCGTCCATCTGTAGCCCCGTCTACCCTTGGCCGGTGAACTCTCCGCGTCGCCGGTCCCGTCTGTTCGGGCCGTCCGCCCTCGCCCTGCTCTGCGCCGTCGTCGGCTGTTCCCCGGCGGGCGGGCCGGTGACGGCTGCGGTCCCCTCCCCCGCGCCGGAGGCCGACCGGCTCTGCCGGGACCTGGACGGGGAACTGCCGAAGCGGGTGGACGGACTCGACCGGGCCGACCCGGCGCCCGCGTCCGAGCTGACCGCGGCCTGGGGCGATCCGGCGATCATACTGCGCTGCGGGGTGCCCCGGCCCGCCCGGATGGCCGATCCGAAGGCGGACGGCGTCGAGGTGGACGGGGTGGGCTGGCTGCTGGAGAAGCGGGACGACGGGTCGTTCCGCTTCACCACGGCGCTGCGTCTGGCCTACGTCGAGGTGACCCTGCCGAAGGCCCGGAAGGACCGTGGGATGGGCCCGCTCACCGACCTCGCCCCGGCCGTGCTGGCGACCGTGCCCAAGGGCATCGCGGACTGAACCGGCGGGTCCGCCGCCCGGGCCGCCCTCCCCCGGGCCCGGTCGGCCGGTTCCCGGGGAGGACGGGAGCGTTCCGCTAGCGCAGTCCGGTCGGCCGCCGCAGCGCGGCCCGCACCAGCCGGTCCACCAGCTCCGGGTAGGGGACGCCGCTGGCCTCCCACATCCGGGGGTACATGGAGATGGGGGTGAAGCCCGGCATCGTGTTGATCTCGTTGATCACGAACGTGCCGTCCTCGGTGAGGAAGAAGTCCGCGCGGACCAGCCCCTCGCACCCGGCCGCCTCGAACGCGGCGACGGCCAGCCGCTGGATCTCGGCCGTCTGCTCCCCGGTGAGCGGGGCGGGCACGATCCCGGCGGCGGAGTCGATGTACTTCGCCTCGAAGTCGTAGAAGTCGTGGGACTGGACGGGCGGGATCTCGGCGGGCACGCTCGCCCGCGGACCGTCCTCGAACTCCAGCACCCCGCACTCGATCTCCCGGCCGCGCAGCAGCGACTCGACGAGGAACTTGGGGTCGTGGCGCCGGGCCTCCTCGATCGCCTCGTCGAGGCCCTCGAAGGAGTCCACCTTGGTGATGCCCATCGAGGAGCCCGCGCGGGCGGGCTTGATGAACAGCGGCCAGCCGTGCTCCCCGGCGAACTCCGCGATCCGCCGCCGGGCGCCCGCCTCGTCGCTCTCCCACTCGCGCGGCCGGACCACCAGATAGGGGCCGACCGCCAGACCGAAGGAGACGAAGACGCGCTTCATGTACTCCTTGTCCTGGCCGACGGCCGAGGCGAGCACACCGGAGCCCACGTACGGCGTCCCGGACAGCTCCAGCAGTCCCTGGAGGGTGCCGTCCTCGCCGTAGGGGCCGTGCAGCACGGGGAAGACCACGTCGACGTCGCCGAGGACCTTCGGCACGGCGCCGGGCTCCTGGTAGACGACCTCGCGGCTGGACGGGTCCACCGAGAGGGTCACGGAACCCTCCGGGGAATCGGTCAGTTCGTCGACGTTCGGGACCCGGCGGTCGCTGATCGCCATCCGTTCCGGGTCGTCGGCGGTGAGCGCCCAGCGCCCGTCCTGGGTGATGCCGATGGGCAGCACGTCGTAGACGTCGCGGTCCATGGCGCGCATGACGGCGCCCGCCGTGACGACGGAGATGCCGTGCTCGGAACTGCGGCCGCCGAACACGACGGCCACGCGCGGCTTGCGGAGCCTGTGGCTCTGGGGTGAGGTCTCGCTGCTCATAACGGGTCGAGCGTACCCGCTGCCCCGCCGTGGGTCAGCGCCCGCGGCAGGGTGGACGTCCGGCACCCGGGTGAGGGCGGGTGCCGGACGGGCGCCGGGCGCCGTCCGGCGCCCGGCGTCAGCGCCGTTCGGGCTTGGCGCTGCGGGACATCAGCTCCTTCAGCGCGACCACCGGCGGCTTGCCCTCGTGGACGATGCCGACGACCGTCTCGGTGATGGGCATGTCGACGCCGTGCCTGCGGGCCAGATCCAGCACCGACTCGCAGGACTTGACGCCCTCGGCGGTCTGCCGGGTGACCGCGATGGTCTCCTGGAGCGTCATGCCCTTGCCGAGGTTGGTGCCGAAGGTGTGGTTGCGGGAGAGCGGCGAGGAGCAGGTGGCGACCAGGTCCCCGAGACCGGCGAGTCCGGAGAACGTCAGCGGGTCGGCGCCCATCGCGAGGCCGAGCCGGGTGGTCTCGGCGAGCCCCCGGGTGATCAGCGAGCCCTTGGCGTTGTCGCCGAGGCCCATGCCGTCCGCGATGCCGACCGCCAGTCCGATGACGTTCTTGACCGCCCCGCCCAGTTCGCAGCCGACCACGTCGGTGTTGGTGTACGGGCGGAAGTACGCGGTGTGGCAGGCCGTCTGGAGCCGTCGGGCGACGCCCTCGTCGGCGCAGGCGACGACGGCGGCGGCGGGCATCCGGGCCGCGATCTCCCGGGCCAGGTTGGGCCCGGTGACGACGGCGACCCGCTCGGCGCCGACCTTCGCCACGTCCTCGACGACCTCGCTCATCCGCATCGCGGAGCCCAGTTCGACGCCCTTCATCAGGGAGACCAGGACCGTGCCGGGCGCGAGCAGCGGCACCCAGGAGGCCAGATTGCCGCGCAGGGTCTGGGAGGGGACGGCGAGGACGGTGAAGTCCGCGTCGCGGGCGGCCTCGGCGGGGTCGGTGGTGGCCCGCAGTCCGTCGGGCAGTTGGACCCCGGGGAGGTAGTCCGGGTTGACGCGGGTGGAGTTGACGGCTTCGGCGAGTTCGGGGCGGCGGCCCCACAGGGTGACCTCGCAGCCCGCGTCCGCGAGGACCATCCCGAAGGCCGTGCCCCAGGAACCGGTGCCGAAGACGGCCGCCTTCACGGTGCTGGTCACGTGCCGTCCTCCGGGTCGTCGTGGTGCGGTGCGGCCGGTCCGGCCGGTCCGGTCCGCCGGGCGACAGCCCGTTCGGACTCGGACGTCAGACGCTGCTGGACGCGCGCCTGACGCGGATCGTAGGGGGTGGCGGGGGCCTTCCGGCCGCGCAGCACCTCCAGCTGGGCGGTGATCGCGGCCATGATGACCGCGGTCACCTCCTTGAGCAGTTCCGGGGTGGGCTCCCGGTCGTAGTACGCGGAGAGGTCCACCGGCGGTCCGGCGAGCACCCGGTGGGTCTTGCGGGGCCACGGGCGGGGCCTGCTGGCGTACGGGGGCAGCAGCAGGTTGGCGCCCCACTGGGCGACCGGGATCACGGGGCAGCGGGTGGTCAGGGCGACCCGGGCGGCCCCCGTCTTGCCGGTCATGGGCCATTGGTCGGGGTCCCGGGTGATGGTGCCCTCCGGGTAGAAGGCCACGCACTCGCCCCGTTCGACGGCGTCGATCGCCGCCCGGAACGCGCTCAGCGCGTCGGCGCTCTCGCGGTAGACGGGGATCTGTCCGGTGCCGCGCATCGCGGCCCCGACGAACCCCTTGCGGAACAGCCCGTGCTTGGCGAGGAAACGCGGGACGCGGCCGGTGTCGTACTGGAAGTGGGCGTAGGCGAGCGGGTCCACATGGGAATTGTGGTTCACCACGGTGATGAATCCGCCGGTTGCCGGAATGTTCTCCATTCCTCGCCAGTCCCGCTTGAACAGCACCACCAGCGGCGGTTTGCACAGGACCGCCGCGAGGCGGTACCAGAAGCCGACTTTTCGGCGGGACACTCGAACACCTTCCTGTAGTTCCCGTAGCTCTCGCGGGGCGGTCCGGCCGCGTTCGCCGCGTCCGTCCCGTTCCGTCGTATCGCGTCTTGCTCGTTACCGCTCGTCCTGCCCGGCCCCGCCGTGTCCCGCCCGCGCGGGGCCGGCAGGGACCCGGCGGAGGCGGTGGCCGCGCCGTCCCCGGGCGGCCGCCGTCGTCCTTGACGGCACCCGCCCCGGCCCGGGCCCGGCCAGGTCAGGGGCCCAAGTGTGGCTCCGGGGCGCCGCTGTGTCGAGGACACGGTACGCCCGGGGTACGACGGGCCCCGCCCGCACACACGGGTGAGGGAGCGCCCTCGCGTCCGGGGCGGCCGGGACGCGGGGGACAATGGACGCGATGTGTGGCGACGGAGCACGTGTGCGATGGACCCTGGTCATCCCGCTGAAACCCTTGGCCCGCGCCAAGAGCAGACTCTCGGACGCCGTGCCGGACGCGATCCGGCCCGCGCTGGTCCTGGCCTTCGCCCAGGACACCGTGGCCGCGGCGCTGACCAGCCGGGCGGTCCGGGATGTGGTGGTCGTCACGGACGATCCGCTGGCCGCCCGGGAACTGGCGGTCCTCGGCGCGGAAACCCTTCCCGACCCCCGCCACGGCGGGCTGAACGCGGCGCTCGCGCACGGGGCGGCGGCCGTACGGCGGGAACGGCCCGGCGCCCCGGTGGCCACGCTGAACGCCGATCTCCCCGCATTGCGCCCGGGGGAATTGACCCGGGTCCTCGACCGGGCCGCGCAATTCCCCCGCGCATTCCTCCCGGACTCCTCGGGAATCGGGACCACCCTGCTGACCGCGTCGCCCGGCACGGAATTGCGTCCGCTCTTCGGCGGCACGTCCCGGGACCGGCACCGGGCCTCGGGGGCGGTGGAACTGCTGCTGGCGGACACCGACTCGGTGCGCCGGGACGTGGACACCGGGCCCGATCTGCGCGCCGCGCTGGCGCTGGGGGTGGGCCCGTACACCCTGCGGGCGGTGCCCTCGCCGCCCACGGGGTCCCCGGCGCCCGTCCCGGGCGATCCGGCGGGGCCCCGGGGGCCGGGTCCGCTGCCGGGCCCACGGCGTTAGGCTGCCCTCATGCAAGCCACCGCGTACACGTACGACCCGGACACCCGCAGCGGCAGCGTCCTGCTGGACGACGGGACCCCGGTCCCGTTCGGCGCCGGGGCGTTCGACGCGGGCGGGCTGCTGCTGCTCCGGCCGGGGCAGCGGGTGCGGATCGAGGTCACCGGCGAGGGCGCCTCCCGCGAGGTCACCCTGGTGACCCTCCAGACGTTCTAGCCCCCTCCCGTCCCGGAGACGGGCGCCGGGGCTTCCGGACTCCGGCCGCGCGGGCTTCGCGGCCTGCGGGCTCTGCGGGCTCGCGGGTCCCTCCGGCCCCTCCAGGGCCGCCCACGCCCCGTCCGCGCCGGTCCGGGACGCGTCTGCCCGAACGCGCCTCCCAGGCTCGCCCCGGCCGCCCCCTCGCCCCGGTCGCCTCGACCGGCTCGGCCGTCCCGGCCGTCCCGGACGTCCCGGACGGCCCGGGGCTCCGGACAGCCCGCGGGCCGGGCTCCCCGGAGGGAGTCCGGCCCGGCGCGTGGATGACCGTGGCGGTCCGGTGGCTACCGCTTGCGGGCGGTGGTCTTCTTCGCGGTGGTCTTGCGCGCGGTCGACTTCTTGGCCGGGGCCTTCTTGGCGGTGGTCTTCTTCGCCGGGGCGGTCTTCTTCGCCGCGGTCGTCTTCTTCGCGGCGGCCGTGGTCTTCTTGGCCGCCGTGGTCTTCGCCGTGGTGGCCTTCTTCGCGGGCGCCGCCTTCTTCGCCGTCGTCGTCTTCTTCGCGGCGGCCTTGGTGGTGGCCTTCTTGGCGGCCGTGGTCTTCTTCGCCGCGGTGGCCGTGGTCTTGCGGGCCGTCGTCTTCTTGGCCGTGGCCTTCTTCGCGGCGGCCTTGGCGGTGGTCTTGGTACCCCCGGTCAGGCTGCCCTTGGGGGCCTTCTTGACGGAGACCTCGCCACCCTTGGGGAGCTTCTTCGAGCCGCTCACCAGGTCCTTGAAGCCCTGACCCGCGCGGAAGCGGGGCACGGAGGTCTTCTTGACCCGGACCCGCTCCCCGGTCTGCGGGTTGCGGGCGTAGCGGGCCGGCCGCTCGACCTTCTCGAACGAGCCGAAGCCGGTGACCGAAACCCGGTCCCCCGCAACGACCGCGCGCACGATGGCGTCCAGTACGGCGTCCACGGCGTCAGCGGCCTGCTGACGCCCGCCGAGCTTGTCGGCAATGGCTTCTACGAGCTGCGCCTTGTTCACGTCTTCCCCTTCGGAAACATTGCCCGAACGTATCCGTTCAAGCTTTTTCGCACGTTAGGCAGATATATACCGCAAATCAAACACGAAACGGGCTAATCACCCTTGTGCCGCAATGAACTCGACCGCTGCCCGCGCGGTCGGCCCGCGGCACGGCCCGATGCCGGTGCCACTCAGTCGCCTTCAGGGAAACGACCCTCGTCGAGGTCCACACTCAATCGCTCCAGACGCCTTGCCGCATCGGCGAGATCGTGCTTGGCCGCGGCCGTAATGACCAGCAGCTTCCGGGTCAGCGCCATCCGTACGCCCTCCGGGACTTGCAGTGCGCGCACCTTGGCGTGCGCCTCCTTCAACCGGTCCGCGACGACCCCGTAGAGCTGGAGTTGGTCATCGCGATCCATGCACCGATTGTGCCATCTAGGGCGAGTTGTCGCCCGCCCAGGGGGTAACTACCCGGCTCCGGGGCCGTTTCCCAGTATCCCCGAGGGCTGTTCCACAAGGCGTCTTTCGGCCTCTTGTGGCCCTGGACGGCGGGGAGTTGACGGTCCGCGCCGGGTCCGGCGGAGGCCCCGCGGACGGGCTGCGGAAGCGCACACGGATGTACCCCCAACCGTGGGACGGATGGGGGTACATCGAGTGCTCCGAGGGGGCGCGGGGAGCGCCCCGGGGAGCCGTGGAGGCTCCCCCGAGGGGTCAGACCGCGAGCGTGCGCGGCTTGTACGAGGGACGCCGCGCCTCGTAGGCGGCGATGTCGGCCTCGTTCGTCAGGGTGATGCTGATGTCGTCGAGCCCGTTCAGCAGCCGCCAGCGGGAGTTCTCGTCCAGCTCGAAGGAGGCGGTGACGCCCTCGGCGCGCACCTCGCGGGCCTGGAGGTCCACCGTGATCTCGGCCTGCGGGTCGGCCTCGGTCAGGGCCCACAGCTCGTCCACGACCTTCTGGTCGAGCACCACGGTGAGCAGGCCGTTCTTCAGCGAGTTGCCCCGGAAGATGTCGGCGAAGCGGGACGAGACGACCGTTTTGAAGCCGTAGTTCTGGAGGGCCCAGACGGCGTGCTCACGGGAGGAGCCGGTGCCGAAGTCGGGGCCCGCGACCAGCACGGTGGCACCCGCCCGCTCGGGACGGTTGAGGACGAACTCGGGGTCCTTGCGCCACGCCTCGAAGAGCCCGTCCTCGAAACCGTCGCGGGTGACCTTCTTCAGCCAGTGGGCGGGGATGATCTGGTCGGTGTCGACGTTGCTGCGGCGCAGCGGGACGGCCCGGCCGGTGTGGGTGGTGAAGGCTTCCATGGCTCTCAGACTCCTGCGGGGGTGGCGACGTCGGCTCCGGCCAGGTCGGCCGGGGAGGCCAGGTGGCCGAGCACCGCGGTGGCGGCGGCGACCTGCGGGGACACCAGGTGGGTGCGGCCGCCCTTGCCCTGCCGCCCCTCGAAGTTGCGGTTGGAGGTGGAGGCGGAGCGCTCGCCGGGGGCGAGCTGGTCGGGGTTCATGCCCAGACACATGGAGCAGCCCGCGTGCCGCCATTCGGCCCCGGCGTCCTTGAAGACCTTGTCCAGGCCCTCGTCCACGGCCTGGAGTCCGACCCGCACCGAACCGGGGACGACCAGCATCCGTACGCCGTCGGCGACTTTGCGGCCCTGGACGATGGCGGCGGCGGCCCGCAGGTCCTCGATGCGGCCGTTGGTGCAGGAACCTACGAAGACGGTGTCCACCTGGATGTCGCGCAGCGGCTGGCCCGCGGTCAACCCCATGTACTCCAGGGCCTTTTCCGCGGCGAGCCGCTCCGAAGCGTCCTCGTACGAAGCCGGGTCGGGGACGCTCGCGGACAGCGGGGCGCCCTGGCCCGGGTTGGTGCCCCAGGTGACGAACGGCGACAGCGCGTCGGCGTCGATGACCACCTCGGCGTCGAAGACGGCGTCGTCGTCGGTGCGCAGGGTGCGCCAGTACGCGAGGGCGGCGTCCCAGTCCTCGCCCTCGGGGGCGTGCGGGCGGCCCTTCAGATAGGCGAAGGTGGTCTCGTCGGGGGCGATCATGCCCGCGCGGGCGCCGGCCTCGATGGACATGTTGCAGATGGTCATCCGGGCCTCCATCGAGAGCTTCTCGATGGCCGCGCCACGGTACTCCAGGACGTAGCCCTGGCCGCCGCCGGTGCCGATCCGGGCGATGATCGCGAGGATCAGGTCCTTCGCGGTGACGCCCTCGGGCAGTTCGCCGTCGACCGTGATGGCCATGGTCTTCGGACGGGCCATCGGCAGCGTCTGGGTGGCCAGCACGTGCTCCACCTGGGAGGTGCCGATGCCGAAGGCCAGACCGCCGAAGGCGCCGTGGGTGGAGGTGTGCGAGTCGCCGCAGACCACGGTCATCCCGGGCTGGGTCAGCCCCAGCTGCGGGCCGACCACGTGGACGACGCCCTGCTCGACGTCGCCGAGCGGGTGCAGGCGCACCCCGAACTCGGCGCAGTTGCGGCGCAGCGTCTCCAGCTGGGCGCGCGAGACCGGGTCCGCGATCGGCTTGTCGATGTCGAGGGTCGGGGTGTTGTGGTCCTCGGTGGCGATGGTGAGGTCCAGCCTGCGCACCGGGCGGCCGTTCTGCCGCAGCCCGTCGAACGCCTGCGGGCTGGTCACCTCGTGCAGCAGGTGCAGATCGATGAAGAGGAGGTCGGGCTCGCCCTCGGCGCGCCGGACGACGTGGTCGTCCCAGACCTTTTCCGCGAGTGTCCTACCCATCGCTTTCCCTCCGGTCGTCCGTCGTTGGCCGACCCAACTAGGTGTGTGAGCGTCGCCGCCCGTACCCCTCGTGCCGGACAGCGACCGCCGGTCCCGCTCGGTCGGCGGGCGGCGTGTGGGTACAGGGTGACAAGTTCCCTGGAGAATTGAACTTGCGTTTCACAGAGTGAGACGCGAATATCGTTGCATGGACAACTCTAGTGGGGTCGGCGTACTCGACAAGGCCGCTCTGGTACTGAGCGCCCTGGAGTCCGGTCCGGCCACCCTCGCCGGGCTGGTCGCGGCGACCGGACTCGCCCGCCCGACGGCCCACCGCCTCGCGGTCGCCCTGGAGCACCACCGGATGGTGGCACGGGACATGCAGGGCCGGTTCATCCTGGGTCCGCGTCTGGCCGAGCTGGCCGCCGCCGCGGGCGAGGACCGGCTGCTGGCCACGGCGGGGCCGGTGCTGACCCATCTCCGGGACATGACGGGCGAGAGCGCGCAGCTCTACCGGCGCCAGGGTGACATGCGGATCTGTGTGGCCGCCGCCGAGCGGCTGTCCGGCCTGCGGGACACGGTACCCGTGGGCTCCACGCTGACCATGAAGGCGGGCTCCTCCGCGCAGATCCTGATGGCCTGGGAGGAGCCGGAGCGGCTGCACCGGGGCCTCCAGGGGGCCCGCTTCACGGCCACCGCCCTGTCCGGCGTCCGCCGCCGGGGCTGGGCGCAGTCCATCGGGGAGCGGGAGCCGGGCGTGGCCTCGGTCTCGGCCCCGGTGCGCGGCCCGTCGAACCGGGTGGTCGCCGCCGTCTCCGTCTCGGGTCCGATCGAGCGGCTGACCCGGCACCCGGGCCGGATGCACGCCCAGGCGGTCATCGACGCGGCGGCCCGGCTCTCGGAGGCCCTGCGGCGCACGGGCTGAAGACCCCGCCGCGTGACGAAGGGTCCCCTCGGGCGTCGCCGCCCGAGGGGACCCTTCGTCACGCGTGGACGGCCGTCACCCGGCGGCGAACCGCTCACGGGCCCGGTTCCCCCGCCGCTCCACGGGGACCGTCCCGTGGACCGCTCCCAGCCCGAAGGCGGGCATGTCCACGTAGATGCTCTCGTGGGCCCCGGCCGGGACGACGTACGTCTCGTGCCAGACCCCCACGCTCCCCCGGCCGTCCCGCACCCGGCGGTTGAACGCGGCCCAGGCGGGCCGGTGCAGCGCGTCCGGCCGGGCGGCGTACCCGAGCAGCTTCTCCCGGGACTCCCAGTACTGGACGAGGTAGAACAGCCGCGCCCCGCCGCGCAGGCGCTGGTGCCCGAGCAGCCCCGACGCGGGATCCGCGACCAGTTCCCGGATCATCGCGGGCATCGCCCGCGCCGCGGGCAGCCAATCGCGCACCGCCCGCCACCGGTTGATCCGCATGCCGATCAGGAAGACGACGACCTCCCCCTCGGCGTCCGCCGCGACCCGCCCCTCGATCAGTTCCACGCCCATGACGCATCCCCCGTACAGTGGTTGGATAGCTGAACTATCTAATACTTGGATAGTGCCACTCTCCAAGAAGGGGCGCAAGGGGAATGAGGCTGGCGGAGCTGAGCGAGCGCGGCGGGGTGCCGACCGCGACGATCAAGTACTACCTGCGGGAGGGACTGCTGCCGCCCGGCCGTCGGCTGAGCGCGACCCAGGCGGACTACGACGAGGGGCATCTGCGGCGGCTGCGGCTGGTCCGGGCGATGATCCAGGTGGGCCGGGTGCCGGTGGCCCGGGTGCGCGAGGTGCTGGCGTCGATGGACGATCCATCGCTGGACCACCACGACCGGCTGGGGGCGGCGGTGTGCTCCCTTCCGCACGGGACGGGGGACGACTCCGCGGACCCGGCGGTGACGGCGGAGGCCCACCGGGTGGCCGGTGAGCTGCTGGAACTGATGGGCTGGCCGTCGGGGGGCACGGAGCCGGGCGGGCACTCCCCGCAGGCGCCCGCGTTCCGGATGCTGGTGGAGGCGCTGGTCCGGCTGGACCGGTTCGGCTACCCCTGGGACTCCGGGCGGCTGGCGCCGTACGCGCGGCTGGCGCGGGAGACGGCGGTGACGGATCTGGACCACGTGGAGGGCCGTCCGTCGCCGGAGGAGCAGGTGGAGGCGGCGGTGGCCCTGACGGTGCTCTACGAGCCGGTGCTGCTGAGCCTGCGGCGGCTGGCCGACGCCCTGGAGTCGCACCGTCGCTTCGCCCCGCCGGAGCCCGGGGCGGCGACCGGCGGGCCGGTCGACGCGGCGGCCGACTGAGGCGGGGAGGGTTCGCCCCCTCCTCCGCACATGGCGGGGGGCGTACGAAGGAGGGCCCCACCCACCGGGTGGAGCCCTCCGTCCTGCTGTACCCCCGACCGGATTCGAACCGGCGCTACCGCCTTGAGAGGGCGGCGTGCTAGGCCGCTACACAACGGGGGCCTTGCGGATGAGGTCCGCGAGCTGGCCTACCAGGACTCGAACCTAAACTAACTGAACCAGAATCAGTCGTGCTGCCAATTACACCATAGGCCACAGTCGGTCTGGAAATCGTTGACCGAATGCGTACCCCCGACCGGATTCGAACCGGCGCTACCGCCTTGAGAGGGCGGCGTGCTAGGCCGCTACACAACGGGGGCCTTGGCGATCCCACCCGGCCCATGCGGGCCGGGTGATGTCACCGCTCGATCACGGGAGCTACCCGATGAACACGCGGGATGGATCAGTACCCCCGACCGGATTCGAACCGGCGCTACTGCCTTGAGAGGGCAGCGTGCTAGGCCGCTACACAACGGGGGCTTTGCAGATGAGCTCTGCGAGCTGGCCTACCAGGACTCGAACCTAGACTAACTGAACCAGAATCAGTCGTGCTGCCAATTACACCATAGGCCACCGTGACGCAATCCCCTGCCGGGGACCTTGTTCGGTACTGCGCTTCCCGCCGGGCCTCTTCGGCCCTCTCGGGCGGCGCAGGAAGAACATTACCCGAAGGTGGACGGCGCTCCAAAACGGGTATCCCCGGGCGGTAGCGCGGGGAGTTCGGCGAGCGAGGCGATCCGGGCGGTCCGGCGGGCACCGCGACCGCCCGAGCGCCCGGGCCGGGCCGGACGGCTCGCGGCCGACCGGGCGCGGCCGACGGGGCCGGCCGGCCGCACCGGTCCGGGAACGCCCCCGCCGGTGACCACCCGGCGCACGGGCGGTCGCGGAACGTCACGCCCGCCCGTGGGCCCGGGAGGGTCCGGGGAGGGCGGGAGACGCGCGAGGGCCCGTCCGGCGGTCACGCACCGCTGGACGGGCCCTCGCGAGGGGTCACACGGGGGCGCCGCCCCGTCAGCCCCCGAGCTTCGGGAGCGCGGCGTCGATCCGGGCCAGGGCGCGCTCCCGGCCGAGCACCTGGAGGGACTCGAACAGGGGCAGTCCGACCGTGCGGCCGGTGACGGCGACCCGGACCGGGGCCTGGGCCTTGCCGAGCTTGAGCCCGTGCTCCTCGCCCGCCGCGAGGACGGCGTCCTTGAGCGACTCGGGGCTGTCCCAGTCGGCGTCGGCGAGCTTGGCGCGGGCGGTGCGCAACAGGTCGGCCGAGCCCTCCTTCATGGCCTTCTGCCAGGACGCCTCGTCCTGGACGGGCTCCTTCAGGAAGAGGAAGTCCACATTGGCGGTGATGTCCGAGAGGACGGTGAGCCGGGTCTGGGCGTGGGGCGCGATCGCCTCCCAGGCGGCCGGGTCGAAGTCCTCCGGCGCCCAGGGCGCGTGGGGGGCGCGCAGCCAGGGCTCGCACGCCTCCGCGAACGCCTTCCCGTCGAGCAGCCGGATGTGGTCGGCGTTGATCGACTCGGCCTTCTTGAGGTCGAAGCGCGCCGGGTTGGCGTTGACGTCGGCGATGTCGAAGGCGGCGACCATCTCGGCCATCGAGAACACGTCCCGGTCGGCGGAGAGGGACCAGCCGAGCAGCGACAGGTAGTTCAGCAGGCCCTCGGGGAGGAACCCGCGCTCGCGGTACAGGTTCAGCGAGGACTGCGGGTCGCGCTTGGAGAGCTTCTTGTTGCCCTCGCCCATCACGTACGGGAGGTGGCCGAAGGCGGGGACCCCCTCGGCCACGCCCAGCTCGATCAGCGCCCGGTACAGGGCGATCTGGCGGGGGGTGGAGGAGAGCAGGTCCTCGCCGCGCAGCACGTGGGTGATGCCCATCAGGGCGTCGTCCACCGGGTTGACCAGGGTGTACAGCGGGGCGCCGTTGGCCCGGACGATGCCGTAGTCCGGGACGTTCTCCGGGGTGAAGGTCAGTTCGCCGCGGACCAGGTCGGTGAAGGTGATCGGCTCGTCGGGCATCCGGAAGCGGATGATCGGCGTACGGCCCTCGGCCTCGTAGGCGGCCCGCCGGTCCTCGGTGAGGTCGCGGCAGTGGCCGTCGTACCCGGAGGGCTTCCCGGCGGCGCGGGCGGCCTCGCGGCGGGCGTCCAGCTCCTCGGTGGAGCAGTAGCAGGGGTAGGCGTGGCCCGCCGCGCGCAGCCTCGCGGCGACGTCGGCGTAGACGTCCATGCGCTGCGACTGCCGGTAGGGGGCGTGCGGGCCGCCGACCTCGGGGCCCTCGTCCCAGTCCAGACCGAGCCAGCGCAGCGAGTCGAGGAGCTGCTCGTACGACTCCTCGGAGTCGCGGGCGGCGTCCGTGTCCTCGATGCGCAGGACGAGGGTGCCCTGGTGGTGCCGGGCGTAGGCCCAGTTGAACAGGGCGGTGCGGACCAGGCCCACATGGGGGTTGCCGGTCGGCGAGGGACAGAAACGTACACGGACGGGGCCGTTAACCACGCTGGATCACCTTGTTGGTGAGAGTGCCGATGCCTTCGATGGTGACGGCGACCTCGTCGCCGACGTTGAGGGGGCCGACCCCCGCGGGGGTGCCCGTGAGGATGACGTCGCCGGGCAGCAGCGTCATGGCCTCGGTGAGGTGGACGACCAGGTCCTCGATGGACCTGACCATGTCCTTGGTGGAGCCGAGCTGGCGCTGCTGGCCGTTGACGGTGCACTGGACGGTGAGGTCCGCGGCGGTGGCCAGGTCGATCCCGGTCTCCACCCAGGGGCCCAGGGGGCAGGCGCCGTCGAAGCCCTTGGCGCGGGTCCACTGGTCGTCGGCGCGCTGGACGTCACGGGCGGTGAGGTCGTTGGCGCAGGTGAAGCCGAAGACGACGTCCTTGACCCGCTCCCGGGGGACGTCCCGGCAGAGCCGTCCGATCACCACGGCCAGCTCGGCCTCGTGGTGGACCTCCTGAGAGAAGGCCGGGTAGGCGACGGAGTCGCCGTGGCCGATGACGGAGGTGCTCGGCTTGAGGAAGCTGACCGGGGTGGCCGGGACCTCGTTGCCCAGTTCGGCGGCGTGCTCGGCGTAGTTGCGGCCGATGCCGATGACCTTGCTCGGGAGCACGGGGGGCAGCAGGCGCACCTGGCCCAGGGGGACGCGGGTGCCCGACAGCTCGAAGTCCGCGAACGGGATGCCCTTGATGATGTTGACGACCAGGCCGTCGGTGGAACCGGGCGGGGCGTCGCCCTCGATCGCTCCGAAGGCCACGTTGCCGTCGATGGAGAACCTGGCGATGCGCACGGTGGCTCGGGCCCCTTTTGTCGCTGGTGGAGGTTGGGGGTCCAGGCTAACGCGGGCTCCCCGGGGGGTCCGGGCGGCTCCCGGCGCCGGGAAGGCCGGACGGGGCGCCGTGGGGCGCGGGGCGGCGAGCGTCGCTCCGGCGGTGCCGGGCCGCCCCCGTCGGACGGTCTCCCGGGACGGGTGCGCCCCCCTGGGTGGGGGGCGGCGGAGGTTACGGCGTGGGGGTGGCGGGCGCGGGGATCTCCATGAGGATCGTGCGCCGCGGGTTGGCCGTCTGGGCCGGGAGGTCGACGGAGTGCGTCCGGGCCTCGAACGGGGCGAGACCGGTGGCGTCCTCGAGGTGGGCCAGCGTCGTCCGGCGGGGGTTGGCGGTGGTGCGCTGCGTCGTCGTCATCTGAGGTGCGGACCCGTCCTGGGCTCGGGCACGCCGCCGCGCCGCCACGGGGCGCTCCCGGCGCGCGGGTTGTCATTTGTGCAATCGTTGTAAAGCGTCAGGCTAAACGCGCCATTCCCCGCCGACGGGCGTCCAACGCGGGGGCAAGGGTGTGATTTTGCTCACGAGTTGAAAGAAATTTCCGGCATTTCCTAGATCACCCGGGTGCCCGCGAAACGGACATTCATCAACCTAAGCGATCATTCCGCTGCCGATCATGGCGACTGGGACACCCTGACACCCTCAGCAACTCGTACCTTTGTGCCCGTTCTGCACCGGATAAGCCTCTACGTCAGGTGACCCGCGACTCACGCCCTGTCACCGAGCTCACCGGCTGCCCCTCCGCTCTTGTTGGAGGTCCGGCACTGTGCTGGAATTCCACGGACCGCCGCGGGAACCAGACCGGCGCACGGGGGGCGCAAGGAAGCGCCGACGTGAGCGGCGGAATGAGGACGGCGCCGGTCACTCCACGACCACCCCCCGGGGGCGGCAGCACACCGCGGCCCCCGAACGACGCCGACACCGTCCCACCGCATCGCGGGGGGACGCCTGGTCCAGAGGTTGCGACGCTAGTGCAGGGACGTTTCAAGAGGGATGACAGCGGTCCGGCCGAGCCGGAACCGCGCGGCGGGACCGACCGTGGCTCCTCGCCCCAGCACGCCCAGAACCCGGGACCCGTGTCCGTGGTGAGCAACGGCGACAACGGCGCCCACGCCCATGGCGCGGCGCCCGCCCCGACCGGCCCCCAGGGCCCGTCCGGAGGCCCGCCCGGGCCAGGCGGCACCCCGCCGCCCGCCCCCAAGCCCAAGGCCAAGGACCCGGTGGGTCCCGGATCGCGAATAGCGCTCCGCAACTGGCGCATCTCGACCCGTCTGGTGTCGCTGCTCGCCCTCCCGGTGGTCGCGGCCACCTCGCTGGGCGCGGTGCGGATCAACCAGTCGATGGACGACATCCAGCGGCTCGACAACATGCGGCTGCTGACGGACATCACCAAGCAGGCCATCCAGCTGGCCACCGCGCTCCAGAAGGAGCGCGACCAGACGGCCGGTCCCCTCGCCAACGGGGTCAAGGGCACCGATCTGGAGATCAAGAGCCCCCGGGCGCGTACCGACCGGGCCCGCGACGCCTTCCTCCAGGGGACCAAGGCCGTCGAGGAGGCCGGGGACCGCGAAGGTCTGGAGGGCGTCAACGCCAGCGTCCAGGCCATCGCCGGGCAGCTCATGAACCTGAGCAAGACCCGTGCGAACGCGTTCCAGGACCCGGAGGCCTACTCGACGACCGTCGACGAGTACAACGGACTGGTCGAAGAGCTGCTCGCGCTCTCCCAGGACATGGCGCAGGCCACCAGTAATCCGGAGATGGTCCACCGGACCCGTGCGCTCGCGGCCTTCGCCTCCTCCAAGGAGTACTCCTCGATGCAGCGGGCGATCATCGCCGCCTCGCTGCCGCCCAACAAGAAGTCCCGCCCCAAGATCTCCGAGCTGGACCGCAGCCACGCCCTGAACCTGGGCGTCAAGGCGGACTCCGAGCTGCGTTCCTTCGAGCACCTCTACCAGAACAACGCGGAGCTGCTGCGGCCGATCGACGGCCAGGAACCGGGCATCAAGGAGAGCGACTACTACGCCGACCGCCTCCTCCCGGACAAGGACGGCGCGGCCCGGGTCGACCCGCGGTCCTACAAGGACTGGCTGGACGAGAGCAACACCAAGATCGACGCGATGGCCAAGATCGAGCGGACGCTGCTCGACGAGATGGAGCAGAAGGCCCGCGAACTGCGCAACGAGTCGGAGCGCGGCGCGATCATCAGCGGTGCGCTGATCCTGCTCGTCCTCGGCGTCTCGCTGGTCGGCGCGTTCGTCGTGGCCCGCTCCATGATCCGCTCGCTGCGCCGCCTCCAGGACACGGCCACCCGGGTCGCCCAGGACCGGCTGCCCGAGCTGATCAAGCAGCTCTCCGAGGCCGACCCGCAGGACGTCGACACCTCCGTGGAGTCGGTCGGCGTGCACTCCCGGGACGAGATCGGCCAGGTGGCCGCGGCCTTCGACGACGTGCACCGCGAGGCGGTCCGCCTCGCCGCCGAGCAGGCCCTGCTGCGGGGCAACGTCAACGCGATGTTCACCAACCTCTCGCGCCGGTCCCAGGGCCTCATCCAGCGCCAGCTCTCGCTCATCTCCGAGCTGGAGTCCCGCGAGGCCGACCCCGACCAGCTCTCCTCGCTCTTCAAGCTCGACCACCTCGCGACCCGCATGCGCCGTAACGGCGAGAACCTCCTCGTCCTCGCGGGCGAGGAGCCCGGCCGCCGCTGGACCCGTCCGGTCCCGCTGGTGGACGTGCTGCGCGCCGCCGCCTCCGAGGTGGAGCAGTACGAGCGGATCGAACTCTCCTCGGTGCCCGGCACCGAGGTCGCCGGCCGGGTCGTCAACGACCTCGTGCACCTGCTCGCCGAGCTGCTGGAGAACGCCACCTCGTTCTCCTCCCCGCAGACCAAGGTCAAGGTCACCGGGCACGCGCTGCCCGACGGCCGGGTGCTCATCGAGATCCACGACACCGGCATCGGCCTCTCCCCGGAGGACCTGGCCGCGATCAACGAGCGGCTCGCCTCGCCGCCCATCGTGGACGTCTCGGTCTCCCGGCGCATGGGTCTGTTCGTGGTCGGCCGGCTCTCCCAGCGGCACGGCATCCGGATCCAGCTGCGCCCCTCCGACTCCGGTGGCACGACCGCGCTGGTCATGCTCCCGGTCGACGTCGCGCAGGGCGGCAAGCGGGGCCCGGTCGGCAAGCCGGGCGGTCCCGGCGCGCCCGGCGGAGGTGCCCCCGCGGGCTTCCCCGGTGGCGGTCCCGCCACCGCGCAGGCCTCGCTCGGCGCCCCGGCCGCGCGCCAGAACCGGCCCGGCGGCCAGAACGGCCCGGGTCTGCCGGGCGGTCCCCGCACGGCGCTGCCCGGGGCGGCCCGCCCCGGCGGCGGAGCCGGTGGCCCGCAGGGCCGTCCGGCCCCCGGTGCCGGTGGCTTCGGCCAGGGCGGTCAGCCGTCCGGCGCGGGGCGGCCCGGTGCCCGTCCGCAGGGCGGTCAGCCGCCCGTGGGCGCGCCCTTCGGCGGCGGCCGTCAGGACGGCTTCTCCGGCGGTGACGCGTTCGACGGGTTCGGGCACCGCTCCGGCGGTCCGGCCGACTCCCGTCCGGGACGCCCCGAGCGGGGACCGGCGGGCCAGCCCGGCCCTCGTCCGCAGCTCCCGGCGCGCGGCGGCCCCCGGGCCGAACTGCCCGGCGCGGGCACCCACGGCGAGACCCCGCGCGGTCACGAGGAGCCCGGTGCGGCTCCGTCGTACCCGCGCTTCGACGAGCGCCCCGGCGGGACGGCCGCCCTTCCGGCGGTCGACGGCCGGGGCCCCGGCGGCACGCCGGAGTTCCCCCGGTCCGGGGGCGAGGCCCCGCGTCAGGACTCCGGGTTCACCCGTCCCGGCGAGGGCCAGGACGGTCCCTTCGTCCGCTCCGACGTCTTCGGCGCTCCGGCGGACCAGGGCGGCGCCCAGGGGCCCGCCGACACCGGCCAGTTCCCGGCGGTCCAGCCGACCGGGTACGACGACCGCGGGCGGTCCGCCCCCGGTTACGGCCAGGGTCCGGCGGACACCGGGCAGTTCCCGCGTCCGGTCACCGAGACCGGGGCGTACGAACTCCCCGCGCGGACCGACGGGTACGACGGCTCCGGCCAGGACACCGGCCAGTACGAGCGGCCGTCCCACGACACCGGCCCGTACCAGCGGCCCGGCCAGGACACCGGCTCCTACGAGCGGCCCGCGCCCACCGGCACCACCGGTCCGTACGACCGCACCGCCCACGAGACCGGGGCGTACGAGCGCCCGGCGCACGAGACGGGTCAGTACGAGCGTCCCGGCCAGGACACCGGTCAGTACGAGCGGCCGGGTCAGGACGACGGCCCGTACCAGCGCCCGTCCCACGACACCGGTCAGTACGAACGGCCCGGGCAGGACACCGGCTCCTACGAGCGGCCCGCCCCCGCCGACACCACCGGTCAGTACGAGCGTCCGGCGTACGGGCAGCCGCAGGGCTTCCAGGGTCCCGGAGCCGGACAGCCGGTCCGGCCCCAGGGCGACTCGCTGCCGCCCGCGGGCCCGGGCGACGGCCGGACCCCGCTGTTCGACACCCTGGAGACGGACTGGTTCCGTGGCCAGCGGGCCGACGGGCAGCCGTCCGACGCCGGGCGTCCCGCCTCCGGGGCTCCGGAGCACCCGTCGCTCCCCGAGGAGCGTTCCGGCGCGGACCAGGACGGACGGAACGCCCCGGAGCCGGGCGCCGCCCCGGGTTCCTGGCGGACCTCCCCCAACGACGAGCTCGTCCGGCAGGCCGAGCGGGTGCGCCAGCCCAGCGCGGGCGGCGTCACCACCTCGGGACTGCCCCGACGGGTCCCCCGCGCCAACCTCGTCGCGGGTACGGCTCAGCAGCAACAGCACCAGCCCGGTCAACCCCAGGTCTCGCGCGCCCCCGACGACGTGCGCGGCCGGCTGACCAATCTCCGTAGGGGCATCCAGCAGGGACGGCAGGCCGGCAACGGCCCGTCGACCGGCAGTCATCCCCGCCCCACTCACCAGCAGGAGCACTAAGTTGAGCGCGATGAGCCAGGCGGCACAGAACCTGAACTGGTTGATCACCAACTTCGTGGACAACACCCCCGGGGTGTCCCACACCGTGGTGGTCTCCGCCGACGGACTCCTTCTGGCGATGTCCGAAGGGTTTCCGCGGGACCGGGCCGACCAGCTCGCCGCGGTCGCGTCCGGACTGACCTCGCTGACCGCCGGAGCCTCCCGGATCTTCGAGGGCGGTACCGTGACGCAGACCGTGGTGGAGATGGAACGCGGCTTCCTCTTCATCATGTCGGTCTCCGACGGCTCCTCCCTGGCCGTACTGGCGCACCCCGAGTGCGACATCGGCCTCGTCGGATACGAGATGGCACTCCTGGTCGACCGCGCGGGTGCGGTGCTCACCCCGGACCTGCGCGCCGAACTCCAGGGCAGTCTGCTCCACTGACGCCGCCTTCTCGTCTCCCACCACGTCTGTCCCGTCCGACCCACTCCAGCCGACCGAACCGAACCGACCTCGCCACCGTCAGGCCGCTCATCGGTCCCCCCACCGGCTCTGTCAGACGGCACGCAGACTCCCTGCTGTCCCCGGAGGATTCATGACCCCGCCATCCGCCTCTCACGATCCGTACGGAGCCTCACACCACGCCCCGTACGGGCAGGAGGGCGACCAGCCGCTGGTGCGTCCGTACGCCATGACCGGCGGCCGGACCAGGCCGCGGTACCAGCTCGCCATCGAGGCGTTGGTGAGCACCACCGCCGACCCCGCCGCGCTGATGGGGCTGCTCCCCGAGCACCAGCGGATCTGCCACCTGTGCCGCGAGGTCAAGTCGGTCGCCGAGGTCTCGGCGCTGCTGTCCATGCCGCTCGGCGTGGCCCGGATCCTCGTCGCCGACCTGGCGGAGGCCGGACTGGTCGCGATCCACCAGCCCGGTGGTGACGAGAACGCCGGTGGCCAGCCGGACGTGACACTGCTCGAAAGGGTGCTCAGTGGACTTCGCAAGCTCTGACTCAGGCGCGCGCTCGACCACCAGCGCGAAGATCGTGGTGGCGGGCGGCTTCGGCGTGGGCAAGACCACGTTCGTCGGCGCGGTCTCGGAGATCAACCCGCTGCGTACCGAAGCCGTCATGACCTCCGCCAGCGCGGGAATCGACGACCTCACACACACCGGCGACAAGACCACCACCACGGTGGCCATGGACTTCGGCCGCATCACACTCGACCAGGACCTCATCCTCTACCTCTTCGGCACCCCCGGACAGGACCGCTTCTGGTTCATGTGGGACGACCTCGTCCGCGGCGCCATCGGCGCCGTCGTCCTCGTCGACACCCGACGCCTCGCCGACTGCTTCCCCGCCGTCGACTACTTCGAAAACAGCGGCCTCCCCTTCGTCATCGCCCTCAACGGCTTCGACGGAGCACAGCCCTACACCCCCGACGAAGTCCGCGAAGCACTCCAGATCGGCCCCGACACCCCCATCATCACCACCGACGCACGCCACCGCGCCGACGCCAAAAGCGCCCTCATCACCCTCGTCGAACACGCCCTCATGGCCCGACTGCGGTAGTGATCCAAAGGGTGCCCGGCCTACGGAAGTTGCCGTAGGCAAACGGAAGGCCGCTGTGGAGTGGGACACGCTGAGTGAGCGTGTTCATAACATTTCGAAAGAGAATTGCGGCGACATCACCACGTGCAGCAGTCATGTGGTGCCACTGCGCCACCAGAGCCCCGCCTTTTGGCGGGGCTCGCTCTTTATGACCGTTTTATCTGCGGTCACCTCGCTCCGGAACCAACGCTTCCGACTGTTTGGATTCGCACAGCCCCACGTGCTGGAATGCGCTGAACTGCCCAGTAGACAGGGGCGGCACGGAGACGATGCGGCAGACCGAACGGTGCCGCGCCGAGAGGTTGTTGGTCGAGTGAGGCGAGGCAAGAACAGTGGTCCCGAGCCGTCGGCGCGGGGCAACTTCACCCCGCCGTCCCGCGCGGCGACGGCCCCCTCGGACGGACCCGGCGCGGAACCGCCCGCTCCCTCCGGAGGCCGCTTCTCCCCGCGCAACTGGCGGGTGCCCACCCGGCTCAACGCCATCCTGCTGATCCCCGTCCTGGTCGGCCTGGTCATGGGCGGCTTCCAGGTCAAGGGGTCCGTGGACACCTGGCACGAGGCCGAGGACGCCGAGGCCACCGCCCGGCTGGTCCGGGCCTCCCTCACCTACGCCAACCGGCTGCTGGACGAACGCGACCTCACGGCCGCCCCGCTGCTCCGGGGCAAGGTCGACGACCCCGTCATCGACCGGGCCCGCAAGGCGAGCGACGCCGCCGCCGCCGAGTTCGACCGGGCCGCCGAGGACATGCCGGACACCCCCGGCCTCCAGCGCCGTCTGGAGACCTTCCGCGCGGTCGAGGGCGACCTCGCCGAACTGCGCTCCTCCGCGTACACGGGCCGGCTGCCCGGGATCCGCACCGAAGAGGCGTACATCGAGATCCAGCACCCGCTGATGGAGTTCGCCAACGAACTCGGGCTGGGCACCAGCAACATCACCACCTTCGGGCGGACCGTCTACGCCATCTCGCTGGGCAAGGCGTCCGTCTCGCTCCAGCGTTCGGTCGGCACCCATCTGCTGGTCGCGCCCGGTCCCCGGGCCGCGCACCTGGAGGAGCAGAAGCTCGCCATCGGCAGCTACGCGTATCTCGAACGCATCGCCATGGACGAGTACGCGGGCGGCGGCACCCCCGAGGACATGGAGATCCTGAAGCGGGTCACCCTCAAGGCCGAGGCCGACGCCGAGAAGATGGCCGAGAAGGCCGCCGACGCCGCCGACGCCCGGGGCAAGGCCTACGCCCCGCCGCCCTCCACCACCGAGATGATCGCCCGGATGGCCGCGCTGCCGGACACCGGGCGGGCGGCCCGCGCCCGGCTCGCCGGGGACGGCGTCACCGCCGACAACTGGTGGGGCGTGACCACCCTCAAGTTCGAGGGCTACCGCTCCATCGAGGCCGACCTCGCGGACAAGGCGGTGAACGAGGCCGCCCAGATCGCGGACGACGCCCAGCGCGACACCTTCCTCACCGGCGCGGCCGTGGTGATCGCCCTGCTCACCGCCTTCCTGCTGGCCGGGCTGATGGCCCGGCAGATGAGCCGGTCGATGAGCCTGCTGCGCGGCGCCGCCTTCGGGATCGCCGAGCAGCGGCTGCCGATGCTGGTCGACCAGCTCTCGCGCGCCGAGCCCGGGCGGGTGGACACCCGGGTGGAGCCGCTCCCGGTGCACAGCACCGACGAGATCGGCGAAGTGGCCCGCGCCTTCGACCAGGTGCACCGCGAGGCGGTGCGGCTGGCCGCCGAGCAGGCCCTGCTGCGGGGCAACATCAACGCGATCTTCACCAATCTCTCGCGCCGCAACCAGTCGCTGATCGAGGGGCAGTTGACCCTGATCACCGAGCTGGAGAACAACGAGGCCGACCCGGACCAGCTGGCGAGCCTGTTCCGGCTGGACCATCTGGCCACCCGGATGCGGCGCAACGGCGAGAACCTGCTCATCCTCGCGGGCGAGGAGCCCGGCAGCCGCTGGGACCAGCCGATCCCGCTGGTCGACGTGCTCCGCGCGTCCTCCTCCGAGGTGGAGCAGTACGAGCGCATCGAGCTGTCCGGGGTGGCCGAGGCCGAGATCACCGGCCGGGCCGTCACCGACCTGGTGCACCTGCTCTCCGAACTGCTGGAGAACGCCACCGCGTTCTCCTCCCCCCAGACCAAGGTCAGGGTCACCGCGACCCGGCTGCCCGACGGCCGGATCATGATCGAGATCCATGACAAGGGCATCGGGCTGACCCCCGAGGACTTCGCGGACATCAACCACCGCCTCGCCAGCCCGCCGAGCGTGGACGCCGCGGTCTCCGAGCGCATGGGCCTCTTCGTGGTCGGCAGGCTGGCCGACCGGCACGGCATCCGGGTCCAGCTGCGGCCCTCCGGCGAACAGGCCGGGACGACCTCGCTGGTCATGCTCCCGGACGCGCTCACCCACGGTGACGCCGGACGGCCGGACGAGGGCGCCCCGATGGACGGCGGTCCGGGCACGGCGGGCGGTTTCGCGGGGGACGGGTCCCCCGGGACCACCGGGCCCGTCGGGACCACCGGACCCGCGGGGCCCGTCGGGTCCGTCCCCTCCGCCCCCTCCACCGGCTTCACCGGCGGCGGTCCGGGCGGGTTCTCCCCCGGGGGCCCGTCGGCCGGGGGCCCGGGAACGGGACCCAGGACCGCCGCGGAGCTGGGCTTCGACGACAGCCGCTACCCCCGGGTCCCCGATGACGCCCGGGACCTGGACCCGGTGGACCGCACCGCGTCCGGCACGGAGCACGGAAGCCCCCTCCAGGGCCCCGGAACCCGTCCGGGAACGACGGACCTCCCGCACGACCCGTTCGCCGGCTCCCCCAGCGGAAACGTTCCGGGAACCGGTGGGGACGTGCCGGGGTCCCCGGGCCACCAGCCGCTCCTCCCCCACCAGGAGGACGGGTCCGGGTACCGGGCACCCGGGGCGAACGGATATCCGACACCCGTCCCGGAGGGCTACGGACAGCGGATCCCCGTGGGCGATCCCTACGGCGTCCCCTCTCCTCAGGCCCCCGAGGGCTACCCGGAACAGTCACATCCGGAAGCCGACCGACAGGATCCGGACGGATTCGGCCGCGAACCATTCGGTGCTTATGAGGACCTGTCCCACCAGCCCGACTGGCGGACCCCGGACGCGTACCCGACGGACCTTCCGCAGGCCGGAGCGGGGCATCCGGAATCCTTCCGGCCCGCTGACGCGGACACCGGGGAACGCGTAGGCTTCCACCATCCGGAACCGACCGGGCCCGACGGCCATCCGCTGACCGGCCCCGGGCTGCCCCGCCGTGACTCTCAGACGAGCGGCGGCGGTCTCCTGGACGGAGGTCCGGGGTGGCGGTCGGAAACCGGCCACGGCGGTCCGCGTGACGAGCGGACGGGGGACGACGGGAGCGGGAACGGCGGTGACTGGCGTTCGGCCAACGACGACCGGTGGCAGCGCGCCGAACAGCTCCGCAGGCCCCAGGCCGACGGAGTCACCTCCTCCGGACTGCCGCGCCGGGTGCCCAAGGCCAATCTGGTCGAGGGCGCCGCGCAACAGACACCGCAGGGCGGACCACAGGTCTCCCGCGCTCCCGAGGACGTCCGGGGCAGGCTCAGCAACCTGCGCCGGGGCGTCCAGCAGGGGCGCCAGGCGGGAAGTGAGATGAACGGCCAGACCACTGGGGACGACCACAGTGGTTCTGGGAGCAGCTACCACCAGGAGCGTTAGTGTGAGCCCGATGAGCCAGGCGGCACAGAACCTGAACTGGTTGATCACCAACTTCGTGGACAACACCCCCGGGGTGTCCCACACCGTGGTGGTCTCCGCCGACGGACTCCTTCTGGCGATGTCCGAAGGGTTTCCGCGGGACCGGGCCGACCAGCTCGCCGCGGTCGCGTCCGGACTGACCTCGCTGACCGCCGGAGCCTCCCGCATCTTCGAGGGCGGCAGCGTGAACCAGACCGTGGTGGAGATGGAACGCGGCTTCCTCTTCATCATGTCGATCTCGGACGGCTCCTCCCTGGCCGTGCTGGCGCACCCCGAGGCCGATATCGGTCTGGTCGGGTACGAGATGGCCCTGCTCGTGGACCGCGCGGGCTCGGTGCTCACCCCGGACCTGCGCGCCGAACTCCAGGGCAGCCTGCTCAACTGAGCGGCGTCCACGGGACGTTCCGAGAAGAGGGATACTTCCCGGACGGCATGCCCCTCACCGACAGCCAGGCGGTGCGGACGTCCGTCCCGGGGCCGTAAGGTTTCGGGACGGCTCCACACGGTCGGGTGCCCGGCACAGCAGGAGGAGGAAGAAGTGGCGACATCCCCAGACGGTTCCCCGGGCTGGCCCTACGGCCAGGAGCCGGGCGACGGCTCGCGGAACCGGTACGACTTCCCCTCCGCCCCGAGCAACCGGCCGCAGCAGCGGTCCTTCTCCCCGCAGCCGCAGCAGCCCCAGGGTCCCTCGCCCTACGCGCCGCGGCAGCCGCACGCACCACGCGTTTCCCCCGTGTACCCCCGCAGGTCGCCCCACCCGGCGCCCTCGGGCTCCGCGAGCAACCCCCTCGTGCGTCCGTACGCCATGACCGGCGGCCGGACCAGGCCGCGGTACCAGCTCGCCATCGAGGCGTTGGTGAGCACCACCGCACAACCGCACCAGCTCCAAGGGCAGTTGCCGGAGCACCAGCGGATCTGCAATCTCTGCCGTGAGGTCAAGTCGATCGCCGAGGTCTCGGCGCTGCTGACGATCCCTCTCGGCGTGGCCAGGATCCTCGTCGCCGACTTGGCGGAGGCGGGACTGGTCGCCATTCATCAGCCCGGCGGCGACGAGAACGCCGGGGGCCAGCCAGACGTGACATTGCTCGAAAGGGTGCTCAGTGGACTTCGCAAGCTCTAGCGGCGGATCCGCCCGGTCGACCACCAGCGCGAAGATCGTGGTGGCGGGCGGCTTCGGCGTGGGCAAGACCACGTTCGTCGGCGCGGTCTCGGAGATCAACCCGCTGCGTACCGAAGCCGTCATGACCTCCGCCAGCGCGGGAATCGACGACCTCACACACACCGGCGACAAGACCACCACCACGGTGGCCATGGACTTCGGCCGCATCACACTCGACCAGGACCTCATCCTCTACCTCTTCGGCACCCCCGGACAGGACCGCTTCTGGTTCATGTGGGACGACCTCGTCCGCGGCGCCATCGGCGCCGTCGTCCTCGTCGACACCCGACGCCTCGCCGACTGCTTCCCCGCCGTCGACTACTTCGAAAACAGCGGCCTCCCCTTCGTCATCGCCCTCAACGGCTTCGACGGAGCACAGCCCTACACCCCCGACGAAGTCCGCGAAGCACTCCAGATCGGCCCCGACACCCCCATCATCACCACCGACGCACGCCACCGCGCCGACGCCAAAAGCGCCCTCATCACCCTCGTCGAACACGCCCTCATGGCCCGACTGCGCTGATCCACGGCCGTGTTCACCTCGGACGAGCCGCGCCGGTACCCGTACCGGCGCGGCTCTTTCCGTGTGCCCCCGCCGTGCCGGGGGCGTCCGCGTGCGAGGGTGGGGGCATGACTACCCTTCCCGACGGACGCCGGGTGCCGCCCCCGAGCGGGGACGAACGCACCATGCTGGAGAGCTGGTTGGACCTGCAGCGGGAGACGCTGGCGCTCAAGTGCCGGGGCCTGGACGACATCCAGGCGCGGACCGCCTCGGCCGAGCCGTCCAGCATGACGCTGCTCGGTCTGGTGCAGCACCTGGCGGAGGTCGAACGCAACTGGTTCCAGCGGGTGTTCGCGGGCCGGGAGGAGGGCCGGGTGTACCCGGACTCCGGGGACGACGGCTTCGGCCTGGTCCCGGAACGGGGACTGGAACGGGCCCTCGCGGACTGGCGGGCCGAGATCGGGCGGGGGCGCGCGGTGACCGTCGGCGCCCGGCTGGAGGACCTGGGACGGCTCTCCCCGGAGAACGCCGAGGCGCTCGGCACCGACCGGGTGTCGCTGCGCTGGATCCTGCTGCACCTGATCGAGGAGTACGCCCGGCACAACGGGCACGCGGACCTGCTGCGCGAACGGGTGGACGGCCGCACCGGCGTCTGATCCGCCCGGCGGGGTCCCGCCCCCGAGGGGGCTCCCGGTCCGGGAACGCCGTCGGCCCGCACCGGGATCCGGTGCGGGCCGACGGACGGCGTGCGAGGGGCGGGCGGGTCGGACCCCGCCTGCCGTGGCCTGTTGGCCCGGCGGCTCAGACCCGCCAGCTGTGCGGCGCCTGGAAGCCGTACTGGCGCTCCAGACGGCGCCAGCCCGGACGGGCGGGCGGCGCGGGCGCGGCCTCGGCGGCCGGGGCGGCGGCCCGGGCCAGCAGGATCGCGGTGAGGGCCGCGACCTCCTCGGGTCCGGCATCGCCCTTCTCTACGCGCAGCAGACCGTGGTCGGTCGCGGTGACGGAGGTCGTCATGGGTGCACTTCCCTGGGAGTGAGGGTGGCGGGCAGGGGACGGACGGCTACTGCGGCGGGTTGCCGTGCTTGCGGGACGGCAGGTCCGCGTGCTTCGACCGCAGCATCGCGAGCGAGCGGATCAGGACCTCACGGGTCTCGGTGGGGTCGATGACGTCGTCCACGAGGCCGCGCTCGGCCGCGTAGTACGGGTGCATCAGCTCGGACTTGTACTCCTTGACCATCCGGGTGCGCATGGCGTCCGGGTCGGCGGCACCGGCGATCTGGCGGCGGAAGATGACGTTGGCGGCCCCTTCCGCGCCCATGACCGCGATCTCGTTCGTGGGCCAGGCGAAGGTGAGGTCCGCGCCGATGGACTGGGAGTCCATGACGATGTACGCACCTCCGTACGCCTTGCGCAGGATCAGCGAGATCCTCGGCACGGTGGCGTTGCAGTAGGCGTACAGCAGCTTGGCGCCGTGCCGGATGATCCCGCCGTGTTCCTGGTCCACCCCGGGGAGGAAGCCCGGAACATCCAGCAGGGTCACGATCGGGATATTGAAAGCGTCACACATCTGGACGAAACGCGCAGCTTTTTCCGACGCCTCGATGTCCAGCACCCCGGCGAGGGTCTGCGGCTGGTTGGCGACGATGCCGACGACCTGGCCGTCCAGCCGGGCCAGGGCGCAGATGATGTTGCGCGCCCAGCGCTCGTGGACCTCCAGGTAGTCGCCGTCGTCGACCAGCTCCTCGATGACCTTGGCCATGTCGTAGGGGCGGTTGCCGTCGGCGGGCACCAGGTCGAGCAGCACCTCGGAGCGGCGCTCGGCCGGGTCCTCGGCGACGGTGCGCGGCGGGTTCTCGCGGTTGTTCTGCGGCAGCAGCGACAGCAGGTAGCGGACCTCGGCGATGCAGGTCTCCTCGTCGTCGTACGCAAAGTGCGCGACGCCGGAGGTCTCCGCGTGGACGTCGGCGCCGCCGAGCCCGTTCTGGGTGATCTCCTCACCGGTGACGGCCTTGACGACGTCCGGGCCGGTGATGAACATCTGCGAGGTCTCGCGGACCATGAAGACGAAGTCGGTGAGGGCGGGGCTGTAGGCCGCGCCGCCCGCGCACGGGCCCAGCATCACGCTGATCTGCGGGATCACCCCGGACGCCTTGGTGTTGCGCTGGAAGATCCCGCCGTACCCGGCGAGCGCCGAGACGCCCTCCTGGATCCGGGCGCCCGCCCCGTCGTTCAGCGACACCAGCGGCGCGCCCGCCGCGATCGCCATGTCCATGATCTTGTGGATCTTGGTGGCGTGGGCCTCGCCCAGCGCCCCGCCGAAGATCCGGAAGTCATGCGCGTAGACGAAGACGGTGCGGCCCTCGACGGTGCCCCAGCCGGTGACGACGCCGTCGGTGTAGGGCTTCTTGGCCTCCAGCCCGAAGCCGGTGGCGCGGTGCCTGCGGAGCTGCTCGACCTCCTGGAACGAGCCCGCGTCCAGCAGCAGCTCGATGCGCTCGCGGGACGTCAGCTTGCCCTTGGCGTGCTGGGCCTCGGTGGCCTTCTCGCTCGGGCCGCGCAGCGCCAGCTCGCGGATGGCCCTCAGTTCGGCCACCCGACCGCGCGCGTCGGTCGGCTCGTCCCCCGTGAGTCCGGAGGCGTCCGATGAGCCAGCGGAACCAGTCTCGTCCAAAACGGTCATGTAGCGACCATACGAAGCCGACCAAGGAAATCCGCCCGTTGACTCCTCACAGTCTCGGGACCGTTTTCCTGGTACCCCCGAACAGATCCGCCGGATGACCGTTCCGACCCTCCTGTTCGAGGACCCATGGTGTTGTGGGGTCTCTACAAGACGGTCAGTGGATGGTCACCGTGCAGTGACGGGTGGCGCACGCGGTGCCGGGAGTGACGCGCAGCCTGAGGGCGCGTCCGGCGGCGAGCACCTCCACCCCCGGGCCGCAGGCCGTGACCCGCCGCACCGGACGGTCCCACACCACCTCCAGGGGCCGCCCGGTACGCGGCGGCTCGGCCACGCACAGCGTGACGGTGCCGCCCCGGGCGCGGACCAGGACGCCGGCGGGCGCCGAGACCGCGAGCGGCCCCACCGCGCCCGCCCGCCAGAAGTTCGCGGCCAGCACGCCCAGCGACCGGACCACGACGGCCTGCCGGTCGCCGTCGTTGACGGGGACCGACAGCCAGTGGGGGTCGGCGGCCCGGGCGGCCACGGTGGCGGCCCGCGCCCCCGGCAGCACCGTGTACGCGTACTCCCCCGCCGTGGGGTCGGTGCCGTGGTCCAGCCAGAGGGTCTGCCAGCGGCGGGTGCGGCGCTCGGGGGACCCGCCCTCGTTGATGTCCGCCCAGGCCCCGGTGCGGTCCTCCCGCAGGGTGCGCAGCTCCGGGCCGCCGGAGAGCACCCAGCCGCCGTGCCCTTCGAGGTGCGCCCAGCGGGCGCCGGGTCCGTCCGGGCCGGTGAGCAGCCGTGCGGTGCCCCCGGCGCCCAGCGACCGGTTGTCCACCACCGTCTCCACGGGGACGCCGTCCCGGGCGGTGATCGCGGCCCCCAGACAGACCACCGCGTCGTCCAGGAAGAACCACGACTTCCTGGCCCGCAGGGTGGAGCCCAGCCCGTACAGGTCCTGGCCGAAGGCCGCGAGGACGCCGTCCGTGACGCCGCCGACCCAGCGGCCCGGGGGCCGGGGGGCGCCCCACTCGCCGCCCGCCCGGTCCGGCAGCCGCAGGGTGGAGACGGTGGTGCCGGGCAGCCGGTACCAGTCCACGGTGGGCCAGTACCAGTCGGTGTACTGGTCGGCCGGGCGTCCGGCGGGCCACCACTGGAGCAGCCCGGCGGCGGTGTGCCAGCCGCGCGGGTTCTCCCCGGCCCCGCACTCGTAGTACGAGGTCCGGTGGGAGGCGGTGGCGAGGGCGGCGGTGAAGCCGGGGCGGCGGTGCACCGCGCGGTCCATCGCCGCGAACAGGGTGTGCCCGACGGGTTCCGGGGCGGCGGGCAGCCCACGGGCGGCCACCGCGCGCAGCCGGGCGAGGTCGGCGGTGCCGAACTGGGGCGAGGCGAGCACCGGCAGGACGGTGTCCCGGGCCGTCCAGCCGGTGATCCGGGCGTGCCAGCGGTCCCGCCGGGCCGGGGTCACCCCGTACCCCTCCCCCGTTCCGGGAGCCCCGGCGAGCAGGGCGATCGAGGCGATGACGGCGTGCCCGTGGTAGTGGTCGCCGCGCGGGACGGCGTCGTCGGAACCGGGGGCGGGCAGTCCCCGGCTGACGGCGCGGCCGTTGACCACGTCCATCATCAGCCCGTCGAGGAGCAGCGGGGCGAACGTCCGCTCCACGCTGTCGGCGACGGTGCCCCGGGCCGGGTCGGTCACCTCCCACGGGGAGCCGTCGAGGAGGACCAGCAGCCGGGCCAGCCCGTCCAGCATGACCTGGCCGTAGGTGCCGGTGTACGGGACGGAGCCGTGCTGGAGGAAGGAGCCGTCGGCGTACAGCCCGTCCCCCTCGGTGACGTGCGGGAAGACCGGGGAGAGCGCGTCGCGGGCGAGGGCGAGGCGGTCGCCGTCCCGGCCGAGGACGCCGCGCAGGGCGACCACCCGGCACTGGTCCACCCGGTTGGCCCCGGTGGAGGTGCCGGTGTACTCGCCGAGCGCCCGGTCGGGGACGAAGTGGTCGACGGCCGCGCAGACCGCCGCGCGCCGGGCGTCGGTGAGATGTCCGTCCAGGGCGAGCGCGGTGTCCAGCAGCGGGCGGGGGGTGCCCACGCGCCACTCCCACCAGTTGCCGTGGGGCTCGGTGCCCGGGTGGTAGACGGTGTCGGAGAGGTGGTCGAGGCCGCGCAGCACGGCGGCGAGCAGGGCGGGGTCCCCGGTGCGGCCGGTGCCGGGCTGGACGTACGCCCGGGTCATCGTCCACAGCCGGGTGTGGCTGCGGGTGATCGCGGCGGGCCGGGCGAACGGCTGGTCCGGCCAGAGCGCGGTGGCGTCCGGGGCCATGGACTCCTCCCAGCTCCGGGCCCGCTCGGCGGTGGCGCGCAGCCGGCTCGCGTAGGGCTCGGCGGCCGGGTCGTAGCCGGTGCCGAGGGCGAGGCCGAGCCAGCGGGTCCGCAGCACGGCGAACGGGTCGGCGGCGGGGTCGCCGGACCGGTCGGCGGGCGGGGCGGGGACGGGAGGGGTCGCTGGGGGCGCTACCGGGGAGGGGGGCGCGGAGGCGGGCGGGCGCTCCTCCGGGCGGTGGGGGGCGTACGGGACGGCGCTCGCGGCTCCGGCGAGCAGGACGGCCCGACGGGTGGGGGGCTGCCGGACGGACGCCGGGTGGGCGGGGCCCGGCTGGCCGGAGGTCCCTCGGGTGGGGGTCATACCGGTCCTGGTACCCGGGCGGGGCGGGGGCGGTACGGGTCTTCACCCGTACCCGGCGGGGCGTCACCCGTACCGGGGGCGGCACACCGGGCCGGGCGACGCGGGGTGCGCGCCGCCCGGCCCGGGGACCGGACGTGGACCGGGACGGGTCAGCCCGTGCAGCGGAAGCGGGCGTTCCCCCAGTCGGCGTGGTCGTTGCCGATGCCGTCGCCGCCGTCGCCGACGAGCAGTTCGACGTAACGGGCGCCGGTGACGTCGGCGGTCAGTGACCAGGCGGAGTCGCTGGCCCTCAGCACCGGGGAGGCGGCCTTCTCGGTGCCGTCCGCGAGGACCCGGAACCGGACGCTGCCCCGGCTGGTCTGCACGTCGTCCACCCCGACCTCGGCGGTGAACGCGGTGCACCTGCCGCCGAGGAAGTAGCGGACCTTGGAGGGGGCGTGGGTGCCGAGGCCCTTGGCGTAGGAGACGCCGCCGATCTTCAGCGGGGAGCCGTCACCGGTGCCCGTCTCGCCGTTGGAGCCGTCGCGCTCCACCGGGCCCCAGCCGTTGTCGGCCTCGGTCCAGTCCAGGTCGCTGGCCCAGGCGTCGGCGGTGGGCGGCGGGGGCAGGGTGCGCACCGTGGTCTCGGCGGTGAGCGCGCGGTTCCCGCCGTCCACCGCGTACTCGGCCTTCGCGGTGAGCCGGTACGGGCGGTAGGGGGCGTCGGCGGGCGGGGTGACCCGCCAGGTGGCCTTGGTCTCGCCGCCCGGGGCGACCGGCTCCGGGGTGACGGGTCCGGCGGGTTCGGCGCGCCAGCCCTCCGGCAGCTCCAGGGCGACCCGGAGGTCGCGCGCCTCGGCCCGTTCGAAGCTGGTGAAGGTGGCGGTGACCTCGTTGGCCGCGCCGGGCTCCAGGGTGGCGCCGCCCGTGACCTTGAGCTGGGCGCAGGCCGGTCGTTCGGCGGCCGGGCCAAGGTCGGTGACGGTGAAGCCGTCCAGGACGAAGTCGGCGCTGTCGTCGGCGTCCTGACGCATCCTCAGGCCGACCCAGGTGTCACCGCACCCCGCGGTGACCCGCTCGCTGAAGCGGGTGGTGGCACGCCGTTCGGGCACCGGGGTGACCCGGGTCTCGACGGACCTGGCGGAGCCGCCCGCGGTCTGGTCGTAGCCGGTGACCCAGGCGAAGGAGTCGGCGTGGCTGGACTGGTAGTCGAAGTCGATCCGGTAGGCGCGGCCCGCCTCCAGCGGCACCGAGGCGGGGGTGGTGCGGTAGACGAGACCGCCCTTGTTCCCCTCGTGGGTCTTCAGCGACTCCCCGCCCTCCAGGACGTCGTCCACCAGCTTTCCGTTCCAGCCGGACTGGGTGTAGGGCGCGTTCTTCTGGGCGATGTGGGTGCGCGGGTCGGTGACCCCGCCGGCGGCGCCCTTGACGAAGGGGCCCCAGCCCTGGTCGACGTCCTCGAAGTCCTCGAAGACCACGGTGCCCGCCTTGGTCGCGGGGTCGTTGCGGACCACCCGGACGTCGTCCACCCGGACCGTGGCGTCCGGTCCGGCCGCCGCCTCGACGCGCAGGGTGGCGCGGCCGTCGCGGGGCGCGGTGAAGGTCACCTTGGCGCGCTGCATGGAGGTGCCGTGCCAGTCGCTGGCGGCCACGGTGTTGCGCAGGGCGGAGCGGTCGAGGGAGACCGAGGCGCCCTGGACGCTCAGGGTGGTGCGGCGTTCCTCGCCGGGCTCGACCTCCAGCCAGGCGGAGGCGGTGTACCGCTTTCCGGGGGTGAGGCCGGTCAGGCGCTGGGCGACGGCGGCCCGTCCGGTGCCGCTGAGGGCGGCGCTGTTGCGGCCGTGGTCGTCGGTGTCGCGGACGACCCGTCCGGTGGTGCGCCAGTCGTCGAGCCGGGCGTCGTTGAAGCCGGGGTCCCGGACCCCGCTGCCCTCGCCCCAGGCCGGGTCGACGGCCTTCGGGGCGCCGCCCCGCGCGAAGAGCGCGTACGGCCGTCCGGCCTCGGCGGTGAGGGTGATCCGGCCGTCCCGGGCGCGGACCGTACCGGTCTCGACCCGGCCGTTGTCGGTCAGCTCGTACACGGTGTACGAGGAGCCCGGCACCTCCCAGGTCGTCGTGCCGCCCTTCTTGTTGAAGTGGTAGAGCTTGTCGACGGCCCCGCCCTTGCCGCCCTTGCCCGCGCGGCCGGGTGCCGCACCCTTCCAGGGCAGCAGATAGGTGTCGCCGCTGAGGACCTTGCGGCCCCGGTCGTAGTAGGTGCGGATGCCGTCCTCGACGGTGCCCCGGACCCCGCCGGTGAAGGTGATGTCGTCGTCGTTCCAGCGCAGGATGCGCTGCTGCTGGAGGAACTTGGCGGGCAGGTCCCGTTCCCAGATCGCGGCGTAGAAGTCGTCCCAGTCGTTCTCGCCGGTCCAGCCCTGGAAGTCCTCCAGGATGGTCTGGCCGAGGACGGGGTGGTCGTTCCAGACGTCTTTCTCGCTGTTGCGGATGAAACGGATGATCTTCGAGTTGAGGCCCTTGTTGGTGACCCCGCCGTAGTTGAGGTCATTGGCCCAGTGGGACCACAGGGACTGCCGCTCGAACTTGTCGGCCCACTCGGTGGAGAGGTTCCAGCCCTGGTCGCGGATGGCGCGGGCGGTCCGCTCGGCGATCCAGCCGTGGGAGTAGTAGACGTCCACGTACAGCAGCGAGAGGTTGCGGTGGGTCTCGTCGCGGAGCTGCTTGAACCGGCGGGCCAGGTCCCCGCTGTTCACGTCCCGCCGCTGGTCGATGTAGTAGCTCTGGTTGAGCCAGTTCCAGCCGGGCCGGTCCTTGTCGACGAGTTCCTCGCTGAAGTTCTCCGCCTCGGGGTACGCCTCGGTCGCGTTGACGTGCGCGCCGAAGGTGGCGCCCCACTTCTCGCCGCCGCGCAGCAGCGCGTTGAGGTCCTTGAGACCGCCCGCGCGCTTGTTGACGTCCCCGCCGTAGTCGGGGTGCGCGGAGTCGTGGCCCTCGGACGCGTACCCCTTGAGCAGCGCGAGCTGGCCGAGGCCGTCGGTGGCGAGGGAGATCCGCTTGACGTCGTCCAGGGTGCGCAGGAAGGGGTGGGTGGCCTGGCTGGCGAAGTTGAACGGGATGTGGGTGACGACCCGGTCGGGGGTCAGTTCGGCGCCGGGCGCCTTCACCCCGATGGTCCGGAAGGCGACGGCGGCGTCCTGCCAGTCCACCGTCCGGTCCCCGTTGGCGTCGGGGGTGACGACGACCTTGGCCCAGGGCAGGTCCTCGCCCCGGGCGGGGGTGGACGAGCCCGCGCCCCGGTAGGTCCACTGGCCGGACCAGACGCCGACCCGGGTGGAGCCGTCGGCGGCCTCGCGGGCCTGGCGCCAGAGGCGGGCGTCGTCCCCGTCGGTGGCCCCGGAGGGCTTGTCGTAGGCCGAGTTGGACTCCACGGCGGCGGCCAGCCGGTCGGTGTTGACCAGGGCGTAGGCCGCGCCGCGCGGGGCGGTGTCGGCCGGGGTGTCGGCGGTCACCCGGGCGAAGACGTCGGCGGTGCGGGTGGAGTCGGGGTCGAGCCGGGTGAACGCGGTCGCGGCGCCGCCGTCCCCGCTGCCCACCGAGACCAGGTCGTGGCCGGGGATGTCGAGGGTGCCGACCCGGAACGCCTCGGTGTCGCGGACGGCGGTGACCCGGAAGGTGACGGTCCGGCCGCTGACCCGCAGTTCGGTGTCGATCTCGACGCCGGGCAGCCCGGGGAAGGCGAGGGTGTAGGCGGCCTTGGTCCGGCCGGTCTCCGGGGCGGACGCGAGCCGTACGGCCCGTGGCTCGCCGTTCAGGGTGACCTCGGTGATGGGGGCGGTGGAGCCGAGCAGACGGGCTCCGGTGGCCCGGTCGGTGTAGGCGAGGACCCGGGGGAAGTCCTCGGCCACGGTGACCGAGAGCCGTGCGGAGCGGAGGGTGGGACCGCTGACGGGGTCGGCCGCGACGGGGGCCGCCGTGCCCGGCGCGGTGGGCGCGGCGGCGACGGGGCCCGCCAGGGCGAAGACGGCGGATGAGGCTGCTGCCAGCGCACACGCCGTACGGATTCTTCGGGACATGGGGACTGGTTAGCGGCGGCGGTGACACGTGGTCAACGGACGGGACCCGGCACGGCGGGAGCAGTCCAAGTACCGCCGTCGTTTAGTCCAAGTCGTCGCCCCGGGGCGGGTGGTCGGGGCGGTGCCCCGGCCGGAGGGTGCCCGACGCCCGGCCGGGGTCCGGCCGTCCGACCGCCCGTCGCCGGGGCGGCCGGTCCGGACCGGCCGTTCCGGTGACGGGCGTGCCGGACGTCAGCCGCGCAGCCAGATCCGCAGCGGGCCGACCGGCGCGAACCCGTGCCGCAGGGCGGCGGCCAGGTCCTCGCCGTGTTCGTAGCCGACCACCGGAAGGCCCGGGAACAGCCGGTGCGCGGCGGCCAGCGCTCCCGGCCAGGCCGGGGCGGGGCCGCCCTCGGCACCGGCACCGGCACCGGCGTCGCCCTCGGCGCGGTCCTCGGTGTCCGCGTCGGCGTCGGCGAAGACGTTGGAGACGCCCAGCACCTCGCCGCCGTGGCTCAGCACCGCCCCGGACGTCACCCGGCCGCCGGGGGACCGTCCGGCGAGGACGAGCACCGCCG
The DNA here is from genome assembly GCF_054484115.1 of Streptomyces sp. JNUCC 64. Classification (NCBI taxonomy): domain Bacteria; kingdom Bacillati; phylum Actinomycetota; class Actinomycetes; order Kitasatosporales; family Streptomycetaceae; genus Streptomyces; species Streptomyces sp. JNUCC 64. The sequence continues at coordinate 2,166,840 of NZ_CM137015.1, forward strand.
GGTCGTCGAGCAGGGCGGGACGGAAGAGGTCCGCGCCGTCCGGCCCGCCCTGGGCCAGCGCCCACTCGTGGAGCGCCCGGGGGCCGTCGACCACCTCCCAGCCGGGGCGCGGCGCGGTGGCGGGCGGGCCCGCGGGGCGGTGGATCCACCGGGCCTCGAACAGCACCCGGAACCCGGCCGCCGTCAGATCGAGGTCCGCGAAGGAGTCCTTGACGGTGGCACCCGGCCCGGAGTCGATCCCGGCGAGCACCTCGTCGGGGGAGGTGCCGGGCGCGAGGGTGACCGCGTCGGGGTAGTAGGGCGGGGTACGGACCGGGGCGGTCCAGACGCGTTCCCCGAACGCCCCCGCCACTCCGTGCGTCCGGCTCATCGCGGCACACCACTCGGCGTTGTCCCGCGCGGCAGCCCTGACCAGGGATTCCGGTGTCGTCTTGATGCTCATGAGTGCGGAGCATGACCGTTTCGCGACGCGGGAGCGAGTCCTTTTCCCGGCGGGGCCGGACGGGGCCCTCCCCGGAGCCCTCCCCGGAGCCCTCCGGACGGCTCCGGAGGGCTCCGGCACGCCCCCGCTGGTGCCCGGAGGTCCACACGGACCCGACCGCCACCGTCACGGAAAGCGACGCACCGCACACCCCACGCTCTCAGTTGAAAGTTGAACGGAATACCTCTAGAGTCGTCCCTGTTGAAAGTTCAAGGTTCAACCAAAGCGGCCGTCCCGGGTCGCCACCCCCTACGCACAGGAGCAACGTCATGGGCATCTTCGGCCGCAAGAACGAGTCCACCACCGCCGTCGCCACCCCGGCCGCCACCGACTTCACCCCGCTGACCGGCAGCTACAGCCTCGACCCCGCCCACACCACCATCGGCTTCGTGGCCCGCCACGCCATGGTCACCAACGTCAAGGGCGCGTTCCAGGACGTCAGCGGCACCCTGGACCTGGACGGCGCCGAGCCCAGCAGGTCCGCCGCCGCCCTCGACATCCAGATGGCCAGCATCGACACCGGCAACGCCGACCGCGACGGCCACCTCCGGGGCTCCGACTTCTTCCGGATCGAGGAGTTCCCCACGATGACGTTCCGCTCCACCCGGACCGAGCACCTCGGCGGCGAGGACTTCCGGATCACCGGTGACCTCTCGATCCTCGGCACGACCCGGCCGATCAGCATCGACCTGGAGTTCAACGGCGTCGCGACCGACCCCTTCGGCAACGAGCGCGTCGGGTTCGAGGGCCGGGCCGAGCTGCTGCGCTCCGAGTGGGGCCTGACCTGGAACGCGGCGCTGGAGACGGGCGGCGTCCTGGTCTCCGACAAGATCAAGCTGAACTTCGACATCTCCGCGATCAAGAACGCCGCCTGAGCCGGCCGCCCGGACCGTCACGGCGGTCCAGCCGCCCGGACCGCCACACCACACGGTGCCACCCGCACACCCGGCACCACCTGGTGCCACCTGGCACCACACCCGCACCACCCGGTGCCGCCCGGCCCGTCGGAGCGCCGTCTCCGGCCCCGAGCCCGCACCACCCGCACCCGGACCCCGAGGGTCCCCTCCGAGCGCGCCCGCCTTCCGCTTCCCCCGAGCGAGAGGGCGGGCGCTCGCGCGTTCACCACGGGGCACACGGAACGCGTTCACCACCCTGGACGGGACGCGTCTCCCCCGCTGCGGACGGGAGACGGACCAGCGGAGGAGGCGACCGGACGGACCGGCGGAGGGAGCGGGCGGACGGACCCAGCGGGCGAGAGGTACTGATCCCGGGGGGCGAGGGGGACGGATCTGGGGGGGGCGGGGGGACGGATCTGGGGGGGGCAGGGGGCAGGCGGGTCAGAACCCGCCGCCCCCGCCGAAGTCCCCTCCCCCGCCACCGAAGTCACCGCCGCCGAAGCCGCCGGAGTCCCCGCCGGACCCGCCGAAGTCACCGGGGTCGAACTCCGCGCCGGAGACGTCCCCGCCCTGGTACCCGGCGTCCGGGCCGAAGTCCCCGTACCCCGAGCCGTAGTCCGCGGCGTACGAGGGGCTGGCCATCAGACCGCCGAGGGCCGTGCCGACCAGCAGACCGGGCAGCAGCGCACCGCCGAAGTAGCCGCCCGCCCAGGGCCCGTACGCGGGGCCCGCGTCGTAGTAGGGGCGCCGCCCGCCCACCGTGTCCACCTCGCGGACCAGGGGTTCCTCGCCGTCCCGCAGCCGGGCCGCGTCCGCCGCGCACACCGGCACCTCGCGCTCGGCGCCGGACGGCGGCGCCCACCGGACGTTCCCGGTGGACGGACCGTGCCGGGGGTCGAAGAAGCAGGGGGCGCGGCGCTCGGGGAGCGGCCGTCCCTCGCGGCGGGCGGCCAGCGACGCCAGCGCGAAGCGCCCGTCCGCCAGCGCCTCGGTGACCGGCCGCACGTCCTCGGGGCCACGGGCCGCCGCCATCAGCGACTTGGCCCGGTCGTAGGAGTCGAGGGCGGCCTCGTAGTCGGCGCGCCGCGCGTCGTCGGCACCCGGTTCGGCGGGGTGGAAGTCGAGCCGTTCGAGTTCCTCGCCGAAGGCGGTGACGTCCTCGTCCACCACCACCCGCAGCCGGTCGAGCGCGGCCCGCCGGGCCTCCTCGTGCCGGCGCCGCTTGCGGCGGGCGGCCGCGTACAGACCGCCGCCGAGGAGGACGACGACCGCGCCGACCATGACCAGGACGGCGACCGCCGTCGCACCGTCGTCGGCGGCGGCGGTGTTCCAGGAGGCGGGCGCCCCGCCCCGGACCGAGGGCAGGGCCCGGTCCACGAAGTCGTCGAGCTGGGCGGCCGCCCCGCTCTCGCCCTCGACGCTGCGGACCAGGTTGCCGACCGCCGTCCGGGACATCACGGCGGTGTCGGCGTGGGCGTCGAACCGGTCGCCGAGCCGGACCGCGTACAGCCCGGTGATCCCGGTCGCGGTGCGCAGATCGGTGAAGAGGCTCCCGGTGGGATGGTCCGCCGGGAGCACCGCGACGAACACCGGCTTGCCCGCGTCCTCGATCTTCCGGGCGAGGGCGTCGGCGTCGGCGCGGGAGAGCTGGCCGGAGGCCGCCGGGTCCACGTAGACGGGCCCCTCGCGCAGGGCGGCGGCGACCTCGTCGATCGCCGTCACCGCGGCGGGGGCCGCCACGGGTGGCGGGGCGGCCACGGCCCCGGCCGTGGTGGTGACCGAGGCCGCCACCACGGCGGTGAGCAGGGCGAGCGCGGAACCCAGCGCCCGGAGTCCTCGGAACCGCACGGTGTCCATGTCCTCGACGCTACCCCCATCGGGGGCCGGTGACTCCGTCGACGGCGGCCCCGGCGGCCGGTCGCGCGCTACTCCGTGGGCTCCACGCCCGCGCGCAGCAGCCCGTAGGTGTAGGCGTCCTCCAGCGCCTGCCAGGAGGCGGCGATCACGTTGTCGGCGACGCCGACCGTCGACCACTCGGCGGAGCCGTCGCTGGTGGAGATCAGGACCCGGGTGGTCGACTGGGTGCCGTGGCGGCCCTCCAGGATGCGGACCTTGTAGTCGACCAGTTCGAAGGAGGCCAGCTCGGGGTGGAGCCGCTCCAGGGCCAGCCGCAGCGCCCGGTCCAGGGCGTTCACCGGACCGTTGCCCTCGGCGGTGGAGACGATCCGCTCGCCCTTGGCCCAGAGTTTCACGGTGGCCTCGTTGGCGTGGCTGCCGTCGGGGCGGTCCTCGGTGATCGCGCGCCAGGACTCGGTGCGGAAGTAGCGGCGGGCCCGGCCCTCCGCCTCCTCGCGCAGCAGCAGCTCGAACGAGGCGTCGGCCGCCTCGTAGGTGTAGCCCCGCAGCTCGCGTTCCTTGACCCGGTCGACGACCCGGCCGATCAGCTCGCGGTCCCCGCCGAGGTCGACGCCGAGCTCCTTGCCCTTCAGCTCGATCGAGGCGCGGCCCGCCATGTCGGAGACGAGCATCCGGATGCGGTTGCCGACCAGCTCGGGATCGATGTGCTGGTACAGGTCGGGGTCGACCTTGATCGCGGAGGCGTGCAGTCCGGCCTTGTGGGCGAAGGCGGAGACCCCCACGTACGGCTGATGGGTGGAGGGCGTCAGATTGACGACCTCGGCGATGGCGTGCGAGACCCGGGTCATCTCGCGCAGCCGTCCCTCGGGGAGCACCCGGCGGCCGTACTTCAGCTCCAGGGCGGCGACCACCGGGAAGAGGTTGGCGTTGCCGACCCGCTCGCCGTAGCCGTTGGCGGTGCACTGGACGTGGGTGGCGCCCGCGTCGACGGCCGCCAGGGTGTTGGCGACCGCGCAGCCGGTGTCGTCCTGGGCGTGGATGCCGAGGCGGGCCCCGGTGTCGGCGAGGACGGTGGAGACCACCGCGTTGATCTGCGCGGGGAGCATGCCGCCGTTGGTGTCGCAGAGGACGACGACGTCGGCCCCGGCCTCGCTCGCCGTGCGGACGACGGCCTTGGCGTACTCGGGGTTGGCCCGGTAGCCGTCGAAGAAGTGCTCGCAGTCGAGGAACACCCGGCGGCCCTGTTCCCGCAGGTGGGAGACGGTGTCCCGGATCATCTCCAGGTTCTCGTCCAGCGTGGTACGCAGGGCCAGCTCCACGTGCCGGTCATGGGACTTGGCGACCAGGGTGATCACCGGGGCGCCGGACTCCAGCAGGGCGCGGACCTGCGGGTCCTCGGACGCCTTGCCGCCCGCGCGACGGGTGGCGCCGAAGGCGACGAGCTGCGCGGTGCGGAAGTCGATCTCCTTCTGCGCCCGGGCGAAGAACTCGGTGTCCCGGGGGTTGGCGCCCGGCCAGCCGCCCTCGATGAATCCCACGCCGAAGTCGTCGAGGTGCCGGGCGATGGCCAGCTTGTCCGACACCGTGAGGTTGATGCCCTCGCGCTGCGCTCCGTCGCGCAGGGTGGTGTCGAAGACGTGGAAACTGTCGTCTGTGGCCTGACTGCTCATGCGGGGTGACTCCTGTCGGGTGCGTGGCTCCGGAAGTACTGGCTCCACTTGCCCCCATCCTCGCGTGCCGTCCGCCTCCGGTGGGGTTGGGGTCCGGGAAACGAAAAAACCCCTCGCGGGTGCGAGAGGTCTGCGCGCGGGTCTGGGGCACGGGGCCGCTGAACACCGGATGGTGTCGGGTCAGCGGTCCTGCGGACCGGCGCGCCTGTTGCCGATAATCATGGCGAACGAAAGCACGCGGGCAGTGTGCCACAGTTCCCGACGGGACGAGGGCACGGTCTCACTGGCTGGACGTCGCCCCCTCACTCACCGGCCGGACGGCACCCCACCCGCCCCCGCGCCTGGTGCGCCCCGCCGCTTCGCCCCTCGCCCCGGCGCGCCCCGCCCGCTTCCCCCGCGCCCGTACCGCCCGCACCGCCGGATCACCGCACCACCGTGCCACCGCGCCGCCGGACCGCCGCGTCACCTCACCGTCGGGCCATCGGGCTCACCGGACGGCGCGGAAGACGTCCGTCGTGCCGTTGGTGTCGCCGGGCACCTCGTCGGGCGACCAGCTCTCGTACGCGAGGGTCCGCCCGTCGGCGGAGAGCGCGGGACCGGAAGCGGCGCCCGCGCTGACCGGTACGGACCTCCCGGACCGCAGGTCGGTGCGCCACACCCGGGCGGGCGCGGCCGGGTCGGCGAGCGGGGTGACGACGTGTGCCACCGTCGCCCCGTCGCCGCTGAGCGCGGGTTCCGTCCCGGCGTGGTCGGGACCGGGGCCGCGCACCAGCCGGGTGCGGTCCGCCGCCAGGTCCCGGACGAAGACGTCGGCCGAACCGTTGACGTCGCCCCGGACCAGGTTGGACGCGTACGACTGGAAGGCGACCCTGGTGCCGTCCGCGCTGATCGAGGGCACGGTGGACGCGCCGTCCGCCGTCCCGCCGCGCGCCGCCGAGGCGAGTTCCAGCGCGCCGGTCGTCAGGTCCCGGACGAGGACCTCACCGGCGGGCGCCGGACCGCCGGGGTACGGCACGGCGGACTGGTACGCGATCCGGTTCCCGTCGGCGCTGACGGCGGGCGCGCCCGCGGCCCGGGTCGTGGACGGCTCGCTGACGGGTTCGAGCCTCCCGTTCCTGACCCCGTAGCGGTACACCCGCTGGACGGTCCGGCCGTCGGCGGCGGACGAGGTGGCGGTGAAGGCGAGCCAGCGGCAGTCGGCGCTCAGCGCGGGGGCGCCCATCGAGGTCAGCGGCGTCCCCCGGTGGACGCGCGGCAGGCTCAGGGTCCGGCCCGCCCGGACGTCCCGCAGATGCACCAGGGCGGCGGTGTCGGCGCGCGGGACGCGGGTCAGGTCGGTCGCCTCGGAGACGAACGCGACGAGCCGTCCGCCCCGGCAGACGGACGGGTCGTAGGAGCGGCCGTCCCCGGTGGCGGTGCCCCCGGCGTTGACGCTGACGGCCCGGGTGCCCAGGTACACGTCGGAGTGCCCGTTGGTGTCGACGGGCCGCACCGGGGCGTCCGAGGTATACGCGACGGCCCCGGTGGCGGTGACGGAGGGCCCGAAGGACGCCTCGGTGAGCTGGCTGCCGTCGGCGCCGAGGCTGACCCGTTCGACGCCCGGCGCACCCGGACCCGTCGCATGGGCGGCAGGCACCGTCAGGGCGAGGACGGCGGCGGTGGCCACCGTCGCCCACAGCGGCTCACGGACCGCGGTCCGGACGACGAGCTTCACGCTTCCCCCTCGCGCACGCCTCGGCCGGGATCGGCGGACCCAGGCCACGAAAAGATCCAACCCTTCACCCCGAACCGGGTCAACCACCGAACCAGCCACCAAGGCAAGGAAGTTACCCGCCCCGAAGCCCCCACCAGCCACGCGGGGCGACCACCCCCGGAGCCCCCGCCAGGGGCACGGGCAACCACCCCCGGAGCCCCCGTCAGGGGCGCGGGGAACTGCGCGAGCAACCGTCCACGCCCCGCACCCGGAAACCGGAGAAGCGGGAGCGAACCGACCGGACCCAACGGCCATCGGCCGGAACCCGGCCAGGCCGGAGGCCCCTTCAGGGGCGCGGGGAACTGCGCGAGCGACCCCCCACGCCCCGCACCCGGAAACCGAAGAGGCGGGAGCGAACCGACCGGACCGAGCCGTACCGCCCAGGTACGGCGACCCGCGCCGTCAGCCCAGCTCGTGCATCCACCCGTAGGGATCGTCGGCGGCCCCGGACTGAAGGGCGAGCAGAGCGCCCCGCAGCCGCATGGTGACCTCACCGGGCTCCCCGCCGCCCTGGGTCCACTCGCCGGACCGGGACTTGACCGTCCCCACCGGGGTGATGACGGCGGCGGTGCCGCAGGCGAAGACCTCGGTCAGCGCACCGCTCGCGGCGTCCCGCCGCCAGTCCTCGGTGGAGATCCGGCCCTCCTCGGCGGTGTAGCCGAGGTCCCGCGCGATGGTGAGCAGCGAGTCCCGGGTGATGCCGGGCAGCAGCGAGCCGGTCAGTTCGGGGGTGACGATGCGGTCCCCGTACACGAAGTACAGGTTCATCCCGCCCATCTCCTCGATCCAGCGGTGCTCGACGGCGTCGAGCCAGACGACCTGGTCGCAGCCCTCGGCGGCGGCCTCCTTCTGCGCGACGAGGGACGCCGCGTAGTTGCCGCCGGTCTTGGCCGCGCCGGTGCCGCCCTTGACCGCGCGGACGTAGTCCTCGGACAGCCACACCGAGACGGGCTTGACCCCGCCGGGGAAGTAGGCGCCCGCGGGCGAGGCGATGACGAGGAACAGGTACTCGTCGGCGGGCCGCACCCCCAGCCCGGCCTCCGTCGCGAACATGAAGGGCCGCAGGTAGAGGGACTGCTCGCCGTGCGCGGGCACCCACTCCTTGTCCTGGGTGACGAGGGCGTCGCAGGCGGCGACGAAGAGGTCGGTGGGCAGTTCGGGCATGGCGAGGCGGCGGGCGGACGCCTGGAACCGCTCGGCGTTGGCCCCGGGCCGGAAGGTGGCGACCGAGCCGTCGGGCCGCCGGTACGCCTTGAGGCCCTCGAAGATGGTCTGCGCGTAGTGCAGGGTCATGTTCGCCGGGTCGATGGAGAGCGGGGCGTACGGCACCAGCTCGGCGTCGTGCCAGCCCCGGCCCTCGGTCCACTTGACGGTCACCATGTGGTCGGTGAAGTGACGGCCGAAGCCGGGGTTGCGCAGGATCTCCTCGCGCCGCTCCGCCGACAGCGGGTGCGCGGAGGGCTTCAGCTCGATCGTGGGCGTCGTCATGACTGGTTGTCCTTCACCGTTGGTTGTCGGGGGCCGGGTCCCGTCCGTCCGCACGTCCACGGCGCCGCGTGACGATACTAGGACGTCCGAGCTTCACCGTGTACGGGTGGGTACGCGATGGATGCGCGACCCCTGGCTTCGAGTATCGCGCGGGGGCGGCGGAGAACGGGAACCGGCGGAGCGGAACGGGCCGCCGGACGGGCCGCGGGGGTGTGGGCGGTCCGGTGCGGGGCGGGGTGCCCCCGGAGCCCGATGGTGACACCGGTTCCGGGGGCCGCACCAGGGTCCGGTGACGGCACCGGGGTGCAGGGGCCGTGCCGGGGCCGCGATGACGACTCCGGTACGGCACACGAGAAGCCGCCGGGGGCCTCGGGCTCCGGCGGCTTCTCGTTCCGGGGCGACCCCGGGGGTCCGGGCTCGGCCCGGGACGTGTGGCGCGCCGGGTCAGCCGGCTACGCGGGCGGCGAGCGCGTCGCCGATCTGGTCGGTGGTGCGCGGGGTGCCGTCGCGCTCGGCGAGGTCGGCGGAGACGGCGTCCTCGATCCGGGCGGCCTCGGACTCGTGGCCGAGGTGGCGCAGCAGCAGGGCGACCGAGAGGATCGTCGCGGTCGGGTCGGCCTTGCCCTGGCCCGCGATGTCGGGCGCGGAGCCGTGCACCGGCTCGAACATCGACGGGAAGGCGCCCGTCGGGTTGATGTTGCCGGAGGCGGCCAGGCCGATTCCGCCGGTCACGGCGGCGGCGAGGTCGGTGAGGATGTCACCGAAGAGGTTGTCGGTGACGATCACGTCGAAGCGCTCGGGCTGGGTGACGAAGAAGATCGTCGCGGCGTCGACGTGCAGGTAGTCGGTGGTGACGTCCGGGTACTCGGCGGCGATCCGGTCGAAGGTGTTCTTCCACAGGTGCCCGGCGTACACGAGGACGTTGTTCTTGTGGACCAGGGTCAGCTTCTTGCGGGGACGGGCGTTGGCGCGCTCGAAGGCGTCCCGGACGACCCGCTCGACACCGTAGGCGGTGTTGAGGCTGACCTCGGTGGCGACCTCGGCGGGCGTCCCGGTGCGCAGGGAGCCGCCGTTGCCGGTGTAGGGGCCCTCGGTGCCCTCGCGGACGACCACGAAGTCGATCTCGGGGCTTCCGGCGAGGGGGGTCGCGGTGTTGGGGAAGAGCTTCGAGGGCCGCAGGTTGATGAAGTGGTCGAAGGCGAAGCGCAGCTTCAGGAGCAGTCCGCGCTCCAGCACTCCGGAGGGCACCGAGGGGTCGCCGATCGCGCCGAGCAGGATGGCGTCGTGCCCCTTGAGGGCCGCCAGTTCGGCGTCGGGAAGGGTCTCCCCGGTGCGGTGCCAACGCTGGGCGCCGAGGTCGTACTCCTTGGTCTCCAGCTTCACGTCCTCGGGGAGGACGGCGTTGAGGACCTTGAGCCCCTGGGCTACGACCTCCTGGCCGATGCCGTCACCGGGGATCACTGCGAGATTGATGCTGCGAGACATGGCCGCACCCTACTCCGCGTCCCAGGGGATGACACCAAGGGTCCAACATGTGGACATCCCAGGTGGGGCGGCCCCGCAGGGGGTCACGAGGGTCGGTGACCGGTGGAGCCACCGTTGTCGCGGCGGTCGAGGGAGCGCTGGAGGGCGGCGGCGGCGTTCTTGCGCTCGGCGTCGTTCGAGCGGACGTGGCGGACTCGGCGGATGGTGGTCTCGGCCATGACGGACTGCTCCTTGACGTGCGGAGGGTGCGGTGCGGGGACCGTCGGGGCGACCGGTCCCGGGAACGACCGGGGACCGGAGGCCGACGGACGCCGACGGGAACGCCGGAGGGGCGGGGAGCGGGGCCACAGGGGTCGCCTGCTCGGGCACCGGCTCGCATCCGCGTTCGCTCGGTCGAGCGAGACGTTCGGCTCCCTACAAAGCTAAGGGAGGACCGCTGATCTGTCTCTACAAATAGTCGGACTTCCTACTATCTGAGACGGTGGGCACGTACGCGCAGGTCAGGAGCGGTAAGGAAAAGGCGGACGGCGCGGCCGGAGGGCGGGACGGGGCAGTGCGGCACGGGCCCCCCGGGCCGCACCGGGCCCGGGACGGGACGGAGGCCTGCGGGGGCCCGGCTGGGCGGACCGCCCCGGGAGCGCCCCAGGGCAGAGGGCGGAGTGACGGGCCGGCGGGGCGACGGACGACGGGCGGCCGACCGGCAGGCCGACGGGGCAACGGAGCGACGGGCAACGGACGGCAGGCCGATGGGCCGAGAGTCGACCGCGTGACGAGCCTTGCCGGACGACGGCCTAGATGTATTGACCCGGAGTGTTGTTGACGCGGCTGATGGGCGGGTGTCCGTCGAGTGCGGTGTGGCAGCGGTGGTGGTTGTAGGTGTGGAGGAAGTCTGCCAGGGCTGCTGTCCGCTCGGTGTTCGAGGTGTAGGGCCGCTGGTAGGCCCACTCCTCGAGGAGGGTGCGGTTGAAGCGTTCGACCTTGCCGTTGGTCTGCGGCCGGTAGGGCCGGATCTTCTTGTGGGCGATACCGGCCGCGGGGGTGAGGGTCTGGGTGAACAGCTTGGCTTTGTAGCAGGAGCCGTTGTCGGTCAGGACGCGTTCGACGGTGATGCCGTGGGCGGCGAAGAACGCGTTCGCCCGCTGCCAGAAGCCGATCGCGGTGTGCCTGCGTTCGTCGGTGAGGACTTCGCTGTAGGCCAGGCGGGAGTGGTCGTCGACGGCGGAGTGGATGTAGCTGTAGCCGATCACTGGCGTGCTGCTTCTGCGCTGGCCGGTGGTGGCCTGGCGGTTGCGGTCTCCGGCCGTGCGGCCCACGATGCGCCAGCCGCCGCCGTCGGGAATGTTGCCGAGTTTTTTGATGTCGACGTGGACCAGTTCGCCGGGCCGGTCGCGTTCGTAGCGGCGGATCGGTTCGCCGGTGGGCCGGTCGAGCCAGGCCAGCCGGTTCAGGCCGTGGCGGGCCAGGATCCGGTGGATCGTGGAGGCGGGCAGGCCCAGGATCGGGCCGATCCGGGCCGGGCCGAGTTTGCGGCTGGTCCGCAACTGGCAGACACGTGCCTCGACCGTGGCGGACGTGCGGTGCGGGGTGGTGCGGGGTCGGCTGGAACGGTCGTGCAGGCCCGCCTCTCCTTCGAACCGCCAGCGGCGGAGCCATTTGTGGGCGGTGGGACGCGATATGCCCATCTCCGCGGCCACATGCGCGACAGGGCGGCCGGCGAGGACACGTTCGACCAGGATCCGTCTGCCGTGAACGGTCAGCCGGGCATTACGGTGGGACACGAAGACCTCCGTGTGGTGAAGCCTAGACACCTCCACCACACCGGAGGTCTTCGCCATGATCAAGACCAACCAGCGTTAACAACGCTCGTGATCAATACACCTAGAGGACGTCCCCGTCCCGCCAGTCGAACAGCAGCGGGAGCGCGGGGTCCAGTTCCCCGAGACCCCCGTCCCGGCGCGGCGACCACACGTACATGGTGCCCTCCTCCTCGGGCAGCCGCCGCTCACCGTCCGGACCGAGGACCCCCAGCGGGCCGGGCCACACCCGCCAGCCGCGCCCCGAGTACAGGGCGGCGCCCGCGTCGCTCGCGGACAGGGCGCCGTACGCGTAGGACCGCGCGACGACCTCCTCCAGCGCCGCCATGAGCCGCCCGCCGAGCCCCCGGCGGCGCGCGTCGGCCCGGACGGCGACCCCCTCCACGTACCCGAAGCGCAGCGAGCGCCCCGCGTGCAGCACCCGGCGCTGGACCACGGAACCGTGCGCGACGATCCCGTGCGCGTCGGTGGCCAGCGCGTGCAGACCGCCGAGCGTGTGCTCCCAGTCCTCGTCGGCGAAGTCCCCGTCGAAGGCCGTGTCGAGGAAGGCCCTCAGACCGCGCAACTCCTCCTCGGTGAGCTGCGCGGTGTGGGCGAGTCCCGGCACGGGGAAGGCGGAGGGGGCGGCCTGACGGGCGGTGGGGAGGATGCTCGACATCGGGTCAGTATCGGCCGCAGGGGACGGGGCGCGCACCCGGATAACCCCCGCGCCACCCACGCCCGCACCCGCCCCGACACCGGCCTCGGTACCGGCCCCACCGCCACCCGGCCGGACCGGACCCCCGGCGCCCCGGCACCGACCCTGAACCCTGGGCCCCGGGCCCGCCCCCAGCCGCGACGGCGACGGAGGCCGCACCACCGCGCCGCGCCCCGCCGTCACACCCCCCCATATATTCCTTGACACGAATATTCGTCGTGGCGAATACTCGTTCTCATGGACGCACTCCTCGCCGCCCTGGCCGACCCGGCTCGCTGGCGGCTCGTGACGCTGCTGGCCGAGCGGCCCCGCCCGGTCGGCGTACTCGCCCGGCTGGCCGGGGCCCGGCAGCCGCAGACGACCAAGCACCTCCAGACCCTGGAGCGCGCCGGTGTCGTCACCTCCGAACGCAGCGGGCAGCGCCGCGTCTACGCGCTGGTGTCGGCTCCCCTGCGGGAGCTGGCGGCGGCGCTCGGGGGCCTCGCGGACACCGTGGACCGCTCGGGCGGGTCGCACGCGACCTTCGACCGCTACGGGCTGGGGCTGCGGACGGAGCGGGCCGCCGCCCTGGAGGCGGGGTGGGCCGACGGCCGCGTCTTCGCCTTCTCCCGGTCGCTGGCGGCGGACCCCGCCCGGGTCTGGCGCCAACTGACCGAGACCGCTCTGCTCGCCGCCTGGTGGACCCCCGACGACCTGCGCGTCTCCGAGCTGGCCTTCGAGGCCCGGCCGGGCGGACGGATCGTCCAGGAGTACCGCGACGTGGAGGACGTCGACGGGCACGACCGGGTGGTCGGACGGGCGGAGGGGACCGTCGAGGAGGCGCGCCCCGGCGAACGCCTCGGCTACCGGCTCTCCCCGCTGCTGGCGGACGGCACCCCCGCCTTCACCGCCCACGTCACCTTCGACCTCCGACCGCACGGCACCGCCGCCGACGACGGCACCGGAAGTGGAGGGGGCACCCCGGCCGGGCCCGTGACGGACCTGGTCGTCGACTTCCGCGTCACCGACTCCACGGTGGAGTCCGCCGACTTCGTCGCGGGCGTCGAGATCGGTTTCGGGCAGAGCCTCGACCGGTTGGTGGCGGTCCTGGCCGACGGAATCCACCACGGCACCGAAGCCGCCGAAGACGCCGACGGAACCGGAGCCGGAACCCACCACGGCGCTCAGAACGCCACCCGCCCCACCCTTACCGCCGAAGGGACCCCGGGCACCGGGCGTTCCGCCGACCCGAGGAGCACGGGATGACCAGCACCACCACCGCCGGACGCCGGGTGACGGCGAACCTGGGTCTCAGCCTCGACGGGCGGTACCACGGCCCCGAAGGGCCCGACGACTTCGGCGCGTTCGCCCCGTACGTGACCACCGAGGTCGCGCGGAACCACCTCACCCGGATCTGGGAGGGCGCCACGACCGCGCTGCTCGGCCGGGTCAACGCCGAGGGGTTCCTGACGTACTGGCCCACGGTCGCCGTGGACGAGGAGGCCGATCCCCGCGACCGGGCCTACGCGCGGTGGCTGGTCGGCACGGAGAAGGTGGTCCTCTCGACCACCCTGACCGAGGCTCCCTGGGAACGCGCCCGGGTGGTGGACGCCCCCGCCGCCGAGGTCGTCGCGGACCTCCGGACCGCCGGCGGGGGCGACATCCTCGTCAACAGCAGCCCCAGCGTCATCCGGCCGCTGCTCGCGGCGGACCTGGTCGACCGGCTGTACCTGATGGTCTTCCCCGAGATCACCGGCGGCGGGCGGCGGCTGTTCGAGGACGGACTGCCGTCCACCCGGTGGCGGCTCGCGCACCAGGAGACCGGTGCACTGGGCGAGATAGCCCTGGTCTACGACCGCGTCCGCTGAGCCCTCGGTCCGGGCCCGCTCACGGGTCCCGGAACCGACGGCTCCCGGCCGTCACTCCGGCGGCGGCCCCGGAGGCGCCGCCCGGCGACAAGGGCACGCGGACGGGGGAACGCGCGGGTGACAGTCCGGGGCTATCGCCCCGCGCTGTCTCCCCGGGCCCCCTCCCCCACCGCCACACTCCCGGCATGACGCAGACCCCGCAGCGCTGGACCCCGACCCACGGCGAGCCCTACCGCCCCGAGCCGTACCGGCCCGAACGTCCCCCCGCCGAGGTCTCGGTGGCCCGGGCCGCCCGGCTACGGCGGCGGCTGGAGGAGCGGCGGACGGTCCGGATGTTCTCGTCCGACCCGGTGCCGCCCGAGGTGGTGCGGGACGCGGTGGCGTGCGCGCGCACCGCGCCGTCCGGGGCGCACCAGCAGCCCTGGACGTTCGTCCTGGTGCGCGACCAGGAGGTGCGGGCGCTGATCCGGCGGGAGGCGGAGCGGGAGGAACGGCTCTCCTACGACGGACGGCTGGGCGAGGAGTGGCTGGCGGCGTTGCGTCCGCTGGGCACCGACGAGGTGAAGCCGCACCTCACGGACGCGCCCGCGCTGATCGTCGTCTTCCAGCAGCGCTACTGGGTGGGGCCGGACGGCACCCGGCGCAAGCACTACTACGTGGACGAGTCGGTGGGGATCGCGGTGGGGATGCTGCTCACCGCGCTGCACCTGGCCGGGCTGGCCGCCCTGGTGCACACCCCGAGCCCGATGGGGTTCCTGCGGGAGGTGCTGGGACGCCCGGCGCACGAGAAGGCGTTCGCGGTGATCCCGGTGGGCTACCCGGCCGACGACTGCGTGGTCCCGTCGCTGGTGCGCAAGTCGCTGGACCAGGTGCTGGTGGAGGTCTGACCGTCACGGGACACGGCCCGGGACGGCGGGGCGGGCGGGCGGGCGGGCGGCTCCGGCCGGGGTCCGGCCGGAGCCGCCCCTCCCCCCGACCCGCCCGGAGATGGAGACCGCCCCGAACCCTGGCTTGGGGGACCGGGGAACGGGGCGGTGTCGTGGGGCCCGCGCGCGGGCCGGGGGCGGCCCTGCGCGCGGGCGGGGCGGTGGCCGGGCTGGGAAGGTGCCACCGCCGGGGAGGGCGGCCGGGTGAGGGCCGCCCTGGACCGGGATCAGCCCATGTGCGGGTAGGTGTAGTCGGTCGGTGCGACCAGGGTCTCCTTGATGGCCCGGGTCAGCGTCCAGCGCGAGAGGTTCTGCGGGGCGCCCGCCTTGTCGTTGGTGCCGGAGGCACGGCCGCCGCCGAAGGGCTGCTGGCCGACGACGGCGCCGGTCGACTTGTCGTTGATGTAGAAGTTGCCCGCGGCGTACCGCAGCTTCTCCATCGTGTGCGCGACGACGGCACGGTCACCGGCGATGACGGAACCGGTCAGCGCGTAGTCGGACACCGACTCCATCTGGTCGAGCATCGCGTCGTACTGGTCGTCCTCGTAGACGTGCACGGCGAGGAACGGACCGAAGTACTCGGTGGTGAAGACCTCGTCGGTCGGGTCGGAGCACTCGACGACGGTGGGGCGCACGAAGTAGCCCACGGAGTCGTCGTAGGTGCCGCCCGCAACGATCTCGCAGTTCGCGGCGGCCCGCGCGCGGTCGATGGCGGCCTTGTTCTTGGCGAACGCCCGCTCGTCGATGACGGCGCCGATGAAGTTCGACAGGTCGGTGACGTCACCCATGGCGAGCCCGTCGACCTCGGCCGCGAACTCCTCCTTGAACCCGTCGTTCCAGATCGAGGCGGGAACGTACGCGCGGGAGGTCGCGGAACACTTCTGGCCCTGGTACTCGAAGGCACCGCGGGTCAGGGCGGTCTTGAGGACGGCGCGGTCGGCGCTGGGGTGCGCGACGACGAAGTCCTTGCCGCCGGTCTCGCCGACGAGCCGCGGGTAGGTGCGGTACGAGGCGATGTTCTCGCCGACCGTCTTCCACAGGTACTGGAAGGTCGGGGTGGACCCGGTGAAGTGGATGCCCGCGAGGTCGCGGTGGCGCAGGGCGACCTCGGAGACGGCGATGCCGTCGCCGGTGACGAGGTTGATGACGCCCTTGGGCAGCCCCGCCTCCTCCAGCAGGCGCATCAGCAGCACGGCGGCGTGGGTCTGCGTCGGGGACGGCTTCCACACCACGACGTTGCCCATCAGCGCGGGCGCGGTCGGCAGGTTGCCCGCGATGGCCGTGAAGTTGAACGGCGTGATCGCGTAGACGAAGCCCTCCAGCGGGCGGTGGTCCAGACGGTTCCAGACGCCGGGGGAGTTCGCCGGGGGCTGCTCGGCGAGCAGGTCACGGGCGTACTTGACGTTGAAGCGCCAGAAGTCGACCAGTTCGCAGGGGGTGTCGATCTCGGCCTGCTGGGCGGTCTTGGACTGGCCGAGCATGGTGGAGGCGGCCAGCGTCTCGCGCCACGGTCCGGCGAGCAGGTCGGCGGCGCGCAGGATGATCGCGGCGCGGTCGTCGAAGGACATCGCGCGCCACGCGGGGGCGGCGGCCAGGGCCGCGTCGACGGCGTCCCGGGCGTCCTGCTGGGTGGCGTTGCGGTAGGTGCCGAGCACCGCGCGGTGGTTGTGGGGCTGCACGACCTGGAAGGCGTCGCCGCCGCCCATCCGGCGCTCGCCGCCGATCGTCATGGGGAGGTCGATCGGGTTCTCGGCCAGCTCCTTGAGCTTGCCCTCCAGCCGGGCGCGCTCCGGGGAGCCGGGCGCGTAGCCGTGGACCGGCTCGTTGACCGGTGCGGGGACCTGGGTCACAGCGTCCATGGTTTCCGTGTCTCCTAAGTGGGTCGGGAGGGGTCGGGGAGCGCTCAGCCCTTGGTGAGGATGGAGCGGGCGAAGAAGAGCAGGTTGGCGGGCTTCTCCGCGAGACGGCGCATGAAGTAGCCGTACCAGTCGGTCCCGTACGCGGTGTAGACGCGCATCCGGTGGCCCTCGGCGGCGAGGCGCACGTGCTCCTCGCCGCGGATGCCGTACAGCATCTGGAACTCGTACTCGTCCAGCTTGCGTCCGGCGCGGTGGGCGAGGTCCTGGGCGATGGCGACCAGACGCGGGTCGTGGGACCCGATCATCGGGTAGCCCTCGCCCTCCATCAGCACCCGCAGGATCCGGACGAACGCCTTGTCGATCTCGGCCTTGTCCTGGTACGCGACGGAGGCGGGCTCCTTGTAGGCGCCCTTCACGATCCGCACCCGGGAGCCCTCGGCGGCGAGGCGGCGGGCGTCCTCCTCGGTGCGGAACAGGTACGCCTGGATGACGCAGCCGGTCTTCGGGAAGTCCCGGCGCAGTTCGCCGTGGATGGCGAACATCGAGTCGAGGGTGGTGTGGTCCTCGGCGTCGAGGGTGACGGTGGTGCCGATCGCGTCGGCGGCCTCCACGACGGGCCGCACGTTGGCGAGCGCCAGCTCGTGGCCGCCCTCCAGGGCCTGGCCGAACATGGACAGCTTCACCGACATCTCGGCGCGCTCGCCGAGCCCCAGCTCCTCGAGGCGGCCGATCAGCTCCAGGTAGGCGTCCCGGGCGGCGTACGACTGCTCGACGGTGGTGATGTCCTCGCCGACGACGTCGAGGGTGACCTCCAGGCCCCGCTCGGCGGCCTCCCGCACGATCGGGATCACCTGGTCGACGGTCTCACCGGCGATGAACCGGGCGACGACCTGCTTGGTGCCCGGAGCCGCCGACACGAATCGGCGCATCCTGTCGCTGCGCGACGCGGCGAGAATCACGGGACCCAGCACGGGCCACCTCCACGGAGAGAACGGACAGGCCGTGGGCCCGGGGGTCAGCACGGGGCGGACGGTCCGGGTACGGCGAGGAGAACCACCGTGAAACCTAGGGATCGCTCCGATCGTCGGCCATCTACAGCTGTCACGCATCCGCGACCGGATTCTCAGACATCTGTATGAGGAACCGGCGCGGGTGCCGGAGAATGGACCCGTGAAGGGCGACTACCAGGACCTCGTCGACGAGGTATCGGCGCTGCTCGGGGCCCCGGCGACGCTGGAGAACCGGGACTTCCGGCTGATCGCGTTCGGCGCCCACGACAGCGACGACGACCGGGCGATGGACCCGGTCCGCACCCGTTCGATCCTCACCCGGGGCTCCACGGCCGCGGTCCGCGCCTGGTTCGAGGGGTTCGGCATCACCCGGGCCACCGGTCCGGTGCGCATCCCGGCGGCCCCCGAGGCGGGCGTGAACCGGGGCCGGATCTGTCTGCCGGTGCGCCATCGGAGTGTCGTCCTCGGCTACGTCTGGCTGCTGGACGACGACCCGGGCCCGACCGAGGAGCGGCTGGCCGCCGCGATGGAGGTCACCGAGCGGATCGGGGTGCTGCTGGCCGACGAGGAGCGGGCGGGCGCCGATCTGGCGCGGGAGCTGCGGGCGGTGCTGACGGCGGAGCGCGGCTGGCAGCGGGACATGGCGGTGGCCGCGCTGCGCACCGCCCTCGGGACCCGTGCCCAGGGCCCGCACGCGGTGGTCTGCGTGGCCCCCTGGGCCGGTCCTGGCGGCACCGTCCCGCCACTGCCCTCGGCCCGCGCCCTGCCCGCCGTGACGGCGCTGTGCGCGGTGCCCTGGGGCCCGTCCGCGCAGGCCCTCGGCGTCCTGGTGCGGCTACGGGCCGCCGACGTGCCGGACCCGGCACTGACCGTCGCGGACCGGCTGCGCACCACGGCGGAGACGAACGCGCGCCCCGGCACGACCGGCCACCCGGACGGCCGGACGGACGGCCGCGCAGCCGGGCACACGACCGGTCGGCCGGACGGCAGCACAGCGGGACGGACCGACGGACGCACGACCGGGCCCACGGGCGCACGCGCCGACGGACGGACGACCGGGCCCACGGGCGCACGCGCCGACGGACGCACGGGTGGACGCGCCGACGGACGCACGGGCGCACGGACCGACGGGCACACGACCGGGCAGGCGGACGGCACCGGACAGGTCGACGGCGCCGGGCGGACCGGGGAGAGTCCGGGGCCGCCCACCGCCGGGGTCGGCGCCGCCCGCCGGGACCTCGCCGAGCTGCCGGACGCCTGGCGGGAAGCCGCCGCGGCGGCCCGCGCGGCCCGCGCGGAGCCCCGGTTCGCCCCGGTGGCGCAGTGGTCCGGCATCGGCCCGTACCGGCTGCTGACCGCGCTGCCCCCGCCGGGGGACGGCGCCCCGCGCGACCCGGTCGTCCGTGAGCTGCTCGCACCCGCGCACCGCGAGCTGGCGCGCACCGCGGAGGTGTACCTGGACCGGGCGGGCCAGGCCGCCCGCACCGCCGCCGAACTGGGCGTCCACCGCCAGACCCTGTACTACCGGCTGTCCCGCATCGAACAGCTCACCGGCCTGGACCTGGACGACGGCGAGGACCGGCTGCTGCTCCACATGGCCCTGAAGGCGGCCCGGCTCTAGGCCGTCTCTTACGGCCTGGAGCCGGACCGACGGCGCTCTCCGGCGGGCGCGCCCACCCGGGCCCACCACGCCCGCCCCACCCGTCCGCCCGTCCGGCCCCGCTCGCCCTCCCTCCGGACCGACCCCGTCCGGATGTGTGCCACTCATGGCGGAATCCACCCCTCCAGGGACGAGTACGCGCCAACATCACTTTTTCGAGCCCACCCCCCTTCACCAGTCGACTCCCCCGCACACCAAGGGATCTGGCCGGAACTCCACGACCGACCTGTCCGGTTCCTCCCCAGGCATGCCCTGGCGATATCCGGCTCCTGGGGCCGAAAAGGTCTTGGCCCGGTGATCCCGGGAGATCAGAGTGACGGCCGGGGCGCGCCAGCGGCCCCACGAACGAGCGCCGGTCACCGTCCGGCGCCACCGCTCCGAACCCACGGGGGGACCGTATGACCACGACCGCACGCCCGAGACTGCGCTCCATCGCCCTGTCCGCCGCCGCCCTCGCCACCGGACTGACCCTGACCGTCAGCGGGGTGGCCGTCGCCTCCGCCCCGCTCCCGGCCGACGCCGAGGGGACGGACACCACGGAGGTCGTCGACGTCACCACGCCCGACCAGGAGCTGCCGACCGGCGACGCGATCAACGGCGCGGAGGACCTGGTGGAGGACCCGGCCGTCCCCGGTACCGCGGGCGCCCTCGCCGCGGCGGCCCCACGGCTGCCGTATCTGTGCCGGGCCTCGGTGGACTACCCGCACAACTCGCACACCACCCCCGGCACCATCAACGTCCACTTCGACACCAAGTGCGGCCAGGTGGCCCCCAATCTGAGCACCGAGGGCTCGCTGTCCCGGTCCCGCTGGTACGGCTGGGAGCACCTGACCACCGGCAAGGGCCGCAAGTCCCACACCCGCAGTCTGCGCGTGGTGGCCCCCAAGGGCTGCAAGAAGGACACCTGGTACCGCTACAAGGGCCAGGCCCGCTTCTACGTGTCGGGACCGCAGGGCAACGGCTCGGCGCACGTCTACAACCAGAACGACAGCGAGATCAAGTGCACCGGCTGACCCACCGGTTCACCAGCGGGGCGGCGGCGGTCTGCGCCGTCGCCCTGCTGGGCTCCTGCGGGCAACCGCCGGACGGAACGTCCGACGCCCGGAAGCCCTCTCCCGCGAAGTCCGCCACCGCCACCACTCAGGCCCCGCCGTCCGCACGGGGCACCGACGGCTCCGTGCTGCGCCTGGTGGCGGGACGATGGAGCGAGGGACGGGGCGAGACTCCGCCCCGGCGGCTCACCTGGGAGCGCCCCGACCCGGCGGGCGACCGACGGCCCGTCAAGGTCACGGTCACGGCCGCCGCGCCGCCCTCGTACGCCTCGTTCATGGCGCACAGCCGGATCGACGGCTCCGGCATCCCGGACGAGGACACCCGGCGGCAGAAGGTGCTGGCCTGCGGGGTCGGCATCGAGTCCCCGGGCTGCCGGATCACGGACCACCGGAACGGCACCCACACCATCGAGGTCCTGGGCGCGCCCCCGGCCGGGCACCCGTACCGCGTCCTGTACGTACAGTGGGCACCCCACCGTCCCGGCGCCGAGGAGACCTGGGCCTCATGGCAGCTTCCCACCGGCTAGACGCGGCCCCCTCGGGACTCGCCGCGCGGGCGCTGTCCCGGCTCGCGGCGACCGCCGCCGAGGACACCCCGGTGGACGCGGTGATCGAGATCGAGGAGGCCGCCCGCGCGAACGCCCCGGACCTCGGCGGCCGGTTCGGCGACCTCACCGGCACCGGCACCGGGGACGGGGACGGGGACGGGGACGGGGACGGGGACGGGGACGGGGACGGGGACGAACGACAGGACGGCCCGGACCGGCGGCCGGGGCGGCGACGGACCTTCCGGCTCCCCGGGGTCTCCCCGCTCCGGCTGCGCGAGGACGACCCCGGTGAGCCGTGGGCCGCGCTGCTCGACCCGGCCCGGCTGCTGCGGGGCGTCGGCGCGGTCACCGGGGCGCGCGCCGTCGACGGGTGCGTCGAACTCACCGTCACCCCGCACCCGTGGTTCGCGGACCCCGCCGACCCCTGGCTGCCGCCGGGCGCGCGCTCCCTGACCGTGCGGGTCGACCCGGCCACCGGTTTCCTGCGGTCCGCCGTCCTCCACGACGGGCAGGGGGTCCTGACGGCCGCGCGGGCCGTGACGCTGGACGTCCGCGACGCGCCCCCGTCCGGCCCGGCGGGCACCGTCCTGGCCCGGATGGCCCGCACCCTGCTGGAGCCGGTCCGGCTGACGGCCGAGGTCCGCGTCGAAGCCGATCCGCACCGGGACCGGTCCCACGTCCCCGGCTCACCGGACCGCTCGTGGACGGTCACCACCGGCACCGGCACCGGGACGGCGATGACGGGTGACTACGCGCCCGACCGCACCGCTCCGGCGGCGGCCCGGCTGGCCGAACTCCTCTCCCCCGCACGGATCGTGGCCCATCTGGCGCGCGTCACGGCCACCGCGCCGGACTCCGTCGAGGCCACCGTCCGCCCGCTGCGCGCCTTCCCGTTCAGCGCCTGGGCCCCGGACGAGTCCCTGACCTGCCGCTTCACCGTGGACCCGGCGACGGGCGTCCTGGTGCGGGCCGAGGCCACGACGGACGGCGGACGGGTGCTCTTCCGGCACGTGGTCACCGCGCTGCGCCGGGATGACTCCGACACCGTTACGCCCAAGGACAGTTGACGCCCCGCCATACGCCCCCGCGCCACGGGCCCGCAGTCCCGACCGCCCCGACCGCCCCGACCGCCCCGACCGCCCCGACTAGCGGACGTCCGGGGCGGGCACGCGGAGGACCTCGAAGAGGGAGAGGTAGTTCTCCCGGCCGTGGCCCTCGGCGACCCCGCGCGCCGCGACCGCCCGCAGCGACTCCGGCTGGCCGGTGTCGACGCCCCGCTCGGCGCTGGTGGCCGCGATGTGGTCGAGCGCGTTGAGGTTCATCTCCAGGGTCCCGAGGTCCCCGGGGTACTCGCCCCGGTCGAGTTGGGGCGCCATGGCGAGGAAGCCCTCGGGGGCCAGCACCGTGGGCGCGAACCAGCCGAAGGCGAGTTCCGCGAACTCGGTCGCCGGGACCCCCGCCGAACCGACCAGCGCGCTGGCGTGCAGCCAGCCGTTCATGGTGGTGTACATCATCTCCAGCAGGGCCGTGTTGTACAGCACCGCGAGCCCGGGGTCGGCGCCCAGGTAGCGGGGGTCGCCGAGGGCGTCGAGAACGGGCCGGTGCCGGTCGAAGACCTCACGGGAACCGCTGTACAGCAGTACGGAACCGGGTCCGCCGATCAGCGTCGGGGGCACCATGACCGCCCCGTCGAGGTAGTCGAGGCCCCGCCCGGCGGCCCAGGCCGCCGCCTCGACGGCCTCCTTGGGGGTCCCGGAGTTGAGGTTGACGAGGGTCCGGCCGCGCGGGACGCCGTCCGCGTCGCCGAGGATCTCGTACTGGGTGGCGTAGTCCTTGAGGCACATCAGGGTGACGGGGCTCGCGGCCAGCGCGGCGACGGCGCTCTCCGCCCGCCGCGCGCCCTTCGCCACCAGGGCGTCGGCCTTGCCCGGGGTGCGGTTCCAGACCGTCAGCGGACGGCCCGCGTCGAGCAGGGCGTGGGCGAGGGCGAGCCCCATCGGGCCCAGACCGAGGAGGGATACGGGAAGTCCGGACGCGGAAATCGTGTTCTGTGTCGTCATGGACCGCACGCTAGGGTCTGACATCGGTGTGAGGGTCAAGCGGAACCGAGGGGGCTCGTCACCATGCGCATCGGCGCCTTGTCCAAGCGGACCGGGGTCAGTCAGCGACTGCTGCGGTACTACGAGGAACAGGGGTTGCTGACACCCCGGCGGCTGCCCAGCGGGTACCGCGAGTACGACGAGACCGACGTGCGCACCGTGCGGGGCATCCGGACCATGCTGGCGGCCGGGCTCAGCACCCGGACGATCCTGGACCTGCTGCCCTGCACCGTGGACGAGGGACAGGGACCGGTGCCCGTCTGCTCGGGCTGGCTGCCCGGACTGCTGAGGGAACGGGAGCGGCTCGACGCCTCGATCGAGGACCTGATGGCCGCCCGCACCGCCCTGGACCGCATCATCGCGGGCACCCCGCACCCGGAGGCGTCCACCACCACGACGGGCTGACGTCCCGTCGGCCCCGGCGGGACGCCCCACGCCCCGGGCGACGTCCGGCCCGGCTGCCCCGCCCGCCCGGGCCGGCACCAGGACCGACCAGCCCGGCGGGATCAGGAGCCGGGCCCGTCCCCGGTCTCCGCACCGGCCCGGTCGTCCCGGGCCGCGGCCATCACCCGCCGTAGCCCGTCGGTGAGTTCGGCGGCGGTGGGCGTGGTGCCCGGGTCGAAGAACCACTGCACCATCAGCCCCTGGAGCAGCGTCGAGTAGAAGCCGCCCGCCGTCACGGAGAGCGGATCGGCGGGGTCGGGCTCGGGGCCGCCGAGGAACATCGCGACGAGTCCCCCGCGCGCCGCGCCGCTCGCCCGGACGAGGTGCTCGCGGACCCCGGGGAGCCGGTCGGAGTGGAGGGTCACCTCCAGCCCGAGCCGCCAGATCGACGGGTTCTCGGTGAAGGTGCGCAGCACGTTCTCCCAGGACCGCTCGAAGCGCGCGAGCGAACCGGCGGCGGTGGCGTCGTCCCCCTCCCCCGCCTCGTCGAACGCGAGGCTGACGTCCTCGATCAGCTCCACGTACGCCTGGGCCAGGAGCGCGTCCTTGGAGCCGTAGTGGTAGCCGATGGACGCCAGGTTCGTCCCCGACTCCCGGACGACGTCCCGGGCCGTGGTGCCGAGGAATCCCTTCGCCAGCAGACAGCGCTTGGCGCCCTCCAGCAGTTCTTCGCGGTGTCCCATGACGCGCAGCGTACCGGTGCCGCACGGCCGTTCCCCGGCCCGCTCCCCCGCTGGTCACCACGGTCGCGACCGTGATCGGGCGGCCTCTCCGGCAGCCGATCTATACGCTCGTCATAGACAAACGTTTAATACGCTCGTACAGTCCCCGCATGACGATTCCCGCGCCGCCCGGCGCCCCGGGCTCCGGTCCGCCCCCGCCCCGGGCGGGACGCCGTGAGTGGACCGCCCTGGCGGTTCTGATGCTTCCGCTGCTGCTGGTCTCCATGGACGTGTCGGTGCTCTACTTCGCCGTTCCGGCGATCAGCGCCGACCTCGCTCCGAGCGGCACCCAACTCCTGTGGATCTTCGACGTCTACGCCTTCGTCCTGGCGGGACTGCTGATGACGATGGGCGCGGTCGGCGACCGTGTCGGCCGCCGACGGCTGCTGCTGATCGGCGCGGTGGCGTTCGGCGCGGCCTCGCTGTGCGCGGCCTACGCGGGCGACGCGCGGACGCTGATCGCCGCCCGGGCGCTCCTGGGCGTCGGCGGGGCCGCCCTGATGCCCTCGACGATGGCCCTGGTGCGGACCCTGTTCCGGGACCCCGGCCAGCGCGCCCGGGCCATCGGCGTCTGGTCGGCCGTGATGACCGGCGGGGTCGCCCTCGGCTCGGTGCTGAGCGGGGTGCTGGTCCAACACTTCTGGTGGGGCTCGGTCTTCCTGGTCAACCTGCCCGCCATGGCCCTGCTGCTGGTGCTGGCGCCCCTGCTGATCCCCGAGTCGAAGGACCCCGCCCCCGGCCGCTTCGACCCGCTGAGCGTGCCGCTGTCGATGGCGGCGGTGCTCCCGCTGGTCTACGGGCTGAAGGAGATCCCCTCGGAGGGCTTCACCGCCCCGGCCTCCCTCTCCCTGCTCGCCGGGGCGGTGTGCGCGGCGCTCTTCGTCGTCCGGCAGCGCACGGCCGCCGCGCCGCTGGTCCCGCCCGCCCTGTTCCGGGGCGGGGGCTTCGGCCCGGCGGTCTGCCTCAACTCGCTCGCCATGTTCGCGATGATGGGCTCCGCCTACTTCACCACCCAGTACCTCCAGTCCGTCCTCGGCAAGAGCGCCGTGGAGGCCGCGCTGTGGTCCCTGCTGCCCTCGGCGCTGATCGGGTTCGCGGCGCCCGCGACCACCGCGCTGGTAGGGCGCGGCACCCCGCGCGGACACGTGGTCACCGGCGGCTTCCTGCTGGCGGCGGGCGGTTTCGGACTGCTGGCCACGGCGGACACGGACGCGTTGTGGCTGGTGCTGGCCGGGTCCGGGGTGCTGGCCTGCGGGGTCGTCACGGTGATGGCGCAGATGACGGACGCGGCCCTGGGCGCCGCCCCGCCGGAGCGCGCGGGCACCGCGTCCTCGCTGCTGGAGACGGGCCAGGAGTTCGGCGGGGCGCTCGGGATGGCCCTCCTCGGCTCCCTCGGCACCGCCGTCTTCCGGGACCGGATGGACGATCCCGGAGGGCCCGTCCCGGCCGGGCTGCCGGAGGCGGCCCGGGAGACGCTGGGCGGGGCCCTCGCCGTGGCCGGGGAGCTGCCCGGCGCCACCGGCGGCGCGCTGACGGCACTGGCCCGTGGGGCGTTCACGGACGGGATGCGCGCGGCGGCCCTCGGCGGGACGGCGGTACTGCTGCTGGCGGCGGTCTGCGCGCTGACCGTACTGCGTCGGGTGCCCCCGGCCGGACCGACGGCACCAACAACCCCGGACGCGCCGACGGCGGCCCCGGCACCGACGACACCGGAAGCACCGGAAGCACCGGAAGCACCAGGGACGCTGGGGACGCCGGGATCACCAGAAGCACCGGGGACCCCCACGGCCGACCGCACCGGCCGGACGCGCCGACGGGCGGGTGCCGGTCGATCCGGATGAGGGATCGACCGGCACCCGCCCGTCGGGAAGGCGCGCCCCCGCCGTCCCGGCGCACACCGGGGCGGGCGGGAGGGTGACTCAGTGGGTGAGGTCGACCGCGCGGGCCGAGGCCGCGCCGATCTCCTCGCCCAGCTCCGCCAGGACCGAGGCGGGGACGGTGTCGTCGACGGTGAGGACCGCGAGGGCCTCGCCACCGGCGGCGGCGCGGGAGACCTGCATGCCCGCGATGTTGACGCCCGCCTCGCCGAGGACCCGGCCGACGGTGCCGACGACACCGGGACGGTCCGCGTAGCGCAGGACGACCATGTGGTCGGCGAGGGCGAGGTCGATGTCGTGCTCGCCGATCGCCACGATCTTCTGGTGGTGCTTCGGCCCGGCCAGGGTGCCCGAGACGGAGACCTCCTGGCCGTCGCCGAGGGTGCCGCGCACGGTGACGACGTTGCGGTGGTCGGGCGACTCGCTGGAGGTGGTCAGCCGCACCTCGACACCGCGCTCCTGGGCGAACAGCGGGGCGTTGACGTAGGAGACCGTCTCGTCCACGACATCCTCGAACACGCCCTTGAGCGCGCTCAGTTCGAGCACCTTCACATCGTGCTGGGTGATCTCGCCGTAGACCTCGACGTCCAGACGGACGGCGACCTCACCGGCGAGCGCGGTGAAGATCCGGCCCAGCCGCTCGGCCAGCGGCAGCCCCGGCTTGACGTCCTGGGCGATGACGCCGCCCTGGACGTTCACCGCGTCCGGCACCAGTTCACCGGCGAGCGCGAGGCGCACCGAGCGGGCGACGGCGATGCCGGCCTTCTCCTGCGCCTCGTCGGTGGAGGCGCCGAGGTGCGGGGTGGCCACGACCTGGTCGAACTGGAACAGCGGGGAGTCGGTGCACGGCTCCTTCGCGTAGACGTCCAGCCCGGCGCCCGCGACGCGGCCCTCCTTCAGCGCCGAGTACAGCGCCTCCTCGTCCACGATGCCGCCACGGGCGGCGTTGACGATCCGGACGGTGGGCTTGACCTTGTGCAGCGCCTCGTCGCCGATGAGCCCCAGCGTCTCGGGCGTCTTCGGCAGGTGGACGGTGATGAAGTCCGAGACCTCCAGCAGCTCGTCCAGCGAGAGGACCTTGACGCCCATCTGCGCGGCGCGGGCGGGCTGCACGTACGGGTCGTAGGCGACGACCTTCATCCCGAACGCGGACATCCGCTGGGCGACGAGCGCGCCGATCCGGCCGAGGCCCACCACGCCCAGGGTCTTCTCGGCCAGCTCGACACCGGTGTACTTGGACCGCTTCCACTCGCCGTTCTTCAGGGCGGCGTTGGCCTGCGGGATGTTGCGCGCGGTGGCGACCAGCAGACCGCAGGCCAGTTCGGCGGCGGTGACGATGTTGGAGGTGGGGGCGTTGACGACCATCACGCCGGCCTTGGTGGCGGCGGAGACGTCCACGTTGTCGAGACCGACGCCCGCGCGGGCGACGACCTTCAGGTTGCGGGCGGCGGCGATGGCCTCGGCGTCCACCTTGGTGGCCGAGCGGACCAGGATGGCGTCGACGTCCGCGATGGCGGGCAGCAGCTCGGCGCGGTCGGCGCCGTTGCAGTGCCGGATCTCGAAGTCGGGTCCGAGCGCGTCGACAGTCGCGGGCGACAGCTCTTCAGCGATGAGTACGACCGGTTTGCCGTTGGCAGCAGTGCTCACGTGAGTCCTCACAAGTCCATTGCGGACGGCCGTCCCGACGGCCGCAGGCGGTGGAGGTTGGCTTGCCGCGTGGAAGACGCACGACGCTGTGGGCCTGACGCGTATGTGCTGTGCAGTGTAGTGGCGGAACGGGGGACGTTTTCCGCCTCACCGGAAGGATCACCCTTCCGTGGCTGGCCGGACTGGACAAACGTCCCGGCACCCGTGCTCCGGCCGTCGTCCGGGGAGTGGACGCCCGGGAACGCCGGGAGGGGCCGGATCGTGTGATCCGGCCCCTCCTCCGGCCCCGGAAGCGGGTCCGGGCGGTCCGGCCGCGCCCCGGGCCGGTGCCGACGGGCGGCACCGGCGCACGGTCGCACGGCCGCGCACGGGAGCGGTCCCGGGGCGCGCGGCCCCGGGCACCCGCGCACGGACGGGCGCGCGGCGAAGGGGCTTACGCCTCCTCGTCCACCCAGCTCATGAGCTTGCGCAGCTCCTTGCCGGTGGTCTCCAGCAGGTGGCTCTCGTCGGCCTTCTTGTACTCGTTGTACTTGGGCAGACCGGCCTCGTACTCCTTCATCCAGTTGTTGGCGAAGGTGCCGTCCTGGATCTCGCCCAGGACCTTCTTCATCTCGACCTTGGTGGCGTCCGTGATGACCCGCGGGCCGGTCACGTAGTCGCCCCACTCGGCGGTCTCGGAGATCGACCAGCGCATCTTCTCCAGGCCGCCCTCGTACATGAGGTCGACGATGAGCTTCAGCTCGTGCAGGCACTCGAAGTAGGCGATCTCCGGCTGGTAACCGGCCTCGACCAGGGTCTCGAAACCGGCCTTGACCAGGGCGGAGGCGCCACCACAGAGAACGGCCTGCTCGCCGAAGAGGTCGGTCTCGGTCTCCTCGGTGAAGGTCGTCTTGATGACGCCCGCGCGGGTGCCGCCGATGGCCTTGGCGTAGGACAGGGCGAGCGCGAAGGCGTTGCCGGAGGCGTCCTGCTCGACGGCGGCGATGCAGGGCACGCCGCGCCCCTCCTCGTACTGGCGGCGCACGAGGTGGCCCGGGCCCTTGGGGGCGACCATGCAGACGTCGACGCCGGCCGGGGGCTTGATGAAGCCGAAGCGGATGTTGAAGCCGTGCCCGAAGAACAGCGCGTCGCCGTCCTTCAGGTGCTCCTTGATGGACTCCTCGTAGACCTTGCCCTGGATCGGGTCCGGCACGAGGATCATGATGACGTCGGCCTCGGCGGCCGCCTCGGCGGGCGTGACCACGCGCAGGCCCTGCTCCTCGGCCTTGGCCTTGGACTTCGAGCCCTCGTGCAGGCCGACGCGGACGTCGACACCGGAGTCCCGCAGGGACAGCGCGTGGGCGTGGCCCTGGCTGCCGTAACCGATGACGGCGACCTTGCGGCCCTGGATGATGGACAGGTCGGCGTCGGCGTCGTAGAACAGCTCGGCCACTGGGTTTCTCCTTGGTTTCTGCCGGTGTCGCGGCGGGTTGTGCGTCCCACCGTACGGGGGGCGGGGGAAGGGAAGGGGCGGGGTCTCGCGATGCGGGCGCGCGCGTGGGGTGGTACGCGCGCGAGCCGTCCGCGTCGCCGCGGTCGGCCGTGGCGGCCCACCGCCCCACGCGCGCGGAGGGTCCCGCGCACACGAGGGCTTGGAGGCGGGGGCCGGTGGGCCCCCGCCGGAGGATCAGGCGGAGCGCTCCAGGGACCGCAGCGAGCGGTCCGTGATGGAACGGGAGCCCCGGCCGATGGCGATCGTGCCGGACTGGACCAGCTCCTTGATGCCGAACGGCTCCAGCATCCGGAGCATGGCCTCCAGCTTGTCGCTGGACCCGGTGGCCTCGACGGTGACGGCCTCCGGGGAGACGTCCACGGTCTTGGCGCGGAACAGCTGGACGATCTCCACGATCTGGGAGCGGGTCTCGTTGTCGGCGCGGACCTTCACCAGGACGAGTTCGCGCTGCACCGCCGAACCGGGCTCCAGCTCGACGATCTTCAGCACGTTGACGAGCTTGTTGAGCTGCTTGGTGACCTGTTCGAGGGGGAGGTCCTCGACGTTCACCACGATGGTGATGCGGGAGATGTCGGGGTGCTCGGTGACACCGACCGCGAGGGAGTCGATGTTGAATCCCCGGCGGGAGAACAGCGCGGCGATCCGGGCGAGGATGCCGGGGGTGTTCTCGACCAGGACCGAGAGCGTGTGCTTGGACATGACGGTCATTGTCTTCCTGCCTCGATACGTCTTCCGGGCCTCAGTCGTCTTCGTTGTCGCCGAAGTCGGGGCGGACGTCCCGGGCGGCCATGATGGTGTCGTTGGAGGTCCCGGCCGCGACCATCGGCCAGACCATGGCGTCCTCGTGGACGATGAAGTCGACGACGACGGGCCGGTCGTTGATGGCGTTGGCCTCCGCGATGACCTTGTCCAGGTCGTCGGGGGACTCGCAGCGCAGCGCCACGCAGCCCATGGCCTCGGCCAGCTTGACGAAGTCGGGGACCCGGGTGCCTCCGGCGGGCTTGCCGGGGACCGCCACGCCGTCGGCCTGGGGGTCCTCGGGGCCGCTGTGCAGGACGGTGTTGGAGTAGCGCTGGTTGTAGAAGAGGGTCTGCCACTGGCGGACCATCCCCAGGGCGCCGTTGTTGATGATGGCGACCTTGATGGGGATGTTGTTGAGGGCGCAGGTGGTGAGTTCCTGGTTGGTCATCTGGAAGCAGCCGTCGCCGTCGACCGCCCAGACCGTGCGGTCCGGCTGTCCGGCCTTGGCGCCCATCGCGGCGGGCACTGCGTAGCCCATGGTCCCGGCGCCACCGGAGTTGAGCCAGGTCGCGGGCTGCTCGAAGCGGATGAAGTGGGCGGCCCACATCTGGTGCTGGCCGACGCCCGCGGTGAAGATCGTGTCCGCCGGGGCGAGCTGTCCGATGCGCTCGATGACCTGCTGCGGGGAGAGCGAGCCGTCGGCGGGCTGGTCGTAGCCGAGGGGGTAGGTGTCGCGCCACCGGCCGAGGTCGTCCCACCAGGCGGTGTAGTCGCCGGTGTGACCGTCGCTGTGCTCCTTCTGGACGGCCTGGACCAGGTCCGCGATGACCTCGCGGGCGTCGCCCACGATCGGCACGTCGGCGGTGCGGTTCTTGCCGATCTCGGCCGGGTCGATGTCCGCGTGCACGATCTTGGCGTAGGGGGCGAAGCTGTCCAGCTTGCCGGTGACGCGGTCGTCGAAGCGGGCGCCGAGGGCGACGATCAGGTCGGCCTTCTGCAGCGCCGTGACGGCGGCGACCGAGCCGTGCATCCCGGGCATGCCCAGGTGCTGCGGGTGGCTGTCGGGGAAGGAGCCGAGCGCCATCAGGGTGGTGGTGACGGGGGCGCCGGTCAGCTCCGCGAGGACCTTCAGCTCGGCGGTCGCGCCCGCCTTGATGACCCCGCCGCCGACGTACAGCACGGGCCGCTTGGCCTGGGTGATCAGCTTGGCGGCCTCGCGGATCTGCTTGGCGTGCGGCTTGGTCACCGGGCGGTAGCCGGGCAGGTCCTGGGCGGGCGGCCAGCTGAAGGTGGTCCGGGCCTGGAGGGCGTCCTTGGCGATGTCCACGAGGACGGGGCCGGGGCGGCCGGTGGCGGCGATGTGGAACGCCTCGGCGATGGTCCGGGGGATGTCCTCGGCCTTGGTGACCAGGAAGTTGTGCTTGGTGATCGGCATGGTGATGCCGACGATGTCCGCCTCCTGGAAGGCGTCGGTGCCGATCGCCGCGGAGGCGACCTGGCCGGTGATCGCGACCAGCGGGACCGAGTCCATGTGGGCGTCCGCGATGGGCGTGACCAGGTTGGTGGCCCCCGGGCCCGAGGTGGCCATGCAGACCCCGACCTTGCCGGTGGCCTGCGCGTACCCGGTGGCCGCGTGACCGGCGCCCTGCTCGTGCCGGACCAGGACGTGCCGCACCCGGGTGGAGTCCATCATCGGGTCGTACGCGGGCAGGATCGCGCCGCCGGGGATGCCGAACACCGTCTCCGCCCCGACCTCCTCGAGGGAGCGGATGAGGGACTGCGCGCCCGTGACGTGCTCGACGGTGACGGACTGTCCTCCGGAACGGGGCCGCGGCTGCGGATGGTGGGCCCCGGTGGCCTGCTCGGTCATCGGCATTCTCTTCTCGATGCTGAGGGGGATTTTGCGAGAGTTGTACGGAGTGCTGCGGTCTGGTCGGGCGACCGGCACGGTGCCGGTGCAACAAAAAACCCCTCGTGCCGTGAGGCAAGCGAGGGGAGCGCGCCGGTGCGGTCAGCCAGGTGTCGGAACGACCCGGCTTCAGCCGACGCGCTGTCCAAGTACGAGAATTCGGGTGCGCATGGCTCAGACCCTCTCCCCCGCACTCAACCCCTGTCAAGTGGGTGGGACGTGGGTCTCATTATGTGAGCGGACGGTGGGGGTGCGGCAGTGCGCGGGGGACGGCGGTCCCGGATGGCCGCCCGGGCCCAGGGCTCCGTATCCGGGCTGGCCACGGGGGTCGCGGGGGGCGGGGCCGAGCGCGCCGCGCGGTTCGCGGGCGGTACGGGACGGACCCCGGCCGCCGGTCAGTACGGGTGCCCCCAGGCCGTTCCGGCCGTCCGCCCCGTCCATGCCGCCGTCCAGGGGCTGATGGGCCTCCCGGCCGTCGTGGACGGGCTCCAGCGGGCCCCGGCCGGGGTCGGGGGGCTCCGGGGGCACCGGGTAGCGGCCGGTCGTCAGGGCCCGGCGCAGCCGGTGCTCGTCCAGCGGGCCGGAGAACGCCGTGCCCTGGCCGTGGGTGCAGCCCATCGCGCGCAGTGCGGTGATCTGCTCCGGGAGGTCCACCCCGTCGGCGACGGACTCCAGTCCGAGGTCGGTGGCGATCCTCAGCAGTCCGCTGGTGATCTTGTGGAGGCGGCTGGAGGTGAGGACCCCCTCCACCAGGCTCCGGTCGAGTCTGAGGACGTCGACGGGGAGCCGTCTGAGCGCCGCGACGGCGGCGTGTCCGCTGCCGAAGCCGTCGAGGCCGATCCGCACCCCGAGTCCGCGCAGGGCGGTCAGCCGGGGTTCCAGCGCGTCGAACGGCACGGCGGGATCGCCGTCGGTCAGCTCGATCATCAGCTCGGCGCAGGGGAGCCCGTGCCGGGTCAGCAGCTCCTCGACGGTCCTCGGCGGCAGCGAGCGTTCCAGCAGGGCGCGGGCGCCGACCCGGACGACCACGGTGACGGGGTGCCCGGCACGGGAGCGGTCGGCGGCCCGGCGGACGGCCTCCTCCAGGGTCCAGCGCCCCAGCTCGGCCGCCCGGTCGGCGCCCGGCTCCTCGGCCATGCGCCGGAACTCGGCCGGGGTGAAGAGCACGCCCTGGCCGGATCTCCAGCGGGCCTGGGCGGCGACGGCGCCGATCGTCCCGCTGGCGAGGTGCACCACGGGCTGGTGGAGCAGCGCGAACTCGCCGTCGTCCAGCGCCGCCCGCAACCGTCCGGCCAGTTGGGTGCGGCGGACGGCGTCGGCCCGCAGCTGGGGGGCGTACAGCTCGACGCGCCCCTTGCCCGCCGCCTTCGCCCGGTACATGGCGAGGTCGGCGTTGCGCAGCAGTTCACCCTCCCCGACGCCGGGTTCCGCGAAGGCGATGCCGATGGAGGCGGCGACCCGGACGTCGTTGCCGTCGATGGGGTAGGGCTGGGAGAGCCGGGTGCGCAGCCGGTCCGCGAGTTCGACCAGGTGGTGTTCCCGGGCCTTCCGGTCGGTGGTGCCGTCACCGAGGACGAGGGCGGCGAACTCGTCGCCGCCGAGGCGGGCGGCGGTGTCGCCCTGGCGGACCGCTTCCTGGAGCCTGCGGGCCGCTTCGACCAGCAGCGCGTCGCCCGCCTGGTGGCCGATGGTGTCGTTGACGGCCTTGAAGCCGTCGAGGTCGATGAAGAGCACGGCGGTGCCCGGGTCGCGGTCGGCCGAGCGACGGCCGCCGAGGGCCCGGGCGACCCGGCGGGTGAACAGCGCCCGGTTGGGCAGTCCGGTGAGCGCGTCGTGTTCGGCGCTGTGCTGCAACTGGGCCTGGAGCCGGACGCGTTCGGTGACGTCCCGGCTGTTGAACAGCAGTCCTCCGTGGTGGCGGTTGACGGTGGACTCCACGTGCAGCCACTGGCCGTCACCGGAGCGGAAGCGGCACTCGATGCGGGTGGTCGGTTCCTCGGCCGGGCTCGCGGCGAGGAACCTGCGGATCTCGTGGACGACCCCGCTGAGGTCCTCCGGGTGGATGAGCGAGGCGAGTTCGCTGCCCACGAGGTCCTCAGCGGGCCGCCGGTAGACCCCGGCGGCGGCGGGGCTGACGTACCGCAGGACGCCGCTGGGCGCGGCGATCATGATCACGTCGCTGGAGCCCTGGACCAGGGAGCGGAAGTGGTTCTCCTGTTCCGCGAGTTCCCGGGTGAGGGTGATGTTGTCCATCAGCATGATGCCCTGGCGGACCACGAGGGCGAGGACGACCGTGCAGGCGGTGACGAGTACCACGCGGTCCACGCTGCGGTCGTTGAGGACGTTGTAGAGGATGCCGAGGGTGCAGACGGTGGCGGCGAGGTAGGGCGCGAGGGCGGTGAGGGACCCGGCGGTGGGCCGGGGGTCGGCCCCCTCGCGCCCACCGTCCTGACAGGGGTCGGGAGCGGGTCCGGACACCGGGCCGGACCAGGCCCCTGGCGCCCGCCCGGCCCGGGGGCGCGGGGTGGCGGCCGGGGGTTCCTGGGCCGGTCCGCCGGCACGGGGCTCGCGGGCCCGGAGGGCGGACTCGGCGGACCGCCCGGCCGACCGGTCGGCGCGGCCGTGGTCACGGCCGGGGTCACGATCGGAATCGCGGCCGGGGTCGGGGCCGTGGTCACGACCGGAGTCGCGGTCGTGGTCGGGGTCGTGGAGGAACGCGAGGTCCACCGACGCGTGGCCGTGGCTCCCGTGGCCGTACGCCTCGTGGCCGTGGGCGGGGCGGCGCCGGGGACGGTCGGTGGTCCACTGGCCCGGGTCGCCGTACGGGCGGCCGTGGCGGGCGGCTCCCTCGTGGCGTCCGGCGGCGGCCGGGACTCCGGTGACCGGGACTCCGGCCGGGGCGCCGGACGGCACCGGGCCGTCGTCACCGCCGCTGTCGGTGCCCGCGCGCTGGTGCGGCAGCCGGAGCGACGGGAAGAGCACGAAGGGCACGGTGGGGCGCGACGGGCCCGGTGTCGCGCTCACCAGGGCGGCGGCCCTGATGGGGCGAGGACGCTCCCCGGGCGCCCGGGCCGGGCCCGGGGCCCGGCCGGCCCCGTCGGTCCCATCCGCCCCATCCGTCCCGTCGGCCCCGGCGCCTTGGTCGGTCCCGTCGGCCCCGGCGCACGGGGAGGCCCGGTCGGGGCGTCCGACGGGGTCGGCCGGGCCTTCCGGATCGGCGGTGGAGGCCCAGGGCGCGTAGGCGAGCAGCAGCGAACCGGCGAACCAGCCCGCGTCGAGCAGTTGCCCCGAGCGGTAGCTGGCGTGCAGGATCGGCGAGCTGAACAGCGCGTCGCACACGACGGTGACGGCGAGGGCGACGAGCGCGGTGTTCACCGCGGAGCGGTTGACGGCGGTGCGGCGGTAGTGCAGCGCCAGGACGATGCTGACCAGGGCGATGTCCAGCAGCGGGTACGCGAGGGAGAGCGCCGCGTGGGCGACGCTCTCCCCCTCGAAGCGGGCCGTGTGGGCGAGCGCCAGGCTCCAGGAGAGGGTGAGCAGGGAGCCGCCGACCAGCCAGGTGTCGAGTCCGAGGCAGATCCATCCGGCCCTGGTCACGGGCCGTTTGGCGAGGAGCAGCAGCCCCACGATGGCGGGCGGGGCGAAGCACAGGAAGAACAGGTCGGCGAAGCTGGGGCTGGGCACGGGCACCCGCAGGACCACCTCGTACCAGCCCCAGACGCCGTTGCCGAGCGACGCCATCGCGGACGACAGGGCGAACAGGTACCAGGCCGTGCGGGACCGGCTGCGGCGGGTGCGGGCGTACAGCAGACAGGACACGGCGGCGGTGGCCGCGGCGGCGCTCAGACCGAAGTCACCCATGACGAGCGCCAGTTCGGGCGAGCCCCAGTCGAGGGCCGCCCCGGTCGCGTAGCCGCCGCAGACGACGGCCAGCAGGATCTGGGTCACCAGGCCGGTGCCGCCGCCGGTGCGGCGGGCGGGGACGGCGCCCGGGGCGTTCACCGGTCGCTCCCCGGCCGGGAGCGGGCGCGGCTGTGCGGTCCGCGTCCGCATCGGTGGGGTGGCCGGGCGGACGCGTGGTGGGCGCCGTCACCGTCGGACCGGCGTCGGCGTGTGAGCGTGCGCGCGGACCGTCTGATTTCCTTGCGTGTCGGATGGTCGTTCCATAGGCCGTGCATCAACGATCGCCCCCCTCGCGTTCCACTGTCCCGTCCCCCGCGCCGCACAGTGCGTGGCGCAGCCCCTCCCGGCGACGATACACCAATCTGGTCACTCAGGGACATAGTTCCTCTACTCTCCGTGACCAACGCAAGCACCTCCTCCTCTGGGGACGGTCCGGAGGCGGCGGAGGTTCACACCCTCCGTACCGAGTCGGGCACGGCATCGCGGGGGCGCGGGCGGCGGAACCGGAGGGCGCGTGCTCCGTCAGGGGGTGCTCGACACGCCTCAGTGCGCTGTTGGCGCTCCGTGTGCGCCGGTGCCCCGCCCGGTGACGGGCACTTCGTTCGCCAGTGGCTCACCGGCCGCGAACCGGGTCAGCTGAGCGGCCAGCAGCCGCTTGGCCCGGGGCTCGAACGCGCTGGAGGGGCCGCCCACGTGAGGGGTGATCAGCACGCCCGGCGCGCGCCACAGCGGGTGGTCCCCGGGCAGCGGCTCCGGGTCGGTCACGTCGAGCGCGGCCGTGAGCCGTCCGGTGGCCAGTTCGGCGAGCAGCGCCCCGGTGTCCACGACGGCCCCGCGCGCGATGTTCACCAGCAGCGCGCCGTCCTTCATCCGGGCCAGGAAGCGGGCGTCCACCAGGTGGCGCGTGCTCTCGGTGAGCGGGGTGACGACCACCACGACGTCGGCGTCCGGCAGCAGCGCGGGCAGGTCGGCCAGCCCGTGCACGGGGCCCCGGTCGGCGGTGCGGGCCCGGCGGGCGACCCGGGTGACCCGGGCGACCTCGAAGGGCAGCAGCCGTTCCTCGACCGCCGCGCCGATCGAGCCGTAGCCGAGGACGAGCACCGAACGGTCGGCGAGCGCGGGCCGGAAGGCGGTCCCCCAGTGTCCCCGGTCCTGGTCGCGGACGAAGCCGGGGACGCCGCGCAGGGACGCGAGGATCAGGGTGAGGGCCAGTTCGGCGGTGCTGGCGTCGTGCACTCCGCGCGCGCTGTGCAGCCGGACGCCGGGCCGCAGGGACGCCACCGCCGGGAGGAGGTCGTCCACGCCCGCGGTGAGCGCCTGGACGACCTCCAGACGGCGCATCAGGGGCAGCGCGCCCACCTTCACCGAGGGCCGCTTCAGATAGGGCACCGCGTAGAAGACGCACTCCCCGGGGTCGGCGGGGTACTCCTGCGCGCCGTCCTCCCCGCCGTCGTAGAAGCGGTAGGAGAGGCCGTCGGGAAGGCCGTCGATCTCTTCCGGCGGGTAGGGCAGCCACACGTCACCAGTCATGGCGTCGAGGCTATGCGCTCCCCCGGCGACCGGGCCGGACCGGTCCCGAGCGGCTCCGAGCGGCCCTGACCAGCGGGCGGAGCGGGGGACGCGCGGGCGGGCTGAAGATCCACTGAAGTCGGCCTGGGCGCGGACCGGGGTCGCGCAGAGGTTAGTTTGGGGGCCGCTCGGACGGCACGGGAGGGTACGGCGAGGTGGAGCGCAGGACGATCGGCGCGACGGCACTCGAAGTGGGCGCGGTGGGGCTCGGCTGCATGCCGATGAGCTGGGCGTACTCCGCCTCCCGGCGGCGCGGCGACGAGTCCGTGCGCACCGTGCACACGGCTTTGGACCTGGGCTGCTCCCTGCTCGACACCGCCGACATGTACGGGCCGTTCACCAACGAGCTGCTGATCGGGAGGGTCCTCAAGGAGCGTCGCGCGGAGGCGTTCGTCACCACCAAGTGCGGGCTGCTGGTGGGCGATCAGCACATCGTGGCCAACGGCCGTCCCCGGTATGTGCGCAGGGCCTGCGACGCCTCGCTGCGACGGCTCCAGACCGATGTGATCGACCTCTACCAACTGCACCGGGCCGACCCGGAGGTGCCCGTCGAGGAGACCTGGGGCGCGATGGCGGAGCTGGTGGGGGCGGGCAAGGTGCGGGCGCTGGGGGTGTGCGCGGTGGGCGCCCGGCCGCCGGGCCGGGCCGGGGGCCGTCCGCACGAGGCGACGGTGCGTCAGCTGGAGCGGATGCAGCAGGTGTTCCCGGTGGCGGCGGTGGAGGCCGAGCTGTCGGTCTGGTCGCCGGAGGCGCTGGACGTGCTGCTGCCGTGGTGCGAGGCGCGGGGCGTCGGGTTCCTCGCCGCGCGTCCCCTCGGCAGCGGGTACCTGACCGGGACCCTCACCCCGGGCCAGGGGTTCGAGCCGGACGACGTACGGGCCATGCACCCGCGCTTCACCGCCGAGGTGATGGCCGCGAACCAGGCGATCGTGGCCGGGCTGCGCCGGGTCGCCCGGCGGCACGGCGGCGACGGCTCCGGGCGCGGCGGGGTGACCCCGGCGCAGGTGGCGCTGGCGTGGGTGCTGGAGCGGGGTCCGCACGTGGTGGCGGTGCCGGGGGCCAAGCGGGCGCGGTGGGTGACGGAGAACGCGGGGGCGGCGGCGCTGCGGCTCGACGACGCGGACCGGGCCGAGATCGCGGGTCTGCCGCCGGTCCGCGAGTCCTGGGACCCCTGGGACTGACCCCGTTGTTCCGCCGTCCCGCCGTCCCCTCGCGGGCGGCGGGAACGGGAGCGCCCGGTGGTTCGTTGCCCCGGCGACGGGGCCTTCCGGGGCCCGGCGCGAGAGCGACCCGTCACGTCGAAGGG
The DNA here is from genome assembly GCF_054484115.1 of Streptomyces sp. JNUCC 64. Classification (NCBI taxonomy): domain Bacteria; kingdom Bacillati; phylum Actinomycetota; class Actinomycetes; order Kitasatosporales; family Streptomycetaceae; genus Streptomyces; species Streptomyces sp. JNUCC 64. The sequence goes on from NZ_CM137015.1 coordinate 2,205,592, forward strand.
ACCGAGAACGTGTCACGTCCAGTCCGCGCGGCCGCCCTGACCGCCGCCGCCCTGCTGCTCGCGTCCGGCTGTTCCCCGGACGGCGGCGCCGAGCCCGCCGACCGCGGCGGGTCCGGCCCGGCGTCCTCCGGGGCCTCCCCGGTCGATCCCCCGGCCCCGGCGGAGACCGCCGGGACGGAGGGGTCGGTGGAGGTGGTCCGCACGGTCGCCGAGAAGCTGGCCTCCCCGTGGGGCGCGGTCGCGCTGCCCGGCGGCGGTCTGCTGGTCTCCTCGCGCGACGAGGGCACGATCGGGCGGATCGACACGCGTACCGGCGCGCGGGTGGAGCTGGGCCGGGTGCCCGGGGTGGCGGCGGGCGGCGAGGGCGGGCTGCTCGGCCTCGCGCTCTCCCCGTCCTTCGCCTCGGACCGGATGGTCTACGCGTACCTCACCACCGCCTCGGACAACCGGATCGTCCGGATGCGGTACGACGGGAACGAGCCCTCGGGGCGGCAGCTCGGCGCTCCGGACACCGTGCTGCGCGGCATTCCCAAGGGCACGATCCACAACGGCGGCCGGATCGCCTTCGGCCCCGACGGGATGCTCTACGCCGGAACGGGCGAGGTCGGCCGGACGGGACTCTCGCAGGACCGGACGTCCCTGGCGGGGAAGGTCCTGCGGATGACCCCGGAGGGCGAACCGGCACCCGGCAACCCGCTGGGCGACGACTCCTACGTCTACTCGTACGGTCACCGCAATGTGCAGGGGCTCGCCTGGGACGGGAGGAAACGGCTGTGGGCCGCGGAGTTCGGCCAGGACACCTGGGACGAGCTGAACGAGATCGTGCCCGGGGGGAACTACGGCTGGCCCGAGGCCGAGGGCAAGGGCGGCGGGAAGGGGCTGCGCGACCCGTTCGCCCAGTGGCCCACCTCGGACGCCTCCCCCAGCGGCATCGCCTACGCGGAGGGCACCGTCTGGATGGCGGGGCTGCGCGGCGAGCGGCTGTGGCGGGTGCCCGTCGGGGACGGGAAGGGGGCGGCGGCGGAGCCGGAGGCGTTCCTCAAGGGCGAGTACGGGCGGCTGCGCACGGTGGTGGCCGCGGGCGGCGACCGGTTGTGGCTCACCACGAGCGAGACGGACGGCCGGGGGACGCCCGAGCGGGGCGACGACCGGGTGCTGGAGCTGAAGGTCGGCTGACCGGGCCCGGCCACGGGGGCGGGGGCGGTGGGTGGCCGGTCGCCCATCGTGCCGTCCGGTCACCCGGGAGTCCGGGGGCGCCCGGTTCGGGCAGGCGGGCTGTCGGGCAGGCCGTTCGGGCGGGCGGTTCGGGCAGGCGGTTCGGGCGGGCGGTTCGGGCGGGCGGCTGGCTCCCGCTCCGGCCCGGCGGCCGTCCCGTCTGCGGCCGGAGGGGGCGTGCCCGTCCCCGGCCAGGCGGGGGCCTCCGTCTCCGGGTCCGGCGGGGGCCTCCGGCCGAGGGTCAGGCGGGCGGGGCGGCCGGATCGTCCGAGGGGTCCGGTCCGTCCGGGTCGTCCGGCGGCGGGGAGGCCGGGCGCGGGGGGCGGATGGTGACCGCGCCGGAGGTGAGGTCGATCGGTCCGCGTCCCGGATCGCCGTCGGCGAGGTCGACCCGGGTGAGTTCCAGACGCTTGCGTTCCTCGTCGGTGTGCTGGTGACCGGGTGCGAAGACTTCCTCTATCGGGTTGAACACGGTGCCCTCCCTGGTCGGTCCGTCCGTCCAGCGTAGGCGAACGCTGGGGCGTCCCGGGGGGGGCCGCCGTCAGACGCCCGCCCCGACCGCCCGGGGCTCCGGCGGGAAGAGCCGCAGCCGGTGCGCGAGCGCGGCGGCCTCGCCCCGGCCGGAGACGCTCAGCTTGCCGAGGATGTTGGAGACGTGGACGCTCGCCGTCTTCGGGGAGATGAACAGTTCCTCCGCGATCTGCCGGTTGCTGCGCCCGGCGGCCACCAGCCGCAGGACGTCCCGTTCCCTGTTGGTGAGGCCGAGGGAGGTCAGCGGGTCGTCGGGCGCCTCGGCCGGGGCGCAGGTCAGGGAGAGCCGGGCCCGCTGGGCGAGCCGGTCCGCCGCCGCGCCGAGCGGCGCCGCGCCCAGGTGCCGTGCCAACGCGGCCACCTGGCGCAGCAGTTCCGCCGCCCGCGCGCGGTCGTCACCGCCGTCGCACCGCGCGCCGCCGTCGGCCCCGGTGACGTTTCCGGGCGTCGCCCCGGTGCCGTCCCCGGCTCCCGTACCGGTCCCGGTCGTGTCTCCGTCTCCGGTCCCGGTCCCGGTCCCGGTCCCGGCTTCCGTCCCGTTTCCGGCTTCCGTCGTGGTGCCGTCGTCCGCCGCGTCCGTCGTCGCCCCGCCGCCCGAGGCGGTGTCCCGGGTGGCGGAACCCGCCCCGAGCAGTGCCTCGGCGAGCCGGTAGCGGGCCTGGGCGAGGTCGTAGGGGCGCTCCAGCGGGGTGAGCGCGGCGACGACCGCGCGCCAGTCGGCGGGGGTAGCCCGGCCCTCGGCGCGGCGGAGTTCGGCGCGCACCCAGTGGTCGTGGGCCTCCCAGACGGGGGCGCCGGTGGCGAGGCGCCGGGCGGCCTCGCGGATCCGGGCGACGGCGGCGGCGCGGCCGGGCCCGGCGACCGCCAGCCCGCGCGCCCCGGCCTCGACGGTGGCGGCGGCGCGCAGCAGGGGCCAGCCGTAGCGCTGGGTCCCGGGCGGGAAACCGGCGGCGAGGGCGGCGTCGAGTTCGGTCCGGGCGTCCAGGATCCGGCCCTCGCCCGCCGCGACGCCCAGGGCGACCAGGGCGAGGAGGGTGGAGGTCTGCGGCACCGGGTCGTGGGTCCCGTACCGGCGGCGGGCCTCGGCCAGTTGGCGCGCGGCCCCGGCGACGTCCCCCCGGGCGAGCGCGAGGTGCGCGGCGTAGACGGCGGCGGTGGCCCGGGGGCCGGAGCCGTGGCCCGGGTGGTCGACCCGTTCGATGGAGCGGGCGGCCTCGTCCCAGCGTCCCAGGGTGTAGAGGGACTCGGCGCGGTTGCCCCAGATCCACGCCTCCGTCTCGCGCAGTCCGTAGTGGCGGGCGAGCCCGGCGCCCTCGTCGAGGATGGCGACGGCCTCCCGGGAGCGTCCCACGCCTTCCAGGGCGGACGGCAGGTTCACGAAGACGCGGCCGAGTCCGCCGGGACCGAGGGCCAGGGCGTTCTCCTTGATCGCGTACATCTGCGCGAGGCCCGTCTCGACCTCCCCGGCGTCCACCAGGAGGGTGCCGAGGGTGAGCCGGGCGTTCTGCTCGATCTCGTCGACGCCGACCATCCGCGCGTACTCGACGGCGCGTTCGGCGGTGGCGAGGCTGTCCGGGCCGGGTTCGTGGATCATCGACCAGGCCGCGACCCGGGTGAGCACCTCGGCGTGCACCCGGGAGGGCGGCAGACCGCGGACGAGGTCCTGGGCGGTGGCGAGTTCCCGCCAGCCGTCGCCCCGGGCCAGCGCCTGGACCAGGATGGAGCGCTGCACCCAGAACCAGGCGGCGCGCAGCGCGTCGGGCTCGTCCTCCAGCAGCCGCAGGGCCCGCTTGGTGATCTTCAGCGCGCGGTCGCGCTCCCCGCAGAGCCGTCCGGCGACGGCGGCCTCCGCGAGGACGTCGTGGTAGGTGAGGGGGGTGGCGGCGGGGTCCGGGTCGCAGGGCAGGTACCGCCCGATGTAGTCGCCCGCCCGCAGCCGGGCGCGGACCTCCCCGGGGGCGTCGTCCCACAGTTGGGTGGCCCTCTCCAACAGGCTCAACTGCTCGGCGTAGGCGTGCCGGTCGCGGGCCTCGGCGGAGGCGTCGAGGACGGCGGGCAGGGCCTTGGCGGGGTCGTGCGCGTGGTACCAGTAGCTGGCGAGGCGGGTGGCGCGCTCGTCGGCGGGGACGAGGGCCGGTTCGGCTTCGAGGGCCTCGGCGTAGCGGCGGTTGAGCCGGGTGCGCTCACCGGGCAGCAGGTCGTCGCTGACGGCCTCGCGGACCAGGGAGTGCCGGAAGCGGTAGCCGTCGCCGTCGGGCGTGGACTGGAGGATGCTGGCGCCGACCACGACGCGCAGCGCCTCGATGAGGTCGTCCTCCCCGAGTCCGGCGACGGCGGCGAGCAGCGCGTGTCCGACGGTGGAGCCGCCCTCCGCGACGGCCCGCACCACGCGTCCCGCGTGGTCGGGGAGGTTCTCCACCCGGACCAGCAGCAGGTCGCGCAGCGAGTCGGAGAGCGGGGGGCAGCGGTTCTCCCCGGCGGCGACGGCCAGCTCCTCGACGAAGAAGGGGTTGCCGTCGGAGCGGTCGAAGATCTCGTCGACGAGGGTGGGATCGGGTTCGGCGGCGAGGATCCCGGCCATCTGGGCGCCGACCTCGGCCCGGCTGAAGCGGTCGAGTTCGATGCGGCGGACCGTGCGCAGCCGGTCGAGTTCGGCGAGCAGGGGGCGCAGCGGATGACGACGGTGGATGTCGTCGGCGCGGTAGCTGGCGAGGACGATGATCCGGCCTCGGCACAGGGTGCGGAAGAGGTAGGCGAGGAGGTGGCGGGTGGAGGCGTCCGCCCAGTGCAGGTCCTCCAGCGCGACGAGGACGGTGCGGTCGGCAGCGAGCCGTTCCAGCAGCCGGACGGTCAGTTCGAAGAGGCGGGCCATGTCCTCCTCGCCGTGGCGCGCGCCGGGGGTGCGGCCCAGTTCGGGCAGGAGCCGGGCGAGTTCCTCCTCCTGTCCGGCGGCGGCGGTGGCGAGCTGTTCCGGGACGCGGAGGCGCAGCACGCGCAGCGCGGTGGAGAAGGGGGCGAAGGGCAGCCCTTCGGCGCCGATCTCGACGCAGCCGCCGATGGCCACCACGGCGCCCCCGTCACGGGCGGCACGGGCGAACTCCTCGATGAGCCGGGTCTTGCCGACCCCGGCCTCGCCGCCGAGCAGCAGGGCCTGCGGCTCGCCCTCCTCGGCGCGGGCCAGCGCCTCGCGCAGCGCGGCCATCTCGGCGGCGCGGCCGACGAACACGGGACTGACGGACCTGGTCTCCACAGCGCCGAGCATCGCACAGCGGGGCGCGGCTTCCCCAGCGGATATCCCTGCTGGTAGTGGCGCTGGTGCAGGTGCTCGTGGTGGAACCGGTGCAGGTGCTCGTGCTGGTGCCGGTGTCGCTGTCGACACCTCCGTCGGTACCGCCGCGGAGGTGCCCGTCGAGACGCCCGTCGGCCCTCGGGGACGCTCCGGGGCGGGATTCCCCTCGGGAGACCCGGAGGCCGTGGGGGCGAGTGCCGGAGCGGGGCCGGACGCGCCGGTCGGGGCGCCGGTGTGCGACGCCCCGACCGGGGTGGTGCGGTTCGCCGCGCGGGAGGGTGCGCGGCCCCCGGGGTTCACGCGGCCCGGGTGAAGCCGTCGGGACCCCGGTCCCGGGTGACGGGAAGGCCGGGTTGGCCGCCGGACGGGCCCCCGCGCCGGGCGTGGCGTTCCCGGAGGGCGCGCCGCGCCTCGTGCACGAGGCGGTGGCGGGCGGCCCGGCGGCGGAGGTCGGTGGCGTGGAGCTGGTGCAGTTCGTACGCGAACATCTGGTTCCCCTGGGTGAGTGGTGGTCGTCGCACTCTCGGCGACGTCTCCACTCTCGCCGTCAGGGGGGTGCCCCCGCATCGGGCGGGTGCCGCATCCCGTGCGGCACGGGGTGCCTTAGGGCGGGGGCGGTCCGGCCGGAGAGGACCTAAGGCGGCTCGGACCGGCCTTAGGGACCCGGTCGGCCTCGGGGACCAGGCCGACCTCGGGGACCCAGTCGGCCTCGGGGACCGGTCCGCCTCGGGCCCTCTCCGGGACGGGGGCTCAGGTGACGGAGGGCAGGCCCAGCAGCAGGTCGGTGTACTTGGCGATGGCCAGCAGCAGCCCCACCGCGCCCAGGACGACCCCGGCCCAGGCGACCGACGCGATCCACGGGGCCCGCTCCGGGCCGGGGGTGCCGAAGGCGGGCCGGGCGACGACCACCGCGCCGATCACCAGCGCGACGAGGGCGAAGAGGCCGCCGACGAGGGCGGCGGCCTGCCAGGCGTCCCCGTAGACGATCTCGACCTGGCGGGCCACGTCACCACCGGAACCGGCCGCCTCCAGCTGTCCGATGACGGACTGCCGGGCGGAGGCGACGGTGCCCAGCCAGCCACCGCTGAGGGAGACCACCGCGAGGGCGGCCGAGACGACGGCGGCCGCGCCCGCGCCGACGCCCTGGGACGCCCCGCGCCCGGACGGCCCGGTGCCGTCGTCCGCGCCGGGCTCGTCGCCCTCCACCAGCCCGGACCCGGTGCCGTCGCCGTCCCCTTCGGCCCCGGGCTCTCCGTCGCCGCGGTCGGGGACGGCCCGGTCGGGGGCGGACCGGTCGTTGTCGGCGGGGGCGGTGGTGGACCCGTCGTCGGCGCGGTCCTCCCCGGTCCCGGGGGCGGTGCCGGTCTGAGCGGCGGTCTTCTCGGTCTGCGTTGCCATGCGGGCACCGTACGGACGCCGTCTGAGAGGTTCCTTTAAACGGCTTCCGTCCCGGCGGTCATGGCCGTCACGGCACGGGATCGCGACCGTCAGCCGTCCGGTACGGGCCACCGCCCGTCAGCCGATGGTCAGCCGACCATCGGCGGGCGGTCGGCGGGCGAGCGGGGGGGGACGGGCGGCGGACCCGCTAGCCGTCCCGCTCCGCCGCGCGCCACTCGGGCGCCAGCACCGACCACACCTCCATGTCGTGGCGCACGCCCCGGTACGGGTAGCTCTCGCGGAGGATTCCGTCCCGTCGCATCCCGAGCCGTTCCGCGACCCGGCGGCTCGGCTCGTTGGCGCTGGAGGTGACCCACTCGACGCGGTGCATCCCGCGCTCCCCGAAGGCCCAGTCGAGCAGGACGCGGGCGCCCCGGGTGACCAGTCCCCGTCCGGCGGCGGCGGGTTCCAGCCAGCAGCCGATCTCGCAGTTGCCGCTGTCGGCGTCGAAGATCCGGAACAGCAGCCCGCCCACCAGGGTGCCGTCGAGCCAGACGCCGTGCAGGGAGCCGTTGTCGGCGGCGCGCTTGTCGGCGTACGCCTGGAGCAGGACGCGTGCGGAGGCGGTGTCGTGGACCTGCTCGCCGAAGGCGATGTACCGCCCGATGAAGTCACGGCCCCGGTCGACGTGGGCGAGGAACTCCTCGGCGTGCCAGGGCTCTAGGGGGCGCAGTTCGGCCCCGTCGTCACCCAGCGGTCTGGTGTACATCTGCGGTGCTCCTCGAACGGTCCGGCGCGGGCGGCGCGCACGGATGGCGGGTGGACGAGCGGACACCCGGGCCCATGGGCCGGCGGACCAGACGTCCGCGTCAGACGTCCGCGTCGACGGGGGCCCCGGTGCGCGCGGGCCCGGCGCGTCGCCCGGGAATCCTCGCACGTCCGCGCGGGTCCTCGGGACGGCATTCGGGCGGCTCGATGCTGATGCGGGGCAGGATCCGGTCCAGGGAGCGGGGCAGCCACCAGTTGGCGCCGCCGAGCAGGTGCATCAGGGCGGGCACCAGCAGGGTGCGCAGCACGAACGCGTCGAGGGCGACGGCGGCGGCGAGCGCGATGCCGAACATGGCGATGACCCGGTCGCCGCTGAGGACGAAGGCGAGGAAGACCGCGATCATGATGACGGCCGCGGAGTTGATCACCCGGCTGGTCTCGGCCAGGCCGACCCGGACCGCGCGGCGGTTGTCCCCGGTCGCCAGCCACTCCTCGTACATCCGGCTGACCAGGAAGACCTGGTAGTCCATGGAGAGCCCGAAGAGCACCGAGACCATGATCACCGGCAGGAAGGGTTCGATGGGGCCCGCCCGTCCGAGTCCGAGCAGTTCCGTGCCCCAGCCCCACTGGAAGACGGCGACGACCACGCCGAAGGCCCCGGCGACGGCGGCCACGTTCATGGCGGCGGCCTTCAGGGGGATGCCGATCGAACGGAAGGCCAGCAGGAGCAGCACGCAGCCGAGGGCGACGACGACCCCGACGAACAGCGGCAGCTTGCCGATGATCAGCGCCGCGAAGTCGTCGTACCCGGCGGTGACCCCGCCGACCTGGACGTCCAGAGAGGTGCCTTGTTCGGCGCGCGGGAGGAGGTCGGTGCGCAGCCGGTCGACGAGTTCGCTGGTCCGTTCGGACTGGGGGGCGGACTCGGGGACGACGGTGAGCAGGGCGGTGTCCCGGTCCGCGTTGTAGGTGACGGGACCGACGGAGGCGACGTTCCCGGTGTCGCGGACGGTGGCGGCGAGCGCGTCGAGGGCGGCCCGGTCGGCGGCCCCGCGCACCTCGGTGACCAGGGTGAGCGGACCGTTGACCCCGGGCCCGAAGCCGTCGGCGAGGAGGTCGTACGCCTGGCGGGTGGTGGAGCCCTCCGGGTTGTTGCCCTGGTCGGAGGTGCCGAGGTGGAGCGAGAGGGCGGGCAGCGCGAGGACGGTGACGGCGGCGAGGGCCAGCGAGCCCAGCAGTTTCGGGCGCCGTTCCACCAGGGCGGACCAGCGGGCGGCGAGCCCGCTCGGGGCCTCCGCGCCGGTCACCGGACCGTGCTCGGCCAGACGGCGGCGCTCACGGCGGCCGAGGGCGCGCGGGCCGATCCAGGAAAGCAGCGCGGGCAGCAGGGTGACGGAGGCGGCGACGGTGAGGACGACGGTCAGCGAGGCGGCGATGGCGACCCCGTTGAGGAAGCCGAGCCGCAGCACCAGCATGCCGAGCAGGGCGATGCAGACGGTGGCCCCCGCGAAGACGACCGCGCGGCCGGTGGTGGCGACGGCCCGTTCGGCGGCCTCGCCGACCGACAGCCCCCGGCGCAGCCCCTGCCGGTGGCGGGTGACGATGAACAGCGCGTAGTCGATGCCGACGCCGAGGCCGATGAGCAGCCCGAGCATCGGGGCGAAGTCGGCGACGGTCATGACGTGGCCGAGCAGCACGGTTCCCGCGTACGCGGTGCCGACGCTGACCAGGGCGGTCGCTATCGGGAGCAGCGAGGCGGCGAGCGAGCCGAAGACGACGAAGAGCACCACGGCGGCGACGGCGACGCCCACGGCCTCCGCGAGGTGGCCGCCGCGCGGTTCGGCGAGGGCGACGGCGGCGCCGCCCAGCTCCACCTGGAGGCCGTCGGCGGCGGCGCGGGAGGCGGTGTCCACCACGGCCCGGGCGTCGGCGGCGGTGAGGTCGCCGACGGGCCGGTCGAAGGTGACGGTGGCGTAGGCGGTGCGGCCGTCGGCGCTGATCCGTTCGTCGCTCCCGGAGTCCGCCGCGTCCCCTGAGTCCGCCGCGCCCGCCGCGCCGGTGGCGCCCGTGGCGCCCGTGGCGCCCGCGTCGTCCGTGGCGCGGGCGGTGCCCGTCGCGTCCGCCGCGTCTTCGTACGGGTGGCTGACCCCGGCGACGGCGGGCAGGGCGGCGACCTCCGCCAGGGCGCGGGTCATGGTCCGCTCGACGTCGGCGGCCCGGACGGTGCCGTGCTCGGTGTGCCAGACGATGGTGTCGCTGTCGCCGCCGGAGCCGGGGAAGCCTTCGGCGAGGAGTTCGGCGGCGCGGCCCGACTCGGTGCCGGGGACCTCGTAGTCGTTGGAGTACGCGGTGCCCGCCACGACCGCCGCGGCGGCGGTGCCGCCGAGGGTGGCCAGCCAGATGAGGACGGCCGCGAGGCGGTGTCGGACACACCATCGTGCGAGTGCTGCCACCGCTGGGCTCCCGGGTGCTTCGTCGGGTCTTCTCGTGACCCGCCGGTACCCCGCCGGGGTCGCGGGACCGGCCCGGCCACGAGGGGCGGCGGGCCGTCCGGGACCACGCGCGGAGAACGGGTGACCACAGGAACGCACGCGTCAGCGGAGGCGACGCGCGGGCCAGGGGCGGAATCCCGGCGCGCGCTGGGCGCGCGGACCGGCCGCTGGACTGGCTGATAACACTTTCGCAGGATGAAGAGATCATTTGCCTCATTCGTGACTCTCCTCACGCAAGTGGACGAAAGCTCACATCTGAGCACCGGCGCCGAGGGCACCCGTACCCGACCGGTCCCCTACCGGACGGTCCCGGACCAGCCCCCGGAACGCGCCGAGGGGCGGTGACCGGAGTTCCGGTCACCGCCCCTCGGCGGATGCGCGTACCGCTCGGTGTCAGCCCTCGACGCCGAGCCGGGCCAGGATCAGCTCCTTGACCCGCGCCGCGTCGGCCTGACCACGGGTGGCCTTCATGACGGCGCCCACCAGCGCGCCCGCCGCCGCCACCTTGCCGCCGCGGATCTTGTCCGCGACGCCGGGGTTCTGGGCGATGGCCTCGTCCACGGCGGCGGTCAGCGCGCCGTCGTCGGAGACGACCTTGAGGCCCCGCTTCTCCACGACCTCGTCAGGCGCGCCCTCGCCCGCGAGGACGCCCTCGATGACCTGGCGGGCCAGCTTGTCGTTGAGGTCACCGGCGGCGACCAGCTCCGCGACCCGGGCGACCTGCGCCGGGGTGATCGGCAGCTCGTCCAGGGCGCGCCCGGACTCGTTGGCGCTGCGGGCCAGCTCGCCCATCCACCACTTGCGGGCGGCGGCCGAGCCGGCACCCGCCTCGATGGTGGCGGCGATCGGCTCCACGGCACCCGCGTTGAGGATCGACTGCATGTCGTGCTCGGAGATCCCCCACTCCTCGCGCAGCCGGTTGCGGCGCGCCCGGGGCAGCTCCGGCAGGGTGGCGCGCAGCTCCTCGACCCAGGCGCGGGCCGGGGCCACGGGGACCAGGTCGGGCTCGGGGAAGTACCGGTAGTCCTCGGCCTCCTCCTTGATCCGGCCGGAGGTGGTGGAGCCGGTGTCCTCGTGGAAGTGCCGGGTCTCCTGGACGATCTTCCCGCCCTCGTTGAGGACCGCCGCGTGCCGCTGGATCTCGAAGCGGGCGGCGCGCTCGACGGAACGCAGCGAGTTGACGTTCTTGGTCTCGCTGCGGGTGCCGAACGTCTCGGTGCCCTTGGGCATCAGCGAGAGGTTCACGTCGCAGCGCATCTGGCCCATCTCCATCCGGGCCTCGGAGACGCCGAGGGCCCGGATCAGCTCGCGCAGCTCGGCGACGTACGCCTTGGCGACCTCGGGAGCGCGCTCACCGGCGCCGGTGATCGGCTTGGTGACGATCTCGATGAGGGGGATGCCCGCGCGGTTGTAGTCGAGGAGCGAGTGGGAGGCGCCGTGGATGCGGCCGGTGGCACCGCCGACGTGGGTCGACTTGCCGGTGTCCTCCTCCATGTGGGCGCGCTCGATCTCCACGCGGAAGACCTCGCCGTCCTCCAGCTGGACGTCCAGGTAGCCGTTGAAGGCGATCGGCTCGTCGTACTGGGAGGTCTGGAAGTTCTTCGGCATGTCCGGATAGAAGTAGTTCTTCCGGGCGAAGCGGCACCACTCGGCGATCTCGCAGTGCAGCGCGAGACCGATCTTGATCGCGGACTCGACGCCGGTCGCGTTGACGACCGGGAGGGAGCCCGGCATGCCGAGGCAGGTGGGACAGGTCTGCGTGTTGGGCTCCGCGCCCAGCTCGGTGGAGCAGCCGCAGAACATCTTGGTCCTGGTGCCCAGCTCGACATGGACCTCCAGGCCCATGACGGGGTCGTACGACGCGAGCGCGTCCTCGTACGCCACCAGGTCGGTCGTGACAGTCACGGTGAAACTTCCCTCTCAGCCCAGCAGGACGTCGTCGTCACCGAGGCGCTTGAGCTCCCGGTAGAGGATCGCCAGGCCGGTGACGATGGCGGCGGCGGACACGGCGGCGTCGATCAGACGCAGGGTGTCGTTCTCGGAGCGGGCCTTGCGGGCCTGCTTGGCGACGCTCACGGCGCCGAACGCCGTGGTGGCCATGGACAGGTACGTGCCGGACTTGGACTTCTTGAAGCCCTTGGCCTTGGACAGTGCGCTCACAGCGACGGAGCCTCCTCAAGGAGCGGGTGACCCCAGCGTTCCACGAACGCGGCCTCGACGGCGGCACCGACCTTGTAGAGGCGGTCGTCCTTCATCGCGGGGGCGATGATCTGGAGGCCGACCGGGAGGCCGTCCTCCGGAGCGAGGCCGCAGGGCAGCGACATGGCCGCGTTGCCCGCCAGGTTGGTCGGGATGGTGCACAGGTCCGCGAGGTACATCGCCATGGGGTCGTCGGCGCGCTCGCCGATCGGGAACGCCGTGGTCGGCGTCGTCGGCGAGACGATCACGTCCACCCGCTCGAACGCCTTCTCGAAGTCCCGGGTGATCAGGGTGCGGACCTTCTGGGCGCTGCCGTAGTACGCGTCGTAGTAGCCGGAGCTGAGCGCGTAGGTGCCGAGCATGACGCGGCGCTTGACCTCGTCGCCGAAGCCCGCCTCACGGGTGAGCGCGGTGACCTCCTCGGCGGACCGGGTGCCGTCGTCGCCGACCCGCAGGCCGTAGCGCATGGCGTCGAACCGGGCGAGGTTGCTGGAGCACTCGGACGGCGCGATCAGGTAGTACGCCGACAGCGCCAGGTCGAAGGACGGACAGTCCAGCTCGACGATCTCCGCGCCCAGCTCCCTCAGCAGCTCCACCGACTCGTCGAAGCGCAGCACGACACCGGCCTGGTAGCCCTCGCCGCGGAACTGCTTGACGACGCCGACCCGCAGGCCGGCCACCGAGCCGTTGCGGGCGGCCTCCACCACCGGCGGCACCGGGGCGTCGATGGAGGTGGAGTCGAGCGGGTCGTGCCCGGCGATGACCTCGTGCAGCAGGGCCGCGTCGAGCACCGTGCGGGCACAGGGTCCGCCCTGGTCCAGCGAGCTGGAGAAGGCGACCATCCCGTAGCGGGAGACCCCGCCGTAGGTGGGCTTGACGCCGACGGTGCCGGTGACGGCGGCGGGCTGGCGGATCGAGCCGCCGGTGTCCGTGCCGATCGCCAGCGGCGCCTGGAAGGAGGCGAGGGCGGCGGAGGAACCGCCGCCGGAGCCGCCGGGGATGCGGGTCAGGTCCCACGGGTTGCCGGTGGGCCCGTACGCGCTGTTCTCGGTGGAGGACCCCATGGCGAACTCGTCCATGTTGGTCTTGCCGAGGATGACGACGTCGGCGGCCTTCAGCCGCCGGGTGACGGTCGCGTCGTACGGGGGGATCCAGCCTTCGAGGATCTTCGAACCGACCGTGGTCGGAACGCCCTCGGTGGTGAAGATGTCCTTCAGCGCGAGGGGGACGCCCGCAAGGGGTCCCAGCTCCTCGCCCGCGGCGCGCTTGGCGTCCACGGCGCGGGCCTGCGCGAGGGCGCCCTCGCGGTCCACGTGCAGGAACGCGTGGACCTTCTCGTCGACGGCCTCGATCCGGGCCAGATGGGCCTCGGTGACCTCGACGGCGGTCAGCTCGCCGGAGGCGATCCGCGCGGCGGTCTCGGCCGCGGTCAGCCGGATGATCGTGTTGCTGTCGGCCATGGCGATCAGTCCTCCCCCAGGATCTGCGGAACCTTGAAACGCTGCTGCTCCTGGGCGGGAGCCCCGGACAGCGCCTGCTCGGGGGTGAGCGACGGACGGACCTCGTCCGCGCGCATGACGTTCGTCAGCGGCAGCGGATGGGAGGTCGGCGGGACGTCCTGGTCGGCGACCTCGGCGACGCGGGCGACCGCGCCGATGATGTCGTCGAGCTGACCGGCGAAGTGGTCGAGTTCTTCGCTCTTCAGGTCCAGGCGTGCCAGCCGGGCGAGGTGGGCGACCTCCTCGCGCGTGATGCCAGGCATGCGTCGTTCCTCTGGGGTGAGTGATGGGTTTCGGCCCAATCCTATGGGGCCCGCCCCCCTCTCCGCGAAACCCTTACCCCCACCCCCTCCCCCACCCGGCCACGACCTCCCATACGGACACGACGAACGCCCCCCGCTCCGGAACCCCCCGGGGTGGGCACCGTCGCTCCCGGCGGGACGGGGCCGGGGCCGGACTCCCAGCGCGGGCGGGCTCTCCGCAGGGGCGCGGGACGGGGGGCGGAGGAGGAGCGGAGACGGCGGCAAGCCGCCTCCATCCCGGAGAGGACTGTCTTAACCTGTGCGGAAGAGCGAAGGAGGCCCGCTTGACGGCGAGAGTCGGTATGCGCGAAATCGGCGATGCGAGCGCAATGCCGGAGTTTGAAGTTCTTGCCAAAAACCGGCAGTCGGCTCCATAAAACCGCAGGTCGGCAAGAGTGCTCCCCGCGCGTGCGGGGGTGGTCCCCAGAGCGTCGACCAGGGGTCAACGAGTCAACGAGTGCTCCCCGCGCGTGCGGGGGTGGTCCCTGTCGGCGTCGTCGTGCTGGCGCTGCTCGGCAGTGCTCCCCGCGCGTGCGGGGGTGGTCCCCTCAAGCACGGCCGCGCAGTCACCTACCGATTGTGCTCCCCGCGCGTGCGGGGGTGGTCCCCTGCGCGCGCTGCGGAAGCGCCGCGGCTGGACGTGCTCCCCGCGCGTGCGGGGGTGGTCCCGTGGACCACCTGGTCGTCTCCCCCGGCGGCGTGTGCTCCCCGCGCGTGCGGGGGTGGTCCCTGCCGGTGACAGTCCGGGCAGCGGTAGAACGCGTGCTCCCCGCGCGTGCGGGGGTGGTCCCGGAGAGGTCCGCATCGCATTCGACCACCGCGAGTGCTCCCCGCGCGTGCGGGGGTGGTCCCCGGTCGCCGTTCAGGGACACGAGCAGATCGGCTCCCCACCGGGGCTTCATGGTTTACCGCGGTAAACCATGAAGCCCCGCGTGTGTGGAGACGGTTTCGAAAGGGAGTGGTCCCCGCGCCCAAACCGTCAATCGCCGAGAGCGGCGGTGACAGCGGAGGATCCGGGAAAGTCCTCGGGCAACGCGTCCATGAGCAGTTCGTCCACCGGCTCGCCGAGCCAGTACCCCGACTGCCGGAGTCTCCCGGACGGACGGAACCCGGCCTTCTCGTACGCGGCGATCCCGGCCGCGTTCGGCTCCAGCACCTTCAGCCACACCATCCTGAGTGCAGCCAGATGGAACGCCCAGTCCAGAGTGAGCCGTGCGGCTTCTGCCGCGTACCCCTATCCGGCGGCGCGGACCTCCCACGACTGAGCCCACTGATTGCCGTACCCGAGGATGGTCCGGGCGTCGTTCTCCCACACGTGGTACTTGGGCAGCATGTCCTGCCGGGGCATCCCGAGCGCCAAGGTCTCGCCGGACAGAAGAACGTGCGGGTCACTCACGGTCGTACTCCTCATTCCGGCCCTTGCGTGGCCGGTCCGTCTGGTGTGTACGTGGCGGTATAGAAAGCGATGTCCGCTGATTCCTCGACCGGCTCCCCGTCCGGACCGGTGATCCAGGCGTGCAACCGTACCGGGTCGGTGGCGACCCCGTGCCGCCACTCAGCCCGCCGTCGGGTAACCGCCAGCAGCAGCGCGGCGGCCACCGAATCCTCCAGACACGCCCAACGCATCGGCATGACCCAGGCGGCCCAGCGAACCGCGCGCACAGCGTAGGCGAGCCTGACGCACCGTGGCTGGAGGTAGCTCACGGCCCACGCCAGCGAGTCGCACCAGTCGGGAGAACCGGCCACGACGGGGACCGACAGTCCGCATCACCGCAGCGGCCAGTACGACCGGCACAACGCCGAAACGCCACAACAGAGGTACGTGCCCCGAACCGGGAAGGACTGCCGGCTGTTCGGCAGTTCCCCATGAGGGGACGACATCAGGGAGCCTGACGACGGTCGCGCCCATGGTCGCGGCCTCGTCAGAAGCGGTGCGCAGTTCGGTGCGTCCCGTGTCGTAGTCGATCAGCACGCAGACATGACGGGTGAGTGCGACCACGGTGTTGGTACGGCTCATCGCTCACCTTCCGGTGCCGGGGCGGATCGTTCTGTCCACTCGGTACGCGACGCTCTCCCCACCGCTTCCAACCACGCTTCGGCAGCGAGCACCGAGAGCAAAGGCGGCCAGACCGTCTGCGCACCCAGCGCCGCCCCGCGCATCACGGCCCGCAAGGGCTCGGGATCGACGACGCCCAGTGCGGCCAGCCGTCCGTCCGCGAGGTCGAGAACGTGAGGCAGATTGAGACGCACGCCTTGGTGGAAGTCACCCACGAACAGCCCTTTGGTCGCTCGCTCACGGTGGGGCTCGGGCAGGAGGTCGGCGAAGGTGTCGGCGAGCATGGGCTTGTACCGGCGGGTGGAGAACCGTTGCTCGACGGGCGCTGAAACCACAGCGTCAAGAACCGCACCGTCGAAGTAGGGGTTGTGAAGCCGGATCCCCAGCGAATCCGCGAGTTGAACGTCTGCGCGGGCTGATCGCGCCACGCTCCGGAAGGATCCGACGAACACCGTCTCCGCGCCCTCCCCGGCAGAGAGACCCCCAAGCGGCAGCGGCGGCTTGAGCCAACGGGGTTGCGGCCTTGGCGTGTGGCCGATGCCGACGGTTTCCCCCCTGAAGGCCGCCGAGATGAGCGGCATGGGGCTCTGTCTGCGTAGCCGTGCCCAGCCCATCGCGTCCCCGAGCATCCGTAGCCAGCGCCCCCGTCTGGCCAGACCCGCGAGATGGGCAGGGGCGGGCAGGAACAGATTGTCCCCACCGTCACCGGTCAAGTGGCACATGGAACCCTCCGTGGCCATCGCCCGGAGTTGCTCCGAGAACATCGACCACACAGCGGTGGACGGGGCGGGCTCATCCGTGGCGGGCATCGGGACACCGGTCGGAGCGAATGGCAAGTGGCGGGCACCGAGGGGGAAGAACATCCGGTTCACGCAGGGATGGGTCAACGCTCGCGCGTAGTCCAGGTCCCCACCGTGTGTCACCCCTTCCGGATGCGATGTCACGCTGATGACGCGCCCGTGCCTCGCCGCGAGCAGAGCCAGCGTGGTGGAATCCATGCCTGCGAGATCCGTGGTGGCGCGAGCCCCCTCCACTCGTACCCGCACGCCTTCCCCGAGCGCGCGGCGGAGCGCCGCCGAAGCCTGGGTCGGCGACCGTCTGATCGAGGACCACCATGAGCGCAGCGACAATCCGGATGCCCTGTCCAGCGTGAGCAAGTGTCCGGCCGGCACCGGCCTCATGCCCTTCCACGCGCTACGGTCAGGAGCGGTCGCGTGCTTGTCCCTGAGGAACGTGGTGAGCCATTCGGTGTCCACCCGCCCACCGGACAACGACGACAGAGCCCATGAACTCGACCCCCACACCACCCCGCCCGGCGTGTCCACCGTGTAGAGGGGAGAAGCACCAGCCGCGTCGGTCAGCACTTCGACGCTTCCGGGGACGCGGGTGCGCACCACCGTGTGTGAACCGGCCCATGAGCGGGTGGCCGATGCCAGGTCAGGGCGGGACAGGGCGTCAATGACCTCACGGTCCGAAGCGGAGCACGGACCGAACACGGCGATCCGCGCGGCACCGCGTTCCAGGGCTCTCACATGCCTCTGCTCCTCGTCAGTGGAAACCCACAGCGCCGGGTCGCCCCACACCAGACGCGCTCCCATCGGAATCACCGTGAGCCGCCCGCCGGGCGCGCTCCCGCCGAACCAACGCATTTCACGTGCCTCCGTCCCGGTCTTCCCGTTCACCGCCAGGAGCGGAGGCGGCCCCCGTACCGCGCAGGAGCCGCCTCCATCGTTCATCAGTCGTACGGGTTCTGCTTGGACTCGACGCTGTTCTGGTCACTGCCACGTGTCAGCTCCGCGGCGTCTCCCAGAACGATGACCAGGGGTGCGGCAAGGGCCCGGCCCTCTTCCACCGCACCCGCTGTAGTGGGCTCTTGCGACATACGGTTCCTCCTCAACCACGTGTGACAGGACAACCCCTTGCCTGGTGGAACCGCCCACCGTCGTGCTCAAGGGAAGATCCGGTCGGGCTCATTCGGACCACTGCCCGGAGGTGGCCGGTCAGCGGTCGCGAAGCGCGGGGGCAGGGGGCTCCACGGAACCGGCCCTACACCCATGTCCTTCTGCGTGCACGGAACGCAACCCACTGTGACGTTCGCGGCGTACGCTGACCAGGTAGTCACGTTGGACAACTTCAACTGTCCATGTCCCCCGCGGGAGTTCGCTTGACTGTCGAAAACCAGTCCTACGACGCGAATGGCCCTACCACGTCTCCGCTCAAGCACTTCGGCAGGGAGGTGCGTCTCGAACGCGAACGGCTGCACATCAAGCGCGCCGAGTTGGGCGCGGCGGCCACCTGCGGCTACTCGCTGGTGGCCAAGGTCGAGAGCGGTGACCGCGCACCTCCCAGAGAGTTCGCGGAAGCTTGCGATCTCGTGTTCCCGCACTCCAACGGACGCTTCGTGCGGCTGTGGGAACTCGTGGTCAAGAGCACGTACCCTCATGGTTCCGGCCGTACGTGGAGTTGGAGGCCAAGGCGAGCGCCCTCCGCATCTTCAACCCGACCCTGCTGCCAGGCATCGTCCAGACGCGCCCCTACGCTGAGGAGGTTCTCCGCTCGGGGCGACCGTCCAACCTTGAGGACCTCGTCACGGCCAGACTCCATCGGCAGCACATCCTGATCCGCGCCGAAGCACCGGCGCACCTCTGGCTGGTCCTAAACGAATCGGCGTTGCGCAACCCCGTGGGAGACGCGGCGACCATGCGCGAACAGCTTCGACACCTGCGCGCACTCGCCGAGACCCCCCGCCACCGCGTTCAGATCGTCCCCATGAGACGAACGCTCCATCTCGCTCCCAGCCCGTTCGGGATCCTGTCCTTCTCCGAGGGGGCCGACATCGTGCACGTGGACGGCTTCCCCCGCGGGTATCTCCTGGCCGACTCGGACGATGTAACCCGGGCACAAGAAGCCTATGATCTGTTGGTAGCAACGGCCGCACCGCCGGGTGAGACGGCGGAGTTCCTCGACTCCCTGGTGAAGGACTGTTACTCATGACCCACGTCCACATCCCGGACTGGACCGGTTCTTCCCACAGTGCGGGCAACGCCGGCGAATGCGTTCAGTGGGCCCCTCGCCACGCCGCGGCCACGGGCGAGTACCTGCTCCGCGACAGCAAGAACCCGCACGGCCCCCATCTCGTCCTGACCGCCCACGCCTTTACCGGACTCGTCCAGTTGGCGAAGAACGACGACTGACTCGTCGACGATCACGGCTCTCCCTTCGCCGCCGTGGCAACCAGGGCGGGGCCGTTCAGATGCTCACCTCACGTGAAGCACGTCCCCCACCCCGCCCCACCCCCCGAAGATCGCTAGATGCAGAATGCATGCATGTCGCGAACACACATGATCGAAGCGGCCGCCGTCGTCGATGCCCCGCTGATCGGCCGGGTGTTGGCCCGGGCGTTCGGGGACGATCCGATGATGCGGTGGTTCTTTCCCGAGGACGGCTCGCGGGAGACGTCGATGGCCGCCTACTTCGAGACGATCTTCACTCGGCAGTACCTCCACAACGGTGTGTGCGAGCGCACGGACGGGGCCGTCGCCTTCTGGGTTCCGCCGGAGCGGGCGCGGGCCGTTCCGGACGCGGAGACCATCGGGCGACTGCGGGACATCCTCGGCGACCGGGCCGGGCTGTTCGGGGAGGCCGTCGAGACGGCCGCCCGGCACGCGCCGCGGGAACCGCACTGGGCGCTGGCGTTGATCGGGGCCGACCCCGCCGTCCGGGGGCGGGGACAGGGCGGGGCGCTGTTGCGTGCGGGGCTCGCCCGGGCGGATTCGGCGGGGCTGCCGACCTATCTGGAGTCCTCCAAGGAGTCCAACATCCCGGTGTACGAGCACTTCGGCTTCGTCGTACGCGAGGAGCTGGAGCTGCCCGGGGGCGGGCCGACGCTGTGGTCGATGTGGCGGGAGCCGCAGCCCGCAGCCGGTACCTGACCGGCGTCCGGAGATGAGGCGGTAGTAGCTGGCATCGTGCGTCCCGGAGCCGGTGTCCGACGGGCGTCCGGACAGGAAGTCGTGCATGACCAGGAGTGCGTTCCGCAGCTGGTGCCTGACCTGACGTCATCCGTCCCGAGGCCAGCGGTTAGCGGTCGTCCGTCCCGAGGACGGTGGTCGGCGGGCGGGCGGGCGGCCGGCCGGACCGGGGCTGACGGCTGACGGCTGACGGTCCGGACGTCCGGGTCGGAGCCTCTGGGCGGTGGCCGTTGCGGTGGCCGAGGTGGTCGGTGTGTGGCGCCGTCCGTGCCCGCCCGGCCCGTCGGTCACCCCGTGAGGTGTCCGGGGGCCGTAGGGCGGGGCGGGTCACTCGGTCTCGGTCGCCGGGAGGGTGGTGGCCCGGGGGCGCTGCCAGCCCCGGGCGCCCCGGGCGAGCAGCCAGGCCGTGGCCTCGTCCGGGGGCATCGCCGCGGCGACCAGCCAGCCCTGCACCGCGTCGCAGCCCAGGTCGCGCAGCCGTTCCCAGGTCTCGTCGTCCTCGACGCCCTCCGCGACGACCAGCAGGCCCAGCGAGTGCGCCAGGTCGACCGTGCAGCGGACGATCTCCGCGTCCTCGTTGTCGACGGCGAGGCGGGCCACGAAGGAACGGTCGATCTTGAGTTCGCTGACGGGGAGCCGTCGCAGGTGGACGAGGGACGAGTAACCCGTGCCGAAGTCGTCGAGGGACATCTTCACCCCGTGTCCGGCGAGTCCGGCGAGGGTGTCGGCGGCCCGTTGCGGGTCCTCCAGCAGGACGTGCTCGGTGATCTCCAGCTGGAGCGCCCCGGCGGGGACCCCGTGCCGGGCGAGGCGTCCGGCGACCGCTCCGGCGAAGCCGGGGGTGTGGACGTCGCGGGGGGAGACGTTCACGGCGACCGGGACCTGGAGTCCCTGGGAGCGCCAGCGGGCGACCTGGGCGAGCGCGGTCTCCAGGACGTACTCGGTGAGGTGCGGCATCAGTCCGGAGGACTCGGCTATCGCGATGAACTCGTCCGGGGGGACCCGGCCGCGCTCCGGGTGCACCCAGCGGACCAGGGCCTCCAGTCCGGCGACCTTGCCGTCGAACCGGACCTTCGGCTGGTAGTGGAGCTGGACGTCGCCGGTGTCCAGGGCGCGCCGCAGATCGCCGAGGAGACCGAGGCGGTCGGGGGTGTTGGAGTCCCGCTTGGACTCGTAGACCTCCACCCCGGTGCGGTCCCGCTTGGCCTGGTACATGGCGACGTCGGCGCGGCGCAGCAGGCCCTCCGCGTCGAGGGCGTGGTCCGGGAAGACGGCGAGTCCGGCGCTGGCCTCCAGGACGAGGGTGAGCCCGTCGAGGTCGAGCGGGGAGCCGAGGGCGGTGACCACCGAGCGGGCGACCCGGGTGGCGGAGGTGGTGGAGTCGGCGATGGGCAGGAGCACCGCGAACTCGTCGCCGCCGAGCCGGGCGGCCTCGGCGCCCCGGGGCAGGGCGAGCCGGAGGCGGTCGGCGATCTGGAGGAGCAGCCGGTCGCCGGCGAGGTGCCCAAGGGTGTCGTTGACGGCACGGAACCGGTCGAGGTCGATCAGCATGAGTGCGGACCGCGCGCCGATCCGGTCGGCTTCGTCGATGGCGGCCCAGGTGCGTTCAAGGAGCCACTGACGGTTGGGCAGTTTGGTGAGGGGGTCGCGCAGTTGCTCCTCGGCGCGGGCGCGGGCGATCCAGAGGGTGGAGTCCAGGGCGACCAGGGGGACGACGAACAGCGGCAGCAGCACCGGCATCGCCACGGCGACCACGCAGATCAGCGGGGCTATCCCGAGCAGCGCGGCACCCACCAGGGACTGCCGGGCCAGCGCGGTGCGGGCGATGGTGGGCAGGCCCGCCGGGTTCGGGGTGTGGAGGTACCAGAGCAGCAGCCGGGTGACGGTCAGGTACGCCGCGGCGGCCAGGGTGACCACGGGGACGGTGGAGAGGTCCCAGCTCTCGGGGCGCCACGGCCGTTCGACGGTGGGGACGACCCCGCAGGCGGCGAGGAGCAGGGCTCCCGCGCCGATGCCGAGGATGTCCACCGCGCCGTGGAGTAAGCCCTGTCGCCAGCGGCCCCAGCGGACGATCCCGACGAGCACCACGACCGTGAGGCTGACCATGCCCGCGGGGATCCACCCGTAGAGGAGGAGCACCGCCAGGGTGAGCGCGGAGCCGGAACCGGTCGCCCCCCACCAGCGGCCCCGGCCGAGGGCCACCAGATGACCGACCGTCAGTCCGGTGAGCAGGGCGAGCGACCAGCCCGCCGTGCCGGAGGGGAACAGCGCCCGGTCGCCGCCGATCGCGCTCCAGGCGCCGAGGCCCAGGACGGCGGCGGCGAACGGGACGACCGCCAGGGCGAGCAGGGACCAGGCGCCGCGCGCGGCGGCCGGGTCCGTCTCGGGATAGGGGCGGGCGCCGTGGGTGACGGGCGGACCGGCCGGTGGTCTGCGGCCGGTGAGCCAGGCGCGCGGGATACGGCGGGCGCGCGCGCCCGCGTCCGGGGCGGCCCTCTCGCTCGATTCCATTCCGTCCCTCTCACAGCAGGCGGTGCCCGCACCACGCGTCGGCCCGCCGCGCACCGCCATCGAAACCCGCGTCTGACGACCCGCCACGCAGGGGGGCACGGCAGGTGCTTATTCCCACAGTAGGCCGCGGACCCCGTCCAGGGGCAGCGGTCGGCGGCGGTTGCCCGAATGCGACCGGGCCACCCCTAACCATCTGATATGCGCCGAACGGGTGTCCTTGCGAGGTGGCGCGGGGGCGTTCCGCGAGGGCGGCGGGACCGGCTACTCCTCGACCGGGAGGGCCGCTTCCCGGGCCGCATCGGGGCCCTCTTCGAGGAGGGTCGCGAAGCCGTCCTCGTTCAGGACCGGAACCTTCAGCTGCATCGCCTTGTCATATTTCGATCCGGGATTGTCACCGACGACGACGAAAGACGTCTTCTTCGATACCGATCCGGTCACCTTGGCGCCGAGCGACTGAAGGGCCTCCTTGGCGCCGTCGCGGGTGTGGCGGGCGAGGGTGCCCGTGACGACGACGGTGAGGCCCGCCAGGGGACGGGGGCCCTCGTCCTCCCCGGCGGAGGCGTCCTCCATCCGGGCGCCCGCGGCCTTCCACTTGCGGACGATCTCCTGGTGCCACTCCTCGCCGAACCACTCCTGGACGGCGGCGGCGGTGGTGTCCGCGACCCCGTCGGTGGCCTTGAGTTCGTCGAGGGTGGCCGCGGCGAGCCGGTCGACGGAGCGGAACTCCCGGGCGAGCGCCTCGGCGGCCACCGGGCCGACGTGACGGATCGACAGACCGGTCAGGAAGCGGGCCAGGGGGCGTTCCCTGGCGGCCTTGATGCTCTCCAGCATCGCGAGCGCGTTCTTCCTGGGCTCGCCCTCCTGGTTGGCGAAGACGGTGGCGATCTTCTCCAGACCGGTCTCCGGGTCCCGCTTGGGCAGTCCGCTGTCGGGGTCGAGGACGTACGCCTTGATGGGCAGCAGCTTCTCGATGGTGAGGTCGAAGAGGTCGCCCTCGTCCCTCAGGGGCGGTTCGGCGGGCTCCAGGGGCTTGGTGAGCGCGGCGGCGGAGACATAGCCGAAGTGGTCGATGTCGAGGGACTTGCGGCCCGCCAGGTAGAAGAGGCGTTCGCGCAACTGGGCCGGACAGCTACGGGCGTTGAGGCAGCGCCAGTCGATGTCCCCCTCCTTGGCGGGCTCCAGCCGCGAGCCGCACTCGGGGCACTCGGCGGGCATCTCGAAGGCGTGCTCGCTGCCGTCGCGCAGGTCGACCACGGGGCCGAGGATCTCGGGGATGACGTCACCGGCCTTGCGGATGACGACGGTGTCCCCGATGAGGACGCCCTTGGCCTTGACGACCTCCTGGTTGTGGAGGGTCGCGAACTCGACCTCGGAACCCGCCACCACGACCGGCTCGACCTGGGCGTAGGGGGTGGCGCGGCCGGTGCGGCCGATGCCCACGCGGATGTTGACGAGCTTGGTGTTGACCTCCTCCGGCGGGTACTTCCAGGCGATGGCCCAGCGGGGGGCGCGGGAGGTGGAGCCCAGCCGTCCCTGGAGGGGGATCTCGTCCAGCTTGACGACCACCCCGTCGATCTCGTGCTCCATCGAGTGGCGGTGCGCGCCGTAGTGGGCGATGAACGCGCGGACGCCCTCCAGGGAGTCGACGACCTCGTTGTGGCGGGCGGTCGGCAGACCCCACTCGTGGAGCAGTCCGTACGCCTGGGAGAGGCGGTCGATCTCCAGGCCCTCGTGGGCGCCGATGCCGTGCACCACCATGTGCAGCGGAAGCGTCGCGGTGACCTTGGGGTCCTTCTGGCGCAGCGATCCGGAGGCGGAGTTGCGGGGGTTGGCGTAGGGCTTCTCGCCCGCGGCGACCCGGCGTTCGTTGAGCTCCAGGAAGGCGGCCATCGGGAAGTAGACCTCGCCGCGGATCTCCACCAGGTCGGGGACGCGCTCCCCCTGGAGGCGGTGCGGGATCTCGGCGATGGTGCGGACGTTGGGGGTGATGTCCTCGCCGGTGCGTCCGTCGCCCCGGGTGGCCGCGCGGGTGAGACGGCCGTGCTCGTAGGTGAGGTTGACGGCGAGGCCGTCCACCTTCAGCTCGCACAGGTAGTGGAAGTCGGGGGTGCCGACGTCCCGGGCGACGCGCTCGGCCCAGGCGTCGAGCTGCTCGTCGTCGAACGCGTTGTCCAGGGAGAGCATCCGCTCGCGGTGGCGCACCTCGGCGAGGTCCGTCTCGTAGGCGACGGCGACCCGCTGGGTGGGCGACTCGGGGGTGCGCAGCGAGGGGTGCTCCTCCTCCAGCGCCTCCAGCTCCCGCATCAGCCGGTCGAAGTCGGCGTCGCTGACGACGGGCTGGTCCTTCACGTAGTAGCGGAAGCGGTGCTCCTCGATCTCCTCGGCGAGCCGTGCGTGCCGCTCACGCGCTCCGGCGGGCACCGGTCCGGTCCCGGTCTCGGTCTCTGCGTGCTCTTCGCCGACCACGTCTGTCCTCCCGTTCGTCACTCTGGGTTGTCCGCGAGGGATCTCGCCGCCCGGACGCAGTGGGCGAGGGCCCGCCGGGCGTACTCCGGCGAGGCGCCCGCGAGACCGCAGGCCGGGGTGAGCGTGACGGCGTCACTCAGCAGTCCCGGTCGCAGCCCCAGCCTGCGCCACAGCGTTCTGACACCCCCGACGCTACCGGCCGGGTCTGACAACGGGGCGTCGGTGCCGGGCACGACACCGGCGAACAGCTTGGTCCCGGCCTCCACGGCCTCCCCGATGACCTCGTCGTCACGTTCGGTGAGGAGCGAGAAGTCGAAGGAGACGGCGTCGGCTCCGGAGCGGCGCAGCAGCGCGAAGGGCACGTCGGGGGCGCAGGAGTGGACGACGACCGGGCCCCCGTGGACGGCGAACAGCTCGCGCAGCACGGCCTCCACGGTCTGGCGGTCCACGGCGCGGTGGGTGCGGTAGCCGCTGGCCGTCCTGATCCGGCCGCGCAGCACGGCGGTGAGCGAGGGCTCGTCGTACTGGAGGACCACCTGGGCGCCGGGGACGCGGCGGGAGACCTCCGCGATGTGCTCGCGCAGCCCCTCGGCGAGCGATCCGGCGAGGTCGCGGCAGGCGCCGGGGTCGGAGAGGACGGCCTCGCCGCCGCGCAGCTCCAGGGCGGCGGCGAGCGTCCACGGTCCGACGGCCTGGAGCTTCAGCGGGCCCCGGTATCCCTGGGTGTGCTCCTCCAGGGCGTCGAGGTCCTGGCGGAGCCAGGCGTGGGCGCGGCGGGTGTCGCGGCCGGGCCGGTCGCCGATCCGCCAGCCGCTGGGCTCCACGCGCGCGTAGAGGTCCACGAGCAGTCCGGCGGTCCGGCCGATCATGTCGGCGCCGGGGCCGCGCGCGGGCAGTTCCGGCAGGTGCGGGGTGCCCTGGCCGTCGGCGAAGGTGCCGACGACGGTCTTGACGGCCTCCTGGACGTCCTGACCGGGCAGGGAACCGACGCCGGTGGCGGGGCCGGGCCGGAACTCCGTGGTGTCGTTGTCGCTCACCCCGGAAGCCTACGAGACCGCGCCGTCACCGGTGCGCGGCGCCCGGCTCCCGTGCCCTCTCGCGTCCGGGCGGTCCGCCGCCTCGGGTCCCCGCCCCTGACGTCCCCGCCGCTCACGGCCGCACGCCCCGGCCCCGCTCCCGTGCCTCCGCCGCCGCGCCGGGCGCGGTCAGTGGGCGGTGGGCCGCACCGACAGGTCGTTGATCTCCGCGTCCCGGGGCAGGTCGAGGGCGGTGAGGACGGTGGTGGCGATGGTGTCCGGGTCGCTCCAGCGGGCGGGGTCGTACTCCTTGCCCTCCTGCTGGTGCACCCGGGCCTGCATGGCGCTGGCGGTGCGGCCGGGGTAGACCGAGGTCACGCGGATGCCGGTGCCCTGCTCCTCCTCGCGCAGCGCGTCGGCGAGCGCCCGCAGCCCGTGCTTGGAGGCCGCGTACGCCGACCAGTCGCCCCGGGCGCGCAGCCCGGAGCCGGAGTTGACGAAGACCACGTGGCCCTGGGTGACGCGCAGCTGGGGCAGGAAGTGCCGGGTCAGCTCGGCGGGCGCGATCAGGTTGACGTTGAGCTGGTGGCGCCAGGTCTTCGGGGTCAGTTCGCCGACGGCGCCGAGGTCGATGACCCCGGCGCTGTGGATCAGCGAGTCGATCCGGTCGGGCAGCGTCTGGTGGGAGAACGCCCAGGACAGCTTGTCCGGGTCGGCGAGGTCCCCGACCAGGGTGCGGGCGCCCGGGAAGAGGGCGGCCAGTTCCTTGGCCCGTCCGGCGTCGCGGGCGAGCAGCACGAGGTCGTCCCCGCGCGCGTGGAGCCGTCGTGCCACGGCCGCGCCGATGCCCGATCCGGCCCCGGTGATCAGATGAGTTGCCATGGGGCCATCGTCGCACCCGGCGGTGCCGCTCCCCCGGCCGCGCCCCGGCCCCGGCCCGGTACCTCCCCGGCCCCGTCCCCGCCCGGGGCGGCCTCCGGGCCCGGTCAGACCAGCCCGAACGCCTCTTCCAGATGGGCCAGCGCGCCCACCGGCTCGTCCGCGAAGAGCACCAGTTCGGTCAGCGGCAGCGGCAGGAAGCCCTCGGCGTCCATCCGCTGGAACTGCTGCCGCAACCCGTCGTAGAAGCCGGCCGTGTTGAGGACGACGACGGGCTTGGCGTGCTTGCCGTGCTTGCGCAGCTCCAGGATGTCGGTGGCCTCGTCGAGGGTGCCCATGCCCCCCACCATCACCACGATCCCGTCGGCCTTCTCCAGCAGCAGCGCCTTGCGTTCCGCGAGGTCGCGGGCGATGACCATCTCGTCGGTGCCGGGACGGGTGAACTCCGCCAGGAACTCCACGGAGACCCCCAGCAGCCGTCCCCCGGCCTCCTGCACCCCGTCGGCGACGACCTTCATCAGGCCCTTGTCGGAGCCGCCCCACACCAGGGTGTGGCCGCCCCGGCCGAGGAGCGCGGCGAACTCCCGCGCGGGGCCGGTGTAGCGCTCGTCGAGGTCGGCGGCGGAGAGGAAGACACAGATGTTCATGGGGCAACGGTAGGGGAAGAACGGCGCGGCCCCGGACGCTGTACCCGGTATGAGCCGAGGACACACGATCACGATCGAAGAGGGCACCGACCCGGTGCGCGTGGTGCGCGACGGGGTGGTGCTCGCCGCGTCGCGACGCCCGCTGCTGCTGCGCGAGACGGGCTGTCCGGTGCGGTACTACCTGCCGCGCGAGGACGTCCGGCTGGAGCTGCTGACGGCGTCGGACACCCGCACCCACTGCCCGTTCAAGGGGACGGCCTCCTACTGGTCCCTGCCGGACGCCCCGGACCTGGTGTGGTCCTACCCGGAGCCCCTGCCGGAGGTCGCCGCGATCCGGGACCACCTGTGCTTCTACGAGACGGAACTCGCCGGGGACACCGGTACCTGAGCGCACACCGGTACCTGAGGCGGACACCGGGACGGAGGAGGCGGGCCGGGGGCCGAGCCGCCCGGAACCCGGTCGGTGACGCCGTCCGTTCACCCCGTCCGCACGCCGTCCGCGCCGCTCCCCGGGACCGTCCGGGAGGGCGGCGCGGTGGCGCTCAGGCGTCGACGGTGGCCCGGCGGGTGGTGGCGATGGTCGCGGAGCCGACGACGCGGGTGCCGTCGTAGAGGACGATCGCCTGGCCGGGGGCGACCCCGCGCACCGGCTCCCCGAAGCTGACCCGCAGCTCCCCGTCGACCAGCTCCGCGGTGACCTCGGTCTCGCCGCCGTGGGCGCGCAGCTGCGCGGTGTACGGGGCGGGGCCGGTGGGCGCAGCCCCGCACCAGCGGGGGCGCACCGCGGTCAGGGCGGTGACGTCGAGGGAGGCGACCGGACCGACCGTGACGGTATTGGTGACCGGGGAGATGTCGAGGACGTAGCGGGGCTTGCCGTCGGGGGCGGGGCGGCCGATGCGCAGGCCCTTGCGCTGTCCGATGGTGTAGCCGTAGGCGCCGTCGTGGGTGCCGATCGTGGTGCCGGACTCGTCCACGATGTCGCCCTCGGCGCGGCCCAGGCGGTCGGCGAGGAAGCCCTGGGTGTCGCCGTCGGCGATGAAGCAGATGTCGTGACTGTCGGGCTTCTTCGCCACGGCGAGCCCGCGCAGCTCGGCCTCCGCGCGGATCTCCTCCTTGGTGGTGACCGTGTCGCCCAGCGGGAACAGCGCGTGGGCGAGCTGCCGCTCGTCCAGCACGCCGAGGACGTAGGACTGGTCCTTGGCCATGTCGGAGGCCCGGTGCAGTTCGCGGCCGCCGCCCGGGAGGACGGTCACGCGCGCGTAGTGGCCCGTGCACACCGCGTCGAACCCGAGCGCCAGCGCCTTGTCCAGCAGCGCGGCGAACTTGATCTTCTCGTTGCAGCGCAGACACGGGTTGGGGGTGCGCCCCGCCTCGTACTCGGCGATGAAGTCCTCGACGACGTCCTCGCGGAAACGTTCGGCGAGGTCCCAGACGTAGAACGGGATGCCGATCACGTCGGCGGCGCGGCGGGCGTCGCGGGAGTCCTCGATGGTGCAGCAGCCGCGCGCTCCGGTGCGGAACGACTGCGGGTTCGCGGACAGTGCGAGGTGCACGCCGGTCACGTCGTGCCCCGCCTCCACGGCGCGGGCGGCGGCTACGGCGGAGTCCACCCCGCCGGACATGGCGGCCAGGACGCGGAGGGGACGCCGCGGGGTCTCAGTCATCACCACTCCAGGGTAAGGGGCCCCGGGAACCGAATCCGGCGCGTGCGCGTTGTGGTTCGCATGGCGGAACAGAGGAAGCGGCGGGCGGCCGCCACGGGGGAGGGCCCACGGCTGGGGCGGCGCACGCTGCTCGTCGGCGGCGGGGTGGCGGTCGTCGGCGCGGGGGTGGGGTTCCGGGAGGAGCTGTCGGAGCTGTGGTGGCGGGCTCCGGGGGTGTCCCGGCCCCGGGTGGACGGGGCGGTGGACTTCACCGGGGCGCGCTGGGTGGCGGCGTCCTCGGCGAACTGGCGGCGGGCCGACCGTCCCGACGACTACCGGGTGGACCGGATCGTGGTGCACGTCACGCAGGGCGGCTTCGACAGCGCGGTGCGGGCGTTCCAGGACCCTGGGCACGGGGCCGCCGCGCACTACATCGTCCGCAAGGACGGGCACGTCACGCAGATGATCCGGGAGCTGGACGTGGCGTACCACGCGGGGAACCGGGACTACAACCAGCGCAGTGTGGGCATCGAGCACGAGGGGTGGGTGGACCGGCCCTCGTCGTTCACGGACGCCATGTACACGGCGTCGGCGCGGCTGGCGGCGCGGATCTGCGTCCGGTACGGCATCGAGCCGGACCGTGAGCACATCGTCGGGCACGTGGAGGTGCCGGAGGCCACGCACACCGATCCGGGGCCGCACTGGGACTGGAAGCGGTACGTGCCGCTGGTGCGGGCCGAGGTGAAGCGGCTGGAGTCGGCGCCGAGCCGTGCTCCGGGCCGCTCGGCGTCACCGGAGGCCACCCGCGCCTCGGGCTGACGCGCCGCGCCTCGGGCTGACGCGTCCCCGGGTCCGGGCCCGTCCTCGACGACCGACAGCCGACGGCAGCGGGGCAGCGGGGCGGTCGGCGTCCGGAGGCCCTCGCGCGGGGCCCTCGACGCGACGGCCCCGGCCGTCCATGGGGTCAGCTGAGTCCGGCGCAACGGGCGCGGGCCACCGCCGGGCCGAGCGCCTCGGCGACGGCGGCCACGTCCTGACGGGTGGAGGTGTGGCCGAGGGAGAAGCGCAGGGTGCCCCGGGCCAGGTCCGGGTCGGTGCCGGTGGCGAGCAGGACGTGGCTGGGCTGGGCGATGCCCGCGGTGCAGGCCGAGCCGGTCGAGCACTCGATGCCCTGGGCGTCGAGCAGCAGCAGCAGCGAGTCGCCCTCGCAGCCGGGGAAGGCGAAGTGGGCGTTGGCGGGCAGCCGGTCCACCGGATCGCCGCCGAGGACGGCGTCCGGGACGGCCTCGCGCACCACGCGCACCAGTTCGTCGCGCAGGCCCCCGATCTCCCGGGCGAACCACGGCTGGCGCTCGGTGGCGATCCGGGCGGCGACGGAGAAGGCGGCGACGGCCGGGGCGTCCAGCGTGCCGGAGCGCACGTGCCGTTCCTGCCCGCCGCCGTGCAGCACGGGGACGGGCGTCCACTCGCGGCCGAGCAGCAGCGCGCCGATGCCGTAGGGGCCGCCGATCTTGTGGCCGGAGACGGTGAGCGCGGCGAGGCCGGAGTCGGCGAAGCCGACCGGGAGCTGGCCGACCGCCTGGACCGCGTCCGCGTGCATGGGCACCCCGGACTCGGCGGCGACCGCGGCGAGTTCACGGACCGGCTGGACGGTCCCGATCTCGTTGTTCGCCCACATCACGGTCACCAGCGCCACGTCCGCCGGGTTGGCGGCTATCGCCGCGCGCAGCGCGTCGGGGTGGACCCGGCCGTGGGCGTCGACGGGCAGGTACTCGACGGTGGCGCCCTCGTGCTCGCCGAGCCAGTGGACGGCGTCCAGGACGGCGTGGTGTTCGACGGGGCTGGCGAGGACCCGGACCCGGGCCGGGTCGGCGTCCCGGCGGGCCCAGTACAGGCCCTTGACGGCGAGGTTGTCGGCCTCGGTGCCGCCGGAGGTGAAGACGACCTCGCTGGGGCGCGCGCCGAGGGCGGCGGCGAACGTCTCGCGGGCCTCCTCGACGACGCGGCGGGCCCGGCGGCCCGCGGCGTGCAGGGAGGAGGCGTTGCCGGTGACGGTCAGCTGGGCGGTCAGCGCCTCGATCGCCTCCGGAAGCATCGGAGTGGTCGCTGCGTGGTCGAGGTAGGCCATGGTGCGTCGATTCTACGAGCCCGGTCCCGCCCCCTCTCCCCGGCCCGGTCCGCTTCCGGCCCGCTCGCCCTGATCCGCTCGCCGGACCCGCGCGCCGGGATCCGTCGCCCTCGGGCCCGTTCACCCGGGCCGGGCCCGGTCCGCCTCGGGAACGGGCCCCGCCGGGCGGGCGGCGCCGGGCGGGCGGCGCGGGGCGCGGCGGCCGGTCTCAGCCGAGGGGCGCGCGGGCGAGCTGGCGGGACTGGGCGACGAGGTGGCCCGCGCTGTCCCAGACCTCGGCGTCCTCCTCCAGGAACCCGCCCGCGAGGTTGCGTGTGGTGACGGCGACCCTCAGCAGGCCGGGCGCGGGGCGGCGGCGGACGTGCGCGGTGAGTTCGACGGTGGGGACCCAGCCCTTCAGTCCCAGCTCGAAGGCGGTCGGGGGCAGGGCGTCCACGGCGAGCAGCAGGGCCAGCGGATCGGGGTCGCGGCCGTCCGCGAAGCCCAGCCAGGCACGGGACTCGGCCCGCCCGGAGGGGGCGCCGACGGCCCAGCCGAGGGTGGCCGGGTCGAGCCCCATGACGAGCCGTTCGGTGAGCGCGTCGCTGCCGGGGACGGGGCTGCCGCCGGGGGCGTCCCGGGGGCCGGGGCACCGTTCGAAGGGCGGCAGGACGGGCGGGACGGCGGTGGTGCGGACGTCGTCGGGCAGGGCGTCGAGGTCGCCGTAGGAGGCGAGGACGCGCAGCCGTTCGACCTCGTGGCCCTCGTCGTCGTACTGGAGGAGGGACGCCTGCCCGGTGGAGAGGGTGCGGCCGGTGCGGACGGTCCCGGTGCGGACGACGGCGGGGCCCGGGCGGGAGGCGGTGAGGTAGTGCGCCGTGATGGTGAAGGGGTCCGGGTGCGGAAGGGCGTCCGCCAGGGCGCGGCCGACGAGGGCGAGGAGGTAGCCGCCGTTGACGGCGGAGATGATCGTCCAGCCCGCGGCGAGGTCGGCGTCGTAGACGCCCGGGTGGCCGGGGCGCGGAACGACCGCGGTGTCGCGGTCGAACTCGCTGGTGCCGACGGTTGCCCTTACCGGTGCATCTGCCATGGCGGCACGGTACAACAATCACCTACTGAGCGGTAGCTTTTGTTCGGACGGGGGCACCCCGGGACGGGTGCCCGGCACTCCGCCCCCGACCCCGCCGCCCCGTCCGGACGGGGCGGACGGGCCGGATGGACGGGCGGGCGACTGGCCGGGCGGACGACGGGCAGGTCAGTCGTCGATCGCCTGGTACAGGGTGGTCCAGAAGTCCTGGATGGCCCGCGCCGAGTCCGGGGTGCTCATCCCCGTCTGGGTGAGCAGGATGCCGACGACCCCGTACCGGGGATCGGCGTAGACCGTGGTCCCGGCTCCGCCGTCCCAGCCGAACTGGCCGACGGGCGCGTAGTCGCCGCGGTAGGCGCGCACCGTCATCCCGAAGCCCCAGCCGCCGGTCTGCCCCTGCCCGTGGGACAGATGGACGACCCGGCGGGCCCAGTCCTGGAGGTCGGACGTCTGGCGGGGCGTGAGGCGGTTGGTGGTCATCAGCTCGGCGGCGGGCCGGGACAGCACCCGCCCGCCGCCGTGCGCGCCCCGGTCCAGCAGCATCCGGAAGTAGGCGTGGTAGTCGTCGACGGTGGAGTCGAGCCCGCCGCCGCCGGACTGGAACGCGGGCGGCGCGCTGTGCCGTCCGCCCTCCGCCTCGTCCCCCACGACGAACTCCCCGGTCAGCGGATCGGGCGCGTAGAGCGGCGGAAGCCGGTGGATCTTGTCGGCGGGCACGTGGAAGCCGGTGTCGACCATGCCCAGCGGCCCGAAGACGCGTTCGCGCAGGAACTCCTCGAAGGACCGCCCGGTGACCCTGGCCACCAGCACGCCGATCAGGTCGTCGCTGACGTTGTAGAGCCACCGCTCGCCGGGCTGGTGCATCAGCGGCAGCCCGCCCAGACGGCGCATCCACTCGTCCGGCCCCACGGACGGCAGCAGCCACTCCGTGCCGTAGATCCCCCGCGTGAAGAACTCGGCCATCATCGGGGAGTCCCGCGCCGTCATGTCCAGCCCGAGCCCGCAGGTGGAGGTGAGCAGGTCCCGGACGGTGATCGGGCGGTACGCGGGCACGGTGTCGTCCAGCGGGCCGTCGACCCGCCGCAGCACCCGCCGGTCGGCCAGTTCGGGCAGCCAGGGGTCCACCGGATCGTCCAGCCGCAGACGGCACTCGTCGAGCAGGACCATCACCGCGGAGGCGCCGACCGGCTTGGTGGTGGAGGCCATGCGGAAGATGGTGTCCCGGCTCATGGGCGGGCCGCCGTCGTGGCGCATCGTCCCGAGCGCCTCGACGTGCGTGTGCCCGCCCCGGCTGACCAGGGCGACGAGCCCGGGTATCCGCCCGGACTCCACGTGCCGCTCCAGCACTCCGCGCAGCCTGCGCAGCCCGGTCGTGGAAAAGCCGTTCTCGGTCATGGTCGTTCTCCTCGTGCGTGTCGGTGGGCCTCGACGCCGCGCGGACGCGCGGCGGAGGGCGGCCGGGGCGGACCCACGGCCGTGGCACGGAACAGCGGAACGCGGGCGGAGAGGGGGGACGGGGGACCGACGCGGGTGCCCCCGGGGCGCCTTCGCCGTCGCCCCTCTCCGCACGGGGGCGACGGCACGCCCCGCGGACGGGTCAGACCGCCCCGTCGGCACCCTCGGCACCGGAGGAGCCGGCCTCGCCGGACACGGCGGCGGCCCGCTCGATCTCCTCGGCCAGCCGCTCGCGGGCCCGGGCGGGGACGTAGCCGCCCTCCGTGTAGGCGCGGGCGAACTCCTCCGCGAACCCGGCCGGTTCCTCCCCGACGACCTCGCGGACCGGCGTCCCGCCGACCGCCGCCTGCTCGAACAGGTCGGCCAGGTCCTCGAACATGGACACGCTGCTCTCCGCGTCGGCCGGGACGAAGTGCATCAGGTACCGCTCGACCGCCCCGACCGCCTCGCGGTGGCCTCCGGGAAGCTCCTTGACGCGCGCCTTGTACGCCCGCCAGCGCTTCTTGGGACCGATCACCTTCGCGAGGATTCCGTTCTCCCCGGCATCGGACATGGTCACTCTCCCCCTTCGCGGAGCAGGTCCAGTCGTTCCGTGAGGAAGCTCCAGGCCCTCCAGAACTCTTCGAGGTACTCCCGTCCCTCAGCGTTGAGGGAGTGCACCTTGCGCGGCGGCCCCTTCTCGGACGGGACCTTCTCCACGTCCACGAGCCCTCGCTTCTCCATCCGCAGGAGCAGCGCGTAGACGGTCCCCTCGGCGATCCCGGCGAAGCCCAGTTCCCGCAGCCGTGCCGTGATCTCGTAGCCGTAGGCGGGACGGCCGGACAGGGACGCGAGGACGATGCCCTCCAGCGTGCCCTTGAGCATCTCCGTCTCCAGCTTGGCCATGGAACACCTCACCTCCCGCGCTCATCAGCGTCATTGAGTACTGGTACACAGTAACGCTGACTAGTGGTACCTAGCAAGACCGAATAGCAAAGCGGCGGGCGGGGCGGAGAGCCGTCCGCTCCCCGCCCCGCCCGCCCGGCACGCGTCCGCGCGCCCCACGGGACGCCGGACACGGCTACTCCGTGGCCTCCACCGCCGTCGAGCGGCGGTTCCAGGCGCGCGGCGCGCGCCAGTGGTACCGCATCGCGAGCAGCCGCAGCGCGAACGCGGTGACGACCGCGATCACGCTGGTCACCCCGTTGAGGGCGTCGTACTTGAGACAGAGCGCCACGATGGTCGCGCCCACGATCGCGGGGACGGCGTACAGGTCGCGGTCCCAGCGGACCAGGGACGGGACCTCGTTCGCGACCACGTCCCGCAGCACTCCCCCGCCGACCGCCGTCGCGAGGCCCAGCACCGCCGACGAGGTCAGGCCCAGCCCGTACTCGTACGCCTTGGTGGTGCCCGTGACGCAGAACAGCCCGAGGCCCGCCGCGTCGAAGACGTTCACCCCGTTCTGGATCCGCTCGACCTCGGGGTGCAGGAAGAAGACGAGGGCCGCTGCCACCAGCGGGGTCAGGAAGTAGCCGAGGTCGGTGAAGGCGGCCGGGGGCACCGCGCCGATCACCAGGTCGCGGAAGAGCCCGCCGCCGAGGGCGGTGACCTCGGCGAGCACGGCGATGCCGAAGACGTCGAAGTTCTTGCGGACGGCGAGCAGGGCGCCGGAGATCGCGAAGACGAAGATTCCGGCGAGGTCCAGCACGTGCTGGACGGTGGGGCTGAAGAGATCGTGGAGCACCGGGTCATTTTCCCCCGGACCGGACACCCCCTTCGCCCGGGACATCCCGGTACGCCCGCACGGACCCCGGCCACGGGGCCGGGCCGCGCCCGGCCGCGCCGCGCCGGATCCCACCGGAGCCACCGGCGCCCGGCGGCCCTCGCCGAGCGCGGCCGGGTGCGGCCACCCCCGCCGAGCGCGGCCGACCCCGCCGGGTGCGGTCGGGTGCGGCCGGACCCGGCCGCGCCCCGGCTCCGCACGCGCACCCGCGCTCCGGGCCGGTACGGCACACCCCCGTACGCCCCGAGCCCGTACGGCGCACTCGCGCCCGGACCGGTACGGCGCACCCGCGCGCCCACGCACCCCGGGCGCCCGTACGGCACGCCCCCGCCCCGTACCAGGCACCAGCGCCAGCACCACCGCGCCCCGGACACACCAACAGCCCGGTGGCCGCCCCTGGGGAGGGGCGGCCACCGGGCCGGACGCGGGCCGGACGCGGCGGTTCGGCTCAGCCGCCGGTGGTGCCGGTCGTGTCGGGGCCGGTCGCGTCGGTGGCGGGGTCCGCCGTGGCCTCCCCGGTGGAGGTCGGCACCCGGGACGGTTCGGTGCCGGACGGACCGGTGCCGGACGCTTCGGTGCCCGACGGCTCGGTGCCCGACGGTTCCGGGGTGTCCTTGCCGACCGTGACCACCTCCACCGCCTCGGCGGCCCCGGTGAGCCGGACGGTCTCCCCCGGCGCCTGGTCGGGCGCGTTCTCCGGGTGGTGGCAGGCCACGAACCGCTGCGGGGCCAGCTCCAGGAACGGCGGCTCCTGGACGGCGCAGACCTCCGTCGCCTTCCAGCAGCGGGTGTGGAAGCGGCAGCCGCTGGGCGGGGAGATCGGGGACGGGACGTCGCCCTTGAGCAGGATGCGCTCGCTCTTGGCGGTCCGCCGCCGGGGGTCCGGGATCGGCACCGCCGACATCAGGGCCTTGGTGTACGGGTGCATCGGCGCCGAGTACAGCGATTTGCGGTCCGCCAGCTCGACGATCTTGCCCAGGTACATCACCGCGATCCGGTCCGACACGTGCCGGACCACCGACAGGTCGTGCGCGATGATCACGTAGGTGAGGCCCAGCTCGGTCTGGAGGTCGTCCAGCAGATTGACCACCTGCGCCTGGATCGACACGTCCAGCGCCGACACCGGCTCGTCCGCGACGACCAGCCTCGGCTTCAGCGCCAGCGCGCGGGCGATGCCGATGCGCTGGCGCTGGCCGCCGGAGAACTCGTGCGGATAGCGGTTGTAGTGCTCGGGGTTGAGGCCGACCACCTCCAGCAGCCGCTGCACCTCCTTCTTGATCCCGCCCTCGGGGGTGACCCCCTGGAGCCGGAAGGGGGCGCCGACGATGGTGCCGATGGTGTGCCGGGGGTTCAGCGAGGAGTACGGGTCCTGGAAGATCATCTGGATGTCGCGCCGCAGCGGCCGCATCCCCGCCACCCCGAGGTGGGTGATGTCCCGGTCCCCGAACTCGACGCTCCCGGAGGTGGGTTCGAGCAGCCGGGTGATCAGCCGTCCCATGGTCGACTTGCCGCAGCCGGACTCCCCGACCACGCCCAGGGTCTCCCCCGCGCGCACCTCGAAGTCGATCCCGTCGACCGCCTTGACCGCGCCCACCTGGCGCTGGAGCAGCCCCTTGCGGATCGGGAAGTGCTTGCGCAGCCCGCTGACCCTCAGCAGCACCTCGCCGGGCGCCGCGTCCTTCGTCAGGGCGGCGCCGCCGGGGCGCGGGGCGGGGACCGGCGCGGAGCCCTGGTCGTCGCTCGTCACGGTGGTGTCCTCGCTCACAGCTTGGGGGCGATCTCTTCGGCCCAGATGCGCTCCCGCCGCTCCTTGGGCAGATGGCAGGCGGCCCAGTGGGCGCCGCCGACCTCGGAGAGTTCGGGGCGGACCGTGCGGGTGACGTTGTCCTTGGGGAGGTCCGCGTACGGGCAGCGCGGGTTGAAGGCGCAGCCGTCCGGGATGTTGATCAGCGAGGGCGGGGAGCCCTTGACCGGGACGAGGCGTTCGGTCTCCTCGCGGTCCAGCCGGGGCATCGAGCCGAGCAGTCCCCAGGTGTAGGGGTGGCGCGGCTCGTAGAACACCCGCTCGGCGGGGCCGCGTTCCACGCACCGACCGCCGTACATCACCAGCAGGTCGTCCGCGAGTTCCGCGACGACGCCCAGGTCGTGGGTGATGATGATGACCGCCGAGCCGAACTCCTTCTGGAGGTCGCGGATCAGATCGAGGATCTGCGCCTGGACGGTGACGTCGAGGGCGGTCGTCGGCTCGTCCGCGATGAGGAGTTCGGGGTTGTTCACCAGCGCCATGGCGATCATGGCGCGCTGGCGCATCCCGCCGGAGAACTCGTGCGGATAGCTGTCGGCCCGCTTGTCCGGCTGGGGGATGCCGACCCGGTCGAGCATCTCGACCGCCCGCTTCCGGGCGGTCTTCTTGTCGACCTTGTGGTGGACCCGGTACGCCTCCACGATCTGCTGGCCGATCGTGTAGTACGGGTGCAGCGCCGACAGCGGGTCCTGGAAGATCATGGCCATCTCGCGGCCGCGCAGCGCGCGCACCCGCTCGGGGTCGGCGGACAGCAGCTCTTGTCCGTCGAGCCAGATCTCCCCGGAGAGCCGGGCCTTGCGCTTGCCGTACTGGCCCGCGGTGTGCAGGCCCATGATGCCCAGCGAGGTCACCGACTTGCCGGAGCCCGACTCGCCGACGATGCCGAGGGTGCGGCCCTTCTCCAGGGTGAAGCTCAGCCCGTCGACGGACTTGACCAGGCCGTCGTCGGTGGGGAAGTGCACCCTGAGATCGCGGACGTCGAGGAACGCGGTCGGCGCCGGGGACCCGGCGACGGGTTCGCCGAGGGCCGCCCCGGGCGTACGGGATCGGGTCATGCGAGCCTCACTCGGGGGTCGATCGCGGCGTAGAGGACGTCCACGACGAGGTTGGCGACGATCACCGCGAGCGAGGTGACCAGGGTGACGCCGAGGATGATCGGCAGGTCCCGCTCGTTGATCGCGTTGAGCACGGCCTGGCCGAGGCCGGGCAGGTTGAAGGCGGTCTCCGTGAGGATCGCGCCGCCGATCAGCGCGCCGAGGTCCATCCCGAGCATGGTGAGGATCGGGGTCATCGTGGAGCGCATCGCGTGCTTGCCGATGACGACCGGCTCGGTGAGGCCCTTGGCCCGCGCGGTGCGGATGTAGTCCTCGCCCAGCACTTCCAGCATGGTGGCCCGGGTGATGCGGGCGTACATGGCGGCGTACAGGAAGGCGAGGGTGACCCAGGGCAGCAGCATCCCCTGGAACCAGCCGCCGGGGCCGTCGGCGAGTTCCTGGTACTGACCGTCGATCAGCCCCAGGCCGTGGTCGAAGACGGCGAGCGAGAGCAGCGCGGTGAAGTAGATCGGCAGGGAGACGCCGGAGAGCGCCACGACCATCGCGGAGCGGTCCCACAGGGTGCCCCGCTTGAGCGCGGAGAGCACGCCCGCCGCGACGCCGAGCAGCAGCCACAGCACGGCCGCGCCGAGGGCCAGCGACAGGGTCACCGGGAGCCGGTCGGTCAGGACCGGCCAGATGGCCTGCTCGCTGCGGAAGGAGTAGCCGAAGCAGGGCGCCGGGCAGTGGGTGACCTCGCCGCCCGCCGCGTAGGTGCGCCCGGCGAACAGGCCCTTGAAGAACTCCAGGACCTGGGCGTAGATCGGGTCGCCCAGCTGGAGCTTCTCGCGGACGGCCTCCACGGCCGCGTCGTCGGACTGCTTGCCCACGTACATGGTGGCCGGGTCGACGCCCGCCCACTGGGGGATGAGGAAGAAGATGCCGAAGACCACCACGACGATGACCACCAGCATCACTGCGGCGGCCATGAACCGCCTGATGAGGTATGCGAGCACAGCGCTTCGGCCCGACCGCTCCCGGCCTTCACCTGCCTTTCGTGCCGTACGGCGGGTGTGCCGGGGGGTGTTACTTCTTCAGGCCCAGGCTGATGAAGTCGTACTGACCGCTGTAGGCGTCCGTGGTGTAGACGTTCGTCAGCGCGGACGAGCGGAAGTTGATGAACTTCTCGAAGACGAAGGGCAGGTAGTACGCGCCCTCCATGACCTGGTGGTTGATCTCGGTCGCGATCTGCTCCTTCTTCGCGTCGTCCAGCTCGGTGACGAACTTGTCGAAGTTGGCGTCGATCGCCTTGTCCTTGATCATGGCGAAGTTGTTGTTGCCGCTGTCGAGGATGTACTTGCTGTCCCACAGCGGCTGGCCGTAGCCCTGCACCGACGGGAAGTCGGGGCCCCAGCCCATGATGATGATGCCGTAGTTCTTCTCCTTGACGATCTTCGGGTTGCCGATGATCCCGGAGGTCTGCGAACCGTCGTACTTGTCGATCTCGACGTTGACGCCGATCGCCTTCAGCGACGCCTGCAGCGACTCGGCGGTGGCCACCTCGACCGGCTTGTTGTTGCGGACCGCGATGGTGGTGTCGAAGCCGTTCGGCTTGCCGCACTTCTTGAGCGCGTCCTTGGCCTTGGCCAGGTCCGGCTTGCCGTCGTTCTTGGC
Organism: Streptomyces sp. JNUCC 64; assembly: GCF_054484115.1. Taxonomy (NCBI): domain Bacteria; kingdom Bacillati; phylum Actinomycetota; class Actinomycetes; order Kitasatosporales; family Streptomycetaceae; genus Streptomyces; species Streptomyces sp. JNUCC 64. The sequence continues at coordinate 2,245,376 of NZ_CM137015.1, forward strand.
GAGGCCGTACGGGTCGTACTTCTGGCCCTCGGAGCCCGGGACGGAGGGCGGGAGCATGTTGGTGCCGATGTCGCCACCGGCCATCGGGCCGCCGCGCGCGGTCTGGAGGGACTTGTGGTCGGCGCCGTAGATGACGGCCTTGCGGCACTCGATGTTGTCGAACGGGGCGACCGTCTGCGGGAACACCGCGTAGCGGATGTAGCCGGAGACCGGGTTGTCCAGGTTGCCCTTGTGGCTCTTGAGCGCCTTGATGCGGCCCTGCGGGGAGAGACCGGTCTGGTTGATGTCCAGGTGGTAGTCGCCCGCGAGGATGCGGTTGTCCATCTCGTTGGCGTTGGAGAAGAAGGTGACCGTGATCTTGTCCGGGAGCGCCTTGCGCACCGGGTCCGAGGACTGCTTCCACTCGGTGTTGCGGACGAGGGTCAGTTCCTTCTTCGGGGTGTACGACTCGAACTTGTACGGGCCCGAGGAGAACGGCTTGAGCTGGTACTTGGACTTGGTGTCCTTGTCCTGGCGGACCGGGGACGCCGAGGTCAGCGCGAGCATCTCCTCGAAGTCGCTGTTCGCCTCGGGGAGCTTGAAGACGATCGTCTTGTCGTCGGGCGTCTCGATCGCCTTCAGGCCCAGCTTGTCCTTGGACTTGTCCTTGTACGGGCCCGGGTACTCGCCCTTGGGGTCGAGGACGTCCTTCAGGTAGATCGGGCCGCCCGCCAGCACGTCCTGCGCCCACACGCGCTGGATGCCGTACTTGACGTCCTTGGAGGTGATCGGCTTGCCGTCCTCCCAGGTGATGCCGTCCCTCAGGGTGTACTTGTAGGTCTTGCCGTCGTCGCTGACCTCGGCGCGCGCGGTGGCGAGGTCCGGGGTCAGGTCGGAGCCCGCCTTGCCGGGCTCGGTCTGGCTGGTGACCAGCTGACGGCTGTAGTAGCGCATGAAGTTCCACGCGAAGCCGTAGTAGCCGCGGGTGGTGTCCCAGGAGTCGGCGTCCTGGGCGCCCGCGAACTTGAGGGTGCCGCCCTTCTTGGTGGAGGCGTTGGCGACCTTGTTGTTGGCCGCGTCGAAGCCCGCGGCCTTGCCGCCGCCGCCCTTGCCATCGTTGTCGCCGCCGCCGCACGCCGCCGTGGCCAGCAGCGCCGCGACCACGGCCGTCGCCGCCGCGACCTGCTTGCGCCGTCCTCTGCTGTGGGTAGTCACGATGTCGGTTCCTCCGTGTGATCGTCGCCCGTCGGTGACGGGCGCTTGAGGGGTACGGCAGTTCAGCGGGAGCCCTTCGGGTCCAGCGCGTCACGCACGCCGTCGCCGAAGAGGTTGAACGCGAGGACGGTGACGAAGATGGCCAGACCCGGGATGACCATGTACATCGGGTCGGACTCGTAGTAGTTCACCGCCAGGGAGAGCATGTCGCCCCAGGAGGAGGTGGGCGGCTTGACGCCGACACCCAGGAAGCTGAGGGCCGCCTCCGTGAGGATGTTGGTGGGGATCATCATCGTCATGTACACGATGATCGGAGCCACCAGATTGGGCAGCAGCTCCTTGAAGAGGATGTAGAAGCGCCCCGCGCCGAGGCTGCGGGCCGCCTCCACGTACTCGCGCTCGCGCAGCGACAGGGTCTGGCCCCGCACCACCCGGCCGACGTAGGGCCAGCCGAAGAAGCCGATCACCAGGATCATCACGAAGACCCGGACCCCGGTCCCGGTCAGTCCCAGCATCTCGTTCGGCATCACGGAGACCAGGGCGATGATGAACAGCAGCTGGGGGAAGGACAGCAGCAGGTCCATCGCCCGGCTGACGAGCGCGTCCAGCCAGCCGCCGAAGTACCCGGCGAGCACCCCGAGCACCGTGCCGATCACCACGGCGACCAGCGCCGAGGCGAAGCCCACCAGCAGCGAGATCCGCGCCCCGTGCACGATCCGGGCGAAGATGTCGCGACCGTTGACCGGTTCGACGCCGAACCAGTGCTCACCGCTCATCCCGCCCAGCGAGCCGACCGGGGTGGACATCAGCGGGTCGATCAGGTCCTCGTGGTAGACGTTCGGGTCCTGACCGTACAGCTTGGTGATCAGCGGGGCGAAGACCGCGACCAGGACCAGCAGCAGCACCACCACTCCCCCGGACAGGGCGAGTTTGTCGCGTTTCAGGCGCTCCCAGGCGATGCGCCCGAGCGAGCGCCCCTGCACCGCTTTCCCCTGGACCGCCACGGCCTCCCCGGCGGGGGGCGGGGCCGCTTCGGCGGTCGGCTCGTGCAATGGTGCCGTCATCGTGGCAGGGACCCCTCTTCTCAACCGGCGGTGACCGGCCCGTAGTTGCCGCCGGGGGCGGACGGTACGACGGTCCGTCGTACGCGAGGACCGGCACCCCCGGCGAGCGGGGCCGCGCGACCTCTGGTGCGGGAGTCTTCATCGCTGCCGCGATCCGTAGCCAGACCTGGTCCTGAATGGATGCGCAACCGTGATGCGGTCCGTGGGGTTCCGTTATTCGAACGGCGGGTAACGCAGCCCGGACGGGCCGGAGTTGAGCTTTTCGGCCAAACGCGCGTAGAACCACGAGACATCCCGCCCAAGGGACGTCAGAGACAAAGGAAACGGGCAACAGGAACACAACACCTGTTGCCCGACAAGGGAGGACGAGTCAATCGCTAGCGCGGCGGGTAACCGTACCCGGCGGTAGGGGCGGCCGGAGCGACGTGCGATTCGCGGTCGTAGAACGGTCGGGCGTTCGCTCTCAGCCACATCGCGACGGGGTCGTACTCGTCGCCCAGGGCCACCGTGGACACCGCGAGCCCCTCGGGCACCGCCCCGATCGACTGCCGCATCATCACCCGCACCGCCTCGACGGCCTCGGGCCCGGCGTCGTACACGTCCAGCCCGATGGCCAGGTAGGGGGCGCCGAGCGCGGGCTGCACCCACCCCCGGTTCAGCGCGCGCACGGCGGGGGTGCGATGGGCGTTCTGTCCGAGGACGGCGTAGAACTGGGGGATCTCGATGGCCGGGTCGGAGATCCGGAGCGGTCCGGCGGGCTGGCGGTCCAGCCCCAGGGCGATCCGGCGGAGATCCAGCCAGGGGATGCCGATCCCGCCGTCCGGAGCGTGCGGGTTGAGCCAGAGGCCGTACCGGTCGGGGTAGAGCGCCCGCGCCACCTCGGTGACGGGCAGCGTCTCGTGGGCGCGGTTCCAGCCGCTCGCGGACAGCTCCTGGGCGGAGGTGACGCAGGGGGCGTAGCCGAGGCCGTCGAGGTCCATGTTGCCGTACTGGGCGTCCGGGGAGCCCGGGGCGCCGTGCCACAGCAGCATCCGGACCCGGCCGCCCTCGGGGTCGGCGAGGGCCTGCAGCAGCGCCTCGTACGCGTCATAGCGCCCGGGGGTCACCTGGCGCAGCATGTGCTCGATCCGCCCGGCCGCAGCCGTGCCCGACGCACTCACCCTTGACCGCCCCTTCGACCCGTCGGAGCAGCGCGACGCGGCTCCGTACCCGATACACCCGCCATGGTCCGGGCGGGCGCCACGGCCCCCGCCCGGACCATGGAACCAGCTTAAGCGCCGCCGCCCGGACGGACTTGACCCGCCGGTCCCAGGTCCGTCACAGCTCACGGAGTCACCCGGACGGACCCGTCCCCGCCCCGCCCCGCGCGCCAGCGGTCCCGGACGGGGGACGGGCGTTCGCTGGTGGCCGGTTCCGCGCGGGGCGGGGCGGTGGGGCGCGGGGCGGCGGACCTGCGCACGGGGCGGACCGGCCTGCGGGGCGTGCGGGGCTGGGAGACCGGCGGGCCGCAGGCGGGGCGGCACGGCGGCGCTGGTCGGCGCGCCGGTCGGGCCGGGCAACCGGGCCGAGGCGTCCGGTCAGGGCACCGGGCCGGGGCGTCCGGTCAGGGCTCGCGGGTGTAGAAGGGCCGCACCCGCTCGCGCATCCAGTCGGCCACCGGGTCCTGGGCCACGTCCAGGAGGACCAGGTTCACGCCCCAGGGGACGGGGACCCGGCCGAGCGCCCGGCCGAGCGCGTCCAGCGGCCGCTCGCGGTTCTCGTCCTCCCAGCGGTCCAGCTCGACCCCGACGAAAAGGGCCGGTTCTCCGCCCTCCACGCTCGCCAGACAGCGGCGGGCGGTGGTGACCGCGGGCACTGCGGCGAACTCGGCGGCGGCGGCGGTGAGGAAGTCGACCGGATCCTCCTTCCAGTCGGGCTGGAAGAGCCGGACCCGCCCGCCGCTGACCGGACCGTCCAGGACGGTGCGGCCCGCGCGGCACAGCTCGGCGACGGCGGCCGGGGGCAGCGGGACGCCCACCGTCCCGTCCGGGTTGAGGACGATGCCCAGTTGCGGGGGGAGTCCCCGGGCGAACTCGACGGCGGGCGCCACCGTGCCGCCCATCCGGTCGCCGACGACCCGCCGGAACTGCTCGGCGGAGGTGAACACCGGGACGTAGCCCTGACCGTCGATCTCCAGGGCGGGCAGGTCCAGCGTGCCGCTGTCGGGACCGCCGCCGTCCGGCAGCGGCACCCACACCCGGCTGCGGCCGAGCACCTCGATGATCCGCCCGGCGGCGGACGGCACCCCCACCGAGGCGGCGAGCGCCTCCTCCAGTTCGTTCACCGGCCAGCCGGTCCCCGCACCGGGGGCGTCCGGGGGGACCGGGGACTCGGGCGCCCCGGAGGGCGCGGGGTGGGGGGCCTGGGCCGGAATCTCCATACGTCAACCACCTGCTCGGTACCGCGCTGCGTCTGCGCAGGCACCTTATGCGAAGCCGACGGGCCCCCGGGCCGCGTTCCCGTGCCCGCACCGGCCGGAGCGGCCCGCCGCAGCGGCCGTGCGGGAAAGTCCCCCGGGAGAAGGGCCGGTGACGGAACGGGCGCCGGACGGCGGCTATCCGTGCGGCGTCCCGTCGCACCGGATGGACCGGAGCGCGTCGGCCGCCGCCCGGTCCAGCAGCACGGCGGAGGCGCAGCCCGGCGGCAGCGTTCCGCGCTCCGCGTCCCGCACCAGCCGTCCGACCGCCCGGTGGTGCCGGGCGAAGGCGTACCGGGAGACCCCCCGGCCCCGCGACCGCTGCCCGTCGAGCGCGGTGTCCGGCGCCACGTCGAGCAGCAGCAGGTGCAGTGCCCGGCCCCGGAGCCGGGCCTCGCGGGCCAGCCAGCGGCGCACCCACGCCTGGGACCCGCAGTCGTGGACGACGACGCTGGCCCCGGAGCGCAACGCCCGGCGCAGCCCGGCGAAGTGGGCGAGCCGCACCAGCGGCCGGTACAGGGCGTAGGGGACCGCCGGGGGCATCCGGGCCGCCCAGCGGTCCCGGGTGTCCTGGGAGTCCACCCGCAGGGTGGCGGGGGGCCGGTCGGGAGCGGGCGGTCCGCCGGGGTCGGGGTCCTCGTCCTCCTCGGCGGCGGCGGACGGCGGGGCGGGGTCGACCGCCCGGGACATCAAGGTGGACTTGCCGCTGCCGGGGAGCCCGGAGACCACCACGAGGTCACCGGCCGCGAACCGGAGGGCGCGCGGCCCCCGGCCCGCCCGCTCCCGCAGGTCCCGCACGATCCTGACGGTCCGGCCCCCGCACGCCTTCCGGGCACGGGCCCCCGGCTGCTCGGGCAGCGCGACGCCCGAAGCGCTCACATACACCCTGGTCCTGTTCACCGTGATCGTCCCCTCCGTCGGTCACGTGAGCCTTCCCCGTCGAGTGTAAAGAGCGGGTAATTTCGGACAACGGCGTTTCCGTACGGATCCCGCCACAGGACCGTCACGGAATCCCGGGCACATGGCGGGCCACGTCCCGGGCCGCGTCCCGGGCACGGGCCGGACCGTCCCCGGACCCGCGTCGGCCGCCCCCGAGCCCGGGCGGGGCGGGAACGGAGGGCCGCACGGGACGGGATCGGAGCGGCCAGCGGGGCGGGAGCGGCGGACCGGAGCGGGGGCGCGACCACCCGGCGGAGGCCGTCGCGGTCCCCGGCCGAACGCCTCCGCACGCCCCGGCGCGCACCCGGGCCCGGCCGCCGCGCCCCACCCCCACGGGAACCCCGTCGGGGTCGCCGCCGGGATCCCGACGGGGGCCTGGATTCCGGGGGCGGCGGGACGCGCCCTCCCGGGTCCGGCGCGCCCCGTCCCCGCCCCGTCCTCCGGATCCGGCGGACTCCGCCCTGCCCACCACGGCGAATGCGTGCAATGATGAGCCCGCCAACCAACTGCATACCGGCCGCTTGAATCCGCGCGGGAGAGCCCCCGGCCACACCGGGGCGCCGAAGGAGCAAGTCCCTCCCTTGAATCTCTCAGGCCCAGATACCGCGCGGGCGAGGCACATCTGAAAAGCGGATCGCGCCGCCGGAGAGCGCGCGGTCCCACCCAAGGTGCAAACCGGGCGAGAGACCCGCCGTCAACGGCGTGGCTCCCGGCGAACCTCTCAGGTCCGATGACAGATGGGGAGGATCACCTCGCCGTCATGCCCTGCCGTCATGCCCTGGGAGCACCCTTCTATGAGCACCGCCCCACGCCGTACCGCGCTCGACGCGCTGCACCGTTCGCTCGGTGCGACCATGACCGACTTCGCGGGCTGGGACATGCCCCTGCGCTACGGCAGCGAGCGCGACGAGCACCAGGCCGTCCGCACCCGCGCCGGGCTCTTCGACCTCTCCCACATGGGGGAGATCACCGTCACCGGACCGGGAGCCGTGCGGCTGCTGGACCACGCGCTGGTCGGCAACATCGGCACGATCGGCGCCGGACGGGCCCGTTACACGATGATCTGCCGCGAGGACGGCGGCATCCTGGACGACCTGATCGTCTACCGCACCGGGGAGACCGAGTACCTGGTCGTCGCCAACGCGGGCAACGCCCAGACCGTCCTCGACGCGCTGCGCGAGCGGGCGGCCGGCTTCGACGCCGAGGTCCGCGACGACCGGGACGCCTACGCGCTGATCGCGGTGCAGGGCCCCGAGTCGCCGGGCATCCTCAAGGCGGTCACGGACGCCGATCTGGACGGTCTGAAGTACTACGCCGGGCTGCCCGGCACGGTCGCGGGCGTCCCCGCGCTGATCGCCCGCACCGGCTACACCGGCGAGGACGGCTTCGAGCTCTTCGTCGCCCCGGAGCACGCCGAGCGGGTGTGGACGGCGCTCACCGAGGCGGGCGCCCCGGTCGGGCTGGTGCCCTGCGGGCTGTCCTGCCGGGACACCCTGCGCCTGGAGGCGGGCATGCCGCTCTACGGGCACGAGCTGACCACCGCGCTGACCCCCTTCGACGCCGGGCTCGGCCGGGTGGTGAAGTTCGAGAAGGAGGGCGACTTCGTCGGCCGGGCCGCGCTGGAGGCCGCCGCCGCCAAGGCCGCCGCCCACCCGCCCCGCAAGCTGGTCGGACTGGTCGCCGAGGGCCGCCGGGTGCCGCGCGCCGGGTTCGCGGTGGTCGCGGACGGCGCGGTGATCGGCGAGGTCACCTCCGGCGCCCCCTCCCCCACCCTCGGCGAGCCGATCGCCATGGCCTACGTGGACGCCGCGCACGCCGAGCCGGGCGCCGTCGGGGTCGGCGTGGACATCCGGGGCACCCACGAGCCGTACCGGGTCGTGGCCCTGCCCTTCTACCGGCGCGCCAAGTAGCCCACCGGGCCGGGCGGGGCCCGCTCGGGGCCACCGCCGGGCAGCGGGCCACCGCCGGACGGACGGTACGGGTCACACCCGGCATCCGCCCGTCCCGGGTCGCCCCGCAGCCCACGGACCTCACAGGACCCATGGACCCGTAGGACCCACGGTCACCTGTGGCTCACGCCCCACGCGCCCCACGGCCCACCCGCACCGCCGCACCACTCCGATCCGCCCACGGACTCCTCGTCCACGGCCGCCGGAGCGCGCGTTCCCCCGCGCGTCCCGCCGTCCGTCTCGCATGCCAAGACGTCCCGTTCCTCAGCACTCCCCCGCGTACAGGAGAATTCCCACCATGAGCAACCCCCAGCAGCTTCGCTACAGCAAGGAGCACGAGTGGCTGTCGGCTCCCGATGGTGACGGCGTCGCCACGGTCGGCATCACCGAGTTCGCCGCCGGCGCGCTCGGCGACGTCGTCTACGCCCAGCTCCCCGAGGTGGGCCAGCAGGTGACCGCGGGCGAGACCTGCGGCGAGCTGGAGTCGACGAAGTCGGTCAGCGACCTGTACTCCCCGGTGAGCGGCGAGGTCACGGAGTCCAACCAGGACGTCGTCGACGACCCGTCCCTGGTGAACTCCGCGCCCTTCGAGGGCGGCTGGCTGTTCAAGGTGCGCGTCACGGGCGAGCCGGACGATCTGCTCTCCGCCGACGACTACACCGCCTTTTCCGCGGGCTGACCCACAACTAGGGATCATCTGATGTCGCTTCTGAACACCCCTCTGCACGAGCTGGACCCGGACGTCGCCGCCGCCGTCGACGCCGAACTGCTCCGCCAGCAGTCGACCCTGGAAATGATCGCGTCGGAGAACTTCGCCCCGGTCGCCGTCATGGAGGCCCAGGGCTCGGTGCTCACCAACAAGTACGCGGAGGGCTACCCGGGCCGCCGCTACTACGGCGGCTGTGAGCACGTCGACGTGATCGAGCAGATCGCCATCGACCGGATCAAGGAGCTGTTCGGCGCCGAGCACGCCAACGTCCAGCCCCACTCCGGTGCCCAGGCCAACGCGGCGGCGATGTTCGCGCTGCTCAAGCCGGGCGACACCATCATGGGTCTGAACCTCGCCCACGGCGGGCACCTGACCCACGGCATGAAGATCAACTTCTCCGGCAAGCTCTACGACGTGGTCGCCTACCACGTGGACGAGACCACCGGCCAGGTGGACATGGCCGAGGTCGAGCGGCTCGCCAAGGAGTCCAAGCCGAAGCTGATCGTCGCGGGCTGGTCCGCCTACCCGCGTCAGCTGGACTTCGCCGCGTTCCGCCGGATCGCGGACGAGGTCGGCGCCTACCTGATGGTCGACATGGCCCACTTCGCGGGTCTCGTCGCGGCCGGGCTGCACCCCAACCCGGTGCCGCACGCCCATGTCGTCACCACCACCACGCACAAGACCCTCGGCGGTCCGCGCGGCGGCGTCATCCTGTCGACCCAGGAGCTGGCGAAGAAGATCAACTCGGCGGTCTTCCCGGGCCAGCAGGGCGGTCCGCTGGAGCACGTGGTCGCCGCGAAGGCCGTCGCCTTCAAGGTCGCCGCGACCGAGGAGTTCCGGGAGCGCCAGCAGCGCACCCTGGACGGCGCGCGCATCCTCGCCGAGCGTCTGGTGCGGGACGACGCCCGCGCCGTCGGGGTGAACGTGCTGTCCGGCGGCACGGACGTGCACCTCGTCCTGGTCGACCTGCGCGACTCCGAGCTGGACGGCCAGCAGGCCGAGGACCGGCTGCACGAGGTCGGGATCACCGTGAACCGCAACGCGGTCCCGAACGACCCGCGCCCCCCGATGGTCACCTCCGGTCTGCGCATCGGCACCCCCGCGCTGGCCACCCGGGGCTTCACCGCGGACGACTTCCGCGAGGTCGCCGACGTGATCGCCGAGGCGCTGAAGCCGTCGTTCGACGAGACGGTCGCCGCCGCGCTGAAGGCCCGGGTCACCGCCCTGGCCGACAAGCACCCGCTGTACCCGGGGCTGTAGTCCCCTCCGGTGCCGCCCCGGCCGCGATCCGGCCGGGGCGGCACCGGCCCATCGGTCCACCGGTCCACCGGCCCGTGCCGGTCGCCCCGGCTGGTCCCGGCCACGACGGGTGACACTTGAAGGAGCGAGCGCCTTCGGGAACGCGGGGCCCGGCCGGGGAAACCCGGACGAGCCCCCCGAGCCCCTCCGAAGTGCTTCCGAAGTGCTTCCGAAGCGACTCGGCTTCGAGGCCGCTCCGAGGGGTCTCGAAGCACTTCGAAACGCCTCGAAGCGCCTTGCAGAAACGATCCTCCCGATCGCACCGACCCCCGGTCGGCCGCCGGTCACCACCGGCCCCGCCCGCCCGACGACCCGCCCGGTCCCACCGGGCCGGCGGGTCCGCACCACCCGGTGGACAACGACGTCCACCGGCCACCAGCTAGGAGTCCTCCCGTGGCCATCTCGGTCTTCGACCTGTTCTCGATCGGCATCGGCCCGTCCAGCTCCCATACGGTCGGCCCCATGCGCGCGGCCCGGATGTTCGCGCGGCGGCTGAAGAACGACGGGCTGCTGGCCCACACCGCCTCCGTGCGCGCCGAGCTGTACGGCTCCCTGGGCGCCACCGGTCACGGCCACGGCACGCCCAAGGCGGTGCTCCTCGGGCTGGAGGGCGAGTCCCCGCGCACGGTGGACGTGGAGCACGCCGACGAACGGGTCGAGCGGATCAAGGCGGAGGGCCGGATCAGTCTGCTGGGCGCCCACGAGATCCCGTTCTCCTTCGACGACGACCTGGTCCTGCACCGTCGCGAGACCCTGCCCTACCACGCCAACGGGATGATCCTGCGCGCCCGTGACGCCGAGGGCCGGGCCGTGCTGGAGAAGACGTACTACTCGGTGGGCGGCGGGTTCGTCGTCGACGAGGACGCGGTCGGCGCGGACCGCATCAAGCTCGACGACACGGTGCTGAAGTACCCGTTCCGGACCGGTGACGAGCTGCTGCGGATGGCCCGTGAGTCCGGTCTGTCGATCTCCTCGATGATGATGGAGAACGAGAAGGCGTGGCGCACCGAGGCGGAGATCCACGACGGGCTGCTGGAGATCTGGCAGGTCATGCGGGCCTGTGTGTCCCGGGGGATGAACCGGGAGGGCATCCTGCCGGGCGGACTCAAGGTCCGCCGCCGGGCACCCGGCGCGGCCCGGCAGCTGCGGGTCGAGGGGAACCCTGCGGCGCACGCGATGGAGTGGGTGACCCTCTACGCGATGGCCGTGAACGAGGAGAACGCGGCGGGCGGGCGGGTCGTCACCGCCCCCACCAACGGCGCGGCCGGGATCATCCCCGCCGTGCTCCACTACTACGTGAACTTCGTGCCCGGCGCGGACGACGAGGGCGTGGTCCGCTTCCTGCTGGCCGCCGGGGCGATCGGGCTGCTGTTCAAGGAGAACGCCTCCATCTCCGGGGCCGAGGTCGGCTGCCAGGGCGAGGTGGGCTCCGCCTGCTCGATGGCGGCGGGCGCCCTGGCCGAGGTGCTGGGCGGCTCCCCCGAGCAGGTCGAGAACGCCGCCGAGATCGGCATGGAGCACAACCTCGGCCTCACCTGCGACCCGGTCGGCGGGCTGGTGCAGATCCCCTGCATCGAGCGCAACGGAATGGCGGGCGTGAAGGCGGTGACCGCCGCGCGGATGGCGATGCGGGGCGACGGCAGCCATCTGGTCTCCCTGGACAAGGTCATCAAGACCATGAAGGAGACCGGCGCCGACATGAGCGTCAAGTACAAGGAGACGGCTCGGGGCGGGCTCGCGGTGAACATCATCGAGTGCTGAGGCGCCGTCCCGGTCGGCCCTGAGCAGCGCTTCGGCATTCCGTCGTCGCTGAGGCTCGCCGTACCCAAGCGGCAAAAGCTCCCGGAGCCCTTCGGGATAGACACAGACCCGAGGGAGCCCTCCCTCGGGCAGAACAGACCGAACAATCACCTCACCCAATAACAAGAGTCTTGTTAAAATGGACTCCATGGATACTTCCTCAGCGCCTGGCGAAGGACCCGTCCGGCCCGTTTCGGTCTCGCTCCACGAAGGCACCATCGCCGCCCTCAAGGCACGCACAGGCAAACGAGGCATGTCCGCCTATGTCGAGTCCCTCATCCAGCGCCAACTGGAACGGGATCGACTGCGTGAGCTCATCGAGGACGCGGAAGCCGAGCACGGCCCGGTCGCCCAGTCAGCCGTCGACGCCAAATGTGCGATCCTCCTAGGCGAGACAGCCGACTCGGCGGACGCCGCGTGACCGGAACGCTCGTCCTGGACTGCGAAGGTCTGTCCGGACTGGTACGCCGCACACCTGAGATCACCGAGTGGCTGACGGCCGCAGAAGCCATGGACATTCGCGTCGTCACCAGTTCCGTCACCCTCGTCGAAGCGCGCGACCCCAAGGTCAACCAGGCCCGTTTCGACTACGCAGTGTCCCGCGTGAACATCGTCCCGCCCAATGAAGCCATCGCCCGCCAGGCGAGCAAGCTCCTGGCCGCAGCCGGACTACATGGTCACAAGTACGCCCTTGACGCCATCGTCGCCGCCACCGCCCTCTCCTCGCCCGCCCCGGTGACCGTCCTGACCTCGGACCCCGAAGACCTCCTCATGCTCTGCGGCCCCGGCGTCCGCGTCATGAAGGTCTGACCCGCGAGACCACGTCGTGGCCCAACCCGCCCGGGGCGGGGCCCCGGTCACGGTCACGGTCGCGGTCAGAGCGGGGCGCCGCCGAATCCGATCCGGTTGCCGTCCGGGTCGCGGTAGGTCACCTTGCGCACGCCGTTGGCGTAGGTCTCGCGGGTCCGGGGTTCCAGGCCCCGGTCGGCGATCCCGGCGACCCGGGCGTCGAGGTCGTCGACGAAGACCGTGTGCGAGGCGTTCCCGGCCCGTTCGGGATGGTGCTCGACGTACACGTACCGGTGCTCCGCCAGCTCCCACACCGCCTCCGTGTCGTTCGGGACGAACGCGGGAGGGGCGCCGAGCAGCCGTTCGTACCAGGCCAGTGCCGCCGGGTAGTCGGTGACGGGGATGCCCGCGAAGAGGTCCAGGGCCATGTCCTCCATCGTAGGGGCGCCCGGCCCCCGAGGGCCCGGGGGAAGCCGGGCGCCGGACGGGCCGGGGCCGGGGGCAGTTCGACGGCCAGCGGGACCCCCTATTCATTTACTACTGGGGTGCACTGGTGGTGCACCCCAGTAGGCCGTACCATACGGCGGCATGAATCCCTCCCCTTCCGAGCCCCTCCCGCCCCACTCCCCGGCGGCCGGACCCGTCCCGTCCTTCCCCGCCACGGCCGGGCCCGTCCCGCCCCTCCCCGCCACGGCCGGGCGCGGCGCCCCGGTCGCCCTGAACGGCTCCGCCTCCGCGCACGCGGTCCGCACCGTGCTGACCGCCGCCTTCGCCCACGAGCCCGCGACCCGCTGGATCTGCGGCGGGTCCACCGGGGTCCGGGACCGCTGGTTCGCCGCGACCCTGGCCGCCCACGACACCCTCCCCGGCGCGCTCCGGCTCACCCTCGACCGGGGGGCGGAGCCGGTCGCGGCGGCCGTGCTGACGCCACCGGACGGCTCGCCGCCGGGACGGGCCCGGGCGGCGTGGGCGGCCCGTGCCGCGCTGGGCTGCGGTCCCGCCGCCCTGGTCCGGACCCTGCGCTACCTGGACGCCGCCGAGGCCGCCGTGCCGCCCGGGGCCTGGACCCTGGAGTTCCTCGGCGTCGTCCCGGAGCAGCGCGGACGGGGTATGGCCCGCCGTCTCCTCGACCACGTCCTGGCCACCCTGCCCGCACCCGCCGGGGTCTTCCTGACCACCGCGGACCCGGACAACAGGGCGCTGTACCGGCGCTTCGGCTTCACCACCGTGCGACGGCTGCCCGTGGGCCCGCTCACCACCACCGCCATGTGGCACCCCGGGGGCACCACCCCCGGACCGTGACGCCACCCCGGCACCGCCGACCGCCGCGCACCACCCCCGACCGGCTTTGACCTCCCTTTACCCGACCGGGGGTTTATCCGGGCACGGGACCTTCGCCCCCTCGCGGTCCGTCCGGGGAGCCGGGAACCTGGAGGAGGGAGGGGCCGGTGCCACGGGCTCCGGAAGTCCCTGACCGAGAGCCCGCAGACCGGGTGATCCCCGAGGAGGCCGCGGTAACGGTGAAGACGCACGCCGCACCAGAGACAGACGTTCCTTCCGCCCCGGCGGACCCCACACCGGACGCGATCGCCTCCCTGGTCGCCGACGCGATCACGGCACCCTCCCTGCACAACGCCCAGCCCTGGCTGTTCCGTTACGACCGGGACCGGGGCGTGATCCAGGTACGGGCGGACCCCGGCCGCCGGATCGAGCTGTCCGACCCCGAGGGCCGCGCCACCCATCTGGGGTGCGCCGCCGCGCTGTTCAACCTCCGGGTGGCGGCGGCCCACGCCGGATGGAAACCGGTGACCCGGCTGCTCCCGGACCGCGCCGACCCCTACGCCCTCGCGGAGCTCACCCTGGACGGCGGGCGGGCCCTGTACGACGCGACCCGCGAGCCGTACCACAAGACCACGGCCACCTACCGGCGGTCCGGCCAGCCCTACGACGGCACCGCCGACGCCTACGACGAACTGGCCGACCTCCACCCCGCGCTGCGCCGGCGGCGGACCACCCGGACGCCCTTCAGCGACGAGCCGATCGACGCGCAACTGCTGGACACCCTGCGCCGGGCCGCGCTGCTGGAGGGCGCCCGGCTGGCGTTCCCCGACGAGTTCCACCGGGAGACGGTGCTGGAACTGGGCCGCGAGGCCGAGCGGCGGACGCTCTCCGACGCGGCGCTGCACGCGGAGCTGGCCGCCTGGACCGGGGACACCCGCGCCGCGGACGGCGTCCCGGCCGCCGCCTTCGGCCCCCGGTCGCGCACCGGGTACGCCCCGGTGCGGGACTTCGGGGCGGGCCGGACCGGACCGCCCCCCACCGCGGACTTCGAGCACACGCCCCAGCTCGCGCTGCTCGGCACCCACGGGGACTCCCCCTCCGACTGGCTGCACGCGGGGCAGGCCCTGGAACGGGTGCTCCTGGAGGCCACCCTGGACGGACTCGTCACCTCCCTCGCCTCCGAGGCCCTGGAGTGGGACGAACTGCGCTGGGCGGTGCGCGATCCGCTCTCCGCGATGAGCCACGTCCAGATGGTGATCCGGTTCGGCTACGGGGAGCCGGGGCCGGGAGCACCCCGGCGGCCCGTCTCGGAGGTGCTGACCTTCACGGGCTCCGGGACCGGGACCGGCGGCTGAACCCGGGCGGGACGACGACCGGAGCCCGCCGCCACCATCCCCTCCGCGACCCTGACAGCGTGTCAACCATGGTGCGCCGTCAGGGTTTCGGTGTGCCGTGCGGGAGGCTGCGGCCCCGGGCGCGCCGTTTCGGGAGCGAGATCGCCGAAGGGGTGGGTTACTACAAAAGCCGTGAATGCCATCCCTTCCGGTAAATTCACCGTTTCGAGTGGCCCGGACGGCGACCGCCCGTGCACGGTACACAGGACGGGCACGCTGGAAGCCGGGCCGGCCCGAACGACCCCGGTCCGGGAAGGACGAACATGATCCGCGGCATCGACGTGAGTGCCTATCAGTCGTCGTTCGACACCGACGGACTGACCTTCGTCATCGTGAAGGCGACCGAGGGCCGTTCGTACATCAACCCCCGGCAGTACGCACAGGCCAAACAGGCCCGCGACGCGGGCTGTGTGGTGGGCTTCTACCACTTCCTGTGGCCCGGGAACATCAAGGCGCAGGCCGCGTACTTCGTGGAGGAGTGCGCCTCCCGGGGCACCGATCTGCTCGCCGCCGACTGGGAGTGGACCAGCGAGAACACCCGGGCCAGCAACGCCGAGAAGGACGCCTTCATCAAGGAGGTGAAGCGGCTGCGCCCCACCCACCGGGTGCTGCTCTACTGCAACCGCGACTTCTGGCTCAACCACGACGACACCTCGTACGCCGGGGACGGACTCTGGATCGCGGACTACACCAACGTCCCCGGCACCCCCCGCATCAAGGCCGACTGGAAGATCCATCAGTACACCGACGACCCCATCGACAAGAACGTCGGCGACTTCACCTCGGAGGCCGCGTTCCGGCGCTGGGTGAACGACGTGTGAGGAACCGTCCGGCACGTCCGCCCGCCGGGTCCCCGGCGACCCGGCGGACGGCCCCGTCCGCCGGTGGCGCGGCGCCTCGCACCGTCGCGCCACCGGCGGCCCCCGGCCGGACGCCGGCCTCCCCGGGTGAACGACGGGGCTCCGCCCCCGTCAGGCTCCCCACCAGGAGATGAGCACCCGTACTCATGTCCCGGCGCGCGGTCCGTTCCACAGTGGAGGAACCACACGGAACGACCCCCGGGAACGAAAATGCCGCACACCCTCCGCCCTCGCCGTCTGCCCCGCACCCGCGCGCTCCTCGCGCTCGCCACGGACAACTGGCCGGCCCGTGGCTACCTCGCGGTGGTCGCCGTCTCCTTCGCGGGCTCGCTCCTCGACCCGACGGGCGTCCACGCCATGCTCCCCTTCGTGCTGACGGCCCCGCTCTCCGCGATGGGCGGCTTCCTGCCCTTCGGGCTCGTCGCCGGGGGCGGCCTGGTCGGCCAGGCGGCGTCCGCCGCCCTCGGCGCCGGTTGGTTCCTGCTGAGCGCCCTGGTCAACGCCGCCGTGGTCGGAGCCCTGGCCCACCAGCTCCGGGGCCGTCGCGGCCTCCGGACCGCGTGACCCCCTCCCCCCTCTCCCTTCCGCCCCGCGTTCCACCAGCCGCTTCACGAAGGACGACGACATGACCGGTGCCGCCCGCCCCCGCCTCCGCAGGTTCCTCGCGCTCGCCACGGACAACTGGCCCGCCCGTGGCTACCTCGCGGTGGTCGCCGCCTCGCTGGGCTTCTTCCTCCACGCCTCGTACCTCGCGCCCGACCCGGGGTTCGCCGCGGTCGTCCCGCTCCTGACCACGGCCCCGCTCGGCGCCCTGGGCCTGGCGGTCCCGGCACAGGCCTGGGACTCCTCGTTCGCCTGGGTCTCCCCGCTGCTGTTCACCGCGACCGGCGCGCTGGCCGGGCTGGTCAACGCCGCGCTGCTCGGGACGCTCGCCCGTGGGGTGCGGGCCCGGTTGTCGCACCCGGCCGCCTGAGTCCGGGCCGGACGGAACGGGAACGCGCGCTTCCCGTTGCCACCCGGTCCGGTCGGCGGGAAGCTTCGGAGCGACCCCGGGCTACGGCCCCGGGGCTCCGGTGAAGAAGGAGCGCGCACATGAAGTCGTTACGCGGAACGCTCTCCGCCGCGGGCGTGGCAGCGGCCCTGGTGACCGCCGCCGCCCTGACCGCCCCGGCCGCACAGGCCGCACCCGCCCCCGTCGCCCCGCCGCGCGCTTCGGCGTGGGTGCCCATCGCGACGCACACCTCGTACACGCACTGTGTGAGCATCGGCACCTACCTGGTGAGCATCTGGCTCCTCACCGACTTCAGGTGCGACACGTACCCCCCCTACACCCTGTGGGCCCCGAAGTAGCCCGACCGGCCCGACACGGTCCGGCCCGATCCGGTCGGGTCCGGCCCGGTCCGACGCGGCCCGACACGGTCTGACGCGGCGTCCGGCCCCGGACGCGGGGCGGCCTCTACTCCTGGCCGCGGTCCGCGCGGAAGGCGGCCGGACGCTCCGGCGACGCCTCGGCCAGGGCCTTGGTGACCGCCTCGACCCCGGCGCGCAGTCCGTAGACCGGGGTGTCGGGCTGCTGGCGCCAGGAGTCGTCCAGACCGCCCGCGTCCACCGTGTCGAACCCGATCTCGTCGATCAGCGCCCGGACGGTCCGCTTGGCCGCCTCGTCGTCGCCCGCGACGGGCACCGCGATCCGGTCGGGGTCCCCCGTCGGACGGGCCCGGGCGGTGATGTCCTCGGCGTAGGTGCCGTTGAACGCCTTCACCACGGGACGGCCGAGGTGCCGTTCGATCCAGCGGCTCTCCGGCAGACCGTCCTCGATCTCGGCGATCAGACCGTCGCGTTCCCGGGGGTAGTAGTTGTGGGTCTCGATGACGACGACCCCGTCGGCGGCCTCCGCGAAGAGCCCGGACGGCAGCTCGGGCACGACCTTCAGGGGAACGGTGACGACGACCACCTCGGCACCCCGGACCGCCTCCGGCGCGCTGGCCGCCGCCGTGGCGCCGGTCTCCTCGACCAGCTCCGTCAGGGTGTGCGGGCCACGGGAGTTGGCGACGCTGACGGTGTGCCCCACCGCGGTCAGACGACGGGTCAGCTGGCTGCCGATGTTCCCCGAGCCGATGATGCCGATCTTCATGGCGAACCCCTTGGGTCGATGCGGTGAGTCTTACACGGAGGGAACCTCCGCTTACCCGTGGGGTATTCCGCCCGCCCGGAACTTTTCCCGGCCCGCCGCGTCCCGGTCCGGCCCCGCCCCGGTCCGACCCCGTCCCGCCCTCCGGGCCCGGGAACGACGGAGGGCCGGCCCGGGAGCCAGGAGGCTCCGGGACCGGCCCGATGGGGCCTACTTGTTGAGGTGGGCCCAGAACTCGTCGAACGAGAGCAGCTTGTCCTTGTTCGTGTCCCGCTCGCCGATGATCGCCTCCGCGACCGCCTCCGTGACGTTCCAGTCGCCGAGCTGAGCCATCGCGGTCTTGTACTCGGCGGCCGTGATGTAGCCGTCGTTGTCCGCGTCGAACCGGTCGAACGCCTTGCGCGCCGCCTCGATGTCCGCCACCAGGTCCACCCCTTAAGTTCTCGTCCTGTCTGACGGGGCCCAGATTATCGGCCCGGCCGCCGCGCCCGGCACGCCGCGTCCCCGTGGACGCCCCGGGCGCCCCGCCCGCGCCGGACACCGGGGGCGCGCCACCCCAGATCCCCCCACACCGGACACTCCGCTCCTCTTGATCTCGTCATTCACGGGCGTGCAACCCACCGTTTACCAGGCAAGTGGCTCATCTCACCGATGATTCACATCCGATATGTCATAATTTGGAGTCTTCTGCCATTTATTCACCCCTTGGGTTCCCCGCACCGGTCTGCCATAGTCGGAGTCACGACCCCCCTTGACCCGGGCCACGGTCGCTCCGAAAGCAGCCGGGAACCACACCCCCGAAGCGTTCCCGGCGCTCCACAGAGGCCCCCGCGAGATACCGCACAACGGTGACGACGGGGGCCTCTGTGCATCCCGGCACCGCGCGTCCCGGCCGCTCCGGCGGGCGCCGGACGGTCAGCGGTCGGAGACCCGCATCTCGAACCACGTCGTCTTGCCCCGGGGCAGCAGGTCCACCCCCCAGCGGTCGGACAACTTGTCCACCAGGGAGAGTCCGCGCCCGGACAGGTCCAGCTCCCGGACGGGCATCAGACAGGGCAGTCCGCGCGAGGGGTCGCGCACCTCGACCCGGATCCAGCCGCGCCGCCGCGCCATGCGCAGTCCGAAGTGACGGGCGCCGGTGTGCCGTACGGCGTTGCCCACCAGTTCGGAGACGAGCAGCACGGTGTCCTCGGTCAGCTTCTCGGAGAGCCCCCACCGCCGCAGGACGACCATCTGGGCCAGCCGCCGGGCCCGCGCGGCGGACTGGGGACGGGACGGGAACCAGACCTCGCCCTCGGTGGGGTCGCCCCATAACTCGATGGCCTTCACGGCCTGTTCGTCGGGAACGGCGGGAGACCATCGTGCCGCGGTCGCGCCCCCGTGCCGTCCCGGCTGTTCGATGCCCTCCAGCCCCGCCATGCCCCCCATCATGGCCGTCCGATGGCGGGGCCGGGGCCGTTCCCGTGGATTGACACGGGCGGAACCGACCCTTCCGCTGGAGGTCTTTGGTACGGACCAAAACCGGTCCCGCCTTCGGTCACCTCATCTGACCTGCGGCGACCCGCCACCCGCCATATCCTCGCCACCGACGGCCCGCCCGGCGTCCCCCCGGCGCGCTCCCCGGCGTGACCGACCGCACCATCGGAGTACGGCCGAGGCGCCCGGTACCGCCCTTTCGCCCGTACGGGGCGGGGAAGGGTTCACGGCGATCCCGTCGGACCCTCCTCCCGCCAGGAGAAGGGTTTCTGACGAGACGTCATCAGCGCACGCCGGAGCGGAGACCGACGTCCGCCCGGGCACGGCGGAACCCGGCGACGGCCCCCTCAGAGGAACTCGGCCTTCCCCGGCCCCTCCCGGACGAAGCTGTCCATGCCCCGCTCGCGGTCCTCGGTCGCGAACAGACCGGCGAACCAGGTGCGTTCGACGGCGAGGCCGGTGGTGATGTCCGTCTCCAGGCCCGTGTCGACGCTCTCCTTGGCGGCCCGCAGGGCGAGGGCGGGCCCCCGGGCCAGCTGGGCGGCCCACGCGTGCGCCCGCTCGTGGACCTCCCCGTCCGGGACCACCCGGTCCACCAGCCCGATGGCCAGCGCCTCGGCCGCGCGGACGTGACGACCGGTGAAGATGAGGTCCTTCGCCTTGGACGGACCGACGAGCCGGGCCAGCCGCTGGGTGCCGCCCGCGCCGGGGATCAGCCCCAGCAGGATCTCCGGCTGTCCGAGCCGCGCGCCCTCCCCGGCGATCCGGAAGTCCGCGCAGAGCGCGAGTTCGCAACCGCCGCCGAGCGCGTACCCGGTGACCGCCGCGACGACCGGCTTGGGGATCCGGGCGACGGCGGTGAACGAGTCCTGGAGGGCGCCGGACCTGCGCACCATCGCCGCGTGGTCCATCGCCCGCATCTCCTTGATGTCGGCGCCCGCGGCGAAGACCCGCTCCCCGCCGTACAGGACGACCGCCCGCACGTCGTCGCGGCGGGCGGCCTCCTCCGCCAACTCCTTCAACCGGTCCTGGGTGGCGGCGTCCAGGGCGTTCATCGGGGGCCGGTCCAGCCGGATCGTGCCGACGCCGTCGGCGACTTCGAGATGTACGGTCATGCCCAGCAGGTTAGCGACCGTTCACGTCCGGGTCGCCCCCCGGGACGTCCGTGCGGTCGTCCGTGCGGTCATCCGTGCGGTCGTCCGTGCGGTCATCCGTGCGGTCGTCCGTGCATCCTCCCGTGCGGTCGCCCGTGCGTCCGGCCGCCCGCCGCGGGCTCCGCTCACCACTTCGACCACGGCATGTTCCAGCCGTTCAGTCCGTTGCCCGGCTGGATGCGCTTGTCGTCCGAGTTCTTGACGACGACCACGTCCCCGATCAGCGAGTGGTGGAAGAACCAGGCCGCGGGCGTCGTCTTGTCCCGGCCGCCGCGCACGTCCCGCAGACCCACGCAGCCGTGGCTGACGTTGGCGCGGCCCGGGGCGTCGGGCGCCCAGTAGTTGCCGTGGATGAAGGTGCCGGAGGTGGAGAGCCGCATGGCGTGCGGGACGTCCTTGATGTCGTACTCCCCGCCGAAGCCGACGGTGGCGCCGTTCATCCGGGTCACCTCGTGCTTCTCGCTGATGACCATCTTCCCGTTGTAGGTGGTGGTCGCCGGGGCGCCCGCGCTGATGGGGAGGGTCTTGACGGTCTTCCCGTCACGGACCACGGTCATCCGCTTCTTCTTCGCGTCCACGGTCGACACCTGGGAGCGGCCGATGGTGAAGGAGACCGTCTTGGACTGCTTGCCGTAGACGCCGGGCCGGCCCTCGACCCCGTCGAGCCCGAGTTCCACGGTGACCTCGGTTCCCGGCTTCCAGTACTCCTCGGGGCGGAAGTCCAGCCGGTCGTTGCCGAACCAGTGGCCCCGGACCGGGACGGACGGGCGGGTGGTGATCCGGATCGCGCGTTCCACCGCCTCGGGACGGGTGACGCCCCGGGTGAAGTTCAGCGAGAACGGCATCCCCACGCCGACCGTGGAGCCGTCCTCGGGGGTGAAGATCCCGACGAAGGTGTGCTCGGGGACGAAGGTGGTGAACGTCGACTCCTTGGCCGACTCCCGGCCCTCCGCGTCCACGGCGACGGCGTGCACCCGGTAGGTGGTGCCGGAGGAGAGGTGGCGTCCGGGGGTCCACCGGGAGCCGTCCGCCGCGATCCGGCCGGGTATCGCGTTCCCCTTGGCGTCCCGGACCCGCACCTCGCGGAGTTCGCCACGGGCCGCCGTCACCTTGAGCCGCCCCTGGGTGGGGACGGCCTTGGCGCCGTCGGCGGGGGAGATCCGCACCAGGGCCCGGGAGGGGGCGGTGTCGGCCCGGGCCGAGGAGCCGCCGGGGCGCTTGGCGTCACCGGCCCCGTCCCGGTCCGGCTTCCCGCCGCCTCCCCCGGCGCAGCCGGTGACCAGGGCGAGGGCCGTCGAGAGCGCCACCACGGCGAGCCCGACGCGATGGCCGCCCTGTCTCCCCGGTGTCCCCGGCCTCCCCCGGCCCCGGCCGTCCGCACCGGATATCGGTCCCCTCGTGACGGTCTTCACGGTTCTCTCCCCTCGCACGGCCCCAACCGGACCGGCTCCCCCGCGCCTGGCGCGCGCTGGGGAGCACCCTAGCCATCGCGCGCCCCCCGGGGAGCACCCCGGACGTCACCGTTCGGTCCCGGCTTCCGCACCTGCGATGACCTGCGCGGATCCCGCTCACAGGGGGCGGACAGCGAGAGGACAGCGGACGGACAGCGGAGCGCGGCGGACCGGGGGCGCACGCCCCCGCCGGACGGCACGGGCGCGCCCCGCCGGACCGCACGGACGTGCCCCCGCCGGACAGCTCCGGGACGGCTCCCGGACGGCACGGCGGGGGCGACGGGGAACGAGGGGCGACGGAACGGCCCGGCACCCGGGGCTCGGCGCCCGGGGCCGGGGCCGGGGGCCCGGGGCCGGGGGCTCGGGTCAGCTCAGCGCGGAGCCGGCGCGCCAGGCGGCCCAGTCGAGGTTCCAGCCGCCGAGTCCGTTGTCCGGCGCGACCACGCGGTCGTCGCTGTGGCGGACCTCGACGACGTCACCGATCAGGGTCCGGTCGAAGAACCAGCCCGCGGGGGTGCGCGAGCTGCCGCCCTTGACGTCGCGCAGCCCCACGCAGCCGTGGCTGACGTTCTCCCGGCCGAAGGCGTCGCCCGCCCAGTAGTTGCCGTGCAGGAAGGTGCCGGAGGTGGTGAGGCGGATGGCGTGCGGGACGTCCGGGATGTCGTACTCGCCGCCGAAGCCGACCGAGCGGCTGTTCATCCGGGTCGTCTCGTGCATCTCGGTGACGACCATCTTCCCGTTGTAGGTGGGGGACTCGTCGGTGCCCGCGGTGATCGGGAGGGTGGCGAGGACCCGTCCGCCGCGCCGGACCTCCATGGTGCGGTCGGCCGCGTCGACGAGGCTGCGCTGGTCGCGGCCCACGGTGAAGGAGAAGGCGCGGTCCTGGAGGCCGTGGACGCCGGGCGCCGCCTCGACGTCCCGCAGCTTCAGCCGCACGGTCACCTCGGTGCCGGGCTTCCAGTACCGCTCGGGCCTCAGGTCGAGCCGTTCGGCGCCGAACCAGTGCCCGACGACCTCGGTCCGGGGCACGGTGGTGACCTCGACGGCGCGCTCCACGGCCGCCCGGTCGGTGACCTCCCGGCTGAACTCCAGGGAGACGATCGCCCCGGTGCCGACGGTGGAGCGGTTCTCCGGCGCGGCGTAGGCGACGAACCGTTCGTCGGGGACCTCGGTGCGGAAGGTGGTGTGCCGGGCGATCCGGCGGCCGTGGCCGTCGAGGGCGACGGCGTCGACCCGGTACGCGGCGGCGGGCGCGAGGCGCGGCGCGTCGGGGCGCCAGCTGAGTCCGTCGGCGGAGATCCGGCCGGGGACGGGCTGGTCCCGGGCGTCCCGGGAGCGGACCACGCGGACGGACTCCAGCCGTCCGCCGGGCACCCGGACGACCAGCGGCTCGGTGACCGGGACGTCACGGCGGGCGTCGGCGGGCAGCACCCGGACCGCGTCCCGGGGCGAACGGGGCTTTCCGGCCAGCCCCTCGGGGCCGCAGGACGCCGCACCGGCGAACAGGGACAGGGACGTCACGGCGGCGAGGGCCGCTCCGGCGCGCGGGGCGCGTCTCAGGGGTCGGATCACGTCCCGCCCAACGACGGCGCCCGCCGGGGGAAACGTACGTGCGAGCCACCCGGGGCACGGGGACACCGGGGACACCGGGGGTACGGACCGGGCACGACGGGTGCGGGCACGTGTCAATAAGATGGGGTCACCCCCTGTTTCCCGGGGGTTCTCCCAGGGAATGCAACAAGGTTCAACGGTTGAAAGGTCGCCACCTCGGCGGAAGCGGGCCAGATCCGGGAGCGATCGATGGTCGCCCAGGGTGCGGGGGGATCTTCGCAGTAGTGGTGGGTACTGCATCCGTCGGATTCGACGGGCCGCTGTACGTAGATGGACGCGCTGGCCTCACATCGTGTTTCGTTCGAGCCCTCCCCTGACGGCTGTTGAGGCGCCGGGGGGAGGGGCCATACGCCGATGGGCCCCTGCAGCGTCCAGTCCCGTACCGTCGCGTCATGGCTCGCCGGGCACCGGCCGACCGTGCGGTCGGGACCCGGCGAAGGCGGACGGACGGCTATCCGGAGGGTGTCCGCCGACTACGCGCCGAGTGCCCGCTGACCGTGCGAACAGCACGCGCGGACGGTTTCCCGGGTGGGGTTGCGGCGAGCGAAACGGACGACGGACGCGGGGTCCCGGGACGGGTCCGGAGGGCCGGCGGCCGGGGTGACCGCCTGGGATGCGTCCCTCGCCCCGATGGTTGCCCACGGGACGAAATCCAAGGCCAGAGGGGGGTCCGGGGGTGGGGTAAGGCGGACGTTAACCCGGTGGGGCATGGGAGGTCCGGGACGTAAAGTCGCATTTGATGCCCACCATAGAAGCACCGGCCGAGCCGGTGGAGACGCCCGCGCCGACACCTGTCAGCGCTTCCCCTGCCATCCCTACCCTGCTGCGGCTGTGGCCCTACGTCCGCCCCGTACGCGCACGCTGGTTTTTCGCCGCGGGCGTCGCCATCGTCGCCTCCTGTCTGTCGCTGGTCTTCCCGTTCGTCCTGAAATGGCTGGTGGACGGCCCGATCGCGGACCGGGACCAGCGGGGCGTCTGGATCGGCGCCGCGCTGCTGCTGGCGCTCGGTGTCGTGGAGGCGGTGCTCTTCGGGTTCCGCCGCTGGCTGGTGGCCCGGCCGCTGGCCCGGGTGGAGGCGGCGATGCGGGCGGACCTGTACCGGCACCTGCAACGGGTGCCGATCGCCTTCCACGACCGCTGGCCGTCCGGTCAGCTGCTGTCCCGGGGCACCACCGACCTCTCGGTGATCCGGATGTTCCTGGCCTTCCCGCTGACGTTCCTGGTGGTCAACGGGGTCACGATCATCGCCGGGTTCGCGGTGCTGCTGGTCCAGGAGTGGCGGCTCGGGATGATCCTGCTGGTCGCGGCCCTTCCGATGATCTACATCACCTACCGCTTCGAGGGCACCTACTCGGTGGTCACCCGGCAGGCCCAGGACCAGGCCGGTGACCTGGCCACGGTGGTCGAGGAGAGCGTCCTCGGCATCCGGGTCATCAAGGGCTTCGGCCGCCACCGCAGCCAGGCCCGGGTCTTCCGCGAGCTGAGCGTGAAGCTGCGGAACACCGAACTGCACAAGGCGCGGCTGCTGGCGGTCCTGCTGACGGCGCTGACCTTCTTCCCCGAGCTGGCGCTCGGCTCGGTGCTGGTCGCCGGGGCGGTGCAGGTGGCCGACGGGGCGATGTCGGCGGGCACCCTGGTGGCGTTCCTGTCGACCGCGCTGGCGCTGCGCTGGCCCGTGGAGTCCCTGGGCTACCTCATCGCCATGAGCCAGGAGGCCGCCTCGGCCACCCGCCGGTACTTCGAGGTGATGGACGCCCCGGAGGAGGAGCCCGGCCCCGCCCCGGCCACCGCCGGCACCGGCACCGGCACCGCCGCGAACGGCACGGACGCCAACGGCACCGACGGGGACGGGCTGCGCTTCACGGACGTCACCTTCCGCTTCCCCGACGCCGAGCCGGACTCGGTCCCCGTCCTGGACGGCGTGGACCTGCACATCCGCCGGGGCGAGACGCTGGCCCTGGTCGGCGCGACGGGCAGCGGCAAGACCGCCCTGACCGCGCTGGTGCCCCGGCTCCACGAGCTGAGCGGCGGCCGGATCACCCTGGACGGCCGGGACATCACCGCCATGGACCGCGACGAGCTGCGCGGACTGGTGTCGATGGCCTTCGAGGAGCCCACCCTGTTCTCCACCTCGGTCGCGGAGAACGTCCGGATGGGCAACGGCTCCGCCTCCGACGAACGGCTCCCCGCCGGGGCCGCCGACCCGGAGCTGGAGCGGGCGCTGGCCGTCGCGCAGGCCGGGTTCGTCGCGGACCTCCCCCAGGGCGCGGCGACCGAGGTCGGCGAGCAGGGGCTCAGCCTCTCCGGCGGGCAGCGGCAGCGGCTCGCACTCGCCCGGGCGGTGGTGGGCGACCCCCGCTTCCTGGTGCTGGACGACCCGCTGTCGGCGCTGGACGTGCACACCGAGGCGGCCGTCGAGGCCGCGCTGCGGGAGGTCCTCGCCCAGACGACCGCGCTGGTCGTCGCCCACCGCCCGTCCACGGTGCTGCTGGCCGACCGGGTGGCGCTGCTGTCCGGCGGACGGATCACCGCCGTGGGCACCCACCACCAACTGCTCCGTGACAACGCCGAGTACCGGCATCTGATGTCCGGCGACGACCGCCCGCAGGGGCTCGACGAGGGGGGCACCACCCGATGACGACGACCAGCGAACAGGTCCGGCCCGCGGAGCGGAAGTCCGGACCGGACCATCTGGACGACATCCCGGCCGCGGTCGGGGACCCGTTCGACCGGGACGACCTGCCCATCCCCCGGGGCGCGACCGGCGTCCTGCTGCGCTCGCTGCTCGGCCCGCACCGCAAGCTGGTGGTGCTGACCGCGCTCTCCCTGCTGCTCCAGCAGGCGTGCGTACAGGCGGGCCCGCTGATCGCGGCGTACGCGATCGACAGCGGGGTGCCCGCGTTCCGCGCCAGCGACTACGGACCGCTGATCGCGGTGGCCGTCGGCTATCTGCTGGCGGCCTCGCTGGGCGGGGTCGCGGAGTTCGGGTTCATCCGGTTCTCCGCCCTCGTCAACCAGGCCGTGCTGCTGGACATGCGCGGCCGGATCTTCCGCCAGGGGCAGGCGCTCAGCGTCGACTTCCACGACCGGTACACCTCGGGGCGGCTGATATCCCGCTCCACCTCGGACGTGGAATCGCTGCGGGAACTGCTGGAGGAGGGCCTCCAGGAACTCATCGGGGTGGTGGTCGCCTCCACCTACATCACGCTGATGCTGCTCTGGCTGGACCTGGCGATGGGTTCGGTGGCGGTGCTGTCCTTCGTCCCGCTGTACTTCGCGGTGCGGTACTACCGGCGGCGCGCGTCCGGCGTGTTCAACGAGCGCTCCTCGGCCATCGCCGGGGTGATCGTAAAGTTCGGTGAGACCCTCAACGGCATCCGTCCGGTGCGGGCGTTCCGGCGCGAGCGGATCAACGACGAGCGGTTCGCGGAGCTCAACCACCGGCACGAGGACGCCAACGGCGACTCGCTGCTGGAGATGGCGCGCTACGTGGTGTTCTCCCGGCTGATCGCCAACACCGCCGTGGCCGCGATGGTGCTGTGGGGCGGCTACCGGGTCGCGGGCGGCACCCTGGAGCTGGGGGTGCTGGCGGCGTCGGTGCTGTTCATCCGGCGGCTGTACGACCCGATCGACCGGGTCGGGACGTTCCTGGACTCCTACGAGTCGGCGGCGGCCTCGATGCGGAAGATCGCGGGTCTGCTGCACCAGAGCCCCTCGGTGGCGGAGCCGGTCGAGCCGCACGGGCTGCCCGCCCGGGACGCCGACCGTCCGGGCCGCGAGGTGGTCTTCGACGGCACGGGCTTCGCGTACCGCACCGGCGGCGAGGTGCTGCCCCGCTTCGACCTGCGGATCCCGGCGGGCCAGACGGTCGCGGTGGTCGGGGCGACCGGCGCGGGCAAGTCCACGCTGGCGAAGCTGCTGGCCCGGTTCTACGACCCGACCGAGGGACGGGTGCTGCTGGACGGCGTGGACCTGCGCGATCTGACCTTCCCCGAGATGCGGAGCGGGGTGGTGATGGTGACCCAGGAGGCGTTCCTGTTCTCCGGGACGGTCGCGGAGAACATCGCGATCGGCCGCCCCGACGCCACCCGCGACGAGATCGAGCGGGCCGCGAAGGAGATCGGCGCGCACGACTTCATCGCCGCGCTGCCGGAGGGGTACGACACGGACGTCCGCAAGCGCGGCGGCCGGATCTCCGCCGGGCAGCGCCAGCTGGTCGCGTTCGCGCGGGCGCTGCTCGCCGACCCCGGGGTGCTGATCCTGGACGAGGCCACCAGCTCGCTGGACATCCCCGGTGAGCGGGCGGTGCAGCACGCGATGGACACGGTGTTGCGGGGCCGCACCTCGATCGTGATCGCCCACCGGCTGTCGACGGTGGAGATCGCGGACCGGGTGCTGGTGATGGACCGGGGCCGGGTGATCGAGGACGGCTCGCCCGCCGAACTCATCGACGGTACGGGGTCGTTCGCCAGTCTGCACCGGGCCTGGCGGGAGAGCCTGGTCGGCTGACGCGGGACGGGCGCGGGAGCGGGGGCACGTCCCACCGGTCCCGTGGCCCGTTCGGCACGGAACGTCCACGGGTAGGACGGGGGCGGGTCACCGGTCGGTGACCCGCCCTTCCATCGTCTCCGCAGTCTTTATCGTTCCGTCTCAGCCGTTTCCGTCGTTCCGTCGGCTACGGGGCCGGTCGCTCCCCGGTGCCGTGGGCGGCGAGGAAGACGCGGACGGCGCGGGTGGCGATCTCCCGGCTCTCGGCGGCGGTGACCCGCCGGGTGCCGAGCCGGGAGCGCAGCTCCAGCGGGCCGGTGAGCAGACTCAGCAACTGCTCGGCGGCGTGCGAGGGATCGCCGGGGGCGAGGCGTCCGGCGAGCGAGAGCCGGGCCAGCCGGTCGGCGAGGGTCTCGGCGATCCGCACGGCCGTGCGCGCGTGGACGGCCGTCACCAGCTCCGGGAACTCGCCCACCTGGGCGTGGGTCAGCCGTCGCAGCGCGAGGGACCGTTCGCTCCGGCAGATCCGCGACAGCCGCTGGGCCACCTCGTCCAGGGCGGCCGCCAGGTCCTCGCCCGGGTCGCGGAGCCGTTCCAGGACGGCCAGGTTCTCCTCGGCGACCGCCTCCGCCGCCGTCTCCATCGCGTGCCGGAAGAGGTTCTCCTTGTCGGTGAGGTGGCTGTAGACCGTGGGTTTGGCCACCCCGGCCACCTCGGCGATCTCCTTGACGCAGGCCCCGGCGTAGCCCCGCCGCGCGAACACGGTGAACGCGGCGTCGAGGATCGCCCGCCGTTTGTCGATGTGCCCGCCGCCACCGCCGGTGGCCCCGCCCCGCGCGGCACCCGTCCGTCCACCGCGTTCCGTCGTCGTCCGCCCCATCCGCGCATGGTAGCCCGACGCCCTGGGGTCCGGCTGCGGACCCGGCTCCGGAACCGGACCCGACCGAACCCTTAACTGAACTCACGGGTTCAATCAACCGTCCTTCTATGTTCTACTGACCAGACCATTCAGTCGGGCCAACCAGCTTTCCCCACAAGCCGGTTGACCCATGCGGAGGAGGTCGAAGGATGATCGTCCACATACTGCGCTTCAGCTTCCGGGACGGCACGACCCCGGCGGAGCGGGAGGAGGTGCTGGCCGCGATGCGGCGGACGGCGGCGGTGGAGTCGACCGCGTTCGGGGCGGTGGGCAGGGACATCGGCGATCCCGCCGAGGGCTTCACCCACGCCTACTGCGTCGGCATCGCGGACCTCGCCGCGCTGGAGCGCTATCTGCACGACCCGGTCCACCTCCGGGGCGACGACGTGATCATCCCCCGGCTCGCCCGGCTGGCGAGCGTCCGGCTGTCGGACGACCCCGACCCGGAACTGGCGGACCGGATCGCCGCGCTGCACCTGGCCAAGCGCGCCCGGTACCCCGAGTGGGCCCGGGCGCTCGACGCCATCCCGGACGTCCGGCTGCCGTCGGGCGGCGCCGCCGTGCGCTGACCCCGAGCCCTCCACGGACACCCCCACGCCGGGGCCGGGGCCGCCCGGTCACCCACCGGACGGCCCCGGCCCCCGTCCGCACCCATGGCGTTTCGGCCACCTCCCCCGCCCCGTCCCCCGCCGCCGGACCGTCCCCCCACCCGTCCCGCGTCCCCCACGCACCCGTTGCCGCACCGGCCTCGGGGGACGTTCACGGAGCCACCGCCCCGCCCACCGGACGCGCCCCTCCGGGCAGCGGACCATTTCGAGCCAAGATAATGACGCGCTCCTGACAAGTGCGTCGCCGGAGTGCCAGTCTTCCCCTCGGCCGCCGTACCGCACGGTCCGTCCCGCTCGTCCCGGCGGCACCGTACGGCACCCGGTCCGGTCCACCGGCACCACCCGCGGTGACGCGGGGCTCCCCCCACCCCAGCGACCCCCAGCCCACCCGGGCCACCACCGCCCGCGGGCCCCCACGCACCGCGCGGCGACCGCCCGCCCCCACCCGGGGACGCGGCCGCACATGGTTCCGCCCCGATCTGCCCGGACGGCCATCCGCCGCCCGGTCCCCCGGCCGCGTACACCGGCGGCCACGCAGAAGGAGTCCGTGTTGAGACCCACCTCCCAGACGCCCCCCACGTCCCGCGTCCGGCGTCGTCGCCGCGCCACCGCCGGGGGCGCGCTCGTCGCCGTCGCCGCGCTGCTGGCCGTCGCCGTGCAGACGGGCGCCGCGACCGCCGCCCCCGAGGGCCGCGCGCCGTACGCGCCGACCAAGGCCGACCCCGGCTCGCTGCCCGCCAAGCTCTCCCCCGCCCAGCGCGCCGGGCTGATCCGGTCCGCCCAGGCGAAGTCGGCGGCGACCGCCCGGGAGCTGGGGCTGGGCGCCAAGGAGAAGCTCGTCGTCCGGGACGTCGTCAAGGACCGGGACGGCTCCACGCACACCCGCTACGAGCGCACCTACGACGGGCTGCCCGTCCTCGGCGGCGACCTGGTGGTCGACAGCTCCGCGTCCGGTGCCCGGCAGGGCGTCACCAAGGCGTCCCGCTCCGAACTGAAGGGCATCGCCGCCGCCCCGGCCGTCAAGGCCGCCACGGCCGAGAAGCAGGCGGTGCGCGAGGCGGCGGCGGAGGGCTCGAAGAAGACCTCCGCCGACCGGGCCCCGCGCGAGGTGGTCTGGATGGCGTCCGGGAAGCCGGTGCTCGCCTACGAGACCGTGGTGGGCGGCTTCCAGCACGACGGCACCCCCAACGAGCTGCACGTGGTGACCGACGCCGGCACCGGCGAGAAGCTGTACGAGTGGCAGGCCATCGTCAACGGCACCGGCAACACCCAGTACAGCGGCCAGGTCACCCTGGGCACCACCGCGGCGGGCGGCAACTTCACCCTGGCCGACGCCGGGCGCGGCAACCACCGCACCAACAACCTCAACCGGGGCACCTCCGGCACCGGCACCCTGTTCTCGCAGAACAGCGACACCTGGGGCGACGGCACCCCGTCCAACCCCGGCACCGCGGGCGCCGACGCGGCGTACGGCGCCGCCGAGACCTGGGACTACTTCAAGGAGGTCTACGGGCGCAGCGGCATCCGGGGCGACGGCGTCGGCGCGTACTCCCGCGTCCACTACGGCGACAAGTACATCAACGCCTTCTGGTCGGACTCCTGCTTCTGCATGACGTACGGCGACGGCGCCAACAACCAGAAGCCGCTGACCTCGCTGGACGTCGCCGCGCACGAGATGACCCACGGCCTCACCTCGAACACGGCGGGCCTGGTCTACAGCGGTGAGTCCGGCGGGCTGAACGAGGCCACCTCCGACATCTTCGCGGCGGCCGTGGAGTTCCACGCCAACAACGCCGCCGACCCGGGCGACTACCTGGTCGGGGAGAAGATCGACATCCGGGGCAACGGCACCCCGCTGCGGTACATGGACCGCCCCAGCCGGGACGGTTCCTCCAAGGACTACTGGTACGCGGGCATCGGCTCGGTGGACGTGCACTACTCCTCGGGTCCGGCGAACCACTGGTTCTACCTGCTCTCCGAGGGCAGCGGCGCCAAGACGGTCAACGGGGTCGCCTACGACTCCCCGACCTCCGACGGGCAGCCGGTGACCGGGATCGGCCGGGACAAGGCCGCGCTGATCTGGTTCCGCGCGCTCACCACCAAGTTCACCTCGTCCACCAACTACGCGGCGGCCCGCACCGGGACGCTGGCGGTCGCCGGTGAGCTGTACGGCACCACGAGCCCCGAGTACGCGGCCGTGCAGCACGCCTGGGCGGGCGTCGCGGTCGGCGCCCGGCCCGGCGGCGGCGAGCCGCCCACCGGGACGGTCTTCGAGAACACCACGGACGTCGCGATCCCGGACGCCGGAGCGGCCGTCACCTCCTCGGTGAACGTGACCGGGCGCACCGGCAACGCCCCGTCCGACCTGGCGGTGGGCGTGGACATCGTCCACACCTGGCGCGGTGACCTGGTGATCGACCTGGTGGCCCCGGACGGGACGGCCTACCGGCTGAAGAACTCCAGCGGCAGCGACTCGGCGGACAACGTGAACGCCACGTACACCGTCAACGCCTCCTCGGAGACCGCGAACGGCACCTGGCGGCTGCGGGTGCAGGACGTCGCCGGGCAGGACACCGGGTACATCAACAGCTGGAAGCTGACCTTCCCGTAGGCCGCGCGGCCGGGAGGCCACGAGACCGACGCGGAACGGGGGCGGGGAACCGTACGGTTCCCCGCCCCCTTCGCGTCGGCCGGGCGCGCGGGTCAGCGCATCAGGACGCCCGCCTCCGGGCCCGTCCCGGTGACCGGTGCCGCCACCAGGCCGAGTTCCACCGTCGCGCCGAGCAGCCGGTGCGCGGGCAGCACCCGCACGGTGTACCCGAAGGGCCCGGTGCGGTCGAGGGCGAGCTGCCCCTCGTACCCCCAGCACCCCTCCAGGTCGGCGCCGCCGACCGGCTTCAGCGGGACCACCGCCCCGTCCACGATCCGGTCGTCGGGGTCCACCCGCCCGGCGACGGCCTGCACCTCGACGTCCCCCGGGGTCAGCTCCCCGAGCCGCACCCGGACCCGCAGCGGCACCACCGCCCCCAGTTCGGGGACGCCCGCCGCGCCGACCGCCTCCACGTGGTCCACCGCGACCCGCGCCCAGCCGCCCCGCACCCGGGCCTTCCACCCGGCCACGTCCCGCGCGGCGTCCGGGGTCAGCGCCCGGTGCGCGGCGGCGGCGGGCACGTAGAGCCGCTCCACGTACTCCCGGACCATCCGTCCGGCGAGCACCTTCGGTCCCAGCCGGGTGAGGGTGCGGCGGACCATCGCGATCCACCGGTCGGGCAGTCCGTCGGGGCCGCGCTCGTAGAACCGGGGGGTGACCCGCCGCTCCAGCAGGTCGTACAGGGCCCGGGCCTCCAGGTCGTCGCGCCGCTCGGGGCCGGTGGCGTCCCCGTCGGCGGTGGGGATGGTCCAGCCGAAGTCGGGGTCGTACCACTCGTCCCACCAGCCGTCGCGGACCGACAGGTTGAGGCAGCCGTTGAGCGCCGCCTTCATCCCGGAGGTGCCGCACGCCTCCAGCGGGCGCAGCGGGTTGTTCAGCCAGATGTCGCAGCCGGGGTAGAGGCGTTGCGCCAGGTCGATGCCGTAGTCGGGGAGGAAGACGATCCGGTGCCGCACCCGGGGGTCGTCGGTGAACCGCACGAGTTCCTGGACCAGCCGTTTGCCGCCGTCGTCGGCCGGGTGCGCCTTGCCCGCGACGACGACCTGGACGGGGCGTTCGGGGTGCAGCAGCAGTTCCCGCAGCCGCTGCGGATCGCGCAGCATCAGCGTCAGCCGCTTGTAGGACGGCACCCGGCGGGCGAAGCCGATGGTGAGGACGTCCGGGTCGAGCACGGAGTCGATCCAGCCGAGTTCGGCGGCGGCCGCGCCGCGCTGCCGCCAGGAGCGGTAGAGCCGTTCGCGGACCTCGCCGACGAGCCGGGCGCGCAGGGCGCGGCGCAGCCGCCACAGTTCGGCGTCGGGGACGCCGTCCAGGTCGGCTCCGCCGTCGGCGTCGTCCGGCCCGTCCCCGGCGCCCGGGGCGTCGTCCCGGCCGGGGCCGCCGAGCCGCAGCACCTCGGGGGCGACCCAGGTCGGGGCGTGGACGCCGTTGGTGACGGAGGTGATGGGCACCTCGTCGGCGTCGAAGCCGGGCCAGAGCCCGGCGAACATCTCCCGGCTGACCCGGCCGTGCAGCACCGAGACCCCGTTGGCGCGCTGGCTGAGCCGCAGTCCCATCACGGCCATGTTGAAGACGGCGGGGTCGCCGCCGGGGTAGGACTCCCGGCCGAGCCGCAGCACCCGGTCGGCGTCGATGCCGGGGAGTTCCGCGTCGGCGCCGAAGTGCCGGGCGACCAGGTCCCGGTCGAAGCGGTCGATCCCGGCGGGGACGGGGGTGTGGGTGGTGAACACGGTCCCGGCGCGGACCGCCTCCACCGCCGCGTCGAAGTCGAGCCCCCGGACGACGTGTTCGTGGATGCGTTCCACGCCGAGGAACCCGGCGTGGCCCTCGTTGGTGTGGAAGACCTCGGGCTCGGGGTGCCCGGTGAGACGGCAGTACGCGCGCACCGCCCGCACCCCGCCGATGCCCAGCAGCATCTCCTGGAGCAGCCGGTGTTCGCTGCCGCCCCCGTACAGCCGGTCGGTGACGTCCCGTCCGGCGGGGTCGTTCTCCTCCAGGTCGGAGTCGAGCAGCAGCAGCGGCACCCGGCCGACCTGGGCGACCCAGATCCGGGCCCGCAGGCTCCGGCCGCCGGGCAGCGCCAGCGCGACCCGGGCGGGGACGCCGTCCGCCTCGGTGAGGAGGGTCAGCGGCAGCTCGTCGGGGTCGAGCACCGGGTAGTGCTCCTGCTGCCAGCCCTCCCGGGACAGGGACTGGCGGAAGTAGCCGTGCCGGTAGAGGAGTCCGACGCCGATCAGGGGGACGCCGAGGTCGCTGGCGGCCTTGAGGTGGTCCCCGGCGAGGATGCCCAGCCCGCCGGAGTACTGCGGCAGGGCGGCGGCGATCCCGAACTCGGGCGAGAAGTAGGCGACGGCGGCGGGGCCCCGGCCGCCGCCGGAGCGGGTGCGGTACCAGCGTTCGCCCTCGGTGTAGACGCGCAGGTCGGCGGCGAGCGCGGCGAGCCGGGCCAGGAACGCGGGGTCGTCGGCGAGCGCGGCGAGCCGGTCGGCGGTGACGGTGCCGAGCACCCGGACCGGGTCGCCGTGGGCGTCGTCCCAGGCCGCCGGGTCCAGGGAGCGGAAGAGTTCGCGGGTGTCCTCGTGCCAGGACCAGCGCAGGTTGCGGGCCAGGTCGTTCAGCGCGGCCAGCGGTCCGGGGAGCACGGGGCGGACGGTGACGCGACGGATGGCCTTCACGTTTCCACCTTCGCAGTTGAACGCGGGAGGGGAGCCGCGCGCGTGCTGTCCACGGCCCGGCTCCACGTCAAGCCTCGAAGGTATCGGCGCGGGCGCCGCGCCGGTCACGGCGCACAGGGCCCCGCCCGCAGGTCACACGTCCGGACCCATCCGGGGCCGTCCGGGCCCGTCCCGATCCGGCGCGGGCCGGGCCCGGACCGGGTCGTCGGGGCGGGGCGGGGTGGGCCGTCGGGCCGGAGTGGGCCCTCGGGGCCGGAGTGGGCCGTCGGGCCGGGGTGGGGCGTCGGCTCAGTTCCAGCCCTCGCGCATCCCGGGGTCGCACAGTTCGACGACGACCTCGCCGGCCGTCGGGTCGGTGTCCGCGTCGGCCACGTAGCGGACCCGGGCGCCGACCCAGACGAGGTGCGGTTCGGCGCCGATGACCCGGCAGCGGAACATGAACCCCTCGGGGAACCGGATCAGCGACTCGTTGCGGGCGAGCCGGGTGTAGCGGTGGACCACCGTGGAGCGGATGACGACGCCCTCGCCGGTCCCGTGCTCGGGTTCCAGGTCGCTGGAGGAGCAGACGGGGCAGATCAGCCGCCGGAAGGAGGGCGTGGCGCACCAGCGGCAGCGCTGGTAGGTGAGGCCGGGCCGTTCCCCTTGGAGGGCGGGGCGGGCGGCGGGCGTGGTGTCGGTTCCGGACTGCGGCATGGCGGATCCCCTTGCGCTCGGCACTGTGGCGCATCGGCTCGCGTCGACCATCGGCACGATATGACACTCAGTGCCGAAATGACTAGGCACTGAGTGTCGTATTCTCGACCGTCGCGCCGTCCCCGGGCCGAGGGGCCGGGGGGGCGGGGCGCGGGGTGCGGGGTGCTGGTCAGCGCCCATCCGGGCCGTCCAGCGCGGTCTCGATCCGCTGGACCACGCGCCACAGCGGCGCGTTCCGCTTGGCGACGACGACGATCACGTCGTCGTCGACCCCGTGGGCGTCGTCGCCGTCGCCGTTGCCGCCGGTCCGCTCGTCGCCACGGTCGCCGGGCGCGGGCGGGGTCGCGGGCGCGGGGGTCTGCGGGGTCGCGGACGGGGCGACGGGGGCGGGGGCGCGGCCGGTCACCTCCCCGGCTCCGTGCCAGACCCTCAGCACCAGCTCCAGGGCGTGGTCCACCTCGGCCTCCGGACCCCCGGCGCCGCCCGCCCGCAGCCAGGTCCGCAGCCCGTTGTTGTGCGCGGCGACCACGGCCGCCGCGATCATCTCGGCCCGCAGCGCCCCGTCCCGGGAGCCGCCGAACCGCCCGCGCAGATAACCGGCGAGGGTCGCCTCGTACCGCCGGACCACCGACAGCTCGTACGTCCGCAGCCCCGGCACTTCACGGGTCAGCCGGTAGCGCTGGACGGAGTACTCGGGGTTCGCCGCGTAGAGCCGCAGCACCAGCCGGGCCGCGTCGCAGACCCTGGCCACCGGGTCACCGTCCGGGTGCGCCGCGAGGAAGGCGCGCATGTCCTCCAGACAGCGCTCGTGGTCCGGGAAGACCGCGTCCTCCTTGGACGGGAAGTACCGGAAGAACGACCGGCGCCCCACCCCCGCGCGGGCCACGATGTCGTCCACCGTGGTCTGCTCGAAGCCCCGCTCCAGGAAGAGCTGGAAGGCGGCTTCGGCCAGCGCCTCGCGCATCGGGGTCTTCCCCTCGCGGGTCGCCCCCGGTCCGACGGCGGTCGAATCTGTGTCTGCGGTCATGCCGGGAACGTAACACCGCGAACCCCTATTTGGCACTAGGTACCTTTACAGAGGGTACTGAGTGCCATAGCGTGGGAGGACGAATCATCCCACGCTAGGAGAGTCGCCGTGACGCTGAGGATCGTTGTGTGTGTGAAGTACGTGCCGGATGCGGCGGGTGAGCGGCGGTTCCTGGGGGATGGTCGGGTGGATCGTGAGGGGGTGGACGGGTTGTTGTCGGAGTTGGATGAGTATGCGGTGGAGCAGGGGTTGCGGTTGGGGGAGGCGTCGGGGGATGCGGAGGTGGTGGTGGTGACGGTGGGTCCGGAGGATGCGCGGGTGGCGGTGCGGAAGGCGTTGGCGATGGGGGTGGACCGTGGGGTGCATGTGGAGGATGAGGGGATCGCGGGTTCGGATGTGATGGGGACGTCGTTGGTGGTGGCGGAGGCGGTGCGGCGGGTGGGGTTCGATGTGGTGGTGTGCGGGATGGCGTCGACGGATGGGGTGATGGGGGTGTTGCCGGCGTTGCTGGCGGAGCGGTTGGGGGTGCCTCAGGTGTCGTTGTTGTCGGAGGTGTCGGTGTCGGGTGGGGTGGTGCGGGGGCGTCGGGACGGGGATGTGGCGTCGGAGGTGGTGGAGGCGGTGCTGCCGGCGGTGGTGTCGGTGACGGACCAGTCGGGTGAGGCGCGGTACCAGTCGTTCAAGGGGATCATGGCGGCGAAGAAGAAGCCGGTGGAGTCCTGGGGTCTGGCGGATCTGGGGCTGGACGCGTCGCTGGTGGGCGCTCAGGGCGCGTACACGGTGGTCGATGAGATCACGGAGCGTCCGGCACGGGTCGCGGGGACCGTCGTCACGGACACGGGCGGGGGCGGGCTGGCGCTCGCGGAGTTCCTGGCGTCGCGGAAGTTCGTGTAGTTCCCGGGTTCCCGGCTGTGCGGGGGCTTCTCTGCCCCTTCTCTTCCTGATCTCGTCTCTTCGCTTCTCTTCGCTTTCCCTCTCTCGTTTCGTCTCGTCTCGTCTCGTTCGTTCCGTCTGCTTAAGGGGTGTGTCATGGCTGGTGTGGTGGTGTTCGTGGAGCATGTGGGTGGTGTGGTGCGGAAGCCGTCGTTGGAGTTGTTGACGGTGGCGCGGCGGTTGGGTGAGCCGGTGGCGGTGGTGGTGGGTGAGGGTGCCCGGGGTGCGGTGGGTGTGTTGGGTGCGCATGGTGCGGTGCGGGTGTTGGTGTCGGAGGATGTGGTGTTCGGGGAGTTGTTGGTGGTGCCGAAGGTGGATGCGTTGGTGGCGGCGGTGGGTGTGGTCGCCGGTGACGGTGGTGATGGTGACGGTGCTGCTGGTGGTGACGTTGACGGTGGTGGTCCGGTGGCGGTGTTGTTGTCGTCGTCGGGGGAGAATCGTGAGGTGGGGGCGCGGGTGGCGTTGCGGTGTGGTTCGGGTGTGATTGTGGATGCGGTGGATGTGGTGGGGGGTGTGGGGGGTCCGGTGGCGGTGCAGTCGGTGTTCGCGGCGGGGTTCTCGGTGCGGTCGAGGGTGTCGCGGGGGGTGCCGGTGATCGTGGTGAAGCCGAATGCGGCGCCGGCGGAGGAGGTCGCGGGTGGGGAGGCGGCTGTGGTGGTGGAGGAGTTGGGGGTGGTGTTCTCGGATGCGGGGTTGTCGGGTCGGGTGGTGTCGCGTGAGGGGCGGGTGGTGTCGGGTCGTCCGGAGCTGACGGAGGCGGCTGTGGTGGTGGCGGGTGGTCGTGGGGTGAACGGGGCGGAGAACTTCTCCGTGGTGGAGGGGTTGGCGGACGCGTTGGGTGGTGCGGTGGGCGCGTCGAGGGCGGCGGTGGACGCGGGGTGGTATCCGCATGCGGCGCAGGTGGGTCAGACGGGGAAGAGTGTGTCGCCGCAGTTGTATGTGGCGGTGGGGATCTCGGGGGCGATCCAGCATCGTGCGGGGATGCAGACGTCGAAGACGATCGTGGCGGTGAACAAGGACCCGGAGGCCCCGATCTTCGATCTGGTCGACTACGGGGTGGTCGGCGATCTGTTCACGGTCGTGCCCCAGCTCACTGACGAGGTCAACCACCGCAAAGCCTGACCACACCGGACCACGGACGACGGGGTTCCCCGCGACGCCCCACGGTCGCGGGGAACCCCGTCGTGCTCACGCGTCCCAGGTGACGGGCAGGCTCATCACCCCGTGGACGTCGGCGCTCTCCGGCCGCAGGACGATCTCGTCGTCCGGAACGGCCGGCCTCAGCGTGGGGAAGCGGGCGAGCAGCGCGGGCAGCGCGATCCGCAGCTCCATCCGGGCCAGTTGGCGCCCCAGGCACTGATGGGCGCCGTGCCCGAAGGCGAGGTGCCCGCCGCCCCGCCGCCGGAGGTCGAGCTTCTGCGGGTCGGTGAAGCGCTCGGGGTCGCGGTTGGCCGTCTGGTACGACAGGAGGACCGTCGTACCGGCCTCGATGGTCCGGCCGCCCAGCTCGACGTCCTCCAGCGCCGTCCTCATGAACGTCTTGGCGACGCTCAGGTACCGCAGCAGTTCCTCCACCGCCCGGTCGGCGAGCGCGGGTTCGGAGCGCAGCGCGGCCAGTTGGTCCGGGTTGCGCAGCAGGGCGAAGGTGCCCAGCGCCAGGGTGCTGGCGGTGGTGTCGAACCCGGCCGCCAGCAGGATCAGGGCGACCCCCGTCAACTCCTCGTCGGTCAGATCGCCCCGGGTGAGTTCGCTGAGCACGTCGTCGGTGGGACGGGCGCGCTTGGCGACCACCAGTTCCGCGAGGTAGCGCCGGGTCTCGGCGTAGGCGGCCACCTGCTTGTCCTTGTCGGGCTCCACGCCGAGGAACGCCTCGACCTGTTCCTGGAAGGAGTCCCGGTCCTCGTACGGCACCCCCAGCAGCTCGCAGATGATGACGGCGGGGAGGGGCTTGGCGAACGCGGTGACCAGGTCCGTGGGCGGTCCGGCCGCCTCCATGGCGTCCAGGAGACCGACGGTGACCTCCTCCACCCGCTCGGTGAGCTGACGCATCCGGCGCGCGGTGAACCTGCCCACCAGGGGCTCGCGGTAGCGCGCGTGCAGGGGGTCGTCGGTGAGGAGGAACTCGCCGGGCGGCGCCGGGTCGAGCGCGAAGTCGCCGACGTTCATCACCTCCTTGCGGGAGCTGAACCGGGGGTCGGCCAGGACCGACCGGACGAGGTCGTACCCGGTGATCAGCCAGCCCCGCTTCCCCCAGATGTGGGTGTAGCGGCTGAGGGGGGCGTGCCGACGGGCGTCGAGCAGTTCCGCGGGCGGGTCGAAAGGGCAGCCGGGCTGACGCGCGGTCGGCAGTTCCGTGATGGTGTGGAGTAATTCGCTCATGGCCTTCTTCCGTTCCCGTTCTCGGGCGATCACTTGTTCGCGACTTCCTGAAGGCTATGCCCGGCCCAGAATGACCGTCAATGCGATGGAATTTGTTTCCGCAGGTCAGAGTCTTGAAAATGAAGCAATGACACTGACCTCGAATGCAATAGGGCATTGCAACGAATGACGGCGAAAGCGATACTGACGCGATGCCAGGAGGACGTTTGACCCAGCGGGACCGGCAGCGCATCGCGACCGGAATCGCCCGAGGACTCTCCTACGCGGAGATCGCCAGACGGCTCGACCGGCCGACCTCGACGGTCAGCCGGGAGGTCGGCCGCAACGGCGGCCCCCGTGACTACCGGCCCGAGCGGGCGCACCAGACGGCGGTCCGGCGGGCGCGGCGCGGCACCCCGGCTCCCCCGCGCCCGGCCGGACCGCCGGTCGACACGGCGGAGCGGGAGATCGTGGAGCTGGCGGTCCGGTCGGGGATGCCGAGGATCACCGCGCGGGTGCACGTGGACCTGCTGCTGTCCGAGGACGGCCGCCGCACCGCGGCCGAACTGGTCCGCAGACTGCGGGTCAGTCCGGCCTCCGTCTCGGTGGCCGTGAACTTCCTGGTCGACCAGGGGTACGTCCGGCGCGAGCGCGACGCCCGGCGGCGCGACGTCTACGTGGTCGACGACGACGCCTGGTACCGGTCGATCGAGATCAGCGCGCGGCGGACGATGGAGGCGGTGCGGCACTCGATGGCGGGGGTGGCGGCGCTGGGGGCCGGCACCGCCGCGGGGCGGCGGCTGGCCAGGACGGGGACGTTCCTGGAGCGGGTCACCACGGACCTGCTGGAGTCCGCCGCTCACTGGCGCCCCCTGCTGACGGACGACCCCTCGCCCTGCCGGACGGATCGCCTCGGCACCCCTGACGAACAGGACCGACCCCCTGTCGCCGGTCCGCCCTCACCCGGGTGAGGGCGGATCGCACACCCGGACGAGTGAACTGCGGGACGGCGGGCAGCGGCGGCCAGCCCCGGGTGCCGCCCGTCAGCCCCCCGCCACCGATACAAAGAGGACAAAAGCCGCATAAATTCGAGGGGCTGCCGTAGTCGGAGTCCCTCGGACCAGAGCCCCAGGGTGATGCCGCGATGTCGCCGATCGGACGTATTCCCGTACTGGACCTCAGTCCCCTGGTCGACCACGGGCGTCGGCCCGCGAAAGCCGTGGTGGACGAGTCCTTCCAGGTCAGTGCCACCGTGTTCCGCGAGGGGCACGAGGCCGTCGCCGCCGGGGTGGTCCTCACCGGCCCGGACGGCAAGGCGGGGACCCGGACGCCGATGCGGGAGCTGGCGCCCGGCACCGACCGCTGGGGGGCCACCGTCACCCCCACCGCCGAGGGACGGTGGACCTTCGCGGTCGAGGCGTGGAGCGACCCCCTGGCGACCTGGCGCCAGCAGGCGCGGATCAAGGTCCCGGCGGGCATCGACACCGAACTCGTGCTGACCGAGGGCGCCCTGCTCCACGAGCGGGCCGCCAAGGGGGTGCCCAAGGCGAAGGGCCGCCGGGAGACCGTGCTCGCCGCCGTGGACGCGCTGCGCGACCGCTCCCGGTCCGCGGCCGGACGGCTCGCCGCCGCCCTGGCGCCCGCCGTGACCGGCGTCCTCGACCGGTACCCGCTGCGGGAGCTGCTGACCGTGTCCGAGTCCGCCCCGCTGCTGGTGGAGCGGCGACGCGCGCTCTTCGGCTCCTGGTACGAGTTCTTCCCCCGCTCCGAGGGGGCCCGGGTGGTGCCCGGCGAGCCCCCGGTCAGCGGCACCTTCAGGACCGCCGCCGAGCGGCTGCCCGCGATCGCCGCCATGGGCTTCGACGTGGTCTACCTGCCGCCCGTGCACCCGATCGGGGGGACGCACCGCAAGGGTCCCGACAACGCCCTGTCGGCGGGCCCCCACGACGTCGGCGTGCCCTGGGCGATCGGCTCGCCGGCGGGCGGACACGACGCGGTCCACCCCGATCTGGGCACCCTCGACGACTTCGACGACTTCGTGCGCCGGGCCCGGGCGCTGCGGCTGGAGGTCGCGCTGGACTTCGCGCTCCAGTGCTCCCCCGACCACCCGTGGGTGACGGAGCGTCCGGAGTGGTTCCACCACCGGGCCGACGGGACGATCGCCCACGCCGAGAACCCGCCGAAGAAGTACCAGGACATCTACCCGATCGCCTTCGACCGGGACCTGGACGGGCTGGTGCGGGAGAGCGTGCGGCTGCTGCGGTTCTGGATGGACCGGGGGGTGCGGATCTTCCGGGTCGACAATCCGCACACCAAGCCGGTGGTCTTCTGGGAGCGCGTCATCGGGGAGGTCAACGCGTCCGATCCCGACATCGTCTTCCTGGCCGAGGCGTTCACCCGACCCGCGATGATGCGGACCCTCGCGGCCGTCGGCTTCCAGCAGTCGTACACGTACTTCACCTGGCGTAATTCAAAGCGCGAGCTGACCGAGTACCTGACCGAGCTGACCGGTGAGTCGGCGGCGGTGATGCGGCCGAACCTGTTCGTCAACACGCCCGACATCCTCCCCGAGTACCTCCAGCGCGGCGGGCGCCCGGCGTTCGAGGCGCGGGCGGTGCTGGCGGCGACGCTCTCCCCGTCCTGGGGCGTGTACAGCGGCTACGAGCTGTGCGAGAACCGTCCGCTGCGGCGCGGCGGCGAGGAGTACGCGCGGTCCGAGAAGTACGAGTTGCGCCCCCGCGACTGGGAGGGCGCCGAGCGGGCGGGGCTCGGCATCGCCCCGCTGATCACCACCCTCAACCGGATCCGCAGACGCAGCCCCGCCCTCCAGCAGTTGCGGGATCTGCACTTCCACCACACCGATCAGGAGGCGATCATCGCCTACTCGAAGACCGCCGTGGGCGAGGGGGGACCCAACACCGTCCTGGTGGTCGTGAACCTGGACCCGCATCGCACCCAGGAGACCACGGTGTCGTTGGACATGCCGCAACTCGGACTCGGCTGGCACGAGCCCGTACCGGTGCGCGACGAGCTCACCGGCGAGACCTACCACTGGGGCAGGGCGAACTACGTGCGCCTGGAACCGGGCCGTACGCCCGCGCACGTCCTCACGCTCCTGCGACCGTCCTCACCGATCGGAGGGTCACCCACACCATGATCGTCAACGAACCCGTCCCCGACACCTTCGAGGACACCCCGGACCGGGACCGGGACCCGGAGTGGTTCAAACGGGCCGTCTTCTACGAGGTCCTGGTCCGCTCGTTCCAGGACAGCAACGGCGACGGCGTCGGCGACCTCAAGGGGCTGACCGCCCGGCTGGACTACCTCCAGTGGCTGGGCGTCGACTGCCTCTGGCTGCCCCCGTTCTTCGCCTCCCCGCTGCGCGACGGCGGCTACGACGTGTCGGACTACACGGCCGTGCTCCCGGAGTTCGGGGACCTCGCGGACTTCGTGGAGTTCGTGGACGCGGCCCACCAGCGCGGGATGCGCGTGATCATCGACTTCGTCATGAACCACACCAGCGACCAGCACCCGTGGTTCCAGGCGTCCCGGGCCGACCCCGACGGGCCCTACGGCGACTACTACGTCTGGGCCGACGACGACAAGGGCTACCAGGACGCGCGCATCATCTTCGTCGACACGGAGGCGTCCAACTGGACCTTCGACCCGGTGCGGGGCCAGTACTTCTGGCACCGGTTCTTCTCCCACCAGCCGGACCTCAACTTCGCGAGCCCGGCCGTGCAGGAGGAGATCATCGCGGCCCTGAAGTTCTGGCTGGACCTCGGCATCGACGGGTTCCGGCTCGACGCGGTGCCGTACCTGCACGTGGCGGAGGGCACCAACTGCGAGAACCTGCCCGCCACCCACGAGATGCTGAAGCGGGTCCGCGCCGAGATCGACGCCCACTACCCGGACACGGTGATCCTCGCGGAGGCCAACCAGTGGCCGGAGGACGTCGTCGACTACTTCGGGGACTACTCCGTGGGCGGCGACGAGTGCCACATGGCGTTCCACTTCCCGGTGATGCCCCGCATCTTCATGGCGGTGCGCCGGGAGTCCCGCCACCCCGTCTCCGAGATCCTCGCCAAGACCCCGCCGATCCCGTCGGGCTGCCAGTGGGGGATCTTCCTGCGCAACCACGACGAGCTGACCCTGGAGATGGTCACCGACGAGGAACGCGACTACAT
This sequence comes from Streptomyces sp. JNUCC 64, assembly GCF_054484115.1. NCBI lineage: Bacteria > Bacillati > Actinomycetota > Actinomycetes > Kitasatosporales > Streptomycetaceae > Streptomyces > Streptomyces sp. JNUCC 64. Next base: position 2,289,470 of record NZ_CM137015.1, read on the forward strand.
GTACGCGGAGTACGCCAAGGACCCGCGCATGCGGGCCAACCTCGGCATCCGCCGCAGGCTCGCCCCGCTCCTCGACAACGACCGCAAACAGATCGAACTGTTCACCGCCCTGCTGCTGTCCCTGCCCGGCTCGCCGATCCTGTACTACGGCGACGAGATCGGCATGGGCGACAACATCTGGCTGGGCGACCGGGACGGCGTGCGCACCCCGATGCAGTGGACCCCCGACCGCAACGCGGGCTTCTCCTCCTGCGACCCGGGGCGGCTCTACCTTCCGACGATCATGGACCCGGTCCACGGCTACCAGGTCACCAACGTCGAGGCGTCCATGTCCTCGCCGTCGTCGCTGCTGCACTGGACCCGTCGGATGATCCAGATCCGCAAGCAGAACCCCGCCTTCGGCCTCGGCTCCTACGAGGAGCTGCCGTCCTCCAACCCGGCCGTCCTGGCGTTCCTGCGCGAGGCCCCGGGCGGCGACGGGGGCGGCGACGACCTGGTGCTGTGCGTCCACAACTTCTCCCGGTTCGCCCAGCCGACCGAGCTGGACCTGCGGCGGTTCGGGGGACGCCACCCGGTGGAGCTGACCGGCGGAGTGCGGTTCCCGGCCATCGGCGAACTGCCGTACCTGCTGACGCTCGCGGGCCACGGCTTCTACTGGTTCCGGCTGCGCGAGGGCGCCTGGACCCGGACCGGGGCGGACGACGGCCCCTCCGTCCCGGGCCCGGCGGACTGACCCGCCGCCGCCGGAGACCGCCGTCGCCCACCGGACCGGTCGGCCGCCGCCGGCCGTCCGGCCTCCCCGCCACCGCGCACCGCCCCGGGGAGGCCGGACGCCCCGCACCGCACCTCCGCACGAAAGCCCCCGCGCGGCAAGCCCCGTGGGAAAAGCCCCAGGACGAGCCCGCGCGACGGCGCCGGTGACCCGCCAGAAAGGAACGACCCCATGTCGGAGGCCGTGACCCGGGCGGACCGGGCGCCCGTCGCCCGCCCCGGACTGATCGAGTCGCTCGGCCCGCTGCTGCGGAGCTGGCTGCCCCGGCAGCGGTGGTTCGCGGGCAAGGGTCGTCCCGTGCACGGCTTCACCCTGGTCTCCGCGACGGAACTGCTGCCCCCGGACGGCTCCCCACGGCTGCTGCACCTGCTGGTCCGCGCCGAACAGCCCTCCCCCGACGGCCCCACCGCCGACTGCTACCAGCTCCTGGTGGGCGTCCGCCCCGTCCTGCCACCCCGGCTCGCCCCCGCCCTGATCGGCCGCCCCGACCGGGGCCCGCTGCGCGGCGCCGCGGTGTACGACGCCCTGCACGACCCCCGGCTGGCGGAACTGCTGCTGGAGGCGCTGCGGATGCGGGCCCGGGTCGGGGAGCTGCGCTTCGAGCGGACCGCGCGCGCCGGTATCCCCTCCGGACTCGCCCCCCGGGTCCTCGGCGCCGAACAGTCGAACTCCTCACTGGTGTACGGCGATACGTTCATCCTCAAGCTGTTCCGGCGCATCCTGCCCGGCACCCATCCGGACCTCGAACTGCCGCTGGCGCTGGCCACCGAGGGGTGCGGGCGGGTCCCGCCGCCCGTCGCCTGGTTCCTCGCCGACGTGCGCGGCCGGAGCGCGGGGGCCGACGGCGGCGGACCCCCTGCGGCGGACGGGTTCCTCCCCCCGGCGGACGGAACCACCACGGACGGGATCCCGAGCGGGGCGGTGGCCGGGCCACCGGTGGCGGAGGGGCGGGACGGACGGCGGGACGGGGTGCTGGTGCTCGGGGTGCTGCAACCGTTCCTGAAGGGCGCCCGGGACGGCTGGGAGTCCGCGCTCGGCTCGCTCGCCGAGGGGGAGGACTTCACCGCGCAGGCCCGCGCGCTGGGCCGGGCCACCGCCGAGGTGCACGGGGCGCTGGCCCGGGCCCTGCCGCCGGTCACCCTCGGCCGGGACCGGATCGAGGCGCTGGCCCGGGGCATGACCCGCCGTCTGGACGAGACCGCGCGCGCCGTCCCCGCGCTGCGCCCGTACGCCGGGGGGCTGCGGACCGCGTTCGACGCCCTCGCGCTGCTCGGCGCGGAGGGCCGGTCCTGGACCGCCCAGCGGGTCCACGGGGACCTCCACCTCGGCCAGTGCCTGCGCGGCCCGGACGGCGAGTGGTCGCTGATCGACTTCGAGGGCGAGCCCGCCCGTCCGCTCACCGAACGCCGTCTCCCCCAGCCCGCCGTCCGGGACGTCGCCGGGATGCTGCGCTCCTTCGACTACGCGGCCCGTCAGCACCGCCCCTGGTCCCCGGGCTGGGCCGACGCCTGCCGCGCCGCCTACTGCGACGGGTACGCCCGCGTCTCCGGGCGGGACCCCCGCCAGGAGCCGGTGCTGCTGCGGGCCTACGAGACGGACAAGGCGGTGTACGAGGTCCTGTACGAGGCCCGGCACCGTCCCGACTGGCTCCCCGTCCCGCTCGCCGCGGTGGAACGCCTCGCCGCGCCCGCCCCGCCCCCGTCGTGGCCCGGGGCCCCCGGCCACGATCCCGGCCCCGGTCCCGGTCCCGGCCGCTGAGCCCGTCCCCGCCCCGTCCGTCGGGTCCGCCCGATCCCGTCCCGCCCGTTCCCGGCCCGTTCCCACCCCCGTCCGTCGGGTCCCGCCCGGCCCCATCCCCTCCTCCCCTCCAGGTCCGCTCCCGTCCCGTCCGTTGCCCTGGTCCGGCCGACCTCGTCGCCTCCGTTCCCGGCCCGTCCCGTCCGTTCCCCGGGTCCACCCGATCCCGTCGCCTCCGTTCCCGACCCGTCCGTTCCGTCGTTCCCGGCCCGTCCCCGGGTCCCCGTCCGCCGGTCCCCACCCGCACCCCCACGTACGCGCCCCCACCCGGCCCCTCCAGGAGACCCCCGTGCCCCGTCCTCCCACCACTTCGACCACTGAGACCACTGCGGGCGATGCCGACACGGCCACCGGCCCGGCCGCCGCACCGGCCCGGACGGGCAAGCCCCGGACGAGGAGCGCGGTACGGGCCCCCGAGCGCGCGACGCCCACGAGCACGCCGAAGGCGGCCGAGGCGACGAAGGCGACGCGGGCCGCCCCGAAGGCGACGAAGACCGCCAAGGAGCCGAAGGAGCCCGGGACCGGGAAGGGTCCGAGGACTCCGAGCGCTCCGAGCACCCCGAAGACCCCGAGCGCCGCGAGAACCGCGAGGACCGCGAAGCGTCCGGCCGCCGGGAAGGGCGCGGGGGCCTCCCGGTCGTCGGCCGGGGCGGCGGCCGTCGCGACCCCGGCGGCCTCCGTCCCGGCGGCTCCCGTCCCGGCCCCCGCGCCCGTCCCGGTCCACGACCCGCTGCCCGTGCCGGAGGGCGAGCGGGGGCGGCTGCTCGGCGGGACGCACCACGACCCGCACGCGGTGCTCGGCGCGCACCCCGTACCGGGCGGCACGGCGGTCCGGGTGCTGCGCCCGTACGCGCTCGGGGTCACCGTGGTGACGGAGGACGGGCGTCGGCTGGCGCTCCACGACGACGGGAAGGGGTTCTTCAGCGGGCTGCTGGTCCCCGGCGCGGACGGCCCGGACGGGACCGGGGCGGACGGGACCGGGGCGGCGACGGTCCCGGACGCCCGGGCCGTTCCGGACGCCCCGGCGGTCCCCGCGTACCGGCTGCGGATCGCGTACCAGGACGCGGAGGTGGAGACGGCGGACCCGTACGCGCTGCTGCCCTCGCTCGGCGGCTTCGACCTCCATCTGATCGGCGAGGGGCGCCACGAGGAGCTGTGGACGGCGCTCGGGGCGCGGGTGCTCACCCATCAGGGGGTCACCGGGACCCGGTTCGCGGTGTGGGCGCCCAACGCGCGCGGGGTGCGGCTGACCGGCTCGTTCAACCACTGGAACGGCACCGGGCACCCCATGCGTTCGCTGGGCTCCAGCGGGGTGTGGGAACTGTTCGTGCCGGACGTCGGCGAGGGCGCGCTGTACAAGTACGAGATCGCCCGGCCGGACGGGTCGCTGACCCAGCGGGCCGATCCGATGGCCCGCCGCACCGAGGTGCCCCCGGCGAACGCGTCGGTGGTGGACGTCTCCCGGCACCGGTGGCGGGACGAGGAGTGGCTGGCCCGGCGCGGGGCGCGGCCCGTCCACGAGGCGCCGTTCTCCGTCTACGAGGTGCACCTGCCTTCCTGGCGGCCGGGGCTGACGTACCGTCAACTGGCCGAGCAGCTCCCGGCGTACGTCAGCGACCTCGGGTTCACCCATGTGGAGCTGATGCCGCTGGCGGAGCATCCGTTCGGCGGGTCCTGGGGCTACCAGGTGACCGGCTTCTACGCGCCGACCTCGCGGATGGGCACCCCGGACGACTTCAAGCACCTGGTCGACGCGCTGCACCGGGCGGGCATCGGGGTGCTGATGGACTGGGTGCCCGCGCACTTCCCCCGGGACGCCTGGGCGCTGGCCGAGTTCGACGGGCGTCCGCTGTACGAGCACCCGGACCCGGCGCGGGCCGCGCACCCCGACTGGGGGACCCTGGAGTTCGACTACGGGCGCCGCGAGGTGCGCAACTTCCTGGTCGCCAACGCGGTGTACTGGTGCGAGGAGTTCCACATCGACGGGCTGCGGGTGGACGCGGTGGCCTCGATGCTCTACCTCGACTACTCGCGGGAGAGCGGCGGGTGGTCCCCGAACGAGTACGGCGGCCGGGAGAACCTGGACGCGGTGGCGTTCCTCCAGGAACTGAACGCGACCGTCTACCGCAGGGTGCCCGGGGTCGTCACCATCGCGGAGGAGTCCACCGCCTGGGACGGGGTGACCCGGCCCACCGACCTGATCGGCGCGGGCGGCTTCGGCGGGCTGGGCTTCGGGCTCAAGTGGAACATGGGCTGGATGCACGACTCGCTGGGGTACGTGGCGCACGAGCCGGTGCACCGCAAGTACCACCACCACGAGATGACCTTCTCGATGGTGTACGCGTACAGCGAGAACTACGTGCTGCCGATCTCGCACGACGAGGTGGTGCACGGCAAGCGGGCGCTGGTGTCGAAGATGCCCGGCGACTGGTGGCAGCGGCGGGCCGGGCACCGCGCCTACCTGGGCTTCATGTGGGCGCATCCCGGCAAGCAACTCCTCTTCATGGGGCAGGAGTTCGCCCAGGGTGCCGAGTGGTCGGAGGCGCACGGGCCGGACTGGTGGCTGCTCGACCCGTCGTACGCCGCCGAGCCCGACCACCGGGGCGTACGGGACCTGGTGCGGGACCTCAACACCGCGTACCGGGGCGCCCCGGCGCTGTGGCAGCGGGACACCGATCCGGCGGGGTTCGCCTGGGTGGTCGGGGACGCGGCGGAGGACAACGTCTTCGCGTTCCTGCGGTTCGACGCGGAGGGGGAACCGCTGCTGGCGGTGTCCAACTTCTCGCCGGTCGTCCGGCACGGCTACCGGCTCGGCGTCCCCGGCTCCGTCCCGGCCTGGTGGGAGACCCTGAACACGGACGCCGAACGGTACGGGGGCGGGGGCGTCGGCAACGCCTCACCGGTCCGGCCCGAACCGGTGGAGGCGCACGGGCGGACGGCCAGCGTGGTGCTGACGCTGCCGCCGCTGGCCACGGTGTGGCTGCGGCCCGCCTGAGGTCTCCGGTGCCGGTGCCCCGCCCCGCGACCGGTGCGGGGCACCGGCACCGGGGCGGGGCCGTCGGGCGGTGACCGGCGGCCCCGCTTCCCCGCTCACCGGACGTCGCGGAGGGTTCCCGGGGGCCACGGGAGGGGGTGGCGGCCCGTGTGGACCAGGCCCAGGGACTGGGTGGCCCGGGTCATCGCCACGTACAGGTCGCTGGTGCGGTACGCGCCCGGTTCGACCACCAGCACCGTGTCGAACTCCAGGCCCTTGGACTGGCGCGGGTCCAGCAGCACGGTCCGCCGGGTCAGATCGGGTTCGGCGCCGGCCGTGACGTCCGGCAGGACGGCGGCCAGGTCGGCGTGGAGGGCGCGGGGGGCGATCACCGCGAGGCGGCCCTCGGCGGGGAGGGCCTCGCGGGCGGCGGCGGCCACCGTCGCGGCCAGCGCCTCCGGAGTCGTCTCGCGGAGCCAGGGGCGCTCGCCGGTGGAGCGGACCGACTCCGGGGGCGCGAAGCCGGGGTGCGCGGCGCGCAGCACCCGGGCCGCCGTCTCCATGATCTCGACGGGGGTGCGGTAGTTGACCTTGAGGACGGTGTGCTCCCAGCGGTCCTGGACGTAGGGGGCGAGGGCGCGTTCCCAGGAGCCGACGCCCGCCTCCTCGGCGGTCTGCGCCGGGTCGCCGACCAGGGTGAGGGAGCGGGTGGGCGAGCGGCGCATCAGCAATCGCCAGGCCATCGCGGAGAGTTCCTGCGCCTCGTCCACGATGATGTGCCCGAAGGCCCAGGTGCGGTCGGCGGCGGCGCGTTCGGCGGCGGTGCGGTGGTCCTCCTCCTCGTGGCGTTCGGCCATCCGCTCGGCGTCGATGACGTCGTGCGCGCCGAGCACCTCGGAGTCCTCGTCGTCGACGTCCTCGAACTCGTAGGTGCGGGAGGCGTAGGACACGTCCAGGACGCCCTGGGCGAAGGCGATCCGTTCGCGGCGTTCGCGGTCGGCGGCGGCGCGGGCCGCGCGGTCGTCCTCCCCGAGGAGTTCGGCGGCCTCGTCCAGCAGCGGCACGTCGGCGGGGGTCCAGTCGGGGGCGGTGGACGGGGCGCGGCGGATCGCGTCGGCGTCCTCGGGGGCGAGGTGGGTGGGGTCCGCGAGGAACTCGGTGACCAGGCGCTCCGGGGTGAGCGGGGGCCACAGCGCGGTGATCACGGCCAGCACCCCGGGGTTGGCGCCGACCTCGTCACGGATCTGGGTGAGGTCGGAGGCGTCGAGCAGGCTGGTCCCGTCGTAGGGGTCGGTGCCGACGCGTTCCGCGACCATGTCGGTGAGGGTGTTGACGACGTGGCCCGCGAAGTGTTCGCGGGCGGCGTTGTGCGGCAGCCGCAGGGCGCGGACGCGCTCCCGGGCGACGCGGACCAGGTCGGCGTCGAGGAGGAGGACGTCCCCGTCGTGTTCGACGGCGAGCGCCGGGCCGGGCGGTGCCTGGCGGTCCGCGACCACGGCGGCGAGCACCTCCGCCATCGCGGCGCGGCCCTTCACCTCGGCGGCGCGCGGGGTGTCGGTGCCGGTGGCGTGGACGCCGGGGTACAGCTCCCCGACGGTCGCGAGGAGCACGCCGGTCTCGCCGAGGGAGGGCAGCACCTCCCCGATGTAGCGGAGGAACGCCGGATTGGGGCCGACGATGAGGACGGCGCGGCGGGCGAGGAGTTCCCGGTGCTCGTACAGCAGGTAGGCGGCCCGGTGCAGGGCCACGGCGGTCTTGCCGGTGCCGGGTCCGCCCTCGATGACCAGGACGCCCCGGTGCGGGGCGCGGATCACCCGGTCCTGTTCGGCCTGGATGGTGCGGACGATGTCGCCCATCCGTCCGGTGCGGGCGGCGTTCAGGGCGGCGAGCAGCACGGTGTCCCCGGTGGGGTCCTCGTGGCCGCTGCGGACGGTGTCGCCCAGGTCCAGGACCTCGTCGTGCAGCGCGGTGACCGTACGGCCGTCGCAGGTGAGGTGGCGTCGGCGGCGCAGTCCGAGCGGGGTGTGCCCGGTGGCGAGGTAGAACGGCCGGGCGACCGGGGCCCGCCAGTCGACCAGGACGGGGACGAGGTCGCCGGTGGCCGGGTCCTCGTCGCGCACCCCGACCCGGCCGATGTGGTGGCTGGCGCCGGAGGCGAGGTCGATCCGGCCGAAGCACAGGGAGCCCTCGACGGCGTCCAGCGCGGCCAGCAGCCCGGAGCGCTCGCGGACCAGGACGTCCCGTTCCAGCCGGGCCTGGAGGCCGTTGCCGACCGGGGCGAGGGCGCCCCGGACGGAGGCCGCGGCGTGGGCGCGCAGCGTGTCGATCCGGGTGTGGAGTCCATCGAGGAATTCCTGTTCGGCACGCAGTGCGCGGTCCGTGGTCGTGCTTTCCGTTTCGGTTCGCGGTTCCCTTTCGTTCGTTTCCGTTCCGTCCGGAATTCCCTTGCTTGACAATGCAGCTCCCACCCGGATAGACTTTCGTCAGTAGCGATGTTTGCGATGCCCATTTCTGGAATCGCGAACCCATGAATATACGCCAGGAAACCCCCCGGACGTCAATTCCTCCGAGGGGTTTTTTCATGCGCTCTGCCGTTGTTCTCCGAGCGGCTTTCCAGGGCCTCCCCCGCTTTCCGGACCGGTTCTTTCCGGACCGGCTCCCGGCCTTCGGCACCGGCTCCGTGCCCGGCTGGTCGAGACGGCCGGGGCATGGAACGGAGGCCGTCCCGTCAGTCCAGGGGCGGCACCACCCCGGCACGGGCGTCCCCGGCGGACATCGCGCCCCCGGTGGGCTCGGTGCCGCAGAACTCGGCCTCGATGACGGAGCCCAGCCCCTGCGGGTACCAGTCGGCGTTCAGGTTGAAGGCGAGGGAGTGACGGCCGTCCTCGGTGCTGGCGGCCATGGTGTGCGAGCCCATCCAGCCGCCGCCGTGCCCCCACAGTTCGACGCCGCAGCCGGTCCGGTCGGAGGTCAGACCGAGGCCGTAGCGGAACCCGGGTGCTTCCGGGAAGGTCGCCACGGTCGTCTTCATCGCGGCGAGCTGTCGCGGGGGCAGCAGCCGCCCGCCCAGCAGCGCCCGGAAGAACCGGTTCAGATCGGCGGCGCTGGAGATGATGTCGCCGTCCGCCCAGGACTGGGACCCGTTGTTCGACGTCACGTCGTAGACCCGGGTGGCCGCCGGGTCGGGGCCTCACCTGTCGGGCCCTCCCCGACCGGACCCGGGCGGGCTGGTCCCGGGCGGGGCGGTCCCGGCGGGGCAGTCCCAGCGGGGAGGCTCAGGACCGTGGCGCGGGGAGCAGCGGCCCGGGGAGCGACGGCCCTGCGACCGTTCGTCAGCCCGCGGGCTGGATCACCCCGAAGTGGGCGCCCCACGGGTCGACGAGCCCGGCCGTCTCGCCCCAGGGGGTGCTGGTGGGCTCCTGGACCACCGTGCCGCCCGCCGCGGTGTGCGTGGCGACCGTCGACGCCAGGTCGGCCACCGCGAACGTCGTCATCCAGTGCGCGGGCACCTCCGGCGGGAACCGCTCGGACATGTCCCCCACCCCCGCCACCGGGTAGTCGGGCCGCGCGGCGGTGAAGAGTCCCAGATAGGGGCCGGGCGCCTCCTCCATCCGCCGGGCCTCCAGTCCCAGCGCCGCCTCGTAGAACGCGGCCGCCGCCGGGAGGTCCCGGGTGTTGCAGTCGCACCAGATCACCGCGCCCGGCTCGTTGACCACGCCCGCGCCGATGAAGTCCCGGTGCCCCCACACCCCGAACACCGCGCCCGTCGAGTCGGCGGCCACCAGCATCCGGCCGAGGGTGCCCACGTCGTCGGGGCCGAAGAGCAGCGCGCCGCCCGCGTCGGCGATCCTGCGGGCGGTCGCGTCCGCGTCGTCGCTGGCCAGGTACGTCGTCCAGGCGTGCGGGGGCTCCGGTTGTCCCTCGGGGGCCATCGCCGGACCGATCCCGGCGACCGGACGGCCGTTCTTCTCCATCACGGCGTACCCGCCGAACTCGGGTGGTCCGACCTGGCCGCCCCAGCCGAAGAGCCGACCGTAGAACTCCATCGCGGCGTCCTGGTCCTGCGCCATCAGATCCACCCAGCACGGGGTGCCGGGCGCGTACGGTTCGCTGATCTCGGGCATCTCGCGGGCCCTCCAGGAATGCGGGCGGACGCGGCACCGTGACGGGGGCCGCGGGGTCACCCCCCGTCCCTCACTCTGGCACGGCCACGGGCCCTTGTCCTTCCGAGCCCGTGGGCCCGCCGGTGGGGCCGGGCGGGCCCTTCCGTGCCGGTGCGGAGCCGCCCCCGCCGTGGTCGCGCGGCCGCCCCCGCCGTGGTCGCGTGGTCGTCCCGGTCGGCGGGGAGGGCCGGGTCAGACCACGTCCGCCAGCTCGTCGAGCAGCCGTCGCTTGGAGCGCGCGCCCACCACCGACCACACCGGCTCACCGTCGCGGAACACCATGAGCGTCGGCATCGACAGCACCCGGTAGCGGGCCACGGTCTCCGGGTTGACGTCCACGTCGAGCTGGACGACCGTCAGCCGGTCCGCCTCCTCGGCGGCGACCGCCGCGAGCACCGGGGCGATCTGGCGGCACGGCGGGCACCAGTCCGCCGTGAACTCCACCAGCACCGGCCGGTCGGCCCCCAGCACCACGTCCGCGAACGCCGCGTCCGTGACCTCCGCGAGTCCCTCGGTCCTGATCATCCCTGTCCGTCCTCCGTCCCGGCCGCTCCCCCGGGGCCGCCGAAGGCCCCGAAGGGCCCCGCGATCCCTGAGGACACGGCGCACAAGGGTTCCGGCCCACCCGGAACCAGCGCCTCGGCGGCCAGTTCGTCCCGGGCCCGCTCGGCCCGCGCCAACTGCTCGCCCACCCGGGCCCTGACCGCCGACAACTCGGCCATCAGGGCGTCGATCTCGGCGAGCTTGCGGCGGTACACGACCAGTGACGCGGGGCACACGTCGCCCTCCGCGTGACCGGCCCGCAGGCACTCCACGAACGGACGGGTCTCCTCCAGGTCGAAGCCCGACTCCTGGAGCACCCGGATCTGCCGCAGCAGCCGCAGATCGTCCTCGTCGTAGACGCGGTGACCGTTCTCCCCGCGCCGCGCGGACAGCAGTCCGCGGCTCTCGTAGTACCGCAGGGCCCGGGGGGTGGTGCCCGCCCGCGCCGCGAGTTCGCCGATGCGCATGACGGGACGCTAACCCTTGACGCCGACGTCAGGGCAAGGGCGAGGGTGAGGGCTTGAGGGCTCTGGAGGGGCGGCCGGGTCACCACCACCGGTTCCGCGGGCGGCCGGGGGCGTACCGGGGGCCCTTCGGCGGCCGTCCCGGCGGCCGTCGGCGGCGACCCGTCCGCCGGTGCCGTCGGGGGACGGGCCCCCGGCCGGGCCGCATCCGGGCGTGGTCGCTCCGGCCCCGGCCCGGCGCTCAGCCCGCCGCGCGCACCGCCTCCGCCGTGGACGTCCAGCTCTCCCCGCCGCGCCCCTGGGCGAGGGTGCGCCGGGCCAGGGACTGGATGGCGCGCAGGACTCCGGTGTCGAGTCCGCGCCCCTCCGAGACCTCGACCAGGTGGTCGACGGTCGCGGACATCATCGTCAGATTGGCCGCGTCACCGGAGTAGCTCCGACCGGCGATCTCGGTGGCGGAGGCAGCCGTGAGGAACGGCATGAACGAGGTGATGGTCCCGAAGAACGGCGCGATCTCCTCCGGCGCCACGCCCTCCGCCTCGGCCAGGGTGAGGGCGTGCACCACCCCGGAGAAGCTGGCGTAGAAGTAGTCGAGCAGCGCCATGTCGTAGGCGGCGGCCCGGCCCGGCTCCTCGCCGACGTGCACGATCTTCCCGCCGAGCGCGCCGAGGGCGTCCGCGTGCCGGTCGAAGACCTCCCGGGGGCCCGCGTGGAACAGCAGGGCGTCCGGGGTGCCGATCAGTTCGACCGGCACCATCACGCTGCCGTCGAGGTAGGTGACGCCCCTCTCGGCCGCCCAGGCGGCGGTCTCACGGGCCCGCTCGGGGGTGTCCGAGGTCAGGTTCACCAGCGTCCTGCCGGTGCCCTTGAGCACGTCGACGACCAGTTCGCTGACGGCGGTGGCCGCGTGGTGGTCGACGAGGCACATCACGACCAGCTCGGAGGCGCGGGCCGCGTCGGCGGCGGAACCGGCCTCGACGGCGCCCTGGGCGACGAGGTCGGCGGCCCGCCCGGGGGTGCGGTTCCACACCGTGGTGGGGTGTCCGGCCCGGACGAAGGCGGCGGCGAGCGCCCGGCCCATGGCGCCGAGTCCCAGCACGGTCACGGAGGTCTTGTCGGCGGCCATCGGAGGTTCCCTTCGGAAGATCGTTTCGCGGTGCCCCCATGCTCGTCCGCCTCGACTACCCCCACAAGTACGGACTTTGCCCTCAGATACGGACCTCGCCCTCAGTTACTCACCGGTGGGTAAGTGCTCGCGTGCGGGGTCCGCCGGGGCGGCGGGCCGTCCGGGGTGGCGGGCCGTCCGGGCCCCGGGGCCGTCCGGGTCCGGGGAGGAGGAGGCCGAGGTGCGATCGCTTCCCGAGGGGACACCCCGGGGGACGCCCTGGGGGACGCCCAGGGGACACCCCAGGGATCACCCGGGGGTCATCTCCCGCCCGCCCAGCGGTAGTTCAGCTCGGGACGGCCCACCTGACCGTACAGCGGGCTGCGGACGGCCAGTCCGGTGGCGGCCAGGTGCTCCAGATAGCGGCGGGCGGTGATCCGGGAGATCCCCACCGCCTCGGCGGCGCCCGTGGCGGTCACCCCGTCGGGCGCGTCGCGCAGACTGCGCACCACCCGTTCCAGGGTGGGCGCGCTCAGGCCCTTCGGCAGCCCCGCCGGGGCCGGGGAGCGCAGCGCGGCGAGCGCCCGGTCCACCTCGTCCTGTCCGCTGGCCTCCCCCGCCGCCGTGCGGAACTCGGCGTACCGCGTCAGCCGGTCCCGCAGGGTGGCGAAGGTGAACGGCTTCAGCACGTACTGCACCACGCCCAGCGAGACGCCCTCCCGGACGATCGCCAGATCGCGTGCCGAGGTCACCGCGATGACGTCGGTCTGGTGCCCGGACGCCCGCAGGCTGCGGGCGAGCGCCAGCCCGTGGCCGTCCGGCAGGTACAGATCGAGGAGCAGCAGGTCGACGGGGTACCGCTCCAGCGCCCGCCGCGCGTCCGCCGCCGTGTGCACCGCGCCGACCACCGTGAACCCGGGCACCCGTCGGACGTAGGTGACGTGGGCGTCCGCGGCGACGGGGTCGTCCTCCACGACCAGGACCCGGATCTCCGTCATCGGACCGCCTCCCCGTCCACGGCCGCGTTCGCGTCTGCGACCGCGCCTGTGTTCGCGGCTGCGGCCGTGCCTGTGCTCGCGGCTGCGGTTGCGTCCATGGCTGCGGTTGCGGCCGCGTTCGCGGTTGCGGCTGATGTGCCCACGACCGTGACGGGACGCGTCCCGTCCGCCCCGTCCGTCCCGTCCGTGCCGCCGGGGCGGGGGGCCGGGGCGGCGAGCGGCAGGGAGGCCGTGAACTCGGCGCCCCCGGCCGGGGGCGCGCTGACCGTGAGGGTGCCGCCGTGGCGGTGCACCGTCTGACGGACCAGGGCCAGCCCCAGCCCCCGGCCGGCCTCCTGCTTGGTGGTCCAGCCCCGGTCGAAGATGGCCTCCGCGTGCGCCGGGTCCACGCCGTCCCCGGTGTCGTGGACGCGCAGCATCAGCCGTCCGCCGTCGGCGCGGGCGGTGACGGTGACCCGGGCGGGCCCGCTGTCCTGGGCGGCGTCCAGCGCGTTGTCGATGAGGTTGCCGAGGACGGTGACCACGTCCCGGGGCGGCAGGCTGTCCGGGAGCACCCCGTCGTCCAGTCTGCTGTCCGGGGAGACCAGCAGTTCGACGCCCCGTTCGTTGGCCTGCGCGGCCTTCCCCAGCAGCAGGGCGGCGAGGACGGGCTCGCCGACCGCCGCGACGATCTGGTCGGTGAGCGCCTGGGCCAGTTCGAGTTCGGCGGTGGCGAACTCGACGGCCTCCTCCACCCGGCCCAGCTCGATCAGCGAGACCACCGTGTGCAGCCGGTTGGCGGCCTCGTGGGCCTGGGAGCGCAGGGCCTCGGTGAAGCCGCGCTCGGAGTCCAGCTCCCCGGTCAGCGCCTGCAGCTCGGTGTGGTCCCGCAGGGTGACCACGGTGCCGCGCCGCTCGCCGCTGGAGACCGGCTGGGTGTTGACGACCAGGACCCGGCTGCCGGTCAGGTGCAGTTCGTCCACCCGGGGCTCGGCCGACAACAGGGCGCCGGTGAGCGGGGGCGGCAGTCCGAGGTCGGCGACGGAGCGGCCGACCGCGTTCCCGTCGATGCCCAGCAGCTCCCGTCCGCCGTCGTTGAGCAGCGCGACCCTGCGCCGCCCGTCCAGCATCAGCAGCCCCTCGCGGACCGCGTGCAGGGTGGCCTGGTGGTAGTCGTGCATCCGGCTCAGCTCGGTCGCGTTCATGCCGTGCGTGCTGCGGCGCAGCCGGGCGTTGATCACGTACGTGCCGATCCCGCCGAGGACCAGGACGCCCGCCGCGACCCCGAGCAGCGCCACGACCTGTTCCCGGACCCCGGCGCTGATCCGTTCCACCGTGATCCCGGCGGCGACCAGGGCGACGACCTCGCCGCCGGAGGGGGTGGCGTGGACCGGGGTCACCACCCGCACCGAGGGGCCGAGGGTGCCCGGGTGGGTCTCGGAGAACGTCTCGCCGCGCAGCGCGGGGCCGATGTGGCCCCGGAACCGGCCGCCGATCCGGCTCGCGTCGGGGTGCGTCCAGCGGATGCCGTCCAGCCCGATGATCGTCACGAAGTCGACTCCGGTGTCGCGCTGCACCCGCACCGCGTACGGCTGGAGCGCGGCGCTCGGGTCCTCGCCGCGCGCCGCCTCCCGGACGGCCGGGGCGACGGCGACCGCGCGGGCCGCCGCCTCGGCCTGGCGGCGGGCGGCCTCCTCGGCCTGGTGCCCGTCGCTCACGTACGTGAACAGCGCGCAGCCCGCGACGACCACCGCGACCAGCAGGACCTGCATCGCGAACAGCTGACCGGCCAGGCTGCGCGGCCGGGGCAGGCGGGGTGGACGGGGCGCGGGGCCGACGGGCACGCGGACGCGCGCGGCGCGGACGAGGGGCATGCCTGACAGTCTGCATCGTCCCCGGACCGGGTCGCGGCGATGTGAACTCAATGAACGCAAGCGTGACCGCCCTCACATGGCTAGGAGATATTCACCGGGATTCCGCCGCCCAGGACGTGAGCCGCACGCACTGCGCGTCGGCCGCGAGGTATCCCCCACGTACCTCCCGGCCCGCGCGGGCCTCCCGCAGAGCCCCGCGCCCATCGACGAAGCCGCCGTTGTCGCCGAGGAAGGCACCCCCGTGACCGACACCCCCGCCACCGCGCCCGCCGCGCCGCCCGCCAGACGGGACCGCACCCACTACCTGTACATCGCCGTCATCGTGGCGGTGGTCCTCGGCATCGCCGTGGGCTTCGCCGTCCCCGACGTCGCCAAGGAGCTGAAGCCCCTCGGCACCGGGTTCGTCGCGCTGATCAAGATGATGATCTCGCCGATCATCTTCTGCACGATCGTGCTCGGCGTGGGCTCGGTCCGCAAGGCCGCGAAGATCGGCAAGGTGGGCGGCCTCGCCCTCGCCTACTTCATGGTCATGTCCGTCGCCGCGCTGGCGATCGGCCTGCTCGTCGGCAACATGCTGGACCCGGGCACCGGGATGGACCTGACCGACTCCGACAAGGAGGTCGGCCACACCGCCGCCGAGAACGCGGGCAAGGGCCTGGTGGACTTCGTCCTCGGGATCATCCCGGCCACCATGGTGTCCGCGTTCACCGCGGGCGAGGTCCTCCAGACCCTGCTGGTCGCGCTGCTCGTCGGCTTCGCGCTCCAGGCCATGGGCCGCAGCGGGGAGCCGGTGCTGCGCGGCATCGAGCACATCCAGCGGCTGGTGTTCCGCGTGCTCGCGATGATCATGTGGGCGGCCCCGGTCGGCGCGTTCGGCGCGATCGCCGCCGTCATCGGCGAGACCGGCATGGACGCCCTGAAGGCGCTCGCCACGATCATGTTCGGCTTCTACGTCACCTGCGCGCTGTTCGTGGTGCTGGTGCTGGGTCTGCTGACCCGGGTGGTCGCGGGCGTCAACGTCTGGCACCTCTTCCGCTACCTGGGCCGCGAGTTCCTGCTGATCCTCTCCACCTCGTCGTCCGAGTCGGCGCTGCCCCGCCTCATCGCCAAGATGGAGCACCTCGGGGTGAGCCGTCCGGTCGTCGGCATCACCGTCCCGACCGGGTACTCGTTCAACCTCGACGGCACGATGATCTACCTGACGATGGCCTCGCTGTTCATCGCCGACGCGATGGGCGAGCCGATGGGCATCGGCCAGCAGATCGGACTGCTGCTGTTCATGATGATCGCCTCGAAGGGCGCGGCGGGGGTCTCCGGCTCCGGCATCGCGGTCCTCGCGAGCGGACTCCAGTCGCACAAGCCCGAGCTGGTCGACGGCGTCGGCCTGATCATCGGCATCGACCGCTTCATGAGCGAGGCCCGCGCCCTCACGAACTTCGCGGGCAACGCGGTGGCCACGCTGCTCATCGGCGTGTGGACCAAGGAGGTCGACCGCGAGCGGGTCGGCAAGGTGCTCGCGGGCGAGATCCCGTTCGACGAGCGGACGCTGCTGGACGACTCCCACGGAGCGCCGTCCGGCGGGGACGAGGACGACGACGTGCCGTCCCCCCGGACCGCCCCCACCACGCACGAGGACGGCAAGAAGTCCGTCTCGGCGTGACCCTGGCCCGGGCGTGGACCCGGGACAGGGCGCGGGTCCGGGCCCTGGACCGGGCTCGGACCGGGGCGCGGGACCGGTCCCGGACCCTGGGCTGACGGCCCCGCCTCCCCCGTTCCTTCCGCACCTTCTCCTCCCCGCGCGGGCTCTTGGGCCCCGGACGTCCGCTGGTCGACGTCCGGGGCTCTTCGGGTTGGGGGCCTTGGGGGCTTCGGGGAAGGGAGCGCGGTGGGTGATCTGGAGGTTGGCCGGTCTACCGGTCCCCACGGGTCCACCAGTCCGCCGATGGCCACGGAAACGGTTCGGGGACGGGGACGGGGACGGGGATAGGGTGGAACGGCTGACTGATCGGCACGTGGCGTCCTAGGCATCGCCGGGGGCGAGGCGGGACGGATGGGCGAAATGCCGGAGTTTCGAGTTCTTGCCAAAAACCGGGGAACGGCGAGATAAAACCGCTGGTCAGGAAGAGTGCTCCCCGCGCGTGCGGGGGTGGTCCCGCCACAGAGCATGCGACATTGAAATCGTAGGTGTGCTCCCCGCGCGTGCGGGGGTGGTCCCGCGCCCTGTACGTACATAAGCTGGTCGTCGACGTGCTCCCCGCGCGTGCGGGGGTGGTCCCTGGTTCGGCGCTCTGGCCTGCGCGCCGTCCGGGTGCTCCCCGCGCGTGCGGGGGTGGTCCCGGGGAGACGACGATCATGCGGTCGATGACCGCGTGCTCCCCGCGCGTGCGGGGGTGGTCCCTCGGTGCTGGAACCGGTGAGCGCCTTGTCGAGGTGCTCCCCGCGCGTGCGGGGGTGGTCCCCCGACGCCCCGTCTGCGCACGATCACCGAGATGTGCTCCCCGCGCGTGCGGGGGTGGTCCCAGCGGGGCATCGCTACGGGATGCGGTTGACCGGTGCTCCCCGCGCGTGCGGGGGTGGTCCCACCCGCACGGCCGGGTCCATGACCATGGCGCGGTGCTCCCCGCGCGTGCGGGGGTGGTCCCACCCGCACGGCCGGGTCCATGACCATGGCGCGGTGCTCCCCGCGCGTGCGGGGGTGGTCCCGGCTGGCCGAGGCTCGACGGCACGAGCGACTAGTGCTCCCCGCGCGTGCGGGGGTGGTCCCAGGCAGGTCGTCGCGCGGTTGGTTTCGATCGGGTGCTCCCCGCGCGTGCGGGGGTGGTCCCTTCGCGGCCATCTTGAGGACCTTTGCCGGGATGTGCTCCCCGCGCGTGCGGGGGTGGTCCCCCCCGGCGCCACGTGGACCGGGGGCCCATGGAGTGCTCCCCGCGCGTGCGGGGGTGGTCCCTCGTCGACGCTGACTTCCTCGGTCTGAGCTGTGTGCTCCCCGCGCGTGCGGGGGTGGTCCTCGCGATGCGAGTGCGGGGGAGGGTTCAAGTATGTGCTCCCCGCGCGTGCGGGGGTGGTCCCGCGGTGAATCCCGCGATGAACCGGTCCTTCGCGTGCTCCCCGCGCGTGCGGGGGTGGTCCCGACCACGAGAGCCGACTGCGCGGGCTGGAGTCGTGCTCCCCGCGCGTGCGGGGGTGGTCCCGCGGTCAGGGCCTCGCGCGGTTCCATGCGCGAGTGCTCCCCGCGCGTGCGGGGGTGGTCCCGCTCCGTAGGCGGCGGCGTTCACGAGGGGCACGTGCTCCCCGCGCGTGCGGGGGTGGTCCCGCGAACTGCCTCCCGCTGTCACCTTCAGCACCGTGCTCCCCGCGCGTGCGGGGGTGGTCCGCCCGGCTGCATTTCGAGCCAGAGCTCGCGCTGGTGCTCCCCGCGCGTGCGGGGGTGGTCCCCCCTCCACCGTGACTACATCGTGATCAACTCGGTGCTCCCCGCGCGTGCGGGGGTGGCCCCTGCCGAGACACGAGAGCGGCATAGCTGCTCCGGAGCACGCGCACCCGTCATGGAGCTACCGGGTCCGGCCGCTCGCTCCGCGTCAGCGAGGAGAGGACCCGGGGCGAAGGAGCATCGGGTCGTAGACCGGTGACTCCTCGGCGTGCTTGATCGTCCGGGGCAGGACCTCGTACCCCCAGCGCGGGTAGGCGTCGCGTGCTGGCTGGTTGTCGGTGATGCAGGTGAGGGTGGTCCAGGACTCGGTACGGCCTTTGACCATCTGGTCGTGGAGGGCTCGGCCGATGCCCTGGCCAGTGTGTTCCGCGAGGACCATGAGCTCCCGGAGCCAGAAGACATCCCCCTCCTCGGCGGCCTTCCTCGCCTTGTCGGGGGTGACGTCGTGGAGGGACACCCACCAGGGGCGGTCCGTGGTCAGGGTGACGCCGTGGACGTACCCGGCCAGGGTGCCGTCCGAGAGGCGCGCCGTGACGAGTTCGAACCCCTCCATCCCGAACGCGGCCGTGAGACGGGACCCGAACGTCTCGATCGAGAAGAACGGGTCTCCGATGTACGGGGGCACGTCATAGACCTGGGCGTAGACCTCCGTGAGTTCGGTGATGACCTCAGGCGCGGTCTGGCCGGTGAGGCGCGCGAAGCTAAGGGCGGGTGTGGTGCGTCCGGGCATGCGGGATGCCTCCTCGGTCAGGCGATGTGATGGGTGAGCAGGTCGAACGTCTCTCGTAGCGATGTGCTGACCTTGCACCCGTCGAGGTCGTTCCGGGCGACCGCGAGTTGTCGACAGGTGCGGGTGGACGACTGTCCGCCCTTGATGAGCCGCAGGGACCAGGGCAGCGCCCGCCGTGCGATCGTAATGGCGGTCGGAGAGGACGACCTGGCGAGTTGGGCAAGGCACATGCCTCGGTTGCGGAAGTGTTCGATGGCCTGGAGCGCGGCAGATCGCACCAGGAGCCGGACGGCCTGGCACCCCACGTACTCCCCGCCTGCGGGGGTCGCCAAGACCCACGCCGGTCCGTCGGCCCTCGTGGTGCTGGGGCAGGAGCCAACGGGACGAGGAGCTACGGGCGGGGCAACCGGGGCTTTCACAAAATGTGAAAGCCGGAACGAGGGACTTCCGCGCCCTCGCGATCAGTTTCCGCAGGTCGTCGCGGGTGCAGCCGGTGTCACGAGGCTGTGCGCGCGGAATCAGGGAGGCGTGGCCCTCCATACCACATGCCGTGAAGTGGGGGTACCTTGCGATGGGGGCCACTAAGCGGGAGGAAGTCCGGCATGTCTTCGTCCACGGACATCGGTACTGGTGCACGCATCGAACAGCTCCGCAAGGCAAGTCACCTGACGCAGCGTGGACTTGCCGACAAGGCGGGCGTCTCGTATTCGCTTTACACCAAGGTCGCTTCGGGAAAGCGTTTGGCGACGCCGGTCTTCGTGGCCGCGTGCGCCAGGGCCCTGTCCGTCGACCCTCAGGACCTCTACGGCCAGCCCTACCGGGACAAGCTGCGGGAGGACCGGATCGACCGACTGCTGGAGCCCGTCACCACGGCGCTCGACTGGTACGACCTCGACCCCGACGAGGACATCAGACCCCGCCGCTACGAGGACTTGGCCTCAGACGTCCGGGCCCTGGGCAAGCTGCACGACGAGGGCGGCTTCTCCACGATGGCGAAGCGCATCGCCCCGCTGGCCGAGGAGATCCGGGCGGCCGCCCTGTTCCGCACGGACCAGCGGCTGTGGGGGCTGCTGAGCCAGGTGTACCGGGGCGCCTATGACGTCGGCATCCGGTTCGGGTTCCACAACCTGGCCCGGATCGCCCTCGACCGGGTCGACTGGGCCGCTCAGCGGGCCCACGACCTGGAGGCGGCTCCCCTGCGGGGCATGCGCCAGTACCAGAGGTCGCTGATCCACATGAAGGCCGGTGACTACGCGACCGGGCTGCGGATGACCGAGGCCGGGATGAAGGCGCTCGACGGTGCGGACGAAGCCGCGTGGACCGCACCCGTACGCGGCCAACTGCTCCTGGGGTCCGCGCTTCTCCACGCCAGGGCCGGAGCCGTGGACACGGCCCTGGCGCTGCTCAAGGACGCGGGGCGGATCGCCGCGCGCACGGGCGAGCAGCCTGACGTCTTCTGGATGGGGTGGGGACCCACGAACGTCGCGGTGCACGAGGTCGGGGTCCTCACGGACGCCGGCCAGGCGGGCAAGGCCGTCAAGCGGGCCAGGACGGTGGCGCCACCCCCGTCGTGGCCCGCGTCGAGGCGGGCCCGCCTCTCGGTCACGGTGGCGCGGAGCGAAATGTGGGTGGGGAACGGCGCCGGCGCGCTGGAAGCCCTCCAGAGGGCCCGCAAGCAGTCCCCCGAGGTCGCCAGGTACAACCCCCAGGTTCACGAGGTGGTTGCCGGTCTGGTCCGGGCGAGCAGGCAGTCCGCACCGGAGAGTCTGCTCGGCTATGCCCACTGGGCGGGCGTCAAGTACTAAGCCAACCAGTGGTGTTGGGGTCACGGGGCCCGGCTTTCACAAACCGTGAAAGCCGGGCCCTTGGATTTGTAGTTGCCTGATTACGGAGGGTCCGGGGGTGCGGTCGCACCCTCCGCTTCCGCTTGCTCCGGCTGCCGTTGCCGTCCGGACCGGGCTGCTCACCTCACCCCCAACAGGCATGAGGACAACACCTTGAACACTGAACTGCAGCAAGCCCCCGGGCCCCTGACCGAGAGGAACGGGAGCGGCGCCGCGTCGAAGACCGCCGTGGCCCTGACCGAGTGGGCGCGGCGGGAGAGTCTGGCGGACCGGGTGGCGGTGGCGGCGCTCGTCGCGGACGGGGATCTCGTCCGCCGGGAGGCGGTCCGCGCCGCGCTCGTCGTGACGCGGGACGGCGAGGTGGGCTGCGACTGGGAGCGGGTCGGCCGCCGGTCGACGCTGCTGGAGCGGCTGCCCGCCCAGGACGCCGCGTTCCTCGCCCTCGTCCTGGCGATCGCCCTGCGCACGCCCCTGCCGCTGGGCGGGCTGCGGCGTCTCGGTGACCGTCGGCTGGCCCTGGTCCTGCGGGCCCTCGCCGCCCTCGCCGAGTCCACCAGCGTCACGGTCGGAGAGCCCGCGTGAGCCGCCCGCCGCTGGACGACCGACTCCGCCGGGCCCTCGACGAGGAGCGCGCGAAGCTCGCCGCCCGGCTGGACGATCCGGGCCTGCTCGACGGGGCCGTCGGCATGGCCCTCGAACGGACCCACGCCGGTCACCCGCAAGTCCCGTGGAGCGGGCTGGCGGTGCCGCTCGGCGGCACACGGGTGTGCGGATACGTACAGGTCCCGAGGGGGCTCCTGGCGTCGGTGCTGTACGCCTTGGAGGTCGAGGACAGGGCGGTCGGAGGGTTCTCCCGGGTACGGGTGCGCCACCCGCACCCGCACCCGCACTCCACCCACCCGGCCCCCGGCGACGACCCCGCGACGGGACGGGTGGAGTGGGGCGTGGAGCCCGACCGCGCCCCCGAGGTCCGCGCCCGCGCGCTCGGTTACACCGATGACGGCGTCGCCGCGTACACGGCCGAGCACCCGGAGGGCTGCCGATGAGCCCCGTGCTGAGGTCGGGTCAGAGCGTGGACGCGATCGCGCGGTGGCTGCTGAGCGCCGCCGACGACCCGCTGACCGGCTACGCGGAGTGGACCACGCGCGATGTGGCGCTGCTCTCCTGCGGACGGGTCTTCGACGCGGTCCGGGTGCCGTGCGACCTGGTGCGCGTCGCGGTGTCGGCCGCCGACGACCGCCGGGCCTCGGCCCTGCTGCACCGCGCGCTGGAGGGAGGCCCGGTCTTCCTGGACCGGTACGCGCGGCAGGTCTACGCGCTGACCGGGTGCGGGAGCTGGCCGTCCGAGGGCCGGACGCCCCAGGTCGAGCACCTGGGCGACGGGTGTTACCTCGGTGTCCCCCGCCTCGACCTCTTCCTGTCCCCGGCGGCCCGGGCGCCGGAGAGCCGGGCGTTCTGGGCCGGGCCCGTGGTGCGGCGCGACTGCCCGGTGGACTCCCTGCGGGCCCTGGTCGCCCGGGGACTGGACCGGTTGCGCGAAGCCGAGGAGTCCGGCCGGTGACGCCGGACCCGGTCCCCTGGTGGGAACGAGCCCGTCTGCGGCTCACGGGCCGTCGGCGCGCGGTCGTCCCGCCCGGGGTCTTCCACGGGGAGCGCCGACCGGTCCGCGCCGTGCCCTGCGGGCCGTGCTTCGCCGCGAAGATCCTCGACCATCCCGCGCACGCGTGCGCGGGATGGTCGCCCGGGCGACTGGCCGTACGCGACGGCCACTTCGCCGTCGACGTCCGCCTGGACGAGCGTCCCGCCGCGTGCCCGTGCGCGTGCCGGGACGAGACGCGGGCCGGGAGGTGACGGTGACGACGGTCCTGGTCGAGTGGCTCACCGGCGAGTGCTGGAGGTGCGACCGGTCGCTCCTCGTCACCTGGGTGGGGCCCGCACGATGGGCGGGCCACCACGCTCCGGTGTACCTGTGCGAGGGCTGTCTGACCGCCGTGGAACAGCGGGCCCGCCAGCACGTCCTGGCCCGGCACACACCGGTCGTCCCCCTGCCCGAGCCGGTCGTCCGGCCCTACCGGACCCAGCCGCCGCCCACCGCCGTGCCCGCCCGGTCCGGTCCCGCCCCGGCCGTCCCCGACCCGAGGGGCGTCGAACCGTCCGGGCCCGGGCTCGGCGTCCGGGTCGACACGGAGGGACGCCCCGGACGCGGGGCACGGCGGACCCCGCACCGCCGACGCCCCCGGCTGACCCTCGTGGTGGCCGCGACCTTCGCCCTGCTGATCGCCGCCGCCATCGGCACCGTGGCGGTCCGCGTCACCTGACCGCCCGGATCCACCCGTCCGCCCCGAACGCGAGCGGCTTCCGGGCCCCCACGAACAGCGAACGGACCGCTGGGTGCGCCCGGCCGGGTTCCGTACCCGCACCACGACCTGAGGAGAGATCCCGCATGACCGACAACAACGTTGGCGAGGAGACGTGGACGGCGGTCGGCAGGCTCAAGGACTGGCTGGACGCGAAGGACAACGCCACGCCCGAGCAGGCCCGGCTCCTTCGCCTGCTCAAGGTCCAGGAGGAGGTCGGCGAGGTCGCGCGGGCCGCGATGGGCGCCGCCAACGCCAACCCGCGCAAGGGCCGGACCCACACCTGGGAGGACGTGCGGGACGAGCTGTGCGACGTGATGCTGTCCAGCATGGTGGCGCTGCTCACGCTCACTCCGGACGCGGCGAAGGTCTTCCAGCAGCGCCTGGACGCCGTCGTCAAGCGGTCACTCTGACCTCAGAGGTCCGGGCCCGCACTCCCGAGCCAGGGCGGGGGCTGGGGGATACGGCGCGCGCCACCGTTCAGGCTTCGGTCCCCGTCCGCCCGTCGTGGTGGTCCAGCAGTCTGGACAGCAGCCCGGTCAGTTCCCGGCGTTCCTCCGGTGACAGCGGTGCCATCAGCGTCTCCTGGGACTCCGTCAGCGACTCCGCCAGCCGTCGTAGGCGTCGTTCGCCCGCCGGGGTCAGGGAGACGACGTTGCGCCGGCGGTCGGACGGGTCGGGGGCGCGTTCGATCAGTCCGTCGGCGGCCAGTTCGTTGAGCGCCGCGACGACGTCGCTGACGTGGATGCCGCTGCGGCGGCTCAGTACGGCCTGGCTGGCCGGGCCGGACTCCTCCAGCGTCGCCAGCAGCCGGTAGTGGTAGCCACGGGCGCCGACGGTCGCGAACCCCTCGGTGAGCAGGCGGTGGGCGTGCGCGGCGGTGCGGGCGAGCAGCCAGCCCGGCAGGGCCTCCCAGCTGCCCTTCCAGCGGGTGGACGGTTCCTCGGGCGACGTCCCGGGCGGGTTCTCCATGGGGCGAGTCTAACTAATCGTTTGGCGCACCTACGATTCCGGTATACCGTTGGCCACACAAACGTTTGCCGCGCCAATCATTCGTCCCCTGGAGTGAAGACCGTGATCGAACCGTTCCGCGTCGCCGTTCCCCAAGCCGATCTCGACGACCTCGCCGACCGTCTCGCCCGGACCCGCTGGCCCAACGAGGTCGCCGACGCCGGATGGGACTACGGCTTCCCGCTGGCCAGGCTCAAGGAGCTGGCCGAGCACTGGCGCACCGGGTACGACTGGCGCGCGCACGAGGCCGGGTTGAACCGGCTCCCCCACTTCCGCACCCGGATCGACGGCCAGGACATCCACTTCGTCCACGTCCGGTCCGCCAGGCCGGACGCCCTCCCGCTGGTCCTCACCCACGGCTGGCCCGGTTCCTTCCTGGAGTTCCTGGAGGTGATCGAGCCGCTGTCCCGCGACTTCCACCTGGTGATCCCCTCCCTCCCCGGGTACGGGTTCTCCGGACCGACCCACGAGCGCGGCTGGGACCTCGTCCGGATCGCCCGGGCCTGGGCCGAGCTGATGCGCCGCCTCGGCTACGAGCGCTACGGCGCCCAGGGCGGCGACTTCGGCTCGGGCGTCTCCCTGGCGCTCGGCACGGTGGCGCCCGACCGGGTCGTCGGGGTGCACGTCAACTACCTGCCGACCCCGCCGGTCCCGGGCGTGGACGTCGAACTGTCCGCGTCCGACGGGGAACGGCTCGACGGGATCAGGGCGCTGATGGCGAACCGTCCGCCGTACCAGGCGCTCCAGGCGCTCACCCCGCAGACCATCGGCTACGCCCTGACCGACTCTCCGGTCGGCCAACTCGCCTGGATCGCCGAGCGGTTCGCCCAGTGGACCGATCCCCGTTCGCCGGTCGACGACGAGCGGATCCTCACCGACGTCTCGCTGTACTGGCTGACCGCCACCGCCGCCTCCTCCGCGCGGCTGCACCACGACGCCGTACGGAGGCCGGCGTCCTGCCCGGTACCGGTCGGCGTGGCGGTCTTCGCGCACGACATCACCCGGTCGGTACGGCCGCTGGCCGAGCGGCTGTACGACGTCCGGCACTGGTCGGAGTTCGAACGCGGCGGCCACTTCGCCGCGATGGAGGTGCCGGAGGCGTTCGCGGGGGACGTCCGGGACTTCTTCCTCGGACTCGGGAACCCGTCGGGCGATGGCGTCCGGCTCGCCGAGGGGGACGGTACGTCCCCGTGAGGACGTACGCCGCCGACTGTCACCGGTCCGGTCCGGTGACGGTCGGCGGGCGTGTCGGTCATGGCCTCGGCGTACTCCATCACGTCCCGCTCCAGCGGGGTGAACGCCTCCGCTTCCCGCCAGCGCGGCACCTGGCTCGCCTTGGTCAGGTCGAGGTCCTTGTTCCGGGCCTGGAAGTAGCCGAAGTCCAGGCAGAAGCCGCAGCCGAGCTGCGAGGCGACGGCCATGTGCGCGAAGGACTTGAGGCTCTCGTCGACGGAGTCCCACTCGCCCACCGCGCCACCGAAGCCGACGACCGACTCGGTCACGGCGGGGTGGTGGAGCATCACCTCCACCGGCTCGGGGACGACGCCGAGCCGCTCGGCCAGCCGCTCGCCCAGCTCGCCGGTCAGTTCCGCCTTGGGTACCCGGAGTGCCATGGTGTCTCCCTGTGTCTGGGGCTCGTGCGCTCGTACGGCATGAAGACACCGGCGGACTCCGGGATGTGACACTCCCGCACGGGAAACACCCGCCTCCCCGCCCCGTCCGACGGGTACGCCACGGCCCCGTCGCTCCGGGCGGGGCGACGGGGCCGTGGCGTGGTGCTTTCCGGGGCCGTACGGAAGGCGTGCCCGTACGGAACGGAGCCGCAGGGAACGGGGTCGTACGGAACGAGGTCGTACGGAGGCCGGGCTAGAAGACCGACTCGGCCTCGTCCATCCGGTCCTTGGGGACCGTCTTGAGTTCGGTGACCGCGTCGGCCAGCGGGACCATCACGACGTCCGTGCCGCGCAGCGCGGTCATCTTGCCGGACTCGCCCCGGTGCGCGGCCTCGACCGCGTGCCAGCCGAAGCGGGTGGCGAGCACCCTGTCGTACGCGGTGGGCGTGCCGCCGCGCTGGACGTGGCCGAGGATGACCGGCTTGGCCTCCTTGCCGAGGCGGCGCTGGAGCTCGAAGGCGAGGGCGGTGCCGATGCCCTGGAACCGCTCGTGCCCGAACTGGTCGATCTCGCCCTTCTGGTAGTCCATGGTGCCCTCGACGGGGTGGGCGCCCTCGGCCACGCAGATCACGGCGAACTTCTTGCCCCGGGCGAAGCGGTCCTCGACCATCGCGACCAGGTCGGAGGGGTCGAAGGGGCGCTCCGGCAGACAGATGCCGTGGGCCCCGGCGGCCATCCCGGACTCCAGGGCGATCCATCCGGCGTGCCGTCCCATGACCTCGACCACCATCACCCGTTGGTGTGACTCGGCGGTGGTCTTCAGCCGGTCCATCGCCTCGGTGGCGACGCCGACGGCGGTGTCGAAGCCGAAGGTGCGGTCGGTGGAGGAGATGTCGTTGTCGATGGTCTTGGGGACGCCGACCACCGGCAGGCCCGCGTCGGCGAGCATCCGGGCGGCGGTCAGGGTGCCCTCGCCGCCGATCGGGATGAGGACGTCGAAGCCGATCTCGGTGGCGAGCGACCGGATGTTCTCGCAGGCCGCGCGGAAGCGGTCGCGCTCCAGCCGGGAGGAGCCGAGGATGGTGCCGCCACGGGCGAGGATGCCGCTCACCGCGTTGAGGTCGAGGGGGCGGTAGCGCCCGTCGAGGAGTCCCGCGTAGCCGTCCTCGAAGCCGATGACCTCGTCGCCGTGGTGGGTGACGGCCCGGTGCACGACCGAACGGATCACCGCGTTCAGACCGGGGCAGTCGCCGCCCGCCGTGAGTACTCCGATGCGCATCGTGCTCTGTCTCCTGCTCGCTGCTGGGGTCCGGTGTGTGCCCGCCCTGATTCTTCCACGGTGGCATACGGGGTGCCCTTCCCGTGGGCACTCCCACCACATTGGTCCGGACCACGCTCGTGATATCGGGATCACCGGGGCACGGTGGCACGGCGGTCCGCCCGGCCGTCACGCGGTCGGTCCGCCCGGTGGAAGGGAAGGGGGGACTCCGGAGGGCGTCTTATCGACACGCACAGGTATTGTCAAGAGGGGAATAAGAACCATATACCGACCGCGCCCGAACGATCACGAGTCGGACGCATGCGAAAGCTGGCGCGGCGACCGAACGGAGGACGCGCGTGACGCGCAGCGTGTACGTGACCGGGATCGACCGGGGTGACGGCCGCCAGGTCGTCGAGCTGGGAGTGATGGAGCTCCTGACCCGTCAGGTCGACCGGGTGGGCGTCTTCCGTCCGCTCGTCCACGACGGGCCGGACCGGCTGTACGACCTGCTGCGCGCCCGCTACCGGCTCACCCAGGACCCGGCGACCGCGTACGGCATGGACTACCACGAGGCGTCCACGATCCAGGCCGAGCAGGGCACCGACGAGCTGGTGTCCCGGCTGGTGACGCGGTTCCACCGGGTGGCCTCGGAGTACGAGGTCGTGCTGGTGCTCGGCACCGACTTCGCCGCCACCCAGCTGCCGGACGAGCTGGCGCTGAACGCCCGGCTGGCCAACGAGTTCGGGGCGTCGGTGCTGCCGGTGGTCGGCGGCCGGGGCCAGAGCGCCGAGTCGGTGCGCGCCGAGGCCCGCAACGCGTACCGCGCGTACCAGGCGCTCGGCTGCGACGTGCTGGCCCTGGTGGTGAACCGGGTCGAGCCCGGGGACCGCGAGGTAGTCCAGGAGCGGCTGGCCGCCCGGCTGCCGGTGCCGTGCTGGGTGCTGCCGGACGAGCCCGCGCTGTCGGCGCCGACCGTGGCACAGGTGACCGCCGCGCTCGGCGGAACGGTTCTGCTGGGCGATGACTCGGGGCTGGCCCGGGACGCCCTCGACTTCGTCATCGGCGGTGCCATGCTGCCGAACTTCCTGCCCGCCCTGACCCCGGGCTGTCTCGTCGTCACCCCCGGGGACCGCGCGGACCTGGTCGTCGGCTCGCTCGCCGCGCACAGTTCCGGCACGCCCCCGATCGCGGGCGTGCTGCTCACCCTCGGGGAGCGCCCGCCGGAGCAGATCCTCACCCTGGCCGCCCGGCTCGCCCCCGGCACCCCGGTGATCTCCGTCCCGGGCAACAGCTTCCCCACCGCGGCCGAGCTGTCCGGGCTGGAGGGCAAGCTGAACGCGGCCACCCCGCGCAAGGCGGAGACCGCGCTCGGCCTCTTCGAGCGGTACGTGGACACCGAGGAGCTGAGCGGCCGGGTGTCGGCCCCGAGCAGCACCCGGGTGACCCCGATGATGTTCGAGCACAAGCTGCTGGAGCGGGCGCGCGCCGACCGGCGGCGGGTGGTGCTGCCGGAGGGCACCGAGGAGCGGGTGCTGCGGGCGGCGGACGTGCTGCTGCGGCGCGGGGTCTGCGACCTCACCCTGCTGGGCGATGTGGAGACCATCCGCAAGAAGGCCGCCGACCTGGGCGTGAACCTCGCGGACGCGGACCTCGTCGACCCCCAGACCTCCGAGCTGCGGGACCGGTTCGCGGCCCGTTACGCGGAGCTGCGGGCGCATCGCGGGGTGAGCCTGGAGCTGGCGTACGACGTGGTCACGGACGTGAACTACTTCGGCACGCTGATGGTCCAGGAGGGCCTGGCGGACGGCATGGTGTCCGGTTCGGTGCACTCGACGGCGGCGACGATCCGGCCCGCGTTCGAGATCATCAAGACCAGTCCGGGGGCGAAGATCGTGTCCTCGGTGTTCTTCATGTGCCTGGCCGACGAGGTCCTCGTCTACGGGGACTGCGCGGTCAACCCGGACCCGGACGCCGAGCAGCTCGCGGACATCGCCATCCAGTCGGCGGCGACCGCCGCGCAGTTCGGGGTGGACCCGAGGATCGCGATGCTGTCCTACTCGACGGGCACCTCCGGTTCGGGCGCCGACGTGGACAAGGTCCGCGAGGCCACCGGACTGGTCCGCGAGCGCCGTCCCGACCTGCGGATCGAGGGGCCGATCCAGTACGACGCGGCCGTCGAGCCCTCGGTGGCGGCGACCAAGCTGCCGGACTCCCCGGTGGCGGGCCAGGCGAGCGTGCTGGTCTTCCCCGACCTCAACACCGGCAACAACACCTACAAGGCCGTGCAGCGCTCGGCCGGGGCGATCGCGGTGGGCCCGGTCCTCCAGGGGCTGCGCAAGCCGGTGAACGACCTGTCGCGCGGCGCGCTGGTCCAGGACATCGTCAACACGGTGGCCATCACCGCGATCCAGGCCCAGGCTCCGGCCGCCGCCCCCGTCCCCGCGCCCGCCCCGTGACCTCCTCCGCTCCCGTCCCCGTCCCCGTCCCCTCCCCCGTCCCCGTCCCCGCACCAGAAGGCGTCCGATCCGTGACCGTTCCCGCTCCCGTCGCTCCGCACCGCGTCCTCGTCCTCAACTCCGGCTCGTCGTCGGTGAAGTACCAGCTCCTCGACATGCGGGACAGCTCGCGGCTGGCCTCCGGGCTGGTGGAGCGGATCGGGGAGCGGACCTCCCGGCTCGCGCACACCCCGCTCACCGGCGGGGCGGCCGTCACCCGGGAACGGGTGGAACCCTTCGCCGACCACGCGGCGGCGCTGAAGGCGGTGGCGGCGGAGCTGGCGGCCGACGGGCTGGGGCTGGACTCGCCGGAGCTGGCGGCGATCGGGCACCGGGTGGTGCACGGCGGTCGCCACTTCACCGAGCCGACCGTCGTCGACGAGGCGGTGGTCGCGGAGATCGAGCGGCTGATCCCGGTGGCGCCGCTGCACAACCCGGCCAACCTCACCGGCATCCGCACCGCCCGTGAGCTGCGGCCCGATCTGCCGCAGGTCGCGGTGTTCGACACGGCGTTCCACACCACGATGCCGGAGGCGGCGGCCCGCTACGCCATCGACGTGGCGACCGCCGACGCCCATCGCATCCGTCGCTACGGCTTCCACGGCACCTCGCACGCGTACGTGTCCCGGCGGACGGCCGCGCTGCTGGGCAAGGACCCGTCCGAGGTCAACGTGATCGTGCTGCACCTGGGCAACGGCGCCTCGGCGTCGGCGGTGCGCGGCGGGGTGTGCGTGGACACCTCCATGGGGCTGACCCCGCTGGAGGGCCTGGTGATGGGCACCCGGTCGGGGGACGTGGACCCGGCGGTGGTCTTCCATCTGAAGCGGGTCGCGGGCATGGACACCGACGAGGTCGACGAGCTGCTGAACAAGCGCAGCGGGCTGGTCGGCCTCTGCGGCGACAACGACATGCGGGAGATCCGGCGGCGGATCGACGAGGGCGACGCGGCGGCGGCGCTGGCGTTCGACGTCTACACGCACCGACTGAAGAAGTACATCGGCGCCTACTACGCGGTGCTGGGCCGGGTGGACGCGGTGGTGTTCACCGCCGGGGTCGGCGAGAACGCGGCGCCGGTGCGGGCGGCGGCGGTGGAGGGCCTCGGGGAGCTGGGCCTGTCGGTGGACGGGGAGCTGAACGCCGTGCGCGGCGACCGGCCCCGGCTGATCTCGCCCGAGGGGTCCCGGGTGGCGGTCGCCGTGGTGCCGACGGACGAGGAACTGGAGATCGCCACGCAGACCTACGCGCTGGTCCGGGGCTGAACCGGGGCGGCGGCGGGCGGGGCCCCGGACTTCCGGCCCGCGCCCGTCCGGCCCGCCGCCGCCCGGCCGCTCCGCCCGTCCGGCCCGGACGCCGGCCCGGACGCCGCCCGTCCGGTCCGGCCGCCGTCCGGGCGCATCCCGGCGTCCACGGCGTCCGGGGCGGACGTCCGGGGAAGGCATCCGTCCAGGGCACGCCTGAGCGGAGGTCCGCCCATTTGTAGCTTCCACCAGGCGGAAAATTCCGCATTGAAACAAACCGATAGGATGAGCCCCATGCGCCGTTCCAAGATCGTCTGTACCCTGGGTCCCGCCGTCGACTCGTTCGAGCAACTGAAGACGCTCATCGAGGCCGGGATGAACGTGGCCCGTTTCAACATGAGCCACGGCAGCCACGAGGAGCACCGGGCCCGGTACGACCGCCTCCGGGAGGCGGCGCACGCGACCGGCCGTCCCGTCGGCGTCCTCGCCGACCTCCAGGGGCCGAAGATCCGGCTGGAGACCTTCGCCGAGGGCCCCGTGGAGCTGGTCCGCGGTGACGAGTTCACCATCACCACCGAGGACGTGCCGGGCGACCGGACCATCTGCGGCACCACCTACAAGGGCCTGCCCGGGGACTGCTCGGTCGGCGACCCGATCCTGATCAACGACGGCAACGTCGAGCTGCGGGTCACCGGGATCGAGGGCCCCGAGGTGCGCACCATCGTCGTCGAGGGCGGGGTGATCTCCGACCACAAGGGCATCAACCTGCCCGGCGCGGCGGTGAACGTCCCGGCCCTGTCCGAGAAGGACGTCGACGACCTGCGCTTCGCCCTGCGGATGGGCTGCGACCTGGTCGCCCTGTCCTTCGTCCGCGACGCCGCCGACGTCGACGACGTGCACAAGGTCATGGACGAGGAGGGGCGGCGCGTCCCGGTCATCGCCAAGGTGGAGAAGCCGCAGGCGGTCGCCAACATGGAGGCCGTCGTGGCGGCGTTCGACGGGGTCATGGTCGCCCGTGGCGACCTGGCCGTCGAGTACCCGCTGGAGAAGGTCCCGCTGGTCCAGAAGCGCCTCATCGAGCTGTGCCGCCGCAACGCCAAACCGGTGGTCGTGGCGACCCAGATGATGGAATCGATGATCACCAACTCCCGCCCCACCCGCGCCGAGGCGTCCGACGTCGCCAACGCGATCCTGGACGGCGCGGACGCGGTCATGCTCTCCGCCGAGTCCTCGGTCGGCGCCTATCCGATCGAAACCGTGAAGACGATGTCGAAGATCGTCGTCGCGGCCGAGGGCGAGCTGCTCTCCAAGGGCCTCCAGCCGCTGGTGCCCGGCAAGAAGCCGCGCACCCAGGGCGGCTCGGTGGCACGTGCCGCCTGCGAGATCGCGGACTTCCTGGGCGCCAAGGGCCTGGTCGCCTTCACCCAGTCCGGTGACACCGCCCGCCGCCTCTCCCGCTACCGGGCCGCGCAGCCGATCGTCGCCTTCACCACCGACGAGGGCACCCGCAACCAGCTGACGCTGAGCTGGGGCGTGGACGCCTCCATCGTCCCGCACGTGAACACCACCGACGAGATGGTCGGCCTGGTCGACACCGAGGTCGTGCGGCTGAAGCGGTTCCAGGACGGCGACACCGTCGTCATCACCGCCGGTTCGCCCCCCGGCGTCCCCGGCACCACCAACATGGTGCGCGTCCACCACCTGGGCAACGGCGAGCGCGACTGACGCTCCCGGACCGCGCCGCGCCCTGACGTCGAGGGCCCGCGCCGCCCGAACGCCTCGGAAGGGGCGCCCCGTTCCCGGGGCGCCCCTTCCGGCGTTCCCGCCGCGCGTCCGCCCTCAGCCGGTGACGGACTGCCGCAGCCCCGGCACGGTCAGATCGCCGCCGAACTGCCCGGCCTGCACCAGCCGGACCCGGGTGAAGGAGGCCACCGGGAGGTCCGACGGAGGCGGCCGCTCCGGGTCGAAGACCACCGGCGCCGCCCCGGGGAGCCGTCCCTCCAGCCGCTCGGTGTACATGGTCACCCGTCCGCCGCGCAGGGTCGACGTGGACCCCGGGGCCGCCCGGACCCGGTACGTCAGGCCGTCGGGGGCGTCCACGCTCAAGCGCAGGTCACCGATGTCCGCCCCGCCGTCCACGGTGAACTTCAGCGCCCGTTTGACGCGGCCGTCGGGGGTCCTGAGCGCCACCACCCCGTGGTAGTCCAGCCCGCGCAGCACCAGGGAGCTGGCCTCCAGCAGCCAGGGCCGCTCCGGGACCTCGGGGACCGGCTCCACGGCGCCGTCGTCCGCCGTCCGCCGCCCGTCGTCGCCGTTCCCGCCGTTCCCGTCGTTCCCGCCGTTGCCGTCGTCCTCGCAGGGGTCGGGCGCCCGGCCGTCCGGGGACGGGGCGGAGGCACGCGGACGATCGGCCCGCCCACCGTTCCCGCGCCCGGTCCCGTCCCTGTCGCCGTCGCCGGCGCCGTCGCTGTTCCCGTCGCCGCCCGGGTCCCGGGCCGGGGCCGGAGCGCCGCCCGGCCGGTCGGGGTCGCCACCCGGCCGACCGCCGTCGCCCGGCTCTCCGGTGGGACGGGGCCGGACCGGGTCCGGGGTGGGGGCGGGTCCGGGGCGGGAGGTCGGTCCCGTGGTGGAGGTGGGGCCAGGGGTGGGTGAGGGGCGCCCGGGGCGGAGCGGGGAGAGCAGGTCCCGGACGGCGTCACCGACGCCCAGGGGATCGTCCAGGGGGTCCAGCCGGTCCAGGGACTCCAGCGGGTCCAAGGGGGCCAGCCGGTCCAGGGACTCCAGCGGGTCCGAGGGGGCCAGCCGGTCCGAGGGGGCGGCCAGTGGATCGACCGGGTCGCGGTCCCCGTTCCGGGACGCCATCGGGTCGAGGACGCCCGGGGGGCGCCGGGGGCGGACGGGAGCCGTCGGGGACGCGACGGGCCGGGGCACGGCGACGCGTCCCGCTCCTGCCCGGCCGTCCCGGGCCGCCGGGGCGGCGGATCGTTCCTGCACCCTCCAGCGACCACGGTCCGTCGCCCCGCCCTCCGCACCCGGACCACCCGAGCCGTTGGAGCCACCCGAACGGTTGGAGCCACCGGGGCCGTTCGCGCCGTCCGGAACCCCCTCCCCCGCCGGAGCGCAGGGCGGCCCCTCCAGGAAGGGGTGCTCCGGCAGGAGGGGACGGCCCTGGGCGAGGATCGGGGTCAGCCCCATGCCCATGAGGACGGCGGCGGGCATGGTGGCGAGGGCGAACGCCTTCCCGGCGGGCAGGTGCAACCGGGTCAGCAACGGTTTCCTGGGGGCGGCGTGCCGGGGCCCGGTCCGCGCCCGGAAGGGGACGGCACCACGAGCACCGGAAGCACCCGAGGAACCGGAAGCACCGGAGGCACCCGGGACACCCGGGGCATCGGGAACGCCCGGAGCGCCGGACGCCCCCTCAGCCCGCACGGTGTCCCCCGGCGGCCGTCGCCAGCGGGTCCGGGGCGGGACGGCCGGGGGCCCACGCCAGGGCCATCGCCCCGCCGACCAGCGCCAGCGCGTATCCCGCGCCGAAACCGCCGAAGTTGGCGACGACCAGGGAGACCAGTGCCAGCAGGATGGCCGCGATCCCGGCGAAGACCCGCGAGTGCCGTTGGAACCACATGGTCAGCCCGAGGACGACCAGCAGCACCCCGATGATCAGCGAACCGGCGCCCGCGGTGGTCGCCATCCGGATCGTCACCGTGCCGAACGTGAGGTTGGCGTACGGGAAGTACATGATCGGCAGTCCCCCGAGCAGGGTCAGCGTCCCGGCCCAGAAGGGACGTTCGCCCCGCCACCGCCAGAACGACCGGCGCCAGCCGTGGGTCCGTCCGGCCGGGCGGTCGCCCGCCCCTCCGTGCGCGTGGACGGTCATGGGCGTACGACTCCTCGGAGAACGACGGACGGGAACGGCGGACCGGAACCACGGACCGGGACCGCGTACCGGGACGGCGGACGGATGCGACGACGGAAGGAAGGAACAGCGGACGGAAGGAACGACGGAACAGCGGAACGGCGGAACGGCGGAACGGCGGAACGGCGGAACGGCGGACGGGAACGGCGGCGGAACCCGTCTAGTAGCACTCGTCCTTGCCCCGGTGCACCGACATCGTCATCCCCGGGAGCTTGAGGGTGCCCGCGCTGGTGGCCAGGGCCCGCTGCTCGACGTCGGTGAACACCACCGACTCGGCCTGCTGGGCGAAGGAGCCCGGCTCGTAGCGGTCCCCCGGCGCCGGGCCGGGCCCCTTGGTGGTGCCGTCCACGGAGACCCCGATGTCGACCTTCCGGTAGGTGGCGTTGGCCCGGAACTCCTCGGTGTCGACGTAGAGCCGGTTCGCCTCGACCCGGGGGCCGCCCGGCCGTCCCGCCGTGAGCTTCAGCGAGAGGTCGCCGAACATCCCCACGGGGACGACGACGGACTGGCACAGATCGGTGATCAGGGCGTCCTCCATGCCGATGACGGTCACGGGGTGCCGTCCCGTCACCCCGCCGCCGACCGCGCCGTACTGGACCACCCCGGTGCCGTCGACCCGGACGGCGGACATCTTGAACTTCTGGCCCGACACGCTGAACGAGGCCGCGAGGGCGCCCTGCGAGACGGCTACGCCCATCGCGGCGGACGCCGCGACACCCGGCACCATGACCACGGCGAACCGCTTCCATCGGGTACCGCCACGCGCCACGGACTCCATCGCTCTCCTCCTCGTGGTACCGCCCGCCCTTCCGGACGCACGTCCGCCGGGCCCGGCCGCGCCGTCCGCGCGGACGCGCGGGGACGCGACGAGCCGGACGGGGAAGGCGGACGCGGCGCGCACCGGAAGGAGGCCGTCCGCGCCGGGGCGCCCAGGGTCGTCCCGGGCGTCGGTCACGGCCGCGCCCCACGACGGCACGGGCACCGGACGGACTCCGCCGGACGGACTCCGTCGAGCCGCGAGGACCGTCTGCCCCGACCGGTCGGACACCGGCCGCCCGGCCGGGGGTCCCAGGGTCACGGTCCCGGGCTGGCCGCCGGGCGGTGGGGGATGACCGAGCGTGACCGATCGTGGTGGATCGGGGCGGCCCGCACAAGGGGCGTCGTTACCCACAGGTAATCGAAAGTCGGCCGTTCCGCGAGCCGGTGGCACGGTTCCACGACGGAGGGTCGCCACCCCCGGGGCGCGCACACGGCCATCGAGGGCGAACCATGACAGAAGTCCGGCCACGTCTCACGCGGGGTGACCGTGGCCGGACTTGTCAAGATTCAGTGAAGATCACCGATTGTGCGAACTGCCTTTCGAAGAACGGCCAGTCGGACCCCTGCCCGAACGGACCCGCACCCGACGGCACCACCCCGAAGGGGACGCGAGGGACGACGAAGACGGCGGGAGCGGAGAAGAGGTGACGGCTAGAACAGGGCGCGGGCCAGCGCCTTGCGCGCGGCGGCCACCCGGGGGTCGTCGGCGCCGACGACCTCGAACAGCTCCAGCAGCCGCAGCCGCACCGCCTCGCGGTCGTCGCCCGCCGTCCGGCGCACCGCGTCGACGAGCCGCCCGAAGGCGTCCTCGACGTGTCCTCCGACCAGGTCCAGATCGGCCGCCGCGATCTGCGCGGCCGAATCGGCCGGACGGTCCGCGGCCTCCCGGCGGACGGTCTGCGGGTCGGCGCCCTGCACCCGCTGGAGCAGCTCGGCCTGGGCGAGCCCCAGCTTGGCCTCCGGGTGGGCCGGGTCCTCCACCAGCACGTTCTTGTACGCCTGCACCGCGCCGCCGAGGTCACCCGAGTCCAGGGCCCGCGCGGCGGCTTCGAGGAGCGCGTCGTACGGTCCGGCCGGGACGGCGGCGGGGCCGTCGGCGGGGGCCGTGGCAGCGTCCGGGTCGACGTTCAGACCCGTCAGCCCGAAGCGCTGCTCCGCGACCTGGACCAGCTGGTCCAGCGTCTGACGGATCTGCGCCTCCGGGGCCGCGCCCTGGAACAGGGGCAGCGCCTGCCCGGCCACCACGGCGAAGACCGCCGGGATGCCCTGGATCCCGAACTGCTGCATCAGCATCTGGTTGGCGTCGACGTCGATCTTGGCGAGGAGGAACCGGCCGTTGTACTCGACCGCCAGCCGTTCGAGGAGCGGGCCGAGCTGCTTGCACGGCTCGCACCACTCGGCCCAGAAGTCGATGACGACGGGCACCTCGGTGGACCGCTGGAGCACCTCGCTCTCGAAACCGGCCTCGTCGACGTCGATCACCAGGGCGGACGGGCCGACGGCCCCGGCACCGCCCTGCCGGGCCGCTTCGGCCCGGGCCTGCTCCGCCTTCGTCTTGGCTTCCTGGGCGGCCTTCACCGCGCCCAGGTCGACGACCCCGCTCATGGACATGTTCCGTGGCTGCATGCGCTCATTCTCCCCCCTGGGCGCGGCACGACGAAAAGCGGTGGGGGGCTGACCCCATCAGCCCCACCAGCCCCGGCCCGCCCGGCCCGCGCCGACCCGGCCGCCCCGGCCCGCCCGACCCGTGTCAGCCCCGCCCGCCGACCCGTGTCAGCCCCGGTCGCCCCGGCCGACCGCCGGCGCCGCGCACCCCCGTGGGAGCGGGCGCGCGGACCCGGCACCGGGCCGCTCAGAAGCCGGGCGGCTCGGTGTAGACGCCCCACTCGGCGCGCAGCGCGTCGCAGATCTCCCCCATCGTGGCCTCGGCGCGCACCGCGTCCAGCATGGGTTCGATCATGTTGTCGCCGCTCCGTCCGGCGGCGACCATCGCCGTCAGCGCGTCCCGCACCCGGGCCCCGTCCCGCTTCGCCCGGCGGTCGGCGAGGAGGCGCACCTGCTCGCGCTCCACCTCGTGGCCGACCCGCAGGATCTCCAGGTCCCCGGTGACGGAGCCGTGGTGGACGTTGACGCCGACGACCCGCTTCTCGCCCTTCTCCAGGGACCGCTGGTAGCGGAACGCGGACTCGGCGATCTCCCCGGTGAACCAGCCGTCCTCGATGCCGCGCAGGATGCCGGAGGTGATCGGGCCGACGGGGTGCCGTCCGTCGGGGTGGGCCCGCTCCCCGCGCTCCCGGATCCGTTCGAAGATCCGCTCGGCGTCGGCCTCGATCCGGTCGGTGAGCCGCTCGACGTACCAGGAGCCGCCGAGCGGGTCCGCGACGTTGGCGACGCCGGTCTCCTCCATCAGCACCTGCTGGGTGCGCAGCGCGATCTCGGCGGCCTGCTCGGAGGGGAGGGCGAGGGTCTCGTCCAGGGCGTTGGTGTGCAGCGAGTTGGTGCCGCCGAGGACCGCCGCGAGGGCCTCCACGGCGGTGCGGACGACGTTGTTGTACGGCTGCTGCGCGGTGAGCGACACGCCCGCCGTCTGGGTGTGGAACCGCAGCCACTGGGCCTTGGCGGTGCGGGCGCCGTACACGTCGCGCAGCCAGCGGGCCCAGATCCGGCGGGCCGCCCGGAACTTGGCGATCTCCTCGAAGAAGTCCAGGTGCGCGTCGAAGAAGAAGGACAGCCCGGGGGCGAAGGTGTCCACGTCGAGCCCGCGCGAGAGGCCCAGTTCCACGTACCCGAAGCCGTCGGCCAGGGTGTACGCCAGCTCCTGGGCGGCCGTGGAACCGGCCTCGCGGATGTGGTAGCCGGAGACGGAGAGCGGCTTGTACGCGGGGACGCGCCGCGCGCAGTACTCCATCAGGTCGCCGATGAGCCGCAGATGGGGCTCGGGCGGGAAGAGCCACTCCTTCTGGGCGATGTACTCCTTGAAGATGTCGGTCTGGAGGGTGCCGTTGAGGACGCCCGGGTCGACCCCCTGGCGTTCGGCGGCGACCAGGTACATGCAGAAGGCGGGGACGGCGGGCCCGCTGATCGTCATGGAGGTGGTGACGTCCCCGAGGGGGATGTCCCGGAAGAGGACGTCCATGTCGGCGGCGGAGTCGACGGCGACCCCGCAGTGGCCGACCTCGCCGAGGGAGCGGGCGTCGTCGGAGTCGCGGCCCATGAGGGTGGGCATGTCGAAGGCGACGGAGAGGCCGCCGCCGCCCGCCGCGAGGATCATCTTGTACCGCTCGTTGGTCTGCTCGGCGTTGCCGAAGCCGGCGAACTGGCGGATGGTCCAGGTGCGGCCCCGGTAGCCGGTCGGGTACAGCCCGCGGGTGAAGGGGTACTCCCCGGGCCAGCCGATCCGCTCGAAGCCTTCGTAGGTGTCACCGGGCCGGGGGCCGTAGACGGGCTCCACGGGGTCGCCGGAGAGCGTGGTGAAGTCGGCGTCGCGCTTGTGGGCGGCGTCGTAGCGGGCCTGCCAGCGGCGGCGGCCCTCCTGGATGGCGTCAGCGTCCATGCTTCGAATTTACTAGGACGTCCTAGTATCTGTCGACGGTGAACCGCCGGGAGCCCGTCGAAGGGCCCCGGCGGGGGTCATCCGAGGGCGCTCACGCCTTGGCGGGCTCCGGGGCGCGGTCCGTGACCAGCGCCCGCGTCTCACGGCTGATCTTCGGCTCCACGAAGAAGGACGCCACCGGGATGCAGCCCACCAGCAGCACCCACAGCAACTTGCCGAACGGCCACTTCGCCTTGGTGCCGAGGTCGAAGGCGAAGACCACGTAGATGATGAACAGCACACCGTGGATCTGCGAGATCACCATGGTGTCGCCGGTCTGGAAGCCGTACTTCAGGATGATGGCCACGGTGAACACCAGCAGCCAGATGGCGGTGATGTACGCCATCACCCGGTAGCGCGTCAGCACGGTTTGTTTC
Organism: Streptomyces sp. JNUCC 64; assembly: GCF_054484115.1. Lineage (NCBI taxonomy): Bacteria > Bacillati > Actinomycetota > Actinomycetes > Kitasatosporales > Streptomycetaceae > Streptomyces > Streptomyces sp. JNUCC 64. Next base: position 2,328,822 of record NZ_CM137015.1, read on the forward strand.
ATGGCCCGAGCGTAACCACCGCGGGGGCCCGATCTTCGCGCGGGTCCGGGCCCGCGCGGGGCGCCCGGAACGCGGCGCTCCGCGCGTCCCCGGAAGGACGCCACCCCCGTCCCGGGGGGCGGGGGTGGCGAGGGCGCGGGCCGTCTCTTACCGGACTGGTCCTCTACCGGACTAGTCCTCGAAGTCCCCGGCGGCGGACCGCAGCGGGCGCAGCATCGCGAAGATCTCCGCGCACTCCTCCGGGTCGTAGGCGCCCAGCCCGAAGTCCATCGCCATCAGGTCCCGGGTGGCCGCCTCGACCACCTCGCGGCCCTTGTCGGTGATGGAGGCGAGGGTGCCCCGGCCGTCGTTGGGGTTGGGCCGCTTCTCCACCAGTCCGGAGCGGACCAGCCGGTCCACGGTGTTGGTGACGGAGGTCGGGTGGACCATCAGCCGCTCGCCGATCTTCGACATCGGCAGCTCGCCCGCCTTGGAGAAGGTGAGCAGCACCAGCGCCTCGTACCGGGCGAAGGTCAGCCCGTACGGTTTGACCACCGCGTCCACCTCGCCCAGCAGGATCTGGTGCGCGCGCATCACCGAGGTGATCGCGGCCATCGAGGGCACGTTGCCCCACCGCTGTTTCCAGAGTTCGTCGGCGCGGGCGATGGGATCGAAGGCGAGACTCAGGGGCTTCGGCACGATCCGACCCTACCGGCCGGTCATATGCCGGTCAGCCCCGTCTCGCCCTTCGGTCCGGCCCCTCCCCGCCGCCCGGCGGGGGCGCCGCCGCCCCGCCCGGGACCGCCCTTCCCGGCCTCCGGACCGTCCGGACCGCCCCGCGCCGAGCGCCGGACCTCGACGGCGAGCAGTACGGACACCACCGTGCCCAGCACCCCCGCGCCCGCCACGACCGCGCCGACCCCGACGACCTCGGCGGCCGCGCCCCCCAGCGCCATCCCGACCCCCTGGAGCGTCATCAGCCCGGCCGTGTGCACGGTCATCGCCCGGCCCCGCAACTCTTCGGGCACCGCGTCCACGAACCACCGGTCGGCCCCGAGGGTGTACGCGAACCCGGCCCCCGACAGCGCCAGCAGGGCCGCCGCCCAGCCCGCCCCGGGCACCAGGACGAACCCGGTCAGCGGCAGCAGCAGAAGGGCGCCGAGCGGCAGCGCGATCCGTTCCCGGGCACGCGGTGACAGCGCGGAGCCCACATACAGCTCGGCGAGGACCGTCCCGGCGGGCATCGCGCACATCAGCAGTCCCACCGTCGCGGTGGACGCGCCGATCCGGTCCGCGTACACGGCGGCCAGCGACTCCGGGACGACCACGAACATCGGCGGCACCCACAGGAACAGCAGCAGCGCGCGCAGCCGTCGGTGCCCGAGCACCGCGCGCACCCCCGCCAGGGAGTACCGGGTCAGCGGCCCCCCTCGCCCCGTCCGGGCGGGACGCCGCCGGGTGCCCGCCCTCAGCAGCAGGGCCGATAGCAGGAACGTCCCCAGGGTGACGACGAGCGCCCCGCGCGGCGACACCACGGTCAGCAGCAGCCCGCCCAGTCCGAACCCGGCGAGCACCGCGCTCTGCGAGACGATCCGCAGCAGGGAGCGTCCCAGGACGAAGCGGTCGCCGGTGCCGAGGACGTCCGCGAGGGTCGCCATCCGGGTGCCCTGGAAGACGGGCGAGACCACCGCGACCGCGCAGCGCAGCGCCAGCAGCGCCGCCACCGGGGTCATCGGCAGCGCCATCAGCGCGGCGCACGCCGCGCACACCAGGTCGCAGCAGACCAGCACCCGCCGCGCCGGGTAGCGGTCGGCGATCCCGGCCAGCAGGGTCCCGCCGACCAGATAGGGCAGCATCCCGAGCGCGAAGGCCAGCGCGCTCAGGAACGGCGAGCCGGTCAGCCGGTACACCAGCACGGTCAGCGCGATCTCGCTGACGACGACGCCGAGCAGCGAGAACAGGTGCGCCGCGAACACCCAGCGGAACTCCGCCACCCGGAACACGTCCCGGTAACCGCGCCCGTCGGCCCCTCCCGGGCTCCCGGACGGCTCCGGACTCCCGGCGGTCCCTCCCGGGCTCCCGGCGGACGGTTCCGGACTCCCGGCGGACGGTTCCGGAAGACCCGGCGACGGGGGTGCCGACGACGGAGGGGACGTCGACGGCTGAGGCGAAGGGGACAGCGACGGCGACGGCGACGGAGGGGATGACGGCGGCTGAGGCGAAGGGGACGATGGCGGCGAAGGGGGTGGTGGCGGTGGGGGTGGTGGCGGTGGGGGTGGTGGCGGTGGCGACGTCATGGCACCCCACCCTGGCCGCCCGCCCCCGCCCGGCATACTGATTCGGCGTGGGCCGAATCGGCAACGGCCCGACGCGCCTTCCCGCACCATCCCGGCCCGCACGCCCGCACCGCACCACACGCCCGGCCCGTCCTGCCCCGCACATCCCGCCCCGCCCGGGCCCCACCCCGCGCACCCCCGCACACCCCGCGCCCCACCCGCCGACACCACCGACACCGCCCGTCACCATCGTCACCGCCGACAACGGCCGACACCACCGCCGCGCCCAGGGAGACAGACCTCCGTGCCGTTGCGTCTGCACTTCACCCCGGACGACCTGCTGACGTCGAGGTTCGCCGTCTCCCCGCTGTGGGAGACCCAGGAGGCGGTGCGCACCCTCGGACGGCCCGACCGGCACGCCTACCACCCGCGCTGGCTGCGACGCGCCGAGGAGGCCGGACGGCACCTCGATCTGCGTCCGCTGTGGCTGCTGATGCCCCGGCGGGGGCACAGCCCCGACTGGCTGGGCCCGCCGCCGATCGGCCCGGCGGCCCGGTTCGAGGACGAGATCGCGAGGGTGCGGGCCGCCGACCCCGGGGCGGCCCGCGCGGAGATGGAGGCGTCCCTCGGCGGGACCCCGGGCGCCGCCGGCACCCCGCTGGCCCGGGAACTGCTCGCGGACCCGGCCCGCGCCGTGCACCGGCTGGCGGACCTGCTGGAACGGGCCTGGCGGATCCTGGTGGAGCCGGACTGGCCCCGGCTGCGCGCCCTGCTCGACGCCGACGTCGCGTACCGCGCGCGACGGCTCGCGGACGTGGGCCTCGGAACGCTGCTCGGGGAGCTGGACCGACGGCTGGTCTGGACGGACTCGACCCTCACCGTCGCCTTCCACGGCGACCACGAACGCAGGCTGACCGGACAGGGACTGGTCCTGGTGCCGAGCGTCTTCTCCTGGCCGGACGTGATCGGCGGACACGACGCGCCCTGGCAGCCGACGCTCGCCTATCCGGTCCGGGGCCTCGGCGCGCTGTGGGGCGGGGGGACCGCGCGGGAACGGACCCCGGCGGGGCCCTCGGCGCTGGCCCGGCTGCTGGGCGGGAACCGGGCGCGCGTCCTCGAAGCGCTGGACGGGCCCGCGAACACCACGGTCCTGGCGCGCCGTCTGGGGCTCGCCCCGTCCTCGGTGTCCGCGCATCTGACCGCGCTGCGGGACGCGGGCCTGCTCACCGCCCACCGCCACGGCCACCAGGTCCGCTACGCGCGGACCCCACTGGGCGAGGCCCTCCTCGCCGCAGGACGGTGAACGGGGCGCCCTGGGCACCGCGTTCGGCCCCGGTTATCGTGCCCGGGTGAACGACGAACGACCGGGCGACAGACCCGACGGGCCCCCCGCACCCCTCGGCCCCGACGGCCCCCACGCACCCGACGCGCTCAACACCCCCGACGACCCCGACGCACCACACGCACCGCACGCGCACGACGCACCACACGCCGCGTCCGAAGACCCCGACGGGCTGGCCGCCTTCGAGGCCCAGCGGCGCTATCTGAGGGCGGTGGCCTACCGGCTGCTGGGCAGTCTGTCGGACGCCGAGGACGTGCTGCAGGACGCCTGGCTGCGCTGGCGCGCCGTCGACCGCTCCGGAGTGCGGGAGCCGAGGGCGTTCCTCACCACGGTCGTCACCCGGCTCTGCTACGACCTGCTCGGCTCGGCCCGGGTCCGCCGGGAGTCGTACGTGGGCGAGTGGCTGCCCGAGCCGCTGCTGAGCGACGAGGACCAGCCCGCGCACCACGCCGAGCTGGGTGAGTCGGTGTCGCTCGCCGTACTGGCGCTGATGGAGCGGCTGACCCCGGCGGAGCGGACGGCGTTCGTCCTGCACGACCTCTTCTCGATCGGCTTCGACGAGATCGCCACCGCACTGGACCGCTCCCCCGAGGCCGTCCGCCAGCTGGCCTCCCGGGCCCGGCGGCGGCTGCGGGCGGACGGGTACCGGGGCCCGGTGCCGACCGCCGAGCACCGCGAGGCGGTCCGGGCCTTCGCGGAGGCCGCCGCGGGCGGCGACCTGGGGAAGCTGCTGACGGTCCTGGACCCCCGGGTGGTCTGGCACTCGGACGGCGGCGGACTGGTGTCCGCGAGCACCCGTCCGGTGTACGGGGCGGACAAGGTGGGCCGTCTGGTGCTGGGGCTGGTCGAACGCTTCCTCACCCCGGAGCTCACGATCGCCCCGACCCTGGTCAACGGGGAACCCGGGCTGGTCTGGTCGATCGCGGGCCGGGTGCAGGGCGTGCTCGCGTTCACCGTGGTCGACGGCCTGATCGCCGAGACCTACGCCGTGGTCAACCCGGAGAAGCTCACCCATCTGTGAGGTGGCCGGAGACGCCGACGGTGTGTGACGGGGGTCACCGTCACACACCGTCCGGCCGCGTCGTCCCTCTTGTGCAAGCGCGCTCCACCGGCGCGCCCGGCGCACCACAGGAGGAGACATGACAGGCGAGCGCATCGTGGTGATCGGCGCGGGTTACGCCGGGCTGGCGGCGGCCACCCGGGCGGGCAGGAGCCGTCCGGTGACCCTGATCGCCCCCGAGGACCGTTTCCTCCACCGGGTCCGCCAGCACGAGACGGCGGCCGGTCACCCCGAACGGCGCCCGGCCCTGGCCGATCTGGTCCGCCGCGGCCGGATCACCCGGGTACGGGCCCGGGTCACCGGGATCGACCTGGCGGCCCGGAAGCTGAGCACCGACACCGGCGAGACCGTCGGATACGACGTCCTGGTGTACGCCCTCGGCAGCCGCACCGCCTTCCACGAGGTCCCCGGGGCGGCCGAGCACGCCTTCCCCGCCGAACGGGCCGCCGCGCTGCACCAGCGGTTGGCGGCCCCGGGGAACGGACCGGTCGCCGTGGTCGGCGGGGGCGCCACGGGCATCGAGACGGCGGCCGAACTGGCCGAGGCGCACCCCGGCCGCCGGGTGCGGCTGGTCTCGGCGGGCCGGATCGGCGGCTGGCTCTCCCCGAAGGGCGAGCGCCACGTACGGCGGACCCTGGAGCGCCTCGGCGTCACCCTGGACGAGGACCGCACCGTCACCGCCGTCACCGCCGACGGCGTGGAGACCGACCGGGGTCCGGTCCCGGCCGGGCACGTGGTCTGGACGGCGTCGCTGGAGCCCCACCCGCTGGCCGCCGAGGCGGGACTCGCCGTCACGGCGGACGGCCGGGTCGTGGTGGACGAGCGGCTGCGCTCGGTGTCGCACCCCGAGGTGTACGCGATCGGGGACGCCGCCGCCGTCACCCTGCCGGGCACCGGGGAACTGCGGATGGGCTGCGCCACCGCCCTGCCGATGGGCACCTATCTGGGCCGGGTCCTGAGCGGACGGACCACCGCGCCGTACTCCTTCTCGTACGTGGCGCAGTGCCTGAGCCTCGGCCGCCGGGACGGGATGCTCCAACTGGTGCGCGGCGACGACTCGATGCGGACCACCGTACTGACCGGGACGCTGGGACGGCTGGCCAAGGCGGCGATCGTCCGCGCGGTGACCCCGACGGCGTGAGCCGCCCACAGCGGACGGCCGGACGGAGGGACAGGTGGAACGGACGGGCGGCCGGGACGACGACCGGAACGACCGCCCGCCGTCCCACCCGCCTCCCCCTCCCCCTACGGTTCGATCCACCGCCGCAACGCGTCGAGGGTGCTCTCCGGGGAGGTGTTGAAGCACACCCGTGTCCCGGGCGCCTCCTCGATCAGCACGTTGAGCAGCCGTTCGAAGAGCGGGGTGTGCTCGGGGATCATCCGCACCCCGGCACCGATCATCACCAGCCCGAAGGAACGCTCCCCGAGCCGCTCGCGCAGGGCCGCCTCGGCCCGCTCGGGATCGGCGTCGACCAGACAGGAGACGGTGTCGAACCCGGCGTCCCGCAGGGCCGCCCGCCCGGCGGCGATCCGCGCGGTGAGCGCGGCCTCGTCGATCCTGTCGGGCATGGAGCCGTAGTCGAGCGCGCCGGGGTGCAGCCCGACGGTCAGGACGCCGGTGTCACGCGGCAACGGTGCGCTGTTCGGTCGGCCCATGGCTGGTCCCCCCGGTTCGGATCGCGGTCGGTCGACCGTTCCGGTGTACCACGGGACCGGAACCGGCCCCCGCCGAACGGGGACACGCCGTACCCCCGACCGGCCGGGTAGCCGCATGGGCCCCGGAAAAACCGGCTTGCTCCCCTCCGGCTCACCGTATTTGAGTGGCCCCATCAGCCACCGAGGGAGCGGAGCCCAAAACGATGGAACGCCAACAGCCTCTGGAGAAGCGGTTCCTGGGCGGAACGGGGTTACGCGTCAGCGAACTGTGCCTGGGCACCATGACGTTCGGCGACAGCGCGGACGAGGCGACCTCGCACCGGATGCTGGACGCCTTCACCGAGGCGGGCGGCACCTTCGTCGACACGGCGGACATCTACGGGCGGGGTGCCTCCGAGGAGGTCCTGGGCCGCTGGCTGAAGGCCCGGGGCAACCGCGACGGACTCGTCATCGCCACCAAGGTCTTCGGGTCGACGGGCGAGGGCGGCGGAAACGACTCGGGACTGAGCCGCAAGCACCTCCTGGCGGCGGTGGAGGGCAGTCTGCGCCGCCTCCGCACGGACTACATCGACCTGTACCAGACGCACATGTGGGACGTGGAGACCCCGGTCGAGGAGACCCTGTCGACCCTGGACACCCTGGTGCGGGACGGCAAGGTGCGCTATCTGGGGGCGAGCAGCGTGACGCCGTCGCAGTTGCAGAAGGCGCTCGACGTGGCCCGGTCCCACCGGTGGGAGCCGTTCGTCTGTCTCCAGCCGCTCTACAACCTCCTGTCGCGGGAGCTGGAGTGGGAGCTGCTGCCGCTGAGCGAGGCGGAGGGCGTCGAGGTCATCCCGTGGAGCCCCCTCCAGGGCGGCTGGCTGTCGGGCAAGTACCGGCGGGGCATGACCGAGGCGCCCGTCGGCTCGCGCGAGGCCGTCGTCCAGGAGCGGCAGGGCCGGGAGAGCTGGCGGGACCGGGACACCGAGGAGACGTGGCGGGTCGTGGACGCGGTGCGCGCCGTCGCCGACGAGACCGGGCGCACCCCCGCCCAGGTGGCGCTGCGCTGGCTGCTGCAACGTCCGGGCGTGACGGCGCCGATCATCGGGGCCCGCACCCCGGAACAGCTGACCGACAACCTCGGGGCGAGCGGCTGGGAGCTGACGCCGGAGCAGGACGCCCGGCTGACGGCGGCGAGCGACCGTCCGCTGCCGCACCCCTACGACGTGCTCGCCCGTCCCCGGGAGCGCTCGCGCCCCGCCCCCCGCCGGGCCGGGTAGCGGAGGGGGCGCCCGGACACGCCGACGGCCGCCCCCGGAACCCGGGAGCGGCCGTCGTGCGGAGCGGTGGGCGGGGCGCTCAGCCCTCCGCCAGGTGCCGTTCCACCGTCGCGACCTTCGAGGTGAGGCCGTCGGTCACCCCGGGGCGGATGTCGGCCTTGAGGACCAGGGAGACCCGGGGAGCGCGCGCCTCGACCGCCGCGACGGCCCGCCGGACGACGTCCATGACCTCGTCCCACTCGCCTTCGACGGAGGTGAACATCGCGTCGGTGCGGTTCGGCAGCCCCGACTCGCGGACCACCCGGACGGCGTCGGCGACGTACTCCCCCACGTCCTCGCCGACGCCGAGCGGGGTGACGGAGAACGCGACGATCACCAGGTTCCTCCAGGGGTGCCCCGGTCTTCAGACCGGGGAGAAATCGGATTCCTGCGGAGTGGGGCGGGGGAAGCCGGATCACTGTCAGGGTGATTCGGTGTCGGCCGCGATGGTGGCGCGCTCGGCTTCCAGTCGGTAGACGATCTCGGAGTTGAGGGATCTGCGGGCGGACTTTGCCTGAGCGGCCAGCCATGTGTGGAGGTCGGAGGGCAGGCGGAGCGTGATGCGCTTCTCTTCATCCATGACCTCAGAATAGTGGGTTCCGGGTGGCTTGCCAGTGCTAAAGTGGTGTCATGGCGACACCATCGAAGGTTCCGGGGGACGTCGGGCACGCCCGGTACAGCTACCGGCTCCGCGTGTCGTCGACCGCCCGTGCGGGCCTGATGGCCGAGTGGGCGCGCTGTCGGTGGATCTGGAACGAATGCGTTGCCACGTCCCGAAAAGTCCACACCGCGAACCGGGACACCGCCAGCAAGACCACATGTGGCCCGGCGCAGCTCGACAGAATGCTGACTGAGGCCCGCGCCTCGATGGCGTGGCTGCGTGAGGGTGCCTCGGTGCCGCAGCAGCAGACCATCCGCGACTTCGCCAGGTCCCGCGCCAAGGCGCTGAAGGACATCAAGGCGAAGCTGCCGGTCCGGCAGCGCGCCGGGATGCCCCGCGTCAAACGCAAGCGCGACGCGCTGCCCACCATGAACTACACCCGGCGCGGATTCCGCCTGAAAGACGGCCGCCTCCACGTCGCGGGCGGTATCGCGCTGACGGTCGTGTGGTCCCGCGACCTTCCGGCCGCCCCCACCTCGGTACGGGTCCACCAGGACGCCCTGGGGCGCTGGTACGCCTCGTTCGTCGTCGCCGCCGAGGCACAGCCGCTCCCGACCACCGGCCGCGTCCTGGGCGTGGACTGGGGCGTCAGGGAAACCGCCACCACCACATCCGACACTCACGACCTCCCGCACCCCGGGCACGGCGCGAAGGCCACTCAGCGCCTCGCCCGCTACCAGCGGATGATGGCCCGCCGCCGCCCCGCGCGCGGCCAGGCCGCCTCCAAGGGCTACCGCGAAGCACGGCGGCAGACCGCGAAGGCGCACAAGAAGGTCGCCCGGCAGCGTCAGGACACCGCCCGCAAATGGGCCAAGTCCGTGGTCCGGGACCACGACGCGATCGCCGTCGAGGACTTCCGTCCGAAGTTCCTCGCGAAGACCACCATGGCCCGCAAGGCCGCGGACGCGGCGATCGGCGCCACCAAGGCGGCCCTGATCGACATGGGCCGCAAACACGCACGGGACATCCGTCTTGTACACCCCGCGCACACCACCATGGACTGCGCGTCGTGCGGAGCGAGAACCAAGCACGCACTACCTCTCTCCGAACGCACCTACACCTGCACCGCATGCGGAACCGTCTCGCCCAGGGACAAGAACTCCGCCCGCGTGATGCTGGTCCGGGCCGGTCTCAACCCGGCTGGCGCTGACGGCGGAAGACCCCCGGGAGCGCCGCTCCCAGAGGCAGCCCGAGCCAGGAATCCCCTCCCTTGAGCTTGAGGGAGAGGGAGGATGTCAAGCCTCAACGACCCCTTCGCGACGGGCCCGCGCGGCGATGACCTCGTCCTCGGCCTCGCGCTTGAGGCGGCGCTCCGCGACGAACCCGCCGAAGGGCACCACGGCACACACGAAGTACAGGGCGGCGGTGCCGAGCGACCACTTGGTGCGGTTCCAGGCGTCCAGCCAGAAGAGCACGTAGACGACGAACAGCACGCCGTGGATCGCGCCCATCGCGGGCACCGCGTTGAACTCGGTGGTCCGCTTGAGCACGGAGCAGACGAGCAGCAGCAGGAACGACACGGCCTCGGGCGCCGAGACCAGGCGCAGACGGCGGAGTGCGGATGCGGTCTTGATGTCCACGGGGGAGGTCACCTTCGGACTTTCGGGCTTCGGAGGGGCGGAACGACGCCGCACGCTTTGTGAAAGCGTGCACAAGCGTTCGGCCCATTGTGGCACCGGTGTCCGGCTCCTCCCCGCCCGGGGTGCCCACCGACGCTGACGATCGCGTCACACCCGCCTCGCACCCGCCTCGCGCCCGGGCCTCGCCCGCGCCACGGAGGGGGCGGACGGGGCGCCGGTGGCGGACGGGGGCACGCGCGGGCGGCCCGCGCGCCGGGACCCCTGTCCGGGAGCGCCGGACGCGGGCTACGGTCCCCGGGTGGCAACGTTCCGGCTCCAAGGGAGCAGAGTGCTCGCCGTCGACATGTCCGGCGACTCGGTCAGGGCGAAGAACGGCTCGATGGTCGCGTACGACGGCCGGATGGGCTTCCGGAAGCTGAGCGGCGGCGGCGAGGGACTGCGCGGCGCGGTCACCCGGCGCCTCACCGGCGAGCAGCTCACCGTGATGGAGGTGACGGGCGAGGGGACCTGCTGGTTCGCGGACCGGGCGAGCGAGATCACCCTGGTGCGGCTGCGGGGCGAGACGCTGCACGTGGAGGCGGACAACCTGCTCGCCACCGACCCGGGACTGCGCACCGGGACCACCTTCACCGGGCTGCGGGGCGCGGCCCAGGGCGGCGGGTTCTTCACCACCACGGTGGAGGGCACCGGGCAGGCCGCGCTGACCTCGGACGGTCCGGCGGTGGTGCTGCGGGTGAGCCCCCGGTACCCGCTGTCGGTGGACCCGGGGGCGTACGTGGCGCACCAGGGGAACCTGCGGCAGTCGTTCCAGTCGGGGGTGACGTTCCGGACCCTGGTCGGGGAGGGCGGCGGCGAGGCGTTCCAGGTCCGGTTCGAGGGGGACGGCCTGGTGTACGTGCAGCCCAGCGAGCGGACTACGGTCGGAGGGGACGTCTGATGCCGTTCCGCGCGGTGAACGCGAAGGTGGTCGAGGCGACCGTGGCGCCCGGACGGCGGCTGTTCAGCCAGCGCGGGGCGATGCTCGCCTACCGGGGCGAGGTGACGTTCACCCCGAACGCGGGCGGCGGTCAGGGCGGGCTGACGTCGATGATCGGGCGCCGGGTCGCCGGGGAGGCGACGCCGCTGATGACGGTCGAGGGCTCGGGGACGGTGATGTTCGGGCACGGCGGACACCACGTCCAGGTGGTGGAGCTGTCCGACGACACCCTGTACGTGGAGGCGGACCGGTTGCTGGCCTTCGACGGGACGCTGCGCCAGGGCACGCTGTTCCTGGGCGCGCAGGGCGGGGTGATGGGCGTGGTGCGCGGCCAGATGACGGGGCAGGGCCTGTTCACCACCACGCTCCAGGGCCGGGGCTCGGTGGCGGTGATGGCGCACGGCGGGGTGATCGAGGTGCCGGTGGCCCCGGGGCGTCCGGTGCACGTGGACCCGCAGGCGTACGTGGCGCACCGGGGCGAGCTGCGCAGCGGCCTCTCGACGGCACTGGGCTGGCGGGACATGGTGGGACGGGGTTCGGGCGAGGCGTTCCAGCTGGAACTGAGCGGTCTGGGCGTGGTGTACGTCCAGGCGTCGGAGGAGAAGCTGTGACCACACCGCAGGCATCCGGAAAGCCCGACGGGCCGGTCGCGTACGACCCGGAGACGCTGCCGTCGGACGACAACGTCAACGCCTACACCTTCTGCGTGGAACTCTCGGGGAGCGAGTGGTTCCTGCAGAAGGGCAAGATGATCGCCTACTACGGGACGATGCGGTTCGACGGGATCGGCCACGGGCGGCTGGACCGGCTGGTGCGCGCCTCGTTCCATTCGCCGTTGCACGCGGGTGACTGGGTGGTGGCGTCAGGATCAGGCAAATTCCTCCTGGCCGACCGGGCGTTCGACGTGAACTCCTTCGACCTGGACGACGGGAACCTGACGATCCGCTCGGGGAACCTGCTCGCTTTTCAGCCAAGTCTCGCGCTGAAGCAGTCGATCGTGCCCGGGTTCCTGACCCTGATCGGGACGGGGAAGTTCGTCGCCGCGTCGAACGGGCCGGTGGTGTTCCTGGAGCCTCCGTTGCGGGTGGATCCGCAGGCCCTGGTGGGCTGGGCGGACTGCCCCTCGCCGTGCCACCACTACGACCACGCGTACATGGCGGGGGTGATGGGCGGTCTACGTGCGCTGACGGGCGTCGGCGGGGTGTCCGGCGAGGAGCACCAGTTCGAGTTCGTGGGGGCGGGTACCGTGTTGTTGCAGTCCAGCGAGCGGGTGAGGGCCGAGCGGGACACGGGGGCGGTGCCGCACCAGACGGGGGTGCCCGGGGGGCGGGGCGGACCGGCGCACGGGGTACCGCGCCTTCCCGGACAGCTGGGCGACCTGCAGCGTCGCTTCGGGCTGTGAGCGGTAGTCTGCGGAGTGTGACATCGAACGCGTGCGCAGCGTCACATCCCCCAGTTTCGTTAACAATTCAACCTCTTAGGGTAGAATAGGATTCATGGAGACCGAGACGGCTACCCCCTGGCTGACCGACGCCGAGCAGAGCGCCTGGCGCACCCACCTGGAGGTCAACCGGCTTCTACAGCACCAGCTGGAGAAGGACCTCCAGCCGTTCGGCCTGACGATCAACGACTACGAAATCCTCGTCAACCTCTCGGAGTCCGACGAGCACCGGATGCGGATGAGCGACCTCGCCGCCTCCACGCTCCAGTCGAAGAGCAGGCTCTCCCACCAGATCACCCGCATGGAGAACGCGGAACTGGTGCGCCGGGAGCACTGCGAGTCCGACCGCCGGGGCCTGTACGCCGTGCTCACCGAGCACGGCCTGGAGACCATGCGCAAGGTGGCGCCGTACCACGTCGCCTCCGTACGACGGCACTTCATGGACCTGATCGGTCCGGAGGACCTCGAAACCCTCCACAAGGCGCTCACCCCCATCGCGGAACACCTCCGCGTCCAGCGCGGCAGGCTCTGACCCGCGCCGACCGGACCGCGAGAGCGGGCCTGGGCCAGACCCGCTCACCGTCCCCCGGGCCAACCCGCCCGGGGGCGGCACCGGGGCGGTACCGCAGCCGCGCGGGAGACACCCGCGGCCGTCCGCCCCGACCCGGCCCGCCCGGACCCGCCCGGGTCCGCCCCGCCGGAGGCGCCACCAGTGGCACCACCCGAAGAGGCACCGGGGAACCACCGGCTGGGCACACCGGCTGAGCACACAGGCCGGTGACACCGCCCGGAACCGACGCCCCGGATCACCGTCCGGGGAACACCGCGCGAGCACCGTCACCCGGACCTGCACCCCCTCCCCGGAACCGGCGCGGCGTCCCCGGGAGCAGCGCCGACGGAACACCGTCCGCGGAACGACCCGTGAGGGACGGGGGACGGGCCCGCCGAACAGCGCCCCCGCGCCCCGGACCCCGGCGCGGTCAGGAGGACGACGGGGCCAGCGGCAGCGTCAGCTCGAACAGGGCCCCGCCCGACGCCGACTCCCGCACCGTGAGGGTGCCCCCGTGCCGCCGCGCCACGTCCCGCGCGATCGCGAGCCCCAGACCCGCCCCGCCGTCGTCCCGGCTGCGCGCGTCGTCCAGCCGGACGAACCGCTCGAAGATCCGCTCCCGTTCGGCCTCCGGCACCCCGTCGCCGTCGTCCCCGACGGCCAGCACCGCGACGCCGTCCCCCGCCCGCACCGTCACCGTCACGCCCGTCGCGGCGTGCCGCTGCGCGTTGTCGACCAGATTGCCCAGCACCCGGACCAGCTGCCCCCGGGAACCGGCGACCTCGGCGTGGTCGAGGTCCTCCGTCACCGGCAGCCGGTCGCCCACCCGCTGGGACAGCTCCTCGCGGGCCGTCGCCGCCAGGTCCAGCCGGGCGTCCCCGGGCCGCTCCCCCGCGTCCAGCCGGGCGAGCAGCAGCAGGTCCGCCGCGAGCTGCTGGAGCCGCACGGTGTCCTCGACGGCGCCCGCCACGTCCAGCAGCTCGGGGTGCGCGGCGCCCACCTCCAGCTGGGTGCGGAGCGAGGCGATCGGGCTGCGCAGCTCGTGGGAGGCGTCGGCGACGAACCGCCGCTGGCGCTCCACCGACTCCTCCAGGGCCGCCAGCGTGGCGTTGGTGGTGCGCGCCAGCCGGGCGACCTCGTCATGGGTGTCCGGCTCCGGGACCCGGCGCCGCAGGTCCTCGGAGGCGGTGATCGCCGCCATCTCCCGGCGGATGCCCTCCACCGGACGCAGCGCCCGCCGGGTCACCAGCCAGGTCACCCCGGCCACCACGACCAGCAGCAGCGGGAAGCCGATGAGCATGGTGGTGGTCGCCGTCCCCACGGCGCTGCGCTCGGCGGACAGCGGGCCGCCCGCGTACACCCGCAGCTCGCCCCGGTCCGGCACGTCCAGGGTGATCCGGGCGAACCGGTACTCGGCGGTGTCGCCGTTGACGGTCGCGGAGCCGTCGCTCCAGTCGACGTCCTCGGAGACCTCCACCGGCTCCCGTTCCCCGTCGCCCTCCGGGTCCGCGTCGTCGTCCCGGTCGTCCTCGGAGTCCCCGTTGCCGCCGGAGTCCCCGTCGCCGGAGTCCCCGTCGCCGGAGTCCTTGCCGTCGTGGTCCTTGCCGTCGGAGTCGCCGCCGTCGCCGGAGCCGGGCGTCCGTTCGGGGCCGACCTGCGACGAGCCGGTGCCGCTGATCCGCTCCAGGCCCTCGCTGGCGGCGATCACCCGGTCGTCCTCGTCGAGGACCTGGACCGGGCTGTCCTCGGCGTCGGGCAGGTCCAGGTCGCCGTCCGGGACGCCGGTGGCGAGCTGGGAGACGACCCGGTTGGCGGCGGCCTGCGCCTCGGTGCCCGCCTGGTCGGTGAGGTTGATGCGCAGCGCGAGGACGACCCCGGCGCCCGCCGCGACCAGCGCGACCGCCACCACGAGCGTCGCGCCGAGGGCCGCCCGGGCCCGGACCGAACCGAAGAGCCGTCTCACCGTCCGGCCTCCAGCCGGTAGCCCGCGCCGCGCACGGTGCGGATGAGGGAGGCGCCCAGCTTCCGCCGCAGCGCGCTCACGTACACCTCGACGATGTTGGGGTCGCCCTCGTAGGCGAAGTCCCAGACGTGCTCCAGGATCTCGCTCTTGGAGACCACCTCGCCGGAGCGCAGCAGCAGCTGTTCCAGCACCGCGAACTCCTTCGCGGTGAGCGGCACCTCGTCCTTGCCCCGGCGCACCTGGTGGGCGGCGGTGTCGACGACGAGGTCGCCGAGGACGTGCACCGGGGAGCCCCCGGCCCGGCCCCGGCGGCGCAGCAGCGCCTTGACCCGGGCGACCAGCACCACGTACGAGAACGGCTTGGTGAGGTAGTCGTCGGCCCCGGTGTCGAGCCCCTCGGCCTCGTCGTACTCGCCGTCCTTGGCGGTGAGCATCAGGATCGGCACCTCGTGGCCCGCCGCGCGCAGGGCGGCGCAGACCCGGTAGCCGTTCATCCCGGGCAGCATGATGTCCAGGATGACGAGGTCGTAGTCGCCCTCACCGGCCCGGTGCAGCCCTTCCAGCCCGTCGTGGACCACGTCCACCGCGTAGCCCTCGGCGGTCAGTCCACGGGCGAGGGACAGGGCGAGCCGCTTCTCGTCCTCCACGATCAAAAGGCGCATGGGGACAGGGTCCCAAACGGAAGCTGAAGATCCCTTCAGCATCCTTCAGCGTCGCTTCAGCATGCCTGGCGCAGATTGGTGTCAACGAACGACGGAGACGCCGGAAACACGGCGGACCGACAGCGGACTCGGGAGGGTTCCATGAAGCGCAAGGTCCTGATCGCCGCCATCGCCGGCGCACTGCTGGTGGGCGGGGGCACCGCCACCGCCGTGGCGGTCGCCGGAGGCGACGGAGGCGACGACCGCACGGTGCGGGAGTCGAGCGTCCGGCTGACCGAAGCCGAGGCCCGCGAGGACGCCCGGGACGACGACGCGGACGACAAGAACGAGCGCGACGACCGGAACGACGACGCGGACGACAGGGACGACAGGGACGACCGCGACGACGACAAGAACGAGCGGGACGACGACCGCGACGACCGCGACGGTGACGAGCGGCTCCCGTCCGGGGTGAAGCTCTCCGCCGCCGACGCGATCACCGCCGCGCTGGCCGAGCGCTCCGGCACCGCGGTCGCCGTGGACCTGGAGGAGGACGGCGGCAAGGTCGCCTGGGACGTCGAGATCATCGACGGCAAGCGCGACGTCTACACCGTGGTGATCGACCCGGGCAACGGCAAGGTGCTCGGCTCCTCCCTCGACAAGGACGACGACGGCGACGACCGGGACGAGGTCAAGGCCGACCTCGCCGCCGCGAAGGCCGCCCCGGTGAGCGCCGTGGACGCCGCGAAGGCCGCCGCCGCCAAGGGTCCCGTCACCTCCCTGGACCTCGACACCGAGCGCTCCTCCGGAGCCGTCTGGGACGTCGAGACCGTGAGCGGCTCCCACGAGCGCGACTGGACCGTCTCCCTCGACACCGCCAAGGCCGTCCCGGCCAAGGACGGCGCCGACGACACCGACGGCGACGACGACTGACGGACGCCCGTCCGGCCAGGACCGACCGGTGGCCGCCGCCCGGGGAAACCCCCCGCCCGGGCGTCAGCCGCCGGTCAGCTCCCGGGTCAGCACGTCGGCGGCGGTGTAGGGGTCGGTACGGCCCCGGACGACGTCCTCGGCGAGGCCTTGGAGACGGCGGTCCCGGTGCGGGTCGGCGAGCCGTTCCCGCAGCGCGGTGACGGCGATCGTCTCGACTTCCCGGGCCGCGCGCGCCCGTCTGCGGTGGAGGAGCGCCCCCCGCTCCTCCATCCAGGCGCGGTGCTTCTCCAGCGCCCGGACCACCTCGTCGACGCCCTCGCCCCGGGCGGCGACGGTCTTCACGATCGGGGGCCGCCAGTCCCCCGGGCCCCGGGCCTCCCCGAGGCCCAGCATGTGGTTCAGCTCCCGGGCGGTGGCGTCGGCCCCGTCCCGGTCGGCCTTGTTCACCACGTACAGGTCGCCGATCTCCAGGATCCCCGCCTTCGCGGCCTGGATGCCGTCCCCCATCCCGGGGGCGAGCAGCACCGCGCAGCTGTCGGCCTGCGCCGCGATCTCCACCTCGGACTGGCCGACCCCGACGGTCTCCACCAGGATCACGTCGCACCCGGCCGCGTCCAGCACCCGGATGGCCTGCGGGGCGGCCCAGGCGAGCCCCCCGAGATGGCCCCGGGTCGCCATGGAACGGATGTAGACGCCCGGGTCACCGGCGTGTTCGGACATCCGCACCCGGTCCCCGAGCAGCGCGCCGCCGGAGAACGGGGAGGACGGGTCCACGGCCAGCACCCCGACCCGGCGGCCCTCCCGCCGGTAGGCGGCGACCAGCGCCGAGGTGGTGGTGGACTTGCCGACCCCCGGCGGGCCGGTGAGCCCCACGACGTACGCGTTGCCGGTGAGCGGGGCGAGCGCGGCCATCACCTCGCGCAGCAGCGGCGACGCCCCCTCGACCAGGGTGATGAGCCGGGCGACGGCCCGGGGCCGCCCCTGCCGGGCCTGCGCCACCAGCGCGGCGACGTCCTGGTTCACGCGTGCGGTTCCCTTCCTCGGACACTCGGACCACTCGGACCGCTCGTCCACGGACGTCGGCCCGTGGACGCTCTCGCCACCGACGGTACGGCCGGACCCACGCGGAGCGGCCCTCGCACACGGCCCCGCACGGGACCGGCCCCGGTACGGCTCAGGCCCCGGTGGCGGTGGCACCGGGCCCCGGCACCCGCAGGATCAGCGCGTCGCCCTGGCCTCCGCCCCCGCACAGCGCCGCCGCGCCGACCCCGCCGCCGCGCCGGCGCAGCTCCAGCGCCAGGTGCAGCACCAGCCGGGCGCCGGACATCCCGATCGGGTGGCCGAGGGCGATGGCTCCCCCGTTGACGTTCACCTTTTCCGCCGACACCCCGAGATCCCGCGTTGACTGGTACGCGACCGCCGCGAACGCCTCGTTGATCTCGATGAGGTCGAGGTCGGCGAGGTCGGTGCCGTCCTTCTCCAGGGCGTGCAGGATCGCGCGGGAGGGCTGGGAGTGCAGCGAGTTGTCGGGCCCGGCGACGTTCCCGTGGGCGCCGATCTCCGCGATCCACTCCAGTCCGAGTTCCACCGCCCTGGCCTTGCTCATCACCACCACGGCGGCCGCCCCGTCGGAGATCTGGGAGGCGGACCCGGCGGTGATCGTGCCGTCGGGGGCGAAGGCGGGGCGCAGCCGGGCGAGCGACTCGGCGGTGGTCTCGTCCCGGATGCCCTCGTCCTCGCTGACGAGCACCGGTTCGCCGCGTCGCTGGGGCACCTCGACCGGGACGATCTCGGCCTCGAAGAGCCCGTTCTTCCGGGCGGCGGCGGCCCGCTGGTGGGACCGCGCGGCGAGCGCGTCCTGCTCGGCGCGGCCGATGCCCAGCCGGGTGTTGTGCCGCTCGGTGGACTCGCCCATCGCGATCGACTCGAACGGGTCGGTGAGCCCGTCGTGGGCCATCGCGTCGAGCACCTCGACCGCCCCGTACTTGTAGCCCTCGCGGGACTTGGGCAGCAGATGCGGGGCGTTGCTCATGGACTCCTGGCCGCCCGCGACGACGACGTCGAACTCGCCCGCGCGGATCAGCTGGTCGGCGAGGGCGACGGCGTCCAGCCCGGAGAGACAGACCTTGTTGACGGTGAGCGCGGGCACGTCCATGGGGATGCCCGCCTTCACGGCGGCCTGCCGGGCGGGGATCTGTCCGGCGCCCGCCTGGAGCACCTGCCCCATGATCACGTACTGGACCTGGTCCCCGCCGATCCCGGCCCGCTCCAGCGCGGCCCTGATCGCGAAGCCGCCGAGGTCGGCGGCGGAGAAGGACTTCAGGGAGCCGAGGAGCCGTCCCATGGGCGTCCGGGCGCCCGCGACGATCACTGAGGTGGTACCGGTGGTGCGCGACATGACGGGCGGGCCCCTTCCAGTCCGGCCGGTCCGGCGGGACGACCGAGTGAACGATGGTTCACCTCAAATGTACTGAGCGGCGGCGCCCGGGGTCACCGCCCGGTCCGTGTGACGGCGCGCACGTTGCGTGACCGTCCGGGAGGCGGTGCACTGGGGGCATGCTGACGCGCATCGACCACATCGGGATCGCCTGCTTCGACCTCGACCGGACGGTCGAGTTCTACCGCGCCACGTACGGCTTCGAGGTGTACCACTCCGAGATCAACGAGGAGCAGGGCGTCCGCGAGGCCATGCTGCGGATCAACGGCACGGACGACGGCGGCGCCACCTACCTCCAGCTCCTGGAACCGACCCGGGAGGACTCCGCCGTCGGCAAGTGGCTGGCGAAGAACGGGGAGGGCGTCCACCACGTCGCCTTCGGCACCGCCGACGTGGACGGCGACGCCGCGCTCATCCGCGACAAGGGCGTACGGGTGCTGTACGACGAGCCCCGGCGCGGTTCGATGGACTCCCGGATCACCTTCCTGCACCCCAAGGACTGCCACGGCGTCCTCACCGAACTCGTGACCTCCGCCCCCGCCTCCGGGCGGGACCGGCCGGAGGACGACGGCACCGCGCACTGAACCGCCTCCGCCCCCGTCCCGGCTCCTTCTTCCTTCCCGCTCCTCCCGCGCCGGGGGACGCGGAGCCCGGGACGCGGACGGAAACGGCGAGGACGGAGACGAGGACGGGAAAGGGGCCGGAACCGGTACCCCTGGGCGCGCCCCGCCCGGACCGCCCGGCGACGGACCGCTCCCGCCTCCGCGCGCCACCGCCCGCCGCCACGCACCACCGACTCTCCGCGCCTCCGTACACCCCGCCACCGTCCCGCCGTCCCGCACCACCGCCGTACGCCTCACCCCGCCACCATCCCGCCGTGCAGCCGTACCCCCACCCCGCCACCGTCCCGCCGTGCGCCGTACACCCCACCCCATCAGCGTCCCGCCGTGCCGCACCACCGCCGTACCCCGCCAGCGTCCCGCCGTGCCGCCGTGCCGCACCACCGCCGTACGCCCCACCGGGCGATACCGTCCCCGCCGGACCGCGCGGCACCGCCGTCCCTCCGCGCACCCCACCGCCGTAAGCCCCACCCGGGCCACCGCCCCACCTCGCCGTACCTCGTGCCCCGGCTGTCCCGGACCGGACCGGCCGGGACCGCCCGTACGGCGGTAACGGCGCGCCCGGTCCGCACCCGGACCGGGCGCCCCGCGCGGCCGCCCCCGCCCCGGGCCGCCCGCCCCGTACGGGCCGCCGCGCCCACCCCGCCACCAGGCCCTCCCCGCCCTTCTCCCCGCGCTTTCCCCTCTCCGCGCTCCCTCCCTCCCCCGCCCCGGAGGGGCCCGCGCGCCCCCGTCGCACCGGCCGCGCCCCGCGCGTCCCGGCGGGAAAAGGTCGTCGCCCAGGCCAAGAGGGAGACGGGGGCCGGTAGGGTTGGCCACGGCCGCCACGTGTGGGGCGGCCATGGCCGGGGTCCGGGTGTCGGGGCGTGCGTCGGGGCGGTCGCCCAGGCTCCGCCGGTGATCTGACACCATTCCCCGGGGGCCCCGTTCGGGCGGATGAACGGTGCTCGTTGGAGAGGTTTACGACCAGGGGACGGATGGGACCGCGCTGTGCGGGGCTACGAACGCCAGGAGCGAGAGCGGGCTGACGTCGACCACCTCTCTCGGTTCGAGGCCGAGATGGAACGGCTGAAGACCGAGCGGGAGAAGGCCGTTCAGCACGCCGAGGACCGCGGCTACCAGGTCGAGGTGTTGCGCGCCAAGCTGCACGAGGCGCGCCGCACCCTCGCGACCCGCCCCGCGTACGACGGCGGCGACCTCGGCTACCAGGCCGAGCAGATGATGCGCAACGCCCAGATGCAGGCGGAGCAGTTGCGCACCGACACCGAGCGCGAACTGCGCGAAGTGCGCGCCCAGACGCAGCGGATGCGTCAGGAGCACGCCGAGCAGCAGGCCCGGCTCCAGTCCGAACTGCACGCCGAGGCCGTGTCCCGCCGTCAGCAGCTGGACCAGGAGCTGTCGGAGCGCCGCGCCACCGTCGAGTCCCACGTCAACGAGAACGTCGCCTGGGCCGAGCAACTACGCGCCCGTACCGAGCAGCAGGCCCGCAGGCTCCTCGACGAGTCGCGCACCGAGGCCGAGCAGGCGCTGGCCGCCGCCCGCGCCGAGGGGCAGCGGGTCGCGGACGAGGCCCGGCAGCGGGTCACCGCCGAGGCGGAGACCGCCCGCGCGGAGGCGGAGGCCCTGCTGCGGCGGGCCCGCGCCGACGCCGAGCGCATGCTGAACACGGCGTCCGCGCAGGCCCAGGAGGCCACCGACCACGCCGAGCGGCTGCGTACCACGACCACCGCCGAGACCGATCAGGCACGCCGTCAGGCCACCGAACTGGCGCGCGCCGCCGACGAGCGGATGGCGGAGGCCGAGACCGCGCTGCGCGAGGCGCGGACCGGGGCGGAGAAGGCCCTCACCGAGGCCAAGGACGCCGCCGCGAAACGGCTCGCGGCCGCCGAGTCCGCCAACGAGCAGCGCACCCGCACCGCCAAGGAGCAGGTCGCGCGGCTGGTCGCGGAGGCGACCAAGGACGCCGAGGAGTCCCGCGCCGAGGCCGAGCAGGCCGTCGCGGACGCCCGCGCCGAGGCCGAGAAGATCATCGCGGAGGCCGCCGAGAAGGCCCGCACGGTCACCGCCGAGGAGACCGCCTCCCAGCTCGGCAAGGCGGCCCGGACGGCGGAGGAGGTGCTGACCAAGGCCACCGAGGACGCCAAGGCCACCACCAAGGCCGCCGCCGAGGAGGCCGAGCGGCTGCGCAAGGAGGCCGAGGCCGAGGCGGACCGGCTGCGCGGCGAGGCCAACGACATCGCCGAGCAGCTCAAGGGCGCGGCCCAGGACGACACCAAGGAGTACCGGGCCAAGACGGTCGAACTCCAGGAGGAGGCCCGTCGACTGCGCGGCGAGGCCGAGCAGTTGCGCGCCGACGCCGTCGCGGAGGGCGAGCGCATCCGGGGCGAGGCCCGGCGGGAGGCCGTCCAGCAGATCGAGGAGGCGGCCAAGACCGCCGAGGAGATCCTCGCCAAGTCGCGGACCGACGCCGACGAGCTGCGCGGCACCGCCCAGACCGAGGCGGAGCGGGTCCGCACCGAGGCCATCGAGCGCGCCACCGCGCTGCGCAAACAGGCCGAGGAGACCCTGGAGCGCACCCGCGAGGAGGCCGAGCGCACCCGCGAGGAGGCCGCCGAGCGGGCCGGGGAGACCACCGCCGCCGCCGAACGGGCGGCCGGGGAACTGCGCGAGGAGACCGAACGGGCCACCGCCGCCGCGCGCGCGGAGAGCGACGCGGAACTGGCCCGGCTGCGTGCCGAGGCCGAGGAGCGCCGCACCGCCGCCGAGCAGGCGCTGACCGAGGCCCGCGAGGAGGCCGCCCGGCTGCGGCGGGAGACCTCCGAGGAGAGCGACCGGCTGCGCGCCGAGGCCACCGAGAAGGCCCGCGCCCTGCAGGCCCAGGCCGGGGCGGAGGCCGACCGGCTGCGCACCGAGGCCGCCGCCGACGCCTCCACGGCCCGCGCCGAGGGCGAGAACATCGCGGTCCGGCTGCGTTCGGACGCCGCCGCGGAGGCCGAGCGGCTGACGGTCGAGGCCCGGGAGAAGGCCGACCGGCTGCGCGCCGAGGCCACCGCCGCCGCCGAGCGGACCGCCACCGAGGCCGCCGAGGCGCTGGCCGCCGCCCAGGAGGAGGCGGCCCGCCGCCGCCGCGAGGCCGAGCAACTGCTGGGCGCCGCCCGCACCGAGGCCGACCAGGAACGGGAACGCGCCCGCGAGCGGAGCGAGGAACTCCTCGCCTCGGCGCGCGGCCGGGTCGAGGAGGCCCAGGCCGAGGCGGTCCGGCTGACCGAGGAGGCCGACCGGCGCGCCACCGACCTGGTGAGCGGCGCCGAGCGGAAGGCCCAGTCGGTACGGGACGCGGTGGCCGGGCTCCAGGAGCAGGCCCAGGAGGAGATCACGGGGCTGCGCAGCGCCGCCGAGCACGCGGCGGAGCGCACCCGTACCGAGGCCCAGGAAGAAGCCGACCGGGTCCGTTCCGACGCCTACGCGGAGCGCGAGCGGGCCGGGGAGGACGCGGCCCGCGTCCGACGGGAGGCCCGGGAGGAGACGGAGGCCGCCAAGGCCCTCGCGGAGCGCACGGTCGCCGAGGCCATCGCCGAGGCCGAGCGCGCCCGGGCGGACGCCTCCGAGCACGCCCAGCGGGCCCGCACCGAGGCGTCGAACAGCATCGCCACGGCCGAGCAGAACGCCTCGCGGACCCGGGCGGAGGCCCGGGAGGACGCCAACCGGATCCGTTCCGAGGCCGCCGCCCAGGCCGACCAGCTGGTCGGGGAGGCGACCCGGGAGGCCGAACGGCTGCGCACGGAGACGACCGCCGTGGCCGAACGGGTCCGCGCGGAGGCCACCGCGGAGGCCGAGCGCCGGGTGTCGGAGGCGACCGACGAGGCCGAGCGGCTGCGCGCGGAGGCGTCGGAGACCGTCGCGTCGGCCCGTCAGCACGCGGAACGGGTCCGGGCGGAGGCCCAGCGCACCCGCACCGAGTCCCGTACCGAGGCGGAGCGGGTGGTGGGCGAGGCCCGGAACGCCGCCGAACGGGCGCTGGACCAGGCCCGCAAGGACGCCAACAAGCGGCGTTCGGAGGCGGCCGAGCAGGTCGACGCGCTGATCACGGAAGCCGTCTCGGAGGCCGACAAGCTCGCCACCGACGCCCAGTCGAAGGCCCACAAGACCACGGCCGAGGCCGAGGAGCAGGCCGACACGATGGTCGGCGCGGCGCGCGGGGAGGCCGAGCGGATCGTCGCGGAGGCCACCGTCGAGGGCAACTCGCTGGTGGAGCGGGCCCGTACCGACGCGGACGAGCTGCTGGTCGGCGCGCGCCGGGACGCCACGGCGATAAGAGAGCGGGCCGAGGAGCTGCGGGAGCGGATCACCGGCGAGATCGAGGAACTGCACGAGCGGGCGCGGCGGGAGTCGGCGGAGGCCATGCGTTCCACCGGCGAGCGCTGCGACGCCCTGGTGAAGGCCGCCGAGGAGCAGTTGACCACGGCGCGCGCCAAGGCCGAGGAGCTGAAGGCGGAGGCCGACTCGGAGGCCAGCCGGGTGCGGATCGCGGCCGTGAAGAAGGCCGAGGGCCTGCTGAAGGAGGCCGCCGCGAAGAAGGCCGCGCTGACCCGCGAGGCCGAACGCATCAGGGACGAGGCGGAGCAGCGGGCCAAGCACACGGTGGACGAGGGCCAGCGGGAGCTGGACGTCCTGACGCGTCGACGGCAGGACATCAACGCCGAGATCTCCCGGGTGCAGGACGTGCTGGAGGCGCTGGAGTCGTTCGAGGCGCCGCCCGGCGGCAAGCCCGCGGGCGGCGGTCCCGGGGTGAAGGCGGGCGCGGCGGCCGGGGGCACCCGGTCGGGTGGCAAACCGTCAGGCAACTGAGCGGGGCGGTCGGTTCCGCGCGGCGTTCCGACCGCCGGGGGCTGGACCGTCCGCCGGGGGCTCGGGGGCCGTTCCGCCGGGGCGGGCGGGCAGGGCGTCCGGGCCGACGGGTTCCCGGTCCCGTCCCTCCGGTCGGCTTCCGTTCGGTTCCCGGTGCCGTTCCGTCGGGCCGGGTCCGTTCCCCGTACCGGTCCCGTCCCGTTCCGGTCGGCTGACGGCTGGCTGACGGACGGCTCGGCACCGGGCAGGGGCCGGAGGCGTTCGCGCCCGGGGCCCACCGGCAGCCGGTCGGTCACATCCGGTCAGCGGGTCCGTACGGTCCGGTCATCGGACGCGTACCGGGCCGGTGGTCCGGGGGCGGGCCGGACGGGGTCGCTGAGGGCTCGTCGCGATCCGGCCGGGGAAGCCGTCTCGTGACGTCCGGGCCCTTGCACCGCCGATGTCCGGCCTTGTTTCCTGTGGTTGACGGTGCCTCGGAGCCCCGCCGATGGGCTCCGCCACCCAAAAGGGGTGTCATTCTCCGCGGCAAAACTGTATCCGCTCGATGACACGCCGTTCCGCCCCCTAGGATTCCCCCTATCACCTCACCGGTCTCTTCGACAGGAACCCCATGAGCGACACTTCCCCCTACGGCTTCGAGCTTGTGCGGCGTGGGTACGACCGCGCTCAGGTGGACGAACGGATCTCCAAGCTCGTCTCCGATCGCGACAGTGCCCTGACCCGGATCACCGCGCTGGAGAAGCGGATCGAGGAACTCCACCTCGAAACGCAGAACGCGCAGGCACAGGTCAGCGACGCCGAGCCGTCGTACGCCGGACTCGGCGCGCGCGTAGAGAAGATCCTGCGGCTGGCCGAGGAGGAGGCGAAGGACCTGCGCGAGGAGGCCCGGCGCGCCGCCGAGCAGCACCGCGAGCTGGCCGAGTCGGCCGCCCAGCAGGTGCGCAACGACGCCGAGACCTTCGCCGCGGACCGCAAGGCGAAGGCCGAGGACGAGGGCCTGCGGATCGTCGAGAAGGCCAAGGGCGAGGCGTCCACTCTGCGGGCCGAGGCGCAGAAGGACGCGCAGTCGAAGCGTGAGGAGGCGGACGCCCTCTTCGAGGAGACCCGGGCGAAGGCCGCGCAGGCCGCCGCCGACTTCGAGACCAACCTGGCCAAGCGCCGCGAGCAGTCCGAGCGCGACCTGGCGTCGCGTCAGGCGAAGGCCGAGAAGCGTCTCGCCGAGATCGAGCACCGCGCCGAGCAGCTCCGTCTGGAGGCGGAGAAGCTGCGCACCGACGCCGAGCGCCGGGCCCGTCAGACCGTGGAGACGGCGCAGCGCCAGGCCGAGGACATCGTGGCCGACGCCAACGCCAAGGCGGACCGCATCCGCAGCGAATCGGAGCGGGAGCTGGCGGCCCTCACCAACCGCCGCGACTCGATCAACGCGCAGCTCACCAATGTGCGCGAGATGCTGGCGACCCTCACGGGCGCGGCGGTCGCCGCCGCCGCTTCCCCGGTGGAGGACGAGACCGTCTCGCGTGGCGTTCCGGCCCAGCAGACCCGCTAGCCGTGTCGTAGGAAGCCGATCGTCCGGTCCCCCGCGTCCCTCGCGCGGGGAGTTCCGTCCCGTGCCCGGCACGGCCCAGGTGGCCGCGCCGGGCACGGGTGCGTCCGGGGGCGGACGCCGGCGGGTGCCCCGGTACGCCCGTGCCGCACAACAGGCACGGGCGAACCCCACGGCTTAGCGTAGGGGGATGATCGAGCTGGAGGGTCTGACGAAGCGGTTCGGTGACAAGCTGGCGGTCGACGGGCTGACGTTCACGGTGCGACCGGGGACCGTCACCGGTTTCCTCGGTCCCAACGGGGCGGGGAAGTCGACCACGATGCGGATGATGCTGGGGCTCGACCACCCCACGGCGGGCCGGGTGCGCATCGACGGCCACTCCTACGAGGAGCTGCCGGATCCGCTCACCGCGATGGGCGCGCTGCTGGACGCCAAGGCGATGCACGGCGGACGCAGCGCCTACCACCATCTGCTGTGTCTGGCGCAGTCCAACGGCATCCCCGGGTCCCGGGTCGGGGAGGTGCTGGACGCGGTCGGGCTGACGGCGGTGGCGCGGAAGAAGGCGAAGGGCTTCTCGCTGGGCATGGGACAGCGGCTCGGGATCGCCGCGGCGCTCCTCGGGGACCCCCGGATCCTGATGTTCGACGAGCCGGTGAACGGGCTCGACCCGGAGGGCATCCACTGGATCCGGCACCTGATGAAGTCGCTGGCCGCCGAGGGCCGCACGGTCTTCGTCTCCTCCCATCTGATGAGCGAGATGGCCCTCACCGCCGACCACCTCGTCGTCATCGGGCAGGGGCGGCTGCTCGCGGACACCTCGATGGCGGACTTCATCCGGGAGAACTCCCGCTCCTACGTCCGGCTGCGCGGCCCCGACCGGGAACGGCTGCTCGACGTGCTGAGCGGCGCCGGGATCACGGTGGTGGAGGCGGCGGACGGGGTGCTGGAGGTGGACGGGCACGGACCGGAGCGGCTGGGCGAGCTGGCCGGGGCGCACGGGGTGACCCTGCACGAGCTGAGCCCGCAGCAGGCGTCGTTGGAGGAGGCGTTCATGCGGCTGACGGCGGGCGCGGTGGAGTACCACGCGCACGACCCGGCCGTCCCCGGCTCCGGGGACGGCGGCGGGGACGGGGTCGGGGTCGGGGACGGGGTCGGGGGCGGGGACGGGGTCGGGGGCGGGGCGCCACCGGCCCGGCCCGGGTGGGGCGAGGGCTGGCGGCGCTCCGGCGGGGAGGGGGGCTGAGATGGCGGCGGCCCAGGTCCTGCGCTCGGAGTGGACCAAGATCCGGTCGGTGGCGTCCACGGTCTGGACGCTGTCGCTGACGTTCGTGGTGACGGTGGGGCTCGGTGTGCTGATCAGCGTGCTGGCCCGGAACGAGTTCGACAATCTGAGTCCGGGCGACCGGCTGTCGTTCGACCCGACGCTGGTGAGCTTCGCGGGGATGACCCTGGGACAGCTCGCGATGATCGTGTTCGGGGTGCTGGTCGTCTCCAACGAGTACAGCACCGGAATGATCCGCACCTCGCTGGCGGCGGTGCCCCGGCGCGGGGTGTTCCTGGCCGGGAAGGTCACCGTGGCGACGGCGCTCGCCCTGGTGGTCGGCGTGCTCACCGCCTTCGCCTCGTTCTTCCTGGGGCAGGCGGCGCTCGGGGAGCACCGCGCCGCGCTCTCCGATCCCGGGGTGCTGCGGGCGGTGATCGGCGGCGGGCTGTACATGACGCTGATCGCGGTGTTCTCGATGGGCGTCGCCACGATGCTGCGCAGTCCGATGCTGGCGCTCGGCATCCTGATGCCGTTCTTCTTCCTGATCTCCGCCATCCTCGGCAACGTGTCCGCGACGAAGAAGGTCGGGCAGTTCCTCCCCGACCAGGCGGGCAGCAAGATCATGGAGGTGGTCCGGCCGCCGGGCGACGACACCCCCTACGGCCCCTGGGGCGGGCTGACGATCATGGTCGTGTGGGTGGTGGTGGCCCTGCTGGGCGGATATCTGCTGCTCAAGCGCCGGGACGCCTGAGCCAGGGCGGCGGGGGCGCGCACCCGCGCGCCTCGGCCCGCGCGCGTCGCGGCCCCGCACGCCGCCCGACGGCCCCCGAAGACCCCCCGGCACGCCCCGAGGGCGGCCCACCGGGCCCCTACAGCGGGTTCCGGCCATCCCACGGAACGTTCCGTTTTGGCCGGAACCGTCAAGCCCCGGATATCCTCCTAATCCTTACGGGGGGCGTCTGCCCCGTCGTCCTGAGCCTGCTGATTGGGTGCGGAGCATGATCGAGGCAGTCGGCCTGACGAAGCGCTACGGCGCCAAGACGGCCGTGTACAACCTTTCCTTCCAGGTGCGCCCCGGTTCGGTGACGGGCTTCCTCGGCCCCAACGGTTCGGGCAAGTCCACGACGATGCGGATGATCCTCGGGCTGGACAACCCCACCGCGGGCCGGGTGACCATCGGCGGCTACCCGTACCGCCAGCTGCCGAACGCGCCGCGCCAGGTGGGGGCACTGCTCGACGCCAAGGCCGTGCACGGCGGACGGCACGCCCGCAACCACCTGCTCTGTCTGGCGCAGCTCTCCGGCATCCCGGCCCGCCGGGTGGACGAGGTGCTCGGGGTGGTGGGCCTCCAGGAGGTGGCCCGCAGGCGCTCCAAGGGCTTCTCGCTGGGCATGGGACAGCGGCTCGGGATCGCCGCGGCGCTCCTCGGGGACCCCCAGGTGCTCCTCTTCGACGAGCCGGTCAACGGTCTCGACCCGGAGGGCATCCTCTGGGTGCGCAACCTGATGAAGTCGCTGGCCGCCGAGGGCCGCACGGTCTTCGTCTCCTCCCATCTGATGAGCGAGATGGCCCTCACCGCCGACCACCTCATCGTGATCGGCCGGGGCCAGCTCCTCGCGGACATGAGCGTGCGGGACTTCATCTCGCACAACTCCGCCGACTTCGCCCGGGTCCGCACCCCCGACGGCGAGCCCGCGCAGCGCGAGAAGCTGACGGCCGCGCTGACCGGGGCGGGCGGCCAGGTGCTGTCCGAGCCGGACGGCGCGCTGCGGGTGATGGGGCTAAAGATGCCGAGGATCAGCGAGCTGGCGCACGGGGCGGACGTCCGGCTCTGGGAGCTGTCCCCGCACCAGGCGTCGCTGGAGGAGGCGTACATGCGGATGACGCAGGGCGTCGTCGACTACCGCTCCACCGACGACCAGCGCGCCGGACTCCAGCAGCCGCTGCCGCCCGGCGCGGTGCCGCAGCCCGCGATGCCGGTCGCCGGACAGGGCCAGCCCGGCTGGTACGCCCCGCCGCCGCCCCAGCAGGGCGGCCAGCCGTTCGCGGCGCCGCAGCCGCCCGCGGGCCCCGGCGCCCAGCCGAACCCGTACGCGGCCCCGGCCGCTCCGGCCGCCCCCGCGCCCCCGGCCGCCCCGCCGGTCCCGGCCGCCCCCGCGCCCCCGGCCGCTCCGGCCGCTCCCCCGGCCACCGCCCCGACGCACACCCCCGAGGTCTCCTGATGAGCACGCCGTCCACGCCGCCCCAGCAGCAGGTCCCGGCGGCCCAGGCCCCGGCCGCCGGATGGCCGTCGCAGCCCGGCGGCGTGTACACCTCGCCGATCCCGATCGCCCGCACCCATCTGGGACACGCCCTCGCCTCCGAGTGGACGAAGATCAAGTCGGTGCGCTCCACGATGTGGACGCTCGGGGTGTTCCTGCTGCTGGTCGTCGGCATCGGCCTGGCGGTCGCCGGGGAGACCACCAACGAGAACTACTCCGAGGTGCCGTACACCGTCCCCGCGTTCTTCGGGCTGATCCTGGGGCAGATCTGTCTGATCACCCTGGGCGTGCTGGTGATCTCCTCCGAGTACGGCACCGGCATGATCCGCACCACGCTGACCGCCTCCCCCGCGCGCTGGCGGGTGCTCGCGGCGAAGCTGATCATCTTCTTCGCGGTGGCGTTCTCGGTGTCGGTCCTCGCGATCGGCTTCGTCGGCCTGGTGACCGCCGGGATGCACGAGGGCAGCGCCAAGATCTCCTGGGCACCCAGCGTCTTCAAGGGCGCCCTGTACGTCTCGCTGGTCGGGGTGCTGTCGGTCGCGGTCGGCGCGATGCTGCGGCACTCGGCGGGCGCGATCACCACCATGCTCGGCGCGGTGCTCGTCCCGGCGATCCTGCCCGCGTTCCTGATGTTCTCCCCCAGCACGGCGAAGATCGGCGAGACCATGATCGACTACGCCGCCCCCAACGCCCTGGCGGAGATCTTCGGACTGAACCCGGGCGAGGGCAGCGGCACCTCGCAGCTGGTCTTCCTGATCGTGCTCACCGCCGCCGCGGTCGCGGGCGCCTTCACCCTGCTCGACCGCCGGGACGTCTGACCGTCCACGCTCCACGGCCGGGGGCCGTCCGGGGACCTCCCCGGGCGGCCCCCGGCCGTTTCACCCGGGAGACCGGGACGAGAGCGGGACCCGTCAGACGGCGGGTCCACCGGGCACGGAGTGAGGGGGCGAGGCGCGCGCACGGGTGTGAAGCGCGTACGGGACCGGTGCCGCCGAGGACGTCGCGCGCGGACACCCGGTCAGCGTCGCGGCTCAGTGGCGCGGGGTGCCCCGACCGCGCTGGGCGCGGCTCTCCCGGCGGTCGCGGGCCCCCCAGCACGCCTTGTGCCAGTGCCGCCGGTCGTCCACGCCCGCGTACTGCGGCCAGGCGACCACATGCGGTACCCCCGACCCGATCACCTGGTCGCAACCGGGGCACCGGTACGTCTTCCCCGCCGTACTGGCACCCGCCACATGGCGTACGGACCACTCCTCGCCGCGCCAGGTCTGGGTGCTCTCGAAACCGCCGTACCGGTCGTGGTCGTCGGCGGAGCCCCTCTCTGCGGAGTCCTTGCCGCCCTTGGGGCGATTGTGGCGCGGGGACACGGGGCACCTCTCGGTCTCGGGAACAACGGACGCGCCGTCAAGCGTACGCGCCGACCAGGAGGGCCGGGGGCGGTCTCATGGGTACGCCATCGGCCCGTAATACCCCGACAATCCGTCAATCTTCCGTTCGGCCGTGCCCTCGGCGCGCGTGGGGCGTTGATGCCGGGTGAGGGAACGAGGGGGAGCACCGGAACACGGTGCGGAGGAGGCGACGGCATGCGCGTGGGAAGTTTCGTACTGGCGGCCCAGTTCCCGGGCCAGGGCCAGGGGGAGGCACTGCACCGGGCGGTGCGGACGGCGGAGGTCGCCGAGGAGTCGGGGCTCGACTCGGTGTGGCTCGCGGAGCACCACTTCGTGCCGTACGGCACCTGCCCCTCGGCGGTCACCCTGGCCGCGCTGCTGCTGGGACGCACCCGGACGCTCCGGGTCGGGACGGCGGTGAGCGTGCTGCCGACGGCCCACCCGGTCGCCCTCGGGGAACAGACCGCGCTGCTGCACCTCGCCTCCGGCGGACGCTTCTCCCTGGGCGTGGGGCGCGGCGGGCCCTGGGTCGACCTGGAGGTGTTCGGCGCGGGCCTGGAGGCGTACGAGAGCGGTTTCCCCGAGTCCCTCGATCTGCTGCTGCGCTGGCTGACGGAGGCCAGGGTCGGCGCACGGACGGAGCGGTTCCAGTTCCGTCCGGTGGACGTCGTACCGCAGTCGGCGCAGGCGTCCTCCGACGGGAAGGGACCGGAAGTCGTCGTCGCCTGCACCTCCCCGGCCTCGGTGCGGCTCGCCGCCGAGCGGGGGCTGCCGATGCTGCTCGGGATGCACGCCTCCGACGAGGAGAAGGCCGGGATGCTCTCGCTGTGGCGGTCCCACGCCCGCGCCCACGGCCGCCCGGCGGAGGAGGTGCTGGGCGCGGCGCACGTCTCGGCGGGCGTCGTCCAGATCGCCGACCGGGACGCCGAGGCGTCCGAAACCCTGCGCAAGGCGATGCCCGGCTGGCTGCGGCAGGGGCTCGCCGCGCACGTCACCGTCGACGGCCGGGCCCGCTCGATGCGCGATCCGGTCGCCTACACGGAACTGCTGTGCTCACTGCACCCGGTGGGCACCCCGCAGTACTGCGCCGACGTCCTCGCGGCCACCTCGGAGCGCACCGGGATCACCCGGTTCGCCCTGCTGACGGAGGGGTCGGGCGAGCTGGCGGCCACCGAGGAGAACGTCCGCAGGCTGGGCGCCGAAGTGCTGCCCCAGCTGCGGTGACCCCGGGCGGCTCCGGCCGCCTCGCCCTCACCGTTCCGGACCTGTCGTGGTGGTGCCGGTCCGGAACAGCGAGTTCGCACGGATCAGTCAGCAGTCCCGCAGCTCCGGCGACTGGTTGAGGAGCTGGTTGCGGATCGAGGTGAAACGGGCCAGCGTCTCGTCCACCGCCGGGTCCAGCGGGAACACCGCCACGCGGTGGCAGTTCTGGAACGCCAGCCGTACGCCGAAGTGCCGCTGGAGCGCGCCGCGAATCGCGTCGCTGGCGAGCGCGCGCAGCAGCTGGCCACGGGCGTGCTCGTCCGGCGGGGGCGTCTGGTTGTCGGCGAACGCGCCGCCGTCCACCTTCAGCTGGGCCACCAGGGAGCTGATCATCTCCCAGGCGAAGGGCAGGGAGGTCCGGACGCAGTCGACGAAGGCGGCTTCGTCGACCTCGCCTCGCTCGGCCTGTTCCAGGAGGGCCGGTGAGACGTCGAGCGACATGGGTTCTCCTCTCGCACCCCCGGTGCCGGGGGTTCACGGACAGGGCGGGAGTCCGCCTACGCAGGGTGCACGCTCCGCGACCTCCCGCGTCCACGGTAAGCATCGTGGCCGGGCGGCACCAGAAGAACGCGGCCACAACCGGCCACTCGCGTACGGGGGCCTTCCAGGGCGAATCGCGTCGGGCGCCCGGTGTCCAGTAGCGTTGCCGACCATGCGTCTCGTCATCGCCCGCTGTTCCGTGGACTACGCCGGCCGGCTCACCGCCCACCTTCCTTCCGCCCCCCGCCTGATCCTGGTCAAGGCGGACGGCAGCGTCTCCATCCACGCGGACGACCGCGCCTACAAACCCCTCAACTGGATGTCACCGCCCTGTGTCCTGAAGGAGGGCACCGGCGAGGACAGCGCGGTGTGGACGGTGGTGAACAAGGCGGGCGAGAAGCTCATCATCACCATGGAGGAGGTCCTCCACGACTCCTCCCACGAGCTGGGCGTGGACCCCGGGCTGATCAAGGACGGGGTGGAGGCCCACCTCCAGGAACTGCTCGCGGACCGCATCGAGACCCTGGGCGAGGGCTACACCCTGATCCGCCGGGAGTACCCGACGGCGATCGGCCCGGTGGACATCCTGTGCCGGGACGCCCAGGGCGCCACCGTCGCGGTGGAGATCAAGCGCCGGGGCGAGATCGACGGGGTCGAGCAGCTGACCCGCTATCTGGAGCTGCTGAACCGGGACCCGCACCTGGCCCCGGTGCGCGGGGTGTTCGCCGCCCAGGAGATCAAGCCGCAGGCCCGGGTGCTGGCGACCGACCGGGGCATCGGCTGCGCGGTCCTCGACTACGACGCGCTGCGCGGCATCGAGGACGACAAGCTCCGGCTGTTCTGACCTGCTCACCGGCTCCGCCGCCGGGGCGGTCCGACGGTTCCGTGACCGCCCGGGCCGCTCCGACGGGCTGCGCCTCCGGCGGTTCCGTGACCACCGCCCGGGCCGCGCCGCCCGCCCCGGCCGTCCTGGAACCGCTCCGGCCGCCGCCGGACCGCTCCGCCCGCCCGTCTCTCCCTCGCCCGGCCACCCCTCGGTGGCCGGGCGTTCCGCGTTCCGACGGGCGTCCGGTTCCCGCAGGCCGCGTGTCCCGTTCCGGGACGCCCGGCCCCTGCGGGGCGCGCCGTCCGCCCGGAGGGGTCCGGAACGTCCCGCCGGAGTGCGCACCCCGACGGGACGTTCCGTCACGGAGTCGGGGGCGTCGCCTCGTCGGGGACGGCGACGGGGGCGCCGCCGGACGGGGCGATCGAGCCGTCGGAGGTGGAGGGCCGGGTCGGGGTGCGGGTCGGGGGCGTGATGGGCGGCCGGGTCGGACGGGTCGGGGCCGAGGAGGTCGGGGCCGTCGGTCCGGGGCTCGACGGGGTGCTCACCGGTGGCGAGGCGGGCGTGGTCGGGGTGCCCGGCCGGGTCGTCGGGGAGCTGGGGCGGCCGGTGGGCTCCGTGGGCCTCCCCCCGGGGCTGGACGCCCCGCTCGTCCCGGGTGCCGGGCTGGTCGGGAGGCTCGGGGCGGAGGGCACCGTCGACGGGGTCGGCGCGGGTCGGACCGGCCGGGCGGTGGAGCCGGTGCGCTGGTCGACCTCCTCGGCCACGTTGCGGGTGTCCTGGGTGGTCGCGGGGGCGACCGGGTCCTCGGCGGCCTCGGGGGTGTCGTCGTCCGGGGCGTCGTCCACGCTCCGGCTGACCGTCGGGTCCGGGCTGACCCGCTCGGCGGGGGAACCGGTGTCGTCGGAGATCACCCCCAGCGTCACCACCGTGCCGAGGACCGCCGCGAGCAGCGCCCCGGCGCCCGTCGCGGCGAGGTTGCGGCGGGCCCCCTGGAGGACGGTCCGGCGCAGCCCGCGCAGCCGCGCGGAGACTCCCCCGGTGCCCGGTGCCTTCGGCGTCCCGGGGGCGCCGGGCACCAGCGGGACGGCCCGGGTGGCGGCGGGCGGCACCGGACGCGGTCCGTACCGCGCCACCAGGACGGTCGGGTCCTCCGGAGCGGTGGCGGACCCCGCGAGGGGACCGGCGGGTCCGCCGGAGCGGTCCGTCAGCAGGGCCAGCGCCCGGCGTCCGGCGACGGCTCCGCGCCGGTCCGCGACCGCGGCGCGCATCGCGACGGACGCCTCCAGTTCGGCGCGGGCCCGCCCGAACTGGCCCGCGCAGAGCGCGAGGACGCCCAGCTCGTGGTGGAAGTACGCTTCCTCGCCGATCTCCCCGGTGTGCCGGGCGGCCTCGACGCCGAGGCGCAGCACGGCCTCCCAGGCGCTCCAGTCGCCCCCGGCGGCCAGGACGGGCGCGGCGGCCCGGGCCAGTCCGACGGGCGCGCTGGGGCCGTCGTCAGCGGCCGGGTCCAGCGGCTCGGCCCGGCCGTCGCCCGCCCCGGCGGCGGTGAGCGCGGCCAGGGCGGCGAGGACGGCGTCCCCCTCGGCGGCGACCCGGCGGGGCGCGACCGAGGGGTGTCCGGCCCACCAGGCGTAGTGGCGGGCGACGACCAGGGCGTGCCGTCCGGTGGTGTCGTCGGGGGCGTCCGTGCCGTCGTCGGGGTATCCGGCGGCCACCAGTTGGGCGCGGACCCCGGGGGCGAGGCGGTGCCGGGCGCCGACGGGGGTGACCAGCGCGGCGGTGACGAGTTCGGTGAGCGCGGCGTCGGCGTGGGTGTCGCCGATCAGGGCGGGCAGATGGGCCTGGTGCGGGACCTCGCCGTCCAGGACGACGGCGAACCGCAGCGCGGCGCGCGCCGCCTCGCTGAGCCCGGCGGCGAGCAGCGCGGCGGGCGCGGCGCCCTCCGCGAGGGAGGGCAGCGGCGGCGGGGCCGGGTCGCCGGGGGCGTCGTCCGCCCGGTCCGGGTCCCCGGGGGTCCCGGTGGCGGCGGCCGTGGCCTCGTCGTCGGTGTCCACGGCGTCCGCCACGTCCGCGGCGACGGCCGCGTCGCGGTGCCGCAGCAGCGCCCCGGCCTGGACGAACCGCAGGGGCAGTCCCTCGGATTCGAACCAGAGGTCTCCGGCCCAGTTGGTCTCGGCCTCGGTGAGGGCGCGTCCGGTGGCGCGGGCCAGGAGTTCGGTGCTGGCGGCGCGGCTCAGACCGGCCAGGGTCAGTTCGTCGACGGGGGCGTCGGCGGAGGGGGCGGGGGTGCCGGGGGCCACCGCGCAGAGGAACGCGCACTCGGGGGTGGCGTCGAGGAGTTCGTCGAGGGGGCCGCCGCCGAAGGCGAGGTCGTCGATGACGACGACGGCGCCGATGTCCCGGACGCGGTCGAGCAGCGCGGCCCGGTCGGGCCGGTGGCCGGTGCCGTCGAAGACGGCCGCGTACAGCTCGTACAGCAGGTCGGTGGCGGTCCTGCGGTAGCCGGTGAGCCGGACGACGCCGTCCGGGGCGAGGTCCGCGCACGCCTCCGCGACGGCGTCGAGGAGGGCGGTCCGCCCGGATCCGGCGGCTCCGCCGAGCCGTACCGAGCGGCCCTGGGAGAGGAGTTCGACCAGCCGGTCGTGCTCGTCCTCGCGCTCCAGCAGGACCGGGCGGTCGGGGGCGGGGCCGGAGGGGACGGGCGCGGTGGCGGAGCGACGGGCCTCCTGGCGGGCCTCGGCGCCGTACCGGACGGGCGGCCCGGGGAGTTCGCCGGGCGGGCAGGTCTCGATCTCGCTGCCGTCCACCGGGTTGATGGTGAGCAGCAGGTCCCCGGCGATCAGCCGGACCGGGCCGCGGGCGGTGTGCGGGGCGCCGGGGTCGGGGGTGAGCGGGTCGCGGGGCGGCCGGGGACGGGACGCGGCCACGGGGCCGGGTATCGGCTCGGGGGCCCGGGGGGCGACGGGCACCGGCGGGGCGGCGGGCTTGCGGAGGGCGGGCGGCGCGGGCCGGGCGGGCGGCGCGGAGGGCCGGGGCGGGCCGTCGACGGACGCGGCGGCCTGCACGCCCCGGGGCGCACCGCCGGGCGGGCTGTCGTACGGGGCGTCGTCGTGCGGGCTGTCGGAGGGCCCGTGGGACGGGTCCGGGTGCCGGGGGCCGTCGGGGCCGGAAGTGGCCGGAACGCGACGGTCGGGTCCGGCGCCGCGCGCCGTCCGGTCGCCGGAGCCGTCCTGACCGTGCCGCTCCGGTTCCCGGTTCGTCGGGTCCATGCTTCCTCAGCCCCCCAAGAGCCTCGTGGTACCGCGCAAGAGCGCCGTGGAACCGCGCCCCGCCCGGCGGCCCGCGCCCGGCGCGTCGGCACGGGCGCGGTTCCCCCTCCCCGTCGGTCCGTCCGCACGGGCGGCGGACGGGACGGGGGTCGGGGCACTGGATCTCGCGACAGTATCCCCGAACGGACGTGCTACGGGGGGCCGTGGACGTCACAGTCCGATGAGAATCGAACGCGCGGTCATACGCGGGGCAGCGACTCCAGGCCGATGCCGCCCTCGATGGCGAGGATGCGGTGCAGCCGGGTGGCCACCAGGAGCCGCTGCATCTGGGGAGGGACGTCGCGCAGGACGAGCCGACGGCCGTTGCGGCCCGCGCGCCGGTGGGCGCCCATGATGACGCCGAGGCCGGTGGCGTCCCAGGAGTCGAGCTCGGACAGGTCGAGCACCAGGTCACCGGTGCCGTCGTCGACCGCCGCGTGCAGGACCGTACGGGCGTCCGCCGCGCTGCGGACGTCGAGGCGGCCCCCGACGACCAGCTCGGCGTGGTCGCCCCTGATGTACATATGCGCTCCCCGTGTTCCGTGGCCGTGACCGTGGTCGGCGATGTGGTCCGTATGGGTGATCCGTTGCTGTCCGGCTATGTCACTGCAACTGACTGCCGGTGAGCGACCCTAGTTGCTGGTTGTAAGCGAACCGATATCGAATTCACTCCGAGGGGTGATCCCCGGGGTGACGCGGTGTCATACCGGTGCCGCGGTCCGGGGCGTCGCCCGCCCCCGGACCACGGGTCCGCGCCGCCCCTCCGCCGGGACCGCGCGGGCCGTTCGGCCGGTGCGTCGGCGGAGGGCGCCGAGGGGTGTCCGGCGGGGGTGCCGGTGGTCGCTCGGTGAGCGCCCGGTACTGCTGGGCGAGCGCTCGACGGGTGCTCGGTGGGTGCTCGCCGAGGAGTGCTCGGTGGATGCCCGGTGGGTGCTCGATGGGTGCTTCGTGGGTGCTCAGTGGGTGTAGAAGCCCCGGCCGCTCTTGCGGCCGAGGTCACCGGCGTCGACCATGCGGCGCATCTGCTCGGGCGCGGCGAACTTCTCGTCCCTCGACTCGGTGTAGATGTTGTCGCTGGCGTGCAGCAGGACGTCGACCCCGGTGAGGTCGGCGGTGGCCAGCGGCCCCATGGCGTGGCCGAAGCCCAGCTTGCACGCGAGGTCGATGTCCTCGGCGCTGGCCACCCCCGCCTCGTGCAGCTTGGCCGCCTCGACCACGAGGGCGGAGATGAGCCGGGTGGTGACGAAGCCCGCGACGTCGCGGTTGACGACGACGCAGGTCTTGCCGACGGACTCGGCGAACTCCCGGGCGGTGGCCAGGGTCTCGTCGCTGGTCTTGTAGCCGCGGACGAGTTCGCACAGCCGCATCAGCGGGACGGGCGAGAAGAAGTGGGTGCCGACGACGCGTTCGGGGCGCTCGGTGACCGCCGCGATCTTCGTGATCGGGATGGCCGAGGTGTTGGAGGCGAGGACGGCGTCGTCCCGGACGAGCCGGTCGAGGGCGCGGAAGATCTCGTGCTTGACCTCCAGCTTCTCGTAGACCGCCTCCACCACCAGATCGGCGTCGGCCACCGCGTCCAGATCGGTGGTGGTGGTGATCCGGGCGAGCGCGGCCCCCGCGTCGGCGGCGTCCAGCTCGCCCTTGGCGACGAACTTGCCGTACGACGCCTCGATGGCGTCGGTACCGCGCGTCAGCGCCTCGTCCGTGACGTCGCGCAGGACGACGTCCCAGCCCGCCCGCGCGGACACCTGCGCGATTCCGGAACCCATCAGACCGGCTCCGATGACGGCCAGCTTCCGTGCCACGTTGCACCCCTCACCGCTGTTGACGTGTGTTCTCCGCGTCGTCCGCGTTGTGCGCGCCGTCCGCGTCCTTCGTCTCTCCGTACGCCGTCCGCGCCCGGTACGCGCCGACCGCGCCTGCCGCCTCGCCGCCGGCCGACCGTCCGCTCCCGCGTCCGTGTCGTCGGCGCCGTCTCGTCGGTGGCGCCGTCGCTCCCGTGCGGTCCGCCGGGGGCCGTTGGTCGTTCCCCCCGGTCGTCCCGCGCCGGTCGGCGCCGGTCGTCCTGTCCTGCCGGGGCGTCCGGGTCACCCGGCGCCCGCCGGATCCCTCCGGCACCGCCGGACGTCCGTCGCGTGGACGCGCGCCGGTGTCACCCGGTGTCCGCCCGCGCTCACCACAGCGCCCTTCCGGCGGACCTTAGCGGCCCCGAAGGCCCCCGTGGAGGGGAAGAGATGCGTGTCACGCCCCGAATGACGGAGATCACACCGCTTGCCCCGTCCGGACCGCCGCGCGCCGCGCCCGCTCACCGCCCTCCCGCGCGACCCGGGTCATCCCTCGTCGCGGACGGCGTAGTTGAGGACCCGTTCGCCGAGCAGCTCCTCCATGTCGTCGAGGGCGTCCAGGGCGTCCCGGGAGACCGCCTCGGGGGTGCCGCCCCCGATGAGCCCGCCGCGGATGACCTCCATCACCGTGCGGTGCACCCAGTCGATCTGCCCCGCCATCAGGCCGGGCAGCCGGTCCCCGGTGGCGGCGCCGGTCTCCTCCCGGAGGGTCCGCTCCAGGTGGGTGAACATCTGCTGGTCCAGCAGGTGCACCCGGGCGCGCAGCGCCGCCGCGTCCTCCATCACGACGAGGAACCGGTCGTACCCCTCGGCCAGTCCGACCCGGGGCGAGACCGCCTCGACCTCCGCGCGCAGCTGCCGCAGGACGGCCCGCGCGGCGGACTCCCCCGGGTGTCTGCCGCGCACCCATCCGGCGAGCCGGTCCACGAGGTCGGGCGCCCGGTCGAGGAACAGGTCCTCCTTGGCCGGGAAGTAGTTGTACACGGTGTTGACCGAGACGTCGGCGGCCTCGGCGATCTCCGCGATGGTGACGGCGTCGAAGCCGCGTTCGAGGAAGAGTCCGGTCGCGGTGTCCGAGATGTGCTGCCGGGTCCGGCGCTTCTTGCGCTCCCGCAGCCCCTCACGCGCACCCTCCGCCCCACCTGGCGCTTCCGCCCTTCCCGGCGTGTCCGTCTCCCCCGGTGTGCCCGTCCGCGCGTCAGCCATGGCGCCACCCTAGCGAGCCCGGAGGCATCCCCCTCGTTCGAGTGACCCCAATCTTGGAGGCATTGCAAAATTCAATGGACCCTGTTTTCCTGGATCCATGACCGCCATCACCACGTCCGGCCTCGCCCGGACCTTCGCCACGCCCCGGGGACCGGTGGAAGCCGTCCGGGGCGTCGACCTCACCGTCCGGCGCGGCGAGATCCTCGGACTCCTCGGCCCCAACGGCGCGGGGAAGACCACCACCCTGCGGATGCTGACGACCCTGCTGCCGCCGACCTCCGGCTCCGCCACCGTCGCGGGCCACGATCTGGCGGCCGACCCCGCGGGCGTCCGCGCCCGCTCGGGATACGTCGCCCAGTCCGGCGGCCTCGATCCCGCGCTGACCGCCCGGGAGGAGCTGGTCACCCAGGCCCGGCTGCACCGGCTGGGCCGGGACGAGGCCGTGGCCCGCGCCGCCGCGCTCGCCGCCGAACTGGGGCTGGAGGGAGTACTCGACCGGCCCTGCGGCGCCCTCTCCGGCGGCCAGCGGCGCCGCTTGGACCTCGCGATGGGACTGGTCCACCACCCCGAAGTCCTCTTCCTGGACGAGCCGACGACCGGACTCGACCCGGCCGGGCGCGCCCTGCTGTGGGAGCTGGTCCGCTCGGTGCGCGACACCCACGGCACCACCGTCGTCCTCACCACCCACTACCTCGACGAGGCGGACGCCCTCGCCGACCGGCTGGTCGTCATCGACCGGGGCGTGGTCGTCGCGGACGGCACCCCGACCGCGCTCAAACTGGCGCACGCCGGATCGATCGACGCCTCCCTCCAGGACGCCTTCCTGGCCCTCACGGGACGGACCGCGCTCTCCCGCGACCCCGCCCCGCTCGCCGTCTGACCAACCGCCTCCTCATCTCCCGCGCGAGCCCCGCGCCACCCGCGCACCCTCCCCTGCACTGGCCCCTCGCCCTCGCCCCTTGCTCCCTGGTCCCTGGTCCCGGCCAACCGCCTGCCTCCCGTCTCCCGTCTCCCGTCTCCCGTCTCCCGGAGGAGCCTCGTGCCCGCCGCCCTGTTCACCGACACCGCGCTGATCTTCGGCCGGTACGCCCGCAAACTGCTGCGCTCCCGGTTCCAGATGCTGTTCGGGCTGACGATGCCGCTGCTCTACCTCGTCCTCTTCGGCCCGCTGCTCACCGGGTTACCGCTCGGGGAGGGGGCGGACTCCTGGCGGGTGCTGACCCCGGGACTGCTGCTCCAGCTGGCGTTGTTCGGCGCCTCCTTCGCCGGGCTCTCCGTGATGGTCGAGAAGGGCCAGGGGGTGACCGACCGGATGCGGGCCACCCCCGTCAGCAGACTGGCGCTGCTCCTCGGGCGGGTGCTGCTGGACGCCGCGCTGCTGACCACCCAATCGGTCCTGGTGGTCCTGGCCGCCCTGGCGATGGGGCTGCGCGCGCCGCTCGCGGGGGTGCTCATAGGGTTCGCGTTCGTGGCGGTGCTGACGGTGGCGCTGGGCTCGCTGTCGTACGCGCTGGCGCTGCGGATCACGGCGGCCCACCAGTTCGCGCCGACCGTGAACGCGGTGGCCCTTCCGGTGATGCTGCTGTCGGGGCTGATGCTGCCCATGTCCCTCGCCCCCGGATGGCTGGACGCCCTGTCCCGGGCGGTGCCGCTGCGCTACCTGGTGGAGGCGGTGCGCGACGGATACGCGGGGCGGTACGCCACCGGGGACATGCTGTACGGGACGCTGGTCGCCCTGGGGACGGCCCTGGTGGCCATGGCGGTGGGCACCCGGGTCTTCCGGGAAGGCCGGGCGTGACCGGGCGGAGTGCCCGACCGGACGGCAGGAGACGGTCGGACAGACCAGGCGGACCGGACGGACGGGGCGCGCCGGGCGTCATTACGCTGGACCCATGGTCAATCTGACGCGCATCTACACCAGGACCGGGGACCAGGGCACCACCAGCCTCGGAGACATGAGCCGCACGGCCAAGACGGATCTCCGCATCGCCGCCTACGCCGATGCCAACGAGGCCAACGCGGTCCTGGGCACCGCCCTGGCCCTCGGCAACCTCGACGAGGACGTCGTCGCCGTCCTCACCCGGGTGCAGAACGACCTCTTCGACGTCGGGGCCGACCTCTCGACCCCCGTGGTCGAGGCCCCTGAGTTCCCGCCGCTGCGGGTGGAGCAGTTCTACGTCGACCGACTGGAGGAGGACTGCGACCGGTTCAACGAACGGCTCAGCAAGCTGCGCAGCTTCATCCTGCCGGGCGGCACCCCC
This sequence comes from Streptomyces sp. JNUCC 64, assembly GCF_054484115.1. NCBI lineage: Bacteria > Bacillati > Actinomycetota > Actinomycetes > Kitasatosporales > Streptomycetaceae > Streptomyces > Streptomyces sp. JNUCC 64. The sequence goes on from NZ_CM137015.1 coordinate 2,370,724, forward strand.
GGCGCGGCGCTGCTGCACCAGGCGTGCACCGTGGTCCGCCGGGCCGAGCGGTCCACCTGGGCGGCGCTGGAGTCGCACGGCGAGACCATGAACCCGCTCACCGCCACCTACCTCAACCGTCTCTCCGACCTGCTGTTCATCCTGGCCCGGGTCGCCAACACCGAGAACGGCGACGTGCTGTGGGTGCCCGGCGGCGAACGCTGAGGCCCGTCCCGGGCGGCGGAAGGGAGGACGGGCCCCCGGGCCCGCTCCGGACGGAGGGCTGAGCGGGCGGCCCGGGTTCCCTCCGGTGGACGCGTCCTCACCGGAGGCCGCAGCCCCTCCAGCGGACGCGACCTCAGGCGGCAACGGACGCGCCCCTCAGCCGACCCGGCCCCGCCAACGGACCCGGCCCCTCCGGAGGTCACGGCCCGCTCCGTCCAAAGTCCGCGCGGCCACCGGCCCGTCCCTCCTTCCGTCACCCTTGCCCGCGACTTCCGCCCGACGCGGTCGGCCCCCTCACCGAGGGACAGTGTGGTGCGGGACGAGCGGGAGCAGGCCGCGCACCTCGCGAACATGCTCCGGGTCTTCGACCGGGAGGGCTTCCTCGCGTCCACCGTGTACGGGTTCGTCGCGCCGGACCTGCCCCACTCCGCGGACCCCCGCCGCGACCTGGACACGGGCTCCTTCTCCGTGGTGAAGGCGATCCGCCGGGAGCACTCCGACCCGCGCTCGCCCTACCGCTGGGAGCCCAAGCTCTCGTTCCACGCCCTCGCCCGGCACAACCGCCGGGCACCCCGAGCCCCCGCCGGAGGGACCGGTTCCCCGGGCCCGGCCCCCAGGGGGTGTCCGTCAGACACTCCCCGGGCGTCCGAGCACCTCGGTACCTCAGTCCCTCCGGGACCCGACGTCCATGGACTTCCCGTCCACCGGACCGCCCGGCCGGGGGCCGTCCGGCGGGGAGCCGTCCGAGGGGTCGCGGTCGGACGCGCCGCCTCCGGACGCGTCACCACCCGACGGGGCCTTCGCGGGCCAGACGGTGTAGACGAGGGCGACGATCCCGTGGATGAGGGCGGCCCTGACGGCCGCGCCCTGCCAGCCCCGCAGCGACGAGACGTCCCCGGAGTCCCCCACGTACCAGACGGCGCCCTGGAGCAGCGCGCAGGCCACCACGGCGGCCACCAGCGTCCGCACCCACAGCGACCACTCGTGGCGGGCCCGGGCCCGCCCGTACTTCGGGGGCGCGACCGGCGGCGGACCGCCCGCGAACCGGTGCTGGAAGCGGGCGTCCACCCGGGTGATCATGTAGTGCCCGTACCCGACGGTGAAGCCGATGTAGAGCGCGGCGAGCCCGTGCTTCCAGTCCGGTTCCGCCCCGTTGCTCAGATCGACTGCGGTGACGACGAGGAGCACCACTTCGAGCAGCGGCTCGCACAGCAGCACGGCCGCGCCCAGCCGGGGCATCCCCGCCAGGTACCGCAGGACCAGCCCGAGCCCCAGCAGGACCCAGAAACCGACCTCACAAATGACGATCAGTGTGACGATCACGGTCCGCTTCCTCCGTCGACCCCGTGTGACCCCGGACGCTCCCCGCCGGGCCTGTTCCCATGCTCGGCTCCGGAACGGCCCGGATCGTCGTCACCGGGGCCGAGGTGCCACTGCATCCTTGGGTGTACTGCCGCCGCGCCCCGCTCCGACCGTCCGGCGATGACCGCGCGGCCGGGTGCGTGTTGGATAGGGGGTATGCCGTCCTCGTCCGATTCGCCCGCCCCCTGGAACCGGCGCAGCCGCCGACTGCCCCCGTTCCTGACGGCCGACGCCCAGCGGCTCGGCAACGTCGTCGGGCTGTCCGGGCTGCTCGGCGGGCTGGTGATGTGGGCGCTGGGACTGCACACCCAGCCGGACCGGCCGCTCGGCGGGGCCTGGGTCCTGGTGCCGCTGATCGTGATGGCGGCGATGGAGACCCAGCGGCAGATCCGGCCGTCGCTCGCGCTCAAGATCGGCACCCTCGCGCTGGTCGCCGACCAGTTCACCACCGGCAGCCTGGCGACCCTGGTGATGTTCACCGACCTCGTCTACGCGGCCGTCCTCTACGGCACGCCCACGGACGCCCGCCGCATCCCGGTGCGGTGCGTACTGATCTCGGTGGCGGCCACGATCGGTTTCCTGGCCTGGTTCCGCAGCCCCGAGGCGTTGCTGATCGGGGTGATGACGGCCGTGGTCTCCGTCTTCCCCGCCACCACCGGGGTGCTGGTCCGCAACAACCGGGAGATCGCGGAGGCCGAGCGGCTGCGCGCCGAGCAGACCGCGCTGCTCGCCGAGATGGACCGCACCCAGGCGGTGAGCGCCGAACGCGCCCGGATGGCCCGTGAACTCCACGACATGGTCGCCAACCACCTGTCGGCCATCGCCATCCACTCGACGGCCGCGCTCTCCCTGGACGACGAGTCCACCAGCCGGACCGCGCTGGGCGTCATCCGGGAGAACAGCGTCGCCGGGCTGGCCGAGATGCGCCGTCTGATCGGGCTGCTGAGGGACTCCTCCGGGGATCTGGAGCCCGCGGCGGCACCCACCCTCGACGGGCTGGAGGCGCTGGTCGACGGGGCCCGCGCCAACGGGCTGGACGTCACGCTGGAGGACGCGCGCCCCCCGCACGGGTCCCGGCTGCCCGCGCCGGTGGAACTGGCCGCGTACCGGATCGTGCAGGAGTCCCTGACCAACGCCCTCAAGCACGCCGCGCCCGGCCGGGTGAGGGTCCGGCTGGCCCGTGACGCCCACGCCCTGACCGTGGCGGTCATCAGCCCGTTCGGGCACCGGGACGGTCCCCGGGCGCCCGGCTCCGGGGCCGGACTGATCGGCATGAGGGAGCGGGTGGCGCTGCTGGACGGCAGCTTCCAGGCGGGCCCGGAGGCGGTGCGCGGGGGCCCGGACGGCACCGGCCGGGGCGGGAGTCCCGACGGCGGCACCGGCCCCGACGTCCCGGGCGCACCGGCCTGCCTGGCGGACGGCAAGGTCTGGCACGTCCGCGCGGTCTTCCCGGTCCACGCCACCGGCCCCGAGAACGGCACCACCGGCCCGTCCGACCCGCCGGGCGCCCCGAACAGCGCGTCCGGCACGTCCAGCACGAGAGACACGTCCGGCACGGGTGACCCATCGGTCCCGTCCGGCCAAGGAGAGTGACCCCATGATCCGTGTACTCGTCGCCGAGGACCAGTCCGCCGTCCGGGCCGGACTGGTCCTCATCCTGGGCAGCGCGCCGGACATCGAGGTGGTGGGCGAGGCCGAGAACGGGCAGCGGGCCGTCGAACTCGCCCGGGAGCTACGGCCGGACGTGGTGCTGATGGACGTGCAGATGCCGGTGCTCGACGGGGTGTCCGCGACCCGGCAGGTGGTCGCGGAGTCGCTGGCGGACGTCCTGGTCCTGACCACCTTCGACCTGGACGAGTACGTGTTCGGGGCGCTGCGCGCCGGGGCCTCGGGGTTCCTGTTGAAGAACAGCGAGGCCCGGGAGCTGCTGACGGCGGTGCGGACCGTGGGACGCGGCGAGGGGATGATCGCCCCGGCGGTGACCCGGCGGCTGATCGCGGAGTTCGCCAGCCCCCGCCCCGGCCTCGGTGTCCCCGCGCCGGACCTGACGGTGCTGGACCCGCTCACCCGACGGGAACGGGAGGTGTTCCGGTGCCTCGGGGAGGGGTTGTCCAACGCGGAGATCGCGGTGCGGCTGGAGATGGCCGAGGCGACGGTCAAGACGCATGTCAGCCGGATGTTGGGGAAATTGGCGCTGCGCAGCCGGGTGCAGGCGGCGGTGCTCGCCCGGGAGCTGGGCCTGTGCTGACGTCCCGGGCCCCGCGCCGCTGACCCACCGTGAGCGTCCGGCCCCGGAACCGCGCCCCGGCCGGCGGAGGCGCACCGCACCCCGCCGCCCACCCCGCCGGACGCCCCCACCGGACGCGTCGGCACCCCGCCGGCGCCCGGAACCGACGCGACGTCACCGACCGGGACGGCCGGTGACGGAAACACCCGGTGACGGCGCCGGCGCCCCCTCAGCCCCGGTGTGACGAGCGCCACCCACCGCCCCGGACCTGGGATGACGCGTTCCGTACGGTCCCCGGCGGCGGGCGATACCCGGAAGTGGCGCGTGCGGCGCGCCCCGGAGTGTCACAGTGGGTCGCGAAGCCGGGAGTTGGAAGAGACCGGGGGGCATCACCGTCTTGTGTGACGGATGGTGAGCAGGCGTCAGTTGGGGAAGTCTTGGTGTTCCCAACGCCCTGACCTGCGAACCCCTCTCCTCTCTGGTCCAGACCTCTTGACCGATGGTCCAGACCTTTCTATTCTCGCGGCACTGCGGTGAGCGTGTCATGGCCATGAGAGCCATTACGGCGCGTACTCACGGGCGGCGCAGGTTTGGGTTCCACCATCCCCACATACCGGACTCATCCCAAGGAGGCGCAGCATGCGCTTCAGACACAAGGCTGTGGCAGGGCTCGCGACCCTGGCACTGCCCTTTGCCGCTATGGTCGGCCTGGCTACGCCGGCCGCTGCGGCGACCAGTGCCACCGCCACCTTCACCAAGACCCAGGACTGGGGCAGCGGTTTCGGCGGCAGTTGGACCATCAAGAACACCGGTACCACCGCGCTCAGCTCCTGGACCGTGGAGTGGGACTTCCCCACTGGCACCAAGGTCGGTTCGGCCTGGGACGCCACCGTCACCAACAACGGCAACCGCTGGACCGCGAAGAACCTCGGCTGGAACGGGTCGATCGACCCGGGCAAGTCGCTCACCTTCGGGTTCAACGGCATCGGCCCGGGTTCCCCCAGCAACTGTTCTCTGAACGGCAACTCCTGTGACGGCGTGGTCGTCCCGGGTGACGAGCCCCCCACGGCTCCGGGCACCCCGACCGCCTCCGCCGTGACGGACACCTCGGCCAAGCTGACGTGGGCGCCCTCGAAGGACGACAAGGGCGTCAAGGAGTACGACGTCATCCGTGACGGTGCGACGGTCGCGACCGTCCCGCACCCCGCGACCGGCGACGTGACCTACACGGACAACAAGCTCGTGGCGGGCACGGACTACTCCTTCACCGTGCAGGCCCGTGACACCGGCAACCAGACCGGTCCGGTCAGTGGCGCCGTCGCGGTCCGCACCACCGGTGGCGACCCGGGCGGCAACCCCGGCAAGCAGATCAAGATGGGTTACTTCACCCAGTGGGGCGTCTACGGGCGCAACTACCACGTGAAGAACCTGGACACCTCCGGTACCGCGGCGAAGATCACGCACATCAACTACGCGTTCGCCAACGTCGTGAACGGTCGCTGTGTCATCGGCGACGCGTACGCGGACTACGAGAAGGCGTACACGGCGGACCAGTCCGTCGACGGTGTCGCGGACACCTGGGACCAGCCCCTGCGCGGTAACTTCAACCAGCTGCGCAAGCTGAAGGCCAAGTACCCGCACCTGAAGATCCTCTTCTCCATCGGTGGCTGGACCTGGTCCGGCGGCTTCACCCAGGCCGCGCAGAACCCGACCGCCTTCGCGCAGTCCTGCTACGACATGGTCGAGGACCCCCGCTGGGCCGATGTCTTCGACGGCATCGACCTGGACTGGGAGTACCCGAACGCCTGTGGTCTCACCTGTGACACCAGCGGCCGGGACGCCCTGAAGAAGCTGGCCTCGGCCACCCGTGCCAAGTTCGGTGCCAACAACCTGGTCACCGCCGCGATCACCGCTGACGGCTCCGCCAACGGCAAGATCGACGCGACCGACTACGCCGGCGCCTCCGCGTCCTTCGACTGGTACAACGTCATGTCGTACGACTTCTTCGGCGCCTGGGCGGCGAAGGGCCCGACGGCCCCGCACTCCCCGCTGACGACGTACAACGGCATCCCGAAGGAGGGCTTCACCTCCGCTGACGCCATCAGCAAGCTGAAGGCCCAGGGCGTTCCGGACAAGAAGCTCCTGCTCGGCATCGGCTTCTACGGCCGCGGCTGGACGGGCGTCACCCAGGACGCGCCGGGCGGCACCGCCACCGGGCCCGCCCAGGGCACCTACGAGCAGGGCATCGAGGACTACAAGGTCCTCAAGAACACCTGCCCGTCGACCGGGACCATCGCCGGCACCGCCTACGCCAAGTGCGGCAACAACTGGTGGAGCTACGACACCCCCGCCACCATCAAGACCAAGATGGCGTGGGCCAAGAACCAGAAGCTCGGCGGCGCCTTCTTCTGGTCCGCTGACGGCGACACCGCCAACGGCGAGCTCATCACCGCGCTCGACGCCGGTCTGAAGTAAACCCGTCGTCGGGGGTGCCGGTCCCACATCGGCGCCCCCGGCCACGGCGGGCCGGTCCCAGACCGGCCGCAGAGACGAAGCCGGGGAGTCAGGAACGCCCCCCGCCTCCCCGGCTTCCCGCCCGGTACGCCCAGCGCGTACCGGGCACACTCATGTCCGGGGCCGCGCCGGAACCACCGGCAGGGCTCCGCACCGACCGGCACCACGGGTCCACGAGGTCCCGCCGTCCGGCCCGTGGTACGGGGCAGGGGCAGGGACCGGAGGGCGGAGAAGCACTGACGGGGAAGCTGGCACCGGAGCGGAGAAGCGGAACCGGCGGGGGACGGCGACCGTCAGGTGACAGGACCCGCGGAGGAACCGGACCGGACGCGGAAACGAGTGGTCCCCGTGGGTCGTCCCCGCCACCGCCGCGGCGGAGGGGGACGGCCCACGGGGACCACCCGCGGAAGTGATTCGTGTCAGTCTGACGAATGCCGGGACGAGCCTCTAGGCGACGTTCACCCGCTGTCCGGGCGGCGCGGCCTCCAGCCACGCCAGGAAGCCGGTCAGGGCGTCCTCGCTCATCGCCAGCTCCAGCCGGACGCCCTGGTGGGCGCAGGCCAGGACCACCGCGTCGGAGAGCAGCGCCAGCTCCTCCTCGCCTTCGGGGGCCCGACGGCCGATGACCTCGATCGCGGAACGCTCCAGCACCCGGCGCGGCCGGTGCGCGTACGAGAAGACCCGGAACCACTCGATCCGGTCGCCGCTGTACCGCGCGATGCCGTACCCCCACCCCTTGCCCGAGGTGTCGGCGGCGCCCTCCCCGTCCCCGTCCTCCTCGACGGGAACGGGCGCGTCCCAGCGGAGGGAACAGTCGAAGGTGCCCCCCGACCGCTGGATCAGTCTTCGCCGCAGCCCGAAGGCGAAGAGCCCCACCACAACCAGCACGACCAGCGCGACACCGCCTACGAGAAGAGCGAGGAGCATCGGCATCGACCTCCTCGCCTCATCAGTAACGGAACAGCGGAATGGATCCAGCATCGCCTCAGCCGCGACCCGGGCCGGAGAGTCTCCGGACCGTGCCGCGGCTGAGTCATGTCACACAATGCGCCAGGTCAGCGCACCGCCACCGCACGCAGGCGGACATCGGCGCGTCGCTCGGCGGCGGCGTCCGCGTCACTCTTCGCGCGGTCCAGCGCCCGCTCGGCGCGCTGGACGTCGATCTCGTCCGACAGCTCGGCGATCTCGGCCAGCAGCGACAGCTTGTTGTCGGCGAACGAAACGAACCCGCCGTGGACGGCGGCCACGACGGTGGCGCCCTCCGTGGTCCGGATCGTCACCGGGCCCGACTCCAGCACACCGAGCAGCGGCTGGTGACCGGGCATGACGCCGATGTCGCCGGAGGTGGTGCGCGCGACGACCAGGGTGGCCTCGCCGGACCAGACACTACGGTCCGCGGCGACCAGCTCGACGTGCAGCTCAGCAGCCAAGGGTGCTCCTCGGGTCACCACCCGGCGGACGTGCCGGGTGTTGGGTCAAAAGTGTAGAGGCGTGGGCGAGGGGGCCGGGCGCGGCCCCCTCGCCCCGAGCACGGGGGCTCAGGAGACGCCCAGCTCCTTGGCGTTGTTGCGGAGGTCCTCGAGACCACCGCACATGAAGAACGCCTGCTCCGGGAAGTGGTCGTACTCGCCGTCACAGATCGCGTTGAACGCGGCGATGGACTCGTCCAGCGGCACGTCCGACCCGTCGACGCCGGTGAACTGCTTGGCGGCGTGGGTGTTCTGCGACAGGAAGCGCTCGACGCGACGGGCACGGTGGACGACGAGCTTGTCCTCCTCGCCCAGCTCGTCGATGCCGAGGATCGCGATGATGTCCTGGAGGTCCTTGTACTTCTGAAGGATCGTCTTGACGCGCATGGCGGCGTCGTAGTGGTCCTTCGCGATGTACCGCGGGTCCAGGATGCGGGACGTCGAGTCCAGCGGGTCCACGGCCGGGTAGATGCCCTTCTCCGAGATCGGACGGGAGAGCACCGTCGTCGCGTCGAGGTGGGCGAAGGTGGTGGCCGGGGCCGGGTCGGTCAGGTCGTCCGCGGGGACGTAGATCGCCTGCATCGAGGTGATCGAGTGACCACGGGTCGAGGTGATGCGCTCCTGGAGGAGACCCATCTCGTCGGCCAGGTTCGGCTGGTAACCCACCGCGGAGGGCATCCGGCCGAGCAGGGTCGACACCTCGGAACCGGCCTGGGTGAAGCGGAAGATGTTGTCGATGAAGAACAGCACGTCCTGCTTCTGCACATCGCGGAAGTACTCCGCCATGGTCAGACCGGCGAGGGCCACGCGCAGACGGGTGCCCGGGGGCTCGTCCATCTGACCGAAGACCAGCGCCGTCTTGTCGAGGACGCCGGACTCCTCCATCTCGTCGATGAGGTCGTTGCCCTCACGGGTGCGCTCGCCGACGCCCGCGAAGACGGAGACGCCCTCGTGGAGGTTGGCGACACGCATGATCATTTCCTGGATCAGCACGGTCTTGCCGACACCGGCACCACCGAACAGACCGATCTTTCCACCCTTGACGTACGGGGTGAGGAGGTCGACGACCTTCAGACCGGTCTCGAACATCTCGGTCTTCGACTCGAGCTGGTCGAAGGCCGGGGCCTGGCGGTGGATCGCCCAGCGCTCGCCGACGTTGGCGTTCTCCTCGGGGTGGTTCAGCACCTCGCCGAGGGTGTTGAACACCTTGCCCTTGGTGAAGTCGCCGACCGGCACCGTGATGCCCTTGCCGGTGTCCGTCACCGGGGCCTGGCGGACCAGGCCGTCGGTGGGCTGCATCGAGATCGAGCGGACGATGCCGTCGCCGAGGTGCTGGGCGACCTCGAGCGTCAGCGTCTTCTTCTCGCCCTCGTTGGCCGGGTCGGCGACCTCGACGTGAAGGGCGTTGTAGATCTCGGGCATGGCGTCGACGGGGAACTCCACGTCGACGACCGGGCCGATGACCCGGGCGACGCGGCCCGTGGCAACGGCCGTCTCAACTGTCGTCGTCATTACCTGTCACTCCCCGCGTTCGCGTCGGCAAGGGCAGCGGTGCCGCCGACGATCTCGCTGATTTCCTGGGTGATTTCGGCCTGGCGGGCCGCGTTGGCAAGTCGGGAGAGCGTGTTGATCAGCTCACCCGCGTTGTCGGTGGCCGACTTCATCGCACGCCGGGTGGCGGCGTGCTTGGAAGCGGCCGACTGGAGCAGCGCGTTGTAGATCCGGCTCTCGACGTACCGCGGCAGCAGGGCGTCGAGGACGTCCTCCGCCGAGGGTTCGAAGTCGTACAGCGGCAGGATCTGGCCCTTGGTGGTCGCCTCCTCGGCGACCTCCTCCAGGCTCAGCGGCAGCAGCCTGTCGTCGATCGCGCTCTGCGTCATCATCGACACGAACTCCGTGTAGACGACGTGCAGCTCGTCGACCCCGCCCTCGGCCGTGTCCCGCTCGATCGCGCTGATGAGCGGTCCGGCGACCTTCTTGGCGTCCGCGTACGTGGGCTCGTCGGTGAAGCCGGTCCACTGCTCCGCGACCTTGCGCTCACGGAAGTTGTAGTGGGCGACACCACGGCGGCCGACGATGTACGTGACGACCTCCTTGCCCTCCGCCTCGAGGCGCGCGGTCAACTGCTCCGCGGCCTTGATCGCGTTGGAGTTGAAGGCGCCGGCCAGACCGCGGTCGCTCGTGAGGAGCAGCACCGCGGCACGGGTCGCCGTCTCCGCCTCCGTGGTCAACGGGTGCTTGGTGTTCGAACCCGTTCCCACCGCCGTGACCGCGCGCGTCAGCTCGGTCGCGTACGGCGCGGAGGCCGCCACCTTGCGCTGCGCCTTGACGACACGCGAGGCGGCGATCATCTCCATCGCCTTGGTGATCTTCTTGGTCGCGGTGACGGATCGGATGCGACGCTTGTAGACCCGGAGCTGGGCTCCCATGAGTCAGGTCCCTTCCTACGTCACTTGGAGACGTTGACGGCAGGCGCGTCCTCGCCGAGCAGCTTGCCGTCCGAGGTCTCGAACTGCTTCTTGAACGCCGCGACCGCGTCGGAGATGGCGGTGATGGTGTCGTCCGACATCTTCCCGCCCTCCTTGATGGAGGTCATCAGACCCTGCTCGTCGCGGTGCAGGTAGTCGAGGAGCTCGGTCTCGAAGCGACGGATGTCGGCGACCGGGACCTCGTCCATGCGACCGGTGGTACCGGCCCACACGGAGACGACCTGGTCCTCGGTGGCCATCGGCTGGTACTGCGCCTGCTTCAGCAGCTCGACCAGACGCTGACCGCGCTCCAGCTGCGCCTTCGACGCGGCGTCCAGGTCGGAACCGAAGGCGGCGAACGCCTCCAGCTCACGGAACTGGGCCAGGTCGACGCGGAGCCGGCCGGACACCTGGCGCATCGCCTTGTGCTGGGCGGAGCCACCGACGCGGGAGACCGAGATGCCGACGTTCAGGGCCGGGCGCTGACCGGCGTTGAACAGGTCGGACTCCAGGAAGCACTGGCCGTCGGTGATGGAGATGACGTTGGTCGGGATGAACGCCGAGACGTCGTTGGCCTTGGTCTCCACGATCGGGAGGCCCGTCATCGAGCCCTTGCCCATCTCGTCGGAGAGCTTGGCGCAGCGCTCCAGCAGACGGGAGTGCAGGTAGAAGACGTCACCGGGGTACGCCTCACGGCCCGGCGGACGACGCAGCAGCAGGGACACGGCGCGGTAGGCGTCGGCCTGCTTCGAGAGGTCGTCGAAGATGATGAGGACGTGCTTGCCCTCGTACATCCACTGCTGGCCGATGGCCGAACCGGTGTAGGGGGCCAGGTACTTGAAGCCCGCCGGGTCGGACGCCGGGGCGGCGACGATGGTGGTGTACTCCAGCGCGTTGGCCTCGTCCAGGGCGCGTCGCACGGACGCGATGGTGGAGCCCTTCTGGCCGATGGCGACGTAGATGCAGCGGACCTGCTTGTTCACGTCACCGGAGCGCCAGTTGTCGCGCTGGTTGATGATGGTGTCGACGGCCAGGGCGGTCTTGCCGGTCTGGCGGTCACCGATGATCAGCTGACGCTGGCCGCGGCCGATCGGGGTCATCGCGTCGACGGCCTTGTAGCCCGTCTCCATCGGCTCGTGCACGGACTTGCGCTGCATGACCGTGGGGGCCTGCAGCTCAAGGGCGCGACGACCGCTGGTCTCGATGTCGCCGAGGCCGTCGATCGGGTTGCCGAGCGGGTCGACGACGCGGCCGAGGTAGCCCTCGCCCACCGCGACGGAGAGCACCTCACCGGTGCGCTGCACCGGCTGGCCCTCCTCGATGCCGCTGAACTCGCCGAGGACGATGGCACCGATCTCGCGCTCTTCGAGGTTGAGCGCGAGGCCGAGGGTGCCGTCCTCGAACTTCAGCAGTTCGTTGGCCATGGCCGAGGGAAGTCCCTCGACCTTCGCGATGCCGTCGCCGGCAAGGGTGACCGTACCGACCTCCTCGCGCGAGGCCGCGTCCGGCTGGTACGACTGGACAAAGTTCTCCAGCGCGTCCCGGATCTCCTCCGGCCGGATCGTGAGCTCCGCCATCTGGGTTCCCTGCTCTCCTTGTTGGGCCCGAAGTTCTTTGGGGGTCTGGGGGCGACCCCCAGGAATCCTTCTGCACGGCCCAACCAGGGCCGTCGGACGTACGTTGTTCTGTTGCTCAGCCGGCCACGCGGCGGCCGGCCTCGTCGATGCGGTCGGCGATGGCGCCGTTGATGACCTCGTCACCGACCTGCACCCGGATTCCGCCGAGGACCGCGGGGTCCACGTCCAGGTTCAGGTGCATCTCGCGGCCGTACAGCTTCGCCAGGGACGCACCCAGACGCTGCTTCTGCTGATCGCTCAGCGGGACGGCCGAGGTGACGATCGCGACCATGCGGCCACGACGGTCCGCGGCGAGCTTGGACAGGGACTCGAGTCCCGCTTCCAGGCTACGTCCCCGGGGCCGGGTCACCAGTCGCGTGATCAGTCGCGTGGTCTGCGCCCGGGCACGGCCGCCGAGCAGGGTGCTCAGCAGCTGTTCCTTGGCGGCCGCCGTGGCGGACCGGTCGGTGAGGGCGGAGCGCAGCCCGGTGTCCGAGGAGGTGATCCGGCCGAACCGGAACAGCTCGTCCTCCACGTCGTCGAGCGTGCCCGCCCGCTGCGCGGCCGTGAGGTCGGCGGTGTCCGCCAGTTCCTCCAGGCCGTCCACCAGGTCGCGCGAACGCGACCAGCGGGACCGCACCATGCCGGAGACCAGGTCGACCGTCTCGCCGCTGACCTGACCGTCCAGGAGGCGGCCGACCAGGCCCGCCTTGGCGTCCCCGGACTGCGCCGGGTCGGTGATGACCCGGCGCAGGGACACCTCGCGGTCGAGCAGCGCGGTGACCGAGGCCAGGTCGTCAGCGAGCCGCGTCGCGTCGACGGACGTGTTGTCCGTCAGCGCGTCGAGACGCTCACGTGCCGTGGCCAGAGCCTCACGGCTGGCTCCGTGCAGCGCACTCACCGGGCGGCCTCGGCCTTCACGTCGAGCTCGTCGAGGAACCGGTCGATGGTGCGGCTCTGCCGGGCGTGGTCCTCAAGGGACTCCCCGACGAGCTTGCCGGCCAGTTCGGTGGCAAGCTGACCGACGTCCCGGCGCAGCGCCTGCGCGGCGGCCTTGCGGTCGGCCTCGATCTGCGCGTGACCGGCGGCGACGATCTCCTCGCGCTGCCGCTGGCCTTCCGCGCGCATCTCGGCGATGAGCGTGGCACCCTGCTCCTGCGCGTCCTGACGCAGTCGCGCGGCCTCGTGCCGGGCTTCGGCGAGCTGGGCCTTGTACTGCTCCAGCACGCTCTGGGCCTCGGTCTTGGCGGCCTCGGCCTTCTCCATGCCGCCCTCGATGGCCTCACGGCGCTCTTCCAGAACCTTGTTGATGTTCGGGAGGAGCTTCTTGGCGAGGATGCCGAAGACGATGACGAAGGCGATCAGGCCGATGACGAGCTCAGGGATCGGCGGAACGAGGGGGTTCTGCTCCTCGGTGGCCGCCAGAATGAGCAGCTGGCTCATATCAGTGCCTTTCGTCTAGTGGGCTGACTGTCGGCTGGATCAGGAGCCGTAGACGAACGGCATAACCAGACCGATGAGGGCGAGCGCCTCACAGAAGGCGAAGCCCAGGATCTGGTTGGCGCGGATCAGACCGGCGGCCTCGGGCTGGCGGGCGAGGGCCTGCGTACCGTTGCCGAAGATGATGCCGACGCCGACGCCGGGGCCGATGGCCGCGAGGCCGTAGCCGATGGAGCCGAGAGCCTTGAGGTCACCGGAGACAGCGGCGAGAGTCTGGGACATGCCAGTTCTTCCTTTTCTTTACGGACCGGTGGGGGTTGGCCACCGGACGGGTTCTGAGCCGGGAGCGTGGGCGCTCAGTGGTGCTCGGCGAGCGCGCCCTGGATGAAGCTGCAGGACAGGAGCACGAAGACGTACGCCTGCAGGGCCTGGACGAAGAGCTCGAAGGCCAGCATGACCAGGGTCATGATGAACGAGACGCCCGCGTAGGCGATGCCGATGCCGTTGAGCAGGTACCAGGACGCGATGGTGAAGAGCACCAGCAGGGTGTGGCCCGCGAACATGTTCGCGAAGAGTCGCACGGCGTGCGTGAAGGGCCGGACGAGCAGGTTCGAGAACAGCTCGATCGTCATGGCCAGCGGAAGCACCGCGCCGAGCGACTTGTCGTAGCCACTGAAGTTCTTGAAGGCGCCCACGAACCCGTGGCGCTTAAAGGTGAGCGAGACCCAGACGACGTAGACGATCAGGGCCAGGACCACCGGGTAAGCGATGATCGAGGTCACCGGGAACTGTGCCAGCGGGACGATCGCCCAGAGGTTCATGATCCAGATGAAGAAGAACAGCGAGACCATCAGCGGGACGTACTTCTCGCCCTCGCGCTTGCCGATCGTCTCGTACACGATGCCGCGACGGACGAAGTCGTAGCCGGTCTCGGCGATCATCTGGAGCTTGCCGGGGACGACCTTCGGCTTGGCGAAGGCGGCCCAGAAGAAACCGACGATGATGATCGATCCGAGGATCGCGAGCAGCATCGGCTTGTTGAAGTACAGGTTGCTGTCCGCGTCGCCCCAGATGGGCTTGAACAGGAACGAGTGCAGGCCGGGAGCCGGAAAACCACAACCGTCGAAGATGTGGCAGTCGGTCTCGAAGGCGAGCACCTGCGTCGGATCAGCACTCACCGCGGGCTCCTTCGTGGCGCATAGGTACGGCAACCTCGTTGTGTCGGCGCGGCGCGCAGCCGCAATACGGCACTGGACTGGTGTTACGGGTGTGGGGGCGGCGGTCGGGCATCAAGCCTCGCGCTAGAGCAGGCGTCAGCTTGGATGCCCGCGCCCGCGATGCCGCAGTTGGCACCGGACGATAGCAGTAAGTCCGTCCCGCCCTTATACCGGCCCTACCCCTCACGACGGGGAACCGGTCTTCGCGGGCTTCTCAGCCTTTGAATCCTCGGGTTCCACGTAGAGAATCTTGGCCTTCATATGGGCGCGGGCCTGCGCCCCGATCCACGCGAGCGTGGTGGCGACGAGCGTGGCCGCGAACGTCTTCGGGTTGAAGAGGTCGGTGTCCTTGAACGTGGCCATGAACACGAAGAGCAACAGGATCTGCGTCGTGTAGAGCATCAGACCCATGCCCTGGAACAGCTGCGGGAGGGACCTCGCGATGCGCAGGAGCACCACGAGCCCGATACCCATGAAGAGGATCACGACGACGGTCGCCACCGCCGCTCCGATCGCTCCCTTGCCCCCGGCGACCGCGGCGCTGACGCCTGCGGCGATGGCACCCACGGCAGCGGTGGGTACGGCGGCATGGAGGACGGTGCGTGCGTCTTGGGACGGCATGGCGGCAACTCCGCTTACTGGATGGGGGCAGGTGTCGTCATGGACGAGCGTAAACCCGGAAATCGAGACAGAAACTCGACTCCGACAGGCCGTCGCACTACGGCCCCTTGGTGTTGTCCCGGGTTCTCGTGAACGGTATCACAAACTATTTGATGAGGTCTTTACCTGTGAAGTGTGCCAGGTGTCGCACATGAGAGTGAACCGGCTCGTTTGTGCGGCACCGAGGTCGGTCTGTCTGGTAATAGGGCGCTTCGCCTGGCGGGACTTGGTCTCCCCTTAGCCAGATCCTTACCTTCGCCGTCAACGCAAAGTGATCGGTGCACACCACTCGGGGACCGCCCCGGGGCGCCCTCACGCCTCGACGGACCACACAGGGTGGCCCGTCCCGCACGGTGCGCACACGGGGGAACGGGGCCGCCGGAACGCCCGCGAGCGGGACGGAGGTCACCCCACGGCCATCTGATCGACGCTTTCCGGCCACCTAACCGCCGTATGGCGGAAGGAAGTTGGACCGGTGGAGAGGTCAGGTGCGCTCGCGGGCGCGGGTGCGGGCAGGGGCCGCCGGGGTCTGTGTCCGCTCGGAGAGGGCGGTGCTGCCGTGCGGCTTCGCCCCCGCCCGGCCACGGGTGACGGAAGGCGCGGCGGACGCCGTCCCGGACCCCGTCGAGGGCTCCGTCGCCCCGGGCCCGGAAGCGGCCGTCTCCGCCGTTCCCGGGGTCTCGGAGGACGGTTCGGCGACGGGTCCGGTGGCCGGTTCCACGCTCTCGCCGGTGGCCGGTACCACCTTCCGTCGGCGGTACCGGGGCGGGACGAAGCTCTCCGCCCAGCGGGGCGCCCGGGGGGTGAACCGGGGCAGCAGGAGCAGCACCAGACCGACCGCGCTGAGTACCGCGACCGCCAGCACGATCCACATGGACGCGGCGTTCACCGAGTACCCGAGCGTCCCGAACGAGATCAGGGCCGTCCAGAAGTACATGATCAGCACCGAGCGGCTGTGCGAGTGGCCGATGTCGAGGAGCCGGTGGTGCAGATGGCCCCGGTCGGCGGCGAACGGCGACTGGCCGCGCCAGGTGCGCCGGACGATCGCCAGGACCAGGTCGGCGGCGGGGATCGCGATGATCGTCAGCGGCAGCAGCAGCGGGATGTAGACGGGGACGGTGGCGTGCACCGCCTCGCGGACCTGGCCGAAGCCGCCGTCCTCGGTGGTGAGGGCGTCCGGGTCCACCTGGCCGGTGATGGAGATGGCGCCCGCCGCCAGGACCAGCCCGATCAGCATCGATCCCGAGTCGCCCATGAAGATCCGCGCGGGGTGCATGTTGTGCGGCAGGAAGCCGAGGCACATGCCCACCAGCAGCACCGCGAACAGCGTCGCCGGGGCGGCGGCCTGCACCCCGTAGCCGAACCAGAGGCGGTAGGCGTAGAGGAAGAACGCGAGGGCCGCGATGCACACCATGCCCGCGGCGAGACCGTCGAGACCGTCGACGAAGTTGACCGCGTTGATGGTGATGACGACCAGCGCCACCGTCAGCAGCGTGGACTGCCACTGGGTGAGCGCGACCATCCCGACGCCGGGGATCGGCAGCCACAGGATCGCCAGGCCCTGCATCACCATGACGCCCGCGGCGATCATCTGGGCGCCCAGCTTGATCAGCGCGTCCAGCTCGTACTTGTCGTCCAGCACCCCGACGATCCAGATCAGGGCCGCCCCGGAGAGCAGGGCGCGGGGTTCGTTGGACTCGGTGAAGACCTCGCTGAGGTTGGTGAGGTTGTCCGCGACGAGCAGGCCCGCGCAGAGCCCGAAGAACATCGCGATCCCGCCGAGCCGGGGCGTGGGCTCCCGGTGCACGTCACGGGCGCGGATCTCCGGCATCGCCCCGGCCACGATGGCGAACTTCCGCACCGGGCCGGTGAGCAGGTAGGTGACCGCGGCCGTGATACAGAGCGTCAGCAGGTATTCACGCACAGGCTTCCCCACAAGTGTCTTCGGCCAGCTCAGCCCCACAGCCTAGCTCCGGGCGCGGGCGGGTGGGACGGCCGGATAGCGAGCATCGTCGCACGGTCGGCGGGCGGCTCCCACCGCCGCCGTCCGGTCCCGGCCCGCGCGGACCCCGTCCCGCCCTCACCGGTCCCCGGGTGGCGGGAAGCCGTGGACCAGGGTGCGGACCCCGTCGCGGACGGACGTCCCGACGATCTTGCCGCGCAGCGCCGCGGCACACAGTACCGCGATCCTCGCCATCTCCGGCGCGCCCATGCCCTGGGTGGTGACCGCGGCGGTGCCCAGCCGCAGCGCGCGGCGGTCGGTGCCGGGCAGGGCGCAGGTGTCGAGGGTGACGCCGGCGGCGGCCAGCAGTCCCCGGGCGGTGCGGGCGTCGGGGCCGAGCGGGAGCGGGTCGGCGACGATCAGATGGGTGTCGGTGCCTCCGGTGGCGATCCGCAGTCCCTCCGCGTCCAGGGCGGCGGCCAGCACCCGGGCGTTGTCGACGACCCGGTGCGCGTACGCGGTGAAGGCGGGGGTCTGGGCCTCGCCGAACGCGACGGCCTTCGCCACGACCGCGTTCATCTGGGCGCCGCCCTGGGTGAACGGGAACACCGCCCGGTCGATCCGTTCCGCGAGGTCCGCCCCGCACAGCAGCAGCCCGCCCCGGGGGCCGCGCAGCACCTTGTGGGTGGTCGCGCAGACCACGTCCGCGTACGGGACGGGGTTCGGGGCCGCTCCCCCGGCGATCAGCCCGGTCGGATGGGCGGCGTCCACGATCAGGAAGGCGCCGACCTCGTCGGCGACGGCGCGGAACGCCGCGTGGTCCGGGTGGCGGGAGGCGGCGGTGGAGCCGCAGACGATCGCCCTCGGCCGGGTCCGGCGGGCCAGGGCGAGCAGGGCGTCCGGGTCGGTGCGGCCGGTGGCGGGGTCCACCCCGTAGGGGACGAAGTCGAACCAGCGGCCGGAGAAGTTCGCGGGCGAGCCGTGGGTGAGGTGTCCGCCGTCGTGCGGGCCGAGCGCCAGGACGGTGTCCCCGGGGCGCAGCAGCGCGGCGTAGGCGGCCAGTACGGCGGCGGAGCCCGAGTCCGGCTGGACCTGCGCGTGGTCGGCGCCGAAGAGCGCCCGGGCCCGTTGTGCCGCGAGCCGTTCGGCGGCGTCGGCGATCTCGCAGCCGCCGTGGAAGCGGCGGCCCGGATGGCCCTCGGCGTACTTGTCGGCGAGGGCGGAGCCCAGGGCGGCGAGGACGGCGGGCGAGCTGAAGTTCTCGGCGGCGGTGAGCTGGAGGCCGTCGCGCCGCCGGGCCCGCTCGGCCGCGAGGATTCCGGCCACCTCCGGGTCCTCGCGGAAGAGGTCCGCGCGGAAGGGGTCCCCGGGCGTGGAGCCCCCGGGCGTGGAGCCCCCGGGTGAGGGGCTCCCGGGTGAGGGTTCCGCGCGCGGGGGGTCGTCGGAGGGGGCGGCCCGGCCGGTCCGACCGGTCCGGCCGCCGGGATCGTGCCGCACGACCGTCATGACGGCCTCCGTCGGACGGCCTCCGCCGGGCGCGGGGGGCGCGTCCGGTTCCACTGTATGCCGCCGCCGGACGCCCGGCCCGGCGGCCGGTCAGCGGCGGGCGTTGACGCCGGTCAGCGCGGTGACGACGGGGTCCAGGGCCTCGTGGATCTCGTCCCCGATGGAGCGGAAGAACGGCAGCGGCGCCCCGTACGGGTCGAACACCTCGTCGGCGTCGGCGGACGGGGCGAGCAGCCAGCCGCGCAGCGCGGCGGCGGCCCGCACCAGGGCGCGGGCGCGCTGGACGACGCCCTCGTCGCGCGGGTCGGGCAGGGTCGCCGGGTCGATGGCCCGCACCAGCCGGGTGAACTCCTTCAGGGTGAAGGTGCGCAGTCCCGCCGAGTGCCCCATGGAGATGACCTGGGCCCGGTGGTCGCGGGTGGCGGTGAGCACCAGGTCCGCGCGGATGACGTGGTCGTCGAGGAGTTCCCGGCCGGTGAAGCCGCTGGGGTCGGCGCCGAAGTCCGCGAGGACGGTCTCGGCGTTGGACTCCATGGGCGCGCCCTCGTGGCCCCAGGTGCCGGCGCTCTCCACCACGACGCCGCCGCCGAGCGGGTCGCCCAGCCGCCCCGCGAGGGCGTGCCGGGTCAGCCGCTCGGTCATGGGCGAGCGGCAGACGTTGCCGGTGCTGACGTGGAGTATGCGGAACGTGTCCCCCGTACCGACGGCCCGCGTGCCTATGCCACGCCCCTCAGGGGCCGTCAATTGGCCACCTCGAGGCCGGGTACGACCTTCCGCAGCTCGTCCGCGTCGAGGGCGCCGGCGCGCAGCAGGACGGGCACCTCCCCGGTGACGTCCACGATGGAGGACGGCACGATGCCGGGGGTGGGGCCGCCGTCGAGGTAGACGGAGACGGCGTCGCCGAGCATCCGCTGGGCGGCGTCGCAGTCCTCGGGGGCGGGGTGGCCGGTGAGGTTCGCGGAGGAGACGGCCATCGGGCCGACGTCGGTCAGCAGTTCGATGGCGACGGGGTGCAGCGGCATCCGCACGGCGACGGTGCCCCGGGTGTCGCCGAGGTCCCAGGCCAGGGTGGGCTGGTGCTTGGCGACCAGGGTGAGGGCGCCGGGCCAGAAGGCGTCCACGAGTTCCCAGGCCATCTCGGAGAAGTCGGTGACGATCCCGTGCAGGGTGTTCGGGGAGCCGATGAGGACGGGGGTGGGCATGTTGCGCCCGCGGCCCTTGGCGTCCAGCAGCTCCGCGACGGCGTCGGCGCTGAAGGCGTCGGCGCCGATGCCGTACACCGTGTCGGTCGGCAGCACGACCAGCTCGCCCCGGCGGACGGCGGACCCGGCCTCGCGCAGACCGGTGATGCGGTCGGTCGCGTCGTTGGTGTCGTATCGCCGTGCCATCTAGCGGGCCTCCTCGTGCGCGTGCGGAATGTGGTTCGGGGGCCGGGACGTCACGGGCGTGCCTTGCGCGCGGTCGCGAATCGGGGCCGGTTGTTGAGGTCGGGGTGGTCGGCGGCGTCGGCCCAGCCCGACTCCTCGCTGAAGATCCAGGGGACCTGGCCGCCCTGGGTGTCGGCGTGCTCCACGACGACGATGCCGCCGGGGCGCAGCAGCCGGTGCGCGGTGCGCTCCAGGCCGCGGATGGTGTCGAGGCCGTCGTCGCCGGAGAACAGCGCCATCTGCGGGTCGTACTCGCGGGCCTCCAGCGCCACGTGCTCCCACTCGGTGAGGGGGATGTACGGGGGGTTGGAGATGACGAGGTCGACCTGTCCGTTCAGTTCGGGCAGGGCGGTCAGGGCGTCGCCCTGGTGGACGTGGACCCGGGAGCCCTCGGCGTTCCTGAGGGTGTAGGCCAGGGCGTCCTCGGACAGCTCCACGGCGTGCACCCGGGAGCGGGGCACCTCCTGGGCCATGGCGAGGGCGATGGCGCCGGAGCCGGAGCACAGGTCGACGATGAGCGGCTCGACGACGTCCATGGCGCGCACCGCGTCTATGGCCCAGCCGACCACCGACTCGGTCTCCGGCCGGGGCACGAACACCCCGGGGCCGACCTCCAGCTCCAGGTACCGGAAGTAGGCCAGGCCGGTGATGTGCTGGAGGGGTTCGCGGGCGACCCGGCGGTTGATGGCCTCCCAGTAGCGGGCGTCCACGTCGGAGTCGGCGACGGTGTGCAGCTCGCCCCGCTTCACTCCGTGGACGAAGGCGGCCAGTTCCTCGGCGTCGTTGCGCGGCGAGGGGACGCCCGCGTCGGCCAGCCGCTGGGTGGCCTGGGCCACTTCAGCGAGCAGCAGACTGCGGGGGCCTGGGGGGCGACCCCCAATGGGTGGCTGCACGCGAGGTCCTCCGGGGCTGGGCTGGGTGTCGGGCGCGGTGGGCTGGTCGGCGCCCGGGGGGTCAGGCGGCGGCGAGCTTGGCGGCGGAGTCCGCGTCGACGCACGCCTGGATGAGCGTGTCGAGGTCCCCGTCGAGCACCTGGTCCAAGTTGTACGCCTTGAAACCGACGCGGTGGTCGGAAATGCGGTTCTCGGGGAAGTTGTACGTGCGGATCTTCTCCGAGCGGTCGACGGTGCGCACCTGGCTGCGGCGGACGTCGGCGGCCTCCCGCTCGGCCTCCTCCTGGGCGGCGGCGAGCAGCCGGGAGCGCAGGATGCGCAGGGCCTGCTCCTTGTTCTGGAGCTGGCTCTTCTCGTTCTGGCAGGAGGCGACGACACCGGTCGGCAGATGGGTAATGCGGACGGCCGAGTCGGTGGTGTTGACGGACTGGCCGCCGGGGCCGGAGGAGCGGTAGACGTCGATCCGTAGGTCGTTGGGGTTGATCTCGACGTCGACCTCCTCGGCCTCCGGGGTGACGAGCACACCGGCGGCGGAGGTGTGGATGCGGCCCTGCGACTCGGTCGCGGGCACCCGCTGCACCCGGTGGACGCCGCCCTCGTACTTCAGCCGGGCCCAGACGCCCTGGCCGGGCTCGGTGGCGCCCTGGCCGCCCTTGGTCTTGACGGCGACCTGGACGTCCTTGTAGCCGCCCAGCTCGGACTCGGTGGCGTCGATGATCTCGGTCTTCCAGCCGACCCGCTCGGCGTAGCGCAGGTACATGCGCAGCAGGTCCCCGGCGAACAGCGCGGACTCGTCGCCCCCGGCGCCCGCCTTGATCTCCAGGATGACGTCCTTGTCGTCGCTGGGGTCGCGGGGCACCAGCAGCAGCCGGAGCTTCTCGGTGAGGGCCTCGCGCTCCCGCTCCAGGTCCTTGACCTCGGCGGCGAAGTCGGGGTCGTCGGCGGCGAACTCGCGGGCGGTGGCGATGTCGTCGCCGAGCCGGAGCCAGGAGCGGTACGCGGTGACGATCGGGGTCAGCTCGGCGTAGCGCTTGTTGAGCTTGCGCGCGTTGGCCTGGTTGGCGTGCACCCCGGGATCGGCGAGCTGATGCTCCAGGTGGGTGTGCTCGTCGACGAGCTCCGCGACGGCCTCGAACATCTCCGGGCTCCTGATCTGCTGCTGCGGGGTGCGGCCGGGGCGGGCCACGGGGGCGGGTGCGGGCGGGCCCGGGGGGCCGGGCGGGTCCGCTCCGGGGCCGGGGGCCGGGCGGCGGTCGGGCCGCGCCAGGAAAAAACGCCGGTCCCGGCCCGCCCGGGGGCGGCCGTGGACCGGCGCAGGGGGCTCGCTACTTCTTGGCGGCCTTGCCGAAGCGGGCCTCGAAGCGGGCCACGCGGCCACCGGTGTCGAGGATCTTCTGCTTGCCCGTGTAGAACGGGTGGCACTCGGAGCAGACCTCGGCGCGGACGGAACCGGCCTGGATCGTGCTGCGGGTGGTGAACGACGCGCCGCAGGTGCAGCTGACCTGGGTCTCGACGTACTCGGGGTGGATGTCGCGCTTCAAGGTGTCTCCTAGGTTCGGGAGGGCTCCGGGTCGCCAGCGCCTGCTGCGCGGGGCGTGAACCGGGGCCGACGTACCAGTCTGCCAGGACTGGCCGCATCCCCCAAAACCGGCCCTGGGGACCGGATATTCCCGACCGGTCCGGGAAGGCCCGCAACCCGGGCCCGTGCGTGACGTTGGGTGACCTCGGGTGACGCTGGATGATGCCGTGTGGCGTCGGGCGACTCGACGGGGGCCTTTCGTGACCGTTCGCGGACCGGCTCCGATCGGTGATGGCGCGGTTCCGGAACGCTTCGGTTCCGGGCCGTTCGGGTGCGGTCGCGGGGCGGTCCCAGGTGACGGGCCCGGGCCGTCACCCGCGCCGGGGACGGGCCTCGGCGCTCAGGGGCTGGTGATCACCCGGCCCGCGTCCCCACGGCCGGTGGCCGAGCCCTCCGTCGCCTCGGCGGGGACGGGCCGGTCGGCGCGGAGGGCGGACCAGACCAGGGCGTCCTGCCGGGCCAGCGGCAGCACCCGGTTGGGGTCGGCCGGGTCGTAGGCCACCGGCAGGGTGAGCGGGGTGAGGTCCCCGGCGCCGATGTGCTTCAGCGTGCCCGCGAACCCCGCGAGCCGGGTCACCGAGTCCAGTTCGGAGTCGGTGGTGAGGGCGCTGGTGGCGGCGTCCGCGACCTTGAACAGCTTGACCGGGTCGGAGAAGAGGCCGAGGTCGTCGATCCGGGCGACCAGTGCCTTCAGGAACGCCTGCTGGAGCTCGATGCGGCCCAGGTCGCTGCCGTCCCCGACGCCGTGCCGGGTGCGGACCAGGGCGAGCGCCCGCTCCCCGTCGAGGGTGTGGGTGCCGGGGGCGAGCCGCAGATGGCTCTTGGGGTCGTCGATCGCCCGGGTCGTGGTGACCGGCACCCCGCCCAGGGTGTCCACCAGCCGTGTGAACCCGGTGAAGTCGACCTCGACGTAGTGGTCCATCCGCAGGCCCGACATCGCCTCGACGGTCTTCACCGCGCAGGCGGGCCCGCCGACCTCGTAGGCGGTGTTGAACATCCGCGAGGCGGCGGCCGGAACCGTACCGCCACGGCCGTCGGCGCAGGCGGGCCGGTCCACCAGGGTGTCCCGGGGGATGGAGACCACGGTGGCCTTCCGGTGGCCCCGGTGGACGTGGACGACCATCGCGGTGTCCGAGCGGCCCGCGCCGTCCGGGCGGCCGTACGCGGCGTTGGCCCCGGACCGGGAGTCGGAGCCGAGGACCAGGACGTCCAGGGAGCCGTCGTCGCGGTCGCCGGGCCGCTCGGTGCCGAGGACGCCGCTGATGTCGACGCCCCGGATGTTGCCGTTGAGCCGCGCGTAGAGGTAGCCGAGCCCCGAGCCGCCGAGGACGACCAGCCCCGCCACCGTCCAGGCCGTGACGACCAGGGCCCGGCGGCGGCCCCGGCGGGGCGGCGCGCCGGACCCGGGGTCCTGGCCGTCCGGGCTCTCGTCGGACATCCGTACCTCGGCTCTCGGGGGTCCTCCCCCCAGGGTCGGCCCGGCGCCGGGCGTCCACCAGTCGGCCGAGCCCGGCCGGGCCGTCCGTGTCCGTCACCGGGGGTGACGGACACGGGCCGTCAGCCGATCAGGTCGTAGCGCTGGAATCCGCCGCCGAGCCGGACCGGCGGACCGAACACGTCCCGGGAGGACCGTCCGGTGCCCGGGTAGAGGAACAGGTTCCCGGCCCGGGAGCGGGCCACGAAGTCGGGCAGTCCGTCGCCGGTGACGTCGCCGGGGGCGGCGAGCGCGTTGTAGCCGGTCCAGTCCCGGACGGCCCGGGGCGCGGCGAACGGGTCCTCGGCCCGTCCGGTGCCCGCCAGCAGGTGCAGCCGTCCGTCCCGGGTGCGGGCGAACAGGTCGGTGCGGCCGTCGCCGGTGAAGTCGCCCCGGCCGCGCAGCGAGTTGTAGGCCCGGTAGCCCTCCCCCGCGCGCACCCGGTCCGCCAGCGAGCCGTCGCCGTTGCCGGGGTACACGTAGAGGGTGCCGTCGGCGGTGACCGACAGCAGGTCGGGCAGCCGGTCCCCGGTCACGTCGCCGGGGACGGCGAGGAACCTGCGGTCGGCCCAGCCGCGCGCGATCCGGGTGTCCTCCCAGGGGGCGTCCACGGCCGGGCGGTGCCGCCACAGGACGGTTCCGTCGGTGGGACGGCGCAGCACGAAGTCCTGGTGGCCGTCGCGGTCCAGGTCCGTCTGGAGGACGACGTTGTAGCCGTCCCAGTCGCCGGGCAGGCCGACGGGGTCGGCGAAGCCCCCGCCGACGGATTCCATGACGTGGGCGGTGCCCTCCTCGCGGTCCCGCAGCACCAGGTCGGCGCGGCCGTCACGGGCGGCGGGGTCGGCGTCGTCGATCCGGGGCCGCAGCACGGGCTGGGCCGCCGCGACCTCGCCGAACGCCCGGTGCGTCCCGGCGGTGCGGCAGTCCCCGTCGCGGGCGCTCCCGGAGACCACGCCGACGACCTTGCCACCGGCGACCAGGGGGCCGCCCGTGTCACCGGGGCAGAGGACGCCGTCGGCGGGGGTCTCGTCCGTGGTGGGGGCCTTCGTGGTGGCCGCGTCGGCGGGGGAGGCGCCCGCGCACAGGGTGGTGTCGGCGCGGTACCCGGGTCCGAGCGCGGTACGGCACTCCGCGTCGGCGCGCAGCGGCAGGCTGACCTTCTGGAGGACCGGGGTGACCACGGCGGTCCCGGCGGTCGTCCCGGGGGTGGTTCCGGGGGCGGTCTTCGTTCCAGCGGCGGTCTTCGTTCCGGCGGTGGGTCCGGCCGTGGCCCCGGTGGCCTCGGAGGTGGCTTCGGCCGTGGTCCCGGCAGGGGCTCCGGCGGACGCTTCGGCGGCGGTTCCGGCGCGGGGGGTTGTCACGCCCCAGCCGTAGGCGATGGCCTCGGTGCCGGGGCGGTGGAGGGCGTCATCGCCGGGTCCGGCCAGTTCCAGCGTGGTCTGGGCGACCGGGCGGGCCAGGGTGAGCAGCGCGAGGTCGTGGGCGGCCGTCGCGCGGTCGTAGCCGGGATGGGTCCAGGCGCGGAGCACCCCCACCCACCGGGCGTCGTTGGCGGCCGTCACCCCGCGCGCGGTGCCGACGGCGACCTCTCCGTTCGCGGCCCAGTCGCGGGGTTCCCCGGTGGCGGGGTCGGTCAGGCAGTGCGCGGCGGTGAGGACCTTCGCCGGGGCGACCAGGGTGCCGCCGCACACGAAGTGCCTGCCGTACTCCGGGTCGGTGTAGACGAGTTGCACCATCCAGGAGGCGGTGCTGTCGCTGCCCAGACCGCCTCGGGAGGAGCCGCCGGTGCCGGGCGAGGGCGCGGGCGCGGGCGCCGGGGTGACGAGCGCGGCGCCGGGCGGCGGTTTGACGACCTCCCCGGTCAGCGGCGGCGGCCCGGGCGGGTCCTCCTGCGCGGTGACGGCGAGGACCCCGGCGCCGAGCAGGGCCAGCGCGGTCGCCACGGCGGGCAGCAGCCGCCCCGTCCGGGGACGGCGTCGCGCGCCGCCCTGTCCCGTTCCCACGCCCGCTCCCACCCGCCCGGTGTCCACCACGTCCACGTCGTCCACGTCCACAGCGCGCCGATCCTATCCAGCGGTCGCGTATCCCCCGAAACCGCTCGGGACGCCGTCGGAACGCTACGGGTCGGGACCGCTCGGGGTGCCGTCGGAACCGCCGTCGTCGGGACCTCCCGGGGCGCCGTCCGGCGGGCCGGGAACGACGCGGCCCCGGTGCCGCGCGAGGCGGCCCGGGGCCGGGCGTCCGTCAGCGGACCGGGACGGCGACCGGTCGGTCGCCGTCCCGTCGGCCGACGGTCAGTCGTTGGAGGACGACGGGGTGGTCTTCTGGATCTGGAGCAGGAACTCCGCGTTGGACTTCGTCTGCTTCATCTTGTCCAGCAGCAGCTCGATCGCCTGCTGCTGGTCCAGGGCGTGCAGCACCCGGCGCAGCTTCCAGACGACGCCCAGCTCCTCGCCGCTGAGCAGGATCTCCTCCTTGCGGGTGCCGGACGCGTCCACGTCCACCGCGGGGAAGATCCGCTTGTCGGCGAGCTTGCGGTCGAGCTTGAGCTCCATGTTGCCGGTGCCCTTGAACTCCTCGAAGATCACCTCGTCCATCCGGGAGCCGGTGTCGACCAGCGCGGTGGCGAGGATGGTCAGCGAGCCGCCGTCCTCGATGTTGCGCGCCGCGCCGAAGAACCGCTTCGGCGGGTACAGCGCGGTGGAGTCGACACCACCGGACAGGATGCGGCCGGAGGCGGGCGCGGCCAGGTTGTAGGCACGGCCCAGACGGGTGATGGAGTCGAGCAGCACGACCACGTCGTGGCCCAGCTCGACCAGGCGCTTCGCCCGCTCGATGGCCAGTTCCGCGACGGTGGTGTGGTCCTCGGCGGGACGGTCGAAGGTCGAGGAGATGACCTCGCCCTTGACCGACCGCTGCATGTCGGTGACCTCTTCCGGACGCTCGTCGACCAGGACGACCATCAGGTGGCACTCGGGGTTGTTGTGCGTGATGGCGTTGGCGACCGCCTGCATGATCATGGTCTTGCCGGTCTTCGGCGGGGCCACGATCAGACCGCGCTGGCCCTTGCCGATCGGCGACACGAGGTCGATGATCCGCGTGGTGAGCACCCCGGGGTCGGTCTCCAGACGGAGCCGGTCCTGCGGGTAGAGCGGGGTCAGCTTGGTGAACTCGGGGCGGCCGCGGCCGAGTTCGGGCGCCATGCCGTTGACCGAGTCCAGGCGGACCAGCGCGTTGAACTTCTCGCGGCGCTCGCCGTCCTTGGGCTGGCGGACCGCGCCGGTGATGTGGTCGCCCTTGCGCAGACCGTTCTTGCGGACCTGGGCCAGCGACACGTAGACGTCGTTGGGGCCGGGCAGGTAGCCGGAGGTGCGGATGAACGCGTAGTTGTCGAGGATGTCGAGGATGCCCGCGACGGGGATCAGGACGTCGTCCTCGTTGATCTGCGGCTCGACGCCGCCGATCTCGTCACGCCCACGACGGCCCCGGCGGTCGCGGTAGCGGCCACGGCGGCCACGGCGGCCACCGGCCTCGTCGTCGAAGTCGTCCTGCGGACCGGTGTTGCGGTCCTGACGCTCCTGGCGCTCCTGGCGGTCCTGACGGCCGCCCTGCTGCTGACGCTGCTGGCCACCGCCCTGCTGGCCCTGGTCGTCGCCCTTGCCACGGCGGTCGCGGTCGCGACCACGGCGGTCACGACGGCCGCCCCGGCCCTCGGCGCCCTCGTCTCCGGACGCCTCGGCGCGGACCTCGGCGGTGACGGTCTCGGGGCTGCCGGCCTCGGCGGTGGCGCGGCGCCTGCGGCGCTCACCGGCGGGGGCGTCCTCGCTGGCGGGCTGGCCGGGGATCTCGATCTGCTGCTGGGCGACGGCCTTGCGGGCGGCGGGCGCCTCGGCGGGCTCGGCCGTGGCCGTCGCGGCCTTGGCGGCGGGGGCGGCCTCGGCGTGGTCGTTCTGCTCGGCCCGGGCGTCGGCGGCGGGGGCCTCGACGGTGCGGGCCTTGGAGGTGGCGCGGCGCTTGGGCTTGACCTCGGCGGCGGGGGCGTCGGCGCTCTTGGCCGGGGCTCCGCCACCGGCCTGGGCCTCCTTGATGACCTCGATCAGCTGGCTCTTGCGCATCCGCGCGGTGCCCTTGATACCGAGGCCCGAGGCGACCTGCTGGAGTTCCGCCAGCACCATGCCCTCAAGGCCGGTGCCGCGACGGCGCCGCCCGGAGGAAGCACCGGTGGCGGACGCGGCGGAGGCGTCCGTGGCGGGCGCGGCAGCGGTGTCGACCGTGCTGTCGGCGCTCACGCCCATCAGATCGGTGGTGTCGCTCACGAAGGGTCCTTCCCTGGAGCGGACGTCGGCCTGTCTGGCTCGGCGACCGGTTGTGCTGTCCGGCTGGTGGCCCGTGCGGTGTGGACCGTGCCGGGGCGGTGGTCCGCCAAAGCGGCGGAGGAGATTTCTGGGTGGCGCTACCCGGAGCCGTGCCACGGAATCGCGTGCCGCGCGGCTGGGTGGTGCCGATTTCCGGAGCGTTTAACGCAGACCGCGCGGTGCGACGCGCGGAGTGGTTTGGGAGGCTCCCGGAAGAATGGTCGTCCCGGAGAGGGACACGAAGCACCTCGTCATGGTGGGGTCGGGTGCAGACTTGAGATTAACACTACCGGACCCAACAAACATTCCCCCTCTCCAAATCCGGCAAGCCTGGGTCAGTGGGCAAGCGGCAGCACGCTCGCTCCCGCGTCGTCGAGGGCGAGGCGGTTGGCCGCCCAGCCCTCGCCCGCGAGGGCGGCGACCTTGTCGGCGTCCTGTTCGTCGGCGAGCGCGAGGACCGTGGGGCCCGCGCCGGAGATCACCGCGGGGACGCCGTCCGCGCGCAGCCGCTCGACGAGGGCGGCGCTCTCCGGCATGGCCGGGGCGCGGTACTCCTGGTGGAGACGGTCCTCGGTGGCGGGCAGCAGCAGCTCGGGACGCCTGGTCAGGGCTTCGACGAGCAGTGCGGCCCGGCCCGCGTTGGCGGCGGCGTCCACGTGCGGGACGGTGCGCGGCAGCAGTCCCCGGGCGGTTTCGGTGAGCACGGGCTTCGCGGGGACGAAAACCACCGGAACGATGGAATCGGCCGCGTCCATCCTGATCGCGCGGGCCGCGCCGCCGTCCATCCAGGACAGCGTGAAGCCGCCGAGCAGGCACGCCGCGACGTTGTCGGGGTGTCCCTCGATCTCGGTGGCGAGTTCCAGCAGGGCGGCGTCGTCGAGACGGCTGTCCCCGCCTATGGTCACCGCGCGGGCGGCGACGATCCCGGCGCAGATCGCGGCGGAGGAGGAGCCGAGGCCCCGGCCGTGCGGGATGCGGTTGGCACAGACGACCTCCAGACCGCGCGGCTGACCGCCGAGCAGGTCGAAGGCGGTGCGCAGCGAGCGCACGAGCAGATGGCTCTCGTCGCGGGGGAGGGTCTCACTGCCCTCACCGGCGATGTCCACGTGCAGTCCGGAGTCGGCCACCCGGACGACGACGTCGTCGTAGAGCCCCAGCGAGAGGCCCAGGGCGTCGAAGCCCGGACCGAGATTGGCGCTGGTGGCGGGGACGCGCACCCGGACGGCGGCGGCACGGAAGGCGGGACCGGCCATCGCTCGACGACTCTCCTTGAGCTACTGGGGGGTTCTTGAACTGACGTGCGGGGGACACCCGTGGGGCCCACGGAGGGCGGCGCCGCGGCATATGCGCGCGGACGGGTTCGGTACAGCCTATCGAAGGAAGGTTCCGTCGCGACATAGGGCGCACAGGAGGCGCACGATGCGTGTCGCAAGCCCCCCATGCACCCCGAACCGGCGGAACCCGACAAGACCGGCGTTCCGCCCCGCCCTGAGCCGCCCGGGGCCCCTTACCGGCCATCGCCCGGGACGCGAACCGGACAGGTCCCGGAGACGACACGGAGACGATCCGGGAGCGTCCAGGGGTATCCGGGGGTATTCGAGGGCGTCCAGGGGTGCGAAATCACCCCGGGAGCACGGAAGTCGGCGGAATCCCGCCACTCGGGGGGCCGTCGCCGGACGTTCCCGGTGCCGGACGCTCCGGGACGGGACGGCCCCGGACGGGACACCGGCACGCAACGGGTTCCCGGCGCGGAACGGAGTCCGGCCGACGGGACAACGGAGGCGTGGACGGAGGCGTGGAGTGGCGGAACGGGGACGCGGGACTGCGGGCTGCGGGCTGCGGGCTGCGGACTGCGGACTGCGGACTGCGGACTGCGGACTGCGGACTGCGGACGAACGGAGGCGGGCACCGGACGGTACCCGCCTCCCCGCGTCTCCCCTCCCCCGGGTCCGGGCGCCGTGGGGCGCACCGGACCATGGGGGGGCGCGGGGATCAGACCAGGCCGAGGCGGCGGGCGGCCGTCTCCGCGTCGACGGGCACGGTCTCGGGCTGCGGAGCCCCGGCGACCGCCCAGTCCGGGTCCTTGAGGCCGTTGCCGGTGACGGTGCAGACGATGGTCTGGCCCGGGTCGACCTTGCCCTGCTCGGCGGCCTTCAGCAGTCCGGCGACCGAGGCGGCGGAGGCGGGCTCCACGAACACGCCCTCCTGGGAGGCCAACAGCTTGTAGGCGCGCAGGATCTCACGGTCCGTCACCTCGTCGATGAACCCGCCGGACTCCCGCTGCGCGTCGAGCGCGAACTGCCAGGACGCCGGGTTGCCGATCCGGATGGCGGTGGCGATGGTCGAGGGGTCCTTGACGACCTCGCCGCGCACGATCGGCGCCGAGCCGGACGCCTGGAACCCCCACATCCGGGGAGTGCGGGTGGCCGGGCCGTCCGCGAGGTACTCGCCGTAGCCCTTCCAGTACGCGGTGATGTTCCCGGCGTTGCCGACCGGCAGGACGTGGATGTCCGGGGCGTCCCCGAGCGCGTCCACGATCTCGAAGGCGGCGGTCTTCTGGCCCTCGATCCGCACCGGGTTGACCGAATTCACCAGCGCCACGGGGTAGTTGTCGGACAGCCCGCGCGCCAGGGTGAGGCAGTCGTCGAAGTTGCCGTCGACCTGGAGGATCTTGGCGCCGTGCACCAGCGCCTGGCCCATCTTGCCGAGGGCGATCTTGCCCCGGGGCACGAGCACCGCGCTGACCATTCCGGCGCGCACCGCGTAGGCGGCGGCGGAGGCGGAGGTGTTGCCGGTGGAGGCGCAGATGACGGCCTGCGCGCCCTCCTCCTTAGCCCGGGTGATCGCCATGGTCATTCCGCGGTCCTTGAAGGACCCGGTCGGGTTGGCGCCCTCGACCTTCAGGTGCACCTCGCAGCCCGTGCGCTCGGAGAGGACCTGTGCGGGAACGAGGGGCGTGCCGCCCTCGCGGAGCGTCACGACCGGAGTGTTATCGGTTACCGGGAGACGGTCCCGGTACTCCTCGATGATTCCGCGCCACTGGTGGGTCATTGCTGGTTACTCTCCTTCAACCCGCATGATGCTGGCGACACCCCGCACGGTGTCGAGTCGGCGCAGCGCTTCGACGGTGCCGCCGAGGGCGGCGTCGGGCGCGCGATGGGTGACGACGACCAGGGAGGCGTCCCCGTCCCCGTCGGGCCGTCCGTGCTGGCGGACGGTGTCGATGGACACCCCGTGCTCGGCGAAGACCGTCGCCACCTGGGCGAGGACGCCCGGTTTGTCGGCCACGTCGAGACTGATGTGGTAACGCGTGACGACATCGCCCATCGGGCTCACCGGCAGACGCGTGTAGGCGGACTCGCCGGGGCCGGTGGCCTCGCCGAGCTTGTTGCGACAGACGGCGACGAGGTCGCCGAGGACCGCCGAGGCGGTGGGGGCGCCGCCCGCGCCGGGCCCGTAGAACATCAGCTGTCCGGCCGCCTCGGCCTCCACGAAGACCGCGTTGTAGGCGCCGCGCACCGAGGCCAGCGGATGGCTGAGCGGGATCATCGCGGGGTGCACCCGGGCGGTGACGGAACCGCCGTCGGCGGCCCGCTCGCAGATGGCGAGCAGCTTGATGGTGCAGCCCATCTGGCGGGCGGAGGCGAAGTCGGCGGCGGTGACCTCGGTCATGCCCTCGCGGTACACGTCGTCGAGCCGGACCCGGGTGTGGAAGGCGATCCCGGCGAGGATGGCGGCCTTGGCGGCGGCGTCGAATCCCTCGACGTCGGCGGTCGGGTCGGCCTCCGCGTAACCGAGCGCGGTGGCCTCGTCCAGGGCCTCCTGGTACCCGGCGCCGGTGGAGTCCATCTTGTCGAGGATGAAGTTGGTGGTGCCGTTGACGATCCCTAGGACGCGGTTGACCTTGTCCCCGGCGAGCGACTCGCGCAGCGGGCGGATCAGCGGGATCGCCCCGGCGACGGCGGCCTCGTAGTAGAGGTCGCGGCCGTGCTCCTCGGCGGCGGCGTGCAGCGCGGCGCCGTCCTGGGCGAGCAGCGCCTTGTTGGCGGAGACGACGGAGGCACCGTGCTCGAAGGCGGTCAGGATCAGGGAGCGGGCGGGCTCGATGCCGCCGATCACCTCGACGACGACGTCGATGTCGCCCCGTTTGACCAGGGCGGTGGCGTCGGTGGTGACCAGCGCGGGGTCGATCCCGGCGCGCACCTTGGAGGGACGGCGGACGGCGACCCCGGCGAGCTCCACGGGGGCGCCGATCCTCGCGGCGAGGTCATCGGCGTGCGTCGTCATGATGCGCGCCACCTCTGAGCCGACTACTCCACAGCCCAGCAGCGCCACCTTCAGCGGACGCGTACGCATCATCCGACCTCGCTTCTCGTCTTCCACGGTTGGTCCAGTCTCACTCACCGGACGGGAGTTTCTGCCCATTGTCCGCATCATGAGACATCAATTTCATGACGGGCGGTACCCGGAAACGCAGATCTTTCGGCGTCCCGGGCACCGTGCCGTACCGGTGGTGACCGACGTCACCCACCACCGGTCCCGCCCCCGCGAGGGCCGGTCAGCCCACGTCGAGGCGGAGCAGGTCCTCCTCCGTCTCACGGCGGACGATCACCCGGGCGGCACCGTCCGCGACGGCGATCACCGGCGGGCGGGGGACGTGGTTGTAGTTGCTGGCCATCGACCGGCAGTAGGCGCCGGTCGCGGGCACGGCGACGAGGTCGCCGGGTGCCAGGTCGGCGGGGAGGAACGCGTCCCGGACGAGGATGTCGCCGCTCTCGCAGTGCTTGCCGACCACCCGGGAGAGCACCGGCTCCGCGTCCGAGGTGCGGGAGACCAGCGCCACGCTGTACTCGGCGTCGTACAGCGCGGTGCGGATGTTGTCCGACATCCCGCCGTCCACGGACACATAGGTGCGCAGCCCCTCCAGCGGCTTGACGGTGCCGACCTCGTACACCGTGAAGGCGGTGGGGCCGACGATCGCCCGGCCCGGCTCGACGGAGATCCGGGGGGTGCGGAGCCCGGCGGCCTCGCACTCCCGGGCGACGATCGCCCGCAGCGCGGTGGCGATCTCGTGCGGCTCGCGGGGGTCGTCGGCGGAGGTGTAGGCGATGCCGAGGCCGCCGCCGAGGTCGATCTCGGGGAGTTCCACGCCGTGCTCGTCGCGGACCTCGGCGAGCAGACCGACCACCCGGCGGGCGGCCACCTCGAACCCGGCCATGTCGAAGATCTGCGAGCCGATGTGGGAGTGGACGCCGACGAGTTCGAGGCCGTCGAGCTTGAGCGCCCGGCGCACCGCCTCGGCGGCCTGTCCCCCGGCCAGCGCGATGCCGAACTTCTGGTCCTCGTGGGCGGTGGCGATGAACTCGTGGGTGTGCGCCTCGACGCCGACGGTCACCCGCAGCTGCACCCGCTGGCGCACCCCGAGCCGGTCGGCGGCGTGCGCGACCCGGACGATCTCCGGGAAGGAGTCGAGGACGATCCGCCCCACCCCGGCGCTGATCGCCCGCTCGATCTCGGCGGCCGACTTGTTGTTGCCGTGGAAGGCGATGCGTTCGGCGGGCATCCCGGCGGACAGGGCGGTGGCCAGTTCGCCGCCGGAGCAGACGTCGAGGTTCAGCCCCTCCTCGTGCAGCCAGCGCACCACGGCCCGGGACAGGAACGCCTTGCCCGCGTAGAACACGTCGGCGTCGGCCCCGAAGGCGTCGCGCCAGGCGCGCGCCCGGGCCCGGAAGTCGCTCTCGTCCAGGACGTAGGCGGGCGTCCCGAACTCCTCGGCGAGCCGGGTGACGGGCAGCCCGCCGACGGTCAGCGTCCCGTCCTCGTCCCGGGTGACGGTACGGGCCCAGACCTTGGGGTCGAGGGCGTTGAGGTCGGCGGGCGGGGCAGTGTAGTGGCCCTCGGGGAGGACGTCGGCGTGGCGGGGCCCGGCGGGGTGGGCGGAACGACTCATGTCTGCGTGCGCTTCTCTCAGAGGTGTTCGGGTGCGTCGATGCCGAGCAGGGTCAGGCCGCCCGCGAGCACCGTCCCGGCGGCTTCGGCGAGCGCGAGCCGGGCGCGGTGGGCGGCCGAGGGTTTCTCGTCCCCGACGGGCAGCACCGGGCACCCGGCCTGGAACCGCAGGAAGCCGTCGGCGAGGTCCACGAGGTGGCGCGCGAGCCGGTCGGGCGCGTGGTCGCGGGCGGCGGAGGCGAGGACCCGGGGGTACTCGGCGAGCAACCGCGCGAGGTCCCGCGCGGCGGTGGCGTCGGGGGCGACGGGGACCTGGCCGCCGGGGGCCGCCGGCCCGTCAAGGACCACCGGCCTGTCGAGGACCACCGGCCCGTCGGGGGCCGGACCGTCGAGGGCCGGATCGTCGAGGGCCGGATCGTCGAGGGCCGGATCGTCGGGGTGACCGGCGGTGTCCGGGCTCCGGTGGGTGCCGTGGCGGGTGCCGGGGGGCGTGTCCCGGCGCGCGTCGTGGTGGGTTCCGTAGGGCGCGCCGTGCGGGGTGGTGCGGGGCACGCACTCCCCCGGCCGGGCCGAGAACCCGAGGTCACGGGCGTTGCGGCGCAGGGCGTGGGTACGGGCGTGGGCGTACTGGACCCGGAAGAGCGGGTTGCCCTCGCGACGCGGGAGGTGGACCACGGGGTCACCGGGCGGGTCGTGGGGCGCGGGGTGCAGCAGGGCCCAGCGCAGGGCGGCGCGGGCGGGCGCGTCCTCGGCGGCGGGCTCCCCGGACACGCCCCGGACGGGCACGGGGCGCGGGAGGACGGTGCGCACGGGGGCGGTCGGCGCGTCGGAGGTGGTTGGCACACCGGATGCGGTCGGCGAGGTCGGTGCGCCAGCGGTGGTCGGCGCACCGGGGGCGGTCGGTGCGCCTTGGCCGGTCGGTTCGCCGGGGGCCGTCGACGGGACGGGGGCGGACGGCCGGAGGGGGCCGGTCGACGCGTCGGGGGCCACTGGCGGGAAGGGGCCGGTCGGTGCGGCGGGGTCCGTGGGCCTGGCGGCACGGTGGGGATCAGGCGGCGCGGACCGCTCGTCGCGCGGGACGGCACGGACCCCCTGGGTGGCGAGCAGCCGCACCACGGCCCGCGCGATGACGCGGGCGCGGAGTTCGTCGGAGACGAGGAGGACGACGTCCGGCGGGGCGGAGGCGCCGTCGCGTCCGGCGGGGAGGCCGTGCCGTCCGGCGGAGGCGTCGGGGTCCGGCAGAGGGCTTCGTCCGATGGCGGCGTGCCGCTCGACGGGGGCGTCCGGTGGGGCGGGGGCCTCCGACGCGGTGAATGCCCCCGTCGTGGTGGGGACGTCCGGCACGGTGGGGACGTCCGATGCCGTGAAGGCGTCCGGCGCGTGGCCGTAGCGTGGGCCCTCGTCGAGGACCCGGGCGACGAGGGCGGCGTCGCCGTGTTCCTCGGGGTCGAGGGTGAGGTTCAGGAACCCGGGTCCGGTGATGTCGACGCGGTCGATGCCGGGTTCGTCCAACAGTCGCCGTCGGATGACCTCGGCGACCTGGGACGCGGGCCGTCCGGCGGGGCGCGCGAGCTGGAGCGCGACGTTCGTGGCGTAGTCGCCGTGTCCGCCGGGCCGGGGCGGCTCCACGGTGATCCGTCCGGGAATCCCCGTTCCCCCGACGGCGAGTTCCCCGGCGTCCACGGCGGACCGCACGGCGCGCAGCACGGTCCGGGACAGCTCGACGGGGGTCACGGAACCAGGGTAGGGGAGGTGGGAGGTGGGGTGCGCGGGGGTTTCGGGGTGTGGGACGGGACGGAGTTCCCGGTGTCCTACCGGGGCCCGTCCGGCTACTCGTGCTCGCCGCCGACGGGGGCGGGCTCGGGTTCCTCGGGTCCGGGGCCGGGATCACCGCCGCGCGCCACCAGGCTGCGGACGATGCCGACGAGTTCGCCGGGCTCGAAGGGCTTGGAGAGGAAGGCGTCGACGCCCACGTCGAGACCGCTCTCCACCTCGTGCTGGGTGCAGGCGCTGACGATCATCAGCGGCAGATGCTCGGTGCGCGGGTCGGCACGGAGCAGGGCGGCGGTGCGCAGCCCGTCCAGCCGGGGCATCACCACGTCGAGGGTGACGATGTCCGGACGGACCTCGTGCACCACGTCGAGGGCTTCGACACCATCGGCCGCGGTCACGACCTCGAACCCCTCCAGTTCGAGATTGACCCTGATCAGCTGCCGGATGACCTTGTTGTCGTCCACAACAAGCACCCGGCCCGAGGCGCCTGGCACACGTCGAGAGTAGGTGGGCAAGGAGGGCCGCGTCCGGCTTTTCCGCACTTCCACCCCACCGGGGTACCCCGACCGGGTCGGACGGCCACGCGCGGCGGGTCCGCCGGGCCCGGCGGACGACCGGGGCCACCGCGCGGAGGCGACGCGCGCATCGGCAGCGGTCCGGCGGCCGGTCCACGGTGGTCCACGCTGGTCCGGCGGGGCGGTGGACACGGGTCGGGAGGATCGGCGAAACCCGTTCATGACCACCCGGTCTGAGCTGGTAGTGTTCTACCCGTCGCCGCCGCTGAGGCAGCGACAACGCCCCCGTAGCTCAGGGGATAGAGCAACGGCCTCCGGAGCCGTGTGCGCAGGTTCGAATCCTGCCGGGGGCACTCGCCGGTCAGACACCTGGAACCAGGTTCTGAACAGGGCAGATGCCGAAGAAAAAGGGCGGGAGTCAGTCTCACTGACTCCCGCTCTTTCTCATTCCTTCTCAGTGCCCGCGACACACCTCCGACACACTGCCAGCCGTCGGCGTGCTCCTCACTCCCCCACCCCCATGCTCTTCTCGATCTTCTTGTTGTCCTCCTCCTCGCTGTTGTCGATGAGGCCCGCGTAGTGCCGGTCGATCACCTCCGGGGAGGTACCCGCGCGACGTGCCACCTCAGCGATCGCGACTCCCGCTTTGAGCCACTGGGTGATGGCGAAGGCCCGACCGGTATACGGGTTCTCCGCCAGTGGACTGTGCAGCTTGGGCTCCGGGAAGGCGTACTGCCTCGCTTCAACCCAGACCCGGTAGTAGGAAGTCGACCCCACCAGACCACCCCGCTCGTTGTGGAAGACCCGACCGTCCCCGGCCGTGCCGAACTCGTTCAGATGGGCCCGAAGCATGGCTACCAGCACTGGAGGAATCGGCACTGGGCGATCCGCGTCGGGGTCGCGCATCTTCAACCCTCGCCGGTCGTGCCGCTCCCCCGAATCGGTCCACTTCTTTCCCGCGACGGGGCGCGTCTTTCGGAGAGTGAGCAAACCCCAGCCAGTCTCGGGCAATTCACAGTCAGACCGTCGCAATGCAACGACCTCAGCCGGACGCATGGCGGCGTACAAGATGCACCCGAAGAAGGCCACCAGACGTCGCCCCCTATGCCTGTGAACCGACCCCACATAGGAAACGGAGACCAGAAGCTCACGTGCCTGCACTGGGTTCATCAGGATGCGCGGATCGATTGGCCCCTGACGAGCAGTGGCGGGCCGCTCCATTGCGGCGACCGGGTTCCCATCGATATATCCGCGATTGATCGCGTAATCCATCGCCGCATTGAAGTTACGCCGACGTCGCTTGTACGTGTCCCTTGCCGCAAGCTTCCCATCAAGCCTGTAGGCAATTCGATAGTGGACATCCTCGGCGACTGCGGGCTTCATCAATGCCGACAGATTGAGAGAGCTTTCAGCGAGCCACTCACACGCCGACCGTAGCTCCGCAGGAGGATCCTCGCTCTCATGAGCCGGTACGACAGCCCACCTGATGGCCCGACGCACTACCGTCAGGTCCGGGGGATCAGGCTGATCTCCCATCATCCCCAGAGCTGCGGAAGCAAGGCTGTCAGCGAACCCCTCTCGCGTCTTAGCCGCCGCTGTACGCCAACGACGTTTCATGAACTCCCGCGAGAACTCCCACCACGTGGGGTCTTCCTTCCGCTCCGCCTCCGCAGCCGCTTCCGCGTTACGAACTTCTGATTCAGGCAGGCCGGTGTCGATTTCGAACGGCTCACCACGCCGATTCATGGAGTGCCAGATTTCGTTGCGTCGACTCTCAGCGAGCGGGTATGTGGAAAACGTTTCCGTCCACACACGCCCTGCCACAACCCAACGCACACGCCAAGGGCGGGACTTACGGCCGGTCTCGGCAATCTTCCACAGCTTCACATCAAACGTGAAGCCCGGCCGGGCAGAACCTTGTGGACGCCCGGCCAGGTTGTCGCGCCTATCACTCACGCAGTAGTCTCCCGCTCGGCAAGCCAACGCTCATACTCAGAGCGGCGAATTCTAATATCCCCATTCGGGAGCTTGATCGAGCGGGGGGCTTTCCCGAGTTGACGCCATCGATAGAACGTTGACAGGGGAATCTTGAGGTCAGACAGGACTTCCTTGATGGTCATCTTTTCGTCCATCGCTCGGGCAGTCATGAGAGTGCCTCCAATCAGTTGCGGGAGCCAAAGAGGGACGGCTGTGCTGTTGGACCCGCCACCCCGGCCGCAGCGGCGCGAAGGAAGATGCGGGGTGAGTGGGCGCCACAATGTCGTGGGTCGCGGACCATCGCGGACCACGGGTGCTGACCTGGGGTTTTGCGCGGGGTGGCGTGCGGACCACTGCGGACCGCCCGTGTGTAGATGGTCCGCGATGGTCCCATTCCGGGGGGTGGTGTTTGTGCAGGTCAGGTGGGGTGGTCCGCGATGGTCCGCGACCCGGCGGATTGTGGGCGGGGCTACTCGGGGGTGCCGGGTGGGCGCAGGGCGAGGCCGGTGTAGGTCCGGACGCGGGTGTTGCCGTCGCGGGGTCGGGTGAGGCTGAGCTGGGGGACGACGGAGAGGAGGTTGCGGCCGAACACCTGCTTCGTGCCGGGTTTGACGTTGTTGTCCTCGGCCCATTCGCGCCAGACGGCCCACAGGGTGTCCACGGGGACGTGGTGGGTGGGGCCGGTGGTGCAGCGTTCGCGGACGAACGCGCTGGTGGGGCTGGCGG
The DNA here is from genome assembly GCF_054484115.1 of Streptomyces sp. JNUCC 64. Taxonomy (NCBI): domain Bacteria; kingdom Bacillati; phylum Actinomycetota; class Actinomycetes; order Kitasatosporales; family Streptomycetaceae; genus Streptomyces; species Streptomyces sp. JNUCC 64. The sequence goes on from NZ_CM137015.1 coordinate 2,410,017, forward strand.
TGTCGCGCATGGTGGTGACGGCGTCGCGGGTGGAGGCCGGTTCGGTGATGCGGCCGGTGCGCCGGAGCCGGGCGAGTCCTTCGAGGGCCCAGTTGAGGATGCCGGGCATCTCCGCTGTCAGCCGGTCGGTGAGCGTGGGGTCTTCCTTGCCCAGCCACGACAGGCGGGTGTTGAGCAGGATGAACCGGTTGGCGATCACGCCGGACGCGTCACCGAAGTGGGGCAGTTCGTTGGAGAGGATCACCAGCCGGGTGGGGAGCTTCCCGGTCCACTGCTCGCGGTACTTGCGGTCCACGTCGATGGTGTCCTCGCCTGAGATGGTGAGCAGCCGTTCCACGATCTGGGTGCTGTCGTTGCCGGACAGGCGGGCGTCGGAGATGACCGCGAGGGGCTTGCCGACCAGGGTGGACAGTCCGAAGTTCGTGCCAAGTCCGGCGAGGGTGGGCCCGGCGAGGTTCTCCTTGCCGACCAGCGCCTTGAGCACGCGGGCGACGGTGCCCTTGCCTGAGCGGGAGGGGCCGAAGACGAGCAGGATCTTCTGCTGGTCGGTGCGGCCGGAGATCACGTAGCCGAACCATTCCTGGAGGGCGGTGACGGAGGCGGGGTCGTCGGGCCAGACCTGGGCGAGGAAGCTGTCCCACGTCGGTGCGGTCGCGTCCGGGTCGTACGCGAACGGGACCGAGACGATGTTGAAGAACCCGGGGGTGTGCGGGAGCAGGGCCCGGTCCTTGATCCGCAGGAGCCCGTTGGCGCACGCGACGATGGGGCCGTGATCGTGCCCGGCGGCTTCCTGGTCGCCGAGCCAGGACGGGTCGTCGGTCTCGGTCGGCAGCAGGACGATCGAGCCGAGGGCGTCCAGCAGGTTGCTGATCTTCTGCTTAGTGGGGGCCCAGTCCCGTTCCTCCGTCTCCCCGTCCTTGCCGGGGGCCCGGTAGACGGCGTGCTCCAAACGCTCGTACATCGCCGCGCGGATCTGGGCTTCGTCGGTCTCCCGCCAGCACGTGCCCGTCCACCGCATCCACGACGCGCGCCAGCGCCGGTAGAGGAGCTGCCCGTCCCCGGTCTGCCAGTCGGGCAGCAGACGGCGCGCGACGGCCATCGGGTGGGTCGGCGGCGGAAGTTCCTCCATAGCGGTCATGCGGCGGCCCCGGCTTCCCCGGCATGCCGGGGGCACGCGGCGGTGTGGTCGTGGTGGTCGGTGATGAGGGCGAGGACGCGCTGCTCACCGGCGGCGAACCGGTCCCGGCCGCACACGCACCAGGACCTGGCCGTCGGCGTCGCCCCGCGCCCCCGGGCGGTGATACGGAGACCACCGATGACCTGGCGGGCGCCCCGCGCCGGGCGCGGGTCCGGGCGACAGGAAGAGGGGACGCCCTTGCGGACGGCGTTCTCCGGGGCGCCTACGGTCTGCCGGGGCGCGGGCTGGTCGGCGGTCACGCGGTGGCTCCGGCGGCGGCGAGGCCGCGTGTGACGGCGCGGCGGGCGTAGGGCTCGGGGACGCCGACGGTGACGGCGGCGGCGACGATCTCGTCCCCGATCCGGTCGAGTCCGCACGGGCCGGGGCACCGGGCGTGCTGGGCGGCGAGGAACTTCGCGACCCCGTACGCCTGTGATCCGGCTCCGGTCTCGGTGTGGCCGAGGACCCTGCGTGTCCCGGTGTCGAGGCCGGTGCGGACGTAGCCGACGGTGTGGCGGCACCCGGTGGCCACCGTCCGGTCCCACCGGGCGGCATGCGTGGAAGAGGCCACCCGGTCGCGGGCGGGGGTGGCGTCTTCCCTGACGACGAGGGCGCGGACGGACTCCGGGAGAGCGGCGACGGGGCCGGTGCCAGGGGCGATCCAGCGGACGTAGGCCATCAACGACTTGATGTCGACGCCGGGTCGGACGGCGTTCGAGGACCGTGTGGTGCCCCGGTAGATCCAGTGCTGGCCCCGAGTGGTGGGCACGGTCCGCGTCGGAGGGAGCACCTGACGGGCCCAGCCGATTGCCTCGTCGTTGTCGAGGTCCACCACCGTCACCCCGGCTTCGCCGGGGGCGTAGGCTACCGCACCGGCCTCCCGCCACACAGCCACCCATTCGGGTGACGTGAGGATGGTCGGGTCGGTGGTGGCTGCGGCCCACCCGTGGCACGGCCGGGGGCACCCGCAGGGGCCCGGGGTCAGCATGTTCGGGCGCCCGCCGCACTCGAGGTCCGCGCAGTCGGCGCAGTTGCCGACGGGGAGCTTGCCCGCGCGGAGCGGCAGCACGGGCACCCCGCGCCGCCCCAGGTCGAGCGCGGTGGTCAAGAGGCGGGGAACCCGGGCGGGGGGTCGCGGACGGGGGGTCGGTTGAGTCATGCTGGAGTCCTCCAGTTCAGTGCTGGTTGAGGGCGGCCCCGGACTTTGCCGAGACGGGGGCCGCCCTCGTTGCTGTTGGTGAGGTGGGGGGGTTACTGGGGGTGGCGGTGGGTGATCAGGTAGGTGACGCCGTCGTGGCTGGCGTAGGGGTGCTGGGTCCACTCGCGTCCGAGGCTGTCGGTGGCCGTGATGCCGTGTCCGCCGATGTCGGGGTGGACCAGGGCCATCGCGAGCCGCGCCGGGGCGGTCGTCTCCTGGTGGTCGGGGGTGACGCCCTGCCAGATCCGCTCGGTGATCAGGGCCCCGTGGCGGTACGTCGCGGTGACCTCGTGCTGGACGCCGCCCACCCAGACGGTCACCGAGAGGTCCCGTTCCTCCTCTCGCTGCTCGCAGGGGCAGGGCTCGGTGTAGGGGGTGCCGTCGGGGTAGGAGGGCCGTCCGGCACGGTGCCAGGCGAGGGCCTCACACGTGCGGGCGGTGTGGCAGGGGCAGGAGGGGCAGTCGTCCGGCGCGGCCCTCACCCAGCGGTGGCCATCAGGGGGTTCCAGCGACGGGTCATCGATCCATCGGGTCATGGGTTCCTTACGTTGTTGGATCAGTCGCCGGTCGGCGGCTCGTAGTACGGGTCGCAGTCGCTGCAGATGGTGAGTTCGCCGGGCCAGTCGGGGTTGGGGACGATGCCGCTGTCGCAGTCGTCGCGGGTGCAGGTTCCGGGGTTCTTCTTCTGGTTTGTCACAGGGTGGGGATGGTGTTGATGAGGGTGGTGGTGAGGTGGTTGATGGGGTCGGCGGCGCCGGTGGAGGCGAGGAAGAATCCGAAGCCGGTGGCGGTGAAGGCGGCGGTGGGGGTGAGGGAGCCGCCCCGGAGAAGGAAGAAGAGGACGAGTCCGAAGAGGGCGACGAGGGAGATGGTGATGGCCATGTGGTGTCTCCTTCGGTGGGTGGTTCAGCGGGTACCGGCGGCGTGGATGGCGCGGGTGTGGTTGGTGAGGCGTCGGCCGAGGCGGAGGCGTTTGCCGTGGCCCTTGCAGCGGCGGCAGGGCTTGTCGCGCTTGGGGCGTCCCTTGCGGTCGGTGATGACCTTGTGGCCGAAGCCCCGGCATGTGCGGCAGGTTCCGAACGGCGCGACCGCGCACAACAGTGCGTAACCGGCGAGGGTGGTGAGTGCGATGAGGGCACTAGCGGTGAGCATGGGGTGCCTTTCCCCTTCCAGGGCTGGGTGCAGGGGTTTCCGCAGGTGGGCCGCTAGACGCTAGGTGGCTGTTCAGGGGCCGTTTAGGGCGCTAGTGCGGCTGCTAGACCTAGCGGCCGGGGCCGCTAGGTCTAGCGGGTGCGTGGGGTCAGGCGGCGGCCCGGTCGGTGTTACGGCGTGTGATGGCGGCGGTGATGTCGGTGCGGTCGATGCCGCGCCGGTTGGCGCCCTTGCCGTCGTCGGTGGTGCTCCAGACCTGTCCGGGTTTGATGCCGTAGGGCTTGAGGGCGGCGGTGACGTTCTCGCCCTTCCACCCGGTGTAGGTGTCGGGCCGCAGGGAGGCCAGGCGGGTGGCGATGCGTTCGCACCACACGGCCTTCTCGCCCTCGGCCATGACGTCGAGGACGTCCGTGAGGATGTCGGTGCTGGCGGTCTTGTCGGGGCCCTTGCCGATGGCGTGGCCGGTGACGTTGCCGTATTCCTCGCGGGCCTGGCGGGCGCGGGCCACGACCTGTTCGGCGGCGACCGCGTCGACGAACGCGGAGGCGACGATGCGCGGGTCGTCGCCCTCACCGGCCATCCAGCAGATTCCCCGGTCGGAGCGGGAGAACATGGTTGCCCGGTATCCCGACTTGTACATCGAGGTGCCCAGCACCATGTCGTTGGCGGGCTGGCCCATGACCTTCAGGCAGAACCGCAGGACAGCGTTCGCGCTGATCCCGGTGGGCAGTGATTTGGCGTCGGGGCGCTGGGTTCCGAACAGGGTCACGATGCCGAGCGCGGGGCCCCGCTTGACCAGGTCGGTGCAGATCGCCTCGATCTCCGCGCCGTGCTCGGGGTGCTCGAACGGCACCTGGCACTCATCGAACCCGACCACGATCGGCCACAGCCCGAGGGACTTGTCGTCGGCGAGGGCGGGGGTGACCTTCGATTCCGGGCAGCGCGAGCGCGGCAGGGACTTGATGACCTTCGCCCGCCGCCGCAGCTCCTCTTTCAGTTCGCGCAGCGACTGGACGACGTAGGCGATGTCGTCGTCCTCTTCCCCGGCGCGGTAGCGGTGGCAGACGGGTTCCAGGGCGCCGAAGTCGCCGGTGCCCTTGAAGTCGAACGCGTGGACTTCGGCGCGTGGGTCGAGGGCGGCGATCAGGAGGAGCAGCCGCATGAGGAAGGTCTTGCCCATGCGGGGGACGGAGCCGACGACGACGGCCGCGAACATCAGCGTGACGGCGACGTCCCGCATGCGCTGGTCGTTGCCGAACACCACCGGACGGAACAGATCCACCGTCCCGGTCTTCAGCAGCGGCCACGCGGGTTTGGTGGTCTCGTTCATCGGCTTGTCCCCGACCCACAGGACCAGCCGCCCGTCGTGCTCGGCGGGGTCCGGGGAGGGCCACACGCAGCCGACCTTGCGGCGCAGACCGGAGGCCAGGGGCTTGCGGGCGTCCATGATGTCGTCCGGGGTGACGCCGTAGGGCAGGTCGAGGTCGGCCCGGTAGCCGGGGCCGTCCCGCACGATCTCGCTGGTGAACCGCAGACCGTTCATGTCGCCGCCCTTCTTGATGGCGGCGGACACCCGCGAGTTGCCGATCGAGTCGAGTCCGCGCAGCACGATCGACCCGGTGAGCTTCTGCACCTCGGTCTTCAGCACGGCCGGGCCGACGACCGGGGCGTCGGGCTGCTGCCCCGCCGCGCCCAGCAGCAGGACCCCGCCCGCCGCGAACGCGTACAGGAACGCGGGGGCGACGACGTACAGCCACAGGGCGAACCCCGTGCCGAACACGGCGGCGACGAGGGTGACCAGACCGCGCAGCCGGATACGACCGGCCCGCAGCCTCGCCAGACGCATGTACTCCTCGACGTCTTCGGCACGCACCGCGTGGTCACGCAGGGGCGCGGCCTCGCGGTCCCACACCCACCGGTTGGTCGACGCGACGAACCGGCACGCTCCCCGCGGTGCCATCAGCGCGAGCCGACCGGCATACACCGGGGCACGGACACCGTGGTACAGGGCGGCGTAGCCGAGGTTCGCACCCGTGTGGCGGGCGGTCGCCAGGAAGTCCCGGCGGTTCGTCAGCCACCCGGCCAGCACCGGCCTACGCTTCTCCACCGTGACGCCCGGACCGGGCAGAAGCGGGTTGTCCACCGCGACCGGCACGGCGGACGTCCCGCCGTCATCGTCTATGTCAGGCACGGGACGCAGGTGCGCCGCCGTGGGCGTGTTTGTCATGCTGGATGCTCCTGCTGCTCGGAAGAGTGGGAGGGCAGACCCCCGGGGACGGCCGTCCGGCCAAGGCATCGCCGTCCCCGGGGGGTGGCTACTTCCTCTTCGCGCGCCTGCGGTTGGTGTCCTCGCGGTGGGCGGCGCGTTCGTAGATGCGGTCGGCCTTGCGCTGGAGGTCGGAGAGGTCGACCGTGCCGGTGCCGGTCCGGTCGGGGTCCGCGAGGCCCCGCTTGGCCATCCGGGCGACCAGCCACGCGAGGCCGGCCTTCTCACCGGCTGTCAGCTTCACGTCGGACCGGCGCTGGTTCGGGTTGGGGTGCGGCATGTTCGGCCCTTTCCGGGCCGGGGCTGTCCCGGCTCCCCTCACCGCCCGAACGGGGTCGGGCGGATCGGGCAACCGTCAGCGGTGGGCGACGGCGGCGCGGATGATGTCGGCGTGGTCGAACGCCAGCGGGGGCAGGGCCGTGAGCGGCCACCAGCGGGCGGCGCGGGCGTCGTCCCCGGCGATCGCGGTCGTGCCGTCCGGCACGGTGGCGAGGTAGGCGATGGTCACGTACCGTCCGCGCGGGTCGCGGCCGGGCTGGTCCCACACGCCGATCTGCCGCAGAGCGGACGGGTCCACCCGGACTCCGGTCTCCTCGGCCAGTTCCCGCCCGGCCGCCTCAAGCGACGTCTCCCCTTGGTCGACGTGCCCCCCGGGCAGCGCCCAGCAGCCCTCGTACGGGGCCCAGCCCCGCTCGATGAGGAGCACGCGTCCGGCGGGGTCGACGGCGACGACATCGGAGGTCAGGCGGATGGTCTCGAACGTCTCGGTCTCAGTCATCTATGCCCCCTTCGGGCCGGGGCTGTCCCGGCTCCCCTTACCGCCCCCGGAACCGTGGTCCCGGGGGCGGTGCGGGCAGCCGTCAGCCCTTGCGGCGGAGGGTGCCGAGGTTCTTCGCGGCGGTGGTGCCCTCGGGTCCGCCGATGGAGCGGACGACAGTGACGACGCCCCACGCGAGGGCCACGGCGAGAAACGCGAGCAGGGCCAGGTTGGCGGCGATGGCGGTGAGGGCGCCGACGAGCAGCGGCCCGAAGTACACCCCCGCACCCACCGCCCCCGCCCCGATACCCGAGCCGAGCGCGACCCGCTGAACCGTCCGGTCCGGGGGCGCCTGGTGGATGTGCACCACCTGCGGCAGCGGCTGCGGCGCGGACGGGGGTTGGTGCGGGGCGGGGAGGTGGTGGGGGTGGGTGTAGGTGTGGGTGCCGTCGGGGAGCTGCACGACCCGGGGCACCTCGGGGAGGTTCGTCATGGTGGCTGCTCCTTTCAGAGCTGGTTGGGCTCCAGGGAGAAGAAGGTGACGGTGCCGGTCGTGAAGGTGGGGTTGTCGGCGGTGATCTGGTCGCGCAGCCACCGGTACACGTCGTGGCGGGTGTCGTTGGTGCCGGGGGTCAGGGTGCCGGTCCAGGTGGACATGGCCCTGCCGGGAAGGTCCAGGGTGAGCACGTACTGGTGTGAGCCCTGCTGCGGCTGGTTGGTGGACACGGTGTCTCCTCAGGCTTGGGCGGGCGTTGCGGGGTGCCCCCGGCTGGATTCGATCCGGCGCCGCCGCGGCTGGACGGGGGCTGGCCTGCTGGGTCAGGCGGGGGTGATGTCGCGGGCGCTGACGATGTCGTCCCGGGTGACGTTGCCGCTGTCCATGGCGATACGGACGTCCCCGTCGCCGAGGTGTTCCAGGAGGGTGACCTGGCGGCCGCTGTCCTTCAGGCGGTACTGGTCGGACTGTGCGGTCGGGATGGCCGGGGTGGTCGTCTCGCGCTTGCGCTTACCGAACATTGCGGGTTCCTTCCGGGTGGGTGGGGGACGCCGGGAGCCGGTGTCCCGAGTGCCCCGGGCCGGATTCGGTCCGGGGCCGTCGCGGCGTGCTGCCGGGGCTGTGTGTGACGGGCAGAAGCCAGTCAGGCGGGGGTGCGGCGGGCGGTGTCCGCTGCGGCGGTGCGGGCGGCGCGGTGGTAGGTGGGGGTGTCGCCCTTGCGGCGGCGCGGCGGGCGTGGCTTCTTCCCTTCAGCCTTGGGGGGCATTTGGGAAGTGACCTGCGGTTTTACGGTCCGGATCGGGACGACGTCGGCCAGTGGCGGCAGCACGAACGGCTCAGGGCCGAGTCCGGCGCGGACGCGTTGTCCGATCTCGTCGGGGCCGGGTGTGCGGGCCTCGGCGAGGCGGGTGGCGGACTTCCGGGCGCGGTGGACCAGGTCGGGTGTCATGCCTGGGGCGGTGGGTCCGTGGACCACTTCCCACGCGTGCGCCCACGCGTCCTCGGCGGTGAGCGTTCCGTGGGGCGCGGCGGACACGAGCCGGACCGCCAGCCGGTGCACCTGGCGGTGGTGCCGACGGCGGGCGGCGGCGTGGCGCCGGGCGGCGCGGTCGGTTCCGTCGCGGGCGGCGAGGGTGGACACCCACTGCCGCACCTCGAACAGGAGCGGGCCGAACAGCGTCACCGCCGCGAGCCCGACCCCGGCCGCCTGGGCGTCCGAGGACGACAGGCCCTCCAGGTGGATGCCGTAGGAGTAGTTGACGCTGGCGGCGAACCCGGCCGCCGCCAGCACCAGCCCCCGAAGAAGCCACCTCACCCAACCGGGCAGGCCGCGTGCGTCGGCGTAGGCGACACCGGCCGCCATCACCCACGCCGCGCCCTCCAGCGCGAACGGCAGCGGCAGCAGCATCGGGGAGATGTGCACGAAGTGGAGCACCTGGGCGGGCAGCGAAGCCAGCCCCGACGCGACCACCAGCGCCAGCGTCCCCCGCCGGTACACGTTCTCCGGCGTGAGCTGCCCCGCCCGCGCCCGGCGCCGCGCCGCACGGGCGGCGGCACGGTCCTCCCGCTCCCGCGCCCCCTCGGCCCGCCGCTCCTCCCGCAGCCGGGCGGCCCGCTGATCGGCGGCCCGCTCCCGCTCAGCACGCCGGGCATCGGCAGCGGCGGCGTCCAACCGCCGCTGCTCCGCCTCAGCGGCGTGATCAGCCCGCCGCTCCGCCCGGTAATCCGTCCCGGCCGTCATCCCGCCTCCCCGACGTCCCCGGAAGGGACGTCGTCGGGGGAGACGTCGGCGAACGCGGCCAGTTCGACCTGGGCGCCCGCGTACTCGCCTGCGGCGTGCAGCACCCACGTGCCGCTGGCCAGCACCCGGTGGGTGACGGTGTCCGGGGAGATCCCCAGTTCCTCCCGCCACGTCTCGAACGCGGACATCGGCGGGGGCCCGTACCTGCCCGTGTGGAAGGCCAGCTCCAGCCGGTCCGGCACGACCGGGGACACCGACACGGTCGGGGCGGGGAGGGCCGGGTGGTCGGCGGACAGCAGGCGCAGGGCCCGCAGCGGCACGGACAGACCATCCAGCACCGCAAGGGTGGTGGTCATGCCGCCTCCCTCGGGACGCTGGCGGTCAGGGCGCGGCGGGCGTCGAGGACGCGGCGGGCGGCCCGGCGGATACGCCGGTCGTCCAGCTCGGTGACGGGCCGGTCCAGGACGCTGATCACGGCGTCAAGGTGGTCCACCTCCGCGAGGACCAGCGGCAGCTCACGGTCAATCGCGTCCAGCTCCGCGTCCGACGGCTCACCGTCGAATGCGAGCCCCGCACTCGACACGGGGAGGATGATGTTCATGGGTTGTCCCTTCGAGACAGGAACGGCCCGACGAACCCCCGGGGTGGCCGCCCCGGGGGTTCATGCCGTTGGGAACCATCCGGCTCCCCTCAGCCCCGCCCGTACGCACCCCCGTAGAAGGGGCCCGGACGGGCGAGGGAGGCAACCGGCCGCAGCACCGCTGCGCAGGTGACCTGACATCCGCAAATCACCGGCTGGCCCGGTGCGCCGAAGCGACGGATCAGGGGGACGCTGTGGGCACGGCCGCCGTGCTGGTCAAGCAACGGGGGCCCCACGGTCTTCTTCGTTGGTACACATCAACCTCCCGGAACAGGTCGGACATGTGCAGGTCGTGCAGGTGTCTCGCCTTCAGGAACACGAGCTCCCGTTGTAGGCATGCGAGACGGTGACCTTTCGGTCTTGCCCTCCGGTTGACCAGGGATCCGGGACCCTCGGCCCGCTCTGTCCCGGGCCCCTTGTCGCGCTGTCGAAGCAGCCCGCTTCCGCGAGCCACCTCATGAGGTACATGTAGTACCTGTACCTCAGAATGGAGCGGGCGGTACGCGGTGTCAAGTCCTTCACTTCCTTCGGCTCCGCGAGCCCGCCGCCCTGAGGTACCTAAAGCGTGGCTTGATCAGGCACGACGATGAACTCCGCGCTTGCCCAACTCCAGGACGTCTTGGCTACGGTGAAGTCGTCCCAAGTCGTCCCTCAGGGAGAGAGCACGGCATGGCCAACGAGCGGTTGCGCGGCGCGATCGTCGAGAGCGGCATGACGCTGGATCAGATTGCGGAGCGCCTGGGGGTATCGGCGAAGACCGTGGAGCGCTGGGTCAACGAGCCCCAGCGCCAGCCGTACCGCCGGTACAAGTACGCGACGGCATCCCTTCTCAGGCGGGAGGTGTCCTACCTCTGGCCTCAGGAACGGACATCGGCAGAGGTCACCAAGGCAGGTAACGCGGAGTTGGTCCAGCTCTACCCGCACCGCTCCGTCGTGCCGAACCAACTGTGGCCGCAGCTCTACGCCGGTGCCACGCGGCACTTTGACGTGCTGGTCTACTCAGGCCTCTGGCTCACCGAAGATGCTGCGTTCCACCAGGTCGTGAAGGAGAAATCAGCCGATGGCCTACGAATCCGGTTCATGCTCGGCGATCCCGTCTCGGCGGCCGTCGCTGTCCGAGGCGAGGACGAGGGCATCGGCGGCGCGATGGCGAGCAAGATTCGCAACGCGCTGGTCAACTATGCGCCGCTGTTCAGGCTTCCTGGTGTGGAGTTCAGGCTGCACTCCACCACGCTCTACAACTCGATCTACCGTGCCGATGACGTGATGCTCGCGAACGGGCACCTGTACGGCGTGGGCGCGTACATGGCGCCTGTCCTGCACCTTCAGCGCGTTGCAGGAGGGGAGTTGTTCGATGCCTACGCGGAGAGCGTCGAACGCGTCTGGGAAAGCGCCCGTCCCATTTCCTCGCACACCGACCTGGGAGGATCGGGCGCATGAGCCGGATCGACTACTTCCGTGACCCCATGGCGCCCGAGGCCAACTCGGTGGTGCCGTCCGTGACGGTCGTGGTCCGTGATGACCACGGGCGCCTCCTTCTGATCCACAAGACGGATAACGGCTTGTGGGCGCTTCCCGGCGGCGGCCACGACATTGGCGAACGGATCGGAGAAACAGCCGTCCGTGAAGTCGAGGAAGAGACCGGAATCCACGTCGAGGTCGACAACATCGTCGGGCTCTACACCGACCCGGATCACGTCCTCGCCTATGACGACGGCGAGGTTCGGCAGCAGTTCTCCATCTGCTTCAGGGCCCACCCGGTCGGGGGCGTTCTCCGGACCAGCAGCGAATCGAAAGAGGTCCGCTGGGTGGACCCTGCGGACCTCGATGGCCTGGAAATCCATCCCTCCATGCGCCTCCGCATCACGCACGGCCTGGACGAGAACCGGCGGGAGCCCTACATCGGCTGATGACTGCGGGCTACGGCGGAAGCCATTCGGAGTTCCACTCGCTCGTGCGCGGCATGGATCTCCGGCGCCGCCCGCTGGATGAAACGGCCAACGATCGTGTCCGGTCCGTAGCGCTCCACGATCTCGTTCAGGCGGGCTGTCGGCGTGGTGTGCTCGCCGTACGGGGTCGTGGTCATATCGGAGACGATGAGCGCGTCCACCAGCTCCGGGCGCTCCAGCTCGAACTCGGACTCCAGCTCATGCCTGAGCCCACGCTCCTCGGCCTCCAAGAGCGCGCAGGAGTGATGGGCCACGAGCCGTACGACCCGTTCGTCAGCACCCTCCTGGTCGCGGAGGAACCGGGCGCCGTCGAGCGGGTGGAAGCCTGTCGTGGCGATGGGGGGGGAGTAACCGACGTCGTGCAGGACGGCGGCGGCTTCCAGAAGCTCAGTATCGCGTCCGAGGATCGGGCTCAGGGAACGGGCCCGCCGGGCGACACCGAGGGAGTGTGCCCAGCGGCGCGGCAACGGGTCGGACAGCATCAATTCGGAGAGCGAGTACGCCCAGGCGGTAAGCCCCACGGCTGCCAAGGTTACGTATCCTCCAGGTTCGTCGGGAGAGCGCGAACGGTACGGCCCTTGCCGTGGACCGTAGCCAGCAGGCCCGTTCCCTCCATCTGAGCGAGGGCGTGTCGGACCGCCGTGCGGGATGCGTCAAAGCGCTCGCGCAGCTTCGACTCCGACGGGTAGGTATCGCCCACCGCCAGCGAATCTCCCGTGATCAGATCGGTCATGCGGTCCACGAGCGGCCTGATAGGCGTGCTGGACGCCCGCCAGCCGACACCGGGGACAGAGGTGATGAGCTTCTCCGCCTCCAAGATCTTGAGCGCGCGCCGGATGGTGTTGCGCGAGACGTCGTGCGTCCGCATGAGAGCGGCTTCGGACGGAAGCGGGTCTCCGTCGAGCCCCTTCTCGATGTCCTTCCGCAGTGCCTCGGCGATCAGCAGATAGGTTCCGCGCGGGCTGGCCTCCGGCACGGCACCTCCTTCCGGGAGTGACGACTGCTGCCAGGGTCGCACGTGGCGGAGGCAACCGACCCGACCGGGCAACGGTGGTCCCGGCACAAGTCCGGCGACGACGCGGCCGTGGCCTTCTGCCAGCGGTAGGGGCCTCGCACGGTGCCGGGGTCCCAGCGAGAGCGGAGGACCGTCGCGACACACCTCCGACACACCTGAGCTTCCCGGAGTTCGTCGTCGGCTTGCCGCCCAGGTCAGAGATGGTGCGGGAAACGATCGGCACGATCACTCCGGAGCCGTGTGCGCAGGTTCGAATCCTGCCGGGGGCACTTCGCGAGAAGTGCCGAGAGAAGCCCTTGATCCGCAGCGATGCGGGTCGGGGGCTTCTTCGTCTCTCCGGACGCATACGCGTCGGGTCGTGCCGGGTTGTCGAGAGCTGGACCGTTCGTTTGGGACGGGGGCGGACGGCCCGTCCCGAACGGTCAGCAACTCGACGCGGACCGCCCGCGCCGGCCCGACGGTTTCCCGGCCGCCTCGCGGGGGCCCTGCACGTCGTCAGGGCCGCCCGGCCGTACGAAGGGGCGCGGGGTGGGCCGTCAGCGGGAAACGGAACCGGCGATCTTGACGAGGGCCAGGTCGTCGTCCGCTCCTTGGGAGCCGGAGAACTTCCACAGCGCGGGCTTGGCGTCAGCCGGAATCCGGTAGACGAAGTGCGCGTCCCGTTTGAACCCGGGCTGCACTTCCTCGCCGCACGCCTTGGCCTTCTGGTTCTCCTTGATCTGGTACACGTTCTCGATCACGTCGAACGTCCTGCCCTCGGCGTCGACGAGACCCTGCGAGATCCCGCCACCGCAGACGGGGTCGAAGGACTCGTCGCCGTCGTTGTAGACGGTGGTCTCCACGGTGACGTACTTCGCGCCCTCGCTGGCCTTGAGGGTCTTGGTCCCGTCGAAGTCGTCGATGACCACCGTCGGGGACTCGCGGACCTTCTCGACGACCACGGTCGCGCCGCCGCTCCTGACCTTCTTCCCCATCGCATGGCTCTCGACGGTGGGAGAGGCGCTGGGCTGCCCTTCCGTCTCCCGCCCGGCATCCTCGGGATACGTCCGGGTGTCCTGCCATGGTGACGCGCTGGACTCCGTCGCGGGCATCGCGTCCGGGCTGCTGTCGTCGCCCACGAGGGCGACGGTGACGCCGGAGGACACCCCGGCGACCACGACCGTCCACGCGGCGAGCAGCAGAACCGCGCGGCGGGACAACCGGGGTCCGGTGGGCGCGGGGGCCGGAGGGGGAGCCGGGGCGTCGGCGGGCTTGGGCGGGATCATGGCAGGGGACTCCTGAGGTGCGAACCCGGGATGGGCCGGGAGTTCACGGGTAGACAATCATCGCGCGGATCCCCCGTTGACGCTCCCGCACGGCTCCGCCTCCCGACTCCCGACTCCCGCCTACCGGCGCGCCTGCCGGGCACCTGGGCGGCAACGAGCGCGGCGCGGAAGGGCGGTCACCGGAGCCGGCTGCACGCGCGAGGACCGGGAGGACGCGGGAGGCGTCGGACCGGGTGGCGCTGACAGCTTCGCGGCTGATCCTGGGGCTCATCGATCGCCACTCACCTCACTCTCACCACATCCACCTCACCCAACTCAATACCCCCCATGGGTATTTGACAGGGCAGCGGGAGGAGATTTAGCCTCCCTTTCGGGATCAGATACCCCCCTAGGGTATAGAGAGAAGGGAGCGCCGATGAGCGGGACCGACTGGCACCTCAAGGGCGAGTGGTTCGACGTGTGCAGTTGTTCGATGCCCTGTCCCTGTACGTTCGCGCAGGCTCCGACGGGTGGGGCCTGTCGGTTCACACTGGTGTGGCAGGTCCACGAGGGACACTTCGGGGACGTGCGGCTGGACGGGCTGGGCGTCGTGGCGCTCGGTGAGTTCGCCGGGAACATGTGGGTGGACGACCCCGGGGCCACGATGTCGGTGATGTTCTACATCGACGCCGAGGGGACGTCGGAGCAGCGGGACGCGCTGGAGACGATCTTCCGGGGGAACGTCGGCGGTTGGCCCGGGAAGTTCGGTTCGCTCATCAGCGAGGTGCGCGAAGTGCGTTACGCCCCGGTCCGGTTCGAGGCCGCGCCGGACCTCGCGTACTGGGGCGCCACCGTCCCCGACCGGGTGGACGTCGGCGCCGTCGCGCTGACCGGCCCCACCTCGGACCCCACCCGCCGGGTCCAGCTCGTCAACGCGCCCGGGGCGGAGGTGGGCCCCGGACAGATCGCCACCTGGGGCGTGGTGAGCGCGGACCGCGCCGAGGGGTTCGACTTCTCCCGCGCATACCGCGGCGGTTCCAGCAAGCACTTCCCGTTCGACTGGCGTCCCGACGCGTGACCCGACCGGGTCCGTTCCCGCACCCGTTGCCCGTACGGGGCGGGACGGGACGGGCCCGGCGCTAGCTCCTCGAAGGGGCCGGATACAGGGGCTCGTGGTGGTGCCAGACGAGGTACCGGTCCTCCCGGCGCAGTTCCGCCGAGCCCCACTCCGCGCGCATCACCCCGTCCGCCATCGAGCACGCGTAGGCGACCAGGACGAGGCGCACGTCGTCCGGGAGCAGGGCGAGGTCCGGATGGGGGTCCGGTGGCTCCGGCTCGTCGAGGCCCAGGTCCAGTTCCTGTTGCAGGGGCTCCGGTCCATGACGGCGGATCAGGTCGGCCCGGAAGCCCTTGGTGCGGCGCAGCCGGGCCGCCGTCACGGGGACGTCCCGCTTCGCGTAGCGCAGCGGGTAGATCACCCGGTCCCGGACGACCACCAGGGTGCGTCCCTGGAGCCGTACGGGGACGGCTTCCGGGAGGGCCGCCAGACTGACGGCGAGTTCCTCGTACTGAGCGGCGTAGAGCCCGTGTCCGTACGCTTCCAGGGTCTGGGTGTGCACGCCCTCGTGGCCGTCGCGCGCCCTGGCATGGGCCCGGGCCAGGCTCGCGGGGATCAGGGCGGCCAGCCGGTCCGCCACGTCACCGAAGGTTTCCCCCGCCCAGCGGGACACCGTCCCCATGGTCGTACCGCCCTCCCCCTCGGGGCACCCGGGGGTGCCGAGCAGCGTTCCGTTCCCCGACAACCGTGCGCCGGGAGAGGGCGGATCGCAAGAGGCCGGGGGCGCGCGGCGGGCCGTTGCGGTACGCGGGGCGGCAGGGCGGCCGACCTGCGGGAGGAGGCCGGGCGCGGCCCCGTGGACGGAGGACCGCCCGCCGTGCCGCTTCAGGTACGGTCCTCGGAACCGGGGCGGCCCGGCACGGCCGACGGCGGCGGTCCCGGCCGCCCGAC
This sequence comes from Streptomyces sp. JNUCC 64, assembly GCF_054484115.1. Lineage (NCBI taxonomy): Bacteria > Bacillati > Actinomycetota > Actinomycetes > Kitasatosporales > Streptomycetaceae > Streptomyces > Streptomyces sp. JNUCC 64. The sequence goes on from NZ_CM137015.1 coordinate 2,425,660, forward strand.
CGTGTGAGGGGGAGAGCGTCACCGTGTCCATGTGGCTGAGTCTCGTGAAAGTCCGGCCGTCCCTGTTGACGGAGGCGTTGATCCGGCACGAAGTGCTCGACGCCGTGTTCTTCGGCGGGGGCGGCGGTCCGGCACCCGACGGGTTCCGCCCGGTGGGGGACTCGTTCGGGCACGACTACCGTTCGCTGATCGAACTCGCCGAGGACCGGGCGCGGGTGGAGGGGGACTCCCCCGTCTGGGAGGCCGCCTACCCGTGGCTGGCGCGGGCGACCGGACGCGGATGCGAGGTCGTCGACGGGTTCGGGTTCCGGTACGGGCCCGCGTTCACCCTCGGCACGGCCGAGGTGCGGGAGGTCGCCGCAGGGCTCGCGCGCGAACACTGGAGCCGCTCGGTGCGGGCCGCCGACTGGGACGTCCGGCGCGAGGACCAGGACCTGGACGACCTCGTGCCGTTCTTCGCCGCCGCGGCCACCGAGGGCCGGTGCGTGATCGGCGGGGTGAGCTGAGCCGCGCGCGCCGGAGCGCCGGACCGTTCCGGAGCCCGCCCTGTTCCCCGGGCACCCGGCCGCTTTCCCCCTTCCCCTTGCCCTTCCCCTTCCCCTTCCTCTCGGCGTCGTCCCCCTCCCCTCCCCTTCCTGAGAGGTCGTCCCGTGTGGCACGGCTGTGAGCCCGTCCTCGACGACGAACCAGGGCGGTCCGGGCGGGAGGTGAGGGGATGGCGGATCCCCGGTACCGGGGAGCTGGACGTGGAGTCCGAGGGGGTCGGGCTGACCGTGACGCCCACCGGGGCCACGGTCCGGGTCGAGCTGGCGTTCGCCCTGGCGTACACGGAGTCAGCGACCGAGCCGTACCGCCCGCTCGGGCCCGTCACGCTGGTGCTGGAGGACGTGGAGTCCCTCGCCCTGGACACCCCGGGCGGTCCCCGTCGGCCGGGGTGGCGGCGGGCGCTCGGCCGGGACCGGCCGGACGAGGTCATGCGCATGGAGTGGGACGGGGAGGAAGACGTCCTCCATCTGCGGGAGAACGGGCTCGTCCTCTCCTTCCGGGGCGGCCGCTGGCGGTGGGTGACCTGAGGAGGGGCCGCCCACAGCGGTGGTGAGGAGGTGGGGCGGCGGCACCTCGGCCCCTGCGGCTTCCGGTCCGACCAGCGGAACGGGGGCGTGGCGGGCGGCCCTGGACAACGGCGCCCGGTGTGAAGCGAGGGTCGCTCAACCAGCGATCGGCCCGTCCCCTTCCGGGTCCCCGTCCCCTTCCGGGTCCCCGTCCCCTTCCGGCTCCCCGCCCTCTTCCGTGTCCCCGTCGGTTCCGCCGCTCCCAGCGCTCCGGTCGCCGTCGGCCTCCCCGACGACCGCTCCCGGCTGGCCCGGCTGGTGGCGCAGCCGGGCGACCAGCGCGGCCCAGCGGTCGTCGAAGGCGGCGAGGTCGAGCAGTCCGGCCAGTTCCGTACGGCAGCGCGCCTCGGCCCGCTCCCCGCGCTCGGCCCCGGCGGGCGTCAGCTGGCAGTAGACGCCGCGCCGGTCGTGTTCACAGCTCACCCGGGTGGTGAGCCCCTTCTTCTCCAGCCTGCCGACGAGTCGGCTCATGGACGACTGGTCGAGCCCGACCGCCGCGGACAACTCCTGCACCCGGGTGCCCCGGGTGTGGCCGTGCCGCAGCTCGATCAGGACCAGCAGCTCCGGCAGGGACACCTGGAACTCGGCGGCGAGGACCCGCTCCAGCGCCGAGTTCAGCTGCCCGACCATCAACGTCAGCCGTCGCCAGCGCCCGAACTCGTCGAGCCGTCCGGCAGGGCCGTCGACCACCATCCCCGCTCCCTCCGTCACCGTGCCGCCCACTATAGGACCCCCTTGAGCCGTTACATGCTTACGCATACATGGGGGGCAGGGCTATCAACCGCAGCACCTCCGGTGACGTCTACAGATCCTCAGCTTTCCAGGCTCGCTCACTGTCAGGCTCCCAAACTTTTCCCAACTAGATGCATGCACACGCATTCGCATCTATCGTAAGAGCGGATCTCAGAGCGCGGCTTCCCGCGCCGCTCCCCCCTGCCCTCCGACACCGAGGCGGTACGCCATGGCACCCGGAACCTCCCGCTCCCCCGCGACCGGAGGCGCGCCGCACCCGCCCCCGGTTCCCCGCCCCCGGCCGGAACCCGAAGACGACGGACGCGGCGGGAGCGGCGGGAGCGGCGGAAACGACCGGCTCGACCCCGCGTTCCTGCGGATGGCGGCCGTCCTGCTGCTCGCCCTGCTGCTGGCGCTGCTGGACGAGACCGTCGTCAACGTCGGGATGCGCACCCTGAGCGACGAGTTCGGCGCGCCGCTGCCGACCGTCCAGTGGGTGACCGCCGGGTACCTGCTGGCCGTCGCCGTCGCCACCCCCTTCGCGGGCTGGGCCGTCGACCGCTACGGCGGCCGCGTCATGTGGTTGGTGGCCGTGTCGGTGTTCGTCCTGGGTTCGCTGCTGGCCGGACTGGCCTGGAGCGTGGAGTCCCTGATCGCGTTCCGCGTCCTCCAGGGCCTCGGCGGCGGGATGATCGTGCCGGTGGTGCAGAGCGTCCTCGCCACCGCCGCCGGACCCGCCCGGGTCGCCCGGGCGATGGCGCTGATCTCCCTGCCCCTCACCCTGGGGCCGGTCCTGGGGCCGGTCGTCGGCGGAACGCTGGTCGACCTCGTCGACTGGCGCTGGATGTTCCTGGTGAACCTCCCGCTCGGAGCGACCGCGCTGCTGCTCGCGGTCCGCGCCCTGCCCGCCGGTCCGCACCGGGGTGATCCCGGCCAGCGGCTGGACGTGGTGGGTCTGGCACTGCTCTCCCCCGGCTTCGCCGCGCTCGTCTACGGACTGACCAGCGCGGCGCACGGCGGTGACGCCGCCTCACCCGGGGTGCTGGCGGCCCTCGTCGGCGGGACGGCGCTGCTCGTCGCGTACCCGGTGCACGCGCTGCGCGCCTCCGTGACCCCGCTGATCGACGTCCGGATGTTCGCCGAGCGGGGCTTCGCGCTGGCCGTCGTCCTGATGTTCCTGGTCGGCGCGGTCGCCAACGCGCTGCTGTTCCTGACCCCGCTCTACCACCAGCAGGCACGGGACTCCGGGGTGCTGCGCGCGGGACTGCTGCTGATCCCCTCCGGGGTGCTCGGCGCGGTGGGGGCCGTGGTCTCGGGACGGACGGCCGACCGGGTGACCGCGCGGCTCACCTCGGCGGTGGGCATGGCGGTGACCGCGCTGGGCGCCCTGGTGTTCGCCCTGGCGGGACCCGGCACCGGAACGGGCCGGCTGTCCGTCGCGCTCGGGGTGACCGGCTTCGGGATCGGGCTCACCGCCCCGGGGACGATGGCCTTCCTGTACCGGGCGGTCGGCGAGGCCAGGGCCGCCCGGGCGACCAGCGCGCTGTTCGTGTTCAACCAGCTCGGCGGGGCCCTCGGCATCGCGGTGGCCGCCGTGGTGCTCCAGCACCGGCTGGCGGGCGCGGCGGGCGACCCGTCGTGGGCCTTCGGCGGGGCGTACGCGGTGGTGGTCGCCCTCGCCCTGGCCGCCGTCCCCGCCGCCCTCGCCCTGCCCGGCCCGTTCCGCGTCCGCCCGCCCCAGCCGGCCGCCGGGCCACCGGAGCACCGGGGCTGAGCCCGGGAACCCGTCCCGGGCTCCCGGGTATCCGGTATCCGGCCTCCTGGACCTTCCGCGTTCAGGAGGCCGGGACCGCGTCACAGGAGCCTGACGGACGGAACGGACGGGATGGACAGAGCGGGAGAGGTAGGAGGGGTTCTGGAGTCGGGACCCGGGCTCGCGGCTGAGACGCCCCGGGGCTCGGGACCGAGACGGCACCGGGCCCCGGGCTCAAGGCTGAGGGCCCGGGGCCGAGGGAGCGGTACCGGGCATCCGGGGTTCAGGACTTCCGCTCGGGCTCCGGGCCCCCGTCCGTTTCCGGACCGCCGTCCGGTTCCGGGTCCCCGTCCGTCCCGGACTCCGGGCCGCCGTCCGTCTCGTAGTGGATGGTGCCGTCCTCGTCCATCCGGAGGTGCATCTGCTCGGGGCCGTGGGTGTCGGTGTCGGAGGGGCGCGGGCCCTCGGGGCCGTCGCTGCCCCAGCGGACCATCCGTTCGATCCGGCAGATCCGGAAGTGGTCGCCCACCACCCGCACCTCGTCGGCCCGCCGCTCCGAGCGGAACCGCTTCGCGGCGCGGGCGTAGGCGGCCTTCTTCTGCGGGGTGAGGCGCATCATCCGGGGCCAGAAGTCGCTGAGCCCGTCGTAGAGCATCCGACGGGCGTCGTGCGGGGTGGACAGCAGACCGGCCCGGGGGCGCCAGCGGTCGCCCTGGCGCTCCGCCACGGAGAACCCGACCGGCAGCAGCGCCACCTCGGGGTGGGTGAGCACGGCCCGTTCGCTGTCCTCGCGCATGTCGTCGGAGAAGAAGTCCCCCTGGTAGCTGAAGTCCCGCAGCGCGAGTTTCAGCGCCGCCGCCATCAGTCCCCGGTCGGCGGCCGGGTCCAGGACGACGCCCTCCTCCGGGTCGGGGAGCCCGCCCTGGAACTCCCAGGAGGCGTCGGCGGGTTCGGGGTCGGTGGGGCGCGGGGGTTCGAGTCCGTTCTCGCCGCCCCGGGCGAACTGGTCGGCGCGGACGATCCGGAAGCGGCGGCCGAGGGCGGTCACCTCGTTGACCGGTTCGGTTTCCAGCAGCGCGACGGCGGCGAGGAGTTCGCGCCGCTCGGCGGGGTCGTCGGTGTCGTCCTTGGCGTGGAACCACAGATGGGAGTTGAGCGCGTCCCGGGATTCCTGCGGGCGGCCGTCGGTCACCGAGGAGAGCAGGCTCCAGCGGTGGCCCCCGGCGCCGTCCGGGTCCCCGACGGCGATCCCGAAGACCGGGCCCCTCAGGAGGAGGTTCGGATAACGGTAGGACGCCTCCACCGCGTCCGCCTCGGTCACCCACTCCGTGGGGTCGTCCCGCTGCACCAGACCCTGGTGGATCCGGTCGAGTCGTCGCTTCCAGTCGTCGCCCATCATGCGCACATTGTCGTGACGCGGGGCGCCCGGGCCCGCCGTATCTGCACAACTGACCGGACTTGTTCGCCATGTGCACGTCCAGACCGATCCGTCGTCCACCGCTCCGGACGCTCCGCACCGGGTGCGCCGGGGCGCGCGACGGCCCTCCGGGCGCCCTCGTGGAGGTGGTCCGCCGGGGCTCGAACAACGGGTGAGCGCCCTCTCACAACGGCGCTGGCGAATCCCTCCAAATCCGCTCGAAAGCCTGGCCCGTTCCCCGCCCGCTCCGGCGTGAAGTAGATCAACGTCCGCCCCCTGTACTCCTCACGCGCCCCCGCGTGCCCCTACTGAACGGATACCTCGCTCACCACGTATCTCCCAACGTCGCGCGCCTGCCGCAGGGGTGCGCGGCAGCCGAAAACATCGCCCACGACGACCGAAACTCTCTCCCCTGATGACCCAAAGTCCACTTCAGCCGCATACGACATGAGAATCCTCTCCTCTTTTCCGTCACCTGTTTGATTGGACTGGACACTCTCCCTATGAGACTCAGGAAGGCCAATCTGGCGATCACGGTGGTGGCAGCCCTCGCGGGTGCCGGCATGGTGGCCGGACGGGCCCTGGTGGACGGAGGCGAGCCCCTTGACCTGGGGCCCGTGATCGACGTCCGCGAGCCCGGAACCACTGTCACCCCTTCGCAGACGGTCTCGCCGCCCCCCATCTCACCCCAGGGCCCGAAGACCCCCCTGCCCACCCCCACCGGCACCCGGGTGAAGGCCACTCCCCACGCGCCAGCCCTGCCCACCCAGGCACCGCCGCCCGCCCCGGAGCGACCCGAACCGCCCCCCGCCTCCACCGGACCCCCGGGCGGCTCGCCCGTCCCGACCCCCGTACCGCCGCACAGCTCCCACGACCACGAAGAGCCCGGAGACGACGAGCACGAGGAGGAGGACGAGGACGAACGCGAGGAACAGGACGGCAACGAGGAATCCGAGGGCGACGACGACGTGAGCATCGGTGACTCCGGAGAAGGAGGGGACGATTAGGAGTGCGTAAGCACACCGCCAGCGCACGGTCCAGGATCGTGGGCTGGATGATGCTCCTGGTGGGCGCCGCCATCGCGGCGCCCACCGTCGGGCTGATCGTCGTCTGGCAGGCCCAGCTCGACGCCAAGCTCGACGAACAGCTGCAGCGCGAGGTCGCGAACCTCCGCCACTTCGCGAAGCACACCGACAACAACGGGCAGCGCTGGACGGACGGTTCGGTGCTGCTCACCCGGTTCATGACGACCAATCTGCCCAACCGCGAGGAGACGTTCTTCAGCATCGTGGACGGGCGCGCCGACCGCCGCAGCTCCGTCACCCCGCCGCTCCGGCTGGACAACAGGCCGGAGGTGGTCCGGCAACTTGCGGCGCTCGACAACTCGAAGACCCAGACCGGCTGGCTCGACACCGAGAAGGGCCGGGTCCGCTACGGCGTGGTCCCGGTCCGGGTGAAGGGCGACCCCCAGGACGTACGGCTGGTGCTCATCGAGTTCCGCGACCGGCAACTGGTCGAGCAGCGGCGGCTGGCGAAGATGCTGCTGGCCACCGGGCTCGGCGCGCTGGTCTTCGCGGGGCTGGCCAGCTGGGTGGTCGCCGGACGGGTGCTCGCCCCGGTGCGGCTGGTCCGTCAGACCGCCGCGCGGATCAGCGAGTCCGATCTGACCCAGCGGCTGACGGTGACCGGGCACGACGACGTCGCCGCCCTCGCCCACACCTTCAACCGGATGCTGGACCGGCTGGAGCAGGCGTTCACCGCCCAGCGGCGCTTCCTCGACGAGGTCGGCCATGAACTGCGCACCCCCATCACGGTGGTGCGCGGCCATCTGGAGCTGATGGACGGGGTCACCGCGACCGGCGGCGGCGTCCGGGGCGGCACCCCGGGCGGGCCCGCCTGGGAGGGGCAGGTCCCGGTGCTGGACGCCTGGTCCCCGTGGAACGGCGGGCCCCGGGAGCTGGGTCCCGAGGAGCGGGCCGCCACCCGGGCCCTGGTCCTGGACGAACTCGACCGGATGAGCCGGATCGTGGACGACCTGCTGACCCTCGCCAAGGCCGAGCGGCCCGACTTCCTGAGCATCGGTGAGACCAACCTCACCGATCTCATCGTCGACGTGGTCGCCAAGGCCCGCGCGCTGGGCAACCGGCACTGGCGGGTCGCCGCGGTCTCGGAGGAGACGGTCCTGGTGGACGGCCAGCGCCTCACCCAGGCCCTGATCCAACTCGCCTCCAACGCGGTACGGCACACTCTGGACGGCGACCTCATCGAGATGGGCTCGACCATCCGGGACGACCGGGTCCTGCTCTGGGTCCGGGACACCGGGCCGGGCGTCGGACCGATGGACAAGGAACGGATATTCAACAGGTTCGCCCAGGCCAATCTGATCGGCGCGGCGGGCAAGTCGGGCTCCGGCCGGGCGGGGACGGGCATCGGGCTCGGACTCGCCATCGTCCGGGAGATCGCCGAAGGACACGGCGGCACGGCCTGGGTGGAGGACGCCCAGACCGGAGGAGCCCGGTTCGTCCTGGATCTGCCGGCGTACTACCCCTGGGAGGAAGGACACCATGCACCGGATTCTCATAGCGGAGGACGAGGCGGGAATCGCCTCTTTCGTGGAAAGAGGCTTAAGGGGATATGGATTCGCCACCTCCGTGGTGGGTGACGGGCTGTCGGCGTACGAGCACGCCCGCGCCGGGAACTGCGATCTGATGATCCTGGACCTGGGGCTGCCCGCCGTGGACGGTCTCACCGTCCTGCGCAAGCTGCGCGAACTGCGGGTCACCCTGCCCGTGGTGATCCTCACCGCCCGGGACAGCGTCTCCGACGTGGTCGCGGGTCTGGAGGGCGGCGCGGACGACTACGTCTCCAAACCGTTCGCCTTCGAGGAGCTGCTCGCCCGGGTGCGGCTGCGGCTGCGCGCCGAGGGCGGTCCGGAGGGCTCGCTGCTGCGGGCCGGGGACCTGGTCCTGGACCTGCGCACCCGGCGGGTCCATGTGAACGGGCGGGTGGCGGAGCTGTCGGCCCGGGAGTTCGCGCTGACGGAGGTGTTCATGCGCAACCCCGACCAGGTGCTGACGCGTGAGCAGCTCCTCAGCCGGGTCTGGGGGTTCGACTACGACCCCGGGTCCAACATCGTCGACGTGTACGTCCGCTACGTACGGCGCAAGCTGGGCCCCGACCGGGTGGAGACGGTCCGGGGCGTCGGCTACCGGCTCCGGGCCTGACCGCTCCGGAACCCCCGCGGCAGCGCGTCCCGTTCTCTCATCTTCTTCTCCTCTCCCCTCGCCGCCCTCTCATCTCCCCCCTCCGCCCGAACCCCCACACCCCCCTCGACCCTCTCACCCCCTCGGCCCTCTCCCCACCCCCCCCCGGCCAGTGACCGCGACCCCCACCGCGCTCCCGGCCCCCGTCCCGACCCCGACCGACGACTTCCCCCAGGAAAGACCAGCCACCCCCACGACCCCACACCCCCTCACCCCTGACGCTTCGACCCCACCCCCACGGCGGGACCCGAACCCCACCCCCTCCAGGGCCCGCCCGCCCCTCACCCCCTCCCCGGGACCCGGCACCGACCGGGTCCGGCGCCCTCCCCACCGGCGCCCCGGGCCTCCGGACCACGGCGGACCACGGCGGACCACGGCGGACCGGAGCGGCCCCCACCCGGTGACCCCGGCGGGGGGCCGTCCCTCCCGACGGCCCCGTCCCCCACGGGGCCGTTCCGCCGAAGGCCCCGCCGCCCCGCCACCGTGCTGTCGCCGCGCCCCACCGGCCCCATCCGCCCCGGTGCCGGGCCCGCCCCGCCGATATCGATGGCCCCACCAGGCACAACACCGGAATCACCCGAGATCACCCACCGCCGGACAGGGGATGTCCGCACCAGCTCAGGTGGGCGGCAGGGCGCTCTGACATCGTTGTCGGCCCGGTGAGAGGTCTCTCACGGCGATCTCACGGCTGACTCATCACCTACCCGCATGCTTCCGGGCCAAGACATCCACCCCCGGATGTCCCAACTCCCGCAGCGGCCATAGCCTTTCACAGGCCCCGGCCGCTGGTTCAGCCAGGAGCATGCCATGAAGAAACTTCTCGACAACGCACGCACCTTCCAGCAGCGTGTGGCACCCGAGAGCGAGACGTACCGGCAGTTCGCCGCCGGTCAGAGCCCCGGGACCCTCTTCATCACCTGTTCCGACTCGCGCATCGTGCCCTCGAACATCCTGGGCTCCGCGCCGGGGGAGGTCTTCGAACTGCGCAACGCGGGCAACATCATCCCGCCGTACCGCCCCGGACGGCAGTCCGGCGAGGCCGCCACCGTCCAGTACGCGGTGGAGGTGCTGCGGGTCCAGGACATCATCGTCTGCGGCCACTCGCACTGCGGTGCCATCGCGGCCGTCGCCCAGGAGCAGGACCTGACCGCCCTGCCGAGCGTCGCCGAGTGGGTCTCCTTCGCCCGCCCCGGCCTGGCCCCGATGCTGGGCACCCCGCCCGAGGACCCCACCCTCTCGGGCTTCGTCCAGTCGCACGTCGCCTCCCAGCTGGAGACGCTGCGCGGCTACCCCGAGGTGCACGCGGGCATCGCCGACGGCCGGCTGAGGCTGCACGGCTGGTTCTACCGGGTCGACACCTGTGAGATCCACGAGCTGGACGAGAACGACGGCGCGTTCCACCGCCACTGAGCGCGGGGCCGGGCCGCTTCCGGACCCGGCGGACGGACGACCGGCCAGGGCTCAGGCCGCTCACCCGACCGTCAGGACCCCCGGGACGGCCCGGCTCCGGCGGGGCTCCCACGCCCCGCACCCCGGTACGGGACGGACCACGTCCCCCGTGCGTACGGCCCGGACAGCACTCGCGCGCGGACCGTGTCCCCGTCCCGTACCGGTTCACCCCGACCCACCCGCACGCCAACCCCTGTGAACCGGCCTCCGCGCCGGTCCCCGGGACCCGCCCCCCACGGGTTCCGCTCCCTCACCCCAACCCCCCACGGACGCACCAGGTCGTCAGGTCCGCGCTCCCCCATGGCGCCCCCCGGCCGACGGCCCGGATGCGGCGAAAGGAACGATCGCTGTGTCAACTGACCGAATACGCGAAGGAAGTACGGGACGCCATGCGCGTCGGAGCCCCGGCTCCGGAACCGACTCCCCCCAGGACGGCACCGGCGGTCCCCGGATGGCGAGCGACGAGCCGTCGATGAAGGACTCCATCGGCACCGACTTCATGGCGTCGATCGTGGTCTTCCTGGTCGCGCTCCCCCTCTGCATCGGTGTCGCGGCGGCCTCGGGCGTCCCGGCCGCCCTGGGCATCATCACCGGCATCATCGGTGGTCTGATCGTGGGCTTCCTGCCCGGCAGCAATCTCCAGGTCTCCGGCCCGGCGGCCGGTCTGGCCGTCCTGGTCCTGGAGTTCACCACCAAGCACGGCGTCGAACTCCTCGGCCCGGTGGTGCTGATGAGCGGCATCATCCAGATGGTCCTGGGCGTGCTGAAGGCGGGCGGACTCTTCCAGTCCATCTCGCTCTCGGTGGTCCAGGGCATGCTGGCGGGCATCGGTCTGCCGCTGATCCTCAGCCAGATGTACGCGCTGGTGGACTCCAAGCAGCTCGGCACCCCGCTGAAGAACGTCGGCGGCCTCGGTGACCTGGCGACGGCCGTCGCGGGCAGCCCGCAGAAGGTCGCGGCGCTGGCCCTCGGTCTGATGGCCATCATCCTCTGCTTCGTCTGGTACAAGGTTCCCGCGCCGCTGAACAAGGTCCCCGCGCCCCTGATCGCGGTGATCCTGGGCTGTGTCGTCGGCGCGATGCCCGGATTCGACGTCAAGAAGGTCGAGTTCGGCAACATGATCGAGGCCATCAACTTCACCACCCCGGCCGCGCTGTCGCACATCTTCGACCCCGCGGTCCTCGTCATGATCATCACCTTCACGGTGATCGCCTCGGCCGAGTCGCTGTTCAGCGCGGCGGCCGTGGACCGGATGCACACGGGCCCGCGCACCAAGTACAACCACGAGCTGTTCGCCCAGGGCGTCGGCAACGCCGCCTCCGGAGCGCTCGGCGCGATGCCGCTCACCGCGGTGATCGTGCGCAGCGCCGCCAACGTCAACGCGGGCGCCAAGACCAAGCTGTCCCGCATCCTGCACGGTGTCTGGCTGCTGGGCTTCGGTCTGCTGCTGCCCGGTCTGCTGGGTCTGATCCCGATCGCCGTCCTCGCCGGTGTGCTGCTGCACGCGGGCTGGAAGCTGTTCAACCCTCCCGCGTTCGTCAAGATGTGGAAGACGGACCGCGGCGAGGGCATCGTCATGATCATCACGACGGCCGCCATCTTCTTCGCCAACCTGCTGGAGGGCGTGCTCGCCGGTCTCGCGCTCGCCGTCGTCCTGGTGGCGCTGCGGATGTCGCACATGAGCATCAAGGAGACCGTCAAGGGCGACACCGGACGGCTGGAGCTGCGCGGCAACGCGACCTTCCTGCGGCTGCCCCGGCTGATCGAGGCCCTGGAGGCCATCTCCGACAAGCCCCGGGTGCACGTGGACGCCACCCGGCTGGCCCATCTGGACCTCGCCTGCCGCAGCCAGATCGAGGAGTGGGGCGAGCAGCGCAAGAAGGCGGGCGCCCTCCACGTGGACATCCGACTGCCCGAGCCGGGCGTCAAGCCCGGTGACGTCACCGAGCCGGAGCCGGCGCGGAGCCTGGACGAGCACACCGACGTCGAGGTCACCGCGGAACTCCCCGGCAGCGGGGTCGGCGTGGGCGTCGGGGTCGGAGTCGGGACCGGCGTGGGCGAGAACGCCGGACCGGGCGCCTACCCCGGTGGCCACCAGGCCGCCTCCGCGGCGGACTTCACCGACACCCTGCCGCCGACCCACGAGCGGTCCCGTCCTTACCAGGAGGCGGTCCAGCGGTTCGCCGCCGACCAGGGACACGGCCACTCCGATCACCACACCGGTTCGCACGCCCGGCCGCACCCGCAGCACAGCGGGCACGTCCCGATGCCGCAGCCGGAGCCCGCGCACCAGCAGGCCCAGCCTCAGCCGCAGCACGCGGCGCACCAGGCCCAGCACCACCTGCAGTACCACCCGGGCCAGGCCCACACGGGCCAGCACCCGGCGGTCTACGCCACCCACCCCGGCCAGGCCCACCCGGGTCAGACCCACCCGAGCCAGGTGCACCACTACCACCACCACTACCAGTACCAGGAGCCGTACCCGGCGCAGACGCCCGGCTACCCGGCTCCGGCGCAGCAGGCGCAGCACCAGACCCAGCAGTTCCCGGCACACGACTCGACGGGCCAGCAGCCGGTGTACGGCGAGGCCGCCCAGAACGGTCACTGGGGTCCCGGAGACGAGTGGGCGGGCCAGTCCCACGGGGAGGGGAGCAGGCGATGAGGATCAAGCTGACGGCCGACGAAGAAGACGGTCTGTTCCAGCTACTGCGTTCGCTGCACACGTTCCTGACCGCGTGCGAGGACGAGACCTGCCCCGAGCTGCGACCGCACCTCAAGGAGGACGGCACCGCCGCCGCCCCCCTGAACGGCGTCCCGTCCCCCCGACCCCGGCCGACGCACTCCCACGCGTACGCCCGGTCCACCGCGCCGCACCCGGCGCACGCCCACCCCGCCGACGCGGACCAGGACCAGCCGGTCCGCTCGGCGCACCCCCACCACGAGGCTTCCGCCGGGCACCCCCCGGCGGAGGCCCCGGCCCCCGGCGGGCCGCGCCACCACCACCACGCGTCCACCGGCGCGCGGAGCACCGCCCCGACGGCGACCCCGGTCGCGGGCGGCCCGCACGCCACGGACCCGGTGCGGCCCGCCGCCCGGACTGCCGCCGGACCGGCCGCCACCGGTCCGGCGGCGACCCCGGACGAACCGGCCCGGGACCACCCGGCCCCGGCCGGTCAGGTCCCCGGGGACAGTCCCGCGACCCCGCTGCCCAAGCGGGACCGCGCCGGAGCCGCCGCCCGGGTCGAGGCCCGCAAGGCGGCGGCGGAAGCCGAAGCCAAAGCGGCACGAGGGGGTTGAGCGGATCCTCCTCCGCTCAAGTGCCCTTTCCCCGCCGGTCGGAACCGCCGACCGACCGGCCCGCGCCGGAGCCCCCTTGGCCCATGGGGGCTCCGGCGCCCCTCTGTTCCCGGGGCCGTCTGCTCCCGGGGCCCTCTGTTGCCGGGACCCTCTGTTGCCGGGGCCCTCTGTTGCCGGGTATCGGCGCGTTCCGAGGCCCGCCGGTACCCGGGGGCCGCCGTGCTCCGCCGACCTCCGCGGGACCCACCGTCCGACGGGTCCCCCACGGGTCGGCGGAGGGGGAGAACCCCCGCTCCACCGGCGGGTCCACCGCACTGCGCGACGGGGACCGGACCGGGCAGAGTCCCGTCCATGACCCGTATCCCCCTCCGTACCCGTGCCCATGCCCATGCCCGTGCCCGTGCCCGTGCTCATACCCGTACCGGCTCCTCGTCCGGGACCGCGCCCGCCGCCGGGACCGCCACCCCGTACGGGACGACGCCCATGGCCGGGACCGGGTCCGGTGCCGGGACCGGAACCAGGGCCGGTGCCGCGATCACGACCGGGGCGGCCTCCCGGTCCACGGCCACCACCGGGACCGGAGCCCGGGCCGCCGCACGGCTGGCCGTCCCCGCCGCGCTCGCCCTGCTCTGCGCGGTGACCCTGCTGAGCGCCCCGGGCCACGCCACGCCCGCCACTCCACCGGCCACGGTCACCGCCGGTGGGGACCGGCCCGCCACCACCGGGGAGGACGGGAAGGACCCGTGGGCCGACCGGACGCGCGGCACGGTGGTCTCGGCCACCCTGGTGGCGGACCTCGACGCCGAGCGGGTCGCGGCGCGCGTCAGGGAGGCGGGCTTCGCGACGGACCGGGTGCGCCACGGGGTGCGGGCCCACCGGGTGGTGTACCGCACGGTCGACGCCGGGGGCCGTCCCACCACCGCCAGCCAGCTGGTCGTGGTGCCTAGGCGGGACACCTCTGGCCCCCGGGCGCTGCGGACGGTGTCCTGGCTGCACGGCACCACGGTGTACCGGGGCGACGTGGCCTCGGTGAACGACCGCGCCACGGACCGGGCGGTGGCGTTCCTGTTCGCCGGGGCGGGGTTCGCGGTCTCCGCGCCCGACTACCTCGGGCTGGGCGAGGGCCCCGGATTCCATCCGTACGGGCACCCGGAGGCGACGGTGTCCGCCGCGCTCGACGGGCTGCGGGCGGCGCGGGCGTCCGTCCGCCGGGACGACGGCCGTGAACTGCGGCGACGGGTCCGGGTCGGCGGCTTCTCGCAGGGCGGGCCCGCCACCATGATGCTGGGCCGGGCGCTGGAGGGCGGCGCCGACCGGTACTTCCGGGCGGGGGCGCTGGCCCCGGTCGGCGGCCCGTTCCACCTGAGCGCCTTCGAGGCGGCCGCCGCCGACGACCGGGTGGTCCGCTCCTCGCTGTACCTGGCCTACTTCGCCACCGCCTGGCAGCGGATGTACGGGCTGTACGACAGTCCCGGCGAGGTGTTCCGCGCCCCTTACGACACGGTGGTGGAGGAGCTGTTCGACGGGCACCACACCACGGCCCGGATCGCCGCCGCGCTGCCCGCGACCTCCCGCGAGCTGTTCACCCCGGAGTTCCTCGACCGGGTCCGCCACCCCACCGGCGAGCTGCGCCGACGGCTGACGGAACTGGACTCCACCTGCGACTGGCGGCCGGACGTCCCCGTCCACCTCTTCCACGCCCGGGGCGACCGGGACGTCGTCATCGACCACGCGGAGCACTGCGCCGGGCAACTGGCCGCGCACGGCGCCGACCACCGTCTCACGGACCTCGGGGACACCGACCACAACGGTTCGGTGCGGGCCGCCCTGCCGGGGGTGCTGCGGGCGTTCGGGAGCCCGTCCGGCGGTTCCGGGGCCGCCGACGGACGGTGACGGCGCCGGTGGCGGTGGCGGTGGCGGTGCCCAACGCGCCTTCCCGGGAGGCTCCGTCGGCCGGGCCCGGCCGGGTTGACCTCAACCGGGGTCGAGGAAGCAGGCTGCCGGTATGGACATCCCCCACACGGGCACGGACACCCGGGACGACACCGCCATGACCGCCACGACGGCCCGGGCCGAGCGAGATGAACGGAACGAACGGGATGAGCAGGACGAGCGGGACATCAGGAAGACCCTGGACGTCTACACCGATCTGTGGAAGCGCCACGAGATGGACGCCTGGGGCGAACTCTTCACCGAGGACTCCGACTTCATCACCCATCGCGGGCTGTGGTGGACCTCCCGCGAGGCGAACGTGGCGGGACACAAGGACGTGCCCCCCGAGGTCCTCGCCCAGAAGGCGAACTACGGACAGGAGGTGGTCGGCGTCCAGGCGGTCGCCCCGGACGTGGCCCTCGTCCACACCGTCTGGAGCTGGCCGGAGCACCGGCTCCCGGGCGCCGGGGAGCCGGAGGACCGCCGGGGGCTCGTCACCCTGCTGATGGTGCGGCGGGACGGCCGCTGGCTGATCCGGGCCGCCCACAACACCCGGGAGAACGGCCTGGACGACTTCGCCCCCGGACGCGGCTGAAGGTCTCCGGTCCGACGCGGACACCACCGTGCACGGGCCCGAAGCAGGCTTGCCTCCCGGTCCCCCGTACGGAGTCCGGTCCCCTGCGCGGCGGGGACGCCGAGCGCGTCCGGTTGACGCGCGGCGCCGGGAACGCGCGCGCGGCTAAAGTCGGTACATGCCGACGCACGCACGCGCACGTCTCCTGGCCGCCGCCGAGGAACTGTTCTACGCGGAAGGGGTTCGCGCGGTCGGGGTGGAGCGGCTGCTCACCGCCTCGGGCGTGGGCCGCGCCTCGTTCTACCGGCACTTCGCGGGCAAGGACGAGCTGGTCGTCGCCGTGCTCCAGACGTACGGCACCCGGTTCCTCGACTGGCTGACGCGGGACGTCGCGGTGCGCGGCGGTCATCCGCTGACGGTGTTCGACGCCCTGGCCGACCGGTTCGCGCAGTCGGACTTCCGGGGGTGCGCGGCGATCAACACGATCATCGAGAGCGCCGATCCGGACAGCGCCGCGCACCGGGTCGCCGCCGACCACAAGGACGACGTGGTGCGGTACCTGACCGGGCTGCTCACCATCGCGGGCGCCCCCCGACCCGTCGAACTCGCCCGGCAGTTCCTGCTGTTGATCGACGGGGCGATCGTCACCGCGCTGCGCGAACGCGACGCCCGGCCCGCGTACCGGGCCCAGGCGATCGCGGCGGCGCTGCTGCGCTGACCCCGCCGGGCGCCCGGCGGGCGGACGGACCCCTCAGGGCACCTCGGCGAGCGGGGGCGGCGCGGGCACGACGGCCGGGGTCGCCATCCCGTTCTCGCTCAACGCGACCGGGTTCAGCTCCACGCTGCGGACCAGCACACCCGGGAAGTCCTCGAAACGCCCCAGGGCGTCCGCGATCGCCCCGGTGAGGGAGGCGGCCCGGACGGCACAGATGAACCGGGAGTACCCGGGCCTCTCGGCCAGCCCCATGTCTCCGTGGTGGAAGCGGTCGAGGTGGTCCAGGGTGCGGATCTGCTCCTCGCTGAGCGGGGCGTCCAGCACCAGGTTGAAGTGCCAGTCGCGTTCAGACGCATCGTTCATGTTCACGGACGAACTCATAGATCCTCTTCGCTTCGGTTCCGGTACTCCTGGGGGTGCATGAGATGCCCAGCCGATCGTCGCAGGGGCAGCAGACGACGTATCCCCAGGTGTGGCCACTCTTCTTGTGCGTCACCTTGAGGCCCGCCGCCTCCGCCCGCTTCAGCGCCGCCTCGACGTCCTTCTTCTGGTGACGGTCTCCGCTTGCCATACCGCGTTCCTAGTCCCCGCACCGGCGCGGCGGAGGCCACCGGGGAACGGACCACCCGGACGAGCTAACGCCCCGCGTCCCGCGCCGCCCGGGTCCGGCACCCTCCCGGGCGGCCTGTCAGAGGTGCCGACTACGGTGGGCCCTGTTCGACGTTCCGTTCGAAAGCTGACCGGAGAAACGAGGTGGGGGCGATGGTCGTGGCACGCCTCGCCGGAGCGGTCCTGGGGACCTGGACGGTCCTGCTGCTCGCGGTGCTCGCGCCCTCGGCGCTGCTCCCCACCGACTGGCACTACTACGTGTATTCGCCCGCCAGCGTGGGCCTCTGGGTACTGACCATGCTCATCGGCCCGCCCGTCGTCTGCTTCGCCGTCTGGCCGTGGATCAGGAACGGCGGCGGCGAAGGACGCGGCTGAGCGCACGCCCGGACCGGACGGACGGAGCCGGGCGGCGGGAGGATTCGTCATGGGGGATCTTCATGGGAAGAGTGACCTGGGGGACGCGGCTGTGGGGCGGGGCGGCGCTGCTGCTGACCGCGCTGACGGTGTTCGGCTCCCTGTTCCGGTCCGGCGCGGGCGTCCCGCGCGTGGACGTCGCCGTGCTGAGCGGCGCCGCGCTGCTGTGCGCGGCGGGCTGGGTGGCGGCGGGCGTCCGGGCGAACCGGCGGCCCCGGCCCGCCCCGACGGGCCCGGCGGAGGTGCCCGCGCCTCCGCGACGGCTGCCGCACCGGGTGCCCGACGTGGTGCTGAGCCGGGTGATCCTCGCGCTGCTCGCCTTCGTCCCGGCGGCCTACGTCGAGCTGGGCACCCGCCCCGACGGGGACCACGCGCGTCTGATCGCGGCGATCCAGGAGGCCGGGGCCCGCACCGTCCAGGGTCACGTCTCCCCTCGGGACGACTACCGGTTACGCCCGGACGGCCGGGCCTGGCGGAACATCCACTACCGGGGTGACGCCAAGGTCCTGATACCGGGCCGGAAGCCGGGCACGGAGCTGTCGCTCACCGTGCGGGGCGTCCTGCTCGGCCCGATGGCGTCCCCCTGGGAGGTGACCGTCCTCTACGCGCCCGACGCCCCCGAACTGGGCGCTTTCGTGGACGAGACGGGCAACGTGGCGCTGTACGCCGGGGGTTACGGCCCCTGGTTGGAGCGCACGCCCACCGCGTCCGGCGGCGGTCAGGCGGCCGTCGTCTCCGCCTTCCTCGCCCTGCTCGCCCTGTTCTTCGCGGGCACCGGGGCGCGCCGCGACCCCTCGGCCCGGTTCCTGCGCGCGGACGTCGCCCGGGCCGACCGGGTCCCCGCGATACGCGCCGAGGTCGTCACGGGTGTCCGGGACGAGTACACCACCGTGGGTTCCGAGCCGGGCAGGACCGAGGTCAAGACGTCGCACTGGCTGCGGCTGGAGTGCGCGGACGGCACCGTCGTGGACGTCAGTCCGATGCACCACCACCCGACCGCCTCGGCCTCGCTCGCCGTCGAACTGGCCGGACGGCCCGGCTGGCTGATGGGCGCTGAGCGGTGGCGGACGCTGTCCGGGGGCCAGCCCGTCGTGTTCGTCACCGACGACGGCGAGGCCCTCTGGCTCTTCCTCAACCGGCGGACCTTCGAGGCGGTCCTCGGCAACACCTCGGTGGAGACCTCCGCCGACCGCCGGGTGCGGCCGGTGGCGGCGCGCACCGACGCGGGTCTGCTGCCCGCCCGGCTGCCCTGGCTGGGGACGCTGGCCCTGGCGTGGGCGCTGGTGCTGCCGGTGCTGCTCACCCCGTCCACCCGGGCGCTGTCCTGGACGCTGTGCGGGCTGTCGCTGGCGGCGGTGCTGGCGGCGATGGTGGTGTGCGGGGAGAGCAAGCGGCCCGCCGTCGACCGGGCGGACGGCTGGGAGGTGATCCGGCACCGCAACCCGGTGCTGGACACCTGACGGGCGCCGGGAGCGGGTGGGATACCGTCCCGGGATGAGTTTCCGACTGGCGGCGTACGCCGTGTGCGTGGTGGACGGACGGGTGCTGCTGGCCCGTCATGTGTCGCCGGACGGGGTGGGCACCTGGACCCTGCCGGGCGGGCGGGTCGAGCACGGCGAGGACCCGTTCGACGCGGTGGTGCGGGAGGTCGCGGAGGAGACCGGCCACGACGCGGAGGTGGCACGGCTGCTGGGCGTGGACTCGCGGATCGTCCCGGCGGCCGAACGCGCCGTCCCCGGCGGACCGGAGCACCAGAACGTCGGGGTCTTCTACGAGGTCCGCGTCAGCGACGGCCCATCGCGTCCCCGGCCGGGCGACGAGGTCGCGGAGGCCGTGTGGACCCCGCTCCCCGAGGTCACCGCCCTGCGCCGGTCCACCCTGGTGGACGTGGGCCTCGCCCTGGCCCGGACCCGCCCGCCGACCGGCCACGTACCGCCCGTCCCGGTGGGCGGGCTGCTCCAGCACTGAGCCGGCGCCGAGCCAGCCCTGAGCGGACGCCTCCCCGCCTCCCGGGTCAGGCGCTGCGCTTGCGGGGCGCGGCCTTCTTGGCCGCCGCGGCCTTCCCGGCGGACTTGGCGGGTCCGGCCGACTCGGCGGTCTTGGCGGTCTTGGCGGACTTGGCGGACTTGGCAACCGTCGCGGACTTGGCGGTCTTCACCGTGCCCTTCGCCGTCTTCTTCGCGGCGGCGGTCTTCCCGGCCGCCTTCCGGGGAGCCGTCCCCTTCGCGGCCTTCTTCGCCCTCTTCGCCTTCGGGGCGGACTTCTCCCGGGCCGCCGCCACCGACCGCTCCAGGATCGCCGCGAGGTCGATCACCTCCGCGCCCACCGGTTCCCCGGGGCGGGCCGGGGCGGGGAGGTCGCCGGAGAGCTTCGCGGTGATCAGTTCGTCGAGCGCGGCCCGGTAGTGGTCGTGCAAGGTGTCCGGGTCGACCTCGCCCAGGGTGTCCATCAGGGCGTCCGCCAGGTCCAGTTCGGCGTCCCTGACGGTGATCCGGCCCTCGGGGGCGATGTGGTCGGTGGCGCGGATCTCGTCCGGCCACAGCAGCACGTGGAGGCAGAGGACGTCGTCCAGGGGGCGCAGCATGGCGAGCCGTTCGCGGCCCCGCAGGGCGAACTTGGCGAGGGCGACGGTGCCGGTGCGCCGCAGGGCCTCGCGGAGCAGGACGTACGGCTTGCCCGCGTCCGGGCCGTGGACGGCGAGGTAGTACGGGGTGTCCATCTGGAGGGGGTCGATCCGGTCGGCCGGCAGCACGGAGACGACCTCGATGGTCTTGGCGGTGCGCAGCGGCAGCGCGGCCAGGTCCTCGTCCGTGACGACGACGACCGTGCCGTCCGGCATCTCGTAGCCCCGGACGGTGTCGGCGGCGGAGACCTCCTCGTCCTCCAGTTCGCACACCTTGCGGTAGCGGACCCGGCCGCCGTCCTCGGTGTGGATCTGCCGGAAGGACACCGCGTGGCTCTCGGTGGCGCCCATGACCTTGACGGGGACGCTGACCAGGCCGAAGGCGAGGGAGCCGTTCCAGATCGAGCGCACGTCCGCCGCCTTCCGGGAGCCGGTGCCACCTGACCGGTTCGTACCGTTTCATGGCAGTCTCATCGTATGACGCCGATCACCGAGGTGGAGGGGCGACGGCTGACGCTCAGCAACCTCGACAAGGTGCTGTACCCGGCGAGCGGCTTCACCAAGGGGCAGCTGCTGCACTACTACGCGACCACGGCCGGGCCGCTGCTCGCCCAGCTCAGGGACCGTCCGGTGTCGTTCCTGCGGTACCCGGACGGGCCGGACGGCCAGCGGTTCGTCACCAAGAACGTGCCGCCGGGGACGCCCTCCTGGGTGCGCACCGCCGAGGTCCCCCATTCGGACGGCGGGCAGCGGCAGGTGGTCGTCCAGGACCTGGCCTCGCTGATGTGGGCGGCGAACCTGGTGACCGAGTTCCACACCCCGCAGTGGCGGGACGGCGCGTACGCCCGCGCCGACCGGCTGGTGTTCGATCTGGACCCGGGGCCGCCCGCGACGGTGGTGGAGTGCTGCGAGGTGGCCCTGTGGCTACGGGAGCGGCTGGCCGCGGACGGGCTGGAGGCGTACGTCAAGACCTCGGGGGCGAAGGGGCTGCATCTGCTGGTGGCACTGGAGCCGACCCCGTCCGCCGAGGTCAGCGCGTACGCGCGACGGCTCGCCGTGGCCGCCGAGCGGGCGGCACCGGCGCTCGTCACCCATCGGATGACCCGCGCGCTACGGCCCGGCAAGGTCTTCGTGGACTTCAGCCAGAACGCCGCCGCGAAGACCACGGCCACTCCCTACACCCTGCGCGCCCAGCCCGAGCCGACCGTCTCCGCGCCGCTGACCTGGGCGGAGACCGAGGCGTGCCGGGACCCGGCCGATCTGGTCGTCCGGGCCGACGACCTGGCGGGGCGGCTGGAGCGGTACGGGGACCTGCTGGCGCCCCTGTACGACCCGGACCGGGCCGGAGCGCTGCCGGACTCCTGACGTACGGCCACCTCACGAGGGCCCCGCCCGGGACGGACCCGCCCCGGACCGGCGGGCGCCGGACGGACGGCCCCGCTCAGAGGTGACGCCAGGCGCCCCGGTCCCGGGCGGTGGCGTACAGCGCCGCCACCTCCTCCGGCTTGAGGACCCCGCCCGCGCGGCCCAGCCCAGCGAGCCCGGCGGCGTCCCCCAGCACCCGGACGTCACCGGCGGCCGGTGGCCCGGTGACGTCGGTGGCCCCGACCACCACGAGGACGGGCGTGACGTGCGCGGTCAGCGCGTGCGCGGCGCGCTCCGCGAGGGAGCGGACCGCCCCCAGCAGCGGCCGGGGCGCGGCCCGGCCGACCGTCACCTCCGGATCGGCGATCCTGACCCGCCGCCCCCGGACGGCCAGGACGTGCACCGCGAACGGTCCCGCCGGGCCGATCGCCAGATGCGGCAGCCGGTCCCCGCCGGGCAGCGGCACGGAGTGCAGCACCCGCCAGCCGCCGGGTTCCAGGGCGTCCAGGGCGGCGCCGGTGGCCTCCTCGGCGGTGAGCGCCGCCCGCCGGGGGTCGGTACGGGCCAGGAGCCGGGGCGGCGCGGGGTCCCGGTCCAGCGCGATCCGCAGGGCCTCGCCGGGGCGGTTGGGGGCGAGGTCGTCGTCCGGGTGCAGCGCCAGCCGGGCGAGGTCCGCGGCGGTGGGGACGGGCGGCGGACCGATGGTGACCCGGCCGCTCAGATACGGGGTCAGGGCGGTGAGCACCGCGTCCGTGTCGGGGGTGCTGAGGACCGTCACCCGGGCGCTGTCGTGGTCGTACCAGGCGAGGGTGCGGCCGGACGGAAGGGTGACGTGGAGCAGGTTCCGGCCGTGGCGCCGGGTCGGTACCACGCGCAGACCGGTCATGGCTCACCCCCGTCGCCCCATGGGAGCAGGCGGGGAACGCGGGCCGCAAGGCACCGGCCGGAGGCAGGGGCGGGAACCGGCCATCCAGGGGATCGGGAGGGGCGGACGGGGGTGGAGCGGAGGGCGGCGGTACGGTCCGTGCCGCGTACCGCTCACCGGAGCGTGTGGAGGGTGCCCGGACGGACCGCGCGCCCCCGCGACGCGCCCTCCCGCCGGAGCGGGAACCACGAAGGTGGCCGGAACGTGTCAGCGGCCGGGGGGAACGTCCACGCTGAGGAGTCCGGCGCGGGGTCCCGTACCGTGGCGGACTGAAGGAGTGAGTCCCGTTCGTCCGTTCGCAGGAGTGCGCCCCGTGTCCCACCGCAGAGTCCGCCGGTCCCGCGCGGTCCGGCTGACCGCCGCCCTGGGCCTGGCCGGGGCGGCGCTGGCGGGCTGCGGCGACCCGGGCGGCCTGGAGAGCGCGGGCGCCACCCCGACCGCCGTGGCCCCGACCCGGCTGTGGCCGGATCTGCCCCCCGCCTCGACGCCCGCCTTCGACTACGGCGAGGCCGCCACGGAGGCCGTGGAGGGCGTCACCGTCCCTCGCGGGGACCTGCGCCGCCTCGATCCCGTCACCCTGCTGAAGGCCCAGGCCGCCCGGACCCCGGACGGCTCCACCGGTCCGGGCGCCCTGGACGGGGAGACCGCCGGGCGGATCGCCCGGTGCGAGCGCGGCGGCGCGGGCCGGGGGGACTGCCCGGTGCTGACGCCCCAGTACCGGGACCTGACGGGCGACGACCGCGACGAGGCGATCATCGGCGTCCGGCTGCCGGACGGACAGCTCGCGGTCCGCGTCTTCTCCCAGGAGGGCGGCGGGCTCACCCAGGTCATGCACACCTCCGACGCGGTCACCGGGGTGCAGCTCGCGGGGCGGGACCTGGTCATCCGGGCGGTGTCCGGCATCCCCGGCTACGAGTACCGGACCGTGTGGTCCTGGGACCGGCACCAGCGGGCGGTGCTGCCGACGAAGGACGAGTTCCTCCGGGTGGACGACAACGGCGACGGACCCGACGGCGCCACCCCCTCCGGCCCGCCCCGCCCGTCCCCGGCCCGGCCGTCCCCGGCGCCCTCCCCGTCCGTGGCCGCCCCGGCCGCGCCCCCGTTCCCCTCCTCGTCCGGCACGGCACCGCCGGTCGCCCCGCCGTCGTCCTCCCTCCCGGGGAGCGCCTCGTGAGCCCGTCGCGCCCCGCGTCCCCCGCGCGCCCGGTCCGTCCGAAGGGCCCGGGGCGCGGCGCGGTACGGCGGCTGCGCTCGTGGACGGCCTCGCTGCCGTGGAAGGCGGCGGTGTTCATCACGGTGATGTGCTGCGCCCTCGCCGCGCTGCTGGGCGTGCTCGTCCACGCCTCGGTGACCCACCAGACGGTCGGCCAGGCGCGGGAACGCGCGCTGACCCTGCTGACGGCGGCGACCCGGGCGTACGAGGACGGCGGACAACTCGGTCCGGGGGCCGCCCTGGACCCGCCGGAGCTGCCGCGCACCCTGCGGCGGCTGGCGCTGGACGGAGAGCGCGGCACCATGGTCGGCGACCGCTCCCCGCGCCCCACGATGTGGGCGGCCGGTCCGGCGGAGGGCGACCGGGTCATCGCCGTGGCGGTCGACTACTCGCAGGGGGTGAGCACGATCGCCGGGCTGGACCGGGCGATCCTCGGCTCCTCCGCGCTGGCGATCGGGGCGACCCTGCTGGTCGGCGCGTTCGCGGTGACCCGGGTGACCCGGCGGCTGCACGCCACCGCGCGGGTGGCCCGGCGGATCACCGCCGGGGACCTCGACGCCCGGGTCGACGACCCCCGCACCAAGCACCCGGCCCGGGCCCAGGACGAGGTCGCCGCCGTGGCCGCCGCGCTGGACTCCATGGCCGCCTCGCTCCAGGGCAAGCTGGAGAGCGAACGGCGGTTCACGGCGGACGTGGCGCACGAGCTGCGGACCCCGCTGACCGGACTGCACGCGGCGGCGGAGCTGCTGCCGCCGGGCCGCCCGACCGAACTGGTGCGGGACCGGGTGGCCGCGCTGCGCACCCTCACCGAGGACCTGCTGGAGATCTCCCGGCTGGACTCCGGCGGCGAACGCCCCGACCTGGGCGAACACCGGCTGGGCCCGCTCGCGGAACGGGTCGCCCGGGGCGCCGGGGCGCGCACCGAGGAGGAGACCGGCCCGGTCGCCGTGGTCGTCGTCCGGGACGTCTGCGTGGAGACGGACCGCCGCCGTCTGGAGCGGGTGCTCGGCAATCTGATGGCCAACGCGCTGACCCACGGCCGGGGTCCGGTGACGGTCACCGTGGACGGCCCCCGGATCACCGTCCGGGACCACGGCGACGGCTACCCCGACTACCTGGTCCAGCACGGCCCGCAACGGTTCCGCACCGAGGGCGGCGCCAAGGGCCACGGGCTCGGGCTGACGATCGCCCTGGGCCAGGCCACCGCGCTGGGCGCCCGGCTCTCCTTCGCCAACGCCCCGGCCCCGCACCACGGCGCGGTGGCGACCCTGGTCCTGCCGGAGGGCTGAGGCCGGGCCGGGACCGGACGGGCGCGACGGGGTCGGGGCCGGGATCGGGCGGAACCGAACGGGGCGCCGTGACGGTGACGGAACCGGGCCGGGTGCCCCGTCGGAAACGGGCCCCTCGGGACGGGAACCCCGACGGCACCGGGCCCGGCGAACCCGGTCCGGCCTGGCCTGGTCAGGTCTGGTCAGGCCAGGTCCGACGGGCCCGGGTCCGGGTCCGGTCAGGCCGGATCCGACGACCACCGCCCCGGAACCGCTCCGGTACCGGTCCCCGTCCCGGTCGCGGCACCGGTCGCGCCCCCGGCACCCGTCCCGGTGGAGCGGACGAAGTCCCCGATCAGCCGGGCGGTCAGCCCGGGCTGGTCCCGCATCAGCCAGGTGCGGCTGTCGGGCACCGCCTCCAGCCGGGCCCCGGGGATCAGCTCCGCGAGCCGCTCCCCGTGCGCGAACGGGAAGATCCGGTCCTCGGGCGCGAACGCGACCAGGGTGGGCCGGTCGAAGGAGGACAGCCGGTCGGCGGCGGCCCTCAGCGGCACCGGGTCGTACCCCAGGGTGGCCTTCTCGCAGTCGCGGCGGATCCCCGGATCGGCGCCGAACGCCGCCACCCAGCGGTCGATGAGGTCGTGCGGCAGCGGACGCTTGGTCAGCAGCCCGTAGGCGAAGGGCAGCCGTCGCACGGCCCGCAGCCGGAGGGTCCGGTAGGCGAGTCCGAGCAGTCCGGGCACCCGGGCCGCCGGGACGATCGTCTTGAACCAGACGGGCGGACAGTTGTCGAAGCACTCGCCGCCGGTGAGGACCAGACGGCCGATCCGCCCGGGGTACCGGGCCGCGACGTTCTGGGCGACGGCGGTACCGAAGTCGTTGCCGACCAGGGTCACCCCGCGCAGGTCGAGCCGGTCCAGGAAGTCGGCGACGAGCCGGGCGAGGCCCGGGAGGTCCAGCTCCGCGCCGGGGTCCATGGGCGTGCGGTGGGCACCGAGCGGCAGGTCCGGGACGACGCACCGCAGCCCCGGGGCGAGCAGGTCGACGACCGGGTCCCAGAGCTCCCCGGCCATCAGATAGCCGTGGAGGAAGACCACCGGTTCACCCGTACCGGTGTCCCGGTAGTGGACGGTCCCCTGCGGAAGTGCGATCTGCGGCACGGCGCGACCCCTCATCCAAATTCACATACAGACTGTCTGTACGTGCTGTCGGTACGTAGAATGCGTGCACGCTGTACGGAAATCAAGGGGGTCGGATGGAATCCGCCAACACCGGCAAGCACGCCCAGCGGTCCCGGGCCACCCGGACCGCGCTCGTGACCGCCGCCCGACGGCTGTTCGGCGAGCGCGGCTACGCGGGCGTCGGCACGGAGGAGATCGTCCGGGCGGCGGGGGTCACCCGGGGCGCGCTCTACCACCAGTTCCGCGACAAGACCGACCTGTTCGACGCCGTGGTGCGGACGGTGGAGGCGGAGGTGACCGAACGGATCGCCGGGCGGGCCATGGCGGAAGCCGACGACCCGGTGGCGGCCCTGCGGGCCGGGGCGCGCGCCTTCCTCGACGCCTTCGCCGCGCCGGAGACCGAACGGATCCTGCTGCTGGACGCCCCCGGGGTCCTGGGGTGGGCCCGCTGGCGCGAGATCGGCCAGGAGTACGGGCTCGGCGTGGTCACCGCGGCCCTCGAAGCGGCGATCGCCGCCGGGGCGCTGGCCCGGCAGCCCGCCGCCCCGCTGGCCCATCTGCTGCTGGGCGCCCTCGACGAGGCGGCGCTCAAGGTCGCCCACGCGGAGGACCCCGAGGCGGCCCGGGTGGAGATGACCGCCGCCCTGGAACGCCTCCTGGACGGCCTGGTCGTCCGCCCCTGAGGCGGGGCGGCCCGGTCGCCCGCGCTCTGAGGCGCGGCCGGTCCGCGCCCGCCCCCGGGAACACCCGGACGGCCCGGCCACCGGTGTCCCCGCGCCCCGGACAGCCCGGCGCCCCAAGACCCTGCCCTCCACCGGGGGCCGGCATCGACGCCGGGGGGACGCGGACGGCCCGGCCACCGGCGCCCCCCTCACCCCGGACGGCCCGGACCCCAAGGCCCCGCCCTCCGCCGGGGGGGGCCGGTATCGACGCCCCGGAGGGACGCGGACGGCCCCGCCGCCGGTGCCCCCGCGCCCCGGACAACCCAGCGCCCCAAGGCCCCACCCCCAGCCGCCGGGGCCGGTACCGACGCCTCCCCGGGACGCGGACGACCCGGCCGCGCGGCCCCGGGGCACCCGGCCCCGCGCCGGACGCCACCCGATGGCGGAACGCAACGCGCGGGGCCCGCCCCCGCTTCCTAGGGTGAAACCGGTATCCACCCCCCACCCGAGGAGCCCCATGAGCCTCCGCACGCCCGCGCGCGCCACCGCGATAGCCGCCGCGGCGGTCGCCCTCGCGCTCGCCGCAGCCGTCCCCGCCACCGCCGCGCCGGACGACGCGAACGCCACGGCCGTCACCACCGGCGCCACGAGCCCGACCGGCGCCACGCACACCACGACCACGACCCCCGCGCCGGACGCGCCCGTCACCACCGGCGCACCGGGCGCGGCGTCCACCGCGCCCCAGGGCGCCGCCACCGGGAACGAAGACCGCCACCACTACTACAAGGGCCGGATCACCGCCCGGAGCGGACTGCTGCTGAGGGACTCCCCCACCCGGGGCAGCCGCGTGCTGCGCAAGGAGCCGCACGGGGCGATCGTCAGCATCTACTGCAAGACGCGCGGCGACCGCGTGGAGGGCAACGACCTCTGGTACCTGCTGACGGACGGCACCTGGGCCTGGGGCGCCGCCCACTACATCGACAACATCGGCAAAGTGCCGCACTACTGCTGATGAACTGACATAACGCGACATCCACCGGTCGACTTGCTACGTTCCCGGCATGACCGGAACGGGAACGGGAACGACGGCGCAGGCCCCGCCCACCGGCCCGGCCACCGCCGTCCGCCGCCCGGCGGGCCGGGGCACCGAACTGGCCCTGCTGGTCCCCGCGGTCCTGCTGGCGGTCCTCGGCCACTGCGCCGCGGGCCTCGGCAGGACCGGCGAGGTCCCGCCCGGGCTGCTGCGCCACGGCGCCGGGCTGGGCGCCCTCGCCCTGCTCGCGCACGGCGCGGTCCGGCTGCGCGCCCGGTACGCGGACCCGCTGCTGCTGCCGATCGCGGTCCTCCTCAACGGGGTGGGCCTGGTCCTGGTCCACCGGCTGGACCTGGAGACCCCGGGCGACCTCGCGGCTCCCGCCCAACTCGTCTGGTCCGCCGTCGGGATCGCCCTGTTCACCGTGGTCGTCCTGGTCCTGCGCGACCACCGGGTCCTCGGGCGCTACGCGTACCTCAGCATGGCCGCGGCCCTGGTGCTGATGGTGGTCCCGGTCTTCTTCCCCGCCGTGAACGGCGCCCGCGTCTGGATCCGGTTCGGCGGACTCTCCTTCCAGCCCGGCGAGTTCGCCAAGGTCCTGCTGGCGCTGTTCTTCGCGAGCTACCTCGCCGCCCACCGGGACGCACTCGCCTGCACCGGCCGCCGGGTGTGGCGGCTCCAGCTGCCGACCGGCCGGGTGCTCGGACCGATCGTCGCGGTCTGGGCGCTCAGCGTCCTCGTCCTGGTCGTCGAACGCGACCTCGGCACCTCGCTGCTGTTCTTCTTCCTCTTCGTGGTCCTGCTGTACGTGGCCACCGGCCGCACCGGCTGGATCGTGGTGGGGCTGCTGCTGGCGGCGGCGGGCGCGACGGCGGTCGGCCATCTGGAACCGCATGTGCACGCCCGGATCGAGGACTGGCTGAGCCCCTTCGCCTCCATCGAGGCCGGGGAGGGCCCCCGTCAGCTCGCCCAGTCGCTGTTCTCGTTCGCGGCGGGCGGGCTGACCGGCACCGGGCTCGGCCGGGGCGACTCCGTCCTCATCGGCTTCGCCGCCAAGTCGGACTTCATCCTGGCGACGGCGGGCGAGGAACTCGGACTCGCCGGGCTCTGCGCGCTGTTCCTGCTGTACGCGCTGCTGGTGGAGCGCGGGTTCCGGGCCGGGCTCCGGCTGCGGGACCCGTTCGGGCTGCTGCTCGCGGTGGGCCTCGCCTCGATCGTGGCCCTCCAGTCGTTCGTGATCGCGGGCGGGGTCACCGGACTGATCCCGCTCACCGGCATGGTGATGCCGTTCCTGGCCCAGGGCGGCTCCTCCGTCGTCACCAACTGGATCATCGTCGCCCTGCTGATCCGGCTCAGCGACTCGGCCCGGCGACCGCCCCCGCCCGACGACCCCGTCCCGGCCCCCCCGCCGGACGCCACCCCGGACCAGGCCCCGGAGCCCGTCCGGTGACCGCGCCCGCGCCCCCCGGCCACCGCCCGGTCGGCACCCCGCGCGCGCCGCTCGCCATGCGGCGCCGCGCCCGGCACACCGCCCTCGGCTGTCTGGCGCTGCTCGCCGCGCTCCTGGTGAACACGGCCCGGCTGCAACTCGTCGAGGCGGGCCCGCTCGACGACGACCCGGCCAACCGCCGCGCCGCGATCGACCGCTACGCCCGGCCGCGCGGCGAGATCCTGGTGGACGGACGGTCCGTCACCGGCTCCGTGGACACCCGCGAGCACCTGCGGTACGAACGCGTCTACCGGGACGGCCCCCTGTACGCCCCGGTGACCGGCTTCTCCTCCCAGGTGTACGGGACGACGTTCCTGGAGCACGCGGAGGACGCCGTGCTGTCGGGCAGCGACCCGATGCTGGCGCCGTTGCCGTTCTGGCACGACCTGACCGGGTCCCGCAGCCCCGGCGGCCGGGTGGAGACCACCCTGGACGGGGCGGCGCAGCGGGCCGCGTACACCGGACTGGCGGGCCGCAAGGGCGCGGTGGCCGCCCTGGAGCCGGAGACCGGCCGGATCCTCGCCCTGGTGTCCTCGCCGTCGTACGACCCCGGGGCGCTGTCCGGCACCGGCCCGGAGGCCGGGGAGGCGTGGCGGGAGCTGAACGCCTCGCCGGACCAGCCGATGCTGAACCGGGCGGTCCGTCAGACGTATCCGCCGGGCTCGGCGTTCAAGGTGGTCACGGCGGCGGCGGCGCTGGAGTCGGGTGCCGTCCGCGATCTGGACGAACCGACCGGCGCCCCCGACCCTTACCGGCTGCCGGGCACCACCACCTCCCTCACCAACGAGGTGGACGGCTGCGCGGACGCCACCCTGCGGTACGCGTTCACCTGGTCGTGCAACACGGTGTTCGCCCGGCTCGGCACCCGGGTGGGACTGTCCGGGATGGTGGGCGCGGCCCGGGAGTTCGGCTTCAACGAGCCGGGGCTGCGGATCCCGTTCGCGGTGGCCACCAGCACCTTCGACCGGCGGATGGACCGGGCGCAGCTGGCGCTCTCCTCGGTGGGCCAGTTCGACACCCGGGCGACCCCGCTCCAGATGGCGATGGTGGCGTCGGCGGTGGCCAACGGCGGCACGCTGCGCACCCCGTACCTGGTCGACCGCACCACCACCGCCGACGGCACCCCGCTCCGCACGGCCCCGCCGCGCCGCTCCCGCCAGGCGATGAACGCGCGCACGGCGCAGCGGCTGCGGGAGCTGATGACGGGGGTGGTCGAGGAGGGCACGGGCACCCGCGCGGCGATCCCGGGCGCGACGGTCGGCGGCAAGACCGGCACCGCCCAGCACGGCGTCGGCAACACGGGCGTCCCCTACGCCTGGTTCATCTCCTGGGCCGAGTCGGAGGGGGCGACCCGCCCGGAGGTCGCGGTCGCGGTGGTGGTGGAGGACGCCTCGGCGGTCCGGGGCGAGATCAGCGGCGGCGGCGACGCGGCCCCGATCGCCCGGTCGGTGATGGAGGCGGTCCTGTCCTCCGCCACGGCACGGGCCGACGGCCCCGGCTGACCCCCCGGCGCGCTACGCCGTCCCGTCCGCCGCCCGGCCCGGACCGGGGCGGCGGGGGTGGATCGCGGTGAGGTCGATGTCCACGGGGAACGGCACCGTCAGGTTCAGCCCGCCGTGCCCCGGGTGGCCCACTCCGGGAGGGCCTCGCGCCGTTTCAGCCATGCCTCGGAGACGCTGGCCGTACCGGTGCGGGAGCCGACCACGCCCGCGGTGATCGCGCAGGTGGTGTCGGCGTCGCCGAGGCCCTCGGCGGTGGCCCAGAGCGCGGCGACCAGGTCGTCCGGGTGCCGGGCGGCGGTCCACAGCGCGAACGGGACGGTGTCGTCGGCGCGGGAGCGCGCCCCGCTGCCGAGCACCTCGGCGGCCTTCCAGGGCTCGGTGGCGAACGGCAGCCGGTCGGCGGCGAGCAGCCCGTCGCGGACCGCGCCGGGCGGGACCCGCTCGGCGACCGCCGCGAGGGTCAGCCGGGCCCGGGCGGCGAGCGCGGCGGCCACCGCGACGGCGACCGCGCCCGCGACGGCCTCGGGGTGGGCGTGGGTGACCCGGGCGGACAGGGCGGCCTGTTCGACGGCCCGGTCGAGGTCGTCCGAGAACCAGGCGCCGAGCGGCGCGACCCGCATCGCGGCCCCGTTGCCGAGGCTGCCGCCCTCGAAGAGCGCGGCGGCGGACTCCCGCCACGCCTCGGGCCGCTCGGCGTGCCGGGGCAGCAGCGCGCGCATCCCGGCGCCGTAGCCCCGGTCGGGGTCGGCGGCGTGGTCGGCGCCGAAGGCGGCGGCGAGGGCCACCGGGGCGATCTCCCCGTGCTCCTCGATCACCCGCAGCACGGCGAGCGCCATCGCGGTGTCGTCGCTCCAGCGCCACTCCCGCTCGCGCGGCATACGGCGGCCCCGGATCTCCTCGACGGCCTGTCCGGGCTCCCTCAGCGGCGGCAGCCAGCGCTCGCCGAACGCGTCCCCGAGGGCGAGCGCGTCGATGCTGTCGTGTGCGGCGGCACGGCGGTCCGCGGGGGCGAGGGCTTCGTTCATGGCGTCATGGTGCCAGTTGATCACCCCGGGAGCGCGGTCCTTTGCCCGGCTTTCCGTAAGCCTTGCCGACATGTGGGCGTCGGATTCCCTTTCCCTGGCAGACGTCCTCCGTTCAGGTGCGCGGACGGTCACGGCTGGTGAGGAAGGGGGCGCGGGGAGCGGTGGGGCCGAACGGCGTGCGGGGGCGGACGCGTTGGGCGGGACGAGCCCGTGGAGAGGGCGCGTGCGCCGGGGCACGCGGCCCGGGGGGCGCGTACGGAGCGGGACGGGTGCGGCACCCAGGACGGGACGGGTCCACGGGACGGGTCCACACCTCCGCACCGGACCGGCACGCGCCTCCGGCCCGGACGGGTCCGCGCCGTCGAACCGGACGGATGGGACACTGCGTGACGTGCGCAGCGAAGACACCCCGTTCGTCGGCGGTCCCCTGGACGGCCGGGTCATCCCGGTCCTGGTGGGGCCGACCGGCCATCCCCCGAAGGTCTACCAGGTGCCGGTCCCCGGCCCGGACGGCGGACCCCCGACCGTCCTGGTCTACCGGCGGGTCTCCGTCCTGGGCGGCCGTCGGCTGGTGCTCCACCGGGGCTGGAAGTACGAGTACGACCCCGAGGGCGGCCCGGTGGGCCCCCGGTGGCCGTGGAGCAAGCCGCGCCCGCACCCCGGTACCGACTCCGGGTGACGGGACTGCTCCGTTCCGCCCAGTCCGCCGCGCGCGGAGCGCCGGGCGCCCGCAGGCTCCCCCTGCGGGGCGCGCGGGGCACCCCCGAGGCGGAGGTGACGGCATGTCAGGACCCCTTCCCCACCGGGCTCCCGCCCGTCGGCGCCGGGCGGCCCGGGCGGCGGTGACCGTCCTCGCGGCGGTGGCACTGGCCGCGCCCTGGGGTCCGTCCGGCGCCGCGCTCGCCTTGCCCGCCCCGCCGGAGCGCCCGGTCTCGGCCCTGCTGACGGACCTTCAGCGGCTGTACCGGGAGGCGGGGGCGGCGGCGGACCGCTTCCACGCCACCGAGGAGCTGCTGACCCGGCGCCGGGGCGAGGTCGGCTCCCTCCAGACCCGGCTGGCGGACGCCCGGGGCGCGCTGCGGGCGAGCCGGAACGCCGCCGGGCTGCTGGCCCGCCGCCAGTACCGCGACGGCGACGCGCTCTCCCCGTACCTGAGGCTGCTGACGGGCCGTGACCCGCTGCGGGCGCTCGCCGAACGGCACGCCCTGGACCGGGCCGCCCGGCACTGGACCGCCACGGTGGAGCGGCTCGCCGCCGACGAGCGGCACACCGCCGTACTGGCCGGACGGGCCCGGGCCGCCCTGGACGAGCAGCAGGTGCTCACCGAGCGGCGGCGGGCTGCCCGGGAGGAGGTCGACGAACGGCTGGACGAGGTCGAGGAGCTGCTGGCCTCCCTCACCGCCGGCCAGCTGGCCGAACTGGCCCGGCTGGAGACCGCCGCCGCGACCGGAACCGGAGCCGGAGGCGAGGCCGAGGTCGGAGGCGAAGCCGGGGTCGAAGGCGAGGCCGGGACCGGGACCGGATCCATGAGCGGTGCCGGGGGGCTCCCCGCCGCCGGGCCGCCCGCCGCGGGCCCGCCCGGCGCACCGGCGGCGTCGCGCGCCCCCTCGGCGGGCGGGGCGGCGGCGCTGCGGTACGCGGTGGCGCAGATCGGCAAGCCGTACGTCTGGGGTGCCGAGGGGCCCGGGACCTTCGACTGCTCGGGGCTCACCTCCCGGGCCTGGGCGGTGGCGGGCACCACCCTGCCGCGCACCAGCCAGGAGCAGTGGCGGACGCTGACCCGGGTGCCGCTGGACGCGCTGCGCCCGGGTGACCTGGTCGTCTACTTCCCCGGGGCCACCCATGTCGGGATCTATCTGGGCGACGGCTCGGTGGTGCACGCGCCCCGGCCCGGCGGCCGGGTGAAGGTCTCCCCCGTCACGGCGAACCCGGTGCTCGGCGCGGTGCGCCCCGATCCGTCCGCCGGACCGCTCGCCCGGTACACGCCCCCGGTGCTGCCAAAGGGCGCCCGGGACGGCTCGGACACGGGGTACGACGGCTCGGCCACCGCGCCCGCCGACGGCTGACGGCACCCCGCCCCCGGCGGACGGCCGCCCCGGGCTCCGGCGGCCCGGCGGGGTACGGCACCGGTGGGTACGGCACCGGTGGCCGGGCGCGCGGCCCGGCCACCGGGAGGAGCAGTCAGGTCAGCCGCTGACCTCCGCCAGGTACGCGCCCGCCTTGTCGGGCTCGAAGAAGAAGTGGTCGAAGTCGGACGGATCGTCGAACCCGTTGGCGATCCGGTCGGCCACCGGCTGGAGCTGACCGGCCGCGCCGATCAGGTTGAGCACGTGCTCCGGCGGCGGCGCCAGCATCGCGTTGGTCCACCGGGTGACGTGGCTCGCGGTCTCCCAGTACCGGTCGAACGCGCTCCGCATCCACGTCTCGTCGAACTCGGCGTCCCCGTGCTCCACGATCGACTCCAGATAGGAGGCCGCGCACTTGGCGGCGGAGTTGGAGCCCTGGCCGGTGATCGGGTCGTTGGCGACGACCACGTCCGCGACGCCGAGCACCGCTCCCCCGCCGGGCAGCCGTCCCACCGGGTGACGGACCGTCGGCGCGTACCGCCCGGACAGGGTGGCGTGGGCGTCCGTCAGTTCCACCTTGGTGGCCCGGGCGTACTCCCAGGGGGTGAACCGTTCCATCAGCTCCAGGGTGAGCGCGAGGTGCTCCGAGGGGTCCCGTACGCCCTTGAAGACGTCCAGGGGCCCGCCGGGCAGGCCCTCCCAGAAGAGGATGTCGGCGCGGCCGGAGGTGGTGAGCGTGGGCATCACGAAGAGTTCGCCGACCCCGGGCACCAGGTTGCAGCGGACCGCGTCCTGTCCGGGGTGCTCGGGCCGGACTCCGAGGCCGTGGACGTAGGCGACGGCCAGCGCCCGCTGGGGTTCGCCGTACGGGGAGCGCTCGGGGTCCCGGGCGAACATCGAGACGAGCTCGCCCTTGCCCGCTGACACGAGTACGAGGTCGTAGGCGCGGGAGAAGTAGTCGAGGTCGGAGACGGCGGCGCCGTGGATGACGAGCTGTCCGCCGCGCTGGGCGAAGGTGTCCATCCAGCCCGCCATCTTGACCCGCTGGTCGACGGACTGGGCGTAGCCGCCGAGCTGTCCGAGCCAGTCGATGACCCGGGGGCGGGGGCCGTCGTCGGCGCCCTCGGGGGGCGGTCCGGCGACGGAGACGCCGAGGCCCTCGATCCGGGGGGCCTGGGACTCCCAGAAGTTGATCTGGAGGTCGCGCTCGTGCTGGAGCGCGGTGTCGAACATGCACTGAGTGGACATGACACGACCGGAACGGATCTCGTCGGCCGTGCGGTTGGACATCAGGGTGACCTCGTACCCCCGGGACTGGAGGCCGAGGGCGAGCTGAAGACCGGACTGACCGGCTCCGACTATCAGTATTCTCCGCATACGCGCGTTCTCCTGTCGAACCTGGTCGAACCTCTGGGAGCGGAACGTCCGGGACGGAGCGGGGGGTTGGCCCGCCGGATCCGCCCGGAGACAGGTGTCCCCCGGGCGCCGGACGGTCGGTCCGCCGGCACCGCGGGGGAGGTGTACCGGCTAGGCCGGGCTGAACTCCAGGGCCTGACGGACGACGGCCAGCAGCGTTTCTACGGCGGATATCCGCTCCCGAGCGTCCATGATCAGGACGGGGACGTGCGCGGGGACGGTGAGCGCGTCGCGCACGTCCTCCTCGTCGAACCGTTCGCTGCCGTCGAAGTGGTTGACCGCCACCACGTAGGGCAGCCCGCAGCTCTCGAAGTAGTCGAGCGCGGGGAAGCAGTCCTCCAGCCGCCGGGTGTCCGCGAGGACGACGGCGCCGATCGCTCCGCGCACCAGGTCGTCCCACATGAACCAGAACCGCTGCTGTCCGGGCGTGCCGAACAGGTAGAGGACCAGGTCGTCGTCGAGGGTGATGCGCCCGTAGTCCATCGCGACCGTGGTGGTGGTCTTCTCCGGAGTGGCGGACAGGTCGTCGGTGTCGGCGCTGGCCTCGGTCATCAGCGCCTCCGTCTGGAGGGGCTCGATCTCGGAGACCGCCTTGACCAGGGTGGTCTTGCCGACCCCGAAGCCGCCCGCGATGACGATCTTGGTGGCGACCGGCGCCCGGGTGCGGTCCCTCTGCCACGCCTTGAGGGATTCGCCGTCGTCGTCTGCGAGGGCGGACGGCAGCGGTTCAGAGACGACGGAGTCCACTCAGCACCCTTTCCAGCAGCGCGCGGTCCGGCTGGCCCTGGCCCTGGCCGGTTCCATATACACGGATCTTGCCCTGGTCCGCCAGGTCGCTGAGCAGCACCCGGACCACGCCGAGCGGCATCTTCAGCAGCGCGGAGATCTCCGCCACCGTCCGCATCCGGCGGCACAGCTCCACGATGGCCCGCATCTCCGGCATCACCCGGGTCGCCAGCGAGCCGTTGGGGAGTTCCCGCCGCTCCTCGGGCGCCTCCAGGGCGGCCACGAACGTCTCGACCAGCAGGACGTGTCCGAACCGGGTCCGGCCGCCGGTCAGGGAGTAGGGGCGCACCCGCGCGGGGCGCTTGTCGGCGCCGCGCACCGGCAACTTGCCGGAGGGCGTCGTGGTGGCGGGGGTCGAGGGACCGGGCACGGTCACTGGGCGCTCCCCGCGGTCGGGGAACCGGTCTCCTGGGGCCCGCGCGGCCGGGGCACCTCGGGGGTCTCCCCGCCCTGGGCCAGCGCCTCCACCGACTGACGCAGCTCGCTGCGGAGTTCGGGGGTGAGGACGTGTCCGGCGCGGCCCACGAACAGGGCCATGTGGTAGGCGACGACGCTCATGTCGCAGTCCGGGGTGGCGTGCACCCCGAGCAGGGAGCCGTCGCTGATGGACATCACCAGCACGCTGCCCTCGCTCATGGCGATCACCGTCTGCTTGACCCCGCCGCCGTCCATCAGCTTGGCGGCGCCGAGGGTGAGGCTGCCGAGGCCGGAGACGATGGTGGCGAGGTCGGCGGACGAACCGCGCGGGCCCCGGGGCCGGTCGGCTCCGGCGGCCTCCTCGGCCCGTTCGGGGTCGGAGGAGAGCAGCAGCAGTCCGTCCGACGAGACGACCGCCACCGACAGCAGACCGGGCACCTCCTCGACCAGGTTGGCCAGCAGCCAGCGCAGGTTCCGGGCCTCGCGGCTCAGCCCCCGTCCGGTGGTGGAACGGTCCGGCGCGGCGCTCGGCGGCGCGGTGCGGGACGGGGTGCTGGTACCGGGCGATGTACTGCTGGGCGCAGTCAACTGCTTCCCTCCTCGACTGTGTCCCCCTGTGGTTCCGCTCCGCGTCCGGTCGGTTCCTCCGGTGCGCCGCCGATCTCGACGGCGACGTCCCGGCGACCGGCCGCGGCCCCCTGGTGAAAGCCCCCGAGCTTGCGCCGCAGGGCGTCCGCGTCGACGCCCCCTCCTCTGGGCTGGGCCACGGTGACGGGCTCACTGATCCTAGGCGTCCGCTTGGGCAGGCCCTTGGCGGTCAGCCGGGTCCGCCGGGGCGCGTCCCCCTGAACGGCGGACGGGTCGCCCCCGTCGGCCGGGCGTGTGGGGGGCGCGACGGGGAGCTCCTCCGCGCCGAGGGGCGCGGGTGCCGCGTCGTGCGCCGCCCCGGGCGCCGTCGCCTCCGGCGGGACCGCCCGGGCGGACGGCGCGGAGGGTGCCTCGTCATGGGCGCGGGCGTGGTGCCCGGCCTCGTCGGCCGCCGGGGGGTAGCCGGTGGGGACGCTCCCCGCCGGGGTCCCGGCCGCCGGAGCACCGACGGTCGGAGTACTGACGGTAGGAGTACTGACGATCGGAGTACCGGCCGTTGGAGCACCGGCCGTCGGGCTGTCGTCCTCGGCGGCGCCGGCCCCGGGGGGCGGTGTGCCGTCCGCCGCGACGCCGGTCCCGGCGGCGGTGTCCGACGCGGGCCCGGATGCGGCCCCCGCCGTCTTCCCCGGTCCCAGCTCGGGCTCCGGTTCCGGCGGGAGCGCCAGTTCCATCGTGATCTCGGACGGACGCCCGGCCGCCGTCCCACCGGTCTCCCCGTTCCCCGGGCCGGTCCCCCCGTCCTCCGCCTCGCGGACGGCCCGCTCGGCGGCGGCGATCAGGGGGTCGCCCTGACCGCTCCGCTCCCCGAGCACGTTCGCGTTGGCCTCGGCCTCGGAGCCGGGCAGCCGCAGCGCGGGTCCGCCCCCCGGGGTCCGGGGCGCGGGCGGCGGGGCCGCCAGGGTGTCGGCGGGCTCGGCCGCCAGCAGCCCCTTGGGAAGCACGGCCACGGCGGTGACCCCGCCCTGCTGCTGTTCGCGCAGCTGGACGCGGACGCCGTGCCGGTGGGCGAGCCGGGCGACCACGTACAGCCCGAGGCCCAGCCCGTCGCCCGATTCGGGCCCGGCGTTCTGGTCCTCGGGGTCGAAGCCGGAGAGCCGGAGGTTCAGTTCGCGCAGCCGTTCGGCGGTCATCCCGATGCCCTCGTCCTGCACCGAGAGCATCACCTCGCCGCTCTCCAGCAGCCAGCCGGAGACCTCGACGGTGGCGTCCGGCGGGGAGAACGAGGTGGCGTTCTCCAGCAGTTCCGCGAGCAGATGGCTGAGGTCGTCGGCGGCGAACCCGGCGAGGTGGGTGTGCGGCGGCAGGGAGGTGATGCGCACCCGCTCGTACCGCTCGATCTCGCTGACCGCGGCCCGCGCCACGTCCACCAGCGGGACCGGGCCAGGGTGCTGGTGGCCGTGGTCGGCCCCGGCGAGGACCAGCAGGTTCTCGCTGTGGCGGCGCATGACGGTGGCGAAGTGGTCGAGGCGGAAGAGAGTGGCGAGCCGCTCGGGGTCCTGCTCGCGCTCCTCCAGCCCCTCGATGACGGCGAGCTGACGCTCCACCAGTCCGAGGGTGCGCAGGGCCAGGTTGACGAAGGTGCCCTGGATGCCCTGGCGGACCCGGGAGAGGTGGGCGGACGCCTCCGCGAGTTCGGCGCGCAGCTCGGCGGTGCGGTCGGCCATCGCCTGGCGCTCCCCGACCAGGTGCTTGCGGTCGCCCTCCAGGGTGGTCAGCCGCTCGTGCAGGGCGACGGCGTGCGCGTGGAGGGCGTTCACCGACCGGACGACCTCGGCGAACTCGTCGTTCCGTCCGGTGAACTTCACCGGCTCCTCGACGGCCGGGTCGGCGGCGACCCGGGCCGAGCCGAGCCGCAGCACGGCCAGCGGCCGGGTCAGCGAGCGCGCCATGCCCATGGAGAAGCCCACGGCGATCAGCAGCAGGGCGCCGACCACGGCGACCCGGATCTCCAGATCGGTGACGGCGTCGTCGCGGAGTTCCGCCAGCCGGTCGGCGCGCGCCTTGGCGAGGGACGCCTCGGCGCTCCGCATCAGATCGACCCGGGAGGTGAGCGCGGCGGCCACCTTCCCGGCGTCGAGCCCGAGGTCGGCGGTGCTGAGCCGGGCCTCGTCGGTGAGCCGGTTGAGGTGGCGCTCGGCGGTGGTGACCTCGGCGCCGTTGACGGTGGCCTCGTAGGAGTCCAGGTCAGCCGACGGCGCCACGTCCCGGAAGTCGGCGAGCGCGGCGGTGGAGCGGTGGTGGGCGCGCTGGGCGGCGGAGCTGAGCTCCAGGCGCTTGGCCGCGTCCCGGGCCGTCTCGTGCGGGACGGTCTCGGTGAGTCCGGTGGTGGGGTTGATCCGGGTGGCGGTCGAACGGGGCACGGCGAGCGCGGCGAGCAGCAGCCCCCGGGCGGCGGACGTCTGCTCCACGGCCCGGTCCAGGTCGGCCAGCGACCGCGCGCCGGGCGCGGCGACGGGCGGGGTGCGGGCCGCGACGTCCTCGGCGAGCCGGTGGAGTTCGGTGATGACCCGGGCGTACGCCTCGTGGGCCTTGAGGGCGCCGCCCTCGCCGGTGAGGGCGGCGCGGCGGGCGGCGGTGACGGCGTCCAGGTCGGCGCGGAGCGCGGGGGGCGCGTCGGCGCGCAGTTCCTGGACGCGCCGGTCGACGCGGGCGGCGCGCTGTTCGGACAGTCCCTCGCCCTCGGGGCGTCCGGCGGCGATGAAGGCGATGATCTCGTCGCGTTCGGCGGCGAGGGCGTGGGCGAGGGCGCTGCCCTCGCGGGCGCGTTCGGCGGCGGTGACGAGCCGCTGGGCGTCCCGGAGGTCGGTGGAGGCGGTGAGCAGGGCGGGGGCCCCGGCACCCGCGACGGCCGCCGCGACGACGGTGACGGAGACGAGGAGCCGGTTGCGGACCCGGGCGCGGCGCTTGCGGGGCGCCCCGTCGGCGGACGGAGGGTTCCCCCGGACGGCGGGTCCCCCTGACGGCGGCGGACCGGCGGGGCCGCCGTCCGGACCGGTACCGGTCGGCGGGGTCGCGGACGGCGGCGGGCCGGGCACGCCGGAGGGCCCCCCGGGCGTGCCGGGTGGACCGGACGGGGACGGAACCGCGCTCTGCTCCGGGGCCGTCCGCCCGCCTTTGCGCCGAGGCCGCATCTTCTGCACCGGTGCTCGCATTCTGAGTCGACTACCCATGGTTCCGGCACTCATGGGTCCGGATGACGGACCGTCAGCCACCGGTTCCGCCGGATTCGGAACCTGACCATTCCAGCGCTGGTGGGGAGTGGTCGCGCATCACCGGACCCGCCACCCGAAGGAGTGAACATCGACCGGGAGTTGAGCGGCAAGTTCCCGTGGCACGCGTCACCCCCGGTGCGCGGTGGGTCGGTTGGACGTGATCGGCGGCGTTTGGCAGGATGCCCCACCACGTCTCGACGGAACACACCATTCCTCCGCAAACCAGTCAGGATCCCCCGGCGGACGACCGGCGGACCGTTGACCTTCGTTCACCTCTGCGTCACCCCCGCCACCGATTCATGGGCATCGGTGGGCGCTCGTGCAGACTGGTCCGATGCGGATGGAAATCGCCACGGCGCCCGGCAACCCCGACCGGCCCAACGAGGACTTCGTCTCGACGGCGGCCCCGGCCTCCGGACAAGGCGGAACGCTGGTCGTACTGGACGGGGTCACTCCGCCGCCGGGCGACGACGGATGCCTGCACGGGGTTCCCTGGTTCACCGCGCGCCTCGGCGGCACCCTCGGCGAACTGTCCGTTTCGCGAGGAGATCTGACGCTGCGGGAGGTGCTTTCGCACGCGATCCGTAGGACCGCGGACGCGCACCGTCAGACGTGTGACCTTTCTCACGTGCGAACACCCCAGGCGACGGTGGTCCTCGCCCGGTGGGACCGCACGAGGGTCGAGTACCTGGTGCTGTCCGACTCGGTGCTGCTCCTGGAGCGCGTCGACGGGGGCGTCGAGGCCGTCCTGGACGACCGGCTGGACCGGGCGCCCCGCGAGGTCCTCCGCTCCGTGGAGGCCACCGACACCCTGCTCCGCAACAAGGAGGGCGGCTTCTTCACCGCCGCCGCCGACCCCGGGGTCACGGCCCGGGCGCTCACCGGGGAACTGCCCCGCGAGACGGTGCGCTCCCTGGCCGCGCTCACCGACGGGGCGTCGCGCTGGGTGGAACGGTTCGGCCTCGGCGACTGGGCCGAGTGCCACGACCTCCTCGCCAAACGGGGACCCCAGGCACTGGTGGACCGGGTCCGGGCGGCGGAGAACGCCGGGCCGGAGCCCGCCCGGGGCAAGCGCCACGACGACGCGACGGCCGTGTACGCGGTGCTCTGACCCCTCCCGGGGCGGGGGCGCCGCCGGACGTCACGGTTCCTCAGGACGGCACGGGCCGTGCGGGGCGGAGACCCCACCGATGGGTAGGCCCGGGTGCGCCGGGTCCGGGAAGCGCGGCCCGAGACAGGGCCAGGGACAGGGCCGGGGCTGGAGCCAGGACCGCGACCGGGGCTAGACCGAGGTCGAGCTGTTGAGGCGGTGCAGCAGTCGGGCCAGTTCGGCGACCTCGGACGGGGCCCAGTCGGCCAGCTGGCTGACGTACCGGGCCCGCCGTGCCTCCCGGACCCGGTGCACCCGGGACCGTCCCGCGTCAGTCAAACGGATCAACGACGCCCGGCCGTCGGCCGGGTCCGGGTCCCGGCTCACCAGGCCCAGCGACTCCAGCACCTTGAGCTGTCGGCTCATCGTGGCCTTGCCGACCCCCACGTAACCGGCGAGGTCGGTCGCCCGCAGCGCCCCGCTCTCGTCCAGCCGCACCAGCAGCCCGTACGCCCCCGGCTCCAGCTCCGGATGGACCGCCCGGGCGATCTCCCCGGAGGCGGCGCGGGCCCGGCGCAGAAACACCGTCAGTTCCCGTTCGAGCGCCAGGAACTCCACCCGTACCAGGTCGGCGGCATCCCCGCCGGGCGGTCCGGGCTCCCCGGCCGGGCCCGTCGCGCCGCCCGTCCCGTCCGCCCGGTCACGGCCGGGACCCGTTCCGTCCCGGACCTCGTCCACGTCCGTGTCCATGCCCCGTCTTCCCCGTTCCCGTGGTCCCCGCTGCTCCCCCGGACGGCTCCGCCGCCCGGTCCCCCCAGTATTTCGCAGTCCCGCCGAAGGGGTGTTCCCCGTCCGGCGACCGGCCGTCTCCGACGCGCGCCCCGGCGCCGGGCGCCGTAGTCCTGGTATCCGAGCCCGCGTTCCCCAGGCCGACGGAGGCCCCCGTGCACCGAACCCGCACCACGTCCCGCTCCCGGACCGGCGACCGCTCCGGACGCCCCTTCCGGTCGCCGCTGCCCCGGCGGCCGTTCCTCACCGCGCTCCTGACGATAGGAACACTGCTGCCCGCCGCCACGGCCGTCGCCGAGGACGGCCCGGCGCCCGGGGACCCGACCGTCACCACCGCCGCGTCCGCCGTCCCGGTGACGCCGCCGGTTCCTCCCGACCACACCTTCCACACGGACCCCACCGCGCCTGTGGACCCGACGCTCCACACCGACCCCACCGCGCCGCTGGGCTCCACGCCTCCCGCTCCCCCCACGGACACCAGCGGCACTACGGGCGTCACCGGCATCACCGGCGCTGTCGGCACCACCGGCCCAGGGATCACCGTCCCGCCCGGCGAACCCGGTGTGCCCGGTGAACCCGCCGTACCGGGCGACCCCGCTGTTCCCGCTGTCCCCCCTGTCCCCGCCCTTCCCACCGTGCCGCCGCGCGGCTCCGCGCACATGGGCATCGGGGTGCTCGCCCACGACGGGGGCGCCGGCCCGGAAGCCGTGCCGGAGAACCGGTCCACGCGGGTGGCGCAGACCGAGGGCGTCGACGTCAGCAGCCACCAGGGCAACGTGGCGTGGCCGGCCCTGTGGGACAGCGGGGTGCGCTGGGCCTATGTGAAGGCCACCGAGGGCACGTACTACAAGAACCCGTACCACCCGCAGCAGTACAACGGCTCGTACGCCGTCGGCATGATCCGGGGGGCGTACCACTTCGCCACCCCGGACACCACGAGCGGAGCCGTCCAGGCGGACTACTTCGCCGACAACGGCGGCGGCTGGTCGGGCGACGGACGGACCCTGCCCGGGGTGCTGGACATCGAGTGGAACCCGTACGGCGACGCCTGCTACGGCAAGACGCCCGCCCAGATGACCGGCTGGATCCGGGACTTCCTGGACCGCTACCGCCAGCGCACCGGCCGGGACGCGGTGATCTACACCGCCACCAACTGGTGGACCCAGTGCACCGGCGGCTCCCCCGCCTTCGGCGCGGTCAACCCGCTGTGGATCGCCCGCTACGCCGCCGCCCCCGGCCCCCTCCCGGCGGGCTGGGCGACCCACACCATGTGGCAGTACACCTCCACCGGTCCCCTCGTCGGGGACCACAACCGGTTCAACGGGGCCCTGGACCGGGTCCAGGCCCTGGCCACC
Source organism: Streptomyces sp. JNUCC 64 (assembly GCF_054484115.1). NCBI lineage: Bacteria > Bacillati > Actinomycetota > Actinomycetes > Kitasatosporales > Streptomycetaceae > Streptomyces > Streptomyces sp. JNUCC 64. The sequence goes on from NZ_CM137015.1 coordinate 2,468,992, forward strand.
GGCTGACCCCTCCGTCCGGGGCATGACCCCGGACGGGCCGGAACCCGTCCTCCCCGGGAGAGAAGAAGGGGAGGGCGGGTTCCGGACGTGAGGGGCGCCTTCGGAGGACGCCGGGGGTCAGGCCGCGGCCGGGACCGCCGGGGCGGCCCGGTGGGTCGCCGGACTGAGCGCCAGTTCCAGGACCTGGCGGACGTCCGTCACCGGGTGGACGTCCAGCTTCGCCAGGACCTCGGCGGGCAGGTCGTCCAGATCGGCCTCGTTCCGCTTGGGGATCACCACGGTGGTGATCCCGGCCCGGTGGGCGGCGAGCAGCTTCTGCTTCACCCCGCCGACCGGCAGCACCCGGCCGGTCAGCGAGACCTCGCCGGTCATCGCCACGTCCGGCCGCACCTGCCGTCCGCTGAGCAGCGAGGCCAGCGCGGTGGTCAGGGTGACGCCCGCGCTCGGGCCGTCCTTGGGGACCGCGCCCGCCGGGAAGTGGACGTGCACGGCCCGGTCCTTGAGGTCCCCGACCGGCAGCTCCAGCTCGGCGCCGCGCGAGCGCAGGAAGCTCAGCGCGATCCGCGCCGACTCCTGCATCACGTCGCCCAGCTGGCCGGTGAGGGTCAGTCCCGCCGCGCCCGTCTCCGGGTCCGCGAGCGACGCCTCCACGTAGAGGACGTCACCGCCCGCGCCGGTCACGGCCAGTCCGGTCGCGACCCCGGGCACCGCCGTGCGGCGCTCGGCCGGGTCCTGGGCGGACTCGGGCACGTGGTGCGGCCGTCCGATGAGCCCGCGCAGCTCCTCCCGGGTGACGGCGAACGGCAGCTCCCGCTCGCCCAGCTCGTGCCGGGCGGCGACCTTGCGCAGCAGCCGGGCGATCGCCCGCTCCAGGGTGCGCACCCCGGCCTCCCGGGTGTACTCGCCGGCCAGCGCGCGCAGCGCGCCCTCGTCGACCGTGACCTCCCCGGCGGCCAGGCCCGCCCGCTCCAGCTGGCGCGGCAGCAGGTGGTCCCGGGCGATGACGACCTTCTCGTCCTCGGTGTAGCCGTCGAGGCGGACCAGCTCCATCCGGTCCAGCAGCGCCTCCGGGATCGCCTCCAGGACGTTGGCGGTGGCCAGGAAGACCACATCGCTCAGATCCAGCTCGACCTCCAGGTAGTGGTCCCGGAAGGTGTGGTTCTGCGCCGGGTCCAGGACCTCCAGCAGGGCGGCGGCCGGGTCGCCCCGGAAGTCGGAGCCGACCTTGTCGATCTCGTCCAGCAGGACCACCGGGTTCATCGTCCCGGCCTCCTTGACCGCGCGGACGATCCGGCCGGGCAGCGCGCCGACGTAGGTGCGCCGGTGGCCGCGGACCTCCGCCTCGTCCCGGACGCCGCCGAGGGCGACCCGGACGAAGGAGCGGCCCATGGCGTGCGCCACGCTCTCGCCGAGCGAGGTCTTGCCGACGCCGGGCGGGCCGACGAGGGCGAGCACCGCGCCGCCGCGCCGTCCGCCGACCACCCCGAGGCCGCGCTCGGCGCGCCGCTTGCGCACCGCGAGGTACTCGGTGATGCGGTCCTTCACGTCCGCGAGGCCCGCGTGCTCGGCGTCCAGCACGGCCCGGGCGCCCGCGATGTCGTAGCGGTCCTCGGTGCGCTCGTTCCAGGGCAGCTCCAGGACGGTGTCCAGCCAGGTGCGGATCCAGCCGCCCTCGGGGGACTGGTCGCTGGCCCGCTCCAGCTTGTCGACCTCCTTGAGCGCGGCCTCGCGGACCTTCTCCGGCAGGTCGGCGGCCTCGACGCGGGCCCGGTAGTCGTCGGACTCTGCCTCGCCGTCCGGGTCGCCGTTCAGATCGCGCAGCTCCTTGCGGACCGCGTCCAGCTGGCGGCGGAGCAGGAACTCCCGCTGCTGCTTGTCGACGCCCTCCTGGACGTCCTTGGCGATGGATTCGGCCACGTCCTGCTCGGCGAGGTGCTCGCGCAGCTGTTCGGTGGCGAGCTTGAGCCGGGCGACCGGGTCGGCGGTCTCCAGCAGGGCGACCTTCTGCTGCACGGTGAGGAACGGGGAGTAGCCGGAGTTGTCGGCGAGCTGGGAGACGTCCTCGATCTGCTGGACGCGGTCCACGACCTGCCAGGCGCCGCGCTTGCGCAGCCAGCTGGTGGCGAGGGCCTTGTACGCGGTGACCAGTTCGGTGACGGAACCGGGCAGCGGGTCGGGCGCGCTCTCCTCTATACGGAAGCCCTCGACCCAGAGCGCGGCGCCCGGTCCGGTGGTCCCGGCGCCGATGCGGACCCGCTCCCGGCCCCGGATCAGGGCGCCGGGGTCGCCGTCGGCGAGCCGTCCGACCTGCTCCACGGTGCCGAGCACGCCCGTTCCGGCGTAGGTGCCGTCGATCCTGGGGACCAGCAGCAGCCGCGGCTTGCCCGGCGCGGAACCGGCGGCGGCCTGGGCGGCCTCCACCGCGGCGCGGACGTCGGGGTCGTTGAGGTCCAGCGGGACGACCATGCCGGGCAGCACCACCTCGTCGTCGAGGGGCAGCACCGGCAGCGACAGTGCGGTGCCCTTGGAACCAACAGACTCAGCAGCCATGATCTCCCCTTCGGCATTCAAGTTGAGCTATGCCGACTCAATGCGCGGGGCTCCCCGATTGTTCCCGCTCCCCCGCCCACGGCCCGCCGTTCGCTCAGGGCAAACATCCGGGACCGCCGCGGAGCCTCCTTCCCCGGGCGCGACGGGACACGCTCCGGAGCCCTCTTCCCCGACCTCCGGAACCGCTCCGGAACCCCCTCCGCCAACCTCCGGCAACAGCTCCGGAGCCCTCTCCCCCGACCTCCGGGGACACGCCGGAGCCCTTCCGCGACCGGCTGGATCACGCCATCCGCCGCGCCGGGCCCACGACAATGCCCCCCATGCCGCATCCGCACCCCACCACCGCCCCCACGACCCTCCCGAGTGCCGCCCCGACGGCCGCCCCGGCGGGACCGACGGACGCCCCGGAGGTCCTCGACCGCCGCACCGGCCCCCACGGCGAGGTGGTCCTGCGCCGCCACGGCGATCTGCTCCAGATCATCGCCAACGGCTGCTTCCTGATGGACACCTCCGACGGGCGCTCTGAACGCCTCCTGGTGGACGCGGCGGCCGACGCCCTCGCGGACGGCGGCGCCGCGCCCGGGGGCCACGTCCTCGTCGGCGGGCTCGGCGTCGGCTTCAGCCTGGCCCACGCCGCCGCCGACCCCCGCTGGGGCCGGGTCACCGTCGTCGAGCGCGAGGCCGCCGTCATCGGCTGGCACCGCGAAGGCGCCCCGCTCTCCCCCCTCACCCGCACCGCCCTCGCCGACCCCCGCACCGAGGTCCTCCACACCGGGCTCCTGGAGCACCTGCGCGCCACGGACCGGAGCTACGACGCCCTCTGCCTCGACATCGACAACGGACCCGACTGGACCGTCACCGAGGACAACGGCGGGCTCTACGCGCCCACCGGGATCGCCCTGTGCCGGGCGCGGCTGCGACCCGGCGGAGTGCTCGCGGTGTGGTCCGCGCAACCCTCCGCCGATTTCGAAGGAACATTGCGGAATTCGGGGTTCCAAGCGGTCCGTACCCATGAAATCGCCGTCGCGAGGGGCGTTCCGGACGTCGTCCACCTCGCCGTCAGAGCTGGATAGCCGGGGCGCGCTCCGTGCCCTTAGTCTGCACACCGGCGCGCCGATCACCGGGGCGCCGGGCACAGCCATGGGTTCACCCCACGGATTCCGAACAGCTCAGTCAGGGGCGGGCGATGGAGCAGACACACACCACCCAGCAAGGCGGCGCCCCGGTACCCGGCGGCGCGCAGCGGCGGGTGCTCGTGGTGGAGGACGACGCCACGATCGTCGAGGCGATCGCCGCCCGGCTGCGCGCCGAGGGCTTCCTCGTCCAGACCGCGGGCGACGGGCCCACCGCCGTGGACACCACCCAGGCGTGGCAGCCCGACCTGCTGATCCTCGACGTGATGCTGCCCGGCTTCGACGGGCTGGAGGTCTGCCGCCGGGTCCAGGCCCAGCGCCCCGTCCCGGTGCTGATGCTCACCGCCCGCGACGACGAGACGGACATGCTGGTGGGGCTCGGCGTGGGCGCCGACGACTACATGACCAAACCGTTCTCGATGCGGGAGCTGGCCGCCCGGGTGCACGTGCTGCTGCGCCGGGTCGAACGGGCCGCCCTCGCGGCGACCACCCCGCGCGGCGGTTCGCTGCGCCTCGGGGAGCTGGAGATCGACCACGCCCAGCGCCGGGTGCGCATCCGGGGCGCGGACGTGCATCTGACGCCCACCGAGTTCGAGCTGCTGGTGTGCCTGGCGAACACCCCGCGCGCGGTGCTCTCCCGGGAACAGCTGCTGGCCGAGGTGTGGGACTGGGCGGACGCCTCCGGCACCCGGACCGTCGACAGCCACATCAAGGCCCTGCGCCGCAAGATCGGCGCCGAGCGCATCCGGACCGTCCACGGGGTCGGGTACGCGCTGGAGACCCCGACGCCGTGAGCGGGCCCGCCGCCCGGACCCCCGACGGCCCCGCCCGGCCGCCCCACGGCCCCGGGCACCCCGCCGCCGGACCCGACCGCCCCCCGGAAGCCCCCGGCCGTCCCGCCGCCGGACCCGACCGCCCCTCAAACGGCCCCGGCCGTCCCGCCGCCGCCCGGGACGCTCCCCCCGGCCTCCGGGGCCCCGGAGACCGGCACCCCGCCCCGGACGACCGGACGACGGACGTCCGGATCGCGGACAGCCGGACCATGGACAGCCGGACCTCGGAGGACCGGACCACGGACCGCCCCGGCGGCCCGGCGGACGGCCACCGCGCCCCCGCCGCGCGCGGACTGCGCCCGTTCTCCATCAAGACCAAGCTCGGCACCCTGGTCGTGGTCTCGGTGTTCATCACCACCGGACTGCTGATGATCGCCGTGCGCACCGAGACCGAGCTGCGGTTCATCACGGTGTTCTCGGTGATCGCGACCCTGCTGCTCACCCAGTTCGTGGCGCATTCGCTGACCTCGCCGCTGGACGAGATGAACACCGTCGCCCGGTCCATATCGCACGGCGACTACACCCGGCGGGTCCGGGGCCACGACCGGGGCGACGAACTGGGCGACCTCGCGGCCACCATCAACCGGATGGCCGACGACCTGGAGGCCCAGGACCGCCAGCGCAAGGAACTCGTCGCCAACGTCTCGCACGAGCTGCGCACCCCCATCGCGGGGCTGCGGGCGGTGCTGGAGAACGTGGTGGACGGGGTCTCGGCGGCCGACCCGGAGACCATGCGCACCGCCCTGAAGCAGACCGAACGGCTCGGGCGGCTGGTGGAGACCCTGCTGGACCTCTCCCGGCTGGACAACGGGGTGGTGCCGCTGCGGACCCGGCGCTTCGAGGTGTGGCCGTATCTGTCGGGGGTGCTGAAGGAAGCCAACATGGTCTCCTCCGCGCGCGCGGGCATCGCCTCCGGCTCCGGCAGCCACACCCGCACGGACGTCCATCTGCACCTCGACGTGTCCCCTCCCGAGCTGACCGCGCACGCCGATCCGGAACGCATCCACCAGGTGGTCGCCAACCTGATCGACAACGCGGTGAAGCACAGCCCCCCGCACGGCCGGGTGACCGTCCGGGCGCGGCGCGGCGAGGGGCCCGAGTCGCTGACCCTGGAGGTCGTGGACGAGGGCCCCGGCATCCCCGAGTCGGAGTGGCACCGGGTCTTCGAGCGGTTCAACCGGGGGCCGTACACCGACCCGGCGGGCGGCGGTCCGGGGTCCCCGGTGCCGCCGCCCCCGGGGCCGGGGAGCAGCGACGGCGGCACCGGACTGGGGCTCGCCATCGCCCGCTGGGCGGTGGAACTGCACGGGGGACGGATCGGGGTGGCCGAGTCCTCGCGGGGCTGCCGGATCCAGGTCATCCTTCCGGGGCTGTCCCGTGGCCCCGGTTGACGTTAGGGTTCGGGGCGACAGGCCAGGTCCAACGGTCCCCTCCCCGTGCTCGTGGGAGCGGTTCCGTGGGTCTTCCCGTCCATTCCGGTCGCGCCCGGAACCGAATCGATCGGATTCCGGACGCTGCCGAGCATCCGACGTGCTGACACGATCCAGTACGAACGAGAGCCGTCACCCAGGGCGCTCCGAGCGCCTCACGGGTCGACCTGCCGCGCCCTGACGTGCGCGTTTGCCCCACTGATGACAGGGAACCCCGCTTGTTTCCCGCCATTCCCCTCCCCGAAACACGGGTTCCAGTGTGACTTACGCGACGGATCACCCGTCCCGCCTGCACTCCTGGCCCCGCAAGGCGTAGCCTTGATTCCCGCTGTCCATCATCTTGTGAAGCGGAAGAGGGCGGTTGCCGCCGTGTCGCCACAGTCCCCCAGTAACTCGAGCTCCCCCAGCCCCCGGCCGGGAGGTGCACCCACGACCGAACACCCCGGGCAGGGCAAGGACCCCGCCGTGGCGTTCGGTGCCAATGAGTGGCTCGTCGACGAGATCTATCAGCAGTACCTCCAGGACCCGGACTCGGTAGACCGCGCCTGGTGGGACTTCTTCGCCGATTACAAGCCGGGCGCAGCCGCGACCCCGGTCCCGGCGGAGACCACCGCCCCGGTCACGGAGGCGGCCCAGCCCGTCGTCCCGGCCGCGGCCGTCCCGCCCGCCCCGGCTCCGAAGGCCGCCGCGGCCCCCCCGGCCGCGCCCGCCGTACGGGCTCCGGCCGCCCCGGCCCCGGGCACCACCGCACAGGGTGCTCCGGCCAAGGCCGCCGCGCCCGCTCCGGCACCCGCCGCCGAGGCCCCCTCGGGCCCCGAGTTCGTGACGCTGCGGGGGCCCTCGGCCGCCGTCGCCAAGAACATGAACGCCTCCCTGGAGCTGCCCACGGCCACGTCCGTGCGCGCCGTCCCGGTGAAGCTGCTGTTCGACAACCGCATCGTCATCAACAACCACCTCAAGCGCGCCCGGGGCGGGAAGATCTCCTTCACGCACCTCATCGGGTACGCGATGGTGCAGGCCGTCAAGGCCATGCCGTCGATGAACAACTCCTTCACGGTGAAGGACGGCAAGCCGACCCTGGTCAAGCCCGAGCACGTCAACCTCGGGCTGGCGATCGACCTGGTGAAGCCGAACGGCGACCGCCAGCTCGTCGTCGCGGCCATCAAGAAGGCCGAGACGCTCAACTTCTTCGAGTTCTGGCAGGCGTACGAGGACATCGTCCGCCGCGCCCGGGACAACAAGCTGACCATGGACGACTTCACCGGGGTCACGGTCTCGCTGACCAACCCCGGCGGCATCGGCACCGTGCACTCCGTGCCGCGTCTGATGCCCGGCCAGGCCGTGATCATGGGCGTCGGGGCGATGGACTACCCCGCGGAGTTCCAGGGCACCTCCCAGGACACCCTGAACAAGCTCGGCATCTCCAAGGTCATGACGCTCACGTCGACCTACGACCACCGGGTCATCCAGGGCGCCGCCTCCGGCGAGTTCCTGCGCGTCGTCGCCAACCTGCTGCTCGGCGAGAACGGCTTCTACGACGAGATCTTCGAAGCGCTGCGCATCCCCTACGAGCCGGTCCGCTGGCTCAAGGACATCGACGCCTCGCACGACGACGACGTCACCAAGGCCGCCCGCGTCTTCGAGCTGATCCACTCCTACCGGGTCCGCGGCCACGTCATGGCCGACACCGACCCGCTGGAGTACCGCCAGCGCAAGCACCCCGACCTGGACATCACCGAGCACGGCCTCACCCTGTGGGACCTGGAGCGGGAGTTCGCGGTCGGCGGCTTCGCCGGCAAGTCGATGATGAAGCTGCGCTCCATCCTCGGCGTGCTGCGCGACTCGTACTGCCGGACCACCGGCATCGAGTTCATGCACATCCAGGACCCCAAGCAGCGCAAGTGGATCCAGGACCGCGTCGAGCGCCCGCACACCAAGCCGGAGCGCGAGGAGCAGCTGCGCATCTTGCGGCGGCTGAACGCCGCCGAGGCGTTCGAGACGTTCCTCCAGACCAAGTACGTCGGTCAGAAGCGCTTCTCGCTGGAGGGCGGCGAGTCCGTCATCCCGCTGCTGGACGCGGTCATCGACTCGGCGGCGGAGTCCCGGCTGGACGAGGTCGTCATCGGCATGGCCCACCGCGGCCGGCTCAACGTCCTCGCCAACATCGTCGGCAAGTCCTACGCGCAGATCTTCCGGGAGTTCGAGGGCAACCTCGACCCGAAGTCGATGCACGGCTCCGGCGACGTCAAGTACCACCTGGGCGCCGAGGGCACCTTCACCGGTCTGGACGGCGAGCAGATCAAGGTCTCGCTCACCGCCAACCCCTCGCACCTGGAGGCGGTCGACCCGGTCCTGGAGGGCGTCGCCCGCGCCAAGCAGGACATCATCAACAAGGGCGGCACGGACTTCACCGTCCTCCCGGTCGCCCTGCACGGCGACGCGGCCTTCGCGGGCCAGGGCGTCGTGGCCGAGACGCTCAACATGTCGCAGCTGCGCGGCTACCGCACCGGCGGCACCGTGCACATCGTCATCAACAACCAGGTCGGCTTCACCGCCGCCCCGGAGTCCTCGCGCTCCTCCATGTACGCGACGGACGTGGCGCGGATGATCGAGGCCCCGATCTTCCACGTCAACGGCGACGACCCCGAGGCCGTCGTCCGGGTGGCGCGGCTGGCGTTCGAGTTCCGTCAGGCGTTCAACAAGGACGTCGTGATCGACCTCATCTGCTACCGCCGCCGCGGGCACAACGAGTCGGACAACCCGGCCTTCACCCAGCCGCTGATGTACGACCTGATCGACAAGAAGCGCTCGGTGCGCAAGCTGTACACCGAGTCCCTCATCGGTCGCGGCGACATCACCCTGGAGGAGGCGGAGCAGGCGCTCCAGGACTTCCAGGGCCAGCTGGAGAAGGTCTTCACCGAGGTCCGCGAGGCCACCGCCCAGCCGGGCGAGGTCCACGTGCCCGACCCGCAGGCCGAGTTCCCGGTGGCCGTGACCACCGCGGTCTCGGAGGAGGTCGTCAAGCGGATCGCCGCCTCCCAGGTGAACATCCCCGAGCGGGTCACCGTCCACCCCCGGCTGCTGCCGCAGCTCCAGCGCCGCGCGGCGATGGTGGAGGACGGCACGATCGACTGGGGCATGGGCGAGACCCTCGCCATCGGCTCGCTGCTGATGGAGGGCACCCCGGTCCGGCTCTCCGGCCAGGACTCCCGTCGCGGCACCTTCGGCCAGCGCCACGCGGTCCTCATCGACCGGGTCACCGGCGAGGACTACACCCCGCTGCTGTACCTGGCCGACGACCAGGCCCGCTACAACGTCTACGACTCCCTGCTGTCGGAGTACGCGGCGATGGGCTTCGAGTACGGCTACTCGCTGGCCCGCCCGGACGCCCTCGTCATGTGGGAGGCGCAGTTCGGTGACTTCGTCAACGGCGCGCAGACCGTCGTGGACGAGTTCATCTCCTCCGCCGAGCAGAAGTGGGCCCAGACCTCGGGCGTCACCCTGCTGCTGCCGCACGGCTACGAGGGCCAGGGCCCGGACCACTCGTCCGCCCGCCCGGAGCGCTTCCTCCAGCTGTGCGCGCAGAACAACATGACGGTCGCGATGCCGACCCTGCCGTCGAACTACTTCCACCTGCTGCGCTGGCAGGTCCACAACCCGCACCACAAGCCGCTGGTCGTCTTCACCCCGAAGTCGATGCTCCGGCTCAAGGCCGCGGCGTCGAAGACGGAGGAGTTCACGACGGGCGGCTTCCGTCCGGTCATCGGGGACACCACGGTGGACCCGGCGGCCGTGCGCAAGGTCGTCTTCTGCGCGGGCAAGGTCTACTACGACCTGGAGGCCGAGCGGATCAAGCGCGGCACCACGGACACCGCGTTCATCCGCATCGAGCGGCTGTACCCGCTGCCGGGTGCCGAGCTCCAGGCGGAGATCGCCAAGTACCCGAACGCGGAGAAGTACCTCTGGGTCCAGGAGGAGCCGGCGAACCAGGGCGCGTGGCCGTTCATCGCGCTGAACCTGATCGACCACCTCGACCTGGCGGTCGGCGCGGACGTTCCGCACGGCGAGCGGCTGCGGCGGATCTCCCGTCCGCACGGCTCGTCGCCGGCGGTGGGTTCCGCGAAGCGGCACCAGGCCGAGCAGGAGCAGCTCGTGCGCGAGGTGTTCGAGGCGTGACGCCCACGGCGTGAGCCGTGGTGAGGCCCCGGGCGGTGACCGCCCGGGGCCTCACCCGTTCCCGGGGCCGTACCCTGAGGGGACCAACCGTAGGGTCCTGAGCAGGAGCGGAACCGTGTACTTCACCGACCGGGGCATCGAGGAACTGGAGAAGCGGCGTGGCGAGGAGGAGGTCACCTTCGAGTGGCTCGCCGAGCAGCTGCGGACCTTCGTGGACCTGAACCCCGACTTCGAGGTCCCCGTGGAACGCCTCGCGACGTGGCTCGCCCGCCTGGACGACGAGGACGAGGACTGACCCGGCCGGGCCCCTGCGCAGGACGCGTCCCCGCGCCCTGAAGCGGCGCGGTTCCCCGCGCCCCGGTCGGGGCCGCCTCCCGGAACCCGTCTTCGACCGCGGGTGCGCGGTGGCTGCCCGCCCCCCTGGGTGGGTCACTGTCGTCGGTCCGCCGCTGGTCCGTGGTGGCTGTTCGCGCAGTTCCCCGCGCCCCTTGACCGGGTTGCCGCCCGTGGTCACCTGCGGATGCTCGGTGGTCGCTCGCGCCGTTCCCCGCGCCCCTGACGGGGCGCTCTGATGGTCCCGGTCGCGTAGCCCCGGCCCGCGCCGGACGCCCCGGAACCCATGACAGGGCCCCGTAAGGGGCGCGGGGAACGGCGCGAGCAACCCACGACGACCCGCACGGAATCACAGGCAGCAACCCGACCGAGGGGCGCGGGGAACGGCGCGAACAACCACGACGCGCCCGCAGACGAAGACCTGCGGAAGGCACCCCGTAAGGGGCGCGGGGAACTGCGCGAGCAACCCACGACGACCCGCACGGAATCACGGGCAGCAACCCGACCGAGGGGCGCGGGGAACGGCGCGAGCAACCCACGACAGCCCGCACGGGATCACGGGCAGCAACCCGGCCGAGGGGCGCGGGGAACGGCGCGGGCAACCCCGAACGCACCCGCACCGGCCAACGCACCGAACCCACCACGACGCCCCGCAAGGGAACGCGGGGAACAGCGCGGGCCAGCACCAGCGCACCCGCACCCGGGCCCCGCCCGAAACCTCAGTGCGAGCGCCGCAACCCCACCACGCCGGAGGCGACGAGCACTCCCCCCGCCACCACCCAGGCCCCCCGCCGGGTCCGCACCCCCCAGACCGCCATCGGCGCCCCCAGCACCAGCTGGGCCGCCGAAAGCGCCCGCACCGGCAGGGTCCACCACGCGGCGTCCCGCACCTCGTACTCGACGGCGACCGCGCGGAGCGCCCCCATCGGGCCCCCGGGCGCCAGTCCGGGCGGCAGCACCAGACCGGTCCGGGCCAGCACCGCGACCAGCCCGATGAGCCGGGCCCGCGCGTCGGCGTCGGAGTCCGGCCGGGCCAGTTCCTCCAGGGCCTGGACGTCCAGCACCGGGTCGAGCCCCAGGCGCAGGGCGAAGGTGTGGACCGCCTCGACCTCGCCCACCGGGGTCCCCGCGGCGAGCCACTCGAACCCCACCGACCGCCGGAACCCGGAGGCGAGCACGAACCCGCTGTGCTCGGGGTCCCACCACAGCGCCAGCACGGCCCACTGCCCGCCGACGGCGAGCGCCCCGGCCCAGCCCGCCACCACCCGGTCCACCGGGTCGCCGTCGTCGAGCCAGGGCGAGGTCTCGGGCACCAGCGCGGTCCAGCCGTCCCCGGCGGGGACGCAGACGAACGGTTCGCGCAGCAGCCGGGCCGCGGCGGTGACGGTCTCGGGCTCCGCCCTGCACAGCAGCAGGGCGCCGGTCACGGGCTTCGGGTCGGACAGCATGCCCCCACGCTAGATCACATCGGTCGGGAACGCCGCACTCCCCCTCACCGACGGACACCCCGCGCATCACGGGCATCCGTCCCGGAGCGGCTCGTGACGGACAGGAGAGGAGGGAGAGGAAGCGAGAAGAGGCGAGAGAACCCCTCCGGGTACTTGACCCCGGCGATCCACGATATATCGTGTATTGCAGAAGACGCGATATGGCGCGTCCATTCCCGGTTGAGGGAGGTCAGCACCATGTCCGACACGTCCGAGTGGTCCATCGCCACTCCCCGGCGGCTCGACTTCGACGCCCCGGTCACGACGCTCCGCGTGCGCGTGGCCAACGGAACGGTGAACGTGGTGGGTACCGACGGAGGTTCCACCCGGCTCCAGGTCTCCGAGGTCAAGGGCCCGCCCCTGATCGTGACGCACGAGGAGGACGGCGTCCTGACGGTGACCTACGAGGACCTGACCAGGAAGGGGCTGGTCGGGCTACTGAGCCACATGGGGCTGCGCCACAGCGCGGTGGTCTCCCTGGTGGTCCCGGCGTCCACCCGGGTGGAGGTCAGCGTCGTCGGCGCCGGAGCCGTCGTCTCCGGCGTGGAGGGGCACACGGAGGTCAAGAGCGTCACGGGCGACACCACGCTCGTCGGCCTCGGCGGCACGGTCCGCGTGGAGACCGTCTCGGGGAACATCGAGGTCAAGAGCCTGACGGGCGCCCTGCGGTTCAGCTCCGTTTCGGGCGATCTGACGGTCGTCGAGGGTTCCGGCGCCCCGGTCCGGGCCGAGTCGGTCAGCGGCTCCATGATCGTGGACATCGACCCGGCCGACGACCCCACCGACGTCCGGCTGAACAGCGTCTCGGGCGAGATCGCGATCAGACTGCCGCACCCGGCGGACGCCGAGGTGGAGGCGAACTCGGCCAGCGGCCATGTCTCCACCCACTTCGAGGACCTGAGGGTCAGCGGCCAGTGGGGCGCCAAGCGGATCACCGGACGGCTGGGCGAGGGCAACGGCACCCTGAAGGCGACCACCGTCTCCGGGGCGATCGCCCTGCTCCGCCGCCCCCGCGCCGACCACCCCGACGCCCCGACCACCGCCGCCCCCACCGGGCACGGCTCCGAGCAGAAGGTGCTGTGACATGCCTCCCGTCTTCGCCCACGGCCGTCTGCGCCTCTACCTCCTCAAGCTGCTGGACGAGGCCCCCCGCCACGGCTACGAGGTGATCCGCCTCCTGGAGGAGCGCTTCCAGGGCCTCTACGCGCCCTCCGCCGGGACGGTGTACCCCAGGCTGGCCAAGCTGGAGGCCGAAGGGCTGGTCACCCACACCACCGAGGGCGGCCGCAAGGTCTACTCGATCACCGACGCGGGCCGCGCCGAACTGGCCGGACGCGGCGGCGAGCTGGCCGATCTGGAACTGGAGATCCGTGAATCGGTCGCCGAACTGGCCGCCGAGATCCGTGACGACGTCCGCACCTCGGCGGGCGACCTCCGTCGCGACATGCGCGCGGCGGCCAAGCAGGCGCGCTCCTCCGGGGCGTCCTCCGGCTCGGCGGGCGGGGCGCACGACCGGGGCGGCTTCCCCGACCCCTCCGACTTCCTCGACGGGGGGTGGGCCGACACGGAGGCGTGGCAGCGGACGAAGGAGGAGCTGAAGCGCGCCCGGCAGGAGTGGAAGGAGCAGGCCCGCCGGGCGAAGGACGAGAGCCGTCGGGCCCGCGACGAGGCCCAGCGCGCCCGCCACCAGGCGCAGGAGGCGCAGGCCCAGGCCCAGCAGGAGGTCCAGCGGATCGCCAAGCGGGTCCAGGAACAGGTGCAGTCGCACTTCCAGCGCGGGGACTGGCCCTCGGGCGTGCGCGAGGGGCTGTCCGAACTGGTCCGCGAGTTCGGCGAGTTCGGCAAGGACCGCCCGGCCCCGCAGAACGACCCCACCGGCCGGGCCCCGGAGTCCGAGCCCGCAGGGCAGCCCGGGCAGTCCGGGGGCGAGCACTCGGCGGCCTCCGGGGCGGCCGACGCCCCCGAGAGCCGGAAGAGCGCCGACGGCCCGGAGCGCCCCGACTACACACAGACCCCGGCGGACTTCCCCATGGGCTACGCGCCGGAGTGGTCCGAGCAGCCCCCCTCGGGGAACCCGGCCCGCGACCTGGACCGCCTCCTCGACCGTTTCCGCGATGACATCCGGGACGCCGCCCGGGACCGCGGCGTCACGGAGGACCAGTTCCGGGAGGCCCGACGTCACCTCTCCACGGCGGCGGCCCATATCGCCGCGACGCTGCGCCCCGGCGCGGTGAGAGACAGGGACGCCTAGGCACGTCGAGGGCGGTCCGGGGCGGGCCCGTCCAGCGGCCGGGACCGCCCGGCCGCCCCGGACCCGCCCCAGGCAACCTCAACCGACCTGGACGCCCAGAACGCCCGGGACGTTTGGATGTCCGGGACGCCTGGGGCACCTGAGACATCTGGGGTACCTGGGCGCCCGCACCCGGGACGCCCGGGGTACCCCGAATCGCTCCAGGCCCCCTGTGGGCGTCCCCGTCGCGGACTCCCCTCAGGCGGCGCGGCGCCCGCCGCCTGAGCCCTCATCCGGAGCGGACCCGGCGGACAGCACACGCCGTACGTCCCCCGGACCCACCCCGTGATCGGAGAGGACCTCGGAGACCACCCCGGGGCGGACGGTCAGCGCCAGCAGCATGTGCTGGTCGCCGATCTCCCGCTCCCGACGCTCCAGCGCTCCCCGCAGGGCCCGCCGCAGTACGGCCTTCGCCTCAGGGGAGAACCGGGGCCCGGTGAACCAGCCCCGCTGACGGGACGGCGCGCCGGGCGCGGCGGCCCCGGGGTCCAGCGCCCCGGCACCATGGCCGCCCTCGACCTGTTCCACCACCTGTTCGAGGTCGATGCCCAGCCCGGCCAGCGCGTCGGAGTCGGCGCGGGACAGCCCGGCCCTGCGGCGCGCGTCGGAGAGCGCCCGCACCATGGACTCCCGTCGCCGGTCGGCGCCGAGCGCGACCAGGACGGCGGCGGCCGTACCGGAGTCCCGGTCCAGCAGGGCGAGCAACAGATGTTCCTCCCCCACGGTCCGCTCGCCCGCCCGCTCGGCGTGACCGACCGCGCCGGTCACGACGGCCCGCGCGTCCCCGGTGAACCGTTCGAACATCACTGCCTCCCGTGTTTCTTGTGGACCGCCTGACGACTGACCCCCAGCTCCGTGGCGATCTCCTGCCACGACCAGCCCTGCTGTCGTGCGCTGCGCACCTGCACGGCTTCCAGCCGTTCCAGCAGCTGCCGCAGCGCGACGACCGCCCGCAGTCCGATCCGGGGGTCACGATCACCGGCCCGCGCGGCGAGATCCGTTGCTTCGGTCATGCCTGTCAACGTACATTGACAGATGTCGACCGTCAACCAGAATTGACAAGCGCGGTCGAGGGGAGCGGGCGGGACGACGGCCGGCCATCGCCGCCGCCCCGCACCGTACGAGAGGCCCGGGGTGGGTCAGCCCTTCCGTCCCGGGGTCCGCTTCATCCCGTCGACGACGGCCCGCTTCAGGATCGCGCTGAGGTGGGTCACCTGCCCGGGCTTGATCACGGCGTCCTCCCCGGTGGCCGGCAGCACCTGGACCACGCGCTCGCCCAGGAAGACATGGGTCTTCTTGTCGAAGATCCACTCCTCCCGCTGACCGCTCGTCTTGTCCAGCCGGGCCACCGCCACCCCCTTCCGTCCGATGGCGTCCTCGACGTCCGGCACCACGACGACACCGGGGATCTTCTTGGCCGCGCGGAACAGCGCCGGGTAGAGCCGCGCCGGCGGATAGCTCTCGCCCAGGAGGTCGCCGATGGTGGTGAACGCCTGCTGGTGGGGCGTACGGCCCTGCCCCTCGGTCTCCTTGTAGATGAGGGCCAGCAGTTCGTCGGGGTCGGTGGTCAGACCGGCCAGGTAGTCGTACGAGGGGGCGTTCAGGCTGGCCTCGGGGATCTCGCCCCGCTCGTCGGGCAGGCTCAAGGTCTCCCCCTCGGGGCCCTCGTTGACGGCGGGGTCGATCAGCCAGCCCTTGGTGCCGTCGGCCGACTTCCAGATCTGCCGGCGGTGCAGCGGATGACTGCCCATGCTGGCCTCGCCCTCGACGACGCTCACATAGGCGTCGGCGACCTTGGACTCGATGTACACGTACTGGCCGGGCCGGACGTCCGAGTGCGGGGACCTGGCCGCGGCCAGGGAGACGCGGTCGAGCAGCTGCGGCACCCCCTCACTGGTCGCGGTGTCGATCCGGGTGGTCGGGAGGTGGACGGTGGCGACGCCCTTGCGGACCCCGCCGCCGTCGTTCAGCACGGTGCCCGCCACGACCACTCCGGCCACGACGGCCGCCGCCAAGGGAAGCGCGACCGCCGGGCGGAGCAGCCGGAGACGGCGCCCGCCCCGGTCCGTGTCCGCGTCCCGGGCGCCCCACGGACCCCACGTTCCCGAACCGCGCTCGCCGGGCCGCCCCACCGGGGCCTTCCGCTCGTGCTGGTCCTGCTCCACCTGCTGTTCTTCGATCCGGGCCATCAGACGCTCCTTGTGGAACTGGTGACGGCCCGTCGGCAGATCGCGCGCCGTCCGGGAGAGGAGCTGAGCCCCCTCCCGCCACTCGGCCGGATTGCGCCGCGGCGTGTTCGCGTTCATCGGTTTCCTCCCTGCACGGGCCGGATCACATGGGCGTGATCACCTCTTGTCTGTCGGACGGGACGGCCGCCTTCCCGTTTTCCGGGAACTTCCCCGGACTTCTTCCCGCCTCCGGCCGCGAACGGGCCGGTCCCGGCCGTGGCCCCGGAGGAGCGCATGCCGACGCCCGCGCCGGAGCCGGAGCCCGTGCCGGAACCGGGCCCGGCCGTGGTGGACCCGGCCCCGGCCCCGGAGCGGCGGCCCGGACCGTCCTCGACCAGCCCGCGCAGCTTGCGACGGGCCCGGGAGAGCCGGGAGGCGACGGTTCCCACCGGGATGCCGAGGGCCTCCGCCGCGCTCTCGTAGTCCAGCCCCTCCCCCAGGCAGAGGGCGACGACCTCGCGCTCCGGGCGGCGCAGCCGGGCGAGGGCGTGCAGCGCGTCGGCCAGCCGGACCCGGTCGTCGACGCGGGCGGCCACCTCGTCGGCGTGGTCGGGCACCGCCAGTTCGGCGGCCGCCGCGGCGTTCGCGGCGGCCCGGTAACGCCGGTTGCTGCGGTACTGGTTGCGCGCGGTGTTGGTGGCGATGCCCAGCAGCCACGGCCGTAGGGAGCCGCCTTCGGGCTCCACCCGGTCGCGCAGCCGCCACGCTTCCAGGAAGGTCGCGGCCATCACGTCCTCGGCCGTGGACCAGTCGGCGGTCAGCCGGAAGGCATGGTTGTAGACCGCGCGGGCGTAGCTGTCGAACAGCTCCGCGAACGCGGTCGCTTCCCCGGCCCGTACCCGGGTACGCAGATGAGTGCTCACACCTCTGAGCTGTCCGGCACCGCACCCCGTCTTCCCGTGACCCGCGCCACACCACGGAGGAACGGCCGTCCGTCCCGCACGGCCGTTCCCCGATCCGGTCCGGGTCCGACCTGGCCCTGTCCGGTCCGGGTCCGTCCCATTCCGTCCCGTCCCAGCTCAGTCCAGCCCGGCCCGGCCCGGCCCGGCAATCGAACGGTCGGGGACGACCGGCCGGACACTCAAACGGTCAGACGCTGGAACCGTCAGACGGTCAGCACGACCTTGCCGAACAGTTCGCCCCCCGCCATCCGCGCGAACCCCTCGCGGGCCCGGTCCAGCGGGAGCACCTCGTCGATCACCGGGCGCACCCCGGTGGCGGCGCAGAACGCGAGCAGGTCCTCCAGTTCGTCCTTGGAGCCCATGGTGGAACCCACGATCCGCAGTTCCAGGAAGAACACCCGGGTCAGTTCGGCGTGCGGGGGCGCGTCCCCGCTGGTCGCCCCGGAGATCACCAGCGTGCCGCCGGGTTTCAGCGACCGCACGGAGTGGGACCAGGTCGCGGCGCCCACGGTCTCGATCACCGCGTCCACCCGGCGCGGCAGCCGTTCGCCGGTCGGCAGCGCCTCCACCGCGCCGAGCTCCCGGGCCCGTCGCCGCTTGGCCTCGTCGCGGCTGGTGGCGAAGACCTGGAGCCCGGCCGCCTTCCCCAGCACGATCGCGGCGGTGGCGACCCCGCCCCCGGCGCCCTGGACCAGGACGGAGTCCCCGGGACGGACCCCGGCGTTGGTGAAGAGCATCCGGTACGCGGTGAGCCAGGCGGTCGGCAGACAGGCGGCCTCCTCGAAGGAGAGCCCGGGCGGCTTGGGCAGGACGTTCCACTCGGGGACGGAGACCTGTTCGGCGAAGGTGCCCTGGTACTTCTCGGTCAGCAGGGAGCGGCCCTCGCGGGGGCCGACGCCGTGTCCGGTCTGGCCGATGACGGAGTGCAGGACGACCTCGTTGCCGTCCCGGTCCACCCCGGCGGCGTCACAGCCGAGGATCATGGGCAGCCGGTCCTCGGGGAGGCCGACCCCGCGCAGCGACCACAGGTCGTGGTGGTTGAGGGAGGCGGCCCGGACGTCCACGGTGGTCCAGCCGTCCCGGGCGCGGGGGGCGGGCCGTTCCCCCAGTTCGAGCCCGTTCAGTGGGTGATCGCGGTCGATGCGTGCGGCGTAGGCGGCGAACATGCCCGCGACGATAGGGCCGATCACCGCCCGGTGGAACGCCCGCCCCGGGTGACACACGGCACCCGCCCCGACGGGCCCCGCCCGGGGCGGCGCCCTGTCCGCCGTCCCCGGACGCGCCGGTGGCCCGGCCCCGGGGCGGAACCCCGGGGCCGGGCCACTGTCGACGACCCCGCCGTGAAAGCGCGGAGGCCGGAAGTACGAAGATCACGGAAATCGCGAATGGTCGCACCAAAGATCACGGCACGCGACGACCGTGGTGAGCGTCTAGCGGCGGGCGACGCCCTCCGCGCGGGCGGCGGCGGCGACCGCGGCCGTCACCGCGGGGGCCACCCGCTCGTCGAACGGCGAGGGGATCACGTAGTCGGGGGCCAGCTCGTCCCCGACGACCGCCGCCAGCGCGTCGGCCGCGGCGATCTTCATGCCCTCGGTGATCCGGGAGGCCCGCACCTGGAGCGCCCCGGCGAAGATCCCGGGGAACGCCAGCACGTTGTTGATCTGGTTGGGGAAGTCGGAGCGCCCGGTGGCGACCACGGCCGCGTACTTGTGGGCGACCGTGGGGTGCACCTCGGGGTCCGGGTTCGCCATGGCGAAGACGAAGGAGCGCTCCGCCATCGACGCCACCGCCTCCTCCGGCACCGTGCCGCCGGAGACGCCGATGAACACGTCCGCCCCGGCCAGCGCGGCGCTGAGGCTGCCGCTCAGTCCGGCCTTGTTGGTGATCTCGGCCAGTTCCCGCTTGGCGGGGTTGAGGTCGTCCCGGTCCCGGCTGACGATGCCCTTGCGGTCGGCGACGGCGACGTCCCCGATGCCCGCTTCCAGCAGGAACTTGGCGATGGCCACCCCGGCGGCCCCGGCGCCGGAGATCACGGCGCGCAGCTCGCCGAGGGTGCGCCCGGTCAGCTTGGCCGCGTTGCGCAGCGCGGCGAGGGTGACGACGGCGGTGCCGTGCTGGTCGTCGTGGAAGACCGGGATGTCCAGCCGTTCCTGGAGCCTGCGCTCGATCTCGAAGCAGCGCGGCGCGGAGATGTCCTCCAGGTTCACGCCGCCGAAGGACGGGGCGAGCCGGACGACGGTCTCGATGATCTCGTCGGTGTCGGTGGTCGCGAGGGCGATCGGCACCGCGTCGACCCCGGCGAACTGCTTGAAGAGGATGGCCTTGCCCTCCATCACGGGCAGGGACGCCTCGGGGCCGATGTCACCGAGCCCGAGCACCGCGGTCCCGTCCGTCACCACGGCCACGACCTGCGACTTCCAGGTGTAGTCATGGACGAGGTCGGGCTGTTCGGCGATGGCGCTGCAGACCCGGGCGACGCCGGGCGTGTAGGCCAGGGAGAGCTCGTCCCGGTTCCGGACGGGGACGGTCGCCTGGACGGCCATCTTGCCGCCGCGGTGCAGGGCGAAGGCCGGGTCGAAGGAATCGAGGGGCTCCGTACCGCCCCCGTGGGCCCCGTCCGTCCGGTCGTGGACCGCGTCGGAGCCGAGGGTTCCGCTGTCACTGTCGCTGCGAGGATTGACGATCTCCGCTGCCACTTGTCTTACCCCTTAGTTCTTAACTTCCTGAGGGTGGCCGCTCCTGGTAGAGGAACGGGCGGGCACCGCGCCGGATCCGCTGTCCTCGGAGCACTGGGAGACCGGACTCCGAACACGCAGCCGCTGTAACGCACACGGACCTGACGCGACGGGCGCGCCGCACGCACGCCCTGAGCCCCTGATGAGGGGTGTAAAGAACCTTCATACCCGACGGACCGCTTGACGGACGAGTCGGAGACCTCACGGTGACGCGACTCATAGCCAAATATCGCGAAGGGGTGGACAGAACCACGAAACCGCACTAGGCACACCCAACGGCCGCCATAAACCAAACCGTGACGTCCGGGGTCGACCGAAGATCCTCCGGTCGAAACCAACTGGCCCCGCAGAAGGTCCGGTCGGGGATGTACCGGCCTGTCGGGGTTCGGGGCGACCCGTTATCCGATTTTGACATAGCGGGCGGGCTGTTTGACCAGGCACGAATGGCAAGATGCCGTAATCACACGTGGTCGCGACACCCGAAGGTGTGTGCCCGCCGACCACCGGCACCTCACCCACTCGCCGGAGGATTCACCATGACCGCACGCTCCACCCGTCGCTCGTTCGCCGCGAAGTCCGGGCAGTCACGGCTCGCCGCGTTCGGCGCGATCGCGGTCGCCGGCTCGCTGCTGCTGACCGGCTGCGGTGACCAGACCAAGGAGAAGCCGAAGGAGAAGGACGCGGGCGGCGGCCAGAGCGCCGCCGCCGCCCCTCTGGCCGACAAGCTCCCCAAGGCGATCCGGGACAAGGGTGAGATCAAGGTCGGTTCGGACATCGCCTACGCGCCGGTCGAGTTCAAGGACGAGTCCGGCGAGACCGCCGGCATCGACCCGGACATCGCCGACGCGCTCGGCAAGCAGCTCGGGGTGAAGTTCACGTTCGAGAACGGCACGTTCGACACCCTGATCACCGGTCTGCGCGCCAAGCGGTACGACATCGCGATGTCCGCGATGACGGACACCAAGGACCGTCAGAACGGCGTCGACGGCGACACCGGCAAGAAGGTCGGCGAGGGCGTCGACTTCGTCGACTACTTCAACGCGGGCGTCTCCATCTACACGCCCAAGGGCAAGACCCAGTCCATCGCGACCTGGGACGACCTGTGCGGCAAGAAGCTCGCCGTGCAGCGCGGCACGGTCTCCCACGACCTCGCCAAGGACCAGGCCAAGAAGTGCCCGTCGGGCGAGAAGCTGGCCATCGAGTCCTACGACACCGACGCCCAGGCCCAGACCCGGCTGCGCGCGGGCGGCGCGGACGCCGGTTCCTCGGACTTCCCGGTCGCGGCCTACGCGGTGAAGACCTCCGGCGGCGGCAAGGACTTCGAGCTGGTCGGCGAGCAGGTGGACGCCGCTCCGTACGGCATCGCCGTCGCCAAGGGCAACACCGAGCTGCGTGACGCGCTCAAGGCCGCGCTCGACGCCATCATCGCCAACGGCGAGTACGGCAAGATCGTGGCGAAGTGGGGCGTCGAGGAGGGCGCCGTCAAGGCGGCCGTGGTCAACGGCGGCAAGTGATCCGTACGCGCTGAAGGCGTCAAGGCCACCGAAAGGCAAGATCCGTGTCCCCTGACATCGGCAAGACGGGCGGCGGTTCCCCGACCGCGCCGTCCTCCCGGCCGGACGCCATCAAGGCGATCCCGGTGCGGCACTACGGGCGGTACGTCGCCGCCGTGATCGCCATCGCCCTGCTCGCGTCGATCGTCTACGCGTTCTCCCAGGGCAAGATCAACTGGGGCGCGGTCCCGGACTACTTCTTCGACGACCGCATCGTCAAGGGCGTGGGCAGCACCCTGCTGCTCACCGCGCTGTCCATGCTCATCGGCATCGTCGGCGGCGTGCTGCTCGCGGTGATGCGGCTGTCGAAGAACCCGGTGACCTCCTCCATCGCCTGGTTCTACATCTGGTTCTTCCGGGGCACCCCGGTCCTGGTCCAGCTGTTCGTCTGGTTCAACCTGGGCCTGGTCTTCGAGTACATCAACCTCGGCTTCGTCTACAAGGACTACTGGTCGAGCTTCATGACGCCGTTCCTGACGGCGCTGCTCGGCCTCGGCCTCAACGAGGCCGCCTACATGGCGGAGATCTGCCGGGCGGGTCTGCTGTCGGTGGACGAGGGGCAGACGGAGGCGTCCCACGCCCTCGGCATGAGCCACTCGAAGACCCTGCGCCGGATCGTCATCCCGCAGGCGATGCGGGTGATCGTGCCCCCGACGGGCAACGAGGTCATCAACATGTTGAAGACGACCTCACTGGTGTCGGCGGTCCAGTACTACGAACTACTCAAGTACGCCCAGGACATCGGTCAGACCTCGGGCTCCCCGGTGGAGATGCTCTTCCTCGCCGCCGCCTGGTACCTGATCATGACCTCGGTGCTGAGCGTCGGTCAGTTCTACGTCGAGCGGTACTACGCGCGCGGCTCCAGCCGTCAGCTGCCGCCCACGCCCTGGCAGAAGGTCAAGAGGAACGTGTTCTCCGTGTCCACCCGTAAGGGGGCCACCGCATGACCGCGATGGTGAAGGCCGAGGGCGTCCACAAGTCCTACGGCAACGTCGAGGTGCTCAAGGGCATCGACCTGGAGGTCGCGCGCGGCGAGGTGTTCTGCCTCATCGGCCCGTCCGGCTCCGGCAAGTCCACGTTCCTGCGCTGCATCAACCACCTGGAGAAGGTCAACGCCGGGCGGCTGTACGTGGACGGGGAACTCGTCGGCTACCGCCAGAAGGGCGACAAGCTGTACGAGCTGAAGGACAGCGAGGTCGCGCTGAAGCGGCGGGACATCGGCATGGTGTTCCAGCGCTTCAACCTGTTCCCGCACAAGACGGCGCTGGAGAACATCATGGAGGCGCCGGTCCAGGTCAAGGGCCAGTCCCGGGCCCAGGCCCGGGAGCGCGCCCGGGAGCTGCTGGCCCGGGTGGGCCTCGCCGACAAGGCGGGCAACTACCCGTCCCAGCTCTCCGGCGGCCAGCAGCAGCGGGTCGCGATCGCCCGGGCGCTCGCGATGGACCCCAAGCTGATGCTCTTCGACGAGCCGACCTCGGCGCTCGACCCGGAGCTGGTCGGCGACGTGCTGGACGTGATGCGGGACCTGGCCGAGTCGGGCATGACGATGGTCGTCGTCACCCATGAGATGGGCTTCGCCCGGGAGGTCGGCGACTCGCTGGTCTTCATGGACGGCGGTGTGGTCGTCGAATCCGGCGACCCGCGCGAGGTCCTGACGAACCCCCGGCACGAACGCACCAGGTCCTTCCTCTCCAAGGTCCTCTGACGCCCCGAAGGGGTGTGGGAACCACGCGGTTCCCACACCCCCTGGGCGGCGCGGGGCGCTGTCCGCGAGCCACCGCAGGTCCGTCCGGGCTGGTCGCGCCGTTCCCCGCGCCCCTTTCGGGGCGCCTCTCCCAGGTCTTCCTCCGCGGGCACGTCGTGGTTGTTCGCGCCGTTCCCCGCGCCCCTCACGGGGCCTCGCCATGGTCCCTGGGCCTCGACGCGGTCCGGGGCTTACGGACGGACCACCCGGAGCCCCCCGTCAGGGGCGCGGGGAACGGCGCGAGCGACCACGACCAGCCCGCACCCGACCCACGGACCCCGGACGCCCCAAAGGGGCGCGGGGAACGGCGCGACCAGCCCACGACGGACCCGCAGGCCACCACGGACAGCCAGCCGCCCAAGGGGCGCGGGGAACTGCGCGAGCGACCACGACGGCCCCGCACCGGCCGACGAAGAGGCCCCCGCACCCACCACCCGCCCCGAAGCCAGAAGAGAGCCCCGCCCTACCGAAGGGCGAGGACCATCGCATCGGAGGGCGAGGCCCAGACCCCCCGCGCCTCCGCGAACCCCGCTCCCCGGAGCGCCCCCACGTGCCAGCCGAGCGAGGGCGTGTCCCCCTCCGCGTGCTCCCCGTAGATCTCGAACCGCCGCGCGGTCGCCTCCGCCAGCGCGGGATCCTCCCCGGCCAGCGCCCACCAGTCGGCCCAGTCCAGCGCCCCCGCCTCCCGTTCCCGGTCACGCCGGGAACGGCGCAGCACGCCTTCGGCCGCGTTGATCCGGGGGGTGTCCCCGTCGACCATGTGGTCGGCGTTCATGAACACCCCGCCGTCCCGGACGACCCCGGCGAGCCGTCCGTACAGGGCCTCCAGGGGGTCCCGTCGCAGCCAGTGCAGCGCGGTCGCCGTGAGCACGGCGTCGTAGGAGTCGTGGGGCAGCGCCTTGACCCAGCCGGGGTCGGTGAGGTCGGCGGTGACGAAGGAGACCCGGTCGTCGCCCGCGAAGGTGCCCTCGGCGATCAGCAGCAGCGCCGGATCGAGATCGACGCCGGTACTTGTCGCGTTGGGGAACCTCCGGAGCAGTCGATCCGTAATACTCCCCGTACCGCACGCGAGGTCCAGCACCCGGGGTTCGGGCCCGACGACCGCCTCGACCATGTCCAGCATGATCCGGAACCGCTCCTCGCGGTCCGGCATGTACCACTCCTGCTGACGGTCCCAGCTCCGCTGCCAGGCCCGCCAGTCGGTTCCGGTCGTGGTTCCGGTCATGTCGTCCCGTCCCTTCCCTCGCCGCGGCCGTGAGGAGCGCGATCCGATGAACGTAATACCCTTGAACGGTGAGCACTCATTACCCACCGTACGCACCCGACGATAGACGGCGCCCGTAAGGACTACAAGTGGAACTCGCCTATTACGCAGATTACGCCGTACGCCTGGTCAACAGCGAGGAGCCGGACCGGGGTCTGGACGCGCTCACCTCGGTCGAGGCCGTACGGGACCTGTTCGGCGCCAACCGGTCCGCCGCCCGGCGGACCACCGACGGCGACGTCACCCGGCTGCGCTCGGTGCGGGGCCGGCTGCGCGCGGTCTTCGAGGCGGCGGACGGCGGGGACGAGACGCTCGCGGTGGACCTGCTGAACTCGCTGCTGCTGGAGTTCCCGGTGAGCCCGCAGATCTCCGGACACGACCAGCGCGACGACGACGGCCGTCCGCTGTGGCACATGCACCTGGCCGACCACCCCACCAACGCGACGGCCGCCTACGCCGCCATCGCCTCGATGGGCCTGGCCGTCCACCTCACCGAGTACGGCGTGGACCGCCTCGGGCTGTGCGAGGCGGCCCCGTGCCGCAACGCCTATCTGGACACCTCCACCAACCGGTCCCGCCGCTACTGCTCGGACCGCTGCGCGACCCGCGCCAACGTGGCCGCCTACCGGGCCCGCAAACGTCTGGAGGCCGAGCGCGCCGGAACCGGCCGCACCGCGGTGAGCGCCCAGGAGAGCGCCCCCGCCCGGGGCTGACCGGGTGGCCGGGTCCTCGGGCGGTACCGTCCGAGGACCCGGCCCAGGACGAACTCCTCGGGCACCACCCCGTACACCGTGCTGTCCCCGCCCGCCGCCGGATTGTCCGCGAGGACCCACCAGCCGCCGCCGCGCCGCTCCACCGCCCGCTTCACGACGAGCAGGTCCTGCTGGAACGGATGGCGCAGCACGACCACCTGCCCCGGCCGCACCCGGGCGCCG
Source organism: Streptomyces sp. JNUCC 64 (assembly GCF_054484115.1). Classification (NCBI taxonomy): domain Bacteria; kingdom Bacillati; phylum Actinomycetota; class Actinomycetes; order Kitasatosporales; family Streptomycetaceae; genus Streptomyces; species Streptomyces sp. JNUCC 64. Next base: position 2,494,585 of record NZ_CM137015.1, read on the forward strand.
TAGCGGACCAGCAACCGGTCCCCGTGGTACAGCGTCGGCACCATCGAGGGCCCCTCGACCTCGGCCACCCCGAACGGCGCGGTGGTCTGTGGTCCCTGTCCCGCCTCCGGCATCGGATGCCTCCCGTCCGCTCGCCCGTCCGTCATGTCGTCATGTCCCGCGTCCCCGGTTTCCCGGCGCTCCGCCGGACGGTCCGGGGGCGCCCCTCCGAGGGCCGCAGGGCCGCCCGTACTTTCGTCCTAGGCCCCGGGGCCGCTCGCGAAAAGCCCTCCCTCACGGAGTAATCTCCCACCTGAGAAGACGATCACGAGGAAGGACGGCTCCATGCTCTCCCGAGTATTCGCCCCCCGGGTCAAGGTCAGCGCGCACTGCGACCTGCCCTGCGGTGTGTACGACCCCGCCCAGGCCCGCATCGAGGCCGAGTCGGTCAAGGCCGTGCAGGACAAGATGGCCGCCAACGACGACCCGCACTTCCAGGCCCGCGCCACGGTCATCAAGGAGCAGCGCGCGGAACTGGCCAAGCACCATGTGTCGGTCCTGTGGAGCGACTACTTCAAGCCGCCGCACTTCGAGAAGTACCCCGAGCTGCACCAGCTGGTCAACGACGCCCTCAAGGCCCTGTCGGCCGCGAAGGCGTCCACCGACCCGGCGACCGGCCAGAAGGCCCTGGACTACATCGCCCAGGTCGACAAGATCTTCTGGGAGACCAAGCAGGGCTGAGGCCCGCCGGGCCGACGCGCCCGCGAAGACGCGCGTGAGGGGTCCGGTCTCCGGTGGAGACCGGACCCCTCACCCGTACCGGCCCTTCAGGCCCCGGCGGCGTCCCGCCACATCGGCCACACCGTCGGGCCGTCCGGCAGTTCCAGGACCGGGTCGAGGACCCGGAAGCCCAGCCGCCGGTACAGCTCGCGGCTGCGGGCGCTGCTGGCCTCCAGGTACGCGGCGGTGCCCTCACGGTCGCAGCGCTCCAGGGCGGAGCTGATCAGGGTGCCCCCCAGCCCCTCGCCCTGGCGGTCCGGGTCCACGGCGATCAGCCACAGGTACTCGTGGGCCGCGTGGGTGGGGTGGAACTCCGTGGTCAGCCTGGCGAACCGCTCGATCCGCTCGTTGGCGGGGTCGATCGCCTCCCGCAGCCGCGCGGGACCGTCCTCGTCCTCCTCGTGGCCGCCCTCGGGCATGGTCAGCCAGAGCGCGACGGCGGACTCGTCCTCGACGAGGTCGACCCGGCCGGTCGCCAGGACGATGTCCAGCAGACCGCCCATCATCAGATCGTGCTTGCGGTCGAAGTCACCCGGCTCCGGGAACAGCCAGGTGCTGACCGGATCGCCCCGGAACGCCGCGCTGAGCAGCCGGACCACCGTCTCCCGGTCCGCTTCCCCCGCCGTCCTGATTCCCACACTCATACGTCTGCCGCCTCCCATACAACTTCCGTACCGGAAGCCCTCATTGAACCCCACACGCCTCGACGGCCCCGCACCCGGGCGGACCGGACGGTACGGACGGCGGACGGGGGTCCCCCGAGTGGCGGGGACCGGAACGGACGGGAGACGAGAGGGGAAACGGACGGAGGGGGAACGGGGCGGGAAGCGGTCCCGGGACCGTGGTCCCGGGACCAGTCACCAGCACCCCGACCAGGCACCGCCACCGCCACCCGCAGCGCCACCGCCCCCCGCACCGGCACCGGCACCGGCACCGGCACCGGCACCCGATCGGATCAGGCGGACCTACGGGTGACGAACTCGGCCAGGGCCAGCAGCTCCCCGGCCGCCTCCGGCCCCGGCAGCGCCCCCGCCAGCGCCCGGACCGCCCGGGCCATCCGGTCGGCGGCCTGCCGCTGCGCCCAGTCCCGTCCCCCGGCGGCCTCGATCGCGCTCACCACCCGCTCCAGACCGGCCGCCGGATCGCCCTCGTCCGGGGCCACCGCGTACAGCCCGGCCAGTTCGGCGCCCGCGGCGGTGCCCGAGCCGAGCGCGGCCACCACCGGCAGGGACTTCTTGCGGACCAGGAGATCGGCCCCCGCCGGCTTGCCGGTCCGCCGGGGATCGCCCCAGACGCCGATGACGTCGTCGATCAGCTGGAACGCGAGCCCGGCCTGCCGTCCGAACGAGTCCAGCGCGGCCACCCGCTCCTCCCCGGCCCCCGCGTACAGCGCGCCGACCGCGCAGGCGCACCCGAGGAGCGCCCCGGTCTTGGCCTCCGCCATGGCCAGGCAGTCCGCCAGGGTCACCTCGTCGGGGGCCAGCCCCTCCATGGCGGTGTCGGTCTGCTGACCCGCGCAGAGTTCGACGACGCACGCGGCCAGCCGGGCCGACGCCCGCGCGGCGGCCGGGTGCGGGTCCTCGGCGAGGAGGAGCTGCGCGGCGGCGCACAGGGCGTCCCCCGCCAGGATGGCGTCCGGGATCCCGAACGCCTTCCACACGGTGGGCCGGTGCCGACGGGTGACGTCCCGGTCCATCACGTCGTCGTGGAGCAGGGTGAAGTTGTGCGTCAGCTCCACCGCCGCCGCGGCCCGGACGGCGTCCTCGGGCCGTCCGCCGAACGCCCGCACCGCGGCGAGGACCAGGGCGGGCCGGATGGCCTTGCCCCCGTTGCCCTCGGTGGGGACGCCGTCCGCGTCCTCCCAGCCGAAGTGGTAGCGCGCGACCCGGCCCAGCTGCCCGGGCAGGGTGTCGACCGCCCGGCGCAGCTCCGGCCCGACGCTCGCTCGCGCGCCGTCGAGCAGCGCCAGCGCCTCGGCGTCCGCGTCCTGTGGCGCCCCGGGCGCGGGCCCCGGGACCGCCGGAACGCGTTCGGGCACGGGCCCGCCGGGCGGCACGGCGAGGGCGTGGGCGCTGCTCCCGGGCTCCGGGCCGGTGTAGCTCACCGCCAGCGGCCGATCTCGACGTTCTCCAGGATGCCGAGCGCGTCCGGCACCAGCACCGCGGCCGAGTAGTACGTGGTGACCAGGTACGAGACGATCGCCTTCTCGTCGATGCCCATGAACCGGACGGAGAGGCTGGGTTCGATCTCGTCCGGGATGCCCGGCTGGTGGAGTCCGACGACGCCCCCGTCGTCCTCGCCGGTGCGCATGCAGATGATGGAGGTGGTCCGGGCCTCGGTGACCGGGATCTTGTCGCAGGGGAAGATCGGCACCCCGCGCCAGGTCGGGATCCGGACGCCGGAGACCTCGACGGTGTCCGGGACCAGTCCGCGTCTGCTGCACTCGCGGCCGAAGGCGGCGATGGCGCCCGGATGGGCGAGGAAGAGCTTCGACCCGCGCCTGCGGCTGAGGAGTTCGTCCAGGTCGTCGGGGGTGGGGGCGCCGTCGTGGGGCTGGACGCGCTGCTCGTAGGCGCAGTTGTGGAGCAGCCCGAACTCCCGGTTGTTGACCATCTCGTGCTCCTGGCGCTCCTTGAGCGCCTCCACCGTGAGCCTGAGCTGGTGTTCGGTCTGGTTCATGGGCCGGCTGTAGAGGTCGGCGACCCGGCTGTGGACGCGCAGGATCGTCTGGGCCGCGCTCAGTTCGTACTCGCGGGGCGACAGTTCGTAGTCGACGAAGGTGCCCGGCAGCGGGGCCTCGCCGACGTGACCGGCGGAGAGTTCGATCTCCCGTTCGCCGTAGCGGTTGGCGCGGTGCCCGGGGGCGGCCCGCAGGGCGTCGAGGTGGGCGCGGAGCGACGGACTGCGGTCGGCGACCTCCTGGAACGCCGCGTGGGGCAGGACGAGGACCGTGCAGTCGGTGGCGGCGCGGGCGGTGTACTCCCAGATGGCGTCCGCGTCGGAGAGCGCCCGCTCGCCGAAGTACGCGCCGTCCGCGAGCACGTCCAGGACGGCGTCGTCCCCGTAGGGCCCGGTGCCGATCCTCTCGACCCGGCCGTGGGCCAGCAGGAACACCTCGCCGGACGGGTTGCCGAAGGAGGTCAGCAGCTCCCCGGGGGCGTACCGGCGCTGCTCGCAGCGGTCGGCGAGTTCGGCCAGGACCCCCTCGTCCGGGTACTCCCGCAGCAGGGGCAGTTCCCCCAGCTCGGCGGGGATGACCCGGACGCTGTCACCGGTCTGCACGAAGGTGACCCGGCCGTCCCCGACCGCGTAGGTCAGCCGCCGGTTGACGCGGTACGCGCCGCCCTGCACGGCGACCCACGGCAGCGTCCGCAGCAGCCAGCGCGAGCTGATCTCCTGCATCTGCGGGGCCGTCTTGGTCGTGGTGGCCAGATTCCGCGCGGCCGCGGTGCCGAGGCTCCGCTGCGGCCGCTCCGTGCGGATCCCCTCGCCTGCCGACATGCTCGTTCGCCCTCCCGTGTACGTGCGCTGAACTGCGGGGCAGAGCCTTCCAGTACCGACCGTCCCGGTGCCATCACACAAAAGAGCGGGATTGGGAGCCGCCGTTCGGGTCGCTCCTCGATATGTGATGAATCGTTTCTACGATTCATCCGCCGCCGCGCGTTCCCTCGCCCGTTCGTAGGCCCCTCACCCGTTCGAGTGAGGGCGGCCGATCGGCGGAGGGGCCGGGAACTCGAAGATCCCGCCGCGCGTTCACCGGATGCGCGCACCACACGACACGAGCAGGACGACGAAGAGCACCACGAGCCGCCGGAGGGCGGCACGACGAACGGGAGTGGTACACGATGGCGGGTTTCCTCGACCGTGCCCGGGAGCAGGTCCAGCAGGGGCTCACCCAGGGCAAGCAGAAGCTCGACGAGGTGCAGGCACAGCGGGCCGGAGCCGATCTGCTGAAGCGGGTCGGCGCGGCGTACTACGCGGAGCGGCGGGGCAGCGGCTCCCCCGAGGCCACCCAGCGCGCCGTCCAGGAGCTGGAGCAGCACATCGCGGTGCACGGGGACGGGGTGCTGCGGCACTGACGGGACACACCCGGTCGCGGCCTCCAGTCCGGCCCCGGCCCCGGTCCTTTCCCGGCCCCGGTCCAGCCCCGGTCGCGGGTCCGGACCCGGTCGCGGTCGCGGTCGCGGTCGCGGTCCGACGGTGGCCCGGCACCCCGCCGTCCGGCGGGTCGGCGTCGTGGTCCCGGGCGCCCGGGACCACCGGCCCGGTCCTGACCGGCCGTCCGACGGGGCTCGGTGCTGGGCGGGGACGGGCGGACGTACCGGCGGGTCCCCGGCCGTGGAGCGGGCGGGCCGTGTGACCGGGTGGGGCCCGACGGCTCCCTCCGGCAAGGGTGAGAATGGGCGCATGACGGGTCGGACACGGACATGAGCGCGCGGACGGGAGTCGGGGACCTCGGGGCCCGGCTGCCCTCTCCGCTGCGGGAGGTGCGGGACGAACGGTTCCTCGCCCATGGCGTCCGGCTCGCGCTGAAACGGGACGACCTGATCCATCCCGACCTGGTGGGCAACAAGTGGCGCAAGCTCGCGCCCAACCTCGCCGCGGCGGGCACCCGCACGGTCGTCACCTTCGGCGGCGCCTACTCCAACCACCTCCGGGCCACCGCCGCCGCCGGACGGCTCCTCGGGCTGTCCACCATCGGGATCGTGCGCGGCGACGAACTCGCGGACCGGCCGCTGAACCCCTCACTGGCCCGGTGCGCGGCCGACGGCATGGGGCTGCGGTTCGTCGACCGGACGTCCTACCGCCTGCTGACCGCGTCCCCGGCCCCCGAGGCGGTCGCGGCGCTCCTGACCGGCCCGGACTCCGTCGCCGGGACCGGTCCCGGCGAGGTGTACGTCGTCCCCGAGGGCGGCAGCAACGCGTCCGCCGTCCGGGGCTGCGTCCCACTGGGCCGGGAGCTGCGCGGCCTGGCGGACGTCGTCGCGGTGGCCTGCGGTACCGGGGGCACGCTCGCCGGGCTCGCGGCGGGACTCGCCCCGGGGCAGCGGGCGCTCGGCATACCCGTGGTGGGCGGCGGTTTCCTCGCGGAGGCGACGGCCCGGCTCCAGCACGAGGCGTTCGGCGGCCCCCGGGGCGACTGGTGGCTGGACGAGCGCTTCCACGGCGGCGGGTACGCCCGGGTGCCGTCCTCCGTGCACGCCTTCGCCGAGGACTTCGAACAGCGGCACGGGCTCCCCGTGGAACGCCTCTACGTGGCCAAGCTGCTCCGGGCGCTGCTCACCCTCACCGAGGAGGGGGCGTTCCCGGCGGGCACCCGGCTGACCGCCGTGGTCACCGGCCGCCCCGGCCCCGAGACGACGGCCTCCCGGAGCACCCCGGCACCGTCCTGACCGTCCCGCGGGCGGCCCTGGGACCTTGACACTCTGACAACCTCGGACGACGTCCGGGCGGGAACAGCCGGACCCGGCACCCGTCCCGGCCGGGGAGGGTTCATTCCGCCTCCTCCTCCCGGTACGCCGCCGCCTCCTCCAGGTCCAGCCTGCGCAGCAGGGTCCGCATCAGCTCGTCGTCGATCACCCGGGCGTCCCGCAACCGGACGAAGACGTCCCGCTCGGCGGCGATCATCTCCCGGGTCAGTCTGCGGTAGGTGTCGTCCACGGACTCGCCGGTGACCGGGTTCGGGGTGCCGAGCCGCTCCCAGACGGCGTTGCGGCGGCGCTCCAGGGCCAGTCTCAGCCGCTCCACCAAGGGTTCGGGCAGCGTGTTGCGCGGATCCCCGAGGAGTTCCGCGAGGCGCTCGTCGGCGGCCCGCGAGGCGGCGTTCTGGGCCTGGGCCTCGGCGAGCGTCCTGGCCCGCCCGTCCCGGCCGGGCAGCCGCAGCGCCCGGATCAGGGCGGGCAGGGTGAGGCCCTGGACGACGAGCGTGCCGATCACGGTGGTGAAGGTCAGGAAGAGGATCAGGTTGCGGGCCGGGAACGGTCCCCCGTCGTGCACCGTCAACGGGATGGAGAACGCGATCGCCAGCGACACCACCCCGCGCATCCCGGCCCAGCTCACCACCAGCGGGCGGCGCCAGTCGGTGTCGGACTCCCAGCTCCGGATCCGGGGCGAGAGCCACAACGGGAGGTAGGTCGCGGGGTAGCACCACACGAACCGGACCACCACCACGAGCACGAACAGCGCGCAGGCGTACCAGGCCGCGTCGGCGCCGCTCACCGGGCCGAGTCCCCGCAGCACCACCGGGAGCTGCAACCCGATCAGCGCGAACACCGCCGACTCCAGGACGAACGACACCATCCGCCAGACGGCGGCCTCCTGAAGGCGGGTCTCGAAGTCGACCTGCCAGGCCCGGTGCCCCAGGTAGAGGGCGACCACCACCACGGCGAGCACCCCGGAGGCGCCGACCTGTTCGGCCGCCGCGTACGCGACGAACGGAATGAGCAGCGAAAGGGTGTTCTGGAGCAGCGCCTCCCGCAGATGGGTGCGCAGCCAGTGCAGCGGGATCATCAGCACCAGCCCGACGCCGACCCCGCCGACCGCCGCGACCAGGAACTCCCGGACGCCGCCCGCCCAGCTCATTCCCTCCCCCACGGCGGCGGCCAGCGCCACCCGGAAGGCGGTGATGGCGGTGGCGTCGTTCACCAGCGACTCGCCCTGGAGGATGGTGGTGATCCGGGCGGGCAGCCCGACCTTCCGGGCGACGGCGGTCGCGGCCACCGCGTCGGGCGGCGCGATCACCGCGCCCAGCACCAGCGCGGCCGTCAACGGCAGCCCCGGCACCAGCAGATGCGCGAGCCAGCCCACCGCGACCGTCGCGAACAGGACGTAGCCCACGGACAGCAACGCCACCGGGCGGACGTTGGCCCGCAGATCGAGGTACGAGCTCTCCAGGGCCGCGAGGTGCAGCAACGGCGGCAGCAGCAGGGGCAGCACGAAGTGCGGATCGAGGGTGAACTCCGGGACCCCCGGCAGGTACCCGGCGAGCAGTCCGACCGCCACCAGCGCCAGTGGCGGCGGCACCGGGGTGCGGCGGGCCGCCCCCGCGACGGCGGTGCTCGCCGCGACCAGTCCGATCACCGACAGCGCGTCCATCACGGCTCCCTCTCGTCTCCACCCGGCACCGGCACCGGCACCGGCTCGTCAGCGCCGACGACGGCCGTCCCCACCGGCGGGCACGCACCGGCGGACACCGGCCCGCGCCACCGACGGCCGCCGGGCCGCACCCCGACGGTCGCGCCCCGCCGGGCCTGACCGGGTCCGACCGGGCCGGACCGGGCCGGACACCGTTCGGCAGCCGCGCGTACCCACCCGGTACGGCCCGCCCGGCATGGCACGGCCCGCCCGGCATGGCACGGCCCGCCCGGCCCGGCACACGACGCTCCGGCACGGCCCGGGCGCGACACCGTGCCGGAGCGCGCCCGCGCGGGCCCGGCGGCGTACCGCGCGGATCAGTAACCTGGCCATCATGAAGGAGTGCGCGCACGTTTCCGCGCTGCCCGAGCCGGAGCCGGAGCCCCTGAGTGAGACCTGCCTCGACTGCGCGGCCGCCGGGACGGACCCGGTGCAGTTGCGGATGTGCCTGGAGTGCGGCCATGTGGGGTGCTGCGACTCCTCGCCGCTGCGGCACGCCACCGGGCACCACGAGGAGACCGGGCACCCCGTCATGCGGACGTTCGAGCCCGGGGAGGACTGGCGCTGGTGCTTCGTGGACTGCGTCGTCGTCTGACCGGCTGACCGGCACCGCCACCCGCCGACCGCCATCCCCGCGCCCCGGCCGTCCGGGCGGCGCGGGCCCGGCCCGGGCCCGCGACCAGGACGGTTCGACGGCCGGAGGCATGGGTACGTCAACCCGGCGCGCCGAGCGGCGGGGAGGGGAGCGGGGACGTCACCGCATCGGTACCCGCACACCCCTAGCCACTGTGCGTAGAGATGTGCTTACGATGAGTGAGGTCAAGGGGCGGGGTCCCCGGGACACCCGCGCCGTGAGCGCGATAGCGTCACCGCTGCACCATGTTGCGCGTTACCCGGGGGGCGCTCCCCCGGAGCCCCGAAGAGCTTGTACCACCTTGGAGGTGAGGGTGTCCCAGATCGCAGGAGAGCCCGGGACCCAGGACTTCGTGGAAGTCCGGCTGCCGGCTGCGGGTGCCTACCTGTCGGTGCTGCGGACGGCGACGGCCGGCCTCGCGGCCCGTTTGGACTTCACCCTCGACGAGATCGAGGACCTCCGCATCGCCGTGGACGAGGCGTGCGCGATCCTGCTCCAGCAGGCCGTGCCCGGCTCCGTACTCAGCTGTGTCTTCCGGCTCGTGGACGACTCCCTGGAAGTCACCGTCTCGGCGCCGACCACGGACGGCCGCGCGCCGGAGCGCGACACCTTCGCCTGGACGGTGCTGTCCGCCCTGGCGGGGAAGGTCGACTCGACCGTGGCCGACGACAAGACCGTGTCGATCAGTCTCTACAAACAACGCGGCGCGGGCCCCGGTCCGGCGTGAGGAACGGGGACGGACCGGTGCGGGACGAGGGACACGACACACCGGGGCCGCCCGTCCCGTCGGCGGGCGGCATCCCCGAGCAGCAGGCCAGGCCGCATCCGGAGGGAGACCTCCGGGAACCGGCCGGACGGACGGGACCGGCGGTGACGCCGGACCCGGCCGACGCGTTGGAGCAGGCACAGCCGGTCGCCCCCGGCGGTGCGGACGCGCGCGAAGCGCCGTCCGGCCGGGGCGGGCCGGGGGCACCTCCCGGCGGGAGCTGGGGGAGGGCGGGATATATGAGCGAGCACGAGCGGACCGGCGAACGGGACGCGGGCGGACCGGGTGCCGGTCAGGGTCAGCGCGTCCAGCACGTGCGGCACGACTCCCCGGAGCGGAGCGCGGCGCGGGCGATGTTCGTCACGCTGCGCCAACTGCCCGACGGCAGCCCGGAGTACGCGGAACTGCGCAACCAGCTCGTACGGATGCACCTGCCGCTCGTCGAGCACCTCGCGCGGCGGTTCCGCAACCGCGGCGAACCGCTGGACGATCTGACGCAGGTCGCGACGATCGGGCTGATCAAGTCGGTGGACCGGTTCGACCCGGAGCGCGGCGTCGAGTTCTCCACCTACGCGACCCCGACCGTCGTCGGCGAGATCAAGCGGCACTTCCGGGACAAGGGCTGGGCGGTGCGGGTGCCCCGGCGGCTCCAGGAGCTGCGGCTCTCGCTGACCACGGCGACCGCCGAGCTGTCCCAGCAGCACGGGCGCTCCCCCACCGTGCACGAGCTGGCCGAGAAGCTGGCGATCTCCGAGGAGGAGGTCCTGGAGGGGCTGGAGTCGGCGAACGCCTACTCCACGCTCTCGCTGGATGTCCCGGACACCGACGACGAGTCGCCCGCCGTCGCCGACACCCTCGGCGCGGAGGACGAGGCGCTGGAGGGCGTCGAGTACCGCGAGTCCCTCAAACCGCTGCTGGAGGACCTGCCGCCCCGGGAGAAGCGCATCCTGCTGCTGCGGTTCTTCGGGAACATGACCCAGTCGCAGATCGCCCAGGAGGTCGGCATCTCCCAGATGCACGTCTCCCGGCTGCTGGCCCGGACCCTGGCCCAGCTCCGCGAGAAGCTGCTGGTCGAGGAGTGACCCGGGAGGGTCCCCGGGGCCGCCCCGTCCGTCACGGAGACGCGTGTACACGCACGCGTCCGGAGACGGCGGCGACCCCGGCGGGCCCCCTCACGTTCTGACCCGGCCACGGCGCCCGGAGCCCACCCGGCTCCGGGCGCCGTCGTGTGCGACGGCGGACGCGCGGCACGGGCACCGGACGGCGGACGGCACGGGCGGCGGACGGAGAGCACCGGACGGCACGGCGGACGCCGGACGGCACGGGCGGCGGAGGGGCGGCATCGGACGGCACGAACCGTGGACGGGCGGCACCGGACGGTGCGGACCGTGGGCGGAGGGCGCCGGGCCGCACCGGACGGGGACGGGCGTACGCCGGGCAGGGCACGGGAGCGGCACGCGCGGGCGTGCGGGGAACACCCGGGGCGGACGGACGGTCCGCCCCGCGCGCGGTGGCGGGCACACGCCCCTCGCTCACCCCACGAGCCCCTCGTTCCGGGCCCGCGCCGGTCGGGGCCCCGTCGGCCCGGCCGGAGGCTACGCGCCGCCCGGCGGGCGGATGCCGAGGGCCTCGGTGGTCTCCGCGTTGACGAGCAGCGCCAGCGTGGTCACCGCGGCCACTCCGAGGGCGATCCCGCCCGGGATCAGCATGCTGTCGGCCTGGAGCAGGCTGTACGCGACCGGCAGGGCGACCAGCTGGGTCATGATCGCGGGGCCCCGGCTCCAGCTCCGGCGGGCCAGCAGCCCCCGGGCGGCGACCAGCGGCAGCACCGCGAGCGCGGCGAGCGTCAGCCCGGCCATCGCCGCCTGGCCCGCGCTGCCGTCCCCGGTCAGCCCGCGCACCAGGACGTAGACCCCGCCGGCGACGAGCGCGGCGCCCTCCAGACCGGTCAGGGCGGCGGCCGCGGTCAGCCGTCCGGGGCGGGGGCCCTCGGGGGCGTCCCCGTCGCGCGTTCCAGGGGCGGATCTCTGCTCAGCACTCACCCCAGCAGGGTAGCCCGCGCGCCCCGCGCCACGGCGGGGCGGGCGCGGGCCCGCCGCCCCTGGGTGGGGGCGCGCGGCCACCGCTGGGTACCCTGCATGGCATGCGCGCACTCCTCGTGGTCAACCCGGCAGCCACCACCACGAGCGCGCGTACGCGTGACGTGCTGATCCACGCGCTGGCCAGCGAGATGAAGCTGGAGGCGGTCACCACCGAGTACCGCGGGCACGCGCGCGACCTGGCCCGGCGGGCGGCGGAGGGCGACGAGGTCGACCTGGTGGTCGCGCTCGGCGGCGACGGCACCGTCAACGAGGTCGTGAACGGTCTTCTGGGGGACGGCGACACCGTCCCCGACCCGGAGCGCACCCCCCGTCTCGCGGTGGTCCCCGGCGGCTCGACGAACGTGTTCGCCCGCGCCCTCGGACTGCCGAACGACGCCGTGGAGGCGACCGGCGCCCTGCTGGACGCGATCGGCGGCGGCTCCGAGCGCACCGTCGGACTGGGCCGGGCGATCGGCACCCCGGGCACCGCCGACGAGGCCGTCCCCGGCCGCTGGTTCACCTTCTGCGCGGGACTCGGCTTCGACGCCGGAGTGGTCGGACGCGTCGAACAGCAGCGGGAGTTGGGAAAGCGTTCGACGCACGCGCTTTATCTCCGGCAGGTTCTCCGGCAATTCCTCGGGGAACAGCGGCGGCACGGTTCGATCACCCTGGAACGGCCCGGCCGGGAACCAGTGGAAGATCTTCTCGTCTCCATAGTCTGCAATACGGCTCCGTGGACCTATCTGGGTAATCGCCCGGTCTACGCGGCACCGAAGGCGTCGTTCGACACCGGTCTCGACGTGCTCGGGCTGAACCGGCTGACCGCCGGGGCCGTCGCCCGCTATGCCACGCAATTGATGACTTCGTCCCCCGAGCGGGGCCCCCACGGCAAGCACGCGGTGTCGCTGCACGACCTCGACCGGTTCACCTTGCATTCGAAGGCGCCACTGCCCCTGCAGATGGACGGAGACCACCTCGGACTGCGCACGAGCGTGACGTTCCTAGGCGTAGACCGTGCACTGCGTGTGATTGTGTGAGCGGAACGGGCGAAAGTCCTTGCACTCGAACGTTTAGGCAAGGGTCCACCCCATGGAAGTACGGCTGTGACCTAGTCGACACCGAGGAATCCAAAAAAACTTTCCAGAAGGGGTTGTATCCGCCGCCGAGGTTTGCGAGTCTCTATGTGGCGCTCGGGACGGGCCGCAACACCGCCCCCCACAGAGAGCCCGATCCCCTCCTCAAACTCTGGACCGCACCGGGTCACGTCCGGGTGCAGGCCCTTCACTTGTCGAGGGTTTCGTGAAAGCGTTCACATTCACAAGCACACTGAAGTAACACCAAGAGAGGTAGCAGCCATGGACTGGCGTCACAACGCCGTTTGTCGCGAGGAAGACCCCGAGCTGTTCTTCCCCATCGGCAACACCGGTCCCGCGCTGCTGCAGATCGAGGAAGCCAAGGCCGTCTGCCGTCGCTGCCCCGTCATGGAGCAGTGCCTGCAGTGGGCGCTCGAGTCCGGCCAGGACTCGGGTGTCTGGGGTGGCCTCAGCGAGGACGAGCGCCGCGCGATGAAGCGCCGCGCCGCCCGCAACCGGGCGCGGCAGGCCAGCGCCTGACGTCCGGCCGCCCATACGAGCCCCGGCCACGGCGGCGCGTACAGCGCGTACGCAACTCCCGCCTCCCGAGCCGCAGCGCGTAACCCGCAGTGTTCTCACCGTGAGCCCCCGGAACCGCACAGGTTCCGGGGGCTCACGCGATGACGGCGGCCGTCCCGCCCCCGTCGATCCGGTCGGACCGGTCGACGGGGGCGGGACGGCCGCCGTCGCGTCGTGCGGACGGACCGTTCCGTCAGCGCCCCGATGGGGGCCGGAACGGTTCCGGCCCCGCCGGGCCGGAGCCTGGCGGGGCCGGGAAGCCGTCCGGACGGGTGCCCGGCGCGTCACGGGGACGGCCGGGAACCCTCCCGGAAGCCGGTGGGCCGGTCGGTCAGCCGAGGCTGGCGATCGCCTCGTTGAACGTCTTCGACGGACGCATCACGGCCGCCGCCTTGACGACGTCGGGCTGGTAGTAGCCACCGATGTCGACGGGCTTGCCCTGGACCGCCACCAGTTCGCCGACGACCGTCGACTCCCGCTCGGTCAGCGTCTCGGCGAGCGGGCCGAACGCCTTGGCCAGCTCGGCGTCGACGGTCTGCGCGGCCAGCTCCTGCGCCCAGTACAGGGAGAGGTAGAAGTGGCTGCCGCGGTTGTCGATGCCGCCGACGCGGCGGGTCGGGGACTTGTCCTCGTTGAGGAAGGTCGCCGTCGCGCGGTCGAGGGTGTCGGCGAGGACCTGGGCCCGGGCGTTGCCGGTGACCTGCGCGAGGTGCTCGAAGCTGGCCGCCAGCGCGAAGAACTCGCCCAGGCTGTCCCAGCGCAGGTAGTCCTCCTTCACCAGCTGCTGGACGTGCTTGGGGGCCGAACCGCCCGCGCCCGTCTCGAACAGACCGCCGCCCGCCATCAGCGGGACCACCGACAGCATCTTGGCGCTGGTGCCCAGCTCCAGGATCGGGAAGAGGTCGGTCAGGTAGTCGCGCAGCACGTTGCCGGTGACCGAGATGGTGTTCTCGCCCCGGCGGATGCGCTCCACGGAGAGCTTGGTCGCCTCGACCGGGGAGAGCACCCGGATGTCCAGGCCCTCGGTGTCGTGCTCCGGAAGGTACGCGTTGACCTTCGCGATGAGCTGCGCGTCGTGGGCGCGGGTCTCGTCCAGCCAGAACACCGCCGGGTCACCGGTGGCGCGGGCGCGGGTGACCGCGAGCTTGACCCAGTCGCGGACCGGGGCGTCCTTGGTCTGGCAGGCGCGGAAGACGTCCCCGGCGGAGACGGCCTGCTCCAGGACGGCCTGGCCGTTCTGGTCGACGAGGCGGACCGTACCGGCGGTCGCGACCTCGAAGGTCTTGTCGTGGCTGCCGTACTCCTCGGCCTTCTGCGCCATCAGACCGACGTTCGGGACCGAGCCCATGGTCGACGGGTCGTAGGCGCCGTGGGCGCGGCAGTCGTCGACGACGACCTGGTAGACGCCCGAGTAGCTGCTGTCGGGCAGCACGGCGAGGGTGTCGGCCTCCTGGCCGTCCGGGCCCCACATGTGACCGGAGGTCCGGATCATGGCGGGCATGGAGGCGTCGACGATGACGTCGGACGGGACGTGCAGGTTGGTGATGCCGCGGTCGGAGTCGACCATCGCCAGCGCCGGGCCCTCGGCCAGCTCCGCGTCGAAGGACGCCTTGATCTCGGCACCCTCGGGCAGGGCCTCCAGGCCCTTGAGGACGCCGCCCAGGCCGTCGTTCGGGGAGAGTCCGGCGGCGGCCAGCGTGGCGCCGTACCGCTCGAACGTCTTCGGGAAGAAGGCGCGCACCACGTGACCGAAGATGATCGGGTCGGAGACCTTCATCATCGTGGCCTTGAGGTGCACCGAGAACAGCACGCCCTCGGCCTTGGCCCGGGCCACCTGCTCGGTCAGGAACGAGCGCAGCGCGGCGACGCGCAGCACGGAGGCGTCGACGACCTCGCCCGCCTGGACGGGGACCGACTCGCGCAGCACGGTAGTGGTGCCGTCCTCGGCCACCAGCTCGATGCGGAGGGAGCCCGCCTCGGCGATCACCGTGGACTTCTCGGTGGAGCGGAAGTCGTTCTCGCCCATGGTCGCCACGTTGGTCTTGGACTCGGAGGTCCAGGCGCCCATGCGGTGCGGGTGGGTCTTGGCGTAGTTCTTCACCGAGGCGGGGGCACGGCGGTCCGAGTTGCCCTCGCGCAGCACCGGGTTCACGGCGCTTCCCTTGACCTTGTCGTACCGGGCGCGGATCTCCCGCTCCTCGTCGGTCTTCGGGTCGTCCGGGTAGTCCGGCAGCGCGTAGCCCTGCTCGCGCAGTTCCGCGACGGCGGCCTTGAGCTGCGGGATGGAGGCCGAGATGTTCGGCAGCTTGATGATGTTGGCCTCGGGCCGCTTGGCCAGCTCTCCCAGCTCGGCGAGCGCGTCGTCGATGCGCTGGGCCTCCTCCAGGTACTCGGGGAAGCTGGCGATGATCCGCCCGGCCAGGGAGATGTCACGGCTCTCGACGTTGATCCCCGCCGTCGCCGCGTACGCCCGCACCACGGGCAGGAACGAGTGCGTCGCCAGGGCCGGAGCCTCGTCAGTGTGCGTATAGATGATGGTCGAGTCAGTCACCGATACTCCGCTTCACGTCTACATCGTCTTGACATCAAGATATCTCGTGACGGGGACCGGCTGACACCGCCCCGGCACTTTCGGCCCCCCGGTGGCGCGTATCGGGTGCCGGACCGGTCATCGCGCGGTCACCGGGAGGGTCGGTTGTCACTCCCGGTCACCGCCGGGAGCGGACCGTCGCTCCCCGGCGGGGGCGGGCCGTCCCCGCCGGGCGGTCACTGCCGGGGGTGGACCGGGAGGTCGAGGGTGACCCGGGTACCGCCCTCAGGGCCGGGGAGCATGTCGAAGGTGCCACCGAGTTCGCCCTCGACCAGGGTGCGGACGATCTGGAGGCCGAGGTTCCCGGAGCGGTGCGGGTCGAAGCCCTCGGGCAGCCCGACCCCGTCGTCCTGCACGGTGACCAGCAGCCGCGCCTGCTGGAGCGTTCCGCCGCGCACCGCGGACACCTCGACCGTCCCGGTGTCCTGGGGGCCGAAACCGTGCTCCAGGGCGTTCTGGAGGACCTCGGTGAGCACCATGGAGAGCGGGGTGGCCACCTCCGCGTCCAGGATGCCGAAGCGGCCCGAGCGGCGGCCGGTGACCTTGCCCGGGGAGATCTCGGCGACCATCGCGAGGACCCGGTCGGCGATCTCGTCGAACTCGACGCGCTCGTCGAGGTTCTGGGAGAGGGTCTCGTGGACGATGGCGATGGAGCCGACCCGGCGCACCGCCTCCTCCAGGGCGGCCCGGCCGCGCTCGGACTCGATGCGGCGGGCCTGGAGGCGCAGCAGCGCGGCCACCGTCTGGAGGTTGTTCTTCACCCGGTGGTGGATCTCCCGGATGGTGGCGTCCTTGGTGATGAGTTCGCGTTCGCGGCGGCGCAGTTCGGTGACGTCGCGCAGCAGGATCAGCGAACCGATGCGGGGGCCCTTGGGCTTGAGGGGGATCGCGCGGAGCTGGATCACTCCCCCGTTGCCCTCGATCTCGAACTCCCGGGGGGCCCAGCCGCTGGCCATGGTGACCAGGGCCTCGTCCACGGGGCCCCGGGAGGGGGCGAGTTCGGCGGTGGTGGTGCCCAGGTGGTGGCCGACCAGGTCGGCGGCGAGGCCGAGGCGGTGGTAGGCGGAGAGCGCGTTGGGGGAGGCGTACTGGACGCTGCCGTCGGCGTCCAGCCGGATCAGTCCGTCGCCGACCCGGGGCGAGGCGTCCATGTCCACCTGCTGGTCCGGGAAGGGGAACGAGCCGGCCGCGATCATCTGGGCCAGGTCGGACGCGCTCTGGAGGTAGGTGAGTTCCAGGCGGGACGGGGTGCGCACGGTGAGCAGGTTGGTGTTGCGGGCGATGACGCCCAGGACCCGGCCCTCCCGGCTGACGGGGATCGACTCGACCCGGACCGGGACCTCCTCGCGCCACTCCGGGTCGCCCTCGCGGACGATGCGTCCCTCGTCGAGGGCGACGTCCAGCAGGGGGCGGCGGCCGCGCGGGACGAGGTGGCCGACCATGTCGTCCTGGTACGAGGTGGGGCCGGTGTTGGGCCGCATCTGGGCGACGGAGACGTAGCGGGTGCCGTCGCGGGTGGGGACCCACAGGACCAGGTCGGCGAAGGAGAGGTCGGAGAGCAGCTGCCACTCCGAGACCAGCAGATGGAGCCACTCCAGGTCCGTGTCGGACAGGGCGGTGTGCTGGCGTACGAGATCGTTCATGGAGGGCACGTCTGCGAGCGTACCTGGCCGGATCGCGACGGCCCCCTGATGGCGTCGTCCTGAGCGGAGGGGCGTGGCGGGCGGTGGCCGTGCCGACCGGCTCCGGGAAGACCCGCGGGCCACGGTGCCTGGGAGGGACCCTCAACCCTCCCGGCACCGCAGCCCGGAGCAATCCCGGCCGGCGGGTGTGCGGTCCCGGTCGGCCGTTGGGTGAGGAGCCGGTGCAGTCAGGGCAGAGAGCGCCGGTTCCTCGACCGTCCTCCTGTGCGGGGAGAACGGAATGGTGGTCCCGGGGAGTCCCCGGAGGTCCATCGTTTTTCATTGTGGACTAGACCATTCGCGTCTGTCCATGCGTTCACCGATGTTTGTCGGACGGCCGGGACCGCTGGCCGAAAATGATCGGCCGGGGCGGTCCGGAGGGGCCGGGGCGGGGCGGAACCGGGGCCGGTCAGCGGACGATCAGCTGGACCAGGGCGCAGGTGCCCACGACCACGATCACCGCGCGCAGCACGCCCGGACTGACCCGCCGTCCGACCGCCGCTCCGGCCAGCGCGCCGAACGTGGAGCCGACCGCGATGAGCAGCACGGCCGTCCAGTCGAAGTCCGCGACGAAGAGGAAGAACACCGCGGCCACCCCGTTGACGATGGCGGCCAGGACGTTCTTCACGGCGTTCAGCCGTTGCAGGGTGTCGTCGATCAGGGTGCCCATCAGGGAGAGGTAGACGATCCCCTGCGCGGCCGTGAAGTAGCCCCCGTAGACGCTGGCCAGCCCCATCCCGACGAGCAGCGGAAGGCCGCCCTCCGGGTGCGGCCGGGAGCCCGCGCGCTCGTGGCGGCGTTTGACCGCGCGGCTGATGCGTGGCTGGAGGACGACCAGCGCCAGCGCCAGCGCGACCAGCACCGGCACCACCGTCTCGAACGCGGACGGCGGCAGGGTGATCAGCAGCGCGGCCCCGGCGGTGGCGCCGATCGCCGTGACGATCCCGAGCCGCAGCACCCGGGCGCGCTGTCCGGCCAGCTCCCGGCGGTAGCCGAAGGCGCCGCTGAGCGAACCCGGGACCAGCCCGAGGCCGTTGGAGACGGTGGCCGTGACGGGCGGCAGGCCCACCGCGAGCAGCACCGGGAAGGTGATGAGGGTGCCGGAGCCCACGACGGCGTTGATGGCCCCGGCGCCCGCTCCGGCGGCGAGCACCGCGAGCATCTCCCAGAGCGTCACGGGGTGGCCTCCCCCCGGGGCGTGCGGCGCGGGCCACGGGGGCGGAAGCCGGGACGGGACGGAGGCGGGGGCGGGGACGGCCGGGACAGGGGGATCATGGAGTGACGCTATCCGGAGGCCCCCTCGGAGTCGGGAGCGGCCCAGAGGGCGAGACCGGGAGGGACCGGACGGGGGCGGACGGGACCGTACGGGGGGGCGGGCCAGGGGCCGGGTAACGGGAACTGGGGCGGGTACCGGGGACGGGCCAGGGGCGGCCCCGTCGCTCGGCGGCCCCCGACCCCCGCCCTCAGCGGGTCTCGGTGATCTTGGCGAGGGCGCGCGGGGCGTCCGGGTCCTGGCCCCGGGCGATGGTGACCTCGTAGGCGAGCAGTTGCAGCGGGATGATCTCCAGGATCGGCTGGAGTTCCTCGGGGACGTCGTCGGTGGGCAGGACGAACCCGGCGGACGCGGCCTCCACCTGGGCGCGCGGCCCGATGACGACGAGGTCGGCGCCCCGGCCCCGGAGCCGGTCGAGGACGGGTTGCAGGGCCTCGCCGCCCCGGCCCGCGGTGACCACGGCGATCACCGGGGAGATGTTGTCGACCATGGCCAGCGGGCCGTGCAGCAGATCGGCGCCCGAGTAGGACAGGGCGGGGATGTAGCTGGTCTCCATCAGCTTGAGGGCGGCCTCCTTGGCGGTGGGGTAGCCGTACCCCCGGGAGGTGATCACCATCCGCTCGGCGAACCGGTAGCGGGCGGCCAGGGCGCGGATCTCCGGCTGGCGTCCGAGGAGTTGGGCCGCCAGTTCGGGCAGCGGCAGGGCGGCGCCGCCGTCGCCGCCCGCGAGCCCCTCGGTGAACAGGTACAGGGTCAGCAGGGAGGCCGTGTACGTCTTGGTGGCGGGCAGCGCGCGCTCGGCCCCGGCCATGATGTCCAGGTGGAACTCGGAGACGGCGGCGAGCGCGGAGTCCGGGTTGTTGGTGACGGCCAGGGTGATCGCCCCGGCCTCCCGGGCGGCCCGGGTGGAGGCCACCAGGTCGGGCGAGCCGCCGGACTGGCTGACCGTGATGACCAGGACGTCCCGCAGGTCGGGGCGGGCCCCGTAGGCGGTGGTGGTGGACATCGAGGTGAGGCCGCAGGGCAGCCCGCGCCGGATCTCCAGCAGGTACTTCGCGTAGAGGGCCGCGTTGTCGGAGGTGCCCCGGGCGGTGAGCAGGACGAACCGGGGACGGCGGGCGGCGATCAGCCCGGCCGTCCGGAACACCCCGGGCGCCCCGGTGTCGAGGATGCGGCGCAGCACGGCGGGCTGCTCGGCCATCTCGTGGGACATGATCCGGCCGGGCCGCTCGCGCTGCGGGTCGACGGGGTGCGTGGCGGTCATGCGGCTCTCCTCCGGTGGTGGACGGCTCCCGGGGCGGCGGCCCCGTTCCCATTGCACTCCCCCGGCGCGTCCGGCGCCGCCCGGAGCGGCCCGTCGGAGCCCCGCCGACGGCCCGTTCCGACCCGTCGGCGGCCCGTCGAGCCCTTGGAGCGGCCGGTCGGGACCCGTCGATGGCCCCGGCCCGGCCCGTCGGCGGCCTGTCAGCGTCCCGTCAGCCGCCCGGGGACGGTCCCCCCGCCGCGCCCGCCGTCCCGCCCCGGACGCGCCCTCGCCCCCGCCCTCACCACCGCCCCCCGTTCCCACCAACCCCGCACACCCCGCCGCACCCGCCGTCCCGCCCCGGGCGCGCCCGTCCTCACCGCCACCTCCCGTTCCCACCCCCGCCCCCACCCGGCGCCGCGTTCTCCCCTACCACACCCGCCGAACCCCCGCGCGGCGGGGCGATTCTGCTAGATTGGTCTATACCACCATGTCGTACTCCCGTCCGTGCACGTACTCCAGATCGGCAGGCCCAGCGTGGAAGTTGTGATCGTCCCCGACGCGGCGGCAGGCGGCGAGCTCATCGCCGAGGCCATGGCCGCGCTGCTGCGGCGCAAGCCCGAAGCGGTCCTCGGCGTCGCCACCGGTTCCACCCCGCTCCCCGTCTACCGCGCGCTGGAGGCCAAGGTCCGCGGTGGTGAGGCGGACGTCTCCCGGGCGCGGATAGCCCAGCTCGACGAGTACGTCGGACTGCCCGCCGAGCACCCCGAGTCCTACCGCTCGGTGCTCCGCAAGGAGGTGCTGGAGCCCCTCGGGATCAGCGCCGAGGCGTTCCTCGGGCCCGACGGGACCGCTCGGGACATCGCCGCCGCCTGCTCCGCCTACGAGGCCGCGCTGACCGCCGCCGGCGGAGTCGACCTCCAGCTGCTCGGCATCGGCACCGACGGGCACATCGGGTTCAACGAGCCCTGCTCCTCGCTCGCCTCCCGCACCCGGATCAAGACGCTCACCGAGCAGACCCGCGTCGACAACGCGCGGTTCTTCGACGACGACATCGAGCAGGTCCCGCACCATGTGATCACCCAGGGCATCGGGACCATCCTGGAGGCCCGCCACCTGGTGCTGCTCGCCACCGGCGAGGGCAAGGCCGAGGCGGTCGCCGCGACCGTCGAGGGCCCGGTCGCCGCGGTCTGCCCGGCCTCCGCGCTCCAGCTGCACCCGCACGCCACGGTCGTGGTGGACGAGGCCGCCGCCTCCAAGCTGAAGCTCGCCGGGTACTTCCGGCACACCTACGCCAACAAGCCCGACTGGCAGGGCATCTGAGCGGCCTCCCCCGCTCGTCGCTCGTCCGGCAATCCGAAAAGGCGCCGGGCCCCCTCGCAGGAGGGGGCCCGGCGCCTTTTCGCGTCACGCGGGTACAGGCCCCCGTACCGAGCCCCAACTCGGCACGGGGGTCTGGCTTATCAGTGGGTGGTGGTGAGCGCCTCGGCGGCGGCCGTCCCGCACACCCGCGCGGCACCGTGGGTGGCCACGTACAGCGACCCGACGGGAGCCGACTGCGGGACGCCCATCTCCACCACGACCGTGTCCGGCCGGGCGGCGATCAGCGTGTCGAGGGCCTCGCGCATCCACGGGTGGCGGTGCGCGTCCCGGACCACGGCGACGATCCGCCGGTCCCCGGCCGCCTTCAGCGCGGCCTCGCCGGACGAGTCTCCGCTGAAGCCCTCGCCCTCGGTGCCGGGCAGCAGCGCGCGCAGCTCGGTGGCGACGCCCCACGGGGTCTCGTCCCCGACCGCGATGTTGGCGACCGGGGTGAACGTGGCCACGAACGGCGAGCCGGTCACGGGACCGGAGTACGCCGCGCCCCGGGTCACCGTCAGCGCGCGCCGGGCGGCGACCAGGCCGATGTCGGTGCGGGCCTGCTCGGCCCGCGCCGCGGCGGCGGTCCAGGCGGCCAGCGCCCGCACCCGGGCGGCCGCGTCGGCGAGTCGCTCCTCGGCGAGGTCACCGGTGCGCACGGCGGCGACGAGCGCGTCCCGCAGTCGCAGGACGGTGTCCTCGTCGTTGAGCCCGCCGCCGACGCAGATCGCGTCGGCGCCCGCCGCGATGGCGAGCACGCTGCCGCGCTCGAT
This sequence comes from Streptomyces sp. JNUCC 64, assembly GCF_054484115.1. NCBI lineage: Bacteria > Bacillati > Actinomycetota > Actinomycetes > Kitasatosporales > Streptomycetaceae > Streptomyces > Streptomyces sp. JNUCC 64. The sequence goes on from NZ_CM137015.1 coordinate 2,516,531, forward strand.
GCCGTACGTCCCGGCGATGGCCTGCATCTCCATGCCGTCGGTGACGATCAGCCCGTCGTAGCCCAGCTCCTCGCGCAGCAGGCCCGTCAGGATGCGGCGGGACAGCGTGGCGGGGCGCTCCGGGTCGAGCGCGGGCACCAGGATGTGGGCGCTCATCACGGACCGGGTGCCGGCCGCGATGGCCGCCAGGAACGGCGGCAGGTCACGGGCGCGCAGGGTGTCCAGGTCCACGTCGATGCGGGGCAGCGCGTGGTGCGAGTCCACCGCCGTGTCGCCGTGGCCGGGGAAGTGCTTGGTGCACGCCGCGACCCCGGCGGCCTGGAGGCCCTCGACGTAGGCGGCGGTGTGCCGCCCCACCAGGTCGGTGTCGGCCCCGAAGGACCGGACGCCGATGACCGGGTTGTCGGGGTTGGCGTTGACGTCCGCGGACGGCGCCCAGTTGAGGTTGACCCCGCACTCGGCGAGGCGGCGGCCCAGTTCGTGGGCGACCGCACGGGTGAGGTCGGTGTCGTCGATCGACCCGAGCGCGAGGTTGCCCGGGAAGGACGAGCCGTCCCCGACCTCCAGCCGGGTGACGTCACCGCCCTCCTCGTCGATGGCCACGAGTACGTCGCCCCGCTCCGCGCGCAGTTGCGCGGTGAGTGCGGCGAGTTGTTCGGGGGTGTGGATGTTCCGGCCGAACAGTCCGACGGCCGCGAGTCCTTCGCCGAGCCTGCGCAGCAGCCAGTCGGGTGCGCTGGTGCCGGGGAAGCCGGGCTGGAGGACGGTGAGCGCGTCCCTGGTGAGGGTGTCGGTGGTGGCGAGCGTCGTCATCGGGGGTTATCCCTTCACTGCGCCTTCGGTGAGGCCGCTGACTGCCTTGCGCTGGAGGAACACGAAGAGGATCAGGACCGGGATGGCGAAGATGCTGGACGCGGCCATGGTGGCGCCCCAGTCGTCCCCGAAGGTGGTCCGGAAGCTGGAGAGCCAGATCGGGAGCGTCTGGGACTCGAGGTCCTTGTTGAGGATCAGGACCATCGCGAACTCGTTCCAGGCCGTGATGAACCCGAACAGCGAGGTGGCCATCAGACCGGGGGCGAGCAGCGGGAAGATGACCTTGATGAAGGCCTGTCCACGGGTGCAGCCGTCGACCATGGCGGACTCCTCCAGCTCCTTCGGCACCGCGGCGACGTAGCCGCGCAGCGTCAGGATGGTGAAGGGCAGCACCATGACCATGTAGAAGATGGTCAGCGGGACCAGGCTGTTCAGCATCTCCGCGTCACGGACGATCATGTAGATCGCGATGACCATGACCTCCCAGGGCGCCATCTGCGCGATCATGACCGCGAGGATGAAGCCACGGCGTCCCTTGAAGCGCATCCGGGCGAGCGCGAAGGACGCGAAGAGGGCGATGAGCAGGGAGAGGGTGACCGCGAGGACGGTGACCGTGAGCGAGTTGCGGACGAGCGTCCAGAACCCCTCGGCCTCCGAGGCGGTCTTGAAGTGCTCGAACGTGGGGCTGGACGGGAACCAGACCGGGGTGTCGGTGACGATGTCGCTGGCCTTCTTGAAGGCCGTGGCGAACATCCAGTACACCGGGAAGACGAAGACCGCGACGAGGAAGACAGCCGTGGCGTTGGGCCAGATGCGGCCCAGGAAGGAGCGCTTCACAGCTCGTCCTCCTCTTGCTTGAGCACCGTGCGGAGGTAGTAGGCGGTCAGGAGCAGCAGGATCAGGATCGTCAGGATCGAGATCGCGGCGCCCATGCCGAAGTGCTGGTTGCCGAAGCCCTCGATGTACGCGTACACCGGGAGGGTCTCGGTCATGCGGTTGGGACCGCCCTCGTTGATGGCGAAGACCTGGGCGAAGGACTTGAAGACCCAGATGACCTCGAGGAAGAGCGTGGCCCACAGGAAGGGCTTCAGGAACGGGAAGGTCACCGTCCGGAAGATCTTCACGGAGTCGGCGCCGTCCAGCGCCGCGGCCTCGTAGAGCTCGCGCGGGATCGTGGTGGTCGCCGCGTAGAGGTTGATCGCGACGAACGGGATCGACTGCCAGACGATCAGCAGCGTGACCACGGCGAAGGTCGAGAACTGGGTGCCGAGCCAGTTGTGGTCGGCCATGCCCTCGAAACCGAGCTGCACGAAGACGTAGTTGATGACGCCGAAGCGCTGGGCGAACAGCCACTGGAAGACCGTGGTGGCCGCGATGATCGGCATGGCCCAGGCGAGCACCAGGCCGAGCAGCAGGACGATGCGCATCCGCTTGCCGAGCCGGGCGAGCAGCAGGCCGATCAGGGTGCCGAGCACCATGATCAGGACGACGTTGGCGGCGGTGAAGACGAACGAGCGGGCGGCGACCCGCCAGAACTCGTCGTTGCCGAGCGTCTCCTTGTAGTTCTCGACCCCGTTCCACTCCGTCAGACGGAGGATCAGCTGCTTGGGGTTGAGGTTCTGGAACGACAGCATGCCGTTCTTCACCAGCGGCCAGCCGAGCAGCACGATGGTGACGACCGTCGCTGGCAGCAGCAGGGCATAAGGGGTGAACGAACCGCGTGTCTTGGGCCGTCTCTGGCCGCCCCCGCCGTTCTTGGTGGCGCTCCCCGCGCCGCGAGGCGGTGGAGCCTCGCCCTTCTGGACGCCGGACACCCCGCCCGCGTCCGCTTGCTCGGTCTGCACTGACATCGTCGCCGTCTCTTCCGTGGCCGTACGTTCGATACGGGTGCTCGCCCCGCCCTCGGGGGGCACACACCGGTGCGCCCGGGGGCGGCGGGCCGGTCTTCTCCTCAGGTCACCTCACGGTGTCCTTCTGGTCGCCGGGCCCGCCGCCACCGGGGCGCGGAGCGAGTCAGCTCTTCTTGGCGAGACGCTCGTTGATCTCCTTGTCGGCTTCCTTCGCGGCGTCGGCGTGCGACTTACCGTTCAGGACGGCCGTCATGTAGTCCTTGATCGGGTTCGGGATGTTCTCGACCGCGGCCCACTCGGGGATCAGCGGGGTGGTGCCACCGAACGCGGCGGCCGGAGCGGCGGCGTCCAGGCCGGCGTTGGCGCCCTTGACCTTGGGCAGCAGCGAGGCCTTGTTCGGGGTGAAGCCCTGCAGCTTGGAGAACTCGATCTGGTGCTCGTCGGCGAGCGCGATCTTCAGGAACTCCTTGGCGAGGTCCGTGTTCTTGCTGCGCAGCGGCACGGCGAGGTTGGAGCCGCCGAGGAAGACGCTCTCCGGCTTGTCGGCCGTCTCACCCGGGATGGTGAAGTAGCCGATGTCGCCCTCGATGTCCGGGTTCGCCTTGATGGCGATGCCGGCCTCGGAGGCGTTGCCGATGAAGGCGGCCGTCTTGCCCTTGGCGAAGACGTCGGCCTGCTGCGGGGTGGCCTCGTCCTTGTCCTTGGGGGCCTTGGAGTAGTCGGCGTACTTCTTGTACAGCTCCATCGCCTCGCCGACCTTCGGGTCGGACAGGTTGGAGACGTACTTGTCGCCTTCCTTCTTCACCAGGTCGGCGCCCTTGCCGATGATCAGGCCGTCGAGGAAGTACCAGTTCTGACCGGCCATGTACAGCGGCTCGGCCTTGGTCTTCTTCTCGATGGTGTCGAGGGCGTCGAAGAACTCGTCACGCGTCTTGGGCGTGTCCTTCAGACCGGCCTCGGCCCAGATCTTCTTGTTGTAGAGGACGACGCGGTTGGCGAAGTACCACGGCACGGCGTACTGCTTGCCCTCGTAGATCGAGGACGCGTTCAGCGCCTCGGTCCACTCGGCGCCGACCTCGCTCTTGACGTCGTCCAGCTCGGCGAGGCCCTCGGTGGCGGCGTAGGCGGGGGTCTGGGTGTTGCCGATCTCGATGACGTCCGGCGGGGTGGACTCGGAGAGCGCCGTGGTGATCTTCTGCTGGATGCCGTTCCAGACCTGGGTCTCGAACTTGACCTTGGCACCGGTCTTCTTCTCGAAGTCGGCCGCGACGGCCTTCTTCCAGGCGTCCGGCGTGGAGCCGTCCATGGACCAGACGGTGATCGTCTTGCCCTTGTTGTCCGAGCCACCCGAGCTCTTCTTGTCCTCGTCCTTGTCGCTGCCGCACGCCGCAACCGAGAACACCATGCCCGCGACACCGATCGCCGCGATGAGCTTGCGCTTCACGTCACCCTCCTCAGGATGCCTACCCCCCACCACCCAGAGCGAATGACTACAGCGAGAAACTGCTCGTGGGACTGGGACCTGGCCTTTAATGGTGTAGACCAGTACCCGGAGCTTGGCCTAGACCTTTAGGGGTGTCAAGGGTGTATAAGAAGGGCTGTCACGTCCGTTATCGGACCGACACCTGAGGGGGCTCGGCTCACTCCGGGCACCCCGTGCCACGATGTGAGCCGCTACGGACGGAGGAGCCGGTGGCGGCAGCAGCACGACAGCCGGAAAGGCGGACGATGGCCAGCGAGGTTACCCGGATGGGGACGTCCGCGACGACGGAAACGGCGACCCCGGGCCGGACCGCCCGCGTACCGAAGTACTACCGGTTGAAGAAGCACCTGCTCGACATGACCGACACCTTGACACCGGGCACCCCGGTCCCTCCGGAACGGACACTCGCGGCGGAGTTCGACACCTCCCGCACCACGGTACGCCAGGCTCTCCAGGAACTCGTCGTCGAGGGCCGACTGGAACGCATCCAGGGCAAGGGGACCTTCGTCGCCAAGCCCAAGGTCGCCCAGGCCCTCCAGCTCACCTCCTACACCGAGGACATGCGGGCCCAGGGGCTGGAGCCGACCTCCCAGCTGCTCGACATCGGGTACATCACCGCCGACGACCGGCTCGCCGGGCTGCTGGACATCACGGCCGGGGGCCGGGTGCTGCGGATCGAACGGCTGCGGCTGGCGAGCGGCGAACCCATGGCGATCGAGACCACGCACCTGTCGGCCAAGCGCTTCCCGGCGCTGCGCCGCTCCCTGGTGAAGTACACCTCCCTGTACACCGCGCTGGCCGAGGTCTACGGCATCCACCTCGCGCAGGCGGAGGAGACCATCGAGACCTCCCTGGCCACCCCGCGCGAGGCCGGGCTGCTCAGCACGGACGTGGGGCTGCCGATGCTGATGCTCTCCCGCCACTCGGTGGACGGCGAGGGCCGCCCCGTGGAGTGGGTGCGCTCGGTCTACCGGGGCGACCGCTACAAGTTCGTGGCCCGTCTCAAGCGCCCCCAGGACTGACCCGCCGCCCCTCCACCGGGGCCGGGGCGCGCCCCCGGCCCCGACCCGGCTCCCCGTGCCGGGTTCCGCATCCGCATCCGCATCCGCGCCATCGCGCCCCGTAGTCCCCGCGCCCCCGGACCCCCGCGCCCCCGCGCCCCCGGCCGGAAAACGCGCCCTATCACCCCCCGCGACACCCCTCCCCCCACTGCCCCAGGAGCCCCACCCCCACCCGGTGGACGGCGGCCCGCCGATTGGCGTAGGCCGCCCCGGAGGGCCCTCGCGGGCGAGTTGTCTGGACCTTTGTCGGCAGCGCCGGAACCCTCCCGCCGCTCACCCGGTGTGACGAATCCCCTGGAGCGCGGCCCGACTTCCATACGGACACACCGGGACGTTCCCGACCTCCCGGAGGTTTCCCTCCGGCGTCGCACGCCCTCCCGGTGCGCACCGGGAAGTCCACGGAACGCCGGTGGCGGCCCTCGGCCGGGCGTCCGCGCGATCGGCCCCCGACCCCGTCCCGTACGCCCCTCCACGCCCCCTCCGGAGCCCTGCGGACGCCCCCGACGGCCGTCGCCGGGGGGCGCGTACGCGGTCGCCCGAGGGGTGTTCCCGCCCTTCGGGCGTGGCGTGCCGTGCGCCACACAGACACAACATGTGGGCTCCGTATCGGGGCCCAACACAAGATGTATGCTCGTGCTCGCCGCCACCCCAGGGGAATCCGGTGCGAATCCGGAACTGTCCCGCAACGGTGTGATCGGTGTGCTTTCGCACACCCCCGAGTCCGATGACCTGCCGGTGGCGCCCCCGTTCCGACCGGTCCGGGTGGAGATGAGACGTCCGGGCCTCGTGGACTGGGCCGGTGGACGCGGCGTACCGCCTTCGGGCGGCGCGCCCGCGTGCCCGCGCCCGCTTCCCCGTCGCCCGTGCCGAGCGAGGGAGAGCTTCCTGTGACCATCGCGCCAGCCGATCCGGCGTCAGCCGTCGAGGTCCCCGCGAACGAGACGGGACCGGGTGCCGAGCGGACCGACGGCCCCGGGGCCGCGCTGCTGCGGACCCTGACCGACCTCACCGCCGATCTCCCCGACGCCGACCCCGGACGGGTCGCCGCCGCGGCGCTGCGCGGCCGTTCCGCCCGCGCCGACGAGGCCGAACTGCGCGAACTGGCCACCGAAGCCGCCGCCGGACTCATCTCCGAGGACCCCGCCTACTCCCGGCTCGCCGCCCGGCTGCTCACCCTCACCATCGCCGCCGAGGCCGCCTCCCAGGGGGTGCGCGCCTTCTCCGGGTCGGTCGCCACCGGCCACCGCGAGGGCCTGATCGCGGACCGCACCGCCGACTTCGTCGCCAAGCACTCCGCCCGGCTGGACGCCCTGATCGACCCGGCCGCCGACGACCGCTTCGGCTACTTCGGACTGCGCACCCTGCACAGCCGCTACCTGCTGCGCCACCCGATCACCCGCAAGGTCGTGGAGACCCCGCAGCACTTCCTGCTCCGGGTCGCCAGCGGACTGGCGGCGGACGACGGCGACCGCTCGGTGGACGAGGTCGCCGCGCTGTACGGGCTGATGAGCCGGCTCGACTACCTGCCGTCCTCGCCCACCCTGTTCAACTCCGGCACCCGCCACCCGCAGATGTCCTCCTGCTACCTCCTGGACTCCCCCAAGGACGAGCTGGACTCCATCTACGACCGCTACCACCAGGTCGCGCGGCTCTCGAAGCACGCGGGCGGCATCGGGCTCTCCTACTCCCGCATCCGCTCCCGGGGTTCGCTGATCCGGGGCACCAACGGCCACTCCAACGGCATCGTCCCCTTCCTCAAGACCCTCGACGCCTCCGTCGCCGCCGTCAACCAGGGCGGTCGTCGCAAGGGCGCGGCGGCCGTCTACCTGGAGACCTGGCACTCCGACATCGAGGAGTTCCTGGAGCTGCGGGACAACACCGGCGAGGACGCCCGGCGCACCCACAACCTGAACCTCGCGCACTGGGTGCCCGACGAGTTCATGCGCCGGGTCGCCGAGGACGGCCAGTGGTCGCTGTTCTCCCCGGCGGACGTGCCGGAGCTGGTGGACCTGTGGGGCGACGCCTTCGACGCCGCCTACCGGGACGCCGAGAAGCGCGGCCTGGCCCGCAAGACCATGCCCGCGCGGGACCTGTACGGCCGGATGATGCGCACCCTGGCCCAGACCGGCAACGGCTGGATGACCTTCAAGGACGCCGCCAACCGCACCGCCAACCAGACCGCCGAGCCCGGCCACACCGTCCACTCCTCCAACCTCTGCACGGAGATCCTGGAGGTCACCGACGACGGCGAGACCGCGGTCTGCAACCTCGGCTCGGTCAACCTGGGCGCGTTCGTCACCGGGGCGCCCGGCTCCGACCCGGACCAGGCCATCGACTGGGAGCGGCTGGACGCCACCGTGCGCACCGCGGTGACCTTCCTCGACCGCGTGGTGGACATCAACTTCTACCCGACCGAGCAGGCGGGCCGCTCCAACTCCCGCTGGCGGCCGGTGGGCCTGGGCGCCATGGGCCTCCAGGACGTGTTCTTCCGGCTGCGGCTGCCCTTCGACTCCGAGGCCGCCCGGACGCTGTCCACCCGGATCGCCGAGCGGATCATGCTCACCGCCTACGAGGCCTCCGCCGACCTGGCCGAGCGGGCCGGCACCTTCCCCGCCTGGGAGAAGACCCGCACCGCCCGGGGCGTGCTGCACCCCGACCACTACGGGGTCGAGCCGCACTGGCCGGAGCGCTGGGCGGCGCTGCGCGAGCGGATCGCCGTGACCGGGATGCGCAACTCGCTGCTGCTCGCCATCGCGCCGACCGCCACCATCGCGTCCATCGCGGGCGTCTACGAGTGCATCGAGCCGCAGGTCTCCAACCTGTTCAAGCGGGAGACGCTGAGCGGGGAGTTCCTCCAGGTCAACTCGTACCTGGTGCGGGACCTCAAGGAGCTGGGCGTCTGGGACGCGCGGACCCGGGAGGCGCTGCGCGACTCCAGCGGTTCGGTGCAGGACTTCCCCTGGATCCCCGAGGAGACGCGGGCGCTGTACCGCACCGCGTGGGAGATCCCGCAGCGCGGCCTGATCGACATGGCCGCCGCCCGCACCCCGTTCCTGGACCAGTCGCAGTCGCTGAACCTGTTCCTGGAGACGCCGACCATCGGCAAGCTCAGCTCGATGTACGCCTACGCGTGGAAGGCCGGGCTGAAGACCACGTACTACCTGCGCTCCCGTCCGGCGACCCGGATCGCCCGCGCGGCCGGTTCGTCCGCCGCCGAGCGCACCCCCACCCCGATCCCCGTGCAGCAGGCCGCGCCCGACGCGGACGCCGTCGCCTGCTCCCTGGAGAACCCCGAGTCCTGCGAGGCATGCCAGTGACCACCGTCCCCGCCCAGTCGTCCGCCCCCGGCCGCCGTCCGCAGAACCTGCTGGACCCGGGCTTCGAGCTGACCCTGCGTCCGATGCGCTACCCGGACTTCTACGAGCGCTACCGGGACGCGATCAAGAACACCTGGACCGTGGAGGAGGTCGACCTCCACTCGGACGTGGCCGACCTCGCCAAGCTGTCGCCGGGCGAGCAGCACATGATCGGACGGCTGGTGGCGTTCTTCGCCACCGGCGACTCGATCGTCGCCAACAACCTCGTCCTGACGCTGTACAAGCACATCAACTCCCCGGAGGCGCGGCTGTACCTGTCGCGCCAGCTCTTCGAGGAGGCCGTGCACGTCCAGTTCTATCTGACGCTGCTCGACACCTACCTCCCCGACCCGGACGACCGGGCCGCCGCGTTCGCCGCGGTGGAGAACATCCCCTCCATCCGCGAGAAGGCCGAGTTCTGCTTCAAGTGGATGGACTCGGTGGAGAAGCTGGACCGGCTGGAGACCCAGGCGGACCGCCGCCGGTTCCTGCTGAACCTGATCTGCTTCGCCGCCTGCATCGAGGGCCTCTTCTTCTACGGGGCGTTCGCCTATGTGTACTGGCTCCGCTCGCGGGGGCTGCTGCACGGCCTGGCGACCGGCACCAACTGGGTGTTCCGTGACGAGACCATGCACATGAGCTTCGCCTTCGAGGTCGTGGACACGGTCCGCAAGGAGGAGCCGGAGCTGTTCGACGACGCGCTCCAGCAGCAGGTCACCGACATGCTGCGGGAGGCCGTGGAGGCCGAGCTGCAGTTCGCGCGCGACCTGTGCGGGGACGGACTGCCCGGTATGAACACCGAGTCGATGCGCGAGTACCTGGAGTGCGTGGCCGACCAGCGCCTCCAGCGGCTCGGCTTCGCCCCGGTGTACGGCTCGGAGAACCCGTTCGCGTTCATGGAGCTGCAGGGCGTCCAGGAGCTGACGAACTTCTTCGAGCGCCGCCCCTCCGCCTACCAGGTGGCGGTGGAGGGCACGGTCGGCTTCGACGACGACTTCTAGTCGGTCCGACGGGCTCAGGCCGCCAGACCCGGCGAACGGTCCGGCACTCCTAGGGGAGTGCCGGACCGTTCCGTTTCCGGCTCCGGTCTTCCGTCCCGGGCGGCCCGCAGTTCGCGGTCGATCCGGAGTTCCCGCAGGTGACCGGGGAGGGCGGGGCCCACGAGGAGGGCGAGGACGAAGGTGACGACGAGGTAGTCCAGGAGTGTGGTCATGCCTCCACGATCCGCCCGGGAGGGCCCGTCCGGCAGTGGCGGAAGTGCCATGCACCCTCGACTTCCTGCCAGGGCCCGCGCACACTGACGCCATGCTGGAGAACGTGGCGGTGGTGCTCCTGGACGGGGTGCACCCCTTCGAACTGGGCGTGGTCTGCGAGGTGTTCGGCCTCGACCGGAGCGATCAGGGGCTGCCCGTCTACGACTTCGCGGTGGTCTCCGCCGAGGGCCCGGTGCTGAGCACCCACGCGGGCTTCACGGTCCGGGTGGAACACGGCCTGGAACGGCTGGCGGAGGCCGATCTCATCGCGCTCCCGGCGGGCGAGTCCTACGGCAGCCGGGAGTTCCCCGCGCCGCTGCTCGACGCGCTGCGCGAGGCCGCCGACCGGGGCGCCCGGGTGCTCTCGGTCTGCTCGGGGGTCTTCGTGCTCGGCGCGGCCGGACTGCTCGACGGCCGCCGCTGCGCGGCCCACTGGCGGCACGCCGACGAACTCGCCGTACGCCATCCCCGGGCCCGGGTGGAGCGGGACGTGCTGTACGTGGACGAGCACCCGGTGATCACCTCGGCCGGGTCGGCCGCCGGGATCGACTCCTGTCTGCACATCGTCCGCCAGGAGCACGGCTCCGAGGTGGCCAACGCCATCGCCCGGCGGATGGTGGTGCCGCCGCACCGCGACGGCGGACAGGCGCAGTACGTGAAGCGGCCGATGCCGACCGCCCCGTACGACACGGTCGGCGAGGTGCTGGTGTGGGTGACTCCTCCTCCACGTAAACGTGGGGGCTTCTCGCTATGCCGGGTTGGCGTCGCGACGGACCAGCCCGGCCCGTAGAACGTTGAGAGCACCTACGACGTCAGCGTGCGCGGTGTGGCCGCAGGCGAGGCAGTGAAACTTCTCCTGTGTGGGCCGGTTCTCCTTCGCGGTGTGCCCGCATTCGGGACACCGCCGGGAGGTGTTGCGGGGGTCCACGGCGACAACTTCCCGTCCGGCTCTTTCAGCCTTGGCGTTCAGGATCGCGAGGAACACCCTCCATCCGGCATCCGAGATCGAGTAGTTGAGTCCGGCCTTTGCGGCGGCTCCGTTGGGCAGGAAGCCGCCAGGCTGTCCGGGGTCGGGCTTCGGTGCGGGGGTCTTGACCATGTTGCGGATCTTGAGGTCTTCATGCGCGATCAGGTCGTGTTCGCGGACCAGGCCGAGCGCGGTTTTGTGCGCGTGGTCAAGGCGCTGACGGCGGACCTTGCGGTGCAGGTCGGCAACTTTCGTCACGGCCCGCTGGTGGTTCTTGGTGCGGCGGTCGCGCCGGATACGGGGGAACTTCGACAAGGCTTGCTGTGCGGCTTCCAGCTTCGCGGCGGCCTTCCGGCCGTGGCGCGGGTTGGGTACGTGCTCACCCTTGGAGGTGGTCAGGAAGCTTGCTATGCCCATGTCGATGCCGACCACGCTCCCGATCGCTGGAAGCGGCTCGGGCTGGGGCTGCTCAGCGGTCAGCACGATGTACCACTTGCGTCCCTCGCGCTTGACCGACACAGTCTTGACCTTGCCGACCACCGGCCGATGCTGGTTGACCTTGACGTGCCCGACACCCTGGAAACGGACGCGAGTGACGGGGTCGTGAGGGGTGGAGTCCCAGCGGCAGCCGTCGCCGTCCTTGGGGAAGTCGACCGTGTCGAACCAGTTCTGTCCCCTAAAGCGCGGGTAGCCGGGCGCCTGCCCGGCCTTGACCCGGCGGAAGAACGCGGCGAACGCCTTGTCCAGGCGGCGCAGCGTCGCCTGCTGCGAGGAGAACGACCAGCGGCCCTGACGTTCCGGGTCGAACGCCCGGATGTCCTTGAGCTGCGCGGACTGCTGTCCGTACTTGATGCTTGTCCTGGAGGCGTGCCGGTGGGCGTCCCGGCGTTCCTGCAACGCGCCGTTGTAGAGCGAGCAGTGATCGCGCAGCATCTCGCCGAGCGCGGCGGACTGGTTCACGGTGGGCCGCATGAGGAATTTGTACGCACGGATCATTCGGCCCACCCCCTTCCGGTCTGGCTTCGGCGATCATACTACTCTTGGTGTATGTCACCCCGTTGGGAACCAAAACCCGATATCCGCACTGGCCGCCACGTTGCCTACAGCCTGCACGCACACTTGGTGTTCGTAACCAAGTATCGCAAAGACGTCTTCGACGACGACATGCTGAAGCGGTGCGAGGAGATCATGCGGGAGGTATGCGGCAGCTTCGAGACGGAGCTGAAGGAGTTCAACGGCGAGCGCGATCACGTTCACCTGCTCGTGCACTACCCGCCCAAAGTGGCCTTGTCGAAGCTGATCAACAGCTTGAAGGGCGTCAGCTCCCGATACCTGCGCGCCGAGTACACCAACCGCATCAACCACATCGGGCTGAGCTCCGCCTTCTGGTCCCGCTCCTACTTCGCCGGGTCGTGCGGCGGTGCACCGCTCAGCATCGTCCGCCAGTACATCGAGGGCCAGAAGCGGCCTACCTGACCGTCACCACAGAGACGCAGCGAACTCCGGCGCTGCGCGCCTCCGACCCGAGGATGCGCTTCCCTCCCGGCTGAAGCCGGGGATACCCACGCAAGATCAGGGATGGAGCGCCATCTGGACCGCGCGGTGACCGTGGAGGAGCTGGCCGGGCGGGCCCATATGTCGCCGCGGACGTTCGCCCGGCGGTTCCGGCAGGAGACGGGGACCACCCCGTACCGCTGGCTACTGCGCCAACGGGTTCTACTGGCGCAGGAGTTGCTGGAGGAGACGGACGAGACGGTGGACGCGGTGGCGGGCCGGGCGGGCTTCGGGAACGCCGCCACGCTGCGTCACCACTTCCTGCGGGTCCTCGGCACCACCCCGCACGCCTACCGGCGCACCTTCCGGGGCCCGCGCCCCCTGGAGACGACCGGCTGACCGGGTCGTCTCCAGGGGGCGCGGGCGACGTGAGCGGCCCGGAAGGGCACGTCAGCCGTCCGCCCGGGGAACCGCCCGCACCCTCAGCCGTCTCGGCTGGAGGGTGATCCCGATCCGGGGGGCCGTGTCGGTCTCGGGGAGCGGGGCGAACCGCCAGCGCGGGACCACCGTGGCGAGGATGATCGCCATCTCCGCCATGCTGAAGTGGTCCCCGGGGCACTTGCGGTTCCCGGTGCCGAAGGGCATCATCGCCCGCCGTCCCTCCGCCGCGGTCCGCTCGGGGAGCCAGCGGTCCGGGTCGAACTCCAGGTGCCGGACGAACGCCCGGGGATCGCGCTGCATCGCGTACGGGCTGTAGACGATGTCCGCCCCGGCCGGAATGCGGTAGCCCCCCAGTACGGAATCGGCCACCGCGCGGCGCGTCAATATCCATACGGCGGGCCGGACGCGCATCGCCTCCGTGATGACATTCCGGGTGTGGGGGAGCCCGGGCAGATCGGCGAAAACGACCGGGCGCCCGCCGGTCACGTCCCGTACCTCGGCCCGCAGTCGGCTTTCCTCGGCCGGGTGTTCGGCGAGCAACTGGAACGTCCACGTCAGCGTCGAGGCGACGTTTTCCGCGCCCGCGACGAGAAGGGAAACCGTCTGGTCGTGGACCTCCCGCTCGTTGAGCGTTTCACCATTGTCGTCCTTTGCCGCCAGCAATGCGGACAACAGATCGCCACGGTCCGTGGCCGAATTGCGGCGCTCCGCGATGATCTCGTCCACCAGCCGGTGCAGATCGGCCAATGCGTCCTCGAAACGGCGGTGCGCCGGAAGCGGGATTCGGTAGAACGGCCCCGCCGAGAGCACCATGCGCCGGTACAGCCCGCCGAAGACGGTGTGCAGCGAACCGCTGAGCCGTTCCACCCGGTCGTCGATCGAGTCCACGTGCAGCAGCGAACGGGCCACGATCCGCACCGCCGTGCGGAACACCTCGTCACCGAGGTCGACGGTGGCGCCGGGCAGCCAGCGCTCGGCCATCGCCCGGGCCTCCTCCTCCATCACGGCCGCGTGGGCGGCGATCCGCTCGGGGCGGAAGGCGGGCTGGATCATCCGCCGCTGGCGCCGGTGCACCGGGCCGTTGCTGGTGGCGACGCCCTTGCCGATGAGGAGTTCCATGGTGTCCCACAGCGGTCCGCCGACGGCGTAGTCGGGGCTCTTGAGCAGGGTGGCGACGAGCGCCGGGTCACACACCGCGTACGCCGCGCGCGGGCCCAGCCTGATCCGGACCAGATCGCCGCTGCCGCGCAGTCCGGCGAGGAAGCCCAGCGGATCGCGGACCAGGTTCCAGGCGTGGCCCAGCAGGGGGGCGCCACCCCCCGCGAAGGGGGGCAGAGGGGCGTGCGCGGGGGCGGGGTCCACCGACCGGGGGGCCGGACGGCCGCTCATCGGGCACCTCCGCGCGCGGGGCGCTCGCCCTGGTCGCTGATGTAGGGCGGAGTGGCCCGGTCGGCCCAGCTGTCCACCTGGTAGCGGCCCGATTCATGGTGGAACCAGTACACGGAACTGAACCAGTTCCGCATGTTCGACACATTGAGTTCGACGGCGGCGGCCAGGGGTTCGCCACGCCAGGTGCCGTCCCTCAGTTCCCGCACCAGAACACCGATCTCCCGTTCCGCTTCCAAGAATTCGGTGATGCTGTCCCCGACTCTTCGGCGCACATCCGTCACCGCTTCCTCCAGGGTCATTCCCTCGTGTTTGATGAGGGATATTCCAAGGTTGTGGTACTCATCGCCCGCGATCTCTTTGGGCAGTGAGCAGAGGTCGTTGTACCAGGCGGCGAAATCCTGGCAGGCCAGTCCTGCCCGCTGGTACGCGGAATTCTCCCGGATGTGCCGCGGTATCTCGTACCCGGCGACCGGCTCCAGGAGGTCGAGCCAGATCCAGTGGGCGAAGGTGAGGCGACGGAGTTCCAGGTATTCCGTGACCTGGGGGACCCGTCCCGTCATCCGGTTCCGGAATTCGGTGTCATACGCCTCGATCACCTCGTGGAAGTGTTTCGCGAAGCGTTCGTTCCAGCTCTCTCCCAGGAACAGGTACAGCCGGACCATGCAGTCCGCGAAGGCCGCGACCAGTGCGTCCTCGTGGTGCAGATGGCGCCACGGGGCGTCCAGGGCCGCGTGGAGCCGCTCCCGCAGCCGGGCCCAGGAGGCGCTCCGGCGGTGGACCACGTCGCGGTCGTGGCGGTCGTCCCAGACGAAGAACCACGCACTGTAATCGGCAATTGCCCGCAGCACATCCACGGGGGCGCCGATGTAGTACCCGGCCATCAGATCGGTGTAGCGCAGCCCGTCCGCATACCTCGCGACCTTGTCGGGTGACATCAGTCGTTTTTCCAGAAGCCAGCCCCGCGTCGCTTCCTGGAGTTCCGGCCAATGCGGGTGAAGCCGCCGGGGAAACCGCTCTTCGATCACCGGAAGCGCGAGCGCCGGCGGAACAGCGGTCTGTGTTGATGCGGTGCTGTGGGAGAAAGCAGGCACGAGCGTCCCCTCTCAGTCGGCCTCGCCACACGGTAGGGCGCCTCTTACCGCTCCGTACCGCGCCGTCGCGCATCCCCGCGCGCTTTCCATTCAGCACTACAACTGACCGAGGAGGGAACAGATTTACTCCATTCACTACCCCAAGCTGCCGAGAACATCCCCACGCGTGACTGAATTTGGATCACCGTTACCCGGTCCCTGAGGGCGCGGGACGGCGCACCAGGACGGCGCCCGGCGGGAGCGTATCCCGGCCGGACGCCGTCGATGTGCGGGCGGAGCGCGCGGGGACGGCCCCGCCGACCGGCACCACGGGCACGGGAATGCCCCGGAACCCCCCTGTTCACGGGGCGCCGGGGCATTCGGGTCCTCATGGACGAGGGCCTGATGGGTTCGCGGTGCGGGTCCTCGTCATCCCTCGTTCGGGTGACAAGCCCACACGAGTGGTCAGGTGTTGGCCACCACGGGGTAGCGCGGAGTGCCCTCCTCCATCTGGCGCAACGCGTCCTTGCGGTCCCTCTTGGACAGACGGTCGATGTAGAGGTGACCGTAGAGGTGGTCCGTCTCGTGCTGTAGGCAGCGCGCGAAGTAGCCGCTGCCCCGGACGGTGACGGCATGGCCCTTCTCGTCCTGCCCGGTCACCACCGCGTAGTCGGGACGGGCCAGCTCCGCGTAGGCCGTCGGTACGGACAGGCAGCCCTCGTTGGAGCTGTCGAGCGCGCGCTGGTCGGCGGGGAGCTCCTGGAGCACCGGGTTGCAGACCACACCGACGTGCCGGGTGCCCGAGTCGTCCATGCAGTCGTACACGAAGACCTTCAGGTCCACGCCGATCTGGTTGGCGGCGAGGCCGACGCCCTCGGCGGTGCGCTGGCTGGCGAACATGTCGTCGACCAGCCGCGCCAGCTCGTCGTCGAAGGCGGTGACGTCCCGGCACTCCTTGTGCAGCACCGGGTTGCCGACCACGGTGATCGGACGGGAGGTGCCGCGCTCGCGGTACGCCGCCTCCCGGGCCTCGCAGTCCTCCGTGTCGATGACGAATCCCTCGTCGTCCACGGGGAGCACCCCGCCGTGCTGCTGATCGGTGTCCTGCTGGGCCATGTCCGCCGTACGCCTTCCTCAGTGTGTCCGGCCCGGCACGGCCCCGTCCGGGTGGTCGCCCGGCGGGGACCCGTGTGCTCCGGGCGACTGCCGTCCCCCAGCCTACGGCGCCGGGCGGGGCACCCGGACGGGTTACACCGGAGACGGGGACCGGGGCGGACGGGGGCGGGGCCGACGGGGGTGGTGACGTCCGCCCCCGGCTGACGGCGGCCCCGGGCGGACCGGAGCGACCGAGCGGCCGGGACCGGGACGCCCGGTCAGCACACCTCTTCGAGGTCCCGCCAGTCCCGGGTGTCCGGGCTGTCGGCGACCCAGCCGTCCAGCAGCCCCCGCACCAGCGCGGCGGGCGCGGCGATCCCGCACTCCCGCTCCGGCACCCACTGCTGGCCGTCGGTGCGGTGGCCGAGCGGACCGGGCTGGCCGGGCTCGCTGTGGTCGTGCGGGTCGAGGTGCTCCCCGTCGCCCTCGTCGCTGGGCATCCGGCTCTCGGAGCAGGTCCGGCAGAGCAGCCGGACCGACGACGACCAGTCCTCCGCCGCGTACCCGGCGTCGGCCGCGAGGCGCTCCAGGGCGTCCCGGTCCTCCTCGCCGTCCGCCTCCAGCAGCACCACCCAGGTCGGCACCGGCGAGGGCGCCCACAGCTCGATCTCGTCGAAGACGGGGTAGGCGTGCCCGGCGGCGGTGGTCCGCTCCCCGTGCGGCACCCCGTCGTGCAGGACGACCTCGCCCCAGCGGCGGCCCGAGGACGGCAGCGGGATCGACAGCACCTCCATGCGGGCCGGGTCCAGCCGGCGGCCCCACACCACCTCGGCCTCGCCCTCCGGCGACAGCCGGACGGCGGCGCTGCCCAGGTCCATCCCGACCGGCTCGCCCGCGAGCCCGCCCGCGCCCGGACGGCCGCCGGGCACCTTGAGGCCGTACGCCTGCCAGGCACGGCGGGCCAGCGGCCAGTCCTGCAGAGCGGTCGCGGCGATGCCCACGTTCCACCAGTCGGGGGCGCCGGTCTCCCGGTCCAGCAGGGCGACGGCGCGCAGTCCGGCGGCCCGCGCCTGCTCCCAGTCGTGCCGGAACTTGTGCAGCAGGGCCAGGTTGAACCAGGACTCGGAGAGCCAGGGCTCCAGATCGGCGGCCCGGGTCAGCAGCGCGCCCGCGTCCTCGTAGCGGCCGTCGCCGATGAGCGTGAACGCCCGGTCGGTGGCCTGCCGCCAGGACGCGGAGGGCCGGTGCCGTCCCTTGCCGAAGATCCTCACGATTCCCGCCTGCCGTCCTCACCGGGGGCACGGATTCCCGCCCCGCCCCCACCATGCCAGGGACACGGCCCCCGGACATCCTCGTCGCCGCTTCTTTCCGGTCGTTCCCCGGGCACCCGGTCCCGCCCGGGCGGTCCCGGGCAGGGCCGGTCAGCGCTGGCCGTTCTCCTTCGCATCCAACCACGACCGGTCGGACGACCGCTCCTTACCCATCGGTTACCCGGTGGCCCGGGACTCATGGCCCCGTTCGGGCAGGCGGTTTCCCGAGCCGTCGCCGGGGCCCGGGAGCGCCGTGGCGCCGTCCCGGGCGAGGACCCGGGCAAGGGCCGCCACGACCCGGGGGTGGTGGTCGTGGCCGGTGGCCAGCCGCAGCCGTTCCAGCGCGGTCAGCGGGCCGCCGGGGCCCGCGGCCCGCACCAGTTCGTCGTAGGCGTTCGCGGTCCGCACGATCCGGGCGCTGAGCGGCTGCTCCCGGTAGGGGTCGGCCTGCCGCTCCACCACCACCGCCACCCGCGCGTCCACCCCGGTCTGCCGGACGACGGCCCCGCCGAGCAGGGCGATGCGCCGCCGCCGCTCCTCGGGGAGCCCGGCGGTGGCGCCGCCGGGCACCGGGTCGACCAGGGAGAGCTGGCCGATGTCGTGCATCAGCGCGGCGTACTCCAGGGCGGTCAGCTCCGGCCCGGAGAGCCCCAGCTCACGGCCGACGGCCCGGCTGAGCGCGGCGACCCGCTGGGCGTGCCCGTGCGGGGTGTACCCGGCGATCTCGGTGGCACGGGCGAGGGAGGCGATGGTCTGGCGGTAGGTCTGGCGGACGGCCGCGTACCGGCGCAGCGAGAGCTGGGTGAGCAGCAGCGGCGGGGCGAACACGGGCAGCGCCCACAGCCCCGCGACGGCGGCGGTGAGCGCCATGACCGCGCCGGTCGCGCAGACCGCCGTGCCGATGCCGAGCATCGCCCGGACCTCGTCGCGCAGCAGCGGGGCGAGGGGCGCCCCGGTGCGGGCCCGGGCGAGGACGGCGGCGAGGACGGCGTCGCAGAGCCCGGTCAGGGTGAGCACCCCGGTGATCCACAGCGCGTAGCCGGGGCCGGGGGCGACCAGTTCCGCGAGGGCGCCGGAGTTGTACGGGGGCTGGAAGCAGGTGGCCGCGAAGGCCACGCTGAGCACCCGGCGGGCGGCCTGGACGGGGTCGGGCCGTCCCCGGGAGCCGGTGAGGTGGGGCACCGCGCCGAGCAGTCCGGCGAGCACCGTGACGGCGACGACCTGGGCGATGCCGTGGTGGGTGGGGGCGCCCGCGTTCTCCCCAAGCAGGGCGTAGGCGAGGGCGCCCGCCGAGGCCAGCGGGGCGGTCTCGCGCTCTCCCCCGGCCCCGCCCCCGGCCCGGGAGCGGGCCAGCTCGCCGAGCGCGATGAGCGCGCCGAAGGCGAGGGCGGTCCCCGGTTCGCGGACGCCGGCCGCCAGGGTGTGGCCGACGCCCCAGAGGGCGAGGGCCGCGGCGGCGGCGAGCACCAGCCGGGTGGTGGGCCGTCCGGCGCGGGCGGCGGGCGCGGGCGGCGGCGGGGCGCTCACGCCGGGTTCCCGGGGCGGGGCGCGGGGGCGCGCGGCGGGCGGGGCGGGGGCGCTCCCCCGTTCCCGGCGGTGACCTCCGGCTGCCAGCCGTGCCGGTCCAGGGCGCGGACCAGGGCGTCCACCATCCGGGGGTCGAACTGGGAGCCCGCGCAGCGTTCGAGTTCGGCGACCGCCGTCGGCACCGGGCGGGCCCGGCTGTAGGAGCGGGTGGAGGTCATGGCGTCGAAGGCGTCGGCGACGGCGACGACCCGGGCGCACTCGGGGATGCGGTCGCCCACGAGTCCGTACGGGTAGCCGCTGCCGTCGACGCGTTCGTGGTGGTGGAGGATGGCCGCCCGGGCCTCCCCCAGGAAGCCGATGCCCCGGGTGATCTCGTGCCCGTACTCGGGGTGCAGTTCGATGATCCGCCGCTCCTCGGGGGTGAGCGGGCCGTCCTTGCGCAGCAGCCGGGTGGGGACGCCGAGCTTGCCGACGTCGTGGAGGATGCCCGCGAACCGCAGG
Organism: Streptomyces sp. JNUCC 64; assembly: GCF_054484115.1. Lineage (NCBI taxonomy): Bacteria > Bacillati > Actinomycetota > Actinomycetes > Kitasatosporales > Streptomycetaceae > Streptomyces > Streptomyces sp. JNUCC 64. Next base: position 2,536,141 of record NZ_CM137015.1, read on the forward strand.
GTCTCCACCCGTTCCTCGTCCATGCCGAGTTCACGGGCTATCAGCACGCTGGCGAGGCCCACGCGTTCGCTGTGGCCCCGGGTGTAGCCGTCCTTGAGGTCGACGGCCCGCACCAGCGCGCGCAGGGTGGCCTGGTGGGCGGCGCGTTCGCGGTGGTACTGGGTGAACAGCCAGCAGGAGACGTACATCGGCAGCAGCACCAGCAGCGCGGCGGCCGGTCCGTAGGGGCTGCGCCACAGCACCGCCATCATCAGTCCGGCGAGACCGTGGACGCTGACCGGCGCGAGGTCGCGGAGGAACCTGCCGCGCCAGGCCCGTCCCGCGGGGACCCGCTCGGCGAGCAGCAGCACCCCGCCGTCGAGCAGGGTGAGCAGCGCGCAGAACACCAGCACCGCCCCGGCGGCGGGCAGCAGCGCGTAGGGCAGGTCGGGGCCGGGGACCCCGCCGGGGGCCGGGGCGCCGCCGAGGGTGGCGGGGCCGCCGAGCGCGTGGTGGGCCCGGGCCGCCGCCCAGACCGCCAGGGCGAGCTGGGCGGCGCGCCAGATCCGGCGCGGGGTGACGGGACGGCGGGTGACGGGGCTGACGAGGGCGCCCGGCACCGGGACCAGCGCGGCGGCGGCGGGCGGCAGCAGAAACGCTCCGGCAAGGAGGACCGGCAGGAACGCGCCCATGTCGCCGGGGGCCCGGTCGCCGAGCAGGGGGCAGCGGGGCAGCCGGGCGCATCCCGCGTAGAGGGCGGCGAGCAGCGCGAGCGACGCGCCGGGGGCGCCGGGCACCGCGCCGGTCAGGGCCGGGCCCGCGCAGAGCAGTGCCGCGAGGGCGGTGCCGTACACGTAGGCATGGGCGGCGGCGGGTATCGATGGCCGCATCCGGTGCTCCTCCCCCGAGCCCGGCCGCCGGGGCCGGGTACGCCCGTCACAGGCTCCGGAGAATAGGGCGCCGGGGGTGGCGGACGGGGCGCAACGGCGGATTCGCCGGGGCTCCCCGGGAGGGATTAGCGCGTTCGGGTGACAAGGCGCCGCGCCGTTCGTTTTCCGGCACGGCGGCGGGGCGCGGCGCGGGGCGGTCGGCGGGGCGGTCGGGGGTGCTGCCCGGTGGGGGCACCCGGCGGGGTGGCGCGGTGGCGGGCGGGGGCGGCGCTCCGCCCGGTGGGGGCTCCCGCCCGGTGGCGGCTCCCACCTGGTGGTGGCTCCCGTCCGGTGGTGGCTCCTGTCCGGCGGGTCCTGGACGCGTGCGGCACACGGCGGTGGCGCGACGGGACCGGGCGCGGCGGACGTCCGGGCGATGCGGCGCGGGACGGCACCCGGGGGAAGCCGGGGCGGTGGCCGGGCAGACGCCCGGGGAGGCCGGGACGAAACGGGACGGACACCCGGAGCGGGACGGGGTCTTCGCCCGGGGAAGCGGGCGGGTGCGCGTCGGAGGCCGGGTGACGGGCCTCTCCGTACCGGCCCGCCGGGACGGTGGACGTGATGACGGCCGGTGCGATGGATGACGGGCGCCGGGGTGGGGCCCGGCGCGGGTCAGACTCCTTCGGCGGACGTCCTGAGGTCGGACGTCCGCAGGTCCTCGCCGGTGAGCGGCTCGGCCGTCACCGTCTCCCCGGAGCGGATCAGGTCGATGCGGCCCATCACCTTGGCCCGGAGGTCGGTGGGAACGTCATCGTGTCCGCAGCAGCGCTTGACGAGCTTCTTGACGGCCTGTTCGAGTCCGTACTTCTCCAGGCACGGCGAGCACTCCTCGAAGTGCGTCTCGAACTTGTTGCAGTCGCCCTCGGGCATCTCCCGGTCCAGGTACTCGTACAGGTGGTCGAGCACCTCGGCGCAGTCCGTCTCGTGCGGGTCTCCGCAGCTCATGAGGCCGAGCCTTTCGCTTCGTTCGACTCCCCGGCACCGGCCGGGACGAGCCCGCGCTCACGCGCGTAGTCCTCCAGCATGCCGCGCAGCTGACGGCGTCCCCGGTGGAGCCGGGACATGACCGTGCCGATGGGCGTCCCCATGATGTCCGCGATCTCCTTGTACGCAAAGCCCTCGACATCGGCGAGGTACACCGCGATCCGGAACTCCTCGGGGATCGCCTGGAGCGCCTGCTTGACGTCCGAGTCCGGGAGGTGGTCCAGCGCCTGCGACTCGGCGGAGCGCAGTCCGGTGGACATATGGGACTCGGCGCGCGCGAGCTGCCAGTCCTCGATCTCCTCGGCGGCGCTGCGCTGGGGCTCCCGCTGCTTCTTGCGGTAGGAGTTGATGAAGGTGTTGGTCAGGATCCGGTACAGCCACGCCTTGAGGTTGGTGCCCTCGCGGAACTGGTGGAACGACGCGTACGCCTTGGCGTAGGTCTCCTGCACCAGGTCCTCGGCGTCGGCGGGGTTGCGCGTCATCCGCAGCGCCGCCGAGTACATCTGGTCGAGGAAGCCGAGCGCGTCGCGCTCGAAGCGGGCGTTGCGCTCCGCCGTCGTCTCCCCGGACCCCTCGGGCCGCTCCGCCTGGCCGTGCTCGGTCCCCGCGTCGGTCCCAGTGACCGGACCCACCTCCTCAAGCGCCGTGCCGGAGCCGTGACCGGCACCGTTCGCTTCGGAGAATAGTCGACCCCGGCGCGCGGGGGCGGTCGGGCCGTAGGGGGTCAGCGGAGCCAGGGGCGCGCCGGTGGGCACCGTGCCGGGGGGCAGGGCGGACAGCGGCGCCAGCGACGGACCGTCCGGCAGCCGGGCGGGCGTGCCCTTGGGCGACGGCAGCACGGACCACTCCAGCCCGCCGGTACCGCTGCGGCTCGGGTGCGTGATCGAACCCATGCGACGCTTCTCCCCATCTCCGCGGGCGCCTGGCGTGGGCACCCGCGACGTCCCTGTCGTTCCTCTGCTTCTGACCGTGTCCGTACCGGCGTCCGCGCGCCCGGGCGGCTCCCCGGGGCGTGTGCGCCGTCTGATCTGCTCAACCGCGCCCGGGCTCCCGGCATTCCCGGGGCGGAGGCCGGATTCCGGACGGGGACGGCGAACGGAACCGGCCAGGACGACGCGCGGCGCCGGGCGGGGGCCGGACGGTGCGAGCGGCGGACGGGGACGGACGGTGCGGGGGCGGACGGGGACGGGGGCCGGGTCGGCCCGGTGCCGGAGCGGGGGCCGGTGCCGGATCAGCGAGGGTGCCGAGGTCCGTGCCGGTGCCGGTCAGTGCCGGTGCCGGGTCCGCGCGGGTGCCGGGGTCAGTGCCGGGACGTCCACTCCGTGACCGCGTCGACGAGCGTCCGCAGGGTCTCGTCCCCGCTCACCGGGGCCCGCTTGGCGACCGCGAACGAGTGGTCCGCGTGCGCCACGGCGGCCAGTTCGTAGGGGCCGTCGGGGAACTCGTCGGGGTGGCCGAAGGGGTCGTTGCCGCCCTGGACGACCAGGGTCGGCACCCCGGCGCCGAGCAGTTCGTCCGCCCGGGAGCGCTCCGGACGGCCCGGCGGATGGAGCGGGAAGGCAAGCGCGAGCACGGCCCGCGCGCCCAGCTCGCGCGCCGTGCGGCAGGCCACCCGCGCTCCGGCGCTGCGTCCGCCCGCGATCACCGGGAGCCCCTCGGCGGCGAGCGCGGGCCACAGCTCCCGCCAGGCGGCGTCGAGGGTCTTCGGGGCGGGCGCCAGCTTCTTCCCGGCGACCCGCCAGGGCTGGTCGACCAGGGCCACGGTGGTGCCGTGCCGGGGCAGCGCCGCCGCCAGGGCGAGCAGATCGCGGGTGGCGGTGCCGCCGCCCGCGCCGTGGCCGAGGGCCAGCACCCGGACGGGGTCCGCCGCGCGGTACCAGTGGACGCGGGCGTCGCCCTGCGCGGTGGGAACGGCTACCGGGTCCGGGGCGGGGGCCGCCGGGTCCGGGGCCGCCGGGTCCTCGGCGCTCGCGGTGCCCAGACCGTTCTCGGTGCTCTCAGCGCTCTCAGTGCTCTCGGTGCTCTCGGTGCTCACGGGGACATCCTCGCGGGTGGGGCGGTCCGGGGCGGGGAGGCGGGCGCGGGCCGCCGCCGAAGCGCCCGGTACGGCCGTGCGACGCGGCGCGCGGGGTGGCGCGGCGACGCGGCACACGGGCGCCGGGCGGCCGTCAGCGGGCGAGCAGCCAGCGGGCGCCGCCCATCAGCGCGCAGAGGGACACCGCGTGGAAGAGGAAGAGCCACAGCGCGGCGGGGACGTTGGTCAGCCGGGCCAGCTGGTCGGCGTCCGAGTCGCCCGCCCGGCCCTGGCGGCGTCTGGCCTGGAGCTCGAAGGCGGGCCGGACCCCGCCCAGCAGCAGGAACCAGACGACGGCGTAGGCGAAGGCGGCCTGCACCTGGGGCCCGGCCAGCCAGGAGACCAGCAGGAACGCGCCCCCGGTGAGCACCACGGTCAGCACCCCGTACGCGTTGCGGACCATCACCAGCAGCGCCACGAGCAGCGCGGTGGCCAGCCACAGCGACAGGGTGATACGCCCCGCGCCGAGCAGCGCGGCACCGCCGAGGCCGAGCAGCGGGGGCGCGGTGTACCCGGCGGCGGCGGTCAGGATCATGCCGACGCCGGTCGGCTTGCCCCGGCTGACGGTCAGCCCGGAGGTGTCCGAGTGCAGCCGGATGCCCTCCAGCCGCCGTCCGGTCAGCAGGGCGACCAGTCCGTGGCCGCCCTCGTGGGCGATGGTGACGGCGTTGCGGGCGACCAGCCACAGCGGCCGGTACCCGACCACCAGCAGCGCGGCGAGCGCGGTGGCGACCACCACCCAGGTGTCGGGGTCGGGCTGGACGCCGGTGACCCGGTCCCACAGGTCCGTGGGGCTGGTGTTGGCGAGTGTGTTCATGGTCCGGGCGGCTCCCTCAACCGTGCGGGGGTCTGGCAGTGTGGCACGCATGTGCGGACGGTATGCGGCGAGTCGTGGCCCCGGGGAACTCGCGGGCGTCTTCGGGATAGAGCGGTGGGAGCCCGAGGAGGCCCTGGCGCCCGACTGGAACGTGGCGCCCACCAAGGAGGTCCACGCCGTACTGGACCGCCCCTTGAAGGACGCCGGTGACCCGCGTCCGGTTCGCCAGCTGCGGGTGCTGAGGTGGGGGCTCGTCCCGTCCTGGGCCAAGACGCCCGAGGGCGCCGCCCGGATGATCAACGCCCGTTCGGAGACCGTCCACGAGAAGCCCTCGTTCCGGCGGCCGTTCACCGCCCGCCGCTGTCTGCTGCCCGCCGACGGGTACTACGAGTGGGTGACGGACGCGGCCGAGCGCGACCTGGAGGTCGAGGGCCGCCGCAAGCGCCCCCGCAAGCAGCCGTACTTCGTGACCCCGGCGGACGGGTCGGTGTTCGCGATGGCCGGACTGTACGAGTTCTGGCGGGACCGGACGCTCCCCGACGACCATCCCGGGGCCTGGTGGGCGACGTGCGCGGTGCTCACCACGGAGGCGGAGACCACCCCGCTGGCCGGGGCGCCCGCCGGGGGTCCGGACACCCTCGCCGGGATCCATCCCCGGATGCCGCTGGCGCTGACCCCGGACCGCTGGGACGCCTGGCTCGACCCGTCCCGCACCGACCCGGACGAGCTGCGGGAGCTGCTCGCCCCGCCGCCGCCCGGGCTGCTGCGGGCGTACCCGGTGCCCACGGCGGTCAGCAACGTCCGCAACAACGGCCCCGAGCTGCTGACCGAGCTGGACGGCCCGGAGGAGGCCACCCTGTTCTGAGCCGGGGGCGCGCCCCCGGGACCGGGGCCGGTCTCCCGGCGGGGACGCCCCCGGCGGTCCCGGCCGGTCCCCGGGGGCGCGCCCGGCCCCGGGCGGGCCCGCCCCGGGGACCGGTACCCCGCCCACCTGGGGTGATCACCACCTTTGCCCCGGAATGGGGCGCGCGGGCAGCCACTAAGGTTGGGGGCATGACCGAGACTGCCGCGCATTCCGCCCTGTGGCCCGCCCCGCACGCGACCGGAGCCGTCTCCGCGACGGTCCAGGTGCCCGGTTCGAAATCGGTCACCAACCGCGGGCTGATCCTGGCCGCCCTGGCCTCCGAGCCGGGCTGGCTGCGGCGTCCGCTGCGCTCCCGGGACACCCTGCTGATGGCGTCGGCGCTGCGGTCCATGGGCGTGGGGATCGAGGAGACCGTCTCGTCCGGCTCGGGCGGGCCCGGCGGGGAGGCGTGGCGGGTGATCCCCTCGGGGCTCGGCGGACCGGCCACCGTGGACGTGGGCAACGCGGGCACCGTGATGCGGTTCGTGCCCCCGGTCGCCACCCTCGCGGACGGTCCGATCCGCTTCGACGGCGACCCCCGCTGCTACGAGCGCCCCCTGCACGGGGTGATCGACGGACTGCGCGCGCTGGGCGCCCGGATCGACGACGAGGGCCGGGGCGCGCTGCCGCTCACGGTGCACGGCGGCGGGGCGCTGGAGGGCGGCCGGGTCGAGATCGACGCCTCCTCGTCCTCCCAGTTCGTGAGCGCGCTGCTGCTGTCGGGACCCCGGTTCAACCAGGGCGTGGAGGTCCGGCACGTGGGCGGCGCGCTGCCGTCGATGCCGCACATCCGGATGACGGTGGACATGCTGCGCCGGGCCGGGGCCCGGGTGGACGCCCCCGAGTCGGGCGGCGAGCGGGACGTCTGGCGGGTCACCCCCGGCGCGCTGCGCGGGGTGGACCTGACGGTGGAGCCGGACCTGTCCAACGCGCAGCCGTTCCTCGCGGCGGCGCTGGTGACCGGCGGCCGGGTCGTCGTCCCCGACTGGCCGGAGCACACCACCCAGCCCGGTGACCAGCTGCGGGAGATCTTCACGGCGATGGGCGGCTCCTGCGAGCTGACCCCCGAGGGCCTGGTGTTCACCGGCTCGGGGAAGGTCCACGGCATCGACGTGGACCTCAGCGAGGTGGGCGAGCTGACGCCCGGCATCGCGGCGGTGGCGGCCCTCGCGGACTCCCCCTCGGTGCTGCGCGGCGTGGCGCACCTGCGGCTGCACGAGACGGACCGGCTGGCGGCGCTCACCCGGGAGATCAACGGGCTGGGCGGCGACGTCACCGAGACCGCCGACGGCCTGGCGATCCGGCCCCGTCCGCTCTCCGGCGGTACCTTCCACACGTACGACGACCACCGGATGGCCACGGCGGGCGCGATCATCGGTCTGGCGGTGCCGGGCGTACTGATCGAGAACGTCGCGACGACCGCGAAGACCCTCCCCGACTTCCCCGCCCTGTGGAGCGGGATGCTCGGGAACTGACGGACGGTTCGATCATGCGCCGCTACGGCAAGCACACCGACGAGGACGACATCCGGGTCCGCCCGAACCGCAAGGGCAACCGGCCCCGCAGCACCCTGCGGCCCAAGCACGAGGACGCGGCGGACGGCATGGTCCTGACCGTGGACCGGGGACGGCTGACCTGTCTGGTCGAGGACCGGGCCGTGGTGGCGATGAAGGCCCGTGAGCTGGGCCGCAAGGCGGCGGTGGTCGGGGACCGGGTCTCCCTGGTCGGCGATCTGTCGGGGCGCAAGGACACCCTCGCCCGGATCGTGCGGATCGCGGAGCGGGCCTCGGTGCTGCGCCGCACGGCGGACGACGACGACCCGTACGAGCGGGTCGTCGTCGCCAACGCCGACCAGCTGGCGATCGTCACCGCGCTGGCCGACCCGGAGCCCCGGCCCCGGCTGATCGACCGGTGCCTGGTGGCCGCGTACGACGGCGGTCTGGAGCCGCTGCTGGTGCTCACCAAGTCGGACCTGGCCCCGCCGGACGCGCTGCTGGAGACCTACGAGACGCTCGGGGTGCCGTACGTGGTGACCTCCCGCGACGAACTGGCCGACGGGGGCGCGGCGGACCGGGTGCGGGAGCTGCTGGGCGGCCGGGTCACCGCGTTCGTCGGGCACTCCGGGGTCGGCAAGACCACCCTGGTCAACGCGCTGGTCCCCGAGGAGCGGCGGCGGGTCACGGGGCACGTCAACGCGGTGACCGGCCGGGGCCGCCACACCACCACCTCGGCGCTGGCGCTGCCGCTGGCCGGGGCGGACGGCTGGGTGATCGACACCCCCGGGGTGCGGTCCTTCGGGCTGAACCACGTGGACCCGTCCCGGGTGATCCTCGCCTTCCCGGACCTGGAGCCGGGCACGGTGGGCTGTCCGCGCGCGTGCAGCCACGACGAGCCGGACTGCGCGCTGGACGCCTGGGTGGCCGACGGCCACGCGGACCCGTCGCGGCTGTACTCGCTGCGGCGGCTGCTGGCGGTGCGGGAGCGCCACGAGGGCGACTGACGGCCCGATGCGCGTCCGCCCGGGCGGTGTCCTGGTTTGCGGGACCGCCGTCCCGGTAAAGGCATAGCCGGTGACGTCACAAAAGCGCCAAGCTCCAGCGAACCCGGCCGTTCCGGGCGAATCGGCCGTGGAGCGGGGGGACACCGGGAGGCATCACATGGCGTGGCTGCTGGTCATCGTCGCCGGGGTACTCGAAACCGGGTTCGCGGTCTGTCTGAAACTGTCCCACGGGTTCACCCGGCTCTGGCCCACGGTCGCGTTCGCCGCCTTCGCGCTCGGCAGCTTCGGGCTGCTGACCCTGGCCCTGAAACGGCTGGACGTGGGCCCCGCGTACGCGGTGTGGACGGGCATCGGGGCGGCGGGGACCGCGATCTACGGAATGGTGTTCCTCGGCGACCTGGTCTCCACACTGAAGATCGTCTCCATCTCGCTGGTGATCGCCGGGGTGATCGGGCTTCAGCTGTCGGGCTCCGCCCACTGAGTCCCGCCGCCCAGCGCGGCGCGGACCAGCGCCGCCGCCGACCCGGTGGCGGGCGGCGCGTGCACACAGGAGAGCGCGAGCCGCAGCGCGACCTCGGCGGAACGGGTCAGCGCGGCCCGTTCGGCCGCCCCGGCCCGGGGCGGCGCGAGGGCCCGGACGGCCCGGTCGCGGACCCGGGCCAGCAGTTCGCCGGGGGTCGGTAAGGGGTCGCCACCCGGACGGCGCGCGGCGGGAACGGACCCGGGCGGCGGGCCAGGCGTCGGTCCAGGTACGGACCCGGGCGCCGGACCAGAGGCCGGACCGGGAACGGAACCGGGCGCCGGACCAGAGGCCCGTCCAGGGGCCGGTCCGGGGGCCGGACCAGGCACGGAACCGGGCGCCGGACCAGGGGTCGGTCCGGGTACGGAACCCGGCGCCGGTCCAGAGGCAGGTCCAGGGGCCGGACCAGGCACGGACCCGGGCGCCGGGCCGGGGGCCGTCGGAGGGGCCAGTGCGGTGGCGGGCAGTCTCGGGCCCCAGAGCCCGGTGAGCGCGGAGCGCACCAGCGGACTGCCGTGGGCGGCGGCGACCAGCCACTCCGCGAGCGCGGTCAGCCGCTCCACCGGGACGCGGGGCCCGGCCAGCGCCCGGTCGGCGCCCGCCAGACAGTCGTCGATCTCCCGGGCGACCAGGGCCCTGGCCAGCCCGTCCTTGCTGCCGAACTCGTTGTAGAGGGTCTGCCGCGACACCCGCGCGGCGGCGGCCACCTCGGCCATCCGCACCGCGGACCAGGGGTTCCGGGCGAGGGCGTCACGGGCCGCGTCGAGCAGGGACTCGCGCGCTGTGGCCATCCTCGGGCCTTTCTTCCTTCCGGGGACGCCTCCGGGGGCGCGTCCGGGAACGCGTCCGGGGATGAGCAGGGGTGCCGCGCGGCGTGCGGGGACGCCCGCTCCGGCGGTCGCGTCCGGGGGCGCTCCGGGGGGCGTGCGCCCGGCGCCCGTTTCCGGACCCGCTGTCAGCGTTGACGGCGCGACAGACGCTGTCAAGGCCGCGGTCCGGACGCCCGGGGCCGGACGGGCGGACGTTCCGGTGGGCGGACGGCCGGTGGCCCCCGTCCGGCGGCGGTGGATACTGTTCGGCCATGCCCTACCACGATGACCTGCGGCTCGCCCATGTGCTGGCCGACGCCGCCGACGCCACCACCATGGACCGGTTCAAGGCCCTCGACCTGAAGGTCGAGACGAAGCCGGACATGACCCCGGTGAGCGAGGCGGACAGGGCCGCCGAGGAGCTGATCCGGGGTCACCTCCAGCGGGCCCGCCCCCGGGACGCGATCCTCGGCGAGGAGTACGGCATCGAGGGCACCGGGCCGCGCCGCTGGGTGATCGACCCGATCGACGGCACCAAGAACTACGTGCGCGGCGTCCCGGTGTGGGCGACGCTCATCGCGCTGATGGAGGCGGGCGAGGGCGGCTACCAGCCCGTGGTGGGCGTGGTGTCGGCCCCCGCGCTGGGCCGCCGCTGGTGGGCCGCGAAGGGGCACGGGGCGTTCACCGGCCGCAGTCTGGCCTCGGCGTCCCGGCTGCGGGTGTCCGAGGTGTCCCGGCTGGCCGACGCCTCGTTCGCCTACTCCTCGCTGACCGGCTGGGAGGAGCAGGGACGGCTGGACGGCTTCCTGGACCTGACCCGCGCGGTGTGGCGGACCCGGGCGTACGGGGACTTCTGGCCGTACATGATGGTCGCCGAGGGGTCGGTGGACATGTGCGCCGAGCCCGAGCTGTCGCTCTGGGACATGGCCGCCACCGCGGTGATCGTGACGGAGGCGGGCGGCACGTTCACCGGCCTGGACGGACGCCCGGGCCCGCACAGCGGCAACGGGGTGGCGTCCAACGGCCCTCTCCACGACGAGCTGCTGGGCTATCTGAACCAGAAGTACTGACCGCGCGGCCGGGCGCCCCGGCGCGGGCGCGGCGCCCGGCGGAAGCGGACGCCCCGGTCTCCCTTTCCCTCACCCTGAGCGACCGCACCCCCGGGGCGGTCACCCATCGTGGCGGAATCGTGACCACGCGCGGCGTCGACGACCCCTTGTTGGCCGCTGCGACGGCTGCCACTCTGAGAATCCCCCCACTTGTGAACTTGTGAATCCTTTCCCAAGGGGGGACCGAGTACCAGGAGGTGGCTTTCGACCATGCTCGTCCGCGACGCCATGAGCACGGTGGTCCTCACCATCGGTCCGGCGCACACCCTGCGCAGGGCCGCTTCCCTGATGTCGGCCCGCCGGGTCGGCGCGGCCGTCGTCCTCGACCCCGACACCAGCGGACTCGGCATCCTGACCGAGCGCGACATCCTCACCTCCCTCGGTCTGGGGCAGGACCCCGACCGGGAGACGGCGGGCACCCACACCACGACCGACGTGGTCTTCGCCAGCCCGGCGTGGACCCTCCAGGACGCCGCCGAGGCGATGACCCGGGGCGGCTTCCGCCATCTGGTCGTGCTCGGCGACCACGAACCCATCGGTGTCGTCTCGGTCCGCGACATCCTGCGCTGCTGGGCGCCCGCACGGCGCCGGGCGGCCGGGGCGGCCGTCTGAGAGACGGCGTCCGGAACGACGGATGCCCCGGCGGCCGGACGGGGAGACCGTCCGGCCGCCGGGGCCGTCCACGGGGGCACGCGGCTCCGGCACCCCCGCCGCCGTCAGCCGCGCAGGGCCTGGACCGCGGCGTCCAGCCGCTTGCCGAAGTCGCCGTCGGCCTGGCGGAAGTTGTTCACCGCGCGCTCGGCGATGTCGTCGCGCGACACCTTGGCGATGAACCCGGCGAGGTTCTCCACCAGACGGGACTTCTCGTCCTCCGACAGCAGCCGGTACAGGTTGCCCGCCTGGACGAAGTCGTCGTCCTCGGCGTGCGAGGGCGCCGCGTGGTCACCGGTGGCCCCGGCGACCTCGGTGGCCGACCAGAGCGGCCGGTCCGTCTGGAACGGGCCGCCGAAGCTGTTGGGCTCGTAGTTCTTGGCGCCCTTGTGGCGGCCGTCGTACAGGAAGCCGTCCCGGCTGTTGGTGCGCGCCTCGGTGGCGTGCGGGCGGTTCACCGGCAGGTGGTCGGCGTTGATGCCGACGCGGTAGCGGTGCGCGTCGCCGTAGGCGAACAGCCGGCCCTGGAGCATCTTGTCCGGGGACGGGCCGATGCCCGGCACGAAGTGCGCGGGGCTGAAGATCGACTGCTCGACCTCGGCGAAGACGTTCTCCGGGTTGCGGTTCAGCTCCAGCTTGCCGATCTCGATCGGCGGGTAGTCCTCGTGCGGCCACACCTTGGTGAGGTCGAACGGGTTGAAGCGGTACCCCGCCGCCTCGGCCGCCGGCATGATCTGCACCTGGACCGTCCAGGACGGGAAGTCGCCGCGCTCGATGGCCTCGCGCAGGTCCCGCTGGTGGCTGTCCGGGTCCTCGCCCGCGAGGCGGTTGGCCTCCGCCTGGGTGAGGTTCTTGATCCCCTGGTCGGTCTTGAAGTGGTACTTGACCCAGAAGACCTCGCCCGCCTCGTTGTTCCACTGGTAGGTGTGCGAGCCGTAGCCGTTCAGGTGGCGGTACGAGGCGGGGATGCCCCGGTCGCCGAAGAGCCAGGTCACCTGGTGGGTGGACTCCGGGCTCAGCCCCCAGAAGTCCCAGACGTTGTCCGCCTCCTGCGAGCCGGTGTACGGGTCGCGCTTCTGGGTGTGGATGAAGTCGGGGAACTTGATGGCGTCCTTGATGAAGAACACCGGGGTGTTGTTGCCGACGAGGTCGTAGTTGCCCTCCTCGGTGTAGAACTTCAGCGCGAAGCCGCGCGGGTCGCGCACCGCGTCGGCGGCGCCGAGGTTGCCCGCGACGGTGGAGAAGCGGAGGAAGGTCTCCGTCTGCTTGCCCACCTCGGAGAGGAACTTCGCCCGGGTCCAGGCGCTGACGTCCCGGGTCAGGGTGAAGGTGCCGTAGGCACCCGCACCGCGCGCGTGCACCACGCGCTCCGGGATGCGCTCCCGGTTGAAGTGGGCCAGCTTCTCCAGCAGCGACTGGTCCTGGACCAGTACGGGGCCGCCGACGCCCGCGGTCTCGCTGTTCTGGTTGTCGGCGACCGGTGCGCCGGCCTCCGTGGTGAGCGGTCCCTGCGACGTCACGTGCGCCTCCTGCGTCGATCTGAGCCAGTTCTGTCCCTTGGCCAATGCCGTTGCCGATCCTACAATGGACATTGTCTAAGTCAAGTAACTCTCCAAAGTCACACCCGTTCGGGATCAAGGTCCCCCTGCTGTTAGGCTGATGCGCATGAGTGACCTGTTGGAACGGCTGCGCGAACGCGGCTGGCGGATGACCGCACAGCGCCGCGTCGTGGCCGAGGTCCTCGACGGCGACCACGTCCATCTGACCGCCGACGAGGTGCATGCCCGGGCGGTGGTCCGGCTTCCCGAGATCTCCCGGGCGACGGTCTACAACACCCTCGGCGAGCTGGTCTCCCTGGGCGAGGTGCTGGAGGTCGCGACGGACAGGCGGGCCAAACGGTACGACCCGAACGCCCACCGTCCCCACCACCATCTGGTGTGCGCCTCCTGCGGCGCCATCCGGGACGTCCACCCCGTCGGCAACCCGCTGGCGGACCTGCCCGACTCGGAGCGCTTCGGCTTCGCCGTCTCGGGCGTGGAGATGACCTTCAAGGGCATCTGTCCGGGCTGCACCAACAGCTAGGCCCTTCTTTGACACGCGTCATGTGCGCCCCCCGACGGATCCGTCGGGGGGCGCTCGCGTGCACTCCGGCTCGCTGAGGCGGCGACGGCGAGCGGGGTGGCGACGGCGAACACGACGAAGGCCCGGAGGCTGAGCCTCCGGGCCTTCGTTTTCTGAGTAGCGGGGACAGGATTTGAACCTGCGACCTCTGGGTTATGAGCCCAGCGAGCTACCGAGCTGCTCCACCCCGCGTCGGTGAACCCGACTCTACGTGACGTGTGGGGCGAGAGCAAATCGCGGGGTCAGGGCTTGCGGGCCACGCCTCCGGCCATCAGCCGCTGGGCGACGGTCAGCGGCCCCTCCACCGGCTCGTCCGGGCGCCACAGCGGCAGCGACACCACGCCCGGGTCCAGCAGCTCGTACCCGTCGAAGTAGGCGGTGATCTCCTCGGTGGTGCGGAACCGGCCGGTGCCCAGCAGGTGCAGCATCGTCTCCTGCACCTCACGGGCCTCCGGGCCGGTGTCGCAGAAGGAGGTGATGACCAGATGGCTGCCGGACGGCACCCGGGACATGTACTGGTCGACGATGCCCTTGGGGTCCTCGTCGTCGTGCAGATGGTGCAGGATGCCCACCAGGAGGATGCCGACCGGCTGGTCGAAGTCGATCAGCCGCTTGATCGCGGGCTCCTCCAGCACGTTCGCCGGGTCGCGGAGATCGGCGTTGGAGACACCGGTGTTGGCGTTCTCCTCCAGCAGGGCGCGGCCGTGCGCGAGGACGATGGGGTCGTTGTCGACGTAGACGACACGGGCCTCGGGGTTCACCCGCTGCGCCACGTGGTGCGTGTTCTCCAGCGTGGGCAGCCCGGCGCCGAGGTCGATGAACTGGCGGATGCCGACCTCGGCCGTGAGGTGGCGGACCGCCCGGCCGAGCACGGCGCGGTTGAACCAGCCGACGTCGCCGATGTGCGGCACCGTGCGCTTGACCTCGTCGGCCACCACCCGGTCGACCTCGTAGTTGTCCTTGCCGCCGAGGACCGCGTCGTAGACCCGCGCGATGCTGGGCTTGCTCGTGTCGATTTCCTCCGCCAACGCAACACTCCGTCTCTGTCCACCCACCCGTACGGGCGATATCCAGCCGTCAGGTTAACCCGGGTGACGCGGGACACCATCGGTCGGGACGCCTCTTTCCACGGAAGGTGACGCACCGTCAATCACCAGGCGGGCGAGGAGTACCGGCGGTGACGACCAGCCCCCCGCGGAGGCGGCGGGCACCGTCCCGTACGGAGGTTCCCGGCCGAACGGGGCGGCCGGGAAGGGCTCCTGGACGGAACGGTGCCGAACGGGCCGGCGGCCGACCGGACTACGCCGAGAGTTCCTCGACGAGCGCGTCCCGCAGCCGGGCGGCCCGGGCGGCGACCTCCTCGGGGCCCAGGGAGACGGCGAGTTCGGCCCAGCGCTGGCCCTCGGGCAGCTCGCCGCGCCGCGCGTGCAGCAGGGCGAGCCGCAGCGCCGCGCGGCCGTGTCCGGCGCGGGCCGCCCGCTTCCACCACAGCGCCGCCTCGGGCTCGCTGCCCTCCCGGGCCAGCAGCAGACCGAGGTTGAAGGCGCCGTTGCGGCTGCCCGCCTCCGCCGCGAGCCGGTACCAGTGCGCCGCCTCGACGACGTCGCCGCGCGCGGACGCGAACATCCCGACCCGCACCTGGGCCTTGCGGTGGCCCTGCTCGGCGGCCCGCTCGTACCACTCCTCGCACTCGGTGCGCTCGTGGACGGGCTCGCCCAGCTCATGGGCGGGCGCGGGCGGGCGCCGGGCGTCCAGCACCGAGGCCAGCCGGTAGGCGGCCTCGGCGGAGCCGCCGCCCGCCGCCCGCCGCAGATGGCGTTCGGCCTCCCGCTCGTCGCCGTCCCGCAGCCGGGCGATGCCGACCTGGAGGGCGGCCTCGGTGTGTCCGGCGGCGGCGGCCCGGCCGTACCAGCGCACCGCGCCGTCCTCGTCGCCGCGCCCCTGGCAGAGGATGCCGAGGTTGAACGCGGCGTCGACGCTGCCCGCCTCGGCGGCCTTGGAGAACCAGGGCTCGGCGCCCGCCGTGTCGCCGTGCTGGAGCAGCAGCACGGCGAGCGCGTTCGCGGCCTCGCGGTGGCCGGTGTAGGCGGCCTGGCGGTACCACTGCTCGGCCTGGGGGACGCGGTCCTGCTGGGCGCAGAGCAGTCCCAGGTTGTAGGCGCCGTTGACGTCGCCCGCGTCGAGCGCGGCGCGGTACCAGCGTTCGGCGGTCTGGGGTTCGCCGCGTTCGGCGTGCAGCGCGCCGAGCGCGTTGGCGGCGTTGCCGTCGCCGTCCTGGGCGGCGCGCAGCCACCACACGGCGGCGTTCTCCACGTCCCCCGCGTCGCGCAGCAGGAAGCCGAGGGCGCGGGCGGCGCGGGCCTCGCCGTCCTTGGCGGAGGTGAGGTACCAGCGCCCGGCCTCCTTGAGGTCGCCGCGCCGCTCCAGGATGGCCCCGAGGTGCAGGGCGGCCTGGCGGTGGCCGCGCGCGGCGGCCTGGCGGTACCACTGCTCGGCCTCGCGGGCGGCCCGGGCGCGGGACGCCTCGGTGGCGCCCTGGGCGCGGGAGCGCTCGTCCAGGGCGCGGGCGAGCCGGTGGGCGGCCTCGCGGTGGCCGCGTTCGGCGGCGGCCCGCATCCACTCCTCGGCGTCGTCGTCGGCGCGGTGCTCCAGGAGGTCGGCGAGCGCGTAGGCGCCGAGGGCGTGGCCCTGTTCGGCGGACTGGCGCAGCCAGTACTCGGCGGCGGGTTCGTCGCCGCGCTCGCGCTGGTGGCGGCCGAGGGCGTGGGCGGCGGCGGCGGACCCGGCGACGGCGGCGACCCGCCACCATCCGGCGGCCTCGTCGGCGTAGCCGCGCTGGTGGAGCAGGACGCCGAGGTTGTTGGCGGCGGCGCGGTCGCCCTCGGCGGTCGCGCCGCGCAGCAGGGGTTCGGCCCCGTCGAGGTCGCCCCGGCGCAGCAGCAGGGCGCCGAGGACGCTCATCGCCTCGGGGTCACCGGCGTCGGCGGCGGCCCGGTGGCGTTCCTCCTCGGCCGCGGCGCCGGTCTCGTCCCGGTCGACGGGCTGCGCGAAGCGCCCCGTCTCCCACAGGGTCGCCTTGTCCCCCATCACGTTCATCGTCGCACCACCCGCACCCTGGGCACATCTGGTACACCGCAGCAAGTGAGGTCACTACAGCGCTTTGTCGACATGCCCACACGGAGACAAGTCAAACCCGTTGGCCCCCACTCTCCTTGACGCTCGTGCCCTCCCATACGTCGGACACACTCCGGACGTTCAGTTTCCACGCACACATGACGAGGGCCCGGAAGCCAGCTTGGCTTCCGGGCCCTCGCCTTCAGTAGCGGGGACAGGATTTGAACCTGCGACCTCTGGGTTATGAGCCCAGCGAGCTACCGAGCTGCTCCACCCCGCGTCGTATGTCCGAACCTTAGCACGGAGCGTGAGGGGCCCGTCGGGCCCGTGGCGGCGCCGGGGTTCCGGCGCCGCCACGGACGACGTGAAGCCCTGGGGTCGGCCCGGGGGCGCGCGTTACGGGGCGCGCCCCCGGGAAACGTCCGACCGCCGGGGCTCAGCCCCCTTCGGAGGGCTTCCCGCTCTTGTCGGCGTCGGGTTCGGCGGACCCGTCGGCCTTGTCGGCCGCCTTGTCCGCCCCGTCGGCCTTGTCGGCCTTGTCGCCGGAAGCCGGTTTCCCGTCGCCCTCCTTCCGCTGGGCGTCCTCGGCGCGCTTCAGGGCGTCCCTGAGCTTCTCCTGGGCCTCGCCGTAGCCCTTCCAGTCGCCGTCCTCCATGGCCTTCTGGCCCTCGTCGAACGCCTTCTGGGCCTCCTGGAGCGCTTCCTTGACGGTGGGGTTCTCGGTGGGCGGCTCGGAGGTGCCGCTGTCGGGCTTCTCCGGCTCCTTCTCCGGCTCCTCCGTCCCGGAGTCCACCGGGCTGGCCTTCTCCGCCCCGAAGACGACGTTGAGCGCCTTCTCCAGGGTCGGCTCGAAGGCCGTCCTGCCGTCGTAGTTGACCAGGACGCGGCGCAGCAGCGGGTACTTCAGTCCGCCGCCGCGCACGTAGACCGGCTCGGCGTAGAGCAGTCCGCCGTCCAGCGGCACGGTCAGCAGGTTGCCGTACTCGACTTCCGAGTCACCACCGCGCAGCAGCCTGATCTTCTCGGCGATCGCGGTGTCCGAGTTGAACTTGCTCTGCACCTGCTTGGGACCGTCGATGGTCTCCGCCGAGGGCATCTTGAGGATGCTGATCTTGCCGTAGTCCTTGGTCCCGGCCTCGGCGTTCACCGCCATGAAGGCACTGAGGTTGTCCCGGCCGCGCGGCGTGAACGTCGTCGTCAGGGAGAACGCCTGTTCCTTCTGGTCGGGCATCCGCATGCTCAGGTAGTACGGCGGCACGGCCTTGCCCGAACGGTTCGTCGGGTCGTCCGGCACCTGCCACACCTCGCTGCTGCTGAGGAAGGCGTCGGCCTCCTCCACGTGGTAGCGGGTGAGCAGCTCGCGCTGGACCTTGAAGAGGTCCTGCGGGTAGCGCAGGTGGTCCATGAGCGTCGCGGAGATCTCGCCCTTGGGCTCCACGGTGCCCGGGAACGCCTTCATCCAGGTCTTGAGGACCGGGTCCTCGGTGTCCCACTGGTAGAGCTTGACGTCACCGGTGTACGCGTCCACGGTCGCCTTGACCGAGTTGCGGATGTAGTTGACCTGGTTCTGCTGGGCCACCACCGCCCGCTGGTCGTTCCGCTCGGTCAGCGAGTCGGCCGTGGTGTCCCCGAGGGTGGTCCGGGACGCGTAGGGGTAGCCGTTGGTGGTGGTGTAGGCGTCCACGATCCACTGGATGCGGCCGTCGACCACCGCCGGGTAGGCGTCGCCGTCGATGGTCAGCCAGGGGGCGACCGCCTCGACGCGCTCCTTGGGCACCCGGTTGTAGAGGATCTTGGAGCCCTCGCCGATGGCGCCCGAGTAGAGGATCTGCGGCTCGCCGAAGGCGACCGCGTAGGCGGCGCGGTTCAGCGGGTTCGACAGGTTGACCCCGCTGTCGCCCTTGTAGCGGGTGGTCTTCTCGCCGCTGTCGTCGGAGTAGTCGATCTCCTTCTGCGGCCCGCCGACGATGGAGTACTGCGTCGTCTTCTCGCCGTAGTAGATCCGCTGCTCGTAGTCCCCGAGGGTGCCCTTGGAGGGCAGGTCGGACTCGGTGAACAGGGGGCTGCCCTGGGCGGTGGCCTCGGTGCCCTTGGCGGCGACCACGCCGTACCCGTGGGTGTAGCGGAAGTGGTCGTTGATCCAGTTGTGCTTGGGGATGCCCTGCGGGTCCAGCTCGCGCAGACCGATGACGGTGTCCTGCTCCTTGCCGTCGGGGCTCTTGTAGCGGTCCACGTCCAGGTTCTCGGGGAACCCGTAGTAGTTCCGCATCTGCTGGAGCTGCTGGAAGGTGGGCGAGACCACATTGGGGTCGATCATGCGCATGCTGGCCGCCTTGTCGGCGTCCTCGCGCAGCTTCGCCTTGTCGCTCGTCTCGCTCTTGCCCGGGTACTCGGTGACCTGGCGGTCCTCGATCCCGTACGCCTCCTGCGTCGCCTTCAGGTTCTTCTGGACGTAGGGCGCTTCCTTGGCCTGCTCGTTCGGCTGGACCTGGAACTTCTGCACGATGGCCGGGTAGAGGCCGCCGATCAGGACCGCCGACAGCACCATCAGGCCGAAGCCGATGACGGGCAGCTGCCAGGTGCGGCGCCACAGCGTCGCGAAGAACAGCACCGCGCAGATCACCGCGATGCAGAACAGGATCGTCTTCGCCGGCAGATAGGCGTTGGCGTCGACGTACCGCAGACCGGCCCAGTTGTCGGTGGCCTTGAAGTCACTGGACTTCACCGCGAGGCCGTACCGGTCCAGCCAGTAGGCGACGGCCTTCAGCGAGACGAAGATCCCGAGGAGGACCGAGAGGTGCCCGGTGGCGGCGGCGGTGGCCCGCCCGCCGGGGCTGGTGACCCGCAGTCCGCCGTAGAGGTAGTGCGTCAGGGCGGCGGCGATCAGGGAGAGCACCACGGTGGCGAAGCCGAAGCCCAGCAGGAAGCGGTACCAGGGCAGGTCGAACGTGAAGAACGACACGTCCAGACCGAACTGGGGGTCCTTCTTGCCGAAGGAGACCCCGTTCACCCACTGGAGCCAGGTGCGCCACTGGCCGGCGGCGGAGGCGCCCGCGATCAGACCGACGATCGCGGCGACGCCGAGCAGGATCCACTTCTTGTAGGGGGCGATCCCCATGCGGTACCGGTCGAGGTTCTGCTGCTCCATGGACATGGCGCTGAGCGGCGGGCGCAGCCGGTGCGCCAGCCAGACGTTCACCCCGACGGAGGCGGCCATCAGCAGCCCGAAGACCAGGAACAGCCCGACCTTGGTCGACAGGGTCGTGGTGAACACCGACGAGTAGTCCACCGACCGGTACCACAGCCAGTCCGTCCAGAACCCCGCGAACATGACGAACACCATGGCCAGCACGGCCAGGACGCCCAGTGTCATGAGCAGGGTGCGGACCCGCCGGGAGGGTCGGCCCACTCTGATCCGTGGCCCGGTCGGGCCTCCGCCGCGGTCCGGCATCTGGAAAGCCAAGGTGCGCACCTCGAAGTCGCTGTAGTTCTGCTTCGGGCCCCGGCGAACGCCGGAACCCCTCCTATGCAACTTACTGATGCTTTACTCGGTTCCCGGTTCCGGGGCCGAACGAGGCAGGATTGTGACCATGTCCAACACCGCCACCTCAGGCACCCCGATGGCCGGCGGTCCGCTCACGCGGGCCGTGCTGGAGATCGACGAGTACGTCTCCGGGCTGGGCTGGGACCAGCCCGCCCGGCTGTTCGCCCTGGTCGACACCGATCGGCTGCGCTCCCAGGAACCCACGCTCGCCGAGCGGCTCGGCCTCACCGAAGAATCCTCCGCCGCCTCCCCCGGCGGCTCACTGACCCCGATCGAACAGGACGAGGTTCCGGCGGGCACTCCGCTGGACGAGTTCCTGGGCACCATCGCCTGGCCCGACGCGGTCGTGGGCTGCGCGCTGTCCGTGGAGCGGCTGATGCTGCCGCCGTCCGCCGAGGCGTCCGTCCCGGCGGACCTGAGCGGGGCGAAGCTGGCGTCGTGGGTGGCCCGCCACCCGGACCGCCAGGAGGTGCGGATGACGGTGGCGGTGCTGCGCGACGGCGCCCGCGATTCGGCGGTGCGGCTGCGCGAGAAGGACTCGGCGCAGGACGTGCTGACCGGCGCCGACCTGGTGCCGGGGCTGGCGGACGCGCTGACCGCCACGTTCGCGGAGTAGCGGGCCCGGCCCCGTCCCGGTCGGGGTGGCCCGCCGCCGCCGTGTCCGTGGCGCGGCGGGCGTCCCGGCCGCGGTACAGCCCGCACCGCGGCGGGCGTCCCCTCCGCGGCGCGGGCCGCACGGCGGGCCGGAGCGGCGCCGGGAGGGCCTCCTCGGGGGTGTCTGACGCCCCTCGGGCCCCCCGGCGCCGCCCGCCCCGGTCAGCCGGTGGCGCAGCGGGGCAGCCGGTCGGTGCGGCCCTCGCGGATGTCCTCCAGGGACTTCAGCGCGCCGTCCAGATCCTCGACCTTCACCAGGGTGAGGCCGTCGGGCACGTTCTCGGCGGCGCTCGCGCAGTTGTCGGCCGGGGTGAGGAAGTACTCGGCGCCCTTCTCCCGGGCGCCGACCGTCTTCATCTCGATGCCGCCGATCGGGCCGACCTCGCCCTCGTCGTCGATGGTGCCGGTGCCCGCGACGAACTTCCCGCCGGTGAGGTCCTCCGGGGTGAGCTTGTCCACGATGCCGAGGGCGAACATCAGCCCGGCGCTCGGGCCGCCGACGTCGGCGAGCTTGATGTCCACGGTGAACGGGAAGGTGTGGTCGGTCCCGGCCTGGATGCCGACGATGGCCCGCTTCTTCCCGTCCTCGGACTCCCGGGTGGTGACCGTCACCTCCTCGGTGCGGGTGGGCGTCTTCCCCGCCTTCTCGGCCTCG
Source organism: Streptomyces sp. JNUCC 64 (assembly GCF_054484115.1). Classification (NCBI taxonomy): domain Bacteria; kingdom Bacillati; phylum Actinomycetota; class Actinomycetes; order Kitasatosporales; family Streptomycetaceae; genus Streptomyces; species Streptomyces sp. JNUCC 64. The sequence continues at coordinate 2,557,505 of NZ_CM137015.1, forward strand.
GCCGACTCCTTGGCCGGGACGACCGTGAACACGACCTTCTCCCCCGGCTCGTGCCGGGTGACCAGATCCGCCACGTCCGAGGGCTTCTTCACCGGCCGCCCGTCGACGCTCTTGATCACGTCCCCGGCGTGCAGCCTGCCCTGGGCGGGGCTGTCCTTGAGCACGGTGGAGACGATCACCCACTGTCCGACCGGGATGTCCAGCTCCCGCAGGGCGGCGACCTTGGCGCTCTCCTGGGACTGGGTGAACTCCTCGGCGTTCTCCTGGGTGGACTGCTCCTCGGTCTTGCCGTCCGGGTAGAGCGTGTCGTGGGGGACGATGATGTTGTCGTCGGCCAGCCACCCGTAGACCGCCTCCACCAGGTTCATCCGGTAGTCGGCGCTGGTGACGCGGACGGTCGTCATGTTGAGGTGCCCGGTCGTCGGGTACGTCTTGCGGCCGGAGATCTGGAGCACCGGCTCCCCGTCGTGCTCACCGAGGGTGTTCACGGTGGGTCCGGGGGACATCTCCGAGTACGGCGTCTTGATGAACACTCCCGCGCAGAGCAGCGCGATCAGCAACACGGTGGAAGCGAGCATCGTCGTCGTGCGGCGTGGCATGGAACGACAGTACGGGACCCACCTGTGTGCGCACCGCCCAGTCGGCCGTACGGGTCCCCGGGGCGCGGCGGGCCGGCGCGCGCGGGCCGGTCGCCACCGGCCCGCGAGGACGCGGGGGAGGGCTCAGACGACGTCGGAGCGGGACTTCTCCGACTTCTCCATGGCCGCCCGGAACCGTTCGTACCCGGCCAGCTCCGGTCCGTCACCGGTCCGGCGGGTCCTCGTCGCCCAGCCGCCCCACAGACCCGCGCCGAGCGCGGCGAAGAGCGGAATCAGCAACCACGCGAGCACCGCCATGCCGACCTCCCTACCCGGTGAGCCACCCCAACTGACTGATCAGCAGATTAACCATCCGCAGTGACAACGCTCACGCCAGGGGGGCGGTTACGCAAGCGGAGGCCCGTTCCGGGCGGGGAGGGCGCCGGTCTCGGGCGGGGCGGTCCGGGCGGGCGCCCGTGGGTCGCTGGGCCCGTGGGTCCCTGGACCGTCGTGGACCGGCGGTCCCGGGGTGGTGCGCGGGCGGGCGCGGGGTCAGTGGGCGCCGACCCACTCCTCGGTGCCGTCGGAGAACCTCTGGTGCTTCCAGAGGGGGACCTCTCTTTTGAGGTCGTCGATCAGCGCGCGGCAGGCGGCGAACGCCTCCGCGCGGTGCGGGCAGGACACCGCGACGATCACCGCGATCTCGCCGATCCCGAGGTCGCCCACGCGGTGCACCGCGGCGAGGGCGCGGACCGGGTGGTCCGCGGCGACCTTCTCGGCGACGCGGCGCAGCTCGGCCTCCGCGGTGGGGTGGGCGGAGTAGCCGAGGCCCTCGACACCGGCTCCGCCGTCGTGGTCGCGGACCGTCCCCACGAACAGGGCGGTGCCGCCCGCCGTCGGGTCGCCCACCGCGTGGAACACCTCGTCCAGCGACAGGGGCTCGTCCCGTACCGCGACCAGCCGCACGGCCCCCGCCCCGTACCGCTCCGCGCCCGTCTCGTCCGTCGTCCGCATGCCTCCACCCTAGGGGTGCCGCGCGGGCCGCCGTCCGCCCTCGGGCCGGTGGGGGGCGTTCGCGCCGTTCCCCGCGCCCCTGACGGGCCCGCCGTCGGGTCTGGGGCCCGTCTCCCGGTCTCGGGCCGACGGGGGTGTTCGCGCCCTGGTGGAAGCCCGTCGTGGCTTCAGCGGTTCGCTCCCTGGTGCGTTGCTCGCGCCGCTGGCGGGGCAGGGGTCTCGGTCCCCCGAGCCGTCCGCCGGGTCCGGTCGTCAGGGGTGAGCCACCACGGCGGATCCGCGACTTCAGCGGCACGGGAACCGCGCGACGCACACCGGTGGCGACCCCGTCAGGGGCGCGGGGAACCACGACGGAGCCGAGGAAGACAGCGCACCGTTCGAGGCAGCCCCGGAAGGGGCGCGGGGAACGGCGCGAGCAACCCCCACCGGCCCGCACCCGGAAGCGCACCGGCGGAAGCAGCCCCGTGAGGGGCACGGGGGGACTCGCGCGGCGGGCCTCCGAGGGCCCCGGCCCACCCGCGCGGAGGGGCCCTGCGGGCGGCGCGCCCGGGAGCGTGGGCGGGGGGCGACGGGCCCCGGCCCCGTGCCGTCAGATGCGCCGCCGGGCCTTCCGGGCCCGGCGGACCAGCGCGGCCGTACCGAGCAGCGCCACCGTCGCCCCCGCCGCCCCCGCGGCCGTCGCGTCCTTGCGGCCCAGCCGCCGCCCCGCGAGGGTGTGCCGCCCGGAGACCTCCTCCAGCAGCTCGGCGAGGACCTCCTCGTTGGTCCAGCGCGGCCGCCACCCCGCGTCGTGGAGCCTGCTGCCGCTCACCACCCAGGGGTACATGGTGTAGGCGAGGTCCCCCGCCGGGGAGGGGGTGAGCCCGATCCGGTGGAGCCGGGCGGCGGCGCCCAGCGCCACGGCGGACGGCAGCTCCATGCGGCGGATGCCGCTCAGCTCCTCGACCTCCTCCTGTTCCAGCCAGCCCTCGCAGCCGACGGCGACCTCGCCCTCGACCTTCTCCAGCACCGCGTACTCCAGCGCCCCGCACAGGTCCTCGACGTGGCAGAACTGCCAGGCGGGCCGGGACCCGGCGACCACCAGCAGCCGGGGCGACTCGAAGTAGCGGGTGAGCGCGGTGTCGGTGCCGCCGACCAGCACGGCGGGCCGGACGACGGTGACGTTGAGGCCGGGGTGGGCGCGGGGCGCCCGGCGCGCGAGCCGTTCGATCTCCAGCAGGTCGCCGACCCCGGTCGCCTCGGCGGTGGCCCGCAGCTCCGCGTCCTCGGCGAGCGGCAGCTCGTTGTCGGCCAGCGCCCCGTACACCATGGCGGAGGTGCACAGCACGACCCGGCGCACCCCGGCGGCGGCCGCGGCGGTGAGGACGGTCTGGGTGCCGCGCACGTTGTAGGCGGTGCGGGCGGCGGCGTCGGTCTCCAGGTCCAGGTCGAGCGCGAGGTGGACGACGACGTCGGCGCCGCGCAGCTTCTCCGCGATGGCCGGGTCGCGGACGTCGAGCACGTGCCACTGGGCCCCGTCGCACGCGCCGCGCCGTTCGTCGATGGCGACGACCCGCTTGACCTCGTCGCTCGCGGCGAGCCGCTCGACCAGCAGCGCCCCCACCCCGGCCGCCGCGCCGGTCACGGCGACGACGGGTCCGCGCGGGGGCGGGCCCGCCGGGTGGTTTCGCGCTGCGCGAACCTGTTGATCTGGGGAACTCACCGGGCGTCTCCAGCGGTTGTCTTCAGTACGTACGGTTGTGACGCGTACGTACCAGGTGGCACCCATCCTGCCGCAGGCCGGGAGCCGGTGGAGCACCGAGGCCCGATCGGCCCGGGGTGTCTACGCTGGGTGGTGACGCAGCGCATCGCCGTCGGGGAGACCGGCGGCCCGACGAGCCGAGGAATCCCGTGAGTGACACCCCATTCGGATTCGGCCTTCCGCCGGAGGAGCCGGAGAACGGCGACGAGGGCAAGAAGAAGGACCAGAGCGGTGGCGGTCAGGGACCTGCCAACCCGTTCGGTTTCGGGCTGCCCGGCATGGGCGGTCAGGGCGGGGACAACCCGTTCGCCGCCATGTTCGGATCGATGAACCCGAACGACCTGGGCGCCGCCTTCCAGCAGCTCGGCCAGATGCTCTCGTACGAGGGCGGCCCGGTGAACTGGGACATGGCCAAGCAGATCGCCCGCCAGACGGTCTCCCAGGGCACCGCGGACGGCACCAAGGACGCCAGTGTGAGCCCGGCGGACCGGGCCTGGGTCGAGGAAACGGTCCGGCTGGCCGATCTGTGGCTGGACGGCGTGACCTCGCTGCCCTCCGGCTCCGGCTCGTCCGTGGCCTGGAGCCGCGCCGAGTGGGTGGAGGCCACCCTCCCGGTCTGGCGCGAGCTGGTCGACCCGGTCGCCGAGCGGGTCGGCGCGGCCATGGGCCAGGTGCTGCCGGAGGAGATGCAGGCCATGGCGGGCCCCCTGATCGGGGTGATGCGCTCCATGGGCGGCGCCATGTTCGGCACGCAGATGGGGCAGGCCGTCGGGGTCCTCGCGGGTGAGGTCGTCGGTTCCTCCGACATCGGACTGCCGCTGGGCCCGACCGGGAAGTCCGCGCTGCTCCCGCTGAACGTCGCCGCCTTCGGCAAGGACCTCGGCGTCCCGCAGGAGGAGGTCCGGCTCTACCTGGCCCTGCGCGAGGCCGCCCACCAGCGGCTCTTCGCCCATGTGCCGTGGCTGCGGTCGCACCTGTTCGGCGCGGTCGAGGGCTACGCGCGCGGGATCGACGTCGACACCTCCAAGCTGGAGGACATGGTCGGCAGGCTCGACCCGTCCAATCCCCAGCAGCTCCAGGACGCGCTCCAGCAGGGCATGTTCCAGCCGGAGGACACCCCCGCGCAGAAGGCCGCGCTGGCCCGGCTGGAGACGGCCCTGGCGCTGGTGGAGGGCTGGGTCGACGCGGTGGTCCACGAGGCCGCCAAGCCCCGGCTGTCCTCGGCGGACGCGCTGCGCGAGACGCTGCGCCGCCGCCGCGCCTCCGGCGGCCCCGCCGAGCAGACCTTCGCCACCCTGATCGGGCTGCAGCTGCGTCCGCGCAGGCTGCGCGACGCCTCCCGGCTGTGGGCCTCGCTCACCGACGCGCGCGGGGTGGACGGCCGGGACGGGCTGTGGGCCCACCCGGACATGCTGCCCACCGCCACCGACCTCGACGACCCGGACGGTTTCGTCCACCGCGAGCACCTGGACTTCTCCGAGCTGGACAAGCTCCTCGGCGAGGCCGCCGGCGGCACCGGGGCCTCGGGGGAGGCTGACGGCACCGGTCACGCCGGTGGCTCCGAGGCCGCCGGTGGTTCCGGTGACGAGGGCGACGAGGGTGACGGGAGCGGCGGCACCGGCCGCGACGGCGGGAAGGGCGGCGACGACAGCAAGTGAGCCTGCACGACGACGCGGTGGCCGTGCTGGACGGGTACGGCGACCAGGACGAACTCCGCCAGCTCTACCTCGGGCATCTGGCCGCCCATCCGGACGGGATGTGGAAGTCCTGCCGCCAGGGGCACGTCACGGCCAGCGCGCTGGTCGTCGACCCGGAGCGGCAGCGGGTCCTGCTGACCCTGCACGGCAAGATCCACAAGTGGCTGCAGATGGGCGGCCACTGCGAGCCGGAGGACCGCACCCTCGCGGACGCGGCGCTGCGCGAGGCCACCGAGGAGTCGGGCATCGACTCGCTGCGGCTGCTGCGCGGCGGCCCGGTCCGGCTCGACCGGCACGAGACGCCGTGCGCCTGGCACCTGGACGTGCAGTACGCCGCGCTGGCCCCGGCCGGGGCGGTGGAGACGCTCAGCGACGAGTCGCTGGACCTGCGCTGGTTCGGCTACGACGAGGTCGCGAAGGTCGCGGACGCCTCGGTGGTACGGCTGCTGGAGGGCACCCGCGCGCTGCTGTGACCCGTGCCCGGGCGGGACCGTCCCCGCCCGGGGCTCACGGCGGCGCTCCCCACGGATCGCACCGGCGCGCGGAGCGCGGGTCGTACCGTGCGGAGCGCGGGTGGCGCTGCCGTTCGGTTCGGGCTGGGCGGACCGGCTCCGAGGGACCGGGCGGCGCCTATCCGCTCCCGGTCCCGTTCCGGGTGGCGCCGCCGTCCGGGTCCCCGTCGTCCGGGGGCGGGGTCCGCGAGGAGGGCGGAACGGTCGGGAAGCGTCCTTCGGCCGGGTCGGGGGGCGGGAGCGGTTCGTCCTCCGTTCCGCTGAGCTCCGAGGTCCGGGGCCGGGGCACCTCCTCGCGGTTGACGTCGGCGCCGCAGGACGCGGCCTCCATCGCCGCGTCGGTGCCCCGCAAGGCCACCTGTACCGCCCCGTCACGGTCCTCCGCGTAGGCGACCGTGCAGATCAGCTGCCGCACGGCGGTGTCGGCCAGATCGGCCAGCCGCAGCGGAAGGAACGCGTCGATCGTGCCGCGCTGGGAGCTGGGCTTGGAGCGGACCGTTCCGGCGGAGCCCGACAGCTTCGGCAACGAGGTGCGCAGCCCCGCCGCGCGTTCCTCCTCCGTCGGCCCCTCAAGGAGGACCCGGAGGGCTTCGTACGAGGTCGGCGGGGAGCCCTCGGCGTTCCAGCCGCGGACCGCCTTCCGGATCACCGGGGCGGCTTCGCCGTCAGGGGTGTGGAAGAACAGCAGCAGCCGGTTCGACGGCCCGGGGACGGGGGTCACGGTCGCGGGACCGCCCGCCTCGATGACGTCGGTCGGCCGTATGCCGCAGCCGGTGAGGACCAGGGCCCCCAGCGCCACCGTCACGGCGAGGGCGCGGAAGGTCCTTCGCGCGCGTCCTGGTGTCATGTCCCCGCTTCCCGTTCCGCCGACCGCTCCGGTCCTTCCGGCCCCCCAGGTCGCTCAGGCCCTTCTGACCGCTCAGGTCCCTCCGGCCGCTCCGGTCCTTCCGGGCCGCGCAGCGGCAGCTCGACGGTGAACACCGCTCCGGTGCCCGGGCCGCCGGGGCGGTTGGCGGCGTGGACGGTGCCGCCGTGCAGCAGCACGTTCTCCTGGGTGATGGCGAGGCCGAGGCCGCTGCCCGTGGAGCGCGTCCGGGCGGCGTCCGCCTTGTAGAAGCGGTCGAAGACGTGCGGCAACGCCTCGGGGCGGACGCCGGGCCCGCTGTCGACGACCTCGGTGACGAACACGGGCGTGCCGTCGGCGGCGGCGCCCCGGCGGAGCCGGACGGTGACGGGGGCCGCCCCGTGGCGCAGCGCGTTGCCGACGAGGTTGGCGACGACGACGTCGAAACGGCGCGGGTCGAGCCGGGCGCGGATGCCGTCGGGAAGGTCGGTACGGACCTGCCCGGGGTGGCCGTGGCCGGTCCAGTGACGGCTGCGCAGGGTCCGGTGAATCGTTTCGGCGACGTCGACCTCGTCCAGGTGGAGTTCGGCGGCGCGGGCGTCGAACCGGGAGATCTCCATCAGGTCCTCGACCAGCACCGCCAACTTGCCCGTCTCGGCGCTGATCAGCCGGACGGCCCGCGCGGTGTCGGGCGGCAGCCGTTCGGCGTCCTCGTCCAGGAGTTCCGTGACGGCGAGCATCCCGGCGAGCGGGGTGCGCAGTTCGTGGGAGACGTCGGAGGCGAAGCGGCGGGCGCGTTCCTCGGCGCGCCGCAGCTCGGCGACCGAGCGTTCCAGTTCCCCGGCGGACTCGTTGAAGGTGAGCGCCAGGTCCGCCAGTTCGTCGCGGCCGCGCACCGGGATGCGGGTGTCGAGCCGTCCGCTGCCCATGCTGCGGGCGGCACGCCGCAGTTGCCGGACCGGGCGCAGCACGCTGCGGGCCGCGAGCAGCGCCGGTACCAGGGCGATGGCGAGGCCCGGCATGGCCCCCGCGCGGGCGGCGCTGACCAGGGCCTCCGTCTGGTCCTGTTCCTCGGTCATCGGCAGCACCGCGTAGAACACCAGCCGGGTGGAGAGGGCGCTGGAGACGCCCGTCCTGAAGACGGCGGGCATGCCGATGGTCAGATAGGGGACGCCGTCCTTGACGACCCGTTCGAAGGAGCCGTGCGGTCGGCGGGGTTCGGAGGCGGCGCGGCGCAGCCGGTCGGTGATGACGGTGGAGGTGGGCCGGGAGCCCGAGGAGGCGCGCAGGGAGCCGTACTCGGCGAAGACCACCCATGGGCGGGGCTTGCCCTTGCCCGCGATCCGCCGGAGCACGGTCTCCAGGCCCTCGCGTTCGACCGGCAGCGGGACCCCGTGCTGTTCGATCTGGTCGCGGAAGGAGGCCACCGCGGTGTCCTGGACGGCGACGAGGACGGAGTTGCGGGCCTCGCGGTAGGTGAGGGTCGCGGTGGTGACCGCGCTGACGGCGGCGACCAGCAGGAACGCCAGCACCAGCCGGGTGCGCAGTCCGAACGGACCGGTCCAGCGGCGTCGGCGGCCGGGGGGCCGCCCGGACTGATCCCGGTCGGCGCGGGCCCCTTCGGACGGATCCCGGTCGGCGCGGGCCTCTTCGGACGGAACGCGGTCGGCGGCGTCGCGGGAGCCGTGGTCGCGGGAGCCGTGGTCGTCGTCCCGGGAGCCGCGGTCGGCGGACCCGTCGGAGAGGTCGCGGGACCCCTCGGCGGGCCGGCCCGGGGGACGGGATCCCTCGGTGGACCGGCCCGGGAGACGGAGGCGGGACCGGCCGGGGGGACGGGGTCTCACAGCGGGCCGAAGCGGTAGCCGAAGCCGCGCAGGGTCTGGATGTAGCGGGGGGTGCCGGGCACGTCCTCGATCTTGTTGCGGAGCCGTCGGACACAGGCGTCGACCAGCCGGGCGTCCCCGTGGTAGCTGTGCTCCCAGACGTGTTCGAGGAGCTGCTGACGGCTGAAGACCTGTTCGGGCGCGGCGCTCAGATGCAGCAGCAGCCTCAGTTCGGAGGGGGCGAGGGCCAGTCGGCGGCCGTTCTTGGTGACGGTGAGCCCGGCCCGGTCGAGGGCGAGTTCGCCGTGCGTCTCCCGCGCGGGCCGTCCGGCGCCGGGCGGTTCCAGACGCCGCAGCACCGCGCGGATGCGCGCCTCGATGACTTCGGTGCGGGCGGGCTTGACGATGTAGTCGTCGGCGCCCGCCTCCAGCCCGACGACGACGTCGAAGTCGTCGCCCCGGGCGGTGAGCATGATGATCGGGAGCTGGCTGTCCTCCCGGACCCGGCGGCACACCTCGACCCCGTTGGCCCCGGGCAGCATCAGATCGAGCAGCAGCAGGTCGGGGCGGAACGCGTCGAGCGCCAGAAGCCCGTCCTCGCCGGTGGCGGCGGTGCGCACCTCGTGGCCCCGGCGGCGCAGACCGAGTTCGACCCCCTCGCGTACGGAGGCGTCGTCTTCGATGAGGAGCACGCGCGGCATGGGCGGATTATTCCAGTCCTGACGAGGGGCGGGAGCGGTGGCCCGGCAGCCGCCGGACGGCTCCGGTGAGCAGCCGGTCGAGTTCGGTCAGCCGCAGCGGGCGGGCGAGCGCGGCGAAGACGGCGACGATGACCACGGCGCCGCCCGCTCCGGCCACCGGGTGTCCCAGCGGGCCGAGGACGGTGGCGGCGCCGTGGCCGAGGGCGGTGGCGGGGACGGCGGCGGCCAGCAGCCGCAGCTGCGCCCCGAGGGCGGCGGACCGCCAGGGGCCGGTCCGGCCCGCTCGGGCGCCCCCGCGCCGGGTCCGGCCACGGGCCCCGGCGGCGCGGCGGCCCCGGCCCCGCCCGCCCGGCGCGGGGGGCGGCGGCGGAGGGGCGAGCCGACGGTGCAGCACGTACCCGGTGAGGGCCCAGCCCATGAGCAGCGCGACGGAGTAGCCGCCCGCCATGCCGGCGACCCTGTGCCGGGCGGGCAGCACGGTGTACGCGGTCACCGCGAGGCCCGCGTTCAGCGTCGCGATCACCAGGTTCAGCAGGAACGGGGTACGGGTGTCGGACAGCGCGTAGAAGGCGCGGGCCAGCACGTACTGCCCGGAGAAGGCGATGAGTCCGGGGGCGAACGCCATCAGGGTGAGCGCCATCGCGGCGGTGTCGTCGGCGTCGGTGCGCCCGTACTGGAAGACCAGCGCCATGACGGGTCCGGCGAGGGCGAACAGCGCGCAGGCGGCGGGCACGATCGCGGCGGCCGAGGTGCGCAGCGCGCCGGACACGTCCCGGCGGACGGCCGCCGTGTCGCCGTCGGCGGCGGCCCGGCTCATCCGGGGCAGCAGCGCGGTGACCAGCGAGACGGTGACGACGCCGTGCGGCACGGCCCACAGCAGATAGGCGTTGGTGTAGGCGCTGAACCCGACGCCGCCGTCGGTGCCGAGGGCCGCGGCCCGCTCCCCGGCGGCGGTGGCGAACCGGGTCACCACCCCGTACGCGAGCTGGTTGGTGAGGACCAGCAGCACCAGCCAGCCCGCGGAGCGCAGCGGCCGGGCGAGCCCGCTGCCGCGCCAGTCGAAGCGGGGCCGCCAGCGGAACCGGGCGGCGCGCAGGGCGGGGGCGAGGGCGAGCGCCTGGACGGCGATGCCCGCGGTGGTGCCCCAGCCGAGCAGCGCGGTCTCGGCGCCGGTCAGGGCGCCCCCGTCGCCGACCGCGAGGTACAGCCCGAACACGGCGATCACGACGATGTTGTTGAGGACCGGCGTCCACATCATGGCGCCGAACCGGCCGCGCGCGTTGAGCACCTGTCCCAGCAGGGTGAACACCCCGAGGAAGAGGATCTGCGGCAGGCAGAAGCGGGCGAACGCCACGGTGAGGTGGGCCTGTTCCCCGTCGTACCCGGTGTAGACCTCCACGATCGCGGGCGCCGCCCACACCGCCGCCCCGGTGAGGGCGAGCAGCGCGGTGACGCAGACGGTGAGCAGCCGGTCCGTCCAGGCCGCGCCGCCGTCGGCGTGCTCCCGGGCGGCGCGGACCAGTTCGGGGACGAAGACGGCGTTGAGGGCGCCGCCGATCAGCAGGGTGTAGACGATCGTGGGGACGGCGTTGGCCACCGCGTACCCGTCGGCGGTCAGGCCCACGCCGAGCGCGGCGGCGACGGTCGCGGACCGCAGGAAGCCGGTGGCGCGGGACACCACCGATCCGGCGGCCATGATCGCGCCGCTGCGGGCGACGGAGGGCGTGGCCCGGCGGTCCCTCCGGGGACGGGGGGCCGCGCCCGGTACGGGGCGGGGCCCGTCGGCGCTGGGTGCCGGGCCGGGCCCCTCGGCGCTCGGTGTCCCGTGGGGTCCGTCAGCGTTCGGTGTCCGGTGGCGGGGCGTGTCGTCGACCACCGCCGTCTGCGGCCCGTACGACCCGTGCGACTTGTTCGGCCCGTGCGGCCGGTCCGGCCCGTGCGGCTTGCGTGATCTGTATGGCTGGTCTGGCCCGTGCGGCTTGTGCGATCTGTGCGGCTCTTCTGGTCCGTGCGGCTCATGTGGTCTGCGTGAGCCGTCGGAGCCATCGGGGCCGTACGGGGCGCCGGAGCCGTCGGCGCTGCCGTGGGAACCGTCGTCCAGGGCGCTCACCGCCGGGCCAGATACGCCTGGAACGCCCGGTACAGCGCGTGGTTGGCGGTGCCGGTCAGCGGGCGTTCCCACTCCCCCAGCGTCTCGACGACCTCGCCGCCGGTGCCGAGCTTCCAGCGGGTCAGCCCGAAGGACCGGTCGGCCGGATCGAGTGTCGCGGGCACCCCCCGCATGTCGTAGACGTCCGCCCCGAGGGCGTGCGCGTCGAGGATCATGCGCCACTGGAGGGCGTTGGACGGCCGCACCTCCCGTCGGTGGTCGGCGGACGCGCCGGTCTGGTACCAGACCCGGCGGCCGACGGTGACCATGGTGTGCGCGGCGAGGATCTCCCCGCCGTGCCGGGCCAGGTACAGCCGCATCCGGCCGGGTTCCTCGGCGTTGAGCGCCGCGTACTGGCGCTCGTAGTAGTCGAGGCCCCGGCCGAGCCGGAAGCCGTCGCGGCGTTCGGTCAGGTTCAGCAGCCGGTAGAACTCGGGCAGTTCGGCGGCGCTGCCGACGACGACCTCCACCCCGGACTTCCGGGCGCGGCGGACGTTGCGCCGCCACTCCTGGTTGAGGCCGGACCAGAGCTGCTCGGGGGTGCGTCCGGCGAGCGGGAGCCGGAAGACGTGCCGGGGCTGGGCGTCGCCGTCACCGCCCGCTCCCCCTTCGCCGCAGCGGTGCCAGCCCCGGGCGCGCAGCCGTTCGGCGACGACCGTGCCGAGCGGGTCCACCGCGCAGTCGAGCACGTCACCGAGGCGGGCGCCGGGTCCCGTACGGGCCTTCAGAGTGGGCGCGGTCCAGCTGCGGTGGGCGGGCGAGGGGCCGATCCGTACCGCGAAGGCGCCCTCCTCGCGCAGTCGGCCGAGGAGCGGGGTGAGCCAGGAGTCGACGTCCGGGTCGGCCCAGTCGGCCACCGGGCCCTCGGGCAGATAGGCGAAGTACTTACGGGTGCCGGGGAACCGGCGCAGCAGCGCGAGGGCGACCCCGTTCAGGGCCCCTGCGGCGGGGTCCGGGCCCCAGCCGAGGAACAGGGGGCGCCACTGGTGCTTGACCCGGGCCCAGGACGGGCACTGGAGGAACCCGGCACCGAGGGCGGCTCCCGGGCCGGAGGCGAGGAACGCGCGGTACCGCTCCGGGGAGACGTGCGCCAGCCGGACGGGGGCGGCGGGGTGCCGCGCGGCGCGGGGGGCGGGGGACGCGGGCCCTTGGGCGGTGCTGCCGGGGCCCGTGGTGCCGGGGCGCGGCACGTCCCGGCCGGGTGTGGTGAGGACTGCGGACACGTATGAGCCTCTTTTCCGTTCCGGACTGGGTACCGGGGACGGAAAGGAGGCTCACAGGCGCGCGTGACCGGGCCGAGCGGGGCGTGTGACGGGACGATGACCGTTGCCCTCCGGCGGCGGTCGTCGTCCCGACGCCCGGAGGCCGGGGGCGGAGACCGTCACCGGAGACCGGGGCGGAGGCCGACCGCAAGGGCGGGAGCGGAGGCCGTCACCGGGGATCGGCGGCGGAGTGGGTGCGGTACGGGTGGTGGTGCGGTGTACCGGTCGTGCGGATGGCGCGGTACGCGTGCGCCGGTGACGCGGATGGCGTGGTGCGGTGCGCCAGCGATGCGGACGGTGCGGTGCGGTCCGGCGCGCCGGTCGTGCGGGTGGGGCCGGGTGGTCGTTCGTTCGGCGCGGGTGCGTCCGTGGTGCGGGCGGGGCGGGTGTCAGCTCCAGTTGTTGCCGCGGTTCTGGCCGTGGGCGCCCCGGTCCCCCATGCCGAGCTGGGCGGCGGCACCGGACCCCGTCCGGGCGTTCTGGGGCGGCAGCAGCTCGCTGGGCTGGACCATGACGTACCCCTGGCCCTGGAAGCCCAGCTCCCAGCCCTCCCCCGTGTTGCCCCGGCGGCGCCACACCGACGCCGACTGGGTCTGGGCCTGCATCTGCACCCGCAGCGCGGTGGACCAGGCGACGATCGCGTCCGAGTCCACGTTGACCGAGGGGTTCTCCGGGCCCACCGGCAGCGTCAACGGCTCGCCCGAGGTCATCAGCGCGACCTTGCCCTGGCCGGTGATGTTGAGCTGGTACTTGCCGGTACCCGAGATCCCGTACTGGCTGTCGACCGCGATGACCTGGTAGTTCAGCGAGGAGTCCAGCGCCAGGACGTAGGAGCTGTCGACGGTGAGGCCGTCCCGGTCGACGTCGACCAGGTGCACGTACTGGGCGAGGTTGGCGAGGTACAGCGTCCCCTGGCCGTGGCAGCGCATCAGGTCCAGGCCCTCGCCGGTCTGCCGACGGCGGCGGCGCTCCTGCGTGCTCTGGTACTCGGCGTCGAACTCGATCATTCCCTGGTAGGCGACCATCGCCCCCTTGCGGGCGAGGACGTCCTCCCGCCCCTGGAGGACGACCCGCAGCAGTTGCGGGTTCTGGAGGGAGTACCGCTCCTGGGTCTGGTTGTCCGCGTACGCGAAAAGCGGGCTCTGCATGTGTGTTCGCTCCCCCTCAGCCCCGGATACGGAGGCGGTCGGTGCTGTCCTCGCTGGGCTGGACGACGACGATGCCCTGTCCGGAGAACGCCATCTGGAACGCCTCGCCGCTGCCCCGGCCGACCAGCGCCCCGGCCTTGAAGCTGCGCTTGCCCTTCACCTTGAGGTTCGGGGACCAGGCCAGCAGCGCGTCGGGGTCGACGTACGTCTCGTCCTCGCCCCGTCCGCACTCCACCACGATCGGGGTGCCGCGCGAGGTGAGCGCCACCCAGCCCTGGCCGCCGATCGTGACGTTCCACAGGCCCTGACCGGCGAACCGGGTGAGCCCCTTGACCTTCTCGACGCCCCACTGGAGGTGCGCGTCGAAGGCGAGGAGGTTGCCGCCGTTGACGGAGAGGGATTCGCCGCCGAGGTTCAGCACCACGGTGTCGGCGCCGTAGTCGGCGAGGTACAGCAGTCCGTCCCCGAAGCACCGCATCAGCGGCGCGCCCTCGCCGGAGGCCCACTCCCGGGCCTGCTGGCGTAGCGCGGGCGGACTGCCGTCGTACTGCACGTACCCGTCGTAGGCGATCATGGAGCCCGCGCGGGCGTAGACGTCCTGCCCGCTCTGGAGGGCCACCTTGACCATGTGCTTGCCGTGGTTCTCCATACGGGCGACGGCGGGGGCGCCCGGTGCGCCGGTCGTTCCGGGGATGCCGGGGGCGGCACCGGGGACGCCGGGGGCTCCGGGGATTCCAGGAACGCCGGGGGCCGGGGTGAAGCCCGGGTAGTACTGGTTCATGATGACGGGCTCCCTCAGACCTCGTGGGGCTGGACGACGATGAAATTGCCGGGGGCACCCCGGAACTGGAGGTTCACGCCCTCGCCGGTGGACCCGGCCGGACCGTTCGCCCGCAGCCGTACCTGACTGGTGACGATCGCCTGCGCGCCCGCGGACCAGGCCACGAGCGCGTTGCAGTCGGCGAACGTGCCCTGGGTGACGGGGAGCACGACCGGGACGCCGCGCGTCTTCACCACGAGGGTGCCGGTCCCCTGGAACTGCATGGTGAACAGCGCGCCCCCGGGGATTCCGTGGCCCTCGATGCGGCGGACCTCGTAGTGGAGCGCCTCGTCGAAGGCGAGGACGTTCTCTGCGGAGACGCAGACCCCGTCGCCCTGGAGCTCGATGGTGTGCAGATGGGACGCCTCCTCCGCGAAGAAGACCTGCCCCTTGCCGTTGCAGCGCATGAGCTGCATCTCCTGGCCGGTGCCGGCGCCGACCACCCGGCCGGTGAACCCGGCGCTCTTGTGGCCGAAGTCGACCTTGCCCTGGTACAGCACCATGCTGCCCTGGCGGGCCAGCACGGGGCCGCCCCCGGTGCCGAGGTCCACGCGGACGAGCTTCTCGTTCTGCATCGTCCAGCGCTGACCGGTGGCGAGTTCGTTGAACCGCTGGAGCCCGGCCGCGACCCCCGCCGGGGTCAGGGACGGGCCGCCCGCTCCCTGACCGGGCACGGTGACGGGACCGTGGCCCGGGGCGGAGCTGAACGGCTGGCCTGGGCCGCCGGGCAGCGGCGGATGCGGAACCTGCTGGTGGGGCGGGTGGCCGTACCCCGGCGGCGGGGTCGGGGCCGCCGGTGCGGGGGGCGTGCCGTAGCCGGGGGGCGGCGGGGCGCTCGGCACCGGGGCCGGAGGAGGCGTGTGCTGGGGGTACCCCGGCGGTGGGGTGGCCCCGGGCGGGGGCGGCGGAGTCCCTCCGGGCGGGGTCGCGGTGAAGGGCGCGGCCACGGTCGGCGCGGTGTGGACCGGCGGGGCGGTGTGGACCGGCGGGGCACCGGGCGCGGGGTGCGGCGGCGGGGTGGCTCCGGGCGGAGGTGCGAAGGCGGTCGGAACGGGCTCAGGCGCGGGCGCCGGAACGGGCTGGGCCGGGGGAAGCGGTGCGACCTGTTGCGGAGGCTCGGGTTGCGCGGACGGCGCGTACGAGGGGGACGGCGTGGAAGGCGGGGAGGACGGGGAGTGCGCTGGCGGCGCGAAAGCGGGGGCGGGCGCGGCCTGCGCCGGGGGCGCGAAACCGGGCGGGGAGGCGGGCGCCTCGGCGGCGGGCTCCTCCTCGGCGACCTCGCCGCCGAAGTTGCGGAGCAGCGCGTCCAGCCCGCCGTCGAAGCCCTGGCCGACGGCAGCGAAGCGCCAGACGTCCTTCAGATAGAAGTCCCCGAGCATCACGGCGCGCTCGGTGGTGAACTCGGAACCGTCGAACGGGTACCGCGCGACCTCTTCGCCACCGGCGACGATGCGGATGTAGCCGGGCGCCACCTGCGACATCTGCCCGGCGCCGTCGATCGTCGCGGTGAACGTCAGCCGTCGCACGGCCTGGGGGATCCGATCCAGCGTGACCCGGAACGACTCGGTGTCACCGGCCTGCGGCCCCAGGAGCTGGATCGCCTCCTCCGGGCTCTTCGGCTGGTTGAAGAAGACGAAGTACCGGTCGTCCGACAGCCGGTCGTCGGCGTCGAGACCGAAGCAGCTGATGTCGAAGGCCAGTCCCGGCCCGGTGATCCGCACACCGACGTACAGATCGGTGCCCGCGGTGAGGTCACCGATCCTGGCCTTGTGGCCCCGCTGGAATTCCCTGGTCATACGTTCCGACCGTCCCCCGTCCCGGATTGCGAACACGTCGCGTCAGGCTAACCGCAAACACTGACACCGGAGCATCCCGGTACAGACCCGGTACAGAAACGGTCCCGTTCGCTCATATCCCCCATCGGAAGCTTGAGAGTGCGAAGGGCCCGGGTTCGGGGATGCCGGACCCCTGGTTCAGGAGTGGGGTGGGGGTGGGGTGGAGGCGCCTTCGGGGGCGGACTCGGGGGCGTCGGGGCGGCTGACGTCGGGAAGCGCCGTCGCGTCACTCCCCGGACGGGACCGGACGGTGCGGCAACCGATCGGCCGCGATCACCCCTTCGAGGTACCCCCGCGCCCGCTCGGTCCGGGGGTAGGACTCCAGGAGCCGCCAGAAGTCCGGACCGTGCCCCGGAACCAGCAAGTGCGCCAGCTCGTGCACCAGGACGTAGTCGACGACGTACTCCGGCATCCCCTGCAGACGGTGCGAGAGCCGGATGCTGCCCTCGGACGGGGTGCACGACCCCCAGCGCGTGTTCTGGTTGGTGACCCAGCGCACGGACGCGGGCCGCGCACGGCCCCCGAAGTACTGCGCGGACAGCCGCTCCGCGCGCAGCACCAGTTCGCCGTCCCCCAGACGTCGCTTGCTCTCCTGCGCGGCCAGCTTGTCGAGCATGACGCCCACCCACCGCCGCTCCTCCGCCTCCGACATCCGGGCGGGGATCAGCACGACGGTACGGTCGCCCTCGCGGTACGCGGAGACCGTACGGCGCCGCCGCGCGCTCCGGCGCACCTCGACCGCGCTCGCCCGCGAACCGCCGGACGGCAGGCTCGTCGCGGTGCGCTGTCGTCGTGGCTGTCCGGCGCTGTGCAAGGGGTCGGCGGGCACGTTTCGACGTTACCCGCTGCGCCCGTGAGAAGTCCCGCCTCGCAGCCGGTTCCACGGCGATCCACCCCCGCAGGGCCGAGCCGGTATGAAGAATCCGCCCGCCTGTGGATAACTTTCCGCGCCTTCCTCCTCCGCCCCTCATCATTGATTCCGTCGGCGGAGCACGGGGGTCTTCGCCGGGGCGGGAGCGGTTCCGGAGCCGGGATCCGGGGCCGGGCTCCGGGGCCGGTCCTGCGCCTTGTCCGGGCCGGGCCAGGCCGGGCCGGTTCCGGGCCGAGTCCAGGGTTCGTCTCGGTCCGGGGCCGGTCTGGGGCCGGCCTCGGTCAGGGGCTGGTCCGGGGCCGGACCCGGTCCCTGTCCGGGTGGAGGGAGGGGCTGGCGCCGCTGTGACTTGGTGCTGGGCCGCGCTCCGTCTCGGGGGTGGGCCTGACGCCTCGGGGGTGGTGGTGGGGAGGGGTGGGGGTGGGCCCCTCAAGAACGGCAGACCGAACAGCTCATCGCACTCCCACAACCCCGAAGGAGCAGCCCCGATGCCCTCCCCCACCTCCCCCTCTCCCCCCACCTCCCCATCCCCATCTCCGTCCCCGCCCCGCAGCCCAGACGGGACCCGCCCCCACCCCTCCCACCTCCCCCGGCACACCCCCGCCCCCTCGGTCTCCACTCCCGACTCGCCCGGCCATCCCCTGCTCAAACCCGCGTTCCGACGGGCGTGGCGCGATCTGCGCACCGTCCAGTTCGGAGTCACCCCGGCCCACGCCCTCACGTTCGGTCCCCTGGACGATCCGTCCGCCGCCTTCCTCAACCTCCTCGACGGCACCCGGGGCCGGACGCTCCTCCGCGACGAGGCCCGTCGCCTGGGTCTCCCCGAAGGCCGCGCCGACGACCTCGTCGAGCGGCTGGCCGGAGCGGGGCTGCTGGACGACACGACCAGTGGCGGTCCGGCGGCCGAAGCCCTGCGCCGAAACGCCCCCGCCCTGGAACGGCTACGCGCCGACCACGCCTCCCTCACGATCAGGACATCCCGCCCGGGTGAGGCGCTGCGCACGCTCGCACGGCGGTCCGGGGCGCGGGTTCAGGTACGGGGCGCGGGGCGAACGGGTGCCCAGGTCGCCGCCTTGCTGGGGGCGGCGGGGGTGGGCGCGGTCGACGTACGGGACGGCGGCTGGGTCGAACCCTGGGAGGTCGGGCCGGGCGGGCACCGTCCCGAGTCGGTCGGTGACCGGCGCGAACACTCCGCGCGACGCCTCGCCAGGAACACCGCCCCCGGCCATCCATCGCGCCCCCGCCTCCCCGACCGTTCAAGCACCACACCCACCTCCACCCCCACACCCACCATCACCCCCCGAGAACCCCGTCTGGCCCTCGCGCTCCTCACCCCCCGCGACGGCCTGGCCGTCCACGCCCCCGATCCGTCGGCCGCGCGGGAGCTGATGGCGGCGGGCGTGCCTCACCTCTATGCGGGGGTGGTCGAGGGCACGGCGGTGGTGGGCCCTCTGGTATTGCCCGGCCAGACGGCCTGCGCGGAGTGTCTTACCCGAGATCGGCTGGCCGACGATCCGGACTGGCCACGGCTGCTGACGCAGTGGCGTTCGGGCACCCCGCCACGGGTTCCGCCGTGTGACGTGGCGCTGTCCGCCGCGGTCGCGGGGCTCGCCACGGCACACGCGCTGGCCCTGCTCGACGGTGGGGTTCCAGCCAGCGCGGGCACCCGTTGGGAAGCCGTCTCCCCCGGGTTCGGCTGGCGGTCGCGCGCACTGCGTCCCCACCCGGAGTGCCCCTGCGGAGCGGCTGACCGAACCTCCGGTACCGAACACCCCTCCGAAGATCGACCGGCGCACGAGACAATGTCCCGGTAGCCGCCGACGCGGCACGGCGGTCTGGGACTTGGAGGGGCGCATGTCTGATCTTCCCCGGAAGGCGGTCACTCGAACCGCCAAGCTGGCCGCGCTGCCACTCGGCATCGCCGGGCGCGCAACGTGGGGGCTGGGCAAACGGATCGGGGGCAAGTCGGCGGAGATCGTGGGTCGTGAACTCCAGCAGCGCACGGCCGATCAGTTGTTCAAGGTGCTCGGAGAGTTGAAGGGCGGGGCGATGAAGTTCGGACAGGCCCTGTCCGTCTTCGAGTCGGCGTTGCCCGAGGAGGTGGCGGGTCCCTACCGGGCCGCGCTCACCAAGCTCCAGGAGGCCGCGCCCCCCATGCCGACGCGCACGGTGCACGGGGTGCTCGCCGAGCGGTTGGGCGAGGACTGGCGCGAGCTGTTCGAGGAGTTCGAGGACAAACCGTCGGCGGCGGCGTCGATAGGCCAGGTGCACCACGCGGTCTGGCACGACGGCCGAGAAGTCGCCGTCAAGGTGCAGTATCCGGGCGCGGGTGAGGCGCTGTTGTCCGATCTGACCCAGATCGGACGTTTCGCCAAGTTGCTGGGGCCGTTGATGCCCGGGATGGACGTGAAGCCGCTGATCTCCGAGTTGCGGGACCGGGTGGCGGAGGAGTTGGACTACTCCCTGGAGGCACGGGCGCAGGGCGTTCACGCGGAGGAGTTCGCCGACGATCCGGACGTCCTGGTCCCGGCGGTGATCCACCAGTGTGATCAGGTACTGGTCACCGAGTGGATCGAGGGCGTCCCCCTGTCCCGGGTGATATCCGACGGCACGCCGGAACAGCGTGACCGGGCGGGGCAGTTGCTCGCCCGCTTCCTGTTCTCCGGGCCCGCGCGCACGGGCCTGCTGCACGCGGACCCCCATCCGGGCAACTTCCGGCTGCTGCCCGACGAGAAGGGTGGCTGGAAGCTCGGCGTGCTGGACTTCGGCACGGTCGACCGGTTGCCCGGCGGGCTGCCGGTGACGATCGGCGAGTCGCTGCGGAGGACCCTCGACGGCGAGGCGGAGGCCGTGTACGGGTTGCTGTGCGACGAGGGTTTCGTGAAGCCGGAGATCGACCTCGATCCGCAGGCCGTGCTCGACTACCTGCTGCCGATCATCGAGGCGGCCGAGGTGGACGAGTTCACCTTCACCCGGGAGTGGATGCGGTCGCAGGCGGCCCGGATCGCGGACCCGCGCTCCCCCGCCTACCAGTTGGGCAAGCGGCTGAACCTTCCTCCGGAGTACCTGTTGATCCACCGGGTGACGCTGAGCACGATCGGGGTGCTCTGCCAGCTCGGAGCGACGGTCCGGCTGCGCGAGGAACTGGAGACGTGGGTGCCGGGCTTCCTGCCGGACGAGGACGGCGACGAGGGCGGGGACGGGGAAGCCGTAGTCACCCCGTCCTGACCTCCCGCCTGGACGCCGAACGACCCAGTCGACGGACATGACGCCCCCGACCAACTGACTCACGGACCACGACCACGACGCCAGACCCGACACGGCACGACACATGTCACACACGTCAACGTCACCACCAAGGCGAGTCGAGGCGCCCTTCGATCGATCTGAGGTTGTCCCGGGCGCAGCGGTCGCAGAAGTACCGGCGGACCCCGTTCTCGACGGAGCAGGTCCAGGTGGACGGGGTGCCGTCGGTGGTGCCGCAACGGGCGCATCCGACCGCCTCCGGCGGCGGGGCACCGGGATCGCCGGGGCGGCCGGAGCCGATCTGATCGGGGGCGTCGGCTCCGATCAGATCGGCTCCCTCAGCGGGATCGGTGCTGTCGGCGGGATCGGCGCCGTCGGTGTGCTGACGTTCCACCGGGCGAAGGTACCCCCGGCACGGCACCGCCCGGAGCCGGGTGCCAGAGGCCCGGACGGGACGACCCGGGCGGTG
Organism: Streptomyces sp. JNUCC 64; assembly: GCF_054484115.1. NCBI lineage: Bacteria > Bacillati > Actinomycetota > Actinomycetes > Kitasatosporales > Streptomycetaceae > Streptomyces > Streptomyces sp. JNUCC 64. The sequence continues at coordinate 2,578,215 of NZ_CM137015.1, forward strand.
GCGGGACACCGGGGCCCCGACCCGCCTCTCCCTCCATGACGGGTCGACAAACGCCTGCGGGAGCCGGTCCGTTCGGGACCGGCTCCCGCGATATGGAAGTGCCGTGCGCACGCCCCTCACCCGGAACCGCACACCCGTTCAGGGTGGCGACCGCCGGATTCCCGTCCGTGTGGCGCGGCACGCACCACACGGGAGCGGGGCCGCACGTCTGCCGCCCCCTGTACGAAGGGGGCGGGCGGTGCGACCGCTCGGGTTGCCCCGGAGGGCCTGGGTCACGGACGGGACGGGGGCGGAAGACGGACTCGGAAGGAAGACGGATGGACCGCCACTCCGTCAGTGCCCCCGCTGCCGCTGTCGCTGCCGCTACCGCCGCTGCCGCATTACTGCATGACGGCGACGGCCAGGGCGCGCCGCGCACGCATCGACGCGCGCTCGGCGCGGCGCTGCATACGGCGGGCGGCTACGATCCGGGCCGCCGGTCGGGCGTGCTCGGCTTCCCGGAGCCGCTCGTGCATATGCGCACGTGCCAGGGCTTCTGGGATGAGTTGCATGGCTCGGTTCCTGTTCTGACGTGCTTCGACGCCGATGGTGGAGAAGTCTGTGGTGGGGTGCGCGGGTTCGTGGGTGGGAGTCATCGGGGCCTGTTTCCGGGGGTCGTGCGTGAGGGGACGGTCGATCGTTCCTAGGGTTTTCATGCCGTGACCGGGTTCTTGCGCGGACGGCCACGGGGCCGCTTGCGGGCGACGACGACGCCCTGGACGAACAGCTCTCCGCCCCAGACGCCCCACGGCTCGCGGCGCTCCTTGGCACCCGCGAGGCAGGCTTCGACCAGCGGGCAGGTGCGGCACAGCGACTTGGCGTACTCGACGTCCGCAGGGGACTCCGCGAAGAAGACCTCGGGGTCGTAGGCGCGGCAGGGTACGGGCACGCCGAGGTTCTCGATGGCGTCGTCGAGCGCGGTGAGCGCGGTGAGGGGCGTCACGGTGGAGTCCTTCGTGGGGCCGGGCGGGGAGATCGTGTCCGAGGACGGAGCTGACGGAGCGTGCGCTTCGAGTTGCACGGTGGTGTCTTCCTCGTTTGGTTCGGTCCGGCCGGTCGGCCGGTGACTGTCTCCTCAGCGGTGGCTGGGGAGGCTGGTACCGGGTTTTCTGTTGTCCCGAGGCCCCTTCGCTCCGTCTTCCCGCTCGGGGAAAACAGAAGGGCCGCGGATCCCGGGTGGGGTTCCGCGGCCCTGAAGGCGCCGGCCTGATCGAGATCAGGCTGGATGACTCCAGGGTTCGAGCCCACGGAAGGCCCACATCGTGTGGTGCTGGCTGGTCTGCCGCTCGCCGGTGTCGGCTGCGGTCGCGGTAAAGCCATAGGCGGATGCCTTGACTGCCACTACCGCGTTCGACACCTCGGTCGGTCGGCCGATGCGCTCGCGGGTCACGGCGGCATCGACCACCGGAGCGAACGTGGGACGCGGGGCGACGCCGGACAGACCCGTGCCCAGGTTCGAGAATCCAGGCAGGAGGAGGGAGGCGACGGCCGAGCGACCGCAGTTCGCGGCGGCGTTGACGGGCTTGCTGGTCTTGCGGCTCTTGATGCTGATCACTGGACTCGCCTCCTCTCGGCGTCTGGGGGACCTGGTCGAGACCGGATCCGACGGATATACGGATATGAATTACAGCACGGAGTGGGGCCTCCGGAGAAGCCCGCGTTTCCGTGCTTCAGAACCTATGGTGCCTGCTGGGGCATGCGCAAACTATTTTTCCGACGAGTTTGCCTCAGAGGTCAGGGTCCCCTCGCTGACCCTCCTCACCTGCGCAAATGGCCAGCACATCGGCGCCGAAGCCCCGTACCTTGCGCATCCCGACCCCCGGGATGCGGGCCAGGGTTCCCTCATCCTGGGGGATCGCCTCGGCGATGGCGATGAGGGTCTTGTCGGTGAAGACGCAGAACTCGGGCTGGCCGGTCTCCTTGGCGCGGACGGCCCGCCAGTCGTGGAGCCGGGTGTAGAGGCCCTCGTCCATGTCCGAGGGGCAGTCCTCGCAGCGCATCAGTTTCATCTCGCCCGCGTCGGTCAGGGTCCGCCGGCAGACCCGGCAGCGCGCGGGGGTGCGGGCCCGGCGGGGCGCGGCAGGGGCGGGGGTCCGGTCGCTGCCGGGTTCGACGCCGCCCCGGCCGGGCCGGGTGCCCCGGGTCGTGCCGCCGCCCGCGGTGCCGGGGCGCAGTCCGTCGAGGAAGTGGCTGGCGCTTCGGCCGGGGCGACCGCCTGGCGAGCGGGCCAGCGCCCAGGAGACGTGGAGGCGCTCACGGGCCCGGGTGACCCCGACGTAGAGCAGGCGGCGCTCCTCCTCGATCTGTTCGGGGGTGCGGGCGTAGGTGATCGGCATCATCCCCTCCGCGACTCCGACGAGGAAGACGGCGTCCCATTCGAGGCCCTTGGCGGCGTGCAGGGAGGCGAGGGTGACGCCTTGGACGGTGGGCGCGTGCTGGGCTCCGGCGCGTTCGTCGAGTTCGGCGACGAGGTCGCCGAGGGTGGCGGCGGGGCGGGCGCGGGCGAGGTCCTCGGCGAGCCGCACCAGGGCGGCCAGGGATTCCCAGCGTTCCCGGGCGGCGCCGGAGCCCGCGGGGGGCTGGGGCGTCCACCCTCGGCCGGGGAGGCCGGACAGGACGTTGCGGACCTGGGTGGGGAGGTCGTCGGCGTCATCGAGGAGGGCGTCGTTGGCGCCGAAGCGGGCGGCGCCGCGCAGGGCCGCGCCCGCTTCGCGGACCTCGGGCCGCTCGAAGAAGCGTTCGGCGCCGCGCAGCTGGTAGGGGACGGCGGCGTCGGCGAGGGCCTGTTCGTAGGTCTCGGACTGGCTGTTGGTGCGGAAGAGGACGGCGATCTCGCTGGCGGGCACTCCGGAGGCGATGAGCTCGCGGATGCGGCGGGCGGTCCCCTCGGCTTCGGCGGGTTCGTCGGGGTACTCGGCGTAGAGGGGCGTGGGGCCGTTGTCGCGCTGGGAGACCAGTTCGAGGCGGTGGTCGGCGGCGCGTCCGCTGGCCTGGGCGAGCAGGCCGTTGGCGAGGTGGACGACCTGGGGGGTGGAGCGGTAGTCGCGGACGAGTTTGACCACGGTGGCCCCCGGATGGCGGGTGCGGAAGTCGAGCAGGTGGTCCGGGGTGGCGCCGGTGAAGGAGTAGATGGTCTGGCTGGCGTCGCCGACGACGCAGAGGCTGTCCCGCTCGCCCAGCCACAGGTCGAGCAGCCGCTGCTGGAGGGGGCTGACGTCCTGGTACTCGTCCACGACGAAGTGCTGGTACTGGCTCCGGACCTGGTCGGCGATGTCGTGCCGGTCCTGGAGGACGGCGACGGTCAGCAGCAGGACGTCCTCGAAGTCGATGACGGAGCGCTGGCGCTTCAGGTCCTCGTAGGCGCCGTAGAGCTGGCTGATCTCCGCGGCGGCGCGGGGGGCCTCCCGTCCGGCCGCGCGGGCGGCGGGGGCGTAGTCGGCGGGGACCGTCTGGGTGACCTTGGCCCATTCGATCTCGCCGGTGACGTCGCGCAGCTCGGTGCGGTCGAGGCGGATGCCGCAGACCGTGGCGGCGTCGGCGACGAGCTGGATCTTGCGGTCGACGATCCGGGGCAGGGAGCCGCCGACGGCCTTGGGCCAGAAGTACTGGAGCTGGCGGAGGGCGGCGGAGTGGAAGGTGCGGGCCTGGACGCCCTGGACGCCCAGCTGCCGCAGCCGTCCGCGCATCTCGCCCGCCGCGCGGTTGGTGAAGGTGACGGCGAGGACGCTGCCGGCCTGGAGGACTCCGGCGTGGACCCCGTAGGCGATGCGGTGGGTGATGGCCCTGGTCTTGCCGGTGCCCGCTCCGGCGAGGACGCACACCGGGCCGCGCAGGGAGGTCGCCACGGCCCGCTGTTCGGGGTCGAGCCCGTCCAGTACGGCGTCGGCGCCCCGTGGCGGCTCGGGGAACTGGGTGGGTCCCGGTCCCCCTGGGAAGAGCGTGGAGTGCGTTGCTGAGGTCACCCCGCCATGCTGCCAGGTCCATGGAGGGGGCGGGAAAAGTTATCCACAGGGCGAGGGGTTCAGTCGTACTGGTACGACCATCACACCTACGCTCTCCCGGCCGCCGCCCTCTCGCCCTCCCCTCGCCACCCCCGGCGGCTCCCCACGGCTTTCCCCGGCTCTCTCGCGACACCACCGCCCCCACCCGTCATTCAGCGGATGACGCGCCATCCCGCACCCTGACCTCTCACCCGCCGACCGGGGGGCACCCGAGTTGCCCGCGCGGAACCGGCCGAGCGACCCGACGACCCCATCGCGGTCACCCTCCGTGACGCCCTCGCTGGATGCGCTCAATCGCCGGTCCGGGCGAAACCTCCCCCGCCGCCGGGAATGGTGGCCGCTCCCCGTACGTTTCCGTGGTGCGGGTGAGCGACGAGCTCACCCTCCGGGCACCGAGGAACGGGAGAGACATGTCGGGCACTGTGACGATGTACAGCACTACGTGGTGCGGTTACTGCCAGCGGCTGAAGAGCCAGCTGGACCGTGAGGGCATCGGCTACCACGAGATCAACATCGAGCAGGACCCGGAGTCCGCGAAGTTCGTGGAGGAGGCGAACGGCGGCAACCAGACGGTGCCGACCGTCGTCGTGGGGCCGCGCGGCGGCGGCGCCGACGTGGTGATGACGAACCCGAGCCTCGCCCAGGTGAAGCAGGCCCTGGCCAGCTGAGGCCCGGCCCCAGCGCCCCGTGCCGTACCTACCACGCGGTACGGCACGGGCGCGGCGCATTTCGACGGACGGCGTTCCGCGCGGTTATCCGGACCGTACGGAACGCCGTCGTCGTGTGTGCGCCAGGGCGGGCCCGCCGGGCCCGCACGGACCGGACACGACAGGGGCGGGACCGGAGGCAGGGGCCCTGCCCCCGGTCCGGACGCCCACGGGGCCGGGTACGCCTCAGAAGGCGGGGCCCTGCCGGGGCAGCGGCTTGCCGTACCAGAGTTCGATCAGCCGGGACGCGATGGAGATGCCGTAGGGCGGCAGGACCTCGCCGGAGTCGAAGGCGGCGGCCAGCTCGTCCCGGGTGAACCAGCGGGCCTCCGAGATCTCCTCGCCGTCCACGTCGACGTCCGTCGTGGTGGCGCGGGCCACGAAGCCCAGCATCAGGCTGGACGGGAACGGCCACGGCTGGCTGGCGACGTAACCGACCTCCCCGATCTCCAGGCCGACCTCCTCGCGGACCTCTCGGCGCACCGACTGCTCGATGGACTCGCCGGGCTCCACGAACCCGGCGAGGGTGGAGAACCGGCCCTCGGGCCAGTGCACTTGGCGGCCGAGGAGCGCCCGGTCCTCGTCGTCCGTGACCAGCATGATCACGGCCGGGTCGGTGCGCGGGTAGTGCTCGGCGCCGCACGCCTGGCAGCGGCGGATGTGCCCGGCGGCGGCGATGACGGTGCGTTCGCCGCAGCGGGAGCAGAAGCGGTGCATGCGCTGCCAGTTCTCCAGCGCCACGGCGTGCACCATGAGGCCCGCGTCCCGGGGCGACAGCAGTTGTCCGGCCTCCCGCAGGCTGGCCGCCCGTGCCGACTGGTCGAGGCGTCCCGGAAGGGTGTCCTTCTGGAGCGCGAAGTACCGCACCCCGTCGTCGTCGGTGCCCAGGAAGTAGCGGTGGGCCTCGGTGACGGGCGCCTCGAAGGTGGGGGTCATCATCAGTTCGGTGCGGCCGTCGGACGTCTCGTCGATGAGGACCTTGCCCCCGGAGACCACGAAGACCCTGGTCGTGGGGTGGCTCCAGGCCGCGGCGAGCCACGCTTCGTCAAGGCGCTGGTGGGCGGCGCGGTCGATGCCGCTCGGCGCGGTCAGCGGCAGCGGATGATCGGCGTAGCGCTCGGTCCAGGTGGTCACAGGTGCTTCCATCTCCCCCGGGGATGCGGATGTGTCGGCGGGTTCGGCGAGTCGTGCGGCGGGGCCAGGGGGCGGCCCCGGTGCGGCGCGCGGTGCGCGCGGGCGGGTGCGTCAGCGGGCATCGCGCCAGGTGGCGGCGAGGTCCTCCCACAGGTAGGCCGTGGCCTCCACGCCCTTCAGCAGCAGGTCCAGCTCGGCCTTCTCGTTGGGCGCGTGCCAGCCGTCGGACGGGATGGAGACGCCGAGGAACAGCACGGGTGCCCCGAGGACGTCCTGGAGGTCGGCGGCGGGCCCGGAGCCGCCCTCGCGGGTGTACCGGACGTCCGTGCCGAAGGCGCGGCCCATCGCGCGGGTCACCGACTGGAGGGCGGGGTGGTCGAGCGGGGTCAGACAGGGGCGGGTGGCGGCGCCGAAGACGATGTCGTGACGGACGCCGTCGGGCAGCTGGTCGGCCACCCACGCGCGGACGGCCGCCTCCACGTGGTCCGGGTCCTGCCCGGCCACCAGCCGGAAGGACAGCTTCAGCATCGCCCGGGCGGGGATGATCGTCTTGCCGCCGGGGCCCTGGTAGCCGCCGCCGATGCCGTTGACCTCGGCGGTCGGACGGGCCCACAGCCGTTCCAGGGTGGTGTATCCGGCCTCGCCCCGGGTGGCGTGGGACTTGGCGGTGCGCAGCCACTCGGCCTCGTCGAAGGGCAGCTCGGCGAAGAGTTCGCGTTCCCGGTCGGTGAGGTCGACGACGCCGTCGTAGAAGCCGGGGACGGTCACGCGCGCGTGCTCGTCGTGGAGGGCGGCGACGAGGCGGGCGGCGGCGTCCGCCGGGTTGGGGACGGCTCCGCCGAAGGACCCGGAGTGGATGTCCTGGTCGGGTCCGTACAGCTCGATCTCGCAGTCCGCGAGGCCTCGCATGCCGGTGCACACGGTGGGGGTGTCGGCGGACCACATGCCGGTGTCGGAGACGATGACGGCGTCGGCGGCGAGCCGGTCGGCGTGTTCCTCGACCAGGGCACGGAAGTGCGGGGAGCCGGACTCCTCCTCGCCCTCGACCAGCAGCTTCAGATGGACGGCGGGGGTGGTGCGCCCGGTGGCCGCGAGGTGGGCGCGGACGCCGAGGGTGTGGAAGAACACCTGCCCCTTGTCGTCGGCGGCTCCGCGCGCGTACAGCTTGCCGTCCCGGACGACCGGCTCGAACGGGTCGGTGTGCCAGCCGTCCTCACGGGCGGCGGGCTGGACGTCGTGGTGGCCGTAGACGAGGACGGTGGGGGCGTCGGGGTCGGCGGAGGGCCAGTGCGCGAAGACCGCGGGGGCGCCGGGGGTGTCCCAGATCTCGACGGCCGGGAACCCGGTGTCCTTGAGGGCTGCGGCGAGCCATTCGGCGCTGCGCCGTACGTCGTCCGCGTGCTCGGGCTGCGCGGAGACGGACGGGACGCGCAGCCAGTCGCCGAGGTCGGCGAAGAAGGCGTCGCGGTGGGTGGCGATGTACGTGCGGACGGCGCTGACGGCACTGTCAACGGGCTTGCTCATGGTCTTGAGCCTAACCGCCCGCCGGAGCGGACCGGTCCGGCGGTTCCCCGGGGGCGGGCACGCCGGGGGTGCCGTCGTCGTCCCGGCCGCCGAGGAGGCGTTCCAGTTCGGCCCGTCCGGGGAGCCGTGCGGGGCGCACCGTCTCGCCGCCGCGTACGTGGAGGAAGGTGGCCGTGACGGACTCCAGGGGGACGCCTTGGCGCTCGGCCCAGGCGAGGCGGTAGACGGCGAGCTGGAGGGGGTCGGCGTCCTGGCCGTGGCCGGTCTTCCAGTCGACGATCTCGTAGGTGGTGTCCTCGCCCTCGCCGTCGCGGTAGACGGCGTCGATGCGGCCCCGGACGACGCGTCCGGCGAGTTCCAGCTGGAACGGGGCCTCGACCCGGTACGGGGTGCGCCGCGCGTAGGGCGTGCGTTCGAAGGCGGCCTTCAGCTCCTCCAGGTCGTGCGCGTCGGCGATCTCGGCGTCGGCTCCGGGGAGGTCGTCGGGGTCGAGCAGGGGCAGCCGCAGTTCCTCGTAGCGGGACTCGACCCAGGCGTGGAAGCGGGTGCCCTGGCGGGCGGCGGGCTGCGGGGGGCGCGGCATGGGGCGGGCCAGCTCCTGGGCGAAGCCGTCGGGGTCGGCGGCGAGGTGGAGGAGCTGGGAGGCGGTGAGGGAGGCGGGCAGGGCGACGTCGGTGACGCGGCGGCGGGCGCGCAGCAGTTCCCCGGTGAGGGCGTCGAGGTCACGGTCCCAGGAGGCGACCGCGCGGGCGTCCTCGGGGGTGAGTCCGTCGGGGCCGTCGGGACCGGTGGGACCAGTGGGACCGTCGGGACCGGTGGGGTCACCGGAGCTGTCGGCGCCGCCGGAACCGTCGGTTTCGCCGAGCCAGGCGGGGTCACCGGGGCCGGTGAGATCGCCAGGACCGGTGGGGTCGCCGGGGCCGTCGTCGGCGGGCACGCGCGCGGGGGGCACGGTGACGCCGGAGGGCGCCCCGGGGCCGGGGACGGTGGGCGCGTGGGCGTCCGGGGAGGGCGCGGCCGTGCCGTCCGGAAGCGGAAGCGGTCCGGGGAGGTCCGCCCGGACCGGGACGGCGGGGCGCGTGGGGCTCCAGTCGTCCCAGCCGCCGGGCTCACCGGTGCCGTCAGGGCCGTCGGGGGCGCCGAAGCCGTCCGGGGGGCCGTACGGGTCGTCCGGATCGTCCGGGGGCCCGTCCAGCGGTTCGTAGGGGTCCTCGGGGGGCGGGGGCCACTCCGGGTCCTCGCCGGTCGTGGCGGGGGACGCGGGGCGGCCGTCGGGCCCGCGCGCGGGGGTGGTGCCGGTGAGCCGGGCGAGGTGGTCGAGGACGAGGTCGGCGGCGGCCCGGCGGCGGCGGAGGGCGTCCGGGTCCAGCGGCAGGGGCCAGGCGTGGTCGGCGGTGGCCGCGCCGAGGGCGGGGTTCTCGTCGTCGGGGCCCGGGCGGTCGGCCCACTCCTCGATCTCGCCGTGTCCGGCGGCGCAGTGGTCGTGGAGGGCGCGCAGGAAGTCCGAGGGGCCCCGGAGCCGCTTCTGGGTGGGCCCCCACCAGTGGCCGGAGCCCAGCAGCAGGGAGCGGGGGCGGGTGAAGGTGACATAGCCGAGGCGGAGCTCCTCGGTGTGCTGGTGGCCCTTCATGTCCTCGTGGAACGCCTTGAGGCCGCGCGCGTCCCAGGCGGTGACCTCGGGCAGGGTGTCGGCGTCGCCGCGCAGGGGGTGGGGCAGGACGTTGCCGCGCGCGGTCCACCGGTCGCGGCCCTGGGCGCTGGGGAAGGTGCCGGTGACGAGTCCGGGGACGGCGACGACGTCCCATTCGAGGCCCTTGGACTTGTGGGCGGTGAGCACCTTGACGGTGTTCTCGCCGCCGGGCAGGGCGTTGTCGAGGCCCTTCTCGTACTGGGCGGCGGTCCGCAGGAAGGCGAGGAAGGCGAGGAGCGTGGCGTCCTTGTCGTGGGCGGCGAAGGAGGCGGCGGTGTCGAGGAAGTTGGCGAGGGTCTCCCGGCGGCGGGCGGCGAGCGCGTGCGGGGACGCCGACAGTTCGACCTCCAGTCCGGTGGTGGCGAGGACCCGGTGCAGCACGTCCATGAGGGGGTCCGCGAGGGAGCGGCGCAGATCGCGCAGTTCGGTGGCGAGGCGGGCGAAGCGGACGCGGGCGGCGGCGGAGAACGGCAGGCCGTCGTCGGGGGTGTCGGCGGGCTGTTCCAGGAAGGTGTCGAGGGCGTCCGCGAGGGAGACGACCTCGGCGGGGTCGACGCCTTCGACGGCCTCCGCGAGGCGTCTGCCGAGGTCGGGTCCGTCGTCGCCGTCCACGCGCGCGTGGCGGACGAGGAGGCGGGCGCGGCGGCCCAGCAGGGCGAGGTCGCGGGGGCCGATCCGCCAGCGGGGGCCGGTGAGCAGCCGTACCAGGGAGGCGTTGGCGCCGGGGTCCTGGAGCACCTCGCAGACGGCGACCAGGTCGGCGACCTCGGGCAGGTGGAGCAGTCCGGAGAGTCCGACGACCTCGACGGGGACGTCCCGGGCCACCAGGGCGCCCTGGATGTCGGCGAAGTCGGCGGCGGTGCGGCACAGCACCGCGATCTCGCCGGGCTGGGTGCCGGTGCGCACCAGGTGGGCGAGGGAGTCCGCGATCCAGGCGATCTCCTCGGCGTGGGTGGGCAGCAGGGCGCAGCGGACGGTGCCCTCGCGTTCGGCGCCGGGGGCGGGGCGGAGGGCCTCCACGCCCGCGTGGCGGGCGCGCAGGGGGGTGGCGAGGTCGTTGGCGAGGTCGAGGAGGCGCCCGCCGCTGCGGCGGTTCTCGCTGAGGGAGTGGCGGGTGGCGGGGCGGCCGTCGGCGTGGGCGAAGTGGTGGGGGAAGTCGTCGAGGTTGGCGACGGAGGCGCCGCGCCATCCGTAGATGGCCTGGCAGGGGTCGCCGACGGCGGTCACGGGGTGTCCGGTGGCGGCGCCGAAGAGGCCGGACAGCAGGATGCGCTGGGCGACGGAGGTGTCCTGGTACTCGTCGAGGAGGACGACGCGGAACTCGTCGCGGAGGATGCGGCCGACCTCGGGGCGGGTGCGGGCGAGGGTGGCGGAGAGGGCGATCTGGTCGCCGAAGTCGAGGAGGTCGCGGGAGCGTTTGGCGGCGCGGTAGCGCAGCACGAGTCCGGCGAGTTCGCGGCGGGCGGCGGCGGCCTCGGGGACCTTGCGCAGATCGGCGTTGCCGAGCCGGACGCCGTCCAGGGTGTCCAGCAGGGCGGTGTCGTGGGCGCGGAGGTCCTCGGGGGCGACGAGGTGTTCCGCGAGGTCGGCGTCGAGGGCGAGGAGGTCGCTGACGAGGTCGGGGAAGGAGCGGGTGAGCGCCGGGTAGGGGCCGGGGGCCTCGCGCAGCACGCGGGCGGCGAGCTGGAAGCGGGTGGCGTCGGCGAGGAGCCTGGTGGTGGGTTCCAGGCCGATGCGGAGCCCGTGGTCGGTGAGGAGCCGTCCGGCGAAGGCGTGGTAGGTGGAGATGACGGGTTCGCCGGGGGGGTTGTCGGGGTCGATGACGGCGGGGTCGGTGACCCCGGCCTTGACGAGGGCCTTGCGGACGCGTTCCGCGAGTTCACCGGCGGCCTTGTTGGTGAAGGTGAGGCCGAGGACCTGTTCGGGGGCGACCTGACCGGTGCCGACGAGCCACACCACGCGGGCGGCCATGACGGTCGTCTTGCCCGACCCGGCCCCGGCCACGATGACCTGCGGGGCGGGCGGCGCGATGATGCAGGCCGTCTGCTCCGGGGTGAACGGGATGCCGAGGAGCCGCTTCAGCTGCTCGGGGTCGGTGAGGTGTGCGGGCACACGGGAGAGGCTAGTCGCGGGCGCTGACGTTCCGGACCGGCGTCCGTCCGCCGTCCGTCCGCTGTCGGCGTCCCGAGGGGCCGGGAGCGCGTTCGCGCGTCCGCCGGAGCGGCTGCTCGGCAGCTGCCCGGACGGGCCGCCGGGGGCCGTCCGGGCCCGGCAGGACGCTCCCTGGACCCCGGCCCCTCAGCCGGTACGCCGACCCGCGCGCGGGCCCTCCCCCGCTCCGGGGGCGGTGGACGCGCGGCCGGGCCGGGGGGGGACGGCCGTGAGCGAGCTCACCCGGTCACTCGACCACGTGGCGTCCCTCGGGGCGGGCGCTGCACGAGGCGCGGAACGCGCAGTGGCCGCAGTGCTGGCCGGTGGTGGGCGAGAAGCGTTCGTCGAGGACCTTGCCCGCGGCGGTGGCCAGGAGGTCCCCGATCCACTGCCCGGACGGCGGCTCCTGGGCCTGTACCCGGGGGTGGTCGTCGCCGCCGTCGCGGACCGGGGCGCCCTGGCGCAGCTGGACGAGTTCCGCGCCGCCCGGCGGGGGGCGGACGCCGTCGAAGGCGTCGTCGACGGCGCCCTCGGTGACGGCGAGCTGGTAGACGGCGAGCTGGGGGTGGCGGGCGACCTCTGCGGCGGTGGGGGTGTTCTTGCCGGTCTTGAAGTCGACGACGTAGGCGCGGCCCTCGCCGTCCCGTTCGACGCGGTCCATGGAGCCCCGGACGCGCACGTCGTAGGGGCCCGCCTCCAGGGTGACGTCGAAGTCGTGCTCGCTGGCCACGGCGGTGCGTCCGGCGCGGTCGGTGACGTGCCAGGTGAGGAAGCGTTCGAGCGCCGCGCGCGCGTGCTCCTTCTCCTGGGCGGACTTCCAGGGCGCGTCGAAGGCCAGGGCGTCCCACACCGAGTCGAGGCGCTCCATGAGGACGTCGAGGTCGGCGGGGGTGCGTCCGGAGGCGACCTCGTCGGCGAGGACGTGGACGACGTTGCCGAAGCCCTGCGCGGCGGTGGCGGGGGCGTCGGCCTTCACCTCGCGGCCGAGGAACCACTGGAGGGCACAGGTGTGGGCGAGCTGGTCGAGGGCGCTGCCCGACAGGGTGACGGGGCTGGAGCGGTCGCGCAGGGGCACCCGGTTCTCGGTGGGGTCGTCCACGCCCCACCAGCGGTACGGGTGGGCGGCGGGCACCAGGGGGCGTCCGTCGTCGTCGAGGGCGGCGAGGGCGGCGAGCCGCCCGGCGGCGGCGCGGCGCAGCGCCGGGGACGCCTGGGGGTCGACGGTGGTGGCCCGCAGCTCGGCGACGAGGGCGGCGACGGCTAGCGGACGGCGGGGACGGCCGGTGACGTCCCGGGGTTCGACGCCGAGTTCGGTCAGGAAGCGGGACGGCTGGTCGCCGTCGTCGGCGGGTGCCTTCACGGCGGTGACGACGAGGCGTTCACGCGCGCGCGTGGCGGCCACGTAGAAGAGACGGCGTTCCTCGGCGAGCAGGGCGCCGGGCGGCAGCGGGGCGGCGAGCCCGTCGCGGCCGATGCGGTCGGCCTCCAGGAGCGAGCCGCGGCGGCGCAGATCGGGCCAGAGGCCCTCCTGGACCCCGGCCACCACGACGAGCCGCCATTCGAGGCCCTTGGCCCGGTGGGCGGTCATCAGCCGGACCGCGTCGGGGCGCACGGCGCGCCGGGTGAGGGTGTCGGCGGCGATGTCGGCCGCCTCGGTCTCCGCGAGGAAGTTCAGGGCGCCCCGGCCCCCGGTGCGTTCCTCGGCGCGGGCGGCGGTCGCGAAGAGGGCGCACACGGCGTCGAGGTCGCGGTCCGCGTTGCGTCCGGCGGCGCCGCCGCGCCGGGCGGCACGCTCCAGGCGCTGCGGCCACGAGGTGCCCTGCCACAGCTCCCACAGGGCTTCCTCGGCGGTGCCGCCCCGGGCGAGCCGTTCGCGGGCGGCGCGCAGCAGGGCGCCCAGGCGCTGGGCGCCGCGCGCGTAGGCGGGGTCGTGCGCGGCGAGGCGTTCCGGTTCGGCGACGGCGCGGGCGAGCAGCGCGTCGGAGGGCGGGGGCAGCGCGTTCCCGGCGGCGCGTTCCTCGTCGCGCAGGGCGCGGCCGAGACGGCGCAGGTCGGCGGCGTCCATGCCGCCGAGCGGGGAGGCGAGGAGGGTGAGCGCGGTCTCGGTGTCCAGCCACGAGGTGTCTGGAGCAGGGGTGCCGTCAAGGTCCTGGGGGCCGTCGTCCGGAGTGGCGCCGGTGTCGGTGCCGTCCGGAACGGTGCCCGTGCTGGTGCCAGTGTCGGTGCCAGTGCCAGTGCCGGCGGAAGTGGCGCTCTCCTGAAGAGGGGTGCCCTCCTGAAGGGGGACGGCGTCCTGGCGGGCGACGGCGGCGGCCGGAACCCCGGCGGGCTCCCCGAGGACCGCTTCGGCGACCGCCTTGAGGGCCGTCAGCAGGGGCGCCACCGCGGGTTCGTGCCGGAGCGGCAGATCGTCGCCGTCGATGTCGAGGGGCACGCCCGCGGAGGTCAGGGCGCGCCGCAGTCCGGGGATGCTGCGGCCGCCCGCGCGCACCAGGACGGCCATCTCGCCCCAGGGCACGCCGTCCTCCAGATGGGCGCGGCGCAGGATGTCGGCGACGTTGTCCAGCTCCGTCCCGGACGTCGGGTACGTGTACACCTCGACCTGTCCGCCGTCGCGGGCGGCGGCGAGGTCGCGGTGGGCGCGGACCCGGTCGGCGGGCAGCCGGGTGAGGGGCATGCGCTGGGTGAGGAGCCGGGTCGCGGTGAGCAGGGCGGTGCCGGAGCGGCGGGAGGTGCCGAGGACCTCCACGCGCGCGGGGGTGCCGTCGGGGTGCCGGAAGGCGGTGGGGAAGTCGAGGATGCCGTTGACGTCGGCGCCCCGGAACGCGTAGATCGACTGGTCGGGGTCGCCGAAGGCGACGAGGGTGCGTCCGCCGCCCGCGAGCGCGTCCAGGAGCCGCACCTGCGCGGGGTCGGTGTCCTGGTACTCGTCGACGTAGACGGCGTCGTACTGGGCGGCCAGCGCGGCGGCGGTCCCGGGGAGGCGGGCGAGGAGGACGGCCCGGTGGACGAGTTCGGTGTAGTCGAGCACGCCCTGGAGGTCGAGGACGTCCAGGTAGTCGGCGAGGAACGCGGCGGCGGCACCCCAGTCGGGGCGGCCGGTGCGGGCCGCGAAGTCCCCGAGGGCGCGGGGGGCGAGCCCCAGTTCCCGGGTGCGGGCGATGACGGCGCGCACCTCGTCGGCGAAGCCCCGGGTGGTCAGACAGGCGCGCAGTTCGTCGGGCCAGCGGACGTGGCGCAGTCCGGCGCGTTCGAGGTCGATCTGTCCGGCGAGCAGTTCCCGCACGGTGACGTCCTGCTCCGGTCCGGACAGCAGCCGCAGGGGTTCCACGAACAGGTCGGCGTCCTGGTGGGCGCGGACCAGGGCGTAGCAGAACGAGTGGAACGTGGTGGCCTGGGGGGCGCGGGCGGCACCGATGCGCAGGGCCATCCGGTCGCGCAGTTCGACGGCGGCCTTGCGGCTGAAGGTGAGCACCAGCACGCGCGCGGGGTCGTCGCCACGGGCCACCCGGGCGGCGACCGACTCGACGAGGGTCGTGGTCTTGCCGGTACCCGGGCCCGCCAGCACGAGCAGCGGTCCCTTCCCGTGGTCAACCACCGCGCGCTGGTGTGCGTCCAGACGAGGGGGGGCCACCCGGGTCGGCGCGGTACGCACCAGCCGGTACGCGCCGGTGCCCTCCCGCCGCGCACGGGGGTGCGGCGGGCGTCTGGTGGAGGAAGGGAAGCTCACGTGGTTCGTCGGTCCTGGTGGTCGTGCTGAGGGGGGTGCGGCCGGCCGTCCCGTGGGGCACGGCCGTCCGGCCCGTCGTGCGTGTGGTCCGGCCCGTCCGGCCCGTCCTGCGGGTCTTGTCCGTCGTGCCCGTCCCAGCGCGCGTGCCGTACGTCGACCCTCGGGTAGCCGGTGGCGGAGGAGGCCGACGCGCGCAGGGGCGTGCCCTCGGCCCGGTAGTGGCCGAGGGCGTCCGGTTCGTGCCCCGGCAGGAGCACTCCGTCGGCGCGGATCACCCGCCACCAGGGCACGGCCCCGCCGTAGAGGGCCATCACCCGGCCGACCTGGCGCGGCCCGCCCTCCTCCAGCCATTCCGCGACGTCCCCGTAGGTCATCACCCGGCCGGGCGGGATCAGATCGGCGACTTCCAGGACCCGTTCCGCGTACGCGGGGTACCTGGGGGGACCGTCGTGTCCGGCGGTTCCCCCGGGTGCGGCCGTCGCGTCCGCCGGGCGGCTCTCCTCGCTCATCCGTCCTATCCTGCCCCACACCACCGACAGCGCGGCGGGCTCCGGCCCGGTCGCGCGCGAGGCCCACGGGAAGCGGGTGAGGAGGTCCCGATGTCCCCGTATCGCACCCTGATGCCCCGCTCCGGCGACGGAGCATGCCAGGATCATGCGGGCGGTGACTGGTGATACGAGAACGAGAAGACGCGGCGGAGCGGCCGGGCGTGCACCCCGAAGGAGCGGGTACGTCCGGCGGACCGGCGCGCCCTGACACCGGAGAACGGCCCCTGAAGGCGCACAAGGATTCCGAGGAGACCACGGCGACCGGCACCGGGACGCCCGGGCCGCACGGCACCGCCTCGACGGACGGGACGCCCGCCTCCGGAGGGCCGGACGCCCCGTCCGGCACCGGGCCGGGCACGGGAGCGCCCGCCGCCGACCCGGTACCGGACGCCGTGGTGCCCGCACCGGCCGGAGCGGATCCGGCCGCCGTCACCCCGGAGGGTCCCGCGGACCCGGACGAGCTGACGGAGCCCCTCGCCGACACCTACGTGGACGAGGTGGAGGGCGACGAACCGCTGCTCCCCGCGCGCGTGCACCGTCCCTCGGACCTGATGCGGCTGCTCGTGGGGGTCCTCGCCATCGCGGTGGTGCTGGCGATCGCCACGTTCGCGCACGGGACGACCTCGGGCCTGGAACAGGACATCAGCAAGGGCACCGAGGAGGCCCCCGACCTGCTGATCAAGTTCGCCGGGCTGGCGTCGAGCATCGCGGTGCTGCTGGTGCCGGTGGCGTTCGCCGTGGAACGGCTGATCAAACGGGACGGGCTGCGGATCGCGGACGGGGTGCTCGCCGCGGTCCTGGCGCACGGGGTGACGCTCGCCACGGACCTGTGGGTCGCGGAGTCGGCACCCCAGTCGATCCAGGACGCGCTGACCCGGCCGTCGCCCGCCGACATCCACGCGCTGACCGATCCGGTGCACGGCTACCTGGCCCCCGTGATCGCCTACATGACGGCCGTGGGGATGTCCCGCAGACCCCGTTGGCGGGTGGTGCTGTGGGTGGTGCTGCTCCTCGACGCGTTCGCGATGCTGGTGACCGGTTACACCACCCCGTTCTCGATCATCCTTACCGTCCTCATCGGCTGGACGATCGCCTACGGGACGCTGTACACGGTCGGCTCGCCCAATGTGCGTCCCACCGGGCAGACCCTGCTGGCGGGATTGCGCCGGGTCGGCTTCCACCCGGTGAGCGCCGCCCGCGAGGAGGCCGTCGCCGACGGCGACGGCCCAGGGAACGGCGACAACGGGGACCGGGGAAGGCGGTATTTCGTCACGCTGGAGGACGGTCCCCCGCTGGACGTGACGGTGGTGGACCGCGAACAGCAGGCGCACGGGTTCTTCTACCGGGTGTGGCGCCGGGTGACCCTGCGGGGCATCACCACCCGCCGCAGCCTCCAGTCGCTGCGCCAGGCGCTGGAGCAGGAGGCCCTGCTGGCGTACGCGGCGATCGCCGCGGGGGCCAACGCGCCCAAGCTGATCGCCACCTCGGAGCTGGGCCCGGACGCGGTGATGCTCGTCTACGAGCACCGGGGCGGACGCACCCTCGACTCGCTGCCCGACGGTGAGATCACCGACGCGCTGCTGCACGACACCTGGCGCCAGGTGCAGGCCCTCCAGTCCCGCCGGATCGCGCACCGCAGACTCGCGGGCGACGCGATCCTGGTGGATCGTTCCGGCACGGTGATCCTGTCCGATCTGCGGGGCGGCGAGATCGCGGCGGGCGACCTGGTGCTGCGGATGGACGTCGCCCAGCTCCTGACCACCCTGGGGCTGCGGGTGGGCGCCGAGCGGTCGGTGGCCGCGGCGGTGGCCGTGCTCGGCCCGGACCTGGTCGCGGGCTGTCTGCCGCTGCTCCAGCCGATCGCGCTGACCCGCGCCACCCGGGGCACCCTGCGCAAGCTCGCCAGGGAGCGCTCCCAGCGGGAGCGGGAGGCGGTCCTGGAGGCGTCCCGGCTGGCGAAGCAGGAGCGTCTGGAGGCCGCCTCGGCGGCCGCGGAGGCGGCTTCCTCCGGCACGGCCCCGGGAACCACCGGGACGGCCGCGCCGGACGACGTCCACGGGCCGTCCGGAGCGCTCGGGAAGCCCGACGCCCGCACGGCCTCCGGCGAGCGGTCCGCCCGCGAGGAACGGCAGGCCGAACAGCACGCCATAGACGACGCGCTGGAGAAGGCCCGCGAGGAGGACCTGCTCACCCAGATCCGTCACCAGGTGCTGCTCATCCGGCCGCAGGCGCCCGTGGAACCGGCCCGTCTGGAGCGCATCAGACCGCGCACCCTGATCAGCATCCTGGCCGGGGCGGTCGGCGCGTACTTCCTGCTGTCGCAGCTCACCCACACGGACTTCGGGACGGCGTGGGAAAGGGCCCAGTGGGGCTGGGTGGCGGTGGCCGTGCTGTTCTCGGCGCTGAGCTACTTCGCCGCCGCGATGAGCCTGCTGGGCTTCGTCCCGGAGCGGGTGCCGTTCCTGCGCACCGTGGCCGCTCAGGTGGCCGGGTCGTTCGTGAAGCTGGTGGCCCCGGCGGCGATCGGCGGGGTCGCGCTGAACACCCGGTTCCTCCAGCGGGCGGGGGTCCGCCCGGGGCTCGCGGTGGCCAGTGTGGGCGCCTCGCAGCTGTTCGGGCTGGGCGCGCACATCCTGCTGCTGCTGTTGTTCGGCTATCTGACGGGCACCGAGAAGACCCCGTCGCTGTCGCCGTCGAGGACGGTGATCGCGGGGCTGCTGACGGTCGCCGTGCTGGTGCTGGTGGTGACGTCGATCCCGTTCCTGCGGAAGTTCGTGGTCACCCGGCTGCGGTCGCTGTTCGCGGGTGTGGTGCCGCGCATGCTGGACGTGCTCCAGCGTCCGCAGAAGCTGATCACCGGGATCGGCGGGATGGTGCTGCTGACGGCGTGCTTCGTGCTCTGTCTGGACGCGTCGATCCGGGTGTTCGGGGACGGGACCACGTCCGTGAGCCTGGCGGGCGTGGCCGTGGTCTTCCTGGCGGGCAACGCGCTCGGCTCGGCGGCTCCGACCCCGGGCGGTGTGGGCGCCGTGGAGACGGCCCTCACCTTCGGTCTGGTCGCGGTGGGGCTGCCCACCGAGGTGGCCGCCCCGGCGGTGGTGCTGTACCGGCTGCTGACCCTGTGGCTGCCGGTGCTGCCGGGCTGGCTGTTCTTCAACCACCTCACCCGCAAGGGCGCCCTCTGAGGCCGTCGGAGCGCCGCTGAGGGGCCGTCGGGGGGCCGTCGGGGGGCCGGTGAAGGCGTAAGGCGTCGGAGGCCCGCCGAGGGCGGTTCCGGACCTCATGAGGCCGTCCGGGAGCCGGGAGGCACCCAGAGGCGCCCGGGGACGCCGGGAGGGCCACCCCGCCCGACACCCCCCGACTCCGCTCGCCGGGCGGGTTCACCCGCCCGGCCCACGGCCCGCGCGCCCCGCGCGCGTGGCGCACAGGATGGGGGCATGCCCAAGCCCCTGCCCCGGCGGGCCGCCGCGCTGGCCGCGTCCGTCGTCCTGCTCTCCGCCTCGGCCGTGGCCTGCGGCGACGACGGCACCCCCGACGACCCGGCGGCGCAGCGGCTCCAGTGGGCGGACTGCCCCAAGCCCACGGCGGCGGAGGGCGGCGGCCCCGCGCCGTCGCCGCTCCCGGACGGCGAACTGTGGCAGTGCGCCACCCTGAAGACCCCGCTCGACTGGGACGACCCCAAGGGCGCGACCATCGGCCTCGCCCTGATCCGGGCCCGGGCCAGCGGCCCCGGGGACGAGCGCATCGGCTCCCTGGTCTTCAACTTCGGCGGGCCCGGCGGCTCCGGGGTGACCACCCTGCCCGCGTTCGAGAACGAGTACGAGAAGCTGCGCACCCGCTACGACCTGGTGAGCTTCGACCCGCGCGGGGTGGGCCGCAGCGCGGGCGTGACCTGCGAGAGCGACGAACGGCTCGACGAGTACTTCCAGCAGGACGCCACCCCCGACGACGCGGCCGAGCGGAGGGAGCTGGTCGAGAACACCCGGGAGTTCAACGCGGCCTGCGAGGACCGGTCGGGCCGGGTCCTGCCCCATGTGCGCACCACGGACGCCGCCCGCGACATGGACCTGATGCGCCGGGTCCTCGGCGACGACGAGCTCCACTACTTCGGCATCTCGTACGGCACGGAACTCGGCGGGGTGTACGCGCACCTCTTCCCGAAGGCGGTGGGCCGGGCCGTGTTCGACGCGGTGGTCGACCCCACCCAGGACCCGGAACAGGGCGCCCTGGGGCAGGCCCGGGGCTTCCAGCGGGCCCTCGACAACTTCGCCCGGAACTGCGTGTCCCAGGTCGAGGACTGTCCGATCGGGGACACCGCGCAGGACGTGGAGGACCGGATCCGGGCGCTGCTGCGGGACCTGGAGAAGGACCCGCTGCCCGGACTTTTCCCCCGCGAGCTGACCCAGACGGCCGCCACCGGGGGCATCGCCCAGGCCCTGTACTCGGAGGACTTCTGGGAGTACCTGACGGAGGGGCTCCAGCAGGCGTACGACGGGGACGGCCAGGTGCTGATGACGCTGTCCGACGCGATGAACGGCCGCGGCGAGGACGGAAAGTACAGCAACGTCCAGGCCGCGAACATCGCGATCAACTGCGCCGACGACAAGCCCCGGTACACCCCGGACGACGTGACGGCCCGGCTGCCCGCGTTCCGCGCCGCGTCCCCCGTGTTCGGGGACTTCCTCGCCTGGTCCCTGGTGAGCTGCCTCGACTGGGCGGTGCCGGGGGCCGCGGACCATCCGGACGTGGCCGCCGCGGGCGCCGCGCCGATCCTCGTCGTGGGCAACACGGGCGACCCGGCCACCCCGTACGAGGGCGCCCGTCGGATGGTGGACGCGCTGGGGCCCGGGGTCGGCGTGGAGCTGACGTACAAGGGCCAGGGGCACGGGGCGTACGACAGCGGGGACCCCTGTGTGCGCGAGGCGGTGGACGGTTACCTGCTGGACGGGAAGCTCCCGGCCGAGGGCACGGTCTGCCCCTGACCCCGGCCCCGTGACCCGGTCCCCGGGCCCGTGCGCCGACCTTCCGGACCGGTGGCCGCCCGGCACCGCACCCGCCCCCTTCCCCGCCCCGAATAGCCAGGACATGTCAGGAGTTGTCCACAGGCTCGGCGAGGGCCGGTGATCGCCGCCTACTATGGCCGGACAGCTCGTGGAGGGGGAAGTCATGACCCGTTGGGTACGGTCGGCGGCACTGCTGGCGACCGCGGTGTTGGTCGCGGGGTGCGGCGGCGGTTCCGACGGGGACGGAGAGCCCTCGGGCGGGGGCCCGGCCCCGCGGTCCACCGCGCCCACCCCCTCGGACACGGCGGGCGGCGGGCTGCCCGCGTCGCTGACCGGCCAGCGGCTGGACTGGGGCGGCTGCGAGGCGGACGGCGGCGAGCCCGCCCCCGACGACTCCTGGCAGTGCGCCGATCTGAAGGCCCCGCTGGACTACGGGAAGCCGGGCGGCGAGACCATCGACATCGCGCTGATCCGCTCGACCGTGAAGGAGGGCGGGGACCGCATCGGCTCGCTCGTCTTCAACTTCGGCGGCCCCGGCGGCTCGGGCGTCTCCATGCTGCCCTCCTTCGCCGCCGGCTACGGCGACCTCCACGAGCGCTACGACCTGGTCAGCTTCGACCCGCGCGGGGTGGGTGCCAGCGAGGGCGTGCGCTGCCGCTCCGACGAGGAGATCCAGGCCGCGGAGAAGGTCGACCTCTCCCCCGACGACGCCGCCGAGGAGCGGGCGTTCCTCAAGGACGCGGCGGGCTTCGCGGCGGGCTGCGAGCGCGGCGCGGGCCCGTTCCTCGCCCATCTGTCCACCGACGACACCGCACGGGACATGGACCTGATGCGCCAGGTCCTCGGGGACGACAAGCTCCACTACTTCGGCATCTCGTACGGCACCCAGCTCGGCGGCGCCTACGCCCATCTGTTCCCGGAGCGGGTCGGACGCCTGGTCTTCGACGCGGTGGTCGACCCCACGGCGGACGGCGTCACCCAGGCGAAGAACCAGGCCCGGGGCTTCCAGCGGGCCCTCGACAACTACCTGGAGGACCGGGGCGACGACCCGGCCGAGGGCAGCCGCGCGATAACGGACCTGCTGGGCCGGATCGACGCCGAGCCGCTGCCCGCCGCCGGTGACCGCGAGCTGACGCAGTCCCTCGCCCTCACCGGCATCGTCATCACGCTGTACAGCGAGCAGTCGTGGCCCGCGCTCACCGAGGCGCTGGAAGCCGCCGAGAAGGGCGACGGCACCGCGCTGCTGGCCCTCGCGGACGCTTACAACGAGCGGGACGAGAAGGGCGCCTACAGCACGCAGAGCCACTCCCAGCGGGCCATCTCCTGCCGCGATGCCAAGGACCGCACCACCCCGGAGCAGGCCCGTGCCTCCCTGGCGGAGTTCCGGAAGATCTCGCCGGTGTTCGGGGAGTTCCTGGGCTGGGACACGGCGGGCTGGTGCCACCAGTGGCCGGTCCCGGGGCTCCAGGAGCGCTCCGAGGTCAGTGCCCCGGGGGCCGCGCCGATCCTGGTCATCGGCAACACCGGCGACCCCGCGACCCCCTACGAGGGGGCGGCGCGCATGGCGGACGGGCTCGGCGAGGACGTCGGCGTCCTGATGACCTGGAAGGGCGAGGGACACGGGGCGTACGGCAGCGGCAGCGACTGCGTGGACGACGCGGTGAACACCTACCTGCTGGACGGTCGGACCCCCAAGGACGGCAAGGTCTGCTCCTGAGGTCGCGGCGGGGCCGGGCCTACGTCCGGACCCCGCCGCCCGGTCGGCCGGACCCGCCGCCCGGTCCGTACCGCCCCGACCGGCGGCCTCGGAAACCCGGAAACGACGACGGGTCCCCGTGTCCGAGGAGAGGACACGGGGACCCGGTGGTCGAACGCGGTGCGCGGGTGGGGTCAGTACACCGGCTTGCTGGGCTCGATCTGGTTGACCCAGCCGATGACACCGCCACCGACGTGGACGGCGTCCGCGAAACCGGCGGACTTCAGCACCGCGAGGACCTCAGCGCTGCGGATGCCCGTCTTGCAGTGCAGGACGATCTTGCGGTCCTGCGGCAGGGTCTCCAGGGCGGAGCCCATCAGGAACTCGTTCTTCGGGATCAGCTTGGCGCCCGGGATCGAGACGATCTCGTACTCGCCCGGCTCGCGGACGTCGATGATCTCGATGTTCTCGCCCTCGTCGATCCACTCCTTGAGCTGCTTGGGAGTGATCGTCGAACCGGCGGCGGCCTCCTGGGCCTCCTCGGAGACGACGCCGCAGAACGCCTCGTAGTCGATCAGCTCGGTGACCGTGGGGTTCTCACCGCAGACCGCGCAGTTGGGGTCCTTGCGGATCTTGACCTGGCGGTACTGCATCTCCAGGGCGTCGTAGACCATCAGACGGCCGACCAGCGAGTCGCCGGTGCCGGTGAGGACCTTGATCGCCTCGGTGACCTGGATGGAGCCGATGGAGGCGCACAGCACGCCGAGGACGCCGCCCTCAGCGCAGGAGGGCACCATGCCGGGCGGCGGGGGCTCCGGGTACAGGCAGCGGTAGCAGGGACCGTGCTCGCTCCAGAAGACCGACGCCTGGCCGTCGAAGCGGTAGATCGAGCCCCACACGTACGGCTTGTTGAGCAGCACGCACGCGTCGTTGACCAGGTAGCGGGTGGCGAAGTTGTCCGTACCGTCCACGATCAGGTCGTACTGACCGAAGATGTCCATCACGTTGTCGGCTTCGAGCCGCTCCTCGTGCAGGACGACCTCGACGTACGGGTTGATGCCCTTGACCGTGTCCCGGGCCGACTCGGCCTTGGACCGGCCGATGTCCGCCTGGCTGTGGATGATCTGGCGCTGGAGGTTCGACTCGTCGACCTCGTCGAACTCCACGATGCCGAGCGTGCCCACGCCCGCCGCGGCGAGGTACATCAGCGCGGGGGAGCCGAGGCCGCCGGCGCCGACACACAGCACCTTGGCGTTCTTCAGCCGCTTCTGCCCGTCCATCCCGACATCCGGGATGATCAGGTGGCGCGAGTACCTGCGGACCTCGTCGACGGTGAGCTCAGATGCGGGCTCTACCAGGGGTGGCAGCGACACGGAGACTCCGTTGGTCGGTATTTCGGAAGGTTGTTCTGCGTGTAACACTGCCACGGGCTTCTTCATTCCGAGACACCTGTTCCGATCCGCGAGACGATTTCGTCCCAGTAACCGGGCATGTCCTCCGGGGAACCGGTGGTGGGGCCATCGACCGCCCCCGTCTCCCCGGGCTCCGGACGGTCGGTGAACCAGACCGTACCGGCGCCCTGCCAGCGGGCGATCCGCAGCGCCTCGTCCAGATGACCGCGCGGCACCCCGTGGACCAGATGGCAGAAGCGTTCCGGCGGATGGTCCGCCGTCCACTCCGCCGCCTGTGACCAGCGGTAGTCGCACCACGCCCCGGAGAACGTCACCAACTGGTCGGCGACCTCGGCGTAGTCGGGGTGCGGATGGCGTCCGTGCCCGAGGACGACGTGCGCGTCGTCGAGCAGGGACCGCGCGCCGTCCACCGCGCGCCACACCGTCGGCAGCCCGGCCCGGTCGACGGGACAGCCGCCGAGGAAGTACCCGCCGACCCGGTACCGGTCGCGGTACCGCCGCGCCCGGTCGAGCAGCCCGGACAGGGGCGCCCGGCCCCGGTCCGCCGCGAGGTGGCCCAGCACCCGGACGCCCGCCCCGGCGAGCCGCGCCACGGCCTCCGCGAACCGGGGGTCGGGGCGGTCCCCGGGGCCGTCCGGGAGATCGAGGACGGCCCAGTGCAGCGGTGCGGAGGTCCGGGCGAGCGCCTCCCACCCGGCGGGCCCGGCCAGGGGGCGGGCGTGAGCGGGCACGCCCACCCCCGGGCCGGTGCCGGTGACGGGGACGCCCCGGGGGGCGTACGTCAGATGCGGCACGCCGCCTCCATCCAGATGTCCGCGAGGGACTCCTCCAGATTGATGCGGGGCCGCCAGCCCAGCCGATCGCGGGCGGTGCGCACATCGGCCTGCTGCCAGCTGCCGCACCCGTCGGGATAGGGGTAGGCGGCCGGGGGGATGTGGTCCGGGTCGGGGCGCGGGTGCCCGAGGGCGGAGCGCAGCGGCATGGCGGGCGCGTCCAGTTCGTGGAGCGCCCCCCCGTACCCGGCGACCCGGGCGAGGACGGCGGCGGCGTCCCGCAGCCGGACCGCCCGCCCCGAGCCGATGTTGACGACGCCCTGCGCGGCGGAGAGCGAGGCGGCGTGCACGGCGCGCGCCACGTCGCGCACGTCCACGAAGTCGCGCTGCGCGCCGAGGCCGCCGAGCTTCAGTTCGCCGTCACCGGACTGCATGGCCCGGCGCATCGCCTCGGCGAGCCGCCCGAGCGGGGACCCGGCGGGGGTGCCGGGCCCGGCGGGCGAGAAGACCCGCAGCACCACGGCGTCGAGCCCGGAGCCCAGGACGAGTTCGGTGGCGGCGAGCTTGCTGACGCCGTACGGTCCGCCGGGGCGCGGCACGGCATCCTCGGCGGTCGAGGAGCCGGGCTGGCTGGGGCCGTACTCGGCCCCGCAGCCGATCTGCACGAGCCGCGCCCCGCAGCCGCTGCGGCGCAGCGCCTCGCAGACGGTGGCGACGGCGACGGTGTTGTGCCGGATCAGATCGCGGGCGCCGCCCCGGGTGGCGCCCGCGCAGTTGATGACGACTCCGGGATGGACGGCGTCGAGGAACCGGGTGAGCGCGCCGGGGCTGCCGGTGGCGAGGTCGAACCGGACGTCGGCGTCGTCGCCCCGCCCTAGGGCGGTGAGCTGGACGGCCGGGTCGGCGATGAGGCGGTCGGCGACGAAGCGGCCGATGTACCCGCCCGCTCCGATCAGCAGCACTCTCATCGGGCGCCTCCAGGAACGCGGTCTCCGGATCGGAGGGTGGTCATCTCGCTTTCTCCTTCAGGGGTGGTGCCGTACTGGAACGCCCGCGGTGTCGGCCTCGCGGGAGGTGTGGGGGAGGTGAGGGGGGACGCGGGGGGTGTGGGGGAGGGAGCGGTGGGGGTCGTGGTGGGCGGTCGGGTCATGGGGCGAGCCCGTGGTGGGGTCATGGGGCGGGCCCTCCGAGGGGGCCGTGCGCCGAGGCGCGGGGCAGTACGCGCCCCGCGTGCGCCAGCAGGGCGAGCGCCGCCGCGCCGCAGGACAGGGCCGGGACGGCGCCCGGGCCGCCGAGGGCCACCAGGACGTCGACAGGCGCGGCGAGCCGGTCCCAGCCAGGCAGCCGGGCCGCGAGGACGGTGGTGAGCGCGGCTGCCTGGGCGCACCCGGCGGCGGTGAGCGCGGCGCCGGGTGCCCCGGGGCGGCCGTGCGTCACGAGCAGCCGGGCGAGCAGCAGCAGGACGCCGAGCGCGAGCGGGCCGAGGAGCGGGGCGCGTTGCCCGAGGAGTTCGGCGGCGGCCCACAGGGCGACCGCGAGCAGCGCGGTGAACAGGGCGACCGTCCACAGCAGCAGGGCCCGCGCACGGGTGGTGAACTCGTCGAGCCCCCGGCTGGTGACGAGGGCGCGCGCCGTCCGCCGGGCGAGGTGCCGGACGCACCCGGCGGCGGGGGCCAGCGCGAGGGCGAGTCCGACGAGGGGCGCCGTGACGAACGGGGGCACGGTGTCGGGCCCGCCCCGGACGACGGCGGCGAGCAGTCCGTCCCCGAACGCGGTGTAGCCGAGCAGCCAGCACGTCCAGGCCCGGGCGCCCGGGGGGAGCCGACGGGGTCCGTGGGCCGGTTCGGTGCGGAAGGCGGCCGGGCCGGTGCGGAAGGCGGCCCGTGCGGCGAGGACGGTGGTGAGGACCCCCACGGCGAGGACCGTGGGCCGCCAGGGGGCGGAGGCGTACGGCGACGCGAGCCCGGTGGCGAGCCCCAGGGCGCCCGGGAGCAGGGTGAGCGCCGGACGGGCGGCGGGCGCGCCGGGCACGTTCGGCACCGGGGGCGTCGTGGCCGGTTCCGGGCGGCGGGGGGTCCGCGTGTGCAGTTCCTCCGCGAGCGCGACCAGGTCCGGCCGTCGGTAGCGGGCCGCGACCGTGCGGTCGGTGAGCCCGTGGGCCTCCAGCAGAACGGCGATCTCCAGCGGGTCGACCGCCTGTGCGCACGGCTCGCGAAGGTGCCGCAGCAGTTCCGCCACCGGGTCTCCCCCGGCGGGACCACGGTCATGGTCACCGTCGACGGATTCCGGCCGCCCGGCCGCCCCCGCGCCCACCCGCGAGCCCGCCCCGGTCCCGGCCCTTGTCGCCGTACGCGTTCCCGCCGCCGGACGACCGGTGCCGGTGGCGAAGGCGGTGGCCGTCGGAAAGGGCGGGACGGTGAGGGGTCCGGTGGCCGTCATGGACCCGGCCGTGCCGTCGGACGCGCCGCGCGCGGTCATCGCACGCCCTCCCCGTCGTGGATCCCTGCCGTGGCCGTCCGGACGATCGGGCGGACCGTCCGGGAAGTCCCTGGGGTCTGGACGGCCCGCGCGGGGCGACGACCGGTACGGCGGGACCCCAGCTCCCGGTAAATGCCGTCAAATGCCGTGAGGTTCTGTTCGACGCCGAAGAGCTGGAGGGCACGCGCTCGGGCGGCGGCACCCAGGCGTTCGCGGCGCGCGGGGTCGCGCAGCAGAGTGACGCACGCCCGTGCGAGCGCCGTGGAATCCCCTGGTGGCACGACGAGCCCGGTCCCGCCGACCACCTCGGCCACGGCGCCGACGTCCGTCGACACGGTCGCCCGCCCCGCGAACATCGCCTCCAGCAGGCTGACGGGGAAGCCCTCGACGACGCTCGACAGCACGACGACGCCCGCGTCGCGGTACGCCTCGGCGAGATCGGAGCCCCCGGCTCCCCCCGCGCCGCACTCCTCGAAGACGACCGGCCGTGCCGGGCCGGGGGGGCGGGGGGCGCCGGAGGCACGGGACGGGCAGGGCGGGTGGGACAGACGGCCCGGATGGGACGGACCCGGCGTCGTGCCGGGGAAGAGCCGCTCGGCGACCGCGTGGCAGTGGGCGAGGTACCCGGCGGCCCGGGGCCCGACGGGTCCGCTCACGATCCGCAGCCGGGCCCCCGGCTCGGCGTGCCGCACCCGGGCGAAGGCCCTCAGCAGGGAGACGAGGTCCTTGGTGGGATCGACGGCCCCGACCCACAGCAGGGTCCGGGAGTCCGTCCGTCCAGGTCGTCCGGCCGGTGCGGTGGACGGGGCGTGGTCCGTACCCGGGCGCACCATCCGCAGTCGGGCGGGGTCGGCGCCGCAGTGCTCCTGCCAGCGGCGGACGCGCGCGCTGCCCGGGGTGACCAGATCGGCACGGCGGTAGACCTCGGTGGCGAGCCTCCGCCGGTACCCGGCGAGCAGCGCGCGCGCCGGAGCGCCGACCGGCGCCCCGCGCCCCGCGCCTCCGGTCCGCCCCGGCCACCCCGCCCGTCCCGCGTGCCCGGTGTGCCCGGCGTGTCCCGTCCATCCGGCCGGATCGTGGGGCCGGAGCGGGAGTCCGTACTCGGTGACCAGGAGGGGGACGCCGTCGTGGCGGCGGGCCAGCAGCCCGGCGAGCGCGGCACCGCCACCGGTCGCCGCGTGGCACAGGTCGACGTCGCCGAGGAGCCCCGGTCCGTACCAGTCGAGGGAGAGCGGGCGCAGGGCGACGGTGAGGTGGGCGGCGACGGCCAGCAGATCGGGTACGCGCGCGTGGCGGGCGGAACGGGACGCGCCGGGGGCGCGACAGGCGGCCTCCAGCACCCGCAGGGCGGCCTCGGAGCGCAGCGCGGCGGTGAGGCCCGGGGCGCTGCCGGGAGTGTCGCGGACGAGGTCCGCGAGGGCGTAGAGGGCGTTGCTGAAACGGTCCTCCAGAAGGGTGGGCCTACCTATCGGATCGGCCACGACGCCCTCCGGCCCGTGCGGCGGCCAGAAGGCCCCGCCTCGGTCCGAGGTACCCCTGTGGTCCGGGATCCTGCCCCAGTCCGAGGTCTCCCTACGGCCCGGGGTCCCGCTGCGGTCCGCCGGGGCCTTCCCGAAGCCCGAGGCGTCCAGGCGGTCCGAGGCGCCCCCGCCGCCCCCGGCCCTCCGACCGGCTTCCG
Source organism: Streptomyces sp. JNUCC 64 (assembly GCF_054484115.1). Lineage (NCBI taxonomy): Bacteria > Bacillati > Actinomycetota > Actinomycetes > Kitasatosporales > Streptomycetaceae > Streptomyces > Streptomyces sp. JNUCC 64. The sequence continues at coordinate 2,606,779 of NZ_CM137015.1, forward strand.
GGCCGCCCCCCGACGTCCCGCTCACGTCGCGGGCGTCGGGCTCCGCCCGCTCCTCCCGTGCGAAAGCGCCGGGTGCGCACAGCGCGTCCGCCAGCTCCCGGTAGCACTCCGCGAACCGTCGGCGCGCCCCGCGCCCCCACGCCTTCCGCGAGGTCCCCGTCCCGGACCCGTCGGCCCCGGCCGCTCCGAGGGGGGCGGCGGTCCGGACCCGTCCGATGTGGGGCGGCAGTTCGACCCGGGGACCCCGGTGCTGGCGCTCGTCACGGCTCAGGGCGTAGACGTCGAACCGGTGTGCCGCGAGCCCACGGACGAGCCGGTCGCACCAGAGCCGCCCCTCACCGTCCACATAGGGGTAGCCACCCTCCGTGAGCAATCCGATCCGCACGAGCGCGCCCCCGCTTCCCGTCTCCCAGGGGCTGCCGTCGTTCGGCGGCCCGCAGCGGGACGAACGTATGCGGACAGGCCGGTGGCGCGGCGGACGGTTGTCCGTCGCGCCACCGGAAGGGGTGAAGAGACGTAACTTTCGGGTGCGGACGGCGTTCTGTCGCGCTATGGATCTCCCCGGCCGCACGGGGTGACCCGCCCGGGGCCTCCGGAGGTCCCGGCACGCTCCCGGACCCCTCGGTCCGGAGCCCTCACAAGGCCCGCCTCACGACGGCGCGGGCCGGGGCCACGGGCGCGGAACGGGCACGGCAGGACACGGGTCCGGCGCGGAGGAACGGTGACGGCCGGACGGACCGGGGGCGCGGCCGGAACGGACCGGGGTGGGTCAGTCCTTCTCCGGGAAGGGCCAGGGGTTGGCCCGGCAGCTGACCCCGTTGTGGTCCAGGAACTTGGTCTGCTGCTGCATCACGGGGGCGAGGGCGCCGTCCGTCTGGCAGGTCACGTGGCTGAAGCCCAGCCGGTGTCCGACCTCGTGGTTGATGAGCATCTGCCGGTAGGCCCAGACCCGGTCCCCGTAGGTCTCGGAGCCCTTCGCCCAGCGGTAGGCGTTGATCATCACGCGTTCGGTGGCCGCCGAGTCGCAGGACACGTTGTCGATGGTGGTGTCGAGACCGGACTTGGCGCACCACGCGGCGGTGGTGACGGGGCTGGCCAGGGTGATGACGAAGTCGACCTTCCCCGAGGAGACCCGCTCGAAGGTGCGGCCTCCTCCGTTGGCCCAGCCGCGGTCGTCGTTGAGGGTCTTATGCACCGCGTCCGCGAACAGACCGGCGTCGAGCCCGAGGCCCTCCTCCACGTCCACGCGGTAGCGGAACGCCCGCCCCTTGCCCTGCCCCCGCGCGGCGCCGGGCACCGCCTCGAAGGTCCCCGAGCCCTTGAGCTCCGGATCGAGCGGATAGGTCCGGCCCATCTTCCGCTCGTAGCTCTGGGCGACCGGGGCGGAGGCGGTGGTGGGCTGGTCGGTGGGGGTGGGACGGCTCTCCGAACGGGAGGGCGCCCCGTCGTCCTGGCGGTCGGCCTCCCCGCTGGTGCTGCTGGGCGTGACGGGTTTGCCGTCCCGGTCGGCGACCTGCCCGGCGACGACGACGGCGAGGACCGTGGTGACCGCCGCCGCAGCGATCCCGGTGAACGCGCGCCCCTTGCCGCCCCGGCCGGAGAGGCCCCGGACGTCGTACGGGGGTTCGTCGTCGGAGCGCCGGGGGCGCGGCACGGTGGCCCGGCGGCCCGGTCGTCCGCCGGGTGCCTCCTCCGGATCGGCCGGGTGCCCGGCGGCTTCCTCCCCGGGGGCGGCCGGGTCGGGGTCCCACCGGGTCACGGAGGCGTACGGGTCGTCGGCGTCCGGGGCGGTCCGGCCGGACGGACGCGTCGCCCCGGGCGGGCCGGTGGGCGCGGCGAACGCGCCCGCGTGGTGAGCGGTCGGCCCCGCCGTTCCCCGGCCGGTCGGCCCCGCCGCCCCGTAGCCGGTGGTGGGCCCGGCGGCGCCGTAGCCGGTGGATCCGGCCGTGTCACGGCCGGTGGGCGCGGCGGGGGCGCCGTGGCCGGTGGGCGCGTTCGCGGGGTGTCCGGCGGACTGCGGCGCGTACGGCCCCGCCGCGTACGGGGGCCGGAGCGTGGAGCGGGGCCCCCGGGGCGGCTGCCCGCCCCCGGGGGCGGCGGGGCCGCCGGGCCCGGTGCCGAACGCGTCGAGGTACTCCTGTCGGGGGCCGGGGACCGGGGTCGTCCGACCCGGGTACGGGGACGGACCGGCGCCGGGACGCGCGGGGCCGTCCGGGGAGCCCCAGCCGCCACCGGACTCCCGCTGTTCGGGGTGACCGCCCCGTACCCGGGGCACGCCCCGGGCGGGCGTTCCGTCGGCGTACCGGGGAACCCCTCCGGCGGGCGTGGGGGCACCGTACGGAGACGGCGCCCCTCGGGCGGGACCCGCGACTGATGGGCCGTCCGCGTACCGGGGACCGGCCGAGCGTCCGGGAGCGCCCGGGTGTCCGGGAGCTGCGTGCCCGGGACCCGCGGTGTGCCCGGGACTCGCGGTGTGCCCGGGGCCTGCGGTGTGCCCGGGGCCTGCGGTGTGCCCGGGGCCTGCGGTGTGCCCGGGGCCGTCCGCGTAGCGGGGCACTCCCTGGGCGGGCGTTCCGTCGTGGCGGGGCGCGTCCGGGGCGGTGCGCTCGCGGACCCGCCCCTCGCGGGCGTCCCGCTCACCGGCGTCACCGGCGCGGGGCGCGGCGGTCCGGTCGTCGGGGGTCCGGTCGTCGGAGGGCTTCCCCCGCTTCGCCGCGGGACCCTTGCGGCTGTGGCGTCCCACTCGGCGTCTCAGCTCCCCGTCTGCGCGTCGGCGGACTCGTCCGTACCGGAGGGTCCCACAGCCGCGCGGTTCCTGTCCCCGCGACCGCCGTCCCGGTCGGTTCCGGCGGACGTCCCGGCGTCGCGCAGCAGCTCCCGGAAGGCGGTGGCGACGTGTTCGGGGTACTCCATCATGGCGACGTGTCCGGCGTCCGGCAGGGTCAGCAGCCGGGAGCCCCGGAAGGTGCGCGCCGCCCGCTCGGCCATGCGGTACGAGACCAGCTGGTCACGGCCGCCGTAGACGAGCAGGGTCGGCGCCAGCACCCGTTCGGCCTGCCGCCACAGCCCGTGCTGGCCGCCGAGGGTGTAGGAGTCGACGATGCCGCGCGTGGACCGGGCCATGGCCTCCCAGAAGTGGGGCAGCGTCTGGCGGTGCTCCATCTCGGCGACGGCCGCCGCGAAGCCCTCGGGCGTGATCCGTGACGAGTCGCCCCAGCACAGCCCCGCGACGCCGCGGACCCGCTGCTCCGGCGTCCACTCCCGGGTCAGCCGGGTGAACAGGGCGGCCACCCCGGGCAGCGCCAGCAGGGCGGTCGGGACGGCCGTGCGCTGGACGCGCAGTTCGGGCAGGGCGGGCGAGACCAGCGTCAGGGAGCGCACCAGGTCCGGCCGGACGGCGGCCACCCGGGTGGTGACGGCACCGCCCATGGAGTTGCCGAAGAGGTGGACCGGGCCCCGTCCGGTGGAGTCGAGGTAGCGGATCACCGCGCGGGCGTGCGCGGTGACCGAGTAGGAGCCGTCCTCGGGCGGGGGCGAGTCCCCGAAGCCGGGGAGGTCGAGCGCCTCGCTCTCCACCAGGTCGTCGAGGAGCGGCATCAGCGCCGACCAGTTCTGGGAGGAGCCGCCGAGCCCGTGGACGTAGAGCGCGGGCGGCAGTCCGGCGCGCGCGGCGGGGCGCGCCCGCACGGCGAGCGAGAGCCCGGGCAGTCCGACGGAGCGCAGTCTCTCCCCCTCCGCGACCCGGACCGGGCCCACCCGGGGCACGGCCGCGGCGGACAGCTGCGGGGACTCCGAGGAAGACATGCGGCAATGTTACGAGAGGATCACGCCAGCTTTCGTGTGTTCGGCGTCACAGATGGGGGTTAGCGTGGGTGCACCGGCTCTCCCGCACCGGGAGGGCCGTGCGCCCCCGCGCCCGGGTGTCCGCCCCCGCGCCCCTCGGCGAGCCGCACCCGCCCCGGGAGAGCCCCCGTCCCCTCGGGAAGAGCCCACCGCTCGGAAAGAGGACAGCATGACCACCGAACCCACCGCCCCCGCCCCCGACGCCTCCGCCGACGGCAGCACCGACGACACCGGCGGCGAGGGTTCCGGCGCCATCGGCATCGAGGCGCCCGAAGCGGACACGGCGGAACAGCGCGCGGACCTCTCACCGGAGCGGGACGACGCCGAACTGGGCGCCGACCCCGGCTCGGCCGACGAGGGGGACCGCGCCGAGCAGGCCCGCGTCATCGAGCTGAACGAGGACGACTACCGCTGACCCGGCCGCGCGGCCCCTGGCTCCGGAGCCCCCTGGACGACGGGGACCGGCCGGGGGCGGCCGTCCCCGTTCCCGGGTGTTCACGGGCGTTCCCGCCCCGTCCAGTCCGTGAAATCCTGCGCGGGCGCCGCGCGCCGACCGGTTACCCAAAAGTACGATGGGCGTCGCGGCGCACACCGCACTTGAACGATCTTGGGAGGCGGCGTGACAGCCATCGAGCAGACAGACGCGGCCCGCCCGCGGGGCACCCGCCTGCCGCGGCGGGCCCGACGGAACCAGCTCCTGGGCGCCGCGCAGGAGGTGTTCGTCGCCCAGGGTTACCACGCCGCCGCAATGGACGACATCGCCGAACGCGCGGGCGTCAGCAAGCCGGTGCTGTACCAGCACTTCCCGGGCAAGCTCGATCTGTACCTGGCCCTCCTCGACCAGCACTGCGAGGCACTGCTGGTGGCCGTGCGCGGGGCCCTCGCCTCGACCTCGGAGAACAAGCTGCGGGTGGCAGCCACCATGGACGCCTACTTCGGTTACGTGGAGGACGAGGGCGGGGCCTTCCGGCTGGTCTTCGAGTCGGACCTGACCAACGAGCCCGCCGTCCGGGAGCGGGTGGACCGGGTGAGCCTCCAGTGCGCGGAGGCGATCTCCGAAGTGATCGCCGAGGACACCGGGCTGTCCAAGGAGGAGTCGATGCTCCTCGCGGTGGGGCTCGGCGGCGTCTCCCAGGTGGTGGCCCGGTACTGGCTGTCCAGCGGCAGCGCCATCCCCCGGGACACCGCCGTCCAGCTGCTGACCTCGCTGGCCTGGCGTGGCATCGCGGGCTTCCCGCTGCACGGCACGGAGCAGACGCCGTAGGAGCGGGGCCACCCGCCACGGGGCCGTCCCGCACAGCTGACCGACCGACCACGGGCCGCCGGAGAACACCGGCGGCCCGCGCGCGTGTTCCCGTCCGCTGTTCGCTACCGGCGTGCTCCACCGGGGCGTGGCGCCCGCCGTCGCGGGGCTAGGGTGTGCCAGGTACGGCGCGGAGGGCCGCGCACATCAATGACCGTCGGAGGGACATAGCCGTGGAGGTCAAGATCGGCGTGCAGCACGCGCCCCGCGAGATCGTTCTGGAGAGCGGCCAGACCGCCGAGGAGGTCGAGACCGCGGTGGCCGAGGCACTGTCCGGGAAGTCCCGGCTGCTGAGCCTCCGGGACGACCACGGCCGCCAGGTGCTCGTCCCGGCGGACCGGCTCGCCTACGTGGAGATCGGCGAGCCGACGCAGCGCAAGGTCGGCTTCAGCGCGCTGTAGCGGCGGGCCGCCGCTTCCGTGGGCGACCCCGCGGAAGCGGAGCGAAGCGGACACCAGGAGCGGTCCGGCGGGGATTCCCGCCGGGCCGCTCCTTCGTTCCGTTCGTGTGCGTGCGGCGGGGTTCCGTTCGTGCGCGGCGGGCCCGCCGCAGGCACGGGGCCGTACTCGTCCCCGTCCCGCCGTTCGGCCGGTCGCCCGGCCGCCCTGTCCCGGCCGCCCGGCCGGGCCCGGCCGCACGGGTCCAGGGTTGCGCGCGGGGCCACGGGGGTAGACCCGCTGCACATCGGGATAACGACCGAACGGACGCGGCACGGCCGCGCGGGGAGGGGCCGGGATGATGTGGGTGACGGTGAGCGCGGTGATCGGGCTGGGACTCGCCCTGGCCGTTCTGCGACTGCGGGCCGGGCGGCTGCCCGCGGCCCGGCTGGTCCTGACGACGGGACTGGTCGGCGGACTGCTCGGACTGTTCGTGACCCGCACCGCGCTGGGCGACCCGGGCGTCACCACGACCCTGCTGGGCGCGGCGGTCCTGGCCACCGCGCTGCTGTCGCTGCTGCCGCGCCCCCTCCGCTTCGCCGCTTCGGCACCCGCCCGGGGGTGAACGTCCGGCCGCTCCCGGGGGCTCCGCCGGTTCCGGAGCCAGGTCGGCCCCACAGTGAGTGGTGGGCGCCGTCGGTGAGCGGTGGGCGCCGGGAGCGTCCTCGTGCCGGCCCCTGGTGACCGGCCCCGCTCGGCGGCGAACGGCCCCGGCTTCCCGCGCCCCGGCCCTCGGTGCCTCGCCGGAGTGAGCCACCCCGGTCCCCCGCGTCCTCGGCCCCGTCAGGGAGTGCGCGGCCCCCGGCCGGGGAGGAGCGTCCCTAGGCGGCCAGCCCCAGCGCCGCCATCCGCTTGGTGTGGGCCTCGGTGATCCGGGAGAACATCCGCCCGACCTCGGCCAGGTCGAAACCGTCCGCGACCCCGCCGACCAGCATGGTCGACAGCGCGTCCCGGTCGGCGACCACCCGCTGGGACTGCGACAGGGCCTCCCCCATCAGCCGTCGGGCCCACAGCGCGAGCCGTCCCCCGACCCGGGGGTCGGCGTCGATCGCGGCGCGCACCTTCTCCACGGCGAAGCCGCCGTGTCCGGTGTCGTCGAGGACGGCCAGCACCAGCGCGCGGGTGTCGGTGTCGAGGCGGACGGCCACCTCGCGGTAGAAGTCGCTCGCGATGGAGTCGCCCACGTACGCCTTGACCAGGCCCTCCAGCCAGTCGGACGGGGCGGTCTGGCGGTGGAACCCGTCGAGCGCGGCGACGAACGGCTGCATCGCCTCGGTGGGCTCCGCCCCGATCTCCGCGAGCCGGTCCCGCAACCGCTCGAAGTGGGCGAACTCGGCCGACGCCATCTTGGCGAGCGCGGCCTTGTCCGCCAGGGTCGGGGCGAGCTTCGCGTCCTCCGCGAGCCGCTCGAACGCCGCCAGCTCGCCGTACGCGAGCGCGCCCAGCAGATCGACGACCGCGGCCCGGTACTGCGGATCGGCGGAGGCCCGCTCCCAGTCCTGGGCGGCGATCCCGGTGGGCTCGGCGGGCGTTTCGGCTGCGTGGTCAGACGTCGTCATGAAGCGCACAATAGCCCCCGCGTCCGGTCCGGGAAGGCCCTGGTCACACACTCCGGCGCGGCCCGCGGGGCCGGGGCGCGGGCCGTTCCCCGGGCGCCGGAGGCGGGCCCGCCGACCCCTACGTGACGAATTCGGCCATCGCGCCTGCGCGATTCCGGGGTATGGTGGTAATGCGCCCGCTGAGTGCGCCGATGCACCGCCGTGGTCACGTGAATGGGTGACCGCCCCGGTGGAGTCGGCTCAACCGACGGGCACAGGATTGAGGATGCCCGGTCGCTGGCCCGATCGGCTCCGACCAGACAGCCCTCCCAGCTGGTGCGGAACGTACGTACCGACGCGGGAGGGGCCCTCATAGCGGTAACGAGAGTTCCGAGCGTCGGCTGTGGTCCCGCGCCACCCGGTCCGCCCAGGCGGCCGGGGGTTCACCGGCACGGTCAAGACCCCCAGCGCTCACTCCGTGCCGCCTCTCACAGAAGAGGCACCACCCTGACTACGCAAACGCAGGCCACGACTTTCCGGGACCTGGGCATCCTGCCCGAGACCGCGGAATCCCTTGAGGCCGTAGGCATCGTCACCCCGTTCCCGATCCAGGAGATGACCCTCCCCGTCGCCCTCTCCGGCACGGACGTGATCGGCCAGGCCAAGACCGGTACGGGCAAGACCCTCGGTTTCGGTCTGCCGCTCCTGGAGCGCGTCACCGTCCCCGCCGACGTCGAGGCCGGCCGGGCCGCCCCCGAGCAGCTCACCGACGCCCCCCAGGCGCTGATCGTCGTCCCGACCCGCGAGCTGTGCACCCAGGTCACCAACGACCTGCTCACCGCGGGCAAGGCCCGTAACGTCCGGGTCCTCGCGATCTACGGCGGCCGGGCCTACGAGCCGCAGGTCGAGGCGCTGAAGAAGGGCGTCGACATCGTCGTCGGCACCCCCGGACGGCTGCTCGACCTCGCGGGCCAGAAGAAGCTCGACCTCAAGCACATCCGGTGCCTCGTCCTGGACGAGGCCGACGAGATGCTGGACCTGGGCTTCCTGCCGGACGTCGAGAAGATCATCGGCATGCTCCCGGCGAAGCGCCAGACCATGCTGTTCTCCGCGACGATGCCGGGCGCCGTCATCGGCCTGGCCCGCCGCTACATGTCGCAGCCCACGCACATCCGCGCCACCGCGCCGGACGACGAGGGCGCCACCGTCGCGAACATCTCGCAGCACGTGTACCGCGCGCACTCGATGGACAAGCCGGAGATGGTCGCGCGCATCCTCCAGGCCGAGGGCCGGGCCCTGGCCATGGTCTTCTGCCGGACCAAGCGGACCGCCGCCGACATCGCCGAGCAGCTCCAGCGCCGCGGCTTCGCCTCCGGCGCCGTCCACGGCGACCTCGGACAGGGCGCCCGCGAGCAGGCGCTGCGCGCCTTCCGCAACGGCAAGGTCGACGTCCTCGTCTGCACCGACGTCGCCGCGCGCGGCATCGACGTCGAGAACGTCACCCACGTGATCAACTACCAGTCCCCCGAGGACGAGAAGACGTATCTGCACCGCATCGGCCGCACCGGCCGCGCGGGCGCCTCGGGCACCGCGGTCACCCTGGTCGACTGGGACGACATCCCGCGCTGGCAGCTCATCAACAAGGCGCTGGACCTGTCGTTCCCCGACCCGCCGGAGACCTACTCCACCTCCCCGCACCTCTTCACCGAGCTGGGGATCCCGGAGGGCACCAAGGGCATCCTGCCCCGTTCGGAGCGGACCCGGGCCGGGCTCGCCGCCGAAGAGGTCGAGGACCTCGGGGAGACCGGGCGCGGACCGCGCGGCCGGGGCGGTCGGGGCCCGTCGGCCGAGCGTGAGCAGGAGCGCGAGCGCCCCGCCCGGACGCCGCGCAGCCGCCGTCGCACCCGGGGCGGCAGCCCGCTGGACGACGCCACCGCCGCCGGAGCCACGGACGGCACCGCGCCGACCGCCGGTCCCGAGGGCACCGTGCCGGACGGCGACGCGCCGCGCGCGCTGCGCCGCCGTCGCCGGACCCGGGCCGGGGCGTCCTCCCGGGGCACCGCCCCCGAGGCCGCCGCGACCGCCGCCGAGCCCGTGACCGCCGCCGTGGCGGTGGCCGAGGCCCCCGTGGCGGAAGCCCCCGTGGCCGAGGAGGCGAAGTCTCCGGAGACCGCGCCGCGCCGTCGTCGCACCCGCAAGACGGCCGCCGCTCCCGTCGAGGCCCCGGCTGCGCCGGAGACGGCCCTGGTGGAGACGACTCCGGTGGCGGACGAGCCGAAGGCCCCCGAGGCCGAGGCCGCGCCGCGCCGCCGCACCCGTAAGAAGGCCGTCGCCGCAGAGCCGGAGGCCCCCGTGGCCGCCGCCCCGGTGGCGACCGACGTCCCGGCCGGTGACGAGGCGGCCGAGGCCGCGCCGCGCCGCCGGACCCGTAAGAAGGCCGTCGCGGCCGAGCCGGTGACGGTGGCCGAGGAGGGCGCCGAGCCCGCCGAGGCCCCCCGTCGCCGCACCCGCAAGAAGGCAGCCGCCGCTCCGGCCGAGGCCGCCCCCGAGGCGGTCGCGGAGAGCGCGGAGGCCGCCCCGGCCAAGCCGCGCCGCACCCGGACCCGGAAGGCCGCCGCGGCGGTCGTCGAGCCCGCCGCCTCCGAGGCGGCGGCCCCGGAGGCCGCGCCGCGCCGCCGCCGCACCCGCAAGGCGGTCGAGGCCCCCGAGGGCTGATTCGGCACCACACGGAACACCACGGTGGCCCGTCCCGGACACGCGTCCGGGACGGGCCACCGTCATGTCCGCCGTGGCGTTCACCGTGCGGTCCGGACCGGTTCACCGCAGGCACCCGGGGCCGGGACACCCGGGGCCGCCCTGGCCGCTGGGATCACGGGGATCACGGGGATCACGGGGATCGCCGAGGCGGCCAGGAGCCGCTCCGGCGCCAACGGCCACGCGCACGGGGACCCGTCGCCCCGGGCCGGTGGCGGTCGGCCGGGCCGGGGCCGCCCGCCCGGTGACGGTCCGGGCCCGGCCACAGCGGGCGGAACACGGGCGGAACGCGGGCGGGTGGCAACGGGCAGGGGAGGTGACGGCGCGCACCACCGTGGGCGGGCAGGACAGCGGTGCCCCGAGGCGCGAGAGCGGACCGGGGCACCGGGCGCGAGCGGGGACCGGACCCGGCGCACCGGGCGCGAGTGCGGACCGGCTCACCGGGCGGGAGCGCGGACCACGCACTGGGCGCGAGCGCGGACCAGTGCACCGGGCAGGAGCGCCGACCGGACCCAGCGCACCGGGCGGGAGAGCCGACCGGGGACAGCGCACGGAAGGCGCGGGGGAAGCGTGGCGGCCGGTGGGGCGGTGCCCCGGGGCGGCCGTTAGCCTTCGGGGTATGAGCAGGCCCTCGACGTTCGTGCCGCCCCCCGGAGTCGCCGCACGGACGCTCACCACGTCCCGTGGGGACTTCGCCGTCCTCGACACCGGTGGACCGGACGCCGCCCCCGCGCGGGCCACCGCGCTGCTGCTGCCCGGGTTCATGGGCAGCAAGGAGGACTTCGTCGACCTGCTGCTCCCGCTCGCCGCCCGGGGCTACCGGGTGGTGGCCGTCGACGGGCGCGGCCAGTACGAGTCGGACGGCCCCCGCGACGACGAGGCCCCCTACGCCCTGGCGGAGCTGGCCCGGGACGTCCTGGCCCAGCGGGACGCGCTCGACCCGGCGGGGTCCGCCGACGGGACCGGCCCCGACCCCGGGCCCGTCCATCTGCTGGGGCACTCCTTCGGCGGGCACGTGGCCCGGGAGGCCGTCCTCGCCGCGCCGGAGGCGTTCGTCTCGCTGACCCTGATGTCCTCGGGTCCGGCGGAGATATCCCCGTCCCAGCGGGAGCGGGTGAAGCTGCTGCGGGACGCCCTCGGGGTGCTCGACCCGGGCGCGGTGTGGGACGCGATGCAGTCCCTGGAGGCGGCCGTCCCGGAGGACGCCGCCACCGGCGCGCACGCGGCCCCCGGCTCCTCGGACGAGGCGGCCCTGCGCGCCCGGTGGCTGCGCAACAGCCCCGCCCAGCTCCTCGCGGCGGGACGGCACCTGTGCGCCGCGCCGGACCGGGTCGCGGAGCTGGCCGCGCTGCCGCTGCCGCTGCACGTCCTGTCCGGGGAGCACGACGACACCTGGCCGGTGCCGCTGCTCGACGGGATGGCGGACCGGCTGGCGGCCCGCCGCACGGTCGTCGCCGGGGCCGACCACTCCCCCAACACCGACCGCCCCGCCGAGACCGCCGACGCCCTGGCCCGCTTCTGGGACGCGGTGCCCGGCTGACCCACGGGACCCGCCCCGCACCGACCGGCTCGTAACCCGGCCGGTCGCCGCCGGACGGTCAGCACAGGGTGCGCAGATGCTCCCAGAAGCCGTCGCGCAGACTGCGCCGCAGGTCCGACTGGCCGCGCAGCGAGTACTGGAGCAGTCCCTCCGCCTCCACCAGCAGGTCCTGGTCCACGGAGCCCGGCAGGTACGGATGGCCGGGGAGCAGTTCGGCCAGCGAGTCCCGGCCCCGGGAGGCGAGCCAGTGGGCGGCGATCCGGGCCCCCACGAACCGCACCTCGTCACGGGTGGGCCGGGGCGTGCCCGGGGCGTCGTACGAGGCGACCGTCCGCCGGGTGACGTACGGCCGGAAGAACTCCAGATCGAAGACGCGCTGGCTGTCCACCTCCCAGAGCAGCGGCTCGGCCTGGTTGCGGCCGTCGGGCGCCTCGACGCCCCACAGATGGACCCGTGCCCCGTAGCCCTGGGCGGCCTCGACCGCCGAGACGAGGTCCTCGTCGCCGCCGATCAGGGCCGCGTCGCTGATCGCCCGGTGCCGGGCGAGGGACTCCAGATCGGTGCGGATCAGGGAGTCGACGCCCTTCTGCTGGTTGTTGGCGTTGAGGTTGCCGAGGCGGACCTTGACGTCGGGCAGCTCCGCGATGGTCTGCTGCTCGGCGGTGTGGATGCGCCGACGGGCGCCGTCGTACCAGTAGACGCGGAGCAGACGGCTGTCCGCGAAGATCGTGCGGGCCCGGTCGATGAGCGCCTCGATCAGGCCCTCGGCGTCGAGGTCGAAGGCCCGCCGGTCCTCGGTGCCCGCCACCAGCCGCCCGGCCGCGGCGTAGACGTACCCCGCGTCCACGAAGATCGCGTGAGTGGCGGGGGTCTTGGCGACCTCGGCGACCATGCGCCGCAGCAGTTCGTTGGTCTCGTCGAGCCGGGCGAGCAGCGCCCCGTCGACCGGGGGCGGCGGGGCTGCCGCGCCCCCGCCCGTTGCCCGGGATACGGGGCCGGACGTCGTACCGGGTGTGGTCCTGGGCACCCGATGGGGTGCCGACCGGGGCGCACCCGGCTGTTCCTCGCTCATCACTCCCATTGTCCGGGCCGTCACCGAGGGGGCACAACCCGTTCCCGGACCGGGCGGTCTTTAGCCCACCGAAAATTTTCTTTAGTGTAGGGAATGAATACGGCACACCCGGTGCTGTACTCCCCGTGACCGTCCGACCGGTCTCCCCCGCACGGGACCGCCGGACGAGACGCGCTTGGCGGACCCGTGTCCCGTGGCCCCGCCGCCGGAAGGCGGCGATCATGGGTGTCCGGGTCCGCAGACCAGTTCTCCCCCCGGGGAGGATCACGCAGACGAAGGGAGAAGCACATGCGCTTCGAGATCATGCGCCTGAACGACGTCGACGGGTCCGCCGAGGACTCGACCGTCGTGGACGCCGCCTCCGTCAACCGGATCGTGCAGCAGGCCGCCGCCATCGGGCAGCGCCTCTACATCCGCCCCGCCGAACCGTCCGCCTCATAACGGCGACGCGCTCCCGACGGCCCGTGGGCCGACGCGGCGGGCCACGGCGCCCCGCGTCACCCGAACGGGCGAAGGCCCCGGACGACCTGTGTCGTCCGGGGCCTTCGGCGTCGGTGGCGGTGACGGACGGTGCCGACCGGGGGTCAGCCGCCGCGGATGACCTGGGTGACGCCGTTGATGATCTGCTGCACGGCGATGGCCGACAGCAGCATGCCCGCGAGCCGGGTCACCAGGACCACTCCGCCGTCCTTGATGACCCGGATGACCAGCAGCGAGTACCGCATCGCGACCCAGAGCACCGCGTGGATCGCGAGGATCGCCGTCCACACCGACACCTGGGCGCCCACGGTGTCGGCCTTCTGCACCGCCAGGATCACCGAGACGATCGCACCGGGCCCGGCGAGCAGCGGCATGCCGAGCGGGACCAGGGCGACGTTGACGTCCTTGGTCTGTTTGGGTTCGTCGGTCTTGCCGGTGAGCAGGTCCAGCGCGATCAGCAGGAGCAGCAGACCACCCGCGATCATCAGCGCGGGCACCGAGATGTGCAGGTAGGTGAGGATCTCGTGGCCGAGGAGGCCGAACAGGACGATCACCCCGAGGGCCACGCAGACCGCCTGGAAGGCCATCCGCTTCTGGACCCGGGCCGGGCGTCCGGCGGTGAGCGCGAGGAAGATCGGGGTGATCCCGGGCGGGTCCATGATGACGAAGAGGGTCAGGAACAGGGACCCGAACACAGCGAGGTCGAACACGGTACGTAGTGCCTTGCGGAAGGGAGCGGGCGCACGGGGGCGGCGCTCGGAGCGGTACGCGCGCTCCGGAGGGGAGCGCGTGAGCGGGAGGGTGAGGTGAGGGGACGGCTCGGGGCGCGGGGCCGGTGCCCGCCCCGGGGCGTCCGACGGGACGACCGGGGAGGTACGGCCTTACGGGACGGACGCGCGCGCTACCGGCGGACGGAACGCGCGGGGACCGGCCCGGCGGGCCCGGCGGCGGGGACGGCCGACCGTCCGGACCGGCCCCGGGAGGGGGACGGGTGGAAGGGTCAGCCGTCGGCCGTCGGCCGGGCGGGGACTCCCCCGGCCCCGGGCACCGGGAACGCGCCGGTGGCGCGCCGGATGATCTCGCCGTAGACCTCGGGGTCGGTGGTGAACTCCCCGAGGACGCAGGTCTTGCGGCTGCCGTGGTAGTCGCTGGACCCGGTGGTCAGCAGCCCCAGTTCGGCGGCGAGTCCGCGCAGCCGGGCGCGGGTGGCGGGCTCGTGGTCCATGTGGTCGACCTCGATCCCGCCGAGTCCGGCGGTCGCGAGGGCGGCTATGACCTCGTCGGAGACGGTCGGGCCGCGCCGGGCGGCCCCGGGGTGCGCGAGGACGGTGACCCCGCCCGCGGCCCGGACCAGCCGGACCGCCTCGAAGGGGTCGAGTTCGTGCTTGGCGACGTAGGCGCGGGCGCCGTCGCCGATCCACTCGGGGGCGAACGCGTCGGAGACCGTGGTGACGACGCCCAGTTCGATCAGCGCCTCCGCGATGTGCGGGCGGCCCACCGAGCCGTCCCCGGCGATCCGGGCGACCTGCTCCCAGGTGACCGGCACCCCCAGCTCCCGGAGGCGGGCGACCATGCCCTGGGCGCGCGGCACCCGGTCGTCGCGGACGAGCTCCCGCTGGGCCAGCAGCTCCGGCTCGTCGGGGTCGAACAGGTAGGCGAGCATATGGAGTCCGATGCCGTCCAGACGGCAGGACAGCTCGGCGCCGGGCACCAGGGTGAGGCCCTCGGTCCCGGGTTCCGCCAGGGCGGCGAACGCCTCGGCGTGGCCCCGGGTGGTGTCGTGGTCGGTCAGCGCGATGACGTCGAGGCCGCGCGCGACGGCGTTGCGGACCAGCTCGGCGGGGGTGTCGGTGCCGTCGGAGGCGGTGGAGTGGGTGTGCAGGTCGATGCGCACGACGGACTCCAAACCGACTCGGCCGTTCACGGGGAACGCGGGACACGGAACGCTCAAGAATAACCGCCGCCGCACCGCCCGGAAGGCTCCCGGACTGAGGCACGGAACACACCGGACGCGTCCTCGGCCCGGTCCGTCCCCGCCGCCCCGGGGACCCGGCCGCGCACCCGCCGGACCGGCGCACCGGACCGGGGGGGCCGGAGGACCGGAGGACCAGCGAACCGGAGGACCGGAGGCACCGCCCGTCGTGGAACGGCCCGTCGGGAACGGCCCTCAGTGGGACAGCAGCCGGGGGCTGAGCGCCCCGCACGGCAGCAGGTCCACCTCGGCGCCCGCGTCCCGCAGATCGGTCAGCACCAGCTCGTCGTACATCAGCAGCCCGGACTGCTCCGGCCAGACCACCGCCCACAGCCACAGGCCCCGGGCCTCCCCGGCGAAGACCGCGCGGTCGGGCGGGGCACCGGAGACGTGCCAGAGCGGGGTGGGACGGCCGGAGGCCAGCACCTTGGCCTCGGGCGGCTTCTCGACGCTGATGTGCGGTCCGGGGTCGGGGCCGTCGACACCGGCGTACCGGGCGCCGAGCCCGACGCCCAGCTCCTCGGCCACGAGCAGCAGCTCGCCGATGCCGCCGAGCGGTCCGGGACCGGAGCAGGCGACGACGGTGGCCCGGCCGCCGCCGCGGTCGTCCCCCGCGTACCCCACCCCGGTGAACAGCCAGCCCACGGGGAGCGGCCACGGCATCCAGACCGGGACCCGGGCGCGGTTCACCACCACGCCGAGGGCCTCCACGCTGGGCGGGATCACGGGCTGGAGTGGCTGGACCGCCCCGTGCAGGGCGCACTGCCACGCATCGGCGAAGAGTCCGGGAGCCCTGACCCGGCCACCGCACTTCGGGCAACTGGGTTCGCCCCTCATAACGGACAACGGTCCCCCTTGACCGTCCACGAGTCAAGGAAGATCAAAGGATGATCACCCGACTGCCCGCACCCGGTCCGGGCGTCCGTGCCGGATGCCGGGCCGGGTGTTCTCCTCCGGAGGAGGCGGGACCGTCAGTCGAGCGGGACGCCCGTCCGCAGGGGGTCGCGCAGATCGGTGCCGTGCGCCAGCCAGCGCTCCTGGAGCGCCCCCGCGCCGTGCACCCGCTTCCAGGCGGCCTCGTTCGGGGTCATCGGCAGCAGCGGCAGGAAGGCGACCGGGTCCCGGGGCGGATCGAGGTCCAGGTCCGGGACGAGCCCACCGGGCTCGGCGACGAGGACGGAGGTGAAGGGGGCGCCGGGCCACAGCGGGGCGCCGGTGTCCAGGGAGGCGCCGGGGGCGACCACCAGCCCCTCGACCTGCGGGCTGGCCGCCAGCACCGCCAGCGGGCGCAGCACCCGGTCGGTGTCGGCGCGGCCCGGACGCACGGTGAGGACGAGTTCGGCGCGGGGTCCCCGGTCGGGGTCGGCGGTCAGCGCGGTGGGGTCGGTCATGGGCCGGGCGGACATGCCGAGGGTCGCGTACCGGACCAGCCCCTCCGGGTCGCCGCCGTCCGGGCCCCCGTCGTCCGGGGCCACCAGGAAGCGGAGCACCTCGATCCGGTCGGTGCCGAGGAAGGTGACCGCGGCCCTGGCGTCCGGCTCTCCGAGGGCCGTACGCAAACGGGCCTCGACGAGCGCGAGAACATCTGCCATGCCCGCGAGCATAGATCGCCCGTCCGCCCGTCAGAATCCCCACGTCACGGGGGCGTCGGGGGCGCGGGGCGCGGACGGGACCGCGTCATGGCGCCGTAACGGACGGCGGGAGGGGGCCCTTGACACGTCAACCGGCTGCTAGTGTGGGCCGCTGTTCGGGGTGGTTCTCCCAGCGGTACGCATCGGCGTCGCGCTCACGCCCCGGAACCTTGGACATCCCCCACGGGGGACCGGCCGGAGGAGGTGGGGCTGTCATGGATCGAAGTCGATCGGGCAGTACCACCCGCTCTTCCGGTCGCTGACTCCGTAGTTCCGCCGGGCGCGCTCCCCTTTCCGCGCGCCGTCCGGCCGCTGCCGTCCGCCGCACGCGTTCCCGCTCCGTCGCCCGGACCTCCTTCCCGGTCTGTCCGTCGCGGGTCTCCGGCGCCCGTGTGACGGAAGAGCCCGTTCCGCCCGCCGGACCCGTGCGGTCCGTCGGCCCCGCCGCGCCCCGCCCTCCCGGTGCCCGGCCGCCCGCCCCGACACGTCGGTGACGCAGGACCGCCGCCGCGTCCGCAGTACCCGCAGTTGTGAACCCGCCAGCGAACAGCGAAGAAGGCCGCCCCGTGACGGTGCGGTGCTCCCCGCTTTGCGGACGTGCCTCCCTCCGGCGCCCGCCGGTCCCCGGTCCGGCGAGGGCCCCCGTGGACGGACGTCCCCATTCCGGGCAGTTCCACCCGTCGCCGCGCGGCCCGGTGCGAAGGAGTTCCTCCCATGTCGATGATCCGTGACCTGCGGGACGCCGTCCGGCCCGCCGCCCGCCACAAGGACGACGGCGCCTACGACACCACCCGTGACCCCGCGACGCCCTCCGCGATCGTCGACTGCGCCGTCTACCGCGACGGCCGCCGCGTCGAGTCGGCCGAGTGCCTCACCCCGCACGGGGCGATGCTCCAGGTGCGGCGGGACGGCGGCTTCGCCTGGATCGGGCTGCACGAGCCCACCGAGGCCGAGTTCGCGGTGATCGCGGCCGAGTTCGGGCTGCACCCGCTCGCCGTGGAGGACGCCGTCCACGCCCATCAGCGCCCCAAGCTGGAGCGGTACGACGACACGCTCTTCACCGTCTTCAAGACCATCCACTACGTGGAGCACGACGAACTCACCGCGACCAGCGCGATCGTGGAGACCGGCGAGGTCATGTGCTTCACCGGCCCGGACTTCTTCATCACCGTCCGGCACGGCGGCCAGGGCTCGCTGCGGGCGCTGCGCAGCCGCCTCCAGGGCGAGCCGGAGCTGCTGGCCAAGGGCCCCTCGGCAGTGCTGCACGGCATCGCGGACCACGTCGTGGACGGCTATCTGGCGGTGGCGGACGCGGTGCAGGACGACGTCGACGAGGTCGAGACCGAGGTGTTCACCCCGGGCCGGGGCGGGGTGGCGCGCGGAATGGACGCCGGACGGATCTACCAGCTGAAGCGGGAGGTGCTGGAGTTCAAGCGGGCGGTGGCCCCGCTGGCACGGCCCCTGCAACTGCTGAGCGAGCGGCCGATGCGGCTGGTGGACCCGGACATCCAGAAGTACTTCCGGGACGTCGCCGACCACCTCACCCGGGTCCAGGAGCAGGTCACCGGCTTCGACGAACTGCTCAACTCGATCCTCCAGGCCAATCTGGCGCAGGCGTCCGTCGCCCAGAACGAGGACATGCGCAAGATCACCTCCTGGGCGGCCATCATCGCGGTGCCCACCATGGTGTGCGGGGTCTACGGCATGAACTTCGAGCACATGCCGGAACTGGGCTGGCGGTACGGGTACCCGATGGTGCTCGGGGTCACCGTCGCGATCTGCTTCGTCATCCACCGCACCCTGAAGCGCAACGGCTGGCTGTGACGCCCGGGACGGCCACGCCGCGGGCCGGGGCGACGGGGACGGCGGCACCGGGGACGCTCCGGGCGCCGCCTACCCTGGGCGCATGACGGAAACACCGCTGGACCCCCTGGACCGGGCCCTCGTCGAGGAGGCCACCAAGAAGTCCGGGCTGATCTGGGTGCGGGGCACCGGCCCGGACCGCCCGCTGTGGCACGCCTGGCACGAGGGGGCCGCCCACGTCCTGGGCGACGGCCCCGGGGAGCAGCCGCTGCCGGACCTCGTCGACGGGGGCACCGCGACCGTCACCGTGCGGAGCAAGGACAAGGGCGGACGGCTGGTCGCCTGGAGCGCGCGGGTGGTGGAACTGGCCCCGGACTCCCCCGAGTGGACGGCGGCGGTCGCCGAACTGAAGGGCAAGCGGCTGAACGCCCCCGACGGGGAGGCCGCGCCCGAGCGGTGGGCGCGCGAGTGCCGGGTGCTGCGGCTGGAGCCGGGCCCGGTGGACCCGGCCCCGCCCACGGACTCGCTGGCGGCGGCCCCGCTGCGGACCCCGGTCACCACCCGCCACCCGGTCCCGCCCGGGCTGCCGAAGCTGCTGCTGCGGCGGCGCGGACGCTGACCCCGGCGCACGGTCCGGCCGGGACCGGTGTCCCGGCCGGAGGCACCGGTCCCGGCCGGAGGCACCGGGAGACCGGAAGGCCGGACGGCCGCACGCCCGGACGGGGCGAGAGGCTCAGGTCCGGATGGACCGGGGCGCGGGGCCGGAGGGACCGAGGCTCCGGACCGGAGGGGCCGGGTGCGCGGGGCCGGAAGGACCGTGGGGCTCAGGAGGCGGGCAGTGCCCGGCCGTAGTCGACGGTCTCCGACTTGGCGGGCCCCTTCAGCGGGAAGTCCTCGTTCCAGTCGCTGAAGGTGAGGGTGCCCGCTCCCCCGGCCCGCACCAGCCGCAGCGGATGGGGCCGTCCCTCCAGCGAGACGTCGAGGGTGCCGCCGGCGCCCTTGTCCCCGGTCAGCCGGATGGTGCGGGTGCCCTTGGACACGCCCCGCGCCCCCTTCGCCAGGGTTCCGTGCAGGGTGATCAGCCCGTCCAGCATCACGTCCATCTCCGCGAAGCCGCTCATCTGCCGGTACGAGGGGTCGTCGTCGGGGACCTTCACGTACTTGCCGTCGAGCTTCTTGGCGGCGGCCACGTCCGAGGGCGCGGCGTCCTCGCCGTGGACCCAGAACGAGGAGTCGGCCTTCAGATAGAGCTGCTCGCCCACCTTGAGCAGCCGGAACGTGCTCTTCTTGGAGCGCACCGAACCGGTGCCGCCCTTCTCCGACAGCCGCATGTCCAGCTCGTAGCGCTGCCCCTGGACCAGGATGGTGCCCGCCAGCCGCACCGAGTCGGCGGACGCGGCGGCGGCCCGGGTCCGGCTCTGGATCTGGGTGGCCGTCAACTTGCCGACCCCGTTGGTGCCCTTGTCCGGGTCGATCTTCTTCTCCTCGGCCGCGCACCCCGTCAGCCCCGTGACGGCGGCCATCACACCGGCGCACACCACGCTCACCATCGCCGCGCGCCGCCCGGGGCGCAGAAGGACCGCAGACACAGACGGGCTGCCTCTCGTAGGGAGGGACACGGGGAGGGGGTACCGCAGCAGCGATCAGCGGCGGTGGACCGCAGCGTACCGGTGCCGGGCACGCACCCCCGACCCAGTCCGGGCGGTGCGCGGACAGCGGCGTCACCTACCCGGACGGGCTAGCCTGAAGCACGAATTACCGGACAAACACCAAGAAGGGGCTTTTCCGTCGCGCGGCGACGCGCTCACCAGGAGGGCACGGACATGGCAGCGGGCGCCCGCCGGATCTTCGTCTCGCACCTGTCCGGCGTCACCGTCTTCGACCCCGGCGGCGACCACGTGGGCCGGGTGCGCGACCTGGTCGCCATGCTGCGGGTCGGGCACCGGCCGCCCCGGCTGCTCGGGCTGGTGGTGGAACTGACCTCGCGGCGCCGGATCTTCCTGCCGATGACCCGGGTCACCGGCATCCAGGCCGGTCAGGTCATCACCACGGGGGTGCTGAACGTCCGGCGCTTCGAACAGCGCCCCACCGAACGGCTCGTCTTCGGGGAACTCCTCGACCGACGGGTGCGGCTGGTGGACACCGGCGAGGAGGTCACCGTGCTCGACCTGTCCGTACGGCAGTTGCCGACCCGCCGGGACTGGGAGGTGGACCGGGTCTTCGTCCGCCGGGGCGCCCGCGCCACGGGCTTCCGCCGCCAGAAGGGCGAGACGCTGACGGTCGGCTGGGAGGCGGTCACCGGCTTCTCCCTGGACGAGCAGGGCCAGGGCGCCGAGACCCTGCTCGCCACCTTCGAACAGTTGCGCGCCGCCGACCTGGCGAACGTGCTGCACCACCTGTCCGCCAAGCGCCGCGCCGAGGTGGCCGCCGCCCTCGACGACGACCGGCTGGCGGACGTCCTGGAGGAGCTGCCCGAGGACGACCAGATCGAGATCCTCGGCAAGCTCCAGGAGGAGCGCGCGGCGGACGTCCTGGAGGCGATGGACCCGGACGACGCCGCCGACCTGCTCTCCGAACTGCCCGAGGAGGACAAGGAACGGCTGCTCAGCCTGATGCAGCCGGGCGACGCGGCCGACATGCGGCGGCTGATGGCGTACGAGGAGCGCACGGCGGGCGGGATGATGACGACCGAGCCGGTGGTGCTGCGGCCCGACGCCACGGTCGCCGACGCGCTGGCCCGGGTCCGCAACCCGGACCTGTCGCCCGCGCTGGCCGCCCAGGTGTACGTGTGCCGCCCGCCGGACGAGACCCCGACCGGCAAGTACCTGGGGACCGTCCACTTCCAGCGGCTGCTGCGGGACCCCCCGTACACCCTGGTCAGCTCGATCCTGGACGACGACCTCCAGGCGCTCTCCCCGCAGGACTCGCTGCCCGCGGTCGCCGGGTTCTTCGCCACCTACGACATGGTGGCCGCGCCGGTGGTGGACGACGGCGGCTCGCTGCTGGGGGCGGTCACCGTGGACGACGTCCTGGACCACCTGCTGCCGGAGGACTGGCGCGAGCAGGAGTTCCACGAGCTGGCCGGGGAACCGCCCGGCGGGGACCACGACGACGAGGAGGCCCGCGGCCATGGCGGCTGACCGCGACCGGGAGCAGACCCGGCCCCGGGTCCGGCTCGACCTCCCCCTGGTGCGACGGCGGCGGCTGCTGCCCGAGTACGACCCGGACGCGTTCGGGCGGCTCACCGAGCGGATCGCCCGCTTCCTGGGCACCGGGCGGTTCATCGTCTGGATGACGTTCACCATCGTCTGCTGGATCTCGTGGAACATCTGGGCGCCGCCCGCCGTCCGCTTCGACCAGTACCCGTTCATCTTCCTGACCCTGGCGCTCTCCCTCCAGGCGTCGTACGCGGCCCCGCTGATCCTCCTCGCGCAGAACCGCCAGGACGACCGGGACCGGGTCAACCTGGAGCAGGACCGCAAGCAGAACGAACGCTCGATCGCGGACACCGAGTACCTCAGCCGGGAGGTCGCGGCGCTGCGCACGGGCCTCGGCGAGGTCGCCACCCGCGACTGGATGCGCTCGGAGCTGGAGACGCTCCTCAGGGAGCTGGACGAGCGCCGCGCCAGGATCCCGGAGATCGGACGGCCCTTCCCCGGACGGGACGGACCCGACCGCTGACGGCCCTCCCTGGACGGGACGGACCCGACCGCCGACGAGCCCTCCCGGGACGGGACCGATCCGACCTCCGACGGGCTTACCGGGCCCCGGGTCCCGCGCCGTACCATCGACGGTATGGCTACGGAAGACGCGGTGCGCGCGGCACTGGCGACGGTGAACGACCCGGAGATCCAGCGACCCATCACCGAGCTGGGGATGGTCAAATCGGTGGAGATCGGCGCGGACGGCACGGTCGCCGTCACCGTCTACCTCACGGTCTCCGGCTGCCCGATGCGGGAGACGATCACGGCGAACGTCACCGAGGCCGTCCAGCGGGTCGAGGGCGTCACCCGGGTGGACGTCACCCTCGACGTGATGAGCGACGGACAGCGCAAGGAGCTGGCGGCGGCGCTGCGCGGCGGACAGGCCGAGCGGGAGGTGCCGTTCGCCCAGCCCGGCTCGCTGACCAGGGTCTACGCGGTCGCCTCCGGCAAGGGCGGCGTCGGCAAGTCGTCCGTGACGGTGAACCTCGCGGCGGCGATGGCCGCCGACGGGCTGAAGGTCGGGGTGGTGGACGCCGACATCTACGGCCACTCGGTGCCCCGGATGCTGGGCGTCGAGGGCCGTCCCACCCAGGTCGAGAACATGATCATGCCGCCGTCCTCGCACGGGGTGAAGGTGATCTCCATCGGGATGTTCACCCCGGGCAACGCCCCGGTGGTGTGGCGCGGCCCGATGCTGCACCGGGCGCTCCAGCA
The DNA here is from genome assembly GCF_054484115.1 of Streptomyces sp. JNUCC 64. Taxonomy (NCBI): domain Bacteria; kingdom Bacillati; phylum Actinomycetota; class Actinomycetes; order Kitasatosporales; family Streptomycetaceae; genus Streptomyces; species Streptomyces sp. JNUCC 64. The sequence continues at coordinate 2,629,570 of NZ_CM137015.1, forward strand.
GTTCCTGGCGGACGTGTTCTGGGGCGATCTGGACGTGCTGCTGCTGGATCTGCCGCCGGGCACCGGCGACATCGCGATCTCCGTCGCCCAGCTGGTGCCGGGCGCGGAGATCCTGGTGGTCACCACTCCGCAGCAGGCCGCCGCCGAGGTGGCGGAGCGCGCCGGGTCGATCGCCGTACAGACCCATCAGAAGATCGTCGGCGTGGTGGAGAACATGGCCGGGCTGCCGTGTCCGCACTGCGGCGAGATGGTCGACGTCTTCGGCACCGGCGGCGGCCAGACCGTCGCCGACGGGCTGACCCGCACCACCGGGGCCACCGTGCCGGTGCTCGGCTCCATCCCGATCGACGTGCGGCTGCGGGAGGGCGGCGACGACGGCCGTCCCGTGGTGCTCTCCGACCCGGGCTCCCCGGCGGGCTCCGCGCTGCGCGCCATCGCGGGCAAGCTCGGCGGCCGTCAGCGCGGGCTGGCGGGACTGTCGCTCGGCATCACGCCCCGCAACAAGTTCTGAGCCGACCACCGGACCACCGCCCCGGCCCGGGGCGGTGAACGGAACGGCCCGGGACCGTAGCGGTACGGCGGGACCGGAGCGGATCAGGGACCGGGTCAGGTACGGCGGACGGGACCGGAGCGGGCCGCCGGAGCGGCCCGGCCGGGCCCGCTCAGGCGTACTCCTCGATGTCCCCGACCGCCGAGAAGCCGAGCCCGTAGGCGCTCATCCCCCGCCCGTAGGCGCCGAGGTGCACGCCCTCGCGGGTGGACCCGGCCAGTACCCAGCCGTACTCGGACTCCCGGTAGTGGAACGGCGTCGGCACCCCGTCGACCGGCAGGGACAGCGAGGCCCAGTCGTCGCTGCCGAGGTCGTCGGCGAGGACCCAGGCGGTCTCGGTCTGCTGGGTCAGCCAGTCGTCCCGCAGGGCGTGGTCCAACTGCGCGGGCCAGGTGACGGCGAGCAGTCCGGACCCGGCGAGCCAGGCGGCGGACGACACCGAGGTGGCCTCCAGCACCCCCGTCCCGTCGGCGGTCCTGCGCACCGGGCTGGCGGCGACCGTCACCACCACGGCGAACCGGTCGCGTTCGGCCGCGTCCCGGGAGTCGGCGGCCCGCAGCGAGGGTTCCTCCCCGTGGCCGATGGACCCGTGCTCCACCACGCCCTCGGCGGAGGTCCCGGCCTGGAGCAGCCAGCGGGGGCCGGTGAACGCCCCGTCGAGGGCGTACCAGGCGAACGGCGCCATCAGGAAGTTGTCGACCGTGCGGCGCGCGGGCGCGGTGGGTCGCGCGCTCTCCACGGCCGGTGCCTGGGCACCCACCTGACTCGTCGTCTCCATCTGCGGACGCCTCCTCGCGCTCGTCGGACCGGAGCGGCCCGCCCCCCTCGGGTCGCCCGGCGGCGGCCCGCACACCCACCGGCGCCCGTCGGGGGCCCCGGGGCCGTGCCCGGCGGTTCCCGGCGCGGCCTGGGCCGTGTCCGGCGGACACGGCCTAGGCAGAATAGCCACCCGGGTGACCGGACCCGCGGTGCCACCGCCCCCACCGGCCGCAAACCGGGCCCAACCGGGCGACCTCCGGCCCATCGGAGCCATGTCAGCGCCCCGGCGCGGCGGATTGACGCACCGGGGTCGTCCGGGGAGCACAGGGGAGCGCGCCGGGCCCACCGCCCGGGCGCGCGGGGGTGTGCCGCGCGCCCGGCGGCCCGGGGCGGGCACCCCGGGCGCAACGGTGACGTGACGGCGCCCCCGGCGGACGCGGCGGGGGCGCCGGGAACGAACGGGCGCGGACGGAGACCGCGGAAACGGTCAGGGACGGTCAGGACCGGCGGGGCCGGGGACGACCGTCACCGACCCGGCACCGACGCCGTACCCCCACGGGGACGGAACCGGGTCCGTGACCGGGTCCGGAAGCGGGCCGGGGCCGGAAACGGGACCGGCGGCACTGACACCGGCACCGGGTACGGCGAGGGGGACGGGACCGGGGTCAGGTCGCGTCCATGTCGAACGGCGGGCGTTCTCCGGTGTCCAGGGGCCGCTTCTTCACCAGATCGGCCCGGCCACCGCCGCCGGCGGCGGCCGCCGCGCCCTCGGAGGAGGTGCGGGAGGTGGTGTCGTCGCGGTCCTCGTACCCGTTGACCGAGTCCGACAGCTCCGCCATCTCCTTGCGCAGGTCGAAGCTCTCCCGGATGTCCTTGAGCCCCAGCGGGTCGTCCTCGCCGTTGCCGAGCTGCTTGCGCAGATACGTCTTCGGGTTCAGGTCCTCGAACTCGAAGTCCTTGAACTCCGGGCCCAGTTCCTGGCGGATGTCCTGCTTGGCGCTGTCGGAGAACTCACGGATCTTGCGGATCGTCCGTGAGATGTCCTGGATCGCCTTCGGGAGCCGGTCGGGACCGAAGATGAGCATGCCGAGGATCGCGAGAGTCAGGATCTCGCCCCAGCCTATGTCGTTGAACACCTAGCGCTCCCTCGCGATGCTCTGGCCCGCAGCGGGTCTTCCGTGGTCCCGGACCGCTCCCACGGTACCCGCCGATCCCGGGTGTCCGGTACTGTCCGAGCCGCTCCGCGTGGGGGCGCGGCGCGGGTTCCCGCGCCGCTCAGTCGCCTCCGGCCGATCCCAGGACGAGCGTGACCTTCTGTTCCCGGCCGTCGCGCTCCAGGGTGAGCTGGAGGCGGTCGCCGGGACGGTGGGCGCGGATCTTGACGATCAGTTCCTCGCCGGAGTGCACCCGCTGGCCGTCCACCTCGGTGATCACGTCACCGGGCCGGATGCCCGCCTTCTCGGCGGGCCCGCCGCGGGCGACCGGCGACCCTCCGTCGCCGCCCTCCTCGCCGACCCGGGCGCCGTCGCCCGCGAACTCCATGTCGAGGGTCACCCCGATGATCGGGTGGGTGGCCTTGCCGGTGTTGATCAGTTCCTCGGCGACCCGCTTGCCCTGGTTGATCGGGATGGCGAAGCCGAGTCCGATGGAGCCCGACTGGCCGTCGTCGGGGCCGCCGCCGTCGGCGGACCGTATCGCGCTGTTGATGCCGACCACCCGGGCCCGGGCGTCCATCAGCGGACCGCCGGAGTTGCCGGGGTTGATCGGCGCGTCGGTCTGGAGGGCGTCGACGTAGGAGATGTCGCTGCCGTCGCCCTTGTCGCCGCCCGCGGTGATGGGCCGCTCCTTGGCGCTGATGATGCCGGAGGTGACGGTGTTGGCGAGGTCGAAGGGCGCGCCGATCGCCACCACCGGGTCCCCGACCTGGACGTTGTCGGAGTTGCCGAGCGGAAGCGGTTTGAGGCCGTCGACCCCGGTCACCTTGACCACCGCGAGGTCGTAGCCCGCGTCCCGGCCGATGACCTTCGCCTTGGCGACGTCTCCCCCGCTGAAGGTGACCGTGATCTCCCCGGCCGCCCCGGCCGGCTCGACCACGTGGTTGTTGGTGAGGATGTGACCGCGTCCGTCGAGCACGAAGCCGGTGCCGGTGCCCTGGTCGGAGCCGCCCCGTACGTGCAGGGTGACCACCCCGGGCAGGGAGCGCGCCGCGATCCCCGCGACGCTGCCCGGGGCCCGGTCCGGGGACTCGGGTCCGGCCTGCGGGAGTTCGACGGTGGTGGTGCGCCGGGCCTCCAGATGGGCCCCGGCGACCCCGCCGAGCAGCCCCGCGGTGAGTCCCAGGGCGACCGCGCCCACGAGCAGCCCGCGCCGCGCGGGGGGCTTGCCCGCACCGCCCCACGGTCCGGCGCCGGTCTGTTGCAGCGGTGCGGCGGCCCAGGGGTCGTACCGCCCCCAGGGCTCGCCGCCCTCACCGCCGCCGGAGGCCGCGAAGGGGTGCGGGGCCCCGGGTGCCACGGGGGCGCCCGGGGCGTGTCCCTGGTGCGGGTGGGAAGCGGCGGGCCGCGCATGGGCCGCCGGGACGTGCCCCGACGGCCCGTGACCGGACGGGACGGACGGACCGGGCGACACGGGGGCGGCACCCGGTCCCGGGGCCGGGTGGCCGCCGGACGGCTGCGGCGGGCCCGGGACGGCCTGGGGCGGCCCCGCTGGGCCGGGAGCGGGTGCCCCGAGGACCGGGACACCGTGCGCGGGGGTGGTCGCCGGGTGCTGGACGGGCGGCGCGGGGGCCCAAGGGCCGGGCTCCCCGTAGGGCGGGGTGCCGTACGGGTCGGGAGCGTGCAGGGGCGTGGGCCGGGCGTCGACGGGCCCCGCCGGACCGGACACGGCGGCGACACCGTCCGGTCCCGGGGCGGCCACCGACCCCCCGGGACCGGCCCCGGACGGCACGGAGGCGGACGGCTCGGGGGCCGTCGAAACGGGGGCGGGCCGCGCAGGGGTCGCCGAAACGGCACCGGACGGCTCGGGAGCGGGCGGCTCGGGCGCCGTGGGAACGTCACCGGACCGCTCAGGCGCGGACGGCACAGCGGCCGTCGGTACGGGACCGGCCGGCTCGGGGGCCGCCGAAGGGGAGACGGACGGCTGCGGCGTGGACGGCAGGTCGGCCGCCGGAAGGGAGGCGGACGGCTCCGGGACGAACGGCGCATCGGCCGCTGTCCGAGCGGGAGCGGAGCCGGACGGAACAGGGGCGGTCGGCGCGGGACCCGGACCCGACGGCTCAGGACCGGTCGGGGCCGGGCCACCGGGCACCTCACCGTGGGCGGCGGGCCCGGCCCCGGACGGAACCGGTACGCCGGGCGGTACCGAACCGGACGGCTCGGGGGCCGCCGAAGGGGAGACGGACGGCTGCGGGGCGGACGGCAGGTCGGCCGCCGGAAGGGAGGCGGACGGCTCGGGGGCGCCCGGACCGGCGCCGGGCGGAGCCGGGCCGTCGGCGGTGGGCGACGGGTCCGTCCCGCCGGGTGCGGAGGCGGCGGACGCGGCGGTGTCCATGACGTCTGCGGCGTCCGTGACGCCCGTGGCATCCGTGGTGTCCGGATGGCGGGGCGCCTCCGGGGACCCGGCAGGCGGGGTGCCCTGCGCGGTCGCGGGGTCCACGCCCTCGCCGGGGGTTCCGGGAGCGGGACGGCTCCACCTCGTCGGCTCGCGCTCGTCCATCGTCTCCCCAACACCCGGCTGCGCGGCGGTCGCCGCTCATGGCTCATCGGCTGGGCGGCCGTCCCTCCCCCGAGGCGCGCCCCCTGCGGAATTCAATCAGGTCCGGGGGCGGGCCTTGAAGGGGAACGACTCCCCGGACCGCCCCCGGGCCGCCCCGGGGGCACCCGTCAGCGGGATGTCCCGGGGACCGCCGCCCAGGCGGGCGAGGGGTTCGGCTTCGGCCGCTCCCCCCGGGCGGGGAGGGGGTCGGCGGACGCGCCGACGCCCAGGGCAGGGTCGTCGGCGGGGGGCACCGCGTTCGGCCGGTCGTGGAGGACCGGGGGGAACGGCACGGTGACCGGAGGGACGGGGTGCAGCAGCGGTGAGGTCACCGAGGCGCCCGCGAGCAGGGGCGCGGCCAGCGCGTGCACCGCCGTCAGCGGCCGGGTGCCCGGTGCGACCGTGCCGGGCCGCAGGGGCGCCGCGGCCGGGGCGGGCGCCACGGGCGCCGCGAGGGCCCCGCCGGTGCGCTGACCGAGCATCGGGGTGGCGGCCCGGCGACGCTGGCCGTCCCCGGCGGGGACGGTGGTGCCCTGCCCGCGCAGCGGGGTGACGTTGTTGCTGCTGGGGCCACGGGCGTCGCCCCCGTCCACGGGGACGCCGACCGTGCTGACCCCGCCGAGCGCGATGGCGGCGAAGGAGACGGCTCCGGCCGCGGCGAAGGCGAAGCGGCGACGGCCGCGTACGGGGGGCCGCTCGGTGCCGGACCGTCCCACCGGATGGATGCGGAACCCCTGACCGGAGGGGCCGGAGGCGTCGGGGACCAGCGCCGGGGCATGGGCGAATCCCTCGCCCGCCGGTTCGAAGACGGGGGAGCCGAAGGGACCGCGGTCCCGGGCCGGGAAGCCACCGCCCGGGCCGCCGGGGCCACCCGGCAGACCGCCGCCGGGCAGACCCTGGAGCCGGGCCAGGAAGGTCTCGGACGGAGGCGGGGGCGCCGCCTCGGCGAAGGTCGTCTTCAGACGGCGCTGGGCGTCGGCCTCGGCCTTGCAGCGGGGGCAGGTGGCGAGGTGGGCGAGGACGCGGTCCCGCGCGTCATGACCCAGCTCGCCGTCGACGAACGAGGCGAGCCGGTCTCCCAGGTGCTGCTCGACAGGTGTCGGACGTGTTCCGCTCACGCGCTCGCGCCTCCTCCTCCCAGCGCGGGGACACCGGTGACCACGGGCGCACGGCGCTCGGCGCGGGCGTGCGGGGACCGGTGCTGGAGGGCCTTGCGCAGCTGGGAGCGGCCACGGTGGATCCGGCTGCGGACCGTACCGAGCTTGACGCCCAGGGTGGCGGCGATCTCCTCGTAGGACAGGCCCTCGATGTCGCAGAGGACCACGGCGGCGCGGAACTCCGGCGCGAGGGTGTCCAGCGCCTGCTGGACGTCGGCGTCGAAGTGCGTGTCGTTGAAGACCTGCTGCGGGGAGGGCTCCCGGCTGGGCAGCCGCTCCGCCGCGTCGTCCCCGAGGGAGTCGAAGCGGATGCGCTGACGGCGGCGCACCATGTCCAGGAAGAGATTGGTGGTGATGCGGTGCAGCCAGCCCTCGAAGGTGCCGGGCGAGTAGGTGGACAGCGAGCGGAACACCCGGACGAAGACCTCCTGGGTGAGGTCTTCGGCGTCGTGCTGGTTGCCGGTGAGGCGGTAGGCGAGGCGGTAGACCCGGCCGCTGTGGGTGCTGACGATCTCCTCCCAGGTGGGCGGAGTCCACGGCTGCGCGTCCGCGTCGGCGGTGAAGGTCGCTGTCGGAGCGGAGTGGACGGCGTGGTCAGCGGTGTAGGTCACGGATTTCGGCTCACCCGGTGGTCTGAGGAGGCGCCGCAGCACTCCTCCCCTCTCCGCGGGCGCAGCCGCACCTCCCCTGTCGGCTCTGGTGGTGTCCAGTGGAGCCCCTACCATAGCCACCCCGCCCGTTAGCTCCGGATAAGCAATTTTACGTGAATTTGGTACGTGGTTCTGGCCATGCGTCAGGACTTGCCGCCCGCTTCGACCCATCGCCCGCCCCCGCCGTCCAGTGATTCCCGTCGCACCTCGTTCCCCACCCTCCATAACGCCTGGTCCCATCTGCGGGTTCCCGCCGTCAGCGGATACAGTCACGGCCAGACATCCCAGGGGGACAGGAGAGGGTCATTACCGGCAACCGGCACACGGGCTTGGCGTTCGCTGACGCCTTTGTCGCCGAGGAGGAGGCGCTGCACTGGGCCCGGGACCGGGCCCGGGAGGTCGCGCTGCGCCCGGTGTCCCCCTCGACCGGCGCCGCGCTGCGGATGCTCGCCGCCACGGCGGGCGCCAAGGCCGTCGCCGAGATCGGCACCGGTACCGGCGTCTCCGGGATACATCTGCTGCAGGGGATGCGACCGGACGGGGTCCTCACCACGGTCGACCAGGAACCGGAGCGCCAGCAGTTCGCGAAGCAGGCGTTCCGGCTCGCGGGTTTCGCCACCAATAGGGCCCGCTTCATTCCGGGACGCGCGCTGGACGTTCTGCCGCGCCTCGCGGACAGCGGATACGACCTCGTCTTCTGCGACGGCGACCGCATGGAGTGCCTCGACTATCTCGGCGAATCGTTGCGGCTCCTGCGCCCCGGTGGGCTGGTCTGTTTCGAGGGCGTCTTCGCGGACGGCCGCACCGTGGACTCCGGACCCCAGCCCGCCGAGGTGCTGAAGCTGCGGGAGCTGGTGCGGGGGGTCCGGGAGAACGCCGATCTGGTGCCCTCGCTGCTGCCCGTCGGGGACGGACTGCTGTGCGCGGTGAAGCGGTGACGGGGCCCTCCCCCCGCCCCGGAACCCTCTGACCTCGCAGTCCTCACCATCCGCGCCGCCCGCGCCACCGGCACCGCCGCTCCTCGCGCGCTCCCCGGGCGCCCGGTCGCACCCGCTCGCGCTCATGGAGGGAACGGAAACGGGGCCCTCCAGAGACGTCACGGAGCGTGATCGCCCCCTGGTGAGGGCGGGTTCCCCCGGCGCGGCATCCGAGGGAACGCGAGGGGCCGGGCCCATCGGAACCGGTTCCGAGCATGCCGCCGCCCCGGCACCGCGTACGGTGCCGGGGCGGCGGGAAAGCTCGGTCAGGTCGGGACTTCCGTCAGCCGACGACCTTCTTGAGGGCGTCGCCGAGCGCTCCGGCCTCGTCCGGAGTCAGCTCCACGACGAGCCGACCGCCGCCTTCGAGCGGAACTCGCATGACGATGCCCCGCCCCTCCTTGGTCACCTCGAGCGGGCCGTCGCCCGTCCGCGGCTTCATGGCCGCCATGCTCGTTCCCCTTCCTGAAACCAGCTCATCGTCATCCGCCGACGTCCCCTTTCGCAGGGCAGGCGTCCGGCATCGAACACATTGCTTCCCGGCCATTATCCCGCATGCCAGGACCTGATGACCAACATCGGTCCGCATCGCTTGGGCAACGCGCACCCGCAAAACCACCCAATTCGACGACGTGGGCGCGATACCGGGCGTTCGTGGGAGGTTTCCGGGACCTGGAATTCTTTGACGCAGGTCACATACGGATGGGTCGTGATCTCCGTCATGCTGGCCTCCGGACCGCGTTCCAGGGCGGTCCGGAGGCGCTTTCGGGCGCCCGGACGCCCACCCCGCCCGGAGAGGACCCCGTCATGGCAGACACCGTGCTCTACGAGGTGAGCGACGGACTCGCGACGATCACGCTCAACCGCCCCGGCGCGATGAACGCGCTCGACACGGTGACCAAGGTCGCGCTCCGGGACGCGGTCGAGGCCGCCGCGGCCGACGGCGCGGTCCGGGCCGTCCTGCTGACCGCCACCGGCGACCGCGCCTTCTGCGTGGGCCAGGACCTCAAGGAGCACATCGGGAACCTCGCCGCGAGCCGGGCCACCCCGGCCGGGGCCGGGGCGAGCATGCGGACCGTCCACGACCACTACAACCCCGTCCTGCGGGCGCTCACCGGGATGGCCAAGCCGGTGGTGGCCGGGGTGAACGGGGTCGCCGCCGGGGCCGGGTTCGGCTTCGCGCTCGCCGCCGACGTCCGGGTGGTCGCCGACACCGCGACGTTCACCACCGCCTTCGCCGGGGTCGCGCTGAGCGCGGACTCCGGGCTGTCGTGGACGCTGCCCCGGGTGGTGGGCCCCGGGCGCGCCGCCGATCTCCTGCTCCTGCCCCGCGCGATCGACGCGGCCGAGGCCCTGGAGCTGGGCATCGCCACCCGGGTGGTCCCCTCGGCGGAGCTGGCCGCCGAGGCCCTCCGGGTGGCGCGACGGCTGGCCGGGGGGCCCACCGTCGCCTACGCGGGGATCAAGGAGTCGCTCGCCTTCGCCCAGTCCCACTCGCTGGCGGAGACCCTGGAGAAGGAGGACGAGCTGCAGACCCGGGCCGGGGCCTCGGAGGACCACGCCATCGCGGTCGCCGCCTTCGTGACCAAGGAGCCGCACCGGTTCCTCGGCCGCTGAGGGCGACCGGACGGACGATCACGACCGGACGGACGGTCGCCCCGGTCGGCTCCGGTTCAGCCGTGCTCAGTCCCGCTCAGTCGCGATCGGTCCCGGTCGGGCCCGAGTCCGGCCGGGCCCAGCAGGCGTCCAGATGGTCGTTGACGAGCCCGCACGCCTGCATCAGCGCGTACGCGGTGGTGGGCCCGACGAAACGCAGCCCACGGGCCTTGAGCGCCTTGGCCAGCGCCTTGGACCCGTCGGTCACCGCGGGCACGTCGGCGAGCAGCCGGGGGGCCGGGCGGGTGGCCGGGTCGGGGGCGTGGGACCAGATCAGCGCGTCCAGTTCGCCGTCCGGCCAGCCGTCGAGCACCCGCGCGTTGGCGAGGGTGGCCTCGATCTTGGCCCGGTTGCGGATGATCCCGGGGTCGTCGAGCAGCCGCTGGGCGTCACCTTCGGTGAAGGCGGCGACCTCGGTGATCGAGAAGCCCGCGAAGGCCCGGCGGAAGCCCTCCCGGCGGCGCAGGATCGTGATCCAGGACAGCCCCGACTGGAACGCCTCCAGGGACAGCCGCTCGAACAGGGCGTCGTCGCCGTGGACCGGACGGCCCCACTCCTCGTCGTGGTACGCGGTGTAGTCCTCGCTGGACAGCCCCCAGGGGCAGCGGGCCCGTCCGTCCGTCCCGGTGACCGCGCCCCGGTCCGCCCCGCTCACGGGCGCTCCGCCCCGGACGGCCCGTCAGTCCCCTCCGGCTCCCCGGCCGGACCGGCGGGGTCACCGGCGGGCGCCGCGTCCTCCGTCGCCGGGCCGGTCTTGGTGAGCGCGGGCCCGGCCGGGGCCCGGTCGGCGGTCGCCGGGACGGCGCGGGCCACCGTGAGGGCGACCGTCAGCTCCTGAATCCGGACGTCCCGCTCGGACAGTTCGGCGCCCAGCCGCCCCAGCGCCTCGTCCACCTCCGCCATCCGGTAGCCCCGCAGGGCGAGCGGGAAGCGCAGCCCGTCCACGTCGGCCCTGGTCACCGGGCGGTCCGGGGGCAGCGGCTCGGTGAACCGCTCCGGCGGGGCCGTCGGCAGCGGTCCGCTCTCGCCGCCGCCCACCACGGCGAGCGTCACCGCCCCGACCACGACGACGAGCGCGAGCAGCAGGAACAAGAACATGACCATGCGGCGGTCCCCTGGTCCGGTCGCCGGCCCGGGCGGGGACCGGCACGAAAAGTGTCAGGCCCGATCGTGCCATGCGCCGTCGGCGGTTAAGGTCGCAGGCGACCGATCAGCACCGCGACGACGGAACGCCCGCCACGGCGGCGCGTTCACCGGAGGGACCACAGGGGATGCTCAGGCTGGGCAGGCGCGCGTTCGGCGCGCACGAGCCGGTGATCATGGCGATCGTCAACCGCACCCCGGACTCCTTCTACGACCGGGGGGCGACGTTCCAGGACGAACCGGCGCTCGCCCGGGTGGCGAGCGCGGTGGCGGACGGGGCGGCCATCGTCGACATCGGCGGGGTGAAGGCGGGCCCCGGCGAGGAGGTCACCACCGAGGAGGAGATCCGGCGCACGATCGGTTTCGTGGCCGAGGTGCGGCGGCGCTTCCCGGACGTGGTCATCAGTGTGGACACCTGGCGGCACGAGGTCGGCGAGGCCGCCTGCGAGGCGGGCGCGGACCTGCTGAACGACGCCTGGGGCGGGGTCGACCCCAAGCTGGCGGAGGTCGCCGCCCGGTACGGGGCGGGTCTGGTGTGCACCCACGCGGGCGGCGCCGAGCCGCGCACCCGGCCGCACCGGGTGGAGTACGCGGACGTGATGGCCGACGTCCTCGACGTGACGGTGGGGCTCGCGGAGCGGGCGGTGGCGCTCGGAGTGCCCCGGGAGTCGGTGCTCATCGACCCCGGGCACGACTTCGGGAAGAACACCCGGCACTCGCTGGAGGCGACCCGGCGGCTCGGGGAGATGACGGCGACGGGCTGGCCGGTGCTGGTGTCCCTGTCCAACAAGGACTTCGTCGGGGAGACCCTGGACCGGCCGGTCAAGGAGCGGCTGATCGGGACCCTGGCGACCACTGCGGTCTCCGCCTGGCTGGGGGCCCGGGTGTACCGGGTGCACGAGGTCGCCGAGACCCGGCAGGTGCTGGACATGGTGGCGTCGATCGCCGGTCACCGGCCCCCGGCGGCCACCCGGCGCGGCCTCGCCTGACCTGTCCGGCTCCGGCCCGCCCCGGCTCGGCTCGGCTCGGCCCGCCCCGGCTCGGCTCGGCTCGGCCCGCCCCGGCTCGGCTCGGCTCGGCTCGGCGACCGAAACGGCACGGCGCGGATCCGGTACCGGCGGAACCGGTGCGGCGGCCCACCCGCGCCGCGACGGCGTCGGGCCCCGGGTGCGCACCCGGGGCCCGACGTCCGGGCCGGACGTCACGACCGGACCCGGAGCCGGGCCTCACGGCCGGGCGCCGGGACGGCCGTGGCGGCCCGTGGCGGCCGGGCCCTAGCGGGCCACCTCCTTGGTGACCAGCTGCACGGCCTCCTCGACGCTGTCGGTGACGTGGAAGAGGAGCAGGTCCTTCTCCGCCGCCTTGCCGCTGGCGATCACGGTGTCGCGGAGCCAGTCCACGAGGCCGTTCCAGTACGCGGTGCCGAACAGCACGATCGGGAACCGGGTGACCTTGCGGGTCTGCACCAGGGTGAGCGCCTCGAACAGCTCGTCCAGGGTGCCGAAGCCGCCCGGCAGCACCACGAAGCCCTGCGCGTACTTCACGAACATCGTCTTGCGGACGAAGAAGTAGCGGAAGTTCACCCCGATGTCGACGTGCGGGTTGAGGCCCTGCTCGAAGGGCAGCTCGATGCCGAGGCCGACGGAGACGCCCTTGGCCTCCCGCGCGCCCTTGTTGGCCGCCTCCATGGCGCCCGGGCCGCCGCCGGTGATGACCGCGAACCCGGCCTCCACCAGCGCCCGCCCGATCTCCACCCCGGAGGCGTACTCCGGGGTGTCCGGCCGGGTGCGGGCGGAGCCGAAGACGCTGATCGCGCTGGGGAGTTCGGCGAGCGCGCCGAAGCCCTCGACGAACTCCGACTGGATGCGCATGACCCGCCAGGGGTCGGTGTGCACCCACCCCGAGTCCTCCTCGGTGTCCAGCAGCCGCTGGTCGGTGGTGCCGGGCTGGATCTGCCCCCGTCGTCGCACCACGGGGCCGACGACCTGCTCCTCCGGTGGACCCTGTGCGTCCGGAACGCCCATAGAACTCCCCTTCCACTGACGGTGTAGCCCCCTCAGCGTAGATCCACGGGGATGACGAACACCGTAATTCCGGATGTCCGGGACCACTGTTCCCGGCCACGCCCCGGTTCAGGGGGCGGTGAGCCAACCGCGCAGCCGGTCCTCGGCCGCCAGGATCTTCCCGGTGTGCACGTGTTCGTCCCGCTTGTGGGCGAGCTGCGGGTTCCCCGGGCCGTAGTTCACGGCGGGCACGCCCAGCGCGCTGAACCGGGCCACGTCCGTCCAGCCGTACTTGGGGCGCGGCTCGCCGCCCACCGCCTCGATGAAGGCGCGGGCCGCCGGGTGGGAGAGCCCGGGCAGCGCGGCGCCGCTGTGGTCCTCCACCACGAACTCCTCGACCCCGCAGTCCGCGAAGACCTCCCGGACGTGCTCCAGCGCCTCCTCGGGGGTGCGGTCGGGGGCGTACCGGAAGTTCACGGCGACCGTGCAGAGGTCCGGGATGACGTTTCCGGCGACCCCGCCCTCGATGCGGACCGCGTTCAGCCCCTCGCGGTACTCCAGGCCGTCGATGACCGGGTAGCGCGGCTGGTACGCGGCGAGCCGGGCGAGGATCGGGGCGGCGGCGTGGATCGCGTTGGAGCCCATCCAGGAGCGCGCGGAGTGGGCGCGCTCCCCCCGGGTGCGCAGCAGCACCCGCAGGGTGCCCTGGCAGCCGCCCTCGACCTGCTGGTCGGAGGGCTCCAGCAGGACCGCGAAGTCGGCCTCCAGCCACTCCGGGAGCGCCTCGGCCACGTGCCGCAGCCCGTTCAGCTCGGCCGCGACCTCCTCGTTGTCGTAGAACACGAAGGTGAGGTCGCGGTTGGGTTCGGGGACCGTGCGGGCGATCCGCAGCTGGACGGCGACGCCCGACTTCATGTCGCAGGTGCCGCACCCCCACAGCACGCCGTCCCCGTCGAGCCGGGAGGGGACGTTGTCCGCGATGGGGACGGTGTCGATGTGCCCGGCGAGCACCACCCGCTCGGCGCGGCCCAGTTCGGTGCGGGCGAGGACGTTGTTGCCGTACCGGTGGACCGTCAGGTGCGGCAGCCCGCGCAGGGCCTCCTCGATGGCGTCCGCGAGCGGCTTCTCGGTGCCGCTCTCGGAGGGGAAGTCGACGAGCTGGGCGGTGAGCAGCGCGGCGTCCTGGTCCAGGTCGAGGGCGGTGCGCTCCAAGGGGGCGCGGTCGTCGGCGGGGTGCGGGGCGGGCGGGGTGCGGTCCATGGACCGACCCTAACTCCCCCGCTCACGACGACCGCCGGGGCCGGTCGGGCTCCAGTACGGTGGACGCGTGTCCGATGCCCCAGTCGTCCCGCAGCGCGCCGGTCGTCACCGTTCCGTCCGCCGGGTCCGTCCGGCCCGCCGCGCGGTGGCCGTGGCGGTCCTGCTCGCCGTCACCGGCTACGTGGCGGCGCAGCAGCTCGGCGGGGCCCGGGGCGGCGCCCACTGCACGGTGGTGTCCGGGAAGGGCGACGGCGCCGCGTACCGGCTCTCGTCCGAGCAGGCGGTGAACGCGGCGACGGTCGCGGCCGTCGGCGGGGCGCGCGGGATGCCGGAGCGGGCGGTGACGATCGCGCTGGCGACCGCGCTCCAGGAGTCGGCGCTCATCAACATCGGGCACGGCGACCGGGACTCGCTGGGACTGTTCCAGCAGCGCCCCTCGCAGGGCTGGGGCACGGCCGAGCGGATCACGGACCCGGTGTACTCCGCGAACCGTTTCTACGAGCGGCTGGAGAAGGTCGCCGGGTACTCACGGCTGCCGCTGACGGTCGCCGCGCAGCGGGTGCAGCTCAGCGGCTATCCGCAGGCGTACGCCAAGCACGAGCCGGACGCCACCCTGCTCGCCGCCGCGCTGACGGGCCGTTCCGAGGCGACCCTCACCTGCGGGGGCGGCGGGGTGCGCGCGCAGGGTTCGCCCGCCGCCGTCCGGGCCGCGCTGGTGCGGGACTTCGGGCAGGACGCGCTGGCGCCGGTGGGCGCCGAGGTGCCGGAGGGCTCCGCGGGGGCCCCGGCGGAGTCCGCCCCGGAGGCCGGGGCGCGGGAGGTGGTCCTGCCGGTGTCCGGGGGGCCGGGCGGCGCCCAGGGGGCGCGGCAGCGGGGCTGGGAGCTGGCGCACTGGGCGGTCGCCAACGCGGCGGCGCTCGGCGTCGGGAAGGTCGTCCACGCGGGCCGGGAGTGGACGCCGGGCACCCCGCCGGGCCGCTGGCCACAGGCGTCCGGGGGCGCGGTGGACGCCCAGCGGGTCCGAATCGTCACCGGACAGTAGGGGCCGGGGGTCACCCGGCCGGGCGACACGGGCCGTCGCGCGCGGCGGTGGTGGAGCCGGTCGCCGTCCGGGTGGGCGCGGGCCTCCGGGAACCGGCCTCAGCCCTGGTCGGCACCGGGCGGGAGGGCTCTCGGCGCCACCTCGACCCCAACACCCTTTGCCCGCTTTTGCGTCCAGCGGATTATGCGATGCGTTACCGATTCTTTACCTTCGGTCGCCGCAACCTCCCGGGCGTCCGTTCGGTAGTCACGACGTCCCAGGGCCCGCCGGGCCGCCGGACACCGCCGAACCTCGAAGGAGCATCATGTCCCTCCCCCTGACCCGTCGGATCGCCCGTGCCGTACTGCTGGTGGCGGCGGGCGCGGTGCCCGTGGTCGGCGCGGCCGGTACCGCGAGCGCCGTGGACCTGCCCATGAACGCCCCGGTGGGCGGGGTGAGCGCGATGGACGCCGCGAACGTCGGCGACACCCTGGACGGCGCCACCACCAACGCCACCGCGGTCGCCGGGGACACCGGCAGCAAGGTGGTCAAGAAGGCGGTGCCGCAGGCCGGGAAGACCGTCGGCAAGGGCGCCAAGAAGGCCGTGAAGGCCGCGCCCGCCGCGAAGAAGGCGACCGGGGGCGCGGGTTCGGTGCTCGGCGGGGTGACCGGCGCGGCCGGCAAGGGCGGGCTGCCGGGCGCCCCGAAGCTGCCCCTCGGCTGATCGTCACGGCCGGAGGTCCTGGGCCCGGGAAGCGGATGCGGCTTCCCGGGCCCTTCCGTGTCTTCGTGGCCGCGTCCGTGTCCGTGTCCGTGGCCGTCTACGGTCCCGGGGCGGCGTCCGCGTCCGGGTCCCGGTCACGCCCGGGCGAGGGGGCGGCTCAGGCGAGCCGGCGGGCCGCGGCGGCGACCCGCTCGTCCGTGGCCGTGAGGGCGATCCGCACGTGCCGGGCGCCCGCCTCGCCGTAGAAGTCGCCGGGGGCGGCGAGGACGCCCAGGGACGCCAGCCGGGCGACCGTCTCCCAGCAGGGCTCGTCCCGGGTGGCCCACAGGTAGAGGCTCGCCTCGCTGTGGTCGATCCAGAAGCCGTACGCCTCCAGCGCGGGGCGCAGCACGGCGCGCCGGGCACGGTAGCGGGCGCGCTGCTCGGCGACGTGCGCGTCGTCCGACAGGGCGGCGACCACGGCGGCCTGGGTGGGCGCCGAGGTCATCATGCCGCCGTGCTTGCGGAGCTGGAGCAGCGGGCCGAGGACGTTCTCGTCGCCCGCGACGAACGCGGCCCGGTACCCGGCCAGGTTGGACCGCTTGGAGAGCGAGTGGACGGCCACCAGGCCCCGGTGCGAGTCGCCGCACACGTCGGGGTGGAGCACCGACACCGGGTCGGCCTCCCAGCCCAGTTCGAGGTAGCACTCGTCGGAGAACACCAGCACGTCGTGGGCGCGGGCCCAGGCGACGACGTCCGCCAGTTCGGCGGCGGGGAGCACCCGGCCGGTCGGGTTGGACGGGGAGTTCAGCCACAGCAGCCGCAGACCGGTGGGGTCGAGGTCGCGCGGGTCGTCGTAGGTGACGGGTTCGGCGCGGGCCAGCCGGGCGCCGACCTCGTAGGTGGGGTACGCCAGCCGCGGGTAGGCGATCCGGTCCCCGGGGCCGAGCCCGAGCTGGGTCGGCAGCCAGGCGACGAGTTCCTTGGAGCCGACGACCGGCAGCACGCCCCGGTGGGTCATCCCCCGGGCGCCGAGCCGGCGCTCGCACCAGGCGGTGAGCGCGTCCCGCAGCTGCGGGGTGCCCCAGACGGTCGGGTACCCGGGCGAGTCGGCCGCCGCGACCAGGGCCTTCTGGATCAGGTCCGGGACGGGGTCCACGGGGGTGCCGACGGAGAGGTCGACGATGCCGTCCGGGTGGGCCGCGGCCGTGGCCTTGTAGGGCTCCAGCTTGTCCCAGGGGAAGTCGGGGAGGCGGTCGACGGGCGCTTCGGTCGCGGACACGGGCGGATCGCTTTCTGCGGTGCGGGCGGTACGTGACGGACGCGCCCGGCCGGCCGCCGGGCCGACGGGCGGGTCCCTGGGTCCGGGCCCGTGGACACCGCGGTCCCGTACGGCGGGGCCGTACGGGACCGGGTGTGACGCGGGCCGGGGCCGCTTACTGGTTCTGCGGCGGCAGGGCGGCGACGAAGGGGTGGTCGCGCTCGATCAGTCCGAGCTTGCTGGCACCACCGGGGGAGCCCAGCTCGTCGAAGAACTCGACGTTCGCCTTGTAGTAGTCCTTCCACTCGTCCGGGGTGTCGTCCTCGTAGAAGATCGCCTCGACCGGGCAGACCGGCTCACAGGCACCACAGTCGACGCATTCGTCCGGGTGGATGTACAAGGACCGGGAGCCCTCGTAGATGCAGTCGACCGGGCACTCCTCGATGCACGCCTTGTCCTTGACGTCGACACAAGGCTGCGCGATGACGTAGGTCACGCTGTCGTTCCTCCTCGATAGGGCGCTGGCGGGCCTGAAGCAGGCTCCGCCGCCTGGGCGCGCGGGAGCGCGGCGTCGTCGATGCCCGCACCTAGTATCTCCGTTCTGGGGCATGATCCGAACAGGAGGGGTGGACAGAAGCGTGGAATTCGGCGCACGAGGTTTGCTTGAGATCCGTATCACCCCTGCTGACGTGGGCAAACGCGTCTCCGTTCGACGGGTTCACCGGGTGGTGGACGAGCGGGTGGAGTTCACCGACACGGTCGGGGTTCTCACATCCTGGGACGCCGGAGTGCTCACGGTGACCAGGCGTTCCGGTGAGGCCGTCCGGATCGAGGCCGCCGCACTCGTCGCGGGCAAGGTCGTGCCGGACGCGCCCGCGCGCCGTCGGGGCCCGGCCGCGGACTACCCCGAACTGGCCCGGGTGACCGCCCGCGCCTGGCGGCCGGTGGAGAGCGAACGGCTCGGCGGATGGGAGCTGCGGGCGGCCGGGGGGTTCACCCGGCGGGCCAACTCCGCGCTGCCGCTGGGCGACCCGGGACTCCCCCTGGACGGGGCGCTGGCCCGGGTGCGGGAGTGGTACGCCCGGCGGGAGCTGCCCGCGTACGTCCAGACGGCGACCGGGGCGCGCGGCGCGCAGGAGGAGTTGTGCGCCGCGCTGGAGGAGCGGGGCTGGACCCGGGAGGTCTCCGCCGAGGTGCGGATCGCCCCGCTGGCGCCGCTGGCGGTCCCCGGCCGGGAGCCCGCCGCCGGGGTGCGGGTGGAGCGCGGCTTCGACGCGGGCTGGCTGCGCCGCTACCAGCGGTCGCGGGAGCCGGGCCCATGGGTGCGGCAGGTCCTGGAGGCCGGTCCCTCGGTGTGGTTCGCCTCGGTCGCCGGGGCGGCGGACGAACCGCCGCTGGCGATCGGACGGTGCGTCGTGGACGGGCGCTGGGCCGGGTTCATGGCCGTCGAGGTGGCGCCGGAGGCCCGGCGGCGCGGACTCGGCACGGCGGTGGTGGCCGCGCTGGCGGAACGGGCGCTGACGGAGGGCGCGTCGGCGGCCTGGCTCCAGGTGGAGGCGGACAACGCCCCCGCCCTCGCGCTGTACGGCGGGGCGGGCTTCGCCGTCCACCACGCCTATCACCACTACCGGGCCCCTGAGGGCGACTGAACGGACGGGCACGTGCGGGAGACATGGTGGCGGCGGAGGTTCGCCGAGGAGGCACGGGCGGAGCGCCCCGATCTGGCGGCGCTGTGCCTGCTGCTGGGCGCGGAGGCGGACGCGGCGTTCGCGGCGGGCGGGGAGGCGGCCCTCGACGCGGCGCAGGCGGAACTGGACCGGCTGGCCGGGGAGCTGCCGTTCCGGCCGGGCGGGCCCCGGGCCTGGGCGGAGGCGGTCGGGAACCTGCTCGGCGGCCGGTACGGGTTCCGGGGCACCCCGGGGAACTACGGCAAGCTGGAGTCGTCACTGCTGCACGTGGTGCTGGAGCGGCGGCGGGGGCTGCCGATCCTGCTGTCGGTGGTGTGGCTGGAGGTGGCCCGCAGGGCGGGTGCCCCGGTGTACGGAGTGGCCCTGCCGGGGCACTTCGTGGTGGGCTTCGGGCCCCCCGAAGAGCAGGTGCTCGCTGATCCGTTCGACGGTGGACGGGTGCTGTCCGGGGATGACGCCGAGGCCCTGGCGGTGCGGGCCACCGGGGCGCCGCTCGATCCGGAGGTGCTGCGGCCCGCCGATCCGCTGGAGATCCTGGTGCGGGTCCTGAACAACGTCCGGGCGTGGGCCGAGGCCCGTCCGGAGCGGTCGGACGTGGCCCTGTGGGCGGTCGAGCTGGGGCTGGCGCTGCCCTCGCACCCGGCGCGGCTGCGGTACGAGCGGGCCCGGGTGCTGGTGCGGCGCGGGGACTTCACCCGGGGCGCGGCGGAACTGGACGCGTACGCCGAGGTGGTGGCGGCGGTGGACGAGGCGGCCGCGGCACGGGTGCGCGCGGAGGCCCGGGCGGCCCGCGCCCGGCTCAACTAGGCCGTCTCGGCGCTCTTCCGGCACACGCGGCCTTCAGGCGGCTCGCACGGCCTCCGGCGGCCCTCGCGGGCTCCCGGCCCGGTCCGCCCCGGTCCGGGCCCCGTCGCCCGTCCGGAGGGCCGGGACGACCGCGCCCGCCCCGCCCGGGGTGAGCGGGCGGGGCGGGCGCGGGAGGCGTTCCCGGCGGGCGTGCCGGGGGACGGGCCTCAGGACGGGTCGAGCGGGATCGCCACCGTGCGTTCGGCCGCGGTCTTGCCGGTGAGCGCCTGCTTGAGCGCGGCGGCGACGTCCTGCGGGGTGACCGGGGTCTTGTCGCCGGTCCCCCGGGTGATCAGGACGCCGTCGAAGGTGGCCCCGTACAGGGTCTGGAGCGCGGCCTGGTCGTAGGTGTCCACGAGCTTGCCGTTGACCGCCTTGACGCCGATGATCTGCGGCAGCGACTTCTCGGGGCTGAACGAGATGAACGCCGTGGGACCGGCGGTGATCTTCACCAGTCCGGACATCGCGGGCTGCGCGAACTCCTTCATCATCCGGTCGACCTCGGCCTTGCCGATGGTGGGCTCCCGGTCGGTCACGGCCAGTCGCACCGGCGTGGAGCGGCCGGTCTCGACCTGCTGCCGGTACGCCTCCTCGACGCCCGCGAGGGAGGCTTTGACGTCCACGCCCTTGCCGGACTCGCCGTAGACGGCGACGGCCTTGCCGTTCTGGAACCGGATCGTTCCGCCACCGCCCGCGGACCCGGCGCCGCCCACCGCGCGCTCCAGCTGGGCCTGGAGCTTCTCGGTGTCGACCGGCATGGACGGGGAGACCACCCGCTTCTCGCCGAACAGCGAGGAGACCACCGAGACCGGGTGGTAGTCGCTCCCGGCGGCGGAGGCCACGGTGGCGTCCGTGTCGAACGTCAGGCCCGCCTGGTCGGGACGGAGTTGCACCGTCCGGCCGTCGACGGAGAGCCGGAGCGGCTTGGTGATCCGCTCGCCGAGGGCCGCGTCGAGCTTCTTGACGGCCTCGTCACGGGTGCCGCCGCCGATGTCGACGCCGAGCACCGTGGTGCCCTTGGGCACGTCGGAGTGGTTGAGCAGCAGCCCGGCGCCGTACGTCCCGAGGGCGCCGAGGACGACCAGCACCCCGAGCAGGACGAGCTTGCTGCGGCCCTTCTTTTTCTTCGGGGCGGGCTTCGGGGCGGGCTTGGCCGCGGCCGGGGCGGGGGGCTCGGGCACGACGGGTCCACCGCCGGGGAACGCCTCGGTCCGGCCGGGCGGCACCACGGGGATGCCGCTGTTCAGGGTGGGGCCGGCGACGTTGTCACCGGGGGTGGTGGGGGTGACGCCGAGGCCGCCGCCGGGCACTCCGCCGGGGGCCAGGGGGCCGCCGGGGGACACGGGAGCGGGCTGCTGCGGGGTGAGCACGGCGGTGTCGTCGCTCATCCGGCCGATCCCGGCCAGGGGCGTCTCCCCGGTCCCCTCGGGGCCCTGGGGGCCGCCGGTCGGCGCGCCGGGGTGGAAGTAGGGCAGATCGCCGTGGGTGTCCTGGGGGCCGCCGACGGGCAGTCCGCCGAGGGTGCCGCCGCCGGGCGCGGCACCGGGCTCCCCCGGGCCGTCGCGGCCGGGCGAACGGGTGGGCAGGGGGGTGCCGTTCGCGGGCGTGGTGCCGGACTGGCCGCCGCGCGGGGCGTTCGGCTTGCGCGGGGCGAACCACGCGCTGGGCTTCTCCGGCTCCTCCTCGCCCCCCTGGGCGGGGGCGCCGGGGGCTGCCGGCGCGGGCGCGGCCGGGGCGGCGGGCGGCCCGGCCGGGGCGGTCCGCTGGACGGCTCCGGTGTCGGCGCCCGCGCCCTGGGGCCCGTCGCCCTCCGCGACCGGGGTGCGCATGACCACCGGCGGGATCGGACGGGACCCGGGGATGTTGATGCGGACCCGGGTCGTCAGGGTCGTCTCGGTCTTGCGGTCCTCTGCGGAGGCGTCGGCACTCTGGCGCTCGTCCGCTCCGACCGCGGGGGCGGCGCCCCCGGAGGTGCCGTACGGCGGCGTCCCCGACGGATAGGCGGCTCCTCCGTGCCCGTGCGGCCCGGAGGACGAACTGTCAGTTTCACGACTCAAGGCAGGTTCTCCCGGTTGGCTCCACCGCCCGACTCGACCTCGCTCGGGGGTTTCCCCCGTCGCGGGTTGGGGTAGTTCGGCGGCGCGCACCACCATACTGGCCGCCGCCGACACGCGGGCCGCGGCAGTCGGTGAAAGCCCTGCCGCGCCCGCCCCGCCGTGCTATGGCGAACTGGTACGTCACTTGCCAAGTCGGGCGGGAACGCGGCCCGGTTGCACCACCCGGCCGAGGGTGGCGCACATCACAGCGACGGCGATCCCGCCCAGCAGGTAGACGTACGACCCGGTGCCGGTGGCGAAGAGGAAGTCCCCCTCGGGACGGCTGGTGGTGAGCACGATCACCGCGACGAGCCACCCGGCGGCCGGGGCGATGGCCCCGGCGCGCGTCCCGACGGCGAACGCGCCGCCGAGGAAGAGTCCGCCGGTGCCGACCAGGGCGAGCAGCAACCCGCCCGGGAACCAGCCGCCTTGGACGAGCGCCCCGGCGGCGCCGATGACCAGTCCGAGGGCGAACAGCAGCACGTACGCGCCGATCCGGCCCGGTGGCGGCGGCCCCTGGAGCAGGAAGCCGCCGGGCGCGTCGGGGGCCGTCCGGGGGCGCGGAGCCGGGTCGGCGGGGGAGCCGCTCATCGGGCCGCGGCCCCCTCGTCGGCGGTGCCGGACGCCGGAACGGCCCCGCGGGGCGCCCCGATCGTGTCGGCGCCGGAGGACCCGGCGGGAGACACGGTCGGGGGCGCGGCGGGGGCCACGCCCGCGAAGAGGTCGGTCTCCGGGCTCCCGACGGCGGTGCCCCGGACGAGTTCGAAGTACTCGACGGCGAACAGCGGCTGGGCGAGCCGGTTGGAGAGCGCGAACCAGGGGCCGGAGACCTCGACCTGGGTGGCGTGGGCGCGCATCGCGGCGGCCTTCTCCCCGAGGTGGGCGCTGCCGTCGATGACGGTGGTGATCCGCTCGTCGGCGACCACGCCGGGCACGTCGTCCAGGGCGGCGGCGCGCGGGAACGGCAGACCCGGCAGGGCCTCGTCGAGCCGGGCGAAGCCGTCCTCCGCGACGGAGCGCGGCACCCGGTTCCAGTAGATCTTCTCGATGGTGTGCGGGTCCCCGAGGTCGCGGCGGTAGGCGCGCTCGCCCGCGAGGTCCGCGGCGCGCAGGGCGACCCGGTGGGCCTTGATGTGGTCGGGGTGCCCGTAGCCGCCGTCGGGGTCGTAGGTGACCAGGACCTGGGGGCGGACCTCCCGGATGACCTCCACCAGATGGGCGGCGGCCTCGTCCAGGTCGGCGCTCCAGAAGGAGCCCTCGTGGCGGTTCTGCGGCAGGCCCATCATCCCGGAGTCCCGATAGCGGCCGGGGCCGCCGAGGAAACGGTGATCGTGCACGCCCAGCACCTTCATGGCGACCGCCAGTTCACCCACGCGGTGGGCGCCGAGGGCGTCCTCGCGGTCGGCGGTCAGCCGGGCCAGATCGGGCGGGATGACCTCGCCCTCCTCGCCGAGGGTGCAGGTGACCAGGGTCACGCGGGCGCCTTCGGCCGCGTACTTGGCCATGGTGGCCCCGTTGGTGATCGACTCGTCGTCGGGGTGCGCGTGCACGAGCAGCAGGCGCCGGGCGGGCAGTTCCATCATGTGGACAGCCTACGAGGACGGGGCGCCCGTCGTCGGGAGAACGGAGGGGTTACCGGATCTTGTTGTGATCCTGATGCGAGGCGCGCCGGACGGCGCGCGCCCCGTGGATACCGTTCACTCCCCCGGCGCGCGGAGGCCCGAGGGGGCGGGGCGCGCCGTACTCCGCGCCCCCGTGGGGGCGCGGCACTCCCCGCCGTCGCGTACGGGACGGCGGGCCGGACCGGGCCGGAGGGTCAGAAGTCGATGTCTCCGATCATGCCCGCGACGTTCGAGGTGACCTCGGTGATCGTCGGTGCGATGGAGGAACTGGCGAGATAGAAGCCGAGCAGCATGCAGACGACGGCGTGACCGCCCTTCAGCCCCGATTTCTTGATCAGGATGAAGACGATGATCGCCAGCAGCACCACCGCCGAAATCTCGAGTGCCACGGCGGTTCACCTCCCAAAAGACCGTCACGGTAAGAGCGTCGGATGCAGCGGGTCCTACCCACCTTGCGTTACGGATCATAACTTTCCGCGTGATCGTATGGATCGCACAAGGTCGGCTCACGGCAGCACAGGGGGGCGCATGCGCCCTAGTGTCGGAAGATGACCTCCGAGCCCCTGTCCTTCCCCCGTCAGTATGCCCGCACTCAGCGCTTCTCCCTGGGTGCACCGAGGACGTTCTCCGTGTCGCCAGACGGGGAACGCGTCATTTTTCTGAGGTCCCGAACGGGGACCGATCGGACGAATGTTCTCTGGGTACTTGATGTCCCGACGGGTGCCGAACGGGTGCTCGCCGACCCCGTGGAACTGCTCTCCGGGGCCCCGGAGCACCTGTCCCCGGCGGAACGCGCGCGGCGCGAGCGGGACCGGGAGTCCGGGGCGGGCGTCGTCGGCTACGCCACGGACGGCGCCGGGGAGTTGGCGGCTTTCACCCTCTCCGGACGGCTGTTCGTCGCGGAGCCGCGCACCGGAACGGTCCGTGAACTCCCCGTTCCGGGACCGGTGCTGGACCCCCGCCCCGCCCCGGACGGGCGGTACGTGGCGTATGTGACGGCGGGGGCGCTGCGGGTGACACGTGCGGACGGGACGGACGGCGGTTCCGGTGGCCCGGGCGACGCGGGCGGTACGGGGGACCCCGGTGGCGTGGGCGGCCCCGGCGGCGTGGACGGTCCCGGCGGCCCGGACGGCTCCGGCGTTTCCGGGGGCGGCGCGGGCGCGGGGCACGGGTGGACGCTCGCCGCGCCCGAGGCGGACACCGTGACGTACGGGCTCGCGGAGTTCGTCGCCGCCGAGGAGATGGGACGTTCCCGGGGCCACTGGTGGTCGCCCGGGTCCGACCGGCTGCTGGTGGCGCGCGCCGACGACGCCCCGGTGGCGCGGTGGTGGATCAGCGATCCGGCGGACCCGGGGCGGGCGCCGGAGCGGACCGCGTACCCCCGGGCCGGGACGGCCAACGCCGGGGTGGGGCTCTGGGTGCTGGGGCTGGACGGCTCCCGGGTGGAGGTGGGGTGGGACCGGGAGCGGTACCCCTACCTCGCCCGGGTCCACTGGTCGGCGGCCGGTCCGCCGCTGCTGCTCGTCCAGGCCCGGGACCAGCGCTCCCAGGCGTATCTGGCGGTGGATCCGGTCACCGGGGCCACCCGGGCCGTGCACACGGAGAAGAGCGGATCCTGGCTGGAACTGTTCGCCGGGACGCCCTGCTGGTCGCCCGGCGGGGAACTCGTGCGGATCTCCGACGAGGACGGCGCCCGGGTGCTGGTCCGGGGCGGACGGAGGCTCACGGACGGGCGGCTGCACGTCCGGGCGGTCCTCGACGTGACGGACGAGGACGTCCTGGTGTCGGCCTCGGCGGGGGCGGAGGCCGGGGTTCCGGAGATCGGCGAGGTCCATCTCCACCGTGTCGGGGAGGGGGGCTCCGAGCGGGTCTCCGAGGGGCCGGGGGTGCACCGGGCGGTGCGCAACGGGGCGGTGACCGTGCTGGTGTCGTCCGTGCCCGACGCGCCGGGCGGCCGGGTCCGGGTGCTGCGGGACGGGGTCCCGGTGGCGGAGGTGGCCTCGTTCGCGGAACGGCCGGTTCTCGCCCCGCGCGTGACGCTCACGGAAGGGGGCACACGACGGGTACCGTGCGCCGTCCTGCTCCCCTCCACGTACTCTCCGGGCGCCCCGGGCACCGGAGCGCTCGGTGTGAACACGCCGGATGGACGACTGCCCGTACTGCTGGATCCGTACGGCGGACCACACGGTCAGCGGGTGTACGCCGCGCAGAACGCGTATCTGACCTCACAGTGGTTCGCGGACCAGGGGTTCGCGGTCGTGGTCGCGGACGGCCGGGGGACCCCGGGTCGCTCCCCCGGCTGGGAGAAGGCCGTCCACCGGGATCTGACGGTGGCGCTGGAGGACCAGATCGACGCGCTGCGGGGGCTGGCGGAGCGGTTCCCGCTGGATCTGACCCGGGTGGCGATCCGTGGCTGGTCGTTCGGCGGTTATCTGGCCGCGCTCGCGGTGCTGCGACGGCCCGACGTGTTCCACGCGGCGGTCGCGGGGGCGCCCGTGACGGACTGGCGGCTGTACGACACCCACTACACCGAACGCTATCTCGGGGACCCCGGGCAGGACCCGGAGACGTACCGGGCCAACTCCCTCGTCACCGACGGGGGGCTGTCCTCCGCCGCCGGACCGCACCGGCCGCTGATGCTGGTCCACGGGCTCGCGGACGACAACGTCGTGATGGCGCACACCCTGCGGCTGTCGTCGGCGCTGCTCGCCGCGGGACGGCCGCACGAGGTGCTGCCGCTGACCGGGGTGACGCACATGGCGGCCCAGGAGGAAGTGGCCGAGAACCTGCTGCTGCTCCAGGTCGACTTCCTGCGGCGCGCGCTGCGGAGGGAGTGACCCGGGCGGGGCCGGGCGGCGGTTGACCGGCCGGGGCGGCATGGTCCGCGCCCGACCGGTCTACGGCACCCGCACGGCCGTACGACCGTCAGCGTGTCGCGCCCGTATATCGGGGCCGTGGCGGGCGGGTTGCCGGAGTGTTAACGACCTTCGTCGCCGGGGTCCCGGTGGCCGTCACCGCCGCTTCGACCGTTGCCTTCGCCGCCGTCGCCATGGGCGTCACCGTGGTCGCCGGAGGAATCCGGTGGGGTGGGAGGTGCTTGTGGGGCCTTCCGGTCCGGGGGCTCCTCCGGAGCGGACGGCTTCTCCAGGCCGGGCGGGCCCGGCCGGTCGAGCGGGGCCTGCGGGGCGGGTGCGGCAGGTGCGGCGGGCGGGTGCGGCGGGCCGGGAGGGTGCGGCTGGTCCGGGGGGACCACCCGCTTCTCCTCCGCGAAGTGGCAGGCCGAGTCGTGGGCGGCGGGGCCCGTCGCGTACCGGAACTCCGCGGGGACCGCCAGCAGGGGCACCTCCAGGGCGCACCGTTCCTGGGCCTTCCAGCAGCGGGTGCGGAAGCGGCAGCCCGAGGGCGGGTTGGCGGGCGAGGGCACGTCACCGGTGAGGATGACCCGGTCACGGTGCTCCCGGGCCTCCGGGTCGGGCACCGGTACGGCGGAGAGCAGCGCCTGGGTGTACGGATGGGTCGGGTGGTCGTAGATCTCGGTGTCGGTACCGAGTTCCACCACCTTGCCGAGGTACATCACGCCGACGCGGTCGGAGATGTGCCGGACGATCGACAGGTCGTGGGCGATGAACATGTAGGAGAGGTCGAACTCGCTCTGCAACCGGTCCATCAGATTGATGACCTGGGCCTGCACCGAGACGTCTAGCGCCGAGACGGGCTCGTCGGCGATGATGATCTCCGGGTTGAGCGCGAGGCCGCGGGCGATGCCGATGCGCTGGCGCTGACCGCCGGAGAACTGGTGCGGGTAGCGGTTGACGTACTCCGGGTTCAGTCCGACGACGTCCAGCAGCTCCTGGACGCGGCGGCGCCGGTCCCCCTTGGGAGCCGCCTCGGGGTGGATGTCGAAGGGCTCGCCGATGATGTCACCGACGGTCATCCTCGGATTGAGCGAGGTGTACGGGTCCTGGAACACCATCTGGATGTTCCGCCGCACCGCCTTCAGGGCCCGTCCCGAGAGCCGGGTGATGTCCTCGCCCTTGTACTTGATCACCCCTTCGGTGGGGCGTTCGAGGTGGACCAGGGTCTTGGCGACGGTGGACTTGCCGCAGCCGGACTCGCCCACGATGCCCAGCGTCTCGCCCTGGTAGAGGTCGAAGTCGACCCCGTCCACCGCCTTCACCGCGCCGACCTGCTTGCGGAACAGGATGCCCCGGGTCAGCGGGAAGTGCTTGACCAGACCCCGGACTTCGAGGATCGGCTCCCCCCGGGCGACCGGGGCCGTCAGCGCGTCGAGGGCCTCCTCGCCGGAGGGGGCGGCCGGGGCGGCGGCGTCAGCCATCGAGGGTCTCCCTCCAGAAGTGGCAGGCGCTGCGGCGCTCGGCGGAGACCTCGGCCAGCGGCGGCTCGTCGGTGCGGCAGATGTCCCGGGCCATCGGGCAGCGGGGATGGAAGGCGCAACCGGACGGGATCCGGGTGAGGTTGGGGGGCAGGCCCTTGATGGCGTACAGCTCGCGGCCCTTCTGGTCCAGGCGCGGGATCGAGGCGAGCAGGCCCTTGGTGTAGGGGTGGGCCGGGGCCTTGTAGATGTCGTGGACGGGGGCGGTCTCCACGATGCGGCCCGCGTACATCACCGCGATCTTGTCGGCCACGTCCGCGACCACGCCCAGGTCATGGGTGATCAGGATGAGGCCCATGGTGAACTCGCGCTGGAGGTCGGCGAGGAGGTCCATCACCTGGGCCTGGACCGTCACGTCCAGCGCCGTCGTCGGCTCGTCCGCGATGATCAGGTCCGGCTCCAGGGCCAGCGCCATCGCGATCATGATCCGCTGACGCATGCCGCCCGAGAACTGGTGCGGGTACTGGGTGACGCGTTCCTCGGCGGCGGGGATGCGGACCCGGTCCATCAGCTCGACGGCCCGGGCGCGGGACTCCTTGCGGGAGAGGCCGCGGTGCACCCGGAACATCTCCCCGAGCTGCTCCCCCACGGTGAGGACCGGGTTGAGCGAGGAGAGCGCGTCCTGGAAGATCATGGCCATGCCCGCGCCACGGATCTTGCGGCGGGCCTCCTCCTTGAGCTTCAGCAGGTCCTCGCCCCGGAACAGCACCTCGCCGCCGGTGATCCGGCCGGGCGGGGTGTCGAGGATGCCCATGACCGCCTGGGCGGTCACCGACTTCCCGGAACCCGACTCGCCCAGCACGGCCAGCGTCTCGCCCGCGTCGACGGTGTAGCTGACGCCGTTGACGGCCTGGGCGACGCCGTCCCTGGTCCGGAACTCCACCCGTAGATCGCGTACGTCGAGCAGCATCGCGGCCTCCTCAGCGCAGCTTGGGGTCGAGGGCGTCGCGCACCGCGTCGCCGAGCGTGATGAACGCGAGCACGGTGACGGCCAGCGCCCCGGCGGGCCACAGCAGCGCGTGCGGCGCGTTGCGGACGTAGGGGGAGGCCGAGGAGATGTCGATGCCCCAGGAGACGGTGGGCGGTTTCAGTCCGACGCCGAGGTACGACAGGGTGGCCTCCAGGGCGATGTAGGTGCCGAGCGCGATGGTCGCGACGACGATGACCGGGGCGACGGCGTTGGGCGCGATGTGCCGCAGCAGCATCCGGGAGGAGGAGGCGCCGAGCGCGCGGGCCGCCTGGACGTAGTCGTTCTGTTTGACGGTGATGACGGAGCCCCGGGCGATCCGGGAGATCTGCGGCCAGCCCAGCAGGACCATGAAGCCGATGACGGGCCAGATGGTGTTGCTGGTGACGACGGAGAGCAGCACGAGGCCGCCGAGGACCACGGGGATCGCGAAGAACACGTCGGTGAGCCGGGAGAGCAGCGCGTCCCAGGTGCCGCCGAAGAACCCGGCGAGGCCGCCGAGGACGGAGCCCAGCAGGGCGACCCCCAGGGTGGCGCACACCCCGACGGTGACGGAGGTCCGGGCCCCGTACACGGTGCGGGTGTACACGTCGCAGCCCTGGCCGTTGAAGCCGAAGGGGTGGCCGGGCGAGGAGCCCTTCTGGGCGTCGGCCAGATTGCAGTCGAGGGGGTCGCCGGTGGCGATGGCGCCGGGCCACAGCGAGATGAAGACCAGGAAGAGGATGACCACCCCGGAGAGCAGGAAGACCGGGTTGCGGCGCAGGTCGTGCCAGGCGTCGGACCACAGCGAACGCGGTTTGCCCGCCGGTCCGGTGCCGAGGGGGCCGCCGGGGGCGCGCTCCAGCGTCTCGCCCTCGGCGGTGGCGAGGTCCATCGCCCCGCCCGCCCCGGTCGAGGCGATGGCGCCGCCGTCGTCGGGCAGGTTCTCAGGCATAGCGGATCCTCGGGTCGAGTACGGCGTAGAGCAGGTCCACGACCAGGTTCGCCACCAGGAAGACCAGGACGAGGACCGTGACGAAGCCGACCACCGTCTGGGTGTTCTGGCGGAGGATGCCCTGGTAGAGCTGGTAGCCGACGCCGTGGATGTTGAAGATGCGCTCGGTGACGATCGCCCCGCCCATCAGGGCGCCGATGTCGGTGCCGATGAAGGTGATCACCGGGATCAGCGAGTTGCGGAGCAGATGCCGGGTGATCACCCGGCGCCGGGGCAGTCCCTTGGCGATGGCCGTGCGCACGTAGTCGGCGCGGCGGTTCTCCGCGATGGAGGTCCGGGTCAGCCGGGTGACGTAGGCGAGGGAGACCGAGGCGAGGACCAGGCCCGGCAGGATCAGTTCGTCGAAGCGGGCCTCCGGCGACACCGAGGGGCTGACCCAGCCCCACTCCACCCCGAGGAGGAGTTGCAGCAGCAGACCGGTGACGAAGGTGGGGACGGAGATCACGACGAGGGTGACGATCAGGACCCCGGTGTCGATCGGGCGGCCCCGGCGCAGCCCGGTGAGGACCCCGAGGGTGATGCCGACGACGATCTCGAAGAGGATCGCCACGATCGTCAGCCGGATGGTCACCGGGAAGGCGGACGCCATCAGTTCGGTGACCGGCTGCCCGTTGAAGGCGGTGCCGAAGTCGCCGGTGAAGACGTTCCCCATGTAGGTGAGGTACTGCTGCACCACGGGCTTGTCGAGGCCGAACTCCTTCTTGAGCTGGGCGGCGGTCGCCGGATCGCAGGCGCGCTGTCCGCACAGGCCGGCGATGGGGTCGCCCATCACATTGACCATGAGGAAGATCAGCAGGGTGGCGCCGATGAAGACGGGGATCATCTGCAGCAGACGCCGGATCACATAACGTCCCATGAACCGCTCCGGGGGTCGTGGTGTCCGGGTGGGGGGCCGCCCGCGTCAGTTGACCTTGATCTCGTTGTAGACGGGCACGCTGAACTGGTTGAGCTTCACGTCGGAGACCTTCTGGGAGTAGCCCGCGCTGCCGTTCTGGTACCAGAGCGGAATGGCGGCCATGTTGTCCCGGACGACCCCTTCGGCCTGCTGGAAGAGGCTGACGGCCTTGGCCTGGTCGGTCTCGGCGTTGGCCTGGTCGACGAGGTCGTCGAACTTCTTGTCGGACCACTTGCCGTCGTTGGAGGAGGCGTCGGTGTAGTACAGCGGCTGGAGGAAGTTCTGGATGAGCGGGTAGTCCATCTGCCAGCCAGCCCGGAACGGCCCGGGCATCTTCTGGTCGGTGATCTGGTTGCGGTAGTCCGCGAAGGTCCCGACCGGGTTGCCGACGCACGCCTTGCTGTTGCCCAGCGCGTTGTTGATGGAGTTGCAGACGGCGTCCACCCACTCCTTGTGGGAGCCGGTGTCGGCGTTGTACGAGATCTTCACCTGGCCGCCGGGGAGGCCGCCGCCCTCGTCCACCAGCTTCTTGGCCGCCGCCGGGTCGTAGTCGCAGGAGTCGCCGCAGAGCCCGGACTGGTAGCCGCCCTCCTCGCCCAGGACCGGGGAGGTCCAGTCGGTGGCGGGCGTCCGGGTGTTGTGGAAGATCGTCTCCGTGATCTGCTTGCGGTCGATCGCCCGGGACAGCCCCTGGCGGACCTTCAGGACCTTGGGGTCCGACCAGGCCGGGTCGTAGAACGGGAACGCCAGGGTCTGGATGATGCCCGCCGGGGTGTTGATGTACCGGTCGCCGAGGTCGGCGCCGACATTGCCCAGCTGGGCCGCCGGGATGTCGTCGACCAGGTCCAGGTTCCCGGCGATCAGGTCGGTGTAGGCGGTGTTGTTGTCGGTGTAGACCTTGAGGTCGATGCCTCCGTTGACGGCCTTGTCGTCGCCGGGGTAGTCGGCCCAGGCCCGCAGGGACATCTGCGAACCCTTGGTGTACGAGTCGACGGTGTACGGGCCGTTGCCGACGGGCTTGCTGAGCCAGGCGTCGTGGTCGTCGAAGAACGCCTTGGGCAGCGGGGAGAAAGCGGAGTACCCGAGGGTGTCGGGGAACGTCGAGAACTTCTGGTTGAGCTTGACCGTGAACGTCTTCGGGTCCACGACCTTCAGCCCGGAGAGGGTGTCGGCGCTCTGGCTCCCGGAGTCCGGGTGGACCTTGTCGTAGCCGTCGATGTACCCGAAGAAGTAGGCGTTCTTCTGGTTGTTCTTCAGGCTGGCCCCGTAGTTCCAGGCGTCCACGAAGGACTGGGCCGTGACGTCCTCGCCGTTGCTGAACTTCCAGCCGTCCTTGACGGTGATGGTGAAGTTCTGCGAGTCGGACGTCTCGATCTTCTCCGCGAGCATGTCCTCGGCGGCGCCCGTCTCGGAGTTGTAGCGCTTCAGACCCCGGAAGATCATGTCCAGGACCTTGCCGCCCTGCACCTCGTTGGTGTTGGCCGGTTCCAGCGGGTTCTGCGGGTCCCCCCAGGAGGAACTCACGATCCCGGAGCTGCCGCCACCGCCACCGCTGTCGCCGCCGCCACCACCGC
This sequence comes from Streptomyces sp. JNUCC 64, assembly GCF_054484115.1. Lineage (NCBI taxonomy): Bacteria > Bacillati > Actinomycetota > Actinomycetes > Kitasatosporales > Streptomycetaceae > Streptomyces > Streptomyces sp. JNUCC 64. The sequence continues at coordinate 2,661,538 of NZ_CM137015.1, forward strand.
AGGCCGTGGCCGTCGCGGCCAGGGCGACGGCGGTCGCCGCCGCGGCCCAGGGGGCGCGCCTGACTCCACGCATGGAGCCTCCTCATCAGGTTCGCTGTTCACTTAGGCCCAAATATCACCTCACTTCCGATATTCCGCATATTCAGTCACCCGGGTGGGTGCACCTGGTGTGCGGGGCGACCTGTTCTCCGCCGTCCGCCGTGAGCCCGCCCCCCGACGGGCCCACGGCGGACGGGGAAACCTGTGCGCCCGCCCCGCTCGTCTCAGTCCGCCGGGGTCTTGGACCTGAACTCGGTGAGCCGTACCCAGTCCCTGGCGTAGTCGATGGTCGCCGAGACCGTGCGCTCCGAGGTGTCGCGGCCGTCATAGTGGATCGAGGTGATCCACCCGGCTTCGTCCTTCTCGGTGCCCGTCAGCTTCAGCCCGCAGTCCTCCAGGACCTGACGGATCGCGGCGACCTCGGCCTTGGCCCCGGCGTGGTCCCGGTACCTCGCGTTGCGCTCCACTCTCAGCGCGCCCCCCTCGTCACGGGTGATCGCCCCGCCGTCCATGCTGACCATCCGCGACGAGGGCCCCTCGGGGGACTCGCAGTCCAGCGAGAGCCAGAGATCGAGCATGCCCTCCAGCCGGCCGGGCGGGAACCTGCGGTGGTACGGATCGACGTACGGCTTCGGCGTCTCCCAGAAGATGGGGCCGGACTCGCTCCCCCCGGGCCGCGGCGCCCCCGCCGGTCCCGTCCCGTGCGTCCGGTCCCCCGGGATCGCCGCCCAGACGGCGATCCCGAAGACCGCCCCCGCCAGGGTGGAGGTGATCGCGAATCTGCGGGCGCGGCGCCGGGCCGCCCTCTTCCTCAGCCGCTCCGGCTCGGGCATCCCCAGCACGACGCCTTCCAGCAGCTCTTCCATCCGCGTCACGCGGACATCACCTCCGTGGCACTCCACTTGGTCCTGGGTGACGGCTCCTCGTCCGCGAGGCTCTCGCCGAGGAGTTTGCGGGCGCGGCTGAGCTGCGTGCGGACCGCCCCGTTCGACGCGCCGGTCTCGCGCGCCACCTCCTCCACGGGGAGGTCCAGCAGATGGTGGAGCACCACGGCCTGCCGCTGCTGCGGGCTCAGCTCGCGGAGCGCGGCCATCAGCGCGACCCGGTCCTCCGTCGGTTCCGGGACGTCCCGCGCGGGGCCGTGGCGGAAGTGGGCCAGTATCCGCCCCCGGGTCCGGCGCCAGGTGCTGATCGCCAGCCGCAGCGCGACCCGGCGGACCCAGGGCAGCGGGTCGCCGCCGTCGATCAGCTTCGGCCACCGCTGCCAGGCCCTGATGTACGCCTCCTGGACCGCGTCCTCCGCCGCCCCGAGATCGCCCGTCACCACGTACACCGTGGCGACCAGGCGTTTCACGGTGACGGCGTAGAACGCGTCGAACTCCTCCGGATCCTTCGCACCCGTCGCCATCCCCTCGTCACCCCCTGCTCACTCTTGCCGGGCGGCGGGGCGCTCCCCGCCGTCCTGCCATAAGCACGCCTGGGGGACGCGGGACGTTACACACGACTTCGTGACGGCCTCACGAGCGGATTCGCGCACCCGCCCCCGGAAACGCCGGAGCCCCCCGCCGAAGTGGCGGGGGGCTCCGGTGAAGGACGCGGTCACCGTCCGGGGACGGTCACCGGCCACGCGGGCTAGCCGGCGTGGACCACGTCCCTCTCCTCGGCGAAGTGGCACGCGGACTCGTGCGCGGCGAGGCTGTCCGTCTCCTGGAACCGCTCGGGGATCGCCAGCAGCGGCACCTCCTCCGCGCACCGGTCCTCGGCCTTCCAGCAGCGGGTGCGGAAACGGCAGCCCGAGGGCGGGTTGGCGGGCGAGGGCACGTCACCGGTGAGGATGATCCGGTCCCGGCGCTCGCGCGCGGTCGGGTCCGGCACCGGCACGGCGGAGAGCAGCGCCTGGGTGTACGGATGGGTCGGGTGGTCGTAGATCTCGGTGTCGGTACCGATCTCCGCGATCTTGCCGAGGTACATCACGCCGACGCGGTCGGAGATGTGCCGGACGATCGACAGGTCGTGCGCGATGAAGATGTAGGACAGGTTGAACTCGTCCTGGAGCTTCTCCATCAGGTTGATGACCTGCGCCTGCACCGACACGTCCAGCGCCGAGACGGGCTCGTCGCAGATGATGATCTCCGGGTTGAGCGCGAGGCCGCGGGCGATGCCGATGCGCTGGCGCTGACCGCCGGAGAACTGGTGCGGGTACCGGTTGATGTACTCCGGGTTGAGACCCACGACGTCGAGGAGTTCCCGCACCTTGCGGCGCCGGTCGCCCTTGGGGGCCACCTCGGGGTGGATGTCGAAGGGCTCGCCGATGATGTCACCGACGGTCATCCTCGGGTTGAGCGAGGTGTACGGGTCCTGGAACACCATCTGGATGTTCCGCCGCACCGCCTTCAGCGCGCGCCCGGACAGCTTGGTGATGTCCTGGCCCTTGTAGAAGATCTCGCCCGCGGTGGCCCGCTCCAGGTTCATCAGGAGCTTGGCGACGGTGGACTTGCCGCAGCCGGACTCGCCCACGATGCCGAGCGTCTCGCCCTGGTAGAGGTCGAAGTCGACCCCGTCCACGGCCTTCACGGCGCCGATCTGGCGCTGGAAGAGGATGCCCTGGGTGAGCGGGAAGTGCTTCTTCAGCCCGCGCACCTGGAGGATCGGCTCGCCGCGCTCGACCGGGGCCTCCACCGCGGCGACCGCGTCGGCCTCGGTGCGGGCCTCGACCACCTCGACGTCGGAGACGTTCGGCGTGGCGGCGTCCTGCGGCTCGTCGGACTTCGAGAGCTTGGGATCAGCCATGGATCGTCTCCTTCCAGAAGTGGCAGGCCGAACGGCGGCCGGAGAGTTCGGCTCCGTCCCGGTCGGTCACCTGGTGCAGCTCGGGGATGTCCGTACGGCACACGTCCCGTGCCGAGACGCAGCGCGGGTTGAACGCGCAGCCGGACGGGACCCGCAGCAGGTTGGGCGGCAGACCCTTGATCGCGAACAGCTCCTGGCCCTTCTGGTCCAGGCGCGGGATCGAGTCCAGCAGTCCCTTGGCGTACGGGTGCGCGGGGTTCTTGTACAGGTCGTGGACGGGGGCGGTCTCCACGATGCGGCCCGCGTACATCACCGCGATCTTGTCGGCCACGTCCGCGACCACGCCCAGGTCATGGGTGATCAGGATCAGGCCCATGTTGAACTCGCGCTGGAGGTCCGCCAGCAGGTCCATCACCTGGGCCTGGACCGTCACGTCCAGCGCCGTCGTCGGCTCGTCCGCGATGATCAGGTCCGGCTCCAGGGCCAGCGCCATCGCGATCATGATCCGCTGACGCATGCCGCCCGAGAACTGGTGCGGGTAGTCGGTCACCCGGGCCGCGGCCGCGGGGATCTTCACCCGGTCCATCAGCTCGATGGCCTTGACCTTGGCCTCCTTCTTGGAGAGGCCCTGGTGGACGCGGAACATCTCGCCCAGCTGGTAGCCGACGCTCAGCACCGGGTTCAGCGAGGAGAGCGCGTCCTGGAAGATCATGGCGATCTTCCGGCCGCGGATCTTGCGGCGCTCCTCGGCGGACATCTTCAGCATGTCCTTGCCCCGGAAGAGGATCTCGCCCTGCGGGATCTTCGCCGGGGGCATGTCGAGGATGCCCATGACCGCCTGGGCGGTCACCGACTTCCCGGAACCCGACTCGCCCAGCACGGCCAGCGTCTCGCCGGCGCCCACGCTGTAGTTGACGCCGTTGACGGCCTTCACCACACCGTCGCGGGTGTGGAACTCGACGTGCAGGTCCCGCACGTCGAGCAGCGGTTCACCGCTCGTTCCGTCCCGGGGGGCCGGGACCGGTGCGGTCTTCTCGATGGTGGTCACGTACGCCTCCCTCAGCGCGTCTTCGGGTCGAGGGCGTTGCGGACGGCCTCACCGAGCATGATGAACGACAGCACCGTGATGCTGAGCAGGATGGACGGGAACAGCATGACGTACTGCGCCACGCGGATCTGGTCCTTGCCCGTGGAGATGTCGTTGCCCCAGGAAACGCCGTCGAGGCCGAGTCCCAGGTAGGACAGGGTCGCCTCCGCCGAGATGTAGACACCCAGCGAGATGGTCCCGATCACGATGACCGGGGCGATGGCGTTGGGCAGGATGTGGCGGAGGAGGATCCGCCGGGTTCCCGCGCCGAGCGCCTTGGCGGCGTGCACGTAGTCGGCCTGCTTGATCGTGATCACCGCGCCGCGCATGATGCGCGCGGTCTGGGTCCAGCCGAGGAACGCCAGGGCGCCGATGATCGTCACGATGGTGCGGTCCGTGAAGGAGTTCAGGACGACCATCGCGCCGAGCAGGAACGGGATGCCGAAGAAGACGTCGGTGATCCGGGACAGGATCGCGTCCAGGGCCCCGCCGAAGTATCCGGCGAGCATCCCGACCAGACCGCCGAAGAAGGTCACCACCAGGGCGGTACCGAGTCCGACGAGCACGGAGGCGCGGGTGCCGTAGATGGCGCGGGCGTAAACGCTGCGGCCCTGAGCGTCATAGCCCAGCCACTCCGGTGCGAAGAAGTTCCCCAGCTGGGGCTTCTGCAGGTAGTGGTTCTGGAGGTCCTTCAGCTCCGGATCGGCGCTGGTGAACAGGCCCGGGAAGGCCGTGATCGTCAGCAGGATCAGGATCAGCACCGCGGAGACGATGAAGATCGGGCGGCGGCGCAGGTCCACCCAGGCGTCGCCCCACAGGCTCCGCGCCTTCTCCTCCTTCACCGGGGCGGCCGGAGCCACCGACGGGACGGAGTCCTGGGCGGCCGTGTCGGCCGCCGTCTTGGTCAGGTCAGGCATAGCGAATCCTCGGGTCCAGGACCGCGTAGAGCAGGTCGACGAGCAGGCTGGCGACGAGGTAGATCAGGACCAGGATGGTGACCAGACCGACCACGGTCGTTCCCTCACGGCGCTGGATCGACTCGAAGATGGTGCCGCCCACGCCCTGGATGTTGAAGAGGCCCTCGGTGACGACCGCGCCGCCCATCAGGGCGCCGATGTCGGTGCCGAGGAAGGTGACCACGGGGATCAGCGAGTTGCGCGTCAGGTGCACGCCGATGACCCGGCGCCTGGGCAGGCCCTTGGCGACGGCGGTGCGGATGTAGTCCGCGCGCAGGTTCTCCGCGATGGAGGCACGGGTGAGACGTCCCACGTAGGCGAGGGACATCGCGGCCAGCACGGAGGCCGGCATCAGCAGTTCCATGATGTTCGTCGAGTCGGTCACGTTCGGTTCGAGCCAACCCAGCTCGAAGGCGAAGACCGTCTTGAAGATGAAGCCCAGGACGAACACCGGGACGGAGATCAGCAACAGCGTGAACAGCAGGATCACGGTGTCGGTGAGCTTGCCCGCCTTCATGCCCGCGGCGATGCCGAGGGCGATGCCGAGCACGACCTCGATGGCGAACGCGACGGCGGCCAGCCGCAGCGTCACGGGGAACGCGTCGCCGAGGATCTCGGTGACCGGTCGACCACTGGCGATCTGCGTGCCGAAGTCGGCGTGCAGGATCATGTCCTTCATGTAGTTGAAGTACTGGACCAGGATCGGTTGGTCGAGTCCGTACTCCTTTCTCAGCGCCGCGATCGTCTCCGGGCTGCCGCCCTTGTCTCCGAACAACCCGCGCACGGGGTCACCGGGCAGGGCGTAGACCATGAGGAAGATCAGCAGGGTTGTCCCGAGGAAGACCGGGATCATCTGGAGCAGTCGTCGTGCGACATAGCGCCCCATCGTGCCTCCATGTCAGTCACAGCGGCAGCCGTACGGGCCCCTCCCCCGCGAACCTGCTGGAGTTCGCGGGGAAAGGGCCCCCCGGCCACGCGTCCGTCCCGCGACGGGACCGGCCTCGCGGCCGGTCCCGTCGGGGGTTACGGGCTGTTTGCGGTTACTTCTTGACCTCAACGCCCGTCAGGATCGGGTCACCGTTCTGGGCGTACTCGACGCCCTGGACCTTCTCCGAGTAGCCCGCGTTGACCTTGTAGTACCAGAGCGGGATGCTCGGCATGTACTCGGGGAGCTTCTTCTCGAGCTCCTGGTACAGCGTCGTCGACTCCTCAAGGCTCTTGGCGGTGTCCGCCTCCTTGATGAGCTTGTCGATCTCCTTGTTGGAGAAGCCGCTCTGGTTGCCGTCCGACTTGCTGCCGAACAGGTCACGGATGAAGTTGGAGTTCATCGGGAAGTCCAGGACCCAGCCACTGCGGTACAGCGACTTGACCTCCTGCGCGTCACGCGCGTTCAGGTCGGCCTGGAAGTCCGGCTTGGAGTCGCCCTTGCAGGCCACCCCGGTCGCGTTGGTGATCGAGCCGCAGACGGCCTCGACCCACTCCTTGTGACCGCCGTCCGCGTTGAACTGGATGGAGATCTTGTTGCCCGGGACGCCGCCCGCCTCGTCGATGAGGGCCTTGGCCTTCTTCGGGTCGTAGGTGAGGGCGTCGCCCGCGGCGTTCTCCTGGTAGCCGAGCACGCCCTGCGCGACCCAGCCGGTGGCGGGCTCACGGGTGCCCTGGAGGACCGTCTTGGTGATCGTCTCGCGGTCGATCGCCATGGACAGACCCTTGATGACCTTGGGGTCGATGTCCTTGAACTGGTCCGTGTAGAACGCGGGGGCGATCGTCTGGACGGCGGAGTACGCCTTGTCGACCGCGCGGTCGCCCAGGTCCTGCTTGTAGACCGGCAGGTCCTTCGGGGCGAGCTGACGCAGGACGTCGACGTTGCCCGACTTCAGGTCCTCGTAGGCCGTTTCCAGGTTGGTGTAGTTCTTGAAGATCACACCACCGTTCTTGGCCTTGTCCGGACCCTGGTAGTCGTCGTTGCGGGCGACCTCGATCTGCTTCTTGTGGTCCCACTTGACGAACTTGTAGGCACCGTTGCCGACCGGCTTCTCACCGGCGGCCTTCGGGTCCGCGTAGAAGGACTCGGGGAGCGGGGAGAAGACCTCGTAGCCCAGCTTGTACACGTAGTACGGCAGCGGGGTGGAGAGCTCGATGGTGAAGGAGGTCTCGTCGACGACCTTCAGACCCGCCAGCTCGGTGACCTTGGACTTCGGCTTCGAGATCTCCTCGTAGCCCTTGATGTCCGAGAACCAGTAGCTGTTGGTCTGCTTGTTCTTCGGGGTCGCCGCCCAGTTCCAGGCCTTGACGTACGACTCGGCGGTGACCGCCGTGCCGTCGTGGAACTTCCAGCCCGGCTTCAGCTTGACCGTGTAGGTCTTGTTGTCCTCGGTCTTCACCGACTCGGCGTTCACCATGACGATGTTGCCCTTGGCGTCGTAATCCACGAGCTGCGAGAACAGCGCGCGGGTGACGATGCTGCCGTTGGACTCCATGGTGTTGGCCGGCTGGAGCGGGTTCTGGGGCTCGCCCACCTCGATGGAGAACTTGGCGTTCGGGTCGACCGCGCTCTTGGCGCTGTCACCGCCCTTCTTGCCCTTGTCCCCGCCGCTCTCGCCGCCGCCACAGGCGGTAGCACCCAGCGCCACAACCGCTGCTATGGCGACCCACTTGGCGCTCTTGGCACCGCGCATGGGTTTTCCTCCTCATGAGTCCACTTGTTCACTGCGAAAGAGGGCACTCACGATCCCGCCGACACCCCTGACGGCGATGATCGAGTGCCCCAGTGTGCTCGTGAGTCGGCGCTCCCCACAGCGCTTGACCCATTGACCCGAGCTCTACGCGGTCAACTATTAGCCATGGGGTCCGGCCCGACCACACCCTTTTGGTCTCGGTTAGATCACACCTGACGTCTACTTCTCCCAAAATCCGGACAAACCGATCCGATATAGAGCGCCGCGAAACGGACGTGTTACATATCTATCGGTCAACGCTGTCCGCATTTCGGACAGCATCAGAGGGAAAGTCGGTTGCGCGGGCGGGCCCGAGGTGACATGGGCAACAATCGCCCGTGGACGGTCGGCGCACCGGTGGGGCGGGCTGGGGTCCCCGCGCGTAGAACGGTACCCCGGGACCCCCGCCGCTAACACTCCGACGGGCTCCCGTACGGGGGAACGGCCGGTTCCCCCGCCAACTCCTCCTGATTCCGCTTCCGTTGGGCGGTCCCGTGCTGACCGGGCGGTCAGCACGGGGGTCGGCACGGGAATCGGCACGGCGGTCAGCGGGGGCGGCGGTCGGCCGGGGGGCACGGCGGTCGGCCGCGCCGTGCGCGGTGGGCCCGCGCGGCCGGGCCCGCGCGCCGGGGCGCGCGTCGCCGTCCGTCCACCGCTGCGGGGGTCGGTCCGTCGTCGCGGGAACCGTCCCGCGCTCCCCGGACCGTCAGGGACGGTCGGGGCGGCCCCGGACGCACGACGGCCCCCGCCCGGACGGGCGGGGGCCGAAGGGGAAGGCGTCAGGAGTGCTTCGCCCGGCTGGCCGCGCGGGCCCGCTCACGGGCGTCCAGGTTCACCTTGCGGATGCGCACCGCCTCCGGGGTCACCTCGACGCACTCGTCGTCGCGGCAGAACTCCAGCGACTGCTCCAGGGAGAGCTTGCGCGGCGGGATGATCGACTCGGACACGTCGGCCGTGGACGACCGCATGTTGGTGAGCTTCTTCTCCTTGGTGATGTTGACGTCCATGTCGTCGGCACGGGAGTTCTCACCGACGATCATGCCCTCGTACACCTCGGTGCCGGGCTCGATGAACAGCACGCCGCGCTCCTGGAGGTTGGTCATCGCGAAGGCGGTGACCGCGCCGGAGCGGTCCGCGACCAGGGAGCCGTTGTTGCGGGTCTTCAGCTCGCCGAACCACGCCTCGTGGCCCTCGTGGATCGAGTGGGCGATGCCGGTGCCACGGGTGTTGGTCAGGAACTCGGTACGGAAGCCGATCAGACCGCGCGACGGGACGATGAACTCCATGCGGACCCAGCCGGAGCCGTGGTTCGACATGTTGTCCATCCGGCCCTTGCGGGTGCCCATGAGCTGCGTGACCGCGCCCATGTGCTCCTCGGGCACGTCGATGGTGATGCGCTCGATCGGCTCGTGGACCTTGCCGTCGATCTCCTTGGTGACGACCTGCGGCTTGCCGATCGTCAGCTCGAAGCCCTCCCGGCGCATGGTCTCGACCAGGATCGCCAGCGCCAGCTCGCCGCGGCCCTGCACCTCCCAGGCGTCCGGGCGCTCGGTCGGCAGCACCCGGAGGCTGACGTTGCCGATCAGCTCGCGCTCCAGGCGGTCCTTGACCAGCCGGGCGGTGACCTTGCGGTCCTTGACCGAGGAGGTCGAGGCGCCCTTGCCGGTCGCGCCCCGGCCGACCAGCGGCGAGGTGTTGGTGCCGATCGTCATGGAGATGGCGGGCTCGTCCACCGTGATCAGCGGGAGCGCCACCGGGTTCTCCGGGTCGGCCAGGGTCTCGCCGATCATGATCTCCGGGATGCCCGCGACCGCGCAGATGTCACCGGGGCCCGCCACCTCGGCGGGCTTGCGGGTGAGCGCCTCGGTCATCAGCAGCTCGCTGATGCGGACGTTGGAGACCGAGCCGTCGCGCTTGATCCACGCGACCGTCTGGCCCTTGCGCAGCTCGCCCTGCTCGACGCGGAGCAGCGCGATGCGGCCGAGGAAGTTGTCGGCGTCCAGGTTGGTGACGTGCGCCTGGAGCGGGCCGTCCTCCTCGTACGAGGGGGCCGGGATGGTCTCCAGGATGGCGGAGAAGAACGGCTCCAGGCTGTCGCTGTCGCCGGGGACCGTGCCGTTCTCCGGCTTGGTCAGCGAGGCGATGCCGTCCCGGGCACAGGCGTAGACGATCGGGAACTCGATCTGGTCCTCGTCGGCGTCGAGGTCCAGGAAGAGGTCGTAGGTCTCGTTGACGACCTCGTCGATGCGGGAGTCCGGCCGGTCCGTCTTGTTGATGCACAGGATGACGGGGAGCCGGGCGTTCAGCGCCTTGCGCAGCACGAAACGGGTCTGCGGAAGGGGGCCCTCCGAGGCGTCGACCAGCAGGACGACGCCGTCGACCATCGACAGGCCGCGCTCGACCTCACCGCCGAAGTCGGCGTGGCCGGGGGTGTCGATGATGTTGATGGTGATCGGCTCGCCGCCGTCCTTGGGGTGGTACTTCACCGCCGTGTTCTTGGCGAGGATCGTGATGCCCTTCTCACGCTCCAGGTCGTTCGAGTCCATGACTCGGTCGTCGACCTGCTGGTGGGCCGCGAAGGCGCCCGCCTGCTTGAGCATGGCGTCGACAAGGGTGGTCTTGCCGTGGTCGACGTGGGCGACGATGGCGACGTTGCGGATGTCGTGGCGCGTGGCCATAGTGCGGCGCTTCTCCCAGGGTGAGTGGACGGCTGCTCGTACGACTGCTGTACGGCGCCCTGCCGGGCTGGACACGCCACGGCCTCACCCCATCGTACGTGGCCCCGCGGGGGGTGGCCGCCGCGGTGGGTGGGGGGCGGGGCCACCCCGCCCGCGGGGCGGGGGAGCGGATCTGGGGGTAATCCGCTGGTCCGGTGGGTTTCCGGGAGCAATCCGGGGCCAATGGGGATGGTCCGACAGTGCAGGGACCGTACGGCGGGCGGCAAGGGATTTGAGCATCATCTGAGGATTCCCGGGGGCGCGGATCCGCTCCCGGGCGCTTCTCGCGCCTCCCCGGCCGCCGGGCGGCTCCCCGCCGTCCGGCGGCCGGGGACGGCGGGGGTCAGGGCCGTTCGGCGGGGGGCGCCGGGGCGGCGGGGGTCTTGGTGAAGCCGATGTCCTCGTAACGGGGGGTCTCGAAGCCGAAGGCCCCCGCGTTGGCGAGGTTCTTGCGGGCCGCGACCAGTTCGGGGCGCTGGTAGAGGGGGAGGGAGCCGGCGGCGGCCCAGATCCGGGCGTCGGTCTGGCGGACCAGCTCCCGGGCCTCCTTCTCGTCCAGCTCGGCCACCGCCTGATCGAACAGTTGATCGATGTGATCGGTGCCGACCCGGGTGTAGTTCTGCTCCACGTTGAGCGAGCCGTCGGCGGCCGGGACGGGCTTGGCGTAGACGGGACGGGCGTCGGTGGCCGGATAGGCGGTGGCGGGCCAGGAGTAGAGGGCGAGGTCGTAGCCGCCGGAGGCCACGTGGTCCCGGAAGTAGCTGTCGTCCGCGACCTTGGTGGTCTCGGTGCGGATGCCGATCCGTTCCAGCATCCGCGAGATCCGCTCGCCGACCGCCCGCAGCGCCTCCGAGCCGGGCCCGGACGGCAGCACGAACCGCAGGGCGAGCGGTTTGCCGTCCTTGGCCAGGGGCCCGGACGCCGCTCCGGCCGCCGAGGTGGCGGCGGGTTCCGGGGAGCCGGGCGCGGCGGTGCCCTTCGGGGCGTACGCCCCGGGCGCCCCGCCCTGCCCGACCCGCTGGCGGCTCGCCCGGTCGTCGTCCTCGGCCGCCGCGAACCTGGCGGCCTGCCCGCTGATCGCGAGCCGCTGGTGGGCGGCCGTCACGGCGACCCGGGGCAGGGCGCCGCCCGCGACGGTGGCGCCCGCGACGGTGGCGGAGGCGGCGCGGGGGGCGGGGGCGGCGCGGGGGGCGGGGGCGGCGCGGGGGGCGGGGGCGGCGTCGCCGCCACGCTCCGTGGCTCCGGGCTCGGAGTCGCCCGGCTCCCTGTCCCCCGACTTCCCGTCCCCCGACTTCCCGTCCCCCGGCTTCGCGTCGCCCGGCTTGGGGTCGTCCCGTCCGACGATGTACGTGCCGTCGCCGTCGTCCTTGGCGTCCTTGGCGTCCTTCGCCCCGGACTTCTCCTCGCCCGTCTTCGCCTTCTCCCCCGCGGCGTCCTTGGCGTCCTTCGGTTCCTTGGCGTCCTTGGCCGGTTCCCGTACCGCGCCGCCGGGGACCCAGCCCGCGTCGGCGAGGAGGGCGCGGGCCTCGGCCGTGTCCTGTTCGCCGAGCGCACCGCTGTTGTCGGCGTACGCGGCCTGTCCGGCGAGCGCCAGATGGCTGCCGACCGGCTCGGCGGGCAGCCCGAGCGGGGCGAGGACGACCGAGGCAAGTTCCTGGCGGTCGAGGGCGCGGGCCACCGCCCTGCGGACCCGCTCGTCCGCGAGGGGGCCGGTGGAGCCGTTGAGGGCGAGCTGGGTGTAAGCGGGCTCCAGCGATCTGCGGACGGTGTAGTTGCGGAGTCCCGCCTGCTCGTCGGCGTACTTCCGGACGGCCTTGCGGGTCTTGGCGCGGGCCAGTCGCTCCGCCTCGGCCGCCTCCTCGTCGTCTCCGTGGGCGATCGCCCAGGAGCGCAGGGCCTGGCCCGGGCCGATCGCGGCGGCCGGTCCGTGGGCGAGCGGCCCGGAGACGCCCTTGTCGCGTTCCGCGAGGCCGATGCGCCGGGCGTCACCGGGGCTGACCTCGGCCAGGTCCACCGTGCCGGCCGCCAGGGCAGCGGCCCGCTTCTCGCGCGGCACCGCCTTCAGGACGATCTTGTCGAGCTTGGGGGGCGCCCCCCACCAGCGGGCGCTGCGCGCGAGGACGACCTCGCCGTCCTCCTCGTCCACCTTCTCCACGGCGAACGGGCCCGCCGACACCTTGAGCTTGCCGCGCGCCCCGTCGTTGAAGCCGTCCGGAGTGCCCATGACGTCCTTCGGGTACAGCGGGGAGAACAGCGAGCGCCAGTCCGCGTACGGCTTGGCGAAGGTGACCCGTACCTCCAGGTTGGACGCGCCGCGTTCGATCTTCTCGACCCGCTCGTACCCGGCGTTGCGGGCCGTCCAGTACGCGGTGTCCTTGCCGGACAGGGCGCGCCACTGGGCGACGAAGTCGTCGGCGCCGATCTCCCGGCCGTCGCTCCACACCGCCTGCTGGTTGAGCTTGTAGAGGACGACCTGCCGGGGCTGCTCGGCGACGACCTCGGCGGACTCCAGGTAGTCCGGGTTGCGCTCGGGGCGGCCCCGGGCGTCCAGCCGGAACATCGACGGGAGGGTCGCCTGGGCCACCCGGGTGGTGGCGGGGCCCGCGTCGGCCTGGAAGGTGTTGAGGGTCTCGGGGAAGGCGTCGACCGCCCAGGTGAGGGTGGAGCCGTCGGCCACCCCCGCGCGGGCGGTGCGGGCGATGTCCTGGGCCGCGGCGGGTCGGGAGTCGTGTGCGTCGTCCGATCCGCAGGCCGTCAGGGCGGGGAGCGTGAGGGCGCCCGCCGTCAGGAAGGCGACCGAGCGCATGACCGTGCGCAGTCTGAGGCCGTCGTGGGACATCCGTGTACCTCCGGGGTCGCCCGGCCGCCGGAGGCGCACGGCCTCATCGGCGGGGGTCGGTGTGATCACCTGTGGTCATATTTGGAGCTGATCAGATCTACGGACCCACGGAACCCGACCCGTGCCGACCCCCGTCCACGACACGGCGGCGCGCCGTCCGAACCTCACTCCGGCGGCGGAACGGCTCCCCGGCGTCCGGCGGGGCGGTACCCGCGGGCGTCCGGCGCGGGGGCACCCGCCGGGGCGGGCGGGGGACGGACCCGGTACCGCCGGTGGACGGGCCGACCCCGCCGGGACGCAGCGGCACGCGGTGCGGGCGCGGTGCGGGCGCGGTACGGGGGCGGGACGGGCGGCGGACACGGTACGGGCGAGGTACGGGCGCGGTGGAGCGCGACGGGCGCCGTACGGGTGCGACGGAAACGGCGGGCACGCAGTACGGACGGTGCGACGGAAACGGCGGGCACGCAGTACGGACGGTGCGACGGGAACGGCGGAGACGCGGTACGGGCGGTGCGGCGGGCGCGTCCCCGGCGGACCGGTGCCGCCGGTGGACCGGTGCCGCCGGTGGACGGGCGCGCGGACCGGCGCCCGGGACGCGGGGCGGCGCGCGGACGGGCGCGGGGCGGCGGAAGCGGGGTCGCCGTCGCGGCGGGACGCGGGGCGGGCGGGGCACATCCCCCGGGTGACCGGAAGCGATCCGGTCACCGGACGGGCGGACCGGTCGACGGCCGGGCGGGACGCGGCACCGGCGCCACCTGCGTACGTGAGACCCCTCTCACCCCACCCCCACCATCACTACCGGACAGTGTCAAGAAAGCGCGGCCGACGTCTTCCCCATCCTCGATGTGACACGGAACACTCTCAGGCGCACGGACGTTGCCGCCCGCTACGCGGAAGTGAGGGCGAGCCCTGTCTGCCCACGATGACCTCACGGCTGTAGAGCACTGCATCGACGACCTGACCCAGGCCCTGGAACACCTCGCGGCACGCCTCCCGGCGCGCCTCGGCCGGGACGCGCTGGAGATCCGACGGGTCCGTACCGACGCCGCCCATCTGCGGGAGAGCGTGAGCCTCCTGCGGGAGGTCAGCGCGGCGGACGGCGGCCCCGGCACCAAGAGAGGCGCGCGGACACGCACCGCCTCCCGGCACCAACCGGCCCCCCGGCCGGACGACGTCGTACGGATTCCCGACGCCCCGTACGACAGCTCCCTGTGGACGGATGCGGACGACGAGGGACTCGGCGCCCGGCACCGCCACGCCCCCTGAGTCGCCCGCGGCCCGGGGGTCCCGCCCCGCGCCCGAGTCCCGACCCGAGTGGAGTCCCCGTTGGCCACAGGCACGGAACCCCCCGTCCAACGCGGCGGTGTGCGCGCCCGGCGGCGCGCCGCCATCGCCGCCCCCCATCTGCGCACCGACCGCTGGTGGGTGCCGCCGGTGGCGACCGCCGCCGGACTGCTCGCCTTCATCGCCTACTCGACCTGGCGGGCGTTCGCGAACGCCGACTACTACGCCGCCCCCTACGTCTCCCCCTTCTACTCGCCCTGTCTCGCGGAGAACTGCGCGCCGATGCGGGACGGGCCGAACTGGGAGGTCGTCGGGGGCTGGTGGGGCCTGTCCCCCGCGCTGATCATCCTGATCTTCCCGCTGGGGTTCCGGCTCACCTGCTACTACTACCGCAAGGCGTACTACCGGGGCTTCTGGGCCTCGCCGCCCGCCTGCGCGGTGGCCGAGCCGCACCGGACGTACACGGGCGAGAGCCGGTTCCCGCTCGTCCTGCAGAACCTGCACCGCTACTTCTTCTACGCGGCGCTGCTGGTCGCGGCGGTCCTCACGTACGACACGGTCCTCACCTTCCGCGACGAGCACTACGCCTGGGGCCACATGGGGCTCGGCAGTCTGGTGTTCCTGCTGAACACGGTGCTGATCTGGGCGTACACCCTGTCCTGCCACTCCTGCCGGCACATCGTGGGCGGACGGCTCAAGCACTTCTCCAAGCATCCGGTCCGGTACCGGCTGTGGGGCTGGGTGGGCAGGCTCAACGCCCGCCACATGCAGCTCGCGTGGGCGTCCCTGCTGAGCGTGGGGCTCGCCGACTTCTACGTGTACCTCCTGGCCAGTGGTGTGTTCGACGATCCGAGGTTGTTCTGATGCCCCAGGTGGAACGGCAGCAGTGGGACGTCGTCGTGGTAGGCGCCGGTGGCGCCGGACTGCGGGCGGCGATCGAGGCCCGTGAGCAGGGGCTGCGGACGGCGGTGATCTGCAAGTCCCTGTTCGGCAAGGCGCACACCGTGATGGCCGAGGGCGGCATCGCGGCGGCGATGGGCAACGTCAACTCCGGCGACGGCTGGCAGGTCCACTTCCGCGACACCATGCGCGGCGGGAAGTTCCTCAACCAGTGGCGGATGGCGGAGCTGCACGCCCGGGAGGCGCCGGAGCGGGTCTGGGAGCTGGAGACCTGGGGCGCCCTCTTCGACCGCACCCGGGACGGCCGCATCTCGCAGCGCAACTTCGGCGGCCACGAGTACCCGAGGCTCGCGCACGTCGGCGACCGCACCGGGCTGGAGCTGATCCGCACCCTCCAGCAGAAGGTGGTCGCCCTCCAGCAGGAGGACGCCAAGGAGTCCGACGACCCCGAGTGCTGTCTGAAGGTGTTCCAGGAGTGCACCGTCACCCGGATCCTCCAGGACCCGGACGGGCGGGTGGCGGGCGTCTTCTGCTACGAGCGCGAGACCGGGCGGTTCTTCGTCGTCGAGGCCCCCTCGGTGGTCCTCGCGACCGGCGGCATCGGCAAGTCGTTCAAGGTGACGTCCAACTCCTGGGAGTACACCGGCGACGGCCACGCGCTGGCGCTGCTGGCCGGGGCGCCCCTGGTCAACATGGAGTTCGTGCAGTTCCATCCGACCGGCATGGTCTGGCCGCCCTCGGTGAAGGGCATCCTCGTGACCGAGTCGGTCCGGGGCGACGGCGGCGTGCTGCGCAACTCCGAGGGACGGCGGTTCATGTTCGACTACGTCCCCGACGTCTTCAAGGAGAAGTACGCGGAGACGGAGGAGGAGGGCGACCGCTGGTACGAGGACCCCGACCACAACCGCCGCCCGCCCGAGCTGCTCCCCCGCGACGAGGTCGCCCGCGCCATCAACGCCGAGGTCAAGGCGGGGCGCGGCTCCCCGCACGGCGGGGTCTACCTCGACGTCTCCACCCGGATGGCGCCGGAGGTGATCCGCCGTCGGCTGCCGTCGATGTACCACCAGTTCAAGGAGCTGGCGGACGTGGACATCACGGCGGAGCCGATGGAGGTGGGACCGACCTGCCACTACGTGATGGGCGGGGTGGCCGTCGAGTCCGACACGGCGGCGGCGCGCGGGGTGCCCGGGCTGTTCGCGGCGGGCGAGGTCGCGGGCGGGATGCACGGCTCCAACCGGCTGGGCGGCAACTCCCTCTCCGACCTGCTGGTCTTCGGCCGCCGCGCCGGACTGCACGCGGCGCGGTACGCGGCCGGGCTGGCGGACGGGGACCGGCCGGTGGCGGCGGACGCCCGGATCGCGGAGGCGGTGGCGGAGGCGCTGCGGCCGTTCGGCGCGGACGTCGCCGAGGACGCGGAGGCGTACCCGGCGGACGCCGTGGACGGCACCGGTTCCGACACCGGTTCCGGGACCGGCACCGCCGGTACCGGGCTGGTCGCGGCGCCGGAGAACCCGTACACCCTCCACCAGGAACTCCAGCGGACGATGAACGACCTGGTGGGCATCATCCGCCGGGAGGGGGAGATGGCCCGGGCCCTGGAGAAGCTCGGGGAACTGCGGCTGCGGGCCCGGCGGCTCGCCGTCGAGGGCCACCGGCAGTTCAACCCGGGCTGGCACCTCGCCCTGGACCTGCGGAACATGCTGCTGGTCAGCGAGTGCGTGGCGCGGGCCGCGCTGGAACGCACCGAGAGCCGGGGCGGCCACACCCGGGAGGACCGGCCCGGCATGGACCGCTCCTGGCGCAACGTCAATCTGCTCTGCGCGCTGGCCGGTCACCCGGGCGCCCCCGGCGCCACGGACGCCCCGGAGGTCACGGCCGCCGCCCTCGATCCGCGCGCGCCGCAGATCGACCTCACCCGGGTGGAGACCGATCCGATCCGCCCCGACCTGCTGGCCCTCTTCGACAAGGAGGAGCTGGTCAAGTACCTCGCCGAAGAGGAGTTGTACGAGTGACGACCTCAGCGTCCACCAGTTACGAGGCGCACTTCCGGGTCTGGCGCGGGGACGCCGGGGGCGGGGACTTCGGGGACTTCCGGGTGGAGGTGAACGAGGGCGAGGTGGTCCTCGACATCATCCACCGGCTCCAGGCCACCCAGGCCCCCGACCTCGCGGTCCGCTGGAACTGCAAGGCGGGCAAGTGCGGTTCGTGCAGCGCCGAGATCAACGGACGGCCCCGGCTGCTGTGCATGACCCGGATGTCGGTCTTCGACCGCGCCGAGACGATCACGGTGACCCCGCTGCGGGCGTTCCCCGTGGTCCGGGACCTCGTCACCGACGTGGGCTTCAACTACACCAAGGCCCGTGAGGTCCCGGCCTTCGTGCCGCCCCCGGAGCTGGCGCCCGGCGAGTACCGCATGGCCCAGGAGGACGTGGACCGCTCGCAGGAGTTCCGCAAGTGCATCGAGTGCTTCCTGTGCCAGGACACCTGCCATGTGGTGCGCGACCACGAGGAGAACAAGACGGCCTTCGCCGGGCCCCGCTTCCTGATGCGCGTCGCGGAACTCGACATGCACCCGCTGGACGCGGCCGAGGAGTCCGGCCTGGACCGTCAGCGGACCGCGCAGGACGACCACGGGCTGGGCTACTGCAACATCACCAAGTGCTGCACGGAGGTCTGCCCGGAGGGCATCCGGATCACCGACAACGCGCTGATCCCCCTGAAGGAACGGGTCGCGGACCGCAAGTACGACCCGCTGGTCTGGCTGGGCGACAAGATCCGCCGCCGCGAACGCTGACCCCGCCCCCTGCCCGTACGCCCACCGGTCCCGACCGGGGCGTACGGGCAGGGCCCCGCGGGACACCCCCGCCAAGGCAGGTGTTCGGCCCCCGGTCCACGGTGGTTGCTCGCGCAGTTCCCCGCGCCCCTTCGGGGCGCCCCGAAGGGGCGCGGGGAACTGCGCGAGCAACCCTCCACGGCAGTGAGCCGACCGCCGGGCGGAAGCCCCCGAAAGGGGCGCGAGGAACGGCGCGAGCAACCCCAGCGGACCCGCACCGGACGTACCCCCGCCCGAAGGGCGCACCCCCGGACCCGCTCCCCACCGCCTGGGGGGCGCCACCAGGGCCACGCCGGGACCACGCCGAGGCCACCGCCGGGGCGACCGTCGAGGTCGCGGGCGCCGCCACCCGGCCCTACGCTCCGAAACGTGACGTCCCCCAGGAGTCGGTCCCCCCGGACCCCGGGCGCGCCCCGCCCGGGGTCCGGCGCGCCGCGCCCCCCGTGGACCCTCCGACGGGCGACGGCCGCCACCGTCCTGCTGGGCCTGTGGCTGGTCCTCGGCCCGGCCACGGGCGGGATCACCCACGCGGACGACCCCGTCCCGCTCTCCCGCACCGGACAGATCACCGACACCGTCGGCGCCCTCGGCGACCGCCGCCCCCAGGTGACGGCCGCGCTGGACCGGCTCGACCGCGACCAGGGGCTCCAGCTGTACGTGGTCTACGTCCGCGACTTCTCCGGGCTGCCGTCCGGCGAGTGGGCGGACGCCACCGCGCGGCGCGGCGGACTGGGCCTCGACGACCTGCTGCTGGCCGTCGCCACCCACGACCGCCGGTACGCGTACTCCGTGGACGAGGGGGTCCGGCTGACCGACGCGCAGCTCGCCGCCGTCGCCCGGACCGCGATCGAACCGGCGCTGCGGGCGAACGACTGGGCGGGCGCCGCGATCGGCGCGGCCGACGGGATGGACGCGGTGCTGGCGGGACGGCCCGTCCCCACCCCGGCGCTCACCCCCGGCGACCCCGACCCCGGCACCCTGCTCGGCCCGACGGTCGGCGCGGGCGACTTCGTGCTGCCGGTGGTCGCGGTCGGCGCGGCCTGCGCGGTCGCCGTCTACGCGGTGGCCCGCAAGCGCCGCCGGGCCGCCGCCCACCGGGACACCGGCACCGGGCCCGGCGGACGGCCGCCCGGCGCGCCGGGCCCCGCCCCGCTGCCCGAACTGGACGCCCGGGCCCGTCGGCTGCTGGTGGGCACCGACGACGCGGTGCGCACCAGCGCGGAGGAGCTGGGGTTCGCGACGGCGCAGTTCGGGGAGGAGGCCACCCGGCCGTTCGCGGAGGCCCTGGCGGCCGCCCGCGCCGAGCTGACGGCCGCCTTCCGGCTGCGCCAGCGGCTCGACGACGCGGACCCGGAGGACGACGCCGCCCGACGGCGGATGCTGGACGAGATCGTCGCCCGCTGCGGGGAGGCGAACCGTCGGCTGGACGCCGAGTCCGCCGCGTTCGACCGGCTGCGCGCCCTGGAGAAGTCGGCGCCCGAGGCGCTGGAGCACGCCGACACCGCGTACCAGCGGGTCAGCGCCCGTACGGAGGGCGCGCGGGAGGCGCTGGAGCGGCTCGGCGCGGCCTACGCCCCGGCCGCCGCGCTGCCGGTGGCGGGCCATCTGGAGCAGGCGCGGGACCGGCTGGCGTTCGCGGGCGCGGGTCTGACGGCGGCCCGGGAGGCGGTCGCCGCCGGGGACCACGCCCGGGCGGCCGTCCGGCTGCGGGCCGCCGAGGGGGCCGTGGACCAGGCGGAGACGTTCGTGACGGCCGTGGAGCGGCTGGCGGAGGAGACGGCGGCGGCCGACCGGGCGCTTCCGGACGCCCTCACCGAGACGGAGACGGACCTGGCCGAGGCGCGCGGGGTGCTGGACGGCCCGGCGGACCAGCTCCCCTCGGCCGAGCTGCGGGGCCGGGTGGCCCGCGCGGAGGCCGTCGTCCGGGACGTGCGGGCGGAGCGGGCGGCGGGCCGCTACAACCCGATCGGCGCGCTGCGCAGGCTGGAGGAGGCGGACACCGCGCTGGACGGGGCGCTGGCCGGGGCCCGGGAGCGGGAGGCGGCCGAGGGGCGCGCCCGGTCGCTGCTGGGCCAGTCCCTGCTGACGGCGCGCAGCGCGGTCGGCGCGGCGGCGGACTACGTCACCACCCACCGGGGCGCGGTGGGCAGCGCGGCGCGCACCCGGCTGGCGGAGGCGCAGCGCCACCTCGACCGGGCGGAGCGGGACGACGGCGGGACGGCGGCGGCGCTCGCGGACGCCCAGCGCGCCGACGCCCTGGCCGGTGAGGCGCGGCGGCTCGCGGAGCGCGACGTCCGGTCCTACGGCAATCCGTACGGCGGGCGGGCGGGTGGCCCGGCGGGCATCGGGACGGGTGGCGCGGTCCTGGGCGGACTGCTGCTCGGCGAGGTGCTGGGGGGCCTCGGGCGGGCGGCGGGCGGGGGACGGTTCCCCGGCGGTACGGGCGGTCCGGGCGGGGGACGGGGCGGAGGCCGGGGCGGGCTCGGTCCCGGCAGTTTCGGCGGCGGCGCCACCCGGGGCCGCAGAAGCGGGGGCGGCCGGTTCTGACCGCTCCCACCCGGTCGCGTTCCACACCCGCCCGCAGACGACCGGCGCCCACCGGCCCCGTCACAAGCCACCGGCACCCACCAGCACCCGCCCACAAGCCACCAGCACCACCAGCACCCGTCCGCAGGCATCCCGCACTCACCGAAAGGTCACCCCGATGGGCAGCAAACAGACCGTCCTCGGCCGGGTCACCCAACTGGCCCGCGCGAACATCCACGCCCTCCTCGACCAGGCCGAGGACCCGCAGAAGATGATCGACCAGCTGATCCGCGACTACACCGCCAACATCGGCGAGGCGGAGGAGGCGGTGTCGGTGACGATCGGCAATCTGCGGCTGCTGGAGCAGGACCACCAGGAGGACGTGGACGCCGCCGCCGAGTGGGGCGGCAAGGCGCTCGCGGCCAGCCGCCGGGCGGACGGGCTGCGCGCGGCGGGGGACGCGGCGCAGGCCGACACCTTCGACAACCTGGCCAGGGTGGCACTGGAACGGCAGCTGCGCGCGGAGCGGGAGGCGAAGGACGCCGAGCCGGTGATCGCCGCACAGGGCGAGGTGGTCGCCAAGTTGCGGACCGGACTGGACGAGATGCGCCGGAAGCTCTCGGAACTCAGCTCGCGGCGCGACCAGCTGGTGGCCCGGGCGCGGACGGCCGAGGCCCAGAACCAGATGCTGGACGCGGCCCGCAGCGTCGACGTGCTCGATCCCACCAGCGAGCTGGGCCGCTTCGAGGAGAAGATCCGCCGGGAGGAGGCCCGGGCGCTCGGCAGACAGGAGCTGGCCGCCTCCTCGCTGGACGCCCAGTTCGAACGGCTGGACGCGCTCGGCGACACGGCGGAGGTGGAGGCCCGGCTCACCGCCCTCAAGTCCGGCACATGACCGGGCCGGTGACCGGCTCCGGGTCCGAGCCCATGACGCCCGCGAGGCACTCGTCCGGACCCATGGACGGACCCGGCCCCGGGCACAGGGCCGGACCCGGGCCCAGGCACATGACCGGCCCCGGGCCGGGCGCCGCCCGCGCCGCCCCGCTGCGGATCGTCGTCGCCGGGGGCGGCATCGGCGGGCTGGCGACGGCGCTGAGCGCGGCGCGGCACGGCCACCGGGTGACCGTGCTGGAGCGGCGCCCCGCCTTCACCGAGCTGGGGGCGGGCATCCAACTGGCCCCGAACGCCTTCCACATGCTCGATCTGCTCGGGGTGGGCGACGCGGTGCGCGCGCGGGCGGTGCACATCGACGAGTTGCGGTGCATGGACGGGACCACCGGCGAACGGGTCGCGAGCCTGCCGCTGACCGGCGCCTACCGCCGCCGGTTCGGCAACCCGTACGCGGTGGTGCACCGGGCCGATCTGTACCAGCCGCTGCTGGACGCCTGCCGGGACCAGGAGCGGGTGGAGCTGCGCACCGACAGCCCGGTGGCCGGGTACCGGCAGGACGGGACGGGGGTGACGGCGGTCCTGGAGTCCGGGGAGGGCGTCGGCGGGGCGGCCCTGATCGGCGCCGACGGCCTCCACTCCACGGTCCGGGAGCAGCTGGTCGGGGACGGGCCGCCGGTGGTGTCCGGGCAGACGATCTACCGTTCGCTGGTGCCGATGGCCCGGGTGCCCCGGGAGGTGCGGTGGAACGCCGTGGTGCTGTGGGCGGGACCGGGCTGGAACGTCGTCCACTACCCGGTCGCCGGGGGACGGCTGCTGAACCTGGCGGCCACCCGGGACGACGGCGCCACGGTGGAGGTGGCCGGGGAGCCCGCCGCGAAGGACCACGTACTGGGCCGGTTCCCCCGGCTGCACCCGGCCGCGCGACGGCTGCTGGAGCTGGGCGAGGAGTGGCACAGCTGGGTGCTGTGCGACCGGGAGCCCCGGGCCGGGTGGACGGACGGCCGGGTGACCCTGCTGGGGGACGCGGCCCATCCGATGCTCCAGTACGCCACCCAGGGCGCCGCGATGGCGCTGGAGGACGCGGTGCTGCTGGGGAGCCTGCTGGACTGCGGCCGGGAGGCGGTCGCCGGACGGCTGACGCGGTACGAGGCGGAGCGGCGCGAGCGCACCGCACGGGCCCAGCGGGTCTCACGGAAGCTGGTGCCCCGGGTCTTCAATCCGTCGGGGGCGGCGGCCGAGCGCCGCAACGCGCTGCTGTCCTCGCTGTCGGCGGAGGACTTCCACGAGAAGATGGCCTGGCTGCACGACTTCCGCACCCCCCTGCCCGCCCGGACGGCCCCCGGCCCGGACCCCTGACCCGCGCTCCCCGGACGGCCCCGGCCCGGACGAGCCGGACGGCCCCGGCGGGTCAGCCGGCCCAAGCCCGTCAAGCAGGCCAGCCGGGCCATCCGGGTGAGCCGGGCGGCCGGGTGAGCCGGGTGGCCGGGTGAGCCGGGTGGCCGGGTCAGAACATGCTCATCAGCGCTTCGGCCAGGTCGACCGGGTCGCCGTCGCCGTCGGGCAGCCCCAGTTCGAACCAGACCGTCTTGCCCCGGGGGGTGCGCCGGGTGCCCCATCCGGCGGAGAGCAGTCCGACGAGCTGGAGCCCCCGGCCGCCCTCGTCGGTGGCCCGGGCCCGCCGTCGGCGCGGCTGGACCAGTCCCGCGTCCCAGACCTCGCACACCAGGGTCCGGTCGAGCAGCAGCCGGAGCCTGATCTCCCCCTCGCCGTACCGCAGGGCGTTGGTGACGAGTTCGCTGACCAGGAGTTCGGTGGTGTCGACCAGCGCGTCGAGCCCCCAGGACTCCAGCTGGGCGCGGGCGTACTCACGGGCGCGGCCGACGCTCTGCGGCTCGGGCGGCAGCGACCAGTCCCCGACCGAGGCCGCGGGCAGTCCCTGCACCCGGGCCATGACCAGGGCGATGTCGTCCTCGCCGTGCCGGGTGTCGAGGGTGCCGAGGACGTGGTCGCAGACGTCCTCCAGGGGGCGGGCCGGTTCGGTGAGGGCGCCGAGGAACGCCTGGAGGCCCTCGTCGAGGGCGTGGTCCCGGGACTCGACGAGCCCGTCGGTGTACAGCGCGAGGAGGGCGCCCTCCGCGAGTTCGACCTCGACCTCCTCGAAGGGCTCCCCGCCGACGCCGAGCGGCATCCCCGGCGGCACGTCGAGCATCATCGCGGACTCGCCGGGCTCCACCACCACGGGCGGCAGATGGCCCGCGTTGGCGAAGGTGCAGCGCCGGGTGACGGAGTCGTAGACCGCGTAGACGCAGGTGGCGAGGTAGACCTCGGAGAGGTCGGCGTCCCGGGGGGTGCGGGTGGCCTGGCGGACCCCGCCGGGGGTGCCGAGCCCCCGGGCGACCTCGTCGAGGGCGGCGAGCACCTCGGCCGGTTCCAGGTCGAGCAGGGCCAGGGTGCGCACGGCGGTGCGCAGCTCGCCCATGGCGACGGCGGCGCGCAGTCCACGGCCCATGACGTCCCCGACGACGAGGGCGGTGCGGTGGCCGGGGAGTTCGATGACGTCGAACCAGTCGCCGCCGACCTCGTTGGCGGCGTTGCCCGGCAGATAGCGGCAGGCGATGTCGAGTCCGGCGGCCACCGGGTTGTCCGGCGGCAGCAGGGAGCGCTGGAGGAGCAGCGCCCGCTGGTGCTCGCGCCGGTACAGCCGGGCGTTGTCCATGGACACGGCGGTGCGGGCGGCGAGTTCCCCGGCGAGCGAGCGGTCCCGGTCGGTGAAGGGTTCGCTGCCCTTGGTGCGGGTGAACTGGACGACCCCGACGACCGTGTCGTGGGCGATCATCGGCACGGCGAGCGTGGAGCGGATGAGTCCGCCGGGTTCGCCGTCGACGAGCCGGGGGCGCCCGCTGCGCAGCGCGCTCGCGAACGGCGAGGCGAAGTCGAAGTGGTGGGTGGTGCCGACCTTGACCGGCGCCCGGCCGTCGGCGAACGGGGCGTCGGCGACGGCGCTCGCGTAGGCGACCCGGCGCAGGGTGCCGCTGCCGCTGCCGGTGTCCGCCGCGCTCCACGGTCCGGGCGCGGCGCCCTCCCCGTCGAGGAGCCCCTGGTAGAGGTCGACGGCGGCGAGGTCGCAGAAGCCGGGGACGGTCACGTCGAGGAGTTCGCGGGCGGTGGCCTCGATGTCGAGGGAGTTGCCGATCCGGGCCCCGGCCTCGTTGAGGAGGGCGAGGTTGCGGCGGGACTGGGCGGCCTCGCGGGCGGCGGCGTGACGGCGGGTCACATCGGTGCCGAGCCCGGCGACCCCGATGGGGTGGCCGCCGCCGCTGTACACCCGGTAGAGGTTGACGGACCAGTGGTGGCGGTCGCTGGAGCCGGGGACCGCCCCGACCAGCTGCATGTCGGTGACGGCCTCCCCGGTCTCCAGCACCCGGCGCAGCGCGGCGGCCATCCGGTCGGCTTCCGGGCGGGGCAGGTAGTCGTGGACGGTGCGGCCCCGGTGGTCCTCGGCGGGCCCGCCGAAGGCCGCCGTGAACTGCCGGTTGGCGTGCTGGACCCGCAGGTCCGTGCCGAACAGCACGAACCCGAAGGGCGATTGCCCGAAGATCGCCTGCGAGGCGGCGATGTCCGTCTCGATGCGGCGCAGCGCCCGGACGTCCACGACGATGCAGACGGCGGCGCGTTCGCCCTTGGCGTTCTCGGTGGGCATCACGTACAGCTCGGCCACGCCGACCCGGCCGGGGTCCCCGTGGTCGCCGGTGAACCGGGGCGCGGGGGCGGCCGCCGGGACCCGTCCGGTGGCGGGGGGGCCGGGGCGGGGGCGGGCGCCGGGGGCGCGGGGCGGCGCGGTGACGGCGGCCGAGCGGGTGCCGGAGCCGTCGCGGCCCGGTGGCCCGTGGCGGCCGGAGCGGCCGTGCTCGGGGGCCGTGGCGGACGGGCCGGGGCCGGAAGGGGCGACCGGGCCGGAAGAACCCGCGGACGAACCGGAAGGAACGGAAGGACCGGCGGAGGAGGCCGGGCCGGAGGGGGCGTCGGGCGGGGGCAGCCGGAAGGGCACCGTGCCGGTCCACTCCCGGCCGTCGAGGACCTCGGCCATGGCGCGCTGGCCCCGGGCGCGCAGCTCAGGCGGGACGAACGCCTCGATGGGGTCCTGCCCGACGGCGGTCGAGGCGGGGATGCCGAAGAGCCGCTCGGCGCGGGCGCTCCACTGGTCGATCAGTCCGTCGGGGCCGATCGAGAAGGAGGCCACCTTGATGTGGTCGTAGAGGGAACCGGGCGGTGTGCCCTGCCACATCACGTCGTCTCGTGTCCCACCCGTCGCGCCCTCCGACGCATGACCCGACACAGTGACCCGCGCTGGTATCTCGCTCACGCGAACCGTCCCCTCCAGCTCACCGCGCCCCGGCACCGGTCACCGGTGGCGGCTGTCCCGCAGTATCCAGCACAACGGCCCCGCGCAACACGGTGTTCACGATCACAGCTCGGTCCCGACAGTTTTTGGTCCGGTCAGGACCGACCGGCACCTCTCTCCCTTCTAACCCGGCAGAGCCAGCTCGAACCACACCGTCTTGCCCGACCTGCCCGGACGGGTCCCCCAGCGGCGGGAGGTCGAGGCGACGAGCCGCAGTCCCCGGCCGCCCTCCGCCTCGGTGTCGGCGTGGTGCCCCCGGGGCGGCTCGGGCAGGGGTTCGGGCAACGGGTCGGAGACCTCGACCAGGAGGGTGCCGGGCGGGCGCGGCGGGCGTACCAGCCGTACGCCGATGGGCCCGGACGCGTACCGCAGGGAGTTGGTGACCAGCTCGCTGACGAGGAGGACCGTGAGGTCCCCGAGGGACTCCAGTCCCCAGTCACCGAGTTGTCCACGGACGAGGGCGCGCGCGTCGCGGACGGCTCCGGGGTCGGCGGGGAAGGTCCACTCGACGCGGCTCGCCCCGTCCCGGCCGTCCGGACCGGGACCGTCCGGGTGCCCTGGGCCGTCCGGACGGTCCAGGGTGTCGGGAGCCTCCCGGTCGCCCCGATCACGATCGGTCTCGATCACACCGCATCACTTCCCTGGACATCCGCGACATCCGCGCGACCCCGCCCGGATTCATATGCTTAGTGAGCACATACCCGATATGCGAGGGGCTCTATCCAGCCCGGGGCGCACAGAGGGACGGGGAGCGCGCGCGGCATTCACACAGGGCGCACGGTAATGTCCCCGCGCCCTGACGACGCACCCCACGACACGGCCGGGACCTGAGGGAATGACGGGACGGGCGGCCCTCTCGGCCGCCTTCGCCACCCAAGGGAACGAAAAGGCAAAAATACCGTCAAGCCGCCCGTACACCCGGGGCCGCACGACATCCACGGGGTCGCTTCCGCAGGGACGGCGGGGGAACGGCGGGTTCGCGCCGGCGGGCTCCCGGGGGCGGGGCGGGGCCCGTGCCGACGGCGGGGTCCGGACGGGTCAGCCGTGCCGTCGGAGCACCTCGCGCACGGCGGGGACGTCCTGGTCCAGCCAGTCGACGGACCACACCTCGTCCGGACCGAGCCAGCGGAGCTCGTCGTGGTCCTGGAGCGGACGGGGTTCGCCGGACAGCAGCCGGGCGGTCCACACCCTGAGCACATAGCCGGGTTTCAGCGGCCATTCACCGGGGACCGGGGTCAGCTCCCCGACCTCGACGCCCAGTTCCTCGCGGAGTTCGCGGACCAGGGCGTCGACCGGCGGCTCCCCCGGCTCGACCTTGCCGCCGGGCAGTTCCCAACGCCCCGCCAGTTCGGCCGGGGCGCTGCGCCGCGCGGCCAGCAACCGCCCGCCGTCGTACAGGGCTCCAGCGACGACCACCACGCACCGATCCACGCCCGGGAGCCTACGGGACGCGGGGTCGCGAGGCCGCAGGGCCGCGGGCCGGGCGTTCAGGGGCCGCTGGGGGCGACCCGTTCCACCCAGTACAGCTGACGCTGCTCCCGGGAGTCGAGGCTGTCGGCGGCCTGCTGGGCCTCCGCCCGCGTGGCGTACCGGCCCACGCGATAGCGGTTCCCGTTGTCGTCCTCCCGTATGACGAGCCAGGGCAAGGTGGCCGTGCTCTCGGTCATTGCGCCCCTTCCCTCCCTCCCCCTGGCCGGTTCCTTTCGCCGGTCAACGGGGAAACCGCAATCCGCATATGCCTGAGCCTACGCCCGACCTTTACTCAGCGGTTACGTCTTTTCACGAAGAGGTACGCAACCAGCCAAGGACGGCGGGTCGCCGACCCGTCCCGCGCGCCCCCTCGACGCGACGGCGCTCCCGTCGAACGCCCTGCACCGCTCCCGGAGCCGGACCGGGTCACCGCGCGCGCCGTCCACCCGTCCACACAAAACCCCTCAGCCCCCATGCCTCAGCGAACAAGTCCCCGCACCCCGCCCCGCACACCTCACCGTCACAGAACGGCCAGATTCCGCCCCCGAACAGACCAGGACGATCCCGAATGAACCACACCCGGAACCGAGCGGTCCCGAGCGGTACCGAACGTTCGCCGACGCATCCGCGCCATGCGAGGACCACCCCCGGAAGACGGGGAACGCCCGCCACGCGCACGGGACCACCTCCCGTACGCCACCGGACGACGTCCGGCTACCGCACCGGCAGGTGGTACGCCACCCGGTACCGGTCGGCGGGCACGATCAGGTCCGCCGTCTCCACGGCCAGCCCGGAGGCGTAGAACGTGCGCCGGATCTCCATCACCACGTGTCCGGGCGCCCCGCCCAGCGACAGCAGTTCGTCGGCCTGCCCGGGGCGGGCGCCGACCTCCTCCGTCACGTTGTCCACGACGACGTCGATCGCGGCCATCCGCGCCACCACCCCCTTCCCCTTCAGGGGGCCCTCCTCGGGGAGCATCACCGGCGTGCGGCCGGTGACGGCGAGCGGTTCCCAGGAGGTGGAGAGCATCATGACCTCGCACCCGTCCCGGTAGACGTACCGCGTCCGCATCACCCGGTCGCCCTCGGGGACGCCCAGCCGCAGCGCGACGCCGGGTTCCGCCCCGGTCTGCTCGCTGCGGGACTCCCACGCCCCGTACGGGGAGTCGTCCGCCTGCTCCTGGCGGAAGGGGGTGGGGCCGCCGGAGGGGCGGTAGCCGGAGCGGGCGATCCGGCGGGGCTCGGGCCGCTCCCGCACATAGGTGCCGGAGCCGGACCGGCCCTCCACCAGCCCCTCCGCCATCAGCACCTTGCGGGCTTCCAGCGCGACGGTGTCGGAGACCCCGTACTCCTCGCGGATGCGGGCCTGGGACGGAAGCCGCGTATGGGGCGGCAGCGAACCGTCGATGATCTTCTTGCGCAGTTCCCCCGCGACCCGCAGATACGCCGGCCGATCACCGAATGTCACTGACCCTCCCGCCGGGTTGACGCACGGCGACAGGTTCGCAACGTTCGGTACGGCCGTGCAAGCAAAGGCCAGAGAATCACTCGAAGTGATGACATGGCTTTACCCAGGGGTTTTACCCAGGTATAGCAGCATCGGGAGGGGAGTGAGGGAGCGCGGGGCGGCCCGGGCCCCGGCCACCCCGGCCCGGGCGGGGAGCGCCGACGGGCCGGGCGGAAAGCCGGACGGGAGCCGGACCGGAGGGTCCGCAGGCCCTGGAGGCCCGGAGGCCCCAGGGCCCCGGAGCCCTCAGACGGCCGCGCCGCTGCCGCCCGAGCCCGTCGCCTTCCCGGACTCTTCCGACTTCCCGGGCTTCTCCGGCTTCCCGGGGGCGTCGTCGAGGCCCAGCGCGCCGGTCAGCTCCCGGGGCGGCCGGACGCCGAGGTCGAGCGCCTTGCGGGCGGGCACCGCGCGCGAGGGGTCCACCAGGTTCATGCCCCGGTCGTAGTGGAGGTAGTAGGCGTCGGCGTCCCGCGCCCGGGCGGCGCGGTCCCACGCCTTGCGGGCCTCGTCCAGATCCTTGATCAGGGCGTTGACGGCGGGCGCGCTCCCGGCCTTCCAGTCGTGGGCGCGCAGCGCGTCCCGCTGGGCGCGCAGTTCGCGGGACATGGCGACGGCCCACTTCTTGTGGCCCGGCAGGTCGTCCTCCACGTAGGTCGCGTCCGGGGCGGCGTTCAGCCCCTTGAGCAGATGGTGATCGGCCCGCAGGTACGCCAGCTGGTCGGCGTCCCGCATGGCGGCGTCGTTCCGGAGCGAGCCGGTCAGCCGGGTCTCGCCGTCGGTGTGGCCGAACACGCAGCTGACCTCGCGGTCGCCGAGCTTCCAGCTCTCCCGGGTGGGGGTGAAGTAGTAGAGGTCGACGTCGTCCGGCAGGGTCCAGGAGTCCATCGCGTAGGCGGAGCCGAGCACCTGGCACCGGTCGTCCGCCTGGTCCCACAGCTTCTGGTCGCCGGGGAACGCCGCCCCCGCGCCACCGGCCACCCGGTACGTCCCGAACGCCTCGCCGTCGTGCGGGTCGCCGCACGGCACCTCGTCGACGTCGTAGGTGATTCCGTCGATCCCCCCGGACGGGGTGGTGAAGCACTCGCCCTTGCTCACCGAGAACGTGGGACGGGCCGCTTCCTCCGCCGCCTCCTTGAAGCCCTTGGTGAACTCGCCCCACCCGCCCCCGATCAGGGCCAGGCCGTACAGGACGACGCCGAGGCAGGACAGCGCGATCCCCCAGACCGCCATGGCCTTGCCGCGTTCCCCGGTGCGGCGGATCCGGAAGAGCGCGAGGACCCCGAAGACGGCGCCGAGCAGCGGGACGAAGCAGAGGATGCCGAGGACGAGCGCGGCGATGGCGAAGCCGTTCACGGGCGGCGGTACGGGCGGCCCGCCGTACCCTCCGCCCCAGGGTCCGTAGGGGCCCGGGGGGTCCTGCGGCCCGTGCGGACCAAACGGGCCGGTGGCCCCGTACGCCCCGCCGGGACCGTAGGCCCCGGGCGGCTGGCCGTGGGGGCCGTATCCGCCGCCCGGCCCGGACTGACCCCGCCGACCGTCGTGGGCGCCGTCGTCGGACGGGGGCGCCCACGGGTCGTCGTCCTGCCCGCCGGGCCGCTCCCAGGGCTGCTGCGGACTGCCCGGACCGGGCGGCGGGGGTATCGACACGGGTGGTGCTCCTGGGCTCGGGCGGGGGCGGCGGTCACTCGGCGGTACCGCGGTGGATGGCCCACGCATCGTATGCGGCGGCGCTGACACCCGGACGGCCGGACCCTCGCCAACCGCCCTTATCCGGAAGATCCGGCCGATCCCTCGCCTACCGGGACGGGGCGCCCCGGGCGGGTGCCCCGGGTCGATCGCCTCGCAACGGATTCCGAACCGGGTACCCGGGCGGACGCCCTGACGGAGTTCCCGGGAACGACGACGACCACGCGCCGCGTCCCCGTGACGGCCCGGGGGCCCGGTCACGGGGACGCGGCTGGTGCGGGTCCGGCGGGCCGGCCTCCGGTCGGCGGGGTGGCGCCGGGGGCGGGGGCGACCGGGTTCCGGAGGGGGCCGTGGGGGTGGCGGGTGGCGCCGGACCCACGGCCCCGGCCGGGACCGTCAGACCTGTCGGATCAGAACCGTCGGACTCACCAGGACTGTCCGGCCTGCGATAACCGTCAGACCTGTCGGAACCGTCGGAACCGTCAGAACTGGAGGGCCCAGGCGTCGATCTTGCCCACGTCGGCGGACGCGTTGTCGGTCACCCGGAGCTTCCAGGTGCCGTTGGCGGTCTCCGAGGAGGCGTTCACCGTGTAGGTGGCGTTGATGTTGTCGCTGGAGCCGCCCTCGTTGAACGCCTTCAGGGTGTAGGCGGTGCCGTCGGGGGCGATCAGCTGGATCTGGAGGTCACCGACGTAGGTGTGCTGGATGGTGACCGGCACGGCCAGTGCGGAGGGCGCGTTGCCGGGGACGCCGCTGACGGTGACCGGCGACTCGACCGTGGCGTGGTCGTTGATCGCGAAGTCGGCGGTGTTCTCGAACCGCGGGCCGGGCGGGTTGGTGGTGCCGCCGCCCACGTTCAGGAGCCGGTTGGGCGAACCGGTGCCCGGGTTGCCGACCACTCCGGTGGTGGCGGAGGCGACCAGCGCGGCGGAGACCTGCGCGGGCGTCGCCGTCGGGTTGGCCTGGAGGTAGAGCGCCGCGGCACCGGCCACGTGCGGGCTGGCCATCGAGGTGCCCGAGATGGTGTTGGTGGCCGTGTCGTTGGTGTTCCAGGTCGAGGTGATGGAGCTGCCCGGGGCGAAGAGGTCGACCAGGGACCCGTAGTTGGAGAAGGACGAACGGGCGTCGGTGTTGGTGGTGGAGCCGACCGTGATGGCCTCGCTCACCCGCGCCGGGGACTGGTTCGAGGCGTCCACGTTGGAATTGCCGGCCGCCACCGCGAAGGTGACGCCGGAGGCGATGGCGTTGCGGACGGCCGCGTCCAGGGTCGGGTCCGGGCCTCCGCCGAGGCTCAGGTTGGCGACCGCGGGCTTGACGGCGTTGCGGGCGACCCAGTCGATGCCCGCGACGACCTGCGCGGTGGTGCCGGAGCCGGAGTTGTTGAGCACCCGGACGCCGACGACCTTCGCCTTCTTGGCGACGCCGTGGGCGGTGCCCGCGACGGTACCGGCGACATGGGTGCCGTGGCCGTGGCCGTCCTGGGCCACGTAGTCGTTGTCGATCGCGTCGTAGCCGTCGGAGGCCCGTCCGCCGAAGTCGCCGTGCGAGACCCGGACGCCGGTGTCGACCACGTAGACGGTGACGCCCTCCCCGGCCGCGTCCGGGTAGGTGTACCGGCCGTCCAGCGGCAGGTTCCGCTGGTCGATCCGGTCCAGGCCCCACGAGGGCGGGTTGACCTGGGTGGCGTTGGTGGTGAAGGTCCGGTTCTGCGCGACGCTGGCCACGGCCGGATCGGCGGCGAACTTCTCCGCCTGCGCCTCGGAGAGGGTGACCGCGTAGCCGTTGAGGGCCTTGGTGTACGTGCGCTGGATCTTCGCCCCGTACTCCCGTGCGAGCGCCTTGCCGGCCGCCGAACCGGCCCGGGCCTCGCTGGGACGCAGGGTGACGATGTAGCTGTTGTCGATGGTGCCCGGAGCCCCGGCGTTGAGGATGCGGGCCTCCTTGGGCTCGGGGGCCGCCGTGGCCGGGAGCGCGGTGACGGCGCCGAGCGCGAGGGCCGCCGCCACGGCGGTCCCCAGGCTGCCGAGCACTCTGCGCCGCACGGGGTTCGTGGTGCGGGGCCCGGCATCGTTGTGCAGTGCCATCCGAGGGTTCCTCCTCATCGATGGAGCGCTGGTGGGGGGTGGAGCGTCGTTGCGGTACCGCGGGGTGGTGCGCCGTCTCCCGCGCGGGGCGGGGAACGGGGCGACGGACCGTCCGGGGGGGAGCAGGACCGGTTCGACAGGGTCATGTCAACCGCCGCCCGAGGAATGATTCAACGCCCCGGAGGAATTCCACAAGGGCTGTGCGCGCTTGTAACACTGAGGCCACGCACCCGACATGACAGTCCGTCAGGGCACCTCCTCAACCCCTTGGGACCCCTCCCGCACCGCCCCTCACAGCCGTGACGCCCCGCTCGGCCCCGGACCGTCCCGCCCCCGCTTCCGGAAACCGACGGTCCGACGCGGGGCCCGGGTCCGGGTGTGGGGCCCGGGCATGGGGGCCCGCACGAAGCCGGGGACACGAACGGAGCCGGGGCATGGCGCCGACGACGGCCGCACGGCGGCTCCGCTCCGGAACACGGGCCGACACCGACCGGTGAACGGGCGGCGGACCGGCCCGGACGGCACGATGGGGGCATGACGCGCACCACGGTCGTGAACCTGAAGGGCCACCGCGACGACCCCGCGTACGACGACGTGGTCTACGTCGGCCGGGCCATGCACCGCGGCGGCTGGCACCTGGCCGCCTCCCCGCTGGCCAGCCCCTACCACCCGGGCCGGGACGGCACCCGCGAGGAGGTCCTCGACCGGTACCGCGCGCATCTGCTCTCCCGCCCCGACCTGCTGGCCCTCCTGCCGGAGCTGCGCGGCCACCGGCTGGGCTGCTGGTGCGTCCCGCTGCCCTGTCACGCCCAGGTCGTCGCGGAACTGGCGGACGCGGGCGCCCCGGGCGACTGACCGGAAACGGTCACCGACCCCGGACCGGCACGGAACCACCCGCGAGGACCGGGGACCGAGGACCTGAGGCGCCGTGCGGCCCCGGACGGACGGCCCCGAGGGCGGCCGGAAACGGCCGGGGCCGCGACCGGCTCGGGTCGCGGCCCCGGCGAAGGGTGTGGACATGGACGTGCGGAGGGACGGTGGCGCGAAGCCGCTCAGTCGGCCGTCGGCCAGCCCCCGTAAGGCACGGTGATCAGCTCCATGTAATGACCCGCCGGATCGATGAAGTACACGCCCCGGCCACCGTCGTTGTGGTTGATGACGCCCGGCCGCTGCTTCCTCGGGTCGGCGTAGTGCTCGATTCCGTCGGCCGTGATCCGCGCGTAGGCGGCGTCGAACACCTCGTCGGAGACGAGGAAGGCGTAGTGCTGCGGTGTGATGTCCTCCGCCGGGACGGTGGCGAAGTCCAGGGTGACGCCGCTGTCGAGGGAGACCGCGATGAACGGCCCCCACTCGGTGGTGATCTCCAGGCCGAGCAGTCCGGTGAGGAACTCGGCGGACTCCCGGTTGTCCCGGGCGTGGACGATCGTGTGATCGAGCTGTACTGACAAGGAATGCCTCCAAGGGCACGTCCCCGCACCTCCATGCCTCACCCAGCCGGTGACCGACACGCGATGCCGCCACGGATCCTAGTCGGTGGCCCCGGCGATCCGTCCAGCGATTTCCCGGGCCCGTACGGTGCGGTCGGCGGGGTCGTCGAGGAGGACGGCGACGGCGACCCGGCGGCCGGACGGGGTGTCGGCCAGCGTCAGGGCCCAGTTGGCGGAGTCCAGGGACCAGTCGTCGGAGGCGTCGGAGACCCGGGCCGTGGCCCCGTCCCCCAGCACGGACCGCAACTGCTCGGCGGTGCGCCGGGAGACGGCCCGCCGCGCGTCCGGGGACTTGTCGGGGTCGGCGACCAGCCGGGGCCGGACGAGCTTCCCGCCCCCCGCGAGCACGGCCGTCACCCGCGCCAGGTGCAGGGGACTGACCTCGACGTCACCGAGCCCGTTGGCGGCGAGGGCGGCCCCCTCGGCCCCGGCGGCCCGGTCCGGCCAGGTGCTCGTGGCCACCGCGACCGGGGTGTACAACCGTTCCTCACCGAATCCGAACGCCTGCGCCGTCGAGGCCAGCGTCCCGGCGCCCAGATCGGTCGCGAGCCGGGCGAAGACATTGGCGCACGCGTGCCGCAGGGCGGCCCTCAGCGTGGTGTCGGCACATCGCGCCCGGTCCCCCGTGAACCGGTCCGCACCGCCCGGGGCGGTGTACACGGCCGGGCCCCGGACGGGGGCGTCCACCGAGGGGAGCAGCCCTTCCTCCAACGCGGCGGCGGCGACGATCACCTGAGCGGCGGCACCCGGCCGCGCCGTCATCCGCAGGGCCCGGTTGAGCACGGGGTTGTCGGGGTCGTCGTGCAGCCGCTCCCGCACCCGCCGTTCGGCGGAGCTGTTTCCGGCGAAGGAACCGGGGTCGAAAGATGGCGCGTTGACCAGCGCCACGATGTCCCCCGTCTCGGCGTCGAGGGCCACCGCGGCCCCGCGCAGCCCCTTCAACCCGGCGAAGGCGGCGCGCTGCGCGGCGGGTTGGACGGTCGTCGCCACGTCCTTCCCCGCGTCGATCCGTTTCCGGAGGGCGCCTTCCAGCCCGGCGGCCCCGAAGGCGAGCGACCGGTACCCGGTCACGGAGGCGTACAACTCACCGTCCGTGTACGTCCGCCGGAACGGCAGCTTCGCGAACCCGGACGGCTTCGAACCGGTCACGGCCCGCCCGTCCACCAGGATGTCCCCGAGCCCACCGTCCGCCCGTTCCCGTTCCCGTTCCCGGGGACGCTCCTCCTCGGCGGAACACCCCGTGGCCCCAACGGCGAACAGGGCGACCAGCGCGGTCAGTACGGCGGTGGAACGACGCGACGGAAGAGGCATCCGGCCATCTTAGGGAGCACGCACGTTCGACCTGCCCTCCACCTACGGGCACTCACGGTTCCCGCGGACCCACCGGACCTCAGAACAGCCGTTCACACCCCAGGCTTACGACCAGCGGCAGGATCAGCACCATGAGCGATGGCAACCCTTGAGGCCGACTACGAGCGCACCCACCCAGCCCGCGTGAAATGGGTCCTCTCACGCGATCAGGGCTTCAGTAGCGCGGCATGTTCGGGATCGCCTTCTCTGCGAGCTCGATGAGCGCCTCCACCTTCGCCAAGTCAGCCGTGACCTCCTCCGGTGTCACGACCGGGGCCTCCGATGACCGGTACTCGACCTCGTTTCGCCGGGCTCGCATGCGGTTGAAGGGACGCAGCAGGGAACCGAGCGGTGGGTCGAGCTGCGCCCGCACGGCCTCGTAGATGACGGTATGGCCGCCACGACTGGTCGCACGCAGTCCCTGGTTCTGCAATACCGCGGCCAGCGCTCTGCGCGCGGCGTCGTAGGCCAGCGTGTACGCGCCCTCCGGGTCTGTGGCCGCCAACTGCCGCGCGGAGCCGACATGGGTACGCGCCCGGACCAGTTCCGCTTCAGCTGCCTCC
The DNA here is from genome assembly GCF_054484115.1 of Streptomyces sp. JNUCC 64. Classification (NCBI taxonomy): domain Bacteria; kingdom Bacillati; phylum Actinomycetota; class Actinomycetes; order Kitasatosporales; family Streptomycetaceae; genus Streptomyces; species Streptomyces sp. JNUCC 64. The sequence continues at coordinate 2,697,665 of NZ_CM137015.1, forward strand.
TGAGAAGCGGGGACCCGTTCAAGTCCGCCACCGTCGATGAGCGCGTCAACCGTCGACCGCCCCTGATTCCAGCGCGTCATCGCGCCTCCAAGTCAGGATTCAGCTGTACCAGAGGACGTTCGCGAACGCTGGTGAGGAACGGATCGTCGGTACGGGCATCCCACGCCTCGACGGAGACCCGATGAACGTTGACCTCGCGACGCAAGCGCCGCGAAGCCTCCTCGGCCAGGTCGAAGAGCGCGTCGGCATCAGGGGAACCCACGACGAGGACATCCACATCGGCAGGTGGCAGCCCCGGCTCACCGTTGTACCGAGCGGCCCACGAGCCATAGATATAGGCGCGCTCCACACCTGCGAGTCCGGCGAGCGCGTCGGTGAGCACGGGCACGGGGCCGAAGGAGACGGCCATGAGCTCGCTCAGCGGACGGTACAGCGGAGTATCCGTGCGGGCCTTGACGAGTCGGCTGCGCCCCACTCGCCGATCGGCCAGGATGCCACCGCCGGCCAACCGGTCGACCTCCCGCAGGACAGCAGTGGGCGTCACGCCGACCTCGGCTGCGAGCTCAGTGATGCTGTACTCGCGGTCCGGGTGCAGGAGCACCAGCGCGAGGAGCTCGCCCTGCATGCGAGACCGGAGGATGGGGAGCAGACTTGGCGATACTTTCACTAGACGCAGGATATCAAGCGCCCAATGAAAGTAACAATCTGCGCCACCTCTCTCACTGAAACGCTCATCGGCGCTTACCACGAGACGCCCCAGGTCAGCACCAAGTCAGCGCGGGAACACAGAAGGGGTCGGACTCGCCAGAGCCCAACCCCTTCCTACCTGCGCGCTTGACGAACTATCCAACATGCAGTAGCGAGACGATTACACATCGAAACGGAGCGTGTAGCACAGGGCTGCGACCTGCGGAAACATTGGTTTCGGCGTCTATATCCAGCCCCGATCCAGCACTGTGCGAGTTCACCCAGCACATCCAGCACGGGGAGCTGAAACGAAGGATGCCACCCGCCATTCCCCCACCCGTTGTGTACACATGGCACACTCGGTACGCTTGAGCGCATGACGCAACCGCTGCCCATAGAGTCCATCCGCGACGTGCGCGCGCATTTGGCGGAGGTCGTGGAGCGTGCGGACCGTGACGACGTACCCACGGTCATCACGCGCCGCGGCAAGGAAGTCGCCGCCGTCGTCTCCATCGAGGTACTGCGCAAGTACCAGAAGTGGGAAGAGCGCGAGATCAATCGGATCATCGACGAGCGCATGGCCAACTCCGCACCCGGCATCCCGATCGAGGACATCATGAGGGAGACGCTGGCGCGCGGTGAGTGAGTACCGAACCGTCTTCCGCCCCGAGGCGCAGGCCGAGCTTCGTAAGATCCCCCATGACATGGCGCTGCGCATCCTGGCCAAGCTGACCGAGTTGGAAAGCGATCCTCTCGGCTTCAACACCACCGCACTCGTGTCCCAGCCGGACCGCCGCCGACTGCGCGTCGGCGACTACCGCGTCGTCTACACGATCGACAACGGGGAACTGGTGGTCTGGGTCGTTCACGTGGGACACCGATCCACCATTTACGACACCTGATCGCCTCTGACCGCACGTCAGAATATCCAGCACCCATCCAGCACGGTGACGACGAAAGGGGTCGGGCTCGACTGAGCCCGACCCCTTTCGACCTGCATGTTTTTCCAGATCAGCGACGTGGCGGTATGTCGCCCACTACACGTTGAAGCGGAACTCCACCACGTCCCCGTCCTGCATCACGTACTCCTTGCCCTCCATGCGGGCCTTGCCCTTGGCGCGGGCCTCGGCGACCGAGCCGGTCTCGACCAGGTCCTCGAAGGAGATGACCTCGGCCTTGATGAAACCCTTCTGGAAGTCCGTGTGGATGACCCCGGCCGCCTCGGGGGCCGTCGCGCCCTTCTTGATGGTCCAGGCGCGCGCCTCCTTCGGGCCCGCCGTCAGATAGGTCTGGAGGCCGAGGGTGTCGAAGCCGACCCGGGCGAGGGTGGCCAGACCGGGCTCCTCCTGGCCGACCGACTGGAGCAGCTCGATGGCCTCCTCGTCGTCCAGCTCGGCGAGGTCCGCCTCCAGCTTGGCGTTGAGGAAGATCGCCTCGGCGGGGGCCACCAGAGCGCGCTGCTCGTCCTTGAAGGTCTCGTCCGTCAGCTCGTCCTCGTCCACGTTGAAGACGTAGAGGAACGGCTTGGTGGTGAGCAGGTGGAGGTCGTGCAGCGGCTCGGCCGACTCGGTGCCCTGGCGGATGCCCGCCGCGAACAGGGTCTGGCCCGCCTCCAGGATCTCCTTCGCGGCCTCGACGGCCTTGACCTTCGGCTGGATGTCCTTCTTGATCCGCGACTCCTTCTGGAGCCGGGGCAGGACCTTCTCGATGGTCTGGAGGTCGGCCAGGATCAGTTCGGTGTTGATCGTCTCGATGTCGTCCTTGGGCGAGACCTTGCCGTCCACGTGGACCACGTTCTCGTCCTTGAACGCCCGGATGACCTGGCAGATCGCGTCGGACTCGCGGATGTTCGCCAGGAACTTGTTGCCGAGGCCCTCGCCCTCGCTGGCGCCCCGGACGATGCCCGCGATGTCCACGAAGTCGACGGTCGCGGGGAGCTGGCGCTGCGAGGAGAAGACCTCCGCCAGCTTGCCGAGCCGGGGATCGGGGACGCCGACCACACCGACGTTGGGCTCGATCGTGGCGAACGGGTAGTTGGCCGCCAGCACGTCGTTCTTGGTCAGGGCGTTGAACAGGGTCGACTTGCCGACATTGGGCAGACCGACGATTCCGATCGTGAGCGACACGTTGCGACTTCCCGTACGAGAGGCGTGGGTGGAGGGCCTGGTCTCCCGGTCCCCGGCGGGGTCCCGGTGCGCGGGCCGATCCCACAGTCTACGGGGTGCCGTCGCCGCCCCCGGGTGACACCGGGCGGCGGCTCAGACCGTACGCCGCCGGGGCCCGGGCGCCCGTCCGGCGGCGGACGGGCCGGGCCCGGCGGTGGACGGGTGGGGTCGGGCACCGGACGGACCGGGCCGGGCACCGGGGCCGGGGCGGGCGGGCCGGGCGGGGCCGTCGGGGCGGGCGGGGTCCGGCTGGGGGGCGGCGGGCCCCGGGGAGCGCCTGGCCCTGGGGGGTGTCGCGGCCGGGGCGGGGCGCCGGGACGGGCGCCCGGGGCGGGGTCCTCGGGCCGGGGCGGCGGCGCGGCGGGCGCGGACGGCCGCCGCCCTGCGGGCCATCAGCCGGACCTTGCGGACGGCCACCACCAGCGCCGCGACGAGGGTCCCCCCGTACAGCCAGTCCGCGTGCAGCGCGAGGACGGTGAAGACGCCCATCGCCCGGGCCCCGAACCCGGTGCCGTCGGCGAGCGGGACGGCCCCGGCGGTGAAGGCGATCGGGGCGCAGACCGGTGCGGTGATCAGGTCGGCGCGTCGCACCCACATCGCCGTGAGCGCTCCGACCAGCAGGAACAGCACCCCGTACACCGTCAGGGAGCCGTCGAACAGGAACTGGGTCGCTCCGCCCAGCAGGGCCATCGTCCCGAGGCAGAACAGCCCGCCGCCCAGTCCGGTGAGCCGGGGGTTGGGCAGTGCGCGGAGCCTGCGGACCAGGGGGGACGGCGGGCGTCCGGGGCGGCGCGCGGGCCCGGCGGCGTCCCGGCCGCGCTCCGCCGAGCCGCGCCCGCGCGGACCCGCCTGCGGCGGTAGCGGCGCGGGGCGGCGCGTGCGGTTCTGCGGGGGGCGCGTCCTGGGTTGTTCCACTGGTCCAACTTAGGTCGGGTTATGTGCTGAAAGGCCAGCGGGACACGCGCTTTGACCGACCTTGAGGCTGTGTTCGAGGTGGGGACGGCGGGTGGTGGGGGTGAGGGGGCGATGAAGGGGGGTGGTGGTGAGGGGGCGGGGGCTTCCAGTCGTTCGCTCCCGCGCGCTCGGAACGCCTTCCCCTCGCGCCCCTGAGGACGCTTCCCGCGCCCTCAGGACGCTTCCCTCCCGTGCTCGGCGGAGCGCGTCTCCCGGCCCGCTGGAATACCTCGTCGTCCAGGCCCGTCGACCTCGCCGCCGGGCCGGGACGGCTGCCGTCCCGAACCGGGGGCGGCGGCCGTGCGCCACCGCCGAGCTGGAGGGACCACGACCGTGCACCGCCGCCGGGCCGGGGGGGGCGGCGGCCGTGCGCCACCGCCGACCGGGGGGGGCGGCTGCCGTGCGCCACCGCCGGCCCCGGACGGCTCAGGAGCCGGTGTTCACCGGGCCTCCGGCGCGCACCGGGGCGCCCGCCGGGTCCACGCGCCCGTTCGCGGACGCCGCCGGGCCGGTTCCGGGGGCGGCCCCGGAGTCCGTCCCGGACCGTGTCCCGGTCGCCGCCGGGCCCGTCGTGGAGCCCGCAGCCCGGGAGGGGTCCGGCCCCGTCCCGGGCACCGCGCCGTCCTCCGCCTCGGCGGCCCACATCGCCGCGCCCACGATCCCCGCGTTGTTCTCCAGCCGGGCCGGGACGATCTCGGCGCGGACCTCCTCGATCAGCGGCAGGAACTTGTGGGCCTTGCGGCTCACCCCGCCGCCGATGATGAACAGGTCCGGCGAGAACAGCTTCTCCACGTGCTTGAGGTAGCGCTGGACCCGGCGGGCCCAGTGCTCCCAGCTGAGGTCGTGGTCCTCCTTGGCCTTGGTGGAGGCGTCCTTCTCGGCCTCGTGGCCGCGCAGCTCCAGATGGCCCAGCTCCGAGTTGGGGACGAGGAGCCCGTCCCGGAACAGGGCGCTGCCGATGCCGGTGCCGAAGGTCAGCAGGATGACCGTGCCGAGACGGTCGCGGCCCGCGCCGAAGCGCATCTCGGCCACTCCGGCGGCGTCCGCGTCGTTCACCACGGTGACCGGGAGGCCGCCGAGCCGCTCGGAGAGCAGGGTGCGCGCGTCGACGCCGATCCACTTCTTGTCGACGTTGGCCGCGGTGCGGACCGTGGCCCCGTCGGCGACGACCCCGGGGTACGTGATGCCGACCGGGCCCCGCCAGCCGAACTGCCCGACCACCTCGCGCACCCCGTCGGCCACCGCGTCGGGGGTGGCGGGCTGGGGGGTCAGGACCTTGTGCCGCTCGGTCGCGAGGTCGCCACGGACGAGGTCCACGGGCGCGCCCTTGATGCCCGAGCCGCCGATGTCCACACCGAAGATCTCCATGACGCCTACGTTACGGCCCGCCGCCCGGGGCCACTCCCCGAACGGCGACTCGTGGTGTGAAGGTTTCCGGCCAGTGGACCGGTGACGCGGGTCCGGTCAGACCGTGGGGCGCTGGGCGTCCAGCCGCTCCGCGACCAGGGCGGCGGCCTCCGCGCGCAGATCGCGACGGAGCTCCTTGGGCAGCGAGAAGGTGATGGACTCGTCGGCCGTCTTGACCAGTTCCACGTCCGCGTAGCCACGGACGGAGAGCCACTCCAGGACCTCTTCGACCAGTACCTCGGGCACCGAGGCCCCGGAGGTCAGACCGACCGTGGTCACGCCCTCCAGCCAGGACTCCTCGATCTCGCTGGCGAAGTCGACCAGGTAGGAGGCGCGGGCGCCCGCCTGGAGGGCCACCTCGACGAGCCGCTTGGAGTTGGAGGAGTTGCGGGAGCCGACGACGATGACGAGGTCCGACTCGGCGCCCATCTGCTTGACCGCGATCTGACGGTTCTGCGTGGCGTAGCAGATGTCGTCGCTCGGCGGCGAGATGAGCTGCGGGAACTTCTCCTTCAGGGCGTCGACGGTCTCCATCGTCTCGTCCACCGACAGCGTGGTCTGGGAGAGCCAGACCACCCGGGACGGGTCGCGGACCTCGACCTTGGCGACGTCCTCGGGGCCGTCGACCAGGGTGATGTGGTCGGGGGCCTCGCCGGAGGTGCCGATGACCTCCTCGTGGCCCTCGTGCCCGATGAGGAGGATGTCGTAGTCCTCGTTGGCGAACCGGACGGCCTCCTTGTGGACCTTGGTCACCAGGGGGCAGGTGGCGTCGATGGTCGCGAGCCTGCCCCGGGCGGCCTCCTCGTGGACCACGGGGGCCACGCCGTGCGCCGAGAACATCACGATCGCCCCGGGGGGGACCTCTTCCGTCCGTTCGACGAAGATGGCGCCCTTCCGCTCCAGGGTCTGCACGACGTACTTGTTGTGGACGATCTCGTGCCGCACGTAGATCGGGGCCCCGTACTGCTCCAGGGCCTTCTCGACGGCGATCACGGCCCGGTCCACTCCGGCGCAGTATCCACGGGGGGCGGCGAGCAGGACGCGGCGGGCTGGCGAAGCGGTCATACGGACCATCGTAAGGCCCTGTCCGACAGGTCGTTGATCGCCGGTTCGGGGAGACTGGACGCGCCGGAGCACGAGCCCCGCGCGCGGGGCTCCGGCACCCGGGCACGCGCCGACCCGTTCCGGACGACGGGCAGTCCCCGGCGGCATTCCCTGGAGGCAGCGCATGACCGCGAACGACCCGGCGGACGCCCCCGGCCCGGAAGGTCACGCCGGCACCGGACTCCCCGACGGCGCAGACGGCGCAGACGGCACCGGGATCCGGCCGCCCGACGGCGAGGGGGCCGGGGGGCTGCGCCGCACCCTCGGCTTCCGCGACCTGGTGGTGTACGGCCTGCTGTTCATCGCCCCGATGGCCCCGGTCGGCGTCTTCGGGGCGCTGGACGCCACCTCGCACGGGGCGGTCGCGCTGGTCTACGTGGTGGCCACCGTCGCGATGGGGTTCACGGCGTACAGCTACGCGCAGATGGTGCGGGTGGTGCCCCGGGCGGGCTCGGTGTTCGCCTACGCGCGGGCGGGCCTCGGCGAGGCCCCCGGGTTCGTGGCCGGGTGGATGGCGATGCTCGACTACCTGCTGATCCCGGCGGTGGCGTACCTGTTCTCCGGCATCGCGATGCACGCGCTGGTCCCCGGGGTGTCGCAGTGGGTGTGGACGGCGCTCGCCGTGGTGGTGACCACGCTGCTGAACCTGTGGGGCGTCCGGGCCGCCGCCCGGGTGGGGTTCGTGGTGCTGGCCATGGAGATCGTGGTGCTGCTGGCGTTCGTGGCGGCGGCGCTGGTGGTGCTGGTCCAGGACGGGGCGCGGCGGGACCTGTGGTCGCCGTTCACGGGGGACACCGGGTTCGCGTTCTCCGCGGTGCTGGGCGCGGTGTCGGTGGCGGTGCTGTCGTACCTGGGGTTCGACGCCATCGCCTCGTTCGCGGAGGAGGTCACCGGGGGTTCGGCGAAGGTGGCGCGGGCGGTGCTGGTGTGTCTGGTGCTCGCGGGCGCGCTGTTCGTGGCGCAGACGTATCTGGCGGCGCTGCTCCAGCCGGTGTCGTCGGCGCGGCTGGCGGCGGAGCCCGCCCGGCAGGGCGCCGCGTTCTACGACGCGGTGGACGCGTCGGTGGGGACCTGGCTGCACGACCTGGTGGCGGCGAGCAAGGCGATCGGGGCGGCGTTCGCGGCGCTGGCGGGGCAGGCCGCGGCCGGGCGGCTGCTCTTCGCGATGGCCCGCGACCGGCGGCTGCCGCGCGCGCTGGCCCGCACCGGGGACGGCACGCCCCGGGTCGCGCTGCTGGTGGCCGCGGTGATCACCCTGGTCGCGGCGGTGTGGGCGGCCCGGCGGGCGGACGGCCTGGACCATCTGGTGTCGGTGGTGGACGTGGGCGCGCTGACCGCGTTCACCCTGCTGCACGCGAGCGTGGTCGGCTGGTTCGTGGTCCGGCGGCGGGGCGGGCCGGTGGTGTGGTGGCGACATCTGCTGCTGCCGGGGCTTGGCGCGGCGGTGACGGTCGCGGTGATCGTCGAGGCGTCGGTGACCGCCCAGGTGGTGGGCGCCGCGTGGCTGGCGGTGGGGCTGGTGGTGCTGCTGGTCCAGCGGGGACGGCGACCGGGCGGGGAGGCCGGGACGGCGGCCGCTACCCTGCGCGGATGACCGACCGCGACGGTGACGACCGCCTCCTTCCGCCCGCCCTGGCCGAACTGGCCCGGACCTGGCCCTTTGGACACCACCTCGACGGCGACGGAGACGAGGGCGGAGACGGGGACGACGGCGCGCCCGTCGACTTCGAGCCCTACGAGGCGTTCTGGTCCGCCGACGGGACCACCGACTGGCTCCGCGAGTGGACCGGGAACCACGAGCTGGACGGCGGGGCGTACCGGGTCTTCGCGCAGGACGGCGGCGGTGGACAGGCCGCGCTGTGGCTGGCGCGCCCCGGTGCGCCGCTGACCGGCCAGCCGGTGGTGTTCGTGGACTCCGAGGGCGCGTGCGGGGTGGTCGCGCGGAACCTGTCGGACTTCCTGTGGCTGCTGGCCGACGGCTCCGGCCCGCTGGAGGTCCTCGCCTACGAGGACCACGGCGGGCGCCCGCGCCCGGGCCTGGCCCGGCTCGCCGGACGGTACGCGGACCCCGGCTCCGGACCGCGCCCCGCCCGGGAGGTGACCGCGGCGGCCAGGGCGGAGTTCCCGGCCTTCGCGGACGACTTCCTCGCGCTCTGCCGGTACTGAGCCCCGTCCGGACGTTCCGCCGGTACTGAGCCGTCCGGACGTTCCGCCGGCACTGGGCCCCGTCCGGACGCCCGCCCCGTTGTCGGTGGCTGCCGTTACGCTCGGCGCATGGCTGTCACCACGTCCGCGGAGAACCCGCTGCCCGTCGGGGATGTGTCGCGTCTGATCGGGGGCTGGATCGACCGGTTGGGCGCCGTCTGGGTCGAGGGGCAGATCACCCAGATCTCGCGCCGTCCGGGTGCCGGGGTGGTGTTCCTGACCCTGCGGGACCCGTCACGGGACGTGTCCGTGGGCGTCACCTGCTTCCGTCAGGTCTTCGACGCGGTCGCGGACGTCGTCTCGGAGGGCGCGCGGGTCGTGCTGCTCGCCAAGCCGGAGTGGTACGCGCCGCGCGGACAGCTCTCGCTGCGGGCGACGGACATCCGGCCGGTGGGGATGGGCGAGCTGCTGGTGCGGTTGGAGCGGCTGCGCAAGTCCCTGACGGCGGAGGGCCTGTTCGCCGCCGACCGCAAACGGCCGCTGCCGTTCCTCCCCCGGCTGATCGGGCTGGTCTGCGGACGGGCCTCGGCCGCCGAGCGGGACGTGCTGGAGAACGCCCGGCACCGCTGGCCCGCCGTCCGCTTCGAGGTGCGCAACGTCCCGGTGCAGGGCGTGCACGCGGTGCCGCGCGTGGTGGAGGCGGTCCGGGAGCTGGACGCGCTGGACGAGGTGGACGTGATCGTCGTCGCCCGGGGCGGCGGCAGCGTGGAGGACCTGCTGCCGTTCTCCGACGAGGAGCTGGTGCGGGCGGTCGCCGCCTGCCGCACCCCGGTGGTGTCCGCGATCGGGCACGAGCCGGACCAGCCGCTGCTGGACCTGGTGGCCGATCTCCGGGCCTCCACCCCGACGGACGCGGCGAAGAAGGTCGTCCCCGACGTGGGCGAGGAGCTGGAACGGATCGGGGCCCTGCGGGACCGGGCCCGACGGGCCGTGGGGGCGTTCGTGGAGCGGGAGGAACGGGGGCTCGCCCATGCGCTGCGACGGCCGGTGATGGAGGACCCGCACAGGATGGTCGAGGAGCGGGAGGCACAGGTCACGGCCCTGCTGGACCGGTCGCGACGCACCTTCGGGCATCTGCTGGACCGGGGGCTGTCCGAGGTGACGCACACCCACGCGCGGGTGGTGGCCCTCTCCCCCGCCGCCACCCTCCAGCGGGGGTACGCGGTGCTCCAGCTGCCGGACGGACACGTGGTGCGGACGCCCGACGAGGCCCCGGCGGGGTCGGAGCTGCGGGCCCGCGTCGCCGGGGGCGGGTTCACGGTACGGGTCACGGAAGAACCGACGCATAAGGTGGGGTCATGAGCGGGACGGACGGAGCCGGGCCGGGGTACGAGCAGGCCCGTGACGAGTTGATCGACGTGGTGCGACGGCTGGAGACCGGCGGCATCCCGCTGGAGGAGTCCCTGGCGCTGTGGGAGCGGGGCGAGGAACTGGCCCGGGTGTGCCGCCACTGGCTGGAGGGCGCGCGGGCCCGGCTGGACGCGGCGCTGGCCGAGGAGGAGCCGTCGGGCGGCGGTTCCTGAGGCGTACCGACCGTCGGGTTCCGGTCACCTTCCGTCGAACACCCTCCTTTTGTTGAAACTTCAACCTAAGCGGGGTACGGTGGACGCTGACTCCAGGGACGCCCATGCCGGGCCCCCACCCCGTTTGCGAAGGTATACATGTCTCTCGTACTGGACCCCACCGCCCAGGACCTCCTCTTCCGTGAGGCCCGCACCGCGAACTCCTTCACCGACGAGCCGGTGACCGAGGAGCAGGTGCAGGCGATCTACGACCTGGTCAAGTTCGGCCCGACCGCCTTCAACCAGTCCCCGCTCCGCGTGGTGCTGGTCCGTTCCACGGAGGCCCGCGCCCGACTCGCCCCGCACATGGCGGAGGGCAACCGGGCCAAGACGGAGAGCGCCCCGCTGGTCGCGATCCTCGCGGCGGACAACGAGTTCCACGAGGAGCTGCCGGAGCTGTTCCCGCACTTCCCGCAGGCGAAGGACGTCTTCTTCTCCGAGCGCCCGGTCCGTGAGGGCAGCGCGGGCGTCAACGCCGCCCTGCAGGCCGCCTACTTCATCATCGGCGTCCGGGCCGCCGGGCTCGCCGCCGGCCCGATGACGGGCTTCGACCCGGAGGGCGTGCGCAAGGAGTTCCTGGACGAGGACCACACCCCGCTGATGATCGTCAACATCGGCCGCCCCGGCCCGGACGCCTGGTTCCCGCGCTCCCCGCGCCTCTCGTTCGACCAGGTCGTCACGACCGTCTGAGGTCGCGCGACCCGGCCCGCCCCGGAACCGCGCGGCACACAGCACGCGCCCGGGGCACCCGGAGCACGACAAGCAAGAAGGAGCCCGGTGGACATCCGTCCACCGGGCTCCTTCGCGTCGCGCCGTCCCCGCGGGGACCACGCCCGCACCGGGTGCGCGCCGGGCGCCCCGGGCGCGCGGGTCAGGAGCCGCTCAGCGCGCCCGCCATCATCGCGAGCCGGGTGAAGGAGGCGGAGCCGAGCACCACGGTGGTCGCCCCGTCCTCGGTGCGGACCAACGCGTCGTACCGGTCGCCCTCGTACCGCTGCCAGGGCTCGCCCCCGACGGTCTGCCGGGTGCCGGTGTCCCGCGCGCCCCGGGTGACCCGGTCGACGAAGGCGCTCGGCTTGTCGGTGGACTGCTCGACCGCCACGTACTTGTTGTCCGGCGACCGGAAGCCGAGGTGCCAGTGGTCGGACTGGGCGCCCCGGTAGCGCACCGAGGTCGGCTTCCACTGCTCGGCCAGACCCTCGGGCGCGGCCACAGGATAGGGCGCCGCGCGGCGCGCGGTGAGCAGTTCCACCCGGTAGTCGACCGGCTTCAGCACCGGGTCCTTGTCGCCGTCGTGCGGCAGGAACAGCCACACGAATCCCGAGAGGAGCACCGTCACCGAGAGGGACAGCATCATGTTCCGTACGCTCTGCTTGCCGAGTCGGCTCGTTCCTGCCACGTCCTCCATCGTCGCAGGTCCCCTCCTCGCCCCCGGCACCGGCCCCGCGCACCGCTCCCCCGCCCGGCCCCGTCGCCCACCGTGACCGCTCATGCGTGGGGCCCCCTGCTCATTATGGCGACCTGCGGATAGAGTCGGATTTACACCCTCATCCGGCCGTCGTCGTATCAGAAAGGTGCGTCTCGATGACCGAACATCATCAGCTACCGACCGAACTCGAAGTCCCGTCCGAGGCTCCGGACCGCAACCTGGCCCTGGAACTCGTCCGGGTCACCGAGGCCGCCGCCATGGCCGCGGGCCGCTGGGTCGGGCGCGGCGACAAGAACGGCGCCGACGGCGCGGCCGTGCGGGCCATGCGCACCCTCGTCTCCACCGTGTCGATGAACGGCGTCGTCGTCATCGGCGAGGGCGAGAAGGACGAGGCCCCGATGCTCTTCAACGGGGAGCGGGTCGGGGACGGCACCGGCGCCGAGTGCGACATCGCCGTGGACCCCATCGACGGCACCTCGCTCACCGCCAAGGGCATGCCGAACGCGATCGCGGTGCTCGCCGCCGCCGACCGGGGCGCCATGTTCGACCCGTCCGCCGTCTTCTACATGGACAAGCTGGTGACCGGTCCCGAGGCCGCCGACTTCGTGGACATCGACGCCCCGGTGGCCGTGAACATCCGCCGGGTCGCCAAGGCCAAGCGCTCCTCCCCCGAGGACGTGACCGTGGTCATCCTCGACCGGCCGCGCCACGAGGGGGTCATCAAGGAGATCCGCGAGACGGGCGCCCGGATCAAGCTGATCTCGGACGGCGACGTGGCGGGCTCGGTGCTCGCGGTCCGCGAGGGCACCGGTGTGGACCTGATGCTGGGCATCGGCGGCACCCCCGAGGGCATCATCTCGGCCTGTGCGATGAAGTGCCTGGGCGGCACCATCCAGGGCAAGCTGTGGCCCCGCGACGAGGAGGAGCGCGAGCGCGCGCTCGCCGCCGGACACGACCTCGACCGGGTGCTGCACACCGACGACCTGGTCTCCGGTGACAACGTTTTCTTCGTGGCGACCGGCATCACCGACGGGGAGCTGCTGCGCGGGGTGCGCTACCGCTCCGAGACGGCGACGACCTCGTCCCTGGTGATGCGCTCCAAGTCCGGCACGATCCGTCAGATCGACTCGGTGCACCGGCTGGCGAAGCTGCGCGCGTACAGCGCCATCGACTTCGACCGCGCCAAGTAGCACCGCCCCGCGCCACCACGGCTCCGGCCGTGGTTCCCGGTACGGCGACGGGGTGTCCTGCTGTGCGGGAGGGCACCCCGTCGACCGTACGTACACGTGTACGCGCTCCGGAACCCGCCCCGGACCGGAAGGAACCGGGTCGGGCGGACGGAACAGCGGGACGACGACAGCGGACGGACGGCCGGAACGGCGACGACAGGGCGGGCAGCCGGACAGCCTGGCGGAAACGGCGGCACCCGGACGGGCAAGGGCGGCGGGACCGGACGGCGCGCCGACGGGCCGGCGACGTCCCGCCGGGCGGCCGGTGGGCCACCGAGCAGAGGTGGCGGCCGGGTGGGCCGCCGGGCTCAGCCCGCCGCCGCGACCGCGTCCGCCGCGCGCGCCGCCTTCTTCAGCTCCATCTCCCGACGGCGACGCCGGGCGAGGACCACCCGGCGCTCGGCGGCGGTGAGTCCGCCCCACACCCCGTACGGCTCGGGCTGGAGCAGCGCGTGCTCACGGCACTCGATCATCACGGGACACCGGCCGCACACCCGCTTCGCGGCCTCCTCGCGGGAGAGCCGGGCCGCCGTGGGCTCCTTCGACGGGGCGAAGAAGAGTCCCGCCTCGTCACGACGGCACACCGCCTCCGTGTGCCACGGGGCGTCCTGATCCCGATCCTGTGCTGGCGACCGCTGCGGTGGAACGTCGGCGACCTGCAGGTTCTGATGCGGCGGATGCAGCACGATCTACTCCTGACGACGGCTTCGCGAGGGAGCGGCGATGGACCAAGCCCTACCCGCTGTGCGTGCGCCTATGCACTGCGTCCCCGTTCCGAGGTGTTCTCGGACAGGTACGGACCAGTGGCGGAAAGCCGGAACCCGGCCTGCCGTCGCCCCCTGCGCGCCGTGCCCGGCTCCCCCCGGCCGGGGGGAGCCGCCGGTCACAGTCCGAGGTTCTTGCGCAACCGTTCGTTCCGGCCGAGGTGCTTGAGCGCGTTGACGATCCGGCGGCCGAGGCGGGCCTTGGCCTCGATGTTGCCGAGGACCGCGATGCCGTCCACGTAGACCACGGGGGCGCCCGGCTCGGCGGAGTCGAGGGTGTCCACCTCGAAGTTGCCGAGGACTCCGCCGCCGTTGCCGCGCAGGGAGACGTTCTCGGGGAGGAAGATCTCGACGTTGCCGAAGACGCTGACCGCCTTGATCACGATCTGCGGGTGTTCGAACACCGCCTCACTGAGGTCGATCTCGACGTTGCCGAAGACCGCGTAGGCGTGCGTCCTCGGGGAGACGCGCCAGCGGCCCCGGCGGGTGCTGCTGCTGAAGACCGCGACCAGGTTGTCCGCCGGTGCGGGCGGCACCGCCCCGGCGTCGGGGCGGGCGGGGGCGGGAACGGCCTGGGACGGGACGCCCGCCGCCGGGAGGTCCTGGACGTACGGCTCCAGTTCGGCCACCGTCTTGGCCTGATACACCCCCTCGACCCGCTCGGCGTGCTCGTCGGCGGTGAGGCGCCCCTCCGCGAGCGCCTCCCGGAGGATGTCCGCGACCCGGTCGCGGTCGGCGTCCGAGGCACGGAGCCGCACGGGTGCCGAGGGTGCCGGTTCCTGGGCTGCGGGGCGCTTTTCGAGGTCCACGGCCCAAGGTTACCCAGACGCGATAGATCGCGACTAGGGGCCGCGTCCCCGGGAATCCGGGGGCCACCGGGAGCCCCGGCAGGCCGCGCGCCCCGGACCCCGCAGCAGGACGGGCCCTTCCCACCCCCTCCCGGACCCCCCGGACCCCGGGATTACGCTGAAGGGTGCGCCTCCGACGGAGGGGGCGCGTCAGGGCCGCTGAGTGAGGAATGGGCGACATGCCAGAGTTTGCGTACTCCGATCTGCTCCCGCTGGGAGCCGACACCACGCCGTACCGCCTGGTGACCGCCGAGGGTGTGTCCACCTTCGAAGCGGACGGGCGCACGTTCCTCAAGGTGGAGCCGGAGGCCCTGCGCCGGCTGGCCGCCGAGGCGATCCACGACATCCAGCACTACCTGCGGCCCGCGCACCTCGCCCAGCTGCGGCGGATCATCGACGACCCGGAGGCGTCCGCCAACGACAAGTTCGTGGCGCTGGACCTGCTGAAGAACGCGAACATCGCCGCCGCCGGGGTGCTCCCGATGTGCCAGGACACCGGCACGGCGATCGTCATGGGCAAGCGCGGGCAGAACGTCCTCACCTCCGGGGGCGACGAGGAGGCCCTCTCGCGCGGGGTCTACGACGCGTACACCAAGCTGAACCTGCGGTACTCCCAGATGGCCCCGATCACCATGTGGGAGGAGAAGAACACCGGTTCCAACCTGCCCGCGCAGATCGAGCTGTACGCGACCGACGGCGGCGCCTACAAGTTCCTGTTCATGGCGAAGGGCGGCGGCTCGGCCAACAAGTCGTTCCTGTACCAGGAGACCAAGGCCGTCCTCAACGAGACCTCCATGATGAAGTTCCTGGAGGAGAAGATCCGCTCCCTGGGCACGGCGGCCTGCCCGCCGTACCACCTGGCGATCGTGGTCGGCGGCACCTCCGCCGAGTTCGCGCTGAAGACCGCCAAGTACGCCTCCGCCCACTACCTGGACGAGCTGCCCACCGAGGGGTCGCCGCTCGGCCACGGCTTCCGGGACGAGGAGCTGGAGCGGAAGGTCTTCGAGCTGACCCAGCGGATCGGGATCGGCGCGCAGTTCGGCGGCAAGTACTTCTGCCACGACGTGCGCGTGGTGCGGCTGCCCCGGCACGGCGCCTCGCTCCCCGTCGCCATCGCCGTGTCCTGCTCGGCCGACCGGCAGGCCGTGGCGAAGATCACCGCCGAGGGCGTCTTCCTGGAGCAGCTGGAGACGGACCCGGCGCGGTTCCTGCCCGACACCACCGACGCGCACCTGGCGGAGTCCGGTGACGTCGTCCGGATCGACCTCAACCAGCCGATGGACGACATCCTCGCCGAGCTGACCAAGTACCCGGTGAAGACCCGGCTGTCGCTGTCCGGGCCGCTGGTCGTCGCCCGGGACATCGCCCACGCCAAGATCAAGGAGCGGCTGGACGCGGGCGAGGAGATGCCGCAGTACCTCCGGGACCACCCGGTCTACTACGCGGGTCCCGCGAAGACCCCCGAGGGCTACGCCTCCGGCTCCTTCGGCCCCACCACGGCGGGCCGGATGGACAGCTACGTGGAGCAGTTCCAGGCGGCCGGCGGCTCCAAGGTGATGCTGGCCAAGGGCAACCGCTCCCAGCAGGTCACCGACGCCTGCGGCGGCCACGGCGGCTTCTACCTCGGCTCGATCGGCGGCCCGGCCGCCCGGCTCGCCCAGGACTGCATCAAGAAGGTCGAGGTGGTGGAGTACGAGGAGCTGGGCATGGAGGCGGTCTGGCGGATCGAGGTCGAGGACTTCCCGGCGTTCATCGTGGTGGACGACAAGGGCAACGACTTCTTCCGGGAGCCCGCCCCCGCCCCCACCTTCACCAGCATCCCGGTCCGCGGTCCGGGCCTGGGCTGACCCCGTACGCCCCCACGGGAGCCCCCGGCGCACCACGCGCCGGGGGCTCCCGCCGTTCCGCCTCCCGGGTGCCGCCCTCCCGGGAGGCGGAGCCCGTCCGGGGAAGGAGGGGAAGAAGAGGAAGGAGAGGAGTAAGGGGAACGAGGGAAGAGGGGAATAGCCGTGGACGGGCATCCGCTCACCAAGACGGAAGCCGACGGTCCGGCCGATCCCGGCCGGCCCGGCCACCTCTTCACCCCGACCGACCCGTTCACGACCCGTTCAGGAGGCACGACGCCATGGCCACCACCCCCGACGACGGCGACACCACGGACACCCCCGCGAACGCCCCGGGAGGCCCGGGCGCCCCGGACACCGGTCCCGACGGCGGCCCCTACCGGGTGGAGCGGGACTCGATGGGCGAGGTCCGGGTGCCCGCGCACGCGAAGTGGCGGGCGCAGACCCAGCGGGCGGTGGAGAACTTCCCGGTCTCCGGCCAGCGGCTGGAACGCTCCCACATCGAGGCCCTGGCCCGGATCAAGGGCGCCGCCGCCAAGGTCAACGCGGAGCTGGGCGTGATCGACCGGGACGTCGCGGACGCCATCGCCTCGGCCGCGGCGGAGGTCGCGGAGGGCCGCTGGGACGACCAGTTCCCGGTGGACGTCTTCCAGACGGGCTCCGGCACGTCCTCCAACATGAACACCAACGAGGTGCTGGCGACCCTGGCGGGCGAGCGGCTGGGGCGCCCGGTGCACCCCAACGACCACGTGAACGCCTCCCAGTCGTCCAACGACGTCTTCCCCTCCTCGATCCACATCGCGGCGACCGCCGCCGTCACCCGGGACCTGGTCCCCGCGCTGGAGCACCTGGCCGCCGCCCTGGAGCGCAAGGCCGCCGAGTTCGCGGACGTGGTGAAGTCCGGCCGCACCCATCTGATGGACGCCACCCCGGTCACCCTCGGCCAGGAGTTCGCCGGGTACGCGGCGCAGGTCCGGTACGGGGTGGAGCGGCTGCGGGCCTCGCTGCCCCGGCTGGCGGAGCTGCCGCTCGGCGGGACCGCCGTGGGCACCGGGATCAACACCCCGCCCGGCTTCTCCGCCGCCGTGATCGCCGAGGTCGCCGCCGCCACCGGACTGCCGCTGACCGAGGCCCGGGACCACTTCGAGGCGCAGGGCGCGCGGGACGGGATCGTCGAGACCAGCGGACAGCTGCGGACGGTCGCGGTGGGCCTGACGAAGATCGCCAACGATCTGCGGTGGATGGCGAGCGGCCCCCGCACGGGCCTCGCGGAGATCGTCCTGCCGGACCTCCAGCCCGGTTCCTCGATCATGCCCGGCAAGGTGAACCCGGTGGTCCCGGAGGCGGTGCTGATGGTCGCCGCCCAGGTCATCGGGAACGACACCACGATCACCGTGGCGGGGGCGGCCGGGAACTTCGAGCTGAACGTGATGCTGCCGGTGATCGGCAAGAACGTGCTGGAGTCCGTCCGGCTGCTGGCCAACGCGTCCCGGCTGCTGGCCGACCGCACGGTGGACGGGATCACCGCCGACCGGGAGCGGGCCCGGGAGTACGCGGAGTCCTCGCCGTCGGTGGTGACCCCGCTGAACCGGTACATCGGCTACGAGGAGGCCGCGAAGGTCGCCAAGCGGGCGCTCGCCGAGCGGAAGACCATCCGCGAGACGGTCCTGGAGGGCGGGTACGTGGACCGGGGCGAGCTGACCCTGGAGCAGCTGGACACCGCCTTGGACGTCCTGCGCATGACCCGCCCCTGACCCCTCCCCCGGGTTCACCGGGCGCCCTCTCCCTCCCCACGAACCGTGCCGCCCTGGACGCCCGCCCCCGCCCAGGTCGGACACCGGGCCCGGGCCGGGTGGGACGCCAGTCCCGGGCCCGGCAGGGTGCCGGGCCCGGTCGGCGGGCGCCCGGCACCCGGCCACGAGCCGCCCCGCGCTCCCGACCGCCCGTCGGGGCCCGCCCACCCCCGCCCCGCCCCGGGGACCCCCGCGCGAACCTCCCCGCGAGCCCCCGACCGGGGCCGTCGCGGGCGGGGGCGGCGGTCCCCGGGGCGGGGCGGAACGGCCCTCGGGGTCCCTCACACGCGTGACCCGCGCCGTCCGTAGGCCACCGGGATGACGTATTCGGCGCGTCGCCGGGCGCGGGAACCTACTATCTGGGCATGACGGGCGAGAACGACGCGGTGCGCGGGCGGTGGGAAGCGGGCGACCAGATCCTCTGGCGCTACCGGGCGATCGGCGGGGACGGCTTCCACATCTGCCGCCCGGTGACGGTGGTGCGCGACGCCCCGGAGCTGCTCGCCGTCTGGATGGCCCCGGGCACCGAATGCGTGCGCCCGGTGCTCGCCGACGGCACCCCGCCGCACGAGGAACCGCTCGCGACCCGCTACACGAAGCCCCGCACCGTGCTGCGCGACCGCTGGTCGGGCACCGGCGTGCTGAAGCTGGCCCGGCCCGGCGAGCCCTGGTCGGTGTGGCTGTTCTGGCACCCCGACTGGCGGTTCAAGAACTGGTACGTGAACCTGGAGGAGCCGCGGGTCCGGTGGGACGGCGGGGTGGACTCGGAGGACCACTTCCTGGACATCTCGGTCCGTCCGGACCGAAGCTGGAGGTGGCACGACGAGGACGAGTTCGCGCAGGCCCAGCGGGCCGGGCTGATGGGCCCGCGGCAGGCGCGCCGGGTACGGGAGGCGGGAGACGCGGCGGTCGAGGCGATCAGGGCGTGGGGTCCGCCGTTCTCGGACGGCTGGCCCGGGTGGCGACCCGACCCGGTTTGGCCGATTCCGGCCTTGCCCGACAACTGGGACCGCACGCCGGTGCACGTGTCCTCATGAGACCCTTGATGAGCCCCCCTGGGTCAACCGTAGGATCGTCCTCCGCAAGGGCGCGCAGCGGCAACTCCTTGAGCTTGCGCGAGGTCTGACAGGATGTCATCGAGGGGTGGCCACAGGGTGAGCGAGAGCGACGAGGCGTACGCGTCCTACGAGGGTCCGGACGGCGGCGTCCCCGACCGTACGGGCCAGGCGGAGGCGTTCGACGCCATCGGTGGACGCTACGACGAGGCCTTCCCCCACAAGGAGGGACAGGTCACCTCGGTGTCCCGGCTGATCGCCGCGCTGCCGCCCAAGGCCCGGGTCCTCGACGTCGGCTGCGGCACCGGCCTGCCCACCGCCCGCCAGCTGGTGGACGCGGGGTTCTCGGTGACCGGGGTGGACATCTCCGAGGGCATGCTGGAACTGGCGCGCGTCAACGTTCCCGAGGCCGAGTTCCACCAGTGGGATCTGGCCACCCTGCGGGTCGGCGGCCCCACCGGCCTCGGCCACTTCGACGGCATCACCTGCTTCTTCACACTGTTGATGCTGCCCCGCTCCGAAATACCCTATGCGCTGCGGCAGTTCCACCAGCTGCTGAAGCCGGGCGGAGTCCTCGCGCTCTCCATGGTGGAGGCCGACCTGGACGACGCCGAGATCCCGTTCATGAGCCACTTCATCCGGGTCTCCGGCTTCCTGCGGGAGGAACTGTCGCAGGTGGTCCGGGAGGCCGGGTTCGAGATCACCGACGAGGACCTGCACTCGTACGCGCCCGCGAGGGCCGACGCACCGCCCGAGCACCAACTGTTCCTCAACTGCCGACGCACCTGATCACCGTGTGCCGCGCGGTCGGATCCGGCACCTTCCGGTGACCGTCCGACCGCGGGGCGCGCAGCCCCGGACGGACGGATTCGACACGCGTGACGGAGCATCCCCTCCCCCCTGAGGGCCGCCAGTACGGCACGGCCGGTCCTCCCGCCGCCCCCGCGGACCCCCGTGGGGCGCTGCTGCGCGCCCAGGCGTCCCCGGAGGCCAGCGCCCCGGGAACGGCGAACGCGATGCCGTCCCAGCCCCGCCCCGGCGGGCCCCGGGGGACGGACGGGCCGCCGGGCCCCGACCACACCCAGCCCGGCCCGGCGGCGCCGACCGCCGCGGCCGGGACCTCCGGGCATCGCTCCCGGCCCGCCCCGAACGGGGTGCCCGCCCCGCCGGGCGGGGAGGGCACCGGCCACGAGGGCCGCACCGACGGCCAGGAGGCCCACGGCACCGCCCCGAGCGGTACGGAGGGCCCGGCCGAGCACGGCGAGGGCGGCACCCGTCAGGCCGACGGCGCCGCTCCCCCGGAGGCGCCGGCCGGACCGCCCGGCGGGGTCGAGCGGCGCGGCACCGGCGCCGCGCAGGGCGTGACCCACATGCGGCGCGACGGCGACCGGCTGCGGTTCGTGGGCGCCGCCACCCGGCGGATCGCCCGCGGTCTGGATCTGGACGAGATCGTGATGGGGCTGTGCCGGGCGACGGTGCCGACCTTCTCGGACGCGATCCTCGTCTACCTCCGCGATCCGCTGCCCGTCGGCGACGAACGGCCGATGGGCCCGGTGGTGCTGCGGCTGCGGCGCACCGACCGGATCCCCGAGGAGCGGGACACCGACGTCGGCGGCGCGCTGCCCGCGCTCCAGCTGGACCTGGACGCCACCGGCACCACCGAGCTGTGCACGGTACGGCCCGGCGGGGCGCTCGCCGAGGTGCTGCGCGGGGTGCGGCCGGTCTTCGCGGAGGACG
Organism: Streptomyces sp. JNUCC 64; assembly: GCF_054484115.1. Taxonomy (NCBI): domain Bacteria; kingdom Bacillati; phylum Actinomycetota; class Actinomycetes; order Kitasatosporales; family Streptomycetaceae; genus Streptomyces; species Streptomyces sp. JNUCC 64. The sequence goes on from NZ_CM137015.1 coordinate 2,718,448, forward strand.
CGATGGACGCCCTGCCGGAGCTGCTCGGGGAGACCCGGACGGTGCCCGGCGGACGGCACACCATCCTCGCCCCGCTGCGCGGCCGCCGCCGGGTGATCGGCGCGGCGATCTTCCTGCGCCGTCCGGACCGGGTCCCGTTCGACGGCGAGGACCTGCTGGTCGCGGCGCAACTGGCCACGCACAGCGCGCTCGGCATCGACAAGGCGGTGCTGTACGGGCGCGAGGCGTACATCGCGGACGAGCTGCAGCGCACCATGCTGCCGGAGACCCTGCCCCGGCCGACCGGGGTGCGGCTGGCCTCGCGCTACCTCCCGGCGGCGGAGACCGCGCGGGTCGGCGGCGACTGGTACGACGCGATCCCGCTGCCCGGCAGCCGGGTCGCCCTGGTCGTGGGCGACGTCATGGGGCACTCGATGACCTCCGCCGCGATCATGGGTCAGCTGCGGACCACCGCGCAGACCCTCGCCGGTCTCGACCTGCCGCCCCAGGAGGTCCTGCACCACCTGGACGAACAGGCCCAGCGGCTCGGTCACGACCGGATGGCGACCTGCCTCTACGCGGTGTACGACCCGGTATCGCACCGCATCACCATCGCCAACGCGGGGCACCCGCCGCCGGTCCTGCTGCACCTGGGCGGCCGGGCGGAGGTGCTGCGGGTCCCGGCCGGGGCGCCGATCGGGGTCGGCGGGGTCGACTTCGAGGCGGTGGAGCTGGACGCGCCCGCCGGGGCGACGCTGCTGCTGTACACGGACGGACTGGTCGAGTCCCGGCTGCGGGACGTGGTGGCCGGGATCGAGCAGTTGCGGGCCCGGCTGGAGGCCACCGCGCAGCTCACCGGGCCGGACCATCCGCCGCCGCTGGAAGCGCTGTGCGACGAGGTCCTGGACATGCTGGGGCCGGGCGACCGGGACGACGACATCGCCCTGCTGGCCGCGCGGTTCGACGGGATCGCCCCGAGCGACGTCGCCTACTGGTTCCTGGAACCAGACGAGAGGGCGCCCGGCAAGGCCCGTCGGCTGGCCCGGGTCGCGCTGAAGCGGTGGGACCTGGAAGACCTCACGGACGCGGTGGAGCTGCTGGTCAGCGAGGTGGTGACGAACGCGGTGCGGTACGCGTCACGGCCGGTGACGCTACGGCTGCTGCGGACGGACGTGCTGCGCTGCGAGGTCGGTGACGACGTTCCGCAGCTGCCGAGGCTGCGGCAGGCGCGGGCCACCGACGAGGGCGGTCGCGGGCTGTACCTGGTGAACCGGCTGGCCCGGCGCTGGGGCGCCACCCGGTTGAGCACCGGCAAGGTCGTGTGGTTCGAGCTGAACCGCAACCCCGGGACGTAACGGCCCCCGTCCCGGCGGCCACCGGTCCGTCCGCCGTCCTCCGCCCCCGTCCCGGTCTCCCGGGGCGGGGGCGGACCGCTCGGCGCGCCCGGACGGGGCGGACGGGCCGGTGCCTGGGGCCCGGGAGCCCGCGGGCGGGGGGCGGCGCAAATGTTGCCGACCTCCCGTCGGCGGAGTTCACTGGCGTGGTGGCCGAAGCGACCACGCCCCGGGGGACATCCCCCGGTGTCCCCCGGCACCCTCACGCATGGGAGGACGCTCGTGACCGAGGCACGGAAACCCGCCCCGTACACGACGGACAACGCCGGCATCCCCGTCGAGAGCGACGAGCACTCGCTGACGGTCGGCCCGGACGGGCCGGTCCTGCTCCAGGACCACTATCTGATCGAGAAGATGGCCCAGTTCAACCGGGAACGGGTCCCGGAGCGGGTCGTGCATGCCAAGGGCAGCGGCGCGTACGGGTCCTTCGAGGTCACCAATGACGTCAGCCAGTTCACCAAGGCGGACCTCTTCCAGCCGGGCAGACGCACCGAGGCACTGGCCCGGTTCTCCACGGTCGCCGGTGAGCAGGGCTCCCCCGACACCTGGCGCGACCCGCGCGGCTTCGCGCTGAAGTTCTACACCGCGCACGGCAACTACGACCTGGTCGGCAACAACACCCCGGTGTTCTTCGTCCGGGACGCCCAGAAGTTCCAGGACTTCATCCGTTCCCAGAAGCGCCATCCGCGCACCGGGCTGCGGAACAACGACATGCAGTGGGACTTCTGGACGCTGTCGCCGGAGTCCGCGCACCAGGTCACCTGGCTGATGGGCGACCGGGGCGTGCCGAAGTCGTACCGCTTCATGAACGGCTACGGCTCCCACACCTACCTCTGGGTCAACGGCGGCGGCGAACGCTTCTGGATCAAGTACCACCTGAAGACCGACCAGGGCATCGAGTTCCTCACCCAGGCGGAGGCCGACGAGCTGGCGGGCACCGACGCGGACCTGCACCGCCGGGACCTCTACGAGTCCATCGAGGCGGGCGAGGGGCCGTCCTGGACGATGTACGTGCAGGTGATGCCGTTCGCGGACGCGGCGGACTACCGGTTCAACCCGTTCGACCTGACGAAGGTGTGGCCGCACGGCGACTACCCGCTGATCGAGGTGGGGCGGCTGACCCTGGACCGCAATCCGGAGGACTACTTCGTCCACATCGAGCAGGCGGCGTTCGAGCCCTCCAGCCTGGTGCCGGGCATCGGCCCGTCCCCGGACAAGATGCTGCTGGGCAGGTTGTTCTCGTACCCGGACACCCATCGGTACCGGATCGGCCCCAACTACGCGCAGCTGCCGCCGAACCGTCCGCACTCGCCGCTCGGCTCGTACGCCAAGGACGGTCCGATGCGGTACGAACCGGCGAACGTGGCGGTGCCCTACGCGCCCAACTCGTACGGCGGTCCGGCGGCGGACACCCAGCGGTTCGGGGAGGTCGCGGGGTGGGAGTCGGCCGGGGAGATGGTCCGCGAGGCGTACTCCCTCCACCGGGAGGACGACGACTGGGGGCAGGCGGGCACGCTGGTGCGACAGGTGCTCGACGACGCGGCCCGGGACCGGCTGGTGGCCAATGTGAGCGGTCATCTGCTGGCCGGGGTGAGCCGTCCCGTCCTGGACCGGGCCGTCCAGTACTGGCGGAACGTCGACCAGGCCCTCGGGGACCGGATCGCCGCGAACGTCGACGGCGGCTGACCCCGGAGAGCGGACGAGGGGCCGGGACCGTGTGGTCCCGGCCCCTCGCGGCTTCCGGTGGTGCTCAGCCGTCCTGGGGCGCGTCCAGCGCGGGCGGCGGCTCCGCGGGTCTGCTGGGGCTGGTGCTCGGGGGCGGCGGGGTGGACGGGCCGGGCGGGGTGCCGTCGCCCGGGTCGGGGCTCTGGCTGGTGGTCGGCGGCGGGGCGCTGGTGCCGCCGCTGGTCACCGGGGGCTCCGGTTCGGGCTCGGGGGACGGGCTGACCGGGACGGTCGGCCGCGAGGTGGTGGGCTCGGGCTCCGGCTCGGACGGGGAGGCGGGGACGGAGGGCTCCACCGAGGTCGGCGGGACGCTGGGCTCGGTGGACGGCTCGACGGGCTTGGTCCGCCCGGTCTCCAGGTCGAACTCGGTGGGCTCGCCCATGGCGTCGAAGGTGTAGGCGGCCCAGATCCGGGCGGGGATGCCGCCGCCGTTGACCCGGCCGCCGCCCGCCGCGCCCCGCAGGGTGGTCTGGGCGCCCCGGGCGATCTTCTTGCCGTCCTCCCCCTCGCGGGCCTTGGCGGCCTCGCCGAAGAGTCCGACGGCGGTGACCAGGTCGGGGGTGTAGCCGGTGAACCAGGCCGAGCGGTTCTCGTCGGAGGTGCCGGTCTTGCCCGCCACCTCCTGCTCGGGGTTGCGGACCGCGCTGCCCGTGCCGTCGTCGTCGTCCACCACTCCGGTGAGGAGGGAGGTGACGGCGTCGGCGGTGGAGCGCTTGACGGCCCGGCCGCCGACCGGGTCCGGGAGGTCGACCGTGCGGTCCTTGTGGGTGGCGGACCTGAGGACGGCGGGGCGCACCTTCTCGCCGTGGTTGTCGAGGGTGGCGTAGACCCCGGCCATCTCCAGCGGGCTGGCGCCCATGGTGCCGAGGGTCTGGGCGGGGACCGCCTCCAGTCCCTTCACGTCCATGCCGAGCGCGCCCGCGGTGCTCATCACCTCGTCCATGCCGACGTCCACGCCCATCTGCGCGAAGACGGAGTTCACGGACTTGTTCATGGCCTTCTGGACGGTGACCGGGCCGTAGTCCACATCGCCCTGGTTGGGCGGGGCGAAGGCCACGTCGCTGCCTTCGACGGGGCGTTCGCTGTCGCCGTCGTAGACGGTCGCGGCGGTGATGTCCTCGTCGTCCTGGGTGGTGGCGCCGCGTTCCAGGGCGGCCGCGTAGATCAGCGGCTTGAAGGTGGAGGCGGGCTGGTAGTCACGGCGGGTCGCGTTGTTGGTGTAGTGCTTGACGTAGTCGACGCCGCCGTACATCGCGAGGACCGCGCCGGTCTCCGGGTCGACGGAGGCGGCACCGGCCTGGACGTCGGCGTCCACCGGCCGCTGCTTGGGCTTGAGCTTGCCGGTCAGCTCCTGCTTGACGGCCTTCTCCAGCAGGGCCTGCTTCTTCTTGTCGATGTTGAGGGTGAGCGTCCAGCCACCGGCCTGGACCAGCGTCTCGGCCTCGGCCTGGGTCATGCCCTCGTCGCGGAACTGCTTCTCCAGCTCGCGGTTGGCGGCCTCGACCAGGTAACCGGCCTGGCCGCTCAGCCCGGGCGCGGGACGCGGGGTCTTGGGCACCGGGAACTTCAGACCGTCGCGTTCGGCCTTGTCCAGCCAGCCCTTCTCGACCATGTTGTCGAGGGCCTTGTTCCAGCGCACGGTGACGAGCTTCTTGCCCCGTTCGGAGGCGGCGGCCCAGTCGTACTGGCTGGGGGCCTGGAGCAGGGCGGCGAGGTAGGCGCCCTGGGCGACGTCCAGGTCCTCGGCGTCCACCCGGTAGTACGCCTGGGCGGCGGCCTGGATGCCGTACGCGCCCCGGCCGTAGTAGCTGGTGTTGATGTAGCCCGCGAGGATGTCCTCCTTGGAGGTCTCCCGGTCCACCTTCAACGCGATGACCAGCTCCTTCAGCTTGCGGCTGACGGTCTGGTCCTGGGTGAGGTAGTAGTTCTTGACGTACTGCTGGGTGATGGTGGAGCCGCCCTGCTTCCCCTTGCCCGCGAGGGTGTTGAGGATGCCCCGGGCGGTGCCCTTGAGGTCGACGCCCCGGTCCGAGTAGAAGGACTTGTTCTCGATCGCGACGAAGGTGCGCTGGACCTCCTTCGGCACCCGGGACAGCTCGACTATCTCGCGGTTCACCTCGCCGGTGCGGGCCAGGATGGTGCCGTCGCGGTACTTGTAGACGTTGCTCTGCTGCTTGGCGTGGTCGTTGCCCTCGGGTATGTCCACGACCAGGTACAGGATCACGAAGCCGAGCATGCCGAGCAGGATCACGCCGAAGAAGGTGCCGAGCAGCTTCCGCCAGGTCAGGAACCTGCGGATCCCGGTGCGGCCGCCGCGCGCCGGGCGTCCGCGCCGCGCGCGCCCGGCGCGCTGTCGTGCCCGTCGTTCCTCAGCTCGCCCCATGGGTCAGTCCGCTCCGCTTCTCGTCGTTCTCGTCGTTCTCGCCGCTGTCTCACCCGTCCGGGTAAGGGTGGGGTCGTCCCCCTCCGCCGGTTCCGAAGCTAACACCGCACCTCGGGACAGAATCCGGCAGATCGGGCGATTTCCTGACGTGACAATGAGCACCCGCCTTCTCAAGAACCGACGACCCGGGGGTGCGGAAGGTTGCCGCTGGCGCTAAAGTGATATCACTTTGCTAGAGCAGTCCGGGGCGAACCGTCGCCCCGGACCACGAGGGACGGGGGTGGCCATGTCCGGAGGACGGAACGGCACGGAGGCCGCGGACGCGGCACGGGGCGGCACCGGAGGGAACGGGACCGGGGCGGACGAACCGCTCGGGATGCCGGCTCCCGGGGTGACGGAGTTCCCCGCGCACAGCATCGGCGGCGGCCTCGCGCTGCTGCTCGGACTGCTCGGGATGGGAGCCGGGGCGGCCCTGGTCGTCCTCGGCGCGGTGCTCACCAGCGGCGGGGTCCTGGCGGCGCTGCTGATCACCGGCGTCCTGGTGATCCTCGCCTCGATCATCGCGACGAGCGGACTCAACATGGTGGCGCCCGGCGAGGCCCGGGTGGTCCAGCTCTTCGGCCGCTACCGGGGCACCATCCGCACCGACGGACTGCGCTGGGTCAACCCGTTCACCACCCGGCAGAGGATCTCCACCCGGGTCCGCAACCACGAGACCGCGGTCCTCAAGGTCAACGACGCCTACGGCAACCCCATCGAACTGGCGGCGGTCGTGGTGTGGCGGGTCGAGGACACCGCGCGGGCCGTCTTCGAGGTGGACGACTTCCTGGAGTTCGTCGCCACCCAGACCGAGTCCGCCGTCCGGCACATCGCCATCGAGTACCCGTACGACGCCCACGACGAGAACGGGCTGTCGCTGCGCGGCAACGCCGAGGAGATCACCGAGAAGCTCTCGGACGAGCTGCGCGTCCGGGCCGACGCGGCGGGCGTCCAGATCATCGAGTCGCGGTTCACCCACCTCGCCTACGCGCCGGAGATCGCCTCGGCGATGCTCCAGCGGCAGCAGGCCGGGGCCGTGGTCGCCGCGCGGCGGCTGATCGTGGACGGGGCGGTCGGCATGGTGGAGGCCGCGATCGAGCGGATCACCGAGCAGGACCTCGTGGAGCTGGACCAGGAGCGCAAGGCCGCGATGGTCTCCAACCTGCTGGTCGTGCTCTGCGGCGAACGGGCCGCGCAGCCGGTGCTCAACACGGGATCGCTGTACCAGTGACCCCCGACGGCCAGACCCCTCCGGCGGACGGGCCCCCCGGGTCCGGTCCCCCGGAAGGGCGTGCCACGGGATCCGGGGCGCCGGACGGCGGGGCGCCGGAGGCCGACCCGGCCGCGCCCCGCGCCCCCCGGCGCAAGGCCCCCGCCGCGCGCAAGCAGGTCCTGCTGCGGCTGGACCCGCTGGTCTACGACGCGCTGGCCCGCTGGGCCGGGGAGGAACTGCGCAGCGCCAACGCGCAGATCGAGTTCCTGCTGCGCAGGGCGCTGGGGGAGGCCGGACGGCTGCCGGGTGCGGCGGGCCCCATCGCCCGCCGGGGCCGTCCGCCGGGACCGGCGGAGCCGCCCCGGGAACCTCCCGCCGGACGACCCCCCGACTGACGGACGGCACCGCTCCGACGGACGGAGGGCGACCCGACGGACGGACCGACGGGGGCGGCGCCCCGGGTGCCCGGGGCGGTGGACGCCGGGGCCGCCCCGACCGGGGGAAGGTGATGTCCGGGTTCGCGAACGGCGTTGCAGGATCGATCCGGCCATTTCCCCGGCCGGGACGGCCGTTCGGCGCCAACTTGCCGAACGCGGGCTTCTCCCACAGGAAGGGACCTTGCTAGAACTCGCGTAGTCGTCCGCACGCACCCCAGGAGGGGACCGCATGAGCGCGAGCACAGCACGGCACTCCCGCACCAGCGAGAACGGCGAGCACGGCGCGACGCACGACACCCGGGGGAACTCCCGGGGAAGGAGAGGCGGACGGGGCCCGTTAGGCCGCGTCACCCGGGTACTGGTGGCACTCGGCCTCGCCGCCGCCCTCGTCCCGGCCGGTCTGACCGGCGCCTGGGCGAAGGAAGGGGCGGCAGCTCCGGCCGCTCCGCCGAAGACCACCGCGGAGGCGCTCCAGACGCCCGGAACCGCCACCGCGAAGACCTACCCGAAGGGCATGACGGCCCTCCAGGCGCTGAAGGCGGAGCGGAAGCGGCTCGGCATCCGCGCCTCCGCCGTCGAACCCCGGATCGTCTGCTACCGGGCGTACGTCCAGGGCCTGGGCTGGCTCGGCGCCATCTGCGACGGCTACCCCGTCGGCTCCGTCGGCCTCAAGCGGGCCATCGAGTCGCTCCAGATCGCGATCGGGGGCACCAAGGGCTTCTGCACCAACGCCTATCTCCTCGGACGCTGGCAGACCGAGCACTGCCACCTCACCGACACCCCCGGCTCCGTGACCCTGGGCACCATCGGCCACCCGATGGAGGCGGTGTTCCTGCGCGTCGGCAGCGGGCCGCTGTCGGCCCGGGCGCACGTCGCGGGACTGGGCGACATGCCCATCCTGTACGGCACCCATCTGATCATCGGCACGACGGGACAGAACCGGCGCCTCGAAGCGATCTGGATCGCGGTCTGATCCCGTTCCCGTCCTGAGGGCGGGCGGCGCCGACCACTGGCGCCCGCCTCCCGCGCCTCCCCCCGAAGCCCACCGCGTGACGCGCCCCGGAGCCGGTTCCCCCCGGCCCGGGGCGTTCCGCTGGGTAGGTCCGGAGCGCCCGACGAACGAGGCCGGGGGCGTCCGGCGAGCCGCTCCCGGGCGTTCCGCGAGCCGGTCGGGCACCCCGGCCGGGCGGTTCAGGAGCCCGGTCGGAGCCCGCCCCGCCGCCGGGACGTCAACCCGCCGAACCCCTGTCACCCAACCGTGACAAACACCGCTGACCTGCGAAGACAGCTATACATCCCGTGTATATACACACCGCGTATACCTCGCGTGTATACGTGATGTGTACAGTTCTCGGCATGTCCATCGGTCACACATTGCTGGGTCTCCTGGAGTCCGGCCCCCGCCACGGCTACGACCTGAAGCGGGCCTTCGACGAGAAGTTCGGTCAGGACCGTCCCCTGCACTACGGGCAGGTCTACTCGACCATGTCCCGGCTGCTGAAGAACGGGCTCGTCGAGGTCGACGGGATCGAGGCGGGGGACGGGCCCGAGCGCAAGCGGTACGCCGTCACCGACGCGGGCGTCACCGACGTCCGACAGTGGCTCGCCACGCCGGAGAAGCCCGAGCCCTACCTCCAGTCCACCCTGTACACCAAGGTCGTCCTCGCGCTGCTCACCGACCGCGATGCGAGCGGGATCCTCGACACCCAGCGCTCCGAACACCTGCGGATGATGCGCGCCCTCACCGAGCGCAAGCGCAAGGGCGACTTCGCCGACCAGCTCATCTGCGACCACGCCCTGTTCCACCTCGAAGCCGATCTGCGCTGGCTCGAACTCACCGCCGCGCGCCTCGACAAGCTCGCCCAGGAGGTGCGCCGATGACACCCGACGGCTCCCTGTTGACCGCCACCGACCTGCGCAAGGCGTACGGCCCCACCCCCGCGCTCGACGGCGCCCACTTCTCGATCCACGCGGGCGAGGTCGTCGCCGTGATGGGTCCCTCCGGCTCCGGCAAGTCCACGCTGCTGCACTGTCTGGCCGGGATCGTCCCCCCGGACTCCGGCTCCATCCGGTACCGGGGGCATGAGCTGAGCACCCTGTCCGACGCCCAGCGCAGCGCCCTGCGCCGCACCGAGTTCGGGTTCGTGTTCCAGTTCGGCCAGCTCGTACCGGAGCTGACCTGCGTGGAGAACGTGGCGCTGCCGTTGCGGCTGAGCGGCACCGGCCGCCGGGCCGCCGAGGCCACCGCCATCGAGTGGATGAGCCGACTGGAGGTGGACGACGTCCGCGACAAGCGGCCCGGCGAGGTCTCCGGCGGCCAGGGCCAGCGGGTCGCCGTGGCACGTTCGCTCGTCACCGGCCCCCGGGTGCTCTTCGCGGACGAGCCCACCGGCGCCCTCGACTCGCTCAACGGCGAGCGGGTGATGGAGCTGTTCACGGAGGCGGCCCGGTCCACCCAGGCGGCCGTCGTCCTGGTCACCCACGAGGCCCGGGTGGCCGCCTACTCCGACCGCGAGATCGTCGTCCGCGACGGCAAGTCCCGCGACATGGAGCGGATCGTATGAGCACCACCCGTACCCGGCCCTCGTCCGGCCGGGCCACCACCGGGGCCGGTCTGCCCGACCCGGGCGGCAGCCTGCTGCGCGAGCTGCTGATGGGCGTCCGGTTCGCCCTCACCGGCGGCCGGGAGGCGTGGACCCGCACCGTCCTGACCGCGATCGGCGTCGGACTGGGCGTCAGCGCCCTGCTGCTGGCGGCCTCCGTGCCCAACGCCATGGCCAGCCGGGACATGCGCGGCGACGCGCGCACCGACTTCACCAACTCCGTGGACGGCCCCGCCACCGACAGCACCCTGCTGCTGCGGGCCACCGACACCACCTTCCGCGAGCACGACATCCGGGGCAGGCTGATCCACCCCGAGGGCCCCCGCGCCCCGCTGCCGCCCGGTGTCGCCGCCTTCCCCGGCGACGGCGAGATGGCCGTCTCCCCCGCGCTGCGCGAGCTGCTGGCCTCCCCCGAGGGGAAGCCGCTGCGCGAGCGCATCCCGTACGAGATCGTCGCGGAGATCAAGCCGAACGGGCTGGTCGGCCCCTATGAGATGACCTACTACGCGGGCTCCGACGAGCTGGACGGCGCCTACGGGACCGACGGGCACGGCATGCGTCTCGACGGGTTCGGCGAACCGGTCGAGGCGGAGCCGATCGACCCGGTCCTGATGCTGCTGGTGCTGATCATCCTCGTGGTGCTGCTGATGCCGGTGGCCGTGTTCATCGCCGCCTCCGTCCGCTTCGGCGGCGACCGCCGGGACCGCAGGCTCGCCGCGCTCCGGCTGGTCGGCGCGGACTCCCGCGCCACCCGCAGGATCGCCGCGGGCGAGGCCGTCGCCGGTGCCCTGCTGGGGCTGGCCGTCGGCGCGGGGCTGTTCTTCGCCGGGCGGCGGCTCGCGGGCCGCGTCCCGGTCGCGGAGGTGTCCGCCTTCCCCGAGGACTTCACCCCCAGTCCGGTGCTCGCCGCGCTGGTCGTCGTCGCCGTCCCCCTCGCCGCGGTCGCCGTCACCCTGCTGGCGCTGCGCGGCGTGGTCATCGAGCCGCTCGGCGTGGTGCGCGCCGCCAAGCCCCGCAAGCGGCGGCTGCTGTGGCGGCTGCTGCTCCCGGTCGGCGGTCTGGCCCTGCTCGTCCCGCTGATCTGGTCGAGCGGCGGCGGCTACTACAACACGTACATGGTCGTCGGTGGCGCGGTGCTGATGCTCCTGGGAGTCACCGCCCTGCTGCCCTGGGCCGTGGAGGCCGTGGTGGGCAGGCTCGGTCGCGGCCCGGTGGCCTGGCAGCTCGCCGTCCGCCGCCTCCAGCTCAACGGCGGCGCCGCCGCCCAGACGGTCAACGGCATCGCCGTCGCCGTCGCCGGGGCCATCGCCCTGCAGATGCTGTTCTCCGGAGTGGACGACGACTACTACGTCCCCACCGGGCAGGATCTGAGCGTCGCCCAGATGGAGGTGCTCAGCCCCCGTTCGGTGCCGTTGGCCGAGGTCACCCGGGCCCTGGACGGCACCCCCGGAGTGCGGCGCACCAGCGGCGTCGGCACCGTCTGGGTCGCCCATCACCCGATCGACGAGGAAGGCGGCCGGATCGAGCTGACCGTGGGCGACTGCGAGGCGCTCGCCAAGCTGGCGAAGCTGCCCTCCTGCCGCGACGGCGACGTGTTCCGCATCGCCAGTACGACGGAGGCCGGCAAGGAGGCCAAGCGCCGCGCCACGCCCGGCGCCACGCTGTACGCGAACACCGTCGGCACCGACGTCAAGGCCGACCGGGCCCGGTGGGAACTGCCCGCCACGGTGCGCAAGGCCGAGCAGAAGAACGACCCCACCGGGTACGAGCGCGAGGGCCTGCTCGCCACGCCGGGCGCCTTCCCCGAGTCGCTCAGCCCGCTGCTGAAGAGCCGGGTCTTCGTCGGCCTGGAGCCCGGGCACGCGGACGCCCCGGAGAACGTGCGCACCGCCGCGGCCGTGCTGAGCCCCTTCACCAGCACGGTGGAGTACTCGGTGACGGAGGTCAGCAACCGGTTCGAGAAGGTGCGGATGGCGCTCTTCGTCGGCGCGGCCTGTGTGCTGCTGCTGATCGGGGCGAGCCTGCTGGTCTCGCAGACCGAGCAGCTCAGGGAGCGGCGCAAGCTGCTGGCGGCGCTGGTGGCCTTCGGCACCCGGCGGCGGACGCTGGCCTGGTCGGTGCTGTGGCAGACGGCGGTGCCGGTCGGACTGGCGCTGGTCCTGGCGCTGGGCTTCGGACTGCTGCTGGGCATGGTGCTGCTGTTCGTGGTGCAGACCCCGCCAGCGGTGCCCTGGGCGGCCGTCGGAGCGATGACCGGGGCCGGAGCGGCGGTCGTCCTGCTGGTGACGGCCCTGAGCATGCCGGTGCTGATGCGGCTGATGCGTCCGGAGGGACTGCGCACCGAGTGACCGGTGCCAGCCCCGCACGGCGGGAACGGGTGCGCCCGCGGTCCTCTCGACGAGGACCGCGGGCGCACCCGTCCGGTGTCTCCGGGGGCCGGGGCAAGCGGGGCGAGCGGGGCAAGCGGGGGATGTCGCCGAGGGACCGGGCTCCGACCACGCAAGGACGTCACCGGGAAGCCGGACCGGTCAGACGAGGACTCGGCGAGGACTCGGCGAGGAACCGGACTCCGACCGCACGAGCACGTCACGGGGAAACCGGACCGGTCCGGCGGGGGCATCGCGAGGAACCGGACCCCGGTCAGGCCGACGCGTCGAGGAGCCGGACCGGCAGCGGGGTGAGGCTGGCGCGCAGCGCCCCGGCCAGTTCCGCGTACTCGGCGGAGCGGGCCGCGCCGGTCCGCATGGCGAGCGCGATCCGGCGGCTGGGCGCGGGCGCGGCGAACCGTCCGGTGACCAGCCGTCCGTCGCGCGCGGTCTCCACGTCCACGGCGGTGCGGGGCAGCAGGGTGACCCCGAGCCCCCCGGCGACCAGCTGGACCAGGGTGGGCAGTCCGGCGGCGGTCATCGAGACGAGGCCCTCCTCCCGTCCGGCGTCCCGGCAGACGTCCAGCGCCTGGTCGCGCAGACAGTGGCCCTCGTCCAGGAGGAGCAGGTCCACCTCGCGCAGCGCCTCCCGGGGGATGCCGTCCCGGCCGCCGAGGGCGTGGCCGCGCGGGGCGACGAGCACGAAGTCCTCGTCGAAGAGGGGCAGCTCGGTGACGCCGGGGACGCCGAGCGGCACGGCGATCAGCAGCAGGTCGAGACGGCCCCCGGCGAGCCCCTCCAGCAGGGAGGCGGTCTGCTCCTCGTGGACCTGGAGGTCCAGCTCCGGGTAGGTCTCGTGGGTGAGCCGCAGCACGGCGGGCAGCAGATAGGGCGCGACGGTGGGGATGACGCCGAGCCGCAGCGGCCCGGTGAACGGGGCGCGCACGGCGGCGGCCTCCTCCATCAGCTCGCCGACCGCCTCCAGCACCTGCCGGGCCCGGACGGCGAGCCGCTCCCCGGCGGGCGACAGCAGCACCTTGCGGGTGGTGCGCTCCACCAGCCGGACCCCGAGGGCGTCCTCCAGCGCGGAGAGCGCGCCGGAGAGCGCGGGCTGGCTCATCCCGATGGCGGCCGCGGCGTCCCGGAAGTGCAGATGCTCGGCGACCGCGGCGAACGCCCTCAGCTGGGCGACGCTCGGCTGCTTCGTCCGGCCCTGCGCCCCCGTGGCCCGTCCCGTTCCCGGCTTCCCTGCCACCGCTGCTTTCCTCCCGGCCCACCGGCCGTCCGGACGGTGCGCGTCCAGGGCTCTCCCCGGTCGACTCCGTCACTTTCCGTTCATTTTCCGCCGTGATCCCGACTGGATCACATCAGGTTCGCCTACACTTCCCAACCCGTACGATCCGGTCCGGTCAGATCCAGACGGCACCCGTCCACATGGACCCGGCACGGGCCGTTCCCCCAGATGTACCACCCGGCGCCATTGATCGGCGAACCGGATCACACTGACCGCACTGATCGATTTCACCACCGATCGCGCTCTGTGACAGGGTGGATTTGTCCAACCCCTCACGCACCATGGAGAGCACCGTGCTGACTGTCGGTGACCAGTTCCCCACGTACGACCTGACCGCCTGCGTCTCGCTGGAGGCCGGCGAGGAGTTCGCCCAGGTCGACCACAAGTCCTACGAGGGCAAGTGGCGCGTGGTGTTCTTCTGGCCGAAGGACTTCACCTTCGTCTGCCCCACCGAGATCGCCGCGTTCGGCAAGCTGAACGACGAGTTCGCCGACCGCGACGCGCAGATCCTCGGCGTCTCCGGCGACTCCGAGTTCGTGCACCACGCCTGGCGCAAGGACCACGCCGACCTGCGTGACCTGCCCTTCCCGATGCTGGCCGACTCCAAGCACGAGCTGATGAGCGACTGCGGCGTCCGGGGCGAGGACGGCTTCGCCCAGCGCGCGGTCTTCATCGTCGACCCCAACAACGAGATCCAGTTCACCATGGTGACCGCGGGCTCCGTCGGCCGTAACCCCAAGGAGGTCCTGCGGGTCCTCGACGCGCTCCAGACGGACGAGCTGTGCCCGTGCAACTGGAGCAAGGGCGAGAACACCCTGGACCCCGTCAAGCTGCTGGCCGGTGAGTGAACATGGCCCTCGATGAGCTGAAGTCCGCGATACCGGACTACGCCAAGGACCTGCGGCTGAACCTCGGTTCGGTGATCGGCAACAGCGACCTCCCGCAGCAGCAGCTGTGGGGCACGGTGCTGGCCTGCGCCATCGCCTCCCGCTCGCCGATCGTGCTGCGCGAGCTGGAGCCCGAGGCCAAGGCGAACCTCTCCCCCGAGGCGTACACCGCCGCCAAGGCCGCCGCCGCGGTCATGGCGATGAACAACGTCTTCTACCGCACCCGGCACCTGCTGTCGGACCCCGAGTACGGCACGCTGCGCGCCGGGCTGCGGATGAACGTCATCGGCAACCCCGGTGTCGAGAAGACCGACTTCGAGCTGTGGTCCCTCGCGGTCTCCGCGATCAACGGCTGCGGCCAGTGCCTCGACTCGCACGAGCAGGTGCTGCGCAAGGCCGGGGTCGAGCGCGACGTGATCCAGGAGGCGTTCAAGATCGCGTCCGTGATCCAGGCGGTCGGCGTCACCCTGGACTCCGAGGCCGTTCTGGCGGGCTGAGTCCAGCGCTCACACACGCCGGAGGGCGTCCGCACGGCAGTGCCGTGCGGACGCCCTCCGGCGTTTCGCGATCCGGGCGGTCCGGGGACCGGCGGCCGGGCCGGGACGAACGGACGTCAGCCCCCGCCGTCCCCGCCCCCCGAACCCGGTGACGTCGTTCCGTTCCCGTTCCCGTTCCCGTTGCCCTTCCCGTCGCCGCGCCCGGTGGACGGCGGCGCGGCCTTCCCCGGCCCCGGGTCCTTCGAGACACCGGGGGACCCGCCCGTGGACCCGCCGGGGGACGCCCCCGCCGGGTACACCGGGGCGATGCCGTGCGCGGTGGCGCCGTGCGGGGCGGGCGAGGCGCGCAGCGCGTACTCCCGGGAGTACGCGCGCAGATAGCCGACGACCGTGTTGGTGACGGCGACCAGCGGCACCGCGACGACCGCGCCGCCGATCCCGGCGACCAGCCCGCCGGTGGCGACGGCGAGGACCACCGCCAGCGGATGCACCCGCACCGCCCGGCCCAGGATGAACGGCTGGAGGACGTGCCCCTCGATCTGCTGCACGGCGAGCACCACGGCCAGGGTCATCACCGCGGTGAACACGCCCTGGGTGACGAGCGCGATGACCACCGCGAGCGCCCCCGAGACCACCGCGCCGATCAGCGGGATGAACGCGAACAGGAAGATGAACACGGCGAGCGGCACCGCCATCGGCACCCCGAGGAAGTAGATCCCGAGGCCGATGAAGACGGCGTCGATGAGGGCGACTATCACCGTGCCCCGGACGTACGCGGTGAGGGTCCGCCAGGCGCGCGGCCCGGCCCCGGCGATGCCCTCGCGGGCGGCGCCCGGTACCAGCCGCAGCAGCCACTCCCAGATCCGCCGTCCGTCGTAGAGCAGGAACAGCGTGGAGAACATCGTGAGGAGGATGCCGGTCAGGGTCTCCACGATGACGGTGACGCCCGCCAGGCCCGCGGAGGTTATCGAGTCGGTGTTGGCGCCGACGGCCTCGCGCAGGGTCTTCGCGATGTCGTTGATCTGGGACTCGGTGACGTGGAACGGGCTGTTGAGGAGCCATTTGCGCAGCTCCTCGATGCCGTCCTGGACCTGGTCGGACAGATGGTCGACGTTCTCCATCACCTGCCACACCACGAACCAGCCGACCAGGCCGAGGAACACGAAGCCGAGGATGGCGGTGAGGGCGGTGGCGAGGCCGCGCGGCACCCCGTGACGGCGGAGCTTGGCCACGGTGGGCTGGAGCAGCGCGGTGATGAGCAGCGCGGCGACGAAGGCGAGGATGACGAGCTGGATGGCGCTGATGACCCGCATCAGCACCCAGAGCGTCCCGGCGAGGACCAGCAGCCGCCAGCCGACCTCGGCGGCGACCCGCAGTCCCCAGGGCACGGCCCGCGCGGGGTCGGGCCGGACGTCGGCGACGAGCACCGACGGCTGGACGAAGGGGACGGGCGGGCCGTCGGCCCCCCGTCCGGGCGCGTCGGCGGAGGCGGCGGACCCCGGCGCTCCGGCTCCGGTCCCGTCCGCGCCGCCGGGCCTCCGGTTCTTCGGAGGGGGGACGTCGTCCGGGTCGCCGCGTCGTTCCGCGGCGGCGCGGCGCGCCTCCCAGCGGCCGCCGAGCCGGGTCAACCCGGCGCCCAACCGGCCGAGCCAGTCTGGCACTCGTGCCATGATCCGTACCTTTTCCCGCCGTCCGCCGCGTCGCTCGCGTCCGGCGCGCGCCCGGCGTGCGCCGCTCACCAGCTCCCCCCGGTCCGCCCGGAGCCCGCCCAACCGTACATGCCGAAGACCCCTCACCGAAGGACGGTGAGGGGTCCGGAAAGGTTGAGCCGCGCCCCGGACGGGGCCGGTCTCAGTACCAGCGGTTGGCCTGCCAGAAGTCCCAGGCGCCGCAGGGGCTGCCGTAGCGGCCCTCCATGTAGCTGAGGCCCCACTTGATCTGGGTGGCGGGGTTGGTCTGCCAGTCGGAACCGGCGGAGGACATCTTCGAGGCGGGCAGCGCCTGGAAGAGGCCGTAGGCACCGGAGGACGGGTTGACGGCCTTGTAGTTCCAGTCGGACTCGTGGTCCACGATGTTGCTGAAGCACTGGAACTGGTCGGCGGGGACCACGGAGCGGGCCATCGCCTGGATCTCGGCGATGCTGTACGAGCCCTTGGCGGTGGTGGGGAGGCTGCCGGTGGCGGAGGCGGTGCGGGTGGCGGACCGGCTGGCGGCCTCCTCCTTCGCCTTCTTCTCGGCGCGCTCCTTGGCCTCCTCCTCGGCCTTCGCCTTGGCCTTGGCCTTGGCCTCGGCGGCGGCCTTGGCCTTGGCGGCCTTCGCCTCCTGCTGCTTGGCGACGGCGTCCTTGGCGGCCTGGACGCGGGCGGTCTCCTCCGCCGACTTCTTCGCGACGGAGTCGGCGGCGATCGCCTGGGCGTCGGCCTGCTGCGTCAGCGACGCGGTCATGACCTGGGCCTGCTGGCCCGAGGGGATGTCCGCGAGGAGCGTCGAGTCGCTCGCGCTGGCCTCGAAGTCGTTCGAGGTGTCCTGCGGAGTACCCGAGGCGACGCCGACGACGGCGCCGACGGTGGTGACCGCGGTGGCGGATGCCACGGCGAATCCCCGGACGGAGATCCGGCTCACACGTTTTCCTTCCAGCGTCGCCCGCACGGGTGACCCCTCACGGACGCGATCGTGCCCTTGGCGCTGGCCTCCGAAAACACGGGGTCACGGGAGGCACGGACCCGGTGGGCAACTCCCGCGACGGGAGCGCCCGGTGGTGCTCGGGCGGCATACGACGGGCGTTATGGAGTTCTGGTACGGCAGTGTGCCACGGTGACCGGTGTTGCTCCGGAGACCGCTCGGCACGGTGTGTCGTATGCGGGGCCTGACAGGACAGAGACTTTGCCGCAGCCTTACACCGCAGGGCAATTCCGGGTTGAGTGGGAAAGGTCACACCTCACACGGACCAGTGATTTGTCCCCGACTCCCCCACGAACGACCGCCGCCCGGCTAAGCTTTCGGGCCTTTCGGCTCCGATCGCCCAGCCGGGCGGCGCCCGGTATCCCCCACAAGGGGACCTATCAGAACTTCACCGCGTTGACGGCTAGATGCTCCCGTCCTCCAGCATTTCGGTCACCAGCGCGGCGATCGGCGACCGCTCCGAACGGGTGAGCGTCACATGGGCGAAGAGCGGATGTCCCTTGAGCTTCTCCACCACCGCCACCACCCCGTCGTACCGGCCGACCCGCAGGTTGTCCCGCTGCGCCACGTCATGGGTGAGGACCACCCGGGAGTCGGCGCCGATCCGGGAGAGCACCGTCAGCAGGACGTTGCGCTCCAGCGACTGGGCCTCGTCCACGATGACGAACGCGTCGTGCAGCGAACGTCCGCGGATGTGGGTGAGCGGCAGCACCTCCAGCATCCCGCGCGCGGTGATCTCCTCGATCACCTCACGGCTGGTGACCGCCGACAGCGTGTCGAACACCGCCTGCGCCCAGGGGCTCATCTTCTCGGCCTCGGTGCCCGGCAGATAGCCCAGCTCCTGCCCGCCCACCGCGTACAGCGGACGGAAGACCATCACCTTCTGGTGCTGCTGGCGTTCCAGCACGGCCTCCAGGCCCGCGCACAGCGCCAGCGCCGACTTGCCGGTGCCCGCCCGGCCGCCCATCGACACGATCCCCACGTCCGGGTCGAGCAACAGGTCCAGCGCCACCCGCTGTTCCGCGCTGCGCCCCTTGATGCCGAACGCCTCGCGGTCCCCGCGCACCAGCCGCACCCGGCCGTCCGCGGTGACCCGGCCGAGCGCCCGGCCCCGTTCCGAGTGGATCGTCAGCCCGGTGTGCACCGGCAGGTCCGCGACCTCCGGAACGAACAGGGCCTCCCCCTCCCCCTCGAAGAGCAGGTCCACCTGCTCGGCGGAGAGCGACAGCTCGGACATCCCGGTCCACCCGGAGTCCGTGATGGCCAGCTCGGCCCGGTACTCCTCGGCGAGCAGCCCCACGGAGGACGCCTTGATGCGCAGTGGCAGGTCCTTGGAGACGACCGTGACGTCGTACCCCTCGGCCTGCAGGTTGCGGGCGACCGCGAGGATGCGGGAGTCGTTGTCCCCCAGCCGGTACCCCACCGGGAGGACCCCCGGATCGGAGTGGTTCAGCTCCACCCGGAGCGTGCCGCCCAGCTCCCCCACCGGGAGCGGGGCGTCGAGCCGCCCGTGCCGGACGCGGTAGTCGTCCAGCAACCGCAGGGCCTGTCGGGCGAAGTAGCCCAGTTCCGGATGGTTCCGCTTGGCCTCCAACTCCGTGATGACGACGACCGGCAGCACGACTTCGTGCTCGTCGAAACGGGTCATCGCGTTCGGGTCGGCCAGCAGGACGCTGGTGTCGAGGACATAGGTGCGCCGGTCTGGCGTGCGGCGCTTCGTGCTGATCACCACGGAAGGACGTACCCCCTCGGATGAGGTCGGGGGGCGACGGGGCGACCGAGCGCCCCGGGCGCCACCCCACAGGGAAGGAACGAACCGGGTTCGGGCCGCGAGACGCGGGCCGGACGGCGGCCCTCCGCCTCGTCCGCACGGTACGTGCGGTGCACCTGGTGCAAGGAACCTCCCGGGCGGACGGCCCGCTGCCGCCCGCGGTACGACACCCCTCCGGTACCGCTGAACCGGTACCGTTCGGATGCCGACCTGGGTGGCTTATTCCCTCCAAAACCCACCGTCATGCCACAGGAGTTGACGGCGGCTCGGTGAACGTCCGGTGCCGCCGGTCCCGGCGGGCCCGTCCGGACGGGTGGCGTCAGCCGCCGAAACGCCGGTGGCGGGCGGCGTAGTCGCGCAGCGCGCGCAGGAAGTCGACCTTGCGGAACGCGGGCCAGAAGACCTCGCAGAAGTAGTACTCGGAGTGCGCCGACTGCCAGAGCATGAACCCGGAGAGCCGCTGCTCACCGCTGGTGCGGATGACCAGGTCGGGGTCCGGCTGGCCACGGGTGTAGAGGTGCTCGGAGATCACGTCGATGTCGACCAGCTCGGCCAGTTCCTCGAAGCTGGTGCCCCGCTGGGCGTGGTCCAGCAGCAACGAGCGGACGGCGTCCGCGATCTCCTGCCGCCCGCCGTACCCGACGGCGACGTTCACGAGTATCCCGGGGTTGTCGAGGGTGGCCTGTTCCGCTTCCTTGAGGACGCGCTGCGTCCCGCCGGGCAGCAGGTCCATGGTGCCCACGTGGTGGACCCGCCAGCGGCCGTCCTGGGCGAGGCCGCGCACCGCGTCCTCGATGATCCCGAGCAGCGGCACCAGCTCGTCCTCGGGGCGGTCCAGGTTGTCCGTGGACAGCATCCACAGGGTGACGACCTCGACGTCCGTCTCCGCGCACCAGCCGAGGAACTCGGAGATCTTGTCGGCGCCCACCCGGTGACCCGTCGCGGTGCTCTCCCCCGACGCCTTCGCCCAGCGCCGGTTGCCGTCCAGGATGACCCCGATGTGCTTGGGCACCTGATCGTGGTCGAGGCGTCCCTCGACCCGGCGCGCGTAGAGTCCGTACACCAGGTCGCGCAGGTTCACGTCTGTTCAGCCCCTTGGTGGAAATAGCCGTCCCCGAGGGGCGACACCCTACCGGTGTGCGTGGGATGCGCCGACCCGGGGGCGATGCCCGGCTGAAGTAGTTTCGGGCGCATGACCGACACGATCTCCTACCGAGCGCGACCGGACCGCTACGACTCCATGGAGTACCGGCGCTCCGGCCGCAGCGGGCTGAAACTGCCCGCGATCTCCCTGGGCCTGTGGCACAACTTCGGCGACGACCGGACGCTGGACGCGCAGCGGGCGATCCTGCGCCGCGCCTTCGACCTGGGCGTCACCCACTTCGACCTGGCCAACAACTACGGCCCGCCGCCCGGCTCGGCCGAGCGGAACTTCGGCCGGCTGCTGCGCGAGGACTTCGCTTCCCACCGCGACGAGCTGGTGATCTCCACCAAGGCCGGGTACCTGATGCACCCCGGCCCGTACGGCGAGTGGGGCTCCCGCAAGTACCTGCTGTCCTCGCTGGACGCCTCCCTGGCCCGGATGGGCGTGGACTACGTCGACGTCTTCTACTCGCACCGTTTCGATCCGCACACCCCGCTGGAGGAGACCATGGGCGCCCTGGCGTCCGCGGTGCGGCAGGGCAAGGCGCTGTACGTGGGGGTCTCCTCGTACAGCAGCGCGCAGACCGCGGAGGCGGCCGGGCTGCTGCGGGAGATGGGGGTGCGCCCGCTGATCCACCAGCCGTCGTACTCGATGATCAACCGCTGGACCGAGGACGACCGCCTGCTGGACACCCTGGAGGCGGAGGGCATGGGCTGCATCGCGTACGTGCCGCTCGCCCAGGGACTGCTGACGGGCCGGTACCTGGACGGCGTCCCCGAGGGCTCGCGCGCCACCCAGGGCAAGTCGCTGGACCCGGGCCTGCTGAGCGAGGAGGTGCTGCGGCGGCTGCGCGCCCTGAACGCCATCGCCGAACGCCGCGGCCAGTCCCTCGCCCAGCTGGCCCTGCGGTGGGTGCTGCGGGACGAGCGGATGACGTCGGCGCTGATCGGCGCGTCGAGCGTGCGGCAGCTGGAGGAGAACGTGGCGGCGCTGGACGGTCCGGGGCTGACCCCGGAGGAGCTGACGGAGATCGACACGTACGCGGTGCCGACGCCCGGGACGAACATCTGGGCCAACCGGGGGTGAGAGGCGGGAGGGACGGCTGGTCCCGGGGGCCGCTGGTCCCGAGGCCGCTGGTCCGGGGGCCTCTGGTCCGGGGGGCCGCTGATCCCAGGAGGCGCTGATCCGGGGGCCGCTGACCCGGAGGGTGCTGATCCGGGGGGCAGGGGGCAGCGCTGCCGGGTTCGCGCTTCGGGGGCCGTGCCGCGAGGCCGCGCTTCCGGGGCGCGCTTCCGGCTCGGGAAGCGCGGGACGGAAAACGGGCCGGTCCGTGGGGGGGGATACGGACCGGCCCGAGGGGGGGTTTCCACCATAACCCTTCGTGAGGAACATCGCGCGCATTGACGACGGACCACTACGCTCCGCAGTTCCCCGGCCCGGGCTCCATGCGACCTCGAAACAGCCTCGAACCCCGCTCCGGCCCGGGTCCGGGCACCGATCCAGGGGTGGAAACCACCGGTAAGGAACGTTTTGCGGGGCGGCGTGTCGGGTCGGGCCCGCCGGTGGACGCGGAAGGGGCGTCGGGGGCGGGGTCCCTCTGGTGGGTGAGGGGGTGCCGGGCGCCCGGTTGACGGGGACGGGGCACCGGGTGGGCGTGGCGGCCGGGGGAGGTCACGCAGCCGAGGGGCCGGGGCGGAGTCGGGGCGCGGGGCGGGCCCGAGAGGTCACGGCACCGCGCGGCCCCCTCCACCGCGCGGTGCCGTACCGCGCGGCTTTGCTCACGCGAATTACCTTGGTCTGAACCTATGCGACGTCCGGCGTGGAATCGAGCCGATGGCGATAACGATGTGGAAACCGTCCGGGCGGCCGGACGCAAGGCGGACGTAGCCGTTCCCCCGGTCGGCCTTCCGGCGCCCGCGCCCCGGCCCCGCCCCTGGTCCGGCCCCGTCCACCGGTGACGGTTCAGACGCCGCCGGTCGCCCGGGGGGTGGGGGTCGGGCGGCCGGCGCCCGGGGTCCGACCGCCGGGGGCGCGCGGGACCCGGACGACCCGGCGGGGGTGGTCGACGCCGAGGGCCGCGTCGGAGGTCTCGGCGACGATCCTGGGGGCCTGGGCGGAACGGGAAGCCGCAGAGGCCGGAGCGGAGGGAGGGGTGGGAGCGGTCGGGGGCGCGGACGGAGCGGGCTCGGCCGTGGCGGGCTTCCTGTACTCCGGGTGCTTACGGGCGACGATCATGTCCATGTGGCGGCCGCCCCACTCGCCGAGCGGGCCCAGTGCCGTGTTCAGCAGGTCGCCGACGTCCGTCAACGAGTACTCGACCCGGGGCGGGACCTCCGGGAACACCTCACGGCGCACCACACCGTCCGCCTCCAGTTCCCGGAGCTGCTGGATCAGCACCTTCTCGCTGACCCCCGGTACCTGACGGCGCAGCTCACCGAACCGGAGGGGCCCTTCGGCGTCGTCCAGGGCCCAGAGGATCAGCGGCTTCCACTTCCCGCCGACGACGTCGACTGCGGCGTCCAGACCGCATATGTACGGACCCTTGCCCCTGACCATGACCAACTCCTCGCACCCGTGGACCACTTGTCTGACGACAGTACTTCTGGTCCAAGCCACGGGACCTTCCATTTCTTCCGGCCCTCCGGTCCCCTGGTCCTTCCGGTCCTTCCGGCCGGAGCGCGCACCGTCCGGGGCCGGTCCGGGCCCGGGGGCGCCGGAGACGGTGGGAGGTAGGGTCCGGAGATGACACGAAGGGGCCCCTACACCGGGGACGAGAAGGACATCCTGCTCACCAGTCTGGACCGGCACCGGGACGCGGTGCTGTGGAAGCTGGAGGGGCTGGACGAGGAGCGGCTGCGGCGTCCGCTGACCCCGTCCGGGACGAATCTGATCGGCCTGGTGAAGCATCTGGCCTCGGTGGAGTACGGATGGTTCTGCGAGACCTTCGGGTACGAGGTGGAACCGCTCTGGTTCGACCCGGACACCTCCGAGGACATGTCACTCGGTCCGGACGAGACCGCGCGACAGATCGTCGACTTCTACGGGCGGGCGCGGGCCGCGGCGGACCGGGCGATCCGGGAAACCGCCCTGGAGGACACGGGAACGGCGTGGCACGGGGCGACGGTGTCCCTGCGATGGGTCCTCGTCCACATGATCGAGGAGACCGCCCGGCACGCGGGGCACATGGACATCCTGCGCGAACTGACCGACGGGACGACCGGGGCGTACCCGCCGGGCTGAGTCCCGGTCGGCTGAGTCCCGGTCGGCTGAGTCCCGGTCGGCTGAGTCCCGGTCGGCTGAGTCCCGGTCGGCCGGGACGGGGTCCGGCCGACCGGGGAGGCGCTGTTCGCGGGAGGTGGCCGGGGCCCGCCGGGTCACCGGGCGCGCCAGGGCGGCTGTCGGGCGGGCGTCGGGAGCGGGGCGCCCGGGCGGGACCGGTGCTCGCTAGGGGGCGGCCGATCCGGCCGCTTCCTCGCCGCTCTCCCCGCCGCCCCGGCCGGGTTCGGCTGCTGCCGCGCCATCACGGGGGAAGGACACCTCGACCCGCCGGTTCTTCCGACGGCCCTGCTCGGAGGAGTTGTCCGCGATCGGGTAGTCCTCGCTGTAGCCGCGCACCTCGTAGGTCACCTCCGGGCCGAGGTGGGAGGCGAGGACGTCGTGGACGGAGTCGGCGCGGCGCTTGCTCAGCAGCTTGCCGTGCTCGTAGGAGCCGAGGTTGTCGGTGAAGCCGAAGACCCGGATGGTGGTGGCCTTCTGCGTCTTGGCCTCGTCGGCGATCGCCTCGATCCGGGAGAGCGCCGACGAGTTGAGCTTCGGGCTGTTCTTGGGGAACAGCACCTCGGCCTGGAGGGCGAACTTGACGTCCGTGTTGGTGTCCTCGCGGCGTTCCCGGCCACCGAGTTCCTCGACCACCGACTTGATGTCCAGCACCTTGGCGGGGGCGAGCCGGGCCCCGTCGGCGAGGCGCAGCCCGGGGCTTTCGGCGTCGACCTCCGGCGGGGGCGCGGGGTCGGAGACGCTTCCGGGGGGTGTGCTGGGGTCGCCGGGAGCGGCTTCGGCGGGGGTGCCGGTGATCAGGAGGGCGAGGAGGGTGGTGAGCGCGGCGGAGGCCCCCGCAGAACGCCCGCGCGGCGCGCGGGGGCGGGGGTGCGCGGGGCCGGGCGTGGAAGGCTCGGGGGCTCCGGGGGTGGGGGCGGAGGCGGTCATCGGCTACTCGCCCTCGCTGATCTCGATGGCGGCGGGGGGCATGGAACCGACCTGGAAGTCGACCTTGGTGGTGCCTTCGGGGGGGGCGGGGAACTGGGCGAACCAGTCGACGGTCTCGCCCGACATGACTCCCCCCGAGAAACGGGTGCAGAGGCATCTTCCCTCAGTGTCACGGAGGACGAGGTACTTCTTCTTTCCTCCGTTGTCCACCAGACTCGCGCCAGCGACCGAGCCGCCGTTCTTCGACAGTTCCCTCTCGTCACCACGCCAGTCACCCGCCGACCAGGGCTTACCCGAGCCATTCGTCACCCGGCCGCGCACCGTGACGAACCCACCCTGGTCACGCACGGCGGCGGTCACGGCCAGAGTCAGCCCGTTTCCCTTCACTTCGGAAAGGGTCTCGTTCTCCGGAGCTTCGGCGGAAGCTTCGTCGGTCACGTCCTGCTGCCCCTTGTCGGCGGCCGCAGTGGTGGGTGACTTGGGGGCCGGCTTGTCGTCCTCCTTCTCCCCTCCCTGCCCGTCCCCACCGCATCCGCCCACGGCAAAGATCAGCAGAGTGGTGGCCGCCACTGCGGTCAGCGTCCTTCGGCCGGTCTTGTTGCGCCGGAGGTTCATGGGTGGGGACACCTTTCATTCAGCCAGATGCACGGAGAACAGAACGGACGCGTCAGGAAGATCGCCCGGTCGGAACTCATCAGGGTCGACGACGAGTGTTTCCCCGTCGCAGTCAAGTTCAATGACGTCAGTGGGGTCGGCGTCGGGGGCGAAATCGCAACGTGGCCTCACCACAGCGGTCGCCTGGGCTTGGGCACGCATCGACTCCGTACCGGGAAGGATGGAGTCTCCCACCGCGTAATTGGTCTCGATTTCCACCTGATAGCCCGGATAGCCGTTCACCGTCATCGGCCCGAACCCGGTCAGTCGGGCATCGTTCTCACCGGCCAACCGTTCCGCGGCCGCCTCGGACCCCGCGCCGTCGATCAGATCCCCGGTCAGCCAGTCAAGCCATTCCTCGTCTCCGCCGATCGCGGTTTCCAGCCCGTCAAGCAACTCGTCGCGCGCCTCCTGTGCGGCGGCCAGCGCGGCGGCATCGGCCGCAGATTGCGCACCGTTACGGGCTGAGGCGGCTTGAGCGAAAACGAAGAAGGCGAAGGCCGCGAACAGCAGAATGACTGTCAGCCAGATATACAGGGGAAGCGTCTGACCTCGGTCTGCCTGACCAGTCGAAACGGCGGTCAGCCTCCGAGTACGTCGCTCACTGCCGCCAGGATGCGGTCGGAGATCAGACCGTCGAGCCCCAAACCGTCGATCAGTGTGAAGATCCCCGCGATGATGATCAGCAGGCCCGCGTACTCCACGAAGCCCGCGCCCCGGTCGCGCAGGGGGCCTCGGGTTCGGGTCAGGACTCGGTGGCGCCAAGTGGTCAGGTGGGTCCTCATCGTGGGTCCTTCCGTCCGGGTACTGTGCACGGCCGACTACGGAAAGGTACGGGACGGGGACGGGTCGGCTCGTGGGCCCTGGGGCCCAACTCGTGGACGGGCGGGTCATCGTGACCACCCCTCGTGCGGGGCGGTGCCGAGCCAGCGGGCGATCGCTTCGCTCCGGCTGCCGCTCTGCAGCTTCGCGAAGATCCGGTTGATGTGGTTCTTGACGGTCTTCTCGCTGATGAAGCAGGTGGCGGCGATCTGCCGGTTGTTCATGCCGGACGCGATGAGATCCATGACCTCCACCTCCCTGGAGCTGAGACCGAAAGCGAGCGGGCCGGGTCCGCCGTCGCGGGCCGCTCGGGGGTGGCCGTCGCGGGACCACCACGACTGTCCCACAAACCGTTGCAGCTGCGAAGGAAGTTGGTCCGATCCGGACGGCCGGGTCGCGGTGACCGGGTGCGTCGAGACATCCGGCTCCGGGGAGGGCTCCGCCGTGGACCAGGCGTCCCGTGCGGAGGGGGTGCGCGTGCCCCGGCCGTGTCGTGTGCCACGGACCGCCGCGACGAGTTCGTCCGTGGTGAACTCCCCGTGGACCAGGTATCCGAGGGCCCCCAGGTCCCGTGCCGCCCGGACCGTCTCCGGGTCGGCACCGTAGCTGAGCATCAGGACCCGTGCCATCCGGGCCAGTTCGGGCAGGGCGGTGAGGCCGTCCGCGCCGGGCATCCGGACGTCCAGCAGGACGAGGTCGGGCCGGTGGTGGCGGACCGCGGTCAGGGCGTCGGCGCCGTTGGCCGCCTCGGCGACGACGGTGAGGTCGGGTCGGGTGCCGAGGAGCGCGGCGAGGCCCGCCCGTACGACGGGGTTGTCGTCGGTGACGACCACCCTCAGCGGCTGCGGTTCAGGAGGAGGGGGCACGGTCTGCCTCCGGGAGGAGGGGAGGGAGAGGGAGAAGGGGGAGGTCGGGGCGGGCGGGGTGGGGTTCCGGTGACGGTCGGGGCGGGCGCGGCGATGTCGAGCGCGGTCGCGTTGGGCGCGACGGTGTCGTCGGCCGGGGCGGGGACGGTGGTTCGGGGGGCGCGGGGGCTTCGGCGGCTTCGGCGGCTGAAGGGTGGGGGATGGTCAGCCGTACGGTCGTTCCGCTGGGCGCTGCCGTGCTTGTGGCTCCCGTGGTCCCCATGACGACTTCTGTGACCTTCGTGGTTGCCGTTGCCCCTGTGGTCTCCATGGCCCTCGTGGTTCCCGTGACCTCTGTGGTTCCTGTCGTCCCCGTGGTGCCCGCGAGCTCCGTGGTTCCGGGGCTGTCGGTGGTGCCAGGGGCGGGTGGGGCGGCCGGGGTGATGTGGAGGGTGGCGCCCAGGGAGCGGGCGCGTTCGGTCATGCCGATCAGGCCGAACCTGCCGTGGGTCCGCAGTTGGGCCAGCCGGGTCGGGGAGAGGGGGGCGGGCGGGCCGGTGCCGTCGTCGGTGACGGTGACGGTCAGGGCGTGGGGTCCGGGGGTGACGGTCACCGTGACGCGGGTGGCCCGGGCGTGGCGGTGGGCGTTCTCCAGGGCCTCCCCCACGATGGTCGCCGTCTCGTGGGCGACGGTGCGGGGGACGGGGAGCCGGGGCGGGGGCGTGGTGGTGCGCAGGGTGGTGGGCAGTCCGGTGCGGGCCCGGAAGTCCTCGACCGTCGTGGTGAGTTCGGTGATCAGGTCGGGGGCGGGGGCGGGGGCGTCCGGGGCGCGGAGGTCGCGGAGCAGGGTGCGGGACTCGGTGGCGGCGCGGCGGGCCGCCGCGGCGACCTCCTCGGCACGGGCCCTCAGCACCCGGGGGTCCGCGCGGTCGGCTTCGGCGGCGAGGGCCTCGGCGGTCAGGGCGAGGCCGTGCAGGGTCTTGGTGACGGAGTCGTGCATCTCACGGGCGAGCCGGGCCCGTTCGGACTCGACGGCGTCACGGACGACGAGGTCGGCGTTGGCCTCCGCCAGGGCCCGGGTGGCGGCGCCGAAGCGGAACATCAGATTGCGCAGGGTGACGCCGGTGATCCCGGCGGCGACGCAGAACCCGGCGAGCAGGGCGGTGCTCGGCCCGCTGCCGGGGCGGGCCTCCCAGGCGCGGTAGGCGGTGAGCAGGGCGACGATCTGGAGGCCGGTGAAGACCCCGGCGCCGCGCCAGCCGTACAGCAGTCCGGAGAGGAGGGGGGTGCAGACGGCGACGTAGCCGAGGGGGGAGGCGGGGGACGCGGTGAGCAGGAGGACGGAGGCGACAAGGAGGTCGAGGCCCATGAGGGTGGGGTGGGCGAGGATGCGGGGGCCGACGCGTTCCCAGTCGCGCAGCACCGCGTAGGAGCCCATGAAGCCGACCACGCTGGCGGCGAGGACGGCGTAGCGGGGCGCCCCGTCGGCGGCCCCGGCCATGGCGAAGGGCACCCCGAGGGCGATCATGGCGAGCCGGGCGCCGAAGACCTGGCGGCACAGTGCCTGGAGGGCGCTGAGCTGGATGCGGAGGCTGGGCGCGGGGGCGTCGTCCTCCAGCGCGGAGGGCCAGGGTCCGGGCCGGGTGGCGAGGGGGGAGCCCGCGCGGCGGACGTCCCGGCGGTCGCGGGCGGGCCGGTCGTCGCGGGTGGGCCAGCGGTCCCCGACGTCCCGGTGCTCTCGGCCCTCCCGGTGCTCTCGGCCGTCCCGGTGGTCGTGGGTGAACCGGGAGCCGTGGCCGGGACGGGAGCCGTGGGCTTCGGAACCCCGTGCGGCGGCCCGGCCGTCGATGGCGGCTCGGAGGCGGAGGGGACGGAGACGGCGGAGGGGACGGAGACGGAGGAAGGGGCGGAAGGGGCGCATCACTCCCCCAGGAGGGAGCCGAAGTCGGTGCCGGAGCCGAGGAACATCCCGGTGGCGATGAGGATCATGGTGGCGGGCAGCATGAAGAGCAGGGTCACCACGGTGGCCTTGGGGATGGTCTTCGCGGCGCGGCGGCGGGCGTTCTGGGCGTCGGTGCGGCGCATGTCGGCGGCGATCTGGATGAGGGTCTCGGCGATCGGGGAGCCGAGTTCCTCGCCCTGCTGGAGCGCGGAGACGAACTGGGCGACCTGTTCGGAGTCGTTGCGGCGGCGCAGTTCGTCGAACGCCTGGCGGCGGCCGACGCCCATGTCCATCTGGCGCAAGGTGATGCGCAGTTCGTCGGCCCAGGGGCCCTCGTAGCGTTCCGCGACCCGGTCGAGGGCCTGCCGGAAGCCGAGTCCGGCGGAGACGACGACGGCGAGGACGTCGAGGAAGTCGGGGAGGGTGCGGTCGATGACGGCGCGGCGTTCGCGGACGGCCTGCCAGATGAGGGCGTCCGCGGCGAGGAGGCCGAAGGCGAGGGTGAGGACGGCGAAGAGGAACTGGCCGTTGGAGAGGAAGACCAGACCGAGGACGACGCCGAACACCCCGTAGACGGCGCGGCGGGCGGCGTACCGGTCGAGGGTGAGGCCGCCGGGGTTGCCCGCCATGTCGATGCGGCGGCGTTTGGCCTCGACCCGTTTGCCGCCCATCAGCCGCAGGACGAGCGGGGCGAAGCGCATGCCGATCCGGTCGACGGCGGAGTCGGTGGTGGAGACGCGGCTGGCGCCGACCTCCAGGGCGAGGGCGAGGTCGTCGGGGAGCCTGGTCTCCGCCCGGTACATGCGGACGCCGAGGAGGGCGCCGCACACGGCGGCGCCCGCGAGGGCGGCGAGCAGCAGGGCGGTCATCGGGTACGCACCTCTCACACGTCGATCTTGCCGAGGCGGCGGATGGCGAGGAAGCCGACGGCGTAGAGCCCGAGGGCGACCAGCATCAGGATCTGGCCGACCGGGGAGTCGGTCACCCGGGCGAGGGCGCCCTCGTTGGAGGAGTTGACGAGGAGGAGGGAGCCGAGGCCGAGCAGGGGGACGGTGAAGGCGGTGGCGTTGACCTCGGAGAGCATGGTCCGCACCTCGCGCCGGGTCTCCTTGCGGTCCTCCAGGGTCTGGGTGAGGTTGCGCAGGGAGCTGACGACGGCGCCGCCCGCCTTGTTGGACAGCACCAGGGTGGTGACGAGGACGACGAGTTCGCGGGAGGGCAGCCGCCGGGAGAGTTCGCCGAGGGCGTCGTCCACGGAGCGGCCGAGGGCGAGCTGGTCGGCGACGCGGGAGAGTTCCTCGCCCGCGGGGGCCTCCAGTTCCTCGGCGGCCATGGTGAGGGAGGTGCGCAGGGCGAGTCCGGCGGCGGTGGCGTTGGCGAGCAGCCGGGCGACGTCGGGGAGCTGGTTGATGAACGCCTCGATGCGCTTCTGGCGCTGCCAGTTGAGGAAGATCCCGGCGCTCCACACCCCGACGGCGGCGGCGACCGGTCCGAAGAACGGGGCGAGGGCGGTGGCGGCGATCAGCCAGAGGGCGGCGGTGGCGGCGGCCGTGTAGGTGAGGAACTCCCCGGCGGTGAGGTCCAGGCCGGTGGCGGAGATCCGCAGGGTGACGGCGCGGCCGAGGCGGGTGCGGCGCAGCCGTCGGTCGAGGGCGGCGAAGCGGCGGGCCCGGGTGGCGGGGCCGTGCGCGGGGCCGCCGGAGAGCCGGTCCTCCAGGGCGCGGTGCTGGGCGCGCCCCGAGGCCCAGCCGTGGGCCCCGGCGACGGCGAGGACGGCGGCGAGGAGGGTGGCGCCGAGGGCGAGGAGGGCGAAGTCGCTCACGCCCGCCTCCCCGGGGTCCGGGTCGTGCTCCGCCGGTTCCGGATCCGGGTCATGCGAGGGCCTGCCTTGTGTGGGGTGGGGCGATGCCCTCGGCGGCGACGCCGAAGGCGGGCGGGACGGGTTCGCTGGCGACGTACAGCTTCTCCGCGACGGCGCGGGGCAGCGGCAGGTGCTCGAAGTGGCCGTGGACGATCCGGTCGGGGCCGGGCGGCCGGGGGACGAACCGGGAGACGGTGGCGATGCGGAAGTCGTCCCGGCCGTGGGAGACGAGCAGCGCGACCTCGACGACGCGACGGGAGCCGTCGGCGTGGCGGGCGAGCTGGACGACGACGTCCACGGCCGAGTTGATCTGGTCCTTGAGCGCTTCGAAGGGGATGCGCACCTCGGACATGGAGCCGAGGGTCTGGAGCCGCATCAGAGCGTCCTCGGCGCTGTTGGCGTGGACGGTGGCGAGGGAGCCGTCGTGGCCGGTGGACATGGCCTGGAGCATGTCGAGGGTCTCGCCGCCCCGGACCTCGCCGACGATGATCCGGTCGGGGCGCATCCGCAGGCTGTTGCGGACCAGGTCGCGGATGGTGATGTGGCCCTTGCCCTCGACGTTGGGGGGCCGGGACTCCAGCCGGATGACGTGTTCCTGCTGGAGCTGGAGTTCGGCGGAGTCCTCGATGGTGATGATGCGCTCATGGGCGGGGATCAGTCCGGAGAGCGCGTTGAGCAGGGTGGTCTTCCCGGAGCCGGTGCCGCCGCTGACGATGACGTTGAAGCGGGCGCGGACGAACGCGGAGAGCAGCAGCAGCATCTGTTCGTCGAGGGAGCCCAGGCCGATGAGTTCGGGGAGGGTGTAGGCGCGGGGGAAGCGGCGGATGGTGAGGGTGGGACCGGTGAGGGAGAGCGGGGGGATGATGACGTTGACGCGTTCCCCGGTGGGCAGCCGGGCGTCGACCATCGGATGGGACTCGTCCACGCGGCGGTTGACGGTGGAGACGATGCGCTCGATGGTCTGCATCAGCTGTTCGTCGGAGGCGAAGCGGAGGGGGAGCTGTTCGACCCGGCCCGCGCGTTCCACGAAGACGGCGTCCGGTCCGTTGACCATGATCTCGGTGATGGACGGGTCGGCGAGCAGCGGTTCGAGGACCCCGAGGCCGAGCGCCTCGTCGACCACCCGGCGGATCAGCTGGGCGCGTTCGGGGGTGGAGAGGACGGGTCCCTCGCGGCTGATCAGATGGCCGAGGACGCGTTCGAGCCGGACGCGGCGGTCGGCGGCGGTCAGCGAGGACATCTCCGCGAGGTCGATCTCTTCGAGGAGCTTGGCCCGGTAGACCGCGACGAGGTGACCGTTCTCGCGCAGGCCGCCGGGTTCCTGGGCGGTGGGGGTCCGGCGGGACCTCAGGCTCACGGGTGGTTCCTCCTTCCGTTCGGGGTGGCGCTTCGGGCGACCGGGGGGCCTTCGGACGGCCGGGGGTCTTCGTCGGGGGCGGGGCGCCGGGCGGCGGTCCGGGGCGTTCGTCGGGGGTCGTCCATCGGGGTCATTCGTCGGTGGGCATGGTGACGGTGCGGGTGACCTCCCAGCCCGATCCCGCGAACGGGACGAGCAGGGGGACGGTCACGGTGACGGTGGCCCGCGCCACCTCGCCCTCCTCGCTGGGGGACACCTCGGCGTCCAGGGCGTCGTCCATGGCGGCGTACCCGGCGGCCGCGCCCGCTCCGGCGCCCTCCTGGGCGGTGACCCGGGCGGCGGCGCGGGCGCCCGAACCGGCCTGTCCGGCGGCGTAGCCGACCAGGCCGAGCTGGATCGCGGCGAGGCCGACCAGCAGCAGCACCGGGAGGAACCCGGCGAACTCCAGGATGCTGACGCCCCGGTCGTCGTCACGGGCGCCGCGCACGGCACGGGCCCGACGCCCGTCGCCCCACCCCGTCCGGCGCGCCACGGGGACGGGAGCGGGGGCGGACGCGGCGGTGGGCGTCCCGCTCGTACCGGACGCGTCAGGCGCGTCAGGCGCGTCAGGCGCACCGGACCGGGCGGGGGCCGTGGTGGGTGGCGGGGCGGCGAGGGGGCTCATCCGGTGCCGTCCTCGCCCTCCGCCGCCGCCCCGGCCTCCGCGTCGACGGCCCAGCCGGTGTCGACCCCGGGGAAGAGGACGGGCACCTCGGCGCTGACGCTGGCCCGCCACACCAGTCCGTCCCGGGCGCAGGAGACGTCCGCGTCCTGCCAGGCGCCGGGGAGGTGTTCGCGGGCCGCGGCCTCGCAGGCGCCCTGTCCGCCGCCGCCGAACGCGGCGGCGGCGGTCGCGGCCCGGGCGCCCTCGTCGGCGGCGTTCCCGGCGAGCGAGAAGGTGTAGCCGTACAGCGCGCACTGCCAGAGCAGCGCCAGGACGACCAGGAGCAGCGGGAACATGCCCGCGAACTCCAGGGTGACCGCGCCCCGGTCGTCGGCGGCGCGGCGGCGCAGCGCGAGGGCGCCCCGGTCGCCGCCGAGGCGGCGCCTGCGGGTGGCGGGTCCGGCGGGGTCGGCGGCGAGCAGTCCGAGTTCCCCGGCGAGCGCCCACACGGCCTGTTTGACGGTGGACTTGGGGTCGAGGTCGTGGACCCGTCCCGCGTCGACCACCGCGTGGAGTTCCTTGAAGTGGGCGGGGACGGTGGTGCGGGCGACCCGGGCGCCGGTGACGCGTTCGACGAGGGACGCCTGGATCTCGGTGGCGCGGCCGTGCCGGTTGAGGACGGCGACGGTGTCCTCGGCCTTGCGGATCTGGAGCCGGTCCCAGAGCCGGACCATGCGCTTGGCGGCGCGGACGGCGATCACGTCGGGGGTGACCAGCAGCAGCGCCTGGTCGGAGAGTTCGACGGCGGCGGCGGACGCGGCGCTCATCTGGGTGCCGCAGTCGATGACGACGACGTCGTAGCGGGCCCGCAGGGCGGCGACGACCTGCCGGGCGACCCGGTCGGTGACCTCCTCGCCGCGTTCGCCCTCGGCGGGGGCGAGCAGCAGGGAGAGTCCGCTCTCGTGGGTGAAGACGGCTTCCTGGAGGACACGGGCGTTGATGTCGCCGATGGCGGCGAGGTCCGCGATGGAGCGGCGGAACTGGACGTCGAGGTAGGCGGCGACGTCCCCGGCCTGGAGGTCGAGGTCGACCAGGGCGACGGAGCGGTTCCCGGCGCGGGCGGCGAGGGCGAGCTGCGTGGCGGTGAGGGTGGTGCCGACCCCGCCCTTGGCGCCGGTGACGCTGACGACGGTGCCGCCGGGCCCGCCGTGCGGGGTGCCGTCGGCGCTGCCGAGGTGGCGGCGCATCCCGGCGGCCCAGGAGGCGGCGGCCTGGACGCGTTCGGCGAGGGCGTCGTAGGCGAGGGGCAGTCCGACGATGCCGCGCACCCCGGAGTCCATGGCGGTGGTGAGGACGTCGTGGGAGGTGTCGGCGGTGAGCAGCAGCACGCCGACGGAGGGGAAGCGTCCGACGATCTCGCGGATCAGTTCGGGGGCGGGGGCGGGGCCGATCCGTTCGTGGACGAGGACGACCTCGGGGAGTTCGCCCAGGGACTCGGCGGCGAGCCGCGCGAGGGTGTCGAGGAGGACGTGGGAGTCGGCGACGGGCAGCGCGGGGTCGGTGTCGGGCAACTGGCCGAGCAGTGACGACAGGGCGCGGGCGGATTCCAGGTCGCCCACGGCGGGCAGCACACGGACGCTCATCGCGGCGGCTCCTAGCGGTCCTGGTCGAGGGTGTACGTGCGTTCGCCGGGTGCCACGCCGGAGCCGCCGCCGGGGGCGACGAGGGCGAGCCGCACGTGGGTGGCGAAGGATTCGGCGTAGGCGACGCGCTGGGCGTCGGCGGTGGCGAGGGCGAAGGTGATGGGGACGGCCTCGTTGACGCGGCGGGAGCGGGCGTTCCGGTCCGGTTCGAGGGCGGTGAGCTTGCCGACGTCGATGACCTTGGCGCCGGTGACGATGATCCGGGACTGGTCCTTGGTCCGCTCGTCGTCGCCCTCGAAGGTGGCGTAGATGTTGACGGTCGAGCCGGGAGTGATCTTCCCGGCGACCCCGGTCGCCGCGTCGATCATGATGGCGATTTCCTGCTGTCCGACGGCGAGTTCGGGGCGGTCCACGATCATGTCGCTCTGGAGCAGGGAGCCCGCCTCCAGTGTGGTGACGGCGATCTTGCCCCGGATGGCGGCGAGGTCGGTGACGGCGTTCTCGGACAGCCACCGCTCGGGCATGCTGACCTTCTCGAACTGGCCGCTGGTGAGGGTCTTGTAGGGGGCGACGTCGTGCTTCAGACGGTACGCGGTGACCTCGGGGCCGACCTTGGAGTTCACGTCGCGGATCACCGCCAGCACCCCGGCGAAGGCGCCCAGGGCGCACAGCACCGAGAGGACCAGCAGGATGACGCCACGGCGCTGGCGTGAGTTCATGGCCGGACTACCTCGATCGGGACGTGGACGGTGGACGGGGCGGGACGGGGTGGTGCGGGGGTGGTGCGGGCGGTTCCGGCCCGCCCGTCCGGTCCGGGGCGCCGCTCGCGGCGGGGGCCGGGGACGGGGCCGGGACGGGGCGGGCGCCGGGATCCGGACGGGCCGGGCGGGCGTTACACGGGGCCGCCGGTGAGGGCGCGGGTGGCGGCCGGGGCGCCGAGTTCGGGCGCGGCGCGGGTCGGGGCGGCGCGTACGGCCCGGGAGCCGCCCGGGGCGGGGTCGGGGGGCGGGGCGAGCGGCGCGGCGCAGAATCCGCAGCGGTCGCCGAGGAGTTCGAGTCCGCACCAGCGGCACCGTTCGCGGCGCACGGAGGAGACGAGCTGGTGCAGCACGGAGACGTCGGGGATCGCGGCGGCGAACTCGACGAGCTTGCCGGTGGCCCACCAGCGGGGGGAGTCGGCGGGCAGCCGGGTCTCGGTGACGCCCTGGACCCGCCAGGAGGGGGCGAGGGTGCCGGTGACCCAGTCGGGGGCGAGCTGCCCCGTGGCGGTGAACATCCGGGTGCCGAACGCGGGTCCGGTGAGGGCGGGGGCCTCGCCGTCCGGGCCGTGGCCGCCGCCGGTCCGGACGAGTTCGGGCTGGGGGGTGGCGAGCACCGCGAACTGGGAGCCGGGAACCCAGGAGCGGGTGTGCGTACGGAGGTTGACGGGAACCCGGTCGAACCGGGTGACGGAGCCCAGCAGCGCCCCGGCGTAGATGTAGTGGGCGAGTAACCGGGCGGCGGAGGCGAGGACGCCGGGGCTGAAGTCGCACAGCGACAGCTGGCGGAGCTGGAGGGCGAGGACGGCGAGGCCCAGCGGCGGCAGATCGGTCCGCACCAGGGCGACGCGGTCGGTCTCCAGGACCGAGCGGACGGTGTGCAGCCGCCGGAGGACGGCGGGCGGCGCGGAGGCGGGGCAGAGCACCACGACATGGCCGTGGTGTTCGATGAGGGTGTGCATCTCGGCCAGGGACTGTTCGAGGTCGTACGCGTCCGCCGGGGGGCGGCCCCGCCGGGCGGCCTTCCCGGTCGCGTGCGCGCCGCGGCCCGTTCCGGGGCCCGCGGGGGGCCGGAGCACGGCCGCGGACGGCGTGTGCCGGTCCTGGGCGGGCAGCACCAGGTCGGCACTGGTGACGGCTATGGCGGTCGGCACCCGCACACCCCCGCTTCCTCCCGGCGGCGCGGTCGGACCGCCGCCCTCGCGCACCACTGTGACGCCACTCCTGTGTCTGTCTGTATCTGCACCATATCCACGCGGTGGCCCGCTCAACACCCGATCTCACCAGTTGGGTTCACGGCTGGTGGGAACGGGGTCGACGCAGGGTGAAGCGGAGGCCCCCGTTCCAGACGGAGGTTCCCGTTCCGGACGGAGGCCCCTGTTACGGGCGGAGGTCCCCGTTCCGGACCGAGGCCCTCGTCGCGGGCGGAGGTCCCGGGCCCCGGGCGGAGGCCCCGGTTCCGGGCGGGGGCCGTCCGGCTCCCGGCGGGGCGGCGACCGGGCTCCGGCACCCCGGGACCAGCACGCCGGACCCTAAGCGAACCCTAAGGGGAGCTAAAGCGAGCGATAACCCCCCTTACTCACAAGGCTTTTGGGACATTCTCAACTGGCACGGGGTGTCGTCACAGGTCTTGACAACCCCGATTGGTCTGGACCAACTTGGACAGCGACGGTAGTTCACCGTGTCAAACGCGCCAACAGCCGGACGGCCACCCACACGTCCGGTCCCCACACCGCCGTCCCGCTCTTCCGCACCGCCCGTTCAGCCAGTTCCGCCCTGTTCGCCACGGTCGCCGCACGTCCTGCCCGCACACCCCACGCCCCCCACGTCCGCGCGCTCCCCACCGACGCGTCCGGCCGACCGCGCTCGCTCGTTCCGTCCTGTCACCCACGCCGTTCCGCCACCACCCCCACCGGAGGCAACAGTGGACCGCAGTTCCTCTTCGCCCGTGCCCGCGGGCCGTGCCAGACGTTCCCACCGACCCGCCCGCCGGGCCTGGGCGGGAGCCCTGTCCGCCGTGCTCGCGGCGTCGGCCCTGACCCTGACCGGACTCGCCACCGACGCGGCCGCCGCCGACGTCAACAACGCCAAGAACGCGGGCTTCGAGTCGGGCCTCGCCAACTGGAACTGCTCCGGCGGCACCGGCTCCGCCGTGACCACCCCGGTGCGCAGCGGGGCGGGGGCGCTCAAGGCGACCCCCGCGGGCCACGACAACGCGCGCTGTACCCAGGCCGTCGCCGTCAAGCCCAACTCCCGTTACACCCTGAGCGCCTGGGTGCAGGGCGGCCTCGCCTACCTCGGCGCCAGCGGCACCGGCACCACGGACGTCTCCACCTGGACGCCCGACTCCGCCGGCTGGAAGCAGCTGACCACC
Organism: Streptomyces sp. JNUCC 64; assembly: GCF_054484115.1. Taxonomy (NCBI): domain Bacteria; kingdom Bacillati; phylum Actinomycetota; class Actinomycetes; order Kitasatosporales; family Streptomycetaceae; genus Streptomyces; species Streptomyces sp. JNUCC 64. The sequence goes on from NZ_CM137015.1 coordinate 2,755,967, forward strand.
ACCTTCACCACCGGTCCCACCACCACCTCGGTGAACGTGTACACGCACGGCTGGTACGGCGCCGCCGCGTACTTGGTGGACGACGTCTCGGTGTTCGGCCCGGACGGCGGCGGGGGCGAGGACCCGGTCGTCATCCCGGTGGCGCCCACCCAGGTCGCGGTGGGCGGCGCGACCAAGAGCTCGCTGGACGTGTCGTGGAAGCCGGTCGCCAACGCGGCCAGCTACAACGTCTACCGCGAGGACGGCACCAAGATCCAGACCGTGGCCGGGGCCTCGGCGGTCGTCACCGGCCTCGCCGCGGACACCGAGTACGGCTTCCAGGTCACCGCGGTCAACGCGGCGGGCGAGTCCCCCAAGTCCAACCCGGTGGTCCGGGGCCGGACGCTGAAGGAGGGCGTGGGCACCGGCATCCCCAAGCACGCCATCACCGGCTACTGGCAGAACTTCAACAACCAGGCCACCGTCCAGACGCTGGCGCAGGTCCAGGACTCCTACGACATCATCGCCGTGGCCTTCGCGGACGCCACCACCACCCCGGGCGCGGTGTCCTTCACCCTGAACTCGGCCCAGCTGAACGGCTACACCGACGCCCAGTTCCGGGCCGACATCCGCGCCAAGCAGGCCGCGGGCAAGAAGGTCATCATCTCGGTCGGCGGCGAACTCGGCACCGTCCGCGTCAACGACGCCACCTCGGCGACGAACTTCGCGAACTCCGTCTACGCGCTGATGCAGACCTACGGCTTCGACGGCGTCGACATCGACCTGGAGAACGGCCTCAACGCCACCTACATGACGCAGGCGCTGCGCCAGCTGTCGGCGAAGGCCGGACCCTCGATGGTCCTCACGATGGCCCCGCAGACGATCGACATGCAGTCCACCTCGGGTGAGTACTTCAAGACGGCGCTGAACGTCAAGGACATCCTCACCGTCGTCAACACCCAGTACTACAACAGCGGCGCGATGCTCGGCTGCGACGGCAAGGTCTACAGCCAGGGCACGGTGGACTTCCTCACCGCGCTGACCTGCATCCAGGTCGAGAACGGCCTCGACCCCTCGCAGGTGGGCATCGGGGTCCCGGCCTCCACCCGCGCGGCGGGCGGCGGCTACGTGGCCCCCTCGGTGGTCAACAACGCCCTGGACTGCCTGACCAAGCTCACCAACTGCGGTTCCTTCAAGCCCGCCCGGGCCTACCCGACGCTGCGGGGCGCGATGACCTGGTCGACCAACTGGGACGCCACGGCGGGCAACGCCTGGTCCAACGGGGTCGGACCGCACGTTCGCGCACTGCCGTAACGGGTCCACCGTCGGCGGTCACCGGGCCCCACACCGGTGACCGCCCGGGACACCGCCCCTCCCGGGGTGAACCGCGCACCCCCACACGCGCGACGCTCACCCCGCTCCGCGGCGCCGCCCCTCCCCCGGGCGGCGCCTCGGAGCGTTCCGGGGACGCCGGGTCCGGAACTTCCGCGTTCCGGGACCGTCCCGTTCCGGGACCGTCGGGGACGCCCCCGCCGGTCCGGCGCGGTGCCGCTGTGGCACCCTGCCCGTCATGAGGATCGCGACGGCCCAGCTGAGCTGCGTTCCCGGGGACGTCCCGGCTAACGTCCGGCGGATCGCGGCGCTCGCCGCCCGGGCCCGGGACGGGGGCGCCGCGCTGCTGGTGCTGCCGGAGCTGGCGCTCACCGGGTACGAACCGGCCGCCATCGCCGCCGGCCCCGCCCTGTGGACGTCCCCCGACGACCCCCGCCTCGACCCGCTGCGGGCCTCCGGCATCGCCACCGTCGTCGGCTGCGCCCTGCCCACCGAGGGGCCCCGGCCCGCGATCGGCGCCCTGGTCCACGACGCGGACGGCGTCCTGCTCACCGCCTACCGCAAACAGCACCTCCACGAGGGCGAGCGGGAGGTGTTCGCGCCCGGCGGCACGGACGGCCGCTTCACCCTGGACGGCGTCCGCTTCGCCCTCGCCACCTGCTACGACAACCACTTCCCGGAGCTGGTCGCCCGGGGCGCGGCGGACGGCTGCCGGGTCCACCTCGCCAGTTCCCTGTACGGAACGGGCGGCGGGGTCGCGGAGCGGGCCGCCCTCCATCCGGCGATCGCCCGCGCCACCGGCCTGTACACCGTCCTCGCCAACCACGTGGGCCCCGCCGGGCCGTGGACCGGCTGCGGCGGGGCGGCGGTCTGGGCCCCGGACGGCACCCTCCTCGCGGAGGCCGACGACCGGACCCCGACGGTGGTCACCGCCGAGGTCCCCGCCTGACCGCCCGCGTACCCGCCGGGTACGTGGCCGGGTTCACGGAGTCGTCGGCGGCCTCGGCCCCGTGCCCGTGGCGGTGTGGGCGTAGGTGGTGTGGAAGGCGGTGATGACGGGAGTGAGGGAGAGGTCGCCGCCGGGCAGGGTGATCGGCTCGCCTACGGGGATCATGCCCGTGCGGCGCCATCGGGCGAGCGTGCGGGGCGTCGACGCCTCGGAGTAGACCTCCCAGCCGAGCGCGTCCGCGTAGCCCTTGGTCCAGGTGACCAGCGAGCTCATCGCCCCGCTGCGCTGTCCCTCGGGCAGGGACCCGGCGAGACAGCAGTGCAGGTGCGGCGGCAGGCCCTCGGGCTCACCGGCCGCGAGGAGTTCGAGCAGGGTCACCGCGGCTTCGGCGATGGGGCCGCAGGTGGCCCGGATGTCCTCGTGGAACTCCTCGACCGCCGCCCTGGACAGACCGCCGTCCCGGGGCGGCAGATGGATCATCGCGGCCGTGTGGAGCGCGTTCATGACGGTGAAGCCCCCGTTGCGGCGGGCGAACGCCTGCCAGGACCGCATCAGCGCGCCGAGCCACCGTTCGCGCCGTTCCGTGCCGGGCGGGGCGACCCAGGCGAAGACCGGGTCCTCGGCGAAGGCGACGGTCATGATGTGGTCGACGCGGTCGACCTCGTCGCATCGGTGGACCAGGCTGTCGTAGGTGTGCATGACGGGCTTTCCCCTTCCTGACGCTGTGCCGACCGTGGACACGGCATCCGGGCCGGGCGCCGACCCGTCCGGCGGGGGCCATTCTCGGGGCGGCCCGGCACCCGGGTGATGCCCGCCGTCCGCGTTCACCCGTTCGGCCGCACCCCCCGGCCTCGTCGGCCCCGCCCGGCCCGGCGGTGGGGCCGGGCGCGGCGGGATGGAGCGAGGCGGCGCGAGGGGCGGCCGGGGACGCGGTTTCCCGGTGGCCCTACTTGTCGCGGCGGGTGCGCCGCTTCGCCCGGCGGTTCCCGCGACCGGGCTTGCGGGCGGGAGCGCGGGGCGGGGTGGTGGCCGCCCGGGTGGCGACGACGGCGAGGACGACGGCGGTCAGGTCGATCCAGTTCTCGACCTGCTTGGAACCGGACCGTTCCTCCCCGGGGCGGAGGGACCGGGCCGGGCGAGGGCTAGAAGAAGTCCCCCCACGGCTGGTCCCACACCTGTTTGACGCACAGCACCACGAACAGCAGGCCCGCGGCGCCCAGCATGGCGTTGCTGAGGGGCCCGTTGCGCCATTCGCGGGGCGTGCGGGAGGAGTTGAGCAGCCAGATCAGAGTGAGCGCCAGGAACGGCATGAACGCGGCGCCCAGTACCCCGTACAGGATGACGAGCCGGAACGGCTGCCCCTGGAACAGCAGCACCATCGGGGGGAACGTCAGCCACAGCAGATAGCCCCGGAAGGCCCAGGACCGCTGGCGGGCGCCGGACGCCACCGACTTCCCGGAGCCGGAGCCGCCGTCGCCCCGCAGCCGGGCGGCGAAGTCCGCGAACATCAGGCTGACGCCGTGCCAGACCCCGATCAGCGAGGTGAACGAGGTGGCGAAGAAACCGATCAGGAACAGCTTGGCGGTGACCGTCCCGTAGCGGTCCTCCAGCACCCGGGAGAGGTCCAGCAGACCGCGCTCGCCGCTGGTGATCGCGACCCCGGAGGAGTGCAGCAGTTCGGCGCCGACGAACAGCATCGCGACCACGAACACGCCCGTGGTCAGATAGGCCACCCGGTTGTCGAACCGCATGATCCGCATCCAGCCGGGGCCGGTCCAGCCCTTGGCGTTGACCCAGTAGCCGTAGGCGGCGAGGGTGATCGTCCCGCCGACGCCGCCGATCAGTCCGAGCGTGTTGAGGACCGAGTCCTTCGCGTCGGGCAGCACCGGCAGCAGTCCGGCGAAGGCGTCCCCGAGGTTCGGGGTGACCCGTACCGCGAGGTACACCGTCACCACGAACATCACGCCCACCAGGACCGTCATCGCCTTCTCGAAGACGGCGTACCGGTTGAACCACACGAACGCGAGCCCGACGAGTCCGCAGACCACTCCCCAGGTCTCCAACGACCAGCCGTCGGGGAACAGGGCCTGGAGCGGCAGCGCGCTGGAGGCCATCGCGGCGGCCCCGTAGACGAAGCCCCAGACGACCACGTACACGGCGAAGAAGACGGTGGTCCACCGGCCGAGGCTGTGCCAGCCGTCGAACAGGGTGCGCCCGGTGGCCAGGTGCCAGCGTCCGGCCGCCTCGGCGAGGGAGATCTTCACCAGACAGCCGACGACGGCCGCCCAGAGCAGGGTGTACCCGAAGTTGCTTCCGGCGATCAGCGTCGCCACCAGGTCACCGGCGCCGACGCCGGTCGCGGCGACGACGATGCCGGGCCCGATGTGCCGCCAGCTCGATCCGCGGGGAGGAGGGGTACCAGACTCGTCCGGTACGGATGTGGGGGTATCCGTGGTCTCGGCCATGCCCCCCAAGGAACCGCAGCCGCGCGGGACGCACAAGCCCCACGACGACGGCCCGTCCGAACGCGGCCGGTGGAGGACGGACGACCCCGTCCCCGGGCCGGGCCCTCGCACACGAACGGGCCCGGTCCAGGGGAGCTTTGTCCCTGGACCGGGCCCGTGAACGTCCGCTGTGGCGGTCTCAGCGCTTGGACGGGCGCTTGCCGTCCTTGGCCGTGTCCTTCGGCTCGTCGCGCTCGTCGTCCTCGTCGTGCTCGCTCGACTCGTCCGGCCCGGTGGCCTCAGCCGGTCCGTCCGGCTCGGCGGTCTCGGTGGCCCCGGCCGGTTCCTCCGCCTCGTCGGTCTCGGTGGCCTCGTCGAACCAGACGTCCAGCGCGGCGTCCAGTTCCTCCGTCCAGCGCCGCAGTTCGCCCTTGGAGGACGCCCGGACCTCGTTGGGGTACCAGCGGCGGTCCGGCGTGTGGACGTACAGCGTCAGCCGGAGCGGGAAGCGGCCGGTCGCGACCTCGACCGCGCCGATCTCGTCCCAGGTCCACTCCGCGGCCTGGTCGTCCAGGGTGAACGAGACGCCGGTGCCGTTCACCAGGATGGACCCGCGCCGGTCGGCCGCCTCGAAGACGGGGCCGTCCGGCACCGCGCTCCCGGCGTCGGCTCCGGTACCCGGGGCGGTGTCCGCGTCGGTGCCGGTCCGCGCGTCCGGACCGGTGCCGGTCTCCGCGTCGGCGGACCCGGGCGCCTTGGAGGCGGGGCCGGGCGCGTCCGAGGGTTCCGGACCCGTACGGTCCTCGCCCCCGGCCTCCTCACCCCCGTCCGGGCGGGCCTCCGCCCCCGGCTTCGGGACCGCGACGGGCGTCGCGAAGCCGGGGACGTGCGCCGGGTCGATGGCGGCGGCGTCAACGAGCGAGGGGTTCTTGCCTATGGGCTGCTCCACGGCCCGCAGTATGGCCGAGATTCCTGTGACGTGCATGGTCGGGGTACCCCTTCGTCCCCCGACCGACCGGTAAAGGCCGGTTCCGGCGGCGGCAAAGGCTAGACAAAGACGCTGAGTACGGCGGCGACGGCGAACCCGGCGAGCGACAGGACCGACTCCAGAACCGTCCAGGACTTCAGCGTGTCGCGCTCCGAGATGCCGAAGTACTTGGCGACGATCCAGAACCCTCCGTCGTTGACGTGCGACGCGAAGATCGAGCCCGCCGAGATCGCCATGATCACCAGGGCCACGAAGGGCTGGGAGTGGTCACCGCCCTCGACCAGCGGCCACACGATGCCCGCCGTGGTCACGATCGCGACCGTCGCCGAACCCTGCGCGACCCTCAGCACCAGCGCGATCAGATACGCGAGGACGATCACCGGCAGCCCGAGCCCGTCGAAGGTGTCGGAGAGCGCCTGGGCGACCCCGCTGCCCTTCAGGACGGCCCCGAAGACCCCGCCCGCGCCGACCACCAGCAGGATGTTGCCGACGGGCTTCAGCGAGGACGTGGACACCGTCTCCAGCGAGGTGCGGGACCAGCCGCGCCGCACGCCCAGCAGCCAGTACGCCATCAGCAGCGCCAGCGTCAGCGCCACGAAGGGGTGCCCCAGGAACTCGATCACCGAGCGCCCGGTGGACGGGTCGAGGGCGATCGAGGAGAAGGTGGCGAGCAGGATCAGCACCAGCGGGGTGCCGATGATCAGCAGCACCGTGCCGAGCGGGACGGGCGTCTCGGCGGGGACGACCCCGGAGGCCCGCTGTTCGGCGACGAGCGCGGTCCGGGACTCCTCGGCGGCGTCGGCCATGTCCTGCGGGACGGGCACGAACAGCCGCGCGCCGATCCACGCGGCGTAGACCCAGGCGGCGAGGACCGCCGGGACGCCGACGACCACGCCCATCAGGATCACCCAGCCGAGGTCCACCCGCAGCAGCCCGGCGGCGGCCACCGGACCGGGGTGCGGCGGCAGGAACGCGTGGGTCATCGAGAGCCCGGCCAGCAGCGGCATGCAGTACAGCAGGATGGACTTGCCGCTCCGCTTGGCCGCCGCGTAGACGATCGGCGCGAGCACGAAGATGCCGACGTCGAAGAAGACCGGGATGCCGAAGACCACGCCGGTCAGGCCCATGGCGAGCGGGGCCCGCCGCTCCCCGAACAGTCCGAGCAGCCGGGAGGCGAGCACCTCGGCGCCGCCGGAGACCTCCAGGATGGCGCCGAGCATGGTGCCCAGGCCGATGATGATGGCGACGTGACCGAGGGTGCCGCCCATCCCGGACTCGACCAGGGAGACGGCGTCCGACTTCTGGACGGTGCCGAAGAGCTGGGTGACGGAGAGCCCGGCGGCCAGTCCCACGGCGAGGGAGACGGCGAGCAGGGCCACGAACGGCTGCAACCGCACCTTGATGATCAGGAACAGCAGCAGGGCGATGCCTAGGGCGGCGACGGTGAGCAGTCCGGCGGTGCCGGGGATCAGCGCCAGCAGTCCGGTGGTGGGGGGCTCGGTGGCGGCGGGCGCGCCGCCCGCGGCGAGCGCGGTGCCGGGCGTGCCCGGCGCGCCGGGTATCAGCGGGACGGGGGCGGGGGTCGGGATGGCCAGACGCATGAGGGGCCTCGTACTTCCGTGGCGCGCCGGGCGGGCGGGCACGACGACGTACGCCCCTTCGCACGGGGCCGCCGTCGCGCCGCTCCTCGTCGCCCAGGGGGGCGGAGGGCGGTGCGGTGGGGGCCGAGGGGCCGTCGGACACGTTCACCGGCGCTTTTCGGGCAGGACGGATCGCGGTACGGCCGGCCCGTGCGGGGCACGCCGTACCGGTGGCACGTGTAGGTGGAGGGATCGAGGAGTGGAGGGATCTTGAGGGATCTGGGGTGCGAGGGATCGGGGGCGGGGGTCAGGGGGTCGGCGGAGCTGAGAGCTGCGGACCGAGGGGGGTGGGATGGGTGGCGGACCGGCGGATCGAGGGGTCGGCGGAGGCCCGTCCGGCGGGTCCTGGTGGACGGGCCGGGCGGTGGGGGTCGGGAAGGCCGGTGGTGGGGGCGGGGGAGGTGGCGGTCCGGTGTCCTCGTGGCAAGGGAGGACACCGGACCGCCGGGCGCGCGCCGCGCGGGCGGCGGGCGCCCGCGCGTGGGGCCGCGGACTCACCCGGGGGACTCGGTCCCGGGGCGGCCCCTCCTGCGCGCGGTCGGTGCGGCCGGGCCCGGAGGGTGGGTTCCGGCCGGAGGGCGGATGGACGCGCGGGGACGGGGTCCCTGCGCGGGGACGGGGGCGGGTCCGGCACGAGGCCGGGACGGGTCCGGCGCGAGGCCGGGGCAGGTCCCGGTCCGGCGCGAGGTCCGGCGCGAGGCCGGGGTCCCCGCCCGGGGCGGTGGGCGGGCCCGTCAGGCCCCGTCCCGCCGCCCTGCGGCCCGGTCCGTCCTAGGCCGTCTTCACGGACCGACGGACCGACGGACTGCCGGACTGACGGGCCGACGGACTAGCCGAGGACGGCGAGCGCGTCGATCTCGATGAGGAGGCCCTTGGGCAGGCCCACGTAGACGGTGGTGCGGGCGGCGGGCGGGGCGGTGAGGCCCTGCTCCTCGAAGTACGCGTTGTAGATGGCGTTCATCTCGGCGAAGTGGTCGACGTCGGTGAGGTAGACGCGGATCATCATCACGTCGTCCCAGCCGGCGCCGCCCTCCTCCAGGATCGCCTTGACGTTGGCGAAGGTCTGGAGGGTCTGCTCCTTCAGGCCGGGGCCGACCACCGTCGGGGGCTGGCCCTCGACGGCGGGCAGGAAGCCGACCTGACCGGCGACCTGGAGGATGTTGCCCTTGCGGACGCCGTGCGAGAACTTCGCGGGCGGAGCGGTGTGCGTGCTCGGGGTGAGGGCGGTCTTCTCGGACTGGGGCGTCTGGGTCATGGGCGTTCCTCGCTCGGGGTGGTACGGGATGACGGTCCGGGGCCGCCGGAGGCGGGGCCCGGGGGGACGGCGCCGGGGGTGCCCGGGCCGGACGGATGGGGGTTGCCGGAGTACTCGCGGCTGACGGCGTCGGCGGTGCGCCGGATCAGGGGCACCAGGGTGAGGAGTTCCTCGGCGGTGACGACGACGTTCGGCGCGGACACCGACATCGCGGCGACGACCCGCCCGTCGGCGCCCCGGATGGGCGCGCCGACGCAGTTGATGGACTCCTCGTGGCCGCCGAGGTCGGTGGCCCAGCCCTGTTCGCGGACGGTGGCCAGCTCCTTGAGGAAGGCGGCGGCGCTCGGCGTCGAACGGGCGGTGTACATCGGGTAGTCGAGCTTCTCGGCGATGGCGCGCCGCTCGGCCTCCGGCAGGTCGGCCAGGAGCAGCTTGGCGACGGCGGCGACGGTGATCGCGACGGGCTTGCCGATCCGCGAGTACATCCGCACCGGGTAGCGGCTCTCGACCTTGTCGATGTAGAGGACCTCGTTCTCCTCGTACACGGCGAGGTGGACGGTGTGACCGATCTTCTCGTTGAGGGCGACGAGGTGGGGGTGGGCGATCTCGCGGACGTCGAGGTTCTCCACGGCCTCCTGGGCGAGGGCGAAGAGCCGGGCGCCGAGCCGGTAGCGCTGGTCGGACTGGCGGTAGACCAGCCCGTGCTCGTGCAGGGTGCGCAGCAGCCGCAGGGCGGTGGACTTGTGGACGCCGAGCCGGTCGGCGACCTTCCCGAGGTCGGCGGGGCCTTCGGCGAGCAGCGGCAGGATGGACAGCGCGCGGTCGACGGTCTGGCTCATCTGGTGGGTACCTCCTCCTCGGCCTCGGCGTCGGTCCAGCCGGGGCCGAGTCGCAGTCTCCCCCACGCGGCGTCGTCGAGTGCGGCCAGGTGGTCGGCGCGTTCGCGGGCCGGGGGGACGGCGAGGTCGCCGGGGACGGTGAGCGCGGCGGCGGCCATCAGATGGCCGTGCCGCAGCCGGTCGCGGACGGGGAGTCCGCGCAGGGTGGCGGAGAGGAACCCGGCGGCGAAGGCGTCCCCGGCGCCGACCGGCGCCACCACGTCGACCGCGAGCGCGGGGACGAAGGTCCGGGTGCCGTCGGCGCCGAGCGCGGTGGCGCCGTGGGCGCCCTGCTTGACGACGACCAGGGCCGGTTCGGGCAGGGCGGCGCGGATGGCCTCGGGGCCGCCGGTGACGCCCCAGGCGACGGCGGCCTCGTCGGCGCCGACGAAGACCAGGTCGCAGGCGCGGGCCAGGGACTTCAGGACGCGTCCGGCGCGCTCGTGGTCGCGCCACAGGTTGACGCGGTAGTTGACGTCGAAGGAGAGCAGGGGGCGCCGGTCGCGGGGGGCGGTCAGCTCCTCCAGCAGGGCGAGGCAGTCCCCGGAGAGCGCGGCGGTGATCCCGGAGAGGTGCAGGACGCGTCCGGCGAGCAGGGCGGGGACGTCCATGGTGGCGGGGGACATCGCGGAGGCGGCGGAGCCCGCGCGGTAGTAGACGACCTCGGCGAGCGGGGCGCCGTCCGCGCCGGGCCGCTCGCCCTTGCGGACGGCGCGTTCGCCGGCGGTGCGGAAGTAGATGCCGGTGGGGCGGTGCTCGTCGCGGCGGACGCCGCTGGTGTCGACGCCGTGGGCGCCGATGGTGCGGACGAGGTGGGTGCCGAAGCCGTCCTCGCCGACCCGGCTGATCCAGCGGACGCGGTGTCCGGCGTGGGCGAGGGAGCAGGCCACGTTGGACTCGGCGCCGCCGATGCCCCGGGCGAAGGCGGGCACGTCCTCCAGGGGGCCGGGTTCGGAGGGGAGGAAGGTGACCATCGACTCCCCGAGGGTGACCGCGTCGGGCACCGGGCCGCCGGAGTCCGGCACGGGGCCGTGGACGGCGTCCGGCACGGGTTCGTGGGCGGCGGGCGGCACGGGGCCGTCGGAGTCCGGCGCGGGGCCGTGGACAGCGTCCCCGTGGGAGGCGTCCGGTGCGGGGCCGTGGGCGGCGACCGGCGCGGCGGGCCCGGCGGCGGGCTCCGGGGCGACGTGCTCCGGGGCGCCGGGCGCGGGCGTGGGTTCCGGGGTGCCGCCGTGCGGGGCCTGGGTGCCGCGCGGCTCGCCGTCCGAGGGCGCCGAGGGCGCCGGGGGCAGGGCGGCCCCCGGGTCGGCGGTGGCGGCGGGAGTGGCGACTCCGGGTGCGGTCACGGCGGTGGGGCTCCTCACTGGTGGTCCGTCGGCTCGTGTCGGCCGACCGGAGACCGGTCGGGGTGCGGGGGATCGGCCGGCGGGCTCCGTTGACCCGGCGTTCGCTGGGATGTTAGACAGCTACGTGCGCCATACGCAATGAGCGTTGCAAATGTCGCAACATGCATACGGGAAGCGCACCATCCCGCCCCTGCGGGAAGTACCAGAACGACCGCCCTCGCCCCGACCCCGGGAGGCCCCCATGGCCGCCGTCGACGACGACGCGCAGACCACGACCACCCCGCCGCGCGCCGCCACCGCCGCGGCGGCCCTCGCCGCCCTCGCGGACGAGCGCGTGGACCACCGCTTCAAGGGTCTTCCCCCGGACGCCGAGGGCCTCACCGTCGGGGAGCTGGCCGCCCAGCGCCGCTCCCTGTTCACCGGCGGGTTCACCACCCCGGTGCTGGCGCTCTCCGCCGAGCGCCTGGAGCACAACCTCGCGCTGATGGAGACCTACACCGAGCGCCACGGCCTCGCCTTCGCCCCGCACGGCAAGACCTCCATGTCGCCCCAGCTCTTCGCCCGCCAGACCGAGCGCGGCGCCTGGGGCGTCACCCTCGCCGTCCCCCACCAGGTCCGGGTGGCCCGCGCCTTCGGGGTGCGGCGGATCTTCCTCGCCAACGAGCTGGTGGACCCGGCCGCGCTGCGCTGGGTGGCCCGCGAACTGGCCGCCGACCCCGACTTCCGGTTCCTCTGTTACGTGGACTCCCTCCGGGGCGTCGAGCTGATGGACCGGGCCCTGGCCGGTGCCCTGCGCCCGCTGGACGTCGTCGTGGAGCTGGGGGCGGGCGAGGGCGCGCGGACCGGCGCCCGCACCGAGGCCGAGTGCGCCGCGCTGGCGGACGCCGTCGCCGCCACCTCCACCCTGCGCCTGGTGGGCGTCGCGGGCTACGAGGGCGAGGTGCCGGACGCCGACCCGGAGCGGGTGCGGGCCTGGCTGCGCCGCCTCACCGCGCTCGCCGTCGCCTTCGACGCCGAGGGCCGTTTCGCCGGGCTCCCGGAGATCGTCGTCAGCGCGGGCGGCAGCGCCTGGTTCGACGCGGTCGCGGACGTCTTCGCGGAACTCCCCGAGCTGTCCGCGCCCGCGCTGAGGCTGCTGCGCTCCGGGGCGTACGTCTCCCACGACGAGGGCCACTACGAGCACGTCACCCCGTTCAACCGGGTGCCCGAGGAGGGCGCCCTGCACCCCGCGTTCCGGCTCTGGACGCAGGTGGTCTCCCGGCCCTCCCCCGGCCAGGCGTTCGTCAACGCGGGCAAGCGGGACGCCGCCTACGACCTGGACCTCCCCGCCACCCGGACCGTCCACCGCGACGGCGTCGAGCGGCCCGCCACCGGGGTGACCCTCACCGGGCTCTCCGACCAGCACGGCTGGCTCACCACCACGGCGGACGCCGATCTGGAGGTGGGCGACTGGATCTCCCTCGCCCTCTCCCACCCGTGCACCGCCTTCGACAAGTGGCAGCTGATCCCCGTGGTCGAGGCCGACGGCACGGTCACCGACTTCATCCGCACCTACTTCTGACAGCATCCCCGACCCCGCCCCGGGCGGCGGCGGGAGCACCCCGGAAGGAACCGCATGGACCTGGTGATCAAGAACGCCCGCGTGGTCGACGGAACCGGCGCCCCCGCCTACCGGGCCCATCTGAGCGTGGTCGGGGGCCGGATCGCGGAGATCCACCGCGACGGCCCGCCGCCCGCCACACAGGGCCGGATCCTGGACGCCTACGGGCTGACCCTCGCCCCCGGCTTCATCGACATGCACGCCCACACCGACCTGGCGCTGCTCCGGGACCCCGCCCACACCGCGAAGGCGGCCCAGGGCGTCACCCTGGAGGTCATCGGCCAGGACGGGCTCTCCTACGCCCCCGTCAACGACACGACCCTGGGCGAGATCCGGCAGGCCATCGCGGGCTGGAACGGCGACGGCTCGGACGTCGACTTCGACTGGCGTTCGGTCGGGGAGTACCTCGACCGCCTCGACCGCGCCCACACCGGCCCGGACGGCGCCCGGGGCATCGCCGTCAACGCCGCCTACCTGCTGCCCCAGGGGACCCTGCGGATGCTCGCCGTGGGCTGGGAGGACCGCGCCCCCACCCCCGCCGAACTGGACCTGATGCGCCGGGAGACCGCCCGCGCCATGCGGGAGGGCGCCGTCGGCATGTCCTCCGGGCTCACCTACACCCCCGGGATGTACGCGAAGGACGCCGAACTCACCGAACTGTGCCGGGTGGTGGCCGAGCACGGCGGCTACTACTGCCCCCACCACCGCAGTTACGGCGCGGGCGCGCTGGCGGCGTACGAGGAGATGGTGGCCCTCACCCGGGAGGCCGGCTGCCCGCTGCACCTGGCCCACGCCACCATGAACTTCGGCGTCAACAAGGGCCGCGCGGGCGAGCTCCTCGCCCTCCTCGACAAGGCGCTGGACGAGGGCGCCGACATCTCCCTCGACACCTATCCGTACACCCCCGGCTCCACCACCCTCGCCGCCGTGCTGCCCAGTTGGGCCAGCGAGGGCGGCCCGGAGGCGACCCTGGCCCGGCTGCGCGACGACGCGACCGCCGAGCGCGTCCGCCACCACCTGGAGGAGATCGGCTCCGACGGCTGCCACGGCGTCCCCGTCGAGTGGGAGACCATCGAGATCTCCGGCGTCACCGACCCCGTCCACACCCACCACGTCGGCCGGACGGTCCTCCAGACCGCGAAGGCCACCGGCCGCACCCCCTGGGAGACCGCCCGGCGGCTGCTGCTGGACGACCGCCTCGGCCCGACGATCCTCCAGCACGTCGGCCACGAGGAGAACGTCCGCGCCATCATGCGCCACCGGGTCCACACCGGCGGCTCGGACGGCATCCTCCAGGGCGCCAAGCCGCACCCCCGCGCCTACGGGACCTTCCCCGAGTACCTCGGCACCTACGTCCGCGAGCTGGGCGTGCTCTCCCTGGAGGAGTGCGTCGCCCACCTCACCTCCCGGCCCGCCGCCCGGCTCCGCCTCGCCGACCGGGGCGTGGTCCGCGAGGGCTACCGCGCCGACCTCGTCCTCTTCGACCCGGACACCGTCGCGGCGGGCTCCACCTACGCCAACCCGCGCGCGTACCCCAAGGGCATCCCGCACGTCCTCATCGACGGGAAGTTCGTGGTCCGCCACGGCGAACGCACCGACGTCATCGCGGGCCGGACGGTCCGGGGGCCCGCGTACCGCCCGGACGTCGTCAGCTAGTGACCATCGACCCCTCCCCAAGAGGGCTCCGCGCGTGCGACGATCCCGTCCCATGATCACCGCGAGCGAAGTCATGAGACGTACGGGCGGGACCGGCCCGATGCCGCTCCTCACCCTGGACGAGTTCTTCGACGGCAACACCGACGAGGAGTGCATCGGACCCAACCAGTGGGGCTACGGCCGTCCGCCGATCGCCGAACTCGCCGCCCGGCTGCGGGAGATCGACCAGCGCGAGGACGTCGTCTGGGTCCGCGTCCAGCTCCACCCCGAGACGGTGGAGTCCGGGAACGAGTCCCTGGCGGCGGAGGGCATAGCCGTCTGCACGTACGCCGAGGAGGAGGTCTGCGTCCAGTGGGTGGACGGCTTCGAGGCGGACGTGTTCCTCGGCCTCGCGGACTCCTACTCCCACGTCCCGAAGGTCCCGGACGGCACCGTCGTCTGGTCCGTGGTCTGGGACTGACCCCTGCTTCCACCCCGGTGCCGGGCCCTCCCCCACCCCCGGGGCCCGGCTCCGGACGACGCCGACTCGAACCACACCGTCTTCCCGGTCCCGGTCCCGGACGGCGACGGGAACGGTGACCCTGCGGGGTCAGGGTGCCGGGACCCCGTACCGGGCGACGATCTCGGCGGCGCGGTCGCGCAGACGGGCGCGCAGCCACGGCGGCGCCAGGACCTCCGCGCCCGTGCCGAGCCGCCACAGCGCCCACTCCGCGTGGCGCGCGTCCTGAAGGGTCACCTCCAGCCGGAGGCGGCCGTCCCCGTCGGGGGCCTCCGCGAGGACGGCGAGCGCGGTGCCGACGAGTTCCTCCCGGTGCGCCGGGTCGATCCGCGCCAGGACGGTGACCTGGTCGCCGCTCGCGCGGAACCGCCGTCCGCGCTCCCGCCAGGCCCGGTCGAGGTCCACGCGCTCGGCGCGGTGCGCGGGTTCGGGGAGTTCCTCGGCGGCGAGGACCCGGGAGAGCCGGTAGGTGCGGTCCTCGCCGGAGCGGGAGGCGAGGAGGTAGCCCTGGCCGCGGACGGTGACCAGGCCGACGGGGTCCACCGTGCGCCACTCGGGGGCCCGGTCCACGGCGGCGTAGTGGATGCGGAGCCGGTGCCCGGCGAGGACCGCGCGGCGGACCTCGGTGACGACCTCGTCGGGGAGTTCCTCGGTGTCCAGTCGACGGGTGAGGGCGTCGGTGTCCGGATCGACCAGCAGCCGTTCGGCGGCGCCCGCCGCCGTGACGCGGTAGCTCTCGGGGAGCGCGTCGACGACCTTGCGCATGGCCGAGGCGAGCGCCGGGCCGAGGCCGAACACCTGGGCGCCGCGCCGCGATCCGGCGATCAGCAGGGCGAGGGCCTCGTCGTGGTTGAGCCCGGTCAGCTCGGTCCGGAAGCCGGGCAGCAGCGCGAAGCCGCCGTTGCGGCCGCGTTCCGCGTAGACGGGCACCCCGGCGGCGGACAGCGCCTCGACGTCGCGGAGGACCGTGCGGGTGGAGACCTCCAGTTCCCGGGCGAGGGCCGTCGCCGACAGCCGACCGTGCCGCCGCAGCAGCAACACCAACGAGACCAGACGATCGGCGCGCATCCGAGAACCCTACGAGATACACGACAGAGGGTGTCAGGTATGGGTTGCGAGGCTTCGGGGGTCGAGATCCACCAGCGCACACGAGGTGAAACCCATGGCACACGCCATCGTCAACCCGGACGGCCTGCACGACCCGGTCCCGTTCGGCTACAGCCACACCGTCGCCGTCCCGGCGGGCACGGAGCTGGTGTTCGTCTCGGGTCAGTACGGTTCGGACCCGGACGGCGCGGTCGTCTCGGCGGACTTCGCGGAGCAGGTGAAGCGGACGTTCCACAACCTGGGGACGGCCCTCGCCGCCCACGGGCTGGTCCTGGGTGACGTCGTCCAGCTGCGAACGTACGTGGTGGACCACGACTTCGGGAAGCTGGGGGCGATCACGGGGGCGGTCCGGGAGAACTGGGGCGGCCGTCCGCCCGCGCAGACCCTGCTGGGGGTCGCGAGTCTGGCGGCGCCCGAGGTGCTGTTCGAGGTCGAGGCGGTCGCCGCGCGTCCGTGACGTGACGTGACGTGACGCCGTGACAGCGGGTGGCCGTGACGGCGGGTGGCCGTGACGGCGGGTGGCCCCGGTACGTCCCGAGCGGGACGGACCGGGGCCACCGTTTCTCCGGTGAACCGGGGCCGGGGTCGGACCCGGACCGGGTCGGACGCGGACCAGGTCGGACGCGGACCAGGTCAGATGCGGACCTGGCTCCCCGGGGCTCCGGTGCCGGTGGCGATCAGGCCGAGGCCGGACCAACCGCCGGTGATGGCGGAGCCGTTGTTGAGCCAGGCTCCCACCGAGCCGTCGGCGGCCACCGCCAGGTAGTCGGCGCGGCCGTCGCCGTTGGCCTCGGCGAATTGGACCTGGGCGCCGGGCGTCCCCACGGCGGGGGCGTAGACGCCGAGCGAGGTCCAGCCGCCGTTGCCGTCCTTGTTGAGCCAGGCGCGGACCGAACCGTCGGCCGCGACCGCCAGGTAGTCCGCCCGGCCGTCCGCGTTGACGTCCGCGAAACGCACCTGGTCGCCGGAGGCACCGGTACCGGTGGCCAGGCGCACGCTCGCGCTCCAGCCGCCGTTGCCGTCACCGCCGTTGTTCAGCCACGCGCGGACCGAACCGTCGGCCGCGACCGCCAGGTAGTCCGCCCGGCCATCGGCGTTGACGTCCGCGAAACGCACCTGGTCACCGGGGGTGCCGGTGCCCGACGCGATCTGGCCGAGGGCCGTCCAACCACCGCCGGTGGCCGTGACGTTGTTGTTCGACCAGGCGCGGACCGAACCGTCGGCGGCCACCGTGAGGTAGTCCGCGCGGCCGTCCGCGTCGATGTCCGCGAGGCGCACCTGGTCGCCGGGGACGCCCACGCCGGGCGAGAGCTGCCCGGTGGACGTCCAGCCGCCGTTGCCGGTGCCGCCCTTGTTCAGCCAGGCCCGCACCGAGCCGTCCGCCGCGACCGTGACGTAGTCGTCCCGGCGGTCGGCGTCGAGGTCCGCGAACCGCACCTGGTTGCCGGGCGCGCCGACGCTCAGGGCGAAGTTCCCGGCGGCGGTCCAGGCGCCTCCGCCGACGCCCGTTCCGTCGCCGCCCTCGTTCAGCCAGGCCCGGACTCCGCCGCCCGCGTCGACCACCAGGTAGTCGGCGCGCCGGTCGGCGTTGACGTCCGCGAACCGCACCTGGTTGCCGGGGGCGCCCGCGCCGGAGGCGATCTGGCCCGTGGCGGTCCATCCGGCGGTGCCGGTGCCGCCCTTGTTCAGCCACGCCCGCACCGCGCCCGCCGCGTCCACGGCGAGGTAGTCGGCGTATCCGTCGGCGTTCATGTCGGCGAGGCGGATCTGGTCGCCCGGCACTCCGACGCCGGAGGCGATCTGCCCGGCGGCGGTCCAGCCCGCGAGCCCCGTGCCGCCCTGGTTCAGCCAGACCCGGACCGCACCGGCCGCGTCCACCACCAGGTAATCGGCGTAACGGTCGGCGTTGACGTCCGCGAACCGGATCTGGCTCCCGGGGGCGCCCACACCGGACGCCACCTGACCGGACGCGGTCCAGCCCGCGACACCGGTGCCGCCCTGGTTCAGCCAGACCCGGACCGCACCGGCCGCGTCCACCACCAGGTAGTCCGCGTAACGGTCGCCGTTGAGGTCGGCGAACCGGACCTGGCCGCCGGGGGCGCCCACGCCGGACGCGATCTGACCGGCGGAGGTCCAGCCGCCTCGTCCGTTGCCGCCCTTGTTCAGCCAGGCGTTCACCGCGCCGTTGTCGTGGACGACCAGGTAGTCGGCGCGTCCGTCGGCGTTGAGGTCCACCTGATAGTCGCCCAGTCCCGCGCGGGCGGGCGCGGGGCGGACGTCCACCTGCTCGCTGACCCAGCCCCGGCGGGCGACCTGGGCGACGCCGTCGGCGAACACCCGGGCCATCTTCACGTAGCCGCCGTCGTTGGGGTGCAGCCGGTCCTTGAGGTCGGCGGTGGTGAGGGCGGACGCCATGTCGACGTACGCGACCTTGTGGCCCTTCGCCTGACGGGCGCTGACGATGCCCGGGATCCGGGCGTTGTAGGCGTCGATCCTCGACTGGACCGCCTGGGAGTTGGACGGGACCAGGGTCGCCACCACGATCGTGGTGTTCGGGGAGGCTGCGGTCATCTGGTCGATCAGCGCGGCGAGCCGCTCGGGCGCGGTCGCCACCTGGTGGTCGCGGTCCATGTCGTTGGTCCCGATGTGGAGCAGGACGACATTGGGCTTGGCGGCGGCCATCCAGGTGTCGATGTTGGCGGAGAGCCCCTCGATCAGCCAGCCGGAGTGGCCCTCGTGATCGAGGTCGGTCAGCTGTCCGTGCTGCTGGGAGCCGACGAAGTCCAGTGCCTGGGTGCGGGAGTGGAGCAGCGGCCAGAGCGCGGCGCGGTAGCTGGACCGGGTGGAGCTGCCCGCGCCCTGGGTGATCGAGTCCCCGAGCGGCATGACGGTCAGCTTCGGCACCGACCAGTTCTCGCCGAGTTCGTCGGGGGTGCCGCCCTGGCCGGGGGTGTCATCGCTGTAGGTGTAGGTGTTGAGCGCGTTGACGGACCTCATCGGGTCCCCGACGTGGTACTTGTCCACGGCGACGAAGTTGGGCTTCCTGCGGGCCGCCGTCGAGCAGTACCGCTGGGCGCGTTCGAGGATCAGCGGATGGTCGACCTCCGCGGCCGCGTGGGCCGGCACGTCCCGGAAGTGGTTCATGACGAACAGCCTGCGGAACTTGGGCTCCTCCTTGGAGAGCGGGATCTGGTCCCAACGGGTCCGGCAGGTCTGGTCCGGGGGGCTGCTCACGGACCAGAAGCTCCCCATGGACCAGTAATTCTCCACCGTCCAGTCCTTGCCCCATCCGATGCCCAGCTTGGTCTTGTCGTCGCGGTCGGAGATGATCAGCAGCCGCTTGTTCTGCCGGACCATCTCGGAGACCCGGGGCCAGCCGTTGCCCGCGACGTTCCAGGGGGTGGCCGAGGGGACGTCGACGGGGGCCGTGTCCGCCGGGTTGAAGAGCAGACCGTCGAGCTGTCCACCGGCCCTGAGGTCGTCGGCCACCTCGTCGTACATCTCGTTGTAGGTCGCGTAGTCCTCGACGAAGACCGTCAGGACCTCGCTCGGGTTCGCGTTGAGGAAGCGGGCGATGTCCGTGAGCACGTCGGACATCGGCTGGCTGGTCGGCAGGCACGTCTTGTGGCACATCCGGACCCGGCCGTTGTAGGAATGCGCGTCGAGCATCAGCGCGCGGACGCCATTGGCCAGTTGGGTCCGGATGGGGTCCGGATGGGCGGGCCCGGGAGCCGCGCCGCTGGCGTCGTCCTGGTTGTAGTAGGAGTTGTGCGTGGTGAGGAAGGTGCGCTGGTCGAAGGTGGGATCGGCGGGCATCTCCCGGTGCGTGGGAGCCACCCGGGTGACGTACCAGGTCTGCGCGTCCACCAGGTCGGTCTGGTCGGCGGCGAAGGTGACGTCGCCGCCGTTCTCCCGGTTGTCGCGGTCGACCGCGAGCGGTACTTGGAGGGACTCCTGGTACCCGACCGGGTGGATCTTGTACCGGTCGCCCTTCACCCGCTGGAAGACCCAGTCCGTCCCGGACCCCGCGCAGTCCCGGAAGGCCAGCCGGGCGGCACCCTCGGCGTTGGAGTCCCGGCCCATGCAACGGTCGTTCTTGGTGCGGCTCTTGACCTTGTAGGCACCCCCGGTGGAAGGCTGGAGGTACCAGTGCTGATGGGCCTCGTCCCCCTTGGGGGGCACGGCGCGGAACAGCAGCTCGGTCCCGGATATCTGGTAACCGCCGCCGCCCGTGCCGGAGTCCGTTCCGTAGGGCTGGTCCTTCTGGGTGCTGCTGCCGACGCTCTGGATCACCACCGTCTCGTTGACGGGCGGCCCCGTGGGCGCGGGGGCGGCGACGGCGGGCGCGGCGCCGACGGGCACCAGCGCGCCGGTGGCCAGCAGGGCCCCGGCCAGGGAGAACGCCGCCAGGCGGGCTCCGGAGCGGAGGCGGTGGGCCGCCGTCCGGCGGGGAGCGGACCGGTCGGAACCGGGTCGGTCGGGTCTGGTTTCCGGCGGGGCGGAACGCCGCCCTCGGGGGGACCCCGGAACGCTTCGCATACGTGGACCCTCACTCTGGGGACGGTCGCGGAACCCCGTGCGTCGAAGTCCGACCCGGGGTCGCGACCAACTCGCCCCGCAGCGCGCCGGACAGTCCGGAACGGCCGAGGGGAAGAGGGGTTTGAGGGGCGCCGGGTTCCCTCCGGACGGCGGACGTTCCCGGGCGCGGTGCGCGGTGAACCATCTTGCCGGGAAGGGGGGTTCGCCGGACCGGGGCAAGGCGGAGGACGGCGCGGAGACAACGCCACCACACACCGCCAAGCGCACTGCCTGAGGTCCGGACCTCTCTGCTTGGAGAGGTCCGGACCTCAGGTCAGCGCACGACATCTGGCAGCTCGTGATGCTCCGTCACTCAGCGGTAGGGCGCCAGCACCCTGCCTCACGCAGAGCAACCCGGACGGCCCATCCAGTCATCACTGTGGCGATGACTCCGACGATCGCGACACTGCTCACCACGAGGGTGGCGGGGAGACCGTTGGCGTGGATCGGGGCTCCGAGCATCGGGACGGTGAGAAGCACCGCTACGGCCGCTCCGAGCACCAAGGCGATGCCGAACGCTCCGGAGAACACCAGGAGCGTCGTCCATATGAACGGCCTACGAGATCCGGTAATCACAGCAATAGGAGCCAGCGAACGGGCGAAGCGGAGGAATTCCCCCATATTCGCCAAGCAGGTCGCGAAGGCGAGGACGGCGATCGTTCCCAAGGCGAAGAGGGGCAGCCACCAGGCGCGCGCTTGATAGGTGGTGAGGGACGCGGTCCACTCCGTACCGGGAAGCGATGCAGTCCACCCAGGCAGCAACTCCTCGTTCGCGAGCTGCTTCACCCTGGCTTCACTCAGACGTTCCCCTTCTGGAGCGACCACCTCCAGCGAGGTCAGATTCTCGACGGTGTCGAGCGTTCCGGCGCGCACGACAAAGGATCCGTCTCCCGCCATGTCGAGGTCGCGAAAGAGGGTCCGCCCTCGTTCCGACGTCGCACCCTCCACGTCGGTCCGGGCCCCAGCGGAACCCTTCGGAGCGGGGAACCCAGCCTGCCTCAGATCACCGGGACTTCCCACGATCCGGGAACCACCCGGCTGGCCTGGAACGTCGCCACCGCGGTACACACCCAAGACGGCCACGCCCCTTGGAAGGGCCTCAACGAATGAGCCCAATCGCTCGACTGAGTTGCGGTCGACTCCTTGGAGCCGTACGACGGAGGACGCGAGTACCTGCTGCGTCCGCTGCGCCGACCGGTCGGATTCCACAAGCCGGTTGTTCCAGGTGTACAACTGAGCCGAAATGCCCATGAGCAGGACCACACTGGCGACGACCCGGGCCACACCTCCGGGACTGGCCGAGATCCAGCGGCCCGCGAGCAACGGGGCGGGCTGACCGGAGTGCCGCCCCCACCAAGCCAGCGCCTGACCGAAGCGACTGGTGAGCGTCGCCAGAGCGGCGGGCAGCAGAACCAGGGCAGTCATGGCACCGATGGTGTACGGCAACAGGAACAGGAGTTCGTTATCCCGCGCACCCATGAGGGTGGGGCCGAAGAACGCGAACGCGATGGCCAGCGGGCACAACCACGTGGCGCTGCGCAGCAGCGCACGCCCTTGCCGTCGGCGGGGTCGCGTACCGCCCGGACCAGCCGCTCTCGGCTGGAGGAAGACAGCGGCGGCTACGACGCACAACATGGCAAATCCGACAGCTCCGAAGAGCGGCCCGAGGTACGGCTCCAGGTATTCGGCCGTCATCACGTAGTCGACTTTGGGCAGCGACCAACTGTTCCCCTGGTAAAGCCAGATGACGAGGGTGGCGAGCGCCCCTCCCACGAGTGCGGGCGGACCGGCCTCGCCCACGTCGATCAACAGCCGATGTCGCTGCCCTGTCCCCATGGCGTGGAGTACGGCACGACGCCGGTCGCGGGTCGCGGAGCCGGTGCGTGCGGCGATGGCCGTCAGCGCGACGGCGGGGGCGAGCCAGGTCACGGTGATGAGGATGTGGAAGCCCCTCGCCGGTTGGGTGTTGAGGGGTTCACCAAAGACGGGACCGGTCGGATCCCCCCAGCCGGAGACATAGGAGCCCTCGGTCAGAGGCTTGGCAGGACGCGCGTAGACCAGAGGTTCGGCGGTGCTGGCCAGCCCTTCAGGATGGATGCGGTTGTCGACCGTGCCGAAGCGGGTGAGGATTCCTTCATCCTTGCCTTCGAACTCGGCACCGATGGACACCGCCGAGTGCCCTGGCGCAGGCCATCGACTCAGACCAGGCGGTGGTGCGGCGTCCCTCGTCAACGGCTGGATGTAGACGACCGTGTACTGCTTGCCGCCGATGGTGTCGAAGGTCTCCAGCCAGCGGGCGATCGCCTCGTCCTTCCGCTTATCGGGAAGGACGTGCGGACTACGCGCGGCATGCGCGCTCGTCCTGCCGTCATAGGTGGCGGCAACCACGACGAAGGCAGCGAAGGAGAGGGACAGCGCGAACGTGGCCACGCACAGGGCGACCAGTCGCAGCCGTCCGCTCTCCGCGCCATTGGCAGCACTGCGGCCGATACGCAGCAGCGCTGCGGTCAAGCCCAACGGTGTAGCTTTCCGCCTGCTCATACGGCCGCCCCCGCTCCCAGAGACAGCAGCTTGCCCTGTCGCAATTCCAGGTGCTCGTCGGCGCGATCCGCGACGGTCTGGTCGTGTGTCACCACGAGCAGACCGCAGTTCCACCGCTTCGGCAGGGAGAACAGCAGCGCGCCGACACTGTCGCGGTTGTCAGCGTCAAGCGCGCCGGTCGGCTCGTCAGCCAGTAGCAAGGCAGGGCGGTTGATCAGGGCGCGCGCGACGGCCGCGCGCTGCCGCTCGCCACCGGACAAGTCCGCGGTTGCCGCGCCGTGCGTCGGCACACCGAGTTCTTCCAGCAATTCCTCAGCCCGGTCGAACGCGTCCGCCCGCTTTCTGCCCGCCAAGAGCGCGGCCAACGCGACGTTCTCCACCGGCGTCAGCTCAGGAAGCAACTCGGCGAACTGGAAGACCATGCCGATGGTGTCGCGTCGATGCTTGGCCACCCGCCCCGCCCGTAAGCGAGTGATGTCCTGGCCCGCGATGACGATACGGCCGCTCTTGGGCCGCGTCAGACCAAGCAGACACATCAGCAACGTGGACTTCCCACTGCCGGACGGCCCTGTCACGGCGACGGACCGCCCGGAGGCCACACTGAGGGTGACGCCGTCTAGAAGCGTGCGACCAGGCACCTCGTAGCGGAGGCCTGTGGCAGACAAGGCCGATTGCTCGTTGGGGACGGAAGGGGGCGCCATGTGGTTCCTTTTCAAGGACGGCTACAGTGGTCGCCGCCGAAGGGGACTTCGGCGGCGACCACTTGTCGTTGAGGATCAGTAGTGCCACGAACCGTAGCGGTCTTCGCCAGCAATCATCTGCTCACGGATCCGTATCTTCTGGATCGTGCTACCGCCGCCACTGCCGCTGCACGTATGCACACCCGTTTTGACCCAGATGGTACGCAGGGTGCCGGAGCTGGCGGCACGGTAGTACTCAACCGCCACAGAATGGTTGTCCGCCGAGCCGTCGCACACCTCCACCTCGCTGCGGCTGTACCAGGTCCTGGCCGAGCCAGCCCCGTCCAGTTCCGCGAAAATTTCAGCGGCAGAGGCAGGCACAGCGATGGCAAGCGCACTCGTACCCAGCAGGGCAGCAGTAACTAACGACTTTACGCGCATTGGGAGTTCCCCCTCGTGAAGGACTGCAGGACGGGATCGAAGCTAACAGGCACTTCGATCAAGATCCATGAATTGCAGTGAACATGTCACTAAGGACTAACTCTTTGCTCATGCACATCTTGCCTGGTGATCGTTGACTGCTTTTCGATGGCGGTTCGGGTGTGCCAAGCGAAAGGCAGACCGGCGTAGCGCGGGGGCTCGGCGGACATCTTCTGCCACTGCGTCACAGGCTGATGGCTCGGTACGGTTTACAGACTTCTAGGGCACTCACGCCCAAGCAGTAGGCGTACGGCTGATCGTCGTCGCACTCATCCGGGTGGACTGGACGTGGCCCTGACCCGTGACGCGCCCGGCGCGCGCTACCCAGGGAGCATGACGACGCACACCCCCCGCGCCCACGCGCGGCGTTCGCGCCGCACCGCCCGCGCCACCCGCACCCCCCTCCCCCGTTCCCTGGCCCTGGCGCTCGCCCCCGTCCTGCTGTCGGTGGTGGCGCTCCCGGCGCCGCCCGCGCACGCGGCGACCGTGCTCCAGTTGGAGGACGCGCTGTCCACGCTGGCCACCGCCGACGAGGACCGCACCGGCCACACCGAGGAGTCGTTCGCGCACTGGAACGCGGGCACGGACGCCGGGGACGGCTGCGACACCCGCCGGGAGGTGCTGATCGCGGAGGCCGTGGAGGCCCCCGAAGTGGGGCCGGGGTGCGCGCTCACCGGCGGCCGGTGGACCTCGTACTACGACGGCCAGACGGTGAACGGGACGGGGGCGCTGACCGTCGACCACGTGGTACCGCTGGCGGAGGCGTGGGGTTCGGGCGCCTCCGCGTGGACGGCGGCCCGCCGCGAGGCGTACGCCAACGACCAGGGCGCCCCGGCGACCCTGACGGTGGCGACGACCCGCGCGGTCCGCGAGAAGGCGGACCAGGACGTGGCCGACTGGCTCCCGCTGGCGGGCGACGACTACTGCCGCTACATCGGCGAGTGGGTCTCCACCAAGCACCGCTGGTCGCTGAGCGTCGACAAGGACGAGTTGGAGACGTTGAAGCTGTTCGCGGACAACGCGTGCGAACAGACCGTGGTGATCTACACCCCGGCGCCCGTCTGAGCCCTGCCCGACGGGTCCCGTCATCACAGCGCCACCGCCTCATCGCGTCACCGCCTTGTCGGCGCCGCGTCGGCATCTCGTCCGCGCGCTCGGCGCGGGGCGGCACGGCTCAGCGCGGGGCGGGGTGGTCTCCCGGACGGGAGCCGGGCGGACGGCCTCCGACCCGGTGCGGTCCAGCGCGGTCCGACGCGGGCCGCCGCGGTCCGGCGTCGCGGTCCGGCGTCGCGGTCGTCCTCGTCACGTACGTCGTGAGAAGGACCGCTCCGCCGGCGGGCTCAGCCGCGCGGCGGAAGGGGTCACGACCGGTGACCGACGTGCGCGGAGCGGGTGTTGAGCAGGATCGGTGGTGGCGGAGCGGAGGTCATCCCGCTCCGGCGCTTCGGCCCCACCACCCCGAACGGAGTTCCACCATGCCCAGGTTCACGCTGTCCGACCGCACCGTCGCGTTCCTCGCGGCGACCGCCGTGATGGCGACCACCGCGGGGGTCGCCTCCGCGTCGGAGGCACCCGCGTCGGGTCCCGGCGGGACCGCGCGGGTCTCCGCCGCCCCGTCCGGCGCCCTCGCCTCCAGCCTCAAGGGCTGGGGCCGCATGGACTATCCCGACGCCGGTCACGACATCCGGGTCACCGTCGACGCGCACGCCACCTTCAAGGGCGTGGGCTGGGCCCGGCCCGACAAGGCCTGGGGCACCTTCCGCGTCTACCACCGGATGCCGGCCGCCGGGAGCGAACCCGAGAAGGTCAACTGGGGCGACTTCAAGGTCGACTGCCTGACCACCGGCGGCCCCACCGCCACCGTGACCGGACGCCTCGTGCGCACCGGGGGGAACGTCGACGCCTGGGACGACTACCTGAAGCGGCGCGTCCGCATGGGGGTCAGCTTCTACGTGGGAGAAGGCAAGGGGGACGGTCCCAGCCGCATCGGGCTCTCCGGAGGCACCGGGAAGGGCGAGCCGCCGCTGAGCAGATGCATGGCCCCGGCCGCCGACGCCAAGGTCGTCAAGGGCGGTTACGACCTCACGGACAGGGTTCCGGCCGGGTAGGGACCCGTTACGTGGAAGCGGCCGGGGCCACGGAGCGTACGTCTCCCCCGACGGGGAACGCCTCACCGCGCCCCGCTGAGCCGGGACCCGCCCGGAATCACCGGGGCAACCCTTGGCCAGGAACGGGTCGGCCCTGGGAGGCTGGAGGGATGAGGGGACGCGGGGCGGCCGTTCGGCGGGCGACGGGGAACGGTACGGAGGGCGGCGCCGGGAACGGCCCGGGAAGCGGCACCGGCGACGGCGCGGAGGGCGACGGCGAGCCCGGCACGGAAGGCAACGCGGAGTCCGGCCCGGAAGGCGACGGCGAGCCCGGCGCGGAAGGCAACGCGGAGTCCGGCACCGGCGACGGCGGGCGCGACGGGGAACCCGGCCCGGGGCACGGCGCGGGACGGAGCCCGGGACGCGGTACGGGGAGCCGTACGGGGCACGGCGCGGGACGCGGTACGGGCAGCCGGGGCACCGCCGCGACCGTGCTGGCGCTGTCGTGGGGCCCGGCGCTGACGACACTGGCCCTGATGGCGTCGACGGAGATCCCGCACCACCACGACGAGTGGTACACCGTCGCCGACGTCATGGACGCCCTGGTCTACGGGCTGACCGCGGCGGTGGTCCTGCGGCGCGGGAACCATCCGGTGGCCTGGCTGGTCGCCCTGCACGCCGTCGGCGGCGGCGTCGCGGCGCTGACGGCCCGGCTCGTCCCGCTCCTCGGCGACCCGGACTCCCCGCCGCCCTGGGCCGTCCTCCACGGCACCGCGTGGATCCCGGGCACCTTCGCCCTCGTCCTGATCGTGCCGTACCTGCTGTCCGCACGGCCGTTGGGACGTCCCGCCAAGGCGGCGGTGGCGGCGGGGACCGCCACGATCGTGGTGGCGCTGACACTGCGGCTGACCACCCCGTGGCCCTGGCCGGACGGCGAGCCGATCGCGCCGTTCGCGATCCGCCACGAGGACTGGCCGCGCCTCTGCGAACTCCTCCAGCGCTGGGTCCTGGGCGCGGTCGCCGTGCTGGGCCTGGTCGCGGCGGCCCACGCCGGGTACCGGCGGCTGCGGGACCCGTCCGCGCGGGGACTGGGCTGGCTGGCCGTCGGCTGTGCGCTGGTCGCGTCGACGTTCGTGCCGCTCACCGTCGTCCGGCAGGAGAGCGGCTGGGTGACGGAGGTCCTCATCCCGCTCACCCATCTGGCGTCGCAGGCGTTCTTCCCGGCGGCCGTCATGGTCGTGGTGCTGGGACAACAGCTGTGGGACATCGGGCTGACGGTCCGCCGGACCCTGGTCGGGGCGCTGCTGACGGGGATGCTCGTGGCCACCCACTTCGGGACCGTCGCGCTGCTCGGACTCGCGCTGCCGGGCGGCGACGACGTGCTGACCGGGGTGCTGGCGACGGCGGCCGTCGCGGCCTGCTTCCAGCCGTTGCGCGGCTGGCTCCAGCGGCGGGTGGACCGGCTGGTCCACGGCGAGGGGGCGGGCCCGGCGCTCAGCAGGGTGCAGGGCCATCTGAGCAGCGCGGCCACCCCGGAGGAGGTCCTGACCGGGATGGCGGAGAGCGTGGCTGCCTCCTTCCGCCTCAGTTCGGTGCGGATGCTGGACGCGGACGGGGAGCCGCTGGCGCGCGCCGGGACGACGGCCCCCGGCCCCGGCACCGAACCGGTCCGGCTCCCCCTGGTCGCCGGACGGCGGGCCGTGGGCACCCTGGTGGTGGCGTCCCGCCCCGGCGAACGCCTCGACCGGAGGTCCCGCACCGCGCTGGGCGAGGTGGCGCCGGTGGTCGCGAGCGCCGTCCGGCTCGCGGAGGTCACCCGGGAACTGCGGGAGTCCCGGGGCAGGCTGGCCGTCGCCCGCGACGACGAGCGGCGCGCCCTCCGCCGTGAACTGCACGACCGTCTCGGCCCCGCGCTCGCGGGCATCGGGCTGGGGCTGGCCGCCGTCGCCGCGCGCCGCGCGGAGGGGGACCCGGACCGTCCGCTGCTGACCCGGCTCCACCACGAACTGGACCTGTGCGTCGAGGACGTCCGGGTCCTGGCGCGCGGACTGGTGCCGCCCGTCCTCGCCGAACTGGGGCTCGTCGGGGCGCTCCGGGAACTGGTGATGCGCTACGAGGCCGACGGGCTGACGGTCAGCGTGCGCGACCGGAGCACGGCGACGGTGCCCGTCCGGACCGCCGGAACGGTGTACGCGATCGTGGCGGAGGCGATCCGCAACGTGGCCCGGCACTCGGGGGCCCGCACCTGTGTGGCGGAACTCCACGGTGACGACGTCCTCACCGTGGTGATCGAGGACGACGGCCTCGGCATGCCGCCCGACGGCCGCCCCGGGGTCGGCACCCAGTCGATGCGGGAGCGCGCCGAGGAGGCGGGCGGCACCGTGGAGTGGCGTCCCGGCCCGTCCGGCCGGGGCACCAGGCTCGTCCTGCGCGTCCCCGTCGGACGGGAGGCGGCCACCCGATGACGACGGGAACGGCGGAGGAGGCTGACACGACGGGGGCGGCGACGCGGGTGGTGGTCGTCGACGACCACCCGGTGTTCCGGATGGGACTGTCCGTCCTCCTCGGCACGCTGCCGGGCGTGACGGTGGTCGCGGAGGCGGAGTCGGCGGACACGGCCGTGGCGGAGGTGACGGCGCGCGGTCCCGATCTCGCCGTGGTCGACCTCCACCTGGGCGAGGGCACCCCGTCGGGCGTCGACGCGATCCGGGCGATCCTGCGGGTCCGGCCGGAGACCGCCGTCCTCGTGCTGACCATGCTGGACGACGACGACTCGGTGTTCGCGGCGATGCGGGCGGGCGCCCGGGGCTATCTGCTGAAGGGGGCGGGGCCCGAGCAGATCGAACGGGCGGTCCGGGCCGTGGCGGGCGGCGAGGTCATCCTCGGTCCCGCCGTGGCCTCCCGGGCGATGGCGTACCTCACCGGAGCGCACTCCCCCGGCGCGGCGCCCGTGCCGCTGCCCGAACTGACCGGCCGGGAGCGGGAGGTGCTGGACCTGGTCGCCCGGGGACTGGACAACCCCGCCGTCTCCCGACGGCTCGCCCTCAGCCCCAAGACGGTCCGCAACCACGTCTCCAACATCCTCGCCAAGCTCCACACGGCCACCCGGGCGGAGGCCATCGTCCGCGCCCGCGAGGCGGGACTGGGCAAAAGCGGCTCCGGCGGGCCGCCGGACGGAACGGGCAACGGGCACTGAGCCCGTGACCTGGGCGTCCGGCGGCACTACGTCCGCACGGGACCCGGGCGACGCGCGGGCCGACGGTCAGGCATCGGCCCGGTGGTCCGGACCCCCGCCCACCCGGGCCGTCTCCGGCCGGACCGGACCCGGCCGCGCCGAAGACCGTCCTTGTGGTGCCATGACGTGGAGAGCCCCGAACCCGCCCTCACGGCATCGGATCTGCACATGGTGATGTGCCGTGCGATGTGCACCTTCACCTGTACACGGTGCTGGGCTGCGCTGTTCTCCGGGGAATCGAACCCCCGCGTCGCCCCTCACGCGCCAGGAGTGGGCTGGAAGACCGCCAGCCCTCGGGGTGTGCACGCCTCCGAAGCCGCTACCCGCTCCACGTCGTCCCGTCCAGGCCCGTGGGAGCCTCAGTCCATCAGGTCCGCTTCCCAGTTCGCGCGCTGGATCCGTACGTCGACCTCGCGGATCTCCCGGGCGAGGTCGTCCGCCCGGCCCCGGAGTTCCGCCACGGGAAGCGCGGACAGCATCCTCAGCTCGGAGCGGAGCTGTCGGCCGTACCCCCGCTCGCCCTTGCCCGCCGCCGCGTCCGCCGCCGCGGTGACCACGGAGTGGCGCAGCCGCAGGACGTCCCGGCGCGCGAGGGCGTCGGTGAGCGTGCCGTCCGGCCCCAACCGCACCGTGGCGTTGGTCCGGTTGATCCGCCGGATCAACGTCTCCAGGGCGTCCAGCACTTCATCGGCCTCGGTCAGCAGCCGCGCCGCGTCCTCGGCCGGGGCCTCCCCCTCCTGATACCGCGCACTGCTCACGACGCGCGCCCGCAGTTGTTCCACGCGACGCGACGCCTCCGCGCGCTCCGCCAACGCCTCGGCGAGCTTCATCTCCTCCGCCTCCTCTCCTCGGATCGCCCGAGCCTACGGTCGACGAGCGGCCCGTGAACACCGAATTCCCGGCCGCCGCTCCGGCCTCGACCACCCTCGGCGAGCGGAGGCGGCCGAAGGACGGCCGACGACGGGAGCCGTCCGTGGCGGGGAGTCGTCCGGCGGTCGGGGAGCGGCGGGGAGCGAGTCACCCCGTCCGCACCGCCGTTCGACCAGGGGCCATGGGACAGGGCAGTGGCGATCACGTAGGAGGGGCGGGGCGACGTCGACGACGCGGTGCCCGACGCGCCGCGTGGCGAGGGGTCGGACATCCGGTCGGACGGGACGGGCTGGTCCACGAGACCGCGGTGGCACAGCCTCCGCCGAGCCCGCGCCCGGACGGCGCCCGCTGACCGTCCCGTGACCCGGAGCCCTCCCGGCCCGGCGGGGACAGTCCGTCGGGCGTGAGGGGCCGTCACGGGCTCGGGGCCGCTGTCAGTGGGGCGTGTCACGATCGTGGCACGGTGGCCGTGGAGGCGGCCGGGCCGCAGGGGGCGTCCGGGCGACCGGGGCGGCCGGATCGGAAGGGGCGGGCATGACGGTCGACGGCAGCGGGCACCGGACGGTCGGGGTCGGTGGCGGCGGAGAGCGGACGGCTGTGGTCGACGGCGTCGGGGAACGGGCGGTCGCGGTCGACGACGTGGGGGAACGGGTCGCCGAGGCGTGGCGGCCCGGGACGCCGCCGGAGCGGTTGCGGGAGCTGGCGGAGCCGGATGCCCGGATCGCCAGGATCGTCGCCTCCCGGATCGCTCTGCCGCCGGATCTGGCCGAGGAGTTGGCCGGGTGGGCGGCGGACCGGGGGGAGGCGTGGTGGGGGGTGACGCGCGCGCTGGCGGCCCAGCCCGCCGCCTCCGCCGCCCGGCTGGCCGGGTACGCGACGCACCCCGACGCCTCGGTGCGCCGGGTGGCGGCGGTGCACCGGGACACCCCGCGCGGGGCGCTGGAGGAGCTGGCCGGGGACGGCGCGACGGCGGTCCGCCGCGCCCTGGCGGGCCGCGAGGAGCTGCCCGACGGCCTCGTGACGCGGCTGGCGGGCGACGCGGCGGGGGACGTCCGGCTGACCGTGGCCCGCAGGACGGACGCGGACCCGGCGGTGCTGCGGTCGCTGGCGGCCGACGAGGACCCGAGGGTCAGACGGGTGGTGGCCGCCCTCGGGCACGGGGGCGGCGCCGAGTTCGACGACGAGGACCCCGTGGTGCGGCGGAACGCGGTGCGGCGGGCCGGTCCGGAGGTGATCGCGCCCCTGGTGGCCGCCCTCGCCCGCGACCTGGACCCGGGGGTGCGCGCGCTGGCGGCCGAGGAGTGCCGCAACCGGGACCCGCTCGCCCTCTCGGTGTTCGCCGCCGACCGGCACCCCGGGGTCCGGCGGCGCGCGGCGGCCAACCGGTTCACCCCGGTGCTGTCGCTGACCGCGCTGGCGGACGACGAGGACCCGGAGGTGCGGGAGGCCCTCGTCCACAACACCAGTGCCCCGCCCGAGGCGCTGGTCCGGCTGGCGGACGGTCTGCTGGCGAGGTGGCACCCCGACGACCCCGACACCGGCGGGTTCGGCCTCGGCAGGCGCCCGCTGGTGTTCGCCCTGCTGGACCACCCGGCGACCCCGCCCGGGACGCTGCGCCGTCTGTACGAGCGCGGGCCGTCCGGCTTCCATCAGGGCAACGCCGTCAGCGGGCCCAACTGGCCGCCGGAGCTGATGGCCCGCTTCGCGCTCGACCACTGCGCGGGCCTGCTCGACAGCGAGGAGGAGCGCGCCAGCCACACCGCGATCGACCGCGCCCTGGGCACGGCACGGGTGGAGGAGGTGCTGACCGCGATGGTCCACAGCCCCGTCTACTGGCTGCGGGGCGCGGTCGCCAACCGTCACGTACCGCCCGGGGTGCTCGCCGACTGCGCCGCGGAGGTGGACCGGGGCGAGCGCACCGACCACGTCGAGGGCCTGGCGGCCAACCCCGCCCTGCCGCCCGCGGTCCAGGTCCGCTGGGCCCGTGCGGGCATCCGGCTGTACAACCTGCTGAGCAACCCCGGGTTGTGCGAGGGCGCGCTCCGGGCGGTGGCGGACGGTCCCGACCCGTACTGGGCCGAGGAGGCCCGGCTGACCCTGGAGGTCCGGGAGCACCGGACCGGAACGGAGGAGGTCCCGTGCTGACCCTGTCCACCTGGCGGGCCCGGTTCGATCCGCTGTCCGACGCCCCGGCCGTCGCCCGGCGGACCGGCGGACAGATCGCCGGGTACCTCACCCGGGACTACGGCTGGTACCGCCACGAGGGCGATCTGGTCCTGCCGGAGGACACCGATCTGGACGTCCCGCTGGTCGTGGACGGCGACCTGGTGGTGCACGGCTTCCTCGACGACTGGATCTCCGGTACGGGGATGCTGGTCGTGCTCGGCGACCTGGTGGTGCGGAACCTGGTGTCCTGGGGTTCCGTCCACGTCACCGGGGACCTGCGGGCCCACGGCATCGTCCACTCCGTCTACAACGACCACGTCTTCGAGGTCGGTGGCGCCGTGCACGCGCGGGCGCTGGTGCTGAGCGACAAGAGCGCCGACTACCGCGCCGGGGAGGTGGAGGCCGAGATCGACTCCTACTACCCGACGCGGGCGCAGTTGCGGGCGGCACGCGGAATCCTGGTGCCGCAGGTGTACGACGGCTGGCGCCGCCGGGCAGCGGAGGGCAGACCGCCGAAGCTGCGCCGCCCCTCCTACGACCGCGTCCGGTCCCGGCTGCACCGGGGCAAGCCGCTGTTCCGGGAGGAACCGGCGGCGGGGTAGACGGACGGCGCCGCGCGCCCGCCGGGCCCGTCCGGGCGGGAGACGTCCCCGCCCGGACGGCACCGTGCCGGGTCGCGGGCTACGTCCACTTCTGATCGCTGGAGTTGTTGCAGGTCCACTGGATCACTCCGGCTCCGGGCGCGGTGCTCGACCCCACGCCGATGCACTTGCCGGAGTAGACGTTGCGGAGCCGGTCCGCGCTGTCCAGCCACCACTTCTCGTCGGTGGCGCCGTTACAGGTGTACTGGATGGCCGCGGCCCCGTTGGCGAGACTGGACCCCACGCCCATGCACTTCTGCGAGTGGTCGTTCTTCAGGTAGTAGGCCCGGTTGCCGTTGTTGTCCAGGGTCTCGTGGAAGTACCACAGCTCGTCGGCGGCGTTGTTGCAGTTCCACTGGATCACGGGGGCTCCGTTGCCGGTCTGGCTGCCCACCCCCGCGCACAGTCCGCTGTAGCCGTTGTGGAGCCTGAACGGGCCGATGACGGCTGACGCGTCCGCGTTCGCGGCCGGGGCGGTGGCCAGCGTCGTGGCGATCATGACGGCCCCCGCCAGTGCGGCGGCGCTCGTGATCCCTCGGATCCTCATGTGCACTCCCCATCTCGTCGAGCTGGAACGATGCGGGAGCGACGCTATAGCGATCATCAGACGGGCGGGACGGCCCTGGACGCGGAACGGCCGGAAGCGGGCCCGCGGCCACCGGACCCGGGACGCCGACGGGCCGGAGGACCTCCCCGGTCCTCCGGCCCGTCCGTCGGTAAACGGTCCTCGTCGCCCGCTGTGCGCGGGGCGGCGCGAAAGGGTCCGTCAGTTGCCGATCCCGGCGGTGCCGATGCCCGTGTTCCCGATGCCCGCGCTGCCCAGACCGGTGTTCCCGGCGCCCGCGTTGCCGACGCCGCCGTTGGCGATCCCGGCGTCCCCGACGCCCCAGTTGGCGATCCCGGCGCTGCCCACCCCGTAGTTCTCGATGCCCGCGTTGCCGATCCCCCAGTTGGCGATCCCCGCGGTGCCCACGCCCCAGTTGGCGATCCCCGAGTTCCCGATGCCGGAGTTGCCGATGCCCGAGTCACCGATCCCGGCGTTCTCGATGCCCGCGCTGCCGACACCGGAGTTGCCGATGCCCGAGCTGCCGACACCACCGGCACCGGCCGTCGCGGCTCCGCCGAGGGTCAGGGCCGCGGCGGCACCCGCCACGACGGTGAAGCGGAGTAGACCTGCGCGCATTGCGTACCTCCTGTGTGCGGTGCGATTGCCAGACATCCGTAACATCCGATTCGCCGGTATCCCGGCATATGCGCACGGGGTGGCCGTGTCGGCACCGGCTGGAGTACACCCGATCGGGCCCGGTCCGCCCGTGGAGAGCGCTTGACCTTGACACGGTGACAAGGTTTTCACTGGGTCTGGAGGTGATCCCATGGTCACGACGGAACGACCCCCGTCCCCGGAGACGGCCACGGCCACGGCCACGGACGGGTACGAGAACGGCAGGGCCGCGGACATGAGCGCGAGCACGGGCCTCGGGACGAGCACCGCCCCGGGCGGAACCGCGGCCCCGGACCCGGCCGCCACCCCGGACACGAACACGAACACGGCGCGGGCGCTGCGCGCGCTGGCGGACGGCCGGGCGTCGGTACGGCTGCGGGCGGCGCTCGCGGTCGGCACCGTCCCCGGTCCCCGGTACGTCGGCCCGCTCGTCGAGCGGTGCGCGGTGGAGCCCGAGTTCGAGGTCCGCGAGATGCTGACCTGGGCGCTCACCCGCCACCCGGCGGCGCTCACCGTCCCGGGACTGGTCCGGGAGCTGCGTTCGGAAACGCCCCAGGCCCGGAGCCAGGCGCTGCACACCCTGTCCAAGATCGGGGACCGGACGGCCTGGCCCGCGATCACCCGGGCGCATCTCACCGACCCGGACGACGAGGTGGCGCGCGCCGCCTGGCGGGCGGCGGTGGCGCTGGTGCCCGACGGGCAGGGCCCCGGACTGGCCGCCGTGCTCACCGGCCAGCTGGGGCGGGGCGGGCTGGAGACCCGGCTCAGTCTCAGCCGGGCGCTGATCGCCCTCGGCCCGGCGGCCGGTCCCGCGCTGGACGCGGCGGCGACGGCCCCGGACCCGGAGGCCCGCGCGCACGCGCTCGCCACGGAGCGGCTGGCGCGCGACCCGGACGCCGGGTTCGCGTTCGCGCTGGAGGAGGCCAAGCGCGTCGTGGCGCTCGGCGGCTCCGGCCCGGCGGGGTGAGCGGCTCGTGCTGATCGGCGAGGTGGCGCGACGGTCCGGGGTGAGCGCCCGGATGCTCCGGCACTACGAGTCGCTGGGACTGGTGCGGCCCGCCGAGCGCACCGGCGGCGGCTACCGGGAGTACTCCGACGCGGACATCGAACGGGTCTTCCACATCGAGAGCCTGCGGTCGCTGGGGCTGTCGCTGGGGGACGTGGGACGGGCGCTCGACGACCCCGGCTTCGCGCCCTCGAAGCTGATCGAGGACCTCGTCCGCCGCACCCGGGAGCGCATCGCGGACGAGACCGAGCTGCTCGCCCGGCTCCAGCGGATCGGCGCGGCGGAGCCCGGCGACTGGACGGACGTCCTCGGCGTCGTGGAACTGCTCCAGGTACTGGGCTCGGCCAGCGCGGGCAGACGTCAGAGCGCCGCCCTGGCAGCCGCCGGGGCGGAGCCGGTGCCGGTGGGAACACTGGTCCAGTCGGTGCTGGAGGAGTCGGACCCGCATGTGGCCGGGGCCCTGCGCTGGACGCTGGCCCGCTCCGGCCGGGCGGCGCTGGCCCCCCTGGCGAAGGGCCTCGACTCCCCCTCGGCCGGGGTGCGCGAGCGCGCCGTGCGGACCATCGCCGAGCTGCCGGACGAGACGGCGACCGCCGTGCTCCGCGAGGCGCTCGGCCACTCCGACGGGACCGTCCGGCGGCACGCGGCACTGGCCCTCGGGGCGCGGGGGGTGGCCGAGGCGGTGCCGACGCTGGTCGACATGGTGGCCGGGGAGGGCCAGGACGTGGAGGCCGCCGAGGCGCTGGGCGCGCTGGCCGGTGCCCCCGGACTGGCCGACCGGATCGTCACGGAACTCGTCGGGCGGCTCGGTTCCCCGGCCGGGGAGCCGTCCGCGCGCCGTCGGCTGGCCGAGGCCCTCGCGGACGTCCCCGGTCCGGCGGCCACCCGCGCCCTCGCGGAGCTGGCCCGGGACGGGGACCGCGCCGTGCGGCTCACCGCGACGTACGTGCTCGGTCTCCGGGAGGACTGACCTCACCTCCGGGAGGGCCGACCACCCACCCGGGCACGGGTGGGACCGGTCTGACCAGCCGGTCCCACCCGGAGCCCGTACCCACCCGGAGCCCATGCCCAGCCGGAACGAACGGGCCGCCGGTACCAACGGACCGCCGGTACCAACGGACCGCCGGTACCAACGGACCGGCGGTGCCAACGGACCGGCGAAGCGACGGAACCCGCGGGCGGTACGCGCGGGCTCAGCCCTCCGCGAGGACCGGGGCGATCATCCGCCGCAGATACCGTTCGTCGACCTCGCCGATCCTGCTGGCGGCGATCCGTCCCTTCCGGTCGAGGACGAGGGTCGAGGGGATGCCCTGGGGGTGCAGATACCCCTTGGGGAAGCTGAGCAGGAGCTTGCCGATGGGGTCGTGGAGGCTCGGGTAGCCGACCTCGAAGTCCTCCTCGAACCGCCGCGCGGGCCCCTTGCCGTGGTCGCGGGTGTTGAGGCCGACGAACGCCACGCCCTCGGCGCGGGTGTCCTTCGCGACCTCGGCGAGGTCCGGGGCCTCGGCGCGGCACGGCGCGCACCAGGAGGCCCACACATTGAGGACGACGACCTTGCCCCGGTAGTCGGGGCCACCGAGGTCGATCCGGCCCCCCGTCACCGCCTCGCCCGTGAGCCGGGGCGCGCGCGGGCGGTCGTCGGGGGCCAGGGTCGCGGCGCCCGCGCCCCCGGTCGCGGGCGGGTTCTGCGACCCGCTCCCGGCCGTGCAGGAGGACAGGGCGAGAACGGTCGCGAGGACGGTCACGAGCGGGCCAACCGCCTTGCGCGCGGGG
The DNA here is from genome assembly GCF_054484115.1 of Streptomyces sp. JNUCC 64. Taxonomy (NCBI): domain Bacteria; kingdom Bacillati; phylum Actinomycetota; class Actinomycetes; order Kitasatosporales; family Streptomycetaceae; genus Streptomyces; species Streptomyces sp. JNUCC 64. The sequence goes on from NZ_CM137015.1 coordinate 2,792,919, forward strand.
CGGATCGCGTATCCGGGGGAAGCCATGACGGGAGTCTGGCACGGCGTGCGCCAGGGGCTTCCACCGCCCTCCGGGCGCCCCTGACCACCTGTGCGAGACGTCCCCCACAGGGGTTGATCATCCGGGCATATCCCTCGCCCGCCCCGCCCCCGCGTGACCCCTGATCCCGCCGGACGGATACGCCGGATGGACCGGGGCACGGCACCGACGGCACGGCACGGCACGACGCGGTGCTCCGGCGGACACGGACACGACGGCACGACGGCACGACGGCACGACGACACGACGACACGACGAAGGCAGGCGAACAGCGCATGAGCGAGCACCACGGCGACGGGCCCGGAACCGGTCACGGAGAGCACGGGGCTCCGGGCGGGACCCCGGCCCGCCCCCGGAACCGGACCAGGACCAGGCTGACGCTGACCCTGCTGGGCGCCACCGCCCTGGCGACGGGGATCCCCTCCGGCTCGGCGGCGGCCGACGAGACCCACACCGACTCGCACAACGGGCACCGGATCACCGTGATCTCCATCGGTCAGATCGACGACCCGATGGAGGACGTACTGGAGCACGCCTCGATCCTCGGCGGCGACACCTCCACCGTCGGCTGATCCACCACCGGCCGACGTCCCGTCCGGGCCACCCCCGAGCGTCCCCGACCGCCCCCGACCGCCCCGCGGCGTCCCGTCAGCGCACCCCCCGCGTCCGGAACTGGACGCTGATCCGGGGCCCGGCGCCCCGCGCGGTCTTGGGGACGGCGTGCTCCCAGGTCCGCTGGCAGGAACCGCCCATGACGATCAGGTCCCCGTGGCCGAGGGCGTACCGGGCGGCGACGGGGCCGCCGCCCCGGGGCCGCAGCAGCAGGTCGCGGGGGGCGCCGACGGAGACGATGGCGACCATGGTGTCCTCCCGGGCGCCGCGCCCGGAGCGGTCCCCGTGCCAGGCGACGCTGTCCCGCCCGTCCCGGTAGTAGCAGAGCCCGGCGGTGGCGAAGGGTTCGCCGAGTTCGGGCAGGTAGTGGGCGGTGAGCGCGTCCCGGGCGGTCTCCAGCGCGGGGTGCGGCAGCGGACGGCCCGCCCCGTAGTGGCAGAGCAGCCGGGGCACGTCCACCGTCCGCTCGTACATCTCGCGCCGTTCGGCGCGCCAGGGCACCTCCCGCGCCAGCCGTTCGAACAGGGCGTCGGCGCCGCGCAGCCAGCCCGGGAGGACGTCCACCCAGGCCCCCGCGCCGAGGACCACCCGCCGCAGCCCGTCCGGCGGGCCGACGCACGGCCCCGCCGCCCCGGCGGCGGCCGGGTCGTCGAAGAGGGAGCCCTGCAGGGGCGGCAACCGGTCCATGCGGTCCACCCTAGAACACTTATCGAACAAACGAACGATTCAAGGGGTCCCAGGCCCGCCCGTCCCTGCCCGTCCCCGCCCGGAACGCCACCGGAAACCCCACCGGGACCCCACCCGGAACCCCGCCCACCTCCCCCACGTGCCGTAAAACACAACCCCGCCCGCCCCGTCGGCGCCGTAGGGTGACCCGCATGCAGGTGATTCAGTCGACCAAGCTGGCCAACGTCTGTTACGAGATCCGGGGACCGGTTCTCGAAGAGGCCATGCGGCTGGAGGCGGCGGGCCACCGCATCCTCAAGCTGAACACCGGCAACCCGGCGGCCTTCGGCTTCGACTGCCCGCCGGAGATCCTGGAGGACATCCTCCGCAACCTGGGCGACGCCCACGGCTACGGGGACGCCAAGGGCCTCCTCGCCGCGCGGCGCGCGGTCGTCATGCACAACCAGACCCTCGGCATCGAGACCGACGTGGAGCACGTCTTCGTCGGCAACGGGGTGTCCGAGCTGATCGTGATGGCGATGCAGGCCCTCCTCGACGACGGTGACGAGGTCCTCGTCCCCGCCCCGGACTACCCGCTGTGGACGGCCGCCGTGTCCCTGTCGGGCGGCACCGCCGTGCACTACCGCTGCGACGAGCAGTCCGACTGGATGCCGGACCTCGCCGACATCGAACGCAAGGTCAGCGACCGCACCAAGGCGATCGTGATCATCAACCCGAACAACCCGACCGGCGCGGTCTACGACGACGAGGTGCTGCGCCAGCTCACCGACCTCGCCCGCCGCCACAACCTGCTGGTCTGCTCGGACGAGATCTACGACAAGATCCTCTACGACGGCGCCACCCACACCCCGACCGCCGCCATCGCCCCCGACCTGCTGACGCTCACCTTCAACGGGATGTCCAAGGCGTACCGGGTCGCCGGGTACCGGGTCGGCTGGATGGCGCTCTCCGGGCCCCGCGCCCACGCCGACTCGTACATCGAGGGGCTGACGATCCTCGCCAACATGCGGCTGTGCGCCAACATGCCCGGTCAGCACGGGGTGGCCGCCGCGCTCAGCGGCCGTCAGACCATCGACGACCTGGTGCTGCCCGGCGGACGGCTCAAGGAGCAGCGGGACACCGCCTACGAACTGCTCACCCGGATCCCCGGGGTGACCTGCGTGAAGCCCAAGGGCGCCCTGTACCTGTTCCCCCGGCTGGACCCCCAGGTCTACAAGATCAAGGACGACCGGCGGATGGTGCTGGACCTGCTCCGCGCCGAGAAGATCATGGTGGTGCAGGGCACCGGCTTCAACTGGCCCGAACCCGATCACTTCCGGGTGGTCACCCTGCCCACGGTCGCCCAGCTGACCGAGGCCGTGACCCGGATCGGCACCTTCCTGGACGGCTACTCCCAGCACTGACCGGCGCCGTTCCGAGCCGTTCCGCCACCAGGACCGCGACCGGGTGATTCCCCGTACGGCAATCGGACCGGTCGGAGTGTCGCCGTGCTCAGGCCCCCACGCGCGCGTGCGACAACGGCGGCATGAGACCACTCCTTCCCCGGTCACCGGGGCGCGCCGCCGAACGGCCGCGCCCCGGCACCGCACGGTCCGGGCGCCGCAGACGCGCCTGGACCCTGGCCACCGCCTACGCGCTGGCCGCCGCGTCCGCCCCGCTGATCGCCTTCGGCACGGGCGCCGCCCCGGCCGTGGCGGCGCCGCTGCCCGGGGGCCTCGGCCCCTGTGTACCCGGCGACTGCCCCGACCCCTACCCGCCGATCAGCAACGGTCCCATCCAGGGCCGCGACAACGGCATCAACATCTTCGCGGGCGGCGACTTCCGCGTCCGTGAGCGCGCCGCCGAGGCCGAGGGCCGGGTCGTCGTCCTCGGGGACTTCTCCCAGGACAAGGCCACGGGCTTCAGCTCGATCTACAACATCGGCATCGTCGGCGTGGGCTCCCGGGTCCCGCCGCCCGACGGCGCCGACTTCCTCACCACGGGCGGCGACGTCTCCGTGGCGACCGGGGAGTCCCTCCTCGCCGACGGCGGAGTGGTCCGCCACGCGGGCACCGCCACCGGCACCATCACCGGCACGGTCGTCCAGGACCCGAACGCCGCCGCCCCCTACGCGGGGCTGCGCGACGAGCTGACCACCGCGAGCCAGTGTTACGCGCGCGACGCGCAGGGCACCCGGCCCGCGACCGGCACCGCCGAGAACCAGGGCGGCCAGACGGTCTTCACCGGTGACAACACCTCCGCGCTGCAGGTCTTCAACGTCGACTTCAACCTGACGACGGGCAGCGGCGGACAGCAGGGCCTGGTCTTCCAGAACATCCCCGCGAACGCGACCGTGCTGGTCAACATCCTCGGCGCGAACCGCACCCTCAGCACCTACAGCGGCAGCCTCACCGAGGACGACCCGCTGAACCAGCTGCGGCCACGGCTGCTGTGGAACTTCCCGGACGCCACCACGGTGAACCTGGCCGGTACCGGTCAGTTCCAGGGCAGCGTCCTCATCGGCAACCAGGCGTCGGAGACCACGGTCACCCTGCCGGGGACGAACGGCCGTTTCTTCAGCACCGGCTCCATCACCCACACCAGCACGGCGACCGGTGGCGGCGGGCAGGAGTTCCACGCCTACCCGTTCAACGCGACCAACCTCCCCGACTGCTCCGTCGCGCCCACCCAGGGCCCGGTGCAGGTCGTCAAGCGGGACGCCGACACCCAGGCCCCGCTGGCGGGGGCCGAGTTCGAACTCTGGCAGGAGACCAACGGCCAGGCCGGCCTCCAGACCACCGGGGCCGACCCCGACGACCAGGTCGGCACGACCTGCGTGACCGACGCGAACGGCGAGTGCAACCGCACGGTCGACCTCGGCACGTACTACTGGCGGGAGGTACAGGCTCCGCCGGGCTACGACCTCCCGGCCGACCCGGTCTTCGGACCGCTGACGCTGACCTCCGCCGACCTCCCGGACGGCGTGACGATCACCGCCCTGGACGAGCGCACCCCGGTCACCGGCGCGGTCACCGTCCTCAAGCGGGACTCGGTCACCCAGGCCCCGCTGGCGGGCGCGCAGTTCCAGCTGTGGGAGGAGACCAACGGCGTTCCCGGTCTCCAGACCACCGGAGCCGACCCGGACACCCAGATCGGCGGCAGCTGCACGACCGGGGCGAACGGCCAGTGCAGCCGCACGGTCGAGACCGGCACCTACTACTGGCGCGAGACGGCTGCCCCGCCCGGGTACGACCTTCCGGCCAACCCGGTCTTCGGTCCGCTGGTCCTCACCGAGCAGAACGCCCCGACCGGGGTGACCGTCACCGCCGACAACACCGAGACGGCTCCCGTCACCGGTGAGGTCACGGTCGTCAAGCAGGACGCCGAGACCCAGGCCCCGCTGGCGGGCGCCGAGTTCCAGCTGTGGCAGGAGACCAACGGCGTGCCGGGTCTCCAGACCACCGGCGGCGACCCCGACACCCAGGTCGGCGCCTCCTGCACCACCGGGGCGAACGGCGAGTGCAGCCGCACGGTCGAGACCGGCACCTACTACTGGCGCGAGACGGCTGCCCCGCCCGGGTACGACCTCCCGGCCAACCCGGTCTTCGGACCGCTCGTCCTCACCGACGAGAACGCCCCCACCGGGGTGACCGTCACCGCGAACAACAACCCGACGGCTCCGATCACCGGCGCGGTCACCGTCCTCAAGCAGGACGCGGGCACCCAGGCGCCGCTGGCGGGCGCGGTGTTCCAGCTGTGGGAGGAGAGCAACGGGATCCCCGGCCTCCAGACCACCGGAGCCACCCCCGACACCCAGATCGGCGGCAACTGCACCACCCCGGCCAACGGCCAGTGCTCCCGGACCGTGGAGCTGGGCACCTACTACTGGCGCGAGACGGCTGCCCCGCCCGGGTACGACCTCCCGGCCGACCCGGTCTTCGGACCGCTCGTCCTGACGGCGGCCAACGCCGGAACGGGCGTCAGCGTCACCGCCGACAACAGCGAGACCGAGCCGGTCACCGGTGACGTCACCGTCGTCAAGCAGGACGCGGTCAGCGGGGACCCGCTCGCCGGAGCCGTCTTCCAGCTCTGGCAGGAGACCAACGGCGCGCCCGGTCTGCAGACCACCGGCGGACTGCCCGACACCCAGGTCGGCGCCTCCTGCACCACCGGTGCCGACGGCGAGTGCAGCCGCACGGTCGAGCCGGGCACCTACTACTGGTACGAGACCCAGGCCCCGCCCGGGTACGAGTTGCCGTCCAACCCGGTGTTCGGTCCGCTGAGCCTGACCGAGGAGAACGCGGAGCAGGGCGTCAGCGTCACCGCGGACAACAGCGAGACCGAGCCGGTCACCGGCCAGGTCACGGTCGTCAAGCAGGACGCGGAGACCGGCGCCAACCTCGCCGGAGCCGTCTTCCAGCTGTGGGAGGAGACCAACGGCGTTCCCGGTCTCCAGACCACCGGTGCCACCCCCGACACCCAGCTCGGCGGCACCTGCACCACCCCGGCCAACGGCCAGTGCAGCCGCACGGTCGAACCGGGCACCTACTACTGGCGCGAGACCCAGGCACCGGCGGGCTACGACCTCCCGGCGAACCCGGTCTTCGGTCCGCTGACCCTCACCGAGGAGAACGCGGAGCAGGGCGTCAGCGTCACCGCCGAGAACACCGAGACGGCAGCCGTCACCGGTGAGGTCAGCGTCGTCAAGCAGGACGCGACCACCGGGGACCCGCTCGCCGGAGCCGTGTTCGAGCTGTGGGAGGAGACCAACGGCCAGGCCGGTCTGCAGACCACCGGCGGGGTGCCCGACACCCAGATCGGCGCCACCTGCGTCACCCCGGCCAACGGCCGGTGCGTCCGGGTCGAGGAGACCGGCACCTACTACTGGCGCGAGACCCAGGCCCCGCCCGGCTACGACCTCCCGGCCAACCCGGTCTTCGGTCCGCTCCACCTGACCGAGGAGAACGCGGCGCAGGGCGTCACCGTGACCGCGAACAACACCGAGACGGCACCGGTCACCGGTGAGGTCACGGTCGTGAAGAAGGACGCGGCCACCGGCGCCAACCTGGCCGGAGCCGTCTTCCAGCTGTGGGAGGAGACCAACGGGATCCCCGGCCTCCAGACCACCGGAGCCGACCCCGACACCCAGCTCGGCGCCTCCTGCACCACCGGCGCCGACGGCCAGTGCAGCCGCACGGTCGAGACCGGTACGTACTACTGGCGCGAGACCCAGGCACCGGCGGGTTACGACCTCCCGGCCAACCCGGTGTTCGGTCCGCTCGTCCTCACCGCGCAGAACGCGGGCCAGGGCGTGACGGTCACCGCCAACAACACCGAGACGGCACCGGTCACCGGTGAGGTCACGGTCGTCAAGCGGGACGCGCAGACGGACGCCACCCTGGCCGGGGCGGTGTTCGAGCTGTGGGAGGAGACCAACGGCGTTCCCGGTCTCCAGACCACCGGCGGCGACCCCGACACCCAGCTCGGCGCCTCCTGCACCACCGGTGCGAACGGCGAGTGCAGCCGCACGGTCGAGCCGGGCACCTACTACTGGCGCGAGACGGCGGCCCCGGCGGGTTACGACCTACCGGCCGACCCGGTCTTCGGACCGCTCGTCCTCACCGAGGAGAACGCGGAGCAGGGCGTCAGCGTCGACGCCGACAACACCGAGACGGCACCCGTCACCGGTGAGGTCACCGTGGTGAAGAAGGACGCGGAGACCGGCGCCAACCTCGCCGGAGCCGTGTTCGAGCTGTGGGAGGAGACCAACGGCGTTCCCGGTCTCCAGACCACCGGCGGCGACCCCGACACCCAGGTCGGCGCCTCCTGCACGACCGGGGCCGACGGCGAGTGCAGCCGCACGGTCGAGACCGGTACGTACTACTGGCGCGAGACCCAGGCCCCGGCTGGCTACGAACTCCCGGCCAACCCGGTCTTCGGTCCGCTCCAGCTGACCGAGGAGAACGCCCAGCAGGGCGTCAGCGTCGACGCCGAGAACGCCGAGACGGAGCCGGTCACCGGTCAGGTCACGGTCGTCAAGCAGGACGCGGCCACCGGCGCCAACCTGGCCGGAGCCGTCTTCCAGCTCTGGGAGGAGACCAACGGGATCCCCGGCCTCCAGACCACCGGAGCCGACCCCGACACCCAGCTCGGCGGCACCTGCACCACCGGCGCCGACGGCCAGTGCAGCCGCACGGTCGAGCCGGGCAGCTACTACTGGCGCGAGACCCAGGCGCCCGACGGATACGAGCTTCCGGCCAACCCGGTGTTCGGTCCGCTGGTCCTCACCGAGGAGAACGCCCAGCAGGGCGTGAGCGTCGACGCCGAGAACACGGCGACCCCGGCCGAGGAGAGCGTCATCAAGGTCGTCAAGACCGACGCGAAGCACGGCCGCCCGCTCGCCGGGGCCGTGTTCGAGCTGTGGAGCGAGTCCAACGGCGTCCCGGGTCTGCAGACCCAGGCGTCCGGTCCGACCCCCGCGGACACCCGCGAGGGCACTGGCTGCTCCACCGACAGCGCCGGACTGTGCGTCTTCGACGAGCTGCCGCTCGGGACGTACTACGTGCGGGAGACCGCCGTGCCCGAGGGCTACGTCCTCCCGGACAACCCGGTCCGGGGCCCGATCGAGATCACCGAGGAGAACGCCGGTGAGACCGTGACGGTCAACGTCGCCAACAAGCGCGAGGAGCCCGGCAAGGGCAACAAGTGACACCCCACCTCCGCTGAACCGGCCGGGGCCGGGGACCGCCACCGCGGTCCCCGGCCCCGGGCCTTTTCCCCCGTCCTTCCTCCCGGCCCGGCCGTCGGAGGGCGGTCACCGTTTCGGCCCAATCCCCGGGCGGTCGGCGGGGGCGGCTGGTAGCTGTGGGGGAACCCCCACCGGACGGAGGTACTCCATGACCACTGCCGACGGCGGCATACCCCCGGAGCGCGGACGGCACGGACGGCGCCCACAGCACGGACCGGCCGGAGCGGCGGGCCACGGGCGGCCCTGGGAGGCCGGACGGCTCCGGCGCGTTCCCCCTCTCCCGCCGCCGACCGCCTCCGGGCCCCCGGCCTCCGGCCCCCCCGCGGTCCCCGCACCGACCGCGACCGGCGACCGACCGCGCCGACGGCGCACGCCGCGCCGACCGGCCCGGACGGGCGGACGGGTGCTCGCGGGGATCTGGCTGCTGGCGCTGGGCGCGACCCTGGCACCAGGCGCGCCCCCCGCGCACGCCGCCCCGGACGACCGCCCCCCGGCCCGTTCCGGGGAACCCGCCCGGGAATCCGTACGGGAGCCGGCTCAGGAACCCGCCCGGGAATCCGTCCGGGAACGCCCTCGTGAATCCGTACGGGAGCCGGCTCGGAACACCCGCGCCGGTGACGGCACCCGCACCGGCACCACCGGGGAGGAGGAGGGGGACGAGTGCCTGGCCGACACCGGGCCCTACCAGCGGGAGATGGAGGAGTACCTGGGGCGGCCGGTGGACGGCACGCAGTCGCCGGAGGACTGCGCGGCGATCCGCGCGTTCCAGGAGTCGGAGGCGATCAGTCCCGCCGACGGGTACGCCAACCTGGTCACCTATCGGGTGATGACCGCCGTACGGGCCCGCGACAACCCCAACGCGGACGGGAAGTGCCCCTACCGCTCGTACCTGCTGACCTGCGTGGACCTGGACCGGCAACTGCTGTGGGTGCAGCGCGGCGACGAGGTGGTCTTCGACCCGGTGCCGGTGCGCACCGGACGCGACGGCGAGGAGACCCGGACCGGCTGGCACCTCATCTACTGGCGCAGCAAGGACCACGTCTCCACCCTCTACGACACCCCGATGCCGTACGCGCAGTTCTTCGACGGGGGCCAGGCGCTGCACGGGCGGCCGGACGACCTGTTCGACGGGGGCGGGTCGGCGGGCTGCGTGAACCTGCGGCTGGGGGACGCGGCCCAGCTGTGGGAGCTGCTGGACATCGACGACGCGCTGTACATCTGGGGGGTGAAGCCGGGCACCGCCGACTGAGCCCGGGGGGCTCGTGCCCCGGCGTGCGCCTCCTCGCGAAGGCGCACGCCGACCGCGCGTTCGAAGCTATTACGCGACTCCGCTTAGTTTTAGACTGATTCCAAGCTAGGATGGGTTCGTCACAGCACAGGAGGCCCGTCCCATGTACGAACCGATCCGCAACAAGTCGGTCCACACGGTGGCCGACACGGGTGACTATCCGCACCGCTCCCGCGAGGAGGAGCTGGACGTCCAGCTCGCCGGACACCTCTCCGCGCTGCTCGCCGTCACGGACGAGCTGCGGGGCGTCACCCCGGCACCCGCGCTGGACCGTGCCGCCGAGCGCCTCGCCGGGCAGATCACCCGGCTCCGCGACGGCGCGGCCCCGGTCCGGATCGCCCCCGCCGCGGCGGCCGTGCCCGCGCCGGGCCGGGCCCGCTCCACCGGGCTGCACCGCCGCGCCCACACCCTCGCGGGCCGCGCGCTCGTGGTCGCCGCGTCCCGCGCGGACACCACGGTCGCGATCCTGGCCGCCGAGCGGATGGACGCGCACGCGGCCCTGATGGACCCGGACGCCCCCGCGCACCCGGCCGCCCCGTCGGCGGACCGCGCCGGTGACCCCGGGGCGCACCACGTCCGCCGGGTCGAACGCCGCCGCAAACTGGCCGCGACCCGCTGACCGGACGGTCGGCGGGTACCCCACCGGCCGTCCGGCACCCGGCACCCGGCACCCGGCACCCGGCACCCGGCACCCGGGGTGATGATCCGCCGAGGCCAGGACACGCGCTCACAGAATCTGGCGGTCGACGGTGTTCACACCCCCCTGATGATCACGCGGCTCCCGCAAAGCTTCGCCCAGTCGTCACGGTCAGAGGTCAGAACGATCGCGGGGGCCGGGGCACGGAGCGCGAGCGCGGCGACGAGGGCGTCGATGGCGTACTTGTGCCCGTGCAGTCCCCCCGCGTCCCGGAGGAGTGTCACCGCGGTCAGGGAGTCCTCCTGGCTGACCGGTTCCACCCGCAGCCGGGAGAGCACCCATTTCAAGCGGGCCAGATCCGTTCTCCCCTGCACGGCTTCCACGATGGTCAGCGCGGACACCAGAACGGGGACCCCGGCCTGACGGGACGCCTCGATACGAGCCGCCATCCCACGATCGTCACGCAGGAGCAGGGAGAGCGCCTCGGAGTCGAGCACCAGCGAGCGGGCCGACTGCCCTTTCACGCAGCGCCCCGTTCGACGTCCCGGACTTCCTCGTCTCCGAAGAGTTCGCGACGGGCGGCTTCGATCTCCTGCTCCGTGAGCGCGCCATGTTCCTCTTCGTGGGACGCGACGATCTCAGCGAGTCCGTCCATGGCCAACTGATGTCTGACCGCCTCGGTGACATAACCGGACAGCCCGCGACGACCCGTTCGGGAACGGAGTTCGCTGACCAACTCGACTGGCATGGACACGGAGATGTTCTCGGTGCTTCCGGCGCGGGTGGACTTCATGCCCTAAGTGTACGACGGAGATTATTACAACTGAAAGCGGCGACCCGGCCCCGAGACCTCTCGACCACCGGACGGCGTGGGCGGCTCAGCACGGCCTCGGCGCGGCTCGGGACAGGGGACGGCACCGACTCCGGACAGGGGTGAGCCCCCGGAGGACCGTTGTTTCCTCCGGGGGCTCACCGTGTCCGCGCGGACCGGGCCGGGTGCCTCCGCCCGTTGGCGGGCGGACGCGCCCGGGGCCGGGCGCGGTGGGTCCGGGCCGCCGGTCGGGGAAGGACCGGGGCCGGACCACGGGCTGGCTCGGCTCAGCCGAGGCGGCGCACCAGGGAGCGGTACTCGTCCCACAGCTCCTTGGGCGTGTGGTCGCCGAAGGTGTTGAGGTGCTCGGGGACCAGGGCGGCCTCCTCGCGCCACACCTCCTTGTCGACCGTGAGCAGGAAGTCCAGGTCGGCGTCGGAGAGGTCCAGGCCGTCGGTGTCCAGGGCGCCCTTGGCGGGCAGCACGCCGATCGGGGTCTCGACGCCCTCGGCGGCCCCGTCGAGGCGCTCGACGATCCACTTCAGCACCCGGCTGTTCTCGCCGAAGCCCGGCCAGACGAACCGGCCCGCGTCGTCCTTGCGGAACCAGTTGACGTAGTAGATCCGGGGCAGCTTCGCCGGGTCCTTGTCCTTGGCGACGTCCACCCAGTGGGCCATGTAGTCGCCCATGTTGTAGCCGCAGAACGGCAGCATCGCGAACGGGTCGCGGCGCAGCTCGCCCACCTTGCCCTCGGCGGCGGCGGTCTTCTCGGAGGCCACGTTGGCGCCGAGGAACACCCCGTGGTTCCAGTCGAAGGACTCGGTCACCAGCGGCACCGCGCTGGCCCGGCGGCCGCCGAAGAGGATGGCGGAGACCGGCACGCCCTTCGGGTCCTCCCACTCGGGCGCGATGGTCGGGCACTGGGCGGCGGGGACGGTGAACCGGGCGTTGGGGTGCGCGGCCGGGACGCCGGACTCCGGGGTCCAGTCGTTGCCCTTCCAGTCGGTGAGGTGCGCCGGGGTCTCCTCGGTCATCCCCTCCCACCAGATGTCGCCGTCGTCGGTGAGCGCGACGTTGGTGAAGACGGAGTTGCCCCACAGGGTCTTCATCGCGTTGGCGTTGGTGTGCTCGCCTGTGCCGGGGGCCACGCCGAAGAAACCGGCCTCCGGGTTGATCGCGTACAGCCGGCCGTCCTCGCCGAACCGCATCCAGGCGATGTCGTCGCCGATGGTCTCGACGGTCCAGCCCTTGATGGTGGGCTCCAGCATCGCGAGGTTCGTCTTGCCGCACGCCGACGGGAACGCGGCGGCCACGTACTTCGCCTCGCCGCTCGGCGGGGTCAGCTTGAGGATCAGCATGTGCTCGGCGAGCCAGCCCTCGTCGCGGGCCATGACCGAGGCGATGCGCAGGGCGTAGCACTTCTTGCCGAGCAGGGCGTTGCCGCCGTAGCCGGAGCCGTACGACCAGATCTCGCGGCTCTCGGGGAAGTGGGAGATGTACTTGGTGGAGTTGCACGGCCAGGGGACGTCCGCCTGGCCCTCGGCGAGCGGGGCGCCCAGGGTGTGCACGGCCTTGACGAAGAAGCCGTCCTCGCCCAGCTCGTCCAGGACGGGCCGCCCCATCCGGGTCATGGTGCGCATCGCGACGGCGACGTACGCGGAGTCGGTGATCTCGACGCCGATCGCGGAGAGCGGGGAGCCGAGCGGGCCCATGCAGAACGGGACGACGTACATCGTCCGGCCGCGCATCGAGCCGCGGAAGATCCCGCCCTCGCCGCCCGCCCCCCGGAACACCTCGCGCATCTCGGCGGGGGCCTTCCAGTGGTTGGTCGGGCCCGCGTCCGCCTCCTTCTCGGAACAGATGAAGGTGCGGTCCTCGACACGGGCGACGTCCGTGGGGTCGGAGGCGGCGTAGTAGGAGTTGGGGCGCTTGGCCTCGTCCAGTTTGCGGAAGGTGCCCTTCGCGACGAGCTCCTCGCACAGGCGCTCGTACTCGGACTCCGAGCCGTCGCACCAGACGATCCGGTCCGGCTGGGTCAGCCCGGCGATCTCGTTCACCCAGGCGACGAGCCCCTGGTGGGTGGTGGGCGGGGTGAGGGTGAGGGTGTCGCCGGTCGTGCCGGGGGTGCCGGGAGCCGCGATATCGCGCGCCACGATTGCTCCTAAATGAGGGTTCTGAGGTTTTCGCCCCTTGGGGGCTGCGACCCGGATGCTTCTCGACAGGGGGAGGGACCCCGCCTCGGCGCTCATCCGGTGCCGACCGCACTCGTTTGATCATCGACCTCGGGCGCACAGATGTCCAGAGGACTTCACAGGTGAGCGGCGTGAGCCTCGCCACGATGCGCTCCGGCGCGGGAGCCCCCGGCGCGGGAGCCCTCGTCGCGAGCGCCGCCGGCCCCTCCGCGCACCCCGGCGCGCGCCCCGGCGCATCCCGGTGACCACCCCCCTTATGGGCCCCGAGCGGCACCGGAACCGCAAGGGAAGGACGGACAGGGGGAGATGATGAGCCTACGGAAGCGTAGGTACGATGCCGGACATGACTGCGTCTGCGCCCGCGTTCCCGGATTCCCCAGGTCCGAAGCACGACCGCGCCCCGGAGCCGGACGACACGGGTCCGGCCCCGTCGGTCTCCCGCCGGACGGACCCGACGAGGTCGGCCCCCCACCAGACGGGCCCCGCGGACGCGTCGAAGCCGGACACCGACCCCGCGCTCCCGGAGCGGAGCGCCCCCGAGGAGCAGAAGCCGAAGCTGCGGGGCTGGCTGCACGCGGGGATGTTCCCGGCGGTCCTGGTCTCCGGGCTCTTCCTCACCGCCCTCGCGGACTCCACCCGGGGCCGGGTGGCCTGCGGGATCTACGTCCTCACGGCCTGTCTGCTGTTCGGGGTGAGCGCCCTCTACCACCGGGGGAACTGGGGGCCGCGCGCGAGCGGGATACTCCGCCGTCTCGACCACGCCAACATCTTCCTGATCATCGCGGGCACCTACACCCCCCTGACCCTGCTGCTCCTGCCGGACGCCACGGGCCGCTGGCTGCTGTGGAGCGTATGGGCGGCCGCCGCGGCGGGGATCGTCTTCCGGGTGTTCTGGGTGGGCGCGCCGCGCTGGCTGTACACGCCCTGCTACATCGCGATGGGCTGGGCGGCGGTCTTCTTCCTCCCCGACTTCCTGCGCACCGGCGGGATCGCGGTGCTGATCCTGGTGATCACGGGCGGCCTCCTCTACAGCGCGGGCGGCGTCATCTACGGCATCAAGCGCCCCAACCCCTCGCCGCGCTGGTTCGGCTTCCACGAGGTGTTCCACTCCCTGACCCTGGCCGCGTTCGTCGTCCACTACGTGGGGATCTCCCTGGTGGCGTACCAGCACGGGTGAGCCCCGCCGCCCGGACCGCCGTCCAGAGGCGGGCACCGAACGACGTCCGTGAGAGCGGCCGTGGCATCCACGCCACGGCCGCTTCCGCGTTCCCCCGCCCCCGACCTCCTCCCACCCTCCACATATTGACACCAACTCCCAAGTGACAGCTACTCTCATTTCATGGTTACTGTCACTCGGGCGTCCGATGTGCGCCCGCACCCCCGTCGCTGGTGGGCCCTCGGCGCGCTGGTCGCCAGCTTCCTGGCGCTCGGCTTCGATCTGACGATCCTGAACGTGGCCCTGCCCACCATGGCCGGAGAGCTCGGCGCCTCGACCGGCGAGCAGCAGTGGATGGCGGACGCCTACGTCGTGGTGTTCGCGGCGCTGATGCTGCCCGCCGGGCTGATCGGCGACCGCCACGGACGGCGGCGGGCGCTCGTCGCCGGGCTGGTGATCTTCCTGCTCGGCTCGGTCGCCGGGGCCCTCGCCGACGACGTCGGTTCCGTGATCGCCGCCCGGGCGGCGATGGGCGTCGGCGGGGCCCTGGTCACCCCGCTCGCGCTGTCCGTGGTGCCCGCGCTCTTCGCCCCGGAGGAACGCGGCCGGGCCGTCGCCGCCGTCACCTCGGCCTCGGCGCTGGGACTGCCGCTCGGCCCGGTCGTCGGCGGCTGGCTCCTCGACCACTTCTGGTGGGGCTCGGTCTTCCTGGTGAACGTCCCGATGGCGGCGGTCGGCATCGCGGCCTGCGTCCTGCTGCTGCCGGAGAGCCGCGATCCGGCGGCCCCCCGGCTGGACCCGCTGTCCACCACGCTGGCGGTCACCGCGCTCGGCACCCTGGTCTACGCGGTCATCGAGGCCCCGCACCGGGGCTGGGGCGACCCGCTCACGGTGGCGCCCGTGGTGGGCGCGGTGGCGCTGGCCGGGGCGCTGGTGGCGCGCGAACGGCGCGTGGCGCGCCCCACGCTCGGGCTGGAGCTGCTGAGCGGGCGCCCGTTCCTGCTCAACACGCTCGCCGCGACCCTGGTGATGTTCGTCCTCGCCGGGCTGATGTTCGTCCTCCCCCCGTACCTCCAGACCGTCCGGGGCGCCGACGCCCTGGGCGCCGGGGTGCGGACGCTGCCGCTGATGGGCGGGCTGCTCGTCGCCGCGCGGCTGGCCCGGCCGCTCGCCGTGCGGCTCGGGGCGCGGACCGTGGTCGGCGGGGGCCTGGTGGTGCTGGCGTTCGCCGCGTTCCTCGGCACGCGCACCGGCACGGGCACCGGCTACGGGTTCGTGGCGCTCTGGCTGGGCATCGCCGGACTGGGCTTCGGGTTCGCCGTCGTCACCGCGATGGAGGCGGCGCTCGCCGCGCTGCCGCCGGACCGCGCGGGCACCGGTTCCGGGCTGCTGATGACCGTGCGCCAGGTGGGCGGCGCGCTCGGGATCGCCCTGCTCGGCTCGCTGCTGTCCGGCACGTACGGGGAGCGGCTCGACGGCGCCGCGACCGGGGGCCTGCCGCCCGGCGCCGAGGACACCGCGCGGGAGTCGGTGATCGCCGCCCATCTGCTGGCCGAACGGTTCGCCGTCCCGGCCCTGGCGCGGGCGGCGGACAGCGCGTACCTGGACGGGATGCGGCTGGTCCTGGTGGTGTGCGGGATCGCGGCGCTGCTCACCGCGGCGGCGGCCGCGGTGTGGCTGCCCGAACGGCGGCGAGAGGGTGACGGGGCGGGAGGGTGACGGGGACGGGGGCCTGGGGGCGGCGGAGCTGGGGGCCAGCGGCCCGGGGGCGACGGGCCGGGAGGCAACGGGCCCAAGGGCCACAGGTCCGGAGGCTGCGGGCCCAAGGGCTACGACGGGCCCGGGGGACGGGGACCCAGGGGACGGACGCTCCCCTTCTCCCGTCCCCGATGGCCGACAATGAGGGCATGTCCGCCACCGCGCCGCCGCCGTCCCCTTCGCCCTCGGCCCCGGGCCCGACCCCGGCTTCACCGAAGCCGTCCCCGTCGCCCGCGCCGTCCGCGTCATCCGTGGACCCGGCACGGCTCGGGCTGCGGGAGCGGAAGAAGCTGAAGACCCGGGTGGCGATCCGGAAGGCCACCTACCGGCTGATCGCGGAACAGGGCTACGAGGCGACGACCGTCGAGCGGATCGCGCGGGCGGCGGAGGTCTCGCCGAGCACGGTGTTCCGGTACTTCCCCACCAAGGAGGACATCGTCCTCACCGACGAGTACGACTCCGTCCTGGAGGAGGAACTGCGTGCCCGGCCCGCCGGGGAACCCCTCCTCGATTCCCTCCGCCGGATCCTGGGACGGGCCGTACGGCTGTCCCTGCGGGACGAGCCCGAGGAGACCAGGCTGCGGATGCGGCTCATGGCGGAGGTCCCGGCGGTGCGCACCCGCGCCCTGGAGAGCATGTCGGTGACGGGGGCCATGGTCTGCCGCGTCATCGCCGAGCGCACCGGCCGCGACCCCGCCGACCTGGAGGTCCGCGCCTACGCGACGGGCGTCATCGCGGCCCTGTACGAGACCACTCGCTACTGGGCGGAGCACGACTACCGCGACGACATCGGCGACCTCCTGGAACGGGCGCTCGGCACGTTCGAACGGGGACCGGAACGGCTCTGAGGGCGTGGCCCGTTCCGGAGGGCGCCGACGACCGCCCGCCACGGCGCCCTCCGAAGCCGTCGACATCCGTCTTGTGAGGGCAGCGCTCTCCCCTGCCCCCTCATAGGATCGGCCTACCGCAGGACGACGGCAGGGGGAAAACGTGACGGGTGGTCAGGTCGTTGCTGTGAGCCGGGACGAGGCGTACACGTTCAGCAAGACCAACCGCGAGTCCATCACGCTGCTCGCGGGGCTGGGCGTGGAGGGGGACGCGCACGCGGGGAGGACGATCCGCCACCAGTTCCGCATGACCTACAAGCCGGACCTGCCCAATCTGCGCCAGGTGCACCTGATGCACGAGGAACTCTTCGCCGAACTCGCCCTCAAGGGGTTCCAGGTCGGCGCGGGCCAGCTCGGCGAGAACGTCACCACGCGCGGGGTGGACCTGTTGGGACTGCCCACCGGGGCGCTGCTCCACCTCGGAGAGGGGGCGGTGCTCGAAGTGACGGGACTGCGCAATCCGTGCGCGAAGATCAACGACTTCCGCCGGGGGCTGCTCAGCGAAGTCTTCGCCATCGACGCCGCGTCCGGCGAGTTCACCTTCAAGTCCGGTGTGATGGCCGTGGTCCGCAGCGGAGGGGTCGTCCGTCCCGGTGACTCCGTCCGGATCGAGACCCCGTCCCTTCCGTACCGTCCGCTGGAACGGGTCTAGGTTCCGGTCCCCACCGGGAAAGGGCGGCCCCCCGGTCGGCATCGGGACGTCGACGTCGGGAAACCGCCGGACCCCGGGCTCCCCCGCTGGTGGACTGACGGGCGTACCGCGACTTCCGCGAACCCCCGACGCCCGGCAGGACGGAACCCCATGTCCGCAGTCACCCCCGCCCGTCCCGCCCCCGCGGCCCCCGCACCGCCCCGGGTTCCGGTTCCGCCCGGGGCACCGGCCGCCCGGTCGCCGTTGCTGTCCTGGCTGGCGGTGGTCGCCGTGGCGCTCGGGATCTTCGTCATCGTCACCACCGAGATCCTGCCGATCGGGCTGCTCACCGCCGTCGGGGCCGACTTCGGCGTCTCGGAGGGGACCGCCGGACTGATGATGGCCCTGCCCGGGGTGCTCGCCGCCGTCTCCGCGCCGCTCGTCACGGCCGCCCTAGGACGGGCCGACCGCCGTCCCGCGCTGGCCGGGTTCGTCCTGCTGCTGGCGCTCGCGAACGTGCTCGCCGCGCTGGCGCCCGGCTACTGGCTGGTCCTAGTCTCCCGGGTGCTGGTCGGCGTCAGCATCGGCGGCTTCTGGTCGGTCGGCGCGGGGCTCGCCGCCCGGCTGGTGCCCGCGCGGTCCGTCGGCCGGGCCACCTCCGTCGTCTTCTCCGCCGTCCCGCTCGGCTCGGTGCTGGGCGTGCCGCTCGGCACCCTCCTCGGGGACCTCGCGGGCTGGCGCGCCGCGTTCTGGGCGATGGCGTTCCTGACGCTCGGGGTCTTCGCCCTGGTCCTCGCGGTCGTGCCGCCGCTGCCCGCCGCGCGGACGACCGGCCTGTCCGCCCTCGGCGGGCTGCTGCGCCGCACCGGCGTGCGGCACGCGCTGGTCGTGACGTTCCTGGTGGTCCTCGCGCACTTCGGCGCCTACACCTACGTCACCCCCTTCCTGGAGCGGGTGCCGGGCCTCGGCCCCGGAGCGGTGACGGTGTGTCTGCTGGTGTACGGGGCCGCCGGGATCGCGGGCACGTTCCTCGCCGGTTCGACGGTGGGTCGCGCGCCCCGGGCCGCGTTCGCCACGGCCGCCGCGCTGATCGCGGGCGCCACCCTGGGCCTCGCCGCGTTCGGCGGTTCGGCCGTGGTGGCGGTGGCGCTGCTGGTGGTGTGGGGCGTCGGGTACGGGGCGGTGCCCGTCTGCTCGCAGACCTGGTTCGCCCGCGCGGCCCCCGGCGCGACCGAGGCGTCCTCGGTGCTGTTCACCTCGTCGTTCCAGGCCACGATCGCTCTGGGCGCGCTGGCGGGCGGCTGGGTCGTGGACCGTTCCTCGCCGTCGGCGGTGACGGCCCTCGGCGGGACGACGGCGGTCCTGGCCGTACTCGCCGTACTCGCCGTCCGGGCCCACCACGTCCGGCGGACGTCCGGCTGACCAGTGGCCCGGGCCTGGACCTGGGCTTGGGCCTGGGCTTGGGCCTGGGCTTGGGCTTGGCCCTGAGAGAAGCGGGGGCCGGAGAGAAGCGGGGGCCGGGAGGGAGGCCGGGGGCTCATCCCGTTCCCCGCGCGCCCCTCCCGTCCAGCGCGAACCACACCGACTTGTCCAGCGGAGACAGCCCGCCGCGCACCGAGACGCCCCAGCGGTCGGCCAGGGTGTCCACCAGCACCAGCCCCCGTCCGTGTTCGTCCGCCTGCTGCGGGAGCGGGGGCTTCCCGAGCGGACGGGCGCCCGGTTCGCGGTCGGTCACCCGGACGGTGACGGAGTCCGCGCCCAGCGTCGCGTCCACGGTGAGCAGCGGCGCCCGGGTGTGCTGGAACACGTTGGTCACCACCTCGGACACCAGCAGCCGCGCGGTGTCGGTCAGTTCTGCGGGTGATCCCCTTCGACATCGAGACCTTCCACTGCTACACCCAGTCCATGCTGTACGCCCACGGGCCGATCCCCCAGCTCGACACCGTTCAGATCGACAACGCGTACAACGTCGACTTCCTCCATTCCGAAGTGCAGCTTTCCCAGTGCCGAGGGCTCGCGGAATCGGCATCGAAGATCACGCTCGACCCGACCAAGTCGCGGGATTTCATCCACAAAGCCATCCGGGAGCTGTGAGCCCCATGTCCGACACCACGCAGTGGCAGAAGTCGTCCTATTCGAACGGCGAAACGCAGTGCATTGAGATAGCCACTCGGGACGGCCACATCCTCGTCCGCGAAAGCGACCTACCGGCCATGGTGGTCACCACCACCCCCGCCAAGCTCCGGGCCTTCCTCCTCGGCGTCAAGGCGGGCGAGTCCGACCACTTCGTGGCGGACGTTCCCGGGCCGGACGGCGAGCCGAACCCGTAGGACCGGCGCGCCCCGGTCCGGCGGACGGGTCAGCCCGGGGCGTTCCACGGGCGTAGCTTCTCCGGGTTGCGGACCGCCCAGACCCGGGCGATCCGTCCGTCGGCGACCCCGAACGCCGCCACGGTCACGACGGCGTCCCCGAGCCGGGCCACCAGGCCGGGCCGGCCGTTGACCGTCCGTTCCAGGAGCGTCAACCCGGGTGCCCGGTCCGCGAAGTGGACCAGGTACCCGGCGACCCGCTCGCCGCCCGTCACCGGGCGGAGCGCCGCGCCGGCCAGTCCGCCGCCGTCGGCGGTCATCGTGACGTCGGGGTCGAGGAGGGCGACGAGGGCGGCGACGTCCTTGGCCTCCCACGCCTCCTTGAAGCGCCGCACCACCCCGGCCTCCCCCGCCGCCGCGCCCGTCGGGACCCGTGCGGCGCGCACCCGGCGGCGGGCCGAGGAGGCGAGTTGGCGGCAGGCGGCGGGCGTCCGGTCGAGGACCGCCGCGATCTCGGCGAACGGGTACCGGAAGACGTCGTGCAGCACGAACGCCACCCGCTCGGCCGGGGTCATCGTCTCCAGGACGACGAGGAAGGCCATGTGCACCGACTCGTCCAGGACGACCCGGTCGGCGGGGTCGGCGGAGGCGAGGGGGCTGAAGGGACCCACGGGGCTGGCGGGACCAGCCCGACCGGCCGGACGGGGCCCGCCGACCGCCCCACCGACCCCGCCGGTCCGCTCCACGCGGTCGGGCAGCGGCTCGGGGATCCACGAGCCGACGTACCGCTCGCGGCGGACCCGTGCCGAGCCGAGCAGGTCCAGACACACCCGTCCGGCCACCGTCGTCAGCCAGGCGCCGGGCGACCGGACGGCGTCCCGGCGGGCGCTCGGCATCGCGTACCAGCGAGCGTAGGTCTCCTGGACGGCGTCCTCGGCCTCGGTCAGCGAACCGAGCAGCCGGTAGGACAGGTTGGTCAGATGACGCCGCTCGCCGATGACCTCGTCCCGGTCCCCGTACCGGTCAGCGTCCGGGTCTCCACCCATGTCCCGGTCCGTTCGCGGACCCGCGCCCCGGTCTGTTCCCGGACCCGCGCCCCGGTCAGTGTCCGGACCCGCGTTCAGGCCCTCGTCCCGATCCATGTCCAGGTCCCGATCCAGGTCCCGATCCAGGTCCCGATCCAGGTCCCGATCCATGTCCCGATCCATGTCCTGGTCCAAGTCCCGGCCCGCGTCCCGGTCCGTGCCCGGGGCCGTCTCCCCGCTCACCATGTCCCCGTTCCCCCGTCCCCCGTCCCCCGTCCCCCGTTCCTCCGTCGTCCGTTCCCCTGCCCGCCTGACACTTCGGGGTCCCGTTCCGTCGGAGTGTTCGAGACCTTACCGACGCGGCGCCGCGAGGCGGGAAGAGAGGGCGTGCCATGACCACCACGCTGGGGACGACGGGAGGACGCCGGGGCCGGGCGTTCCTGAGGGGCGCGCTCGTCGCGCAGACGGTCGCGCTGCTGTTCCAGACGGTCACCGCCGGGGCGTTGCTGTTCTCGTCCCACGGTCACGCGGCGCACGACGTCGGCGCGCGCGTGATGTACGCGGCGGCGATGGCGTACCTGCTCGCGGCGGTGCTGGCGTGGCGGCCGGGCGGGGGCCCGGTCCGGCCCGTGCGGTACGCCGCCGGGTTCGTGGCGCTCGCCTCGGCGCAGGTGGCGGTGGGCGTGGCGTACGTGCCGTCGGTGCACGTACCGCTGGGGGTCACGATGTTCGCGCTGAGCCTGCTGGTGCTGGTCCGGGAGGTGTCCGGCGGTCCGGCCCGGCGGTCCGGCGCCCGGCCGTGACCGCCGCCACCGCCCCGCTCCCGGGTGACATCCTGGCCGGGTGAACGAGGACGCGACCATCACCACCATCACCGTCGAAGTCGATCCCGGCCTGGGACTCTTCGTCCCGCACAAACGGCGGAAGGGACCGACGGAGCTGCGGACCGACGGGACGTCCAGCCTCGGCCACGTCGTCGAGTCGCTGGGCGTCCCGCTGACCGAGGTCGGCTCGCTGGACGTCGACGGCGAGCCGGTGCCCGGCGGGTACGTGCCCCGGGACGGGGACCGGGTGCGGGTCCGGGCGGTCGTCCGGCCGCAGCGGGTGCCGGGGGCGCCGCTGCGGTTCCTGCTCGACGTCCACCTGGGCACCCTGGCGCGGCGGATGCGGGTCCTCGGGATCGACACCGCGTACGAGGCGGTGGACATCGGGGACCCCGCGCTGGCGGCCCGGTCCGCCGGGGAACGGCGGGTGCTGCTCAGCCGGGACCGGGGGCTGCTGCGCCGCCGGGAGCTGTGGGCGGGCGGGTACGTGTACAGCGACCGTCCGGACGAGCAACTCCGCGACGTGCTCGGCAGGTTCGCGCCCGGGCTGCGGCCCTGGACCCGCTGCACCGCCTGCAACGGGACGCTGACGGCGGCCACCGGGGACGAGGTGGCCGACCGGATCGAGGAGGGCACCCGGCGCACCTACGAGGTGTTCGCCCGCTGCGTGGACTGCGACGGGGTGTACTGGCGGGGCGCCCACCAGGACCAGTTGGAGCGGATGGTGGCCGAGGCCGTGGCGGAGTTCGGACCGGCGGTGTCCTGAGCCGCCGTCGGGGTACGCCCCGGAAGCCGGTGCGTGGCGTTCCCGGGCCCGGGCACCGGACAGCCTCCCTCCGCAAGGGGCTGTGACCAGGGATTCTGGCGTCATCCCGCCCGGTCGCAGGATGGATTCCACTTGTAACGTGGATGTGAATTATTCACTCAGGGAGGGACGCGGGATTGAACGAGAACAGGTTTGACCAGGTCAGCCGTCGCGGTGTCTTCAAGCTCGGTGGCGGTCTCGCCGCCGGGCTGACGCTCGGGGGAACGGCGATGGCCACCAGCGCGGCGGCAGCGCCGGGCGCCGCCCCCACGGGCGCCTCGTCGCTGCCGGTGTCCCAGTCGTTCGACCTCGACGACCCGTCTGACGCGCTGTTCATGCACAAGCAGGCGTGGTGCAACACCATCATGCAGAGCGCCGGGTACGACCACCTCAACGATCACTGGTACGTCATCCAGGTCATGTACAACTCCGGTGACGGTGTGACGCACCCTCAGCGGAAGGCGGCGGGCGACCTCGCGATCACCAAACTCAGCGGGGACGGCTCCACCAAGCTCGGTCGTATGTACCTGCGCGGCTTCGGACACGGCGCGCAGATCGGTGTGGAGCCCACCGGGGTCGGAACGGCACCGTACATCTGGGTGGAGTACGACTCGGTTCCCGACAGTGACAACGTCGGGTTCGGCACCAAGCTGTGCCGGATCAAGTACCTCGGCGCACCCGACGGCCAGCCGCCGCGCAGCTTCCACTGGACCAGCGCGACGGACAAGGCGGACATGAACTTCAAGGACCGCACCCCGAACCCGGCGTTGCTGCCGGGGGCCGGGGCCACGGTCACCAACCCCCGGCCCTTCGTGGACATCCACCACCGCCGCGTGCTGGTCCGTTTCGGCCGCAACGGGGCGACCCAGTGCGCGGTGTGGGACCTGGACGACGCCGTGGCCGCGCCGCTCGGCGTCCCGCTGCACCACGTGGCGGCGCTGCCCAAGCCCCAGCCCGCCTACGACTCGCAGGGCTTCGCCTTCTACGGGTCGTACATGTACCTGTACGAGGGCGGGAAGTACACGGCGGGCGGCCCGACGGACACCACCGACGCGGGCACCACGCACATCACCAAGGTGAACCTCAACACCGGGGCCTGGGAGCGCAAGCTCACCCGCGCGCTCAAGAGCCTCACCATGCGCGAGCCGGAGGGCATGGCGATCATGCTGGTCCCGAACGGGACGGGCGGCTACCGGCCCCGGCTCTGTTTCGGCTTCGGCTCCAAGCCCGCCGCCACGTACGAGGCCAACATCGCCTACAAGGACCTGCTGGTCTGAGGCCGCCCGGACCCGGTCCGGACGCCCGTGCGGAAGGGGCCCGGTGCCGCACCCGAAGGTGCGGCACCGGGCCCTTCCCGTCGGCCGGGAAGCCGGAGGGACCGGCTCAGCGGCGCCCCGCCTTGCGCAGATCGCCCTTGCCGCAGGCGATCCCGTCCCGGTTCCGGTCGAGCCGTTGCGGATCGGCCTCGCCGTTGACCTTCAGCCGCCCGTAGTCGTGCCGGTCGAGCCAGGCGCAGCGCGCGGCGGCGGTGGGCTTGACCTCCGGCGGGTAGTCGGTCGGCACGCACACCCCGGCGGAGCCGTAGTGGCGGTCGCAGCCGGAGACCGTCGGGCTGACCTTCTGGGACTCCCGCTTCTTCAACGGCTTCCTGGGCTTGGCGTCCAGATCGCCCGCGAAGTCGTGGACGTGCGGGGCGGGCGCCCGGTCGGCGTCGGCCCCGGAGCCCTTGGTTCCCTTGCCGCCCTTGCCGCCCTTGGTTCCCTTGGTTCCCTTCGTGCTCTCCGTGGCCCCGGCGTCCGTGCCCTTGGCGTTCGTGCCCTTGGCCTCCTCGGTGCCGGTGGCGAGCCCGTGACCGCCGTGGTGACCGCCGTGGCCGCCGTCCTGACCGGCGGTGGCCGTCGGGCTCAGCGCGGCGGGGCCGTCGAGCCGGACCCATTTGGCGACGGACGGCACCCCGTTGGCGTCGCTCGCGAAGAGCATGTACCAGCCGGGCGGGGCGATGTTGGGGTTGCTGGTGACGTTGAGGTCGATGGTGTTCCCATTGACGGTCAGCGGCAGATCCACGAACCGCTGGTTGGGGTCCGAGGAGTGGGTGACCGCCGAGGGGCGGATGAGCTGCGCCTTGACGATCGGACGGTCCACGGTGATCCGCTGGGTGGAGCCGTACGTCCACTCGTCGCTGGCCAGCGAGGTGATCGCCGGGCGCGGGCCCTTCATCAGATAGGGCGGGGTGTAGACGGACACGTTGTGGTTCCAGGTGTTGCTGCCCGGGTTGTCACCGGTGGACATCACCCGGCCGTCCGGGAGCAGGAACGACGAGGAGTGGTAGCCGCGGGCCTCGGGGTCGGTGGCGACCTTGTCGAAGGTGCGGGTGACCGGGTCGAAGAGGGAGGCGGAGAACACCGGGTCGGCCCGGTTGTGCAGGGAGCCGCCGCTCTCCAGGACCTTGCCGTCGGGCAGCAGGACCGCGGACACGTACATCTTGCCCTCGGCGCCGGTCTGCGGGACCTGGCCGCCGCCCCGGTCGACGGTGCCCTGCGGCAGCGGCGGTCCGGCGGTGTACCGGGGGTTGGGGTCCTTGAGGTCGATGATGTCGGTGAGGCGGTTGGCGTCCGGGTTGGTCTCGATGTTGCCGCCGCCGATGGTGAGGACCTTCTGGTCCTGCGCGGGCGGCAGCAGCACGCTCGCGGACTGGTCGCGCTCGTCCTTGCGCTGGAGTCCGGGGACGTCGGTGATGGTGTTGGCGTCGTAGTCGTAGATGGAGGCGCCGGTGCCGGGGGTGCCGTTGCCGAAGACGTGGCTGCCGGAGTAGAAGAGGCGGCCGTCCTGCATCAGGATCATCGACGGGTACAGGCCCCAGTAGGACCAGGTCTGGCTGACCTGGTGGGTGGGCAGCCAGCGGTTCTGGGCGGCGGACCAGCGGTCGGCGGTGACCGAGCCGGTGGAGTCCTCGCGCAGCCCGCCGAAGGAGAGCACGTCACCGTTGCCCATGACGGTGGCCGACGGGTACCAGTGGCCGTCGTTCATGTCGTTGGTCTTGGTGTACGTCTCGGTCGCGGGGTCGAAGAGGTACGAGTCGCGGTACCCCTTGTAGCCGTGGGAGCCGTTCGCGGCGGGGTACGACATGTTCCCGCCCATCACCAGGATCTTCCCGTCCCGCAACTGGACGTGGCCCGCGCAGAACATGTCCTTGGGGGTGGGGATGATCCGGTACGAGCCGTCGGCCGGATCGTAGATGGCGGAGGTGAACGTCCCGGCGGCGAACGCCTCCTCGCTGTTGCCGGAGCCCGCGATCAGCAGCACCTTGCCGTTGTTGAGGACGACGGCGTGCGCGGAACGCACCGGGTTCTGGGTGGGCAGGACGTCCCAGCGGCCGTCCTTGCACTCGGTGGCGGTGCCGGTGCACAGCGGGTCGGGCGGGTCGACGGCGACCTGCGTCATCGCGTAGTCGTCGGTGGTGACGGAGCCGACGCCGTAGACGGACACGCCCCAGGTGATCTGGTCGGTGCCGGGCGGGATCGGCGGGGTGCGGACCTCCACCCGCTCGTACCCGGTGGCGACGGGCAGGGTGCGCAGGTCCGTCCAGTACTGCCAGCCGCCGGTGGTGTCCCGGCGGAAGAGGGTGACGGCGGTGTCCGGAGTGGTCGACTTGTACCAGAGGCTCAGGTCGTACTGGGTGCCCGGCTGCACGACCGGGGCGCAGGTCGGGTTCTCGGTGAGCATGGCCTTGCGGTCGCCGCTGACCCGGCGGCTGAGGCCGACCTTCATCGCCGTGGTGCCGCTGTGGGCGTCGGCGACCGTCTCGTAGGTGAAGTCGTTGTCGCCCCAGCCCGCCCTGGCCCAGCAGTGCGGCATGGCGGAGCCGCTGGGTCCGGGGGTCTCGAAGCCGGGGTTGGTGAGGAGGTTGGCGGCGGACGCGGTCTGTGGGGTGGCGAGCAGCAGTCCGGCGACCATCGCGACGACGCCGAGGAGGGCGGTTCTCCGTCGCGGGACGGTACGGGCGCGTACGGCGGAACGTGTCCGCGCCGGGAAGAGCGACATGCGGGTACTCCTAACCTGTGCGACTCGTGCCCTGCGCGGGCGCCGGGCCGTCGGGGTGGCTCACGGCCCCGGGAGCGGCCGGACCGGTCCCCCGCGCGGATGCGCCGCCGGTGGCCGGTGCGGGGCCGGTGACCGGGACGGGGCCGTCGTCCGTACCGGCGCCGTCGTCGCGGCGGGTACGGCGTCTGCGGGGCAGGTACACCAGGGCCTCCGTCCCGGCGAACCGGAGGACGAAGGTGGTGACGAGGGCCAGCGCGGTGGCGGGCACCACCGCCATGTCCCACTGGCGGACGAAGAGCGCGATGAGCGGGATGCGCAGCACGAGGTCGGCGTTGGCGAGGAGCGCGAAGCGGACCGTGCGGTCGGCCCAGTGGCGGTGGCGTCTGCGGTCGCGGAAGAGCAGCAGTTCGATGAGGAGGAAGTTCCAGGCCACCCCGGCCTGGTTGGCGACGATCTCGGCGGTCAGGTAGTGCATCCCGGCGGAGGTCAGCGCGTGCAGGGCGGCGAGGTTCGGCAGGAAGCCGGTGAGCCCGATGAGCCCGAAGGCGATCATGCGGGCGAGCGGGGCGGCGGTGCGCAGCCCGAGCAGGTGGCGCAGGAAGCGCAGCCCTTCGCGGGCGGTGGACTTGGACTCGCCCGCGTACCGCTCCTGGAAGGCGAAGGGCACCTCGGTGACGGCGCGGGGGCGGGCCCGGACGGCGAGTTCCAGCAGGATCTTGTAGCCGAGGGGTTTGAGGACCTCGGTGGGGACGGCGGAGCGGCGGACGGCGAAGAAACCGCTCATCGGGTCGCTGACGCCGCTCAGGGTGCGGGGGAACAGGGCCTTGGTGAGCCAGGTGGCGGCCCGCGAGACGGCGACCCGGCGGCCCCCGGCGAGTCCGGCCCGGCTGCCGCCCGGGGCGTAGCGGCTGGCGACGACGAGCGGCGCGCCGGTGCGTTCCCCGGCGGCGACCAGTTCGGGGACGAGGTGCGGCGGATGCTGGAGGTCGCCGTCCAGGACGACGACCCAGGGCGAGGTGGCGGCGCGGATGCCCTCGACGACGGCGCCCCCGAGGCCGCCGGTGGGTTCGTCGCGGTGCAGGACGACGACGGGGAACGGGCAGTCGGGGGCGGCCTTGCCGATCACCTCGGGGGTGTCGTCGGTGGAGTCGTCCACGAAGACGACCTCGCAGGGCAGCACCGGGGAGACGGAGTCGGCGATCCGGCGCAGGAGTTCGCGGACGTTGGCGGACTCGTTGAAGGTGGGAACGACGAGGGTGACGGCCCCGGGCTCGGGTCCGGGGTCGTCCTCGGGTGCCGGGCGGGGTCCGGGGGCCGTTCCGGTGCCGGGTCCCGGGCCCTCGCCGGGTCCGGGACCTCCGACGACCTCGCCGGGTCCGGACCCGCTGACGACCTCGCCGCGGCCGGGTCCGGGATGCCCGCCGGAGCCGGACCCGGCTCCGGAGTTCCCGGGCGGCGCGCCGGTGGCCGTCCGGTCGACCGGGGTCCGTCCCGACGGCCCCGAACCGGGCGGCCGGTCGCCGGGTCCTGCGGGCGGCTCCGGAGCACGACGGCCGCCCGGTCCGGGGCCGCCCGGCGGATCGGACGCCGTACGGCCGTCAGATGCCGTCCGGTCACCGGAAACCGTCCGGCCGTGGGAGACAGCGCTGCCGTCGGAGGCCGTCCGGTCACCGAGGACCGTCCGGTCACCGGCAGCCACCCGGTCACCGGTGGACCGCACCGGAACCGTCCGGTCACCGGAGGACCGCACCGGAGCCGACCGGTCGCCGGACGCGCCGCCCCCGCTCATCCCTCGCCTCCCGTGATCTTCCGGATCTCCACCCGGGCCGCGCCCTCGCCGAAGGTGACGACGGGCCGGGAGTGTTCGAGCGCGGCCTGCACGGTGGGCAGGTCGGAGGCGTCGCGGCGGACGGTGCGGGAGGAGACGACGTAGTCGAGGTCGCGCCAGCCACGGGGCAGGGTCTTGGTGACGGCCGGGTCGAGGTCGGCCTTGTAGAACCAGATGGCGCCGTCGCCGGGCCGGTACCCGGCGTGCACCAGGTCGAGCCAGAGGGCGTCGTCGGTGAGGACGCGGGTGCGGCCGGGGTCGGGGACCTCGCGGGCCATCCAGGCGGCGGCGGCCCGGTAGGGGGCGGACTCGTCGGCGGTGAGGGCGACCCGGTTGCCGTCGTACCAGCGGGGCACCAGATAGGCGGTGGCGGCGAGGGCGAGGACGGCGACCAGTCCCACCCGGGCCCCGCGCAGCAGCGGCTTCTCGCCGGGGCGGCGCCAGCGGCGGAGCAGGGCGTGCACGGCGCTGGCGGTGACCCCGGCGAGGACGAGCGCCAGGAACGGCAGGGCCTGCACCACGTACATGGCGGGCAGATAGCCGTCGGGGCGCATCGCGACGAGGGCGAGGATCAGCACGGTGACGGCGGGCCCGGTGAGCGCGCGGGCGGTGACCGACCAGCGGTAGGCGAGCGGGACGGCGAGGGCGGCGGCGAGGCCGCCGAGCGGGAGGACCGCGTCGTAGTAGAGCCAGTCCTGGAGGACCTGGTGGGCCGCCGAGGAGGTGTCGAGGATGAAGCCCGAACCGGGGCGGCTCATCTGGTACTTGGCGCCGTCCCAGAGCGAGACGTGGTCCTCGCCGGGCAGGAGTTCGCCCTTGAGCAGCGCGAACAGCGGATAGGAGAAGCCGATCAGGGCGCAGGAGGTGATGGCGCCGGTGAAGGCGAACTTGCGGGTGTCGCGATGGCTGAAGCGCCACATGGTGAACAGCAGCGCGGGCAGCACCAGCAGCATCGTCTCCTTGCTGAGGACGCCGATCGCGGCGGCGATCCCGGCGGCGAAGTGGTGCCACAGGTGCCGGTGGGGCGAGGCCGCGAGGCAGAACGCGAGGAGCATCCAGAAGACGGCGATGTTGTCGAGGAATATCTGCCGCTGGAGGTTGACGGCCAGCGGGGAGAGCCCGAACAGCGCCATGGCGAGCCCGGCGGACCAGCGCGGCAGCCAGAGCCTGCGGGCCAGCACGTAGACGAGGACGGCGCTGGCGGCGACGATCATCAGCATCGCGAGCCGCATGGTGCCCACGGTCATGGCCTCGGGCACGAACAGCGCGGGCAGCCAGGTCAGCGCGGCGAGCTGGAGCCAGCCGACGGGCGGGTGGTCGTACCAGTAGGTGTAATGGGCGAGTCCGTCGCCCTGCTGGATCGCCCACGCCTGCGCGAGGTAGGTGCCCTCGTCGTCGCTGAACGTGGGGTAGGCCCCGATGTTCCAGCCCTGGACGAGGACGATCGCGGCGAGCACCGTCATACAGACCGCGAGGTCGGTGGAGGACCTGCGGAAGCGGACGACGGGCCGGTGCGTCAGCACGGGGCGCCGGGGCGCGCGGGGGCGCCGCGCGGGGACGGGGGGAGTGTCCACCGCGGGGAGGGTGGAGGTCACGCGGGGGCGTCCTCTCGGGAGTCGACGGACCGGGCGGCGGCCGGTGCGGTGGCGAGGTGGGCGCCGGTGTGACTGGTCAGCTCCCAGTCGTGGCGGCCGCGCTGCTCGCGCCAGACGGCGCGGACTGCGGCCCCCGCCAGCAGCACCTGGTAGAAGGGCCCGCCCAGGACGAGCTTGACGTAGTGCGCGAACCGGACCCGCAGTCCGTACTGCTTGCCGAAGTCGTGCAGTCCGACGACCTCGAACACGAAGGTGACGAGGGCGGCGACGGCGGGCAGGAAGGAGACGAAGGCGATCTGCACGGGCACGTCGAGGAAGACCGCGACGGCCGCGTTGAGCGGGATGATCACCCCGGTGAACGCCTGGAGGAACGGGGTCATCAGGGTGTAGCGGGCGAGCAGCCGCTGTCCGGCGGTGGGCAGCCGCTTCCAGTCCTTCTTCCGGTAGACCTGGAGGAATCCCTGGTTCCAGCGGGTGCGCTGCTTCATCAGGGACATCAGGCTGCCGGGGGTCTCCTCCCGGGTGACCATGTCCGAGTCGTAGGCGACGACGACCTTCTTGCCGACGCTGGAGAGCCGCACCCCGAGGTCGCAGTCCTCGGCCAGGCACTGCGGGTCCCAGCCGTCGGCCTCGCGCAGCACGTCGGTGCGGACGAAGACGGTGTTGCCGCCGAGCGGGATGAACCCCTTCTGGGCGTGCAGATGGAGCCGGGAGCGGAACCAGAAGAAGTACTCCAGGCAGTTGCGCAGGCTGTACCAGCTGGAGTGGAAGTTGATGAGCTGGACGCCGCCCTGGACGACGTCCGCGCCGGTGGAGCGGAAGGCGTGGTCGACGTGGGTGAGCAGATCGGGGTGGACCTGGTCCTCGGCGTCGAAGACCCCGACGACGTCGCCCCGGCAGTGCGGGAGCGCGGTGTTGAGGGCCTTGGGCTTGTTCTTCGCCTCGTGGGTGTCGACGATCACCCGCACCCGGGGGTCACGGGCCTCGGCGCGCCGGGCGACCTCGGCGGTCTCCGGGTCGTCGTGGCCGACGATGACGATGATCTCGAAGTCGGTGTGCCCGGACTCCAGCAGCCGCTGGATGGTGTGGTCGAGGACGGCCTGCTCGTGGCGGGCGGGCAGCAGCAGCGAGAAGGACAGGGCGCCACCGCCCTCGGGGCTGCCGAAGCTGGTGGAGGCGAGGACCTCCGGAGTGCGCCAGGCGTGCATCTGCCACCAGAGCGTGAACGCCGCCATCCAGAACAGCGCCAGCGACACGGCGGTGAGCAAGACAGACGTGAGCAAGCAGATCCCCCCTGGACCCCATCGGCGCACGGCACCGTGCCGTACCCCCCACCGATGTGGAGAGACTAGGAGGGTTATATGAAGTTGGGGCGCTCACCCGATAAATGGCCTGTTTCGCATCGGGCGGCTCTGTATGACGATCTTTCGGGCATGGAGGGGGGCATTCCGGGTCACAGAACGGGGGAAAGCGCAATCCATATAACCCGTACGGGTGTTGACACGGCTTGCGGTTGACCCCTCAAGTTGACTTGATATCGGCGCCACCGAACCCGGACCTGACCCCCACGGCCGCCCGGAGACGCTCCAGATCCGTGGTGGGCGCGTCACAGGTGAAGTTCCGGCAGACGTAGGCCGTGGTCCGCCCGTCCACCAGGGAACGCCCGGCGAGCAACGGAAGTTCCGGCCCGCCCTCGTCAACACCCTTGTTCCGCCAACCCGTCGACGGTTCGCCGGGCGAGGGCTCCCCGACCGCGACGACCGCCCCGGGCGCCGTGCCGAGCAGCGCCGCCCGGTGGAACTCCCGTCGCGCCGGGTCGTCTTCGGGACCCACCACGGCCACCTCGCGCGGACCGTCCAGCGCGGCCTCGGCCACCGCCAGCCCCCAGCCCGCGAACCGGGGCACCCGCGGACCCAGCGCGGTGACCACGCCGAGGGCCCGTTCGGCGGCCGTCCGGTGCGGCGCGGAACCGGTCTGCGCGGCGTACGACAGCAGCGCCCCGGCGGCGGCCGTCCACCCGGAGGGCGCGGCGTTGTCGGTGGGGTCCTGGGGACGGCGGATCAGCCGCTCCGCGTCGGAGGCGGTGTCGAACAGGGCACCGTCCTCACCGGTGAACCGGGCCAGCACGTGGTCCAGCAGGAAACCGGCGAAGTCCAGCCACACGCCCTCACCGGTCACCGACGCCAGCGCGAGGAACCCCTCGGCCACGTCCGCGTAGTCCTCCAGCACCCCGGCGTTGGCCCCGGCCCGGCCGTCCCGCGAGGTGCGGGCGAGCCGGGCCGCGTCGTCGAGGTGGACCCGCACCAGCAGGTCCGCCGCGCCCACCGCGGCCTCCACCAGGTCGGGACGGTCGAAGTAGGCGCCGGTCTCGGCCAGCGCGGCGACGGCGAGCCCGTTCCAGGCGGCCACCACCTTGTCGTCCCGGCCCGGCGCGGACCGCTCGGCGCGCGCCGCGAGCAGCCGGGCGCGCACCGAGGCCACCCGCTCGGCGTCGAACACCCCGTCGCTCAGCGGCAGTCGCAGCACCGAGACGCCCTCGCCGCCCTCCGGGAAGGTGCCCTCCTCGGTCACCCCGAAGTACTCGGCGGCGAGTTCGGCGTCCCGCTCCCCCAGCACCCCGCGCAGCTCGTCACGGGTCCACACGTAGTAGGCGCCCTCCCGGGACACCCCGTCCGCCCCGACGCTGTCGGCGTCCAGCGCGGAAGCGAACGCGCCCTGTTCCGTACGGAGTTCGCGGACCATGAAGTCGGCGGTCTCCAGGGCCACCCGGCGCGCCAGCTCCGACCCGGTGGCCCGCCACAGATGGGCATACACCCGACACAAAAGGGCGTTATCGTAAAGCATCTTCTCAAAATGGGGCACGATCCACTCGCGGTCGACCGAGTAACGGGCGAACCCCCCGCCCAACTGGTCGTAGATCCCGCCCCGGGCCATCCGCTCACAGGTGTCGGCGGCCATCTGGAGGGCGCCCTCCGAGCCGGTGCGGGCGTGGTGGCGCAGCAGGAACTCGACCACCATCGACGGCGGGAACTTGGGCGCCCCGCCGAACCCGCCGTACCGCGCGTCGTACTCCCGGGTGAGCCCGAGCAGCGCCCCCGACAGCTCCGCCTCGCCCGGCGCGGCCCCGGACCCGTGCCCGAGGTGCCGCTCCCCCAGGTCCCGGGCGATCCGCGCGGCGACCTCGGCGACCTCGTCCCGACGCCCCCGCCACGCCCGCTCGACCCCGTCCAGCACCTCCCGGAACGAAGGGCTCCCGTGCCGGGGCTCCGGCGGGAAGTACGTACCGAAGTAGAACGGCTCGGCGTCGGGCGTCAGGAACACGGTCATGGGCCAGCCGCCCTGCCCGGTCGCCGCCTGGACGGCCTCCATGTACACGGCGTCCACGTCGGGCCGCTCCTCGCGGTCCACCTTGACACTGACGAAGGACCGGTTCAGGACCTCAGCGATGACGGGGTCCTCGAACGACTCGTGGGCCATCACGTGGCACCAGTAAATTAGTAGAAGCATAAGTGACAGGACGCATAGCCCACACTCAAGAGGATGGGCACGTCCCGTCGCTTAGCTTCTTCCATCGCCTCCTCTCCCCATGGCCACCAATCCACTGGGTTGGAGGCGTGCTGGAGTAGGTAGGGCGACTGCTCGTTAGCCAGTCGGTTCATACCCGCATCGTTGCACGATCCACAGCCTCCGGCCCAGGACCGCCGGACCAGGAGTAAGAAGTTGTATACAGCAAGTAACCAGCGGGCCGCCGCCCCCTCCGCCGCCGAGGACGAAGGGCCGAACGACCTCGAACTGCGCGGCAGGCCCGCCGGGCTCGCTCCGCCGGAGGAACTCGCCCGGCTGCACCCCGACACGCCCTTCTTGATCGCGTACTCCCGGATCTCGGACGACTGGCGCAAGCACAACAAGAAGAAGGCCGCCACGTCCGCGTGGTCGGCTGGTAAAGGCGTGGCCAACCAGCACCGTCGCAACGACAGGAACGCCGCCCGCCACGGGGCCGTGATCGTTCACCGGTACACCGACAACGACCTGTCGGCCTCGAAGCGCGACGTGGTCCGTCCTGACTTCCAGGCGATGCTGCGGGACCTTCGCAGGGGGCACACGCCGGAGGGCTACCCGGTCCACGGGATCATCTGCGTCGACCAAGACCGCGTGCAGCGCACGGACCGGGACTGGGAAGACTTCGTGGAGGCGATCACACTCGACCCGAGCCGGCGCTTCTACACCCCGTCCGGGCCGATGGATCTCACCGAGGAAAGCGAGATCATCAAGACCGGCATCATGGCAGTGGTCAACAAGGCCGAAGCCATGAAGAAGAAACGCCGAATCCGTGACTGGCACCAGGACCGAATACTCGACGGGCTGCCCCACAGCGGCCCGAGGCCGTTCGGCTGGAACGAAGACCGAACGACGCTTCTGCGGGCCGAGTCAGACTTTCTGGCATGGGCCATTGACGAGCGCATCAAGGGGAAAGCGGTACAGACCCTCTGCGACGAATCGAAACGGCGAGGATTGACGGGAACTCGCGGAAATGATCTCGTTGCGCAGACACTCACTCAGATGATGACCGCTCCTCGCGTGTGCGGATATCGCGCAAACCGCGGCGAACTCGTCCTGGATGACGACAACGAGCCGATCGTGGGCATCTGGGAAACCGTGACGACACCGGAAAAGTGGCGCGCGGTGTGCGCCACCTTCGGGGCGGGGAGCACCTATGTTGCCCGTGGCTCTGGAACACCGCGGATCACTGGAATCCCGAAAACCGTCAAGTACCTGGGCTCGACACTCCTCCGCTGCCAGTACCGCATCGAGGAGGAGAAGGACGGGGCGGTCACAACGCGCGTCTGCAACGAGCCCATGGGCGGGACGAAGACCAAGAGCAAGCGAAGCCCGTACGTCTACACCTGCTCGACGTGCTCGCGCAACTCGGTCTCCGGGCCCATGGTCGACCAGCAGCTCCAGCGCCTGGTGCTGGCGAAGCTGAAGAAAGCCCAGGCCACTTTCATTGCGGTCAAGGTTGCGTGGCCTGACGAGGAGAAACTCCAACAGAAGGCGGACAAGCTCGCCAGATTGGAGAAAAAGTGGGAGGCCGACGAAGTCCCCGACGCAATGTTTTACCGGTTGGCGCCACCCCTGGAGAGGCAAGTCAAGAAGTTGCGCAGCGAGCGAGCCAAGTTCGAATTGGCAGCAGCGACGCAGAATGAGGCGCCTAATGACGTGGCCAAGAAGTGGCTCGCGGGCGAGTATGACCTTTCCCAGAAGCGCCAGGTGTTGTTCGAGATCTTCGCCGCCGTCCAGGTCCTGCCTGGACAAAAGGGGAACAAGACGCCGAACCCCAAGAGGCTCATCCCTGTGTGGAAGTAGCAGCCCCCGGTTCTGAGCGAACGGGGCTCCGGGGGTGAGCGGTGGTGACGACCCCCGGGGGTCGTCACCACCGCTCACCCCCGGATCGTTTGAACCACGACGGATGCTGCCGCAGCTCTCGGACGCTCCGTCCGGCCTCCGGCGAACCGGACCGATCCGGGCTTCGAGCTGTGGGCTCGGCGGCTCAAGCGGCGGCAGGCCGCGGTGCGGCCGGTGCCGTGTGGCCCATCGCCCGCTCGATCGAGATCCGGATGACTACCCGCTCCGGGTCGGGGGCCGGCGTTCGGCCGTACCGTTGCCCGTAGCGCGTGACGGCGTCCTCGACAGCCGAGGCGTCCGTGCAGACCTCCGCCACGCCTTCGAGGGTGGCCCACCGGCCGCCGTCGACCTGGCACACCGCGACCCGGGCCGGCTCGTCGGCCGCGAGGATGTTCGCCACCTTCCTGCTGGACCTGCGGGTGATGACCCGGGCTACTCCGGCGGCTGCGTCGAGGGTCACGCCGACGGGGACGACGTGGGGTCGGCCGTCCGGGCGAAGCGTGGTCAGGGTGCACAGGTGGTACTCGGACCAGAACTCGACGTAACCGTCAGATTGGCCGGATATCGCATTCAACATGACTTGAGCGTATAGCGAGCCTTGCCCGACTCATCCGGAAGTGAGCATGGCCACACCCCTGTTGACCTGGGGATCTACGATCCAGAGTCGCAGATAAGGCAACCCTCACCTCAAGAGTTACGGATCGGTAACAAGATGACCCCATGATCACGTACGTCGGCGCACCAACACCCGCCACCGAAGCCACAGCTCAGAGCCTTGATCAAATCGATCGTGGGCGATTTGATGCGTTTTGACACATCAGGGAATTCTATGGGCTCTTCAAGTTGATCATGCCTCTTCGTCCGCAACTTGGTCATGACTTGGCAAAGCCGTCACGTAATGTCGCTGGCAGTTCCCCAGCAGTTCCATCGAGCCTCGCCACCTGCGGCGATGCGCTCTGGAGGGTCGGGCTCTGCGCCCGGCCGGAGGTCCAGGGGACGTAACGGGTGGGCGGCAGTGCCGCCGACGACCGCGCGGGGATGAGCAGCGTCTTCGCGGGGTCGCCCGGCTCGGGGGAGCCATCACTCGCGTGTCGGAAGGTTGCAACTCACATGTGGTCAGGGAAGGGTCGCCTGGGAGCGGCGGACCTCAGTAAGGCGCCCGCGAAGGGCAGAGCGGGCCGCGGCAGGTTGCTAGGCCGCTGGCGGCCGGCGGCAAGACGGACGGTGGAACGGGATCTGCATCGGCTGATCCGACGTGAACTCCAAGACCTCGGGATCACGCCTCCGCTCGATGTGGACAAGCTCTGCGAGGCGCTCAGCCGCCGACGGGGACGGCCCCTGTACCTGCGGGAGGCCGCGCTGCCGAAGCCGGGCCCGTCGGGGATGTGGGTCGAGTACGAGAACTACGACGTGATCCTCTATCAGGCAGAGACGACGCGCCTGCATCAGGACCACATCCGGCTCCACGAGATCGGCCACATCCTCGTCGCGGAGCACGAGGAAGCCGCAGCGAGGGCTGCCGCCGGAGCCCCCGGCAAGCCCACCGACGAAGCAACGGACGAGGCTGCCGTCTTCGTTGAGGGTTGGGCCAGCCTGCTGCCGGTGTTCACGGCCGAGACGATCAAGCGTGTCGCGCGCCGGTGCTCGTACGACGACGGCGAGGAGTGCGCCGTCGAACTGGTCGCCACGATCATCCTGGAGTGGTCGTCGGTGCTGGACGGCACCACACCGCTGTCGGACGACCCCGAAGTTCGCCGCGTGGAAGCGGCGCTCGGTGACCGACGGGGGTGGATGTAGTGGAACTGTTGCTCCTGGTGCTGCTGGCCGCTCTCGTCTGGAAGATCTACCAGCTCAAGCGCTCGCCTCACGATGCACCGCTGCGTTCGGTGACGCTGTGCCTGGCCTGCTCGGCGCTGTCGTACCCGGTGACCATGCCCGGCGGAAGTTCCGGCATCGACATGGTCGCCGGGCACGGGGCGGCGAAGCTCATCCAGAACGTGCTGCTGGTCCTGTCCGTCTACTTCCTGATGTGCTTCTACCTCTACTCCGCCACCGACCGTGAGGCGGGCCGCAGCCGGGCCCGGAAGGAAGCCGTCGTCGCTGCGGTCGTCATCGTCACGATCACGATGGCAGCTCTGGGGGGACCCCCTGACGCCCTCGTCGGCTCGTTCAGCACGGCGGACATGACGATTCCGCAGGTCGCCCTCTTCTACGCCGGTGCCGGCCTGTACCTGATGTACGCCCTGGCGATGGCGGCCCGGTGGACGCGCCGCTATGCCCGGATGTCCCAGCGCCCGCACTCCACCGGCCTGTGGATGGCAGCGGCGGGCCTCGGCGCGATGGCGGTGGCCTGCGCGGTTCGCGCCGTCTTCGTCGCGTTCCGCTCGGCCGGAGTCGACGTTCCCACTGCCGTGATGGCGCCCGTGGCCGTCCTCCTGGTGGTCTCGATCCTGCTGTTCGCGGCGGGGATCACGTATCCGGGAGCAAGAGCCCGGATCTCCTCGCTGCGGCTCTGGCTCCGGCATCGTCGTGATCACCGGCGGCTCGCCCCGCTGTGGGAACTGCTGACCGAGGCGTACCCCGAGAACGTACTCCGGCCGGCGTCGCCTGCGGCGCTGGACCGGTGGCGGGCCCGCGGGGTCCACCGCCGATATCACCGCCGCATCGTGGAGTGCCGAGACGGCCTCGTGGACATCAGCCCTCACCTGCTCGATGAGGGGGACGACGGGGGGCTCCTCGACGTCGACGCCAGGGACCTGGCGGCGCGGCTGCACCGTGCCGCCGCCCGGGTCGGGGAGGGTGTACCGGCACCGCGTCCGGCTGTTCCCCTGGCAATGGCCCTGGGCAGCGACCGGCAGTCGGATGTGCGACAGCTGATCGCGGTGTCCGACGCGCTGCGGGATGCGGCATGACCCACAAAGATCATGGAGGCAAGATGCTGGTTACCAGCGCGCGGGTACTGGTCGGTTCGGGGCAGTACCTTGAGAACGGCGCGGTGCTGATCGAGGGCGACTCGATCACCGCGGTTGGCCCGCGGGCTGAGATCGAGCAGCAGGCTGCCACCGGTGTCCCCCGCTTCGACTTCGACGGCACGCTCCTGCCGGGGCTGATCGACTCCCATGTGCACCTGGTCTTCGACGGCAGCCCGGACCCGGTGCCGGCTCTTGAGGGTTCGACGGACGAGACCCTCTTCGAGGACATGCGCCGTCGCGCCGAGCAGCTCCTACGCAGCGGCGTCACCACCGCCCGCGACCTCGGCGACCGGCACGGCCTCGCGCTGCGACTGGCTGCCGCCATCGGCGAGGGCGGCACCCCGGGTCCGCGGATCGTGTCGGCGGGCACCCCGCTGACCACGCCGGGCGGGCACTGCCACTTCCTCGGCGGCGAGGTGTCCGGGGAGGACCAGGTGCGCGAACTGGTTCGCCGCAACGTCGCGGCCGGCGCCGGGGTCGTCAAAGCCATGGTCACCGGCGGCGGGCTGACGAAGGGCGGGCCCGCGAGCCACGAGAGCCAGTTCACGGCGGAGGAACTCGCCGCCCTGGTGGACGAAGCGCACAAGGCCGGTGTGCCGGTGGCCGCCCACGCCCACGGAACCGACGGCATCGCTGCTGCCGTCGAGGCCGGCGTGGACACGATCGAGCACTGCACCTGGATGACGGACAGCGGTCTCGACCTTCGGCAGGACGTGCTCAAGGAGATCATCGACCGGCGGATTGTGGTCTGCCCTGCGGTCAGTCCCCACTGGCGGATGCTCCCCAGGGTCTTCGGTGAGGAGCGCGCCGCCGCGATGTTCGCCCTCGTACGGCAGATGGCGGACGCCGGGGTGCGCCTGGTCGCGGGGACCGACGCCGGGGTGCAGCGCGCGGGGTTCGATGGCCTGGTGCCGGCCCTCGGGTTCTACTCCCACCTGGGCCTGGCGAACAGCTCGATCATCGACATGGCGACGAGCGAGGCAGCAGCAGCCCTCGGCTTGGGCTCGGCGACCGGGCGCATCGCCCCCGGGTTCCGTGCGGACCTCCTGCTGGTCGACGGCGATCCGCTCGCCGACATCGCCGCTCTGGGCAACATCAGGGCCGTGTTCGCCGCCGGTCGGCGCTACCAGCTCGACGCAGCCGAGTAGGACAGCAGCACAGCGGTAGTGCCTGTTCCCAACCCTGGCAGGGCCGGGGACAGGCACTACTTGGTGTCCGGGTCGGCCTTCTCCAGCTCGGCGGCGAGATCGTTGAGGATCGACAGGACTCCGGCCGACAGGCCCTCGGTGGTGATTCCGCGGGCCCGGACCCGGCCCACCTTCCCCTGCTTGGCGGCCCCCATCAGCCGGAGTCCTTCGTAGACCTGGCGGGCAACGGCCTCGTCCGGCTCGAAGTACATGCGCGTGACGCCGAAGAACTGGGCCAGCCCCTCAAGGACCACCGGCGTCGCTTCTTCGCTCCGCCCGGTCCGGAGAGACTCGATCTCGGTGGGCGAGGTGACCTCCGCCCCGGCGTGTGTGTTCACCGCCGCCGCGATCTCGGTGTCCCCCGGTGCGCTCCCTGTCGGGTACGAACGCTCCAGCATCAGCGTGATCTTGTCGGCCAGCGTGCAAGGCGGCTCCTCGGCTCCGGCCTCTTGGCTGACCTCTTCGCCGCCCGACTGCTTCGCAAACGAACGCTCCTGGGCCCGCAGCAACACCTCGACGGTCACGCCGTAGGCGTCCGCCAGCGGCGGAAGGTAGCGATCCTTGAGGTGCCGGACACCGCCCTCGGCCCCGGCCACCGGGCCGTCGCTCTTCATGCTGATGATCTTCGCCGTGTCTCTGCGGTAGATACCGGCGTCGCACCGCAGGTCCGTGAGATCCGGTGGACCGCTCCGAGGGAAGAGCTCATCGAGCTGTTCCCCGAGCGCCTGGGCAAGGGCCGGCAACCTCTCCTGATCCGGAACCGAACTGCCCAGCTCCCATCCCGCCACCGTCGAATCCGCGACACCGACACGTTCGGCCACGTCGGACTGCGAGATCTCGGCAGCTCGACGCACCGAGCGCACCCGGTGTCGATCGAAGCGGCGGGCTGGCATGCGACCTCATTTTTGTCTGAACCGAAGAAACTTCGGCGCGTTGACTTTCTTCCCGAACTGCGATAGCTTCAGTTTAGCGAAAAAAGAGGGGATTCGCACCCCCTCCTTTCGTCCATCTTGCCCACCCCGCCCGGGTCCGGCGAGATGGAGGGGAGGAACCGCGCGCCGCTGGCGTACGCCTCCTCCCCTCAAAACGCCATCGGCGTCCGAGAGTTCGCAGCTCCCGGACGCCTGACAGCCCGTGACCTGCTCCCTTTCGCCAGGGCGCGTGGTCACGCACAGCCACTCCGTGCTCCTAGCACGGCATCAACGGAGTGGCGTACCGCATAGAGGAGTGTCGCATGCCCCCCGCTACGGAGCGCAACCCGGAGCAGGACATAGCTCCGGGGCCGGCCGAACGGTTGGCCACCCAGCTGGCCGCCCTGC
Source organism: Streptomyces sp. JNUCC 64 (assembly GCF_054484115.1). Lineage (NCBI taxonomy): Bacteria > Bacillati > Actinomycetota > Actinomycetes > Kitasatosporales > Streptomycetaceae > Streptomyces > Streptomyces sp. JNUCC 64. The sequence continues at coordinate 2,833,652 of NZ_CM137015.1, forward strand.
TGCCCGGCGCTGTTGCCATCCATGTCCGCCTCCAGGGCCCCCGGACCCTGTGGCCCCACCTGCGGCTGACAGCCGTGGACGAGAGGGGCCGAACTCTCCGCGTTCCCCGCGCCCGGGCGCTGACGCTCGCACGGTGGATCATCCGCTCATTCCCCCACGCGAAGTGGGCCGCCACGGGGCACACGTTCGATCTGCGGACGGCCACGCTGCGCGGGCTGGAAGCGTGAGTGCGGTCGTGGCTGACGACGACCTCGACGCCGCCATTGACGCCTGGGTGAGCGCGCAACTCGATGCCTCGCCGGACTGGGACCACGGGACGTGGGAGACGCTGGGGAAGATCCTCGACGTCGAGTTCTCGGTCCCCGGCGATTCTCGCGTCTACAACTTCGCGAAGCCTGTTACCGAAGGCTCGGTCGACAGCGAAGCCGCGTAATTCACGCCTCCCAATTCATCGGCAGTTGCAACAGCTTCCGATTCCCTTTCTCGCGCCGGACCGCATAAGGCTCCGTGCGCCGCTAGCACCATGAGGCGTAATGAGAACCACTATATCCGACCTCTCCGAGGCGGCTTTGCGGGGCGATTGGAGCCCCCTTCTTGAAGAGTCCGACAAGGCCCAGGGTAAGCACTGGGCCGAGGACGCTCGTTGCTCCGGGCGGGATACCGACCTGTTCTTTCCTTGCGGCGACGATCCACACGATGAGCCCATGGACACGGTGGAACGACTGGGCCTTTCCCTGGTCAGGCCACTGAATATGTGCGCGGCTTGTCCGCTGACGACAGCGGCCCGGTGCCTTGTGGAGTCCTTGCGGGGCGACGAGGAATTCGGAATTCGCGGGGGCCTGATCGCTTCTGAGCGCTCCGCCCTACGCGCCAGCTGGCGGGAGCGCAAGGACAGTGGTGCCGTGGGGCGGACCCTGCGGGGCTCTACCGCAGCGTTGAGCAGGGCTGAGCGGGCGGAGGCAATCGCCCGGTTCGCGGCAGACTCCACCATGGACGCAAACGCCGTGGCGAGGGGGCTCGGGATAACGCGCGAGTACCTGCTGAAGCTCGCTCGGCTCCACCGGCAGAGATGCCGAACGGAAATGGCCGCGCAGCCGGTTCAGAGCGCTGACGCTGCCTGATGGCCGCAAGTAAATGATTCTTCTCGCAAGGAATCCCTTGCGCCTTTGGAGCCTCCTCATGCCTCAGAACGACCCCAAAGCCTCGGCACGCAATTCCCTCGGGGAAGCGATCGAAAATATCTCACCCTCCACGATTCTTGTCCGGATCTTCCCGGCCCGGCGTGGCACCACTTACCTGTTCGGTTCGGATTTCCATCGCACGTTCCTCGACCGCGAATTGGAAGCAGGCGCGGCGCGGCTGGTCCGCCGAGCCTTCGGCGATGTCGCAGACTGGCGGCTCCCTCACGACTTCTATCTTCCGACCGGGGAGCTTTACCTGACCCCGGAGCCGACCCAGACGGGGTACGTCCCGGAGGACGACCAGTCGTTCGGCCTCGCACCGGCGCGGCGCATAGCGATACTCGGCGGGGCCGGCGCATGAGCGAAATAGCGACGGCCCTGGTCTGGTCGGAATCCAAGGCGTGCCGGGGTTCACGGCTCGTTCTGCTCGCTCTGGCACGGGAGGCCGACGACCAGGGCCGGGCGACCCTGCCCCTGGAGGAGATATCGGATCTGACCGGCCTCACGGTCCGCTCGATCACGACGTGCCTCGGAGACCTGGAATCGCTCGGGGAAATCAGCCGTGAACGTGGAGGCGGAGCCTCCAATCCCAGCAGTTACTCGATCCTCCTCGTCAGCCAGGCAGCAGACGCCGCCGGAACTACCGAGAAGGAGTTTCCCACTTCCACCCCTGTTGCGCCCGAAGCCGGAAAGGTCTTCCAGGAAGGATCTTCCAGGGAATCGGCAGCGACTCCCTCAAAGTGGAAGCCTCTTCACGGAGAAACGGAAGTTACTTCCTCGCGTGTGCGTGGTGGTAGTACTCCCTACGGGAGTACTACCACCACCAAAAAGCAAGCTAGCTTTCCTGACTCAAACCTCCGTGAAGTTCCAGCCGGTCAGAATTCCGTCGAGGTCCCGGAGGGCGCCCGGGAGCTGGTGGCCGCGATGACGGCGGCCGGGATGGTCGTCGGCTGGCGGCTGACCGACGCGGAATGGCATCGGGTAACAGCGCTCTCGGCCCGGTGGGGGCACGCCCGGCTGGTCGAGATGGTCGCCCGGCGCTGGAACGCCGACCGTCCGCCTCTGTCCGCCCGCTACCTGCTCCGCATCTGGGCGGACCTGCCGGACCAGGCCCCGGAACCGGCGGCTCAGACCAACGTCGTGCCGCTGCGGCGACAGCCCGGGACCTGGGTTCCGTACCAGAACACGGCACAGCCCAGCGCCTACCAGAACGGATTCTGATCATGGCCCACCCCCAGCGCGCGGGCAGCGCCGCATCCCTGCGGGCCATGGAACGGATACTCGCAGCGAGAGGACTACCGGTCGTGCCGGAAGACGTCACCGACGACCCGTCGGACACCAACCCCGGCGACCAGCAGTGGCACCTCCGGGCCCGCGCCGACTACGCGCTGAGCCGCTGGAGCGCCGCAACGCCGCCCCGGTACCGCGACGCGGAAGCCACCCTCCCGGAAGTCGTGGCCTGGGCAGATCGAGCCCTGGCCGACAACGCCGCAGCCGGTGCCCTGCTCCTGACCGGCCAGACCGGGACGGGGAAGACCCACGAGGCGTACGGCGCACTGCGGAGGGTCGCGGCCGGCGGCCCCGACCGGTTCGAGGTGATCACCGTGAACTCGGCGGACATGTACGGCCGGCTGCGGCCCTCGCAGGTCATGGGCGCCGCCGAGCGTGAGCTGCGGCGGCTGAGCGAGGTGCAGTACCTGCTGCTGGACGACCTCGGCACGGCGAAGACGTCGGAGTGGACCGAGGAGGTGACGTACAGGCTCATCAACTACCGGTACAACCAGTGCCTCCCGACGGTCATCACGTCCAACCTTCCCGCCCGGGACGAGCACGGGCCGGACCTGAGCGACTTCGTCGGGGCCCGGGTGGCGAGCCGACTGGCCGAGATGGTGACCAGCCTCGTTCCGATGATCGGCGCGGACCGCCGGCGTGGCGGGAGGGCGGCCTGATGCCCGTTCGCCTGCGCGGGACCGCGCCGGACGCCGCAGTCCTGTCCACAGCCTGTGCGTACGTGGGGCCCCTCAGCCTGTACGCGAACCCGTTCACGGCCGGGGACCGCCGCCCTTCACCGGCGGGGACGCCAATGGGCCCGAAGGAAGCGGTGGACCTGTTCGCCGCCACGCTCCGGGGCCCGGTCGGCCGCTTCTACGCCGACGGGTTCGCCCGCGAACTCCGCGGCCTCGATCTCATGTGCACCTGCCCCCTCGACCTGCCGTGCCACGCGGACGTCCTGCTCCGTCTCGCCAACGGCCACGGCGACAGCAACACGATCTCCACCAGCAACTTCATGGAAGGCCCTCCGATGCCCCATCCGATCATGGTCTCTGCGGCTGAACAGCTCACGGCCGCCGAGAAGCGGCGGACCGCCGCTCGGGAGGACGCCTTCCACACCTGGGGCCCCCGGTCCGTCAAGGCTGCGGCCCTGTACGCCCACCGCCTCCTCGGCGCTGAGGCGGCCACCCTGGAGTGGGAGACCCTGGGTCTCCTGTCCTTCGAGGAGCACCTCCAGGCGTTCGCCTCGCTCGACACCGTCGGCGGCCAGCACCTGGAGCTGTACTACTCCGACCAGGGCGGCACTGAGTCCATCGCGCTGAGGGTGTCGTGCATGAGCTGCCCCAGCCAGCACGTGCACGAGGTGACGTCCCTCGAACAGTTCGGGCTGCTGCTCTCCCAGACCCCCGTCTGGCCGTTCATCAACCCGCGCGAGGGGGACGACCACTGATGTCCCACACGCACATAGCCCCGGTGACCAACAGCACTCGGTCCGCGGTCCCCCTGCACAGAATGACGGCCTGGGACCGGACGGCGATCGTCCTGCTCGGCGCGGCCGGCTTCGCCTTCTCGTACGACGCGCTGCGGCAGATCGCGGTGGCGATGCACGCACGGGAGAGCCTGTCCTACTTGTTCCCGCTGTTCATCGACGGGTTCATTGCGTACGGGGTGCGGGCGATCGTCCTTCTCCGCAACAGGCCGTTCTTGTCCCGCCTGTACACCTGGTTCCTCTTCCTCGCGGCCACCGCGGCGAGCCTGGGCGCGAACGCCCTGCACGCCATCACGCTGAACCGCAGTCCGCAGTCCGCGCAGTCCGCGCTGCACCTCACGGACAGCGTCGTCGCGGTCCTGTCGATGCTGGCCCCGCTGGCGCTGGCGGGCTCCGTCCACCTGTACATCCTGATGGCGCGGGCCGCCGAACTGTCCGTCCCGGACCGCGCCGACGACGGTCCCGGACCGGTCCGCGAAGCCGTCCGACCGCCTGCGGGCAGTACGGAGAACGCAGAGGTCCACCCGGCCGGGTCCGAGCCGGCGGCCGAAGCGACGGCCGCGCCGTCCGCGCCGTCCGCGCCGGGCGACGTGGTCCCCACTGTCGTTGACCTGCGCAAGCACGGGAGGGGCAACGTCGGCGAGCACGCTCCGGACGGGCCGGGTTCGCGCCCGTCCGGGGTCGCGGACCGAGGGAACGAGAGCCGGGCCCTGGCGGACGGGATGCCGGTCGGCGGCCCGGACGGGGAGGTGCCGACACCGCCCCCGGCGGCGGCTGAGGAGCTGGTTCCGGAGCCGGTACGCGACCACTCGGACGGCTGCGAACCGTCCGTCCCGGACGACGTCGAGCCTCCGCAGGACCGGGAAGCCGACGACGACTGGCTTGAGGACCTGTTGCCGGTCGCGCGGGCCGCCTACCAGGAGAGCGGACGGATCAGCCGCGACGCGATCAAGGAGGCCGTCCGCGCACGGCAGCCGATCAGCAACGACCGCTTGGGCATCCTCCTGTCCCGCTTGAAGGACGAGGTGGAAGAGCGGTCGGCGCCCCCCGCCCGCACCTCCACCGCCCTTTGGTGATCTCATCCCATGAGTGCCGCGCGGTCGCTGCGGTCCCCACCACAGCGACCGCCACCGGCCCCGTCGACCAGGAAGGAAAGACCATGTGGCGACGGCAGCAGAACCACGCGGAGCAGACCGCCCGCGCCGAAGGAGTGCACGCGGCGTCGGCGCTCGCGGTTCACCTCCAGAACGGCGGCCGGCTGGAGCCGATCCAGGCGACGGACGTGCCCTTGGCCGAGGGCGAGACCGCCCTTGCGGACGTGTGGTGCTCGGCCGCGCGCTTCTACGGGACTGACGTCGTGCAGCTGAGGTCGACCGGGTACTTCGAGGACCACCCGTCCTTCGGCCGGCAGTGGGTGCCCAACCCGCACGAAGCCCGGCGACGGCGGGAGGCCGAGGCTGCCGCCGAGCCGCAGTGGCGTGACCACACCCCGGCCCGTCTCGTCCTCACCTCCACCGGAGTACGGCTCAGGCCGACCGGCTCTCCGACTTGGATGCCCTTCGACCACTGCCTCCTCGCCGGTCTCACAACCGGGCCAGGGGAACTCGTGCTCTCGTACAGCGTGTGCGCTCCGCTGCTGATCGCCGGGACCGCCGCCCCGTGGCTCGGGGTGGCGATCGAGCACCTGCGCCAGGCCGGTTGAAACGCCCCCTCAACCGTGAAGCCGGAACCTAATTCCTGGAATTAGGTTCCGGCTTTTTGCTGATTAGATTTGTCCGCCGACCTCTGTGAGGATTCAGGCACGGCCGACGCCCATGGCGGCTTCGGCCTGCTGGAGCCCATTTCCGGGCTCCCCTTTCCCGAGAGGGGCTGATGGCCTTGATATGAGATACGACCTTTCACGCACCGCCCCCTTGAACTATGTCACGGGCCGACGGGAACCGGAACGGCGTCCGACCTGCATGAAGGTCTGCCGACGAATCCCGTGAACACCTAGCGGATAACACGGCGCACAGCCGCCCCCCAGTCCGCGAATTACACGGCGAATAGCCGATCAAGCCCGCAGAGGCACCCCCTCCTCTGCGAAGGGGTGTTGCGGCCCCTCCCCGGGGCCGCAACACCCGATCTCTCGAAATCCCCTTTGCACCGAGATTGTGGATTCCGCATGCCTCGATCCAGCCGTTTCATACGCATATCCGCAGCCATGGGCGTCGTCGGCACGCTGTCCGCGCTCTCGATCGGCTGCTCCAGCTCGCCGGACGCTCCCGGCCCTTCGGCAGCGAAGCCGCACGTCGTCTCGGTGGGCAGCACGGCACCGACCACGACCCGCACCACGGAAGACCCGGCGGCAGCGCCGGACATCGCCCTGCCGCCAGACGTCGAGCGGATCGCGCGGGCGTTCACCACGGCCTACGCCGAGCACGACGCCGGCGACGGCAAGGACAGTTCGTTCACCGATGCCGGAGTCCGCGCATCTCGGTTCGCATCCGGCGACCTGGTCTCAGTCCTCAGCCAGAAACGTCCCGGCCAAGACGCGGCGTGGACCGCCCTCCGCACAACGAAGGCCCGGCAGTCGATCGAGATCACTTCCGCGGTGGTCCCCGACGGGGCCCCGTCGCCGACCCCGGCGGTCGCCCTGGTCCGGGTCGGCTACACCCTCACCACGACCCCGGCCTCCGGGTCCGCGCGTCGGAGCAGCGAGCAGCTCGCCCTGCGGCTTGAGCACACCCCCCTGGGCTGGCGGGTCACCGCCATGCCCTGGGCATGACGGTGCCGCGATGAACAAGGGCACCAAGCTCGGGCTGGGCCTCGCCGGAGCCATGCTCGTCACGGGCGTCGCCCTGCTGACGACCTTCGGCGGTGCGGGAGGCGGCTCCAGCGAGGAAGCCGGCCCCGGAGGCGGGATCTCGGCGGACGCACCCGTTCCCGGCTGGGTCCGCGAACTCGTCAACAAGCACGCGGGGCTGTGCCCGCAGGTGACGGCTTCCCTCTTGGCGGCACAGCTCTACCAGGAGTCGAAGTTCGACCGCGACGCCGTGTCTCCGGCCGGCGCCGTCGGGATCGCGCAGTTCATGCCTGGCACCTGGAAGGAGCACGGTGTGGACGGCGACGGGGACGGCGTCAAGGACGCCCGCAACCCGGCTGACGCCGTCGCGGCGCAGGCCAAGTACGACTGCACCGTTGCCAAGCAGGTCAAGGACGTACCGGGGGACTCCACGGATCTGATGCTCGCGGCCTACAACGCGGGCGGCGGGGCCGTGCTCAAGTACGGCGGTATCCCTCCGTACAAGGAAACCCGCGACTACGTACGGATCATCCGCGACCTGGCGGCCAAATGGGCGGATGCCGTCCAGCCGAACCTCCCGGCCGGCGAGGGAGCCGCCCGCGCGGTCTCGGCCGCACGGACCGCGCTGGGGACTTGGTACCAGTGGGGCGGAACCTGCAAGTCTCCGTACACCGGCGCGAGCGGTTGTGACTGCTCGTCGCTCACCAAGATGGCCTGGGCCGCGGCGGGCGTGAACATCCCGCGGGTGACCTACGACCAGGTCAAGACCGGAAAGGCCATCGCGGGCGTCTCCCAGCTGGCCCCCGGTGACCTGCTGTTCACCCGCCCCGGGCCGTCCGGTCCCGAACACGTCGGCATGTACATCGGCAACAACGAGGTGATCGACGCCCCGCGCACGGGCGTCCAGGTCCGCATCCAGCCGCTGAGCATCTGGACGCCGCAGATCATCGCCATCCGACGCGTCGGCTAATCACCACAAAAAACTCACTACATACCAAACACACCAAGGGGCTTCACCATGCACAACTTCCTGGCCACTGCCGCCGACCCCTCCCTGCACACCACCCTCGCCGCCGGTGCCGACGTCGTCTCCGGGGTCAAGCCGGACTGGGGCCCCTTCGGGAAGCTCGGCGGGACGGCGAAGACGATCCTGGGCGTCATCGCCGCCATCGTCCTCGTTGTCGGGGCCGGCGCCTTCCTCGCCGGTGTCGGCAAGTCGAAGGGCTGGTTCGGCGAGGGCCACTCCACGATGGAGAGTTCGCACGGCAAGGGGCTGATGGTCGGCGGCCTGACCGTCGTCTTCCTGGTCGCCTCCTTCGGCACGATCTTCGGCATCACCTACGGCATGGGTGTGTGACCCGTGACCTCTCGATTTCGCAGGAGAAACGATTCTTCGCAGGCGTCGGGGCCTCCCCGGTCGACCGCCAGGCTCACGGGCATAGCCGCCGGCGGGGTCGCGGTCGTGACCGTTGCCGGTGTGGTGGTCAGCTTCGCCACCGGCTCCCCGCCGACGCCCGCCCCCTCGGTGTCCTCGCCCGCACACGCGGCCCCGCAGACGAACGTGGAACGGGCCCGGAAGGTCGACGGTGTCCCCGTGGGCTACCCGCGAACGCAGAACGGCGCGAAGGCGGCGGCAGCCAACTTCACCGTGGTCAGCGGCAGCGCCCCTTTCCTCACGAACAGCGAGCACCGGCACCGCGCCGTGGCAGCTATGGCCGCCCGGGGTTCCATCGACTCGACCGGTAAGAAGGCCGACCTGGCCGCCGCCGAGGCTGCCGCCTCCCTGCGGGGCGACGCTTCGACGGTCTCCGCCGATCAGGCCATCGCTCGCACCGGGGTCCTCTCCGCCCGCGTCCTGGGCTACGACGACCAGGAGGCCATGGTCAGGCTGTGGACGACCACAGTCCGCGGCAGCTCGGCCGGGCACTCGACCCCGGCGGCGGGGTACCGGTCGGTGACAGTCACGCTGGTGTGGGAGGCCAACGACTGGAAGCTCAAGAACAGTTCGAGCACCGCCGGGTTGGTCGCGCCGATCGACGCACGGCAGACATCCAACGTCGCCGACGACTTCTCCAGCTACGTGCCAACCGCTGCGGACGATCCGGTTGTGACCGGTGCGACCGGGCCGGACGGCTTTCCCGCACCCTACGAACGGAGCGAGCGGGGGGCCCGGGCCGCTGCGGTCAGCGCGGTCATGCTCTACGGCGACACGCGGTTCTTCACCGACAGCGGGTGGCGGCACCGGATGCTGGCGGCCACCGCAGCACCGAGCGTGCTCAAGTCGGTCACGTCGGACTCCGACGCGACGGCCCGCCTGGTCTCGGAGAACCGAGGGGTCGGCACGGACGGCAAGTCCGCGGACGGCAGCGAGCTGATCACCCGGACTGCCGCTCTGGCAACCCGTGTCATCGCCCACTCCCGTCAGGCCGCGAGCATCGAGCTGTGGACCGCGTCGGCCGGCGGAGTCGCTGGGGCGGAGGAGACCCGCCGCCCGCAGGTCGCCTTCCTGCGGATGACCGTGGACCTCGTCTGGGCCGACGGCACGTGGAAGACGACCGCTGTCACCCCGTCCGCGCCGCTCGTTCCGGCGCCGCCCGCGATGCAGCAGGCGGACTCGGCCGACAGCTTCTCCAAGGTCGGAGGTGTCGGTAATGCGCCTGCGACTGCGTGACGATGCCCCGGGGCTGCTGCGGGTCGAACGGGGTACTCCGAGTAGCTGGCGACACCGGCTTCGGACCGTCGCCGTGGTCAACATCGTCGTCGGGTTCCTCTTCGTCCCGGCCGCGGTGGCGAACCCCTTCTGCTACATCCCGATGGTGTGCGAGGCGAAGGCCGCCATCGACTTCGTGAGAGACCCGTTGGGCTTCCTGCTCCAGAAGCTGGTGGAGGCCAACATGTGGTTCCTCCGCAAGATGCTGGAGCTGATGCAGGCCACGACGCAGATCGACCTCACCTCCCCGGGCTTCCTGCGGCAGTACGCGATCATCTTCGCGGTCTCCAGCCTGCTCACCGTGGCGCTGTGGCTGATCGCCGTGGCCAAGCGGGCTGTCCGCGGGGTCGGCATCACCACCGCCGTGGGCGAGGCGATCGGCTTCCTCCTCCTCCAGTTCGTGGTCAACGCGATGACGCCGGGGGCCATCGCGCTCCTGCTCAAGGCCATCGACGAGGTCACGGCCGTCTTCGAGCCCTACGCGACGGAGAACTTCAAGCCCTTCTTGGAGAACATCCTCAAGGTGATGGCGGCGAACCCCACGGAGGGCGTGGGGCAGCTGCTGGTCGTCAACCTGATCATGCTGGCCGGCGCGCTCCTGATGTGGATCGAGCTGCTGATCCGCGGTGCCGCGATCTACGTGGCCGTCGCGCTCGGCCCCGTAGTGAACGCCGGTCTGGTCGACCGTGATCTCTGGGGCAAGAGCAAGAAGTGGATCGGCGGCATCCTCGCCATCGGCCTCAGCAAGCCGATCCTCTTCGCGCTGCTCGGCCTGGGCGGCGCCGTCCTCAGCGACACCACGGGCAGCATGTCCGATGCGGTCTCCAAGACCCTGATTGGCGCGCTGATCCTCCTGCTGGCGGTCTTCGCATCGGCGACCCTCTACAAGTGGGTGCCGGCGTTCGGTGACCAGATGGCCCAGCTCCAGCACGACCGGAAGGCCGCCCTGTCCTCCGGCCCGGCCGCCGCGATCGACGGCCCCGCGCAGCACGCGAACCGCGCGATCAACTCCCGTGTGCAGGATGCCCTCGTGGGCGGCGGCGGGAAGTCCGCTGGTGCCAAGACGGCCGGGGCCAAAGCGGCCGGGGCCAAGATGGGCGGCGGAACCGCCGCTGCCGCTGGCCCCCTCGCCGTCGGGGCAGCCGTGGCGAAGGCCGGGGTCGACGTGGCGAAGAACAAGGCAGCGGGGTCCCCCGGCGCTCAGGGTGCGGAAGCCGCCAATGGCGGTCTCGGCTCCGACCAGGTCCAGGGTCAGCCCGAGGACAGCGGTCCCATCGGAGCACCGGGTGCTCCGGCGGGCAGGGCGTCCGGTCCGGTCGTCGGCTCGACCCCGGACTGGTCCGCGGCCAGCGGCCACGCAGCGTCCGGCGCTCCGGCCACCGCCCGCCCGCAGGGTGGCACCTCTTCCAGCCCGGTCGTCGGACCAGCCCCGGCCCCGTCTGGCGGCAGCACCGCGTCCAACGCACCGGCGACCGCCCGCCCGCAGGGCACGAGTTCGGGTCCTGTCGTCGGCTCGGCCTCTGCCCGGCCTTCGGCACCGCGGGCCCGGATGGCGCTGAACTGGGACGAGTTCGCCGGACCTCCGCATGCTCAGCCCGCCGCACGGCCGGTCGCACCACAGGCTCCGCCGCCGGCCCCGACGTCCCACCCCTCAGCGGCGCCCTCCTCACCTTCCCCCGCACCACGGACCACCCCGAGTCCCGGGCCCTCCGTCTCGCCCACGCCGCCTTCGCGGCCGACCGGCGGACAGGCACCCGGTCGGCAGGACCCCAGCAAGGATCAGTAAGCCATGTCAACTCGTACGTATCAGTTCGGAAAGCACCGCCCCACGGGGTTGGTCGGCCGCCGCGACCTCGGCGAACAGGTCGTCCTCGGCAGCGGCGCCGTGATCGGACTGCTGTTCGGCTTCGCCTTCAACGGCGCGACAGCCCTCGCCGCGACGGGCCTCGTGGTGCCGATCCTGATCGCCCTGGTGGTCGTGTACGCCCCGTACCGGCCGAAGGGCACGTCGCAGCGACGCTCCCTCTACCGCTGGTGGCGGATCAACCGCTACCACCGCAAGGCCCTCCGCCGTACCGGCGGTGTCTGGGTGTCGCCCGCCGTCGAGGCAGGTGTACGCCGCGACGGCACGCCGCCGGACGCCGCGCTGACCGAGCCCGAGGGCATCGCGGGCATGACCTGGGTGCCGACCACGGTCCGCGGGCAGCAGGCCGTCGTCATCCTCCAGCCGGAGGCCGGCTGTGTGACCGCCGCATTGGAGGTCACCTCCCCCGGCCTGGGCGGCAAGGACATCAGCGAACAGATCGTCGCCCTGGAGCGCTGGGGTGAACTCCTCGACGCCTTCGGCAACACCGAAGACCACCCGGTGAAGCGAATTCAGGTTCTGGCCCGGCAGATGAAAAGCGACCCGTACGCGCACCAGCGGTTCGTGTCGCAGCGCGACCAGTCCGCGGCGACGGCCAACGCCCCGCAGTGGCTCAAGGACTCCTACGACGAGCTGGCCAACGCGGTGTCGACCTCGGCGGAGGAACACCGGTACTACGTCACCATCCACGCGCAGTTCACCCGGGACCTGGCCGCCGAGGGCTCCGCCCGGGGGACGGGAGACGACGGGATCGCCGCGGCGGTGGCCGTCTACCTGGACGAGCTGTGGTCCCGTTGCGAGGACGCCGACCTCTCGGTACTCGCCCCACTGGACGAGCGCACGATGACGGCCCTCATCCGCAACTCGTACGACCCTGACCATCCCATCTGGGACACCGACCTCCCCCGGGCCCACGCCTTCCCCCGGAACGTCGATGTCCGCCAGGGCACGCACGTGGCCACCCGCGCCGCAGGAAGCACCGACAGCTGGTACCACGCCACGGCGTACGTCGCCAGCTGGCCCACCACGCCGGTCGGCCCCGGCTTCCTGTCGCCCCTGCTGATCGGGATGCCCGACGTCATCCGCACCTTCTCCATCACGCAACAGCTGGAGCCCAACGACAAGGCCGTGGAACGGATGCTCGCAGAGGACACGAACAACCAGGCGGAGATGCACCGCAACCACCAGCGCGGCAAGAACATCGACCCCCGCGACCAGATCGCCGCGAGCGCCACCGGTTCACGCGGCATGGCCCTGGCAGCCTCCGGCGCGGCCGGCTCCGCGGTCGTCGGCTACATCACCGTCTCCGCCCGCAGCCCCGAAGAGCTGGAACGCACCAAGCGAACGACCGGGAGCCGCGCCCGCAACGCGAACCTGCGGATCGAGTGGCTCGACCTCGAACACGCCAGGGCCTTCGCGAACACCCTTCCCCTCGCCGGAGGCATCAAGTGACTGACCTGCTGAACCTCGCTCCGCTGTCCCCCATGCACCAGACCGTGCGGCGCCCGCTCCACACGGAGACGACCACCAGCCAGGCTCTGTACCTGCCGGTGGCGCCGCCGACGCTCGGCAGCGCGGGAGCAATCATCGGCCGCGAACTGTATTCCGGAAAGGCTTTCATCTACTGCCCTTTCAGCGCATTCGGCGACGGCCTGCCCGGCGGAAATATGATCGTGATGGGGGACACGGGCCGTGGAAAGAGTTCCCTCACCAAGACCTACGCCGCTCGGCAAATCCGCCTCGGCAGGAAAGTCGTGGTCCTGGATACGAAAGAACAGAAAGAGCGAGAGGAGGGCGAATGGGCGGCCCTCGGACGTTCCCTCACCGGCAAGGCGCCGGTGAAGTTCGCCCCGGGCGGCGGGTCCGGAGCCTCCTGCATCAATCCCATGGACCCCGCCATTTCAGGCAAGCGGCAGACCGAGCTGGTCAGGACGATCGTTGAACTCGGCCTGGGCAAGACCCTGGACGAGTTCGCCGGCTCCGCCCTGAGAATCGCGATCCGCCGGGCCCATCAGCGGGCGGACACCCTCGGCCAGACGCCCGTGCTGGCGGACGTCGCCGCCGCGCTCCGGGCCCCCGAGGAGTCCGACGCCGCCGCGAAGCAACGGACGCGGGACGAACTCCTAGCCGACGGGCTCGAAGCAAGTTACGTTCTCGACCGGCTGTGCGGCAGCGAGCAGGACTCGACGGGCGACCTGGTCGGCATGCTCGACGGGCCGACCAGCCTCGGCGTGGGCCTCGACACCGACATGGTCGTCTTCGACCTCACCAAGGTTCCGTCCGGCGGCGTCGCCATGACCATCCTCGTCGCCGTGATCAGCGTCTTCCTCGAAGAGGTCTGGCTGCGACCGCTGTGCGAGTGCGGGACGGAACCGAGCCAGCACGAGCGAGTGGTGGTCGACTCGGAGTCCGGCGCCTGGGAGGTAGGGCCGAACCCGGCGACGAGCTGCCGACGCTACAGCCAGCGCAAGCGCATCCTCATCGCCGAAGAAGCCTGGCACATTCTCGGCACCCCCCAGCTGGCCGCGCTGCTCGAAAAGTTCCTGAAATTCGCGCGCGGCCTCGGATTGTCGTGCATCTTCATCGTCCACCACCTGTCTGACATCGACGACTCCCCAGAGACGCAAGCGGCGCTGAAAATGGCCGACACTGTCGTCATCTACTCAATGAAGAAGGCCGAAGCGGAAGCCGCCGTGGCCAGACTGGGGCTGCCTGCGTGGACGGCGGACCACATCGTGCGGCTGCGTCGGGGAATCGCGCTGTGGGTGGTCGGAGAGGTGATCTACCCCGCCGTACAGCATCTGCTGGTGGTTGCCGAGCAGCACCTGTGCTTCTCGTCCGGGTCGATGACCGATGTCTCCACCAGCTACCCGGACGCCGCGTGAACGGCTCCCGTCATCTCTTCGCCGTCGGCCCCGTCCAGGCAGATCCGGAACGGACGCACTCCATGACCACCACCGGCACCGACCTTCCGGCCGGCCAGCACACGGAGCGCGGGGAAATCGACCGGCTGCACGCCGCCGCCCTCGACCTCGCCCGGCGCACGAACGAGCTGGCCATCAGCCTCGACCACGGCGACTACTCCGCCGCCGGGGGCCGCGTCCGTACCGCCGTCGCCCACCTCTGGCGCGCGGCCGAGGACCTCCACGGCGCGTTCCACCAGTCGCCGCCCCGTTCCGCCGGGCCCGGTGCGGCGATCCCCAAGCTCTGCGGCCGGCGCATGCGCTACCTCGCGGCCCGGGTCGGACAGAGGGCCGCGTAGTGGAATTCCTGCCCAACGGGATCTCCGTGGCCCTGTACGCCGTCGCAGCCGTGTGCGCGGTGGCGATGGCCACCGTCTGGCTGCTGATGAAGCGGGCGGCCCGCAACGCCGGGTTCGCGAGCAAGGCCGTGCTCAAGCGGCACTTGTCGGCCGCCGCCGTCCTCAAGGCCACGGAGATCCGGCCCTCCCTCACCAGCGGCAGCAACCACCCGCCCCACACGGCGGTGGACCTGGTGAAGAAGCGATCCGCCGCACGCTAACCACCCCCTTTCTCCCGTCCAGGAGCACGTCATGCAACACCCCCTCTCCCCTCACGACTTCGGCTATTCGCTGGGGACCTCTCAGCGCCCGAAGGGCGTGGACCTCTGGTCCCGCGCTGACAAGGCGTGCCGGGTCATCGGCCCGATGGGCTCGGGCAAGACCCTGCGCTTCTTCGCCCCGACCATCCGCCGGTGGCCCGGACCGGTCCTCGCCACCTCCACGAAGCCGGACCTGGTCGAACTGACCCTCGACGCCCGGCGCACCGGCGGCCGTCCGGTCTTCGCGTTCGACCCGCAGGACATCGCTCCCTCCCTGCCGAGGTTCCGGTGGACGCCGATCACGGGCGCCGCCGAGACGGAGACCGCGATGATGCGGGCCAAGGCGTTCGTCGCCGGCTCGCGCACCCCCGGGTCCGCCTCGCAGTCGAGCGAAGGCGCCTCCTTCTACAAGGGCCAGGCAGCCAAGGTGCTCGCGGCCTACTTCCACGCCGCCGCCCTCGACGGGGCGAGCCTGGAGTGGGTGTTGAAGTGGGCGCGCAAGCTGACCGATCCCGCGCCGGTCGGCATCCTCAACGCCCACCCCGGCGCCGGGCCCGGCTGGGCGGACATGCTCCGAACGGCCACCACCGGCGACAGTCGGACCGTCGGCAACACCGCCTCGACCCTGGACGCGGCCCTCGAACCCCTCATGCACGAGTCGGTCCTCCAGTCCCTGCTGGGCGACGGCGAGGAACCCACGGACTTCGCCGAACTCCTCGACGCGGGCGGCACCGTCTACCTGCTCGGCAAGGACTCCGAGGTGAACAGCGTTGCCCCGCTGACCACCGCGATCACGGAAGACCTGCTCGACATCGCCGAAGCTCACGCCCTCGCCTCGCCCGCCGGCCGGCTCGACCCGGCTCTCCTCGGGTCGCTGGACGAAGCACCGAACATCGCGCCCATCCCTTCCCTGCGGCAGCGCTTCGCTGACGGCCGTGGCCGCGGACTCGCCATGATGATCGGCCTCCAGGGCTGGGCATCGGCCCTTGCCCGGTTCGGCGAGGACACCGCGAACGAGCTGGCGTCGTTCACCAACAACGTCGTCGTGTTCGGCGGGGCGAAGGACCCCGGCTTCCTCAAAGACCTGTCCGACCTGTGCGGGCAGGTCGAACGCGAGCGCACCACGAAGACAACCAGCGGTGGCGACCGCGGGGGCCGCTCGACCGCGACCCACATGGCGCTGGAGCCGGTGCTGCGGGGAGACGAGATCAGGTCGCTGCCGGAAGGCCACGCACTCGTGCTCGCCGACAACCTGCCCCCAGTAATCACCCGCCTCGACGGCATGTGGACCTGGGAGTCCTGGCCGGAGATCGAAGCCCATATCCGCCAACTGCGCGAGGCGAACGAGGCGGAGCGCCGTCGGCGGACTGCGGCGAAGAAGAAGCAGGCCACCGAGCACGCCGCCACCTGGGCAGCGCGGGGAGCCGCCGCGTGACAAATCCGCTCGCGCAGTTCAAGCCCTTCCCCGAAGCGCCCGCGCTGATCCTGGAGTACATCGCGGAGCGAAGCGCAGAGGAGTCGGTGGTCGACGGCCCCCCGCCGTGGGACCTCGGCGCCCTCTCGGCCGAGCTGATCGAGCCGCTACCCGCGTGGCTGAACGCGGTGTGCCGCTGGCTGAACGACGCGTACGCCTGGCAGCCGCAGGACGTGATCCCGCCCTGCTGGATGAGGCATGAAGGGCTGGGGTACGAGATCGCCGCCCTGGCCTTCGCCCGGGACGACGCCTATACCGACGCGGGTTCCACCATCGTCTGGCACGAGCAGTACGACCGGTTCCTCAGCCGGATGAACAAGGCGCTGGGCAAGGCCGGCGACGAGTGCCGCCTTGGACGGCACGACGACCGGCCCGCACGCTTCCAACTCGCCGCCTGGGCTGAGGAGGCCGCCTGAGCAGATGCCCGCGACGGCCAATGACCCGCACACGGCCGCCAGCCACTCCCGGTCGGGTCAGCCCGGCGGAATCCTCCAGTATTCCGCCAGCATTTCGCCGGGCCAGGCGGGTTCGTGGACCGGGCCGCGGGGGCCCATCTCCGCGAAGTACGGCGAGAGGTCGTAGATCTTGGTGCCGACTACGGCGTCCAGATCGGCCACGCGCAGGGTGAGCCCGTCGATTCCGATCAGCCTCGGGAAGCTCTGGGCGAGCTGGTTGGGGCGGCGGTGGTTGCGGTGGGCGAAGGTTCCCGTGGCTGGCCACTGCGCGTTCCCCCGGGGGCTGCGGGCGTGGTACTCGACATCGCCGGGGGACGCCCGGTCGAAGTGCCACACGACCACGAGGTGGGAGAACTCCTCCAGGCCCTGGACGGAGTCGAGAGGGAACTCCGACTCGTCCAGCTGGATCACCGATTCGACGCCGCCCCAGTAGTCGTCGGCAACCTCGGTGCGCCCGGCTACGACCTCTCCGATCGGCTTGATCTCCAAGGCCACGGCCCCACCCTCCGGCTCTATCCTGACGGTTCCTCCGGTCAATCTACCTGGGCAAGGTACGAGGCGGCGCGGGCGTCGAGCGCGCCCACTGCGGGGATGCCGCGCCTGCGGTACGGCGACAGCAAAGTCCGCATGTCGACCACCCTCTGTCGGGCACGGCCGGAGGAGATCCCGTCCTCCAGCGCTTCCAGAGCGCTGGTCCACGTCGCGCACGCCTCTTCCACACCGCCCTGGGAGATCTGGGCAGCCCCCATGTACCCGAGGGTGACGGCGTGCGTGCGCGTGAAGGCTGCCCCGCGCGTGCGGACGGAGCGCCGGAACTGCTTGACAGCCCCCTGGTGGTCTCCGAGGTCTCGTAGGGTGCAGGCCGTCTCGTGCGCCAAGGACGCCTCTCCGAAGAAGAAGGTCCGGTCCGGTTCCCGCGTCCCTTCATTCGCATTCGACAGGTCGTCCTCGGCGCACCGCAGGGCACGGGTCGCGTCCGCCTTCCGGCTGTTCGCCGCGAGGGTGCGCGCGTAGACGACCTGGAGGAGGGACCGTTCCCGGGGAGTGGCGGTCGTGTACCGGTCCCCGCGCACCGACGCCTCCGCCCACTGGAGTGCTTCGCGGCGGAACCCCAGATCGAGCGCCTGGTGTGCGACCGCGCGCAGAACGTGCCCGACGAGCGGGGCGTCGCCGGATCTCGCCGCCAGTTTGACCGCAGTGTTGAATCGGCTGAGCGCGACAGCGTGCTCGCTGCTGTCGAAGGCCATCCAGCCGGAAACGTAGGCGAGTTCGGCGGTGGCGGCGAACATGGACCGGCGGTCGGCATCGCTGACGTAACGGCCCCGGAGGAAGCCCCTGGCCTCGTGGTGCAGGTACGCGTCGACGGCTCGCCGACCGTGCCCCCCGCCACGCTTCTGGTCCATCCGGGAGAAGGCCAGGGTCAGGTCCCGAACTGCTTCGACATCGGCCCGGCCGACCCTCGCCCCTGCCGGAGTCCCCTCGCCCGGCGACTGCACCATGGCGTCCCACCATGCCGTGTCGGGCAGCACGAGGGCTGCCGCTGAGTACACCCCGTCCGCCAGCAGGCGACGTCTGTCCGTGTCCACGCCACTCTCCAGGTCACTCAGCGCGATGAGGGGATCGACGCTCCAGTCCAGCGCCTCCTGCGCCGGCGAGAGGGAAGTTGCCCACCCCAACTCGCGTGGTGTGACCTCACGCTTCACACGACGGGACAGCGCCTGGCACAAGATAGCTGGCGCGATCCCCGAGGGTTCGACGCCGGCGACCCACATGCTCACGTGGGAACGGCCGATCTTGGAGTTCTCCCGCACCTGGCCGTTCAGCGTCTCAACGGCCACACGGTTGTACGCGGCAGCCGCCTGCGCCCGTGACCAGTCGGCTTCCAGGAGGAGAGCGGCCAGTCGCTCATTCCTCTCACGACCCATGTTGTGCTCCCACGACTGCAAACGATCTTTGACCACGTTGACCGGCCCACCGGGGGCTCTGGGGGCCGGGCTCAGATCCAACGCACTGCTCGAACACCTCTCAGGGCCGGCTGAGGGCCGGACGAAGCTGCCGGACGCTCACTTCTCGACAGCCAGCTCCCTGACCATGACCGCATAGACCGGGGAGTCGGCGAAGGGCCGCTGCTCGCCGGTCTTCCGGTAGCCCCACGATTCGTACAAGCCCTGCACATCCGGGTGGGCCACGTCGACCAGCAGCACGGACAGGTGCTCGCTGCGACCGCTCAGCAGCGTCTCGTGGAGTCGCTCCGCGATGCCCTGCTTGCGCCACCTCGGCCGCACCATCACCTCGGAGACCGCGTAGGTGACGGTGTAGCCGTTGTTCGGCACGAAGGCCGTCGACCGCCACCACTCGCGGCCGGCCGGAAGCGGGGCGCCATAGGCGAACCCGGTCGGCTCGTCTCCGTCGTACGCGACGATGCAGGTGAAGCCCTCCATCTCGGACCAGTGGTCGACGAACCAGGGGAATCTCTGGTTGAACTCGTCGTCCATGGCATCGGCGTAGGCATCCGCGTGCACGTCGATCAGCATCTGCTTGAAGCCGTCGGGGAGGCTTCCGCGGATGTAGTGGCGCAGGTCGATCAGCCCGGTCACGCTCGGCTCCATTCGTCTCGCATCAGGTCGGCCCAGTCGCGGGCGTACGCCGTGAACGGTGTCAGCCGCAGCAGGTCCCGGTGGAAATCCCCGATCAAGGTACGCATGCGTCCGGGGAGCGGAGCACCGTCCATGATCCGGAAGACAGTGGCGGCAGTCGCCGTGGCCTGCTCAGGCTCGTCCTGCCGAAGCTGCGCGATCGCGAGCTGGCAGGTGGCCAGCGCCCGGTTCCGCCGGAACTCCGCCGGGATCTTGGCGAGGGCGCGGTGGGCCATCGCCTCGGCGTCGGCGGACTCGCCGTTGCGGTTGTGGCTGATGGCCGCCAGGTGGCTGAGTTCCGCCGGGCCGTAGAAGGCCGTCCAGCGCGGGCGGTCCTCCTCGCCCGACTTCCGAAGCGCCTCCTGCGCAGAGCCGACGGCCCTCTTCGCAGCCTCCGGATCGCCCAGCGACGAGTGTGCGAGAGCGAGGCGTGCGCGACCCAGGGAAGTGAAGAAGGGATCTCTGCGGGCCGCCTTCGAAGCGGCGGCGGCCTGGGCGGCTGCCAACTGCTCGGGCCAGTTCTGGCGCTGGTACGCGAGGATCGCGAGGTTGACCCATACGTACATCCCCGTCGCAGGGTCCTGAGAGAGGCCCGCGTAGGTCGTGGACTCGTGAAGAAGCGTCTGAGCCGCTTCCAAATCCCGCTGGTCGATGCACGCCCAAGCCGCCATGGTCGTGTACTCGGCGGCGAGCGCGTACAGGGCACGGCGGACGCTCTCGCTGGCGTTCTGCTGCTGGAGTTCCAGGATTTTGGCCCGGCCCGCGAGGGCCGCGGTGGCGAGGGAGCGGTTTCCGCCCTGGCGGTCGTCGGCCTCCACCAGCTTGTTCATGCCGGCCGAGGCCCGGGCCACGTCGGTCATGCCCACCGAGCGACGCTGTTTCCCTACGGGCACGGCAACGGCCCCCGCCGCACCTGTGCTGGCAACCATGAAGTCACGACGGCGCACGGGGTCCTCCGGAGGGTGCTGCATGGAACTGGGGGCCCTGAACCCGAGATCGGCCACTGAACAGCCGAACACACGCTCAAGTGCAACGCAAGTACGTCCGATTGGGCGCTGGGTCGCCCCGCTGAGCAGGTTTCGGATCGTACGGGCCGACATGTCTCCCAGCCTGCCGGTGATCTCCAGCAGCGCCTGGTTGCAACGTTCCGCTAACTCGTCCTGGGTGACGCCCAGTTCGATCATCCGCTCCCGGAGGACGGCGTTCACTCCCATGCACTGAACGTAGTACCACCGCTACCGGACTGCCCAGACCTTTCGCAAAGGGAGCGTAAAGTCTTCCGGTTCAAGGGAGTTCGATCCTTCCTGTTCGCGGGCTACCGGACGTCGTTGACTAAGCAGCCGCCGCATCGAGTCCGGCGGGCTTCCCCAAGGTGATCTTTGACCACCTTGACCACCCTCAGTCTCTTGACCCGATGCCGATCGCCGCACACAAGCGGTTCGCTCTTCTAGGCCAGCTACTCGACGAGCGGGAGCACCCGACATGAACGCCTGCACCGGCAGACGCGGCACCACGAGTGCCGAATGCCCTGCCTGGCGCCGAACCGTGGGAGATGCCCTTCTCGCCTGCCGACAGGTGCCGCGCATTCACCGGCGCCCCATACACGGGAGGCCACCAATGAGCCCTGCTGCAACCGCCGCCACGCCGACCACCTCGGAGCCGCCGCACCGGCCCCCCGGCGGCTTCGCCGTGGCCATCGCCCCGGAGCAGTCCCGCGTAGGCCAGATGCGGCGGATCACCTCGGCTCACCTGGCCCTGTGGAAGGTGGACGACTCCGCGGCCGAGGACATCGTGCTCGCCGTTTCCGAACTCGTCACCAACAGCATCCTGCACGGCTGGGGCGACGTCGGCCTGAACGTTCGCTACGCGGACGGGGAAGTGCGGGTGGAGGTCACGGACGGCAACCCGGAACCCGCACACCTCAGCGTCGCCAGCGAGGAAGGCGTCTCCGGGCGCGGTCTGTTCCTTGTCGGCGCCGTGGCATGGGACTGGGGCGTCAGCGAGGACGGGCTGACCACCTGGGCCGTCTTCAAGGTGGTGAGGCATCAATGACGGCGGACCTCGTCGTACGAGACGAGACTGAGATGGCCGTCCGGGTCAAGGACCCTACGGTTCCGGTGACTCCTTGGACGCCGCCGCTGGATCAAGAGCGCTTAAGGGAACTGCTGGCCAGGGCTCGTGAGTGGGAGCCGGTGGACTGGGAGCTGGTGTTCGACGGCTTGGACGCTGTCCTGTGCGGCGGGCAGGAGATGAGCCACCACGCAGCCGGAGCGGCCAACCGCCACAGAGCGGGTGCGACGGTTCCCGACTATGGCGAGGCCGGCGAACTCGCGCAGCGCTTTCGCGGGGCCCTGATGCAGCTCGTGAACCGCGGGCTGCGGGACAGCGCCGATCAGTACCCGGACATCGCGCGGCTGATCGAACGGGCGCGCTCGCTGCGTTCCGAGACGCTGCCGGACGACTCCTGGCAGGCTCTGGCGTTCCTCCGGCGGCTGGGGCAGGTCACCCTCGAACTGGTCGAGCGCCTGGACGAAGTCGGCATCGTCAAGGGGCTGGTCGAATGCTGACCACCGCCACGACGGCACCCGCCCTCACCGTCTCCCTGCGCCCGGCCGAGGAAGCCTACGACTTCGAACACTTCCGTGACCGGCTGGCTGATCCCTCTGTCATGGCCGGTGCTGTCGCCGTCCGCGTCTTCCGGGCGCCGCTGATCGCAGTGCCGGTCGGCGGCCCGCGCCGAGGCGGATACATGTCCTTCGAGCTGCTGACGCTCGCGATGGCCGCGCGTGGCCTCCTCGCAGGCCGGCCCGGGTTCCCGAACCTTCGCGTCCGCTGGTCGCCGTACCGCGACACCTGCCACACGGTCGAGTGGGGCGACGCCGCCCCCTGGTGGTGGGAGGACGACGTGGTCTTCGGACGCTTCTTCGGCTACAGCGAAACAGCCATCGCTTCCTTCATACGCAAGCGCCGATAGCCCCTCATCGGCATTCTCAGCCGATGTCGCCCGGCCTCCCAGACCGTCATCGAGAGGACGACAAGCACCATGTGCGAGCACAACCCGCCGTGTCCCGCAGCCGAGGCTTCCGACCGGGATGCCGCACACGTCGCCGTGCACCGCCCTGGGCAGGGCTGGAGCCTCTTGTGCAACGGGGTGGTGCTCTTCGAGGACACCGGGGAGTTGCTGCCCGACGGGACGGTCATCGCCCCGCACCGCATCGCTCCGGTCCCGGCACCGGCTGCCTAGACCACCGCTTGGCGATCCGGATGTGCAAAGGGCCGGATCGTCGGGCGGTGAACCACCCCGGCGCGGGCTGTCGCCTCGCTCCGACTGGCGGGCCCTCACGGCCTGCGCCGGTTCGCAAATCCGCTCGACCAAGCTCGGCGTGAAAGCGCCGAGAAGGAGACCGCTCGTGGATAACGTCCCCGACATGACCACCGATATCGGCCAACCGGCCACCACTGAACAGCAGATGCGC
Organism: Streptomyces sp. JNUCC 64; assembly: GCF_054484115.1. Lineage (NCBI taxonomy): Bacteria > Bacillati > Actinomycetota > Actinomycetes > Kitasatosporales > Streptomycetaceae > Streptomyces > Streptomyces sp. JNUCC 64. The sequence continues at coordinate 2,856,555 of NZ_CM137015.1, forward strand.
GACGCCATGGTGCAGCAGCTCATCGAGATGGGTGTCACCGAGGACCCCCGCGTCGTGGCGGCGTTCCGCGCCGTCCCCCGGCACCTGGCCACCCCGGAGGTGGACGCGGCCACGACGTACCGGGCCGAGGCCGCCACCATCACCAAGACCGACAGCAGCGGTGTGGACGTCAGCTCCGTGTCCGCGCCGCAGATCCAGGCGGTGCAGATCGAGCAGGCCCGTATCGAACCGGGCATGTCGGTGCTGGAGATCGGCTCCGGCGGCCCGAACGCCGCGTACCTGGCGGAGATGACGGGCAGGCAGGGGCGCGTGGTCACGGTGGACATCGACGCCGATGTCACCGCCCGGGCCGAACGCTTCCTGACGCGGACCGGGTACGACCGAACGGTCACCGTGGTCACGGCGGACGCGGAGAATGGCGTCCCGCAGCACGCGCCGTACGACCGCATCGTCGCGACAGTGCAGGCGGCGGACATCCCGCCGGCCTGGATCGGGCAGCTCCGCGACGGCGGCCGGCTCGTCGTCCCGCTGCGGATGCGCGGCATGACCCGCACCGTCGCCTTCGTCCGCGACGGTGACCGGCTGGTCAGCGACGACCTCCAGCTCTGCGGCTTCGTGCCGATGCGGGGCGCCGGGGAGAACCGCATGGACCTGGCCGTCCTGCACGACATCGAGGGCGAGGAGATCGCCCTGCGGCTCGACGCCCACCCGGAGCCCGATGTCGCAGCGCTGCGGGCCGCGCTCCACGAGCCGGCCGTCAAGGTGTGGTCCGGGGTGACGGTCGGCGGCATGGAGTCGAAGGACCACCTCGACCTGTGGCTGACGACCGCGCTCGACAACCTGCCGCTGATGGCCGCGAAGCCGGGCGCCCGCAAGCGCGGGCTCGTCGCCGGGATCTCCCCCATGGGCATTCCCACCCTGGTGGACGGCGGCAGCTTTGCGTACCGGACCTCTCGCCCCACCGACGACCCCGACCGCTGGGAGCTGGGGGCCGTCGGCCACGGTCCCGCAGGCCGAAAGACCGCCGAGCGGCTGGCGGAGGAGTTCCAGGTGTGGAACAGCGACCACCGCGGCCATCAGGCCCGCATCGAGGTCCATCCGGCCGGAACGCCTGACGACCGGCTTCCCGAAGGGCGCGTCATCGACCGCCCGCACAGCCGGGTCACGATCTCCTGGCCGTGACGCCGACCGCGTCACGGCCGGGTGGCACCACAGCACAGCCATGCACATCCACCCGCCTCACCGACTGAGGAGCACGAGATGGCAAGGAACAACAGCACCACGCCGAAGGCGGGCACGGCCTTCGCCGACGGGGCGTCGGACTTCGACCTCCGTATCGAGACCGTGTCGGCCGCGGCCGTGCCGGGGGCGCTGCTGAACGACACCGGCGACGGCTGCGGCTCGACCTGCGAGTCCGCCTGCTCCAACAGCACCTGCGAGTAGTACGCCGCTCCGGTCCCGGGGGCGGCGGCCAGCCGCCCCCGGGCACCTCACCAAGGAGGCTCCGCCGTGTACCACGCAGTCGACGCAGGCATGATCAGACTCTCCGCATTCCCCTCGACGGCCGGGCTGCCCTCCTGCCCCGCAGCGGTCGCCGACGCGGTCGCCGATGCCGAGAACTGCCGCAAGTGGATCTCCAGGGTCTGGGACGACGAGGCACGCGCGAGCGCGATCGAACTCGCGGCGCCCGTCCTCGCCGCCACCGTTCGCAAGGTGCTCGACGGCACGGAGCGCCCTTCCCGCGTCCGCCGGGCCGCCCTCTCCCTGACCCGGTACCTGCTGCGGATGCGGTACCGCGCCACACCCTTCGGCCTCTTCGCCGGCCCCGCACCGGTACGCCTCGGCGCCGGTACGAACGTCAGGCTGGGAGCGCGGCACCGGACGTTCGCCAGGGCGGACGCCTCCTGGCTGCACGACGTCATCACCGCCCTGGAGCAGGACCCGGACGTGCTGCGGCACCTGTCGGTGACCGCCGATCCGACCCGCACCGTACGGGGGCCCCGGATCGCCGTTCCCCACCAACCCGGCCCCCAGGGGCCCACCGCCACGACGCTGCGGCGGACCCGTGCCGCAGAAACCGCACTCGGCCTGGCCCACTCCCCCGCACGCGTGGGCGACCTGGTCGCCGCCTTGCGGACCGACTACCCCGACACCCCGCCGGACCGGATCGAGGCCATGGTGCGCGCCCTCGTCGCCCACCGCGTCCTGCTGACCGGCCTGCACGCCCCGATGACCTGTGACGATGCCCTCGGGCACCTCGTCACGCAGCTCGACGGCCCGGCCCTCGCCGCCACGGTGGCAGCGCCGGCCGTCGAGAAGTTGCGCGGCGTGCAGCGACTCCTGCTCCACCACGACCGGGCCGAACCCGGTGAGCAACACCGGCTCCGTGCGGAGGCCGCCGCCGTCATGAACGATCTCGGCGGGGCCACCGACCGCAGCTTCGCCCTGAACCTGCGCCCGGACTGCGACGTCACCCTGCCCGTGCCGGTCGCGCAGGAAGCGCAGCGGGCCCTGGAGACCATCACCCGCATCACGCCGTACCCGCACGGCACCGCGGCATGGATCGACTACCGCGCGCGGTTCCTGGAGCGGTACAGCACGGGCACGGTGGTCCCGGTCCGGGAACTCACCGACCCGGACACCGGCCTCGGCTTCCCGGTCGGCTACCGGGGCACCGTGTTGAAGCGGCCCGTCCTGCCCATGACGCCCCGTGACGAGTACCTGCTCGCGCTCGCGCAGGACGCGGCCCTGACCGGCCGACGGGAGATCGTCCTGCGGGGAGAGGACATCGAGGCGCTGTCCTCCGGGACTCCCGCGCAGGTTCCGGCGCACATCGAGTTCCACTTCAACCTCCTCGCGCCCTCCACGCGCGCCGTGGACGACGGCCGTTTCACCCTGGCCGTCAAGGGGCTGTCCCTCGCGGCTGGCGTCACCACCGGGCGCTTCCTGACCACCCTGGACGAAGCGGACTTCGACCGGGTGTCCGCCGTCCACGCCGCTCTGCCCACCCTCACCGCAGGCGCCGTGCGCGGGCAGGTCTCCGGCCCGCCGCTGAAACTGTCCGTCGCCAACGTCGGCCGGGCGCCGCTCATGGCCTCCGAGCTGATATCCGTGGGCGAGCACAACCCCGCCGCCACCCTCCACCCGGACGACCTCGGCGTCCTCGCCGACTCCCGGCGGCTGTACCTGGTCGCCCTGTCCACCGGCCGGATTGTCGAGCCGTCGGTGATGAACGCCGTCGAACTGGGCAGCGGCACCCATCCCCTGATCCGCTTCCTGTCCGAGGTGCACCGGTCCCACACGGCGGCCCTCCTGCCGTTCTCCTGGGGCCTGGCGGGGCGCCTGCCCTTCCTGCCGGAGGTCCGCACCGGCCGCACGGTCCTCTCGCCCGCCCGCTGGTACCTGCGCGCCCGCGACCTCGGCGACGGTGACGGCTGGCGGGAACGCCTCGCCCACTGGCGGCGCCGGTACGGCGTGCCGGGCGCGGTCTACGCCGGGCGGAGCGACCGGCGTCTGCGGCTCGACCTGGACGACCCCGCGCATCAGGAGATCCTGCACGCCGACCTGAACCGCTTCGGGACGACCGAACTCCGGGCCGCTCCGGACGAGAGCGCCTGGGGGTGGATCGGCCGCGCGCACGAGGTGACCATGCTGTTCGCCTCCGACCAGGAACCACTGCCCGCCCCCACCGGCCGTTCCACCGTCGCTGCCGGTCGCCTCCCCGGCTCCTCGGAGCGGGCCTACGTGAAGCTGTACGGCAGCACGGCCCGGATGCCCGACGTGCTCACCGCACACATCCCGCGGCTGCTGGACGAACTCGACGTCGCCCCGGCCGACTGGTGGTTCGTCCGCTACGCGGACCCGGAACCGCACCTGCGGCTCCGCCTGCGACTGCCCGGCCCCGGAGTGTTCGGCACCGCCGCCCGGCAGGTTGCCGAGTGGGCCGCCGGCCTGCGGGACGAAGGGCTGATCCAACGGGTCCAGTGGGACACAGACCACCCGGAGACCGGCCGCTACGGAACCGGCGCCGCCCTGGAGGCCGCCGAAGCGTACTTCGCCGCCGACTCGCAGGCCGCGCTCGCGCAGCTGGGGCTGGACATGCCCGGCGACCTCCGGCAGGCCGTCACCGCAGCGTCGTTCGTGGACATCGCCACAGGATTCCTCGGCTCCCGACAGGCCGGGATCAAGTGGCTTCTCCAACGCCTGCCACGCGGCTACGGGGAGCCCGTCCCGCGGGACGTCCAGCGCCTCGCCCTTCGGCTGACGGGTACGGAAGCCCGTTCGACCATGACCGACATCGGCGGAGGTGCCGCCGTCTCCCCGGCGTGGGAGCGGCGGCGCGCTGCCCTCGATCTCTACCGCCGGACGATCGAGTCCACCGGGGCCGACCCGGCCACTGTCCTGTCGTCCCTGCTGCACATGCACCACAACCGTGTTGCCGGTATCGACCGCACGTCGGAGGCGACCTGCCGCCGGCTCGCCCGTACCGCCGCGCTGTCCTGGGAAGTACGCACCGAGGGAGACGAGCAGTGACCGCCCAACCGATCACCGACGCCCCGTCGTCCTCCCGGCAGTCCCTCGCGCACGGTCTTCTCGGCACGGCCCTGCTCGACATCGAGCGGGCCCGTCGCGGCACCGGCGAATGGCAGGGCGTGCACCGCTCCCTCGCCGGAGTCGGCCCGCTCATCGACGGAAACGACGCCGGCCTCTACCTCGGTGCCCCCGCCATGGCCTTCGTCCTGCACCTGGCCGCCGACGGCACCGACCGCTACGCGGGCGCCCTGCGGACGCTGGACGGGGTCGTCGCCGCTCACGTCCGGCAGCGCCTCGCCGCCGCCCACGCCCGGATCGACGCCGGGCACCGCGCGACCTTCGCCGAGTACGACCTGTTCCGCGGCCTCACCGGAATCGGCGCCCTGCTGCTGCGTCGTCAGCCCCACAGCGCGGAGTTGAAGGGCGTTCTGGAGTACCTGGTGCGCCTGACCGAGCCGTTCGCCGACCGGCCGGGCCCGACGCTGCCGGGCTGGTGGGTCGGGCATGCCCCGGCCAGCGACGGGAAGGCCACTCCCGGGGGCCACGCGAACGCCGGGATGGCGCACGGCATCGCCGGGCCCCTCGCCCTGCTCTCCCTGGCCCTGCGCGCCGGAATCGGCGTGGACGGCCACGAAGCAGCCATCGTGCGCATCTGCCGCTGGCTCGACCAGATCCGGCAGAGCGACCACCACGGCGTCCGGTGGCCCCGCTGGATCAGCCGCCTCGGACCCGCACCCTCGGTACCGGCCACCCCTTCCTGGTGTTACGGCACACCCGGCCTGGCCCGCGCGCAACAGCTCGCCGCCATCGTCCTGGACGACGGCGACCGCAAGCGGATGGCCGAACGGGCGCTGCTGCGCTGTCTGGCCGACCCGCACCAGCTCGACCTGGTGGCCGACCGGGGACTGTGCCACGGCTTCGGCGGCATCCTGCGAACGGCGCAGCGCGTCGCCGCCGACGCGGACGACCCGCTCGGGTTCACCGACCTGCTCGACCTCGTCTCGGAACGGTTCCTGACGGCTGCGGCCCCGGCGGAGACGGGGTTCCTGGTCGGGAGGGCCGGGGCGTCCCTCGCCTTCCGGGACGCCGAACCCGGCACCGGGCCCGACGCCGGTCCCCAGGGGCAGTGGGATGCCTGTCTCCTGCTGACATGAGAAGGGAAGCCGCCGTGCACGACGCGAACCCGACCGAGGACGCCGTCCTGGCCGTCCTCGGTGGTGCCCCGATCGAAGAGGTCGCCCGGTCCGCGGGCACCGTGCCCGCCCACCTAGCGGACGCGATCGATCGATACCGGGCTGCGGGACGCGCTGCCCTCGACGCCCGCCCCTCCGGCTGGCACCAGGTAGACATCCGCTTCACCGACTACCCGGCCGCAGAGCGCGTCTTCCGTACCTGCGTCTCACCGGCCCTTCGCACCGGGCCGGTCGGCCCGTGGTGGTTCGTACGGAAGCACCCCCACTGGCGAATCCGGTACCGCCCGGCCGTCGGAGCGACGATCGAAGACGCGATCAGCCACCTGGCCGGAGCACTGGACAGCTCCGTCTCCCGGGGAGTGGTCGGCGGCTGGCGGCCGGCCGCGTACGAGCCGGAGACCATCGCGTTCGGCGGCCCGCACGGGATGGCGCTCGCGCACGAGCTGTTCCACTTCGACAGCGTCGGCGTCCTCGACCACCTGCGGCTCACGGCCGACGGAGGACGAGAGGTGATGGACGCGAAGGCCACTTCGCTGCTGCTCATGACGCTGATGATGCGCGCCGCGCGCCTGGAGTTCGGCGAGCAGGGCGACGTCTGGGGGCGGGTCGAAGAACGCCGCCCGCTCGCCGAGGACGTCACCCCCGAACAGGTCACCGGCATGGTGACACCCGTACGGCGGTTGCTCCTGGCCGATGCCGTGCCGCTTCTCGACTCCGGCCCGCTGTCGCCGGTACGGACCTGGGCCAAGGAACTGGAGAGCGGAGGGCGGGCCCTGGCAGAGGCCGGCGGCGACGGGAGACTCGGCCTCGGGGTGCGCGGCATCCTCGCCCGGCACGTCATCTTCCACTGGAACCGCATGGGCTTCACCACCCGGCAACAGTCCATCTGGAGTCGTGCCGCACGGGAAGCCGCGCTCGGGAGCTGAGATGGCGAACCGCACCGCGCAGATCCGGCACGCCTTCACATGCAAGCTGTGTCCGGACACGGGCACGAACCAGCAGATCCGGGGGGTCGGCGCCCGTATGGCGGCGTACCGGGTGTGCGGGTCGTGCGATTGGTGGCTGACGTGCCTGGGGTACGCGATGCTCGGGGACCAAGACCCTGACGGCCGCCTCGTGCTGCGTGTCGCTGGACGTCATTACCTGGCCTGGACCGATGAGCAGGGCTTTCCGGCTGAGATCGGCTACGCGGGAAGAACCGAGCGTCGGTACACGCTTCTGGACGACCCGACAGGCACTGTGCACGTAGCGCCCTGGCTCTGGCTCATGGGCACCATCCCGGAGACCTTCCGTGATCTGATGCCCGACAACGCAGTCTTCGTTCCGTCGGAGTGAGCCCCCTCCACCCGCTCTACACGGGCATTGCGTCCTGCGCGTTGTCCGGCGGGACGCTGTTGCGCGGGTGGCCCGTCGTCCGACGGCTGTACGGGGCTTCGGGCTGTTGCGGAACCGGCACGGCTTCCTCCGCAGTGTCGGCACTCAGCCTGCTGCGATCGGCCCGCCGGGTCAGCTCCTCCCGCAGGCCGGCGGCCCGGTCGTCAGCGTTGCGCGCGATGCGGCGGGCCTTCGTCGCCTCGGTGCGGAGGGCCTCGGCCGCCTGAATGTCCTTGTCCTGGGCTCGGCGGAGCAGGGCAGTCTTCGCGTCCTGCGGCAGGTCCGCTTCGGTGAGCACGGCTTCGTGCTCACCGGCGGGCCCGGCCCGGCGGGCGACTTCGCGGAGTCGCTCCTTCGTACTCTCCAGTTCCTGTTCTGTTTCCTCGCGCGTCCGGCCGAGGTCCTCGCGCTCGGCCTCGGCGGCGATCCGCTGGTCACCTCGCAGTACGGGGCGTCCGAACCGTCCGGTGGCTGCCAACTGCTCCTCGACCCTGCTGATGCGGGCCAGGGTGCTGTGCAGCCGGTCGTTGTGCTCGGAGATGGCCCCTTCCAGTGCGCGCACATCGCGAACCGCCTCCGCGCGTTCGGCGATGTCTTGGTGCCGGTGGCTGAGCATGAGCACGTTGGGGCCCGTTCCGGCGGTCGCGGTCTGTTCGGCGCGGTCGGCGGCGGACTCTGCGCTCTCGGCCGCCGTCGTGATGGCGCGTGCGGCTGCGATTGCCTTGCGCGCGGCGTCGCGCAGGGCCTTGTTGGTGAGGTGGGCGTAGGGAGAGGTCGCGGCCGGCTGCCTGGGCTCGGGGTCTGCGGGCGGGGTCGCGGCTCGGTCTGCGGCACGGGTGGTGCGACGGGGTTCGGGTGTCCGCATGGGCTCCTCGTTGTCGTGCGGCGCGGCGGTGTCGCCGGTGCCGGGCGCGCGGGGGGTCGGCAGGCTGGGGACAATGTGTCGGACGTGGGCGGGGACGGCGGCCGTCGGGAGTTCGGTGAGGATCATGCGTTCCTCGGTGCCGGTCTCGATCTCGCGGATGAGGCCCGCGACGGCGCGGTCAAGCTGTTCCTGGTCGGTGAGCGCTTCGCCTGCGCGGGCGCGGTCGACGTCGGTCTCGTAGACGGACAGCGGCAGGAAGAGGTGCGTCTCCCTCTTGTCGCGGCTCATCATCGTGTAGAGGGCGTTGGCCTGCGCGCCGGGGCCGTAGACCAGGGCTTCCTGAACGCTGAGGCCCTGCGACTTGTGCCCGGTGATGGCGTATCCGAGGCTGAGGCCGCCGTGGGCGATGTAGTCGGCGTCCACCCATTCGGCGACGTCGCGGTGGCCGTCCTCGGTCTTCGCCCTCCACTCGACCAGCACCCGGCGGTCGTCGTCCACCGCGCGCACGATTCCGCGGAACCCGTTCAGCACGTCTTCGCTCGCGCCCCGGGTCCGCCTGCTGCGGTAGTCGTTAGCGCGGAGGAGGACTTGGTCACCGACGGACAGCGCCAGTTCGCCGCCGCCGGCCAGAGCGAAGAGGTGTTCCGGGCCGGTGACGGCGCCGCTGGCTTTCCGCAGGGCCCGGGCCCCGACGTTGAGTTCCTCCACGATCTCGTTGGTGGCGGCGAGCATGAGCAGCTGCTGCACGGCGGTGTGGTCGTCGGTGTGTGCGGCGCGCTTGTCTGCCCAGACCGTGAGCATCGCGGCGAGCGCCTCGTCTTTGTCGGCGAGGGCGTGAACGCGGCCGGTCCCGGCGAACGTGCGCAGTGCCTCCGTGCGGTTGTCGTCGCGCCACAGTGCCAGCGCCCGGCGCTCGATCGCGTCCCTTTGCCGGAAGTTCTCCGTCAGACTGAGTCCGCCCACGATCTTGTGGATGGCGGCGAAGGACCCGCCGATGCCCGGCGAGTGCAGCTGCTTGGGGTCGCCAACGCCGATGATCTTCGTGCCGGTCGTGGCGGCGTGGGCCAGCAGTTCGGCGATGTCGCGGTCATCGCACATCGCGGCTTCGTCGACGACCAGTACGTCTACGCCGGTGAGGCCGGGGCCGCCGGTGCGGATGCCGGTGAGCCAGGAGGCGAGGGTGCGGCTGGTGATGCCCGCTTCGGCCTTGAGGTTCGCGGCGGCGACTGCGGCGGTGCTGGCCCCGGCGATGACGAGTCCGTTGGCCTCCCACGCCTGCCGGGCAGTGTTCATGATCGTGGTCTTGCCCGCTCCGGCGACGCCTTCGACCGCGTCGATGCCGTGGCCGGCGGTCAGCAGTCGTTCAAGAACGGCTCGCTGTTCGGCAGAGAACTGGAAGTCGCCGCCGTGCTGGGCCTCGACGGCGGACAGGGTCATGGCGACGGTGTCGTGGCTGACGACGGCGGCGTGCTCGTTGAGTCGGTTGGCGGCCTCGGTGGCGATGAGCGCTTCGGCGGCGACCACGTCAGCGGTGGTGTAGCGGTCGGCGTGCGCGAAGTGCTGGGCGCCCTTCGGGGTCAGCTTGACCGCGTACCCGGCGTGCTGAAGGACGGCGGTGGTGAGCTGTTCGGCTTCGTCGGCGTCCGCGACGCCGTACGGAAGGGCGTCCAGGACGGCGGCGTGGGTGAACGCCTTGGAGTGGCTGGTCAGGCCGTTCTTGGGGTCGAAAACTTGGGCGCACAGCTGGTTCAGGTCGGGGTTCCGCTCCGTCCGATCGTGCTCGATCGCGCTGGCCGCGATGGCGTCGGGGTCGTCACCGGCAGCGCGGCCTTCGGCCTGCCAGTAGGCACGCAGGACGTCGTCCTCGACCCCGGCGGCTTCGCCGTTCTTCGCGGCCTTGGACGCGGAGGAGGCGGCGGTGCGCTCGCGGGTGGTGGCGCTGTCGTAGTCGATGCCCAGCTTGCTGAGCAGGTCCCGCACCTGGCTGTCGCGCTTGCTGAACAGCTTGATCGTGGCTTCGGGGATCGCCGCGATCTCCCACGCGCCGGTTCGCTCCTCCCGGCGGAAGCCGATACCGAAGGTGTCGGTCAGCTCCCGGCGGATGCGGGCGTTCATGAGGGCTTGGGTCGCGCGGGCGTGCCGGTGCAGGTCACGGCCGCCGCCGGCCACGGTGGACCACTGGCCGTCCGTGGTGCTCTTGACCATGTTGGCCAGAGTGAAGTGCAGGTGGAAGTGGGGGTCGCCGAACGGGGCGCCGCCCACGGGTCGGGCGGCGCGGTGCACCATCATCCAGCCGGAGAAGCCGCTGGTGGGCACGGTTTCGGCTTCGGCGCCGTCGCCGTGCCGACCGCGCATGGCGTACGCGGTCCACCGTTCAAGGGCGTTGATGGACTCGCGGCCGGCGGCGGTGTAGATGCCCTCGACCTGGGCTGCGATCTCCTCGGGCGCGTAGGCGAGGAAGGCGGACTTCGACTTGGCGAGGTCGAGAGTGACGTCCGCGCCGAACCGGCCCACCTGCACCCGCCCTTCGAGGAGAGCGGCCCGGATCTCTTCGGCGTCCCACACCTCTTCGGGTGCAAGCCCGGCGGCCTTGGCCATGGCGACGGCCTCGCGGACGTCCATCGGCAAGTCCCGAAGCCGGCGTCGGCCTTCACCCTCGGTCTGGGTGTACCGGCGCTTCATGGACGCGGTGGTGAACAGGTCAGCGGGGTTCTGGCCAGTCTCGGCGGCGCGGGCCTGGACCGCACGCAGGAGTGCGCGGGCGTCGAGGTGACCGCCCGCTTCGGCGGCCATGGCCTTCTGCAAGGTGTCTTCGCCGTACAGGGCGGCGGCGTCGACGCCGACAGCTCCGGCGAGCTTGAGCAGGGTGGACGCGGGGACGCGGTGCGACTCGCCGAACCGGGCCAGCTGGTTCTCCATCCTGCGGAAGGCGTCGCGCTTGGCCTGGGAGTCGAGCAGGCTGGTGGGGGTGACGCCCCGCTCGGCGGCGGTACGGCGGATGGCGCGGACCAGCGGGGCGGCGGGCAGCTTCGCGGCCGGGGCAATGGCGACCTTGGGTTCCACGAGGGTCTTGCCGGTGTTCGGGTCCTCACCGTGCATGAGCCGACGGGCCGCCTGGAACTGGGTGGGGTCAAGGACGCTGCCGGGGGTGATACCGAACTCGTTGAGGCCGCCGCCGATCCAGACGAGGGGGCGTTCGTTGGCATCGAGGTGGTAGTCCACCTGCCCATGGGCGGCCGGGCGTGGAAGAGCCTGGGCACCGTACAGGTCGCGGGCCTGGAGGCCGGCCGCGGCGGCGACTTCGACGGCGTCGAACCCGGTGAGTCGCGCGGGCTTGCCGTTCCGCAGCTGGGTGCGGGCCCGGAAGAACACCTTCTTCGTCTCGGCGGTACCGAGCAGAGCGGCGGCGGTGGTCCCGGCTTCTTCGGCCTTGGCCTCGATGGCGGCGATGAGGGGGGCGGCGTCGACCAGGGCCGACTTCCCGCAGCCGTGGCCGCCGGTGAGGCGGTATTCGATCTGCTCGTCCGAGGGGCCGATCATGGTCACCCATGCCATCGGCCCACTCACCCCCGCTCTCTTCCGGTCAGATCCGGTCGTCTTGGCTGATTGTATCGTCGCGGAGCGACGATACCTTGGTCCTTAAGATTCAAGATCATGATCAGCTTGGGGAAGGTCAGGTACCTGCGGGGGCCTGGTCGCTGCTGTGGATCGGGCTCGGTCGAGCCGGGTGTGCTGTTGGACTGTTACCTCGGGAGCGGGTCCTTGCGCTCCGGCTTCGTGCTCGGTGAGGTGGTGGGCGCGAGGAACGCTGTGGAAGTTCTGCGGGTGGACGGAACTCGCACGTCCGGGCTCGGGGGGTGGCTCTGGATGAACGGCGCTGGCGGTCTCGGGGACCCTGAGCCGTCGGGGGGTGTCGGCTCGCGCGGGCCGCCGAGGATCGCGGCGGGTCCGGGCATCCCGTACCGGCTGGCGGGTCTGCTAGCACCCGGGGATACGGGAAGGTCCCCCGCTCCGAGAAGTGGAGCGGGGGACCTTCCGGTGCCTCCGGGTGGCTCGGGGCCGGCTGACCTAGGTCAGCGGCCACTCGCCGGGCGGTACGGGCGCTTGACGTTGGGCTTGGCGTACGGCTTCGTCGGTGCCGCACGTGGTGCAGATCCGAACGTCCCGGGCGGTGGTCAGCCGGGAGCGGGCGGGCCGGTCGCCGAGCGGACCGCAGCAGCGCGGACAGCGCGGGTCGGGCAAGTTCACTCCTCCTCGGGGTGCTCGCGGGCGGACTTGAGGATGTTGTTCCAGGTCGGCCGGGAGTAGGGCCTCTCCGTCAGCTCCAAGAGCTGGGGGATCAGCTCGGCGTTCGTGGCCTTGGGGTTGGCGGCGATGGCCTGCCGGGCAAGGGTGAGCCGTTCGTCCCCCTGGTAGGGGTAGGCGACCCGGGAGCGGGGGCCGGCGGGGCGTCCACCGGCGTGACCGCGGCCCTTGCGGTCGGCAAGGTACTGCCACAGCCGCCAGCGCTTCCACTTCGGGCGTCGGCGGGTCGGCAGCTCGTCCCAGCCATCCGGGGCCGGCCATCCCTCGGGCGGGTTCTTGACGTAGTGGGAGACGGTGGCCGAGTCGGCGAACCCGCAGATCTTCGCCGCTTCGGCCGGGCCCACCATCTCTTCCGGGTCACCGTCGAGCTTCGGGGCGTTCGTGGTGGTCGCGGCGGCACGGGCGCGCTGGATCTCGTAGTGCCACGTTGCCCAGACCTCGCCGTCCCAGTGCATGACGCCGTCGATGATCTCCGCGGGAGGGTGTCCGTTGTTCTCGCGGTCGGTCCAGAGGTTCTGGAGGGTGGATTCGCTGAGGCCGTGGGCCTTGCGCAGGCCCGCGCGTGAGTAGAGCTTGCGGCCGGTCTCGCTGGACACGGTCGCCTCCTGTTCGGGGTCGTGGCTGTTCGCCGGTGTCACTGGAGCTCGTCCGGGTCGGGGACGGGCGTCCAGGTGCGGCTGCCGGTGGGTTCGATCCGGGTGAGGGTGGCTATCTCCGCCAGGGGAACCGCGGCAGCCCAGTCCTCGTGGGCGGGGTGCCCCGGAGGGAGGTTGAGCACGATGTGCCGGCCGGTGCGGGGGAAGTCCTCCACGATGACGAACCTTGCGGTGTCGTCGGCGCAGATGCTGTTACCCCGCTTGAGCTGCACGGTATCGCCGGGCCAAGGGCAGTCGGCGTGCCGGTCGCATATCATGGTGATGTTCTTTCTGGTGAGAGAACGCCGGACGGCCAGCGCCACGTTGCCAAACTCGCGCTGGCCGTCCTTTGTCGTTCTGGTGGTGCGGGTGCCGGTTCGGCACCCGCCGGGGCGAAGGTTGCCCGCTCCGCCGTCGGCGGATTAATTGAACCATCTTTGGTTCGGGGCGGCGGGGCTCTGGCCCGGGGTGTGGCGGTCATCAGAACAGGGGCTTCTGATCGACGGTGCGCGGACGCGGTCTGGCCCGGGGTCGGGGGACTCTGAGTTCGTAGCGGGGGCGCCCGGAGTGCGGGGGTGCGTGGGCCTCGCGGCGGTGCCGGCGCCACGCCACCAGCGGGGCGCCCTGGTCCAGCCACCCCGTCGGGTAGCGGGAGGCCAGCCGTGCCCACCGCCCCCTGTCGCGCGGGAGTGCCCACCGGTCCTCGACGGTGGTGAGCGGCGGCAGCTCGCGCCAGCCGGGGAAGGCGTGGTCGTGGGCGTCCTCCACGGCCTCGTTGTCTCCGTCGCCGTACCCGTCGCCACGGTGGACGGGGCCTTCCCAGTCGCAGGCCAGGCAGCCGCCCCGGAACTCCTCCGTTTCCCGGCGGCCGGTTCGCTGGCTGCGGGTGAGCAGGGTGGGGGCGTGGTGTGCGGGAGGGTCGAGTTCGTGGCCGAGGTCGCTGTACGCGCCGCCGGGGTGGCCGTGCCGGATGTGCCACGTCCGCGGGGCGTTCTCGGGGGGCTCGGGGGTCCGCCCGTTGCGCACCCGCCAGTAGTGGGTCTGCCGGGCCCGGGCACCGGCCGTCCCGGTGGCGGCGGTGGTCACGGCCGGCCCCTGGGGGCGAGCACTTCGCGCAGCGGGTCGGCGAGCACGGCCTGTTCTGACGGGGAATCCTGGAAGCGCGGGCCGTAGGCGAGGCGGATCGCGCGGCGGGCGTCCTGGTCGCGGTCGTGGTCGGGGTCGTACGGGGAGCGGTCGAGCACCGCATAGCCGTGCTGCGTGAGCTGGTCAGCGATGATCGCGCGGACCTGGACGGCATCGAGGGTGCGCAGGTCGGTCTCCGCGGGGGCCGCGAGGAGTACGCGGATCAGCTCGGTTGCGCTGAGCCGGGGCTGGAGCGGCACGCCGATCCGGTGGACGCCGTCCCGGCTCGGGGTGGCGGCTCCCCGGCGGCTGGGTGCCCGGGTGGTGCTGCGGGGGTTGGTGGTCTGGTCCATCGTGCTGGCCTTCGGGAGGTCTGGTTGGGGAGGCCCGGTCAGAAGAGGGCGAGTTCGGCGCGGGCGGCGGCAGCGCGGAAGGCGCGGGCGGCTTCGGCGGCGGTGCAGCCCGGCTCGGCGCTCCACCGGTCGATGGCGGCACGGTGGAAGTCCTTCGCGGCGGCCGGGTCGGCGGTGTCCGCAGGGTGACCGGTGAGGGTCTCGGCGAGGATGCGGTACGCCTCGTCGCGGGCGTGGTTGATGCGGGGCCAGTCGTAGGTGCGGCCGGCGGCTCCGCGTGCGTGGCCGGCTGCTACTTCGAGGGCGCCGCGCGGCCAGCACGGCAGGAGGGCGGTGCGGCCGGGGCCGGCGAACAGACGCGGGCCCCGGTGGATGCCGACGTTTTCGATGTGGCAGGCGGCCCACTCCAGGATGGTGGCTGGGGTGTCGGCGATGACGATGCTCTCGGGGCTGTAGCGGATCTGCACGGTGGTGTCCGTCTCGGTGGTGCCGGGGGGGGGGCGGCGGGCTGCCGCCCCCCGGTGGTCGGATCTACTGCTGATAGGCGGGGATCAGTTCGCGGACGCGGTCCGGGCCGACGCAGCCGCCCTCGTGGCGGTGGAGGCTCGGAAGGGCACCGTTCCTCCCACGCAGGTGCGACCAGAACTTCGGGCCGGTCCACTCGCACAGTTCGCAGAGCAAGGTCCAGTGGTTGTCACTGCCGGGGAATCCGGTGAGGACGGCCCGCCACCGGAGGTTCGTGAGTCCGGCGAACGCGGTGAGAGCGCTCTTGACGTTGCGGTCGTTGACGGGCATCCGCAGGTGAAGCAACGGCACGGGGCCCGTCAGCGGCCGGGGTTCTTCGGCGCGGATCTGCTCCAGGGGGACGGCGGTGATCAGTCCGGCGGCGTACTCCTGGGCGAGGTGGGCTGCGGCCTTCTCCACGCCGGGGACGCCGTCCTCGGGGCGGCCGATGTTGCTCTCCCCCGCGCTGGTCTCGACCCACCAGTCCCGGTGCCACCGGTGGGCGCGGCCGATCACCAGGTCCTGCCCGATGATCACGGGGTAGCGGGACGCTATGTCGGGGGTGCCGATGCGGTAGGGCATGGCGGTCTTGAGGGCGGCGAGGTGGTGGTCGTCGGTCGCGGCGTCGGGGGCGGTACGGACGACGGGTCGTTCGAGAAGCTGGGTGGTCATGGTCGTGCCCTTGTCTGGTGGGAGAGGGGCCCGCCCCGGGGCGCTCGGCCGCCGGGGCGGGAACGGCGGTCTTACGCGGCCTGGGCCGGCGCGGCGGGCTGCATCTCGTCGGCGCTCCTGCGACCGGACACGTCGTCGTAGGGGGCGGTGGAGGTCCAGCCGTGATATCGGTCGTCGTCGGCTCGGACGATCGACTTGCCGACGCCGTTGAAGATGTGCCGGATGGTGACGCTCTTGGGGTTGACGCGCAGGACCTCGTACCAGGTGCCTCGGTAGAGCGCGAAGTCACCGCGCTGGAAGTCGGCGCGCGTCCACACCTTGAAGCCCTTGGCCTCGGCGTCCTTGATGACCTGCTCCCAGTGCGCGATCTCCTCGGTGTACTCCTCGTGCAGGATGGTCAGCTCCGGGTCGTCGGGGTTGCGGGAGTAGCCCTTGGCGGACTCGCCGCGCTGCCACTTCTCGACGGCGCGCAGGTCGGCCCGCAGCTTGTCGAGACGGCGGAGGGTTCGGCCGGGGTCGGTGCGGAACTGCTCGTAGTTGGCGGCGGCCTTCTGGCGGTCGGCCCAGTGCTGGGCGCGGTCGCTTTCGCCGATGCTCTTGCGCATCGAGGTGTCCATGCGCTCCCGGTCGCGGCGGGCGCGGCGCTCGCTGTGGTGGCCGACGAGGATGGGCTGACCGAATTCGAAGCGCTCGGATATCGCGTGGGCGGACTTCCACGCGGCCTCGGAGTTGCGGGCGGCGTTGTCGGCGTACCCGGCGAAGCGGTCGGCGCGGTCGGCGGCTCGCTCTTCCCGGTCCTGCTCGGCTTCGGCGAAGGTGCGGCGGTCGGCGTTGTCGACGGTCAAGGTGGTGTCGAGGCCGGCGTCCCGCAGCCGCTGGGCGAGGAGTTCGAGGTTGGGGGTGTAGGCGGCGTGGTCGCGGCTGTGCGGGAGGTACCAGCAGCCGAGGGTACGGCTCCAGCGGAAGGGCTGGCGCAGGGTGCGGCCGTACTCGCGGAGTTTCAGGATCTCGGCCGATCCGTCGCCCCGGCTGGTGCCGTCGACCAGGGTTCCTTCTCGGCGGGTGTGGGTGATCTCGATGGTCATTGAGCTGGTCTTTTCTGGTGAGAGTCTGTGGCCGCCCGGAGGGCGGACGGGGTGCTGAAAGCGGTGAGCACCACCAGGGGCGGGCCGTGAGGGACGAGCGGTCCGCCGCCGTCGCGCCCTGCGCGACGGCAGGGGCTGCCGCGCCCCCGCGGGGCGCGTCCTTCGCGGTCCGGTGCCCGCCGTCGGTCGGCGGAGCCGCTAGGCGGAGTCGGCCGGCGGCGGTGAACGCACCGGACCTGCTGCTGCCGCCCCGAAGGGGTGTCCGCTCGGGCGTGGAGGCCCGCCGGTCCGGAGGCGTTGCCCTCCCCCGGACCGGCGGGGCCTTCGTCAGCTGCGGCGGCTGGCCGGGGCGGCTTCGGTCCGCTCGCGGACGGCGTGGTTCACGGCGGCAATGAGGGCGTCTGCTTCGTCGTCAAAGGCGAACCGGCCCAGCGGCAGGCTGGCGGCGATGTCGCAGAACGCGCGCTGGTCCATCGTGGTCAGAGTGTCGTCAAGCGGCGTCAGCTCGTGGGGGAACATCGCCTGGAGGTTGTCACCGGGCGTCGGGGCGCCGATGGTGAAGTACCAGACGACGACCATGGTGGCCTCGTCGGCGAACCGGGTTCCGCCGTAGGGGCCGACGACGATGGCCGGGCGGGCGTCGAGCTGGTGGCCGCTGAACCAGGGTCCGGCGTGCACGAGCATGGCGGCCGGGAAGTCCTGGACGGTGGGGGCCTGGTCGGTGGTGAGCATGTCGCGTCCTGTCTGGTGAGAGGTCCCGCCGGGGCCGGTCGGCCCCGGCGGGGGGTGTCGGTCGGGGGCGTTGCCCTCCCCCTCCGACACCATTAATTAAACCATGTTCCTGGTCTTGGGTCAACCGGCTGCGGCAAGTTCGCCGCGACGCTCGGCGGCGGCGGTGACGGCCTGGGCGATGGCGCGACCGGCCTCGATGGCCCGGACGGCGGACGCGTGAACGGGGGGCTTCCTGTCCTGCGTGATGATGCCCGCAAGCGGGGGCATGGCGGCCGGTCCGGGGGCGATTCCGAGGATCAGGGCGGCGACATGGGCAGCTGAGGCGACCTCGGCCAGGTGCTGACCGGGGAGCGGGGCGGCCTCCTCGGTGATGCGCCGCCAGGCGTGGCCGTATAGCAGGATGCGGGCGGCGGCGTCGGGGGCCTCGCGGGCGAGGTCGAACCCTCCGGCCTGCTCGGGGTCCTCGCGGTACCAGTCGCGGTACTGGGCCAGCAGGGTGTCCCGGACCGCCTCGGCGGCGAGCGGGGCGGTTGCGGGCAGCTCGTAGGCGTCGCCGTCGGTCTGACTGATGTCGAACACGGGACCGGCCTTGTATCCGGACACCGCGCGCCCCTCCCCCTCGGCTGCGGTGTCGCTGACGGCTTCTCCGCGCCCGGCCTCGGCGGCCCCCTGGGCGTCGTCGGCCCGCCGCCGGATAGG
The DNA here is from genome assembly GCF_054484115.1 of Streptomyces sp. JNUCC 64. Taxonomy (NCBI): domain Bacteria; kingdom Bacillati; phylum Actinomycetota; class Actinomycetes; order Kitasatosporales; family Streptomycetaceae; genus Streptomyces; species Streptomyces sp. JNUCC 64. The sequence continues at coordinate 2,874,630 of NZ_CM137015.1, forward strand.
GGTCCAGATGCGAATGGAGGTGGAGCCCTTGGCGGGGAAGCGCCCGGCCTTGCGCCAGTCTCCGGAGCTGAGTACGCGGGTGGCGTGGGGGCACTGGGCGGCGATGGCGATGGAGTTCACGGGGCTGCGGTCGGCCAGGGTCGCGGCCGTACGCAGGACGGCGGCCCAGAATCCTTCGTCGGTGACCATCGCACCGTACGCGCGGTCCATCACGGATTCGAGTTCGCCACGCATCCGGGCACTGTAGGCGCGGCGCTCTTCGTCGGTCATCTTCGGCTTGCCGGGCATGATCGGGCTCCTCCTGGTGAGAGTTCGGGCGTCCGGGGCCGGCTGGCCCCGGTGTCGGCTCGGGGCGTTGCCCTCCCCTTCCGACATATTTAATTAAACCACGTTCTGGGGTGTTCGGCAAGTCCTCAGATCCAATGAAGCCCTTCCGCGTGGCAGGAATCCCGGTACGCCGCCATGACTTCGTCCTCAATTTCTGCCCAGCGTTCGAGGATGTCCGGGGCCGTCTTCTGCTGGCTGGCCGCACGCTTGACCCTGCGCCATTCGATGGCGATTTTCAGCGTGCGGAGCTGGGAGCGACTGAGGTACCACGGACCGGAATCGGGGAGGTCCATTCCATAGGCCATCGCCCTGGCGTTATTGATGTGCTCCGCTCCGGACCACACGTCCTGTTCGGGCTGGACGGCAAGGGCCCTTTTCAGGGTACACCGCAGGTGCGGGGCCTGGACGGTCCATTTCGGGCGGATGACGAACAGGTCGGCACTCATGGCAGCCTTTCGACGGGAGGGGCGGGCGGCGCACCCGGGAGTGCGCCGCCGGACGAATTGAGGAAGGGTCAGGAGGGGAATTCGTCGGCAATCCGGCCGCGCTCACCCTCGGGCGTCTGGACATGGGGCAGGAATCGGCTCACTGCGAACACGACGGCGTCGGCGATGACCTCGGGTGCGTCGTTGAGCACGATGTTCACGGCATCGCCTTCGATTCCGATGCGGACCGTTCCGGGTTCAAGGTCGATGCAGAGATAGGCACTGATCCCGTCGATTCGGGTACGGGCCCCGGGAAGCCGGGCGGCGATGTCGCGGGCGCGCTCCTCGACGTGCTGCCGCGTCCTCGCCTGCTGGCTGTTGTGCTCCTTCACGCGCCGGTGCACGTCGCGGTGCACGTCGATGAACTCGCCGGAGATCAGGGCGGCGATGGCCTCGGCAGCCTCGGCCGTGGCGACGCGGACGCTGTCGAGTTCGCCCCGGCGGAACTCGTAGTCGGTGGCGGGGTACAGGCCACGGATGTGGAGGTGGCCGGGGTCGTCGAAGCGCTCGGAGAGGTGGAGCTGCCGGTTGCTGCGGTGGGTGAGGACGGCCGCGTGGTCCAGTTCCCGGACGCCGTGGAACACCGGTGTCGGCCGCCAGTTCCCGCCGAGCGCGAGGGCGATCGGGTGGGCGAGGTCGGCGACGGTGGGCCGCTGGTTCATGTGGGTTCTCCTGGTGAGAGGTGGTGTCGGGGGCCGGTCGGCCTTCCGGTGGCCGGCTGGGGCGTTGCCCTCCCCCTCCGACATGTTTAATTAAACCATGTTCTAGGGGTCGGGTCAAGCCAGACAACCCCCTGACCTGCACATTTCCCGACCACGTCGACCCGCACCCGCCCGGCCGGGCCCGGCCACAACGCACCCCGGGCGGGGCTCCCTCCTCGGTCGGACAGCTCCGCCGTTTCAGGGTTCCGGGTGGGGTGTCCAGGCTCGCGCAGCGACCGCGAAGCGGCCCGGCCTGGACACCCCACCCGGGTTCCTGGTACGCCCTCCGGGTGTCCGGCCGAGGAGGGAGCCCCGCCCCCACCACCCCAACCACCACCAACCCCCACCCAACCACCCCGCCCCCACCCCCTCCGAGAGAGGACCCGCCGGAGGCACAAAGTCTGTAATCCGGAACGAATGGCGGTCACCAGAGGGCGGGTTGGACGGCCTGCTGCTGACCGGTGTGAGCGGCCGGGGGCGCGGGTGGGGTCGGGGCGGGGGTGGTCGCCGGCCGGGGAGTCTGGACTGCGGGGCAGTACCCGCCTTCGTCCTCCCACCGGTCGGCCGCCTCGCGGTCGGCGCGGGCCTGCTGCTCGGCGAGAGTGACCGGGTGCCGGTATGACCTGCGGGCGCTGGGGTCGAGTTCGGGCAACCTGCGGGCGGCGGCCTTCTGGTCGTCGCGGCGCTTGTGGCGGCGGCGGACCCGGGCGAAGCGAGCGTCGTAGGCGGCCTGGTCGGTGTCGTGGAGTGCGGCTTGGTGAAGCCGGGCCAGTTCGAGGGCTACCCGGCCCATGGGGCTGGGGGCGAGCACGCGGGCGCCGTCGACGGTGCGGGCGGTGGTGACCAGGAAGCGGGCGGCGTACAGGGCCCGGGTGCGTTCCTGGCTGATCCGGCGCCCGCCGCTCCACTGGCCGTGCTGAGGGGCGAGCCGGGCTCGGCGGTCGCGCCAGTAGAGGCGGCCGGTCGCGGCGGCCTCCATGACCCGCAGGTGGCCGGTGGTCCAGCCGAGTGCGGCGACATGCCGTTCGGCGAGGTACCGGTTGGAAGCGGCACGCTGCCGGTTGTCGTGGTCCATGCCCGTGGCGGCCCGCTGCTCGGCCTCGTGCTCGGCTTCTGCCTTGCGGCGGGCGCTCTCGCGTTCGGCCTGTTCCGCGGGGGTGAGCACTCGGTCCAGCTCGGTGCGCAGGTCGGCGGCGGTGGTCTCGGCTCCGGCGGCGGCCTGGGCGCGCACGGCGTGGTCGACGGCTTTGCGGGCGCAGTAGGCGAGCGCGCTGGCGGGCATCTCGGGGTCGTCGGCGTACTGCTCGGCGCGGTCGGCGTGCCGGGCGGCCTCGGTGGCTTCCCGGTGGGCCTCGTGCATCGCGGCCTCCAGGTGCGCGGTGCTGCCGGAGCGGCTACGGCAGACGGCGGCCATGGCGTCGTCGGCGGCGATGATGGCGAAGAGGGCCGCTTCTCCCGCGACTTGAAGACAGGTCTGCGGTGACGGGTCTCCGAACGGAGCGGCCGGACGGACGGCGGACGCGGGCATGGGTGGTCCTCGGCTCTCGGTGGTGCGGTCGGGGTCGGGGCGGCGCCCCGTCGTCGGGGTGCCGTCGTGGTCGCGCGGAGCGCGACGGAGTGCAGTCGTGCCCGCAGGGCACGTCCGTTGGCCCGGCGTCCGGGCGGGGCGGGAGGGCCGCCTGCGGCCCGGACGTCCCGGCCGGCTGCGAGCCGGGCCGGGCTGAGCCGTCCCGCAGGGACGCCCTTTCGCTCGGGGGCCATGGGCCAGCCGCCGACGGGGGGCGGAGCGGTCGGGCTGTGGGCGCGTGGGGTTGGGCGGCTCGATGCCGCCCAACCCCACGACCGGCGGCCCGGGGCGGGCCGGGCGGTGGTCTCCGCCCGGCCGGGCCCTCCTAGGCGGCGACCGGTTCGCGTTCGGTGACGCGGCACCGGGTGAGTACGGTCTGGGCGGTCTCGCCGTAGACGCTGTGCTCCTTGACCGTGCCGGTCAGCTCGACCTCGTCGCCCTTGTCCGGGACGGTCGCGGCGCTGCTGAACCAGACGAACACGTTGCCGTCGCCGTCCTGAAACTTCACCAGCCTGCGGCGCTGAGCGTGGTAGCCGTAGTGCCGCTCCTCCAGCTCGATCACGGTGGTCACGGTGGCGGGGACCGTGAGCCGCTCCCCCTTGGTGCCCTGCGGCTTGCTGTTCCGGGCGGCCCGCTCGATGGCTTCCTTCTCCTGGTCGCGGTGCCATCCGGCGATGGCGGACACCAGCGTCGGCAGGTGACGGGGGGCGACGGTCTCGCCCTTGGCCAGCTGGCCCACCTTGTGGCGGTACTCGGAGAGGCTGCCGTACCCCTGGAGGGCCCACGCGCGGACGGCGGCGGCGGTGCTCGCCGCGTCCGGCTCGGCGTCGATTCCGGCCCGCCACTCCGGCGACGCCTTGCGGTTGAAGAAGTAGGCGTCCACCGAATCGGCGGTCGGCACGCGGTTCTTCCACTCCTCGGAGCGGCTGTAGAACCGGCCGTCCTGGGCGACGACGGCGGCGGCCACCCGGAGCACCTCGTCCACCGGCACCCGCAAGTCGGCCGGGACTCCGCCCTCGTCGCCGTCCCAGTCGGAGTCCTTGATCGTCCCGAGACGCCACAGCGCCTCAAGGCCCTTGATCGGCAGGCCGGTGTACGGCTCGACGCACGTGGTGCCCAACTGCTTGAGATCGCCGTTCTCGTGGCGGGCCAGATAGGTGGCGGTGCGGTGCCGGGCGACGGCGCACCCCTGGCACAGGTTCTCGGCGGCCTGGTGCTGGCGCGCTGCCTCGGCTTCCTGCTCCGGCAGGCCCGGGAACAGGCTCGTGATCGTCTCGCCCTCCTCGTCGTGGTCCAGCCGGGCGATGACGGTCCAGCCCCGGTGGCGGGGAAGGTCGCCGCTGATCGTCACGGTGACCGTGGGCCGCTTGCCGATCACACGGCCGTCCACGTCGCGGTAGTCGGCCAGAAACGGGGCGGTGATGTCGAGCGCGTACGGGTTGAGGCGGTGGACGGCGGCGCGGGCGTTCGTCGCCTCGACAAGCTGACGGACACGGGACTCGGCGGTCGCGGGGACGGAAAACCGCATGGCTGCGCTGGTCATCGTGGGTGCTCCTGCTGGTGAGAGGAATCGAGCCCCTCGGCCGGGCGGGTTGCCCTCCGCGCGCGGCCGGGGTCGGGTCGGGGCCGGCTTGGCGGCCCGTGGGCCGGAGGGGGCGTTGCCCTCCCCCTCCGACACCATTAATTAAACCATGTTTTTACGGGTGGGGCAAACGTCGCGGCCCGGGAAGTCGAGTGCGGCGCGGTCGCGCAGGAAGGCGGCGAACAAGGCCGCAACGTAGCTGTCGGCGGTGCCGTAGGTGCGGCGGCAGTCCAGGGCACCGATGCGCTCGCCGTGGTGGCGGACCGGGAACGCCTGGCCGGGTGCGGGGATGGCGAGCGAGTACAGTCCGCGCGGGGTGTCCACGCGCAGGACGGCGGCGGCGGCCTCCGGGTCGTAGGCGGCCGACCAGCGGGCGGCCCCGATGCCGAACTCTCCGAGACCTCCCGCGATGGCACGGGCCTGCATGAGGTCGGCGGCGATGCCCGGATTGGGCTCGGCCGGGGCGGCGGCGTAGCCGCAGCAGTAGTCGTCGGCGGTGGTCTCGGTGAGGACTGCACGGGTCACGGTGGGGCTCCTGGGGTGACCGGGGGCGGGCGGGGTTCCCGCCCCCGGCGTCGGTTCGGTGGGGAGGATCAGGCGGTGTCGGTCGTCGGCTGCTCGGCGTCCGGGGCGGTCTGGGGCTCCGGCTCCTCGTCCTCCGGTTCGGCGTCGGGCTGCTCGTCCTCGCCCTCGACCTGTCCGGCCTGCGGCTCGGCCTCACCTTCCGGGGCCTCGTCGGCCTGCTGCGTTCGGGCGTCGTGGGCGTCGCCCTCGTCCTCGTCCTCGCCGGGCTCGGCGTCCGGCTCCTGGTCGCCCTGCTCCGCGTCCGGCTCGGCCTCCGGCTCGCTGCCGAGAAGGGATGTGCGGGGCTCCTTGTTCGCGGGGTCGTACGGCGTCTCGTCCGCCACGGAGCGCTCAATGGGCGTCAGCTGGTACCCGAGGGACTCCAGCACGCGAAACCATGCGGCCGTGGGCTTCCGGGTCCACGGGGCGTGCTGCTCGTCGGTCCGCCACGCCGATCGGTTCGCGCACTTCTCGCGGACGGCGGCGATGGCCGCGAACTGGAGCTGCGGGGCCCGGCGGGGGTCCTTGGCGGCGTGCTGGGCGAAGGTGCTGCGGTCCTTGGCCTGCTGGATGTTCAGGCCCAGGAAGGCGGAAAGAATTTCGGTGGTGGGCCCCTTGTTCAGGCCGTCGCTGATCCCCCATGTGCCGCTGAGAAGTGCTTCGTTGACGTGGCGGATCAAAGCGTTGGTGCTCGCCTTCGGGAGGCTGCGGGACTTGATCAGGTCCGCGAGCCACTTCCGGCGGATCACCTCCGCAGCGTCCCAGTCGATGTTTCCGGCCTTGACGGCGGCGCGGGCGGCGCGCTCGGCCTCGACCTCGGCGGCGGTCCTGGTGCCGCCGGTCCCGCTGCCCTTCGCGCCCTCCGGCGCGGTGTGGCCGTACAGTCCGGGGGCCGAGCAGTAGGGCTCGTACCGGTCGCCCCGCCGGTCGTCGAACACCCATACCTGCCCCTTGCACCCGGCGTGCTCCTCCTCGGTGACGCCGCTCAGCCTCCACACCCTTACGGCCCGCTCGGACAGCTCCTCGATGTCACGGATCTTCTGCCCGGCGGCCTCCAGCTCCGCGCGGTGGGCCGCCGCCTTCGCCGCCTTGTCCCGCTTGACCCGCTCGACCTCGATCGCCCACTGAACCTTCGACTCGTTCGCCCCCTTGGCGGCTGCGGCCTCGGTGATCGCGGCGAGCGCCTCGGGGTTGTCGGCGAACTCCGAGAGGGCGGCCATGTGCTCGAACGTCCACACGTAGCCGCTCGCGGCACTGATGGCGGCGCTGAGCTTCTCGTCGTTCCGGACCTTGACGAGCGTGCGCACGTCCTTCTGTCGCACCCCCGCCGCCTTGGCGATCCGGCCGACCTGCGCGCCCGCCTCGGCGGCGCTGAACATGGCCTGGTTCATCTCGCGCGTCGTCAAGCCCTTGCGCTGCTGGGAAGTGGTGATCATGTCGAGGAACTGCCCGGCGGCGTCGCGGTCCTCGTCGTCCCACTCGTACGGCAGGTGGGTGAGGCCCGCTTCCCGGGCACCCCAGAACCGACGGTGCCCGTCGTTGACCTGGATGATCCCGCCCTCAAGCCGCTGGACCTTGACGGGGATGCGGCAGCCCTCACTGCGGAAGCTCTCCACGAATTGTGTGTTGACGTCGAGATCCTCGCGGGCGTTCTCGGGGTGCGGGGTGAGCGCGTCGATCCGGATCACCGGCCGGGGCGTGAACGGCAGGGACTCCAGTCCGGCGTCAACGGCGGCGGCCAGACGCTGGAACCCGTCGATGATCTGGGGCACCCCGCCGTGGGTGCTCACGATGTACAGCGGCTCCTGGATGCCGTTGGCCGTCACGTCGGCCAGCAGCTCGGCCGGGACCTCGACGGAGCGGACGTTGCCGGAGTGCGCGAGGAGTTCGGCGGTGGCGATGGTCGGCCACGGGGCGGGGGCAGTCTGGACGCCGGCCTGGGTCTTGGTGGTCATCGTCGTGCTGCTTTCTGGTGAGAGGTTCCGCCGGGGCCGGTTGGCCCCGGCGGGGGGGTGTCGGTCGGGGGCGTTGCCCTCCCCCTTCCGACATCATTAATTAAACCATGTTCTGGAGAGTGGGGCAACCGGGGGCGATGTGATCGGCGTCACTCGGATAGGGGGCTGCGGCGGCGCGGATCAGGGCGGCGGCCTCGGCTGTGGTGCGTCCGGGGGTGTCGGTCCAGCACCACAGCATGGTGCGGCGGTAGGCGTCTTCGGCAAGCCCTAGCGTCCGCCATCGGGCGGGCGACACGGGGCGGCCGTTGGCCTGGTTGCTGAGCACCACGAGGGAGTCGAACAGGGCTCGCTGAAAGACGTCCCACGCTTCGCCGCGCTCGGTCCAGCGGGGCCGGGCGGCGCGGACACCGCGCCCCCATGCGTGCAGGAGGTTGCACGGGGCGGTGTTGCCCATCCGGCCGGGCTGCCAGAGGTGGTCACCTCGGTACAGCCCGACGCGTTCGACGTGGTCGGCGGCGGCGGTGAGGATGCGGGCGGGGGTGGCGCGGGGCTTCGGGGGCATGGCGTTCTCCTGGGCGGTCGCGGTGGTCAAGATGTCGCGTTGCCAACGGACTTGGCGGCAATGGTGCAGTCGGTGCAGTAGCAGGGGGTGCGCCACTGCTGTCCGGCCGGACTGGTGGTGGCGAAGGTGCGGGCGGCGGCTTCGCTCATCCGGCCGGTGCCGGGGACCTTCGGGGCGGCGGCGTTCCACGCCTGGGGGACGCTGTAGACCTGGAAGTAGTGGCGGCCGTTCTCATCGGCCTTGTGAAACCTGATCCAGTCCATGAACACGCGGGGCTCCTCGGGGCGCGCGGAGGTGGGGCCGGGGCGGCGGGCCGCCGCCCCGGCGGGGTTCGCGGATCAGGCGGCGAGCGATCCGGCGGACCGGGCTCCGATGCGTCGGGTTCCGCCGATGTCGGCGCGGTTGCCTGCGGCGACTCCGTCGCCGTACCCGCTGCCGCTGGTAGAGCTGCTCTGCTTCCGAACCCTGGGGTGAGCCTGCTGGAACGCGGCCCGAACCGTGGCGGCTCGGTTGGCCAGCACGAGTTCGCCGCTGCGGCCGGTGGCGGACGCCTCCCCGCTGGCTGCGGCTCGGGCGGCCTCCTCGATTGCCTTGAGCCGCTCGGTGACGCGCACGATGAATCCGAGCTGCCAGGAGTTGCGCCACGCCCGCGCGCTTCGCACGCCGTACGGCACGGCCTGCCGGTTGAGGCCGTTGAGCATCTGGAGCACGAGCGAGGTGTAAAGGATCTCCGCGCGCTGGACGTCGGACTCGTAGCCGACCACATGTACGCGGCGACCGCCGTTCGCGGCCGGGCCCATGTGGATGGCCTCGCAGCCGACAGCCTCCGCGACGGCGTAGATGAGGCGGGCGCGGGACATCGACCAGGGGTTGGGGAGGTCGAAGCTCTTACTCGTAACCCCGTCCCGCGACGGCTGCCCGTCGCCGAGCATGGCCTGCTCGACGCCGTACTTCGCCATCATCTCCATCGCCCGCGAGCGGGCCAGCTCCGCCTCGGCCTCCGGCGTCGCGGGGTCCTCGGCCTTGGCCAGCAGCGCCCTGATGGTCGACAGCTTGGGATTCACGTCCGCCTTGGTGGTCACAGTTCTTCTCCTGGTGAGAGGTGATGCCGGGGGCCGGTCGGCCTTCCGGTGGCCGGCTGGGGCGTTGCCCTCCCCCTCCGACATGTTTAATTAAACCATGTTCCAGGGGTCGGGTCAACCCAGACAACCCACCTGACCTGCACATTTCCCCACCCTGTCGACCCGCACCCGCCCCGCCGGGCCCGGCCACAACGCACCCCGGGCGGGGTTCCCTCCTCGGTCGGACAGCTCCGCCGTTTCAGGGTTCCGGGTGGGGTGTCCAGGCTCGCGCAGCGACCGCGAAGCGGCCCGGCCTGGACACCCCACCCGGGGCCCTGGCACGCCCTCCGGGTGTCCGGCCGAGGAGGGAACCCCGCCCCCACCACCCCAACCACAACGACGCCGCACCCAACCAACCCGCCCCCACCCCCTCCGAGAGAGGACCCGCCGGAGGCACAAAGTCTGTAACCGGAACGGATAGCGGCGTCCGTCGTCAGCCACCACCGCCGTTGTCCGGCGCGACTGCATCCTCTGCCCCGGGCGTCGAGGCGGGTTCGAAGCCGAAGCCGCTGGACGTCTTGACCACGTTGTACAGGCCGGGCGCGGGCGGGGGAACGTTGGTGATGCCGCGGGCGAAGTAGTACTCGTCGGGGTTCCCGCCGTACGGGCCCTGTCGGATCAGCCCGCTGACCGGGTCCGCGGTGGACTGGAAGTAGCGGTCGGCCTTGTAGAAGGGTGCCACCGTGATCGGGTCGCCGTGGCCGTGGAGGGTCGCGAGCTCGAAGTGGGCGCGCTCGATGTCCGTACGGAACGGCTGGGTCGCGTCGGGCTGGTTACCTCGGTAGGCCAGGGAGCGCGTGATGAAGAGCCGAAGCGCCTCGTAGCCGGTCGGAGTCCGCAGCACCTCGGTGCGGGCCCGCTCGACCAGCACGCGCGGGATGAGGCCGTGGTTGTCGAAGATTGGGTGGCAGAACTGACACAGCAGGAGGATGTTGGTCCAGTCGTTGAACACCCGCTCGGCCTCGGCCTTGGTGTCCTGGCCGCTCCGTTTGGCCGGCCACGGGCTGATGTGAGCTTGTTCGAGAAGTCCGCGGGCCATGGCTTTCGGCGCCCGGCTCAGGACCTGGTGGTGCTCGTGGAGCCAGACCAGCGTTTCGACGACCTCGGGAGTCGCCAGGTCGCTCAGGTCGGCAATCAGTTCAGGGCTCGTCAGGTCGAGGTGGCTGAGCGCGCATCCCTCGGCCTTGAGAAGGTCGAGGGCCGCTTCGAGAGGCCCTGGGAGGCCGGTCGGCCTCGGCCAGACCCGACCGTCCGCGTTCGCCGTTTCACGCTCTGCGTCCATCGCTCCATTCTGTCCGGCCTCACTGACATCGCTCCACAAACCACCCTGCGATCGCAGTTTGAGGTGTCCGCGGAGTCGTGCTTACGGTGCGGGCGATGAGCACGTATTCGGTTGGGATGGAGAACGGGTGAGCACTTCGACGGCATCGGTGAGCGCGGCGGAACTGCGGCGGCGGGTTCGCGCGATCGAGGAGATCCAGTCGCGGACACGGGAGTTGGCGGCGGCCGGCGCCCTGGCCACGCGGGAGGCCGCGGTGGCGGCGGCGAAGGCGAAGGAGGACGCCGAGGTCGCGGCGCGAGAAGCCGCTGCGGCGGTCCTCCGGCTGTTCAACAACGACGCCGAGTTGGTCGCGCAGCTGCTCGGCGTCACGGCGGAGGAGCTGGAACGCGAGGCGAAGCCTGTTACCGCCGCTCGCGCGAAGGAGGTGATCGAGGAACTGCGTGCCCGCGCCGAGCGCCCCCGCCCGGTCCGCCGCGCCAGGAAGGCCGGCACCGCTGCCGCCGCACCGTCTGCTTCTGCCCCGACCGCTGCGCCGGACGGCGGCCTGGCCGATGCCGGCTGAGAACGGCTCCGGGCCCGGGCTCTTCCCGCTTGCTGCGGTGGAGGGGTCCGGGCCCCCTCCCGTTGACGAGCAGCTCTCGCTGCTCGGCGAACCGACACCCGTACGGATAGCTGCGACTGAGTGGGCGGCGTGGTTGGCCGACGAGTCGGTCCGGGCCCGGTACTGGGCGAAGGTGCACCGGAACCCGTTCACCGGGTGCTGGTTCTTCATCGGCGGGATCTCCAGCACCGGGCACGCGACCTTCCGGGCGACCTCACGGCCCGGCCGGACGCGACGGGGAACGGTGCCGGGACATCTGTACGGGTACCAGCTCGCGCACGGCGTCATCCCGCGGCTGGGGTGGGGCACCGACCTGACCGTCTGCCACACCTGCGACTCCCACTCCTGTCAGCAGCCGGCGCACCTGCGGCTGGGGACGGCGGCGGAGAACCGGGCCGAGTGGGTGGCCCGGCGGCGCGACCCGGGTAGTCCCCTGGCGGACCTCCGCGGCCCCGCTGGGCGCTCTCGCGCGATCGGCGCCGCCATCCGCGCCGGCCTGGCCCGGGACGAGACCGAAGATGAGATCGCGGCACGGGTGCAGGCCACGATCGCGGAAGGCCGCCCGCTGAGCCTCTGGTGACGACCGGGCCCGTCTCGCGCACCGGCCGGGCGATGTCACAGCCGTGCGTTACGGTCAGGAAGCAGTTCTGAACCTGTCAGAGGAGTCCCCCGTGCCCGCCACTCACCCCGACCACAGCGACCTGCCTGCGCTGTACAGCGCCGAGGTCTCGGTCTTCGGCGAACGGTGGGCCATGTACGTCATCGGCCCGGACCTCGTCGCCGTCGCTGGCCCGGACGACCTCGGCCCGGCGGACACCCTCGTTGAGGCGCACCCCGACGACCCCGGCCGATACCTGATCGCCATCGACGGCGAGGTGCCCGTGCTCCCCCGGGAGAACGCGGTGCGGCAACTGGAGAAGCACGGCTTCGTGGTCGCGGGCGAGGCGCACGACGACAGCAGGACCGATCACGGATGGACTCAGGCCGCGTCTGCTCTGTGGACGGCTCCGTGCCGGCCCACCCGCTGAGTCGCCCATGATCGGCACTGGGTGGCCTTTGACGCCGTCTGATCCTGGGGCACCGCAGGATGTCGACCGGACACCTCGCTCCGTCGTGGAGCGGATCGAATGAGCGGGGGCGGCGAGCGGTGCGCGCCGGGGGCGTCACCCGTGGGGGTGATGGCGCGGGCGAGGACGGGTGGCTAGCGTTGATCGGCTCGACCACGGGGTCGGGCGGCTGTCGGTCACCGTGTCTCTCAGGAGGTTTTCCTTGATGTACAGGCGTTTCCTCGCGGCGTTGTCCGCCGCTGCCGGTCTGGTGCTGCTGTTACCGGCCGCTCCTGCTCAGGCCCAGCCGGGGACGGGCCCGCACACGATCACCGTCGACAACTCCGGCAAATGCCTGGGGCTGGAGCGGGACTCCGGGGACGACTGGGTGCGGCTGGTCACGGCGACCTGTGACGGCAGTGCCCAACAGCGGTTCACCCTGGCCGTCGCCGAGGACCTCCCGAGCATGTACCAGTTCCGCACGTCCTACGGGAAGTGCCTCTTCATGGTTCCCCACGACTACATTCCGGTGGCCCAGTTCCGGTGCAGGAATTCGACGACCGACTCGGCATTCGTCACCAGGTTTCACTGGTGGCCGGGTGAGCAGGTCAGGGTCTACAACGGCACCAACGTGATCTCTCTCAGCACACACTGCTGGCACGTGAAGGACGCCTCGATGGGGGACGGTTCGCCCGTCATCCCCTTCAAGTGCAACGAGCTCGGCCAGGGGATGCGCAACGACACCTTCCACTTCCACCCGGCCTGAGCCGCACCTGCCCCAACGCCTGCGGCGGACACGGCCGAACCGGCAGGCTCCGCCGACGGGCGGCCGACGGCGTGACCAGCGTCGCCGGGCTGCGGGCCCGGGGCGACGGCGGGTCTCCCCCCGTGCGTCGACGGGCTGCTGCGGACGGGATGCACCTGCCGCAGCCCGGCTCAGGCCGGGTGCGGACGGGGTGCCGTGTCCGACGGCGCGGGATGCGAGGCGGGGTCCGTGGCGCGTCCCGTCGGCGGCCGGGTGGTTTCGGCCGCGCCCTGCGGGCGGTCCGCAGTCCGGCCCCGGCTGACGGACACGGCTCCCGCCGGTGCGACGGGTGGCCGGCGTGGTGGGGGCATGCACCTGGTGCGGGACGGGGATGGGCCTTCTCGCCCACCAGGGCATGATCGAATCAGGCCACCGGCGATCACTTGTGATCTTTCCCCGCGAACGGCCGGGCCGGGCTGATGGAATGACGATCGACCGATCACCTCTGTGCCACCGTGGAGTTCTCATGAACGTGCTCGAAGCAGTCCGGCGGATTGTCGATGCCCTTGAGCCGATCATCGTGCCCCTGATCACGAGCAACCGCGATGTGAAGCACGACATCAAGCCCCTCGGCTGACCCGTCCCGACGATCCAGCACACCGGCGAGCGGGCCCAGCACCGTCGCCGGCCGGAGTCTCCATGCGTATCGCCGCCCTGGTCCGGGGGTTCGCCTCGACGTTCCTGAGGCCCAGGCCCCCGAGGACCGAGAGGGCCGAACCCCTCACCCGTACACAGATCCTCGCGCTCCTGGACGAGCTGCCCGTCAGCGAGTGGCGCTACGACTGGGACCCCGACACCCTGCACATCGGCCCCATGGCCCAGGACTGGCGGGCCGCCTTCGGCTACGGCCGCCGGGAAACGACCATCGACGTCGTCGACGGCCAGGGCGTGCTGATCGCCGCCGTCCAGGAACTCTCCCGCCGCCTGCGCCACCTCGAAGAGCAGCAGGCCGCACCACCACCCTGCCGCTGCGCCCACACCACCGAACCCGAACCCGGAAAGAGGACTCCATGACCCTGACCGACGCCATCATCGCCCTGATCTACGCCCTCGGCCCCGTGATCACCCCACTCTGACCAGCCGCCCACCAAGCCTTGTGACAAGGACCAGCCCGTGAACACCTTCCGCCGCGCCGCCACGCTCTCCGCGTCCGCGTTCGCCCTGCTCGGCTCCGTGACCCTGCTGACGTTCGGGACCTCCGTACGCGAGATCTTCAGCCTCACCCTCGGCGTCGGCGCCTGAACCGGCGCCCTGCCGGGTCGGCCGCGCCTTGCGGTGACCCGGCCGTACCCGCCGTCCGGGAACGGCCGGTTCACCGCTTGCCGGCCCGTGCACCTGACCGCCACGCTCCGAAACGATCGCACCCCCTGCAGAAGGGGGTGCAGCGTCGGGCGAGGGGTGGCGGCATGAGGGTGCGCGGGAGCGGCCGGTTCGGGCGGGTGGTGGCGTCGGCGCTGGGAGCGGTGCTGGTGACGGCCGGGCTGGTCGGCGGCGGTGCGGGGCCGGCGTCCGCGATCGTGGGCGGGTCGGACGCGGCGGCGGGTGCGTATCCGTATCAGGTGTTGCTCCAGTCCCGGGTTTCCGGCGGCTGGCAGCCCGGGTGCGGCGGGTCGGTCATCGGCGAGCGATGGGTGCTGACCGCGGCCCACTGCCTGGAGAATGCCAGGGCCGAACGGATGCGGGTGGTGGTCGGGTCGAACACCATCGACCCGGCGGGCACGGCCTACGGGGTGCAGGAGGTGATCCGGCACGAGAACTACAAGGGCAACGCCGCCGGCGTCCCGAACGACATCGGGCTGCTGAAGCTGAGCACGCCGGTCGTCTACACGCCGCTGGTCCAGCCGGTCGCTCTCCCGAACCCGCCCGCGTACCCCGGCGGGAGCGCGACGGTGACCGGCTGGGGACGGCTCAGCAGCGACGGCCCGTGGCCGAACGCCCTCCAGCAGGCCACCGTCACGATCCTGCCCCTGGCCGAGTGCCAACTGCGCTGGCTGGGCCAGAACATCACTACCGGCCACGTCTGCACCTTCGACAAAGCCACCGGCCTGGCCCCCTGCGAAGGCGACAGCGGCAGCCCGCTCGCCCAGAACGGCCGGCTGCTCGGCATCGTCAGCTGGGGCCACTCCGTGTGCAACAGCCGATTCCCCGCCGTCTACACCAACATCGCCGCCCACCGCACCTGGATCACCGCCAAGACCGGCATCTGACCCAACCACCTGGCCCGGCCCGTGGCACCACCACGGGCCGGGCCAGGTGCAAGGATGACGCGGTGGACTTGACCCTCACTCTGCGGCTTCGTGACCTCCTCGCCACCTACAAAGGTCTGCGCGACGACCCTGGCCTGACCCCCCAGAAGCGGGGGCAGGCGTTCAACACACTGATCGCCAACGTCCTCAAGGCGTGGGGACACGAGGCCCGGCCCAGCGTGATCGGAGTCGGCGGCAGGGACGAGACGGACGTCTTCTTCACAATCGGCCACAACTACATCCTTGAGGCGAAGTGGGAGGCCAACCCCCTCAGCGCGGACCCTCTGACCAAGCTCTCCGAGCGGCTCTCCACCCGCCCTCCGGGTACCCGCGCCATCGTCCTGTCCGCCACCGGCTTCAACTCGAACGCGCTGGAGTGGATCAACCGCCACAACGAGCTGCTCCTGATGGACAGCTCCCACATCGAAGCCGCCCTGTGCGGGCTACTCGACCCGGAGGAACTGCTGCACCGGCTGTACGGCGAGACCGCCGCTTCCGGCAACCGGCTGGTCCCCCTGGCCGACATCGTCACCCCCCAGCACGCCGAACCGGACGTTCCCATGCTTACGCGGACATCCGAGACGCCGCCGCCCTGGCCGATCGTCAAGACCAGCGCCGAAGGTGTCGACGCCAGCGTGGAGTTCACCGGAGTCTGGCAGTCCGATCAGCACCCGAGCGGAATCAGTGCCGCTCCCGGCAACCGGCTCCTGATCACGACCAACGCTGGCGTCGTTGAACTCCACACCACGACCAGCAAGACCAAATGGGCCCTGGCTCTGCCCGGCACCGAAGACCGGGCCGTCCGCGGCATCGACGGCTCAGTGACCGTGCTGTGCCGCGGCGCGCTCGTACGCTGGCACCCCAAGACCCGCGACCTTCAGCTCGTGGCCGGCGGCTTCGGCGGCTACGCAACCCTGGAAGCCGGGCGGGACGGCACCCTGTGGGTCTACAACCAGGTCGGGGGATTGTTCGGCGGATCGGTCACCATCAGCCGTATCGGCGAACGGCCCGGCGACGAGACCCGGTACGACGTCCCTTTCCCCAACGGCATACGGGCCGTCCACCTCGCCGACGAGCGGCACTTCCTCAGCGGCACCGGGCACAGCACCCCTGTCGACGTCAGCAAGAACCCGTCCGCCGACAAAGAGGACTGGATCACCTCCTCCCTCCCCGACCCTCGCGCGGCCACCGGCCCGGACGAACACACCATCCTCGCGGCCAGCACCCGCAGCTCCCTCGACGGAAGCCTGCAACGCCTAGACCTCCGGAACGCGCCGACCTGGACAGAACTCCTGACCTTCACCGCCAACCGGGCCACCGACCTCACGGTGACGCGCATCAGCGCCGCTCGGGCCGAGGGCTGGCTGCTCGCCGACGCCTCCGGCAACACCCAGAAGCCCACGCCGGTCCTGGTCAAGCTCACCCTTCCGACCACGAGCCCAGGCTGACCGAACAGCCAGGTGATCACTCTCAGCACCGGCTCGCCCTGCTCCACCACCGGCGGCGACGGCTGGGCAACGTCAACCTGCTGCCATGTGGTGCCGTGCGAGGGGACAGATCCGTCGCCTCGCACGGCGCTACCGCGTATGCCGCAGTCTGCGGCTCCGCCCCCTACTCCTCGGCGGCGACAGCGGGCGCGGCGTCCTCCAAGCGCTGACGGATGATGTCGTACTTCTCAGGCCCCCACTCGGGTGAGGCGGCCAGTTCGGCGTCCACCCAAGCCTCTATGTTCTTGCCCAGTTCCTCATCGTACGTGTCCACGCGACTACCCCCTGACAACACCCCAGGTCAGGACTACCTGGTTGCGTTAAGTCATTGGCACCAGTGGCACGCGGAGTAACCGACCGACAGCAGAACGGGCACATCGCGCCGCCTCGCTTCTTCGAACGCCTCAGGTCCCCACGGCCACCAGTCGACCGGATTGTCAGCGTGCTGAAGCAGATAAGGCGAGGTCACACCAGCGAGCCGGTTCATATGAGCCAGCCTCTCACAGCGCCTGCCGCGACCGGTGAAGCACTGACGAGCCCGCCTCGCTTGGCCGAACCGTACTGGTGCGCCATCACGTGGCGGGGGCTCCTCCCCCCTTCCGGGTTCGGTCGACCCTCGCCTCGGAAAGCAGGATGGGCGCAGCAGCGCCGGACTGCCGAGGCTCCTGGAAGGAGGTACACGATGACCATCGAGATGGTGGCGCCCGCGTAGATCGCCGGAATGGTCGTCGTGAGCCCGTGCGGCTCGAAGCGGCGCAACCGGCCGGCCCGCGTCCCGGCCGACGCCCTGGACGCCGCCGCAGGCCCGGGCTGGAACGCCGACGCGGAATTCGACGCTGGCGTCGCGCAGCCGCGCCCGGACAAACCGGGAACCACGAGAGGCCGCACCTTGCCACGAAGCCCGGCTCTTCCCGTTGCTATGGTCTGCTACGCGATGACCCAGTCGGCCAGGGGAGGACGAATGCCCACGGAGGTCGCCCTGTGGCGGATCGAGAACGGGAAGGCCCAGCCTCTTCAGACGGCCGTGATGCCGTCCGAAAGCAGCCTTGAGGACATGATCGAGTCAGACCCTGACATCCTCGGTGAGACACTGCTCGTCATCGGCCGCCAAGTGCACACCGCGCACGGCGGCAGGATCGATCTGCTCGCCATCGATGCCGAGGGGGTCATACGCGTCCTGGAGCTGAAGAAGGACCGCACCCCACGCGAAGTCCTCGCCCAAGCCCTTGACTACGGGTCCTGGGTTCAGACGCTCTCTCACACCGAAATCCTCGACCTCTACGCCGACTACCAATCCGACCGGGGCAGCCTCGGCTTCGAGGCGGCGTTCGAGGACCGGTTCGGCATACCTGCTCCCGAGGCTTTGAACACAGGCCACCGACTCACGATCGTCGCGGCGGAACTCGATGCCGCGACAGAGCGGATCATCGAATACATCAATGGCCTCGGCGTACCCGCGAACGCCGTTCTCTTCCGGTACTACGCCGACGGCGGCGCTCGGTACCTGGCACGCAGCTGGCTCCTCGACGAAGCCCGCACCGCCTCGGCGGCCGCGAGGAAGGCGGTCTCCCGTGAGCCGTGGAACGGGCGCGACTGGTACGTCTCGTTCGGCGCCAGCGACGTCCGTTCGTGGGACGACGCGAAGAAATACGGTTTCACCTCCGCCGGAGGTAAGGAGTGGTTCACCCGCACCTTGCGCGGACTTCCGGTAGGAGGCCGGATATTCGCGTACATCCCGGGTGAAGGGTACGTCGGTGTCGGCGAAGTCACCGGCCGCGGGGTTCCCTTCACGGATGCGCGCGTGACGGTCGATGGAACCGATCAGCCGCTCTCCGGAATGGATCTCAAGGGCACCTATCGCCATTCCGACGACGACACCGACCCGGCCGCCATGGAATACGTCGTCCCCATCAGATGGCTACGCACTCGCCCCCGCGACGACGCGTTCAAGAAACCCGGCCTGTTCGCGAACCAGAACACAGCGTGCAAACTCCGCAACAGGGCCACCCTTGACGTCCTCTACGAGGAGTTCGACCTCGGGACCGTCGACTGACCGACGCGCGTCACGGCGGCCGCTCCCATCCTCGACGGGGTCGTCACGGGCCGAGGGCCACGGAACACGCGTGCGACAATCGGGCACCGACCGCGAGGAGGGGGTCCCATGGGGGACGAGGGCCGACTGCACGTCAGCGCGGAACTGGCCGGGGTGCTGGAGCGGATCGACGCGATCGGCGGAACGCTCGACGAACGGGCCGACGCCGCCGAGGAGTCGGGGAGGCTACCGGAGGAGACCGCCCGGGCACTGCTCGACACCGGGATCGTGCGGGCCGAACTGCCGAGGAGCCTCGGCGGGTACGAGTTCGCGCCCCGGCAGCTGATCGAGGCGGTGGAGCGGCTGAGCTACCACGACGCCTCGGCCGCGTGGACCATGAGCGCGCTGCAGATGATGACCGGGACCACCGCCGCGTACCTCGGCGGGGACGCGGTGGCCGAGCTGTTCCCGGACGTGCCGAACGGGAAGCACGCGTTGCTCTCCGGACACGGCACCCGCCCCGGCCGGGCCGTGCCCGTGGCGGGCGGCTACCGGGTCAGCGGTCAGTGGCAGTTCGCCTCCGGCATGGCGCACGCCACCCACGTCCACAGCGCGATCCAGGTCGAGGGCACCGACGAGGCGCTGGTGCTCACGATGCCGAAGTCCCGGGTCACCCTGGACGGCAACTGGGAGGTGCTCGGACTGCGCGCCACGCACAGCGTCGACTACCACTGCGCCGACGTGTTCGTCCCGCGCGAGTACACCTACGCCGCGACCACGGACACCCCCGTCAACGGCGGCGCCCTCTACCGCCTCGGTCTGGTCAACCTGTCCGCGATCGGCCACACCGGATGGGCCCTCGGCGTCGGCCGACGGCTCCTGGACGAGATGCGGCGGGTCGCCGCGCAGCGGACCGGTTCGCGGGGCGCGGCGGTCGACACCTCCCAGTTCCACGCCGAGTACGCGACCGCCGAGGCCGGGCTGCGGGCCGCCCGGGCCTGGGCGTACGAGGTGTGGCGCGGCGTCGAACGCACCTTGGACGCGGGTGAGTTGCCCAGCACCGAGCAGGACACCCTGATCCGTCTCTCGCTCAACCACGCGACCTCGACCGCGTCCGGGGTGGGCCGCACCGTGCACCGCTGGGCGGGGTCGGCGGCGATCCGCCGTGGCCCGCTCGACCGTTTCCTGCGCGACCTCGGCACGGGCGCGCAGCACATTACGTCGAGCCCGGTCGTCCTCCAGAACTGCGGCGCCTGGCTGAGCGGCGCCCGGCCGGACGCCCGGTGGAGCTTCCTTGACCTGATCTGACCTGGACTGATCTGGCCTAGACTGAACCGACTTGACCTTACTTGACCTGACTTCATCGGATCTGACCTCATCCGCTAGGACGGCACCCGGTCCGGCCTGATCCGACCGGGTCGGTCGTCCAATGAGGTTCCCGGGACGCCGGTCGGCGTCCCGGGTGGGTCCGTGCCCGAACGTGTCGCACACGGTCGACGCGCTCCGGCCCGGGCGGCCCGTCGCCCTCGTCGTCCGGCCGACGCCGTCCGCCGCGAGGCCCGCCCCGGTACGGACGCGTCACTGGACGGGCTCCCGGGGGCGGGCGGGGACGGACGTCACCCGGCGCGTTCCGTCCGATCCGCCCTCAGACGCGCTCCGTACCCCCTTTGGCCACCTGGACACCCGGCGGAAGCGCTGGAAGATGAGGCAACGACAGGGTCGTCCACGGCCTCTTCCTGTCCGGTGAGGGCCCGTGCTGGGCGTCTCCCCGACGGACGGAGACGGACGGAGACGGCGGACCGGGCGGACGGAGACGGACAGAGACGGCGGACCGGGCGGACCGACGGCGGAAGGACGTCCTTCACGAGACCGGACACGACCGGCTGACCCGACCGACCACGCCACTCCCTCGTCCACCTCGTACCCCTCGTACCCCTCGTACACGTCCAGGAGAACCGGGAAATGACCACGACGTCCGACGGTTTCGGCCAGCGTCTGCGCGGTCTGCGCGAGGCGGCGGGACTCAGCAGGGAACAGCTCTCCCAAGCCGCCGGGGTGAGCGTGCGCGCGCTGACCTACATGGAGTGCGGCCGTACCCGGGGACCGCAGCGCCGTACCGTCCAGGCCCTGGCCCGGGCGCTGGGACTGACCGCCGACGCGGCCCGGTCCCTGGAGGCATCGGCCGCCCCCGGCCGCCAACGCCCACGCGCGACCACCCGACCGGCCACCGGACCGGCCGCTGGACCTGCGGCTGGACCGACCACCGGCCCGACCACCGGGCCCGCCGCCGGACCGAGCGCCGGGCCCGCCGCCCCGGCCACCGACTCGGTCCCCGACCCGGCCGCCGCGTCCGGACTCCTCTCGCTGCCCCGGGACATCGGCGACTTCACCGCGCGGGGCACCGCGCTGGCGGCGCTCCGGGAGTGGGCCGCGACCGCGCGGACCACCTCTCCGCCCGTGGTGGTGGTCGCCGGGACGCCCGGACTGGGGAAGACCGCGCTCGCCGTCCACGCGGCGCACCGTCTCGCCCCCGGTTTCCCCGACGGGCGGTTCTGGCTGGACCTGCGGGCCATGGACGCGGAACCCGTCCGGACGGACGAGGCGCTCGCCCGGCTGCTGCGCGCCCTGGGAGTGCCCGAACGCTCGCTGCCCCGGGGGCAGGAGGACCGGGCGGCGCTGTGGCGCACCCTCGTCGCGGAACGCCGGCTGCTGCTGGTGCTGGACAACGCGGCCGGGGCGGACCAGGTGCGTCCCCTGTTACCCGCTTCCGGGTCCTCGCTCACCCTCGTCACCAGCCGTGACGCCCTCAGCGGTCTGGAATCCGTGCACCGCGTCGCCCTCCCCCTGCTGCGCCGCGAGGAAGCGGTCACCCTCCTCACCCGCATCATCGGTCCCGAGCGCGTCGCCCGGGAGCCCGCCGCCGCCCGGGCCCTCGCCGATCTGTGCGGGCGGCTGCCCCTGGCCCTGCGGATCGCCGGACAGCGGCTCGCCGCCCGGCCGGAGGAGACCCTCGCCAAACTCGTCGCCCTGCTCGACCGGGAGGAACTGCGGCTCGACGGCCTCCAGACCGGTGATCTGCGCGTCCGGGCCGCCTTCGCCCTCTCCTACCGGCGGCTGGACCCGCTCTCCCGGCTGGTCCTGCGGCGCGGCGCGCTGGCGGCGGGGCCCGACGTCAGCCCCGGGACCGCCGCGCTCCTCGCCGGGGCCGCGCTCCGCGACGTCCGGCTCCGTCTGGAGGAGCTCTGCGACCAGGGGCTGTTGCAGAGCGATCCGACGGCCGAGCGCTACCGGTTCCACGATCTGCTGCGGCTGTTCGCCGTCGAGCGGGTGGCGGCCGAGGACCCGCCCGAGGCCCGGAACGCCGCCCTGGACCGCGCGGCCCGCTGGACGCTGGCCCGCGCCACCACGGCCGCGCTCCACTTCGACGCCGTCCCGCGCGGCGGTCTCACGGCCGGTGATCCCGACCCCGGCACCGCCCCGCGCGACCGGGACGAGGCCCGCGCCTGGCTCACGGCGGAGCGGGCCCAGTGGCTCGCCGCCCTGCGGCACGCCCGCACCGCCGGACGGCACCGTCAGGTGCTGGACGCCGCCGAGGCGATGCACTGGTTCTCCGATCTGACCAAGCACTGGCCCGACTGGGTCGACGTCTTCCGGCACGCGGTGGACGCGGCCCGCGCCCTCGGGGAACGACGTGAGGAGGCGACCCACCTCAACTACCTCGCCTGGGCCCACAGCACCTGCGGCCACGACCACCGGGCGGCCCTCGAAACCGCCGACGTCGCGCTCCTGGCGGCCCGGGTCTGCGACGACCCGCTCCAGACGGGCTGGGCCCTGTACTACGGCGCCGTGGCGCTGCGGGCGCTCGGCCGGGCGGAGGAGGCGATCGCCCGGTTCCGCTCGGCCGTGGACCACCACCGGGACGGTTCCTCCCCGGAGAGCGTCCTCGCCTCGCTGTCCGCCCTCAACAGCCTCGGGGTGATCCTGCGCGAGCACGGCCGTCCCGACCAGGCGCTGGAGATCCACCGCCGGAGCCACGCGCTCTGCGGCGCGGGGATACCCGGCCGGTCCCCCGAACTCGTCGCCCTCTACCGGGCCGTCACCCTGCAGCACCTCGGTGACGACTACGCGGCCCTCGCCCGGTGGCAGGAGGCGGAGCCCGCCCTGCGCGAGGCGTTGGACACCTTCGAGGAACTGGACCTGCCCGCCTGGAGCGGGCCCATCCACCTGGGACTGGGACGGGTCCTGCACCGTCTCGACCGACCGGAACAGGCCCGCGAGGCGCTGACCTCCGCCCTGCGCGTCCTCACCGCGCACCACCACCCCTTGCGGGCCGAGGCCGCCGCCGCGCTCGACGCCCTGGACCGCGTCTCCCGGTGACCCGCGCGGCATCCGCCCGGTGGCCCGTTCGCCGGGGTCAGCGGGGTTCACGGGTCCACGGGTTCGTCCGGTGCCCGGACACCGGTCCGCCCGGCGCCGCTCCGCAGGGGGGGGAAGCGGGGGCACCGGGCGGGGTTCCGGAGGGTGTTACTGGGTGATCAGCTGAAGGCCCGTCTCCGAGAGGAAGCTGTCCAGCGCGCCGTAGTAACCCAGGCTGGAGCACTGGCGGTTGGTTTCGCCCTGGCACGGGGCCGAGTACGACTTGTCCGAACCGGAGACGACCCCGTTGGCGTGGACACCACCGCCGCTGACGGGCTGGACGATGGGCCCGCCGCTGTCACCCGGGCCCCACACCGAGTTGCCGTCGTAGTTCCGGACGACGACGATGTTCCGGATGTTGGGCTGCCCCGCGTACGAGACGGTGTGTCCGGTCGCGGTGATCTGGTTGTTGCAGATGGTGCCCGAGGAGGCACCCGAGGAGCAGACGCGCTGTCCCACGTGGTTGTTGCTGAGGCCCTTGACCGACCGGGTGTACTGACCGGACTGGTCGCCGACCCAGGGGCCCCACCAGACGGCGGGCCGGAAGAAGCCGTTGGCGCCGCTCTGCTCGGCGTTCATGATGCTGATGTCCCGGTCGTAGCGGAGCCAGTACATCCGGCCGAAGGGACGGCTGGTGGGGTACTCGGGGCTGTGCGCCGCGCCGTTGTCCGTGCCGCAGTGCGCGGCGCTGGTCATCCGGTTCACCGAGGTTCCCGGGTAGCGCACGGCGAACGCGGTGGAACAGACGTACCGCCCGCCGTTCTTGTGGTACAGCCACCGCGCGCCGCCGTACGCCTGCTGGGCGTTCCGGCCGGCCGCCAGCGCGGATATCGGCCCGCCCGTCGTGGCCTTGGGGGAGGCGGTCTCCACCTTGACGACCGCGACCCCGTCGGCGAGACCGGTGGCCTCCCGGGCGACGGCGGCGTCACCGGCCTCGCGGGCGGCGGACGATCCGGAACGGCTCGGGGCCATGCCGATGAGGAGCCCCTTGCCGTCCGGGCTCGGTCCGGCCGTGGTCAACTTGCCGGGGAGTTCGGCGCGCTGGGCGAAGAGCCGGTCCCGGGCGGCGTCGAGCTGGTGCCGGGTGTACGGCGCCTGAACGGCCTTGACGGTGACCCGCCGGTCGCTCCTCATGACCCGGCGGATCCGCTCGGGGACGGTGCCCTTCCAGTACAGGGTGAGGCGGGACTTCTCCGGCTTGGTGATCAGACCGGCGTAGCCGCCCTGCCGGGGGAGCCGCCCCGCCTCGGCGACCAGCGCGTCGGCCACCTCGCCGACCCGCTCGTGCTTGGCCCAGAACGCGGCCCCGGGGTCGCCGGTCGCGGCGGCCCGGTCGCCGGACCCGCCCGTCGGTTCCGGAGCCGCCGCGCCGGTGGACGGGGTCAGCAGGACGCCCGCGCAGGCGGCGGCCAGCAGGACGGACACACTTCGTGCTCTCAACGCTTCCTCGTTCCAGGGAGAGGGGGAGAAGGGGGCGGAAACCGGGTGATCGGTGACGGTGACGGCCCGTCCTCGTCCGGGACGGCCGCCGGACACCCGCGCGGACGTACGGGAGGTACGGAACGCTCCGGCGTACGGGACTCGCAGGCGTACGGAACGCCCGGGCGTACGGGACGGGCCTCGTCCGGGACGCGTGTCCGGGACCCGGGGGCCGGTCAGCCGGGTCAGCTGGCGTTTTCGCCGGCCGACTTCAGCCGGACGGCGCTGGCCTGGTCGTTCATCGAGTTGCCGACCCACTCCGCGTAGTCGTAGAAGGCGCGCGCCCCCTGGAAACCGCCGTGCTCGCTCAGTTCGACGTGGCAGTTGCCTGCGGTCACCACCGAGCTGGTGATGTCGTTGAAGTTGTAGTCGCCGAGCCAGCCGACCTGGGCGTCCCAGCGCCCGTCGCTCCGGCAGCCGGAGGTGGAGAGGGAGAGAGTCAGGGAGCGGCCCCCGTACCAGCCGTGCTCGTAGAGCCAGCCGCCGATGTTCGCCGCGGCGGCGCGGGTGGCGCGCCTGGCGGTGGTGGAACTCGCGGCGGGCGCGTCGAGGCGGGCCAGGAACTCCTTGTCCCGGGCCGCCTTGCGCGGGGTCGCGGGGGCGTCGGTGATCCGGCCGCCGGTCGCGGCGGCGACCGCCTCGGGGAAGGTGTCGTAGCAGGCGGACTTCCCGGAGGCCACCTGGACGACGCAGTGGGCGCCCGCCTTGGGGGCCGCCGCGACCGGGGCCGGAGCCAGGAGGACACCCGCGCAAGCGGCGGTCACGAGCCCGGTCACCGCTGTTCTGGTTCTCATGCCTGTCCGTTCCTCGTTTCGCGTCGGTGGGGAGACGGCCGACCGGTGCGTGCCGTCGCCCTCCGCGCGGTCCCTGCGGACCCGGCGCGGAGGGCTCCGCCGCGAGCGGTCCGCCGGAGCCAGCGCCGATTCCAGCACCGGGGACACCGCCCCCACCAGGAAAGACAGGTGGCAGAAGTAAGGGTGCGCGCTACTTCTGCCGGACCATTCCCGGCGCCGCCCAGGAAGCGCGCCCGCCCGGAAACGCGACACGGCCCCCGTCCGCTCCCGCACCTCGACGAGGAGGCACGGAAGCGGCACGGGGGCCGTGAGGGGAACGCGTCCACAGGGTCCACCGGGTCCGGTGGGTCCGATGGGTGGTGACCAGTCGACTGGTCAACCCGTCAGGACGCCCGGCGGACGGAGGACGGCGTTCACGGTGGTGTCACGGGCCGGGCTGGACCGGGTCGGTCCGGCCCGGTCCGGAGACGGTCGGGAAGACGGTCTCAGTTCGTCCGGCGGCGACCGCGGCCGAGGAACAGGGCGCCCGCGGCGAACACCGCGGCGGCGCCCGCCCAGGTCACGGCACCGGCGAGCGGGGAGCCCTCGGGGCGCGCCTCGGCGGAGACCGGCGCGGGGGCGTGCTCGTCGCCGCCGTGGCCCGCGTGGCTGACGGTCGAGCGCTCCGCGCCCGCCTCGATCTTCGCCTCGGTCGGGGCCTTGGCCGCCGGGGCCTTGGCCGCGGCGGCGGAGCCCGAACCGAAGACGACGTCCGAGCAGCCGTAGAACGCCTCGGGGCTGTCGTGGCGCTGCCACACCTTGTAGACGATGTGACGGCCGGTGCGGGCCGGGAGGTCACCGGTGAACCGGTAGCGGCCGTTGTCGCTGGCGCGCGGCGTGGAGTACGTGGCCACCGGGGTCGGGTCCAGGTCCGACCACTTCAGAGGCTTGGTCGGGTCGAAGCCCTGCTTGGTGATGTACATCGTCATGGTGCCCAGGTGCGCCGCGGTGACCCGGACGTTGAAGTCGTAGGGGCCCTGGGAGACCGCGGTGGCGGGCCAGTCGGTGCGGGCCCAGTCCAGGGCGCGGTACTTCACGCGGTTGGCGGAGCAGAGCTTCCCGTCGGGGATGATCTCCTTGTGCTTGCCGTTGGCGTTGGCGATGTTCACCTCGTTCCAGTCGTACAGCGGCTGGGAACCGGAGTCGGCGATGAGGTCCTTGCAGACCTGGGACTTGGGGGTCTCGGGGCCTTCGGCGTAACAGGCGCTGACCCGGCTGACGGGGCCGAAGACGGAGCCGTGGGCAGCCGCGGGGGTCGGCATCAGGGAGACGAAGGTCGCGGCGGACGCGATCGCGGACGCTGCCGCGACGCGGCGGGAGACAGACATGGTGGCTCACTCTCGTACGTGTAGGGCCGTAGGGAGGTCTCGCTGAACACCGGTCCGGACGTGGGGCGTTGGCCCGGTGATCTCCATTGAGCATCACATTGGTACACACCAATCGCAAGGGGGTTCGAGGACGATCCGCTTGGCAGAGACCTTCCCCACCGGCGTGTCCTGACCACCGGAAAACCCGGTTGCGGGAACCGGGTTGGTCCTTGATCGTCATTTGCGGACCGTTCTCCGGAACGGCCCGCTGACCAGCCCGGCCGCCACCGGCCGCACCGACCGGCCCCACCGACCCGAGGAACACGCCTCCATGACCCCTCCCGGCACGCCCGGCCCCGTCCGTCCCGCGACCGCCGCCGACGTCCCCGCCGCCGTCCGCACCCTGGCGAACGCGTTCGCGGACTACCCGTACACCCGCCATGTGGTGGCCGCCGACGACCACCAGGAGCGGGTGCGACGGCTCCAGGAGCTGTTCCTGACCCGGATCGGACTGCCGTACGGCCGGGTGTGGGTCGGCGGGGAGGGCCGCGCCGTCGCCGTGTGGACCACCCCCGAGAAGGACCCGTCCCCCGGATTCGTCGAGGTGGGACCGCTGATCGCCGAGCTGGCGGGCGACCGGGCGGCGGCCTACGCGGCGGCGGAGAGCGCGGTGGAGCCGTACCGCCCCCAGGAGCCGGTCTGGATGCTCGGCGCCGTCGCGGTGGACCCCGGAGCACAGGGCCGGGGGCTGGGCGCCGCCGTCATCCGCCCCGGCCTCGCCGCCGCCGACCTGGCCGGACTCCCCTGCTACCTGGAGACCGCCACCGACCGCAACGTCCGCCTGTACGAACGGCTCGGCTTCCGGACCACCGCGGAGCTGCCGGGCGTCGACGGCGGCCCCCCGGTGTGGTGCATGCGCCGCGAACCGGGCACCGACGGCTGACGGACTTTTCACGGGGGCGGAGCGTCAGCGCGGACACGCGTCCGCCCCTCGGTCAGCCCGTCCGCCCGGTGGGAAGCCCGGCGTGTCTCACGGCTCCCGTCGGCCGAGCACCGACTCGTCGAACGCGGTCCCCGTCCACACCCTCGTGTTCAGGTCCTGTTTCCAGGCGCGGCGCGGGAGCCCGTCGGTCGCGATGGTGCGGAAGTCCTCTCCGTCGATCCGGAACTCCGTCTCCTTCACCTCGCCGTCCTTGGCCCACACGATCTCCGGGACCCAGCGGCAGTCGCACGTGCGGGTCTCCACCGTGACACCGATGCTGAGGGACTTCCCCCCGGTGAGTTCCCTCGGCAGCCCCTCCCCCTCGAACCTCACCGTCGCGAAGTCGGCTCCGCCGTCGAGGTCGGCACGGGCGTCCGCCTTCTCGGGCGCTCCGCAGCCACCGGTCTGGAGTCCCACCAGCGTGGCCTCGTCGGCGGCCGGGGCCGGATTCCGTTCGAGGACCTTGATGCGCAGTCCCTTGATCTGCACGGGCCTGTCGTCGACGGGCTGGACATCGATGACGAAGTGCGTGACGCCGGGATCGCCCGCCGTGTCGGCGTTGATCACCTCGGGGTCGGGCGAGCCGTCCTCCAGCCCGGGGGCCCCGGAGAAGTCCTCCGGTGGCCGTGCCACCACCCACGCCGCCCACGGGCACAGATAGACACCGCGGAACTGCTGGACGCCCTCCTCCGCGGCCTCGGACTGATCCACTCGTTCGGCGCTCGCGGACCGGGACGGCGCGTCCGGCGCGGCGGGGGTCTCCCGGGACGCGGACGGCTGCGGCGTACCCGGCCGGGTGGTGACCGCGTTCCTCGGGGAGTGGCTCCCGGACACGTACAGGGGCGGCTTCTCGTCATCGAACCGTTCGCCGATCCACGAGAAGGCGGCGACGATCCCGATCCCGAGGACCAGGACGACAACCGGCGCGACGATGTAGGTGGAGGTGAAGTCCCGGTCCCTCAGGGGCAGATACCGCCCCCGACCGTCCCGGCCGCCGGTCCCGGTCCCCGAATCCGGCGGGGGTTCCCGGTCCGGCGCGGCCGCTCGTCCGGAGCCCGGCGCCGGATCCGTCGGCCGCCCGGCCACCGGGCCCGGAGGGGAACCGTCCGGGCGGGGCTCCGGCGGGCCGGGTGTCGACGGGACGTCGTCTGGCATGAAAGCCCCCGAACGAGTGGACGGTTCCTGGGAACATTCCCGCCGAGCACCTCGGTTCCCGCCCCGGGGATACGAACTTTCCTACGGAATCGTTCGGTACGGGATGCCGTGGCTGTCAGAGGGAATCCCGTCCTCCCTCGCGGGCGAGTAGACACGGAGAGCCCGGCGCACGGGCGACCGCACGACGGACGGCGGGCCCGGCCGCTTCGGCCCCCGATGCCATGCCTCCGCGACCCCGGCGGGGACTCCGCGGTTCGGTCCCGGGGCGGGTGGCAACGGCCGCTCGGCGACCCGCAGCGGCTCAGCCGCCGACCGGACCGACGCCCCCTCCCCCCGCACGCGCCCGGTCGTCCGCGTCCAGCAGTCGTCGCAGCAGCCGGGTCAGCGTCTCCCGTTCCTCCGGGGTGAAGCCGTCGAGGAAGGTCTCCTGGGACCGCTCGGCCACCCGCCGCAGACGGTCCTGGGCCGCCCGCCCCTCGTCGGTCAGCCCGGCGACCTGGCGGCGCCGGTCCGCCGGGTCGCGGGTGCGGTGGACCCAGCCCCGTTCCTCGACCGCGTCCAGATAGCCGCCCAGATGGCTGCGCTGGAAGCCCAGCCGGTCGGCCAGGACGTGCTGCGGCAGCGGGCCGAAGTCCGCGAGCGCGGTCAGCACCGCGAAGTGCGGGAGCCTCAGCCCGTACCCGCCGACCGCGTCCACCAGGGCGTCGTGGCCGATGCGGGCCGCGTGCCCGGCGAGGTACGACGGCAGCGCCAGCAGGGTCGGCGGCCGGACCGTCACCCCCGTCGCACCCGCCCCGCCCGTCGCCTCCGCCGGGGCAGTCGGGCCGTCCGGCGCCCCCGGACGGGTCGCGCGCCCCTCGTCGTCCCCGCCGCCCGGACCGCCGGTTCCGTCGCCGGGACCGCCGGGATCGCCGGTTCCGTCCGGTCCGGGGAGGTCCCGGAGTCCAGGGGGGCCGCTCGCGCCGCCCGGGCCACCGTCCGTGTCACCGCTCATGCCCCCACGGTAGCGGACTCAATGGCTGGACGTAATGGTGACGTCACGGAATCATTCCATGGTGACACTGAACGGTGCCGACGACACCGAACGGGCGCCGACCCCGCGCTCCAGCGCCGCGGACCGTGGCGCCCCCGTCCGGAGGACCGCCCATGAGCGACCGCCCCCTGACCGATCCGTCCGTCCCGCATGTCCCGCACAGCTCACCTGGCCTACCTGTCCCGCCCGGCCCGTCTGACCTGCCTACTCCGCCTGGTCCGCCCACCCCGCCCGCCCCGCGAACCGACGCCACCGACGCCACCGACGCCACCGACGCCACCGACGGCCCCCGGACCAGGAACGGCACCGGCACCGGCACCGGGCCGTCCCCCGGCGGGCCGACCGGCACCGCCGCTCCCTTCGCCGCGCTGCTCCTCGCCGTTCTGTCGTTCTCCCTGATGCAGACGATGGTCGTCCCCGCGTTGCCCGACCTCCAGCGGGAGTTCGGCGCCTCCCCGACCGGGGTCTCCTGGGTGCTCGGTTCCTTCCTGATCACCGCCTCGGTGGCCACCGCGCTGCTGGGACGGGTCGGGGACATGTTCGGCAAGCGCCGGGTGCTGATCGCCAGCCTCGGCGTCTTCGCCGTGGGCACCCTGCTGGCCGCCCTGGCCCACGCGCTCCCGGTGCTGATCGCCGCCCGCGCGGTGCAGGGCGTGGGATCGGCCGCGTTCCCCCTGGCGTTCGGCATCGTCCGCGACCGGTTCCCCCGGGAACGGGTGCCGGTGGCGATCGGGCTGGTCTCCTCGACGTTCGGGGTCGGCTTCGGGGTCGGGCTCGTCGTCCCGGGTCCGGTCGTCGACATCCTCGGCTGGCGCTGGATCTTCTGGCTCGGCCTGGTCGTGATCCTGCTGGGCCTCGCCGCCGTCACCGCGTTCGTCCGGGAGTCCCCGGCCACCGCCCCCGGCCGCGTCGACTGGGCCGGGGCCGCCCTGCTGAGCGCCGGCCTGGTCGCGCTGCTGCTCGCCATCGGCGAGGGCGCCGCGCGGGGCTGGGCGTCGGGCTGGGTCATCGGGCTGTTCCTGACCGCCGCCGCGCTGCTGGTGGTGTTCCACCGGGTCGAGGGACGGGTGCGCGAACCGCTGATCGACCTCGCGCTGCTCCGCCGCCGGGCCGTGCTGACCAGCCATGTCGCCGCGTTCGTCATCGGCTTCGGGATGTACGGCGCCTTCACCCTGGTGCCGATGCTCGCCCGGACCCCGCCGGAGGAGGCGGGCTACGGTTTCGGGGCCTCCGTCACCGGGGCCGGGCTGTTCCTGGCGCCGATGGCGGTGACCATGCTGATCGCCAGCCCGCTCGCCGGACGGATCGGGGCCGCCCTGGGCTGGAAGCCGCCGCTGGTGCTGGCCTGCCTGGTCGGGGTGACCGGGTTCGCCGTCTACGCGTGGGGGCACCGGAGCCCGGCGGCGCTCTACACCGGGTCGGCGGTGCTCGGCGTCGGCGTCGGGCTCGCCTTCGCCGCCCTGGCCAATCTGGTGGTCAGCGCCGTCGACCGGAGCCGGACCGGCGAGGCGACCGGCGTCAACACCGTGATGCGCACCGTCGGCGGCTCGCTCGGCACCCAGGTCGCGGCGTCGGTGGTGGCCGCCCGGACGGTCCCCGGCACCGGGTTGCCCGCCGAGTCCGGCTACACCACCGCGTTCACCGTGTCGGCGGTCGCCCTGGGGGTCGCCGCGCTCGTCGCGCTCGCGGGCCCCGGCGGCTTCCGGCACCGGTCACCGTCCGGCTCCCCCGGCGAAGACTGACGGTCCCGGTCCCGGTCCCGGTCCTAGTCCCGGTCCTGGTCCCGGCCGGTCGGCCGGGCGGGCGGGCGCGACGGTCCGCCCCTGACCTTCCGCACTCCGCCCCCCCTGGAACGGAACCGGAACCGGTGACCGGCCCGGCCCGTCACCGGTCACCTGTCACCGGGTACGGCGAAGTGCCCCCGGGCGCCGTCATGGCTCGGCCGGGGGCGGGGGTCGCCGGGGGTCAGGACTTGCTGACGCCCGCGGACCGGCCGGACTCCTCGGGGGCGCCCGGCAGCGGGGCCTCCTTGAAGTCGACCCGGCCCATGTGCTTGTTCATGGACTTCATCAGGCCCCACACGGCGAGTGCCATCACCGCGAAGACGATGAACCCCAGCACCCCGGGCGTGACCTTGTTCTTGTCGACCTCGGCCGCCAGGGGCACGAGGTTCGACACCAGCTGGACGCCGCTTGCGCTCACACTCATGTCAGGCATTCTCGCGGATGCCCGCGAAGAGGTCGTCCTCGGGGAGGGAGGTATCGACGAGCGACTTCGCCAGCTCGTACTCCTCGGTCGGCCAGACCTCCTTCTGGAGCTCCATCGGCACCCGGAACCAGCCCCCGTCGGGGTCGATCTGGGTGGCGTGCGCGATCAGCGCCTTGTCCCGGATCTCGTAGAAGTCCGCGCAGGGCACATGGGTCGTCAGGGTGCGCTCGACCCGCTCGAACTCGTCCCACCGCTTCAGCCAGTCCCCGTAGGGCGACTCCAGGCCGCGGTCCAGCATCGCCCGGTGCAGCGCCTCGGTGCGGGGCCGGTTGAAGCCCTGGTTGTAGTAGAGCTTGCGCGGCTGGTGGACGGGGCCGAACTCGTCCTCGGGGAAGCCCTCCGGGTCGGCCGCGCCGTCGAACGCGATCATCGAGATCCGGTGGGTCATGATGTGGTCGGGGTGCGGATAGCCGCCGTTCTCGTCATAGGTGGTGATCACCTGGGGACGGAACTCGCGGATCTTGCGCACCAGCCGCCCCGCCGCCACCGTCTCGTCCTCCAGCGCGAAGCAGCCCTCCGGCAGCGGGGGCAGCGGATCGCCCTCGGGCAGCCCGGAGTCGACGAAGCCGAGCCACTCCTGCCGCACGCCGAGGATCTCCCGGGCCTCGTCCATCTCCTTGCGGCGCACCTCGTGGATGTTCGCCTCGATGTACGCGTCGCCCTGGAGCTTCGGGTTGAGGACTGAGCCGCGCTCGCCGCCCGTGCAGGTCACCACCAGCACGTCCACCCCCTCCGACACGTACTTCGCCATGGTGGCCGCGCCCTTGGACGACTCGTCGTCCGGATGGGCGTGCACGGCCATGAGTCGCAGCTGCTCAGTCAAGACTCGATCCTCGTCGAATACGGCGCCCGGATGAGGGGGCGCGATGGGCGGCTTCTATAGTGACCGAATCGGGGAGCGAATAATTCCGGGACCCCGTCCCGTCACCCCCCGGAGGAGGGCGATCATGAGTGCGGTCCGCGAAGAGCCGGTACGGGCCCGGTACGGCCGTTCCGCCGAGGAACGCACCGACCGCCGCCTCAAGGTCCTCGGCTCGGTGCTCGGCGTCTGCGGGCTGCTCCTGATCGCCTGGATCGGCCACGGTTACATCACCGGCAAGGCCGTCAGCGGCGAGATGATCAAGTTCAAGGTGGTCTCGGACCGTGAGGTCCAGGCGCATCTGGAGGTCCGCAAGGACACCTCGGTCCGGGGCTACTGCACCCTGCGCGCCCAGTCCGAGGACGGCGCCGAGGTCGGCCGGGCGGACTTCCGCTTCGACCAGGACGCCGGCCGCGTGGACGAGGTCGTCACCCTGCGGACCACGGCCCGGGCGACCGCCGCCGAGCTCGTCGGCTGCGAGACCGACGGCTGACCTCCGTTCCGGTTGCGGCCCGCACCGGCGGTGACCGGACCCGGACTCCCCGTCCGACGACGTTTGCCGACGCGGACGGCCGCGCATGCTTTATTCAGGGCCGCACAAGAATCACAAGGCCCTGGCCTGCACTGACGTAACTCTGATGCGATATGTCCTCCCCCTGCGCCGCCTGAATTGTTAGGCTCGTGATTTCGCCCGCCCGTGGACGCGTCCTGTTCCGGGAGGGCGATGCTTTGTATTCCAGTACCGACGAGGAGCACCAGTGACCCAGACCAGTGAGAGCGTCACCTGGCTTACGCAGGAGGCGTACAACCAGCTCAAGGCCGAGCTGGAGTACCTGTCTGGTCCCGCCCGCACCGAGATCGCCAAGAAGATCGAGGCGGCGCGCGAGGAGGGCGACCTGCGCGAGAACGGCGGGTACCACGCGGCCAAGGAGGAGCAGGGCAAGCAGGAGCTCCGGGTCCGCCAGCTCACCCAGCTGCTGGAGAACGCGAAGATCGGCGAGATCCCGCCGGACGACGGCGTCGTGGAGCCGGGCATGGTCGTGACGATCGCCTTCGACGGCGACGAGGACGACACGCTCACCTTCCTGATGGCCTCCCGCGAGTACGCGTCCTCCGACGTCGAGACGTACTCCCCCCAGTCCCCGCTGGGTGTCGGTGTGAACGGCAAGAAGGTCGGTGACGAGGCCACCTACGAGCTGCCCAACGGCAAGCTGGCGTCGGTCAAGATCCTCGCCGCGAAGCCGTACTCCAGCTGACCCCACCTTTCGCACGAGGGCCCCGGGACTCGCTCCCGGGGCCCTCGTCGTTCCGGCGGGCGGCCCCCGGTACCGGAGCCGGGGCTTCGGGCCTCAGGGTGAGGGGACGACCCGGAGCACGGTGACGGTGACGACCCGGGCACTGACCTCGTAGCGGACGAAGGCGACGGCGTTGACGGTCGCCTCCCGCCGGTCCCGGGCGCCCCGGATGGTGGTGGAGCCGCAGCCGTACGGGTCCCGCGCGATGGCGATGATCCCCGCGTCGAACTCCTTGCGGACCCCCGGCGCCAGGGCGCCCCGCCCGGCGGCCGCCGCGTCGGTGAAGGCCACCCGCAGCGGGCTCACCGGACGCTCCGGTACTCGTCGGTGAGGTCGTCCGGGAAGGTCACCCCGGTGAAGTCGCCCCTCCTCAGCCGGGCCACCAGCGCCTCCTCCTCGGTCTCGTGACCGGTGGGCACCCGCATCACCCAGCGGGCCAGCAGCATCGGCAGGTCCCCGACGTCGGCGGCCTCGGCCTCCGCCGTGAACCCCGCGCGGAGCGCCTCGGGCAGCGCCGCGCGCAGGTCCCGGATCGTCGCGGGCACCTCTACGGGCCCGCCGATCATGTACAGGGTCAGTGTCCGCGTCATCACCCCTCCGAACCGACTGGCGTGCGAGGCGTCGTCCGGACCCGTTCCCTTCCGGGGTACGGGCCCTCCACCGCGTCAGCGTACGGACGCGGGGGCCGCACCGCCCCGAGGGCGGCGCGGCGCGTACGCGCACCCCGGGGAGCGCGGGGCGGGCCCGCGCGCTGTCACGCCCCGAAGTCGTACTCCAGGACGTACGCGGCGGAGTCCAGGACCATGTCGTTCACCTCGACGGCCTGCCCGGCGGCGGTGAACGCGGTGCGCCGGACGAGGACCACCGGGGTTCCGGCGCCGAGGCCCAGCCGTCCGGCCTCGTCCCGGGTGGGCATCCGCGACCGCACCTCCTCCCGGAACCGCACCGGTTCGGCACCGAGGTCCGCGAGGCGGGCGTAGATCCCGCCGGGGCCGGTGTCGGCGCGGGTGATCGCGCTGCCGCGCACCAGGTCCGCCGGAAGGCGGGAGACGGCGAGCAGCACGGGCTTCCCGTCGAGGACGTAACGGCGGGACCGTACGCACACGGCCGCGCCCTCGGGAAGGTCCAGCACCCGGGCCACGTCGTCCGGCGCGGGCTCCTCGGTGACGGTGACGCCGTCGACGGTCAGGTCCCGGCCTTCGGTGTCCGTCTCCCACACGGAACGCCCGGACGCCCAGCCGTCATGGGCGAGCCGGGCGATGCCCCGTCGGCGGACCTCCCCGCCCCCGGGACCGCCCGGGCCGCCCGGGCCGGACGTCACGGCATGTCCGCTTCGACCGTGAGCACGCGGTCACCGCCGAGGAAGTCCGTGGCGTACTCGGTCACGTCGCCGTGCTGGTCCCAGTAGTGGTTGGTCCAGGTGAGGACCGGGGTACCGGCCGGGGTGTCCAGCGCCTCGGCCATCCCGGACGGCAACGGCCGCACGGCGAGGGCGTCCCGCCGCCGGACCGCGCGCCGCCCGGTGCGTTCCTCCACCAGACCGAAGGTCATCGTCGGCAGCGGTCCCGGGGAGAGGAGTTCGGGGGCGCTCTCGGCGAACGTCCCGGGCAGCCACGAGACCGACACCGCGACCACTCCGGCGTCGTCCACGTATCTGCGCCAGCGCCGGACGACCGGCCCGCCCGGTTCCGTCCCGAGCGCCGCCGCGACCTCCTCGGAGGCGGGTTCGAGTCCGGCGCCCAGGATCTCGACCCGTTCCCCGGGACGCAGTCCGCCCGCTCCGGCGCGGAGCATCAGCAGCCGGTCGGGCCCGGTGGTCTGCCGCCGACCGAGGTCCACGACGGTGCCCTGGGTGGAGGACCGGACGTATCCCTCCGTCCGCAACTGCCCGACCGCCTTCGCGGCCGTCGCCGTGGCGACGCCCCACTGCTCGGAGATCTCCGCGATCGACGGCAGCCTGGCGCCCTCGGCCAGCTCCCCGTCGACGATCCGCTGCCGGAAGTGGTTCGCGATCTGCATGAACGGCGGCAGCTCCCGCCGCACTCGTGGTGCCATCCCTGCCTCCCGAATACGCGTACTAGCTCATGACCGAGCGTACCCGGACCATCACTTTACGAGTGTCAACTAGCTCACACCTCTAAGCGAGCTAGTAAGCGATGAACGGAGCGCGCCCATAATGACTGAGAACATCCAGGTTCGTCCCGACCACTTCATCCCGTACATCACCGTCTGGAGTTCAGAAACGCGTCACGAGGGCACCTGTCGTGACGCGTTCGGACGCGGGTATCGGCTACCTCGACGAGACGCCGTTCGACCGGGACTCCGCCGGGGCCTGGAACGGTGCACCATCCTCGCGCGTCCCACGCGTTCGCGCCCGCCCTCCCGGGGGTGAGCCGGAGGGGCGGGCGCGGGGACGGGTCACCCCTGACGGGGCCGTGGGCGTGGTCAGCCCGCCGCGTTGCGGTACTTGCGGACCGCCAGGGTGCGGAAGACCACGATGATCAGTACGGACCAGAGCAGCGAGGCCAGGGGGGCGTGCTGCATGGGCCAGGCCGAGGAGTCGACCACGCCCGGGTTGCCGAACAGTTCGCGGACGGCCTGGACCGTCGCGCTGAACGGGTTCCAGTCCGCGATGTGCTGGAGCCACGGGGTCATCCGGCTGCTGTCCACGAAGGCGACCGAGATGAACGTGACCGGGAAGAGCCAGATCAGTCCGCCGGAGGTCGCCGCCTCGGGGGTGCGCACGGAGAGGCCGATCAGCGCGCCGACCCAGGTGAACGCGTACCCGAGCAGGAGCAGCAGACCGAAGCCGGCGGCCACCTCCAGGAAGCTGGTGTGGGTGCGCCAGCCGACGAGCAGTCCCACGATCGCGAGGACGAGCAGCGTCAGCGCGGTCTGGACGAGGTCGGCCAGGGTCCGGCCGGTGAGGACCGCGCCGTGCGCCATGGGCAGCGAGCGGAAGCGGTCGACGAGGCCCCGGTGCATGTCGTCGGCGATGCCCGCACCCGCCCCCGCCGTGGCGAAGGTGACGGTCTGGGCGAAGATGCCCGCCATCAGGAACTCGCGGTAGACCCCTGGACTGGTCGAGCCGCCGATGTTCATCGAGCCGCCGAACACGTACGAGAACAGCACCACGAACATGACCGGCTGGAGCAGCCCGAAGATGATCATCTCGGGGATGCGGGTCATCCGGATCAGATTGCGGCGGGCGATCACCAGGGAGTCGCGGACGGACTGGCCGATCCCCCCGGTGCCCTTGGGGGCGGTGATCTTCACCGCTTCGGTCACGGCGCTCACTGGTCGGCCTCCTCGCCGGTCGCGCTGGCGGCTCTCGCCTTGGTCTTCCCCCGGCCGGCCCGGTCGTGCGGGGTCTTCTCCGCGTCCTCGCCCTCGCCCTGCGGGGCCTCGGCGAGATGGCCGGTCAGCGAGAGGAACACGTCGTCGAGGGTGGGGCGGCGCAGTCCGATGTCGTCGATCTCGACACCGCGCGCGTCCAGCTCGCGGATGACCTCCGCGAGCAGCTTGGCGCCGCCGGTCACCGGCACGGTGAGCTTGCGGGTGTGCTGGTCGGTGGTCACCTCGCCCTTGCCGAGGGCGGTGAGGACCCCGACGGCGTCGGCTATCCGCTCGCGGTCGTGCACCACGACCTCGACGCGCTCGCCGCCGGTGCGGGCCTTGAGCTGGTCGGAGGTGCCGCGCGCGATGACCCGGCCGTGGTCGACCACCGCGATGTCGTGCGCGAGGTGGTCGGCCTCCTCCAGGTACTGGGTGGTGAGCAGCAGGGTGGTGCCGCCCGCGACGAGTTCCTGGATGACCTCCCACAGGGCCTGGCGGTTGCGGGGGTCGAGGCCCGTCGTCGGCTCGTCCATGAACATCACCGGCGGGGAGACCACCAGCGCGGCGGCGAGGTCGAGGCGGCGGCGCATGCCCCCGGAGTAGGTCTTCGCGGGGCGGTCGGCGGCGTCCGCGAGTCCGAACCGGTCGAGCAGTTCGGCGGCGCGGGCCTTGGCCTGCCGCGACTTGAGCTGGTAGAGCTGTCCGACCATCTGGAGGTTCTCGCGGCCGGTCAGGTACTCGTCCACGGCGGCGAACTGGCCGGAGAGGCCGATCGACCGCCGGACGTCGTTGGGCCGCTGGAGGACGTCGATGCCCGCGACGACCGCGCGGCCGCTGTCGGGGCGGAGCAGTGTGGTCAGACAGCGGACGGTGGTGGTCTTCCCCGCGCCGTTCGGGCCGAGCAGGCCGAGGACGGTGCCTTCGGGGACGTCGAGATCGACACCGTCCAGCGCCCTGACGTCGCCGAAGGTCTTGACCAGACCTTCGGCGTAGATGGCGCCTGGCATGTGATGACTCCCTGGTTCTGTCGGTCGCCGTCGCGCACGGCACCGGGGGACGGCGCGTCCGGACGACACGTTCAAACGAAAAGCATAATTTGTCGTTCTTGATCCAGGTCGCCCGTTTTTACCGAAAGGGCTTCCCGGCACGGAAAAACCGGCTGCGACACAGCGGTCCGCTCCCCTAATCTGCGGACTCGTCGCGCGTGACCCAGGACACACACTATAACGCGATGTATCGCGTTTGCTCAAGGGGTTTTCCGGCAGCGGGAGCGGGGGCCTCCGGGCTCCCGGCTCCGGACTCCGGAGCCGGGAACGACGACGGGGCGGGACCCGTTCCACCAGGTCCCGCCCCGTCGTCGCCCGCCCGCCTCACTCGATGACCGTGTACCCCGCCGCGCGCAGCGCCCCGCGCACCTCGTCGCAGTGGTCGCCGCCCTTGGTCTCCAGATGCAGCTCGACCTCCGCCTCCGTCAGGCCCAGCCGGGGGTCCGTCCGCACATGGCTGACGTCCAGCACGTTCGCGTCCGCCCCGGAGAGCACCCCCAGCAGCGTGGCCAGCGCCCCCGGCCGGTCCGTGAGCCGCAGCCGCACCGCCAGGTACCGTCCGGCCGCCGCCATCCCGTGCCGCAGGATGCGCTGCAACAGCACCGGGTCGACGTTGCCGCCCGACAGCAGCGCCACCACCGGCCCCTCGAAGGACCCCGGGTCGCCGAGCAGCGCGGCCACCGGCGAGGCCCCCGCCGGTTCCACCACCTGCTTGGCCCGCTCCAGGCACAGCAGCAGCGCGCCGGACAGCTCGTCCTCGGAGACCGTCCGCACCTCGTCCACCAGGGACGCCACGATCCGGAACGGCACCTCGCCCGGACGCCCCACCTTGATCCCGTCCGCCATGGTCGCCAGCGGGGCGGTGGTCACCGGGCGGCCCGCCGCCAGCGAGGGCGGGTACGCCGCCGCGCCCGCCGCCTGCACCCCGACGATCCGCACGTCCGGACGGAGCGCCTTCACCGCGACCGCGACGCCCGCCGCGAGCCCCCCGCCGCCCATCCCGACCACGATCGTCCCCACCTCGGGGCACTGTTCGAGGATCTCCAGGCCCACCGTGCCCTGACCGGCGATGACGTCCCGGTGGTCGAAGGGATGGATGAACACCGCACCCGTCCGCCGGGCGTACTCCTCGGCGGCGGCCAGCGTCTCGTCGACGACCTGACCGTGCAGCCTCACCTCAGCGCCGTACTCGCGTGTCGCCGCGATCTTAGGCAGCGGTGCGCCCACCGGCATGAACACCGTGGAACGGACCCCCAGCAGCGCGGAGGCGTGCGCGACGCCCTGCGCGTGGTTCCCGGCGCTCGCCGCGACGACGCCCGCCGCGCGCTCCTCCGGCAGCAGTCCCGCGATCCGCACGTACGCGCCGCGCAGTTTGAACGACCCCGTGCGCTGAAGGTTCTCGCACTTGAGGTGGACCGGAGCGCCGACCAGCGACGACAGATGACGGCTGCCCTCTATGGGGGTCATCCGCGCGATCCCCTGGAGCATCTTCCGGGCGCCGCGCACATCGTCCAGGGTGACGGGCGGGTCCACGGGGAAGAAGGAGTCAGCGGTGGGGTGGTTCATGACGCAAGTCTCGCAGCTCACACCGTACGTGGCGGTGGGCGCGTCGGGTTTCTCCAGCACCCGTACGGGGGACCCCCGCGCCGCGTACTCTGTCCCCCAATTCTTTCCGCACGCATGAAGTGAGCCTTCGGCCATGCCCACAACACCAGAAATGTCGATGGACATGATGACCTCCGGCGACACCGGTCTTCTCGACGCCCTCCAGCACGAAGTGGCACTCTTCGCCCGCCGTGCGGAACAGACCCGCCTAGGCGGCGTCGGGCAAGTGCGCAACTCCATGGACCGCGCCGCGTACCTGCTCCTCAACCGCCTCGACAAGGAGGGCCCGATGGGCGTCAAGGCCCTCGCGGCGAGCATGGGCATCGACTCCTCCACGGTCACCCGTCAGGTCGCCCCGCTCGTGGACACCGGACTGGTCAAACGCACGTCCCACCCGGAGGACGGACGGGCGGTGGTCCTCCAGCTCTCCCCGCGCGGCCAGTCCCGGCTCTGCGAGGTGCGGTCCTCCCGCCGGGAACTCATGGCCCAGCTCACCGAGGACTGGGACCCCGCCGAGCGCGAGAACTTCTGCGCGCTCCTGACCCGGTTCAACACCGCCCTGTCCGACCGGATGGGCGCCCCCTCCACGGCGGCCGACGTCCCCGACCCGTCCTGACCGCCATGACCGGACCGGACCAGACCGGACCGCGTCCGATCTAATCGATCAGATCTGACCGATCCACTCCGATCCGGCTGATCCGATCTCACCCGACCCGGGTTCCCCGCCACCCCCTCCGGAGCCGACGCCGACTGGACCCGGAGGTCCGACGAAGGAACCCGGGCCCCCGTCCGTCCGCCCTCTTGACCCCGCTCGACCACGGTCCCGGACCCCGGACGCCACCCCGCCGCACACCGGCCGGTGACGCCCGCGGGCCGGACCGGAAACGGGTGCGCCGCCAGGTCCGGGACCCGGCGGCGCACCCGCTCGTTCGTCCGGCCCGCTCGATCCGCCCGGCCCGACCGGTTCACCCGGCCCGACCCGCTCGCCCGGTTCGCCCGGCACGAGCGGTGCGAAAGGCCCGAGCGGCGCGAACGGCCCGGGGGCGGGATCAGCCCAGCGCCTGCTGGAGGTCGGCGACCAGGTCGTCGGCGTTCTCGATGCCGACCGACAGCCGCACCAGGTCGGCCGGGACCTCCAGCTCCGACCCGGCGGCCGAG
The DNA here is from genome assembly GCF_054484115.1 of Streptomyces sp. JNUCC 64. Taxonomy (NCBI): domain Bacteria; kingdom Bacillati; phylum Actinomycetota; class Actinomycetes; order Kitasatosporales; family Streptomycetaceae; genus Streptomyces; species Streptomyces sp. JNUCC 64. Next base: position 2,915,765 of record NZ_CM137015.1, read on the forward strand.
GCGTGCGTCATCCGGCCCGGGTGCTCGATCAGGGACTCCACCCCGCCCAGCGACTCGCCGAGGGTGAACAGCCGCGCCCGGTCGCAGACCGCGACGGCCGCCTCCTCGCCCCCCGCCACCTGGAAGGAGACCATCCCGCCGAACCGCCGCATCTGCTTGGCGGCGACCTCGTGGCCCGGGTGCTCGGGCAGCCCCGGGTAGAGGACCTTGGTCACCCGGGGGTGCCGGGTCAGCGCGTCCACCACGCGGGCCGCGTTCTCGCTGTGCCGGTCCATCCGCACGGGAAGCGTCTTGATGCCCCGCAGCACCAGCCAGGAGTCGAAGGGCCCGGCGACCGCGCCCATCGCGTTCTGGTGGTAGGCCAGCTCCTCGGCGAGGGCGGCGTCCCCGGTGACCAGGGCGCCGCCGACGACGTCCGAGTGCCCGCCCATGTACTTGGTCAGCGAGTGCACGACCACGTCCGCGCCGAGCCCCAGCGGCTGCTGGAGGTACGGGGTCGCGAAGGTGTTGTCCACCACGAGCCGCGTCCCGGCGTCCCGGGCGAGCTGAGCCAGGGCCGGGATGTCGGAGATGCCGAGGAGCGGGTTGGACGGGGTCTCCACCCAGATCGCGCGGGTCCGGTCGGTGAGCGCGGCCCGCACCGCCTCCGGGTCGGAGGTGTTCGCCACCGAGAACTCCACGCCCCAGCGGGCGGCGACCTTGGCGAACAGCCGGAACGTGCCGCCGTAGGCGTCGTCCGGGATCACCACGTGGTCACCGGGGACGAGCAGGGTGCGCAGCAGGCAGTCCTCGGCGGCGAGCCCCGAGGCGAACGCGAGGCCGCGCGTCCCGCCCTCCAGCGCGGCGAGGTTCTCCTCCAGCGCGGTCCGGGTCGGGTTGGCGCTGCGGCTGTACTCGTAGCCGCCCCGCAGCCCGCCCACCCCGTCCTGTTTGAACGTGGACACCTGGTGGATCGGCGGGACCACGGCCCCGGTCAGCGGGTCGGCGGTGTTGCCCGCGTGGATCGCGACGGTTTCGAAGGAGTGCGTGGGGTGCGAGTCGTTCATGGGCCCCGAGCGTAGTGCGGACCGGGCCGGGCTCAGTGCCGGGAAGGCCCTCCCCGTGTGACAGGTTCGCCAATTGTCCGACCGGTCTGGTTCGCTTGGGGGTATGGAGATTCTCTGGTTCCTGGTGGCGCTGGTCATGTTGACGGCGGTGGCCCTGCCGTTCCTGCGCCGCAGGGGGGAGGGGGTGCGGCTGGTGAGCCCCGACGCGCCCGACGCCGCGGACCCCGCGGCGTACGGGTTCCTGCGTCAGGAGCAGCTCGACGTCCGGCTGCCCGGCCCCGACCCCGATCTGGTGGACGTGCTGGACGTGGTCCGCGCCACCCAGAACTGGCGGGCCGCGTCCCAGCTGCTCGCGGGCACCGACGCCACGGACGAGCGGCGCTGGCAGCGGGTGCAGGCGTTCGCCGGGGCGGCCTCGCTGGAGCTGCGGGCGCTGCCCGGGGGCACCGGCGGCGAGGGCGCGGGCGCCCGCTGGCTGCGGTCGTGGCGCACCGAGGCGCCCAAGGACGCGGGCGGCGCGGCGGTGCAGGCCGAGTTCCTGGTGCAGCAGGCGTACCGCACCGCCGCGCCGGGGACCGACGAGTTCCGGATCATCCTGGAGGAGGCCCGGGCGGCGTGCGGGCAGGCCGCGCTGCTGGCCCCCGGCGATCCGGTGCCGTACGTCGTCGAGCTGTCGATCGCGCGGGGCCTCGGCTACCAGCGGTCGGAGTTCGAGCAGCTGTGGCTGAAGATCCTCGACCGTGCTCCGGCGCACATGGGGGCGCACCTGGCCGCGCTGCACTACTGGTGCGAGAAGTGGCACGGCTCGCGCGAGCTGGCGTACGCCTTCGCGGAGGCCGCCGCCGCCCGCGCCCCGCAGGGCTCGCCGCTGTCGGCGCTGCCGCTGTTCGCGGTGTACGAGCACCTCGGCGAGGTCACCCTGGTGCGCGACTTCTACGGCACGGAGGTCGTCCGCAAGGCCGTCGAGGGCGCCCTGTTCGCGGCCCACTCGGCCCGTCCGGACGATCCGACGCTGGCCCACGTACGGCATCTGCTGGTGTTCTTCCTGGTCCGCTCGGACCGGTGGCGCGAGGCCATGCTCCAGCTGGTCCACGTGGACGGTCATGTGGGTGCCGTGCCCTGGACGCTGTCGGCGGACCCGGCGGAGGACTACACGGTGTACCGGGCGATGGCGGTCGCGGGCTTCGAGGCGAACGGCGGCACCCCGGCGACGCTGAGCGGCTGACCGGCCGGGCGGGCGCCGGGGGCGCTACCGCCCCGCCCGGGAATGCTCCGGCGGGCCCGCTCGTTGGACCTGGGGAGGTGGCTTCCGCCCGCTTCCACCCGCTCGCGCACCGGAACGCGCCGCCGAGGGAGAACCGAGGGAGAACGATGTTCCTGCACCGCACGACCCCGCAGCTGCCCACGCCGGAGCAGGCCCTGAGGGGTCGCCCGGAACCGGCCTACGGCGTGCCCGAGCGGCACGCGGTCCTCGGCACCGCGCTGCTCGGCCCCTACCCCGAGGGGCTGGCGGTCGCGGACTTCGGCCTCGGGTGCTTCTGGGGCGCGGAGCGCGTCTTCTGGTGGACGGAGGGTGTCTGGACGACCCTCGTCGGTTACCAGGGCGGCCACACCGAGCACCCCACCTACGAGGAGGTGTGCTCGGGTCTGACGGGTCACACCGAGGCGGTCCGGGTGGTGTACGACCCGGCGAAGGTGTCGTACGAGGAGCTGCTGCGGGTGTTCTGGGAGGCGCACGACCCCACGCAGGGCTTCCGCCAGGGCAACGACGTGGGGACGCAGTACCGGTCGGCGGTCTACACCCACGACGAGGCGCAGGCCGCCGTGGCCGAGCGCTCCCGGGACGCCTACCAGCGGGTCCTGACGGCCGCCGGTCACGGCCCGGTCACCACCGAGGTCCTCCCGGCCGAGGGCCGCGTCTTCTATCCCGCCGAGGGGTACCACCAGCAGTACTTGGAGAAGAACCCGAACGGCTACTGCGGCATCGGCGGGACGGGCGTGAGCTGCCCGGTCGGCGTCGCGAAGGCGCCGTCGTCCACGGGCGAGTAGCCGACGCCGTCGGCCGTCCGGTCCGTTCCCGCCGGACGGTGTCCCCGACGTCCCTCCGACCGCCCCGCCGGACGATCCGGCGGGGCGGTCGGGCGTTCAGCGGCCCCGTTCGTCCGGGCGGTGTTCCACGTACTCGACGGTCAGCCCGTCCGCGTGGCGTGCCGTGAAGCCGGTGCCGGTGGGCACCCGGTGCGGGGCGACGAGGATCTCCGCGCCCTCCCCGGCCAGCCGGTCGAGGTACGGGGACACCGCGTCGACCAGGAGGGTTCCATGGGTCGCGCGAAAGGGCGCCACCACCTCCTCCGGTCCCTCGACGAGCAGGAAGCCGCCGACCGCCGCCAGCGCCAGGCCCTTCTCGGGGTAGGTGAACCACATGTCGCGCTCGGTGCCGAGCAGACGTTCGTAGGAGGCGGTGAGCGCCTCCAGGGTGCCGGGCCCGGTGAACACCCTCAGGAACGCGCGGGGTTCGGTGAGCCGGGACGAGTCGTGGGAACGGCGCCACAGGACGGGCTCCGCCGTCGGTCGCTGGGTCATGTCCCCAGCCTGGCCGGGCCGTCGGGGACCGACCAGTGGCCGGTCCATACGGTGACCGCTGGTCATAGGCTGGGCGCACGGCGGCTCGGGCCCGCTCTTTTACGGCCTAGGCTCGGAGGATGACGTCCCACGGTCCGGGGGCCAGCGGTCCCGCCGCCCTGCGCCGCCGTCAACTGGGCGCGTTCCTGCGGGCCCACCGCGAACGGCTCGCGCCCCGCGCGGTCGGGCTGCCGAGCGGGTCGCGCCGACGGACGCCGGGGCTGCGGCGGGAGGAGGTCGCGGCGCTCTCCGGGGTCGGCGTGGCCTGGTACACCTGGCTGGAACAGGGGCGGGTGGAGACCTCCCGGGAGGTGCTGGAGGCCGTCTCCCGGGCGCTGTTGTTCGACGTCGAGCAGCGCGACCACGTCCTGCGGCTCGGCGGTTACGCCCCCGTCGCGGACCGGACGGCACCGGCCGGGGCGCCCGCCGCGCTACGGCGGATGATCGACGCCTGGCCCGACTCCCCCGCGCTGGTCCTCGATCCGGTGCTGGGCGTCCAGGCGTGGAACGTCGCGTACACCCGGCTGTGGCCGGACCCGGGCGGACTGGCCGGGGAGGAGCGGAACCTGCTGGCGCTGCTCCTCGGCGACCCGGCCCACCAGCGGCTGGTGCCCGGGTGGGAGGACCTGGCCCGGGATCTGCACCGCCACTTCCGGGCGTACGCCGACGGCGCCCCGTCGGACGGGCGGGTGGCGGAGGCGGCGCGGCGGCTGGAGGCGCTGCGGCCCGATCTGGGGCACTGGTGGAGCTGCCGTTCGGTGGGGAGCTTCACGCCCCGGACGGTACGGCTGACGCCCGGGGGCGGACGGGCCCCGGTGGAGCTGGAGTTCGCGATGGTCGTCCCGGCGGGGGACGGCGGTGGCGGGCACGGGGTGCTGGTGCAGACACCGGTCGGCTGAACCGGACGGGGGCCGCTCCGGGTCAGCCGACCTGGGCGGGGGCGGGCCCGGGCGGCTCTCCGGTCGGGGGCGGGGGCGGGCGGCTCTCCGGTCAGGGCCGGGGGCGGGGGCCTGAGTCGGGCAGCGGGTCGGTGGGGGCTGGTCGCGCGGTTCCCCGCGCCCCTATCGGGTGCGTCTTGGCCGGGGTGCGTCGTCCTGTGCGGGGAGGGCGGCGGGTCAGGCGGTGGCCGGGCGGAGCCTGCGGGCCGTGGTCGCGGCGTCGTACCCGGGCGGGACGCCGTCCACCAGGACCGTGCGGGAGACGAAGTTGCGCTCGCGGATCGGGAGGATCTCCTGGTAGGCGGGCGAGGCGTACCACTCGCGGGCGGTGTCCCGGTCGGGGAAGCCGATCATCACGACCCCGCCGGGCCAGGGGCCTTCGAGGACCTCGGGGTCGACGCCGTGCACCAGGAACCGTCCCTCGAAGGGGTCCATGGTGGCCTGGATCAGCTCGATGTAGTCGGCCACCTCGTGCATGTCCGGCGCCCGGTCGGCGCGGGGCTGGAGGTGGCAGATGGCGTACGCGGTCATGGGCCCGTCCCTCGGTCGGGCCGCCCGTCCCGGCCGCGCGGTGCGGCGGCCGGGAGGAGCGGCTGCTTCGGTACCGATCCTGGTACGGGGGCGCGGCCCGGTCGATTACCCGGGAGGTAAACGACCGTATCGGGCCGCGTCCCGTCCGCCTCGTCCACCGCGTCCCGGTGGGTCAGATCGTCGAGGTGTCGATCACGAACCGGTAGCGCACGTCGCTGCGCAGCACCCGCTCGTACGCCTCGTTGATCCGGTCGGCCGCGATGACCTCGATCTCGGAGCCGATGCCGTGCTCCGCGCAGAAGTCCAGCATCTCCTGGGTCTCCCGGATGCCGCCGATGTTGGATCCGGCGAGGGACCGGTTGCCGACGATGAGGGAGCCGAGGTCCAGGGTGACGGGCTCCTCGGGGGCGCCCACGTTCACCAGGGTGCCGCCGGTGCGCAGCAGCGCCAGGTACTTCCCGAAGTCGAGCGGGGCGGAGACCGTGGAGACGATCAGGTCGAAGCGGTCGCGCAGCTTCTCGAAGGTCTCCGGGTCGGAGGTGGCGTGGTAGTCGGTGGCGCCGAGCCGCCGTCCGTCCTCCTCCTTGGCGAGGCTCTGGCTGAGGACGGTGACCTCGGCGCCGAGGGCGTGGGCGATGCGGACGGCCATGTGGCCGAGGCCGCCCAGGCCGATGACGGCGACCCGGCTGCCGGGTCCGGCGTTCCAGCGGCGCAGCGGGGAGTAGGTGGTGATGCCCGCGCAGAGCAGGGGCGCGGCGGTGTCGAGGGGCAGCGCGTCGGGGATGCGGACGGTGTAGTTCTCGTCGACGACGATCCGCCGGGCGTAGCCGCCGTAGGTGGGGTCGCCGTTGCGGTCGAGGGCGTTGTAGGTGCCGACGGGGCCCTCGGAGCAGTGCTGTTCGAGGCCGTCGCGGCAGTTGTCGCAGGTGCGGCAGGAGTCGACCATGCATCCCACGCCGACCCGGTCGCCGACGGCGAAGCGGGTGACGCCGGGGCCGGTGGCGGCGACGGTCCCGGCTATCTCGTGGCCGGGGACCATGGGGTAGATGCCCTTGCCCCAGCCGTCGGTGGCCTGGTGGATGTCGGAGTGGCAGATGCCCGCGTAGTGGATGTCGATGAGGACGTCGTGGTCACCGAGGGCGCGCAGGGGGACGGTGACGCGTTCCAGGGGGGCCTTGGCGGCGGGTGCCGCGTACGCGGGGACGGTGCTGGTCATACGGGTGGCTCCTCGGTCCGGCGCGGACCGCCGGAGGTTCCGGTGGCCCGCGCGGTGGTGCGGTGGGCGCGCCGCCGGGTGCGGGCGCGCTCGGGGGTCGTGCGGGGGCGGCACGGGGTCGTGCGGGGCGGGTGCGGGGTCGTGCGGGGCGGGTGCGGGGTCGTGCGGGGCGGGTGCGGGGTCGTGCGGGGCGGGTGCGAAGCCGGTACGGCTCCCTCAGCGACTCTCGACGCCCCCCCGACGAGCCCCATGCCCCCGATGACCCCGAACAGCCCCAAAACGAACTGAAACGAAATTGAACGAACTCGAACGATAGGACATCTGCCCAGGACGGAACATGGGCACGCCCCCTCCCCGGGGTGGGGAGGGGGCGTGCGGGTCGTCCTACTTGCCGAGGTACGCGTTCCGGATGGTGAGGGTGGACGTGTTGCCCGCGCGGTCGGTGATCACGGCGCGCAGCGCGACGCCCTTGCCCGCCGCCGGGTTGCGCACGGACACCTCGCCCCCGCGCACGGTCAGCTTCTTCCAGGTCCGGCCCTGGTCGTACGAGGCGGACACCTTCAGCGACTTCAGCTGACGGCCCGCCGCCGCGCCCTGCACGGTGACCGGGACGGACTGGACGCGTCCGGCGGGCGCGGTGCTGTCCGGGCCGAGCCTGGCGCCGAAGCGGGCCGTGGAGAACGGCAGCTCGACCAGGTCGGAGGAGCGTCCGCCACGGAAGGTGAAGGACGTGTCGATCCGGGTGGAGACGCCCGAGACCCGGCCGGAGCGGACCGCCGAGGAGGTGAGCCGGTAGTCGGCGGCGGGCCCGGACGGCACCTTCAGGGTGGCGCTCTCCAGCGAGTCCGGGGTCTCGGCGACCTTGGTGGAGCCCCGGTACAGGGTGGTCCGGGCCGAGGTCAGCCGGGAGTAGCCCCGGTGGCCCGGTCCGTCGGCGAAGAGCGGGACCTCGGTGTAGATCCGGTCCTGGTAGCGCTGGATGCCCTCCGTGCCCCGGAGCCGGGGGCCGAAGACCCCGACGTTGAACTTCTTGGAGTAGACCCGTCCGCCCACGAACCGCTGGGGCTCGCCGAGGCTCTGGGTCGCCTCCTCGATGGGGAAGCCGTCCTCGTCCCGCTTCTCGAACTGGCCCACCTGGAAGGTCCAGCGGAGGCGGTGCGGGGTGGAGAGCAGGAAGGTGCGGGTGGTCGGCGGCTTGAGGTCCTCGCCGACGGCGATGTCGGAGAGCGTCTCCGGGGAGGAGTGCTCGGTGAGGAGATGCGCCTGCTTGCCGGGGACCGGGGAGCCCACGGCCACCTTCACCGTGGAGAAGTCACCGGCGCGGTACCGCTTGGTGCGGCCGGTGGCGAACCGGGTCCCGGGCTCGCCGACGTCCACGGCCGCGTACCGGGTGCGCGCGCCCTTCTCCCACCAGGTGTCCCACTGGTGGCGCACCGGGTAGGCGGTGGCCGCGGGGCCCATGTGGGCGGTGCGGAAGTCCTCCCAGCCCCAGCCGAGGAGCCAGTCCAGTTCGGTGCCCGGCGCCCCGGAGTCACCGAAGGCCACGCTCAGTCCCGCGGAGAACTGCTTGGCACCCCGGTCGGGCACCGTGATGTCCACCGGCTTGGCCGTACGGGCGTCGACGGTGAGGGTGGTCGTCCGGTCGAGGTCGAGCTGCGGCTGGACGATCACGTCCGTGCCCGCGCCGGGTCCGCTCTGGGTGATCAGGAGGTTCCGCAGGCTGTAGCGGCCCTTGGGCAGCCGAACGGTGGTGGTGCCGGTCGGGTTCTGGAATTCGACGGTGCGGGACTCCCCGTCGGAGCCGCCGACCTCCTCGAAGGTGCCGTAGTGCAGGGGCGCCGGGGAGCCCGGTCGGCCGATGGTCCTGACGGTGACGTCGTACGCCTCGGCCTCGCGTTCCACGGCGGCGGCGGTGCGCACGGTCTGTCCGCCGCCGGTGGCGGTGACGTACGCGCCGTACACCCCGTGAACGGTCCCGCCGGGCCGGGTGTCGGCGGTGAGCCGGACGGAGGCGGTGCCGTTCGCGGGGACGGTCACCTGGCGGGCGTCCAGCGCGAAGAACCCGGCGGGGGCGGTCCGTCCGCGCGGGTCGCGGGTGGCCAGGGCGAGGTCGAGGGTGACGTCCTGGCCGCCGAGGTTGCGGTAGGTGATCCGCCGGGTGGCGGAGGCGTCGTCGGTGTGCGGCCAGGCGGCCGGGGGGAAGGCGAGGGAACCCGGTTCGGTGATCACCGTCTGGGTGACGGCCCGGTCGGCGCGGACCCGTCCGGCGCCCTGCTCGAACGGGGAGTGGGCGGTGCCCTCGGCGGACGCCGTCACGACGGCCTTGATCCGGGCCGCGGTCCAGTCGGGGTGACGTTCCCTCAGCAGCGCGGCGAGTCCCGCGACATGGGGTGTGGCCATCGACGTGCCGCTGTTGCCGACGTACCCGGTGGGCTGCTGTCCGGCGGCGCCGGGCACGGCCGCGGCGACGATGCCGACGCCGGGCGCGGTGACGTCCGGCTTGACCGCGTCGGGCACCTTGTTGACGCCGGAGAAATCGGCGATCCGGTCCTGGCGGTCCACGGCGCCGACGGTGAGGGCGGCCCGGGCGCTGCCCGGGGAGTCGACCCCGCTGGTCCCGCCGTTGCCCGCCGCGACGACGAAGAGGACGTTCCGCTCCTCGCTCAGCCGGTCGATCTGGGCTTCGAGCGGGTCGGTCCCGGGGGTGTCCCCGCCGCCGAGGCTGAGGTTGACGACGTCGGCGCCCTGTTCGACGGCCCAGTCGATCCCGGCCAGGATGCCGGAGTCGGTGCCCTGGCCCCGGTCGTCGAGGACCTTGCCGCTGAGCAGGTCGGCGCCGGGGGCGACGCCCTTGAAGACCCGGCCGGACACCGGTCGTCCGCCGGTGCCCACCGCGGTGGACGCGACATGGGTGCCGTGGCCGTTGCGGTCGGCGACCACCGGGGAGGTGGAGAAGTTCTTCTCGGCGACGAGCCGGTCCTTGAGGTCGGGGTGGGTGGCGTGCACCCCGGTGTCGAGGACGGCGACCGTGACGCCCTTGCCGGTGAGCCCGGTGGACCAGGCCCCGGGGGCGCCGATCTGCGCGGTGCTGCGGTCCAGGCTGGTCCGGCGGACGCCGTCGAGCCAGACCCGGGCGATCCCGGCGGCGGCGCTCCGTCCGGTGTCCCGTCCGTCGGTGAGGGCGTTCCACAGGCCCGGGTCGCCGTCCGGGGCGGTGAGCGCGTCGGCGTTGGCCGTGCGCAGGGAGCGCCGCAGGGCGGTGCCGTCCGCCGCGCGGACCTCGGCGCGGGCCTGCCGGGCGGCGCCCCGGTAGCCGACGATCACCTGGAGGCGGTCCGCGCGGTCGGCGGCGTCGGCGGCCTCGACGAGCGCGTCGAGGTCGAACAGCCGCCGGTCGAGGGTGCCGTCGGCCAGCAGTGGCTGGGCGTCGGCCGGGACGACGGTCGTCCGGCCGCCGGTGGTCCTGGTGGACACGGGTATCCGGGCGCGGCCCTCGGCGGGTTCGAAGCGCTTCACCCGGCCGTCGGCGCCGACGACGACCCGGTCCCCGGTGACGAGGGTGACGCGCCGGGTGGCCGGGGTCCCGTCCCCGCCCCGGGCGGTGGCCCTGCCGGAGCCGGTGGCCGCGTCGGAGCCGCTGGCCGCGTCGGCGGCCGTGGCGGTGGCACTGGCCGCGTCGATGGCGGTGGCAGTGGCGCTGGCCGCGTCAATGGCAGTGGCAGTGGCAGTGGCAGCGGCGGTGGCCGAGCCGGTGGCGGCCTGGGTGGTGGCGGTCGGTGTGGTGGTTCCGTCGTCGGTGTGCGGACCGGCCGCGGCCGGGGTGGTCAGCCCCGCCGTGAGGGTCAGGACCACGGCCGCGGCCGTGGCGACCGGGACCGCCCGCGCTCTCTTCTCTCGTCGGTTCACTTGTCTCCCCCTGGAGATCCATGACCGGACGGACGGCAGTCCGCCCGCACGGAAGACACCCGCACGCGCGTACGGGTTCCTTCGGTGGCGGATCAGTATGCCCGGGCCGGGACGGCCCCGACCCGGCCGGGGGGAACGGCCGTTCGGCGGGTCCCGGACGGATTCCGGGGGAGGGCCGGGTACGCGACGGGGCCGTCGCACCCCCCGGCGGAGGGGGTGCGACGGCCCCGTGGGACGTGCCGTGGGTCAGACCGCGGAACCGGCCTTCCACTGGGCCCAGTCCATGTTCCAGCCGTTGAGGCCGTTGTCGGGCTTGATGGTGGTGTCACCGGTGTTCTTGACGACCACCACGTCACCGAGGAGCGAGTTGTCGAAGAACCAGGCGCCGGGGGTGCTGGAGTCCTTCGCGCCCTTGGTGTCGGAGAGGCCGACGCAGCCGTGGCTGGTGTTGGCGCTGCCGAAGATGGACTTGGCGCCCCAGTAGTTGCCGTGGATGAAGGTGCCGGAGGTGGACAGCCGCATGGCGTGCGGGACGTCCTTGATGTCGTACTCGCCCTTGCCGTCGTCGTCGGTGAAGCCGACGGTCGCGCCGTTCATCCGGGTCTCCTTGAACTTCTCGGAGATCACCATCTGGCCCTCGTACGTCTTGGTGGTGGGCGCCCCGGCGGAGATGGGGATGGTCCGCACGACCTTGCCGTCCCGGGTGACCTTCATCTGCTTGGTCTTGGCGTCCACCACGGAGACCTGGTTGCGGCCGACCTTGAACGAGACCGTCTTCTGCTGGACGCCGTAGACCCCGTCGGCGCCCTCCACCCCGTCGAGCGCGAGCTTCAGGGTGACCTGGGAGTTCTCCGTCCAGTACTTCTCCGGGCGGAAGTCGAGCCGCTTGGGGTTGAACCAGTGGCCGACGACCTCCTCACCGCTGCTGGAGGTGACCGTGACCGCCTCCTGGACGGCCTTCCGGTCGGTGATCGGCTTGTCGAAGTTCAGCGAGACGGGCATGCCGACGCCGACCGTCGAACCGTCCTCCGGGGTGAAGGTGCCGATGAAGCTGTTCGCCGGGGAGACCGTGGTGAACGAGGCGTTCTCGTGGGCCGCCCGGCCGTCCTTGTCGGTGGCCGTGACGGCGACCTTGTAGCCGGTGGCCCGCTCCAGCTGCGCGTCGGGCTTCCAGCTCTTCTTGTCCGCCGATATCCGGCCCGCGACGGGCTGGCCCGCCTTGGTCGTCATGGTGACCTTGGTGAGGGTACCGTCGGCCACCGAGACCTTGGCGGCGTTGTTGATGCTGGCGCCGTCCGAGCCGTCCTTCGGCGAGATGGAGATCCTGGCCTCGGAGGTCTTCTCGGCGGCGGCCTTGTCCACCTGTTCCTGCGGCTTGCCGGAGGCGCCCGGGCCCCCGCCCGCGCCGTCGCCGCCCGAACCCCCGTCGCTGCACGCGGAGAGCACCATCGCCCCGCTCAGCAGCGCGGCCGCGGCCATGAGTCCCCTGCGCCGCCTTTTCTCCGTCATCACACGCCTCTCCATCGTTTCCGACTTCCCCGCACACACGGCTGCCCTGCCGCCGGTACAACGCGCTGACCGCGTCGTCTGGTTCCAGCACCGGCACAGGTGTGGGACGCACCACGCCCAACGGCACGCACCGGCCGGAGGGTGTCCCCCCGGACCCGCGACACGTGGCACGAGGGGGGCCGCACGCCCCGGGGCGGCTCCCCGGAAAACGCGCGGGGCCCCGGCGGCGACGACGCCCGCCGGGACCCCGTCCGTCCGCGTCCGCGCCCCGGGAGGGGACGGACGCGTCGGAACACCCGCGTCCGGTACCGCCGTCACCCCGCCGCCGACGCCCGGAAGGGCGGACGGGGGGTGACGGCGTGACCTAGCTCCGGAGGCCGCCGCCCGCGCCCTCACTCCCCTCATCATCGTCGGCGCCGAACCAGTCGGGTCCATCGGGGTCGTCCTCGTCGTCCGCGAGGTACGCGTCCTCCTGCCCCCGGGCCCCCGCGAACGCCTCGCTGCTCCAGGAGGCACGGGCCAGATCGACCCCGGGCACCTCCCTGACCAGGTCGAACGGATCGACGAGATAGGCGAGCGCCTCGGCTGTGTCCTGCCTCACAGCCAGTTCGGACTGGGCCCGCTCCACGGGGTCGGCGTGGTCGTCGCGGGCGATCCGCCGCAGCGCGCCGCCGGTCAGCGCCTCGCCGTCGCGCACCTCCAGCAGCAGATCGGCGCGCAGGCGCACATAACGGGTGTCACGGGATGTTTCGGAGATGGTCATGGTGCGGAGCGTACGGCCGCGGGGGCCGCGACTTTCCCGCGACCCGCGACGTTCACTAGCATCGGTTCACCCGGCCAATTCGCCAGCGTCACAAGGGGATCGATTTTCCGTGTCCGCCGCCCGCCGCTCGTTGCTGACCGCAGCCGCCGCCGGAACCCTCCTCGGTGCCCTGTGGTTCGTCCCCTCCGCCAACGCGACCAGCGTCGACGCGCTCGCCGCGCCCCGGTCGGGCACCCACACCGTCACCGTCTCCGAGAGCGTTCCGCTCGCCCCGGTGAGCGTCGGCGCGGTGCCCTCGGGGGCCACCGACGACGGCGCCCGTCTGGCGGACACCGGCAGCGACTTCGACACCACGCCCTACGTCTACGGCGGCGCGGCCTTCCTCTGCGTGGGCGCGGGCTTCGTCGCCTACTCGATCCGGCGTGGCCGCGCGGAGTACGCGGAGCGCTGAGCCCCGCTGGGCGCCCCGCGCGGGCCCCGGCACCCGCTGACGCCTCCCGGCGCCGCACACGCTCAGGGCCGGGCCGTCGCGTCCGGGGCGTCGTGTCCGGGCCGTCAGCTCCGAACCCGTCACCTCCGGGCCGCCGGTTCCCCCGGGCCGTCACCTCCGGGCCGCCGACTCCCCGGGCCGTCAGCTCCAGGCCGCCGGTTCCCCGGGCCGTCAGCTCCGAGCCCGTCGTCTGCGGGCTCGTCGAGCCGTCGCCACGCCCCCGTGAACGCCCGCGCGTCCGCCGGGCCCGGTGCCGCGCGCCGGGCCGGAACGCACCGTCCGGCCCCGGCCGCTCCGCCCCGGCGGAGGGGCGACGCGCACCCCGGACGGGAGCCCCGTCCGGGGAACGGTCCGTCAGGCCAGCGGGCCCGTCACCGACTCGGCGGCGGCGACCAGCCCTCCGTCGCGGACGAAGGCGTCGGCGGCGGCCAGGTCGGGGGCGAGGAACCGGTCCGGCCCGGGGCCGCCGACCCCGGCCGCCCGGGCCGCGTCGATCACCGCCCGGGAGGCGGGCGCCGGGGTCAGCCCGGCGCGCAGTTCCAGCGCCCGGGTGGCCGCGTACAGCTCGACGGCGAGCACCCGGGTGAGGTGGGCGACGGCGGTGCGGAGCTTGCGGGCGGCGGACCAGCCCATCGAGACGTGGTCCTCCTGCATCGCGGAGGACGGGATCGAGTCGGCCGAGGCCGGGACCGCCAGCCGCTTCAGCTCGGCGACCAGCGCGGCCTGGGTGTACTGGGCGATCATCAGCCCGGAGTCCACCCCGGGGTCCTCGGCGAGGAACGCGGGCAGCCCGTGCGAACGGGCGCGGTCGAGCAGCCGGTCGGTGCGGCGCTCCGCGATGGAGGCCAGATCGGCGGCGGCGACCGCGAGGAAGTCGAGGACGTAACCGACCGGCGCGCCGTGGAAGTTGCCGTTGGACTCGACCCGGCCGTCGGGCAGCACCACCGGGTTGTCGACAGCGGCGGCGAGTTCCCGCTCCGCGACCAGCCGGGCGTGCGTCAGGGTGTCCCGTCCGGCGCCCGCGACCTGGGGCGCGCAGCGCACCGAGTAGGCGTCCTGGACCCGGGGCGCCTCGTCCTGGTGGTGCCCGGTGAGCTCCGAACCCTCCAGCACGGCCCGCATGTTGGCGGCCGAGGCGGCCTGGCCGGGGTGGGGGCGGATGGCGTGCAGTTCGGGGGCGAGCACGGCGGCGCTGCCGAGCAGGGCCTCCAGGGTGAGCGCGGCGGTGATGTCGGCGCCGGTGTAGAGGCGGTCGAGGTCCGCGAGCGCCATGAACAGCATCCCGAGCATCCCGTCGGTGCCGTTGAGGAGGGCGAGCCCCTCCTTCTCGCGCAGTTCGACGGGCTCCAGTCCGTGCGCGGCGAGGAGTTCGGCGGCGGGCCGGACCGTCCCGTCGGGGCCCTCCGCCTCCCCCTCGCCCATCAGGACCAGCGCGCAGTGGCTCAGCGGGGCGAGGTCGCCGGAGCAGCCGAGCGAGCCGTGTTCGTGGACGACGGGGGTGACGCCCGCGTTCAGCAGACCGGCCAGGGCCAGGGCCACCTCGGGGCGGACGCCGGTGTACCCGGAGCACAGGGTCTTCAGCCGGAGGAACATCAGCGCCCGGACGACCTCCCGTTCGACCCGGGGGCCGAGTCCGGCGGCGTGCGAGCGGACGATGTTGCGCTGGAGCCGGGCGCGCAGATGGGGGCCGATGTGACGGGTCGCCAGGGCGCCGAACCCGGTGGAGACCCCGTACACCGGCTCGGGCCGGGCGGCGAGCGCCTCGACGGTGCGGCGGGCGGCGGCGAGCGCCCGTACGGCCTCCTCGGACAGCTGGACACGGGCGTCGTCCCGGGCCACGGCGAGCACATCCGCCGCGGTGGTCCCGGACGCCCCCAGCACCACGGTGTGCATATCCATATTCAGGAGCGTACGCAGTGAATTGAAGCTTGTCACGAGGCCGTCCGGGCCGTTCCCGCACCGGTTCCGGGCGGTGCCGGACCCGGACCGGGGCGGGACGGTCAGGCGCCGTCGGACCCGGCGCGGACGTACGCGACGAGCGCGTTGGCGTGGCCGTGGCCCAGCCCGTGCTCGGTCTTGAGCCAGCCGACCAGCTCCATGTGCCCGGTCAGCGGAGAGGAGCGGATCAGTTCCAGCCACTCGGCGACGGGACGCCCGTACGTCCGTTCGATGGACGGGAAGTAGCTCGCGGGGCCCTTGGCGGGTGCGGTCACGGTGGTCCTGCCTTTCGCGCGGGGTGGGCGGCGGGCGCCCGGGGGCGGCCCGTCGGAGGGTGGACCGCCGCCGGGACGGTACCTCATCGCCGTCCGGACGTGACCCCCGTCACCCGCCCGGAAACCGTCGGCGCCGGGGTACGCGTTCCGGCCGTGGCGGCGCGCCGGGGTGTGCCGGGGGTGCCGCGTGGGGAGGGTGCGGTGGTGGCCGGCCCCGTCACCTCGGAGAACGGCGCCGGACGCACCGGCACCACCTGATCGACGCGCCGGTTCCCCGGCGCACGACGAACGGGAAGGGACCACGATGCTCGGCGAGACGGCGCGCGCATGGCTGCGACGGTGGGACGAACAGCAGGAGCGGTACAGCCCCGACCGCGAGGAGCGGTTCCGGGTCATCCTCGACGTGGCCCGGTGGTCGTTGGAGGGGGACTCCCCCGGACGCCCCCGGATCGTCGACCTGGGATGCGGGACCGGATCGCTGACGGTCCGGCTGGCCGGAGCCCTGCCGGAGGCCGAGGTGGTGGGCGTCGACGCCGACCCGATGATGCTGGGCCTCGGGGAGGAGGCCGTCGCCGGGACCGGGGCCCGGCTGGTCCTCGACGACATCGACACGCCCGGCTGGGCGGACCGGGTCGCCCCCGGCGACCCCTGGCACGCCGCCGTCTCCTCCACCGCCCTGCACTGGCTGGAACGGGACGACCTGGTGGCCCTGTACGGGGTGCTGGCGGAAAGGATCCGGCCGGGCGGGATCTTCGTGGACGCCAAC
Organism: Streptomyces sp. JNUCC 64; assembly: GCF_054484115.1. Classification (NCBI taxonomy): domain Bacteria; kingdom Bacillati; phylum Actinomycetota; class Actinomycetes; order Kitasatosporales; family Streptomycetaceae; genus Streptomyces; species Streptomyces sp. JNUCC 64. Next base: position 2,931,765 of record NZ_CM137015.1, read on the forward strand.
AACCGGGCCCCCGAGGGGTCGGCGGCGGCGCGGTCGCTGGCCCGCCGGGTGCGGGACGCCCGGGCCGCGCGGGAGGGCAAGGCCGACCGCGAGGACTGGGACTCCTGGTGGAAGGCGTTCCTCGCCGCGCCGGAACTCGCGGACCTGGCCCGGGCCCGTGAACGGCGGCCCATCTCCCGGCGGGCGTTCGCCCCGCCGCTCGACCTGACCACCGGCGAGCAGGCCGAACTGCTGCTGGCGGCGGGGTTCTCCACCGTCACCACAGTCTGGCAGTGCGGGGACGACAGCGTGCTGGTCGCCCTGCGCTGACGGGCCCGCCGCCCCGGGGCCCGTCCGCGCCTACCGCTCCCGCCAGCGCCGGAAGCGGCGGCGCTCGCCGACCGGTGGGGCCGGTTCCCCGGGCGGCGGGGCGGTGGCGTCGGCGAGCCGGACGACCGGGTCGTCGGGACCGGCGCGGCCCGCCACCACGGGCCCGGGCGAACGGGCCGCCTTGGCCCGGTACTGGGCCGCGTCGGCCAGCCGGAACAGCCGCCGGGCCGAACGCACCTCCCCGATGGGGTCACCGGTGGACGCCACCCCGCAGGCGACCCCGTCCCCGAGGCCCAGCGCGGCGGCCCGGCGGCACAACTCGTCGGCGACCCGCACCACCTCGTCCGCCGGAGGGCCGACCGCCAGCAGACAGAACTCGTCGCCCCCGAGCCGCGCCGCGAGGGTGCCGGTGCCGGGCAGCATCGCCCCGCACAGGGAGAGCACCGAGCCGAACCGCTCCAGCAGCCGGTCCCCGACCGCGTGCCCCTGGGTGTCGTTGACCCGCTTCAGCCCGTTCAGATCGCACACCACCAGGCTGACCACCGCCCCCTCGCCCCGGTGCCGGTCGAGGGCGTCGTCCAGCCCCGCGTCCACCGCGCGGCGGTTGGCGAGTCCGGTGAGGGAGTCGGTGAACGCCAGCCGACGGGCCTCCTCCAGCCGTTCGGTCTGCGCGAGGCCCGCCGAGACCACGGCCGCCAGCACGGTGGCGAAGTCCGCGTCCGGCTGCCCGAGGAGCGGGGCGCCCGCCGTCCGCGCCACGTACAGCTCGCCCCAGGCCCGGCCGTGCAGGACGAGCGGGGCGACGACGCAGCAGCCCCGGCCCCGGCGGCGCAGCGCGGCGACCCGCTGGTGGTGGTAGCCCGCGCCCTCCGACACCGGCCCGTCGGCGGTCTCCACCCAGGCGTGCGGCTCGCCGCCGCCGGCCCAGCGGCCGTGCAGGAACTCGGTGATCTCGGGGAACTCGTGCACGGGGTACGCCTCGTGCTCCGGGAACTCCTCCTCGTCCGGGGTCCGCTCGCCCGCGTTGACGAGGACCCGCAGCCGGCCCAGATCGCGTTCCCACACCGACAGCGCGGCGAAGTCCCCCGCGAGGGCCCGGCGGGCGCCCTCCGCCGCGGCCCGCCAGGAGTCCCGTGGGGTGCGGGCCGCCGCCATGCCCTGCGCCAGGTCCACCACGCCTCGTAGCCGCACTTCCTCACCACCCATCACACCAGGTTAAGGATGTTTGGCATATTTTGAGGCATTGGGTCGCTTCACCGGGGGTTCGCGGAGGTGTCCGGCCGCGCCCGTCCCGTCCGACGCGCCCCGCCCCCGCCCCCGCACGCGCCCACCCGACGCCCCGGCAGACCGACCGCCCCACCGCACCACACCGCGCCGCCGCGCCCCGCCCGGCGGCCCGACCGACCGACTACGGCCCGGCCACCGGGCCACCGGGCCACCGGGCCACCGGGCCACCGGGCCACCGGGCCACCGGGGAGGGTCTACTCCCCGGGCCACTCCGGTGTCCGCTTCTCGTTGAACGCGGCCACGCCCTCCGCCCGGTCGGCGGAGAACGCCACCGTCCGCCAGGCCGCGTCCTCCACCTCCAGCCCGGCCCGCAGGTCGAGCCCCTGCCCGAGCCGCAGCGCGCGCTTCGCGGCCCGCAGTCCGACCGGCGAGTGGGCGGCGATCCGCGCGGCGAGGGCCAGCGCCTCCGTCCGGTCCTCGCCCTTCGCCACCAGCAGGTCCACCAGCCCCAGCTCCCGCGCCTCCACGGCGGGGACCCGGCGGGCGGTGAAGACCAGTTCGGCGGCGCGGGCGGCACCGACCCGGCGCGGCAGCAGCTGGGTGCCGCCGCCGCCCGGGATCACTCCCACCGACACCTCGGGAAGCCCGACGACCGCCGTGGGGTCGGCCACGATCAGATCGCAGGAGAGGGCGATCTCGAAGCCGCCGCCGAGCGCGAAGCCGTGCACGGCCGCAATGGCGGGCACCGGGAGGTCCAGCACCGCCGTGTACGCGGCCCGGGTCACCGGTCGCTGGCGCAGCAGGTCCCGATCACTGAAGGAGGCCCGTTCCCGCAGGTCGGCGCCGACGCAGAAGGCCCGGGGATGGGTGGAGGTGACGACCACCGCGCGCACCCCCCGGTCGGCGCCGAGGGCCTCGCAGGCGGCGGTCAGCGAGCGGGCCAGCGCGGTGGAGACGGCGTTCATGGCGGCGGGCCGGTCCAGCCGCAGTTCGGCGACCGGCCCGTGCCGCAGCACCGCCACGGACTCCCCGAACCGCCGTTCCCCCACGGCCTCGTCCACGTCGGCGCCCACGGCGGACCTCCCTGCTCGTTAACGGTCGTTACCCGAGCGGATCATTCCAGGCCGGCGGCCGGGACGGTACCGGGCGGGGCCGTCCCCGTTCCCGTCCCCGTACCCGCCCGCGCTCCCACACGCCCACCCGCCCACACGGGCAGGCGGACGGACGGACAGGGACGACGGTGGGCCGGACGCGGCGGCTCAGGTCCGCCGGGTCAGCAGCCAGGGTTCGACGACGCCCAGCCCGCGCACCGGGCGCTGCCACATCGGCTGGAGCGCGAAGCGGGGTTCCGGGGCGTCCTCCCCGGCCGGAGTCCCGTCGGCGGCGGGGGCGTCCCCGGTCCGGGTCAGCTCCTCGGCGAACGCCCCGTCCACCAGGACGGCGTCCCTCGGCGCTATCGAGGTGAGACGGCTCGCCAGATTGACGGTGGTGCCGAAGACGTCGCCCATCCGGGTGGTGACGGTGCCGAAGGCGATGCCGACCCGCAGCTCCGGCATGGTCTCGTCGTGGGCCATGGTCTCGATGAGCCGCAGCGCGATCTCGGCGGCGATCCCCGCGTCGTCGGTGGCGTACAGGACCTCGTCGCCGAGGGTCTTGATGAGCCGTCCGCCGCGCGCGGCCACCAGATCGGCGGCGGTGGTCTCGAACGCCTCGACCAGCTCGCCGAGTTCCTCCTCCTCCATCCGCCGGGTGAGCCGGGTGAAACCGACCAGGTCGGCGAAGCCGACGGCCAGTCTGCGGTCCACCATCTCCTCGTCGTCGGCGGCCTGGACCACCCGTCCGGTGGCGGCGGCCAGCTGACGGCGCCACACGTACACGAGGAACTCCTCCAGTTCCGGCAGGAGGAGTTCCATCAGCGGATAGGTGACCTCGGTACGGGTCATCCCCGGCTCGGGGGGCTCGGTGAGGCCCTCCAGGAAGGAGTCGATCTGCCACTCCGCGAGCCGGGCGGTGGTCTGGCCGGTGGACCGCGCCACCTGGACGGCCATCGGCTCGCTCAGCAGTCCCGCCTCGACGAGACCGGCGAGCCGCCGCAGGGCCAGCACGTCGGCCTCGGTCAGCGCCTTGGCCTGGCCGATGTCGGCGAAGCCCATCGCCCGCCAGAACCGGGAGGCGAGTTCCATCGAGACCCCGGCGCTGCGGGCCGCCTGGAAGGGGGTGTACCGGCGCTCCGCGCCGAGGATCAGCTGTTCCAGCCGGAGGGCGAGGGGGTCGTCACCACTGCCGTCCCCTCCGTCGCTCCCGTCACCGCCGTCGGGCGCGGGCCCGGGGTGGGAACCGGCGGGCCGGGCCGGACCGGCGGAACCGGCGCCCGGGGCGTCGGAGCCCGGGGGACGGGCGCTGCCCCGCCCCGCTCCCGGACCCGTGTCATCGACGGTCACACCTGCTGCCTTCCGGTTCCGCCGCCCGATCCGCCGGGCGGTCAGGGCGCCGAGGGAGCGCCCGAACAGACACAGTACGACAGCTGTGCCGTGGCTCACTCCCGACCGGACGGTCCGTTCCGGGGAACCACCCGAACCCCCTCCGCCGCCCGCCCGCCGACCCACCGGCGCGGGGTCCCGGCCGGGACGTCTCAGCCGGAGGCCGCCGGGCGCAGATGGACGATGTCGCCCGCCCCCACGGACTGGAGTCCCCCGTCGTCGGTGGCGATGACCAGCCGTCCGTCCCCGTCCAGGGCGACGGCCTCGCCGGTCACCTCCCGCTCGCCCGGCAACAGGGCGCGCACCCGGCGGCCGAGGGTGGCGCACCCGGCGGCGTAGGTCTCCTGGAGCCCGGACGCCTCCGGGTCGCCACCCGCCGCCCGCCAGTCCCCGTACCACCGCTCCAGGGAGCGCAGCACGGCCCGCAGCAGGGGGTCGCGGTCATGGGTGACGGCGCCCGCCAGGGCCAGCGAACCGGCACCGGGCACGGGGAGTTCCCCGGCGCGCAGCGTGACGTTGAGGCCGATCCCGAGGACCACGCCCCGGCCCGCGCGCTCCGCGAGGAGGCCGCCCGTCTTGCGTTCCTCCCCGTCGACGGTCACCAGGAGGTCGTTGGGCCACTTGAGGGCGGTGTCCACCCCGGCGGCCCGGGACAGCGCGGTCGCCACGGCCACCCCGGCGAGCAGCGGCAGCCACCCCCAGCGCTCCTGGGGCACCGCGTCCGGCCCGTCACCGGGGGAGAGGAACACCGACACGAAGAGGCCGGAGCGCGGGGGCGCGCTCCACCGGCGGTCGAGCCTGCCGCGCGCCGCGTGCTGCGCCTCCGCGACCAGGACGGCTCCCTCCTGGAGGGAGTCGGCGCGGGCCGCCAGGTCGGTGTTGGTGGAGCCGGTCTCGGGGACCACGTCCAGGGAGGTCCACAGACCGCCGGGACGGACCAGGGCGCGGCGCAGGGCGGTCGGGTTCAGGGGCGGCCGGTCGAGGTCGGACCAGCGGTTGGCTTCGGCGTCCGGGGGCGTCATGCGACCCACCCTAGGTGTGGTGAACACCGCACCGCCGAACGGTATCCGCCCCACTACGCTACGGGGCAGTAGCCCCGGTCACCCGTCCGGCGGCCCCGCGCCGAGGCGGTCCCCACGCGCCGACGGCCCGTGGCGCCACCGGTCCTTCCCGCAGGGAGAGCCGCACGCGATGTCCACTCCGGAAGAGCCCCGCACGACCGAGTCCCCGATCGACGTCCACACCACGGCGGGGAAGATCGCCGATCTGCGGCGGCGCGTCGAGGAGGCCACCCACGCGGGCTCGGCGCGCGCGGTGGAGAAGCAGCACGCCAAGGGGAAGCTGACGGCCCGCGAACGGATCGCGCTGCTCCTGGACGAGGGCTCGTTCGTGGAGCTGGACGAGTTCGCCCGGCACCGTTCGACCGCCTTCGGGCTGGACCGGGACCGCCCGTACGGGGACGGTGTGGTCACCGGGTACGGCACCGTCGACGGCCGCCCGGTGGCGGTGTTCTCGCAGGACTTCACGGTGTTCGGCGGGGCGCTCGGCGAGGTCTACGGGCAGAAGATCGTCAAGGTGATGGACTTCGCGCTGCGCACCGGCTGTCCGGTGGTCGGCATCAACGACTCGGGCGGCGCCCGCATCCAGGAGGGCGTGATGGCGCTCGGGATGTACGGGGAGATCTTCCGCCGCAACACCCACGCCTCCGGGGTGATCCCGCAGATCTCGCTGGTGCTGGGGCCGTGCGCGGGCGGCGCGGTGTACTCCCCGGCGATCACCGACTTCACGGTGATGGTCGACCGGACCTCGCACATGTTCATCACCGGCCCGGACGTGATCCGCACGGTGACCGGCGAGGACGTCGGCTTCGAGGAGCTGGGCGGGGCCCGCACCCACAACGCGGTCTCCGGGGTCGCGCACCACATGGCGGGCGACGAGAAGGACGCCGTCGAGTACGTGAAGTCGCTGCTGTCGTACCTGCCGTCGAACAACCTCAGCGAACCGCCCGCCTTCCCGGAGGAGGCGGACCTGCGGCTGACGGACGGGGACCGCGAGCTGGACGTGCTGATCCCGGACAGCGCCAACCAGCCGTACGACATGCACCGGATCGTGGAGCACGTCCTCGACGACGGGGAGTTCCTGGAGACCCAGGCCCTGTTCGCGCCGAACGTCCTCACCGGCTTCGGCCGGATCGAGGGGCACCCGGTGGGCGTGGTCGCCAACCAGCCGATGCGGTTCGCGGGCTGTCTGGACATCGACGCCTCCGAGAAGGCCGCCCGGTTCGTCCGCACCTGCGACGCGTTCAACGTGCCCGTCCTCACCTTCGTGGACGTGCCGGGGTTCCTGCCCGGCGTGGGCCAGGAGCACGAGGGGATCATCCGCCGGGGCGCCAAGCTGATCTACGCCTACGCGGAGGCGACGGTCCCGCTGATCACGGTGATCACCCGCAAGGCGTTCGGCGGCGCGTACGACGTGATGGGCTCCAAGCACCTGGGGGCCGACCTCAACCTGGCCTGGCCGACCGCGCAGATCGCCGTGATGGGCGCCCAGGGCGCGGTCAACGTCCTGCACCGCAGGGCCATCGCCGAGGCGCCCGAGGAGGAGCGCGAGGCGGTCCGCGCCCGGCTCGTCCAGGAGTACGAGGACACCCTGCTGAACCCGTACACGGCCGCCGAGCGCGGCTACGTCGACGCGGTGATCGCCCCCTCCGAGACCCGCCGCCAGCTGGTGCGGGCCCTGCGCCAGCTGCGCACCAAGCGGGAGACCCTGCCCCCGAAGAAGCACGGCAACATCCCCCTCTAGCCCCGCCCCCTCTTGTACGAGGAGCCGAAGTGATCAAGGTAGTGAAGGGCGATCCGACCCCGGAGGAGCTGGCCGCCGCCCTGGCGGTGGTCCGGGCCCGGGCCGCCGCGCCGGTGACCGCCCTCGGCGGCCCGGGCCCCCGTTCCGCCTGGTCCGACCCGGCCCGGCTGGCCCGCGCCCGGACGCCCGCGCCCGGACCGTCCGCCTGGGCCCGCACCTACTGGCCGGGGTGAGCCCGGTTTAGGTATCCGTACTCAGGCGGGCGGCGGGCCCGGCCGGGCAGGATCGGAGCATGCTGTGGTCCGACCCCCACGACGAACCGCCCGAAGAGATGCGCGCCACGCAGGGCATGCTGCGCAGAGCCGGGTGGCTGCTGGCGCTCACCATGGTGCTGGCGATGCTGGCGCTCGGGCTGCGGTGAGCCCCGGCCCGCCGTCCGCGCGCGGTGCCGGGCCGCCCCGGGGCCGGTGGACCGTCCGCGCGGCGCGCCGGGGGGCTGCATCTACGCTGGGCCCATGAGCGCAGCCCGTCACCTCGTCCTGGCCTCCCAGTCCCCCGCCCGTCTCGGTCTGCTGCGGCAGGCGGGGCTCGACCCCGAGGTGGTGGTGAGCGGGGTCGACGAGGACGCCGTGAGCGCCCCGACCCCCGCCGAGCTGGCCCTGGCGCTGGCCGAGGCGAAGGCGTCGGTGGTGGCCGCCCGTCCCGAGGTGATCCGCTCCCAGGCGCTGGTCGTCGGCTGTGACTCGGTGCTGGACCTGGACGGACGGGCGCTCGGCAAGCCCGCCGACGCCGAGGAGGCCACCGCCCGCTGGAAGTCGATGCGGGGCCGGGCCGGCACCCTCCAGACCGGGCACTGCGTGTACGACACCCGCACCGGCCGGTACGCCTCCGCGACCGCGTCCACCGTGGTCCGCTTCGGCGAGCCGACCGACGCCGAGATCGCCGCGTACGTGGCCTCCGGGGAGCCCCTGCACGTGGCGGGCGCCTTCACCCTGGACGGCCGGTCGGCCCCGTTCGTCGACGGCATCGACGGCGACCACGGCAACGTCATCGGGATCTCGCTGCCGCTGCTGCGCCGGCTGCTGGCCGATCTGGGCGTCGGGATCACCGATCTGTGGGCGGCCCCCCGGGCGTGAGGCGCTCCCGGCACCCCTTACGGGCCCGTAAGGGGTGCCGGACGAAAACGGACGAGGGGCGCCCGGCGCGCCGCCGTGGCGTTGGGCCATTCGTAGGGATTCCACAAAGATTCACGATCCGCCGCAGTGCCCTCTCATAGAGACCCTGACCGGGCGACCGGGCTAGGGTTCGGAAGAGGATTTCCGCGCACCGTCCGTGACTTGGGATTTCACTGCGCACGAGACCCGTTCTCACGCTCTGTGTGGGCAAGCTCACCAGGGAGGACGGGTCGTACGGGCGTGTCGGCAGTCCCTAAACTCGGCGTGTTCCGGGGAAGTCATGCGAAGAGATCGGCACGCGCGCACGTGACCGTCACGAGCCGTGGGTACCGGGCATGGGTACCGGTTCGGTGGGCCGGGGTTCGGCCCCCGGCGAAAACTGCAAGGAGGGAGCCATCGTGCGGAAGGTGCTCATCGCCAATCGGGGCGAGATCGCGGTTCGAGTGGCCCGGGCGTGCCGGGACGCGGGGATCGGGAGTGTGGCGGTCTATGCGGAGCCGGACCGGGACGCGGTGCATGTGCGGGTCGCGGACGAGGCGTTCGCGCTGGGTGGGGACACCCCGGCGGCGAGTTACCTCGACATCGCGAAGGTGCTGAAGGCGGCTGGGGATTCCGGTGCGGACGCGGTGCATCCGGGGTACGGGTTCCTGTCGGAGAACGCGGAGTTCGCGCAGGCGGTGATCGACGCGGGGCTGACGTGGATCGGTCCGCCGCCGCAGGCGATCCGGGATCTGGGCGACAAGGTCGCGGCCCGGCACATCGCCCAGCGCGCGGGTGCCCCCCTGGTCGCGGGCACCCCCGACCCGGTGTCGGGTGCGGACGAGGTGGTGGAGTTCGCGCGGGAGAACGGTCTGCCGATCGCGATCAAGGCCGCGTTCGGTGGCGGTGGCCGCGGGCTGAAGGTGGCGCGGACGCTGGAGGAGGTCCCGGAGCTGTACGAGTCGGCGGTGCGGGAGGCGGTGGCGGCGTTCGGGCGCGGCGAGTGCTTCGTCGAGCGCTACCTGGACCGGCCCCGGCACGTGGAGACGCAGTGTCTGGCGGACCGGCACGGCAATGTCGTGGTCGTGTCGACGCGGGACTGCTCGCTGCAGCGCCGTCACCAGAAGCTGGTGGAGGAGGCCCCGGCCCCGTTCCTGTCCGACGCGCAGAACGCGCAGCTGTACTCGGCGTCGAAGGCCATCCTGAAGGAGGCCGGGTACGTCGGCGCGGGGACGGTGGAGTTCCTGGTGGGGGCGGACGGGACGATCTCGTTCCTGGAGGTCAACACCCGCCTCCAGGTGGAGCACCCGGTGACCGAGGAGGTCACGGGCATCGACCTGGTGCGGGAGATGTTCCGCATCGCGGACGGCGAGGAGCTCGGCTACGACGACCCGCCGGTGCGCGGTCACTCCTTCGAGTTCCGTATCAACGGCGAGGACCCGGGCCGCGGGTTCCTGCCCGCGCCGGGAACGGTGACGGTGTTCGCGCCGCCGACCGGTCCGGGCGTGCGGCTGGACGCCGGGGTGGAGTCGGGCAGCGTCATCGGCCCGGCCTGGGACTCGCTGCTGGCCAAGCTGGTCGTCACCGGCGCCACCCGTGAGCAGGCGCTCCAGCGCGCCGCCCGCGCGCTGGACGAGTTCCGGGTGGAGGGCATGGCGACCGCGATCCCGTTCCACCGGAAGGTCGTCACCGACGAGGCGTTCACCTCGTCGCCGTTCCAGGTCCACACCCGGTGGATCGAGACCGGCTTCGTCAACGACATCCCCCCGTTCTCGGCCACCCCGGCCGACACGGACGCGGACGTCGACGAGAGCGGGCGGGAGACGGTGGTCGTCGAGGTCGGCGGGAAGCGCCTGGAAGTCTCCCTGCCCGTCTCGCTCGGCATGTCCCTGGCCCGCACCGGCCTCGCCGCCGGTGCCAGGCCCAAGCGGCGCGCGGTGAAGAAGTCCGGCCCCGCCGCCTCCGGCGACACCCTCGCCTCCCCCATGCAGGGCACCATCGTCAAGGTCGCCGTCGAGGAGGGCCAGGAGGTCAGGGAAGGCGACCTGGTCGTCGTCCTGGAGGCCATGAAGATGGAACAGCCCCTCAACGCCCACCGCTCCGGCACCGTCAAGGGCCTCACCGCCGAAGTCGGCGCCGCCCTCACCTCCGGCGCCGTCATCTGCGAGATCAAGGACTGACCCGACGCGCCCGCACGGGCGCCGACCGGTGGCGGGCCGTCCCCCAGGGGGCGGCCCGCCGTCGTGCGCCCGGCCGTTCCGGGAACGGACGGACGGCCCCGGGTTCGGGGCCGGACCCGGGCCGACCCCGGGCCGTCCCCGTCTCCATCCGGTCCGACCGGGCCCGTACCGGACGGCTCGTACGAGTGGCATGCTGGGGGCGCGGTGGGGCAGGGAGTCAGGGAGTCTCAGGGAGGAGGACCGGTGGACGGTGGGGACCAGCGCCCGGAGACCGGGACGCACCGGACGGCGGTGGACACGGAGGCGGTCGGGACCCTCCACGGCCCGGTGGCCGTGGCCGGACGGCCGGAGCCGGGACCGGGGCCGGAGCCGAGACCCATGCGCTCGGACGCCCGGCGCAACTACGAACGGCTGCTCGGCGCCGCGCGCACGGCCTTCGCGGAGCACGGCACGGGCGCCTCGCTGGAGGACGTGGCCCGCCGCGCCGGGGTCGGCATCGGCACCCTGTACCGCCACTTCCCCAACCGGCACGCCCTGATGAGCGCGGTGTTCGAGGACGCCCGCGACGATCTGCTGGCCCGCTCCCGGGCCCTGCTGGACGATCCGCAGCCCTGTACGGCGCTGGTCGACTGGCTGCGGGCGATCATCACCCACGCGGGTGAGTACCGGGGGCTGTCCCGGGCCCTGATGACGGCGTCCCGGGACGAGACCTCGGCGCTGGCCCGGTGCAGCACGCCCATGCGGGAGGCGGGCGCCGCCCTGCTGACCCGGGCGCAGCGCTCCGGCTCGGTCCGCGCCGACGTGTCGGTCGGCGATCTGATGCAGTTGACGAACGCCATCGCGCTGGCCGCCGAGGAGACCCCCGGCGACCCGCTTCTGGCGGACCGGCTGCTGAACCTGACCCTGCGCGGCATCCGCGCCTGACGGGCCCTCCGGGGCCCGCCGGTCGGCGGCTCCCGGAGACCTGGCGGGCTCTCCCGGCGGACCCAGGAGAACGCGGCGGGCCCAGGGAGACACCACGGGCCTCGGAGGACCTGTCGGGTCGCGGCGGACACGACACGACGGGGCCGCCGGAACGCGGCGGTCCGGCGGAGCCCGGCGGAGACCCCCGGCCCGGACCCGTGGAGCCCGGCGCGGACCCCCGGACCGGGCCGGGGGAACCCAGCGCGGACCCCGGGACCGGGCCGGTGGCCCCGGCGCGGACCCGTGGAGCCCGGCGCGGACCCGGGCGGCTCACCGGTCCGCGCCCCGACGGGCGGCTCAGCGGCGCCGTAGGTCGGCGACGCGGGCGGCACCGCCCTCGCCGAGCGCCGGGGCACCGCCGCGCAGTTGCGGGCCCCGCCGTGGTCCGGGCAGCGACACGTCCCGGCGCGGACGTCCGGCCGGGGCGGCCTCCGCCCCCGGGCCCCCGGCGGACCCGGTGACGGTGATCTGGACGCCCCGGTCCGCGAGCGCCTGGAGTTCGGTGCCCGCCCGGTCGGCGTGCGCGGGGGGTTCGTCGGTGACCAGCCGGGTCATCAGGTCGGTCGGCACCGTCTGGAACATGGTGTCGGAGCCGAGCTTGGTGTGGTCGGCGAGGACGACCACCTCCGCGGCGGCCTGCACCAGGGCCCGGTCGACACTGGCCGACAGCATGTTGGAGGTGGACAGACCGCGTTCGGCGGTCAGTCCGCTCCCGGACAGGAAGGCCCGGGAGACCCGCAGCCCCTGGAGGGACTGTTCGGCTCCGCTGCCCACCAGGGCGTAGTTGGAGCCGCGCAGGGTACCCCCGGTCATGACGACCTCGACCCGGTTGGCGTGCGCGAGCGCCTGGGCCACCAGCAGCGAGTTGGTCACCACGGTCAGCCCGGGCACCCGGGCGAGACGGCGGGCGAGTTCCTGGGTGGTGGTGCCCGCGCCCACCACGATGGCCTCGCCCTCCTCCACGAGGCCCGCCGCGAGATCGGCGATCGCCGTCTTCTCGGCGGTGGCGAGATGGGACTTCTGGGGGAAACCGGACTCCCGGGTGAAGCCCCCCGGGAGTACGGCGCCGCCGTGACGGCGGTCGAGGAGTCCTTCTGCCTCCAGCGCGCGTACGTCCCGCCGTACGGTCACTTCGGAGGTCTGGACGACGCGGGCGAGCTCACGGAGCGACACGGCCCCGTTGGCGCGCACCATTTCGAGAATCAACTGACGACGTTCTGCAGCGAACACGAAACTGACAGTAACCCCAACGACCATCTACTTTCAGCAGTTTGCGCCGAAGAGCCGAAGTTGTTCGCGAAGTACCGCGCTCAGTGGTATAAACCCCGTCCGTCCCCGTTCGACTACCCAAAGTGACGTGCCGGGGAGGGGATGACGGGGCGGTCCGGGCCGTTCACGAGGGCCCGGACCGTACGGACGCGCGGCGGGCCGTGGCCGGGTGGCCACGGCCCGCCGCGCGTCCGCGCGCCCGCTCCGGGGTCGGGTCAGATCTCGCCCTCGGACTTGCGGGTGTGGAGCTGACGGGCCACCTCGGCGATCGACCCGGACAGCGAGGGGTAGACCGTGAACGCGTTGGCGATCTGCTCCACCGTGAGGTTGTTGTCCACGGCGAGCGAGATCGGGTGGATCAGCTCCGAGGCGCGGGGCGCCACCACGACGCCGCCGACGACGATCCCGGTGCCCGGACGGCAGAAGATCTTCACGAAGCCGTCCCGGATGCCCTGCATCTTCGCGCGGGCGTTGCGCAGCAGCGGCAGCTTGACGACCCGGGCGTCGATCTTGCCCGCGTCCACGTCGGCCTGGGTGTAGCCGACGGTCGCGATCTCGGGGTCGGTGAACACGTTGGACGAGACCGTCTTCAGGTTCAGCGGGCCCACCGAGTCGCCCAGGAAGTGGTACATCGCGATCCGGCCCTGCATCGCCGCGACCGAGGCCAGCGCGAACACCCCGGTGACGTCACCGGCCGCGTAGACGCCGGGCGCCGAGGTCCGGGAGACCCGGTCCGTCCAGATGTGGCCGGAGTCCTTCACCCGGACGCCCGCCTCCTCCAGACCCATGCCGCTGGAGTTGGGGATGGCGCCGACGGCCATCAGACAGTGCGTCCCGCTGATGACCCGGCCGTCCGAGAGGGTGACCTCGACCCGGTCGCCCACCCGCTTGGCGGACTCGGCGCGGGAGCGGGCCATGACGTTCATGCCCCGGCGCCGGAACACGTCCTCCAGGACGGCCGCCGCGTCGGGGTCCTCGCCGGGCAGCACCCGGTCCCGGCTGGAGACCAGGGTGACCCGGGAACCCAGGGCCTGGTAGGCGCCCGCGAACTCGGCGCCGGTGACGCCGGAGCCCACCACGATCAGCTCGGCGGGCAGCTCGGCGAGGTCGTAGACCTGCGTCCAGTTGAGGATGCGCTCCCCGTCCGGCTGGGCGTCGGCCAGCTCGCGGGGGTGCCCGCCGGTGGCGATCAGCACGGCGTCGGCGGTCAGCCGCTCCTCGGTGCCGTCGGCGGCCGTCACCACCACGGTGCGGCTGCCGTCGGTGTCCTGCTGGCCCTCCAGCCGTCCCCGGCCGCGCAGCACCCGGGCGCCCGCCCGGGTGACGGAGGCCGTGATGTCGTGCGACTGCGCCAGGGCGAGACGCTTCACCCGTCGGTTGACCTTGCCGAGGTCCACGCCGACCACCCGGGCGGGGGTGTCCACATGGGGGGTGTCATCGGCGACGATGATCCCCAGTTCCTCGTACGACGAGTCGAAGGTGGTCATCACCTCGGCGGTCGCGATCAACGTCTTCGACGGCACGCAGTCGGTCAGCACCGACGCTCCGCCCAGACCGTCGCAGTCCACGACGGTCACCTCCGCGCCCAGCTGGGCGGCGACCAACGCCGCCTCGTACCCGCCGGGCCCACCACCGATGATCACGATCCGAGTCACGCCTCCCATTGTCCCGCACGCTTCAAAACCCGCGCCTCCGGGGGCCGGGGTTCGGACACCCTCCCTCTTCAGAGGGGCACTTCCGGTACGGGAGGGGCAGCGGGCGCGGCTGTCGTACCCTCGACTCCATGTCGCTCTACGCCGCGTACGCCGGCAATCTCGACGCGCGGCTCATGACGCGCCGCGCACCGCACTCGCCGCTGCGCGCCACCGGATGGCTCAACGGCTGGCGGCTGACCTTCGGGGGCGAGCACATGGGCTGGGAGGGCGCCCTCGCGACGATCGTGGAGGCCCCCCGTTCGCAGGTCTTCGTCGCCCTCTACGACATCGCGCCCATGGACGAGGACTCCATGGACCGCTGGGAGGGGGTCGGGCTCGACATCTACCGCCGGATGCGGGTGCGGGTGCACACCCTCGACGCGGAGGAGCCCGCCTGGGTGTACGTCCTCAACGGCTACGAGGGCGGGCTGCCGTCCGCCCGCTACCTCGGGGAGATCGCGGACGCGGCCGAGTCGGCGGGGGCGCCCCACGACTACGTCATGGAGCTGCGCAAGCGGCCCTGCTGAGGCCCTGCGCGGACGGCGTCCGCGCCGTTCCCCGCGCCCCTGGTCGGGTTGCCGTCGTCGGTCCGCCGCTGGTCCGCCGTGGTACCTCGCGCAGTTCCCCGCGCCCCTTGATCGGATTGCTGTCCGTGGTCGCCTGCGGGTGCGTCGTGCGTTGCCCGCGCCCCTGACGGGGCGCTCTGGACGGCTCGCTCGCGGAAGCCCGACCCGTACCGGAAGGACCACGACAAGGCCCCGACCAGAGGCACGGACAACCCACGCCCCACCCGCACCGGGACACGGGCAGCGGCCCGACCAAGGGGCGCGAGGAACTGCGCGAGGAACCACGACGCACCCGCACGGAGGCACGACAGCGGCCCACCCAGGGACGCGGGGAACTGCGCGAACAGCCACCCCGCGCCCGCAGCGACAACGGACGGCAATCCGACCGGAGGGGCGGGCGACCCACGACGCACCCGCACGGGACAACGGACGGCAACCCGACCGAGGGGGCGCGGGGAACTGTGCGAGGAACCACGGCGCGCCGTCGGTCCCGGAAACAACAAGGCAACGATCAGGGTCGGCCCGAAGATGCATCTACGCGCGTAGGCGAATTCGGGCTACGCTCGTCCGCGTGAACGCATCTCTTCTTCCGGACGACATCCAGGGCGACCCGTACGCCGCCGCCGAGACCGCCGCCGCCCGGCTGCGCGAGCTCACCTCGGGCGACCACGACGTCGCCCTGGTGATGGGCTCCGGCTGGGCCCCGGCCGCCGACGAGCTGGGCGCCCCCGAGTACGAGTTCCCGGTGACGGACCTCCCCGGCTTCCCGGCCCCCGCCGTGGCGGGCCACGGCGGGCGCGTCCGTTCGTACCGCGTGGGCGACAAGCGCGCCCTGGTCTTCCTGGGCCGCACCCACTACTACGAGGGCCGCGGCGTGGCCCCCGTCGCGCACGCGGTCCGCACCGCCGCCGCCGCGGGCTGCCGGACGATCGTCCTCACCAACGGCTGCGGCGGTCTGCGCGAGGGCATGCGGCCCGGTCAGCCGGTGCTGATCGGCGACCACATCAACCTCACCGCCACCTCCCCGATCGTCGGCGCGAACTTCGTCGACCTCACGGACCTGTACTCGCCGCGGCTGCGCGCGCTGTGCAAGGAGATCGACCCCACCCTGGAGGAGGGCGTCTACCTCCAGGTCACCGGCCCGCACTACGAGACCCCGGCCGAGATCCGGATGGCCCGCACCCTCGGCGCGGACCTGGTCGGCATGTCCACCGTGCTGGAGGCCATCGCCGCCCGTGAGGCGGGCGCCGAGGTGCTCGGGATCTCCCTGGTGACCAACCTCGCCGCCGGGATGACGGGCGAGCCCCTCAACCACGAGGAGGTGCTCCAGGCGGGCCGCGACTCGGCCGCCCGGATGGGCGCCCTGCTGACCCGGGTGCTGGGCAGCATCTGACAGCGTGGGAACCCCCACCCGGACACCACCCCGAGAGGCGGAACCGTGCAGGACGACGAGCTGACCACCCGTGCCCGCGCCTGGCTGGCCGAGGACCCGGACCCCGGCACCCGGGACGAGCTGGCCGCGCTGCTGGCCCGGCTGGACGGACCCGGTGACCCGGACCCGTCGGCCGCCGCCGAACTGGCCGACCGCTTCGGCGGCACCCTCCAGTTCGGCACCGCCGGACTCCGCGGCGAACTGGGCGCGGGCCCGATGCGGATGAACCGCGCGGTGGTCATCCGCGCCGCCGCCGGACTCGCCGCCTACCTCCGGGACGAGGGCCACGACGGCGGGCTCGTGGTGGTCGGGTACGACGCCCGGTACATGTCCGCGGACTTCGCCCGGGACACCGCCGCCGTGCTGACCGGCGCCGGACTGCGGGCCGCGCTGCTGCCGCGCCCGCTGCCCACCCCGGTCCTCGCGTACGCGATCCGCCACCTCGGCGCGGTCGCGGGCGTCGAGGTGACCGCGAGCCACAACCCGCCCCGGGACAACGGCTACAAGGTCTACCTGGGCGACGGCTCCCAGATCGTGCCCCCGGCCGACACCGGCATCGCCGGGCGCATCGCCGCGGTGGGCGCGCTCGCGGACGTGCCCCGCCCCGAGGACGGCTGGACCGTCCTCGGCGACGAGGTCGTGGACGCCTACCTGGCCCGTACCGACGCCGTCCTCGCGCCCGGCTCGGCGCGCGGGGCGCGCACCGTCTACACGGCGATGCACGGCGTGGGCAAGGACGTGGCGCTGGCCGCGTTCGCCCGCGCGGGCTTCCCCGCCCCGGTCCTCGTGGCCGAGCAGGCCGAACCGGACCCCGACTTCCCGACCGTCGCCTTCCCCAACCCGGAGGAGCCGGGCGCGATGGACCTCGCGTTCGCGACGGCCCGCGAGGTCCGTCCCGACCTGGTCATCGCCAACGACCCGGACGCGGACCGCTGCGCGGTCGCCGTCCCGGACGGCGAGGAGTGGCGGATGCTGCGCGGCGACGAGGTCGGCGCGCTGCTCGCCGCGCACCTGGTGCGGCGCGGGGTGAGCGGGGTGTTCGCCGAGTCGATCGTCTCGTCCTCGCTGCTGGGGCGGATCGCCCGGGCGGCGGGCCTCGGCCACGAGGAGACCCTGACCGGCTTCAAGTGGATCGCCCGGGTGGACGGGCTGCGGTACGGCTACGAGGAGGCGCTGGGCTACTGCGTCGACCCGGAGGGCGTCCGTGACAAGGACGGCATCACCGCCGCGCTGCTCGTCACCGAGCTGGCCTCGGAGCTGAAGGCGGACGGCCGGACCCTGCTGGACCTGCTGGACGACCTCGCCGTGGAACACGGGCTGCACGCCACCGACCAGCTCTCGGTGCGGGTCGCCGACCTGTCGGTGATCGCCGACGCGATGGCCGCGCTGCGCGCGCGTCCCCCGGCCGAGCTGGCGGGCCGCGCGGTGCTCCGCGCCGAGGACCTCACCCACGGGACGGACGCCCTGCCGCCCACCGACGGGCTGCGCTACGCCCTGGACGGCGCCCGGGTGATCGTGCGCCCCAGCGGCACCGAGCCGAAGCTGAAGTGCTACCTGGAGGCCGTCGTCCCGGTCGCCTCCCACGCGGATCTGCCCCGGGCCCGCGCCGAGGCCGCCGCCGTCCTGGCGGAGCTGAAGCGGGACCTGGCGAAGGCCGCCGGGATCTGATCCCCGGCCCTCCCGGGGTCCCGCCCGCCCCCGGGCGGCCCCGGCACCGGCTCGTCCCCACCGCCCGGCACCCGGCCGCACCCGGGCGCCGGGCGGGCTCCGTTCGGGGCCGGTGGGCTCTGTCGGGGTCGGGCGGGCTCCGTCGGGGCCGGGCGGGCTCCGTCGGGCCGGTGGGGCCAGTGGGGCTGTCCGGGGCCGGTAGGCCGGTGGGGCCTGGTGTCCGTCCCGGGCAGCCCTCCGGCCGGTCCCGCCTCGGGTAGCGGGCCTCCGGCCGGTCCCGTCCCGGGTGGGGCCCGTCCGGTCCTGTCTCAGGTCCGGGCGGTGCCGGTTCCGCCCCGGGCCGGGTCGGGGCCGGTCCTGAACCCGTGGACGGAGAGCGGCGCGTTCCACTCGTCGTGTCCCCCGGCGGCGATCCTCCGCAGCCGGGCGAGGGAGTTCTCCAGGTCGGTGGGGTCCACTCCGGCGCCCCGGGCCGCCCGGATCATGTTGCGCAACCCGGCGGCCTGGACGTCGAGGTCCTGGACGATCGCGGGCGGGGTGCCGTCGGCGGCCTCCGCGTCGACCTCCTTCGCGAGGAAGGGCAGCAGCGCGGACATGCCGGTCAGCCACGGCACCAGCAGTTCGGTGAACCCGGTGGCGTCGCCCTCGGGGTGCGCGGTCGCCATGGCCACCGCCAGGTAGAAGCCCTCGAACATCAGCTGGGCGCCGCTGAGCAGCGCCAGGTCGTAGAGCGGTGCCAGCCCCGGGTCGGTGCCGAGGTGGTGGGCGGTGCCGAGCGTCTCCAGTTCGGCGCGCCACCCGGCGAACACCTCCACGGGTCCGCTGTAGAGCACGAACGCCCCCGGGGTCGCGATCGTCGCCGGGATCGCCATCACCCCGCCGTCCAGGTACGCGACGCCGCGTTCCCGGAGCCATCCGGCGAGCCCGGCGGCCTCGGCGGGCGTCCCGTTGGTGAGGTTGACGACGGTACGGCCGCGCAGCCCGTCCACGACCGGTTCCAGGGTCTCCCGGACGGCCGCGTAGTCGAGCAGGCAGACCACCACCAGCGGGCTGGCCTCCACGGCCGCCCCGAGGTCCCCGGGCGCGACCGCGCCCCGGGCGACGAGCGCCCGAGCCCGGGCCGCCGTCCGGTTCCAGACCACGGTCCGGCGACCGGCGCCCAGGAACGCGTCCGCCAGCGCCCGTCCCATGGTCCCGAGCCCCAGCACGCTCACGTCGCCCCGTAAGGGCGTCGTCCGTCCCGTCATCCCGCACACTCCGTTCCCCGGTGTCTCCGCTGTCTTCGCTGTCTTCGCTGTCTTCGGTGTCTTCGATGCCCCTGGTGCCTCTGGTGGGCCAGAAGCCCCCAGTGCCTCTGGCATTCCAGAAGCCCCCGGTCCCTCCGGTGTCCCGGTGTCCCCGTGGGTCTGGCGTTCCCGCGTCCCCGGCGTTCCCCTGGGCCCGGCGCGCGGGCATCCCCGTATCCCCTGGTCCGGGGCGTCGCCGGGGCCGGCGGGGCCGCCACCACCCTCGCCCGGGTCCCCGACCGGGGACAAGAAGGCACTTCGAAGTGGGTTGCGGACCCCGGGGTGCGTACGGAATCCACGGCTCAGGAACTCCCCGGCGCGGTCAGGCGTCATCGGGAGCATGCGGCAGGGCGATCAGAACGAGCAGAAAGAACACTTCGCCGGGGGCGGAGGAGTCGACGGCACCAAGGACGTCGGCCTCGCTGACGGCACCGACGGCGAGGAGGACGAACGGGGCGGCGGGGGGAGCGGCCGGTGGCTGCCCCGGCAAGGGGGCGGACGGGAGGACGGACGGGACGCGCCGCGTCGGCACGGCCGGTCGGTGACCCTCACCGGCTGTCTGCTGGCCCTGGTCGCGGTGGCCTCGGGGCTGGCGGTGTGGCTGGAGGGCGCGGGCCCGGGCGTCAGCGGGAGCTTCGAGGGCGAACGGGACCTGAGCCTGGTCTACGCGGAGCTGCCGCTGATGCTGTTCGGCGTGCCCGCGCTGACGCTGGCGGTCTAGGGGTGCGCCCGGCGGGCGCTGCGCGGGCGGACCTTCCGGCTTCCCCCCGCGGTGGCCCTGGTCGCGGCCCTCGCGGTGGCCCTCGCCGCGCTGTCGGTGCTGTCGTGGGGGTGCCTGTGGTGGCTGGAGTCCCGGGTGGAGCCGTTTCGCCTCAGGGGGGACTACGGGTGAGCGGAGGCGGTCGGGAGGGCGCCGTCCGGGGTGGGGGCGGGGACCCGTTCCGGCCAGGTGGGGCAGAATCGTTCGTATGACGAGTTCCGATCGCCCCACACCCGCGTCGTCCTCCGCGGAGAGCCCGGCGGAGCCCCCGTACCGGGACCGGGTCTTCCGGTCCTCCGCGGGCATCGCGGGCGGTGCGCTGCTGCTCGCGCTGGGTGCCTGGCTCGGGGTGGACGCCCTGGTCCGGGGCGCGGGCAGCGCGCCCTGGCTGGCGCTGGCGGCGCTGCTGTTCCTGGCGCCGCTGGTGGTGGCGTACACGGTCCGTCCCGCGGTCTTCGTCAACGAGGACCGGCTGCGGGTGCGCAACCCGTTCCGGACGGTCACCCTGCCGTGGGGCAGCGTCGGCGACCTCCGGGCGGGCTACTCCAACGAGGTCTTCGACGACACCGGGGCCAAGTACCAGCTCTGGGCGGTGCCGGTGTCGCTGCGGGCCCGCAAGAAGGCCGCCCGGCAGCAGAGCCGGGCCGCGATGGACGACCCCTCGGGCCGCACCTCCCTGACGGCGGCCCCCGTCCGGTCGACCTCGGACCAGATCGTGGAGGACCTGCGGGAGCTGGCGGAGCGGCGCGGCGGCGCGGAGTCGGCCCAGGGGCGGCCGTCGGTGCGCTGGGCGTACGAGATCCTCGCTCCCTCGGCGGCGGGCGCGGTGCTGCTCGCCGTCCTCCTCGCGGTCACCTGACGCCTCCGGGACGGCTCCCCGGGCACCACGCCCTCCCTTCGATCATCACTCCATGTGATGAAAAGAGGGCGGAACGTCACGTATGCGCGCATGGGTGACCGGTCACCGGGCAGAACCCTCCGGAAGCGCCCGTTCCGAGAGGAGTGACGTGCTCACCGACCTGTTCGCGCGTCTGCGCGCCCGTCTCCTGCCCGCCCGCCGCACGGGCGCGCCCCGCGTCCCGCTCACGGCGGCCACCCTCGTCTTCACCGCGGACTTCACCTCCACCACGCAGTGGGTGGCGGGCCGTTCCTGGGCGTATCCCGGGGGCGGGCCCACCAACCCCGGGGACGACAAGCTGGACCATCTGGTGGCCGACCCCTCGTACAGCCGCGCGGGCACCTTCCGGGCCACCGCCCGCCCGGACGGCCTGTGGAACACCGGGCTGCTGACCACCGAGGGCAGCGCCGAGGGGTTCACGGTGCGGTCCGGGGACGTCCTGGAGGCCCGGGTGCGGCTGCCGACCGGGACGGGCGCCTGGCCCGCGATCTGGACCTGGCGCGACGGGGACCAGGAGATCGACGTCTTCGAGTACCACCCCGACAACCCCGACCTGCTGGAGCTCTCCAACCGGGTCCGGAGCGCCCACCGCTACCTCCGCGACCCCTCGGTGGGGCCCGACCGCTGGGTCGACCTGCGGGTGGAGTTCGGGATGTGGTCGGTGGTGTGGTGGCTGAACGGGGTCCGGGTGTACGCGGACCGGCGCGGGGTGGGCTGGCGCTGGTACGCCTACCTCATCGTCAACCTCTCCGTCTGCGCGGGCCGCTACCACCCGCCCCCGGAGCCCGGCGCCTCCGAACTGTCCTTCGAGGTCGCCGCCCTGCGCGTGTACCGGCCCTGAGCCCCGGCGCCTCGGGCCTCCCGGGCCCGGGCCACCGCGAGCACCCGGGCCGGGGCCTCCGTGAGCACCCCGGGTCCGGGCCGCCCGCCCTGTACAGCCGCTACGCGCGTAGATATGCTCAGCTCGTGACCATGCCCACGATTCCGCCCCCAGAGCCGACGGCGCCCGGTCCCCACGGCCCCGCCGCGCGTACCCCGGACGACCACCCGCTCGCGCACGTCACCGCATCGGAGACGGCGCTGCGCGGCTTCCTGCACGGACTGCCGGGCGTGGACGCGGTCGGCCTCGAAGCCCGCGCCGCCTCCCTCGGCACGCGTTCGATCAAGACGACGGCGAAGGCGTACGCCATCGACCTGGCGATCTCGATGATCGACCTGACGACGCTGGAGGGCGCCGACACCCCCGGCAAGGTCCGGGCCCTCGGCGCCAAGGCCGCCCACCCCGACCCGGGCGCCCCGGACACCCCCCGGGTCGCGGCGGTCTGCGTCTACCCCGACATGGTGGAGACCGCGAAGGCGGCCGTCGCCGGGACCGGGGTGCGGGTCGCCTCGGTGGCCACCGCCTTCCCGGCGGGCCGCGCCGCCCTGGCCGTGAAGCTGGCCGACGTGCGGGACGCCGTCGCCGCCGGGGCCGACGAGATCGACATGGTCATCGACCGGGGCGCGTTCCTCGCGGGGCACTACCTCAAGGTCCACGACGAGATCCGCGCCGTGAAGGAGGCGTGCGGCGCCGCCCGGCTGAAGGTCATCTTCGAGACCGGCGAACTGTCCACCTACGACAACATCCGCCGTGCCTCCTGGCTGGGGATGCTCGCGGGCGCCGACTTCATCAAGACCTCGACCGGCAAGGTCGCCGTCAACGCCACCCCCGCCAACACCCTGCTGATGCTGGAGGCGGTCCGCGACTTCCGCGCCCGCACCGGCGTCCAGGTCGGGGTGAAGCCCGCCGGGGGCATCCGCACCTCCAAGGACGCGGTGAAGTTCCTGGTGCTGGTGAACGAGACGGCGGGCGGGGACTGGCTGGACAACGACTGGTTCCGGTTCGGCGCCTCGTCCCTGCTGAACGATCTGCTGATGCAGCGCCAGAAGCTGGCGACCGGCCGCTACTCCGGCCCCGACTACGTGACGGTGGACTGATCACCATGACAAACGTCTTCGCGTACGCGCCCGCGCCCGAGTCGCGCGCGGTCGTCGACATCGCGCCCTCCTACGGACTGTTCATCGACGGCGAGTTCACCGAGGCGGCGGACGGACGGGTCTTCAAGACCGTCTCCCCGTCCACCGAGGAGGTGCTGTCGGAGGTCGCGCGGGCCGGTGAGGCCGATGTGGAGCGGGCCGTGCGGGCCGCCCGCCGGGCCTTCGGCACCTGGTCGGCGCTGCCGGGCGCCGAGCGCGCCAAGTACCTGTTCCGGATCGCCCGGATCATCCAGGAGCGCAGCCGTGAGCTGGCCGTCCTGGAGACCCTCGACAACGGCAAGCCGATCCGGGAGACCCGGGACGCGGACCTGCCGCTGGTCGCCGCGCACTTCTTCTACTACGCGGGCTGGGCCGACAAGCTGGGCCACGCGGGCTACGGGTCCGACCCGAAGCCGCTGGGCGTCGCCGGTCAGGTCATCCCGTGGAACTTCCCGCTGCTGATGCTGGCGTGGAAGATCGCCCCGGCGCTCGCCACCGGCAACACGGTGGTGCTGAAGCCCGCCGAGACCACCCCGCTGTCCGCGCTGTTCTTCGCGGACGTCTGCCGTCAGGCCGGACTGCCCCGGGGCGTCGTCAACATCCTGCCCGGCTACGGGGACGCGGGCGCCGCGCTGGTGGGGCACCCGGACGTGAACAAGGTCGCGTTCACCGGGTCCACGGCGGTCGGCAAGGAGATCGCGCGGACGGTCGCCGGGACCGGTAAGAAGCTCACCCTGGAGCTGGGCGGCAAGGGCGCCAACATCGTCTTCGACGACGCCCCGCTGGACCAGGCGGTCGAGGGCATCGTCAACGGCGTCTTCTTCAACCAGGGCCAGGTGTGCTGCGCGGGCTCCCGGCTACTGGTGCAGGAGTCGGCGCACGACGAGGTGGTGGACGCGCTGAAGCGGCGGCTGGGCACGCTGCGGCTCGGCGACCCGCTGGACAAGAACACCGACATCGGCGCGATCAACTCCCCCGAGCAGCTCGCCCGGATCACCGCGCTGACCGAGCGCGGCGAGGCCGAGGGCGCGGAGCGCTGGAGCGCGCCGTGCGCGCTGCCGTCCGCCGGTTACTGGTTCGCGCCGACCGTGTTCACCGGGGTCTCCCAGGCCCACACGGTGGCCCGGGACGAGATCTTCGGCCCGGTGCTGTCGGTGCTGACGTTCCGCACCCCGGAGGAGGCCGTCGCCAAGGCCAACAACACCCCGTACGGGCTGTCGGCGGGCGTCTGGACCGAGAAGGGCTCCCGGATCCTCGCGGTGGCGAACAAGCTGCGCGCCGGGGTGGTCTGGTCCAACACGTTCAACAAGTTCGACCCCACCTCGCCGTTCGGCGGGTACAAGGAGTCGGGCCACGGCCGCGAGGGCGGCCGTCACGGTCTGGAGGCGTACCTCGATGTCTGACAACGGCCGGCTGGGCGTCTTCAAGACCTACAAGCTGTTCGTGGGCGGCAAGTTCCCCCGCAGCGAGAGCGGACGGGTGTACGAGGTGACCGACTCCAAGGGCGGCGCCTGGCTGGCGAACGCGCCGCTGGCGTCCCGCAAGGACGCCCGGGACGCGGTGGTCGCCGCCCGCAAGGCGTTCGGCGCCTGGTCCGGGGCGACCGCCTACAACCGGGGCCAGGTCCTCTACCGCGTCGCGGAGATGCTGGAGGGCCGCCGGGACCAGTTCGTCCGGGAGGTCGCCGAGGCGGAGGGGCTCTCCAAGTCGAAGGCGGGCGCCCGGGTGGACGCCGCCGTGGACCGCTGGGTCTGGTACGCGGGCTGGACCGACAAGATCGCCCAGGTGGCGGGCGGCGGCAACCCGGTCGCGGGCCCGTACTTCAACCTGTCCTCGCCCGAGCCGACGGGCGTGGTCGCGGTGGTGGCCCCCCAGGACTCCTCGCTGCTGGGCCTGGTGTCGGTGCTCGCCCCGGTGCTCGCGGGCGGCAACACGGCCGTGGTCGTCGCCAGTGAGCGGGCCCCGCTGCCCGCGCTCTCCCTCGGCGAGGTGCTGGCCACCTCCGACGTGCCCGGCGGCACGGTCAACGTGCTCTCCGGCCGGACGAAGGAGCTGGCGGCCCCGCTCGCCGCGCACGCCGACGTCAACGCGATCGATCTGACGGGCGCGGACGCCGCGCTGGCCACCGAGCTGGAGGCGGCGGCGGCCGACAACCTCAAGCGGGTGCTGCGCCCCCGGGACGAGGACTGGTCCGCCGACCCGGGCACCCGTCGTCTGACGGCGTTCCTGGAGACCAAGACCGTGTGGCACCCGACGGGTTCCCTCGGGGCGTCGGGGTCGTCCTACTGAGTCACCGCGTCATCGGACCTCCGGGCCCCGGCGCCTCCCTCGCGGGGAGGTGCCGGGGCCCGGCGCGTTCCGGGGGACGTCTACGGGAGTCCCAGCCGGGCCGCGAGGCCGTCGAGGACGCAGTCCAGGCCGACCTCGAACTCCCAGGCCGAGTCGTCCTTGCGGCGGGCGTCCAGCAGGGCGCGCTCGTAGGTCGGGTACCGTCCGCTGGCCAGCAGCCGTCCCATCGCGGGGGCGAGGCCCGTCCGGACCGCGGCGCCGTCCTGCCAGCCCTGCTCCGCCATGTACGCGTGGAGGGTCACCTCCGACTGGGCGGAGCCGTGGACGAAGGCGACGACCGTTTTGAACGCGGCCATCAGCGTGTCGGCGTCCAGCCCGTGCCCGTCGAGGGCGGCGAGCTGGCGTTCGGCGGCGGCCACCCGGTTCGGGGTGAGGACGACCAGCGGGGCGGGCAGGCTGGCGAGCCAGGGGTGGGCGAGCGTCATGGCGCGGGTCCGCAGCGCCATCTCGCGGATCACCCCGCGCCAGTCGGCGACCTCGGCGGGGACGTCGAGGGAGGCGGAGACCTGGTCGACCATCAGGGCCCACAGGTCGTCCTTGCCGGAGACGTGGCGGTAGGCGGCCATGGGGGCGACCCCGAGTTCGGTGGCCAGCCTGCGCATCGTCACCGCCTGGAACCCCTCCGCGTCGGCGATCCGCACCGCGGCCTCCGCGATCCGGCGGGGCGAGAGGGTGGCCCGGGGCGCGGGCGCGGGCCGGTCGACCCGTTCCCACAGCGTCCCGTCGGGGACCTTGGGGCGACCTCCCCTGGTCGCCGCCCGGTCTCCGGCGCGCCCCCGCGCCCTCGGTGTCGCCCCGGGGCGCTCCCCGGGGGCGCCGCCCCGCTCCGTGCCCCTGTCCCGCTCGGCCATCCCGGCTCCTTCCCGTCACCCCGGCGGTCGCGTCGGCGCGGCCGTCGTCGCCGGTCGTCACCGGCAACGCGCAGCGTACGCCCCCGTGGACGCTGTACACATCCCGGACGCGCACACCGGTTTCCCCGGGACGGGGCCGACCGCCCCTCCGCCCCGCGCGGTCAGCGGGCGAGCAGCCCCGTCACCGGGCCCACCAGCGGCAGTTCGCCGAGCGAGTCGCCCCGGGCGAGCGGGGCGGTGAGCGCGGTGGTGGAGAGCGGCTTGAAGTCCGCGATCTGGGTGCCCACGCCGTTGGCGAGCGGGTCGACCCCGGTGCCCGCGAGCGGGTTGAGCTGGAGGGCGGTGAGCGGGCCGGTGACGTAGCCGACCGCGCCGCCGAGGGCGTGACCCGCCGCCCGCGCGTCCAGGTCGCCGACCGTGGACGGCAGGGGGCCGGGCGCGGGCTCGGGGGCGGCCGCCCCGGCGGTGGCCGCGCCCGCGCCGAGGGCGACGCCCGCGACGCCGAGCGCGAGGCCCGCGCGCAGCAGGGCGCCCCGGGCCGAGGGGGTCGGACGGAGGGAACGGAGGGAGTGGTCCTGGTGACGTGCCATGGGTGCCGCCTGGGATACGAGATGCGTAATCGAGGACTCACGAAGCGTAGTTGAGGGGGCGGGCGGGCCGCAAAGCCGACCCACCGGGGGCCGACCGGCGCCCGGGATGCCGCACACTGGACTCTCGTGAGTCCTCTTCCCGACATACCCCCGTCACCGGCCCGTGTGGTGCTGCTCACCGGGCCGTCCGGCTCCGGAAAGTCCTCGTTCGCCGAGCGCAGCGGACTGCCCGTGCTCTGTCTCGACGACTTCTACAAGGAGATCGGCGACCCGACCCTGCCCCTCCTCCCGGGAACGTCCGAGGCGGACTGGGACTCGCCCCTGTCGTGGGACGCGGACGCGGCGGTGGCGGCGGTGGCCGAACTGTGCGCAACCGGGCGGACCGGGGTCCCGGTGTACGACATCTCCACCAGCTCCCGCACCGGCGTCACGGAACTGTCGCTCGGGGGCGCGCCGCTGTTCATCGCGGAGGGGATCTTCGCGGCGGAGGTCGTGGCGCGCTGCCGCGAGCTGGGGCTGCTCGCGGACGCGCTCTGTCTGCGGGGGCGGCCCGGGACCACGTTCCGGCGGCGGCTGGCCCGCGATCTGCGGGAGGCCCGCAAGCCGGTCGGGGTGCTGCTGCGGCGCGGCTGGCGGCTGATGCGGGCCGAACGGGACATCGTGGCGCGACAGGTGGGCCTGGGGGCGCACCCGTGCGGGCACGGCGAGGCGGCGGGCCGGGTGGCGGGCATCCTCGGGACGGACGCGGTCCGGGCCTGACGCCGGACGGAACCTGAAGCCGGACGGGGCCTGACTCCGGCCCCGGACCCCGACTCCGGCCCCGGACACCTTCGGACCGGACGGCGGGCAGCCCTCGGACCGGACGGCAGGCCGACCCGCCCTTGGACCGGGCCCGGTCGGCGCCGGGCCCGGGGACGTGGGGAGGCCCCGTCCCGCCGGGGGGTGTGGGACGGGGCCTCGTACCGGGGTGGGGTCAGGTGGTGGTGGGGGACGGCTGGGGTTTGGGGGCCGCCGGGGCGCGGCGGGAGACCGCCACCCCCAGCAGGCACAGCGCGCCGCCCGCCAGCGCCAGCGGGGTGGGGACCTCGTCCAGGAAGGCCCAGGAGAGGGCCACCACCAGGGCGGGGACCACGTAGGTGGTGGCGCCCAGCTTCCCGGCGGTGGTCCGGGACAGGGCGTAGGCCCAGGTCCAGAACGCCAGGGCGGTCGGCAGCAGCCCCAGGTAGACCACCGCGAGGGTGACGTTCAGGGGCGCGGTGCGGACGTCCGAGACCAGCTGCCCGGCGAACGGGAGGCAGGCGACCGCGGCGACCAGGCAGGCGAAGGTGGTGACCTGGAGCGCGGAGGCGTGCCCGAGGGACGACTTCTGCGCCACCACGCCGATCGCGTAGCCGACGGCGGCGACCAGGCAGAGCAGCACGCCCCAGAAGGAGCTGCTCCCCCCGCCGCCGAGGACCCCGGCGACGGCCGTGCCCGCGAAGGAGATCCCGAGGCCCACCAGCAGCGGCTTGGGGTAGCCCTCGCCGAGGACCCGGCCGCCGACGAGGGCGACCAGGATCGGGCCGATGCCGACGACCAGGGCGGCGGTCCCCGCGTCCGTGTGCCGTTCGCCCCAGTTGAGGGCGACCATGTAGACGCCGAACCAGAAGATCCCGGCGCCGAGGATGCCGGGCCACGCCTCCCGCTTGGGCAGTCCCTCGCCACGGGCCGCGAGCAGCGCCGCCAGCGCCAGGCCGCCCACGAGCAGCCGTCCGAGCGCCATCGAGCCGGGGTGGAAGTCCTCGACGGCGTAGCGGATGGCGACGAACGCGGAGGCCCACAGCAGCAGGGTGACGCTGACCGCGGCGAGCGCCTTGGCGTCCGGGGAGCGTGGTGGTGTGGTCATGAGGAGGAGTCGCCTTCCCGTGCGAGCGCGCGGACCGCGCGGCGCAGTAGCTTTCCGGTGGGGTTGCGCGGCAGCGCGGTGACCCGGACGACGTCCTCGGGCACCTTGTACCAGGTGAGTTCGGCCCGTGCGGTGGCGAGGAGTCCGGCGGTGACGGTCTCCGGATCACTGCCCGGGCGCAGCACCGCGTACGCGCGCAGCGAGGTGGCGCCGCCGGGGCGGCGGACCGAGACGACGGCGACCTCCACCACGTCGGGGTGCGCGGCGAGCAGGTCCTCGGTCTCGGTGGGGTGGACGTTCTGCCCGCCGACGATCTCGATGTCGTCGAGGCGGCCGTGCACCCGGACGTACCCCTCGGCGTCGGCGGTGGCCGCGTCGCCGGTGGTGTACCACTCCTCGGGGGTGAGCCGCAGTGGGGCGGCACCGCCGCGCTGGACGCCGGGGCCGATGGTGGGTCCGGCGACCTGGAGGCTGCCCTCGGTGCCGGGCGGCACCGGGGTGCCCGTCCCGTCCACGATCCGCAGCCGGTAGGGCGGCAGCACCCGGCCGAGGGTGCCGTCGCGGACGGCGGTGGGGCCGTTGGCGAGCAGGGCGTGGCCGATCTCGGTGGTGCCGAAGATGTTGAGGAGCCGGTCGCCGAGGAGGGTCCGCAGCCGGGCCTCCAGGCTCTCGGGGAGCACCTCCCCGGCGACGACGGCGGTGCGCAGGGTGGCGAGGACCGGGTGGTCGGGGTGGTCGAGGAGCCGGGCGTAGAAGGTCGGCTGTCCGTAGAAGACGCTCACCCCGTGCTCGCGGATGATCCGCAGGGCGTCGTCCTCGGTGGCCCGCCGGGGGCTGAGGACGGTGGTGGCGCCCCGCAGCAGCGGGAAGAACAGCGCGTTGCCGAGGCCGTAGGAGAAGTACAGCCGGGAGACGGAGAAACCGGTGTCGTCGGGGCCGACGCCGATGGCCTCCCCGGCGGCGGCGCTGAAGACGGCGGGGTCGCCGTGGGTGTGGAAGCAGAGGCGGGGGTCGCTGGTGGTGCCGGAGGTGAAGGCCGCGAACGCCGGGGTGTCCGGGGTGACCGGGGCGTAGGGGGGCGGGGTGGGGGTGGGGGCGCGCAGTTCGCCGACGGTGAGCACCAGCCGGGCCGGGAAGTGTCCGGCGAGGTCGGGCGCGGCGACGATCAGCGCGGGTTCGGCGATCTTCGCGGCCCGGGTGAGTTCGGCCTGGTGCAGCAGGGAGTTGACGGGGACGGCGACGGCGCCCAGGCGCAGCGCGCCGAGGAACGCCCGGACGAAGTCGATGCCGTCGGGGAGGGCGAGGAGCACCCGGTCGCCGGGGCCGACGCCCCGGGCGGCGTACGCGGCGGCGGCCCGCCCGGCGCCCTCGTACACCTCGGAGAAGAGGTAGGAGCGGCCGTCGACGAGGTAGGCGCGGCGGTCGAGCCAGTCATGGGCGCGGGCGGCGCCGGCGAGGAGTTCGGCGAGGTTGCCGCTGGGGGCGGCGGGGAGCGCGGGGGCGGCGGGCCGGGCGCCCGCGCGCACGGAGGCGACGCTCACCGGGCTATCCCCTCGATCTCCACCAGCAGGTCACGGCGGCAGACGTCCACGTTGAGGTAGGCGATGTCCTCGGTGGGGAAGACGTCCCCGCAGCGGGCGCGCACCAGCGGCAGGTCGTGCTCGTCGCGGACGTACACCTTGATCTGGTCGAGGTCCTTCAGCGCGAAGCCGCCGTCCACGCCGTGTTCACGCAGGTTGGCGGTGCTGATGAGGGCCTCGATGTTGGAGAGGGTGACGTCGAGCTGGGCGGCGATGTCGTCGTGGTGGACGGTGTCGTCCCCGATGATGCTGGCGGTCCCGGAGACGTAGACGGTGCCGGGGGCGCCCTGGGGGCCGGGCAGATGGGTGGCGCGGGCGAAGCTCGGGGACTTGGGCCCGTACTCCTGGGGGTAGCGGTAGGCGGGCGTCTGGTGGGGGTTCTCCAGGTGCCGGGGGACGCCCGCGCGGGTGGCGAGGAAGTAGAGGTCGATGCCGGGGCTGAGGCTGCCGATGCCGGTGGCGGCGGGGATGCGGCCCGGCCAGTCGTCGAAGGCGCGGGCCCGGCCGACGCAGAAGTCGCGGTAGTTCTCCAGGCCCTGGGCGTTGTCGTCGGTGATGCCGCCGACGAGGTTCCACATCCGGAAGAGTTCGGTGTAGCCGAGCCGTTTGAGCAGGGCGAACGACTGGGCGTAGGCGGCGTGGACGGCGTCCTCGTAGACCCCGCGCCCGTCGATGCGGATGGCGCAGAAGATGTGTTCGCCGTCCTCGGCGTAGACCAGGCTGCCCTCGACCCCGGAGCGCACCGGCCGGTCGGTCACCCACACCTCGGTGAACGGGTCGGTCTCCCGTCCGGCCATGTGGACCGTGAGGCGGGGGGCGCCCTCGTGGAGGGTGGGCGGTTCGCCGCCCCGGGCGTAGGCGACCCGGCCGAGGACGCCCCGGCCGACCACATCGGCCCGCCCGTGGCAGGCCGACCGCACGAAAAGGCACTCGAGTCCCCGGGGGACTCCGCTGGTCGGGCGCGTCGTCTCACTCATGTTTCCGTCAACCCCAGCCCTGATCGTGGCGGTTCATTTGTAACCCCCGTATGTCGAGTTCTTTACGTCTCCATGGCGATGTGCTGAGTGTGCGGGTGGTGCCTCCCACAACGTCACCACAGAAAGCGCCCGTTGGGATTTCTCGGATAGCCTCCAAGTAATGCCAGGCGAAAAGTGGAGGGGTGACAGGACATGGGAAACACCGACATAACGGACCTCCCTGAGGTCCCTCAGGCCGGCACGCTCGCGAACCGCGTCTACGAGCTGGCCCTGCACAGCGACTTCGTCGACACCGAGCGCTGCGTGCGGGCGCTGGGCATCACCGCCGAGGAGGCCGAACGGGCCGTGCGCGACCTGGTCGACCTACGGCTCCTGCTGGCGGCGCACGGTTGCAGCGCCACCTACGTGACGGTCAGCCCGCTCTCCGCCTCACTACAGCTCCTCGCCCCCTATGACGAGCAACTGCGCGCGCGGCAGCACGAATTGGAGAAGATCCGGCAGCAGATGCACAGTCTGCTGCCGCTCTACCGGGCCAACCTCCCCGAGAAGCAGCCGGGCCCCGCCATCCAGCGGATCCAGGGCCTCGACACCGTGCGCGGGGTCCTCGGGCAGCTCGCGGGCGAGTGCCGCGAGGAGGTCATCACCTCCCAGCCGGGCGGCGCCCGGGACGCCGGGGTGCTGCGCGAGGCGGCCCGCCGCGACCGCGAGGTGCTCGACCGGGGAGTCCGTCTGCGTACCCTCTACCAGCATTCCGCGCGCTTCGACCAGCCCACCCGTGAATACGTGGAACGCATTACGGATTCGGGCGCCGAGGTGCGGACCACGACAAGCGGTTTCCAGCGGGCGATTGTTTACGACCGGAGCGCCGCTGTGATTTCCCTCGCGGACCAGGCGGAAGGCGCCCTGCTGATCCACGATCCGGATATCGTGCATTTCATCGCCGAGGCTTTCGAGCGGGCCTGGGACACCGCCGACCCGTTCCTCCCCCGGTACGACCGCGAGGAGATCCGTTCGGCCTCCGACACCCTGAACCGGTCGCTGCTGCGGATGCTCGCCAACGGCCACGACGACAAGGCGATCGCGAGACGGCTGGGCATCTCGCCCCGCACCTGCCAGCGGCGGATCTCCGAGCTGATGCAGGAGCTGGGCGCCCGCACCCGGCTGCACGCGGGCTTCCTGATCCACCAGCGCCGTCTGGTGGACGGCCCGCCCGACCCCGTTGCCGACCCCGCTTCCCTCACCGCGGCCGTCCCCGGCCCGGCGACGGCGTCGCACACCCCCCGGCCGGTCGGCGCCACCACCCCCTGAACGACGGCCACCGCTCCCGTCGCACCCCCTCCGGACGACGGCCACCACCCCCGGACCCCCGCCGCCGCCCGGTCCCGCCCACCCCCGCGCACGACCACGTCCGAACCCCCGCCGCACGACAGCGCCCGCCGCCGGACAGCGGGCGACGGGCGACGGGCGACGGGCGACGGGCGACGGGCGACAAGCGACAGACGGCACGCAATAGGCGGCAGACGGCAGACGGCTGTGAACGGGCGACGAGAACGGGTACCGGCAACGGAAAAGAGCAGGACCGGACAGACCCCCCGGCCTCCGGTCCTGCTCACACGGCCCCGCGGTTCCCACCCCCCAGTGGTCGCCGCTCTCCCGTAGGGCCGTTCCCCCGTTCCCACCCCCCGGTGGGTCCTTTCCCCCGTGTTCCCCCCGTGGTTCCCCGGTGGCCCATGTCCCCCATGGCCCCGGTTCGCCGCTCCCCCGTTCCCCCCGTTCTCCCGGACCGGCCCACTCCCCCGTGGCCCCTCCGGGTCTCCTCCGACTGACGGTCCGCCGCCGCCCCCACGGCGGCGGCGGATCCGTGTGCCCGGTCGTGGCTAGGCGACCAGTTCCCCGAAGGACTCCTCCTCGTCACGGCCGAAGCTGAGGACCTCGTCCTCGCGCAGCCGGCGCAGCGAGCGCCAGATGCTGGACTTCACCGTGCCGACACTGATGCCGAGTATGTCCGCGATCTCCGGATCGGTGCGGCCCTCGTAGTAGCGCAGGACCAGCATCGTCCGCTGGAGTTCCGGGAGCCGGGCCAGGGCCTGCCACAGCACCGCGCGCAGCTCCGTGCCGCGCATGGCGTCCGTGTCGCCGGCCGTCTCCGGAAGCTCCTCGGTCGGGTACTCGTTGAGCTTGCGCCGCCGCCAGGCGCTGATGTGCAGGTTCGTCATCGTGCGGCGCAGATAGCCGCCGACGGCGGCCTTGTCGCTGATCCGGTCCCAGGCCCGGTAGGTCGAGAAGAGGGCGCTCTGGAGCAGGTCCTCCGCCTCGAACCGGTCCCCGGTCAGGTGGTACGCGGTGGCGTACAGGGAGGCGCGGCGCTCCTGGACGTAGGCGGTGAACGCCGCTTCGGCGCCCGCCTGCGGCCTGGGCCGCCGCTCCCCCTGGGCCTCCCCGCGCACGCCGCCCCCGTGCGGCGCGTCGACCACCGTCATGTACGCGGTGTGCTGATGGCGCCCGGTGCCGCGAGCGCACCCCCGCCCGCTCACGGCACCGGACCTGTCGCTGGAAACGTTCCCCCGTCCACCGTCGTGACGACGCGTGACGACCGCGCTCGCGGTGATGCCCTGCGGCTTGTTCATCTCGCGCCCCCCGTCGGTGATGCTCCGTGTTCCTGCGATGACGAGAATCCTGCCGGGGGCACTTCTCGGCGGTGTCCGCCGACTGTCACAGCACTGTCACAGGCCCCCCGGGGCCCCGGGGACGGCCCGGGAGGGCGCCGCCAGTCGTGTCCTCGCGGGCCATGGGACAGAATGGCGCCGTGCCTTCCCTGTTGCTGATCGAGGACGACGACGCCATCCGTACGGCCCTGGAGCTGTCGCTGACGCGCCAGGGGCACCGTGTGGCCACCGCTGCCACCGGCGAGGACGGCCTGAAACTGCTGCGCGAACAGCGGCCCGACCTGATCGTGCTGGACGTGATGCTGCCGGGCATCGACGGCTTCGAGGTGTGCCGTCGCATCCGCCGCACCGACCAGTTGCCGATCATCCTGCTGACCGCGCGCAGCGACGACATCGACGTGGTCGTCGGGCTGGAGTCGGGCGCCGACGACTACGTCGTGAAACCCGTCCAGGGGCGGGTGCTGGACGCCCGCATCCGGGCGGTGCTGCGGCGCGGGGAACGGGAGTCCACCGATTCCGCGACCTTCGGCAGCCTGGTCATCGACCGGGCGGCGATGACCGTCACCAAGAACGGCGAGGACCTCCAGCTGACGCCCACCGAGCTGCGGCTGCTGCTGGAGCTGAGCCGCAGGCCCGGCCAGGCGCTGTCCCGGCAGCAGTTGCTGCGGCTGGTGTGGGAGCACGACTACCTGGGGGACTCCCGGCTGGTCGACGCGTGCGTGCAGCGGCTGCGGGCGAAGGTGGAGGACGTGCCGTCCTCGCCGACGCTGATCCGCACGGTGCGCGGGGTGGGCTACCGGCTGGACACCCCTCAGTGACCGAGCCGCACGACGACCGGGAGGGGACGGCCGGACAGCGCGCCCACGGCCACGAGGCCGGCGGGCGCCGCGAGCGCGCGGGCGACGGCGGCCGGAAGGACGGCGGGTGCCGGGAGGACGGTGACGGCCGCGAGGACGACGGCCCGGCCGTCGGCGGCTGGGCGCGGTGCCGCCGGGGGGTGTCCTCCGCGATGCGGTTCACCAGTCTGCGGCTGCGGCTGGTCCTCGTCTTCGGGCTGGTCGCGCTGACGGCGGCGGTCGCGGCCTCCGGAATCGCGTACTGGCTGAACCGGGAGGCGGTGCTCACCCGGGCCCAGGACGCGGCGCTCAACGACTTCCAGCAGGAGATGCGCACCGGGGCGGACGAGCTGCCGAGCCGTCCCACCCAGGACGAACTCCAGCGCGCCGCCGGGCAGATGGCGACCAGCAGTCAGCGCTTCAACGTGCTGCTGATCGCCCGGGACGTGAACGGCGCCACCGTGGTGGGCAACTCCGACCTGGACGCGTTCACCCTCGCCGACGTGCCCCGTTCCCTCCAGAAGGCCGTAGACAAGAAGCAGCCGCTGACCTCCACCAACCGCTCCCCGTACCACCTGTACTGGCAGCGGATCACCCTCGGCGACACCCCGTACCTGGTGGCGGGCACCCGGCTGATCGGGGGCGGGCCGACCGGCTACATGCTGAAGTCGCTGGAGCCGGAGGCCAAGGACCTCAACTCGCTGGCCTGGTCGCTGGGGATCGCCACCGGGCTGGCGCTGATCGGCGCCGCGCTGATCGCCCAGGCCGCGGCGACCACCGTCCTCAAACCCGTGCACCGGCTGGGGGCGGCGGCGAAACGACTCGGCGAGGGCAAGCTCGACACCCGGCTGCGGGTGTCCGGCACCGATGAACTCGCCGAGTTGTCACGGACGTTCAACCGGGCGGCGCAGGCGCTGGAGAAGCGGGTCGCGGAGATGAGCGCCCGGGACGAGGCGTCCCGCCGGTTCGTGGCGGACATGTCGCACGAGCTGCGGACCCCGCTGACCGCGATCACGGCGGTCACCGAGGTCCTGGAGGAGGAGCTGGACGCGGAGACCGGCAGCGTGGACCCGATGATCGAGCCCGCGGTGCGTCTGGTGGTGAGCGAGACCCGGCGGCTGAACGACCTGGTCGAGAATCTGATGGAGGTCACCCGCTTCGACGCGGGCACCGCCCGGCTGGTCCTCGACGACGTGGACATCGCCGACCAGATCACCCACTGCGTCGACGCCCGCGCCTGGCTGGACGCGGTGGACCTGGACGCCGAGCGCGGCATCATGGCCCGGGTCGACCCCCGGCGGCTCGACGTGATCCTCGCCAACCTCATCGGCAACGCCCTCAAGCACGGCGGCTCCCCGGTGCGGGTCGCGGTCCGCGCGGACGGCGACGCCCGCGACGGGGACGTGCTGATCGAGGTGCGCGACCACGGACCCGGCATCCCCGCCGAGGTGCTGCCGCACGTCTTCGACCGCTTCTACAAGGCGAGCGCGTCCCGGCCCCGTTCCGAGGGCAGCGGGCTGGGGCTGTCGATCGCCCTGGAGAACGCGCACATCCACGGCGGGGAGATCACCGCCGCCAACTCGGAGGAGGGCGGCGCGGTGTTCACCCTGCGGCTGCCCCGGGACGTCTCCGAGGGCGCCGACGAGGCCGTGCTCCCGGCGGTGGACGCCCGCGACCGCTCCGCGACGGGCGGCGGACGGCCGGACGGTGCCCGGTGAGGGCGACGGCCCGGCGGCGGGCGGGCGCGGCGCTGACGCTGGCGGCGCTGGTGACCGCCGGGTGCGGCATCCGTCCCACCGAGGTGCCGACCGACTTCGGCCCCGCCCCGTCCCGGACGCCCTGCGCGGCCTCCGGCCCGGTGGCGGACGCCCAGCCCGCGGACGGCGTCCCGGTGCGGGTGTTCCTGGTGTGCGCGGCGGAACTGGCGCTCGTGGACCGGCGGGTGGAGATGCCCGCCCAAGGGGCCTACGAGAAGGACCGGGGCCGGGTGGCCCGGGCCCTCCTCGGTCAGCTGGCGCGGCCGGTGTCCCGGGCGGAGCGGCAGGCCGGCTACTCCACCGACGTGCCGTCCTGGCTGACGGTGTCGGGGCCCCGGCCGGGCGACCCGGACGACGCGCTGCGGCTGGGCACGCCCGCCGACGAGCTGTCGTCGTTCGCGCTGGCGCAACTGGTGTGCACGCTCGCCAACTCGGCCGCCGCCTCCCGGGACGGACGCGTCATCCTCGGCGGGCCGGGCACCGACCGGCTGCGCGCCTACGAGTGCACCCCCGAGGCCCGCTCCCGCCCCGGCACCCACGAGCCGCCGAGCGCCGTCCTCGCCGTCCCTCGCTGACCCCGGCCCCGGACGCCGGGTCGGTCCGGTCCGGCCGGTAGGTGTCGGCCGGGGCCCGCGTCGCGGGACACGGACCCCGCCGCCGACGGTCCGGCGGCAGCGGCCCCCGGCCAGTCGCCCGGCCGGGGGCCGCGGCTTCACCGGGGCGGCTGCGGGAGTTCGAGCCTGAAGCCGGGCGGCGGCTCCTCGCCGAGCAGGTGCCGTACCAGGTAGTCCCAGGTGCGGCGCTCGACGTGCGCCTCGGCGTGGCGGTAGGAGTGGGTGGCTCCCGGCACCACGAGCATGTCGACGTCCCGGTCGGCGCGGATGAGGGCGTCCGCGAGTTGGAGGGACAGGGCGGGGTGGGTGTTCTCGTCCATCTCGCCGAAGATCATCAGAAGCTTGCCGCGGAGCCGGTCCGCCAGCGGGCGCAGGGACCACTGGTCGTAGTCGTACGGGGGCGCGCCCCCGTACGTCTCCGCCCAGATCGCGTAGTAGCCGGCGTTCTCGTAGTTGCCCGCGGAGGCGACGCCGACGCTGAACACGTCGGGGTGGCGCAGCATGGCTCCGGCGGTGGCCGCGCCGCCGCCGGAGTGGCCGGTGATGCCGACCCGTCCGGCGTCCAGGTACGGTCGCTCCGCCGCGAGTTGCCCGATGACCGCGACGTGGTCCGCGAGCCCGACGGCCAGGCCGGGGTCACCGTGACCGGCGTCGTGGAACGCCTTGGAGCGGTACGGCGTGCCCCTGCCGTCCACGATGACGACGGCGAAGCCGAGCGCGGCCAGCGACGGCGCGCCCCGCACCGGGTCCAGCAGATAGGGGTCGAGCCCCTTGTCGGGAATCCTGACCTGCCGGGTGACCTGGGGGCCGTTGTACACCGAGTCGAGGATCGGGTAGCTGGCCGTGGGGTCGAAGTCGCCCGGCAGGTAGAGGAGGCCGTGCAGTTCCGTGGTGCCGTCGGCGGCCAGGGCCGTGAAGGGTTCGGGGGCCCGCCATCCCGCCCGGACCAGCCGGGATACGTCGGCGCGTTCCAGTTCCAGCTTCGGCCGGCCGTCGTGGTCGAGGAGCACGGTGACGGGTGGGTCCTGGGGCCCCGCGTGGGTGTCGACGAACCAGCGGCCGTCGGGCGACGCCCGGACGATGTGGTCGGTGTCGCTCGGGGTGAGACGGGTCAGACCGCTTCCGTCGAGTCCGACGCGGCACAGGGTCCGCTGGTAGGGGTCGTCGCCCAGGCCGGAGGCGAGGAAGGTGACCTGCCGTTCGGTCCAGTCCAGGTGGACGATCTCCCTGACGAGCCAGTCGCCCCCGGTCACCTGGGTGACCAGTTCGCCGTCACGGTAGAGGTAGAGGTGTCCCCAGCCGTCGCGCGTGGAGTACCAGAGGACCTCTTCGCCGTGCACGCGCACCATCAACGGGTCCATCCGGGAGGGCGCGGACTCCATGATGGTGTCCGCCGTCTCCTCCAGGACGAGGGTGGCGGTGCCGGTCCCGGCGTCGACGCGGTAGAGACGGGCCGCCTTGGCTCCACGGGTTTCGTACAGGAACCAGATCGTGTTCTCGTCGCTCCACCAGACCCGGTCGGTCCCCAGGGGCGCTTCGTGGGAGAAGGGCAGCGGCGGCAGCCTCACGTCGGTGCGCCCGCCGGTCTCGGCGTCGACGATCAGATGGGTGACCGTGGGCAGGGGGCCGCCGGGCATCTCGTAGTGCAGCGTGTACGCGTCGGGGCGGGCCCGCCCGTCCGGCGGGCAGGACTCGGTCATGGTCAGGAGGGGCACATGGCGCTGGTCGACCCGGCAGGTGACGAAGTTCCGGCCGTCCGGCGACCAGGCGGCCAGCGGTGCCCGCGTCTTGCCGTCGCGGCTGTCGGCGCGGGCGGTCCTGGCTATGTCGCTCGACTTGGCGTAGTCGTGTCCCGGGACGCCGTCGGTGGTGACGGCCTTGCCGTTGACCGCCAGGTCGTCCCCGTCGAAGGTGAGGGTGTAGCGGCGGTCGGG
Source organism: Streptomyces sp. JNUCC 64 (assembly GCF_054484115.1). Lineage (NCBI taxonomy): Bacteria > Bacillati > Actinomycetota > Actinomycetes > Kitasatosporales > Streptomycetaceae > Streptomyces > Streptomyces sp. JNUCC 64. The sequence continues at coordinate 2,970,508 of NZ_CM137015.1, forward strand.
AGAGCGGTTCTCCCCGGTCGGACGCGGAGAGGGGTCCTTCGGGACACCGGGGTCCGCGATGACCTCGCGCTCTCCCCGCTCCGGATGGACCCGGACGAACTCCGGGCCGTCCGGGGTGCTGACCCGGTACCAGAAGGAGTCGCCCTCCCAGACCGGGTCGATCTGGTCGCGGAAGATCAACTCGTGGTGCCGGTAGGGGTGTAACGCGGCGGCACGCTGGTAGGCGCGGAGCATGTGATCACTTCTTTCGGTCGTTGCGGGTGCGCGCGGGCACGGCGTCGATCGCCTCGGCCGCGTTCACCGCTTGGTTTGGGCGCGCCGCTTTCGGCGCGCCGTCGGGCGCGTGCGGGGTCAGCGCAGCCGGGGAAGGGGCGCACCGGGGGCCCGCTCGGCCTCCGGTCCCTTGGCGGTCCGGGCGGCGGCGCAGGTCACGTCGGCGGTGGGAGAGCGGCCTTCGAGGAGGTACTCGGTGGTGACGCGGTCCACGCACGGGTTCTTGGCCATGCCGTAGACGCCGTGGCCTTCGCCCTCGTCGACGACCACCAGCCGGGAGTCGCGCAGGTCCTTCCGCAGTTCCCGGGCCCCGACGAGGGGGGTCGCGTAATCCCACTCGTTCTGGAGGATCAGCGCCGGGACGTCGTTGCGCACCCGGGTGGCGTCCTCCTCGGCCCGGTCCCAGAAGGCGCAGGGGGTGATGTTGGCGGAGTGGTCCCCGTACAGCGGCTGGCGGGACGTGTCGCGGATCGCGTCCTTGCGGTAGGTCTCCGGGTTCCGGGGCCAGTTCGCGTCACCGCAGTGGATCATCCAGAACTGCGACATCTCCTCGTCGCCCGTCTCGGCCTTGTTCTCCTCGAAGCCCTTGGTGGGCTTGCCCGCCGCGGCGTCCCTCAGCATCGCGACGTTCTCGGCCGCCTGCTTCTTGAAGAAGAAGTAGCCCCGCATCGTGAGGCGGATCTCGTCCCCCGTCATCGGGAAGCCGCCGGTGACGACCGGGGTCCGGTCCGCCTCCCGCACGATCCGCCAGAACGTGTCGGCGACCTTCCGCGGGGTGTCGCCCAGCCGGTACGTGGCCGAGTGCCGGGCGGTCCACTCCGTCCAGCGGTCGAACGCCCGCTCGCCCTCCGAGCCGTACAGCAGGTGGTCCTTCCGCCACGTCAGAGCGGGGTCGATCGCGCTGTCCAGGACCACGCGCCCGCTGCGCTGGGGGAAGAGCTGCGTGTATACGGCGCCGAGGTAGGTCCCGTACGAGTAGCCCAGGTAATGGACCTTCGGCTCCTTCAGGACCGCGCGGACCACGTCCATGTCCCGCGCGGTGTTGCGCGTGGTGAACTGGCCCAGGGCGTCGCCGTACTTGGCCCGGCACTTGTCCGCCACCCGCTTGGCCGTGGCGACGTCGTTGCCGAAGGTCGAGGGCTTGTACGGGGTGTGGGTCTGACGCTCGCCGGGCTTGAGCCCGCAGGAGACGGGTGAGCTGCGGCCCACGCCCCGGGGGTCGATGCCGATGAAGTCGTACCGCTGTCCGACCTCCTTCGGCAGGGTGAGATCCCGGTTGTACGGGAAGTCGATGGCCGCGCCCCCGGGGCCGCCGCTGTTGAAGAAGAGCGCCCCGATCCGCTGGTCGTCGGGGCCGGTCGCCTTGGACCGGGACACCTCGATGTCGATGGTCCGCCCGGTGGGGTCGCGGTAGTCGAGCGGCACCTTGAGCGTGGCGCACCGGGCCGTGTCCGGGATGTCCCGGTGGCCGCACGGCTTCCAGTCGGCGCGCTGCCCGGTGAAGCGGGCCAGGGAAGCGGCGGAGGCCCCGGGCGCGGTGGCGGCCGTCGCGGTGGCGGTGTTCGCCGAGGCGGTGGCGCTCGTCGAAGCGTTGGCGCTTACCGAAGCGGTGGCGGCCGTCGAAGCGGTGGCGCTCGCCGGGACGAGCGCCCCCAACGCGCCCACCGCGAGCAGCGGGACCACACCCCGTCTCATGCGTCGCGACTCCATGGTGTCAGGGTCCTTCCCCTCGGTGATCAGGTCCCTGTGAGTCTGTCCGCCGGTGGCGAGGCGGCGAATCCGTCTCCGGAGTGGACGGTGTCGCTCCACGGTCTGAGGTCGGCACGGGCGCCCGGTACGCCTCCGGGCTGACGCGGGCCCTAGGGGAGGGCCGGTGGCTCCGTTGATCTCCGCACCGGGGCCCCGGTCGGGTTCGACGCGGGCGAACACCGCGCGGACTTGATGTCTGACGCCTCGTCAGGCATCAAGAAGACCGGGCCACTTCGCGTGGTCCGGCCTTCTTGCGCGCCTCCGTTCGGGACTGCCGTCCCGGCCGCCCCGGAGGGTGCCCGACCCGGGTCCGGGGCTGCCGCCCCAACCGTCCGGGGCTGCCGTCCGGGCTTGCCGGAGGCCGCCGCCCGGGGCTTGTCCGAGGCCGTCCGGAACGGCCTATCCGGGCTGGTCCCCCGTGTAGCGGTAGATGTTCCCGGCGGCGTTGACGCCCCAGACCGTGCCGTCGACGCCCGCGCCGATGTCGGTGAGGGCGCCCGCGACGTTCACCCAGGGGGCCGCGTCGTTGTTGGTGTAACGGTAGATACCGCCGCCGGAGTTGACGCCCCACACGTTCGTCCGCGACCCGGCGGAGATCCGGCTCAGTCCGCCCGTCACCTTGATCCAGTGGGTGGGACCGAGGTCGCCCGCGTAGCGGTAGATGCTGCCCGAGGCGTTGACGCCCCAGACCGTGCCGTCGGCCGCCGCGCCGATGTCGGTGAGGGCGCCGGGGATGTTGACCCAGGGGTTGGCGTCGTCCCCGGTGTAGCGGTAGATGCCGCCGCTGGAGTTGACGCCCCAGACGTTGGTCCGGGATCCGGCGGAGATCCGGCTGAGGCTGCCCGGGATCTTGATCCAGTGGGTGGAGCCGAGGTCGCCCGCGTAACGGTAGATGCCGCCGGAGGCGTTGACGCCCCACACCGTGCCGTCCGCCGCCGCGCCGATGTCGCTCAGCGAGCCGGGGATGTTGACCCAGGGGTTGGCGTCGTCCCCGGTGTAACGGTAGATCCCGCCGTTCGCGTTCACCCCCCAGACGCTCGTCCGCGACCCCGCCGAGATCGCCGTCAGCCCACCCGAGACCTGTTTCCACGACATGCCGTGCCACCCTTCGTCGGTAACGGTCCGCGCGGGTCGCGCGGTCCGGCACCGGGGGACCCCTCGGAGCCCTGGGCCCCGGTCCGCACCGTCCGGTCCGCGCGTCGTACCCGCCTCGCGCTCCCCCGGGCCGTCGGCGACGGCCGTTCGCCGGACGGGTCCGGGGGGCGCTCCCGGGGTTCTCGGCCACCCCGCGCGGCACCAAACCGGCGGGTGACGGCGGTAGGACGGCACGATCATCCGGAAATCGACGTTTGACGCCGCCTCCCCCCGCCCCACCGGGGGCGGCCGGACACCGGTGGGCACCCGACTGGCCGAAAGCCCCGTCCCCCGCGCGATGGAAGCCCATGGCGTCACATTGACCCGACGGGCCGCCGACGTGCGGGGCGGCACGGGGTGACGGGGGCCACGGCGCCGACGCCGTACCCCGGGGAACCACGGGCCGGGCGGCCGTCGTCCTCTGTTGCGTGCAGCGCCAAGGCTTCCGCATCCGCGCGGCAGGAGGGGTCCTCCTGCTGGCCCACCTCCTTCTCGTGGGGTGGGTGACGCTGCGCCCCCTGGACGTCCCCTGGGTCAGCGCGCCGAACCTGCGTCCCTTCGCGGGAATCAGGGCGGACCTGGCGCTGGGCCCCGGACAGGCCGTCCGCCGGATCGGGGAGGCCCTGGTCCTGCTGGCCCCGCTGGGGGTGCTGCTCCCCGCCGTGGACGGCAGGCTGAACGTTTCGCTTTGGGCGTCCCTGCTCCGCACGGTGACCGCCGCGGGGCTGCTGTCGCTGGGCATCGAACTGTTCCAGACCGGGGTGCCGGGCCAGGTCGTGGACGTCGACTCGCTGCTGCTGAACACCACGGGGGTGGCCCTCACGCACCTCGCGGTGGTCCCCGTCGTACGGGCCCGGATGCGCCGCCGCGCGCTCCGCCCTCCCCGGCGGGCGCCCGTCCGCCGCCGGAAGGAGGGGATACCAGGGCCGACCCCGACGATTCCCAGGGTCGGTCTCGCCCCGCAGAGTGACGCTTTGCCCGCATCCCGTCCGTAGGGTGGAACCCATCGGACGCCACGGTGGAACGCCCTCCGACGGCACCGACCACCGGTTCGACCACCGGTTTCGACCACTCGTGAAGGAGCCCCCATGACCGCCCTGGCCCGCCCCAGCAACGGACGGATGATCGGCGGAGTGTGCGCGGCGCTGGCCAGGCGCTTCGGCACCTCCGCGACGACGATGCGCGTCCTGTTCGTGGCCTCGTGTCTGCTGCCCGGCCCGCAGTTCCTGCTCTACCTGGCCCTGTGGTTCTTCCTCCCCAACGAGCGGGCCGCCACGCGCACCTCCTGGTAGCCGCCCCGCCCGCCCCGGGCGCGGCACGGGAACGCACGAGGACGGGCCCGCCGACGGTGGTCGGCGGGCCCGTCCTCGCTGTGCGGGGTGTCGTCCGTCCGCGTCCGCCCGGGGCGCCCCGCGCGTGCGGGACGGCGCTCCGGGCGGACGGAGCGTCGGACGTGTCAGCCGAGCGGAATGCCGTTGATCGGCAGCCCGCCGAGGAGCTGGCCGATCAGGGGCAGGCCCTTGGTGGGCAGCGCGCCGGTCACGGCCTGGGTGACGGTCGGCTTGGCGGTGGTGGCGGCGGTACCGACGGCGGTCCGCGCGGCCTCCACGGAGTGGGTGTCGGGGACGGCCTTGGCGACGTCCGCGCCGGGCAGGATCTTCGCGGCGTCCGCGATCGGGAGGGTGCGGACCGCGTCCGCGACCGGCAGGGTCCGGGCGGTGTCGGCGAGCGGCAGGGCGCTGGTGACCCCGCTCAGCGCGGAGGTGGCGTCGGGCAGCGCGGGCGCGGCGTTCGCGGCACCGGCGCCCGCGGCGGCGAAGGCGGCGCCGAGCGCGGCGACACCGAGGGTCCTGGCGGCAGACTGCTTCATGGGGAGTTGCGTCCTTGCTGTTGAACGCGCGCTGTTGCGGGCGCGAGGGCGGGCTGTTCCGGGACGAGCGGTCCAGGCCCCGGTTCGTCCGTCACATCGGCCCGTCGCCACCGGGAAGGGTGGCGGGGACGGTGGTGTGACGACAGGGCCTAGGGAACGTAGCCACGGCGCGCGGTCGCCGCAAACACGCGCGGGCGGCCGGAGTGTTGGTTCACCCGACCGCCCGCGAGGGGGTGTTTCAGCTTCCAGCGGTGACGGAACCCCTGGTGGAAGCGGTCTGCTCGAAGAGCCACGCGGACTTCAGCTCGGCGTAACCGGGCTTGATCACGTCGTTGATCATGGCGAGTCGTTCGTCGAAAGGGATGAACGCGGACTTCATCGCGTTGACGGTGAACCACTGCATGTCGTCGAGCGTGTATCCGAAGGCCCCGACCAGGTGCTCGAACTCGCGGCTCATGCTGGTGCCGGACATCAGGCGGTTGTCGGTGTTCACCGTGGCCCGGAAGTGCAGTCGGCGCAGCAGTCCGATGGGGTGCTCCGCGTAGGAGTCGGCGGCACCGGTCTGGAGGTTGGAGGTGGGACACATCTCCAACGGGATCCGCTTGTCGCGGACGTAGGAGGCGAGACGGCCGAGGGTGACCGTGCCGTCCTCCGCGACCTCGATGTCGTCGATGATCCGCACCCCGTGGCCGAGCCGGTCGGCGCCGCACCACTGGAGCGCCTGCCAGATCGACGGGAGGCCGAACGCCTCACCGGCGTGGATGGTGAAGTGGTTGTTCTCGCGCTTCAGGTACTCGAAGGCGTCGAGGTGACGGGTGGGAGGGAAGCCCGCCTCCGCGCCCGCGATGTCGAAGCCCGCGACGCCCGTGTCGCGGTAGCGGTTGGCCAGTTCCGCGATCTCCAGGGCGCGGGCCGCGTGGCGCATCGCGGTGAGCAGGGCGCCCACCCGGATGCGGTGGCCGTTCGCCTTGGCCCGGCGCTCGCCCTCGCGGAAGCCCTCGTTGACGGCCTCGACGACCTCTTCGAGGGTGAGGCCCTTCTCCAGGTGCTGCTCGGGGGCGTAGCGCACCTCGGCGTAGACGACGCCGTCCTCGGCGAGGTCCTCGGCGCACTCGGCGGCGACCCGGAACAGGGCCTCCTTGGTCTGCATGACGGCGCAGGTGTGCGCGAACGTCTCCAGGTAGCGCTCCAGCGAACCCGAGTCGGCGGCCTCGCGGAACCAGACGCCGAGCTTGTCGGGGTCGGTCTCGGGGAGGGCGTCGTACCCGATCTCACGGGCGAGGTCGACCACGGTGCCGGGGCGCAGCCCGCCGTCGAGGTGGTCGTGGAGGAGGACCTTGGGAGCGCGGCGGATCTGGTCGGCGCTGGGCGTCTCGGGGTGCTGACTGGTCTGGCTCGTCATCTTCGCACTGTACCTCCTACGCGCGTAGACACCGAGGGAGGCCGATCCTCCGATACGTAAAGGTGATCCCAAGGGGGTCGGACGCGCCGTCGTTTCTGCGAATGTTCTGTCATGGGACTGGGAGCGGCGGAGGTGCGCGGGGCGCGGCTGGAGAGAGCGCTGGGGCCCGTGGGGACGGCGGTGAGCGGGGTGGTGCTGGTGCTGCCGGAGGGCCAGGAGGTCTCCGACCGGCGGCCTTCCCGGCTCGCGGTCGGTGCCGCCCGGGGCTTCGGACGGCATCTGGCCCGGCGCGGACGCGAGCACGGCCTGGCCGTCCACGTGGTGCGGTACGGCGCGCGCGGCTGGAACGGGGAGCGGGCCGCGCTCGCCTCGGACGCCGAGTGGGCCGTGGACGAGGCGGTGCGCCGGTACGGGGACGTGCCCGTGTGCCTCACGGGACTGGGAATGGGCGGCCGGGCGGCGCTGCGGGCGGCCGGTCACCCGGCCGCGGTGTGCGTACTGGCGCTGGCGCCGTGGCTTCCGGAGGAGGGGGCGGGGGGTTTCCGCGCGGGGGTCGGGGGCCTTGGCTTCGGGGGCGCTGGTGTGGAGGGGGCGGGGGTGGGAGGTACGGGTGTGGGGGGTACGGGTGTGGGGAGCCCTGGTGCGGGGTGGGTGGGGGCCGGGGGCTCCGGGGTGGGGGGTACGGGTGCGGGGTGGGTGGGTGCGGAAGGTCCTGGTGTGGGGCGTGCGGGGGCCGGGGGCTCCGGGGTGGGGGGTACTGATGCGGGGGGCGTGAGTGGACCGGGGGGTGCGGGAGATCTGGGGGGTGCGGGTGGACCGGGGAGTGCGGAAGGGCCCGGGGGTGTGGGCGGACTGGGGGGACCCGGGAGTGTGGGCGGCTTGGGAGGACCGGGGGGTGCGGGGGCGCCTGAGCCGGTGAAGCAGCTCGTCGGGCGGCGGGTGATGATCGTCCACGGGACACGGGACCAGCGGACCGATCCGGAGCTGTCGTTCCTGCTGGCCTCCCGGGCGAAGAAGGCCAACCGGGACGTGTGCCGCTTCGAGGTCCACGGGGACGGGCACGGGCTGCGGCAGTACCGGGACGAGGTCCGGGCGCTGTCCGTGAACTTCGTCCTCGGCTCGCTCTTCGGCACCCGGCTGGCCCGCCCGGTCGCCGACGCGTTGGCGGCTCCCCCGCCGCTGGGGTTGCGGATGCCGTTGGCCTCGGGGTTCGGGCGGGGGCGGGGGGCGTGAGCCTTGCGCGTACGCGAGGGGGACGGTCAGTCGACGGGTAGACCGACCTCGGACGGCCAACCGGGGCGCCAGCGTTCCAGGTACGCCGTGAAGTCACCGCGGAGGTACCGGGGGTCGGACGGCTTCAGCCGGATCTGCTGACGGTGGTCGGCCCACCAGAGTTCGAAGTCGGTGACCGTGCCCTCCGTCGGCCAGTCCCCCGCGTCCTCCGGCAGCAGCACGTTGTCGACGAAGCCGCCGACCGCCAAGCCGTCGATGTCCACGAAGACCCCGGCCGTGCCGGGCGGGAGCACGCTCACCACCGTGCCCTCGAAGACCTGCCCGAAGCGCAGGCCCTTCCGGACCAGGTCCCACTCGGCGTCCGTCAACACGGACGGATCATCGCACCTCCGCGCGTCCGCTCCTCGTGAGGTGAGGGCTTCGGGTCCGTTCGGTGACGGTTCCGATGGGCGCGAAGCCCCGGAGAGGTGAGCTCCAGGGCCCGGTCGTCGAGCCCGGCGCCCATGTGGTCGAGCCAGCGTTCGTACCAGTCGAGGAAGTCGGCGGCGGACGGGACGTGGGCCCCAGAACCCGTCGCCGTTGCCGGTGAGGACGCGCCCGGTGAGTGGGCCCGTCACCGCGATGAGGCACACATCGGCGCAGCCCATCTCGATGACGTGGAGGAAGAGATCACGGTCACGTGCCCTTGGCCGCGCGCCGGTGAAGCCTCGGAGCGCCCCTGGTTCTCCGTCCTCGCCGGGCGGATCTATGACCAGCAGGGAACACCTTTCCAGCGGCATGAGGCCGTAGAACGGTGCGGCGCCCGAGCCTCCGACGTGCGTGAGGAACCGCCGATGGGCGTCGGGCAGGACGATGCCGTGTTCGGCCTCGAACAGGGCGACGCGTGCCTCCGCCAGCTTCGGGCCGAGGCGGAACCGGTGCTGTTCCTCCCCGAAGGAGTGGCTGCGCAGAGGTCGGAACGGAATCGCTGCCAGTTTGCGGCGCAGGCTGGGTATGCGCGGGTCCATGGCTCGTCTTCTTTCGTCCGTGTCACCTTAGTCGGCGGTGTCTTGGTGGGTGTTGGACACGAGGTCGGTCCGGGTGCGGGCGAACAGCTTTCGTTCAGTGGCGAGTCGCCGCTATCCACTTCCGCCCGAGTGGGTGGCGACGGGGTGCGGGGCGCTGCATGCTGGGGTGCGCGAGTGTCTGGAGGGGGAGCCGTGCGGGGCAGCAGTGCGCGTCGGGGGTCGTACATCACGGGTAGCGGGGCGGGGGTGATGGTGGCCCTGGCGGTGGTGACGAACTACGTGACCGCCTCGGTACCGAAGTGGGCGGAGGAACCGCTGATCCTCTGGAGCGTCTTCGGGACGCTCGCGGTGGCGACGTTGGTGCTCCAGGTGTGGGGGCGGCGGCTGGACGCGAACTCGGGTGGCCCGGTGGGCCGGCCCGTGGCGGTGGGCCGGATCGTCGCGGGGGCCACCGATTCGCTGGCCGCGCCGGTACCTCGGCGGGCGGTGCGGGGACGTGACGCCGTGGTCGCAGACCTCGAACGGCTGCTCGACGGACCCCGTGCGGGGTGGTGGCGGCTGTCGCGGGGGGCCGGTCCGGCGGCAGAGCGGTTCGCGGTCGTCACCGGGGCCGGTGGCATGGGCAAGACCACCGTCGCGACCGCGCTCGCCCAGCGCATGGCGGACCGGGGCACACCGGTGTTCTGGATCAGCTGGCGCACCGTGGACGAGCTCGCCGAACGGATGGTCCAGGTCGCCGTCGCCTGCGGGCTTCCGGAGGAGGATCTCGAAGCCGCGCGGGCGGGGCGGGTCAGCCTCGCGGACACCGTCTGGGCGCATCTCACCCGGGCGGGGCGGTGGTTGATCGTCCTGGACAACCTCGACGATCCCGACGCCCTCACCCGTGGTTCGGGTCCGGTGCACGAGTACCGTGGCTGGCTCCGTCCCAGCCCGACCGGTCTGCTCCTGGTCACCAGCCGGGTCACCGATCCGGTTGTCTGGGGCGGCGGCGCCCACCTGATCCGGCTGGACCCGCTACCCGAACAGGACGGCGGGCTGGTCCTTCACGACCGTGTACCCAAGGCGGGGGACCTGACGGAGGCCCGGTCGCTGTCGGAACGGCTCGGCGGTCTCCCGCTCGCCCTGCAAGCCGCCGCCCGGTACCTCTCCGCTCCTGGCAGTCGCTACCGGACCTTCGCCGCCTACCAGGCCGCTCTCGACGAGGAACTCGGCGCGCTCCTGGGAACCGAGCATCCCCGTGCGAACGATCCCGAGGTCGCGCGCACCATCGTGGGGCGCACCTGGGAACGTTCCCTCGACCAGCTCGAAGCCGACGGCAACGCCCTCGCCCGCCCTGTCCTGCGGCTGCTCTCCCTGCTCGCCCCGGCTCCCGTGCCCTTCCTGTCCTGTGTCACTCCGGAACTCGTCACCGAGGCGACGGGGCTTCCCGCCACGCCCGTGGCAGTCGAGGCCGCGATCAACGGGCTGCACACCTACGGGCTGCTCGAAGTGGCTGTCGGTGCCGATGGGCAGCCGGTGCCGGGGCTCGTCGTCCTCCACCCCCTCGTCCGCGAGGTCACCGCCCTCACCGTTCCCCAGGACGAGAACGCCTCCGCCGTCTGGCACCACGCCCTCGCCAGCCGCATCAGCTGGACGATCGACGCCATCGTCGGCGGTGAGCTGAGCGATGACCCCACCGTCCGGTACCTCGCCCGTCACAGCGCCGCCGTCGCCGCGCTTTCCGGCAACAGCAACGACATCGGCCTTCTGCGCCAGTTGCTGGCACTGCAGGGGGTGCTCAGCGAGCGACGGGTCGACGCCGAAGCCCTGGTCCTCAGCCAGTACACGGCCTCGGCCTTTCCCCGGTTCCTCGGACCCGATCACCTCGATTCCCTCGCCAGCCGCAACAACCTCGCCGCCACGCTGTGGCACCTCGGCCGGTACCAGGAAGCCGCCGACCTCCTCCGGCAGAACCTCGACGACTACCTCCGCGTCCTCGGACCCGACCACCCCAGCACCCTCACCAGCCGTAGCAACCTCGCCGCCGCCCTCAACAACCTCGGCCGGTACCAGGAAGCCGCCGACCCCCATCAGCAGGCCCTCGACGACTGCCTCCGCGTCCTCGGACCCGACCACCCCAGCACCCTCAGCAGCCGCAACAACCTCGCCGCCGCCCTCAACAACCTCGGCCGGTACCAGGAAGCCGCCGACCTCCTCCGGCAGGGCCTCGACGACTGCCTCCGCGTCCTCGGACCCGACCACCCCAGCACCCTCATCAGCCGTAGCAACCTCGCCGCCGCCCTCAGCCATCTCGGTCGAGACCAGGAAGCCGTCGACCTCCACCGGCAGACCCTCGACGACCGCACCCGCGTCCTCGGACCCGACCACCCCAGCACCCTCATCAGCCGTAGCAACCTCGCCGCCGCTCTCAACGGACTCGGGCGGTACCAGGAAGCCGTCGACCTCCACCGGCAGACCCTCGACGACCGCACCCTCACCCTTGGACCCGACCACCCCGACACCCTCACCAGCCGCAACAACCTCGCCTTCGCCCTCAACGGACTCGGCCGACACCAGGAAGCCGTCGACCTCCACCGGCAGACCCTCGACGACCGCACCCTCACCCTTGGACCCGACCACCCCGACACCCTCACCAGCCGCAACAACCTCGCCACCTCACAGGCCGCGCTCGGTCAGGGTGGCCGGTGGTACAGGCGGTTCGGGAGCGGGAGGTGAACCGTGCGAGTGGTGGGGTGGTGTCCGGTGGGGGGGGTGGGGCGGTCGTCGTTGCAGTGGGAGAAGGGGTGGGGCGGAGGTTAGTTGGTGGGGTGGGGGGCTTGGTGGGGGGTTGTGGGGGTGGTGATGTGGTGGGGGCAGGTGTGGTGGGTGGTGGATTCGGTGGTGGTGTTGGTGGGGTCGTGGTGAGTGGTGTGGCCGAGGATGACGGGGGCTGTGGTCCAGCGGCCACAGACGTAGCAGTGGGCGCCCGTTTCGGTGGGTGGGTCGTTGAGGAGGGCGTCGCGGATCATGCGGCCCTTCCCGGAGTCGGGGTCGCTGGGTGGGGGCAGAGGCGGGTGCTTCGCGGGAGGTAGTCGTAGCCGCGTTCCGCGAAGGCCGTGGCGTAGAAGCGTTCGCGGTGTTCCAGAGGGAGGGCTTGGGCTTCTTCGGATCGGAAGATCGCCAGGGCTTCGGCCGAGCTGGGGCCCGTCCAGGGGCGGCGCCATGGGTCCGGGTCCGGTTCGGGGGTGGGGGCGGAGGCAGAGGTGGATGGGGCGGGGGTGGTGAGGTGTTTGGCTGTGTGGCGGCCGGGGTGGGGGCGGCGGGTCAGGGGGAGGTGGGCCAGCAGCCGTACGAGGGTGCGGGCGATACGATCGTGCATACGTCGGTCAGCTCCTGTGAAGCTGGTTGGCGGAGCCTCAGGTGGACCGTTCGCGCGGTCCACCTGAGGCGTTTGTGTTTCCGGGTCAGGGAAGTGCTCGGTGGGGGGTGCCGAGGAGGGTGGCGAGCGGGGTCTGCTGGACGTTGCCCGGCGGGAAGTCGCGGGTGAGCGGGCAGCCGATGAGGTTGCCGTTGGGGTGGATCGTGGCGCGGCCCCGGGCGTGGTGGGCGTAGGTCTCGTCCAGTTCCGGGCCGGGGAGTCGGGTGCGTCCTCCGGTCTGGTAGCGGTCGACCGTGACGCGGGTGACGCCCATCGACTTCAGGTCGGACCTGGCCCAGCGGATGCGTTGGCCCGGGAAGGTGTCCGTGACGCGGGCCCGGAGCCGGACGCCCCGCTGGACCGCTTCGCGGATGTTGCGGCGGGTCCGGCTGTGGCTGTCGAGGTGTCCGGTGAGGTGGTCGTGCTGTGTGGAGCTGTCGCTGTGGTAGCCCGTCGTCACGCCGATTCCGGGGCGGGTGAGCAGGTCCCACCACTTGTCGTGGACGTGGACCAGGTCGGTGTACAGCTCCACCGTCAGGCCCTGGGAGAGGGCCCGTCCGGCGAAGTCGGTCCAGTGGGGGTGGAGGGTCGGTTCGCCGCCGATGAGCCGGAGGTGGGGGATGTGGAGGGTGGCGGCGTCGGTGATGGCACGGTGCCAGTCGTCGGGGGTCATTGTGCCGGGGACGGCCCAGGGTTCCGGTTCGGAGAGGCAGTGCGCGCAGTGGCGGGTGCAGCTTCCCGCGATCTCCAGTTCCAGCACGGTGATTCCGGGGAACGGCCTTCGTGGCGGGGGTGGTTCATTGTCCGGCGGCATGGTGGTTCCTTGTCACTGTGTCAAGGTTGGGGGGTGCGGTGGTGATGATGAGTGGTGCTCCCCCTGCCGGGCGGCAGGTCAGCGGGGCAGGGGGAGGTCAGCGGCTCGGACGCGACGCGCGGCGCTCCGGCTCAGTGCTCGGTCCCGGTCCCGGTCCCGGTTGCGGTGTCGGTGCCGGTGTCGGTCCGGACGGTGAGGACGTACCGTTCGCCGTGCTCCGCCGCGATGATCCGGACGGTTCCCCCGGCCCGTAGGCGGTGTATCGCGGGGGCGTGGTCTTCGTGGAGGGCCCAGGCGCGGAGGCGGGTGGGGGCGTCGCCGGGGGACTCGTGGTCCGGGAACTCGATGGCGTTGAGGGCCGTGGGGTGGATGGGGCCGGTGTCCGGGTCCGGGTCGAGTCCGTCGGCGATGCGGACCGCCTGTTTGCGCAGCCAGCGCAGGGCCCTTCCGGGGTACGGGCTCGTGAACGTTCCGAGACTCATCCGGGTGTCCCAGTCCCCGTACACCGACGACCACTCCGCCACCACCTGCGCCCGGTAACGGTACGGCTGTTCATCGGGTGCGCTCACGTCGTGGCCCCCGGGACGGTACGCGGGTCGACGTCGACGCCTTCCGGAGGGTCCCACTGCACCGTCTCGAACAACGCCCGGTCGTAGCGACGGTGTCCCGTCTCGCGGAAATGGACCTCCATCCACCGCGTCGCCCCCTCGGCCGTACGGAACTCCGGGCCGGGCGGCGGGATCGCGTCGCACGGGGGCGAACCGGAAACGCACTGCGCATACGCACTCACCCCCCAGGACTCCAACCGACTCAGGCTCCACTCGATACGACGAAACCTCCCGCCCATCCCTACACACCTCCCCGACTGCTACGAAGGTTCAACTCGTTGAGCGCGGGTCGGATTTGGTCCAAGATCGTCGCCGGGCGCACGTCCTCGCGACGCGCCGTCCACTCGACCCCGCCCCGCAGCGGGCGGAGGTAAACCGGACCCCAGGTGATATCCATGACCACCCCCATGACCTTCTTTTGAGTGTCGAACGCAAGTTCACCGACTGTGAGTTGAGGGGGATCTTTCCCCAGGTCACCAGAGCATCGACCCGACACAGCCGCTCCTCTCTGTAGCTGAAGCGCTACCAGGGGCAACTCAGGTTGGCCTAGAGTGCGACTCGGTTCAACTAGGAGATCCCGCAAACAAATTGGGAGCGCTAGCGCATGGGTAACCAGAAGGAACTAAATCCGGACGCAAGCCCTCAGGCAGCCCTAGGAGCGCGTTTACGCCGGGCGCGGGAGCAGCGCGGCTGGAAGCAGCGAGAGCTGGGTGAGCTGATGGGGTACTCGCCGACACAGGTTTCACACGTGGAAACTGGACTAAAGATTGCGACTTTGCCGTTCTGCCGCTCGGCGGATTCGGTGTTGGGGCTCACGGGAACTGAAAAGGCGTTCGAACGTGAGTGGCTGAGCATGAAGTACGGCGCGCTTCTGGAAGGTTTCCCGGGGCTCATCAGCTACGAGGCACGGGCCGTTGAGATCCGGCTGTACGAAGTGGGTGTCATCCCTGGCCTGTTCCAGACCAGGGAGTACGCGGCAACCATCGAAGAGCACAGCGTGCTGCGGGGTGCGATCACGCCCGAGCAAGCCCAGGAACGGGTCGACATAGTCGCCTCCCGGCAAGCCGCGATCGACCGGGCGCCAAGGCCCCTGATCCATGCGGTCGTAGACGAGAGCTGCATCCGCCGACAGGTGGGCAGCCCCGCGATCATGCGGACCCAGTACGACCAACTGTTGGCGCTCGCGGAGCAGCCGAACACCATGATCCAGGTCGCCCCGTTCACCATGGGGGAGCGTCGGCCCTTCAACCTCCCCGTAACGATCCTGACGCTGCCGGACCGGTCGGTGCTGTCCTACGCCGAGAGCGCCCATCGGGGCCACTTGGAGCGGGACAGCCGCTTCGTGGGACCCACGCTCTCGTTCTACTATCAGCTACAGAAGTACGCGCTCCCCCAGACGGATTCCGTCGCCATGATCAATGAGGCACGAAAGGGCACCCCGTGATGACCACGTCCGAACCCCTCAACTGGATCAAGTCCTCGTACAGCGGCAACGGCGGTCAGTGTGTCGAGTGGGCGCCCGCGTCCGCGACCGACACCGTCCCCGTCCGCGACTCCAAGGACCAGAGCGGCCCCGTCCTGCACCTCCCCGTCCACGCCTTCACCTCGTTCGTGACCAGCGTCAAGACGGACGGGTTCAGCACGCGCTAGCCCTGGCGCCATCTGGAGCCACAGTCCCACCGCACGACAACGAGCCCTGCCGCACCTCCCGTACCGGAACGCGGCGGGGCTCTCGTCTTCTTGTCACCGCAGCTCGGAAGGGGTTCCACGATGAACGCCGATCTGATCGACGCCCAGTGGCTCAAGTCCTCCTACAGCGACAACGGCGGCACCTGCGTCGAATGGGCGCCCATGTGCGCCTCCGCGACCGGCACCGTCCCCATCCGCGACTCCAAGGACCCCGGCCGCCCCGCGCTCCGGGTCCCCGTGCCCGTCTTCGCCTCGTTCGTGGCGGGAGTCAAGGCGGACGGGTTCAGCTCGCTTTAGCCTTCGTCACCAGCCTGAGCCCACCACAGCCCGGAAGGGGTCCACGATGAACACCGATCTGACCGACGCACAGTGGCTCAAGTCGTCCTACAGCGACAACGGGGGCGCCTGCGTCGAGGTCGCCGCCAACCTCATCGCTTCGCACGGCATCGTGCCCGTCCGTGACTCCAAGAACCCTGATGGGCCCGCTCTGAGCCTCCGCGCTCACGCCTTCGCCGCGTTCGTGACCGGTGTCCAGGCGGACGGGTTCCGCTCGCTTTAGCCTTCGCCGCCAGCCAGAGCCCACCACAGCCCGGAAGGAGTCCACGATGAGCGTCGACCTCAATGACATCGAGTGGCTCAAGTCCTCCTACAGTCAGCAAGGCGGCAACTGCGTCGAGTGGGCGCCCGCGTACGCCTCCGCGACCGGCACCGTCCCCGTCCGGGACTCCAAGGACCCTGGCCGCCCCGGCCTCAGGGTCCCCGCGCCCGTCTTCACCTCGTTCATGGCCGGGGTCAAAGCGGATGGGTTCAGCACGCTGTAGCCCCCAGCGCCCCACCACAGCCCAGAAGGGACTCCCCGATGAACGCTGAACTCGCCAACGCCCAGTGGCTCAAGTCCTCGTACAGCTCGAACGGCGGCCAGTGCGTCGAGGTCGCCGCCGACCTCATCGCTTCGCACGGCATCGTGCCCATCCGCGACTCCAAGAACCCTGACGGGCCCGCTCTGAGCCTCCGCGCTCACGCCTTCGCCGCGTTCGTGACCGGTGTCCAGGCGGACGGGTTCAGCTCGCTTTAGCCTTCGTCGCCAGCCAGAGCCCACCACAGCCCGGAAGGGGTCCACGATGAACACCGATCTAACCGACGCACAGTGGCTCAAGTCGTCCTACAGCAGCAACGGGGGCGCCTGTGTCGAGGTCGCCGCCAGCTTCGCCGCCTCCCACGGCACCGTCCCCGTCCGCGACTCCAAGGACCCCGGGCGCCCCGCGCTCCGGGTCCCCGTGCCCGTCTTCGTCTCGTTCGTGGCGGGGGTCAAGGGCGGGAGGCTCGGTGGGGTGGGCAGCGGCTGAGGCGGGGGGCGATGAGTTCCGTCGGGGGTGCGGGTCTACCCGGTGTGAACGTGGAATCGGATGGTGTGCTGATACTGCCCGCCCTGGTGGGGCCCCGGGACGTCGTCGACCTGTGCGAGGGCGTGCGGGAGCGGCTGGCCGGGGCGGCGGCGGGGAACCGTCGGATCGTGTGCGACGCCGGGGCGCTCGCCGTGCGGGGGCTGGCGGCGGTGGAGCTGCTGGCCAGGTTGCAGCTCGCGGCGCGGCGGGCCGGGGGGCGGATCGTCATCCGTGATCCGGCCCCCGCCCTGCGGTCGCTGATCGCCCTGACCGGGCTACCGCTCCAGGTGGAGGGGGAGGTCGAAGAGGGGGAACCAGCGGTCCGTGTCGAGGAAGGCGGTGATCGCGGTGATCCGGCCGTCTGAGATCTCCAGGACCTGGAGCGCCCACGGTTCGTAGCGGCCCCGCGTCTCGGTGGGGCGGTACTGGGCGAAGGCCGGGGTGCCGTTGGCGACCGTCGCCAGCAGCAGCGAGCCCCGGCAGCCCGCACCCGTGCCCAGCATCCAGCCGGTGACCTCGTCCTGCCCGCGCAGCCAGAGGTCGTACGGCGGCATGGACAGCACCGCGTCCTCGTGGAGCAGGGCCGTCAGCTTGTCCATGTCGTAGCCCTCGAACGCCTCGACGTAGCGGCGCAGCAGCTCGCGCTGTTCCTCGTCGGCGGGTTCGAACGGGTCCGAGTCCTGGATGTCCGCCGCCGCGAGGGTGGCGCGGGCGCGCTGGAGGGCGCTGTTCACCGAGGCGACCGTGGTGTCCAGGAGGTCGGCGACCTCCTGGGCGCGCCAGGCCAGCACCTCGCGCAGGATCAGCACCGAGCGCTGCTTGGGCGGCAGGTGCTGGAGCGCGGCGAGGAACGCCAGCCGCACCGACTCCCGGGCCACCGCCGTCTGTTCGGGTCCGGCCGAGCCGGTCAGCACCCGGCCGTCGGGGACGGGCTCCAGCCAGGTGGGCTCGGGGTGTTCCTTGAGGACGGCCCGTGAGTGGTGCTGCGGTTCGGTGAGGTCCATGGGGCGGGCGCGGCGGTTGCCCGCGTTCAGCGCGTCCAGGCAGACGTTCGTCGCGATGCGGTACAGCCAGGAGCGGACCGACGAGCGGCCCTCGAACTTGTCGTAGGCCCGCCACGCCCGGACCATCGTGTCCTGGACGGCGTCCTCCGCCTCGAAGGAGGAGCCGAGCATGCGGTAGCAGTAGCCCGTCAGCTCCACGCGGTAGCGGTCCAGTTGGGCGTCCAGGTCGGTCGGCGCGGCACCCGTCCCCGGGGCGTCCGTCCCTGGGGCAGTCGGCTCCGTGACGGCCGCCGTGGGGGCTTCCGCCGTGGTGGTCGTGGTCTCCGTCGCCGTGGTCGTCGTCGTGTCCGTCATGATCCCTGCCCACCCCTGCGTGGTTCGCTCCGCCCGGTCCGGCGCCAGCGGGTACGAACCTAGTGGAGGCCACTGACAGTCCGGCCCGACCTGCGGGTTCGTCCGTTGAGCCCGGTCGCCCGTCGGTCCGTTGAGCCCGGTCGTCCGCCCGGTGGTGCTCGGTCCGGGCGTCCGTCCGGGCGTCCCGTTCGGGCGTCCGTCCGGGCGTCCGTCCGTTTCCGCGTGGGCCGGGCCGTCGTGCGTGAGGGGGCGTCCCGTTGGGGACGGCGTCCGTCGGGGGCCGTCCCCCAAGGCGTCCGGTCAGCGGGCCGGGCGGGCCACTCCTCGATACTGACCCGCGACCGGGCGGGGCGCCACCCGGACGGTGACGGAGGCCGTCGCGCGGGCCTCGGCGCGGGCGGCGCGGGTGCCCAGCAGGGTGATCGCCACGACCCCGGCGACCGCGAGCATGCCCAGCAGGACGGTGGCGTTCCAGCCCCCGGCGTGGAAGGCCAGCGCGCCGAGGGTGCTGCCGACGCTGGCGCCCCCGTAGTACGCGGACTGGTAGAGCGCCGACGCCTGGGCCCGGCCGCTGGTGGCGGTGCGGCTGACCGCCGAGGAGGCGACGGCGTGGCCCGCGAAGAACCCGCCGGTGATCAGCACCAGTCCGGCGACCACGGCGGTCAGCGAGGTGGTGAGGGTGAGCAGCAGTCCGGCCGTGGTGAGGCCGCCCGCCAGGTAGAGGGCGCCCCGGCGGCCGAACCTGCCGACCAGTCGTCCGGCGGCGGCGGACGACAGCGTGCCGACCAGGAAGACCAGGAAGACCGAGCCGATGACGCCCTGTGGCAGGGAGAACGGGGCCTCGGTGAGCCGGTAGCCGATCACCGTGTAGACCGCGCCGAACACCGTCATGAACAGCGCGCCGATCAGGTACAGCCGTCGCAGCAGCGGGTTGCCCAGGTGGCCGCGGACGGTGCGGCCGAGGTGACGGAAGCCCAGCGGGGCGGGGGTGAAGTGCCGGGGCGCGGGGATCAGGGCGCGGAAGGCCAGGACGGTCAGCACCGCGAGTGCGCCGAGCACGCCGAGCGCGACCCGCCAGCCCCACTCCTGGGCGACCCAGCCGGTGACGACCCGGCCGCTCATGCCCCCGACGCTGTTGCCCGCGACGAACAGTCCGACCGCCGCGATCAGCGCTCGGGGGCGCACCTCCTCGGCGAGGTAGGCCATGGCCGAGGCGGGGACGCCCGCGAGGGCGGCGCCCTGGACGGCGCGCAGGGCGATCAGCGCGCCGAGCGAGGGGGCGAACGGGATCAGCAGCGACACCGCGACGGCGATCGTCAGCGAGACGGTCATCAGGGTGCGGCGGCCGAACCGGTCGGACAGCGCGCTCAGCGGCAGCACGAACAGGGCGAGGGCGCCGGTCGCGATGGACACCGTCCAGCTGGCGTCGGCGGCGCCGACCGCGAACTCCGTGGAGATCAGCGGCAGCAGCGACTGCGTCGAGTACAGCAGGGCGAAGGTCGCGAGGCCCACCAGGAACAGGGCGAAGCTCATCTTGCGGTAGCCGGGGCCGCCGGGCGTCAGGCGCGTGTCCGTGGTGTCCCCCGTGTCACCCGCGCCTCCGCCGTTCATGGCGGTGGTGGTGGTGACGGTGGTCCGGGGGGCGGGAGAGGAGGGGGCGGTGGGGATCGGGGGCGGGGCGGCGGGCGGGGCGGCGGTCACGACTGTCCGGCCCGGGGCACGCCCGGTGGACTCGGTGACCGCCCCGGTACTGGCGGCTGGCATGTACCCGAACCTACGGCCGCCATTCTCATGCGTCCAATGCATGGAACGTCCATAATCGTTCCCATGGTGCATAAGGACAGCTCACGGGCGCGCGTGTCACCCAGTGGTGACATAGAAGACATCGTCACACTGCTGGCGCCCCGGCTGGCGTACTTCGCCGGGGTGGCCCGTACCGAGCACGTGTCGCGGGCGGCGCGGGAGATCGGGGTGCCGCAGTCCACGCTGTCGCGGGCGATGGCCCGGCTGGAACAGGACCTGGGCGTCGACCTGTTCGCGCGCCGGGGCCGCACCGTGGCGCTGACACCGGCCGGGCGGACGTTCCTCGCCTCGGTGGAACGGGCGCTGGACGGCATCGGGCGGGCCGCCGAGGAGGTGCGGGCCGACGTCGACCCGGCGAGCGGCAAGGTCGCCTTCGGCTTCCTGCACACCCTGGGCCCGGAGACCGTCCCCGGGCTGATCCGCGCCTTCCGCGCCGACCACCCCCGGGTGCGGTTCAGCCTGGTGCAGATCTACGGCGAGGCGATGCTGGAACGGCTGCGGGCGGGCGAACTGGACATGTGTCTGACCTCGCCGGTGCCGGACGCGCCGGACCTGGTGGCGCGGCGGCTGGACGAGCAGCGGCTGCGGCTCGTCGTCCCGGAGGACCACCGGCTGGCGGGGCGCCGCCGGATCCGGCTCGCGGAGGCCGCCGAGGAGACGTTCGTGACCCTGGAGCCCGGGTACGGGCTGCGCCGGATCACCGACGACCTGTGCGCGGCGGCCGGGTTCCGGCCCAAGGTCGCGTTCGAGGGCGAGGAGGCCGAGACGCTGCGCGGGCTGGTGCAGGCGGGGCTGGGGGTGGCGCTGCTGCCGCCGCCCGCCGTGGCCCGGCCGGGGGTGGCCGAGCTGTCGGTGACGGCGCCGCGCGCGGTGCGGGAGATCGGCGTCGCCTGGCTGGCGGGCGGCGGTCCGGACACCCCGCCGGTGGCCGCGTTCAAACGGTTCCTGCTGTCGCGACGGGGGCATCTGCTGGCGGACTGAGGCGGGGGCGGGGCGGGACGGGGGCCGGTCGGGGTGCTGGTCCGGGACGGTCCCTGGCACCGGGGCCGTGGGTCGGTACCGGGGCCGTGGGTCGGCACGGGGCCGTGGGTCAGCCCGCGTCGGCGACGAGGCGGCGGGCGAGGCGTTCGGACGAGGCCGGGTTCTGGCCGGTGTAGAGGCCACGGTCCACGACGACGAAGGGGCGCAGCGGCAGCCGGGACTTGACGTAGCGGGCGCCGCTCTCGCGCAGCCGGTCCTCCAGCAGCCACACGGCCTTGCGGCCGAAGCTGTTGAACTTCTCCTCGACGTTGGACAGCCCGGTCATCCGGTACCCGGCGAACGGCCACGACCCGTCGGGGTTCCGGGCCGCGAACGCGGCGGCGGGCGCGTGGCACAGCAGCGCGAGGGGCTTGCCGGAGGCCAGCACGCGGGTGAGCAGCGCGCCGGAGACGGGGTCGACCGCCAGGTCCTCCATCGGGCCGTGGCCACCGGGGTAGAACACCACGTCGAACGCGTCCGGGTCGACGTCGTCCAGGGAGCGGGGGGCGGCCAGTTCGTCGGCGATGGCGTCCAGGTAGCGGGCGACCTCGCGGAGTCTGGCGGGGCGGCCGGCGGTCCACGCCATGCTGAGCCGGTCCAGTGTGGGCGGCTTCCCGCCCGGGGTGGCGATCGTGATCTCCCACCCGGCCTTGGTGAAGATCCGGTGCGGCACCGCCAGCTCCTCGCCCCAGTAGCCGGAGGGGTGCACCACTCCGTCCCGGAGCGTCCAGCGGTCCGCCGCGGACACCACGAAGAGCACCTTGGTCATGTCTGTTCTTCTTCCTCGGTTCTTCCGGTTCCTTCCGGCTTCCCACGGTCGCACCGGTCGCGCCGAGCCGGGGTGCCTCCGGCCACCATCATCCGTCGGGGGATGGCTCCGGGCGACTGGTCGTCGTCCGGCGCGGTCACCGTCCGCCGTGGTCGTCGTCCCGGCCCGTCGGGGTCCGGGAGCCCGGCTCCGTGCCCGGTGCGGCTCCCGGGTCCGTCCCGGGTGCCGTCTCCAGGGCCTCGGCGGCGGTCCGGGCGGTGGGCAGCCAGGCGCGGTAGCGGCGCAGTGCCTTGCGTTGCTGGACGAGTTCGGTGAGCAGGGCGCGCGCCGGGTGGACTCCGGGGCGGGGGGCGGCGCCCCGGGCGAGGCGGCGCATCTGGTGGCGGGCCTGCGCCATGCTCGCGGCCGAGGCCAGGGTCTTGTCGGACCAGGTCACCGGCCGTAGCGACCGGTCGGCCTCCTGTCCGTCCCGCCAGTGCCGGGGCAGGTCCGGGGTGACGGCCAGGGCGGTGGCCATCCCGACCAGCGCCACGCCGCTGTCGAGGACCCGTTCGGCGGTGTCGCGCCGGGTGATGCCCCCGGTGAGCATCAGCGGGAGGGGGCTGGTGGTGACGAGTTCCCTGGCCAGGTCCAGGAAGTACGCCTCGCGGGCGCGGGTGCGTCCGTCGGCGGGGCGGCCGGTCATCGCGGGGCTCTCGTAGCTGCCGCCGGACAGTTCGACCAGGTCGACGTCGAGCGGTGCCAGCATCGTGATCACGCGGCGGGCGTCGTCCGCGTCGAAACCGCCGCGCTGGAAGTCGGCGGAGTTCAGCTTCACGGCGACCGCGAACGACGGCGGGACCGCCGCGCGGACGGCCCGGACGACGTCCAGCAGGAGCCTGGCCCGGTTCTCCAGCGGTCCGCCCCACTCGTCGGTGCGCCGGTTGACCAGCGGGGAGAGGAACTGCGACAGCAGATATCCGTGCGCCGCGTGGATCTGCACACCGTCGAAGCCCGCCTCCTCGGCCCGGCGGGCGGTGGTCGCGAAGCGGGTGACGGTGGCCGCGATCCGCTCGGGCGTCATCGCGGTGGGACGGCCGAAGCGCGCGCCGCGCCCTCCCAGGTCGACGGCGATGTCGGACGGGCCCCACACCACGCCGGGCATCCCGGCCGCGACCTGGCGGCCGGGGTGGCTGATCTGCATCCAGACCGCCCCGCCGCCGGACCTGGCCGCCTCCGACCAGCGGGTGAACGGCTCCAGCGGCGAGGCCGCGTCGAGCACCACGCCCCCGGCGCCGGTCAGCGCCTCGGCGTGGACCATCACGTTGCCGGTGATCAGCAGCCCCGCTCCGCCCCCGGCCCAGCGCCGGTACAGCGTGAGCAGTTCGTCGCCGGGGAGCTGGCCCGGGGCCGCCATGGCCTCCTCCATGGCCGCCTTCGCGATCCGGTTGCCCAGTACCCGTCCGGAACGCAGGGTCAGCGGCGAGAACACCTCGCTGGTCATCCGCGTCCTCCTCTCGATCCCGTTCCCGAACCCCGTAAGATGTATGCACTGCTCACATTAGAGCATCGGAGCATTGATGTAAGCAGTGCATACACGAGGGAGTGCGATCCACCATGCCGCAGGCGAGCGGTCCGTACCACCACGGCGATCTGCGCACGGCCTGTCTGCGGGCCGCGCGGGAGCTGCTGGAGGAGGACGGCGGCGGCGCGTTGTCGCTGCGGGCGGTGGCCCGGCGGGCCGGGGTGTCGCCCGGCGCCCCCTACCGCCACTACGCGGACCGGGAGGCGCTGCTGTCCGCGCTGGCCGCCGAGGGGTACCGCGAACTCGCCGGAGTGCTCACGGCCGCGCATCCGTCGCCGTCGACCCCCGGCGAACTCTCCGACGTCGCCACCGCCTACGTACGGTTCGCGCTCCGTCATCCCGCCCTGTTCCGGGTGATGTTCGCCGGGCCCTGCGACCCGGCCGACGAGGAGCGGGCCGCCGCGACCGCCGCCGTCCGGGAGTACGTGCGCACCGCCGCCCGCGCCGCCTTTCCGCACGGCGACCCCGACGCGCTCTCGACCACGGTGTGGGCGCTCGTCCACGGACTGGCGTTCCTGCACCTGGACGGCAAGCTCGACGCGTCCGCCCCGGAGGCCGTCGCGGAGCGGGTGCGCGCCACCGTCCACACGTTGTTCGCGGCCACCGTCCCGGGCGCGACCCCGGGCGCGTCCTGACCGTTCGCGTCCGATCGCGCGGCGCCCTGACCGTTCACGTTCAGCCGGACGCGACCTGACCGTTCGCGCCTGATCGCGCGCCCCGGCCGCCCGTATCCGATGGCGCGCGCCCCGGCCGTCCGGCCCCGGTCGCGTCCCGCCCCGGCCGGAGGGCAAGTGTGGAGTCCGGCCAAGGTGGGCGCGGTGGGCGGGGAGGGCCTTCCTGGGCCGTCGGAGCCGTCGCCGCGCCGGGGGTGGGGCACCCCCGGCGGTGGCCCCGGCTGCGGTGATCCCGGTGCCGCGCCCCGGACTTGACCGCTCCGGATGGTTTCACGCTCAACGAGGGATCGGGCGGGATCGCGGTACTTCGACCGTGTTCCGGAGTGGCCGAAAGCAGCGTTGGAGGGGGGTGACTGGCCAAAATACCCTGGGTTCTGGTCTAGACCACGCCTGGGTGACCGGACCGGTGAACCTGCCGGTGGACCCAGGCCGTCGTCGGACCTGCTGATGACTCCCGCCTCTCCCCCACGCACCACGAGGCACCCCCACCTCAGGAGTGAACATGCGCAAGAAGCTCAGCACGACCCTGGTCGGCGCGGGCCTCGCCTTCGCCGCGCTCTTCGCCACCACCGGCAGCGCCCAGGGCCACGGTTACGTGGACTCCCCCGCCAGCCGTTCGGCCCTCTGTGGCAACGGCACCGTCCAGGACTGCGGCCAGATCGAATGGGAGGCGTGGAGCGTCGAGGGCTACAAGGGCTTCCCGGCCCGCGGTCCCGTCGACGGCACCATCTGCGCGGGTGGCAACGGCCGGTTCTCCGAGCTGGACGACCCGCGCGGCGGCAACTGGCCCGCCACCCAGGTGCGCTCGGGCCAGAGCTACACCTTCAACTGGCGGATCGTCGCCCGGCACGCCACCACCGACTTCCGCTACTACATCACCAAGGACGGCTGGAACCCCAACAAGCGGCTCACCAGGTCGGACCTGGAGCCCGTGCCGTTCCTGACCGTTCCCTTCGGGGGCCGTCAGCCCGGCGGGACCGTCTCCCACTCCGGCGTCCTGCCGCAGAAGTCCGGCAAGCACCTGATCCTCGGCGTGTGGACCGTCCACGACACCGAGAACGCCTTCTACTCCTGCTCGGACGTCCAGTTCTGACCGGTCCCCGGACCCGTCCGCACGTCGTCTGACCACCGCACGTCGTCCGACCCACTGTCCGCCGCGCGCCCGTCCGTCCGGCGCGTGGCGGGTGGTGCCGGCACCACCCGCCTCCTCCTCAGGCACCCGCGCCCGTCCCTCCCTCGGGGGACGGGCGCGGGCCGTTCGTGACCCCGGGCCCGGAGCCCGGCCCCGTCCACGTCCACCGCCCACCGCCCGGCCCCGGACGATCACGCATCCACCCCGGTCGGACGGACATCGCCCCGGCGGCCGTCCGGCACTTCACTGGAGGCATGAACGAAGAACAGTCCTCCACGGCCCCCTCTCCCACTCCCGTACTGGTGCTCGGCGCCACCGGCAAGACCGGACGGCGGGTCGCCGCCGCCCTGACCCTGCGGGGACACACCGTCCGGGCCGCCTCCCGCAAGGGCGCGACCCGCTTCGACTGGTCCGAGCCCGACACCTGGGGTCCCGCCCTCGACGGGACGCGGGCCGTCTACGTCGTGGACTCCCAGGGTCCCGACGCCCCCGCCGAGGTCGGCGCCTTCGCCCGGCTCGCCGCCGAGCGGGGCGTCCGGCGGCTGGTGCTGCTCTCCGCCCGGACCTGGGGCGAGTTCGGTGACGCGGAGTCGCTCGCCACCGAGGCCGCCGTGCGCGCCTCCGGGGTCGACTGGACGATCCTGCGGCCCACCTGGTTCGCCCAGAACTTCACCGAGGAGTGGTTCCTCTCCTCCGTGCTGACCCACGGCGAGCTGCGCGTCCCCACCGGCGGCGGGCGGGAGCCGTTCGTCGACCTGGCGGACGTGGCCGAGGTGGCCGCCGTCACCCTGACCGAGGACGGACACACGGGCCGGATCTACGAGTTGTCGGGCCCCCGGGCGCTGACCCTGGAGGAGGCCGTCGGGGAACTCGCCCGGGCCACCGGACGGCCCCTGCGGTACGTCCCGCTGGACGACGACCAGTACCGCGCCGAGCAGTTGGCCGCCGGGATCCCCGGGGAGATCGTGGAGCTGCTCGTCCAGCTCTTCGGGCACATCCGGACGGACGGGAGCGCCACGGTCGCGGACGGGGTGCGGACGGTGCTGGGGCGGGAGGCGAGGGAGTTCCGCGCGTACGCGCGGGCCGCCGACTTCTCGGCGTTCCCGGAGTCGCCGGAGCGCACGGGCTGACGCCCGCCGGGCGGGCGGGGTGCCCGGACCGTCCGGGAGGGGCCGGAGATCTCCGGGACCGTCCGGGAGGGGCCCGGAGGGGCCGGAACCGTCCAGGCAGGGCCGGGCGTCCGGACCATCCGGGCGGTGTCCGGGTGGGGCCGGGAGGGTCCAGTAGGTGTCCGGACCAACCGGGCGGTGGCCGAAGGTGGGCGGGCGGGGGCGAAACCCGGTCGCGGGGCGAGGGTCGTCGGACTAGCGTGCGGCGGCATGCGGAACGAGACGCCCGGCGGGGCCGGGGACCTGGAGGAGCCGGGGAGAACCAGTGGCCCCGGTGGCCCGGGAGACGCTGCTGACCCCGGAGGCCCAGGAGGTCCTGGAAGCCCCGGAGGCCCCGGAGGTCCTGGAGGTCCTGGAGGTCCCGGAGGTCCCGGAGGTCCCAAGGACATCGTCCGGCGCGGTTACGACGCGCTGTCCCTGCGGTACGAGGAGGCGTTCGACTCCGACACCAAGTACCGGGAGTGGATCGGCGCCCTGCTCGCCCGGCTGGCCCCGGGCAGCCGGGTGCTCGACCTGGGGTGCGGCAGCGGGGTGCCGGTGGCCCGGGACCTGGCGGCGGCCGGGCACCGGGTGACCGGGGTGGACATCAGCCCGGTCCAGGTGGCGCGGGCCGGACGGCTCGTCCCCGGGGCGGAGTTCGTCGTCGGGGACGCCACGGCGGCCTCGTTCGCCGGGGAGTCCTTCGACGCGGTGGTCGCCCTGTACTCGCTGATCCACATCCCGCTGGAGGAGCAGCCGCCCCTGCTGCGGAGGATCGCGGGCTGGCTGCGGCCCGGCGGCCGGTTCCTCGTCACCGTCGGCCGGGACGCCTGGACGGGAGTGGACGAGGACTGGCTGGGCGGCGGCGTCCCCATGTGGTGGAGCCACCCCGACGCGGACACCAGCCGGGGGTGGCTCACCGGGGCGGGGCTGACGGTGGAGGAGGAACGGTTCGTGCCCGAAGGGGACGGCGGCCATGTGCTGTTCGTGGCGCGCCGCCCCTCCTGAGTCCGGCCCGTGGCCCGTCCCCTTCGGGGTCGGGCGGGGCTGTCAGGCCACCCGCTCCAGGACGATCGGGGTCGGGGTGAAGTCCACCGGGGCGGCGGCGACGTCGAACGCGCCGTCCAGGGCCTGGAGGGCGTAGGCGAACCGCTCGGGGGTGTCGGTGTGGAGGGTCAGCAGGGGCTGGCCCTCGGTGACCGTGTCGCCGGGCTTGGCGTGGAGTTCGACGCCCGCGCCCGCCTGCACCGGGTCCTCCTTGCGGGCGCGGCCCGCGCCGAGCCGCCAGGCCGCGATGCCGACGTCGTACGCGTCGAGCCGGGTGAGGGTGCCGGAGGCGGGCGCGGTGACCACGTGGCGCTCACGGGCGACCGGCAGCTCCGCGTCCGGGTCGCCGCCCTGCGCGGCGATCATGCGGCGCCAGACGTCCATGGCGGAACCGTCCGCGAGGGCCTTCGCCGGGTCGGCGTCCCGCAGGCCCGCCGCGTCCAGCATCTCCCGGGCGAGCGCGAGGGTCAGTTCCACGACGTCGGCGGGGCCGCCACCGGCGAGGACCTCGACCGACTCCCGGACCTCCAGCGCGTTGCCCGCGGTGAGGCCGAGGGGGGTGGACATGTCGGTGAGCAGGGCGACCGTGCGGACCCCGCTGTCGGTGCCGAGGCCGACCATGGTGGAGGCCAGCTCGCGGGCGTCCTCCAGGGTCTTCATGAACGCGCCGGTGCCGACCTTGACGTCCAGGACGAGGGAGCCGGTGCCCTCGGCGATCTTCTTCGACATGATCGAGGACGCGATCAGCGGGATGGCCTCGACGGTGCCGGTGACGTCGCGCAGGGCGTACAGCTTCTTGTCGGCGGGGGCGAGGCCGTCGCCCGCCGCGCAGATCACCGCGCCGGTGCCGTCCAGCACCGACAGCATCTCCTCGTTGGAGAGCAGCGCGCGCCAGCCCGGGACGGACTCCAGCTTGTCGAGGGTGCCGCCGGTGTGGCCGAGGCCGCGTCCGGACAGCTGCGGAACGGCGGCGCCGCAGGCGGCGACCAGCGGGGCGAGCGGCAGGGTGATCTTGTCGCCGACGCCACCGGTGGAGTGCTTGTCGGCGGTGGGGCGCGCCAGCGAGGAGAAGTCCATGCGCTCGCCGGAGGCGATCATCGCGGCGGTCCAGCGGGCGATCTCGCGACGGTTCATGCCGTTCAGCAGGATGGCCATGGCCAGGGAGGACATCTGGTAGTCAGCGACCGTGCCGCGGGTGTAGGCGTCGATGACCCAGTCGATCTGCTCGTCGCTGAGTTCACCGCGGTCCCGCTTGGCGCGGATGACGGAGATGACGTCCATGGTCTGTCCTTCCGAGGGTTCGCGAACACCCGTGCACCCGCCCGGGGCACGGGGTTCGACTCTACGCGCATAGAGGAGAGATGGGTACGGCTGCGGGCGTACCGGGCGGGTGGGACGGGCCACGTCGTGCCGGGTCCGGCCGGTGCGCCGGTACCCCCGGCGGCGGCGGGGGCGTCACGGTGGGTTGCGGGGCCACCGGCGAGCGCGCCGGTGGCCCCGCACCGTTCCTCCCCGGCGGGACCACCGGGGAGGAACGGCCGGGATCAAGCTCCGCGAGCCGGGCGGGACAGTTCGGTCCGCAGGTCGACCCGTGTGCACCGGCGCAGCTCCGCCACCTGCTGGGAGGCCAGGAACCACCGGCTTCGGGGGTGCCCGTGCGGGAGGTAACAGTCCCGGGAGGACGAGAGGGTTCCGTCGGCGTTCCCCTGGACGTAGAAGGCTCCGAGGACGCCGCTGGGACGCGCCTTCCGCGCCCTCACCGCGATCGGCTCGCGCAAGTGCGGGCAGTACTTGAGAGCGGTCCCGGCGCAGGGCAGGCAGAGCGGGGGTTTCGTGTGGAGCACCCCCTCGGGCCATTCCGGCCCGCACGACCCGGTGGCAGCGGGCAGGAGGAAGAGCCAGCCCTTCGCCGTGCGGCTCGCCTCACCTCCGCACACCTGGCACGCGAACCGCGTCATCGCGTCACGCTGGCGCAACGGATGCACCGATCCGAAGTCCGGACGGCCCCGCCCGGGTGCCTGCGTGACCCGGCTCCACAGCACATGACGGGCGTCCCGGTCCGACGCGGTCTCGTCGCGGTATCCCAGCCCCTCCCCGTCCGGGCGCACCCCGAGGGTCCGCACCGCCACCCGCTCCTCACTCCACAGGGCGACATAGGGGACGGGCGTGTTCCGGGAACCCCATACGAGCGGAGGCGGGGCGGCGACGTGGGGCGCACTGCCGTCGGCACCCGGTTTCGGGTGACGACGCCGACGGGCCGTCGAACCGGCGGGACGGGGAAAGGGCATGATGGAACCTCCCTGCGAGGGACGGAGCGGCGTTTCTGCTTGGCGGTAGGGCGCCGCTCCAGCGCGGGGGCTGTGAGGCCCGTGGCCCTGCGTGACCACAACCTCACTATGACACCTAGGTAGCTAGCTCACAATCGCACTCGTGTCCATGCGGTAGGACACCTCGAACCGTTCCGCCGACATCCGGGTGTCATTGACCTCCAGGCACACGCCGTCCTGGTTGCGCGTGATCCGCAGCAGTCTCAGGACGGGAACCCCGTCCCCGAGACGCAGCAGTTCGCGCTCCCGGGGAGTCGGCATCCGCGCGTTGCAGACCTCGGTCCAGTGGAGGACGTGCCCCGCCTCCTCCATCAGGCCGTAGATGCCCGTCGGGCCGGTGTCCCGCTCTTCGAGGCGGGTGCCCCTCGCGACCGGTTCGGGCAGGTACGAGGTGGCCAGTTGGAGAGGGACCTCACTTCCCGGCGGCCCCATGCTCCGGTCGCGCAGGAAGACCGGGGCGTCGGCCTCGACCCCGAGCAACGCCTCCACGTCGCCCGGGGCCGTTCCCCAGTGCAGCGCGGGTGGGCCCAGGGCCACCCAGTCCTGGGCCTGAGCGTCGAAGTAGTAACCGCGTTCATCGCGCAGCACGCCCCGGCCACGGTCGATGCGGCGCCGGACCGCCGGAGCGCGGACGAAGACGCCCCGGCCGACATGGGACTCGACCAGCCCCTCGGCCTTGAGGGCCGCCACCGCCTGCGAAGCGGTCACATGGGTGATGCCGTACGTGCCCGCCAGCTCCCGCGCCGACGGCAGCCGGTCGCCGGACCGGTACTCGCCCGAGGTGATCGCGGCTCTCAGCCCGTCCGCGACCTGCCGGAACGGCGGTCGTGCGTCCGATGGATCGATCACCTGTACCTCCCTGGGCACCCTATGGAACTGGCCCTCCATCGAACCACGCGTCCCACACCCGCACGAGCCGCGTCACCCGCGCTCCAACAGTCCCCCGAGCGCCTCCGTACCACCCCACGCGCCCCCGGGTCCCGCCGGATCGAACCCTTCCCACCGCCGTAACCTCCTCGCGTCACATCCACGTCGGCTCATCGCCGATGCCATCGAGGAGGCAGGACATGGGCATCCCGGAAGTCCCGCGCGAGACGGGAAGCAGGCCCCTGGCCACGTATTTCCAGGGGGAACAGACCGAGTTGCCCAGCACGGTCGACGACATCCGCGCGGCTCTTCCCGAGGACCGCCGCGCGGAGTTCGAGACCGCGCTGGCCGAGTTCATCGGGTACTGGGCCCTGGAGGCCCGGCCCGACCTCAGGGACGCCGACCGGGCGACCTTCGCCCGGCTGGAGCGCGGGGACTTCTCCGGGTTCACCCCCGCCGAGGAGTGGGACGGATGAGCGGTTACCGCGTCCAGTACGCGAACGAAGCCCTGGACGCCCTGCGCCGCCGCGTGTTCGCCACCGCCCCGGTCAGACCGCCGCCCTGCGTCGCAGATGGGTCAGCAGTACGTCCAGGGTGTGCCACGCCTCGGCGTGGTCGCCGTCGCCGAGCGGGTAGTGCAGCGACGGCCGGGCCGCCGGGCCCAGTTCCACCGGGCGCAGGGCGAGCGGGGGGCGGCGGGCGTGGGTCAGGGTGGTCTCCAGGACCCCGGCGGGGCCGAGGGTGAACGCCAGCGGGACGGGCGGCGCCTCGAAGACCGGGGGCGCGGTGAGGTCGCGGCGGGCCGGGCGGAGGGTGGCCAGCAGGGAGACCAGGCCGTGTTCCCCGTCCGCCAGGGCGGCGGCGAGCGTCCGCACGGCGTCCAGGGGGACCCGTTCGCCGTCGCCGTAGCCGACGGCGAGACTGACCTCCTCCTCGACGCCCGCCGTGGTGCGGGTGATCCGTACGGTCGCCAGGGCGGGACGGTCGGGGGCGCCGACCGCCGTGATCAGGGTCGGCTCCGGCATCCGGCGGCGGGCCGTCTCGGTGAGCTGGCGGGGCGACCACGGCAGGTTGACGGGTTCCGCCGTTCCCCAGCCCGCCGGGGGCGCGCCGGTGAGGGTCCGCCAGGCCAGTTCCAGGGAACGTCCGAGGAGGAGTTCCTCCTCCGGCGGGTAGGCGGTGCGGAAGGTGACGGCGAGCTGGCGTTCCCCGGTGGGGCCGTCGGGCCGGAACGCCTCGGCGAGGGTGCCCTGGCCGGAGGCGTCGGCGACGGCCGCGAAGGTGCCGTCCCGCCAACTCAGCACCGCCCCCGTCAGTCCGTCGTAGTAGCCGTGGTCGGGGTGCTGGACGACCCAGCGGTTGGGCGGGCCGGTCAGGGCGGTCCGCAGGGGGTGGCTGAGGCGGCAGTGCGCGGGGGTGACGATCTGGAGCGCGGAGCCCTGGGCGGCGGTGGTGCGCAGCACCTCCGAGAGCCAGGCGGTCAGCGGGACCACGGGACGGTCGGCGAGGACCACCACCGTCGACCCGGTGACCACGTCCACCGCGGGCAACGCGTCCTCGGCGACGATCGCGGTCGTCCCGGCCGTGGGGTCGTCGCCGGGCCCGCCCGCCACCGGGACCACCCCGATGCCGCCCGCGCCGGGCGGCCACACCGTGCCGCCGAGCAGATGGACGAGCCGTCCCACGACCGATCCGGCCAGCGGTTCCGCCGCGGGCACCGCGCCGGAGGCACGGGCCTCCGTCCACCACACCGGCATCGGGGCCGCCGCGGCCTGTTCCGGGCCCAGCAGCCGTTCGACCTCGCCGGGCACCTGGACCAGGACCGGTGACTCCACGGAGACCAGCGGACGGCCGCCGGGGCCGAGGAGCTGGACCACGGCGCCGTCGGCGGTGGCCCTCGCCTCCGTACCGGGACCGCCCGCGTGCAGCCCCACCAGGAGGGAGAGCGGGTCGGGCATCTTCGGGGTGAGCGCGATGAGGTCCTTGGTCACGCGGCGCCACCCCGTCCGGCGGGGGCGGGGGCGGAAGTCGCCGGGTGCGCGTCGGTGGTGCGGTGCCCCGGGCCTCGGAAGGCGCGGGGGCTCACCGGGTGCCTGCCGGGCGTACGGCGTCCCGGTCCGCGAACGGTACGGGGGTCACCGGGTGGGTGTCGGTCATGCGTCGTCCGTCTCGTCGTCGGTGGCCAGGGCGGTCTGGATCAGTCGGTGGGGGCGCCCGCGCCGGACCAGGGTGCCCCGGCCGGGCGGCTGGGCGCTGGCGTGGAGGCCCGGGAAGAGCTGTCCCTCGGCGCGCTCCCCGGTCATCACCAGGGCGGTCGTCCCGGATTCCCGCAGGGCCGTCAGGAACGGCTCGTACAGGGCCCGGGAACATCCGGCGACCCGGCGGGCGACCACGAAGTGCAGTCCGATGTCCCGGGCCGAGGAGACGTACGGCAGGAAGGGCGCCAGGGGCTGCTGTCCGGCGGCGGTGAGGACGTCGTAGTCGTCGACGAGGACCACGATCCTGGGGCCGGTGAAGGCCGGGCCGTCGACGGGCGCGTCGGGGTCGACGGCCTCGTCGGGCAGCCGCTTGTCCAGTTCCTTGGCGATGCCCGAGGCCAGTGCGGCGGAGATCCGGGCGTTGTGCGCGTAGCCGCCCCGGTACGGCTCGGGGACCACCGCGCGCAGCCCGCGCCGGGGGTCGAAGACGGCGAACACCAGCTCCTCGTCCCCGTGGCGGGCGATCAGCCCGGCGGCGACCAGCTTCAGCAGGTTGCTCTTGCCGCACTCGTCGTCGCCGAGCACCAGCAGGTGCTGGTCCTCGGCGAACAGGTCCAGCAGGACGGGGGCGAGCCCGTCCTGGTCGACCCCGATCGGGGTGCGGCGGGGCTCGGCGAGCGCGGTGGGGAGCTTCGCGGGCGACAGCCGGGTGGGCAGCACCCGGACGGGCGGCGCCAGGTCCCCGTGCCAGGTGGCGCGGATCGCGGCGACCGCGTCTTCCAGCGCGGCTCCGGGGTCGCCCGCCTCGGTACCGGTCGTCGCCCCGGGCGCCCCGGTCGCCCCGGGCATCCCAGTCGCCCCGGGCGTCCTGGGCGTCCCAGGCGTTCCGGCGGGCCCGGCGGCCGTGGCGGCGTTCCCGCCCGTGGTGGCGTTCCCGCCCGGCCCGGCGGGCCCGGCCGTCGTGGTGCCGGAACCACCGGCCGTGGGGCCGGTGCGGCCGTCGATCCGGGGCAGGGCCACCTGTGCGAAGAGCTTGCCGTCGGTGAGCGCCCGGCCCGGGGTGTCCGCCGGGATCGTCGCGGAGAGCTTGCGGTCGATGCCCGAGTCGGAGGGGTCGTTGAGCCGCAGCTCGATCCGGGTGCCGAACATCGACTGACCGGCGATCCGGACGTCGTTCCAGCGCAGCATGCCCGCCACCACGTGGACGCCGTAGCCGCCGCCGCGCCGCAGGACCTCGCCCACGGCGTCGTCGATGGCGGAGAACTCCTCGCGCAGGGCGCCGTACCCGTCGATCAGGAGCACCACGTCGGTCGCGGGGAGTTCCCCGAGCCGTCCCCGGGCGCGCAACGCGCGGAGCTGGACGACCGAGTCGATGCCGTGGTCGCGGAAGAGCCGCTCGCGGGCGTCGAGCGCGCCGCGCACCTCGGCGACCGTCCGGGCCACCCGCTCCGGGTCCGCGCGTCCGGCGACCCCGCCCATGTGCGGCAGTCCGGCGAGCGCGGCGAGTCCGCCACCGGCCAGGTCCAGACCGTAGAGCGCGACGTCGCGGGGGGTGTGGGTGAGCGCCAGGGACAGGGCGAGGGTGCGCAGCAGGGTCGTCTTGCCGGACTGCGGGCCGCCGATCACCGCGGCGTGTCCGCCCGCCACGGTCAGGTCCAGTTCCCAGGGGCCGCGCCACTGCCGGGCGGGGGCGTCCAGGACGCCCAGCGGGACCCTCATCGGGTCGGGCCGCCGCTGGCCGAGCCGCATCCCGTGCTCGTCGGCGCCGAGCGGACCGGCGGCGGCGTCCAGGGACAGCGCGTCGGGCAGCGGCGGCAGCCAGATGCGGCGCACCGGCGGCGCGGCGGCGGCGAGTTGACCGACCATCACGGACAGCAGGGTCGGGCCGGTCTCCCGGACCACGGCGGCGGGCCCCGGGTCCCCGGCCTCCGTCGGCGCGGCGGCCAGGGTGTTGTACGCCGGGTAGGCGAGGACCGACGGGCCCGCCTTCCCCGCCTGCTCCGCCTCATCGGGGAGCGGACCCCGGTGGCGCCCGGAGACGTAACCGGCCTTGAAGCGGGTGTAGGCGGAGGTGTCGACCTTCAGATAGCCGAAGCCGGGCAGCGGCGGCAGATGGAAGGCGTCGGTGGTGTCGAGGACGGTGCGTGACTCGTCGGGGGAGAACGTCCGCAGCCCGAGCCGGTACGACAGATAGGTGTCGAGGCCCTTGAGCTTGCCGCCCTCGATACGCTGGCTGGACAGCAGCAGATGGACCCCGATGGAGCGCCCGATCCGGCCGATCGACAGGAACAGGTCGATGAACTCCGGCTTGGCGGTGAGCAGTTCGCCGAACTCGTCGATGACGACGAACAGGTGCGGCAACGGTTCCAGATCGGGGCGGCGTTCGGCGCGCAGCGCGGCGTAGTGGCCGATGTCGGCGACGTCGCCCGCGTCCTTCAGGACCTGCTGGCGGCGTTTGACCTCGCCCGCGAGGGAGGTGTGGACGCGTTCGACGAGTCCCGCCTGGTTCTCCAGGTTGGTGATGACCCCCGCGACGTGGGGCAGTGCGGCGAAGGGCGCGAAGGTGGCGCCGCCCTTGTAGTCCACGAGGACCAGCGCCAGTTGCTCCGGGGGGTGGGTGGCGACCAGCGCGAGGACCAGGGTGCGCAGGAGTTCGCTCTTGCCGGAGCCGGTCGCGCCGACGCACAGCCCGTGCGGGCCCATGCCCAGTTGGGAGGACTCCTTGAGGTCGAGCAGGACGGGCCCGTGCCGGTCGTCCAGCCCGATCGGCACCCGCAGGAAGTCGCGTTCCCCGCGCGGCGCCCACAGCCGGTCGAGGTCGAGGGCGGCGGGGTCGGTGACCCCGATCAGGGCGGGGAAGTCGACGGGCCCGGAGACGGGGGTGCCGTCGGCGACGGACTCGGCGGACAGCCGCAGGGGCGCCAGCATCCGGGCCAGGCCCTCCGCGCCGGACACCCCCAGCGCGTCCGGGGTCCCCTCGTCGGGCCGCGCCTCGGGGGCCGCGGAGGTGGGGTCGGGGGCGACCCGCAGGTCCTCCACGGTGACGTGGTCCCCGGTGACGGTGATCCGTACGGACACCTCGTCGGGTTCGTGGACCCGTTCGGCGAGCAGGTGCAGCACGGTGACGTTCATGTCGGCGAGGCCCACCGCCGAGTCGGGGAGGGGCAGTTCGACGGCGTTGGCGCCGTACTCGTCGCTGACGACCAGCAGTCGGCTCGCCATCCGCAGCGCGCCCCGGTCGGACAGGCCCCGGCGGACCTCGGCGGCGTAGGAGGCGCGACGGCGCAGGTCGGCGCCGAGCACGGCGGCGAGCTGCGGCATGCTGGGCGCGATCCGGCGGACGGCCACCGGGCCGTCCCGCTCCTGGGGGTCGAGGACGTGCGGAAGCCACTTGGCCCACTCCCAGCCCTCGTCGGTCCCGGTCGGCTTGGCGGTCCCAGTCGCCTCGGCGGTCCTGGTCGCTCCGGCTATCCCGGGTACTCCGGCCGTCCCGGTCGCCCCGGCCGTCCCGGTCGCCCCGGCCGTCCCGGTCGCCCCGGCGGTGGTGGTCGCCCCAGCAGTGGCGGTGACGGTGGTGGTGCCGGCCTCCTCGGCGTCCCCCGGGGGCCCGGCGTCCCAGATGAGACGGTCCCCCGGCACGGCGAGGGCCAGCGAGACGTCGTCGGGGGCGTGCAGCACGGCGGTGTGCGTCAGCAGCGCCCGGGCCACCCGCAGGACTCCCTCGCGGTCGCCGACGACGCTGACGTTCCCGGCCCGGTCCAGCGGCACGGTCAGCGGGAAGTCCCGGGCCCGGGCGAAGCGGGACAGCAGGGCCCCCGCCTCGTTCACCATGAACCGGTCGGGCGGGGCGAGGACCCCGCCCGGGTTCTGGCCCAGCGCCAGGTCCTGGAGGGCGACCTCACCGGTGCCCAGGCGCACCCGGAGGAAGTCCGGGTCGGCGCGGCGCCGCTCCCACAGCCGGGCCGGATCGCGTACGACGTCGTACAGGGCGCCCGGCGCGGGGTTGAGGCGCCGGGCCCGCTCGCGCAACTTGCGCTCCACGACGCCCAGTTCCTCGCGCTGCTCCTCCAGGTACTCCAGATAGCGCTCGCGCTGGTCGCGGCGGGTGCGCTGCGCCCTGCCGCGCTGCGACCAGAACAGGGCGACCGCGCCGAGCAGCGCGAAGACCAGCACGATCGCGCCGATGGCGGCGAACCGGCTGTCGCGGATGACGGTCATCATCACGACCGAACCCATCACCCCGGCCATCGGCAGCAGCGTGGTGGCGGCACCGCCGATCTTGCCCTCGGGAAGGTTCGGCGGAGCCTCGACGACCCGGGTGGCGGGCGGCGGCAGCGGCCGGGAGCCACGGGCCGGGCGGTGGACGAGTCGCTGGGTCACCGCGCGCCGACCGCCCGCCGCATCGCCTCGGCCGCGAGCCGGGTCGCCGCCCGCCGGGTGGCCGCGCCGAGGTGGTCGGCGCGGATGACCCCGCCGGAGGCCAGATGGCGGTCGTAGGGCAGGACGACCACGCCCGCCCCGCCCCGGGCCAGTTCCCCGGCGGCGGCGTCGGCGTCCGGGGCGGCGTCGGGGCTCGGGGACGTCAGCACGACGACGGTGCGCGGCAGGACGGCGACCGGCAGGGAGTCCAGCCAGTCCAGGACCGCGCCGGTGGAGGCGACGCCCTCGGCGGTCGCGGGGGCGACCAGGACCCGGGCCTGCGCGGTGTCCAGGGCGGTACGGGCGACCTCGCCGGGCAGGGTGTCGCAGTCCACCAGGGTCACCCCGAAGTACCTGCGCAGGGCGACCGTCACCGCGCGGTAGGCGGCGACGTCGATCCGGGCGCCGATCCGGCCCTGGCTGCCGGGCAGCAGCCAGCCGCCGTCGTCGAGCGGCACCAGGTACCCGGTGACGTCGGTGAGCCCCATGGACGGCCGCAGGACCGGGGCCAGGTCGGCGCACGTCCAGCGCAGCCGGTCGACCCCGAGCCGGGCGGGGAGGGTGCCGAGCGCGGCGTCGGCCTCCAGGGTGAGCACCGGATCGTGCCGGAAGTGGTTGAAGGTCCGGCTGAGCAGTGCCGTGACCGTGGTCTTCCCGGCGCCGCCCCGGATGCTGGTGACGACGATCTGCCGCCCGGTGGTGACGGGTTGCTGCACCCGGGCGACGAGTTCCGTGCTCTCCGCGACGGCCTTCGCGGCGGAACCGCCGAAGGCGTACCGGGCCGTGCGCAGCACCCGGCGCGGCAACGGGTCGCCGTGCCGGAGCCGGGCCTTCCCCGCCCCGGCGCCCAGTACGGGGACGGTGTCGGGGGACGGGAGCCTGTCGGGGGACGGGGCGGAGGCGGTGCGCGGGGTGGGGGGGCCGGCCTGGGCCGGGCGGGCGTCCGGGGGGCTGTCCGTCCGTCCGGGCGGGGGGCTGTGCGGGGAGTTGTCCGTACGTCCCGGCGGGGGGCTGTGCGTCCGTCCCGCCGGGCGGACGTCCTCGGGGGCGCGCACGGGTACGGGCTCAGCCGTGGGCGCGGTTATGGGCGCGGTTGTGGGCGCGGGCCCGGGCGCGGACGCGGTTGTGGACGCGGGCGCGGGCGCGGGCGCGGCCTTGGGCTCCGGGGGGACGCCGCTGGGGGCGCCGTTCCCGGTGGGCCGCGCTCCCGGCGGCTGCCCCTTCGCCGACGGGGTCAGGGCGCCCAACTCCCCCAGTACGCCTGCCTGCCAGTCGTTCCGTTCCACCACACCGCACCCCCTGGGGCGAGTCACGCATCCGCGAGAACTGTCCGATCCGATCCGTCCGGCACCGGGCGGCCCCGCTCGCCCCGGCCGCCCGCCGCCACACCCGTGCCCGTGCCCGCCCTTCCCCTCACGCGAAGGTGTCGAGCAGGTCCCCGTAGACCCCGAACGCCCCGATGAGCAGCGGCACCAGGGCGATCACCCCGAGGGATTCGAGGGCGTCACCGGTCCTGCGCAATCTGACCCGGACGTCCTCGGGCGGCTGGACGGCCAGGGCCAGCAACGGCAGCACCGCGAGCGCCACCAGTACCGCGAGCGGTCCCCCGGGTCCGGACGTCCCGCTCCACACCAGCACCAGGCGCAGCGCCACGGCCGCCCCGGCGAGCAGCAGCACCACGACCTCGGCCACCAGCGGGAAGGCCCGGGCCCGCAGCCACAGCACCAGCGCGGTGTCCACGGCCAGCAGGACCGTCCACACATCGGGGTCGCTCAGCGCCAGGACCGCGGCGGCGGCCCCGGACACCGCCACCACGACGGTCGCCAGCACCAGGCCCCGGTGGGTGGCGCCGAGCGCGGTGGACACCTGGTAGCGGCTGACGGAGGCACCACGGGAACGGCGGTCGTCCAGGCCGGTCAGTCCGGCGGCGGACAGGGCGAGCCGGGGCAGCAGTCCGAGGAGCACCACCGAGACCACCGCGAGGACGGCCCCGGTCCGGGCCTGCTGGGCCGGGGTCAGCGCGCCGTCCTGGGTGACGGCGACCGCCGCCCACACCGTCCCCGTCACCAGGGTCGCGGCGGCGCCGACGAGCCCGCCGCGCCCCAACGGGGTGAACGTCCCGAGCAGCGCCAGGGAGACGACGACGGCCACGGCGACCGCACCGAGCCGGACGGTGGCGTCCCAGCCCCGGGCGTCCGCGAGGGTCCAGGCGCCGAGCACGGCGACGGCTCCCGCGACGGCGAGCAGCGCGGTGGCCAGACCCGTCCTCCCCCGGCGGCCGGCGAACGCCCCGCCGCCACCGGCGACGAAGGCCGTGCCGAGCAGCGCGGCGGCGACCGTGCGGGTGTCGAGGGCGCCCCGGGCGAAGAGCCCGGCGGCCAGCGCCCAGCCGACCAGTCCGGCTCCGGCGGTGACCCGTCGCGCGGCGGGACGCCAGCGCCAGGCCCGGACGTCCAGGTCCTCGGCGACCTCGTCGGTGACGTCGTGGACGACCGGGGCGGAGGGCGCGTCCTGGACGCGCACCAGGCGCAGCACCGCGCCGTCGGACACGCCCGCGTCCTCCAGGGTGCTGTCCTGGGCGAGGACGGAACCGTCGGCGGTCACCAGGTGCCGCAGTCGCGGCTGCGTGGCCACCCGGTCGTCGAGCAGTCCGATGATCTCGGGCAGTAACCGTCCGATGGGTTCCCTGGACGGCAACACCAGGTCCATGCGCCGTCGTTCACCGACCAGGGTGATCCTGCTCAGGGCCGTACGGCTCGTCGTTCCCCCGCTCACCACGCGTTCGAACCTATCATCGGGCGACTCCCTCACCAGGGGTCCCGGAAGCCCCGCTGGTGAGACCGGGACGGAGGCCGGGGGGACCGTCGTACGGGGTCCCGGCCACCGGGGAAACCACCACGGGGCCGGAGGACTTGGCACCGTCGTCCTTCATCAGCCGGTTCGCGACGAACGACCAGCCGACGCAGCCCGCGCAGAGCACGGCGGCGATGACCAGTCCGGCCACCAGCTTGCCCATCCGCTCGTCGGCGGCCCGCCGGTAGCGCTCCGGCCCGAACAGCAGGGCGTCCCGCATGCGCCGCCGCCGGATCACCACGGACTCCAGCAACTGACTGTCGTAATCCTGTGCCGCCACGCGCTCCGCTCCCCCGTCGTCCCCGCGATCCCCGTACCCGCCCCGCCCCGACCCGCCCCGCTCGAAGCGACCCGTTCCCGGCCCGGAGCAACCTGCCTTCCCCCGAGCCGTGTTGGGAGCCCGGTACCGCCTCCGTCCCCCTCAGCGTAGAACGCGCACCGCTCCCCCGCGCCCGGCGATCCACCGCGCGAGCTCCGCACCGGCGATCGTCCGGACGCTTTCCCCGTCGACGAACTCGACCGGCCCGAACAGCGAACCGGTGAAGCCGTTCCACACCGTACGGGCGTCCACCCGGGCCTTGAAGGAGTTCTGGTCGACGACCGCCCCCGTCAGGTCCGCGCCCCGCAGGTCCACGTCCAGCAGGGAGGCTCCCCGGAACCGTGTGCCCCGGCAGCGCGCGCCCCTCGCGTCCACCCCGTAGAGGGACGCCTTCACGAGGTCCGCGCCGTCGAGAACGGCACCCGCCAGCACCGCGTCGTCGAGGTTCACCCGGACCAGCGAGGCGGACGTCAGATCCGCTCCGGTGAGATCAGCCCCCTGCATGTCCGACCGGTACAACTCCGCGCCGACGAGCCTGACATCACGCATCACGGCGTCGGTGAACCACGACTCGCTGAAGTCACCCCCGGAGAGGTCCGCCCCGGTGAGGTCACGCCCGACGGCGTCGACCCCTCGGAAGCACTCGTCATGGGGACCGCGCCCAGGAACGACTGGGGACCACCTCTCCTCTCACAAGGAGCGCATCCGGCACGCCCTCGTGACGGGCCGGCACCACGGCACCGACGCGCGGCCGAGCCCGCCTCACAGCCGGTCCGTCCTGTCCAGCGCGAGACCATCGATGAGGAGATCCGGACCCGCGACACCGTGCCCCTCGGCAGAACCGAAGTACGTGGGCGGACCGGGGTCGCAGGACACACCCAACAGGTCGTCCAGAGCACTCAACGCGGCTGCCAGCCGAGGCGCGTTACGACGATGCACCTCCGGATGGGGACGCCCACGGAAGTCGTACTCGGACCAGATGTCATGATGCACAGCCAACTGGGCGGAAGGACCAAGCTCATCGGGCATCACCAACAGCTCGACCAGACCTCGCTCCCGATGGGCGCGCCCCTCCTCGTCGAACCAGTTTCCGTACCCCGCGACAAGAATGTCGACGGCCTCGGCGGTAGCGAAACCGGAGGGTCGGCACTGGGAGACAGACTGCGCGAGACCGACAGCGTCCAACGCTCCGGACGGCAGGGCCAGCCTGGTCCACACGCCGATGCTGCCCTTCTCCGGAACGAACCAATCCCACTCAAGGGCGCTGGGTTCGAGAAGGTCGCACTCAGCCAGAACCACCGCCATACGGGCCGCCGTCTCAAGAGCAGGCAGCAGACCGACAGCAGAGACCCCTTCGAGGTCCCATTCCCACGAGGCAACCTCTTCCGGCGCACGCATCAAAAGCGACATCCGCGGGATCACCTAGGAGACGGATGACGGTCGGACTGGATCATCCGCCGTCCGTCCTCGTCCCAGTGAGCCTCTTCCAAGAGCGACATCCCATTGTCACTCATGACCTTCCGGGACTTCAGAACCCCGTGAGGATGCCACTCCTTGAACTCCCCTTTCAGTCGACCTCCGATGTGGGTTCCTTCGAACCGGAGCGTCCCGTCTTCATACCACTGCCGAGCGGGACCGTTGGGCCGTCCCGCAACATAGGTCTCCTGGCTGACCAGCGCATCACCAAGATGTTCCGTCACTTCACCCGTATAGAGTTCACCCTTGTAGTGGAGACGCAAGCCATCGTCGATATCCACATCAGGATCATCAATTTCGATGATCTCCGGCATAGCCTTCAAGAAGCCTCCACCTCCATGAGCCATCGCCTCCAGGGCCACGGTGGGATGAAAATTAATTCGACATCAGATCACTCATAATCGAACCAGCGACGCGCATAGGAATCTCAGCCATCCTTGATGAAAGCTCTCCGCGCGAAGCTTGTTCAGGAAATCCCGAGAAGTTTTGCCACTCACAAGCGATCCGTAAGGTCTGGACCCAATCCGTCAATAAGGTCTGGCGGCGCGACCCCATACCCCTCGGCAGAACCGAAGTAGGTCGGCTCACCTTCCCCACAGGGGACTCCAAGCAGCTCATCGAGCGCTTTGAGGGCAGCAGCCAAGCGAGGTGCGTTGCGCCGCCACACTTCTGGGTGCGGTCGACCCCGGAAGTCACACTCACCCCAGATGTCATGGAAGACAGAAACTTCAGCCAACGGACCCAGGCGGCCGGGCCTCACGGACAATTCCACCAGCCGCCGCTGCCTATGCGGGTAGCCCTCTTCGTCGTACCAGTCACCGTCCCCCGTGACGAGGATGTTCGAAGGCTCAACCGAATCGAATCCAACTGGCCTACACCGAAGAACTCTCTGAGCCAGGTCGGCGCTGTCAGCTAGACCTGCGGGGAGGACCAATTCCGTCCAAACACCAATCCCACCTCGACCTGAAACAAACCAACTCCACTCCATCCCGGCTGGCTCAAGAAGGCCGTGCTGCAGCAAGACATCCGACATTCGACCAGCATTCTCCAAAGCAGGCTGGAGTCCGGCAGGAATAACGTCATCAAGGTCCCACACCCACGAAGCTACCTGCTCGGGCGCGCGAAGCAGAAGAGACACGGTAGATCCTTACTGATTCATTAGAGGCTGACCAGGGTGAACTGTAACAGAGCCATCGCGGAATCGCAGCTCAAATACTGCACCCGTTTCTTTTGCCGAACGCTCCACACTCCTAAGGATCCGATCAGTCAGCGACGCCATTTCATCGTTGACCTCCAGAATTGCAACCTTCCTGTCCACTTCACCCTTCAACTGCTTGTCAGCAATTCCATCCACTGCCGACTTGACTCCAGCAATCGATTTCACATTTTTAAGCTGCCATCCCGCATCAACCTTCCCGCCATTTTCCAAAAATACGTCCAAGTCGAGATCCCTCTTGGGGAGCTTGAGCTCAAACCCCAGCCCCGTGGCGCCACCCCTGAGCAAATCATCTGCATGGGAAAGCGCCTGATAGGCGGCCGGAATCATTGTTTTCTGTTTACAGTCAGAGAGCACTTGCGAGATTCCAGGACTTTCTGTGAACTTTCCACTAGCGATGAGTTCTGCCACTCCTTGGCCGTAATCCGATTTCCTGAGTTGCACCAGAATCTTCTGCTGGTCCTGCGGCTTCACCTTCAGACGGTCAAGTACTGCGGTGAATCCGGCTTCCTGGTCTGCCCGCATCACCCCGGGCAGTGGCCTTACAGTCGCCTCTCCGATGGTGAAGCGCCCTTCGTTCGCACCCGGTAGATGGGCGAGAGGGTTGCCCGTGCCAATGCCGCCCACGTCACCAGGGCCTCCCACTGAAGCGTCGTCCGCTCCGGGCCTGCCTGTACCTGGTTGGTGCCCGGCTGGCGGCTTCGAGGCGTCGTCGCCGTACCCATCCGTTGTGTCTCCGTCACCGCGCAGAACACGGTCGTCCGTACGTCCCCCACCAGACGGGCCATCCGCAGTCGGGGTTGGCGCGGGGTCACGCGTAACGCCAACTGGTGGCTCATCGTTGTGGCGGCCGCCTGCCGCCGTATCCATTCCGTCCGCTCCGCCCCTGGGCAGATCGCCCCCGCCGGGAGCGCCCCCGCCCGGCGCCGTTCCACCCGGCAGCGCACCGCCACCAGGAGCCGCGCCGCCGCCGGTCACCGGACCACCACCGGGTGCGGCACCGCCCCCCGGAACCGCACCGCCCGGCGGAACCCCGCCACCCCCCGCCCCGACGGCACCCCCCGCACCAACGCCAGCGCCGGCACCGGCGCTCGCCCCCGGCGCGCCGCCCGCCATCGCCGGTTCGCGGGCCCCGATCTGGGCCGGAGTCTCGGCGCGCACCGGTGGGGTCTGTGGGCTGGTGGTGGGGTGGGGGTCGGGGTTGGTGATGTCGCGGGGCATCGTGTCGGGCTTCGGGGTGCCGGTGGTGTCGAGGATCTGGCCGGTGCGGGTGTCCAGGTACTGGGGGGCGCCGGTGGCGTCGTCCGGCAGTCGCACGGTGTGCGCCGGATCGGGGGCGGTTCCCGCGCCCGCCACCGGGGCCCCCGCGCCCACCGCCGGGGCGGCCGGGGCGGCTGGGGCGGCCGTAGCCGCCGCTGGGGTGGCGGACGCGGGGACCTCGATCCGTGCGCCCGCGTCCGTCTGTCGTAAACCGGCCAGCAGATCGCCGACCTTCACCGTGACGACCTTGCCGCCCCTGGCGATGTGGGTCACCGGATCGAGGAGGCGGCCGGTCCTGCCGAGCGCCCCGATCACCCGCGCCACCGAACCCGTCTTCGCCACGGCGCCCGCGCCGCCGGTGAACACCGTCGTCAGCACGTTGAACGTGGCCGCACCCGCCGCCCGCGACGGGTTCGTCCCCCACTGGTCCCAGGCCACCAGCGCCTTGCCTGTCTCCTTCACCGCCGTCCGCGAGTCCCGCAACCACGCCGGAAGCCCGTCCTCCGGCACCGTCCAGTACGCCACCCCCACCACCGGCACCGCCGAGACCGCCAGGCCCGTCACGACCTTCGCCAGCCCCGTCCACGCCTGGCCCGCCGCGTCCCAGCCGTCGACCCCCACCAGGGTGCCCAGGCCACGGACCGTCCCCCACAACCCGTCGACGAAGACGCCCTTCAGGAAGGACCCCGCATGGTGGTGGACCTCCCACCACCGATGGGACTCCTCCACCCGGGAACCCCACGGCAGCTCCTGGACCTTGTCCAGGTCGCCCCCGGCGAACCCGTACATGTCCGACGCGCCCGAACCGTCGTCCGCGACGAAGTGCGTCCCGCACACCAACGCCGTGATCTTGTTGGCGCAGG
Source organism: Streptomyces sp. JNUCC 64 (assembly GCF_054484115.1). Taxonomy (NCBI): domain Bacteria; kingdom Bacillati; phylum Actinomycetota; class Actinomycetes; order Kitasatosporales; family Streptomycetaceae; genus Streptomyces; species Streptomyces sp. JNUCC 64. The sequence continues at coordinate 3,015,382 of NZ_CM137015.1, forward strand.
TCCGCTCCGCCGCCCAGAACGCCGCCACCGCCGCGTTCACGTCCTTCACCAGGTCGTTGTTCTCCCCGACCTTGTCCCCGTCGTCCTTCCAGTGCTCGTCGCCGCTGATGCCGCTGACGAACCGGGTCGCGTCCAGCCGGAGCTGCCTGAGCCGCGCGTCGATCGGACGGACCTCCGCCGCGTACTCCGACAGCGCCGTCGTCACCGCCTCCAACTGGTCCGCGAACACGTCCGTCTCCGACTTCACCGGACCCGTCGACGCGAACAGCCGCTCCGCCTCCGGAGCCGTGTAGAACGCCGACAGCCCCTGGAAACGGGCATGCACGTCCGCACCCGCGTCACGGAACCGGCCCGCGGCGGCACGCAGCACCCCCCGCTGCGTCTCCAACTCCTCCAGATCCCCCGTGAACTGCGGAATCGCCCCCGGATCGATCGCCCCACCACTCACCACAGACCCCCGTACCCGTGTCGACCCGACCCGTTCCGGTCACGGCCCCGCGTCCCGTCACCCAGCGGCCCGACCGTCACCCAGCGGCCCGACCGTCAGCCCGCAGCCCGCGTGGCCGCCGGATGACCGGGCGGGGGACCGCCCTGACCCGGTAGGTCGACCACGGGTTCCTTGAGGGCCTCCCGCTGGGCGTTGGCCGCCTGCTCCAGATCGCCGGTCACATAGGCGTTGGTGGCGTCGGCCGCGCCGTTCAGGGAGGCGGAGGCGCGGGCGCCGATCTTCTGGAGCCGTTCGGTGTGCGCCGTGACGAACTGGCTGAGGGCGACGGCGACCAGGCCCTGCCCCTCGCCCTCACCGCCCGCGCTGAGGCCACCGGCCGCCGTCGCCGCGGCCGGAACCGCCGTCTGGAGGGTGGTGCCCACCTTGGCGAGCCCCTCGGCGGCCGTGCCCGTCTTCTCCAGCACGCCCTTGACCCCGAGCGGAGAGATGTCCCATCCGGTCATGCGTCGGCCCCCGTTCCCCCGTGGTCAGACGTAGTCAGCTGTGTTCAGGCGCAGTCGGACGTGGTCAGCCGATGGCGTCGACCGCCGCCTTGGCCTTGGCCAGCGTCGACTGCGCGGTGCCGTCGTTCTGTTCCAGGGTGTTCCGGACGAGGCGGATGATCTCCCGCACCTCGTTCGCCGCCTTGTTCCACCGGACTTCCTTGCCGTGGTACTCGTCCGAGACGCCGTCGGCCTGGAACTCGGCCATGGCGGCCTTGACGGCGGCGTCCCGGTCGCCCAGCACCCGCTCCAACTGCGCGATGACCCCCTGGAGTCCGCCCTGCACCTCGGCGGACGCACCGGTGTCGTAGGACCGGCGGTCGAGGTTCTGTCCCATCGTGGGTTCCTTCCGGTCAGCGCGCGCCGAAGCGGGCGGCGTCGAAGTTCGCCGAGCCCATGCTCTGGTGGGCGTTGGCCTCCTGCTCCTGGTCCCCCGTGCCGAACGCGGTGTCCATGCCGCTCTGGCCGCCGAGGATCGCCTGGAGCGAACCGTTCAGCGCGGCGGTGATCTCGTCCGCGCGGGCCTTGAAGGAGTCGAAGGCCACCTTGCCCGCCCCGTTGAACTTGCCCTCCAACGGATCGGCCGCCGCGATGAGTTGCCGGATCAGCGTGCCCAGGTCGTCGCTCGACCCCGTCGTGGCCTTGCCGAGGTCGCCCAGCGTCGTACTGCCCATGTCGAACTTCACGCACCCACCCCCGAACAGTCGTGTGCGGCACCGGCCCCGCGCGTGCGCCGGACCTCGCCGCGATCGCCCCGTTGCCTCCGCACCCGATGACGGCTTCATGACGGTGCCTTCGTGCCCGACGGCGTCTTCATGTCCGATGACGTCATCGGGCTCGTGACGTCATCGTGCTCGATCCGGCCGTCCGCCGTCATGGGGTTTCCGCCCCGACTGGCCGTGTCAGCAACTGTGTTGGCCGACCTGTCCATGAGCGGTCGCCATCAGGAAGAACGCGCTTCGCCCGTACCCGGTTCCCCCAGCGGGCGCCCTCCGTCCCACCGCCCCCAGCTTGTCCGGATCACAGCGCCGGGTGACCGAAACGCCTACGATCCGATCCGGCCCGGCCGGGGCCGGACGCGCGACGGTCCCGTACCGGTGGCGCGCCGACCCGGTGGCCGGTCACCGGTCGCCAACCACCAACCACCGGCCACCAGTCGCCGGTCTCCCCCGGCGGGCGCGGGCCGGATCGCGGAGGGGGCGAGGCAACCTCCGGCTCCGCCGATCCCTCTCCTCTGCCGGAAGGTTCACCCGGCGGACGCTCCGACGGGTGAACCGGACCGCCGCATCGCCTCCGAGGAGAGACGGGGGCGAAACCTGGGATCGAACTGGAGTGCGCGCATGTCCCCTACCCGTCGTGACGTCCTGAAGTGGGGCGCCGGTGCCGGTGGCCTCGCCGCCGCCTCGGTGCTCGGCGTGCCCCACACCGCCGCCGCCGCGGGGTGGGCCTACCGGTCCTGGATGAGCTCGCTCTCCAGCAGCCTGCCGATCACCTCCCTGACGATCCCCGGCACCCACAACACCTGCTCCACCCGCGGGGGTTCCGTCCCCAAGTGCCAGGACTGGGACCTGCCGACACAGCTCGGCAACGGCATCCGCTTCCTCGACATCCGGCTGAACGGCCTGGCGGGGACCGCCAACGAGATGGGCCTGTACCACGGCCCCGTCTACATGTACAAGCGCTACCAGGACGTCCTCCGCGACTGCCAGGACTTCCTCCGGAGCAGCCCGCGCGAAGTGATCGTCATGCGGGTCAGGAACGAGTACAGCGGCGGCAACAAACTCGGCACGGAGGAGTTCAAGCGCCGCTTCAACTGGCACCTGGACGACCCGTCCATGGGCTTCCGGTCGCTCTTCTGGACCAACCCGTCGTGGCCCACCCTGGGGCAGGCCCGGGGGAAGGTCGTGCTCCTCACCAACTTCACCCACGACTGGGCGACCCTCAGGTGGGGCGGCGACCACTGCGACATCCAGGACCAGTACAACGTCCCGGACGACACGAAGCGGAGGGCGATCGTCGAGCAGTTCGACCGGGCCTTCTACGACCAGGGCACGTCCAAGATGTTCATCAACTTCACCAGCACCGCCAAGGGCCCCATCCCCAACCCCTCCATCGGGGCTCAGAAGATCTTCCCGAGCGTCTACGCGTACCTGGACCCCCGCAGGCACCAGCGCGCCCGCTTCGGCGTCGTGCCGATGGACTTCCCCAACTACCGCACCGACATCCTGGACCTGCTGATCAACAAGAACTTCATCTGACATCCGGGGCGCGGGGTCGGGGGTCGAGGTCTGGGACCGGGGTCCGGTACCGGGGCCCCTCCGGCGGATACGGAACAGGCCCGGCGCGGGCCCCGGCAGGAAGGGCACGCGCCGGGCCTGTGGCCGCGACGAAACAGAACGGCTGCGGACTACGCGAGGTGCTCCGGGCCGAACGCCTGGGGAAGCATCCCGGACAGCGGGAGCAGACCCGCCGGGGTCTCCAGGACGAGGTCCGGGCCCCCGAACTCGTAGAGCAGCTGGCGGCAGCGTCCGCACGGGACCAGGACCTCGCCCCGGCCGTCCACGCAGGTGAAGTGGGTGAGCCGGCCGCCGCCCGAGTTCACCAGCGCGGACACCAGCCCGCACTCCGCGCACAGGCCGAGACCGTACGAGGCGTTCTCGACGTTGCAGCCGGTGACGGTGCGGCCGTCGTCCACCAGGGCGGCGGCGCCGACCGGGTAGCCCGAGTAGGGGGCGTACGCCCGGGACATGGCGTCCCGGGCGGCCTCCCGCAGGGCGCCCCAGTCGACGTCCCGCAGGGTGACGTCCCCCGGCACGGCGTCCGACGGGCCGGTGTCCGACCGGTCGGCGGGCCGCGCCACGGGGTCAGCCGATCCGGTGTCCGACGGCCCGGGGCCGGCCGACCCCGGCTCCCGTCCCGGAGGCGTCATTTCCCTTGGCCCTTGCGGTAGCGCATGCCGTCCGCCTTGGGCATCCTCAACCGCTGGGCGGCCAGCGACAGCACCAGCAGGGTGACCACGTACGGGGTGGCGCCGACGAACTCGCCGGGGACCTCGTCGGTGAGCAGGAACCAGACCAGGACGACCGCCGCGACCGCCAGGCTGATGACGCCCTGGACCATCGCCTTGCGGTACAGCTTCCAGCCCGCGAGCAGCACCAGCAGCACCACCAGGAGCAGCAGCATCGCGTGGACGACCTCGCCGCCGTTGCGCAGCTGGAGCGCGTCGGAGAAGCCGAACAGGCCCGCGCCCATCGCCAGCCCGCCGGGCCGCCAGTTGCCGAAGATCATCGCCGCGAGGCCGATGTAGCCGCGGCCGCCGGTCTGGCCCTCCAGGTAGATGTGCGAGGTGACCAGCGCCAGGAAGGCGCCGCCGAGGCCCGCGAGGCCGCCGGAGATGGCGACCGCCAGGTACTTGTGGGTGTAGACGTTGACGCCGAGCGACTCGGCGGCGACGGGGTTCTCGCCGCAGGAGCGCAGCCGCAGCCCGAACGGGGTGCGCCACAGGATCCACCAGCTCGCGAAGAAGAGCAGCACGGCGAGGATCGTCACCACGGAGACGTCGGTGACCAGGCCGCCGAGGATGCCCGCCACGTCGGAGATCAGGAACCAGTGCAGGTCCTGGACCTTCAGCAGGGCCTCGGAGAGCCAGGGGAGGGTGACCTCGGGCAGCGATTCGGCGGGCGGGGACTGCTTGGGGTTGCCGCCCGCGGTGGACGCGTCGCCGCTGGCGAAGAAGATCTTGGCGAGGTACTGGGTGGCGCCCAGCGCCAGCAGGTTGACCGCCACACCGGACACGATGTGGTCGACGCCGAAGGTGACGGTGGCGACGGCGTGGATGAGGCCGCCGATCACGCCGAAGCCGACGCCGCAGGCGAGGCCCAGCCAGGGGCTGGTCTGCCAGCCGATCCAGCCGGCGCCGAAGGTGCCGAGGATCATCATGCCTTCGAGGCCGATGTTGACGACGCCCGCGCGCTCGGACCACAGTCCGGCGAGTCCGGCGAGTCCGATCGGGACGGCGAGCCGCAGGGCGGCGCTGATCTGGCCCTCGGAGGTGAGCTGGTCGGCGCCGGTGATCACCCGGACGGCGGAGACCAGGACGAGGGCGCCCGCGATGACGAGCAGGATGCGCGAGAGCGTCCAGCGGCTGCGGCGCTGGGCGCCCTTCTCCGCCGGGGGCGCGCCGGGCGGCGGCGTGTCGGTCATCGTGGCGGTCATCGGGCCACCTCCTGCTTCTCGGTACGGGCGGCGGCGGCCTGGGCGGCGAGTTCGGCGCCGACGCGCTGCTGCTGGCGCTTGAGGCCGAAGCGGCGGACGACCTCGTAGGCGATGACGACGCACAGGACGATGACGCCCTGGATGACGCCGAGGATCTCCTTGTCGTAGCCCTGGAGTTCCAGATGGCTGGTGGTGCGCTCCAGGAAGCCCCAGAGCAGTGCGCCGAGGGCGATGCCGATCGGGTGGTTGCGGCCGAGCAGCGCGATGGCGATGCCGGTGAAGCCGATGCCCAGCGGGAAGTCGTTGGCGTAGTGGTGGCTGTCGTTCAGCAGGGTCGGCATGCCGATCAGACCGGCGACGGCGCCGGACAGGATCATGCTGGTGGCGACCATCCGCTTGACGCTGACGCCGCTGGCGGCGGCGGCCGTCTCGGACTGGCCGACGGCCCGCAGGTCGAAGCCGAAGCGGGTGCGGCCGAGGACGAACCAGTAGAGGACGCCGACCAGGATCGCGACGAGGACGAAGCCCCACACCTCACCGGCGGGTCCGGCGTCGAAGGCGAAGAACCAGGAGCCCTCCGGCAGCGGCTTGGTGGACACCAGGGTGCCCGCCTTGTCGAGCTGGCCGAGCTGCTCGGGCTGGATGAGGTAGCCGATCACGGCGGTGGCGATGGCGTTCAGCATGATGGTCGAGATGACCTCGCTGACGCCCCGGGTGACCTTGAGGATGCCCGCGATGGACGCCCACAGCGCGCCCACGGCCATCGCGCACAGGATGATCAGCGGGATCGCCAGCCAGCCGGGCGCGGTGAGCGCCCCGCCGAGCAGGGCGGCGACGAACGCGGCGAGCCGGTACTGGCCGTCCACGCCGATGTTGAACAGGTTCATCCGGAAGCCGATGGCGACCGCGATGCCCGCGAGGTAGTAGGTGGTCGCCTTGTTGAGGATGTAGACCTGGCTGTCGCTGGCGGTGCCGTAGGTCGCCATGTCGGAGAAGGCGGCGAACGGGTCCTTGCCGGTGGCCAGGAGGACCAGGGCGGTGATGATCAGTGCGGCGACCAGCGCGAGGGCGGGCGCCGCGACCGCGAGGAGCACGCGCTCCCGGTCGAAGCGGGCGGTCAGTTTCTTCATCGGGCGTCGTCCTCCGACTCCGTGCCGTCCGCCTCGGGGGCCGCGGGGGCGGCGCCGGAGGTGTCCTCGGCGTCCTCGGTGTGTTCCAGGTGGCCGCTGGCCGCGCCCGTCATGGCGGAGCCCAGCTCCTCGGGGGTGATGGAGCGCGGGTCGGCGTCCGCGACCAGACGGCCCCGGTACATCACCCGCAGGCTGTCGGAGAGGCCGATCAGCTCGTCCAGGTCGGCGGAGATCAGCAGCACGGCGAGGCCCTCGCGGCGGGCCTCGCGGATCTGGTCCCAGATCTGGGCCTGCGCGCCGACGTCGACGCCCCGGGTGGGGTGCGCGGCGATCAGCAGCTTGGGGGCGTGGCTCATCTCGCGGCCGACGATCAGCTTCTGCTGGTTGCCGCCGGAGAGCGAGGCCGCGGTGACGTCGATGCCGGGGGTGCGGACGTCGTACTCGCTGACGATCCGCTCGGTGTCGGCGCGGGCCGCCTTGATGTCGAGGAGTCCGCCGCGGGAGTTGGGGCGCTCGGTGATGTGGCCGAGCATCCGGTTCTCCCACAGGGGGGCTTCCAGGAGCAGTCCGTGGCGGTGGCGGTCCTCGGGGACGTAGCCGATGCCCTGTTCCCGGCGGTGCCGGGTGGTGGCGTGGGTGATGTCCGCGTCGGCGAGGGTGATGACGCCGCTGTCCGGGTCGCGCAGGCCCATGATGGCCTCGACCAGTTCGGACTGGCCGTTGCCCTCGACGCCCGCGATCCCGAGGACCTCGCCCCGGTGGATGGTGAAGGTGATGTCGTCGAGGATGATCCGCTCGACGCCGTCCAGGTCGGTCTGGGTCAGCCGGACCGTGTCCACCACGAGGGTCGGGACGTCGGTGACGGTGGACTCGGAGGTCTCCGGGGAGGGCAGCTCGCTGCCGACCATCAGCTCCGCGAGCTGCTTGGAGGTGGTGGTGCGGGGGTCGGCGGTGCCGACGGTGGTGCCGCGCCGGATGACGGTGATGTCGTCGGCCACCGACAGCACCTCGCCGAGCTTGTGCGAGATGAAGATGACGGTGAGGCCCTCGGACTTCAGCTCCCGCAGGTTGTCGAAGAGCGCCTCGACCTCCTGGGGGACGAGGACCGCGGTGGGCTCGTCGAGGATGAGGGTGCGCGCGCCCCGGTAGAGGACCTTGAGGATCTCCACCCGCTGGCGGTCCGCGACGCCCAGTACCTCGACGAGGACGTCGGGACGGACGCCGAGCCCGTAGGCGTCGGAGATCTCCTTGATCCGCTTGCGCGCCTTGCCGCCGATGCCGTGCAGCTTCTCGGCGCCGAGGACCACGTTCTCCAGCACGGTCAGGTTGTCGGCCAGCATGAAGTGCTGGTGGACCATGCCGATGCCGCGCCCGATGGCGTCGGAGGGGCTGTGGAACGAGACCTGTTCGCCGTCGACGGTGATCGTGCCCTCGTCCGGCTTCTGCATGCCGTAGAGGATCTTCATCAGGGTCGACTTGCCGGCGCCGTTCTCCCCGCACAGGGCGTGGACGGTGCCCTTGCGGACGGTGATGTCGATGTCGCGGTTGGCGACGACGCCGGGGAACCGCTTGGTGATGCCGCGCAGTTCGACGGCGGCGGCCGGCGGCGGTGACGGGCTGGACGCGTTGATGGCGCACTCCTCGGGGAAAAGGGGCAGGCGAGGCGTGGGAGGGCGGGCGTCGGGGACGCGGGTTTCCCTGTGTCGCCGGCACGGCGGCGACGGGAGCAACTGTCGCCGGGGCACCGGGGGGACGTCACGCGCCAACTGAACGCTACACGCGTAGAGTTGACACATTGTTATGGCTCGGCGGGGAAGGCGTCACGCGCCGCTCCCCGCCGAGCCCAGGTCCGGCTCACCCGGACCTCGTGGTCACGGGGTCGTCTTGACCTTGACCGTGCCGTCGATGATCTTCTGCCGGGCCTCGTCCAGCTTGCCCTGGATGTCCTTCAGGAAGCCGCCGCTCTCGGAGAGGGAGACGCCGCCGTCCTTCAGCGGGTAGGTGTTGACGCCGGTCAGCGGCTTGCCGTCCTTGACCGACTTGACCAGGTCGTAGACGCCGATGTCGACGTTCTTGACCATGGAGGTCAGCACCGACTCCTTGTACTTCGCCAGACCCGGGACGTTGTACTGGTCCGAGTCGACGCCGATGCCCCAGGCGCCCTTGACGCCCGCGACGGCCTCGATGGCGCCCGTGCCGGAGGAACCGGCCGCCGTGTAGATCACGTCGGCGCCGCCGTCCAGCATGCCCTGCGCGGCTTCCTTGCCCTTGTCGGGGCTGGCGAAGCCGGAGGTGTCCGAGCCGCGGCTCAGGTACTGGGTGTCGACCTCGATCTTGGGGTTGGTCTCCTTGACGCCCTGGACGAAGCCCGCCTCGAACTTCTTGATCAGCGGGATGTCCGCGCCGCCGATGAAGCCGACGTGGTCCTTCTTCGTCTTGAGCGCGGCGGCGACGCCGGCCAGGTAGGAGCCCTGCTCCTCGGTGAAGGTGATGCTGTCGACGTTCGGGGCGTCGACGACCGAGTCCACGATGCCGAAGGTGGTCTTCGGGTACTTCGCGGCGACCTTGGTCATCGACGCGGAGTAGGCGAAGCCGACGCCGATGATCGGGTTGTAGCCCGCGTCGGCGAGGGAGGACAGCCGCTGCTCGCGGTCCGCCTCGGTGTCGGTGACCTTCGCGGTGAGCTCCTTGAGCTCGCCGTCGAACTCCTTCTTCGCCTTGTCGGCGCCACGGGCGGCCGAGTCGTTGAAGGAGTAGTCGCCACGGCCGCCGACGTCGTACGCGAGGCCGATCTTGACGCCGTCCTTGCCCCCGCTGGACGACGAGTCCGAACCGGACTCCTTCTTCTCGGACGACGTGCTGCCACAGGCCGTGGCGGTGAGTGCGAGTGCGGCGGTCGCGGCGACCGCGGCGGAGAGTTTGGCTACCCGGCGCAAGGGGGGCTCCTTCAACCTGACCGAAGCGCCACTTGCGGCGCTGGTTTTGCCGCGATCGTAACGCGCGTAGATGTCAGATAAAGGGCTCTTGCGGAGCTGTTATCGGATCGACGCACAGCCCGTGCGGGTGGGGGGTGGCTCCTGGGGCCCGGGGTGCCTCCAGGGTGCCACCGGGGCGGGGCGGCGGGGCCCTCGGGGCCCCGCCGGGCGTGTCGTGGCGGAGGGGCGGGGTGGTGGGTCTCCGCGGGGCCGCTGTGGTTGCTCGCGCCGTTCCCCGCGCCCCTTCGGGTGCGCCCTGGTTGGGGTTCGGGGTCCGGGGCCGCCCGGGTGCGTCTGGTCTTCGGCCGCGGGCGCGTCGTGGTTGCTCGCGCCGTTCCCCGCGCCCCTTCGGGTGCGCCCTGGTCGGGGTTCGGGGTCCGGGGCCGTACGGGCGGGTCTGGTCTTCGGCCGCGGGCGCGTCGTGGTTGCTCGCGCCGTTCCCCGCGCCCCTTCGGGTGCGCCCCGAAGGGGCGCCTTTCCGGTGCGTCTCTGCGGGGTCCGGTGGGGGCGCTTCTGGGGTGCCCCGTCAGGGGCGCGGGGAACTGCGCGAGCGGGCCTCCACCGGCCGGAGGGAATGCACGGAGCGGAGGGCCCTCGGCGCGTCAGGCACCGCCCCGGGCGGGTGGGCCCCAGCGCGGCGGGTGCCGCCCCGGGCGGGGTGGGGCCCAGCGCGTTGGGCGCCGTCCCCCGGGCGCCCGGGGCCGCCGCCGTCCGGGGCGCGGAGGCGGGACGGGACGGGGACGGCCGGGGGGGCAGCACGGGGACGGGACGGGTCGGGGGCCGTCCGGGGCCGGGGACGGGGTGGGTCAGGGGCGGGTTTCGGCGTCCAGGAGGGCGGTGGCCGTGAAGAGTTCGACGCCGACCGTGATCGCGGCCTCGTCCACGTCGAAGTCGCCCTGGTGGAGGTCGCGCACCCCGCGCTCACCGGGGCTGCGGACGCCGAGGCGGGCCATCGCCCCGGGCACGTGCTCCAGGTACCAGGAGAAGTCCTCGCCGCCGAGGCTCTGCTCGGTGTCCTCCACCGAGTCGGCGCCCCGCCGGGCGGTCATCGCGGACCGCAGCAGCTCGGTGACCACGGGGTCGTTGACGACCGGGGGGACGCCCCGGATGTAGGTGATCTCCGTCTTGGCCCGGTACAGCGCGGCGACCTCGTCGACCGCCGCGTGCACCGCGTCGGGGGCCTGCCGCCACGCCGTGAGGTCCAGGCAGCGGACCGTGCCGGACAGCTCGGCGCGCTGCGGGATGACGTTGCAGGCGTGGCCGGACTCGATCCGCCCCCAGGTCACGGAGACCCCGGACCGCGCGTCCATCCGCCGGGCGACCAGCGAGGGGACGTCGGTGGCGACCCGGGCCGCGGCGGCGACCAGGTCGGTGGTGAGGTGCGGACGGGCGGTGTGGCCGCCGGGGCCGTTCAGGGAGACCTCCAGCCGGTCGCAGGCGGAGGTGATGGGGCCGGGGCGCAGCCCGACGCGTCCGGCGTCCACCCGGGGGTCGCAGTGGACGGCCACGATCCGGCCGACGCCGTCCAGGGCGCCGGACCCGATGGCGTCGGTGGCCCCGCCGGGCAGCACCTCCTCGGCGGGCTGGAAGATCAGCCGGACGGGGTGCGGCAGCCGCCCCTCGCGGTGCAGCGCGGCGAGGACCAGCCCCGCGCCGAGGACCACGGTGGTGTGCACGTCGTGGCCGCAGGCGTGGGCCCGGTCGGGGACGGTGGAGCGGTAGGCGCAGCCGGTCTTGGTGTCCGGGATGGGCAGGGCGTCGATGTCCGCGCGCAGCGCGAGGACGGGACGGTCGTCGCCGTCCCGGGTGCCGATGTCACAGAGGAGTCCGGTGCCGGATTTCAGGACCCGGGGCGCGAGTCCCGCGCGTTCCAGCCGGGTCTTGATCGCGGCCGTGGTGCGGAACTCCTGGTTGCCCAGCTCGGGGTGCATGTGCATGTCGCGGCGGAACGCGATCAGCTCGGCGCGGAGTTCTTCGGGCAGCGTGCCGGGGAGCGTCCCGGGCAGGGGGGTCCCGCCGGGGCGGTCGGCTTCGGGCGTGGAGTCTGTGTCAGCGGACATCAGTTGGTTCACCCTCTGAAGGGTAAGGCGCCGGAAGGGTCAACTGGGCCGTGATCTAGGAAAGTTCAGCCGTATTGGCGTAACGGTTCGGGCCCGGACCCGCATGGACGTCACCCTGAGTGGGTAGGAACCGGGGTTAACCCGCGCACACGGACCGCAGTCGGCGCACGTCGCGCGCGGTGCCGGTGACCCCTTCGAGGAAGCTCCGGGCCCGGGGGGAGGCACGCTCGGTGAGCCAGTCGGGGTCGATGTCGCAGACCGTGACCCGGGCCCCCGTCCCGGCGAGCGCGAGGGGCAGGGTGTGCACGACCGTGGACGGGAAGCTGAGCACCGTCCGGCCGATCGGGCCCCGGCGGGCGATCAGCTCCAACGGCAGGTCGGGGCGGCAGATCTCCAGCCCGGTCGCGGTGGCCAGCCGGTGCAGCTTCTCCGGCCGTTCCCGGCGGTGCGCGAAGTAGCGGGTGGCCCCGTGGGCGCGGGCCAGCGAGCGGACGGCGTCCAGATAGCGGTCGGGGTCCACCACCCCGGTCTCCACCAGGGAGGTGCCGACGAGGTCGGCGCCGTCCCCGACCCGGGGCGGGCCGAAGCGGGCGCGGGTCCACGCGAAGGTGTGGGGGGTGATCCGGACGCCGTCCGGGGCCGCCGCGATCGGCATCGCCGAGAAGACCTCGACGGCGCGCCCGTGGGCCGGGGTCAACCGGCGCCGCGCGGACCCCGAGACCGGGGCGAACAGCAGGTCGCGGGGGGCGGGACGGCCGCCCCTGCGGTGCCAGCGGACCAGGCGTTCGCCGCCCGCGAGCTGGCTGACGAACTCCATGGTGGCGGTGCCGTCGTCCACCACGACCAGCTCGGGGGCCCGGGTCAGGGTCAGCAGCAGCTGGACGTAGCGGGAGAACGGGTCGCCGATGACGATCCGGGCGGCTCCGCGCAGCAGCGGCGCGAGGCCGCCGACCGTCCGGAAGGGGGCCGTGGTGCCGCCCCGGGCCTCCTCCCAGCGGACCCGGTGGCCCTCGTCCCGGGCCAGCTCGGCCATCCGGCGGAGCTGGCCCCGGGACATGGGGTCGCCCGGGGAGAGGACCACCACGGTCAGCTCTCCGGGGGCGACCGCGCCCGGGGGGTCCGTGGCGGTGCGCCCCACGGGACTCTCGGGGCCCGCAGTGCCTATGGGGCCCGTGGGCCCTGCGGGGCTGCCGCCCGGCGGACGCGCCCCGGCGCCGTGGGCCCACTCCAGCACGTTGAGCAGTTGGACGGGGCTCTCGACGAACGCGAGCGTCGGGGTGGGGGCCTCAGGCCCGACTCGGGGACTCACTGGCCGCTCCGGGTGAGTGGGGTGTTCCAGGTGGTGTGGGCGGGTGTGGACGGGGTGGACGGGGTCCGTAGGGCGCACGTGGTGCGGGGCATGGGACAGGGCGGGGACGGGGACGGGAGCCTGGTGGGCGACCGGTCCGGGTCCGGGTGGGAGCCCGGCCCCGGACCGGTCACCGGATACGGGTGCGCGTACCGATACGGGTACGAGTGCGGACGAACGCGGGCCGGGTTCAGACGGTGACCGGTTCGCCCGCCGCGGCGGCCAGCTCCTCCTGGGCGACCGCCCCGGGCACCCGGCGCAGCTTGCGCATGGGGCCCAGCTCCGAGTCGTAGACCCGCTTGACCCCGTCGCCGAGGGACGCCTCCACGGTGCGGATGTCGCGCACCAGCCGGCTGAGGCCCTGCGGCTCGACGGACGCGGCCTGGTCGGAGCCCCACATGGCCCGGTCGAGGGTGATGTGCCGCTCGACGAAGACCGCGCCGAGGGCGACGGCGGCCAGGGTGGTCTGCAGGCCCGTCTCGTGGCCGGAGTAGCCGATGGGGACGTTGGGGTACTCCCGCTGGAGGGTGTGGATGACCCTCAGGTTCAGCTCCTCGGCCTTCGCCGGGTAGGTGGAGGTGGCGTGGCAGAGCAGGATGTTGTCGGAGCCGAGCACCTCGACGGCGTGCCGGATCTGGCGGGGCGTGGACATGCCCGTGGACAGGATCACGGTGCGGCCGGTGGCGCGCAGGGCGCGCAGCAGCTCGTCGTCGGTGAGCGAGGCGGAGGCGACCTTGTGGGCGGGGACGTCGAACCGCTCCAGGAAGGCGACGGCCTCGGTGTCCCAGGGGGAGGCGAACCAGTCGATGCCGCGCTTGGCGCAGTACTGGTCTATGGCGCGGTACTCGTCCAGGCCGAACTCCACGCGGTGCCGGTAGTCGATGTAGGTCATCCGGCCCCAGGGGGTGTCGCGTTCGATGTCCCACTGGTCGCGCGGGGTGCAGATCTCGGGGGTGCGCTTCTGGAACTTGACGGCGTCGCAGCCCGCGTCGGCGGCGGCGTCGATGAGGGCGAACGCCTTCTCCAGGTCGCCGTTGTGGTTGATGCCGATCTCGCCGGTGACGTAGACGGGCAGACCGGGTCCGACGTGCTGGGAGCCGAGGGCGCGCGGTCGGGAGGGGTACAGGGACATGGGTGGTTCCTTAGCTAGCTGTCGAGTGAAGGGCCGAGGAGCCAGGAGGCGATCTCCCGGACCGCGCCGTCGCCACCGCGTCGGGTGGTGACGGCACGTGCGGCGTCGCGGACCACGTCGTGGGCGTCCGCGACCGCGACCGGCCAGCCCGCGAGGGCGAAGCAGGGCAGGTCGTTGACGTCGTTGCCCGCGTAGAGCACGCGCTCGGGCGCGATGCCCCGTTCCCCGCACCACTGTTTGAGTGCGAGGTCCTTGCGGTCGACGCCGTGCAGGACCGGGACGCGGAGCTTCCGGGCCCGGGCGGCGACCACGGGATTGCGTTCCGTGGACAGGATCAGCAGCGCGAGGCCCGCTTCCCGCAGGGCCGCGACGCCGAGTCCGTCCCCGCGGTGCACGGAGACGGTCTCCCGTCCGTCGGAGTCGATCAGCACCCGGTCGTCGGTCTGGGTGCCGTCGAAGTCGAGGACGACCGCGTCCACGTCGGCGCGGCGCGGCAGGGCGCCGGGGCGTGCCGCCGGGTCGAGGAGGGGCGCGAGGGCCCGGGCGCGGTCGAGGTCGTGGGGGTCGTCGATCTCCAGGACGCGGGCCGCCTCGGTGGGCACCAGGGCGGTGCGGCCGAAGAAGCGGTGCCGGGCGGCCCGGAAGCCGGGGACGGCCATCGCGTAGGCGGCGCCGGTCTCCAGCAGTTCCCGGGGGCGGTCCTGGCGGCGGGGGCGGACCGCCTTGTCGTGGTTGACGCCGAGGCCGTCGGAGGCGGGGGCGTCGCCCGGGGCCTGGAGGGTCTGGACGGTCCGAACGGGTGCAGGGGCGCCGCCGGGGGTCGCGGGGTCGCCGGGGGCGGTGAGGCCAGTGGGGGCGCCGGGGGCAGTGGGACCGTCCAAGCCCGTGGGGTTCCCGGGTGCCACGCGGTCACCGGGCGCCGTGGGCCGCTCGCGCCAGACGAAGCCGTGGAAGGGGGCGGCGGTGACGGCGGTGTCGGCGCCCCCGGCGACCACGGCGGCGGCGGTCGCGTCCACGTCGGCGGCGGTCAGGAAGGGACTGGTGCACTGGACGAGGAGGACGACGTCGGCGGGCCGCCCGTGGCGGGCCTCGTCGGCGTCCAGGGCGTGCAGGACGGCCGCCTCGCTGGTGGCGGTGTCGTCGGCGAGCGGGGCCGGACGGATCACGACCTCGGCGCCCGCGCGGCGCGCCGTCCCGGCGATGGCGGGATCGTCGGTGGAGACGACCACGTCCGTGACGTGCGGGGCGGCCAGACAGGCCCGGACCGCGCGGACGACCAGCGGAACGCCGCCGACCTCGGCGAGGTTCTTGCCGGGGACCCCCTTGGAGCCCCCACGGGCGGGTATCACCGCCAGGACCCGGACGGGCCGGGGAGACCGGACCGACGGGCCGGGCCGGACCTGCCGGAGGGGGCCACCGGTCTGCCGGAGGGGCCCGTCGGCCTGCCGGAGGGGTCCGTCAGTGCGCCCGGGGGACCCGGCGGGGTGCCGGAGGGGTCCGTCGGGGTGCGCGGTCGGGGTCATGTGCGCCGTTCCTCCAGGTACGGATGCGGATGCGGACAGGGAGCCGTTCACAGCTCCCCCAGGCGTCGTACGGCGGGCGCGACCCGCTGCACCCCGTGCCGGTAGGCGCCGCGCGCCGCGCGCCGCACCACCCGCCGGACCGGTCCGGTGGCCCCCGGGCCGGAGGCGGAGCCGTCCAGCGGGGCGCCGTCCGGGCCGAGACGGTGGCGGGCGAGGAGGCCGGGCAGATAGCCGGGCGCCGAACGGGCCGTGTAGTAGGGGGAGATCACCCCGGGGCCGGGTCCGGCGAGCAGTTCGGCGACCCGGGCGCGGGCGGTGTCGTAGGCGTGGGGGTAGGCGTCGGGGGCGACGCCCTGCCGGGCGGTCCACTCCCGGTCGGACACCGGGGTACGGCCCGCGTCGAGTTCGTCCCAGGAGGTGAGGCACCCGGAGCCGACGAAGTGGTGGTTGCCGAGGGCCTCGCGGACCCCGAGGTCGGTGAGGACCCCGGTGGGCACCCCCCGGTGCAGGGCCTCCAGCGCGGCGGTGGAGCTGACGGTGACGAGCAGGTCGGCGCGGTCGAGCACCTCGCCCATGGGCCCGTAGACCAGCCGGAGGTTGTCGGGGAGCCGTCGTCCCCGGACGAGCCGCTGGTACGGGAGTTCCTCGATGTGGGTGGTGTGTTCGCCGGGGCGGGAGCGGAGCTTGAGGACGACCTCCCGGGCGGGGTGCCGCAGCGCGTGCCGCACCAGCCGGTCCAGCAGATAGGCCCGTTCGGCGCGCCCGGCCGGGACGGAGGGCTGGGCGGCGAAGACCACGGTGTACGGGTCGGCGGGGCGGTGCGGGGCGCCGTCCAGGAACGGCAGCGCGACCTCCACCACGGCGGACGGGTCCGCGCCCACCCCCTCGTACACCGCGCGGAAGCGCTCGGCGTCCGCGCGGCAGTTGGCGAGGACGAGGTCCGCGCCGTGCCGCAGCAGCAGTCCGTCGGTGAGCTTCTCGTAGACCACGCCGACGTAGCCGGTGACGACCACGGGCCGCCGTTCACGGCCCCGCCAGGCGTGGGTGAGGCCGTGCAGCACCGCCTGGACGCCGCCGCCGACGAGGGCGAGGACGACCACGTCGTACCGGGTGCGGGCCATCGCGTCGAGGAACCCGGCCGTGGTGACCTCGGTGAGGGAGTCGGCGCGGGCGCCGGACCCGTCCGTCTCGCCGAGTTGACGGGCGGTCGGGGTCGACCGGCCGCGCAGGAGGTGTCCGTCGACCCGTCCGCCGGGGACGAGCCGGTGCGCGGTGAGGGCGCCCCACTTCCACCGGGTGTCGGAGTCCGCGAGGACGGCGACCCGGAGGGACTTCGTGTTGTTCGCTGCCACACCGAGGACGCTAGGAAGCGACGCGGAGGCGCGGCCCAACCCGAGTACAACAAACGGTGAACAGCACATCGCGAATTCCCCAATTGAGCCGGGGAATGGCCGGAGAGGGGGTCCGGAAGCGCCCGGTTAACCGTTCTGCCACGCTTCGTTCACCAGGTGTCCGTCATCGGTCCACGACGAATGCCGACTGCCCGCATAACGTCGACCAGGTGGTCAAGCTCTCCGTCATCGTGCCGTTCTTCGACGTACGGCAATACGCGCCCGACACCCTGCGGAGTCTGCGGGCGAACGCCCGGGACGACATCGAGTTCCTGCTGGTCGACGACTGTTCCCGGGACGGCACCGGGGAACTCCTCGACCGTGCCGCGCGGGAGCTGCCGGGGGCGGTGCTGCTGCGGCACGAGCACAACGCGGGGCTGGCGACCGCCCGCAACACCGGGCTCGACGCGGCCCGGGGCACCTATCTCACCTTCCTCGACGGCGACGACTGGGCGGCCCCCGGCTACTACGCCGAACTGCTCTCCACCATCGAGGAGTTGGACTGCGACGTGGTCCGCACCGACCATGTGCGCAGCACCGGCCGCACCCGCTCGCCGCACCGGGTCCCGCACGGACGGCGGGGCGAGGCGCTGGACCCCCGCACCCTGATCCTGCCCGCCGACCGCACCACCTCCGTGGACTACCCGTACGCCTGGGCGGGCGTCTACCACCGGCGGCTGCTCGACCGGGGGACGCTCCGCTTCGACGACGGGCTGCGCACCGCCGAGGACCGCCCGTGGATCTGGCGGCTGCACCGGGAGGCCGGGTCCATGGCGATCGTCGGACTGCTGGGCGTTTTCTATCGGCGCGGAATTCCGTCGTCACTCACCCAGATCGGGGATGTCCGGCAACTCGACTTCATTCGCGCTTTCGACCGGGTCCTCCTGGAAACCGCCGCCGACCGCGACGCAGCGGAATTCCTCCCGAAAGCGGTGCGCACCTACTGCGCGATCATTTCCCATCACCTCGGCACGATCGAGAGGTTCGAACCGCCCGTGGCACGCGAACTGAAGGCGCGGAGCGCTGACGCGCTGCGCCGCATGCCCTCCGGGGTCCTGGACGGGGTCCTCGACGGACTGGACGCCCGGCGCGCCACCCTGCTGCGCGGGCTCCGCCGCTCCACCACGCGGGGGGCCGCCGCGTGACCGTCCGCGTCCTGCTGGCGTCCACCCCGTACGGGGTCGCCACCCTCGCCGCCGCGCTCGACGCGGGCCTGCTGCCCCCGGCGGACCGGACGGTCCTGCTCCTCTCCCGGAACTCCGCCGTCCCCGAGACCGCCCCCGCGCCGGAGGAGGCCCCCGGCTTCGCCCGGCTGCGCGCCCGCTTCGACGAGGTCCGGTCCTGGAACGGGACGATCGCCCCGTTCCATCCGGGCGGCTGGTCCCCCCGCACCGACGACGTCCCGCTGTGGGAACGGTACCTGCGGCTGGCCTGGCGCCTGGGCGACGACGACGTCACGCTCGTCGTGGAGTCCCTCCACGTCAACCCGGCGATGGCGATCGCCAGGATCTTCCCCGACGCGCCCCTGCGGGTCTACGCCGACGGGCTGATGAGCTACGGCCCCACCCGCGACCGCCTCGACCCGCTGATCGGCACCCGGGTGCGGGAGCTGCTGCACCTGGACCTGGTGCCGGGACTGCGCCCGCTGCTGCTGACCGAGTTCGGCGTCCCGGCCCGGACGGTGCCGACGGACGCCTTCCTGAAGGTGCTGGACGAACTCGCCCTGGACGGGCCGGGGGCGGATACCGGTACCGGAGCGGATGCGGGCGCGGGTACCACCACGGGTACGGGTACCGCCATGGGTACGGGTACGGGTACGGACGCTCCCGGGCCCGGCGCGGACGTCCGGAGCGCGGACCCGGGGAACACGGTCGCCCCGTCCCCGGCCCCCGCCCTGCTGCTCGGCCAGTACCTGGCCGAACTGGGCATCCTCACCCCCGACGAGGAGGACGAGCTGCACGCGCGGATGCTGCGCGGCGCGGTGGCCCGGGGCCACCGCAGGATCGTCTTCAAGCCGCACCCCACCAGCCCGGTGGACTCCGTGCGACGGCTCGTGGCGGCGGCCCGCGAACTGGGCGCCGAGCTGACCGTCGAGGAGCGCCCGGTCCTCGCGGAGACGCTGTACCGGTGGGAGCGGCCCGCGCTCGTCGTCGGCTGCTTCTCGACGGCGCTGTTCACGGCCGCCGCCTTCCACGGGCTGCCGGTCGCCCGGGTGGGCACCGGACTGCTCCTGGAACGGCTCGCCCCGTACCAGAACGGCAACCGGGTGCCGGTGACCCTGGCCGACGCGCTGCTGCCCGATCTGGAGTCGGGACGGGAGGCGGCGTTCGTCCCGGGGGAGGAACTGACCGGGCTGGTCACCGCCGTCGGCTACGCGATGGGACCCCGGGTCGACCCGGAGCGCCGGGCCGCCGCGCACGCCTATCTGGAACGGCACCTGGACGAGGACACCCGGCGGTACTTCAAGAAGCGGCGGCTGACCGCGCTGGAGCTGCCCGGCGGAACGCCCCGGCGGTTCGCGTTCCTCCCCCGCGACGCCGCCGTCCGCAGGGTGGCGCGACGGGCCCGGGCGGCGAAACGGGCCACGTTCGGCTGACGGGCTCCGGGCACCCTTGACCTGAACCTTACTCAAGGTCCTACGTTCGTGCCCATGACCAACGACATCGCGTACTCACACGACGACGAGGGACTCCTCCGCCAGCCCATCGGCTACTGGAGCTGGGCCACCTACAAGGCCGTGGTGCCATTCATCCGGGAGGGCCTCGCGGGGCTGGGCCTGACCCAGCCCCAGTGGTGGATCCTCAGCCAGCTGGCGACCTCGCCCGACGGCCGCGAACTGCCAGAGCTGGCCGCGTTCCTCAGCGGCTACCTGGACACCGGGGCACCGGGCATCGAGAGCGCCACCGCCGAGCTGGCGCGGCGGGGACTGGTGGAGACGGACGACACCGACCGCGTGCGGATCACCGGACCGGGGCGGACGCTGTGGCAGGAGGCGGCGGAGTTCCAGCGGGAACGACTCGCCGTCATCCACGACGGCGTCACGGACGAGGAGTACGTGGCGGCCCTGAAGGTGCTGCAACGGATGATCCACAACACGGGCGGCCGCTTCTGGCACCACTGACCGGCTGCCGCGCGGGAGTGCCGCTGCCCTGCGGACCGGCCCCGTGGGCCGGCCCCGTGGGGTCAGACGCCCGCCGTGGACAGCTTCGCCGCGAATCCGAGGAACAGCGCGCCCGCCGCCGTGGTCGCCCCGGCCGAGAGCCGACGGCGACTGCGGAAGAGCTGCGCGAGCCGCGAACCGCCGAAGATCAGCGCGGTCAGATAGAGCCCGCTGGCGAGCTGGAGGCAGGTGCCGAGCACCAGGAACGTCACGGCCGGGTACGCGTACGAGGGGTCGACGAACTGCACGAAGAAGGAGATCAGGAAGAGGATCGCCTTCGGGTTCAGCAAACTGATCACCAGGGCCCGCCGGAACGGCCGCTCCCCTGCCGGGGCGGCGACCGCGTCCCCGCCGGGCGCCTCCTCAGCACCGGAGTCCCGCCCCCGCCACATCGCCCAGGCGGCCCTCAGCAGCCCGATGGCCAGCCAGGCCAGATAACCGGCACCGACGAACTTCACGATGCCGAACAGCACCGGGTTGCTCTGCAACAGCGAGGCCGCGCCCGCCGCCGCGAGCACCATCAGCACCAGGTCACCGGCCCACACCCCGGCCGCCGCCGCGTACCCGCTGCGCACCCCGCGCCGCGCCGCGACCGACAGCACGTACAGGGAGTTCGGCCCCGGCAGCAGAACGATCAGGATGAGGCCCACGAGGTAGGTGGAGAGGTCTGTGACACCGAGCATGAGCCGGAGTGTCGCACGAAACCAGCACTACGTGATAGGGGCATCTATCCCCTCCGTCCACCCGCCCGCCGCCCTCGCGTTCCGGTGACCGACCCCCCACTGTCAGTGGCGGCCCGTAGATTGGCGGGGACGGTGGCGTGCGGGCCGCCGTGGCTGTCTACGGGACGGGCGGGGGCTGGTTGCGGATGGGGTATGGGGGACCGGTTCGGAACGCGGAGGAAGGGTTCGCGCGGGCTGAGCAGCTGGTGCGGGAGTGCCGGGATTCGGGGAGCACCGTCTTGGCGCTGGCTGGTCTTGGTCTGACCAGGCTGCCTGAGTCACTCGGGGAGTTGACGGGCCTCCGGCGGCTGAGGGTGACCAGAGCGAATCTCCACGAGCTACCAGAGTGGCTGTGCGAGATGACCAGCTTGCAAGAGCTGCATCTCCTAGCCTGCGGACTGCGTTCCCTGCCGGAGAGGTTCGGCCGGTTACGACGGCTGACTATTCTGCGCCTTCAGGACAACAAGCTATCCGGTCTCCCTGAAAGCTTTGACCGTCTTGACCGGCTCAGACTTCTAGACCTAGATGGCAACCAGCTCACGTCATTTCCTGCTTCGTTGACCAAACTCAGCAGCCTGTCGCACCTCTACCTCGATAGGAACAACCTCCGCTCCCTCCCTGCGTCACTCAGTCGGCTCCGCTTCCTCGAAGCTGTGGCTGTATGGGGGAACCCCCTCACCACCCCACCGCCCGAGATCGTAGCGGCGGGCACACCGGCCATCCTCACCTTCCTCCGCGACCTGGACGAGGACCCCGTCCGCCAGTGGTCGTCCAAGGTCGTGGTGGTCGGAGAGGGCCGGGTCGGGAAGACCTCGTTGCTGAAGGCGCTGCGCGGCGAGGTGCACGACCCGCAGGAGGACAGCACGCACGGGCTGACCGTCAGCGAGCTGTGCCTGCCGTACCCCGGTCCGCCGCCGTCCCCGGACGAACCGGTCATCATGCGACTGGCGACCTGGGACTTCGGTGGCCAGGAGATCTACCACGCCACGCACCAGTTCTTCCTCACCGACCGGTCGCTGTTCCTGTTGCTGTGGGACGCGCAGATCGGGTGGGAGGCCAGCAAGCTGCACTACTGGCTGGACATGATCAAGGCACGGGCCCCGCACGCCCCGGTGCTGCTGGTGGCCACGCATCTGGGCCCGCGCCCGCCGGACCTGCCGCTGAGCGAACTGCGGGAGACCTACCCGGAGCTGGTCATCGGCAGCCTGAGCGCGGACAGCGCGAGCGGACAGGGCGTGGACGAGGTCCGCGAGCGAATCCGCCAGGAGGTGGCGAAGCTGCCACTGATGGGCGCCGCCTGGCCCCGCACCTGGCTGCGCGCGGCGGACGCGGTGCGGGCCCACCCCGAGCAGCACGTCACACCGGAGCGGCTGGCCGAGCTGCTGGCCGGGGCGGGCGTCCGGGAGCCCGCGCACCAGTCCTCGCTGACCGCCGCCCTGCACAGCCTGGGCGATCTGCTGCACTACCCGGACGACGAGGAACTCGCCGACCTGGTGGTACTGCGGCCCCAGTGGCTCACCGCCTACATCAGCCGGGTACTGGACTCCGAGGAGGTCCTGAACGCGGGCGGGCTGTTCCAGCACACGTACGGGGAGACCCTGTGGCAGGACGTCGAACGCCGACTGCGCCGCCACTTCGTCCGGATGATGGAGAACTTCGACCTCTCGTACCGGACGGAGGACCGGACCGCGAGCCTGGTGGTGGAGCTGCTGCCCTGGGAACCGCCCGCCGGGCACCAGCGGGAGTGGGACGCGTACGGCGGCGGCCCCGGGCGGCGCGAACTACGGCTCCGCTACCGGCTGCACACCGTCCCGCCCGGCATCCCGACCTGGTTCATCGCCCGGGAGCACCGCTTCTCGACGCCGGTGCGCTGGCGGTCGGGAGCGCTGCTGCGGCACCAGGACGGGGAGCACGCGGCGCTGATCACCGTGGACCGGCACGCCAAGACGGCGGAGCTACGGGTGCGCGGCCCGTACCCGCAGGACTTCTTCGCGGTGCTGAAGGACGGGTTCGAACAGACCCTCCAGCGCTACCCCGGTCTGGACATCACCCGGCTGGTGCCCTGCCCGCATGCCGACCGGGACGGCCGCCCCTGCGCCCATGAGTTCCGGCACGAACAACTGCTGGCCCGGCTGGCGATGGACCCGCCCCGCGAGCGGATCGAGTGCCCGGAGCACCTGGACGACGTGCGGGTCTCCGTCCTGCTCCAGGGCATCGAACCGTCCGGCGGCGACGAGACCCAGCGCATGCTCCACCAGCTCATCGGCCTCCAGCAGGAACAGAACGCCGCGCTCGGCGCCGTACTCGCCCAGCAGCAGCGGGAGTTCCTGCACTCGCTGCGCCGCGAACGGTCCCGCAACGAGGTGCTGTGCCCGAGCCTGGTGTGGGTGCGACGGGCCTCCCGCCGGGAGGCGGGACAGGCGCTGCGTCCCGGCGAGGTGTTCCAGCTGCACCTGTGCTGCGAGGCGCCCGGCGAGTGGCATCTGCTGGAGGGCGTGGAACCGTACGCGCTCCCGGCGCGCGGCGAGTTCACCAAGACGGTGCTGCCGTACGCCCACCGCACCCTGCGGGCGCTGCGGTACGTGGCGCCCGTCTTCGGCGCGGGCATCAGCGCCGCCTCCGAGGACCTGGGCAAGGCGATGAAGGACGACGCGGACCTGATGAAGGCGCTGCTGGACGGGGTGCCGGAGGAACTGCGGCGGGGTCTGGACGAGACGGGGGCGCAGTCGATGACGCACGCCGAGGACCACGCGGCCTACCGCCGGATGCACGCGCTGCTCAAGGAACTCGACCCGGCGGAGGAGTGGGGCGGGCTGAACAAGGTGACCACCCCGGAGGGCCCCACGTACTGGCTCTGCGCGGCCCACGCCCGCACCTACGACCAGGGCTCCCGGGCCGTCCCGACGTCACCGTCCCCGGGACCGCCCGCCGTCCCGCTCCCCCCTCCCCGGAGCGGTGGCACCGCCCCGGCCGGGCCGATGACGCCACGGACCAGCCAGTGACATCACGGGCCGACCGATGACGTCACGGACCGACCGATGAGGGCCATCCCCGACGAGGGGTCAGAACCGTTCGGCGGGTTCGTAGGTGCCCCAGACCTCGCGCAGCGCCCCGCAGACCTCGCCGACGGTCGCGCGGGCGCGCAGCGCGGTGCGCATCGGGTAGAGGGTGTTGGCGGTGGTGGACCGGGCGGCGTCCCGCAGTTCGGCGAGGGCGCGGTCGACGGCGGTCCCGTCGCGTCCGGCGCGCAGGGCGGCGAGGCGTTCCGCCTGGCGGGCCCCGATCGCCGGGTCGACCCGGAGCGGCTCGTAGGGCTCCTCCTCGTCGAGGACGAAGCGGTTGACCCCGACGACGACCCGTTCGCCGGAGTCGGTCTCCCGGGCGACTCGGTAGGCGACGCGTTCGATCTCCCCCTTCTGGAAGCCCCGTTCGATGGCGGCGACGGCGCCCCCCAGGTCCTCGACCCGTCGCATCAGGGCGGTGATCTCTTCCTCCAGGTCGTCGGTCATCCGCTCCACCGCGTACGACCCGGCGAAGGGGTCGACGGTGGCGGGCACGTCCGTCTCGTGGGCGAGGACCTGCTGGGTGCGCAGGGCGAGCCGGGCGGCCTTCTCGGTGGGCAGGGCGATGGCCTCGTCGAACGCGTTGGTGTGCAGGGACTGGGTGCCGCCGAACACGGCGGCGAGGGCCTGGACGGTGACCCGCGCCAGATTGACCTCGGGCTGCTGCGCGGTGAGCTGGACGCCCGCCGTCTGGGTGTGGAAGCGCAGCATCAGGGACTTGGGCTCCCGGGCCCCGAACCCGACCCGCATCAGCCGGGCCCACACCCGCCGGGCGGCGCGGAACTTCGCGACCTCTTCGAGCAGGGTGGTGCGGGCGACGAAGAAGAACGACAGCCGGGGCGCGAAGTCGTCCACGGCCATCCCGGCGGCGAGGGCGGCGCGGACGTAGGCGAGCCCGTCCGCGAGGGTGAACGCGATCTCCTGCGCGGGCGAGGCCCCGGCCTCGGCCATGTGGTAGCCGGAGATGGAGATGGTGTTCCAGCGGGGCAGCTCCGCCCGGCAGTAGCGGAAGACGTCCGAGGTCAGCCGGAGGGAGGGGGCGGGCGGGAAGATGTAGGTGCCCCGGGCGATGTACTCCTTGAGGACGTCGTTCTGGACGGTTCCCGTCAGCCGGTCCCCCGCGACGCCCCGCTCCTCGGCGACCAGTTGGTAGAGGAGCAGCAGCGGGGCGGCGGGGGCGTTGATCGTCATGGAGGTGGAGACCCGGTCGAGCGGGATGCCGTCGAAGAGGGTCCGCATGTCGTCGACCGAGTCGACGGCGACGCCGACCTTGCCGACCTCCCCGGCGGCGATCGGCGCGTCGCTGTCGTACCCCATCTGGGTGGGGAGGTCGAAGGCGACGGACAGCCCGGTGGTGCCGTGCTCGATGAGCCGCCGGTAGCGGGCGTTGGACTCCTCGGCGGTGCCGAAGCCCGCGTACTGGCGCATGGTCCAGGGCCGTCCGGTGTACATCGTGGGGTGGACGCCCCGGGTGTAGGGGTACGCGCCGGGCGCCCCGAGCCGTACCTCCGGGTCCCAGCCCGTGAGCGCGTCCGGCCCGTACACCGGTTCGATGGGCAACCCGGACTCCGACTCACGCACCACCGCATCCGCACCTTCCACGAGGACCGTCCGCCCCTCCGTCTGCTGCTGCCAGCATGCGCGGCACCCCCGGAATCCGCGCGACGGTCACGGCCACCCGGCGGGGACACCGGGGCGGTACGGGCGCCCTCCCGCCCGGGGAAAAAGCGCGGGCGCGACGGTCACGGTGTTCCTACACTGAGTGAATGGACCCTGTTTCCGGGGGCGAAGGGGGACGACCCGGGACGGAACCGCACGAACCCCGGCGCGAGACATGAGGGGCGGAAGACGTCCGGACGGCGGCGGGCACCGGCTTCGAGGGGGAGAAGAGGACCCGGGAGACGGGCGCGGAGGCCGGTGTACGGAAGGTGCACGTAGGCGCGGGCGGGACCGGGGGAACATGTCCCGCCCGCGCCGGTGGCGCCGAGCCGTAGGTACGGGGGGAACCCCGGCTCGCGCAGGGCCGATGACCAGTCGGCTCACTTGATACTGCGCCATCTCTCGGCAAAACGTCACACCTGGCGGAAAATTTCTCCACCTTGACGAGAACCGTGCAGGTCAGAAAGGGCCTCGACCGGACATTCAGGACTAAAGTCCCGGTTCGGCGTGGCCGATAGTCATGCGTTCACCCGTCCCGCCCACCCCTCTCACGGGGTTTCCGGGACCTCCGGGCCGCATGGTTCAGGGGAAGGCCACCCACCAGGGGGCCGCCGCACCGGGACCCGGCGCGGACGCCGTCGGTCCGCTCGGCGCGGTCGGCCCGGCCGGTTCGACCGATCCGGCCGGGGCGGCGTCCGCCGGGGGTACGGGACGGGGAGACGGAGCGGTTCCGGCGGGGCGACCCGCCCCCGCCCCGCCACCGCTCCCGTTCCCGTCACCGCCCCGGCGAGGGCCTTTTCCCGGGGGCCCACCACCGTTCCCGTTCCCGGCTCCCGTGCCGTTCCCCTGGCCCTGGCCGTCGCCCTGGCCGTTCCCGTTCCCGGTGCCGGTACCGGCGCCGTTCCCGCCACCGCCCCGGTCCTCGCCGCGCCCCGTCCCCGCGCCCCGGTCGCCCTTATCGTCTTTGCCGTCCTTGCCGTCTTTGTTGCCCTTGTCGCCCTTGCCGGTCTTGCCGTGGTCGTCGTCCTCATGGCCGTGCCCGTCCCCGTCGTCGGGACCGCCCTGGGCGCCGCCCTCGCCGTCCTCGTCCGGGTCGCCGTCCCCGTCGACGGCGTCGGACCCGTCGTCATCCAGGTCGTCCTCGGCGTCGTGCCGGGCCAGGACCCGCGCGCAGAACCGGGACACCCGGTCGGCGCCCCGGGCCGCCCGTTCCAGCCAGCGGGTCTCCTCGGCGTCCAGAGTGCCCGCCCGGTGCTCCCGGCAGGCGTCGACCGTACGGGCCGTGTCCGGCTCCCGGGCCGGTTCCGAGGTGCCCTCCTCCGAGGGCACCCGCTCCCCGCCCACGGTCGGCGGACGGGAGGACGGGGGCGGCGACCCGGACTCCGTGCCCGCCGTCGCCTCCCCGCCACCACTGGACCGGGCGGGCGACGGGGTGCGGACGGAGCCGGGCGGCGCGGAGATGGAGGGGGCGGCCCCGCCGGGAGGCTCCGCCACGGCGGAGGGGGGATCGCGACGGTCGTCGAAGGGCGTCGGCAGCACTCCGGTGCCGGTGGCGACCGCGACCCCGCCGATCATGCCCGCGGCGAGCACCGCCGCGATCGCGAACCGCGCCGGGTGGGCCCAACGCGCCGGACGCCGCCCCGGCACCCGCCCGGGGACTCCGATGCGCACCGTGCCGAGCACCCGCGCGTCCGTGTCCACCGGGGCGGCGGCGTCCGCGCCCCGGAAGGAGCGGGAGGCACGGTACGCGGCCAGCGCGGCCTCCTCGCCGAGCGGCTCCACGGCGGACCGGGCCGCCACGCCGTCCGGGCGGGCGGGCGAGGCGAAGCCGACTCCCGGAACGACCTCGCCCGACACACCGGGCCCGCCCAATGCGCCGGGTACGCCGGGCGCGCCGGGTGCGCCGAAGGGACCGAACGGGTCCGAGGAACCCGCCCGGCGGAACGGGTCGATGGAACCGGGGCGGGTGGGGGCGCCGGAGCCCCCGGTGGACGGGCCTGAGCCTGAGCCGGGACCAGAGCCGGTGGACGGGTCTGAACCGGAACCGA
Source organism: Streptomyces sp. JNUCC 64 (assembly GCF_054484115.1). NCBI lineage: Bacteria > Bacillati > Actinomycetota > Actinomycetes > Kitasatosporales > Streptomycetaceae > Streptomyces > Streptomyces sp. JNUCC 64. Next base: position 3,042,797 of record NZ_CM137015.1, read on the forward strand.
AGACGGAACCAGAGCCGGTGGACGGGCCTGAGCCGGTGGACGGGCCGGAAGCGAAGCCGGTGGACGGGCCCGAGCCGGAAGCGGAGGGAAAGGTTCCGGGAAGCGTGCCGGGTGGGCGCCGGGTGTCGTCCGCCAGTTCGTCCAGGAGCCCGGCCAGCCGCTCCGCGCGGTCGCGAAAGCGATCGTCGACGTCCTTCAGCGGCTCTCCCCGCAGCAGGCGCTCCGCCACCTCGCGGTCAAGCCACCGTTCCTGCTCGTCGGGCATCACATGTCCTTCTGCGTCCGCGTTCGCGAATGCGTCACACCGGCGGACAGGCCCGCGCGCGCCCGGGGGCGGCGGGGGCGGGGCACCGCGTCGAGGCGTCCGGAAGGGGCCGGGTCATCCTCTTCGGGCTCGTCGCCGAGCAGTTCGGCGAGGCGCTTGAGCCCCCGGTGCGCGGCGGTGCGCACGGCGCCGGGGCGTTTGCCGAGGGTCCGCGCGGCGGTCTTCGCGTCGAGCCCGACGACGACCCGCAGCACCACCGCCTCGGCCTGGTCCTGCGGCAGCCGCGCGATCAGCGACAGGGTGCGGCTGGTGGCCAGCGCCTCCATCGCCTCGTCGGCGGTGTCCGACTCGGCGGGCTTGCCGGTCAGCTCGCTCTCGTCCGCGCCTATCGCGGGGCGGCGGCCCCGCATGCGTATGTGGTCCAGCGCGCGGTTGCGGGCTATGCGCGCCGCCCAGCCCCGGAACCGGTCGGCGTCCCCGCTGAACCGGTCGAGGTCGCGCGCGATCTGGAGCCACGCCTCGGAGGCCACGTCCTCGGCGTCCGGGTCGCCGACCAGCGTCCGGACGTATCCCAGCAGCCGTGGATGCACCGAGCGGTACACCGTCCGGAACGCCTCGTCATCCCCGTGCTGAGCCGCAAGCACCGCGGCGGTCAACTCCGCGTCGTCCCCCAGCACTCAACGCACTCCCTCTTCGCGCCTGGACCGACGCCGCTTCCGCGGAGTCGGCAGGTCACCGTCGTGGTCTTCCCGTCAAATGGTTGCGGCCCCTGAACGGCCGCGGACATCGATGGCCCGCACTCGGCGCGAAAAGCACGCTACGGCCTGAAATGCGTCCACGTCCATGTTTGTACAAGGCGCAACTACCGCCCGGAAGAGTGGGGTGTGACACAAAACGAGCCTCCGGCGCAGTACTAGGTACGGGCCGCCGCGCGGCCCGTGCCGTGCGGCGACCGGGGCCTCTCCTGTGGGGGGTGGCGGCCCCGGTCGTTGCCTTAGGGCATCCGCGCCGGACGGGACGCGGACGGGATTCCGTCCCCTCACCGGCCCCGCCACCTCGCGGTTCCCCCGCTCTTCCCCGTCCCGCTCCGGACCCGTTCCACGCCCCGGCCCGACCGGTCGGACCCGCACCCGGACGCCCCGGAGCGCACCCCCGCCGACCCGGCCGCCCCGGCGTCCGCGAGCGGCCCCCGGCGCCGGACGTCGACGCCCGGTGCCGGACGCCTCCTCGGACACCCCCGGGAACGACGGTCGTGAACCGGCCATTCTCCGGCGGGGCGGCCGAACCCGTCCGCAAGCCGTCCGACCCCTCAGTTCCGGCCACGGGCCCGCCGGGACACCACGGCCCTCAGCACCCGTCGCCCCTCGGTGGTCACCGCGTGGGCCTGACGCAGCCCCCCGGTACCCCGCGCGGCGAGGACCTCCAGGACCGCGGCCTGACGGCGCAGTTCGGCGGCGGCCAGCGGGGGCAGCTCACCGTCGGGGCCCGACTCGGCGCCGTCCGCCCCGTCCGGCCCGTCCGCCCCGCCGCTCCCGTTCACCGAGTCGTCACCGCCCGGGTCACCGCTGTCGGCGTCGCCGCTCTCCGGCGTTCCGCCGCCGTCACCGGCCCCGGTACCGTCCGCGCCGCCGGAGTCGCCGGAGCCGGAGGTCTCGGAGCCCTCGGAGCCACCGGAGCCTTCAGAACGCCCGGAGCCGTCGGAACCGTCGGAACCGGTCACCCCGGTGCCCGGCCTGGCGGCCGGGTCGAGCAGCAGATGGATCCGGAGGGCGGCCGCCGAGCAGTCGTCGGCCCAGTCCCGCAGCGCCCCGTCGGACGGGGTGCCGCCCTGGAGCTTGTCGGGGAGCGCGGCGGGCGCGGCGGCCAGCATCCCGAGGGCCAGCCGTCCCGCCTCGTCCTCGGTGGCGCACACGCCCCCGTCCCCACCGGCGGCCCCCTCGGTCAGCGCCTCGCGGACCCGGTCGACCCGCTCCCCCCACTCCCCCGCGTCGCCGCCCACGCCCAGCACCGCCCACAGCGGGCGCAGCAGTTCGTCGTCGCCGCCGAGCAGCGGCACACAGCGGTCGAGGCAGGCGAGGCCGCTCACGGCCAGCCCCCGCTCGTCCGCCCCGGCTATCAGTTCGACCAAGCCCATGACGCCTCCCGTCACCACCCGCGTGGCGCCCTTCCGTGGCGTCCGCACTTGTCCTTTCTGCGTACATAGCGCCGTCGGCGTCACAGCCGCACCACCCCGAGCCTTTCCAGGAAGCGGAAGAAGAGTTGTTCGGCCGACGGGTCGGCGGGCGCGGCGAGCACCTCGGCGAGGGGTCCGGCGGTCACCGTCACCCCCGCTTCGGCGGCCCAGACCACGGCGCGGGCCGCCGCGTCGGCGGGCGCCAGGAAGTAGTCCTCCAGGGCGCGTTCGTCCGCGCCGAGGCGTCCGGCCGTCGCGGCCCGGTCCAGGCAGGTGGTCCAGCCGCCGCTCTCCGGGGCGGCCGCGTCCACCACCGCGCAGGCGCTGTCCATGACGTATCCGAAGAGGGCCGGTGAACCGGTCTCCCGCGCGAGGGCGTTCATGCTGCCCATCGCCGTGCCGTCGGCGCCGCCCCGGCACTCCCAGACCTGCCAGCCGTCCGGGCGCCGCACCAGCAGGCTCAGCTCGCCCCGGACCCCGGCGAGCGCCTCCGCGCCGTCCAGGGGTGTCGACCCCCGGCCCACGACGTAGTAGCCCCAGTGGCCCATCCGGCCGTCCCCCCGTCCCCGAGCGTTTCCCGCCAATCACGGGCGTTGACCAGATCACCACACCCCCGGGCCCGCGCGCCACCAAAAGCGCGGTTTGTTGAAAGTCGACCGGACCGACCCGGCCTCCGGCCCGGGTCACGCCTCCGCCGACCGCACCGTTTCGCCCCGCTTCCTCCCCTTACGCTCCGCGTGACGGGGTGCGCCGCCCGTACGGCGATGATCGTTTAGAAGGAACGCCGTTGTGCCGACGGCCGGGTACCGCATCCGCGCGAGACGAACGTGTACGCGCCAGATTCCGGCCGCCGCCCGGCCGGAGGACGCCGCCCGGCCGGAGGACGGGAGCCGGGGCGAGGGCCAGCGGCCTGGGCCTGGGCAAGGGCCAGGGGCCTGGGCCTGGGCAAAGGGCCAGGGGCTAGGGCAAGGCGCCGGGGAGACGGTTCAGTCGATCCGGTCCGCGAGCCGTACGAAGTCGTCCCACGTCAGCGGCGGACGGTCCGGGTCCCACAGCTTCTGCGCGGTCGCCCGCAGCGGCATCCGGAGCCCGGCCGCGATCTGCTCCCGGGTCTGGGCCCCGGGCAGATCGCCCCAGAGCGCGAAGGAGCCGCCGAGGATCTGCCGGTCGTAGCGGCGGTCGACGGGCCGGGTGCCGCGCACCACCAGCGGCGTCCACTCCTCGTAGATCCGCCGCCCGGTCGGATAGCTGAACTGGTTGGGCTCGCCGAGGACGTAGTAGAGGTACTCGTCGTTGTAGTTGACCAGGTCCCGGCCGGTCTCCAGGTACTCGACGGGCTCCCGGGCGCCGATCTCGGTGCCCGTCCAGTACGCGGTCTCGATGTCGGCGGCGGGCTGCCGTCCGCCCCGGAAGAACCCGTCGTTCCAGGCGCGCGGCTGACGCCCCAGACGGCGCACGGTCTCCGCGCGGTCGTCCACCCAGCCGGTGGCGAGGTCCCGCACGGTGGCGTCCGGCCCGTACCGCTCGCGGGCCGCCGCCGCGAGCTGGGGGTAGCGGGCGGCCGGGTCGCGGCTGAAGAGGGCCGGGTACTCGTCGCCCCCGAGGTTCCAGTACGGGCCGGGGAACAGCTCCGCGTACTCGCGCAGCAGCTCGTCCACCATCCGCGCGGCCCCCGGCAGCGAGATGTCCACGGCGCCCCGGGGGCCGCCGCCGTCCGTGCCGCGCAGCTGGAGCCCGGGATGGGCCGCGATCACCGCCCCCAGGTGGCCGGGCGAGTCGATCTCGGGGACCACCTCGATGTGCCGGGACCGGGCGAGCGCGACGATCCGGCGGACCTCCGCCTTGGTCAGGTGCTCCCGGGACACCACCTCCGGATGGCGGTCGGAGGCGATCCGGAAGCCCTGGTCGTCCGAGAAGTGCAGCCCCAGCTCGTTGAACTTGAGGTCGCCCAGCTCCCGCACCCGGTCCTCGATCCAGCGCGCCGGGAACGGCTTGCGGGCGACGTCCAGCATGAAGCCGCGCCGGGGCTTGGCGGGCTCGTCCCGGACCACGCCCTCCGGGGCGGCGCCCGTGTCGCGGACCGTCTGTATGAGGGTGCGGGTGCCGTAGAACACCCCGCGCTCGGTACGCCCCTCGATCCGCACCCGGTCGTCCCGGACGGTCAGGACGTACGCCTCCGGGCCGCCCGTCCCGCCGAGCGCCAGCTCCACGTCACCGGGTCCGGCCGCCGCCCGGCCCCCGTAGCGGAGCCCCAGTTCGTCCGCCGTCAGCCGCCCCTCGTCGGCGAGCGCCCCGGCGGTGACGACGAGGGCCCGCCCCGGCGCGGGCCGCCAACCGGGACCCCGGGCGGCGGTGTGTTCCCGCACGGCGGGGATGGCGCGCGGAGCCTCGGAGAACGGATGGGTCGCGCTGGGGCGCGGGCGGTCCGGGGCGGACGTGGCGGGGGACGCCGCCGGGGAGTCGGCGGCGGGGGTGGCACCACCCCGGCCGTCGCCGTCGCCGCGCGGCCACAGGGTGACGAGGAGCGCGGCGGCCGTCCCGAGGACGGCGAGCGCGGCCACCCACGCGAGGACGGCACCGCGCCGGGCGCCCCCACGGCTCCGGCGGCTCCGTCCTCGCTGGCCGCGCTGGCCTCGCCGGCCGCTCCAGCGGGGCGGTCGTCGGTGCTGCCGGGGCCCGTTGCCCGTACCGTCGCCACCGCCACCGCCACCGCCACCGGAACCCGGGTTCCCGTCCACGCCGTCCCCCGCTCTCCCGCCCGGGCCGCCGCCCGGAGCGCCGGTCGCGCCAACGCCGGTACCGCCACCCGGGCCACCGCCCGGACCGCCGCCGGTGCCTTCGGCCGCACCGCCGCCGGTACCGCCGCCCGGACCGTCGCCGTCCGTACCGCCGCCGTCCGTCCTACCACCGTCCGCGCCGCCATCGGGTCCGCCGCTCATCGCGTGACCCGGGCGCCCGGTGAGGCCGCGCCCGCCCGTGACGCCCCCCGTGCCGGTGGGGCGGACCGCGCCGACGGAACCGGCCCTGTGACGAGAACCCACCCCGCCGGTGGAACCCACCGCGTTGACGGACCCCTCCTCACCGTCGGGACCCTCACGCGCGAGGTCCCGGCCGGTGGAACGGGACGGCCCGACGGAACGCGTCCGGCCGACGGGATCCGCCTCACCCACCGGGGCCGGGGCCCGGCCCCGGCCCGAGCACCGACCCCGTCCCCGTCCCAGTCCCCGACCCCGACCCCGGACCACGGCCGAGGAGCCCGAGCACGCTCACCAGCCGCACCACGATCACCAGGCCCGGGCCCGGGCGGCAGCCAGGAGACCCGGGCACCGGACCCGGCCCGAACCCGGTCCCCGAACCCAGCACCAGTCCCGGAGCACGCCTCGTCCATGCGTACGACCCTCTCCCGCCCCCGGGTGAACCGCACCTCCGGGCGCGTCCTTGTCATCAGGCCCGTGACCACGCGGTCAGCGACGACCGGCGGCGCGCGGCGACACGCGCCCCGGACGTGCCGCCGACGGTGCCCACGTCACCCCGGCGTCACCAAACTCTTCCGTCCGGGTGAAATTCGCGCATCCGTCGGACGCCCCCGGACGACGGATCGCTAGCGTGGCCGCACAGACCTCACCCGTGCCGACCGCATCACCCGGCACAGTCGCCGACCCCGGACGTCACCGTCCCACCGGCCCCGCCGTCCACACGCCGCCTGCTCACCAGGGAGCCACGCTGCCCTCGTACGGGTCACTCCGACCGCCCGGCCGCGCCGCCCTGCCCCCTCGGCAGCGCACGCCCGCCACGGCCGGACCCGCCGCCCTCCCGTCCGCCCTCGGCTGGTTGAACGCCGCCGCCCCGGACGCCGCCCTCGCCGCCCTCCTGGGCTGCTGCGGCAGCCACCGCTGGGCCGCCCGGCTCGCCGCCCACCGCCCCTACCCGGACCTGGGCGCCCTGCTCGCCGCCGCCGACGAGGCCGCGTTCGACCTGACGCCCGCCGACCTCGCCGAGGCGCTCGCCCGGGAGACCCCCACCGAACCGACGGGATCCGGCCGCCCGGGGTACTCGGCCGCGCGGACCGCGCTGAGCGCCGCGCACGCCGCCTACGAGAGCCGGTTCGGCCACGCCTTCCTGCTCTGTCTCGACGGCTGCCCGCCCGACGAGGCCCTCGACCGGGTGCTCACCGCGATCCGCGCCCGGCTCGGCAACGACCGGGAGGACGAGCGGGCGCTGACCGCCGACGAGCTGCGCCGCATCGCCCGGGGCAGGCTCACCCGGCTGGCCCCCGCCCCGCCCCTGGGCCCCCGCCCGCGCTGACCGGCACGGACCGGACCGCGGTGCCGGACCGGACAGCCGGACAGGACAGCCGGCCCGGACAGCCGCGCGGCCGACGGCGGACAGCCGGACGGGCGGACGGGTGGACGGCCCACCGCCGGACCGGCACGGACCGGAACCGACCGGTCGGGTGCCGGGAAGACGGAAGTGGAAAACAGGCGGCAGGCAAGAGAGAACGGGCAAGGGCAACGGGAACGGGAACGGGAACGGGAACGGGAAGCAGGCAACGGTGAACGGCGACGGGAAACAACCGACGGCGAACACGGACAGGACACAGAAGGGACACGGAAGGGCAGCGCGGCACCGGGGACACCCCTCATCCGAACCAACCACCCCACATAACCCCAAAACCCACCCAAACACCCCACCCGCTCATCGGATCACCCGCCCGGAACGAGCGGAAGGCGTCCGGAAAGCCACCCGAAAGCCGACCCGATAGCCCGTACGTACCAGTTTGATTGCCTGTTTGATCACACCGCCGGGCCCCGCGTGAACGTTCCGACAACTCGTCGCTACGATGGCCGGGGCCGGTGGACCGTACCCGGCCGGGCCAGACCGACACCCCAAGCCGGCAGGCCCTGATCCCCGCTCCCGGAGGGTTCTTCCGTGCCGGCTGGAACGCTGTACCGCGGCCGGGAAGGAATGTGGTCCTGGGTGGCTCATCGAGTCACCGGCGTCCTCATCTTCTTCTTCCTGTTCGTCCATGTGCTGGACACCGCTCTCGTCCGTGTCTCCCCCGAGGCGTACGACAAGGTCGTCGCCACCTACAAGACGCCCCTCGTCGCGCTGCTGGAGTACGGCCTCGTCGCCGCCGTGCTCTTCCACGCGCTGAACGGTCTGCGGGTCATCGCCGTCGACTTCTGGTCGAAGGGTCCCCGCTACCAGAAGCAGATGCTGTGGACCGTCGTCGGCATCTGGGTCGTGCTGATGGCCGGGGCGCTGTACCCGGTGCTCGGCCACGCCGTTCGTGAAGTCTTCGGGAGCTGACGCACATGTCGACCGATCTCTCCGCACAGTCCGGCCCGTCCGGCGTCGGCGCCGTGGAAGGCCCCGCGCCCTACAGCGCCGAGAACCCCGCCCCCGTCATCGAGGCCCCCCGCAAGCGCACCGGCAAGACGCCGAAGTCGACGCGCGGGAACTTCGAGCTGTACGGGTGGCTCTTCATGCGCCTGTCCGGCATCGTGCTGGTCGTGCTCGTCCTCGGGCACCTGCTGATCCAGCTGGTGCTGGACGGCGGCGTCTCCAAGATCGGCTTCGCCTTCGTGGCGGGCCGCTGGGCCTCGCCGTGGTGGCAGACCTGGGACCTGGTGATGCTGTGGCTGGCGATGCTGCACGGCGGCAACGGGCTGCGTACCGTCATCAACGACTACGCCGAGCGCCCGAACACCCGACTGTGGCTGAAGGGCCTGCTCTACACCGCCACGGTGTTCACGATCCTGCTGGGCACGCTGGTGATCTTCACCTTCGACCCGAACATCCGCTAGGCACGGGGCTGAGGCAACCACCATGAAGATCCACAAGTACGACACCGTCATCGTCGGCGCCGGTGGCGCCGGAATGCGCGCCGCCATCGAGGCGACGAAGCGCAGCCGCACCGCCGTGCTGACCAAGCTGTACCCCACCCGCTCCCACACGGGCGCCGCGCAGGGCGGCATGGCCGCCGCGCTCGCCAACGTGGAGGAGGACAACTGGGAATGGCACACCTTCGACACGGTCAAGGGCGGTGACTACCTGGTCGACCAGGACGCCGCCGAGATCCTGGCGAAGGAGGCCATCGACGCCGTCCTCGACCTGGAGAAGATGGGCCTGCCGTTCAACCGGACCCCGGACGGCACCATCGACCAGCGCCGGTTCGGCGGGCACTCCCGCAACCACGGCGAGGCCCCGGTCCGCCGGTCCTGCTACGCGGCGGACCGCACCGGCCACATGATCCTCCAGACGCTGTACCAGAACTGCGTCAAGGAGGGCGTCGAGTTCTTCAACGAGTTCTACGTCCTCGACCAGCTCATCACCGAGGTCGACGGCGTCAAGCACTCGGCGGGCGTCGTCGCGTACGAGCTGGCCACCGGCGAGATCCACGTCTTCCAGGCGAAGGCCGTGATCTACGCCTCCGGCGGCACCGGCAAGTTCTTCAAGGTCACCTCCAACGCGCACACCCTCACCGGCGACGGCCAGGCGGCCTGCTACCGGCGCGGGCTGCCGCTGGAGGACATGGAGTTCTTCCAGTTCCACCCGACCGGCATCTGGCGGATGGGCATCCTGCTGACGGAGGGCGCCCGTGGTGAGGGCGGCATCCTCCGCAACAAGGACGGCGAGCGCTTCATGGAGAAGTACGCGCCGGTCATGAAGGACCTCGCGTCCCGTGACGTCGTCTCCCGCTCCATCTACACGGAGATCCGCGAGGGCCGGGGCTGCGGTCCCGAGGGCGACCACGTCTACCTGGACCTCACGCACCTCCCGCCGGAGCAGCTGGACGCCAAGCTCCCGGACATCACGGAGTTCGCGCGGACCTACCTCGGCATCGAGCCCTACACAGACCCGATCCCGATCCAGCCGACCGCGCACTACGCCATGGGCGGCATCCCGACCAACGTCGAGGGCGAGGTGCTCTCGGACAACACCACCGTCGTCCCGGGCCTGTACGCCGCCGGCGAGGTCGCCTGCGTCTCCGTGCACGGCGCCAACCGGCTGGGCACCAACTCGCTCCTGGACATCAACGTCTTCGGGCGCCGCGCGGGCATCGCCGCCGCCGAGTACTCGGCCACCGCCGACTACGTGGAGCTGCCGGAGGACCCGGCGCGGCTCGTCGTCGACCAGGTCGAGCGGCTGCGCGCCTCCACCGGCACCGAGCGGGTCGCCCAGATCCGCAAGGAGCTGCAGGAGACGATGGACGCCAACGTGATGGTGTTCCGCACGGAGCAGACCATCAAGACGGCCGTCGAGAAGATCGCCGAACTGCGCGACCGGTACAAGAACGTCTCCGTGCAGGACAAGGGCAAGCGGTTCAACACGGACCTGCTGGAGGCCGTCGAGCTGGGCAACCTGCTCGACCTGGCCGAGGTCATGGCCGTCTCCGCGCTGGCCCGCAAGGAGTCCCGCGGCGGTCACTACCGCGAGGACTACCCGAACCGCGACGACGTCAACTTCATGCGCCACACCATGGCGTACCGCGAGGTCGCGGCCGACGGCACGGACTCGATCCGTCTCGACTACAAGCCGGTCGTCCAGACCCGCTACCAGCCGATGGAGCGTAAGTACTGATGGCAACCCCCGTACTCGACAAGGTGGAGGCCGAGGCCGCCGCCTCGCACCTGATCACCGTCACGTTCCGCGTCCGCCGCTTCAACCCCGAGGTGTCGGCCGAGGCGACGTGGGAGGACTTCCAGTTCGAGATCGACCCCAAGGAGCGGGTCCTCGACGGCCTCCACAAGATCAAGTGGGACCTGGACGGCACCCTCACGTTCCGCCGCTCCTGCGCGCACGGCATCTGCGGCTCGGACGCGATGCGCATCAACGGGCGCAACCGGCTGGCGTGCAAGACGCTGATCAAGGACCTGAACCCCGAGAAGCCGATCACGGTCGAGCCCATCAAGGGCCTGACGGTCCTCAAGGACCTGGTCGTCGACATGGAGCCGTTCTTCCAGGCGTACCGGGACGTCATGCCGTTCCTGGTCACCACCGGCAACGAGCCGACCCGTGAGCGCCGCCAGTCGGCCGAGGACCGCGAGCGGTTCGACGACACCACCAAGTGCATCCTGTGCGCGGCGTGCACCTCGTCCTGCCCGGTGTTCTGGAACGACGGCCAGTACTTCGGCCCGGCGGCCATCGTCAACGCCCACCGCTTCATCTTCGACTCGCGCGACGAGGCCGGGGAGCAGCGGCTGGAGATCCTCAACGACAAGGACGGCGTGTGGCGCTGCCGCACCACGTTCAACTGCACGGACGCCTGCCCTCGGGGCATCGAGGTCACCAAGGCGATCCAGGAGGTCAAGCGAGCGCTGATCACGCGCCGCTTCTGACCCACCCCCCGACCGGGCGGCCCGCCGCCGCCCGGTCCACCGGTTCCCGCAGTTCCTGAGGGCCGCCGCACCTGACCGGGTGCGGCGGCCCTTTCGTGGTCGGGGGGGGGCGGCGGGCGTCTCGTGGGGCGGGGGCCGGAGCGACCGGGCCGGTCCCGGCCTGCGGTTCCCTCACTTCCAGCACGCCGACGCACCAAGCGCTCAGCGGGAAGCTCACCGATGGCCGAGGTACCCGTGAACAGACTCAGGGACGTCTTCGAGCCGCTCATGGCGCGGGTCCCGGCCGACCCAGCGGGGTCTATTGATCTATTTCCCCGAACAATCGAGACGCCCGGCCATTGAGCGTCCCACACCAGGAACTTACCGAACCCCTCACTCGATTCAATCTATCCGCGTGAGGAAGTATCGCTCGCTGGAATCGTATAGGAGGCAGCGAGACTCTCATCGAAGAACACGATCAACTCGTTGGGCATATACACGAACCCCTCCCCCTCGGCCGCACCTAGAGCAACAACCAAACTTGACCTGTTGGAGAATGCAAGGCGGTAAGCCCACGGCATTTCTGGACAACCTTCATTGGGCACGTGCCAGGCAGGGCTGATTTCTGTAACATCTACCCCAAGGAACCTTCCCCAATCAACATGGCCACTCACGTCGATAGCGTCCCCAGGCAAATCGACGTCCGACTCTCCAGGTTCCCTGAGTTCGATCGCCATCCCTTCACTGAGGCCATCCATCGCCCAGGACAGGGACAGAACAGCCCCGTTGGCCATGACCAGATCAACAGCCATGTCGACTTCATGAGCACGATCCTCCCTGTGCCCTTCGGGCCAGGTTTCCCCCTGCAGCGCTGCGTAGCGGACCGCGCTCACAGGCACCCCTGCGATCGCACCCCGAAGGCCAGCGAGACTGGCGTCGCCGTGCACCTTTGCATCCCACGGCTTGATTACCAACATCTCTAGTACCGCCCGAAGTATTGAAACTGCCCGTTTGCGTCAAAGGTCGCGCCGATCCCGCGCCCACCAGCAGGGTCCGGCATGATGTATCGCGTTCCACCCGCGAAATTTCCGGAATTAACGGCAGCCATAGCAGTTTGCGGATTGGTTAGAATGTCGTCCACCAAATCCTGCCCGGCATTCTTCAATTCTTTGCCGGGAACCACAGGAAGATCGCCGCGGTTCATATGCTTCTGATATTCGCGCCCTGCATGGGTCGTCTTCCCCTTGGCTGGACGCATTGCACTCTGCGAAAGCGCGTCCAGATCAGGACAGCCTCCGGAGTTATGCACGAGCACGGGAGTCTCGCCCGCCAGCACATAGTACGTATGCAAGTCGTCAACCGTCAGGTTGTACGTCTTCGCGTGCCGGGTGAACGGGCGGTTGTCCGTGACGATGACCGTGTCGCCCTCGTCGGTGAGGAGGGTCATTCCCGCGCCGAGGTCACGGGCGGTGATCCACTCGTCCTGCGAGGGGGACCAGAACGGGTGCTCGTGGGTGGCGATGAGCCTTTCCACGCCGTCCTCGGTCCCGATGGACAGTTCGTTGAAGTGCTTGTCGTCCTCGGTCCTGATGAGGCGGGTCACCGTGCGCGATCCGGCTTCGCCGGTCTCCGGGTCCCTGGCCCGCACCTTGTCACCGAGTTCGATGGCCTCGATGTCCTTGGTGGTGCCGTCCGCCATGAGAACGTCGGTGCCTGCCAGGAAGCACTTGCAGGAAGGGCCCGCGCCGCGACCCGAAACCTTATTGGGGGGCAATGGGCCGCCTGGCAGCCTGGGGCCGCCGTTCTCATACAGCCCGAAGGCGGACATGCGCCCGAACTCAATACCCTGGAAAGAATTCCGCATCTGCTTCGAACAGCCGACGTAGCTGTACACGAAACACACGTTCACAGCAGCTGCGAGGGTCTGGGACGCGGTGGATTCCCCCGTCACGTCCTTCCGCAGCTCTTCGTTGAAGGCCTTGTTCCAGTCCTTCGCCTGCTGCGGCGATGCCGCCTGGGTATCGACGAATTGACGAACCATAACGCGAGCCCTGCGTGCCTCTTCACGGACGACGCCGATGTACCCGTCCTGCTGGACGCTGGTTCCACAGCTGTAGTAACAGCCTCCACTGCTGACACCATGGGCAGGGATGCCCACGGTGCCCTTCGCCCGCTTCCTACCCGTCTCCTTGGGGTGCGGCTCGCTCTGGCCGTTGCCCGCGTCGATGTACAGGCCCGTGGGGTCGCTGGAGCTGACGGGGGTGTTGTTGGCGTACGCGTAGCCGTTCATCTGGAGCGGGTCGGCGAAGTCGATGATCGGGTCGGCGGATATGAAACGGCCGGTGGACTGGTCGTATTCGCGGGCGCCGATGTGGGTGAGGCCGGTGGTCTTGTCGTCGATGCCGACGCCGAGGAAGCCGCGCTTGTTGGGCCAGGTGGTGGGCTGGGGGCCGCGGGTCTCGCCGTAGGGCTTGGCGGCGCGGCGGGTGACGGGCTGGTTGCCGGTGAGTTCGACGGTGGTGTTGGCGGTGCCGAGGTGGTCGGTGATCAGGGCGCTGCGGGTGTGCGCGGTGGTGGAGCCGTTGTTGGTGGTGCGGACGACCGAGGGTGCGCCGGGGTGGGCGTAGGTGCGGGAGGCCCGGGTGATGGTGCCGGTCGCGTTGGTGGTGAGTTCGGTCTCGCCGAGGTAGAGGGTGGAGCCGGTGGAGGAGTTCTCCAGGAGGCGGTTGCCCGAGGCGTCGTAGACGTAGCGGGTCGTCGTACCGGAGCCGCTGTCGGTGATGGTGTCGAGCTTGTTCTCCTGCGTCCAGTCCAGTTGCTGGGTGGTGTCGGGCAGGGTGCGCGTCCTGGTGTTGCCGTGGACGTCGTACGTGTAGGCGCCGGCTCCGCCGGAGGACGCGGTGACCGAGGTGAGGGTGTGCGGCTGGACCGTCTGCGCGGGGGCCGTCCCGTTGCCGGGCACCTGCTTGCCGTAGCGGTAGGCGCGGGTGATCTCGTTGGCGGCGTTCGCCGGGTCGCGCTCGGTCATCGTGGCGCGGTTGCCGATGGTGTCGAAGGTGAACGACTGCCGGTAGGCGGTGGCGCCGGTGGAGACCGTGCCCGTGGCGGGCGCCGCTGTGGCGAGGGACGCGGTGACGCCGTCGCTCTGGCCCCCCGACGCGGAGGCGTCGGCGACGGGACCGCTGGAGGGCGCCCCGTCCGCGCGGTAGCCCCAGTTCGCTCCGTTCGCGGCCCGGCAGCCCGTGCCCGTGCCGTCCGGCGCGACGCTGGAGGTCCAGGCGTGGACGACCTGGCGCATCCGGTCGTGGGTGAAGCACTGGTTGTCCCAGCTGGAACCCGCCGCGTCCCGGAGCTGCCGGGCGTGCGAGGTGACCGCCCCGGTGGCGTCGTACGAGTAGTAGCCGTCCGAGACGCGGTGCGGGCCCGCGGTCTCCCGGTCGGTGACCGTGCGCTGGAGCCGTCCGGTGTAGCGGTCCACGAAGTTGGTGGTCCACAGGCGGTCCGGCTGGGAGCCGGAGACCGCCCGCAGCACCTCCCCCATCGGGGAGTAGGTGACGTCCGAGGTGTACCAGTGGAGACCGGCCGTCGATTCGGGCAGGCCGTCCGCGTTGTAGCGGGTGACGACCTCCTCGGCGGCGAGGCCGCCCTTGGCCGGCAGGGTCACCGAGTGGGGCTTGCCGGTGGGCGTGTAGGCGTACCCGTAGGTGTAGGTGCCGGACAGGCCGGTGGTCATGGGGTTCGACGGGATGACGGTCTGACGGCCGGTGGGCCGGTACTCGGTGTCGTAGCCGGTGACCCGGTCGACGTAGTCGCCGTTCGCGGTGTGCCGGATGGAGGAGGCGGGGTGGCCGAGGGCGCCCGCCGGGTCGAAGGTGAACTCGCGGACGGGTTCGGCCGTCGGGGAACCGTGGCGGACCTTGGTGACGCGGCCCAGTTCGTCGTACTCGGTGTGGGTCGCGCGGTTCGCGGCGTCGCGGACCGAGACGGGCCGGTCGGCGTCGTCGTACTCGGTGCGCGTGGTGCCGGTGTCGGGGTCGGTGGTGGCGGTCAGACGGCCCCGGGCGTCGTGGGTGAAGGTCCAGGCGTTGCCGTCAGGGTCGGTGACCTTGTCACGGTTGCCCCGGGCGTCGTACGCGTAGGCGGTGGTCCGCCAGGCCGTCAGGTCGTCCTTGGTGAAGTGCTGGACGGCGGTGACCCGTCCCAGCGCGTCGGTGTGGGTGCGGGTGGTGGGGGCGGAGTCGCCCGCCGGGTCGACGTAGGTGCTGGTGGGGGTGTACTTGGTGACGGTCTGGTACCGGTGGCGGCCCTGTTGGACGATCTCCCGGCGCACCCGGTCCAGACCGTCGTAGACGATCCGCGTGGTGCTGGGTATCAGGGTCGGGGACAGGGCCTTGAAGAGGTCCGTGTCCGGCTCTCCCTTGGCGAGGTACCCGCCGGTCCGCTCACGGACGAGACCGCGCTCGTCGTACTTGGTGTCGGTGACGATCCGGCCCGGTCCATGGGCCTCGCTCTGGGTCTGGATCGGACGCAGCAGACCGTCGTGCAGGGTGATCTGCTCGCTGTAGCCCCCGTCGTCCTTGAGCGAGCGCACGGTGACGGCGGCCGGTGAGGTCTTCGTCGGGGTGGCGACGGCGGCCTGGTAGGAGATCTCGACGTTCGGGGACCTCCCGCCCGAGGAGCGGGAGGGGGACCAGCCCTTCACGAGCCGTCCCAGCGCGTCGTACTCGGTCCGGGTGACGCGGCCGTTGGCGTCGGTGACCGTCAGCGGGAGGCTCCGGCCCGGGTCCAGGGTGGTCACCGTGGCGTGACCCTTGGCGTTGACGGTCTTGGTGGAGGTCACCGGACCGCCCGTGTCGCCGGGGGTGTACTGGGTCTCGGTGGTGCCCTTGAGGGGTTCGGTCACCTTGCGGGGACGGCCGAGGGGGTCGTACGTGAAGGTGGACGTGACGGAGTGGGCGGTTCCCGCGCCGTCGACGGTCGCGACCGACGTGGCGTCGCCCTTGGTGGGGGTCGCCCCGTACGCGAGGCCGTCGTAACCGGTGCGGACGGACGAGACCAGTTCGGTGGCCGGGTCGGCGGTCGCGGCCCCCGCGCAGGAGGTGGCCGTGGTCCGGACCTCCTTGGGCAGTCCGATGAGCCAGTCGGCCGTGTTGTGGACGTACGACGTCTTGGTGCAGGTCCGGTCGGAGAGGGTCTCGCCGCCGCCGGAGGCCGGCTTGACCACGGCGGTCTCGGACTCGACCGGCAGGCCGTAGAGGTCGTCGACCTCGGTGGTGGTACGGACCGCCTGCCAGGCGCCCTGCTCCAGGTACTGGACGGAGTCGGCGCGCCGGATGCCGGTGCGGTACGCCTTGAGCGGGGGCAGCGCGGTGCCGCCATTGGCCTCGCGGGCCCGGGACGCCGTCTCCTTGGACCACGGGTGGAACCGGTCGCGACGGACCACCTCACCGCCCGAGTGGGCATAGGCGACGCTCTCGGCGGTCATCCCCGCGTACTGCTGTTCGTCCTTGCCGACCACCTTCCCCTCGGAGTCCTTGAGGTCTCCGCCGGTGCCGACGTAGAAACGGCGCAGGGACAGGGAATGGGAGTGGGAGTCCCCCATCAGGGAGGGCGACTCCTTGCTGCCCTTGGTGACGCCGACCTGGCGGTAGCCGCGCCAGTCGCGGTAGGTGCGCAGGGCGGTGGACTGGAACTCGTCGTCGGACCGGGACCAGGCGGGTTCCCGGTAGGAGTACCGGGTGTGGACGGGTGCGCCGTGGGTCGCCACCTGACCCGTCTCGGTGACGGATTCGACCACGTACTTGTTGAACCACGCCTTGGCGGGACGTTCCACGTCACCGTCAGGGGACCAGCGGACCGGGTAGCAGGTGCCGTTGTCCTGGCCCTTGTCCGTGGCGGGTTCGGTCCGGCAGCCGCCGGTGTACTGGACGGACACCGTGCCGCCGCCCTCGCTGACGACCGTGCCGACGCGGGGCCGGTAGTACGGGGGGCGCTCGTCCCGGCCGGACTTGGCGACCAGGTTGCGCATGCCCTTGTCCCTGAGCCACTTCAGCGAGGACTGCGAGCCGACGGTGTACGGGACGAACCGGACGCCACCGCTGGACTGGAGGGTCCCGGTCGTGTCGCCGGGGGCGAAGCCCCGGCGGGTGACCGCGTCCAGCCAGAGTCCGGGCGCCGCGCTGTACAGGTCCTTCGGGAAGGACTGCTGGAGGGCGTACGTGTCGACCTTCTGGAGGGTGGTCCCGCCGGAGCGGTGCCCGTAGGTGGTGATCTCGGAGAGCCGCAGACGGCTCCAGAAGGAGGGGAAGGACGCGCAGAAGTCGGAGGCGGCCTTGCAGTTGAGGTTGCCGGGGGTGTCCCACCAGGCCCGGTAGGCGCCCGGGTCGTCGGTCTGGTCGAACTTGGCGGGGGCGCAGACGGCGGCCGAGTCGAGGCAGCGTTCGGCGACGACGAAGTCCACCTTGGCGGAGGGCTTGGTGAGGTCGGATGTCCGCATGCCGTACTCGATGTGGTTCGGGTAGGCGGCCCGGTCGTACGCCTCGGGGGTCTTGGTCTTCCCGCGCACGGCGTAGTGGTTGGTGGACTGCTGCCAGTCGATCACCATGGCGTTGCCGTGGACGTCGACGACCTTGTCCAGGCCCCAGCGCCACGCCTGCTGCTTGCCCGCACCGCAGCGGGAGTCCGCGAAGGAGGCCGCATAGCACGGTTCGCCGGGGTGGTTGCCGAAGACGGGGGCCGTGGAGACCGAGTCGGTGTCCGCGTGACCGCCGCCGACCTTGTTCAGGCCGAAGTAGTGGACCGTACCGTCGGAGGTGGTGACGACCCAGTACTCGCCGTTGTCGTCGCCGTTGCCGCCGCCGACC
This sequence comes from Streptomyces sp. JNUCC 64, assembly GCF_054484115.1. Classification (NCBI taxonomy): domain Bacteria; kingdom Bacillati; phylum Actinomycetota; class Actinomycetes; order Kitasatosporales; family Streptomycetaceae; genus Streptomyces; species Streptomyces sp. JNUCC 64. Next base: position 3,060,419 of record NZ_CM137015.1, read on the forward strand.
CGTCGCTCGACGCGGGTGCCGTCGTCGACCTGCGGACGGTAGGTCTCGGTGGCCGTCTCGGGGTCGCTGCCCACGGGCGCGTCGCGCACCAGCTCGGTGGTCTTGCCGCCGAGGGACATCACGGCGTTGTACGAGGTCCAGCAGAGGTCGCTCGTCTTGTCCTTGCCGGCCGTGTTGTTGGGGGTGCGCGGGTTCGCCGCGCCCGGGTCGAGGGGCTTGCGGTCGTCCTCGCAGCTCCGGTAACGGCGTTCGATGTGTCCCGGGTCGTAGCCCCAGCCGTCGCCGATCCACGAGGCCTGGGGGGAGGTCACCGAGGTGTGGCCGTCGACGGTCTGGGAGTTGTACCCGAGGGCGACGGACGGGGACGGCCCCGCGGGCGGCGCGGGGACGGCGATCGGATACGACCAGCTGAAGGCCCCGGAGGAGCCGCCCGCCTCCCAGGCGCCCACGGCGCTCAGCGGGGTGGCCTTGAAGGAACCGCCCTCCCCGGTACCGGAGTCGGCGGTTCCGAGGACGGCCACGTCGCCGCCCGCCACCGCGGAGGAGTATCCGGCGGGCACCACTCCCCCGGCCTTCGCGGTAGCCGGGGAGGAGGCCGAGGCACCCGCGGGAGGTGTGGCACCGCCGTCGGAGGCGGTGTCCACGGTGGCGGTCAGCGAACGGGACAGCGAGTCGTTGGCCGTCTCCAGCGGCTCGTACTGCCGGCACGCCTCCTCGGTGGGCGTGGTCAGGTAGCACTCGGGGAACTGGACGAGCCGCAGCCGGGACGCCCAGCCCGCCCCGTAGAGGTTCTCGAAGCGGCTGTAGTCGAGCTTGACGCGCACCGGGACGGACCCGGTGGACGGCGCCCGGACCGTGAAGACCGTGCCGTCGACGCCCGCCGACACCGGGGCCGTCGGGCTCTCCACGGCGACCTGCCAGACACCGGTGGGCGCGGTCTGGCCCGGCGCCTGACCGAGGCTCACGGGCAGGGACCCGGCCTGGACGGGCGGCGGTGGCTCGGCGCTCGCGGGGCTCACGGCACTCGCGGCGCCGAAGGACGCGGGTGCGGGCCCGGAGGAGCCGAAGCTGACGGTTCCGGTGCCCGCCGCCGGGGGCGTCACCGTCCCCGTCGGAGCCCGGTGCGGTGGGGGCTCCACCTCGACCTCCAGCGACAGCGGGGAAAGGTCGGCCCGGGCTCCCCGCACCGGGGTTTCCCTGTCGAGGCGTTCAAGGGTGAGGGTGTCCCGTCCCTGCACCTCACCGGTGGTGGGGACCGGCGGCAGGGCGAACGCCGTGGCGGGCAACAGCCCCATGAGCAGCGCGGCGCTGACCGCCGGGACGACGGCGAGCCGCGTACGGCGGCGCGTGCACGGGGCAGGCGAAAGACGACCGAACACGGCGAGGTCCCCCAGACCACTTGGAGCGGGCCGGAGCGGACCACGCGTGAAGGCAATATCGGTGGCGCAGATTGTGTGTCCGTTGCGGACGGGTACGCCAGAGATGCCGGACCTATGTGATCATCATTACGGTAAGTAAGGGGGTAAACACCCATTGGAGGACTCATGAGGTGACACGTGCAACCACAACGACCGGTAACGGATCATCCGCAGATCTATACGCAGAGCATCACAGGGTTCCGCAAACAGTTGCAGCTTTCGTCTGGAATAGCGGTATTTAGCAGGGCTCGACTGGGCTGCTGGTGCCATGGCACGAGGTGCTCTTCCTCGCTTCCCCAACGCTCGTCCCACCCGTCCGGTTCCCTCGCAGGCAACGGCCTGACAGTGGGGGAAGGGTGACGGGGGCTCCGGTTTGAGCCATCATCGGCTCGCCTCGCCATGCCCATTTCTCATGGATCAGGAGATCCGGGGGCTCGGTCGGCCCACAGCTCCGGCGGCGCCCTGCCCCGCGCACCGGATTCCAGGGGGAAAGGGAAACCCGTGACGCGTACGACGCGCGCACCTCGCGCATGGCTCCGCGCCCGTGATCGGCGGAGCGGGACACCGGGCGGACGGTCACCGGGCCGTCGGACCACCGCCGTCGTCCTCGCGGCCGCGGTCGCCGCGGGCGGCCTCGCCTACACCGGCCTGCGCCCTGACGACCGCACCCCCGAGCGGAGGCCCGAAGCCGTCGACCGGAAGTCCGCCGCCACTCCGGTCAGCGAGGCCGACGCGGTGGCCCGGGCCGTCCGCACCGGGCGGAAGGTGGAGGTCACCGCCTTGCGGACGGCCACCTCCACGACCTGGGCCAAGCCCGACGGGGGGATGGCCGCCCGGCTGCACTCCTCGGCCGTCCGCGCCAAGTCGAACGGCGTGTGGAAGCCCATCGACCTGGATCTGCGCCGCACGGCCGAGGGCTGGGAGCCGACCGTCTCGAACACCAGGATCGTCTTCTCGGCGGGCTCGTCGTCCTCCGGTACCCGGCCGCACAGCGCGGTCGAGCGGGCGTCCCGGACCGCGCCACGCGGCTCCCTGGCCGCCGGCGTCCCGCGCCGGGCAGGCACGAACGCCACCGCCCCCCAACCGCTCGCCAGCATGCGGGTGGGCCCCCACACCATCGACCTGACCTGGCCGGGCCCCGTGCCCGCACCGATCGTCGAGGGCAACCGCGCCCTCTACCCGGAGCTGTTCCCCGGCGCGGACCTGGTGCTGACCGCCGACGACATCGGTTTCGCTCCCGTCCTCGTCCTCAAGACGCCGCAGGCGGCGGCCCATCCGCTCGCCCAGCGGATCGAGTACGGCCTCGGTTCCTCGACCCTCTCCTTCCGCCTGGACCCGCTGTCGGGGATGGTCAGCGCGCTGGACTCGGAGGGGGAGGAGGCGGCCCTGTCGCCGACGCCCTTCATGTGGGACAGCAGCGGTCAGCAGGCCGTCACCGACGGCGGAGTGGGAGAGGGTTCCCAGCCGACCGAGCCGGAGGCCCCCGAGCCCACGGACCCGGCGGCCACCGCGCCCGAGGCGACGCCCAGCCCCTCGGAGGCGCCCGTCACGTCGGACGAGCGGTCCGACCCGGAGAACGAGGTGCTGCCGACCGCCACCGACGGTCCGCAGACCGAGCCCACCCGGCCCCCGCTGCCGGCCGCCCCGCCCGAACCCGCGCCCGAACCCTCCCGGACCGGCGCCGCCGCGACCCTGGGGCTGCCGTCGCTGAACGGCCCCGCGCCGGACTCCCGGGGCGAACTGGTCGAGCCCGATCTCAACGGCAACATCTGGAGCCTGACGCCCGACCAGGAGTTCCTGACGGACCCGGCGACCACCTACCCCGTCTTCGTCGACCCGGCCTTCAGCAAGAAGACGGCCCACTGGACCACCACCTACAGCAGGCACCCCAACGCCACCTTCTACAACGGCAGGGGCTTCAACAAGGCGGGTACGCACGAGGCGCGGGTGGGCTTCGAGTCGGACACCTGGGGCACCTCCCGCTCCTTCTTCAACATCGAGGTGGGCGACCAGCTGGACGGCGTGCGGGTCAAGAGCGCCGCGCTGCGCACCCTGGCGACCTACGCCTGGTCGTGCAGCGCCCGGTCGATGAGCGTGCACCTGACGAGCGAGATCAACGGTCGCACCAACTGGCGCAACGCGCCGAAGCTGCACGACGGCAACAAGTACGCGACCCGCAGTTTCGCGCACGGGTGGAAGGCGTCGTCCTGCCCGGACAAGCACGTGGAGTTCGATCTGCGCGCCGCCGTGCAGAAGCACGTCGACGGGGACGACGACGGTGTGATCACGTTCGGCATGCGGGCCCGCGACGAGAAGTCGCAGCACGCCTGGAAGAAGTTCCGGGCGACCAAGGAAGACGGCCCTGCCCTTGAGATCGAGTACAACCGGCGGCCCGGTTCCCCCACCCGCCTTGACCTCGAACCCGAGGCCAAGTGCACGACGGCCGAGCCCTACGTCCGCGTCGGAGCGGACGAGGTGACCCTGTCGGCCCAGGCCGCCGACAAGGACGGCAACCTCGACCTCCTGGACTTCGACCTCTGGCCCACGGGCAAGTGGGACACCGCGGGCGACGGGCTTCCCGGATCCGGCAAGGTCCATCTGTCCGACGACCAGCGCCGTGAGGGGAAGGGCACCAGCAGGCCGTTCAGCACGAAGGGCCAGGACGGCGTCCTGTTCTCGTGGCGCGTCCGGGCCGTGGACGCCGCGAAGGACACCTCCCCGTACTCCCCGGCCGGTACCCCCTGCCGGTTCGTCGTGGACCGCAAGGTGCCGAAGGCGCCCCGGGTCAGCTCCACCGACTTCCCGAACGCCGACGAGTCCGAGAACGGGTTCGGCGCCGGAGGGGAGGACAGCGTCTGGTCCGCCAAGAAGTTCGGCACGCCGGGCTCCTTCACCTTCCGGGCGCTCGACAGCGACGTGGTCCGCTACGAGTACGGGTTCAACTCGTCCAGCTTCCCCGGGTCGGTCAACCGCACCGCCGGGACAAGCGTCACCGTCAGCGCGACGGTCTCCAACGCCAAACCCCCGACGGCGGGACCCAACGTCCTGATGGTCCGGACGGTGGACCAGGTGGGCCATGTGTCACCGGCGACGGCCTACCTCTTCTACGTGACGCCCCGCGACCAGGCGGATTCACCGGGGGACTTCACCGGTGACGCCATGCCGGACCTGTTCGCGGTCACCGAAGGGGGGAACCTGGCGCTGTACCCCTCCCAGGGCCGCACCGACGACGTGCTCAAGGGCAGCGGCGACCTCGACTACTCGATGCCCGGCGCCTACCAGGACAACAAGGAACGGAATCCCAACGGGGGCGACGGCGAACCACCGCACGAGGCCGCCGGTTCGGGGCACTTCAAGGGATCGCTGATCACCCACAACGGCGACGTCTACGGCGGTGACGGGTTCCAGGACCTGATCGCCCGCGTGGGCGGGAAGCTGTGGGTGTACCCCGGTGACGGGTACGGAGCGGTCAACGTCGACCGGCGGCGGGAGATCCTCCTGCCCGAAGGTGCTCCCGCCCCCTCGACGTTCACCCAGATCGTGTCGGCCGGTGACGTGACGGGGGACGGACTGACGGACGTCTTCGTGACCGTCGGAGACGCCCTGTGGGTGCTCACCGGCGCCCAAGGGGCGACCGTCGGGGAGGCGACGCGGCTCACCTCGTCCCCTTGGGCTCAGCGGGACCTCGTCTCCGCGTACGACATGAGCGGTGACGGCGTCGCCGACCTGGTCTACCGTTCGGACACCGGCAAGCTGATGCTCCGCAAGGGCAAGCCCGCCACCGGGGGCGGGGTGGACCTGTCCTCCCTGGCGGCGGCGGCCAACTCCGCGGGCGGGGCCGACAGCACGTACGGAGCCACGGGCTGGTCCGCGGCGGAAGCGCCCTTCGTGGTCGGCACCCCGGACGCCGACGACGACGGCATCGGGGACATCTGGTCGGTGCGGGGCGACGGTTCCGTACGGTTCCACACCGGTTCCCGGACCGCGCTGGTCGGCGGCGGGAGCACCATCATCACCGCCCACACCCGCTGGAAGACCCGGATCGCCGTGGGCTGACGCCCCCGCCCCCTGTTCGACGACCGCCCGGACCGCCGTCCCGTCCGGGCGGTCGTCGCGTTGTCCGGGCGGCTGCCATCGGCGTTCGGGGGATGCGTACCCGTGGTCCGGGTTGGTCGAGGGGGGCTGGCCTCAGGAGGGGGTGGGGGAATCGCTCCAGTGTGCTGGGCGGGGTGGGCGCGTCAGGGTGAACTCGCCATCACCCAGGCGCACTTGGAGAACGTCGATGAACTTCACCACCGCCCCGTCACCGTCACCGTCCCCGTCGCGGGCGTCCAGGGGAGTCCGGTACCGCGCGGCCCTGCGGGCGGGTGCGGTGGCGGCCGTCTGCTGCGGGCTGCTGCCGCTCGGCGGACCGGCCGTCGCCGCCCAGGCCGGGCCCGCCGCCGTCGCCGCCGCTCCGGAGCGGGGGGCGGAACGGCGCGCGGAGCGGGGGCGGGGCTCGCTGGTGTCCGCCGAGCGGCTGTACTCGCTGGCCGCCCCGGCGGACGTCGCCGCCGAACTGGGCGGGGCCGGGTTCGACGCCTCCGGCGTCCGGTACGGGGTGGTGACGTACCGGCTGGTCTACCGGACCGTCGATCCGCACGGCCGCCCCACCACGGCGAGCGGGCTGCTGGCGCTGCCGATCGGGGGCGGCGAGCGGCTGCGGGCCGTCTCCTTCGCGCACGGCACCGGCAGCCACCGCGACGACTCACCGTCCATGCGGCGCGGCGCGTTCGTGTCCGCGCCGGTGATCGCGTACGCGGCGGCCGGGGCGGCCGGGGTCGGGCCCGACTACCTGGGGATGGGCACGGGCCCCGGCCTCCACCCCTGGATGGACATCGGGTCGGAGACCACGGCGTCCCTGGACATGCTGCGCGCCGCCCGCGCCTTCGCGCCCCGCGTCGGCCACCGGCTGGACCGTGAGGTCCTGGTCACCGGCTTCTCGCAGGGCGCGTCCGCGGCGCTGGGGCTCGGCCGGGCCCTGGAGGCGGGCCAGGACCGCTGGTTCCGGCTGGGCGCGCTGGCCCCGGTCAGCGGGGCGTACGACTTCGGCGGCACCGAACTGCCCGCGCTGCTCGCCGGACGGCTGGAGCCGAAGTCCGGCGTGCTGTACGCGGCGTACACCCTGGTCGCGTTCGACCGGCTGCACGGGGTGTACGACGACCCCGGCGAGGTCTTCCGGGCGCCCTACGACCGCACCGTGGAGGCCCTCTTCGACGGCGCCCACACGGGCGAACAGCTGATGCGCGGCACCCCGGGCACCCTGGACGAGCTGCTGACGGAACGCGGCCGGAACCTGCTCGCGCGGCCGACGGGAGCGTTCGCGGCGGCCCTGCGCGAGACCGACGCCGTGTGCGTGGACTGGACCCCCCGCGCCCCGGTCCGGCTGTACATGGCGTCCGGGGACGAGCAGGCGGTCACCGAGAACACCGAACGCTGCCGGACGGCCCTGCGCGCGGGCGGGGTGGCGGCCCCGGTCGTCGACCTCGGCGCCGTCGACTACCGGGGCTCCCGCCATCTGGGGTCCAACGTGGCCGCCACGGCGGCGATCGTCCGCTGGTTCGGGGAGTGGGACCGGGACCGGGACCGGGACGGAGAACGGGACTAGGACGGGGGTCAGAGCCGGGGCGGGGACGGGGGCCCGGGCGACGGGGGCCGGGACAGCGGGGGCCGGGACGGGGAGCCGCTCCGGCGGTGACGGCGGTGAGCCAGGCGGGCGGCCCCCGGGCTTCCGGGGGTCTCCCCCGACCCCGGGGGCCAGGCCGGAACGGGACCTCCCGCCCCAGGACTTGAACACGTTCAAAAGCAGGTCTACAGTCTTCATCGTCAGCACTTTTGAACGTGTTCAACAAGTGCCGCGCCCTGGCACGGGCACGGCCGGAGAAGGGGGGTGGGGGCCGTGGACGGAACACAGGACCTCACATGGATCGCGTACCTCGTCTACGTCGTGGTGAGCATCGGTCTGACCGTCTGGGTCGCGCGCACGCTCAGCCGCAACGGCCGGATCTTCCTCTCGGACGTCCTGCGCGGCAACGAGAAGCTGGCGGACGCCGTCAACCATCTGCTGGTGGTCGGGTTCTACCTCGTCAACCTCGGGTTCGTCGCGCTCTATCTGAACCAGGAGAAGCGGATCACCGAGGCGCGCGAGGTCTTCGAGGCGCTGTCGACCAAGCTCGGCGTCGTCCTGCTGGTGCTCGGGGTGCTGCACCTCGGCAACGTCTGGGTGCTCAACAAGATCCGGCGGCGCGGGGTCATGGAGCGGGAGCAGCAGCCCCCCGTCCCGCCGCAGGAGTACACCGAGGACCGCGGTCCGTGGGCGCCGCCCGCGGCCCGGGCGTGACCGCGATGAGCGGCACCGGCCCCACGGCCCCGGAACCCGCCGGGGCCGGCACGGACGGCACGGACGGCACGGACAGCACGGCGTCCTCCCAGGTACCCGCCGGTACCGGGACGGACGGGACGGCGCCCTCCCCCGTACCCGAGCCCGTCCCGGTGGCGGAGTCCGCGCCCGAGCGGACCGCGTACGGGCGGACGGCACCGGAGCGGACCGGGCCCGGACGGGCGGCGCCCGGGCCCGCGCACGGCGCGCCGCCCCGGCAGCCCGCCGTGCGGGGGCTGACCGTCCTGTACGACGCCACCTGCCCGCTCTGCGTCTTCCTGCGCGGCTGGCTGGCCCGTCAGCCACGGCTGGTCCACCTCGACTTCGTCCCGGCGGGTTCGGAGGCGGCGCGACGCCGGTTCCCCGCGCTGGACCACGCCTCCACGCTCGTCGACATCACGGTGGTCGCGGACGGCGGACAGGTCTACCGGGGGCCCAACGCCTGGGTGGTCTGTCTGTGGGCGCTCACCGAGTACCGGCCGACCGCCCACCGGCTCAGCACCCCGCACGGGGCGCGGCTCGCCAAGGGCGTGGTGGTGGCCGCCTCCAAGTACCGGGAGGCACTGCTGGCACGCGGCGGCGCCAGGACGCCCGGAGCCGTCGGCGGACCGGGGGGTGCCGGTCCCGTCGGGGGGCGGGACCGTCGCCCCGGGTACGCCCGCGCCCGTTCGTACAGCGGACCCGTCGGCGGCCCGTCCGCCCCCCGCCCGCCGGACGGGCCCGCGCGACGCGCGGACGGCTGGGAGTACCGGCCCCGGGTGGGATGGGTGCACACGGGGCGCCCGGCCGTCGCGGCACCGGCTCCGGTGCCGGGACCGGCCGCCCCGGGCGGTCGCGGCACCGGGGACGGCCCCGGAACCGGAGCGGGTCCCGGAGCGGGTCCCGGAGCGGGTCCGCGAGTCGAGGACGGTTCGGGAGCCGGAGGCGGTCCGCGAACCGGAAGCGGTCCCGGGGCCGGGGCCGGGGCTGGCGGGGCGTCCCCACCGGCCACCACCTGTGCCGACGGCTCCTGTGCCACTGACTAGGCTCGGTGCCGTGCCCGCAGACGAGACCCGCCCGACGGAACGGCCGAAGCAGCCGACCACCGCGCCCGCGCCCCGCCCCGCCGACGACACCGACGGCGGGGGTGCCGGCGGGAACGACGGGCGGTCCGCCTCCAAGAGCGAGCAGACCCGCGCGCTCATCCTGGAGACCGCGCTCCGGCTGTTCCGGGAGCGCGGGTACGACAAGACGACCATGCGGGCCATCGCCAAGGAGGCCGGGGTCTCGGTCGGCAACGCGTACTACTACTTCGAGGGCAAGGAACACCTGATCCAGGGGGTCTACGACCGGATCTCCGCCGAGCACAAGGCGGCGGTCCGGCCGGTCCTGGACCGGGAGACGGACCTCCAGGCGCGGCTGGCCGGGGTGCTCACCGCCTGGGTGGACATCTCGGAGCCGTACCACGGGTTCGCCGCGCAGTTCTTCAAGAACGCGGCCGATCCGCAGAGTCCGCTCAGCCCGTTCTCGGCGGAGTCCGGGCCCTCCCGGGAGGCGGCGATCGACACCCACCGGGAAGTGCTCGCCGGATCGCGGACGAAGGTGCCGGACGAACTGTCCGACATCCTCCCCGAGTTGATGTGGCTCGCCCAGATGGGACTGGTCCTGTACTGGGTGTTCGACCGGTCCGAGGACCACCGGCGCAGTCGGCGGCTGGCCGAGCGGGGCTCCCGGCTGATCGCGCGCGGGGTGTCGCTGGCCCGCTTCCGGGTGCTGCGGCCCCTGGTCCGCGAGGTCCACGAGCTGTTCACGGACTTCCGGCCCGGCCCCGAGGACCTCGCGCCCGCCCCGGAACGGCCGCCGGGGGCCTGAACGCGGACGGGCCCCGGGGGCACACCCACCGGGGCCCACCCGCAGGGGCCCACCGCCCGTCCGCCCCGCGACCGCCCGTCTGACCGACGACCGGGCGCCCGACCCGCGACGCCCGCGCCCTCCGGGGCCGACGGGCCCGCCGTCGCCGCCCCGCCGCCGTCAGATCGGGCCCGGGTCAGCCGCCGCCGGGACCGGACCGGTCACCCTCACCACGACCGTCACCGCCGTCGGCCCCACCGCCGCGATCGGACGAACCGTCGCCACCGCCACCGCTGTCGCCGTCCCCGCCGGACGGATCATCACCGCCACCGGACGAACGGTCCCCACCGGACGAACCGTCCCTGCCGGGCGGGCCGTCCCTGCCGGGCGGGCCGTCCCCGCCGGAGGCGGCCTCCCCCGGGCCGGAGTCGGCAAGGAGGGCGCGGTCCGGGTCGTCCTCGACGAGCGGGAGCTGGCGGGCGGGCACCAGGGCCCACACCGTGGCGCCCCGCCGTCCACCGCGCCAGGTCCCCCACACCTCGGTGAGGCACTCCAGCAGCCGCCGTCCCGCGTCGTGTTCGTCCGAACGGACCACCGCACCGGCCTCCGGGCGGCTCTCGTCGGTGACCTCGACGAAGCAGGCGCCGTCCGCCAGCACGGTGACCGCGACCTCGAACTCCCGCTCCAGCAACGGCCCGTGGCGGACCGCGTCGGTGACCAGCTCGGAGACCAGCAGCACCGTGTCGTGGAGCGGACCGTCCTCCTCCGCGCACCCCCAGGCGAGCAGGTGGGCGCGGGCCCGCTGCCGGGCCAGCGCCACCGACGCGGGGTGCCGGGGCAGCCGGAACGCGTCCCGTCGCACCATGGGCCCCTCCTTCCCCCGCCCGTCACAAAGAGCACGGAAAGCTCACCGAACCCACGGGTGCGACACATGATGCAGGCTGACGGGGCTTCCCGGGAGGGGTCAGGCTTGTTTGGAGGCGAGTTGGACGACCGTGATGTCCGACTCGGCGCCCACCCGCACGGGCGGTCCCCACGCTCCGGCCCCCCGGGTGACGTACAGCTGGGTGTCCCCGTACCGCTCCAGCCCCTCCAGGGTGGGGTTCTGGAGCCCGGCCAGGTAGTCGACGGGCCAGAGCTGGCCGCCGTGGGTGTGGCCGGAGAGCTGGAGGTCCACCCCGTGCCGCACCGCGTCGTGGATCACGATGGGCTGGTGGGCGAGGAGCACCGACGCCCGCGCGGGGTCCCGGCCGCCCAGCGCGCGCTCGAAGTCGGGCCCCTGCCCGTCCGGCTCGCCCGCCGGGTCGTTCACCCCGGCGAGGTCGAAGGCGGGCAGTTCGGTGCGGATGTTCTCCATCGGACGCATTCCCAGGTCGCGCACCTCGTCCACCCACTGCTCGGCACCGGAGAAGTACTCGTGGTTGCCGGTGACGAAGTACGTGCCGTGCCGTGCCGCCAGCCGGGCCAGCGGGGCGGCGGCGGGACCCAGCTCCGCCACGCTGCCGTCCACCATGTCCCCCACGATGGCGATCAGGTCGGGCTGGGTGGAGTTGATGGTCCGCACCAGCCGCTCGGCGAAGGACCGTCCGAGCATCGGGCTGAGGTGGATGTCGCTGACGACCGCGATCCGGAAGCCGTGCGCCGACCGGGGCAGCTTGGCCAGCGGCACCGTCACCCGCTTGACCGTGGGCCCGTTCAGCACGCTGTACGCGCCCGCCCCGACCGTCGTCGCGGCGGCGGCCACGGCGGTCCCGGCGACGGTGCGCGCGATGAACACCCGGCGCGAGGGCCCGGCGGGCGCGACGGGCTCGGCCGGTGCGACGGGGTCTGCGGGTACGGCGGGCTCGGCGGGTGCGACGGCTATGGCGCCCCCGTCCCGCGCCCCGGCCCCGTCCCGGACGTCCGGAACACCGGAACCCCCGGAGGCGCGGGAGACACCAGGGGCGTCAGGAGCACCGGGGGCTTCGGGAACACCGGAGGCGCTGGAGGCACCGGGAACACCGGGGGCGTCAGGGGTACCGGAAGCGGTGGGGGCGCCGGACGTGGCGGACCGGTCCCGGCGGGCGAGGAAGCGTCGCAGCACCGGGCGGACGGCCTCGCCCACCGCCAGGTACAGGACCAGGTACAGCATCAGGGCCAGCCACAGATAGCCCGGCCAGGCCAGCGTCTGCTTCAGCCAGAACGGAACGGGGGCCCGGCCGCTCATGACGGCCCCGACCATCAGCAGGGGCCCCAGGACGAACACCGTCGTCCCGGTCCTCCGGGCGAGGGTGCCCTTGGCCGTGGTGTCGCGCACCACCCGCCGCCACACGTACCACTGGAGCGTGGCGATCACCGCCAGGGCGACCAAGCCGAACAGAACCGCGACGACCATCCGACCGCCCTTTCCATGCGCTGATGACGGAGGTCTAACCGTCGCGGCGCACCGATGAGTTCCCCGGAGCGCGAAGAGATCCCGCGTGGGCGGCGCGCCGCCCACGGCGCCCGGCACGCTCAGGGCGCTCCGGGGACCGCCCCCGGGGCCGTACGGGGACCGCGCCGGGGTCCACCGGGCCGCGCACCGCGCCGGAACCGCCGCCTCCGGGAGCGCGCGTCACTCCCGCCGGTGCTCCCGGCGCAGGGCCCGCACCCCACGGAACCCGATGACCCCCACGACCGTCCCCAGAACAAAGGAGACGATCGCGAGCAGCAGGTGGACCCAGAAGTACGCGGTGGGGTCACCCGCGTCGTCGAAGGCGAGCCCGCTGCCGTCCTTCCAGAGATTCCTGGCGAAAGTGACCCAAATGACCCACGTCCACACCCCGAAGGCGAGCAGGAACCAGGACACCGGGCGGCTGAGCTTCATGGGCTCAGTATCGCGACCGCGTCCGCGTCCCGTTCGCCCGGGTGGGGCCGAGCCGCCGGAGGGCACCTCGCCCGACGGTCTGACAGGAAGGGCCGGTACCTTCTCGTCCGTGTCCGCCATCCTCTCCCCCACGAGGCGGGTGACCGCTCTCCTGGTCGCCTCCGCCCTCTCCCTGTCCCTGACCGCCCTGACGGTCCCCACCGCGCACGCGACCGGAAGACCGGAGGGCACCCGCCAGGAGCCCACGGGCTACCAGCGGGAGAAGCAGGACGACAAGAAGGGCGACAAGGGCGGCAAGGCGAAGGACGGGGAGAAGGGCAAGAAGAAGGACAAGGACATAGTCAAGCCGCCCAGCGAGATGGCGAAGGTCGGCGGGGCGCGGCTCGGCGAGCCGGGCACGCAGGTCGAGCTGGGCGCGGACGCCCCCGTACTGCCGATGAAGCTGTCGGCCCGGTCCTGGATCGTCGCGGACGCCGAGTCGGGCGACGTCCTGGCCGCGCACAACGCGCACTGGCCGCTGGCGCCCGCCAGCACCCTGAAGATGCTCTTCGCCGACGCCCTGATGCCGAAGTTCCCCAAGACCCGCAGTCACACGGTCCAGCCGTCCGACCTGGCGGGCCTCGGCGCGGGATCGAGCCTGGTGGGCATCAAGGAGGAGCAGACGTACACCGTCCACGACCTGTGGCTCGGTGTCTTCCTGCGCTCCGGCAACGACGCCGTACGGGTGCTGGCCGCGATGAACGGCGGCATCCCGCGCACGGTCGAGGACATGCAGAAGCACGCCGAGGAACTCCAGGCGGTGGACACCAAGGTCGTCTCCCCGGACGGCTACGACGCGGCCGGGCAGGTGTCCTCCGCGTACGACCTCACCCTCTTCGCGCGGTCCGGGCTCCAGAAGAAGGACTTCCGCGAGTACAGCGCGACGCTGCGGGCCCAGTTCCCCGGCGAGGCCGTGAAGACCAAGAAGGGCAAGAAGCCCAAGAAGCGCCCCACCTTCGAGATCCAGAACACCAACCGGCTGCTGAGCGGCGACAACGGGCTGAAGCCGTACCAGGGCATCGCCGGGGTGAAGAACGGCAACACCACCAACGCGGGCTCCACCTTCACCGGGGTCGCGGAGCGGAACGGGCGGGTGCTGCTGGTCACGGTGATGAACCCGTCGTCCGAGGAGCCCCACGCGGTCTACCAGGAGACCGCCCGGCTGCTCGACTGGGGCTTCTCCGCCCACGGCAAGGTCGACCCGGTGGGGGTGCTGGTCCCGCCGAAGGGCGCGGACCTGTCGGACACCGGGAACCCGGGCTCCGGCACCGGCTCCCCCGACCCGTCGGGTGCGGCGGGCGCGTCGGGGACGGCGGACGGGGACGACGGGGCGGCCTCGAAGGTCGCCGCCGAGCACCCCTCCGGGGGGATGGGCGTCGCGCTGGCCATCGCGGGCGGCGCGCTGGCGGTCCTCGCCGTGGTCGTGTTCCTGATCAACCGTCGCTGGCCCGCCCGGGGCCGCTGACCCACCGCCCGTCGGGCGGTGAACCGGGGGCGCCGGTTCACCGCCCGGCGGGCGCCGGGGCCGGACCGTCCGGCTCCGGCTCCGGCTCCGCACCGGCATCCGGCTCCGAGGGATCCGCCTCGGACCCGGGCCGGGTCGCCGTCCACGCGGCGCAGTAGAGCAGCAGCTTCGCGGTGAAGTTGATCCACAGCATCAGCGCCACGGGCACCCCGAACGCCCCGTACATGCTGCGGCCCGCGACGTCCTTCATATAGCTGCCGATCAGCGTCTTCAGCAGCTCGAACCCGGCCGCCCCGAGCAGCCCGGCGACCACCAGGTCGCGCCGCGCGGGGCGCACCCCCGGCAGCAGCGTCAGGACGTACGCCAGGACGAGGAAGTCGGCGAGCACCGCCACCGCGAACGCGGCGGTCCTCAGCAGCGCCCCGCCCGCCCCGGACCCGTCCACGCCCAGCAGCCGGGCGCCCCAGCCGACGGCGCTGGACGCCAGGCCCGACGCGGCCAGGGACAGCAGTCCGGCGCCGCCGAGCCCGGCCAGCACCACCGTGTCCTTCGCCTTGCGCAGGACGGGGTTCTCCTCCGGGTCGGGCAGTCGCCAGACCGCGCGCAGGCACTCCCGCATGGAGCCGACCCAGCCGACCCCGGTGAACAGCAGCAGGACTCCCGCGATCAGTCCGACGGTGCCCGCGTGGGCCACCAGCCCCGCGATGTCGAGCTGTCCGGAGATGCCCGGCACCTGCTCGGCGATCTCCTCCTCCAGCTTGCGCTGCCCCGCGCTGTCCAGGGTCGCGGCGGCGATCGCCGCCGCGACGGTGATCAGCGGGAACAGGGCGAGGAAGCTGAGGAAGGTCATGGCCGCCGCGAGCCGCGTCCACTTCACCTCGTCGAGCCGTTCGTAGGCCAGCCACGGGCGCGTGGTCATGAACCGCCGCACGTACGGCCCGATCCACGGAAGCCTCGTCAGCCAGTCCATCCGCCGTCTCCCCGTCGTCCGTCGGAGCGCGCCCGCCGTCCGGTGCCCCGGCCACCCGGCCACCCGGCCACCCGGTATCTGACACAGGTTCCCGCGCGTCGGTCGCGTACCCCGGATCGCCGGAGTTCCACACCCGTCCGGCCCCTTCCCGGCGGAGGTGCCCTCCCTCGCCGAAGGGTCGGACGGCGGGCCGGTCCGGATGTCCCCAGCCACCCGGCCCCGGGCCCTCACCACCGGACGGCGAGCAGCCCCGCCGCACCGGACGCGGACGGCGACCGGAACGGTTCACGGGCCGCCGTCGGAACGGTTCAGCGCGTCCGCGCCATGCACGCCCCGGTGACCGGACCCGCCACGGCGCCCAGCAGCGCGCCGAGGACGGGGCCCAGCACCGCGCCCGCGAGGAGCCGGGGCGCGGACCCGCGCACCGGGCGCCGACGCCGGGGCGCCGCGCCGGTCGTCCGGGACCTGGGCACGGGCCGTCCCGTGGCGGCGGTCCGGACCCGGACCCCGCCCGGCCCGGACGGTCCGGACGCCGTGGGCGCGGGCCCGGCCGTACCGGTGGTCCAGGCGGTGCCGGAGCGGGGGGCGGACGGGATGCCCGGACAGGACCGGGGGGACGGGACCCCCGAGGCGGTCCACGGCGTCCCCGACGGGGACCCGGCGCCGGGCGGGCGCGGCGCCGTGACCGCCTGGGCGACCTCGCGGGCCGCCTCCAGCAGCCGTGCCGCGCGCGCCAGTTTCCGGGCGGTCTCCGTCAGCAGGGCGGTCCTCGGGCCGACCAGGGCGGGAAGGCCCCGGAAGGACGGCTCCGGGGCCGTCTCCAGCGCGTCCAGCGCCTCGGGCGCACCGGGCTTCCCGGACGCGCCGGGCGTCCCCGTGGCGACCGTCCCGGACGGCCGCGCCCCGGCCTCCTCCGTCGCGGGCGTCACCAGTGCCCGGAACATCCAGGGCGCGCCCAGCTTGGCCGTGACGGCGCCGAGCGCGGCACCCGCCACCACGTCCGTCGGATAGTGCACCCCGACCACCATCCGGGACACGCACATGGCCGCCGCGAGCGGCGGCAGCACCCTCGCGCCCGTCGGGGAGAACGCCCCGAAGGCGACCGCCGCGGCCGCCGCGGCGGTCGCGTGCGAACTGGGAAAGGAGTGGCGTCCGGAGGTCCACACCAGCGGCGCGGCCTCCCCGGGACGCGGCCTGCGCACCACGAGCTTGATTCCCATGCTCACCGCGTGGGCCGCGAACGTGACCGTGGTCCCCCGCAGCCAGGCTCCCTTCCGCTCCTTGTCCACCGCGGCTCCCACCAGCCCGGCGGCGAGCCACAGCGCGCCGTGCTCGCCACTCCAGGACAACAACCGCGCGGCCGTGAGCACTGGCGGGAACTGCCCGCAATCACGCAGTGCCGACAACAACCGCTGATCCAACTCTTGCACAGGGTCCCCAGCTTTGTTCCTACGTCTGACTCCCCTACGCAACAGGCAAAGAGGGCGCCCCTATTGGAAGACACTCCACCAGTCGCCCATTCCAGTGAGATGCGCTCGAAAGATCCGCAAAACTCACATTACGTACCGGTACGGTCCCATTCGTGCCCGGCCATTCTCCCGCCCCCGCCACCGCCGTTCACCGCTCCCCCGCCGGGCCCCGCACCCCCACAACGACCTGACTCCGCACCCCGAACCCCTCGAACGACCGCCGACGGCCGTCCATTTCCCCACTCTTTTCCCCGTAATTCCCCTACTTCTCCCCGCGCTTTCTGAGTCTTCCCCACTTCACGGTCCGTCACACCCATGGGTTTTTCTCTCCGTCCGGAACACCCCTCCCCGTCACCGTGCCGCCCGGCCGCGCGGGTTCGCCGTTCCGGAAGGGCGTTCGAGCCGTTTCGGTCGCCGTGGAACCCGTCCGTCCCCGCCAAGCAACCGTCCCGTCCCGCCAAGCATCGGAGCGTGGTCCCGTGAAGGACGCCCCCGGCATCCCCCAGTCCCTGTTGATCCTCGGCGGCACGTCCGGGATCGCCCTCGCCACGGCCCGGCGGCTGGTGACCCGTGGCGCGCAGACCGTGTGGCTGGCGGGCCGCCCCTCGCCCGCGCTGGAGGACGCCGCCGAGCAGTTGCGGCGGCTCGGCGCCGACGCCCGGACCGTCGCCTTCGACGCGCTCGACCCGGCCGGTCACGAGACCGCGCTGGGGAAGGTCTTCGCGGAGGGCGCCGTCGGCATGGTGCTGCTCGCCTTCGCGCTCCCCGGTGACCAGGCCCGCGACGAGAGCGACCCGGTCGCCGCGGCCACCGTCGCGGCGACCAACTACACCGGCGCGGTCTCCGCCGGGCTGGTCTGCGCCCAGGGGCTCCAGAACCAGGGGCACGGCTCGCTGGTGGTGCTCTCCTCGGTCGCCGCCGAGCGGGCCCGCCGCACCGACTTCATCTACGGCTCCAGCAAGGCCGGGCTGGACGCCTTCACCCAGGGGCTGGGCGACGCCCTCCACGGGACGGGCGTGCACGTGATGCTGGTGCGTCCCGGGCCGGTCCGCGCCCGGCCGGGCGCGGGCGTCCGGGCGCCGGAGGAGCACCCGCTGTTCCCGGTGACCACTCCGGAGGCCGTCGCCACGGCGATCGAGGCGGGGTTGCGGCGGGGCGCGGAGGCGGTGTGGGTGCCGGGGGCCCTGCGGGTGGTGATGTCCGCGCTGCGGCACCTCCCCCGCACGGTCTTCCGCCGCCTGGCCCTCTGACCCCACGGGTTCCCCGCGGCCCCTCGTTCGGGCTGCCGTCCGCCGTCACCCGCCGGTACGCGGTGGCCGTTCGCGCAGTTCCCCGCGCCCCTCGGCAGGGCCGCTGTCCATAGTCCCGTGCGGGTACGTCGTGGGTTGCTCGCGCCGTTCCCCGCGCCCCTGGGTGGGTCACTGCCGTCGGTCCGCCGCTGGCCCGTCGTGGCCGTTCGCGCCGTTCCCCGCGCCCCCTCCGGGTTGCTGTCCGTGGTCGGCTGCGGGTGCGTTGTGGTTGCTCGCGCCGTTCCCCGCGCCCCTGACGGGGCACTGTGGTGGTCCGGTCGCGTAGGCCCGGCCCGCGCCGGACGCCCAGAGGGCCATGGGGCCCCACAAGGGGCGCGGGGAACGGCGCGAGCGACCCACGACGGCCCGCACGGGATCACGAACAGCCAGGCACCGGGAACCCCCGACGTGCCCACACGGAGTCACGGGCAGCCAGGCACCGGGAACCCCGACGTACCCGCACAGGGCCACGGGCAGCGACCCGATCGAGGGGCGCGGGGAACTGCGCGAACAACCACCACGTGCCCGCAGACGAAAACCCACGGAAGACACCCCCGAAGGGGCGCGGGGAACCGCGCGAGCGACCGGCCACGGCCCGCACGGGGCCACGGGCAGCGACCCGGCCGAGGGGCGCGGGGAACTGCGCGAACAACCACCACGTGCCCGCAGACGAAAACCCACGGAAGACACCCCCGAAGGGGCGCGGGGAACTGCGCGAGCGACCGGCCACGGCCCGGGGGCGACGACGCGGCCCCCGGGAGGGCACCGGCCCGGCGCGACCCGGAAGGTCAGCGGGCCGGGAGCGTGCCCCGGGCCGAGGGGGCGGGGGCCTGGTGGGGGACGGTCGGTCCGCCGAAGGCGAAGTCGTGGAGCTTGCGCCACACCTGGTCCGCACCCTGCTCGTAGAGCGCGAACCCGGTCACCGGCCACGCGGCCTCGTACTCGGCGAGCTCCGCGAAGGCCCGGTCCATCGCGGCCTCGTCGATCCCGTGCGCCACGGTGACGTGCGGGTGGTACGGGAACAGCAGCTCGCGGACGAGCGGCCCCGAGGCGTCCCGCACCCGCTCCTGGAGCGCGGCGCAGGCCGGAGCGCCCTCGACCACCTGGACGAAGACGACCGGCGACAGCGGACGGAAGGTCCCCGTCCCCGACAGCCGCATCGGGAACGGCCGGGCCGACGCCGCCACGCCCCCCAGGTGCGCCTGGATCGCGCCCAGCGCCGAGGACTCGACCTCGGTCGGCGGGAGCAGGGTCACATGGGTCGGGATGGCGTGCGCCGCGGGGTCCCCGAAGCCCGCGCGCCGCTCCTGGAGCAGGCTGCCATGGGGCTCCGGGACCTCGATCGACACACCGATCGTCACGGTCCCCACGTCAGTCTCCCGTCGTCGTCGTGGCTTGGGCACGGCTGGTCACTGGTGCGTCCGGCACGGACGGCGCGTTCCGCCCGGCCCGGGACTCGCCGGACCCGGGCGGACCGTGCCGTTCAGTGCTTGGCGGGCAGGAAGCCCACCTTGTCGTACGCCCGCGACAGGGTCTCCGCCGCGACGGCGCGCGCCTTCTCCGCTCCCTTGGCCAGGATCGAGTCCAGCGTCTCGGGGTCGTCGAGGTAGTTCTGGGTGCGCTCGCGGAACGGGGTCACGAAGTCGACCACGACCTCCGCGAGGTCCGTCTTGAGCGCACCGTACCCCTTGCCCTCGTACCCCTGCTCCAGTTCCGCGACGGCGGTACCGGTGAGGGTCGACAGGATCGTCAGCAGGTTGCTCACCCCGGGCTTGGCCACCGGGTCGTAGCGGATCACCGTGTCGGTGTCGGTGACCGCGCTGCGGATCTTCTTGGCGGTGGCCTTCGGGTCGTCGAGGAGGTTGACGAGGCCCTTGGGCGTGGAGGCCGACTTGCTCATCTTGACCGCCGGGTCCTGGAGGTCGTAGATCTTCGCGGTCTCCTTGAGGATGTACGGCGCCGGGACCCGGAAGGTGTCGCCGTAGCGTCCGTTGAACCGCTCCGCGAGATCACGTGTCAGCTCGATGTGCTGCCGCTGGTCCTCGCCGACCGGCACCTCGTTCGCCTGGTAGAGCAGGATGTCCGCGACCTGGAGCACCGGGTAGGTGAAGAGCCCGACGGTGGTGCGGTCGGCGCCCTGCTTGGCGGACTTGTCCTTGAACTGGGTCATCCGGGACGCCTCGCCGAAGCCGGTGAGGCAGTTCATCACCCAGGCGAGCTGGGCGTGCTCCGGCACGTGGCTCTGCACGAAGAGGGTGCAGCGGTCCGGGTCCACTCCGGCGGCGAGCAGCTGGGCGACCGCGAGCCGGGTGTGGTTCCGCAGGTCCCCGGGGGCCTGCGGGATCGTGATCGCGTGCAGGTCGACGACCATGTAGAACGCGTCGTGGGACTCCTGGAGGGCCACCCACTGGCGCACGGCGCCGAGGTAGTTGCCGAGGTGGAACGAGCCCGCCGTGGGCTGGATTCCCGAGAGCACGCGAGGACGATCAGAAGCCATGCCCACCATTCTCTCAGGTGTCCGGCGCCCCGTGGGAACCGATCCGGGAGACCGGACCCCGTCCGAGGGCCCCCGCCCCGCCGCCCGCGCGGGTCCGCCCGCCGGTCCGCGCCCCGGACCCCGCGCCGCGACCGGTGAGACGAACGCCACAGGCGGGCGGAGCGGGGACGGGCGCGGCGGACCCGGGGACCCCGACCGGCGGCCGTCGGTCGGGGTCCCCGGGTCACCGGGCCCCTGGGTCACCGGGCCCCTGGGTCACCGGTCGCCAGGGCAGCGGTCGCCGGTGCGCCGGTCACAGGCCGTCGGTGGTTGTCGGCGGCCGTCGGACCGGCGGGGACCGTCAGTCGCCGGTGGGGACCGTCAGTCGCCGGTGGGCAGTCCGGGCGCCGGGTGGGCGGCCATCAGCTCCGCCACCTCGGCGCGGATCCGGGTGAGCGCCGGTTCGTCGGCGGCGCGGGCGGCGGTGACCGCGCGGTCGATCCACCCGGCCACCCGGGGCATGTGCGCGGGGGTGAGGCCCCGGGAGGTGAGCGCGGGGGTGCCGATCCGGATGCCGGAGGGGTCGAAGGGGGTGCGGGGGTCGAAGGGGACGGTGTTGTGGTTGACGACGATCCCGGCCCGGTCGAGGGCCTTGGCGGCGACCTTGCCGGGCACCTCCCGGGCGGTGAGGTCGATCAGGATCAGATGGTTGTCGGTGCCGCCGGAGACCAGGTCGTGGCCGAGGGCCAGCAGGGCGTCGGCGAGCGCCCGGGCGTTGGCGACGACGGCGTGGGCGTAGTCGCGGAAGCCGGGTTCGGCGGCCTCGCGCAGGGCGACGGCGATCGCGGCGGTGGTCTGGTTGTGGGGGCCGCCCTGGAGACCGGGGAAGACCGCCCGGTCCAGGGCCCTGGCGTGCTCGGCCCGGGAGAGCAGCATCGCGCCCCGGGGTCCGCGCAGGGTCTTGTGGGTGGTGGTGGAGACGACGTCCGCGTGGGGCGCGGGCGAGGGGTGGGCGCCCCCGGCGACGAGCCCGGCGATGTGGGCGATGTCGGCGACGAGCAGGGCGCCGCTCTCCCGGGCGATCTCCGCGAACGCGGCGAAGTCGATGGTCCGGGGCAGCGCGGTGCCCCCGCAGAAGATCACCTTGGGCCGTTCCCGCAGGGCCAGGTCGCGGACCTCGTCGAGGTCGACGCGGCCGGTGTCCCGGCGCACCCCGTACTGGACGCCCCGGAACCAGGTGCCGGTGGCGGAGACGCCCCAGCCGTGGGTGAGGTGGCCGCCCATCGGCAGGGCCATGCCCATCACCGGGTCGCCGGGGCGGGCGAACGCCAGGTAGACGGCGAGGTTGGCGGGGGACCCGGAGTAGGGCTGGACGTTGGCGTGGTCCATCCCGAAGAGGGCGGTGGCCCGGGCGGCCGCCAGCCGTTCGACCTGGTCGATGACCTGCTGGCCCTCGTAGTAGCGACGGCCGGGGTAGCCCTCGCTGTACTTGTTCTGGAGCACCGTCCCGGACGCCTCCAGGACGGCGGTGGAGACGTAGTTCTCACTGGGGATCAGCCGCAGGGTCTCGGCCTGGAGCAGTTCCTCGGCGGCGACCAGCCCGGCGAGTTCGGGGTCGGTGGCGGCGAGGGCGGGATGGGGCAGCGGCAGGGGCATCGTGGCCTCCGGGGCGATCGGTCGGAATCCGGTCGTGGTCCCGGGGTGCCCAGGCGGACGACACCTCGTGCGGCGGGACGACGGCGGTCACCGCGTCCCGGCCGGGCACGGCTCCCCCGGGGTCGGTTCCCCGCGCGCCAGTCGACGTGCCCACGGCCAGCGTAACGGGTGGCGGACGGCGGGCACCGCGACCCGGGGCCGGGCGCCGGATGCCGGGTGCCAGGTGCCGGACGCCAGGCGGGCGGATGGCGGCGCGACGGGTGCCGGGCGGCGGACGGATGACGGCGTGGCGGGCGACGGGTGGCGGGCGGCCGTCCGGGGCGGAGGTTTCGGGACGGGGGATCGGAGCGACGATAGAAGGACGTCCGGTCGACGAGGATCACGGCGGTCCGGGGCGGCACCCCGCCCGTCCGCCGCAGGATGAACGGAGAACCCGTGTCCAGCACCGAGAGCCGCCGCACCCAGGAGTTCATCGAGGCCGCCGACGCGCACAGCGCGCACAACTACCACCCGCTGCCCGTGGTGATCGCCACCGGCGAGGGCGCCTGGCTCACCGACGTCGAGGGGCGCCGCTACCTCGATCTGCTCGCCGGGTACTCGGCGTTGAACTTCGGGCACCGCAACCCCCGGCTGACCGCCGCCGCCAAGGCCCAGCTGGACCGGGTGACGCTCACCTCGCGGGCGTTCCACCACGATCTGTTCGGACGGTTCTGCGCGGAGCTGGCGGAGCTGTGCGGCATGGAGACGGTGCTGCCGATGAACACCGGGGCGGAGGCGGTGGAGACGGCGGTGAAGACGGCCCGCAAGTGGGGGTACCGGGTGAAGGGGGTGCCCGCCAACCGGGCGAAGATCGTGGTGGCCGCCGACAACTTCCACGGCCGGACCACCACGATCGTCAGCTTCTCCACCGATCCGGAGGCCCGGGCGGACTTCGGGCCCTACACCCCGGGGTTCGAGATCGTGCCGTACGGGGACGTGACGGCGATGCGCGCGGCGCTCACCGAGAACGCGGTGGCCGTGCTGATCGAGCCGATCCAGGGCGAGGCCGGGGTGCTGGTGCCGCCCGCCGGGTACCTGGCGGCGGTGCGGGAGCTGACCCGGGAGCGGAACGTGCTGCTGATCGCGGACGAGATCCAGTCGGGCCTCGGCCGCACCGGGCGGACGTTCGCCTGTGAGCACGAGGGCGTGGTCCCGGACGTGTACGTGCTGGGCAAGGCGCTGGGCGGCGGGGTGGTGCCGGTGTCGGCGGTGGTGTCCGGCCCGGAGGTGCTCGGCGTGTTCCGGCCGGGCGAACACGGCTCCACCTTCGGGGGGAACCCGCTGGCCTGCGCGGTGGCGCTGGAGGTCATCGCGATGCTGCGGACCGGTGAGCACCAGGCGCGCGCCGCCGAGCTGGGCGAGCGGCTGCACCGCGCGCTGGGGGAACTGGTGGACGCGGGGGACGGCGGGGTGCTGCGGGTGCGCGGCCGGGGGCTGTGGGCGGGGGTGGACGTCGATCCGGCGCTGGGCACCGGGCGGGAGGTCTCCGAACGGCTGCTGGCCAAGGGCGTGCTGGTCAAGGACACCCACGGCTCGACGATCCGGATCGCCCCGCCGCTGGTCGTCGAGGAGGCGGACCTGGACTGGGGGCTGGAGCGACTGCGGGAGGTCGTGGCGTAGGGCCCCGGCGCGGTTCCCGCGCCCCTGGGCGAGTTGCCGCCGTCGGTCCGCCGCAGGTGCGTCGTGGCCGTTCGCGCAGTTCCCCGCGCCCCTGGGCCGGGCCGCTGCCCGTGCCCCCGTGCGGGCCGTCGTGGGTCGCTCGCGCAGTTCCCCGCGCCCCTACGGGGCCCTGCCATGGTCCCCTGGCGTCCGGCACGGGCCGGGCCTTCGCGAGCGGACTGCCAAAGCGCCCCGTCAGGGGCGCGGGGAACTGCGCGAACAACCACCGCGCACCCGCAGGTGACCACGGGCGGCAACCCGCCCAGGGGGCTCAGGGCAGCACCCGGCACAGCGCGTCCAGGGTGCCGGGCCAGGCGCTGTCCGAGGGGATGCCGTAGCCGATGACGAGGGCGTCGGGGTCCCGGTCGGTGACGGCCTCCGGATGGCGGTGCTCGGCCAGCCCGGACAGGACGAGCCCCTGCCGGGCGGCGGCCCGCAGCACGGACCGCTCGGTGCCCGGCGGGAGCTGGAGGACGGCGGTCAGTCCGGCCGCGATCCCGGTGACCCGGACCCCGGGCGCCCGCTCGGCGACGGCGGCCACCAGTTCGTCCCGGCGACGGCGGTAGCGCAACCGCATCGCCCGGATGTGCCGGTCGTAGGCGCCGGAGGCGATGAACTCGGCGAGGGTGAGCTGGTCCAGCACCCCGCACGCCCAGCCGGGCCCCTTGTCCCGGAGGACCTCCGGGACCAGCCGGGAGGGCAGCACCATCCAGCCGAGCCGCAGCCCGGGGGCGAGCGACTTGCTGGCGGTGCCCAGGTAGACGGCCCGGTCCGGGTCGAGGCCCTGGAGGGCGCCGACGGGCTGGCGGTCGTAGCGGAACTCGCCGTCGAAGTCGTCCTCCAGGACCAGTCCCCCGGTGCGGCGCGCCCAGTCGACGGCGGAGGCCCGCCCGGCGGGACTGAGCGCGTACCCCAGCGGGGACTGGTGGGCGGGGGTCAGCAGCACCGCGTCCGGGGCGAGGGCGTCCAGCGCCCCGGTGCCGGTGTCGCCGCCGGTCCACGGCAGGGCGGGGGTCCGCAACCCCGAGTCGGTCAGCAGTTCGCGGTGGAAGTACAGGCCGTACGACTCGACGGCCACGCTCCGCGCGCCCCGGCGGGCCAGGGTGCGGCCGAGGAGCAGCAGCCCCTGCGCGAACCCGGCGGTGACGACGACGTTCTCCGGTTCGGCGCGCACCCCCCGGGCCCGGGCGAGGTACCCGGCGAGGGCGTGCCGGAGTTCGGGGCGGCCCCGCGGGTCGCCGTAGCCGAGGGCGTCGTCGGGGGCGGCGGCGAGGGCGCGGCGGGCGGCCCGCAGCCACTCGGCGCGCGGGAAGGCGGAGAGGTCGGGGGTGCCGGGCTGGAGGCTGTACTGGGGCGGACCGGGGACCCGGGGGGCGCGGACGGGCGCGGGCCGGGGGACGGCGCGGGCCGCGACCCGGGTGCCCGAGCCCTGCCGGGCGGTGAGCCAGCCCTCGGCGACGAGGTCGCCGTAGGCGTCGGCGACGGTGTTGCGGGCGACGCCGAGGTCGGCGGCGAGGGTCCGGGAGGAGGGCAGCCGGGTGCCGGGGGCGAGCCGTCCGCCCCGGACGGCCTCCCGCAGGGCGTGCGTCAGCCCCTTGCGCAGTCCGCCCGGTCCGGCGGGGTCGATGTGCAGATCGATGCCGAGCCCGCCGCGCGGACCCGTCCGTTCGCGACGCGGACCGGCCGGTCCGCCGCGCGGACCCGCCGCACCGGCCCCGTCGTCCGGGCCGCTCCCGTTCTCCGTCGCCCCCGTCGCCCCCGTCGCCATCCGTCCGCTCCCCTCCGCCCCGGCGTCCGGACCGCCGAGTGGCCGGGCAACCGGGCGGCGGAACCCCCCGGGGAGTCCAAGTGGCCCAAGATCTGGGGCCGTGAATGGACCCTATCGCCGGGCTGTTCCGCTCCTAGGGTGGTGCACATGACGACGACCCAGAACATCGCCAACCCGACCACGACCACTGACGGTTACGCCCCCGAGGAGCCCGTCCGGCTCCAGTGGAGCAAGCACGCCCCCGAGTTCTTCAAGGCGATGATGAAGGTGTCCGCCGCCGCCGGGCAGGGACTCGACCCGGTGCTGGGCGAACTGGTCCGCATCCGGGCCTCGCAGCTCAACCAGTGCGCCTTCTGCCTCGACATGCACGCCAAGGACGCGGTGGCCGCCGGGGAGAGCGTGGAGCGGATCGTCCAGCTCAGCGCCTGGCGGGAGTCGCGCCACTTCTACACCGAGCGGGAACTGGCGGCGCTGGAGCTGACCGAGGCGGTCACCAACCTCCAGGACGGCTTCGTCCCCGACGAGGTGTTCGCGCGGGCGGCGGCCCACTTCGACGAGGCCGAGCTGTCCCAGCTCCTCGCCTCCATCGCCGTGATCAACACCTGGAACCGGCTGAACGTGGCGGTCCGGCTGGCACCCGGCCACTACACGCCCGGCCAGTTCAAGGGCCTGTGACCACCGGTCAGGCAGCGACGGGACCCACGGGCGCGCCCCGCGAAGAGGCCGGGGCCGCCGGATCCGCCCGGGACGCCGCGGGGGGAACGCGGCGCCCCGTGGACCGGTTCCGCTCGCTGCACCACGGCCGCGCCGCCGACGATCCGCTGGTCCTCCCCGGCCCCTGGGACGCGGCCAGCGCCCGGGCGCTGGTGGAGGCGGGCTTCCCGGCGCTGGCCACCCCCAGCGCCGGGATCGCGGCGAGCCTCGGGTACCGGGACGGCAGCACCCCGGCCGCCGAGATGTTCGCGGCGGTGGCCCGGATCGTCCGCGCGGTGGAGCCGCTCGGCGCGCCGCCCGTCTCCGCCGACGTCGAGGGCGGTTACGGGCTGCCGCCCGCCGAACTCGTGGAACGGCTGCTGGAGGCCGGGGCGGTGGGCTGCAACCTGGAGGACACCGGCCCGGACGGCACCCTGGAGGACCCCCGGCGGCACGCCGACCGGCTGGCGGAGGTCCGGGCGGCGGCGGGCGGCCTGCTGTTCCTCAACGCCCGGGTGGACACCTTCGTGCGCGGGGTGTCCGATCCGGCGGCGGCGGTCGAACGGGCGCTGCTGTACACGGCGGCGGGCGCGGACTGCGTCTATCCGATCGGGGCGCCGCACGAGGCGCTGCCGGTGCTGCGGGCCCGGATCGGGGGGCCGTTGAACGCGATCGCGACGGTCCCCGGTCCGGCGGACGCGCGGCCCCGGGACTCCTTCCGGACGCTGGGACGGCTGGGCGCCACCCGGATCACCTTCGGGCCCGGACTGCTGCACCGGAGCACCGCCGGGCTGACCGACCTGGCGTCCCGTCTGCGCTGACCACGCGGACGGGCCGGACACCCGCCGGTCAGGCACGTGCCTGACCGGCGGGACGTCCCGGACGGGCGGACGACGGGGCCGTCCGGCCCGCCGGGCGGGCCGGACGGAGTGACCGTGCCAGGGCGGGTGTTCCGGGTGGGGTGCGAGGTGTTCCCGTGGCGGGAGCCCGGCGCGTGGGAGTCTGGTGACGCGTCCCCCACCCCGGGGCGCGCCCCGGTCCACCGCGCGTCCCCCGGGCCGCGCCCGGGTCCGTCCGACCGGCGGGCCCGGCCCGGACGGGGCCGGAGCGCACCCCGGAGGACCCAGGACCCATGAGCGCCAGCGCCAGTACCCTCGTCACCCGCATCGGCTCCCTGGTCACCAACGACCCGGCCACCGGCGACGGTTCCCCGCTCGGACTGGTCGAGGACGCGGCCGTGGTGTTCGAGGGCGAACGGATCGCCTGGGTGGGTCCGGCCGGACGGGCGCCGGACGCCGACACGGTGGTCGACGCGGGGGGCCGGGCCGCGCTGCCCGGGTTCGTGGACTCCCACGCGCACCTGGTGTTCGCCGGGGACCGCACCGCCGAGTTCGGGGCCCGGATGGCGGGCCGCCCGTACGCGGCCGGGGGCATCCGCACCACGGTCGCGGCGACCCGGGCGGCCACCGACGACGAACTGGAGGCGAACCTCGTCCGCTACCTGGACGAGGCGCTGCGCCAGGGCACCACCACCTTCGAGACCAAGTCGGGGTACGGACTGACCGTCACCGACGAGGAACGGGCGCTGCGGATCGCCGCCCGGCACACCGACGAGGTCACCTACCTCGGCGCGCACGTCGTCGCCCCGGAGTTCGCGGACGATCCGGCGGGCTACGTCGACCTGGTCACCGGTCCGATGCTGGACGCGTGCGCCCCGCACGCGCGTTGGGTGGACGCGTTCTGCGAGACGGGCGCCTTCGACGGGGACCAGGCGCGGGCCGTGCTGACGGCGGGCGCGGCCCGGGGGCTGGTGCCCCGGGTGCACGCCAACCAGCTGTCGTACGGGCCGGGGGTGCGGTTGGCGGTGGAGCTGGGGGCGGCCAGCGCGGACCACTGCACCCATCTGACGGACGAGGACGTGACAGCCCTCGCGGACGGGGACACGGTGGCGACCCTGCTGCCGGGCGCGGAGTTCTCCACCCGGGCGGCGTGGCCCGACGCGCGGCGGCTGCTGGACGCGGGGGTCACCGTCGCGCTCTCCACCGACTGCAACCCCGGCTCGTCGTTCACCACCTCCGTGCCGTTCTGCGTCGCGCTGGCCGTCCGGGACATGGGGATGACCCCGGACGAGGCGGTGTGGTCCGCGACGGCGGGCGGCGCGGCGGCGCTGCGGCGGGCGGACGTGGGACGGGTCGTGCCGGGGGCGTACGCCGATCTGCTGCTCCTGGACGCGCCGAGCCATGTCCACCTGGCGTACCGGCCCGGGGTCCCGCTGGTCACCGCGGTGTGGCGGCGCGGAGTCCGCACCTGAACCCCCCGCCCTTACGGGACGCCCCCTGCCGGGCCCACCACCCGTGCCCCGACCCGAGCCGTCACGGTTCCCCCCTCTGGACGGGTCGCCACCCATGCCCCCGTGCGGTACGTCGTGGTCGTTCGCGCAGTTCCCCGCGCCCCTCGGTGGGTTACTGCCGTGGCCCCGTGCGGGTGCGTCGTGGTCATTCGCGCAGTTCCCCGCGCCCCTGACGGGCCGCTGCCGTGCTCTGGTGCGGGTGCGTCGTGGTTCGTCGCGCCGTTCCCCGCGCCCCCCTGACGGGGCGCTCTGGAGCGTCCGTTCGCCAAGTCCCGGCCCGCGCCAGAGGCCGGAAAACCACGTCGGGGCCCCGCTCAGGGGCGCGAGGAACTGCGCGAACAGCCACGACGGACCAGCGCCGGACCGACGACAGGAACCCAGCCGGGGGCGCGGGGAACTGCGCGAACAGCCACCACGCACCCGCAGGCGACCACGGGCGGCAACCCGCCCAAGGGGCGCGGGGAACTGCGCGAGTGACCCACAACGCACCCGCGCGGGACCACGGACAGCGGTCCCGCAAGGGGCGCGGGGAACTGCGCGAACAACCACCGCGCGCCCGCAGGGGACGGCGGGCGGCCGCCGGGCCCGCGGGCCCGGCGGGGCCGGGGGTCACGTCTCCGCGGTGAGGCCCCGCCGCAACCTGCCGAGGGTGCGGGAGAGCAACCGCGACACGTGCATCTGGGAGATGCCCAGCTCCTCACCGATCTCGGACTGGGTCATGTTCGCCACGAACCGCAGCGACAGGATCCTCCGGTCCCGCGCCGGAAGCCCGGCGATCAGCGGCTTCAGGGACTCGACGTACTCGATGCCCTCCAGCCCGTGGTCCTCGTACCCGATGCGGTCCGCGAGCGCGCCCTCGGAGTCGTCCTCCTCGGGCTGGGCGTCCAGCGAACTGGCCGTGTAGGCGTTGGCGGCGGCCATGCCCTCGACGACCTCCTCCCGGGAGAGCCCGAGGTGCTCGGCCAGTTCGGCGACGGTGGGCGCGCGGTCGAGGCGCTGCGCCAGCTCGTCACCGGCCTTGGCCAGGTCGATGCGGAGTTCCTGGAGCCTGCGCGGCACCCGGACCGACCAGCTGGTGTCACGGAAGAACCGCTTGATCTCGCCGACGATGGTCGGCATCGCGAAGGTGGGGAACTCCACGCCCCGGCTCAGCTCGAAGCGGTCGATCGCCTTGATCAGGCCGATGGTGCCGACCTGGACGATGTCCTCCATCGGCTCGCTGCGGGTGCGGAAGCGCGAGGCGGCGAACTTCACCAGGGCGAGGTTCAGCTCGACCAGGGTGTTGCGGACGTAGGCGTGTTCGTGGGTGCCCTCTTCCAGGATCTCCAGCCGGGCGAACAGCACCTTGGAGAGGGCCCGCGCGTCGGCCGGGGCGACCTCGTCGAACGGGGGGATCTCCGGCAGGTCCGCCAGGCTCCCGGGCCGGACGTCGGCGGGGCGCTCGGCCTCCGCGACGGCGGCTCCCCGGGCGGCGGCCGCAGGGGCGACGGCCTCCCTGACGGTGCCCGTCGGGGCGGCGGGGGCGGTGCCGGACGGTGCGGTGGTGCGGGGCGGAGCGGTGTCGTCGGGTGCTGCGGGACGGGATGCCGACGTCGCTTCGAGGGTCCGCGATGCGTCGAGCCGGGGTGACATGTCGTCCTCCATCGTGTCCAGGCATCAGGCTGCCGGTGCCTTGCGATCCTGCGGTTCGCGGCGCCTCCGAATGCCGGCCGTGTCGAGTGCGGTCCCTCCTACCCCTACCCGCTTTGTTGAATCCCTTGCAAATTCCCCACAGAGTCAAATGTCCGCTTTGTTGAGGTTGTTCGGTACCCCGGGGAGCGCGGACCGCGTAGGGTTCGAAGGCGTCACCCCCACATCCCCTCCATCCACCGGGGCGCGGCCGTCACGGCGGACGGGCCCGAAAGTGAGAGACGCCATGGACCGCGGGACGGTCGGCAGCGCCTATCGCGACCGCCTACGGGTGGACGTGCGGCGCCACGGGACCAGCGCCGTCGTGACCCCGGCGGGTGAGCTGGACCACCACACCGCCGAACTGCTCCAGGAACCCCTGGACACCTTCTTCGACGAGGGCGCGGCCCGGGTCGTCGTGGACTGCTCCCGGCTGGAGTTCTGCGACTCGACGGGGCTGAACGTGCTGCTCGGCGCCCGGTTGAGGGCCGAGGCCGCAGGGGGCGGGGTCCATCTCGCGGGCATGCTCCCCACGGTGGCCCGGGTGTTCGAGATCACCGGGGCCGAAGCCGTGTTCACGGTGCACGCCACCCTGGACGACGCCCTGGACACCGTCTCGGGCGACGACCCGGGCACCGGCGCGGACGGCACCGCGGACGGCACTCCGGGCGATCGGGCCGCCGTCCGGGAGTGACCCGGCGTCACCCCCCGGACCCCCGGACCCGGTTGGCCCCGGGCCGCTCCCGGCCGGACTTCCGCCCCCCTCCCGGACGACGAAGTCGCCGGAGTCACATGCGGGATGACCGTGTCACGGCGAGAATGGGTGTTCCCACCGATGGTCCGGGCAGGAGACCCCCGGCGCCGCACGGTGCCGGAAGGGGCCGGGAACGGACCGGGAGGGAACCGCGACGGGACCGGGGAACACCGGGAACGGCGCCGGGAAGCACCCGCGGACCGGAACGGAACCGGGGCGTCCGCCCGCACCGGCTCCGCACGGTCCGCCCGCCGGGACCGGCGATCGCGCGGCAGCCCGCCGCGCGTGCCGGATCATGTGGGAACTTGGGAACTTGACGCATGCTGCAACTGGTCAACCGGTGAATCGGTGAGGTGAAGCCCTGATGAGCACCACCCGGCCCCGTCCGCCGGGCGATCGCGGTCCCGAACCGCGGAACGCCGTGCACGTCGGGCCCGCGCCCGGCACCGCCCGGGACCCCTCGCCCGCCCCGGCCCCGCCCACCGGCGCGGCCCCGTCGTCCGCCCAGGCACCCTCGTCCAGCGCGGGCCCCGGCCCCGTCGCCCCGTCGGCACCGGTGGCGTCCGCCCCCGCGCCGCGCCGGGTGTCCCTGCGGGACGCCCCCGGAGTGGTGCCGCTCGCCCGGGACTTCGCCCGGCAGGCCCTCTACGACTGGGGCTGGCTGCCCGCGTCCGGCGCCGACCGGCGGGCCGCCGCCGAGGACGTGCTGCTGGTCGTCTCCGAACTGGTCACCAACGCCTGTCTGCACGCCGAGGGCCCCGAGGAGATGACCATCGGGTGCGCGGGCAAGGTGCTGCGGGTCGAGGTCACCGACCGGGGCGCCGGGGCGCCCGCGCCGCGCACCCCGCACCGCGCCGGACGCCCCGGCGGCCACGGGATGTTCATCGTGCAGCGGCTCTGCCTGGACTGGGGCGTGGTCCGCACCCCCGGCGTCCCCGGCAAGACCGTCTGGGCCGAACTGGCCGCCCCCGCCTGACCATCGGGACACCACCGGCCCGCCCCGCCACCGACAGCCGATCGCCGATCGCCGATCGCCCCCGGGACCCGCCCCGGACCGCGTCCCCCGGAAACGCCCCGGGGGCGCGACCGTCGACGGGAACCCGAGGGGTCCCGTCCCGGTCGCGCCCCCGGGGGACGCGGCGGACCTGTGCGGTCAGCGCGCTCGCTCCGTGCTAGCGCACTCCGCCCAGCAGGCTCTTGACCTGCCTGCGGTAGAGGAAGAAGCCCACGCCCGCGAGGATCGCGAGCGTCGCCTCCAGGGCGACGACGCCGGACTTGTTGAGGTTCACCCCGGCGATGGAGAGCAGACCGGTGGTGCAGTCGCCCGCCGTCACCGCGAGGAACCAGACGCCCATCATCTGGGAGCCGTACTTCTCGGGCGCCATCTTCGTCGTCACCGACAGACCCACCGGCGACAGGCACAGCTCGCCCAGCGTCTGCGCGAAGTAGATCGCGACCATCCACCAGACGGCGACCTGGGTCCCGTCGCCCGCCATCGTCAGCGGGATCAGGAAGACCAGGAACGAGGCGCCGATCAGCAGCAGCGCGGACGAGAACTTGACGACCGTGCTCGGCTCCTTGCCCCGCCGGTTCAGCGCCAGCCACAGCCACGCGAGGACCGGGGCGAGCGCCATCACCAGGACCGGGTTGATCGACTGGAACCAGGAGACGGGGAAGTCGAAGCCGAAGACCACCGTGTTGGTGGACTCGCTCGCGAAGAGCGCCAGCGTCGAACCGCCCTGGTCGTAGATCATCCAGAACACTGCGGCGGCGGCGAAGAACCAGATGAAGCCGGTCATCCGGGACTGCTCGGTCGCGGTCAGGTCCTTGTCCCGCTTGATCCGGGTGAGGACCAGCACCGGGATGATCAGACCGGCGAGGGTGATCGGGACCAGCGCCCAGTTCAGGGTGAACAGGCCCGCGCCGCCCACGACGCCGTAGAAGACGACGCCGATGGCCAGGAAGATCAGGCCCTTGCGGAGCGTCGAGCGGCGCTCGTCGTCCGACAGCGGGGTCGGGACCACGCTGGAGCGCTCGCTGAGGTGACGGGTGCCGAGCAGGAACTGGATCAGGCCCAGCGCCATGCCGACCGCCGCGAGCGCGAAGCCCAGGTGCCAGTTCACGCTCTCGCCGACGGTGCCGATGATCAGCGGAGCGGCGAAGGCACCCAGGTTGATGCCCATGTAGAAGATCGTGAAGCCGCCGTCCCGGCGCGGGTCGTCCGGGCCCTGGTACAGATGGCCGACCATCGTCGAGATGTTGGCCTTCAGCAGACCGGAGCCGATCGCGACGAGCGCGAGGCCCGCGAAGAACGGGGCCTGCCCCGGCAGCGCCAGGGTGACGTGACCCGCCATGATCACCGTGGCGGCGATGGCGACGGTCTTGCGGGGACCCCAGACGCGGTCGCCGAACCAGCCGCCGGGCATGGCGAGGAGGTACACCATCGCCAGGTAGATCGAGTAGATCGCGGTCGCGGTGGTCGCGCTGAGCTGCAGACCGCCGGGGGCCACCAGGTAGAGCGGGAGCAGGGCCCTCATGCCGTAGAAGCTGAAGCGCTCCCACATCTCGGTCATGAAGAGGGTGGCCAGGCCGCGGGGGTGGCCGAAGAAGGTCTTCTCGCCGGAGGTGCCGGGCGATTCCTTCGTCAGGCTGGACGCCATGGGTCGATCCTTGTTGTTCGGGACGCGCGGCG
This sequence comes from Streptomyces sp. JNUCC 64, assembly GCF_054484115.1. Lineage (NCBI taxonomy): Bacteria > Bacillati > Actinomycetota > Actinomycetes > Kitasatosporales > Streptomycetaceae > Streptomyces > Streptomyces sp. JNUCC 64. The sequence goes on from NZ_CM137015.1 coordinate 3,093,917, forward strand.
TGGAACGTGAGCGCGCCCGGTGGGGGGCTGGCCGGCACCGGCGCCGCGCCGCCCACCCCTTACGCCTGAGGGGGGACCCGTTCCGGCGTCGGGGACGCGCGGCCACGAGGGGCGGGGGACACCGGGAGCCACGCCCCGCGCACGTCGTCGCGGCGGGGCCCGGCCACAGGTCATTCCTTTCAAGGCCGACGGGCGGTCGGCCCGCACGACGGAGGACCCCGGTCGCGCCGGAGCGGCCACGGGGTCCTCGGTACGTGCTACAGGCGTTCTCACACCATACGACACGACATGCGGGAGATGGGAAACGTATGTCCGACCCTGAGAGATGGAACACAGGTTCATTGGCCTTGTCGACACGCATTCAAAGGTCGGACCCAGGATGTCACCACATACCCACAGGCCCGAAATCACCGGGTGTCCGGGGCTCCCGCCGTCTCCCTGGGCGGGCCCCCGCCGGACTACCATCGGGTCATGACCCGTGTACTGCTCGCCGAGGACGACGCGTCCATCTCTGAGCCGCTGGCCCGCGCCCTGCGCCGCGAAGGGTACGAGGTCGAAGTGCGCGAGGACGGCCCGACCGCGCTGGACGCGGGCATGCAGGGCGGCGTGGACCTCGTGGTGCTGGACCTCGGGCTCCCCGGGATGGACGGCCTGGAGGTCGCCCGACGGCTGCGGGCCGAGGGCCACACCGTGCCGATCCTGATCCTCACCGCCCGCGCCGACGAGGTCGACACCGTGGTCGGGCTGGACGCGGGCGCCGACGACTACGTCACCAAGCCGTTCCGCCTCGCCGAGTTGCTCGCCCGGGTCCGGGCGCTGCTGCGGCGCGGGGCGGCGGAGCCCCAGCAGCCGCCCGCGACCCACGGGGTCCGGATCGACGTGGAGTCGCACCGGGCCTGGATGGGCGAGGAGGAGCTCCAGCTCACGGCCAAGGAGTTCGACCTGCTGCGGGTGCTGGTCCGGGACGCGGGGCGGGTCGTCACCCGGGACCAGTTGATGCGGGAGGTCTGGGACACGACGTGGTGGTCGTCCACCAAGACGCTGGACATGCACATCTCCTGGCTGCGCAAGAAGCTGGGCGATGACGCGGCCAACCCGCGGTACATCGCTACGGTTCGGGGGGTTGGGTTCCGCTTCGAGAAGAGCTGAGGCCCCTGCGGGGGGCGGTGCCGTTCCCTTCGGGCGGCACCCGGGGGCGTTCGCTTCCGCCTGTTCCTTGTTCGGCTCTCCGTCGCGGTGGGTTGCTCGCGCCGTTCCCCGCGCCCCTTTCGGGTGCGTTCCGGGTGGCGTGAGTTGTTCTGCTCGGTTCCGGGGGCGTTCGCTTCCGCTGGTTTCTTGTTCGGCTCTCCGTCGCGGTGGGTTGCTCGCGCCGTTCCCCGCGCCCCTTTCGGGTGCGTTCCGGGTGGCGTGAGCTGTTCTGCTCGGTTCCGGGGGCGTTCGCTTCCGCTGGTTTCTTGTTCGGCTCTCTGTTGTGGTGGGTTGCTCGCGCTGTTCCTCGCGCCCCTTTGGGGCGCGCCCTAGGTTGCGGGGGCGGCGGGGCTACGTTTAGGGGTATGCGCAGACGGCTGATCCACTCCACCCTCGCGGTGGTCCTCGTGGTGATCGCGGTGTTCGGGGTGTCCCTGGTCATCGTGGAGACCCGCACCATCAGCGAGGGCGCCCAGGAGCGCGTCGAGTCGGAGGCGGTCCGGCTCGCCAGCATCGTGGACAGCCGCATCCTCGACGCCCAGAACATCACCAGCGCCACGCTGGCCCCCCAGGTCCGCTCGGGCAGCTACGCCCGGGTCGACATCCCCGGTCAGGGGGTCGTGGAGGTCGGACGGCGGCCCGGCGGGGAGGTGATCCACTCGACCGCGCACGGGGAGCAGGGCGAGACGGTCACCGTCGAGGAGTCCCGTTCCGCGGTGACCGAGGAGGTGGGGCGCACCCTGGTGATCATCGCCCTGGTGGCGCTGCTCGCGATCGTCGCGGCGGTGCTGCTCGCGGTGCGCCAGGCGAACCGTCTGACCTCGCCCTTCACCGACCTCGCGGAGACCGCCGAACGCCTCGGCTCGGGCGACCCGCGCCCCCGGCACCGCCGCTACGGCGTCCCCGAGCTGGACCGGGTGGCCGATGTGCTGGACGCCAGCGCGGAGCGCATCGCCCGGATGCTCACCGCCGAGCGCAGGCTCGCCGCCGACGCCTCCCATCAGTTGCGCACCCCGTTGACGGCGCTGTCGATGCGGCTGGAGGAGATCACCGTCACCGACGACCTGACCACCGCGCGGGAGGAGGCGTCCATCGCGCTGGCGCAGGTGGAACGGCTGACCGACGTGGTGGAGCGGCTGCTCACCAACTCCCGGGACCCCCGGACCGGCTCCGCCGTCTCCTTCGACCTGGACGAGGTGATCACCCAGCAGCTCGCGGAGTGGCGGCCCGCCTACCGGAGCGAGGGGCGGGCGGTCGTCAGCTCCGGCAAACGGCATCTGCGGGCGGTCGGCACCCCGGGCGCGGTGGCCCAGGTGCTCGCCGCGCTGATCGAGAACTCGCTGGTGCACGGGGAGGGCACCGTCGCCCTGCGCACCCGGGTCACCGGCAACCAGGCGGTCATCGAGGTGACGGACGAGGGGCCGGGCGTCCCCGCCGAGCTGGGTTCGCGGATCTTCGAGCGGACCATCAGCGGACGGAACTCCACCGGCATCGGGCTGGCGGTCGCCCGGGACCTCGCCGAGGCGGACGGCGGACGGCTGGAGATGCTGCAGCTCAGACCGCCGGTGTTCGGGCTGTTCCTGTCCCGCAACCCGCCGCCGCGCACCCACCGGGGCGGCGACAAGCAGGTGCGGTGAGACACGGCGTCCGAGGGACCTCGGGTCAGGGCGTCCGGCGGCCGGAGCCGGAGAGCGAGGTGGCGCCCGCGCCCCGGACGCCCGGCGTCTCACGGGTGGCGGGGACGGTTCCCGACGCCACCGCCACCGGGTCCGTCAGGTCCACCGGAGGACCGGCGGGCAGCGCGCGGAACACCCAGGTGCGGTACGACCAGAAGCGGAACAGGGTGGCGACGCCGATCCCGACGAACTTGAAGACGTTGCTCTGCAGCGGGGTGTCCCAGCCGAACCCGTAGGTGGCGGTGTACAGCACCCCGTTCTCGATGACCAGTCCCACCGCGCTGAACAGCAGGAACAGTCCCATCTCCCGGGTGCGTCCACTCTTGTCGCGGTCACGGTAGGTGAAGTACCGGAACCCGACGTAGTTGAAGGCGATGGCGACGACCGTCGCGATGATGCTCGCGCGCACCACGGGCAGCTCGGACACCGCGCGCACCAGGTTGAAGACCAGCAGATTGACGACGATGCCCGCGCCGCCCACCGCGCCGAACTTCAGCACCTCCCGCCACAGCTGCTCCACCTGCCGTCGCAGCGCGCCCAGGGCCCCGGTCCGGGACCCGCGCGTACCGCCGTTCTCGGTCATGGTGCGCCCAGCGTCCTTGGTCATGGTGGGCCCGGTCCCCGCTCAGTCGGTCGGCATCGGATGGCCATGGGCGGCGGTCCGCGAGGCCGCAGGGGCCGGGGCCGGGGAGCCATGGGGGCCGTGGCGGACCACGGAACCGATGGAAGTCGTCAACCCCACCATGCTAACCAGGCCCCCCGCGCACCGCCCCCGGACGCCGTTTCCCGGGCCCGCCGCCGGGTCCGGGAACGGCCCGGGACCGGGCCCGCGCACCGCCCTGGACGGCGGTCGCGGTCGCGCCGATACCCTGGGGGCGTGACATTCCCGGTAGTCGGCATGGTCGGCGGGGGTCAGCTCGCGCGTATGACGCACGAGGCGGGCATCCCACTCGGCATCAGGTTCAAACTCCTCAGCGACACCCCGCAGGACTCCGCGGCCCAGGTCGTCGGCGACGTCGTCATCGGCGACTACCGCGACCTGGACACCCTGCGGGAGTTCGCACGCGGCTGTGACGTGATCACCTTCGACCACGAGCACGTCCCCACCGAGCACCTGCGCGCCCTGGAGGCGGACGGCGTCCCGGTGCGCCCCGGTCCGGACGCGCTGGTGCACGCCCAGGACAAGGGGGTGATGCGGGCCAGGCTCACCGAGATCGGCGTGGACTGCCCCCGGCACCGCCTGGTGACGGACCCGGCGGACGTGGTCGCCTTCGCCGCCGAGGGCGCCACCGCGGACTCCCCCGACGGGTTCCCGGTGGTCCTCAAGACGGTGCGCGGCGGCTACGACGGCAAGGGCGTGTGGGTGGTCCGCGACGCCGCCGGGGCGGCGGAGCCGTTCCGCGCCGGGGTGCCGGTGCTCGCCGAGGAGAAGGTCGACTTCGTCCGGGAGCTGGCCGCGAACGTGGTCCGCTCCCCGCACGGCCAGGCCGTCGCCTACCCGGTGGTGGAGTCCCGGCAGGTGGACGGCGTCTGCGACACGGTCATCGCGCCCGCCCCCGGGCTGGACCCGGCGCTCGCCCTGCGCGCCGAGCAGATGGCGCTGCGGATCGCCAAGGAGCTGGAGGTGGTCGGGCACCTCGCGGTGGAGCTGTTCGAGACCGCCGACGGCCGGGTCCTCGTCAACGAGCTGGCGATGCGTCCGCACAACTCCGGGCACTGGACCCAGGACGGCGCGGTCACCTCCCAGTTCGCCAACCACGTCCGCGCGGTCCTCGACCTGCCGCTGGGCGACCCCCGTCCGCGCGCGCCCTGGACGGTCATGTGCAACGTCCTCGGCGGCGACTACCCGGACATGTACTCGGCGTATCTGCACTGCATGGCCCGCGACCCCGGGCTGAAGATCCACATGTACGGCAAGGACGTGAAGCCCGGACGCAAGGTCGGCCACGTCAACACCTACGGCGACGACCTGGACGAGGTCCTGGAGCGCGCCCGTCACGCAGCCGGCTACCTCAGAGGAACGATCACCGAATGAGCCCGTCGCCCACCGCCACCCTCAGCCGTCCGTCCGCGCCCCCGCTGGTGGGCATCGTGATGGGCTCCGACTCGGACTGGCCGGTCATGGAGGCCGCCGCCCAGGCCCTCGACGAGTTCGAGGTCCCCTACGAGGTCGGTGTGGTCTCCGCGCACCGGATGCCGCACGAGATGATCGCGTACGGCGAGCAGGCGGCGGAGCGCGGACTGAAGGCGGTCATCGCGGGCGCGGGCGGCGCGGCGCACCTGCCGGGCATGCTGGCGTCCGTGACCCCGCTGCCCGTCATCGGCGTCCCGGTGCCGCTGAAGTACCTGGACGGCATGGACAGCCTGCTGTCCATCGTCCAGATGCCGGCCGGGGTGCCGGTCGCCACGGTGTCCGTCGGCGGCGCCCGCAACGCCGGGCTGCTGGCGGCGCGCATCCTCGCCGCGCACGACCCGGAGCTGCTGGCCCGGATGCGGGAGTTCCAGCGGGACCTCAACGACCAGGCCACCGAGAAGGGCAAGCGGCTGCGGGCCAAGGTCGAGGGCGGCGCCACCGGCGGGTTCGGGTTCGCGGGGGGCGCGTGATCGCGCCGCTGAGCGACCCCGAGGCCGCCCGGGCCGCCGCCCGCCGGGAGGTGCGCGCGCTGCTCGCCGAGTACCCGGTGGCGGACGGGCACAACGACCTCCCGTGGGCGCTGCGCGAACAGGTCCGCTACGACCTCGACGCGCGGGACCTCGCCCAGGACCAGAGCGGACGGCTGCACACCGACCTCGCCCGGCTGCGCGCGGGCGGGGTCGGCGCCCAGTACTGGTCGGTGTACGTCCGCACCGGGATGTCCGGTGACGAGGCGGTCAGCGCCACGCTGGAGCAGATCGACTGCGTGCGCCAGCTGCTGGACCGCCACCCGGCCGACCTGGCCCCGGCGGCGTCGGCGGCGGACCTGGAGCGGGCCCGCCGGGAGGGCCGGATCGCCTCGCTGATGGGGGCGGAGGGCGGGCACTCGATCAACAGCTCGCTGGCCACCCTGCGGGCGCTGTACGCGCTCGGCGTGCGCTATCTGACGCTCACCCACAACGACAACGTGCCCTGGGCGGACTCGGCGACGGACGCGCCCGTGGCGGGCGGCCTCACCCCGTTCGGGCACGAGGTGGTCCGGGAGATGAACCGGCTGGGCATGCTGGTGGACCTCTCGCACGTGGCCGCGACGACCATGCGGGACGCGCTGGACACCAGCGAGGCGCCGGTGATCTTCTCCCACTCCTCGGCGCGGGCGGTCTGCGACCACCCCCGCAACGTCCCCGACGACGTGCTGGAGCGGCTGCCCGCCAACGGGGGCGTCGCGATGGTGACCTTCGTCCCGAAGTTCGTCCTCCCGGCGGCCGTCGCGTGGACGGCGGCGGCCGACGAGAACCTGCGGGCGCACGGCTTCCACCCGCTGGACACCACCCCGGCGGCGATGCGGGCGCACCGGGCCTTCGAGGCGGAGCGGCCGCGCCCGGTGGCGACGGTCTCCGACGTGGCGGACCACCTGGACCACATGCGCGAGGTCGCGGGCGTCGACCACCTGGGCATCGGCGGGGACTACGACGGGACCGCCTTCACCCCGGAGGGGCTGTCGGACGTCTCCGGCTATCCGAACCTGCTGGTCGAGCTGCGGACGCGGGGCTGGTCCAGGGCCGACCTGGCCAAGCTGACCTGGTCCAACGCGGTGCGGGTGCTGGCGGACGGCGAGGCCGTCGCCCGGGACGTCGCGTCCCGCCGGGGCCCGTCGAACGCGACCCTGGAGTCCCTGGACGGGCCGTCCGGTGACCTGGAGGGCCCCGTCGCCGGGTGACCTCCGGTCCCGTGACGCGGACGCGGCGGGGGCGGGCCTTCCGAAGGCCCGCCCCCGCCGCGCGTTTCCGTCCCGTCGGAACCGGTGTGCCGCCGTCAGGCGGTCGGGCGGCCCATCGCCCGGAAGCTCCAGTCGGCGTCCCGCCAGCGGGCGGGGTCCAGCGCGTTGCGGCCGTCCAGCAGCACCCGCCGCCCGGCGACCGCACCCAGCTCCGCCGGGTCCAGCTCCCGGAACTCCCGCCACTCGGTGAGGTGCAGCACCACGTCGGCGCCGCGCACCGCGTCCAGCGCGGAGTCCGCGTACCCGAGGGTGGGGAACATCCGGCGGGCGTTGTCCATGCCCTTGGGGTCGTAGACGGTGACCTGGCCGCCCTGGAGGTGGATCTGCCCGGCGACGTTCAGCGCGGGCGAGTCCCGGACGTCGTCCGAGTCGGGCTTGAACGTGGCGCCCAGCACCGCGATCCGGCGGCCGAGGAACGGGCCGCCGCCGAGCGCCTCGCGGGCCATCTCCACCATCTGGCCCCGGCGGCGCATGTTGATGGAGTCGATCTCGCGGAGGAAGGTGAGCGCCTGGTCGGCGCCGAGTTCCCCGGCACGGGCCATGAACGCCCGGATGTCCTTGGGCAGACAGCCCCCGCCGAACCCGACCCCGGCCCGCAGGTACTTGTTGCCGATGCGCTCGTCGTGCCCGATGGCCTCGGCGAGCCGGACCACGTCGCCCCCGGCGGCCTCGCAGACCTCGGCCATGGCGTTGATGAACGAGATCTTGGTGGCGAGGAACGAGTTGGCGGCCGTCTTGACCAGTTCGGCGGTGGGGAAGTCCGTCACCACGAACGGCGCCCCCTGCGCGACGGGCGTCGCGTACACCTCGCGCAGCAGCTTCTCGGCACTCGGCCCGTTCACGCCGACGACGATCCGGTCCGGACGCAGGGTGTCCTGGACGGCGAAGCCCTCGCGCAGGAACTCGGGGTTCCAGGCCAGTTCGACCCCGTCCCCGGCGGGCGCCAGCTCCACCAGGCGGGCGGCGAGCCGTTCCGCGCTGCCCACCGGCACGGTCGACTTGCCGACGACCAGGCAGGGGCGCTCCAGATGGCGGGCGAGCGATTCGACGGCGGCGTCGACGTAGGACATGTCGCAGGCGTACTCGCCGTGCTTCTGCGGGGTGTTGACGCAGACGAAGTGGACGTCGCCGAAGGCGGCGGCCTCGGCGAAGTCCAGGGTGAAGCGCAGCCGTCCGGTGGACCCCTCGATCCCGGCGACGTGCTTGCGCAGCAGCTCCTCCAGGCCCGGCTCGTACATCGGCACCTTGCCCTCGCCGAGCAGGGCGATCTTCTCGGGGACGACGTCCAGCCCCAGCACCTCGAAGCCCAGCTCCGCCATGGCGGCGGCGTGGGTGGCGCCGAGGTACCCGGTGCCGATCACGGTGATCTTGAGGGGGGCCATGAGTGCTCCGGTACGTAGCGAAGGTCGTGGTCTGCGGCCGGTCCCGGGGTTTCCGGGAGGTCCCCGAGGTCTCCCGGGGGTGCTGGTCACGCCCGGTCGAGCATAGTCGGGCGGGCAGTGGCGACCGCCGGGAGGACGGCGGGCGGACGGTACCGGGGGCGGCGGGCGGACGCAGGGACGGGCCGGGCGGGCGACGGGCGGGGCCGGGAGGACGGCGGGCGGGGGCGGGGCGACACCGGGGGACGTGTCGTCCAGGTCACCTGGTCCCGGCATCACTGGAGCCCTAGGATTCGGGGTACTCATTGGGTTACTTAACGGTAATTAGCTATCTGGGAGCGTGGGACCGTGGCTGGCTCGGCAGACAACCCGGCATTCGACCTCTACCGTCCCGCCGAGGAGCACGACATGCTCCGGGAGTCGGTCCGCGCCCTCACCGAGGCGAAGGTCGCCCCGTTCGCGGCGGCGGTGGACGAGGAGGCCCGCTTCCCCCAGGAGGCCCTGGACGCGCTGGTCGCCGCCGATCTGCACGCGGTGCACGTCCCGGAGGAGTACGGCGGCGCCGGGGCGGACGCGCTGGCCACGGTGATCGTGATCGAGGAGGTGGCCCGCGCCTGCATGTCGTCCTCGCTGATCCCGGCCGTCAACAAGCTGGGCTCGCTGCCGGTGATCCTCTCCGGCTCCGAGGAGCTGAAGCGGAAGTACCTGGCGCCGCTGGCCCGGGGCGAGGCGATGTTCTCGTACTGCCTGTCGGAGCCGGACGCCGGTTCGGACGCGGCCGGGATGAAGACCCGCGCGGTGCGCGACGGCGACTCCTGGGTGCTGAACGGGGTCAAGCGCTGGATCACCAACGCGGGCGTGTCCGAGTACTACACGGTGATGGCGGTGACCGACCCGGAGCGGCGGACGCGCGGCATCTCGGCGTTCGTCGTCGAGAAGTCCGACGAGGGGGTCTCCTTCGGCGCCCCCGAGAAGAAGCTCGGCATCAAGGGCTCCCCCACCCGCGAGGTCTATCTGGACCAGGTCCGCGTCCCGGCCGACCGCATGATCGGCGAGGAGGGCACCGGCTTCGCCACCGCGATGAAGACCCTGGACCACACCCGCATCACGATCGCGGCGCAGGCCCTCGGGGTGGCGCAGGGCGCCCTCGACTACGCCAAGGGTTACGTCAGGGAGCGCAAGCAGTTCGGCAAGCCGATCGGCGACTTCCAGGGCGTCCAGTTCATGCTGGCCGACATGGCGATGAAGCTGGAGGCGGCCCGTCAGCTCACCTACGCGGCCGCCGCCAAGTCCGAACGGGCCTCCGGCGGCGCCACCGAGGACCAGCTGACCTTCTTCGGCGCGGCGGCCAAGTGCTACGCCTCCGACGCCGCCATGGAGATCACGACGGACGCGGTGCAGCTCCTCGGCGGCTACGGCTACACCCGCGACTACCCGCTGGAGCGGATGATGCGGGACGCGAAGATCACCCAGATCTACGAGGGCACGAACCAGATCCAGCGGATCGTGATGGCGCGGAACCTTCCCTAGCAGGGTTTATGCCCGGTGCGGCCCGATCAGGGCCGTTCCTCGGCGTCACGCTGGGGAATCCTGGGAGATGCCGGGTTGAATCAGCCACCGACCTGCCCGGACAACACAGCCCCCGGCTTGACGCCGGGGGACTGTTGTCGTGCACGGATCAGGCGGCCTCCGATGTCTCCGTGGGCTGCCGTTCGCGGCGGGGGCCTTCGTTCACTGGCCCGCGTCCCAGGCGGTTACTGGACCTTGGGCGGGATCACGAATCCTCGCATCGGCCCCGAACCCGAAGGCTCCTCAGGGAACTTGGCGGCCACGGATGCCAGTGCCTCAGTGGTCACGTCCCGGCGGTTGGCCGGGTCGGCTGTGTCGTACACGCGCCAAGGCCCTGCCGTGTTCTCCGGGTCTTCCGGCGCAACCACTCCGGGAATGCCCAACCGCCTCAGCAAAGCGTCCACTTGCCGAGCCCGCTCAGCGTCCACACTTCCGCCTTCCGCCTGCTCGCACTCAGCCTAGCCCGCCGCCACCGCCCGAGCAGTGCGAAGCGCACTTGCCCGGATTGATCGGGCCGCATCCGCCGGGCTTGGGGGTGTGGGAGCAGTTGGCCGCCACGGACACCAGGGCTTTGGTCGGTCCCGTCCACAGTTCACTGTCCACGGTGTGCCCTGCCTGCTCGATGACGGCCACCGTCCGCGTGAGCGCGCGTTCGTGGTACCGCTCGGCGTCGGGACGCTCGGGCCAGTGGTGCACGAACCGCCCCAGACGCTCACACAGCTTCTCGTACAGGTTCGTGTGAAGGATCAGTGCGTGCCATCCCTCATCGACCACGTTCGACGGCGTGATCTTGACGCGGGGGAACTGCGCGGCGGCATCCATGAACTTGAGCGCTTCCACCACGATCCGCTCGGCCGTAGCCTCCTCCATGCCGGGGTTGTTGTCGATGACGGTTGCGACGACACCCCCGAACGCGGCAGGGGTGAGTAACGCGCGTACGTCGTGCATGGGTGTTCCTCCCTGTTGCGGCACTCCACAGCCCACCCCTACGGCTCCGTTCGTTGACCTCGGCGACCCTGGCGGCGAGTCCTTCGGTCGGCCGCATGGGTGGGGCCTGGCAGTCCGGGTACTTCGGGCTACCGTGTGGGCACCTCGGCCACTTCAAGCCGTTGCCCGGTCGCCGTGCCCGCCCTCCGGATCGATTCCTGACCGTAGGAAGTGAGGGGTGTCGAGCTCCACGAACTTGCACGAGCTTGCACACCAATTTGCATGGCTCATTGCGATATTGACGCTCTCCGCACTGTTCAAAGATGCTGGTGCAAGCCCGAGCAAGTACCTAGAACAGGGAGCCTGCCATGGCCGTAGAGTTCGTTGGGATCGACCCCGACACCGACCGGGACCACTGCCCTACTGTCTGGGCGGACACGGACGCACAGGAGATCTTGTTCCAGGGGTGGAAGCCGACCCCGGAGACTCAGGCGGATTGTGAGGGAAGCAGTCCCGCGAACGGTCCGGTGCCCGACGGTGAGGCCATCGTCAGGGTTCCGGCCCGGATGATTTCGATCATCAGGGAGGCATGCGATGCCGTCGAGCGTGCCCAGCTTCGCTGAGCTGCTTGGCCGGTGCGAGCGATCCGCCGTCCACCTGGAATTGCGCGACTCGTACGCCGCCACGGACCGTTTCGAGGCGTGGAAGCGCGGTGAACGGATCAACTGGGAGGCTCGCGAGTCCTGGTGGCATCCCTATGACCAGTTGATCGCTGACACCGTGGCCAGGGGCGTGGTGATCCGAAGGGCGCGGGTGGTCTCCGAGCCGGTATCGGACTACGTACGTTGGGAGCACTACGTCACGCGCGCCAACGTCACGGCGGGCGAGGAAGTACGGTGGTTGCCACGCCCACGGGCTACGAGTATCGCCCTGCCCGGCAATGACTTCTGGCTCTTCGATGGCACCCTGCTCCGGGTGCACCACTTCTCAGGTGATGGAGTGGTGGTGGAAGACGAGATCACGGAGGACCCGGAAGCCGTGAAGCTGTGCTCCGCCGCATTCGAAGCGGTCTGGGAGCGAGCGATCCCGCACCACCGGTACAAGGTCTGACGAAAGCCGGCTCCATGCCCTCGCACTCCTCCTCGCGCGTTCAGAAGGCCCGCGAAGTCCTGGCCGGCCGTCTGCGTGAGATCCGGCAGGACGCGGGGATCAGCGGGCGGGAGCTGGCCGTCAGGTGCCGTTGGTCCGAGTCGAAGTCGTCCCGGATCGAGAACGCCAGGACGCCTCCGTCCGATGCCGATATCCGCGCGTGGTGCCGGGCCTGTGCCGCTGAGGATCAGGCACCGGACCTGATCGCGGCCAACCGGCAGTCCGCAGAAGCGCATGTGGAGTGGAAGCGACTCCAACGGACTGGCCTGCGGAGGCTCCAGGAGAGCACCGGCGACCTGTACCAACAGACCAAGACCTTCCGCGTCTACGTATCCGACGTGATCCCTGGCTTCCTTCAGACAGCCGGTTATGCCGCCGCCCTGCTGTCCTCCATCGCGGACTTCCGAGGAACACCGGACGATGTGAGCGAGGCTGTCGCGGCTCGGATACGGCGTAACGAGGTCTTGAACAAGGGCGGGCGGCGCTTCTCCTTCGTGCTGGAAGAGTCTGTGCTGCGCTATCGACTGTGCACCGCTGAAACCATGGCCGCGCAGCTTGGTCACTTGCTCGGTGTCATGGACTCTCAGAACGTCGCCGTGGGCATCGTCCCGTTCGCAGAGCAGCGGGTCGTGTGGCCCATGCCGACCTTCACGATCTTCGACGAACGGAGAGTGCACGCGGACACCCTGGACGCTGCCTCCACGCTCACGCGGCCCAGCCAGGTCGAGCTGTACACCCGCGCCTTTGAACGCCTCTCGCAGCAGGCCGTACGGGGAGCGGCTGCCCGCTCCCTCATCGCGGACGCAGTGGCAGCCCTGCGCTGATCAGCAACGCAGACGCTTCATGTGCGGGAGCCCGCCGCGCACCGGGGCCGGACGGTCAGTCGACGGACCCCGCCGTGAGCGTGCCCGTGTAGCCGCCCTCGCTCTTCCACTCCAGCTCCCCCGGCTTCTTGAGGCGCAGTTCCACGAGGTCCGGGCAGTAGAAGCCGCCCAGGACCATGCCGGGCAGCGGCCCCTGCCGCTCGCTCGTACCGAACACCAGCTTTCCGTCGGCGCGCGTCCCGGAGTACGAGAGCCTCGCCGTGCACCCGCTGTCCCCCTTGATGTGGAGCCGCCCGGCGAGGTCCCGCACGGTGGGCGGATCGGCCCGGCCCGGTGAGAGCGTGACCAGGACCTCGTAGCGGGCGGCGGGACCCGAACCGCCGGAGATCTCCCCGCTGAAGGGCGACGTCAGGTCCCACACGTCCCCGGTCCAGCCCGTCGGCCCGGCGGGAGAGGACGCCGGGGCGGTGGGAGAGGACGCCGGGGCGGTGGCGGAGGCCGGAGCCGACGGGAGTGCCGGGACGGACGACGGGGGCGCCGGGGCCGACGACGGGGCCGCCGGGGTCGTGGGAGGCGACCCGGTCCCGGACGGGGCCGGAGCCGTTCGGGACGGGGGCGTGGTCGTCCCGGGCGGGGCGGCGGTCGTCTTCCGGCCGGAGGTGAGGAGGCCCACCGTGCGGACGGGGCCGCCGCCGGAGAGCGCGGGGACGACCACCCGCCCGTCCAGGGCCGCGCCCTGGCCCAGGTACCCCTCCTCGGCGAAGGGCCGCAGCCGCACCGGGGTCCAGCGCTCGCCGTCCGGAGAGACCCAGGCCGCCGGTTGCGTCAGTTCGTTGAGGACCGCGCCGCCCAGGGCCACGAAGGTGTCGCCGGAGCGGAAGAGGCCGGTCACGGAACCGGACCCCGGCTTGACGCCCTTCCGTACGGGCAGGGTGGCCTCGGTCCAGTGCTCGCCGCCGTCCGTGGACCGGAGGAACACCGGCCGCGCGGTGGGCAGCGGCCCCTCGGGACCGTCGAGGGCTCCGTTGGGGGTTCCCCCGGGGGTTCCGCCACCGGCCGACGGGGATGTTCCCTCCGTCGCGGGTTCCTTCTCGCGCATGGTGCTCAACAGCAGGGTGTCCCCGCGCAGGGCCACGCCCTCGACGGTGAACAGGTCGTCCGGGAGCGAGTCGGTCAGGTCACGCAGGCGCTCGCCGTCGTCGGTCAGCCGGTAGAGGGCGACGGGGGCGGAGTCGTGCGGGTCGCAGGACCCGACGATCAGGGCGTCCCCGGCCCCGGACGCGGCGCCCGGCCCACGGAAGTGGCAGCCCTTGGGCGCCCGTGCGTCCGTCCGCGTCCATCGCGTCGCCTTCCCGTTCAGGCGCCACAGGGACCTCCTGTCCCGCGAGAGGTAGGCGTGCGCGCCGTCGGTGAGGTAGAGGGGGTGGCCGCTCCCGGCTTCGAAGGGCGGTTCGAGGAGCCGCCAGGTGCGGCCGTCGGCGGAGAAGAAGGCGGGGGCCGACATCGTGGCGGGGAGGCCCCCGGTGTCGATGCCCTTGCCCGTCACCAGGAAGCCGCCGTTCCAGGACGTCAGCCCGGCGAACTCGGTGTACCACCCGGCGCCACGGCTGACCGACCGCAGATCGCTCCTGGTCCAGGTGGTGGCGTCGGTGGAGTACCAGGCGTCGAGGTCGTACCAGACGTCGGGGTCGTCCCCTTCGTCGAACGACGCCGGTACGTCGCCCGCCGCGACCAGGAGCCCGTCGCCCTCGGCGACGGCCTGCGCGTGGAACCCGCCGCCCGTGGCCCTCACCTCCCGCGCCTGGGTGTACGACCAGGTCGTCGCCACCGTGGCGGGGCGGGTGCCGTCGTCCCGCCCGGTGAACCACCACGTTCCCGCCGCGATCAGCGCGAGCGCCACGACGAGCCTCACGGCGAGCGCGACGGCGGTCCGACGGGACGGACGCCGGGTCATCGCGCGTTCCCCTTCCCCTTCGCGCAGGCGGTCCCGGCCGTCTTCCCCGTCTTCCCTGTCTTCCCCGTCTTCCCCGTCCGCTCCGTCCTCTTCGTCTTCTCCCCGGTGTCCACGAGTTCGCGGCCCGTCCCGGTGGTGTCCGGCCGGATGTCGTAGACGGGGACGCCCGCCACCCCGCCCGCCGAGCGGAACGGCCCCAGCTCCTTCCGCTTCTCCTTGCCGCCGACGAGGTAGACGACGGTCAGGTTCCAGGTGTACGACGCGGTGCAGGAGCGGACGTCGACGGTGACGTAGGCCGGGGCGTCCCGGGTCACCGTCTTCCCGGTGAGCATCGAATCGCCGGGAACGGGCCGCTCGGCCTCCCGGCCGTCGACGACGTCGAACAGCTTCTGGCGTTCGAGGTCGAAGCGCAGGACGGTCGGTCCTCCGCCGGGGCCGCCGCACGACTTGCTCTTCCTGAGCACCCAGTCGTACGCGGTGGTCGTGTTCCGCTTGGTGACGTGCGGGGTCACCGACCTGATGGAGATCTTGTCCTTGCCCCTGGTGCTCAGGGTGAGGTTGAGCACGCCGGAGGACCAGGACGCCGCGCCCTTCTCCACGGCCGCGGTGCGCGGGTCCTTCGTGAAGTCGTCGAGGTCGAGGGAGGCCACGGGCGGGCCGCCCTTCTTCATGGCGACCATGGAGTCGAGGTCGCAGCCCTCCGCCGTGGGCCAGCCGGTGAGGACCTCCAGGGTGTTGGGCGGAGGAGGGTTCCACCAGTCGTTCAGGAGCTTCCCGACGGCCTTCCCGCCGTCGGTCAGCACGAACCCCACCAGAACCGCGCCCACCGCGGTCGGGATCCCGAATCTGACCCACACCGACGGCCGGCCCGCCGGTGCGGGCGTCCCCGCCGGTGCGGGCGTCCCCGCCGGTGCGGGCGTCCGCCGTCGTGGCGCTCTCGGGCGCCGTCGCAACTGTGGGAGCCCCTGTCGGCCCCGTCGCGTCGGCCTGTTCACCGGTGCCATCACGCCCCCCCGTTCCCTGCTGGGGTGTCTGGCTTCCGGTCCGCCCCGGCAAACCCGCGTCCCGGGTGCCGTACGGGGTTCCGGAACCGTCCCGTCCAGGGAGGCGCCAGGGCCCGGGGCGCGCGGAGCCCGGGGCCACGCACCGACGCGCGTCCCTCGGCGCGCCGGACCGGTGCCCATGGCCCTCCTGCCAGGTCAGGGCGCCGGGGCCGGAGGCGGAGCCGACACCTCGGCGGGGCCACGCGATGAACCGTACGGGCACCGGTCCGGGGCGGGCGTCGCGTCGGCCTCGTACATCTGGCAGAGACGGACCCACGCCCGCTGGACGAGGAGGGGGTACGACGCGGAGGCCACGTGGTGCCGTGCGACGGGCCGATCGGCTTCGGGGCTTCCGGGTCCGGCGAGGGAGTCCCCCGCGTGGTGGGGGCTCTGTCTGTCCGGACGGAGGCCAGGGCCGTGGCCCGGGTGCGGCGGCCCGTACCCGCGCCGCGACCGCGACGGCTGCCCCAGACCCATCCGGACCGGACTGGACCGGACCGGGCTGGCCAGAAGCGACCTCTTGCACCCTTTCAGACCGATTCGAGGCGCCGAGCGCTCGATCATCCGATAAGAGGTGGTACATGGTGTGCGGTGGCGTTCCCCGGTCCGGCTTCCCCCTCGACCCCGATCCGGGGGTCGCGTCTCCCGGTGCGGAGGCCGTGTCTCGCGATCCGGGGGCCGCGTCTCCCAGTGCGACGGATGCGACGGGTGCGACGGGTGCGGCGGAGGCGGCGGGGTGAGCGCGCCCGCGGGGAAGGGCTCCTCCGACGGGGCGGGGCGGGCCGCTGGCGGGGTGCTGGCGGCCACCTGCGTCTCGGCGTTCGTGGTGAACGCCAACACGTCCGCCGTCAGCATCCTGCTCCCCGCCATCAGCGAGGACACCGGCACCTCGCTGGCCACCCTCCAGTGGGCGGTGACCGGCTACTCGCTGGTCGGCGCGGCCGTCATCGTCACCTCCGGGGCGCTGGGGGACATCTTCGGCCGACGGCGGATCTTCCTCGGCGGGCTGCTGCTCTTCGTCGCCTCGTGCCTGCTGATCGCGTTGGCGGACAGCGGGGGGATGGTGATCGCGGGCCGGGCCGTCCAGGGCGCGGCGGGCTCGACGATCCTGGCCTGCGGGCTGAGTCTGCTGTCCGCCGGGTCCTCGGGCGACGGGCAGATGCGCGCGGTGTCGCTGTGGGGGGCGGCGTCGGCCGCCGGGGCCGCCGCCGGGCCGCTGCTGGGCGGCGCGCTCGTGGACGTCACGGGGTGGCAGGGGCTGTTCTGGATCGACGCCGCCATCGCCCTGGCGTGCGTCCCGCTGACCCTGCGCGCGGTGACGGAGTCCTCGGACCCCGCCCGGCCCCGGTCCGTCGATCTGGCCGGGACCGTGCTGATCGCGGGGGTGCTCGTCCCGTTCGTGTTCGCCGTGACCGAGGGCGCGCAGTGGGGCTGGCTCAGCGCGCCGACGCTCGTCTGCTTCGCGGTCTCCGCCGCGTCCGTGGCCGGGTTCGTCGCCGTCGAGAAACGGGTGCGCGCGCCGCTGCTCGACCTGGCGCTGTTGCGCAACAAGGTCCTCGTGGGGTCGAGCGTCGCGATCCTCGTGGTGGCCGGGTGCATCAACGCGGTCATGTACGTGTGCAGTCTGTACTTCCAGAACCCCGACGGTCTGGGCATGTCACCGCTGGAGGCGGGGGTGGCGACGCTCCCCGCGGCGGCCGGGATCGTGGTCACCGCGCCCCTGATCACCCGGTTCGTCGACCGGCTGGGCGCCCGCCGGGTGATCGCGGCGGGGTTCGGGATCGCGGCCGTCGCGCTCGCCGCGTTCGCGTTCACCGAGGCGTCCTGGGGGTACGCCGCCTTCGTGGTGCCGCTGGTCGTGCTCGCCTTCGGGCTGGGGCTGGCGAACGGGCCGTCCTCGTCGGTGGCCACGGCCTGTGTCGACACCGACCAGGTCGGCGCGGCGTCCGGGATCTCCAACATGGGCCGCTACGTCGGCGCGGCCGTGCTCACCGCCGTCACCGCCGCGCTGTTCAGCGCGGTCTACACCCATCAGTACACCAGCGGGAAGGCGGTGGCCGACGCCCTCGCGGCCGGGTTCTCCCGCGCCTCCGTCGGCCTCGCCCTGTTCTGCGCCTTCGGCGTCGCCCTGGCCCTCCTGATCGGCCGGGTCCGCCCCACCGGCCCGCCCACCCCCGCCCACTACGCCGCCGCGGCGGCGGCCAGCTCCCACACGGTGCCCACCCGGCCCACCGGCT
Source organism: Streptomyces sp. JNUCC 64 (assembly GCF_054484115.1). NCBI lineage: Bacteria > Bacillati > Actinomycetota > Actinomycetes > Kitasatosporales > Streptomycetaceae > Streptomyces > Streptomyces sp. JNUCC 64. Next base: position 3,111,777 of record NZ_CM137015.1, read on the forward strand.
CGGAGGACGGCTCGGGGTGAGGGCGGGCGGCGATCAGAGGGAGCAGCCTGGCCGGGTCGGTGAACCAGACGGCACCGAACACCGAGTAGACGGCGTCGTAGGTCTCCGTGGTCCCGGACAGGTACGAGAGCACTTCCGTACACACGAACCGGACCCCCAGGGAGCCCCACCGTTCCGTGGCGTTCGCCACCATGACCGGCGACATGTCAACGCCGGTCGCCTTGGTCCCCCGCTGAGCGAGGTACGCCAGGGCACGGCCGGTGCCGCAGCCGACTTCGAGGACGGACTCCGGCGCGCCGAGGAGTTCGGGTCCCGGCCCGTGCCCGACGTTCAGTGTCAGGAGCGGTGCGGGCGGCGTGAGTCCGGCCGGTCTCCCGCTAGCCGCTCCCCGTCCCGGCGGTCCCGTCCGACCCCCGCACCCCCCGCACCACCAACGTCCCGAGCCTCCGCTCCCCCTGGGCCGGGGGCGGGAGGACGGACGCCGTCACGTCCTCGAATCCGTGTTCCGTGAGAAGGCGGACCCAGGCGGCGGGCGGGTAGTCCCAGCGCTTCACCACCGCCGGGTCCTCGCCGGGGCCCCGGGGCACGTACGACGCCTGGCAGCCGTAGCAGCCCTCCACCGGCGGGTGCTGGGACATCACGAAGACGCCGCCCGGGAGCAGGCGTTCGTGGACGGCGGGCAGCAGCATCCCGGGGGCGGTGGAGTACGCCGCGCCGAACACCGAGTAGGCGGCGTCGAAACGGGTGGTGGTGCGGGCCAGGTACGCCAGGGCGTCGCCCCAGCGCAGTTCCATGCCGACCACGTCCTCCCAGCGCTCCCGGGCCCGGGCCAGCTGCACCGCGGACTGGTCGACGCCGACCGCCCGCATGCCGAGGGCGGCGAGGTGCGCCAGGTTCCCCCCGGTGCCGCACCCCAGGTCCACCACCCGGTCCCCGGGCTCCAGCGCGAGGAGTTCGGGGCCGGGGCCGTGGCCGGGGTGCGGGGTCCAGCCGAACGAGGTGGGGGCGGCGCGCGCGACCGTCCCGGTTATGGGGTGCGCCCGGCCCGGCCCCAGCGGGGTCCTGTTCCTCGGGTGGGTGTCCCATACGGCGGTGCGGGCGTCCGTCACGCGTCTTCCGTTCCTGTTCACGGGCTGTCGGCGCGTCCACCCTGTCACCGTCGGCGCTCCGGCGCGCCGGGTTCCGGGGCAGAACCCCCCGGCCGGTTACGGACCCGTCCCCGGTCCGGCCGCCTCCGGGGAAGCCGACCGTAAGCGATCCGTAAGCGGTCACCGGCACGCTGAAGGCACATCGGGAGGGCGGGCCGGGCAAGGGCCGCCGGAACACTCCGGGCCGGACGGCCAGGGGCCCGAAGGCTCCGGGACCACCCCGGAACGGACAGCTCCGGGGCCACCCGGGACGGACGAGGAAGAGGAACCACCATGCGCAAGCTCAAGCTCCAGGTCCAGGTCACCGTCGACGGCTACATGGCCGGTCCGAACGGCGAGATGGACTGGATGACCTTCCCCGACGGCGAGGACCTCACCGCCTACACCACCGCGCTGACCGAGTCCTTCGACACCATCCTGCTGGGCCGCAGGCTCGCCGAGGGGTTCATCCCGCACTGGGCCGCCGGTCCGGAGGGGGAGCCCAAGGAGGCCGTCGACCAGATCAACGAGGCCCGCAAGGTGGTCGTCTCGCGCACCCTGACCGAGTCCCCCTGGGAGAACACGGTGGTCGAGGGCGGCGACCTCACCGAGGTCGTCCAGCGGCTGAAGGCCGAGCCCGGCAAGGACGTCATCGCCTACGGGGGCGGCACCCTGGTGGCCGATCTGATCGCCCGGGAGCTGGTCGACGAGCTGCACCTGTTCGTCAGCCCGACCGCGATCGGCGCGGGGATGCCCGTCTTCGGCGGAGCGGGCCCGTACCGGAACTTCCGGCTGGTCGGGGCGCACCCCTTCGCCTGCGGGATCACCGCGCTGCACCTGGAGCCGAAGCGTTCCTGAGGCCGTCCCGGGCGCCCGGGACCTCCCGGGCCGGAGGGTCCGGGAAGGGACGGCGCGGGCGCCGGGCGGGGTGCGCCGGGCGGGGGGCGTCAGACGAGCGTCAGGACGAGTTCGCCGGTCTCCTCGCCGCGTCCGGCCGCGTAGTCCCGGCCCCGGCCGGTGACCGTGAAGCCGCAGGCGCGCAGCACCCGCAGCGAGCCCTCGTTGTCCTCCGCGACCCGGGCCAGCAGGGGCCGTTCGGGGACGGTGGCGAGCAGGGCGCGCAGGGCGCCGGTGGCCACGCCCCGGCCCCAGTGGGCGCGGCCGATCCAGTAGGTGACCTCGCGTTCGTCCGGCGGTCCGTACACCGCCGCGTGGCCGAGGAGTTCGCCCGGGACGGGTCCGGAGCCGTGCCCGCCGGTGGTGCCCGTGGAGCTGGTGGTGCCCGTGGAACCGGTGGAGCCCGTGGTACCCGTGGAGCCGGTGGCCGTCACCGCGTACAGCAGGACGTCCGGGTCGGCGCGGATCCGGTCCCAGTGGGCGTCGAAGGCGGCCCGGTCGGTGGGGTCGTCGGCGGTGAAGGCCGCCATGCGGACGGATTCCGGGTCGTGGGAGTGGGCGAAGAGGACGGGGAGGTCGTCGTCCTCGATCCCGCGCAGGGTGACGGCGATCGGTGTGCCGTGTGGCGTCATGGTCCGCTCCGCTCCTCGTCGCCGGGTCGCCGTGACCCGGCCGTCGACAGGGGCCGCCGTGCGACCCGGTGCCGGACTCCGGGCGGGCCGTGACCCGGAGTCCCCGACGCGCGTCACGGACCGGCGACCCGACCCAACCCGTCAACCGCACATTTGTGCGATTCACTGGGGATCCTAGCCGTGCAGCGCCGCGATCGCCTCCCGCAGCGCGCGGGCCGGTTCGGGGACCAGGGTGTGGACGCCGTCGCGGACCACGTGCCGTCCCCCGACCACGGTGTGGCGGACGTCGGCGGCGGTCCCGGCGAAGACGACCGCCTCGGCGGCCAGTCGGGGCGGCGGGCCCGCCGTGCGGACGGTGTCCAGGGCGACGGTGGTGAAGTCCGCGAGGGCGCCCGGTTCCAGGACGCCGCCGTCCGGCCAGCCGAGGGCCGCGTACCCGGCGGGGGACGCGGCGCGCAGCAGCGCGGTGGTGGTCCAGTGGCCCCGGACGCGGGTGCGCAGCCGTTCGTCGAGTTCCAGGGCGCGGGCTTCCTCCAGCAGGTCGATCACCGCGTGGCTGTCGGAGCCCAGGCTGAGCGGGGAGCCCGCGTCCTGGAGGGCGCGGGCGGGGCCGATGCCGTCCGCGAGGTCGCGTTCGGTGGTGGGGCACATGCAGGTGCCGGTGGACAGGGAGCCGACGAGGGCGATGTCCTCGGGGGTGAGATGGGTGTGGTGGACGCCGGTGGTGCGGGGGCCGAGGACCCCGTGGTCGGCGAGGAGCCGGGCGGGGGTGCGCCCGTACGCCCGCCGGCACCCCTCGTTCTCGGCGGGCTGTTCGGAGACGTGGACGTGCAGGGGCGCGCCGCGTTCGGCGGCCCACCGGGTGACCGGCCCGAACTGGTCGGCGGGGACGGCCCGGACGGAGTGGATCGCGGCGCCGACCCGGGTGTGCGGGGACTCGCGCAGCGCCGAGACCCGTTCGGCCCAGGCGTCGGCGGTGCCGTCGGAGAAGCGGAGCTGGTGGTGGGTGGGGGGTTCGCCGAAACCGGCGGAGAGGTAGGCGGTGTCCAGCAGGGTGAGGCGGACGCCCGCGTCGGCCGCCGCCTCGGTGAGGGCCCGGCCCATGGCGTTGGGGTCGGCGTAGCGGGTGCCGCCGGGGGCGTGGTGGAGGTAGTGGAACTCCCCGACGACGGTGATCCCGGCGAGCGCCATCTCCGCGTACACCGCGCGGGCCAGGGCGTGGTAGGTGGTGGGGTCGAGGCGGTCGGCGACCGCGTACATGACCTCGCGCCAGGTCCAGAAGGTGCCGGTACCGGCCTGGACGGTGCCGCGCAGCGCCCGGTGGAAGGCGTGCGAGTGGGCGTTGGCGAGGCCGGGCAGGGTCAGTCCGCGCAGGGTCTCGGCGCCGGGCGGGGCGGTGGCGACCCCGGTGCGGACGGTGTGGATCCGGCCGTCGGGTCCGGTCTCCAGGAGGACGCCCGGTTCGGCGACGGGCTCCAGCCAGGCGTACTCCAGCCAGTAGGCGCGCGGTGCGCCGCCCAGGTCACCGGGGTCCGGCGTCAACGGCATGCGAGTCCCTCCAGTACGTCGGTGAGCGCGGCCACCCCCGCGAGGCAGTCGTCCTCGGTGGCGTGTTCGGCCGGGGAGTGGGAGACGCCGGTGGGGTTGCGCACGAACAGCATCGCGGTCGGGACGCTCCCGGAGAGGATTCCGGCGTCGTGTCCCGCGCCCGTGCCGAGGACGGGCACCGGGCGGGCGCCCTCGCGGTCGAGCAGCCGGACGATCCGGTCGCGCAGGGGGTGGGCGAACTCCACGACCGGGCTGAACGACTCGCGGACCACGGCCAGCTCCACGCCGTGCCGTCCGGCGTGGTCGCGGGCGGCGCGTTCGACGGCGGTGACCACCCGGTCGAGGACGTCCTGGGCGGGGGCCCGGGAGTCCAGCCAGCCCCGGACCAGGGACGGGACCGCGTTGACCCCGTTCGGGGCGACGTCGACCTTGCCGAAGGTGGCGACGGCGCCCGCGTCCCGGGCGGCGGCGCGGGCGGCGAGGACGGTCTCGGCGTAGGGGAGCATCGGGTCGCGGCGGTCGGCCAGCCGGGTGGTGCCCGCGTGGTTGGCCTCGCCCCGGAAGTCGAAGCGCCAGCGGCCGTGCGGCCAGATCGCGGAGGCCACGCCGACCGGGTCGCCGGTGAGGTCGAGCGCCCGGCCCTGTTCGACGTGGAGTTCGACGAAGGCGCCGATCCGGGCGAGCCGTCCGGGGTCGGGGCCGAGGGTTCCGGGGTCGTGTCCGGCGGCCTCCATCGCGGCGGCCAGGGTGACGCCGTCCCGGTCGGTGAGGGCGTGCGCCCGCTCCCGGGTGAGGTGTCCGGCGGCGAGCCGGGAGCCGACGCAGGCCACGCCGAAACGGGCGCCCTCCTCGTCGCCGAAGTTGACGATCCCCAGGGGGCGGACGGGCGCGGCGCCCCGGGCACGGAGCGCGTCCAGGGCGGCGAAGGCGGAGACCACGCCGAGCGGGCCGTCGAAGGCGCCGCCGTCGGGGACGGAGTCCAGGTGGGAGCCGGTGACGACGGCGTCGCCCCGGGCCGGGTCGCCCCACCAGGCCCACTGGTTGCCGTTGCGGTCGGTCTCCTGGCGCAGTCCGCGCCGGGCGGCCTGCTCCCGGAACCAGGCACGGCACTCGGCGTCGGCCCCCGTCCAGGCGTGGCGGCGGTAGCCGCCGGTACGGGGGTCGCGGCCGAGCGGGGCGAGTTCGCGCCACATGGCGTGGAAGCTCATGCGCCGCCGTCCTTCCGGCGGGCGGCGCCGGGGGCGTGCCCGGCGGGGTCCGGGCCGGTGGGGCCCTGGCCGGTGGGGTCCACCGTCTGTCGGGCACCGTCACCAGGGTCGGCTGCCGCCGTGCCGGTGGAGCCCGCGCTGGTGGCGTCCGGGCCAGCGGGGCCCGCCACCCGTCGGGCGCCGTCACCGGGGGCGGCTCCCGCCGTGCCCGTGGGGGTCGCGGTGGGGGCACCCCGGCGAGCAGGACGGTCCTCCCCCGCCGTGCGGCCCCGCACCACCGGGTCGTGTCCTCGCCCCGGGGCGCCCTCCCGCGCGGGGTCGGCCTCCCGCATGGGGATCCGCACGCCCCGCTCCCGGGCCACCCGTTCGGCGCCCTCGTACCCCGCGTCGACGTGCCGGACGACGCCCATGCCGGGGTCGTTGGTGAGGACGCGGCGGATCTTCTCCCCGGCGAGCGGGGTGCCGTCGGCGACGGTGACCTGCCCCGCGTGGATCGAGCGGCCGATGCCGACGCCGCCGCCGTGGTGCAGGGAGACCCAGGACGCGCCGGAGGCCACGTTGACCATGGCGTTGAGGAGCGGCCAGTCGGCGATGGCGTCGGAGCCGTCCCGCATCGCCTCGGTCTCGCGGTAGGGCGAGGCGACCGAACCGCAGTCGAGGTGGTCGCGGCCGATGACGACGGGCGCGGACAGCTCCCCGCTCGCCACCATGTCGTTGAACCGCTCCCCCGCGCGGTCGCGTTCGCCGTAGCCGAGCCAGCAGATCCGGGCGGGCAGCCCCTGGTACTTGACGCGTTCCCCGGCGAGGGTGATCCAGCGGCGCAGCGACTCGTTCTCCGGGAAGAGGTCGAGGACGGCCCGGTCGGTGGCGGCGATGTCCTTGGGGTCCCCGGACAGGGCGGCCCACCGGAAGGGGCCCTTGCCCTCGCAGAACAGGGGCCGGATGTAGGCGGGGACGAACCCGGGGAAGTCGAACGCGCGGGCGTACCCTGCGGTCCGGGCCTCGCCCCGGATGCTGTTGCCGTAGTCGAAGACCTCGGCGCCCGCGTCCTGGAAGCCGACCATGGCCTCGACGTGCCGGGCCATCGACTCCCGGGCCCGGTCGGTGAACCCGGCGGGGTCCCGGGCCGCCTCGGCCGCCATGTCCGCGAAGTCGGTGCCGACCGGGAGGTAGGCGAGGGGGTCGTGGGCGGAGGTCTGGTCGGTGACGACGTCGACGGGGGCGCCGTCCGCGAGCATCCGGGGCAGCACCTCGGCGGCGTTGCCGAGGACGCCGACGGAGAGCGGGCGGCGGGCGTCACGGGCCTCGGTGGCGAGCCGCAGCGCGTGCGCGGGCGAGTCGGCGCGGACGTCGAGGTAGCCGTGGGCGATGCGGCGTTCGATGGCGCGGGGGTCGCAGTCGACGCAGATCGCCACGCCGTCGTTCATGGTGACGGCGAGGGGCTGGGCGCCGCCCATGCCGCCGAGTCCGGCGGTGAGGGTGATGGTCCCGGCGAGGGTGCCGCCGAAGCGTTTGGCGGCGACGGCGGCGAACGTCTCGTAGGTGCCCTGGAGGATGCCCTGGGTGCCGATGTAGATCCAGGAACCGGCGGTCATCTGCCCGTACATGGTGAGGCCGAGGGCTTCCAGACGGCGGAACTCCTCCCAGTTCGCCCACTCCCCGACCAGGTGGGAGTTGGCGATGAGGACCCGGGGCGCCCACTCGTGGGTGGTCATCACGCCGACGGGACGGCCGGACTGCACCAGCATCGTCTCGTCCGCCTTGAGGGTGCGCAGGGTGCGGACCATCGCGTCGTAGGAGGCCCAGTCGCGGGCGGCCTTGCCGGTGCCGCCGTAGACGACGAGCCGGTCGGGGTGTTCGGCGACCTCGGGGTCCAGGTTGTTCTGGAGCATCCGCAGCGCGGCTTCCTGGGGCCAGCCCAGGGCGCTCGGTTCGGTGCCGCGCGGGGCTCGTACGGGGCGGGGTCCTGACATGGTCTGCCTCCTCGCGTGCGGGGTGCGCGGGCCGGACGGCGCACGGGTGTCCGTACGTCCGTCCGGGGCCGACGGACCTCGGCGTACGGACCGGGGCCGGTCCGGACGGGTGCCCGGCCCGGACGTTCACGCCCGGGCGGCCGGTCCGGACGTTCAGCCCCGGGCCGGACGGTCCGGACGTACACGTCCGGACCGTCCGGCCCGGGTATACGGACCGTACGTCCGGGCCGGTGGTCCGGGCCGGACGCACGGGCGGACGGCGGGCGGCGCGCGGACAGGCGCGCGGAACAGGTGTGCGAGCCGGGCACGCGCGCCGGGGTTCGTGGGCCGTACGCGCGGGCACGGACCTCCATGGCGATTTTCCATTCACATCCTGATCTTCTGAATAGAGCTAGTCAATAGGGCGCGGGACGGGTCGGGCCGCCGCCCCGGGTGGTTCGCTGGATCCATGACGGACCACGTGCCGGACCCCGCCGCCGACCCCGCACCCGTCCGGGGAGCGCGCCCGGCACCGGCCGGGGAACCGGAGCCCGCACCAGTCGGGCAGCCGGGCCCCGCACCGTCCGGCCCGCCGGGCCCCGCACCAGCCGGGCAACCGGATCCCGCCCCGGCCGGGCAGCCGGACCCCGTACCCGCCCGAGGGCCACGGCCCGGCGGGCCGGACGCGGTCGCCCGCCGGAACGCGGCCGTCCGGGCGGCGGTCGCCCGGGGCCTCGTCGGCGAACGGGAGCCGCTGGTCGCGCTGATGGACGTGACGGGGATCCGGGCGGGCGCCCGTGCGCTGCGCGCGGCCTTCGACGCGGTCACCGCCCCCGGCACCCGCGTGCTGCACACCTTCGCCGTGAAGGCGTGCCCGCTGACTGCCGTGGTGCGGCTGCTGCGGGAGGAGGGGCTCGGCGCGGAGGTCGCCAGCCCCGGCGAACTCGCCCTCGCCCGCACCGCCGGGACCCCCGCCGCGCACACCGTCCTCGACTCCCCCGCCAAGACGTCCGCCGAACTGCGCGAGGCGCTGGCCCTCGGCGTCGCCGTCAACGCGGACGGCCTCCAGGAACTCGCCCGGCTGGACGGCCTGGTGACGTCCTCCACGGTGGACGGCCGCCGCCCGCCGCTGGGGCTGAGGGTGAACCCGCAGGTGGGCGGCGGCAGCATCGACGCCCTCTCGACGGCGACCCGGACCGCCAAGTTCGGCGTGGCGCTGGACGATCCGGGCGTCCGGGAGACGGTCGTGCGCGCCTTCCTCCACCGGCCGTGGCTCACCCGGCTGCACGTCCACTCCGGATCGCAGGGCGTGCCGACGGAGCTGATGGCCGAGGGCGTGGCCCGGACGTACGCGCTGGCCGAGGAGGTCAACGCGCGGGCCGGGCGCTTCCAGGTGGACACCCTGGACCTCGGCGGCGGGCTGCCCGTCGACTTCGGCGGCGATCCGGAGGACCCCGGGTTCGCCGGGTACGCCCGGCTGCTGGCGGAGCGGGTGCCGGGGCTCTTCGACGGACGGTACGGGCTGGTCACCGAGTTCGGCCGGGCGCTGCTGGCCAAGCACGGGCTGGTGCTGAGCCGGGTCGAGTACACCAAGTCGGCGGGCGGGCGGCGGATCGCGGTGACCCACGCGGGGGCGCAGATCGCGGCCCGGACCGTCTACGCGCCCGACCAGTGGCCGCTGCGGATCGCCGGGTACGACGCCCGGGGGCTACCGCTGACCACCCCGGAGGAGGTCCAGGACGTGGCGGGCCCGGCGTGCTTCGCCGGGGACCTGCTCGCGCGGGGGCGCGCGCTGCCCCGGCTCGCGCCGGGCGATCACATCGCCGTCCTGGACACGGGGGCGTACTTCTTCGCGCACCCCTACGCGTACAACGCGCTGTCCCGGCCCGCCGTCCACGGGTTCCTGACGGACGCGGGCGGAGCCGGGGACGAGGACGCGCACGGGGACGGGGGCACGTCCGGCGGCGGGCGCGGCGGCCGGGACGCGCACGGGGACGGAGCCGAGGACGGGGAAGAAGGCGACGGGGACGGGAAAGGGCCGGCGGTGGGGGTGCGGTTCGCGACGGTGCGGACCGCGCAGACGGTCCGGGAAGTGGTGGCCGAGGCGGGCGGGGCACACACCGACGCCCTGCTCTTCCGGAACGACCTCCCCTGACCCACCCGACCGATCCACCCCGCAACAAGACCGGAACAGCAATCCCCCTGATCGCATTTGACCGTTCTTGGAGATGTTTCCCGGGAAAACCCCAGAGCGTCCCCCAAACGCGTGTGCGTTGCATAACCTCCCGCACACCGGGACGCCACCCGCGCCCCGGCACTCACGCCCACCGCGCCCACGCGGCCCAGGGGAGGAAACCGGCGTGCCCGGAATCGACGCGTGCCTGCTGGAGACGATGACCCTGCCCGGCGCCCGGGGAGCGGCCGTCGTCGACTGGACCAGCGGACTCGCCCTCGGCTCGATCGGCGAGTCCTCGGGCGACGACCACGAGGTGACGGCCACCGAGACCGCCGAGATGGCCCGGGCGGCGGCCGAGTACACGGTCTTCACCGCCCCCGGGACGCGACCCCCGCTCGGCGGACTCCCGGAACCGGCGCGGGCGCCCGCCGTGGAGGACCTGCTGGTCACCACGGAGACCGCCTACCACCTGATGCACTTCGCGGAGACGACGCCCGACTGCGCCGCCTTCCTCTATCTCTGGCTCGACCGCGACACCGGCAACCTGGCGCTGGCCCGGCTGCGGCTCCGGGACATCGCGGGACGGCTGGTGCTGGAGTGAAGGCCCGCGCCCCGGCCGGGCGGGGTACGGGCGGACCCGGGACGCGCCGCCGGGGGTCCGTATGAGGCGTTTCGCGCTCCGGCAGCGCGCCGAGAGGAGACAACGACTGATGGCCGTCGAGACCGGCATACTCGGTGAACTGGAGCGGCTGCGCGCCCGGGTCCCGCAGATCACCGGCGCGCTCGCCGCCAGCGCCGACGGGTTCGTCCTGGCCCGGGACGCCGACGGGGTGGAGGCCGAGGGCGTCGCCGCCCTCACCGCCGCCGCCCTCGGAGTGGGCGGCCGTCTGACCGAGGCGACCGGACGGGGCCCCTTCCAGGAACTGCTGGTGCGCGGCACCGACGGCTACACCGCCACCTACGCGGCGGGCCCGGCCGCCGTCCTCACCCTGATCGCCGGGGCCCGGGTGAACGTCGGCCGGCTGCACCTGGAGGGCCGGCGCAGCGGGGCCCGGATCGCCGAACTGATCGAGACGGCGACCCGGGCCGCCGCCGGAGCCGGTCCGGACGGCGCCCCGGCCCATCCGGCCCTCCGGCCACCCCGCCCGTCCCGTCCCCCGGGGCCGTCGGCGCCGCCCCCCGACGGTGGCGCGCGCCCTCCGCTGCCGCCCCGCCCGGTCGGCCAACCGGGACCGCCGGGACCGCCGCCCCGCCCGTGAACGCGCCCGTCAACGCCTCAGCCCGAAGAGCCCGAAGAGCAAGAGCCGGAAGAGCCGGAAGAGCTCGAAGAGAAGGAGCACGGACACCATGAGCAACACCGAAGCCGCACTCAAGGACCTCACGACCTCCGTCGAGGGGGTCATCGGCGCGGCCCTCGTCGACTACACCAGCGGAATGGCCCTCGGCACGATAGGCGGCGGCAAGGAGTTCGACCTCGCGGTCGCCGCCGCCGGGAACACCGACGTCGTCCGCTCCAAGCTGCGGACCATGGAACTCCTCGGCCTCCAGGACGAGATCGAGGACGTCCTGATCACCCTGGGCACCCAGTACCACCTCATCCGGCTCATCCGGGGGCGCGGCCACGGCGGACTGTTCCTGTACGTCGCACTGGACAAGAACCGCTCCAACCTGGCGATGGCCCGCCACCAGCTCCGCCGCATCGAGTCCGAGCTGGAGGTCTGACCCGGCCGAGGGTCACCGTCGGGCGCCCGGCACCGCTCAGCGCGCGCGGCGCAGGACGCGGGGGCGCACCGTCAGGCGCGTCGCCGGGCCCCGCCCGGAGCCGCGTCCCCCGCACCCGGGCCCGTCGTGCGGAACTCCCGTACGGCCGGGCCCGCGGGCCGTCCGCCCCGGGCGTCCAGCCAGTCGGCGCGCACCCACAGCAGTACGCCGTCCGCGGCCTCCAGACGGCCGATCCGGACCGCCTTCACCCATCGGCCCGCGCCCAGTCCCGCGAGCGCCATGCCGGGCGCGGCGGGCAGCGCGAACGACGCACCGACCGCGACGAGGAACGCGGCGGCGAGCCACGGCAGATGGCCGCGCCGCCACACCCGGGCGGTGACCGCCCGGTCCTGGAGCACGTCGTGGCGTCCGGCCCGGCCCGCCTCCCGGGCCAGCGCCGCGTACCGGGCGAAGCCCCGGCCGCCGACGACGGCGACGGCGACGAGGAACAGGGCGGTGCCCGCGAGGACCCCGATCCGGCGGCCGGTCAGCCCCGGGACGAGCGCTCCCGTCCCGGCGGCCAGCACCCCCGTCCACCACAGGGGCGCCGCGCCCGCCCGCACCACGACGGCCACCCGGGCCAGCCCGTGGTTGCCCTGCCGCCCGGGCCTCCGTCCCGACCCGCCGTCCCCGGGGGTCCGGGCGGGGCGGACGGTCCGGGCGGCGCCGTCCTCCCCGGTCCGTCCCGTCGGTCCCGTCGTGGTCCCGCTCCCGCTCCCACCGCGTCCGCGCGCCATGACCGCCTCCTCTTCCGGGCCGTTGGTGACGACACCGTCGCCACTTCGGGGATTCGGCAGGTTACCGGCGGTTCCTGAGGACGTCATGAGGACGTGCGGACACTTTCCGGACGTTTTCCCCGCCCCGCGTCGGCGAGGGCAGCCCCGCGCCGGGTGAGGGGAAGGCTGGGGAAGCCAAGGGCAAGAGGGACAGGGAGGGACAGGGAGAGACAAGGGGAAGGCGGGGGCGGGACCCGCGTCCTCAGTCGGCGAAGAGCCCCCGGGCCGCCGCGCGGGCGTCGAAGTCCTCCAGCCGGGCCTGGGCGTCGGGCAGCGCGTCGCACACGGCCTCCAGCAGCATCCGGCCGAGCAGCATCGGCGCGCACGCGGTGTCGAAGGCGAGACCGGTGCCGACGGGGGCGGGCAGCAGGACGTCCGACACGGCGGCCACCGGGGCGAAGGCGCTGTCCGCGACGGTCACCACCCGCAGCCCGGCGCCCCGGGCGTACTCCAGCGCCTCGACGGTCTCGCGCGGATGCCGGGGCAGCGCGAAGCACAGCAGGGCCGAGGCCCCGGCGGCGGCGGCCCGGTCGAGACGGTCCGCCAGCGTGGACCCGCCCTCGTCCAGCAGCCGGACGTCCGGGTGCACCTTGGCCGCGAAGTACGCGAACCCGTGCGCCTGGGCGGCGGCCGCGCGCAGCCCGAGCACCGGCAGCGGGCGGGAGGCAGCGAGCAGCGCCCCCGCGTCACGGACGGGGGCGGGGTCGGCGAGCAGCCCGGCGAGGTGCCGCAGGTTGCCGATCTCCTCGTCGACCGCCCGCTGATAGGGGGTGCGCCCGGCGGCCTCCGGGGCGGGCGGCGGGGTGACCTCGCGCAGATGGCGGCGGAGCGCGGGGTAGCCGTCGAAGCCGAGCGCGACCGCGAAGCGGGTCACGGAGGGCTGGCTGACCCCGGCGAGTTCGGCCAGCTCCACACTGGAGAGGAACGGCACCTCGGCCGCGCGACGGACCATGCAGTGCGCGAGACGGCGCTGGGTGGGAGTCAGCCGGTGCCCCTCGAACAGCCGCCGCAACCGCTGCTCCGCGCCCTCGTCCATGCCCCTCGTCCCCCTCGTCCGCGGCACTTCCGGCACCGTCGCGACGGCACCCCGCGACACCGCTCCGGACCCCAATCTATTCAGGTTCGCCCACCTCTGCATGACTGTATGCACAGGCGTTCGCACCCTGGAGGGAACCGGGCCGGGCGAGGACGGCATCGAGCACTGGGCAGCCCCGTTGTCGATGCCGCCCGGGCGGCATCGACAACGAGCACGACGGTCGAGGCATGTGCGTCGAAGACCCCGCCGGTCACGCGATTGAGCTGATCGCCCGCCCGTGTCCGTAACCGAGGCAGGACCTGGCCCAGTGCCGAAACGGCGCGCCTGACGCTCCTGCGCCGGCTCCCGCCCCGGGACACCGCCCGACCGGGCTGTCTCCCGTGCGTCCCGGCCGATGGACCGGTTACACGTAACGACGGGCGCGGTCGCGCTGGACCGGTACCGTCATGTCGGCTTCCCGGTCGACGCCCTTGCCGGGCGTGACGTCCCAGCTCCGGAGCTTTTCGGCGACCTTGGCCAGTTTCTTGTCGCCGGGCCCGGCCTTGATGGAGAAGAGCGCCTCGTCGGGAGTCCGGTCGTCTCCGCCCCAGGCGACGACGCCTTCGCAGTCGGCGAGGATGTCGCCGATGAGGAGTCGCTGTGCAGGGTAGAAGCCGCCGCGCTGACCGGACGGATAGTGGCCGGGCCTGATCCTCACCGCGGTGCCGGAGGCGAGGTTGGACTCGGCCCGCCGGGGGTGCACCTTCTCGGGCGGCAGCCAGCCGACGACGTCGCCGCGGCGCAGTGCGTCGATCTCATAGTGGAAGCGCCGCACGACGTAGGCCAGGACGGTCTCGACGTCACCCATGCGGACCTTCACCTCAAGCCCGGTGCCCGGCACCGGTCGGGTGTAGACGCTGCCCCGGCTGTCGGTGGTCTTCTCCATCTCCCAGCCGTTCCGGGACTTCCGCCCGGCCAGGGCGTGGTCCCGGCGGGCCCGGGCCCGTTGCATGGCCTCGCGGACGTCGTCAGCGGAAGGTCCGGCCTGGGCGGCGTATCCGGGTCCGGTCAGCGCCTGCGAGCCGAAGGCGGCGCCAGCGGCGATGGCCGCGCCGCGGAACAGAGTGGTGCGACGGGATATGGGGGCTGTCACGTGTCGTTGTCCTTCTTGTCGTTGTGCGCTTCGGCGAAGCTGAAGGCGGTCAGGAGGAAGGCGGCGACGCCCAGCAGGCCGGCGAGGGGGTTCACGTAGCCGGGTACGGCCGTGTCGTAGGTCGTGCCGTCGTCGGCCACACATCCGAACGCGAGGGGAACGTAGGTAGGTTCGTAGGCGACGAGGGCCTTGCCGTCCAGCGCCTTGTGGCAGGCGTCGGCCTGGGCGCTCTCGTCGAACACGGCCAGATGCAGCACGCCCCACGTGTACATGCCGATCGCGGCGGTGAAGGCCAGGCCACCGGCCAGCCGGAGTCTCGCCGCCAGCCCTCGACGTCCGCCGCGCGTGGTACGCACGGTACGCACCAGGCTGTAGACGCCGAGGCTCGCAGTGGCGACCAGACCTGCGAAGGCCAAGAGGATGACGGCGGCCGGGTCGTGCCCGGCGAAGGAGGCGTCTGCTGCCATGGTTCCCTGCTCTACTCACATGTTCCGGGAGATGGAGTGGTACTTCTCCAGTAGGTAGTACAGCGGCATCCGCTTCTTGGCGTCGGTGAACGCGGGTTCGGCCGGGCCCTGGTAACGCCGCAGGACCTCGTAGACCTCCTCGTCGGTGTACGACAGCGAGGGCTGGCGAAGCGCGGGCGAACTGTCGTCGCCACCGGGCTTTCCGTCGATGTCCCACCGATGGATCATGACCACGCTGGTGAGGGCGAACTCCTCGTTGTCGCGGGCCTTCTTCCAGATGTCGTACTTGTCCTGGTCGCTGGCCGGGTTGCGCCGTGGCTGCCCGGTCGCGTAACCCTTGTCGAGGGCGTGGTTCCAGGCGGGGATCAGGGTCTGGGCCCGCTGCTGCGCGATCCCTGTGGAGGGGTCCTGGATGAACTTTCCCGTGGTGTTGAACGCGGTGATGACCGCGACCTCGGCGGCCTCGTCGACCGGGTCGATGTGCCGCATCTCCCAGTACGCGGTGGCCTGGATCAGCGCTTTACGCATGTTGTGCTTGTTGGACAGGCTCGTGAGCAGCGCGTCGTGCATGACCACGACGCTGTCGAAGCACTTCCAGTGCTGGTAGGTACGGACGCCGCCGTCGTTGGGGTAACCGATGGACTGCATGTACTTGCCGACGTCGGTCTTCATCGCCTCGATGACCGTGGAATGGAGAGAGACGTCAGGCTTGACCGAACGGGGCGGGTTGAAGGCGCCCTGTCCCGTGTCACGGCCGGAGGCGATGTTTTGGTCGATGTTGATCGCTCCGTCACCGGAGCCGATGGTGCGGGTGACGATTTGATCGAAGGCCCAGTCCGGGGGCAGCGGGTAACCGAAGTTTCCGGAGAATCCGGCGGACATGTCGGAGACGAACGAGGCCGTGGAGTGGCCGGCTTCGCCGACCCGGGTGCATACGTTCCGCGGTCCGTAGACACCGATCCCGAACCGGTTGCCGTCGTCGACGATCGCGTCCTGGATGCCCTTGAAGTGCGGAAGCACATTGTTGGTGACCTGGTAGTCCAGGGCATCGAAGTCCACTGCGAAGTAAATTCGGGTGCCGGGCTTGAATCCGTGATCGAGGGCCGCGTTGATGGCCGCCTGCGCTGCGGCGCGCCCGAGCGGATAGCTGAAGTCGTCGGCGCCGCGCCCGTAGGTCTGGTAGATCGGGTAGCAGCGAAGCCCGTTGTCGGCGATCGTCTTCAATTCGCCAGGCTGGATCTCCTTCTCCTTGGTGGAGCCGCTCGGCGTGGGATCGGGGTTGGTCAGATAGCGGCCGATGTACTTGATGCCGTTGGCCTTCAGCGTCGCGACCCGCGCCGGGGTGATCTGGGTGACGCCGTCACACGCCTCGCCCTTACGGCTCTGATCGCCGTAGGAGACCAACAACGAGGCCCAGGTGGAGAAGTCCCCGAGACCGGTAACCGGCAGCTTGACGAACGACTGGAACTTCTCCGTCTCGCTCTTCACCGCGGCGGTGAAGTTCCCGAAGGAAACCGGCCGCTTGTTGAGGATCATCCCGGCGGTGAACAGGGACGCCCAGGTGCCGGTCGAGCCAACGGAGACCGTGTGGTTCTTGAGACCGGCCTGGGTGCCGGGCCCGAAGACGCGGTTGGCGACGCCGTCGGCCATGCCGAGTTCGTACTGGATCGCCAGCAGCATCGACTTCGACACGTCACGGGAGTTGTGACCGTCACAAGGGATGACGTAGTAGTCCTTGCGCAGGATGTACTTGCCGTTCAACCACTGCTGGATGGAGCGGATGCTGTCCGAGCCGCCGCTGATCGTGGTGTAGGCGTCCATGTTGAAAAGCCCTTTGGCCGTCTTCGGCCACAGCGAGCCTTCCGGGTAGATGGCGCCCACGCCCATGTTCTGGTGCAGCTTGACGACGGAGGATTTCACCCGGGCGTTGTACTGGCCGTCTATCTCGCCACCGTCGTAGCCCTTGCAGTACAGGGCGGACTGGATGACCCGACAGAAGTTCGCCGAGGGAATGTTACTCTCGTCCAGCTTTCCGTACTTCTCCGCGATGGTCGCCATCGTGGTCGGCCCGAAGGCGTCTGACAGGGCCCTGATGCCCATCTCGTACTGGAGCGCCCGGGTGAGGGCGTACATGACGGTCCAAGATGTCTGGCCGTTCTCTTCCAGCTTCGCTATACCGAGCGTCGCACCGTTGCCGTAGGTCGTGTTGATGAACCGTTGGGCGCGCTGCACCATCGCGTCGGCCATAGGAATCCTCCCCTACGGGACCGGTCCCGGACAATGGCTGGGACCGGCCCCACTTGATCGTGTGCGGTGACAGGACAAGGCGCGCCCACTCCCGGCTGGAATTGGGACAGACGCAACCGGACTGCGTTCAGCGGCGGGATCAGCGACTGCTGCTTGACCTGCCGCTGATGAGTTAGCGGATGTTCACCTCGAGGCTGACTCTCGGAAATCGACTCGCGAGCATCCGAAGCGGCAGTCGACACCAGCGCCGGAACGAGGCCAGCGTTTCGAGTGACCTCGGCTCGCTTCGGCGTGCGCTGCCAGACTCAGTTGCAGAGAAAGGCGTATTGAGTCGTGTAGTTGATGACCAGGCTGGTTCCGGCCGCGTTGGCCAACGTGGCGGTGACCTTGGCGCACACTGGATAGTTCGTGTACACAGGTCCGGCGTAGTGGAGGAAGGTGCCGCTGTCAGACCTACAGGGCCTCGCCGGATTGTCGGCGCAGATCTTCAAGCTCATCTTCCGGGCGACACCCAGGTTGTTGTCGAAGATCGCACAGCCAGAGTCGTTTCCCCCCTTGGTGTAGGAGAACAGCGTGGCGAGCCGCATGCTCGGCGGGGTCCCCACCGGAAGGGGGATCCCCCGATCCAGCACGTAGCCCGCTCCACACACATTGGCCGCCTGTGCGACCACGGCAGGATTGGCCTCGGCGAACTCGCGTGTTTCGCTGTCGGCACTGGCGGACAGTTTGACGTCCGGAACGGTGGGATTCTCAGCGGCGGACACCTGCGGCGCGATGAGGCTGAGAGTTGCGGCCGAAGCAACGGCAACCGCTACGCGCACGCCCCTCTTGGCAGTCAAGGACACATCGATCTCCCCGTAGACGAATGCGATGGACCTCACCGCGGGAAAGGAATGGAACCCTTGAGGAGGAACTCACGCCCCCCGCGATCGTTTGAAAACCTATAGCGAGAAGGTGAATCCTTCACCCTGATTGACTGATACCGGACTTAGCATTGACTACCCAAGAGGTTTCAGTTCCACAACAAATGAAAATGGCATCATTCATGACATTGATGGACACATCACTCACCTTGCGGGCCGTATTCCTGCAGCACACGGTCGGCGCAGTTGTCCGTGCGGAACCTTCGGGCGTATTTACGCCATCCCCTTCCTTTGGCCCTAACTCGTCCGATGCCACACGCGAAGTGAGCGGGAGCCTGTCGACGAGGCCCGCCTCGACCCCCTCCAGAACGCCGCCTTCCCGACCTTGAGCGATGGCTACGGCACGACGCTGGCGAACCGGCCAACCCGTGCGGATCAGGCCGACGATCGGGCGATCACCCGCGCGAGCCGCCACAACGGCACACCGGGCCCGGACGTGAGGTACGGCACTGTCGACAGACGCCGCTCGCGCGCCGGACGGAGGGCTCTCCGATGCCACACCCGACCGCCGGGGCGCCGTCCACCGCGACGGCGTCGGCGCCATGGCGATCTGAGCTCACACGCAGCAAGAAACCCCTGGTCATCCCCCGCTCTCAGGCCCCGCACCCCGCGATGACACCCGAGGGGACGACCCTCACGTCGACAGCGCCAGGCGGGGGGCATGTCACGTCCCGCCCTCGGGGAGGGCTCTTACGGGACCCCCGTGCCGACACTGGAACACCTTGGCGTAATTACGCCACCTAGACCGCCCCTTTACTGACCTTTGGTGGAAATTATGACCCTGCCAAGAGGGGTGTCCGCTTCTTACAGTGGAGACGATCGCTGACCATCGATCGGCAATACGGGGAGCACCACATGACCGACGTACCAGAAGCGTCCGAAACGGAGATCCGAATCCTGCGTCTGCTGCACGAGGGACTGGACGACGCGGCCGTGGCCCGCCGTCTGTGTGTGGGTCACCGCACGGTCCAGCGCAGGGTCCACAACCTGATGAAGCGTTGGGAGGTGAACGGCAGGGTCGCCCTCGGTGCCCGTGCCCAGGAACTGGGCGTCTACACCCGTCGGGAAGCGCACCGGGACGCCCGCCACGGCACGCACGAACTGACCTGCTGACCCGCTGACCGGCCGCTTGTCCGCCCCGAACCGCCCGACCTGACCCGGTCGGGGAACGCGCCGGGACCGGACGACGAGCGGGCGGACAGACGAACGAACGACGAGCGACGAACAACAGCGGAACGGCCGCGGAGCGGCCGGGCGGACTGGACCGTGGGGGAACTCGGCCCAGCGACCGCCACACCGGCGCCCACCCGGACGGGACACCGGACCGGGCGGGTGGACGCGGAAGGTGAGGGGGAGCGGCCCTAGGGGGTAGGGTCCGCTTCCCCGCCTCACCCGCGCACCACCGTCCTGGCGGCGCCGCGCCGTCACCACCGGCCCGTCACCACCACCTCGGCACGGGCGGCCCGGCACCGGCGGCCCGATGGCGGTGGCCCGATGGCGGTGGCCCGATGGCGGTGAACCCCAGCCGAAGAGTGGGGCTTTCCCCAGTGCGCGGACCGGCTCCCGTTTCCTACGGTGGAGCCATGGAAGCCCGCGATGCCGATTTCAAGAAGGAACTCGACGCCACCCTGCAGGCCCGCAGGGACCTCGGCGAGGAGTACGAGTCCGCCTTCGTGGACTCGTTCCTGGAAAAGATCGAGCAGCGTGTGGACACGGCGGTGGACCGCCGGGTCCGACGCCAGCTCGCCGAACAGCAGATGGTCGTCGCCCGTGGCACCGACCCGTCCCGCTCCGCCGACAACTGGGGCGACCGTTTCGGTTTCGCGATGATCAGCATGGTCCTGGCGATACCCCTCTCCGCGATCGGCGCGGTCCAGGCGGGGAAGGTCGGCCTCATCACCACCTGGCTGGGCATCGTCCTGGTCAACGCGGTGCACTTGGCGCGCCCGTGGTCGCTGCGGTCGCTGCTGGCCCGCCGCCGGGAGGACGCCGAGCAGGACCGGCGTTCCTCGGACTGGGCGGCATGACGGAAGAGACCTGACGGAAGAGCGGTGCGCGGAGACCGTCGACCTCCCGGACGGACCGGAAGGCGGGACGACGACGGTCCCCGCGGGGACACGGGCCGGACCTCGGGACCGGACCGCGCGTCCATGACGGCCTGAGGCGTCCGGGAGCCGCTCCGGACGGCCCCCAGGGCGCCGCTCGCTGCCGGGCCGGGGCGGGGAGCCGCGCCCGCCCCTCCGACGCCTTCCACTGTGCCGGACGGCTGTTAACCCCGTGCTGCGCGCGCGTGTCGCCCGTGTACCGACCGCGCGAACGAACGACGCGACATCCGTGCGAAGGCCCGGGCTCCGCTCAGGTACCGGCCTTGGCCAGGAAGGAGAGCAGATCCTGACGGCTCACCACACCCGTGGGCTTGCCCTCGACCAGGACGATCGCCGCGTCCGCCGAGCCCAGCACGGACATCAGATCGCCCACCGGCTCCCCCGAGCCGACCTGGGGCAGCGGCGCGGACATGTGCTTCTCCAGCGGGTCGTTGAGCGAGGCCCGCTGGGTGAAGAGGGCGTCGAGCAGTTCGCGTTCGACCACCGAGCCGACCACCTCCGCGGCCATCACGTCGGGGTGCCCGGCGCCCGGCTTCACGATCGGCATCTGGGAGACCCCGTACTCGCGCAGCACCTCGATGGCCTGGCCGACCGTCTCGTCGGGGTGCATGTGCACCAGCGAGGGCAACTCGCCGTCCTTGTCGCGCAGGACGTCGGCGACCCGGGCCGCGCTGCCGGTGTCCTCCAGGAAGCCGTAGTCCGCCATCCACTCGTCGTTGAAGATCTTCGAGAGGTAGCCGCGACCGCTGTCCGGCAGCAGGACGACCACCACGTCGTCCGGGCCGAGCCCCTCGGCCACCCGGAGCGCGGCCACGACCGCCATCCCGCAGGAACCGCCCACCAGCAGGCCCTCCTCACGGGCCAGACGGCGCGTCATCTGGAACGAGTCCTTGTCGGACACCGGCACGATCTCGTCGGCCACGGTCCGGTCGTAGGCGTCCGGCCAGAAGTCCTCACCGACGCCCTCGACCAGGTACGGCCGCCCGGAGCCGCCCGAGTACACCGAGCCCTCCGGGTCCGCCCCCACCACCCGCACCCGGCCCTCGCTGGCGTCCTTCAGATAGCGGCCGGTGCCGGAGATCGTGCCGCCGGTGCCGACGCCCGCCACGAAGTGGGTGATCCGGCCCCCGGTCTGCTCCCACAGCTCGGGGCCCGTGGAGTGGTAGTGCGACAGGGGGTTCTGCGGGTTGCTGTACTGGTCGGGCTTCCAGGCGTCCGGGATCTCGCGGACGAGCCGGTCGGAGACGTTGTAGTACGAGTCCGGGTGCTCCGGGTCCACGGCCGTCGGGCAGACGACGACCTCGGCGCCGTAGGCCCGCAGTACGTTGATCTTGTCAGTGGAGACCTTGTCCGGGCAGACGAAGACGCACTTGTAGCCCTTCTGCTGGGCCACGATCGCCAGCCCCACCCCGGTGTTGCCGCTGGTCGGCTCGACGATGGTGCCGCCGGGCCGGAGCGCCCCGCTCTCCTCGGCCGCCTCGATCATGCGCACGGCGATGCGGTCCTTCACGGAACCGCCCGGGTTGAAGTACTCGACCTTCGCCAGCACCGTCGCCGCGATGCCGTCGGTGACGTGGTTGAGCCGCACCAGCGGGGTGTTGCCGACGAGGCTGATCATCGAGTCGTGGAAGTGCACCGTTGTCTCCGGCCTGCGCAGAAGGATGGGGTTTGTTCCTCAGCCTACGGCCCGTGGCGCCCCACCCGGGCCGTACCGAACGGGTTGCCCGGAACCGGGCCCCGGCACGGACCCCGGTCCGCGCCGAAGGCGGTGCGGAGGCCGCCCCGAAGCGGCGCGGAGGCCGCGTGGAGGCGGTGCGGGCCGGGGACGGACGCTCCCGGCCGGGGGCGCCCACCGCCGTTCGGCCCCGGCGCGTTCACCCGAAGCCCGCGATTGGCCCACCGTCGTGGCGGGGCAAGGAGTGGGTGTAAGGGCTCCGAGGAGGTGGCTGCGACGCATGTCGAGGGCGAGGGTGGCACGGCGGATCGCCGCGGGCGCGGCGTACGGCGGCGGTGGCATCGGGCTGCTGGGGGTCGCGACGGTCGGCGTGGTGCTGGCCGAGGTGCGGCTGGCGAGACGGCAGGTCGGCAACCACGGGGGGACGGGTTCCGCCCCGCCGCGCGCCGACGGCCGGTACGGCACGGCACTGACGGCCGGGGGCGAACCGCTGCGGCTGGTGATGCTGGGCGACTCGACCGCGGCCGGGGTCGGGGTGCACCGGGCGCGGGAGACCCCCGGGGCCCTGCTCGCCTCGGGGCTCGCGGCGGTGGCCGACCGCCCGGTGGAACTGCGCACGGTCGCGTCGCCGGGCGCCCGCTCCGACGACCTGGAACGCCAGGCCGGGCTGGTGCTGGCCGGGCCGGAGCGGATGCCCGACATCTGCGTGATCATGATCGGGGCCAATGACGTCACCCACCGCATCCCGGCGACCCGTTCGGTGCGCTGTCTGTCGACCGCGGTGCGACGGCTGCGGACCGCGGGGGCGGAGGTGGTGGTGGGCACCTGCCCCGACCTGGGGACGATCGAACCGGTGTACCAGCCGCTGCGCTGGCTCGCCCGGCGCACCTCCCGGCAGCTGGCCGCCGCGCAGACCATCGGCGTGGTGGAGCAGGGCGGGCGGACGGTCTCCCTCGGGGACCTGCTGGGCGCGGAGTTCGCAGCGAACCCCCGGGAGCTGTTCGGGCCCGACAACTTCCACCCCTCCGCCGAGGGGTACGCCACGGCGGCGATGGCCGTGCTGCCGACGGTGTGCGCGGCGCTCGGGGTCTGGCCGGAGGAGGAGCGGCCGGACGCCTCCCGCGACGAGGGGTTCCTGCCGGTGGCCCGGGCGGCGGTGCGCGCGGCGGAGGAGGGCGGCACGGAGGTCACGGCCGCCCCGCAGACCGGGCCCCGGGGCCCGTGGGCCCTGCTCAAGCGGAGGCGTCGGCGGCGCATCCACAGCCCCGGCCCGGAGGTCGGCGAGCAACGCCCCACCGGCGCGACCCCCTGACGAACGACCCCGGCCCGTCCTCGACCCCGGCCCGGCCCGCCCCGCAACGGACCGGACCGGTGCGCTGCGTCTTGCCGGACGCGATGTCTGAGGTACCGATCCGTTTTCTCCCCGTTTCCACCGGGAATCCGGCGTGATGGCCCCGAGCGGACGGCGGGGCGAGCGACCCGCCGAACAGCGGGAACATGACCGGAACCCTTCACCCTCGCGACGAGAACCAGCCACTCGCCGACCCGCCTCGCCCATCCCCGCTCACCCGCCCCCCGCTCCCCGCTCCCGCCCACGACCCCACCCGGCCCCGTCCAGCCACCAAGCCCTCCCCGCGCGATGGGCGCCCCGCCGCGCACCGCGCGGGGAGTAAGCTGAGCAAGCGCTTGGAAATGCGGTCCGCGTCACATCCCGAGCCCCGTGACCCGAGGGCTACGTGACGGTAACTTCACGAAGCGCGTCCCCGCGGACCCCGCGGACCCCATGGGTCCCATGGGTCCCGGAGACCGGCGGAACGAACGGGGCGACGACGGGAACCGCGAGGACCCGGACCAGCCCCGCGAGCCCGACGAGCCCGAACGAGCCCCCTGGCGAGGAGAACCCCGATGCCCGAAGCCGTGATCGTCTCCGCCGCGCGCTCCCCGATCGGCCGCGCCTTCAAGGGCTCGCTGAAGGACCTGCGCCCCGACGACCTGACCGCCACGATCGTCGCCGCCGCGCTGGCGAAGGTCCCCGGGCTGGACCCGCGCGAGATCGACGACCTGATGCTCGGCTGCGGACTGCCCGGCGGCGAGCAGGGCAACAACCTGGGCCGGATCGTCGCCGTCCAGCTGGGCATGGACCATCTGCCGGGCTGCACGATCACCCGCTACTGCTCCTCGTCGCTCCAGACCAGCCGGATGGCGCTGCACGCGATCAAGGCGGGCGAGGGCGACGTCTTCGTCTCGGCGGGCGTCGAGACGGTGTCCCGTTTCACCCAGGGCAACTCCGACAGCCTCCCCGACACGCACAACCCGCTCTTCGCCGGGGCCGAGGCCCGCACCGCCGCCGTCGCGGAGTCGACCGGCGCCGACTGGCACGACCCGCGCGAGGACGGGCTGCTCCCGGACGCGTACATCGCGATGGGCCAGACCGCCGAGAACCTCGCCCGACTGAAGGGCGTCACCCGCCAGGAGATGGACGAGTTCGGCGTCCGCTCCCAGAACCTGGCCGAACGGGCCCTCGCGAACGGCTTCTGGGCACGGGAGATCACCCCCGTCACCACCCCGGACGGCACGGTCGTCACCGCCGACGACGGGCCGCGCCCCGGGGTCACCCTGGAGGGCGTGGCGGGACTGAAGCCGGTGTTCCGCCCGGACGGACTGGTCACCGCCGGGAACTGCTGTCCGCTGAACGACGGGGCCGCCGCCCTGGTCGTCATGAGCGACACCAAGGCCCGGGACCTCGGACTGACCCCGCTGGCCCGGATCGTCTCGACCGGGCTGTCCGCGCTCTCCCCCGAGATCATGGGCCTCGGCCCGGTCGAGGCGTCGCGGCAGGCGCTCGCCCGCGCCGGGCTGGCCATCGGGGACATCGACCTGGTCGAGATGAACGAGGCGTTCGCCGCGCAGGTGATCCCCTCCTACCGGGAGCTGGGCGTGGACCTGGACCGGCTGAACGTGAACGGCGGCGCCATCGCGGTCGGCCACCCCTTCGGCATGACCGGGGCACGGATCACCGGGACCCTGATCAACAGCCTCCAGTTCCACGACAAGCAGTTCGGACTGGAGACCATGTGCGTAGGGGGCGGCCAGGGCATGGCGATGGTGATCGAGCGCCTGTCCTGACCTGCCCGGAGGCCGCCCGGGGCCCGTTCGAGGCCCGTCCGGAACGCCCCCGGAGCAGGTCCTGGCCTGCTCGGAGGCACCTTCGGGGCGGTTCCGGAGCCCCTTCCGGGACCACCCCGGAAGGGGCGCGGAGGCGCTCCGGAAGGGTTCTGGAGGCCGGGTGCGGGCGCCGGGCCGGACTTGGCGCTCACCCGCCGTTTCGCCCCGACCCCTTGAGGGCGCGGCCCGGCGTTCGTTACGGTGTGCGCCCCCGGGCGTGCGCCGCGGATCGTGACCCCGTCTCCCCCGGGATGTGATGTATCTCCTGGGGGAGAAGCGTTTGCGCAGCTCACACGTGATGTCCGGGTCATCGTCTACCTCGGAAGCTGTCCGATTCGTGACGTAATGCACTGACAGTTGACGGGTCCGCCCTTCAAGCTGAGGTAGGAAGTCGGGGGTCGACTGACACCGGGAGTACTTTCGTGAGCGCCTTGCCCATCGCTTTGCTGGTCACCACGGCCGCCGCCACGGCCGTCGGCACCGCCGCCCTGTACGCCGTGCTCGGGCTGCGCCGTCAGCTCACCGGACTGCGCGCGGAGCTGACCCGGCGGGCCGCCGAGGACGCCCGGGCGCGGGTGCCCGCCGCCCGGTCCGCCGACACCGGGGAGATACGCGCGGCGGTCGCCGCCGCCCTGGCGGAGGAGCGGGAGCGCGAGCTGGCCGAGGCGCGCGCCTTCTGGGCCGCGCAGGAGGCCCGGGACATCGCCGACGCGCCGTCCCTGCTGGGGCTGACCCCCGACGACCTGTACCTGCCCCGCCAGGTCGACTTCACCGGACTCGCCGAGGCCGAGATCCCGCACCCCGCCGACGGACCCGACCGCGGACCGGGCACCGGCCCGGCCTCCGGGGCGGAGCTGCCGGACGGCCCGGACGGCCTCGTCGAGGCGCTGGCGGACCTGGCGGACGGCGCCGACACCGTGGAGGGGCTCACCGAGCCCGTG
Source organism: Streptomyces sp. JNUCC 64 (assembly GCF_054484115.1). Lineage (NCBI taxonomy): Bacteria > Bacillati > Actinomycetota > Actinomycetes > Kitasatosporales > Streptomycetaceae > Streptomyces > Streptomyces sp. JNUCC 64. Next base: position 3,137,545 of record NZ_CM137015.1, read on the forward strand.
ACGCGCACCGCCGACCCCGCCGTGGACGGCCACCCCGGCGACTCCCCCGAGCTGGCCGCCGCCCGCCGCCGTCACCCCTCGCACCCCGACTTCGTCCCCGCCCAGGCCCCGCACTCCACGCCGTTCACGCCCACCGGCGACCACGAGCGCACCGTGCTCTGCCTGGAGGAGCTGGCCGCGAGCCGGGCCGCCCTCGCGGACGTGCGCCCCGGTCCGCTCGGCACCCTGGACGTCTACGTCTTCGAGGACGGCACCACGCTCTGCATGACCCCCGGCCACCGCGAGACCGCCGAACGGCTCGCCGCCGCGCTGCGCTCCGGTGACGCGCCGGTGCTCCTCGGCGGCTCCGGGATCTCGGGCGCCTACGCGCTGACGTTCTCCTGCGGCGCGGACACCGTCTACGTCCTCGCGGACCGCGTCATCGCGTCCCTCTGACCCACGGCCCCACGGGCCCGTCTCCGCGCGACCGACCCGTCCCGACCACGGCGGGGGGCGCGCACGGACCCGGCGGGGCGCCCACGGCGGGCCCGCACGGCCCGCGAAGCACCTCCCGTACGCGTACGACGACGGGGGCGGCGGAACCTCGCTGGGTTCCCGCCGCCCCCGTCGTCGTACGCGTACGGTCGTCCCGCCGCCCAAGTCGCCCCACCTGGCCGGTCGCGCCGTGCGGGCCCGGTCGCGGCACCGGCCTCCGGCGGGCGCGGACGTCCGTACGGGACGTTCACCATCGTCGACCCGGCGGCCGTCGGCGGGGGCCGTCGGCGACGGCGGGCCCATCGGCCGTCGCCGGGGCGGTCCACCGATCCGTCGAGGGGTCCGCGCCGCCCGGGCAGCGCGGTGGTCCGCCGACGCGTCGGCCGGGCGGCGCGGTGGTCCGCCGGATGCGTTGGCGGTCCGCACGCCCCGGGGCGCCGGTTCAGACCCCGGCGCGCCGCTGCGCCTCCTCGACCAGGGCGACCGCTTCGGCGAGCTGCCCGGGGTCCCCGAGGGCGACCGCCAGGTCCCGGCCCGCCACGGTGACCTGGTCGGCGACGGCGAACATGCCCGCGTCGGGCATCTCCCGGGGCTCGGTGTCCGGGTCCTCGACGCGCTGCGCGCGCCGGGACAGCTCCCGGGCCAGTTCCAGCGCCTCGGCCGCCGCGCCCCGCTGGAGGCGGCTCTGCGGGGCGGCCCGCAGATGGTCGGCGAAACGGTCCACGGCGGCGGTCAGCGGCGTCGTATCAAGCACGGGGCCGACCCTATGCGATCCGGACGGGCCACGGCGGCGGGCCGGGCGCCGGGGTCCGGGGCGTCAGGGCTCCGGCGGGGACGGGCACCGGGCCGCCCGGGCGGGGCAAGGTGGTGGGGAAGGGCCGGGGGGACGGTGCGGTGCGGGCGGGAACGCGGGACGGCCCCGCGAACCTCGTCGGTTCGCGGGGCCGTCCGTCAGTCGGAGCGGGTGACGGGCGCGGGGCCCGTCACCGGATCAGTCGCTGCTCTGGAGGATCGCGATCAGCCGCAGGAACTCCAGGTAGATCCAGACCAGCGTCATCGTCATGCCGAACGCGGCCAGCCAGGCCTCCTCGCGGGGGGCACCGTAGGCGATGCCGTCCTCGACCTGCTTGAAGTCGAGGGCCAGGAAGCAGGCGCCGAGCAGGACGCCGAGGACACCGAAGATGATGCCGAGCGTGCCGCTGCGGAAGCCGAGGCCGTCACCGCCGCCGAACACCGCGAACAGCAGGTTCACGGCCATCAGCAGGACGAAGCCGAGCGCCGCCGCCATCACGAAGCCGACGAACCGGCGGTTGACGCGGATCCAGCCCGCCTTGTAGGCGACGAGGACCGCGACGAAGACCGCCATGGTGCCGATCACGGCCTGCATGGCCGCGCCGCTGGCGATGCGGTTGTCGACGATGCTGGAGATGACGCCGAGGAAGACGCCTTCCAGGGCGGCGTACGTCACGATCAGCGCGGGCGACGCCTTGCGCTTGAAGGACTGGACGAGGCCCAGCACCATCGCGGCGAGGCCCGCGACCACGGCGACGCCGATGGCGCGGCCGATGTTCGCGTCGTCCACCGGCAGCAGCGCCCAGGCGAGCGCGGCCGTGACGACCAGGATGCCGAGGGTGGTCCCGGTGCGCACGATGACGTCGTCCATCGTCATGCGTCCGGTGGTGGCCGGGGCCTGCGGGCCGGAGCCCTGGAGACCGTCCGGCTGGGCGTAGGGGTTCTCGGCGTACGGGTTGGTCGGCGCGGGGGTGCCCTGCGCGTACGGGTTGCCCTGGGTCTGGACGGCGGGTCCCCCGGCCTGCGGCGCGGCGTTGAAGCCCGCGTAGCCGTTGTCGCGGCTGAACCCCCGACGCGAGAAGACCGGGTTACTGCTCCTCATCTCACTCCTCCATGGCCGCCGTGCGCGGCCTTGGCTCAAGAGTAATGTGCGGGCAAAGCGTCTCCCCTAGTGCCTAGGGAGGATCTTTCCCCTTCCGTTACGGAAGAACGTCCGGCCGTCGCCGTCTGTTCCCGCACCCTCACCCGTTTTCGTCTTGTCCCCGTCCAGCTTCCCGCACCGCCGCCCCGATGGCCGCGCGGCCCGCCCGGACGGGCCGCGCGCGGAGTCGCGCACCTCACATCCGGCCCGCGCTCCCCGGCGTCCTAGAGCCCGCTCCGGGCCCGTCCTGGCGCGCTCGGGAAGCCCGACGCCACTCTCCCGGCCCAGGGCCGGAGCCCGCCACCGGATTACCCCGTCCGGGGGGCCGGAACCGCCATCGGGCGATCATGAACCGCTTTTCCGGAAGGGCCGGGACCGCTGGAACCGCGAAACCGGGAGTGACGACCGGCGGCGGGGCGGGGCGCGACCGGTGTACGGCCACCACGGCGCGACAGCGCCCGTAGCCGGAATCCGGAATGAGGAACCCGGGGGAAGGGGAGAGGAGAGGACGGAGAGGGGGGAAAGCGGGAGCGCCGAGAGAGACGGAGGGAGAGGGAAGAGAGAAGGGGGCCCGGGGAGGATGGAAGCCGGACGGGGTGGACCGGGGATGCGCGGATCCTCGTCGGTGAGATTCCCGCGGTGTTCCCCAACCCCGCGGGATACTCTGTGAATTTCGGTCATTACCCCCGATCCCGGTGGGCCGAGGGAGGTAGTGCCCGGAACCGGACTTGAACCGGTACGCCCCGCGCGGGGCAGCGAGGTTTAAGCTCGCCGTGTCTGCATTCCACCATCCGGGCCTAGGGCCGTGGCGCCGTGACCAGGGGCCCGAGCCTATCCGGACAGGTAGCCCGAACAGCCGAGACCCAGCCCGATGTTGTCTGATTTTATTGAGGTCTGAGGGAGCATCAGACACGGGGCCCCACCGTCCCGCACCCAGAGATTGCCCCTGGCGCCTGACTCCCATGCCCGTCCACGAAATGACGGGATTTCACCGTCCGTGTAAGGGGTCGTTCAGTCGTTCGGTGAGGTTTCGGCCAACGCGCCACCGACGTCCGTCAATCGGACGGTCCACACACCACTCGCACGATTTCTCCTCATCCCCCACACCTTCTCCACCGGACCGGCGCGCTCCGGGGCCACCCCACCGACACCCGGGGCGAACGGGACCAATGGGGCTGGTAGGGCTGGTGGGCCAGCGGGGCGGACAGCGTCACGGGCTGATGGCATCGAGGGGACGGGGCCACGGGCCTTGGACCGGCGCACCGACGGGCGGCGCACCGAGGAGTGCGGCGTCCGCCTCCGGAAACCGGTGGGCAGAGGGCGGGAGACCACACCCGGTCGGAGCCGGGGGTCATCCCCAGGTATGACTCCCGGGGGCCCGGTGGTACTCGGGACTGTCCCAGGAACCGGGACTACGGCTGACTCCCGGCGGCGGATCAGCCGACAAGATGGAAGTCGTCCCGCACCGATCCGACAGGAGCCCCCTCCCGTGACCACCTACTCCATCGCCGACCGGGCCACGGGCGTGGCCGCCCGCGCCACCGACCTGAGCAAGGTCTACGGCCAGGACGAGACCAAGGTGGTCGCCCTCGACCACGTCACCGTCGACTTCCACCAGGCCCAGTTCACCGCGATCATGGGCCCGTCCGGTTCCGGCAAGTCCACGCTGATGCACTGCGTCGCCGGACTCGACAGCTTCACCGGTGGTTCCGTCCGGATCGGCGACACCGAGCTGGGCACGCTCAAGGACAAGCAGCTCACCCAGCTCCGCCGCGACAAGATCGGCTTCATCTTCCAGGCGTTCAACCTGCTGCCGACCCTGACGGCGCTGGAGAACATCACGCTCCCCATGGACATCGCGGGCCGCAAGCCGGACCAGCGGTGGCTGGACACGGTGATCGACATGGTCGGTCTGCGGGCCCGGCTCGGCCACCGTCCCACCCAGCTCTCCGGCGGTCAGCAGCAGCGCGTGGCGGTGGCCCGCGCCCTGGCCTCCCAGCCGGAGATCATCTTCGGTGACGAGCCGACCGGAAACCTCGACTCGCGCTCCGGCGCCGAGGTGCTGGGCTTCCTGCGCAACTCGGTGCGCGAGCTGGGCCAGACGGTCGTGATGGTGACCCACGACGCGATGGCCGCCTCCTACGCGGACCGCGTGATCTTCCTCGCCGACGGGCGGATCGTGGACGAGATCCTCTCCCCCACCGCCGACGCCGTGCTGGACCGGATGAAGGCGTTCGACGCCAAGGGCCGCGTCAGCTGACCCACCGGGTCCGACCTCCGCCCGGCCCCACGGCCCGGCAGCCGCCCGCCCGCCGTCCCGCCGCCACCCCGGCCCTCACTCCAGGACTTCACTCCCATGTTCCGTACCGCCTTGCGCAACGTCCTCGCGCACAAGGCCAGGCTGCTGATGACCGTGCTCGCGGTCATGCTCGGCGTCGCGTTCGTCTCCGGCACCCTGGTCTTCACCGAAACCCTCGGCAGCGCCTTCCGCAACCAGTCCGCCAAGAGCTACGAGGGGGTCGCCGTCACCGTGGGCGGTCCCGTCAAGGACCGTCAGGAAGGCGGCATCCCGGCCGCCACCCTCAAGAAGATCGAAGGCGTGGACGGGGTCTCCGGAGTCACCGGGCGGGTCTCCGGCTTCGCCGGGGTCGCCGACCCCAAGGGCGAGCTGATCGGTGTCGGCTGGTCCAACAGGGGCGGCAACTTCGCGCCGGGCACCGACGGCGAGGACCCCGCGTACGACTTCGTCCGGGGCGAGGGGCCGGTGGAGGACGGCCAGGTCGCCCTCGACAAGGCCACCGCCGAGAAGGGGAAGTACGAGGTCGGCGACACCGTGCGGGTCGCCACGACCGGCCTGGTCAAGGAGTTCACCCTGAGCGGTGTCTTCACGACCGAGGACGGCGCGGTCAACGTCGGCGGCAGCCTGGTGCTGTTCGACACCGACGTCGCCCAGCGGCAGTACCTGCGGCCGGGCTACTTCCAGGACCTCACCGTCGCGGCCGACTCCGGCACCTCCGCCACCCAGGTCCTGGCCGATGTGAAGCCGCTGCTGCCGAAGGGCTCGGACGCCAAGACCGCCGACGCCCTGGCGGCCGAGGAGGCGAAGCTCATCGAGACCGAGATGTCGGGCATGAACACGATGCTGCTGGCCTTCGCCGCCATCGCGCTGTTCGTCGGCGTCTTCCTCATCGCCAACACCTTCACCATGCTGGTCGCCCAGCGCACCCGTGAGCTGGCGCTGATGAGGGCCGTCGGCGCGTCCCGGCGGCAGGTCAAGCGCTCGGTGATCCTGGAAGCGCTGTTCGTCGGCGTCGTCTCCTCGGTCATCGGCTTCGGCGTCGGCCTCGGGCTGGCCGTCGGACTGCGCTCGGCGATGGCCTCGTGGGACCTGGTGCTCCCGGACGGTCCGCTGGTCGTCCCGTCCACCGCCTTCCTCGCCGCGCTCGGCGTCGGCGTCGGCGTCACCGTGCTCGCCGCCTGGCTGCCCGCCCGCCGGGCAGCGAAGATCGCCCCGGTCGCCGCGATGAGCAGCGTCCACGCGGTCGCCTCCGCCAAGTCGCTGCTGGTGCGGAACATCATCGGCTCGATCCTGACCGCCGCCGGTGCCGTCGCCATCGCGGCCGGTGCCTCGGCCAAGGGCAACGACGGCCGCATGATGATCGGCGCGGGCGCGTTCCTGGCCCTCATCGGGGTCATCGTGCTCATCCCGCAGCTGGCGCGCCCGGTCATCGCCGTCTTCCGGCCCTTCCTGAGCAAGGCGTTCGGGGTGTCCGGCAAGTTGGCCGCGCAGAACTCCGTCCGCAACCCGCGCCGCACCGGCGCCACCGCCTCCGCGCTCGCCATCGGTCTGACCCTGGTCACCGGGCTGACCGTGATCGGCGCCACCGTCAGCCAGGCCATCGACCGGGCCACCACCGACAACGTCCGCGGCGACTACCGGATCAGCACGGCCAGCATGCAGGACCCGCTGGAGAAGGCCGCGGTCACCGCGACGGAGAAGACCCCGGGCCTGGCCGCGCTCTCCCCGCAGCAGGCGACCTCGGTCAAGATCGAGGACGACTGGTGGGCCGCCTCCGGCGTCGACGCCGCCGGGGTGACCGAGGTCTTCCACCTGCCGGTCGTCAACGGCTCCCTCGACACCCTGGCGAAGGGACAGGTCGCCGTCGCGGAGAAGACCGCCGACAAGAACGGCTGGAAGTCCGGCGACACCGTCTCCCTGACCTTCGCGGGCGACGAGGCGGAGAAGGTCCGGAAGGTCACGATCGGCGCGGTCTACGAGGACAACGAGTTCGTCTCGCCGTACGTGTTCGACCAGAAGGTCCTCGCCCCCTACGAGGAGCGCCCCGACATCCGGGAGATCTGGGTCAAGATGGAGGGCGGCGCCACCGAGGCGAACAAGCAGGCCCTCGTCGACGCCCTCGGCAACAACCCGGGCATGGTCATCCAGGACCAGCAGGAGTTCCGCAGCGAGATGAGCGGCATGATCAACATCATGCTCAACATCATGTACGGGCTGCTGGCGATGGCCCTGGTGATCGCGGTCCTGGGCGTCGTCAACACCCTCGCCATGTCGGTGTTCGAGCGTCAGCAGGAGATCGGCATGCTGCGGGCGATCGGCCTCGACCGGCCGCGCGTCAAGCTGATGATCCGGCTGGAGGCCGTGACGATCTCGATGTACGGCGCCTTCGTCGGCATCGCGCTCGGCTCCTTCCTCGGCTGGGCCATCGGCGAGACGATCCGCGGTGACATCCCCGGCTACGAGCTGGTCATCCCCTTCGGACGGATCGGGCTCTTCCTGCTGCTGGCCGGACTGGTCGGCATGCTGGCCGCGATGTGGCCCGCGCGCAGCGCCGCCAAGCTGAACATGCTGACGGCGATCAAGACGGAGTAGCGCGCCGGGCCCCCTCCCGGAGCGGCCGCTCCCGGGCCCCGGTACCGGACCCCTCCGGTACCGGGGCCCGTCCCGTTCCCGGTACCGGCCGTCCCCTTGCCGGACACCGCGCCAGGGGCCCGCGCGGGGCCGCAACGGGATGAGGACGGACGGGGCCGGGACCGGAGCGGGGACGGGCACGGGGACGGGGACGGGCACGGGGACGGCACTGGTACGGGGACGGGCGGGGCGCGGGGACGGGGTCAGGACGCGGCTCCGTCCGGCGCGTCCTCCCGTCCCGGGCCCGCCGCCAGTCCCGCCGCCGGGCCCGCGTCCTCGGTCCACACCCGGGCGCGCAGGGGCAGTCCGGCGGTCCCGGAGTCCCCGGCGCGGACGGCGAGGACCTGGTTGACGCCGATCCGGTTGCGTTCGAAGGAGAGCGCGGACGCGGCCATGTAGAGCCGCCAGACGCGGGCCCGGCCCGGGGAGACGAGCCGGACCGCCCGGTCCCAGTCCGCCTCCAGGTTGGCCACCCAGCGGCGCAGGGTGAGGGCGTAGTGCTCACGGATCGACTCCAGGTCGCGGACCTCGAACCCGGCCCGTTCCAGGACGCTCACCGTGGTGCCGACCGGTGCCAGCTCCCCGTCCGGGAAGACGTACGCGTCGATGAACGCGTCCACCCGGTAGGCCGACTCGTCGTCGAGCGGACGGCGGGCGATCTGGTGGTTGAGCAGCCGTCCGCCGGGCCGCAGCAGCCCGTACAGGGCGCGGGCGTACTCCAGGTAGCGGTCCGCGCCGACGTGTTCCGCCATCCCGATGGAGGAGACGGCGTCGTACGGCCCGTCGGTGACGTCCCGGTAGTCCTGGACGCGGATCTCCACCAGGTCGGCCAGGCCCTCGTCGGCGACCCGCTTGCGGGCGTACGCGGCCTGTTCCCGGGAGAGGGTGACGCCGACGACCCGCGCCCCGTGCTCCCGGGCGGCGTGCAGGGCCAGGGAGCCCCAGCCGCAGCCGACGTCCAGCAGCCGGGTGCCGGGCCCCAGCCGCAACTTGCGGCAGACCAGCTCCAACTTGTCCCGCTGGGCGTCCTCCAGGGTCCCCGCGGCCCCCGGGGTCACCGGGCCGCCGTCCGGCGGGGAGCCCGGGTCGTCCCAGTACCCGCAGGAGTAGACCATCGAGGGGCCGAGGACCAGCGCGTAGAAGTCGTTGCCCACGTCGTAGTGGTGGCTGACGGCCCGTCGGTCGCTGCGGCGGGTGTGCCGGTGCGGACGGTCGCCGCCGCGCGGACGCTCCTCGCGGGGCGGCGACGGCGGCGGCAGCGGACGGGCCAGGACGGCGAAGGAACGGGCCGCCGCGCGCACCGACGGGTCGCGCAGGGAGCCCAGCAGCCCCGGGGCCCCCTCCTCCCGCTCCCAGGCCAGCCCGGCGAGCCGGTCCAGCGCCTCGTACAGATCGCCCTCGACGTCGAGCTCCCCGGCGACCCAGCCCCGGGCCAGCCCCAGTTCCCCCGGCTTCCACAGCAGTCGGCGCAGGGCCCTGCGATGACGGACCACCAGGGTCGGGGGCGGGGTCCCGGCCCGGTCGGCGGCCGGGACCGGAGGGTCGGACTCCGAACCGTCCCAGGCGCGGACGCGCAGCGGGAGCGGGGCCCCCGACAGACGTTCCACGAGGGTGCGGATCCGGTGGGCGGCTGGCTGCATCGCGGGTGTCCTCCGTGGTGGGGCGGGATGACGGACCATCACCACGTAAACACCGGCGGGGGCGGTGGGCAGTCCCGTCACCGGGTGCGCCCGGCGTATTCCCGCCAGCTCCCTCCGGGTGGCGGAACCCGCACGGCGGGGACGGAGGACCACGCCCGGCCAGTCCGGGACCCGCCCCCGGTGTGGCCGGGGACCCACTCCGGGCGGGAGCGGGGAGCACGCCCGGCGGACGCGGGGGCGGCGCCCGGCGGGAGCCCGGGGAACACGCCCGGCGGACGCGGGGGCAGGACCGTCCGGAGCAGGGAACACGCGCTGCGGGAGCGGGGACGACAGGACCCGTGGAAGCGGGAACGGCACCCCGTGGAAACAGGGACGGCCCCGGCGGGAGCCCGGGGAGCCCGCCCGGCAGGAGCCGGGACCGCACCCGGCGGACACGGGCACGGCGCCCGGCGAGGAGCGGGCGCGGCGGGCCGCGCGGAGCCGGGAACGGCGGACCGTGCGGGGCCGGGAACGCCCGAGGGGCCGTCCGCACCACGGATGGCGGACGGCCCCTCGGGCTGTGCTGGAGCGCGCGGATCAGGCGCTGAGCTGCTCCCGCTTCTCCTGCTTCGCGGCGGGCGGCGGGGTGGGCTTGGCGGCCTCGTAGAACTCCTCGCGGGGGGTCTCGATGGCGCCGAGCGAGACGACCTCGCGCTTGAGGAACATACCGAGCGTCCAGTCCGCGAGGACCCGGATCTTCCGGTTGAAGGTCGGCATGGCCATGCCGTGGTAGCCACGGTGCATGTACCAGGCGAGACGGCCACGGAGCTTGATCTTGAACTTGCCCATGACGATCATCGCCACGCCCTTGTGCAGGCCGAGGCCCGCCACCGCGCCCTTGTTGGCGTGGCTGTACTCCTGCTGCGGGAAGCCCCGCATGCCGGAGATGACGTTGTCGCCGAGGACCTTGGCCTGGCGCAGCGCGTGCTGGGCGTTGGGCGGGCACCAGGCGTTCGGGTTCCCGGCCTTGCGGCCGACCACGTCGGGGACCTGGGCGTTGTCGCCCGCGGCCCAGATGTAGTCGGAGCCCTGCACCTGGAGGGTGGTCTGGGTGTCCACGTGGCCGCGCGGGCCGAGCGGCAGGCCGAAGCGGGCGAGCGCCGGGTTGGGCTTCACACCGGCGGTCCACACGATGGTGCCGGCGTCGACCTCCAGGCCGTTCTTCAGCACCACGTGGCCGTCGACGCAGGAGTCCATGGAGGTGTTGAGGTAGATCTCCACCCCACGGCCCTCCAGGTGCTCCTTGCCGTACTGGCCGAGCTTGGGGCCGACCTCGGGGAGGATCTTGTCGGCGGCGTCGACGAGGACGAAGCGCATGTCCTCGCGGGAGACGGTGGTGTAGTACTTGGCCGCGTCCCGGGCCATGTCCTCGACCTCGCCGATGGTCTCGGCGCCGGCGAAGCCACCGCCGACGAAGACGAAGGTCAGCGCCTTGCGGCGGACCTCCTCGTCGGTCGTGGAGTCGGCCTTGTCCAGCTGCGCCAGCACGTGGTTGCGCAGGCCGATGGCCTCCTCGACGCCCTTCATGCCGATGCCCTGCTCGGCGAGGCCGGGGATCGGGAAGGTGCGGGAGACGGCACCGAGCGCGATGACCAGGTAGTCGAAGGGCAGCTCGTACGCGTCGCCCACGAGCGGCGCGACGGTGGCGACCTTGCGGTCCTGGTCGATGGTGGTGACCCGGCCGGTGAGGACCTCCGCCTTGGGGAGCACGCGTCGCAGCGGGACGACGACGTGCCGCGGGGAGATGTTTCCGGCGGCGGTTTCGGGCAGGAAGGGCTGGTACGTCATGTACGACCGCGGGTCGACGACCGTAACCGTCGCCTCGCCGTACCGCATCTTCTTCAGAATGCGGCGCGCCGCGTACAGACCGACGTACCCACCGCCTACTACGAGGATCCTGGGACGCTCCGTGGTGCTCATGCCATCGAGTATCCACCCGGTCGGCAGGGGTACTTCGTGCGCCCCTTCACAAGGTTGGGGGGACCCTCTGCTATAGTGCGCGACCCGCGTGACACAGGTCATGCGCACCGGGGGGAACCCGCAACGTCCCCGATACGTTGGGACACCCCTGTCAATACCGTCTGAGCTGCGCCGTCGACCTTCCGGACCCCCCTCGGACCCCTTGATCCCCCCGTCCGCGTAACACGCCGGGAACACCCCACCCTGGACCGACTCGGGACCTTGGACCCTTAGGTAGGGGTCTCGACGGGCTTCAGGGCCCCCGCCTGGGACTTTTTCCTTGTGAAGAACTTCACGAACTTTCTGGCACGGAGTGCCTGGGAGGGCTCCCGGAGGGCCTTCCGGGGCCCCTCGGAGGGTCTTCGGGAGGGCCCCCGGAGGCCCTCCCGAAGACTCGGGGAACGCGGTCGGCGGGGGCTCGGCGGCAGGGCACCCCGGGACGGCCGACCACTCGAATCCCACTCCCGTGTACACGCTCACGCGTACACTTCTCCTCATGGACCACGTGGAGAAGAACACCGTGACCGTCCGGGAGGCCCGGGCCCATCTCTCCGACCACATCAACCACGCCGAGCGGGGCACCCCCACCGTGATCACCCGCAACGGGGTGCCGGTGGCCGCCGTGGTGCCCATCGCCGAGTTCGAGGCGCTGGAGGAGGCAGCCGACGTCCTGCTGGCCCGTGAGGCGGAGGCCGTCCTGGCCGAAGGGGGTCCCACCGTGTCGATGGCCGAACTGCTGGCCGACCTCTTCGCGGAGCCGGACCGGGGCGTCGCGTGAAGTACGCCTTCCGGTTCACGGCCGCCGCCCAACGGCAGTTGCGGGCCCTCGACCGGACCGCCGCGATGCGCGTCCTGACCGCGCTGACCGCGCTCGGCGACGACCCGTACCGCGAGGACGCCGACGTCAAACGGCTCACCGGCCCCTCCGGGCTCTACCGGCTCCGGGTCGGCCCCTACCGGGTCGCCTACCGGGTCGAGGACGGCGAACTCCTCGTCCTAGTGGTCAAGGTGGGCGACCGGCGGGACGTCTACCGGGGGCTGTGAGGCCCTGAGGTGCCCCGACCGCGACGGGCGCACCCCGGGCCCCGCGTCAGCGTCCGGCCGCCTCGATCGCCTCGAAGATGTCGGCGTCGGTCTCCCGCTGCCACGCGGGCAGGTCCGGCCAGTCGGCGACGTAGCCCGGCTTGGGGTCCCCGAAGTGGCGGTACATCTGCGCGGTCCAGGCGGTGGCGACGAACCGGCCCTTCTGCTCCCGGGTCAGCCGTGCCGCGTGCCCCTCGCTCACGTCGAGGAACTGCCGCACCTGCGCGTACACCGCTCCGGCGGCCGACCGCTCCCACTCGGGCGTCCCGTCCCACGGGGTGACGTACCCGGGCTTCGGCTCACCGGGGAAGTGGGCGCGCACCCCCGCGATCCACGCCTCCCGGAACAGTCGGGCTCCGTCGGTCTCGGTCAAGGCTTCTCTCCTCTTGGTCCGCTCGCGTACGGCGCGGGATTCCCCGCACCCGGTCCCGTCCGCACCCCGGTCGCGACGCGCGACTAACGCAGCGGGGTGTCCCAGCGCAGGATCGTGGACCCGCCGGAGACCTTGACGGCGACCTCCACCACACGGCCGTCGGCCAGGTACACGGTCCGCACCACCTGGGTCACGACGACATGGGCCGTCAGCCCCAGGGCGTCCTTCTCGGCGGCGGTGGGCAGCCGGGACGTCACCTCTTCCAGCACCCTGTCCTGCGCCACCCCGAGCCGCTCCGCGGCCAGTTCCCTGGACCCTCCGGTGGAGACGGGCTCGGCCAGTTCGGGCGTCACGGCCACCACATGGGCCGGATAGTACGAACTGCTGACGTGCACCGGCGCGTTCTCGCGGCTGACGATCCGTCGGCGGACGTGGACCGGGGTGCCCGGGGCGACGTCGAGGCGCGGGGCGACCAGTTCGTCCGCGCCCACCGTTCCGACCTCGACGATGCGGGAGGTCTCGCCGCCGCCCAGGGCCGTGCCGGTCGACTCGTACAAGCGCACCCGGGCCGGGATGTTGTTGCTGATCGGCCCCGCGACGACCGTGCCGACGCCCGCCCTGGGCAGGGTCAGCCCCTCGGCCTTGAGCACGCGGTACGCGCGGTTCGCGGTCGTGTTCGCGACCCCGAACCGTTCGCAGACCTCACGCAGCGACGGCATCGTGGCCCCCGGTTCGAGGGCTCCGTCCTGGATCCGCTGGCGGTAGTAGGCCGCGATCCCCTCGTATCCCACCTGGGCCATGCCCGTCTCCCTTTCCCGCTTCGCGTGTGCCACATCCATCCTGACCGAGTGCAGCGCTACACGAAAGAGGGTAGATCACGCCCACATGTAGCGCTACTAGTAGCGTTGAATAGGGCTACTGCTCTACCTTGCTGGCGATGCGTCGGGTCCCCTGCCACCGAAGTCGTCTCTCCGACAAGGGAAGTGAGCCCATGGAACAGTCCGAGCGCCCTCAGCCGGGCGCCCGCTCCGCTCGCGTTCCGGACCTCCGTCCGGACACCGGAGCCCGCCGCGCCTCACCCGATGGACCACCTCCCGTCCTCCTGCTGGCCGGTGAGCCCGGGTCAGCGAGGACGGCCCGGGAGTTCGTCCGCGACCAGGTGCGACGTCAGCTGCCCGGCGCCTCCGACGACCACCTCGAAACGGTCGTCCTGGTCACCAGCGAACTGGTCACCAACGGCATCCGCTACGGCACCGGACCCGGTGAGCTCCTGCGTCTCGTCGTCGACGCCGACGACGTCCGCACCCGGGTGGAGGTCCACGACCCGGTCCGGCGGCACCCGCGTCCCAGACCCGAGTCCGCCGTACGCGGCCGGGGACGCGGCCTCGTCATCCTCGACGCGGTGTGCCCGGGGCGGTGGGGCGTGACCGAACTGCCCCTGGGCAAGTGCGTGTGGGCGGAGGTGACGGCCGCGCCCCGAACCGCCGGGGGCGGCCCGCCCGGGCGGTGGTGAGTACCGCCGGGGCGGGGCCCGACCCTCACAGCGTGATGAGCCGGACCGCCGTGACGGTGAGCGCGCCGGAACCGCTCACGTAGTAGACGACGATGGCGTCGGCGGCCGTGACGGTGGCCTCGCGGTAGTCCCGTTCGCCGCGCCGGGCCTCCACCGAACCGTGGCCGTACGGGTCGCGGCCGATGGTCGTCCGCATGCCCTTGTCCAGCGCGTCCCGGCGCTGAGCGGACAGTCGGCGGCGGGCCGTCTCCGCCTGCGCGGCGTAGGCGATGCGATAGGGCATCCGTCAGGCCCCCTCGTCGTCGAGGAAGGTGACCCCGGTGTAGTCACCGGCCCGCAGCCGGTTCACTTGGGCGTCCGTCTCCTCCTGGGCGCCGGGAACCGTGCGCAGCGCCCATAGCGCCAGGCGGAGGGGGATCTCCGGGCCCACGACCGTGGTGATCTCCGCGTCGAAGGCGCCCCGTTGCCCTTCGGGGAGGGCCGCTCGCACCTCCGCGATCGTGGACGGCAACGCGACCTCTCTGCCGTCCACGACGGTGGTCCAGCTGTCCGCCGTCTCGTTCACCCCGTGCCCTCCTTCGTACCGTGCCGCTCGGCGTGACGACCGTACGCCTGGACTCCGCCCGTTCCCAGGGCGGACGGAATCGCACGGACGCACGTGGACGGACGAGCCGTCGCGCGTTGACCGGCCCGGCCGCCGGGCGGTGGTGAGTGCCGCGCCGGGGCGGGGACGGGCCCGTGGTGGCCACTCGGGCGGTTCCCCGCGCCCCCGCAGGGCGCCCCGTCAGGGGCGCGGGGAACTGCGCGACCAGCCACCACGGACCCGAGGAAGACGACGCACCGCCCGAGGCGGAAGCCAGGGGCGCGGGGAACCGCGCGAACGGCCACCACGGACCAGCGGCCGGGCCGCAGGCTGCGGCCCACCCGTCCGGCGCGCGCACGACGGCCCCGGCGCACGCACGGTGTGCCGGGGCCGGTCAGCCGTGCCGGACGGGGCGTCAGGCCCGGTCGGTGGCGGTCGGGGCGGGCGGGGTCGCCGTCTCCGCGACGGAGAAGGCGATGCCGTCCAGGATGTCGTGTTCGCTGACCACGACCTCGCTCGCGCCGGTGCGCTCCATGATCGCCAGCAGTACCAGGGCGCCGGGGCCGATCACGTCGACGCGGCCCGGGTGGAGCACCGGGATCGCGGCGCGTTCGGCGTGGGTGGAGGTCAGCAGGCGTTCGGTGATCGCGCGGACCCGCTCGTAGGGGATCCGGGAGTGGTGGATCGCGGACGAGTCGTACGCGGGCAGGTCCAGGGCGATCGCGGCGACCGTGGTGACGGAGCCCGCGAGGCCGACCAGGGTGCGGGCCTCGCGCAGCGGGACGGTCTGTTCGGCGAGGTCGAGGGCGGCCTCGACGTCCGCGCGGATCGCCGCCACCCGCTCCGGGGTCGGCGGGTCGGTGACCGTGCCGTCGTGGGCGAGGTGGCGTTCGGTCATCCGGACGCAGCCGATGTCCACCGAGCGGGCCGCGCGTACGTGGTCGTCGCCGACGACGAACTCGGTGGAGCCGCCGCCGATGTCGACCACCAGATAGGGGCGGTCCAGGTCGGCGCGGCCGGTCAGGCCCCGGGTGGCGCCGGTGAAGGAGAACTCGGCCTCCTGGTCGCCGGTGATCACCTCGGGGTCCACGCCGAGGATCTCCCGGACGCCCCGGACGAAGTCGTCGCGGTTCTCGGCGTCCCGGCTGGCGGAGGTGGCGACGAAGCGGAGGCGCTCGGCCCCGTGCTCCGCGATCACCGCCGCGTACTCCCGGCAGGCGGCGAAGGTGCGCTCCAGCGCCTCGGGGGCGAGCCGTCCGGTGCGGTCCACGCCCTGGCCGAGGCGGACGATCGTCATCCGGCGGTCGAGGTCGGTGAGGGCGCCCGTCGCCGGGTCGACGTCCGCGACCAGCAGCCGGATGGAGTTGGTCCCGCAGTCGATGGCGGCGACCCGGGTCACTGCCGGCCCCCGGCGGCCGGGGCGGGCGCCTCGGCGGCGTCCGTCACGGGCGTCACGCAGGGGCCCTTGCGCCACCACTCGGGCAGCAGGGCGATCGCCTCGTCGCCGAGCGGGTTGACCCCGGGGCCCGCTGCCAGCGAGTGGGCGACCAGCACGTGCAGGCACTTGACGCGGTCGGGCATGCCGCCCGCGCTGGGGAAGCCGGTCAGCTCCTCGATCTCGTCGCGGCGCCGGATGTAGTCCTCGTGCGCGGCCCGGTAGGCGGCGGCCAGCTCCGGGTCGGTGCCCAGGCGCTCCGTCATCTCCTTCATCACGCCGTCCGCCTCCAGGGTGCCGATCGCCGAGTTGGCGCGCGGGCACGTCAGGTAGTAGAGCGTCGGGAAGGGGGTGCCGTCGGGGAGCTTCGGGGCGGTCTCCACGACGTCCGGCAGCCCGCAGGGGCAGCGGTGCGCGATGGCGCGCAGACCGCGCGGGGGCCGTCCGAGCTGTTCCTTGAAGGCCGCGACGTCGGCGTCGGTCGGCTCGGTGCGCGGGGTGGTCGGCGGAGCGGTTTCCATGCCTGGGGCTGCGTCTTTCCGTTTCGGGCGCTTCCCGGGGGTTCCCGGGGTGTCGGTCGGGTCGGGGTGGGGGCGGGGGTCGTCAGGGAGAGGTCAGGGAGAAGGGGACGGGGCGGGGGTCGCGGCGTCGGCGCGGTCCAGGGCGCCCCACAGGGTGGTGTACCAGGGGCGGTCGGGGGCGCTCCGGTCGGCCCGGTGGTCGTCCTCGCCGCGCGGGTCGACCACGGTGTAGCCGATCTCGCCGGGCAGCACGTAGTGCAGCCGCTCCCTGACGCGCTGCTCCGCGTAGGCGTCGTCCTGCCAGCGGGCCTTCTCGTCCCGGAGCCGTTCGACCCGGGCGCGGGCGTCCTCGCGCTCGCGGAGCTGGTCCGCGATGTCGGCGCGCTGGGAGACGTACTGCCGTATCGGGAAGGCGAGCGCCACGACCAGCGAGCAAAGCACCAGGGTCAGCAGGGCGGCCCGGCCGGTGAGGCGCGAGCGGCGGGCCTGGCGCCGGGTCTGGGAGCGGTACACCCGGGCGGCGGTCTGCTCCCCGAGCACCCGCAGCCTGGTCGCGGTCGAGAACCGGTCCCGGTCCTTGACGGCCATCTCTCGGCCTCCCCGTCACTCCCGTGATGTGCGTACGTCCCCGCACACGGTACGGGACCGGGTGCGGGGACGTCCGCAGCCACCCTCGTCCGGGCCCGGGCGGGGGCCGGACGGGGTGGCCGTGGGTGATCGGGTGATCAGCCCTTGAAGCGCGGGAAGGCGCTGCGACCCGCGTAGACGGCGGCGTCGTCGAGGATCTCCTCGATGCGCAGCAGCTGGTTGTACTTGGCGACGCGCTCGGAGCGGGCCGGGGCGCCGGTCTTGATCTGGCCGCAGTTGGTGGCGACGGCGAGGTCGGCGATGGTGACGTCCTCGGTCTCGCCGGAGCGGTGGCTCATCATGCACTTGAAGCCGCTGCGCTGGGCCAGCTCGACGGCGTCCAGGGTCTCGGTCAGCGAACCGATCTGGTTGACCTTGACGAGCAGGGCGTTCGCGGAGTTCTCCTCGATGCCCCGGGCCAGGCGCTCCGGGTTGGTGACGAAGAGGTCGTCGCCGACGAGCTGCACCTTGTCGCCGAGGCGGGAGGTGATCTCGTTCCAGCCCGCCCAGTCGTCCTCGAACAGCGGGTCCTCGATGGAGACCAGCGGGTACGCGTCGACGAGCTCCGCGTAGTAGTCGGTCATCTCGGCGGCGGTGCGCTCCTTGCCCTCGAAGACGTACACGCCGTCCTTGTAGAACTCGGAGGCGGCGACGTCGAGGGCGAGGGCGACCTGCTGGCCGGGGACGTAACCGGCCTCCTTGATCGCTTCGAGGATGAGGTCGAGGGCCTCGCGGTTGGAGCCGAGGTTCGGGGCGAAGCCGCCCTCGTCGCCGAGGCCGGTGTTGAGGCCCTTGGCCTTCAGCACCTTCTTGAGGGTGTGGTAGACCTCGGTGCCCCAGCGCAGGGCCTCGGAGAAGGACTCGGCGCCGATCGGCGCGATCATGAACTCCTGGATGTCCACGTTGGAGTCGGCGTGCGAGCCGCCGTTCAGGATGTTCATCATCGGCACCGGCAGGAGGTGCGCGTTGGGGCCGCCCAGGTAACGGAAGAGCGGCAGGTCGCTGGCCTCGGAGGCGGCGTGCGCGACGGCGAGCGAGACGCCGAGGATGGCGTTGGCGCCGAGCGACGACTTGTCCGGGGTGGCGTCCAGGTCGAACATGGCCTGGTCGATCAGGCGCTGCTCGGTGGCGTCGTAGCCGACGAGCTCCGGGCCAATCTGCTCGATGACCGCGAGGACGGCCTTCTCGACGCCCTTGCCGCCGTAACGGTTGGCGTCGCCGTCCCGCAGTTCGAGGGCTTCGAAGGCGCCCGTGGAGGCGCCGGACGGAACGGCGGCACGGCCGGTGCTGCCGTCGTCGAGGCCGACCTCGACCTCGACCGTGGGATTGCCTCGGGAGTCCAGGATTTCCCGGGCTACGACGACGTCGATGGACGGCACGAGCATCTCCTTCTGGGATGTGACGCGGGTACGCGGGGCCGGTGACCCCGCCGCCCCTGAGCCTAACGGCCCCCGGGGCTCCGGCCACTCGGCAGCCCGCCCTGTGGACAAACGGAAACCAAATTGTTCCGAACGCAAACAAATGTGTCCGGGGGGCTTCACCTGAGCTTTTCCGGGGCCGGACGCACCGCCGCCCCGGCGCGCGGGGGTGCGCGCGCCGGGGCGGACCGCCCGAGGGGACGGGCTTCCCGGCCGGGCCGGGGCGCGGCCCGGACCGGGGGTGCGGCTCACGGCCGGGGCGGGCCGGAGCCGGGGGTGGGGTCCGGAGGTCCGGGTGGGGTGCCGGGGCTCCGGTCCCGCGCGGGGCGCGGGGGCCGGGGCACCGGGCCCGGACGGACGGGGTGGGTCAGGAGAGGTGGAGCTGCTGGCCCGGGTAGATCACGTCGGCGTCGTCGACGATGTCGTCGTTCAGCTCGTACAGCTTCTGCCAGCCGCCCTTGACGCCCTCGGCCTCGGCGATGTCGCTCAGGGTGTCGCCCTTGACGACCTTGTACTCGCCGTCGCCCTTCTGCACCTTCTTGCCGGTGGGGGTCTCCACCGTCTTGGCGGGGGCGGACTGCGCGGGCTGGGCGGCCGGGGCGCGGTCCTGGGCGCGGGAGGCGCGCTGCTCGGTCTGCTGCGGCTGGGCCTGCGGCTTGGGAGCGGCCTGCTGCTGGACCGGGGCCTGCTGGGCCGGGGCCTGCTGCTGCGGCTGCGCGGGGGCGGCGGCGCCACCACCGTAGGGGGTGTTGGAGAGGCCGACGCCACAGCTCGGCCAGGCACCCTTGCCCTGTCCGGCGAGGACCTTCTCGGCGATCTCGATCTGCTGCGCCTTGGTGGCCTGGTTGGCGGTGGCCGCGTACTTGGTGCCGCCGAAGGCGGCCCAGGTGGAGGCGGAGAACTGGAGGCCGCCGTAGTAGCCGTTGCCGGTGTTGATGGACCAGTTGCCGCCGGACTCGCACTGGGCGACGCGGTCCCACTCGGCGGCGGTGGCGGCGGACGCGCTGGTCGCCGTCATCAGCGGGGCGGCGACAGCCGCTCCGGTCACACCCGCCAGGGTGACGATACGGGTGGCCTTGCTGGGCTTGCGGTGCTTGCCCTTGCCGGAAAGCAGCATGAGTCATCCCCTCACCGACGCCGTACGAGGTGAGCTGTCGGGTTCGGGCCGAGTGAGTGCCCGGCCGCGCGTCCAGCGCGCGGCTCCACCCCTAGCCGTCCGGCTGCCCTCCGGGAGTCCTGACGACTCCCGGGGCGGCCCCGTACGGCGCTTACCTTGGGTCCCCCGCTCCTGCCAACGGCGCTTCACGCGTCGAGTTTCCCGAGCCTCCGTCGGCAGGATTCGGCGTGACGGCGATCGGTGTCCGCATCGGCGAACGGCTCTGACCGTAGACATGGGCGGGGGCGAAACTCAAAGCCCAGCGGGCTCTCTGAGACCCATGTCTCACTTCCGCCCCCCGCACCAAATTAGGACATTCAGGGTCTAACTACTGCTGCTTCTCGGCTTTTTCGGGGGCGAGGTCGAGGCTCTGGCCAGGGAGGATGTGGTCCGGGTCGGCTCCGACGGTGCCCTTGTTGCCGTCGTAGAGGGCGGTCCAACCCCCCTCGACCCCCTGGGAGTCGGCGATGGCCGACAGGTTGTCACCGGACTGGACCGTGTACGACTTGTCCAGTTCGTCACGAGTCGCCGCGCGCGAGGCATGGCGTCCGGCACTCTCCTCGGCACGGGACGCGGCGGCGTCCTCGGCCGCCGCCTCGCCACGGTGACGGCCCGCGCCCGCCTCGGCCGTCGCGTCCGCCGGGATCTCGGAGGCGGCGGCGCCGTCCGGGGTCGGGGAGCTGGACGGGGACTCCGTACCGGGTTCGGCGGAGCCGCTGCCGGTGCCCTCGCCGGGGCTCTCGGTCCCGCCCGGCTCGGTCCCGCCGGGTGACGGGTCCGTGGAGGGGGAGGAACCCGGCTCCTCGGAGGGGCTGGTGGAGGGGTCGGCGGAGTCGGTGGGACCGGCGGAACCGGTCGTGTCGTCCGTGGGCTCGCCGGAGCCGGTGGACCCCGTGGAACCGGTCGCGGGCGCCGACGGGGAGGCCGGGTCGGACGGCTCGGCGGAGCCGGTCGCGCCGGACGAGGGCTTGGAATCGGGGGACTTGGTGGCGGGGGCCTGGTCGGCGGTGGAGCGGGAGGTGTCCGTCTTGCCCGCCGTCACCCCGGCGGAGACGCTCCCGGAGTCGCTCCGGCCGGAGCCCGGACCGCCCGGGTCCACATCGGCCTTGGGTCCGCCCTTGGTGAGCTTCACGGCCTCGCCGCAACCCGGCCAGGCGGCGGGTCCCGAGGCGGCCAGGATGCGCTCGCCGACCGCGATCTGCTGGGAGCGGCTGGCCTGGTCGGGGCTGAGCGCGTAGTCGAGACCGCCGTGCTGGTCCCATGCCTCCTGGCTGATCTGGAGACCGCCGTAGAAGCCGTTGCCCTCGTCGGAGCTCCAGGCTCCGCCGCTCTCGCACTCCGCCAGCCGGTCCCAGGTCGCGGCCTCCGCCGCGTGCGCGCCGGTCGCCCCGAGCAACGGGATGGCGATGGCGGAGCTGGTGACTCCGGCGGCGACGACCAGAGCGGGGGCCTGTCGGGGGCGTCGGTGACGACCGTTCCCGGAGAGCATGCGGTGGCCTTTCGTACGACAGCGGGACCGACCACGGCGACTGGGGACCGCCGAGTCGTCGTGAACGTAGCGGGAGTCGAACGCCTGTCACAAGTCAATGCAGTACGGATCACGCCCGCATCACGAATCTGATGGTCCGTCAGCGCGGCGGATCGTGGACGTCTCACGGCCAAACCCGGTTCGCGCTTCAACTTCTGCGGCACCAGGGCTTGTTGACAGGGCGGAGGCCCTTCTCACGCCCCCTCGCAAACGGGACGAAGACGGGCTTCTCCCCCGCCCTGGTGAGGGGGTGGAATCCCAGGTCGGCGCGGGTGCGGGAATTTCCGTCGGCGTGGTCGGTCCGACGGGACGGAACCGGGCGCGCCGGTGCGGGCCCGCGCCGTTCCCGGCGGGCGAATCGTCCGGTCCGCCGGGAACGTTCGCGGGCGGCGATCCGGCCACTCCTCGCGCGGCGCGGCGCCCGGGGACCGACCCGGGCGCCCGCCCGGCGCACTTCCGGCGGTCCGGGCGGTTCTCCGGGGTTCCCCGGGGTTCCCCGGGGCGTTCCGGCGGGTTACCGGGCCTCGGCGCGGGACCCGGGAGTCCTCCGGGCGGGGGTCTCGGCGCGGGACTCGTCAGGACTTCGGCGGGACCTCGGTGGGGGCTCGGCGGGACCTCGGTGGGGCCCTGGTGGGTGCCTCAGCGCGGGGTGAACCGCACCGGGAGCGTCCGCAGACCGCGCATGATCAGACCGCCCCGCCACCGCAAGTCCTCCGGCGCGGCGTCCAGTCGCAGGTCCGGCAGTCGTCGTAGCAGAGTGGCCAGCGCCGTCCGCCCCTCCAGCCGGGCCAGCGGGGCGCCCAGACAGTAGTGGATGCCGTGGCCGTAGCCGAGGTGGGGGTTGTCACGGCGGGTCAGGTCGAGGACGTCCGGACGGTCGAAGCGGGCCGGGTCCCGGTTGGCCGCCGCCAGGACGACCAGCACCGGATCGCCCCGGCCGATCTCCCGGCCGCCCAGCCGCAGCGGCTCGGTGGCGAACCGCCAGGTGGCGATCTCCACGGGGCCGTCGAACCGCAACAGCTCCTCGACCGCCGTGTCCAGCGGACCGGGGTCGTCCCCCGCCAGCGCGCGTTCCAGCGAGGCCCGCTGCGCGGGGTGGTTGAGCAGGGCGAACAGTCCGTTGCCGATGAGGTTCACGGTCGTCTCGAACCCGGCGAACAGCAGGATGAACGCCATCGCCGCGGCCTCGCCCTCGGTGAGGTGCTCCCCGTGATCGGAGGCCCGGATCAGACCCGAGATCAGATCGTCGTCCCCCTCCTCCCCGAGGGTCTCCCGCTTGCGGTGGATCAGCTCCACGAGGTAGCCGCGCATCTTCTTCACGCTGCGCGCCACCCCGCCCCGGGGCCCGCCGCCGTGGCGGATCATCATGCCCGCCCAGTCCCGGAAGTCGTCCTGGTCCTCGGCGGGGACGCCCAGCAGGTCGCAGATGGCGTAGATGGGCAGCGGGAAAGCGAACTCGTGGATCAGGTCGGCCTCGCCGCGCGCCGCGAAACCGTCGATGAAGCGGTCCGTCAGCTCCCGCACCCGGGGCTCGAACGCGGCCACCCGGCGCGGGGTGAACGCCTTCGAGACCAGTCGGCGCAGCCGGGTGTGGTCGGGCGGGTCGATGTTGAGCAGATGCGTCATCAGCTCGGCCTTGCGCTCGCCCGGGATGCCCGTCTTGCCCCGGGCGTGCTCGGGCTCGTCGTGGTGGGCCGGGTTCTTGCTCAGCCGCGCGTCCGCGAGGGCCTGCCGGGCGTCGGCGTACCGGGTGACGAGCCATGCCTCCACCCCGCTCGGCAGCCGGGTGCGGTGCACGGGGGCGTGCTCGCGCAGCCAGGCGTACGCCGGGTAGGGATCGGTGGCGAACTCCCAGGTGAACAGGGCGGGGGCCGACGGGGACGGCGGGGGCGCGGACCGCCCTGGTCCGGTGGGCGGCTCCCCCGGCGGTCCGGTGGGCCGCTCCGGCGCGGTGGCGGGCTCCCCCGGTGCCGTGACTGGGTCCTCCGACGGTGCGGGGGGCTCCCCGGGCGGGACGGCTTGCTCCCCGAGCGGTGTGGCGGGCGCGGACGGGGCGGGCCCGGGTGGCACGGAACCGGCCGGATCGGGCTCGGACGGGTCCGGCCCGGGCGGGACGGGCCCGGGCGGGGTGCGCGTCACCTCAGGCGTCCCCGGACCGGTCGTCGCCGGACCGGTCGTCGCCGGGCTCGTCCCCGGAGACGCTCTCGGCGCCGCCCGGCCGTTCGGCCGCGCGGATCGCGTCCCGGTAGGCGCGGGCCGCCGCGCGCAGGGCGGCCTCGGGGTCGGTGCCCTCGGCCTCGGCGCGGACGGCGAGCGCCAGCAGCGCGTAGCCGACGCCCTCGCCGCTGGGCGGCGGGACGTCCAGTCCGGCGGAGCGGACCCGGGAGCCGAGCTTCGCGGCGAGCGCCAGGCCGGGCTGGGCGAGCGGGACGCCGTCGGTGACCGAGGCGCGCCGCTTCTCCTCCGCCTTGGCGCGCAGCCAGATCGCCCGGACGTCCTCGGGCGTCTCGGCGGTCTCGTCGCCGAAGAGGTGCGGATGGCGGTGGACCAGCTTGGTGACGATCCCGGCGGCCACGTCGTCGATCGAGAAGGCGTCCTCCCCGGCCTCCTCCGCGATGCGCGCGTGGAACACCACCTGGAGGAGCAGGTCGCCGAGTTCCTCGCGCAGTTCGTCGCGGTCACCGGTCTCGATGGCCTCGACGAGTTCGTACGACTCCTCCAGGGCGTGCTTGGCCAGGTCCTCGTGGGTGCGGACCGAGGACCAGGGGCAGTCGCGGCGGATCTGGTCCATGAGCTGGACGAGGTCCAGCAGCCGGGCGCCGGGGAGATCGTAGGAGGCGGGCAGCAGTTCCAGGTCGGGCATGCTGAACCGGCCGGAGCCCGCGAGCCGGGCCAGACCGTCGGTGAGCCGCTGCTCCCCCTCCCCGAGGGCGAGGACGGCGACCGTGCGGCCCTCGGCGGACGCGACCAGCTCCGCCGCGTCCGGGGCCGCGGTCTCCACCTCGATCCCGGCCTCCCGGATATAGGGGAGCTGGGGGTGGCCGGGGTCCGCGCACCACACGCGGTCGGCGGTGCGCAGGGTCTGCCAGGCGGGCCAGGACAGCAGGCCCGGGGCGACCCGGTGGCTGGTGGTGACCAGGACGATCCGTCCCGCCGGTCCGACGACGTCGTTCTCACTCACCCGACGAACCTAGCCCACCCCCGGACGGTCCGCCGGAACGGGTCCCGGACGGGGAGGCCGTCCGGAAGCCGTCCGGGGTCGTCGCCCGGTCCGGCGCGGGTCCGGGCGGCCCCGCGCGCGGGGCGCGGGGCTCGTGCGGCGCGGGGTCAGGTGGTGGTGGCCGCCGGGGCGGGCTCGGTGATCTCGCGGACCCACGGGGTGGACGCGTCCACCCGGCCGACCCGGCCGCCCTCGCCCACGGCCCACTCGCCGTAGCGGGGGTTAAGCCGGACGTCGAGCTGGTCGGAGGCCGCGTTGAGGGCCTTCCAGAACGCCTGCTGTCCGGCCGGGGTGTTCATGTCCGCGCCGAGCCGCTCGGAGAGCTTCTGGGCGGCGACCTCGGTGCGCAGACTGGCGTCGAGCTGCCCCGGCGGCACGTTGTACTGCTGGAGCCAGGCGGCCTGGAGCCCCTTCTCCCCGCCCGCCTGCTGGGCCAGCCCCTTGCGCAGTTCCTGGACGTCCTTGCGGGTCACCGTGACCCCGGCGTCCTCGACGGCCCGGTCGAGCACCCGGTCCAGGACCATGGTGTGCAGGGTGGAGCGGGTCAGCTCCCCGGTCTGGGTGAGGACCTGCTCGTACTGGGCGTCGTCCTTCACGGCCGCGCGCTGGGCGGCCCGCACCGCGTTGACCCGGCCCTCCAGCTGTTCCACGGTGATCCGCTGCTCGCCGACGACGGCCGCCGCGCCCGGGCGGGCGTCGTTGCCGCACGCGGTGAGCAGGGGGGTCGCCGCGAGCAGGGCGGCGGCGGAGAGAGTGACTGCGTTGCGACGGCGGCGGTGCAAAGGAGCCTCCCGGCGGCGAGATTGTGCTTCGGTGCACAAAGTCCAGCGGTGATCGATGGTAGGCAGTGGCCGGGGGTTCGGCCACTGGTTCGGCAGACCTGATTCCGCCGAAGTGGCGGGGGCGTTCCGCCACGGCGGCGGGGCCCCGATGCCTCAACGAGCCGCCTCCGGCCGGGGTACGCGTGTCACCCCGGCCCCTCGCGCCCCGGGACGGGACCGTTCCCCGTCCCGTCCCCGTCCCCGTGCCGTACCGTCCCCGTGCCGTCCCGACGCCGGGACGGCCGGGCGCCGCCGCCGGGCGGGATCAGCCCCCGACCTGGCCCAGCCACTGGAGGGTGCGCCGGACCTCTGCCGGGATCGGGTGGGCGGGGCCGTGCCGTCCCTGGGCGTCGTGCAGCAGCCGTACCAGGGTGTCGTGGGCGGCCGCCCGGTCACCGAGGGCCAGCAGCAGCTGCCCGATGCGGCGGCGGATCTCGAACGGGAGGTCCGGGTCGGCGGCCGTGTACGGGTTCTCCGCGTACGGGTTGTCGCGGTGTTCGAAGTGGGGCAGCAGGGCCCGGTACTCGGCGAGCGCGGCGGCGGGTTCCCCGAGCTGCTCCAGACAGTGCGCGGCGTCGTAGCGGAAGCGCAGGGCCTGGGGGTCGGCGGGGCCCGCCTCGGCGGCGCGCTCGTCGGCGAGCAGCCGCAGTTCGGGCAGCGCCCGCCGGTACTGGCCGTCGTCCATGAGGGTGGTCGCGTACTGCTTGCGCAGGGTGCGGACGACCGGGGAGCGCTCGCCGTGCTGGGCGGCGGCGGCCGGGAGGATCGAGCCGAGGATGTCGACGGCCTGGGTGATGCCGCCCTCCCCCAGCAGCCGTTTGACCTCGTCGACGGCGGCCGCCACGTCGGGCCGTCCGCCGGGACCGGTGGTGGTGGCCGGGGCGGGGCCCCCGGGGCGGGGCGCGGGGACGACCGCGCGGTCCGGCCAGGGGGCGTGCGGACGCAGGAAGGGGCGGGTGGGGTCGAGCGGGCCGCCGGTGGGGGTGCCCCGGGACGGCAGCAGCGGCAGCAGGTGCTCGTACACCTGCTGGGCAGTGGCCGGGCGGTGCTGGGGGTCCTTGGCGAGGAGCGCGAGGACCAGGCGTTCCAGGGGTTCGGGGACCTCGGGGCGCAGCCGCCGGACCGGCAGCGGGGGCTCGTACAGATGGCGGTGGAGCACCCCGAGCGCGGTGGACCCGGCGAAGGGCACCTCCCCGCTGAGGAGTTCGTGGAGCAGCGCGCCGAGCGCGTAGAGGTCGGTGTACGGGCCGACGGCGCCGCCCATGGCCTGTTCGGGGGCCATGTAGGCGGGGCTGCCGATGGGCGAGCCGGTGTGGGTGAGACGGGTGGTGTCGCTGTCCATCACGGAGGCGACACCGAGGTCGAGGACGGTGACCGTGCCGTCCTGGCGGACCATCACGTTGCGGGGCTTGAGGTCGCGGTGGACGATCGGCACGGCGTGCACGGCGGAGAGCACCGCGCACAGTTGCGCGGCGACGGCGACCGCCCAGGGCCACGGGTAGGGGTCGTGTTCGGCGAGGTGGTCGGCGAGGTCGGCCCCGTCGACGTACTGCATCACGAGGTAGAGGTCGTCGTCCTCGCTGCCCGCGTCGTGCACGGTGACCAGGCCGGGGTGGTCGACCTGGGCGGTGACCCGGCACTCGCGGACGAAGCGGCGGCGCAGTTCCTCGGTCTCGGCGCTGCCGGGGCCCGCGACCTTGTCGGGGCGGAGCAGCTTCACGGCCACCCGGCGGTCCAGGCGCTGGTCGTAGGCCGTCCAGACCTGGCCCATGCCGCCCTGTCCGATCAGGGTGGACAGGGCGTAGCGGTCGGCGACGACGCGTCCTCCGGTCACCAGTGGTTCCCCCCGTCGCGGTGCCGTCCGTGGCCGTCACCGTCGTGGCCGTCACGGCCGGTGCCGCTGTTGCCGCTGTTGTACCCCTGGCCCTGGCCGGGACCGTACCCCTGCGCCTGGCCCTGGTCCGGGCTCTGGTCCTGGCGGCGCAGGTAGTCGCTCAGTTCGTCGAGTTCGGCGCGGACCTGGTCGATGCGGGCGGCCGGGCGCGGTTGCGGGGGCGGGGTGTGGTGCGGGGACGGGACCGGGGTCTGGTGCGGCGGCGGGGTCTGGCGGGGGTCCGGGTACGCGGGCGGACCGGGGACCGGGGTGCCCTGGGGGTACGGCGGGGGCGGGGCGGCCTGGCCGGGGTACGAGGGGACGGTTCCGTAGGGGCCGGGCGGGGTCGGCGGGGTCCGGTGCTGGAGCGGGGGGTAGCCGTAGCCGGGGGCCGGAGCGGAGGGCCCGGCGGGCGGACCGGCCGCGTACGGGGCGGCGGGCGGCGGGGTCTGGAAGTGCCGCATGTCGGTCTGGACGAAGTACACCGCGACGACGACCGCCATCAGCAGCAGGACCGCCATGCCGGTGTTGCCGCGCCAGGTGGTCAGGTCGTCCGTGCCGTCCGAGACCAGCAGTCCGAGCGCGACGACGAGCACCACGACCGAGGCGGCGAAGTAGACCCAGTCGCGCGTTCTGCGGGTCAGCAGGGCGATCCTCAGCAGGGCACCCCACGCGAGCATCCCGCAACTGCCCAGGCACAGCACCAGGAAGAGCACCCGGAGCAGCGCCAGCACCCCGTCCCCCGGCCGCTGTGGCTGTCGTGGTGGGGCGCCGTGGCCGTGCATGGCTCTCCTGAGGTGACCGGAGACGCCTGGTGGGGCGTCTGTGGTGACATGCGGATGGTGCGGGATTCGAGCGTATAACCCGGATCCGGCACCCGCTCCGGCGATCAGTCGAACCCTTGTCGCGCGCCGGGGGAGAGCGGAGGTTTTGCGGTGACTCGTCCGTCTCGTCCCGGCGTTGACCTCCACCCCCGCCCGCCCCGGTGTACCCGTCCCCTGCCCACGCGCCCGCCCCTGTGCCCGCTTCCCGCTTCCCGCTTCCGGCTTCCGGCTTCCGGCTTCCGGCTTCCGGCACCACGCTCCTCCGGTCCCTCCGGCTCCTCGCGGACGGATCAGCGGATCGACCGGCGACGGCCCGGGGCGGACGAGACCGGGGCGGACGAGACCGGGAGCTACGGGGTCAGGACGGCGGGGTGGGTGCGGGGGCGTCCGGGGACGACGGGCCGGGGGCGACCGTTCCGTCCGTGAGGCCGTCGTGCATCCCGCGCACCAGCCGTTCGCCGAGCGCCCCGGCCAGCCGCAGCGCGTCCTCGAAGGCGGCGAGGGTGCGGAACCGGTCGCCGTAGCGGCGCTGCTGGTCCAGCGGGATGCGCGGCACCTGCACCCGGCGGACGTCGAGCCGGGTGGCCGTGGAGGCGTAGCTGCTGGCCTGGCGGTTGTTGGCGGTGCCGCGCAGGAACCCGGCGAGGAACCAGGGGTCGAGCGCGGCGGGGTCGGGACGCAGCAGGGTGAGGTTGCGGCCGAGCGCCGCCCCCGCCTCCGGGCCGACGACCCGGGCCACGGCGCCGCCGCCGAGGACGGGAACCACCACGTCACCGGGTTCGGTGAGCACGGTGTCGTCGGGGAGTTCGCCCCCGGGCAGCTCCCCGGAGGGCGGGCCCCCGGCGAGGACGTCGTGGTCGGTGAGGACGGGGACGCGGGTGCCGGAGGCGGACTCCAGGGCGCCGGAGGCGGCGGACGGGGTGCCGCCGGTGGCCGGTGCCGCGTGCAGGGTGGCGGTGCGCAGGGTGACCGCGCCCGCCCGGGCCAGCTCGCCGATCGTGGTCTGCGGCCAGGGCGCGCGGGGGGAGGGTTCCGGAGCGGGCGGCGGCGGGGTGAGTTCGGCGGTGAGCCGCAGGGTGTCGCCGAGGCGGTCGCGGACGGCGGCCAGTTCGGCGGCGCCGCCGCCCGCCGCCGGGGGCGGGAGGTGGCGGGCGGGGGCGAGGTCCACGTCGTCGTCGAGGAGTTCGATGACGGGAACGCCCCGGCTGACGCCCGGCCGCTCCTCGGCTGCGCCGGTGCGGTCGTAGGGGCGCCAGGCGTCGAGGACGGTGTCCCGGACGGTGTCCCAGCCGGGGCGGGGCCGTCCGTCGGAGGTCTCCCCGGCCGCGTCGACGAGCAGCACCTCCGGACGGGCCGGGGGCTGTCCGGCGACGGGGCGGCGCAGCACCCACAGGTGCAGGGGGATGTTGTACGGGGGCGCGGACCCGGCGGGCAGCGCGATGACGGCCCGCAGCGCGCCCCGGCGCAGCAGATCGGCGCGGATGCGGCGGCCGGAGCGGCGGGAGGCGGCGGCGGGCGGCATCAGCAGCACGGCGGTGCCGCCGTCGCGCAGCCGGGCGACCGCGTGCTGCACCCAGGCCAGCTCGGACTCGGTACGGGCCGGGAAGCCGTACTCCCAGCGCGCGTCGTAGGCGAGTTCGTCGTGGCCCCAGTTGCGCTCGTTGAACGGGGGGTGGCAGAGGACGGCGTCGGCCCGCAGCCCCGGGAAGGCGTCGGAGCGCAGGGTGTCCCCGGCCCGGGCGTGCACCTCGGCGTCCTCGTGCAGGGCGAGGCGCAGGGCGGTCAGCGCGGCGAGTTCGGGGACGGCGTCCTGCGCGTACACGGCGGCGGGGGCGCGGACGGCGCGCAGCAGGGTGCCGGTGCCCGACGCGGGGTCGAGGACGGTGCGGGCCTCGCCGGCGAGTTCCGCCATCAGCTCGGCGGGGCCGGTCGGGGTGAGGGTGTACTGGCGCGGGTTGGCGTCGAGGTGACGGCCGAGCAGGAACTCGAAGGTCTGACGGGCACCGCGTTCGGCGGCGAGTTCCGCGACGCCGCGCAGCAGCGGGACGGAGGGGGCGAGGTCGCCGGGGGCGGGCACCGTGACGGCGGCGGGTCCGGTGGGCGCCGCGGACGCGCCGGGCACGGTGGGCGCGCCGGACCGGCCGGACTGTGAACCGCCGTCGGTCCGGGGGGCGCCCCCCGCAGGGTGGGCACCGAAGCGGGCGGTGACGACCTTGGTGAGGGCGTCGGGAAGGAGTTCCGCCATCCGGGGGTCGGAGACGGCGGCGATTTCCAGCCAGTCGGTGGGGCGGTCGCGGACCAGGAGCAGCGCGCAGCCCGCGTGCACCAGCGCGGTGACCGGTCCGGCGGGGTGACCGGCGAGCTGCTGCCAGACCCGTTCGCGCAGCGGGACCTCGGCGAGCTTGCCCTGGCGGCGCAGCCACTCCTCGATCTCGGCGAGCGCGAAGGACGGGCTGGTCTCGGTGCCTCCCACCGGCCGGGGGAAGTCGGCGTGCCGACGACGCCAGTTGCTGACGGCGGCGCGACCGACCCCCGCGAGCCGCGCGATCCCGGCGGCGGTCACCTCCGTGGCGTTGTCGTGCACGCGCTCGACCTCCCTCATCCCCGTCATCCGTGTGACAGCGAGCATACCCAGCCACGTGCAACCCATCTATTCACGCCGTGTATCAACGATCATTTCTCAGTTCATGTTGACTCGGTTCACAGCCTCTGTTGTTATTGACCCATCGAACGAACGGCACCTCGGGTTCGGGGGCCTTCACTTGTGGGAGGGGACCCTTCATGGGCATCAAGAAGACGCTCGCCATCGGCGCCGTCATCGTCGGCATCACCGCGGCCGCGGCCGTGGGCTGCTCCCCCGAGGACGAGACCTCGGGCTCCAAGAAGAGCGGCACCTCCGCGTCCAGCGGCACCGGCGAGAAGAGCGACAAGGGCGGCAAGGACGACAAGGGCGGCGCGAAGGGCGGCGACAAGAAGAAGGACGCGGCGAAGGGGTCGGCGGCCGACCAGTTCAAGGCGTTCGTGAACAAGAACGGCACGCCCAAGGAGAAGGAGGCCGCCGCCCACGTCACCAAGGTGCAGGGCGTGGACGAGATCAACTCCATCCTCAGCAGCGTGGACGTCTACACCGACTACACCGGCGGGATGATGGGCGCGGGCTCCGGGCCCGCGAAGCTGCTCGCCTCCGCCTTCGCGGACTGGAAGAAGACCGACAGCGGCGGCGGGCTCGTCACGATCTACGACGCCGAGGGCGAACTGATCTCGAACGGCAACTTCTGATCCCGGCCACCGCGTCCGGGCCACGGCGACGGCACCGCGCCCGTCCGACGACCGCCCGGGGCACGGCACCGCACGCACGGGGCACGGTCCCGGCCACCGTCCGGCGGATCGCCCGGCGGACCGCCCCGGACGGGGACGAGCCGACCTGGGACGTGGCCCCGGCGGCGGTCAGTCCTCGCACTGCCCCCGCATCGCGCGCCGGTCCGCCGCCGTCACCGGCAGCCCGTACTCCTCCGCGACCTGGGCGAACCGCACCGCGTACGCGCACCGGACCCGGCGGTCGGGCGGCAGCCAGGAGGCGGGGCCCGAGTCCCGTTTGGCCGCGTTGGTCCGGCCCGACACCGGCAACAGGTTCAGCGCGTCGTTGGCGAACCGTTCCCGCTTCTCCCGGTCCCAGCGCGCCGCGCCCAACTGCCAGGCGTACGACATCGGCACCACATGGTCGATCTGCACCTCGGCGGCGTCCCGCTTGCGCCAGTCGAGGGTGCGGCCGGTGTACGGGTCGAACAGTTCCATCGCGATGACGACGCAGTCCGAACCCGACCGGAACTCAAGCCGCCGCCCATCGCGTCGCAGCAGGTCGTTGCGGGTGTCACAGCCGTTGCGCGCCCATGGCGTGCCGTCCGCCGTGTCCATCCAGGCGTAGCCGAACGCGTCCCGTTCGTATCCGGTGCGCGGCCCCCGGCCCCGGACCTCCAGACCGTCGATCAGCCGCCGGGCAGCCGCCCGGTCCCCGTCCGTGGTGACGGGGGCGAGCCCCGGACGCGTCCCGTCCGGGTTGCGCAACGGGCTGACGGAGCGGGTGTCCGGGGCGGCGGCCCGCCGGTCCGGGGCGGGCCGTTCGGTCAGGACCTCGCACCCCGTCGCCGTCAGCGCGGCCACCGCTCCCAGCGCCGCCACCCGGCGACGGCTCCCCCAGGGCCCCCGTCCGGGTCCAGCGGCGTCCCGCTCCGGTCCGTTCCGGTACCCCATGTCCGTCCTCCCCGTACCGCCGCCCGGGCTGTCGCCCGGCCGGTCCGTCCCACCGTCTCACCGCTGCCCGTCACCGTCGTCCGTCGCCGCCGTCCGTGCCGTCCGTCACCGCCGCCGATCGCGCCGTCCGGCTCCGTCAGGGCCCTCGGTCACGGCCCTCGGCCACGACTCCCGGTCCCGGCCGCCCTCCCGTCACGGGACCCGGCCGGGTCCCGTTCGGGGCCTTCGCTACGAACCCAGGATCGAGGCCAGGAACTCACCGGTCCACGCCAGCAGTTCGCGGCCCGTCAGGGGCTTGCCGCCGACCTTGGCCGTCTTGGGGCGGGGGACGAGGACCTGCCCGGCCGCCGGCTTGATCACCGAACCCGGGTACAGCCGCTTCAGCCGCAGCTCCTGCGACTCCCGCAGCTCCACCGGGGCGAACCGGATGTTGGTGCCCTGGAGCACCACCTCACCGACCCCGCAGGCCCGGGCCAGCATCCGCAGCCCGGCGACCAGCAGCAGGTTCTCCACCGGCTCGGGCAACTTGCCGTAGCGGTCGGTCAGTTCCTCCCGGACCGCCGCGACATCGGCCTCCGTGTTCGCCGAGGCGATCGCCCGGTACGCCTGGAGACGCAGCCGCTCACCGGGCGCGTAGTCGTGCGGGACGTGCGCGTCCACCGGAAGCTCGATCTTCACCTCCAGCGGCGGCTCCTCCTCCACCCCGCCCTCCAGCGACGCCCGGTAGTCCGCGACGGCCTCGCCGACCATCCGTACGTACAGGTCGAAGCCGACGCCCGCGATGTGACCGGACTGCTCGCCGCCGAGCAGGTTGCCCGCGCCCCGGATCTCCAGGTCCTTCATCGCGACGTACATGCCCGCGCCCATCTCGGTGTGCTGGGCGATCGTCGCCAGCCGCTCGTGCGCCGTCTCGGTGAGCGGCTTCTCCGGCGGATAGAGGAAGTACGCGTACCCCCGCTCCCGGCCCCGGCCCACCCGGCCGCGCAACTGGTGCAGCTGCGAGAGCCCGAAGTTGTCGCCGCGCTCCACGATCAGGGTGTTCGCGTTGGAGATGTCGATCCCGGACTCCACGATCGTCGTGGACACCAGCACGTCGTACTTCTTCTCCCAGAAGTCCACCACGACCTGCTCCAGCGTCTGCTCCGACATCTGGCCGTGCGCGGTCGCGATCCGGGCCTCCGGGACGATCGCCCGCAGCCGGGCCGCCGCCCGGTCGATGGACTCCACCCGGTTGTGGATGTAGAAGACCTGCCCCTCGCGCAGCAGCTCACGGCGGATCGCCGCGCCGATCTGCCGCTCCTCGTACGGACCGACGAAGGTGAGCACCGGGTGCCGCTCCTCCGGCGGAGTGGTGATCGTCGACATCTCGCGGATGCCGGTCACCGCCATCTCCAGCGTCCGGGGGATCGGCGTCGCGGACATCGTCAGCACGTCGACGTTGGCCCGCAGCTTCTTCAGCTGCTCCTTGTGCTCGACGCCGAACCGCTGCTCCTCGTCGACGATGACCAGGCCCAGGTCCTTGAATTTGGTCTCCGAGGCGAACAGCCGGTGGGTGCCGATGACCACGTCCACCGAACCGTCCCGCAGACCCTCCAGCGTCGCCTTGGCCTCCGCGTCGGTCTGGAACCGGCTGAGCGCCCGGACCCTCACCGGGAACTGTCCGTACCGCTCGCTGAAGGTGCCGAAGTGCTGCTGCACCAGCAGGGTCGTCGGCACCAGCACCGCCACCTGCTTGCCGTCCTGCACCGCCTTGAACGCGGCGCGCACCGCGATCTCCGTCTTGCCGTAGCCCACGTCGCCGCAGATCAGCCGGTCCATCGGGACCGTCTTCTCCATGTCCTCCTTGACCTCGGCGATCGTGGTCAGCTGATCGGGCGTCTCCGCGTACGGGAAGGCGTCCTCCAGCTCCCGCTGCCAGGGGGTGTCGGGGCCGAAGGCGTGGCCGGGCGCCGCCATCCGCGCGCTGTACAGCTTGATCAGGTCGGCGGCGATCTCCTTGACGGCCTTCTTGGCGCGGGCCTTCGTCTTGGTCCAGTCGGCACCGCCGAGCCGGTGCAGGGTGGGCGCCTCCCCGCCGACGTACTTGGTGATCTGCTCCAGCTGGTCCGTGGGGATGTACAGCCGGTCGCCGGGCTGGCCCCGCTTGGCGGGCGCGTACTCCACCACCAGGTACTCACGGGTCGCGCCCTGGACCGTGCGCTGCGCCATCTCGATGTAGCGGCCCACGCCGTGCTGCTCGTGGACGATGTAGTCGCCGGTCTCCAGGGTCAGCGGGTCGACGGACTTGCGGCGGCGGGCGGGCATCCGCTGCCCGTCCTTGCCCGCCGTGCGCTGCCCCGACAGGTCCGTCTCGGTGAGCACCGCCAGTTTGAGCCCCGGGTCGACGAACCCGTACTCGACGGAACCGCACGCCACGTGCACCACCGAGGGGCCGAGCGCGCCGCTTCCCTTGCCCGTTCCGTCGAGGGTGGTCAGGCGGGCCGGGATGCCCTCGCCGCCCAGCACCTCGACGGTACGGGCCGCCGGGCCGTGGCCCTCGGTGACGAACACCGTGCGCCAGCCGTCCGCCAGCCAGCCCTTGGTGTCGGCGAGCGCCCGCGCGGTGTCGCCCCGGTACGCCTCCGGGGCGCGCATCCCCAGTTGCAGGGTGTCGCTCCCGTCCGGGGACGCGCTCCCGTCCGCCGCGAACGGGGACACCGACCACCACATCACGCCCAGCTCGCGGGCCCGCTCCCGGACGTCCGCGATGGCCCACAGCGACGCCGCGCCCACGTCGATCGGCGCCTCGCCGCCGCCCGCGCTGGCCGCCCAGGACGCCTGGAGGAACTCCTGCGAGGTCGCGACCAGGTCCGCCGCCCGGGTGCGCACCCGCTCCGGGTCGCACACCACGGCCATGCTGCCCGCCGGGAGCACGTCCAGCAGCAGTTCCATGTCGTCCACGAGGACCGGGGCCAGCGACTCCATGCCCTCCACGGCGATGCCCTCGGCGATCTTGCCGAGCAGTTCGCCCAGCTCCGGATGGGCCTCGGCCAGGGCCGCCGCCCGCTCCCGCACCTGCTCGGTGAGCAGCAGCTCACGGCAGGGAGGTGCCCACAGTCCGTGCTCGGCGATCTCCAGGGAGCGCTGGTCGGCGACCTTGAAGTAACGGATCTCCTCGATGTCGTCGCCCCAGAACTCCACCCGCAGCGGGTGTTCCTCCGTCGGCGGGAAGACGTCCAGGATGCCGCCGCGCACGGCGAACTCACCGCGCTTCTCGACCAGCTCCACCCGTACGTACGCGGCGGCCGCCAGCGCCTCGACGATCTCGCCGAGGTCCGCCCGCTGACCGGTGCGCAGCGCCACCGGCTCCAGTTCGCCGAGGCCCTTGACCTGCGGCTGGAGCACCGAGCGGATCGGGGCGACCACCACCGAGACGGGGCCCGCCTCGGGGTCGTCCGCGACCGGGTGGCTCAGTCGGCGCAGCACCGCGAGGCGGCGGCCCATGGTGTCGGAGCGGGGCGAGAGGCGTTCATGGGGCAGGGTCTCCCAGGACGGGTACTCCACCACGCCGTCCGCCGGGAGCAGCGATCGCAGGGCCGCGGCCAGGTCCTCCGCCTCGCGGCCGGTGGCCGTCACCGCGAGCACCGGGCGGCCCGCGTTCCTGGCGAGGGCCGCCACCGCGAAGGGCCGGGCCGCCGCCGGGCCCACCAGGTCCACATGGGGCCGGTTGCCGTCGCGGGCGGCCCGCACCGCTTCGGTGAGGGCCGGGTCCTCGGCTACCGCGTCCAGCAGACCGTGCAGGCTCATGAAGGGGTTTCCGTCCCGGTGGTTGGGCAACACGAACACCCCGGCTCGGGGAACCGGGGGCTCTCCAGCGTACGCCGTCCGGCGCGGGCCGCCACGGTTTCCGGGCTCGGGTGCGCGGGGGGTGCGGGGCTGTGCTAAGCCCCGCGCGCCGGTTCGCTGGCGGCGGGGCGGGGGCGGGGCGGGGGCCGGTACCGGGGTGGGGGCGGGGCCGGGGCCGGCCTGCGGGTTGGTGGGGGCTGGTCTCGCAGTTCCTCGCGCCCCTATCGGGTGCGTCTTGGCCGGGGTGCGTCGTCCTGTGCGGGTGGACGGTGGTTGCTCGCGCAGTTCCCCGCGCCCCTGTCGGGGCGCCCCGGTGGGGTGCGGTGTGGTGTGCGGGGTGGGGCGGGGGGTCCGGGGGCTTGGGGTCGTCGGACTTGTGCGGTGGGTGGAGGGTTGCTCGCGCGGTTCGCGCCCCTGTCGGGTGCGTCGTCCTGTGCGGGTGGGCGGTGGTTGCTCGCGCGGTTCCTCGCGCCCCTGGCGGGGCGCTCTGGTGGGGTGCGGTGTGCGGGCCCAGGGCGGACCGGGGCTCGTGGGGTTCCTCGCGACCCTGGTGGGCGCCCGTCAGGGGCGCGGGGAACTGCGCGAGCAATCATCGGGCACCCGAGGTCGGCGACGGACAGCGGTCCGGCCTAGGGGCGCGGGTGGCTGTGAGCGGCCCGCGTTGTGTCGGCCGGAGGGGGAAGCCCCGGGGCCGGAGGCACGGGGACGCCCCGCGGCCCTGGGAGGGGCGCGGGGCGGTTGGGGGGCTGGCGGGCCGGGTGGCCCGCCAGCCGGTGGGTGGTCAGTCGGTGGCGATCGCCTTGAGGACGTTCATCCGGCCCGCCCGGAAGGCGGGCACCAGCGCGGCGAACAGTCCGACGAAGGCCGAGCCGATGAACACCCCGATGATCGTCGGCCAGGGGATGTCCAGGACCCCGAGGCCCTCCAGCGCCAGGAGCTTCTGGGCGGTGGTGCCCCAGCCCATGCCCAGCCCGAGGCCGAGCAGCGCGCCGAACAGGGCGATGACCATGGACTCCAGCCGGATCATCCGGCGCAGCTGGCGGCGGGACATCCCGATCGCCCGCATCAGGCCGATCTCCCGGGTGCGCTCCACCACGGACAGCGCCAGGGTGTTCACCACACCGAGGACCGCGACGATGATCGCCAGGGCGAGCAGTCCGTACACGATGTTGAGCAGCTGGCCGACCTGGTCCTGGAGCTCTTCCTTGTAGTCGGTCTGGTCCCGGACCACGTACTGCGGGAACTCCTTGAGGCTCTCCTTCAGCGAGGAGTACGCCGCGTCGGCGTCGCCGTCCTTCGCCTTGCCGAAGAGCATCACGCTCTGGGGCATCCGGTCGGCCGCCAGGTACCGCTCGGCGGTCTCGATGCTGATGTACCAGGAGTTGGTGTCGATGCTGGTGTCGGTGCTGGTGACCGCCGCGATCTCCAGCTTGGCCGTCTTCCCCTTCTTGAAGGCGACGGTGAGCGTGTCGCCCGGCTTCAGCCCGTGTTCCTTGGCGTAGTCGTCGGGCACCGAGAGGGCGTTCTCGCCGTAGGCCGCGTCGAGGTCGCCCGCGGTCACCTCGCGCCGGAGGTCCTTCGGGTACGTCGGGTCTGCGGCGGACAGCTCGGTCTTCTCCTTCTTGCCGTCCGGGGTGGTGACCTCGACGTCGACCAGCTTGTAGCGGGTGACGTGGGCGAGGTCGGAGTTGGCCCGCATGGCCTTCTCGGCCTGGCCGACGATGCCCTGTCCGTTGTCGGACTGGACGATGAAGTCGGCGCCGACGGACTTGTCCAGCTCGTCCGTCGCGGAGGCGACCAGCGAGGAGCCGACCACCGACAGGCAGGCCACCAGGGCCAGACCGATCATCAGGGCCGCGCCCGTGGCCCCGGTGCGCCGGGGGTTGCGCAGCGCGTTCCGCTCGGCCATCCGGCCGACCGGGCCGAACATCCGCAGCACCAGGGCGCTGAGCACCCGGACCACTCCGCCCGCGAGCAGCGGGCCGATCACCACGAAGCCTATGAGGGTGAGGACCACCCCGAGGCCGAGGAGCAGGGAGCCCTCGCTCGCCTTGTCGGCCTGGGAGGCCAGGTACAGGGCGGCGGCTCCGGCGCCGGTGAGCAGCAGGCCGATGGCGCCCCGGATGACTCCGGCCTTGCCGTCGGCGGGGGTGCCCGCGTCCCGCAGGGCGGCCATCGGGGAGACCTTGCCCGCCCGGCGGGCCGGGAGGTAGGCCGCGAAGACCGTGACCACGACTCCGAGGACCAGGCCGACGACGGGAGTGGTCGCCGTGACGGTGAGGTCCTCCGTGGAGAGTTCCATGCCCATGGAGCCCATCAGCTCCATCAGCCCCACGGCGAGCCCGATCCCGGCCCCGACCCCGAGGACGGAGCCGACGACGCCGAGCAGGACGGCCTCGACCAGCACGGACCGGTTGACCTGCTTGCGGGAGGAGCCGATGGCCCGCATCAGGCCGATCTCCCGGGTGCGCTGGGCGACCAGCATGGAGAAGGTGTTGACGATCAGGAAGATGCCGACCAGCAGCGCGATCCCGGCGAAGCCGAGCATCGCGTACTTCATGACGTCGAGGAAGGAACCGACCTCCTCGCGTCCGGCGTCGGCGGCCTCCTTCTGGGTCTGGAGCTTGTAGGCGTCCGCCCCGAGGACCTGGGCGACGTTCCGCTTGAGGTCGGTGTCGCTGACGCCGTCCTTCGCGGTGACGTTGATCTGGGTGAACGCGTTCTTCCCGCCCAGCAGTTCCCGCTGCGCGGTCGCGGTGTCGAAGTAGACGATGGCCGCGCCCGGGTTGGTGACCTTGAAGGAGGCGATGCCGGAGATCTTCGCGGTGAAGTCGCCGGTGGCGGTGACCGTCCGCAGTTCGTCGCCGAGCTCCAGCCCGTGCTTCTCGGCGGTGTCGGCGTCGACCATGACCTGGGTCGGGCCGCGCGGGGCCTTGCCCGAGCTGACCTCCATGGACCGGACGTCGTTGCCCGTCCAGTTGCCCGCGATGGTCGGGGCTCCCCCGGTCGCGCCGACGTTCTCGTTGTCGGCGTTGACGACCGTGACGCCCATGGAGACGACGGCGCCCTCGGCGCTCCGGGCGCCCTCGGCCTTCGTGGCCTTCTCCACCGCGGCGGCGGGAAGCGTCTCCGGACGGCCGGTGGGGCTGGTCTCACCCGCGGGTCCGGCGGACTTCGGGGTGACCGTCACATCGGCGGAGGTCGCGGCGAAGAGCTTGTCGAACGTGGTGTTCATGGTGTCCGTGAACACCAGGGTGCCGCAGACGAACGCGACCGACAGCAGCACCGCCACGGCGGACAGCGCCATTCTCCCCTTGTGCGCCAGGAAGTTGCGCAGGGACGTCTTCATGACCGTCATGACGTGCGCCCCCGGGCGTCGAAGTCCTTCATGCGGTCGAGCACGGCGTCGGCGGTGGGCTCGTACATCTCGTCGACGATGCGGCCGTCCGCGAGGTACAGCACCCGGTCGGCGTAGGAGGCGGCCACCGGGTCGTGGGTGACCATCACG
Source organism: Streptomyces sp. JNUCC 64 (assembly GCF_054484115.1). Classification (NCBI taxonomy): domain Bacteria; kingdom Bacillati; phylum Actinomycetota; class Actinomycetes; order Kitasatosporales; family Streptomycetaceae; genus Streptomyces; species Streptomyces sp. JNUCC 64. Next base: position 3,177,079 of record NZ_CM137015.1, read on the forward strand.
ATGGTCTGGCCCAGCTCGTCCACCGAGCGGCGGAGGAACCCGAGGACCTCGGCGCCCGCGCGGGAGTCCAGGTTGCCGGTGGGTTCGTCACCGAAGATGATCTCCGGCTGGGCGGCGAGGGCCCGCGCCACGGCGACGCGCTGCTGCTGACCGCCCGACAGCTGGGTCGGCCGGTGCTTGAGCCTGCCCGCGAGGCCGACCGTCTCCACCACGCGGTTCAGCCAGGCGCGGTCCGGCTTGCGGCCCGCTATGTCCATCGGCAGCGTGATGTTCTCCAGCGCGTTCAGCGTGGGCAGGAGGTTGAACGCCTGGAAGATGAAGCCGATCCGGTCCCGGCGCAGCTGGGTCAGCTTCTTGTCCTTGAGGCCGGTGATCTCGGTCTCGTCCAGGTAGATCTGTCCCCCCGTCACCGTGTCGAGGCCGGCGAGGCAGTGCATCAGCGTGGACTTGCCGGAGCCCGAGGGGCCCATGATCGCGGTGAACTGCCCTCGGGCGATGTCCACGTCCACGTGGTCCAGTGCGACGACCCGGGTCTCCCCCGAGCCGTACGCCTTCAGGACCTGCCGAGCCCGGGCGGCCACGGCCGTACGCCCTCCCGTACCCCCGTGCTTGGGGGTGGTCACAGCCGTTGTCACGGTATGTCTCCTATATCGGTCAGCGGAAGATAACGGGCTTCCCCCGGAAGCCCGTTGGGGCCGGGCGGTGGGCCCGGATGGTGCGGGTGCGCGGCCGATCCGGTGCGGGTCAGTCGGTGCGGTCGGTGCGGTCGATCCGTCGTGGATCCAGTCTCGAACGTGGTGGGGGTCGGGCGCCCTGGTGCGTGGCGCAGTCTTTTCCTGGGGAAAACCCCACCCCGGGACCTGTGGTCCACAGCAGACCCCAACTCCCGGCCCCCTCGGGCCCCGTCATGACGACGCGACCCGGGGGAGAACGGTCCGCGAGCGATGCGCCGTCCCCCCGGACCGGCGCTCGCCCTCACCGCGTAAGACCAATCTAAAGACCGGGCCGCTTCCCCACCTCCTCCGGTGGTACGACGCTGAACCGGGCCCTCCTACCGAGGTACCCCTAGGGGTTCTCGCCCCCTCGGAGGAGACGTCTCAGGGTCGACCGCGCCTTTCGAGGTACCCACCCTCCACCCTCCCGTGACGTGAAGGTCAAGTCCCGCCCACCCGGACCGCGTCACCCGACCCCTGATCGCCCCGTACCGGACCGTCTCGCCCCGGACCGGCCAGACCCGGATCGCCCGTCCGGATCGCCCCCGCCTGGACCATCCCCGTCCGGACCACCCCACCCCGGACCACCCCCGCTCCGGGCCACCCGTCCCGGACCGTCCGGACCAGACCGGCGTCCCACCCAGCGGAACAGGCGGGTCCAGCGGCCGTGGCCGACGTCGATCGCCAGCCCCGACCGCCCCCACCCCTTGCCTCTGCCCCTACCGCTCTTCCGGAACCGGAGCCCCGGCCCCCGACTCCACTCCCGCTCCCGCCGCCGCCGCGTCCGCGTCCGAACCCGGCCCCGTCAGCGCGGCCAGACTGCCGCGTACGTGCGCCATGTGCGCCCGCACCTCGTCCCACCGCTCCCCGTGCTCACGCAGCACCCGTTCCGTCTCCCGGGCGATCCGCTCCTCCCGGGCCTCCGCCTTCCCGAGGATCCGGGCCGCCTCGGCGTCCGCCTCCTCCGTCACCCGCCGCGCGTCCGCCGCCGCCTGCCCATGGGCGCGTTCCGCCTCCGCCAGGACCGCCTCGGCCCGCTCGACGAGTTCCGCGCGGGCCGCGTCCGCCGCCGCCTCCCGTGCCACGACCGACTCCTCCGCCGCGCGTTCCCGTGCCGCCAGCTCGCCCTCCTGCTCCACGAGGAGGGCCGCCGTCCGGCGCCCGGTCTCGGCCAGCAGCGCGGCGGCCTCGTCCCGCAGCTTCCCGGCGTCCGCCTCCGCCGCCGCGCGCTCCGCTCCCGCCTCCGTCCCCGCGTCGGCGACCCGCTCCCGGGCCGCCGCGACGGCCGCGTCACGGACCGACCGGGCGTGCTCCTCCGCGGTGGAGCGCAGCAGCCGTCCGGCCTCCGCCGCCTCGACCGTCGCCGTCTCCGCCGCCTCCCGGGCGGCCTCCAGCAGCGCGTCGGCCTCGTCCCGCGCCGAGGTCAGGATGAGCACCGCGCGCTCCCCCAGCGACTCGTAGGTCTGCGGGGCGAGGCGCGCGACCTCCTCCCGGAGCCGGGCGGCCTCCACTTCCATCTCCTTGGCCAGGACGGTCAGCCGCGCGGCCCGCTCCCACGCCTCGTCGCGCAGCCGTGACAGCTCCGCGATCCGGCGGTCCACCTGCTCGGGCCGGTAGCCGCGACCGCGTTGCGTTCCGAAGCCGTGGGGCGACGCCGCCGCTGCACTGCTCACCTGTGAGTCCTCTCTCGACGCGACCGGGACCCACCGGAGGCCGGGCTCCCGGAGGTCCCCCGGGAAACGGATCAAACCCGGCACTCCGCCCGTCCGCTCGCCCAAGGATGCGCCAAAAGCGGCTAAAAGTCGGAATCGGGGTCGTCACTCCCATACCCACGCACCACACCCACACCACATGTCCACACGCCCTCACGCCCGTTCCCGCTCCGCGCGCCCGCGCACGACGGGCCGCCCACCGCGTGCCGTACGCCACCAGCCCGCCACCCCCGTCGGACGCACGGGACGCACGGACCTCACCTCCACACACGACGAACCGCACGGGTCACGCGAGTCATGCGCGTCACGGAAACCACCAGAGCCACTGGAGCCACCAGAGCCACGGAAAACCGAGAGGCGCCCGACCCGTACCGGGCCGAACGCCTCTCCGCTCACATCCACTCGTCCGGCCATCCGGCCACCCGCCCGCCCCGCACCCCGTGTCCCCACGGAGCGGGGGTGCGGACCACGGGCCGGGCGGACGGGATCACCGCGTCACAGCAGGCCGTCCCACATCTGCTCCAGCAGGACGGACCACCAGCTCTCCGGCGAGGCAAGCGCCGCCGGGTCGAGCGCCGCGAGCTGCGCCTGGAAGTCGACGGTCCAGCGGCCCGCCTGCTCCTGGGTGAGCCCGTACCGCAGCCGCCACATCCGGCCCAGCAGCGCCAGGCACCGCACGAACTCCGGCAGCCCGGAGTTGACGAACTGGGGCGGCACGGACGTGCCGCCGGGCCCTGCCTCGACCGGCACCGCGACGATGTTCGCCGTCCCGTACTGCACGCACAGCGCCTTGCCGAAGTCGCTGCCGACGACGAGGTACGAACCCGCGTCGGGGGCGGGCGCCACCCCGCGCTCCTGGGCGAGTTCCGCCAGGGTCGGCACGGGTCGTCCCGGCTGGGCCTGCGCCCAGAAGAACGGTCCCACCTCGACCGGCAGCCCGGCCCACATCAGGGTGACCGCGACCGCCTCCGGCACTCCCTGCCGTGACACCGCGTGCTGGTCGAACCGGAACACGCCCGGTCCGAACACCGCCGCCAGCTCCTGGGCGACGGCCTCCGGCGGCGCCGGGGGCACGGGCTGCACCGGCGGCACCGGCGCCCGCACCGGCGCGGGGCGGGCGGGCCCGTCCGCGACCTGGTGCAGTTCGCCCTGGTGCTCCAGCAGCTGCCGCATGCCCTGGCGGCGCGACGCGTGGTCGGTGCCGTACGGGGCGATGCTGGTGATGCGGGCCTGCGGCCAGCTCTCGCGGATCATCCGCGCGCAGTACGCGCCCGGCAGCTCGCACGACTCCAGTTCCGTGTGCAGCTCCAGCACCTGCTGCGGCGGCACGTTCAGCGCCCGCAGCTCGTGCAGGATCTGCCACTCCGGGTGGGGGGTGCCCGGCGCGGACCGCCGGATCAGCTGCTGCTCCGTTCCGTCGGCGGCCCGGTACCGCAGCACCGCCTGGTACCCCGGGCCGACCATCGGCTGCCCCGGGGCGGCGGGCGGGTACCCGTAGGCGGGCTGCCCCGCCACCGGACCGGGACCGGCCGGGCCGACGGGCGCACCGGGCGCGCCGGGGGGACCGGGAACGCCCGGCGGCGGAGACGGAGGCGGCGGGACGCCGGGACCCGAGGGCCCCGGGTTGGCGAGCATCGTCGCGGCGTGGTGCACACCACCGCCCCCGGGACCTCCGGGAACGCCCGGGGCGCCGGGCGGACCGGGCGGGACGGGAGCGCCCGGCGGCGGGGACGGAGGCGGCGGCGCGCCCGGACCGGCGGGACCGCCCGGACCGGCGAACATCGTGGCGGCCCGGTCCGTGCCGACCGGCGGCGTACCGGACCCGCCCGGGCCCTCCGGACCGAGCGACGGCGTCAACTGCGTGGGGATGTACCCGCCCACCGGAGCCCCGGGCACACCCGGAGTCCCAGCGGCACCGGGTGCGCCCGGAGCCCCGGGGACGCCGGGGGCGGGCGGGGGCGGCACGGGCGCTCCCGGCCGCGCGCCGGGCACCCCGGGCGCGCCCGGCGGCGGAGGCGGAGCCGAGGGCCCGCCCCGGGCGCCCCTCGGCGGACGCTGCGCCTTGCTCGTCGCCGCCTCGGCGATGTCCTGCGCGCCGGGCGGCAACGGGGACCCGGTACCGGCGCCCCCGGTCCCACCGGCCGGGAACGCGCCACCGGCCGTACCGCCGGAGGGCGGCGCGCCGAAGGGCACACCGGGCGGCGGAGTCGGCGGAACACCGGGCGGGACCGGCGGAACCCCCGGCGGCGGCGTCGGGGGAACGGCGGGCGGCGCACCGGGAACCGCCCCGGCCGGAACCCCCGGCGAGGGCGTCGGCACACCGGACTGCGGAGCGAACGCGGGAGGCGGGGTCGCGCCGGACTGCGGAGCGAACGGCGGCGGGGTCGCGCCAGGAGGCGGAGTCGCGCCGTGGGACGGGGCGGCCCCCGGCGGCGGAGTGGCCCCCGGCGGCGGAGCCGTGGGGTCGAGCGCCCGGGAGACCGCCGTCGGCGGCAGCTGGCTGCCCCCGGAGATCAGCGCCGTGGGCGCGTCCGGCAGTACGGACGGCGCGGCGGGGTCCAGGGTGACGGGCGCCGCGATCACCGTCTGGGGCAGCGGCACCGAACCGGCCTCGCCCGCACCGCCCGAGGTGTCCGTCCCGGCCCAGGGCGTCTCCCCGCCCGCCGGGGCACCCGGCGGGGTGGACGCCTCCCGTTCGCCGGACGGCACGCCGACGGAACCGGACGACGGACCGGCCGAACCGGACGACGGGTCGACGGGACCGGACGACGGGTCGACGACCCCACCGGGCCCCGCGACCGTGTGCGCGAGTCCGGAAGGACCCGCCACCGTCTCGGCCAGCGACGCCGGACCACCCGGACCGCCGGAACCGGAGACGCCGGACGCACCGGACGCACCGTGCGCCCCGAGCGCACCGGACGCCCCGGCCGGACTGGCCGTCTCACCGGAAGCCGCCGAGACGCCCGAACTGGCGGAGGCGGACGGCTCACCGGAACCACCAGGACCGTCAGGAGCGCCGAGCCCGCCGGAGCCGACGGAACCACTCACGGAAGCGCCCACGGAACCACCGACGGAACTGGAGCCACCAGAGACGCCGGAGCCACCAGAGCCACCAGAGCCACCGGAAGAACCAACCGCACCGCCGCTGGCCCCCGTACCACCCGTACCGCCCGCCTCCCGCCGCTGATCCGGAATGCCCAGCTTGTCCGCGGCCTCCTGGAGCCACTCGGGCGGGCTCAACAGGAACGAGGTCTGGTGCAGATCGATCCGCTCCGGCGGCGCGACGGCGTCCGTGGCGTCCACGGGCGCGCCGACCACCCCGTACTCCTCCTCGTAGCGGCGGATCACCTCGCCCACCGGAAGCCCCGGCCACAACGTGGTCTCCCCGCTGTCCCGGGCGATGACCAGCCGCTGCGCGCCGCCGTCCACCCGGGGACCGTCCGGGCGGTCCTCCGCCCACACCACGAAGCCCAGGCCGAACTCCCGCACCCGCACCTCCCGGTGCTGGTAGACGGGGACCTCGCCGTTGACCCACTCCTCGCCGCGCTCCTGCGCCTGCGCGAACGTCACCATCGAGAACTCACTCCCCGGCGGCCCGGGCCGTCCCCGCGTCGGCGCCGCCCACCGGCACCGACCGCGCGAACCCGCCGTCCACCATCAGATTCGCCACCGTCTCCAGCTCGGGCGGGCTGCCCGCCAGCCGGGACAGGAAGGCGTCGAAGTCGTCACCGCACGGCAGCAGCAGCCCCGCGCGCTCGTCCACGGACCATCCGTCGCGGTCCCGGACGTCGTCGTAGGGGCAGAACCACACCGAGCCGGTGGCCCCGCCGCGCACCTTGACGGCCAGCAGACCGCCCTGCGCGAAGCCCACGCCGAGGTAGTCCTTGGTCAGGTGGTCCCGCAGGCACTTGTTCATGTAGACGAGGTCGTTGACCGCCGCCTCGTCGCGCACCGTGAAGAACGGCTGGTCCACCAGCAGTCCCAACTCGGCGTCCAGCGCCGCGCCCACCGGGGCGCAGCCGCCCGCCGCCTTCAGGAACGACCGGTAGGCGCCGGGCAGTCGGTAGCCCAGCTCCTCCTCCACCGACTGGACCTGCGCCTCCGACACGGCCACCGTGCCGCGCGGCAGCCCGAAGTGCGCGGGCCGCGTCTCCTGCAACGGCCGGGTGCCCCGCTTGTCCTGGTCCACCGGGGTGGTCGCCAGTCCGCCGTGGTGCCGCAGCAGCGCCTTGACCTCGACGGGAACCAGCTCCAGCCGCCGGGTGCCCGCCACGTGGTGCCAGGTCCAGCCGTGCGGGGTGGCCACCGGGGGCACCGCGTCCCAGAGGGCGTGGCGCTCGGCGGAGAGCACCGCGTTCGCCGACACGTAGTCCGTCAGCCGGAGTTCGTCCACCCCGAAACCGGCCGGGGGCTCCGCGATCTCGGCGGCGGCCCGCGCGTACGGGGAGAAGTCCGGATACCCCCGCTCGTCCACCCGCACGCCCCGGGGGTGGCGGGCCGCCCGGACCGGGTCCGGGAAGTGGACGAGCTGTCCGGCGTACGCCGCGTTCGGCGGCGCGGCCTGCTGCCCGAGCCGTCCTGTCGTCATGGCGATAGCCCCCCTGAGGCGCTGGGTCGGATCGATGCGTGATCATGTATGTCATCGATACGGACGGAACTCGGTCGGCGACAGCCTATGCCGAACCGTGGGACCGGTCATCGGCCCACGCCTTCGGTGACCTGGTGTCACACCGGCGTGACCGTACGACGAGCGACACGCGAGCCAGCCTGCCGCGCAACGCCGCGGCTACCACAGCGGCGCCCGAATTTGGCAGGCTGATACACCGCACGCGGGGCGGCCACCACCAGCCAGGCACCCTCCCGCGGGGAGGGAACACAGGCCCGATGAGAACACCACAGGCACCGCACACGACCCGACCGGTCCCGTCCGCCCGGCAGACCGCCCCGGCCACGGCTCCGGCCGCGACCCCGGGGACCGCCACCGCCACGGGAGACCCCCGGGTGGGCTGGAGCAGCGAACGCGCGCTCCACGCACCGGTCCTCGCCCACCGCCGGGACGGCATCCTCCCGACGGTCGCCGCCGCGCTCTCCGTCCACGGCACGACCCTGACGGGCACGGCGGCGCGCGGCGACCGTCCGCCCGCGCTGCACCCGCTGGTGCAGGAGTTCCTCGACGCCCTCGGCAGCGACCGCCGCGACCGCTACACCGGGCGCTGCGCGGAGACCCTGCTGATCTCCCGGCACCTCACCGCCGCCGACACCGAACGCTCCAAGCGGGCCCGGCGCAAGCCCATGACCAACGGCGAGGCGCGCAAGGCCCTCAAGCACGCCAAGCTCACCACCCGTCGCATCCGCGAGGACGACGACCCGCTGCACGGCACGTTCGCGCACCCGTGCCGGGCGTGTTCCGCCCTCGCCAGCCACTTCGGCGTACGGGTCATCGGACCGAGATGACCGGACCGGGACGACCGGACGGCCACCGGGCGCCCGCCCGGACCGGCCGCGGCCCCGTCCCGTAGCCGCACGGCACCGCACCCACCCCCACGAACGCACGAACGAGAGCAGATGCAGCCCGACCGCACCTCCACCACCCGATTCCCGGTCCCCGTCGACGCGGCACTGCGCGCGGCGGGCTGGGAACCCGGCCGCTGGGACATAAAACAAGCCGAGTTCTGGGCCGACACCCTGCGCGCCCACACCTCCCCCGCCGGACACGAGCACGCCGTGTTCCCCGCCGCCGTCGAGGCGTGGGCCGAGTTCGGCGGACTGCGCCTGGCGCCGGGGCCCGTGCCGCCGGGGCAGGGCCGTCCGATCGCCCCGACCGCCGTCCGGCTCGACCCGCTGCGCGGACTGCACCTGGCCCGCACCCTCGCCGACCTGGGCCGGGCCCTCGGCACCGAGGTCAGCCCGCTCGGCGAGGAGCTGACCGGGGGCTCGCCCGGTGAGGGCGACCACCAGGCGCTGCTCGCCATCGACGCGGAGGGCCGGGTGTACGGCCTGGACCACACCGGGGACTGGTACCTGGGCCCCGACATGGACGCGGCCCTCACCACCCTGGTCACGGGCGCCCAGCCCGCCCGCCTCAGCACCGCCCACTGACCCGCCGGGGAGGAAAAGGAGCGGGGAGGGACCGGGAAGAAGGGGGAAGGGGGAAGAGGGAGAAGGGAGAAGGGAGGGAAGGGGTGCTCACCCCCCGCAGGGGATGACCGCCGAGACCCGGAACCCGCCGCCGTCCGTCGGGCCGGACACGAAGACGCCGCCCAGCGCGCTCACCCGCTCCCGCATCCCCACCAGCCCGTTGCCGCCGCTGGGCAACCGCGCCCCGACGGCCTCCCCGGCCACCGGGGGCGCCTCGTTCTCCACCTGCATGGCGATCTCCGCGCCCCGGTGCGCCAGCCGTACGTAGGTCTTGGCGCCCGCCGCGTGCTTGTGGACGTTGGTCAGCGCCTCCTGCACCACGCGGAACGCCGTCTGCTCCACACCGGCCGCGTACGGGGACGGCTCGCCCTCCACCGACAGCACCACCGCCATGCCCGCCACCCGGGACTGGCCCACCAGCTCGTCCAGGTCAGCCAGGCAGGGCCCGTCCGCGACGGGCGCGGGACCCGCCCCGGCGGCCCGGGAGGCCGCGGCGGCGGCCGCCGCGCCGACCGAGGCCAGCGGCACCGATCCCCGGTTGCCGGCCCCGGCGGCGGCGGTCAGCGAACCGTCGCCGGTGCGCAGCACCCCGAGCATCTCGCGCAGCTCGCTCAGCGCCTGCCGTCCCATGTCGCCGACCAGGGCGGCGTTGCGGACGGCCTTCTCCGGGTCCTTGCGGGCCACCGCCTGGAGCGCCGCCGCGTGCACCACCATCAGGGACACCCGGTGCGCCACCACGTCGTGCATCTCGCGGGCGATCCGGGTGCGCTCCTCGCTCCGGGCCCACTCGGCGCGCTCCTCGGCGCGCTCCGCGAGGAGCTGGAGTTCCCGCTCCAGCGAGTCGGCGCGCTCCCGCAGGCTCTCCATCAGCCGTCGGCGGGCGCCGACGTACAGCCCGAGCAGCACCGGGGGCGCCGTCAGCCCCAGGGACATCGTCAGGGCGATGAAGAGGACGAACCAGCTCCCGCCGGGCAGGGCGCCCGAGGCGACCTCCTGGTCGGTGCGGACGTAGGACACGATCAGCGCGCCGAGCATGCTCAATCCGGCCAGGGCGACGATGATCCGGCGGGGCGTCTCGGAGGCGGCGAGCGAGTAGAGGCCGACGATGCCCAGGACGAAGCCCATCTGGGCCGGGGTCACCGCGATGCCCACCAGGACCACCGCGACCGGCCAGCGGCGGCGCAGCAGCAGCACCGAGCCGGCCAGCATCCCGAACACCAGCCCCACCATGGTGGGCAGGCCGGTGGAGTCCGCGAAGTCCGCTCCCTGCTTGGCGCACTCCATGCTGGACAGCACCGCCAGCGTCACGTCGAACACGGCGCTCCGCCGCCGCGCCCACCACCACGGCCCGGTCACGGCCGCGTGGTGCTCTTCCCCCGTCATGGTCATGCCCCCAGCGTACGGGCGGGGGCGCCGGTGGCCCCGGCGGATTTCCGGTGCCGTCGCCCGATGGCACGCGGTGGCAAGGGATCGGCCATCCACCGCTCAACGGGCGGTGGGACGGGCCGGAAACGTGCCGGGGACAACATCCGGCTCGGGTAAGGTCTGGGGCAGTGATCCGCCGTGGGGTAACGGTAGCCCGCAGGCCTTTGAAGCCTTGTAGTGCTGGTTCGAATCCAGCCGGCGGAGCCCACTGGCCGCCCCGGCCGTCCGGTGGCGGAGTCACCGGCCGTCCCGGCCGTCCGGCCCCGGGCCCCACGGTTCGGGGCCCGCGCCCGTTTCCGGCTCCCTACGCCCCGGTATCCTGCCGGGGTCCGCACCGCACCGAAAGCCGAAGGGCATACCGTGAGCGCCATTCGCCCGGCCGCCGTCGTCGTTCTCGCAGCGGGTGAGGGCACCCGTATGAAATCGGCCACACCCAAGGTCCTGCACGAGATCTGCGGCCGTTCCCTGGTGGGCCATGTGCTGGCCGCCGCCCGTGAGCTGGAGCCGGAGCACCTGGTCGTGGTCGTCGGGCACGCGCGGGAGCGGGTCACCGCGCATCTGGCGGAGGTGGACCCCCGTACCCGCACGGCGGTGCAGGAGGAGCAGAACGGTACCGGGCACGCGGTCCGTACCGGTCTCGCGGAGCTGGGCGGCCCCCTGGCCGGGACGGTCGTCGTGGTCTGCGGCGACACCCCGCTGCTGACCGGCGCGACCCTGCGGGAGCTGGCGCGGACGCACGAGGCCGAGGGCAACGCGGTGACGGTGCTGACGGCCGAGGTGCCGGACGCCACCGGTTACGGACGGATCGTGCGGGACGCCTCGGGCGCGGTGACCGCGATCGTGGAGCACAAGGACGCCTCGGCGGAGCAGCGGGCGGTCCGGGAGATCAACTCCGGGGTGTTCGCGTTCGACGGCACGCTGCTCGCGGACGCGCTGGGACGGGTGCGCACGGACAACAGCCAGGGCGAGGAGTACCTGACGGACGTCCTCGGCATCCTGCGGGACGCGGGGCACCGGGTGGGCGCGTCGGTGGCCGCCGACCACCGGGAGATCGCCGGGATCAACAACCGGGTGCAGCTCTCCGAGGCGCGGGGACTGCTGAACGCGCGGCTGCTGGAGCGGGCCATGCTGGACGGCGTGACGGTGATCGACCCGGGCTCCACCTGGATCGACGTGACGGTGTCCTTCGAGCGGGACGTCGTGGTGTGGCCGGGGACGCAGCTGCTGGGCGCGACCCGGATCGCGGAGGGCGCCGAGGTCGGCCCCCACACCCGGCTGCGGGACACCGTGGTCGGCGCGGGCGCCCGGGTGGACAACACGGTCGCGGAGGGCGCCGAGGTGGGCGCCGGGACGTCCGTGGGCCCGTACACGTATCTGCGGCCGGGCACCCGGCTGGGGGCCTCGGCCAAGGCGGGTTCGTTCGTCGAGATGAAGAACGCGACCGTCGGCGAGGGCACCAAGGTGCCGCACCTGTCGTACGTGGGGGACGCGACGATCGGCGACTTCACCAACATCGGCGCCGCGAGCGTGTTCGTGAACTACGACGGACAGGACAAGCACCACACCACGGTGGGCTCGCACTGCCGCACCGGCGCCGACAACATGCTTGTGGCACCCGTCACCATCGGGGACGGGGCGTACACCGCCGCCGGGTCCGTGATCACGAAGGACGTACCGGCGGGTTCGCTGGCGGTGGCCCGTGGTCAGCAGCGGAATATCGAGGGCTGGGTGGCCCGCAAGCGGCCCGGGAGCGCCGCCGCGAAGGCGGCCGAGGCGGCTACCCGCGAGGCCGACGGCGAAAGCTGACCGGATTCGGGTACGCCGTGGAGCGCGTACCGTGATAGGTGCACTCATTCCGCTGGATTGGGGCATTGATTCGGCTGACTCGTCGGTGCGGGACGCGGACGGGTGAGCAGCTGCGAACACGTCGAGGAGACTGTGCTGTGACCGGGATCAAGACGACCGGCGAGAAGAAACTGATGCTCTTCTCCGGCCGCGCCCACCCCGAGTTGGCCGAGGAGGTAGCCCACCAGCTGGGAGTCGGCATCGTGCCGACCAAGGCGTTCGATTTCGCCAACGGTGAGATCTACGTCCGCTACCAGGAGTCGGCACGTGGCGCCGACTGCTATCTGATCCAGAGCCACACCGCTCCGATCAACAAGTGGATCATGGAGCAGCTCATCATGATCGACGCCCTGAAGCGGGCGTCGGCGCGGAGCATCACCGTGATCGTGCCGTTCTACGGGTACGCCCGGCAGGACAAGAAGCACCGCGGTCGCGAGCCGATCTCGGCGCGGCTGATCGCCGACCTGATGAAGACCGCGGGCGCCGACCGCATCCTCGCGGTGGACCTGCACACCGACCAGATCCAGGGCTTCTTCGACGGCCCGGTGGACCACCTGTTCGCGCTGCCGGTCCTCGCCGACTACGTGGGCGCCAAGGTCGACCGCTCCAAGCTGACGGTCGTCTCCCCGGACGCGGGCCGGGTCCGGGTCGCGGACCGCTGGTGCGACCGCCTGGGCGCCCCGCTGGCGATCGTGCACAAGCGGCGCGACAAGGACGTCGCGAACCAGGTCACCGTGCACGAGGTCGTCGGTGACGTGAAGGGCCGCGTCTGCGTCCTGGTGGACGACATGATCGACACCGGCGGCACCATCTGCGCGGCGGCGGACGCCCTCTACGCGCACGGCGCCGAGGACGTCATCGTCACCGCCACCCACGGCGTGCTCTCCGGCCCGGCCGCCGACCGGCTGAAGAACTCCAAGGTGAGCGAGTTCGTCCTGACGGACACCCTGCCCACCCCCAAGGAGCTGGAGCTGGACAAGATCACCGTGCTGTCCATCGCGCCGACCATCGCGCGCGCGGTGCGCGAGGTGTTCGAGGACGGCTCGGTCACCAGCCTCTTCGACGAGCAGTAGGCACCCGGCCGGGCGGGAGGCACCGGAACGGACCGCGGGAGCCGCCGCGGGTCCGCCGCCTCCCGTCCGGTACCGCCCCGCCCGGCAGTGCTCCCGTCCGGTCCGTGGACCGGGGGGCGGTCCCGGTCGTCGGCGGACGCCGCCCGGGACGTCCCGGCCGGTGCGACCGGCGCGGCCCCGGTTGATCCTTTTGGAGTGCGGCCCGCCCGCCGAGTAGACTGACCAGGTTGCTCGGCGAGGGAGGCCGCACTTCTGATGTGCGGCGGTCCGTTATCGACGCGCTCTTCGTAGCAGGCCAGTCGTACGGCCGGGTGACGGCCGTGATCGATTCTTCCCTACGAGGAGTGCTGATGTCCGAGGTCAAGCTCGCCGCCCAGACCCGTACCGAGTTCGGCAAGGGCGCCGCCCGCCGCATCCGCCGTGAGCACCAGGTCCCCGGTGTCCTGTACGGCCACGGCACGGACCCCGTCCACGTGACCCTGCCGGGCCACGAGCTGCTGCTCGCCCTGCGCACCCCCAACGTCCTGATCTCCCTGGACATCGAGGGCCGCAACGAGCTGGCGATCCCGAAGGCCGTCCAGCGCGACGCCGTCCGGGGCCACCTGGAGCACGTCGACCTGCTGCTGGTCAAGCGCGGCGAGAAGGTCAGCGTCGAGGTCCCCGTGCACACCGAGGGCGAGCTGGCCCCGGGCAGCTTCCTCGTCGAGCACGTGCTGAACGCGCTGCCCGTCGAGGCCGAGGCCACCCACATCCCCGAGGCGCTCACCGTCTCCGTGGCGGGCCTGGAGGCCGGTGCCTCCATCCTCGCCAAGGACGTCGTCCTGCCCTCCGGCGTCTCCCTCGCCGTCGAGGAGGACGCGGTGGTCATCCAGATCCTGGCCGCGCAGGCCGAGGAGGCCCCGGCCGAGGCCGCCGAGGGCGAGTCCGCCGAGGCGTGAGCCACCCGCCCCGCGCAGGCGGGGCACGGCGTCCGCCCCCGGCGGACGTCACATCGAGCAGATCCACAGCCGTCGTCCCCCCGGGGCGGCGGCTGTGGCCGTAGCGGCCCGCGGGGCACGCGCGGCACGAGGAGGAACGGGAGACGATGACGGACGACGGCAACGCGCCCTGGCTGGTGGTGGGGCTCGGCAACCCCGGACCGGGGTACGCGATGAACCGGCACAACGTGGGGTTCATGGTGGCGGACCTGCTGGCCGCGCGGATGCGCGGCACGTTCAAGCGGGCGACCAAGGGACAGGCGCAGGTGGTGGAGGGGCGGATCGGCCCGCCCGGCCCGGCGAGCCGCCGGGTGGTCCTCGCCAAGCCCCTGTCGTACATGAACCTGTCCGGCGGCCCGGTGACGGCGCTGCGGGACTTCTACAAGGTGCCCACCGAGCGGATCGTCGCCGTCCACGACGAACTCGACATCGACTACGGGACGCTGCGGCTGAAGCTCGGCGGCGGCGACAACGGCCACAACGGGCTGAAGTCGATGACCAAGGCGATGGGTCCCGACTACCACCGGGTCCGGTTCGGCATCGGACGGCCGCCCGGCCGGATGCAGGTCGCCGACTTCGTGCTGAAGGACTTCTCCGGCGCCGAGCGCAAGGAACTCGACTACTTCGTGGACCGGGCCGCCGACGCGGTGGAGTGCCTGCTGGCGGAGGGACTGGAACGGGCACAGGGCACGTACAACGGCTGAGGCCGTCCGCACGACGGCCAAGGCCGTACGACGACCGAGGTGGCCCGCCGGACGGGGGAAGGGCCCGGACCTCGGCGGACATCCCGGACAAGTCGCCGGAGGCGGTTGACCGGGCACCCGGGGATGGCCAAAGATCCGGGCCATGGCGACGCGTGCCCGCACGGGCCACAGGGCTTCCTCCCGTCACCCCGGCCGGATCGCCGTGTCCTGGGCCGGCCGCACCGTGATGGGCGTGGTGGCGCTGCTGCTGCTGATCGCCGGGGTGTGGGCGTCCTGGGGCACCGCCCAGCACGTGATGCTCACCAAGGGCCGCGAGCGCGGCACCATGACCATCGGGGGCTGCGACGCGGAGGAGTGCGTGGGCAGCTACGCCCCCCTGTCGGCGGGGTCGAGGGCCCGGGAGCGGGTGGTGCTCGACGGGTCGGTGGGCGCCGACCCGGGCGAGCGGATCGCGGTGGTGGTGAAGCCGGACACCGATCAGGTGGTCCGCGCGGGCACCTCCGGGCTGCTGCGGGCGTGGGTCCCGCTGGGCGGCGCGCTGCTGCTCGCCGCGGTGATCATCGCGGGGGGCGTCCGGGCGCCCCGGACCGCGTGGGCGACGGCCGCCGCCGCGCTGGCGCTGCTGACGGCGGCCGTCGTCACGGTCTGAGACCGGTCAGCCGGTGTTGCGCAGCCCTGCGGCGACCCCGTTCACGGTGAGCAGCAGGGCCCGCGCGAGCAGCGGGTCCGGCTCCTCGCCGCGCTCGGCGGCGGCCCGCTGGCGGGCCAGCAGCGACACCTGGAGGTAGGAGATCGGGTCCAGGTAGGCGTCCCGGATGGCGAACGTCTGCTGGAGCACCGGGTGGGTGTCGAGCAGCCGCTCCCCGCCGGTGATCCGCAGCACCTCGCGGACGGTCAGCTCGTGCTCGGCGACGATCGCGTCGAAGACGTGCTTCAGCTCGTCGGGGACGAGGGTGTCGACGTAGTGGCGGGCGATCCGCAGATCGGTCTTGGCGAGGGTCATCTCGACGTTGGACACGAAGTTGCGGAAGAAGTGCCACTGCTCGTGCATCTCGTCCAGGACGGTGTCCAGCCCGGCCTCGCGCAGCGCCTTGAGCCCGGAGCCGACGCCGAACCAGCCGGGGACGATCTGGCGGGACTGGGTCCAGCCGAAGACCCACGGGATGGCCCGCAGCCCGTCGAGTCCGGCGCCGGAGTCGGGACGGCGCGACGGCCGGGACCCCAGGTGCAGATCGGCGAGCTGGTCGACGGGGGTGGCCGCGAAGAAGTACGCGGGCAGGTCGGGGTCCTCCACCAGCGAGCGGTAGGCGGCGTGGGCGGCGTCGGAGACGACGTCCATGGCCGCGTCCCAGCGGGCGAGGGACTCCACGGACTGGCGGGGCGCGGTGTGCAGGGCCGACGCCTGGAGGGTCGCCGCGACGGTCAGCTCCAGGTTCTCCCGGGCCAGCGACGGCACCAGGTACTTGTCGGAGATGACCTCGCCCTGCTCGGTGACCTTGATCTCGCCCTCCAGGGTGCCCCAGGGCTGGGCGAGGATCGCGTCGTGCGAGGGGCCGCCGCCCCGGCCGACGGTGCCGCCCCGGCCGTGGAAGAGGCGCAGCCGCACCCCGTGGCGGTGCGCCACGTCGCGCAGTCGCCGCTGGGCGCGGTGGATCTCCCACTGGCTGGTGGTGATGCCGCCGAACTTGGAGGAGTCGGAGTAGCCGAGCATGACCTCCTGGACGTCCCCGCGCAGGGCGACCAGCCGCCGGTAGGAGGGGTCGCCGAGCATGCCGTCGAGGATGACGTCGGCGGCGCGCAGCTCGTCGGTGGTCTCCAGCAGCGGGACGATGCCGATCTTCGCCCAGCCCGCGTGCAGGTCGATCAGTCCGGCCTCGCGGGCGAGGACGGTCGCCGCGAAGACGTCGTCGGCGCCCTGGCACATCGAGATGATGTACGACTCGATGACCTCGGGCCCGAAGACCTCCAGGGCCTTCTTGACGGTGCTGAAGACGCCGAGGGTCTTCTGTCCGGCGGCGTCCAGCGGCGCCGGGGTGGGCGCCAGCGGGCGGCGGGAGCGCAGCTCCTTGGCGAGCAGCTTGGCCCGGTACTCGCGGGGCATGTCGGCGTACCGCCAGGACTCCTCGCCGAGCCGGTCGAAGAGCTGGCCGAGGGCGTGGTGGTGGGCGTCGGCGTGCTCGCGGACGTCCATGGTGGCGAGCTGGAGGCCGAAGGCGGCGAGGGTCCGCAGGGTGCGGTTCATCCGGCCGTCCGCGATCAATGCGCCCCGGTGCTCGCGCAGCGAGGTCTGGACGAGGGCGAGGTCCCGCAGCAGGTCCCCGGTGCCCAGGTAGTCGCGGCCGGGGGCGTGCGGGGTGCCCTTGGCGAGGCGGGTCTTGGTGTTCTCCAGCTTCTGCCGGATGCAGGTGGCCTTGAGCCGGTAGGGCTCCTCGGCGTTCAGCCGCTTGTAGCGGGGGCTGATCTCGGGGAGGTGCTCCAGATCGGCCTGGAGGGAGGTGAGGAGTTCCTCGGTGGCCCCGGTGTAGCGGATGGAGTTGGAGAGGAAGCCGCGCAGCTCGTCGACGAGCTGGAGGGCGTCGTTGATGCCGTGCTCGTGCTGGAGGATCAGGACGTCCCAGGTCACCTGGGGGGTGACGTTGGGGTTGCCGTCGCGGTCGCCGCCGATCCAGGTGCCGAAGGTCAGCGGGCGGGTGTCGTCGGGGAGCTTCACCCCGACGCGCTCCAGCTCGGCGGTGAGGTCCTCCAGCACGTCCCCGACGGCCCCGGCGTGCAGCTCGTCCAGGTAGTAGATGGCGTTGCGGGCCTCGTCGGCGGGCTCGGGGCGGACCACCCGCAGCTCGTCGGTCTGCCACACCAGGTCGATGTTCTCGGCGAGGCGGACGTCGTGACGGCGGCGGTCGGAGTCCAGGACCGGGGTCTCCAGCAGCCGGGCGATGCGGCGGAGCTTGTTGAGGACGCTGCGACGGGCGGCCTCGGTGGGGTGCGCGGTGAAGACGGGGCGCACGTTGAGGTTGGCGACCGTCTCCCGCAGGTGCTCGGGGTCGGCGTCCTTGAGCCGGTCGGCGGTACGGGCCAGCAGACCGCCCTCGGCGGCGCGGCGGGCCCGCAGCTCACGGCCACGGTGCACCTGCTCGGTGACGTTGGCCAGGTGGAAGTAGGTGGAGAAGGCCCGCACCAGCTTCGCGGCGGTCTCCAGCTCGGTGCCGCCGAGCAGCTCGGCGGCGGCCTCCCCGTCCTCACGGGTGAGACGGCGGACGCGCTCGACGAGGTCGAGGAGCTCGGGGCCCTCCTGGCGGACCAGGGCCTCGCCGAGGAGGTCGCCCAGTCGGCGGATGTCGGCGCGCAGCTCGGGGCTGGTGGTGGGGGTGCGGTCGTCGGCACTGCTCACAGGTGCGGCTCCTTGCGGGTTGAGGCGCTTCTGGAGGGGAACCCGGGTCGTCGGTGGTGAGGGCGGCTGGCGCCGCTCACGGGCCCGGGTCGAACACAGAGCGGACGACGCTGTCCGGCCGTCTCCAAGGATAGGTGTCCGGACGGACGCGCGGTCCAAGGGCCTCTTGCCGAGGGGCCGCGCGCTGCCATACTTACGTCGCCGTAGGTTACGCAACCGTAGGAAACGTGGCCCGCGCGTCCCCCTCCCCCGTCTCCGACCCCTCAGGGAACTCCCCATGACCACCCGCTCCGACGTTCTCGAAGACGCCCCCGAGGCGCCCGGGGGACCCGATCCGCTGCCCGCCTCCGCGACCCTCGGGGGCGACCGGAAGGGCAGGGTCGAACAGCTCGCCCTGGCGCTGTTCATCACCGTGCCGTTCCTCGCGCTGATCGTCGCCGTCCCCCTGACCTGGGGGCGGGGGGTGAGCTGGCTGGACCTGGGACTGCTGGTCTTCTTCTACTTCCTGGGCTGCCACGGCATCACCATCGGCTTCCACCGCTACTTCACCCACGGCTCGTTCAAGGCGAAGCGGCCGCTGCGGATCGCCCTGGCCGTCGCGGGCTCCCTCGCGGTGGAGGGTCCGCTGGTGCGCTGGGTGGCGGACCACCGCAAGCACCACAAGTACTCCGACGCGGAGGGCGACCCGCACTCCCCGTGGCGGTACGGCGAGACGGTCCCGGCGCTGGTCAAGGGCCTGTGGTGGGCGCACATCGGCTGGATGTTCGACGAGGAGCGGACCCCGCAGGACAAGTACGCCCCCGACCTGGTCAAGGACCCGGCGATCCGCCGCATCTCCCGTCAGTTCGTGTTCTGGACGATCGTCTCGCTGGGGCTGCCGCCGCTGATCGGCGGACTGGTCACCATGTCGTGGTGGGGCGCCTTCACCGCGTTCCTCTGGGGCTCGCTGATCCGGGTGGGGCTGCTGCACCACGTCACCTGGTCGATCAACTCGATCTGCCACGCGGTGGGCAAGCGCCCCTTCCGGTCCCGGGACCGCTCCGGCAACGTGTGGTGGCTGGCCGTGCTGTCCTGCGGCGAGTCCTGGCACAACCTGCACCACGCCGACCCCACCTCGGCCCGGCACGGGGTGCTGCGCGGGCAGATCGACTCCTCGGCCCGGCTGATCCGCTGGTTCGAGAAGCTGGGCTGGGCGTACGACGTGCGGTGGCCGTCGGAGTCCCGGATCGACGCCCGGCGCCAGCCGGAAACCGCCGACGCGGCATGATGGACGGCGTGGCGACCGACTCCAGCACCTCCAGCGAGAAGCCGCGGCGCGCCCGCCGCACCCGGATGACCGGCGCGGAGCGCCGCCAGCAACTGCTGGAGATCGGTCGCACCCTCTTCGCGGAGAAGGGCTTCGAAGGCACCTCGGTGGAGGAGATCGCCGCGAAGGCCGGCGTCTCCAAGCCGGTGGTGTACGAACACTTCGGCGGCAAGGAGGGCCTCTACGCGGTGGTCGTCGACCGCGAGATGCGACGGCTCCTCGACGGGGTCACCGGCTCCCTCACCGCCGGGCACCCCCGCGAGCTCCTCGAACAGGCCGCGTTCGCGCTCCTCGACTACATCGAGGAGTACACGGACGGCTTCCGCATCCTGGTCCGGGACTCCCCCGTCGCCCAGTCCACCGGCTCCTTCGCCTCGCTGATCTCGGACATCGCGACCCAGGTGGAGGACATCCTCGGCCGCGAGTTCAAAAGCCGGGGCTTCGACCCCAAGCTGGCCCCCCTGTACGCCCAGGCCCTGGTGGGCATGGTCGCGCTGACCGGCCAGTGGTGGCTGGACGTCCGCCGCCCCGGCAAGGCGGAGGTGGCCGCGCACCTGGTCAACCTGGCCTGGCACGGCCTGGACGGCCTGGAGCCCAGGCCCCGGCTGACGGGTCACCGGAAGTCGTGACGGCGGGGCCGCGTACGGGACCCTCCCGTGCGCGGCCCCCCGGCGCGCGTCCCGGGGCGGTCAGACCGGACGACCGCCACCGTTCACGTACTCCTCGAAGGGGACGGACTCCGCGATCGCCGTGCGCTGGTACCCGGCGAAGGGGGAGACGTCCCCGTCGTACGGTTCGCGGTCGATCTGCGTCCCGTCCGCCTCGTAGTT
Organism: Streptomyces sp. JNUCC 64; assembly: GCF_054484115.1. Classification (NCBI taxonomy): domain Bacteria; kingdom Bacillati; phylum Actinomycetota; class Actinomycetes; order Kitasatosporales; family Streptomycetaceae; genus Streptomyces; species Streptomyces sp. JNUCC 64. The sequence goes on from NZ_CM137015.1 coordinate 3,197,190, forward strand.
CATGAGGACCACCTCCGACCGGTCGAACATCCAGAAGTCCTGGACCCCCTCCAGAGGGTTCGGCCGACCGGTCACGTCGAGGATCCGGATGTCGTCGCCCGCCCGGACGTGCACCTCGTAGTACCGGCTGAACTCGAACCGCAGGTAGGCGGAGAGCGGTCGCGTCACGATGTGCACCCGGCCGTTCCGCTTCCCCTCGGCCCGCTGGCGCGCGACCCGTTCCGTGTACGGGGAAGCGGTGTACGGGGTCAGCGGCCGTCCCTCCCGGAAGGCCGAGAACTCCTCCGCCTCCTGCGGTACGAGGTACTGCGGAAGGGTTTCGAGCCGCCAGGCTTCGCGCGCGATCCCCGCGAACCGACGGCTCCATTCCTCACCGGCCAAGCGCACGTACGGCCTCCCTCACGGTCTCCTCCGGAATCATCACGAGTCCTCCCCGGACGCTCCCAGGTACTCCGCGAAGTCCGGGTTCTCCCGGAGCGCCAACTCCCGCAGTTCGGACAGCGGCACGGCGCCCGGCGTCCCGCTCAGCAGTTCCTCCAAGGAGAGGTCCAGCGGCAGGGCCTCGGGAGACAGACTGGGGAGAAGCACCTCCGGCTCGCGCTCCGCCAGCATCAGCCGGTACGCGATCACGGCGAGGGCCACGTCCCGGCTCGTGCACACGGGGGCGTCGCGCAGCCGCGCGACCTCGACGGCGAGTACCAGCACCTCGCGCGCGTCCTCCGACATCTCCCGCATGGCGTAGAGCCTGGCACAGCCAGCGACGGCCCGTGCGGGGTTCGCGGTACCGAAGGAGTACAGGAGATCGGGACCGCCCTGCCGCTCCCGGTGACAGGACCGGCGGGGTCGTGCGGGTGCGCGCGTGGTGCGACTGAACGGTGTCGAGCGTCTTGGTCTTGACGCCCATCACCAAGGAGGTGAGGGCATCGGCGCGGAGGTGGAGCATGGGGCCGCTCGGGGTCCTTGGAGTCGCGGGACGGGGACGGTGCCGGTCACGCCGTGGATGGTGGGGCCTCGCTGAATGCCTCCGCGAAGCCCGGCCCATGCCCGGGGCATCGGCTTCGCAGGTGGGCGAGTCCGTTCCGGCCCGAGGCTGTGTTGTTCACCCCGCTCCCCGTATCCGCTCGTGTCCGGGATACCGGCTTGGTTCCCTCCCCGGCAGTGCGGCACCATGACCTACTGGACAAGTCAACTGGCCAACCATCAAGGGGCATCCGAGCATGGCACTGCCGAAGTACGAACAGATCGCGGCTGAGATCCGGGGCCGCATCGTGCGGGGCGAGCTCAACGCGGGTGACAGCCTGCCGAGCGAACGCGAGATGACGGACCGGTGGAGCGTCTCCCGCCCGACGATCGTCCGGGCACTCCAGGTCCTCCGGCAGGAGGGTCTGATCGCCTCCCGTCAGGGCGTCGGAACCACGGTTCAGCCGAGGGTGCCGCTGGCGCGCAGCGCGGGCGAGCGGTACCAGACCGCCGTGGCGACGGGGAACATCTACACGGCGGGCGAGTACGCCGAGATCCTCGTGGCGGAGCTCACCGAGGCGCCGGAACACGTCGCCACTGCCCTCGGAGTCGAGGCCGGGGCGAGCGTCGTACGCCGCCAGCGCGTCACCCGCGAGGGCGACAAGGCTTCGGCCATGTCCACCTCGTGGTTCACGACCGAGGTGGCCGACGCCGCGCCTCGGCTGTTGCAGCGGGAGCGGGTGCGGGAGGGCACCACCCGCTATGTGGAAATGCAGACCGGCCGACGACCGCAAACGGGACGCGACTGGTGGACGGCACGGCTCGCCACCGACGATGAGCTGCGCGTTCTGGGGCTCACCGGGCCAGAGGCAGTCGCCGAGGTGCGGCACATCTCCTACGACTCGGACGGCAAGCCGCTGGCCTACGAGGTGGGCGTGACACCCTCCGGGCGATGGGCGCGGACCGAGGAGTACGCCATGCGGTCGGAGTGACCGGGTCTGGCTGAAAATACGTCATCACACCCAACAACCCCTGTTTCGGCAGGGGTTGTTTTCATTTGCCTTCCTTGACTGGACAGGTCAACCGGTGGAATGGTCCACCTGTCCAGCTCTCGCAGAAGGGTGGGAACCCATGAAGCAAGCGTCGAAGGCGATGCGGAGAGACGGGGGCGCACGTCATGTGCGGTGACGAACTCGCGATTGGTGGCCTCGCGTTCGACAGCGTGCGTGGGGTGGTGGGAAGGGTCATGGACATCACCTGGGGTCCGGTCTATCTCCGCCCGCCCGGCGGTGGGGTCGAGTGGACGGCGCGTCGCGAGGACGTGCGTCCGGCGACGGTCCTGGACCAGATCCGCCCCGCGCTGAACGAACTGAACCTTCACAGCAGTCGGGGAGGTGTGTAGCCGTGAGCAGGCGGTTTCGCCATACCGAGTGGAGCCTGCGGCGGTTGGAGTTCTGGGGCGCGAGCGCGTATGCGCAGTGCGTTTCCGGTAGCCCCCAGTGCGACGCGATCCCGCCGCCCGGTCCGGAGTTCCGTACGGCCGAGGGTGCGGCGCGGTGGATGGAGGTTCACTTCCAGCAGACGGGTCATCGCCGGTTCGACCGGGCACTGTTCGAGACGGTCCAGTGGGACCCGCCGGAGGACGTCGACCCGAGTACCTTGCCAGGGGTCACGACGTGAGCCAGCCTCCCGAGCCGTCGCCCCGGTACCTGGCCGAGGTGGTGGCCGAGTGGTCCTCGGTCTACGGGGACTGGGACACCCGGATGGTCCTCGGAACGTTCACCAGCCCCTACCCGGGACGGGCCCTGCGCTGGCTCCGCAGGCAGGCGGTGCGTATCGCTGACGGGCTCGACCCCGACCCGGACGTTGGGCCGATCCACCCGGACGCGCTGAACGAGATCCCTTTCCCGGACCACGAATTCCCCGGCGACGCGCCCACCCGCCTCCGCGCCTGGGCCCTGAGCGGGGACCACTCCCCCGCGATACGGCGGCTGCGCGACGGAGGCACCGTCCAAGTCGTCGCGGCGGAGTTCGGCGAGCGGTACGTCCTCACCGCCCGGCCCGACACCGTGACCGTAACCCCCAACCTTGACACAGTGACAAGGAACCGCCCATGACGCTGGTTGATGAACCGTCCCCGCCGCGAAGGGTGTTCGCGGGGATCAGTTCGCTGGAGCTGGAGATCACCGGGCGCTGCCCCAGGCACTGCGCGCACTGTCTGTCCGAGCCGGAGCCGTGGGCCGTGCCCGGGACGATGACGCCCGACGACTGGCGGCGCGTCATCACCGACGCCGCAGCTCTCGGCGTTCCGCACCTCCGGCTCATCGGTGGGGAGCCGACCCTCCACCCCCACTGGACCGACTTCGTGGACCTCGCGTTGTCGTCGGGGATGACCGTCGAGCTGTACACCGACCTCGTCCACGTCCGGGACGGGTGGTGGGAGCTGCTCACCCGGCCCGGGATCGGTGTCACCACCGGGTACCACAGTGACTCCGCCCACCAGCACGACCACCTCACCGGGCACCCCGGCAGCCATAGCGACACCCGGCACAACATCCGCAAAGCCGTCCAGCGCGGCGTCCGGCTCCGGGCCCGGATCACCGACACCTTCCACGGCCAGCGCATCCGCTGGGCCCGCGCCGACCTCACGAACCTCGGCGTCACCCGCGTCGCCATCGACCGCGCCTGGGGCGAAGGGCGGGACGCGCCACCCGGACCGGGGCTGGACGAGACCTACGCCCATCACGCGCGGGGCCGTCTCACCGTCCAGCCCAACGGCAACCTCACCGGCTGCCCGCTCTCCCCCGACACCCCCACCGGCAACCTCCGGCGGACCCCGCTCGCCGCACTCCTCGACGGTCACCGCCGAGCACTCACCTGACCCACCACACACGAACGCCCCGAGCGGACCGCTCGAACGGTCCACCCGGGGCTCCGCCAAGACAGCTTGCATAGGAGCTGACCGACGTATGCGCGATCGTATCGCCCGTGCCCTCGTACGGGTGCTCGCACGCCTGCCGCTGACCCGCCGGGTCCGTCCCGGACGGCACACCGCCGACCACCTCGCCCGACCCGAACCCCGGCCCGTCCCCGTATCCATCCCCACCCCCGAACCGGACCCCTGGCGGCGGCCCTGGACCGGTCCCAGCTCAGCCGAAGCACTCGCCGTCTTCCGCGCCGAAGAAGCCCGGTACCTGTCTCCGGAGCAACGCGAACGGTTCTACGCGACCGCCTTCGCGGAACGCGGCTACGACTACCCCTGCCTGGGAGAAGGCGTCCACCAGGCGCGGGCCCGGGCGGCCGGGACGGCCGCCGCGTGATCCGTGACGCCCTCCTCGACGGTCCGCCCGCCGAGACCGGTGCCCACTGCTACGTCTGCGGGTGCTGGACCACCGTTCCCGTCGTCATCGGGTACAGCGGGTCCGTCGCCCATCACGTCTGTCCCCGTCACGTCCTCGTCGCCGGGGGCGAGCGGGGCACCGGCCGGGCGCGCGGCACGTCCCCGGGGCGCTGACGACCGGTCCCGGGCCTACGGGGTGTCCGTCAGTCCCAGGTGGCGGGCCAGCGCCTCGCGTCCGGTGCTGGTGAGCCGGACGGCGCGGGTGGTGCCGACCCGGGTCACCCAGTCGGCTTGGAAGGCGTGGTGGCAGAGGGCGGCGCCCACCGCGCCCGCCAGGTGGGGACGGCGTTCCGTCCAGTCCTGGCAGGAGCGGACGGCCGGGCGGCGGGTGCCGGTGGCCGGGGAGGGGGCCGGGACGCCCAGTTCGCCGAGCCAGGCCGTACCGGCCGGGGTGAGGGTGAGGCCGTGCGTCCAGTCGAGCAGTCCGCGTTCGGTCATGGCGTCCGTGATGGCGACCCCGAGCGCCCCGGCCAGGTGGTCGTAGCAGGTGCGGGCCCGGGCGAGGGCGCGGCGGCGGCCGGACGCGGAGAGGGAGGCGGGAGCCGTCGCCGCCGTCACCGTCATCGCGTCGGCGAGGGCGGCCAGGCGTTCGACCAGTTCGGCCACCTCCGGCCCGGCCAGCCGGACGTGACGGTGACGGCCCTGGCGTTCCTCGGTCAGCAGACCGGCGCCGACCAGGGAGTTGAGGTGTTCGGTGGCGGTCGAGCGGGCGACTCCGGCGTGCCGGGCGAGGTCGCCCGCCGTCCAGGCCCGGCCGTCGAGCAGCGCCAGGCAGAAGGCCGCGCGGGTGCGGTCCGCGAGGAGCGCGGCGATGCCCGCGAGGCCCCGTCCGTCGTCGCCGTGCGGCCCGTTCCCGCTCCGGGGGCCCCTGTCCGTCTCGTCCCTGTTCACGTCGTTCATGCTCGCACGCGGACGGTTCGGCAGTGGCCGAACCGTCCGCGTCCTACGGTCGCCGCATGAACACCGCGACGATCCGGTCCGAGCACACCGGAAGCCATCTGACCATCACCCCGAGCATCCTCTACTTCGGCACCCCCGTGGTGCTGCTGACCACCGAGAACCCCGACGGCACGTACAACCTGGCGCCGATCTCCTCGGCGTGGGCCCTGGGGCGGGTGGTGGTCATGGGGCTGGGGAAGGAGGGCCGGACCGGAGCGAACCTGGCGGAGCGGCCGGAGCTGGTGATCAACCTGCCCCGGCCCTCGCAGTGGGCCGCCGTCGAACGGCTCGGCGGTCTCACCGGACGGCCGCCGGTGGCCGGGAGCGGTCCGGGGCGGGCGCGCTACGAGCCGGACAAGTTCACGGCGGCCGGTCTGCGGGCGCAGCCGTCGCGGACGGTGCGACCGCCCCGGGTGGCCGAGTGCCCGATCCAGTTGGAGGCCCGGGCCTCCCGGGTCGGGGACGACAGCGACGGCGACTTCCTGATCGTCGAGGCCCGGGTGCTGGCGGTGCACGCCGACCCGGAGCTGGTGGTGCCGGGAACCCAGCACATCGAGCCGGGGGCGTGGAGTCCGTTGATCTACAACTTCCGGCACTACTTCGGGCTCGGGCCCGAACTGGGCCACAGCGGGAGGTCCGAGACCCCGCGCCCCGCGCCGGGGAGGGCCGGGAGGGGCTGAGCGCGTGGCGCCGCTCCTCGCGTCGGCCCCCGGCCTCCCGGCCCGCCTGGCATCCGGGGCCCGGCGGCCTCCGGCGGTCAGGCGCGGCGGGCGACCACGAAGATCCGGCGGAACGGGAGGACCGTGCCGTACGGGGCGGCCGGGTACGCCGCGCGGAGGGCGGTGCGGTACTCGTCCAGGAAGGCGTCCCGGGCGGGCGGGTCGCCTGCCAGGGCGGCGAGGACGGGGCGCAGCCCGGTACCCATGACCCAGTCGAGGACCGGGTCCTCCCCGGTCAGCACGTGCGCGTAGGTGGTCTCCCAGGCGTCCACCTCGCAGCCGAGGCGGGCGAGGACGTCCAGGTACGCGGCGGGCTCGTGCACCGCGTCGCCGTGGCGCAGCACCCCGTGGAGGCGGTCCCGCCAGCGGGGGCCGTCGGCCACCTCGCGGAGCAGGACGTGGCTGGGCGCGCCGAAGTTGCCGGGGACCTGGAAGGCGAAGGTGCCGCCGGGCGCCAGGCCCGCGATCCAGTCGGCGAACCGGTCGGTGTGGCCGGGCACCCACTGGAGCAGCGCGTTGCTGATGATCACGTCGTAGGGCTCGGCCGGGTCGGGGGACCACCGCTCCGCGTCGGCGTGGGCGAAGTCGAGGGTGCCGCCCCCGGCGGTGGGTCCGGCGAGCGCGGCGGCCCGGTCGAGCATCTCGGGCGAGTTGTCGTATCCGGTGATCCGCGCGGCGGGCCAGCGGTCGGCGAGCAGGGTGGTGACGTTGCCGGGGCCGCAGCCGAGGTCCGCGACGCGGAGGGGCCCGGCGACGGACGGTTCGGGCACCCGGGCGAGCAGGTCCACGAAGGCCCGGCCGCGGTGGTCCGCGTGGCGCAGGTACTGGCGCGGGTCCCAGACGGGGGCGGCGGGCATGACGACCTCCTCGCGGAGCGGCGGACCGTCCCCCGCGCCACCAGCCTATCTTGACATCAAGAGACTTCACATCGACAGACCTACTACACTGATCGCCATGGAGGACGAGGTCGATCGGCTGGTCGCGGCGTGGCGCCGGGAGCGCCCCGATCTCGACGTGGAACCCCTCGAAGTGCTCAGCCGGGTGAGCCGGCTGGCCCGGCACCTCGACCGGGCGCGCAGACTCGCTTTCGCGGAACACCACCTGGAGCCCTGGGAGTTCGACGTCCTCACGTCACTGCGCCGGGCCGGTTCCCCCTATCAGCTGTCGCCGGGGCAACTGCTGACGCAGACGCTGGTCACCTCGGGCACGATGACCAACCGCATCGACCGGCTCACCAAGAAGGGCCTCGTGGAGCGGCTGCCCGACCCCACGGACCGGCGCGGTGTCCTCGTCCGGCTGACGTCCGAGGGGCGGGACCGCGCCGACCTGGCGCTGTCCGGCCTCCTCGACCAGGAGCGGGCGATCCTCTCGGAGCTGTCCCGCGCCCAGCGCGCCGAGCTGGCCGCGCTGCTGCGCCAGCTCACCGCCCCGTTCGACAACATCCCCGGCTGACCGTCACCCGGCGGTTCCCGGGGCTACGGCCGCTATGGCCGCTACGGCGGTTATCCGCGGCTTCGTGGCTTCGCGGCTCCCCGTCCGGGCGGCCGGGCCCGCGCCGATCCGGCGGGCGGTGCGATCCGGAGCCCTGCGATACGGGACCCCTGCGATCCGGAACCCCCTGCGATCCGGGCCCGCTGATCGGACGGCTCTTCCGATCAGGCGGTCCCGTCCCCGCCCCCGTCCGGGTGGCCCCGGCCGGGACCTGGCCCGGAGCGGGACGGGACCCGGGCGCGACAGGACGGGACCGGCCCGGAACAGGGCCCGGCCCGGGCGGGTCGGTCAGGAAGCGGCCTCCAGGTCGACCGGGCCCACGCCCGCCCGCCGGGCCAGGGCCACCGCCGCGAGGGTGCTGTGCACCCCCAGCTTGCCGAGCACGTTCTGCATATGGGTGCGCACGGTGTGCGGGGACAGGAACAGCCGCTCCGCGACCGCCTTGCGGCCGAGCCCCGCGACCATGCAGCGCAGCACCTCCCGCTCGCGCGGGGTGAGCGACTCGACCAGCCGTTCGCTCTCCGTGCGGTGCTTGCGGGCGGCCGTCAGCTCCCGCAGCACGCCCGTGAGCAGCGCGGGCGGCAGATGTGTCTCGTCCCGGAGCACGCCCCGGATGACGTTCAGCAGCCGGGACAGCGAGCAGTCTTTGGCGACCCAGCCACCGGCTCCGGCCTGGAGCGCCTGGGCCGCGCGTCTCGGGTCGTCCTTCTCGGCGAGCACCACCGTGCGGACGCCGGGCTGGGCCTGCCGTACGGCGGCGACGAGGGAGATCCCGTCGGCCGCCGGGCCACCGCCGCCGTCGGAGCCGTTGTCGGCGACCACGGCGGGCCGGGCCCCGGGCAGCACGCCCACGGCCGCCGCGCCCAGGTCGGCGTCGACCAGCAGGACGTCGAACCGGCGCCCGTCGGCCACCGCGCGGTCGAGGCAGCGCAGGGCCGCCGGACCGCTTCCCGCCGCCGACACCTCGACGTCGGGCTCGGCGGCCAGTGCCGCCGCGAGCGACTCGGCGAAGATGCGATGGTCGTCGACGACCAGCACTCGGATACGAACCACAGAAAACCCCCTTCGGGGGACGGCCTGAACGATGCGGCACCCAAGGGGAACCCGGACCCGGTCGGTCCGGGCACGGGACGCCGCAGCCGCACGGCCGCCGCCGTGCCTTGGACTGCTACCCCCGCCTCGGGCGTCGTACCCGACTGTCGCCCCTTGATCCGCGTCGGCCCCCACCGACGCTGCCCATCAGGGTAAGGCCGCCGGGCGGGAGGGGAAGCCGATTTGGAGAACTGTTTGACCTCGCCGTTTAACGCGGGCCTGATGTTTCGTATTGAGACAGAAGTCGACAAATCGCAAGGTGACCGTTCGTCAGGACGATCACGGGGGTGCGGTGTTGGGGGCGTCCGGCGGGGCCGTCCGTCGGACGGGCCCGGGCTGCGGGGACCCGGGCTACGGGGCCCGGGCTACGGGGCCCGGGCTACGGGGCCCGGGCTGCGAGCGGGCCGTGGGGCGGGGCGGGTCAGCGGAGGCGGCGGGCGCCCGGGGACGGGGTCGCCTCGAAGACCCGGGGGGCGGTGTACCCGGCGCGGGCGAAGGCGGACCGTACGGCTTCGGTGACCCGGTCCGCGTCGGCCACCTCGGTGAGGACCACCGCCGAGCCGCCGAACCCGCCTCCGGTCATCCGCGCGCCGAGGGCGCCCGCCGTCTCCGCCGCGCTCACCACGAGGTCCAGTTCCGGGCAGGAGACCCGTAGGTCGTCCCTGAGGGAGCGGTGGCCCTCGCTGAGGACGGGGCCGAGCGCGCGCAGCGCCCCGGGAGTGCCCTCGGTGAGCAGGGCGGCGGTCTCCGCGACCCGTCGGCCGTCCCCGACCACGTGCCGGACGCAGCGGCGCACCCGCTCGTCGGTGAGGCGCGCGAGGGCCTCGGGGAGCGTGTCGTGGGGAACGTCGCGCAGATGGGAGACGCCCAGTTCCCGCGCGCCCTTCTCGCACGCCGCGCGCCGGTCGGCGTACGCCCCGTCGCCGAGGGAGTGCCGCACCCGGGTGTCCACCACCAGCAGCCGCAGTCCGTGCGCGCCGGGGTCGAAGGGGATCGGCGTCACGGTCAGGTCCCGGCAGTCCAGGTGCAGCACATGGCCGGGCTCGCCGCACGCGGACGCCATCTGGTCCATGATCCCGCAGGGCACGCCCACGTAGGCGTTCTCGGCGCGGCGCGCGAGCCGGGCGAGCGACGGCCGGTCGAGCCCCAGTCCGTACAGCGCGTCCAGGGCGAGGGCGGTGGCCACCTCCAGGGCGGCGGACGAGGAGAGCCCCGCGCCCGTCGGGACGGTGGACGCGAAGTGGAGGTCCGCGCCCCCGAGGACGGCGGTGTGCCCGGCGTCCGCGAGCGCCCACAGCACCCCGGCGGGGTAGGCCGTCCAGCCCTCGTGGCCGTCGCCCGGGGCGAGTTCGGCGGCGCGGCGTTCCACGGGGGGCTCGGCGGGGTCGGGTGCCCCGGCCGAGTGCAGCGCGAGGACCCCGTCGGTGCGCCGGGCCGCCGCGACGACCACCGTGTGCGGCAGGGCGAGCGGCATCACGAACCCCTCGTTGAAGTCCGTGTACTCCCCGATGAGGTTGACCCGGCCGGGCGCCGCCCACACCCCTTCGGGGGCCCGCCCGTACAGGGCCTCGAAGGTCCGCGCGACGGCTTCGGGCACGGGTGCGTGAGGCGCGTGCGTTACGGTGGCCGCTTCGGTGGCCGCTTCGGTGGCCGCTTCCGTGGCCGCTTCCGTGGGGCCGGACCCGGGAGTCGTGGCGCGGTGGGCGAACTCCCAGGCGTCCGCGACGATGTCCGCCAGGTCCGGGCGTTCGGGCCGCCAGCCTAGGCGTTCGCGGGCGGTGGCGGCGGAGGCGACGAGGACGGCCGGGTCGCCGGGGCGGCGCGGGCCCGGCACCTCGGGCACCGGGTGGCCGGTCACCTCGCGGACCGTCCGGATCACCTCGCGGACCGAGAAGCCGTTGCCGTTGCCGAGGTTGCAGATCAGGTGCTCGCCGGGGACGGCCGCGCCGAGGGCGAGCAGATGGGCCCGGGCCAGGTCGGTGACGTGGAGGTAGTCGCGGACGCAGGTGCCGTCGGGGGTGCGGTAGTCGTCGCCGTGGACGTGCACGGCGTCCCGTCCGCCCGACGCGACCTGGAGCACCAGCGGGATCAGATGGGACTCCGGGTCGTGGCGCTCGCCGTACAGGGTGCCGTCCGGGGCGCGGTGGGCCCCGGCCACGTTGAAGTACCGCAGGGAGACCGCCGCGAGGCCGTGCGCCGCCGTCTCGCCGCCGATCATGTGGTCGACGGCGAGCTTGGTCGCGCCGTAGGGACTGGTGGGGACGGTGGGGTCGGTCTCCGCGACGGGCGTCCGCACGGGTTCGCCGTAGGTGGCGGCGGTCGACGAGAAGACGAGCCGCCGCACGCCCGCGTCCCGCATCGCGGCGAGCAGCGCCATCGTGCCGCCGACGTTGTTCTCCCAGTACTTCTCCGGCCGGGCGACGGACTCCGCGACCTGTGAGGAGGCCGCGAAGTGCAGGACCCCGTCGTAGGAGCCGTCGAGCCAGCGGGCGGCGTCCTGGACGCGTCCCTCCACGAACGCGGCCCCGGCAGGGACCCCGGCCCGGAAGCCGGTGGACAGGTCGTCCAGGACGGTCACCCGGTGCCCGGCGGCCAGCAGCAGCGCGGTGACCGCACCGCCGATGTACCCGGCGCCCCCGGTGACCAGGTAGCGGCCGGGGGGCGGGGCCGCCCCACCGTCTCCCTGCCGGTCCCGCGCCTGGTCCGGGCATCGGCGCTGTGCCTGGTCGGGATCCTGGCCCTGTACCTGCGCCTGGTCCGGGCCTTGACGCTGTGCCCGCGCCTGTTCCGGGCCTCGGCCCTGTGCCTGGTCCGGGCCCTGGTCCTGGGCCGGGTGCTGGTCCTGTCCTCGGTTCCGGTCCGGGGTCACCCGTCCGCCGCCTCTCGCAGTCTGCGGGCCGCCTCCTCCGGCGGCACGTCGTTGATGAACACGCTCATACCGGATTCGGAACCGGCGAGGAACTTCAGCTTGCCCGTGGTGCGGCGGACGGTGAACAACTCCAGGTGGAGCGCGAAGTCGTCCCGCTCCCCGGGCGCGGTGAACGGCGCCTGGTGCCAGGCGGCGACGTACGGGGTCGGCGGCGCGTCGGGGCCGAAGAGGCGGTCGAAGCGGCGCAGCAGGTCCAGGTAGACCCGGGGGAAACCGGCGCGGGCGGCGTCGTCCAGGGCGGTCAGGTCGGGGACCCGGCGCCGGGGGTAGAGGTGCACCTCGTAGGGCCAGTGCGCGGCGTGCGGGACGAAGGCGGCCCAGTCGTCGGTCTCCAGCACCATCCGGGAGCCGTCGGCGCGTTCCCGGGCGAGGACGTCGTCGAAGAGGTTGCGGCCGGTGGCGGCGCGGTGCCGGGCGGTGGACCGCAGCATCCGGGCGGTGCGGGGGGTGGTGAAGGGGTACGCGTAGATCTGGCCGTGCGGATGGCCGAGGGTGACGCCGATCTCGGTGCCCCGGTTCTCGAAGCAGAAGACCTGCTCCACCGAGTCCAGCGCGGCCAGTTCGGCGGTCCGGTCGGTCCAGGCGTCGAGGACCAGGGCGGCCCGCTCGTCGCTGAGGTCCGCGAACCGGGCGCCGTGGTCGGGGGTGAAGCAGACCACCTCGCAGCGTCCGGCGTCCCCGGCGAGGGAGGGGAAACGGTTCTCGAAGACGACGACGTCGTAGGAGCTGTCCGGGATCTCGGTGGGCCGGTCGCCGGTGGAGGGGCACAGCGGGCACTCGTCGGCGGGCGGGAGGTGGGTCCGGTCCTGGCGGTGCGAGGCGATGACGACGTGGTCGTCGAGCAGGGGGTCGTGGCGGATCTCGGAGGCGGTCGCGACGGCCGCCGGGGGGCGGGGGTCGCTGGTCACACGGACCGTGTCGGCCCGGCTGTCGTAGTAGATGAGCTCCCGGCCGTCGGCCAGCCGGGTCGACGTCTTCTTCACTGCGGCGCTCCTCGTCGGCGGCCCTGCCGAGCCCCGAGTGATCCAACAGAATTCAACACAATAAACCATGGGGTCAACGGGAGCGTCAAGGGAGAGGCGGATTTAGGTCACCATAATCAAACAACTGTGAGAAGACGGGGGGTGGAGTGACAGGGGCTCAGAGCCTCGGGCCGCCTGCGGACGCGGTGTCGCGACGGGGGCGGGAGGGTCTTCGTCCGGGACCGGCGGGGGCTCCGGACAAGTCCCGGACGGACGCGTGGACGGACGCGCGGACGGGGCGTGTTCGAGGGGCGCCCGGGAGCGCGGAACCATGCCGTCCGGGCGCTCGCGCCGGGCTGAGCTGGGACTCTCCGTCGGGCTTCGCACGGCTGCCGATGCCCTCGCGGAGACATCGGGGCGCCTCGGTCGAACGGAAGGGCTTCCGGTCGCGGGACCACCCGGCCGGGTACGGCACCACCTCGCTCCCGGACGCGCGGAACCGTTTTCCCGGGTCCGGACCTCCGCCCGCCCGCACTTCCCCCGCCACCCCCACCCTCGAACGTCCACGCGAACGGATTCCGGGCGCGGTACCGCGTGGATGGGCGCGTGCGCCGGTTCGCGCGCCCCTGGCGTCACCCAACCGGAACGGACACCGGCCCGTGTGCCGGGGCGACGGAGACCACCGGGTACACGGGCCGGAGAACCGGGAAACGGAACGGGCGTCACACACCGGCGGGCGTCGGCTCGGCGGGCACCGGACACCAGCCGGTGCGGGACCGGCAGGCGTCAGACGGGCGGATGCCGGACCGGTCGGCGTCAAGCCAACCGGTGCCGAACCTGCGGGCGCCAGGCCAGCGGGCGCCGAACCGGTGGGCGTCAGGCCAGCAGGCGTCAGGCCAGCAGACACCGGACCCGCGGGCGCCAGACCAGCGGAAGCCGAACCTGCGGGCGCCGGACCAGCGGGCGCCGGACCCGCGGGTGTCAGAGCCCGGAGGTGCCCGGCTGGAGCGTCGCCCCGCGCGAGGGGGCGACCGGTCCGGCCCGGTCGAGGAGTCCGGTGCGTGCCGCGAGGGCCGCCGCCTCCAGCCGGGAGCCGACCCCGAGCTTCATCAGCACCCGCTGCACATGGGTGCGCGCCGTGGAGGGCGCGATGCCCATCCCCGCCGCGATCAGCCGGGTGTCCTCGCCGTCCGCGACCCGGACCAGCACCTCGACCTCACGGGGCGTCAGCATCTGGAGCAGCCGCTGGCCCTCGTCGTCGGGCTGCGCGGCCGGGTTCAGCAGCTCGCTGAACGCGCCCTGGAGCAGTTGCGGCGCCACCGCCGACTCGCCCGCGCGGGCCTTCATGATGGCCCGTTCGACGCCCTCGATCCGTTCGTCGTGCCGCACGTAACCGGAGGCTCCGGCGGCGAAGGCCGCCGCGATGCCCCGGGGCGACGGCACCGGCCCGAGGACCACCACCGCCACCTGCGGACGGTCCCGTTTGATGCGGACCACCGGATCGAAGACGCCCGGTTCCGCCGGGGCCGCGGTGCCCAGCAGACACACTTCCGGTGCCCGCGAGATCACCAGTTCCGCCGCACCCGCGGCGGGTGCCGCCGCGGCCAGGACCCGGTGGCCGCGCAGCTTCAGCGCGGAGGCGAGCGCCTCCGCGAGCAGCCTGTGATCATCGACCACCATGAGCCGCACACCCACAGTGTTACCCCCCACTTTCGCCGCCCGGTCCCCCACAGATCCGGACCCCCTGCCCTCGTCATCCGGAAGCTACACGCTTGTTCGACGGAACGTTGCCGTTACGGATGAGAAGCCGACGGTAATACCTCCGAGCGTGTCCCGACACCCGGTGCGCACGGACGACGGCGTCCCGGCGGCCCTCGACGCCCACGAGACCCGCCCCGGACCCTCCCACCCGGACCGGAACGCCCGAATCGCCCCGAACACCCGGTACGCACGGCGATGACTGTGCGCGGGTGCGCACCTCCGTGCGCCCCCATGACGCGCCTGAGCCCCCGTTCCCCGGCGGGTGGCCGGGGAACGGGGGCTCGGGCGGGTGGCGGTCCCGTGGACGCGGGGCGGCCGTCGGTTCAGCGGGTACCGAATCCCATCGCCAGATAGAGGTCGTCGTCCGAGCTGTACGGCTTCCTGACGTACAGCGCGCTCATGTAGAAGCGTCCGCCGCCGAAGACGTACTCCGCGTACTCCGGCATGAAGGACCGCTCGGGCTTGCGGGAGGACTCCTGGGAGGGGTTCTCCAGCAGGACGGTCTCCTTGAGCGTCTTCCCGTCGAGGCTGACGACCTGACCGCCCTTGTCGAACGGGGGCCGCTTGTAGGCGAGGACGTTGCCGCCGTCCATCCGGATCGGCGTCATGACGTAGCCGTCGCCCGCGTCGGCACGGGCGCCCACGAGCTTGCCGGTGTTCAGGTCGAAGGCGACGACCTCGTTGGTGTCGGTGAACTCCTTGGAGCCGTCGTGCTTCTCGGTCGGCAGGTAGAGCCGGTCGCCGCCGACCGCGACCAGCTTGCACTGCTCGACGCGGGTCGCGTCGCACCGGGCCGCGTACTTGTCGCCCTCGGCGGTGAACTTGGAGCGCAGCCGCCCGGTCTCCTCGTCGATGGCGAAGAAGTCGGAGATCCCGCTGCCGTCGCCCGCCGAGTCGCCCACGTCCGCCGCGACCACCAGGGGCTTGGTGGACACGACGCTCGCGTAGCTGATCCCGGTGGCCATCTTGTACGTGGACTTCGGCTTGCCGGTCTTCGGGTCCAGCTTCTGGATCTCCAGACGGCGGCTGTCGAAGCTGCCGCAGCGGCGGACCGCGACCAGGTTCTCCCCGCCCGCGTACCCCGCGTCGTAGCAGGACTCGCCGAGCTTGGGCGCCCACAGCTGGGCGCCGTCGGCGGCGGTCCAGGCCGCGCCGCCCGCCGAGCCGCCCGCCGCGACGGTGCCCCCGCCGATGGTGACCTCGTCGAAGGAGACGACCCGGTCGGCGGACTTGGCGGTCTTCGTCCACAGCAGCTTGCCGGTGTCGAGGTCCAGCACCGACACCTGGGTGCAGCCGTGGTAGCGCTTGGCCTTGGTGGGCATCGCGGGCTGGGCGATGACGGCGGTCGTGTTGTCGGCGGTGACGTGCCGGGACGCCGCGCAGACCGGGCCGGTCAGCTCGACCGTCCACCGCTTGTCGCCACCGGCCGGGTCGTAGCCGACGACCTCGGCGATCCCGGACTTGGCGTACACCTTGTCGGTGAGCCAGGAACCGGCGACGGTGATGCTGCTGTCGTCCTTGACGACCGGCGCGGCCACCTGGAACAGCGGCTTCGCCTTGGTGTTGGAGGGCGCCTCCTCCTTCGGGTCGCCGCCGGAGACGGCCGGAGCGCCGCCCCCGCCGGAGCCGGACCCGTCACCGCCCTTCTCACCCTTCCCGTCCTTGCCGTCCTTCTCGCCCGCCGAGGTGTTCTTGTCGCCGCCCTTGTCGTCGTCCTTGGACGACGAGTAGACGATGCCTCCGCCGACGATCAGCGCGATGACGAGGACCGCCGCGCCGACGATCAGCGCGATCGGGCCGCGTCCGCCGGACCGCCCGGACGGGGAGCCGACGGGCTGCGGGGCGGCGGGCACGGTGGGCGCCGCGTACTGCCCGTAGGGCTGCGGTCCCTGGCCGTACCCGGGCTGGCCGCCGGGGCCACCGGGCGCGCCCGGGTAGCCGTAGCCCTGGCCGGGCGGCTGACCGGGGGCGGCGCCGGGGTAGCCGTACCCCGGGGCGGCCGGGGCCTGCGGCTGGCCGAACGGGCCGGGCTGACCGAAGGCGCCAGGCTGACCCGGCTGCCCGAAGGCGCCCGGCTGCTGCGGCTGGCCGGGCTGACCGAACTGCCCCGGCTGGCCATACTCGGGTGCCTGCCCGGGCTGGCCGAACCCGCCGGGCTGGCCGAACTGCCCGGGCTGACCCGGCTGACCGGGCTGGCCCGGCTGCTGCGGGCCCGGATAGCCGTACCCCGGACCGGCCGGGGCTGCCGGAGCGGTCGGGGGCGCCGGAGGGCCGGGGGGCGCCGGGGGGCCGTAGCCGCCGGGCGGTGGGGGCGGGGGCGCGCCGAAGCCGCCCGGGGGCGGGTCCTGCGGGGCGCCGAACCCTCCGCCGGGCGGCGGCGGGTCCTGGGGCTTGCCGAAGCCCACGGGCGCGGCACCGCCCTGCTCGGGCGACGCGTTCCCGGGCTGTTCGCCCGGCGGGTCGGTCGGCTGGGACGGGTGGCTCATGACGTGTCTACCTCGTGAACGGGGACGACGGAATCGGGGGTGGGGGGGCGGGGAGGGGAGCGGTGGCACGGACGGGATCGCCGACCGGACCGGGAGCGGAGTCACGGACGCGGCCATGGACGCGGCCACGGGCGGGATCTCCGACGGAGGCGTGGGCGGGGTCATGGACGGGATCGCGGACGGGGTCGCGGACGGGGTCACGGGCCGAAGGCCAGCATCAGCTTCTGCTCGGCGCCGTTCTTGGTGCTCGTCAGCAGGGTGGAGGAGAGGTACAGACGGCCGTCCTCGTAGGCGAGCTGCCGCTGGAAGAAGCCGCGTTCCAGGGTGGCCGCCCCGCCGCCCGGGTTCTGGAGCAGCTTCTTCGGGGTGCCGCCGCCCACGGGGGTCGCGGTGACCGCGCCGCCCGCGTCGTAGGTGGGCTTCTCGTAGGAGATGACCTGGCCGTCCTCCACCCGCAGCGGGAGCAGGGTCCGGCCGCCGGTGGACTTGGCGCGCCACTTCTCCCGGCCGGTGTCCAGGTTGACGGCGATCATCTCGTTGGCGCCGTCACGGGCCTTGGACGGCAGGTAGAGGGTGTCGGCGTCGGAGGCCACACCGAGGCAGTCCTGGAGCTGGCGGTCGACGCCCGCCCAGCCGCACTCCGGCTCCGGCGGCTCCTTCAGGGAGAGCTGGGAGCGGACGGTGGGCGAACCGTCCTTCAGCGCGGTGATGTTCCACTGCTTCTTGTCGTCGTTGGTCAGGTGCAGCACCACCGGGTCCAGGGACAGCACCCGGCTGATCTTCCAGCCCTTGGGGAACGGCTTGGTCCAGCGCGCCTTGCCGGTGGCGGGGTCCAGTTCGCGCAGTTCGTCGCGGGCGTTGTCGCCCCCGGCACCGCACCCGGCGACGGTGAGCAGCTTGTCGCCCCCGGTGAAGGCGTCCGGGAAGCAGTCCCCGCCGTACTTGGGGAGGTCGAAGCGGCGCTTTCCGGTGCGGGCGTCGTAGCCCACGCCCGACATGGAGCGGCCGACGACCAGGGTGTCCCCGACGAGGTTCAGTGAGATGGACAGCGCGCTGTCGAACAGGTCGCCCTCGGACACCTTCGCCGTCCAGCCCCGGTCCCCGGTACGGAGGTCGATCTGCTGGAGCTGGTTGCACTTGGCGCGGCTGCTGACACCGCTCATGTAGGCGACGACGACCTTGTCGTCACGGGTGGTCTGCGGGGTCACCGCGCAGACCTTCTGCGGCAGGTCCACCGTCCAGCGGGGCGCTCCGGTGCGCGCGTCGTGACCGGTGACCTGCTTGTAGGCGGCCTTGGCGACGAGCCCGTCGGTGACCCACATGCCGGGGGCGTCGGCGCCGGAGCCGGGGACCTTGGGCGCGGGCCGGTACCACAGCACCTTGCCCTCGCCGTCCTTCCGGCCCTCGTTCAGCTCCCCGACGTCGACGGTGTCGGCACCGCCGTCGGCGCCGGTGCCGTCGCCCCGGTCCACGGAGGCGGACGGCGAGGGCTTCGGGTCGGTGCTCGCGCCCGCGACGGGTTCCTTCTCCGGCGGGTCGGCGGGTCCGTCGTCCCCGTCCCGCAGGGCGAGCACGGTGCCGCCGATGACGACGACCAGGGCGACCGCGGCGGCGACCGCCATCGCGGCCTTCCCCCGGAAGGGGTTCCGTCCGCCGGGGCCCGGGGACGGCTGCCCCGGCCCGCCGGGCGGCCCGTAGCCCCCGGCCCCGAACGGCTGCTGACCGTACGGGCCCGGCTGGCCGTACGGCTGCGGCGGGGCGTAGGGACCGGGCTGGCCGGGCTGCCCCGGGTGGCCGGGCTGCTGGCCGTACGGTCCCGGCTGGGCGTACGGACCGGGCTGGGCGTAGGGGCCCGGCTGTCCCAGCGGCTGCTGACCGTACGGGCCGTGCTGGCCCGGGTGGCCCGGCTGTCCGGGCTGCTGGGGTTGTCCGGGCTGGGCGTGCTGCGGGGGCTGGGCGTACGGGCCCGGGGCGCCGTACGGGCCCGGCTGCGGCGCGGGCTGTCCCGGCTGCGGCGCGTACGGGCCGCCGGCGGGCGGGCCCTGCGGGTAGCCGTACCCCGGCGCCGGGGGCGGAGACGGCGGCTGCGCGGGAAGCGCGGGCCCACCGGGTGCGTCAGGCGCACCGGACACAGCCGGGCCGGACCCCGCCGGACCGGACGCGGACGGACCGGGCCCGGGCGCACCGGACGGAGGCGGCGGGGGAACGGGCCCCGGCTGGCCGGAATCGTTCGGCGGCGGGCCGAAGCCCTCCGCGGGCGTGCGGTCCTCGGACGGCTGACTCATCAGCGCTCCCCCATGATGTGCCGCGCGCCTGGCGGTACGTGAACGTGCTCAGCTTCCGGTCTCGGTGGCTCTTTCTATCACCACGCGTCCCGGCGCTCCCGGGCCGGACAGCACCTGTGCCCAAGGGCGGACGGCCCTGTGATCCCCTTGTTACGCCCCCTTCACGCCCCCTCCGCGACCCGTGCGCCAGGTGTACCGGAGGGGTCCACCGGGAAGGGCGCGCGGACGACGCGGCGGCCGGATCGTCCGGCCGCCGTCCGACCTCCGTGGCGCGATCGGGACCAGGTCCCGGAGCCCGGAGCGAGCCGAGGACATGAAGACCGGGCCCGGGCCCGCTGAACCCCGGGGAGGGACTATCCGACCTCGTCCGCGAGTTCCAGCCAGCGCGCTTCGAGGTCCTCCCGCTCGGCGACGAGCGCGCGCAGTTCGGCGTCGAGGGTGGCGACCTTCTCGAAGTCGGTGGCGTGCTCGGCGATCCGCTCGTGGAGCGCGGTCTCCTTGCCGGAGATCCGCTCGACCTGCCGCTCGATCCGCTGGAGTTCCTTCTGCGCGGCCCGCGTCTCGGCGGCGGACGGGCCCTTGGGGGCGGGGGCGGACTGGGCGGCGACGGCGGACCGCTCGGCGGCGGGCGCGGCCTTGGCCACCCGGGCGCGGCGCTCCAGGTACTCGTCGATGCCGCGCGGCAGCATCCGCATGGTCAGGTCGCCGAGCAGCGCCCACACCGTGTCGGTGGTGCGCTCCACGAAGAACCGGTCGTGGGAGATGACGACCATCGAGCCGGGCCAGCCGTCGAGGACGTCCTCCAGCTGGGTCAGGGTCTCGATGTCGAGGTCGTTGGTGGGCTCGTCGAGGAAGAGGACGTTGGGCTCGTCCATCAGCAGCCGCAGCAGCTGGAGCCGTCGCCGCTCACCGCCGGAGAGGTCCCCGACCGGCGTCCACTGCTTCTCCTTGCCGAAGCCGAAGGTCTCGCAGAGCTGTCCGGCGGTCATCTCCCGGCCCTTGCCGAGGTCGACCCGCTCCCGCACCCGCTGGACGGCCTCCAGGACCCGCAGCTCCGGGTCGAGTTCGGCGACCTCCTGGGAGAGGTAGGCGAGCCGCACGGTCTTGCCGACGGCGATCCGTCCGGCGGCGGGCTGGACCTCGCCCCCGGTCCGGGCGGCCTCCGCGAGGGCGCGCAGCAGGGACGTCTTCCCGGCGCCGTTGACGCCGACCAGACCGATCCGGTCGCCGGGGCCGAGCTGCCAGGTGAGGTGCTTCAGCAGGGTCTTGGTCCCGGCCTCGACGGTGACGTCCTCCACGTCGAACACGGTCTTGCCGAGCCGGGAGCTGGCGAACTTCATCAGCTCGGAGGTGTCCCGGGGCGGCGGCACGTCCTTGATCAGCTCATTGGCCGCCTCGACCCGGAACCGGGGCTTGGAGGTGCGGGCCGGGGCGCCCCGGCGCAGCCAGGCCAGCTCCTTGCGGACCAGGTTCTGCCGCTTGACCTCCTCGGTGGCGGCGATCCGCTCCCGCTCGGCGCGGGCGAAGACGTAGTCCGAGTAGCCGCCCTCGTACTCGTAGACCGTGCCGCGCTGGACGTCCCACATCCGGGTGCAGACCTGGTCCAGGAACCAGCGGTCGTGGGTGACGCAGACCAGCGCGGAGCGGCGGGCCCGCAGATGGGCGGCGAGCCAGGAGATGCCCTCGACGTCGAGGTGGTTGGTGGGCTCGTCGAGGACGATGAGGTCCTGGTCCTCGATGAGCAGCTTGGCGAGGGCGACCCGGCGGCGCTCACCGCCGGAGAGCGGGCCGATGACGGTGTCCAGGCCGTCCGGGAAGCCCGGCAGGTCCAGTCCGCCGAAGAGTCCGGTGAGCACGTCGCGGATCTTGGCGTTCCCGGCCCACTGGTGGTCGGCGAGGTCGCCGATCACCTCGTGGCGGACGGTGGCCGCCGGGTCCAGGGAGTCGTGCTGGGTCAGCACGCCCAGGGTGAGTCCACCGCTGTGGGTGACCCGTCCGGTGTCGGCCTCCTCCAGCTTGGCGAGCATCCGGATCAGGGTGGTCTTGCCGTCCCCGTTGCGTCCGACGACGCCGATCCGGTCCCCCTCGCTCACGCCGAGCGACACCCCGTCGAGCAGGGCACGGGTGCCGTACACCTTGCCGACGGACTCGACATTGACGAGGTTGACTGCCATTTCGCTCCTGCCACGGGGGTGAACCGGCGCCGCCGCCGGGGGCGGACCGGCCTTCCAGCCTAGTCGGCCGGGCCGGGTGCTCCGGCGGGGCCGACTCCGGTCCTCCGATCCGCCTCCCCGGTCGCCCCTTGGTGGTCCCCGTCCTCCGGTGGTCCCGGTCCCCGGCGGTCGCCCCCCCCCCGGTGGGAGGTGGCGCTTTCCCAGGACGGGGTGGCGAACAGTGGCGAACGCCGGATCCCGCGCTGGAGCGCGCCGGGGCGGCGATAGGTTGCGGAAGTCCGCCGCCTCACCCCCTCACGAGCGCCTGCCGCACGGCAGGTCCCAACGCTGTTGGGAGGCCGGGAGAGAGGAGTCCGGACCAGGTGGAGAGGTCGGGAATCAGGAGGAGGACGAGCCGTTGGGCCCGGTCGGACGACGACCGGCGGACGGTGTCGGCTCCTTCGGCGATCACCGCCATCGCGGGACGCGTCGGACACTTCATGTGACGCGGCGGAAGGGACTGGACGGCTGGCCGGACCGGAGGAACGGGCCCGGCCGACGGATGCTCGGCCGGGCCCGTTCCGCCCCCGCGCACGGGCCTGGCTTCGGGCGGCATCCCGGAGCCAGGACCGCTGTGGAGGAGCGCCCCCGCCCCGGCGGCGGGCCGCGGGGCAGCGGCTCCACCGAGCCGCGGAGGCGCGTGCCGCCGGAAGACGAGGTAACCGCAGTCGCCCGGCTTCATCAAGCGGTCGTTCGCGACTCTCTTATCGGGCGCATCCGGACGATCTACATGAAATCCTTCGCGAACCGTGCCGATGTGACGGGGGTGTGGAGGGGAAACCGCAGGCAGCCGCTTCGGGGGTGGCGAATCTGGCGTTTCGCCATGGCCCGCCGCCCGTCGCCTCCTTCCCCCGTTCCCCGCCCGCCGACCGTCGACTTCCCCCGTCACCCGGTCCGGCCGGGCGTCAGATCCAGGTGTCGAGCCACATCCGGGCCCGCCAGGAGTCGATGGGGATGGGCTGGGCCGTGTAGATGGGCCAGAAGTAGACGAAGTTCGTGCCCTCGGCACCATCAGGGCTCTGACCAGCGAGTTTCCCGCTACTTCGGGCCGTGCCAGGCGTCCGGGGCCGTCTGTGGGCCGTAAAGCAGGGAAGCAGCGGCCAGGAAGAGGGCGTCCACGGCCTTCCGGGTGCGCCCCTCGCTGCTGGGCATCAAGTGCGTGTACGTACGCAGGGTGAACCCCGGATCAGCGTGGCCGAGGTACGCACTCAACGCCCGGATGCTCTCCCCCGCGTCCAGCAGGACGGACGCGTAGAAGTGCCTGAGCGCGTGCATGCCGTGCTCGCGGGCCGACGCGTAACGGGCGCCCGGCTCCGGCACCGGGATGACCCCCGCAGCGGCCAAAGAGGGCTTCCAGTGGCAATCGTTGAAGTGGCTCACGCGGACGTGCCTGCCCTCCACACCACTGAACAGGAGCCGTTTCGTGACCGGTGGACCGTCCGGGGTACGCCAGGGCAGGGTCACGTCGACCGCCGGGAACACCTTCGCGTGATCCCGGAGCACCGCCGACACAGCACCGGGAAGCGGAACGTCTCGGGCCTTTCCGCCCTTGGGCAGCGCGAACACGTACTTGCCCCGAATGCGCTTGAGCTGATGCCCGACGTGAAGCCAACCGCCCTCGTGGTCGAGTTCATCGACGGACAGACCGAAGATCTCACCCTGCCGCAGTCCGCAGCCCGCGCCGGTGTCCACGGTGGCCCGGAAGCGATGGTCGAGGGCCGCCCGCACTCGGAACACCTGGTCCGCCGTCCACGGGGTGACGTGAGGATTGCCGGACTTGGGAAGCTGCACAGTCCGCGCCTGGCACGGGTTCTTGTTCAGCAACCCATCGTCCACGGCCGCGTTCAACGCGGCGGAGATGGTCCCCACGATGATCCGCCGATGTGATTCCGCAGGAACCGTCTTGTCCAGCTCGGCGATCAGTTCGCGGATGTGCTCGGGCTTGAATGACCCGAGGGGACGCGTTCCGATATGGGGATAGGCGTGCAGTCGTAGGCGCCTTTCCGCAGCCTCACGGCTGTTGATCTCCCCCGTGTGGGTCTTCACCCAACGTTCGGCGTACTGCTTGAACGTGGTCCGCGCCGCGCGGGGATCGGTGTATTGGCCCCGGGCCATGTCCGTCTCGATGGCGGACAGCCACTTCTCAGCGAGGCGCTTCTGTCCGTCGGGGAAGCTCTTGGACTTCTCGGTGCCGTCGGGGCCGACGTAGCGGGCGCGGTAGCGGAGTCCGGTGCCGTAGCGGTCGCTGCGGGTCCGGGTCTCCTCGCCGTCGGTGTTCTTCTCGGTCTTGTACCAGCGGTCCTGGACGTGGCCGGCCATGGGCTGTGTCTGCCTTCGGAGGGGTGTCGGGTGGGTGTGTCAGGGGGTGTCAGGCGGTGGTGTCAGGGCGGGTGTCACGGCCCCTGACACCCGCTCCCGTCTAGGGGTTTGGGTGTCAGGGCGGGTGTGACTGTCAGGAGGTGTCAGGGGCCCGGAGGGAGGCGGCGAGGAGGTGTGCGGACGGCCGCCGGGAGGGGGTTTGGCGGGGGCCTCCGGGGTGGCTCCCTGCCTCCCTGAGGGGCGGTTCACGCAGGTCGTCGGGAGGGAGGCGGGGCAGGGAGGCGGTGAGGGAGTTCTCCCTGCCTCCCTGGGCCCGGCGGCGCCGTCTCCCTGGGGTGGTGGGCGCGGTCGGCGGGTCGTCTAGCGGTGGGGCGGGCGCCCGTGCCGGGAGCTCCGGGGCCGCTGTGCACGGGGTGCGGGGGCGGGGGTGCTAGGTGCTAGGCCGCAGGTCGGCGCCCTAATGCCCCGCTAGTGGGGGTGCTAGGTCTAGCGGGCGGGGCCGCTAGACCTAGCGAGGGCCGTGGACGGGTTCACGGGGGCGGGTCCGGGCCCCCCTTTACCCCCGCTACCTGCCAGGTCAGGGCCCATTGCCCACCCCTCTACCGGGGTAGAGGGGTGCCTCTACCCGGGCTTCGGGGTTGGGCGGCGTTGGGTGGTCGCGGCGCCCCCTGGTGGTGGCGCCCGAGGTAGGGCCCGGGGGCTTTACCGCCGCCGTCCGCGCCGGGTGGTGTCCGGGTCAGTCGGTGGGTTCGAGGGCGGTCTGTTCGGTCTCCCAGGTGTGGACGGCGGTGGGGTTGAAGCGGAGGTAGCGGCCGACGCGGAAGCCGGGCGGTCCGATGCGTTTGCGGCGCCAGGCGTAGACGGTTTCGACGCTCGGGAGGCTGAACATGGTGACGAGGTCTTCGGGGGTGAGGTAGCGGTCGGGGAGGCCGCCGCGCAGGGTGGCGCGGGGGTCGGTGGGCCGGTCGCTGGCCATGGCGGGGTGACTCCTCGTGTCCGTCTGACGGTGGGAGCGGGGTGCGGGGGTGGTGGTCCTGGAGAGTTGGTGTATTCCAGCGTCCGCAGCGTCCCAGCGTCCGACGGCGCTTGTTTGCGCAGGTCAGGTGGGGTGTGAGGTGCGGACGCTGTGCGGACACTGGCGGACGCTGCGGGCCGCTAGCGTCCGCGCCCTCTCCGGGTGGGGCCGCTGCTCGGCGGCCCCACCCGGCGGGGTGTCAGGGCTGTTCAGGGACGGTGTAGCCCTGGCCGATGGGGGCGGTCTGAGGCCACAGCGACGGTTGGCCGGGGTCGGACGGCGGGGGTTCGGGTTCGGCGCGGGCCAGGATGTAGAGGCGGTGGCGTTGCCTGCCGGGACTACGCTGCGTGTCGTCCACGGTGATGCCGATGGACCGCAGGAGCGGGGCGAGGCGTTTGACGCGTCCTCCGGCGCGGGTGGCGTCCTTGGGCCAGGTCGGCGGCCGGACCGGCCCCGGCACCGGCAACGTGTCCAACAGCTGTGCGGCCGTGCCCTGCCAGGTGCCCGCCCGGTCGACCAGGGCGGCCAGCGCCATGGCGAACGGGTCGCCCTCCAACGCGTCCGTCGCGACGTTCGCGGAGGTGGCGAGGTAGTCCCGGAGGGTGTTCCAGCCCTGCGTCTGGTCGACCGCGGCGAGGACGCGGGCGAAGTCGGCCATGCGGGGCATCGACTCCAGCCGCACCCCCGGCAGCACCGCCAGCGCACACGCCAGCACGTCGAACAACGCCCCCAGCACGGCGGGCCGCGCCTCTTTGAAGGCGAGGTCGAGTTCCTCCTCAGAGCGGCGGCGGGTGTCGTCGATGAGCTGGAGGTCCAGCAGCAGGACCCGTTCCGCGAGGTCCCCGGCGAGGGCTCCGGCGTCGATGGTGGTCATGGCGAGGACGCGTTTGAAGGTGAGGACGACGACGTCGTCGTCGGTGTAGAGGGCGCGGTCTACGACGCCGTCACCGGTCACGGCCTTGCACAGGGTGTCGGACAGCCACGGCGGGATGGTGGAGACGTTGTCCAGGCACAGCGCCCACGAGCTGAACGCCTGCCGCGACCACGCCTTCTCGTCCCTGGGCTGGCTCCTCTTCGCGGCCGGGGAGGGGTCGACCAGGTTGATGAACATCTGCGCGGCCTTCGACTTCCCCGTCCCCTGCTCGCCCTTGCACACCAGAGCCGGATGCGGGATGTCGGGGATCCACGCGGCGACCAGCCAGCCCACGAGCTGGCGGAACGTGGACCCGTCCATGTTCAGCAGCCCGTGCAGCGCGGCCAGGCCGTCGCCGTCGAGGACGGGTTCCGGCATCGGGGCCATCGCGCCGGAGCGGCGGAACAGCACCGGCGCCCGGTCCACCACGTTCCAGCCGGTGCCGGACACGACGACCGCCCGGCCGTCCGCAGACCCGAGGTCGACCACGACCGCGCCGTCCGGCGTGCGGGCCACCCGCAGGTTCACCGGCACCGGGTCGGTGTCCTCCGCGATGCCCTCCAGCACCGTCATCGCGTCCGCCAGCGCCGACTGCGACGCCACCTCCCCCGGATAGGCGTCCGCGAACAGGCGGGCCAGACGCTGACGCAGACCGGCCTTCCCCCGCAGCGGCAACGCCACGTTCGGACCGTCCAGCGCGACCGCGTACGGGCGGCTGTCCGTCGACAGGACGAACCGGTACCGCTCACGCGCCATGGACACGATCCGCGCCGCCGCCGGAGGCGCCTTCCCCTCACCACCACCCGGTCCTGCGGCGGGCTGCCGCGTGTTCACCGACCCGGCCGCAGCGTTCACCGACTCCTTCTCCCCGTTCACGCCGCCACCGCCCCTCCGGCCGCGCCGCCGGACCGCCCCGGGCGTGACCCGCCCGGACGGGACACCGTCACACCGTCACGGGACGCGTCACACTCGGCGTGACGGGAGGCGTGACGGACGGTGTGACGCGGACGGTCACGCAGGTCAGAGACACCCCACAACGGCGGGCCCGCCGACTCGTGAACGTGGGCGAGCCACGCCAGAAGACGCCACACCCCCAACGTCAGCCCCGGCACCGGCACCGGCGTGAACACCTCCGGCGGGTCCGTGAGCACCGGCCGCTCGCCGTGAGCGCTCACGGTGTCGGTCGTGAGCACGGGCCGCTCACCACGGGCGCTCACGGCGCTCACCGTGAGCGCCGACGGCCCGCCGTCAACGCCGGACCCGTTCGCCGTGAACACGCCCGGCGTCCCCGTGAACGCGTCCGGCGGGTCCGTGAGCACGAGCCGCTCACCGTGAGCACCCGGCGCGCTCACCGCGCTCACGCACCGCCCGTCGTGAACACCGGACCCGTCTCCCGTGAACACCACCGGCCGGTCCGTGAACACGCCCGCCGTCCCGGTGAACATGTCGGGCCGGTCCGTGAGCACGGCCGGGCCGTCGTGAGCGCTCACACCGTCGGCCGTGAGCACCGGCCGCTCACCGTGAGCGGCGACGAGGAGCAGGGCGATGGTGAGGGGGAAGCGGTCGGCCTTGGCCTGGTTGCAGTCCCGGCACGCCAGGGCCAGCGCGGTAGCCGACCAGGTGGGCCAGACCGACCGCGGAACGATGTGGTCCAGCGTCGCGTCCTCCAGCGACCGGAACCGCAGTCGGCAGTACGCGCAACGGTGCCGGTACGCGTACGCCGCCTGCCGCTTCCGGCGCTGACGCACTGCGGTGGTGGGCCTGTTCGACACCCTCACCACCCCGCCCGCGACACCGGGCCCGGGTGGACCGGGCAGGGCAGCTCGTACGACAGGTCGGGGTCGCCGTCGATGTCGACGCCCACCATCCCGGTGCCCCGGCACGGGCACCGTCCGTCGACCTCCGCCATGGCGTTCCGCTTCCGCGCGGCCCCGCTCATGCCGTCGAAGCACACGCTCGTCGCCGTCGCCTGTCCGGCCACGTCCAGCCGGAACCCGTCCGGGAACCGCTCGTCGTGCCGAACCCGCACCGGAGCCGGAACCGGGACCAGCCCGCCCAGCGCCAGCAGGAAGTGCCCGTTGAAGAACAGCGCGCGCCGCTTCAGCTCCCTGCGGCCCAGCCGCCCGGCGCCCTGAACGATCCAGGCCCGCACCTGCTCCTTCGAGCCGTACCGGCGCCGGGTCGGCATGTCCGACACGTACAGGGCCACCGTCCGCTCGGCCGACGTCAGCTCCGACACGTCCACCGCCACGGCCACAGCCGTCGTCCCCGCGTTCACGCCGACACCCCGAACACCCGCGTCACCGCGACGGCCACCGCACCCACATACCCGGCGACCCCGACACCACGGGCCCCGCCCAACGCCGCCATGGCCTCCCCGGCCTGCCGCTCCATCGTCCGCAGGTCCGTGTCCAGCACCGCGTACTGGAGGCACTCCAGCACCGCCGCGTCATCACCCAGCTCCCCCACCGACAGCGAACCGTGGTTCACCAACAGCCCCAGCAACTCCGCGAACGACAAACGCGCACTCACCCGCACAGCCACCCGAACCGGCTCACCCGCCCCCGGCGAACCGAACACATCCAACCCCGCCACCGGAGCCACCAACGGCAACCCCACATGCTCCACCCCAACAACTCCAGGCATCATGGAAGAACCCCTTCACGGGTAGGGGAGCGGCGGCTTACTTGGAGGTGGGACGCCGCTCCCACTGGCTTGAGCCAGTTACTGGCTTGAGCCAGTTGAGCATGCGCCGAGCGAGCGAGTCAACCCACTGGCTTGAGCCAGTCGTATGCTGGTGTCATGACGAGCCCCGAGAACCTCAGCAGCAGCCAGCCTGCGAGTAGGCGCATCGCGGACGCGTTGCGCTCGGCCATCGAGTCCGGCGAACTCCGCGCCGGGGACAAGCTCCCGTCGGAGCGAGCGCTAGCCGAGCGGTACCGCGCCGCCCGCAACACCGCCCGGGAAGCCGTCCGACTCCTCTCCGAACAGGGACTGGTGATCGCTCGGCACGGCAAAGGCGTATTCGTCCGAGAACCCCGCCGTCTCTTCCGGTTCGGCAGCGACCGCTACTCGCCCAAAAATCGGGCCACGGGACTGACCCCCTTCCGCCTGGAGGCGAAGCGGCAAGGAAAAGAGCCGCGAATTGACGTCCCGTCGATTCTTCGCGAAATTCCCCCTGCGGACGTCGCGGAACGCCTTAACGTGGCCCCAGATGAGGAGAGCGTCGTCCACAGGGAGAACCACTACTTCGCGGACGATGAACCCGTTCAGATTGTGTCCACTTACGTTCGATGGGCGGAAGCTCAAGGGACTCTCCTCATGGAGGCGAAGAGCGGCCCAAACGGCATCTACGGGCGCCTTGAGGAGCTTGGCCACGTCATGACATCCATTCGAGACGAGATCATCGCCCGCATGCCGACCCCGCATGAAGCTGGCGTTCTCCAGCTCCCGCCGGGCGTGCCCGTGCTCGAAGTGATGCACACCAGCCTCGACCAGGATGGAGAGCCGTTCGAGGTCTCTCGATACGTGCACCGTGCTGACCTCACCGGCCTCATGTACGAACTCCCCGTTCAATAACGGCCCGAACGAAAAGGAAACCGGGTTGAATCGCGATGAGAAGCAACTGACGGCCATTCGCCTACGAAACAGCTCGGATATTCCGCAAGCCGCTGCCGCGCTGGTTTCCGTTCACGACGTCGACGGCTATCCAGTGGAAGGCGTAGATCACCCGGAAGTCTGGCTCTCACCGAACGGTCTGCTGAAAGCATGGGTGGCCGTGCGCGAGGGACGAGTGGTCGGGCATGTCGCTGTCACACGACCTACGGGAGAAAGCGCGGTAGCCCTCTGGGTCAGTCAGAGCGGAGAAGTTGAGAATGCGGTGGGCGTGCTCGCTCGCCTTTTCGTTGCCCCCGACGCGCGGAAGCAAGCTACGGGTGAGCGCCTTGTGCGGGCCGCCGAGAGCTACGCCCAAGCACACGGCCTGCGTCTGGTGCTTGATGTGATGCGCAAAGACCTCTCAGCGATCCGTCTCTATCGACGTCTTGGCTGGCTTGAGCTTGGGCCAATCGCTCACCGCTTTGGGGAAGGCCAGCAGACGGAAGCCGTGGCCTACGTCTCCCCAGGTGCTGAAGACCATACGGAGCGGCACGGCCGCCAACCCTTTGGCAGCTCGCTCCGCGAGCGCTGACCCCCCCCCCACCGCTGTTTCGCCGTCGTCGGCGGCACACGACAAGCAAGAGGAGCACCCGGGCGCCCTGGTGCTCCTCTTGCTTGTCGTCCAGGAAGAGGCCACCCCCGGCGCCGCGGGGTGGCCTCTTCGTCTTCACCACTGGGGGCCAGCGTCCTACAGCGTCCGCACCCTCTCTCCTCCTAAGAGAGGCTGTGACCTGCGGAAACACCTCTTAGAGGCGGGAGAGGGGTGCGGACGCTGCGGACACTGTCGGACGCTGGCCATTTCCCTTAGCGTCCGCAGGGAAAGCGCAGGCCAGACGGGGTACGCCAGGCCCGGCGGACGCTGCGGACGCTGTTACCTCTCAACTCTCTAGAAGAGAGAAAGAGACGCTTTTCAGGGGGAGGCCGGGGCAGGCCCACACGCCGCCCCTCCCCCTCTGAAAAGCCGTGGTGAACCACCCCCAGCCGCAGAGCTCCCGGACCGCTCCGACACCTCCGCGCCGCACACCGTCCGCACAGCGCCAGCAGCCGTGCGGACGGTGTGCGGCTGGTGTGCGGCCCACCGTGCGGAAGGCGTGCGGGCCCCGCCGCAGGGGTGTGCGGATGGTGTGCGGACCGGTGTGACGGCCGGTGTGCCGACGCGTCACACCCGCTCCCGCCTAAGGGTTCGGGTGTGACGCGGCCATCACATGTGACGTCACACCCGGCAACCCCGAGGACAGCCCCATCCCCCGGCCAGCGGAGAGCTGCGGCCCTCTCCCCGCCCTGGACCCGCCAGCCCGGGAACCTGTCACCCGACCTGTTCCCCGCCTGTCACCTGACACCTGTCTGTCACCTGTCACCCCCAGGTCAACAGGGTGTTCCACCCCCGAAGAGGCCACCCACCCCCCTGAGAGAACAGGTGACAGGCGACCGGACAGACCGACACCCACACAGCGCCGCCGCCCCTGCCGCTTGTCGCCCCCTTGTCGCTTGTCGCTTGTCTTGTCGCCTGTCGTCCAGCAGGTCAGAACCCGGATTCCACGCCGGAGACACTCCCAGAACACCACCACCCGACAAGCGACAAGCCAGAGCCCGCACCCGAGAACGGTTCGACCGCCAGCCCTCCTCCGCCCTCCCGGCCGGGGCCGTCCCTGGGCCGTCCGACAGGGACCGACGACCACCGACAACGACCAACGACGACCGTCGTGGGACGGTCGTCGTTGGTCAGCGGCTGGTCCTTTTCGCAGCTAGATCCAGGTGTCGAGCCACATCCGGGCCCGCCAGGAGTCGATGGGGATGGGCTGGGCCGTGTAGATGGGCCAGAAGTAGACGAAGTTCCAGATGATGAGCAGGACCAGGACCCCGGCTCCCGCCGCGCCCGCCGTGCGGCGCAGTTCGGTGGAGCCCTTGGGGCCGAGCAGCGCGCCGACCATCATCGCCACCGCCAGGCACAGGAACGGCACGAAGACGACCGCGTAGAAGTAGAAGATCGTCCGCTCCTGGTACAGGAACCAGGGCAGGTACCCGGCGGCGACCCCGCACAGGATCGCCCCGGCCCGCCAGTCGCGGCGCAGCGCCCACCGCCACAGCAGGTAGAGCAGCGCGAAGCAGGCCGCCCACCACAGCAGGGGGGTGCCGAGGGCGAGGACCTCGCTGGCGCACTTGTCGGTGGTGCCCTCCGGGCAGCCGTCGGTGCCGGGGGTGAGCGGCTCGTAGTAGTACGAGACGGGCCGTCCGGCGACGATCCAGCTCCACGGGTTGGACTCGTAGCGGTGGGGGTCGCTGAGGCCCTTGTGGAAGGTGAGGACCTGGGACTCGTAGTGCCACAGGCTGCGCAGCCACTCGGGCAGCCAGCCCCAGGCACCGCCCCCGCCCTGGACGGCGGCCCAGTCGCGGTAGTAGCCGCCCCGGCCGTCGTCCGGGGAGAGGATCCACCCCGCCCAGGTGGCGAGGTAGGTGACGATCGCGACGGGGACGGTGGCGAGGAAGGCCGGGCAGACGTCCCGCTTCAGCACCGACAGCCAGGCCCGCTCGGCGCCCGCGACCCGGCGGGAGCCGACGTCCCACAGCACCGACATCAGCGCGAACGCGGCCAGGAAGTAGAGGCCGTTCCACTTGGTCGCGGAGGCGAGGCCGAGGCAGACCCCGGCCGCGATCCGCCACGGCCGCCAGCCGAGCCGCAGGGCGTCGGCGATCCGGGCGTCGGGGCGGGGCGTGCCGTCCTCGCCCACCGGTAGCGCGGCGGCCAGCCGGGCCCTCGTCCGGTCCCGGTCGACCAGCAGACAGCCGAAGGCCGCGACGACGAAGAACATCACGATGAGGTCGAGCAGCGCGGTGCGGCTCATCACGAAGTGCAGTCCGTCGATCGCCAGCAGGAAGCCCGCGAGGCAGCCGAGGAACGTGGAGCGCAGCAGCCGCCGTCCGATGCGGCACACCATCAGCACGGAGAGGGTGCCGAGCACGGCGGTCATGAACCGCCAGCCGAACGGG
Organism: Streptomyces sp. JNUCC 64; assembly: GCF_054484115.1. Taxonomy (NCBI): domain Bacteria; kingdom Bacillati; phylum Actinomycetota; class Actinomycetes; order Kitasatosporales; family Streptomycetaceae; genus Streptomyces; species Streptomyces sp. JNUCC 64. The sequence continues at coordinate 3,229,319 of NZ_CM137015.1, forward strand.
TCCAGCCCGAACAGCCACTCGCCGACGCCGATGAGGTACTTCCCGACCGGCGGGTGCACCACGTAGGCGGCGTTCTCCGGCAGGGCGACGGCGGCGCCGTGGTCGAGGATGTCCTCGTTGGCGGTCTTCGACTTCCAGTCCAGCTCGAACCCGCGGTGGATGATCGCCCACGCGTCCTTGGCGTAGTACGTCTCGTCGAATATCACCGCCTTCGGATTGCCGAGCTGCCAGAACCGCAGCAGCCCCGCGAAGACGGCCACCAGCAGCGGCCCCAGCCAGGCCGACCAGCGCAGCAGCGGACCCACCGCGCGGGCGGGCACCCCGAGGACGGTCCACAGCCGGGGGCCGGGCTCGGCGTACGGGGGCACCAGGTGGTCGCGGAGGTCGGCGCGGGGGCGCGGGGTGTGACCGAACCGGCGCATGCGGTGCCGCCAGGCCGGGGGGTGCGGTGCGGCGGGCTGGTCCTGCCGGGTGTCCGTCGGGGACGCGGTACTCGTCACCGCGCCATCGTAGGGAACGGGGCTGTGCGGCGCCGCCCCCGTCCCCGTCCTCCGGGGGGCGCGTCGCCGGGCGGCGCTCACGCCCCCGGGCGGCGCCCGGCGACGCCCCGGTACGGCGCCCGGACGGCGTGCCGGGGGCTTCCCCGGTGGCCGTTCCCGGCGGTGGCCCTAGGGGGTGCCCCTGGCGATGCCCCCGGGTGACCTCCCCGTGGGCCCTTCCAGGCGGCGGCCGGAGCGGGGGCGCGGCAGGGCCGACGGCCGGAGCGAGGCGGGAGCCGGGGCGCGGCAGGGGCGAGGCGGGAGCCGGGGCGACACGGCGAGGGCGACGCGGCCTGAACGGTAGGGGGCGGCGGAGGCGACGGCCTGAGTGGCGGGGGACGCCGGAAGGGACGCGGCGGGGGCGGCCGGTCGCCGGGGGACGCGCGCGGGGCGGCCGGGGAGGGCGGGGCGAGCTGGGAGACTGGGAGGGTGACTGACGCTGTGGGTGGGACTCTCGTACTGGCCGGAACTCCGATCGGGGACCTCGCGGACGCCCCGCCGCGACTGGCGACGGAGCTGGGCGCGGCGGACCTGATCGCCGCCGAGGACACCCGCAGGCTGCGGCGGCTCGCCCAGGGCCTCGGCGTCCCGGTGACGGCCCGGGTGGTGTCGTACTTCGAGGGCAACGAGAGCGCCCGGACGAAGGAGCTGGTGGAGGCCCTCGCGGCGGGTTCCCGGGTGCTGCTGGTGACCGACGCGGGCATGCCGTCGGTGTCCGACCCGGGCTACCGGCTGGTCGCGGCGGCCGTGGAGCACGGGATCCGGGTCACCGCGGTGCCGGGCCCGTCGGCGGTGCTGACGGCGCTGGCGCTGTCCGGGCTGCCCGTCGACCGGTTCTGCTTCGAGGGGTTCCCGCCGCGCAAGCAGGGCGAGCGGCTGTCCCGGCTGCGGGAGGTCGCGGCGGAGCGGCGCACCCTCGTCTACTTCGAGTCGCCGCACCGGCTCGCCGACACCCTCGCCGCGATGGCGGAGGCGTTCGGCCCCGGGCGCCGGGCGGCGGTCTGCCGGGAGCTGACCAAGACGTACGAGGAGGTCCGGCGGGGACCGCTGGCGGAGCTGGCCGAGTGGGCGGCCGAGGGCGTGCGCGGGGAGATCACCGTCGTCGTGGAGGGCGCCCCCGAGCCGGGCCCCGCCGACCTGGGGCCGGAGGAGCTGGTGCGCCGGGTGCGGGAGCGCGAGGAGGCGGGCGAGCGGCGCAAGGAGGCCATCGCGGCGGTGGCGGCGGCGGCCGGGGTGCCCAAGCGGGAGGTCTTCGACGCCGTCGTGGCGGCAAAGAACACGTCTCGGTGAGCGCCAAACACGGGCAAAGGACTACCGTGGATGGCAAAGCGAGGCCCGCGCACCGGCCCCCTGGGAAACGAACGGACCAAATCGGCTCCAACACTCGACAGGCCTGATGCGCCCGGCTCGGGAGAAGCGTCCACTGGGGTGAGGAGGACGTACCCGTCCCCCACGACGCCGCCGCGGCCGCACCCGGCGCCCGGCGGCGCTTGTCCGCAGGACAAGAGGAGCTGGCATGAGTGAGATCGCAGGGACCGGTCACCCCGGCACGGCGACCGCCGTCGTCCACGAGTCGTACGCGTTCGCCTGCATGCGGTGCGGGCACGGCTGGGAGCAGTCGTACGAGATAGAGCACCACGTCGACGCCGAGGGCCACGCGTACGTGACCTATCTGGCGGACGGGCAGCGGGTGCCGTCTCCGCTGAGCCGTCCCAGCTGCCTGAACTGCGGTGGGCAGGTGGTCCGCATCATGCGGGCCGGACAGGTGTCCTCGGTGCTGAACCTGCTGCGCGGCCCGGAGGGCGCGCACCCGCGCCGCCGCAAGCCCGGGTCCCTGCCGGGACCGGTGATCGGGGCGGCCGGTCCGATCGGCCAGATGGAGGCGGAGGCGGACGGGGACGACGACCCCGGCCCGGCACGGGCCACGGCGGACCCCGCGCACCGGCCCCACCACCACTGGAGCTTCTCCCACCTGCTGCATCCGTTCCGCCACCACGGGGACCACGGCGACCGGAACGGCGGCCAAGACAGCCGCCAGGACGGCCCGGCGGACTGACACGGCCGGGTCCCGGCCCCCCGGCCCCCGGACCGTCGACCGCGACCGGCCCGGCCCGGGTGACCCCCGCCGGGCCGGTCGCGGTCGACGGGGTCCGGGAGCGGTCCACGGGATTCGTAGGATCGGGACATGCCCGCCACACCGCAGACCCCGCAGTCCCCGGACGCCCCGGACACCCCGCAGTCCTCGCAGACCCCGTCGGCAGCACGCACCCCGTCGGCACCGCAGCCCGGCGCGGGCAAGGCGGGCAAGACGGGGGCTCCCGACAGGGCGAGCAGGACGGACAGGACGGACAAGGACGCTCCCCCGCCGCCGCCCGCCCCCCTGGCGGTGCCGGTCGCCGACTCGCACACCCACCTCGACATGCAGTCGGGCACGGTGGAGGAGGCCCTGGCGAAGGCGGCGGCCGTCGGCGTCACCACGGTCGTGCAGGTCGGCTGCGACCTGGCCGGGTCCCGGTGGGCGGCCGAGACGGCGGCGCTGCACCCGTCCGTCCACGCCACGGTGGCCCTGCACCCCAACGAGGCGCCCCGGATCGTGGCGGGCGACCCGGACGGCTGGTCCCGGCAGGGCGCCCGGCCGCCCGGCGGGGAGGCGGCCCTGGACGCGGCGCTCGCCGTGATCGACGAGCTGGCGGCGCTCCCCCAGGTCAAGGGGGTCGGGGAGACCGGTCTGGACTTCTTCCGCACCGGTCCGGAGGGGCGGGCCGCGCAGGAGCGCTCGTTCCGCGCGCACATCGAGATCGCGAAGCGGCACGGCAAGGCGCTGGTCATCCACGACCGGGACGCCCACGAGGACGTGCTGCGGGTGCTGGCGGAGGAGGGCGCGCCCGAGCGGACCGTCTTCCACTGCTACTCGGGGGACGCGGAGATGGCGGAGGAGTGCGCCCGGCGGGGCTACTACATGTCGTTCGCGGGGAACGTCACCTTCAAGAACGCCCAGCCGCTGCGGGACGCCCTCGCGGTGGCGCCCGCGGAACTGGTCCTGGTGGAGACCGACGCGCCGTTCCTCACTCCGGCGCCCTACCGGGGACGGCCCAACGCGCCGTACCTGATCCCCGTCACCCTGCGGGCGATGGCGGCGGTGCGGGGCGTGGACGAGGACACGCTGGCGACGGCGATCGCCGCGAACACGGCCCGCGCCTTCGGGTACTGAGGCCCGCCCGCCGCCGGGCGACGGAGCCGCGCCCGCCCGGCGGCGGGCGGGGCGGGTCAGCCGTGGTCGGGTCGGGCCGACGGCCCGGGGACCGTACCCTTGACCGGTGAGCAGCACCGACCCCAGCACCGATCCAGGCACCGGCCCCGGCACCGGCCCACGCACCGAACCCGATCCGCTCCTGGGTCCCGCCGACATCCGCGAGCTGGCGGCGGCGCTCGGCGTGAAGCCGACCAAGCAGCGCGGCCAGAACTTCGTCATCGACGCCAACACCGTGCGCCGCATCGTCCGCACGGCCGGTGTCCGGCCCGAGGACCGGGTGGTCGAGGTGGGGCCGGGGCTCGGCTCGCTGACCCTCGCGCTGCTGGAGGCCGCCGAGCACGTCACGGCCGTCGAGATCGACGACACGCTGGCGGCGGCGCTGCCCGCGACCGTCGGGGCCCGGCTGCCCGGGCGGGCGGACCGCTTCTCGCTCGTCCACAGCGACGCCCTGCGGGTCACCGAGCTGCCCGGCCCCGCGCCGACCGCGCTGGTCGCGAACCTCCCCTACAACGTCGCCGTGCCGGTGCTGCTGCACATGCTGGAGCGGTTCCCCACCATCGAGCGGACCCTGGTGATGGTGCAGGCCGAGGTCGCCGACCGGCTGGCCGCCGCGCCCGGGTCCAAGGTGTACGGAGTGCCGTCGGTGAAGGCCGCCTGGTACGCGGAGGTCAAGCGGGCCGGGTCGATCGGCCGCAACGTGTTCTGGCCCGCGCCCAACGTCGACAGCGGACTGGTCTCGCTGGTCCGCCGCGCCGAACCGCTGACCACCACCGCCAGCCGGGCGGAGGTCTTCCGGGTGGTGGACGCGGCGTTCGCGCAGCGCCGCAAGACGCTGCGGGCGGCGCTCTCCGGATGGGCCGGTTCGGCGGCGGCGGCCGAGGCCGCGCTGGTGGCCGCCGGGGTCTCCCCGCAGGCCCGGGGCGAGTCGCTGACCGTCGAGGAGTTCGCCCGGATCGCCGAGCACGGACCCGCCGGGAAGCGGGACGCGTCCACGAGGGACTACGGCACCACGGACGCCGGGTCGGACGGGGCCAGCGGGGCCAGCGGGACCGACAAGGCCGATGAGGCCGACGGGACCGACGGTGGCGCCGGACCCGACGGAACCGGGACGGAGGGCGCGGCCGGATGACCACCGACCAGTCCCGCGCCGCCGACCAGTCCCGCGCCGCCGACCGGTCCCGCCCCGCCCCGGACGCCCCGCGCACCCCGGCGGAGGGGGTCACCGTAAGGGTCCCCGCCAAGGTGAACGCGGGGCTCGCGGTGGGCGCCGCCCGCCCCGACGGCTTCCACGACCTGGCCAACACGTTCCTCGCCGTCGGGCTGTACGACGAGGTCACCGTCACCCCGGCGGACGCCCCGGGGATCACCTGCTCCGGGCCGGACGCCGCCCAGGTGCCGCTGGACCGGAGCAACCTCGCCTGGCGCGCCGCCGAACTGCTCGCCGCGCGGTACGGGCGCGAGCCCCGGGTGCGGATCCACATCGCGAAGGACATCCCGGTCGCCGGGGGCATGGCCGGGGGCAGCGCCGACGCGGCCGGGGCCCTGCTCGCCTGCGACGCCCTGTGGGGCACCGGGGCGAGTCGCGGGGAACTGCTGGAACTCTGCGCGGAACTGGGCAGCGACGTCCCGTTCAGCCTGGTCGGCGGGGCCGCGCTCGGCACCGGACGCGGGGAGCGGCTGCGGACCCTGGAGGTCGGCGGCACCTTCCACTGGGTGTTCGCGGCGGCCGAGGGCGGACTGTCGACACCCGCGGTGTACCGGGAGTTCGACCGGCTGACGGCGGACACCGCCGTGCCCGAACCCACCGCCGCGCCCGGTCTGCTGGACGCGCTGCGCGGGGGCGACCCGGTCGCGCTGGCCGGGGCGCTGGTCAACGACCTCCAGCCCGCCGCGCTGTCGCTGTTCCCGTCGCTGGCGCGCACCCTGGAGGCGGGCCGGGAGGCCGGTGCCCTCGCGGGGATCGTCTCCGGCTCCGGCCCCACCACGGCGTTCCTGGTCAAGGACCCGGCCGCCGGGGAGACCGTCGCCGAGGCCCTGCGCTCCGGCGGCCTCTGCCGCACCGCCCGGGTGACCACCTCCCCCGCCCCCGGAGCGACCGTCCTGCCCCGCTGACCGCTGACCCCGACCCCGGACCGGAACGCCACCCGGACGGGCGCCCGGCACGGCACGGCACGGCAACGGCACGACGACGTCGATACGGGACCAGCGCCGTCCACGCGCCGGGCGCGGGAACCCTCCGCGCACGCCCCCGGCGTGCGTCGGCGCCCGGGAGCGTCGTCCAGCGCGGGCCGGTGGGCCACGACCGCGCGACCGGGCCCGGGTGCGGGGCGTCCCGGCCGTCCGACGGGCGGGACGGCCCCGCCGATAACCGGTGGCACCGACCCCGCCCCGGAACCCACCATGGTCCGCATGAGGATTCGGGCGGCGCTGGCCGCGGACGCGGCGGGAGTCGCGCGGGTGCACGTACGGGCGTGGCAGAAGGCGTTCGCGGGGATCGTCCCCGCGCACCACTTGGACGCCCTGGACCCGGTCGAGAAGGCCCGGACCTGGGAGGGGCACATCGCGGTGGCCACCGCCGACCCCGGGGCGGGCGTCCTCGTCGCCGAGGACGACGTCACGGACGGGACCGGCCACGGCGCCGGGGACCGTCCCGGGATCACCGCGTTCGCCTGCTACCGCCCGACCGGACAGGACCCCCGTCAGGGAGAACTGTCCGCCCTCTACGCCCACCCCGACCACTGGGGCACCGGCGTCGGACGGGAACTGATGGCCGCGGTGGAGACCGCGATGACGACGGCCGGGTACCGGGAGGCCACGCTGTGGGTCCTCGCCGACAACACCCGGGCGCGACGGTTCTACGAGACGGCGGGCTGGAGCTTCGACGGCACCGTCACCCAGGACCACGACGGCGGGGCCGTCCTCGACAAGCTGCGCTACGCCCGGGTCCTGGCGGATACTCAGACGTGAACTGAGTACCCGCGCCCTGTCCGCGCCCGGGCGGGCCGGGCGACCGTACCCGTATGGGAACACGTCTTCGGGAAGCGGACCGGCTGGCCGACGCGACCCCCGCGCACCGGGACCGGTGCACGGACCTGCTGCGGGTCGCCTCGCTGGGGGTGGTGGTCCTCGGGCACTGGCTGATGGCCGCCGTGACCCTCGGGGACGACGGGGCGGCCGAGGTGGGCAACCTCCTCACCGCCCTCCCCGGGGCCCAGGCGCTCACCTGGCTGTTCCAGGTGATGCCGGTGTTCTTCTTCGTGGGCGGCTTCGTCCACGCCCTGTCGTACCGTTCGCTGGCCGCCCGGACCCCGGGACCGCCCCCGTACGCGGCGTTCCTGCGGGCCCGGCTGCGCCGGCTGCTGCGCCCCACCATGGCGTTCGTCCTGGTGTGGGGCGCGGCGGCGCTCGCCCTGCAACTCTCCGACGTGGACGGCGCGCTGCTGGACCCGGCGCTGCGGCTGGTGACCCAGCCGCTGTGGTTCGTCGGGATCTATCTGGCGATGGCCGCGCTCACCCCGCCGCTGCTGCGCGCCCACGCCCGGTGGGGCTGGGGCGCGTTCGCCGCGCTGGCGGGCGCCGCCGCCTCGGTCGACGTGCTGCGGCTGGCGCTGGACGTGCCCTACGTGGAGTTCCTGAACTTCGCGTTCGTCTGGCTCGCCGTCCACCAACTGGGCTTCCTGCGCGCCGACGGACGGCTGCGCGCGCCCGTCGTCCTCGCCGGGGCGGGGCTCGCCGGGGCGGCGCTGCTGGTGGCCCTCGGCCCGTATCCGCTCTCCATGGTGGGCATGCCGGGCGAGCGGCTCTCCAACATGGCCCCGCCCACCCTGGCCCTGCTCTGCCACGGACTCTGGCTGGTCGGCGCGGTGGAACTGCTGCGCGGGCCCGCCGGACGGCTGCTGGCCCGGCGGCGGGTCTGGCGGGGCGTGGTGGTCGCGGGCGGGCTGTCGATGACCGCGTTCCTGTGGCACCTGACGGCGATGCTCGGGGTGTACGGGGCGCTGATCGCGCTGGAGGTGCCGCTGCCCGAGCCGGGTTCCGGGGTGTGGTGGGCGCAGGTGCCGCTGCGGCTGGCCGCCGCCGTGGCGCTGACGGCCCTGCTGGTCGCGGTGTTCGGACGGTTCGAGCGGCCCGGCGGGGGCGCGTCCGGCACGGTGGCGCGCCGGGGCGCGGGCCCGGTGGCGGCGGTGGGGGTGACCCTGGCGCTGCTCGGGGTGCTCGGGCTCTCCCTGGTCGGCTTCGCGGGTCTGCTGGACGGGCACAGCGCCCTGTTGGTCGCGGTGCGGGTGACGGCCCCGGTCGCGGTCGCGATGGCGGTGGCGGGCTGGCTGCTGGTGGAACGCGCGGGCGCCCCGGCGCGACGGCGCGCCCCCACGGCCTGACCGGAACGCCCCGGGGCCCCGGGCGACCTGAGGCCCCGTCCGGAAGGACCCGCCGTCCCCGCCGTCGCCGCCCCGCCCCCCTCCCGTCCCCCTCTCCGTCCCTCTCGGCACCGCTCCCGTCACCCAGCGCACACACACGCCCTCTACGCTGGCTTCCGACACGGCTCGCGCACTGCCCCGGGTACGGGCGGACCAGGAGAGGACGGCATGCGCAACGGAGCGAAGACGGCGATCGTCGGCGGGGTGTTCGCCGCCATGCTCGGCGGCGCGGCCTACGGCGGCTACACGCTGATCGGCGGGCTGGGCCTGGGCGCGGACGAGGAACGGCTGCCGAAGGGGCCGCCGACGGCGGCCGAGGTCGACTCGGTGACCAAGCGGTTCTTCGCCGCCTGGCAGAAGGGCGACACCGGCGCCGCCGCCGCGGCCACCAACAACGCGGCGTCGGCCCGCCCGGTGTTCATCGGCTTCAAGGACGCGGCGGGCCTCACCAACGTCCGCATCACCCCCGGGAAGGTCCGGGGCACCACCGTCCCCTACACGGTGCGCGCCACCGTCACCCACGAGCGGCTGAGCGAGCCGGTGTCGTACACGACCCGGCTGACCGTGGTGCGCGGGGTGACGACGGGTCTGCCCCTGGTCGACTGGAAGCCGAGCGTGGTGCACCCCGCGCTGCGGAAGAAGGACGACGCCCTGGTCACCGGTACGGCGTCCGCCCCCGGGGTGAACGCCGTCGACCGGGACGGTCGGGTGCTCACCCGGAAGAAGTACCCGTCCCTCGCCCCCGTCCTCAACCAGTTGCGCGAGACGTACGGGGAACGGGTGGGCGGCACCCCGGGGGTGGAGCTGGCGGTCCGGCACACCGGTGAGGTGCCGGACACCCCGCTGGTCACCCTCGCCGAGGGCAGGCCCGGCGAACTGGGCACCACGCTGAGCGCACCGGTCCAGCGGGCCGCCGAGCGGGCCGTGCGGCGCCACCCCGATTCGTCGGTGGTGGCGGTGCGGCCCAGCACCGGCGAGGTGCTGGCGGTCGCCAACCACCGGGACGACGGTTTCAACGCCGCGTTCCAGGGGCAGTTGGCGCCCGGCTCCACCATGAAGATCGTCACCGCGGCCACCCTGATCGAGAACGGGGTGGCCACCGCCGACGGTCCGGCGCCCTGCCCCGACACGACGGTGTGGCAGGGGCAGACGTTCAAGAACGTCACCGGTCTGGCCGCGAACCCCTCGGCCGACCTCCAGGACAGCTTCCGGCGCTCCTGCAACACCGCGTTCATCGACCTCATGGGCGAGGAGCCGCTGACCGACGCCTCCCTCACCGAGACCGCCCGGGACGGCTTCGGGCTGGGCCGCGACGACTGGCGCACCGGCATCGCCTCCTTCGACGGCCGGGTCCCCGGGGACTCCGGCCCCGACCGGGCGGCCAACGCCCTGGGACAGGGGCGGGTGCAGATGAGCCCGCTGGCGATGGCGTCGGTGACGGCGACCGCGATGACCGGCGCCTTCCGTCAGCCGTACGTGGTGCCGAGGACCCTGGACGACCGGCCGTTCGCCACCGCCGAGGGCCTCGCCCCCGGCACCGTCGCGCAGTTGCGGCGGATGATGTCGGCCACCGCCACCAACGGGACCGGCGCCAAGGCGATGGCCGGGCTCAGCGGGGACATCGGGGCGAAGACCGGCTCCGCCGAGGTCGCCGGGCAGGCGAAGGCGAACGGCTGGTTCGTCGGCTACCGGGGCGACCTGGCGGTGGCGGCGGTCACCGAGGCGGGCGGACGCGGCGGCGAATCGGCCGGACCGATCGTGGCGGACGTGCTGCGCGCCGGGGGCTGACCTCGTCCCCCTTCGCCTCCCCGCCCACCTGTCTCTCCTGTCTCTACCTGTCTCTCCTGTCGCCTCCGCCCGGGAACGTCCAAGCGTTTTGCGTGCGGCTCGCCGGTTTCGTCCGAAGTGGAACCGTACGGACGCGGGCGGTCTCCTCACTCGTGGGGGAAACCGGCGTCGCCGTACGGGGGTTCGTCGACGGGTCGCCGTCCGGCCATCGTCCGGCCACCATCCGGCCCGGCCCCGTTCCGGCGGCCGGGGCGGTGTGCCGACAGGCCCTAGGGTGAACGGGTGGGGGGCCACGGCATCCGGGGCGGGACCACGGACACCGCCGGGAAGCGACCGCCACGCGGGACGACCACCGCGCGGAGCAGCGGCACGGCGGCGGTACGGCGGTGCGGAAGAGCTGGTCAGCGGACCAGCGGAACGACGGAGGACGTGTGGGCAAGAGAAGGCGCGACGAGCGCCCCGGAACCGGAACGCGACGGCCCGCCCTGCTGGGCGGAGTGATCGCGGGGGTGGTGGTCGTCGGCGGGGCCGGCTTCGCCGCCTGGACGCTGCTGGGCGACGGGTCCGGTTCGGAACCCCGGATACCCAAGGGGCCGCCCACCGCCGCCGAGGTCACCGAGACCGGGAAGGCGTTCCTGACCGCGTGGGGCAAGGGGGACACCGCCCGCGCCGCCGCCCTCACCGACGACGCGCCCGCCGCCCGCGCCGCGCTCACCGGCCTCACCCGGGACGCCCGCTTCAGCGCGGTGACGCTCACCCCCGGACCCCGCAAGGGCGCCCGTCTCCCGTTCGACGTCAAGGCGACCGTCACCCACGCGGGACACAGCAAGCCCCTCGACTACTCCTCCGCGCTCACCGTGGTGCGGCGCCCCGTCGACGGCAAGGTGTTCGTCGGCTGGCGCCCCTCGGTGGCGCACCCCGAACTGAAGGCCGGGGACCGGCTGGTGACCGGCGAGTCGGGCACCCCGCCGATCAAGGCCCTGGACCGTTCCGGCGCCGAGCTGACCCCGGAGAAGTACCCCTCGCTGGGCGGCGTCCTGGACGCGCTGCGCGACCGCTACGGCGACAAGGCGGGCGGCTCGGCAGGCGTCGAGCTGCGGATCGTCCGCGCGAAGGGCGACGGGCCGGAGAAGGACACCACCGGCACCAAGGCGGCGGGCGCGGACGCGGAGAAGACCGAAGAGCTGCCCGACAAGACCCTGCTGACCCTCGCCGAGGGCACCCCGGGCTCCCTGAAGACCACCATCAGCCCGGAGGCCCAGGCCGCCGCCGAGCGGGAGACCGCCAAGCGGCCGGGGGCGTCGGTGGTGCTCCTCAAGCCCAGCACCGGTGAGATACTCGCGGCCGCCAACTCCCGTCCCGAGGGCTTCAACGTGGCCTTCCAGGGCTCGCTGGCCCCCGGCTCCACCATGAAGATCGTCTCGGCGGCGCTGCTGCTGGAGAAGGACCTCGCGGGCATCGACAAGAAGCACCCGTGCCCCAAGTACGCCTCCTACGGCGGCTGGAAGTTCCAGAACCTGGAGAAGTTCAAGATCAAGAACGGCACCTTCCGGGCCAGCTTCGCGTCCTCCTGCAACACCGCCTTCATCTCCCGGGCCAAGAAGCTGCGCGACGACGACCTCACCCGGCACGCCCGCGACGTGTTCGCCCTGGGACGCGACGACTGGGCCATCGGGGTGCCGACCTTCGACGGGGCGGTGCCCGTCCAGCGGGACGCGCCCAAGGCCGCCTCGCTGATCGGTCAGGGCGGGGTGCGGGCCAACCCGCTGAACATGGCGAGCGTCGTGGCGACCGCCAAGACCGGCACCTTCGCCCAGCCCTATCTGGTCGCGCCCGAGGTGGACGACCGCGCCCTGGCCACCGCCCCCCGCAAGCTCGACGCCGACGCCCACCGCCAGCTGCGCGAACTCCTGCGCTACACCGCCACGTCCGGCTCGGCGGCCGAGGCGATGGCCGGGCTCGGCGCCGACGTCGGGGCGAAGACCGGCTCCGCCGAGGTGGACGGCCAGAAGAAGCCCAACGGCTGGTTCACCGCCTGGCGCGGCGACGTGGCCGGGGCCGCCGTGGTCCAGAAGGGCGGCCGGGGCGGCAAGTCGGCGGGCCCGCTGGTCGCGAAGCTGCTGAAGGCCACGGGCTGAACGGGGTGGTGGACCCCGGCAGCCACGCGGAACGGTGCCGTCCGGGCGGGACGGCAGCCACCCGCGACCGGGCGGAACGCCGATGCGCGGGCGGGGCGGTGAGCCCCTATGGCCATACGGGGCGGTGCCGTCCGAACGGGGCGGTGAACCCCCGCGACCTGGCGGAACGCCGCCGACCGGGCGGGGCGGCGCGCGCCCACGGCCGCCCGGGCGGGGTGGCGGCCCGGTGACCCCGCTGGTCGCCGCCGCCGTGCTGCTCGCCGCCGTCACCCACGCGTCCTGGAACGCCATCGCGCACCGGATCACCGACAAGCTCGTCGGCCTCACCCTGATATCCGGCGGCGGGGCCCTGACCGGCCTCGCCGTCGCGCCCTTCGTCCCGCTGCCCGCCGCCGGGGCCTGGCCGTACCTGGTGGCGTCGGTGGTCCTGCACATCGCCTACAAGGCGCTGCTGATGCGGTCCTTCGCCCTGGGGGACTTCGGGCAGGCGTACCCGATCGCCCGGGGCAGCGCGCCGCTGATGGTCACCGCCCTGGCCGCCGTGTTCGCCGACGAGTACCCGGGCACCTGGCAGGGCGCCGGGATCCTGGTCGCCTGCGCGGGGCTCACGGGCGTGGCGCTGTGGGGGCTGCGCGGGCGCCGCCCCGACTGGCCCGCGATCGTCGCGGCGCTGGCCACCGGGGTGTCCATCGCGGTGTACACCGTCGTGGACGGCGTCGGGGTCCGCGCCTCCGGCACCACCCTCGGCTATCTGGCCTGGCTGTTGATCCTGGAGGGGTTCGCCGTCCCCCTCTACGCGCTGTGGCGCTGGCGCGGCGGCCTCCCCGGGCGGCTGCGCCCGCACGCCGCCGTGGGACTGCTGGGCGCGGGGCTCTCCGTCCTCGCGTACGGGCTGGTCCTGTGGGCCCAGACCCGCGCCGCCCTGGCGCCCGTCGCCGCGCTGCGGGAGTCCAGCATCATCGTCGGCGCGGCGATCGGCGCGCTGCTGTTCCGCGAACGGTTCGGGGCGGCCCGGGTGGCGGCCTCGGCGGTACTGGCCCTGGGCATCGGGCTGATGCTGGTCTGAGGGGGGTGGCCCGGGCCCGCCGCGCGCGGGGCGGCGTCCTCCGCCGTTTCCGTCCGACCGCCGCCGAAGGGGGACGGGCGGGCGAAGTCCTCGTCCCGGTCGGGCACCGGCCACCGCGCACGGACCCACCGCGAAACGGAAACCCCGGGTGGACGGCTCGGAACCGGTCCACCCGGGGCCCGCGGACAGCCTTCCGAAGGGGCTGCCCGACGGTTTCCCAGCGTAACGCCGGAACGGGTGCCGCACGTCCGCGTGCCGATGGGTGAGTTCGCCCTGGTCCGGCGCGTTCACCACCCGCACGGAAACTCCTCGACGGAGATTCACGAGGCGGTGTCGAAACGGGGGCCGCTCGGGCGTCAGGGAAGTGAGCGGGTGGCGAACGGCTGCCGCGCACGACGTCACAGGAGGACCGTATGAGCACTCGCCCCGGGAAGACCGCCACGGCGCTGGTGAGCCGCCGGGCGGAGGTCGGCGCCGCGCCGTCGGTGGTCTTCGCCCTGCTGACCGCGCCGGACGAGCACGTCGGTCTGGACGGCACCGGCGAGGTGCGGGGCGTCGTCGAGGCGCCGGAGCGACTGGAGCTCGGCTCGGTGTTCCGGATGCGGATGAAGGGCTACACCACCACCAACACCGTCGTGGAGTTCGAGCGGGACGCCCTGATCGCGTGGCGGCACCGGGGTCGGCACGTGTGGCGATGGCAGGTGCGGGCGGTGCCCGGCGGTAGCGAGGTCACGGAGACGTTCGACTACACCGCCAAGCGGGTCCGGTGGCTGGTACGGCTCGTCGGGATCCCCCGGCGGGCCGGTACCGCGATGGACAAGACCCTCACCGCGCTGCGGGCGCGGTTCGCCTGAGCAGCCGGGCCGTCCCGATGGACCCGCCGCACGGGCGCCACGTCTCCCGGCCCACCGAGGAACAACCCGAGAACAGCTGAAAGACACGTGTCCTACGCTGTCGAAACCCCGTCCGTTCGCGCGTCGAACAGACGAGAGGCGGTACCGCCGCCGCGAGGAGAGGGAACACCATGCGCTACATCCTGATGTCACACGTCGACGACTCCGCCCTGACCGAGCTGGCTCCGGAGGAGTTCCAGGCCGCGATGGAACGCTTCGTCGGCTTCACCACGGCGCTGGCCGAATCCGGGGTGCTGCGCGGCGCGGAGCAGCTCCAGCCCGCCGACACGGCGACCACGGTGCGCAACCGGCAGGGCGACGTCCTGCTCACCGACGGGCCCTACGCCGAACTGGCGGAGTCCTTCGGCGGCTTCTGGATCGTGGAGGCGGCCGACCTGGACACCGCGCTGAAGTACGCGGCCGACTGCCCCGCGGCGGACTTCGGCTCGGTCGAGGTGCGCTCCCTGGCCGAGCTGGGCTGACGGATGCCGGACCCGGTCGAGACCGCCGTCGAACACGTCTACCGGGCCCAGTGGCCCACGCTGGTCGCCACCCTGGCCCGGTGGACCGGCGACCTCGACCGGGCCGAGGAAGCCGCCGCCGAGGCGGTGGCCGCGGCCTTCGAGACCTGGCCCCGGGACGGGATTCCCGCCCGTCCCGGCGCCTGGCTGCACACCACCGCCCGCCGCAAGGTCCTCGACCGGCTGCGCCGCGACCGCGTCGCCGTCGGCAAACTCTCGACCCTCGCCCATGAACTGCGCGACGCTCCGGCGGCCGACAGCGTCAGCGACCCCGACGACCCGTTCGCCGCCGTCCACTGGTCCGACACCGCCGCCGAGGACCTCCTCCGGCTGATCTTCACCTGCTGCCACCCCGCCCTCGCGCCTTCCGCCCAGGTACCGCTCGCGCTGCGCCTGCTGTGCGGGCTGACCGCTGCCGAGACCGCCCGTCTGCTGCTCACCACCGAACCGACCGTCGCCCAGCGCGTGGTCCGGGCCAAACGCAAGATCCGCGACGCCGGGATCACGCTGGACATCCCGCCGCGCTCGGCCTGGCCCGACCGTCTGAACGCCGTACTGACCGTCATCGGCCTGGTGTTCACCGAAGGACACACGGCCGTCGAGGGCCCGGCGCTGTTCCGCGCCACCCTGTGCGACGAGGCACTCCGTCTGGCGGCCCTGCTGCGCAGACTGCTGCCCGACGAACCCGAGGTCCTCGGGCTGTCGGCGCTGCTCCTGCTCACCGACGCCCGGCGGGACGCCCGCACCGACGGCGACGTCCTGGTCCTGCTCGCCGATCAGGATCGCGGCCGCTGGCGGTGGGACGACATCGACCATGGACTCCACCTCGCCACCCGGGCCCTTCGCCGAAGCGGTGACCGCCCCGGCCGCTGGGTGCTGGAGGCGGGCATCGCCGCCCTCCAGGTCCAGCCCGTGCCGGACAGGGAGGCCATCGTCACCCTCTACGACCGGCTCGCCGAGCGGACTCCGTCCCCGGCGGTCCTGGCGAACCGGGCCGCCGCGATCGCCCTGGCCCGCGGGCCCGCCGCGGGCATGGCCGCCCTCGGGGACGTCCAGGCCGCTCCCGGGGACCACCGGCTGCTCTTGCTCCGTGCCGAACTGTCCGCCGGGCTCGGTCGGCACGCCGAAGCACGGCAGCTGATGCACCAGGCGCTCGGTGCCGCCCGGAACGACGTCGAACGCCGCCATCTGCGACGACGGCTCGACACCTGGGCCGATTCCGGCATCTGAGCCCGACGCCGTGGGGGACCTGGAGTCGGGCTGGGCACGGCGAGGCCGACCCGTTCGTCCTCGGGGCAGCGGACGGGGCGCGGGGCTGGTGCGGGGCGGGCCGCCCGTGATCACCCGGGTGATCACGGGCGGCCCGGAACCTGCCGACCCCCGGGCCGGTCGGCCGCCACCCGCACCTGGGTGGTCCCGTTGTGGACGGTCGCGTCCGGCCCGGAGGGAACGGCGTCAGTCGCGCCAGGCCGTCGTCCGGAACGCGGTGTTGACGGCCAGGATGCCGCCGTCCACCGGCAGGGTGACCCCGGTGATCCACGCCGCGTCGGCGGAGGCCAGGAAGGCCGCCGCCGCCGCGATGTCCTCCGGTTCCCCGACCCGTCCCAGCGGGTACAGCGCGCGCACCCGGTCCACGTCCTCGCCCCGTTCGGACCAGGCGGGCGTCCGCACCGTGCCGGGGGCGACCAGGTTGACCCGTACGCCCCGGTCCGCGACCTGGCCCGCGAGGGTCCGGGTCAGGGAGATCAGGCCCGCCTTGGCGGCGCTGTACGCGTGGCCGCCGAAGTCCTGGAGGCCGTTGACCGAGCCGATGTTGACGATCGCCCCGCGCCCGGACGACTCCAGCGCCCCCATCGCGGCCCGCGCGCAGCGGAGCGCGCCGGTCAGCGTGACGTCGAGGTCGCGCGTCCAGTCCTCGTCGGTCAGGTCCTCCAGCCGGGGCGGCTCGTCGGTGGCCGCGAAGGCGTTGTTGACCAGGACGTCCAGCGTGCCGAACGCCTCGACGGCCCGGGCGACCGCCGCTCGGGCGTCCTCGCCGCGGCCCACGTCGCAGCGGAGCGCCTCGGCGGTGCCGCCCTCGTCCCGCAGCGCGGCGGCGAGCCGGTCGGCCGCCTCCGCGTCCACGTCCGTGACCAGGACGCCCGCCCCCTCGGCGGCGAACCGCCGGGCCGTCGCCGCGCCGATGCCCCGGCCCGCGCCGGTGACCATTACCCCGTGTCCCTCGAACCTGCGTGTCATGACCGGAACCTACCCGGCAAGATCACTCCGGATCGAGAGCCGGGACGGAATCCCCGGACGGGGGCTCTCGGGACGGCGCGCTGGGGCGGCTCGCTGGGCGGCTCTCACTGGGCAACGGCTTTGGGCAACGGCTTTGGGCAACGGCTTTGGGCAGCGGCTTTGGGCAGCGGCTTTGGGCGGAGGCTTTGGGCGGAAGCGCCGTACGGAGTCGGACCGCCCGTGCGGGACCGCCCGGACCCGCCCGGCGCGACCCGGACCCGGCGGACCCGACCGGGGCGAACGGGACCCGCGGACCCGCCCGGCCCGGCGGGGTTCAGCCGCTCACCGCCGCCCGGACCGCCCGCACCAGCGCCTGGGCCCGGGGGTCGGAGGTGACGGACTTGCGCAGCCCGTTGGTGACGTACCCGAAGGCGATCCCGCTCTCCGGGTCGGCGAAGCCCAGCGGGCCACCGCGCCCGGGGTGCCCGAACGACCCCGGGCCGAGCAGCGGGGAGGCGGGGCCGTGCAGCATGAACCCGGCGCCGAACCGGGTGTTGATGACGAGGACCCGGTCCGGGCCCGTCGACGCCTCGGCCCGCGCCAGGGCCAGCGTCCCCGGCTCGAACAGGCCCGGACCGCCGTCCACCGGACCGGTCAGCGCCGCGTAGAAACGGGACAGCGCCCCGGCCGTCATGATCCCGTTCGACGCGGGCAGCACGGCCGCCCGGTACGCGGGGGCGTTCTCGTCGGGCGCCGGGGTGATCGCGGCGAACGTCCGGCGGGTGAGCGAGTCCGGGTCCGCGTACGCCTCGGAGACGTTGCGCCGGGGCCGCAGCCGGGGCCCGTCGGACGCGGCGGCGGGGGCCTCGGCGGACCCGACCCGGCCCACCCGGTGGGCCTCGCCGGGCGGCAGCCCCACCCACAGGTCGAGGCCGAGGGGCCGGGCGAGATGGGTGTCGACCCACTCCCCGAACGGCACCCCGGTCACCCGCCGGACGAGTTCCGCCGTCAGCCAGCCGAAGGTGTGGGCGTGGTAGCCGTGGTCGGTGCCCGGCGTCCAGAACGGGCGCTGCGCGGCGAGGGCGGCGGCGGTCAGCTCCGGGTCGGCGGCCTCGGCCGGGGTCAGCGGACGGTCCAGGGCGGGTACCCCGGCCCGGTGCGCGAGCACGTGCCGGACGGTGGTGGCGCCCTTGCCCTCGGCCCGGTACTCGGGCCAGTACGCGGCGACCGGGTCGTCGAGGTCGAGCGCGCCGCGCTGGTGCAGCAGGAGCAGGGCCGCCGCGGCGACGCCCTTGGTCACGGAGCGCACGAGCTGCGCGGTGTCCCGGGCCCAGGGCGCGCCGCCCGGGCCTCGTCGCCCCGTGCCGTCGTCCGTGGTCGGACCGCCGTCCGGGCCACGCTTCACCGGGCCGCCGTCCTGATCCGGGCCGCCGGACGGGTCGGGGTGGCCGGACGGATCGGGGTCGCCGTAGACGTGACCGGACGGGCCGCCGTCGGGGCGGCCGGGGTGGCCGGACGGGTCGCCGTCGATGTCGCGGGCGCCCGCCCACAGCTCGACGACCTTGCGCCCGTCCCGGTGCACCACCAGCGCGGCTCCGACCTCCGCCCGGTCGGTGAAGTTCCGCGTGAACGCCTCCCGGACGCCCTCGAAGCCCGGGGCGACCACTCCGTGTACCGGTACCGGTGCGGACGTCGGCGCCGGGAGGGCGGGGGGCCGGTCCGGGGTGCGCGGCAAAGGCGCGGAAGCATCCGTTCCGGTCGTGGGCGCGCTCGCTTCGGTGGTCATGGGTCCCGTTCCCCCGTCCTCGGTGGCATCGTGTGTAACGCCCACCCAAGGTACGGCGATTCCCGTCACCGTCCGGCGTCCGCCCCCGACGGCGGCACGGTCCGGGGGTCGAAGCCGAACGGCAGCTCCAGCCGGTGGCGTCCCAGCAGCTCCGGATCGCGCAGCAGCGCACCGGTCGGACCGTCGGCGGCGACGACCCCCTCGCTGAGGATCACCGCGCGCGGACACAGCTCCAGGGCGTACGGGAGGTCGTGGGTGACCATCAGCACGGTGAGGTCCAGGGCGCGCAGCACGTCCGCGAGTTCGCGGCGGGAGGCGGGGTCCAGGTTGGAGGAGGGCTCGTCCAGGACGAGGACCTCGGGACGGGTCGCCAGCACCGTCGCCACGCAGACCCGGCGGCGCTGCCCGAACGAGAGGTGGTGCGGGGCCCGGTCCGCGTGCGCGGTCATGCCGACGAGGTCGAGGGCCTCGGCGACCCGGTCGGCCAGTTCCGCGCCGCGCAGCCCGGCGTTGGCGGGGCCGAACGCCACGTCCTCCCGCACGGTGGGCATGAACAGCTGGTCGTCCGGGTCCTGGAAGACGATGCCCACCCGGCGGCGGACCTCCCGGACCGTACGGGGGCCGACCGTCAGCCCGGCCACCTCCACGGTGCCCGCGCCCGCCGTGAGCACCCCGTTCAGATGCAGGGCCAGGGTGGTCTTCCCGGCGCCGTTGGGGCCCAGCAGCGCGACCCGTTCGCCCCGCTCGATCCGCAGGTCCACCCCGTACAGGGCCTGGTGTCCGTCCGGGTAGGCGTAGGCCAGGCCCCGGACGTCCAGCGAGGGGGGCGGCGACGCGTCGGGGCCGGGTGGCGGCGAGACGGGGTCGGGTGGCGGCGTGTCGGAGCCGGGTGGCCGCCGGGTCACCACGGCCACGCCCCGGCGCCCAGGGTCCCCGCGCACACCAGCCCCGCGGCGAGGGGCAACGCGAGGGCGCGTGCCCAGTCGCCGCGCGCCGTGGTGGTGCGCTCGGTGGTGGGCAGTGTTCCGGTGTACCCCCTGCTGAGCATCGCCAGGTGCACCCGTTCCCCCCGTTCGTAGCAGCGGACGAACAGCGCCCCGGCGGTCCGCGCCAGGACCGCCCAGTGGCGGGGGCGGCTGTCCCCCGCGCCCCGGGACAGCTGGGCGATCCGCATCCTGCGCAGTTCGTCGGTGACGACGTCCGCGTACCGGACCATGAACATCGCGATCTGGACCAGCGGGCCCGGCAGCCGCAGCCGCTCCAGTCCCCGCACCAGGTCCCGCAGCGGGGTGGTCGCGGCGAGCAGTACCGAGGCGGCGACCCCCAGGGTGCCCTTGACCAGGACGTTCACCGCGCCCCACAGCCCCTCGACGCTCAGCGGCAGCCCGAGGACGACGGTCCGCTCCCCTTCCGCGACGAACGGCAGCAGCACGGCGAACGCGACGAACGGCACCTCGATCAGCAGCCGCCGCGCCAGTGTGCCCAGCGGCACCCGGGCCAGCCGGGCGACCACGAGCAGCAGGACCGCGTACCCCGCGAACGCCCCGAGCGCGGTCCGGGGCGTGGCGACGACCACCACGACGAAGCAGAACACCGCCGCGATCTTGGCGTGCGGGGGGAGGGCGTGGACCGGGGAGTCCCCCGGCAGGTACAGGCCCCGGGCGGGCCGCCCCGCGCTTGGGGGCCGTCTTGCCGGTTCCGTCGGCCCTGGCGGTCCTGTCGGTCCCACCGGTCCTGTTGACCCCGTTGACCCCGTTGACCCAATTGGTCCTATTGGCCCTGCTGGCCCCGCCGATCGCGTCAGTCCCTTTGGCCGTACGGGTTCCGCTGGCCCTGTCGGCCCCACCGGTCCTGTTGGCCGCGTTGGCCTAATCGGTCCTATTGGCCCCACTGGTCCTGTTGACCGCGTTGACCTAATTGGCCCAGCTGGCCCTGCTGGCTTTACCGGTTGCGTCAGCCCCTTCGGCCCCACGGGTTCCACTGACCCTGTTGGCCCCACGGCCGCCACACCGTCCCCGTCTCTGGACCCGGTCCCGAACCCGGCCCCGTGCCGTCCCGTCATGACGCCCCGGGTCCCGTCGCCGGGCCGGGTCCGCCGACCCCACCGCCACCATCAGCCCTACCGGCTTCACCAACCCCACCAGCCCCGTCGGCCGTCGCCCCGTCCCCGCCGGACCGGTCACCGGACCGGACATCCGGCAGGTCACCGGACCGGCCGGACCGGCGCCGCGACGCCCAGACCACTCCTGTTCCCACGGCGACGGTGATCCCGACCCCGATGACCCCGGCGAGCCCCCCGGACAGCCGGGTACCGGTGAGGTCGCCGAACTCGTAGTCGGCGAGCGGGGACCCGGCGGCGGCGTGCTCGGCCTCCTCCGCGTCCATGCCCCGGTCGGCGGCGACCCGCTCCAGCCCGTCGGGCTCACCGGACGCGTAGGAGCTGACGAACCCGGCGAGCACCAGGCTCACGGCGAGCCCGCCCGCCCACAGCCGCCACCGGACGGCCTTCGGCCCGGTGGCGGAAGGCGTGGGAACGGGGGCGGGAGCGTCGACCAGACGGCCCTGGACCCGGAGCCGGAGCGGTCGCCGGACGGCGTCGCGCGCCCCGCGCACCAGGTCGGGCCGGACGGCGAGCACCGCCCCGACCGTGAGCGCGGTGATCGCCGCCTCCCCGATCCCGATCAGGACGTGGACGCCGACCATCGCCGCCGTGACCTCGCCCAGCGGCACCTCGGTGGTGCCGCCGACCGCGTACAGCAGGACGAAGGCGAGGGCGGCGACCGGGACGGAGACCAGCGCGGCGGCGAACGCGGAACCGGTGACTGTGCGGCGGCCCCGGGGCAGGACGGTCACCAGGACGCGGAAGACGACGTGTCCGGTGACGACGGTGACCACACCCATGATCAGGACGTTGACCCCGAGCGCGGTGAGCCCGCCGTCGGCGAACAGCAGCGCCTGGAGCAACAGCACCACCGACAGACACAGCACCCCGGTCCACGGGCCGACCAGGATCGCGGCGAGCGCGCCGCCCATCAGATGGCCGCTGGTCCCGGCTCCGACCGGGAAGTTCAGCATCTGCGCGGCGAACACGAAGGCGGCGACGAGTCCGGCGAGCGGGGCCAGCCGCTCGCCGTCGACGGCACCCGGTCCGGCGGGGCCCGGGCCGGCCGGGCCGTCCAGTTCCCGGCGGGCGCCGCGCAGGGCGAGGGCCACCGCGCCCGCCGCGACCACCCCCGCGGCGACGGAGACGGGTGCGTCGAGGAATCCATCGGGCACGTGCATCAGCGGCCTCCGGCATCGGGGAGTGCGGCACACGACTCCGGGATGGGGGCCCGGCGGACCGTCCGATGATGGCGCTGTCGCGCAGTGCTCGCAAGAGCGCGGGATGCGCGGAACCGGCCCCGGGCCGCGGCGTCCCGGTCCCCGCGCCGGACCCGCGCCCCGGTCCCGTACCCGGACCCGGACCCGCAACCAGCACCAGGCATCACTCCATGCGTCGGCACAGGCGTCGGGACCAGGCTTAGAGGTCCTAACAGAAGCTGTTGATCATGTGACTGTCGGCTTGGCTGCTCGTTGGTCCGTTCGTGGCGAAGAGGAACTCCCGGCCGTGGATCGTGTCGGACGAACTGTGGTTGCTGATCGTGCCGTTGTTGCCAGTCCCGGCGCCGAAGCTGGTGGTAGGGCGGCCTCGGGTGCCTGACCGGCAGGCTCTGTGCGGGATCCTGTTCGTGCTCCATACCGGGATCCAGTGGGAGTACCTGCCCCAGGAGCTCGGCTTCGGCTCCGGCATGACGTGCTGGCGGCGGCTTGCCGCCTGGAACGAGGCCGGTGTCTGGGACCGGCTGCACCTGGTCCTGCTCAAGAAGCTGCGCTCGGCCAGGCAGCTCGACTGGTCGCGGGCGGTGATCGACTCCAGCCATGTCCGGGCCGCTCGACGCGGCCCAAAAGCGGGCCCAGCCCGGTCGACCGCGCACGGCCGGGCAGCAAGCACCACGTCCTCGTCGACGGGCAGGGCATCCCGCTCGCCGTGTCGCTGACCGGCGGGAACCGTAACGACGTCACCCAGCTGATGCCCTTGCTGGCGAAGATCCCGTCCGTCGCGGGCCTGGTCGGCCGGCCCAGGCGACGGCCGGACACGCTGCTGGCCGACCGCGGCTACGACCACGACAAATACCGCCGTCTTGTCCGGTCCCAGGGCATCAAACCGGTCATCGCCCGTCGCGGCGTCCCACACGGCTCCGGCCTCGGCGTTTACCGCTGGGTCGTTGAACGCACCATCGCCTGGCTGCACGGCTTCCGACGCTTACGCGTCCGCTGGGAACGACGTGACGACATCCACGAAGCCTTCCTCGGCCTCGCCACCTGCCTCATCACCCACCGACACGTCCAACGCCTTTGTTAGGACCTCTTAGGCACCGAACCCCTGGCCCGACTATCGGAACATATGCGACATTGAATGCCATAGATGAACGAGCGTGAGGAGCCGTCCGATGACCGCCGTCCTGGAGCGCGCGCGAGCCCATGTCGTCACGGACGCCGCGGGGGAACGCTCCGCCGTCCCCGTCTCCCTGTCCTACGACCCCGAGAGCGATCCGGGCGCCGTCCATATGTCCCTGCCCGCGAGCGTGGTCGGCCCGACCGCCCCCGGCGACTGGGTCTTCACCCGTGACCTGCTGGAACGCGGGCTGACCGCCCCGGTGGCGAACGGTCCGGTGAGCATCTGGCCGTGCGGGCGGGCCCAGGCCGTGGTGGAGCTGCACTCGGCCACCGGGGTGTCCCTGGTGCAGTTCGACTCCCGGGCCCTGGTCCGCTTCCTGGGCCGGACCTACGCGGCGGTGGCCACGGCCCGCGTCAACCGACTGCGCTGACGGTCACGCCCCCGCGCCGAGCAGGGTGACCGCCCCCGGCACCGGTCCGGCGGGCGGCACGGGCACCACCTCGTACGTCACGATGTTGCCGAGGTCCGCGGCGAGCCGTCCGGCCAGCTCCTCCAGCGCGCCCGTCCAGCCGTCCGGCGCGGGGACGGGGACCGCCACCGTCAGGTGCAGGACGTCCGAGGGCCCGGTGGCCGTACCGTCGGCGACCGGACCGCCGACCGCCAGGTACGGGGGCGGCGGATCGAGTGCGCGCAGCGCGCGGTCGCGCACCCGGTCGCGGAGCGCGGGGGCGAGGTCCAGGAGCCCGTCGAGCGCGTCCCACACCAGATGGCCGGGGACCAGGCGGACGTCCTCGCCCCGCGTCCTGGGTGCCAGCAGCCCCAGCAGTCCCAGCCGGAACAGCACCGCTTCCAGTTGGGTGGCCACGACCGACGAGGAGCGGGTCAGCTCCGCGAGGGCGAGCCGTTCCCCGCCCGCGCGGCGGTGCCGGGCCAGCGCGGTGACGATCCGCCCGGAGGCGCCCGGGAAGAGGGCGGAGACGGGCTCGGCGACGTTCATGGACGACCTCTCGTGCCCGTCCCCGACCCAGGAGTACCGCGCCACCAGCTCCCCAAGGGGCGGGCACCGACCGGGGAGCGGGTGGCATCCAGCACGCTAGGCGCTCGCGTCCAGCGCGCCACACCGTCCCCGGGCGGAACCCCCCTCCCCGAAAAGCACTAGTCCGAAGGTCCCGCCCAACCCCAACCGCCCCACCCGCGCCGCGCCGCCCGCCCTTCGCGGCCCCCGTTCCCGCCCGCTCCCGCCTCTCCTCCTTCGGCCGCGAGCCGGTGGTGGGCCGGTCGCGCAGTTCCCCGCGCCCCTCCGGCGCGCCCGGCGGGGTACCGCCCAGGGGCGTCCCCGTAAGGGGCGCGGGGAACTGCGCGAGCGACCGCCCACGGCGGAAAGCCGACCACCGAGCCTCCGGGAGGCCCCACCCAACGCCCCCTCAGGGACAACGCCCGCCCGGACGCGCCCCCTCAGCGGCGCGGGGAACCGCGCGATCAGCCGAACCGGACCTGCGGGAACCCCCCGGACCCCGCCACCCGCCCAGGCCAGGTCCGGCCCCGGAAACGCCCGGGGCCCCGGACAGCGCACCGCTCGCGCCGCCCGGGGCCCCGGACTCACTGGGTCAGGAAGCACTCCCGGGGTCAGACCCCGGCCAGCTCCCGGTCCCCGTCCGACCGGTCGCCCGACCGGCCGGTGTCAAGGTCGCGCAGACCCTCGCCCTCGACGTCCACGTTGGGCAGCGCCCGGTCGAGCCACTTCGGCAGCCACCACGCCTTGTCGCCGAGCAGCGCCAGCACCGCCGGGACGATCACCATCCGGACGACGAACGCGTCGAAGAGGACGGCGACGGCGAGCCCGAACCCGATCATCTTGATCATCTGGTCGCTGGAGCCGATGAACCCGGCGAACACCGCGATCATGATCACCGCGGCGGCGGTCACGACCCGCGCCCCGTGCCGGAAGCCGGTCACGATCGCCTGGCCGGGCCGCTCCCCGTGGACGTACGCCTCGCGCATCCGGGTCACGAGGAACACCTCGTAGTCCATGGCGAGACCGAAGACCACGCCCACCATGAAGATCGGCATCATCGACATCACGGGACCGGTCTCCTCGACCCCGAACACCCCGCCGAGCCAGCCCCACTGGAAGACCGCGACGACGGCGCCGAGCGCGGCGAGCACCGACAGCAGGAAGCCGAGGGCGGCCTTCAGCGGCACCAGCACCGACCGGAAGACGACGATCAGCAGCAGGAAGGCGAGTCCGACGACCAGCGCCAGGTACGGCAGCAGCGCGTCGTTGAGCTTCTCCGAGACGTCGATGTTCATCGCGGTGGCACCGGTGACGGTGACCTGCGCGCCGTGCTCCTTCTTGAGGTCGGCGCCCGCGTCCCGGATGGCGTGGACGATGTCCTCGGTCTCGGTGCTGCTCGGCTTGGACTCGGCGATGACGCTGGTCATCGCCGTGTCACCGGCCTTGTTGAAGGTGGCCGGGGAGACGTACACGACCCCGTCGACGCCCTTGATGGTCTTGGTGACGTCCTCGACCACGGCCTTCGGGTCGTCGGTGCCCTTGACGTCGGTGACGATCAGCAGCGGACCGTTGAAGCCGGGACCGAAGCCCTCGGAGAGCAGGTCGTACGCCTTGCGCTGGGTGGTGTCGGTCGGCTGGACGCCGTCGTCCGGCAGGCCGAGCGCCAGCGAACCGGCGGGCAGCGCGGCGGCACCGAGGCCGAGCACACCGACCAGCAGCACCGTGACCGGGCGCCGGAGGACGAACCGGGCCCACTTGGTGCCCATGTTGACCTTGGCCTCGACGGGCTCCCCGGCCGTGGCCGCGGCGGTGGCCGTGGCGTCGGCGGCGGCCTTCTTGCCGCCACGCAGCTTGCCCTTGGCGCTGGCGGGACGGATCTTGCGGCCCGCGTAGCCGAGCAGCGCCGGGATCAGGGTGAGGGCGATGAGCACGGCGATGGCGACGGTCGCGGCGGCCGCGGCGCCCATCTTGGTGAGCATCGGGATGTTGACGACGGCGAGGCCGACCAGCGCGATCACCACGGTGAGGCCCGCGAACACCACGGCGGAACCGGCGGTGCCGACGGCCCGTCCGGCCGCGTCCTCGCGGTCCCGGCCCTCGTCCAGCTCCGCGCGGTAGCGGGAGACGATGAACAGGGCGTAGTCGATGCCGACGGCGAGGCCGATCATCGTGGCGAGGGTGCCGGTGGTGGTGCCGAGGTCCAGGACCTTCGCCAGGGCGGTGATGGACGAGATGCCGATGCCGACGCCGATGAGGGCGGTGATCAGCGGGAGTCCGGCCGCGACGAGCGAGCCGAGGGTGATCACCAGGACCACCGCGGCGATGCCGATGCCGATGATCTCGGCGGTGCCGGTGTGGGGCATCGCCTGGAGCGCGTCGCCGCCGACCTCGACGGTCAGCCCGCCCTGGCGGGCGTCCTCGACGGCCTTCTCCAGGGCGTCCCGGGACTCGTCCTTCAGCTCCATGCTGTTCACGTCATACGTGACCTGCGCGTACGCGATGGAGCCGTTCTCGCTCAGGGACTTGGTCTTGTAGGGATCGGTGGCGGCGGCCACCTGGGCCCCGGAACCGAGTTCCTTGACGGTGTCCTCGACGACGGACTTGTGCCCCGCGTCGGTCATCGTCTCGCCCTTGGGGGCCTTGAAGACGACCCGGGCGGTCGCGCCGTCGGCGGCGGAGCCGGGGAACCGCTCCTCAAGGAGGTCGAAGGCGCGCTGCGCCTCCGTCCCGGGTATGGAGAAGGAACCGGCCCCGGGGGCCGGTGCGCTGGCGGCGCCGACCCCCGCGAGGGTCAGCAGCGCCACCCATATGAGGGCGACGAAGTGGCGGCGCCGGAAGGCGAACCGGCCGACTTTGTACAGGAACGTGGCCACGGCAGTGGTACTCCCGGTCAGGTCGTGTTGGTCACGGGGCAGGGGTCACCAGCCCGACGACGTGAGCGGTCGCGTCAGGTGGAACGGGGCAGCGTCCGCCGAGGCGGGGCGGGCCCGGTGGTGGGGGAACGCGCGGTAACGCGTGGGGAGGGTGGTGCGGTTCGGTGCGGGGTGGTGCTCAGCGGGCGGACGGTGACCGGGCGGGGCGCCCGGGGCGCGTCAGCCGCGCGGGTCGAGGCCGAGAGCGGGGACGATCACGGCGTCGATGTACTCAAGGAGGAAGGCCTGGGTGGGAGGCCGCTCGTCGATCAGGGTGCGGGTGACGAAGGCGCCCAGCATCATGTGCATCACGTACCCCAGGGCGGGGTTGTCCGCACTGACCTCACCGCGCTCGACGGCCCGGCGCAACAGGAACTCCAGCTCGGCCAGTTCCGGTTCGATGATCCGTTCCCGGAAGACCTCAAGGAGATCCGGTTCCGCGTGGATGGCCACCACGAGGCCACGGATCAGCGCCGAGTCCTGCTCCATCTCGCAGTCGTCGGCCCGCATCACCATGGCCTGGAAGTCCCCGCGCAGGGTGCCCGTGTCGACGTCGCTGACGCCCACGTGCTGCTTGCCGCGCAGCGCCTCGATGATCAGCCTCGGCTTGCTTCCCCACTGGCGGTAGAGGGTGGCCTTGCTGGACCGGGTGCGCGCCGCGACGGCGTCCATCGTCAGCCCCTCGTAGCCGACCTCCCGCAGGAGGTCGAGTACGGCGGCGTACAGCTCCGCCTCGCGCTCGGGGGTGATCCGGCTGCGGCGCGTCATCGTCACCTCGGCCATGGTCATCGCCCCCTTCCGTCCGCGCGGCAGTTTAGCGACCGCCTTCCGTTCCGGAACCCCCTTGCGGGCACCGGTCGGACGGCGATCTCTGATCGGTACGAAACCGTTTCGTACGCGGATCAGATTACCGGACCGCCCAAGCGAAACGAAACGGTTTCGTACGTGTCCTGCGCCACAACGTGCCGCCCCGCCCCCGCCCCTCGCCACCACACGGCCACGTCCCACACGCGGCACCCGGCACGCGGCACCGCCCGGCCCGCCACGCACCGGACCGCCCAGGCCGCCCAGGCCGCCCAGGCCGCCCAGGCACGGTGCCGCCTTCCGCCGCCACGGCCCGAGAGGGTGCCCGCCACGGACCGCACCCCACGCGCGGAACCGCCGGAGTTGCCGGTCCCGTGCCCCGGGAAAACCATGGAGGGGTGACCGACCCCGCAGGCCAGCCACCCCGTACCCGCACGTCCGGCACACCCGTCACGCCCGGCGCCCACAGTGCGGCCACCGCACCCAGCACCGCCGCTGACGCATCCGGCAGGACCAAAGCGGCCGCCGCACCCAGCAGGGTCAAAGAGGCCGACGAGGCCAAAGCGGCCAGCGCACCTAATAGGACCAAAGAGGTCAACGAGGCCAACGCGCCCAGCAAAGCCAACAAGGCCAAAGCGGCCAACGAAGCCAACAGGGTCAACGAGGCCAACAGGGCCATAGAGGTCAACGAGGTCAACCGCGTCGTCCCGCCCGGCGAGGTCACCGGCCAGGACGACGCCCCCGTCTACCTCCGCTTCCCCCACCTCCACCGCGACCTGCTCGCCTTCGTCGCCGAGGACGACCTGTGGATCGCCCCGCTGCCCGCCCCCGGCGCACCGGCCGCCCGCGCCTGGCGGCTGACCGTCGACCGGACCCGGACCGGCCCGCCCCGCTTCTCCCCCGACGGCACCCACCTCGCGTACACGAGCTGGCGCAGCCTCGACCCGGAGGTCCATCTGGTGCCCGTCGGGGGCGGCCCGGCCCGTCGGCTCACCTACTGGGGCGCCCCGGACACCCGGGTGTGCGGTTGGGCACCGCCCGGCGAGGACGGCCGTCACGACGTCCTCGTGGTCTCCTCCCAGCGCCAGCCCTTCGGCTACTTCGGCTGGGCGTACCGGCTGCCCACCGACGGTTCGCCGGGCGGACGGCTGCCCTGGGGACCGGTCAGCGACCTCGCCGTCGCCGACCTCGACGGCGAGTCCCGCACCCTGCTGCTGACCGGGCGCCCCCCGCACGAGGCGGCGTCCTGGAAGCGGTACCGGGGCGGGGCCACCGGACGGCTGTGGCTGCACGGGGAACGGCTCCTCGAACGGCTCGACGGCCAGGTGGAGTCCCCGATGTTCGTCGCCGGGCGGATCGCGTTCCTCTCGGACCACGAGGGCGTCGGCAACGTCTACTCGTGCCGTCCCGACGGCACGGACCTGCGCCGCCACACCGACCACGACGCCTTCTACGCCCGCAACGCCGCGAGCGACGGCGAACGGATCGTCTACCAGTGCGCGGGC
Source organism: Streptomyces sp. JNUCC 64 (assembly GCF_054484115.1). Taxonomy (NCBI): domain Bacteria; kingdom Bacillati; phylum Actinomycetota; class Actinomycetes; order Kitasatosporales; family Streptomycetaceae; genus Streptomyces; species Streptomyces sp. JNUCC 64. The sequence goes on from NZ_CM137015.1 coordinate 3,258,612, forward strand.
GGACTGTGGCTGGTCGAGGACCTCTCCCCGGGTGCCGTGCCCAGGCGGCTGGACGTGCGGCTCGGCGGGCCGCGCGCCGGGCGCCGCCCCTACCAGGTCCCGGCCGTCCGGCACGTGGACGGGCTGTCGGTGGACGAGACCGGACGGGCCAGCGCGGTCGTGGTGCGCGGCGGGCTGTACTGGCTCACCCACCGCGACGGCCCCGCCCGCACCCTCGCCGACACCCCCGGCGTCCGCACCCGGCTGCCCGTCCTGCTCGGCTCGGGCGGCGGTCGGGTCGCGTACGTCACCGACGAGGGCGGGGCCGACGCCGTGGAGATCGCCCATCTGCCGCGCGCCTCCGGCGACCGCCCGCCGCGACGGCTGGCCACCGGAGCCCCGGGCGCCCTCGGCCACGTACTGGAACTCGTCTCCGACCCGGAGGGCGACCGGCTCGCCGTCGCCGCCAACGACGGCCGTCTGCTGCTGCTGGACACCACCGGGACGACCGGGACGGACGGCACGACCGGAGAAGCCGGAGGAACCGACGGCGAACCGGACGGCAAAGCGGACAACCACGCGGACGCGGACACCGAAGCGGACCGTGAAGGGGACACCGAAGCGGCCAGCGAAGCGGCCAACAATGCGGCCAGGCAGACGAACGGACAAACGCACGACCAACCAGCCAGGCAAGCGGACAGCGAGCCGGCCGGGGAGACGACCGGGCGGACAACCGGGCGGACAACCGGGCAACCGACCAGGGAAACGACCGGCGGGGCGAACGGCCAACCTGGCGTCACCGAACTGATCCGGTCGCTGAACGGCCCGGTCACCGATCTGGCGTTCTCCCCCGACGGGGCGTGGCTGGCCTGGTCGCACCCGGGGATCGGCCGCAGTCTGCGCTCGATCAAGCTGGCCCGGGTCACCGGCCCCGGCGCGGGCTCCGTCATCGACGTCACCCAGGGCCGGTTCGAGGACGAGAACCCCGTCTTCACCAGCGACGGCCGCTATCTGGCGTTCCTGTCCTGGCGCGGCTTCGACCCCGTCTACGACGTCCACACCGGCGACCTGTCGTTCCCACTGGGCTGCCGCCCCTACCTGGTCCCGCTGTCGTCCGCGACGCCGTCCCCGTTCGCGCTGCTGCCCGACGGACGTCCGGCGGCGGGCGGGCTGGACCCGGCGGAGGAGACCGAGGCCGACGGGAGCGGCGCGGTGACCGTGGAGGTGGAGGGGCTGGAGATGCGGGTGACCCCCTTCCCGGTGGCCGCGTCCAAGTACTCCGCGCTCAGCCCGGTCGCCGGGGGCGGACTGGTGTGGCTGCGCTGGCCGATCTCCGGCGCGCTCGGCGAGACCTTCGCCAACCCCGCCGACACCGACGGCCGGGCCACCCTCGAACACTTCGACATCACCAAGGCCAAGCGGGTGGAACTCGTCGACCACCTCGACTGGTTCGCCGTCAGCGGCGACGGCACCCGACTGGTGGTGATGGACGAGGACGAACTGCGCGCCCAGCCCGCCACCGAGTCCGGCGACGGCGACTCCACCGTCTGGATCGATCTGCGCCGCGTGCTCCACGACGTCGACCCGGCCGCCGAGTGGCGGGGCGCGTACGAGGAGGCCGGGCGGATCATCCGGGCCTACTTCTGGGAACCGGACATGTGCGGGATCGACTGGTCCGCCGTCCTCGACCAGTACCGTCCCCTGGTCGGGGCGGTCGCCTCGCCCGACGAGTTCGCGGACCTGCTGCGCGAGGTGCTCGGCGAACTCGGCACCTCCCACGCGTACGTGACGCCCGCCCGGCGCGACGAGGGCCCCCCGCACTACGCCCGCCCCCAGGGCCAGCTCGGCGCGGACCTCGTCCCCCGGGACGGGCTCTGGACCGTCGCCCGGATCCTGCCCGGCGACTCCTCCGACTCCAAGGCGCGCTCCCCGCTCGCCGGAACGGGCATCCGCGAGGGGGCGGCCCTCACCCATGTCGACGGCCGCCCCGTGGACCCGGTGACCGGCCCGTTCCCGCTGCTGGCGGCGGCCGGCGGGACCACCGTCGAGCTGACGTTCCGTCCGGCCGACGGCGCGGGGCCCGACCGGCGGGTGGCCGTGGTGCCGCTGGTCGACGACCGGCCGCTGCGCTACCAGCACTGGGTGGCCCGGCGCCGCGAGGTCGTCCGCGGGCTCAGCGGCGGCAAGTGCGGCTATCTGCACATCCCCGACCTGGGCGGCTCGGGGTGGGCGCAGTTCAACCGGGATCTGCGGATGGAGGTGTCCCGCCCGGCGCTCATCGTGGACGTCCGGGGCAACGCGGGCGGCCACATCAGCGAACTCGTCGTCGAGAAGCTGACCCGCACCATCCTCGGCTGGGACCTCACCCGTGACGCGCAGCCCGTCTCCTACGCCTCCAACGCGCCGCGCGGCCCCGTCGTCGCCCTGGCCGACGAGGCCACCTCCTCGGACGGGGACATGATCACGGCCGCGTTCAAACTGCTGCGCCTGGGTCCGGTGGTGGGCCAGCGGACCTGGGGCGGGGTCGTCGGGATGACCGGCCGCCACCAGCTGGGGGACGGAACGGTGATCACCGTCCCGATGAACGCGGCGTGGTTCGACGCGTACGGGTGGTCCGTGGAGAACCACGGGGTCACCCCGGACCTCCCGGCCCTGCGCACCCCGCTGGACTGGGCCGAGGGACGGCACGCGGTCCTCGACGACGCGGTGACGCTCGCCCTGGACCTGCTCGCCCGGCAGCCCGCCGCCGCGCCCCCCGACTACTCCGCCGTCCCGGACCGCGTCCGGCCCCCGCTGCCCCCTCGACCGCCCGGGACCAGTGCGGACTGACACCCGCCCGGGGCACGCACCCGGGTCCGGTGCGCCGGACACGCAAGGCGCACCACGGCGTCCAGGCCCACACCGGACACATCCGGCCCGCCCGACCCGCCACGCACGCACGCACCCACCCACCAGACGCACCGGGTTCCCGCCCCGTCGCACGCCTGGACCGGCCGTACCGGCCGGGCGCGCTGGCGCACGACGGCCCAAGCCCACCGGAAGTCCGCGCGCCGGCGCGCGACTGTCCTATATCCGACGGGCGACCGTAGACGAGCCGCGGGGCTTCTGTCCTACCCTCCAGGGAATACACGGCGCGGGAGCCCGTCAGAACCCACCGGTCAGCCACCCCGCGACCAGGTGCACGGAGGGACGACCATGACCGAACGAGCCCAGGAACCACCCGCCCCAGCCCACCCCGATCACGCCGCCCCCGGAGCCGGAACCGAAGCCGCCACGGAAGCCACCGCCGAGGGCACCACCGAAGCCGCCGTCACGGACGCCGCCGAAGCGGCCGCCCCGCACGCCCCGGCACCGGCCGCCCGCCCGCACGTCCGGGTAGCGGTGATCGGCAGCGGCTTCGGCGGCGTCGGCGCGGCGATCCGGCTCCGCCGCGAGGGCGTCACCGACTTCGTCGTCCTGGAGCGGGCGGACTCCGTCGGGGGCACCTGGCGCGACAACACCTACCCGGGCTGCGCCTGCGACGTCCCGTCCCACCTGTACGCGTTCTCCTTCGCCCCCAACCCGGACTGGCCGCGCGCCTTTTCCGGCCAGGAACACATCCGCGGCTATCTGGAACGCCTCGTGGACGACCACGGGATCCGCCCCCATCTGCGGCTGCGCCACGAGGTGCTCCGCGCCCGCTGGGACCCCGAGGAACTGCGGTGGGAGCTGGAGACCGCCGGGGGACCGCTCACCGCCGACGTCGTCGTCTCGGCGGCCGGACCGCTCTCCGACCCCGTCGTCCCGGACGTACCCGGCCTCGACACCTTCCCCGGCGCCGTGTTCCACTCCGCCCGCTGGGACCATGGACGGGAGCTGCGCGGCGCCCGGGTCGCCGTGGTCGGCACGGGCGCCTCCGCCGCCCAGATCGTGCCCGCGATCCAGCCGGAGACGGCCCGGCTGACCCTCTTCCAGCGCACCCCGCCCTGGGTGCTGCCCCGTGTCGACCGCCCGATCGGGGCGCTGGAACGCCGACTGCACCGGCACCTCCCGTTCACCGCACGGCTGCGCCGGGGGGCGCTCTGGGGCATCCGCGAACTCCAGACGCACGCCTTCACCACCCTTCCCCGCGCGTTGAAGGTGACCGAACGGGTGGCGCTGCGCGGACTGGCCCGCGCCGTCCCGGACCCCGCGCTGCGCGCCGCGCTGACCCCCGACTACCGCCTGGGCTGCAAGCGCGTCGTGCTGTCCAGCACCTACTATCCGGCGCTGACCCGCCCCAACGTGGACGTCGTCCCCTCCGGGCTGGCCGAGGTCCGCGGCTCCACCCTCGTCGCCGCCGACGGCACCGAGGCCGAGGCGGACGTCCTCGTGTTCGCCACCGGCTTCCGGGTGACGGACCCGCCCGTCGCCCACCGGGTGACCGGCACCGACGGACGCACCCTGGCCGAGTCCTGGCAGGACGGCATGCGGGCGCTGCGCGGCACCACCGCCCCCGGCTTCCCCAACTGGCTCACGTTCATCGGCCCCAACACCGGCCTCGGCAACACCTCGATGATCCTCATCATCGAGGCCCAGCTGAACTACCTGACCGACTACCTGCGACGGCTGGACGCCCTCGGGGGACGCGCTGCCCTGACCCCCCGGCCCGCCGCCGTGGACGCCTGGAACACCGCGCTCCAGCGACGGCTGGAGCGGACCGTCTGGAACACCGGCTGCCGCAGCTGGTACCTCGACGCGGCGGGCCGCAACACCACCGTCTGGCCGGGCACCACCACCGCGTTCCGCGCCGCGACCCGCCGCGTCGACCCCACCGAGTACGAGGTGCTCCGCCCGGCGTCCCGGGCCACCGTCCCCGTGCCCGCCGGGAAGGCCACCGCGTGAGCCGTCTGACCCGGGCCGCCCCCGGCCCCCGCACCCCGCCCACCCCCGCCCGCGAGCTGACGGCGGTCTCCGCGGACGGCGCCCGGGTGCACGTGGAGGTGCACGGCGTGCCCGACGCGCCCCCGGTGGTCTTGGCGCACGGCTGGACCTGCAACACCGCCTTCTGGGCGCACCAGCTCCGCGATCTGGGCCGCGACCTCCGGGTCATCGCCTACGACCAGCGCGGTCACGGCCGCACCCCGCTGCCCCACGGCCCCGACGGCTACGGCACCCGCGCCCTGGCCGACGACCTCACCGCCGTCCTGGACGCCACCCTCGCCCCCGGGGAGCGGGCCCTGCTCGCCGGGCACTCGATGGGCGGCATGACGATCATGGCCGCCGCCGACCGCCCGGCCGTCCGCGACCGCACCGCCGCCGTCCTGCTGTGCAGCACCAGCACCGGCGGGCTGGTCCGCGACGCCAGGGTGGTGCCGCTGCCCGCCGGCCGTCAGCGCACCCGGCTGACCTCGGCGCTGCTGCGCTCCGGGGCCTCCCTGGGCCCGGTCAACCCGCTGGGCAACCGGATGCTGCGCTATCTGGCGATGAGCCCGGGCACCGCGCCGGAGCGCGTGACGGCGTGCGCCCGGATCGTGCACGCCTGCCGGCCCGAGGCCCGGCAGGGCTGGTCGGACACGCTCGACCGGCTCGACCTCGACGCGGTCGTCCCGCTGCTCACCGCGCCGACCGCCGTCCTGGTCGGCACGGACGACCGGCTCACGCCCCCGGCGCACGCCCGACGGCTGGCCGCCGCCCTCCCGCACTGCACGGGACTGACCGAACTGGCGGGGGTCGGCCACATGACCCCGCTGGAAGCACCCGAGGCGGTCACTGCGGCGATCCGCCGACTGGCCCGGGCCCATCTGCGCCCACCCTCATGAGGCGCCCCAAACCATCGACGCCGCCCCGCCCGGTTCCCCTTCAGCGTCCGCTTCAGCTTCCGTACACGACGGTGACCGGGGCGTGGTCCGACCAGCGCAGGTCATAGCTGGCGGCGCGCTCCACGGTCGCCTTGAGCGCGCGGTCCGCGAGGGCGGGAGTGGCCATCTGGTAGTCGATGCGCCAGCCGCTGTCGTTGTCGAACGCCTTACCCCGGTAGGACCACCAGGTGTACGGGCCCTCCCCCTCCGGATGCAGGGCCCGGACGACATCGGCGTAGCCGCCGTCCGCCGGGTCGAGCACCCGGTCCACCCAGGCCCGCTCCTCGGGGAGGAAGCCGGAGTTCTTCCGGTTGCTCCGCCAGTTGCGCAGATCGGCCTCGCGGTGGGCGATGTTCCAGTCACCGCACACCACCACCTCACGGCCGTCGGCCGCCGCCCTGGCCCGCAGCTCCCGCAGATACGGGAGGAACGCGTCCATGAACCGGACCTTCTCGTCCTGCCGCCCGGTGCCGACCTCGCCGGACGGCAGATAGAGGCTGGCGACGGTGACGCCCGGGAGGTCCGCCTCCAGGTACCGCCCGCTGTCGTCGAACTCGGGCACCCCGAAGCCGACGCGGACCGCGTCCGGCTCGCGCCGGGTGAGCAACGACACCCCGGCGCGCCCCTTCGCGGCGGCGGGCGCGTGCGCGGCGTGCCACCCTGCGGGCTCCCGGACCCCGTCGGGCAGCTGCCCGGGCTCGGCGCGCACCTCCTGGAGGCACACCACATCGGCGGCGGTGCCCGCGAGCCATTCCACGAAGCCCTTCTTCGCGGCGGCCCGCAGACCGTTCACGTTCACAGAGGTCACAGTGAGCATCAGGGCAGATTACCGGCACACTGGCAGGACCCCCGCGCACCCGAGCGGTGGCGCACCCCCGAGACAACCACTGCATAGAAGTACGATAATCAGCATGAACATACAGAACGTCTCCTACGGCCACACCGACGCCGTGCTCCTGAACGACCGCGTCCAGGCCGAGTACGCCGAGATGTACGGCGGCGAGGGCGACGCCACCCCCCTGGACCCCGCGATGTTCGACCCGCCGCACGGCCTCTACCTCATCGCCTACGACGGAGAGGGCGTCCCCCTCGCCACCGGCGGCTGGCGCCGCCAGGACGGGAACCCCGAGGGCTACGAGGACGGCGACGCCGAGATCAAGCGGATGTACGTCACCCCGGAGGCCCGGGGCCGCGGCCTGGCCCGCCGCATCCTCGCCGCCCTGGAGGACGACGCCCGCGCGGCGGGCCGCACCCGCATGGTCCTGGAGACGGGGATCATCCAGCCGGAGGCCATCGCCCTGTACGAGTCCAGCGGCTACGAGCCCTGCGACAAGTTCGGCCTCTACCGCGACAGCCCCCTCAGCCGCTGCTACGCCAAACCCCTGACGGCCTGAGCCCCTTTCACCCCGCGCCTCCCTTCACGACGGACCAGGACGTGGGCGTCGACGGGACACCGACCGACGAAGGGACGCTGCCCAACCGCCCTTGGCGCCCTGCCGCGCCACCCCCGACACCCGGAACATCCGGGACCGACCGCCGCGTCGCCACCACCGAAAGCGCGGACCACCGCGCTCGCCCGTCCCGAACACGATCGAGCCGCCCCCGGAAACGACAAAGATCCCGACCGATCGTGAAGATCGTCGGGATCTCGTCGACCGCTCCTGAGCTAACTCAAGAACAATCGTGCGTGGACCTGAGGGGATTCGAACCCCTGACCCCCTCGATGCGAACGAGGTGCGCTACCGGACTGCGCCACAGGCCCTTGCAACGAGTGAAACTCTAGCACCCGCGTGACAGTGCTCGGAAATCCACTCCGTGCCCTGTCACTCGTTGGCGGCGCGGGGCCGCTCCGGCTCCTCGTACTGGTCGAAGAGGGGGGTGCGCCCGCGTTCCCGCGACCGCCGGGCGGAGGCCGCGCGGCGCGCGTCGGAGCGTTCGCCGTCGCCTTCGAAGCCCTCGTCCGCGAGGGCGGCGGCGTCGCCCACGGACGCTTCCACCGTCCCGGCGGGCCGGGCAGCGGGGTCGGCGACGCTGGACCGCGCGGAGCTCCATGCGTCCGGGGCGCCGAGGTCCACCCCGCCGGTGACACGCGGCGCGACCGGCGCGGTCACGTAGGTGGGCAGCGGCACCGGCACCGGGTCCCAGCTGTCCCCCTGCCCGGGGCCCCGCTGGCGTTCGCGCTGCTGGTCGACCCACTCGGCGTGATCGGTCTGCTCGACGAGCGCCCGGCGGTCGGCGGCCAGCGAGGAGGGCTGCCCGGGATCGGCCGAGGCCTCCTCGGGCTCCCGCTCGACGCGGGCCGGAACCTCGGCGGCGGGCTCCGGACGCGAACGGCGGGCCTGGCGTTCGCGCAGTCGCTGGGCGGCCTGCTCGGCGTGACGGCGGTCCATGACGTACGCGAACCGGCGGCGTTCCTGACGGCGCAGGTACACGATGTAGGCGCTGAGCAGCAGGGCGGGCAGGGCCGACGCCCACAGGAAGGTGAGTCCGCCGACGGCGGCGACCACCGCGCCCACGGTGAAGGCGAGGAAGAGCACCACGGTGGTACGGCGACGGCGCGCGAGCACCTTGGAGCGCCGGGCGCGCGCGGTGTCCGCGGTGGGGGAACGGCGGGGTACGGACGACCTCTCGCGCGCGGGGCGCTCGGACGGCACGTTCCCCTGGTCCTGACGGGCGTTCTCCGCGCGTCGCGCGTCCTCGGCCCGGGCGGCCTGCTCGCGCTCCGCCTCCACCCGGGCGGCGGCCTCCTGGCGCACGGCCTCTTGGCGCGCGGCTTCCTGACGAGCCGCCTCCTGGCGGGCCGCTTCCTGACGCACGACCTCTTGGCGGGCCGCCTCCTGACGGGCGGCCACCTCTTGGCGGGAGGGCCCCGGAGGCACGGCGAAGGCCCGGACGTCCACCGAGTCGGTGACGGCGTCCGGGTCGACGTCGGGTCCGGCGGACGGTTCGCCGTCCCCGGCCGAGCGCGCCTTCAGGTCCTTGGCGTAACGACGCTCCATGCCCGCCCGTCCGGACAGGAACCGGATGGCCGTGCTGAACCGCTCCGTAGGACGGGCTTCGTTCAGCTCGTCCTGCCTACGGAGCCACATCGGCACCAAGTAGGCGGCCCAGGCCCCGACGATGACTGCGTAGATGAGGCCGCTGCTGCTCACGTCTCACACCGTAGAGGTGTTTGCGTGGGGGCATCCGCCAATTGGGGCGGTGTGTCGCACGATCTGGCTCATATTCCGAACTTTTTTTGCGACTGATGCGATGAGCGGCCTGATGGGCGAGAGGAATTACCCCACTTGGCACCCTTCGGTAAGCACGATCGAATCAAATTCGAACGTTTATTCAATTCTTGAGGTGCCCGAAGCGTCCGGCGGTTCCCACGGCGACCCGAAGGCGTTCTCCGGAGAGGCCCCCCGGGCGGCGCGGGCCCGCGCGCGGTGCCAGCGGGGCACCAGCCCCTCCGGCACCTCCTCCGCCGTCAACGCGAACACCAAGTGGTCCCGCCAGGCGCCGTCGATGTGCAGGAACCGGGGACGCAGCCCCTCCTCACGGAACCCGAGCTTCTCGACGACCCGGCGGCTGGGCACGTTCTCCGGCCGGATGCAGACCTCCACCCGGTGCAGCCCCACCTTGCGGAAACAGTGGTCCACGGTGAGCGCCAACGCCGTCGGCATCACCCCTCGGCCCGCGACGCCCTCGTCGACCCAGTAGCCGACGTGCCCCGAGCACATCGACCCCCAGGTGATGCCCGCGACGGTCAACTGCCCGACCAGCCGCCCCTGGTACTCGATGACGAACGGCAGCATCCGGCCCGCGTTGGCCTCGGCCCGCAGATGACGGACCATCTGCCGGTAGGTGGGCCGGTGCACGACCGGACCGCTGGGGGTGGGCGGCGGGATGGTCGCCTCCCACGGACGCAGCCAGTCCCGGTTGCGCCGGTTGACCTCGCGCCACGCCCGCTGGTCGCGCAGCTTTATCGGACGGAGGGTGACGTCGCCGTCGACCAGTTCGACGGGCCAGGCGGGGCTGTTCAGCGTGGGCTCCCGGTCGGTCCGGCGTCCGGCGCGGAGGCGGACGCCGGGTGGTCGCCGCCGCGCAACTGGTCCACGGCGTGCGTGAGGAGCGGCTCCAGCACCGCCAGCCCGTCCCGCACGCCGCCGGTGGACCCCGGCAGGTTGACGATGAGGGTGCGGTCCGCGACCCCGGCGATGCCCCGGGACAGCGCGGCGGTGGGGACCTTCCGGTGGCCGTGCGCGCGGATCGCCTCCGCGATGCCCGGCACCGTGCGGTCGATGACCCGGGCGGTCGCCTCGGGGGTGCGGTCGGTGGGCGAGACGCCCGTGCCGCCCGTGGTGAGGATCACGTCGTGACGGGCCGCCACGCCCGCTCTGAGCGCCTCTTCGACTGGGTCGCCGTCCGGGACCACCCGGGGGCCCTCCACGGCGAACCCGAGGGCCTTGAGCGCCTCCACGATGACCGGGCCGCCCCGGTCCGGGTAGACCCCCGCGGAAGCCCGCCCGGAGGCGGTCACCACCAGTGCCCGGTACCCGGCTCCGTCTCCGGCGTCACCAGGGGCGTCGCCGGGGACACCGTCGGGGGTGGGCGCGAGGTCCGTCGCGGGCCGTGTCGGCCCGTCGGGGGCGGCCGTCACGACCGGCCCCAGTCGCCCGAAGCGCCGCCGGTCTTCTCCTCGACGCGCACCTCCGTGATGACGGCGCCCTTGTCGACCGCCTTCACCATGTCGACGACGGTGAGCGCGGCGACCGTCACGGCGGTCAGCGCCTCCATCTCGACCCCCGTCCGGTCGGTGGTGCGCACCGTGGCCGCGATCTCCACGGCGTCGTCCGCCACCGTCAGGTCCACCGCCACCCCGGACAGCGCGAGGGGGTGGCACAACGGGACGAGGTCCGGGGTGCGCTTGGCGCCCATGATGCCCGCGATCCGGGCGGTGGCGAGCGCGTCGCCCTTGGGCACGCCCTCCCCGCGCAACAGCGCGACCACCCGGGGGTTCACGAGGACCCGTCCGCTGGCCCGCGCGGTGCGGGTGGTGACCGCCTTCGCGGAGACGTCGACCATACGGGCCGCGCCCGCCGCGTCGATGTGGGTGAGACGGCCCTCTTCGGAGGGGCCGGGGGTGTCCCCCCGGGGATTGGCGGTCATGCGCTGCGACGCTCCCGGTCCGGGCCCCCGCGGCACGGCGCGGGGCAGGTGTGCGCGCTACCGTACCGCGCTCCCGGCGGAGACCTCCCTCCAGGACCCGCGTCTGCCCGAACGGCGCCCCTCAGAGCGCGCCGTTCCCGTTACGCGCCCTCCCGCGCGCGTGCCGCTCCGGTCTCCGTGACGCCGAGGGTGGAGCGAGTGCCGTCCCCGACCCCACGCGCGTGCGGCTCCGTTCCCGTCCGCTCCGGTTCACCGCTGGCCCGGCTCGCCCTGTTCCTCTTCGCCGTTCACGAGAGCACGACGACGTCCACCTCGGTACCGGGTTCCACCGAGGTCACCTCGCTCGGGACGACGATCAACGCGTCCGCGTGCGCCAGGGCGGCCACCAGGTGCGAACCCGCCCCGCCCACCGGAACCACCTCACCGCTGTCCGCGTCGTGGCGCCCCCGGAGGTACTGGGCGCGCCCGGCGGGCGACGACAACGTCCGGTCGGCGCGCAGTACCGCGCGCGTGGTGGGCCAGTGCAGGTCCTCCAGCCCCATCAGGGCACGGATCGCGGGCCGGACGAACAGCGCGAAGGACACGTACGACGACACGGGGTTGCCGGGCAGCGCCAGCAGGGGGGTGTGCTCGGGGCCGACGGAACCGAAGCCCTGCGGTTTGCCGGGCTGCATGGCGAGCACCCGGAAGTCGACGCCGCCGCCGGGCCCGTCCTCGTCGCCGAGGGCGGAGAGGGCCTCCTTGACGACGTCGTAGGCACCCACGCTGACACCGCCCGAGGTGACCACCAGGTCGGCGCGGACGAGTTGGTCCTCGATGGTGGACCGGAGCGTGTCGGCGTCGTCGGTGACGGCGCCCACCCGGTAGGCGATCGCCCCCGCCTCGCGCGCGGCGGCCGTCAGGGCGTAGCTGTTGGAGTCGTAGATCTGACCGTCGCGCAGCCGCTCGCCCGGCTGGACGAGTTCGCTGCCGGTGGAGAGCACCACCACGCGCGGACGGGGCCGGACGCGCACCGCGCCCCGTCCGATCGCGGCGAGCAGGGCGATCTGCGGGGGGCCGAGCACCGTCCCGGCCGCCAGGGCGAGGTCACCGGCGCGGACGTCGTCGCCCTGTGCGCGGACGTGCGCCCCGGGGCCCGCCGCCCGGTACACCCGCACCTGGCCGAAGGCGCCCTCGGGGGCCTCGCTACGGGCCCGCATCCCGGTGACCGGTCCGCCGCCGAGGCCCCCGTCGGTCCACTCGACGGGGACGACGGCCTCGGCGCCGGGCGGCAGGGGCGCGCCGGTCATGATGCGCGCCGCCTCACCGGGGGCCACCGTGAGACGGCCCCCCTGTCCCGCGGCGACGTCGCCGACCACGGTGAGCACCGCCGGGAACTCCTCGCCCGCGCCCGCGACGTCGGCCACCCGGACCGCGTACCCGTCCATGGAGCTGTTGTCGAACGGCGGGAGCGACATCGGCACCACGACGTCCTCGACGAGGACACAGCCCTGCGCGTCGAGGAGGGGCAGTTCGATGGGTTCCAGGGGACGGACGGCCCGGAGGACGTCCTCCAGGTGCTCGGTCACCGTCCAGACGCGGTCCGGGCCGGTGGGGTCGGTGGTCGTGCCGCTCAAATCGCTACATCTCCTCGGTGACGTAACTGCGAAGCCAGGTCCGGAACTCCGGCCCCAGGTCTTCACGTTCGCACGCGAGTCTGACAATGGCACGCAGGTAGTCGCCACGGTCGCCGGTGTCATAGCGGCGGCCCTTGAAGACGACGCCGTGCACCGGACCGCCGGCCTTCTCGTCCTGAGCGAGCTGCTGGAGGGCGTCGGTGAGCTGGATCTCACCGCCTCGACCGGGCTCGGTTCTGCGGAGTATCGCGAAGACGTGGGGGTCGAGCACGTACCGCCCGATGACCGCGAAGTTGCTGGGGGCGTCCGCCGGGTCGGGCTTCTCGACCAGACCCGTGACCTTGACGACGTCCTCCTCGCCGGTGACCTCCACGGCGGCGCAGCCGTAGAGGTGGACCTGCTCGGGAGCGACCTCCATCAGGGCGACGACACTGCCGCCGTGCTGCTCCTGGATCTCGACCATGCGGGCGAGCAGCGGGTCCCGGGGGTCGATGAGGTCGTCGCCGAGCAGGACCGCGAAGGGCTCGTCGCCCACGTGGGGGGCGGCGCACAGGACGGCGTGACCGAGGCCCTTGGGGTCGCCCTGCCGCACGTAGTGCATGGTGGCCAGGTCGCTGGACTCCTGGACCTTCGCGAGCCGGGCCTGGTCGCCCTTCTTGGTGAGGGCTTCCTCCAGCTCGTAGTTGCGGTCGAAGTGGTCCTCCAGGGGGCGCTTGTTGCGCCCGGTGACCATCAGGACGTCGTCCAGTCCTGCGGCCGCCGCTTCCTCGACCACGTACTGGATGGCCGGCTTGTCCACCACCGGCAGCATCTCCTTGGGAGTGGCCTTGGTGGCGGGCAGGAAGCGGGTACCGAGGCCCGCGGCGGGGATCACTGCCTTGGTGATCCTGGAGTGCGACTGAGTCATGGGCGTCACCCTAACCGGTGGCATTGTAGGGATTCCGTAGCTCCGCATAAGCGATCCGCATATGAGAAGACATGAAAGGTATGCACACTCACCATGAGCGTGACCAACAGCGGCGCCGAGCCTGACAAGCGCGGTTTGCGACGCAGGGTCCTCGGCATGAGGAGCGCGTTGCCAGAGGGTGACGTCGAGAAGACGTCCCTGGTTCTCGCCTCCCGCGCGCGTGAACTCACCGAACTCGCCCGGGCGCGCACCGTGGCCGCCTACGTGTCCGTCGGCAGCGAACCGGGCACCCTCCCCCTCCTCGACGAGCTCCACGCGCGCGGGGTGCGCGTCCTGCTGCCCGTCCTCCTGGAGGACAACGACCTCGACTGGGGGCGCTACGAAGGGCCGGAGTCCCTCACCGGTGTCCGCCGCGCGGGCCGGATGACCCTGTGGGAGCCGCACGGCCCCCGGCTCGGTCCCGACGCCGTCCTGGCCGCCGACGTGGTGCTGCTGCCGGGCCTCGCGGTGGACGGCCGGGGCACGCGTCTGGGCCGGGGCGGCGGCTCGTACGACCGCGTCCTGACCCGTCTGGAGCGCTCGGGGGCCGACCCGGCCCTGGTGGTGCTGCTGTACGACGCCGAGGTCGTCCCCCGGGTGCCGGGTGAGCCGCACGACCGGCCGGTGCACGCCGTGGTGACCCCGTCCGGGGTGACCAGGTTCCGCGAGCCGGACGCACACGGTTCGCCGCCCGCGCCAGGTCACCCCGAGGACACGACGGTTGACCCGGGCCGCCCGGACGGATGAGATCGCGTGCCCCCGGACGGCCGTCGGCTGTTGACCCGGTATGACGAACAAGCTCCGCATGCTCTCCACCGCCGCCGTGCTCGCCGTCGGGGCGCTGGTGCCCGGCGCGCACACCGCCACGGCTGACAGCGCGCTCGGCGCGGGCCCGGTCACCTCGGACGGGGTCGCCACCGCCGCCCAGGCCGGTCTGGAGGTGCTCAGGACCTGCGGGCTGCCGACCGTCGCGGAACCGGCCTCCCTCGTCCAGAACTGCACCGACGGCTCGCTCGCCCGCTGATGCGCGTACCGCCGGTCCCCCTTCCCCGGCGGACGCGAAGTGGCCCCGCACCCGAAGGTGCGGGGCCACTCCCCTGTGCCGGTCCGGTCGCCCTCGCCGCGCGCGGACGCCGGTACGGCGGTGTCCGCCGTGGTCGGGCGCCGGTGGGGCTCACCGGCGCCCGGAGCGTCTCAGGGACGCAGGGACAGCGTGTCCCGGGTGACCTCGTCGACGGCCTTCTCGGAGAACGCCCAGTCGAGCAGTTCACCCCGGGCCCACTTGTCGGTCTGGTCGGTGTAGTGCGCGTTGTAGGCGTGGCCCGAAGCACCGGTCAGGTTGATCCACTTGGACTTGTCCAGGTCGTCGAGGTTGACGACCATGCGCATCGACGGCACCCAGATGACGTCGTAGCCGCCCGCCGCGTTCCAGCCGGTCGCGTTGACCGCCGCCTCGCCGCCGCCGAGGTTCCAGGGCCCGCGGTTGAGGGCGAACTTCAGGAAACCGGGGCCTTCGGTGCCCAGCGTCTGGTTCTCCAGCGTCAGCTGGTGCAGACGGCCCCAGCTCCAGGTGTCGATGTCCTTGCCGAGCTCGGCGGTCAGCTCCCAGCGCGCGTCCTCCAGGGCCCGCGCGAACAGCTGGTCACGGGCGGTGGTCTCCTTGTCGTTGCCGGACTTCGGAGCCTTCCACCAGTCGTTGTCCTCGTCCTTGACGATCGCGCGGACCACCTCGAACCAGCGGTCGCCGCCGTCGGGCTGCGCGGAGTCCCCGTCCCGCTCGCCGCACTCGCGCACCCGGACGTCCTCGTCGGCCGGACCGGTGTTCTCGGCGGGCTCCACCTCCAGGCAGTCGCCCTTGGCGCGCAGTTCCCTGGGCAGCTTGTCCCCGAACGAGAGCTTGAGGATGTTGCGCCACACGGCGTTGAAGTAGGCGGCCGCGGCGGAGTCGGGGGTCTGGGTGTAGTTCCAGCCTTCCAGCAGCCGCTGTGCCTCGCGGACGTGCTTGTCGGACACGTCGATCTTGAGCAGCAGCGGCGTCAGCAGCTTGGCGATCTCGCTGCTGTCGTCGTTCTGTATCTGCCGCATGTCCTCGGTGGAGATCTTGCCGCCACCCTTGGTCTTCGACTCGATGAGGTCGTTGATGCGCTGGCTGCGCGCGCCGTAGCCCCAGTCGGTGGTCAGCGCGTGCGGGTACTTCTCGGGGTCGACGACCGCCTGGTTCGCGGTGACGATGTAGCCGCGCTCCGGGTTGTACTCGTAGGGCAGCTGGTCCTGCTTGAGGTAGCCGGTCCAGCGGTAGTCGGGGTCCCATCCGGGCGCGGGCAGCGAGCCGTCGTGGCCCTCCGCGCGGGTGGGGATCCGGCCGGGGGCCTGGTAGCCGATGTTGTTCTCGGTGTCGGCGTACACGAGGTTCTGGGAGGGCACCTCGAAGTGCTCCGCCGCGGCCCGGAACTCCTTCCAGTCCTTCGCGCGGTTGATCGCGAAGACGGCGTCCATGGACTTGCCGGGCGTCAGCGCGGTCCAGCGCAGCGACACCCCGTAGCCGTCGCCGCGGTCGGGCGCGGAGCTGCTGACGGTGGCCTTCTTGCCGACGGTGCCGAGTTCGTCGCTGCGGTCGGACAGGAGGGGACCGTTCCTGGTCTCCCTGATGGTGATCGGCTTCGACTCGCCCCCGGCGACGCGGATGGTCTCCTTGCGCGTCTTGAAGGGCACCACCTTGCCGTCGTACTGGTAG
This sequence comes from Streptomyces sp. JNUCC 64, assembly GCF_054484115.1. NCBI lineage: Bacteria > Bacillati > Actinomycetota > Actinomycetes > Kitasatosporales > Streptomycetaceae > Streptomyces > Streptomyces sp. JNUCC 64. Next base: position 3,274,857 of record NZ_CM137015.1, read on the forward strand.
CCGTCCCCGGTGAACTTCTCCAGGTAGAGGTCGGTGACGTCGGCGCCGAGGTTGGTCAGGCCCCAGGAGATGTCCTGGTTGTGGCCGATGACCACGCCGGGGAGCCCGGCGAAGGTGAACCCGGAGGTGTCGAACTGGCAGCTCTTGGAGACGTCCCGGCAGTGCAGGCCCATCTGGTACCAGACGGACGGCAGCTGGGGGGACAGGTGCGGGTCGTTGGCGAGCAGCGGCTTGCCGGTGATCGTGTGGCGCCCGGAGACCACCCACGAGTTGGACCCGATGCCGTTGCCGTTGGGGCCGAACACGGCCGGGATGCCGTCGAGCACCTCGGAGAGGCCCGCGAGCTGGCTCTGGAGGCCCTCGGGCGCCTGGGAGCCTCCCGCGAGGCCCGTTCCCGCCGCCGCGCCGCCCTGCTGGCCGGTCTGGGGCTGACTGGTGCCCTTGGGCTGGTACGTGCCGCTCGTGGCGTCGTAGGCGCCCTCCTGGACGATCGGCTTGTTCCGGTCGTAGGGGTAGCCGGGGTAGAGGTCCTTGATCTGCGAGGGACCGAGACGGCTGGTCATCAGGGAGCGGTCGATCTCGTCCTGCATGTTGCCGCGCAGGTCCCAGGCCATCGCCTTGAGCCAGGCCACCGAGTCGACCGGGGTCCAGGGCTCGGGCCTGTAGTCGTTGGTGAAGTCGAGGGCGGCGTACTCCAGGGAGATCTCCTTGCCCTCCTTGCCCTTCAGATAGGCGTTGACGCCCTTGGCGTACGCCTGGAGGTACTTCTTGGTGTCCGGGGCGAGCTTGGAGTCGTACTCCTCCTGTGCGACCCGGTGCCAGCCGAGCGTGCGCAGGAACTCGTCCGTCTCGACCTGGCTCTCGCCGAACATCTCGGAGAGCCGCCCGGAGGTGGTGTGCCGCCGGACGTCCATCTCCCAGAAGCGGTCCTGCGCCTGCACATAACCCTGGGCCATGAACAGGTCCTCGTCCGACGAGGCGTAGATCCGCGGGATCCCGTTGCCGTCGCGCTTGACGTCGACGGGGCCGGCGAGACCGGCGAGCTTGATGGAGCCCTTGGTCTGCGGGAAGGAGGCACGGACCGTGCTCACGCCCCAGTACCCGCCGAAGCCCACACCGGCCACGACGGCCAGCACCAGCACGATGACGAACAAACGGCCTTTCCGGCTCTTCTTCCTGACGGACCTGTCGGCCTGCTGGCCGGAGGAGGCGGTGGTGTTGGCGGGCATCGCTGTCCTTGCTGTCCTTCGCGAGCGTCAGGGCGGTCAATCATGCGGTGCGATCACAGGAGGGCGTTCAAGGGAACGCTGAGCCAACCATAGGCGCAGGGCACGGGCGAGCCGGACGCGGAGTCAGGAAGCACGGTGCGACGACCATACGAGCGCGTCAAGGAAGCGTTAACGATTAGGTAAGGTAACGAAGTACCTAGACGTACGTGCAGAAAGGATTCGGCCACTGACCGTCCACCACCTCAACCAGCTCCTGCTCGTCTGCTCACTGGTCCTGCTGATCGCGGTGGCGGCCGTACGGATCTCTTCCCGCAGCGGGCTGCCGAGCCTGCTCGTCTACCTCGGCATCGGCGTCGCCATGGGCCAGGACGGCATCGGCAACGTCAGCTTCAACAACGCAGAGTTGACCCAGGTCATCGGGTACGCGGCCCTCGTCGTGATCCTCGCGGAAGGCGGCCTGGGAACGAAGTGGAAGGAGATCAAACCCGCCCTTCCGGCCGCCGCCGTCCTCTCGACGGTCGGCGTGGCCGTGAGCGTCGGCATCACGGCCGCGGCGGCGCACTACCTGGTCGGGCTGGAATGGCGGCAGGCACTGATCATCGGTGCGGTGGTGTCCTCAACGGACGCCGCGGCCGTCTTCTCCGTGCTCCGCAAGGTGCCGCTCCCCTCCCGCGTGAACGGCGTCCTGGAGGCCGAATCCGGCTTCAACGACGCCCCCGTGGTCATCCTGGTCGTCGCGTTCTCGACCGCCGGTCCCATCGAGGACTGGTACGTCCTCCTCGGCAAGATCACCCTGGAACTGGCCATCGGCGCGGCCATCGGCATCGCGGTCGGCTTCGTGGGGGCCTACGCCCTGCGTCACGTGGCCCTGCCCGCGTCCGGCCTCTACCCGATCGCCGTCATGGCCATCGCGGTCACCGCCTACGCGGCGGGCGCGCTCGCCCACGGAAGCGGCTTCCTCGCCGTGTACCTCGCCGCCATGGTGCTCGGCAACGCCCGGCTGCCGCACTGGCCCGCCACCCGGGGCTTCGCCGAGGGGCTCGGCTGGATCGCGCAGATCGGGATGTTCGTCCTCCTCGGCCTGCTGGTCACCCCCCACGACCTCGCCGACGACATCCTGCCCGCGATCGTCATCGGGCTCGTCCTGACGGCCGTCGCACGGCCGCTGGAGGTCATCGTCAGCCTGCTGCCCTTCCGGATGCCCTGGCAGGAGAAGGCTCTGATGTCCTGGGCGGGGCTCCGGGGCGCGGTCCCGATCATCCTGGCGACCATCCCCATGGTGAACGGCGTCGAGGACAGCCGCAGGATCTTCAACATCGTCTTCGTCCTGGTGGTCGTCTACACGCTCGTCCAGGGGCCCACCCTGCCCTGGCTGGCCCGCAAGCTCCGGCTGGGCGACGACGCCGAGGCGGCCGACCTAGGGGTCGAATCGGCGCCTCTGGAGCAGCTGCGCGGCCATCTGCTGTCCCTGAAGATCGCCAAGGGGTCCCGGATGCACGGCGTCGAGGTCGACGAACTGCGCCTCCCGGCCGGTTCCGCGGTCACCCTCGTCGTGCGCGACGGAAAGTCCTTCGTCCCCCTGCCGACGACCGTGCTGCGCCACGGGGACGACCTCCTCGTCGTCGCGACCGACCCGGTGCGGGACGCGGCGGAGGCGCGACTGCGCGCGGTCGGCCAAGGGGGCAAGCTGGCGAGCTGGCTGGGAACGGGAACGGGACGCTGACGCATCCGGTGCGGGGCGCCCGACGCCCCGCACCGGATGGAGGCGGAGCACGTGCCCCGGCCGACGGAACGGCGCGGGCGGGGCGCGTACACGAGCGCGTGGGGTAGCAAGCACGAGCGGGCGCGCGGAAGCGGCGAGCACGGTGACTGGTGCCTCATCCGCACCCACTGCCCATCAGCGATTCCGCCTGTACGATGCTTGAACACTTCTGATCGAACCGACTCTGCCTGATGCAGAGCTGACGCGACCGTATGGCGGCCGGCCGTCACGACGCCCCGATGGCGGACGACCTGGTATCTACCGCAGTTCTGCGCAAGAGGACAGCTCTCGGCAACCCCGCGTGACGGGGGTGTCACCAGGTAGCAGAAAGGCAAGGGCCGTGGCACCCACGGTCACGTCGAAGCCCGTCCGCCCGGGCTACGGACAACTTCTGCGCACCCCCGGAGCGTGGACGTTCCTGCTTCCCGGCTTCGCGGCGCGTCTGCCGTTCGCGATGCTGATCATCTCGATCGTCCTGCTGGTCCAGGACACCACGGACTCCTACGGGATCGCCGGCGCGGTCTCGGCGGTCACCGGTGTCTCCATGGCACTGTTCGCGCCCGTGAGCGGCAAGTACGCCGACCGTTTCGGCCAGCGCGCCGTGCTCGTTCCCGTCGTCCTGCTGCACACGGCGTCCGCCGTCACGCTGACGACACTCGCGCTGACCGACGCCCCCGTGTGGACCCTGTTCGCCGCCGCCGTACCGACCGGCGCCTCGGTACCGCAGGTCGGTCCCATGGTGCGCGCCCGGTGGGGCGTCAAGCTCCACGGGTCGCCCCTCATGACCACGGCGGCGGCTTTCGAGTCCGTCACCGACGAGCTGACCTTCGTCCTGGGCCCGCTGTTCGCCACCACCTTGTGCACCTCGGTGCACCCGGCGGCCGGACTGTTCACCGAGGCGGGGCTCACCCTGGTCGGTGGTCTGCTGTTCGCCGCGCAGAAGGCCACCCAGCCCGTGCCGTCCCGCCACGCGGGTGCGACGGACATCACCACGAACGACGGTCCCGCGCGCGTGGAGCACGTTTCCGCTCTCCGTGTGCCGGGCGTGCGCGTCCTGGCGATCGCCTTCGTCGGCATCGGAACGGTCTTCGGCGGCCTCCAGGTCTCTCTGGCCGCCTACACCGAGTCCATCGGCGAGCCCGGGCTGACCGGTGTCCTGTACGGCGTCTTCGCCGGGGGCAACATGCTCGCGGGCATCGTCTGCGGCGCCGTCGCGTGGAAGTCCGCGCCCCACCACCGTCTCGTCCTCGGTTACGTCGCGCTGGCCGTCACCACCTCGGGCCTGTGGGCCGCCCAGTCCCCCGTCCTGCTCGCCGGACTGGGCCTCCTCATCGGTATGAGCATCGCGCCGGGGCTGGTGACCGGCTACACCCTCGTCGAACAGCTCGTCCCGGCCACCGCGCGGACCGAGGCGTTCACGCTGCTGACCGCGGCGGTCGCGCTGGGGCAGGCGGCGGCCGTCACCCTCGCCGGGCAGCTGGAGGACCGGGCCTGGGACGGCGCCGGATTCCTGGTGCCGTTGGCGGGCACCACCCTGGCCCTGCTGGTCGTGGTGGCGCTGCGTTCCCGGCTCGCGCCACCCTCCGCCGGGCGGACCGTGGCGCGTGGCGTGGGTCACCGCACTCCAGTGTCGGTGGACTGATTCCACGGAATACGTCACTATGGACCGTCGTTAGCACTCATCGAGTGAGAGTGCCAGGAGGAAGCAAGTGCCGACGTACCAGTACCAGTGCACCGAGTGCGGCGAGGGTCTTGAAGCGGTGCAGAAGTTCACCGACGACGCCCTGACCGAGTGCCCCGGCTGCGGTGGCCGCCTCAAGAAGGTGTTCTCCGCCGTCGGCATCGTCTTCAAGGGGTCCGGCTTCTACCGCAACGACAGCCGCGGCTCCTCGTCGAGCAGCTCGCCCGCCGCCACGACGAAGTCGTCCGCCTCGACCGGGTCCGGTTCCTCGGACTCCGGCAGCTCGTCGGCGGCTTCCACGTCGACCTCCACGAGCACCAGCAAGTCCTCCGCCGCCTGACCCCGTCGGGCCGCGACAAGCACCTCACAGAGGACCCCGCGTCAAGGACGCGGGGTCCTCTGGCGTGCCCGACCCGGCTACTGTGCGGATCATGGCTGACATGGCGAACACGGCGGCACCGTCCCCGGAGGCGCTCACGGAGAGCGCGCGACCGGACACCGACCCGCAGGCGCGGGCCGAGATCGGCGTCATAGGCGGATCAGGTTTCTACTCCTTCCTCGACAACGTGACCGAAGTGCACGTCGACACTCCCTACGGCGCCCCGAGCGACGCGTTGTTCATCGGCGAGGTCGCCGGAAGGCGGGTCGCCTTCCTCCCCCGACACGGTCGAGGTCACCACCTGCCGCCGCACCGCATCAACTACCGGGCCAACCTCTGGGCGCTCCGCTCGGTCGGGGTACGGCAGGTGCTCGCGCCCTGCGCGGTCGGAGGGCTGCACGCCGCGTACGGCCCCGGCACGCTCCTGGTCCCCGACCAGCTGGTGGACCGGACCAAGTCCCGCGCGCAGACCTTCTTCGACGGCGCCCCCCGCCCTGACGGAACCGTCCCGAACGTCGTCCACCTCTCGTTCGCCGACCCGTACTGTCCCTCCGGCCGCAAGACGGCCGTGAAGGCGGCCCGGGGCCGCGACTGGGAGCCGGTGGACGGCGGAACACTGGTGGTGATCGAAGGCCCTCGGTTCTCCACCCGGGCGGAGTCCCGGTGGCACGCCGCGCAGGGCTGGTCCGTCGTCGGGATGACCGGCCACCCGGAAGCCGTGCTCGCACGCGAGCTGGCCCTCTGCTACACGTCGATGGCCCTGGTGACCGACCTGGACGCCGGAGCGGAAACCGGCGACGGAGTTTCGCACGAGGAGGTCCTCACGGTCTTCGCCTCGAACGTCGACCGACTGCGGGAGGTCCTCTTCGACGCGGTCGCCGGACTCCCGGAGACCGGCGACCGCGACTGCCTCTGCACGACCGCCCTGACGGGAACGGACCCGGGCATCGAGCTGCCGTAGCCGAGGCCGCCCGTCCGGCGCGTGGGCCCGTCACACGCGCCGGACCGGCCCGGTGCCTCACCCCGCGGCCTCAGCCCGGCATCGGGCCGGGCTCCCTGTCGGTCTCCATCGACGGGTGGGAAGACGCGGCCGACCGGGCAGCAGCGCCGCATCCCCTCGGGGCCGAGAACCGGGAAGGCCGAGGCCGGCGGGCAAGGCGGACGGCAAAGCCGGGGCAGACCGGCGAACGGGCACCAGCGAACGAGGAACGACTCGTTCAGGTGAGAGAGTTATCCACAGCCATGGATCCGTCCACAGGCTTCAGCGAGCATCCGCGGAGTCCCCCAGGCTGGCAGGCGACGTGCTCCTCCTCTGCCGCTGGTGGTGACCATGCCGCTCCCTTCCTCGCCCCGTCCGCCCCTCGCCCCGCCTCCTGGCCATCGGTACACGAACGCCCCGGAGCCGCGTGCCCTCCCGCCCTCGGAGTGGACCGTCCCGCCTCCGCGCACGGCCCCGCCTGGCCTTGCCCTCTCCACCACGGACCCCGCGCCCACCCCATCCGTGCGGAGCGAAGTACCCCCGACGGCCAGGATCCCGTTCTTCCCCCCGGTGAAGGCGCGTCGCGGAGTTCCGTCCCTGAGCGGGATGGCACGCTACGGCCGACGGGCGACGATCGTGGCACTGGCGGCGACGGCCACCGCGCTGCTGACCGTCGGACCGCCCCGTTCGCCGAGCGCCACGGACGGTACCGCCGCCTCCACCGGTGAACGGACCCGCCACTCGTCCACGAACGAGGGCAGGACGGAGACGGACTGGGTCCGGGCACCGGTGCGCATCGCGGACCCGGAGGCAGCGCGGCTGCTGGAGCCCGGTGACCGCGTCGACGTCGTCACCGCGGACAGCGCGGAAGCCGGTGTCCGGGGCAGGGTCGTCGCGAACGGCGTCCGTGTAGCGGATCTGCCCGAGACCACGGACGGTACGGCGGAAGGTGGGGCCTTGGTGCTCCTCTCGGCCCCCCGTGGCACGGCAGCCCGGCTCGCGGGAGCGAGCGTCTCGTCCCGGCTGGCAGTGGTCCTGCGCCGATGATCAGCAACCGGTCACGCCACTGCCCCTTCGGACCGCGCCTCACCACGGCTTTGCGATCACTTCACCCCTTCGCGTCAACGGATTGGACAGCATGGCGGAGCCTTGTCGTAGGTTGCGGAGTTGATTGTTCCGCGAGCTGTACGTGCGAAGAAGGGCCCCCTGGTGAGCGAGAAGAAGAAGCCGAACGTCTTGGAAGGCTTCAAGGCGTTCCTCCTGCGGGGGAACGTGATCGACCTGGCGGTCGCCGTGGTCATCGGCGCCGCGTTCACGAACATCGTGAACTCCGTGGTGAAGGGCGTGATCAATCCGCTCGTCGGCGCGTTCGGCACCAAGAACCTGGACGCCTACAGCTCCTGTTTGAAGGGCCCCTGCAGCTACGACGCCAAGACGGGGACAGCGACCAGCGGCATTCCCATCATGTGGGGATCGGTTCTGAGCGCGACGCTCACGTTCGTGATCACCGCGGCGGTCGTGTACTTCCTGATGGTCCTGCCGATGTCGAAGTACCTGGCCCGTCAGGCCGACCGCAAGGCCGCCAAGGAAGGGGCACAGGAAGTCATCGAGGTGTCCGAGCTGGAGGTCCTCAAGGAGATCCGCGACGCCCTGGTGGCACAGCGCGGCTCCGGACCGGGCACGGGAGCGGGCGCCGCGCCGCAGCCCGACCGCGAGTAGCCGACCGGCAGCGACGAGCCCCGCGCGACCTGATCGGCCTTCTCGTCGATCCGTGCGCGCGGGGCTCCCGCCTGCTCGCCCACCTGCCGCCCCTCGGTGTCGGACGATGCCCGGTGACCATGCCCGACACGGCGCGGCAGGCGCTCCGGAAAGCGCGGGACTCGGCTCAGAGGTGGTGGGGAGGCTTCTCGTCGAGGAACCGCGCGAGGTCCGCGACGGCGTCACCCTGGCTCGCCGACCGCTCGCCCCAGCCACGGTCCGTGTCATCGGACGACTGCTGCGACAACGGGTCGTCGAAGATCAGCGCGTGCTTGGGGTCACGGGGCTCGGGCGCCGGACTGGTACTCATGCGTCCAGCGTACGCGGGGGACGCCGACCACCGTCCGTCCTGCGAAGACGCTCCTCCCCGTCCGCACGACGACCGGCCCACGCCGCAGGGAGAAGGCTTCCACCGTGACGACCCGGACACCCTAGGTCGCCCGAGCGCTCGACCGCGCCGCGACGGCAGGACCACGGAACCAGCGTCGGCCCACGTAAGGCCGTATCCGAGGCGACACGGAAGCCGCACACGGCCGGAAGGCCGCCTGGGTCTGCTGTGCTGCTGGCATGACCTCCTCCACCCCTCCGGCAGCGGCCGGAACCCCGCTGCGCCCCATGATCGCCCGCGGGCGGGACGAGGCACACCGCGTGGCGTCCCCACTGGAGCTCTTCTTCGATCTGTGCTTCGTGGTGGCCGTCGCTCAGGCGGGCACGGCACTGGTGCACTCCATCGCGGAGGGCCACGTCGCGGAGGGACTGCTCTACTACGCGATGGTCTTCTTCGCCGTCTACTGGGCCTGGGTCAACTTCTCCTGGTTCGCCTCCGCCTACGACAACGACGACGCGTTGTTCAGGGTCGTCACACTGATCCAGATGGCCGGAGTGCTCGTCCTCGCGGCCGGGGTCTCACAAGCGTTCGAGCACCACTTCTTCGTCCTGTGGCTCGGCTATCTGATCATGCGTCTCGCGATGGTGAGCCAGTGGTTGAGGGCCGCGCGCGGGTGCACCGGGGACGAGCGCGCGATGGCGCTGCGGTACGCGACGGGGATCGCTCTGTGCCAGGTGGGGTGGCTGTCACTGCTGCTGCTCCCCCAGGGCGGCCGTCCATGGGCGTTCGCGGTCATGGTGGTGGCCGAGCTGTCCGTACCGGTGTTCGCCGAGCGGAAGTACCCGACGGCGTGGCATCCCCACCACATCTCGGAACGGTACGGACTGTTCACCATCATCGTGCTGGGCGAGTCGATCGCGGGGGCCACCGTCGCCGTGAAGTCGGCCGTCGACGAGCACGACGCATTGGGCCGATTGATCCCCGCCTCGATCGGCAGTCTGCTGATCGTGTTCGCCGCGTGGTGGATCTACTTTGTGGTCCCGACCCAGGGGCGGCTGAAGGGCAATCGGCAGGCGTTCCTGTGGGGGTACGGCCACTACGTGGTCCTCGGGGCAGCGGCGGCGATCGGAGCGGGCACCGAGGTCTTCGTGGAACACACCGTGGGCCAGGCCCACGTCTCCCAGTTCACGGCCAGCGGGTCGGTGACGCTTCCCACGGCCGTCTACCTGCTGACCGTGTGGGCGCTGCTGGCCCGCCACCACAAGACCGGAACCGCCCAGCAGTTGGTGCTTCCCGTGTCCGCGCTACTGGTACTGGCCTGCACGTTCACCGGCCGTTGGTCAGTCCTGGCAGCCGGACTCGTCCTGACGCTGACGATCGCCGTGGGGGTGACGCTGTCAGCCCGGACCACACGTCCGTCCTCCGCCCCGGCGACCATCTGACGGCCCCGGAACGGACCGTCGCGGCGCGGAGGACAGCGGTTCCGCGCGATCGGCCTGGCAGCCCTCGGAGCACGCGGGAAAACTCGTCGCCGCGGACCTCCGCTCCGGTCCATCCCGTCGACGGGGTGAACCGCAAGGCGGGGCCATCACCTCGCGCGGTCACGAAGAACCCGATTCCCGCCCCTGCCCCTTCTCCGACACGGGGTAACTGGGTGTCCTCGCTCGGGAAGTCCGTACGCAAGCGGGTCGTAGCCCTTGTCGAGGCGGTTCGGCATCTGGTCCGCCGGGTGCGCGTACACACCAAGGGCGGCGCGTCCGACGCCTCGGCCGACGCGGTCCCGCCACGTGGTACCCAGGGAGGATGACGGAGCACACGACGGGGAGCACCTCGGAACAGGCCGGACTTCCCCCGCTGGTCAACGCACTCACCGATGTGAGGGGCCTGCGGGTCGGTCACGCGACCCTGGTGGGCGACGGCTTCCTGACGGGGACAACGGTCGTCCTCGTGTCGGAAGGCGGGGTGACCGCCGCAGTCGACGTACGGGGCGGAGGCCCCGGCACGAAAGAGACGGACGCGCTGGATCCCCGTAACGCCGTCGAACGCATCGACGCGGTCGTACTCACCGGTGGCAGTGCGTACGGCCTGGACTCGGCGAGCGGGGTCATGGAGTGGTTGGAGGAGCGGGGACGAGGTGTGCGGGTCGGCCAGGACCCCTCTCACGTGGTGCCGGTAGTCCCTGCGGCGTGCGTCTTCGACCTCGGGCGCGGCGGTGACTTCCGGGCCCGGCCGAACGCGTCGACCGGCCGCGCCGCGGTCGAGGCCGCAGCGGCGGCCGAGTCGTGCGCGCCGGTGACCATCGGCACGGTGGGTGCGGGCACCGGCTGCGTTGCGGGGGGGACTCAAGGGCGGCGTGGGAACGGCCAGCATTCGGTTGCCGTCGGGGGTCGTGGTCTCGGCGCTCGTGGTGGTCAACTCAGCTGGGGCGGTCGTCGACACGCGGACGGGTGCCCTGTTCGGGGAATACTTCGACGGCAGGATCACCTACCCCGACCAGGCGGTGCACGAGCAGGCTCTGCGATCGCTCGCCGAAGCCGCCCGCAACAACCTCGCGGCCTCGGGTGGCACTTCGTCGGCCCGTCTCACCACCCCACCGTTGAACACCACTCTCGCGGTGGTGGCGACGGATGCCGGCCTGTCCCGGGCACAGGCTCACAAGCTCGCCGGTACGGCGCACGACGGGATCGCCCGAGCGGTGCGCCCTGTCCACCTACTGAACGACGGCGACACCGTTTTCGCCCTCGCGTCGGGTGAGCGCCCCCTCCCCGCACACGACCGGACGGTTCTGAACGAGATCCTTGCCGCCGGAGCGGATGTGGTGACTCAAGCGATCGTACGAGCCGTCAGAGCGGCAGAATCGATCACCGGACCGGGTGGCGTCTATCTGTCCTACATGGACTTGTACGGAAGCTGATGACTCAGGGCTGCGGCAGGCATGCCCTCTGCCCATGGCGGACTACGTCGAACCACCCGGCCAGAAGCACATGGATCGACCGAGAGGAACGAAGCACCACGCCCAGCACCACCGTGCTCTGTCCGTAGGCAGCGAAGAGCCGACCGCCAGCCGATCCCCTGGCTGGGTGAACGGTCAACCGTCCGCCGGAGGGTGGCTTCCAGCCATCCCTGGTCGCCGCTGGCCTTCCTCTGGCCTCGCGGTACCTGGTCACCCCCAACGAATCCCCTCCCCGGTCGGCCGTTCACCGAAGGGCCGACCTGTCTCATACCTGCTGTCAGGTCAGCCGTGTTGCGTCAGCCCGGTATTGACGATCGTGGCCCAGGGGAATGAGTGCTCCTTGGATGTGGATGCGAGATGGTCGCCACAGGCCAGGGACGGTGAACGGGTGGGGAACTTCCCGCACGGCTCGGACGTTTTCCCGGTTCCTGGACATGACGTCCCACAGAGGGGCTACGGTATGCACCCACGAAGTGACTAGCAGCTAACACGGGGAGGTGCCTTGAGCGGTCCGCATGAGTCGGCGCACGAGCCACCCGAGTCGTCCGAGTCTCCTGAGGAGCACCTCGCGCGACTCCTCGGGCGCGCCCTCAACTCCTTCGAGCTGCCGGACGAGACGATAAGCCGCCTCGACTGCGCACTCGCCCATGACGGTTCGCTGCACTCCGCGCACCACAGCAGGGGCCTCCACCGGGAGACCTACCGCCACACCTGGCTCCTCGCCGACGGCAGTGCGCTCACCTTGTGGGAACTGGTCCACAACACGGGCCCCGGCGGGCGAGGACAGTTGCTGCACGAGCTGTACACCGACGAGGAAGATGTGCGGACCGCGACGACCCGGCTGCCTCTTCCCGCAGAGACACCGGACTTCGAGCTGCCGGTGGTGATCCATCTGACCGCCGCGCCCCGCCCCCGGCACGAGTACGTGTCGGACGACTCGGCGGACCATGCTCGTCGTTTACTGCGTCGCGCGGAGAACACGGATCGTCCCGGCGCCGACACTGCACTGGTGCTCCAGAGCGCGTGCGCTCATCAGATCACACAGGCGTTCGGCCGCCCCCTGTCCGGCTCCGACGGTGTCATGGCGTTCGCGTTCTCCCTGTACGAGCACGCGTTCCTGCTGAGCGACGGCCGCGAGATCAGCCTGTGGGAGGTCGAGCACACGGCCACCCCCGACGGCCGCCATATGTGCGAGGTGTACCTGAGCGAGGAAGCGGCCCGCGAGGCAGTGGAACGACGCGCCTCCGCGTAGCAGGAGTTACCCACCCCGTCTTCACACACTCACAACCTGAGCAGCATGGCGCGACATGGTGGTGGGAGCGCTTCCAGTCGCCGTAGCCGCCCAGTCGCAGCCGCCGGACCAGGCTCGGAGCAGAGCCCCATGGTCACGGTTGATGCGAGCGGCCGCCCTCCCCCATCCTGCGCACCAGCTCGTCGAACACGGCACGCTCTTCTGGAGTGAGTGGCACCGTGTCGCTCGTCGGCGTGTTCTGGCGGGGCATGGCATGAAGCGACACCTGTGCCGTTCCACCCGCATGGAGATAACGCGAGCCCCGAGAGCGACACGTGCGGTGCGCGAACGCGGCCGGTCCACGCGTCTGGGCAAGGCGATCCGCTGGGGCTGTCGGATCCGACAGCGGGTGGGAGCCGTCCGCTTCTGTTCGCGGCGGAGCCGTGAGGGCATTGAGGGAAGGCTCGACCGTCACGCCTGGACGCCGCGCCCACCGCCGCAGAAGACGCACCAGGATCACCACCCACAGAGCGGCCGCCAGCACGAGGGCGGCCACCCCCACTTGCTGAAGTGATGACAGGTGCTCAGGCATGCCGACAGTAGACCTCAGGGACACGGGTTCTCAACAGGGGGTGAAGAGGATTAAGTGATCAATGAAGCACCATGTTCAACTCATATACTCCTTTATGAGGTGGGGTACGCGGTGAGCACGAAAGCCGCGGACGACTGTTCGTCGATCGCCTCACTGCCCCCGCCCCCGCAACGGCCACGATCGCCGGGGCGATGGGCCCGCCCATCGGCAGCGAGCCGGGGCCGCGAGCAAGGCCACGTCACCCTCCGTCGGGGTTATCCACAGGCTCAGCGAGATTGCGACAGCTCGACTACCGTTAGTCACGGAGATCGGCTCCATGAAGGCCGAGGTCATGACAACGGGCCAGCATCCAGGGCCTTTACGGGGGAGACAGGTCATGAGGAGCAAGTTCCTCGCGCATGCCAACCGAATGTTCGGAAGGCTCTTGGCCAGGCTGCTCGTGCTGCGGCCGCAGCACGGTCGTTCCAGGAGGAGAGCGCGGGGGCGCCAGGCCGTTTCCCCCGCACATGGAGCAGCCGCCTGGCGGACGCGGTACTCGTGTCCACCAGGCGGCCGGATCCGCTGGGCTCGCCGACAGGGTCCGACGGCACGTTCAGTGGACAAGGACCTCGCGGCTCTCCGGACCCTGCTGGGCGCCAGGGGTTTGCCCGTCAAGGGCTGCCGGGGCAGGGGTAGCCGGGTCGGCGACGTCCTCGTGCGCGGCGGATCCCGCCTCGGTTCCGGCGCCAGGGCGACGCGGCAGCAGGAACATCAGCCCGAAGATGACCAGCATGATCACGGCAACGTAGCCGAGCGCGTTCTGGAAACCCTTCGTGAACTCCTCACCCAGCGCACCGGGCGCCACCCGCTCCTCCATCGCGCCGAAGAACACCACGGAGACCAGGCCGAGCCCCAGCGCGTTGCCCATCTGCTGGACGGTGTTGATCAGCCCGGAGGCCGAACCCGCGTGCCTCCGCGGCACCCCGGACAGGACAGCGTCCGTCAGCGGGGCGACGATCAGCCCCATCCCCACGCCCATGAGGACGAGCGGCGGAACCATCTGCCAGGAGGTGATGCCCGTTCCGTAGCGGTCCGCCTCCCAGATGTAGAGGAGGACGCCCGCCGCCATGATCAGGGCACCGCTCTGGAGCACCTTGCGGCCGAAGCGCGGGACGAGCTTCTGGACCGAGACACCGGCGGCCACCGAGACCGCGAGGGAGAACGGAACCCCCGTCAGTCCGGCCCGCAAAGGGCTCCAGCCGAGCCCCACCTGCATGTAGAGGGTCCAGACCAGGAAGAAGATGCCGAGCCCAAGGCCGAACACGGTCTGTACGGCGGTACCGGCGGCGAAGCTCTTCACCCGGAACAGGGAGAGCTCGATGAGCGGGGACCCGTCCTTGCGCGCCTTGTGGCGCTCGTACGCCACCAGCGCCACGAAGACCCCGACCGCGCCGACCATCGAGAGGTAACCCCACACCGGCCAGCCGAGCTCCCGCCCGTGGGTCAACGGGTAGAGCAGCATCAGCAGTCCACCGGTGACGAGGGCGACACCGACGAGGTCGAGCTTGAGGGCCTGGGGGGCCTTCGACTCGGTGATGAACTTGCGGCCGAGGACGAGTCCGGCGATCCCGACGGGCAGGTTGATCAAGAAGATGGGCCGCCACTCCAGTCCGAAGAGGTTCCACTGGGTGAGCAGCGCACCCAGCAGGGGACCGGAGACGGCGCCCAGGCCGACGATGGCACCGAACAAACCGAAGACCTTGCCTCGTTCGTGGGTGGGGAAGGTCGCGTGAACGATGGACAGCACCTGCGGCACCATCAGGGCGGCCGTCGCGCCTTGCAGGATGCGGGCGGCGACGAGCATGTCGGGGTTGGCGGCGAGCCCGCAGAGCGCGGAGGCGGCGGTGAAGCCCGCCATGCCTATCAGGAAGACCCGCTTGCGGCCGTGGATGTCGCCCAGGCGACCACCGGTGATGAGGCCCGCCGCGAAGGCGAGTGCGTAGCCTGCGGTGATCCACTGGATATGGCTGAGGGTGGCCCCCTCGTCCCGCTGGATCGCGGGGATCGCGATGTTGACGATCGTCACGTCGACCAGGTCCATGAACGCGGCGGTCATCACGATCGCGAGGGCGAGCCAGCGTCGCCGGTCCGGCACCGTGTCGCCTGTCGTGGCTGTGGCGCCGTCCGCTTTCCCGGCGTTCCCCGAGGTCGGTCGGGTGGGTCCCGAAGGAGGTCCGTCGTCCGCGGATCGGGTTCCTCCCCTGTGCGGATGGGTGCCGGTCTCGGGGCGGGGAGTCGGCGCGGGCACCATGGCGGAAGGCGGAGTCGGTGTGCTCATGACGACCACACTAGGAAGCAATTAGGTCAGGACATGGCCTCTATCTCCGTCATCCTGGGGAGCATGACGACTGACACCCCGGCTCGGCTGCTCCAGCTCCTGTCCCTGCTGCAGACCCCCCGCGAATGGCCCGGCGGGGAGTTGGCGGAACGGTTGGGGGTGTCCCGCAGGACCGTGCGGCGGGACATCGACCGACTGCGTGACCTGGGCTATCCCGTGCAGGCGGCGCGCGGCGCGGACGGCGGCTACCGGTTGGTGGCGGGGAAGGCGTTGCCGCCGCTGGTGCTGGACGACGAGGAGGCGGTCGCCATCGCCGTGGGCCTGCGGGCGGGGGCGGGGCACGCGGTGGAGGGCGTCGAGGAGGCATCGGTACGGGCGCTGGCGAAGCTGGAGCAGGTGCTGCCCGGGCGTCTGCGGCATCGGGTGAACGTGCTCCAGTCGGCGACCGTACCTCTGACGAGCGGGGACGGCCCCACCATCCCGACCGAGACGCTGACGGTGATGGCGACGGCTGTCGCGGGCAACGAACGGCTCCGGTTCGCTTACCGGTCCGGGGACGGAACCGAGTCCCGGCGGCTGACCGAGCCGTACCGGCTCGTCTCCACGGCGCGTCGCTGGTACCTGGTGGCGTACGACGTGGAACGGACCGACTGGCGGACCTTCCGGGTGGACCGGGTCATCGGCGAGCCGTTCGCGACGGGGGCGCGCTTCACACCGAGGGAACTGCCCCAGGGGAGCGCTGCCGAGTTCCTGCGGGACCGGATACGGCCGAAGCGGACGGCGTACGGGTTCTCGGTGACGTTCGAAGCGTCCGCTGAGGCGGTGGCGTCCAGGGTGCCGGGCGTGTTCGGTACGCCGGAGCCCCTGGGCGAGAACCGGTGCGTCCTGCGGGGCAGCACCGGGGACCCGTTGGAGTGGCTGGCGTTCCGGCTGGCGGGGGCAGGGTGCCCGTTCGAGGTCGAGGGTCCGCCCGAGTTGGTGGCGACGGTACGGGAGTTGGGCGAGAGGTTCACCCGGGCCGGGGGTACGCCCTCGGGAACGGCGGGGTGAGCGCAGCCGACCGGTCCCCCGTGGAGGGCGGCGACGCCGGGAAGGTGGGGTGAGAAGGGGTGGGGCGGGGGCCGGGAAAGGGGGGAGCCCCGGCGTCGGGGGGGTGGACGCCGGGGCTCGTTCGGGGGCGGGGAACGCCGGATACGGGTCCGTCCGCTGGAGGGCGATCGTCCGCCGCTCGTGATCATGAACGTACCTCACGACCCCGGCCTTCCCGGGTATCGGGCGGGCGACGCGTCCGGATATCGCCGGATGTCCCGCTTCCGTACTCCGAAAGGCGGTGGATCGATGGCACGAGGTCACTCGAACGGTTCCCGGCTCCGTTCCCTCGCCGCTCCGGGCACGGCCGTCGCCCGCCCGGTCCGTGATGTGCCGCCCTGCCGGACAGCGCTCGCGGCACGGTGCGCCGAGCGTGACGGCCCGGGTGACGGGCTGGGTACCGGGGTCGGCCCGTCACCGTGCGGCTGGCGGTCAGGCGGCGGCGTCGAAGCCCGTGTCCCGGGCGAGCTTCTTCAGTTCGAGCAGGGCGTGCTTCTCGATCTGACGGATGCGCTCGCGGGTCAGCCCGTGTTCCTTGCCGACTTCGGTGAGGGTGCGTTCACGGCCGTCCTCGATGCCGTACCGCATCTTGATGATGGAGGCGGTGCGCTGGTCGAGGCGGCCGATGAGGTCGTCGAGTTCCTCACTGCGCAGCAGGGTGAGGACGGACTGCTCGGGGGAGACGGCGGAGGTGTCCTCCAAGAGGTCGCCGAACTGGGTCTCGCCCTCGTCGTCGACGGACATGTTCAGGGACACCGGGTCGCGGGCCCAGTCGAGGACGTCCGTGACCCGCTCGGGCGTGGAACCCAGTTCCTCGGCGATCTCCTGGGGCTCCGGCTCGCGACCCTTCTCGCGGTTGAACTCGCGCTGGACACGGCGGATGCGGCCCAGCTCCTCCACGAGGTGGACGGGGAGGCGGATGGTGCGCGACTGATCGGCTATCGAGCGGGTGATGGCCTGACGGATCCACCAGGTGGCGTACGTGGAGAACTTGAAGCCCTTGCGGTAGTCGAACTTCTCCACCGCGCGGACCAAGCCCGCGTTGCCCTCCTGGATCAGGTCGAGCAGGGGGAGGCCGCTGCGGGGGTACCGGCGGGCGACGGCGACGACGAGCCGGAGGTTCGAGCGGATGAAGACGTCCTTGGCCCGTTCACCGGCGGCGACCAGGGATTCCAGCTCCTCCGTGGAAGGGCCGTCCTTCTTCTTCGCCGTGTCGCTCTCGACCTCTCCGTCGAGGATCTGCTGGGCGTAGACACCGGCTTCGATCGTCTGCGACAGCTCGACTTCCTTGGCGGCGTCCAGCAGGGGCGTGCGGGCGATCTCGTCGAGGTACATGCCGACCAGGTCGCGATCGGCGATCTCGCCGCCTGCGACGCGAACACTGCTTGCCGTGTCGGTCCGGCCGGTGGCGGACTGACGACGGGCGACGGCACGGGTTGCCATGCGTGCTCCCTTGCTAGCGAGTGGTTCAGCGGTCCTTACGTGGCCATCTGCTCACCCTTGCGGGTGCCCAGCTTCCGAAGGAAACAACGACTGGAATCCGGACAGAATTCCCATGCGGCTCGTCAATTTCTCTGATCATGCAGTATCCTGCGCCGCCACACGGGCAGGGCGGAGTCCCGCTTCTACGGATACGCAGGTCAGAGGTGGTGACAGAGGGCCCACCGCGTCTCCAGTGCTTCGCTGGAACGCCTGGTGAGACCCGCCTCACATCACACCGAAGCGACGCCGCCCCCTCTCCAGCCCCTTCCTCAGCGGCCCCTTCCCCGCTTCGACCCTTCCGACTCCGATCGGCTCGGCCCCTCACAGGTCAAGACGAACGGGGCCGCGCACGAGTTGCCTGTTCAGCCGTACATCGGGTGCCCGTCGATCGAATGGGTGCGCGGAGGGGCGCGCGGGCGGGCTCGTACGCCTTGCGTGCTCGTTCACGCCTGAGACGCTCTTCGCCATGGCTGCCCTTCTGCGGTGGCGGGGCCATCCGCGAGGGCGCTCGCAACGGGATCCGTCCGCAGCGCGCGGTGACGGGGACCTCACCCCCAGGGGGCGGCTATCGGGCCGGGGACCTACGCCCATGGGCCGTTACGGGTCCGAGGTCGACTGCCTTACGGTGCCGTGGGTGACATCACTCCCCCGCACAGGTTCGGTAGCCGCGCCGCGTCCATCGGGCCGGAGGGGCGGCCCCTGCGGCCTTCGCGGGGCGCGAGAGCACGGGGCCGAAGGCGTGCGGCCGCCGCTGAGGCCGTCCCGGTGCCCTGTCGGCTCGCGGGAGGGTCCGGTGAGGGGCGTGCGGGCGCGGGCGGGCGCTTCAGCCGAACTGCACCGACCGTTTCGCGAGACCCATCCAGAAGCCGTCGATCACACTGCGCTGCGCGTCCAGGTCTCCGGCCGCGTCGGCCGCGCCCATCGTGACGAAGAGCGGGGCGAAGTGCTCCGTGCGGGGGTGGGCCAGGGCGCCCGCGGGGGACTTGACCGTGAAGTCGAGGAGCCCGTCCACATCACCGGCGGCCAGGGCGCGGTGCCCCCAGTCGTCGAACTCGGCCGACCAGCCCGGCACCCCGCCCGCGTGCCGCAGTGCCGCGAGGTTGTGGGTGAAGAACCCGCTCCCGACGATCAGCACTCCCTCGTCCCGCAGCGGGGCGAGCCTGCGCCCGATGTCCATCAGCCGACGTGGATCGAGGGTTGGCAGGGAGATCTGGAGGACGGGGACATCGGCGTCCGGGTACATCTCGACCAGCGGTACGTACGCTCCGTGGTCGAGCCCCCGGTCCGGGATGTCCTGGACCGGGGTTCCGGGGGCGCGCAGCAGTCGGCGTACGGACTCCGCGAGCCTCGGGGCGCCCGGAGCGTCGTAGCGCACCGCGTAGTAGCGCTCGGGGAAGCCCCAGAAGTCGTAGACGAGCGGAGCGCGCTCGACGGTGCCGAGCGCCAGCGGGGCCTCTTCCCAGTGCGCGGACACCATCAGGATCGCCTTGGGGCGCGGCAGGTTCGCGGACCAGGCCGCCAGCTGTCCGGGCCAGACCGGGTCGTCGGCGAGCGGGGGCGCTCCGTGGCTGAGGTAGAGCGCGGGCATGCGGTCCGCGCCGTGGGGCGACTGGTCGGGGGCGGTGGGGGCTGTGGCGGCGGTGGTCATGGTGACGGCTCCAGAGGCGTGGGGCGGGGCTGGGGAGAGCGGGGCAGCCGGGAGGGGATGCGCTGGCGGTACCTCGCGGGGCCGCGACACCGGCAACCGACCGTCCGTCGTTTTCGCAGTCGGTCCCCACTCCAGAGTGCTTGAACTCTCAAGCTTTGCCTTCGAGGCTACGACGGTTTTGTTTAACATTCAAGAAGGAGCTCGTACAGTGGGATCCATGACCACGGCACCCTCACCGTCACCCACTCCGCGTCCGCCGCGGCCCGGGGAACCCGGGCCGTCCTCATCGCCCGCGACGCCCGTCCCGCCCGGGCGGGACGGCACCGTCTCCCCGACCGGCACGGTCACCGCGCCCCTTACCGCTGAAGTCACCGGCACCGTCACCGACGTCAGCGCCGACACCGGCAGCGGGCAGGAGCCCCGTTGGCTGAGCGACCAGGAGCAGCGAGTGTGGCAGGCGTACCTCAGCGCCACGGCCCTGCTGGACGATCACCTAGACCGCCAGCTCCAACGGGACGCGGGCATGCCGCACCTCTACTACGGCTTCCTCGTCCAGTTGTCCGAGGCGCCCCGGCGACGGCTGCGCATGACGGAGATGGCACGGGCCGCGAAGATCACCCGGTCCCGGCTCTCGCACGCGGTGGCCCGGCTGGAGAAGAGCGGTTGGGTCACCCGTGAGGACTGCCCGTCGGACCGCAGGGGCCAGTTCGCGGTGCTGACCGACCAGGGGTACGAGGTGCTGCGCCGTACCGCGCCCGGGCATGTGGAGGCGGTGCGGCAGGCACTCTTCGACCGGCTCACGCCCAGCCAGCGGAAGTCGCTCGGCGAGATCATGGAGATCGTCGCGGCGGGGCTCCAGCCGGAGGACGTGGGCGCCGACCTTCCCTGGCTGCGCTAGCCGCACTCACCGACCGGGCGCACCGGCCCCATCCGCTGACCGGACGGACCCGGCGTCCGACCGGGCGCACCCGCTGGCCGTACCCGCCGACAGGGCACGCTGGGCCGGCTCGTCGGCCGGGGCGCGAGTGGCGGGCGCACCCGGGGCGGGAACGTCGGCGCGGGGCGGGAGGACGTCCGGGGCGGTGCGGGGCGCGCGCGAGCCCCGGTGACGCGCGAGAGCCCGGGTACGGAATTCCTTCCGTACCCGGGCTCTCCCCCCGTGCCCCGGGACCGCGCCCAAACTCAGTGGGCGACCACCGGAACCCTCAGCTCCTCGTCGGCGTCACCCGTCGCGGAGCCGTCGGAGCCGCCCGTGTCGGGCCGCCCCGCGTTCACCATCGTCAGGGCGATGACCGCCGAGGCGACGAGGATGCCCACCGCGAACCAGATCGCGCTGGTGTACCCCTCGACCATGGACTCCAGGCCGACCCGCTTCGCCTCGGTGGGCGTGGTCGCGGAAGGCATGTGGTCCTTGACGTAGGCGGTCGTGGCGGACGCGGCGATCGTGTTCAGCAGCGCCGTGCCGATCGCGCCGCCGACCTGCTGCGAGGTGTTGACCATCGCGGAGGCGACCCCGGCGTCCCGGGGCTCGACGCCGTGCGTCGACAGCGACATGGCGGGCATGAACGAGGTGCCCATGCCCAGACCGAGCAGCAGCATCGACGGCAGCAGCAGGGCGGTGTACGAGGAGTCGATCTCCAGTCGGGTGAGCAGCAGCATGCCGAGGGCCGCGACCAGGAATCCGGGACCCATCAGCATCCGGGCCGGAACCTGGGTCATCAGCCGCGCGCCGATCTGCGTGGAACCGACGATCATGCCGACGATCATCGGCAGGAAGGCGAAGCCCGTACGGACCGGGGAGTAGCCCTTCACGATCTGGAGGTAATAGGTCAGGAACAGGAACAGGCCGAACATCGCGATGACCGCGAGACCGAGCGCCAGATAGACGCCGCCCCGGTTACGGTCGGTCAGGACGCGCAGCGGCAGCAGTGGTGCCTTCACCTTGGCCTCGACGAGGACGAAGGTGAGCAGCAGCAGCCCGGAGGCGACGAACATGGCCACGGTCAGGGTGTCCGACCAGCCCTCGGACTCGGCGCGGGTGAAGCCGTACACCAGCGCGACCAGACCCAGCGTCGACAGCACCACGCCGGGGATGTCGAGCGGGGAGCGGTTGCGGGCGTCCGCGGGCTCGCGGATCACCAGGTAGGCGCCCACCGCGGCGGCCACCGCGAACGGGATGTTGACGTAGAAGGTCCAGCGCCAGTCGAGGTACTCGGTGAGGACGCCGCCGAGGATCAGTCCGACGGCACCGCCGCCACCGGCGATGGCGCCGTAGATACCGAACGCCTTGGCGCGCTCCTTGGCGTCGGTGAACATCACCGCGAGCAGCGACAACGCGGCGGGCGCGAGCAGCGCGCCAAAGACGCCCTGGAGCGCGCGGGACGCGAGCAGCAGCGCCTCGTTCTGGGCCGCTCCGCCGAGGGCGGACGCGACGGCGAAACCGGCGAGGCCGGTGAGGAACGTGTTCTTGCGGCCCCACAGGTCGGCGATGCGGCCGCCGAACAGCAGGAGTCCGCCGAAGGCGAGGGCGTACGCGGTGATGACCCATTGGCGGTTGCCGTCGGATATGCCGAGGTCCTCCTGGGCGGAGGGCAGAGCGATGTTCACGATGGTCGCGTCGAGCACCACCATGAGCTGCGCCAGGGCGATGAACACCAGCGCCTTCCAGCGCGCTGGGTCAGGGGTCGGGCGGCCCGGATTCTCGGTCTCGGAGCGCGACGGAACGGTTTTGGACATGGAGGAACCCACCTAGGGACTTCGGACGGAACAGCTCAGGAAGCTCGGGCTCGGACTCGGAGAGCCGTGCGGAGGACTGGGGGGACTGGAGAGGAGCGGAGAGGGCTTCGGGTGGCGGAGCCGGACGTCGGGCCCGTGGAGCCCGGCGGCCCCGGTACCCGATGGCGAACGGGACGGCAGCCCTCGGCGGCCCTCGCCCGCACGGGATCGCACGGGATCACACGGGACCCCTCGGGACCGCTCAGTGCCGCACGGTTCGGCGGAACGCGGAAACGCTTGGTCAGGGCGTCACACCCGGTGCGCGGCCGGGTGTCGTGTCAGCGGCCGGCGGACCGGGTCGCGCGGTGCGCGCAGTGCTGGGTGCGGAGTTCCTCCAGGGTGATCGGTGCGTCGGGGAGTTCGGAACGGGCGGGGGCCATCAGCCCGTCGAGGAACACCTGGAGCTGGCGCCGGGCGAACCGGTGACTGCTCGCGGCGTCCGCGCCGTGCAACGGCCGGGTGAGCTGGGAGACGGTCAGCAGGACGTCGCTGACCGTGATGTCGGGGCGGAGCTGGCCGCTGGCCCTGGCCCGGTCCAGGAGCGCCTCCACGAGGTCCTGGATCCGCTCGCGGGCCTCGACCAGGGTCGGGTGCTCGCCGTCGAAGCCGTCGGAGAGCATCGGGCACAGGGCGCTGGTGCGGACGTCCGCCGCCGCGTGCACGAAGGTGCGCAGCGCGGCGAACGGGTCGCGGTCGTCGGCGAGCGCGGCTTCCGCCAGTCGGGAGATGCTGGTGAAGACGTGGCAGATGACCCCGTGGACCAGGCTCTTGCGGTCGGGGAAGTGCCGGTACACCGTGGCGTTGCCGACTCCGGCGCGACGGGCGATCTCGTCGATGCTGACCTCGGGGCCCTTCTCGACGAACACCTCCCGGGCGGCGACGACGATCCGCTCGCGGTTGCGCAGGGCGTCGGCGCGCGGACGCGGAGCGGGGCGCGGGGCGCCGTTCGCGGGGTGGGACGGGCTGGTCGCGGTGGCCACGGCGGTGACTCCTCACACTCTCGTCGGGTCGACGCGTTCGGCATCCGGCGTTCGACATTCGATGTTCAGCGTTTGATTTTCGGCATTGGGCGTTCAGCGTGCGGCGTTCGACGGCCGGCCCTCGTCGACCGGGTCGGCCGCCACACGGGACCATCGGCCCCTTCGCTCGCCCACCCTTGACGTCTGACCGTCCGGTGAACCGGGGACTCAGTCCCCGGTTCGTTGGAACACTAGCTCAAACGGGGATTCGATCCCCACTTATTTCCCGGGGGTGCGTGACCCCCGTCACAGCGGCATCCGTTCCGTCGGACGCCCGTCCGGTGTTGACGCCACCGCGACCGGCGGACCGATCCGACCGGCGCCTCCGCCCGCCGCTCCGACCGTCCGCGCGGCGTCCCCCGCACGTCGGGCGCGCCCGGTACCGCGCGCCTCGCTCCGGGCGCCCGCGCGGTACGGGGGCACCGCCCGCGCGCGGTGCCCCCGTCCGTCCTCCGTCACACCCTCCCCGCCGGGAAACCCACGATCGGGCCCGCTCAGCGCGCGCGGGCGGGCGACCCGGCACAGGGTGGGCGGAGGGCGCAGCCACACCGGACGGCTGCCGCGAGGGGAAGGCCCACGTATGCAGCCGTCCTGCCGTCGGATACGCGGCCCGCGCCGCGCGGCGTTCCTCGCCTCCCTGACCGCGCTCACCCTCGCGGTCACCACCTCCGCGAGCACGGGCAGGCTGTCCCAGGGGTCGACGAACACCGCCGGACCGACCTCGCAGTCGGCGCGCGGCGCGACGATCGGCCCCTGCATGATCAGCGGGCAGCTGGAGGTCCAGCTGTCGGAGGGCGTGCCGACACCGCCCGGGTACGCGCGCTCCACGGGAACGGTCCGGGCCCTGAACCTGATGGTCGACTTCCCGGACGCGCCGGGCGAAGGCACGGCCGCCGAGCGGCTCGCGGAGTTCTTCCCGAAGACCCGGGAGTGGTTCGCCACCAGCTCGTACGGACGTCTGGAGTACCGCCCGGAGGCACCGGTCAAGGACTGGCTGCGGATGCCGCGCCCGTTCGCCGAGTACGGGATAGAGCGCGGCGCGCCCTTCGAGCCCGGGTACCGGCAGCTCGTGGACGACATCGTGACGGCGGCCGACCCTGAGGTGGACTTCGGGTCGTACGACCTGCTGAACGTGCTGGCGACGCCGAACGCGGGGCCGCCCGCGCTGGAGACGGTCCTGTCGGTGACCTTCGCGGGCAACCACGAGGCGCCCGTGGCGGACGGGGTTCCGGTCGCCAACGCGTCGTTCGTGTACAGCCGCCAGGACGACGGATCGGGTTCCTACGAGGACACCGGGTACCGGGTGCTGCCCCATGAGAACGGGCACGTCTTCGGGCTGCCCGACCTGTACACCCAGGAGGGCGGCGGCGCGGTCGGCCACTGGGACATCATGAGCGAGGACTGGGGGGCCAACAACGACTTCCTCGGCTGGCACAAGTGGAAGCTGGGCTGGCTGGACGACGACCAGGTCAGCTGTGTCGCGGGCCGGGGCACCCTGGAGTACACCCTGTCGCCACTGGCCCGCGCGGGCGGACCCAAGCTGGTGTTCGTACCGCTGGACGGGGCCTCGGGCGTCGCGGTGGAGGTCCGCACCGGCGAGGGCAACGACGAGGCGGTGTGCAAGGCGGGCGTACTGGTGTACCGGGTGGACGCGGAGGTCGACACCGGCCGGGGTCCGGTGACCGTGTACGACTCGGCGCGCGACAGCGGCGGATGCACCCGGCGGCCCAATGTGCACGCCGAGCTCTCGGACGCGCCCTTCGCCCCCGGGGAGACGTTCAGGGACCCGGAGTCCGGCGTGCGGGTGTCGGTCGGCGGGGTGAACGCGTCCGGCGAGTACACGGTGCGGGTGACCCGCTCCTGACGCGCCGTCCGCTGTCTGTCGTCCTGCCGTCTGTCGTTCTGCCGTCCTCGTCCGCCGCGCGCCCCGGGCCCTCCGGCCCGGCCGCTCCCGCACCGACGGCCCTGACGGCACCGACGGCGGGAACGGCACCGGCGCGGTGGTCACCCGAACGGCCGACATGGGGTATGGTTGATCTTGAGCCGGTCGCCAGAACTCCTGGGAACTGGTCGTGCGTTGGTGGTCCAAGGAAAGGCGCCCCACTTCCTGTGGGGAGATGCAGGTGCAAGGCCTGCCCAGCGCTCCATACGAGAACCCCGCTCCTCGATTCCGAGGGGCGGGGTTCTTTCGTCGCCACTCGCCACTCGTCGCCGCAGCCGCAGCCGCAGCCGCAGCCGCACATCCTCCGCCTCCACGGTGGTCCTGACGACCGTGGAGGCGGAAGGCAGAAGACGGAAGACGGGAAGGCCGTGACCTTGCCCGTTCGCGCCCTCCCCCGGTGCCCCCGATCCGGGAGAGGCTGGCGTGACGGCCGGGGCGACGACTCCGGAAGGGCGCGGGTCCCGACCCGACGGCGCACGAGGGGTGACGATGACGACGAGGACGGACCGGACCCACGGAACGGACCCGGAACCCCCGCCGCACCCGTCACGCGCCGACCGGGGCACCACCCGGGCGGCCGCCCGGGCCGCCGCCCGGTGGTCACCGCGCCGCATCCGGCTCATCGGCGCGCTGCTGGTCCTGACGGCTCTGCTTCCGGCACTGGCGTGCTACTTCGTGTTCGCCCACTGGCTGCCGTCCGACGTGGAGCGGTACCGGGCCCACTCCTCGGCCGGGGCGTGCCCCGCCGACACCACGGCGGGCGCCCCGGAGGACGCGGACTGCCTGCGCACCCTCACCTTCACGGTGCGGGGCGTCGACGCCAGCGTGCAGAACAGGAGCGACAGCTACGAGGCGACCCTGCGCCGGGCGGGAACGGCCTCCGGCGACGCGGGGGACACGGTCGTGACGTTCGGCGACCCGGCCCCCCTGCTGCAACGGCTCCGGCCCGGGGACCGCGTCAGCGGCACCGTCTGGCGCGGCGAGGTCACCGCCCTCAGCCGTGACGGCGTGCGTCAGGCCACCTCCGCGGAACCCCGCGACGACCCGCAGGTGATCGCGGCCCTCGGCACCCTCGCGGGCCTCTTGGCCGCGCTGGGCCTCGGTTTCGGCACGGTGCGGCTGGCCCGTCCGGCCCGTCCCGAACCATTCGTCTGGCGCGGTTACGGGCGACCGCTGTTCTTCTTGACGCTGATCCTCTGCGCGGCCACCGGGTTCCTGGCCTTCGGGGTGGGTCTCCCGTGGTGGACCGTCCCCTCCGCCACCGTGCCGGCCGTGGGGTACACGGCCTGGGAGTTCCACCGGTACCGGCTCAGGTCCGCCGCCGACGGCCCGTCCCCGGCGGGACTATCTTGATCTTGTCCTGAACCGGCCAGGGAGGTCCCGCCATGAGCAGCACCACGTCGCCCTTTCCCGAGCGGATCGAGATCTCGGGGGAGGGACTCGTCCTGCGTGACTGGACGGAGTCGGACCTGGCCGCGATGCCGGAACTGTTCGACCACCCCGACATCGCGTACTGGACGCCGATCGTCTCCCCCTTCGACGAGGCGGCCGCCCGCGCCCGGCTGGAGCGGAGCCGGAAGCTGCGGGCGGAGGGCACGGCCGTGCTGCTGGCCATCACGGTCGACGGCGGCGCGCCGCTCGGCGAGGTGATGGTGCGACGGGCCCCCGAGGGCACCGAGCTCGGCTACGCGGTCGGCCCGGCGCACCGAGGTCAGGGACTCGCCGCACGGGCGGTGCGGGTGATGGCGGCGTACGCCTTCGAGGAACTGGGCGTGGAGCGGGTGATCCTGGAACTGGAGGCCGAGAACGCCGCCAGCGTCGCGGTCGCCGAGAAGACCGGTTTCGCGCTGCTCGACGTCCCCCTGATCACGGGCGAGGAGAAGGGGCGGGCCTACGCCTTGCAGACGTGGGGGCTGGACCGCCCGTGAGACGGCGGCACTCGGCGGACCCGGGACCGGGGGACGCGGGCGCGCCTCCTCGCCACGCGCCACTCCCCCCACGACCCGGACGGCCCCCGCCCCTGTCCCGTCCCGTCCCGTCCACACCGTCCGCGTCCGCATCCGCATCCGCGTCCCCACTGTGGACTCGCTGGTCAGCGCGGCTTGGTGCGTCCGCCCCGGAAACGTGGCCTCCTGGGCGGATGGGCATCCGCTACCCTGTTCCCTGGTCGGCCGTCGGGGCGGCTCCTGTCGGTGGCGGTGCCACCCGGCGGGACCCACACCACGTACGACCGACGGGCTTGGCTTCCTTGTCGAAGATCCCTCGCCGGAGTCCTTCCGGCGTTCTCCAAGCACCGGCCTCCGTAGCTCAGGGGATAGAGCACCGCTCTCCTAAAGCGGGTGTCGCAGGTTCGAATCCTGCCGGGGGCACCATGGCGAGGGCCCCACCGGGATCGGTGGGGCCCTCGGCGTGTCCGCGCGCCCGGGAGTCGGGCGCCCGTTCGTGCCCCTGGCCGGTGGTCGCAGCTCAGTGGGGCGGGGCGGGGTGCGTGGTCGCGTTCTCGGCCGGGGTTCGGGTGGGGTTCCAGTGGAGGGTTCCCCCGGTGAGCCGGTAGCGGTCGGCCAGGTGGGTGCGGTCGGGCTTCCGGGGCGCGCTGATCCGCCGCCCCGCGTGCGCCCCCGTCCCGTGGAGGTCGCCGTTGACGCGCCCTGTCCCGTGTTCCGGCCGGTGGCGCACCCTGGACGCGCGCGTTCGGGAGGCGACCGACCAGCGGGAGGAGACGGGATCGTGGGTGAGTGGCGGCAGGGGAAGTGCGGGTGGCCCACGGCGGCCGGGGGCCGTTGCCGGAACAAGACCGTGAAGGGGACGTCCCGTTGCCATCTCCATCAGGGTGAGTGGACGCAGCGCGGTCGGAGTGAGGCCGGGAAGAGGGCGGGACGGCGGCGGCAGAGGAGGAGGTGAGTTCCCGCCCCCGCCTGGGTGGCCGTCGGATCGTCGCGTTCGCTCGGCGAGCGGTGCGGCCGTTGGTGGTGGGCGGTGGTCACGGCCCCTCGCGGGGCGGGCGGCGGGGTATTTTTGGAAATGGAAACTGTTTTCATGTAGCTTCGTCGGGTAGCCCCTCGCACCCCTGGAGAAGCCCGTGGCCGTCCCCAAGCGGAAGATGTCCCGCAGCAACACCCGTCACCGTCGCGCCCAGTGGAAGGCCGCCACGCTCCGGCTCGTCACGGTCACCGTCGACGGCGTCCCCCACCTGGTGCCCCAGCGCCTGGTGAAGGCGTACGAGCGCGGGCTGCTGCGGCCCGGGGGCTGACCCGCCGCCCGGGCGGTCGGCCGTCCGGACGACGGCCGGGAGCGGACGCGCGTTCCGGTGGTCACCGCTCGGGAGCTGTGACCACCGGAACGCGGACGGGCCGTGGGCCAGGGGGCGGTGGTGGTCAGCTGAAGACGTCCATCAGGAGTTCCGCGTCGATCGCGGGCCGCGTCAGCCGGTACTTCGGGGGTTCCGCGCCCAGCAGGTGCCGCAGGAAGTAGTCCCAGCGGCGACGGCTCACGTAGTGCTCGTAGCCGAAGAAGGCGTGCTCCGCGCGGGGGACGATCAGCAGGTCGAAGTCCTTGTCCGCCTCGATGAGGGCGTCGGCCAGGCGGAGCGTCTGGTGGGGGTGGACGTTGTCGTCCATCCCTCCGTGGACCAGCAGCAGCTTGCCCTCGATCCGGTGCGCGGCCTCGACGTTGGAGCTGCGGGCGTAGTCCTGCTTGGCGGCCGGACCGTCGTACGTCTCCGACCACCACAGGTGGTAGTGCCGGTTCTCGTGGTTGCCCGCCTCCGCGACGCCCACCCGGTAGAAGTCGGGGTGGTCCGCGAGGGCCCGCACCGTGGCGAAGCCGCCGCCCGACAGCCCGAACGCGCCGACCCGGTCGAGGTCCATCCACGGCCGGGACACGGCCAGTTGACGGATCGCCGTCACGTGGTCGTCCAGGTGGCCGCCGGTCTCCAGCCGGGCGTACGAGGCGTCGTGGAACGCCTTGTCCCGGCCGGGCGTGCCGCGCCCGTCCACCGCGATCACCACGAACCCGAGGGCCGCGACCGCCTCGGCGTCACAGCCGAACAGGCCCGGGTCGAAGGCGGTGTTGACTCGGCGGGCGTGCGGGCCCGGATAGGGGTGGTCGATGACCGGGTAGCTCCGCTCCGGATCGAAGTCGTGCGGCTTGTAGACGATCCCGTGGATGTCGGTGACGCCGTCGGCCGCCTTGGCCGTGAACGGCTCGGGCGGGGTCCAGCCGGTGGCCCGCAGCCGGGTGACGTCGGCCCGCTCCACGGTCACCACCTCCCGTCCCGTCCAGTCGCGGACGGTCATGACCGGCGGGGTGTCCACGGCGGAGGCCGAGT
Source organism: Streptomyces sp. JNUCC 64 (assembly GCF_054484115.1). Classification (NCBI taxonomy): domain Bacteria; kingdom Bacillati; phylum Actinomycetota; class Actinomycetes; order Kitasatosporales; family Streptomycetaceae; genus Streptomyces; species Streptomyces sp. JNUCC 64. The sequence continues at coordinate 3,304,348 of NZ_CM137015.1, forward strand.
CCAGGAAGCGGTCGCCCGCCGGGGTGACCGTCACCCGGTGGTCCAGGTCGTCGTCGGTGAGCCGGGCGAACCCCGTGCCGTCGAGGCCGACGCGGCACACGCCGCGGCGGTACGGGTCGGCGGCCACCAGCCCCGAGGCGAGGAAGTGGACGACGCCCGCCTCCTCGTCGACCCGCAGGATCTCCTGGACCGCCCACGCGCCCCGGGTGACCTGGGAGAGCCGCTCGCCGGTGGCCGTGTCGTACAGGTAGAGGTGGCCCCAGCCGTCGGACTGCGAGTACCAGAGCACCCGCTCGCCGTTCGCCAGCACCCGCACCATGGGGGCCTGTTCGCGGGTCTGGGCCGGTTCGACCCGGGTCGGGCCCGACTCGCTGACCAGGGTGCGGACCTCGCCGGTGACCGCGTCCATCCGGGCCAGGACGAGGGTGCGCGCGTCCCGGGTCTGGCGCAGGAAGTACACCGCCGAACCGTCCTCGGCCCACCACGCCCAGCGGGTGGTGACCGGGGACATCAGCGGCATGTCCAGCGGCGCGGTGCGGGCCCGCACGGCGTCGCCGGTCGTCACGTCGAGGATCACCAGCTCACCGGTCGGCAGCTTCTCGTCGCCCGGGAACGCGTACCGCTGGGTGACCAGTTCGGGGGCTCCACCGCCGTCGGGAGCGGTCGCGACGTAGTGGGTGCGGCGGACCTCCCGCTGGTCGGTGAGGTGGGTGAGGACGCGGGTGGAGTCGGGGGACCAGGCGAGCGCGGGGGGCAGGTGCGGCAGGCCGATCCGGTCGAGGAGGACCTGCGGGGTGAAGGGGCTCAGCCCGTACTCGTGGTCCTCGGCGCCGTCCGTGGTGAGACGGCGCTCCTCGCCGGTCCTCCGGTCGCGGACCCACAGGTCGTGCTCCCTGAGGTGGACCGCCCGCGCGCGGTCGGGCGACACCTGCTCCAGGGGGCCGGTCGGGACGTGGTCCGTCACCCGCTCCAGGGTGTAGGTGCGCAGGTCACAGCGCCAGCGACCGTCCGCCGTGTCGAACTCGACCGCCGTGTACGGGCCTTCTCCGGCCGCCACGGTCGCCTCATCTGCCTTGTCTGCCTTGTCTGCCTTGCTCGTCTCACCCGTCTCGTTCGTCTCGTTCGTGTTGGTGGCCTCGGTCGCCTCGGTCACCTCTATCGCTTCGAAGGGGAGGCGGGACGGGTCGACCCGGGTCCCGGTGGCCTCGGCGAGGGCCGCCGCCAGCCGGACGTGGTCGAACGCCGGGGTCCGGGTGCCCTCGCGGGTGTCCACGGTGACGAAGGCCCGGCCCGGGGTCGGGTCGTCGGGGTCGCCCGCGTCGACGGCCACCGCGTACCAGAAGCGGGAGCCGTCACCCGTCCACTGGGGGCGGACCTTGCCGCCGAACACCAGCTTGGAGCGGTTGTGACGGAGGAGGGACTCCGCGACGGCGTACCGCTCGGCCGGGACCCGGACGGGCTCGCGGACCTGGGCGGGCTCGCCAACCTGGGCGGGCTTCCCGGCCGGGGCGGGGTTCTCGGACGGGAGGGGGCTCTGGGACGGGGCGGGGTTCTGGGGCTGGGTGGTCATGGCGGGCTCCTTGGGTGCGTGTCGGGGTGCTGGGTGTTGGGTGCTCTGTGCTGGGTGTTCCGGATCAGACCTCGCGCGTCAGACGTCGCGCGGCGTGCTCGTGCGTCGGGTGTTTCGTGCGGGGACGGTCCGCGGGCGGGCGGGCGGCTGGTCGTGGTCGGGAGGCAGGCGGCCGGTGACGGTCAGGGGGTCGTGGTCGCGGGGATCGCGGGGGTCTCCGGGGTCCCCTCCGTCCGGGCCCCGGGGACCGGATGGTCCCGCATGACCAGGAAGGCCAGGACGGCGGCGGCGAGGACGCCCGCCGCGGCGAGGACGAACCCGGTGGACATCGCCCCGGTGAAGGCGTCCCGGGCGGCCTCGGCCAGGGAGTCGTCCCCGGTGCGTGCCGCGACGGCGAGGGCGTCGGCGACCGAACGGTCCGCGCCCTCGGGGGCGGTGGCGGGCAGCCGGTCCGCGAACCCGTCGGCGACCACGCTGCCGAGGACCGCGACGCCGAGCGCGGCGCCCATCTGCTGGATGGTGTCGTTGAGGGCGGAGCCGACGCCCGCCCGCTCCTCGGGGACGGCTCCCATCAGCGCGGCGATGGCGGCGGGCATGGCCAGTCCGGAGCCGGAGCCCAGCAGGGCCAGGGCGGCGGCGACCGCCCACGTCCCGCCGTCGTCGGCGACCGCCGCCAGGGCGAGGAAGCCCGCCGCGGTGAGGAGCAGACCGACGGTGACGAGGAGGCGGTTGCCGGTCTTCGAGCCGAGGGCCGCGCCGAGGGCGTTGAAGACGAGGGAGGTGACGGCGACCGGGACGAACGCCAGGCCCGCCTCGGTGGGCGTGTAGCCGAGGACCGACTGGAGGTACTGGCTGAGGACGAGCAGCAGCCCGCCGTTGCCGACCTGGACCAGGGTCAGGGAGAGGCTGCCGCCGCTGAAGTTCCGGTCGCGGAAGAGGCCGAGGGGGACCATCGGGGAGTCGGTGCGCGTCTCCCAGTAGACGAACCCGGCGCTCGCCACGACGGCCGTGACCAGGGAGGCGAGGGTGGCGGGGTGGTCGAGTCCGGCCTTGGGCAGTTCGATGACGGTCCAGACGATCGCGACCATGCCGACGGAGGAGAGGACCGCGCCGAGCGGGTCCGCCTTCTGCCGGGGCCCCCGGGACTCGGGCATGAGGACGTACGCGGCGACGACGGCGACCACGGCGATCGGCACGTTGATCAGGAAGACGGCGCCCCACCAGAACCAGGCGATCAGCGCGCCGCCGAGGACGGGACCGCCGATCAGGCCGACCATCGCGACGGAACTCCACGCGGCCATCGCGGTGCGGCGCTCGTCCTCGTCGAAGACGGTGATGAGGATCGACAGGGTGCTGGGCAGCACCAGCGCGCCGCCGACGCCCATCACCGCGCGGGCCGCGATGAGTTGCCCCGGGTCGGTGGCGAAGGTCGCCGCGAGGGACGAGAGCCCGAAGAGCGCCAGCCCGATGACCATCACCCGGCGGCGGCCGAAGCGGTCCGCGAGGCCGCCCGAGGTCAGCAGCAGTCCGGCGAAGACCAGGATGTAGGAGTCGAGGATCCACTGGATGTCCTGGCTGGTGGCCCCGAGGTCCTCCGAGAGGGAGGGGACCGCCACGGTCAGCACCATGTTGTCGATGACCAGGACGAGGGTGCTCAGGCACAGCACCACCAGGATCAGCCAGCGGCGGGGGTCGCGGGTGGCGGCGCTGGCCGGGGACGACGTTCGCGGGGACGTTTCCATGCGGCACCTCTCGATGGGACGCGGCCCGGCCGGGCCGGGGGGCGGGGAGCTCGGCAGGAGGTCGACCGGGCCCTTCTACGGATCTTTGCGAACAGTGTTCCTGTTGCGCGAACAGTGTTCCTGTTGTGCGAACACCGTTCCTTCGATGCGAACAACGTATGCCGGAGGATCGCTGTACGCAAGTGCGCACAGCGTTCGCAGCGTGGCGGGATCGCGCCGGACGGTACGACGTGCGCTTGCGCGTACGGTGTGCGCTACGGTGACGGGGAAGGCCCGGAAACCCTGGGGGACCCCTCCCCCTCGGCGGCCCGGGACGGAACCGGAACACCCGGGACGGACACGGAACAGGAGCGGATCACCGTGGGAGTGGGAACGGGAGCGGGAACGGGATCAGGCGCGGAAGCGGGCGGGGCGGACGGGGGAGAGCTCCGACCGGCGGCACCGGACGCGGCGGCGACGACGGCGGCCGGTTCAGCGGCACCGGGCGCGGCGACGGCACCGGGCGCGTCCTCGGCGCCCGTCCCGTCGACGGCACCCGTCTCGTCCGCCTGGACGCGACGGCGGCCGCGCCGTGAGCAGCCCGTGCTCAGCCGGGAGCACATCGTCGACGAGGCCGTCGCCCTGCTCGACGCCGAAGGCGTGGAGGCCCTCAGCATGCGACGGCTCGGCACCCGGATCGGCGCGGGCGCCACCTCGCTGTACCGGCACGTGGCCAACCGGGACGAACTGATCGAGCTGGTCGTGGACGAGGTCTACGGCGAGATCCACGCCCCCGGCGCCGAAGGTCCCGAACGCTGGCGCGAGACCACCTCCGTCTGCGCCGACAGCGTGCGCGCGATGATCCTGCGGCACCCGTGGATCGCGTCCTTCTTCAGCCAGGTCGGACTCGCCTACATGGGCCCGAACGTCATGCGCATCAACGACGGGATGCTGGCGCTCTTCGAGTCCGCCGGGTTCGACCGGCGGGAGGCGAGCCAGGCGATCGGCACCGTCTTCGCCTATGTGATCGGGATGGGCACCAGCGAGGCCGCCTGGCTCACGATGGTCGCCCGGGAGGGCGGGGACGAGGAGGAGTGGGCCGCCCGGCTCCAGCCCGCCGTCGACGAGGCCACCGAGGAGTTCCCCCGGCTGCGGGAGACCCGGCCGGACGCGGAGCTGAGCCTCGCCGAGACGCGGGACCAGGACTTCCGGTACGGACTGGACCGCGTCCTGGACGGGCTGGCGCTACGGCTCGCCCCCTGACGGTCCGCGCCCGCGCCTCCCCTCCGTCCCGGTCGGCCGCGTCCGACCCGGCCGGGCCCGGCCGCCGGACCGCGCGCCCGGAACGCGGACGACCGCCGCCGCCCACCCCGTTGGGGGGCGGGCGGCGGCGGTCGTGTCGCGGGGTGGGACGTCGTCCGGGCCGGACGGTCCGTTCGGGCCGGGCGTGGTCCGGGCCGGAGGGAACGGGGGCCGGGACGGGGTCGGGACGGCGGCGGTCAGCCCAGGCGGGTCAGCTTCGGTCCGAAGCCCGGTTCGCTCTTGGCGCTCTGGAGGGCCACCGGAACCTCCACCGCGCCGCCCGAACCGTCACCGACCTTCAGCGTGCCGACCCGCTCCCCGGCGGCGGCCGAGTGCGCGAGGTCCTTCGCCGCGCTCAGCTCCACCTTCACCGTGTGCCCGGCGAACCCGACCGCCGACACGTCCTCGGTCACCACGACCGGGGTGCGGGTGCCGAGCCCGTCGTCGACGTGGCCGACGACCGCGCCCTTCTTCAGGATGACGTCGGCCTTGACCGCGCCCTGGGCGGCGATCATGGCGGTCTTGCTGACCGCGTTGACCGTGTCGATGATCGGCGGCTTGTGCTGCCCGAGGATCGCCCCGACGACGATCGCCGTCTCCCCGCCGACCTTCTTGGTCCCGGCGAAGAGCAGATTGCCGCCCGCCTTGGTGGTGGTGCCGGTCTTGATGCCGATGGCACCGTCGTAGGGGACCAGCCGGTTGTAGTTCTGCCACTCCTTGCCCGTCTGGTCGGTCCACACCGGCAGCTTGGTGATGTCGGTGAGGGCCTTCATCCGGACCAGTTCGTGCCCCAGCTTCACCTGGTCCTCGGCGGTGCTGACGGTGGTCTCGTTCAGCCCCGACGGATCGGTGTAGGTGGTGTTCTCCATCCCCAGGTCCTCGGCGGCCTGGTTCATCTTCGCGACGAACTCCTTCTCGGAGGAGTCCCAACGGGCCAGCAGCCGGGCGATGTTGTTCGCGGACGGGATCATGATGGCCGCGATGGCGTCCTTCTGCGTGATCTCGTCGCCCTCCTTGAGGGTGTTGAGCGTCGACTCGCCCACGGAGTCGAGCCCGCCCTGCTCCTCCGCCTTGCGGTCGACGGGGATCTTCGCCCCGTCGGCGCCGGGCTTGAGCGGGTGCTCCTTGAGGATCACGTACGCCGTCATGGCCTTGGCGACCGAGCCGATCGGCACGGGCTTCTGCTCCCCGAACCGGTCCATCGTGCCGACGCCGTTGACGTCCATCCAGCCGTGCCCCTCCTCGGGCCACGGCAGCGACACCTTGTCACCCTTGAAAGTGTGCGTCCGGTCGGTGGTGAGCGTCAGCGTCGGCTCCGGGAGCGGACGCAGCATCTGTGCGACCGCGAAGACGATCACCAGGAGGAGGACCAGCGGGGTCCAGATCTTGACCCGCCGGGCGGCCGTCCGCAGCGGGGTCTGGGGCGGCGGCGGGGTGTTGGTCAGCTCGGCCAGGAGGTCCAGCGGGGGCCTCGGGGGCAGCGGCTGCTGGGTGGTGGGCTCCGGCGGCCCGGCGGGCAGGGCCGAGGTGTCGGCGGCGGTGCCGTCCGGGGCGACGCGGGCGCCCCGGGGCGGGGTGCCGGTCGTCGCGGCGGAGGCGCCCGCGCTCCCGGCGGCGGTCCCCGTGGCCGTCGCGCCCGTGCCCGTCGCCTTGGCCGCCCAGGACGGCGGGGCGGCGGGGCGGCGGTCGGTGGCGGGCTGCCCGTCCAGCGGCTTCAGGGCGACGAACTTGCTGGTCCGCTCCTGGTCCCGCTCGGGGTGCTTCCGGTCGGCGTCCTTCCCGGCGGGAACCTTCCCGTCGGGGCCCTTCGGGTCGATCCCCTTTCCGGCGGGGGTTCCGTCCTCGGGAGCTTCGGGCCCGGGCGGGGCGCCGCCGTCGGTCGCCGTGGTGGCGCGGTCGTCCTCGCGCCCGTCCCCGGTGTCGGTCCCGGCGCTGTCGCCGTCGGTTCCGGGGGCGGCTTCGGCGCGCTTGCCGAACTGGAGGGTCGTGGTGGGCTGGTCGACACGGGGCGGGGCCTTCGCCGTCCGGAAGACGGCGGTCGCCTGGTCCACGGCGGGGCCGGAGGCGGCGTCGGCTCGGTCCGCGTCGGCGCCCTTGGGCTCGTCGTCGGGCTCGTCCTCAGGTTTCCCGGACTCGTCGGCCGCGTCGGACTCGTCGGCTTGGCCGGGCTGGCCGTCGGTCGCGCCGTCCGCGGCGGTCCCGGCGGCCTCGTCGGGGTCGTCGCCGTCCTCGGCGTCGCCGTCCGTGGCGGTGGGGGCGGCGGGGCCGTCCGTGGCTTCCGGTGTCTCCGGCGCGGAAGCGGAATCCGGTGCGCGACGCGGCTCCGGGGCCTCGTCGGCGTCCGTCCCGCCGTCGGCGTCCCCTTCCGGCGCGCCCTCCAGAGCCCCTGTACGGCCCTCAGGGGCGTCGGCGGGGCGGTCGGGGTCCCCGGCCGAAGCGGAATCGTCCACGGGCCCCCTGTCGCCCTCCAGGGCCTCGGCGGGGCCGTCGTCCGCGTCCGGGGCGCCCGTGGTGGCGCCGGTGCGCTGGGCCCCGGCCGCCTTCCCGGCTTCCCCGTCGCGGTCATCATCATCGTCGCCGCCGGACCCGGCCCCGGCGTCGGACGCCGCGCCGCCCCCCGCGCCGTCGGCGTCCGTCGCGCCACCGTCCGCGTCGGCGGAGTTCCCGTCGACGGGGTCCGCGTCAGCGCCGTCCGCGTCGGCGGGGCCCGTGACGTCGTCGGCCCGGTCGCCGTCGGCCCGGTCATCGCGCCGGTCACCGTCGCCGTCGGCGCCGTCGGCCCGGTCCGCGTCCCGGCCGTCCGCGTCCCCGTCGTCACCGTCCCCGTCCCGGTCGTCGGCGTCCGCGAAGGCGACCGGGGTCCGGAACACCGCCGTGGCCGTGTCCGTCCCGTCCGTGACGGTGCCCTCCCCGGCGCCCGGCCGGGACGCGCCGGACCGCGGACCGCGCGCGGCGGGAACCCTCCCGGGCTCCGAAGCCGTCGTCGTGGTTGTGGGGGACTCCGGGTCTCCCGACCCGTTCCGCCGCTCCGACCTGCCGGGGGACTCGCCCGCCACCGTGCCTCCTACGCCGTGCTCTGCAACCACTCGCCAGTGAACCGGCCACGCCCGCCGCCCTTGGAGCGCGCGGCACGCCTCGATCCCGAACCCGGGACGCTCCGGCCGGTCCCAGTCTGCTGGTTCCGGACCCGCCCCTCCCGGTAGACGAGAACGACATACCTATCGGTTCCACTACAAACCGACCACGCGCTCTCGACAGACCAATGTGAGAGGGGTCACCCTGTCATTCATCCACGCGGGGAGGCATGGATGGGCAGGAGCCGCAGAACACTTCCGGAGGAGCTTCTGCTGCTCGCTCTGGACCCGACCACGGGTACCACAGCGCAGCCGCAGTCGCTTGACCTCGGTCTGGCCGGAGCGCAGCTAGTCGAGCTGGCGTTGGCCGGACGAATAGCCCCAGACGGGGATCGTATCGCCGTGGTCGTGCCACGGCCGACCGGAGATCCGACCTTGGACTCCGCACTCGAACTGCTCCGCAGGCGCGGGGCACCGGTGCGGGCCGTCCATTGGATAGGCGGGCCCCGACTGGGGCTGCGCCAGACCTATCTCTCGCATCTGGAGCGGTGCGGCATGGTGCATGCCGTGGCCGGTCAGATGTGCGGGGTGCTGCCGACGACTCGCTACCAGGCGACGGACACGGCGATCAGCCGGGAAATCAGGACCCGGCTGGACAGCGCGATCCGGACCGGCGTGCCGCCGGACCCCCGGACCGCGGCGCTGGCCGCGCTCGCCCACGCGGTGGGACTCGGCAAGCACTTGTACCCCGGGAACGAGGGGCGTTCCTCTCGGTCGCGGTTGCGTGACCTGATCAGGCACGATCCGATGGGCGGGCTCGTGGCGCACGCCGTCATGGACGTCCAGAACGGAGCGGGGGCGGGTCCGCGACGCGGTGCCGCGCCCGCCGGGGCCGGACCCCGGCAGAGCGCGCGGGCCGAGCCCGGCGTGACCGTTCCGGCGGCGCGGCGCGGGCCGATGGCCCGGGCCGCCGCGCACTGAGGAACCGGCTCCGGGCCGGTGACGCTTCCGGTGGGCCGACGGCGTGGACGCGCCGTCGGCCCGTCAGGCGTGCCCGCACCCCACCCCGGGACGCACCACCGGCCGACGCCGGGCGTTCGGATCCCGGGCGTCAGGTGTCGGGTGCTGGCCGTCGGGTGCGGGCCGTCGGAGCCGGGCATCGGAGCCGGGCGTCAGCGGTCGGACGTCGACGTCGGACATCGGACGTCGGCGGTCGATGGAGCACATCCACCCGGGCCCGGTCAACAGGTGCCCGGGAACAGCGGTGTTTGCCAGCGCCAGCGCCCCACCGGGTGGCAGTCTGCTGAACAGCAGATACGGATAGTCGCGCGGCGCGGCCAGCGGTCGCGGGCCCGGAGCCGGAGGTGCACGTCCCATGGCGTCCCATGTCAACCCCACCGTCAGGCGACGACGTCTGGGCCAGGAGCTGCGCCGGCTCCGGGAGCTGAAGGGCATGACCGCCGAGGAGGTGGCCGAGCGCCTGCTGGTCTCCCAGTCGAAGATCAGCCGTCTGGAGAACGGCCGCCGCAGCATCAGCCAGCGCGACGTCCGCGATCTGTGCGGGGTGTACGAGGTCGAGGACGTCCGGGTCGTCGAGTCGCTGATGCAGATGGCGAAGGACTCCCGCCAGCAGGGCTGGTGGCACTCGTTCGGCGACATCCCCTACAGCGTGTACATCGGTCTGGAGACGGACGCCGCCTCGTTGCGGGTGTACGACCCGCAGGTGGTGCCGGGGCTGCTCCAGACCCGTCCGTACGCGGAGGCGCTGATCACGGGCGCGCTGCCGGAGACCGCGGCGGGCGACATCGACAAACGGGTGCAGGTGCGGCTGCGGCGGCAGGAACGGATCTCCGCGGCGCAGAACCCGCTGCGGCTGTGGACCGTGCTGGACGAGGCCACGCTGCGCCGGGTGGTCGGCGGGCGGGACCTGATGCGGGAGCAGTTGGAGTACCTGGTGGAGCAGTCGCGGCTGCCGCACGTCACCGTGCAGGTGATCCCGTTCGAGATGGGCGCGCACCCGGGGCTGAACGGGCAGTACGCCATTCTGGAGTTTCCCGACGCGTCGGATTCCAGCGTGGTCTACATCGAGGGCGTCACCAGCGATCTGTATCTGGAGAAGGCGAACGACGTGCAGCGCTACAGCGTGATGTACGAGCATTTGCGGGCGCAGGCGCTGAACGTCGAACAATCACGGCAGTTCATCTCCCGGATCGCGCAGGAATACGCGCGCTGAGCGAACCGTTCCGGTCGCCCGTGCGCGCCAACCGCCGCCGGACATGGCGGAGATGATCGCCCGGGGGTACGCTGAGTCACCGGTTCCTTGATCGTGGAGCACGTCGTTGGAGTACGTCGTGGAGCACCGGGGACTACGGCCCGGACGGGGAATCCGTAGGGGACGGATCCCGTCCGCTCCCGGGGAATTGTCCGGTCTCGCAAAAATTGCCGAATAATACACCTCGGTGGGCAAGACCCGGAAGACCTGAATGCCATATCCCATCCTGTCGAGTGAAGCGGTCGGTCGTACCGCGTAGGGGACGAGTAGCGTCGCTCGCGCCCTCGACGGAATCCGTCCCCGCCAAAGCGGGGTGGTTCCGCGTGGGCGGCGGCCGTCGGGGCCCACGGGCACCGGCGCGGCGTCACACGACCACTGGCAACTGGCACAACCGGAGCGAACATGGCAATCCAGCAGGGCTCTACGCGTACGTGGGTCAAGTCCTCCCACTCGACGGGCAACGGCGCGTGCGTCGAGGTCAAGTCCCCGATCTCGCACACCATCAACGTCCGTGACTCCAAGGTCATCGAGGGACCCGCGCTCGCGCTGACCTGCGAGTCCTGGACCTCCTTCGTGACCGGGGTGCACGGGGGCACGTTCGACCTCGGCTGATCCGGCCGGGGCGGAGTGCCGCGCGGGCCGTCCGCACGGCTCGGCGCGTCCCCGCGCGTGGACCGTGGCACCCCGTGTTCCGTACGACGTGCCGTACGACGGTCCACCGGCCGAAGAGCCCTCTCGACCGGCCCGCCGTCCCGGCCGAGGGGGTCCGGCGCCCCGTCCGGCCGACTCCCCGCCGGACTTCCGGCCGCTCCCCTGGTTCCCGGTCACTCCCGCCGGGCTTCCGGACCGGAGCGGGGGCGGGAGCCGGAGCCCGGGCCGGGAGGATCCCGGGCCGGGAGGATCCCGGGCCGGGAGGAACGGCCCCGCCGTTCCGACCTCCACGAGTTCCCGGGTTCCCGCGCTTCACGGGTTCCCGGGCGCACGAGCGGGCCCTCCCTGACCGGGCCCGCTCCGGACCCCCTCCGGGACCGGCCCGTCCCGGAGACCCGGCTTGGTGGCGGGCGGCCGTCCCACGTGGACGGCCGTCCGGTCACGGGCCCGGCGCACGGTCCCGGCGGGGAGGGCGCGGCCCGTCACTCCCGGGGGTAACGCGCCAGCCACGCCGGGGCCGAGGCCGACGGGCCGTGCAGCGCGGGCCCCTGGGTCATCTCCAGCGCGAAGTCGTCGGCGAGCGCCAGCAGCGTCGGACGGCCCTCCAGCTCCGTGAGCCACGCCGGGGGCAGCGCCGTCTCCCCGTGCAGGGCGCCGAGCAGCGCGCCGGTCAGCGCGCCCGCCCCCGCCGAGTCGCCGCCGTGGTTGACCGCGAGGGTCAGCCCGTGCCGGACGTCCTCCCCGACCAGCGCGCAGTACACGGCGACGGCCAGCACCCCGGCCGCCTCGCCCGTGCCCAGCAGTTCCTCGACCCGTTCCGCGTCCGGCGTGCCGCGCCGCACCGCGTCCAACGCGCCCTCCAGGGCCGCGCCGATCCGCTCGTGCCCCGCCCAGGAGCCGATCAGCTCCACCGCGTCGCGCACCGCCTCGTCCGGGACCGCGCCGCGCGCCAGCGCGTGGACGATCACCGCGAACGCGCCCGCCGCCAGATGCCCCTCGGGGTGGCCGTGGGTCTGCGCGCCGCACTCCACCGCCAGTTGGACGACGAGTCGCGGCTCCCAGCCCACCAGCAGCCCGAACGGGGCGGAGCGCACGGCGGCCTCGCACCCCTTCTCCTCCGGGTTCTTCGGTGCGTCGAGGGTGCCCATCGTCTCGTCCCCGAAGCCCACGATCAGGGACCGCGCCGGGTCCCGCCGGGCGTACAGCCACTCCTCGCGGGCCAGCCACCCGTTGTCCGCGCGGCGTTCGTCGGGTCCCCAGTTCCACTGGGTCGCCGCCCAGCGGCGGTAGGCCCGGTGGAGGTCGGTGGGCGGGTGCCAGACGCCGACGTCCCGTCGGACCTGCGCGCGGATCAGCCCGTCCACGGTGAAGAGGGTCAGCTGGGTCGCGGCGGTGACCGCGCCGCGCCGTCCCCGGGCGGTGGCGGCGAGGCCGGTGAGTCCCGCCTCGCCGTACGCCTCCCGGATGGCGTCCAGCGCGAGGGCCGCGACGGGCGCGCCCAGCGCGTCCCCGATGGCGAGGCCGAGCAGGGTGCCACGGACCCGGCCGCGGAAGTCCTGCTGTTCGGCCCTCCCCCACACCACGGTGGCCACAGCGCTCACCGGCCCTCCCCCTCACTGCCCTCGCCGGACGGGTCACTCGCTCGCTCGCTGCACTGTAATGGACACGGTAAGTGGGGGTGGCGGAGTCGGGTCCGGCCGCTGGTCAGCCGGGGGGGGCGGCGTCGGGCGCCCGGCGTCGGGTCGCCCAGCGGACGTCCGGTCAGCCGTCGACCGTCCCCGCGTCCACCGAGCGGAACGGGCCCAGGTAGCGGGCGGCGTCGCGGCCCTCGACCCAGAGGAACAGGCCGTCGTCCTGGACCACTCCGCCGGTCTCCTCGGTGAAGCGGTACGTACGGGTGATCCCCCGGTAGGGGGCCTCCCGCAGCCGTCGGGGCAGGGCGGCGCGGTCGACGGCGCCCTGACCGTCCGGCCCGTCCGGCCCGTCCGGGCGGGTCAGGGCGCGGGCGACGAGGCCCAGCGCGTCGTACGCCTCGGCGGTGCCCAGCGGGACGGGGCCCGGTCCGTACCGCGCGCGGTGGGCGCGGACGAACCCGGCCGCCCGGGGCGTCAGGGCCGGGTCCACGAACGCCGAGGCGACGCCCCAGCCCTCCGCCGCCGCCCCGGCCCCGGCGCGGAACTCCGCCCCCGCCGCGGGCTGGAAGAGGACCCGTCCGCCGTCGAACCCGGCGGCCCGCAGCGCCCTGGCGCAGCGGGCCGCGCGGCGCGGCGAGGTGCCGCAGTAGACGACGCCCCGGGCTCCGGCGGCCAGCGCCTCGGCGGCGGCCGGGCCGAAGTCGTCGCTGTCCGCCGCCACGGTGTGCACCGACACCGTGCCCTTGGCCGGGGGGACCTGCCGCAGCGACTTGACCATGGCGTAGCTGTGGTCGCCGTCCTCGCGGTCGTCGATCAGGGCGGTGCGGCGCGCGGGCCGCACATGGGTGAGCCAGTGCGTGGCGCCCGCGGCCATCGCCATGGTCTGCGGGCGGAGCAGCAGGACCGGGGCGTCCTCGGTGGTCGGGTCGGCGTACCCCGCCCACACCGTGAGCATCGGCAGCCCCGCCTCCAGGTACCGTCCGGCCGCCGCCCGGACGCCCGTGTCGCCCGTCGGCCCCAGCACCGCGCGCACCGCCGGGTCGGCCGCGAACCGCCGGGCCGTCTCTCGGGCCCGGTCGGCGTTCCCGCCGTCGTCCCGGACGCTGAGCCGCAGGGTGAACGCCCGGTCCGGGCGGGCGTTGTGCGCGGCGGCGGCCAGCCGGGCGCCGCGTTCCTGCGCCCGGCCGAGGGCCCGGTCCGGGCCGGAGGTGTCGCCGTGCAGCCCGATCGTCACCACGGGGAGGGCCTCCCGCCGCCCGTCGGCCCCGTCGGTGTCCGGGGCGCGCCGGGCGAGGTAGACGGTGGTGCCGCCGCCCGCCGCGAGCACTCCGGCCGCCGCGCCGAGCGCCAGGAACCGCCGTCGTCCCGGCCCCGGTTCCGGGGGCGGCGGGGCTTCGGGCGGGGGTGGGGCGGGCGTCCGGGGCGGCTCCGGCAGGTCGAGGATTCGGGCGGAGCGTTCCGCGATCAGCGCGGGCAGGTCCGGGGGGAGCCAGTCGTCGTCGCCGGGCGCGCCCGCGCGGTCGGGCACCGGGCCCAGCGCGGCGGCGAGGCCGGCGGCGGTGGGGCGGTGGTCCGGGTCCTTGGCGAGGCAGCCCTCCAGCACCTCCCGCCAGGGGCCGTCGACCCCGTCGAGGTCGGGGGCCTCCCGCACGGTGCGGACCATGACGGAGAGGGGGGTGCCGGTGCCGAACGCGCGGCGGCCCGTGGTCGCGTACGCGAGGACGCAGCCCAGGGCGAACACGTCGCCGGGCGGGCCGACCCCGCCCTCCCCCGGCCGGGCCTGCTCGGGCGCCAGATAGCCGGGCGTGCCGATGATCGCGTCGGTCGCGGTGATCGCGGTGGCGCCGAGGGAACGGGCGATGCCGAAGTCGATCAGCCGGGGACCGTCCAGGGCCAGCAGCACGTTGCCCGGTTTGACGTCCCGGTGGACCAGTCCCGCCGCGTGGACCTCGGCGAGCGCCAGCGCGAGCCGCGCCCCGAGGCCCCGCGCCCCGGGCAGCGGGAACGGCCCCCGGTCGGCGAGGACCTCGGCGAGGGACGGGCCGGGGACGAAGGCGGTGGCGAGCCACGGTTCGCGGGCGTCCGGGTCGGCCGCGGTGACCGGGACGACGAAGCGGTTGCGCAGCAGCCGGGCGCTGTCCGCCTCGCGGCGGAACCTGGTCCGGAACGCGGGGTCGGCCGCGTACTCGGCGCGGATCACCTTGACGGCCGCCAGCCCGCCGCCCTCCGAACGGCCCAGGTACACCACGCCCATGCCGCCCGCGCCGAGCCGGGCCAGCAGCCGGTACCCCCCGATCGACGCGGGATCGGACTCCTTCAGCGCCCGCACGGCCGCCGCCCCGCCTTCTCCGGCACCGGTGTTCCCACGGTTCCCCCCGTTCGCGTGCCCGTATCCCGGGTCTCCCGGGTCTTCGTCCTCTGTAGTGCGTGGCTCACGGCCGTCCCGGGTCAGCGCTTCGGCGCCTGGACCGGGGCCTGGCCGACGTAGCGGAAGCCGCCGTCCCGCACCTCGTGGAGGTGCACCCCGTGGAGCGACTTGAACTCGCCGGTCTCCGGGACGAACACCAGCGGCTTGGAGACCCCTTCGTACGTCGCCGACCGCAACACCCCGCTCAGGGCGCGCGGTTCGGGCCGGGTGCCGCCCTCGGCGACCCGGTCCAGTTCGCGGATCACCAGGTTGACCGCGTCGTACGTCTCGGCGCCCCACCGGCCGGGGGCCGCGTCGAACCGTGCGCGGTGCGCGGCGGCGAACCGGCGGACCCGGGCGTCCGCCGGGTCGACGGCCCCGGTGGCGATCCGCCAGCCCTCGGCGGCCTTCCCCGCCCGGCGCGGGAACTCCGGGTCCAGGGCGGGTTCCGCCGCGTACCGGGGGCCGTCGAAGCGGCGGGCGGCGAGCGTGCGCGCCAGCCGGGCCGCCCCCACGGCCGGGCCGCTGTAGAGGAACGCGTCGACGCCCTCGTCCAGCATGTCGTCCACGACGGGGCCGAAGCCGTCCCCGATGGACGCCGGGACGACCCGGGGGTAGGCGGGGCGGCCCGTCTGCCGGAAGACGTGCGCGGCCATCGTGGAGTACATCCACGCGACGGCGTCCTCCCCCCGGTCCTCGATGAGTCCGGGGCGGCGCGGCGACCCGGCGGAGCCCAGCAGCGCGTACACCGTCGCGATCGCCGCGTAGGCGTGCGGGGGCCGGGTCCGCAGGAACACCCGGGAGTCCTTCTGGGCGGGCGCCGTCTGGCCGTTGACGACCGTCAGCATCGGGATCAGGGCGCCCTCGTACACCGGCAGCGCGGCGTTCGAGGTGCGGTCGGTGCTGGACGCGACGACGGCGAGGACGTCCCGGTCGTCCGCGACGCGACGGGCCGCCGTCACCGCCCGGGCGGGGTCACCGGCGTCGTCGCGGGTGACGAGCGTCAGGTCGAACGAGCGCAGGTGCCGGGCGTTGTACTCCTCCACGGCCAGCCGGGCGGCCCGTTCCTGGGCGCGTCCCACGGCGGCGGCCGGTCCCGAGAAGTCGCCCTGGAGGGCGATGGTCCAGCGGCGGGCCGCCTTCTTCTTCCCCCCGCCGCCGCCCGGTCCGCCGAACGCGGCCCACAGGCCCGCCGCGCCGCCCGCCGCGAGGACGGCCCCGCCGGAGGCGAGGAGCACCAGCCTGCGGCGGTGGCCGTGCGGTGCGGGCGCGGGCGGGGGCGGCGGGGGGTCCACGAGGGTGGCCTCGACGTCGGGGAGCGCCAGCATCGCCGCCGAACGGTCGGCGATCATGCGGACGACTCCGGGCGGCAGCCAGTCGGCGGTGCCCGACGGGACGTCCTCGGGGAACGCGGCCTCGACCTCGGCGGCGGTGGGCCGGGCCGCCGGGTCCTTGGCGAGACAGCGGCGCAGCAGGGCGAGGAGTTCGGCGGCCGGGTCGGGGGCGGGGCGGATCGCGTCCCGCGCGGGCCCGGGGGCGGCGGCGGTCGCGTCGGGGCTCGCTCCGTCGGCCGCGTCGGCCGCGTCGACCCCGTCAGCCCCGTCGACCCCGTCGGCCGCAGAAGACGCGGGGGGCGCGGGCGCGGTGGGGGGCGTGAGCGGCTGTCCGGGCGCCGGGCGGTGGTCCCGGGGGCGGGGCGGGGAGGCGTCCACGGGGTGGTCCCGGGGCGCGTCGTCCGGTCGTCCGTCCGGTCGGCCGCCTCGTGGTCCGTCCTGTGGTCCGTCGCCGCCGACGCTGAAGGCGAGCCGGGGGTCGGGGCGGTGGGGCGGGACCGGAGTGGCGGGCGTACCGGGTGCGGCCCCGGACGGGGCGGGGCTGCCGGGGGGCCTCCCGGACGGGGCGGGCGCGCCGGACCCGTCGGAAGGGCTCGGCGCCCCGGACCGGGCGGGCGCGCCGGGTCCCGTGGACGGTCGGACCGGGTCCCCGTCCGGGTTCGGGTCCCCGTCCGGGGTCCGGGACGGTCCCGGGGTCGGGTCCGGGGACGGCTCCGAGAACGAGGACGGGTCCGGGGACAGCTCCGGGGTCGGGTACGAAGTCGGGTTCGGGTTCGGAGACAGGTCCGGGGTCGGGTTCGGGTTCGGGGACAGGTCCGCGCCCAAGGACGGGGGCGGGCCCGGGTTCGGGGTCGGCGCCAAGGACGGGGGCGGGCTCGGGGACGGGGACGGCTCCGGGGACGGGAGCGGGTCGTCCGCGATCCCCGCCAGGTCCGGTTCCCCGTGGACCGTGCGGTACAGGAGGGCGTCGACGGCCCCGGTCCCGAAGGGCGGGCGTCCCGTGGCCGCGTAGGCGAGCAGACAGCCGAGGGAGAACACGTCGGAGGCGGGGCCGAGTTCGCCGCCGTCGGCGAGGGCCTGTTCGGGGGCGAGGAAGCCGGGCGTCCCGATGACGAGGTCGGCGGCGGTGAGCTCGGTGGCGTCCAGGGAGCGGGCGATGCCGAAGTCGATCAGCCGGGGACCGTCCACGGCGAGCAGGACGTTGCCGGGTTTGACGTCGCGGTGGACGAGTCCGGCGGTGTGCACGGCGCCGAGGGCGCCCGCGAGCATCTTGGCGAGGACGCGCACGCTGCGGACGGGCAGCGGTCCGGTGGCCGCGACCGCCTCGTGGAGGGCGGGCCCCGGCACGAACGCGGTGGCCAGCCAGGGCCGTTCGGCGTCGAGGTCGGCGCCGGTGACGGGGACCGCCCAGGGGCTGTGGACGCGCCGGGCCGCGTCGGCCTCCCGGCGGAACCGGACGCGGAAGTCCTCGCTGTCGGCGTGCTCGGCCTGGATGACCTTGACCGCGGCGAGCGCCCCGGACGCGGCGCGGGCGAGGTAGACGACGCCCATGCCGCCCGCGCCGAGCCGGGCGAGCAGCCGGTACCCCCCGACGGTGGACGGGTCCCGGGGGAGCAGGGGCTCGGTCATGCGTCGCCCTCCAGGGCCTTGCGGAGCCGGGTCTTCATGAAGGTCATGGTCTCGGCGGCGGTGCGGCGCAGTTCCTTGTCGGAGTGGCCCTTCGCCCCCTTGACGACGAGCGCGACGGTGACGGGGCCGAGGCGGTCCTGGTGCCAGGCGTAGTAGGCGGGGTCGCCGCCGGTCCGTTCGTCGAGGAACTTCCCGGCCTCCATGAGGGTGTCGTCGGCGGTGAGGTTGGCGCCCTCGCCGTAGCCGGAGCCGAGGGACATCAGTCCGGTGATCCGTTCGGTGGCGCCGAGCCGCTGGTCGGGGCAGCGCAGGGCCTCCTCCAGGGTCTCCGCCATCTCCCACTCGGCGGGGGACTCGGCGCGGTGCACGGTCACCGTCGCGGACACCCGCACCGCCCCCCTGCCGTCGGCGGCGGGCAGCACGGCGCGCCGGGTGAAGCTGGCGAGGACGCTCTCGGGCGCCTCCCCGCGCCGCCACGCGCAGGAGTCGTCGAGAACGTTCCAGTCGCGGGGGCCGCTCTCGTAGGGGGTGGCCTTCCGGTAGTCGCGGCCGTGCTCCTCGGGGCGGGCGGCGACCTCGCGGGCCAGGGCGAGGGCCCCGGCCCGGTCGCGCGGCACCCGGTCGGGATCGGGGTCGAAGTCGAAGCCGGAGGCCGTCGGGGTGGGATCGGTACCGCCCCGGACGGCCGGTTCCCCGTCGTCTCCCCCGGCCTTGGCGCCGGGGGTGGACCCGGTGCTCGTACCGGGGACGGGGTCCTCGCCCCGGTCGGGTTCCCCTCCGGCGCCGCGGCCCACGAGGAACGTCCAGCACAGCCCGACCGCGACCGCGACGGCGACCACGGCCGCGAGCGCGGCGACGAGCGCGGCCCGGCGGGGGCGGGCCGGCGTCCCCGCACCGGCCGCCGCGTCCGTACCGGTCGCCGCCCCCGGCGCCCGCGCACCGGAACCGGCCTCCGTCGTCCCGGTATCCGTACCCGTCCGTCTCATGGCACTCATCCGTCCCCCACCGTCCCCCACCGACTTCGCTCGGGTGGGCGCCCGGACCGTCCCCGCGGCCCGGCGACGCCCGGTCGCCGACGCCACATGCGACGAGCCGACCGGCTCCTTGGTTCCGTCCCACGGCGTGTCGCCGCGTACCGGACCGATGCCGACCCGGCCCGGACCGCTCCGCGCTCCACGGTACGGACCGGACGCCGATCGCGTGCGGGCCTGTGGACAACTCCGGACAGGGGCCTGTGGACAACCCCGGCGCCGGGCCCGGCCGGTCGCCCCCGCCCACGGCGCCGCCGCCGTCACTGACGCCACGTCCGTCACTGACGCCACGTCCGTCACTTCCGCCACCGACGGACGTCATCGGGGCCGAGGGCGCGGCAGGGGCCGCCGGGGCTCGTGGTAACTCGTGGTTCTGCGGACGGTCACCGGAGTTGACGGGCGACTTCGCCGTACGGGGAAGCCTCCCGAGGCACCGCTGACGGCGTCCCCCGCCACTCGTATGCTCGCGGTATGACAGATCCGCAGACCCCGTCGGGTCCCGCCGTTCCCGCAGGTCCCGGCCGACGGGACGAGGCTCCGCCCACCGCCAGCGCCATGCGGCGGGCGCTGCGGCGGGCCCGGGACGGCGTCACCCTGGACACCGGCGAGGCGGCCGTCCTGCTGCGGGCGCGCGGCGCCGATCTGGAGGACCTGTCGGCGTCGGCGGCCCGGGTGCGGGACGCCGGTCTGGCGGCGGCCGGGCGGCCCGGTGTCATCACGTACTCCAAGAGCGTGTTCATCCCGTTGACCCGGCTCTGCCGGGACAAGTGCCACTACTGCACCTTCGCGACCGTTCCCGGCAAGCTGCGCCGGGCCGGGCACGGGATGTTCATGTCGCCGGACGAGGTGCTGGACGTCGCGCGGCGCGGCGCCGAACTGGGCTGCAAGGAAGCGCTGATCACGCTCGGGGACAAGCCCGAGGACCGGTGGCCGGAGGCCCGGGAGTGGCTGGCCGCCGAGGGGTACGACGACACCATCGCGTACGTGCGCGCGATGTCGATCCGGATCCTGGAGGAGACGGGTCTGCTGCCGCACCTCAACCCGGGCGTGCTGAGCTGGACGGACTTCCAGCGCCTCAAGCCCGTCGCGCCCTCCATGGGCATGATGCTGGAGACGACGGCGACCCGGCTCTGGAGCGAACCGGGCGGCCCCCACTACGGCTCCCCCGACAAGGAGCCCGCCGTCCGGCTGCGGGTCCTGGAGGACGCGGGACGCAGCTCGGTCCCGTTCACCAGCGGGCTGCTGATCGGCATCGGGGAGACGTACGAGGAGCGCGCGGAGTCGCTGTTCGCGCTGCGGCGGGTGGCGCGCGCGTACCAGGGCGTCCAGGAGCTGATCATCCAGAACTTCCGGGCCAAGCCGGACACCGCGATGCGCGGGATGCCCGACGCGGAACTGGACGACCTGGTGGCCACGGTCGCGGTGGCCCGGCTGGTCATGGGCCCCTCGGGCTGCCTCCAGGCGCCGCCGAACCTGGTGGACGCCGAGTACGCGCGGCTGATCGGCGCGGGCGTCGACGACTGGGGCGGGGTGTCGCCGCTGACCATCGACCACGTCAACCCCGAGCGCCCCTGGCCCCGGATCGAGGAGTTGGCGCGGCACTCCGAGGCAGCCGGTTTCACCTTGCGGGAACGGCTGTGCGTGTACCCGGAGTTCGTCCGGCGCGGCGAACCGTGGCTCGACCCCCGGGTGCTGCCGCACGTGCGCGCGCTGGCCGACCCGGCGACGGGGCTGGCCGATCCGGACGCCCGCCCCGCCGGGCTGCCGTGGCAGGAGCCCGACGAGGCGTTCGTGGTCCCGTCGGGCCGCACCGACCTGCACCGCACCATCGACACCGAGGGCCGCACCACGGACCGGCGCGACGACTTCGACGCCGTGTACGGCGACTGGGAGGCGCTGCGGGAGGCGGCGGCGCCGGGCATGGTGCCGTCCCGGATCGACGGGGACGCGCGCGGGGCGCTGCGCACCGCGGCGGACGACCCGACGCGGCTCACCGACGCGGAGGCGCTGGCGCTGCTGCACGCCGACGGGCCCGCCCTGGACGCGCTCTGCCGGATCGCCGACGAGCTGCGCGCCTCCGTGGTCGGCGACGACGTCACGTACATCGTCACCCGGAACGTCAACTTCACCAACGTCTGCTACACCGGCTGCCGTTTCTGCGCGTTCGCCCAGCGGCGCACCGACGCCGACGCGTACACGCTCTCCCTGGACCAGGTCGCGGACCGGGCGGCGCAGGCGTGGGAGGTGGGCGCGGTCGAGGTGTGCATGCAGGGCGGCATCCACCCCGATCTGCCGGGGACGGCGTACTTCGACATCGCGCGCGCGGTGAAGGAGCGGGTGCCCGGCATGCACGTGCACGCGTTCTCCCCGATGGAGGTCGTCAACGGGGCGTCCCGGACGGGGCTGTCGATCCGCGAGTGGCTGACCGCCGCGAAGGAGGCCGGGCTGGACTCGATGCCCGGGACGGCCGCCGAGATCCTGGACGACGAGGTCCGCTGGGTGCTCACCAAGGGCAAGCTGCCCACGGCGACCTGGCGCGAGGTCATCGAGACCGCGCACGAACTGGGCATCCGTTCCTCGTCCACGATGATGTACGGCCACGTGGACCAGCCCCGGCACTGGCTGGGGCATCTGCGGACCCTGGTGGAGGTGCAGGAACGGGCGCTGGAGAAGGGCGTCGAGGGGTTCACGGAGTTCGTGACGCTGCCGTTCGTCCACACCAACGCCCCGGTGTACCTGGCGGGGATCGCCCGTCCCGGTCCGACCGCCCGGGACAACCGCGCGGTCACCGCGATGGCCCGGCTGCTGCTGCACCCGCACGTCCGCAACATCCAGACCAGCTGGGTGAAGCTGGGCGCGGAGGGCGCGGCGGAGATGCTGCGCTCGGGGGCGAACGACCTGGGCGGCACCCTGATGGAGGAGACGATCTCCCGGATGGCCGGATCGGGTTACGGCTCGTACCGGTCGGTCAAGGACCTGGTCGCCATCGCGGAGGCGGCGGGACGGCCCGCCCGGCCCCGGACCACGCTGTACGGGGAGGTCCCCGAGGAGCGGCGGCGGGCCGCGGCGGCGTCGGACGGGCATCTGCCGAAGTTGCTGCTGGTGCTGCCGGTGCTCCCGGCGGAGGGGTAGTCCCGCACGCCACGCACGCCCTGTACGTCACGCACGCCCTGAGCGCCACGCGCACCACGCACGCCCTGAGCGCCACGCGCAGACCACGAAGACCCGGAGCGACCGCCGCCCCTCCCGCCGACCGACCGGACGGGGCGGCCCTCCGGGTCTTCGCGTGCCTCCCCCGGGATAAGGAGACTTGAGCGTTCCCCCACCGTCCGGAGGGAGGCGAATCACCCATAACCGCTCAAGGAATTGGGCTACATCAAGTTTCCCTCAGAGAAGCCGGACCGACCTTGCCGGAGATCTCGGCCCGCTGCCATGATCTCCCACGTCGGGATTCGGGGGGAGTCGGAATTCACGGAGTCGGGGGACCGGAATCCGTGAGGCCGCATCGAATACCGTCCTCATTTTCCAGAGAACACGATCACGGGGATCAATTCATGCGTGCTGCAAAGATCGCGTCCACTCTCGTCGCTCCGTGCCTGGCGCTCGCCGTCCTCGGCGTGGGCAGCCCGGCCATGGCGAACACCGACCCCGGCGCGACCCAGCCGGAGCCCGTCGCCACCGAGGCGCCCGCCGTGCCCGAGGAGCCGGACCTGACCGAGGGCGCCCCGGACGTCAACGCCCCGGCCGAGCCGGGCGGCGAGTACACGCCGCCGGTCACGGGCGTCCCGAAGCCGGGCCAGCCGGCGCCGGACGAGCCGCACGGCCGTCCGTGCGAGCCGGGCTACTCGTACACGGCCACGAGCAAGGGCAAGGACTACCACAGGGGCGTCGGGGCCGAGCAGGCCAACTACAACGGCACCTCGCACACGGCGAACTCGGCGTTCACCTCGGAGACCGCCGGGGAGGTCGGGATCGCGGTGAAGGGCGAGCTGAAGGTCAGCGGCTCCGTCCTGGTGCTGGAGGTGGAGGGCGCCTTCGGCGTCGAGCTGTCGACGAAGCTCAGCACGAAGATCGGCAACACCATCCGGGTCAAGACCCCGCCGCGCAAGACGACGTTCGCCCGGTACGGGGTGTACCGCATGAAGAGTGCGGGCTACAGCCAGTACACGTACGCCAACTGCACCAAGGGCGTGAAGTACCCCTCGACCACCTACACCCCCCGCCGGGTCGGCTGGGCCATCTGGGAGAAGTGACGTGAACCGCACGGTGGCGCGGTGCGCCCTGCTCGTGGCGCTGGTCCTGGTTCCCGGGACGGCGGCCTGTTCCGCCGACGGTCCGACCGCCACGAAGTCGTCCGGCGCGGAATCCCGCACGGAATCCGGAAAGGAATCCGGAAAGGAATCCGCTACGGAAGACGGTACGGGGCCCGGAAGGGAATCCGGTGGGGAATCCCGTACGGAATCCACCGGCGAGCCGACGGGCGGGCCGGAAAGCGGACCGGGGGCGGAACCGGCGTCGGATTCGACGGCGGAATCCGTCGAGGACGCGCCCGCACTGGATTCCGACGAGTCCCTGGCCGGACGGGTCGCGGACCGGAAGGGCGACGGCCGGATGGAATTCGGCGCGGGCCGGAAGGGGGACGCGCTGGTCGTCGCCGTGCGGTGCCAGGGGAAGGGCCGGATCGAGGTGAACCTCCGCCCGACCCGGGTCGGTTTCCCGCTGGAGTGCGAGGCCGGGGCCGCGAGCACCACGTACAACCAGGTGGGGGTGTCGGGCGCGCACCGCTCCGGAACGGCGTCCGTCGAGGCTCCCGCCGGGGTCCGCTGGTCGATGACGGTCGGCCGGGGCGAGGCGGCCCGGCCGCAGGAGGAGGCGGGGACGGGGACGGAGGCGTCCGGCTGATCCCGGGCCGGACGGTGGGGGCGCGTGGGGCACGGGGCCCGCGCGCCCCGCACCCGGGGCCGGGGCCGGGGCCGGGCCGGAACGGGCGGACGACCAGGACGTGTCACCGGATCCACGCACACGTCCCGGACCCGTCACAGCCGTGTCACCCGGCACGGAAATCGCTGTCCGGCACGGCCGGGGCCGTGATCAGATCAAGCCATCGGGGCGGCCGTCCGGTCCACGGGGGACACGGGGCACCGGGACGGCGTCCGCGCTCCGGGGGGACCCGTTCCATCACAGGGAGAAAGCACGCATGAGGAAGTCGTTCGGAACCGCGCTCGTGACCACGGCCCTGGTGGCCGCCACCCTCACGGGTGGCACCGCCTTCGCCGGGAGCGCGGAGACCGTCCGTTCCACGCCGGTCGCGGCGGCCGCGGTCGACTGCAGCAGTTACTTGTCGCCGGTGAAGGCCAAGGAGACGGTGAAGATCCGCACCGCGAAGCGGCTGAACGCCACCGCGCTGGGCATCTGGGGGAAGGGCCGGGGCGGGGACGTCTGCAACGACGGCAGGTCGCAGGCGGGCGAGTCGTACCGGCTCTGCGGCAAGAGCAGCAACCAGTGGTACTACGGCCGCGTCGGCAGCATCAAGGGCTGGGTGCCCGCCACCTGCATCCCCGCGTAGCCGTACCGCGTCCTCGATGACGCGAACGGGGGACGGGGGAACGGAACGGGGCCGGGCCGCGCGTGCGGTCCGGCCCCGGGCCGTCGGAGCCGCCGAGGCCGACCCGGGCCGCTGAGGCCCGGACCACGGCGGACCGGAACGGGGCGACGCGGGGCCACGGGAGCCCGGAACGGGGCGACGCGGGCCACGGAGACGCGGCCCGTGGCGGTCCGGACCACCCCGGCCGACCGGACGGCCGACCGGACCCGCGCCGCCACCGCTCCGGCCGACCGCGCCGGATCAGTCGGTGACGACCAGCGCCGGGGTCTCCCGGGTGAGGACCTCGCCCCGGAAGAACGCGGGGCTGCGACGGCGCATGACGAGCATGATCCCGAAGCCCAGCAGCAGCAGACCGACGCCGATGACGAAGACCGAGCCGACCCCGAGGACGGCGGACCCGGAGCCGTAGGCGGGGTCCCACATGTCGAAGAGGGTCTTGGCGAAGACGGCCGCGAGCAGCGCCCCGCCGAGCACCGGGAAGACGCCCTTGAACATCAGGTCGCGCGGCGAGCGGCGCAGCTCGGCCCGGAAGAACCAGGCACAGGCGAACGCGGTCAGCGCGTAGTAGAAGCAGATCATCAGCCCGAGCGCGTAGATGGTGTCCACCAGGACGTTCTCGCTGACCAGGGTCATCACGGTGTAGAAGACGCCGGTGGCGATCCCGGCGGTGACGGTGGCCCGGCCGGGGGTGCGGAACCGGGGGTGCACGCGCGCGTAGGACGCGGGCAGCGCCTCGTAGGTGGACATCGCGAGCACCGTGCGGGCGACCGGGATGAACGTCGTCTGGAGGCTCGCGGCGGCGGAGGCCAGCACCGCGACGAAGAGCAGCACGCCGAGCGCGCCGCCCATGACGGGTCCCGCGAGCGCGGCGAAGACGTTGTCCGAGGTGTCGGGGTTGGCGAGGCCGAGGCCGGTGGTGCCGGAGCCGACGGCCATCTGCGCGGCGATGCCGGTGGCGAGGTAGGAGCCGACGAGGACGACCATGGCGACGAGGGCGGCCCGGCCGGGGGTGCGGTCGCTGCCGACGGTCTCCTCGTTCGCGGTGAGACAGGCGTCCCAGCCCCAGTACATGAAGATCGACAGCGAGAGTCCGGCGGTGAACGCGGCGAAGGACTGCACCGAGAACGGGTTCAGCCAGGACCAGGAGAAGTCGATCCCCGTCGCGAAGTCGCCGGAACGCGCCTTCTGGAGGGCGAACGCGACGAACACCACGAGGACGACGAGCTGGAGGGCGACGAGCGCGTACTGGACGCCCTTGGTGGCGGTCATGCCCCGGTAGCTGATCGCGGTGGCGACGGCGACCAGCGCCAGGACCGTGACGATGTGCACGGCCTTGTTGTCGTCGAGGGCGGCGATCCGGTCGCTGCCGGTCAGCTCCCCGGCGAGGAGCCAGAAGTAGGAGGTCGCCACTCCGGCGAGGTTGGACAGGACGATGATCGTCGCGATGACGAGGCCCCAGCCGCACATCCAGCCGACGCGCGGGCCGAACGCCTTCACCGTCCAGGTGAAGGAGGTGCCGCAGTCGGGGACGGCCCGGTTCAGTTCCCGGTAGGCGAAGGCCACCAGCAGCATCGGCAGGAAGCCCGCGAGGAAGACGGCGGGCATCTGGAGGCCGACCTCCCCGGCGGTGGACCCCAGGGTGGAGGTCAGACAGTAGACCGGGGCGACGGTGGAGATGCCGATGACGGCACTGCCCACCAGGCCCACGGAGTTCCCGTTCAGCCCCTTGCCCCGTACGTCCGCACCCCCGCCGGGGCCCTGGGCTCCCCGTACCTGGTCTCCGGCCGGAGGCCGCGCTTCCACCTGAGTCATGAACAGGAGGTTAAGTGCTGCGGTTTCCGTTACCGGAAGGGAGAGTTCCGTTTTTCGTCACTCCCCGGCGGGCGGAAATTCCTTGGGTTGAGCGAGCGCTTAGCGCGATGGATCGAGGTTTCCATGGACCGCCCGACGGGCGGCCAGGATTCCCAAGGTCGACTCCTGCGGGGCCTTCCGTGCGGGAATCGTCGCCTGTCCGATTTGTCACAGTCTCATTTTTTCCGGTACGTCCCCGTCGACCCGGACCGCTCCCGGGGACCCCCTGCCAGACTGACCGGTGTGAACGCTCAGAAGCCGGTCCGGTGCGTCCAGTGCGGCCGGACGTGCGTGATCCTGGCCCAGGCCGCCGACCCCGAGACCCGGCTCCCCCGGTGGCGCTACACCTGCCTCGACTGCCGCATCGCCTGGTGGGTGGACCAGCACGGCGGCGCGGCCACCGACTACGAACGCAGGGACCCGTCGCGCTGACGTTCCCGGCCCGGCGCCCCGCCGCCCGGCCCTCCGCGAACGTTCCGGACGCTTCCACGACCAGCCGCACGAACGCGGAGAAGGCGGTGAGGGCCGGGAACGCGGCGAGGGGAGCCCGGCCCGGGAACCACACCACCGCGCCCCGGGACACAGGACGGCGGCGGCACTCCCCCGACGACGGCCGAAGGGGAACAGGGCCCAGGGGACGACCGGGGCCACGGACACCGCCACCAGGAACACGGAATGCGCCGCCCGCACGGGATCACCCCCTGTCGTGACGGGTCCGGGTCCGCCTGGCCCGGCCTGCCGCACGACCTCGTATGACGCACCGTCAATTCCCGAGCGGGCGCCGCCTCCGCGCCGCCCCGCACCCGCGACGACCGGACAGCGCGACGGCCGGACCGCAACCGACGGACCGGCCCCCGGCATCCTCCGATCCGAAAGGGAGGAGCCACCGGAACCCCCGGCGGCTCCCCCGTGCGACCGAGCGCAGGGAGGATGACCACCTTGAACCGTGTCACGCGCGCGGGGGCCGTCACCGTGGCGGCACTCACGCTGGCGGCGGGCGTACCCGAACTGGCCCTGGCGGCACCGGGATCGGCACCGCCGTCCCGGGCCGCCGGAACGGCCGAAGCCACCGGAGCCACCCGAGCCGCCGAAGCCACCGGAGCCACCCGGTCCGCCGGAACCGCCGAGGCCACCAGGGCCACCGGAGCCGCCAGAAGCCCCACGCCCCCGGGCCACCCGTCAGCCCCACCGACCTCACCCGCCCCACCGACCTCACCCGCCCCGGCGACTTGGGCCGCCGCCGGGGCCACCGGGGCCGCCGCGCCGAGCGGGGACGAGCGGCTCCCCCCTGGCTGGCGCATATCCGGGGCGGGGCCGGGACGACAGCTGGTGTGGACCGCGCCCGACCGGCTGCCGATGGGGGGCGCCCGGGTGGAGTTCCACCTCGGGGACCGCCCGCTGGGCGTTCCGGTGCCGGACCGGGACGGACGGACCTTCCGGCTGGCGCTGGGCGGCGAACGGCCCCTCCCCGGCGGCGGGCTCCGGGCGGTGGCCGCCGGACGCCGCCTCGACCGGGCGGGGGCGGACGGGGCCCGCCGTCAGCCGTTCACGGGGGAGCCAGCCCCGGTGACCCCCGTGCTGCCCGCCCGGCCGCCCGCGAACCCCGTCGACCCGGGGGTGAAGGGCCGGTACCGCACCACCAGCGGGGAGTACTCCCTGCCGTCGGTGAAGCTGCCGGGGCTGCCCGAGAAGGTCGAGATGAAGGCGACCGTGGTCGGCCCCGTCGGAGCCACCGGCGCGCGCCCCCTCGTCCTCTTCCTCCACGGCCGCCACAGCACCTGCTACGACGCCCGGGGCGAGGAGTCGGGCTCCTGGCCCTGTGAACCCGGCTACCGGCAGGTCCCGAGCCACCGGGGGTATCTGCACGACCAGAGGCTGCTGGCCTCCCAGGGGTACGTCACCGTCTCCGTCTCCGCCAACGGCGTCAACGGCCAGGACGGGGCCGAGGACGACGGGGGCGCCCAGGCGCGGTCGTCGTTGGTGCGGCAGCACCTGGCGCGGTGGGCGGGCTGGGCGGCGCGTCCGTCCACGGCCCCCGCCGCCGTGAAGGGGCTGCCGAAGCGGAACCTGGACAAGGTGCTGCTGGTGGGGCACTCCCGGGGCGGCGAGGGCGTCAACCGCGCCGCCATGGACACCCTCCACCCCGCGCCCGCCGCCGTCGACGGCTACCGGGGACCCGTCCGCTGGAAGATCAAGGGCACCGTCCTCGTCGCTCCCACGATCTTCGCCCAGAACCCGGTCCCCGACGTGCCCTCGATGACGATCCTGCCCGGCTGCGACGGAGACGTCTCCGACCTCCAGGGCCAGATGTACGCCGACGCGACCCGGGGCGTCACCCGGGGGCGGGCGCTGCACAGCGTGGTCTATCTGATCGGCGCCAACCACAACTACTTCAACACCGAGTGGACGCCCGGCCAGGCCCAGGCACCGGCCGACGACGACTTCTGGCCGGGCACCTCGCCCGATCCGCTGTGCGACCGGGGCAGGGCGGCCCGGTTGACGGCGCGGCAGCAGCAGAAGGCGGGCTCCACCTACATCGCCACCGCCGCACGCCTCTTCGTCGCCGGCGACGACAAGGTCCGCCCCCTCCTTGACGGCACCCACCGCCGCGCCCCCTCCGCCGGACCCGCCCACGCCCTCACCCACGCCACCGGCGCCCACCGCCGGCCCGCGATCCTCCCCACCGACACCACCCGCGTCACCGGCGGCGGACTGTGCCGTCAGGTCAACCACGACGAGGGCTGTCTGCCGTTGGACGGGCACGTCCGCTCACCGCACTTCGCCTTCTGGCAGACGTCCTGGGAGCCGGGCCGGTACGCGGTCGCCGCCCGCTGGAGCCGTGCCGGAACCCCCGTCAAGGTCACCCCCGACCGCCCCTTCTCCGTCAAGGGCTCCGACGCCCTCACCCTCCGCGTCATCGTCCCGCCCAACTCCACCGGCACCGCGCTGGACGTCCGCGTCACCGACGCCGACGGACGCCGCGCCCACCTCGGCCGCACCACCCTCGACGGAGTCCCCGGCACCCCCCGCACCACCTCCGCCTGGGCCCGCGAGACCCGGGTCACCCTGAAGCCCGCACTGCGCGCCGGACTCGACCTCACCCGCCTCAAGAACCTCGAACTCATCCCCCGCACCACCAAAGGACGCCTCTGGCTGATGGACGCCTGGGGCTGGCGCCCCGGCACCCCCACCGTCCGCCCCACCCCCCTCCCCCGGGTGGACATCGGACGGCTGACCGTGAAGGAGGGCGACGCGGGCACCCGGACGTTCAAGGTGCCGGTGACGGTCTCCGGCCAGGGCACTGGCACGATACGGCTGTTCGACAGCCCGCCCTATCCGCTGCCGGAGTCCCACCGCACGGTGACCGTCCGGCCGGGCACCCGGCTGCTGGACGTCCCCGTCGAGGTGGTGGGCAACACCCGTCACGGGTACGAGCTGGTCCACGGGGTGTTCGCCAAGGCGGTGCGGGGCGCCGTCATCGGCTCGGACCGGGGCGGGGTGACCGTCAAGGACGACGACCCCCGGCCCGGGGTCACCGTGCGCCGCGTCGCGACCCGGGTGGCCGAGGGGGCGCCGCTGGTGTGGCGGGTGAGCCTGTCGGACCCCGCCGACGTGGACACGCTCGGCGTCGCCTTCCGTGTCGGTCCGGTGTCCGGTGGGGCGGAACTGTCCACCAAGGACGTCGAACGTGGTTGGCTGGACCGGAACTTCGGGGTGTCGCCCGATCCGGAGCGGCCCCTGTCCCGACTGGACGACCCGTATGTCTCGGTGGTGGTCCCGGCGGGAGAGACGAGCGTCGACGTCGCGGTCCCCACGGTCCGCGACACGGTCACCGAGGGAACGGAGACCCTGCGGATGCGGACGATCACCTACGACGACCAGTGGAACCCGGTCGAGGGCCCCTGGGTGACCGGTACGGTCACCGACACCCCCTGACCCGCGGCGCGGTCCGTCCCCGACCTCCGTCCCCGCCCCACCGCCCGGACGGACCGCGCCCCACCCCGCCCCCGCCTTCCCGAACCACCCGCACCACGCACACCACACGCACCACCCGCGCAGAAGCACGGAACAGCACGGCACCGACGGCAACACCCGGAACCGTACGCCTGACGGCCCGCCCGACGGCGTACGGGACGACGTACGGCATCGACGCACGGGAGGCCCCACCTTGCGCACACGCCACGGACCGGTCATGACGGATCGTCAGTACGGCCCGCGCGCCGCGTTCACGCCCCCACCCGACGGCACCCCGTCGCACCGCGCGCCGGACGGACCGCCCGGAAGCCCGAACGCCCCCTCACTCCAAGGGCGTCCACCGGGAACCTCCGACGGGCGTACGGGTGTCTTCCCCAGGCACGGCCACCCGTACGGCCCCGCGCACCGAGGGGTCCGGACCGGGAACGACAACAGTGACAGGTCCATATCAATACTGACGCTTCCGGTACCGAGCAGGCACACTGACGGAGGCCAGGAATCTCGTCAGTCAGGGCAGGGAGACGCATGGACGGAGCACCGCGAGTCCCGGATCAGCGCCGTCCGGTCACACCGGCTTCCGGCCGGTCGGCCGTCCCGCACACCGACGGACCCGGAGCGTCCGGACCGGACGGCGGCGGCGCGGTGACCGGCTCCGCGCACGATCCGGCCACCGCACCGGGGAACGCCGACCGGACGCACACGGACGTCACGGACGGCGCCCGATCCTCCGGAGCCCCGGGGACTCCGGAGCTCCCGGGAACCCCAGGAGCCCCCGGAGCCCGGGGAGGCCCCGGAAGCCCCGGAGTCCCCGGACGGATCGCCTCGGGGCCCCATCCCACCCCGGCCGCCGCCGCCAGCGCCCACCAGGCGACCAGCGACACCCCCGGGGCCGACGCCAGCACGCCGCCCGCGCCGGGCGGTCGGGTCCCGGTGCCCGGCGGCCCCAGCGGCCGGGCGGGCGCGCCGCACCGGACGGACGAGCGGTCGGCCGCGCGGGAGACCACCCCGACGACGGTCCTCACCCCCACCGACCGGACCGCGCCCGGGGCCGCGACCAGCGGCGGAACGAGGGACGTGGGCGGCACCGGCGACGACGCCCACGACCTGCGGTTCGGGGTCCTCGGCCCGGTACGGGCCTGGCGCGGGACCACTCCCCTGCCGACCGGCTCCCCCCAGCAACGCGCGCTGCTCGCCGCGCTGTTGCTGCGCGACGGCCGGATGGCGACGGCCGGTCAGCTGATCGACGCGCTGTGGGGCGAGGAGCCCCCGCCGCAGGCGCTGGCCGCCGTCCGCACCTACGCCTCCCGGCTGCGCAAGGCACTCGGCCAGGGCGTGCTGGACAGCGAGGCGGGCGGGTACGCGATCCGGACGGCGGCGGACGCGCTGGACCTGAGCCGTGCCGAGACGCTGGCCGCCGGGGCCGAGAAGGCGCGCGCCGAGGGCGATCCGCCCCGGGCGCGCACCCTGCTGAACCAGGCCCTCGCCCAGTGGGACGGCGAGCCCCTCGCGAACGTGCCCGGCCCGTTCGCCGCCAACCAGCGCACCCGGCTGGAGGAATGGCGGCTCCAGCTCCAGGAGACCCGGCTGGACCTGGACCTGGACCAGGGCCACCACGCCGAGGCCGTCTCCGAGCTGACCGCGCTGACCGCCGCCCACCCGCTGCGCGAACGGCTGCCCGAGCTGCTGATGCTGGCGCTGTACCGCAGCGGACGGCAGGCCGAGGCGCTCGCCGTCTACGCCGACACCCGGCGGCTGCTCGCGGACGAGCTGGGCGTGGACCCGAGCCCCGGCCTCAGCGAACTGCACCAGCGCATCCTGCGCGCCGACCCCGGGCTGGCGGAGCCGGAGGCGGCGGCGCCCGAACCGGTGGCCGCCCCGGTGCGTCCCGCGCAACTCCCGGCGACGGTGCCGGACTTCACCGGCCGGACGGCGTTCGTCTCCGAGCTGAGCGACGTCCTCGCCACCGCCGAGGGCCGGGTGATGGCGGTGTCGGCGGTCGCGGGCATCGGCGGGGTCGGCAAGACGACCCTCGCGGTGCACGTCGCGCACGCCTCCCGGGCCCGGTTCCCGGACGGCCAGCTGTACATCGACCTCCAGGGCGCCGGGCCGCGCGCCGCCGAACCCGAGGCGGTGCTGGGAGCGTTCCTGCGCGCCCTCGGCACCCCCGACCCGGCGATCCCCGAGACGCTGGAGGAGCGCGCCGCGCTGTACCGCACGCTGCTCGACGGCCGACGGGTGCTGGTCCTGCTCGACAACGCCCGGGACGCGGCGCAGGTGCGTCCGCTGCTGCCCGGCACCGAGGGCTGCGCGACGCTCGTCACCTCCCGGACCCGGATGGTGGACCTGGCGGGCGCCCATCTGGTGGACCTCGACGTGATGTCCCCCGAGGAGGCCCTGCAACTGTTCACCCGGATCGTCGGCGAGGAGCGGGTGGGCTCCGAGCGGGAGGCGGCCCTGGACACCGTCGCGGCCTGCGGGTTCCTGCCGCTGGCCATCCGGATCGCCGCGTCCCGGCTGGCCGCCCGGCGCACCTGGACGGTGTCCGTCCTCGCCGCGAAGCTGGCCGACGAACGCCGCCGCCTGGACGAGCTCCAGGCCGGTGACCTGGCGGTGAAGGCCACCTTCGAACTCGGCTACGGACAGCTGGAGCCCGCCCAGGCCCGGGCGTTCCGGCTGCTCGGCACCGCCGACGGCCCGGACATCTCGCTGACCGCGGCGGCGGCCGCCCTCGACCTGTCGGAGGACGACACCGAGGAACTCCTCGAAGGGCTCGTCGACACCTCGTTGCTGGAGTCGGCGGCACCCGGCCGCTACCGCTTCCACGATCTGCTGCGGCTGTACGCGCGGGTCTGCGCCGAGCGCGACGAACCCGCCGGACGGGACGCCGCGCTGCGCCGTCTGCTCGACTTCTACCTGGCCACGGCGGCGGGCGTGTACGCCCTGGAACGCCCCGGCGACCGCACCGTCGACCACCTCGAACCGACCGCCCGGCCGGGGCTGGTGTTCACCGACGCCAGAGCCGCGCTGGACTGGCTGCACTCCGAGGCGGACTGCCTGCTGGCCGCCGTGCTGCAGGGCGGACGGATCGGGGCGCCGCGCGCCGCGGTGGACCTGCTGATGGCGGCGAAGGCCCTCGCGGAGGTGGGGGTGAGCACCCGGCGCTACGAGATCGCGGCGACCACGCTGCGGGACGCGGCGATGGCCGCCGGGGACGCACGGGTGGAGGCCCGTGCCCGGCTGACCCTGGTCCAGATCCACAGCACCGCCGGACGGTTCGCCGCGGCCGACGACGAGGCCCGGCGGGCCCTCCTCGCCGTCGAAGCCGCCGACGACCCGTGGGTGAGCTGCAACGCCCCCAACGAGCGGGGAATCATCGCTCTCTACGAGGGACGCCACGACGACGGCGAACGCTTCCTCCAGGAGTCGATCGAGGCGTTCCGCGCGGACGGCAACCGACCCGGGGAGGCCAGCGCCCTGTGCAACCTCTCCCGCATCCACCTGGCCACCGGGCGCACCGAGAAGGCGGTCCGGCTCGCGGAGGAGGGCGTGGCGATCTACGACCGCATCGGTCTCACCCTGCGGCTGGCCAACGGCCGTTACGCGCTGGGCATGGCACTGACCCAGGCGGACCGGCTGTCCGAGGCGCTGGACCAGCTCACGGAGGCGCTGACCGTCTTCCGGGAGTCACGGCAGCGGCTGTGGGAGGGCATGGCCCTGTTCCGGCTGGCGGAGGCACACCTCGCGGCCCGGCGTCCGGCTCGCGCCGCCGCTCTCGCGGAGCAGGCGCTGGTCGCGCTGCGGGAGATCGGCGGCGAGTGGCGCCGGGGCAACGTGCTGACCCTGCTGGGCCGGGCGCTGGCCGGGCTCGGCCAGTCCGACCGGGCCCGGGCCTGCTGGACGGAGGCGCTCGTCCTCTACGAGGAGCTGGGCTCCCCGGAGGCCGACGAGGTGCGGGCCCTGCTGACGCCGTCAGCGGTGGCCTGAATCCGATACTTCCCGGTCGTCGCCCGACCACCACGGCGCCCGCCGTCCGGCTGTGATCCGTCCAGCCGGACGGCGGGTCCGGGACGGGCGATCCCCCCGCCACCGGCCCGTTCATCATTCGTTTATCCCGCTCGGCCACTCTTTTCCCATCGGCTCGTCCCAGCGGGGGGCAGACGAGCTGATGGGCCCTCACTGACTATGGTGATCGGCCTGAAGTGCTCGTCCGGCAGCCCACGGGGGAGCTGCCGGACGAGCCAGTCTCAACGGCTCCCAGAAACAGGAGTTCAGCACCATGAGCAACGCCGACAAGACCGGCAAGCCGCAGCTCATCGACATCGGCGACGAGCCGGTCGTCGCGGCCAAGGACAGCCACGCCACCGGCGGCAAGACGAAGCCGGCGGACAGCCACGCCACGGGTGGCACCGCGAAGCCCGCGGACAGCCACGCCACGGGTGGCAAGCCGTAAGTCCACGGCACACAGGGGGGCGGGGGAACGACGAACCGCGGCGGCATGAGGGGGAGCCGCCGCGGTTCGTCGTGTCGTTTTCCCGTCCCCTCGCCCGTTCCACCACGACGGCCGGGCGACGGACGTCCGGCCACGACACCGACACCCATGGGAGAACACGGATCATGAACCGCGCACGGAAGCTCCTCGTCGTCGCCCTCGCCACGGGAGCCGCACTCGCCCTCGCGGGGAACGCGATAGCCAGGGACGGCCACGCGACCGGGGGTCCGCTAACGCCCGCCGACGGCCATGCCACGGGCGTCCTCAAGCCCGCCGACGCCCACGCGACCTCCCCGCTCGACGCCCACGCGACCGGCGGTCTGCTGAAGGCCGCCGACGGGCACGCCACGGGCACGCGCGGCTGATCGACGCGCTCCCCGTCCCGTCCCGGGTCACGAGCCTCCGGAGCGGACGGGTCGCCGCGCCGTCACGACCGGTGACGGCGCGGCGGCCACTCGTCTGGCGGGCCCGGGGCACCGGGCGTAGCGTCGGTGACGGGGCGCGAAGGAGGCGACGCGATGGTGCGCAACGTCCTCGGGTCGGTCCTCGCGCTCATCGGAGCGGCGGCCGCCGTCTGGAGCCCCTTCCGTGCCTGGTACGACGGCCGTCCCGGGCGGTACTACGCCGTCGGTGAGCTGTTCACGGGCCGTGGGGTGGGTGACGCCCGCGCGGAGCTGTTCCTCTCGTTGTTCCTGCCGTTCCTGGCGGCGGCGCTGGTGGCGCTCGCCGGGGTGGTGTTCCGGTCCCGGCTCGCGGTGGCCCTGGCCGGTGTGGTGGTCCTCGGCTTCACCGTGTTGTGGATGGTGCGGGTGGGTCAGGCGATGGGCGAGCTGGTCGTCACGGGGGACGGCCGGGGGCTCGGCTGGGGTGTCGTCGGCGGACTGGGCGGCGGACTGCTGCTCCTGCTCGGCGCGCTGCTGATGTCCGGCCGCCGCCCGGCCAGGACCGCCCCCGTCCCACCCGTGTCCCCGCCGCCGACGGCCGCCGACGGCCCGCCCGGACCCGTCACGGGCCGCGACACCGCCGAGACCCGCACCTGGGACCGGCCCGACCGTCCGCCTCCCGGCCCTTCCGGTCCGCCTGATCCGCCGCTGGGCGGCAGCCGCTCCTGAGCCGCCGCGTTCCCTTCGGAAGAAGCCGCCAGAGCACCGCAAGACGGTACGAAACGCCTCGCCCCCGGCGTCACGTCGGATGGCCCGGGACCCCGAAGAACAAGATCGGCGGGGGCTACCGGTTCCGTTCCCGGGTGGGATACCCCTGGAGAGCGCGAAGGCGCGGCCCCGCCCGGGCCGCGGCCTCCCTTTCCCCTCCCCCCGAACGGAGTTCCGCCGTGCCCGACGACCGGTACGTGGACGACTCGTACGACGACTGGTACGTGGACGACCGCTGCGTCAACTGCGACGCGGCCCGGCAGCTGGCGCCCGGGCTGATCGTCGAGGCGCCCGACGGGCGTTCGCGGGTGCTGCGGCAGCCGGACGGCCCGGCGGAGGGCCTCCTGATGCGCGCCGCCGCGTTCGCCTGCCCCACCCGTTCGGTGCGGACGGCGGGCGGACGGCCCGACCCGGCACGGGACCCGTTCCCGCTGGCCGTCGACGGCTCCGTGCTGCTCTGCGGGCACAACTCCCCGCACACCGCGGGCGCCAGCTCCTATCTGCTGCGGCGGCCTTCGGGGACGGTGATGATGATCGACACCCCGCGCTGGAGCCCCGCCCTCGCCGACCGGTACACGGCGGTGGGGCCCGTCACCGACGTGCTCCTCACCCATCGCGACCACGCGGCGCACGGCCGCCGCTACGCCGACCGGTTCGGCGCCCGGCTGTGGATCCACGAGGGCGACCTCGACGCGGCGCCCGACGCCGACCGGGTGCTCCGGGGGACGGAGGCCACCGACATCAGCGAGGGCGTCACCGCGCACCCGCTGCCCGGTCACACCGAGGGCAGCGTGCTCTACCTCGCGGACGACCGGTATTGCTTCACCGGTGACAGCTTCTACTGGTCGCGCGCGGCGGACGACCTCGCCGTCGCGGAGAGCGTGACCTGGTACTCCGTCGAGGAGTTGGCCGCCTCCCTGGACCGGGTCGCCGGACGGCTGCGCTTCGAGTGGGTGCTGCCGGGCCACGGCGACCGCCGACGGCTGCCCGTCGGGGAGGCGTCCCGGCGGCTGCGCGCCCTGGCGGACCGCGCCGCGCGGCTGCGGCCCCGGCCGGTCGACTTCACGGCGGTCCGCTGGTGAACGGCGGGCGGGTGCGCTCAGGGGCGCCTCCCACGGACTAGTAGACGTACGGCACCAGCCGTCTGGTGTGGAGCCGGTACCGGGCGTACTCGTCGCCGAACGCGGCCAGCAGGAGCCGTTCCTCCGCCTCGACGCGCCAGGTGTAGACGGCCAGCAGCAGGGCCGCGACGACCAGCGGGGCGATCCAGTTGCCGAGGCCGAGCGAGTAACCGGTCCACACCAGCAGGCTGCCGGTGTAGCCGGGGTGGCGGATCAGCCGGTAGGGGCCCGAGGTGACGAGACGCTGGCCCTCGGTGGTGCGCAGGGTGCGGGTGTAGAAACGGTCGAGGGTCCGCATCGCCCAGGCCCGCAGCACCAGTCCGACCGCGACCAGAGCGACCCCGGCCCAGCACCACCCGAGCGGGACGCTCCCCGCGCCGGTACCGGCGAGGACGACGTTGACGAGGACGGCGACGGCGTACGCGGCGAGCAGCAGCCGGGTGCTGCCGCGGTCCTCGGGGGTGGCGGTCCAGGCGGCGGCCCCGGGGTCGGCCCGCCGCCTCAGCAGCACCTCGAAGGCGGCCCACAGCAGCACCCCGGCCAGGGCGAGCGCGTTCGGCAGTGCCATGGTCCCAGCGTCGCGGCGGACGTCCGGTCCCGCATCCCGGCCGGACTCGTCCCGTACCGGCCGCCGTCCGGTACGGGACCGGGCCCGGTTTCCGTACCGGACGGCGGCGGAGCAGGTGGAGCCCTGCCGGAGCCACGGGCCCCCGCAGGGTCAGTCGTCGTCCTCCGGCGGGCCGCCCTCCACCAGTCGTTCCGCGATCTCGTCGCCCCATTCCTGGGCCCACGCCCGCAGCGCCGTCCTGGCGGCCCGGTCCAGCCCGTAGGCGCGGAATTCCCACTCGTCCATCCACTCCACGCCCGCCAGCCGGGCCTGGAGGTCACGCGGGTCGAAGGTGTCGGGGGCGTGGCGGCGGCCCAGTTCCTCCAGGTCGAGGCGGCTCCAGCGGTCGGCGACGGCGTGCACGTGGACCAGGTCGCGGGCGAGGCCCCGGTCCGCCAGGGCACGGACCTTCGTCCCCGTCAGGTCCTCCAGCGCCAGGGCCAGTCCGGTCGGGGTGGCGACCGGTGGATGCCACAGCGCCTCCTTG
Source organism: Streptomyces sp. JNUCC 64 (assembly GCF_054484115.1). Taxonomy (NCBI): domain Bacteria; kingdom Bacillati; phylum Actinomycetota; class Actinomycetes; order Kitasatosporales; family Streptomycetaceae; genus Streptomyces; species Streptomyces sp. JNUCC 64. Next base: position 3,342,259 of record NZ_CM137015.1, read on the forward strand.
TAGAGGGTGACGCCGACCGGTTCGGGCGGCGTGGGCGCCTCCTCCCCCAGCCGCGCCCCGGCACCGGGGACGTCCACCGTGAACCGGGCGGCCAGCGGGCCCGCTTCCCCTGGCGTGACGGTCCAGCCCCGGCGGCCCAGCTCCGCGCGGACCCCGGCGGCGATCTCCACGAGGGGCGCGGGGCTCGCCGTCGCGAGGTCCACGTCCCGGCTGGCCCGGTCCACCAGCCCGTGGGCCAGGGCGGCCCAGCCCCCGGCGAGCGCCAGCCGGTGGGGGCCGCCCACCGCGAGGAGGTCGGGCAGGAGACGGCGGTACGGACCGTCACCCGGACCGGGCCGGTGGGTGCGTGCTGCTGCTGCCATGCGGTGATTGTCCCCGGGGCGCCCCGGCGCCGCAGGTCGCGCGCCCCGGCGCGGTGGAGCCGTACGCACGCCGTCACCGGTCCGCGCACCCCGGCGTGACAGGTCCGCGCGCGCTCCGGCGTGCTGCCCGTACTCCGGCGCGGCGGGCCCGCGCTCCGGCGCGGCCTGCCCGTACGCCTCCCTCACCGGGTGGGCACCCCGTCTCCCGGCCTGCCGCGACGATCCGGTCCCGGACCGGTACGGACGGTGCGAGCCGATCCGGTCCGGCGCCGGCGGACGAGCCCGTCCGGGCCGGACCACGGCCGGACCGAGCCGGACCTGTCCGGTACGAGCGGACGAGCCCGTCCGGGCCGCGCCTGGCCGCCGGGCCGTGCCTGGCCGGACTGGTACGAGCCTGTCCGGACCTGCACGAGCGGACGAGGGGGGCCGACCCACCCCGGGAACCGAACCGCGTACCGGAACGGGTCCCGTACGGCCCCGGGGCGACGGGACGGGCACGGGGACGGGACGGGCCGCCCCGGTACGGGGAACGGATCAGGCGCGGGCCGTACCGGTGCCCTTCTCCGCGTCCAGCGCGTACACGCAGCGGTCCTTGCTGCACGCGTACACCACGCCCGCGCGGACCACCGGGGCGCCGGTGATCTCGCCGCCGGTGGCCAGCTTCCAGCGCAGTCGGCCGTCGTCGGCCTTGAGCGTGTACAGCAGGTGGTCGGTGGAGCCGAAGTGGATGCGGCCCTCCGCGACGACCGGCGCGCCCACCACGTCGCCGCCCGCCTGGAAGCGCCACTTGGGTGTGCCGGTGACCGCGTCGAGGGTGTAGAGGCCCTTGCCGCTGCCCACATGGACGTGGCCGTCGGCGACGAGGACCGGTTCGGCGGAGGACCGGGGCTCGGTGGCGATGCGCCAGCGGTCGCGGCCGTCGGCGGCGTCGAGCGCGTAGACGGTGCCGAGGTAGTCCGCGAGGTAGACGCCGCCGCCGGTGACGGCGGGTCCGGGGGCGAACGCGGGCGGCGCGAGGAAGGCTGCGGGGGCCTCGAAGTGCCAGCGCACGTGTCCGGTGACGACGTCGACGGCGAGCACCCGGGTCCCGGCGGCGACGTACACGGTGCCGTCCGGCGCGTGGGTGACCCGGACGGGCACCCCGCCGCAGGAGGCGGCGTCCCCGATCGGGTACGACCAGCGTTCCTCGCCGGTGCGGGCCGCGAGGGCGCGCAGCCGGGCGTCGTGCCAGACGTAGACGGTGTCGTCGTGGAGGGCCGGTCCGGCCTCCACGGTCTCGAAGTCGGTCTGGACCCCGGTGATCTCCCACAGCTTGCGGCCGCCGGAGGCGTCCCACGCCTGGACGGCGCCGCCCCGGGTCGCGGTGACGACGGTGCCCCGGTCGGCGCGGAGCGCGTACACCCAGCCGTCGGCGGACAGCCGCCACAGATCGGTGCCCTCACGGGCGTCGAGGGCGTAGAGGGTGGGCCCGTCGGAGGCGATGACGCGGCCGTCGGAGACCGCCATCGACCAGGCGACGTCACGGGTCTTGAAGCGGCGGCGGCCGGTGGCCACGTCCAGGGCGTGCACCTCGAAGGAGGTCACGTAGACGAGGTCGCCGTCGACGGCGGGGGTGCCCCACACGTCGTTGGACATCCGGAACCGCCAGGGCCGCCAGCCCGTTCCGGCGGGCTGGGCGGTGGGCCGGGGCGGCACCGCCGGGTCGACGGCGCCCACGGCGCCGGGCCCGCCCGCGGCGGAACGCGACCAGTGGCCGGACAGCTGGGACTCCGGGGGCGCGCCGTGGGCGGTCCCGGCGCGGGCGGCGTCCGCCCGGGGGCCGGGGCCGATCGGCACCCGGGCGCCCGCGAGCCGTACCCCGCTGCGGGGGTCGGGGCGGGCCTCGGCGCCGGGCGGCGGCTGGTGGGGCACGGGCGGGGCGTGCGGCGGGGGCGGCGGCACCCCGGGCGCGCCCCTGCCCCGACCGCCCCGGGCGCCGCCCTGCGCGGGTCCGTGACCGGGTCCGGAGCCGTGGCCCGGCCCATGGGCGGGCGCGGGGGCGTGCGGGGCACCGGGGTGGGCGTGCGGGGGGCCGGGCTGGTGCGGGGGGCGGCCCGGGCCGGGGAGCTGGGCGCTCTGCGTGCGGCCGCCGCGCCGGGCCTCGATCAGGCTGGTGGCCCGCTCGGGCAGCCAGGCGGAGGCGGTGCCGCTGTCGTCGGAGCCGGAACCGAACAGGTGCGGGGCGAGCTGGGCCTGGAGGTCGGCGGGCGTGGGCCGGGCGCTGGCGTCCGGCTGCATGCACGAGTCGATCAGGGGCCGCAGCTCGTCGGGCAGACCGGAGAGGTCGGGGCCCTCGCGCAGCAGCATGAACACCGTCTCGACCGGGTTGGCCCCGTGGTAGGGGGCGTGGCCGGTGGCGGCGAAGACCAGGGTGGAGCCCAGCGAGAAGACGTCGCTGGCGCCGGTGACGCTCCGGGAGTCCTTGGCCTGTTCGGGTGACATGTAGGCGGGGGTGCCGACGGCCACGTTGGTCATGGTCAGCCGGGTGTTGGACACCCCGCTGGCGATGCCGAAGTCGATGACGCGGGGCCCGTCCTCGACGACGAGCACGTTGGACGGCTTCAGGTCGCGGTGCACCAGCCCGGCGCCGTGGATGGACTGGAGGGCCTCGGCGACCCCGGCGGCCAGCCAGCGCACCGCCTGCGCGGGCATCGGCCCGCACTCGTTCACTATCTCCTCAAGGGAGGGCGCGGGCACGTACGCGGTGGCGAGCCACGGCACGGCGGCCCGGGGGTCGGCGTCCACGACGGCGGCGGTGTAGAAGCCGGAGACGGCGCGCGCGGCCTCCACCTCCCGGGTGAAGCGGACGCGGAAGAGCTGGTCCTCGGCGAGTTCGGTCCGCACGGTCTTGATCGCGACGCGTCGGCCGGAGGCCGACCGGGCGAGGTAGACCAGGCCCATGCCTCCGGCCCCGAGCCGCCCCAGGACCTCGAACGGACCGATCCGCCTCGGATCATGCTGCGTCAGCTGATCCACCACTTGCCTGCCACCTCCCCGTACGGGCCGCCTCCGCGAACACGGCCCCGTGCAGCGTCTCACCACCGAACCGCCAGGGCGGCACGCACCCCGATTCTTCCTGCCCCGGGGGCCGGTTGCGAACCCGGGGACGAAACGGGGTGTCTGTCATCACTCATCCCATACACCGCACGGCGGACCTCCAGGACCGGTTTCCTGACGACCCGCCACGTGATATGGGGCACTCTGGCCGTCCCCCTGGCCCCTTCCCGGTGCCCGCGCCGGCGCGCGGTGTGGCGCACGACTCAGTTCCGGGGGCCCGGTTCGCGCCCCCGCGCCCCGCCCGCCGGGCGTCCGCCCCTACACGCCCCCCTCGTTCCGTGCCCCGGAACCAGAACCGGAACGGGAAGCGGAACCGGGTCCGGCTCCCGCGCCGGGAGCGGCTCCGGGGCCGGGGTCGGGTTCGGAGTCGGGTTCGGCGAGCACGTCACACTCCTGGGTGGCCTCCGGATCGGCCTCCGGGTCGATGTCCGGAACGGCGTCCGGACCGGGTGCCGGTTCCGTGCCGGACACCGGTTCCGGACCGGGTACCGGAAGGGCGCCGTCGCCACGGTCCTCGTAGTCCTGTAGGACGCCGAAATCGGCCCCTTGGTTGTCCGTGAAGACCGCGATCCTCCCGTAGGGGGTGTCCGTGGGCGCCAAGTGGACGCGCCCGCCGAGGCGGACGACGGTCGCGGCGGCGGCGTCGCAGTCGGGGACCCGGAAGTAGACCAGGAAGTGCGAGGGCATCTCGGCCGGGAAGCTGTCCCCGATCAGGATGCGTCCCCCGACGGCCGATTCGGGTCCGGGCGGCGTCCCGGCGGGCGACCACACCCGCAACTGCCCGTCCTGTCCCAGGTCGGTGGCCCCGTAGCCGAACACGGCGGCGTAGAACGGGTCCACGACCTCCGCGTCGCGCGCGTACACCTCCGCCCAGCAGAAGGACATGACCTCCTGCTGACGGTCGAACCCGGGGTGCCCCGCGCTGTGCCACAGCCCGAACACCGCGCCCTCCGGGTCGGCGACCAGGGCCATCGTCCCGTCACCGGCGGGCATCGGCTCGGTCACCACCCGGCCGCCCGCCCCGCGCACCCGCCGGACCGTGCCCGGCAGGTCCGGGGCGGCGAAGTACACCGTCCACACCGTCGGCATCCGTCCGTCGCGCTTGCGGGCCAGCGCGCCCACCGAACGCCCGCCGTGGAACGCCCTGCCGTACGGCCCGTCCTCGAACGTCCACCCGAACAGCTCTCCGTAGAACCGCTTCCCCGCGGCCAGGTCGGGCAGCATCGCCTCGGCCCAGCAGGGTGCCCCCTCGGTGAACCCGGCCATGAGCACGCAACCTTCCCTTGAACCACTACTCCCAGCAATCTACGCCAACCAGTACCCCTCACCTCAAACCGGACCCCATCCACCGGGGGTGACCAGCGCTCACCCGCCGCGACGGCACTCGAACCGGGGACCCGGGGAACCGGGAACGGGGTTTCCGGGCGTTCGCCCCGGGACCACGGCGAACGCCCCGCGAGCCCGTCCGGGGCCCGGCCACAGCGCCCCGCGCACCCCTCCGGCATCCCCCCCGAACAGGGGGGACCCCATTTGCAGTCGGCCGAATAGCGCTCTGATACCCCCTCGGTAAGCTGACGACATGACAGGACAGGTGAGAACCGTCGACGGCCGAGTAGCCGGACGACGAGGCCAGGCGACCCGCCAGAAGCTGCTGGACTGCCTGGGCGAGATGCTCAGCTCTTCGCCGTACCGCGATGTGAAGGTCATCGACGTGGCCCGCAAGGCGGGCACGTCACCGGCCACCTTCTACCAGTACTTCCCGGACGTGGAGGGCGCGGTCCTGGAGATCGCCGACGAGGTGGCGGCGGACGCCGCCGCGCTGGGCGGACTCCTCGACGGCCGCTCCTGGGCGGGCAAGGCGGGCTGGCAGACGGCGCGGGACCTGGTGGACGGGTTCCTCGACTTCTGGCGCCGCAACGACGCGATCCTCCGGGTCATCGACCTGGGCGCCGCCGAGGGCGACAAGAGGTTCTCCAAGATCAGGCTGCGGGTGCTCAACCCGGTCACCAGCGCCCTGACGGACACCGTGAAGGAACTCAAGGCCAAGGGCCGCGTGGACCAGGACGTCAACCCGGCGGCCGTCGCGGGCTCCCTGGTCACCATGTTGTCCTCGGTCGCCGGTCACCAGCGCGGTTTCCAGACCTGGGGCGTCAAGCAGGCCGAGCTGCGGCCGAACCTCGCGCTCCTGGTCCACCTGGGCGTCACGGGCCGCAAGCCCACCCGCTAGCGCGCCGCCCGGAGCGGTTCCCGCACGGCCGCGCCCCCGGACGTCCCCCTCACCCCGTCCACCCCCACCGCACCCCCATCGCGCGCCGCCACACCCCCATCGCACTCCGTTGGCCTCCACGCGCCCCGCGCGCCCCCGCGACTCCGCGCCTTCCTCGACCTCCGAGACCGGACCCGTCACCCCACGCCCCGGTCGCCACCTCGTCCCGCCCGGACCTTCCTCGTTCCCCCGGCACCTTTCGTCCGGCACCTTTCCCCCGGCGCCTTTCCGTCCGGCACCTTTCGTCCGGCCCTCACCCGTCCGGCCTCATCCGGGACGTTCCGCCTCCCGTCGGGTCAGCCGGAAGAGTCTGATCTCCCGTGTCACCCGTGACTGGTAGGTGGCGTACGGCGGCCACAGCCGTAGCGCGGCGGCCCAGGCCGCGTCCCGTTCCGCCCCCGTCAGCAGCCGGGCCGTCACCTCGGTCTCCTCGCCCCGCCAGCTCACCCGGGCCCGCGGGTGCGCGAGCAGGTTCGCGGACCAGTCCGGGTGCCGGGGCCTGCCGAAGTTGGACCCGATCAGCAGCCAGGTGCCACCGGGCTCCGGCACGCACGCCAGGGGCGTGCGCCGGGGCGCGCCCGAACGGGCGCCCGTCGCGGTCAGCATCAGCCCGGGCAGCATCGCCTCGCTGAGCATCATCCGGCCGCCGCTGAGGCGGTGGACGCCCCGGTCGATCGCGGGCAGCAGGTACGGGGCCACCCGGGCGAACACCCGGGTGGCGGACACCGCCCGGACCAGCCGCGTCCCGGCCGCCCCGGCCCGGCGCCGCACCGCTTCCCCGGCCGTCGTCACCACCGTCCTCCACCTGGTTCCGCCGTCTGGTGCCCGGCTCGGTCCTCGGGCTGGTTTCACTGCCCGGGTTCCGCCGCCCGGTGCTCGGACCCGGTTCCGCCGCCCGGTTCCGCTGCCCGGTGCCCGGACCCGTCCGGCGGCCGTCCCTCCCGTTCGGGCGGCCGTCCTCAGTCCTCGAAGTGCTCCCGGAAGGCCGTGTCGAACTCGTCGCGCGCGGTTCCGTCGTCGCCGAACCACGACGTTCCCGCGCCCCCGGCGTCCGGTGACAGTTCCTCGGCCATGTCGTCCCAGTGCTGGTCCGCCCAGGAGCCGACGTCGTCGCTGACCGCCTCCCAGCTCTCCTCCGACTCCTGGTCCGCGAGGTCGGCCGCCAGGTCCTCGGCCTCCTCCCGGACCAGGTCGCCCAGATCCTCCGTCACGACGCTCGCCCGCTCGGTAGGTTCGCCCACCGTGTTCCCTTCTCCTGCCCCCGAAGCCCCGCCTGACCGGAACGCCTCCGGCCCGGACGGAGCCCGTCACCAGCAACCCTTCTACCTCATCCGGGGACGTCCGGAAAGCTCGTGGGGCGGAGCCCCGGCCGGACGGACGCCCCCGGCCGCCGGATGACGGGGACTCACACCGGCAGGTCCCAGCCCGGGCCGTCCTCGTCGCCGATCCACACCCGTTGGCGGGCGGCCGAGACCGTGATCCCGAACCCCTCCTGCCCCGGCGAACCGGCGGCCGACCAGCGCCGCACCGCGTCCTCGACCCGGTCCCACAGCCGCACGGGACCACGCTGGACGACGGTCCGTCCGCCGTCGGGGGCGACCGCCGTCCGGGCCTGCGAGCCGGTGGCGACGTCCCAGAGGACCTGTTCCGCACCGGCCCCCAGCCGTTCGGCGGCGGGGGCGGCGAGCTGGGCCACCCAGCCGCCCGTCCAGTCGTCCAGGACGGCCGGGTCGATCCGGGACGGCCGCTCCTCGCCGGGCAGCAGGGCCAGCGCCGGGCGGGGCGGGCGGTCGTGCGGACGGGCGATCATGAAGCTGGTGTAGCCGGGCAGGAACCGGCCGGTGGCCTCGCCCGGACCGGTCACCTCCAGCAGCGCCAGGGCGTTGGCGTAGCTCCAGCCGGAGAGCGTCACCAGGATCCGGCCGCCCGGCCGCACCTGGTGCAGCCAGGGCAGCGGCACGTGGCGCACCGCGCAGGTGGCGATCAGCCGGTCGTACGGGGCGCCCTCCCGGTCGCCGCGCAGCCCGTCCCCGACGACCAGCCGGGGCGCGAACCCGGCGGCCCGGACCGCCCCGGCCGCCGCCGCCCCCACCACCGGGTCGTACTCGACGCTGGTGAGGCGGGCGTCCCCGAGTCGGTGGGCGCCGAGCGCGGTCGAGTAGCCGGTTCCGGTGCCGATCTCCAGCACCCGGTGGCCGTCCTCGACACCCAGCCGCCGCCACATCCGCAGCACCAGCGAGGGCAGGGTGGACGAGGAGGACGGGGAGCCGGTCACCGTGGCGTCCCCGACCTCCCCGGGTCTCACCCGGCCGTCGAGTTGGGTGATCAGCGTCCGGTCCGCGTAGATCCCCTCCAGCCACCCGGGGTCCCCCTCGCGGACCGCCCGGTACCGGGTCGGCACGCTGCCCTCCACCGGGACGAAGTACGCCCCCGCGAAGAGTTCCCGGGGGACCGCCCCGGCGGCGGCGAGCCACTCCGGGCCGCCGTCTTCGCCGTCCTCGCGGAGGGCGTCCACCATGGCGGCGCGGAGCCGGGCCGACCTGCTCACGTGTCGGGGCCTTTCTGTAGGTGGTCGGCGAGGGCCCCGGCGATCGCGGACGTCACGTCCGGGGGCTGCCAGGCCCACTGCCCGTTGGGGTTGCATTCGAGGAAGTACCAGTCGCCCCCGGCCGTCACGGCGAAGTCGAAGGCGCCGTAGGCCAGCCGGAAGGCGCGGAGGTAGGCGGCGACCGGGCGGGCGACGGCGTCGGGAACCCCGACGGGCGCGCACCTCATCCGGTCCTGGCGGCGGCGCCAGTCGAGGTCCGGGCTGTCGACGCGGACCGCGTGGAGCCGGTCGCCCACCGCGGTGACCCGGACGTCGAACGCCTTGGGCACGGCGGCCTGGAAGAGGTGGGGGCAGACGGCCACCGCGTCCGAGATCTCGGCGGCGCGGACCTTCCGCGCCCATACGGCGTGGGGTCGGCCGTCCACCCGGTAGGGGGTGTGCCACAGCGGCTTGTAGACCACTCCGCCGGGGCGGTCGGCGATGAACTCCCCGGCCGCCTCCGGGTCGTCGGTGATCAGGGTGTCGGGGAACAGGAAGCCGCAGCGCCCGGCGGCCGACAGTTGCGCGGGCTTGGACTCGGCGGCCCGGTTGTGCCAGGGATGGTTGACGTAACGGGCGCCCGGCAGCGAGGCGAGGACGCCGCCCGTTCCCCACCGGCTCTGCTCGGCCGCGAACCGGCGGTCCTGTCCGGCGAGCCCCGGCGGCCCCTCGTACGGCGACGGTCTGCGCGTCCAGACCGCCCGGACCGCCGTGGTGTCGACCTCCCGGCTCGCGGTGCGCAGCACGCCCCGTCGGCCGGCGGCCGAGTACTCCGTGGTCAGCGTGGCGTTCACGGGCGGATCGCCGCCGGGGTCGAGCCGGACCACCGGGACCCGGCGCTCCGCCAGCACCCGTAACACCAGGTCGGCGGTGACGTCGTACGGGTTGGTCAGCACCAGGACCGGGCCGTCGGGGTTGCCGCCGGGGGGCGAGGGGTTACTGCCTGAGGGCGGGAGGTCGCCTGGGGTGCGGGGGTCCCCTGGGGATTGGGGGCTTGCTGAAGCTTGGGGGCTTCCTGGGGATCGAGGGTTCCAGAGGTCCCCGGGGGCCTGGGAGTCCGCCCAGCCCGGGGAACCTGCGGAGCCCGGGGAGCCCGGGGAGCCCGGGGAGCCCCCGGGGGGTGCCGTGCCCATCAGCCGGAACTCTCGTCCTGGTCGTACGACTCGGTGGTGTCCGCGTCGGTCGCCCCGCCCGGTGCCGCGCCGTCTCCGGGGGTGGTGGCGGTGGGCGTCAGACCGCTGGTGCTCGTTCCGTGCGCGCCCAGTTCGACGGTGTGGCCGTGTTCGTCCACGGTCGTCGCGGTCTGGGTCAGGGGGTCGATCACGGGGGCGCGGGGCGGAACCGCGACGGTGGCCGCGTAGGGCTCCATCCTCGACGTTCCCCAGGGCGCGGGGGTCGGGGCCGTCGCCCCGGTACGTGACCCGCCGCCCGTTCCCGCCCGGGGTCCCGTCCCCGTTCCCGTCCCCGTGCCCGTTCCCGTCCCTGTCGCTGCTCCTGTTCCCGTCCCTGCCGCTGTCCCTGTTCCCGCCGCCGCTCCCGCTCGCGTTGTCGCCTGCGTCGTCGTTCGCGTCGCCGTCCGTGTTCCCGTGTGCGTCCCCGTCCATGTCATCTTCCGCGCCTCCTCCATCCATCCGATCATCCGACTGGCGTTGACGGAACCCCCAACTGCCTTATGTGACAGTGGTGTTGACCGCTCCACACGACGGTTCCGCCGGGGCTTGCGGTGCGACGGAGCCGTAGACGGGGGCCGGACGCGCCGCTTCCGCCCGCGCTTCCGGCCCCACCTCCGCCCGCGTGACCGTTCCCGTTCCCGCCCTCGTCTCCTGGGCGGGACCGCACGCGCTCTCCCGCTCCCGGGCGCGGCAGCGGGTGTCCCGGGCCGCGATCCACTCGGCGCGCAGGGCCCGTGCGTCCGCACACCCCCTGGCCCCGGCCGTCTCGCACGGCGCGCACGCGCAGACGTGCTCCAGCCACGCGCGTCCCGCCGTCCACATCGCCCGCCCGCCGTCCTCCCGCGCGGGGCCGGGACCGGGGTACGCCTCCCGCCGCACGACGAACGTCATGAGCCCCTCCCCCGACCGCGACCGGGCCTCTCTCATGCGGTGCGCGGACTCCCGCGCCACCGCGACGAACACGACCGTCCGGCCGCCCGTTCCCGGGGTCTTCACCCGCTCGGCGGGACGGCTACGGCGTCCGTCCCCGAGCTTAGCCGCACCCGTCTCCCCCTGTCTCCACTTGTATCGGCCTGTCTTGTTAGGTCTCCCTTCCTATCGATACGTGTGTGCTCGTATCGATCCGTAGCTCATAATGCCGGGCCGAAGGGGGCTGCCTAGCGTCGTCCCCATGACCGATCCCGCTCCCGAGCCCGAGCCCGAGATCAACCCGGTAGGCCGGAAAACGCAGTACCGACAGCTTGAGGAGATCCTGCGCACGAAGATCGCCAATGGCGCGTGGGGGCCCGACCAGCCCATCGACTCGGAAACCAAGCTGGTGCAGAAGTACGGACTCGCCCGCAGCACCGTCCGCCGCGCGATCGCCGCCCTCGCGGCGGACGGCACCGTGGAGACCGTGCCGGGGCGGGGCACCTACGTCGCGCAGGGCGACAAGAAGAAGGAAAAGGAAGAGGAGCCGGACGGCGAGGCGTAACCACCGCCCCGCGCGGGTTCCGGACGTCCGGCTGTCCGGTGCCGTCCGGTGCCGCTCGGGTTTCCGGTCGTCCGGTCCCGTCCGGCCCCGTCCGGTCCTGTGCGGTCCTGTGCGACCCCGCCCGGTCCTGTGCGGTCCCGCCCGGTCCCGTCCGGCAGTCCGGTCCCGCCCGGTCCCTCCAGCCTCAGCAGTCCCGTCCAGCCGCCTGTTCGCCGACCCGTCCAGCCGCCCCCGCCCGTCCGCGCGCCGCCCTGTCCGTCACCAGTCACCCGTCAGCCGTCCGTCCGTCGTCGGTCCGCCCGTGTGCCGTCGGCGTGCCGTCCGGGGGGCCGTCCGTCCGCACCCTTCCGCGCCGTGGACGGGTACGCGTCCGCCGGACGCGACAGCGGCTCCCCCGTACGCCGGGGGAGCCGCTGTCGGCTGAACGGACGCGCCCGCTCAGGTGGTTCGCCGGGCCGCCTCGCGACGCTGGCGCTTGCCCAACGGGGCCTGGGACAGGTCCTCGGCGGTGCTCCTGAGGTTCGCGTAGCCGTAACCCCGTTCCTCCAGCCAGGACCTGGCGCCCGCCTCGGCGCGCTCCACCGCCTCCAGGACGTCCTCCTCGTCCTCCCCCGTGTGCTGGAACCGGAAGGTGAACGCGGTCCGCGCCGCGATGTCGTAGCTGAGGTGCCCCTCCGGGGTGAAGGCAGCGCGCAGGACGTCGTGTTCCCCGGCGCGGGACAGCAGCTCGGCCCGCTGCTCGGGGCTCAGTCCGGCGAAGACGCCACGGACCGTGACACGGAAGACGCGAGTGCTCATCCCGCGACCCTAGGCATCGGGCGCGGGCTCCTCCAACGGTTTTCCGTCCCCCGCCGCCGCTTCCCGGCGCCCACCGCCGACGCTGTTTGCCGCTTCGGCAAGACCGGTTGCCGTTGAGCCCGTCCCCGTCGCAGCCTGGGGTCACGCCGGACGGGCCGGACGGGCCGGAACGAGCCGGACGGGCCGGAACGAGCCGGACGGGCCGGTGCCCGATCGGTACCGGACCGCCGACCCGCCGGACCAGCGGCCCGCACCCGATCGCGCGCCCCGCACCACCCGACCGGCCGCGCCACGCGCCACGCGCCACGCGCCAGTGGGCGAACTCCACCGGCGGAACCAGGCCACGCCAGGCCAGGCCAGGCCAGACACAGCCAGGCAGACCCGAGCCGGTCAGAACAGACGGAACAGACGGAACCAGCAGGAGGACGCAGGATGACCAGCCACACGCACCCCGAACCGACCTCGACTCCGCCCCCGCCCTCGCCCTCGCCCTCGCCCGCCGGTCGGCCGCTGAACAACCGGGTGCACCACGTGCGCGCCGACGAGCTGGACGGACCGACCGCGATCAGCGGCGGCACGGTCGGTTCGCGACGGCTCTGGATGGGCCTGGTGGAGAACCCGCCGCTGAGCGCGACGGACGACCACCACCACGGCGACTCGGAGGCCGGGATCTACGTGGTCAGCGGCCACCCGGTGTTCGTCTTCCACGACGGCGCGGAGGAGGTCCGGATCACCGCGGGACCCGGCGACTTCGTCCTGGTGCCCCCGCACGTCCCGCACCGCGAGGAGAACCCGCACCCCGAGGAGCCGGTGGTGGTCGTGATCGCCCGGACCACCCAGGAGCCGATCAAGGTGTCGGTGCCGGAGCTGTACCAACTGACGGAGACGGACTCGACGGCCAGCACGGGGGCGGACGCGGGGTAGGCGCGGCGGGCGGGCTCGTGGTTCGCGGCCGTGCTGACCCAGGCGGCGCACCCGAGGTCGCCCGCGTGGAACTGGGGCGCGTCCGCGGCGAACGGGCGGGCTCCTTCAGTCTCACCATCCACTTCCACAACGGAGCACGGATCTTCGCCCGACAGTCGCGAGATGGGGGGAATGGATGTGCGGGAGTGCGAATACGCTTTCCCGGCAACCAGGTTGGGTACGGTCCGGCCGTGCTATCCGTATCTTCGGCGGAGGCGGCGGAATGAAGAGGACGCGGGCGGGGCTGGCGGCCTTCGAGGAGCGAGTGGGAACGGCTGCCCGCACCCTGCTTCGCCATCAGGGACACGACGGCGGATGGGGGCTGACGCTCACCTCGGTGTCGTCGATCGTCAACACGAGCGAGGTGTTACCCGTCCTACGGGCCGCCGGCATCGCAGGTCAGCCGGTGCGGCAGGCACTGGGCTTTCTGGTGAACGCGATCCCCGACCACTGCCGTCCCCGGCAGAGCGGGGGCCGAGGTGAGCACACCAGATTCATCGCCTTCGGCCTGACGGGGCTGCTGTCCCATCCCCGCTTCTTCTCGCACGACCGGGTGCCGGAAACCACCGCTTGGTGTGTGAGGTGGCTTGAGGAGCACCAAGTGGACCACGGATGGCCGGAAGTGGTGGGGCTGAACGACACCTCCCTCCATCAGACCGCCCTCGTCGTACGGGGACTCGTGGAACTCCGGGACGCCCTGCACGCGCTGGGGCCCGAGCTCGTCTTCGCTGGCGGGTTGGACACCAGCGAGCTCCTGGGACGGGTAGATCTGTTGATCGATCACGGTGTCCACGGCTTGCTCTATCACCGACGGCCAAGCGGGGCATGGGGGTGGCGAACGTATGTCGACACCGCTCCCAGCCCAAGCAAGACCGCGCTGATCCTCTTGGCGTTGGCGGCGGAGGGGCGCTCAGGGCCCCGCCCTGACGGCACGCCTACGCGTGAGGACGAGAGCCGCGAGGTCGGAGGGGTGAACCGTACCGTCCAGACAAAGCGGCTCTCGCAGGTCATCGTCGAAGCGGGGCGTTGGCTGTCGCACCATCACCACCGTTGGGAAACCTTCGTCGAGGACGACAAGGATGTACAGGGAACGGCCTGGGAGCACCTGGCGTACGCGCTCTGCGTCCAGGCGGCGCTCCAGGCCGGGACCAGTCCTCTGGATCCCCGGCTCGCCAGGTCATGGCGGTTGATGGACGGCCTGTGGGATGAGGAAGCCGGGTTGTGGAGCGAGCCGGGAGCATCCGGTGGGCGTACCACCATCCGGGCGGCTTACTACACGGCCGCCGCCTACGAGGAAGCGAGGCGTTGTCTGGCCCGGATGAGCGTCGGCGGAGATCTCTCCTCATCCATGGACGAGGAGACGGACGGAACGGTGATCGAGCACGTCTCGCTCGGCCCTGGGAACAGGATCCTCCTCAGAACACAAGACCGGGAAGACATGGTTCCCTGCGCCTTGTCAGCACGCTTGCTCGACCTGGCGAAGACCCTTTACCACGCGGGTGAGTCCGGGCTCACGGTCGACCACATCGCAAGGGCTCTGTACGTGGCGCCGTCCTCGGTTCCCAAGTACGTCCAGCGCCTCAACCACGCGGTAACGGTCTCCCTCGGTGGAACCCCCGCCCGACTCGTCGTGGCGTCGGCCGTGGCCGGAGCCAGCGGGTACCGCCTCGTCGGAAAGTAGGACCGCAGCTCACACGCGGGCGCGTTCCTCACTAGCCGGGTAGTTCAACAGAGCGAACCGGGCCAGGGAACGAACCTGATCGAACGTTTTGAGACCGTTGAGATCTTCCAGGCCGAACCAGGCCGCGCCGTGGACCTCGTCCAGTTGCGCTTCCACTGGGCGCCCCTGGCTATCCGCCGCGCGCCGGACGTAGAAGAACTGCACCAGCGCCGGAGTGATGAATCCCTCGCGCTCGACATCGACGTAGAACGGAACCGGCTCGGGGGTGGCATTGCCGTCAGGCGAGTGGACGGGGGGCTGGCTGGACAGAGCCTCCACCACCAGACCCGTCTCCTCCTTGAACTCCCGAACCGCAGTTCCAGCGAAGGACTCGCCGGGTTCGATGTGCCCACCTGGCGGCACCCATTTGTCGAAGCGGTTGTGATGGACGAGCAGCACCCGACCACCTTCGACGAGGTAGCCCGAGCAGATGTACACCAAGCCGATGTCACGGGCGGTGTGACCGTCATGAATCAGGATCGAGCGAGGCACGGTCGCCACCCTAGTCCACACCTGTCCGGCCCAACCCCCTTGTGGATAAAGGATTGAGCGGTTCCGTAATCGAGTCCCGGGATGACATGTCATCCGGGATGACATGGTGATGTCAGCATGAATCCGGCTCGATGAACCAGATGGTGGTCCCGTCCAGCCGTCGGCTCCCGCCCCGGCCTGGTGACGCCCCTGTCCACAGAGGAGAGGACCACCATGCGCTACCGCGATTCCTCCTGGCGTGCCCGCTACTCCGAACGGTTCACAGCACCACGAACCGTTGTCGTCCAACCCACGACCTGGTGCAACCTCGACTGCCGTTACTGCTATCTCCCGTTCCGCAAGCTGAAGCACCGAATGTCCCCGGACGTGGCCGTCGCCGTGGCGGACTCGGTCGCCCGCTTCGAGGACGTGGGAGGCCCCGTCGGCATCGTGTGGCACGGCGGCGAACCACTCGCCGTGGGAACCGACGCGTTCACGACCCTGCTCGAACCGTTCGAGGAACTGCGCCACGTTGGCCGTGTCCGCCACTACGTTCAGACGAACGCGACACTCGTCACTGACGCGTGGTGTGAGCTGCTGGCCTCACGGGAGGTTCGTGTCGGGGTGAGCATAGACGGCCCCGCCAGCATGAACGCCGAGCGGGTCGATCTCCGGGGCAAGGCCGCTTTCGAGCGGATCTCACGCGGTGTCTCCCGATTGCGCGACCACGGCATCCCCTTCTCCGTGATCTCCGTCGTCGGGGTGTCCGGTATCACCGAGCCGGAAAGTCTACTGAATTTCCTGGCCTCTCTGGGGTGCTGCTCAGCGGGCCTCAACATCGAGGAGGTGGAGGGCGTCAACACCTACCGGGAGCCGCCCACGCCCTCTCAAGCCGAGGAATTCTGGGGCCGGGTTCTGGTCTGGACACGGCGGCACCTGGACGCTCCGGCCATCCGGGAAGTCGAGCGGCTCTCCGAGTACCTGCGGCTGATCCGATCAGGTCGACGTGCCGAGTGGGAGCAACGACGCCTGGACCCGATTCCCACCGTCTCGTGGAAAGGGGACGTGGTCCTGCTCTCTCCCGAGCTCGCGGATACCCAGGCGCCCCGGTACGACGACTTCCTGGCAGGCAGCGTCCTCGATCGCACCCTGGGAGAGATCGTCCGCGACGCCCACCAGCTCGGGTACGTGCGGGAGTTCCTCACGGGATTGGATCGCTGCCAGGCCGAGTGCGAGTTCTTCGACTTCTGCCGTGGCGCCCAAGCGGCCAACCGCTACTTCGAGAACGGCAGCTTCCGGACCACCGAAACGAACTACTGCCGTGTCTCCCGGCAGTCCCTGGTCACCGCCCTGTCCCACCTCGCTTCCAAGGAGACACACGCATGACGACCCTGGAACGCCTCGTCTCGTCGAACGCGCCCATCGTGGTGGAGTTGTCCTCCACCAGTGACGTCCTGTCCCACACGACTGCGGGAACACCCTGGGACAACCGCCCGACCTGGGACAACTGGGCGAAGACCCCGGCCCCCTTCGACAACCGGCCGACCTGGGACAACTGGAGCAAGAAGTAGACCCGCCGCTGGTGGTAGCACTCCCAGGCACTACCACCAGCGGTACCGGCCGTATCACCCTTGAGAGGTCATCCATGAACATCCGCACCGTCCGGCGCACGAGCGTGGCACTTCCCGCTCCGGACGAGCCGGGGTCCTACCTGTCCAACGTCTCCACGCTGGAGAACGCGCGGGGTCGGGTGGCGGAGTTCCAGTACTCCGACGCCGACCTACGGGACCTCGATCTGGCCGACACCCATCTGCTGAACGGGCGGATCAGCGGCCTCACCGTCCGGCGCACCCGACTCGACCGGGTCCGTGTCGACTCCGTGGAGTTCACGGGGTCCGATCTCGGTGCCCTGCGGTGGACCGACAGCAAGCTGTCCCGTGTCGTGTTCCGCGACTGCAAGTTGATGGGTTCCGTGTTCGACGGGATCACTCTGGACAACGCGCTGTTCGAACACTGCAAGCTCGACTACGGCACATTCGTCCGGGTCCGCGCCTCGGGGCCTGTGATCTTCTCCTCGTGCTCGTTCCGCGAGGCCACGTTCGAAGCAGCCGACCTGGGCCGGGCCCTGCTGGACGACTGCGACCTCCGCCTGACCGAGTTCACGGGCGGCACGTACCGCGGCCTCGATCTGCGCGGCAACGACCTCCACCAGGTGCGCGGCGTGGCCTCGCTCAGGCAAGTGGTCCTCGAACGTTCCCAGGCCCCTCAGCTGGCCGAGGCGCTCATGGCCGAGTTGGGCGTCACCTTCGGGGACGATCACCCGGCGGGGTAGGGGGTGGTTCCTCGTCCGGACCAAGTACCGCCGTCGCCCCCAGCGGACCCGCCTGTCCCGAGCGGCTCCAGACGCCCCGGGTGGAAGCGGAGCCGATGCCGAGAGCGGGCGCGGGCCGCTGCTCATCGCCTCGTTCACCAAGACGTGCCAACCGGGGCCGTGTGCCCCGGGCTGGCGGACGACCGCGCCGTGCCCTCGGGCGCCCTGGGGCGAACCGGCGCCGTCTGTCCGCACCGGGCCCCGGACCTCGCTCCCGGGCGCGCCTGGGACGAGTCGGACGTGGCCGCCCCCGTTCCCGTACGGGCGTCCCCGTCGCCCCGCTCGGCCCGGCTGGTCGGGGTGCGCGGGCGGGCCGTACCGGGATCATGGGCGTCATGGACACGGAACTCGACGCCCTGCTGAGCGCTCTGCGGGTCTGGGACCTGCCGGAGCTGCCCCGGTTCGATCCGGAGGCGGCCCCGGACGAGCCCCGCGCGCTGTTCACCGAGTGGTTCGCGGACGCCGTGGCGGCCGGGCAGCCCGAGCCGCACACCCCGTCCCTGGCGACGGCCGACGCGGACGGACTGCCCGACGTGCGGACCGTGATGCTGCACGGGGTGGACGACCGGGGCTGGCTGTTCGCCTCGCACGCGACGAGCCGCAAGGGGCGTCAGCTCACGGCCCGCCCGTACGCGGCGCTCGGCTTCTACTGGCCCGCGCGGGCCCGCCAGGTGCGGGTGCGCGGGCCCGTCACCGTACTGCCAGCGCAGGAGGCGCGGGCGGACCTGGCCCGGCGGACCACCGGCGCGCTGGCCGCCGCCCTCACCGGACGGCAGAGCCAACCGCTCGGCGGGCTCGACGAGTTGGCTGACGCCTCCGCCGCCGCCTGGGAGCGCGCCGCCGCCGAGCCCGACGCCGCCGTACCGAGCTGGACGCTCTACGCCCTCGACCCGGACGAGGTGGAGTTCTTCCAGGGGGACGTCCGGCGACGGCACGTCCGGCTCCAATACGCCCGGGAGGGTACCGGTGGGACGGAGAGCACCGGTCGGGCGGAGGGGATCGGTGGTTCCGGCGGGGCCCGAGCCGGACGGGTGGTGGCCGCGTCCGGGTGGCGGCGCTCGCTGCTCTGGCCCTGACACCGTGTGATCCTGGGCCGTCCGGCCCCGAGCCGAGGGGGAGGCGGCGTCCGATGGGTGCGTCCGTTACCGGTCGAGGGCCTTCTCCACGGCGTCCGCCACGTGACGGGCCTGGAGGTCGCGGCCCTTCTCGTTGGGGTGCGCGTACCAGGGGAGCGACCGGTCGCCGATCCTGATCCGGGAGTCCTCCAGCAGACCGCCGATGCCCCGTTCGGCGCCGTCACAGGCGGTGGCCGCGCCGGTGCGGGCGTAGAGGTCCACGAAGCGGGCCCCGCCCTCGGCGTCGGCGGCGGCCTTCCGCATCACGTCGTTCAACCGCTTCTGCGTCCGGTCCAGGAGCGGCAGGGCGTCCCGTGGGACGTCCGCGAACGGCGGCTCGGTCTGGCCCGGGGCCGGAGTCAGGCACCTGGTGGTGTCGGCGGGGATCAGCCGGGGGTAGCCGACCAGGACCCGCTCCGCCCCGGGGGAGAAGTACGCGATGTGGTCGAGCAGTTCCTCCAGTTCCTCCGCCACCCGCTCGAACCGCCCGTCCAGCCACCGCTTCCCGGCTCCGGAGCCGAAGAACCCGCCGCAGTCGGCGGCCGGTTCGGCCGCGTCCACCGGGGTGCCGGGCAGCAGGGCGTGCCCGTCGCCGCGGAGGACGTCGGAGCACTGCTTCAGGACGCGGACGAAGTCCAGCGTGTTGCCGCCCAGGCCGCCCACGGCCAGCGCGGTGTCGTCCTTGAAGGCGTCCTGTTGCGGCGGCACCTTCAGTCCGGTTCCGGACAGCGTCTCCTGTTCGTCCCAGACGTGGTGGACGAGAGCGCCCCCGCAGGAGACGTCCGACCTGACGTCCAGCGTGACGCCCCGGTCCGCGAGGCGCCGGGCGGCGACGGCGGGGTAGTTCTCCTCCGCGCGGAAGCAGAAGAAACCGCCGGGGTCGGACTGGCTCCAGGGCGCGAGGCCGTAGTTGGCGGTGGCCGAGTCACCGAAGACGACGGTCGGCACGGGGGCGGCGGGGGTCTCTTCCCCGGCCGCTTCCCCGGCCGCTTCCACCACCGCCGCTTCCGCGCCTCTCGCCGCCGGGGCCGGGGACGGGGGCGTGGGCGCCGCCGGGGCGGCGGGTGCCAGGGAGCCGCCCAGCGCGAGGGCCGTGAGGGCCGCTACGGCGAGCCGTCGCGCCACGGGGGTTGTCGTCGTCCTGCGCACGGCCGGAAGCATGGCGGTGCCCTTTCGTCGGGCCACGGGAGGGGCGAACGGAACACGGGAACGTTCCGTATTCACTCAGACGTGGAACGCGACCTCCCAGGAGGCGGACGCCGCATCCGCGCGTTCTCGGCCAAGCCCGGCGCGGGCCGTTCGTCCGGCCTGGTCAGCGGGGTGCGCGGGCGGCGCGGCGGGGAGGCGCCCGGCGGTGACCATGACCCGAAAGAGGAACCGCCCCCGTCCGTCCACCGCGTGAGGGTGGGAGGCGGACCGTGTGCGGGCGGTAGGCGGACCGCGTACGGGCGGGCGGTGGGCCGGGCGGCGCGGGTGGGCGGCGGCGGTCTCCGAGGGCGGTCGGGCGCGTCGTACGGGGCGGCGACCGTCGGACGTCAGCGCGGAGGCCCGGACGGTTCCCGCGCCGCGATCGGCCGGAAGTCCGCCCACGGGGGTGACGTTTCCGGGGAGGGGGGGACGTCCGGGTGACGTCCGGGGCGCCGGAGACGCTTCCAAGGCGGCCAGGGCGACCAGGGCGGCCCAACCACCTTGCCGGACGCGGCGGTTCGCGGAACGCGTGCCGCACCGCCCGGCCCCGGGGTGCCGGGGCCGGACGGCGTGGTGGTGGGCGTCAGGCCCGGGAGGTCATCCGCGACGGACCCACAGTTCGTAGGCCGGGGCCGGGCCGCAGTCGTACTCCAGCGCGTGGCCGACCCGGACCAGGGCCTCACCCGTCGAACGACAGTTGATCGCGGAGTAGTACGGACCGTAGTTGCGCCAGCCGGACTGGGCGGCGGTGGGCGCCGAGGACGCGGCGGGTGCCGCCTGGGCGGTGGGCGCGGCGATCAGCGCGGTGCCCGCCAGGGTCGCCGCCACGGCCGCGACGGAGAACGTTCTGCGAATCGACATGACGATGGAACTCTCCTTGCTTCCCCATGGTGCGCCGGGGCCCCCGCCCCGGCTGGGCCGAGCTTGGACCCGTGGCCGCCGACGATCAACGGGAAGCGCGCGTTCCACGACTAATTGGCCGATCCACTGACCTTGGCCGAATCCATCTGTACATCACAGCGAACCGGACATCTCGCTGACCGGACGGTCCGCACACCAGCGCCCCGGGGAAACACGGGTACGGCCCGGGCGGGTGGTTGCGCCTCCCGCCCGTTGTCACCCACAGGAATCCCGCCCGGGACACCCGCCCCACCGCTCACAATGCTGCTCATCCCGGGCGGGCCTCCCCGGCCGCCCGTGTCGTGTCGTCAACGACTCCCACCCTGGGCGCGCCGGTGGCCCGCCCGGGTGCCGCACGTTTGGGGAAGGGTCTCCATGGCCAGTTGGGGTAAGACCGTCGTCATCGCGGAGCCCGCGCCCGCCACGGCCCGCGCCGCTCGTTTCCTCGCCTTCAAGCCCGAGTCGGACGACGAGGTGTTCGGGCTGGCGATCGGGGGGCTGCTGGGCGGCGCGGTGCTGCTGGGGCTCGGCGGCGGCGGGGTGGGCGCGGTGGTGGCCACGCTGTTCGGGGACGCCGTCGCCCCGTGGGCCTGGGTCGGCTTCGACGCCGCGCTGGTGGGGTGCGTGGTCGCGGCGTACGTCCTGGTGGCCCGGTACGGGCTGCGGTTCAGCGACCGGGACGGCGAGGCCGCGCGGTCCTCACGGATCATGGCGGAGCAGGGCAACACCGCCTGGCGCTGCCTGCCCGACCGTGAACGGCGCCACCGCTGCGAGCAGTTGCGCGCGATGAACGCCGCCGTCCGGCTGCTGCTGATCGACCCCGCCGACGCCCAGGCCCGCTCGGCGCTGGTGCACAACGCCGCCGCGCTGCACCACCTCACCCTGGCCGGGCTGCCCGCGCCCCGGTCGGGCGGCCCGGGTCCGGAGGGGCGTGGGCCGGAGGGGCGTGGGCCGGAGGGTGGTCGCGGGCCGGAGGGGCGTGGCCAGGAAGGCCGTGCCTCCCACTCCGCCTAGCCCGGCCCAGGGAACCCGGGAGCGGGTCGAGAAGCCCGGGAAGTCCCGCGAGGTCCCGGGGGGGGGGTCAGCCCACCGCCGGGTACGGGTCCGTGGCGAGCCGGGCGTGCAGATGGACGTCGCGGAAGGCGTCGTGCCGTCCCGCCGCGAACATCGCGTCCCGCAGGGTCCCCTCGGCCCGGTAGCCCGTCCGCTCCGCGATCCGGCAGGACACCCCGTGGTCCGAGGCGTGGCCCAGTTCCAGCCGGTGCAGCCCGCGTTCGCGGAACGCCCAGCCGCTCACCAGCGCCAGGGCGCGGGTCGCGACGCCCCGGCCCCGGGCCTCCGGCAGGGTCCAGTAGCCGACGATCGCCTGCCGCAGCGCGTCGTTGACGTTGTTGACGCCGATGTGGCCGAGGGCCGCGCCCGTCTCCGCGTCGGTGACGCGGAACGAGGCGGCGGTGCCCTGCCGGGCCTGCTCCGCGCGGGCGGTCAGCGAGACGCGGGCGTCCTCCTCCGTGGCGACCGTGATCATCGGGGTGTTCCAGCGCAGGAACTCCGGGTCGGTCAGCCCGCGCAGCCACGCCGACAGGTCGTCGGGCGCCTCCGCGTCCCAGGGGCGCAGCTCCAGCCCCGCGCCCCGCAGGACCGGTCCCGCCTCCGTCGTCTCCGTCGTCTCCATCGCGTCCTCGCTGGTCATCGGGGCCTGCCTGATGCGTTCATTGAACACCCACCCGATCAGCGGACCGGGGTAATTACGGATGGGCCGGGGAGCGGACCGGGGCTGGCCAGGGCGGACCAGGGGCGGACCGACAGGAGGCCGACGGTCCGAAGTGGCCGGAAACCTCCACCCTCATGAACGTCCGTGATCAATTCGCAACGCATTTCGGTCTTGACCGAGACCAATCAACTCAGGACGGGATTACGCTCGCTGCTCATGGCCGTCACCTCAGACCACGACAAAGCCGCCCTGCTCCGCACGGACGACCGTCCCGTCTACGTCATCGGCGGCGGCCCCGGCGGCCTCGCCACGGCGTACGCGCTGCGCTCGCGCGGGGTGCGGGCCGTGGTCCTGGAGAAGGGCGACGCGGTGGGCACCGCCTGGCGCGGCCACTACGACCGGCTGCGACTGCACACCACCCGGCGCCGCTCCGCGCTGCCCGGGCTGCCGATCCCCCGGTCCTTCGGCCGCTGGGTCGGCCGCGACCATCTGGTGCGGTACCTGGAGAAGTACGCCGAGCACCATGAGCTGGAGGTCGTCACCGGGGTCGAGGTGACCCGCGTCGACCCCGCCCCCGACGGCGGCGGCTGGGTGCTGAGCGCCAGCGGCGGGCGGGAGCTGGCCGGTTCGGCCGTCGTCGTCGCCACCGGTCACCACCACACGCCCCGGCCGCTCGCGTGGCCCGGCGCCGACGCGTACCCCGGGACCCTGCTGCACGCCTCCCGCTACCGCGACCCCGCCCCCTACGCGGGCGACGACGTCCTGGTGGTGGGCGCCGGGAACACCGGCGCCGAGATCGCGGTGGACCTGGTCGAGGGGGGCGCCGCCCGGGTCCGGCTCGCGGTGCGCACCGTCCCGCACATCGTCCGCCGCGCCACCCTGGGGTGGCCGGCCCAGTCGGGCGCGGTCCTGACCCGCCGGGTCCCGGCCCCCCTGGCGAACCAACTGGCCCGGGCGCTGGCCCGGGTGAGCGTCCCGGACCTCCGCGCGCACGGGCTGCCCCGGCCCCGCACCGGACTGCGCACCCGGGTGCGGCACGGCGCGCTGCCCGTCGTGGACACCGGATTCGTCAAGGCGGTGCGGACCGGGCGGATCGAGATCGTGGCCGCGGTGGAGTCGTTCGACGGCGGCGAGGTGGTCCTCGCGGACGGCTCCCGCGTCGGACCGGACGCCGTCATCGCCGCCACCGGCTACGCGCGCGGCCTCGAACCGCTCGTCGGCCACCTCGGGGTGCTCACCTCCGACGGACGCCCCCGGGTGCGCGGCGGGCGGTGCCCGAAGGGCGCGCCCGGTCTGTACTTCACCGGGTTCACCAACCCCGTCAGCGGGATGCTGCGCGAACTCGGGCTGGACGCGCCCCGGATAGCCCGGGCGGTCGCCCGCCGCCTCCCCGACGTCCGCCGCGAACGGGACGCCCGGGACGCCGTCCCCGCCCCGGAGGCACCCGAGGCACCCGAGGCACCCGAGGCACCCGAGGCCCAGGAAACTCCCGAGGCCCGCGAGGCGCGGGGGACGCGGGGGACGGGACCGGAGCCCGCCCGGAAGACGTCCGAGGAGGCCGAGGGGGCCGGGGCGGCAGGAGAAACCCGGAGAGCCGGAGGAACCGGGGAGGCCGGAGGAACCGGGAGGGCCGGAGGAACCGAGGAGGCCGGAGGAACCGAGGGAGCCGGAGGAGCCGAGGGAGCCAGAGGAACCGAAAGGGCCACGGGACCCGAGGAGGCGGAGGCGTCCGCGCCGGTCGGCGGGGCCGAGCGTTAATTCACGGGACGGCGGACGCCCGCGTTGTTACGCTGGAGGCGCCCCACACCCTTCCGCGAGGAGAGCAGCCATGGCGGGTGACGACGACATCTCCGGGTGACACCCGGGGCTGACCGGCCACCGGCGGACGCATCGGCGTCGACGCCGTGGCCCGCGCAGTCGTATCCGCCGCCCCTCGTCTGCCGAGGGCGGGCGCCCCACCGCACCACGACGATCCCGCGATCAACGCTGACCCGTGATGGACCGTAACGGCTCGTGACGAACCGTGACGAACCCCGGTGAACCAGCGACGATCCGGACGGTCGACGTGCCGTCCGGCCGCCGGGTGCGCGCCGCCCCACTCCCCCGTGAGGTCTCCGCACATGTCCGACGCCACCGTCGTCTGCTCCCAGCTGTCCTTCTCCTGGCCCGACGACACCCCCGTCCTCCGGGACCTGAACTGCTCCGTGGGCGGTGGCCGCACCGGCCTCGTCGCGCCCAACGGCTCCGGCAAGAGCACCCTGCTCAAGCTGATCGCCGGTGAACTGCGGCCCACCGCCGGGTCCGTGACCGTCACCGGTACCCTCGGCTACCTCCCGCAGAGCCTCCCCCTGACCCCGGAGCTGACCGTGGCCCAGGTGCTGGGGATCGACGGGGTGGTCTCCGCCCTGGACGCCATCGAGTCCGGCGACGTGCGCGAGGAGCACTTCGCCACCGTCGGCGACGACTGGGACGTCGAGGAACGCACCCGCGCCCAGCTCGACCGGCTGGGTCTCGGCCACCTCGCCCTCGACCGGACCCTCGGCACCCTCAGCGGCGGTCAGACCGTCTCCCTGGGGCTCGCCGCCCGGCTGCTGGTCCGGCCCGACGTGCTGCTCCTCGACGAACCCACCAACAACCTCGACGGCGAGGCCCGCCAGCGCCTCCACGAGGTGCTGTCCGACTGGCCGGGCGCCCTGCTGCTGGTCAGCCACGACCGGGCGCTCCTCGACCGGATGGACCGGATCGTGGAACTCGGGCCCGACGGACTCCGCACGTACGGCGGGAACTTCACCGCCTACCAGGAGGCCGTCCAAGCGGAACGGGACGTCGCGGAGAAGAACGTCCGCAACGCCGAACAGGACCTCAAGCGCGAGAAGCGGGAACTGCGGCAGGCCCGGGAACGCGCCGACCGGCGGATGAGCAACGCCGCCCGCAACCTCAAGGACGCGGGGCTGCCCCGGATCTTCGCCGGGAACATGAAGCGCGGCGCGCAGGAGGCGGCGGGGCGGTCCGGGCAGACCCACGCCGCCCGGGTCGAGGGCGCCAGGGCCCGGCTGGACGAGGCCGAGCGCGCCCTGCGCGACGAACCGCGCCTCGCCCTGGACCTGCCGGACACCCGGGTGCCCGCCGGACGCACCCTGTTCCTCGGGGAGTCGCTCCAGGTGCGCCACGGCGACCGGCCGCTGTTCGGCGCGGACGGCGTCGGGCTCACCGTGCGCGGACCCGAACGGATCGCGCTGACCGGCCCCAACGGCGCGGGCAAGACCACCCTGCTGCGGCTGCTGCACGGCGACCTCGCCCCGGACGGGGGCACCCTGCGGCGCGCCGACGGCCGGACCGCGTACCTGTCCCAGCGGCTCGACCTGCTGGACCCGGAGCGCACCGTGGCCCGGAACCTGGCCGACTGGGCCCCGGGCCGCCCCGAGGCCGAGCGGATGAACCTGCTCGCCCGGTTCCTGTTCCGGGGCGCCCGGGCCCAGCTGCCCGTCGGGGCGCTCTCCGGCGGGGAACTGCTGCGCGCCACCCTGGCCTGCGTGCTGTACGCCGAACCGGCCCCCCGGCTGCTGCTGCTGGACGAGCCGACGAACAACCTCGACCTGTCCGGCACCGAGCAGCTGGAGGGCGCCCTCGCCTCCTACCAGGGAGCGTTCGTGGTCATCAGCCACGACGAACGGTTCCTCGACCGGATCGGCGTGGACCGCTGGCTACGGCTGTCCGACGGCGAACTGACGGAAACGGGCGGCCCGCTGGGGTGAACCCCACCGGACCGGCGGCTCCCCCGGCCGTGGGTGCCGGGTCCAGCGGCACCCACCGGCCCGGCGACGCCCGGCCCGGCGGCCGGCTGGGCCGTCTCTCACGGATCGTCGTCGACCAGCGGCCCGGTGGCCGTCCGGCCGGGTAGGGACGGCCACCGGACCCCCGGTCACCGCTCCCGGGCCTCCCGGTCCTCCCGGTCCTCCGGGGCGAACGGGCCCACCTCGGCCACGGCGAACGGCTCGACGGCGGTCTTCCCGTCGCTCACCGTGCCCTCCAGCGCGAGCGAGCCCCCCATCATCCGCAGATCGAGGAAGAACCGGACCGGACCGCCGGGCCTGCCGGACCCGCCGGGCGCGCCCGGCGGGTCCAGTGCGTCGGGCCCACCGGACCGCTTCAGACCGTGGACGCGCCCGTCCGGGTAGCCGAGTTCGTCCAGCGCCTTCCCGACCCGGGCGGGGGTGGGGTCGTCCAGCGCGTCGAGCACCCGGGTGATCCGCTCGGCGTGCAGACGGCCCTCGCACCGCTCCGCCCGGTTCAGCTTCCGCTCTTCGTACGGGGTGTGGGGGCCGGGCTTCGCGGGCTTGTCAGCCGGCGGGTCGGCGGGGACCGGCAGCGGCCCCTCTCCCTTGGGCGTCGCGGGACCGCCCCGCCTGCCCTCCCCGTCCGGCTCGGCCGCGCCGGGGCCGCTCTCCAGATGCGGTTCGGGGTCCGGCGCGCAAGGTCGGCCGACCCGCTCCAGCAGGAAGAGGAACCCGACCTCCTCGTCGGGGACCGTCCCGGGCTCCGGGGCGGTGGCCGCCGCCCGCACCACACCCCCGTCGGTGCCTCCCGTGGCGGCGGACCGGTCCGGGGCGCCCTTGGCGTCGGTGCCGGTGCCGCAGGCGGCGAGGGTCATCGTGGCCAGGGCCGCCACCGCGACGGCGAGCCGCCGGCGGCGGAGTGAACGACGGACGGTGCTGTTCCTCATGGCGGTTCGTGTCATGCCTCCACCCTCCGGCGGCGCCCGTCCGACCGGTATGAGCGCTCGTACTCAACCGCGCCTCCGTGGAACCCCGGTGGGCCTCTGGGTGCCCCGGAAAACCGGATGCCCCCGCGCACCGCGCTCCCTACACTCGGCCCCATGTGTGGAATCTCCTGCTCCGCCTCCGCCGCGACCCGTACCCGCCGCGCTTAGCGGCGGACCTCACCCCGGCCCGCGCCCACCGTCCAGGAACGAACGCCCCGCACGGGGCCGGACGGTCCGCGCCGCCGCCGGTCATCGAGTCGTACCGCCGCTTCGAGCGTCCCGCCGGGCGGCCCCCAGCGCTGCCCGGCTCCCTCCGAAGCCGTGGAGCACCCACCCATGCCCCAGCACGAGCGCGACCACCAGCCCGAGCACCGCCGTCCCGCCCGTCCCGCCCATCCCGGACATCCCACCCGCCGCACACGGACCACCGCCCGGGGCCAGGCACCCACCCCGCCCGTCCCGGACCGCGCCCCCGCCCCGTACGCCCCGGACCACGCCACCGCCCCACACACCCCCTACGCCCCGGAACCCCCCGCCCCCGGTGGACGTCACGAGCTGGGGCAGAACTTCCTCGTCGACCGGGCGGTGATCCGCGCCGTGGTGGACCTCGTGGCCCGGACCGAGGGGCCCGTCCTGGAGATCGGCACCGGGGACGGCGCCCTCACCCTGCCGCTCCAGGCGCTGGGACGACCGCTGACCGGCGTCGAGATCGACCCCCGGCGGGTGGCCCGGCTGCGCCGCCGCACCGGTCCGGCGACCACCCTCGTCCACGCGGACTTCCTGCGCCACCGCGCCCCCGCCGCCCCGCACGTCCTGGTCGGCAACCTCCCCTTCCACGCCACCACCGCGATGCTGCGCCACGTCCTCGACTCCCCCCACTGGACGGACGCGGTGCTGCTGACGCAGTGGGAGGTGGCCCGGCGGCGGGCCGGGGTCGGCGGGGCGACGATGATGACCGCG
Source organism: Streptomyces sp. JNUCC 64 (assembly GCF_054484115.1). Classification (NCBI taxonomy): domain Bacteria; kingdom Bacillati; phylum Actinomycetota; class Actinomycetes; order Kitasatosporales; family Streptomycetaceae; genus Streptomyces; species Streptomyces sp. JNUCC 64. Next base: position 3,370,178 of record NZ_CM137015.1, read on the forward strand.
CAGTGGTGGCCCTGGTACGCGTTCCGGCTCGTCCAACGGGTCCCGGCGGCCGCGTTCCGGCCCCGGCCGGGCGTCGACGGCGGTCTGCTGACCGTCACCCGGCGCCCCCGCCCGCTGCTGCCGACCGCCGACCGGCCCGGCTACCAGGACTTCGTCCGACGGGTGTTCACCGGACGGGGCCGGGGCGTCGAGCGGATCGTCACCACCGTCCGGCCCGGCTCCTCCCCCCGCGCGGTACGGGACTGGGCCCGTCGCCACGGGATCCCCTCCGACGCCCTGCCCAAACAACTGACGGACCGTCAATGGGTTGATCTGTACCGGCTCGACGACGTCCGGAGGAGTGGGACCGGACGGCGTCGCGAACGGACCTCCCGGCCCTCTTGAAAGGAGATCAAGTCCCCTTACACTCAAGGAACTTGATCACAGAACCGAGTGGCAACGCGAAGACCCTCCCGGAACCCGGGGGGCGGAAGGGAGCGACCCTCCAGCCCCCTGCCGCCCCCGGCCGCCGAACCGGCGGCCGGGAGGGATTTCCCGTCAGGACAACTCCCTTTCGGCCAACTGCCGTTAGCCTGTCCGCGACAACCCCACGGTCCGTCCCTCCGGGCCTTCGAGCAGTGCCCTTCCCGTTCCGGCTACCACGAAGGCACCCCATGCGCTTGAGCCTGAGACGCAGAACCCCCCTGATCGCCCTGGGCGTCGCCGCGACGCTCGCCCCGCTGCTCTCCGCCGTCCCGGCGACGGCCGCCGCCCCCGCGGCCGCCCCCGCCGGCACCCCGGTCCAGCGGCTGGCCTGGGAGCGGTGCGACCCCGACCCGACCTCGGTCGTCGAGTGCGCGACGCTCACGGTCCCGGTGGACTACCGGAAGCCGGAGGGGCGGACGATCGGGATCGCCGTCTCCCGGATCAAGGCCACCGACCCGTCCAAGCGGCGCGGCGCGCTGCTGTTCAACCCCGGCGGCCCCGGCGGCTCCGGGCTGTTCTACCCGGGCTGGGTGACGCGGAACACGCCGCGCTCGGTCACCGACCAGTACGACCTCATCGGCTTCGATCCGCGCGGGGTCGGCGCCAGCGCCCCGCTGGCCTGCGGCACCACCACCCGCGCCGAGCGGCTGACCTTCCGGCCCTACCGGGAGGACACCTTCGCCAAGGACGTCGACTGGGCCCGCGACATCGCCGCCAAGTGCCGGGCGAACGCCCCGGACATCAAGCACTACACCACCCGCAACACCGCCCGTGACATGGACCGGCTGCGCGCCGCGCTCGGCGAGCGGAAGATCTCGTACTACGGGATGTCCTACGGGACGTACCTGGGCTCCGTGTACACGCAGATGTACCCGCGCCGCACCGACCGCGTGGTGCTGGACAGCGCGGTCGACCCCCGCAAGGCGTGGCGGGGCATGGTCCAGTTCTGGGGTTCCGAGGCGGAGCCCGCCTTCGACCGCTGGGCGAAGTGGACCGCCGAGCGCTCGGCGCGGTACGGACTCGGGGACACCCCCGCCGAGGTCTCGCGGCTCTTCTGGGACCTGGTGGAGCGTGCCGACCGCACCCCCATCGACCTGGGCGGGCACCCGTACACGGGCCACGAGATACGGGACTGGATGCGCTGGGACATGTACCGCCCCGCGCTGGGCGCCGCGTTCCTGACGAAGTTGCGGGACGCCGCCGCGGGCCTGCCCGTCGAGCCCCAGCCTCCGTATGTGCCGAACGACAACGAGCTGGCCTCGTACGTGGCCGTGACCTGCGGTGACGTCAGCTGGCCCACCGATGTGGAGACCTACCGCGCCGACAGCCGACGGGACTCCGCGCGGTACCCGTTCTTCGGTGACTCGATCTCGAACATCGTGCCGTGCGCCTTCTGGGACCGTCCGGTCGAGCCCGCCACCCGGATCGGCAACCGGGTGCCCGCGCTGATCATCCAGAACGAGTGGGACTCCCAGACGCCGCTGGTCGCCGCCCGCGCGCTGAACCGGGCGCTGAAGGGCTCCCGGCTGGTGGAGGTCGAGGAGGGCGAGGGCCACGGGGTCTACGCCAGCGGCTCCTGCGCCGAGGAGTACGCCAACCGGTACCTCGCCACCGGCACGCTGCCCAAGGGCAACGTGACCTGCGCGAACGACCCGGCCCCGGCCGCCGCCGCCCGCTCCGCCGCTCCGGTCACCGGACCGGCGGCCCCGGGGCCGCGCGCCCCGTTTGGCGGACGCTGATCCACCGGGCCGCCGCGACCGGCCCCCGTCCCGCCCTGCGGGGCGGACGGCCGGTCGCGGCGGCCCGCCCACTCGCCCCGCCGACCGGACGGACACCGGACCTCCGGGGTCAGGTACCGGTCAGCGGGGTCAGGTACCGGCCGAGGGGCAGGTACTACCGGCCTGGGGGCAGGTACCTGCCCCCAGGCCGGTACCAGGCGGCCGGAGGCCAAGCGGCCGGGGTCAGAGGCCGGACGGGGTCAGAGGCCGGACGGGGCCTGCAACGTGGTCTCGACGCCCGCTTCCTTCAGCTCGGCGAGGTTCTGCGCGTTGAACGCGGCGAAGGCGTGGTTCTCCTCCGTGAACGGGACGCTCTCGTAGCGGACGGGCCCGTCCCCCAGCAGTGCCGCCGGGTCCAGTTCGACGGCGTACACGTTGGTCGCGTTGCCCTCCAGCACCGGCTGCCAGCGGTCGCCCTCGACCCGCATCCAACTGCGGGCCACCCCGCCCGGGTTGCGGACGACGACCGGCTCCCCGGGGTCCACCAGACCGAGCCGGGAGAGCACCGCCCGGGACGCGGCCACCCCCGAGCCGCACGAGGGGGTGAGCCCCGCGCCGCGCTCGAAGGTGCGCACGAAGACCTCGTTCTCCGTCAGGGGGCGCACGAAGGAGACGTTGCCGCCGATCGGGAAGGTGTCGACGGCCGTGGCGACCCGGCCGCCGGTCTCGATCAGCTCGGCCTCGTCATAGGCGTCGTACGCGCCGGGCCCGGTCTCCCGGTCCCCGCCGAGCACGCTGATCAGGTGCGAGTTCGGCACGGCGACCACTGAGACCCGGCGGTCCGGGTGGTACGCGGCGAGCGTCGCGTCCACCACCGGCCGCCCGGCCGACCCGGCGACGATCGGCTCCGCCGGGGCGAAGTCCACCGGGGGCAGTTCGACCGACACCCGGCGCACCCCGTGCTCCGTGGTCCCGGCGTCCCGGACGGTGAAGGCGTAGGGGCCGGTGCGCAGCACCACCGACTCGGCCTGGTGACGGTCGAGCAGCAGCCGTCCCGCACCGCGCATCCCGTTGCCGCAGAGCAGGGACGCCGAGCCGTCGGGGTTGTAGAAGTACGCCCGGGCGCCGCCGTCGCCGTCGTCGGCGACGAAGTAGACGCCGTCGGCGCCGAGCCCGCGCTCCCGGTCGCAGAGCAGCCGCACGGCCCGCTCGACGTCGGCCCCGGCGAAGTGGTCGGTGGGGGCGCCGTCGATGACCAGGATGTCATTGAGACTGCCGTGCGTCTTGGTGATCGACAGGGCCATGGTGTTCCGTTCGTCGTCCTGGGCCGTGCGTGGTGCGGGGGCGGGCCCGGTCGCGCGTGCCCCGGCGCCCGGCGGCGACGGTGCCGTCCGGAGGTCCGGGTGCCCCCGGCGGACGGCCGTGGCGGGCGGCCCGGCGCCTGCCCCTGTGCCGCAAGTCTAGGTCGTCCCCCAGGGAACGGCCCGGCCCGTGCGCACCACGGGTCGCACGGGCCGCACCGGACCCGTGCGACCCGTACGGGCGGGCCCGCCCCCCGTACGGGCCCGCCGGTCCCTCAGCCGGTCCGCGTACCGCCGACGGCGGCACCACCGGCGACGGGACCGGGACTCCCGGGCCCGGTCCCGTCACCGTTCCCGGTACCGCTGCCGACGCCGACGCCAGCGGTGCCGGGGGCCGGGGACGGCACGGCGGGCACCCGGCGGATCACCAGCACCATCAGCGTCGCCACCGCGCACAGCGCGCCCGCCGCGTACCAGACCACGTCGTACGAGCCGAAGACGTCCCGGGCGACCCCGCCCGCGAAGGCGATCACCGCGGCGCCGATCTGGTGCGACGCGAGGATCCAGCCGAACACGATCGCGCTGTCGTCCCCGTAGTGCTCCCGGCACAGCGCGATCGTCGGCGGCACCGTGGCGACCCAGTCCAGCCCGTAGAAGACGACGAAGAACAGCATCGGCGGGCGCACCTCGGGCGCCAGCAGCATCGGCAGGAACAGCAGTGACACCCCGCGCAGGGAGTAGTAGACGGCGAGCAGCCGACGGGCCTCGTAGCGGTCGGTGAGCCAGCCGGAGAAGACGGTGCCGATCACGTCGAAGACGCCGATGAGCGCGAGCAGCGAGGCCGCGGCGGTGACCGGCATGCCGTGGTCGTGACCGGCGGGCACGAAGTGGGTGCCGATCAGCCCGTTGGTGGACGCCCCGCAGATCGCGAAGGACCCGGCGAGCAGCCAGAACGGCCCGGTGCGGGCCGCCGACAGCAGCGCGTTCACCGTCCGCCGGGCGGCCCCGGTCACGGGCCCCGGCTTGGGGACGAACTCCTTCGCCCCGTACGGCGCCAGCCCCGCGTCGGCGGGGTGGTCGCGGAGCAGCAGCAGGACGAACGGCACCACGAGGAACGCCGCGCAGGCGACCGTCAGCGCGGCCGGGCGCCAGTCGTGCCGCTCCACCACCCAGGACAGCACCGGCAGGAAGACCAGTTGGCCGGAGGCGGCGGCCGCGGTGAGGAACCCGGTCACCAGTCCGCGCCGTGCCACGAACCAGCGGTTGACCACGGTCGCGGCGAACGCCAGCGCCATGGTGCCCGCGCCGCCCCCGGCGAGCAGGCCCCAGCAGAGGACGAGCTGCCACGGTTCGGTCATCCACACGGTGGCGCCCGCCCCGGCCCCGATCACCGTCAGCCCGGAGGCGACCACCCGTCGCAGACCGAAGCGGTCCATCAGCGCCGCCGCGAACGGGGCCGTCAGCCCGTACACGGCGAGGTTCACGGAGACCGCGAAGCCGACCGTCCCCCGCGACCAGCCGAACTCCTCCTCCAACGGGTCGAACAGCAGCCTCGGCAGGGAGGCGAAGGACGCCGCGCCGACCACCGTCACGAACGCCACGGCGGCGACGAACCACGCCCGGTGGATCCGCCCCGGCCGCCCCGGTCGCCCCGGTCGCCCCGGTCGCCTCGGCGATCCGGGCGTTTCCGGCGCTTTCGGCGCTTTCGGCGCTTTCAGCGCTTTCGGCTGCTCGGGGAGCCGCCTGGGGCCCCTTGGGTTCCGTCTCGGACGGTGCGTTGCCTTCCTCAGCTCCATCGTGGTTCCTCGCGCAGGACAGATGTCAAACAACATATTGGCTGGACGTGTGTGACCCCCGCCTGGTGCTGGGCCGGACGGGGGTCTCTGCCTGCGGGTTTAGCGTGTGGCTGCCTGGTGGTTGGTGGTGCACTGGCCCCCGTTGATGTCGCGGGGGCAGACGTGGTGGGTGATGTAGCCGGTGCCGCTCCGGCTGCTGTAGCCGATCTCCACGGGGGCGGTGGTCCAGTGGCCGCAGACGCAGCAGCGGGCGCCGGAGGGAGCGGGCGGGCCGTCTATGAGTGCGTCGCGGGTCATACCGTCGCCTCCGGGCGGGCCTGGTGGACGCCTCGCGCGGGCGGGTAGTCGTAGCCGCGTTCCGCGAACGCCGCCGCGTAGAACCGTTCGCGGTGGTGGGGCGGCAGGTACCGGGCCTCTTCGGCGCGGAAGACCGCCGCCGCTTCCGCGGAGCTGGGGCCGGTCCAGGGACGGTGCCGGGCCGGGGACACCGCCGGTTCAGGCGTGGGTGCGGGTTCGGGGTGGGTGAGGTAGGCGGCGGTGTGGCGGCCGGGGCGGGTGCGGCGGGTCAGGGGCAGACGGGTGAGCACCCATACGAGTGCACGGGCGATACGATCACGCATACGTCGGTCAGCTCCCTAAAGCTGGTTGGCGGAGCCCCGGGCGGACCGCTTAGGACCGGTCCGCCTGGGGCGTTTGTGTGTTGGGGGGAAGATCAGGGGACGGCTCGGTGGTGGCCGTTGAGGAGTTCGGCCAGTGGGGTGCGGCGGAGGTTGCCGGTGGGGGTGTCGGGCGTGAGCGCGCAACCGGTGACGTTGCCGTTGGGGTGGACGGTCAGGCGGCCCTGGGCGTGGCGGGGGTAGGTTTCGTCGAGGTTGGCGCCGGTGCCGGGTGGGGTGGCGCGTCCCGGGGGCCATGGGCGGTCGATGGTGATGCGGGTGACGTCCAGGTTGGTGAGGTCGGTGTGGGCCTGGTGGACGCGTTGGCCGGGGAAGGTGTCGGTGATGCGGGCGCGGACGCGGACGCCGCGTTGGACGGCTTCGCGGATGTTGTGGCGGGTGTTTCTGTGGCTGCTGGGGTGTCCGGTGAGGTACTCGTGCTGGTTCGGGGTGTCGCTGTGGTAGCTGGTGGTCACCCCGATGCCGGGCCGGGCGAGCAGGTCCCACCATCCGTCGTGGACGTGGATCAGGTCGGTGTACAGCTCGACGGTCAGCCCCGACGACAGCGCGTGGTCCGCAAAGTTGGTCCAGTGCGGGTGGAGGGTCGGTTCACCACCGATGAGCCGCAGGTGCGGAACGCCGAGCGTGGCGGCGTCGGTGATCACACGCCGCCAGCCGCCAGGGGTCATCGTCCCGGGCGCCGACCAGGGGTGGGGCTCGAACACACAGTGCGCGCAGTGGCGCGGGCAGCTGCCGGTGATCTCCAGCTCCAGCGCGGTGATCCCCGCGAACACCCCTCGGACCGGGGGCGGTTCGTTGGCCAGCGTCACAGTCGTTCGCCTTCCAGAAGGTTCGTCGTCGGAGTTGGGTGGGTGGTGCTCCCCCTGCCAGGCGACAGAAACAGCGGGGCAGGGGGAGGTCTACGGGCGCGCGCGTGGAGTCCGCCCCCGCCGGTGATCGCGCGGGGAAGCGGTCAACAGTCCGGCGGGGACGGAGCAGCGGGGCCGTGCGGCGGTGGGTCAGGGCGGGGGCGCGGGATGGAGGCCGATACCGAAGTGAGGCAGCGCGGCGATGGCCTGCACTGCACCGGTGACGGCCTGGTGCGGGGCGTGCCCGAGGGCGATGCGGCGCATGGTCTCCACCTGCCAGCCCTCGGGCAGCGCGGCGAGCAGGGCAGCCGTACGAGCACCCGCCGCCCGCTCGTGCCGGGGCACGTTCCCGGGTTCGCCGCCACTCCCTGAGCGCTGCTGGACCAGTCCCAGCGTTCCCCACAACGACGGGGGCTCCGCATCGAGGACGGGGGCGCGTTCGGCGCGGTGTCCGACCTCCAGCAACCGGAACACCTCGGCGCGCCACACGGGGCGGAGAGAGAGGTACCAGGCGAGCGCCTGCGCCGCCTGCTCGCCCTCCTTCAGGCGGCCTTCGGCTTCGGGCCAGCGGGCGACATTCCGCGGTTCGCAGTAGAAGGCGAAGAACGCGCACTCACGGACCAGCCCCGCCACGACCGGCCGCCAGTCCGTGACCTCCGGCGCCCACCCCGTGCTCACACTCCGGCCGGTAGCCAGCACCCAGTACATTGCCGCCCGCTCGGCGGACGGCAACTGATCCCACAACCCCTGGGCCTTCAGTTCCTCCCACACCAGGGGCGCGGCCCGGCCCGCCAGGGTCTGCACATCGGGCCAGTGAGCGGCACCCGGCCACTTCTCCAGCACATCCAGCGCACTACGCAGCTCATCCAGCCGCGCGGGGCTGTCGGTCCGAGCCTGGTCGTCGGTCATGCCTGCCCACCAGCGGGCCAGTGGAGGCCGGGCCCGGAAGCGAGCGGCCACGCGGTGAGGGCGTACGACCCGGAGTGCTCCGAGGTGAGGAACACGAACGGTTCCCCGGCGAGAAGCAGACGGCGCGCCTCGTCCCGGACACCGTCACGCAGCGCCCAGTCCCGGAGGGTGGTGGGGACGTCCTCGGGGTGCGCGTCCGGGGCCGGGAACAGGACCGTCGGGTTCATCCACGCGGACGGGTCCGGATCAAGGCCGTCCGCGATCCGCAACGCCTGTCCGCGCAACCATCTGAGGACCCGGCCCGGGTACGGGCTGGCGAACGACCCAAGTACCGTTTGCGCACATTGGCCACTCCCGGCCACCGGGCCCTCAGCCACGGCCAGCGCGCCATACGTGTGCCCATCCGGCCGTCCCACCATGTACAGGGGGACCGGATCGACCACAACGCCCGGCGTCCTCTTCCCGGGCGGTCGCGAGTGCCTAGCTTCTAAGTTCCGACTTGCGCAACGCGCCCTGAGCGCGTCGCTGAACTTGGTCATCGTGCTCTCTCCAAGGCTGGGGATCACGACGACCGTAGAGACTGACTATGCATCAGACCACAGGCGTGACGTGCGAGTCAGCAACGCTTCGCGCTCAAACTCGCACGCTCCGTACGGGTTCCGCTATCCGGTCACCTCCAGATGGGCGGCCAAGGTGCGCATCTCCTGCGTCAGAGTGCGCTTTCGCGACCCCAGAATGTCAACCATGATCTCTCGGGCCAGAGTCTGATGCTTGATCCACTCGGGTCGCGACGTCATGGCGGTCGTCAGCTCCTCGGTGGCTTCGACGTGTGAGCCCACGGCTGCGTACGCCGATGCGACATCAAGCCTATGCCGCTCCCAATCGGAACCGGATGGCATGCCAACCTTTTTGAGAGCCTTAGGGTTGAGCACATCGTCATTAAGGCGCGCCAACACGCCTCGCACATCTCCAACGATCGCCCGATCTTCGAGCTTCTTGATGGCCGCTGTGACAGGCCCGAAGTTTCCCCAGTGGGAGGGGAAATCGTGAACCTCTCGGGCCATCCCTGCGGCGGCGCGATCAACCATCTTGCGTGCGTGCTTTGCGTCGGCGGGCCGGTTATCCCGAATGCTGGCCGCTGCTACGGCCATCCACAGCTCCCCCCACACGACCACCCGATTCGCTTCGACCTCAGACATCTTGGGCTCAAAGCCCTCGGCTGTAGCTATAGCGACCGCACTGCACTCATCGAACCGGCCTTGGCGCAGCAGTAGCCAGCACGTGCCCACTACGCCAACGCCCATCACTTGCTGTGCCCCCACCTCGCGCGCCCGGCGGATACCCTCGGCAAAAGCATGGTAGGCCATGTCGTACTGCCTAACTTGCGTAAGGTATTTTCCGGTTAGGAAAAGGGTTTGAGCGTGGGCCGATACAGCGTCAACTAGATCTTCCTCCTCGGCGGCGGCGACCACTGAAAGAGCGCTCTTGACGAGTCCGGGGAGTCGGGCGGCAACAGACTGATAGCGGTCAGCCCGATACAGCGCGGTAGCGTCTTCTACCTCTCGGCGAAGTTTCCTGGCAGTCATGTCGTCAGGATTGATCACCGGATTGGAGATCACCTCCCCCTTCATGCCGACGGGTGGCATGAGAACGGACCGGAGCGAAATCAAGTCCCGCTTTGCGGAGTCCTCTTCCTTAACTGGCCTAGGTGCGCCAGAACCAAAAAGCGCGCTCGTCGGCACGTTGAGGCCACGCGCGATTGCGTGCAGGGTGGCGGTCCGAACGGTTCGCCCTTGCTCCGCTTTGGCCACAGTGTGCACCGACAGCCCAGCGGCCTCGGCTAGACCTTCCTGGCTCAGGCCCGCTGCTCGCCGGAACTTCCTGATGCGGTCGTGTACTTCATCCAGCGCCATGCGTACACCTCCTGCACCCACGGTACGCCGCGTCAATACCGTCAGGGCAGGGCGCAAGGCCCTTGCGGTAGTCAAACGGTTCGCCCCCGTGATGCCCGCACGGCTGACCAGCTATCCGGCCTCGGCCGTCGCGCGGCAGCTGCCGCTCCCCCTCGGCCCGTGTCGGCGGGTGGTCGCCTATCCGGCCTTGGCCCCGCGACGGCGGGGGTACGGTGCCCGGCTCCCCGTGCGCCTGGTGGACGGCGCCGTGGGCCACGCCCCCCACCCCTCCCCTCCCCGCTGCCGTCCAACAGGATTTGGGTACCAGCCGCACCCGGGTGACGGGGTGTCACGTATACCGCCCGGCGATGCCGCTCACTCGGGAGAGCGGGCGCCGGACACGCCGCCGGGGCTTGCTTCCGCTCTGGCGGGTCTGCGGTGGAGGCGCCGGGCCGTCTGATGGAGGGCTTGGGTGCGGCGGCTGGCGGGTGGCCGCGTCGGTGGGTCCGGGTGTGCGGTGAGGGCGGAGGAAGGCGGTGTGCGGATGGGCGGTCTGTGGTCCTGGCGGGCCTGGCGTGGCGGCTGGGGACTGCGTGGGTGGTCCGCACACGGTTCTGTGTCCGTGGGGTGGAGCGGAGTGGGAACGGGTTGCCCGTGTGTGGGTGGCCGTTCTGGGGTGAACGGTCTGTCCCGGGTGGCCCTTCCCGGTCAAGGGTGCTGAACCGGCGTGGGCGGCCTGGCCGGGACCGGCCGGAGGGCGCAGCCCGGCCGTGGGCCGACCCGCGCGGCGGCGCGCAGCGCCGCCCTTGAACAAGTAGAGAAGGTTTACGCCGATCCGGGCCACCGGACATCCCGACACGGGGGCAGGCACCGGGGGAGCGAGCGGGGCCACCACGCACGGCACATCCCCGGCCCGCCGCCGGGTGAAGGGCCGCATAGCCGCAGACACCGGCGGAGCACAGGCAGATGCCTGAAGACCTTCAGGACCTGCCAGCACGGGCCCGCTCACCCGGCCGCGCTCCAAGGCGACCTGCCCGGTCCCACAGCCAGCAGACACCCCACACCCCGGAACCACCCGGCGAACCCGACAGAGAGATGTGTTCTTAGGCATCCGTCCCGCGCAGTTCCCCGCGCCCCTGCGGGGCGCCCTGTACCAGGGCCCACGGCAGCGTCCCCGTCAGGAGCGCCCCGCCGGGGGCGCGGGAGCGGCGCGGCCTGCCCCCACCGACCCGCGCGGACCCGCACGGGCCCGTGAACCAGCTTCGGGCGACCTGTACCGCCGTACGAGTGGCCCGAAAGACAGTGGTCGCTAGGATCGGGCCATAGGATCGGGGCATGGCCCCTCACCCCCCGTCCCGCACCCGCGCCGCCGGACGGCTCCCGGCTCCGGCCCCTCGCCGGACGGCACTCCGGGCGACCCCCACTCCGCACCCGACGCCCAGGGCCACCCGCCCGGACGGGGTCACGGCCCCCGCCGTCAGGGCATCGGACGGTACGTGCCCCTCCGGCGACGCCACGGACGACGCCCCGCCGCACGGCACCACGGGCCGCGCCACGAACAGGAGGGGCGGGGACGGGAGCGTCGGGGACCAGAGCGTCGGGGGCGGCGCGCCCGACCGGGAAGGCGTACCGGGCCGAGAAGGCGTACCCGACCGGACGGGAACCGACACCGCGCCGCGCCCGCACCGGGTGGTGGTGCTCGCCCTCGACGGGGTCATCCCCTTCGAGCTGGGCATCCCGCGCCGCATCCTGGGCGGCGCCCGCACCGCCGACGGCCGGCATCCGTACGAGGTGGTGACCTGTTCGATCCGGCCGCCGGGCCCGGTCCGCGCCGAGGCCGACTTCGCCATCCTGGTGGCGAACGGTCCCGAGGCCCTGGCCACCGCCGACACCGTGGTGATCCCCGCCGCCCATGACCTGGGCCCCGCCCACGAGCGGAACGAGCTGCCCGGGGAGCTGGCCGCCGCCCTCGCCCTGATCCGCCCCGGCACCCGGCTGGTGGCCATCTGCACGGGCGGCTACGTACTGGCCGCCGCCGGTTGGCTCGACGGGCGTCCGGCCACCACCCACTGGTCCTCCGCCGAACACTTCCAGCGGCTCTTCCCCCGGGTCCGGGTCGACCCCGACGTGCTGTTCGTCGACGACGGCGACGTCCTCACCTCCGCCGGGGTCGCCGCCGGGATCGACCTGTGCCTGCACCTGGTGCGCCGGGACCACGGCACCGCCGTCGCCAACGACGTGGCCCGCCGCACCGTCGTCCCGCCGCACCGCGACGGCGGACAGGCGCAGTACATCGAACGCCCGGTGCCCGAACCCCGGATCTCGACGACGGCCACCGCCCGGGCCTGGGCGCTGCCCCGGCTGCACCAGCCGCTCCAGCTCAAGGACCTCGCCGCCCGGGAGTCCATGTCGGTGCGGACCTTCACCCGCCGCTTCCGCGAGGAGGTCGGCATCAGTCCCGGGCAGTGGCTCACCCAGCAGCGGGTGCAGCGCGCACGGCAGTTGCTGGAGTCCAGCGACCTCGGCATCGACCAGGTGGCGGACGACGCCGGGTTCGGCACCGCGCAGTCGATGCGCAAGCACCTACAGTCGGCCCTCGGCGTCACCCCCACCGCGTACCGGCGCACCTTCCGCGCGCTCGGCGACCGCCCCGGCACCTAGTCCGGCGCCCCCGGTACCTGGTCCAGCGATCCCAGGACCTGACCCCGCGGCCCCGGGAGGTGACGCGAGCGCCCCGGGAGCCGATCCGGCGGCGGCCGTCCCGGAGCCCGGCCCGGCGGTGACCGTCCGGCCGCCGCCCGGGGACCCCGCCAGGGGCACCCGTCTCTCCCCCACCGCCGCCGCCACGATCAGCACCGCCACCAGCGCGGCGCCGCCGAGGATCGCCCCGGAGGGGGTGGTGACCTCCAGCAGGACACCCGCGAGGGAACCCGCCGCCGCGTACCCGGCGCCCACCACCGCGTACATCACGGAGTACCCGGCGGCCACCGCGCTCGGCGGCAGTGCCTCCCGCAGCGCGAGGTTGCGCACCAGCAGGGCGCCCGACTGGAAGACGCCACCGAGGACCAGGGCGGTGGCCAGGGCCGCCGGGTGCGGGACCAGTGCCAGGACGACCACCGAGGCCATCAGCCCGCACAGCAGCACCAGCGCCTGTGTCGGCAACCGCCCCGGCCAGCGGCGCAGCCCGTACGCGTAGGCCCCGGCCAGGGCGCCCAGCGACATCCCGGCGAGCAGCGGGCCGGACCAGCCGACGGCGACGCCCCGGTGCTCCAGCAGCGCGGGCAGCACCAGTTCGGCCAGGGCGAGCGGGGCCAGCCCGGCCGCGCCCATCACGTACACCGGCCAGACCCGGACCAGCAGCCGGAACACCGGGGCGCCGTCGCGGTCGGCCGGATCGGCGGACCAGCCCGGCGGGAGCAGCCGGAGCCCGGCCGCCGCGGCCACCAGCAGGACCGCGGCGAGCAGCGGCGGCAGCCGGGGCTCGACGCCGAGGGCGAGCGCGGCCACGGCGGCCGGGGACAGCGCCCAGATGACGCTGTTCAGCATCGATTCCACGGAGAGCGTCCGGGGGACCAGCCGCTCCGGCACCAGGCTGGTCAGCAGGGCCCGCAGTCCGCCCGCGCCGGCGGCCGGACCCGCGCCCGCGAGGAAGGCGAGCGCGCCGAGGAGGACGGGGTGCGCGCCGGGCAGCGCGCCGAGCCCGGCGAAGCCGAGGGCACCGGCCAGCATCCCGGCGGCGAGGTGCGGTCTGGCCCGCTCGGGTCGCAGCCGCATCCCGAGCAGGGGCGCCCCGACGATCTCACCGAGCACGTAGACGGCGGCGAGCAGGGCGCCGAGGGCGTAGCCGCCGGGGCGCTCGCGGACCAGGAAGACGAGGGCGAGCGGGGCCATGGCCACGGGCAGCCGGGCGCCCACGGCCACCAGGGCCCAGACGACCACCCGACGGGAGAGCACCTCGCGATAACTCATGCGTCGAAGGTAACGAACCCGGCTGACAGCGCTCCCCGGCCTGTGGAAAACCTTGCCGACGAGCGACCCCACCCCTGTGGATAACTCCGGCCCCCGCCTGGCCGGGCCCGGCGGGAAGCCGGTACCGGGTCAGGCGGGGGCCGGACGGAAGCACTGGACGGAAGACCGCCGGACGGACCACCGGACCACTGGACCGCTGGAGCAACGGAGCAACGGAGCAACGGAGCAACGGAGCAACGGACGAGGCGAACGGCCGGACGACGGAGAGCGGAGGAGCGGGCACGGACGGGGGGAGAGACGGCAAAGACGGACGCTGACGGCTGACGGTCAGGCGATCTCGTAGGCGCAGCCGTAGCCGCCGGACGGCTGGGCGGGGGAGGCGGTGCGGTCGACCTCGCACCAGATCCGCTTGCCGGACCCCTCCTGCTGCCAGCCCCACCGGTCGGCGAGCCCGTCGACGAGTTCGAGTCCGCGACCGCCGGTCTCGTCGCCCTCGGCGCGCCGGGGGCGGGGCGGGCGGGCGCAGGAGTCCGCGACCTCCACCCGGACGGTCGCGGGCGCCGCCTCGGCCCGGCCCGACAGCAGCAGCCGCAGCACGGCCGGGCATCCGGCGTGGACCACCGCGTTCGTCACCAGTTCGGAGACCAGCAGGATCAGGGTCTCCGCCACCGGTTCGTCCGCGGCTATGCCGGAACCGGCGAGCCGGGACCGCGCCCACCTCCGGGCCCGTCCCACCTCCGCGGGGTCTGGCCGGACTTCCAGCTGAACCTGAAGCACCTGCACCGCTCACACCATCCGAACCGGCGGACACATCGCCTCGCGCCTCCCAGGGGTCACGGAACGTGATTCCCTTGCGAGACAGCATGGTTGACGTTCAGTCACCCCAACAAGCGCTTCGGGCATATTCCAGCGCGAAGGAGTACGCGTGCGGCATACTGTGCGACGCTCATCGGGGACAGTCGAACAAGCGGGCGTCAGACCGCTTTTTGTGCGAGTCGACAGGCATGTGACCAGCCACGGAGTCGCCTCAGGGGCAACACCGGCATGGCTGGGCCTCAGCTGCGCTCGCATCCCTCACACGGTACCGGAGTAACGGCTCCGCACCACAGCGTGACGAGTCACGCGAAGGACACAACCCGGTAAACCCGGCGGACGGCCGAGCCGACGCCCACTCTGCGTGACCATCTCCCCTCCGCCACCACGCGGTTGGCCCCGCTCGGTGACCGACCCTCCGTCACGGACACGTGTGAGCCCCGGCGCGGACGGATCCGCGCCGGGGCCGGGCGCCCCTGGGAGGGCGGTTACTCGGGGACGGTGAAGTACCGGGCGAACGCGGTGACCACCTCGGTCTCGGTCACCCGCCCGTCGGCGTCGGCGTCGAGCGCGGCGGCGGCCGGTCCGGCCAGTTCCTCCGCGACCCCGAGGCAGCGCAGCACCCGCGCGGTCTGCTCGACGGTGGCCGTCCCGTCCGCGTCGGCGTCCGCCACCGCCAGCGCGGCCTGCAGGAACGGACGGGCGATCTCCGCGAACCGGTCCGGGTTGTCGCGCAGCCGCTTGACGGCGCCGTGGACGAACTCGTCCCGGGTGATGCGCTGGTCACCGTCGCGGTCGGCGATCCCGGCCATGCCCTGCCAGAACGCCTCGGCACCCTGGTACAGGGCCTGGCCCTTGTCGCAGCGGGCCGTGGTGCCGAACTCGGCGAGCAGGTTCTTGGCCGCGGAGCTGAAGTCCTCGCGGTCGATGTAGCCGTTGCCGTCCTGGTCGAAGGTGGCGAAACGGGCGGCGATCCTGCGCTCGCTCTCGGTGCTGACCATGTGTTCTCGGACCGCCTCACGTTACGGGTTCCGGTTGCTTCCGACGGGAGCGTACGTCCTCGCGCGCCGTCGCGGGTGGGGAACCCCGTCGCTGGTGCGCGGGCGCCCGCCGGAGTCCGTCCGAAAACCCTCCGGTCGGGCCCGGTCCGGGCGGTCCGCGGACCGTCGGGGGCTGTGCCTCGGGAGCCGTCGCTGTCACCCTGGAGGCGGGGCCGGAACCGGCACGAGGACCGGAGCCGGGCGACGACCGGGAGACGGGGGACGGGAAGTGACGGACGGTCTGACGGGTCTGTCCTCCGGCTGGGTCTTCGTCGTGGTCTGGGTCTGCTCGTTCACCGTGCTGACGGCGGGCTCGCTGCTCCGCCTCGGCCACCGGCGGTGGCGGGACCGCCGGGCCATCGGGCGCTTCCCCGGGGCCGGGCCCGCCGTGCCCGTCCTGGCCGCGTACCACCTGGCCGGGCCCGCCGACCGGGAGCGCGCGGCGGCCCGGGCCGGAACGCTGGTGCTGTCCCGTCGGGAGCGGCACACCGGCCGGGGACGCGGCGGGGGGCGGAAGCCGCGCCCGGAACCGCACCCCCTGCTGGAGACGCTCCAGGCGGCCGTCCGGGACGCCGGGGAGGGCGCCGGAGGGGCCGTCCCCCTCGACCGGGTGATGGCCTCGCCCCGCTTCCCGGCCTTTACCGGCCTGCTGCGCGAGGAGGCGCGACGGCGCCTCCCCCGGCTCCGCACCCGTCACGCGCCCGGTCGGGTGGCCGCGTGGGCGGCGGTGGGGAGCCTGCCCGCCGTCCTCGTCCACGGCATCGGGTTCCACTCCCGTCAACCCGGCGCGAGCGGGGCCTGGTTCCTGATCGCCCTGGCCGCGCACGCGCCGGTGGCGCTCTGGCTGGGACTGGCGGACGGAAGGAGCGCCGCGTCGGCGTGGCCCGCCTTCGACGCGCTGTGCGAACGCCACCTCGCCGCGACGGAGGCCACCGCCCCCCGGCCGGATCGGGCCCGGTCGGAACGGGCCGCCGACCCGGGCGCCCGGCCGGGGACGACGGACCCCGCGCGGAACCGCCCCGGACCGGACCGCGCTCCGGGCTGGTGGGCCGACGGCGGCGGGGTCGGCGCGGGCGGCTCCTGCGGCGGAGGCTCCTGCGGCGGCGGGTGCGGCGGCGGGACCTGAACGCACGGCCCGCGCCCACGCCCGCGCGGCGGTCCGGACGGTCCGGCCGCACGGCCCGCGCCCGCGTCCACGCCCGGGGACGGGACCTGGACCGGGACCGGGACCTGGACCGGGAACGCGGCCTACGCCGACAGGGGCTCCGCCCGCTCGCTCACCGCCGCCTCCACGTCCGGGTACACCTCGAAGAGCCGACGGACGCCGAGCGCGGCCAGCACCCGGTTCACGTGCGAGCCCTCGACCGCGCCGCGCGCGGGCAGCGTCAGCCGCAGACGGCCCCGGCAGGAACGGATCAGCCGTCGGGTCGCGATGAGCACGCCGACCCCGCTGGAGTCGCAGAAGAACACGTCGGACAGGTCCAGCACCAAGCGGTGCCGTCCCTGCGCCACGACGTCCCGCACGTGCTGCCGCAGCACCGGCGACGTCATCAAGTCCAACTCGCCCGAGACCCTGAGCACGGCCCACTCGCCCCGCTCGTCCTCGGTCACCCTGAACGCCACGCTCCAGCCCTTCGTCCGCCGAACCGCCGAATCCGTCCGGAACCCTCGCCGCACCGCCCGTACTTCCCGTGCTCCCGGTCCTCTCCGTCCACGGCGGCACCGTCGCCGTCGCGCCGCCCGGAGATCCGGAAGCGGTTCTTACGCTTCCCTGGCCGACTGCCCGTGGCAGCCGCCGTGAAACACGGGTATTCAGAATCGTGAAGAGAAGTATTCGCCCTGTCACGATCACATTCGGACAGGTGTTTTCAACACCCGCCGCACACACGACACATGGGCCGAAATACCGTCCACACCCCGTCTCCATCTGCGGATTTACTGGAAATCTCATAAGGCAAAGGGACGGACGCGCCCGTCCCGGACGACTACATTCGAGGTGCGGAGCGCCGACCCGCGCACCGCGACGACGAGCGGGCAGCGGGCACGCCGCTTGCGGGCGGGACGTGCGACGGGGCCGTGGACGAGGGGGCCGGATGGCGAAGGACGTTCCGCCGCGCTGGGACCGGCGGACGCACCAGCGGCTGACGCGCGGCGAGGCCGCCGCGCTCGGCGAACTGTACGACCGCTACGCCTCCCTGGTGCACGGACTGGCCCACCGGGTACTCGCGGACGAGGCCGGGGCCGACCGGATCACCCGGGAGGTCTTCACCCACGTCTGGGAGCACCCCGGCGCCTACGACCCCCGGCAGGGCCCGCTGCGCACCTGGGTCGCCTCGCTCACCCACCGCTTCGCCGTCGAGCGGCTGCGGCGCACCGAGACGGCGGCCCTCACCGAGGGCACCGCCGACGCCGCCGCCTCCACCGCCGAACTCGAACGGAAGGTGCGGCACGCGGCCACCACCGCCCGTGCCGACTACATCGTCGCCGCGATGCCCGCGTCCCTGCGCACCGCGCTGGAACAGGCGTATTTCCAGCGCCGGGACTACCGGACCACCGCCGCCGACCTGGGCGTGACCGCCGAGGAGGCCCGGCGCAGGCTCCGGCTCGGCCTCCAGCTGCTGGCCACCGCCCACGACACGGCGGGCACCCCGCCCGAACCGGGGCACCCCCGGTGAGCGCCGTCCACGGGCCGCCGGACCCCGTCCCCGTCGGCCCCGCACCCGGCCCGCCGGAACCCGTACCCGCTGGCCCGTCTGGCCCCGCTGGCCCCGCTGGCGACGGAGTGGGGCCGCTGTCGCACGAGGTGCTCAAGTCCCTGCTCGGCGCCTGGGCGCTGGGCGCCTGCGGCGCCGGGGAGACGGCGGCCGTGGAGCACCACCTCGGCGGCTGCGCGCCCTGCGCCGCAGAGGCCCTGCGGCTGCGGGACGCGGTGCCCCTGCTGCGCCCCGCCGAACCCCTGGACCTGGACCCCCTGCTGCGCGCCCGGGTCCTCGACGCCTGCCTCGGCCGCCGTCCGGCCCGGGTGCCCGTCCCCGAGTGGGCCGCGCCGTACGACGCGGAGACGGCCCGGCTCGACGCGCTCCTCCAGGACTTCGGCGACACCGAGTGGCACACCCCCGTGCGGCTGCGCTGGTACGAGGACGCCGGGCCGCGCAGCCGGGAGACCACGGTGGCCGGGGTCATCGCCCATCTGCTGACCGTCGACGGGATCGTGGCCGCCGCGCTCGGCCTGGACGATCCGCTGCGGCCCCCGGGAGAGCCGGGCGGCACCGGGGTGCTGGGCCCGGCGGCGCGCACCGAGGCGTACTGGCACGCCTTGGACGCCCCGCCCGACCGCGCGGTGCGGGTGCCCTGGCGGGAACAGGCCCACGCCCTCACCCGGACCGCCGCGCTCGGCGCGGACGACACCGCGCCGCAAGCCGGACGGAACGGGGAACTCCCGGTTCCGTACGGGGAGTTCACCCTGCCGCTGCGGGAGGCGATGCTGGACCGGGCCTTCGAGTGCTGGGTGCACGCCACGGACATCGCCGAGGCGGTCACCTATCCGTACGGGCCCCCGGCGCCCCGCCATCTGCGTCAGCTGGTCGCCCTGGGGGTGCGGGTGCTGCCCCGGACGCTGGCCCGGCGACGGCACGCGGGGCTCGTACCGCCCGGACCGCGCGCGCCCCGGCGCAGCGTCCGGCTGGAGATCGAGGGCTCGGGCGGCGGCGACTGGCACATCCCGCTCGATCCGCCCGGCGCCGCCGGTACGGCGGACGCCGCCGCGCACCAGGTCGCGCACGTGGCCCTGGACGACACCGAGTTCTGCCGGCTGGCCGCCGGGCGGGTGGCACCGGAGGACGCTGCGGCGGGCCGCGAGGGCGACACCCGGGCCATCCAGGAGGTACTCGCCGCCACGGCGTCCCTCAGCCGGTTGTGAGCCCGGAGCCCGGCCCCGGGGCTCAGGGCTCAGGACTCGATGCTCAGGGGAAGATGACCGTGCGGCTGCCGTTGAGCAGGATGCGGCGCTCGGCGTGCCACTTCACGGCCCGCGCCAGCGCCTGGCACTCGACGTCCCGGCCGACCGCCACCAACTGGTCCGGGGTGACGCCGTGGCCCACCCGCTCGACCTCCTGCTCGATGATCGGGCCCTCGTCGAGGTCGGCGGTGACGTAGTGCGCCGTCGCGCCGATCAGCTTCACGCCCCGGGCGTGCGCCTGGTGGTACGGCTTGGCGCCCTTGAAGCTCGGCAGGAACGAGTGGTGGATGTTGATGATCCGCCCGCTGAGCCGCTTGCACAGGTCGTCCGAGAGCACCTGCATGTAGCGGGCGAGGACCACCAGCTCCACGTCCCGCTCCCGGACCAGCTCCAGCAGCTCCGCCTCGGCCTCGGGCTTGTTGTCCCGGGTGACGGGGATGTGCCGGAACGGGACGCCGTAGGACTCGACCAGCTCCGCGAAGTCGGTGTGGTTGGAGACGACCGCCGCGATCTCCACCGGCAGCGCCCCGGTCCGGGCGCGGAACAGCAGGTCGTTCAGGCAGTGCCCGAACTTGCTGACCATGAGGACGACCCGCATCTTCTCGTCGGCCCGGCTGATCCGCCAGTCCATCTGGAAGGAGTCGCCGACCGCCGCGAAGCTCGCCCGCAGCTTGTCGAGGGTCACCGGGGCCTCCGCCGAGAAGTGCACCCGCATGAAGAACAGACCCGTGTCGTGGTCGCCGAACTGCTGGCTGTCCTCGATGTTGCAGCCGGTCATGAACAGATAGCTGGAGACGGCGTGCACGATGCCCTGCTTGTCGGGGCACGACAGCGTCAGGACGTACTGCTCGGCGGGGGCGGTGACCTGATCGTTCATGCGGTCCAGAATCCCACACCGGGCCCCGCGCGGGGCCCCGTCTCAGCGGGCGGACAGGGTCGGACCGCGCTCAGCCGCCCCGCGTCATGATCCGCAGGACCTCCAGGGTGCGCGGCGGCTGGTCCGGGTCGTCGGCGTCGGCCGTCGCCAGCCGGACGTGCGCCTCGCGGGCCGCGTGCACCGCCTCCGGCCAGCCCGGGTGGTCCAGATAGGCGGAGACCGCCGCGTCCGGGCCCACCTGGTGCATGATCCGCAGCACCCGGAGCACCGCGGCGTCCACCAGGGCGGCCTCCTCGGCGTCCCGGAAGATCGTCCCCACGTACTTCTCGGCGGACCAGTTGTCCAGCCAGGTGTCCTCGACCAGGCGGTACACGGCGTCGGTGACGTCCCCGTACTCGGTGCGCCCGGCCAGCCAGCACTCCCGCTGGAAGGCCGGGTCGGAGAGCATGTGCAGCGCCGAGCGCACATTGCCGCGCCAGCGCCACCACGGCATGTCGTTGAGTGCCATACCGCCCATGGTGGAGGAGCGGCGGCCGCGACGGGAAGGATTCTCCGGACCTTGCACGATTCCCGATCGTACGTTCCCCCCGGCGGGCCACGCACCGTCCCCCGCAATTCACCCCGGTGTCATCCGTCCTTGCCCCGGTGACACTCGGCCGTTGGGAAGGCCCCGCGATCGTGCGGAACCATGACCGGCCCACGCCGTACCCCCGGGTACCCCACCGCTGCCCCCGCCTCCCCCGTTTCCTCCCCCGTTGCCTCGCTCGGCTCCCCCGGCTCCCCCGGCTCCACTGGCGCTCCCGTTCCCTCCAGCGCCCCCGCCCCCCTCGTACCCCCTGGCTCCCCCTGCTCCCTCAGCGCTCCCGCCTCCCCCGTCTCCCCCGCCGTCCGTCCGCGCCCGGGCGGGAGCCAGGGCCGGGTCCGGGTCCGGGTCCGGAGCCGGGGCCGGGTCCGTCCCGTGGCGGCCGTGCTCGCGTTCTGCGCCGCGCTCACCACGGGCTGCGGAACCGTGTTCGGCTCCTCCGGCGACCCCGGCCCGGTCACCGTGCTGACCTGGGCCCCCGAGAAGACCGGGGCCCACGACCTGCCGGGCGTGCCCGCGATGGCCCGTGCCTACGGCCGCTGGGTCAACGCCCAGGGCGGTCTCGGCGGACGGGAGCTGCGGGTGCTGACCTGCAACGAGCGCAACGACGCGGTGGCCGCCCAGAAGTGCGCCCGGCGGGCGGTGGACGAGGACGCGGTGGCCGTCGTCGGCTCGTACAGCCAGCACGACCGGGCCTTCCTGAGCACCCTGGAGATGGCGGGCATCCCCTACCTCGGCGGCCACGGCGTCACCCCCGGGGAGTTCAACAGCACGATGGCGTACCCGGTGAACGGCGGTCAGCCCGCGCTGATGGCCGGGCTGGGCAGACAGCTCGCCGACCGTTGCGCCTCGGTGGCGCTGGTGCGTCCCGACACCGTCGCCGGGGACTCGCTGCCGCCGCTGTTCGCCGCCGGACTGGCCGAGGGGGGCGGCGGCGCGCCCGTCGACGTACGGGTCGCGGAGCGGGCCACCGACTACGCCCGGGACGCGCGCCGGGCGGTGGAAGGGGTCGGGCCGGCCGCCGGGAGCGGGGCCCCGGGCGGCGGGGCCCAGGGCGGCGGGGACGAGGGGACCCGGGGGTGCGTCGTCGCGGCGCTCGGGGACCGCACCCGGACCTTCATGGACTCGTTCCGGCGCACCGGGGACCACCCCTCGGTCCGGGTGGCGGCCGCGTTCGGCAGCGTGGACCAGGCGGTCGTGGACAGCACGGGCGGCGGGTCGGGCCCGTACGAGGGGGCCTACGTCTGCGGCTGGTACCCGGTGGCCTCGGACCCCCGGTGGAAGGCGATGCGCGAGGTGATCCGGGAGCACGCGTTCGACGACAACCGCGTCGATCCGGCGGACGCGGGGGTGCAGACCACCTGGATCGCCTACACGGTGCTGCGGGAGGTCGTCGCCTCACTGGACGGGGGCCCGGTGACCGCGCGGACCGTGCGCGCCGCCCTGGACGACGGCCTCCGGGTCGACACCGGCGGGCTGACGCCCCCGCTGCGCTGGCGGTACGAGGACCTGCTCGGGCTGCGGGACCACCCCCGGGTGGTGAACGCGAACGTCACCTTCCAGACCGTGCGGGACGGACGGCTGGTGTCGGCGCGGCGCGGGTTCACGGACGTCACCGGGCTGCTGGAAGGCGCGCCCCCGCGATGAGCGCGCTCCCCCTCCCCGGGCGCCCGGGGAGGGGGTCCGCTGCCGGACCCGTCAGAGCTGGGTGGGCTGGCGGGTGGTCAGTCCGTGTTCCCGGGCGACGGCGTTCCACAGGGCGGACGCCGTCCGCTTGGCGCGGGTGGCCTCGCCGCTGGCCCGGTTCCCGGCCGCCGCCTCCTTGGTCTGACGGGCCTTGCCGCCCCGGCAGCCCTTGCGGCCCTCGACCCGGTCGGCCCAGGCGGCGTAGTGCTCGTCCGCCTCCGCCGACGCCTTCCAGGCGGTGGTGAGGGCCCGGGTCAGTTCGGCGTGCCGGGGCAGCGCGTCGACGGAGAGCCCGTCCAGGCGGGTCACCAGGTCCTCGCGTTCCTCCGCCGCCTCCCGCAGGTCCTCGGCGGCGTCGTCCAGGTCCTGGCAGCGGTTGATGTCGGCGACCGCGCTGATCACGGTGGCCCGGCTGCCGCCGCTGTCGGCGAGCAGTGCGTCCAGTTCGGCGGCCTGTCCGGCGGCCCGCTCCTTCGCCCCGTCGGAGGCCGGGGCGGACGGCGCGGGCGCGGCGTCGGTGGCCTCGCTTGCCGCACCGGCCGCCTCGGTGGCGCCGGTGCCGTCGGTGGCGGAGACCGGGACGCCGCTGGTGCCGGAGCGGCCCGAGTCGCGCTCGTCGCCGTCCTCGCTGAGCAGGGCGCCGGTGCCGACGCCGATCACCACCAGGACCACGCCCAGCGCGATGACCAGCCGGGTCCGGGAACGGCCCGCCGGGCGGGCGGCCCGCCGGTTCGCGGCCCGGCCGCCCTGGGGGCCGGGGGCCGGGGCGCCGGGGCCGGGTGCTCCGGGGCGCGGGGCGCGGTGGCCGGAGGGGCCCTGGGAGGGCCCGGAGGGGCCCGGCGGGTGACCGGGGTGCCGGTGGTGGCCGGAGGTTCCCGGGTGACCGGGGGTTCCCGGGTGACCGGGGGTTCCCGGGTGACCGGGGGTTCCCGGGTGACCGGGGGTTCCCGGGTGGCCGGGGGCGGCACGACGGCCGGACGCGCCGGGCGCGCCCGGGGCGCCGACCGGACCGGGGGCGCCGGGTGCCGCCGGGGCACCGGGCGCGGGCGGCCCGTCGGTACGGAAGAGGGAGTCGAATCCGGCGAGCGACTCGGGCGGGGTGCGGTCGCCGGGGGCGCCGGGGCGGATGCCGTAGGGGGCGCCGGTGGGCGCGGGCGGCACCTGCGGGAAGTGCTGGGTGGGCGCGCTGTGGACGTCGGACGGCGCGCCACCGCCGGGCCGGGGCGCGGCGCCGGGGGCGGGCGGTATCTCCGGCGGGAGCGCTCCCGGGGCGACGGGCGGGATGACCTGGGTGGCGGCCATGTGTCCGGGGCCGTGCTCCGCGCCCGCGGGCGGGACCGGCGGGATCAGCTGGGTGGCCTGGGCGTCCACGCCACCGGCGGCCGGAACCGGGGGGATCAGCTGGGTGGCCTCGGCGTCCGCGCCGCCGACCGCCGGGACCGGCGGGATCAGCTGGGTCGCCTGGGCGTCGGGACCGAGCGGCCCGGCGGGCCCGGGACCCGCCGGGACCGGCGGGATCAGCTCGGTGGGAGCCGCTCCGGCCTCCGGCGGGAGACCTCCGGAAGCCGCCGGGACGGGCGGGAGGTACTGGGTGGCCGGGGCGTCCCCACCGCCCGCGGCAGGCGGGAAGGCCGTGGCGGGACCCGGCACCGGGGGGAACCCGGTCGCGGGACCGGGGGCCGGGGGGAACCCGGTCGCGGAGGCTGCGGACGGGGGAGACCCGGTCGCGGAGGCTGCGGGCGGCGGGAACCCGGGGCCGGTGGACGAGGGGAACCCGGCGTCGGCGGGCGGAGGGAAGCCGGGGCCGGTGGGCGGCGGGAACCCAGAGGTAGCGGACGGGGGAAACGCAGGGCTGGCGGACGGGGGGAACCCGGCGTTGGCGGCGGACGGGGCGAAGGGTCCCGCGGGGTGGCCGCCCGGCGGGGCCGGGGGCGGCGGGGTGGTCGCGGAGACAGGGGGCAGCAGCGCGGTGGCCTCGGCGTCCGGGGCGGTACCGGGCCCGGCGGGCAGCGGGGCCGAGCCGTACCCGGCGGTGGGCGGCCAGCCCGGCACGGGGGCGGCGGGCGCCGGGGCGGCTCCGGGGTACGGGACGGGGTGGGCGTCCGCCCAGGGCGACGGGGCGCCGCCGGGCGCGGGGAGCGCGCCACCGGGGGCCGGGGGCGTCGCGCCGTGGAACTGCGGGGCGCCGGGGGCGGGCGGCGCGGCCCCGGGCACGGGGGGCGTGCCGGGGGCGACGGGCGTACCGAGGTCGGGGGGCAGCAGCGGCCCGCTTCCGTCGGCGGGCAGCACGATGCCCTCGTGGGGGCGCCGTGCCGGGGAGGGATACGGTTCCCCGCCCTGTCCGCGCTGCGTCACCAGGTCTCCTTCGGATGGGGGAACTTCCGAACAGACCGGTCACGCTACCCGGTGCCCCGTCCGGGACGCCAAGCGGCCCGGACGGCGGCCCCCTGACCCGGGGGGATGGCCGCAACCTTCTTGGGTAACGGTGTTCTCCCGTGTTCACGCGCGGAGTTGACGGTACGTCCGACCAGCGGAAACGGATGCGGAGCGGTGCGCGGAGCGGGTCGCCCCGAGGGGGCCTCCGAACCCGGCGGACGGGTCACGGAAGGGGTCCCCCGCCGGGCGGGGGACCCCTTCCGTGACCCGTCTCACGCCACCCGGGCCGGGCGGACGCCCGACCGCCTCCCGGCCACCCCCGGCCACCCCCGGCCACCCCGGCCGGGGCCGGAGGCCAGGGGCGGGCAGGGCGCCGGGGGCGGGGAGTGGGAGACGGGGTCGGGGGCGAGTCGGGACGGGCCGGGGCTGGGGTTCAGGGGTCGGGACGGACTGGGGGTCGGAACGGACTGGGACTGAGGGGCGGACTGGAGGGGCGGACTGGGGGTGGGGGTTCAGGGGTCGGGATCGGGGGACGGAAGGAATCGTCAGGCCGGGGGGGGCGGCCCGGGTCCCGGAGGCGGGCCCCAGGGGCGGGTCCCAGGGGCGGGAGCGGGCGGGTCAGGCCGCCTGGAGTTCCAGTCGGGCGCCGAACTCCCGGACCACCGGTTCGTCCCGGAAGGGTTCGAGCCGGTGGTGGAAGTCCTCCAGGTACTCCGCGCCCCGGTGGGAGCGCAGGGTGCCGAGGAGTTCGACCGCCCGCAGCCCGGTGTGGCACGCCTGCTCGACCTCGCGCTGCTGCGCCTGGGCCGTCGCGAGCAGCACCAGGGCGATGGCCCGGCGCCGGGCCCGGGTGGGCGGGTGCTTGTCGAGGGCCTCCCGCGCGGTGCGGGCGGCGGCCTCGGACTGGCCCAGGTCGCGGTGGCAGTGCGCCAGCTCGTCGGCGAGGTACGCCTCGTCGAAGTGGGCGATCCACGCCGGGTCGTCGCCCGCCGCCGGATCGGCCCGTTCCATCGCGGACACCGCCCGTCCGGAGGCCGTCTGCGCCGAACGCGCGTCCCCGAGCAGGGCGTGCCCCCGGGCCTCGGCCGCGTGGAACATGGCCTCCGCGCGCGGGGTGACCCGCCCCCGGGCGCCCTCCTGGGCGGCCCGGGCGAGCTGGGCGATCTCGCGCGGGTTGCCGAGCTGGGCGGCGAGGTGACTCATGGACGCGGCCAGCACGTACCCGCCGTAGCCACGGTCCCCCGCGCCCTGGGCGAGCCGCAGCGCCTGGATGTAGTAGCGCTGTGCCAGGCCGGGTTGCCCGGTGTCGACGGCCATGTACCCGGCGAGTTCGGTGAGTCGGGCGACGGCGGCGAACAACTCCCGCCCCACCGCCTCCCGGTAGGACCCGGCGAGCAGCCCGGACACCACGCTGTTGAGGTAGTGCACGACGACCGGCCGCACGTGGCCGCTGCCGTACTGGTGGTCGAGGTCCACCAGGGCCTGGGTCATCGCCCGGACCGCCTCGACGTCGGAGACCCCCACCCGGGGGCCCGCCTGCCGGGCCACCTGGGCGTCCGGGGTGGAGATGAGCCAGTCGCGGCTGGGCTCCACCAGCGCGGACGCGGCCACCGAGGAGCCGGACAGGAAGTCCCGGCGGCCCACGTCGCTGCGCCACAGTTCGCAGACCTGCTCGATGGCGCCGAGCACGGTCGGGGAGAACTGGAGCCCCACGCCGGAGGCGAGGTTCTTGCCGTTGGCCATGCCGATCTCGTCGATCGTGACCGTGCGGCCGAGTTTGCGGCCGAGCGCCTCCGCGATGATGGCGGGGGCCCTGCCCCGTGGCTGCTGGCCCCGCAGCCAACGGGCCACGGAGGTCTTGTCGTAGCGGAGGTCGAGTCCGTGCTCCGCGCCGCACATGTTGACGCGGCGTGCCAGTCCGGCATTGGAGCAGGCGGCTTCCTGGATGAGCGCTTGCAGCCGTTCGTTCGGCTGCCGCGCGACGAGAGGCCGTGCGGCCATGACGTGAACCCCCTGTTGCTGCGGCGTCCGGCTGCCCGCCGCCTCGTCTGGTCTGGGTCGTGTCCGGGTCTTGTCTGACATCGTGTCCGGTTCAGGTGATTTCGCACTGTTCAGTCGCCGGTCGCGGCGGCTTCTCGCTGATCAATGCCCCGGCGACAAACGGAAGATGCGGGACATACGAGAAATGCCGGGGTAACGGCCGGTAGTCCGCCCCTACCCTGGTTACCCACAGCCGCGGCTCGACCCTCCGCGCGCCCCTGCCAGTGCACCCATGCGCCCCGCCGCGGGCCCCGGTGCACCGCGCCCGTGCGCCCGGAGGGCCGTTACCCCGACAGGAAGCGAGAGTTGAGAAGCACGTGGAAGAGACCATCGCAGTCACACCGACCGCCCAGATCCCCCAGCAGCGAGGCGAGGCGCCGCTGGACACCGCCGTGCGGTACGCCGAGGAGCGGCACTGGGACGTCTTCCCCGGCACCTGGATGGAGACCGTCGACGGAGTCCCCCGGTGCTCGTGCGGCGACACCGGCTGTGCCGCGCCGGGGGCGCACCCCGCGCGTGAGGACTGGGCGGCCCAGGCGACCGGGAGCGCGTCGACCGCGCGCAGACTGTGGGCGAACCAGCCGACGGCGTCGATCCTGATGCCCACGGGTCGCACCTTCGACGTGATCGACGTGCCCGAGACGGCCGGGTTCCTGGCACTGGCCCGGATGGAGCGCATGGAGCTGACGCTCGGTCCGGTCATCTGCTCCCCCAACCGGCGGGTGCAGTTCTTCGTGCTGCCCGGCGCCACCGCGAAGGTGCCCGACCTGGTGCGCAAGCTGGGCTGGCCGCCCGCCTCGCTGGACCTGGACACCCTCGGGGAGGGCAAGTACGTCGCCGCTCCGCCGACCCGGTTCGGCACCCGGGGCGCCGTCCAGTGGGCGAACCGTCCCACCACCGCCAACCGGTGGCTGCCGGACGCGGAGGAGCTGATCAGTCCGCTGGCCTACGCCTGCGCGCGGGAGGCCCGCCGATAACCGCCCCCCGTGCGCCCCTGGGGGCCCGTCGGACGCGGACGGCCGGGCCGTCCACGGTGAGGGGACCACGGGGCGCGCGGCGATTCCCTTCCGTACGCGGGTCCGCTCGGACGCCCGCCGGAACGGACGTCCACCGGCACCGGGGACGTCCACCGGACGGACGCCCACCGAGCGGGCCCGCGCGTGCGTTCCGGTACGCACCGGCGTCGGGCGAACACTCCCGTCCCGTCCGCTCGTCCACCCGCCTGCCCGTCCGTCCGCCCATCCGTCCGGGCGGGACGCTGGCGTCGGCGGAGGTCCCCGGGAGACCGCCCCGGAGACGTCCCGGGGAAGCGCGAAGGGCGGAGGACCAGGCGGGGAAGGTCCGGCGGCCCGGTCCGGAAGACCCGGGGAAGCCGGGAAGGCCCAGGGAACCCCGCCGCGAAGGACCAGGAGGACCAGGAGGACCAGCAGGCCCGGGAGGCCCGGGAGGCCCGGGAACGCGGGCGACCCGCGAGCCTGGTCCCACCGCCTCGGGGCGGTGGAGCCGGCCGGACGTACCGGCGGCCCGCGGGTCGGGTGACTGCGTGGATTGGGCCGGTCGCGCACGCGTCCGCGCGCTGGTCCGGCACCGCACTGCGTGGGGTGACGGGCCGTTAGCCCGCAGCCACCTCACTCGTCCGGATGTCGATCATGATCCGAACCACCTCCCTTCCGTGTGCTCCCCACCGTAGGCACGCCCCCGGAGGCGCTCAACCGATTTATTTTCCGGGCGGGCCCGAGGCCGACCGGGAGCCCGGCGCCGGAGCACTCCCCGGCCAGCGGCCGGGGAGGACGGACGGGGGACGGGGCGGACCGGGGGAAAGCGGCCCGGGACCACCCGGGGGCGGGCGGGCAGGGACGGCGCGCGGGCGGCGGTGTCCGCCCCCCTGCGCCCCCACCTGCGCGAAAGCCGCCCCCAGTGCCCCCGAAAAGCCCCGTGATCCGTCCCTCGTGCCCCCGCCGCTTCCCCCGTCCGGCCTCTTTCGGGGAACACTGTGTGGGGTGGGTCACGTTCGAGTTGAATGAGGCCGGAGCGCGGTACACGTACCCGTGCGCAGTGGTACGCGTACCCCAGAGACGACCCGGTGCCCCCGGTACCGGCGGACAGGGGGTGCCAGGGTGAGTGCTTCCCGGCGGAGCGGGGCCACCGACGAGCTGGGGCCGTCCGGCCCCGGTCACGAGGGCGCGGATCTGCTCGCGGCGCTGCTCGACGGCATGGACGCGGCGCTGTGCGCGCTCGACGCGGACGGGGTCGTCACCCACTGGAACCGCGAGGCGGGCCGGGTGCTCGGCTGGAGCGCCGACGAGGCGGTCGGACGGCGCGGGTTCGCGGGCTGGGCCGCCCGGCCCGGCGACGCCACCGAGATCGAGGAACGGCTGCTCGGCGCCATGTCCGCGCGGGGGCGGCAGGTCCATGAGTTCCCGCTGCTCACCAAGGACGGCGGCCGGGTGCTGGTGCGCACCCAGTCGGCGGCGGTGCGCGGCCCGGACGGCGAGCCGGCCGGGGTGTACTGCGCGTTCGGCGAGGTCCACGCCCAGATCGACCTGGAACGGTCCATCGCGCTCAGCGAGGCGCTGTTCCAGGACGCCGCGTGGGGCGTCGTCTTCATCGACGCCGATCTGCGTCCCGCCGCCGCCAACGCGCACGCCGCCACCGCGCTCGGCAGCGGGCGCACCGCCCTGCTGGGCCGCCCCCTCGGGGAGTTCCTCGCCCAGGGCGTCGAGGAGCTGGAGGGCGCCCTCGCGCACGTCCTCGCGGAAGGGGCGCCGCCCGCCCCCGCCGATCTGTGGGTGACGGTCCGCCAGACGGGCGGCGGCGTCCGGCGGTGCTGGCGCAGCGGCTTCGTCCGGCTGTCGTCACCGCTCTCCGAAGAACCGGTTCCGCTGGGCGTGGGCTGGCTCTTCCAGGACGTCACCGAGTCCAAGCGGACCGAGCAGGAGGCCACCCAGCTGCGCTTCCGCGCCAACCAGTCGCACCGGGCGGCGCGCGCCGCCGCCGAGTGCGAGGACCCCGCCGAGGCGGTCGCCGTCCAGCTGGACTTCTCCCTCGCCGGGTTCGCCGACCACGTGCTGCTGGACCTCTTCCCGGTGGACGGGGACCCGGAGGCCCCCGGGCCCGACGGCACCCCCGCCCGGCTCGTCCGCGCCCTGACCACCCCGTCCGGGCCCCCCGGCCCCGGCCTCGCCCACTACCGCTCCGCGCTGCCGCTGCGGTACGGGCCCGGGCACCCGGCGTTGCAGAGCGTGGAGCGCGTCAGCTCGGTGCGGGCCAGCGCGCCCGTCGATCCGCCCGGCCGGGCCCGGGAGTGGGCGCGGGCCCGGCAGTGGCCGGAGGACGCGGTGCACGCGCTCTGCTCGGTGCTGCGCAGCCGGGGCCGGACCCTGGGCGTGCTGACCTTCCTGCGCGCGTCCAGCCGCGAACAGTTCGAACGGCTGGACGCCACCTACGCGGAGGGCGTCGCCGCCCGGGTCGCCGGGGCGGTGGACCTGGCCGGGACGCTGGAGGCACCCCGGGCCTGACCCTTCCCGTCCGGGGCGGCCTCCGGTCCGTGCCGGGGGCCGCTGGCGCGGACGGGCCCGCCCCGGTGGACCCCGGCGCCGGGTCAGCGGCGGCGGAAGGGAGACGGGGGACGGGTGCGGGAGGCATCGGCGGCGGAGGCCACCGGTCACGGCGTCGCCGACAGCGAGGACGACAGCGGCCACGGTCACGGTCACGGTCACGGTCACGGTCACGGTCACGGTCACGGATCAACGGCGGTCGGGGACCGGCGGTGGCGGCGACGGGCCACCGGCGGTGGAAGACCACCGGTGGCGTCCGGTGTCACCGGCGGTAGAAGATCCGCTCCCGGTACTCGTCCATGATCCGGTCGTTCCACTCCAGTCCGCCGTCGACGTTGCCGGAGCGCAGCAGCGGGGGCTCGACGCCCCGGTCGGCCAGTTCCCCGGCGGCCGTGGCCATCACGGCCTGGAGCACGGCGCTGGTCACCACCGTCGAGGCGGGGGCGAACGGCGCGGCGATGCCCTCGTGCGTCAGCTCGGCGTCCCCGACCGGGATCCGGGTGTCGAGGACGACGTCGCAGTGGTCCTTCAGGAAGGTCCCGGACGGGTTGCGCGCGGTGGTGCCGGTGGCGTACCCGACCGAGGTGACGCCGATGACCCGGACGCCCAGTTCACGGGCGTGCGAGGCCATCTCGACGGGCAGCGCGTTGCGCCCGGAGAGCGAGATGACGATCAGCAGGTCGCCCGCGCGCAGCGGACCGCTGTCCAGGACCACCGTGGCGAGGCCCTCGACGCGCTCCAGGGCGGAGCCGAGGGTGGCGGGCACCACGTCGACGACGGCGCCCGGCACGGTCAGCAGGTTCATCAGGGCGAGACCGCCCGCGCGGTAGACGAGGTCCTGCGCGGCGAGCGAGGAGTGCCCGGCGCCGTAGGCGAACAGCCGTCCGCCGGACTCGACGGTGTCCGCGATGAGGGCGCCCGCCGCGGCGATCTCCTCCGCGTCCAGGTCGCGGACCTGCTGGAGCAGTCCGATGGCCGCGTCGAAGAACCGGTCCGCGAGCGCGCCGCCGTCGGCCGCCCCCCGGTCCCCCGTGCCGCCCGCCACGGCGCTCCCGGTCCCCGTGGACCCGCTGTCGCTCATTCGTCGAACCCCTTCGTTCACGGTCGTCGTCGCCGCGCGCGGGGTCCGTCCGCCGTCCCCCGGTGGTCCGCCGCCGGGCGCGGGACGTGCCGCGCACCGTGACGGGGGACCCGCGCGGAAGCGGTCCGCGCGCGTGTCGCGGATCACGGTGCGTTCTGGAGCGCCGCGCTGTCAATACGGGCGACCGGCCGGACGGGGCCGCCGCCCAGGGCCTCCGTTCCCGGTGTCCCGGCAGGTCGGCGGGGGTGTCCGGCCGGTCGGGAGCCTCCCTCCCGGTCCCGCGCGGAACGGACCGGAACCCACGCGGACGGGCCCTGTCCGTCCGCCGGGGGGCCGGGCGGCCCGGCGGAACCCCGCCCTCCGGCGGACGGGCCGGACGCCCTCTGGACGGGCGTACTCGGACGCTGTACGGCAGGTGGGGCCCGCTTGTCGGCGCGATGCGTAAGAATTGGGGCCAGGGGCCAGCGCACTCGCTAGTGCGGCACTAGCAAAGCCGAACGAGGGGCACGTACGTATGTCCGGACTGATCGACACCACGGAGATGTATCTCCGCACCATCCTCGAACTCGAAGAGGAGGGTGTGGTCCCCATGCGCGCCCGCATCGCGGAGCGGCTGGACCAGAGCGGCCCGACGGTGAGCCAGACGGTGGCGCGCATGGAGCGCGACGGTCTGGTGTCGGTCGCCAGCGACCGACACCTCGAGCTGACCGAGGAGGGCCGACGCCTCGCCACCCGGGTGATGCGCAAGCACCGCCTCGCGGAATGTCTGCTGGTCGACGTGATCGGCCTGGAGTGGGAGCAGGTCCACGCCGAGGCGTGCCGTTGGGAGCACGTCATGAGCGAGGCGGTGGAGCGCCGGGTGCTGGAGCTGCTGCGGCACCCCACCGAGTCGCCCTACGGGAACCCGATCCCGGGGCTGGAGGAACTGGGCGAGAAGGACCCCGCCGATCCGTTCCTGGACGAGGGCATGGTGTCCCTCGCGGATCTGGACCCCGGCGACGAGGGCAAGACGGTGATCGTCCGCCGCATCGGCGAGCCGATCCAGACGGACGCCCAGCTGATGTACACGCTGCGGCGGGCGGGGGTGCGCCCCGGTTCGGTCGTCAGCGTGACGGAGGCCGCGGGCGGGGTCCTGGTCGGCAGCGGCGGAGAGGCCGCGGAGCTGGGGACCGAGGTCGCGTCCCACGTCTTCGTGGCGAAGCAGTAGCCGGTCACCGGTGGTCGGTGACCGGCGGTGGCCGGTGACCAGTGGTGGTCGGTGACCAGTGGTGGTCGGTGACCGGCGGTCGCCGACGCTGGTCGGTGGTGGCCGGTGGTGGCCGGTGGCCCTCGCGGTTCCGGGCGGGCGGTTCCGGCCCCGGGGGTTCCGGCCTGACGGGTTCCGGCTGAGCGGTTCCGACTCGGGCGGTAGCGGCTGAACGGTGCGGTAGTGACCGCGTCCGGTTGCCGGGGGCGGTTCCGGTCGGGTGGTTCCGGCCTCGTCCGGTCGTCGGGGGCGGGTCGCCGTGACCGCCGGGTGCTCGGCCCGGGCGCGGGGGCGGTGGTCCCGGGGCGGGGGCGGGTGGCCCGGGGCGGGGCTGTCGGCCCGGGGCGGGGGCTGTCGGCCTCGTTCTCTTCGTCCGTCTCCCGTCCGGTTCCCCGTCCGTCTCCGGGTCGGACGTGGATCGGGCCCAGGCACGGGCCGGGTCGGGTCGGGTCGGGCACGGACCGGTTCGGGCACGGGTCGGGTCCGGGCCGGTCGGGCCCAGGCACGGGTCGGGCCCAGGCCGGTCGGGTTCGGCCGTGGTCAGTGCTGGTCAGTGCTGGTCGGCCCCGGCTTCCCGGGCAGGGGCCGGGACCATGCGCGCGGTGCCCGGAGCGGGTGCCGTCCGTCCCGCCACCCGTCGCGGGGAACGGGTGAGTGAACGTCGCGCGCCAACACCCCGATCTGGTGGGGCTGTTGGGGCGGCACGGCACCGGAGGGGGTCGGCGGGCGTTCACGTTCACAACGGACCCGCGTTCTGTGTGTGGAATCGCAGCGGAGTCCCCGATCCCGTGTCAGGCTGTGCGTCAGGCATATGACTCGAAGCCCGGGACCGCGTGGGAGGACCCGGGTGCTCGGCCGGGGAGGGGCGGGCGATGCGCTGCGCACAGCGGGCGGTACGCGGGGTACGTCGGGGCAACGGCCGGTACGGCGCGCTGGGCCGCGCCACCCGGACCGCGCGGCGTCCGCGTGCCCGCACCCCGGTCCCCCGCGCCTCCCGCACCCCCCGCACGCCCCGGAACACCGTCCGGCGCGCCACCACGGCCCGGGGCGACGAGCGCCCACGGGATCGCGCGTCCCGCGCCGACGACACGGCCCGTGTCCGCACGGGACCCCTGACGGGCGGAGGACCCCGGCGCCCGATGGCGCCGGGGCCGTCCTCCCCCTCGCTGACCCGGAGCCCCGAGCTCCCGGGGTCACTCCCCTCGGGCCGGTTTCCCCGAGCGGCCCGCCTCCCGGTGGTGATCTCCCCCGGCCCGTCGCGGCCAATCCCCGGCGCCCGTCACCCGAACGAGGGGTGTCGGGACCGAAGACCCTCGTTTCGAATACGAGTTCGATAACCTGGCGCACGTCGGCCATCGAACAGCGGGCGGGGCGGCGACCTCCCACCCGCACCGTCCAGCCCACTGAGAAGACCAGCGACAACCCAGAAGAGTGTGCGAGCGGTCCCGTGAGGCCGCCACCGAGGGGGTGCCGGAGCAATGGCGAGGCGTATCGACGTGACCGGGGCGGGCGGCGTGCGCCTGGCCGCCTGGGACTTCGCCGGACCGCTGGGACGGGGACGGGCGGACGCGCCGGGGGTGCTGTTACTGCACGGCCTGATGGGCCGGTCGTCCCACTGGGCGGGCACCGCCCGCTGGCTGGGCGAACGGCACCGCGCGGTCGGGCTGGACCAGCGCGGACACGGGGCCAGCGACAAGCCCGCCGACGGCCCCTGGGACCGGGAGGCGTACATCGCGGACGCCGTCGCCGCCCTGGAGCGGCTGGGACTGGCGCCCGCCGTGCTGATCGGCCACGGCATGGGCGCGCTGACGGCCTGGCAGGTCGCCGCCCGCCATCCGGACCTGGTCCGGGCCGTGGTCGTCTGCGACATGCGGCCGTCCGCGCTGGGGGCGGCGTCCCAGCGGGAGTGGGAGCGGTGGTTCGACGCCTGGCCGCTGCCGTTCGCCAGCCTCGCGGACGCCCGGACGTGGTTCGGGGAGACCGATCCGTGGCTGGAGCGCCCCGATCCGGCGCGGGGCGCGTTCTACGCCGAGGTGATGACCGAGGCCCCGGACGGCTGGCGGCCCGTCTTCGATCCGGCGCAGATGCTGGCGTCCCGCACGGCCTGGGCGCACAACGCCCACTGGGACGAACTGGCCCAGGTGCGCTGCCCGACCCTGGTGGTGCGCGGGATCGACGGAGGACTGGGCCGGGCGGAGGCCCAGGAGATGGTGCGGGTGCTGCCGCGCGGCCGGTACGCGGAGGTGGCCGACGCCGCGCACCTCCTCCACCACGACCAGCCGGAGGCGTGGCGGGCGGCGGTCGAACCGTTCCTCGCCGAGGTGGCGGCGGAGGTCCCCGAGGGAGCCACCCGGGCCACCGGGGCCACGGGGACGGCGGAGTCCAGGGCGTAGCCCGGGCCGAGTCCGGGCCGAGTCCGGGCGCGCCGAGTCCGGGCCGAGTCCGGCGCGCGGCCCCGGCACGATCCGGGGCACGGTCCCGCGAGGGGAGGGGGCGGACGGAACGGACGTCCCCTCCCCCTGGCGTTCCTCCCCGGGTCCGTCGTCGAGGATCCGTCTTCGAAGGGCCCGCTCTCCCCGGCGTCCCCTCTCCGGCGCTCCTTTCCGGCCTCGGCGAGTTCACCGCACCCTCCCGAATGCTTCATCCGTGTGAACTCCGGGCCCCCGCCCGCCCCCTGGCCAGCGGGGCGGGGGCGGCCGTCCGGGGGGAGCGCTCTTCCGGGGACGCTCCCCGCAGGTCGCGGTGGGCACTCGCCTTGACCGGGCCGAACGGCGACCCCCTCCCGTCAGCCCTCCCCGCAAAGGGACGGCAGTCCGTTCGGGCGGGCCCCAGGAGAAGCAGACTGGCCGAAAGTACGGTTACAGGCACCTGCCGCCACCCCCTTAAGATCCGAATAATTCCAGGGCCCTGGAGAACGCACCTGAAATGAAAGGTGGCACCGGGTGGCCAATGAACAGGAACCCGCCCCCACACCGCGCTTTCTCGAAATCATCGAGGCCGCGAAGAGGAACGCCACCGATCTGGGTCACTCCTACCTAGGCGTGGAGCACCTCTTCCTGGCGATCATCCGGGACATCGATTCGGTGCCCACTCAGGCGATCTCCCCCCTCGTCGACCCCGGCGAACTGGAGGAGAGAGTCATCGAGGTGCTCTCCTCACCCGGATACAACACCCCCACTCGAAAGGTGATCCCGCCCGAATAAGCGCGGGATGAAAGCGAAAGGGAATACGTGTCCTCACTGCGATCACTCGTCCTCGCCCTCACCGCCGTGGCGCTGGGCGTGGTGGCCCTCTTCGCCGTACCGGGCGCCGCCTCGGCGCTCACCGGTCCGGCGAGCGTCTCCGCGCCCGCCCTGGACCGCCCGGCCGACGACCGCCCCGCCGCCCGGGCCGCCTCCGTGGGGGCCGAGTACGAGCGGGGCGACCTCCAGCCGTCGCGGGCGCTCGGCAAGTCCTGGTGCCGCATCGGCTCGGTGGTCTACGAATGCGCGTCCATGCCCGAGTGCACCCCGGCACGGGACGGGGACGTCATCAACGCGTCCGGGAACCAGTGGCGTTGCGGCCTCTACCAAGGCTACTGGGCCTGGCGCGCCCTCAACGGTTGCTTCACGCACTCCGTGGACGGGGAACCCGTCCGCGCGGCGTTCACGCGAGGGAGCCACGCGCTCGCGTGCTGAGGTCTGGCCGTGCCCCGTCGGCGGGCGGCCCGTGCGGCCGTCCGCCGGCGGGGCGCGGCGAGGAAGACGAGGAACGAGGAGGGAGACGGACGGATGATCGACCGCAGACGGATCGTGTACGCGGGGCTCACGGGCGGCTTGGCGGGGCTTTCCGGCGGCCCGGCGGAAGCCGCCGGGAGGGGGCCCGCCGGAAGGGGGCCCGCCGCGAGGATGTCCGCCCTCCCGGCCGGGAGGGGTCCGGACCGTCCCGGCCTCCGGAGCTGGCGGTCGGTGCGGGACCAGTTCGCCCTCTCCCCGGACCTCGCGCACTTCTCCGCCTACACGCTGGCCTCCCACCCCGCTCCGGTGCGGGCCGCGATCGCGCGGTACCGGGACCAGCTCGACCGGGACACCAGCGGCGCCCTGGAACGGAACGGGGACCGGGAGGTCGCCGTACGGGAGGCCGCCGCCGGATACCTGGGAGTGCCGACGCCGGAAGTGGCCCTCACCGGAAGCACCACGGCCGGAATAGCGGCCGTGTACCTGGGTCTCCGGCTGCCCGCCGGAAGCGAGATCCTCACCACGGAACACGAATTCCATTCCACTCACGCGGCATTGCGAGCGAAGGCGGTCCTCGATGACGTCACCCTCCGCAGAACGCGACTCTACGACGACCCCGCGACCGCTTCTCCGGAAGAGATGACGGAACGGCTGACCGCTTCCCTGACCCCCCGTACCAGGGTTCTGGCACTCACTTGGGTGCATTCCACGACGGGCATCAGAATTCCCGTCCCGATGATCTGTTCGGCGGTAGCGGAAATCAACCGGGGCAGGGCGGAGGAGGACCGCGTCCTGGTCTGTCTGGACGCCGTGCACGGCTTGGGGGTGGCCACCGAGACCCCTGCGGAACTCGGCTGCGACTTCCTCATGTCCGGCACGCATAAGTGGCTGTACGGCCCCAGGGGAACCGGCATCGTCTGGGGGAGGCGGGACGCCTGGCGGTCCGTCGAACCCGTCGTCCCGTCCTTCGGCTGGATGAGCGAGCACCCCCCGCCCGTGGTCGACCCCGGAATGGCGGCCACCCCGGGCGGCTACCACGCGTTCGAGCACCAGTGGGCGCTCGACGAGGCGTTCTCCTTCCATCTGGCCATCGGGAAGGAACGCGTCTGGCGCCGGATCTCAGGGATGGCCGGGCGGCTGAAGGAGGGCCTCGCTGAACTCGAGGGCGTCCGGCTCGTCACCCCGGGGTCCGCCGCGCTCTCCGGCGGGATCGTCTCCTTCTCCCTGGAGGGACACGACCCGTGGGAAGTGGTGGCCGCCCTCAGGAACCGTCACCGGGTGGTCGCCGACGTCACTCCGTACGGTCGGCGTCTGGTCCGGCTCGGCCCGACCCTGGCGACCGGCCCGGCGGACGTGGAGCGGGCGATCCGCGCAGTGGCGGCGCTCCGTTGACCCCCGGACCGTCGCCCGTCACTTCCACAGCCGCGCGAGCAGCAGCACCAGGGTGTCCGCGACGGTGGTGGCGGGGGTCTCCGGGTGATGCAGCGCCCAGCCGTCCAGGGCGGCCAGCAGCGCGGCGGTGGCCAGGGTGATCAGTTCGGGGCCGGGGTCGGGGCCGATCAGCCCGAGGTCACGGGCGTTGGCGACGGCCTCGGCGATCCACGGGTCGCCGTCCTCGGGCCCGGGGGCGCGGGCGGCGAGCACCGCGCGGTCGTCCGGGTGGTCCCGCAGGTGCTCCAGCAGCCGGACGGTCCCCGTCCGCATGCCCCGCCACAGTTCGTCCGGGGTGGCCGCCGGGACCCAGGGCCCGAGCGCGGCGAGGGTCCGGGCGCCGGCGTCGGCGGCGACCTCGTCGAAGAGGTCGTCCTTGCCGTCGAAGTAGTGGTAGGCGGAGGTCTTGGAGATCCCCGCCTCGCTGATGATCCGGTTGAACGAGGCCGCGTCCCTGCCGTCCCGCGCGAAGTGCGCGCGGGCGACGGCGAGCAGCGCGGCCTTCGCGTCGTCGGACAGTCGGTGGAAGCGGGGCAGGGCCATGGTTCCTCAGGGGGTGCCGGGGACGGCCGACGGGACCGTCTGCCGGACGGCGAGCACACGGTTCGCCCGGGCCGTCATGACCCAGTGTGCCGCCCACAGCCCGATGGCCAGCGCGCCGCCCGCGTATCCCGGGACGCCGGGGAACAGGGACAGGATCTGGAACACGCACCAGCCGTAGCCGATCAGGGCCCAGCGCCGGACGAAGGCCTCGGGCAGTCGTCCGTCGGCGGTCAGCGAGGCGGTCAGGTTCCGGACGATGAAGAAGTCCTCGGTGAAGTTGTGGGGGATGGCGAACATCCACCACACCGACGAGGGGCGCACGGTCCTGGTTCCGGACGGCACCAGTTCGAGGGTGCGCTGGAGGGCGCGGCAGTAGAGCGCGACCAGCCCGAAGAAGACGGTGATCGTGACCAGCGAGCCGACGAACCCCGCCGCCGCGATCTCACCGAGGATGCCCGGGCCCCAGCCGGGCACCCACAGCGGCGCGGTGAGCAGGGCGGTGACGAGGGCGGTGCCCACCGTTCTGACGAGGATTTCCCTGGTGTTCATGAGAGGAGTGTACTAGTAGTACACACCAGTTGTATGCACTTGCAGTTCGAAGGTTCCGGGGCGGTGTCCGGGCGGTTCGCGGTCCGGCTCAGGACGGTCCGGGGCGGGCGGGGCGGCGCGGGTGCGGGTGGCGGGGTGCAGGGTGCGCGGGCACGGCTCGGGCCCGTCGCGCGGACGGAGCGCGGACGGGTGGGGTGCGGTGCGGTCGCGTCGTCCCGTGCGGGAGGTCGGTGGTCGCTCGCGCGGTTCCCCGCGCCCCTTCGGGGCACTCCCGGGCGGGGGCGGTGCCATGTCGGTGAACGGGGTGGTACGGGCCCCGTCAGGGGCGCGGGGAACCGCGCGAACGGCCACGACGGGCCGCGCGGAGTGCGGGGCCGGGTCGGCGGGGGCGCGGGGGCACGCGGGGGCCTCGGGCCCGGCCGGTCAGGGGCTCAGGCGCTCCACCCGCCACCCGGCGGCCCCGGGGGCGGCGGCAGGGGCGGCGGCGGGGGCCTCGGGGGTGGTCGTCGACGGCTCCCGGACGTACCGCAGCCGGTCGTGGAGACGGTTCTCGCGGCCCTGCCAGAACTCGACCGTCCCGGGGACCACCCGGAAGCCGCCCCAGTGCGGGGGAACCGGCACCGGCTCGCCCTCCGGGTAGCGGGCCGCCAGTTCCCGGTAGGCCCGGTCCAGCTCCTCCCGGGAGGAGATCTCCGTCGACTGCGCGCTGGCCCAGGCGCCCAGCTGGGAACCGTGCGGACGGGTGCGGAAGTACGCGGCGGTCTCGTCGCGTCCGGTGCGGGCGGCGGTGCCGGTGACGAGGACCTGGCGGGCCATCGGGTGCCAGGGGAAGAGCAGCGCGACGTGCGGGTTGGCGTCCAGGTCGCGGCCCTTGCGGGAGCCGTAGTTGGTGAAGAAGACGAAGCCCTCGTGGTCGAACTGCTTCAGCAGGACCGTGCGGGAGCTGGGGCGGCCGGACGCGTCCGCCGTCGAGACGACCATGGCGTTCGGTTCGTACAGGGCGCCCTCGTCGGCGGTGCGGACCGCGTCCCGGAACCAGCGCGCGAACTGTTCCATGGGGTGCGGGGCGAGTTCCCCGGCCTCCAGTCCCCGCTCCCGGTAGTGCGCGCGGATCAGGGCGGGGTCGGGGTGGTCGGCCACATCGCGGTTCACACCGCCATCCTGCCGCACGGCGGGCGGGAGCGGTCGGTCGAGGGGACCTCTCCCCGACCGGCCGCCCCCGGCGCCGGACCCGGACCTCGACCTGATCCCCGTCAGCCTCCGTCAGCCCCGGTCGGCTCCCGGTCGGCTCCGCATCGGTCCCGATCGGCTCCCGGCCGTTTCGCGACCGGGGCGGCTGGGGGCGTCCGGGGCCGGGGGGGCGGGGGCGGGCCGGGGAAGGCGGCACCCGGTGTCACGGGAGGGCCGCGCGGTGGCACCCCGGGCGGGGTTTCCGTCGCGGTCCGGTTGGACGGCCGTCTCCACGGGGCATCACCGGGGTGACGGCCGTCCGGCGGCCGTCACCCCGACCGTCCCCCTGAGCACGGGAGGCCCGCCGCCCGTTCCGTCGTCCCCCACCGCGCACACC
This sequence comes from Streptomyces sp. JNUCC 64, assembly GCF_054484115.1. Classification (NCBI taxonomy): domain Bacteria; kingdom Bacillati; phylum Actinomycetota; class Actinomycetes; order Kitasatosporales; family Streptomycetaceae; genus Streptomyces; species Streptomyces sp. JNUCC 64. Next base: position 3,410,816 of record NZ_CM137015.1, read on the forward strand.
AGGAGCCGTCATGTCCGACTTCGTCCCCGGGCTCGAAGGAGTCGTCGCGTTCGAGACGGAGATCGCCGAACCGGACCGGGAGGGCGGCGCCCTCCGCTACCGGGGCGTCGATCTTGAGGACCTCGCGGGGCACGTGCCCTTCGGGAACGTGTGGGGGCTGCTCGTCGACGGGGCGTTCGCCCCCGGGCTGCCCCCGGACGGCTCCGGGCCGCCGCCGCTCCACTCGGGTGACGTCCGGGTCGACGTCCAGGCCGCGCTGGCGCTGCTGGCGCCCGCCTGGGGGCTGCGTCCGCTGCTGGACGTCGACGACGGACGGGCCCGTGACGACCTGGCGCGGGCCTCGTCGGCGGCGCTGTCCTGCGTGGCGGGGTCGGCGCGGGGGCGCGGGCGGCCCGCCGTACCGGAGCAGGCGGTCGACGCGGCCGGTTCGGTCGCGGAGCGGTTCCTGGTCCGCTGGCGCGGGGAGGCCGACCCCCGGCACGTGGCCGCCGTCGACGCGTACTGGACGTCCGCCGCCGAGCACGGGATGAACGCCTCCACGTTCACCGCCCGGGTCATCGCCTCCACCGGCGCCGACGTCGCCGCCGCGCTGTCCGGCGCGGTCGGCGCGATGTCCGGTCCGCTGCACGGCGGCGCGCCCTCCCGGGTGCTCGGCATGATCGAGGAGGTCGAGCGCACCGGGGACGCGGAGGCGTACGTCCGGCGGGCGCTGGACCGGGGCGAACGGCTGATGGGCTTCGGGCACCGGGTGTACCGGGCCGAGGACCCCCGGGCCCGGGTGCTGCGGCGCACCGCCCGGGAGCTGGGCGCTCCCCGCTCCGAGGTCGCCGAGGCGCTGGAGACGGCCGCGCTGGCGGAGCTGCGGGCCCGCCGTCCGGACCGGGTGCTGGCCACCAACGTGGAGTTCTGGGCGGCGATCGTGCTGGACTTCGCGGAGGTCCCGGCGCACCTGTTCACCTCGATGTTCACCTGTGCCCGGCTGGCGGGGTGGTCGGCGCACGTCCTGGAGCAGAAGCGGACCGGGCGGCTGGTGCGGCCGTCCGCCCGGTACGTGGGCCCGGGGGCGCGGGGGTCCCGGGCGGTGCCCGGGTTCGCGGAGGTCGTCCCTCCGTCCCGTCCTCGGCCGCCGGGCGAGGGCGGTCCTTCCGCCGGTCGTTGACGGGGTCGGCGGGGGTCCTCGCGGATCGCGGCGGAGCCGTCCGGGATCGGGGGCGGGTCCCGTCCGGGCGGGGCGGGTCCCTCCGGGTGGGTGCGGGCTTCGGCTGCGGGGGTGTCGTGGTTGCTCGCGCCGTTCCCCGCGCCCCTTCGGTGCGCCCCGGTCGGGGTGCGGGGTGCGGGGCCGTACGGGCGGGTCCCCTCTTCGGCTGCCGGTCCGCCTGGGTTGCTCGCGCAGTTCCCCGCGCCCCTTCGGTGCGCCCCGGTCGGGGTGCGGGGTGCGGGGCCGTACGGGCGGGTCCCTTCTTCGGCTGCGGGTCCGACTGGGTTGCTCGCGCTGTTCCTCGCGCGCCTTTGGGGCCCCGTCAGGGGCGCGGGGAACTGCGCGGGCGGCCGTCCACGGGCCGGAGGGGAGGCAGGGAGCGGATGGCCCCAGCGTGTCGGGCGCCGCCCCCGGGCGGCCGTGGCCGCCGCCGTCCGGTGCGTGGAGGCGGGGACGGGTCGGGGACGGCCCCGGGGCGGGGCTGTACGGGGCAGGGGCGTCAGGCCGGGACGAGCCGTTCCGCGTGGTGGCGGGCGGCGGCCTCGGGGTGGGCGCGCAGCAGGCTCCGCCACTCGTCCCGTCCGAACTCCGGGGAGAGCCCACCGTCCGGGCCGTGGAACACCCCGGGCGCCCTCGGCGCGTGGGGGAACGGCGGCGGGTCCACCCGGGCGTCCGGACGCGGATGGTGGGAGTACTCCGTCGAGAAGCGCTCCCCCGCGCCGGGCGGGGAGACCAGCCGGTGGCGCGCGGAGGCCAGATAGCCGCCGGTGGCGGCTTCCAGGTGCCCGCCGAGGGTGACCAGGAGCGCCCCGGGCACCGGCGGCACCTCGTGGAAGGCGCCGTCCTCGCGCTGGACGCGGAGACCGCCCGCCTCGTCCTGGAGCAGCAGGGTCAGGAACCCGGGCGGCGCCGGGGCCGTCACCGCGTCCCCCGGGGCCCCGGGTCCGTCGCCGTCCCCGTCACCGCCGCCGTCGGTCGTGGCCCCGGGTACGGGCACGGGGCCGGGTACGGAACCGGCGGGTACCGGTGGGCCGGGTACCGGGGCGGCGGGCGCCGGGGCGGGGCTGTGGCGGACCAGGCGCAGTACCGGGTGGGCGTCCGCGCCGAAGAGCGGGTCGTAGAAGCCGGGCGGCGCCCCGATCGCGGTGAGCAGTTCGCGCAGCAGCCGGGTGGCGACCCCGCTCAGCCGGGTCATCCAGCTGAGCGCGGCCGTGCGCAGTCCGGGCAGGGCGGCGGGCCACTGGTTGGGGCCCTGGAGCCAGCCGTACGGGGGCCGTCCGGGGAACGGCGGGCGGGCCGGACGTTCCGCCCCGATGGTGAACCGGTCGTGCTCACGCGGGAGTTCACCGTCCCGCTGCCCGTGCCCGACCCGGACACCGCCGTCCCGGACGGGACCGTGGTGGTCGGGACCGCCCCGGTCGTAGCCCCGGAAGTGGGGCGAGTTGACGATGTCGAGGGCGCGCCGGTCGGCCTCCGGCAGGGCGAAGAAGCGGCGGACGGCGCGGTCGAGGTCGAGCGTCTCCGCCGTGCCGACCCCGTGTCCGACGAGGTGGAAGCAGCCGACGCGGTGCGCGGCGTCGTGGAGTTGGGCGTGGAACAGACGGCGGGCCTGAGGACCCCGGACGGCCGCGCCGAGGTCGATGACCGGAGGGTGGAGGGGGCGGGGGCGGGGGAGCCGGTGGGGCTCCGGGTCCTTGGGCGACGGGGGACGCGCCGGGGGCGCGGACGGGCTGGGGTGGGTCATGGTGGATCCGCTGGGGTGCGGCGCGGGGCTCCGCCGTGAGGAGGCGGGCGCCGTCTGCCGGAGTTGACGGGGACCGGGGTCAGACAGGGCGTCGACAACCCGTGCTCGTGACGCGGACGTAGTCCACGTGGCGTCGGCGTACGAGCGGAGACATGTCGCCAGCGTACTGCGGAGCGGGACGCTCCGGAGGTGGAGTGGGTCACAGCCAGCCACTCACACCTGTCACCCCGTCACCCATGCGCAACAGAGGCCCCACACACCCCAGTCGCATCACTGTCACACCGCTCGCACATCCAGCGCATCCAGCGCTTCCGTGCCACGGACTCACGGACTCACGGACCGCGAACGCCACCTCCCCGACGAGCACCCACGGACCGGCGCCCCCACGCACCGCCGACCGCACCCCACGAGCCGCACAGTCCGTGGACGGTGGACGGTGGACGGTGGACGACGGATCACGAACCGCGAACCGTGGGTCGTGAGCCGTGGGTCGCGAACCGTGGGCCACCGCCTCAGACGGTGGCCTTGCCCCGGCCCACCTGGGTGCGCACCGCGCCCATGCTCGCCGCGATGACCAGGGCGATGGCGATCGACTGGGACGCCGTCAGGGTCTGGCTGAGGACGAGGAATCCGGCCGCCGCGGCGATGGCCGGTTCGAGGCTCATCAGGATGGCGAAGGTGGAGGCGGGCAGATGTCGCAGGGCGAGGAGTTCCAGGGTGTAGGGGAGGACGGAGGAGAGCAGGGCGATGGCCGCGCCCAGCCCGAGGACGACCGGGTCGAGCAGCGCCGTACCGGCCTCGGCCACCCCGAACGGCAGGATCATGGCCGCGGCCACGAGCATCGCGAGCGCGAGCCCGTCCGCCTTGGGGAAGCGGCGACCGCTGCGCGCGGCGAAGACGATGTACGCCGCCCACATCGCGCCCGCCCCGAGCGCGTACGCGACCCCGACCGGGTCCAGGGTGCCGAAGCCGCCGCCGCTGAGCAGGAACACCCCGGCCAGCGCGAGGCCCGCCCACAGCAGGTTGACCAGCCGCCGGGAGGCGAGCACCGACAGGACCAGCGGGCCCAGCACCTCCAGGGTGACGGCGGGGCCCATGGGGATGCGGGCGGCGGCCTGGTAGAAGAGTCCGTTCATTCCGGCGAGGGCCACCGCGAAGGCGACGACCGTCGCCCAGTCCGCGCGGGAGTACCCGCGCACCCGGGGGCGGCAGACGGCGACGAGCACCAGCGCGGCGACGACCAGGCGCAGGGTGACGACGCCGAGGACGCCCGCCCTGGGCATCAGCCCGACCGCGAGGGCCGCCCCGAACTGGACGGACACCCCGGCCGCGAGGACCATCCCGACGGGCCCGAGCGAGCCGTACCGGCCGACCGCCCGGTCCAGGACGCCTCCGGAGCCGCCGGGCGCGGGTCCGGCGCCCTGGGCCGGGGCGCCGGGCAGGGGGGCGGAGGGGGCGGACGCCACCGGGGCGGTGGCGGTGGTGACGCCGGGGGTGGTCGGGACGTCCACGGGGTGCCTCTCTCGGGCGGGTCGGAGCGGAACCGAACGGACGGGGCCGGACGGGCGGAGCGGAGTCGAACAGGAGTCGAGCGGGGCGGACGGAACGAGGCGGAACGGTCGGCCAGTCCGGTCCGGTCCAGTCCGGTCCAGTCCGGTCCAGTCCGGTCCAGTCCGGTTCGGGCCGGTTCGGGCCGCCCGGAGTCCATCCGAAGCCACCCGGAAGTCTAAGAAGCTGAACTTTCAGTTCACTGTAGTGCACCGTAATCGATGGGGCCCACCAAATATCGCGCGCCCCTCACCACCGTCTTCCCGCACGACTCGCCGGACGGCGGTCCGCTCCACCCCTCACGCTAGGCGCCCCGCGCGGTGCGGGGAAATGCCGATCGGGAGCCGCTTATGCTTCACGGACATGAGCGCTGACAGCGGACCCGGCGACGGCACCGGGGCCGGTCCCGACACCGGGCGCGGCGCCGGGACCAGACGCGGCTCCGGGACCAGACGCGGCTCCGGGACCAGGCCCGGACGCGGTACCAGTGTCGGTGCCGGCACCGGCACCAGTGGCACCCGCGCCCTGGAGATCCGGCATCTGCGCTGCTTCCTCGCCATCGCCGAGGAGGGCGGCATCACCCGCGCGGCCGCCCGGCTGCGGCTCACCCAGCCGGCCGTGTCGCGGACCCTCGCCGCCCTGGAGGACGCGCTCGGCGTCCGGCTGGTGGACCGTTCCACGCACCACCTCGCGCTGACCGACGCGGGCCGGGCGTTCCAGGACCGGGCGCGGGCCGCCGTCACCGCCTTCGAGGACGCCCTGGCCGCCGGACGCGGCACGCCCCGACCGCTGCGGGTCGGCCACCCCTGGTCGGCACTGGGCCCGTACACCACCCCGCTGCTGAGGCGCTGGCGCGCGGAGCGCCCGGACGCGCCGCTGGAGCTGCTGCGGATCGACGACCGGACGGCGGGGCTGGCCCGGGGCCGGGTCGACGCGGCGTTCCTGCGCGGTCCCGCCGCCGTCCGGGTGCCCGGGCTGGAGTCGGCGCGGCTGTACGAGGAGGGCCGGGTCGCGGCGGTGCCCTCGGACGGGCCGCTGGCGGACCGGGCCGCGCTGCGGCTGGCGGACCTGTCGGACCGGGTGATCGCCCTGAACACGGTCTCCGGGCTGACGTCCCTGGACCTGTGGCCCGCCGCCGTCCGGCCGGTCTCGGTGGTGGAGGTCGCCAACACGGACGACTGGCTGACCGCCATCGCCGCGGACCGGGCGGTCGGCGTCTCGGCCGCCTCGACCGCCGAGATGCATCCCCACCAGGGCGTCACCTACGTCCCGCTGGAGGACGCCCCGCCCGTCCCGGTGTTCCTCGCCTGGCGCGCGGGCACCGAGGACCCCCGGATCCGGGCCCTGCTGACGCTCGCCCGGTCGGTGGTGGCCAGGGCCTCCGGCTGAACCGGACGGGTCCGTCCCGCTGAACAGAGCGGTCCGCCCTCCTGCACCGCCGGAGGACGACACCGGACGGGTTCCCCGGGTTCCCCGGGCTCCCCGCCGGACCGGGGCCGGGACGGCTCATGACCCCGGCGGCAGCCCCCGCGCCGGGCCGTCGTCCGCCGGGCCGTCCGCCGGGCCGTCGTCCGCCGGGCCGTCCGCCGGGCCGTCGGCCAAGCCGTCCGCCAGGACCTCCGCCAGGTGCGCGCCCCGGACGCCCCCCAGTTGGGCGAGCTGGGTGCGGCACGAGTAGCCGTCCGCGAGGACCAGCGCGCCGGGGGGCGCCGAGCGCACCGAGGGCAGCAGCCGGTCCTCCGCGCACCGCGCCGACACCTCGTAGTGGCCCCTCTCGAAGCCGAAGTTCCCCGCGAGTCCGCAGCAGCCGCCGCTGAGTTCCCCGGTGAGCCCGGCGGCCTCCCTGACCCGGCGGTCGGCGGCGTCGCCGAGGACCGCGTGCTGGTGGCAGTGGGTCTGGCCGACCACCGGACGGTCCAGCCGGGGCGGACGCCAGCCGGGCGCCTCGGCCTCCAGCGTCTCGGCGAAGGTCCGCACCCTCCCGGCGAGCCGTGCCGCCCTGGGATCGTGGGGCAGCAGCTCGGGGAGGTCGGTGCGCAGGGTGGCCGCGCAGCTCGGCTCCAGGACCGTGACCGGGGCGTCCGCGCCGGGGCCGGGAGTCCGGTCCAGGAGGTCGAGGGTGCGGGTCATCACCCGGCGTGCCAGGTCGAGTTGGCCGGTGGAGACGTACGTCAGCCCGCAGCACACCCCCGGCGCCACCGCCACGGTCTCCCGGCCCGCCGCCGCCAGCACCCGGACGGCCGCCCGCCCGGTCTCCGGGGAGAGGTGCTCGGTGAAGGTGTCGGGCCACAGCAGCACCGGGTCCGGTTGCCGGTCCGGCGGGAAACCCGGCGGGGAGCCCGTCCGCGAACCCGGGGAGCCCGTCCGGAAGTCCGGCGGAGAGTCCGGCGGAAGGTCCGGCGAGAAGCCCGGTGGAAGGTCCGGCCGGAACGGGGGCTCCGCCGTCCGGCGCTGGCGGGCCAGCCAGCGGGTGAACGGTTCCGGGGCGATCCGGGGGAGGTCCCGTCGCGGGTCCACCCCGGCCAGCCGCTTGCCGAGCGCGGCCAGCGGTTCCCGTCCGGCCAGCGCGTTGACCAGCGGGGCGGCGCGGATCGCGGCGGTCAGCCGGAGCCAGCGGGGCAGCCGTCCCATCGCGTAGTGGGACGCGGGACGGATCCGGCCCGCGTAGTGGTGGTGCAGGAACTCCGCCTTGTACGTGGCCATGTCGACGCCGACCGGGCAGTCCGAGCGGCAGCCCTTGCAGGACAGGCACAGGTCCAGCGCGTCCCGGACCTCGGTGGACCGCCAGCCGCCGGTCACGACCGTCCCCCGTACGGGACCGGGAACGGGAACGGGGCCCGGTCCCGTTCCCGGGCCGGAACCCGCACCACCGGCACCACTGGCACCGGCACCAGCACCAGCACCAGCACCAGCACCAGCACCAGCACCAGCACCAGCACCAGCACCAGCCAGCATCTCGTGGAGCAGCCGGGCCCGGCCCCGGGTGGAGTGCTCCTCCTCGCCGGTCGCCCGGAACGACGGGCACATCACGTCCGCGCCGGGCGCCGTCACCGTGCGGCACTTGGCGACGCCGACGCAGCGGCGGACCGCCGCCGTGAAGTCCCCGCCGTCGTGCGGGTACCCGAACGCCACCGGCACCGGCCCCCGGGGCAGCACCGCGAAGCGGAGGTCCTCGTCCAGCCGCGCCGGGCGGGTCAGCACGCCGGGGTTGAGCACCCCGCGCGGGTCCCACACGTCCTTGACCCGTTCGAACAGCGAGACCAGTTCCGTCCCGTACATCCGGGGCAGCAGCTCCGCGCGGGCCATCCCGTCGCCGTGCTCCCCCGACAGCGAACCGCCGTGGGCGGCCACCAGGTCCGCCAGTTCCTCGGAGAAGGTCCGGAACCGGGCCACCCCGGGGGCGGTCACCAGGTCGAAGTCGATCCGCACGTGCACGCAGCCGTCGCCGAAGTGCCCGTAGGGGGTGCCGCGCAGACCGTGCGCGGCGAGCAGCGCCCGGAAGTCCCGCAGATAGGCGCCGAGCCGGGCGGGCGGCACCGCGCAGTCCTCCCAGCCCGGCCACGCCTCGGAGCCGTCGGGCGTCCGGGTCGCCGTGCCCGCCGCGTCCTCCCTGATCCGCCACAGCGCCCGCCGCCCGGCCGGGTCGGTGACCACCCGGACGTCGAGCGCGTCGGCGGCGCGGGCGATCCGCCCGGCGGCGGCCCGCGCCTCGGCCCCGGTCGCGCCGCCGGTCTCCACGAACAGCCAGGCGGCGCCCCGGGGCAGTCCGGCCGCCGCGCCCGGCGGCACCAGGTCGGCGGCCATGCCCTCGACGGTGAGCGGCCCGTGGGGCAGCAGCCCGGGCGCCGCGTCGGCCGCCGCGCCCTCGTCGGGGTAGCCGAGCACCACGAGGGCCCGGGCGGGGGGCTCCGCCACCAGCTTGACGGTGACCTCGGTGAGCAGCCCGAGGGTCCCCTCCGAACCGCAGAACGCCCGTGCCACGTTCGCCCCGTTCTCCGGCAGCAGGGCGTCGAGAGCGTAGCCGGAGATCCGGCGGGGCAGCTCCGGGAACCCGGTGCGCAGCAGGGCCAGCCGGGACTCCACCAGCGGACGCAGTCCGTCGGGCGCCCCGCGCCAACCGGGACCCAGCCGGACCAGGCCCGGCGCGGTGGACGCCCCGCCGGAGGGGCCCGGGACGGTGGACGGCGCCGGGCCCGGCGGGAGGCTCCCGGACGGGGACGGGCCGCCGGACAGGGACGGAGGGAGGCTGCCGGACGGGGACGGGCCGCCGGACGAGGGCGAGGACGGGCTGCCGGACGGGGACGGGAACGGGGACGGGGAGGGGCCGGGCGACGGGGGCGCGCAGAGGGCGGCGGTCAGGGCGGTGACGTTGTCGGCGGTGGTACCCCAGGCCACCGAGTGGGAGCCGCAGGCGTTGTTGCCGACCATTCCGCCGATGGTGCAGCGCCCGTGCGTCGAGGGGTCGGGGCCGAAGCGCAGTCCGTGCGGGGCGGCGGCCTCCTGGAGCCGGTCCAGGACCAGGCCGGGCTGGACGGTCGCGGTGCGGGACTCCGGGTCGAGCGCCAGGACCCGGTTCAGATGGCGGGTGAAGTCGAGGACCACGCCCGTGCCGGTGGCCTGGCCCGCGATCGAGGTGCCGCCGCCGCGCGCGACCACGGGCACCCCGTACTCCTGACAGACGGTCAGCGCGGCGAGGACGTCGTCCGCGTCCCGGGGTGCCACCACCCCCCACGGCACCCGGCGGTAATTGGAGGCGTCCATGGTGGTCAGGGCGCGGGCGGTGGTTCCGAAGTCGACCTCTCCGGCCACGCTTTCCCGCAACGCGGCCCGCAGGCCGTCGGGTTCGGTTCCGGTCCCGTGATCCGTCATTCCCCCAGCATCCCCCGGCCCGTCCCGCGCCACCGTCCGACATCGACGGTAGACGCGCGTAGACAACGCGTGTAGACGACGCGTGTAGATGAACACCGCCCACGCCGGGGAAATGGCACGACGTGCCAACGTTCCCAGACGTAGGCCAGTCGCGCCCACGACGGTGGACGGGGAATCAGATCGCCGTATACAAGGCGGTCGGTATGTCTCGCATGAGGGAGCCGCCGGGTGGGGAGAGGGAGGGTTGAACGGAAACACACGGGGCGGAAGTTGTCAGGGGAAACGAATGTGGCGGGAGTGGCACCTCAGGGAGCGAGGGGACGACCTCCCGGCCGTTCCTCGTGGAACGCTCCCCGTGACGGGCTCCGGGGACACCCCCGGAAGGGAGCCGCGCGGAAATGCCTCGCGGACCCGGCCACCGAAACGGCACGCGCGACCACCGTTCGCTCACGGGACACAACCGTCCACTCACGAAACACACAGGAACCCCACATGAGGCTATTGGTTCAGACCAATTCTTTAGCACGGCGATACGAAATCCCGTATTCGCGCGACCCATTGCTCCCAAACCGATGGGGAACTCTCCTATAGTGGCGACAAGTTGAGCGGAGAGCGTTTCCTCCCGGTACCACGGGACGCTCCGGCCCACTCCGTCGTCCGACTCGGCGCAGCCCACCACCCCGGGGCCCGGCCCCCTCGGGACCCTCCAGGGGCTACCCGCACCTCCGTACGTCCGCCTGTCCGCACCTCCGTCGACGGTCACCTGGTCACCTGGTCACCTGGTCACCTGGTCACCTGGTCACCTGGTCACCTGGAGGACGGTCCGGCCGGGGCGGCCAACCCGCCGGACGGCCCCACCGGTCCCCCGTCCCCGAGCCCCTTCCTCCTCCGGCCCCGCCCCCACTCCCCGGCCCGCACCCGGCCCGTCCGGCACCGCTCACCGACCGCCCCGTGGACTCGCCCACCGAGGACATGACCCGAGGACACGTTTGATGACCGCGCCCCCGCCGCACGCGCGCCCCGCGTCCGACCCGCCGCACCCCGCGCCCGCCCCGCACCTCCCGGCCGCGGCGCGGCACCGTCCCCCCACCGCCGCGACCACCGGCCCCACGGCCCCCTCGCCCACCACGGCCCACCCCACCGGAGACCTCCCGCTCTCCCACCCCACCCCGCCGGTCGGCACCGCCCTCCACTCCCCCGCCGTCCCGTCCGGCGACCGCGTCCGGCCGCTGCCCTCCGTCCTGGCCGGAGTGCTCGCCCTGCTGCTCGCCTCGGGCGCCGCGCTCGCCGCCGCCCTGGCCGTACCGCCCGGCGCCCGGCGGGAGGCCGTCCTGGGCGGCGCGGCGGTGGGCGCCCTGCTGCTGGCCGTCACCGTCGCGACCGCGCGCCACGCCCTGCGCACCGTCGCGGCCCTGCGCGTCCGGCTGACCGCCGCGGCCGTCGACACCGGACGGCTGGCCGCCGAGAGCGCCGCCCTCGCCGAACGCCGCAACCGTGAACACGGCCTCCACACACGGGAGCTGACGAGTCACCGGGCCCACGCCACGGCCGAACTCGACCGGACCCGGACCCGGCTCACCTCGGAGTTCGACCGGGAACGGGAGCGGATCACCACCGAGTCGGACCGGGAACGGGAACGGCTGAGCACCGAACTCGACCGGGAACGTGAGCACTCCGGCGCCGAACGCGACCGGCTGACCGCCGAACGGGACCGCCTCGCCGCCGAGAACGCACGGCTCGCCGAGGAGGTCGAACGCGCCACCGCCGACCGGGCCGCCACCCTGGCCGCCTGCGCCAACGCCGCCGGACGGCTCCAGGCCCTGGCCACCGGCACCCTCGCGGACCTGCGCCGGATGGAGGAGCAGCACGACGACGAGAACGTCCTCGCCGATCTGCTCCACATCGACCACCGCACCGCGCGCACCGGACGGCTCGCGGACTCGGTGGCCCTGCTCACCGGGGCCCGCTCCGGCCGCCGGTGGGCCCGTCCCATCGTGATGGAGTCCATCCTGCGCGGCGCCATGGGCCGGATCAGCGCCTACCAGCGGGTCCGGGTGCACTCCACCAGCGAGACCGCCGTGGCCGGGCACGCCGCCGAGGGCGTCATGCACGCGCTCGCCGAACTGCTCGACAACGCCGCGAACTTCTCCCCGCCGACCGCCGAGGTCCACGTCTACGTGGAGGAGGTCCCGGCCGGGGTCGTCCTCTCCGTCGAGGACAGCGGTCTGGTGATGAGCGACCTCCAACTGCGGCGCGCCGAACGGGCGGTGTCCGGCGACCAGACGGAGCTGGGCGGACTGTCCGGCACCCGGCTGGGTCTCGCGGTGGTGGGACGGCTCGCCCGCAAGCACGGGCTGACGGTGTCGTTCCGCCCGTCGGCGCGGGGCGGTACCGGGGTCGTGATGATGGTCCCCCGCGAGCTGCTGACCGGCGCCGACGCGGTGCCCTCACGGTACGCGGGGCTGCCGGTGCCGGAGTCCCCCGACGACACCGTCCCCGAGTCCGGTACCTACCCCTCCGGTGTCGAGTTCGGCACCGACCCCGTCCCCGGCACCGGGTCCGAGACCGATTCGGGTTCCGGGTCCGGGTCCGGTACCGGGTCCCGCGCCCGACCCGACGCCCCGCCCGGCAGTGGTTCCGGTACCGAGTCCGCAGCCGTCGCCGGTTCCGCGTCCGGAGCCGTCCCCGAGCCCGTCGCCCACGGCCGGGGAGGGGCCGTCCCCGCGCGCCTCCCCGCACCGGGCGCGCCAGCCGTACCGGAGTCCCCACCGGCACCAGCGCTGACACCGGTACCGGTTCCCGCACCGGCGCCAGTTCCCGCACCGGCACCCGCACCCGCACCCGCACCCATGACGGCCCGCCCGACCGCGCCCGCCCCGCACCCGTTGTCGTTCTCGTACGCCGCCGCCCGCGCGTTCGCCGAGGACGGCGTGGACGTCGAACCCCCGCCGTCCCACGGCCGGTCGACGGCGGGACGGGGACGGGTCCCGCAGGGGCCCGCTCCGGAGCGGGCCCCCGGACGGACCACGGAACCGGACGCCGAACCGGACCCGGGTCCGGGCGCGGGTCAGACGGCCCGGCCGGAGCCGCTCCCCCGGCGCTCCCGGGGCCGCACCCTCGCCACCGCCGAGGCCCGGCGGCACGGCGGGGAGGAGCCGTACACGGCCCCCGACCCCGTGGCCGCCGCCGCCCGCGCGGCCCGCTTCAGCAGTTTCCGGGAGGCCGTCCGTGGCACCCCGGCCCCCGGCCCGGCGCCGCGTCCCCCGGCGCCCCCGGCCGACGTCCCGCACCACCAGGAAGGCGATCCCACCCCATGACCGGCACCGCTCGTCCCCACCCCACCGCTCCCAGCGCCGACACCGACACCACCGCGGGGACGCCGGTCCACGCGTTCGACGCGGCCTACCCGAAGGCCACGTACCGCGCGGACATGGACCGTCCCGTCACCGTGCCGGGCCCCGCCGCCACCGCCACCACCGTCGACGACACCTTCGCCTGGCTGCTGGAAGGGCTGCTCGCCCGTACCCCGGGCGCCCGGCACGCCCTGGTCCTCTCCCGCGACGGGCTCAAGCTGTGCCGGACCCCGGAGCTCTCCGTCGACCAGGCCGACCAGCTCGCGGCCATCGCGGCGGGCATCCACTCGCTGTCCCACGGCGCGTCCGTGGAGTTCGGCGACGGCAAGGGCGGGGTGCGCTCGGCGATGGCCGAGTTCCACGGCGGGGTGCTGTTCATCATGGAGGCCGGACAGGGCGCCCATCTCGCGGTCGTCGCCGCCGAGGACGCGGAGGCCGGGATCGTCGGCCACCACATGAACGAACTGGTGGAGCAGCTCGGCGCGCATCTGTCGGCGGAGCCCCGCGCCGTGGACGACGTCGCGGCCGGCCGCCGCGCCCCGGAGGGACCGCGCACCGCGCCCGGCCGGTGAGCCGCCGCGCCCGGGACGAGGTGCCGGATCGGCTCTACACCCTCACCGGCGGACGCAGCGGACCCGCCGCGGACACCCCGCTCGACCTGGTCACGCTGATCGTCGCGGAGTCGGGGCCGAGGCCCGGGATGCAGTCGGAGCACGCCGCGATCCTGCGGATGTGCGAACTGCCCACGGCGGTGGTGGAGATCGCGGCGGACCTGCGGCTCCCGGTGAGCATCACCCGGGTGCTGCTGTCCGATCTGCTGGCGGCGGGCCGGGTCAGCGCCCGGCATCCGCACCGGGCGCTCCCGCGCGAGAGCTTTCCCGATTCCGAACTCCTGGAACAGGTGCTCAATGGCCTCCGAAGAATCTGAAGAGACGGACGGCACCACCGGCCCCGCCGCGCGGCCCGCGCTGGAGCCGACCGCCGAGACCGGTCTGAAGATCGTGGTCGTCGGCGGCTTCGGCGTGGGCAAGACGACCCTGGTCCGCTCGGTGAGCGAGATCCGTCCGCTGAACACGGAGGAGACCCTCACCCGCGCCGGTGCGGAGGTGGACGACCTGACCGGGGTCAAGGCCAAGTCGGAGACGACCGTGGCCTTCGACTTCGGACGGATCTCGCTCGGACCGCGCCATGTGCTCTATCTGTTCGGGGCGCCGGGGCAGCCCCGGTTCTGGTTCCTGTGGGACCAGCTCTTCGAGGGGGCCCTCGGCGCGGTGGTGCTGGTGGACACGCGTCGGGTGGACGACTGCTGGTACGCGGTGGACCGGCTGGAACAGATCGGCACGCCGTTCATCGTGGCCCGCAACGACTTCGGCGGCCCCCCGTACACCCCCGCCGAGCTGCGCGAGGCGCTGGACCTCGACCCGGACGTACCGGTCATCGACTGCGACGCGCGCTCCCGGGAGTCGGCGGCCCGGGTGCTCATCACCCTGGTCGAGCACCTGACGACCCGCTCCGGCCCGGCTGCCCGGCCGCGCCCGGACGCTCCCGACGCCTCCAGCGCTCCCAACGCTCCCGGCGCTCCGGACGGGACGCCGCGATGACCACCCCGTCGTACTCCGGCACCGGTCCCGGCACCAGTTCCGGTTCCGGCCCCCGTGCCGGGCCGCCGCCCGTGGACGCACCTGTGGACCCGTCCCCTCCCCCGATCCCGCTGAGCCGGTTGCGGGCGCCGGACGCCAGCGCCGCCCTCCACCAGGAACTGCGCCGGACGTACGGTCCGGTGGCGCCCGTGCTGCTCGACGACGGGGTCCCGGCCTGGCTGGTGCTCGGTTACCGGGAGCTGCACCAGGTGACCGCCGATCCGGAGCTGTTCAGCCGGGACGCCTCGCTGTGGAACCGTCGCGGCGCCGTCCCCGACGGCTGGCCGCTGCCCCCGCACACCGGGCCGGACGCGCCGACCGTCCTGCACACCACCGGTCCCCGGCACACCGGACGGGCGGCGGTGATCGCCGACGCGCTGGCCGGGGAGGACCCGTTCCGGCTGCGGGAGCACGCCGAGCGGTTCGCCGACGAACTCGTCGACGGGTTCTGCGCCCGGGGCGAGACGGACGTCATCGCGGCGTACGCGGTGCCGCTGCCGGTCCGGGTGCTGGCCCGGCTGTTCGGCTTCCCCCCGGCGGCGGCCCCGGAGCTGGAGGCGGCGCTGGTCGCGGTCGCGGACGGCGGCGAGCGGGCGGACGGCGGACGGGAGCGGCTGGCGGCGGCGGTCGCCGGACTGCTGACGGAGCGCCGCCGGACGCCGGGCGACGACGTGGCCTCCCGGATGCTCGCCGGGTCGACCGGACCGGCCGACGCGGCGGAACGGACGGAGACGGGACCGGCTGAGACGGAACCAACGGACGAAGCGGTCGCCCGGGACCTGGCGCTGATGCTGATCGCGGGGCACCGGCCGACCGCCGACTGGATCGGCAACACGCTGCGGCTGATGCTGACCGACGACCGGTTCGCGGCCTCCCTGTCGGGCGGTCGGCGCAGTGTGGTCGAGGCGATGAACGAGGTGCTGTGGGAGGACCCGCCCGTGCGGAACGTGGCCGGACGGTGGGCGACCCGGGACACGGTGCTCGGGGAGCGCCGGGTGCGCGCCGGTGACCTGCTGGTCCTGGGGCTGGCGGCGGCCAACGCGGACCCGGGGATCCGGGCCGACCGCACCGCGTTGACCGGCGGCAACAACGCGTTCTTCTCCTTCGGGCACGGTGCGCACCGCTGTCCGTTCCCGGCCCGGGAGATCGCGGAGGTCATCGCGCGGACCGGGATCGAGGTGGTCCTGGACCGACTGCCGGACCTCGATCTGGCGGTCGCCCCGGGGGAGCTGACGCGCCGCCCGTCACCTTGGCTGCGGGGGGTGGCCCGGCTGCCGGTCCGCTTCACCCCGGCAGCCGCGCTCGGCCCACGCCGCTGACCCGGTCCCGGTTCCGGGCGCGACCCCGGTCCAGGTCCCGACCCAGGTCCCGGGCCGAGCCCAAGTCGCCCCGTGCCGTTGGTGGTCGTGATGTCGAGCGTCGTCCGGGGCCTGGGGGGGGCGGGATGGGGGCCGCCCTTTCGGGCCCGGGACGCGGCTCGGCTACGCGGTGGGCCGCAGAAAGCCGACGACCGCCTCCTTCTCCCCGTCGACGCCCCGCTCGGTCCGGGGCGGGACGGGTTCGAACGGGTCCACCTGGACGGAGCGCGAGCCGGGGCCACGGGTCCAGGTGGCGACGGCCAGGCCGTCGGCGAGGACGGTGGGCCGGATGAGGCCGCCGCCCGGCCAGACGCGGGCCTGGTGCGGAGCCGGGACGGACAGCTCCCGGGTGCGGTAGCCGATCAGGTAGCCGTCGTAGGCGGGCAGCATGCGGACGTCCGGTCCGTCGGACGGACCGGGGAGTTCCCCCGCCCGCCCGGCGAGCACGGTCCACGCGCCGTACTCGGTGATCACGCCGGATCGCGCCAGGGTCTTCCAGGCCCGGCGGGCCCAGGTGACCGGCAGTCCGGACCAGGTGGCGAAGTCCTCCGGGGCGGCGGGGCCGTGCGCGGCCAGATAGCGGCGGACCAGCTCGGTGAGAGCGTCGTCGCCCTCCCGCCGCAAGCTCCCGGTGGCGGGCAGCCAGTCGTCGAGCAGCACGTACGTGGCCTCACCGGCACGGCGCGGGCCGTGGCAGAGGACGCCGGTGAGTGCCGCGTGGCGGATCAGGTGGAACGGCGCCTGCCCGTCCGGCGGAACGCCGAGGGTGGTGAGGCGCTCGGTCAGCTCGGCCCGGGTGAGCGGGCCGTGCGCGGCGAGGACGCGCCGGATGAGACGGTCGGCGCGCTGGCGCAGCTCGTCGACCAGGCCCAGCTGCTGGTAGCGGTGGCCGGACGCCGCGAGAAGTCGCGGGGCCAGCAGCCGCAGCACCCAGTGGGCGTCGTCGCTGGGGATGGTGTGCAGGGTGCCGCGCAGGTACCAGTTGCGGACGATGCTCCGTTCCTCTTCGTAGGCCGTGCGGACGGCCCGGGCGGTGAGGTCCCGGCCGCGCACCCGGATGCCCAGGTCGGCGGCCGTGGCGTCCTGGGCCTGGACGGCGAAGACCCGTCGTACGACCGCCTCGGCGGAGTCCTCGCGCACTCCGCCCGCCAGCGCCTGCGCACGGGCCCGCAGCCCTCGGACGCTCTCGTGGTCGGGCATCGGGCCGTGCCTCCCGGCCGACGCGGTCAGGAGACGGCCTTGTCGAGGACACCGGCGAGTTCGGCGGGCGCGGACAGCATCGGCCAGTGCCCGGTGGCCAGGTCGAAGCGCCGCCACGGCGGCTGGTTCAGATGGGCCAGCATCGGCACCCCGGCTTCCAGCAGCCCCGTGAAGTCACGGCACGCGATCAGGACGCGGTCCACACCGGGACCGGGCTCGGCAGGACCGGCGAGGCGCTGGGTGAACGTGCCGAACGGCTGAGGGGTGGCGCGGGTGAGCAGAGCGTTCCGCCGGTCCTCGTCGAGCCCGTCGAGGCTGCTGGACGCGCCCAGCACCTCGAAGGGCGGTATCGGCAGCCGCCACCCGTCGCCGGAGGCGTCGACCTGTCGGCGCAGCTCGTCCGCCGCCTGCGGCGGCATGAGGTCGAGCATGCGCATGCCCTCGGCGAACGGGGCGCTGTCCACGTAGACCACGCGCTCCAGCCGGTCGCCGAGACGACCGGCGGCCCCGGTCACCGGGGCCGCCGCGTAGCTGTGGGCGACCAGGGTGACCTCGCGGAGACCGTTCCGCTCGACGAATCCGGTGATGTCCGCGATGTGGGTGTCCAGATCCGTCCCGGGTCCGCCCTGTTCGGCGTGCTCGGCCAGGCCCGTCAGGGTCAGCGGCAGCGCCGTGTGGCCGCGCTCCCGCAGCGCGCGGGCGGTGTCTTCCCAGGCCCACGCCCCGAGCCAGGCGCCGGGAACGAGTACGAAGGTGGCCATGTGATCTCCCAGAAGTGAGGTGCTGTGGGGAGCGTAAAGTCGATACAGGACAGAATCCGCCCTGAAATGCCGAGTGATCGATGTCGCGTCCCCTGACCCGTGTGCTGACCCTGCTCGAACTCCTCCAGTCCCATGCCCGGCTCACCGGGACGGAGCTGGCCGAGCGCCTGGACACCGATGTGCGCACGGTGCGTCGGCACGTGTCCCAGCTGAGGGACCTGGGCATCCCCGTGGAAGCCGAACGCGGTCGCCACGGCGGCTACCGGCTGGCCCGTGGCTACCGCATGCCGCCCCTGGTCCTCACCAATGACGAGGCCCTCGCCGTCGTTCTCGGCCTGCTCGGCGCTGACCGCCTGGGCATGGGCACCGCCGCCCCGGCCACCGCAGGGGCCCTGGCCAAGATCGAACGGGTGCTCCCGCAGGCCCTGCGCGAACCGCTCGCCGCCATGCGGCAGACCCTGTCGTTCACCGCCGACGCCGTGATCGGGCAGGCACCCGGAACCGGCGTCCTGCTGGCGCTGGCCCAGGCGTCCCGCGCCCGCACGACCGTCGCCATCAGCCACCGCTCCTGGCGCCAGGAACACACCGAACGCGACGTCGACCCCTACGGCGTGGTCTTCCACACCGGCCGCTGGTACGTCGTCGGCCACGACCACCTCCGCGACGACCTGCGCACCTTCCGCATCGACCGCGTCGCCTCCGTCACCCCCCGGGGCCACGGCTTCACCGCGCCCGACGGCTTCGACCCCGTCGCCCATCTGACCTCGACCCTCGCCCAGGGGTCCTACCGCTGGCAGGTCGAGGTGACGATCCACGGCCCGCTCGACGAGATCGCCCGTCGGCTGGGCAGGGCGGTGACCCTCACCGCTGGGCCCACCGGGGTCCTCATGCGCGCACGGGCGGAACGGCTGGACGGCATGGCGCATCTGCTCGCCTCCCTGGAATGGCCCTTCACCGTCCACCACCCCGACGAACTGCGGCAGGCGCTCCAGGACCTGGCCGACCGGCTCGCCGCGACCGCCCGGCGGAGGCCGGAAGAACCACCACGGTGAATCCGGCGCGTATCCCGTCACCCCCGAGAGGCCGCCCCGGAGTCGGTCTAGGAGGGCGCCCCGGAGTCCGTCCAGGAGTCAGTCCCGGAGGGCGCCCCGGAGTCCGTCTCAGAGTCCGTCTCAGCCGCCGGACACCCGGCCGGGGGCGTCCGGTGAGGGGCTAGGCTCCGTTCCGTGGCTGAGATCCAGATTCCCGCTGACATCAAGCCCGCGGACGGCCGTTTCGGCGCGGGCCCCTCCAAGGTGCGGACGGAGGCGCTGGACGCCCTGGCCGCCACCGGTACGTCACTGCTCGGCACCTCCCACCGGCAGGCTCCGGTGAAGGACCTGGTCGGCCGGGTCCGGGACGGCGTGAGCCGGCTCTTCGACCTGCCCGACGGTTACGAGGTGGTCCTGGGCAACGGCGGCTCGACCGCGTTCTGGGACATCGCGACCCACGGGCTCATCGACTCCCGCTCCCAGCACCTCACCTTCGGCGAGTTCTCCTCGAAGTTCGCCAAGGCCGCCAAGCTCGCCCCCTGGCTCCAGGACCCGTCCGTGGTCAGCGCCGACCCGGGCACCCATCCGCTGCCGGTCGCCGAGGCGGGCGTGGACGTGTACGCGTACACCCACAACGAGACCTCGACCGGTGTCGCGATGCCGCTGAAGCGGGTCGAGGGCGCCGACGAGGGCGCGCTCGTCCTGGTCGACGCGACCTCCGGCGCGGGCGGTCTGCCGGTGGACGTCAGCGAGACGGACGTCTACTACTTCGCCCCGCAGAAGTCCTTCGGTTCCGAGGGCGGGCTGTGGCTCGGGGTGTTCTCCCCGGCCGCGATCGAGCGCGCCGAGCGGATCCACGCCTCCGGCCGTCACATCCCGGAGTTCTTCTCGCTGCCGACGGCGATCGACAACTCCCGCAAGAACCAGACGTACAACACCCCGGCCCTGACCACCCTGTTCCTGCTGGCCGAGCAGCTGGACTGGTTCAACGGCCAGGGCGGTCTGGACTGGGCGGTGCGGCGCACCGCGACCTCCGCCCGGACCCTGTACGGCTGGGCCGAGGCCAGCAAGTACGCCAACCCGTTCGTGGCGGACCCGGCGCAGCGTTCGGCCGTGATCGGCACGATCGACTTCGTCGACGAGGTGGACGCCTCCGCCGTCGCCAAGGCGCTGCGCGCCAACGGCATCGTGGACACCGAGCCGTACCGCAAGCTGGGCCGCAACCAGCTGCGCGTGGCGATGTTCCCGGCGGTCGACCCGGCGGACATCGAGGCGCTGACGCGGTCCATCGACTACGTCATCGAGCAGCTCTGATCGTCAAGCGGCTCTGATCGTCGGGCGGCTCTGACCGTCGAGTGGTTCTGACCGACGACGCGCACGGCTGAGGGGGCGGTACCCGGTCTCGGGTACCGCCCCCTCACGCGTTCCGGCCGTCCGGAACGTCAGCGGCTGAGGCCCTGGAAGCGGCGCACCGCCAGCGGCAGGAACACCGCCGTGATCACCAGCGGCCAGACCACGGCCATCAGCACCGCGTTCTGCTCCACCCAGGAGTCCCCGCTGCCGACCGGGCTGCCCAGGAGTTCACGGGCGGCGGCGACGGTCGAGGAGATCGGGTTCCAGGCCGCGACGTGGCCGAGCCAGTCCGGCATCAGCTGGGGCGCGACGAAGATGCTGGAGATCATCGTCAGCGGGAAGGCGACCGCGAACAGTCCGCCCGCCGCCTCCGGGTTCGGGACCAGCAGCCCCAGCCAGACGCCCACCCAGATCAGGCTGAAGCGGAGCAGCAGCAGGAGTCCGAAGGCGGCGATCCCGCCGAGGAGCCCGCCGTCCGGCCGCCAGCCCATCGCGAGCGCGGTGAGCATCAGGATCGTCAGCTCGGCGCAGGCCACGATGAGGTCGGTGACGCCCCGGCCGGAGACCACCGCGGAGGGGGCCATCGGCATGGAGCGGAACCGGTCGATGACGCCCTTGGTCGCGTCGTGGACGACGACGGTCGCCGTGTTGATGAACCCGAAGGCCATGGTCATCGCGAACATGCCGGGCATCAGGAAGTCCCGGTAGTCGCCGCCGCCCGGCACGGTCATCGCGCTGCCGAAGACGTACCCGTACAGCAGTACCGACAGGATCGGGAAGCCGAGTTGCCAGGCGATGGCGATGGGCTGGCGCTGGTAGTGGGTGATCCCCCGGCGGACGATGCTCCAGCAGTCCGCGACGGCCCAGTAGAGCCGTCCGTGGCGCGGCGCGTCCTCCCCGCCCCCCGACGGGAAGGACGCGCCGGCGCCGGTCGGGCTCCCGGCACCCTTCCCGGTACCGGTACCGGCCTCGGTCCCGCTCGTCACGCCCGTAGTGCTCGTGGTGCCCGCAGTGCTCGTGGTGCCCGTGGTGCTCATCGCCCGGCCCTCCCCTGCTCGTCCGTCCGCCGTGTCGCCGTGTCCGTGCCGTCGGCGCCCGTCTCCCCGTCGCCGGAGCGCTCCGCCCGCTGGCCGGTCAGCCGCAGGAAGACGTCGTCCAGGCTGGGCCTGCGCAGTCCGATGTCCTCGACCTGGACGCCCTCGTCCTGGAGGGTGCGGGCGACTTCGGTGAGGGCGGCCACCCGGTCGACCACCGGGGCGTGCACCCGGCGCTCGGTCGCGTCGGTCTCCGGCTCGCCCTCCACCACCCGGGACACGACCCGCGCCGCGCGGGGCAGATCGGCGGCCTCGGTGACGACGACCTCGATCCGGTCGCCGCCGACGGTGTCCTTCAGTCCGTCGGGGGTGTCGTCCGCGATGGCCCGGCCCCGGTCGATGACGGTGATCCGGGAGGCCAGCTTGTCGGCCTCCTCCAGGTACTGGGTGGTCAGCAGCACCGTGGTGCCGCCCGCCACCAGCCGCCGCACGGCCTCCCAGACCTCGCCCCGGCTGCGCGGGTCGAGGCCGGTGGTGGGCTCGTCGAGGAAGAGGACGTCGGGGGTGAGGATCATCGAGGCGGCGAGGTCGAGACGGCGCCGCATCCCGCCGCTGTACTTGCCGACGCCCCGGTCCCCGGCCTCCAGCAGGTCGAACCGCTCCAGCAGCTCGGTGGCCCGGCGGCGCGCCCCGGCGCCGCCGAGGTGGAACAGCCTGCCGAACATCTCCAGGTTCTGCCGCCCCGTCAGCACCTCGTCCACGGCGGCGTACTGACCGGTGAGACCGATCCGGGAGCGGACCTCGCGGGGCCGGGTCCGGACGTCGAGCCCGGCCACGGTCGCCCGGCCGCCGTCCAGCTTGACCAGGGTGGACAGGATGCGGACGGCGGTGGTCTTGCCCGCGCCGTTGGGGCCGAGCAGCCCGTGCACGGTCCCCCGCCGCACCGCCAGGTCGAACCCGTCCAGGGCCCGCTTCTCGCCGTACCTCTTCTGGAGCCCCTCGGCCCGCACCGCGTACTCGTTCATCGTTCCTCCACCCCGTACCGCCCCCTGCTCGGGCTCGTACCGCAAGCGCGCCGACCGCCCGGCCCGCACCAACTGGGTACAGCGTACCCCACACCGAGTACGGCGTACCCAATTAGAAAACGGACGGTTTAAACTGCGCGGTATGGAGAGCATCGAGACCAGTGGCAGCGGCGACATCCAGCGCACTCTCGAACTGCTCTGGGAGCCCGGGCGCAGACCCACCCGGGGGCCCAAGCCGACCCTCACGGTCGAACGCATCGTGCTGACCGCGATCCGGATCGCGGACGCCGAGGGCCTCCCCGCCGTCTCGATGCGCAGGCTCTCCACCGAACTGGGCACCGGCACCATGTCGCTCTACCGGTACGTCCCCGGCAAGGCGGAACTCCTCGACCTGATGCTCGACCGGGTGCAGGGGCCCTCCCCCGACGAAGAGGCGCCCACCGGGACGTGGCGGGACGCCGTCGAGGCCATGGCCCGCGAATCGCTCGCCCTCTACCAGCGCCACCCCTGGCTGCTCCAGGTCAACCAGCACCGCCCCGTCCTCGGGCCGGGCACCCTCGCCGCCATGGACCGGGTGCTCAGCAGGATCCGCCCGATGGGCCTCAGCGACCCCGAGCTGCTGTCCGTGCTCATCATGGTCGACGGTTACGTGTCCGGAGTCGCCCGCACCCACGTGCACGCCGTGGAGGCGAAGAAGCGGTCGGACCTGACCGACCAGGACTTCTGGGCGGCTCAGGCGCCCTACCTGGAGCGGGTCATGAAGAGCGGACGTTTCCCGGTGATGGCGAGCCTCTCCGACGACACCTTCGGCATGGACTTCGACCACTTCGCGTTCGGACTCCAGCGCATCCTGGAGGGCCTGGAGGTCCTGGTGGCACGACGGCTCGCCGGGTCGGACGCACCGGCGGCGGACGGGACTCCGGAGGGCCTCACCTCAGCCCCAGCGGGCGGGGCCACCGGAGCCGGAGCCGGGGTCCGCGACACCGAGGCGCTGAGCCCCTGAGGCGCTGAGCCCACGGGCCCGGAGTCGGCGGGGTCCCCTTCCCCGGGCCGGGGAAGGGGCCGACTCCGGCCCCGTGGGCCTCACTTGCCGCGCCGCAGCCTCCGCACCCCGAAGAACGCGGCGAGCGCCACCACGAGGACGACCGTGCCCGTGGTGAGGCCGCCGTCCTTGCCGTCGGCGCCGTCCGCCGCGCCGTCGCCGTTCCCGTCGGAGCCCGATCCGCCGCCGTCCCCGGAGGCCCCGGGCGCCGTCCTCGGCTCCACGTCGCTGTTGCCGCCCTCGGAGCCGTACAGCAGGGTCTTCCCGTCCGGGGTCCACGTCATCGACTCGCCCTGCCGCTGGAGCGGCACCCGCAGCTGGTCCAGCCGCTTCGGCTTGCCGTCCTTCCAGGAGTAGAGGACTCCGCCCAGATAGCCCCGGAGCGCCAGCCGCCGACCGTCCGGGGAGAACGCGCCGTCGGTGACCCACAGGTCGATCGGCGCGATCCGCCGGAAGACGTTCGTGCCGGACGGGGAGAGCTTCGCCGGGCCCTCGTACAGGGAGCCGCCGTCGTCCTTCTTGTCGGCGATGTAGACCCGGCCCGTCTTCGGGTGGACCATCATCGCCTCGGCGTCCCGGGCCCCGTCGGCGTACTTGACCACGTACTGGGTGGCCTTCACCTTGGCGTCGACGAGCTTCTTCGGCTCCGGCAGCTTGTAGATCCACACGTAGGGCCAGGTACCGCCGAGGTTGTCCCCGATGTCACCGACGTACAGGTCGCCGTCCGGACCGATCGACACGGCCTCGACGTCGCGCGGGCGGCCCACCCCGGTCAGGGTGAGCGTGGCGACGGTCTTCCCGGTACGGGCGTCCACCGCGTACAGGTGCGCGCCGTCGTCGCTGTCGTTGTGCGTCCAGTAGATCCCGGGGTGCGCGCGGGAGGCGGCCAGCCCGCTGGACTCCTTGATCCGGGGGTCCTCGATGGTGAACCCGTCGGCACCGGGGTCCCCGGCGGCGGACGCGGGCCCGGTGGCGAGCGCGGCGGTCAGGACGGCGAGGCAGGCGGCACCGGCCACCGACGGAAACGAACGCATGCCCTCAAGACTGCCATCCCGCGCACCGGTTCACCCAGGTCACCGGAGAACAGCCGCCCCGGGACCGGCCGCGCGGACGGGACCGCGCGTCCGGAGCGGGCCCACGCGTCCCGGGACGCGCGCAGCGGAATCCCAGGGTGAACCGGGGCAGACACCACCCTTCATGACCGGGCGTAACCCGTTCGTCGTACGTATCGTTGATGTGTGCGGACGCCTCGTTCCGGGGCGTCGGGGAGGAGCGCCACGATGACCGTCGCGGAGATCGGCAGGATCGAGATGGCCGAGCAGGACGTCCCAGGGCTCGACGAACTGTTCGAGCAGATGTCCACCCCCGAGGGATACCGAGCCGAGATCGTCGGGGGAGACGTCTACATGACACCGCAGCGCTCCGCGCACTGGGAGATCATCCGCAGGGTGGTGAGGGCCCTGGAGGACCGGTTCGGGATGGACGTGGCGGTCCTCTCCGACGTGCGGATCGACTTCCCCGGCGAGCTGAACGGATTCGCCCCCGACGTGGTCAAGCTCAGGGACGGCGCCGCGCCCGACGGACGGGGCCGCTGGAGCCACCGCGACGTGGAGTTCATCACCGAGGTGATCTCCCGGGGCACGGCCGCCAACGACTACGGGCCCAAGCTCGCCGCGTACGCCGGGGCCGAGGTCCCGGTGTACGTCATCGCCGACCCGTACCAGGGCAAGTGCCACGTCCACCTGGAACCCGAGGGGGGCGAGTACCGCACCATCACGACGGTGCGGTTCGGCACCGATCTGAATCTGACCGCCACCCCGGTCAGCCTCTCCCTGCCGACCGGGGCGTTCCCCCGGGACTGATCCCCCGCCCACCCGGCCGCCGCCGAATCCTTGCGCGAGCGCGCCGTACCCCGTTGGCTGGGGTCCCATGGAGTACACGCAGCTCGGACGCACGGGGCTCAAGGTCAGCAGGCTCGTCCTCGGGACGATGAACTTCGGTCCGCACACGGACGAACCGGACAGCCACGCGCTCATGGACGCCGCCCTCGACGCGGGCGTCAACTTCTTCGACACCGCGAACACCTACGGCGGCCAGCCCCGGGGCCGCACCGAGACGATCATCGGGAACTGGTTCGCCCGGGGCGGCGACCGCCGGGACAAGGTGGTCCTCGCGACCAAGGTCTACGGGAGCATGGTCGGCCCCGGCGGCGGGGACCGCTGGCCCAACCACGACAAGCTGTCCGCCCTGAACATCCGCCGCTCGGTCGACGCCAGCCTCAAGCGGCTGCGCACCGACCACATCGACCTCTACCAGTTCCACCACGTCGACCGGGACACCCCGGCCGACGAGATCTGGCAGGCGATCGACGTCCTGGTCGCCCAGGGCAAGATCCTCTACACGGGGTCGTCCAACTTCCCCGGCTACAAGATCGCCCAGGCCAACGAGGTCGCCGCCCGGCACGGCCGTCTCGGGCTGGTCAGCGAGCAGTGCGTCTACAACCTCTTCGAGCGGCGCGCCGAGATGGAGGTGCTCCCCGCCGCCCGGGAGTACGGCCTCGGGGTCATCCCCTGGTCCCCGCTGCACGGCGGACTGCTGGGCGGGGTGCTGCGCAAGCAGGAGGAGGGCGGGCGCCGGGCGTCCGGCCGGTCGGCGGACGCCCTCGCGGACCCGGTGGTGCGCGAGCGGGTCGGCGCCTACGAGGACCTGGTCGCCGCGCACGGGCTGGAGCCCGGCGAGACGGCACTCGCCTGGCTGCTGTCCCGCCCCGGCGTCACCGGTCCGATCGTCGGCCCCCGCACCGCCGACCAGCTGGACTCCGCGCTGCGCGCGGTGGCGCTGACCCTGCCGGAGGAGGTCCTGACGTCCCTGGAGCGCGTGTTCCCGGGGCCGGGTCCGTCCCCGGAGGCGTTCGCCTGGTAGCGGGGCCGGGCGGGCGAGCGGGGCGCGGCCCCGTGACGTACGGGGGCTAGCCGCCGAAGGCCGAGGCGACGGCGACGACGACGAACATCACTACGAGCACACCGGCCATGATCCGGTTCCTGGTCTTCGGGTCCACGTGTCGAGCCTAACCGGCCGCGCCGAGCGGCAGGGCGGCGACCGTCTCGTAGCGGGGCCGGGCCCCCGGCACCCCGCCGGTCGGCAGGTTGCTGCGGACCAACGTCAGCTCGCGCACCGTCCACTCCGTCCCGGCGAAGTCCGCGAGGGCGTCCAGGTGGGGTCGGAGGTCCGCCCCGTCGCGCCCCGCCGGGCCGGAACCACCGCGCCCGGCCGGGCGGGGACGGCCGTTCGTCGCCGGTCCTCCGGGGCGGCCGTCCCGGGCCCGGGCCAGTGTCAGGTGCGGGCGGTACCGGCGGTGCTCGCGCAGTTCCAGTCCGGTCCGGCGACCGGCGGCCTCCGCCCGGTCGGCGAGCAGACGCAGGGCGCGGGTGTCGCCGGTCACCCCGGCCCACAGGGAGCGCTCGCCGAAGCTCCCGGACCCGGCCAGCGCCAGCCCGAACGGCTCGGTGCGGTGCGCGCCCCGGGCGAGGCGCCGGGTCAGCTCGGGGACCGAGTCCTCCGGGACCTCGCCGTAGAACGTGAGGGTGAGGTGCCAGCCGGGGCGTCCCGTCCAGCGCAGGAGGTCGTGACCGGGCAGGTCCCGCAGGGCGTCGACCGCCCGGCCCAGTTCCTCCGTCACGGACGGCGGCGGCAGCACCCCGGCGTACAGTCTCATGGCCCCATGGTCACCCGCCGGGCCACCGGACGGAACACCCGCGCGCCGCCCTGCCGCGCAGCCCCGCCGGGAGCCGTACGGCCAGCCCAGCGCACCGCCCGGTGCCGGACGGCCCCACCGGAACCGGGACATCCCGGCCGCGAGCCGCCCGGCCCGATCGGGCGCGGTACAGCCCGCCCGGAGCCGCCCGGCCGGCCGGAAACGTGGGACAGCCCGCCCGGTGCCGCACGGTCCGGCCGGTCCGGAGCCGGACGGCCCCGCCGGGAACCACGCGGCTCCGGGCGGTGGGGCGCCGTGGGTCTCACGCCGCCGTCGCCAGTTCCTCCCGTCGGGGCACGAACCGCAGGTGCTGGTGGCCTCGGCGCAGGTCGACCTGGAGCCGCAGCCCGGCGGCGCGGGCCAGCGCCAGTCCGACGAGCAGCGCCGAGACCGCGCAGACGAGCCCCCCGGCGGCGAGGCTGATCCGCACCCCGTACGCGTCGGTGAGCCAGCCGAACAGCGGGCCGCCCAGCGGGGTGCCGCCGACGAAGACCATCATGTAGAGGCTCATCACCCGGCCCCGCATCTCCGGGTCGGTGGCGAGCTGGACGGACGAGTTCGCCGTGACGTTCACGCTCAGGCCCAGCATCCCGATCGGGGCGAGCAGCAGCAGGAACACCCACAGCGACGGGGAGAACGCCGTCGCGATCAGCAGGGCCCCGAAGCCCACCGCCGCCGCGACCAGCATCCGCAGCCGGGTGGTGGCCCGCCGGGCCGCGAGCAGCGCGCCGACCAGCGAACCGGCCGCCATCAACGTGTTGAACAGCCCGTACATCCCGGAGCCGCCGTCGTAGACGTCGTGCGCGTAGGCGCTGAGCCAGATCGGGAAGTTGAAGCCGAAGGTGCCGACGAAGCCGATCAGCACGATCGGCCAGATCAGCTCCGGATGCCGGGACACGTACCGCAGCCCCTCGCGGAGCTGGCCCTTGCCGCGCGGGCGGCGCGGGGTGCGGTGCAGTTCGGCGGAGCGCATCAGGGCGAGTCCGGTGAGCGGGCCGAGGAACAGCAGTCCGTTGGCCAGGAACGCCCAGCCGGGGCCGACGGCGGCCGTCAGCAGACCGGCGACGGCGGGGCCGACCAGCCGGGCGGACTGGAAGTTGGCGGAGTTCAGGCTGACCGCGTTGCGCACCTGGTCCGGGCCGACCATCTCGGAGACGAACGACTGCCGGGTCGGGTTGTCGACGACGGTGACGAAGCCGGTGAAGAGCGCGGTCATGTACACGTGCCACACCTGGACGTGACCGCTGAGGGTGAGCGCGGCGAGGAAGAGTCCGCCGACGCCCATCGCGCTCTGGGTGAGGAAGAGCAGCGTCCGCTTGGGGAAGCGGTCCGCGATGACCCCGCCGTAGAGCCCGAACAGCAGCATCGGCAGGAACTGCATCGCCGTGGTGATCCCGACGGCGGCCGAGGAGCCGGTGAGGCTGAGGACCAGCCAGTCCTGGGTGATCCGGGCCATCCACACACCGGTGTTGGCGAGGACGGCGCCCAGGGCGAACAGCCGGTAGTTGCGGATGCGGAGGGAGGAGAAGGTGTCCCGACGGCCTCCGCGATCGCCGCCTCCACGGCTTCCACGACCTCCGCGGCCTGCGCGGCCTCCGCCATCGGCCAGGTCACCGCGACCGGTGCGGTCACCGCGTCGGGTACGGCCGCCGGGGCCGTCGGAGCCACCGCGGGCGGTTCGGCCGCCACGGCCCTTCCGGGGCGCGGCGGACGCTCCGCCGGACGGCTCCTCGGTGGGGCGTCGCTCGTCGGACGGCTCGGTGGAGTGCCGCTCGTCGGACGGCTCGGCGGGGCGTCGCCCGGAGGACGGTTCGGCGGGCGGCTGGACAGGCGCGGGCGCGCCCGTGGGTATCGCGGCGCGGACGGGGCGGTGGCCCTGGTGGCCCTCGGCGCCGTCGTGGTCGCGGCCGTCACGACCGTCACGACCGCCGTGACCGTGGCCGACGCGGCTGTCGTGGCTGTCACGACCATCGCGGCCGTCACGGCCGTCGTGGCCCTCGCGGGCGGAACAGTCGGGGTCCGGGACGGTGCCGGGGTCCGGTTCGAGGTGGGTGCGGCGGTCAGGGCCGGTGCCGGAACCGGGTCCGGTGCCGGGGCGGGTGGAACGTTCGGGTTCGGGTAGTGGTGCGGGGGCGGATTCTGCTCCGGGTCCCGTACTCAAAGAGCTTCGCCTCCTCGGCGCGCGGGTCTACAGATGGGCGAGCTTCTCCAACACGGGGGCGGCGGCGCGCAGCTTGGCGCGTTCGTCCTCGTCCAGGCCCTCGACCAGACCGGCCAGCCAGACGTTTCGCCGTCGGCGGCTCTCTTCGAGCATGGCCTCGGCCCGCTCGGTCTGGGTGACCACCTTCTGGCGGCGGTCGTCGGGGTGGGGCTCCAGCCTGACCAGGTCCTTGGCTTCGAGGAGCGCGACGATGCGGGTCATCGAGGGCGGCTGGACGTGTTCCTTGCGGGCCAGCTCGCCGGGGGTGGCGGAACCGCAGCGGGCGAGAGTGCCGAGCACCGACATCTCCGTCGGGCTGAGCGACTCGTCGACCCGCTGGTGTTTGAGCCGCCGGGACAGTCGCATGACCGCCGAGCGGAGGGCGTCCACCGCCGCGGCGTCGTCGTCACGGGTTTGGTCAGGCATGTTCTTTAGAGTAACTCATTACCCTGCCTAAATACCACCCATTAAACCGTGAGCCCCGACACGCCCACCCCATCATCACCCGTACGGGTGAGCGCGCGCCGGAAAGTGCTACAACCCACCACCCCGGACCGGGACCCTCGGGTACATGGGGACACACGTACTGAGCCTGCGCATAGACGGGCAGTTGCTGGACCGGCTCCGGGGCCACGCGGCGAAACGCGGGATGAGCGTCCAGGACTACGTGATCGGGACGCTGGTGCGCGACGACTTCGACGAGCGGTTCCACTCCTCGGTGGAGGAGACGGAACGGTTCTACGCGGACGCCGCCCCCGTCCCGTCCCGTACCCCGGCAGCCACCGCCCCGTCCGGCGCCTCCACGCCTCCCGTCCCGCCCCGCGGCACCCCGGCGCCTCCCGCACCGGCCGCCCCCGCTCCGCCCGGCGTCCCGGCGGCCACCGCCCCGGCCCCGCCCCCGGCGTCCGCCCCCGCGCCCCCGCGCCCACCGGCGCCCCAGCCCCCGCCCGTACCCGTCCGGGAGGTCCCCGCCCAGCCCACGGACAGCCCCGCGCCCCCGGGCACCGCCAGGCCCCCGGGCGCCGCGCCCCGTACCGGCACCAGCGCCGGACCCCGTCCGCCAGGCCCCCCGGGAGCACCGGGTAGCGCACCGGTCCCGGCCGCCCCCCGGCAGCGCGTGGACGGCGGCACGGTCATCGGTACCGGCACCGGCGCGCTGACGTCCGTCACCGCCCCGGAAACGCCGGGGGCCGGCGGCGTCACGAGGACGGCCACCGGCCCCTACAGACCCACGGCTCCCGCGAGGCGGTGGTGAGACGGCCTGCCGGACCGGACCACGGCGGATGGCGGACGGCGCGGGCGGCGGACGGCGGGCGCCCCCTCAGCCCAGACGGCTGACGAACGCGGGGGCGAGCGCGCGGACACGTCGCTCGTCCACATCGCCGCGCAGGGCCGAGACGGCCATCTCCACACCCGGGGTGCGGGCCGCGCCGAACAGCTCGCGCAGCAGTCCGAGCCCCTGGACCGCCACCGCCCCCACCCGGTCGTCCGTCCGGAGCTTCTCGAAGGTGGCCGCCACGTCGCCGGGACGGGCGGTCATCATGATCCGGAGGACGTCGGCCGCGTCCTTGTCGGAGAGCCGGTCCGGCCGCTGCTCCGCCGCCCGCAGCCGGTCCCTGATCTTGAACGCCTTCGCCACCAGCAACGCCGTCGGGCCCGCCACGTCGACCTCGACGGAACGGATGTCGGCGCCGTCGAGTCCGGTGACCGTCATCGGGGAGCGGTCGACCGCCGCCAGCTCCAGACCCTCGATCCAGCGCGCCGCCATGAGGCCGTGCGGCGGCACCTTGGCACTGCGCCGCCCGATCTTCGGCGCCAGCTCCCTGGGGACGAGCAGATCCAGCTCGACCGGGACGGTGACGCCCCCGACGTTCTCCTCGCGCGCCCACAGCCCTGGCTGGTTCTCGTACATCAGCGAGAAGCCCGCGGCGCGCAGGGCCTCCTCCAGCAGGGGCCGGTCCCCCAGCCGCCGTGGATCGATGCTCAGGTCACCGTCCGAGGTGAACACGGCCCCGCTGACCGCCGCGTGCGGGGTCCGGAGGTACACCGCCTGGGCGCCGACCACCGTCACCGCGTCGAGCTGGCCGTCGAGGGCCGTGAGCGCGTCCAGCAGGACGCGCCGGGCCACCACCATCAGTTCGTGACGGTCCACACCGTCCGGGACCTTCGCCACCGTGCTCCCCCTGCCTCAGATGTCCGTTCCCAAGCGGCCTGATACCGCTGCCGCTGGATGCCTCAGAGTCCGTCGGCCCGCCACCGGCGCTCGTTCTCGGCCATGTACTCCAGTACCGCCTCGCCCTCCGCGGGCATCCGCCCGGGGCCCGACAGACAGTCGATCGCCAACTGGCTCAGGGCGACCCGGCGGACTCCGTCGGCCTCGGCGGTCCGCTCGAAGACCACGTCGTCGTGGGCGCGCAGCAGGAGGACGTCCGCCCCCTCCTCCACCGGCAGCAGTCCGAGGGCGTCGCCCATGTCGTCGGCGGCCCCCGGGACGGACGGAACGTAGAGCATCAGCTGGCCCCCGACCGCGAGCGGACGGACGCTCCGGGCCGCGTACGACCCCGTGACGGCGATGTCGTACCCCACGACGTGGGAACGGCCGCGCAGCTTCCCCCAGAGGTCCTTCACACCGTTCTGCGCGATCACGCCCACATAGGGGTTGTGCCGCAGCAGGGTCAGTTGTTCCGCGCGGACCCGCAGCATGCTCCGCCAGTCGACGTCGACGACGAGCTTGCCGTCCCGGCGGATGAGGAGCTGCTCCTCCAGGGTGTCCAGGAGCCGGGAGACGTAGGGGAGGCTGAGGTTCGCGGCGGCGGCCAGGTCCGTGGCCCGGTAGGGCGGGGCCACATCGGCCAGCAGGCGGACCAGCCGTCCCGCCTTCGCCCCCGACAGCCGGGGCCCGGCGGCCTGGGGGCGCGTCGCCTTGGGCGCGCGGGCACTCCCCTGGACGTCGATGACGACCAACGGCCTCCGCATCCGCAGGAACGCGTTGCCAGTGAAGTCCAGATAGCCGACGCCGTGCTCGCGCAGCACCTGCCGGGTGCGCGGGGAGAGCCACGGGGCGACGGCCAGCAGGGGCAGCTCGATGCCCATCCGGCGCAGCAGGTCGGCCTTGGGCAGCAGGCTCAGCTCGACGTCCCGGGGGGTGAGGTGCGGTCGGGCCTCGACCAGGAGCCTCGTGGCCGGTTGCCCGTCGGGCGGCTCGACGCTGACGAGGGCGTCCGGCGCGAGATCCGATCCGGACCTGTCCTGAGGGCCCTGGCGGAGCGCCACCCGCCAGTCCTCGCCGAGCAGGGCGCGGAGGGCTTCGAGGCCCTGTTCGAGCAGCGCCTCGGAAGTGGGGGGCTCCTCGTGATCCATGGCGTCATGGTCGCACGCGGCAGGCGCCCTGACACATAAAACTTGCCGCATGCCCCCTGTTTAGGTACATCGGCAAGTCGTGGATTTAAGCAACTTCTTCTATCCGGGCGGGTTGCTTTCGACCGTCAAGCGGGCCGGGCGGGCAACCCCACCCGGTCCTCGCTCCACGGACCGGGCCCGCCGCCCCGGTGAACGGAGCGACGGGCCCTACGGCGTGCGGCCGTCAGGTGAGGCCCAGCGCGGGCATCAGGTAGTAGAAGACGAACACGGCGGACACCGCGTACATCGCGACCGGCACCTCGCGGGCCCGGCCCGCCGCCACCCGCAGCACGGTGAAGGTGATGAAGCCCAGGCCGATGCCGTTGGTGATCGAGTAGGTGAACGGCATCATCATCATGGTCACGAAGGCGGGGATCGCGATGGTGTAGTCGTCCCAGTCGATCGCCCGGATAGAGCCGGACAGGATCAGGAAGCCGACCGCGAGCAGTGCGGGGGTGGCCGCCTGGGACGGGACCATCGTGGCGACCGGCGTCAGGAACAGCGCCAGGGTGAACAGGCCGCCGGTGACGACGTTGGCGAGGCCGGTGCGCGCGCCCTCGCCGACCCCGGCCGTGGACTCCACGAAGCAGGTGGTGGCCGAGGAGGAGGTGGCGCCGCCCGCCGCGACGGCGATGCCGTCCACGAAGAGCACCTTGTTGATGCCGGGCAGGTTGCCCTTGGAGTCGGTCAGCTTGGCCTCGTCGCCGACGCCCATGATCGTGCCCATCGCGTCGAAGAAGCACGACAGCAGCACGGTGAAGACGAACAGCACTCCGGTGAGGATGCCGACCTTCTCGAACCCGCCGAACAGGCTGACCTCGCCGATCAGCCCGAAGTCCGGGGTGGAGAGCGGGTTGCCCGGCCACTTCGGAGTGGTCAGGCCCCAGGACGGGACCTCCGCGACCGCCTCGATGATCACGGCCACCACCGTCATGGTGACGATGGAGATGAGGATGGCCCCCGGCACCTTGCGGACGATCAGCGCCAGCGTGAGCAGCGCGCCGAGCGCGAAGACCAGGACCGGCCAGCCGGTGAGGTGGCCGCCGCTGCCGAGCTGGAGCGGGACGACCGTTCCGGCGACGTCCGGGATGCGGGACACGAAACCGGCGTCCACCAGGCCGATCAGCATGATGAACAGACCGATGCCGATCGCGATGCCCTTGCGCAGCCCCAGCGGGACGGCGCTCATCACGCGCTCCCGCAGACCCGTCGCCACCAGCAGCATCACCACGAAGCCCGCCAGCACGACCATGCCCATCGCGTCCGGCCAGGACATCCGGGGCGCGAGCTGGAGGGCGACGACGGTGTTGACGCCCAGACCGGCGGCGAGCGCGATCGGCACGTTGCCGATGACGCCCATCAGCAGGGTGGTGAACGCGGCGGTCAGCGCGGTCGCGGTGACCAGCTGCGCGTTGTCGAGCTGATGGCCGTACATGTCCTTCGCGCTGCCCAGGATGATCGGGTTCAGCACGATGATGTAGGCCATCGCGAAGAAGGTGGCGAAGCCGCCCCGGATCTCGCGCGGAACGCTGGAGCCGCGTTCGGAGATCCGGAAGAAGCGGTCGAGGCCGTTGGTCGGCGGAGTGGGGGCCGGAGGATCTCCGGCCGCGTCGACCTTGGCGGTGGCCGAGGGGGACATACAGGACCTCAGTCGTGGGTTCCTACGAGAGAAACAGGCCAGCGGGGAACTGTTTCAGTATGAACATATAGGGGGAGCAAACGCTATCTCCGCGCGTAGATGCGGTGTGGCTCCCGGGGTACGGGGCCTTTGCGTGCTCTGCGGCGCCCACCACCGCCGTACGCCGCTCCCGGCCGCGCCCGTCGTACGCCGTTCCCCGCCACACTCGTAGTACGCCGTTCCCGGCCGCGCCCGGTCGCACCGCGCGGCGCCGGGGCTCCACGGCACGGCCGATAAACTCGCCGCCATGTCCCGTCCTCTCACGAGTCGTCCCCAGCGCGAGGCCCCGGAGCCCCTGGAGGGCCCCGTGGTCGGCACCATCACGGGCGGCACGATCCTGTGGTTCGCGCTCTTCCTCGTCCAGCTCCCCTTCTACGGCTGGTTCGAGGACCACGGGCACCTGTGGTGGCTGTGGACCTGCCTCGCCGGAGGCGGTCTCGGGCTGATCGGCGTCTGGTACGTCCGCAAGCGGGACGCCGCGATCAAGCGGCACGCGGCGGAGCGGGCGGCCACCGACGGCTCCGGAACCGGGGCCGGTGGGCCCGGCTCGGGCTCCGGGAGCGGTGGCCCTGACGCCGGGACCGGAAGCGGGAGCCCCGCCGGGGCCTGACCCGGACCGGGCGCCCGACGGCTCCCCCTCCGCTCTCCTCCCGCCTCCCTCCCGCCCCCTCCTGTCTCCTTCCCGCCCCCTCCCGTCTCCCCTCCCCCTGAGGGAGATCCCCCCCGAGGGAGACCCCGGGTGGGCGATCCGGCCCGTTCCCGACGGGCCCGGAACCCCGTCCTTCCGTACCGTCGGACCATGACCCACATCGACGCGGGTGCCGAACTCGACCCCGTGCACCCCGTCCCGCTGCCGGGCGGCACCGCGGCGACCGGGCTGACCTCGGCGCAGGTCGCCGAGCGGGTGGCCCGGGGCGAGGTCAACGACGTGCCGGTGCGCAGCAGCCGCTCGGTGACGGACATCGTCCGGGCGAACGTCCTCACCCGGTTCAACGCGATCATCGGCGTGCTGTGGGCGGTCATGCTCGTCGTCGCGCCCATCCAGGACAGCCTGTTCGGGTTCGTCATCCTCGCCAACACCGGGATCGGGATCGTCCAGGAGCTGCGGGCCAAGCGCACCCTGGACTCGCTCGCGGTGATCGGGGAGGCCCGGCCGACCGTGCGGCGGGACGGGGCGGCGGTCGAGGTGCCGACCGCCGGGATCGTGCTCGGGGACCTCATCGAGGTCGGCCCCGGCGACAAGGTCGTGGTGGACGGGACCTGCGCCGAGGCGGACGGGCTGGAGATCGACGAGTCGCTGCTGACCGGTGAGGCCGACCCGGTGGTGAAGCGGCCCGGGGACCCGGTGCTGTCCGGCAGCTTCGTCGTCGCGGGCGGCGGCGCGTTCACCGCGACCAAGGTCGGCCGGGAGGCGTACGCGGCGCGGCTCGCGGAGGAGGCGTCCCGCTTCACGCTCGTCCACTCCGAACTGCGCTCCGGGATCTCCACCATCCTCAAGTACGTGACCTGGATGATGATCCCGACCGCCACCGGGCTGATCATCAGCCAGCTGGTCGCCCAGCACCACGACCTGCGGGACTCGATCGCCCGGACGGTCGGCGGGATCGTGCCGATGGTCCCGGAGGGGCTGGTGCTGCTGACCTCGGTGGCGTTCGCGATCGGGGTGATCCGGCTGGGCCGCAAGCAGTGCCTGGTGCAGGAGTTGCCCGCGATCGAGGGGCTCGCCCGGGTGGACACCGTCTGCCTCGACAAGACCGGCACCCTCACCGAGGGCGGGATGGACGTCACCGAGCTGCGGGTGCTGCTGGACGGCACCGACGAGGCGTACGTGCGCCGGGTGCTCGGGGCGCTCGGGGAGTCCGACCCCCGGCCCAACGCGTCCCTCCAGGCCGTGATCGACGCCTATCCGGTGCCGGAGGGCTGGCGGTGCGTGCGGTCGCTGCCGTTCTCCTCCGCCCGCAAGTACAGCGGCGCGGCCTTCGACGAGGCGGACGGCGAGAACAGCACCTGGTTGCTGGGCGCGCCGGACGTGCTGCTGGCGCCCGACGATCCGGCGCTCGGCGCGACGGAGGAACTGAACCGGAAGGGCCTGCGGGTGCTGTTGCTGGCGCGCGCCGCCCGGGACCTCGACGCCCTCGACGACAGCGGCGGCGACGGCGGGGTGGCCGTGGGCGCCCGGCCCGTCGCGCTGGTGGTGCTGGAACAGCGGCTGCGGCCGGACGCCGCCGACACCCTGCGGTACTTCGCCGAGCAGAACGTCCGGGCGAAGGTCATCTCCGGCGACAACGCGGTGTCGGTCGGCGCGGTCGCCGGGAAGCTGGGGCTCGCGGGCGCGGACGCCACGGTGGACGCGCGGACGCTGCCCGGCGAACCGGACGCGCTGGCCTCCGCGTTGGACGAGCACACCGTGTTCGGACGGGTCACCCCCCGGCAGAAGCGGGAGATGGTCGCCGCGCTCCAGTCCCGTGGCCACACCGTCGCGATGACCGGCGACGGCGTGAACGACGTGCTCGCCCTGAAGGACGCGGACATCGGCGTGGCGATGGGCTCCGGATCGGAGGCCACCCGGGCCGTCGCGCAGATCGTGCTGCTGAACAACAGCTTCGCCACCCTGC
This sequence comes from Streptomyces sp. JNUCC 64, assembly GCF_054484115.1. Lineage (NCBI taxonomy): Bacteria > Bacillati > Actinomycetota > Actinomycetes > Kitasatosporales > Streptomycetaceae > Streptomyces > Streptomyces sp. JNUCC 64. The sequence continues at coordinate 3,447,618 of NZ_CM137015.1, forward strand.
CGTCGGTGGTCGCGGAGGGCCGCCGGGTCATCGGCAACATCACCCGGGTCGCGACCCTCTTCCTGGTCAAGACCGTGTACTCGGTGCTGCTCGCGATCCTGGTGGTGCTCTCCCAGGTCGAGTACCCGTTCCTCCCCCGGCATCTGACCCTGCTATCCACCCTCACCATCGGCGTCCCCGCGTTCTTCCTGGCGCTCGCCCCCAACAAGGAACGGGCCCGGCCGCACTTCGTCCGCCGGGTGATGCGGTACGCCATCCCTGGCGGGATCGTCGCGGCGACGGCCACCTTCGTGACGTATCTGCTGGCCCGTCACCACTACACCGGGCCCGGCTCGCTGGACGCGGAGACCAGCGCGGCGACGCTGACCCTGTTCCTGGTCTCGCTGTGGGTGCTGGCGATCGTCGCCCGCCCGTACACCTGGTGGCGGCTGGCGCTGGTCGCGACGATGGCCGCCGGGTTCGTCCTGGTGCTGGTGGTGCCGTGGCTCCAGCACTTCTTCGCGCTGAAGCTGGTGGGGGTGGTGATGCCCTGGACGGCGGTGGCCGTCGCGGCGGCGGGCGCGGCGGTGCTGGAGCTGGCCTGGCGCTGGGTGGACGTACGGTTCCCGGCGTAGGCCCGGGGGCGGGCGGGACGGTTCCGGGGGCGTGACGGGGCCGGACCTGACGGTTCGGGTACGGGGTCGGTCAGCCGGTCAGCCGGTCAGCCGGTCGCCAACGGCCCCCGCGCCTCGCCCGGCGGTGGAGAATCCCGACCGGGTACAAGAAGATCCACTCCGTACGGCCGTGAACGTCGGCAGCGGATCACCGGCAGGCAGCGGAACCGGCTCACGGCACGAAACGCGGGGGAAGAATGACACGCTCCACGGGAAGCCGGGCGTCTTCCGCCCGTTCCAGGGCACTCGCGCTCCTCGCGGCCCTGGCGCTGGCCCTGGTGGAGTGCTCCACGGGCCAGGACGGTGACGGGCCGCGAACGGGAGCGGCGTTGGCGACCGACGGCACCCAGTCCAGCGGGGTCGTGGGGAACCACCACGTCCGGGTGGGCGAGGTCTGGTACTTCGCGCTGCCCGTTCCTCGGAACGTCTCCTCGCGCCCCATCGACATCACGGACGTCGGCGTCGAACGTGTCCCACAAGGCGTCGAGTTGCTCGGCTACGGCGCCTACCACTTGGACGACACCGAGGGCCTGCCCCTGCTGGCGAAGGAGGGCGAACCGCACGCACCCGATTTCGACAACCTCAAGAACTACGCCCACGAGCCGTTGAGGGTCGCCGCCCGTTCCTCCAGCGACGTGTTCTACCTGGTGAAGGTGAGGATCACCGCGCCACCCGACGAATCCCTCCGGTGGTGCCGCTTCGACTACCGGCAGGGCGGCTCGACGTACACGCAGGAACTGGACTGCGAGGCGGATCTCAGGGTCGCCGCCCAAGACCGTGTCCTGTCTACCCGATGAGGGCGGCACCGATCCCGCCGGTCCGGTGCGCGGGCTTCCGGGGCGCGGCTCCGTGGGAAGCCGCGCCGTGTCGCCCCGGTTGCGGAGTCGGTCCGGTCACGGAGTCGGTTCGGTCGTGGCGGCCGGCGGGGTGTCCTGACCGCCGAACACCTCCTCGACGAGCTGGGCCACGGCCTTCTGGAACGCCTCGGCCAGGGACAGCGCGGCGTCGTCGACGTAGTTCAGCGCGGCGGTCAGGGTCTTGCTGCCGTCGGCCGTGCTGTACATCAGCGCTCCGTGGCCCGCCACGCCGCCGTTGTGGGTGACGATGGTGCCGCCGTTCCCGCTCGCCTGCTGGACGAACAGGCCCAGGCCGTAGCCGGTCTCGGGGTGCGGCTCGCACATCTCGGCCAGCAGCGGGGCGGGCAGCAACTTGCCGCTCAGCAGCGAGGAGATGAAGGTGTGGAGGTCCCGGGTGGTGGAGATCATGTCTCCGCCGGTCGAGATCCAGGAGGGGTCGTGCCGGGTGACGTCGACGGTCTCCGTCCGTCCGGCGTCCTCGTACCGGTAGTAGGCGCGGGCGTGCGGCTCGGGCAGCTCCGGGTCGCCGTCCGGCACCAGGGTGTCCGACAGTCCGAGCGGCTCCAGGACCAGTCGTCGCATCTCCCCGGCGAAGGAGCGGCCGGTGGCCTTCTCGACCAGCAGTCTGAGCAGGACGTAGTTGGTGTTGGAGTAGCTCCAGCCCGTTCCCGGCTCGAACCGCGCGGGCCGGGACAGCGCCAGTCGCACCAGTTCCTCCGGCTGGTAGGCCGTGAACCGCTTGTCCACCCACTCCTGGCCCGTGTTCGTGGCGGGGATCCCCGGGGTGAAGGTCCCGTCGGCGTGGTACTCGCCGGTGAAGTTGAACACCCCGCTGGTGTGCCGCAGCAGCATCCGCACCGTGATCCGCGGGTCCAGCCCGAACCCGGTCAGGTGGTCGGCGGCCGGGGCGTCCAGCTCGATCGCGCCCTCGGCCACCAGCCGCAGCACCAGGGCCGCGGTGAAGGTCTTGGTGTTGCTGCCTATCCGCACGTACCCGTCCACCGAGGGCTTCTCGGTCCCGCCCAGCTCGCGCGCCCCGGCGCTGCCGACCCATTCGCCCCGCTCGTCGTGCACGCGCATCGTCACACCGGTGAAGCCGGACGCGATCATCCCGTGGATGAGCTTCCGCAGCTCGGGACGGTCCTGGTCGCCAAGGGTGAGGGACATGGTGGGTGCTCCTTCAGGTCTGAGGGGGGAGTGCGGGAGAGGAGGGAGTGCGGGTGAGCGGGCCGGATCGGCGCGGGCCGTGTCCAGGTCCGGGTCCGGGTCCGGGTCAGAGGCTGCGCGCGCTGATGTCGCCGTAGGCGGTGGTCGCGTGGATGGTGAGGGCGGCGTCGGCGCCGTCGGCGTTGCGGAGCGCGTTGTTGATCCGGCCGTAGGAGGTGCCCGCGTCCAGGGAGGCGGAGACCCCCCGGGCGGCGGCGACGGAGATCCCGCCGTGCCCGGTGCGCAGCGTGACCGTGCCGCGTGCGGCCTCGTCGACGCGGAGGTCGCCCTTCTGGGTGCTGATGTCCGCGTCGCCGCCCAGACGGCCGACCGTGACGTCGCCCGACTGGAGGGTCAGCCGGACGCTCGCGGCCTCGTCGAGCTTGACCGTGCCCTGCGCGGCCTCGAAGGCGACGTCGCCGAGCCGTCCGACGCCCCGCAGCCCGCCGAGGGCCGCGTTCGCCTCGACGCGGGATCCCACCGGCAGCTGGACCGTGATCTCGACGGACCCGGAGGGGTCGAAGACCTGGTTGTCCGCCTCCGGGGCGGTGATCCGCAGGACGTTGTCGCCGTAGACGACCTCCGTGCGCTCCGCGGCCTTCGCGTCGCGGCCCGTGGACGGGTTCTTGGGGAGGACCTCGACGGTGGTGTCGGCCCGGTCGGCGGCGATGAGGCGGATGTCGCCGGCGGGGACGTTCAGGATGACGGTGACCGGGGTGGGGGTGTCGAACTTCTGCATCGTACTGCCCTTCCGTTGCTGTTTCTGATGATGGAAAAGCTACGTTGCATTTCTAGATCTGGCAATCACGTCGTTGCGATGGATCGACATAACAGCAGCTCAGAGCAGCTAATTCATTGCAATGGAAGAGGTTTCAACGCAACGATCAAGGCGTAGCACGTTGCAATGGATGGAAAGTGAACGCTACTGTGGGAGCCCACGGACGATCACGGAGGAGAACCCGATGCCAGGAGGCCGACTCACCCAGCAGGAACGCCAGCGGATCGCGCTGGGACTGGCCGACGACCTCTCCTACGCGGAGATCGCCAGAGGGCTGGACCGCCCGACCTCGACCGTCACCCGCGAGGTCATGCGCAACGGCGGCCCCGCCGCCTACCGCGCCGACCTCGCCCACCGCGCCACCGAACGCCGCGCCCACCGCCGCAGGAAGACCACCACGGCCCCGGACCCCGGCACGCCCCCGCAGACCCACGGGCGCGACGCCGAAGCGGTGCGCGAGTACGAGGAGACGTTCGCCACCGTCTTCATGCAGTCGGGCCTGCCCAGGATGACGGCCCGGGTCCTGGCCAGCCTCTACACCACCGACGCGGGCAGCCTCACCGCCGCCGAACTCGCCGGGCGCTTGCAGATCAGCCCGGCGTCCGTCTCCAAAGCGGTCACGTTCCTCAGCGGCCAGGGCCTGATCCGCCGTGAACGCGACGACCACCGCCGTGAGCGCTACGTCGTCGACGACGACGTCATGTACCAGTCCACGATGGCCAGCGCCCGGTCCACCGCCCACCTCGGCGACATCGCCCGGCAGGGCGTCGGCGTCCTCGGCCCCGACACCCCGGCCGCCACCCGCCTGGAGAACATCGCCCGCTACGTGGACTTCGTCTCCGAGAGCATCGCCCGCGCCGCCGACCAGGCCCGCGCGATCCTCCACACCCCACCCGGCGGGGCCACTGACGGCGCCCCCTAGCCGGGCCGCCCCGGCGGACGGCCCCGGGCGCCCGGTCCTGGCGGGCCCGGCGCTCACCCCTTCGCAGCGCCTGCGGCCCGGTCGGGAGAGCCGAGTTCGCCGCGCCCCGCGAAGGCCCGCCGTCCACGGACGCGGGACGGCGGGCCTGGTGAGGGGTGGCCCCCCGCAGAGCGGTGACTAGACGGCGCCGAGGTCCCCGGTCTTGACGCCCGTCACGAAGGAGGCGAAGGCGTGCTCGGGGAGGTTCAGGACGGGGCCGCTCGGGTCCTTGGAGTCACGGACGGGGACGGTGCCCGTCGCGGACGCGGACGCGGGCGCCCACTCGACGCAGGAGCCGCCGCCACCGCTGTACGAGGACTTGACCCACTGGACGTTGGTCGGGTCGGTGTTCATCTCGGATTCCCTTCCCTGCTACGGCGGTACGGACGGGAGCCCTGCCGCGCGCTTCCGGTGCGGGAGGTGCGGCAGGGCTCATTGTCGTGCGGTGGGGCCGAGGGCTACAGCCCGCTGGACCCGTCCCCCCTGGCGCCCGTCGCAAACCTCGCCCGTTCGGCTCGCCCGACGCGTTCGGCCGGTTCGGTCCCGCCAAGCCCAACGGTCACACGTCGGCTTATGTGAACGATTCCTTGTTGAAGACGACGAACCCTCCACCGGGTCGGCAGTCCTTGTCCAATTCCAGACTCTTCACCATCTTGTCATCGGCATCCAGGAAAGATCCGCTCGCCTCGACGGTTTCCCCTTCCATGATGGTCCCGAAGCCGGGCACCTTGACCCCCCGTTCGTCGCCCTTCTTCACCGGCTCCACGCCGTCAGGCCAAATGGGCGCCACCTCTTCCGGACCGTCCCCCTTGTCCGCGTGAACGACAAAACACTTGCCGTCCTCTCGATACTCCAGTCGGCCACCGACAAGCATCTCCTTGGCCATGCGGAACTCGTGAACAATAATCCCGGGATCCGCTCCTTTGACTTTCACCTCATCCGTTGCAGCACCATCCTTAGGCCCTCCACATGCAGAAGCAAGAAACATCAATGGAAGTGCGCAGACGTAGCTTGCCCGCCGAAAGCTCTTCACTCATCAGACCTTTACATGTAGCTGCGGGGCATGCCGAAAACCGCTTGCCCCGCAGAGTGGAAAACTATCCCCTACCGCTGCCAGACGTCATAGCCCTTATTCTGGAACAGATAGGCCGGAGTGAAGACGCTACGCTTCGCGCCCCCCTTGGGGAGGCTCCCCAAGTGAATCCCGTATGCGGTTCCTCCGCTGTACCAAGGGCCACCACTGTCGCCACCCGATGAAACGTACTTTTCCGTCATCACCAGGTGCCTCAACCTCGGGGTCGAGACGTTACGGTACTTTACTTTGCTGCAAGTCTTCCCAGTAGTTTTTCCGTACTTGCAGAGACTGGTACCGACAGAGGGCATTCCGGCACGCCCATCGGCATATCTCGTCTTGTTCTTAGCGTGATAGAAGGTTCGCGTGGGCGTCATCGTCCCGTGTGAAACGTACCCGATGTCACCCCAGTTTCCTTTATGGCTCCAAATGGCGTCAACCTTTGTGCTGCCACTACCAGATTCGAGTAAGTGGAGGAGCTACCTTCCGCGCAATGGCCCGCAGTACCCAGCCTCTTTGTACTGCCGGTTATGTACTTCAAATTGAACCCTGCGGTGCAGCCGGTGAGATGACCTCCCCCTCGAATGTAGCCACTCTCCTCTTCGAGGGCCGCTCCCCGGGTGATGGTTACCTCTACCGGGAACGGCGAGTCAGTTATGCTTTCGAGTTCTACAGCGTGAGCGGACGTCACAGCCCGCGCGCTCGCGCTCCCTATCGCCGCTGGCGCCTCCACATCGGCCCGAATGACTCCGCTGCGAATATCGTAGGCCACGTTGAATACCTCCCCTCGCGCCTGCGCTGCCGCTGCCCACGCGGCCGCCTGTGCAGCCAAGGCAACCTCAGCGAACGACCGACTGACAACCTCCGCAGGAACCGGAAGAGTGGAGATAAGATTCAATGCCTCTGCCGGAGCGGCCCCCTTGAAGGCGAACCAGGCACTCCTATCCAACTTCTCAGCTCCAGAAAAGCTATCCGGATACTGAGCCTCTAGAGCGTCAGCGACCTTTACAAATTCATCCTGCCAGCCATATCGGTTGATCGCTTCGTCAAGAGTTATCCCCTCTCCGGCAGCGATAGCCTCCATGTCCTCAAGTTCTCCTGCCGACAGAAGGTCGATGGAACCGGATGGCGTACTCACGGGGCCGTCAGGTTCATTCGGAGCCAGCGCACGAGCACGCCTCTGCGAATGAGCCAGATGGTTACCGATGGCAGCATCGAGCGAAATCCCTTGGACTTCCGCAGTCCGTCGGATCTCGTTGAGCTCTGGGCCCCCGTACTTGACCCCTTGCTTTTCAGTGTTCAAGAAGACGGAAGTCTCGACCGGCGCCGAGGCCTTCTCCACCGAATGCGCGGTCGAAACTCCGGCGAACAACGTCAAGGCGACCATCGTCGACCCCACAGAAGTTATTCGAAGCGATCTGCGGCTTGCCTCAAAATCCGGCACAGCCCCCCCTGAAGTTTTAGAAACTATCGGAACTCGCAACGAAAGCGCACGAATCGAACTTCTGGCGATCCGGTCACAGATCCCGAAGAACCCGAAGCCTTTGCGAGCGCTTTACATTCACAGGCCAAGCTTTTCATGGAGGTGTCACACGAGCAACCAACTTCTACCAGGGCAATAACGAACACAGATCCAGGAATCGGACACCATGGCCGCTCTGCGCGTATGTCACAGAACGCTGCCCGCCGTGGCTGTGGAGCCGGGAGGTCGCCGCCGGGAGCGGTCAGCCTGCCGGGGCGGGCACTCGGGTTCTTGAAGTCGTGGACGCGGACGGCGACGAGCCCTGCCGCGCGCTTCCGGTGCGGGAGGTGCGGCAGGGCTCGTTGTCGTGCGGTGGGGCCGAGGGCTACAGGGTGCTGAACCCGTCCGTCTTGACGCCCGTCACGAAGGAGGCGAAGGCGTGCGCGGGGAGGTTCAGGACGGGGCCGCTCGGGTCCTTGGAGTCACGGACGGGGACGGTACCGGTCGCGGACGCGTACGCGGGCGCCCACTCGACGCACGCGCCGCCGCCACCGCTGTAGGAGGACTTGACCCAGACGTGGACTTCTACGGTCACGAGATGCCCTTTCGTACCTGATCGATCAGGTCTACGGATGCCGCTTGCGAGAGCGAGACGGCCTGGAGTTGATGGTAGGCCCTCACCAGCGGGAGCACGGAAGCCAATTCGCGGTCCAGATGTCCATGGGTCTCCGACTCCACGTACGCCATTACGGACCGGTCAGCCATCGTCAGCAGATGGACCAGCCGCTTGAACAGTCGGCGCTCACCCAGGCTGAAGGGGGCGATCTGCAACACGGTGTGCGGCAGCTCGGCGAACCGGATCAGGCTGGCCAGCTGCGCTTTCATGACCTCGGGGCCGCCCACCAGGCGACGGATGCAGCTCTCGTCCAGGACGGCGATGATGACGGGCGGTACGGGACGCGCCACGGCCGCCTGCCGCTCGGCCAGGAACTCGATCCGCTCGACGGCCTGTTCCGGCGGGATCGCGCCATGCGTGACAAAGCTCTGTTCTATGGCCGCCGCGTACTCCGGTGTCTGGATGAGTCCTGGGACGGCACCCACATCGAAGAGCCGGATCTCGGCCGCGCGGGCTTCGTGACGGACGTAGTCCGGGAAGCCCTCCAGCAGCACGCCGTACTCCATCTTGTTCCACTCGCGCTCGAACGACTGGTCGGTATCGGCCAGTCCGAGTGCCGCGTCAGCACCGCGCGCGACGGGGAGAGTCGGCACTTTGCGACCGACTTCTACGGCCGAAATATGTCGTCCTGAATATCCCATGCGCACACCCAGCTCGTCCTGGGTCCACTCCCGCTCCTCGCGCAAGCTGCGCAGACGCGCGCCGAACGCCGCGTGCGGCGATCTGTCGGGGTTCAGTTCCTTGCGGTTGACCATGTGCTCTCCCTGGTTGGCATGTTGAAGGAGCGCCGACGCTGGGCCACTCTGAATTCCCCTGGTAGCGGAGCGGCTACGGAGAGGAGTGGTCATGTCCGGTGAGACCGTAGTGCCGAAAAGACCCCCAGACGAACTCGCGGTCGGCACCCTCGCGTTCGACACCCGGCGGGAGCTGTTGGGGGTGGTCATGGACGCCGCGTGGGGTCCCGTCTACCTCCGCCCGCCCGGTGGCGGAATCGAGTGGTGCGCCTGTCGCGAGGACGTGCGTCCGGCGACGGTCGCCGACCGGATCCGGCCCGCGCTGCGCGAATTGAACGTACGTAGTACTCGCGGAGGTGTGTAGGGGTGCGCGGGCGGTTTCGTCATATCGAGTGGAGCCTGCGACGTTTGGAGTTCTGGGGGGCGAGTGCGTATGCACAGTGCGTTTCCGGTTCGCCCCAGTGCAGTGCTGTTCCGCCCAAAGGTCCGGAGTTCCGTACGGCCGAGGGTGCGGCGCGGTGGATCGAGGCGCACTTCCGGGAGACGGGTCACCGTCGGTTCGACCGGGCGTTGTTCGAGACGGTGCAGTGGGACCCGCCGGAGGACGTCGACCCGCGTACCTTGCCGGGGGTCACGACGTGAGCCCGTCACCGTCCTATCGGGCGCGGGTGGTGGCCGAGTGGTCGTCCGCGTACGGGGACTGGGACACGCGGATGGTCCTCGGGACGTTCGGCAGTCCCTATCCGGGGCGGGTGCTGAGGTGGTTGCGCAGGCAGGCGGTGCGTATCGCGGACGGGCTCGATCCGGACCCGGACGGCGGGCCGATCCATCTGAACGCGTTGCGCGAGATTCCGTTCCCGGACCACGAGTTCCCCGGTGACGCACCCACCCGGCTGCGGGCCTGGGCGTTGCACGAGGATCACGCCCCCTCTATACGGCGGCTGCGCGACGGAGGCACCGTCCAGGTCGTCGCGGCGGAGTTCGGCGAGCGGTACGTCCTCACCGCCTGGCCCGACACCGCGACCGGGTCCGGTTCCCCTTGACCTCCCCCTGCCCCGCTGACCTGTCGTCGGGCAGGGGGAGCACCAACCTTGACACTGTGAGAAGGATGGCCGATGTCGCTGGACAAGGAACCGCCTCCGCCCCGGAGGCCGTTCGCCGGGATCACCGTGCTGGAGCTGGAGATCGCCGGGCGCTGCGCGCGGCACTGCGCGCACTGTCTGTCCGAGCCGGAGCCGTGGGCCGCGCCCGGGACGATGACCCCCGACGACTGGCGCCGCGTCATCACCGACGCCGCCGGGCTCGGGGTGCCGCACCTCCGGTTGATCGGCGGGGAGCCGACGCTCCACCCGCACTGGACCGGGTTCGCGGACCTCGCGCTGTCGTCGGGGATGACCGTCGAGCTGTACAGCGACCTCGTCCAAGTCCGGCAGGAGTGGTGGGAGTTACTCGCCCGGCCCGGGATGGGCGTGACGACCGGCTATCACAGTGACTCCGCCAACCAGCACGACTACCTCACCGGGTATCCCGGGAGTCACAGCGACACCCGTCACATGATCCGGCAGGCCGTCCAGCGCGGGGTTCGCGTCCGGGCGCGGATCACGGACACCTTTCCCGGGCAGCGCATCCGCTGGGCCCGCGCAGATCTCAAGGCGATGGGCGTGACCCGAGTCACCTTAGATCGTTATCACACCGGGGCACGCAACCCGGAGTCCGGAAACGACCCCGGGCCGGGACTCGACGAGACCCACGCCCACCACGCACGAGGACGTCTCACCGTCCATCCCAACGGCAACCTCATCGGCTGCCCGCTCACCCCGGAGGCCCCTACCGGAAACCTCCGGCACACCCCACTCACCGCACTCCTCGACCACAACTGAAAACAGAAAACGCCCCGGGCGGACCGCGCCAACGGTCCACCCGGGACTCGCCAAGCCAGCTTTCCGAAGGAGCTGACCGACGTATGCGTAAGCGTATCTTCCATGCCCTCGTATGGGTGCTGATCCGCCTTCCCCTCACCCGCCGGAGCCGTCCCGGGCGGCACACCGCCGAACACCTCGCCGAAACCGGGCCCGTCCCCGTCGTCCCCACCTCGGCCCCCCGGCCCGTCTCCGTCCCCGCACCGGCACCGGTCCCGGAGCCGAGTCCCTGGCGCCGCCCCTGGACCGGACCCAGTTCGGCCGAAGCCCTCGCGATCTTCCGTGCCGAAGAAGCCCGGGACCTGAACCCGGAGCAGCGCGAACGGTTCTACGCCACCGCCTTCGCGGAACTCGGCTACGACTACCCGTACACCGCGCGTGACGTCCACCAGGCCACGGGGACGGGGACCGGGACGGCCGCCGCATGACCCGCGACGCACTCCTCCTCGACGGCCCGCCCGCCACGACCGGCGCCCACTGCCACACCTGCGGACGCTGGACCACCGTCCCCGTCGTCATCGGCTACAGCGGACACAGCGGCGACAGCGACACCGCGACCGTCGCCCATCACGTCTGCCCCCGTCACATCGCCGGGGACGAACGTCTCGCGGATCACCTCACGGCCCCCTGACGCCGGAGGGCCGACAGGAACCCCCCGCCCGGCTCGACACCGGACGGGGGGTTCCGGGCACGGCGCCCGTGGAACCGCGCGGCGGGGTCGGGCTGTCGTCGCGCGGTCAGTGGGGGGCAGCGGGCGCCGTGGGTCAGCGGACGTCCACGTAGTCCCCGGTCGAGGTGGCCGGGCCGGTGGCGCGGGCGCCGCCGTAGGCGAGACGGTAGGTGCCGTCCTCGGACGCCTTCACCTTCGTCTTCACCTTGCCCCGGGCGTCCGCCCCGACCGTCTTCACCGTGGTCCAGGCGGTGGTGCCCGCCTTCTTGAACTGGAGCTTCACCGCCCGGCTGGTGAAGCCCGCGTAGCGGTCGTTGTCCCAGTCGGCGCGGGTCAGGGTGCCGGTGACCGTGAGGTCCGCACCCCGGTTCACCGGCTCCGGCGCCGCGTTGACGGTGAGCTTGGCGGCCCGCTTGATGGAGAAGGCCGCCTCTTGGTCAGCCTGGAGCCCGTTCCGGGCCTGCGCCACCGCGTAGACCTTCCACGGTCCGGCGACCTCGTTGGTGAGGTCCTTCCGGTCGTCCGGGTGCGCCGGATCGGCGGTGTTGCGCAGAGCGCACGCCGAGGTCGTCGGGTCGGTGGACGCGCACCGGGGTTCGAGCCGGTCGGGCATCAGGTTGCGGTACGGGCTCTGCACCGAGTCGCCCCACCAGGCGAAGCCCCCGCCGAAGGTGATGCCGAGTTCGTGCGAGGCGGTGACCGAGACGTCGAAGCTCTTCGGGCTGAGGCCGACCACCAGGTCCTTGCCGCCGTTCACGGTGACCTTGAGGATCCGGGGCGGGGCGTCGGGGTCGGCGGCTCTGGAGTCGGCGGCCTGCGCGGCGGGTACCGCGAGGGCGGTCAGGGCCAGGGTGGTGGTCGCCAGAACGGTTAAGGCACGGGTGCGCATGCTTCTCCCCAGGTCGCTGCGGGCGACCGGCGGCCACCGCCGCGTGCCGCCCCCCGCTCCGGGGCGAGCTGCCGGGCCAACGGTCGAGTCCGGGAGCCGGGCGGCTCCACGTCCCCCAAGACCACGGACGGGGCGGGAGGGTTGAGCGGGACCGGGTGGACCACCCGGACGGGGTGGGCGGACCTCCTCACGTCCGCCGACCGGCGTGGCCTGACCCCGCTGTTCTGGTCACACGTGCGGGCGTACGGGGAGGTGAATCTCGACACGGGCGCCCATCTGAACCTGGCTGCGGCCACGGTACCCGGCCCCCGGGCCCCCGCCGACCGGGCGGACACAGGCGACCAGCAGCCGGCCGGGCGCCCGTAGGCGGCCGTTTCGGCCGAGTCGGCGGTCAAGCCTGGAGCGGGTTCTACGATGAGCCGGTGACCGAAACGCCGTCTCCCGTGGGCATTGACCTCTTCGACGTCGAGCGGCTCCTGCTGACCGAAGCCGCGGAACCACCGCTGCCGCCCCATGACGTTGAGGCCCGGGACCGGGTGTGGGACATGGCGGTCCGGGCCAATCCCGCTCTCTTCGACGGGCCCGTGGTGGCGTGCGGGGGACTGGAGCGGGCCGACCCGCGTATCCTGCGCCTGTCCTGGGTGCGGGTGACCTACCGGCACTACGCGCTGCGCCGCGTTCCCGGCGCTGCGGCACTGCCCTCGTTGTTCGTGAACGTCGTTCAGCCGACCGACGACGGCCGTGTGCTGGTGGCGAGGATGTCGCCCTCCACTGCCGCCCCGGGCCGCTGGCAGCTGCCGGGTGGATCTGTGGAACCGCCGCGGGACGGGGCGGTGCTGGACGAATCGGCACTGGCCGGCCAAGCCGCCCGCGAGCTCGCCGAAGAGTTGGGGATCAGTGCGGCGGCCGAGGTTCTGAAGCTGCGGGTCGTCACCCGCGGCGAGAACGGCAGTGTCGGTCTGACCTACCTTGCCCCGGCTCTTCCCGAGGCGGTACTGCGCGCGGCCTTCACCGCCGCTGCCGCGGCCGAGCGCGTCCAGGGACGTGAACCCGAACTCGACGGCATCGCCCTGGTGCGCACACCGGACGAACTCGCCGGTCTGGCCGGTCCGCACGCGGACTACCTCAAGCCGATCGTCAGCCGCTTCTCCGGGTCCTGCTGAGGTCAGGCACCGGCCAGGAAGTCACGTCCCCGTTCGTCGAGATCGGCCACGCACCGCAGGCCACGGGCGCGGAAGCGTGCGAGGTCACCACGCATGCGGGAGACGGCCTTGCGGGTGCGGACGGAGCGGACACCGTCCATGTGGTCGATGGCCCGGTGCCAGGCGGCGCACGCCTGCTCGATGCTGCCGCGCTTGAGGTGCATCTCCGCGCCCGCGACCAGGTCCAGGGCGACGATCCGCGCGTAGGTGTCCGCCGGGCGGGCCGTGGCGGCCAGCGCGTACTGCTCGGCGGCGGCCCGGTGGTCTCCCACTGTCTCGTGGACCTTGGCGGTGCGGGAGTACACCGATGCGGTCGGCGGGCCCCAGGCCAGTGCCCAGAACGGCACCTCGTCGCCCGGGGCGCCGGCCAGCAGGGTGCGGGCGTGTTCGGCCTCGGCCAGGGCCGCGCGGCGCTTGCCGCTCTTGGCCAGGGTGTGGGCATGGACGACACGGAAGAGAGCTTCGGTCTGGGCATCGACCCGTCCCTTGGCGCGGTTCAGTCCGGTCTCGGCCAGGCCCAGGCAGTGCTCAGGACGATGGAGCTTGAGGCCCTGCATGGCCATCGTGCGCATCACGAATCCGTCGTGCCCACGCAGGCCGGACTCGGCGGCCAGAGCGTAGGACTGGAGGTAGTAGCGCTGGGCGAGTCCCTGCTGACCCGCGTCATAGCTCTTCCAGCCCAGCAGGTGGACCCCTCGGCTGGCGGCGGACAGCATCTGCCGGCGGACTTCGTCGGTACGGAACCGGGCCCGGCACAGCGGGGCGACATCGTCGCGGAGGTAAGTGACCAGGGCGCTGCGGCCATGTTGTCCGCCGTGGCGTTCGTCCATCTCGGAGAACGCGTGGATCATGTCGCGGACGGCGGCGACTTCGGCCATGCCGACGGTGTATCCGGAGCGGGCGGCCGTGGTGCGGGCGGCGATGTCCTGGACGTGGCTGAGGGGTAACGCGGCGGAGGCCGCGGAGTAGGCGGAGGCCGCCAGGAAGCGTCGGCGGTCCAACTCGTACCTCCACATCGGCAGCAGAGCGTCCAGGGGGTCACCCCCCAGGGACAGTCCGATGGTGTCATCCTCGGCCTCTGCCGGGGACGGCAGGCCCAGGTCGGCGGTGGTCAGGAGGCGGCCCAGGCTCCGGGAGAGCGCGACCGCGAGGTAGCGGGGTGTATCACCACGGGGCACGGATCCGCCGAGCCAGTGCTCGACGTTGGACTTGTTCGTGCGTAAGTCCGCGCCGCACTCGGCGGCGACCGCGCGGACCGCCTTGGCCAGCGCCTCGTAGGTGAGGCCGGATTCAGCGACAAGGGCACTGAGCTGGACGTTCGGCGTGCGCGTGGTCATGAGCACCTGCCCCGTATATACGCGATATACCGCTTGGACTGCCCATCACCGTACCGCTGCGAAGAGCCCGCCGGTTGACTGTTCATCAGGCTCGGACCCGGCGGTCGGCGGTGTCAGCACCGCCCCGGTTCTGCTGCCGCGCCCACGTATCTGAACCGTAGGTGATGCCCCATGCCCCGAGGAGGGACCGTCATGGACGAGCCGGATGACCGCTGGATCGCCGCTACGGCGTCGGCTCTGCTAGCGGCGGAGTCCGAGCGGGTGCCGATCGACGCGCTGACCGTCCGGAGGCCGGAGCTGTCTTTGGAGACCGCCTACCGGGTGCAGGGGGAGGGGGTCGCCCGGCGGGTCCTGGGCGGAGCCCGCGTCATCGGCCACAAGGCCGGGGTGACCTCTCAGGCCATGCAGGAACAGATGGGCGTCGACGAGTCGGACTCGGGAGTTCTGCTAGACGACATGGTGCTGCCCACCGGCAGCACCATGGCCCGGTCCGTGCTGATGCAGCCGCGGGTGGAGGCAGAGATCGCTTTCCGGCTCGGCCGTGACCTGGCGGGCGAGAGCGTCAGCACGGACCAGGCACGGGCAGCGGTGGAGAAGGTGTTCCTCGCCCTGGAGGTGATCGACACCCGGTTCACGAGCTGGCGCATCACCGTCGCGGACAGCATCGCCGACAACGCGTCCTGTGCCCGGGTGGTCACCGGGCCCATGGTGCCGCTCGACGCGGACATGGACCTGGCCGCCGAACCGCTGGTCGTCAGCGTCGACGGCACCGCGGTGGCCACCGGAGAGGGCCGCGCCGTCCTCGGCGACCCGCTCCGTGCTCTGACCTGGCTCGCCGGACGGCTGCACCGCGACGGCGGCGGACTGCGCGCCGGGCAGCTGATCCTGGCCGGGGCCGTGCACGCCAGCCTCCCGTTGGAGACCCGGAGCACAGTGCGCGCCCACTCGCCACGTCTTCCGCCGGTCGAACTGCGCGTGCGCTGACCCGCAGCACCCTGCCGACCCCGCGCCTCTCCCTCACGCACCACCTTCCTCCCCTCGAACGAAGGAGCGGCCGATGGCTGCTGACGAACAGCGTCTACGTGTCGCGGTACTCGGCGCCGGCCTGATCGGCATCGACCTCACCGACAAGATCCACCAGTCGCGGAAGCTGGAACTCGCCCTGGTGGCAGGGCGCGACCGGGACAGCCTGGGGCTGCGACGGGCGGCCGAGATGGGCCACCCGACCACGGCCGGCGGGATCCGCGCCCTGGTGGACGCCGGGCCCTTCGATGTCGTCTTCGACGCCACCAACGCCGACAACCACCCCGAACACTGGGCGGCGCTGCGCCCGACCGGCACCACCCTGATCGACCTGACCCCCACCGGGCTCGGCACGGTCATCGTCCCGGGCGTCAACAGCCACCGGTCGGCGGCCCACCGTCACGTGAACCTCGTCAGCTGCGGCGGGCAGGCGGCCGTTCCGGTCCTGTACGCGATCTCCCGGCGCTGCACCCCCACCTACATCGAGGTGGTCTCCACCGGGGCGAGCGCGAGCGCCGGCCGGGCCACCCGCCTGAACCTCGACCAGTACATCACCACCACCTCCGCCGCGATCCGGACCTTCACCGGTGCCGCAGACGTGAAGGTGATGGTCAACCTCAGCCCCGCCCGGCCCGCCCCGCCGTTCCGGGTGGCCATGACCGTCCTCGCGGACGGCATCCGCCCCGCACCGGTCCGTACGAGCATCGCGGCCGCCGCCCAGGCCGTGCGCGCCTACACACCCGGATTCCAGGTGACCTCGCTTGCCGTGGACCCGGGCCGGATCTCGGTCGCGGTGGAGGTGACCGCCGGCGGCGGCCGCCTGCCGCCTCATGCCGGAAGCGTCGACATCATCAACGCCGCCGCCATCCTGCTCGCCGAGCAGTCGGCCACCGTCTCCCGATGAAGGGAACACCACCTGTGAACACACACCCGCGCGAGCGGCCCCGGATCCTCCTGCACGACCCGACCCTGCGCGACGGCCACCACGCCGTCGGCCACCAGCTCGACGCCGACCAGCTCCGTGCCTACGCCATCGCCGCGAACGCCGCCGCCGTGCCGGTGGTCGAGGTCGGCCACGGCAACGGCCTGGGCGCCTCCAGCCTCCAGATCGGCCGCTCCAAGCTCGACGACGCCACGATGCTCACCACCGTCCGAGAAGCCCTCACCTCGTCGCGGATGGGCGTCTTCATGGCCCCCGGCTGGGGCACCTCCGACGACCTGGAGGCCGCCGTCCACCACGGCGCCGACGTCGTACGGATCGCCGCGCACTGCACCGAGGCCGACGTCACCGAACGCCACCTCGGCGCCGTCCGCGGCCTCGGCGCCGAAGCCCAGGGAGTTCTGCTCATGAGCCACATGACCGGCCCCGGCGAACTCGCCGAACAGTGCGCTCTGATGGTGAGGTTCGGCGCTCAAGCCGTCGGCATCATGGACTCCGCCGGGCACTACCTCCCGTCCGACGTCACCGAGCGCGTGCACGCCATCGCCGACGCCGTCAACGTGCCGGTCATCTTCCACGGCCACAACAACCTGGGCCTGGCCGTGGCAAACAGCCTCGCCGCCGTGGACGCCGGGGCAACCGTCATCGACGCGACCGCCCGCGGGTTCGGCGCCGGGGCCGGCAACACCCAGCTCGAAGTCCTCGTGGCCGTCCTGGAGCGTCGCGGCACCGAGACCGGGATCGGCCTGCGCGAAGTCCTGGCCGCCGCCGACATCGCCGCCGACCGCCTGATGAAGGCCCCGCCGTCCATCGACTCGATCGCCGTGGCCAGCGGAATCGCAGGGGTGTTCTCCGGCTTCAGGAGGCCCGTCCTACAGGCCGCACACGCCGAAGGCGTCGACCCCGTCGACCTGTTCCTCGCCCTCGGCGAGCAGCAGGTCGTCGCCGGGCAGGAAGACCTGATCGGCGCTGTCGCCCGGCAGCTCAAGGCGGCCACTCGATGACCGCCGCACCCGTCGCCGGCGGGAGTGCGGCCGTGGTCTGCGCGGTCGGCGCGGCACTGCCCCCGCACGTCGTCGCGAACGCCGACCTGACCGCACATCTGGACACCACGGACGAGTGGATCCGCTCGCGGACCGGCATCTCCCAACGGCACGTCGCCGGGGCGGACCTGTCCACGGCCGACCTCGCCGTACGGGCCGGTGCCCAGGCACTCGCCGACGGGGAGCCGGTCACAGCAGAGGCATTGGTGGTGGCCACGACCACCCCGGACCGCTGCTGCCCGGCCACCGCCCCCGCCGTCGCCACCCGACTCGGCCTGACCGGCATCCCCGCCTACGACCTCGCGGCCGGCTGCACCGGGTTCCTCTACGCCCTTGCCACCGCCGCCGGGCTCATCGCCACCAGCACTGTACGGACCGCCCTGGTCATCGGCGCCGACCGCCTCGCCGCTCTTCCCAACCCCGAGGACCGCACGACCGTCCCCCTGTTCGGCGACGGCGCCGGAGCCCTGCTGCTACGCGGCGGCAGCGCGGACGAGGCCGGGGCGCTCGGGCCGGTGGTGCTGGGCAGCGACGGCACCGGCGCCGACCTGATCCGGGCCTCCCGCCCCGGCGCCCTGCACATGGACGGCAGTGAGGTCTTCCGCCACGCGGTCGAGCGCATGTCCACCGCCTCCCGCCAGGCCGCCACCGCCGCCGGGTGGGAACTCGGCGACATCGACCGCCTGATCCCGCACCAGGCCAACAGCCGCATCACCGCCTTCGCCGCCCGCCGGCTCGGCATCCCCGACGACCGCCAACTCAGTGATATCGCCGAGACCGGTAACACCGGCGCCGCGTCCATCCCCCTGCTCCTGGCCCGCTCCACCGCCGACGGCCGACTCAAGCCCGGCCACCGCACCCTGCTCACCGCGTTCGGCGCCGGACTGACCTGGGGCGCCACCACCCTCACCTGGCCCGGCCTCCCCGCCACAGCCATCCCACCGAAAGGAGCCGGACATGACCGGTGACCTCACCCGCATCCTGACCGACGACCTCAAGCTGCCCGCCGACCGGCTCACCGACGACGCCAGCCTCGACCACGCCGGACTCGACTCCCTCGCCGTCGTCGAACTGTCCGTCCTGCTCACCGACCGCTACGGCATCGACATCAGCGACAGCGACATCAAGAACGCCGCCACCCTCGGCCGGCTCGACCTCCTCATCACCACCAAGCGCAACGGAAGGTGACCACCCCTGTGACCAGCAACGGCCGCCCGCCCGGACGGGCCTGGATCATCACCCCCGGTCTGCACGAAGACCGCTTCGCCACCGCGCGGAAGTCCGGCGCCGCGGTCGCCGTCGTCGACATCGAGGACTCCGTCGCCCTCCCCGACAAGCAGACCGCCCGCACCACCTCCGAAGCGTTCTTCGCCCACCCCGACCCGCCGTGCACCCTCGGTATCCGGATGAACAGCCTCACCACGATCGACGGCGTCAAAGATCTCGCCGCCCTCGCCTCCTACACCACCCGGCCCGACCTCATCGTGGTCCCCAAGGTGGAATCCCCCCGCGACATCGAACTCGTCGCCGCCGTACTCGACGCCGACGGCTACACCCCCGACATCTGGGCGCTGATCGAAAGCCCCCGGGCCTTCGACACCCTCCCCGCGATCATGCGCGCACCCCGGCTCGGCGGTGTCCTCTTCGGCTCCGCCGACTACGCCGCCTCCGTCCGCTGCGGCCTGGGCTGGGAGGCCCTCCGCTACGCCCGCTCGGCTCTCATCAACGCGGCGACCGCCGCGAACATCCCCGCCATCGACGCCCCCACCTGGGAACTCGACGACCCCGGCATCCTGCGCCGTGACGCCGAACGGGCCAAGGAAATCGGCTTCCACGGCAAAGGCTGCGTCCACCCCCGCCACGTACAGGTGATCAACGAGGTCTTCACCCCGAGCACCGAGGAGATCGCCCAGGCCCGCGCCATCGTCGCGGCCGCCGACGTCAGCGGCGGAACGGTGACCACCGTGGACGGGCAGATGCGCGGCACCCCCTTCTTCAACCGGGCCCGCGCGCTCGTCGCCGAAACAGACCGTACGTCATGAGCGTCGGCCTGCCCCGCGGCTACCGGCGGATCGGCGAGGAGCGGATACGTGAGAGCGTCGGCCTGTCCTACCCCGAACTCGCCCCCGGACTGATCATCGAGCACCGGCCCGGCCGGACCGTCACCGAACTCGACAATCTCCTCGGCGTCGCCCTGAGCGGCAATGCCGCCCCCATCCACACCGATGCCCACTACAGCGCCCAGACGCAGTGGGGCCGCATCCTGGTCTGCTCCGGCGTCACCCTCAACCTCGTGGCCGGCATGACCGTCCGCAGCATCAGCGGCCTGACCACCGCCAACCTCGCCGTCGACCACGTGCGCTTCACCGCGCCCGTCCACCTCGGCGACACCCTGTACGCCGAGACGAAGATCCTCACCCGCCGGGCCTCCGAAAGCCGTCCCGACACCGGGGTCATCACCTGCCACACCAGCGCACACAACCAGAACAGCGCCAGCGTCCTGGCCTTCACCCGCACCTTCCTCGTGCCTCTTGACGCGACGCCGCCCGCGACGCCACCCACTACTGAGGGCGGACCATGAACCAGCAGCTGACCTTCGCCCCGGCCGACGACAGCCTGTGGGAGCAGTACGACCAGCTCGCCACCCGCGCCTACGGCCACCCGGTCGGGGACATCACCCACCTGCGCAAGCACGCCGACCTCCAGGTCGCCGTCCGCGGCGGCCGGGTCGTCGCCGGCGGGCTGGGCCTCCTCGTCGATCAGTTCTTCGGCGGCGCCCCCGTCCCCAGCGCCTGCCTCGGCGACGGCTGCGTCGCCCCCGAGGAGCGCGGCGAGCACCTGGCCGCCGACATGACAGCCGAACGACTGCGCCCCCTGATCGAACGCGGAGCGGTGATCTCCACGATCGTGACCTCCTCCACCGGCTACGCCCGCCGCCTTGGATGGGAAGCCCCCACCGGCGTCCTCGCGTGGAAGGTGGCCACCGACGATCTCAAACAGTCCTTCGCCCATGAGGACTTCGAGGCCGAGCACGGACTGGCCGACGAAGCCCAAGCCCTCCAGCGCGACCTCGCCCGCCAGTGGAACGGCCCCGTCCACCGACCCACTTGGTGGCCCCGGTGGAAGCACGACAAGAGCAACCTCACCACCTACCGCTTCACCCGGCCCGGCCACCCCGCCACCGGCCTGCTCAGCCTCACCACCAAACGGCACGAGCGCCACGGCATGAGCCTGGCCGTCCACGACTTCTGGGCCGCCAGCCAGCCCACCGCCGCCGCCATGTTCGCCTTCCTCGGACACCACAACACCCGCGCCCGCACCATCGAGTTCCGGCGCGGCGCCCTCCCGCCCTGCCCCACCCTCCTCCACGGACTCCGCCACCACCGCACGACCGCCGAAGCCTGGCACCCCTGGATGCTCCGCATCCTCAACACCTCCGAGGCCATCCGGCTCCGCGGGTGGCCCACCGACCTCACCACCGCCGTCCCGATCGAGATCGAGAACGAGACCGGCGACTGGGCCCGGTGGATGCTCGAGTTCAATAACGGAGCGGCCGAGATCATCCCCACCCACGTTGAGGGACAGGTGGCCTTCACCCGGCGCCAGCTCGCGGTCTGGTACGCCGGCGGTTACCGGTCCACCACCTCGGCCCGCATGGCCGGAGTCCACACCACATCGGAGAAGGCGCTCACGACCCTCGTCCGCAGCACGGCACAGTTCGAGCCCTGGCTGCCGGACCACTTCTGACAGCGGCGGGAGCCTCCCCCTTCCCGCCTGCCCGAGTGCCGGCGGGCGCGGCGGGCGGGCCCCCGGGCCGGTCGCGTGGCGGGCGGCGCCGGGTGCCGACCCGGTGGGGGGCGGAGGGCGGCGCCGGGCCGTCGTCTCAGCGCACGTCGACGAAGTCGGCGGGCGAGGTCGCCCCGCCGGTGGTCCGCGCGCCCCCGTACGCGAGGCGGTAGTGGCCGTCCACCGACGCCTTCACCGTCGTCCGCACCTTGCCCCGGCTGTCGGCGGAGACCGTCTTCACGGTCGTCCACTGCCCGCCCGTCGGCCTGAACTCCAGCTTCACCGCGGCGCTCGGGAAACCGCCGTACCGGTGGGTGTTCCAACTCGCCCGCGTCAGATCGCCCTTGACCGTGACGTTCGCACCGGTCCGCACCGCCCCAGGCGCCGCGTCCACCGTCAGCTTCGCCGCCCGCTTCACCGAGTGGGTGCGGAACTTCTCGTCGTAGTGGACGCGCTGCTTCCCGTCCTCCACCACGACGGCCACGTTCCAGCGGCCCGCGTCGGCGTCGGTGAGGTGGTCCTGCGGCATCTCGGGCGCCGCGAAACGCGGATCGGCGTACACCTTCACCGCGCACTTGGAGGTGGTCGCGTCGACCGGGTCGCAGGAGTGGTCGAACGCGTCCGGCCCCAGGACGCGCCGCGCCTCCGCGAGGCTCGCGCCGCCCTTCCAGAGCAGGACCGCAGCGGTCCCGACGCCGTCGGGGTGCTTCGCGGTGAAGGTGACCGGGAAGCTCTTCACGGAGGTGCCGACCACGAGGGCCTCGCCGCCGTTCAGCGCGAAGCCGCTGATCGTCGAAGCGGGCAGGGCCCCGGCGGCCGGGGTCGCGGGGCGGTCGTCCGCGTGGGCCGCCGGGGCGGAGAACGCGGTCAGCGCCAGGGTGCCGGTGGTCGCCAGTACGGCGAGGGGGCGGATCTTCATGTGGTGGTGTCGTCCTGTCGCTGGGGCCGCCGCGACGGGCGTCGCCCCCGGTGGTTCGGGGACGCGCGGCGGGCCGGGGTCGTTGGCCCGAGCCACCGGCGCGCCCGGGGGCTCTTGAGATGAGGGATCACTCTTGAATCCCCTTGGTTCCAGGGGGAGTTGGCGTCAATGCGACAACCGGACGGCCGGGCTTCGGGCTTCGGGCTTCCGTGGGGGCGGCGGCCCGCGCCGGACGTCATCCGGCGCGGGCCGCCCGGCACGCTCCGCGCGTCAGCGACCCCGGTTCCGTGCCCGTCCCCGTCAGCGTCCCCGTCAGCGTCAGCGCACGTCGATGAAGTCGGCCGACGAGGTCACCCCGGCCGTCTTGCTGGAACCGCCGTACGTGAAGCGGTAGCTGCCGTCGGCGGACGCCTTCACGGTGGTCTTGACCTTGCCCCGGCTGTCCGCCGCGACGGTCTTGACGGTCTTCCAGGTGCCGCCGGGCTTCTTGAACTGGAGCTTCACCGCGCCGCTGGCGAAGCCGGCGTACCGGTGGGTGTCCCAGTTCGCCCGCGTCAGATCACCCTTCACGGTGACGGTCGCACCGCGCCGCACGGGCTCCGGCGAGGCGTTCACCGTCAGCTTCGCCGCCCGCTTCACGGAGTGGGTGCGGTACTTCTCGTCCCCGTACTCCTTGTCGTTCCCGGCGAGCACGGCGACGGCCAGCTTCCAGCTGCCCGCGTTGGCGTTGTCGAGGCGGAACTCGTCGATCGGGAACTTCGGGTCGGCCACGATCGCGACGGTGCAGGTGGACGTGGTCCGGTTGACCTTCTTGCAGAAGTCGCCCGCAGCGCCCATCAGAGGGGGCGTCAGCATGCGATCGGCCGCGTTGACGTCCGAACCCCGCCACAGGAACGCTATGGCGTCCTTGATCCCCTTGGAGTGCTTGGCGGTGAACGTGACGGTGAGCTTCTTCGCGGAGGTGCCGACCACCAGGTCCTTGCCGCCGCTCAGCTTGAGACCGCTGACGATCGAGCCGAGGGGCGCGGGGGCGGCGGCCTGGGCGGCGAACGGCGCGACGGCGCCGGTGGGGCGGTCATCGGCGTGCGCGGCCGGAACGGCGACGGCGGTCAGGGCGAGGGCGCCGGTCGTCATCGCCACGAGGGCACGGGTCTTCATGTGGTGTCACCTGTCACTTCGGAGTGGTCGTCGGAGCGGGCTCCGGCTGCGCGGGGCCCGCTCGATGACCATGATTGCCTATTGCGTGAAAATTCCACCGGCCGGTGCCTGGGCGGCCGGGTGCGCGTCCGCGCCGGTCGCCGGGCGCGCCTTCACGCCGGTGCCCGGGTGCGCCGGTGCCCCGGGCGGCCGGGTGCGCGTCCGCGCCGGAGGCTGTCCGGCGCGGACGCGCGACACCTCAGCGGACGTCGACGGTGTCGGCGGGCGAGGTCACCGCGCCGGTCGTGGCGGAACCGCCGTACCTGAAGCGGTACTGACCGTCGGCGGACGCCTTGACCGTGGCCTTGAGCCGGCCACGGCTGTCCGCCGCGACCGTCTTCACGGTCTTCCACGTGCCGCCGGACTTCTTGAACTGGAGTTCCACCTGGTCGGCAGCGAACCCGGCGTACCACTGCTTGTCCCAGCTCACCCGGGACAGCGCGCCCTTCACGGTGAGGTCGGCGCCCCGGCGCACGGGCTCGGGCGTCGCGTCCGCCGACAGCCGCGCCGCCCGCTTCACGGAGTGCGTGGCGTAGGTGGGGAAGAGCCCGGCCCACTGCTCGCCGTAGTCGGTGAAGTTGAGCTCCAGGTTCCACTGGCCCGCGTTGGCGTCGTCGAGGTCGTAACGGGATTCCCGCTCGTTCGGGTTGGCGACGATGTTCAGCGTGCAGTCCGCCTCGGTCTGGCTGACGTAGACGCACGTCTGGGGGTCGCCTTCGTCCCCGCCCCCACCGGTGTAGTACGGGAGCAGCCGACGTTCGGCCTGGCCCGGACTCGGTCCCCGCCACAGGCTCCCCGTGACGTAGTCGATCCCCTTCGGGTACTGCGCGGTGAACGTGACCTTGATGGTCTTCGCCCGGAGGCCGACCACCGTCTCCTTCTCGCCCCCGTTCAGCACGAAGTCGGTGATCTTCAGTTCGTCCTCCGGGGCGGCGGCCACCGGCCGGGCGGACGACCGGTCGTCCGCGTGGGCGGCGGGCACCACGACGGCACCCAGAGCGAGGGCACCGGTCACCAGCGCGACCGCGGTACGGCTCTTCATGTGGTGTGTCCTGTCGGTACGGGCCCCGCGAGCCGTGCGCCACCCCGTACGTCGTGCTTCCAGGGCGTACGGCCGCGGGACCGATGGTCGTGGTCGTGTTCGGAGAGGCGGGGCCGCCGGGCCGGACCACCCGGCGGCCCTCGTACGCGCGGTGACGGACGTCAGCGCGCGCGAACGGACGTCAGCGGACGTCGACGGTGTCGGCGGGCGAGGTCACCGCGCCGGTCGTGGTGGTGCCGCCGTAGGTGAGGCGGTACGCGCCGTCGGCGGACGCCTTGACCGTGGTCCTGACCTTGCCCCGGCTGTCGGCGGAGACCGTCTTCACGGTCTTCCACGTCCCGCCGGACTTCTTGAACTGGAGCTTCACCTTCCCCGTGCCGCCCGAGAAGCCGTCGTAGCGGTGGGTGTCCCAGTTGGCCCGGGTCAGGGTGCCGCCGACGGTGATGTTCGCGCCCCGCCGCACCGGCTCCGGCGAGGCGTTCGCCGTCAGCTTCGCCGCCCGCTTCACGTTGACGTCGCCGTAGTGGGTGTCCTCCGCGACGGCGACGACCCGGCCGGGGCCGTCGATCTTCCGGAAACCGCCCCCGGCGACCTTCCAGACCCCGGCGTGCTTGTTCTTCAGGTCCAGGTGGGAGCTGCCGGAGTGGGACTTCGGACGGGCCTCGAAGACGTACCGGCAGGTGGCCGAGGTCGCGGTGCGCTCGCACGGGGCGGGGCGCGGCTCGTACGAGGTGATCATCGCCTTCGCGGTGAGGTAGGTGCCCTGGTACAGGGCGGCGGCGGCCCGTTCGACACCGCCCTCGTCGAAGGCTCCCACCTCGACGGAGAACTTCTTCACCGAGGTGCCGACCACCACGTCCGCACCGCCGTTCACGACGATGCCGGTGAGCTTGCCGGTCGTCGGAGAGGCCACGAACGCCGAGAGGGCGCCGGGCGGGTGCTGCCCCGCGTCGGCGGACCCGGCGGCCTGGGCGGACGGGGCGGTCAGGGCCGAAAGGGCCAGAGCGCCGCTCACGACGGCGATCGGGGCACGCATGCGCATCAAGGGTTTCTTCCCCACGTAGTCGGAACCGTTCGGCCGGGTCGACGCACCGTCCCCCCGTGGCACGGTGCGTCATCGGCCGGACGCCCGTCCGGCTGGTCGCGGAGTCCGTCGACTCCACCGGAACAGACCGTCCGCCCTTCCCCACGGTTGTACTGACGGACGGAGTCGGCCGTTTCCCCCGCCGTCCCACCGGAAGCGCCACGGTCGGGCACCCGGTCATGTGTCGCCGCGCGCACGCGGTGACGGGATGTCAGTGCGCGTCAGTGCGTCAGCGCACGTCGACGGAGGCGCCGGACGAGGTGGCCGTGCCGGTCGTGGTGGAGCCGCCGTAGGTGAAGCGGTAGCTGCCGTCGGCGGACGCCTTGACCGTGGTCTTCACCTTGCCCCCGCTGTCGGCGGCGACCGTCTTCACGGTCTTCCACGTCCCGCCCGCCTTCTTGAACTGGAGCTTCACCTTGCCCGCCCCGCTCGCGAAGCCCACGTACCGGTCGCGGTCCCAGTCGGCCCGGGTCAGGGTGCCGTCGACCGTGACGTTCGCACCCCGCCGCACCCGTCCCGGCGACGCGTCCGCCGTGAGCTTCGCCGCCCGCTTCACGTAGTGGGTGGCGAAGGTGTCGACGATGGCGGTGTAGCCCGAGTTGTTGTAGGTCAGCGCCGCCGCCACGTTCCAGCGGCCCGCGTAGTCGTTGTTGAGGTCGACGTCGGGTATGTCGCCCTTCGGATCGGCGACGAGCGGGACCGCGCAGGAGGAGTAGCGCAGGACGATGCTGCGGCAGAAGTTCGGCATGGACCCGTCGTCGGCCGCTTGTGGCGCCAGGACGCGCTCCGCCGACTCGACGTCCGCGCCGCCCCGCCACAGGGCCACGAGGCCCCTCTTGATCCCGCTGTGGTGCTTGGCGGTGAAGGTGACCGTGAACTCCTTCGGGGAGAGGCCGACCACCAGGTCCTTGCCGTCGTTCACCGCGAAGCGGTCGATCTCGTCCTCCAGGGGACGCACCTCCCGCGCCGCCGGGCCGGACCCCGCGAACGGATCGGCGGGCCGGTCGTCCGCGTGCGCGGCGGGAACCGCGAGGGTGGTCAGCGTCAGGGCGCCGGTCGCGAGCACGACGAAGGCTCGGGTCCTCATACGTTGTCCTGTCCGTCCGTGGGGTGGTGGGTGTCCGTGGGTCTGTGGGTCTGTGGGTCTGTGGATCTACGGGGCTGTGAGTCCGCAGGTTCGTGGGCCGTGGGTTCGTGGGCCGTGGGCCTGCGGGTTCGTGGTTCGCGGGGCCGACCGTCGCGCACGCCGCTCCACGGCTTCTAGACCCGCGAGGGGGCACGGTGGTTGCACGCCGCTTTCCGACGCGAAACCGCCACGCGGGCCGTCGGGGCGGACGCGTTCCGCCGGTCAGCGCACGTCGACGAAGTCGGCGGGCGAGGTCGCGCCACCGGTCGTGGCGGAACCGCCGTACGTGAAGCGGTAGTGACCGTCCACCGTCGCCTTCGCCTTGGTCGTCACCCGGCCCCGGCTGTCCGCCGCCACCGTCCTGACCGTCTTCCAGGTGCCGCCCCGCTTCTTGAACTGCAGCTTCACCTGGTCCGCCGCGAACCCCGCGTACCACTGCTTGTCCCAGCTCACCCGCAGCAGCGCGCCCTTCACGGTGACGTCCGCGCCCCGCCGCACCGGCCCCGGCGTCGCGTCCGCCGACAGCCGTGCCGCGCGCTTGATGTCGACGGTGCCGTACGACGTGTCGCTCGCCCCGCCGTCCTGGTCGCGCGACACCGAGAGGGCCACATTCCACTGGCCCGCGTGCGCGTCGTCGAGGGCGTGCCGGCGGTCCGGGTCGTAGGGGGTCGCGGGCACCTCGACCACGCACTTGGCCGTGGTCTGGCTGACGCTGCGGCAGTTGCTGTCGGTGGGGTAATCCTCGTCCTCCGAAACCTCGTAGCTGTCGTGCATGATGCGCTCGGGTTGGCTGTGGCTCGGGCCCCGCCACAGGGACACCGAACTGTCCGTCACCCCTTGGGGCAAGGTCGCGGTGAACGTGAACCGGACCGACTTCCCCCGCAGGCCGGCCACCACGGGCTTACCCTCGTTCACCTGGAAATCGGTGACCACCCCGTCGAGGTCCCCCGTGGCGGCCGGACGGACGGGCCGGTCGTCGGCGTGCGCGGCGGGAACGGCGAGGGCGGTCAGGGTGAGAGCGCCGGTCGCGAGCGCGGCGAGGGCACGGATTCTCATCATGCGTTGTTCCTGTTCGTGTGGGCCGGCCCTGGACGCGCGCCGTCCCCAGTCGCTGGGCGCGTCCACGGAACCGGAGCCGTGGGACGGGGTCACCGGGATCGGTCCCGGGACTCCACGGCTCTAGACACGCCGTGGGGCACGGAGGTTGTACGCCGTGCGCTGGCCGTCCTGGCCGCCTTGGCCTGTGCTGGCCGCCTTGGCCGTGCTGGCCGCCTTGGCCGTGCTGGCCGTGCTGGCGTGAGGGCGCCGACTCCAACCGCTCGGGCCCGGGGAGCGCGGCCCCGCACGCGAAGGGGCGCCGCCCCGGGCGGGCAGAGGTCCCGTGAAGGTCCCGCCCGGAGCAGCGCCCCGTCACTTCTCAAGCCGTCCCCACCGCGCCGGACGGGCGTCCGGCGCGAGGGCGTTCGGCGCGTCCCGCCGGGTCGGCGCGTCGGCGCGGCCCGTCGTTCAGCGCGTCCCGTCGGGGGTCAGCGCACGTCGATCCGGTCGGCGGCCGAGGTGACCCCACCGGTGGTGGAGGAACCGCCGTACGTGAAGCGGTACTCACCGTCGACGGACGCCTTCACCGTGGTCTTCACCTTGCCCTGGCTGTCGGCCGCGACCGTCTTCACCGTCGCCCAGGAGCCACCCGTCTTCTTGAACTGGAGCTTCACCGCACCACTCACGAAGCCGCCGTACTTCAGGGTGCCCCAGTCGGCACGCGTCAGGTCGCCCTTGACGGTGATGGTCGCACCACGCCGCACCGGCTCCGGCGAAGCGTTCGCCGTCAGCTTCGCCGCCCGCTTCACCTTGACCGTCTTGTACTTCTCGTTCAGCGCGACGGGCTCGATGGTGGGGCCGTCCGGGTTCGCGGGGTCATCCACGACCTTGCCGGCGAAGGCGGCGACGTTCCAGGTGCCCGCGTGCTTGTTCCCCAGGTTCGTCAGCTCCTCCTCCACGGGAGCGGCCTTCGGGCTGGCCAGGAAGACGAACTTGCAAGTGGCCGTCGTGGCCGTGTACTTGCACGGCTCTTCTCCGGCGAAGTCGTGGACGGAGATGAAGTCGTTCGCCGTTTCGAGGGCCGGCCCGTGCCACAGCATGGCACCGGCGAAGTCGACGCCGGTCGGGTTGGACGCGCTCACCTCGACGGTGAACTTCTTCTGAGCGGTACCGATCACCACGTCCTTGCCACCGTTCACGGTGACCTTGGTGATCTTGCCCGTCAGCTCCGCGGGAGCTGCGGCGGCGGCCGAGGAGAACGCCGACGGGGAGTCCGGAAGGCCCGGCACCCCGTCAGCGGCCTGGGCGGACGGAACGGTCAGGGCCGAAAGAGCCAGAGCGCCGCTCACAACGGCGACAGAGGCACGCATACGCATAGAACTCTTCCCCAGATATTCCGTGGCCGGTCCGCCCGGTCCAGCGCACCACCCCCCGGTTCACGGGGTGCGCGGTCTCTGACGGTCCAGCAGGTCATGGAGTCCGATGACTCCACACAGGAGACATCCACTCCCGCCAAACGGTTGCACCACGGCACCCACCTATTTCACGGCCCTCAGCCGCACCACCTCCCCTGGCTGCCTGGCAGGGCGGGGGAGGGAACGAAGAAGGGCGCCGCCCCGGGAGGTCCCGTTCCCGGGGCGGCGCCCTTGACACCACATCGACCGCGCCGGAGGCCCTTACGGTGTGGTGCCGTTCAACGCGTCAGCGTCCCGTCGGAGGTCAGCGCACGTCGATCCGGTCGGCGGCCGAGGTGACCCCACCGGTGGTGGAGGAACCGCCGTAGGTGAAGCGGTACTCACCGTCGACGGACGCCTTCACCGTGGTCTTCACCTTGCCCTGGCTGTCGGCCGCGACCGTCTTCACCGTCGCCCAGGAACCGCCCGCCTTCTTGAACTGGAGCTTCACCGCGCCGCTCGCGAAGCCGTTGTACTTGTGGTTGTCCCAGCTGGCCCGCGTCAGGTCGCCCTTGACGGTGATGGTCGCGCCCCGCCGCACCGGCTCCGGCGACGCGTTCGCCGTCAGCTTCGCCGCCCGCTTGATCTTGGCGGTGTTGAACTTCTCGTTCAGCGCGACGATCTTGGGATCGGCGTCCGGGTCGGACGGGAACTTGAAGGCCGAGGCGACGGTGTTCCAGACGCCCGCGTGCCGGTTCGCCAGGTTCAGCTGTTCCACGCCGTCGGCCTTCGGGTCGGCCACGAAGGTGTGCTTGCAGGTGACCGTCGACCCGCTGGGGAGGCACGTGGTGTCGAGGACGTCAGGGAGGAGGACGTCCTCGGCGCTGCCGATGTCCCGGCCCTGCCACAGGGCGGCGAAGGCGAAGTCGATGCCCGAGCGGTTCGAGGCGCTGACCTCGACGGTGAACTTCTTCTTGGAGGTGCCGACCACCAGGTCCTTGCCACCGTTCACGGTGACCTTGGTGATCTTGCCGGTGGGAGCGGCGGGCGCGGCAGCCGTGGCGAACGGCGACAGGGAGTCCGGAAGGCCCGGCACCCCGTCAGCGGCCTGGGCGGACGGAACGGACAGGGCCGAAAGAGCCAGAGCGCCGCTCACAACGGCGACAGAGGCACGAATGCGCATAGAACTCTTCCCCAGATATTCCGTGGCCGGTCCGCCCGGTCCAGCGCACCACCCCCCGGTTCACGGGGTGCGCGGTCTCTGACGGTCCAGCAGGTCACGGAGTCCGATGACTCCACACAGGAGACTTCCGCCCTCGTCGAAAGGTTGCACCACGGCACTCATCTATTTCACGGTCCCCAGTCACACCACCCGCAACAGCCGCACGAAGGGGACGGAAACGGGAAGGGCGCCGCCCCCGGTGGGAGCCCGTCAAGGTCCCCACCCGGAGCGGCGCCCCGTGAACGCGTCACGTCAGCCACGCCGATACCGTTCGGCGCGTCCCGTCGTCCCGTCGTCCCGTCGGATCAGCGCACGTCGATCCGGTCGGCGGCCGAGGTGACCCCACCGGTCGTGGAGGAACCGCCGTACGTGAAGCGGTAGCTGCCGTCGGACGACGCCTTCACCGTGGTCTTGACCTTGCCCCGGCTGTCGGCGGAGACCGTCTTCACGGTCTTCCAGGTGCCCCCGGCCTTCTTGAACTGGAGCTTCACCGCACCACTCGCGAAGCCGCCGTACTTCAGGGTGCCCCAGTCGGCCCGCGTCAGGTCACCCTTGACGGTGATGGTCGCACCCCGCCGCACCGGCTCCGGCGAAGCGTTCGTGGTCAGCTTCGCCGCCCGCTTCACCTTGACGGTCTTGTAGTTCTCGTCCAGCGCGACGACATCGGAATCGACCTCGCTCGCAGTGTCCTTGAGCCCGACGGCGGCGACCTTCCAGGTGCCCGCGTGCCGGTTCGCCAGGTTGATCAGCCACGGCTTGTCGCGGCTGGGCTTCTTCGGAGTGGCCTCGAAGGTGTAGGTGCAGGTGGCCGTCGTCCGGGTCTGCGCGCACGTGTCGGGCTCGATGCCGATGATCACGTCGTCCGTGGTGTCGATGTCACGCCCCTGCCACAGCGCGGCGACGACGTGGTCGACGCCGCGCGGGTGGGAGGCGCCCACCTTCACGGTGAACTTCTTCGCGGAGACACCGATGATCACGTCCTTGCCACCGTTCACGGTGACCCCGGTGATCTTGCCGGTGGGAGCGGCGGCCGCCGCGAAGGAGTCCGGCAGGTCCGACCCGCCGCCCACGGCCTGGGCCGACGGAACGGACAGGGCGGAGAGGGCCAGAGCGCCGCTCACGACGGCGACAGAGGCACGCATGCGTATCAAGAGCTATCCCCAGGTTCGATTGCCGGAGCGGCACCCGGTCCCGACGCGCCGTCCCCGGTCCATGGTCCACGGGGCACGCCGTTCACCGGATCGCCCGGCCGATCGTGGAGTCGGCTGACCCCACGAGAACAGACGCCTCATCCTCTCCGACCGGTCACGGAAGATCCGCACCATCCGGCCGTGAGGGGGATCACACCTTACGCCCGGAACGCCCCGTACGCGGAGCCTTCGTACGGGAAGCCCGTACAGGAACCCCGTACGGGAGCCCTCGCACGCGGAAGGGCGCCGCCCCGGGCGGGCAGAGGTCCCGTGAAGGTCCCGCCCGGAGCAGCGCCCCGTCGTCATGTCACGCCGACCGCCCCGGAGAGCGTCCGGCGCGGCCCCGTCCGACGTGTCAGCGCACGTCGACGAAGTCGGCGGCCGAAGCCGCCCCGCCGGTCGTGGTGGAACCGCCGTACGTGAAGCGGTACTCACCGTCGACGGACGCCTTCACCGTCGTGCTCACCTTGCCCCGGCTGTCGGCGGAAACCGTCTTCACGGTCGCCCAGGAACCGCCCCGCTTCTTGAACTGCAACTTCACCGAGTTACTGAGGAAACCGCCGTACGCGTTGGTGTCCCAGTTCGCGCGCGTCAGATCGCCCTTGACGGTCAGGTCGGCACCGCGCCGCACCGAGCCCGGAGCCACGTCCACCGTCAGCTTCGCCGCCCGCTTCAGCTTGAACGTGGCCGCCTCCAGCTTCTCGTCGTAGGCGCCGTCCTGCTGGTCCTCGACGAGCGCGGCGTAGACCTTCCAGACACCCGCGTCCTTGTTGGTCAGGTTCCGGTTGACCCCATCGGTCTTCGGATCGACGTCGACGAGGTCCTTGCAGGTGAGGCCCGGCAACCAGTGGCACGGATCCTCCGTGTAGTGGGTGTAGCCCAGGTAAGCGTCCGGTGTCCTGATGGCGCCGCGGTAGACCTGGGTCTGGCCTGTGATCTTGGCGACGTGACCGCGATAGGCGTTCAGTTCGACGACGAACCTCTTCTTCGCGAGGCCGACCACCACGTCCTTGCCACCGTTGACGGTGACCTTGTTGATCCTGGGCGACCCACCGGCGGCCCCGACATCGGACTGGGCCGCCTGGGCCGCGGGGACGGACAGCGCGGAGAGGACCAGGGCGCCGCTCAGCAAGGCGACGGAAGCACGTCTACGCATCGGATTACTCATCTCCAGAAGGTTTCAAGGACCGGCCCCGCCCGGGGTGCGCCGCCCGGGTGCGCCGCCCGGTCAGGTGCCCCTCGACGGACGCGACGGTCCGGCGGGTCCGGCGGGTCCGGCGGGTCCGGCGGGTGGACGATCTGCCGCTACGGGAAGCACGCGGGCGCGGGCCGCAGGGGTCGTACGGCGAACGACGGAACGCCGTACGACCCTGCGAAGGCACCCCGGCGGGGGCGCCCGTCAGGCTCAGCGCACGTCGACGAAGTCGGCGGCCGAAGTCGCCCCGCCGGTCGTGGTGGAACCGCCGTACGTGAAGCGGTACTCACCGTCGACGGACGCCTTCACCGTCGTGCTCACCTTGCCCTGACTGTCAGCGGAAACCGTCTTCACGGTCGCCCAGGAACCGCCACGCTTCTTGAACTGCAACTTCACCGAGTTGCTCAGGAAACCGCCGTACGCGTTGGTGTCCCAGTTCGCACGCGTCAGATCGCCCTTGACGGCGACGTCCGCGCCCCGCCGCACCGAGCCCGGAGCCGCGTCCACCGTCAGCTTCGCCGCCCGCTTCACCTTGACGGTCGCCGCCTCCAGCTTCTCGTCGTAGGGGATGTCCTGCTGCTCCTGGCCCGTCGAGACATAGACCTTCCAGACACCCGCGTCCTTGTTGGCGAGGTTCGGGTGGAAGCCGTCGTTCTTCGGGTCGGCGTCGAAGACGGTCCTGTCGGTGTAGTGCGTCCTCGTAGCGCTGACGATGTCGGAGCTGGAGGCGAACATGGAGGAATCGGGCTGGGCCTCACCGTCGCTGAGGACGCCCCGGTAGAGCTTGACGAACGCCTGGACGTCCACGCCCTCGGGCCTGTACATCACATCGACGGTGATCTTCTTCTTCGACAGGCCGATCACCACGTCCTTGCCACCGTTCGCGGTGACCTTGCCGATCTCTCCCACACGGTCACCGGCCGCCCGGAACGCCTCCGAGACAGTCACCGGCTGGAACGCCTCCGACACGGTCACCGGTCGGAACGCCTCCGAGATGGTCTCCGGCCGGTCGCCGTCGGCCTGGGCGGCCGGGACGGCGAGGGCGGAAAGGGCCAGCGCGCCGCTCACCACGGCGACGGAAGCACGCATACGCATCAAGTCAACTGCTCCTCATGTTCAGGGTGTTCCGAGGGCCGGCCCCGGCCGGACCGCGCGGTGTTCCGTCCGACGGGTCGGATACGCGGTCCTCCGGCCGGGTCAGGCCGGGTCGGGGCCGTCTTCCGGTCGGGGTACGAGAACCCCGCTCCCGGAAGACGGCCCTCTCCTCGCGGCGGGACGACCGGTCACGTCGTCCCGTCCGCGTGTGGGCGCCCCCGGCGGGGGCGCCCGTCCGGGCTCAGCGCACGTCGACCGACGCCGGGGCCGACTTCGCCCCGCCCGTCGTCCCGGAACCGGCGTACGTGAAGCGGTACGAGCCGTCGGTGGACGCCTTCACGGTCGTCTTCACCTTCCCCCGGCTGTCGGCGGAGACCGTCTTCACGGTCTTCCACACGCCGCCCGCCTCCTTGAACTGAAGGCCGACCTTCCCCGCGCCGCTCGCGAAGCCCCCGTACCGGTGGGTGTCCCAGTTCGCGCGCGTCAGATCGCCCTTGACGGTCACGTCCGCGCCCCGGCGCACCGAGCCCGGCGCCACCCGCGTCGACAGCTTCGCCGCCCGCTTCACACTGACGGTGCGGAACTTGTCGTCACCGTACTCGCGGCCCCCGTCACCCCCGCGCATGTCAACGAGCAGCGCGGCGCTCACGTTCCACCGGCCCGCGTTGGCGTTGTCCAGGTCGTTCACGGGCTCTGAGCCCTTCGGGTAAGCGATGACCTTCTGCGTGCACTTGACAGTGGTCCCGCCCTTCGGGGTGCACTGAGCAGGCTCGACCGATTCTGAGAAATCGGGCAGCAGGCGCCTCTTCGCATCCCAGATGGAGGATCCGCCCCGCCACGGAACGACCAGGGCGTCGTACACCCCGTCGCGGTGCTTCGCCGTGAAGGTGACGGTGAACTTCTTCGCGGAGGTGCCGACCACCAGGTCCTTGCCACCGTTCAGCTTGAAGTCGCTGACGATCGGGTCGAGCACCCCGGCGGCGGAGACACGGGCCGCGGACCGGTCGTCCGCGTGCGCGGCCGGGACGGAGAGGGCGGTCAACGCCAGAGCACCGGTGGTCAGTGCGACGAAGGCACGGGTCTTCATACGTTGTCCTGTCACTGAGGGCCGATCGTGGCGCGCGCCCTCCCCCGGTCGTTCCGGGCGCGCGCTCACGAGGCCGACGGTCGAGAAGACGGAACCCCGGGCCCGGGGCTCCACAGCACCAGACCTCCCACCCGTCACCACGGTTGCACGGGTTCCCGTGGCGCAAATGCGTCAACCAGGTTTGCCAGCCGCTGAGATGAGAGTGCGCCGGGTCTGCCGTCAGCGCGTTCCCCCGGGTCGGTTCAGCGCACGTCGACGCGGTCGGCGGCCGACTTGGCCCCGCCGGTCGTGGTGGAACCGCCGTACGTGAAGCGGTACGAGCCGTCGGCGGACGCCTTCACGGTCGTCTTGACCTTCCCCCGGCTGTCGGCGGCGACCGTCTTCACGGTCTTCCAGGTCCCGCCCGCCTTCTTGAACTGGAGCTTCACCGCGCCGCTCGCGAAACCGCCGTACTTCACGGTGTTCCAGTCCGCCCGCGTCAGATCGCCCTTGACGGTGACGTTCGCGCCCCGTCGCACCGTCCCCGGCGAGGCGTCGGCCGTCAGCTCGGCCGCCCGCTTCAGCTTCACGGTCGTGTACTGGGGCACCTCGTCGAGGTGGTCGTCCTCGTCCGTGGCGCTCAGGGCGAAGACCTTCCAGACGCCCGCGTCCTTGTTGGTGAGGTCGGGGTTGATCCGGTCGGTCTTGGGGTCGACGTCGATGGAGTACGCGCAGGTGAGGATCGTCCTGCCGGTGGAGCAGGGCTCGCGGCCCGTGGAGCTGGGCGCGAGGAAGGGGTCCAGCATGGCGAAGCTGCCCCGGTAGGGGAAGGCCATGGCCTTGGCGGCCACCCCGTTGTGACGTGCCTTCACCTCGATGGCGAACCGCTTCTTCGTCAGACCGACCACCACGTCCTTGCCGCCGTTCACGGTGACCTTGGTGATCTTGCCCGGACGCTCGGCGGCCAGGGCGGACGCTGCGGACGCGACGGGGGCGTCCGGCAGAGCCGGACCGCCGCCGTCGGCCCCGGCGGCCTGGGCGGACGGAACGGTCAGGGCCGAGAGGGCCAGGGCGCCGCTGACGACGGCGACGGGGGCACGCATGCGCATGGGGACTCTTCCCGGGTGTCGGGGCCGTGCCCTCCGAGCCGGACGCCGCGCCGCCACGGCGCTCGGCCGGGGCGCGACACCCGGTGGACGGTCCGGCCGGTCACGGGGGTCCGGCGACGTTCCGCCGAACTCCGCACCAACAGACCGCCGTCGACGCCGGATGGTTGTAGAGGGAACGGTCCGGGACGGTTCCGGTTCCGGTTCGGGGGCCGGGGCCTGGACGTTCCAGGGCCGGACGGTTCCGGAACCGTCCGGAACGGGTCCGGGAACGCCGGAGGGCGCCGTCGCGGTGGGTCCGTCCTCCGGAGCGGTGCTCCGGGGCGGTACCGCGACGGCGCCCCCGTCGGTCTCGCGCTCAGTCGCGCGTCAATCCCTCGTCAGTCGTGCGTCAGTCGTGCGTCAGCGCACGTCGATGGCGTCGGCGGAGGAGTTGATCGCCGGGGTGGTCGAGGTGCCCGCGAAGCTGTAGCGGTACGAGCCGTCGGCGGTGGCCTTGACGGTCGTCTTCAGGTTGCCGCGCGAGTCCGAGTTGATCGTCTTCACGGTGGTCCAGGTGGTGGCACCGGTCTTCTTGTACTGGAGCTTCACCGGCTGGGCGGTGTAGCCCGCGTACTTGCTGGTCTCCCAGTTGGCGCGGGTGAGCGCACCGGTCACGGTGATGTTGGCACCGCGGGTGACCGGCTCGGGCGAGGCGTTGGCGGTGAGCTTGGCGGCCCGCTGGAAGCGGAAGCTCTTGAGGTTGTTGGAGTCGTAGTACGCGGTGTCGTACGAGTCGCTGTACTTGGACGACACGCTGACCTCGGTCTTCCAGGAGGCAGCGTCCTTGTTGTCCAGGTCGAAGGTCGGGTCGACCACGATCGTCGCCTTGCAGTTGGAGGTGGTCGGGGCCGCCGTCACCTTCTTGCAGTCGTCGGCGTTGACGCCCCACTCCTCCGGCAGGAAGAGGCTTTCGGGGGCGTCGACGTCGCTGCCGCGCCACGGGACGATCAGGGCGTCGGGGTCGATGCCCGCGGGGTGGCTGGCCGTGAAGGTGATCGTGAAGGTCTTCTTCGCGGTCGTCCCCACGACCACGTCCTTGCCGCCGTTCACCTTGACGTCAGTGATCTTGACGGGCACGGGCGCGGCGGCCGGAGCGGCGGTCGCGGCCGGGACGGCGAGGCCGGTGAGGGCGAGGGCGCCGGTCACCACGGCGGCGGATACGCGGGTGCGCATGAGTTCCCCAATGTGTTTCGGGGACTCCCGGGGCGATCCACGCCACCCCCCAGTTCTGGGGCGTGGGGCCGCACGGGAGCCCGGTTCTGCCGAGCCGGTTGGCTCAACGGACAAGACACACCATGCCATTGAACGGTTGCACTCGTCCACAGTTTTTTGTCGTGTGAGCCGCGTTCACACATGACGAAGTGACGCCGGGCGCCGGACGAATCAGTGCAGAACGCGGCACAACCCTCAGTCGAACCAGCGGTCCCGCGCCAACTCGTCCGTCCGCGACGGGTCCTCCAGCAGCGCGGCGACCTCGAACCGTCGCGGCCACTGCCCCGCCGCCCAGGACAGGCCCGCCGCGACGCCCTCCAGGGTCGCCGCGTGGACCACCCCGTCGGCGGTGCGGTGCCAGTCGAGTTCCGTCTCCCCGACGGTGAGTTCCCCGTGTTCCGTGTACGTGGCCGGGGTCGCCGGTCCGAGCAGGGTACGCACCGGCTCCGGCACCACGCGCACCACCCCGTCGTCCGACACCGGATCCGTCACCACCGCGCCGAGCGTCCGCACCTGGAGCAGCTCGGCGAGCGCGGCGGCGACCGACGGGCGGACCGGCAGCAGCGCGCGCCCGGCGGCCAGCGGCAGCAGGTCCGGCGCGTCCGCGACCACCGCGTCCGCCGCGTCCACCACCGTGACCCGGCCGTCGACGACCGCCCGCAGCTCCTCCGGCAGCGTCACCTCGCCGGGGTCCAGCTCGGCCAGCGCCCCGTACAGGGCGTGCAGTTGGGCCGGGGTGACGTCCCGCTCCGGGTCCGCCAGCCGGTCCAGGAGCTCGGCGGCGCCGCCCGGCTCGTCCAGCAGCGCGGCCACCGAGGTGCGCACCCCGAGCGCCCGCAGCACCCCCTCGTCCTCGAACCCGGTGGCGTCCGCCGACTCGTACAGCCCCGCCAGCAGCGGGTCCGAACCGGCCGCCCGCAGCCCCGCCGGACGCCGTCCCTCCAGCACCGGATGACCGCGCAGCCACCAGGCCGTGTACGGGCGGACGGACTCGGTGGTGCCGTCCGGCAGCAGCACCCGCACCGGCTGGGTGAGCGCGTCCCGCAGCGGCGGGCGGGACAGCAGGGCGAGCGCCTCGGGCCAGCGGTCGTCGTCCACCAGGTCGAGGTCGCGCACCGCGACGAGTTCGGTGGCCACCGGCGGCACGGGCGTGTGCGGCAGCCGGTCCAGGACGTCCTCGCACCAGACGTCCACCGCGTCCAGCAGCCCGGCGTCGTCCGGCTCCGCGAAGTCGCCGTCCCGTGGCTCCAACTCGTCGGGGTCCAGGACCACGTCCGAGGCGCGGACCAGCGCGAAGTCCGCGAGGACCCCGCAGGCCGTCAGCGGCTGGGCGCCCCAGCGCTCGGCGAGGGCCGCGTCCACGGAGGCGAGTTCGCCGTCCCGGATGACCCGGGCGAACGGGCTGCCCGCGAGGACGAGTTCCCCGGCCGGGGCGAGTTCGCCGTCCTCGTCGGTGAGGGCCAGCGCGCCCAGCCACGGCTCGTCGCCGGGCGACAAGTTGGCGTCCCGGACCAGTCCGAGGACGAGTTCCGCGAGCTGTTCGGCGTCCGGCGCCCCGGCCGTCGCCGGGTCGTCGTCGTAGGGGTCGCCCCAGTCCTCGTCCTCCAGGGAGGCGGCGACGGCGGCCCGCACCTGCGGGGTGGTGAGCACCGCGCGGGGCGTGGCGGGCAGCGCGCCCAGCTTCTCCAGCAGCGGGTGCGCGGCGTCCGGGTGGGCGACCTTCAGCCCCAGCCGGGCCAGCACCGCCGGGGCGTCCGGGCCCTCGGCGGCGGACGGGCCCTGACCGGGCACCGGCAGCAGCACCTGACGGGGTCCGATCGTCGTCCGGCCGTCCGCGAGCGGCACCGGCAGCCCCGTCAGCCGGTCCGGGTCGACCCCGGCGAGGCTGTCGTAGAGCCGCCACCACCAGCCGGGTTCCCGCTCCAGCCCGGCGAGCCGGTCCACCGCGTCGGTCAGCGGCACCCGCGCCACGCCCAGGGCGCGCAGCTCGGCGCGGCGCTCCAGCCCCGCCGGGAGCAGCGTGGGCAGCACCTCGGCGAGCACCCGGACGGTGTCCGACCCGGCGCCCTCGACGAGTTCGGCGTCCCGGGGGCGCAGCGCGTGGCCGTCCTCGGGGGCGCGTTCGCCGTCGCCGCCCCACTCCTCCGGGGTGAGCCCGGGGGCGGGGGCGCGGTCGGCGGCGGGCGGCAGGAACGCGGTGCGGCGCAGCCGTTCCAGGACCGCCGCGCGGAGCGTCCCGTCGAGTTCGGCGCGGCCCAGCGGACCGGGCACCAGGTCGACGACCCCGGGGCCCACCGGGCGCCAGGCGGCGAGCAGTTCGGCGTAGGCGTCGGCGGCGCGCTCCACCAGGTGGTCCGTCAGCGGGCCGGGGGCGGCGTGCCGACGGGTCGGGTCCATCGGGAAGGACGCGACGAGCAGCGCGGGCAGGCCCAGCGGTTCGTCGCTGGGGGTCGGTGCGTGCAGCACCGGGGCGGTGCGGGGCGGCAGCGGGGCGCCGTCGCCGTCCACGGGCACCGCCCAGGTCACCGACCAGTACGGGCGCAGCCGCTCCTCGGTGGGCCGTCCGGCGAGGAGTTCGGCGGTCAGCGGGCCGCCCCGGCCGACGGTCCGCCAGCGGGTGGTGCCGTCGCGGGAGTCCTCGATCACCGTGTAGGGGGCCTCGGCGCGGCGGGCGAGCGTGCGGACGGTGCCGTCGGGCAGTTCGACGACGACCTCCGCGAGGCCCGGCAGGGTGAGCGGCAGCGCGGCGTCCACTCCGCTGAGCAGCCGCTCCGCGAGCTGTCGGGCGGCGGCGTCGCGCAGCGGCAGCACCACCGCCGTGTCGTACGGCGCGGGGACCTCGCCCGTCGCGGGCAGCGGCAGCCGCAGCAACGGGACGTGGCCCGCGCGCCGTCCGGCCTCGTCGCCCAGCGAACCGGGCGCGGTGTCGCCGCCCGCCGCCTCCTCGGTGAGCGCCCGCGCCTCGGCCAGCGACCAGCGGACGCCGCCGTCCCGGCTGAGCACGGCGGGCTCGTCACTGACGGTCAGCACGGCGGCGAACCCGACCCCGAACCGGCCCACGGCTCCGGCGCCGGTGCCGGTGCCGGTGCCGGTGCTGTTGCTGGTGCGGCTGTCGGTTCCTGTGCCGGTGCCCGTGCTGGTGCTGATGTCTGCGCCGGTGCTGGTGCTGGTGTCCGGGGTGGTGCCGTTGGCGCGGGGGCCGCCGTCCGGGTCGGTGCCGCCCCGCTTCGCGGAGGCCCGCAGCGTGGAGAGCGAGAGCGCGCCCTCGGCGTCCAGCGGGGCGCCGGTGTTGGCGACGGTGAGCGTGCCGTGCGGGCCCTCGTCCCGCAGGACGAGCCGCAGCCGCCCGGGGACGCCCGCGCGGGTCGCCGCGTCGGCGGCGTTCTGCGCCAGCTCCACGATCAGGCGGTCGCGGTGGCCGCCGAGCGCCAGGTCCTCCTCGGCGTTGGCGTCCTCCCGGAACCGGGTCGGTGTCGCCCGCCACGCGGTGAGGACCTCCTGCCGGAGCCGTGCCGTACCGAAGGGGTCCGGGGCTCCGGATGCCGGTACGGCGGCGCTCGCGAACGTGCTCACGGGGGGCTCCTTGTCCTCGGTCCTTCGGCCCTCGACCCCGGAAACCGGCCGCTCGGCCTTGCCGCCCGACGGTACCGCCTCGGGCGGGGGCGGCTTTCCTCGCGGGGGTCCGTGCGGTGCCGCACGGTTCCGCGCGGGGTCGGTACGGGTCGGTGGGGCACCGGGGGCCGTCCGGGCGGGCCGGGGTCCGGGTGGGTCGGGGACCGTCTTCGGCCGCGGGCCCGCCGTGGCCGCTCGCGCAGTTCCCCGCGCCTCTTCGGGCGCGGTGGCGCGGCGCCCGGGTTCACCGGGTGCGGATTCGACGGAACGGGGCGGGGCTGGACGGCTCGGCGGTAGCCTGGGCGGAGTTGGGGCGAGGCCGGGGTGGACGGACGGGGTGGGCGCTATGGGCGAAGTGCCGGACTTTCAAGTTCTTGCCAAAAACGGTGGATCGGCGGGATAAACCCGCTGGTCAGGAAGAGTGCTCCCCGCGCGTGCGGGGGTGGTCCCCACCGCTGAACCACCCAGGGGCGGCCCACCAGGTGCTCCCCGCGCGTGCGGGGGTGGTCCCTGTTGCCGATGATCCGGATGTCCTTCTGCCAGGTGCTCCCCGCGCGTGCGGGGGTGGTCCCCCCGCAGCCCCGTGTTGCCCAGACGTCCACCAGTGCTCCCCGCGCGTGCGGGGGTGGTCCCTGGTCGGACATCGCGTACTCGTTCGTGGTCTGGTGCTCCCCGCGCGTGCGGGGGTGGTCCCTTCATCGGCTACACAGCTCGGGTAGGCGCAGAGTGCTCCCCGCGCGTGCGGGGGTGGTCCCTGGCCGGGCAGCACCAGCGGGCCAAGGTGCTGGTGCTCCCCGCGCGTGCGGGGGTGGTCCCCCGGCGTCACCATGGACGACGACGCCGGGTTCGTGCTCCCCGCGCGTGCGGGGGTGGTCCCGGTCGAATTGACTGGGGCGAGGTTTGGGACCGGTGCTCCCCGCGCGTGCGGGGGTGGTCCCGTTTAATCGGCGGGGCCCCTCCGGGAACAAGAGTGCTCCCCGCGCGTGCGGGGGTGGTCCCACGTTCAAAGGGATGGCGGGAGTCGTCGACGCGTGCTCCCCGCGCGTGCGGGGGTGGTCCCGACTCGTTCTCCGGGGACGCGTCCGTCGTGAAGTGCTCCCCGCGCGTGCGGGGGTGGTCCTCATCAGGCCCCTGACTTCCTCTTCCATCAGCTGTGCTCCCCGCGCGTGCGGGGGTGGTCCCCAAAAAGGCCCCAGCGGTGATGGGCACCGCCGGTGCTCCCCGCGCGTGCGGGGGTGGTCCCATTGTCGCTCCACGTGGACTGGATGCCTCTGTCGTGCTCCCCGCGCGTGCGGGGGTGGTCCCCGGCCCTCGGGTCACTGACGGTGACGGGCGGGGTGCTCCCCGCGCGTGCGGGGGTGGTCCCGGTTCTACGCCGGGGCCAGCGGCCTGAAGGCCGTGCTCCCCGCGCGTGCGGGGGTGGTCCCTTCGCGTACGCGGGGGCCCGACGCCGGGAGGAGTGCTCCCCGCGCGTGCGGGGGTGGTCCCTCGTACGGTTCCAGGGACTTGGTGGAGGCGGTGTGCTCCCCGCGCGTGCGGGGGTGGTCCCAGCCGGTCGACGGACAGGGCGGAGATGGACTCGTGCTCCCCGCGCGTGCGGGGGTGGTCCCGTGGCCGAGTTGTTGATGACGGGCGGGGTGCCGTGCTCCCCGCGCGTGCGGGGGTGGTCCAACTGTCCGCCGGAGCCCTCCGCGTCAAGATCGGTGCTCCCCGCGCGTGCGGGGGTGGTCCCGGCATCGAACGGCGGGTGACCGGCGTCGCCTCGTGCTCCCCGCGCGTGCGGGGGTGGTCCCTTCTGGATCGCGGGGCGGTGGATGAGGTCGTCGTGCTCCCCGCGCGTGCGGGGGTGGTCCCTACCCCGGGCCGGGACGGCCCCACAGGTCCGCGTGCTCCCCGCGCGTGCGGGGGTGGTCCCGTCGGGGTGTTCACGGTGACGTCGGCGGTGAAGTGCTCCCCGCGCGCGGGGGTCCCGTTTCTGGAACGCGGAGTTGCTGACAGACGTAGCAGTGTGGTGTCGGCGTACTGCGCGACAGGCGCGACCTGCGGTCACGGGCAGGTGGGCGCGCGGACCGTGCCGACGACGGAGCGGACGGACCGACGGACCGGTCACCGCGTCAGATCACCGGTGGCCGCCCGAGCCGGGTCATCCGCCACACGGTCCGCCACCGCATCGGCTTCCTCGGCGGGCAGGGCACCCGGATCCCTTCGAAGAACCCGGCCCACCACGCCCTGAGCCCCG
This sequence comes from Streptomyces sp. JNUCC 64, assembly GCF_054484115.1. Classification (NCBI taxonomy): domain Bacteria; kingdom Bacillati; phylum Actinomycetota; class Actinomycetes; order Kitasatosporales; family Streptomycetaceae; genus Streptomyces; species Streptomyces sp. JNUCC 64. The sequence continues at coordinate 3,490,605 of NZ_CM137015.1, forward strand.
GCAGCGGGGGCTTCTGCGTCAGCGTGTACGCCGCCCACGTCGCCAGGTAGACCGGCACGAGCGGGGCGGGCAGGTGCCGTTTGGCCAGCCACACCCGGTTCCGGCCGGTGTTGCGGTAGTAGACGGCGTGCCGTGACGCCTCGGTGCGGGGGTGCCGCAGCACCATGTCCGCGCGGTAGTCGATGTCCCAGCCCGCGTCCAGGGCCCGCCAGGCGAGGTCGGTCTCCTCGTGGGCGTAGAAGAACGGGGCCGGGAAGTCGCCGACCTGATCGATCACCGCCCTGCGGATGGCGTGGGCGCCACCGGGGAACGTGGTGACCGGGCCGGAGGTCAACGGGTCGGCCCCACCGAGCCGGGGGACGTGTCTGCGCTGGCTCACGCCCTGTTCGTCGGCGATGCGGAAGCCCACGATCCCGAGGCGGGGGTTCGAGGTGAACGCCTCCCGGACCAGGGTCAGGGTGTTCGTGCGGGGCAGCAGCCCGTCGTCGTCCAGGACGAGCACGATGTCCACGCCACCGTGGTCGCGCAGCCAGCGCACGCCCGCGTTGCGGCCGCCGGGAATGCCCAGGTTCTCCGGTAGTCCGACACCCGTCACGCCGTCCGGCAGGTCGGGCGGTGCCACGCCCTGGCCGAGGACGACGACGGTCGCCGGGTCGCCTTCCTGGGCGGCCACGGAGTCGAGCAGGGTCCTCAGTTCGCGGGGCCGGTCCCCCATGGTGATCACGACGACGCCCACGGTCGGCTCGCTGTTCACGCCGTGGCCCTCAGCATCTCGGCGGCCCGCTGGTCCAGGCCCGCGGCACCGAGGACCCCGCGTCTGCGGTAGCCGACCGCCGCCGCCTGGATCGATCTGATCTCGTTGCGGCCCCGGTCGGAGAGCACGCCGTCCATGAAGTCCAGGGACCGGTTCCACAGGCCGACGGCCTCTTCGTGCCGGTGCTGGGCGGCCACCGCCTTGCCCAGGTTGACCATGGTCAGGCCGTGGACGCGCTGGTAGGTGCCCGGGGTGCGTCCGGCCAGGGCGGTCCGGTAGTGCCGTTCGGCGGCCGCGTGGTCCCGCATGGCCGTCAGCGTCTTCCCCGTGTGCGAGGCGACCGTGGCCGTCACCGGTCCGGACGCCGCCGCGTACGGGCGTGCCGGCTCGCGGGTGTCCGAGACCGCGTCCTCGGCGGTCAGCAGCGCGGCGGCGGCCTTCCGGCCCTGCCCGCTGGCCCCGTACGCGCGGGCGCACGTCACCAGCAACAGCGCTTCGGTCTGCCGGTCGACCTTCCCCGACGCCCGCCGCAGCGCTTCCTCGGACAGTTCCACGCACGAGCCGACATGGCCGAGGTCGAGGGCCTGATGGGTCAGGGCCCGCATCAGCCAGGGCGCGTGCCCGTCCCGGTCGGCCTCACAGGCCAGTTGGTAGCCGAGCAGGTAGTAGCGCTGCGCGGCGCCTTCGCGGCCGAGGTCGTGGTGCTTCCAGCCCACCAGCGTCGCCAGCTGCGCGGCCGCCCCGAACGCCTGCTCGCGGACGGTGTCCGACGGGAAGCGGGCCTCCAGCATCGGTGCGACGGTGTCGGTCAGATAGGCGGTGACGGTGGTCAGACCGTGACCCCCGCCGAGCCGCTCGTCGACGCCGCGGAACGTCTCGGTGAGCTGCCGGACCGTCTGGACCTCTCCAGAGCCGACGGTGCCGCCGCGTCTGGCCGCTCTGAGGAGGGCGGCCACGGCATCGTGGTCGTAGACCAGGGGCAGGCCGACGGCGGTCGCGGCGAACGCGGAGTTCAGGAAGTCCCGTCGGCGGAGCATCACGTCTCTCCCGAGATCGGCGGCGGTGGCCAGCGGATCGGCGCCGAGCGCCTCCCCGGTGCCTGCGCAGCCTAGGCCGATCCCGGCGACCGTCACGCGCCGTTTCACCCTTCTGGTGAGGGCTTCGGCGATGTAGTGCGGCGTCTGGCCCGATGGTGTGCCTCCGGCCAACCAGTAGGCGACAGCCGAGGGACCGGTGCTCAGCCTCTGGCCGGCCTCGGCGGCGACGGTACGGATCTCGCGCGCGAGCGCGTAGTAGGTGACGCCGGCCTCGGCGATGACGGCCGCCAACGCGCTGTTCGGTGTCCGGATCTCCGCCAATTCCAGCCCCTCCCGCAACCGATCTTGAACGCCTTGAACGGGTTGCCACCGACTCCACCGTACTCACCTTCCGCTCACGGCGGTTCACTCAGAGCCAGCCTTCCCGGCGGGCCACTGCCACGCCAGCCACCCGTCGGGGTCCGGTACCCGCCCGCCCACCGCGTGCGGCGCCGTGCCCGCGTCACCCGAACCGGCCGCCCCGACGCCGCCGGAGTCCACCACTCGACTCACCAGGAGGAAGCCGTGACCACCGTCCCTCTCGACGCACCCGCAGCCCCCGCGGCCGACTGGACCGCGTTCCGGAACTTCGCCGCCCTCGGCGGCCAGTTCCGGATCTCCCTCACCCCGGTCTGCAACATCGCCTGCTGGTTCTGCCATAACGAGGCCGATGTGCCGCCCCCGGTGACCCGCCGCGACCGGACCCGCAAGCCTCGACCGCGCGAACTCACCGCCGACGACTTCCTCACCCTGATCGCGGCCGTGCGGGACGCGGGGCTGAACCGGGTCTTCTTCACCGGCGGCGAGCCCCTGACCTCTCCGCTCGCCCGGGCCGTCCTCACCGGCCTGGAGCCGCCCGGACCGGGCGGCTCGTACACGTTGATCACCAACGGCACCCGCGTCCGCACCCACCAGACCTGGCTGGCCGAGGCCCCGCTGGACACGGTGAAGGTGTCCCTGCACTACTTCTCCGACGAGTCGATCCGGGCCATCGCCGGCACCCGCTACGGCATCGACCTGGTTCTGGACGGCATCGAGGCGGCCCGGGAGATCTTCCCGAACGTGGAGATCAATTGTCTGCTGCAGAAGGAGAACGAGCACGAGGTCCGCGACATCCTCGACTTCGCCCTCGCCCGGCGGATGCCGGTCCAGTTCATCGAGCTCGTCGGTACCGGCTTCAACGAGGGCCGGGCCGCTTCCGCGGTGTCGGCCGACACGGTCATCAGTCATCTGCGGACCCTCACCGGCTCGGAGCGGGTGCGGATCGCCGGGGTCGGGCAGGGCCGCCGGATATTCGACGTGGACGGCGTCCCGGTGGAAGTCATCCACCGGGACCTCGGCCGCCACCACGTCGGCCAGTGCGGTGCCTGCCCGGTCAAGCCGAAGTGCGTCGAGGGCTTCTGGTCGCTACGCGCCGACCACGGCGGCGGCATCCAGCCGTGCCTCCTGCGCGACGACCTCCGCCTGGACATCCGCGACCTGCTCCATGAGCCCGCCCGGCTGGCCGAAGCCGTCGCCGGACACGTCTCCGCCTTCACGGAGGGCACCCTGTGAACCAGGCCGAACTGCCGCCCGCGTACGCGCCCCTCGCCCGCGACGATGGCCGACAGGGCCCGTTCATCGTCCTGGAGGGCGTCTCCGGGGTCGGGAAGACCACACTCGCCCGGCTGCTGATGACCCGTTTCAAGGGCACCAGCCCACGTACCCTGCCCGAACCCCACGGCGCCTGGTCCCGGGACTCCCACATGCGGCCCCTGCCGCAGCTCGCCCTGCTCAAGCGGCTCCGCGAGAACTTCGAGACCGTCGCCAGCGCGGACCCGACCGCTGTCGTCCTGCCCACCGACGGCCTCACCTTGGGCGAGCCCGTCGACCGGATCGCCACCCATCTGGGAGGCCCACGTGCTTAACCCCGTCGACACCGACACCGTGATCCGTGACGGCGGTGCCCACGGCCGGTACCCGGACGAGATCCATACCGCCGTCGCGTGGTGGCTGGCCGCGTGCTTCGTCGTCACCGCTCGCGCCGACCGGCTCGTCGTCGCCCACGACGGCCGCCCTGCCACGGCCGGGTTCTTCGACCGGCTGGGCAGCGGCGCCGTCAACGCCCGGCACTACGCCTGCGAGGTCCTCGACCTCGGAGCCGCGAGTGAGGAACAGCTCGTCGAGGCCATGGCCCGCGTCGGCCGGGCACCCGGCATACGGGTCGCCACCGACTGCGGCAGGGCGGCGATCACCTGCTTCGACCGGGACGGGAAGCCGCTGGCCGACCGGACCGGGCTGCTGGTGATCCGTCGCATGATCGCCGAGGACCGCGTACCGATCCCCGTCAACAGCGCGTCCCGGGGCCGGATCCGCCCCTACGAGGAGGTGCGGACGTGATCGACGCGGCCGAGACGATCCGCAGCGGCACCAGCATCCTGTTCGTCACGCTCGACTCCCTCCGCTACGACGTCGCCCGCGACGCCTTGGCAGAAGGACTCACCCCGCACCTGGCCGGACTGTTGCCCGGCGGCCGGTGGGAGCACCGGCAGACGCCCGGCACGTTCACCCTCCCCGCCCACATGGCTTACTTCTCCGGGTTCCTGCCCAAGCTGCCCCGGCCCGAGCAACCGCCCCGCCTGTGGGAGTGCCGACCACCCGCGTTCAAGACCGTGCCGCCGGAGACGTTCGTGTTCGACGCCCCCGACCTGCTCACCGGGCTCGGGCAGCACGGCTACCGCACGGTGTGCGTCGGCGGGGTCACCTACTTCTCCCGCGAGACGCCGCTCGGATCGGTCCTGCCCGCGATGTTCGACGAGGACCACTGGCGCCCGGAATTCTGCTCGCCGGAGCCGGACTCCACCCGACACCAGGTCGACCGGGCCCTCACCCTGGCCGACGCGCACGCGGACCGGCCGCTGTTCCTGTTCGTCAACGTCTCGGCCACCCACGTCCCCCACGGGCACTACATCGGGCGAAGCACGGACAGCACCACGTCACAGAAAGCCGCCCTCGCCTACGCCGACCCGCACCTCGGCCGCCTCGTCACCACCCTGACCAGCGGCCGTCGCTGGCTGATCATCCTGTGCGCCGATCACGGCGACGCCTTCGGCGAGGGCGGCTACCGGGGCCGTGGCACGGCCCGCCCGGAGGTGATGAACGTTCCGTACGCCGCCATGGTGCGCTGAACCGTACGCTCGACGGATGAGCGGAGCACCGGAGCGCCCCGAGCGGGACGCGGCCGTCATCGTCGCCGTGGACGCGGAAGGGCTGGTGGCCGTACTCTCCGCCGACTTCCCCGACCATGGCGGCGAGTACCTGTTCCTGCCCGGCGGGCGCCTGGAACCCGGCGAAGGCCCGGAGGAGTGCGCCCGCCGCGAGCTGCGGGAAGAGGCCGGGGTGACCGCCGAACGGTGGCGGCACCTCGGCACGTACGCCATCACCCTGGGCAGCGGTGCCCGCGTCCATCTGTACGAGGCCCGCGAACTGACCCTCGGCCCCCAGCAACTCGCCGCTGGCGAGGACGATTTCCAACTCACCTGGTGGACCCTGCGGAACGCCGTCGACGCCGCCGCCGACGGCCGTTTCCTCCTCCCGGCCGGGCCCCTCGCCCTCATGCTCGCCGAGCGGTCACCACGCCTGCCGTAGAAGGCTCGCAGACCGGCGGGACGGGGTGGCGCCCACGCACGTCACGAGTGGGCGAGACCGGCGTACGCGCGGCTGCGGGCGGCAGCACAGCGGTTGACGGCAGCACTCACGGCGCCGCTCACGGCGCCGGAGACCGCTCGGGTCACTGGCGTCACGGACGCCACATCACCGCGCGCCGGAGCGGACCTCGCACCCCACGGGTGGCCCCGCCGCGCGGACGGACCCACGACCCCACCGGACTCGGGCCCCGCCCACCACCACCGGACGGGACCGGCACGGCGCACTTCACGCGCGGCCCGGAACGGGAGCCCACGACCCGCGACGGCCCACCCGCCCGGACGGGCTACGAGTGGCCCAGGTCCTCCGCCGGGGTCGACAGCGGCACGGAACCCGCGTCCGCCGTCGGGTGCAGCGGGAAGACCTCCACCGCCGTCTCGTCGAGCACCGGCGACCGCACCCCGTTGCTCCTGGGCACCACCGCCGCCTCGGAGTGCGCGCCGCATCCGTACGCCAGGGAGACCAGTCGGCCGTCCGCCGGGGCGAACTCGTTCGCGCAGACCCCGAACACCTGTCCGAGCGATCCGCCGAGCGGGGCCAGGAACCCGCAGCTGCCGCAGTTCGAGGGCGCGGCCTGCGCCATCGGCGTCCCGGCGCCGAACGCCAGGTCCCACCGCTCGGCGGCCTCCCGCAGCCCGTCGCGGGACAGCACCCGCACCCGGCCCAGTCCCAGTTCCGTGGCGACCGACGCGATCTCCGCCCGGGTGGGCGTCACCGGGCGCGCGGGCGGCGGACCGTCCACTCCGGGCGCCGCCTCCCCGGCGGCGGCCAGCTCCTCGGCGTCGGCCGAGCGGACCGAGTTCGGCGCGGGCACGTCGTCCCCCGTCCAGCCGCCCGCGAGACGCGGGTCCCCGGGCGCGGCCGGGCCCTCGCCCGGCTCCGCCGCGTCGGCGTCACCCGAACCGGTGGGCGCCGCCGCGCCGGACGTGTCGGCCGTCCCCGACCCCTCTGCCGTTCCGGTGGTCTCCCCGGCCGTCGCCGCGCCGGGGTCCGTGACCCCGGGCTCCAGGCGGTGGTCGTCGTCCTCGGTGGGCAGCAGATCGCCGGGGCCCAGGTCGCCGGGGCGCAGCCGCTCGCTCCAAGGGAGCCATTCGGGTGCCAGCAGGGCGTCCGGGCCGGGCAGCAGAACCGTCTCGTCGATGGTGACGACCCGGGCGCGGGAGGCGCGGGCGACCGTCGTGGCCCAGCGCCAGCCCCGGTAGCCGGGTTCCTTGCACTCGAAGAGGTGGGTGAGCACCCGGTCGCCCTCGACGACCATCCCGACGTGCTCGCCGACCACGCCCGGCGCGGCGGCCTCCTCGGCCGCGGCGCGGGCCAGTTCGACCGCCTCGGCACACGCACGGTCGGGGGTGCGGCTTCGCGTTGTCGCTGCGCTCACGGGTATCGCTTCTCTCCTACGCCGTCTGACGGGTGCGCCTCCTGTCGGGCGGCGGACCGGTTCCACCGGGAACGCGGACGGAGCGGACCTGTGGGCCGCGTCGACGTCCGCGCCCGGCCTCCCGGGCGCACCAGTGCCCATCCATTCTGCGTGACGGGCGAGAGGCGCGCGGCCGGGACCAGTCACCGCAGGCGCGTTACGCACGCTACCCTCTCCGGCGGCCCGCGCCCACACCGGCGTACGGTGCGGCTCGCGTTCGTTCCCGGCCCGAGACCTTGTCGGGGGCCCCGGGGACCCCGTACGGGACCCCGCGCGGGACCTCTTCCCGGACCTCCCCGGAGACCGGCCGGGCCTCTTCCGGGATACCCGAGGAGGTCGATCGGGACGTCTCGGGGATCCCCCGGCAGGTCGGCCGGTACATCTCCGGGATCCCCCAGGAGGTTGGCTGGGGCGTCTCCGGGATCCCCCGGGACGTCGGCCGGGGCGTCTCCGGGATCCCGATCCCCTCAGGAGGTCGGCCAGGGCGGCCCCCGCGTCGCCCCGGCCCCGGAGGCCGCCGGGGCGGACGGGAACACCGCCGCAACCGCCCCGGGTGCCGTACCGGGATGCCGTACCGGCCACGGCCACCGCCCGGGGACGGCAACCGTCACCGCCACCGCCGGCACCGAACGCCGTACCGGCCACGGCCCCGCCGCCCGGGGTACGGCGACCGCCACCGCCGCCGCCCCGGGACGGCGGCGGGAACGCGCCGGACGCGTCAGGCACGCCGGGCCCTCAGCGGACACCGGGGACACCGGGACACGGAGGAGCCCCGGGCCGCCAGGTGCCGTCGGGTGCCGTCGGGGGACACCAGGGAGCGCACCGGACGGCGCCCGCCTTCCCCGTCGCGCCCCGGGTGACACGTGGGCCACGCCACGTCGGGCGGACGCCGTATCCGCGCCGCCCGTGCCCCGCAGGGGGCACTATGACGGGGTGGCAGTCGCCAGGTCGTCCCGCTCGTCCGGTGCCCCGGGCGGACCCGGCCCCCTCCGCCGGGCCGGTCGCACGGTGGGCCGCGCCCTGCACCTGCCGATCACCGGGACCGCCCGGGGCATCCGCCGGGCCACCCACGCGCAGGGAGCGGGCGAGTCCGGCCTCGGCAAGCTGATCGAACTGCACGCGGTGAACGGCGCGGGTGACGTCATGATCACCGTGGCGCTGGCCTCCACCGTCTTCTTCGCCGTCCCCACCGACGAGGCCCGCGGCCGGGTCGCCCTCTACCTGGCGATCACCATGGCCCCGTTCACCCTGCTCGCCCCGGTGATCGGCCCGCTGCTGGACCGGTTGCCGCACGGGCGGCGGGCCGCGATGGCGGCGGCGATGCTGGCCCGCGCCGTCCTCGCGCTGCTGCTGTCGGGGTTCGTCGTCACGGGCGGACTGGAGCTGTACCCGGCGGCGCTCGGCGTCCTCGTCGCGTCGAAGGCGTACGGGGTGGTCCGCAGCGCGGTGGTGCCCAGGTTGCTGCCGAGCGGGTTCTCCCTGGTCCGGGCGAACTCCCGGGTCACCCTCGCCGGGCTTCTGGCCACCGGGGCGGCGGCGCCCGTGGCGGCCGGACTCCAGTTCGTGGGGCCGCGCTGGCCGCTGTACGGGGCGTTCGTGGTGTTCGTGGCGGGGACCTTCCTGTCGTTCCGGATGCCCCACAAGGTGGACTCCGCCAAGGGCGAGGTCCGGGCGCTGCTGACCGCCGAGCCGCCGCCGCCCCGGCCGCCGGGGGAACCGTCCCGGGGCGCCCGGCGCCCCGGGCTGCGCACCGTCGGCCCGGCGGTGACCCACGCGCTCGCCGCGAACGCCGCGCTGCGCTGCCTGTCCGGGTTCCTCATCTTCTTCCTGGCGTTCCTGCTGCGCGAGCACCCGGTGACGGGGCAGAGCGCGGCGGTGTCGCTGGGGATCGTCGGGGTCGCCGCCGGGGCGGGCAACGCGCTGGGCACGGCGGTCGGCGCCTGGCTGCGGACCCGGGCCCCCGAGGTGATCATCGTGGTGGTGACCGCGGGGGTCCTCGTCATGGCCGTGGTCGCGGCCGTCTTCTTCGGGGCGGTGCTGGTGGCGTGCCTGGCCGCGTGCGCGGGGTTCGCCCAGGCCCTGGCGAAGCTGTCCCTGGACGCGCTGATCCAGCGGGACGTCCCCGAACTCGTCCGGACCTCCGCGTTCGCCCGGTCGGAGACCCTCCTCCAGATGGCCTGGGTGCTCGGCGGCGCGGTCGGGATCGTGCTGCCGCTGAACGGCACGCTGGGGCTGCTGGTGGCCGCCGGGATCGTCGCCACCGGCTGGCTGACGACCACCCGCGGGCTGCTCGCGGCGGCCCGGCACGGCGCGGCGCCGCGTCCCCGGGTGGCCTGAGCCTCCGTCCCTCGCCCCCGGTGGCCTGGGCTCCCGTCCCTCGTCCCCCGGTGGCCTGGGCTCCCATCCCCCGGTGGCCTGAACCTCCGTCCCCGTCCCCGGGGCCGCCCGAGCCCGCCCCGCCGCCCCGCTCCCGCGGAACCCCGTCCGGGCACACCCCGCCGACCCGTCCGGGCCCCCGGTGAGCCCTTCCCCGAGCCGGGACGGACCTCGCCGAGGACCCGGCCGGGGGGACCTTCCCGGACCGGAGCGGCCCCGCCGAAGCGCCTCCCCGGAGCCGGGGCGGGTCCCGTCGGAGCGCCTTCCCGGTACCGGCGCGGGTCCCGTCCGGGGGCCGGGGCGGACACGGCACGCCGTACCCGCGTAACACACGGGTGGCGGGCGCCCGCTAGCCTTTCCGCCATGACGTCCCTGTCCGCGGCTGAGCCGCACCTCAAGTCAGCCCCGGCCTCCGCGCGCTCCCGTCGGCTCCGGCGCACCGTCGCCGCCGCGGGTGCCGTCTCCGCCGCGCTGCTGGTCCTGTCGGCCTGTGAGAAGCCGACCGCCGTCGCCACCGTCACGGTCGGGGACGAGTCCGTGAACTCGGAGGCGGTCTGCTACCAGGACGGCAAGGCGATCAAGCCCGCCGACGTGGAGAAGTGCCTGAAGGACACCGAGGACGTCAAGTCCATCGAGGTCGACCCGGACGAGACGGTCCGCTTCGGCGTGGACCCGAGCATCGCCGAGAAGGAGTGGACGATCCTCCTGAACGGTCAGCGGCTCACCGACTACAGCAAGAAGACCTACCTCGCCATCCCCGGCAGCGTCTTCTTCAACGAGCAGTACGGCGCGAACGGGGAGCGGACCACCGTGACCCTCGCCGAGGGCGGCGAGAACAAGATCACCGGGCTCTGGTCGTTCCAGCTCAAGAAGGCGTCCTGACGGTCCCGGCCCGATGACCCGGCCCGCCCGCCTCCTCGTCGCCACCGCGGTACCCGCCGAGCGGGACGCGGTGGCGCTGGCGTTCCTGTCGGAGCAGCGCGAGGTGACGGTGCCGGGCGCGGCGCTGCGCCGGATCACCACCGCCGGGGCCCGCTGGGACCTGCTGGCGGCCGGGGTGGGCCCGGCGGCCGCGGCGGCCGGGACCGCCGCCGCGCTGACGGCCGCCGCCCTCGACGGCGCCCCCTACGACCTCGTCGTCTCGACGGGCATCGCGGGGGGCTTCGCGCCGCTGGCCCCGGTCGGCTCGCTCGTCGTCGCCGACGCGATCACCGTCGCCGACCTGGGCGCCGAGACCGGTGACGACCACCCGGACGGCTTCCTGCCCGTCACCGGACTCGGCTTCGGCACCGTCACCCACCTCCCGCCCGCCCGGCTCGCCGGGAAGACGGCCGCCGCGCTGGGCTGCCCGACGGGCACCGTGCTGACGGTCTCCACCGTCACCGGCACCACCGCCCGCGCCGACGCGCTGCGCGCCCGCCACCCGGAGGCGCTCGCCGAGGCCATGGAGGGCTTCGGGGTCGCGGAGGCGGCCGCCGCGCAGGGCCGTCCGGTGCTGGAGGTCCGCGCGGTCTCCAACCCGGTGGGCCCCCGCGACCGGTCGGCCTGGCGGATCGCGGACGCGCTGGCCGCCCTGACCACCGCCTTCACGGGCTGCGCGCCCGTCCTGGAGAGCCTGGAGAGCTGGGAACCCTCATGACGCACCCCACCGGCACCACGGACACCACCGGCACCGGCAGCACCGGCACCACGACGGCCACCACCGCCACCACTGACGCTGCCGTTGCCGCTGACGGCCCGGGAGCGCCCCTGCGGATCGCCTACTCCCCCTGCCCGAACGACACCTTCGTCTTCGACGCGTGGGCGCACGGCAGACTGCCGGACGCGCCCGCCCTCGACGTGACGTTCGCGGACATCGACGTCACCAACGGCCTCGCCGAGCGCGGCGAACTGGACGTGCTGAAGGTCTCGTACGGGGCGCTGCCCTGGCTCCTCGACCAGTACGCGCTGCTGCCGTGCGGCGGTGCGCTGGGCCGGGGGTGCGGGCCGCTGGTGCTGACCCGGGAGGAGGGCGCGGACCTCACCGGGCGGACCGTCGCGGTGCCGGGCGAGCGTTCGACGGCCTATCTGCTGTTCCGGCTCTGGGCGGCGGACCGGGTGCCCGGCGGGGTCGGGGAGATCGTCGTCCTGCCGTTCGACCAGATCATGCCGGCGGTGCGGGACGGCCGGGTGGACGCGGGGCTCGTCATCCACGAGGCCCGCTTCACCTACCAGGAGTACGGGCTGCACGCCCTGGCGGACATGGGCGAGCACTGGGAGTCCACGACGGGGCTGCCGATCCCGCTGGGCGCGATCGTCGCCCGCCGGGCGCTGGGCACGGCGACGCTGCGGCGGCTCGCGGCGGCGGCCCGCGCCTCGGTCCGCGCCGCCTGGGACGATCCGGCCGTCTCCCGGCCGTACGTCCTGGCGCACGCGCAGGAGATGGACCCGGCCGTCGCCGACCGGCACATCGGGCTGTACGTCAACGAGTTCACCGCCGACCTCGGGGACGAGGGGTACGCGGCGGTGCGGGCACTGCTGACGCGCGCGGCGGACGAGGGCCTCGTCCCGCCACTCGCCCCGGACGCGCTCGCGTTCCCCTGAGCGGGGCGCCGTCGCGTCCGGGCGGCTCAACGACCCGGACGTGACGCCCCGGACGCGACGTCTCGGACGCGGCTGCCGGGACACGACCACCCGGACACGGCGGTCGGGAGCCGTCGAAGGCGGTGTGCCGGCGAGGGGGCCGTCGTGGCGGCGAGGGCCGCGCGGCGGGCTTACACGTCGAGCTGGTCGGCGACCGCGCGCAGCAGTCCGGCGATCTTCGCGCCGGACGCCTTGTCGGGGTAACGGCCCTTCTCCAGCATCGGGGTGATGTTCTCCAGGAGGGTCGTCAGGTCCTGGACGATCGACGCCAGTTCGTCCGGCTTGCGGCGCTGGGCGGCGGCGACCGAGGGGGTCGGGTCGAGCACCGTCACGGACAGCGCCTGATCTCCCCGCTGGCCCGCCACCACGCCGAACTCGACGCGCTGGCCCGGCTTGAGGACGTCGACCCCGTCGGGCAGCACGGAGGAGTGGACGAAGACGTCGCCGCCGTCGTCACGGGAGAGGAAGCCGAAGCCCTTCTCACTGTTGAACCACTTGACCTTGCCAGTCGGCAAAGCACACACCCACTTTCCGCTCCACAAGGCCAACGTTGCCACCAGCCTACCGGGGCTCTCCCCCGTTGATCACCCCTAGAAACGGCCAGAGCCCGGACCCGTGTCGAGAAGCGGTGGGAGAGGCCCGGGACGTCTTATGGGAAGGCGATGACGGGCCCTCATGGCACATAGGTGGCACGAACAAGCGCCCCGCGCGGGCGCATTGCTCCGGAACCGGGGACGGGGAATGCGCCACGCCCCGCTCGCGGCGGGCGGGTTCGCCGCCGGGACGGAACGATCCGGGCGGGAACGGCCCGGCCCCGGGTTCCGGGGAAAACCACCCCGGGAAAATCCGGCCCGCCCGGTACGGAACCCGGTACGGAACGGGAAGGGCACCGGAAGGGAAGCCGGGAACGGAACCGTTTCCGGGCCGCCGGGAAATGGCCGGTACTCCCCGCCCCGGCGCCCGGCACCCAGCGCCCGGGGCGGCCCGCCAGCCCTCGGACCGCCCGTACCGGGGGCGTGGAAGCCCGGTGACCACGGGAGGACGCCGGAACGCCGGGGAACGGCGGGAGGGGCAGTCGTAGGGGCGGCGAGGGGTGGTGGAGGACGGAGGGAAGAAGGGCGGCAGGCGGGAAGGAGGAAGGGGGTGAGCGGGAGGGAGAAAGACTCGGAGGGCGAGGGAAAAGGCGCCTCTCGGCGCATTCGCCCGCTCGATGAACGGCTCTGCGGACGGCTCGGCGGACGACTCGGTGAACGACCCGGCGAACCGCTCGCTCCTTTCCGCGCCGGACGGCGAGGGCGCGGAGGATGGCCGAATCCGGAACGGGTTCGGGAACCGTTCCCGGCGATCGCGCACGAGCATTCCGGACGGGTCCAGACACCGATTCCCCGACCCGCTCACGATCGATTCGAGGTCCAGACCGTTGCCGTCCGGTCAACCGGTTTTCCCGAAAACAGGGAACGCGTTCCGGACGACCGGACCGGAACACCGCACGGTTCCCGTCGCCCACCGTACGGACCCCGCCGTACACCGTCCGGCGGGGAAATCCCGGCGGGAACGGCGACCGCCCATTGCCGGGTAATCCCCGGACCACCGGCCGGGACGGGGACGCCCCGCCACCCCGCCCCGCCACCACGGCTCGGCCCCGGTCAGGTCCGGGGCGGACCCGGTCCGGCCCCGGCTCGGCCGCGGTCAGGTCCCGGGGCGGGCCCACGGCTCTCCGGAGCCCTCGGGGCTCCCGGCCGGGCGCCGGATACCCTGGTGGGGTGCGCGACGAAACCCACACCACTGCCACGGCGCCCGGGGACGGCCTGGTCCGGGCCGGAGCGGTCGTCTTCATCATCGGCGCGGTGGCCACCCTGGTCACCGTGGCCCCGCTGTTCCTCGGAACGGACCCGTTCCCCACGTTCATGTTCTGGCTGAGCATGCTCATGGGCGTCGGCTTCGCGATCGCGGGGGCGGGCGTCCTGCGGACGATCGCCGCCCAGCGCCGCCAGGCCCGCGCCGCCCAGGGAACGGCCGGGCAGCCGGTCTAGGCTGCCCGCCTTCCCCCCTCCCGATCGGACCGGCTCACGGAGCCCGGTCACGAGTCCGAACGGCCCGGCAGCTTGGCAGCCCGGCCGCCGTGCGGACGTTTCCGGCCGTGGCACTCGTCGGTTTCCGTCGCCTCAAACAGGTGACCCGTCACCTACCTTGATCAGCACACGCGCCACAGCGCGTGATCGGCGTCGGGACGACGCCGGGTACAGCTCTTCGGGGGAAAGTCATGATCAAAAGCACGCTCCGCGTCCTCATCGCGGGGGCCGTCGCCGCCACCGCCGCGCTCGCGCTGCCGGGCACCGCCACCGCACGGTCCGCTCCGAACGACGGGCTCTGCTACCAGGCCCACGTCCAGAACATCGGCTGGCAGGACTGGCGCTGCGTAGGCGAGTGGGCGGGCACCACCGGCAGGGGGCTCAACGTGGAGTCCATCCGGTTCAGCTACCCGCACGGCACCGACGTCGCCCAGATATGCTTCAAGGCCCACCGGGCCAACTACGGCTGGGACTCGACCTACCAGTGCCTGGGCAAGAAGAAGACGGTCCAGATCGGCACCACGGGTATGAACACCCCGATCGAGGCCATCGCGTTCTACTCCGACGGTTTCGGCCCCGGGAGGGGCGACTCCCCGTTCCGTATCACTGGAGACGCCCACGTCAAGAACGTCGGCTGGCAGGGTGGCGCCCCCTACGTCGGCGACGTCAAGATCATGGGCACCACCGGCAAGGCACGCTCCATCGAGGCGTTCTGGTTCGGCTGGTACTAGGCCGTCTCTTACGGACTAGAAGAGCGAGCACGCCGCTGACGGAAGAACGCCGCGCGGACCGGACGACCCGGTCCGCGCGGTGTTCTTTCCGGCGTGACGAGTGGCGGCGGCCGCTGGAGGAACGTCCGTCCAGCCGGAACCGTCCGTCGACCCCGGCCGACGGTCACCCCCGTGCCGCGTGTCCCCGGGCCGCGAGCCAGGACGGGAAGGCCGTCAGGTCCGGGAGGACGGTGTCGGCGCCCGCCGTGCGGAGTTCGGCCTCCGAGCAGGGGCCGGTCGGGACCGCGACGGACAGGGCCCCGGCGGCGCGGGCGCCGCGCACGTCGCCCACGTGGTCGCCCACGTAGACGGTGGCGCCGTGCTCCCGCAGGGCCGCCGCCTTGGCCTCGGCCCACAGGTCGCCGATCACCGCGTCGGCCTCGATGCCCAGGTGGCGCAGGTGCAGCACCGCGTTCGGCTCCCACTTCGCGGTGACGACGACCGTCCGGCCGCCCGCCGCGCGCACCGCCTCGACCGCCTCCCGGGCCCCGCGCATCGCCCGGGTCGGCTCGATGGCCCGGCCCGGGTACATCGCCCGGTAGCGGGTGGCGACCTCCTCGACCCGGTCCGCCGGGAACCAGTTGGCCAGCTCCTCGGTGAGCGGCGGGCCCAGCCTGCTGACGACCAGCTCGGTGTCGATGCTGACCCCCGTCTCCTCGGCCAGCGCCTCGTAGCAGGCGCGGATGCCGGGGCGGGAGTCGATCAGCGTCATGTCGAGGTCGAAGCCGACGACCAGCGGGCCCCCGGGCGGAGCGGCGGGCGGCACGGCGGGGCCGGGGCGTCCGGGGTGGGCGGAGGGCGTCGTCGCGGAGGTCACGTCCCCCATTGTGCCGACCCGTCCCGCGACGGGCGTCCCGCGCCGGGTACGTTCCCGGGCGGACGGCCCGGCGGATGACCCGGGGTAAACCGACGGATGACCGGGGGTAACCGGCGGTCAAGGGGGCCCGGTCCGTGGACAGGGGTTCGGCCGGAAAGTGTTCCCCCTTAGACTTAGCCAAGCCTTACCAACCCTCGCTGTCACGGGAGTGCCGCCGATGCCGGTCAGACGTGCCGTCGCGATGCTGGCGGCCGTGGTGGCCCTGGTGCTCGCGGTGGTCTTCAGCCTCGCCGTGGGAGCGCGGGCCATCGCCCCGTCCACGGTCCTCGACGCCCTGCTGCACGGCGGGACGAGCGAGGACGCCGTGGTCGTGCGCGAGTTGCGGGTGCCCCGCACCATCGTCGGTCTGATGGTCGGCGCCGGGCTGGCGCTCGCCGGGACCGCGTTCCAGGGCATCACCCGCAACCCGATCGGCGACCCCAGCATCCTCGGCATCAGCCAGGGCGCCTCGGTCGGGGTGATCCTCGCCATCGCCTTCGGCGGCGTCCACACCCTGACCGGATACGTGTGGTTCGCCTTCGCGGGCGCCGGGTTCGCGGCGCTCGCCGTCTATCTGATCGCCTCCCGGGGCCGGGGCGGCGCCACCCCGATCAAACTCGCCCTCGGCGGCGCCGCGCTCAACGCGCTGCTGGCCTCCGTGCTGACCGGTGTCCTCACCACCCAGGCAGCCGCGCTGGACGAGTTCCGGTTCTGGCAGGTCGGTTCGCTCTCCGGACGGGACGCCGAACTGGCCGCCCAGGTGTGGCCGTTCCTGCTGCTCGGCACGGTCCTGGTGGTCTCGGTGGCCCGTGGTCTGGACGCGCTGGCGCTCGGCGAGGACGTGGCGAAGGGCCTCGGCCAGAAGGTCGCCTCCGTCCGGATCACCGGTGGGCTCGGCGCCGCCGTGCTGACCGGCGCGGGCGTCGCCGCGGCCGGTCCGATCGCGTTCGTGGGACTCGCGGTGCCCCATCTGGCCCGCGCCCTCGTCGGCTCGTCCCACCGCTGGCTGCTGCCGATGGCCGCGCTGCTCGGCCCGGTCATGCTGCTCTTCGCCGACACCGTCGGCCGGATCGTGTTCCCGCCCAGCGAGGTTCCCGTCGGGGTGATGACGGCCCTGATCGGCGTGCCGTTCCTGATCGTCCTGGTGCGCAGGAAGACGGTCGCCGCGTGAGCCCGGCCGCCCGCGCGCCCCGGGCCGTCCGCGCGCCCCGGGCCGCCTGGGCCACCCGGGCCGCCTGGACCTCGTCCCCAGTCTCCTTCCGGGGCCCCGCCCCGGCCTCCCGGGCCCTCCGAGCCCCCCGAACGTCCCGAGAGGCGGTACGCGGATGAAGCTCCGCACGGCGGACGGGCCCCCCGGGGCCCCGGTCCACGACACGACCGAGGGCGGTGGGACGGGCCCGGTCCGCAAGAGCGGCGGGCCCGCCGGGTACACACCCGTCCGGCTGGGGTCGCGCGCCTCGTTCCTGGTGCACCGGCGGGCCGTGATCACCTCGCTCGGTCTCACGGCGGTGCTCGCCGTGGCCTGCGTCGCGTACCTGTCGGTCGGGGAGACGTTCGTCTCCCCGGCGGAGGTGCTGCGGGTGCTCAGCGGACAGCCCTCGGCGGACGAACTCGTCGTCGGGACGCTGCGGCTGCCCCGGCTGGTGGTGGGGCTGCTGGTCGGCGCCGCCTTCGGGGTCGCCGGAGCACTGATCCAGACCGTCGCCCGCAACCCGCTGGCCAGCCCGGACGTCATCGGCATCAGCCAGGGCGCGGCGGCGGTGACGGTCGGCGCCATGACCTTCGGCGTGACCTCGTACGCCGCGCTGCCCTATCTGAGCATCAGCGGGGGCGTCCTGGCCGCCGCGCTGGTCTACGTCTTCGCCTGGCGGGGCGGGCTCCAGGCCACCCGCTTCGTGCTGATCGGCATCGGCATCGCGATGGCGCTGCGCTCCATCGTCAGCCTGTTCATGACCAAGGGCGACCAGCAGGTGGCCCAGCAGGCCCAGGTGTGGATGACGGGTTCCCTCAACGGCCGGGGCTGGCCGGAGGCGACCCCGCTCGTCTGGACGCTGGTGCTGCTGCTCCCGGCGGTGCTGTGGGCGGCGCACGCCCAGCGCCGGGTGGGCGTGGACGACGACACGGCGACCGCGCTCGGCGTCCGGCTGGGCCGGGTGCGGCTCGGACTGGTCGCGGTGGGCGTGCTGCTGGCGTCGGTGGCGACCGGCACCGCCGGGCCGGTCGACTTCGTGGCGCTGCTCGCCCCCCAGGTCTCCCGTCGGCTGACCCGGACCGCGCAGATCCCGCTGCTGTCCTCGGCGCTGCTCGGCGCGGTGATCGTGGTGGTCGCCGATCTGCTGGCGCGGCGGCTGTTCGCCCCGACGGAACTCCCGGTGGGGGTGCTGACGGCGGCAGTCGGCGCCCCGTACCTCATCTGGCTCATCATCCGCAGCCGCAGTGGAGGCAACCAGTGACGCAGTCGCAGTCCCTGACCGGGAAGAAGACGGGCGGCGGCACCGGCGCCCCGGCCGGAACGGCCGCCGAGGACGCCTCCGGGACGGTTCCGGGGGCGCCCTCCGAGCCGACCTCCGGGACGACCTCCGGGACGGCCACCGAAACGGCCGCCGGAACGGTTTCCGGGGAGGGTGCCGTCGGGCCGGTGAAGGACGGGGCCGGGCGTCCCGGGCGGGGCGGGGAGGCGGGCGCGCGGCTGCGGGCCCGTCAGCTGACCCTCGCCTACGAGGAGCGCACCGTGGTGCGCGAACTGGACCTCGACGTGCCGGACGGCAAGGTCACCGTCATCGTCGGGCCGAACGCCTGCGGCAAGTCCACCACCCTGCGGGCGCTCGGGCGGCTGCTGAAGCCGCGCGGCGGTTCGGTGCTGTTGGACGGCGCCTCCCTCGCGGAGCTGCCGACCAAGCGGATCGCGCAGCAGATCGGGCTGCTGCCGCAGACGCCGGTGGCGCCCGAGGCGATCACCGTGGGCGATCTGGTGGCCCGGGGGCGGCAGCCGCACCAGCGGTGGTGGCAGCAGTGGTCAGAGGCGGACGAGCGGTCCGTGACCGAGGCGATGGAACGCACGGACGTCGCCGCGCTCGCCGACCGGTCCGTCGACGAACTCTCCGGCGGCCAGCGGCAGCGGGTGTGGATCGCGATGGCGCTCGCCCAGGAGACGGAACTGCTGCTGCTGGACGAGCCGACGACGTACCTGGACATCTCGCACCAGGTGGAGGTACTCGACCTGGTCCGCCAGCTCAACCACGACCGGGGCCGGACGGTGGTCGTGGTCCTGCACGACCTCAACCAGGCCGCCCGGTACGCGGACCACCTCGTCGCGATGAAGGCGGGCGTGGTGGTGGCCGAGGGCCCGCCCTCCGAGGTCGTCACCCAGGAGCTGGTGCGGGAGGTCTTCGGCCTGGACTGCGTGGTCGTCCCCGACCCGGTCACCGGCTCGCCCCTGGTCGTCCCGGGTCTGCCCTGGCGCCCGGCGGCGGCCTGACGGCTTCCGCTTCCGCGCGCCGCTCTCCCCTCTCCCCCGGCCTTCACCCTCGCGGGTCGGGGGCTTCCAGGGCTTCCAGGGCTTCCAGGGCTTCCAGGGCTTCCAGAGGGCGGTGCCCGAAAAGCGATGTCTCATTCCCGCCAGCGTGGTGGTGCCGTGCGCGGGAGGGTCGGCGGAGGCCCGCGTTCCGGTTCAGCGGGTCCTCGTCCGGCACTCCGTCGAAAGGCACCGCGCATGCACGTCGTCCCCGGGCTCAAGGTCCTCTACTTCGGCACTCCGGTGGTGCTGATCAGCTCGCTCAACGAGGACGGCACGGCGAACCTGGCGCCGATGTCCTCGGCGTGGTGGCTCGGCCAGTCCTGCATGCTCGGGCTGGGCAACAACGCCCGGACCACCGCGAACCTGCTGCGGGAGGGCGAGTGCGTGCTCAACCTGCCCTCGTCGGCGATGGTCGACGCCGTCGACCGGATCGCCCTCACCACCGGACGGCCGGACGTCCCGGACTACAAGGTGCGGCAGGGCTACCGCCACGAGCCGGACAAGTTCGCCACCGCGCGGCTGACCGAGCAGGCGTCGGACCTGGTCCGGGCGCCCCGGGTCGCCCAGTGCCCGGTCCAGTTGGAGTGCCGGGTCGTCTCGTCCCGGCCCTTCGGCGGCTCCCCGTCGCACGCCACCGCCTTCGAGGTCGAGGTGTTGCGCGCCCATGTCGAGGAGGAGCTGGTCATCCCGGGAACGCACTACGTGGACCCGGTCGGCTGGGACCCGCTGATCATGAAGTTCTGCGAGTTCTTCGGCGGTGGGGACAACGTCCATCCGTCGCGGCTCGCCGAGGGGTGGAGGCTGCCGCACCAGCTCGGGAGCGCTGCGGGCGGCGGGACCACCACGGCTGCGGCTGCGGCCAGGGCCACGGCTACGGCTACGGCTACGGCTGCGACCAGGGCTGCGGCCGTCTGAGCGGTCGCGTCCGCCGGGCCGTCCGGAGCTGTCGGGCCGTCTGGAGCCGCCGGGCTTCGTCGGCGGCGGACCCCGTCGGCCCCGGCGGCGGCGTCGGCCCGGACGTCGTCAGCTCCGGCCGCGTCGGCCCGGACCCCGTCAGCCCTTGCGGCGCGACCGCCAGACCAGGAACACGGCGGAGGCGACCGCCGCCGACTTGAGGACCCAGGGCCAGGTGCCCTCGACCGCCTGGTCGAACGCGCCCTCCGCGATGGGCCGCCCCCAGCGGCCCTCCATCCGGCCCCACAGCCACGCCACGCCCCCGGCCAGCGCCAGTCCGGGCAGCCAGAGCACCGCGAACTTGGACTCGGCGGGGCTCAGCCGCTTGGAGAGCCAGGCGAGGGCCCAGCCCCCGGCGAGGGCCAGCAGATTGCCCAGCACCGCGCCCACCACCAGGAGCGCGGCGGCGACCAGCAGCAGCGGGCTCGACCAGCCGGTGAGCAGGGCGAGCGCCAGACCGCCCCGGCGGCCCTTCCCGGTCGCTTCGGAGGCTTCGGCGGCGTCCGGGCCGGTGCCGGTGCCGTCCTCCGGTCCTCCGGCGGCCCCATCCTGTTCCTCGTCCTCGCCCTCGCCCTCGGCGGCGGGCGGCGGTTTCAGTATCTCGGGGATCTCGATGCCGCCGACGAACCCGGGGACGCTGTCGAACGCCTCGTACGGGCCCGAGTCCGCCTTGCGCCACCAGTCGCGGGGCCCCGCCGCGGAACCGAGTTCGTCCAGCGGGGCGAGGTGCGGCGGCGCGGGCGGGCGGTGGCCGTCGGCGTGCCCTCCGGGTGCCGGGGCGTCCCGGGCGGGGACGGGCTTCCCCCCGGTACGGGGGCGGACGAGCCGCCACAGGCCCTTGGCCGTCGGCTTCCCGCCCGGTCCTTCCGGGCCGCCGTCCTCCGTCGGCTTCTCCGCCCGCTTCCCGGTCGGCCCCTCCGGCGGCGCGGGCTTCTCCGGCGACGGCGACGGGGGCGGGGATGCGGACGAGGACCTGGGCCGGGACCGGAACGGGGACGGGCGGGGGGAAGGGCGCGGAGACGGGGACGGGCTCGGTGCCGGGGCGTCGGGGCCGCGTTGTTCGGGGACGGTCAGGGGGGTGCCGTCGGCGGCGGGACGGCCGCCCGCGCCGGACACCAGGTCGTCGGGGTCGCCGAGCCGGGTGAGGATGCGGCGCACCGAGGCGGGGGTGTCGGCCGAGGCCCTGGCCCGGTGGCGGTCGATCTCGTCCCGCAACTCCGCGACGAGGCGCATCCGGGTGGACGACGGCAGTTGCCGTTGTTGTGCCAGGTCGCCGACCCGACTCAGATAGTCGAAGACGAGCCGGTCGCTCTCAATCCCCACGAGGTCCCCTCCGGGGCGCGTCTGAGAACCCCTCAGCGCGACGGTACCGAATCGTCCGGGGTCCGCGCGCGCCCCCACGACCCGTCCCGGCCCCGCACGCGGTCGGGTCCGCCGGGCCGGGGGGTCCTCGCGGCCCCCACGGTCCCCGGCCCGGCGGAGGCCGCCGTCCCGCTCGCCGGGGCGGCCGTCCCGCTCACCGGAGCCGCCCGGCCGGGTTTCCGGGTCCGTCCGGGCAGGTTCCGGGCCCGGGCAGGCGGGTTCCGGGTCCGGCCGGGCGGGGGCGGGACCCGACGCGGCCGGGGACGGGACCCGGCCCGGCCGCGCGGACCCAGTACCGTGAACCGGATGAGCGCCAAGTCACCCGGAAGCACCCCGCCCCGGTCCCTCGCGGAAGCCCTGCGCTCGCGCGACGACGCCTCCCTCGCGGAACTCCTGCGGGCGCGGCCCGATCTGCTCACCCCCGTGCCCGGGGACCTGACCCAGCTGGCCACCCGGGCCGGGACCCGGGCCAGCGTGCTGCGGGCGCTGGAGCGGCTGGACCGGTTCGCCCAGCAGGTCGCCGAGGCCCTCGCGGTGGCCCCGGACCCGGCCGGATACGCGGATCTGGAGCGGCTGTTGCGGGGCGCCGACCCGGTGGCCCCCGAGGGCTGGGCCCCCGGGAGCGAGCCCGGGGGAAGCGGGGAGCCCGGAGCGAACGGCGGGAACGGGGAGGACGCGGACGGTCCGGCCACGGCGGTGGCGCGGGCGCTGCCCGGCGCGCTGGCGACCCTGCGGGAACAGGCCCTGGTGTGGGGCGACGACGAGCGGCTGCGGCTGGTGCGCACCGCCCGGGAGCTGCTGGCGCCCGGTCCCCAGCACCCGTCGCCGACCGGGCTCGGCCCGTCCGTCGCCGAGCTGGCGGCGGGGATGTCACCCGGGCGCGTCCAGGAGATCCTGACGACCGCCGGACTGGGCACCACCCATGACTCGGTGTCGGCGGTCACCGCGCTGTCCGCGCTGTTCGGGGACCGCGACCGGATGGACACGCTGCTGGCCGACGCCCCCGCCGAGTCGCTGGCGGCGCTGGACCGGTTGGTGTGGGGCCCGCCGTACGGGCAGATCACGGCCGAACCGGCGGCCCGGCTGCGGTGGTTGCTGGACCGGGGACTGCTGCTGCCGACGGCGCCCGGCACCGTCGTCCTGCCGCGCGAGGTGGCACTGCATCTGCGGGGCGGGCGGGCGCACCGCGTCTGCGAGCCGGTGCCCCCGGCGGTGCGGGTCCGCGCCGACCACCGTCCACAGGTGGTGGACGCCACGGCGGCCGGGCAGGCGTACACGGCGGTGACGGTCGTCGAGGACCTGCTGCGGGACTGGGACGAGGGCGGCCCGACGGTACTGCGCGCGGGCGGGCTGAGCGTACGGGACCTGAAGCGGACGGCGGTGGCGCTGGACGTGTCCGAGCCGGTCGCCGCGTTCTGGGTGGAACTCGCCCACGCCGCCGGGCTGATCGCCTCGGACGGGCAGGCCGACGAGCGGTTCGCGGCGACCCCCGCGTACGACGCGTGGCTGGAGCGGCCCGCCGCCGAGCGGTGGGGGACGCTGGTCTCGGCCTGGCTGACGGGGACCCGGGTGCCGGGGCTGGTGGGCGGCCGGGACGCCAAGGACCGGGCGCTGTCGGCGCTGGGTCCGGGGCTGGACCGGGGCGCGGCGCCGGAGGTCAGGGCACGGGTGCTCGCGTTGCTCGCCGGGCTGCCCCCGGGGGCGGCGCCGGAGCCGGACTCGGTGCTGGCGCGGCTGCGCTGGGAGCGTCCGCCCCGGCCGTCGGGGTCCGGGCGGACCGGCGGGGCCGGTGGTGGCGGTACGGGGGCCGGTTTCGGTACCGGTTCCGGTGGGCCCGGTGCGTCCGGTGGGCTCGGCGTCGGTGGGGACGGGGCGGCCGACGACCTCCGGGGGAGGCTGGCGCGCTGGGCGCTGGAGGAGGCGGAGCTGCTGGGGTTCACCGGGCGCGGGGCGCTCTCCGCGCACGGGCGGGAACTGGCGGGGGGCGACGAGGACGGGGCCGGGGCCCGTTCCGCAGGGGCCCGTTCCGCGGGCTCCACCGGGGCCGCAGGTTCCACCGGGGCTGCGGGCTCCGCCGGTCCGAGGACGGGGGCCCGTTCGGAATCCGCTTCCGAACCCGACCCCGGAAGCGAAACCAGAAGCGGAACCGGAACCGAAGGCGGCCCCGGTCCCAGGACCGGTTCGGGCCCGGGTTCCGGGTTCGGTTCCGTCGACGCGCTGGAGCGGGCGGTGGGACGGGCCGCCGGGCTGCTGGCCCCACTGATCCCGCACCCGTTGGACCACGTCCTGCTCCAGGCCGATCTGACCGCCGTGGCGCCGGGCCCGCTGGAACGGCCGCTCGCGGAGACCCTCGCGGTGCTCGCGGACGTCGAGTCGAAGGGCGGGGCGACGGTCTACCGCTTCACCCCGGCGTCGGTGCGGCGGGCGCTGGACGCCGGGATGACCGCGAGCGATCTGCACGCGTTCCTCGCCGCGCGGTCCCGGACCCCGGTCCCGCAGCCCCTGGCGTACCTGGTGGACGACGTGGCCCGGCGCCACGGGCGGCTGCGGATCGGGGCGGCGTCCGCGTACGTGCGCTGCGACGACGCCGCCGTGCTGGAGGAGGTCCTGGCGGACCGCCGGGCCCAGGGACTGCGGCTGCGGCGGCTGGCGCCGACCGTGCTCGCCGCGCAGGCCGACCCGGCGACGCTGCTGGAGCGGCTGCGCGAGATGGGTTTCGCCCCGGCCGCCGAGACCCCGGAGGGCGAGGTGCTGATCGCACGCGCCCACGCGTACCGGACCGGGCCCCGCACCCCGCCCCGGCCGGTGGTGGAGGGGCCGCCGCGCCCGGACGACACCCTGCTGCGGGCGGCGGTGCGCGCCGTGCGCGCGGGCGACCTGGCGGCGACGGCGCCCCGCAAGGAGGAACCCGAACAGGGCGGCGAACCGCCCCGCACCGGCCCGCAGGAGACGCTGGCCACCCTCCAGGCGGCGGTGCTGACCGGCGGAACGCTGTGGATCGGCTACGTCAGCGCGGAGGGCGCCGCGAGTCAGCGGGTGATCGCCCCGGTCCGGGTGGAGGGCGGCTTCGTCACCGCGTACGACCACACCGCCGACGAGGTCCGCACGTATCCGCTGCACCGGATCACGGGGGTGGCGGAGCTGGCGGAGGACGAGGACTGAGCGCGGCGCCCTCCCCGGGCCGGAGGCCCGCCGTTTGACTTGGCGGACGGTTCCGGGATTCCCTGTCGGCCCCCGTCCGAGGGCGTCGGACGGAGATCCGGGAGAGTGGCCATGGGCACACCGTCAGGGAATGGACAGGAGCAGCGGGGAGAGCGGACGGAGGTCGCCTCTTCCCCTGCCGAGGACGCGGATGTCCCGCGAACACCCGGTGAGGAGGCCCTCGGTCGGCTGCTGCGCACCAACACTCCACGGAAACTCAGCCTGGCCGGTGCCTACGCGCTCGGCTACGGGCTTCTGGGACATGCCCAGCGACAGGGAACGGACCCGTACTGGCACCAGGCGATCGATCCGCTGGACGCGCTGTTCCTGGGTGCCGCCGGGCCCGACGCCTTCGACGAGGACCCGTGCGCGTTCGCCAACGCGCGTGACGCCTGGCTGCGGATCCTGCGCGGCACCGTACACGGCCAGGGCATTCAGCGCTTCGTCCGACTGGCGGTCTCCACGGCCGGGGAACTGGGAAGGCCCGTGGACGACGGGAACCTGATGCTGGCACTGGTCGGCCGGGTCGAAGCGGCCGGGCTCGATCAGCGTGGGCTGCCCCGCCGACTGCTGCCCGCCGCGGCCCTCCCGGACCGCCGCGAAGTGCTCGGACCGTCTTTCGAGCGGTCCTTCCCCGATCCGCCGGAGGACGCGGGGCGAAGGGTCGAACGGTTCTGGAAGCGGACGGCGGAGGAGTCAGGGCCCGAGGACACGCCTCAGGCCGTTCTGCGGGAAGGACTGCGGCGGTTCGAGGACCTCGGACTGCCCGTGCGGAAGGATTCCGGGACGCTGCTCCCGGCCCTGTACTCGGCGCTCCTGGCGAACCCCGGCGAACCCCTGGAGGTCAGGGGGCCGCACGCCTTCGCCTGGGCGCTCTCCCTTGACGAGACGTCACCCCTGGCGCCGGTGCTCGACCTCCTCGTCACCGCTCCCGAGCGGGAGATGTCCGTCGCCGAGACCCTCGGACGGCTCTTCGCCCTGCCCGCGTTCACCGAACCGATTCCCCCGGACGCCCTGCTGTGGACCAGCTCTCCCGGTCTCGCCCTGCCGCGTCTGGCCTTCGAACTGGGAATCACCAAGGTGCCGACACGGAACGGGGAGATCACCCAGGACCTCCTGGACGCGGCGGGAACGCGGACCAGGATCCGGCTCACGCCTGACGGCGGGGAAGGGGAACCGGAGGACGGCTACGACGTCGACACCCAGTCGAGCGATCCCGAAGGGGAATGGGACGAACGGCGTGCGGCGGTGCGGGACGCGGTGCTGCGGAAAACCGGTAAGAAGTCCCGTGCCGCGGACACCGCTCGCCGCCCGGCCGGACCTCCCGTCGAACGCGTCTGGAACGCGGACGGCAGTTCCGTCGTGAGGTTTTCCACCGACACACCACACGGACAGCTGCTGGCGACCGCCATCCAACAGCAACGAACTGCGTTTCGAGAGAAGTTCGGTCGGGAACCGGGCCCGGACGACCCGCTGTTCTTCGATCCGGACGCCGACGAACCCGCGCCCCTCACCAAGGAGCACTTCGACGGCCTGCTGCGGGAAATGGCCGGGCACGCGGACGGGACGGGCATCGATCCGGCGTTCTTGTACGCCTGGCGGAAGGTCGGATACCTGGTCACCGAGGAGAACCGGGACATGTTCACCATCGCCGAGGCCATCGCCTTCGGCAGGGCCGTCGCGCGGTACCGGCGGACCGGAGAGTGACCGACCACGTCGAGAACCGTCTGCAGGGCCCCGTCTTCGGGGGCGTGAACGTCCAGGCGCGGGACATCAACAGCCTGGTGGTACCGGACCGTCCGGACCCCGCGCTCGCCGGTCTGCCCCGGAAGTCGGCCGGGTTCGCGGGCCGCCACGCCGAACTGGAGCAGCTTCTCGACGCCTTGGCCCCGAAGGCGCGGGGTGAGACGGCTGCCACCGTGGTGGTGGCGGGGCTCGCCGGGATGGGCAAGACCGAGCTCGTCCTCCAGGCCGCCCACCAGGCACTGGAGCGGGAGGGGTGGTTTCCCGGCGGGGTCCTCTTCATCAGCCTCCACGGCGACGACACCAAACACGAGGTGTCGCCGAAGCGGGCGCTCGGCACGCTCCTGCGCGCGCTCGCTGTCCCTCCGGATCACCTTCCCCCAGGGATCGAGGAGCGCGCTCACCTCTTCCGTTCCAAGCTCGCCGCGATGTCCGACGCCGGGCGACGGGTCCTGGTCGTGCTGGACGACGTGCCCGCCACGAGAAAGATCCGCCATCTCCTGCCCGGCGACGGGAAGACGGCCACCCTCATCTCCTCACGGCATTCCCTGTCGGAGCTGGACGCCTTGGTCCTGACCCTGCGGGAGCTCCCCGTCGGCGACGGCCGGGCCCTCCTGGACGGCGCGGTGCGCGCGTCCCGGCCCGAGGACACCCGGGTTGCCGTCGAGGCGGACGAAGCCGATCGGCTCGTCTCGCTCTGCGGTGGACTGCCCCTGGCCCTGCGGATCCTCGCGTCCTTCCTCGTGGACGCACCGGCCCGCCCGCTGTCCGATCTCCGCCGGGACCTGGCGGACACGCATTCCCGGCTCTCCGTGCTGAGCCGCGAGGAACGGGCGGTGACCGCGGCTTTCCAGGTCTCCCACCGAAGGCTCTCCGAGGAACAGGCCAGGCTCTTCCTCCGGATGGGTCTGCAGCCCGGGCCGGACTTCTCCACCGAGGCGGCGGCGCTGCTGTACGGCGGCACGTTCAAGGAAACCGAACGGCTCCTGTTGGCTCTGGCACGACGGCATCTGGTCGAACCGCTCGACCCCTACGGCCGTTGGGGTCAGCACGGACTCGTGCGCCTCTACTGCTGGGAGGAACTCCTCCGGAGCGACGACGAGTGGGGCGAAAACCTCGTACGGTTGCTGCTCCACTTCCACGCGAAGACCACGTCGGCGTGCCAGGTGCTCTTCGGCCCGGTGACGGCGCCCTCCACGACGGAACCCCCGTTCACCGATCGGGCCGCCGCCCTGGAGTGGCTGGAGGCCGAGCGGCCCACCCTGGTCGCGGCCACCCTCTGGGCACACGAGTCCGGGGACGACCCGATGTGCGCCGCCCTGGCCGTGCCCGTAGCGCGGTTCCTGACGGAGATGCGTTACCTGGAAGACGCCCAGCTGGTCCTGGTCGCGGGCGTCCTGTCGAACCGCGCGCTCAAGGAGGAAGCCCGCGAGGCAGCACTGCTGAGCTCCCTCGGTGTAGTGCTCCAGAACATGCGCAAGCTACGCAAGTCGGTCCGCGTCCACGCGAAGGCCGTCAAGATCTGCCGGAAGCTGAAGAGGCCCCGGGCCTTGGGCGGCGCGCTCAACAACCTGGGGCTCGCCCTCCACGAGCGGCGCCGGTTCGAGGAGGCCCTGGCCGCTCACACCAAGGCCGAGCGGCTGCTCCGACGCGCTGGGGACCACAGGGGGATGGCCGGCGCCCTGAGCAACGCCAGCGAGACGTTGATCGAGCTGGACCGGCTGGAGGAGGCCGCCCGAGCCCTCCGCAAAGCCGCGAAGGTCTTCCGTCGACAGGGCGATACGCGGGGGTACTCCCAGGCCCTCGGAAGCCTCGCCAAGATGACGCGCAACGTCGGGAACGCCGAGCACGCCGTGAAGATGCACAGGCGGGCACTCAGCGCGGACGGCGGTCTGCTCATCCCCCATGAGAGGGCGATCGAACTGTCCAACTTCGCGGGCACGCTGATAGCCGTCGGGGATCCCGAAGGCGCCCTCACCGCGCAACGGGAGGCCCTGGACATCTTCCGCCGTCTGGGAGACCGCTGCGGCGAGGGCATGACCCTCGGCAACATGGCCACCGCCCAGCGGTTGCGGGGGGCGTGGGAGCAGGCCGTCCGGCTGCACACCCTCGCCATGGAGGCGCTCCTCGAAGGCAAGGACGACCACGCCCTCTCCGTGGAGCTCGCGAATCTCGCGCAGACCCTCATCCAGGGAGGCCGCCACGCCGAAGCCCTGGAGACCCTGGAGCACGCCGCCGCGCTGTGCCAGCAGGCCAAGGACACCGAGGGCGCCGCTCAACTACTCGACTTGGCCGACCAGGTACGGAGGCGGTTCGGAGCCGTTTCCCGCCGTCCCCGGAGCGGGGCGTAGTCCCTCGCGGACCGGCGGATCGGCCGCCCCTCCTGACCTCCTCGCTTGACGCGGCCGTCACGGCCGGTGTGCGCCCATGAACACCCGCACCGGGAGGCACACGTCGTGAGGCCGCCCACCCGGCGCGCCCGTGTGCACGAGCGCCTGTCCGCCGTGAGCCGGCGGACCGTGCTCGTGGCGTGGCCCGTCGACGCCCTTGACCTCCTTACACCGTAAGGCTAGCTTGCCTTACAGCATAAGGGTGCCGTTCGACCGGAAGGGGGCCGCGTCATGGGTGCGGAACGGATCGGGAGGGTCTGTGTCGTCGGGGCCTCGGGGAAGCTCGGGCGGTACATGGTCCGGCACGCGCTGGAACGCGGCTACGAGGTGGTCGGCGTCTGCCGGGAGAAGAGCGTCCCCAAGCTCGCCGGGTTCGAGGACCGGATCACCGTCGTCCCCGGCGCCACCGACGACCCGGAGGTGATCCGGCGCGCGGTGGAGGGCTGCGACGGAGTGCTCACCGTGCTGGTGCCCTGGGGGGTGCGGCAGTACGCGTCCGGCACCGCGCGGGCCGTCCTCGACCACGCGCGGCCCGGCGCCCGGCTGGTCTTCTCCTGCGGCTGGCACATCACCCGCGACGGCCGCGACCGGTACTCGCGGACGTTCCTGCTGGGCGTCCGGATCGCCGCCGTGCTCGGCAGGCTGCTGCGCGCGATGGAGATCGACGACCAGGTGGAGGCGTGCCGCCGGGTCTTCGCCAGCGACACCCGGTGGACCGTGGTGCGCGGCAGCTCCCTGGAGGAGGGCGAGAGCCAGGGGCTGCCCGTCTGGCGCCGCCACGTGGGCGACCCGGTCCTGGCCAGCGACCGCACCCGGCGGGTGGACTTCGCCCTGTTCATGGTCGAGGCGCTCACCGATGACGCCCTCGTCCGGGAGGCCCCGGCGATCGTCGGCCGTCTCACCCCCAGCGCCCTCGCGCACGGCGGCGCCCACGGGGGTGCCCCGGGGGACACCAAGGGGGCGAGCGGGGCGACGGGACGAGCGGGGTAGGCGGGACGGGCGGTGAACGGCGGTCGGGCAGGGGACGGGGGTCAGGCGAAGGGGTCGCCGAGGACTCCGGTCAGCCGGATGAGTCCCGGGCCGCCGCCCGCCACGGGCACGTGGACGTAGACGGTGTAGGTGAACCCGTGCTCCCCCGCGAACCGCGCGGCCCAGGCGAGGACCTCCTCGACGTCGACCTCGCCGGAGACCTCGTACTCGTCGGACGCGGTGTTCTCCAGGTCCCAGAAGTGGACCCGGTAGCGGGCACGGTCGAACTCCCAGGTGGTGTCGCGCGGATCCACTCCTCGAATGTCCATACGAAGATCGTAGAGGGCGGCCGTCGGGGCGCCCCGACGTTTCTCCGGCCCGTCCGGTCCCGTCCCGTCCCGGTGGTCCGGCCCGGTCGGCGCGGTCTCCCCCTCGCCCCGGTCCGGTCGGCGCCCCGCCCCCGTTCCCGTCCATCGGGCAGACTGGAGGTTTAGCCACCCGCGCGGAGCGCCGCGGGCCGACCCGCACGGACGCGGGAGGGCCCTGGGCGGCACGGCCGCGGCGGAACCGCAGGAAAGGGACGCGCGTGAACGGACCCCTCATCGTCCAGTCGGACAAGACGCTCCTCCTGGAGGTCGACCACGACCTGGCCGACGCCTGCCGACGGGCCATCGCCCCGTTCGCGGAGCTGGAGCGCGCCCCCGAGCACATCCACACCTACCGGATCACCCCGCTCGGCCTGTGGAACGCGCGGGCCGCCGGGCACGACGCCGAGCAGGTGGTGGACGCGCTGGTGGAGTACAGCCGCTACCCCGTCCCGCACGCGCTGCTCGTGGACATCGCCGAGACCATGGACCGCTACGGGCGGCTCACCCTGAGCAAGCACCCCGCGCACGGGCTGGTCCTGACCACCACCGACCGCCCGGTGCTGGAGGAGGTGCTGCGCTCCAAGCGGATCGTCCCGCTGGTGGGCGCCCGGATCGACGCGGACACCGTCGCCGTGCACCCCTCCGAGCGGGGGCAGATCAAGCAGACGCTGCTGAAGCTCGGCTGGCCCGCCGAGGACCTCGCCGGGTACGTGGACGGGGAGGCCCACCCGATCGAGCTGGCGGAGGACGGCTGGACGCTGCGCCCCTACCAGCGGCAGGCCGTGGAGGGCTTCTGGCACGGCGGCTCCGGGGTCGTGGTGCTGCCCTGCGGCGCGGGCAAGACGCTGGTCGGCGCGGGGGCGATGGCCGAGGCCAAGGCGACCACGCTGATCCTCGTCACCAACACGGTCTCGGCCCGCCAGTGGAAGCACGAGCTGGTCCGCCGCACCTCGCTCACCGAGGACGAGATCGGCGAGTACAGCGGGACGCGCAAGGAGATCCGCCCGGTCACCATCGCCACGTACCAGGTGCTGACCACCCGGCGGAAGGGGATCTACCCGCACCTGGAGCTGTTCGACTCCCGGGACTGGGGGCTCATCGTCTACGACGAGGTGCACCTGCTGCCCGCGCCGGTCTTCAAGTTCACCGCCGACCTCCAAGCCCGCCGCCGCCTCGGGCTGACCGCCACCCTGGTGCGGGAGGACGGCCGCGAGTCGGACGTGTTCTCGCTGATCGGCCCCAAGCGCTTCGACGCCCCCTGGAAGGAGATCGAGGCGCAGGGGTACATCGCCCCCGCCGACTGCGTGGAGGTCCGGGTCAACCTCACCGACTCCGAGCGGCTGGCGTACGCGACGGCGGAGCCGGAGGAGAAGTACCGGTTCTGCGCGACGACCGCGACCAAGCGGCGGGTCACCGAGGCGCTGGTCCGCCGCCACCAGGGGGAGCAGACCCTGGTCATCGGCCAGTACATCGACCAGCTGGACGAGCTGGGCGAGCACCTCGACGCCCCGGTGATCAAGGGCGAGACCTCGAACGCGCAGCGCGAGAAGCTGTTCGACGCGTTCCGCGCCGGGGAGATCTCGGTGCTGGTGGTGTCGAAGGTCGCGAACTTCTCCATCGACCTGCCGGAGGCGACGGTCGCCATCCAGGTGTCGGGCACCTTCGGCTCCCGCCAGGAGGAGGCCCAGCGGCTGGGCCGGGTGCTGCGGCCGAAGTCCGACGGGCACGAGGCCCGCTTCTACTCGGTCGTCGCCCGGGACACCATCGACCAGGACTTCGCCGCGCACCGCCAGCGGTTCCTGGCCGAGCAGGGGTACGCGTACCGGATCGTCGACGCGGACGAACTGCTCGGGGAGCGCCCGGCGTAACGCCCGCCCCGGCCCGTTCCCCGTCCCGTTCCCGCACGGCGCCCCGCCCGCCGGTGGACGTCCACGGGTGTCCGGGGACGTCCACCGGCCCGGCCCCCGCGCGGGGGCCGGGCCGGGCCGGTGAGTCGACGGGCCGACGGGCCGACGGGGGTCGGGTCAGCGGGTCGGGCCGACGGGGGGCAGGGGTCCGCTACGGGACGTTGACCTGCCGGATCTGGCTGCCCGCGGTGCCCGTGCTGCCCTGGCGCGGCGAGACGATCTTGAACGCCGAGCTGCCCTGGAACTTGCCCGAGTAACGGACCTTCCGGCCCGACGGCACCGGGGTGTAGTACGTCTTCTTGCCGTTGAGCGTGCTGA
The DNA here is from genome assembly GCF_054484115.1 of Streptomyces sp. JNUCC 64. Classification (NCBI taxonomy): domain Bacteria; kingdom Bacillati; phylum Actinomycetota; class Actinomycetes; order Kitasatosporales; family Streptomycetaceae; genus Streptomyces; species Streptomyces sp. JNUCC 64. The sequence goes on from NZ_CM137015.1 coordinate 3,522,961, forward strand.
TGGTCTGCGTCTGGGACGAGGTCGCCGCGATGTTCGGCCCGCCGCCCGCGATGTGCACCAGGGTGCCGTCGACCTTCACCTGCACGCTGGGGATGTTGCCGATGCACTCGATCCGCGTCTTGTAGATGACGCTGCCGCCGCCCCGCGACCAGTGCGGGACGTCGGCGGTGCCCTTGCACCACGCGGTCCTGACCGTCGCCGCGCTGGCGGCCGGGTGCCCGGCCGGGGCCCCGGAGGGCTCCGTGTACTCCAGGGTGGACGCGGTCCCGGTCCCGGCGGGGGGCAGCGCGCCCGGGAACGTGGTCGGGTTGACCGGGGGCGCCGTGTCGACGACTCCGGCGTCGATCAGCTCGCCCTCCTCACCCGGGAGGACGGCCTCCTCGGCCGGGACCGCCTCCGTCCCCGGCACGACCTGCTCGACCGGGGGCTGCTCGCCTCCGGCGGCCCAGGCGCTGGTGGCGCCCACGGTCCCGCCGACGAGCAGGGCCATTCCGGCCGCTCCGACCGTCATCCGGCGTATGACGACACCGCGTGCGCTCATGGCGCGGTTTCCCGACTTCGACAAGGGTGCTCCCCGATTGGTCCTGACGCGCGGCCGGTCGGGCCGCACGGTTCACCCCGGGGCGAAGCCGCAGGTCGGGCGGCGTCCCGGGCGGAACGGGGTCGATCTTCACCGGCCGCGGACGATCACTTCAACGAGTAAGTGCCCTACTTGGCGATCTTGGCTTGAACTATTCGCTCAGCGTCTGGAACCCATGAGTCATCACGGTCGGGAACGGCGGTATTACGCCATGTCAGGGGTGGGGTGGGGCGGGGGAAGCACTCGGGAACGGTGCCGGACAGGACGTCCGGCGGAGGTGCGGGGTACCCGGAAACGGTGGGCGGGGCGGACGGGGCCGGGGTTCAGGCGTGGGTGCCCCGGGTGCGGACGCCCGCCTCCTGGGCGTACTCGCCGAGCACGGCGACGCCGAACGCCGTCGAGGCGAAGACCTTCAGGGCGCGCAGGGCGTCGCCGACGCGGTGCGCCCGGTGCTCGCCGGTGACGGCCGTGGCGCCGGAACGGCCGGGCAGACCGGCGCGGTCGGTGGGAACGGGACCGGGGGTGATGGTTGCGCTGCTCATACCTCCAGTGTCGGTTTCCCGCACGCCGGAGGCATCTGTCCGAGGAAGGAACCCGGCGCCGCCGCCGTCCTACCCAGGTGCCACGGCGACCCGCACGCCGTCCCCTACTCCTCAGGGGGGAGGGGCCTCAGCCTCTCGTACGACTCCTTGAGCGCGGGGTAGTAGTCCTCGAACCTCGGGGCGTCGCCGCCCTCGCGGGAGACCACGAGCAGATCGAGGTAGTACTCCCACCCCGGGCCCACCTCACCGATCCCCTCGGCGCCGGCGAGGTGGTGGATCAGCCGCAGTTCGCTGACCACTCCTCGCTCTCCTCCGCCTCCTCCGCCTTCTCCGTCCCCGCCGTCCCCTTCGCCCTCACCCTGGCCCTCGCCGATCACGGACCCGGCCCCGGCCCCGGACTCGGACCCGGACTCGGTGATCCGGGCCTCCAGCCGCCAGGAGCCGAACGCGTCCTGGGTGGTCACGGCGAGCCGTCGGGGCGGTTCGCAGGTGTCGACGCGGACGCTGGACCACGGTTCGCCCTCCTCGAAGGCCATCCGGACCCGTACCGTGCGGCCGGGGGCGCCGTGGCCCTCCCAGGGGCCGAACCAGCGGGCGGTGCGCTCGGGGTCGGTGAGACTCGCCCAGACGTCGGCGGCCGGGGCGCGGAAGGAACGGGCGAAGACCAGGTCGACGCCCTCGGCGGTGGCCAGGAGGCGGCCGGTGGGCTTCGGTGTCATCGGGTCTCCTCCGTGCCTGCCGTACGTCTGCCCCTCACCTCACGAAGCGTATGCCATGCGTCACGGATGCGCCGTGAATCCGGTGGCGCGGGGCGGTCCGGTCGCCTAAGCTCTCCGCTCTTGCCCGCCTCCCGCACGGAGTGCCGCCGCCCGGACGGAAACCGGACGGTCCCCCGCCCTGCCCGCACCCGCCCGGAAGGCCCGCACCCGTGTCCCGCACGCCCGCCGTACCCTCCCCCGACCCGTCCCCCGTCTCTCCGGCCCCTCCCGTCACACCCACCCCGCCCACCGCCTCCACCGCTTCCGCCGCCTCCGCGACCGAAGGGACCGGCGCGCCGGACGGCGGTCCGCTCGGCCGGGAGCAGGCGCACCTCGCCTCCTCCCGGGCGGCCCTGCGGGTGATGCGGGACGAGGTCGAGGCCCTGGACATCCGTGACGTCACGGCGAACTGGGTCAACAAGGAGGCCCTCCAGCACCAGATCGAGCTGCGGATCAAGGCCCTCGCCGACCACGCGCACACCCCGCTGTTCTTCGGGCGGGTCGACTTCGCCCGCACCCGGGACGAGAACGGGGCGGAGGCGGCGGGCGAGCGCTTCTACATCGGGCGGCGGCACGTGCACGACGCGGCGGGCGACCCCATGGTGATCGACTGGCGGGCGCCGGTGGCCCAGGCGTTCTACCGGGCCACCCGCACCGATCCGCTGGACGTCGGACTGCGCCGCCGCTTCGGGTACACCGGCGGCGACCTCACCGCGTACGAGGACGAGCGGCTGTCGGACCCGGCGGAGGAGGAGCGGACCAGCGCGCTGCTCCAGCGGGAGATCGAACGCCCCCGGGTGGGTCCGATGCGGGACATCGTGGCGACGATCCAGCCGGAACAGGACGAGATCGTCCGGGGCGGGCTGGGCGGCACGGTCTGCGTCCAGGGCGGGCCCGGCACCGGGAAGACCGCGGTGGGACTGCACCGGGTGGCGTACCTGCTGTACGCGCACCGGGAGCGGCTGGCCCGGACCGGGACCCTGGTGATCGGGCCGAACCGCTCGTTCCTGCGCTACATCGAGCAGGTGCTGCCCGCGCTGGGCGAGGTCCAGGTGCGGCAGACCACCCTCGGGGAGCTGGTCGGACAGGGCGTGGAGGTCCGGGGTACGGACACCCCGGCCGCCGCGCTGGTGAAGGGCGACGCCCGGATGGCCGAGGTGCTGCGCCGGGCCCTGTACGCGTCGGTGGGGGTGCCGACCGAGCCGGTCGTGGTGGTGCGCGGTTCCCGGCGCTGGCGGATTCCGGCGTACGAACTCGCGGAGATCGTCGAGGAGTTGAAGTCGCGCGGGCTGCGGTACGGGGCGGCCCGGGAGGCGCTGCCGCAGCGGATCGCGCACGCCGTGCTGGTGCGGATGGAGGAGGCGGGCGAGGCGCCGGACGACCGGACGCAGGACGCGGTGGCCCGGGACCGGGCGGTGCGGGCGGCGGTCAGGGCGGTGTGGCCGCCGGTCGATCCGGCCGCGCTGGTGCTGCGGCTGCTGGCCGATCCGGAGTTCCTCGCCGAGCGGGCCGGTGATCTGCTGAGCGAGGAGGAGCGGGCGGCGGTGCGCTGGGAGCGGGCGCCGCGCGGGGTGCGGAGCGCGCGCTGGTCGGCGGCGGACGCGGTGCTGATCGACGAGGCGCGGGACCTGGTGGAGCGGACGCCGTCGCTCGGCCATGTGGTGCTGGACGAGGCGCAGGACCTGTCCCCGATGCAGTACCGGGCGGTGGGGCGGCGCTGTTCGACGGGGTCCGCGACGGTACTGGGCGATCTGGCGCAGGGCACCACGCCGTGGGCGACCCGCGACTGGGCCGGGGCGCTGCGGCACCTGGGCAAGGAGGACGCGGTGGTGGAGGAGCTGACGGCGGGCTTCCGGGTGCCGCGCGAGGTGATCGCTTACGCCTCGCGGCTGCTGCCGGACATCGCGCCGGGGCTGGCGGCGGTGGACTCGGTGCGGGAGGCCCCCGGTTCACTGACGGTCCGTCACGTCCCGTCGGGGGAGCTGGTGGACGCGGTGCTGGCGGCCGTGGCGCGGGCGCTGGGGCACGAGGGGTCGGTGGGGCTGATCGCGGCGGACGCCCGGACGGACGCGCTCGCCGCCGCGCTGGACGCGGCGGGCGTCCCGTACCTGGCGCCCGGCGAGGAGACCCGTCCGGACGCCCGGCTCACCCTCGTCCCGGCCTCGCTCGCCAAGGGCCTGGAGTACGACCACGTGGTCCTGGACGAGCCGGGCGCGGTGGTCGCGGGCGAACCGGACGAGCGGACCGGGCTGCGACGGCTGTACGTGGCGCTGACCCGCGCGGTGTCCGGGCTGACGGTCGTCCACGCGGAGCCGCTGCCGCCCGCCCTGGGGTGACCCCGGGCGGACGGGACGGAGGCGGGACGGGCGCGGGGCGGCGGAGGCGAGCGCCCGAACCGTCCGGGTCAGCCGCCGTCGACCGCTTCGCGCCACTTCCGGGCTGGAGGTAGCGGAGGCGAACGTACGAACCGTCCGGCTCAGCCGCCGTCGACGGCTTCGCGCCACTTCTGGACGGCCTCGGCGGAGACGGGGCCGGACCAGCCGTCGGGGCGGGCCGCGCCGCCGATGTGGAAGGCGTCGACGCCTCCGGCGCGCAGCACCGGGACGTGCGGCAGCTGGAGTCCGCCGCCGACCAGGACGCGCTGCTCGTAGCCGGGTTCACCGGCGCGCGCGACCTCGGCGAGGAGGGTGCCCAGACCGTCCTCGACGCCTGCGGCGGACCCGGCGGTGAGGTAGGTGTCGAGCCCCGGCAGATCGGCGAGCTGCTTGCGCAGGGCGTCCCGGTCGGCGGAGTGGTCGATGGCTCGGTGGAACGTCCAGCGGCAGCCGGTCAGCTCGGCGGCGAGCGCCTCGACGGCGTAGACGTCGGCCTCCCCGGTCTCGGTGAGGAAGCCGAGGACGAACTCGTCGGCACCCTCCGCGCGCAGCCCCCGGGCGGCGGCGGCGAGCGCCTCGACGGCGCGCGCGTCACCCGCGGCGAACCCGTCGCTGAGCCTGAGCATGACCCGCAGGGGGACGTCCACCGCGTCCCGGATCTCCGCGAAGGTCTCGGGGGACGGGGTCAGGCCGTCCGCGGCCATGTCGGTGACCAGTTCCAGGCGGTCGGCGCCTCCGTCACGGGCGGCGATGGCGTCCCCCGCGTCGAGGGCGATCACCTCCAGGAGTGCACGCTTGCTCATGGGACCCCATCTCTCGGTGGTCGGTCCCGGGGGTTCCCGGGGTTCGGTGCGGTGTGCGTGGTGCGGTGCGGCGCGGCCCGCGCGGCGGCGGGACACATCGGCGGACCAGGCACGTCACGGCCGTCACCCGGTTCCCGCCGGGATGAGGGAGGCGGGGTTCGTACCAGCGGGTAGCCGGACAGGTCTAGTCCAATGCCAGCCTACGCCGCAAGGGCTTTCACCAACAGACGCCGGGACCCGCGATCAGACCGTATCCCGCCAAGCCGACTGAATACCGCCCATGGAGGCGGAGGCGTCCCGTTCGCCCTTCCGGACGACGCCCCAGGTCAGCCGGGCGCACCCGGCTCCCGTCCGTCGCCCCGCGCCCGGAACCGGCCGTCGGCCCCCTGGCCGGGACCACCCGCCCGGCCCGCCACCCCGACGACAATGGGAAGCCGTGGAAGAGGACAGGGGCGAGGCCATGGCAACGGGAACGGGTACGGATACGGGCGGCGGCGCGGGACCGGAGGCCGGTGACGGGGTGCTGCTGGCGGGCTGGGAGCGGGCCGTCGCGGAGGCGGGCGGCGAGCCGGGGCCCGAGGCCGTCGCGTACGGGACGGAGCTGCTGCGGCGGTGGCGGGAGGACCGGCGCAGGTACCACACCGTCGCCCATCTGGCCGCCGTGCTCGGGCACGTCGACGCCCTGGCCGGGTACGCCGACGCCCCCGCGCTGGTCCGGCTCGCCGCCTGGTTCCACGACGCGGTCTACCGGCCCGACCGCTCCGAGAACGAGGAGCGCAGCGCCCTGCTCGCGCGGCGGGCGCTGACCGGGCTGGGGGTCCCCGCCCCGGCGGTGGACGAGGTGGTCCGGCTGGTGCTGCTGACCACCGGCCACGACCCGGCGGACGGCGACCGCGACGGGGCCGTGCTCTGCGACGCCGACCTCGCCGTCCTCGCGGGCGCCCCCGACGAGTACCGCGCGTACGCCGCCGCCGTCCGCGAGGAGTACGGGTTCGTGCCCGCCCCGGCGTTCCGCGCGGGCCGCGCGGACGTGCTGCGGCGGCTGCTCGCCCTGCCCCGGCTCTACCGCACCCCGCACGGGGCCCGGCACTGGGAGGAACCCGCCCGCCGCAACCTGACGACGGAGCTGACGGAACTGGCGGAACTGGCGGGTCCCACAGGCCCTACGGCTCCCACGGGTCCCACAGGCCCTACGGCTCCCACGGGCCCCACCGGCCCTACGGCTCCCACGGCGGGTACGGCTCCCACGGCACGTGCGGCGGACGCGGAGAGCGGAGAGGGGAAGGGGAAGGGGAAGGGGAAGGGAATCGGCTGATCCGCCCTCCCCTCACCGTCACCCCCTCCCGCCGCCGGAATCCCGGCTCCGGAAGCGCCCCCGGCCGGAGGGGACCGGGCGTCGGCCCGGATGTCGTCCGTGTGAACGGTGGCGAAACCCGCCGGTTCCGGGAATGCCGGACCGGGACTCCGGTGTTGTCACCGGACATGCCTGAGCCGATACCCGGCGTCCCGGAGGACGCCGCCACCCCGCCCTCCGGGACGCCCGCCCCCCGGCCCGACTCCCCCGCCGCTCCCACTCCCGCGCCGGAAGGCTCCGGAACCCCGAACGGTCCCGGCGGGCCGAGCGGCCCCGGCACTCCGGGCGGACGGATGCCACTGGCCGTCTACGTCCTCGGGCTGTCCGTCTTCGCGCTGGGCACCAGCGAGTTCATGCTCTCCGGGCTGCTGCCCGCCATCGCGCGGGACATGGACGTCACCATCCCGCAGGCCGGGCTGCTGATCTCCGCGTTCGCGGTGGGCATGGTGGTGGGCGCGCCGCTGCTCGCCATCGCCACCCTGCGGCTGCCGCGCAAGACCACGCTGGTGGCGCTGCTGGCCACCTTCGGCCTGGGGCAGGTGGCGGGCGCGGTGGCCCCCACCTACGAGGTGCTGTTCGCGTCCCGGGTGGTGAGCGCGCTGGCGTGCGCCGGGTTCTGGGCGCTGGGCGCGTCGGTGGCCATCGCGATGGTCCCGGTCACCGCGCGGGCCCGGGCGCTGGCCGTGATGCTCGGCGGACTGTCGATCGCCAATGTGCTGGGCGTCCCGGCCGGGGCGTTCCTCGGCGAGCACCTGGGCTGGCGCTCGGCGTTCTGGGCGGTCGGACTGGCCTCCCTGGTGGCGCTGATCGGCGTGCTGTTGCTGATCCCGCGCATCCCGGTGCCCGCCGAGGCCCCGAGCCTCCGGCGCGAGCTGGGCATCTACCGGGACCGTCAGGTGTGGCTGGCGGTCGCGGTCACCGCGCTCGCGGCGGGCGGCGTCTTCTGCGCGTTCAGCTACCTCGCCCCGCTGCTGACCGATGTGGCGGGCCTGTCCGAGGGGTGGGTGCCCGCCGTCCTCGGTCTGTTCGGGCTGGGCGCGCTGCTGGGCACCTGGCTGGGCGGCCGGTTCGCGGACGCCCACCTGTTCGGCGTGATGCTGACCGGCACCGCCGCCTCCACGGTGCTGCTGGCGGCGCTGGCGCTGCTGTCCCCCTGGGCGGCCGCGACGGTCACCCTGTCGTTCCTGCTGGGCGTCTCCGCCTTCTACACGGCACCCGCGCTGAACGCCCGGCTGTTCAACGTGGCGGGCGCCGCGCCGACGCTCGCCGGGGCCACCGTCACCTCCGCCTTCAACATCGGCAACACCGGCGGGCCCTGGCTCGGCGGCACGGTCATCGACGCGGGCTGGGGCTACCCGGCGACCGCGTGGGCGGGCGCCGCGATGCTGCTCACCGCGATCGGACTGGTCGCCCTCTCGCTGCGGGTCCACCGGCGGACGGCGGTCTCCCGGGTGGTCACGGGCGGCCCCCGGGCGGTGCCGCTGGACGCGCAGGCTCCGGCTGACCCGGTGGTCGCGGCGGACGCCCCGGCTCCGGCGGTGTCCTCGGCCGCGACGGCGACGGACCGGTAGCCGCCCGGCCCGCCCCGGCCCGCTCCCGTTCCGTTCATCCGTTCCCCCGGCGGTGGCCGCGTGCTCACCGCCGGGGGCGCACAATGACGGGGTGGGAAACGTGTCCGGAATCGAACAGGCGCTGCACGCGGCGCGGGCGCTGGTGATGGCCGACCTCATGGCCGGGGAGGTCGCCGACGCGGACGTGGTGTCGCTGGTGGAGGACTCCGTCGCGCACCGCCGCTGGTGGGCGGAGCAGTGGCCGCAGGGCGCCGGGTACGTGACCGGGCTGGTCGCGCAGGACGTCCAGGACGCCCTGCTGGAACGGTACGGGCGCTGGCCGCTCTGCCCGGTCTGCGGCTCCGGCGACCCGCACGCCCTGGACGTCGAGCCCGAGCTGGGCCCCGACCCGCACTGGGTGTGCTCCGAGGCGGGCGTGGTCGTCGCCCCGGTCGGCGGCCTGGGCCGGGCCACCGGACCGGCCGTCCCGTGACCCTCTACATCGACCCGCCGACCTGGCCCGGTCACGGCCGCCTCTGGTCGCACCTGGTCAGCGACGTCTCGTTCGACGAACTGCACGCCTTCGCGGCGGGCATCGGCGTCCCGGCGCGCGCCTTCGACCGCGACCACTACGACCTGCCGTCCCACCGCTATCCGGACGCGGTCCGGGCGGGTGCGGTGGAGGTCCGCAGCAGGGACCTCGTCCGGCTCCTCACCGACGCCGGACTGCGACGCCCCAAGCACCGCCCCGGTTCCGGCGGCTCCGGCAACGGGACTGACCGCTGAACCGGGCCGTCCGGTGGGCGGCTCAGGACCACGACGGTTCGGTACGGCGCACGGGCATACGTCCAGGTGAGAGGGGGTGGGGACAGCACGGTACGGGTGGCGGGCGGCTGCGGACCGGCTTTCCGCGCAGCGTTTCCGCACGATCCGCGCACCCGTTCGTCCGGGTGCGCGCCGCAGAGGTCGCGTGCCTCGCCTCCGGCCGTGGTCAGCCACCCGGCCCCTGACGGGGCCCGCCCCGGTCAGGCCACGCCGTCCCGTACGGGCGCGCCGGGGGCCTCCCGGGGGTCGCGTGCTTCTCCTCAGGCCGTGGTCGGCTGCTCGCGCAGTTCCCCGCGCCCCTGACGGGGCACGCCCTGCTGTCCCGTACCGGCGCGCCGGGGGCCCTCCCGGAGGTCGTGTCCTTCTCACCCGGCCGTGGTCGGCCGGTCACGCAGTTCCCCGCGCCCCTGACGGGGCGCCCCGGCCGGGTCCTGTCGGGCCCCGAAGGGGCGCGGGGAACTGCGCGAGCAACCACCGTGCACCCGCACGGGACCACGCACCATAAGTCGCACCCCGTCAGGGGCGCGAGGAACGGCGCGGGCAGCCACAGCGCACCGAAAGGGCGCGGGGACTGCGCGGGACGGATGTCGAACGACACATTGCTGGAAAGCGCGGGACCCCCGTCCGGCTCAGCTCCGGACGGGGGTCCCTACCTGCGGGTTTAGCCCAGGGCCACGTGATGCTTCACGGTGCACTGGCCGCCGTTGATGTCGTGGGGGCAGACGTGGTGGGTGATGTAGCCGGTGCCGCTCTGGTTGGTGTAGCCGATTTCGACGGGGGCGGTGGTCCAGCATCCGCAGACGCAGCAGTGGGCGCCGGACCGGACGGGCGGACCGCCGAGCAATGCGTCGCGGGTCATGCCGCCATCCCCTCCAGCGCCCCTGCGGTCAGGGGTCGTGCCTGGTGGACGCCCCGCGCGACGTACGGGTAGTCGTAGCCGTGTTCCGCGAAGGCGGTGGCGTAGAACCGTTCCCGTTGCTCGGGGGACAGGTACCGGGCCTCTTCCGCCCGGAAGACCCCAGCGCCTCCGCCGAGCTGGGGCCGGTCCAGGGACGGCGCCACACGTCCGGATCCGGCGCGGCCTCCGGCTCGGGGATGGGTACGGGTGCGGGCCGGGGTGTCGCCGTGGGCAGGGCGAAGTGGTCAACGGAATGGCGGCCGGGACGGACCCGGCGCGTCAAGGGCAGATGGGCGAGCACCCATACGAGGGCACGGGCGATACGATCGCGCATACGTCGGTCAGCTCCTCGAAAGCTGGTTCGGCGGAGCCCCGGGCGGACCGTTGGCGCGGCCTCTCGGGGCGTTTCACATTCGACGGTAGGGCAACCTGTATAGGTCCGTCTAGGCGTGTCCAGACCCGTCTAGTCTGAATCAGTCGGCTTGGTCTGACTGACTAGGCTTGGTTGTATGACTGCACACGACGCGATCGACCCACGAGCGCCGGAGCCTCCCTACCGACAGATCGCCGCTGTGCTGCGTGCAGAGATCGCCAGGGGGGCTCTTCCTCCGGACTCCCCCATCGGCTCAGAAAGCGAATTGGTCGAACGCTTCGGCGTGGCGCGGAACACGGTGCGGTCAGCACTCACGGTTCTGAGAGACGCGGGGCTGGTGTACACCGTGCCCGGCCGTGGAACCTACGTCGCCGCGCCGCCCACCCCTGCGGCCTAGCTGTACTCCCCTGCGTGCCGCGCCGGATGTGCCGGTGTACAGGTCGCAGGGGTGACGGGTCAGTTCTGGACGGTGGTGGCCCCCGCCCGCACACGGAAAGGGGGCGTGTGCGGGCGGGGCTGGGCACCTCCAGGGGGCCCGGGGCACGGCGGTGCCCGGGGCGGGGTGCCCTCGGTCCGGCGCGTGCGGCTGAAAGGGCAAGGGCCGTACGCGCCGGGGTCAACGGGCTATGTGACGGTGATCTGCCAGTCGTCGCGCGCGAGGGTGCACACGCCGTCCGGGGTGATGGTGACGTCCGCGCCGAACAGCCACAGCGCGCCCTCGACGGCGACCTTGTCGCGGACGCGTTCGAGCGCGTCCCACAGCCGTTGGGGTCCGCTCTGGTGGACGGTGGGCGGGCGGGTGGTCCCGGTGGCGGTCGCGCGGGCCCATGAGCCGTCGGGGTGGAACAGCCACGTGGTCCGGCGGCCGTCGTCGGCGCGTTCGTAGTGCGATTCGGTGCCCGGCACCGTGAGCGACAGCAGGGAGGAGACCTCCCACACGGCGGACACGTCCAGGACGGGGTACCGGCCGGTGGTGACGTCCTCGCCGTCCTGGTCGCGGTGGTCGGGGAACCGCTGGATCAGCCGGGGCGCGGGGTCGGGTCCGTGCCGGGCGTGCATGAACCCGGCCCAGTCCCGTTCGATCCGGCCGACCGCTCCGCCGTCGGCGGTCTTCTCCGCCCCGATGATCAGCGTGGTTCCGGCGAGGGTGGTGACGAGACGGCCGCCGGGACGCAGCGCGGTGAGCCAGGACGCGGGGACGCGGGGCATGGCGACCATGGCGACGATGCGGTCGTAGGTGCCGGGAAGTGTGCCGGTGGCGTCCGCGGTGAGCACGGTGGGCCCGTGCCCCGCCCGCGTGAGGCGTTCCGTCGCCACGGTGGTCAGGTAGGGGTCGACGTCCACGCTCGTCACACGGTCGCTCCCGAACCGTTCGCACAGCAGGGCCGTTGAGTACCCGGACGCGGTTCCGACGTCGAGGACGTCCATGCCGTCGCCGATACGGGTGTGGCGGAGCATCTGGACGACGAGGGACGGCAGGGTGGACGACGATGTGGGCGACCACGCGGGGCGGGCGTCGGGGGTGGCGTGGTCGGCGTGCAGCGCGCCGAGCCGGGTGGTGACCGTGGTGTCGCTGTAGGCGACCCGGTGCCACAGAACGGGATCGGTGGGCCCGTCGGCCAGTAGTCCGCCGTCCTTCTCGGCCCACCACCACCGGGGGACGAACTCGTGCCGGGGGGTGTTCTGGACAGCCGTGCGCCACCGTGAACCGGCCGGGGTGACGGTGTCCGCGAGCGTGGCGGCGTACGCGCGCCAGTCCGGGGACCCGGTCACCGGTCACCCCCCTGGGTCTCCGGGGCGTTCGGGAACTTCGGCAGACAGGCGGGCTGGCCGGGCTGGCACGCGGAGTCGTCCGGTGAGCACCCGGCGGCGGTCGGGGCCGGGATGCTCGCGGCGAGCTTGGCCCATGCGTCCCCGCCGAGGAGTTCCGCGAGCGGGGTCTGGCGGACGTTGCCCGCCGGGAAGTCGCGGGCGAGTACGCACCCGGCGAGGTTTCCGTTCGGGAGGACGGCCGCACGGCCGCGCGTGCACCGGCCGCACATCTCGTCCAGCGTCGGCGTCTGCCCCGGGAGTCGTTGGCGGCCTACCGCGCGGGCCCGGTCCGTGGTGATCCGCTTGACGCCCATGCCCTGAAGGTCGATGTGCCCATGGCGGACGCGCTGTCCGGGGAAGACCTCCACCATTCCGGCCCGGAGCCGTACTCCCCGGCGGACGGCTTCCCGGATGTTGCTGCGGGTGCGGTCGTGGCTGCCGGGGCGGTTGGTGATGTATTCGTGCTGCTCGGCCTGGTCGCTGTAGTAGCTGGTCGCCACGGAAACCCGGGGGTGGGTGAACAGGTCCCACCACTCGTCGCGGACGTGGAACAGGTTGCTGTACACCTCCACCGACAGCCCCAGCGACAGGGCGAGTTCCGCGAACTCCCGCCACTGCGGGTGGGTCGTCGGCTCACCCCCGATGAGCTGAACGTGCGGGATACCGAGCGTCGCCGCGTCCCGGATCACCTGGTGCCAGTCCCCGGACGTCATCGCGCCGCGCTTGGCCTGCGGACTGGACTCCGTCAGGCAGTGCGAGCAGGCGAGTTGGCATTTCCCGGTGATCTCCAGCTCCAGCGAGGCGATCCCCGCGAACGGTTTCGTGGGCGGCTCGATGGCCAGCGTCATGGGCCGGTCCTCTCCGTAGGGTCAACGTCGTTCTGCGGTGGTGCTCCCCCTGCCGGGCGGCAGGACAGCGGGGCAGGGGAGGTCTGTGCGTGCGTGTGGGTCCGCCCCCGCCGGTGATCGCGCGGGGAAGCCGGATCAACAGTTCGGCGGGGACGGAGTAGCGGGGCCGGGGCCGTGCGGTGGTGGGTCAGGGTGGGGGCGTGGGGTGGAGGGCGATACCGAAGTGGGGCAGCGCGGCGATGGCCTGTGCCGCGTTGGTCACGGCCTGATGGGGGGTGTGTCCGAGGGCGATGCGGCGCATGGTCTCCACCTGCCAGCCTTCGGGCAGCGCGGCGAACCGGACGGTCGTGTCCGTGCTCTCCGCCCGCTCCCGCACGGGCACGCTCCGGGGTCCGTCCCCCGTCCCCGAGCGCTGCTGGACCAGTCCCGGCGTTCCCCACAGCGACGGGGGCACCGCGTCGGGAGCGGGGGCGGGGTCCGCGCGGTGTCCGGTCTCCAGCAGCCGGAACACCTCGGCGCGCCAGGCGGGGCGGAGGGAGAGGTACCAGGCGAGGCCCTGTGCCGCCTGCTCGCCCTCCTTCAGACGGCCCTCGGCTTCGGGCCAGCGGGCTGCGTTCCGCGGTTCGCAGCAGAAGGCGAAGAACGCGCACTCACGGACCAGTCCGGCGACGACGGGCCGCCAGTCGGTGACCTCCGGCGCCCACCCGGTGCGGACGGCGTGGCCGGTGGCCAGCGCCCAGTACACCGCCGCGCGCTCGGCGGACGGCAACTGGTCCCACAGCCAACGGGTCTTCAGTTCCTCCCACACCAACGGGGCGGCCCGGCCCGCCAGGGTCTGTACGTCGGGCCAGTGAGCGGCACCCGGCCACTTCTCCAGCACATCCAGCGCGCTGCGCAGCTCATCAAGCCGCGCGGGGCTGTCGGTCGGGGCCTGGTCCTCGGTCATACCTGCCCACCTGCGGGCCAGTGGGGGCCGGGACCGAGGTGGAGCGGCCATGCGGTGAGGGCATATGCCCCGGAGTGGTCGGAGCTGAGGAACGCGAACGGTTCCCCGGCGAGGAGCAGACGGCGCGCCTCGTTCCGGACGCCGTCCCGCAGCGCCCAGTCGCGGAGGGTGGCGGGGACGTCCCCGGGGTGCGCGTCCGGGTCCGGGAACAGGACCGTCGGGTTCATCCACGCGGACGGGTCCGGGTCCAGACCGTCCGCGATCCGCAACGCCTGACCCCGCAGCCACCGCAACACCCGCCCCGGGTACGGACTGGCGAACGACCCGAGCACCGCCCGCCCACGCCGCCCGGTACCCACGACAGGCCCCTCCGCGAACACCAGCGCACGGTAGGCGTGGGGTGGGGCGGAGTCCGGCTCCCTTCGGGCGTGGGCGGCCGACCAGCGGGGCAGCCAGTGGAAGGCCCTCACGTGGCCGTTCCGGGCTCGGCGCCCGGGGCGGCCGTTGGTGGGCATCGCGCCCCCTTCGACGCCACCGCCCAGTAGCCCCAGTCGCCAGCGCCTGCCGACCGCGCTCCGACACTCGCCGGTCCGCCCCGACGCCGTATCGCGCGCCGGTGCGCCCACTTCAGAAGGCTCGTCCGGAGGCACCTGCTCACCGGTGGTTCGGTGGCGCGCTCCGCGCGCGTCCATGTACGTCGTGGTCATCGCTTCCCCGTGAGTCGTGGACGGTTCACGGTGACCGTAGGTGCACGACGGAGCGTCAGACCACGGGCGGAGCGGGAGAGTTCACCACGCTCCGCCCCGAAGGTGACACGGAGCGTGGTACTTACTCGTCGACGCCCAGGTAATCCGCCATCTCGCGCATCTCCCGGGTCAGCGTCCGCTTGCGCGATCCGAGGATGTCCGCCGTCACCCTGCGTGCCATGGGTTGGTGCCTGATCCACTCGGATCCGGAGACCCTGATGGCCGTGAGTTCGTCCATCGCCTCCTGGTGCGAGCCCAGGAGCGTGTGCGCGCGGGCCACGTCCAGACGGTGACGGAACCAGTCGGCCGTCTCGGCGGGGTGGCCGAGGCGGGCCAGTGCCCTCGGCTCCAGAACCCCTATGTTCGAACGCCGCAGCACCTCCAGCGCGTCGGCCCTGCCGTCGCCGGTGACCAGGCAGTCCTCGATGGACTTGAGAGCCACCTTGACGGGCCCGAAACCGCCCCAGGTCGTCGGGAACGTACGGTCCTCGCGTTCCATGCCACCGGCGGCCCGTCCTGCCATCCTGCGGGCGTGGGCCGCGTCATCGGGGCGGTTGTCGCGGACGGCGGCGGCAGCGGCGCGCATCCACAGTTCGCCCCAGAGGCCCAGTCTGGCGCCGTCCGTGTCGGACAGCCGGGGTTCCATGTGTTCCGCCGTGGTCACGGCCAGGTGGTAGCACTCGGCGAAGCGGTCCTGCCGGAGGAGCAGCCAGCCCAGTCCGACGATCCCGGTGCCCGCCACCCGCCGCGCCTCCACGTCCCGCGCGAGCCGGATGCCCTCGGCCAGCGCGTGGTAGGCCATGTCGTACTGGCGCACCTGGGTGAGGTACTTGCCCGCCACCAGCAGGGCGAGCGCGCGGGTCACGGTCGCCGCACGCAGTTCGCCGCCCGTCGCCGCGAGGCGCGCGGACTCCGACTCCTCCAACAGCCCGGGCAGCGCGGCGGCCACTGACGCGAACCGGTCCGCGCGGTAGAGCGCGTGCGTGTCGATGATCCTTCTCCGCAGGTCATCCGCCCAGGGGTGCGGCGGCTGTCCCGGGTACGTCCCGTCCAGCCCCACAGGTGGCATCAACGCCATGCGGAGGGGGACGAGACCGCGCCGGGTGGCCTCGTCGCCACGCACCGGGACCGGCGCGTCCGCCACGAACAGGGCACTCGTCGGGATCCCGAGGCCCCGCGCGACCGCGTGGAGGGTTTCGGTGCGGACCGCGCCACCCTGTTCGATCTTCCGGACGGTCGAGACGGACAGATCCGCCGCGCCCGCCAACTCCTCCTGGGACAGGCCCGCCTTGCGCCGGTGCTTCTTGACGTTCTTCGCAAGCTGCGACATCCGGTCATCACCTCGGCCTCCACGGTACGCCGCCCGACGCAACACACCTTGTCCGTAGGGGTTCTTCACCGTGGTCAGGCTGCCGCCGCCGAACGGTTCACCCCCGCGATGCCCGCACGGCTGACCAGCTATCCGGCCTCGGCCGTCGCACGGCAGCCGCCGCTCCCCCTCGGCCCGTGTCGGCGGATGGTCGCCTATCCGGTCCTGGCCCCGCGACGGCGGTACGGTGCCCCGCTCCCCGTGCGCCTGGTGGACGGCGCCGTGGGCCACGCCGTCCCGTACGGGCGCGCCGGGGCCCTCCCGGAGGTCGTGTCTTCTCCCCCGGCCGTGGTCGGCCGGTCGCGCAGTTCCCCGCGCCCCTGACGGGGCGCCCTGGACGGGTCCTGTCGGGTCCCCGAAGGGGCGCGGGGAACTGCGCGAGCAAGCACAGCGCACCCGCACAGGACGACGCGGCCCCGGCCAGAACGCACCCGTCAGGGACGCGGCCCGCACCCGGGAACGCGCCGGTGGAAGCAGCCCCAAGGGGCGCGGGGAACCGCGCGAACGACCCCAGTGGACCCGCGTCCGACGAACCCGGGGAAGGGCCCCGGACGGGCCCCGTACCCCGGGCCCCGCCGGACGTCTAGCCGGTGGTCCGCGCGGAGCCGTAGGGTCGTCCGGAAACCGTCCGTGGACCGACCAGCCACGGGCGACCCAGGGAAGGGGGACCGGGGGATGTGGTCCGTACTGTCCACCGACACGATGAGCGGGGACGAGGGCGTCGAGCTCTTCCGGGAGGTCATCGCCCGGGACGTCGCGCCGACCCGGATCACGGTCGACGCCCCGGAGCGGTTCGCCGCCCGCGCCGCCCTGGCGCAGCTGGGCCCGGTCCGGCTGGCCACCTTCCGCTATCCGTCGCTGCGCTCGCACCGCAGCGCGGCCCTGATCCGGCACGCGGACCCGGAGGCGTACCACCTGGCCCTGGTCGGCGAGGGCAGCATGCGCATCGCCTTCGAGGGCGACGACCCCGTCACCACCCTGCGCACCGGCGACTGGGTGCTGTTCGACACCTCGCACCCGTTCCGGTACCAGGCCACGGCCCTGTCCGGGCGTCCGGTGCGGGTGATGATCCTCCAGGTGCCCCGGAACGAGGTGCCGCTCGCCCAGGACCGGGTGGACCGGCTCCTCGGACGGCGGCTCACCGCCAGCACCGGGCTCGGCCGGGTGCTCGGCCACTTCCTGGCCGGGGTGGTCGCGGAGGGCGACACCTGCGCGCCGCACGAACTGGACCACCTCGGCGGCACCGCCCTCGACCTCGCCTCCGCCTTCCTCGCCGGACACCTCGACGGCCCCGCCCCGCCCCGGCGCGCCGTCCGCGCCCGCGACCTGCTGCGGCGCGTCGACACCTACATCGAGCTGAACCTGGGCGACCCCCGGCTCACCCCCGCGACGGTGGCCGCCGAGCACGGACTGTCCGTGCGCGGGCTGTACCTGATGTTCGAGGAGCGCGGCGAGGGCGTCGCCGCGCTGATCCGGCGCCGCCGTCTGGAGCGCTGCCACGCCGAGCTGCGGGACGGCGACCCCCCGCCCGGGATCGGCGCGGTCGCCACCCGCTGGGGCTTCACCAGCGCGGGGGCGTTCGGCCGGGCGTTCCGCGCCCGTTACGGGGTCAGCCCCCGGGCCCACCGCGACGCGGGCCGTCACGACGCGGGTCTTCGCGACGCGGGCCGGTGCGACACGGACCAACGGCTCGGCGGGCCGGACGGGCCACGGTCGGACACGACCCGGCCGGGCGGCGAACCGCTGCAGGCCGCGAACGGGTGAGGAGCGGACGGTCCGTCACCCCGTCGGCGCCGCCCCCTTGACCACCCACCGGTATGAAAATATCTTTCCAAGGGTGACGGACATAGTGAAGGAAACTTCCGACGCCCTGCCCCCCACCACACCCGCCGTGCCCGCGCCCCCGGCACGGCCCCCGCACCCGCTCACCGCTCCCGCGCACGGGGACGTGAACACCTACGCGAACACGAGCGGGACCGCGGGCACCCCGGCCCCGGCCCCCGCGCCCGCCCCCGCACCCGTCCCCCCGGCGGCCCTCGCCGCCCGGGTCCGCACCCTCGCCCCCACCATGACCCGCTCCATGCAGCGGGTCGCCGAGGCCGTCGCCGCCGACCCGGCGGGCTGCGCCGGGCTCACGGTCACCGGACTCGCCGAACGCACCGGCACCAGCGAGGCCACCGTCGTCCGCACCGCCCGGCTGCTGGGCTACCCCGGCTACCGGGACCTGCGCCTCGCGCTCGCCGGACTCGCCGCCCACCAGGCGTCCGGCCGCGCCCCCGCCGTGACCGCCACCATCAACGTGGACGACCCCCTCTCCGAGGTCGTCGCCAAGCTGGCCCACGAGGAGCGCCAGACGCTGGCCGACACCGCCGACACCCTCGACGTCCAGCAACTCGGCGCGGCCGTCACCGCGCTCGCCGGGGCGGGCCGGATCGACGTCTACGGGATCGGCGCCTCCGGCCTGGTCGGCCAGGACCTCGCCCAGAAGCTGCTGCGGATCGGGCTCGTCGCCCACGCCCACCACGACCCGCACCTGGCGGTCACCAACGCGGTCCACCTCGGCCCGGGTGACGTGGCCCTCGCGATCACCGAGTCCGGCTCCACCTTCGACGTGATCGAACCGCTCCGGGTGGCCTTCGAGCGCGGGGCCACCACCATCGCGATGACCGGCCTCCCGGACGGTCCCGTCACCCAGTACGCGGACCACGTCCTCACCACGTCCGCCGCCCGCGACAGCGAGCTGCGACCCGCCGCCATGTCATCCCGCACCAGCCAACTCCTGGTCGTGGACTGCCTGTTCGTCGGGGTCGCCCAACGCACCTACGACCGTGCGGGCCCCGCGCTCGCCGCCACCTACGAGGCCCTGGCCCACCGCCGCACCCGCCGGACCCCCGGCCGCTGACCCGCCGCCACCCCGGGCCGCCCCGGCGGCCCGGGGACCGGCACCTCGCCCCGCCGCTCTCCCGCCCTCCGCCCCGCCACTCCTGCCCTCCGCCCCGCTCCTCCCGCCCTCCCCCGAACGGAAAGAGCCCGTCATGCCCTCCTCCACTACACGTGCCACCGAGGACGCCTCCGAGAACTCCCAGCCCCTTCGGGTCTCCCAGCCCCCTCAGCCCTCCGGGCCGTCCGCGACCGCCCCGCCCGACGCGCGGCTGCGGGCCCGGCTCGCCGCCCTCACCACGGAGACGTTCCGTCCCGAGCTGGCCGACGTCGACCTGCGGCCCACCCTGGAGATCGCCCGGCTGATGAACGCCGAGGACGCCCGGGTCGCCGCCGCCGTGACGGAGCGGCTGCCCGAGATCGCCGCCGCCGTGGACGGCATCGCCGCGCGGCTGGCCCGGGGCGGACGGCTCGTCTACGCGGGCGCCGGGACCGCCGGACGGCTCGGCGTACTGGACGCCAGCGAGTGCGTCCCCACCTTCAACTCCGCTCCCGGCCAGGTCATCGGGGTGATAGCCGGGGGCCCCACCGCGATGGTGTCCGCCGTCGAGGGCGCGGAGGACTCCCGGGAACTCGCCGTCGCCGACCTCGACGCGCTGGGCCTCACCGCCGACGACGCGGTGGTCGGGATCTCCGCCTCCGGCCGCACCCCCTACGCGGTCGCCGCCGTCGAGCACGCGCGCAAGCGGTACGGGGCGCTGACCGTCGGGCTGTCCTGCAACGCGCACAGCGAGCTGGCCGCCGCCGCGGACCACGGCATCGAGGTGGTCGTCGGACCGGAGTTCCTCACCGGCTCCACCCGGCTGAAGTCCGGGACGGCCCAGAAGCTCGTCCTCAACATGATCTCGACGATCACCATGATCCGGCTCGGCAAGACGTACGGGAACCTGATGGTCGACGTCCGGGCCTCCAACGAGAAGCTGCGCGCCCGGTCCAGACGGATCGTCGGGCTCGCCACCGGAGCGGACGACACCACCGTCGAACGGGCCCTCACCGCCTCGGGCGGCGAGGTCAAGAACGCCATCCTGATCATCCTGGCCGATGTCGACGCCCCCACCGCCGACCGGCTCCTCACCACCGCCGACGGCCATCTGCGCGAGGCCCTGGCGGCGGCGGGCTGACCCCACCGCCACCGCGACCGCCCCGCCTCGGCCCCTCCCCCCACCACGAGGCACCCATGGCACCGTCCGAGACCCCCCACGAGGACCCCCCGCCGGACCACCACCAGCCCCCACCGGGGGACACCCCCTCGCCCGGCTCCCCCGCCCCCGATCCCCACCGCGCCACCGCCCGCGCGCTGCTGGCCCTGGTCGGCGGCCCCGGCAACGTCCGCTCCGCCGCCCACTGCATGACCCGGCTGCGGCTGGTCCTGGTGGACCCGGCCCGGTTCGACGAGGACGGGGTGCGGGCCCATCCCGCCGTCCTCGGGGTGGTCGAGGACGACGACACCCACCAGATCGTGCTGGGCCCCGGCCGGGCGGCGCGCGTCACCCGCGCCTTCGAGGAACTGCGCGCCGGGGCGGCCACCACCCCCGGCCCCACGACCGCGTCCACCACCGACCCGGCCGCCCCCACCCGGACGGCCACGGAAACCGGCCACGGCGGCGGCAACAGAGGCGGCAACGGGAACGGCCCCGACCGGGCCGTGGACGCCGGGACGCTGGCCGCCCGGGGCGCGGCCCTGCGCGCGGACCGCAAGCGCCGCAACGCGACCCCGGGCAAGCTGCTGCTGCGCCGGATCGCCGCGGTCTTCGTCCCGCTGATCCCCGCGCTGATCGGCTGCGGAATGATCGCCGGACTGAACGGACTGCTCGTCAACGCGGGCCTGGTGCCGTGGCTGACCCCGGTCCTCGGGGCGCTGGCGTCCGGCTTCATGGCGCTGATCGCGGTGTTCGTCGGCCTCAACACCGCGAAGGAGTTCGGCGGGACGCCGGTGCTCGGCGGCGCGGTCGCCGCGGTCGTGGTCTTCCCGGGCGTCGGCGCGATCAGCGTCCTCGGGCATCCGCTCGCCCCCGGCCAGGGCGGGGTGCTCGGCGCGATGGCCGCCGCGCTGCTCGCCACGGCGGTGGAGCGGTGGTGCCGCCGCTGGGTCCCCGAGACCCTGGACGTCATCGTCACCCCGACGCTCACCCTGCTGCTGACCGGACTGGTCACCGTGTACGGGCTGATGAGCGCGGCCGGGGCGGCGTCCCGGGCGATCGGCACCGGCGCCGACTGGCTGCTCACCCACACCGGGGTGTTCGCCGGGCTGGTGCTCGGCGGACTGTTCCTGCCGCTGGTGATGCTCGGACTCCACCAGGCGCTGATCCCGCTGCACACCACGCTGATCGACCAGCAGGGGTACACCGTGCTGCTGCCGGTGCTCGCGATGGCGGGCGCGGGGCAGGTCGGCGCGGCGGTCGCGGTGTTCGTCCGGCTGCGCGGCAACCGGACGATCCGGGCCACCATCCGCTCCGCGCTGCCCGCCGGACTGATGGGCGTCGGCGAGCCGCTGATCTACGGGGTGTCGCTGCCGCTGGGACGCCCGTTCGTGACGGCGTGCGCGGGCGGCGCGGCGGGCGGGGCGTTCGTCGGACTCTTCTCGATGCTCGGCGCGAAGGTGGGCGCGACGGCGATCGGACCGTCCGGCTGGGCGCTGTTCCCGCTGGTCCAGGGCAACCGGGGGTTCGCCACGACCCTCGCCGTCTACGCGGGCGGGCTGTTCACCGGGTACGCGGCCGGATTCCTCGCCACGTACTTCTTCGGCTTCACCGACCGGTCCCTCACCGAACTGAACGCGAACCCGGACCCGGCACCGGCACCGGCACCGGCCCAGGACCTCGGCTCCGGCACCGCCCCGCCCGCACCCGCGCCCGGCACCGCCACCGATCCGGACGCCGACCCCGGACCGGGCCCCGACCGGGCGCCCGTACGCGTCTGAGCTGCCGGTTCCCGCCGACGGGCCGCGTACGATCCCCGCCAGCCGTGCGCGACCCGTCCGCCGGAACCGCGCGCCCCCGCCGACGGGGACGGAATCCCGTCGGCGGAAGCCCGCGGGGCGACGGGTCAGGCGTAGGTGTAGAACTGCGTGTGGTCCAGCACGCTCTGCGGAGTCGCGTTGGTCCAGGGCGGCATCGTCTCGTTCAGGTCGATCACATCGGTCGTGCCCCCGGTGGGGAGGTACTCGGCGCTGGTCGGGTGGAGCGCGTGCCAGTCGGCCCAGAGCTTGTCGACGAACGCGTGGTGCAGCCAGAACACCGGGTCGTTCGGGGAGACGCTGGACTCCATCTGCCCCCAGACCCAGGTGTGCACGCGGTTGTGCATGCTCATGTACCCGGCGGTGCCCTCCAGGGCGGAGCGGAAGCCGGTCGAGGCGTCACGCCAGGGCGCGGTGTCGTAGACGGTGTGGGCCAGGGCCTCGTCCACCTGCGCCCGGGTGGGCAGGGTGGGCACCCGGTAGGCGAGGTTGCGGGCGAGGAACGGGCGGGTGTCGGCCTGGACGGTGATCGTCCACTGGCCCGTGGAGTAGGCGAAGGGCCCGTCCATGACCTGGTCGTCCGAGGGGCGTCCGGTGCCGCCGAGGAAGTCCGCCGCCCAGAGGGAGGAGGTCGGCGAGTTGTCGACGGTCCAGTCCCAGTAGGGGATGGAGACCTGGGAGTTGACCTTCTTCAGCTCGTTCTCGAAGTCGATCAGGAACTTGCGGTGCCAGGGCAGGAACGAGGCGCCGAAGTGGCCCACGTATATGCCGGTGTTCATGTCCAGCGCGAAGCGGAGTCTGTGCGCGGCGACGAACTCGTCGTACTTGCCGCTGGCCTTGAGCGCCAGCACGGCGTCGGTGAACGCCTTCTTCTCGGCGGTGGTGAGGTTCGCCTGGTTCTTCCGAACGGTCATGGTGGAGGGGGCTCCCGGCTCAGACGGTGGGGGTGAAGGGGACGACGTGGGCGCCCTTGAGGGTCAGCACGGCGGCGCGCGCGGCCTCGCGCGGGCTGGTGAACCGCTCGTAGTGGTTGACCGGGCTGCTCCAGCCGCTCTTGTTGTGCCGCATGACCTGGAGTTCGCGTCCGTCGATCAGGACGCGGTAGGTGGCGTGGCCGTTGTGACCGTGCGCATGGCCATGGCCGTGGCCGCCCTGGCCCTGCGCGCGGGCGGCGGCGGAGTCGTCGGGCGCGCCCTGGATGTGACGGCCCTTGTAGACCTCGTCGAAGGCGGCGGGTCCGCCCGCGCCGGGGGCGGGCTTCTTGGAGGTGCTGGGACCGGTGGCGGTGGCGACGGTCGCGGCACCGGCGAGCGCGGCGCCCGCGGCGACACCGGTCGCGACGCGGAACACCTGACGGCGGGTGAGTCGGGACATGACGAATAGACCTCCGGGACATGAGGGAGGCGGCCGTCCGGACTGTCCGAGGCCGCCGCGACCATGCCTACACGGGGAGTGATCACCGCAGAAGGGGGCCCCGATCGGTTGGCTGCCATACGGACACGTCTTCGCAGGCCACGGGGGTGACCACCGGATTGGATCTTCACCGCGGGTCAGCGCCGACGGTCACGGAACCGAAGATCCCACCGTCAACATGCCCCATACACGGAGATCTTCCCGGGCACCCCGTCCGTCACCGCCCCGTGGCGACGATCCGAACATGGCCGGAAACGGGACCACAGAGACGCCCGGAACGTCCGGTTCACCGGATTCACCCGAACCGCCCGACGCGCCGCCCGGCACGCCCTCGACCCCCACCCGACGGGCCGTCACGCACCCGGCGGACCGTCGGACGGACGACGGCCCGTCGGGTGGACGGCGAGCCGTCGGGGCGGGGCGGCCGTCGGGGCGGGGCGGCCGTCGCAAGGGTGACCGCCGCCGGACGGGGACGACCGCCGGACCGGACGGCGGACCTTCAGGACTGCGGACCGTCAGGAAGGCGGCGAGCGGAAGCCCGCCGGGCCCCCCGGCCACCACGCCCGGGGCCCCAGGCTCCGTACCAGCGCCGGGACCAGCAGCGACCGGACCACCAGGGTGTCCAGCAGCACCCCGAACGCCACGATGAAGGCGATCTGGATCAGGAAGGCCAGCGGGATGACGCCCAGCGCCGCGAAGGTCGCGGCCAGCACCACCCCGGCCGAGGTGATGACCCCTCCGGTCGCCACCAGCCCCTCCCGCAGCCCCTCCCGGGTGCCGAGCCGGACCGCCTCCTCCCGGACCCGGGACATCAGGAAGATGTTGTAGTCGACGCCGAGCGCCACCAGGAACACGAACCCGTAGAGCGGCACCGAGGCGTCCACCCCGCTGAAGCCCAGCACATGGGTGAAGACCAGGGAGGCCACCCCGAGCGTGGCGAAGAAGTTCAGCGCGACCGTCGCGACCAGGACCAGCGGCATCAGCAGGGAGCGCAGCAGCGCCACCAGGACGACCAGGATGACGGCCAGCACGACCGGGGTGATCAGGGCCCGGTCGTCCGCCGCCGTCCGCTGGGTGTCGATCCGCTGGGCGGTCACCCCGCCCACCAGCGCCTCGGCGTCCGGCACCGCGTGGACGGCCTCCCGCAGCGCGGTCACGGCGCGTTCGGCCGCCGCGCTGTCGGCGGGATCGGCCAGGGTGACGTCCAGCCGCACCCGCCCGTCGGCCACCAGGGGCGGACCGCCGGGACCGCCACCGGCCGTCACCGGGAGG
Source organism: Streptomyces sp. JNUCC 64 (assembly GCF_054484115.1). Classification (NCBI taxonomy): domain Bacteria; kingdom Bacillati; phylum Actinomycetota; class Actinomycetes; order Kitasatosporales; family Streptomycetaceae; genus Streptomyces; species Streptomyces sp. JNUCC 64. The sequence continues at coordinate 3,547,321 of NZ_CM137015.1, forward strand.
ACGGAGGCGACGCCCGGCACCTCCCGGGCGGCGGCGGTGACCGGCTCCAGGGCACCGGCCCGGGCGACCACCACGGCGGGACTGCCCGACCCGCCGGGGAAGTGCTCGCCCAGCACCTCCTGGGCGGCCACCGACGGCGCGTCCCCGACGAGGGTCTCGTCCAGCGGCACCCCGCGCGAGGACAGCGCCGGGGCGAACGCGGCGCAGACGAGCAGCGCCGCCAGGGTGAACGCCCAGACCCGGCGCGGCGCCCGGTCCACCACCTCGGCCACCCGCCGCCAGAGCCGGTGCGACCCGCCCCGCGCCCCGGCGTCCGCCCCGGCCCGCACCCCGGCGTCCGTCCCGGCCCGAGCCGCCTGATCCGCCGGAGCCGCTGAGCCCGCCGCACCCGCCGCACCCGCCGTGCCCACGGGACCCACGGGACCCGCCGGAGCCGCCGGACCCGCCGGAGCCACCGCCCGATGGGGCCGCGCGGGCCAGTAGGCGGCACGGCCGAGCAGCACCAGCGCGGCGGGCAGGAAGGTGAGCGCCGCCGCGACCGCGCAGACGATGCCGATGGCCCCGACCGGGCCCAGCGCGCGGTTGTTGGTCAGATCGCTGAGCAGCAGCGCGAGCAGTCCCAGCGCCACCGTGGCCGCGCTGGCGACCACCGGACCGGCCGAGCGGCGCAGGGCGGCCCGCATCGCCGCCGTCCGGTCGTCCTCGCGGGTCAACTCCTCGCGGTACCGGGCGGTGAGCAGCAGCGCGTAGTCCGTGGCCGCCCCGATCACCAGGATCGAGAGGATGCCCTGCACCTGGCCGTCGACCCGCACCACGCCCCGCTCGGCGAGCGCGTAGACCACCGCGCAGGCGAGGGCGAGCGCGAACACGGACGCCACGATGATCAGCAGGGGCAGCAGCACGCTGCGGTACACCAGCAGCAGGATGACGAGGACGGTGGCCAGGGCCACGCCCAGCAGCAGCCCGTCGATCCCGGCGAACGCGTTCTTCAGGTCCGCCTGGGACGCCGCCGGGCCCGCGAGGTGGACGACGGTCCCCGGCACCGCCCGGGCCCGTTCCCCGACCTCGTCCAGCGCGTCGGCCAGCCCGTCGCCGAGGTCGGTCCGCAACGGCACGACCGCCCGCAGCGCGCGGCCGTCGTCGGAGACGAGGGCGGGCGACGGCGCCCCGGCGAGCGCGGGCGAACCGTCGAGCCCGGCCACCGCCCGGGTGGCCGCGCCGCGCGCCGCCCCCGGCAACGCGGCGCCGTCACCGCCCCCGCTCGCGGTCCACACCACGACGAGCGGCAGTGCGCCGGTCTGCCGGAAGTCGTCCTGGAGGTCGAGGACCCGGGTCGACTCGGCGCTCCGGGGCAGGAACGCGGCCTGGTCGTTGGTGGCCACCTCCCCCAGCTTCCCCGCGTACGGGCCGAGCGCCCCGCCCACACCGAGCCAGACGAGCAGGAGGACCAACGGGACCAGCAGCCGGCCGGCCCGGGACGAGCGGCCGGGACGGACCGGCCCGGCGGCCCCGGAGGGGCTGGCGGAACCGGAAGGGCTGACGGAACGGGCGCTGCGGGGCATGGGCGATACATCCGCTGTCTCGACGGGCGACGGGCTGTCCTGCCTGGAGATTATCTTGATGCATTGAGATATCTGGAGGGTAGGGGGTGACCGACCGACCTGGGAGGCACCAGAAGAGCCCCCGGCCCAGGCTCAGCGCGCCGCCGGAGGCGAGGACGGCGACGGCGGAGGCGGAGGCGGCGAGGGCGGAGGCGGAGGCGGCGAGGGCGGCGAGGCCGAGGACACCGGGGTCGAGGACACCGGGGTCGAGGACACCGACGCCGAGGACACCGAACCGGAGGACGACGACACCGCCCCCGAAGAGGCCGCCGGACCCGAGGGCGCCGGTTCCGGCTCCCCCTCCAACCGCCCCATCTCCTCGCTGAACGTGTCGAGGAACCGCAGCACGACGGCGAGTTCCGCGTCGTCGAACCGGAGCCGGGCCCGCTCCCCCGCGACCGCCAGCGGCCGGAAGAAGGCCCGCGCCGCCAACCGCGCCTCGTCCGCGTACTCGACGCGCACCACCCGGCGGTCGGTCTCGTCCCGGGTCCGACGGATGTGCCCGGCGCGCTCCAGCCGGTCCAGACAGGCGGTCACCGCCCCGGAGGTGAGCCCCAGCCGGGTCCGCAGCAGCCCGGGGGTGACCGGCTCCTCCGCGTCCAGGACGGTGGCGAGCGCGCTGACGTCCGTCGGGTGCAGACCGTGGGCCGTGGCGAAGGCGTGCGTCAGCCGGTTGATCCCGCCGTTGACCCGCCGCAGGGACACCGCCAGCGCCATCAACCGCGCGGACGCCCCCGCGCCGCCGCTCCCGCCGTCACCGTCACCGTTCCCGCCACCCGCACCGCCGTCCACGCCCGGCAGCGTACCGGCGGACGCGACCCGGCGCGGTGACGCCAGGGGCCGCCGAGACCACTTCCCCCGGGACAGAACCGTCCACCCCCTGGGCCCGCGCACCTCGCGCACCCACGCACCCGCCGCAAGCCGTTCAAGCCGTTCAAGCCGTTCAAGCCGTTCAAGCCGTTCAAGCCGTTCAAGCCGCTTAACGCTCTTAACCCCTCCCCTCCCCCCACCCCTTGACCCCGCCCGGTCGCCGCCCCCGACGCGGCCGGACGGAAGGGACGGACGCACCCTGGGCCTCCGCTCCGGTGACCCCGGCAGTTCGCGTTCGTTGCCCCGTCAGGAGGTAGGCCCGTGAAGAATGACCGGCATCCGAAGCCTGACGTGGAAGCCGCGCTGAAGCGACCCGGAAGCACACCGGCTGTGCGTGACTGGGCGTTCGTCCTGTACCCGGAGACCCGCCCGGGTGAGCGGGAGTCCGACGCGTTCGACCGGGCGGACGGGCTCGCCGGGGGCGAGGTCGGATGGGAAGAGGACCCGGGCGGCGTCCGGTTCCCCTGCACCGTGCCGGCGGCCTCCGCGCGGGAGGCGGTCGGCTGGGCCGTGGAGCGGCTCGCCCGGATCGGGGTGACCGTCGCCGAGGTCCGGCTGCCGCTGTCCGCCGCGTTCGGATAGCCGGATGGCCCGCGCGCCCACCGCACCCGGAGGGTTCCGGAGCGTCGGCCCCTCAACGGAACGCCCGCACCGGGAACGGCGCCGGGAGCGCGCCCCGGGGGCGACCCGGAACGCGCCCCCGCGAGCCGTCCCGGAAACGCCCGAGGGCGGCACCCCATCGGGGTGCCGCCCTCGGTACTGGTACCGCTGTGCGACGGAAGTCCGAGCCGGGAGGCTCAGAAGTCCATGTCGCCGCCGGGCATGCCGCCCGGAGCGGCCGCGGCGGCCTTCTCCGGCTTGTCGGCGATGACGGCCTCGGTGGTGAGGAACAGCGCGGCGATCGACGCGGCGTTCTGCAGCGCGGAGCGCGTCACCTTGGCCGGGTCGAGGATGCCCTCGGCGATCATGTCCACGTACTCGCCGCTCGCGGCGTTGAGGCCGTGGCCCGGGGTCAGGTTGCGGACCTTCTCCACCACGACGCCGCCCTCAAGACCGGCGTTGACCGCGATCTGCTTGAGCGGGGCCTCCAGGGCCAGCTTGACGGCGGCGGCACCGGTGGCCTCGTCGCCCTCCAGCTCCAGCTTGTCGAAGACGGCGGACGCCTGCAGCAGGGCCACGCCGCCACCGGCGACGATGCCCTCCTCGACGGCGGCCTTCGCGTTGCGGACGGCGTCCTCGATGCGGTGCTTGCGCTCCTTGAGCTCGACCTCGGTCGCGGCACCGGCCTTGATGACGGCCACGCCGCCCGCGAGCTTCGCCAGGCGCTCCTGGAGCTTCTCGCGGTCGTAGTCCGAGTCGGAGTTCTCGATCTCGGCGCGGATCTGGTTCACGCGACCGGCGACCTGGTCGGTGTCACCGGCACCGTCGACGATGGTGGTCTCGTCCTTGGTGATGACGACCTTGCGGGCGCGGCCCAGGAGGTCCAGGGTCGCGTTCTCCAGCTTGAGGCCGACCTCCTCGGAGATGACCTCACCACCCGTCAGGATGGCGATGTCGCCGAGCATGGCCTTGCGGCGGTCGCCGAAGCCCGGGGCCTTGACGGCGACGGACTTGAAGGTGCCGCGGATCTTGTTCACGACGAGCGTGGACAGGGCCTCGCCCTCGACGTCCTCGGCGATGATCAGCAGCGGCTTGCCGGACTGCATGACCTTCTCCAGGAGCGGCAGCAGGTCCTTGACGTTGCCGATCTTGGAGTTGGCGATGAGGATGTACGGGTCGTCGAGCGACGCCTCCATACGCTCCATGTCGGTGGCGAAGTACGCCGAGATGTAGCCCTTGTCGAAGCGCATGCCCTCGGTGAGTTCCAGCTCCAGACCGAAGGTCTGGGACTCCTCGACGGTGATGACGCCTTCCTTGCCGACCTTGTCCATGGCCTCGGCGATGAGGTCGCCGATCTGGGTGTCGGCGGCGGAGATGGAGGCGGTGGAGGCGATCTGCTCCTTGGTCTCCACGTCCTTGGCCTGCTCCAGCAGGGCGGCGGAGACGGCCTCGACGGCCTTCTCGATGCCCCGCTTCAGGGCCATCGGGTTGGCACCCGCGGCGACGTTGCGCAGACCCTCGCGGACCAGCGCCTGGGCGAGGACGGTCGCGGTCGTCGTGCCGTCACCGGCGACGTCGTCCGTCTTCTTCGCGACCTCCTTGACCAGCTCGGCGCCGATCTTCTCGTAGGGGTCTTCGAGCTCGATCTCCTTGGCGATGGAGACACCATCGTTGGTGATCGTGGGGGCGCCCCACTTCTTCTCAAGGACGACGTTGCGGCCCTTGGGGCCGAGGGTGACCTTGACGGCGTCGGCGAGCTGGTTCATACCGCGCTCAAGGCCGCGCCGCGCCTCCTCGTCGAACGCGATGATCTTGGCCATGTGAAGTGGTCCTCCCGGACTGAAGGGGGTCCTACCCGCGCCCTTACGGCGTGGAGCGGATGGTTCGGACCGCGCTGGCGCCCGCGACGGACGGCCTGCGACGCCGGGCGATTCGTTGCCCCACCCGGCCCGCGGGCCTCACCGACCCGGTCCTTCGTAGCACTCTCACTCGTAGAGTGCTAACGCCAATGATTAGCACTCGACCGGTGCGAGTGCAAGCGGCTTGCCCTTCCAGGAACCGTCCCTCCCGGTCCCGCCGCAGGTCAGCGCGGTGCGCGGAGTACACGCCGGAACGGACGGGAGCGCGCGGCACATGGGGCGCGCACGGCGCGGAAGCGGGCGGGAGCGGACAACGGGAGCGAGGACGCGCCCCTGGCGCCGTCCGTCCGGGACGCAGACGGATGCGCGGACGGAGGCTCGGAGAGACAGAGAGACAGAGAAACAGCGGAGAGACGGAAAGACAGAGGGACTGACGACGCGAGGGGTCCGCACCCCTAGCCGGGTACGGACCCCTCGGAACGTCGCAGTCAGTCGACGCGTACTTCAGACGGCCAAGCGGACCATGTCCGCCTGCGGCCCCTTCTGACCCTGCGAGATCTCGAACTCGACTCGCTGGCCCTCTTCAAGGGTGCGGTACCCGTCCATCTGGATGGCGCTGTAGTGGACGAAAACATCCGCACCACCGTCGACCGCGATGAAGCCGTAGCCCTTCTCCGCGTTGAACCACTTGACGGTGCCCTGAGCCATGCCTAACTCCCCTATTACTGGCCCTTGCACAGGACCGCGCTCCGCGGGCCCGGGTCAGACCTCCACCCCCCAACGGTTGGGGGTGTGCGCCGGAACGCGTCGACCGCCGCTGAATGTATCTGTCCAACTGCCGTCTGCAACAGGTCAACTGGACGAGAAATCTGGGCGCGACCGATCGGAGATATCCAGATAATGCCCGCGAATTCAGGGCAAGTCGGGCCCGACAAATGACACAGAGCGGCCAATTCGGTAATGCTGTTTGGCTGCATCTTGTCGGCGAGCGGCTGAGAAGTCATTTGTGTGAAGCACAAATGCGCGAGCCGTTTCCCCAACCCTATCGCGTTCAATCCTCGGGAATGACCTCTTCCGCTTCTCTTGCGGAGGGGTCCGGTCCGGTCACGGAGAGCGTCGGGCGGGGCGGGGCCCGGCGGAAGGGCCGGGCGGGAAGGGCGGGCGGGCGGGCCGGACAGGGAGCGGCCCGCCCGGCCCGGCGGGGTCAGCCGCCCGCGACCGCCGGGATGATCGAGATGCCCGCGCCGTCCGGGGTGGCGGTGCCGAGGCCCTGCTCGAAGCGGACGTCGTCGTCGTTGACGTAGACGTTCACGAAGCGGCGCAGGGCTCCCTGGTCGTCCAGGACGCGACCGCCGATGCCCGGGTGGTTCTTCTCCAGGTCGGCGATGACCTCGCCGAGGGTCGCGCCCTCGGCGGCCACCTCGGCCTTGCCGTCGGTGTAGGTGCGCAGGATGGTCGGGATGCGGACGGTGACGCTCATGGAATGGCCTTTCCGGTCGTTTCCGGAGGAGTGCGGGACGGGGAGAGGGGGGAAGGAGGGAGGCGGGGCGGGTGGCGGGGCGGGAGGGGCGACGCGAGGTGTGCGGGCGCCCGCCCCGGGAGCGGGACGGGCGGGCGCGGGGTGTCGCGCGCCGTCCGCCGCGCATCGCGAAGGGCCGCGACGGATGACGCGCGCCGCGACGTGCGGCGTGATGTACGGCGTGTGGTGCGCCCGGGGCCCGGCCGCGCCGGGAACCGGCGGGAGGCACCCGGGCGACGACGGTCGTGCGGGCCGTCGCCCGGGCAGGTGCGGGCTCAGCCCGTGGCGAGACCCGCCTCGCGGAAGGCGTCGAGGTTCGGCTTGATGGTGGCGGTGGCCCGGTCGGTCACCGCGTCGAGGGTCTTGAGGCCGTCGCCGGTGTTGATGACGACGGTGGTGAGCGCGGGGTCGATCAGACCCGACTCGATGAGCTTCTTGGTGACGCCGACGGTCACGCCGCCCGCCGTCTCCGCGAAGACGCCCTCGGTGCGGGCGAGCAGCGAGATGGCCTCGATGACGGCCGCGTCGTCCACGTCCTCCACGGCGCCGCCGGTGCGACGGGCGATGTCGAGGACGTAGGGGCCGTCCGCCGGGTTGCCGATGGCCAGCGACTTGGCGATGGTGTCGGGCTTCTGCGGGCGGACCACGTCGTGTCCGGCCTTGAAGGCGGCGGAGACCGGGGAGCAGCCGGTGGCCTGGGCGCCGAAGATCTTGTAGGGCTTGTCCTCGACCAGACCGAGCTTGATCAGCTCCTGGATGCCCTTGTCGATCTTCGTGAGCTGGGAGCCGGAGGCGATCGGGATGACCAGCTGGTCCGGGATCTCCCAGCCGAGCTGCTCGCAGATCTCGTAGGCGAGCGTCTTGGAGCCCTCGCCGTAGTACGGGCGGAGGTTGACGTTGACGAAGCCCCAGCCCTCGCCGAGCGGGTCGCCGATCAGCTCGGAGCAGAAGCGGTTCACATCGTCGTAGGTGCCCTCGATGGCGACGAGTTCGCCCCCGTAGACGGCGGCCGTGATGACCTTGGCCTGCTCCAGGTCGTGCGGGATGAACACGCAGGAGCGCAGGCCGGCGCGGGCGGCGGCGGCGCCGACGGCACCGGCGAGGTTGCCGGTGGAGGAGCAGGAGAGCGTGGTGTAGCCGAAGGCGCGGGCGGCTTCCAGGGCCTGGGCGACGACGCGGTCCTTGAAGGAGTGCGTCGGGTTGCCGGAGTCGTCCTTGACGTACAGGGCGCCGGTCACGCCCAGTTCGCGGGCGAGGTTGTCGGCCTTGATGAGCTTGGTCCAGCCGGGGTTGAGGTTCGGCTTGCTCGCGACGTCGGCGGGGACGGGCAGCAGCGGGGCGTAGCGCCAGATGTTCTCGGGGCCCGACTCGATCTTCTTGCGGAGCCCCTCCGGGTCGCCGAGCGGCAGCTCGTAGGCGACCTCAAGGGGCCCGAAACACAGCTCGCAGGCGAAGACCGGCCCGAGCGGCACGCGCTCGCCGCACTCGCGACAGGACAGCGCCTTGGCGGGCCCGAGGTCGGGAGCGGTGTCGGTGGTGGATGCAACGGTCTGAACAGCCATGGAGGCGAGGCCCTTTCTCCTCATCTTCCCCGTGACGCGCTTCGTCACGAGACGGAATTGGCACCTTCCCGAGCCGGGAGCCTCGCGACGGCTCCGCCGTGATCGATCGCGTGGATCGGATCAAGTGGCGGGCGGTGTACGAGTGACCGACTGGAGGGTTGCCGGGGCTTCAACGGGCCGTATCCCTCTGCCCCTCTGGATGAGCGGTATGCGGTTGTCGGCGTCCGGCCCCCGACATGCGACGGTCGTACGCGTTGTTCAAGACTGTAACCGAAGGCCAGGACGGTTGAGATAGTCGTCCGCACCGCGAGATGGATCACAGTAGGGAGCCACTGACCGTGCTGGAAGAAGTCGAGGACTGGCTGAGCAGGCGTTCCTGGTCCGTGGCCGACCGCCCGCAGCACCAGCTCGCCGCGGCGAAGCGGGCCTCGGGGGCCACGGTCAGTGTGGTGCTGCCCGCGCTCGACGAACAGGAGACGGTCGGCCAGATCGTGACCGTGATCCGGGACACGTTGATGGGCGGTCCGGCGCCGCTGGTCGACGAGTTGGTGGTGGTCGACTCGGGTTCCTCGGACCGCACGGCGGAAGTGGCGGCGGCGGCCGGGGCGCGGGTGGAGCACCGGGACGCGATCCTCCCCGGGCTGCCCGCGGTGCCCGGCAAGGGCGAGGTGCTGTGGCGTTCGCTGCTGGTCACCCGGGGTGACATCGTCTGCTTCGTGGACGCGGACCTGCGGGAGTTCTCGGCGGACTTCGTCACCGGGATCGTCGGCCCGCTGCTCACCGAGCCGGACGTGCACTTCGTGAAGGCGATGTACGACCGGCCGTTCGGCGGCCCCTCCGGCGCGGAGGGCCCCGGGTCCGCCGGGGCGCCGGGGTCCTCGGGTTCCGCCGGGGCCGCCGGGCAGGGCGGCCGGGTGACGGAGCTGCTGGCCCGGCCGGTGCTCAACATGCACTGGCCCCGGCTGGCCGGTTTCGTACAGCCGCTGGGCGGCGAGTACGCGGCCCGCCGCTCGCTGCTGGAACGGCTGCCGTTCCCGGTGGGGTACGGGGTGGAGCTGGGGCTGCTGGTGGACGCGTTGCACACGGTGGGGCTGGACGCGCTGGGGCAGGTGGACGTGGGGGTGCGGCGCCACCGCCACCAGGACGGCCAGGCGCTGGGACGGATGGCCGCCGCCGTCTACCGGACCGCGCAGTTGCGGCTGGCCCGGGGGCATCTGCTGCGGCCCGAGCTGACGCAGTTCGAGCGGGGCGCCGGGGGGTTCGAGCCGCGCACGTACCCGGTCGACACGGAGGAGCGGCCGCCGATGGCCTCGGTGGCGGAGTACGCGGCCCGCCGGGTCGCCTGACGACGCCCGGCGGTCACGGGGCGTCACGCGCCCCGGCGGCCACCTGGCGCCGCGCGGCGTCGGCGTCGGCTCGGCGTCACGCGGCGGGACCGGTCGGCGATCGGGTGCGCGGGGGTGGGGCGGATCCGCGTGGCACCTCCGTCCGACTTGGAGGAATGTCTAGATTTTCGACTTATGGGCAAATTCCTCCATGTTCTTATGTTCCTTCCGCGTGGAGCGGGTAAGGGGAACAGTGGTGGCGTCCGGCGGACGGCCGTGTGGACGGCAGGGGTTCTCGCGGCATCGGCGCTCACCGTGACGTCGGCTTCGGCCGCGTATCCGGTGCTCGCGCCTCCCACGGACGCCACCGTCGTCGTGTCCGCCGGTCCGGCCACCGCGGCCGTGGCCGGACGGACCGTCGCCGCCGGGACCGTCGCGCCCGGGGCGGCGCGGGCGCCGGAACGCCGGGCCGCCCCGGACGGCTTCTCCCCGCATCTGTACGGCGGTCTCGGCGCGGCCCTGTGCGCGGTCGGCGGGCTGCTCGTCGCCACCGTCCGCAGCAAGTCCGCCGCCCGGGAACGCGGCTGAGGACCGTCGCCCGGGACGCGGCCGGGACCCGTCACCACGGCCCCCGGAACGACGGCGCGCCGAGGCCCGGCGGCGGCCCGGCGGTGGCTCGGAGGCGACGTTTGAGGGCGGCGGGGCCGGGCGAGGTATCGCCGTATGGGTTTCTCTGAGGGTGGGCGGGGCGCACGGGTCCTCGTGGCGTCGAACCGCGGTCCCGTCTCGTACGCGGTGGGCGACGACGGCGCGCTGACCGCCCGCCGGGGCGGGGGCGGACTGGTCTCGGGGCTCTCCGCGATCGGCCCCGACGCGGACGCCGTCTGGGTGTGCGCGGCCCTCGGCGACGGCGACCGGGAGGCGGTCCGCCGCACCGGCGGCGCCCTCGACCCCGGGGACACCGGGGGCCAGCGGGTGCGGATGCTGGACATCCCGCCGGACGTGTTCGCGGACGCCTACAACGGGATCGCCAACTCCGTGCTGTGGTTCGTCCACCACATGCTGTACCAGACCCCGCTGGAGCCGGTCTTCGACTCCGCCTTCCGGGCCCGCTGGGCCGCGTACGAGGAGTACAACGCCGCCTTCGCCCGGGCGCTCGCCGACGAGGCCGCCGAGGGGGCGGCCGTGCTGGTGCAGGACTACCACCTGGCGCTGGTGCCCGGGCTGCTCCGGGAGCTGCGGCCCGATCTGCGGATCGGGCACTTCTCGCACACCCCGTGGGCACCCGTCGACTACTTCCGGCTGCTCCCCGACGACGTGGCGGAACAGCTGCTGCGCGGCATCCTGGGCGCCGACCGCGCCGCGTTCCTCACCCACCGCTGGGCGGCGGCGTTCACCGCCTGCTGCGAGGAGATCACCGGCGGCACCGGCACCACCCGGATCGGGGTGCACGGCCTGGGCGCGGACGCCGACTTCCTGCGGGAGCGCGCCCACCGCCCCGATGTGGCCGACCGGTCCGCCGCGCTGCGCGCCCAGATCGGCACCGGCCCGGATGGCGCCCCGCGCCGGACGATCGTCCGCGTCGACCGCACCGAGCTGTCCAAGAACATCGTGCGCGGTCTGCTCGCCTACCGTGACCTGCTGGAACGCCACCCCGAGTGGCGCGAGCGGGTGACGCACGTGGCGTTCGCGTACCCGTCGCGGCAGGACCTCGCCGTCTACCGCGACTACACCGCCGAGGTGTCCCGGCTCGCCGCCGAGATCAACGCCGGGTACGGGACGCCGGACTGGACGCCGGTGGTGCTGCACGTGGAGGACGACTTCGCCCGGTCGCTCGCCGCCTACCGGCTCGCGGACGTGGCGCTGGTCAACCCGGTGCGGGACGGGATGAACCTGGTGGCGAAGGAGATCCCGGTGGTCTCCGACCGGGGCTGCGTCCTGGTGCTGTCCCGGGAGGCGGGCGCCTTCGAGGAACTGGGCGGGTACGCGCTGACCGTCAACCCGTACGACGTCACCGCCACCGCCGACGCCCTGCTGACCGCGCTCACCACCCCGGACGCGGAGCGCGCCGAACGCACCAAGCACCTGGCCGCCGCCGCGACCGCGCTGCCCCCGACCCGCTGGTTCCTCGACCAGCTACGGGCCCTGGAGCGGGGCCCGGACGACGACGGGGGCTGAGGCCGACGGGTCGGCGCCCCGGGCCGGACGGCTCGCCGCACCGGACCCCGAGGCCGATGGGCCGGCGCCCCGGGCCGGACGGCTCGCCACACCGGACGGATCGCGGGGGCAGGGCGGCCCGTGGGGTCAGGTCCCGTCGGCGTGGAGCTCCGCCGCGAGCGCGGCCAGCAGCGCGACGACGCCCGCCGGGCCGTCCACCACCAGATCGGCGCGTTCGGCCAGTTCGGTGACCTCCGCGCTGCCGCTGCACACCAGCAGTCCGGCCACGCCCTCGGCGCGCAGCGCGGTCACCGCCGCGAAGGCGGGCAGGTCCCCGAGGTCGTCGCCCGCGTAGAGGACGGTCCGCGCGCCGGTCTCCCGGACGTACCGGGTCAGGGCGGCGCCCTTGTCCACGCCCGGCGGGCGCAGCTCCAGGACCATGCGGCCGGGCTCCACGATCAGTCCGTGCCGGGCGGCGAGGGCGGCGAGCGGGGCGCGCAGCGCTTCGAACGCGCCCGTCGGGTCCTCGGCGCGGCGGGTGTGGACGGCGACCGCGCGGCCCTTGTCCTCGGTCCAGGTGCCGGGCCAGTCGCCCGCCGCGCGCAGCACCCCGGGCAGTTCGGCGCGGACCGCCGCCACGCCCGGGTGCGGGGGCGGGGCGGTGACCTCGCCGGTGGCGGCGTCCCAGCGTTCGGCCCCGTAGTGGCCGAGGACGACCAGCCGGTCGAGGCCCGGGGCGCCGTCGAGGCCCCCGGCCCGCACGGCGACGGCGGCGGGACGGCCGGTGATCACGGCGGTCCCGCGCAGCGCGGGGGCGAGGGCGCCGAGCGCGGGGAGCGCGCCGGGGTGGGCGCGGGCCCGTTCGGGGTCGTCGACGATCGGGGCGAGGGTGCCGTCGAAGTCCAGGGCGACCACGGCGCGGGCGGGGTCGGAGAGGAGGGCGGCGAGGGCGGCGCGGCCCTCGGGGGTGGTCGGCTCGGGCACGGAGTCACGAGGGATTCCCATGGCGGTGAGCCTAGTTGAACGGTCCTCCCGGGCGCCGGACCGCACCGACCGGCGGCCGGTCCCGGTGCCCGCCCTCGCGGACGGGCGCCGGGACCGGGACCGGAGGTCACTTGTGGGCGACCCCGGCGTAGAAGCCGATCGAGGTGGTGCCCTCGGGGGCGGCCTCATGGGGTTCGGGGCGCCAGTCGTCGGCCACCCGCACCCCGGGCTCGACCAGTTCCCGACCGTCGAAGAAGCGGCTGAACTCCTCGCGGGTCCGCAACCGGAACGGTATGCCGCTCTTCCGGTAGACCTCCGCTATCCCGCCGAACACCTCGGGGTCGTGGAAGTCGCTGGTGCCGTGGGTGAGGACCAGGGCGCTGCCGGGCGCCAGGGGCTCCAGCAGGGCGTCCACCAGTCCGTAGGGGTCCGAATCGTCCGGGACGAAGTGCAGCAGCGCCACCAGGGAGAGGGCCACCGGCTCGGCGGGGTCCAGCACCTCCCGGGCCGCCGCCAGGATCTTCTCCGGCTCCCGGACGTCGGCCTGGACGTAGGCGGTGCGTCCCTCGGGGGTGCCGCGCAGCAGCGCTTCCGCGTGGCGCAGCACGATCGGGTCGTTGTCGACGTAGACGACCTTCGCGTCGGGGCGGACCTCCTGCGCCACCTGGTGCAGATTGGGCTCGGTCGGGATGCCGGTGCCGACGTCGAGGAACTGCCGTATCCCGCGCCGCGCCAGATGGCGGACGGCCCGGTGCATGAACCTCCGGTTGGCGCGGGCGATCCGCTTGGCGTCGGGGGCCAGGGCCACCACCCGCTCGGCCGCTTCCCGGTCGACCTCGTAGTGGTCCTTGCCGCCCAGGTAGTAGTCGTACATCCGGGCCGGATGCGGTCGGCTGGTGTCGATCTCGATCGGCGGTAACGCCATGGCCTTCGCCCTTCGTCGGCTGCCGCGCGCGGGCGCGCGTGCTCACGGTTCGCGGTGACCCCGACGGCTCCGGCGCCACCGGGGTCCCACTATGCGGGCACCCGACCACGGAGGCCCACCGTCCGGTTGCCGCCGCCCGTCCCGTCCCGGGGTGGCTCAGCGGCCCTCGCGGCGGGTGTCCCGCAGCCGGCGGAGCCGGTTGACGGTGACCGGGTCGTGGGCCAGCGCGCGCGGGTCGTCCAGCAGGGCGTTCAGCACCTGGTAGTAGCGGACCGGCGCCATCCCGAGGCGCTCCCGGACGGCGCGCTCCTTGGCGCCGGGGCCGGACCAGCTCAGCCGCTCCAGCGCCAGCACCCCGCGCTCCCGCTCGCCCAGCCCGTGGGCCGGTCGCTCACCTGGTCCGTCGGGTGGTCCGTCGGCCGGTCCGGCGTCCGCGCGCTCGCCTGACCGGTCGTCCCGCCCGTCGTCGGGTCCGGCGTCGGGACGGCCGTCCCGTTCCGTTCCGTCGGGCCCGGCGTCCGGACCGTCGCCGGGCTCACCGCCCGGGCCGCCGTCGGGCCGGTGGGCCGGTCTGTTCTCCGGACCGTCGTCGGGACGGCCGTCCGGTCCGGCGTCCGGACGGTCGCGTGCCCGGTCGCCCGGTCCACCGTCGAGCCGGTCGACCGGGCCGCCGTCGGGCCCGTCGCCCGGTTCGTCGTCCGCCATCCCCCCAACCTACCCGTCCGGTCCCGCCCCGCCCCTGACGGAACGGGACCGGGACGGGACCGGGGGGCGAGCCCGTCGACGGACCGGACGGGCCGGGCGGCTCAGCCGCCCGGTCTGTCCTCGGCGGCCCGCAGGGCGCGCCGCTGGATGGTGCGCAGCACCCGCTCGGGATCGCCGCCGTCGTCCACCGCCGCGCCGATCCGCTGTTTGATGTCCGCGCTGACCTGGGGCCAGGACGTCTTGTCCACGGGGTAGAGCCGGGCGGCCTGGAGCCGGTCGAGGAAGTCCAGCAGCTCCTTGTCGTCGCGGTGCTTGGACATCTCCTCGGCGGCGGTGTGGGTCACCGGCAGCATGTCGTAGCGGCGGGAGAAGGCGAGGACGTTCTCCTTGCGGTAGACGTGGTCGAGGAACCGGCCGATCTCCTCCTGGTGGCCGTTCTCCCGGAACGCCATCAGCCAGTCGACGACGCCGAGCGAGGAGAGGCTCTCCTCGGCCGGGCCGGGCATCCGGACCATCCCGTACTCGACGTCCTTCGCCTCGCTGATGCGCATGAGGGTGGGGTGGCCGTTGAGCATGCCCACGTCCCCCTCGGCGAACGCGGAGAACGCGGCGGCCCGGTTCAGCCGGGAGGGCGGGGTGGGGCCGGTGAGGCCCTCCCGGACGAGTTCGTCCCGCAGCCAGGTGAGGGTCCGGACGTTGGCGGGGTCGTCGAAGTCGTAGGCGCCCTTGCCGTCGGTGTAGTCGTGGCCGCCGCTCAGCAGCCACGTCAGGGTCTCGCCCTGGGCCTCCTCGGGACCCAGCGGCAGCGCGAAGGGGTAGTCGACGCCCTCCTGGCGGAGCCGGACGGCGGCGGCCTTCAGCTCCTTCCAGGTGCGGGGCGGATCGGTGATCCCGGCCTTGCGGAACAGGGCCTTGTTGTAGAAGAGCAGCCGGGTGGAGGCCGCGAACGGCAGCCCGTACTGGACCCGGTCGAGCTGTCCCGCGTCGGCGAGCACCGGCAGGAAGTCGGCCTGGACGACCACGGAGAGCAGATCGTCGGCGCTGTAGAGCGCGCCGTCCGCCGCGTAGTCGGAGTAGGCGCCGATCTGGGCCATGTCGGGCGCCTCGCCCTCGGCCACCATGTCCTTGACCCGGGCGTCGATCTCGGTCCACGGCAGGACGGTCACCTCGACGTCGATGTCCGGGTTGTCCTTCCGGAAGTCGACGACGAGGTCGTCCCAGTACTCGGCGCTGCCGTTGCCCGGGGAGTCGCCGTAGTCGGCGGCCACCAGGGTCAGGGTGGTGTCCCCGTCCGGCTCCTCACCGCCGGTTCCGCATCCGTTCAGTAACGTGGTCAGCACCAGCGCGGCGCCTGCCGCGACCAGTCTCGTCCTGCGACGCCGCACGTCCGTGTCCCCACCCCTCGCACGCCCGCACCACCCGGGTGGCGGGCCCCGCCGATCAGTTGGCGGCGAGTCTGTCGGGCCGCGAGGGGCCGGGTCGAGGGGGTGGCCGTATCACTTCGGCAACGTTCCGTGACCATGGGGCGCGTACCGCAACTGGACTAGACCTCTTGGCCGTCTACACGCGACACTGTCACCCGTGACTGCAACGACCCGGGAGACACCCCCCGGACCCCCGGCCGGAGAACACGTCATCGCCCTCGATGTGGGCGGGACCGGGATGAAAGCCGCCCTCGTGGCGAACGACGGAACGCTTCTGCACACGGCCCGCCGGGCAACGGGCCGTGAGCGCGGCGCCGAGGCCGTCGTCGAGGGCATCCTCGACTTCGCCGCGGACCTGCGCTCGTACGGCGTCGAGCACTTCGGCGTCACCGCTTCCGCCGCGGGTGTCGCGGTCCCGGGCATCGTGGACGCCGAGGCGGGGGTCGCGGTGTACGCGTCCAACCTCGGCTGGCGCAACGTGCCCATGCGCAAGCTGCTCAGCGACCGTCTCGACGGCGTTCCGGTGGCCCTCGGCCACGACGTCCGGACCGGGGGCCTCGCGGAGGGACGGATCGGCGCGGGCCAGGGCGCCGACCGCTTCCTCTTCGTGCCGCTCGGCACCGGCATAGCGGGCGCCATCGGCATCGACGGCCGGATAGAGCCCGGCGCGCACGGCTACGCGGGAGAGATCGGCCACATCGTGGTCCGTCCCGGCGGGCCCGAGTGCGGCTGCGGACAGCGCGGCTGTCTGGAGCGGCTGGCGTCGGCGGGCGCGGTGAGCCGCGCCTGGGCCGAGGCGGCGGGCGACCCGTCGGCGGACGCGGCGGACTGCGCCAAGGCCGTCGAGTCGGGCGACCCCCGGGCGATCGCGGTCTGGCAGGAGGCGGTGGACGCCCTCGCGGACGGGCTGGTCACCGCGCTCACCCTGTTGGACCCCCGGGTGCTGATCATCGGTGGCGGGCTCGCCGAGGCCGGGGAGACCCTGTTCACACCGCTGCGGGCGGCCGTCGGGCGCCGGGTGACCTTCCAGCGCATGCCCGGGATCGTCCCCGCGGCCCTCGGCGACAGCGCCGGGTGCCTGGGCGCGGGCCTGCTCGCCTGGGACCTGGTCACCGGCACCGGCACCGGTGACGGTTCCGGGACCGTCACCGTCCGCGCGGACCGCACGGGCCGGGACGTCCGGGAGGTCCGGGAGGTCCGGGAGGGCACCACCGCCGGGAGTGGCAAGACCGGCGGTGGTGACTCCGGGACGACCGGTGGCACGAGTGACGCCAGCGGTACCGGTGACACCAGCGGTACGGGTGGCACGAGCGGTACGGGTGACGTCGGCGGCCCGGGTGGTGCCGACGAGGGCGGGAAGACCGGCAAGGGCGGCAAGGGTGCCAAGAGCGGCACCGGCAAGGGCGCCAAGGCGGTCACCAAGAAAGGCAAGGCATCCCGTTCCGGACCACGCGGGTCCGGACACTCTGACTCCTCGGAGGTACCCGCCTGATGGCCCCCAGCAACGTGCTCGCAGGCGCCCGGGTGGTACTGCCCACCGGGATCGTGGACGGCGGTGAGGTCACCGTCGAAGGCGAGCGGATCGTCCCCGGCCGTCCCGGCGCCGTCCCCACCCTCGACCTGACCGGCCACTGGGTGGTCCCCGGGTTCGTGGACCTGCACAACCACGGCGGCGGTGGCGCCTCGTTCTCCGGCGGTTCGGTGGACGAGATCCTGCGCGCCGTGCACACCCACCGGCTGCACGGCACCACCACCCTCGTCGCCTCCGCCGTCACCGGCGAGATCGACTCCCTGGCCCGGCAGGCCGGACTGCTCTCCGAACTGGCCGAGCAGGGCGAGATCGCGGGCGTCCACTTCGAGGGCCCGTTCATCTCCCCCTGTCGCAAGGGCGCCCACTCCGAGGGCCTGCTGCGCGACCCGGACCCGGCCGAGGTCCGCAAGCTGGTGGACGCGGCGCGCGGCCAGGCCCGGATGCTCACCCTCGCCCCCGAGCTGCCCGGCGGGACCGACTCCGTCCGGCTGCTGGTGGAGCACGGGGTGATCGCGGCGATCGGTCACACCGACGCCACCTACGAGCAGACCGTCGAGGCGATCGACGCGGGGGCGACCGTCGCGACCCACCTGTTCAACGCGATGCCGGTGCTCGGGCACCGCGCGCCCGGGCCGATCGCCGCGCTGCTGGCGGACCCCCGGGTCACCGTCGAGCTGATCAACGACGGGACGCATCTGCACCCGGCGGCGCTGGAGCTGGCCTTCCACCACGCGGGCGCCGGACGGGTGGCGTTCATCACCGACGCCATGGACGCGGCCGGGTTCGGCGACGGCGACTACCGGCTGGGCCCGCTGGAGGTGGAGGTCCGCGACGGGGTCGCCCGGCTCCCCGGGGACGGCACCATCGCCGGTTCCACGCTCACCCTGGACCGGGCGTTCCAGCGCGCGGTGACCGTCGACCGGCTGCCCGTCGAGGACGTGGTGCGGGCCATCTCCGCCAACCCGGCGGCGCTGCTCGGCATCGACGACTCGGTGGGCTCGCTGGAGCCCGGCAAGTACGCCGACCTGGTCGTCCTGGACGAGTCGTTCGCGCTCAAGGGCGTGATGCGGCGCGGCGCCTGGGTGGTCGAGCCCGAGCTGGGCTGAGCCCGGCCCGCGACGGCGGGGAACACGTCACCGGGAGACGGCGGTCGGCACGGGGTCTGTGCCGACCGCCGTCTCTTTGGCATGATCAGAACCGGAAACGATCGGACCGCCCGACCCGGACCGCCCGGCACGACCGACCCGCCATGTCCGGCACGGCCCGGCACGACCGGTCCCCGTCCGGGGCCGGGGGCGGCAGCCGGGGTCCGGCGGGCGCACCCTCCGGGGGAGGCCCACGGTGATCCTGACGGTCACGCTGAACACCGCGCTCGACCTCACGTACCGGGTCCCGTCCCTGCGCCCGCACGCCTCGCACCGGGTCACCGAGGTCATCGAACGGCCCGGCGGCAAGGGGCTGAACGTGGCCCGGGTGCTCGCGGCCCTCGGCCACCGGGTGACGGTCACCGGGTTCGCCGGGGGCGGCACGGGCCGGGCGCTGCGCGCGGGACTCGCCGCGCTGGACGGGGCCGGGCTGATCACCGACGCGCTGGTGCCCACCGTCGCGGCCACCCGGCGCACGGTCGCCGTCGTGGACGCGGTGACCGGGAACACCACCCAGCTGAACGAGTCCGGCCCGCCGGTCACCGGCCCCGAGTGGGACGTCCTCCTCGACCGCTACGACTCCCTGGTGCCCACCGCCTCCGCCGTGGCGCTGTGCGGCAGCCTGCCGCCGGGGGTCCCGGTCGGCGCGTACGCGCGGCTGGTGCGGACCGCGCGGGCGGCGGGGGTGCCGGTGCTGCTGGACACCAGCGGGGAGCCGCTGCGGCGCGGGGTGGCGGCCCGGCCGGACCTGGTGAAGCCGAACGCCGGGGAGCTGGCCGAGCTGACCGGCTCCCACGACCCCGCGCAGGCCACCCGGGAGACCCGCCGCCGGGGCGCGCACGCGGTGATCGCCTCGCTGGGGCCCGAGGGGCTGCTGGCGGTGACCCCGGAGGGCCGCTGGCGGGCGAGGCCGCCGGGGCTGGTGAAGGGCAACCCCACGGGGGCCGGGGACTCGGCGGTCGCCGGGCTGCTGTCGGCGCTGGTGACGGGCGAGCCCTGGCCGGTGCGGCTGACGCGGGCGGTGGCGCTGTCGGCGGCGACGGTGCGGGCGCCGGTGGCGGGCGAGTTCGACGCCGCCGCGTACACGGAGTACCTGGGCCGGGTCCGGGTCACGGCGGAGCCGGCGGAGCCGGCCGGAGGCTGAGGGGACCGTTCGGGAGCTGGACGGTCCCGGAGCGGGACGGTTCCGCACCGGGGCGGTACTGGAGCGGGACGGTTCCGGAGCCAGGCGGTTCCGGAGCTAGGCGGTCCTGGACCGTACGGGAGCGTCCCTGACGGTTGCGGGACCGCGCGGGACCGTTCCCGACCGTACGGGACGGCACGGGGACCGCTCCCGGACCGTACGGGCCCGGAACCGTACCGGGTCGTCCCGGGAGAGCCGTGCCGGAGCCGTGCCGGAGGCGTACCGGAGGCGTACCGGGGCGGTCAGCGGGCGGGGGTCACTCCGAGACCCAGCCCTTCTTCAGCCAGAACCGGTCCAGGTTGACGTCGCAGTCGTTGCCGTCCTCGCAGGACAGCTTGATGGTGTTGGTGCCCTTGTTCAGGTCGATGTAGCCGAAGGACTGGGTCCAGCCCTTCTCCAGATCGCCCTCGGCGGCGCGCGCGAAGTTCTTCAGGCTGAAGGGGCGGGTCTGGGCGGTGCCGTTGACGGTGAGGGTGGCGTTGGCGTCCTTGCCGGGCACCCCGTAGCCGACGAACACGGTGTACTTGCCGGGGTCCGGCAGGTCGTCGATGGTCCAGGTGACCGCCGCGCCGACCTTGTCGAAGCCGGTGACGTACACCCCGCCCGCGGCCTTGGCGCCCTCCACGTCGGAGGCGGTGCTGGTGCCGCCCTCCAGCTTCAGCGCCTTGGCGTCGAGCCGGGGCAGTTCGCCGGGCTCCTCCGGCTCCTCCTCGGCCTTCTCGTCGTCCTTGTCGTCCTTGTCGCCCTCGTCCCCGCCGTCGGGGCCCTGGGCGGGCGCCGTCGCGGTCTTGTCCGAGGCGGCCGGCTCCTTGTCGTCGTCGCCGTTCACCACGACCACGACGATGCCGATGACGACGGCCGCGACGACCGCGACCGCGCCGATGAGGATGCCCTTGGTGTTCGGACCGCGCCCCCGGCCGCCGCCCTGCCCGCCCGGGGCGCCGTGCGCGCCCGGGCCGCCCGGGGCCTGTACCTGGCCGGGCTGGCCGTACGGGGGCTGGCCGTACCCCTGCTGCGGGGGGACCTGGCCGTAGGCGGCGGTGGGCTGCTGGGCGTGGCCCTGCGGCGGACCGCCGTACTGGCGCTCGCCCACCGGGCGGACCTGGTGGTACGAGGAGCGGGGGCCCGGGTAGCCGTAGCCGCCGCCGCTGGGCGGGGTGGCCCCGGACGCCTGGCCGTCGGCGTACAGATAGCCGAACGGGTCGTCGTCCTCGGGCTTGCTGCCGTTGTCTCCGGCGGTCATCCCTGGGTCACTCCTCAAGGTCTGCTCACGCGAAGGTCCCATACGCGTGATGCGGGCGAGCCTACCCGTTCCGACTCATCCCATTGGGTGACGGTTCCCCACCTCGCATCCGAATCCCGGAACAGCACACGAACCACACCGCTCCCGGACACCACGGCGCGTGCCCGCCGGGCGGCGGGGCGCCCGCCGGGAGCGTCCACGGGGGTCCGGCCGCCCGGCGCGAGCGCCTCACGCGCCCGGCGCGGGGTGGTCCGGACCTGGGCGGTCCGGACCTGGGCCTGGGCCGGGGGACGGTCGCGGCCCCGGCCCCGGCCCGGACCTCGGGGGCGGGAGGTCCCGGGGGCCTTGCGGTCGTCGGGTCCGTGCGGGCCCGTCGTGGCCGCTCGCGCAGTTCCCTGCGCCCCCTTCGGGACGCTCTGGTGCGGTCGCGTCGCCCGGTGCGAGTACTCGGGGGTTGCCCGCGCAGTTCCCCGCGCCCCCTTCGGGACGCTCTGGTGCGGTCGCGTTGTCCGGTGCGGGTGTTCGGGGGTTGCTCGCGCAGTTCCTCGCGCCCCTTTGGGGCGCTCCTGAGCGGGGCGGGGGCCGTGTTGGGGAACGGGGGCTGGTGTCGGGGGTCGGTATCCGTGAACGGGGGCGGTACGGGCCCCGTAAGGGGCGCGGGGAACTGCGCGAACGGCCACAACGGGCCCGCGGACGAGACCCGCCCGGACGGCCCCGGACCCCGCCACCCCAGCCGGGACGCACCGAAGGGGCGCGGGGAACTGCGCGAACGGCCACGACGGGCCCGCGCGGAACCGACGAGCGAAGGGCCCCGCCCCACGGCCGGAGGCCCGGACGACGGCAGGAGTCCCCGACGCCCGCCCGAGGGGGCGCGAGTGCCCGGGGATGTGCCCCGGGGCGCGGGTGCCCGGAGGGCGGCTGCCCGGGGGTGCGGGTGCCCGGGGGCGCGGGTGCCGGGAGGGGGGCTGCCCGGGGGCGCGGGTGCCCGGAGGGCGGCTGCCCGGGGTGCGTGGGCCCGGGATTGGCGGGGCCCGGGGAGCTCGGGCCCCGGGCTCCGGGAGCCCACCGGGGGGCCGGAGCCGGGGAACGGGGGCGGGGGTCAGCCCGCTCTGCGTTGTTGTTTGGCGCGGGCCCGCTTCTCCACGTACATGAGCTGGTCGGCAGACTTCAGCACCTCTTCGGCGGTCATCCCGCAACAGGCCCAGCCGATGCCGAAGCTCGCGCCGACCCGGACCGCCCGGCCGTCCACCCGGATGGGCGGGATGATCGCGTTGCGCAGCCGCACCGCGAGGTCCTGGGCGTCCGCGCTGCCGAGGCCGTCCGCGAGGACCACGAACTCGTCGCCGCCGAGCCGGGCGACGGTGTCCCCGTCCCGGACCCCGCTGGTGAGCCGTCGGGCGACCTCGATGAGGACGGCGTCCCCCGTGTGGTGGCCGAACCGGTCGTTGATCGACTTGAAGCCGTCGAGGTCGCAGAAGAGGACGGCCAGGCCCTTCGTCCCGTCGTCCTGCTCCCCCTCGGGGGCGACGACGTGGACGTGGTCGTAGCCGACGACGGGTTCGCCCGCCGGGGTGTCGAACCGTTCGGCCGCCCGGGCCGCCCGTTCCGCGAGGTCCTCCGCCTGGTCGAAGCCGTGCGCCCCGGGCCCGCCGTACGCGGCGTCCGCCGTCTCCCCCGCCCCGTCCCGCGCGGCGGCGCCCTGCGGGCGGCGACAGAGCCGGGAGGAGAGCCGGGCCCGCAGCTCGGCCGCGTTGGGGAGCCCGGTGAGCGCGTCGTGGCTGGCCCGGTGGGCGAGCTGGAGTTCGCGCCGCTTGCGCTCCTCGATGTCCTCGACGTGGGTGAGCAGGAAGCGGGGGCCGTCGGCGGCGTCCGCGACGACCGAGTTCCGCAGCGACACCCAGATGTAGGTGCCGTCGCGCCGGGCCAGCCGCAGTTCGGCGCGCCCGCCCTCCGCCGAGGTCCGCAGCAGGGTCCCTATGTCCTCGGGGTGGACCAGGTCGGAGAAGGAGTAGCGGCGCATCGCGGACGCCGGACGGCCCAGCAGACGGCACAGCGCGTCGTTGGTGCGCAGGATGCGTCCGTGCTGGTCACCGCCCATCTCGGCGATGGCCATGCCGCTCGGCGCGTACTCGAACGCCTGCCGGAAGGACTCCTCGCTGGCCCGCAGCGCCTGCTGCTCGCGCTCCAGCCGGACGAGCGCCCGCTGCATGTTTGCTCGCAGACGCGCGTTGCTTATCGCAATGGCGGCCTGGAACGCGTACATCTGGAGCGCCTCGCGCCCCCACGCGCCGGGGAGCCGCCCGTTGCGCGGGCGGTCCACCGAGAGGACCCCGATCAGCTCTCCGGGGAGGCCGCCGTTGGCGTAGAGGGGGGCCAGGAGGCGGTCGGCGGGGTGCCACTCGTCCTCGAACCGGGGCTCGGGGCCGTCGGTGTACCACTGCGGGACGTCGTCCTCGTCGAGGACCCAGCCCTCGCTGTGCGGGATGAAGATCAGGCTGCCCCAGCGCTCGCCCATGCCGAGCCGCCGGTCCCACGAGGTGCGCGAGCCGACCCGGCCGGTGATCAGCGCCTCGGCGGACGCGTTCCCGGCGAACGCGGCGACGACGAGGTCCCCGTCCGGCCGGACGAGGTTGACGGCGGCCAGCTCGTAGCCCAGCCCCGTGACGACCCCGTTGGCGACGGTCTGCACGGTGTCCGCGAGGCTGCGTGCCGTGTTCATGTCGGCCATGACCTGATGCAGCTGCCGCAGGGTCGCAAGGCGGACGTACGGCTCCGACTCGGTCTCCATGCTTGCCCTCCCCGAGACGTCGGCGGCAACTCCAGCGTTATCTCATCGGCTGAGTGCGCCCGAGTGCACCTGAGTGCGGCGTCCCCGCCACTGAATCACAGTGAGCTGTCCAGCCGGTACACAGGGTCAACAAATATCGGGCGCTGTGACTCATGTCACATCTAACGAATATGCCAATCGACGCGCATAGACAGATCCGTGCCCCGTTTGCTGCGCGCAAACCCTGAGGCCACCGTGGCCCCGCTTGACGGGCGTTTCCAGGGTCGCGGGAGGGCGGTGCAGAGGGGCCCGGGGGGCGCATTCGACACTCCGGAATATGCTTCCGGAAATCGCCGAAAAGGGTTTTGGATACATACGGCGTTGGGTATACACATCCATTTCCCTTCATGGGGGTAAGCCGACCGTACCCCGGCGACCCCCGCTCCCGGGGGGAAACCGGTCCTATGGACCTAGGACCGGTCTCGATCCCTGGGCCGATGCGGCGCGGGACGGTCCACGGCTAGCGTGACGGGCGTGCTGAAGACCTCCCTGCCCGTGCCGTCCCCTCCCGCCGACGCCCCGGCCGGGCATCCTGGGGGAGTGAGCCACGACGAGTTCCGCGCCGCGATGTCCCGCCTGGCCGCGGGGGTCGTGCTGGTGACCGCCCACGAGCCGCCGCTGTCGCCCCAGGGGCCCCGGGGCGAGGACGTCGGCATGACCGCGACGGCCTTCCTCTCGGTCTCCCTCGATCCCCCGCTGGTCCTCGTCAGCCTGCGCGAGGGCTCCCGCATGGACGACCTGCTGGCGGAACAGCCGCACTGGGCGGTGTCCGTCCTCGCGGAGAGCCAGCGCCACATAGCGGGCCGGTTCGCGATGAAGGGCCGGATCAGCGACCGGCTGCTCTTCGAGGACATCCCCTACGCACGCGGCGAGGTCTCGGGCGCCCCGCTGGTGGGCGGGGCGCTGGCCACCCTGGAGTGCCGCACGGAACAGCGGGTCCCGGCGGGCGACCACGTCCTGGTCATCGGCCGCGTCCTCACCGCCGACCTGCCGAGCCCGGACGGCGGCCCCCTGACGTACTTCCGGGGGCGTTACCGGACGCTGGGGTAGCCCCCCCACCCTTCCGGCCTTCCGGCCCGTCCTCGTCCCCTTCCCCGTCCCCCGTCCCTCAGGCCGTCCCCCGGTCGTCCTGCGGGCAGGGGTCCGGTCGTCCTGCGGGCAGGGGGACGGCCCGGGTGCCGGTCAGCCCCAGTCGCGGCCGGAGCGGCCCCGCTTGGTCTCGGCGCGGGCCTTCTTCTGGCGCAGCCGCCGCTCGTTGATGCCCCGGGGGATCCGGGTCGCCTTGCGGGGCTTCGGCGGCGGCGCGGTGGCCTCGGCGAGCAACGAGGCGAGCCGGACGGCCGCCGTCTCGCGGTTGCGCCACTGGGAACGGTGGTCGGAGGCCCGGACGGTGACCACCCCGTCCACCAGCCGGTCGGCGAGCCGGGCCAGCGCCCGGTCCTTCCAGACCTGCGGCAGCGCGGTGGTGCGCGCCAGGTCGAAACGCAGCTCCACCTGGGAGTCGGTGGTGTTGACGTGCTGGCCCCCGGGCCCGGACGACTTGGAGAAACGCCACATCAGCTCGGCCTCCGGGAGGAGGACCGAGCCACGGATGACATGAGGACCGGACATGGGGTCCATGGTCGCGCCCCCGGGGCGTCCGCGTCACCCTCATTTCGGGGGTGGGGGTACCCGGGGCCGGGTCCTCCGGCCCCGGGTACCGGGTCTACGGGAGTTCGGCTTTCAGCTGGATCTCCCGGGCGTCGGCGGTGCGTACGCCGCCGGGCCCACCGGGTACGACCACGCTGAGGGTGCGCCATTCGGACGCCAGGACGTCCGCGTGGCCATCGCGGTCAAGGTCACGGACCGCCAGATATTGACCGAACTGACCGTATTCGACTGGTTCACCAGGGATGCCCCGGGTGGCGCGGCTGAACCACTGCGAGCCGGTGCCGGTGAGCCCGCGCGGGCCGCCGCGCAGGACGTGCACCCCGCCCGCGGCCCGCGTACCGGCCACGGTCTCCCCCTGGGCGCTCACGGCGAGGTCGGGATAGCGATCACCGTCGATCTTCCCGGTGGCGATCCGCGCGCCGAAGTCGTCCTCCGCGCGGGCGCTGGTCGCGACGCCCCGGGTGGACTGGGTGAGACGGTGGGACGCGCCGGGCCCACCGCTGCCGCCACGGACCACGAGCACGGCGCCCCGGAACGAGCGGTACTTCTGTTCCCGCAGCGCGAGGTCCCCGTAACCGTCACGGTCGAAGTCCGCGATGACCCCGCGAACGCCGAGGTACGGGAAGTCACGCTTGACCGTCCGGTACTTGCCCGACCGGACCGTGGTGCCGCCGCGCAGGAACCACACGTCCGAGGTCAGCAGGGACCGCGCCTGGTCGTAGCCCTGGCCGAGGACGTAGAGGTCGGTCGCCCGGTCCTTGGTGACCTTGCCCGCCACCAGTCCGTGGGTCTCCATCAGACGGCGGTGCTCATGCCGGGTCACCGCGCCCGTGCGACCGGTCCGGGAGGAGAAACCGCCCCGGTAGACGTACACGCTCGAATGGTCGGCGACCGCGAGGTCGGGCTTGCCGTCACCGTTGAAGTCCCCGGCGGCAAGGGCCCTCCCGAACTGCTTCCGGCTTTCGGAGTGCCGGACGGACAGGGACGTCGCCTTGGCGCCGAGCCCCGACCGCGAGCCCCACACGATGACCACCATGCCCCGCACGGCCCGGCCGCCCACCTTCTCGTACGAGTCGCTCACGGCCACGTCGGCGTAACCGTCCCGGTTGAAGTCGGCGGTGGCCAGTTCCTCACCGAAGTACTCGCGGTCACTGAGTGAACGGCCAGGTATGCCACGGCTGTTCTGGGTGAACGTCTTGGTCCGGGAGCCCGGGCCGGTCGCGGTCCCGTACGTCACGGTGAACTCCCCGGAGCCCGACTGCGCGTAGTCGCGGAAGCCGTCCCCGTCGAAGTCGTCCACGTGCTTGGCGGGCGCGGCGGCGGCCGGGCTCCCGGCGGCCGTCAGCAGACCTCCGGCGAGGGCGGCGGTGAGGGCCGCCGCGAGGACCGGACGTGATCTCAAGTGCCAGGACAACGCGCTCTCCCGTGTTCTTGTCATGGACGCACCTCGCGCGGTGCGCGCCCGCAAGACTCACCCGGGGGGCCGGGGGTTGTACGCGCTCGGAGTCTTTCTTCTTCCGGTGCCCCTCCCCCGCGCCCCTTCGTTCCCCTTTTTGTCTCTTCGCGTTCCTTCGTGCCCGTTCCGGGCCGGGCGGCGGTGGTCCGCCCGGCCCGGACGGCCTAGGGAAGGTCCGCGGTCACCGGGACCTCGTAGGCGTCGGCGGGCCGTACGCCGTCGCGTCCGCCGGGCAGGACCACGCTGCTGGAAGCCCGCTCCTCGCCGTCCCGGTAGGTGTCGGACGCCATGACGTCCGGGTGGCCGTCGCGGTCGAGGTCGCGGCCGGCGAGGCTGGCGCCGAACAGCCCGCCCCTGGTGGGTTCGCCGGGGACTCCCGGGGTGGCGCGGGTGATCCACCGCGAGCCGGTGCCGGTGAGGCCGCGCGGGCCGCCGCGCAGGACGTGCACCCCGCCCGCGTACCGGATACCGGCCACCTCCTCCCCGACCGCGCTCACCACGAGGTCGGGATAGCGGTCTCCGTCGAGGTTCCCGGTGGCGACCGCCGAGCCGAAGTTGTCGTCCTCGCGGGAGCCGGTCGCGATGCCCGGGGTGTCCTGGGTGAGGCGGCGGGCGGCGCCGGGGCCTCCGCTGCCGCCGGGGATCACGACCACGGCGCCGCGCCGCGTCCGGTGATGGGACTCCGGCACCACCAGGTCCCCGTAGCCGTCGCGGTCGAAGTCCGCGATGACGCCCTCCCTGAAGAGCTCCTTGGCGCGGTAGGCCCGGTGGCCGCCGAAGTGGATCTTGGCGCCGCCGCGCAGGAGCCACACGTCCGAGGTCGACTCGCGCCGTTCCCGGTCCCAGCCACTGCTGAGGAGATAGAGGTCCGTCGTCCGGTCCTTGGTGATCTTGCCCGCCACCAGTCCGGTGACATGCCTCAGATCGCGGTGTTTGTGGAGGGTCACCGGTCCCGTGCGGCCGGTCCGGGAGGAGAAACCGCCCCGGTAGACGTACACGCCGTCCGCGTCCAGGACCGCGAGGTCGGGCTTGCCGTCGCCGCTGAAGTCCCCGGTGGCGAGGGCCGAACCGAACCGCTTGCTCCGGTCGGGGTTCCGGATGGGCAGTTCCGTGGCCTTGGCGCCGAGCCCCGAGCGCGAGCCCCACATGATGATCACCATGCCCCGCGCGGCCAGGCCGTTCGCCTTCTCGACCGGGTCGCTGACGGCCAGGTCGGCATAGCCGTCCCGGTTGAAGTCGGCGGGGGCCAGATTCACGCCGAAGTAGTCGCTGTCCTCCACATAGCGCTTGGGCTCTCCCGGGATGCCGGGCCCGGCCTGGGTGAACTCCTCCGTCCGGGAGCCGGGGCCGGTCGCGGTCCCGTACGTCACGACGACCTTTCCATGGGTCCGCTGGACGTAGTCGCGGAAGCCGTCCCCGTTGAAGTCGTCCGCGTGCTTGGCGGGCGCGGCGGGCGCGGCGGCGGCCGGGCTCCCGGCGGCCGTCAGCAGACCTCCGGCGAGGGCCGCGGCGGTGGCCGTCGCGAGGGCGAGACGTGATTTCAGTCGCCAGGACAAGGGACTCCCCGTGGTTCTCGTCTGGTGACGCACCTCGGACGGTGCGTGCCCCACGGGGACTTGACCCGCCGGGGGCACCGATGGTTGTACGTCCTGGATCATCGTTGATTCGAACGTGTGATCGACAAGCGAAGAAACGCGGGGCACCAGGAACCTTGAGGCACTCACGCGGCGTTCATAGGGATGACGGTAACTTCGTCCTCGGTACGAAGACCGACAGATCACTAGGAAAGGGACATCCCCATGGCTGTAAGCCTGTCCAAGGGCGGCAACGTCTCGCTCACCAAGGAGGCACCGGGTCTGACCGCCGTCACGGTGGGCCTCGGCTGGGACGTCCGGACCACCACCGGCACCGACTTCGACCTCGACGCCTCGGCCATCGCCGTGAACAACCAGGGCCGGGTCTACTCGGACGGTCACTTCGTCTTCTTCAACAACAAGCAGACCCCGGACCAGACGATCGTCCACACCGGTGACAACCGGACGGGTGAGGGCGCGGGCGACGACGAGGCGATCAACGTCAACCTGGCCGCGCTCCCGGCCGACATCGACAAGATCGTCTTCCCGGTCTCGATCTACGACGCCGAGTCCCGCAGCCAGAACTTCGGCCAGGTGCGGAACGCGTACATCCGCATCGTCAACCAGGCCGGTGGCTCCGAGATCGCCCGCTACGACCTCAGCGAGGACGCCGCCACCGAGACGGCCATGATCTTCGGCGAGCTGTACCGCAACGGCGCGGAGTGGAAGTTCCGCGCGGTGGGCCAGGGCTACGCCTCCGGCCTCGTCGGCATCGCCCAGGACTTCGGCGTCAACGTCTGACGTCCGCCTCTCTCCCCTCCCCCGGCGTCCGTCGGGCCCTCGTGGTCCGTCCGCACGTGTGTGGGGCGTGGAAGGCCCCCGGAACCGAGCAGGTCGTTCCGGGGGCCTTGCGGTTGCCCCGTACGGGGGGGGTGCCCGCGCGGTTCCCCGCGCCCCTGTCGGGTGCGTCCCCTGGCCGGGTGCGCCGTGCGGTGCGGGTGCGTTGTGGTTGCTCGCGCAGTTCCTCGCGCCCCTATTGGGTGCGTCCCGGGCTGGGTGCGCCGTGGAGTGCGGGTGCGTTGTGGTGTTCGCGCAGTTCCCCGCGCCCCCATTGGGTGCGTCCTGGCCGGGGGCGTCGTCCTGTGCGGGTGTGTTGTGGTTGCTCGCGCAGTTCCTCGCGCCCCTGATGGGGCCCGTGTCTCTCCCCCCCGTCCGTCCACCGGCACCGGCTCGTTTCCCGCTGATGGCCCCGTACCGCCCCTCGGTTCCGTTCGCCGACGCGGACGGGCCCCGATAGGGGCGCGGGGAACTGCGCGAGCGGCCACGACGGGCCCGCGCGCAACGGACGGCCTGAGGGCCCGGACCCACGGCCGCAGGGCCCGACAAAGAGCACGGGTCAGGGGCGGGGCGGGCGGCCCTCGCCGTAGAGCCAGTCGGCCCACACCCGGCGCAGCGCCCGGCGGTGCCGGGGCGCGAACCGCTCGACGTACGCGGTGAAGACCGCCGTGTCGACCGTGCCGTGGCGGTGCGCGGCGGGCCACTCCCGCAGCAGCCTCCGGAACGTGGCGTCCCCGATCGTGTCGCGCACCCGTTGCAGGACCATCGCGCCGCGCTGGTAGACGGGGGCCTGCGAGATCCGCGCCGCGTCCGGCGGAACGGCGGGCGGAAAGGCCCAGACGGCGGCGTCCGCGCCGGGCTCGTCGTAGTAGTCGCCCCGGTGGAGCGCGTCGAAGACGCTCCGCGCGGTGCGTCCCCCGTGTTCCTCGTCCCACAGCCACTCGGCGTAGGTGGCGAACCCCTCGTTCAGCCACATGTCCCGCCAGGTCCGGGGGGTGACCGAGTCCCCGTACCACTGGTGGGCCAGTTCATGGACGACGAGGAGGAGGTCCGGGGCGCCCGGGTACACCGGACGGGTCTGGGTCTCCAGCGCGTACCCCGCGTCGCCGGTCCGCTCCACGATCGCCCCGGTGGAGGAGAACGGGTACGGGCCGAAGGAGCGCTCCGCCCAGGTCAGCACCTCGGGGAGCCGGGCCAGCGTCTTCCGGGCCGCCTTCGCCTCCCGGGGGTCGACGGCCGTGTGCACGGACAGGGCGCGGCGCCCGTCGCCGTCCTTGACGCCGTCCGTCTCGGTGAGCGGATCGGCGTCCAGGGTGCCGGTGGTGACCTCGAAGCGGCCCACCGCCACGGTCGCCGCGTAGCTCGCGAGCGGTTCGGCGGCGTGCCAGCGGAAGGTGGTGCGGCCGTCGGCGGTGCGGGTGCCGCGCGGTTCGCCGTTGGAGACGGCCGTCAGCCCCTCGGGGACGGTGACCGCGATGTCGTAGGCGGCCTTGTCGCCCGGGTGGTGGTTGCCGGGGAACCAGGCCATGGAGCCGGTGGGCTGGCCCAGCGCGACGGCCCCGTCGGCGGTGGGCAGCCAGCCCTCCTCCGAGCCGTCCGGGTCGGTGACCGTCCGGGGGCGGCCCGCGTAGCGGACGGTGGTGCGGAAGTCCGCGCCGCGCGTCACGGACGTCCGGGGGCGGACGGCCAGCTCCTGACCGTCGCGTTCGACGCGGGCCGCCGCGCCGTCCACGGTGACCGAACGGACCGTCATCCCCAGCAGGTCCAGATGGAAGGCCGCGAGGTCCTGGGTGGCCCGGGCGGTGAGGGTCGCGGTGCCGGTGAGGTGACGGGTGCCCGGTTCGTAGGTCAGGGCGAGGTCGTAGTGGGTGACGTCGTAGCCGCCGTTGCCCAGCAGCGGGAAGTACGGGTCGCCCGCCCCGGCTGCCCCCTCGTTGCGGGCCCCGGGCCCCGCCGCCAGGGGTGGGACGCAGCCCGCAGCGACGGCGAGCGTCAGGGTGAGGGCGAGGCGGGGGAGGGCGGTTCGGGTGCGGGGGGTGCGCGGAGCGCGTTGGGCGCGCGGGGCGCGTCGGGCGCTTGGGTGGGGGTGCCGGGGGTCGTGGGCGGGGTCCACACCGGGATCGTATGCGGCACGAGGCTGGGGCGCCTGCCCTCTCCGTTCCGGAGCCGGTCCGGTCGCTGTCCCGGCCGGGGCTCGGCCCGGTCCCCGTCGCCGGGTCGGTGGGCGTTCTCCGTCGCCTGGTGTGGTGTGCGGGGCGGTGGTGGACCGGGAGGTCCGGGGGAACGGGAGGTCCGGGGGCCTGGCGGTCGTCGGGCCGGTCCGTGCGGCGGGTTGGGGGTTGCTCGCGCAGTTCCTCGCGCCCCTGTCGGGTGCGTCCCCTGGCCGGGGGGCGTCGTCCTGTGCGGGTGCGCTGTGGTTGTTCGCGCAGTTCCCCGCGCCCCTATCGGGGACGCTCTGGTGCGGCTGAGCCGTGGAGTGCGGGTGCGCTGTGGTTGTTCGCGCAGTTCCTCGCGCCCCTTTCGGGGCGCTCTGGTGCGGCTGCGTTGTCCCGTGCGGGTGCTCGGGGGTTGCTCGCGCAGTTCCCCGCGCCCCTTTGGGGCACTCCCGAGCGGGACGGTGCCGACGAAACGGGACCAACCTGGTCCTGTCCGGGGCCAGACCGAACCAGGGCCGGGGCGAGGCCGGGGCCGGGGCGAGGCCGGGGCCGGGGCGAGGCCGGGGTGGGTGAACGGGGACGGTGCGGGCCCTGTCAGGGATCGGGAACGGGCAGGGCCCCGTCAGGGGCGCGGGGAACTGCGCGAACAGCCACGGACGAGCCGCGCGGAACCGACGACCGAAAGGCCCCCCGCCGAAGGCCCCGAGGGGCAGCCGAAGGGGCAGCCGAAGGGGCAGGGCGCCAGGGGACCCGGGTACGGGACCCGGTGTACGCGGGCCGGGGTGCGGGACCGGGGTACGCGGGCCGGAGTACCGGGCCCGCGTACCCCGGGACGCGCGGGGTCAGCGGTTCAGGGCCGCGACGCCCGCCTTGGCGAACTTCTCGTCCAGGTCGCCCGACGGCGCACCCGCCACGCCGATGCCCGCGACCGGCGCGCCCTTCACCGTGACCGGCGCGCCGCCGCCCAGGAAGAGGGTGCCGGGGATGTCCTTCAGGTTGGGGGTCTGGGCCAGCCGCTTGACCAGCTCGGACGTGGGCGCGTTCCAGGAGACGGCGGTGAACGCCTTCTTCTCGGCCGACTCGTACGACTGCGGGCCCGCCCCGTTGCCGCGCAGGGTCACCAGGGTGTTGCCGTTGCGGTCCACCACGGCGACCGTCACCCGCTGGTTCTCCTTCTCGGCCGCGTCGAGGGCGGCCTGGGCGGCACGGGTCGCGGCGTCGACGGTGAGGTGCGTGGTCTGCTGGAGGTGACGGCTGGTGGCGTCGGAGGTCACCGTCGAGCGGCTGGCGGCGGCCGGGGACTCGGCGCTCGCCGACACCGCGCCGAACGTCCCGGCGGCCAGCGCGCCCAGGGCGAGGGCGCCCACGCCGAGGCGGGCCCGACGGGAGAAGCGGCCCCCGGCGCGGTGGCGCGGCTCGGTCGTCGCGGTGGTGGCGGTGGTGGTCTCGGCGGTCTCGGGGGTGCGGTTCATGGTGACGGGTCCTGCCCTTCGGTGCTGCGTTCCGGCTCCCGGCCGGTGGGGCCGGGGTGGCCGGTGCGGTGGTGACCGGCTCTGCTTCGATCCTCGGGCCGGAACCGGCGCCGGGGCGTCGGCGTACCGGCCACCGCCGGGGCGCGGGTCGGTCGACCCCGGGGTCAACCGATCGGATGACCCCGGCGGCGGACCACCGGGTCACAATGGGAGGTATGCCGGAAACCGAACCGGGTCCGGGAAGCGCGCGGCCCCGGGACCCCCAAGCCGCCGTACCCAGCGCCGGACCGGACCCCGCCTCCGGCCCTGACTCCATTCCTGACCCCGGCATCGGTACCGGTATCGGTCCCGATCCCGGTCCTGGTACGGGGACCGGCGCTCCCGCTGGTCCGGTGTCCGAGCCCGCTCCCGAGTCCGCGTCCAGGGCCGCGTCCGAATCCGGGGCCGCTCCCGGGCCCGAGCCCGAGCGCGCGTCCGCGTCCGCGTCCGCGCCCAGAGCCGGGGCCGGGGCCGCGTCCGGGCCCAGAGCCGTTCCCGAGCCGGAGGTCGGGGCCGCATCCGAGGCCGGGGACGTTCCCGGTCCGGAGGCCGGAGTCACGTCCGGGGCCGGGGACGGTCGCGGGCCGGAGGTCGGGGCCGGGTTCGTGGTGGGGGCCGGGGCCGACCCGGACGCCCGGTGGCTCGCCGCCGTGATGCACTCCGCGTTCTTCCTGCTGCTCGGCGCCTCGCTCGCCCGGTTCCTGCTGCGCCACCCCGGGGAGCCCCGCACCCCGTGGGTCATCGCGCTGTCCGTCGCCCTCGCCCTGCTGTACGTCCTGGGCCCGGCCCTCGGCAGCGGCCCGCACCCGGGGGAACCGTCCAGCGGGACACCGTCCACCGGAGAGCCGCCCGCCAGCGAACCGTCCGGCGGAAGGCGGTCCGGAGGACGGTCCGGCGGGTGGTGGCGGCCCCGGGCCCCCGTCCTGCCCTGGCTGGGGCTGGTCGTCGCGGTGTGGGTGGTCCTCGTCGTCCTCGCGCCGAGCTTCGCCTGGTGCGCGGTGCCCCTCTTCTACACCGGGCTGCGCACCCTCCCGCCGCGTCCCGCCCTCGCCCTGATCGCCGTCCTCACCGCGTTCGTCGTGGCCGCCCAGCTGCGGCTCGCGGGCGGCTTCGACCCCAATCTGCTGCTCGCGCCGCCCGCCGTCGCCGCCATCGCGACCGCCGGGTTCGTCCATATGCAGCGCCAGACGGCCCGGCAGCGGGCGCTGATCGACGATCTGATCCGCACCCGCCGCGAACTCGCCGCGACCGAGCGCCGCGCGGGCACCCTGGCCGAGCGGCAACGGCTCGCCATGGAGATCCACGACAGCCTCGCCCAGGGGCTGTCGAGCCAGCGGATGCTGCTCCAGGCCGCCGACCGGGTGTGGGACGCGAACCCGGCGACGGCCCGGGCGCACGTGCGCGCCGCCGCCTCGATCGCGGAGCGCAGCCTCGCCGACGCGCGGCGCTTCGTCCACGACCTGGCCCCCGCCGACCTGGCCGAGGGCGGCGGGCTGGTGGCCGCGCTGCGCCGGGTCGCGGCCCGTGAGTCGCGCGCCGAACTGCCGGTGCGGTTCCATGTCGAGGGCACCCCCGCCGGGCTTCCCGAGCGCACCGAGTCGGCGCTGCTGCGGATCGCGCAGGGCGCCCTCGCCAACGTCCGGGAGCACGCCGGGGCCACCACCGCGGCGGTCACCCTGACCTGTCTGGGCGACCAGATCGTCCTCGACGTCGCGGACGACGGCCAGGGGTTCGTCCCCGAGGACGTCCCCGGGTCGCCGACCGGGGTGCGGGGGCACGGACTGCCCGCGATCCGGGCCCGGGTGCGCGCGCTGGGCGGCACCCTCAGCATCGAGTCGGCACCGTCCGAGGGCACGGTCCTGACGGTGTCGGTGCCCCTGCCCGATCCCTCCCGGCCCTCCCGGCCCTCCGGACCCTCCCGATTGGAGCGGCGATGAGCCCGCACGACGACCACGGCCACGGCGGCCCCCGCACCCCGGACGGCACCTCCGGTGGGGGTCGGCCGCCCGTGCGGCTGCTGCTCTGCGACGACCACGTGGTGGTCCGGGCGGGGCTGCTCGCGCTGCTCGGCAGCGAACCGGACTTCGAGGTCGTCGGGGAGGCGGACGGCGGGGACGAGGCGGTCGCCATGGCCGCGAAGCTGACGCCGGACGTGGTCCTCATGGACCTCCAGCTCGGCGAGGGCATCGACGGGGTGGAGGCCACCCGGCGCATCGCCGCCGACGGCGGCCGGGTGCTCGTCCTCACCACCTACGACACCGACGCGGACATCACCCGGGCGATCGAGGCGGGGGCCACCGGCTATCTGCTGAAGGCGGAGCGCCCGGAGGAGCTGTTCGCGGCGATCCGGGCCGCCGCGCAGGGGCGCACCACGCTGTCGGCGCCCGTCGCCAGCCGGGTCATGGAGCGCATGCGGAGCCCGCGCCCGTCCCTCACGGACCGCGAGCGGGACATCCTCGGGCAGCTCGCCCGGGGGCTCGGGAACCGGGAGATCGCCCGGGCCCTGTTCATCAGCGAGGCGACCGTCAAGACCCATCTCGGCCGCATCTACGACAAGTTGGGCGTGGACACCCGGGCGGGCGCGGTGGCCGTGGCCACGGAGCGGCGACTGCTCGCCTGAGGGTCCCTGGGGGCGCGGCCCGGCCGAGGGCGGTGGGCCACCTGCCCGGGACCGGCCGCGACGCCCGTTCGGGGACGGTCCCCCGGCGCCCGTTCGGGGGCGGGGGCGGCGCCCATTCGGGGGTGGTGGCGGCGCCCGTTCAGGGACGGTCCCTCTGGTACCCGTTCGGGAACGGTCCCCCGGTACCCGCTCGGGGACGGTGGCGGCGCCTGCTCGGAGACGGTCCCGGTACCCGTTCGGGGGCGGTCGTCGTACCCGCTCCGGGACGGTCGTGGCACCCCGTCCGGACACGGTCGCCGTGCCCGGACGCGCGCTCCCCGGGCCGGTGGCGGCGCGGGCGCCATGGCCCCGTCGGGGCGGGGCCATTACGCTGGCCGTCGATCGACCACGAACCGGACCGTGCGGAAGGGGCGCCCATGCGTCGGCTGACCAGGCGCCGTCACATCGACCTCGCACGGGTGACGAGTTCGGGCTGTCGCCCCGGCCGCTGACACCGCCGTTCCCCGGCGCCGCGCCCGGTTACGAGCACGGCGCCCCGGACGACGTCCCGTACCCGTACCCGTACCCGTAGCCCGCTCGTCGACGAAACCGACCCCTGACGCCACTGTCGCCGTCGTGGTCGTGGTCGTGGTCGTGGTCGTCGCCGCCCCGCTGTCCTCGCCGCCGCCGCTTCCGTCGCCGTAGCGG
The DNA here is from genome assembly GCF_054484115.1 of Streptomyces sp. JNUCC 64. Lineage (NCBI taxonomy): Bacteria > Bacillati > Actinomycetota > Actinomycetes > Kitasatosporales > Streptomycetaceae > Streptomyces > Streptomyces sp. JNUCC 64. The sequence continues at coordinate 3,583,272 of NZ_CM137015.1, forward strand.
GGCCCGGCTGTCGCACCCCCGCCGTCGGCGGCACGTTCCCGGCACTCCCCCGCCCCCCTCCCCTTCGCCCCCGCTTCCCGTGCTGGTCCTTCCCGGTGGTCACGGCGTGTCCGAACGCCTCGGCGCGCCCCGGAGACGGGCCGGGACGGCCGGACGGCCCCACTCGCAACGGAGAGATCCCCGTGACACTCACCTTCCACTGGTTCCTGCCCACCAACGGGGACAGCCGCCACGTCGTCGGCGGCGGACACGGCACCACCGTCACGGCGGCGGGACGCGTCCGGCCGCCGACCGTCGCCTATCTGACCCAGATCGCCCGCGCCGCCGAGGAACTCGGCTTCGTGGGGGCGCTCACCCCCACCGGCGCCTGGTGCGAGGACGCGTGGCTCACCACCGCGATGATCAGCCAGCACACCGAACGGCTCCGGTTCCTCGTCGCGTTCCGACCCGGGTTCCTCTCCCCGACGCTGGCCGCGCAGATGGCGTCCAGCTACCAGCGGCAGACCGGCGGCCGTCTGCTGCTGAACGTCGTCACCGGCGGCGAGAGCCAGGAGCAGCGCGCGTACGGGGACTTCCTCGACAAGGACGGCCGCTACGCCCGCACCGACGAGTTCCTGGGCGTCGTCCGGGGGCTCTGGGACGGCCGGACGGTCGACCACCGGGGCGAGCACCTGCGCGTGGAGGGCGCGCGGCTCGGGCAGCTGCCCGAGCCCGTCCCGGAGATCTACTTCGGCGGGTCCTCGGCCGCGGCGGGCCCGGTCGCCGCCCGGCACGCGGACGTCTATCTGACCTGGGGCGAGCCCCCGGCCCAGGTCGCCGGGAAGATCGCCTGGATCCGTTCGCTGGCGGCGGCCGAGGGGCGGAGCCCGCGCTTCGGCGTGCGGCTGCACGTCATCACCCGCGACACCTCGGAGGAGGCGTGGAACGAGGCCGCCCGGCACCTCGCGGGGTTCGGTCCGGAACGGATCCGGGAGGTCCAGGAGGGACTGGCCCGCAGCGAGTCCGAGGGGCAGCACCGCATGCTGGCGCTGCACGGCGGGAGCCGGGACGGGCTGGAGATCCACCCCAATCTGTGGGCGGGCGTCGGTCTGGTGCGCGGCGGCGCCGGGACCGCCCTGGTCGGCAGCCACGGCGAGGTGGCCGACCTGATCGAGGAGTACCAGCGCGCCGGGGTGGACGAGTTCGTGCTGTCGGGCTACCCGCACCTGGAGGAGGCGTACTGGTTCGGTGAGGGGGTGCTGCCGCTGCTGGCAGCACGGGGGCTGTGGGCCCGTCCCGACGGGTCCGTCCCCGGCGGGTCCGCGCCGGACGGCATCGTGCCTGACAGGTCCGCGCCCGGCGGGTCCGCGCCGGACGGGTCCGGTCGGTCCGCCCCGGTGGCGCCGGTCCCGTCGCCCGTGGTGCCGCTGCCCAGGTGAGGCCGACGGCCCGTCGCCCCGGTACGACGCGGCCGGTACCGGGACGGCGGGCCGCACCCGGGCCGTCCCGGAACGGTGGGCGTACAGGGCGGCGGGGCCGTACCGGCGCGACGGGCCGTACCGGCGCGGGCGCGGGCCGCCGTGGCCCGGGAACACGACGGTCGGCACGGGCATGGGCGGCACAGGCGCGGGCATGGGCATGGGCGGCGGGCGGGCGCGGTGGCAGGCGACGAGTGGCGGGCGGCGGACGTTGCGACAGGCGACGAGTGGCGGGCGGTGGGCGCGGGGCGTGACACCATCGAAGGGTGCTCGACATCGGCTACGCCCTCTCCAACCGCTTCCCGGACCCGCCGCAGACGGACTACCGGCGGGCGGACGTCCGCGCGCTGCGGTACGACCTGTTCTGCGGGGACGTGTACCTCGCGGACACCGAGACGGACCGCGAGCTGTCCACGGCCTGGGGATGGGTGCCCGTACTGGACTTCGCGTGGGCGCTGTGCGACATCGTGGAGCGGCTGGACCGGAACCCGCTGGGGTCCCGGGCGTCGGAGCCGCAGTACGCGGAGCTGGACTTCACCGAGTCGACGGACCGATTGCTGTTCGAGCGGCGGTTCGGCTGGGTGGACGTCGAGGCGGAGTGGCGTCCGGTGGGCGACAAGCCGCTGTCCTTCGCCCACGCCGAACTGCGCCGCGAGGCCCGGGACTTCCTCCACGACCTGCTCGCGGACCTGATCGACCTGCACGAGGACCTGGCGGAGAACCCGACGGTCTGGACCCTCCAGTCCCGCTTCCCCCGGCTGCCCTGAGGCGCACCGACCGGGCCGCGCCGCGACGCTACGGCTTCATGGGATCGCCGTCGCCCAAGGCCAGCCACCAGACGCCGTCGGCGCGGGTGAGGTGCAGCCGCTGTTCGCTTCCGTCCGCGAAACGGAACGAGACGTCGGCCAGACCGGGAACGACGGGGTCCGCCACCACGGCCCGCACCGGCCGGTCCGCCGCCGCGCCGAACCCGGAGATCAGATCCCGCGCGGCCGCCTCCCGGCCCGAGTACCAGGGGGCGCCGATACGGGCCAGGTCCTCGGCGTCACCCGCCCGGAGACGCTGGACGTAGACCCTCAGCAGGTGCTCGGTCTCGCGGGCGAGCCGTGCGGCCTCGGGGTAGTCGGACTCGGCGGCCCGGACCGTCAGACGCGCCTCGGGAGCGTCCCGCAAGGCGTAGGGCGCCGGATCGTCGCGCCACAGCCACCAGCCCAGGACGCCCGAGGCCACGCACAGCGCGACGACAGCCGCGATGAGCCGCCCGACTCCCGGCCGCCTGAACCCCGTCACCCCGCCCGTCACCCCCGCAGAACGACCCGAACGACCCTCTGGATACGTGTCCATGTGCCCCCGCTGCTCCCCTGCTCCACAGGTCCGCCGCCCCGCCGGGTGCGCCGGTCCGTCCATTCTGGTCCGGGTGCCGAACCGTCCTTCCACCGGGAAGGGACGGCACCCGGCCCGCCCGGGCCAGCGCGGCCTCACCCCTCCACCCGCACCCCCGCCTCCGCCGCGAACAGCCACGACAGGTCCAGTAGTTGCGCCGGGCTGATGACCGCCCCGCGCAGTCCACCGGCACCCCGGGACGTCTCCAGCCCGCTGGCGCCCCGCAGGTCGACGTCGCTCATCCGGGCCGCCGTGAAGTCGGTGCCCTTCAGCACGCAGTCGTGGAACTCCACCCGTTCCAGCACGGCGCCCCCGAAGTCGGCCTCCGCGAGGACCACGGACTCGAACACCACGTCCCTGAGCCTGGACTGACGGAGGTTCAGGTAATCGATCTTGCCGCCCCGGACCACCACCCGCTCCAGGGTCGCGCCGTGCAGCTGGACGCCGCCCAGCCGGGCGTCCACCAGCTCGACGTCCCGCAGCACCGCTTCCGCGAGGTCCGTCCCGACCCCCCGGGCCCCGGTGAGGACCGTGTCGGTGAACCGGGCCCGGGTCAGCCGGGCGCGGTCCAGCACGGGGCCCGTCAGACGGCAGTCGAGGAAGTGGGCGCCGCCGCCGTCCCCGTCGGCTCCGTCGAGGTCCGTGAACTCCACCCCGTCGTAGTCGCCGTCGGGCTCCAGCCCCGCCCCGTCGAACGGGACCAGCTCCGGGAGCCGGATACCGGGCCGCTTCGCCTTCCGTACCACCGCGTCACGCGTCATCCCCCCATCCTGCACCCGGCCACTGACAGCGCCCCGCCCACGCGCCCGGACCGCGCCCACTCCGGGCGCCCCCGCCCCCGCCCCCGGCCCCCTGTCCCGGCTCCGGCTCCGGCTCCGGCTCCGGCTCCGGCTCCGGCCGACGGTTGACGGTTGACCTCAAGGCTGCTTGAGGTAACAGGCTTGGCGGTGCCCGGTCGGCCACCGGCCGGGCCGCCCCGCCCCGTCCCACGAGGAGTCGTCATGCGCGCCGTCCGTCTGCACAGCTTCGGCCCCGCCGAGAACCTGGTGTGGGAGGAGGTCCCCGACCCCGTCCCCGGGCCCGGCGAGGTGCTGATCGACGTCGCCGCCGCCGGGGTGCACGTCCTGGACACCGCCCTGCGCGCGGGGGAGGCCGGACCGGGGCCGGGGCCGACCCCGCTGCCCACCATCCCCGGCCGCGAGGTGGCGGGCACCGTCGCCGCGCTCGGCGAGGGCGCCGACCCCGCGCTGCTGGGGCGGCGGGTGGTCGCCCACATCGGGATGAACCCCGGCGGGTACGCGGAGCGCGCCGCCGTCCCCGCCGCGCGGCTGCACCGGGTCCCGGAACCGCTGGACTTCGCGGCGGCGGTCGCGATGATCGGAACCGGTCGCACCGCGCTGGGGATCGTCCAGTTCGCCGAGCCCGGACCCGACGACGTGGTCATCGTCCCGTCGGCGGCGGGCGGCCTCGGCACCCTGTTGACCCAGTACGCGAAGAGGGCGGGCGCGGTCGTCGTCGGACTGGCGGGCGGACCGGCCAAGCTCGACCGGGTCCGGGCGGCGGGGGCGGACCTCGCGGTGGACTACCGGGAGCCGGGCTGGGCGGCCGTCGTCCGGGAGTTCCTGGCTGACGGCGCGCACGGTACCGGCGGTGCGGACGGTACGCACCCGAACGGTACGGGCGGCACCGGCACGCATCCGGACGGCACCGGCGGGCCCCGGGGCGCGACCGTCGTCTACGACGGGGTGGGCGGCGACACGGCCCGCGCCGCCGTGGACCTGCTCGCCCCGGGCGGACGGCACCTCGTCTTCGGCTGGTTCGGCTGGTTCGGCAAGGACGGCGGCACCGGCGAGGACGACGGACCGTACCAGCCGGACGAGGCGTACCTGCGGGAGCGGGGGCTGACCTCCACCTACGTCCTGGGCCCCCGGATGCTGGAACGGGTGGGCGGCGGGAACCCGCTGCGCACCCTGGAGACCCGGGCGCTGGAGCTGGCGGCGCGGGGGGCGCTCGTCCCGGCCGTCACCCGCTACCCGCTCGCGGAGGCGGCCCGCGCGCACCGGGACCTGGAGACCCGCCGGACCGCGGGCAAGGTCGTCCTGGAGCCCTGAGCCACCCGGGCCAGGCGGCACCCCGGCCAGGCGGCACCGGACCACACGGCGACCGGACCACACGGCGACGGGGAACGCGCCCGGACAGGACGGACCACGGACCACGAGCGACGGACACCACACGGCACGGACACCACACCGCACGGACACCACGAGGGACGGACGGACCACTCCCCCGACCGCCGCCCGACAGCGCCCGGGCCGCAGATGCGATCCGTCCCGTTCCATGGTGTTCTGTCAGGGTGAGTACGCCCCCGAGCGGTGCCCCCGCGGCCGGACCGGCGGCGGGGTCGGCGGCCGACGGGGCCGCGCCGGACCGCCACCGCTGGTGGGGGCTCGTCGTCATCGCGCTGGCCCAGCTGATGGTGGTGCTCGACGCGACGATCGTGAACATCGCCCTGCCGTCCGCCCAGCGGGACCTCGGCATCTCGGACTCCAACCGGCAGTGGGTCATCACCGCGTACACCCTGGCGTTCGGCGGTCTGCTGCTGCTGGGCGGACGGATCGCCGACCGGGTGGGCCGCAAGCGGACGTTCGTCATCGGGCTGGTCGGCTTCGCCGTGGCGTCCGGGCTGGGCGGCGCGGCCGTCAGCTCCGGGATGCTGTTCGGGGCGCGCGCCCTCCAGGGCGTGTTCGCCGCGCTGCTCGCGCCCTCCGCGCTCTCCCTGCTGACCACCTCGTTCATCGACCCCCGTGAACGGGCCCGGGCCTTCGGGGTCTACGGCGCCATCGCGGGCGGCGGCGCCGCGATCGGACTGGTCATGGGCGGGGTGCTGACCGAGTTCCTGTCGTGGCGGTGGTGCCTGTACGTGAACGTGCCGATCGCCGTGATCGCCGTCGCCGGGGCGCTGACCCTGCTGCACGACCACCCCGGGCACCGGGAGTCGGCGCTCGACGTCCCCGGGGTGCTGCTGGGCTGCGGCGGACTGGTGGCGATCGTCTACGGGTTCAGCGAGGCGGAGCCGCGCGGCTGGACCGACCCGCTGGTGCTGGGGCTGCTGCTGGGCGGGGTGGCGCTGCTGGCCGCGTTCGTGGTGTGGCAGACGCGTTCCCCCCATCCGCTGCTGCCGCTGCACGTGATCCGGGAGCGCAACCGCGCGGGCTGCTTCCTGACGATGGCACTGGTGACGATCGGGCTGTTCGGGACCTTCCTGTTCCTGACGTACTACCTGCAGACCGTCCTCGGGTACTCGCCGCTGAAGGCGGGCGTCGCGTTCCTGCCGATGACCGCGGCGATCATCATCGGCTCCACCCAGGTGTCGGCACGGCTGATGCGGCGCGTGTCGCCGCGGGCCCTGATGGTGCCGGGGCTGGTGCTGGCGGCGGGCGGGCTGGTGATCCTGACCCAGCTGACCGTGCACGCCGAGTACGCCACCCACGTACTGCCCTCGGAGCTGCTGCTGGGGCTGGGGATGGGCATGACGTTCATGCCGGTGATGGCGACCGCGACGCTGGGCGTCGCGCCCCGGGACGCCGGGGTCACCTCCGCCACCGTCAACACCTCCCAGCAGGTGGGCGGTTCGATCGGGACGGCGCTGCTCAACACGATCGCGACGAGTTCCGCGAGCGCGTACGTGGCGGCCCGGCTGACCCCGGCCGAGGCCCGGGACCCGGCGGCGGTGGCCCGGCTCACCAACGTGGGCGTGGTGCACGGCTACACGGTCGCCATCTGGTGGGCCGTCGGGATCATGCTGCTGGCCGCGGTGGTCGCCGGGACGATGGTGACGGGCCGTCCCTCGCCCCATCCGGAAACCGTCGCGGACCCCCGCTCCCGGCCCGTTCCGGAACCGTGAACCACCGGGTCGGCCGCCCCCTCCGTCACCGGGAAGTCGTCATGTCGTGAAGTCGTCATCTGCCCCTGTGGACGATGAGTTCACGCAGGTAGGGCAGTCTGTGCTGACATCAGCACCCGGTGACCGAAGAGGAGCGTGTTCCGTGCGCATAGTGATCAGCGAGTTCATCAGTCTGGACGGGGTCGTGCAGGCACCGGGCGGACCGGAGGAGGACACCGACGGCGGGTTCGCCCACGGCGGCTGGTCCCACCCGTTCTTCGACCCGGAGGTCGTCGGCGGCTTCATCGACACCGCGCTGTCCTCGGCGGACGCCCTGCTCTTCGGCCGTCGCACCTGGCGCACGATGGCCGGGGCGTGGCCGGAGCGGGCCGGTGACCCGTTCGCCGACCGGATGAACACCATCCCCAAGTACGTGGTGTCGGGCACCCTGACCCCGGCGGACCTCCTCACCTGGGAGAACTCCACGCTCATCCCCGCCGAGGGGGCCGTGGCCCGGCTGCGGGAGCTGAGCGGCACCGCGGGCGGCGACCTGCTCGTCATGGGCAGCCCGTCCCTGGTGCGCACCCTGCTCTCGGAGGACCTCGTCGACGAGCTACGGCTGATGATCATGCCGGTGCTGCTGGGCGGCGGGAAGAGCGTGTTCCCCGTGGACGGCGGACTGCGCACCCTGGAACTGGCCTCGGCGGTCACCAGCCCCACCGGGGTCCAGGTCACCACCTATCGCCGCGCGGCGGGCAAGTAGGAGGCCCCGTCCGCGCCGTCCGCGCCGTCCACGCCGTCCCCGGGCCACCGGGCCACCGGGCCGCCGCTCCAGGACCCAGCGGACCGGCGGCCCGGCGGACCGGTGCCCCGGGGAGGCCGGACCACCAGGGCGGGAAGGTCAGACCGCCGGGTCCGCGACCGGGGCCGGATCATCCGTGCCCGGGGCCGCGCCCGCCTTCCGCAGCGCCTCGTCCGTGAGCCGGTACACCGTCCACTCGTCCTGGGGCCGGGCACCGAGCGCGCGGTAGAAGTCGATCGAGGGCTGGTTCCAGTCCAGGACGGACCACTCCAGCCGCTCGTAGCCGCGCTCCACGCAGATCCGGGCCAGTTCCGTCAGCAGGGCCTTGCCGTGGCCGCCGCCGCGACGGCCGGGACGGACGTACAGGTCCTCCAGGTAGATCCCGTGCGTCCCGCGCCACGTGGAGAAATTGAGGAACCAGAGCGCGAAGCCCACCGGTTCGCCGGTCGCCTCGTCCACGGCGAGGTGCGCGTACGCGGCCGGGCGCTCCCCGAACAGCGCCTCGCGCAGTTGCGCCTCGGTGGCCCGCACCTCGTGCAGGGCCTTCTCGTAGTCCGCCAGCTCGCGGACCATGGCGTGGATGACGGGGACGTCGTCGGGGGTGGCGGTACGAATCATGGCCGCAGTTAACCCCGTGTATCGGACAACGGTCCAGTGCTCCCGGAGGGTGAGACGCCCCCGCCCGGCCCCGGTCCCCGAGTCCCCCTCCGGCCCCGGGCTCCCTAGGCCCCGGGCCCCCGGGCCGCCGCCCCGGACTCAGCCCAGCCGGTGCTCCAGCATCAGCGTGGCGATCCGCAGCTGCATGTCCTGGAGCGACTCGCCGTCCTCGACGTCCCACAGCGAGTTCTGGAGCGCCCGGGCCAGGGTCCAGCGCGCCGCGCTCCCCCGCTCCAGGCCCAGCCGCTCGACCAGCAGGTCGAAGCGCCACAGCACCTCGTCGTCCTCGTAGCGGTTGTCCAGCGCGGGCATGATGTCGAAGCCCGGGTCCCCGACCAGCGGGTTCGGGTCGATGGCGAGCCAGGGTTCACGGTCGGCGCCCAGCACGTTCTCGAAGTGCAGGTCCCAGTGGAGCAGCCGGTCGCCGGGCTCGGGCAGCACCTCGCGCACCGCGCCCCCGCACGCCTCCAGCAGCCGCCGGGCCCCGGGGTCGGCCACCCGCTCCAGCGCGCCGGGCAGCTCGGTGAGCATGTCGGCGGCGATGTCCGCGAGGTGCCGCACGCCCTCCGGTCCGGGGACGGCGGTCAGCCGGGCCAGCAGGTCCGCGATGACGGCGACCGCCGCGCGGGAGTCCGGCACGTCCGACAGCGGACGGGACTCGTCGGCCCGTTCCAGCAGCTGGGTGGTGGTCTCCTCGTCCTCCTCCAGGAGGCGGACGATGCCCTGACCGTCCCAGATCCGCAGCGCGCGGGCCTGGTGCTCGCTCTCCTCGTCCGCGACCTGCATCTTCAGCGCGGCGGGCGTGCCGTCGGCGCGCACCACCGGGAGGACCAGGGAGGCCATGCCGTGCATAGCGGGGCCGGTGAGGGTCAGCTCCCACCGGTCGAGGAACCCGGCGCCCCGTTCCGGCAGGTCCGCGATGAACGCGCGGCCCGCCTCCCCCTTGAACTTGTGCTGGCTGGTGATCAGTTCGGCCGGGATCTCGAACCCGGGGCGCGTCGGCCGCTTCTCGGTCATCCGACCGATCCTAGGCAGCGGCCGTCCGGACCGCGCCCGAATATCCGGCGGGGTCCCACGCCCGGGGGGACCCGTTCACCCCCGGGCGGCGGGCACCCCCGGGCGCATCGGGCACGGGGCACGGGTCCGGGCCACCGTCCCGTCGAGGGGCGTCCCGCCCCGCCCTCACTCCACCTCGATGCCGAAGTCCTCCACCAACGCCTCCAGCCCGCCCTCGTACCCCTTGCCGCCCACCACGAAGTCCCAGTCGCCGCCCGCCCGGCGCCGGAACGAGCCGAGGACCAGGGCCGTCTCGCCGGGGCGGCCGTCGGAGACCTCCAGCCGGTCGAGTTCCGTGCCGTCGGCGTCCCGCAGCCGGATCCCGGCCCCGGTGAACCCCGCGAGGTCGGCGTCCGGGTTGACCTCCGGGTCCACGGCCGCCACCAGGACGAGCCGGTCGGCCCCGGCGGGCAGACCGTCGAACGCCACCCGGACGGCGGCCCGGTCGCCGCCGAACCCGCCGAGCATCCGCACCGAACCGTCCGGGGTGCGCGGGTTGTTGAAGAACACGAACCAGTCGTCGGCCAGCACCCGGCCGCCCCGGCAGACCAGCGCGCAGACGTCCAGGGCGACCGCGCCCGACCAGGACATCCCGAGGACGTTGTACTCCTCCCCGTAGCCGTCGTCCCCGTAGCCGTCGTCCCCGTGGGCGGCGTCACCGTGGGCGGCGTCCCCGTGGGTGTCGTCACCGCCGTCGTGGCGCGGGCCCGGGAAGGCCGACGCCCCCGCGCCACCGGACACCGGCAGCCCGTCGGGGCCGGTCGGCAGCAGGAGCGTGGGCGCGTTGGCTCCCCCGGGCCCGCCACCCGGAACCCCCGCCGGAACGCCACCCGGCCCGTCGGCCGTTCCACCGGCCGTTCCGGAGACGGACCCGGCGCCCGGACGCGGGACGGACCCGGTGGCGGCCGGACCGTGGGCGAGGGTCACGGCGTCCGAAGCCCCCCGCGCCCCCGCGCCGCTCCCGCCGCCGCCACTGCGGTCACCGCCACCGAGCCGCCCCCGCAACCCGTGCATGTGCAGCAGGTCGACGAGTTCGGCGCCGGACACCAGGGTCAGCGGCTTGCCGTTGGCGAAGGTGTACGAACCGGGCCCGAAGCCCGAAGTGGTCACCAGGACGCCCTTGTTGGCGCCCTGGTCCTGCACGGTCCCGTACAGGTCGCGGACCGCGCTCGGCGGGACGGTGTTCCGGTAGCGCTTGACCTGGACGACGATCTTGCCGCCGCTGATCGGGTCCGGGTCCACCGCGTCCACGTCCACCCCGCCGTCTCCCGACCGCTGGGTGGTGACGGCCTGCATGCCCCGGGCCCGGAACAACTCCGCGACCAGGTCCTCGAACGCCAGCGGGTCCATCTCCAGCAGGTCCGGCTCGTCGCCCCCGCCGTGGCTGACGACCTCCGCGCCGACCTGCTCCGGGGTCCGCACCGGACGGACCGCCGTCCGCTGGTCGGGCTTGGCCGACAGGGTGCCGCGCAGGGCGTCCGTCAGACACTCCACGGGGTTCACCGTCGCCAGCCGCAGCCCGTCGAACGCGGTCCGGTCGGCGAGCACCGAGGCGACGACGATCTCCGCGCGACGACCGGTCGCCGGGTCGAAGTCGTCCACGAAGCCGTTGAGCGCGACGGAGGCCAGCAGCCCGTACTCGTCGGCGGCGAAGACGTCCCGCAGTGCCAGCAGCACGCTCTGCGCGAGGACCTCCCGGTACAGGGCGCGCCGCTGGGTGACCGGCCGGGGGGTCTCCTTCACCTGGTCCGCGTTGATCAGGTAGCGGGCGGCCCGCGCCTCGGGGACGACGTCGAGCGCGGGCAGCTCCCAGCCGAGGACGAGTTGGCGGGGTCCGGGGTCGAAGGCGGCCGTCACCTGCCGGGGGAAGCCCTCCGGCCAGACCGAGTTGGCGTACAGGGCCGCCGAGAAGTACTCGACGACGGTGTCGGGTTCGGCGGCGCGCAGGGCGGCGGTCATCGCGCCGGTGCCCTCGTTGTGGGCGCGGGCCTCGGCGATCCGGGCGGCGGCCCAGGTCTCGTAGCGGTGGCGGTAGTCGGCGAGTTCGCGCAGCCGCCGCTCCTCCGCGAGGCGGGCCGCCTCCCAGTCCCGCCGGTAGCGCTCCTCGGCCTCCCGCTGGGCGCGCGCCCGGGCGCCGGGCCCCCAGCCGCCGTCCCGCGCGACGTACGCCCTCGGGTCCGGCACCGGCACCGGCACGGCGAGCGGGCCGGGCGCGAACTCCGCGATCCGTTCCTCCCGGCGCAGCGCGGCGACCCGGAACGCGGGCGCCCGGCACCCGGCGACCAGCAGCCCGGACAGCTCAGCCACCCGGGCCTCGATCTCCTCCGTGCGGCGCAGCGCGTCGGCCTCCCGCGCCGCGCGGTACGCGGCCCGCTGCTCGCGGTGCATCCGGGCGAGGTCGCGTTCGTACGACCGCTGTTCGCGTTCGTGCGCCCGCTGTTGTCGCGCCTGCTGCCGCCGGGCCTCCTCGTACTGCCGCTGCTGCTGCCGCTGGGCCTCGGCCCACGCCCCGATCAGCCCACCCGTACGCCGCCCCACCGAGCCCGCCCCTTGTCTTCCACGCGCTCGCGCGCCACCGTCACCCGGACCACGGGCGTTCCGCCCGGCCACCCCGTCTGCCCCGGCCGCCCCGTCCCCGACCTCCCAGTCTTACCGAGGTGAACGCCATCCGACAGGTTTTCACCTGATTCGACGGGCTGACGGACCGACGGACCGACGGACCGGGAAAGGGGGCCGAGGAACATCGGAACGAAACCGGCGCTAAGCCCTCCGTGCTCTCCGGAGCCCGTTGACCTGCGGTTCCGTGGTGGTTGAACCTTCGGCGGTCGTGTTGATCAACTGCCTGGAGGTCCGGGGTGCCGGTCGAGTTTCTGACGGATGAGCAGGCGTCCCGGTACGGGGCGTTCTACGGCGCCCCGGCGCGGACGGGGATGGCCCCCAGGCCGACGAGGCGCTGCGCCGGATGCGCGACTGCTCCCCGCGCCTGCGGGGACGGCCCCCCGTTCCCGGCAGCGGGTGCCGGACGTGGTCCGGCACCCGCTGCTTCTCGGCCGACCGCGGGCCGCCCGCCCGGCGGCCCTCCGCTTCGCCGGGCCCCGCCCGCACCCCGGGCGGCAGCGGCGCGAGATCCTGGGACACCCTTCCGTCCCGGCTGTGATTCACGTCACTGCCGGTGGCTCGGTGCAGCACTCGGCCCCGTTCCGTCGTCATGGGGGCAGTGATCGGGACGGGACGAGGAGAGGAGGTCGGCGGGTGAGGTTTCGCAGGAGCGGTCCGGGCATCGGATTCACGGAGTTCGTCGCACAGCGGTCGGGAGCGTTGTTCCGCACCGCGTATGCGCTGACCGGTGACGTGCACGTGGCCGAGGATCTGGTGCAGGAGGCGCTGGAGCGGGCGTGCCGGCAGTGGCGGAAGGTCGCGGTGGCGGACTCGCCGGAGGCGTACGTACGCAAAGTGCTGGTCAACCTGGCCAACGACCGCTGGCGGCGGCTGTCGCGCCTGGGCGAGCGCCCCGGGCTGTCGGGGGTGCCCGAGACGGCCGACCCCCGGGACCGGTTCGGGCAGGTGGAGCTGCGCGCGGAACTGATCGAGGCACTGCTCGGGCTGCCGATGGGCATGCGCAGCGTGGTGGTCCTGTACTACCTGCACGATCTGGACGCCCGGCAGGTCGCCGACGTCCTGGACATCTCTTCGAGTGCGGTGAGGTCCCAGCTCGCCCGCGGCCTGGCCAAGCTGCGCGATTCCGTACCGGGCGCCCGGGCGCCGCACACGCCGTCGACCGCTTTCGGAGGTACGAAGTGAGGAACACGTCGTCCGGACCGGCCCCGTTCGAGCCGGGCATCGAAGCCGAGCTGCGTGCCGCGGTGGCCTCCTTCGCCGACGGGCCGACGGCGCCGGTCGTCGACGCGGCCGCGATCGAGCGAGCCGTCAGCCGCAGCCGCACCCGCCGGGCGCTCCTCGGCACCGCCGCGGCGTGCTGCGTGCTGGCGGGTGCCACGGTGGGGTTCTTCGCGCTGAAGCCCGCGCCGCACGCGCCCGCCGCCTCCCCGTCCCCGTCCCTGTCCCCACCGGCGAACGGGGCGTGCACCCCGCTCGCCACCGGCAGCCCCAGGAGCGGAAGCGCCGATCCGACTCCGGCACAGGAGCGGGAGCGGACCGCGGGAGCGGGCATCGCGCTGCCGGACCTGGCCGGCATGCAGGTCGAAAAGGCCGGAAGCCTGCTGCGCGGACTCGGACTGAGCTGCACGATCATGCGGCACACGGACTGGAAGGCTCCCGCCGGGCAGGTGATCAGCAGTCAGCCCCGGGGCGGCGCGGAACCGGTGGCACCGGGCTCGTCCGTCCTCCTGCTGGTCTCGACGGGCAAACCCGGCGGAACCTGAGCGACCGGGCCCCTCGGCCCGCGCACCGGCCGACTGACCCAGGGGCCGGTGCCGGGCAGTCCGCCGACCGCGACGCACCGGCTGGACGCCCGCCCCTCCGGGCCGCTGCCGGACTTTTCCGAGGGGCGCGTGCGGGGAGGGCTCCTGCCGGTGGGGCGCAGGGCCGTGGCGTCGGCGGAGCACGCGCGCGCAGACGCTCCGCCCGTGCGCGCGCCGACCGCCGACTCCCCGTCCCGGCCGCGCCATGGCCTCGTCGCGGTCCAGCGACAACGGCACCGCCGCACCCTCGCTGCTGACACCGTGCCAGTCATAAGAATCCGACTGTGCGGCAATGGCAAGAACCTATTCTGCCCGTCATGATCGACTGGAAGAGCGTCGAGGCCGCCGACTGCGCCGTGCCCGCCGACCGGCCCATGGACGACCTCGTCCGCGAGCTGTCCCGCGCGCTGGCGGATCCCGATCCACTGGTCCGGGACGGCGCGCCCCACACCGTCCTCGCGACCTGGATCGCCCGAGGCGTGATCGGGAGGTCCCGACGGCTGGGGCTGGGCGACGAGATGGCCGTCCGGTTCACCGACCCGCGGGTCGAGGCCCGCACCTTCGCCCCACTCGTGCTCAACATGCTGGTGAACGCAGGGGACTTCAAGGCCGACTGGGTGATCGCGTTCGAGCGCTGGTACCCGGCCGAGCGGGATCTGCGCGGCCACGACGAGACACTCGGCTGGCTGCACGCGGTGGCCCACGGCGCGGACCTGCTCGCCGGCTTCGGCCGCCACCCCGAGGTGGCGCCGGTGCGGATGCTGGACCTCGCCGCCGCGCGGCTGACGGCGTCCACCGACCACGTCTACGACCAACTGGAGGACGACCGCCTGGCCCGGGCGATCGCCCAGGTCCTCACCCGCACCGACCTGAGCGAACACGACGCCGTCGGCTGGCTGGACCCGATCGCCGACCGCTTCGGGGCCGACCGCATCAGCGTCCCGGTGCCCGCCCACATCAGCAACTGCCTGCGCACCCTGCGCCTGCTCTACATCCTCGCCGACCGCGGCGTGCGCCCCACCAGCGAACTGCCCGCACAGCCCCTCCACCACCGCGACGCGTTCAAGTCCGCCATCGCCACCGTCCTCGACCGGATCGTCAGACGCTGACCGACCGCATCCGGTCCGGCTGGGCAGGCCGACGCGCACGCCCACCACAGACGACGGGGCTGGCACCGGTCGCGCACACCGGCTACCTCCTCAAGGAGACCGGCGGGACGCGCGGCCGTACGCCGCCAGCAATCACACACGGTAATCAGTCAGTCGGACTCTCGGAGAACCGGCGACGGTTGAATACGAGAGCCCACCAGTACCGACCCCCGGAAACGAGAACGGGCAACGGAGACGGACGGACGGGGGAACGGAAACGGGAACAGAGACGGACGGGGGACGGAACGGGAACGGGCGAGGCAACAGGAACGGGGACGGGGACAGGAACGGGGACGGACGAGGCAACGGCGGGTCCGCGTACGGGGGAAGGCGTCGGCGGGCCGGACGGTCGCCCCGCCCGTCACCCCCGCCCGTCGTCCCCCGTCGACGACGACAGCACGCACCACACCACCGCGCCCCCGTCCTGGACGCCCCACCCGTCGGCGAGCGCCTCGACCAGGGTCAGTCCCCGTCCCCCTTCCGCCAGCGGATCGGGCGCCGCGAGCGGACCGGGCACCGGCGGCGGAAGGACGGGGGCGGCACCGGGGACGGTCCGGGGCACCGGACGGGACGGGGTCCGGGTGAACACCTCGCGCGGAGTGGGACGCCGACCTGGACGGACGCCGGGACGCGGCCCGGGGCGGGCGGTGACCACGGCCGAGCCGAAGGGCCCGCCGCCCCCGGCGGGCCCGGAGCCGTTCACCGGACCGGTCACGGGAACCGGACCGTTCACGGGACCGGAGGCGCCCCCGTCCCCACCCCCGCCCCCGTTCACGTTCACAGCGGAAGGACCGGGCCCCGCGGAGGGCCTGGACACCACGGGGGACTCGGGCGCCCCGGAAGCCCCGGACACCACAGCGGCAGCCCCCGGAACACCGGACCCTCCGGCCCCCCCGGCCCGGGGGAACGGCAGCGGCTCGCCGACCGACCCGGTGCGCACCTCGATCCGTACCGTGCGCCCGGCGCGGCCGAGCCGGATGCCGACCTCCTCGCCGCGCCCGTGCTGGAACGCGTTGGTCACCAGTTCGCTCACGACCAGCTGCGCGGTCTCGACCAGGTCGTCCAGCCCCCAGTGGCGTAACTGCGCCCGGACGATGCGGCGCACCTGTCCGGGCCGCGCGCGGTCGCGTTCCGTGAGGGCCCCGTCCCTACGCGAGGTGCGCAGGAAACTGACCGCGCACCCGCCCTCCACCACCGCGCCCGCCGCCCCCGGGCGCGCCCCCGCGTCCGCCGTCGCACGCGCGCCCCCGAGGCCGACTGTTCTGGTGCCGCTCACCCTGTTCTCCAAGGGACTGGTTCGTTCAGTGTCGATCGATGTCGATGGATGGTCTTCAATGTCCGTGCAAGAGGTAACCGTCTGGGCGGTGTTCACCGGTACCGTTGGAGACCAGTGGGACCGTGAATACCGTGAACACCCAGATCGGCACGGGGAGTTGAGGTCATGGCCACGAGGAAGCGCACTCCCAATCCCAGCCTCGCCCGGCTGCTCGACGAGGCCGGATGGACCCGGACGCAGCTCGCGCAGCAGGTGAACCGGCTGGGACCGCAGGCGGGTTTACGCCTGACGTACGACCGGACGGCGGTAGCGCACTGGATCGCGGGGACGGCACCGAGACCGCAGGTCAGAGTACTGATCGTCGAAGCCTTGTCGGCCCGGCTGGGACGGCCGGTGACCCATGCCGAGGCGGGCCTGGCGCCCGCCGCGCGCCCCGTCCCGACCGGTGAGCCGGGCGTCGCCGCCGGCGGCGACGTGGTGGAGGAACTGATCGAACTGGGCCGGGCGACGATGGACCCGTCCCGCCGGGGCGTGCTCGCGGCCTCGGTGTTCTCGGCGGCGCTCGCCCTCCCGGCGTTCACACCCGCGCACGCCGCTTCCCGCCCCTCGGCGGACTGGCGCCCAGGTCACCGCACCGTCCGGATCGGGGCCTCCCAGGTCTGGTCGGTGCGGACGATGACCGAGCGGATCGCGGACATCCTCGACGAACTGGGCGCCGCGCACGCCATGCCCATGGCCTCCGCGTTCCTCGTGAACACGGTCGGGCCCTGGCTCAAGGCCCAGGCGACCGAACCGGTCCGCAAGGACATGCTCGCCGCGGCGGCCGACCTGGCGTACCTCACCGGCTGGATGGCGATGTACGAGAAGGCCCACGGCATGGGTCAGCAGTACTACGTACGGGCCCTCAATCTGGCCCGGGAGGCGGAGGACCAGGTGACCTACTGCCGCACGCTGCGCGGGATGTCCCTCCAGGCGTCGAACCTCGGCCACGGCCGCAAGGCGCTGGAACTGGCCGACTCGGCGGCCGAGGCGGCCCCGACGGCGGCCCCCCGGCTGGTGGCGTTCCTGCGCGGCCAGCAGGCGCACGCGGCGGCGATGACGGGCGACCGCGCGCTGGCGCACCGACGGCTGCGGGAGGCGGAGGTGGCGCTCTCCAAGGCCGACAGCAGACGGGAGGCGATCGGCGGCTACGACCGGACAGCGTGGCTGTTCCACGTGGCGCACGTGCTGCACGAGGAACGGGACCTGCCGGGCAGCATCCGGGTCCTCCAGCAGTCGATCCGGCACCAGCCCGCACAGGAGCGCCAGGGCCGCGCCCACGCCTACGCGGTCCTCGCCGGACGGCAGCTCGCCCTCGGCCACCTGGACGCGGCGTGTCACAGCTGGGGCCGGTTCCTCGACGAGTACGAGCACGTGAGCAGCGCCCGGGCGGACGGCCACTTCCGGACCCTGCGGGGCGTGCTGCGCCGCCACGCCCCGGTCGGCACGACGGGACGGCTCGCCGAACGCGTGGGCGAGATCGCCGCCCTCAAGGCGGCCTGAGGCCGGTCGTCGCCCCGACCGGGACGCGGTCGGGGCACCGTACCGGCCCACCAGCGGGACGCGTCGGAGTGCCGGTACGGTGCACGGTGTCCGCCCGTCGGCGACGGCCGGACTCCCGCGTCCGGACGGGGCCGCTGGTCGGTGCGCGGCCGCTCCCCTGGGTCAGGCGCGCCGGTCTCCGGGGAAGAGGGCTCACTCCGGCGGACCGTCGGCGCGTTCACCGTCCGGTGCCGACCGTGACACGGCTTGGAGGGCCGCCCGCTTGAGAGCGTCGAACCGGTCCACCAGCCGCCGGTCCTCCGGCTTGAGCAAGCCCGGCTCCAGCCTGTTCTGGATCTCCCCGATCCGTTCGGCGAGGCGTACCTCCCGCTGGCAGGAAGCGTCGGCGGTGGCGTCGGCGATCTCGGCGGCGCCCAGACGCTTCAACGCCTCCAGGTCCCCGGAGGCGTCATCGACGCGGGCGGCGACCGCGTCCCGGAGCGTCCGCAACGCGGGGGCCGGGCGCCCCGCGTCGGCCATGCACACGGACCAGCGGCGCACGGACGCCCGGTAGGCGGGGTCGTTCTCGACGCCCTTGAGCACCCGTCCGGAGAGCTGCTCCACCGAGGCCCGCAGCACGCCCCAGCCCGGCCCGTAGACCTCCTCGGAAGCCCGGAAGGCGCATCCGTCGGGGGAGTACTCCACGGTCCGGCCGTCCGGCAGCACCTCGCTCACGCGTCGGTCCGGGGTCCCCAGCAGCGACTCCTTCCACCGCTCGTGGCGTTCGCCGTCCTGCCCGGGCGGCACCGCGCCGGTGGGGGACGGATTCCGCCTCCGGTGCAGGAACTCGCCGACGATGCCGTACCCGTCGGCCGCGGCGGCCCCCGGGGTCAGCAGCCCGTAGGGGTTGGTCCCGGCGGAACGGGGTGAGGCGTTGGCGACCACCGGTGTGTACCTGAAGCCCCGCCCGGACATGCAGGTGGCGACCGCTTCCTCGACCCGGTCGTGCAGTCGGACCCCGGACTCGTGGGAGAAGTGGGTGACCCCGGACAGCGGCCGGACGTCAGCCCCCTCGACGGGGTCGTGGCCGGGCGCCCCCGCGGCGGAACATCCCGCGACGGCGACCACGGCCACGGCCACGGCACCGAGGGCGAGTCGGCCGGCCGGGGTACGGCTCAGACGCACCAGTTGTTCGACGCGATGTTGCGGAACCACGGGGTGTTCCTGAGGTCGCCGTATCCGTAGCCGCGTTCGAGGAGATCGGACGCGCCGGTGTAGCCGGTGCCCGCGTAGATGCGGACGTTGCAGGTCACCCCCGCGTTCACCACCGACTCCGCGTTGTTGAACTTGTTGTACTGCAGCAGATTGGCGTTGTCGCCGTACACGGTCCCGGGGGTTCCTCCGGCGTTCGGCGACAGCCAGGCGCACAGGGCGCCGGAGGGGCAGTCGGTGAAGGCGGCGTTGGCCGGCGCGGCGGTCGCGAGCAGGCCGCCGACGAGCAGGGCGGTGCCGACGGCGGCGGCGCCCGCCTTGGCGATGAGGTGCTTCATGTGATGCTCCGTTCACGGTGCTGGTGGTGCCCGGGCGCGCCCGGAGACCTAAGGTCCGGGCCGCGTGGGCGGGGACAGGACAGAAGGGCTGGGGGGAAAGAGGGGAAGGGGGGAGACGGACCCGGGAGGAGTCAGCGGCCGAGCGCCGACGGCGGGGGCAGGGGCTTTCCCGTGATGCCGTCGAGGATGACGCCCCTCATCCGGCTCTCCGGTCCACCGGTTCCCGATCCGCCGGTCCCCGGACCTCCGGTCCCCGTGCCGGAGGAAGGCGCGTCCCCGGGCATTTCGAACGCGACCATCCAGCACGGGCGCCATCGCCCCGCCTCGTCCTGGCGGGCGACCAGCTCGCTGCTGGTCACGCGTCCGCCCGGATGGGTGCCGAGCGCGGTGGCATGGGCCGCCTCGCGGGTGACGGTGGCACGGGGCAGCTCGGGGGAAGCGGTGGCCCGGGCCGAGAAGCTGAGGACGGCGCCGTCCCCGCCGAGGACGACGTCGAGCCGCATGGGCATGAGGACGCCGTCCACCCGGGTGCGCCACTGGACGGCCTTGGCCTGGGAGTCGGGGCCGCCGGCCGGGTGCACCGTGCTGCGGCTGTCCCGCAGCGCCCACGGGAAGTGGGTCCGGGCGAAGGCCGTGGCCATCCGCAGGTAGCGGGCGTCGGCGTGCCGTTGGCCCTTCGCCGGCTCGACGGACACCGCCCGCAACTGTCCTTCCGTGACCTGGCCCGAGGGCCACTCCAGGGTGAGACCGCCTTGAGCGGTTCCGACTTCCACCCGGCCCGGGCCGGAGTTCCGGCCCGGGCTGTATCCGATGCGGGTGGGCTCCGCGCCGTCACCGAAGAACTCCCGCACCGCCTTCGTGGCCGCCGCGGTCTGCTCCGGACTGGCCCGGTGCCCCAGGTTGGCTTCCGCCACGGTGAGCGCGAGCGTGGGGGTGGCCACGGCCGCCAGCCCACAGGCTCCGACCACCGCCAGCAAGGCTCCCCGGCGCACGTCCCGGCCCGTCATCAGCGGGGTCCGCCCCGTTTCCGTCCGCTGACGGCCGCGTGCGAGGAGGGCGCCCGCCAGACATCCCATCGCGGCGCCGAGGACGTTGCTCTGCCAGTCCGCGCTGTCGCACAGACGCCCCGTACCGGGAACGAGCGCCTGTGCCACCTCGATGCCGCCGGAGAGCAGGAAGGATCCGGCGAGAACGGAGACGGGACGGCGGGTGGCCAGGGTGGCGAAGAGCCCCAGGGGAGCGAAGAGGGCGATGTTGAGCAGGCCCTGCGTGGCCAGCACCGCCCCCACGCTGTCCTGCTGCAACGTGCACACCCGGGCGGCGGGGGCCCCGCTGTGGACCGGTGTCAGGGTCACCGCCAGGACCAGGGCCGCCGACGCCCCGGCTCCCAGCAGGGGGAGGAAGGGCCGCCCCGAGCGGCGGGCGACCGTCCGGGAGAGGAGCGCGGCGATCAGCAGGAGGAAGGCGAAGACGGCCAGGAGGGCCGGGTTCGCGCCGGATGCGGCTTCGATCATGGCAGGCATTCCTGTGGACGTGACCGGTCGGGGAGGCGGGGGCCGGCCCACCGGGGTGAGCCGGCCGCACGGCGTCAGCAGATGGTGACCGGCGCGTTGTAGAAGGTGCCCTGGCCGCTGACCGCCAGCCAGCCGACGACGTGCGAGCAGTCGTTGAAGCCGAGTCCGTCGAAACGTTCATTGGACGTGGTGCCCGCGGTCTGGGTGAAC
This sequence comes from Streptomyces sp. JNUCC 64, assembly GCF_054484115.1. Lineage (NCBI taxonomy): Bacteria > Bacillati > Actinomycetota > Actinomycetes > Kitasatosporales > Streptomycetaceae > Streptomyces > Streptomyces sp. JNUCC 64. The sequence continues at coordinate 3,604,150 of NZ_CM137015.1, forward strand.
CAGCCCTTGCTGTAGCTGTGGCCGTGGTAGTTGAAGCCGAACTGCGCGGTGATCGCACCGCCCTTCCGCTTGTCGAAGCTCTCGTACATCTCCCACCACCATTCCCCGTTGGGCTGCGTGCCCGGGTAGTTCCGGTCGGTCTGGATCTTGGTCCACAGGGTTCCGTTGGTGAGCTCCGTCTTCGAGATGCCGTAGCTCCAGTTGCCTCCGGCCAGCGCGCTGGGCGCGACGACGGCCGAAAGGGCCACCAAGCCGGCGACGAGGGTCATGACGGGACGGGTTCTCACAGTCCGCTCCAGGGGCTGGGATGGGGACGGCGGACCGTTCGCCGCCGTCTGAGCCCGATCCTCCCGACCGCTGACAACGCCTCTCTAACATGGCCCCAACAGCGCGCTGTCACATGACCATGGACGAAGAGCGCCGCTGTGTACTCGGGGGGTCTGTGTTGTTGCGATTCGGGATTCTCGGTGAGCTGAGCCTTGAGTTCGCGGGCGAGCGCCGACGGATACCAGGTGCGAAGCCTGCGGTGCTGCTGGCACGGCTCCTCCTTCCTCCGGGGCAGCGGGTCACCGTGGAACGTCTGTCGGCAGCCGTGTGGGAGGGCCGCCCACCGCGTACCGCGCAGGCGTCACTGCACAACCACATCGCACGGCTGCGCACCGCTCTCGGCCCTCACCAGGACCGTCTGCACGCCGCTGGCGGCACCTACCTCCTGGACGTGCGTCCGGAGGAACTCGACGCGGACCTGTTCCTGGCGGCACTCGAACGGGCGCGCGCCGCGCGGCGTGCCGACGACTGGCACGTGTTGGGTCAGGAGACCTCCGCCGCCCTGGACCTGTGGCGGGGAGACCCGCTCGCGGAGTTCGACACGCTCCGCGACACCCCCGAGGTGGCGCATCTGCGGGAGCTGCGCCTCCAGGCCCTGGAGTACCGTTTCGAGGCTCATCTGCGGAGCGGCAGATCCCATGAGGTGACGGCGGATCTCGCACGTCACGCGGCCGATCATCCGCTGCACGAACCGTTCCACCTCCAGCTGATGACCGCGCTGCACCACGACGGCCGCACCGCGGACGCCATCGCCGCGTACCACCGGCTGCGCGTCGCCTTGGCGGACGACCTCGGCATCGACCCCACGCCCGCCGCCCAGCAGGCGTTCCGGTTGATCCTCGCCGGGGACACCGCGCTGGACGGTCGGGAAGCCGCACCGCCGGAGCGCCGTTCGGAGCCGGGAGGCGGCCCCGTTCCCGTCGCCGGGCGGATACCGGGGGCGGGCGGCGGGGTCCCGGAGGTGACGGTGCCCGCTCCGCCCCCGTCCGGCGGCGCCACCGCCCCCGTCCCCCTGTTCCAGACGCCCCGCGACACAGCCGACTTCACCGGGCGGGCCGCCGAACTGGCATCGCTCACGGAGCATCTGCGGACCGGGCCGAGCGCGGCCCGGCCCACGCTCGTGGTGGTCTCCGGCATGGGCGGCATGGGCAAGACGACACTCGCCCTACGAGCCGTCCACAGCACCCGTGACGTCTTCCCCGACGGCCAGCTCTACGCCGATCTGAGGGGGTTCGGCGCCGGGTCCCCCCGTCCCGCCCACGATCTGCTCGCCCGGTTCCTCACCGACCTCGGCGTACCCGCCAGGACGCTCCCCCAGGACACCGACGACCTCGCGGCCCTGTACCGGGCGACCCTCGCCGAGCGCCGGGTCCTGCTCCTCCTCGACAACGCGCGTGACGCACAACAGGTGACGCCCCTGCTCCTCGGGAGCGGGCCGAGCGCCGTCGTCATCACCAGCCGTCACGCGCTGACCGGACTGGCTCCGACCCGTCGGATCGATCTGCAGCCGTTCGGAGCGGACGAACAGCGGCAGTTGCTCACCTCCATCTGCGGGGCGGACCGGCTGTCGGCCGAGCCCGTCGCCGTCGAGCGGATCCTCGCCGCCTGCGTCGGCCTGCCCCTGGCACTCCGCGTCGTCGGGGCACGCCTCTCACAGCACGGCTCACGACCGATCACGCTCACGGCCGACCGCCTCCACCAGAAGGGCCGTCGGCTGAGCGCGCTGCAACTGGACCACCTGGACGTGCGGAAGGTGTTCCTGATGAGCTATCAGGCCCTCGACGGCAGCGACCGCGCCGAAGAGCGGGACGCGGCCGCGGCCTTCCGGTGCCTGGGCCTGTGGCCCTCCCATCCCCTGACGGCCGAGGCGGCGTCCGCGCTCCTGGGCCTTCCCGTGGACGACACGCTCGACCTGCTCGACATCCTGGTCAACGCCCACCTCCTGCAGAATCCCGTCCCCGGCCGTTACCGCTTCCACGACCTGCTGGGCGAGTTCGCCGCCGAACTCGCCGCCGAACACCGCGAGGGCGACGGGAGGCCCGACGGGCCTTCACCGGGGCCCCGGGCCGTGGGGAACACCGAGGGCCGAAAGGACGCCGAATCCCGTCGGCAGTCCGACGCGCTGGTACGGCTGGTGGAGTGGTACACGGCGGCGCTCCACGCCGCCAACGCCATGGTCACCACTGGCGCCCTCGTCATGGACCCGGCACCGGACACCTCCGCCGCGCTGCCCGCCTTCCACGACGCCGAGGGCGCGCTGGCGTGGATCACGAAGGAACTCCCGGCACTCACCGCCGCCGTGCGTACCGCCTCCGCCGGTTCGCGACCCGAGTTGGCCTGGGGCATCGGGCACGGGTTGTCCGGTTGGGTGCACGCCCACTGGTGGGCCGCCGGGGAGTGGGAGGGGCCCGCGGGCGACGCGCTCGCCACCGCGGTCCGCGTGGGCTCCCTCCGGGGCCAGGCGCACATGCACAACATGATCGGTACCGCCCACGGCGCCGCACGCCGCAATCAGACGGCCGTCGGCCATCTCGCCCAGGCGGTGGACCTGTACGAGCGGATCGGCGAGACGGAGCTCCAGGCCAGTGCCCTGTGCGGCTACGGGCTGGTGTGCGCCCAGAACGGGCAGGCGCAGGAGGGACTCGCCGCGATCCGTGAGGTCTTCCGCCTGAAGCGGGGCGAACCCACGCCCGCGCATCTGCACTCCCTGGGCACCGCGCTCCTGGCCGTCGGCGACGCCGAGGCCGCGGAGGACGCCTTCAGACAGTCCCTGGCCCACCGGCGCGGGGAGGACAGGCCCCAGGACACAGCCACGACCCTGACCACCTTGGGGGATTCACTCCGTCTGCAGGACCGCAGGGAAGAGGCGTTCGCCTGCCTTCACGAGTCACTGCGGCTGGCGCGGAAGATCGGGAACGACTACCACGTCGCCGAGACGCTGGAGGCGCTCGCCCGCGCCCATCTCCACTTCGGCGACACCACTCAGGCCAGGAGTCACTGGTGGCAGGCGTTGGAGATCGCCGAGCAGCGGTCCCTCACCCAGATCCTCCACGACTGCCTCACCGGTCTGCGGTTCCTGGACTCCGCGAGGAGCGCGGGAGGGTGAAACCGACCGTGGCCGCGCTCTCCCCCGCCCCACCCGGACCACCGACGGAAGGCAGCACCGTATGAGCCCCGGACCGGCCTTCGAAGACCTCCGGCAGCTCCTGGGCGAACCGGGGTTCCTGTCCTCCGACCCGGAGCCGTGGCGGACCCTCGAACGGGAGACGGGCGCCCGCTTCCCCGAGGACTTCCGCCGGTTCGCCGACGCCTACGGGCCGGTACTGATCAACGACCAGCTCTCGGTCTTCCACCCCGCGACCACGTGGTTCAACCTCGGCGACGCCATCCGGGAGGAGCCCGGCCTCTGGGCCGACCCCCCGGAAGACCCGGGCGCCCCGGAAGACCCCGCGCCCTCAGCGCGCCCGGCGCCCCTGGCGCCCCCGGCGAACGAGGTGCGCCCGGGCAACGAGGTGCGCCCGCACTGGTTCGGCACCGGACCGGGCCGGCTCTTCCCCTGGGGCCACGCGACGACCGGCCAGACCCCGTACTTCCGCGTCCCCCGCGACGCGTCGGACCGATGGCGGATCGGCGTGATCGACGGGCCGGGGGAAGAGGCCGGGTACACCGAGTCCGACCAGTCCTTCACCGAGTGGATGTGGACCTACCTCACGGTCGACGACGAGGAACGGGCCCTCCGCGCCCACCACTTCCCCCCGGACGGCCCCTTCTTCCACCCGCTCCCCCAGCCCTGACGGACCACGCGCACCGCCACCGGACGAACGGACACCACCGACGACCCACCACCCCGGCCCGCGACCGCCACCGCCCGACCGGGAACGGACACCGGCCCAACCCGGAACCGCCACCGCCCGACCGGGAACGGACACGGGAACGGACACCGGCCGACCGGGAACGAGCACCGACCCACCACCCGCCAGCCCCGGCGGGCCGGACGCGCCCCCTACACCGGACGCGCCCCCGTCCCCACCTGCCCGCCGGACACCACACGCCCCTCCGCCGACACCCGGAGCCGGTCCGACACCCGGCGGCCGTCCAGGGTCCGGAACCCGTCCAGGGTGAAGGCGAGCAACCGTTCCCCCTGTCCGGCGGGCCCCTGCTCGCCCGCCCACGCGGCGGCGGTGACCAGCGCGAACACATCCCGCGAGGTGACGTCCGGCCGCACCTCCCCCGCGTCCCGCGCCCGGTCGACCAGGGCGTCCACGGCGGCGAGCACCGCCTGGCAGGCGGCGTGCAGCTCCGAGCCCTCGTCCTCCATCGCACGCATGAACGTCGGCGCGAGCCCCCGGTAGAGAACCGTGTGGTGCAGGGCGAGCCGGGTCCAGTCGACCAGCCCGCCGAAGGGCGTGGGAGCGTCCAGCAGGACCGTACCGGCTTCGGCCAGGGCACGCGTCCGGTCGCCCAGCAACGCCCCGAGCAGGGCGCGTCGGGTGGGGAAGTGCCCGTAGAGCGTGCCGCCCGCCACCCCGGCCCGGCGGGCGATCTCCTCCAGCGCGAAGTCCGCGCCGTGCTCGGTGAAGACGGCCTCCGCCTCGACGAGCAGCCTCTCGTAGTTGCGACGCGCGTCCGCGCGCAGGGGGCGCCGACGCGCCGGGGGGACATCGCTGACCATGGCCGAACTCCCGTACGGTACAAGCGTTCTGGATAAGTTGAGGCTGCCTCGATATATTTCCGAGGCGATCTCACCTTACCGACGCCGCCGAGGCCCGGGGCCGCTTCGCGACCCCTCTCACCCCATGGAGGCCGAACGTGCCGCACCCCGCCGAAGACCCGTCCGCCTCCCCGCTCCCGACAGCCGGGACGACGACCGCCCGACGGCGGGACGCCCCCGTCCTGGTCACCGGCGCCACGGGCCGGCAGGGCGGCGCGACCGTCACTCGTCTACTGGCGGACGGCTGGCCGGTCCGGGCCCTGGTCCGCGACCCCACCACCCCGGCGGCCCGCCGACTGACCTCGATGGGCGCCGAGTTGCGTCAGGGCGACCTGGACCGTCCCGACAGCCTCCGCGCCGCCCTGACCGGCGCCCACGGAGTCTTCGCCGTCACCCCGGACGACCTGGACGGCGAACGCGAGGTCCGGCGCGGCCGGAACCTCGCCGACGCCGCCGCGACCGCCCGCGTCCGCCATCTGGTCTTCGCCTCGGTCGGCGGCGCCGAACGGGACACCGGCATCCCCTACTGGGAGACCAAACGGGCCGTCGAGCAGCACATCGACGCGCTCGGACTGCCCGCCACGGTGCTGCGCCCGGTCCGGTTCATGGAGAACCACGCCCTGCCCGGACTACCGCTCGGCGGCATCGACGCGGACGGCGTCCTGCGTCACCTCTTCGCCCCCGGCACCCCGGTGCAGCTGATCGCGGTGACGGACATCGGCGCCTTCGCGGCGCGGGCCTTCGCCGACCCGGCCGGGTACCTGGGCCAGGCCCTGGAACTGGCGGGCGACGAGCTGACCTCCGACGCCACGGCACGGCTCATCACCCACCACCTCCGACGGCGCGGCCACCACGGGACCGAGGTCACCTACCGGCAGGCCGACGCCGGGGCGGCGGCCCGGGCGGGTCTGACCGACCGCGCCGCGCGCGCCCTCGCCGACCCACGCGGCATCTGGCGGGCGGACGTCCCCGCGCTGCGCCGCCGCCACCCCGGCCTGCTGGACTTCCCGGCCTGGCTGGAACGGGGCGGCGCCGACGCCATCGCCACCCACCTCAGCACCTGACCCCCGGACCACACGGCCCGCACCGACCGCGCCCCGAACCGTCCTGGACACACCCGGACGCCACCGCCTCAGGGCCAGAGCAACTGCCGCCCCCACACCCCACCCGCACCGCCCGCACCGCCCGAACCGCCCGAACCACCCGAACCACCGCCGGAGCAGCCCACCTCCCCCCGCTCATAACGCAACCGGACATGGGCCCGCCCCTTGTCCGCCTGCCAGAACTCGACCTCACGCGCGACGAGGGTGAAGAGGGTCCACTCCGGGCTGACCAGCCCGGGATCCGCCTCGACCCGCGCGAGCGCCTCCCCGAAGGCCCGGTGGAGTTCACCGGCCCCGCTCAGCGGGCGGCTCTGGCGCCCGAGCAGCACCTCGGCACGGGCCGCCTCCGAACGGGCCAGCAGATCGGCGGCGCTGTTCTCCGGGGACTCCGGCACGACGGTGCCGCGCACCCGGACCTGGCGGCCGAGCGACGGCCAGTAGAAGGTGAGGGCGGCCCCGGGCCGCGCGGCCAGCTGCCGCCCCTTCGGACTGCCCCGGTGCGCGGCGAACTGCCAACCCCCGGCGTCCACGTTCTTGAGGATGAGGACCCGCGCGTCGGGCAACCCGTCCTCCCCGACCGTCGACAGGGTCATGGCGTGCGGATCGGGCGCCCCGGCCGCCACCGCCTCCCGCAACCAGTCGAGGAACAACGCGACCGGCTCACCCGGCGCGGCATCGGTCTCGAACTCCCCCAACGGCCCCGCGAACACCTCCAACCCCCGCAACCACTCCCGAACGCCCCCGCCCCCCTGACCGCCCCGCTCACCCATCCCCGAACCTCCCGCGCACCGCCGCCCGCTCCCGTCCCCCCAAGTATCCGGAACCTCCCGGAACCGACAGCCCCGATCCAGCCACCGCCCCGACGACGAACCGGGCCGCAGCCGAGCGAGGGGGGAGAGAACCGGCAGGACAACAACAGAAGGGAGACTGGGCACGTGGAAGAGCGCGTACAGGAGATGGCGGACCGGCTGGCCGAGGTCGAGGGCGTGGTGGGGGTGTGCCTGGGCGGCAGCCGGGCGACGGGGACGCACGGCCCCGGCTCGGACGTCGACCTGGGCCTCTACTACCGGAAGCCGTTGGACACCTCGGCACTGCGCCGCCTCGCCACCGGGCTGGCGGGCGCACCGGTGGAGGTGACGGAACCGGGCGGCTGGGGCCCCTGGGTGGACGGCGGCGCGTGGCTGACCGTCGACGGTCAGCCGGTGGACTGGATCTACCGCGACCTGGACCGGGTGCGCCGCGTCTGGGAGGAGTGCCGGACGGGCCGCTTCGAGGTGGGCGTCCAGGCCGGTCACCCCCTCGGGGTGTACTCGCACGCGTACGTGGGCGAGGTGACCGCCGGACGTCTGCTCGCCGACCCGTACGGCGAGTTGACGGCCCTGCGGGAGGAGACCCGTCACTACCCGGAGCCGCTGCGGAGGGCCCTGATCGACAACGCCCGCTGGGAGGCCCCGTTCACCCTGGCCGGTGCCCGCAAGGGGGCGGCCCGCGGCGACGCCTTCCACGTCTCCGGATGCCTGTTCCGCGCGGTGGGCCTCCTCGTCCAGGCCCTGCACGCGGACGCCCGCCGCTGGCTGCTCAACGAGAAGGGCGCGGTCCGCTCGGCGGGAGCCCTGCCCGCCGCGCCCCCGGACTTCGCCGCCCGCGCCCACTCCCTGTTCGCCCTCCCCGGCCCCCACCCGTCGGAACTCGCCACCGCCCTCGACACCGCGGACACCCTGACGACCGAGGTCCTGACCCGACTCGACAGCGCCTGACCGGACCACGAACCCGCACCCGGACAGGACGGCCCGCACCCGGACCCTCAGGCCCCCGGGAACGAACCGCCGACCGGTGCCGCCCCTCCACCCGGCGAGCGGCGTCCGGATCACGGCGCACGGGACGCCCCTTCCGTACCGGCCGCGCCGGGCTCGGGCGCGTGCCCTACGGAGTGACGGTGGCCGCAGCCGGCACCCCGGGAGGACGGTCCGGGATCGTCCCGGACCGCACCGAAGCCGGACCGCACCGCACCGCACCGCACCCACGCGAACGGCCCCGGACGAGGTCCGGGGCCGTAGGTGGACCGCCGGAGCCGGGGCGGAGGCCGGCTCGGGGGTGCGCGTCGGAGCCCCCTGTCGGATTCGAACCGACGACCTTCGCTTTACAAGAGGGTTCGGGTTCGTGCCAAGGGGTGCCTGGCGCTGCCGGGTGGTGTTGTTCTACCTGATCAGCGTCACCCGGCCTCATGGCCGATCCCGCGCATGACACCTCGTGCCACGACGTCCGCTCACGCATCGCTCACGCCAGTTTCCAGCAGGGACGCTGGCGTCGCGAGACAGCACGAGGCCACCGAAAGGGTGTGGACGGTGGCGATACCTCGGGCTCACCCCTTGAGCCTTTTCCATCCTCGCCTTGAGCTGGTCAGATGAAGGGTGAGGACGGCTTGGACGAGGCTGGTGATGCGGGTGGTCGAGCACTGCGGTTGCGCAGGAGCTGCCAGGACTTGAGGATGGCGGCGACGGCGTTCGACGAGGGACCGAATCTTTAAGTGGGACCGGTTCACGGCCTGCTGGCCTGCCGACAGGGTTTCCCACCGTTCCCCAGCATGGGATGCGGACCGTGCCGCCGGAGCCTCGGTATGCCTTGTCGGCCCCGCACGGGATGTCTGCCTCGGCGAGGGTGGCGATGATGCCGTGTTCGCGGGCCGCGCGGATGTCGTGGACGGCTCCGGGCAGGGCCAGTGAGGCCTACAGCAGTCGGCCGAAGGGGTCGGCGATGATCTGCACGTGCATCCCGTGTTTCTTGTGTTTGCCAGAGCAGAACGGCTGGTCCGCGGCGAGGCGGTCGACCGCCTCGGTGACATAGCGGTAGGCCCGAACCCGGCAGCGAGCTGGGCATAAGTGTGTCCTATCCGCAGATGGGCGAGGGTGAGCAGGGACTGACGGCCAGCGCTCAGGCATCGCCACCGGGAGCCGATCGCGTGGCGGTGGCGACGCAGTTGCTCCGTGAGGAAGTCGAAAACCCACCCACCAGGGGCTTCACCACGTTGTCAGCCCAGCCGCCTTACATCACAAGCAGGCCGAAAAAGGCCCATTAACCCAGAAGATGCGAAACCTTCTCAACGGCGTCAGGGAGTTTTGCTACAACTGGACATGGTTGATTCCCACCCCTCCACGAACTCTGTAGGTAGTTTGTGGCCACTCTCTCAGCCACCACCACATCGGCATACGCGGCAGCGCACCCCAAATAGAGCATGTCAATAAGGTCATTCGGTTCCCACCTAGCACGGATAGCCAGCCGATGACCAATCGCATCCCCATACACCCGAAGTGAGGGCATGGAATCGATTCGGTCAAAAAGCTCAACAGCCAGCCGTTCCCCTACTGGAATACCCAAACTGTGAGCCGCAGCGACACCTTCTGACACCACATCACTAATAGCCAAGGCTCGCCCATCGATCGCTTTCTGCCTGGGCGATCGCGCTTGAAATTCTGGATCCATGGCGACCCTATTGAAGTACTCATGCCAGCCTACAGTCGGGGACGGAACTCTCTCCGGATTCATAAGGACGTCGTAAATGCTAGCGAATGCCGTGAGCCTGTTGGTCAATTTCGACAAGCCCGGCGGAAGATCAAACGTTTCGGTGACATGCTCCTTCGTGTCCATAGCGCCAGCAGCTAGGCTAAAGACGTCGAGTTCAGGTAGAGCAGCGCGAGCTGAGTACGCTTCCAAAAGCGCTTGACCCATCTCATGTTTTCGCACCGCTACAGGACTCCGCATCTGCCATCCCCGTGAAATCCTAAGGATGGTAGACGCGAGATTCTGGCGCCTTTCGTCAAACAGTGCCGAGGTCTCAAGGGCGTGGGCGGATGACACCGGGACGATCACACGCCCTGCCTCAGCGTATGCAATCAAGAGCTCTGCAGCTTCAAGGTCCTTCTCATTTCGAACCCGAGCGCGGTCAAAAATAGAGTTACATAGCGTACTCCAGTGACATTGATCCAAGTAAACGACTGGAGGGCGGGTTGACTCAGGAGTTGCCCCCTCCGGGTCCACCTCAAAACGATCTCCACGCACGCTTTCTAGGCGAATTACCCCACTAGAAAAACAGTAGGAGACTTTCCTGAGTGCGCTGCCTGGATCGCCAGCGCCCAGGTTGAATCCCACTACCCGGCCATCACGGAAATTCATTACCACTTCCCCTGTGACCGGATTCTCGGTGATCTCGTCGAATACCCGGCTGAGCTCGCTCAGATCAGGGTTACCCTCTGCCACGGCCTGCCCCTCCCTCATGTCCGATGCTTACCCACGCTGTACGAGGCCTCGTTAAAGTCCGACCATATCTGCCCCATGATCCCAGAGGAGCCTCAGCGGCCCGTCCAGTCTGACATCGCCTGCTGACCAATGGGGTACACAGGACGCTTTGAACGCCCACGACTCCCGACGCGAGGGCCTCGGGGGCTGCCTGGCGGCTGGTGCATCGAACTGCTGAAGCGGATGCGGGAAGGCCGTTGATGGAAGCCAGCACCCGGCCACGGCGTGGTCTGGCCTCAATTCTCACCTCCTGCCCTGCACAGGCGGTTTCCCAGCAGGCTGACCGGCACCCTCCGGAGGCGAGACGGCCGGGGCAGGGCCGCACTTGCCAAATAGTATCGACAGCGTGCCAACCTGCTGACATAGTCATGCTCCATGGGGACGGAAATGCAGGCTGCCGTAATATGGTCTGGAATCTTTAGCGACGCGAACTATTTCGGTCGCTACTTTCGAGACGTGAGGCACCACGGCGACGATTCACTGAACTCCGTGTTGGCCTTCTGCATGGCGCCATATTTCTCGCTCGTCATGCACGAATCTCTACAGAAGGCGAGGAAGGTCGATGCCAACATCACTGCAGTATTCGAAAAGGATACAGTCGCCGTTAGTGCCCGATCTCGCCATTCATTGAAGCTTTTCGAAGACACCAAGCGAGGCATCGAGGGGCAGATTTCGTATTTTCGAGACGAGGTGTTCACCGCACATTCCGCCAAGTTCCTTGGTAAAACGTGGCTTCCGCTGGCTCGCTTCTTGGAATCCGATCTCGGTCTGTATAGCTATGGCGGGCGACTAGTAACAACAACCCACGCTGCGACGTTCCATCTCGGATTTGAGCCGAACGAACTGCTCGCCGATGAGGGTGGATCGCACATCCGAGCAGTCTTTGCGGAGTACGGATCTTACTTCTCAGGCTTGGGGGCCAGTCTAGATGACCAGGGGGCGGATACCTTTATAACTTCGTTGAGCGCTTCGGTCCTGGATGAGTCACGCGATGTGCGCGCAAGTAAGTACTACCGCAAGGTCTTCAACGGACCAGACACGCCCGAGCTGAATGCAATACTCACAACCTTCCGCGCAATGCTCAATTTCGCCGAAATCGTCATGACGTCTGGCGTTGATCGCCGCCACCTCGACTACACGGCTTTCAAAATCGGATACCTTTCACTTTATCAGGTATTGCGCAGTGTGCATATTCTATTGGAAGATCCATCCTATCGGCTCGCCGCGCGTTCCGCTGCGATCGCCGATCGCATCATGAATTTGGAATCAGTACAGGATATCCTGGATCGGAAGGCCAGGCCTTTTCGTAATATGTTGATGCATTACAATCTGCCTCCCAATGTGGACATGGCCAAGGTGGATTTGTCTCAGCCTTTCTTTGGTGTCGTCCCCCTCTACTTCCCTCGGCATGACATCTCCAGCTTTATTCAGCTCGTGGCTCAGTGTGGCGCCATCACTGCCGCGCTCTTCGACGAGTGGGCAGAAGGGGATTAGGGCGCAGGGTGGAACCATCGCCATGGTCACGAACGATGCTGCTGCCTTGGACGACCTGGGCGACAAGGGCCTGGTCGCCGGAAAGGCTGCAAGTCGCGTCGTTGGTTATGGTGAAGATCGAGCCCGGACGATGGGCCCTTTGGCCAGGCTGAGCGGGCTTCGGCTGTACAGCAGCGAAGTACAGCAAACCACAGTGGCCAATACTGGGCAGTGGCAGCCACAGGAACGCGATGCGTGGCCGCTAGGCCGTCAATGACCCGGTCCACGTAGGGCTACAGATCAGAAGGCCATAGAGCACCACACTGGAATCGAACCTGGGCCAACACCCACAAGGCAAAGCCTCCTCCACCGCCGCTCGTTGCCCTTTTCCTTGTCCAGTTCGCTCACGCCCGGTAAGCAAGAAAGGCAACCGCTTTCAGGGCCACTGCAGCCAACCACCATCCTGGGCCCACAGAGAACAGAATGGTAAATTCAGAAAATTACCCATAATCCCCACACAAGGCAGACGCAATTAGCGTGCAGCCCGTCGGGCATAAAAATAATCAAGGCCATTCGGCTCACGCCTTGCGATGTGACTACTGTGCTTCCTGGGAAGGATGCACACAGGTCTCGCATCCAGGGATGCGTGGACCTGTCCCGGGAGACAGGAGCTGACCAGTGGGCTCTGCGAGCAGCCCAGAGATACGGAAGCCAGACAAGGCTCCCACAGGAGGGCCGATAGGCGCCCTTTTGTCCGCTTGGCGGGTGGGCCGCTGCCTAACCCCAGCCGATCTCGCCGAGCACACTGGCGTCTCCACCAAAGACGTCTCACGGTGGGAAACCGGCCAGGACTGGGTGGACCGTCGCGGCGTGCTGGCCGCTCTGGCGAACGCGCTGCGGATCGATCCGACGGAGCTCACCGGGCAGCCCTACTCCCCGACGGGGGAGCAGCACGCGGCGGTCCGCGCCGTGGCCTTCCACCTGCGCCGCCACCTCGCAAAACCACCCCAGTCCCCAACCTGGACGACGGAGTCCGCCGATGACCTCGCCGCCCTCCTGAGAACCGCCGTCGCAGCCGAGGAAACAGGCGACGAGCACGCCTTGGCCCTGGCCCTGCCGGAACTGATCCGGGCTGCGGACCACGTCGTTCCCCTGCTCCCCACCCCGGCGAGCGACGAGCGGGCACAGGAACTCCGGGTGCACGCCCACGTCCTGGCGGCCGGACTCCTCCGGCGGCTCGGGTACCGGGACCTTGGCTGGACGCTCCTCCACCGCGCCCGTCCGGGAGCCCCCGCCACGCTCCCCGTACTGCTCGAAGAGGTCCGGCTCCTGATCGACTTGGGTGCGCCCGAGTACGCCCTGGCCCGTGCCGCCCGCGCCGAGCACACCGCAGGTGGAAACGCGGAGTTGTCGGCGCTGACCGCCTTCGCGCACGCCATAGCCGGGAGACGCGAGCAGGCCGAGCGACTGCTGACCGCCGCCGTTCGACGCGCCCACGACGAGCGAGACTCGGCCACCCTCGCAGTGGCCCGAGCCGCCGCCGCCCTTGAGTACGGCGCCCCGGACGAAGCAGCCGAGTACGCCCGTGCGGCGGCGGCCCGGACCGCGCTCCGCCCCGTCGAACAGGCCCAGGTCCTGCTGATCTCGGCGGGGGCCGCCGCGCGGGTCGGCGACACCGTCCGAGCCGCCGCCGACCTGGTCGAGGCCGAGGCGATCGCACCCCTACGGGTACGCCTCGACCCCTTCGCCCGCGAACTGCTCTCCGCCTTGGCCAGCCGTGCCGACACCCCGGCGGTGGCCGACGCCGTCCACCCGATCGCCGAACGGGCGGGACTCGCCCCGCCCTCCCGCCGGACCCGCCGCATGACCTGAAAGCGCCCTGTCCACAAGGGTCTTCGCCGTACGCTACGGACCAATCCATCGAACCCGGGCGGTGCTGATGAGCGAACTCCCCGAGGACCACATCGGGCAGCGGCTCCGGGCGGCCCGTCGGCAGCGCGGCGTCTCGCTGCGCACCCTGGCAGGGTTGTCGGGGCTGTCGACCGGGTTCCTGTCGATGGTGGAGAACGGGCACCGGCACCTCGACCGCACCGGGCACATCACCGCCCTCGCCGAAGCCCTCCGGATGGCGCCCTCCGAACTGACCGGGCAGCCGTTCGCACCGGCCGGTCCGCAGCAGGCCGAATCCGCCCACGCCGCGATCCCGGCCCTGCGTCTGGCGCTCATGGGCATGACGATGACCGCGCCACCGGACCGACCGACCCCGGGCACGCCGCTTTCCGTCCTGGCCGATCGGGTCGGAGAGGCCAACCGGCTGTACCACGCTGCCGAATACGGGAAGGTCGCCACCGGGCTGCCCGTCCTCCTCTCCGACCTGCACGCCGCCGTCGAGGCGGCGGACGGCGGCGAGCGCCGACGGCTGCTGCGGTTGCTCGCCGACGCCTACCACCCCGCCTGCACACTGCTGTTGAAGAACCTCGGATACACCGACCTCGCGTTCATCGCCGTCACCCGCGCCGCCGAGGCGATCGCCGAACTGGACGACCCGGTCCACACCGCGCTCTCCGGCTTCTTCCACACGCACGTCCTCATGGCGGCCGGTAGCCCGGCCCAGGCGCTGGCCCGGGCCGACCAAGCGGCCGACGAAGTCGAACGTCACCTCTCGGGCCTCGAAGCGCACGCCCTGCTGGGCGAGTTGCACCTGATCCGGGCGACCTGTCTGACCCAGGACGTCCGCCGCTCCGGCGCCGACCGCGCCCGCGAAGTGGCCGGGCACCTCTCCGAGGCCGCCGACCTGGCCGTGCGCACCGGCGAGACCAAGGCGTGGCACCTGAACTTCGGCCCGACGAACGTCGGCATCCACGAGGTCAGCCTGAACACGGACCTGGGCCTGCACGGAGCGGCCGTCGCCGCCCGGCACGGCGTCCGCCCCGCAGTCCTGAAGGCTCCCGGGCGGGAGGCCGCGTTCCACGCCGACCTCGGGCGGTCGCTGGCCCACATGAGGGGCCGGGACGCCGATGCGGTCGCCGAACTGCTGACCGCCGAGCGGGCCGCCCCGCAGCGTATCCACGCCAACGCGCTGGTCCGCGAGACGGTCTCCGGCCTCCTCGACCGCCAGTTGCCCTCCCACGCCGCCCGGGACCTGCGCGGACTGGCCCACCGCATGGGTCTCAGGGCCTGAAACCCGGCGCCCCGCTGGGGGAGGGGGTTCACGGCGGTGAACACCCCTCCGTGACGACCTGCTTACCTTCGGTTGCCTGATCGGGTGGAGGTCCCGCCCGGCGGGGAAGGGCGAGCCGAGCCATGGCCGATGCGCCGATGCGCCACGAGTTCCAGATCGTCTCCAGGGTCGAGTCCGTGCCACGGAGCCGCCACGAGACGGCGAAGGTGCTGTGCGGCTGGGGTCTGGCGGGGGACGTCGTGGACACCGCGTGCCTGATCGTCACCGAGCTGGTGGCGAACGTGGTCCGGCACGCGGCCGTCCTCTCGCCCACCGCCGGGGTGTGCCTCACCGCCGACGCCGACGCGCTCACGCTGACCGTCACCGACACGCACCCGTTCAAGCCCAAGGCCCTGCCGACCGCGCACGACCACGGCGGGCGCGGTCTGCGGATCGTGTCCGCCCTGGTCGCGGAGGTCCACGGGAGCCACGACGTGGTCCCGGACGGAGCGAACGGAGGCAAGCGGATCGTCGTCCGCCTTCCGCTCGCGCCGCTCCCCGTCTGACCCGCACGACGACGACGCGCGGGCACCGCCCGCAACGCATCCGCCGCCCGCACCGCACCGCCGTGCACCGGGCCGGGAGAAGGGAAGGCACATGCTCGAATCGGTTCGGCACCTGGAACAAGTGGCCCGCACGTGGAACGTCAACCCCGAGGACGTGCTGCTCATCGCGTTGAACGCCTCCGGAGCCCGGTCCCCGCTTACCAAGCCACGCATGAGGTTCCGCCTCCGGCTGGACTCCCGGCCCGCCGACCCTCTGTTCCTGATCCTGTCCCTGGGCCGCAGGGATTCGCCGTTCGAACTGGACGAGCACGAACTGCGGCTGGGCGGGGTGAAGGTCGGCGAGGTCGACGGCATCGAGGACGACGACGCCGTCCTCGGCTACTGGCGCAACGGCACGAAGATGCTCACCCTCAACTCCAACGCGCGCTCCCAGTGCACCGGCTGCGTGTTCTGCCCCAACACCCTGGAGGACGCCTCCGACCCGAGGATCAGACCGCTCGACCTGTCCGGCTACCTCGCCGCGCTGGCCGCGAACTCCGGGATGGACGACCTGTCGGCGGTGGACACGGTGACCGTGTGCACGGGCTGCTTCCTGTACGAGGACCTCGCCGTCGAGCACCTCACCGAGGTGCGCTCCGCGATGCGCGGCAACGGCTGCACCGGCACCCTCCACTTCCTGTCCTCGGTGCTGACCAGCGAGCGGGGGCTGGACGCCGCCGCCGGGCTGGGCTCGTTCCACCTGACCCTGACCGCCGAGTGCTTCACCGAGCGGCGCCAGATCCTCAAGGAGTCCAAGGCCAAGCTCACTCCCGCCGAGATGGTCACCGCCCTGGACCGGGCCAAGCGACGCGACCTGACGACCGACTTCACGTACATCGTCGGCCTGGACCCGCTGGAAGACGCGATCGGGAACCTGAAGCGCTTCGTGCCCGTCACCACCGCCTTCCCCAGGTTCCAGACCTACCAGGCGCACAACCCGTTCATGGACGTCTACCGCACCCCCGGGTCGGAGACGATCGAGTGGCGCCTGTCGATGCGCCGCTGCCTGGAGGAACTCTTCGAGGACGGCGGGTTGCGGCCCCAGTGGTGGCAGAACTACCGCAGTCCGTGGTGCTTCACCTTCGCGGGCGAAGAACTGACGGGGGCGAAGGTCTGATGACGACCCGCACCACGTCCCTCCCGACGACCGTCCGGGCGGTCAGGGCCTGGCGGCTGGCTCCGCAGGCGGCGGGCCTCCCGAACGGGTTACCCGGCCCGCTCGCCGCGTGCGCGGTGCCCCCGGCGGGGCCCGCCTGGGCCGAGCACCGCACCCGGTTCGCGATCGAGCTGGTGGCGGACGACGTCTCGGGCTGGCACGCACCGGTCGGCGAAGCCGTGCTCCGCATCGTCCTCGACGACCTGGCCGCCGGACTGGTCGGACACGACGCGGCGGCCCCGCGCCGCCTCCCGCACCGCCCTCGCACCGGACGGCACCACCGCGGTGCCCACGCCCGCCGGGCGGCCTCCGCCGTGGAACTGGCCTGCTGGGACCTGGCCTCCCGGGCCTCCGGAACGACGGTCACCGACCTGCTGGGCGGCACCGTACGCCGACACGTACCGGCGTACGCGTCCGCACTCGGGCTCGATCCGGAGCACGAGGCCGCCCCCGAGGCGGCGGCCTGGATCGGCGGTGCGGGCTTCTGGGGGCAGAAGTGGCCGCTGACCGAGCACCTCGTCCACGCCGGTCCCCGGAAGGTCGCAACGGTGCTCGGCTCCTTGCGGCGTGCGGCGGGCGACACCCGGTTCATGGTGGACGGGTTGGGCCGGTGCCGACCGGACGAAGCCGTACGGCTGCTGCCCGTCCTCGCGGACCTCGACGTCGCGTTCGCCGAGGAACTGGTGGAACCCGGCTCCTGGGGCTGGCACCGACTGAGGGCCGCCGGGTCCGGCGTGCCCCTGGCGGCCGGTGAACACGCCACCGACGAGGACGAGCAGATCCGGCTGCTGACCGGCGGGGCGGTCGACGTGTGGCAGACCGACCCCGGCTGGTCCGGCGGCCTGGCCCGGTCCCTGCACACCACGGAACTCGCGGCGGACCTGGGCATGGCGACCTTCCCGCACGGCGACCGGCTGACCGCCGCGCTGGCCCTGGCCGGGTCCTGCTGCCGGGACGAGGTCCCCGCCGTCGAGTGGCACCTGACGCTGGAACCACTGCGGCAGCACGTCTTCGCCGAACCCCTGGTGCCCCGGGAGGGGGCGTTGCCGGTCCGCGCCACCGCCGGGCTCGCCGCACCGCCGGTGGTGCCGGAAGCCGCACCGGTGCTGGAGGCGGACGGATGACCGGCCCACCCGCCCGGTGGTCGCGAGTGCGGGGAATCTGCTTCGACCTGGGCGGCACCCTCGTGCGTGCGGAGCCCGAGCCGACGACGGGCCTGGTCGCCCGGCTGTTGGGGATCTCCCTGGACCGGGCCCGCCTGGTCATGGAGGACGGGCCGAAGCGCCGCCGCACGACACCGGAGGAGTTGGCCGGTGACCTCGCGACCGCCTTCCACCGTCCCGCCCTCCTGGGGCCGTTGGTCTCGGTGCTGGACCGGGCCCGCCAGCGGGCCTCCGCTCCGGAGTTGTTCCCGGACGCCGTCCCGGCCCTGGCGGCCCTGCGACAGCGCGGGTTCGCGCTGTACGGGCTGACCAACAGCCTGGGTTCCTCCGTTCCGGAGACGCCGCCACCGGCTCTCCACGACCTGCTGGACGACGTCTTCCACTCCGCCGACATCGGCGCGGTGAAGCCCGAGCGGGAAGCCTTCGCCCACGTGGAACGGGTCAGTGGCCTGACACCGCGGGAACTGCTGCACGTCGGGGACTCGCTGCGGGCCGACGTCGTCGGCGCCGCCTCGGCGGGCTGGCACGGCGCGTGGCTGGACCGCCAGCGGCCCGCCGGACGCCCGCTCCCCGACCCGCTCGACGCCCCGCGCCTCCACCGGCTCACGTCCCTGCCCCGACTCCTGCCAGCCCGGCCCGCCGAGGCCCTCACGAGAGAACCGGAGGTCCGCGATGGAGCCGACCTGTGACACCTACGACGAGCACTCCGCCCGCGATCCGCTGGCCCGCTCCGTCCCCTTCTTCGACTCGGCCCGGCTGCCGCTGCGGACCTGGTGCGAGGGCAGCCGCGAGGACGCCGTGACCGGTCTGGTCGCCTTCCCCGACTTCCACAGCAACGTCCCCCGGGCCCTCGCCTCGGCCCTCGGCTCCGGGCACCTGGTGGGACTGGCGATCGGCGACGTCGACGGGCTGAAGGACCACGTGGAGAAGGCGAACGCGACCAGCGCCGACTGCTACGGCCACCTCGCCGGGAACAAGGTCATGGCCCGCCTCGGCGCCACCACCCGGACCTGGTTCCACCAACAGCCCTTCACCGCCGGGTGCGCGGCGACCTTCGGCGGCGACGAGGTCATCGTCGCCGCCGCCGTCCGCGACGCCCCCTCCTTCCACCGGGCCGTCGCGGAACTCCGGGACCGGCTGGCCGCCGAACTCCCCGTACTGGTGTCCTTCGCGCTCGCCCTCGTCTCCCCCGCCGACCTCCCGCCGGACCGCGACGGCAGCGCGTGGAAGCACGCCTTCACCGACGGACTGCTGTCCACGGTGGACCGCTGCCTGTTCACCCACAAGGCGGCCCGCCGGGCCCGGGGCGGCGAGGGCGGGATCATCGCCGTCACCCAGCCCCCGTCGAACCTGCCCGGTGACCGGGAACGGGACCCGCACGCCCTGTTGCCGCTACCGGGCTCCGACGAGGTCCTCCACGTCCTCGCCCGTCCCGCCCGGGTCGGCACCCGCGACATGCTCCTGCTGCCGTGCACCGGTCCGGCCGGGCTGCGCGGCCGACGGTTGCGCGTCACCCACCCGACCGGTACGGCCCGGACGGTCGCCGCAGTCGCGCTGCGAGGTCAGGCGGCGGTCCCGTACGCGAGCGTCCGCGACGACGTCCCCGGAGTACCGCTCGCCGTCCAGGGGGTGCGGGACCCGTCCGTCCGCAGCGTTCCCGACGACCTGGCCGAAGCCCTGGCGCTCGCCCGGCTCGACTGGACCGTGCTGCCCGCGCCCGAACGGGCCCAGGCGCTCCATCTGATCACCGAGGCGTCCTCGCCCGACATCCGCACGGCCCGCATCACCGCCGTCGTGGACGCGCTGTCCGCGCACACCCGGAGCCGACCGTGACCCGACCCGACGACGTGCCCCCGGCCACACCCCCGGGTCGGCTCCCCGACTGGAGCCACGCGTCCCGCCTCGCCGCCCGGGCCGTTCCGGACGAAGCCGTGGACGCCCTGTGGCGAGCCCTGAACCACCTGTGCGCGGCGCAGTTGTACCTCGACGACAACCCGCTCCTCGCCCGCCCGCTCGCACCGACGGACGTCAAGGAGTCCCCGCGCGGGCACTGGGGGGTGTGCCCGCCGGTCAACTGGATGCTCGCGCACCTCGGACCGCTCACCGCCCGGAGACCCGTCGGCGGCGAACTGCTCGTCCTGCACGGCGCCGGACACGCCGGACCGTCCGTCCTCGCGCACGCCTACCTCAACAACACCCTGCGCCTCACCGGCAGTGGGCCGGGCTGGTCCGTGCCCGAACTACGGGCCCTCGTCTCCCGGTTCCCCCACCCGAACACCCTCGGCGGGGAGGTCACCCCCTCGTCCCGGGCGTCCGCTACACGGGCGGCCAGCTCGGCCCGGCCCTCGCCGTCGCCCAGGGCATGGCGCTGGACGCCCCGCACCGCCTCGTCGTCCCGCTGATCGGCGACGGTGAACTGGAGACCGGGGCGACGGCGGCGGCCTGGCTGGCCCGCAGGGCGCTGATCGGCAGCGGACACCACGGGGCCGTACTGCCGGTGGTGCTCGCCAACGGCCTGCGGATGGGCGGACCGTCCCTCCTCGCGGGCATGGACGAGTCGGAGGTCCACGACTACTTCACCGGACTCGGCTACGAGCCCTTCACCCACGGAGGCACCGACGTCACCGGCTTCCGCCGACTGCTGGGTGACGCCCTGGCCCGTCTCCGCCCGCTCGACTGCCACGGACGACAGCCGATGATCGTCCTGACCATGCCCAAGGGCCACACCGGGCCCGAACGCGTCGGTGAACGACAGCTCCTCGGCAAGCCAGCCGTCCACAAGACGCCGCTGCGCGACCCCTGCCGGGACGAGGCCGAGTTCGCGGCGCTGGAGACCTGGCTGACGTCCTACCGTCCGGCCGAGCTGTTCACCGCCGAAGGGCGGCCCGCCGGCCTGGTCCGCCGAGCGCTCCCGGGCACACCGCCACCGCCACCGACCGGCGAACCGGAGGCCCCGCTGCCGATGCCGACGCCCGGGCCCCGGCCATCGCCCACGGTCAGCGCCGCGATCAAGCAACGGGCCGCGACCGGCGGCTTCCGCCTGTTCAGCCCGGACGAGATCGCGTCCAACCGCCTGGAACTCACCCCCGACGGCACGCTGCCGCCCTGGGCGACCGAGATCCTCAACGAGGAGATCTGCCACGCCTGGCTCCAGGGCTTCACCGAGACCGGCCGGGACGCCCTCCTGGCCACGTACGAAGCCTTCGCCCCCGTCAACACCAGCCTGCTCGTCCAGCACCTCAAGCACCGCGGCCTGCGGTACGCGGCCGGGCACGGCGGACTGCCGAACGTCAACTACCTGATCACCTCGCTGGGCTGGCGCAACACCCACACCCACCAGAACCCCGGTCTGGTCTCGTCGATGCTGGAGACCGAGAACGGCTCGGTGCACGTCTACACCCCCGCCGACGCCACCCGCGCCGCCGCCGTGCTCACGGTCATGCTCGCCGGACGGGACCGGGTCAACTTCCTGATCACGGACAAGCACGGCACCGGGTCGTTCCCGCCCGACACGTTCCGCGAGGAACTCACCGCCGGTGCCGCCGTCTGGCCGCACCTCAGCCACCGGAGCCGCAGCCCCGACCTGGTGCTCGCCTCCGCCGGAGACGTCCCGGCACGCGAACTGTCCGCCGCCGCAACCCTGCTGCGCACCACCCGCCCCGACCTGAAGATCCGCTACGTCCACGTCAACGACCTCGCCGTCCTCGGCCCGGCGTCCCGACGGCCCTGCGCACTGACCGCGCGCCGCTTCACCCGCCTGTTCACCACGGACGCCCCCGTCCTGATGGCCGTACCGACCCACGCGGGAGCCGTCCGCGCACTCCTGGCCGCCCGGGGCGCGGCCGACCGGTTCCACGTCGTCGGCTACCGCGACCCGGGGCGCCCCACGACGGCCGAGGGGCTACTGGACGCGTGCAGGATGTCCGCCGCCGCCCTCGCGGCCCGCGCCACCGAGCTGTCGGCACCGCACGGCGGCTGAACCCCCGACGCCGTCCGCTTCCCATCCGCCTCCCCCACGCACGGACGAAAGACTGACCGCATGACCGCGCACCGCGACCCCGCCGAACTCTTCGCCTCGACCGCCCCCTACTACGCGAGGTACCGCCCCGGGTACGACCCGGCCCTCTACGCCTTCCTCGCCGAACGCTTCCACCTCGACGGCAGCCAGCGTGTCCTGGACCTCGGTACCGGCACTGGAGTCCTCGCCCTCCCGCTCGCCGCCCACGTGGCCGAGGTCATCGCCGTCGACCCCGAACCCGGCATGCTCGCGGAAGCCCGCCGCCTCGCCACCGAACGCGGCATCACCACCGTCGACTGGCGGCAGGGCGACTCCACCACCCTCCCCGGCATGGACCTCCCGCCCATCACGCTCACCGTGATGGGCGCCGCGTTCCACTGGATGGACCGCGACCAGGTCCTCCGCGACCTCGAACCGATCACCGAACCCGGCGGCGCCGTCGTCATCGTCTCCGGCGGCGCCCCCGGAGACCTCGAACCCGCCCCCTGGCTGGACGTGGTCGCGGACATCCGCACCCACTACCTCGGCCCCGAACGCCGAGCCGGATCGGGTACGTACACCCACCCCGCAGAGAGCCACCGACAGGTATTGGAACGCTCGCCGTTCTCCCACGTCGAGACCGCCCGCTGGGACCGCGCCCTCACCCGCACCGTCGACGAGGTGATCGGCTACGTCCTCAGCCTCTCCTACTCCAGCCCCGCACAGCTCGGCGACCACCAGGACGCCTTCACCCACGACCTCCGCGCCGCCCTTCTCGGCTTCCGCCCCGACGGCCGGTTCGACGAGGTCGTCCGCACCGAAGCGATCATCGCCACCCGCCCCTGATGGCGGTCCTCCAGTGCCGCAGACCCTCGTCAGGCCCGTACGAGGAGATCGACCCGGTGCCGCCCGGTGAACCGAGGCCTCCGGCCCACCGGGCCCGCGTCCGCTCCCGCGCCACCCACGCGAACGGCCCCGGACGAGGTCCGGGGCCGTAGGTGGACCGCCGGAGCCGGGGCGGAGGCCGGCTCGGGGGTGCGCGTCGGAGCCCCCTGTCGGATTCGAACCGACGACCTTCGCTTTACAAGAGCGGCGCTCTGACCAGCTGAGCTAAGGAGGCGTGCCCGAGCAGTGTACCCAGAGGAGGGGTGCCGCCCGTCGGGAAATGTCGACGAAGTTCACACCCCCGCAACGGATGACAGATCGGTGGACGGCGGGTAGCGTCCTGAGGCAGTTCACCCGAGTGGACTAAACCAATGTGTCAGCCGCTCCCGGTACGGGGGCGGACCACTTCCTTTACTCGGATCGTCCGGCACGTTCCTGCCGGTGAAGGGGGCTTCACAGCCATGGCATCCGTAACTTTCGACAAGGCGACCCGCCTCTACCCGGGCGGCACCAAGCCCGCCGTCGACAGCCTGGAGATCGACATCGCGGACGGCGAGTTCCTCGTCCTCGTCGGCCCCTCCGGCTGTGGCAAGTCGACCTCGCTCCGCATGCTCGCGGGCCTGGAGGAGGTCAACGGCGGCGCGATCCGCATCGGTGACCGCGACGTCACGCACCTCCCGCCCAAGGACCGGGACATCGCCATGGTGTTCCAGAACTACGCGCTGTACCCGCACATGACGGTCGCCGACAACATGGGCTTCGCCCTGAAGATCGCGGGCGTCAACAAGACGGACATCCGCGCGAAGGTCGAAGAGGCCGCCAAGATCCTCGACCTCACCCAGTACCTGGACCGCAAGCCGAAGGCCCTCTCCGGTGGTCAGCGCCAGCGCGTCGCGATGGGCCGTGCCATCGTCCGCGAGCCGCAGGTGTTCCTCATGGACGAGCCGCTGTCGAACCTCGACGCCAAGCTGCGCGTGTCCACCCGTACGCAGATCGCCTCGCTGCAGCGCCGCCTCGGCATCACCACCGTCTACGTGACCCACGACCAGGTCGAGGCCCTCACCATGGGCGACCGCGTGGCCGTGCTCAAGGACGGTCTGCTCCAGCAGGTCGCCTCCCCGCGCGACATGTACGACCGCCCGGCCAACCTCTTCGTCGCCGGCTTCATCGGCTCCCCCGCCATGAACCTGGTCGAGGTCCCGATCACCGACGGCGGCGTGAAGTTCGGCAACTCCGTGGTGCCGGTCGGCCGTGACGCCGTGACCGCCGCCGCCGACGGCGGCGACCGCACGGTCACCGTCGGCATCCGCCCCGAGCACTTCGAGGTGGTCGAGCACGGCGGCGCCGCCTCCCTCGCCAAGGGCTCCGCCGACGCCCCGGCCGGCCTCGCCGTCCGCGTCAACGTCGTCGAGGAGACCGGCGCCGACGCCTACGTCTACGGCACCGCCGAGGTCGGCGGCGAGTCCAAGGAACTGGTCGTCCGCGTCAACGGCCGCCAGGTCCCCGACAAGGGCAGCGACATCCACGTCGTGCCGCGTCCGGGCGAGACCCACGTGTTCTCGACCTCCACGGGCGCGCGCCTCAGCGACTGACGCCGGCGCCGCCGGTGACGGCGGCAGCGCGGTAGGGAAGGGCCTGTGCCCCCGGAGTCTCCGGGGGCACAGGCCCTTCCCGCATCAGCGCCCACACACGCACCATCGGCAGCACCCGCACCCCAGGGGCGGAACCGGGCATTCACGGCAGGCCAAATGCCACCACGCCCGGCGTTTCGATTCCTGTTCGTCAACACGATCATGCGAATGAGGCGCGTCACCGTCCCTCAAGAGGGTGACTAAGTGTCTTCACATGACTACCGGCCGCTACGCTGCCCTGCGTGACGCTTTCCCACACCTACAAGCAGCGCCGGAGGCGTGGCCCTGCCCGCCGCATCGGCCGCTCCCTCGCCTTCGTCCTGCCTGTCGTGATGGTGCTGTCCGGCACCCTCGCGGTCACCTCCGTCAACTGGTCGGGTTCCCAGGACTCGGTGCTCACCGCGTCCGCCGAGAGCGTGCCCAGCCGCGCCAAGGCCAAGGCCCCCGCCGCCCACGAGGTGCTGCGCGAACGACTGCTGCGCGAACTCCAGGAGAAGGACCCGGGCACCGCCCTGACCCACCTCCAGCAGGAGGTCGACCGCAGGCCCTCGCTCGCGAAGCACTGCGTCTCCATCGCCCGCTCCCTGGGCCGAGCCGCCGTCCGCAGCTACGGACCGGCCCGCGCCCAGTCCTACGCCCGCCCGGTCTGCGACACGGCCTTCGCCTCCGGCGTCGCCACGCAGCTCTGACGGCACCCCCACCGCACCCGGGCCCCACCGGCCCGACCACGACGCCGCGCGCCCCGCGGCCGCCCGGACCACGCACCGGGTGGGCCCGCGAGACGCGCGGCGTCGACGCGTATGGTTTCGGCATGACCGATCCGCACGCCCACGAGCGTCCGACACAAGCCGTCGTCCTGGCCGGGGGCCAGGGTTCGCGGCTGCGCCCCTACACCGACGACCGGCCCAAGCCGATGGTGGAGATCCCCGGCACCGGGACCCCGATCATCGGGCACCAGCTGGCCTGGCTCGCGGAGGAGGGCGTGACCGACGCCGTCGTCTCGTGCGGACACCTCGCCGAGGTCCTCCAGGAGTGGCTGGAGTCGTCGGACCTGCCGCTGCGGGTCACCACCGTCGTGGAGAAGGAGCCCCTCGGCCGGGGCGGCGGCCTCAAGTACGCCGCCGGACACCTGCCCCACCCCGACCGGCCCTGGTACGCCACCAACGGCGACATCTGGACGCGCTTCTCGCTGCGTGAGATGGCCGCGTTCCACGCCGAGCGGGACGCCACGGCCACCCTCGCGCTGGCCCGCCCCCGCATCCCCTGGGGCGCCGTCGAGACGGACCGCTTCGGACACATCACCGACTTCGTCGAGGCGCCGCCGTCCCCGTTCCTCATCAACGCGGGCGTGTACGTCTTCTCCGCCGCGTTCACCGAGCTGCTCCCCGACCTCGGGGACCACGAGCGCACCACCTTCCCCGGGCTGGCGCGCGCCAAGCGGCTGGCGGGCTTCCCGATCCCGCAGGGCGCGTACTGGCGGGCCATCGACACGGCGAAGGACCTGACGGAGGCCTCCAAGGAGCTCGCCGCCCTGGCACGCTGAGCCCTCGCACGCTGGGCTCTCGTACGCTGAGCCCTCGCGCGCTGGGCCCTCGTACGCTGAACCACCGCCCGGACGCTCAGCCGCGTTCGGGCGCTCAGCCGCCCGGACGTTCAGCCGCCCGGGTACCAGCTGCCCGGGCGCTCGGCAGCTCGGGGCTCCGCCGACTCGGGCTTCCGTCGGACCGGGGCTCCGTCGACTCCGGCCTCCGTCGGACCGGGGCTCCGCAGCGCCCGGCGTTCGCGCGGGTCGTCCGCCCGTCCCGGCCTCGACGAAGGGGCCACGCGTCCGTACGCGTGGCCCCTTCGTCGTCCTTCGGGTCCTGCCCGGCCCTTCCGGGGTCGTGCGGAGCTGGCCGGGGCCGGTCCGGCGGTCAGGCCGCCGTTCCGGGGCCGGGTCAGCCGATCAGGCCGCCGACCAGGCCGGGCGGTTCCTCGGCGCCGCCGGTGGAGGAGCCGGTGCCGCCGGTCGCGGTGGAGCCGGTGGCGCCGCCGGTGGAGGTGGAGCCGGTGGTCTCCCCGGCGCTGCCCGTCGAGGCGCCGCCCGAGGAGGGACCCGTAGTGGTCGCGGGGGCCCGGGTCGGCGGGGTCTCGCGGGCCGGGGGCCGCTGTACGGTGCCCTGGGTCTCGCTGGGCGTCCCGGCGCCGGTGGCCCCGGCGGTCGGCGGAGCGCCGGTGGCGGCGCCGGGGGTGGCGGCCGGAGTGGGCACCGCGGACGCCTCGCGGGCGTCGCGGGTCGGGGTGCCGGAGGGGGACGGCGAGCGGCTGCCCTCGCGGCGGCGCTCGTCGGGCTCCGGCGGCAGCGGCGAACCGGGCAGCTCGTTGCGCGGGGCCTGGCCCGGAGCGGGCACGGTGACCCGGTCGGCGTCCCGTACGGCGCCGCCGAGGACCGAGCCGAGGAGCATCGTCAGGCCCACCGCGACGGAGGCGATGACCGCGCCCCGCCGCAGCACCCGGCCGCGCAGCTCCCAGAGTCCGGCGCGCGGGCCCAGGGTGCGCCACGCCTCGGAGCCGAGGCGTCCGTCCACCGAGTACACCGGGGCGCCCGCGATGATCAGCGGAGACCAGGCGGCCAGGTAGATGATGTCGGGCGCGTCGTAGGCGGGGACGGTCCGCCAGCTCACCGTGACGATCAGCGCCGCCGACAGCAGCGCCCCGACCACGGCGGCGACCCGCTGCCACAGTCCGAGGACGGTCAGCACGCCGACCAGCACCTGGAGGAAGGCGATGGTCAGCCCGGCGCCCACCGGGTGCTGGAGGGCGAAGTCCCGCAGCGGCTCCGCGAGGGCCCAGGGGTGCAGGGAGTTCAGCCACTTCATCATGGAGCCGCGCTCGCCGCCGTCGAAGTAGACGGGGTCGCTCAGCTTGCCCAGGCCCGCGTAGATGGAGATGAAACCGAGGAAGACGCGCAGCGGCAGCAGCACCACGCCGAGGTTCAGCCGACGGCCCGGGTAGTAGACGTCCCGCCGCTCCCGGGCGCCGTCCTCCTCGTCGGGCTCCCGCTCGTACGGCTCGCCCCCGTCGTACCCGGCGGCCCGGTCGTCGTACCCGTGGCCGTCGTAGTCGTCGTGACCGTCGTAGTCGTCGTGGTCGCCGTCGTAGCGGTCGCCGGGGCCGCGCTCGGTGACGACCGGCATCCCGGCCGTCTCCTCGTAGGCGCTCCGGGAGTCGCGGAGCTGATGGGGCAGCAGCCGGGTGGCGTCCGGGCCGGGGCCCGTGACGGTGTCGTCGGGCGCGGTGCGCGGGGTCACCCGGGGGATGAGCTGGGTGGCTCCGCCGTCGGCCGGTCCGGCGGCGCGGCGGACGCCGGTCTCCCGTACCGCCTGGAGCAGTCCGGTGGCGGCGGTGTCGCCGGGCGCGGACCGGCCGGTCCAGACCACCGGCGCGCGACGGCGCGCCACGGATCCTGCGGTGACGCGGGCGCCGTCGGCGCCCCGGTCGATGCGCGCGGAACGCTTGGGCACGCCGTTGAGCTGCACGCGGAAGCTGGCGTGATTGACGATGACCTGCGCCGGATCGCTCGGCACCTTCACCATGCTCAGCGCGGGAGCGTCGTCGAATCCCGACGAGCGGGCCCCCGTGAGTGTGCGGGGTGTTCTGGTGTCCACACTCATCTAACCGAGTGACGTGAGGTTAGGACACTGCCTTGACCCGCCGAAGATGTCCGGCCCCCGACAAAAGCCGACGGGGCCCTCCGGCCCCCTGGAATCCAGGGGTGCCGACGGGCCCCGTGCCGCGTGGGCGGGTGGTCAGCGGCGGCGCTGGCGGGCCGCCTCGTAGAGGACGACGCCCGCGGCGACACCGGCGTTCAGCGACTCGGCGCCGCCCGGCATGGGGATGCGCACCCGCACGTCGCAGGTCTCCCCCACCAGCCGGGACAGGCCCTTGCCCTCGCTGCCGACGACGATGACGACGGGCCCGCCGAGGGCCGCGAGGTCACCGACCTCGGCCTCTCCGTCGGCGGCCAGGCCGACGACCGTGATCCCGGCCTTCTTGTACGCCTCCAGGGCGCGGGTGAGGTTGGTGGCGCGGGCCACCGGGGTGCGGGCGGCGGTGCCCGCCGAGGTCTTCCAGGCACCGGCGGTCATCCCGGCGGCGCGGCGCTCGGGCACCACGACGCCGTGGCCGCCGAACGCGGAGACCGAGCGGACGACGGCACCGAGGTTGCGCGGGTCGGTGACCCCGTCCAGGGCCACGACCAGCACGTCGTCGCCCTGGTCGTGGGCGGCGGCGACCAGGTCCTCGGGGTGCGCGTACTCGTAGGGCGGCACCTGGAGGACGAGCCCCTGGTGGTTGAGGCCGTCGGTCATCCGGTCCAGCTCGGGGCGCGGGGCCTCCATGAGGTGGATGCCGCCGCGCTCGGCGGCGAGCTGGAGCGCCTCGCGGACCCGCTCGTCGTTCTCGATGAACTGCTGGACGTACAGGGTGGTGGCGGGGACCCCGCCGCGCAGCGCCTCGACCACCGGGTTGCGGCCGACGACCAGCTCGGAGGTGCCCCGGCCGCCACGGCCCCGGGGGGTGGCGGGACGGCCCTGGGCGCGCCGGGCCTTGGCGTTGGCGGCACGCTGCTTGGCGTGGCCCTTGCGCATCTCGGCGGGCGGGGTGGGGCCCTTGCCCTCCAGGCCCCTGCGCCGCTGGCCGCCGCTTCCGACCTGCGCGCCCTTCTTGCCGGACATGCGGCGGTTGTTTGCGGCCATGACCCATCCCGTTCTGTGGAGGACCGGTCCCCGGGAGGTTCCGCGCGGACCGGATGCGTATACGTGTACGAGTGTGCCGCCCGCCGGGGCGGGCGGCACCTCGCGTCGGTGTGCTAGGGGACCGTCAG
Source organism: Streptomyces sp. JNUCC 64 (assembly GCF_054484115.1). NCBI lineage: Bacteria > Bacillati > Actinomycetota > Actinomycetes > Kitasatosporales > Streptomycetaceae > Streptomyces > Streptomyces sp. JNUCC 64. The sequence continues at coordinate 3,633,518 of NZ_CM137015.1, forward strand.
ACGTCCCTCAGCGGGGCCCGAGCGTCCAGCGGGGGCCCTGGGCGCCGTCCTCGATGACCAGCCCGGACTGGTTGAGCTGGTCGCGGATCGCGTCCGCGGTGGCCCAGTCCTTGCGGGCGCGGGCGGACTCGCGCTGCTGGAGCACCAGCCGGACCAGGGTGTCGACGACGCCGTGGAGGTCCTCGCCGCGGTCGGTCTCGCCGGACCAGTGCGGGTCGAGGGGGTCCAGCCCGAGGACGCCGAGCATGGCCCGGACCTCCGCGAGCCGCGCCACGGCGGCCTCCTTGTCGTCGGCGGCCAGCGCGCTGTTGCCCTGGCGGACCGTGGTGTGGACGACGGCGAGCGCCTGCGGGACGCCCAGGTCGTCGTCCATGACCTCGGCGAACGCGGGCGGCACCTCGTCGGCCGGTTCCACCGTCCCGGCCTTCTCGACGACCCGCTGGACGAAGCCCTCGATCCGGGCGAACGCCGACTCGGCCTCCCGCAGGGCCTCGGGGCTGTACTCGATGGTGGAGCGGTAGTGCGGGGTGCCGAGGTAGTAGCGGAGCACGATGGGCCGCCACTGTTTGACCATCTCGCTGACGAGCACGGAGTTGCCGAGCGACTTCGACATCTTCTCGCCGCTCATGGTGACCCACGAGTTGTGCACCCAGTAGCGGGCGAACTCGTCGCCGTACGCCTTGGCCTGGGCGATCTCGTTCTCGTGGTGCGGGAAGATCAGGTCGATGCCGCCGCCGTGCACGTCGAAGGCGGTGCCCAGGTACTTGTGGGCCATCGCGGAGCACTCCAGGTGCCAGCCGGGACGGCCCCGGCCCCAGGGGGTCTCCCAGTCGGGCTCGCCGGGCTTGGCGGCCTTCCACATGGCGAAGTCCCGGGGGTCGCGCTTGCCGGTCTCGCCGTCGCCGGAGGGCTGGCGCAGCTCGTCCAGGTCCTGGTTGGACAGCTCCAGGTAGCCGGGGAACGAGCGGACGTCGAAGTAGACGTTGCCGTCGGCCTCGTAGGCGTGACCCCGCTCGATGAGGGCGCGCATCATCTCGACCATCTCGGTGATGTGGCCGGTGGCGCGGGGCTCGTAGGTGGGCGGCAGGCAGCCGAGCGCGGCGTAGCCGTCGTTGAACGCGCGCTCGTTCTCGTAGCCGATCGACCACCAGGGGCGGCCCTGCTCGGCGGACTTCTGGATGATCTTGTCGTCGATGTCGGTGACGTTGCGGACGAACGTCACCTCGTAGCCGCGGTAGGCGAACCAGCGGCGCATGATGTCGAAGTTGAGGCCCGACCGGATGTGTCCGATGTGCGGGGCGGCCTGCACGGTCGCGCCACAGAGGTAGATCGAGACACAGCCCGGGGTGAGGGGGGCGAAGTCACGGACCTGCCGGGCGCTGGTGTCGTACAGGCGAATAGTCACCCCCCCAGGGTAGTGGGCGTGGGGCAGTGCCCCGCGACCCCTAGGGCCCACGGGACACCGATTTCGCGACAACGAGGGGGGTGCGGGGGCGCCGCCCCGAGGGATCAGATCTGGCCAACCACCTTCCGTGGGGTGATACGGACCACGACGCGCTGGGCGTCCTCGGTGTAATCCGGTTTGAACTCGGCGAAGTGCTTGCCCGTGTACTTGACCGACAGTTCGTCGATCAGCTCGTCGCCGCCCTCGGTGGTCAGCTCGGCGGTGCCGCGGATCTCCGCGTAGGTGTAGGGGGCGTCGAAGGGGTGGAGCAGCACGGTGACCCGGGGGTCGCGGCGCAGGTTCTTCTCCTTCTGACGGCCGACGGTGGTCGAGAACACCACGGTGTCGCCCTCCCGCTTGACCCACACCGGGGACACCTGCGGGCTGCCGTCGGGCTGGATGGTCGCCACGGAGATGAACACGGGGCCGTCGAGCAGGGCCTTCACCTGGTCGGGGAGCTGGTCGGACACGGGGTTCCCTTTCTGCCGCGAGACGCGCACGCGATACGCACACACGTGCTGATCGCTACCGCTACCCCGCCGGACCGGCTCCGAACCCGGCCGTCGGCCGTCCGCCCCGCCGCACCCGCCGACCGGAGGGGGGCGGGTGCGGCGGACGGGGGGCAAGGCCGTCCCTCGCGGACCGGGCCGTCCCTTACGGCCTAGCCGCGCGGGTAGACCAGCGCGGTGGCGAGGGCGGCGAGGCCCTCGGCGCGGCCGGTGAGCCCCAGGCCGTCGGTGGTGGTGCCGGAGAGCGCGACCGGCGCTCCCACGGCGGCGGTCAGCACCCGCTCGGCCTCGGCCCGGCGCCGTCCGATCTTCGGGCGCACCCCGATGACCTGCACGGACACATTGCCGATCTCGAACCCGGCGGCCCGGACGATCCGCGCGGCCTCGGCCAGCAGGGTGACCCCGGAGGCCCCGGCCCACTCGGGGCGGGCGGTGCCGAAGTGCGCGCCGAGGTCGCCGACCCCGGCGGCGGAGAACAGCGCGTCGCAGGCGGCGTGCGCGGCGACGTCCCCGTCGGAGTGCCCGGCGAGCCCGTGGCCGCCGCTCTCCGCCTCGTCCCAGAGCAGTCCGCCGCACCACAGTTCACGGCCGTGTTCGAAGGCGTGGACGTCGGTGCCGATCCCCACCCGGGGAATGACCGGATCAGTAGCCATCGGTGGCCCTCCTCCGGGCCAGGACGGCCTCGGCCAGCACCAGGTCCAGCGGCCTGGTGACCTTGAACGCCTCCTCGTGCCCGGGGACGAGGACGACGGGCTTCCCGGTGCGCTCGACCATCCCGGCGCAGTCGGTGGCGCCGTCCCCGTCGACGGGGACCGTGGTGTGCGCGTGGACCAGGGTGGTCCGGTCGAAGCCCTGCGGGGTCTGGACGGCGCGCAGCCGGGACCGCTCGGGGGTGGCGAGGACCGGTTCGGGGTCGTCGGGGCGGGCCGGGTCGCGCGGCTCGACCTCCTTGACGGTGTCGGCCAGCGGCAGCGCGGGCACCACGGCGGGCGCCCCCTCGCGCACCGCGGCGACGACGGCGTCCACCGTCTCGACGGGCACCAGCGGGCGGGCCGCGTCATGGACGAGGACGGTGTCGACGTCCTCGGGGAGGGCGGCGAGGCCGAGCCGGACGGACTCCTGGCGGGTGGCGCCGCCGGGGACGACCAGGAAGTCGGTGCGCTCGGGCAGGGAGTGGGTGTCGAGCAGCGCCCTGACCTCGGCCGCCCCGTCGGGCGGGGCCACGACGACGACCAGGGAGACGGCCCGGGAGGCGGCCATGGCGCGGACGGCGTGGATCAGGATGGGGGTGCCGCCGAGGAGGCGGAGGGCCTTGGGGGTGCCGGGGCCGAGACGGACCCCGCGGCCCGCCGCGGGGATCACGGCCGCGGCCTTGGCGGCGGGTGGCGCTGGGCGCGGATCGTCAGACATCGCTTCCGTTCAGGTTTGTGTACTCGGGCGACATGGGTATGGCCTGGGGGTACCCCCGGCCGGTGGTCGGGGGCAGTGCCGGGCGCGACGCCTCGATCGGACCCTTCCGTGACTTCCGGTCGAGCCGCAGCCGGGGCCGGCACACCAGGGGCGGTACCAGCGGGGCACGGGGGCGTTCGTTCCGGGCGGTTCCACCGGTCCAGCGGGTGCGCGCGAGGGTGCCGCGTCCGCATGCGGGGCACGCCCGCCGCGCCGTACCGCGGAGCACGGGGAACGGTGGCCGCGCCGTGGCGCCTCGCCGTTCCCACTCCCACCCCACCGGATCCACGGCGCCCGCAGGGGTTCCACGGGATCAGCCGTACGGGTTCCATGAGGTCAGGGAGCCCGTGAGGTCAGGGGGCCACGGGGGACGACGGGGGCGCCGGAGACGGAGATGCCGCAGCGCCCGGCGACCTGGTGGGGTCATCGGGCGCCACGGCATGTCCCCGCGTCAGGGGCGGGCGCGTCGGTGAGGACGCGCTCGGTACCCCGTCGCGGGACGGTGTGGATCGCTCAGGACGCGAGCACTTCGTCGAGCAGTGCCTCGGCCTTGTCCTCGTTGGTGTTCTCCGCGAGGGCGAGTTCGCTCACCAGGATCTGGCGGGCCTTGGCGAGCATGCGCTTCTCACCGGCGGAGAGTCCGCGCTCGCGCTCCCGGCGCCACAGGTCGCGCACGACCTCGGCGACCTTGATGACATCGCCGGAGGCGAGCTTCTCCAGGTTCGCCTTGTAACGACGCGACCAGTTCGTGGGCTCCTCGGCGTACGGCGCGCGCAGCACCTCGAAGACCCGGTCCAGCCCGTCCTGACCGACCACATCACGCACGCCGACGAACTCCGCATTGTCCGCTGGCACACGTACCGTCAGGTCACCCTGGGCGACCTTCAGCACCAAGTAGGTCTTGTCCACGCCTTTGATCTGGCGAGTTTCGATGGCCTCGATCAGCGCGGCCCCGTGATGGGGATAGACCACGGTGTCGCCAACCTTGAACGTCATGTGACAGGTACCCCTTCCGTGGCTATCAAGGGTAACACGGATACGGCGCCCACTGAATGGCGTTTCCGCAGGTCAGGGCATATCTCGGGGCTTGACAACAACAACGGGAACGTGCTGCGGACGGGATCGGCGGACGCCCGCGCGGCGGGTATGCGCAGGTGGGAGCGGCTGTCCGGGTGGGGTGAAACGTGCACGTTACGCACCCGGACGGCGGACCTCAAGGGGGCGAACGTCCCGGTTTGCCGGGTTCGCTTCGGGCCACTTCCGGGCACTTCCCGGTGTTCCCGCTACTCCGTTCGGCGTCCGGGGCCGTGTTCCGGAATTGATCACCCCGAGCCGGTTGATCAATTCCGCCGTACGGTGTGCATTGTCAGTCGTGAGTTAGCCCGCGAGTTACCCGTGATTGCGGGAAAACCCGCATAACCCTTCGGGTCTCCGCTCCGGTAACCCGACGCACCCGCTTCCGTAACCCCGACGCACCCGCTTCCGCCGACTTACCCGTGACGCTTCCCCGGGTTCTCCAGTGCCCCGGGAAAGGCCGCGGCGACGACGACGGGGCACCGACGAGAGGACCCGCCCGTCCGTCATCTCCCCGCCCTCCCCCGCCCTTCGTCCCGTCTCCCGCCGCCCGGTCCGGGGCCGGTCGGCCAGCGGTTCCGCGCCGGGTCCGCGACCCGGGCCGGGCGGCCCGGAGCGCCCAGGGGGCGGGTCGGGTGCGGTGGCCGGAGAGCGGGTCGATAACCTAAGCCCGCCAGCAGGCCCCCCGGGGCCCGTCGGCACCGCAGGACCCCGTACGACCGGCATCACCCGTACGGGCGAGCACCACCGCAGGACCCTTCCGTACCGCCCACGTTCTAGGAGTTGCCGCCGCCGTGAGCAGCAGCCTTCGACGCGGCGCCCTCGCCGCCACCGCCATCGCGTTCTCGATCGCCTCGCTCGCCGCCTGCGGCGCCGGAACGAACGCCCAGACGCTGGGCATCAAGCCGGACAACGCCGCCGTCACCGTCGGCACGATCCAGGTCCAGAACTCCAACATCATCACCCAGCCGGAGCTGGAGGCGAAGGGCCCCGCCGTCGTCTCCGCCACCGTCTACAACGACGGCACCGAGGACCAGACCCTGGAGTCGGTCACCGTCGCGGACGGCGGGAAGGCGGAGCTGGTGGCCGCCTCGGGCACCGGCCCGGTGGTCGTCCCCGCCGGGGGCTACGTGGTCATCGGCGGCGAGGGCAACGCCGTCGCCGTGCTGCCCAGCGGCCGGGAGGCCGTCAAGGACGGCGACGCCCAGACCGTCACCTACGCGTTCAGCGAGACCGGTGACGTGAAGGTCGACAGCTTCGTGGTCCCGGCCTCGTCCTACTTCAAGGGCTGGGGCCCGACCGAGGCGCCCGCCGCCCCCGCCCCGGAGGTGAAGGAGACCTCGTCGACCGAGAAGCCCGCCTCGGCCGACGCGACCGACGCGGCCAGCCCCGACGCGACCGTCGCCGCCACCGAGGGGGCGCAGGACGCCACCGGCGCGGCCACCGAGCCGGCCGACGAAGCCACCGAGCCGGCCGCCGACACCACCGCGACCAGCCAGGGCTGAGCGCCCGCGCACCGCGCGCGACCCGTACGACGCCGGAGGGCGGGACCCATTCGCTGGGTCCCGCCCTCCGGCGCGTGCGCGTACGGCGCCCGTGGCGCCGCGCGGTCTACGGCTCGAACTTGTAGCCGAGGCCGCGCACCGTCACCAGGTAGCGGGGCGCCCCCGGGTCCGGCTCGATCTTGGCCCGCAGCCGTTTGACGTGGACGTCGAGGGTCTTGGTGTCGCCCACGTAGTCGGCGCCCCACACCCGGTCGATCAGCTGCATCCGGGTCAGCACCCGGCCCGCGTTGCGCAGCAGCATCTCCAGCAGGTCGAACTCCTTGAGCGGCAGGTCCACCTTGGCGCCGCCGACCGTGACCACGTGCCGGTCCACGTCCATCCGCACCGGGCCCGCCTCCAGGGCGGCCGGGGTGACCTCCTCGGGCTCGCCCCGGCGGCGCAGCACGGCCCGGATGCGGGCCACCAGCTCCCGGGAGGAGAAGGGCTTGGTCACGTAGTCGTCGGCTCCTATCTCCAGCCCGACGACCTTGTCGATCTCGCTGTCCTTCGCGGTCACCATGATCACGGGGACGTTGGAGCGGCTGCGCAGCTGGCGGCAGACCTCGGTGCCGGGCAGCCCCGGCAGCATCAGGTCCAGCAGCACCAGGTCGGCGCCGTTGCGGTCGAACTCGTCCAGGCCGTCGGGCCCGGTGGCCGCGATGGCGACCTCGAACCCCTCCTTGCGGAGCATGTACGACAGGGCGTCGGAGAAGGATTCCTCGTCCTCGACGACGAGCACTCGGGTCACGGAAGGACCTCCGGGGAGGGGAGCGGTGCGTACGGGGGTGTGACGGGGGAGCCCGGGGAGCCGTCGCCGTCCCCGTGGTCCGCGCCGGGATCGCCGGCGGAGGACCCGGGGCCGGGCTCCAGGGACGCGCGACCGGCGGCGGCTCGCGCCTCCGGCAGTCGCAGGGTGAAGGTGGAGCCCTGTCCCTCGGTGCTCCACACGGTGACCTCCCCGCCGTGCGAGGCGGCCACGTGCTTGACGATGGCCAGGCCCAGACCCGTCCCGCCGGTGGCGCGGGAGCGGGCCGGATCGACCCGGTAGAAGCGTTCGAAGATCCGCTCCTTGTCCCGGTCGGGGATGCCGATGCCCTGGTCGGTGACGGCGACCTCGATCAGGTCGCCGCCCGGCTGGGGCACCCGGCGCGCGGCGATGCCCACCCGGGTGCGGGCCGCGCTGTAGTTGACGGCGTTCTCCACCAGGTTGCCGAGGGCCGCCGCGAGCTGGCCGCGGTTGCCCAGGATCCGGAGGCCCGCGGTCCCGGCCGCGGCGATGGTGATCTGCTTGGTGCCCGCCTGGTGACGGCACCGGTCGATCGCCTCCGCCACCAGATCGGCCACCCGGACCGGCTCGGCGTACTCCAGCGGGTCGTCGTTCTGCACCCGCGAGAGGTCGATCAGCTCCTGCACCAGGCTGGTCAGCCGGGTCGCCTCGATCTGCATCCGCCCGGCGAACCGTTCCACGGCCTCCGGGTCGTCCGAGGCGTCCATGACGGCCTCGGAGAGCAGCGAGAGCGCTCCGACCGGGGTCTTGAGCTCATGGCTGACGTTCGCCACGAAGTCCCGGCGGACCGCCTCGATGCGACGGGCCTCGGTGAGGTCCTCCACCAGCAGCAGCACCAGCCGGGAGCCGAGCGGGGCGACCCGGGCGGAGACGGCGAGCGCCTCCCCGCCGCGACCCGCGCCGCGCCGGGGCAGATCCAGTTCGACCTGCCGTATCTCACCGTCCCGGCGGGTGTCCCGGGCCATCTGGAGCATCGGCTCGATGGAGAGCTTCCCGCCGCGCACCAGTCCCAGGGCGTACGCCGCGGAGCTGGCCTTGACCACGCTGTCGGCCTCGTCCAGGACCACCGCCGAGGAGCGCAGCACCGACAGCACGGTGTCCACGCCCGGCGGCAGCACCGGCTCGGTCTGCAGCGAGCTGCGCGGGGGCCGCTTCAGGTCGCGTTCGCTCCAGCGGAACGCGAGCATGGCGATGACGCCGGTGAGCACCCCGGCGAGCGCCGCCGCTGCGGCGACCGCCGCGTTCACGTCCATGCCTCCAGGTTAGGCACGCTCCGGGAGCCGTCCACAGCCATCCCGGTGTCGGCTCCGACACTCGTCGCCCAGAGTTCACCGAGGGGAAAGGGGTGATTCACTCCCGGTGCCGGAGTCGGACGCGTACGCCCCGGAACGTGGGAGCGTGGGGTGCACGAGCACCGGGTGCCCCAGCGGATGTGAGAGAGGGACGACTCAGTATGCGTGACGCGTACCACGAGGAACTGGACTCGATCGGTGACGACCTGGTCGAGATGGCCCGGCTGGTCGGCTCGGCCATAGGACGCGCCACGACCGCGATCCTGGACGCCGACCTGAAGCTGGCGGAGGCGGTGATCGCCGGTGACCAGAAGGTGGACGACCTCCAGCACGACCTGGAGGCGCGGGCCATCGAGCTGCTGGCCCGGCAGCAGCCCGTGGCGACGGACCTGCGGATCGTGGTGACCTCGCTGCGGATGAGCGCGGACCTGGAGCGCTCCGGGGACCTCGCCCAGCACGTGGCGAAGCTGGCCCGGCTGCGGTTCCCGGACCGGGCCGTGCCGGGTGACCTGCACGCCACGGTCCTGGAGATGGGGCAGCTGGCGCAGCGGCTGATGGCCAAGGCGGCGGAGGTCATCGTCACCAAGGACGTCGACCTGGCGATGCAGCTGGAGCAGGACGACGACGAGATGGACCTGCTGCACCGCACGCTGTTCCAGCACCTGATCGACGAGCGGTGGAAGCACGGGATAGAGACCGCCGTGGACGTGACGCTGCTGGGCCGCTACTACGAGCGGTTCGCCGATCACGCGGTGTCGGTGGCGAAGCGGGTGGTGTACCTCGTCACCGGGGAGCACGCGGACGAGCTGACGCAGAGCACTTCGCCGGTGGAGGGGGTCTAGGGCTTCGGTTGCCTGGCCCCTTGGCTGTCGCCTTGGCCGTGGTTTTCAGCCTCGGCTCCCGGCTTCGGCTCCCAGCCTCGGCTTCGGCTCCCGGCTTCGGGCTTCGGCTCCCGGTGGTCGGGGGCCGGGGTCGGTCCGGTCGGTCGGCCGGTCTGGTTCGACGGCGCGTGCCCCGTACGGGAGGTTCCCGTACGGGGCACGGTTCGTGCTGGTGTCGGCACCTGGGCCGGTGCGGCCGGTGCGCGGGGGCGCCGGTGCGGGCCGGTGGGCCGGTGCGCGGGGGCGTTTCTAGCAGCCGCCGCCGCACTTGCAGCCGCCGCCGGACTGGCAGCCGCAGGAGCAGCCCGAGCCGCAGCCGCAGGCGCTCAGCACGGCGAGGCGGGACGGCTCGGGGGTGTCGTTGATGGTGTCGGGCTTACGGGACTCGGCCATGGGGTTCCCTCCCTGGGACGCGATGGCGTGGCGTCTTCCGTCTCCCCATGGGACGGCGGCGGTGCCGGGCGCGTCAACGGCGCACCCACGCGTCGGGAGCGGGCGGGCCGTCCGGGCGGCGGCCGGGGGGACCGCGGAGCGGGTCGTCCACCGGGTGGCGTGGGGCGGGTGGGGTGGACGGGGCGGGACGGGACGGGGGCCGGGGCGTCCGCGCCCCCTCGTCCGGCGCTTGCCGCACGGGTTTGCCCGGACCCCCTCGGAGGGGACGGCCGGGGCCCTTCAGGGGCGTCGAGGGGTGGGCGGTGACGGTGGGCGGTGGCGGTGGGCGGTGACGGTGGGCGGTGACGGTGGTGGGCGGTGGCGGTGGCGGTGGGGGGGTGACGGTGGGTGGAGGGCGCGGAGGGCGCTCGTTCTCGTTGCCCGTGTTCTTCGGGCGCTCCGGGGGCGGTGTCGGGAGCCTCGGGGCGACGGGCGGGGGGCGACGGAGGCTCAGGTGTGTCTGAGGTCCCAGGAGTTATCGGTCGCACCGGCCGGGGCGGGCACCCTAGAATCGCACGGCCGAAGGGGGAGCTTCGCGAAGGATGTCGGCCGTGCCGACGGGACCGCCCGCGCGGATCGGCTCGCGCGGACCGGCTCGCGTGGATCGACGTCGTGCCACCGCCCCCCTTGCGGTTCCGTTCGCATCACACCCGTGGGGGGTACACAGATGACTCTCGCCCGATTCCGGCGCCGTAGACCCGGTGCCGTACGGGCCGCGGCGACCGCCGCGCTCTCGATCGCACTGCTGGCGGGCGGCTCCGCGCTGCCCGCCGTCGCCGCGCCCGCGACCCCGGAGCCCGGCGGTCTGCCGACCCCGGCGGTCGCGCCGGCCCCGGCCCCCGCCAGCGCCGGTGAGCTGCGCGAACGGGTCGCCGACGCGACCCGGTCCACCCTCGCGCAGAACGCGCGCCAGGCCGTCGCCGGTGCGGCACGGACGGCCGGGGAGGGCCCCGACGCCGGTGCCGGTCCGCAGCCGTTCATCATCGGCGGCTCCCAGAGCACGGTCAGCGCCGCGCCCTGGATGGCCCAGCTCTGGTACTACAACCGGGACACCCAGAAGGGCTCGTTCTGCGGGGGCTCCCTGGTCGCGGCCAACAAGGTGCTCACCGCCGCGCACTGCGTGCACGGCCTCAACTGGAAGAAGTGGGGCGCCACCCTGACGGGCGCCACCAAGCTCGGCGACGAGGGCGGCGGGGCCACCCTCGCCGGAGTGCACCGGGTGTGGAAGCACCCCAAGTACAACCACGACACCCTGCGCAACGACGTCGCGGTCATCACCCTCGACCGTCCCGTGAAGCAGAAGTGGCTGCGGCTGGCCGGGACCGGCGACAGCGCGCTGTACAAGCGGGGCACCACCGGCACCGCCTACGGCTGGGGTCTGACCTCGGGCAGCTCCGGCGCCCAGCAGGCGTCGAAGCTGCGCAAGGTGAGCCTGCCGATGGTCGCGGACAGCACCTGCAACACCGCGATGCGGCGGGTCATCGGCCGGGACTTCTTCGTCGCCGGTGAGATGGTCTGCGCGGGCAAGCCCGCCACCGGCCGGGACACGGGCACCAACAGCCCCTGCCACGGCGACTCGGGCGGTCCGCTGATCGTCCGCGGCAAGATCGCGGGCATCGTCTCCTGGGGCGTCAAGCGGTGCATCGCCAAGGGCGCGTACCCGGTCTTCGCCAAGGTCCGGACGTACGTCGGGGACACCCAGAGCCGTCTCTACGACGCGGACCAGAACTACGACGGCCGCGCGGACCTGCTCGCGAGCACCCCGTCCGGCACCCTGTACCAGCAGAAGAGCCGGGGCCGTTCGCTGGCGGGCCGCACCTCCGAGGGCACCGGCTGGCAGCAGGCCAGCTGGGGGCTGCAGACGGACCTCGACCGGGACGGCTACCAGGACCTGCTGATCCGCAACAAGGTGGACGGCAAGCTGCACCGCTTCTACGTGCGCAACTCGACCTCTTCCAGCGGCAGCTGGACGTGGATGGGCGTCACCACGGTGGGCGGCGGCTCCAAGTCGTACGCGGCGCCGGGCGACCTCACCGGTGACGGCTGGCCGGACCTGGCCACCCTGGACTCGGCGGGCAGCGTGTACGTGTACCCGGGCAAGGGCAACGGCAAGTTCGGCGCCAAGAAGAAGGCCGTCAACGGGGCCTGGAAGGGCGGCAAGCTCTTCGGGCGCGGCGACTTCAACCGGGACGGCAAGGCCGACCTGCTGGTGCGCGACCGTTCGCACACGGTGTGGCTGTACCGGGGCACGGGCAAGGCGTCGGCGCCGTTCGCGTCGAAGGTCAAGCTCCGCACCGGCTGGAAGTTCACCGCCCTGGTCGGCAACGGCGACACGACCGGCGACGGCATCGCCGACGTCCTCGCCCGCGACTCCGGCGGCAAGCTGTGGCTGTACCCGGGCACCGGCAAGGCGTCCTCGTCCGCGTTCGGCGCGCGGGTCGCCCTGGGCTCCGGCTACAACCAGTACAGCCTGCTGTTCTGAGCGGTTCCGCGCGCTGAGCGGTTCGACGCTTTGAGCGGTTCGACGCTGTGAGCGGTTCGGCGGGCTGAGCGGTTCGGCGTTTCCAGCCGGTTCGCCGTTTCCGACCGGTCGGCCGCGCTGAGGGGTTCGCCGTTCTGACGGCGGACGGTACGCCGTCCGTCCGGTACGCCGACGCGGCTCCCGCACCGCCGGGGGTCGCACCGGGGGCGCGCCGGTCCCGTACGGGGCCGGCGCGTTTCCCTTGTGGCCCACCCGGCACCCGTTTCCCGGGGGCGGGTGGGTCCGGCGCGTGGGGGGCGGGCGGTCCGGAGCCCGTGCGCCCCCGGTCCGTACGGGCCGGGGAGTCCGGGCCTCCCCGTTCCGCCCGTCCTTCCCCGTCCCGCCCGCTCCGAACGGTCCGCCCCTTCCCGTTCCGCCCCTTCCCGTTCCGTCCCGTCCTGTCGATCCCGCCCTGTCGGTCCGGGCCTGTCCGGGCCGGGCCGTCCGCTCTTCCCGTCCGTTCCGTCCGCCGCGCCGGTCACCCGGGCGGTCGCTCCGGCGGTGCCGTGCCGCCGGGGCGCTGTTGTACTGGGCCGGGGACGGACACCCGGTCCGGGACGGGACGGTACGGAACGGGGACAGGCCGGGTCGCCGGGACCGTACGGGTCACCCGGGTCGTACGGGCCGTAGGGGTTCGTACGGGCCACCCGGGCCGTACAGGCCGTCCCGGCCGTACGGGTCGTGCCGGACACCCCCGGCGGCCAGGCGCGGACGAAGGGCGAGGACGTGACCACAGCGATCATCGGCACCGGGGCGATCGGGTCCCGGCTGGCCGCCGATCTGACGGCGGGCGGGGAGTCGGTCCTGCTGGCGTCCCGGGACCTGGAACGGACCCGGGAACTGGCCGACCGGCTCGGCGAACGGGCGACGGCCACCACCGTGGACCAGGCGGTGGAGATGGCCGACACGCTGATCCTCGCGGTCTGGTTCGACACCATCAAGGAACTCGTCGCGCGGTACGGGGACCGGCTGTCCGGCAAGGTGGTCGTCGACCCGTCGAACCCCATCGCCGTGGACGAGCACGGCGACTTCACCAAGACCATCCCCGAGGACCAGTCCGCCGGGGTGATCATCGCCGGGCTGCTGCCGGAGGGCGCCCGTCCCGTCAAGGCGTTCGGCACGTTGACGGCCGCCTCGCTGGAGGCCGCCGCGCGACGGGAGCCGGAGCGGGCGGCCGGGTTCTACGCCACGGACGACCCGGGCGCGGGCGAGGAGGCCGCCCGGCTGATCCGGGCGGCCGGGTTCGATCCGGTGCCGGTCGGGGGCATCGACCAGTCCCGTCGGATCGAGGTGTTCGGCGACCTCCACGAGGGGTCCCTGGGGCGGGCGCCCACGGCGGAGGAGGCCCGCTCGCTGCTCTGAGCGGGTGGGAGGTCCCCTCCGGCGAACGTGAGCGTGACCCGAGGGACCCGGGCGGGACCATGGGCCGCGTCGCACGGGTGGGTACGGCCGCCTGCGGCGCGACGGCCACGGCCCGGGGGCGCCGGGTCCCGCGCCCCCGGGTTCCGCGCTACGGCGGTTCGGGGTTCCGGGTTCCGCCCCTCGGAGGCGTCAGGCGATGGCCTCGCGACTGCCGCAGAACTTCCAGGCGGCGCCGGGGCCGTCCTGGAGGCACACCGTCACGGTGACCGGGGCACCCTCGGGAATGTAGGCGTAGGCGGTGACCACGCCGTTGTTCGCGCCGTTGGTGTCCTCGACCGTCGCGGTCTGGATCGCGCCGCCCGATCTCCAAGCGAGCTGCACGACCACGCGCTTGCCGTCGCCCTGCTGGTCGCGGGCACCGAAGACCTCCCGGTCCCCGGCTGCACCGTTGCCGTCGTGCCAGAACAGTCCGGCCCCGCCCTTCGGGCCCCAGCCACCGTCGGTCGTGTAGACGGAGATGGTCGTACCGGCGGACGCAGGCGCGGCCTGGAGGAGAACTCCGGCGGACGCCAGGGCCACGGCCGTGGCCGCCATCGAGACACGGCGCGAGTTCTTGATACCGAAACGCATTACACAGGGCCTTTCTTTAAAAGGATGGAAGCGGGATGGCCGATCTCCAGAAAGCACTGGATTCCGGCATTCGAAAAGCCCGGCCGGGGCGTCTCCCGCCAGCGACACCAACCCGCCGACACGCCTCGACACACCGCAAGGAGCAGGCGGGAAGGGCCACAGCAGGGCCCCCAACCCCACCGCTGGACATAGTCGACTTCCCACTTTCAGGCAACCGATATTTCTTGCCGCCCACCGGACCACAGCCGGGCCAAACATGATCATCAACTTATGCCTGCCCACGGCATCCAGTCAACGATTCCATCCCACTCAAAGGCCAAAGCCACCACACCCTGAATCCATTTATCGGAATTCCCCATTCCGATTTGAACGCCCCCTCATCCCGAATCCCGGACCCCACCCCCGCCCTCCGACCCCGCACCCCACCCGACCACCGCCCACTCACCCCTTGACCGGGCGCGGCAGGGTTCTGTATCCATACATCATGAAGCACGTAACTACATCTGACGGTCTCTCACACGATCCGGACGGATCGCTCTACGACCCCCGGGTCCGGCTGGCCATGGCCGATCTGACCACGGGCGACGACACGCTCCGGCTGGAGGCGACGGCCGCCGTGCGGACGGCGCACAAGGCCGTCGAACGGCTGCGCGCCCTCGGCGCGGAGGGGCGCGGGCTCAGCGCGGGAGCGGTCGACGTCCTGCTGCGGCTGCGCGCCCTCGGCGCGGACGGGGCGAACCCCGGCGAGCTGGCCCGCTCGGCGGGGATGACCCCGCGCAACGCCACCGGCCTCGTCGACACCCTGGAACGCGAGGGGCTCGTGCGACGCGACCCCGACCCCACGGACCGCCGGGCCGTCCTGGTCCGCGTCACCCCCGCCGGTCTGACCTGGCTGGAGGAGTTCCGGGCGCCGACCCGGCGCGCGATGACCGCCCTGTACGACGGGTTCACCGACGCCGAACTCCACCAGCTCCGGCATCTGTGCCTACGGCTCGCCGGGAACCAGCGGCGCCTCTCCGCCCACCTCGAAGCCGGGGGGACCGGGTCCGCGTGACGGGTCCGCGTGACGGGTCCGCGTGACGGGAGCGCGTTCCGGACGGCGCGTGCGGCCGTGCGGGACGGGGACGTTTGGGGCGGGGGCGGCACGGGTGCGTTTGCGGCATGGGCGGCACGGGGTTCCCGGGCGCCACACGGCTCCCGGTGACCGCTCCCCCCTCACCGTCGGGCCCGGGCCCGGACCCGCCGCATCGCACCGCACCCGCCGGGGCACCCCATGGGCGGGCGCGCCCCGGCGAACACCGCCCGCGTCGGGCCTCGGCGGCGGTTCAGGCCCGCGCGGTCGAGTCCTCCACCGCCGGACGGGCTCCCGGCACCGGGCCACGCCCCTCGACCGGCCCGGCCTCGACCGGCCCGTCCTCGGTCGGGCCCGCTCCGGCCGGGGCTCCCCCGCCCGGGGACTCCGGCGCCCCCGCGACCTTCCCCGGGGCGGGCAGCCCCCGCATCAGCGCCCAGTACCCGAACGCGGCGACCGCGCCGAGCACCGCGCAGCTCGCCCAGAGCCAGTCCGCGCCGAGCCCATCGATCACATAGCCGGACATCAGTGGGGCGACCAGGCTCGCGACGGCCCAGGACAGGGTGTACATCCCCTGGTAGCGGCCCCGGCCGTGGACCGGGGAGAGCCGGACGACCAGGCTGGTCTGGGTCGGGGCGTTCACGATCTCCGCGAGGGTCCAGACGCCGATCGTCAGCATCAGGACGGCGAGCGAGTCGGCGAAGGCGGTGAGTCCGAAGCCGATGCCCAGCACCAGCGAGGAGGCGATCAGCAGCATGCGCGGGTCGCGGTGCTGGATGAACCGGGTGACCGGGATCTGGAGGACGACGATCAGGACCCCGTTCACCGCCATGGCCATGCCGAACTGGGCGGGGCTGAGTCCGGCGTCCCCCATCGCGATCGGCAGGCCCACCGTGCTCTGCATGAAGATCAGCGAGACCAGGAAGGACAGCCCCACGACCCCCATGAAGCGACGGTCGCGCAGGACCGAGCCGAGCCGCACCTCCGGCTCCGCGTCCCGGTCCCGGGCGGTGCGCTCCGGACGGGACTCCGGGAGCTTGACGAAGACGACGATC
Organism: Streptomyces sp. JNUCC 64; assembly: GCF_054484115.1. Taxonomy (NCBI): domain Bacteria; kingdom Bacillati; phylum Actinomycetota; class Actinomycetes; order Kitasatosporales; family Streptomycetaceae; genus Streptomyces; species Streptomyces sp. JNUCC 64. Next base: position 3,649,570 of record NZ_CM137015.1, read on the forward strand.
GCGCAGGCCATCGTCATGACCGCCTCGCCGAGGAACCCGGCGAGATAGCTGTACTCGGCGATGAACCCGGCGGCGACGGCGGAGACCGCGTAGCCGAGGTTGATGGCCCAGTAGTTGAGGGAGAAGGCCCGCACCCGGTCCTCGGGGCGGACGATGTCGGCCATCATCGCCTGGACGGCGGGACGGGAGGCGTTGGTGCCCGCGCCGACCAGGAAGGCGACGGCGGCGATGGCCGCCGGGTGCTGGACGAGTCCCAGCACGGCGACCGAGACGGCGGTGGAGCCCTGGGCGATCAGCAGGGTCGGACGGCGGCCGAGCCGGTCGGCCATCACCCCGGCGACCAGCGACGAGAGCACTCCGCCGAGCCCGTACAGGGCGGCGACGAGCCCCGCGAACGAGGCGGAGTAGCCCCGGTCGAGGGTGAGGTACAGGGCCATGAACGTGGCGACGAAGCCGCCGAGCCGGTTGACCAGGGTGCTGGTCCACAGCCACCAGAAGGCGGGCGGCAGCCCCGAGACGGTCTCCCGCAGCGCGCGGCGGACGGCGGGGAGGGGCCCCTTTCCGCCGTCCGTCCGGCCCGCTCCCCCGGACCGGGTGCCTCTGACCGCCATGCGGGCCTCCCCCTGGGCACCCCAAGTGCCAATGTAAGTGTCGAAACGTGTAAGCAGACATTACTCAGAGCGGGCCGGGGTTCGCCAGTGAATTGACGGGGACCGTCAATCGACCAGCTCAGGGCAGGGATGCGACGGGCCCGTCCACACGGGCGCCCCGCCGGGGCGCGGACGTATCAGGAGCCGGACCGGGCGCGCGGCGGGCGCAGGGGTTCGATTACGCTCGGGGGCATGGCCGACGCACCGTACAAGCTGATCCTCCTCCGCCACGGCGAGAGCGAGTGGAACGCGAAGAACCTGTTCACCGGCTGGGTGGACGTCAACCTGAACGAGAAGGGCGAGAAGGAGGCGGTCCGCGGCGGTGAGCTGCTGAAGGACGCGGGCCTGCTGCCCGACGTCGTGCACACCTCGCTCCAGAAGCGCGCGATCCGCACCGCCCAGCTCGCGCTGGAGGCGGCCGACCGCCACTGGATCCCGGTGCACCGCAGCTGGCGCCTGAACGAGCGGCACTACGGCGCCCTCCAGGGCAAGGACAAGGCGCAGACGCTCGCCGAGTTCGGCGAGGAGCAGTTCATGCTGTGGCGCCGCTCGTACGACACGCCGCCGCCCGCGCTGGAGGACGGCACCGAGTTCTCGCAGAGCGACGACCCGCGCTACGCGACGATCCCGCCGGAGCTGCGGCCCCGCACGGAGTGCCTCAAGGACGTCGTCAACCGGATGCTCCCGTACTGGTACGACGGCATCGTCCCGGACCTGCTGACCGGCCGCACGGTGCTGGTCGCCGCCCACGGCAACAGCCTGCGCGCCCTGGTCAAGCACCTGGACGGCGTCTCGGACACCGACATCGCGGGCCTCAACATCCCGACCGGCATCCCGCTCTCCTACGAGCTGGACGCCGCCTTCAAGCCCCTCAACCCGGGCGGCACCTACCTCGACCCGGACGCCGCAGCGGCGGCCATCGAGGCGGTCAAGAACCAGGGCAAGAAGAAGTAGGCCAGCACGAGGAAGCCCCCCGTCGGCGGGAGAACCGCCGACGGGGGGCTTTTCGCTGTTGTCCGGAGGACGGGCCCGGTACGGGCCCGGGCCGGACGGGTCAGCGGGCGAAGGCGTCCGCGAACCTTCGGCCCTCGACGACCGGGTAGTCGAAGTCCGTCGCGTCGAAGGTGGTCGCGCGGGTCGTCGTCAGGCCCGCCGACGCGCCGCGCAGCACCCACGCCGCACCGTCGTTGTAGCCGCCGGGCACCACGTCCGCGCCGTACGCGCCGATGGCCAGGTCCGCCTTGCCGTTGCCGTTGATGTCGCGCAGTCCCAGTGAGGAACCGAAGCGGTCGCCGGACTTGGCGGGGCCCGGCACGCCCGGCGTGGCCTGGTGGAAGGACTGGGCGCCGCGCGTGCTCAGTCCGACCCGGCTGCCCTTGAGGAACACGAGGTTGCCGACGTCGCGGCGGTTGCCCACGTCCTCGTTCATCGCGCTGATCACGACGTCCGCGTAACCGTCACCGGTCACGTCCCCCACCGCCACGGCCGAGCCGAAGTCGTCGCCGTACTCGCCGGTTCCCGGGATGCCGGGGGTGTTCTGGAAGTAGTTGGTCCCCCCGGGGGCCAGTCCGCTCGCCTTGCCGTACCGCACGGTGAACGAACCGCCCTTGATCTCGTTCAGGTACGTGATGCCGTTGACCAGGTCGTCGTAGCCGTCGCCGTTGATGTCGCCCGCCGCCACGTTCGCGCCCGCGACGAAGCCGCCCCACGCGGGCCAGCCATCGAGGTGCGTGTAGGAGCGGCCGATGTCACCGGGGCCGCCCCGGAGCAGTCCCAGGTGCTGACCGCCCGACCTCGTGTTCGTTCCGATCAGGACGAAGTCCTTGCCGTCGGTGTTCGAGAACCGGCCCGGGACGACGGCCCGCAGCCGCACGTCCTCGGGCACGAAATCCGTCTCCGGGGCCAGCGCGCCGCCCTGGGTGGGCGTGCCCTCCGGGTACCACCAGAAGGTCTTGTTCCCGACGACCACCAGGTTGCCGGTGCCGTCGCCGTCGATGTCGGCGAAGGCCACCCCCGTCCCGAACTGGTGGAACTCGGGCTTCGGGGCGGTCAGCATGATGCCGCCGGACGTGAACGGCCGCTTGCCGCCCCAGATCACGTTCACCACGCCGTTCGACGCGTCCGAGCCCTGCTGGAGCCGCTCGTGCGGCGCGCCGACGATCAGGTCGGCGTAGCCGTCGCCGTTGACGTCCCCGTTGGTGACGCTGTCACCGAACTGGTCGCCGCGCTCCGAGACCCCGGGGACGCCGGGGGTGTCCTGGGTGATGTTCACCGACCGCGCGGGGCTGACGCCGTCCGCCGAGCCGAACAGCACGGTGACCGTGCCGCCGCCCGCGATGGGCGTGGCGACGACGAGGTCGCGGTAGCCGTCGCCGTTGAAGTCGTCCGCCAACGGGGCGGACGGTGCCGCCACGGCGACGGGGGTGGTCAGTCCCGTCACCGCCAGGGCGGAGGCCGCCGCGACGGCCAAGGTGCGTACACGAATGCGCAAGGTCATGCTCCCCGTTCGGTGGACCCCGGTGAACCGAAGCGTTCGACGACGTACGACCCGCGCCACCGGCGAAGGGTTGTACCCGGAGCGGGAACCGGCGCGGAAGCGAGGGAAGAGAGGTGGAAAGGGCGGTCAGCGGCCGAACACGTCCGCGAACTTGCGGCCCTTGACCTCCGGGAAGCCGAAGTGCTTCGCGTTGAAGGCGGTCGCGTGGGTCGTCGTCAGGCCCGCCGCCGCGCCGCGCAGCACCCATGCCGCACCGTCGTCGTAGCCGTCCGGCACCACGTCCTCGCCGGACGCGCCGATCGCCAGGTCCGCCTTGCCGTTGCCGTTGACGTCGCGCAGCCGCAGCGAGGAGCCGAAGTGGTCACCGGCCTGGGCCTTGCCCGGGACGTCCTTGGTGGCCTGGTGGAAGGACTGGGCGCCGCGGGTGGTCAGTCCGTCCGGGCCGCCCTTGAGGAGGACGACGTTGCCGACGTTGCGGTGCCCGCCGATGTCCTCGTAACCGGCGCCGACCGCGACGTCCGCGTGGCCGTCGCCGGTCGCGTCGCCCACCGCGACGGCGGAGCCGAAGTCGTCGCCGACCTCGTCGGCGCCCGGGACGCCGGGGGTGCCCTGGTGGTACGTCGTCCCGGCGGCGGGCAGACCGGCCGCCGCGCCGTACCGCACGGTGAACGAACCGCCCTTGGTCCCGGCCGCCTTGGTGTTGCCGGTGACCAGGTCGTCGTAGCCGTCGCCGTCGATGTCGCCCGCCGAGGCGGCCCGGTCCCAGGTGCTGGCGGGGGCGCCCGGGGTGTCGGTCAGCTCCGCGTAGGAGCGGCCGATGTCCCCGGGGCCGCCCCGGAGCAGCCCCGCGTAGTCGCCGCCGCGTTCCGTGTGCCGTCCGACCAGGACGAAGTCCCTGCCGTCGGTGTTCGAGAACCGGCCCGCGACGATGCCGTCCAGGAGCACGTGCCCGGGCAGGAAGTCCGCCTCCGGCGGCAGCGCGCCGCCCTGGGTGGGCGTGCCGTCGGGGTACCACCAGAAGCTCCTGGCGCCGACGACCACCAGGTTGCCGGTGCCGTCGCCGTCGATGTCGGCGAAGGCCACCCCCGTCCCGAACAGACCGGCCCGGGAGTCCGGGCCGGTCAGCATGATGCCGCCGGACGTGAACGGCCGCTCCCCGCCCCAGATGACGTTCACCACGCCCCTCGGCGCGTACGAGTCCGTCTGGTACTGCTCCCGGGGCGCCCCGACGATCAGGTCCGCGTAGCCGTCGCCGTTGACGTCCCCGCTGGTGACGCTGTCGCCGAAGTGGTCGCCGCGCTCGGAAGTCCCGGGGACTCCGGGGGTGTTCTGGGTGACGTTCACGGACCGCTCGGGGCTGACGCCGTCCGCCGAGCCGAACATCACGGTGACGACGCCGCCGCCCGCGATGGGCGTGCCGATGGCCAGGTCGCGGTAGCCGTCACCGTTGAAGTCGTCCGCCAGCGCGGTGGGCGGCGCCGCCACGGCGGTGGGGATGGTCAGTCCCGTCACCGCGAGGGCGGAGGCCGCCGCGACGGCCAAGGTGCGTACACGAATGCGCAAGGTCATGCTCCCCGTTCGGTGGACCCCGGTGAACCGAAGCGTTCGACGACGTACGACCCGCGCCACCGGCGAAGGGTTGTACCCGGGCGCCCATCCCGTGGTGGTGCGGGTGGCGTCCAGAACGCCGGCCGGTTGTCCTACGGGGGGCGGCGCGGCACCAGTTGGCCGGTCCGCGACGGGTTCCGGAGCCGGGCCGGTCCGGCTCCGGAACCCGTCCGTCGTCGGGGTTCCGGAGCCGGAGCCCCGGCGGCGACGGTCGTCATCCCGTGAAGGTGAGGTACTTCCAGGCCCCCCGGGTCGTCGAGTGGACCCGGTCCCCCGAACGGGCGTTGACGTAGGAGACCCGGACGCGGGCCCGGACGCCCTCGGCGCGCGGGACGGGGAGGCGGAAACTGGTGCGGCCGTCGGCGGTGGCCTCGATGTAACGGGTGGTCCGTTCCTTCCAGCGGCCGTCCTGGCGGACCTCCACCCGGACCTGGTGGCGACGGCCGGGGCGGGCCGTCATGGTGGTGTCGACGACCGGTTGACGCGAAGGGCGGAAGTGGTGGGTGGTGACGCCACCCGTCCGGGCGGTCCTGTAGTGGCCCTCCAGGGTCGTCGAGATCCGCACCCGGCTCCCGGCCCAGCTCGTCACGGACCCCGGCGCGGTCCGGGAGTCGCCCCCGTACACGGCCGTGACCCGCGTGTCACGGGTGAGCCGCAGCGTCGTGGAGATCCGACCGTCGTCCGTCACCCGGCCGGTCCTGACGAGCGTCCGGCCGCGCCCGTCGCCGGCCCGGTCGGCGTAGAGGCTGACCGTGCGGCCCCCGTGCGTCCCGCCGAGCGTCGCGGTGAACCGCACCGGCGTCCCGTACGGGTGGACGGTGCCGTCCGCGTCGAGCCGCAGGGCGGGCGCCGCCCGGGAGACCCGGACGCTCTCCGCGCCGGTCGCCGGGGCGTGGGACGGGCCGCCGCCGAAGGTCACCCGGTAGGTGACCTTGCCGCCGGAGTACGGGGTGTCCCGGAACGAGAACGCGCCGCCCGTCGTCGTCCGGACGACGGGCAGGGTCCTGCCGCGCGGGGACTCCAGATCGGTGCGGGTGACCCGGAGCGGGGTGCCGACGGGGAGCGGGACCGTCGCCGACAGCCGTCCCGTGACGGTCAGCCGCCGGGCGCGCTCGGCGCTCGACGGCAGGAACAGGCTCACCTTGGGCAGCGCCCTGGACGGCGCGTCGAACACCCGCAGGGCCACCGTTCCCCGGCTGTTGGCGGTGAGCGCGAACAGCCGCCGGGAGTCCCGCGTCCAGGCCAGAGCGCCGGGGAGCAGGACGTCCGAGGCGCTGGTGTCGCCGGTGTTGGGGAAGTCGTAGGAACGGACGAGGCGGAGGCGTCCCTGGGGGAACACGTGGACGTCCGGGTCGTACCGGCTGACCGTCCCCGCCGCGACCGTGCCGTCCGGGGCGACGGCCACCGCCACGGGGTACGGGTGCGTCCGGTAGGTCGCCGCGCGGGAGAGGTCCGCCGTGGAGTAGGCGACGTGCTCGTGCGGGGTGGCACTCGCGACGACGACCCGCCGTCCGTCGGGGGTGACGTCGATCTGCCGGACGTCGTCCGCCCCGATGCCGCGCCGCACGCGCTGGACCGCCTCGCCGGTGGAGACGTCGTAGACGGTGGCGACGCCGTCCGCCGCCGTGACGAGGACGCCCGGGGCGGCCGGGTCGGCGCCGAGGTGCGGCTGCGGCTCGGGGACCTCGACGAGCCGCTCGACGGGGTCCGTGTACGGGGCCCCGTCCGTGTCCGGGGCCGTGCTCCCGGTCGTGTTCCCGTCCGTGCTCCCGGTCGCGTTCCGGTCCGTGCCGTCTGCCGTGAAGTCCAGCGAGCCGAGGCCCGAGGCGTGGCTGAACCAGAGCTTCCCGCCCGCGAGCGCGAGGTCGTGGGGGGCCTCGGCGTCAAGGTCGTGGCGCCCGGTCTCGGTCAGCGTCGCCGCGTCCAGCGTCATGATCAGGTCGTCGTCGCCGACCGCCGCGTACACCTCTCCCCCGGCGGACAGTTCCAGCCCCCGGACCCCTGGCAGATCGGTGAACGTCCTGGTCACACGGCCCGTGAAGTCGGTGACGACGAGTCTGCCGCGCCTCGGGTCGGAGACGAAGAGCTGTTCCCTGACGTCGTCCACGACGATGTCGCCGACGGACGACACCCGTAGGACCCTGGTGGAGTCGGCCACGGCCGGACCGGTCCCGGTCGGGCCCGCCGCGAGCGCGGCGGAGCCGAGGAGGACGGCGAACGCGGTCGCCGTCGGAATGGTGCGCGTACCCACGTGTTGAACCCCCCTGGTGCCTCCGGCCGCGCGATGCCCGGAGCACGCCGCGAACGGCCGTGCGGGGCCGGTGATCAGCAGCGTAGGCCATGCCTGTGACACCCGGTTTACGGGGATTGCCCCCTACGGTCCCACGGCCTCCGCGACCCCTACGGCCGCGACGGCCCGTCCCACGGGTCCGGGCGGCCCGGTCCGCCCGGGGCGGTGTCCGTGGCGACGTCCGTGGCGGTGTCCGTCCGGCCCCGCGCAGCCGTGGCGGCGGGCGTGCCGTCGTCCGTCGCGGGGGTCGTGACGGCGTCCGTGGCGGGGGGCGGCGGCGCGGGCGTCGGGTGGTCCGGGGCCGGGACGTCCCGGGTGAGGTGGGTGAACGCGTCCAGGTTGCGGGTGGACTCGCCCCGGGACACCCGCCAGGCGTACTCGCGGCGGATCGAGGTCGCGAAGCCCAGCTCCAGCAGGGTGTTGAAGGCGCCGTCCGACGCGTCCAGGACGGACCCGAGGAGCCGGTCGACCTCTCCCGGGGTGACGGCCGCGAGCGGCACCCTGCCGACCAGGTACACGTCCCCCAGCGGGTCGAGGGCGAACGCGACGCCGTACAGCCGCAGATTGCGTTCGAGGACCCAGCGGTACACGCCCTCCGCGTTCTCGTCGGGGTGCCGCACGACGAACGCGTTCAGGGACAGGGTGTGCGCGCCGACGACCAGGGAGACGGTCGTGAAGAGCTTGCGGGTGCCGGGGAGCTTCGCCACGTAGGTGCCCGGTTCGGGGCTCTCCCAGTCGATCCCCGCCTCGCTCAGCGCCCGCTCGATGATCACCGCCGCGTCAGCCATGCGGTGAGACTACGGGAGCGCCCTGGTGGCGGGGACCGGGTGCCGCCGTGGTGAACGCCACGGCACGCGTCCGGCCCACCCGCCGGGTCCGTCCGGGTTCCACCGCGCGTGGGACCCGGACGGGCCGGGGGCGCCTCAGCCGTGGTGGGTGCGGGCGGTGCGGCGGTACTCCTGGAGGGCCGCCGTGTAGACGTCCGAGGTGGCCGCCGCGGCGGCGCCCCAGCCGAAGGACTCCGCGTGCCGGGCCGCCTCGGCGCCCATGCGGAAGGACATCGCCGGGTCGTCGGCGTACGCGCCCAGCACGCGCGCGTAGGCGACCGGATCGTGGCCCGCCACCAGATGCCCGGTGACGCCGTCCCGGACCGCGACGGGCAGTCCGCCGACCCGGGCCGCCAGCACCGGCGTGCCGGTCGCCTGCGCCTCGATCGCCACGAGGCCGAACGACTCGCTGTGCGAGGGCATCACCAGGACCGAGGCGGCCCGGAACCAGTCGGCCAGCTCCTCCTGGGGCACCGGCGGGCAGAAACGCACCACATCGGCGATGCCCAGCCGGGCGGCGAGCTTCTGGAGCCCCTCCGGACGGGCCAGGCCGGTGCCGCTGGGGCCGCCGACCACGGGGACCACCAGACGGGCGCGCAGACCGGGCCGCTCGGCCAGCAGGACGGCGACCGCGCGCAGCAGCACGTCCGGCGCCTTCAGCGGCTGGATGCGGCCCGCGAAGAGCGGCACCAGGGCGTCGGGGGGCAGCCCCAGCCGGGCGCGGGCGGCGAGCCGCCCGTCGGCGGGGCGGAAGCGTTCGAGGTTGACGCCGGGGTGGACGACGGCGACCTTGCCGGGGTCCGCCTCGTAGTGGCCGACCAGGTCGTCGGCCTCCTCGCCGGTGTTGGCGATGAGCCGGTCGGAGGCGCGCACGATCTGGGTCTCCCCGATGACCCGGGCGGCCGGTTCGGGGGTGTCGCCGTCGGCGAGGCTGGCGTTCTTGACCTTCGCCATGGTGTGCATGGCGTGCACCAAGGGCACGCCCCAGCGTTGGGCGGCGAGCCAGCCGACGTGGCCCGACAGCCAGTAGTGGGAGTGGACGAGGTCGTAGTGGCCGGGGCGGTGGCGGGCCCACGCCTGCATGGTGCCGTGGGTGAACGCGCACAGCTGGGCGGGCAGCTCCTCCTTGGCGAGGCCCTCGTAGGGGCCCGCGTCGACGTGGCGCACCAGGACGCCGGGGGCCAGTTCCACGGTGGGCGGCAGCCCGCCCGTGGTGGCCCGGGTGAAGATCTCCACCTCGATGTTGATCTCCGCCAGCCGTCTGGCCAGCTCCACGATGTAGACGTTCATGCCTCCCGCGTCACCGGTGCCCGGCTGGTGCAGGGGGGAGGTGTGCACGCTGAGCATCGCGACGCGGCGGGGCTTGCGGTGGGTGCCCGGCAGTCTCAGCCGGGACGGGGAACGGGGTGGGGAAGCGGTGGATCGTCGCCCGAGCCTGCTCGCGTAATGGCTCACGAAGCGGTCCTCCTCGCGGCTGCTTCCGGTCGTGGTGAGGGAGGTGGTGCCGTCCGGCTCCCTTGCCGGTACGGGCCCGGGACCGCCCCGTGATCGCGTGTCCCCACGGCCGTGCCGTTCCGCCCCGGTCCGGGGCGCGCGGGCACCGGAGGATGGCGGAGGGGCATGGCCGACCCTCCGGAGCCCTGCAACGCACGACGGCTCCGTTCCCTTCCCATTTTGCACAACTATTACGTTGCGTTCATCAACACCGCAGGTCAGCGACGGTTCCGGAAGTCCGGAGCCAGCCGTACGGAGGGCTTACGCGCGCGGGGCGCGCACCCTGGAGGCGGCTCCCTCCCCGGGGAGGACGGGGCGGCGGGCGCGCCGTGGCGGGCCGCCGCCATGCCCGATCACCCCGCTCACGGGGGCACGCGCGGGGGAGGGCGGCCCGGCCCACACCTCCCCGTCCGCCCGGCGTTCCGGGGCACGCGCGTGTGGGGGCGGACCTCTGCCAGGACCACCACACCCGCCAGTCCCACGGGGGGGCACACGCGTGGGGGCGCCGCGGCGGGGTTCCGGCGGGGCTGGCGGTCCAGCCTGGCGGCACGCGCGCGTGCGTGGGGCGGTGTCGCGGTCGTCGCCTACGCCCTGCCGCCGTCCCCGGCGGCACGCGCGTGGGGCGCTGAGAGGACCGCCGGGCCCCGGAGCCCCACGTGCCCACGGCGGTACGCGCGCGCGTGGAGCGCTGCTCGCCGCCGTCGCGGGCGTGCCCGTACCCGCGCACGGCGGTACGCGCGCGTGGGGTGCTGCCGGCGATCGGCGCGGGCGCGACCGGCGCCGGCCACGGCGGTACGCGCGTGGGGCGCTGGTTACCCTCGTGGTCATGTCCTCCCGACCCGTGGGGACGGTGACCCGCGGGACCACCAACCCGAACCGGCTGCGCCGCATGGACCGCTGGATCACCGCCACCCACGCCCCCGTCCTGCGCCGCGCCGACGACCCCGTCGCCGTGGACCTCGGTTACGGCGCCGCGCCCTGGACCGCCGTCGAGCTGCTGCACCGGCTGCGGACCGTGGCGCCCCGCGCGCGGGTGGTCGGCGTGGAGATCGACCCGGCACGGGTGGCGGCCGCCGCGCCGTACGCGCGCGAGGGGCTGGAGTTCCGGCACGGCGGGTTCGAGGTGCCGCTGCCGGGCCGACCGGTGCTGATCCGCGCGGCGAACGTGCTGCGGCAGTACGACGAGTCCGAGGTGCCCGGGGTGTGGCGACGGCTGTGCGACCGGCTCGCCCCGGACGGGCTGCTGGTCGAGGGCACGTGCGACGAGGTCGGACGCCGTCACGTCTGGGTGGCGCTCGGCCCCGAGGGCCCGCGCACGGTGACCTTCGCGGCCCGGCTGGCCTCGCTGGGACGCCCCTCCGACCTCGCCGAGCGGCTCCCCAAGGCACTGATCCACCGCAACGTCCCGGGCGAGCCGGTGCACGCGTTCCTACGGGACTTCGACCGGGCGTGGGACTCGGCGGCGCCCTACGCCTCGTACGGGGTCCGGCAGCGGTGGCTGCGGTCGGTACGGGACCTGCGGGCGGCCGGCTGGCCGGTCGTGGACGGTCCGGCGCGGTGGCGCCAGGGCGAGGTGACCCTCGGGTGGGCGGCGCTGGCGCCGGGCGGCTGACGCCTCCGGCGGGGGCGCCGGGGAGGGAGCACGGAGGTGCCGAAGGGTTCCAGGTGCCGGGCGCTGGACGTGCCGGGCGCCCGGCGCCGGGCGAACGCGTCACGGCCGCCGTGCAACGGTGAGGCCGTCCTGGCTGTCTTACCCGTCGGCTGACGGCTTCCGTCACCCCGACAGAGCCCCCTCACGCGTTCGAGTGAACATCTGTGCGGGCAGGCTCCGGCGGGAACGAAGCGTCGGAGCCGGTCGTCATCCCGGTGCGAGCCACCAGACGCGTGGCACGGCACAGGGGGCGGGAGGCGGGACGACCGGGGAACGGGCGCGGCGGAGAGCGGACGGCCGGGGCCTCTGACGGCCGGGGCCCGGACAGCCGACAGCCAAACCCGGGCAACGGGCAACGGGCAACGAAGACAGGGAACGGCGGGGATCGGTGTGCGTGGAGGGGGAGGAACAGTGCGGGTGAAGCGGATCCTGGCGGCGACGGCCGTGGTGGCGGTGTGCGTGGGAGCCCTGTGGTCGGCGCCCGGTACCGCCCTGGCGACGCCCGCGCGGCCGACGCCCCCGGCCACGGAGGGCAGCGGGACCCCCGGCGGAACGGCGGACCGGACGGACGGCGCGGACCGTGACGGCGCGGACCGTGACGGCGCGGACGGCACCGACCGGCTGGAGGACGTCCGCAAGCGGCTCGACCGGCTCTACCACGAGGCGTCGGTGGCCACCGACGCGTTCAACGCGGCCGAAGAGGCCATCAGCGCGCAGGCGTCGACGATCGCGGACCTCAACGAGAAGATCGAGATGGGCCAGCGGCGGCTGGACCGGCTGAAGGACCGCGCGGGCGCCGCCGCCCGCGCCCAGTACCGGTCCGGGGGCGTCCCGGACGGCACCCGGCTGGCGCTCAGCGACGACCCCGAACTCTTCCTCGAAGGCGTCGGCCGGGTCCTGGCGGGCCAGCGGGCCGCCAAGGGGCTGATCACCCAGTTGTCCCGGAGCCAGGAGAACCTGCGGATCTACGCGAAGGACGCCGTCGCCAACCAGGAGAAGCTGACCGAAGCCCGCGACGACAAGGACACCGCGCGCCGGGAGGTCACCCGCAAGCTCGCCGCCGCCGAGGCGCTGGAGGCGTCCCTCGTCACCGGGGAACGGGAACGGCTGCGGCGTATGGAGGAGGACAGCGGGCGGGCCGCCCAGCAGGAGTGGCTCGGCACCTGGACCCCGAAGGACGCCGAGGGGTCCGGCGACGCCCGGGGGAAGGACGCCGTCGCGTACGCGACCCGGCAGCTCGGCCTGCCGTACGAGTGGGGCGCCGAGGGGCCGCGTTCCTTCGACTGCTCGGGACTCACCCAGCAGGCGTGGAGAGCCGCCGGGGTCCCCATACCCCGGACCTCCCAGGAGCAGTGGCGGTCGCTGCCCCGGGTGTCCCAGGAGGACCTGCGCCCGGGCGACCTCATCATCTACCGCGCCGACGCCAGCCATGTGGGGATGTACATCGGGGACGGGTCGATCATCCACTCCCCGCGCCCGGGCCGCACGGTCACGGTGGCGGGAGCGGGCTCGATGCCGATACTCGGCGTGGTCCGGCCGGACGCCGGCTGAGGCCCCCTGTTGGCGGCGGGGCCCGGGGGCAGAGGCGGGCGGGGTCGCCGGAGCGGGAGTGAACAGCGGGGTGCCCGGCGCCGGGTACCTGGTGGGACGGCCGGAACGGGCCGGTCGCACGTGACGTAGGGCACGTCACCGGGGGCGGCTCAACCCTCGCGGGGTGACGTTCGTCATCCCTTGCGGACACCCCCACCACGGTCCGCTGTCCAATTGCGGGAGGGGATGCGGCATATGACGGAGGCCGATTACCCGGCAGCTTCCGATACCTCGTTCCCTCGCACCACCGGGTACCGCTATGGTCCCCGTCTGGCGGTGCGTCGCTCGACGTCCCGCCGCGCCCTCGGGGGGAGGGAAGGAATCCAGACGATGCCCGCACCCGTACCGCGGCCACGCGCGATACCGGCCGTGGAGAACGACCCGGCCCATACGACGGCTCCCTCGGCCTCCGCGTCGGCGACCGCGCCGAGCGCGACCGCGGAGCCGGGGACGAGCGACGCCCGGACCTGTTCGGCGGCCTCGTCCGGCGGTGGTCTCAGCCTGCTGGTGATCGAGGACGACCCGGCCGGTTCGCTGAGCATCCCGGATCTGCTGGACTCCACCGGGAAACCGATCCGCATCCGCACCGCCCGCAACCTCACCGAGGCCGAGCGGCTCCTGACCGACGACGTCCACTGCATCCTGCTGGACCTGGCGCTGTCGCCGCCCCCGGGCTCCGCCGGGGCACGGCAGCGGGCCACGGCGGCGGGCGAGTCCCGTCCCGGCGGGGAGTCCCGTCCCGGTGCCGGGACGGGCGGTACGGGCGGGACGGACACGGCGGCGGCGCCGGACGAACTGGCCTCGCTCCGGCACGTCCTGCGCCTGGCGCCCCGGCACGCGGTGCTGGCGCTCACCACCTCCGGTGACGCCGAGCGGGGCGCGGAGGCCGTACGGGTCGGCGCGCAGGACTACCTGTTCCGCGACGAGCTGGACTCCCGGCTGCTGAGCCGCGCGATCCGGTACGCGGTGGAGCGCAAGCGGGCGGACGCCGCCCAGCGCAAGCTCACCGAGTCCCGGCTGCGGGCCCAGGAGAACGCCCGGCTGGAACGCGGGCTGCTGCCCAAGCCGCTGCTGGACGGCGCCCGGCTGAGCTTCGCCGCCAGCTACCTCCCCGGTCGCTCGCGGGCGCTGCTCGGCGGCGACTTCTACGACGCCGTGCGCACCCCCGACGGCACCGTGCACGCGATGATCGGCGACGTCTGCGGCCACGGGCCGGACGAGGCGGCGCTCGGCGTCGAGCTGCGCATCGCCTGGCGGGCGCTGACCCTGGCCGGGCTGTGCGGGGACGAACTGCTCTCCACGCTCCAGCAGGTCCTGGAGTACGAGCGGGGCAGCGACGAGATCTTCGCGACGCTCTGCGCGGTGGACATCGCGCCCGACGGCCGTCGCGCAGGACTGTCCCTCGCCGGTCACCCGTCCCCGCTGGTGGCCCGTCCCGGACGGCTCGCGGAGCTGCTCCCGTACGAGAGCGGCGGCCCCGCGCTGGGGCTGCTGCCGCGCGCCCGCTGGCCACGGCGCCAGGTCGAACTCGGCGGTACGTGGAGCCTGATGCTCTACACCGACGGGCTGATCGAGGGCCGGGTCGGCGACGGCAACCGGCGGCTCGGGCAGGAGGGCATGGTGGACCTCGTCCGCCGTCAGCTCGCCACCGGAATGCGCGGGGAGGAACTGCTGGACGCGACCGTGAGCGAGGTGCGGGACCTCAACGGCGGGGACCTCACCGACGACGTGGCGGTGGTCCTGCTGGACCGCGAGCCGGGTCCGGGCACCTCGGGGGACTGACGCCGCCCGGCGGTGTCCGACCGCACGTCACCCGTGCGCCCGGCCGGTGTCCGACCGCACGGCTGACGGCTGACGGCAGACGGCACGCGAAACGGCTTCGGGGGCGGCGAGGACGCCGCCCCCGAAGGAGCCGTACGAAGCGAGCGGTAGTGCGTGCGGGGCCGCGCGGAACTCAGCGGCCGCCGTTGTACGGCCCGTACGGGCCGTCGCTGCTGCTGCCGCCCCGACGGCCCCCGCGTCCCCCGCCGGAGACGGCCCGCAGCGCGGGGCGCACGTCCACGAAGAAGACGATCGTCGCGATCAGCCCGGCGATCTGCAGGAAGAGCATCGGGATCAGCAGGTTCACGGCGACGGCGATGCCCAGGATGATCATCCAGAACGCCTTGCTCTGCTTCTCGGCCGCGCGATAGGCGTCGTCGCGGGCGACGGCGGCCATCACCAGCGCGACCACGGCCATGATGAGCATGGCCGTGTAGAGCAGCCACAGCACATTGCCGAATCCCTCTCGGAGCACAGCGTTCACCACCCGTGTCGAAAACGTCCTACGCCGCCACCGTACCCGTTCGGCGGGCCGGGCACGCCGAACGGGTCCGGCCCTTCGCCCGCCCCGGCGGGCCGCCCCGGAGCGGCGGCCGTCGGCCCCGGGGCGGCGGGCCGTCCACCGTCATCCGGCGGGCGGGACGTCCTTGCGGGTCGAGGGCTTGCGGGTCGTGGTCCGCTTCGGGGCGGGCTTCTTCGCCGGGGCTCCGTGGGCGGCGGAGTCCTGGGCCGGGACGGTCCGGGCCGGGGAGGCGGGCCGGGCCCGGCCGGTGCGCGGCGCGGCGGCGCGGGGCGCGGGACGGTCGGCGTCCGGGTCGGAGGCCACGGGCGCGGACCCGCTGCCCGCACCGGCCGGGGTGCGCGGGGACCCGGGCTCCGCCTCGACCACCTCGGCGAAGTCGACGACGCCGTCGGCGGTCTCGCCCCGCCAGGTCCGCACCGTCCGCTCGCCGTGCTCCGCGACCTTCTCGTAGGTCTCACGGGCCTTGACGGCGTACTCGGCGGCGACGCCGACCCCGCGCAGCGCGAGGTCCTGGGCGGAGTCGCCGAGCTTCTTGAAGTCGCCGTCGAGCGCGGTGAGGAACTCGTTCACCTTCTCCTGGACGGTCGACTGGACCTCACGGGCCCGGGTGGCGGCCTTGTCCTGGACGGCCTTCGGATCGGCGTTGCGGACCGCCTCGATCCGGCCGGGGGCCTCCGCGCGGAGCTGTTCGACGAGGCCGGGCACCTTCTTGGCCTGCTGGAACGCCAGGTCGGCGGTGCCCGCGGCGAAGTAGAGGGGCGTCGGGTCGGAGAGGGTCTTGCGCAGGTCGTCGGTGATGGCCATGGTCAGCGGTCCTCCTGGATCACGTCGGGATCGGATGCGTCGTGGGTCGGCGGGGCGGGACGGTCGGCGGACGGGGCCCCGGATCCGGACCCGGGTATCGCGCCGTCCTCGGCGGGCGTCCGCGCGGGGCGGGGGCCGTCGGTGCCGTTCTCCTTGCGGAAGGACTCGTAGATCTGGAGCAGCACCTGCTTCTGCTGCTCGTTGATGGAGGGGTCACCGAGGATGACGGCCCGCGTCTCCAGTTCGTCCCGTTCCCGTTCGTCGAGGATCCCGGCCCGGACGTACAGGGTCTCGGCGGAGATCCGCAGCGCCTTGGCGACCTGTTGGAGCACCTCGGCGGAGGGCTTGCGCAGCCCGCGCTCGATCTGGCTCAGGTACGGGTTCGAGACGCCCGCGGCCTCGGCGAGCTGCCGCAGCGACAGCCGCGCGCCGCGCCGCTGCTCACGGAGGTACTCACCGAGGTTGCCGACGTTGAGCGATGCCATGGCCCTACCGTGCACCAACCTTGCTAACAATTGCAAGCGGATGCTTGCAGAAGTGCGCCGCGCGGGTGAGTCGCGCGGCGCACCGCCGTCAGCGCGCGTCGTCCCGCCGTCAGCGGGCATCACTCTGCCGTCAGCAGGCAGTCACGCCGTCAGTGGGCGTCCTGCCGCTCCAGCCACTCCAGCATCAGCCGGTTGACCTCCTCCGGCTCCTCCTGCTGGATCCAGTGGCCGCAGTCCAGGCTGACCACGTCCACCCGGGGAACGGACTCCGCCAGGTTCGGGGACTTCTGGACCGCGTCCCGGTCGCCGTAGATCATGAGCGCGGGCTGCCGGACGACCGGGTCCGCGTCCGCCAGCAGACGCCAGTTGCGGTCGAGGTTCCGGTACCAGTTCACTCCGCTCGTGAACCCCGTCGATTCGAAGGCGGAGACGAAGACGGCCAGTTCGTCGTCGCTCATGACGGGATCGCCGAGCGGCTTCTCCGCCCTGGCCAGCCCGATCAGCGGCATACCCGGCCGGGGCTCCCTCGGGGGCTCGTTCTTCCGGTACAGGTTGCGGAGGAAACGGAAGGCGTTCTCGTCGAAGACGGCGGCCGCGACGCCCGGCTTCCGGTTGAAGTGGACGAGGTGGGAATCTTCGCCGATCACCTCTTCCAGGAATTCGGTCCAGGGCTTCTCGCCGCGTTCCATGTACGGCACGCTCAGGTTGATCACCGCGTTCACGCGGTCCGGACGCAGCAGGGCCAGTCCCCAGACGACCATCGCGCCCCAGTCGTGGCCGACGAAGGTGGCGTCCTCGTATCCGTAGTGGTCGAGCAGGGCGACGAGGTCACCCGTCAGGTGCTCGATGTCGTACTCCGTCACCCCGGCCGGACGGGACGAGTTCCCGTACCCCCGCTGGTTCGGGACGATGACGTGGTAGCCCGCCGCCGCGAGGGCGGGCATCTGGTGGCGCCAGGAGAAGGCGTGCTCCGGCCAGCCGTGACAGAGCACGATGGGCTTTCCCGCGTTCTCCCGGCCCGCTTCGAAGACTTCGAGCTCCACTCCGTTGACCGGAATGAGAACGGGCTCGGGAAAATCGGCCGGATCGGCTGGATCGACTGGGTCGAACATTTCTTCTTTCCTCTTTCCATTCGTTTCGGGTACCCGGGCTCCATCCGTTTCGGACACCTGGGCCCCATCCGCTTCGGACAACCGGGCGGTGAATTCGGGTAGCGGTGCGGGGAACTCTTCCGCGAGGTCGCTTCGCCATCCTGCCCAGCCAAACCGGTCACCTCATGACCGGTTTGTGTGAAAGCGTCATCGGCATGCGAACCGACCGGCTGGTGGCCGTCCTCCTGCTGCTGCAACGGCGCGAGCGGGTGACGGCGGCGGAGGTCGCCCGGGAGCTGGAGGTCTCCGAACGCACCGCGCGACGCGACCTCGACGCCCTGGCCATGGCCGGGGTGCCCCTGTACTCGGTGCGGGGGCGGGGCGGCGGCTGGCGCCTCGTGGGCGGCGCCCGCACCGATCTGTCCGGGCTGACCGCGAGCGAGGCCCGCGCCCTGTTCCTGGTCGCCGGACCGGCCTCGGCCGCGACGCCGACCGTGAAGACGGCGCTGCGCAAGCTCGTCCACGCCCTGCCGGAACCCTTCCGGGGGCAGGCCGAGGCGGCGGCGTCGTCGCTGGTCACGGACCCACGGGGGTGGGGGGCCGACCGGATCGAGTACCCGCCGCCCCGCTTCCTCGACGAACTCCAGGACGCGGTGATCCGAGGCGTCCAGGTGCGGCTCGGCTACGTCGACCGCGAAGGCGCCGGGACCGAGCGGACCGTCCACCCGCTGGGCGTCGTCGCCAAGGGTCCGTCGTGGTACCTCGTCGCCCACACCGGGGCCGGTCGGCGCAGCTTCCGGATCGACCGCGTGTCGTCCGTCGCCCCGACCGGTGACCCGGTGCACCGGCCCGAGGGCTTCGACCTCGCCGGGAGCTGGCGCGAGATCGCCGACGAGGTCGACCGCAAGCGGACGCCCCTGGAGATCCGGGCGGTGTGCGTGCCCCACGGGATCGACCTGCTCCGGATGGCGCTCGGCGCGCGGCTCGTGGTGGGGGGTTCCGCCGCCGACGGCCGCGTCGAGGTCCTGATCCGTGGCCATGACGAGTACATGCTCGCGGGCGAACTCGCCGGGCTGGTGGAGTGGGTCGAGGTGACCGGCCCTCCGGGGGTCCGGGACCGGCTGGCCTCGATCGGCGCCGCGCTCGTCGCACGGTACGGGTGAGACCCCGCGCCCGGGGCGCCCGACACGTCCTGGAGTGTCGAGGGTGCCGGAGTGGCGCTCAGGCTCCGGCCGGGGCGTCGCGCGGCCGGGGTCCGGGCTACCGTCGGTGTGGTCACCGGGTGCCGGAAGGGGCGCGGGTTGACCCTCACACCGTGTCAGGCGTTGGACTCGGAGCCATCATGTTCACCATCGGAGACTTCGCCCGGCACGGCCGCGTCTCGGTCCGGATGCTGCGTCACTACGACGCGATCGGGCTGCTGCGCCCGGCCCATGTCGACCCCGCCACCGGCTACCGCTCCTACACCGCCGTCCAGCTCACCCGTCTCAACCGGGTCATCGCGCTCAAGGACCTCGGACTCACCCTCCAGCAGGTCCGGCGGATCCTGGACGAGGAGGTCAGCACGGAGGAACTGCGCGCCATGCTGCGGCTGCGGCGGGCCGAGCTGGAGGCCGGCATGGCGGCGACGGCCGCGCGCCTGGTCCAGGTCGAGGCGAGGCTCCGGTCGATCGAGAGCGAGGGGCGCATGCCCACGAACGATGTCGTCGTCAAGAGCCTTCCGGCGGTCCGGGTGGCGGAGCTGACCGCGATCGCCGCGAGCTTCGAACCCGAGGACGTGGGCCCGGTCGTCGGGCCCCTCTACGAGGAGTTGTTCCGGCGTCTGGAGGCGGCGGGCGTCACGCCCACGGGCCCCGGGATCGCCCGCTACGAGGACGCGCCGGAGGGCGACGGCCGGATCAGGGTGCACGCCGGGATCGAGGTCGCGGCCCACCTCCCCCTCCGGGACGACGCCTTCCGGGTGCTCGATCTGCCGCCCGTGGAGCGGGCGGCGACGATCGTGCACCGTGGCGCGATGGACACGGTGCTGCCCACGGCCCAGGCCCTGGCCCGCTGGATCGACGGCAACGGCCACCGGGCGACCGGATACCCCCGGGAGATCAGCCTGGAGTGCCCGCCGGACCGGGACGAGTGGGTGACCGAACTCCAGGCACCGGTGGCCGGGGCCTGACCCGCCCGGGACCGCCGCCCGGCTCCGGCTCCGGCTCCGGCTCCGGCCCTGGCTCTGGTGCCGAGGCCGGAGCCGGAGCCAGGGCCGGAGCCTGACCCACCCGGTGTCGGGTGACCGCGCGATCGCCGTCCCGGCGGCTCCTCACGGTGCGGCTGGCGGGGCGGGGACGATCCGGTCGGCGACGGAGAAGCGGGTTCCGCAGTCCGGGCACGTCGCGTGACCGAAGACGTGGGTCAGCGCGTGGGCGACCCGGTGCTGGCCGTCGGAGAGCGCCAGGTCGTGGAGACGTCGGCCGATGCCGTCCAGGTCCGCCGGGTCGGCCGGGAGCAGCGGCCTCGTCTCCACGTCCCCGTCCGCGAGGGCGTGGTCCTCGCTGGAGGAGAAGAACCCCCGCTCGCCGAGCACGACGAACAGGTCGGTCCGGCAGCCGGGGCAGTCGATCTGGTACTCCTCGTTGTCCAGGCCCCAGGCCAGTTCCTCGCTCCAGCCCACCACGCCCTCGAAGCCCAGCACCGCTTCCAGCAGGTGGACGTAGTCGGCGCCGTCGTGGTCGGAGGCCGTGCGGAGCCGCCGGTCCGCCGCCGTCAGGAGGCGCTGGACCTCCACGGCGTACCGCGCGCGGGGGTGGTCGGTCCCGTGCGGCGGACCGGCGGCCGCCATGATCGAGCCCGCCAGGCCCAGGGCGTTCACCGACTGCTCACGGTCGTCGGCTTCCGCCACGCCGGCCAGCCAGGGCAGCGCCGCGAAGCTGGCCGGGTAGACGCTGCCCTGATGGCACAGCGCCGACCACAGATCGTTCCAGAGCTCCGGCTCCGGTTCGGTGGCGATCCGGTCCAGCAGCGCGGGTATGCCGTCCGCCGGGCCGTAGGCGTGGTGGAGTCGCGACCAATCCGTCATGCGGGGATCCAAGCAGATCGGCGGCGCGCCGTTCCCGTCCCGGTCCGCCGGTAGTCCGTCGGTTCGTTCGGTAGTCCGTCGGTTCGTTCGGTAGTCCGTCGGTTCGCCGGTAGTCCGCCGGGTCGCCAGGTTGTCGGTCCAGCGGTCCAGCGGTCCAGCGGTCCGCCGGGCCAGCGGTCCACGGCCGGGAAAAGCGCTGGCCCCGGGCGCCCGTCACCCGTGAGACTCGCCCCGTGACGCTTCATGAGAACGAGGTCCCCGTGGACGAGTCCGTCGTCCGGGAGCTGCTCGCCGCGCAGCGGCCCGAGTGGGCCGGGCTGCCGTTGGCGCGTGCCGGGGCGGGCACCGACAACACCGTGTACCGGCTGGGCGACGAGCTGCTGGTGCGGCTCCCCCGGACCGCCGGGAACGAGGGGGCGGTGCGGAAGGAACGGGAGTGGCTGCCCCGGCTGGCGCCCCTGCTGTCCCGTCCGGTGCCCGAGCCCGTGCACGCCGGGGCGCCCACCGAGGCGTTCCCCCTGGTGTGGTCGGTGTACCGGTGGATCGACGGGGAGGTGGCCGGCCCGGACACCGTCCGGGACTGGCACGCCTTCGGGACCGACCTCGCCGCGACCGTACGGGAGCTGCACCGCGCCGGTCTGATGGGGGCGACCCGTACCGGCGACCTCGCCTGGTACCGAGGGGGCGAGCTGGGCCCGTGCGACGGATGGGTCCGCGAGGCGCTCGACGGCTGCCGGGCGCTCCTCGGCGCCGAGCTGGACGTCGACGCCCTGGAACGGGTCTGGCGGTCCGGCCTCGCGCTGCCCGCCCCCGCCGGGCCCCCGGGCTGGCTCCACGGCGACCTCAAGCCCGGCAACCTCCTGGTGCGGGACGGCGCGCTGCACGCGGTCATCGACTTCGGAGGGCTCTCGGTCGGCTTCCCCGACGCCGAGCACGCCGCCGTCTGGGACCTGCCCGCCCCGGCCCGGCGGGCCTACCGGAACGCGCTGGACCTCGACGACGCGACCTGGGCCCGGGCCCGCGCCTGGGCCGTCGCGGTGGCCGCCGTCGGCATCCCCTACTACTGGCACACCTTCCCCGCCTTCGTCACCGAGTGCCGGGCCCGCCTCGAAGCGGTCCTCTCGGACGACGACCCCGCCGTGACCGTCACCGTCACCGGCCGCTGAGTTCCGCCCGGGCGGTACCGTGAGGGGATGCTCCTCTCCGACCTCGTCCTGCTGCGCAGGGCCCGCGACCGGATGGACCGGGACTACGCCCAGCCGCTGGACGTGCCCGCGCTGGCGCGGAGCGCGCACATGTCGGCGGGGCACTTCTCGCGCAGCTTCCGCGCCGCCTTCGGGGAGACCCCGTACAGCTACCTCATGACCCGTCGGATCGAGCGGGCCAAGGCGCTGCTGCGGCGCGGGGACCTGAGCGTGACCGAGGTGTGCATGGCGGTCGGCTGTACCTCGCTGGGCTCGTTCAGCTCGCGGTTCACCGAACTGGTGGGCATGAGTCCGAGCGCGTACCGGGCGCTCGACCACGGCCCCGGCGCCGCCGTTCCGGCCTGCATCGCCAAGATCCGCACCCGACCGGTCAGGAACGGAGAAGCGGCATCGGCTCCCGGTCCGTAGCGTGAAGGACATGGACATCACGCTGGGACAGTGTTTCATCGCCGTCGACGACCACGAGAAGGCGCTCGCCTTCTACCGCGACGCGCTCGGACTGGAAGTACGCAACGACGTCGGCTTCGAGGGGATGCGCTGGGTGACCGTCGGTTCGCCCGCGCAGCCCGATGTGGAGATCGTGCTGGAGCCGCCGCTGGCGGACCCCGGCGCCACCGACGCCGACCGGCGGGCGGTGGCCGAACTGCTCGCCAAGGGGCTGCTGCGCGGCGTCATCTTCCGGACCGCCGACTGCGACACCACCTTCGAGAAGATCCGCGCGGCGGACGGCGAGGTGCTCCAGGAGCCGACGGACCAGCCGTACGGGGTGCGCGACTGCGCGTTCCGCGACCCGTCCGGGAACGTCGTGCGGTTCGTCCAGGCACGCGGTTAGCCCGGCTCACGGTCACGGGCCCACGTCGTCCGGCCCACGTCGTCAGGCTTCCGGTCGCTGGCTCACCTCGTCCGGCTCCGGCTTCCGGCTTCCGGCTTCCGCTGACCGTCCCGGCGCGGCTTCCGTCGTCCGGCCTCCCGGGTGACGGGCTTCCGGGCCGCCGCTTCCGGCACCGTCTCCGTCTCCTCGGGGGAGGGCGGAGACGGTGCCGTCCGTGTGGGCGGGGCCGGGAGCGGGCCCGGAGTGGGGTGTGGACTCCGCCGGGGTCGGGACGGGTCAGGACGGGGCGGCGGGCCCGCGTTCCGCGAGGGCCTTCGTGACGGCCTTGAGCGTCGGCCGGTGGACGAGCCGCGCCGCCAGCCGGACGAGTTCGGCGTGCGCGGCCCCACCGTCCGTACGGGCGAGGACGCGGACGGCCGCGCCCGCCACCCGGGGACTCCGGGCCCCCGTACCGGGCACCTTCCGCAGCGCGCTCCCGACCAGCGCGCCGAGCACGCCCGGGGCGTCCGGGCGCGACGGCAGCAGCGGAAGCGTCCAGAGCAGTCCGCGCAGAGCGGTGACGTTGTGCGCGTCGTACAGCTCGTTGGCGTTCTCCGGGCCGGAATCGGGCTTGAGGGGCAGGGTGCGGGGCCGGTCCACGAGCGCGAGCCAGTCGAGGACGGCGTCCCGCACCGCCGCCGGGTCGCCCGAGGCGTCGAGGACCGCGCGGGCGTCCCGCTCCCAGCGGGCCGTCGGCTTCGTCCCGGTGACGGTCAGCGCGTGCGCCAGCAGCGGGCGGGCGTCGAACCGGTCCTCGGCCATGGCGCGTTCGGCCCACGCCTCCCCCACGTCGAGCACCGGGTCGGTGAGGGTGGCGACGAAGTCGGAGACGAAACCGTCGAGGTAGTCCGTGGCCTCGGCGAACGCCACGGTGCGGCGGAGGGCGGCGATCGTGGCCGCGCCGAGCCGCCGTCCCTCGGCCAGTTCCTGCGCGGGCAGGGCCTCGAACGGGACGACGGGGTTCAGGACGTCGTACTCCCCCGCCTCCGCCACGTAGGCGGCGCGTTCGGCCGCCAGCGGAAGGTCCGGGAGGCCCCGGCCGACCAGGACGACGGAGCGCAGCAGCCCGGCCCGCCGGTCCTCGGCGGGCGCCGACCAGGGCGTGTCCGCCGCCTCCGGCCACCGCCGGGCGAGCGCGTCGAGGATCAGTCGCCGTCGGCGTTCGGGTAGCCGGGCGTACCCCTCCGACCGCCGGAGGAATTCCGGATACCCCTCGGGGCCGCCGACGGACGTGTCCACCAGCGCCCCGGCCACCCGGTCGCAGTCCCCCGAGAGGACGTGGGACGCCATGACCGGACCCAACAGCCTTCGCAGATGCTCGTGTTCGGCGCGATCGGCCGGTGCGGGCTCCCCCACGGCACCCGCCGTGCCCTCCTCGGGCGCGCCCCGGCCGCCGTCCGCCCGTACCGCGTCGTGGATCTCCATGCCACCGACCGTACGTCCCCCGACTGACACGCCCGATGTCCGTCATCACCCCTTCCACACAAGGGAGTTGGAGAAGGCGAAGGGAAATCCGGGGGAACCTCCGACCGGTCGCCGCCGACTACTGGTACGACCCGCCGCGAAGGCGGGGGTACGGGGACGGGGGACGAGGGACCGGGACGGCCGCCCGGACACGGGCCGCCACACACCGGGCCGTTCCCCACGAACGGAGGAGACCGGGATGACCAACGCACGTGCGCACGACCGCCGCCGGGTGCTGAAGGGCGCCGCCGCGGTGACCCTGGGCGGCGCGGGAGCGGCCGTCGGCGCCACGGGGACCGCCAACGCCACGGAGGCCGCGGGCGTCACGGAGAGCGCGGGCGTCACGGAGAGCGCGGGCGTCACGGGGGCCGCCGACGCCGCCAAGGCGGGCCCCGCCGCCGGACCGGGCGTCCCGCGACTGGACCTCGCCCTCCTGCTGTTCGACGGGTTCACCGCCCTGGACGCGGTCGGACCGTACGAGACGCTGTGCCGACTGCCGGGCGTCCGGGTGACGACCGTGGCGACCCGGCGCGGACCGGTGCGGACCGACACCGGCGAACTCTCCCTCACCGCCGAACGGTCGCTGCGCGAGGTGCCGCGCGCCGATGTGCTGGTGATCCCCGGCGGCGGGCAGCGGGGCACCCTCGCGACGATCGCCGACACCCGGACCCTCGCCTGGATCAGGCGGGTGCACCAGCACACCCGCTGGACGGCGTCGGTGTGCACCGGTTCGCTGATCCTCGGGGCGGCGGGACTGCTGAAGGGCCTGCCCGCCACCACCTACTGGGCCTCACGCGAGCACCTGAAGACGTACGGCGCGGTGTACACGCCCCAGCGGTTCGTGGAGGCCGGGAAGATCATGACGGGGGCGGGGGTGTCCGCCGGGATCGACATGTCCCTGCAACTGACCGCACGGATGTTCGGCGAGGACCTGGCGCGGGCGACGCAGCTGGCGATCGAGTACGACCCCGCGCCGCCGTTCGACTCCGGCAGCCCGGAGAAGGCCAGCGCGGAGATCAAGGCCCTGGCGATCCAGTTGCTCAAGGACTCGGCCACCTGACGGACCCGGGCCGCCGCCAGGGAGGGCGCGGCGGGTACGGCGCGCAGCCCGTACCCACCGCAACCCTCCCGTCCTGCAGGGGGTCCCGTCCCGTGCGCGGACCCGCCCTGCACGGGGTCCGTCCCGTCCCGCCGGGACGGGCGCGCTCCGTACGGGATGCGCCCACGAAGGACCCCAGATCATCCACTCGCGGATAATCCCGCACGGGACGAAATCTGGGTACCCTGGACGCCATGACCCTCACCGCGCCCGTCCGCACGGAACCGGACCTCTCGTTCCTCCTCGACCACACCAGCCACGTACTGCGCACCCGGATGGCCGCCGCGCTCGCGGAGATCGGGCTCACCGCGCGGATGCACTGCGTCCTCGTCCACGCCCTGGAGGCGGAGCGCACCCAGATCCAGCTCGCCGAGATCGGCGGCATGGACAAGACCACGATGGTCGTCACGGTCGACGCCCTGGAGGACGCGGGCCTCGCCGAGCGCCGACCGTCGCGGACGGACCGGCGCGCCCGGATCATCGCGGTCACCGAGGCGGGCGCGGAGCTCGCCCGGCGCAGCCAGGAGATCGCGGACCGGGTGCACCGCGAGGCCCTCGGCACCCTCCCGGACGGGGACCGCGAGACCCTGCTGAACGCGTTGCGCCAGCTGACCGAGGGGCCGCTGTCGACCCCCGTCGAGAGCCCCCAGCCGGTACGCCGGGCCCGGCGCTCGGCGAAGTAGCCCACCTCCGGAAGAAGCCCCGCCCGCCCCGCCCCACAGCACCCCGGGACGGGCCGCGACGCCACCTCCGACGGCCGTCCGGGGTACGACCGGACCCGGGGACCCGCTCCCGTCACGGCCGTCGCCCAGCCGACCGCCAACGCCTTCCCCGAACCCTTGCCGCACCCCGCCTGACCTGGCCTTTCGCCGCCCCACTCCCTACCGTTACCGAAGACGGAGGGGGGTCCTCATGGACCGCGACATTCGCAGCGCCGACGATGTGAACCGGCTTCTCGACGGACTGTTCGCCCCGTCCGCCGACCGGTGGACGACCCGGGCGGGCGACTGGTGGGACGGCTTCTACGCGGACCGCGACCGGCCCGTGCCGTTCTTCACGGAGAAGCCGGACGAGAGCCTGGCCGAGTGGCTCGCCCCGGGCGGCCCGGTCCCCACCCGGCCACCGAGCCCGCACCGCCCCGAGCGCACGACCCGCCCGGAACGCACGGTCCACCGGGAGGACCGGGCCCGGGCGGAGCCCACGACCCGCCAAGAGGGCGCGGACGGGCCCCTCGTCCGGCCCCGGGCGCTCGATCTGGGCTGCGGACCCGGCCGCAACGCCCTGCACCTCGCCGCGCGGGGTTTCGCGGTGGACGCCGTGGACCTCTCCCCCACCGCCGTCGCCTGGGCGGCGGAACGCGCCCGCGCGGCCGGAGCCGACATCCGGTTCCACACCGGCGACGCCTTCGCCCCGACCCCGACGGCACCCACTGCGCCCACGGCACCGAGCGGCCCCTACGACCTGATCGTCGACTCCGGCTGCTTCCACCATCTGCCGCCGCACCGCCGGATCGGCTACCTCGACCTGCTGGAACGGACGCTGGCCCCCGGCGGCCACTTCGCCCTCGTCTGCTTCGCGGCCGGGGCGATGGGCTCCGAACTCTCCGACCGCGAGCTGTACCGGGACGCCGGACCCCAGGGCGGGCTCGCCTACACGCCCGAGTCGCTGCGGTGGATCTTCTCCGGGCTGACGGAGGTCGCGTCCCGCCGGGTGCGCGACGAACCGCCGGACTCCCCGCACTTCGGCGAACCCTTCCTCTGGGCCGCGCTGTTCCGAAGGGAACGGTGAACCGCCGCCCTCGGGGAACGGCGAACCGCCCCCTGAAGGCCGGTACCGACGCGGAGGGCGGAGAGGAGCGGAAGGAGGCGGAGGCGGAGGCAGCGGCGGGCCCGGCGGCACGGCGGGATGCCGCCATGGACAGAAAGAGAGACCGAAACAAATAGTCTGCAACAAAACCATCTGCTACGGTCAATCTTGTCGTCGCATCCGGCACCCCGCCCCGGGGAGCCACCGTCCGACAGGAGACCCGGCATGTCCGCAGCACCCCGGCTCGCCCCCCACCCCGCTCCCCCGGCCAGCGCAACCAGCCCCTCCGCCACCACCAAGCCCGTCACCGGCAGCAACGCCACCACTGGCGCCACCAACGCCAGCACCAGCGCCAACACCGCCCCAGGACACCCGGACCGTCCGGACGGCCGCCCGGACCGCCCCCGCGACGGACGGGCGACCGCCCCGCCACCGGAACCCGGGGGCGCGCGCCGCCCCGGGCTTCCGCGCCGCTGGGCGCTCACCGCCGTCGCCGCGAGCCTGCTGATGACCGTCCTCGACGGCAGCATCGTCACCGTCGCGATGCCCGCGATGCAGCGCGACCTCGGGTTCACCCCGGCGGGCCTCAGCTGGATCGTGAACGCCTATCTGATCGCCTTCGGCGGACTGCTGCTGCTCGCCGGACGCCTCGGCGACCTCATCGGCCACCGCCGGATGTTCCTCGCCGGTACCGGGGTCTTCACCGCCGCCTCCGTGCTCGCCGGGTTCGCCACCGGGCCCGCCACCCTGGTCGCCGCGCGCTTCCTCCAGGGCGTCGGCAGCGCCATGGCCGCCGCCGTCGGCCTCGGCATCCTCGTCACGCTCTACCCCGCCCCCGCCGAACGGGCCCGCGCCATCGCGGTGTTCAGCTTCACCGGAGCGGCGGGCGCCTCCCTCGGCCAGGTGCTCGGCGGGGTCCTCACCGACGGGCTGTCCTGGCACTGGATCTTCTTCGTCAACCTGCCGATCGGGGCCGCCGTCCTCGCCCTCGCCGCCGCCGCGCTGCCCCGCGACCGGGGCGCCGGACTCTCCGCAGGGGCGGACGTGCCCGGCGGGCTCCTGGTCACCGCCGGCGTGATGACCGGCATCTACGGGGTCGTCCGGGCCGAGTCGGCGGGCTGGACCGCGCCCGCCCCGCTCGCGCTGACGGGACTCGGACTGCTGCTGCTCGCCGCGTTCGCCGTGCGCCAGGCCCGGGCCCGCAACCCGCTGCTGCCGCCGCGCGTGCTGCGCTCCCGCACCGTCGTCGGGGCCAACCTCGTCCAACTGCTCATGGTGGCCGCGCTGTTCGCGTTCCAGGTGCTCGTCGCCCTGTACCTCCAGAAGGTCCAGGGGTACGGCGCCCTGGACACCGGACTCGCGCTGCTCCCGGCCGCGTTGGTGACCGGCGCGGTGACCCTCGGCGTCTCGGCCCGGCTGAACGCCCGCTTCGGTGAGCGCCGGGTGCTGCTCGCGGGGCTGTCCCTGCTGGTCGTCCTGCTGGTCATGCTCGCCCGGCTGCCCGTCCACGCCGACTACCTCACCGACATCCTGCCGCTGATGCCGCTCACCGCCGGGTTCGGGCTGGCGCTGCCCGCGCTCACCTCGCTCGGGATGTCCGGGGCCCGCCCGGACGACGCCGGGATCACCTCCGGACTCTTCAACACCACCCAGCAGATCGGCGGAGCGCTCGGGGTCGCCGTCCTCGCCACCCTGGCGGCGGGCCGTGCGGAGGCCCTGACGGCGACGGGCACCACCCCGGCCGAGGCGCTGACCGAGGGCTACCGGCTGGCGTTCACCGTCGGCGCGGGGCTGCTGGTGACCGCGCTCGCCGTCGCCTGGGCGGTCCTGCGGACCCCCGCCGGAGCGGGGACGGGACCGGGCACCTCGCCCGACGACCGTCCCGCCGCCCCGGAACACGTCCACACCCTCTGACCCCAGCACAGCCGCTGACCCCACCGCGCCCGTCCCATACGCACCCGGCACCCCCACCGCGCCTCCGTCCCCACCACAACCCCACCGCACCCCCGTCCCCAACCCGTCCCGGCACCCGCACCCGCACCCGCACCCGCACCCGCACCCGCACCCGCACCCGCACCACCCTGCCCGTACCCCGCCCCGTCCCGCCCCGCCCCGCCCAAGTCCACGACCCACCCGCACGTCCACGCCCAGGAGGCACCCCATGACCACGCACCCCGCCCCCGCCAGCACCCCCGCCGAAGCCGCCCCCACCGGGGAAGGCGCCGAAGGGATCGCCGCCCCCGAGAAGGGGGCGGCCCCCCGGCGCCGGTCCGGCCCCCCGCCCCGGGTGCTCACCGACGCCGCGCTCTCCGACCTGCTCGCCGGGGCCCAGTTCGGGACGCTCGCCGCCGTCCGGTCAACCGGGCACCCCCACCTCTCGACCGTGTTGTACCGCTGGTCGCCCGAGGAGCGCGTCCTGCGGGTCTCCACCACCGCCGACCGGCTCAAGCCCCGGCTGCTGCGCCGCGACCCGCACGCCGCGCTGCACGTCCAGGGGCCGGACGTCTGGTCGTTCGCGGTGGCGGAGGGGACCGTCGAGGTGTCCGCGCCGACCGTCGAACCGGGCGACGCGGTCGGACGGGAACTCCTCGCGCTGACACCGGGGTTCGACGACCCCGCCGCCGAACGGGACTTCCTGGAGACGGCCGTCGAGGAGCGCCGGGTGGTGCTCCGGCTGCGGGTCGAACGGCTGTACGGGACCGCCCTGGACGTCACCGGCTGACCGGCCGTCGGCCGCCGCGCGCCACCTCCGCCAGGAGACGCCCTGGTCACCCGGACGGCGGGCACCGGAACCGTCCGCAGGAGGGTCCGGTCCGCCCCCCGGCGGGGGTGGTCCGGCTCGGCTCCGGACGGCCTTGGTGCGACCATCGAGGGGTACACCACCACAGGGCAGGGAGCACTCCATGACCACGGAAGTAGACCGCTTCGACGTCGTCGTCCTGGGCGCGGGACCCGGCGGGTACGTCGCCGCCATCCGGGCCGCCCAGCTCGGCAAGAAGGTGGCGGTCGTCGAGGAGAGGTACTGGGGCGGCGTCTGTCTGAACGTGGGCTGCATCCCCACCAAGGCCCTGCTGCGGAACGCCGAACTCGCCCACCTCTTCACCCACGAGGCCAAGACCTTCGGCATCAGGGTGGACGGCACGGTGTCGTTCGACTACGGGGAGGCGTTCCGCCGCAGCCGCCGGGTCGCGGACGGCCGGGTCAAGGGCGTCCACTACCTGATGAAGAAGAACGGCATCACCGAGATCGACGGGCGCGGCACCTTCACCGACCCGCACACCCTTGAGGTCACCGCCGCCGACGGCACCGTGCGGACCGTCGCCTTCGACCACTGCGTCATCGCCACCGGCGCCACCCCGAAGCTGCTGCCCGGCACCCGTCGCACCGAACGGGTCGTCACCTACGAGGAGCAGATCCTCGCGGAGGACGTGCCCGGGTCCATCGTGATCGCGGGCGCGGGCGCCATCGGCGTGGAGTTCGCGTACGTGCTGCACAACTACGGGGTGAAGGTGACGATCGTCGAGTTCCTCGACCGGATCGCCCCGCTGGAGGACGCCGACGTCTCCGCCGAACTGGCCCGCCAGTACCGCAAGCTGGGCATCGACGTGCTCACCTCCACCCGGGTCGACTCCATCGACGAGTCGGGCCCCGAGGTGCGGGTGACGGTCACCGGCAAGGACGGCTCGCAGCGGGTCCTCACCGCCGACAAGGTCCTCCAGGCGATCGGCTTCGCGCCGAACGTCACCGGGTACGGGCTGGAGGCCGCCGGGGTGCGGATCACCGAGCGCGGCGCGATCGACGTGGACGCCCGCTGCCGCACCTCGGTGCCGCACATCTTCGCGATCGGGGACGTCACCGCGAAGCTGATGCTGGCGCACGCGGCCGAGTCGATGGGCGTCATCGCGGCGGAGACCATCGCGGACGCGGAGACGATGGAACTCGACTACGCGATGATCCCGCGCGCCACCTACTGCCAGCCGCAGATCGCGAGCTTCGGCTACACCGAGGCGCAGGCCCGCGAGCTGGGGTACGACGTGAAGGTGGCGAAGTTCCCGTTCACGGCGAACGGGAAGTCGCACGGGCTCGGGGACACCGTCGGGTTCGTGAAGCTGATCAGCGACGCCCGGTACGGGGAACTGCTCGGCGGCCATCTGATCGGGCCGGACGTCACCGAGCTGCTGCCCGAGCTGACGCTGGCCCAGCAGTGGGACCTCACGGTGCACGAGGTCGCCCGCAACGTGCACGCCCACCCGACGCTGGGCGAGGCGGTCAAGGAGGCCGTGCACGGCCTCGCGGGACACATGATCAACTTCTGATCCACGACGGGACGGGCCCCCGGCCGCACGCACACGGACGCGCACGGACGTACGCGGACGTACGCGGACGGGGGCCCTGGCCCGTCACCCCGGCACCCGGCACCGCCGACGTGGTCCGGACGCGTCCGCGCGCGGACGGGGCCCGTGGACGCACCAGTGCGGGTCGCCGTCCCGACGATCCGCGCCCGCGCGCGGACGGGGGCCGGGGGCGAAGAAGGCCGGGCGAGCGCCGCCCGGCCGGTGTCACCCGAACGGCAGCGGGCGCTCGTGCAGGACCTCCAGCCGGCCGACCGCCCGGGTCAGCACCACGTACAGCCGGTGGGCGCCCCGGGCCTCGGCCTCCCGGACGGCGGCCGGTTCGACGGCGACGACGTGGTCGAACTCCAGCCCCTTCACCACCGTGGCGGGCAGCAGGACCGGCCCGGGGCCCGTCGGGTCCGGCTCCGGGGGCAGTCCCGCCGCCGTGAGCGCGACCCGCAGCCGGGGCACCTCCGCGTCCGCCGCGATCACCGCGAGGGACCCGGTCCCGGCGGCCCGCGCGGCCCGCACCGCCGCGACGACCGCGACGGCGGTGTCCGGCACCTGACGGACCATCAAGGTGCCGTCCCGGCGCGCCGACCGCAGCGGCGGCACGTCCACGTCCAGCTCGGACAGCAGCCGGCCGACGAACGCGGCCACCGCTTGCGGCATCCGGAACCCGCTGGTCAGGGCGGTCCGCCGGGCGTCGGGTCGGCCCAGGTGGGCGAGGGTCTCGGACCAGGAGCGGGCCGCCCACGGGGTGGTCCCCTGCGCCAGGTCGCCGAGGACCGTCAACGCGCCGCGCGGCACCCGGCGGGCGACGGCCCGGCACTCCATCGGGGACAGGTCCTGCGCCTCGTCCAGCACGACGTGCCCGTACCCGGCGGGCGGGGCGACCAGTCCGGAGAGTTCGTCCAGCAGCACCAGGTCCGCGTCCGTCCAGCGCGCCGAACGGTACGAGCGCGGGGGCGACTCCCAGCGCAGGGCCGCCCGTTCGGCGGGGTCGAGCAGCCCGTCCGCCGCCCGTTCCAGCTCCGGCGGTGACCCCAGCAGCCCGGCGAGCACCTCCTCGGGCACCACCTGGGGCCACACCGCGTCCAGGAACGCGGTGACCGGCCGGGACCGTTCCAGCCGCCGCGCCCACCCCTCGCCCCGGGGCCCGCCGCGCCGCTCGGCGGCCTCCCGCAGCAGCGCCACCGTCCGGGCCCGGACCCGCTCCCGGCCGGTGCCGTACGGGGGTTCCTCGTCGAGGACGTCCGCGACGAGGTCCCGGAGCCGGTCGGCGGGCACCCGCAGCCGGGCGGCGCCGTCCGGGACGACGAGCCCGTCCGGGACGGCCGCCCCGGGCCGCACCCGGGCGTACAGGGCGCGGCGCAGCACCTCCGCCATCCGGACGTCGTGCTTGACGAGGGCCGCCGCCGCGCCGTCCCGGGCCCGCGCCGGACGCCGGGCGACCAGGTCGGCGACGGTGAGCTGCGCGATGCCGTCCTCGCCGAGGGCGGGCAGCACCTGGGCGACGTACCGCAGGAAGGTCGGGTTGGGGCCGAGGACGAGCAGTCCGGCGCGGCTGATCCGGCGGGGGTGGGTGTAGAGCAGGTACGCGGCCCGGTGCAGCCCGACCGCCGTCTTGCCGGTGCCGGGGGCGCCCTGGACGCACAGCGACTCGTCGGGACCGGCGCGGACCAGGTCGTCCTGGTCGGGCTGGATGGTGGCGGCGATGTCCCGCATCGGGCCGGTGCGGGGGCGCCGCAGCTCGGCGGCGAGCAGCCCGTCCGGCTCCCCGGCGCCGGGCTCCCCGCCCCGGGGGTCCCCTCCTCTGGGCTCCCCGTGGTGGGGCTCCCCGCCTCGGGGGTCCCCGCTGCCGGGCGGGACGGGGCTGGACCGTCCCGGACCAGACGGCCCCGGACCGGACGGAACGGTGCCGAACGGGACGGTGCCGGACGGAACGGGACCCGGCGCGGCGGAGGGGTCCAGGTGCTCGTCCTCCAAGGCGGTCAGCTCCTCGGACCCGCCGGTGGCCCCGGGGGCCCAGCCGAACCGGCGGCGGACCGCGACGCCCCGGGGGTCGTCCGGGGTGGCCTGGTAGAACGCCCGCGCCACGGGGGCCCGCCAGTCCACCACCAGCGGCGGGGCGGTGGGGTCCTCGCTGATCCGCCCCCGCCCGATGTGGTACCGCTGCCCGGCGTGCCCGCCCGGGCCGTCAGGCCCGTCAGGCCCGTCAGGCCCGCCCGGGCCGCCCGGGCCGCCCGGTGCCCCCTCCCCCGTTTCCCCCTCCGTCCCGGGCGGGAGCGACTGCGCGGCGAAGTCGATACGTCCGAAGAAGAGCGGCCCTCCGGGGAGTTCGCGCATCCGACGGGCCCGGGTGCGCAGCGCTCGCCCCAGCACCTCGGCGTCGGCCCCGGAGGCGGAGACGTCCGCCCCGGTAACCACGTGCTCGTCGGCGTCCGCCGCCATCGCGGCGAGCGCGGCCCGGCAGCGGTCGTGGTGGGCCCGCTCCTCCCGGAGGGCCGGGGGAACGGGGACGGGGACGGAAGCGGGTGGGGGCGCGGGTACGGATGCGGGGGCGTCGGGCGCGGTGTCGGAACGCGGCATGGAACGACCCTAGCCGAAAAACTTAACTGGGTTACATTTTTTACTCGGTTCCGAACCCTCCGAGAAGTCCGGGAGGTCGGCGGGAGATCGGCGGGAGGTCAGCCCGAGACGCCCTCCGGACGGGCGTACCCGGGCAGTCCGTCGCCCAGCCGGGCGAAGGCGGCGTCCGCGTGGGCGAGGGCGTCCGGCCGCACCGACTCCGCGCTCTCCCCCGCCGCGATCCGCCGCCAGTTCTCCTGGGCAAGGACCCTCCGCACGGCGGTGATCTGCGCGGCGGCCAACCGGGCCGCCACCGGGACCGGGCCCTCGGGGGCGTCCGGCGCGAGGGCCCGCGCGAGCGACTCCTCGGCGCGCTCCAGGTACCCGTACAGCCGGGCGACGAGGGCGGGCGTCCCGTACAGCAGTCCGTGGAAGGCGAGCACGCCGGGCTCGTCGTTGAGACCGGTCACCGGGTCGCGGCGGTCGAGTGCGGCACGGAAGTCGCGGTGCAGCGCGGTCAGCGGGGCGAGCCCCTCGGCACGGGCCCGCGTCACCGTCCGGGCCGCCTCGTCCTGATGGTCGGCGAACCGGTGCAGGACCAGGTCCTCCTTGGCCGGGAAGTACCGGAAGAGCGTGGGCTTGGAGATCCCGGCCGCCGCCGCGACCTCCGCGACGGAGACCGCGTCGAACCCCCGCTCCAGGAACAGCCCGATCGCCGTGTCGGACACCTCCCGGTACATCCGCAGCCGCTTGCGCTCCCGCAACCCCATCACGACACCCGTACCGCCCGGACCGTCGGCGTCGCCCGTACCGCCCGGACCGTCGGCGTCGCCCGTACCGCCCGGACCTCCGACGCCACCCGCACCGCCCGTGGCACCCGTACCGTTCCCGTTCTCACCGCTCACGGCGACGAGCCTAGGCCGTCCCCTGCCGGACCGGCCCGGACCGTCGAGCGGGCCGACCGCGCGACGCCCGCGAGACGGAGAGGGGGAGCCCACCCGGTGAGGCGCCTCCCGGACCCCGTCCGACCCCGTCCGACCCCGTCCGACCCCGTCCGACCCGGAGGCGCCCCGGACGACGGCTATGCGACGGGCGGAGCGGGACGGAGCGATCACGGACTCGCGGCACCAGACGGCCCCACCGGCTCAGCGGGCCGACGACTCCCCGCCGTCCACCGACACGGGACCGTCCACCGGCACAGAAGCATCCGACACGGGGCCGCCCCCCGCCCCAGAACCGTTCACCAACGCGGCCACCAGCCGCGCCATGAGGAGCCGGGGAGCGGGGGCGGAGGCGCCCGGCCCGCTCGTCATCAGCAGATGGTGCGCGGTGCCGACGAGGGCGAGGGCCGCGAGGTCCGGGGCGACGCCCTCCGGCACCCGGCCCAGTCGCCGCTCGGCCGTCAGATAGGCGGCGACGGCCTCCTCGATCGCGCCGAAGCCCGGGGCCCCGCCCGCCAGCGCCTCCCGCACCAGCAGGGCGCTGGCGGCACGGCTCATGGCCAGGCCCGAGAGGGCCAGACCGCCGGAGTCGAGCAGCGGAAGGACCACCGCGTCGAGGTTGCCCGTCACCGTGCCCCGCCCGGCGAGCGGGGCCAGCTCCCGTGCCTTCTCCGCCGCCCGGGCGAGCCAGTCGAGGCACAGCTCGGCCACGAACGCGTCGAGCCCCGCGAAGTGCGTGTGCAGCATCCCCTTGGCGCAGCCCGCCTCGGTGGTGACGGCGCGACTGGTGAGCGCGCCGGGCCCGTCCCGCTCCACGACGCGCTCGGCCGCCGCGAACAGCCGCTCGCGCACGTCCGGCGTCGCCACTCCGCGCGGTGACATCAGGCCCCTCCTCCGGTCCGGGCCGCCGCTCTCCCGAGGGGGGCGGCCCAGGTCGATGATAAGCGGGCTTGCCGGTTTGGGCGAGCGCCCATACTGTTTGGGCAAGCGCCCATCATTCTTCGCTCCCCCTAGGAGGCACCCGTGCCGGGCATCGTCAACACCGAGCAGGCGCAAGCGTGGAACGGCCCGGAGGGCTCCTACTGGGCCCGCCACCAGGACCGTTGGAACGCCGTGAACGAGGGCTTCGACGAACCGCTGCTCGACGCCGCCGGGATCGCCGCCGACCACCGGGTCCTCGACCTCGGCTGCGGCGCCGGGCAGACCACCCGGCTGGCCGCGCTCCGGGCTCCCCGGGGGCAGGCGCTCGGGCTGGACCTGTCCGGTCCGATGCTGGAGGCGGCGCGGTCCCGCGCCGCGTGGGAGGGCATCGCCAACGTCTCCTTCGTCCGGGGCGACACCCAGACGCACCCCTTCGAGGAGGGCGCGTTCGACGCGGCGGTCAGCCGCTACGGGGTGATGTTCTTCGCCGACCCGGTCGCGGCCTTCGGCAACGTCCGCCGGGCGCTGCGGCCCGGCGGACGGCTGGCGTTCGTCTGTCCGGCGGACGGCGCCCTCAACGACTGGGTCACGACGGTGACGTCAGCACTGGGCGGCTTCCTGCCCGTCGACGGCTTCGGACGGCCGGGACCGCCCGGGATGTTCTCCCTGGCCGCGCCGGACCGCGTCCGCGAGGTCCTCACCACGGCGGGGTTCACCGACGTGGGCGTCGACGGAATCCGGGCGCACGGGACGTGGGGGCGCGACGCCGGGGACGCGGCGGAGTTCCTCCTGGGCACCGGCCCCGGCCGCCATCTGATGGAGACGTCCGACGAGCCCACCCGGGACCGCGCCCGGCGCGCCCTGACGGACCGTCTGCGCGCCCATGAGACGGCGGACGGCACGGTCCGACTGCTCAGCACGTCCTGGCTGGTCACGGCGGTCCGCCCAGCCGGGGGCTAGACACCTCCCGGGCCGGGCGGGCAGGTTCGGCCATAGTGACGGCCAGTCCGATACGTCCGGCATGACGCGGTTGTCGCGGGGGTATCGCCCGGTGTGGATCGGTTCCTGGTCCGTCTCACTCGGGGTCCGGCGGATCGGCACGGACCGGCTGCGCCAGGTCGGCCGGGGCGTGCGTGAGCGCACGCCCGACACCTCCCAGCTCTGCGGCCACTGCGTCTCCGGGGTGATCGCCGTGTCCCCCGACGGCTCGGTCTGGCCGTGCGTGTTCTCCCGCTGGGTGCCCGTCGGGAACGTGTTGAACGCCGCCCTGGTCGATATCCTGGCCGGCCCCGGGGCCCAGCGGGTGCGGGGGAGGAGCTGGCGGCCGACTTCGCCGCCCGCGCGGTGACCACGGCGGACGGGAACCCTTCTCAGCCGTGCGACCCGCGATGCGGGCCGTCGTGCGGACCGGCCTGCAACCCCTCCTGCTGGCCCACCGGGGCGGGCCCCTGCACCCCGAACAGGGGCTGCCAGCCGAACTACGACTAGGACTTGTCCGGCCGATCATGTGACTACCTCGCGTCCGAGTCGTTGATGTGGACATGGGGCGGGGTGATCTGAGTGATGCCGAGTGGGAACGGCTGCGGCCGTTCCTGCCGGTCAGCAACAGGCGTTGTGGCAGGTGGCGGGACCACCGGCAGGTGATCGACGGGATTCTGCACCGGGTGCGGACCGGCGTGCAGTGGCGTGACCTGCCCGAACGGTTCGGCCCGTGGAAGACCGTCTACGAACGCCACCGCCTGTGGTCGGCGGACGGAACCTGGGAACGCCTGCTCCAGCAGGTCCAGGCCGAGGCCGACGCGGCAGGGGAGATCGACTGGGACATCTCGGTCGACTCCACCATCGTTCGGGCTCACCAGCACGCCGCCGGTGCCCGTACCGAAGCATCACCGGTGCCCGCTTCAAAAGGGGGCGCGGCGGCAGAACACCAGGGCGAAACGGCGTGGCAGAGCCTTCACGCCCGTCTGGTGGAGGTGGTGCTGGCGGTGAGGGCCTGGGCCGCTCGCGGGGCGGGTTCACCACCAAGCTCCACCTGAGCGCGGACGGCCGCTGCCGCCCGCTGTCCCTGATCGTGACGCCAGGACAGCGGGCGGACTGCACCCAGTTCAAGCCTGTGCTGGAGAAGATTCGCGTGCCCCGACCCGGGCCGGGACGGCCCCGGAAGAAGCCGGACAGCCTGGCCGCGGACAAGGCTTACAGCAACGGCCCGTGCCGTGAGTATCTGAGGCGCCGGGGTATCCGTCACGCGATTCCGGAGAAGACCGACAGCCAGGCCGCCCGCCTGCGCAAAAGGTCACGCGGCGGACGGCCACCCGGCTTCGACGAAGAGCGGTACAAGAAGCGCAACACCGTTGAACGGGCTATCAACCGGCTCAAGAACGCCAGAGCAGTGGCCACCCGCTACGACAAACGAGGCTATGTCTACCTCGGCACCGCAACCGCCGCAGCCCTCACCATCTGGCTCCGAACATGATCGGCCGGACAAGTCCTAGGAGCAGCGTGTTCGTCGACCGGGTCTCCGTACCGCACGGGCTCGCCCCGGACCGTACCGAGCGCGGCCGGTGGCCGTTCACCGTGCCCGCGGTCGCCCAGCTCCTCGACGAGGGGCTGTCCTTCGCCCGGCCGGTGACGTTCCTGGTCGGGGACAACGGCTCGGGGAAGTCCACGCTCGTGGAGGCCGTCGCCGAGAGCTTCACGCTGGACGCGTACGGCGGACGCCTCGCCCGGCTCCACGGACGGCCCGACGCGACGAAGACCCCGCTCGGCGAGGTGCTGCGCGCGGAGACGACCCGGGCCGGGGCGCGGATGCTCGCCGGGCCCCGCCGTCACAAGAAGGGCTTCTTCCTCCGGGCCGAGACCGCGTTCGACATGACCGAGAACCTCGGCGGCGTCCCCGGGTACTGGGACGAGGACACCAGCGCCATGAGCCACGGCGAGGGCTTCCTCACCATGTTCCGCGCCATGTTCGACGCCCCCGGCTTCTACGTCATGGACGAGCCCGAGGCCGCGCTGTCCTTCACCGGGTGCCTCCAGCTCGTCGGGCTGATGCACCAGCTCGGCGAGAGCGGCGCCCAGGTCGTCTGCGCCACCCACTCGCCCGTCCTGGCCTCCACCCCCGGCGCCGAGATCATCGAAGTCGGCGACCGGGGCTTCCACCGCACCGCCTGGGAGGACCTGGAACTGGTCGACCACTGGCGCCGCTACCTGAGCAACCCGAACGCCTACCTCCGCCACATCGTCCCGTGACCACCACCCCGGACCCGGGCTCCGACGACGTCACCGAGGCCGACCGGCGCTTCCGCGTCTGGATGCGGCAGAACCTCGACCGCGCCGCCGCCCGCTTCGGCCTCACCGTCACCGGCGAGCCGGTTTTCGGCTGGCGCGACCGCTCCATCAGCGCCCCCGCCCACAGTCCGGACGGCGCGCGCTGGCTCCGCGTCGCCTCCGAGCTGACCCAGTGGGCCCACGGACCCGGCTCGGCGACCACCCCCACCTCGCCCAACCCCTCAACGAACACGCACGACGACTCCTGCGCCACCTCTCCTCATGACTCCCTAGGAACCCCCTCGCAGCTCCTCGTCCGTTCAGACGAGCGCGCCGTGGCGGCTGGCGAAGTCCTGGATGCCGGGTAGATGTTGGGGGCTGTGCAGAAGGTCGGTCGTCAGGGTCCGCAGAGCGGGGCGCCGTAGTTCCTCGGGCGCGGCACGCTCGATCGCGCGCAGCGCGGCATAGGTGCGGGGCCCGTCGCCGATCTGGTGCCACATACGGCCGCTGTCGGTCAGGTACCTCGCCGTCCTTTCCGGGCTGGCGAGGCTGAAGGGATCGAGACGGCGGGTGTACGTGATTCCGTCGTCCGGTGTGCGCAGGGCGTTGTAGCTGCTGATCCGGTACATGGCGCACTCCGACGTGCTGGCGCCCTGGGCGAAGAGTCCGTCCAGCCTCCGGTGCGTACGGGGGATCCGGCTCACGGTCTCGTCCGCCTCGTTCAGCAGGTCCAGTGCGGTGCTGCGGTCGCCCGCCACGGCGGCGCTGTATCCCGCGGTGAGGAGCAGGACGGTCTTCGCGTCGAGGACGGCGGGCGACGGGTCGCCGTGGTGGGTTTCGGTGAGGGCGAGCGCCGTGCGGGTGAGGAACCGGGCGGCTTCCGCCGCCTTGCCCGCGCGGCGCAGGGTGATGGCGACCATCCGGGCGGCAGCGGCGATGACCCGGGGACTACCGCTCGCGCGGGCGGACGTCAGTGCCCGGTCCGAGGTGGCCAGTGCCAGCGGGGAGTGGTGTTTGACCGCGAGTTCGGTGGCGAGGACGTAGCAGCGGGCCACGCTGGCATGTGCCAGGTCACGGGCCCGCCCGGCGGAGGCCCGGTCCCGGGTGGCCTCGGCCGTGGCGAGCAGCGGGGGGAGCACGGCTCCAAGCTGGCTGTAGTTGGCGGCGGAGAACGCCGCGCGCGCCCGGGTGAGTGCCATGTCCAGTTCGCTGAGTGGTACAGGCCGCGCCGTGGCCCCGGACTCGAACAGGGTCCGCTCCAGATGGGCCGTCGGGGTGGTGGGCCGGGGGACGCCGTGAGCGGATTGGGGGGTGAGGAGCGCGGCGCTGATCCCCGCCGCTCCAGTCATGAGGTCTCGGCGTCTCACATCGTCCTCCGGGTCGGCCGGGTCGGCTCCGGCGCCCACACTAGTGGGGCCTGCGGGGGTGAAGCGGTCTGTTGCGGAGGCCAGGGGAGGAAGGTCAGCCGGGATGTCCAAGCCGGTGACGATGCGTTCGAGCACGTCGGCGCTTGTCACCTCGCGCACCCCGCGCTCGATCGCGCTGATGTCCGGCTGTGACAGTCCGACGAGTGCGCCGATCTTGGTCTGGCTGATGCCGGTGTGCTGGCGGAAGCGGCGCAGGACTGTTCCCATGTCGCGCTCGGAGAGTGCCCGGCGCATCGTGGGGTGGTCCCACAGCCCGTGCGGGACGATCAGTTCCTCGGGGTGCACAAATCCCCCTCGTAGGGGACGGACTGAACAGGTCGCGAGTCACCCTAGAGCCACCGTGACGGTTTGTCAGGGGACTCTGAAATTCGTCTGAACGGCGTTCCATAAGGCCGTCGTATACAGCCTTCCTCTGGGCGCGACCCGCCTCCGGAGAGCACCGTCGAGGTGTTCGAAGCGGAATCCGGATTCGAATCAAGGAGGCAGGAAATGCTTTCCACGCCCACCATCACCGCGATCAACCTTACGGAACAGACCGACGCCCAGCCGACGGTCGCCGTGCCGTTCATCGCGCTCCCCGAGAGCTTCTCCGTCGAGACGTCCACCCTCGGCCGCAAGCCGAACAACGACGGGGACAATTCCGGGGCCATGTGGTTCGAGTGACCCGTGTGACCCCAGTGACCCATTTCGCATGGTGAATTCCTGGGGGGCCTATCGCGTCGGCCCCCCAGGGCTCGTACAGCACCGAGGAAAGAGGGGAAGCCGATGAGTGGGGAATGGATCACCGGCGGCGCTTCCGCGCCGTTATGGAGCGCTGGTCCGCCCGCCGAGGGAATCCCGGGCGTACGGATCGAGGAGAACTGCAGGGCGCGAGTGCTCGCCGACGGAGAGACCCGGGTCGCGGTGGTGGGCGACTTCCTCCTCACCCCCGGCGAGGAGAGCGGACTGCTGCGGGCTGCGGCCGGGAGCCGGTGGGCCGACCTCACCAGCCTGCCCGGCTCGTACTGGGTGGTCGCGCAGACCGCCACCCACGGCTTCGTCTGCGGAGACGTGTCCGGGCTTCGGTCCGTGTTCTACCGCAGGCACGGCACCGGCACCATCTGGTCCACGAGTGCCCGCCGGCTCGCCGCCCACCACGACGCACAACCGGATCTCGTGATGATGGCCGCGCGGATCGCGGCCGGAGCGGAGCACTGGCCCGACCGTACGGTCTACGACCGCGTCCGTGCCGTCCCCGGGGGGTTCGGACTCCTCCTCGGACCGGGCGGACCCCGGGTGATCGACGTGAGCGGAGTCCACCGCGCCCTCACGCTCGCCGACGGCGCCACCGACTTCGCGGCAGCGCTGGAACGCGCGGTCCACGGGCGGATGTCCGCGGCGGGGGGCCGGGCGGGAGCCGACGTCTCCGGCGGCCTGGACTCCTCCTCGGTGGCCGTCCTCGCGGCGGAGGTCGGCGAGATCAGTGCCGTCACCTACAGCGACCGCTACACCAGCGCGGAGGATCTCGCCTTCGCCCACCGGGTCGCCGGGCACATCGGCACACCCCTTCACGTCGCCCGGGGCGAGGTCGGGGAACTGCCGTTCGACTGGTCGGCCGTCCAGCCGGTGCCCGAGCAGCCCGCCGCCGCGAGCCTGACCATGAGCCAGCACCACCTCTACCTGCGGCCCGCCGCGAGACTGCCGTTGCACTTCACCGGGCACGGTGGCGACGTCGTCCTCGACTCGTGCAGCGCCGTATGGGTCGGCATGGTGCAGGACGGGCAGCGGCGGACCGCGCGGCGCGAGGTGACGAACTGGGCCAGGGCCCGCAACCGCTCTCCCCGCACCATGTGGCGGGCGATCACCGAAGCCGCCGACGCGGGGCACGCCGGAGCGTTGGAGGAGGCGGCCGACCGCTTGGAGAAGGGCCCGGCCG
Organism: Streptomyces sp. JNUCC 64; assembly: GCF_054484115.1. Classification (NCBI taxonomy): domain Bacteria; kingdom Bacillati; phylum Actinomycetota; class Actinomycetes; order Kitasatosporales; family Streptomycetaceae; genus Streptomyces; species Streptomyces sp. JNUCC 64. The sequence goes on from NZ_CM137015.1 coordinate 3,691,786, forward strand.
ACACCCGCCGGTCCGGGGTGTGGACCTGGTGCCACCTCGGCGGGTCCAGCCAGTGGCTCACCCCTGACGCCCGCCGCCAGGTCGCCGGACTGCTGCGGGAGGCCGCCCGCACGATCGCCCCGGTCCGCGCCGACCTGTCCGAACAGAACGCCTCCCTGCGGCTGATCGCGGCGGACGCCCGGGACACCGCCCCGCTGGCAGCGGCCTGGGGAATCCGGCCCGTCCACCCCTTCCTCGACAGTCAGGTCGTCCGGGCCGCGTTCGCGATCCCGCCCGCCGAACGCCACGGCCTCAGCACCTTCAAACCCCTGCTCGCCGCCGCGCTGCCCCGGCTGCCCGCGTGGCTGACCGGCCGTCGCTCGAAGGGCAGCTTCACCAGACAGCTCACGGCCGGAATGCTCCACCACCGGCCACGGATCGCCGCCCTGATCCGCACCAGTCCGCTCGTCACCCACGGCCTGCTCGACCCGGTGCCCGTGCTGGAGGCCCTGGCCGCTGTCGGCGGCACCCGCGCGGACGCCCTCTACGATCTCCAGCGCCTGACGATGACCTGTCAGTGGCTCGCCGCCCACCACGCACACCCGTGGCCGGTGAGGAGGGAGACGGTGTGCTGACCCCGCCCGCGCACGTCCACTGGGCCCGCACCGACGAAGACGCGACTGCGGTGCTCGACCTGCGGTCCGGCCGGTGGACCGTCCTCGACCGGGACGGCACCGCCATCTGGCACACCCTCACCGAAGGCGGCGACATGAACCTCCTCGCCATGGAGTTCGCCGGGCCGGACGGCGACCTTCCCGTTACCCGGGACGCGATCCACGCCTACCTCGGCCATCTGCGCGGCCTCGGACTGCTCGTCCTCCCACCCACCCCCCGGGCGAGCCGCTGGCGGAGGCGGTCGCGATGACGCAGATGATCCACGCACCCACCGTCCCGTCGTGGCCGCTGCGGCTCGCCGCCACCACCGCCCTCTCGATCGCGCTCGCCGTCCGAGCGCTGCCGGACACCTGGCGGATGCGGGCCCGCGTCCGGCTCGCCCGAGCCACACGCCGCCTCCCCGCCGCCGATCAGCACCGGGTGGCCCGGGTCTACGCGGCCGTGGTCGCCTCCCAACCGGCCTGGTGGCGCGGACAGATCGACTGCAAGGAACGGTCACTCGGCACCGTCCTCGCCGTCGCGTTCACCGGCCGCCGCTGCCACCTCGTACTCGGCGCCCGCACTCCGCCCGCCGCGTTCCACGCCTGGGTCGCCACTGTGGACGGCACCTTCGTCGGCGCCGACGAAGCCGGTGGCACGGACCATCCGTGGACCCCCGTCTACATCACCCCGTAGACCACCGGGCGGGGCAGGACCAGCGTCCCGCCCACCCGGCACGGCAGTTCACCCTCACGAGTGAATTCCGCTTCGCACCGCTGTCCCTGGGACGGGCTTGGCGTGCTGCGATGCCCCCACGCCCCCACTAACCCCTTTGAGGCCACCGGCCCGCTCCCCGCCAATGGGACGGGTGACTCCGACCACCGCCACCGCGGGCCCTCCCGGCACCAGCCCGTCCGTCGCCACGAAACCCGCCCCCGCGACCGGTCCACCGCCCGTGATGCGCCTCAAAGAAGACGGGTCGAAAACCCACAGCATCAGCACCCGGGCCATCGCCGCGCGGCTTCCCGCCACCCTGCTCCGCGCCTGGCACCTGAGCTGGCGGGCCGACCGCCGCGCCACCCTCACCCTGACCGCCTGCGCCCTGGCCTGCGCGCTCCTGACCGCTGTCGCCCTCCGGGCCACTTCCACCCTCCTGACCGCTCTGCTGGCCCCCGGCACCGCGACACAGCGCCTGGACCAAGCACTGCCCGCGCTACTGATCGTCGCCGCGACCGTGTGCGGCGGCTACCTGGCGGACGCCGGAGCCCGTCTGACCGCCAACACCCTCGCCCCCCGCGTCACCCGCGAAGCCGACCTCGCGGTGATCACCGCCTCGGTCGACGCGGAGCTGAGCGCCTACGAGAACCCCGCCTTCGAAGACGGACGCTTCGCCGCCACCCAGGGCGCGGAGCGCATGCCCGAGCTGATCACCGGAGCGCAGAGCCTCGTGTCCGCGTGCGCGCAGCTCATCGCCTCGGTCGCCGTCGTCGCCACCCTCCACGCCGGGCTCGTCCCACTCGTGCTCCTGGCCGTCGTCCCCCGGATCTGGGGAGCGGTGCGCGCCGCCGGACTCGACCACGACGCGACCCATCGCAACCTGGCCGACACCCGCCTTCGCGGGGTCCTGGCGCAGTACACCACCGACCGGGGCACCGCCGCCGAACTGCGCGCGGGAACGATGCGCTCGTTCATGCTCGACCAGTACCGCGTCATCTCCGGCCGTCTGGAGACCGAGCGGATCGCCGCGTCCCGCCGGGCCGCGCTCACCCAGGGCGTAGGGGATCTGATCGCGACCGTGGCCGTGGCCACCGTGTGGGCGGGCATCATCCACCTGTCCCTCACCGGGGCCATGTCCGTCGCGACCGCGGTGACCGCCATCCTCGTGGTCCGTACCGCGAACGCCTCCCTCGCTGGGAGCGTCCGGGCCTCCGCCCAGTTGTACGGAACGAGTCTGTACGTCGCCGACTGGGCCCGGTTCCTCGACACCGCCAGCACCTGGGCCATGCGCCGCGGCGCCGAAGAGGCCCCAGCGGACGGGCCACAGCGGATCAGCGCCCGCAACCTGACCTTCACCTATCCCGGCAAGAACGCACCCGCCGTCCACGGCGTCGACCTCGACATCGAGCGCGGGCAGGTCATCGCTCTCGTCGGGGAGAACGGGTCGGGCAAGACCACCCTCGCGAAACTGCTGACCGGGCTCTATCTGCCCACGACCGGAACGGTCACCTGGGACGGCGAGCACCTGGCCGACCTGCGCCCCGACACCGTCTGGTCCAACACCGCGATGGTCCCGCAGGACTACACGCGCTGGCCCCTGGCCGCGAGGGAGAACATCACCCTGGGCCAGCCCCGCCCCGAAGGTGACCGGGCCGTGCACACCGCAGCCGAACTCGCCGGAGCTGACACCGTGCTCGCGGCCCTCCCCGATGGCCTCGACACCTCCCTCGCCCGCTCCTGGTGGAACGGACACGACCTCTCCGGCGGCCAGTGGCAGCGCATCGCCATCGCCAGAGCCTTCCACCGCGACGCCCCGGTCCTGATCCTCGACGAACCGACGGCCGCCCTCGACGCCCGCGCCGAGCACCAGGTGTTCAACCGGTTGAGAAGCCTCTCCGACGACGGCCGGTCGACGCTCTTCATCACCCACCGTCTGGTCAACGCACGCGGAGCGGACAAGATCGTCGTCATGCGCCAAGGAGCGGTCGCGGAAACGGGCACGTACCAACAGCTCCTTGACCTGCCCGGCGGCATCTTCGCCGAACTCCACCGGCTTCAAGACGGAAAGGCTCATTGAGCCGCTAACAAGCTCGTGGGCGAGGCCGGGCCCCGGCCGCTCCGGTCGCCCTGCCCGCCCCGGCTTCCCCGGTCCTGATCGCCCCGGCCTCAAGCACCCCCGGCCCCGGACACCCAGTCCCCGAAGGGCCCCCGAGCCCGGCCCGCCCGGCGCGTTCCACCGCTCGCAGCACGTCCTCCAGGGAGTCCACGGTCAGTTCGGCGCCCGCCCGGCGCAGCAGGGTCCGCTGGGCGTCGCCCCGGGCGTGGCCGAGGAACGGCACCCCGGCGCGGCGGGCGGCCCGGAGGTCGTCGGGGGTGTCGCCGAGCAGCAGCGCCCGGGACGGGTCGACGCCCGTCGCGGTCAACGCCCTGACCAGGCAGTGGGGTTCGGGCTTGAGGAGCTGGAGCTGCCGGGTGCGGCCGTAGACGTGCGGGGCGAAGCAGTCGGTGAGTCCGCGTCCGGCGAGGTAGGCGCGGACGGCCCGGGGCGAGCTGTCGGTGGTGACGGCGAGCCGGGCGCCGACGGCGGTCCAGGTGCGGACCAGCGGGTCGGCCCAGGCGGTGGGCCGGGCGGTGGCGGCGGCCCGCACCTCCTCCTGGGTCAGCCGTTCCTCCAGCGCGGCCACCAACTCGTCACCGGGGCGTCTGCGGTCCACCGCCCGCAGCACCACGTGCGGATCGGCGAGCGCCCGCTCCTCCTCGGTGAGCAGCCCCCGCAGCCCCCGGCCCGCCAGCCACTCCGCGAGGCCCGACGCCACCCGTTCCGCGCGGTGCGTGGCAAACAACCGGCACAGGGGCCCGTCGAAGCCGAAGAGGACGACTTCCGCCCGCCCGACCGCGTCCGCCAACAGCTCTGACCGCTCCGCCCGTTCGCTGCGCTCGGCCCGTTCACCGCGCTCGACGCGTTCACCCCGTTCACCGTGGTCGCCGCGCTCAGCCCGTTCGCCGTACGCGCCGTGGTCGGCGTGCTCGACCCGTTCGCCGTGCTCGATGTGCTCGGTCTGGTGTGTCACCGTCTCGGGGTCACCCACTCGGGTAGGCGGGCGCCGGGGGCTCCGGGAGGGTCCGGGGCCGACGGCGGAGGACCGGAGGTCTCCCGGAAAGTGTCGGCCGCCCGGCGCCGGTTTCCCAGGGGGCGGCCCCGGGCGAAGGGTGAACGGGGGTGAACGGCCCCGGGCACCCCTGGACGGCGACAGCCGGTCCGGACGACGGTGGCTGGCGCGGGCGACGGCGGCCCGTACCGGACGACGGCCGCACGGACAGGGCACGGCGGCCGCACGGACGGGGACGGCGGGCCGCACGGACAGGGTGTGTAACGGCGCCCCGAATCCCGTGCCGTGACGGGCCGTCCAACCCCGGGACGACGGGCCCGCCTCCGTTCTAACCTGGGGGCATGACGCGCTACGGGGGAGCGGAACGTGTCGGCCGCATCCGGGACGCCGCCGTGCGCGCGGGAGCCACCGCGAACGACGTGGACGAGTTCTTCGGCGGGGTGATGCGGGCGCTGCGCCCGGTGCTCGGTTCCGAGGTGTGGGCCGGGATCACCGTCGACCCCGCCACCCTGATGGTCACCGGCGGGTACTACCGGAACGCCGTCCCGGTCCGCTACCTGCCGCGCATGCTGGACATCGAGTACCGGGAGGGCGACGTCAACGGCCTGCCGCAACTGGCCCGGGGGCCCGTCCCCGTGGGCGTCCTCGGCGAGGCCGTCGGCGGGGTGCGGGACCGCAGCCCCCGGTACCGCGACATCATCCGGCCCCTGGGCCTCACCGACGAGGTGCGGATCCTGCTGCGCGACCGCTACGGGGCCTGGGGCGCCCTGATCCTCAGCACCGGACCGGGCACCCCGCCGTACGGCCCCGAGGCGGGCGTCGTCGCCCGGGCCGTCGCCCGGCCGCTGGGGGAGTCCCTCCGCAGGCTCCACCTCACCGGTCGCGCCGTCCAGGGGGCCACCGGCCCGGCGGGCCCAGCGCCCGCGCTGGTCCTGCTGGACGAGGAGTACGCGCCGGTGCAGCTCAGCCCCACCGCCGGGCTCTGGCTGGACGAGCTCCCGGCCCCCGACGAGCCCTGTCCGGGCCGGGGCCGTCACCGGACCGGGCACGGCGGCGGGGAGTGCCCCGGCGAACCGTGCGGTGCCCCGCCGAGGGGGCGGACGGCGCGCGGGCTGCCCCCCGCGCTCTACGGAGTGGCGGCGGCGGTGCGCGCCCCGGGCTCCGCCGGTTCCCTCGCCTCGTGGGCGCACACCCGGACCCGTGGCCGGGTCCGGCTGCACGCGTGGCGGCTCGACGCCCGGGGTCCCGCGCGGGTCGCCGTCGCCGTCGAACCCGCAGGCCCCGGCGAGCACATCGCGCTGATCACGGCGGCCCACGGGCTCACCCCCCGGGAGGCCGAGATCACCGCGCTGGTGCTGAGCGGCCACTCCACCGCGTCCATCAGCCGGTTGACGCACCTCTCCCCGTACACGGTCCAGGAGCATCTGACGTCGGTCTTCGACAAGACCGGCGTCCGCAGCCGCCGCGACCTGGTGGCCAGCCTCTTCGTCCGGCACGTGGGGCCGACGCTGCTGGACGGGGGCGGAGGGGCGGCCTGAACCGCGCCTCCGCCGGGCACGCGTCCGCCGCTTGGTGGGCGGCCGGGACGGCACCCATGAGCCGGGAACAGCACCCCGTGCCCGGCCGAACTGCCCGGACCGCCGGGACACCGGCCCCGTGTGCCCGGGACGCCCCGCCGCGCAGGATGGCGACCGCCGCCCGACGGCGGCACATCCGCAACCGCGAGAAGAGGTACGTACGATGAGGAAGGCCCTGATCGCCGCGGTGGCGGCGGTCGTGTTCCCCGCCGCCCTGCTGGCCACCGGCGGCACCGCCCAGGCCGGTCCCGCGCCCGTGGACCGGTCGGCCGCCACGGAGTCGTCCGCCGCCAAGGCGCCCGCCGCCCCCGAGCAGCTCGCGGCGGGCAAGAGACTGGCCGCCGCGGGCTCGGTCACCATCCGCAACCGCTACAACGACCGCTGTCTGCAGGCGAAGGGCGACGTCATCGGCTCCGACGTCCGCCTGCTGAACTGCGACGCCAACGACGCCCGCCAGAAGTGGGACATCGCCTGGGTCTACACCTCGGCGGGCGGCTACTACGAGCTGCGGAACGCGTCCAGCGGGCTCTGCCTGGACGCCGACTGGGGTTCCATCGGCGCCAACGGCACCCGGACGCAGGTGTGGGACTGCGTGGGTTCCGCCCAGACCAACCAGCACTGGCGGATACGGCCGGTCACCAATCTGCCGAACACCTTCACGGTGACCGTCGAGACCAACGGCCGCTGCCTGGACGGGCACCTCCAGACCATCAACGACAACCCGGGCCGGACGCAGCTCTGGGACTGCCTGGGCACCGCCCAGGTCAACCAGCACTGGCGCATCGCCTGACCTTCACGGTGACGGGGGTGCGGCCGGACGGCGTCCGGCCGCACCCGCTTTCCGGTGCCCCGCGCACCGACCGCACCGACCGCACCGACCGCGCGGCCCGCGCTCAGCGCTCCCCGCCCAGACCCGCCTCCCGGGCCCGGACGATCGCCTCGGCCCGGCTGGCGGTGTGGAGCTTGGTGAGGACGGTGGAGACGTGGTTGCGCACGGTCTTCGGGCTCACCGTGAGGCGGCGGGCGATCGTCGCGTTGTCCAGGCCACGGGCGATCAGGTCGAGCACCTCGTGCTCCCGGGGCGTCAGCCCCCGCAGCACCGGGACGGGACGGCCCCGGCAGAAGTCGGCCACCCAGGCGACGACGCGTCCGCCGACGCCCGCCCCGAGCAGGATCTCGCCGTTGGCCACCGCCCGGACCGCCCGTTCCAGTTCCGCCCGGCCCGCCCCCTTGAGCAGATAGCCGCGCGCCCCCGTCCGCAGCGAGGCGATCACGGAATCGTCGTCGGCGGTCACCGTCACGACCAGGACGGCGGGTTGGGGCCGTAACCGCAGCAGACGGCGCGCCGTGTCGATCCCGGAGCCGCCGCCCGGGCCGGGGCGCGGGTCCGTCACCACCACCCGGGGCCGGTACCGTTCCACCGCCGCGACGGCCTCGTCGGCGGTCGCCGCCTCGCCCACCACCGAAAGCCCGGGCACCGAGCCGAGCAGTGCCGTCAGCCCCGTCCGGAAGACCGGATCGCCGTCCATGACGACGACGGTGACCTCCGCTGCCGCTGTGCCGTCCATCGTGTTCCTCCCCCTGGCGGAACGGTGCCCGGAGCCGGACCGGGCGCCCCGCCCCCGGAGGGACGTCCGGCGCGGGTCCGGTCCCCCGCGCACCGGTTCCCTCCTCCCGGTGCGGCGGACACCGCCCGGGCCACCGAGGAGGTTCCCAGAGCGGCCCGGGCCGTCGTACCCCAGAAAACTGGGGCCCCGCCCGAGCGGGTCCGGGGAACGGTTCCGAGCTGGGGATTCAAGGGACGCCGAAGGTTTCTCCAAGGCGGCTGTGTGACGTTGAGGGCGGGGAAGGCCCGACGACCCGATCAGGGACCGGGCCGCTCGGAAATCCGTTCCGCGCCGAAACGCTCGTCGCGTTCCCGCGTCCTGACCGACAAGGAGTTCGTCGTGGCTTCCAGACTCTCCCGTACGCTCGCCGTCGCCGCCGCGGGCGCTGGCCTCGTCCTGTCCCTCGCCGTCCCCGCCGAGGCGGAGGGCGGCACCTACCGGGCCCGTCTCCGCGACGACTGCGGCTACGCCAAGGGCACCTACCACTGGTACAAGACCGCCGTCTACAACGGCAAGCAGTCCTACAAGACCGACTGGGACTTCGCCCTCAGGGACCGCTGTTCCACGGACGGCTACCGCGTGAGCCTCTACGCGAAGTACAGCAAATGGAACGGCAGGGCCTGGGTCAACAACGGGCGCTACCGCCAGATCCCCGCCTCGGGCGCCTGGAGCAAGGTCGCCGACGTCCGGATCTACCTGTGCAAGGTCGGCCGCCCCTCCAGCTGCGTGGGCATTTCGTAGCGCGTCGCCCACGAACGTCCGCCCGGACACGCCGAGGGCCCCGTCCGTCTCCGCTTCCGGAGGCGGACGGGGCCCTTTGCCGCCGTCCCTACAGGCCCGCCCGCTTGACGCCCGCCACGAACGAGGCGAAGGCGTGGGCTGGGAGGTTCAGAACGGGACCGCCCGGGTTCTTGGAATCGCGGACGGGGACGGTGCCGGTCACGGAGGCGTGCGCGGGGGCCCACTCGACGCAGTGTGTTCCTCCGTTGCCGCTGTAGCTCGACGCGACCCACTGAGGGTGGACTGGATCAGGGGTGGTGCTCATCTGGGAGTTCCTCCAACACGGCTCGGATGAAAGCCGCAGACTCGGTGGGCGGCAAGGCGGATGCGCTGAGCAGATCGTAGGCACGGAACCTGCTCTGCACCTCGTGATGTTCTTCGAACAGTGTTCCCGTACTGATGCTCTCTTCCCAGGCTACTCGTTTCCCAGAGCCGAGGGTTGAGAGGGAGAGAGATCCTCCTAGGAGCCCGTGAGCACCGCGTGAGAAGGGGATCACCTGGATGAAGGATGACGGCGTGAGGCACAGGTCCAGCAGCTTGACCAACTGGTCCCTCATGACCGCCGGGCCACCGTAAACCCGCCGCAGTACGGCCTCTTCCAGGATCACCGAGTAGTCCGGCGAAGGGCTTCCCAGTAGACGGGACTGTCGGCCCAGCCGCAGCGTCCACAGTTCCTCCATCTTCTCCTCTGTGATCTTCGGATCATGGATGCGGAACAGCGTGCGAGCGTACGCCTCAGTTTGCAGAAGACCGGGCATGAGCTGAGGGGTGTACTCCTTGATGACCGTGGCCATCGCCTCCAAGTCCATCCACCGTCGGAACTGATCCGGATGCGCCTCCTTCTTGCACAGCGCGTATAGGTCGTTGAAGAGGCCGTTGGCGTTGAACATCTGATCGAGCGTGGTCGGCAACTCGGGTGGGGGCATGCGTTCTGCCTTCTCGATCCGGGCCAAGTGAGCCTTGCTCACCGTGACACGGGTTGCCATCTCGTCGAGGCTCCACCCGTTCGCTTCCCGGTAGCGCCTCATCCTGGCGCCGAACAGATGGCGGGCGCTTCGCTCCGGGGTCAATTGTGCGGGTCGCTGAGCCATACAAGCCTCCTCTGCATCTCCAAATCGGAACTGGAGACATTGGCTGGTGGAAATCGCGGGGACTCCGCGTGACGATAGATGCGTTCAGAGTGAACACCCCTGGCGATGCAGCCCGTTCCCCTCGCCGTAATGGCGATCGGCAATCCGAACAGGCGCCACCAGAGGTTGTCGCACGCGGTTCCGAGGTGTCCGAGTGCCGCTCTCACGCGGATTCGCTCGGCCCTGGAAGTGAAATCAGGACGGTCATGGAACGAGACAGGACGGCGGTGCGGAAGCTTCGCCGCGTTGTTGTCGGCGGGCGCCGGAACGGGGGGCCGTGCCGTGTCCGGTGACGAACTCACGGTTGGCACTCTCGCGTTCGACGTCCAGCGTGGAGTCGTGGGGATGGTCATGGACATCACCTGGGGTCCGGTCTATCTGCGCCCGCAGGGCGGTGGGGTCGAGTGGTGCGCGCGTCGTGAGGACGTGCGTCCGGCGACGGTCCTGGACCGGCTGCGACCCGCGTTGCGCGAGTTGAACGTACGTAGCACTCGCGGAGGTTTGTAGGGGTGGGCAAGCGGTTTCGTCACATCGAGTGGAGCCTGCGACGTTTGGAGTTCTGGGGTGCCAGTGCGTATGCACAGTGCGTTTCCGGTTCGCCCCAGTGCAATGCGGTTCCGCCTAAAGGTCCGGAGTTCCGTACGGCCGAGGGTGCGGCGCGGTGGATCGAAGTTCACTTCCGGGAGACGGGTCATCGTCGGTTCGACCGGGCGTTGTTCGAGACGGTGCAGTGGGACCCGCCGGAGGACGTCGACCCGCTCACCATCCCGGGGGTCACGACGTGAGCCCGTCACCGAACTACCGGGCGCAGGTAGTCGCGGAGTGGTCCTCGGCGTACGGGGACTGGGACACCCGGATGGTCCTCGGAACGTTCACCAGCCCGTACCCGGGACGGGCCCTGCGCTGGCTCCGCAAACAGGCGGTCCGCATCGCCGACGGCCTCGACCCGGACCCGGACGGCGGCCCGATCCACCCGGAAGCACTGCACGAAATCCCTTTCCCGGACCACGAGTTCCCCGCAGCCCTCGGTGACGCACCCACCCGCCTCCGCATCTGGGCCCTGAGCGAGGACCACGCACCCGCCATACGACGACTGCGCGCCGGAGAAACGGTCCAGGTCGTCGCGGCGGAGTACGGCGAGCGCTACGTCCTCACCGCCTGGTCCGACACCGCGACCGAACCCCCAACCTTGACACAGTGATAAGGATCAGCCGATGCCGCTGGTTGATGAACCGCCCCCGCCCCGGCAGCCGTTCCCCGGGATCACCGTCCTGGAACTGGAGATCACCGGGCACTGCACCCGCCACTGCGCCCACTGCCTCTCCGAGCCGGAGCCCTGGACCGCGCCCGGGACGATGACCCCCGACGACTGGCGCCGCGTCATCACCGACGCAGCGACCCTCAACGTCCCCCACCTCCGCCTCATCGGCGGCGAACCGACCCTCCACCCCCACTGGACCGACTTCGCAGACCTCGCCCTGTCGTCCGGGCTGACCGTCGAGCTGTACAGCGACCTCGTCCGTATCCGGGACGACTGGTGGGAGTTGCTCACCCGGCCCGGGATCGGCGTGACGACCGGCTATCACAGCGACTCCGCCAACCAGCACGAGTACCTCACCGGACACCCCGGCAGCCACAGCGACACCCAACACACCATCAGACAGGCCGTCCAGCGCGGGGTTCGCGTCCGCGCCCGGATCATCGACACCTTCCCCGGGCAGCGCATCCGCTGGGCCCGCGCAGATCTCAAAGCCATGGGCGTTACCCGAGTCACTTTAGATCGTTATCACACAGGGGCACGCAACCCGGTCTCCGGAACGGACCCCGGACCAGGGCTGGACGAAACCCACTCCCACCACGCACGAGGACGCCTCACCGTCCACCCCAACGGCAACCTCACCGGCTGCCCACTCACCCCAGGGGCCCCTACCGGAAACCTCCGCCGCACCCCACTCACCGCACTACTGACCACCACCTGAAACACAAAACGCCCCGGGCGGACCGCAGCAACGGTCCACCCGGGACTCGCCAAGACAGCTTGCTGAAGGAGCTGACCGACGTATGCGTAAGCATATCTGGCATGCCCTTGTATGGGTCCTGATCCACCTCCCCCTCACCCGCAGGACCCGCCCCGGCCGCCACACCGCCGAACACCTGGCCAGGACCGAACCCACATCCGGCCCCGCACCCGTCCCCACACCGGCACCGGCACCGGCACCGGCACCGGAGCCCGCCCCGGACCCGGACCCGGATGCGAACCCCTGGCGGCGCCCCTGGACCGGCCCCAGCTCAGCCGAAGCCCTCGCGATCTTCCGCACCGAAGAAGCCCGGTACCTGAACCCGGAGCAACGCGAACGGTTCTACGCGACGGCGTTCGCGGAGCTCGGCTACGACTACCCATACACCGCGCGAGACGTCCACCAGGCCACGGGGACCGGGACCGAAACGGCCGCCGCATGACCCGCGACGCCCTCCTCCACGACGGACCGCCCACTACGACCGGCGCCCACTGCCACACCTGCGGACGCTGGACCACCGTCCCCGTCGTCATCGGCTACACCAACCGCACCGGAACCACCGGCGACACCACACCCGTCACCCACCACACCTGCCCCCACCACCTCACCGAAGACGAACCGTCCACGGACCAGCGGACCCCTTAGCGCCCGTGGGCCTCAAGGGCGCCGGGGCCCCGGCCCCGGGAAACGCTCCGGGTCGGACGGGTACGGCATCCCGTACCCGTCCGGCCCGTGCCCGCTTCCACTCCGGTGCGGGGGAAGACGCCGCCGCGAAGCACGGTCCGCTGAGGATCGGCGTGGGTCTCCAAAGGTGGCGGTACCGTCCCCGTTAGACGAAGGGGGCGCCATGAAGTGGAACGCGTACACCACCGGTCAGCGGATCAAGCTGCTGCGCGGAGCCGTCACCCAGGAAGAACTCGCCGAGAACGCGGGCCTGTCCATCGCCACGATCCGGAAGGCCGAGCAGGACCGGGGCCAGGTCTCGCTGCCCACCCTCATGAGGCTCGCCCACGCCCTGGGAGCCGACGTCTCCGTGATCGTGGGTCAGCAGGCCCCCCGCAGAGCGATGCTCGCGGACGACCGGACCACCCTGCGCGAACTGTCGCGCACGGTCCACGACACCGCGGCTGGGATCGGCACCGGCAGAGAGCCCGTGGACTTCGCTGGCGACCTCGCGGCGGGCTGGGACGCCTACCGGGCCGGGCGCACCGGGGTGGCCGGGCAGTTCGCCGCATCCTGTGTCCGGGACGCGGCAACGGCCCTGACGGACAGCACCGAAGACCGCCGTATGGCCGCACGCGGCGTTCTCGCCGATGCCTACCGTCTGGGTGCCTACGTCGCCAACCAACTCGGAGCCCGCGATCTCGCCTATGCCGCCATCGGCCACGCCGCCGACCAGGCCCGGCAGGCAGGCGATCCGGTGCGGGAAGCCTGCGTGGCCTCGGGGCGCTCATGGGTCTACCTGCGAGACGCCCGACTCGATGACGCCGAGCGCACCGCGGGCTTCTCCTACACCAGCATCGAACCGGCCTACAGCGACCGCGATCCCGTACTGCTCGCGACCTACGGGTGGCACGTCACCTTCGCGGCCGTGGTCGCGGCCCGTCAGGGGGATGCCGCCGCCGAGGACCTGCTGTCCCAGGGCTTCGCGGTCGCCGCCCGGCTGGGGCGTGACGTCATGGTCAACGGCACCGCGTTCGGGCCCGCCGCCGTCACCGCCCAGGCCGTCGGTATCGCCGTGTCCACCGGCAAGGCCGCGAAGGCCCTGAACCTCGCGGAGCAGGTGCACGACTGGTCCCCGCTGCACCAGGCCGCGCGGAACCGCCTCCGCCTCGACATCGCCCTCGCCCAGTGCGACACCCGGCAGTACGACACCTGCCTGGACACCCTGCTGACGGTGTGCGCGGAGCAACCTGACTGGGTACGCCACCAGACTCTCCCCGGCGTCATCGCCCAACGCGCCGGCCACGCCACCACCTCCCGCTCCCGGAAGATCGCAAAGATCATCGGGGCCACCCTCGCGTAACCGCTACGCCCCATAGGACATCGCCCCGGCACGAATCCGGGTAGTGCCACACCACCGCTCTTCACCGTCTGCGACGGAGCGACCACTCTGGAGACCAGCGGGCGGCCGGTACCCGTCGCTCCCCCTTCGGGACCGGCACCCTGGCCCGCACACCACAGAGAGGAGCATGATCATGCCCGACACCCTCCAGGTCAACGACCTGACGCGGCGACTGGACCACTCGGTTCCGGACGGTGTCTTCGAACCGGAGACGCACGCCGTCGAGTCCCTGACCCGGCGACTGGACCACTCCGTTCCCGACGGCGTCTTCGAACCGGAGACACGCACGGTCTGACCCTGGCTGGCGCCGCGCTGACGCCGGTCAGCCGACGGCATGGCGGGTCGGCCCGGGACGAGCACTCGGACCGACCCGCCTTCTCATCCAAGAGACCCGTATCCCGTCAAGGAGGCCCACAGTGCACACCACCATCACCACCCGCGTAGAGCCCGGCTCTTTCTTCGACCTCGGCCGAAACGACCCGGCGCTGATCCGTCTGCGCGAGGACGACGCCGAGCAGGCCCTTCCGTTCGTCCTGATGGAGCACCTGGTGAAGTCCGGCATCCCGTACGCCGAGCACGCCCGCGCATTGAGCGGCGACAGCGTGGAGGTGGCCGGAGCCCGCTTCACCTGGTTCGAGGGCGAACTGCCGGAACAGATCGCCCGCGAGATCAGCCTGGGAGGCTACGAGATCGCCCCGCACACCGTCGGGCGGCGCGTGGCGCTGACCCAGGCGCTGGAGAGGCTGGCCACCGCCCACCCCGACGGCTTCGCCCTCGTCTCGGAGTTCGTCCGGGGGCTGCTGTGGGTGGTTCTCAAGCCGGGCGTGCGCGCTTCGTCCCTGACCAGTTCCAGTGATCCCGCGCTCCCGTACATCGTCGTGTTCTCCGGGAAGGCACTCCACCACATCCCGCCGAACACCGTCGGCCCGGAGCCGTCCCCCCTCTTCCTGGCGGAGAACCTCCTGCATGAGGCGGTCCACCAGTCGGTGAGCTTCCACGTCCTGACGCACCAGGTCTTCGCCGACGGGTACTCCTCGAAGACCTCCCCGAAGATCGAGATCGCGTGGCGTGTGGCGCAAGGGGTGGCCCGCAACCAGTTCTGGGAGGTGGACCGGGCCTTCCACGCGACGTACGTGTACAACCAGCTCCTGCGGTTCCGCCGGAGCGAGCTCGACCGCGACGACCTGACCGCCGACGAACGCGCCCACTTCCAGGCCGCCTACCAGGAGGGCGTTCCCGCCGTCCGCTACCTCATGGACCAGCTCGAACTCCAGGGTGAGCACTTCACCGCGCACGGCAGGGATCTGCTGGCTGGCCTGCGCCGCCGGACCGACCGGCTCTAGCGTCAGCGACCGGACCCAGGCGCGGAAAACCGGAACCGGAACCGAGCAAGGACGGATGAATGCTCCAGCACCTCATCGCACAGGACGAGGCCCTTCGCATGGTCCCCGTCGACCGCGCCCGGTTGTCCACCGCCGTAGCGAGGATCCGCGAGGAATTCGTGACGCTGGCCGAAGGAGCGGACGCTGCCGGAGCACGGTCCCTGGCCCGCTGGACAGGCATCGGTCTGTTGGCCCTGGGCGACTACGACGACGCGCTCAGGTTCCTGCGGCGATCGCTCGAACTGGCTTCGGCCAGCGGAAACTCCAGAGCCGTCGTGGCCAACGAACTCAACCTCGGCGACGCGTACCGCTACGTCGGCCAGGCGCACACCGCCGAAGCGCTCTACCGCAGGGCCTTGGACAGTGCCCGGGACCGGCACCCGGATCTCGTTGACTTCGCCCTCCAGCACCTGGGCAAGCACCTCATGGAACAGGGCGGTCTCACATCGGCCCGCGCCCACTTCCAGGAAGCCCTCCGGCTGCGGACCGCGAAGGGCGACACCGCTCTGATCGAATCCACCCAGGCCGCCCTCGACCGCGTCGAACAGCTGATCAGCCACGCCTCAGCGGAGGGCGGGGCGGAAGCGGCACGGTAAGGCCGACGGTGGATCCGCTGGCTCCCATCCCTCACCACGGCCCACGGCCCGAACACCGGTCCGGGAGCGGGCAGGGTTCCCCGTTCCCGGACCCGCCGCGAACGGCCCGGCCCCGTCAGCCGTGGACGACCCGGACGGCCCGGACGGCCCGGACGGCCCGGACGGCCCGGACGGCCCGGACGGCCCGGACGGCCCGGACGGTCAGAACGGCCCGGACGGTCAGAACGGCCGGACGGTCAGAACGTGTCGGAGCACCAGGGCGACCGGGCGGTGCGGAACAGCGCGTCGGCCGTGAGGGCGGCGCCCGTCCGTTCCTCCGTGACCAGGCCGAGGGCGGTCAGCCGGGCCGCCGAGGCGTCCCCGAGCCAGAGCCGGGACAGCGTGCCGGTGGTGAGGGTGAGATCGGCCGGGGCGGTCGTCCGTACGCACTCGGCGCCCTCGGGCGAGGCGTCCAGCCGGAACCGTCCCCCCGAGGAACCGCCCGCGCCCAGTGGCTCGTCCACCACCTCCAGGACCACCGATCCGGCGGTCTCGTAGCTCCGGGCGGCCAGCGCGGCGGCCACGTCCAGCAGCCGCACCCACAGCCAGTCCGCCGTGGAGAGGGCGTGGGCGGCCCGGGCGTCCGGGAACAGGTCCGCGACCAGGCAGTCGGGGGCGCGCGGGCCGGTGCGGACCGTGGCGATCCAGTCGACCGCGCACAGGTACTCCCACAGCGCGCGTTCCACCGCCGGGGTGGTGGCCAGCAGCTGGTCGACGGTGGCGGTGTTCAACGGCTGGTGGCCGTCGCCCCACTTGTCCTCGACGCGGTAGGAGAGCAGTCCGGCGACCGTGCCGTCCGGCTCCCGGTAGAGCACGGCGAAGGGTTCCGTCCACGGGTCGGAGTCCAGCCGGAGGGCGCCGGTGTTCCGCCGCCACCACCGCTCGTCGCGGTCGACGGCCCCCGGCTGCTGACGGTGGACGCGCTCGTACAGCGCCGGGCCGAGTGCGCGGACGGTGTCCTGGTCGACCAGTTCGAGACGGGCGCCGGGTTCGGCGGTGGCGGCGCGGCGGGGGTCGAGTCCGGTGCGGGTCGCGTCGATCCGCCACTCGGTGCAGCGGGCGGCCGGGCCGAAGCCGTAGCGCCCGTAGATCGGGTACTCGGCGGCGCACAGCGACGCGACGGTCTCGCCGCGCTCCCGGGCGGCGCGCAGATCGGCGTCGATCATCCGGCTGAGCAGTCCGCGACGGCGGTGGGTGGCGCTGACGGTGACGTTGCTGACCGCGTTGGAGCGGACGGTGGCGCCGCCCACGGTGATCAGCTCCTGGGTGAACGAGCGGTACGTGGCGACGCAGCGGCCCTCGTCGAACGCCCCGGCGACCCGGGGCGAGAAGACCTCCGCGCGCGCCGCCAGGTCGTTCGCGGTCGGCGTCGGAGGCCGTAGGAAGCCGGTGCTGAGCGCGCGGAGCCAGTCCGACAGCTCTTCTTCCCGGACCGGACGCACATCGATTCGTTCTCCACCCATCCCGTCACGCTAAGCCCCGCGTTTCCCGCCTGTCGCCTTCTTTTCCACGGGCCCGGCCCGCGCCCGGGGTCCCGGGTACGGCGGAGGCCCGCCCCCCGGTGTCCGGGGGGCGGGCCCTGTGTCCCCGCGGCGGCACCGCCATGCAGCGCCGCGGGGAGTCCTTCCCGGAGCGGTCCGGGACCCGGGGCCCGGGACCGGTCCGGTCCCGGGCGGCCGGCTCAGCCGAAGCGGCCGGAGATGTAGTCCTCGGTGGCCTGCACCGAGGGGTTGGAGAAGATCCGCTGGGTGTCGTCGATCTCGACGAGCCGCCCGGGCTGCCCCACCGCCGCCAGGTTGAAGAACGCGGTCCGGTCGGAGACCCGCGCGGCCTGCTGCATGTTGTGGGTGACGATGACGATGGTGAACCGCTCCTTCAGCTCCCCGATCAGGTCCTCGATGGCGAGGGTGGAGATCGGGTCGAGCGCCGAGCAGGGCTCGTCCATCAGCAGCACGTCCGGCTCGACGGCGATGGCGCGGGCGATGCACAGCCGCTGCTGCTGACCACCGGAGAGCCCCGAACCGGGCTTGTTCAGCCGGTCCTTGACCTCGTTCCAGAGGTTGGCGCCGCGCAGCGACTTCTCGACCACGTCGTTCAGCTCGGACTTCTTGTACGAGCCGTTGAGCTTGAGGCCCGCCGCCACGTTGTCGAAGATCGACATGGTGGGGAACGGGTTGGGCCGCTGGAACACCATGCCGACCGTCCGGCGCACCGCGACCGGGTCCACCCCGGTGCCGTACAGGTCCTCGCCGTCGAGGAGGACCTTGCCCTCGACCCGGCCGCCGGGGGTGACCTCGTGCATCCGGTTGAGGGTGCGCAGGAACGTCGACTTGCCGCAGCCGGACGGGCCGATGAAGGCCGTCACGCTGCGCGGTTCGACGGACATCGAGATGTCCTCGATCGCCCGGTGGGAGCCGTAGTACGCGGTGAGGCCGCTGACGTCGATTCGCTTGGCCATGGGAGTCACACTTCTTTCGGCGGGTCGCGTCAGCGACCGGTCTTCGGGGCCTTCCAGCGGGCGATGCCGCGGGCCACCAGGTTCAGGATCATGACGAAGGCGATCAGGGTGAGCGCCGCGGCCCACGCGCGGTCGTACGCCGCGCCGGAGCCCGCGCTGTTCGCGTACTGCTGGTAGATGTACAGCGGCAGCGACGCCTGCGCCCCTTCGAAGGGGTTGTTGTTGATGAAGTTGGTGCCCCAGACGAGGAGCAGCACGGGCGCCGTCTCACCGGTGATGCGCGCGACCGCGAGCATCACGCCGGTGGTGATGCCGCCGATGGAGGTGGGCAGCACCACCTTGAGGATGGTCCGCCACTTGGGCACGCCCAGCGCGAGGGACGCCTCGCGCAGCTCGTTCGGGACGAGCTTGAGCATCTCCTCGGTGGAGCGGACGACGACCGGCATCATCAGGATGGCCAGGGCGAGCGCGCCGGCGAAGCCGGAGGGGCCCAGGTCGAGGATCAGGATCCAGAAGCTGAGGACGAACAGGCCCGCGACGATCGACGGGATGCCCGTCATCACGTCGACGAAGAAGGTGACGGCCGCCGCGAGCTTCCCCCGGCCGTACTCGACCAGGTAGATAGCGGTGAGCACGCCGATCGGCACGGCGATCAGGGTGGCGATGCCGACCTGCTCCAGGGTGCCGATGAGGGCGTGGTAGATGCCGCCGCCGGTCTCGGTGTCGGCGGTCACGCCCATCGAGTGGCTGAGGAAGTAGGCGTCGAGGACCTTCACGCCCCGCTCGACGGTCTCCCAGATGAGGGACGCCAGCGGGATCACGGCGAGCAGGAACGCGACCCAGACCACGCTGGTGGCGACCCGGTCGCGGGCCTGCCGTCGTCCTTCCACCCGGGCGGCGACGCCGTAGGTGAGGGCGACGAACAGCAGCGCGGCGATCAGGCCCCACTGCACCTCGCTGTGCAGGTCGAACAGCAGGCCGGTGGCGACGGCGAGGGCGGTGGACGCCCCGGCGAGGGCCCAGGGGGTCCAGGCCGGCAGGCTCGCGCCCTGGATGCGGGAGCGGGGCGGCGCGGGCCGCTCGGTGGTGGCTGGCTGGCTCATCCGTTGGCCCCCGAGTACTCCTTGCGGCGGGCGATGATGCCCCGCGCCGCGCCGTTGACCAGCAGGGTGATGACGAACAGCACCAGGCCGGAGGCGATCAGCGCGTCCTGTCCGGTGGTGTTGGCCTCGCCGAACTTGCTGGCGATGTTCTGGGCGAAGGTGCCGCCGCCCGGGTCGAGCAGGCTGGCGTTGATCTGGAAGGTCGGCGACAGGACGGTGGCGACCGCCATCGTCTCGCCGAGCGCGCGGCCGAGGCCGAGCATCGACGCGGAGATCACCCCGGAGCGCCCGAACGGCAGGACCGCCATCCGGATGACCTCCCAGCGGGTGGCGCCGAGCGCGAGCGCGGCCTCCTCGTGCATCTTGGGGACCTGCTTGAACACCTCGCGGGACACATTGGTCACGATCGGCAGGATCATGATCGCCAGCAGGATGCCGACGGTGAGCATCGAGCGCGGGGCGCCGCCCTGCCACTCGAAGATCCCGGTCCAGCCGAAGTAGGTGTCCAGCCAGCTGAACAGCCCGGTCAGATGCGGGACGAGGACCAGCGCGCCCCACAGGCCGTAGACGATCGAGGGCACCGCGGCGAGCAGGTCGATCACGTAGGCGACGGGTCCGCTGAGGCGGCGCGGCGCGTAGTGGGTGATGAACAGCGCGATGCCGACGGCGACCGGGACCGCGATGACCATGGCGATCAGGGCGGAGACGACGGTGCCGAAGGCGAGCACGGCGATGCCGAACACCGGCGGGTTGACCCCGGTGTTCCACTCGAACGTGGTGAAGAAGTTGCCCTCGTTCTTGGTGAGGACCAGGGCGGCGCGGTAGGTCAGGAAGGCCGCGATCGCCGCCATCAGCGACAGCAGGAAGATCCCGGAGCCGCGCGTCAGACCGAGGAAGATCCGGTCACCGGGGCGGGTGGCGCCCCGGACGGGCAGCGGGCCCGCGTCGGCCGGGGCCGGTGGCGGGGCGGCGGGTGGGGGAACGATGTCCTTGGTGGGCATATCCATGGGTTTCTCCGGTCTGCGGGGCCGCACGGTGGGGTGCGGCTCCGGGCGGCGGTGCACCGGACGGGTGCGGGCGGCCCGTGCTCCCGCCCCGTCCGGGGTCCCGGCGGGGGCCGGGCCCCCGGGCGGGGGGAGGGAGTCGGGGGCGCGGGTCGCCCGCACGCTCTCAGGCAGGTCGGCTGGGCGATCGGCGGTCGGTGGGCCGGGCGGTTCGGCCCGCCCGGCCCAGCCGTTCGGCTGGCGGCCGGGCGGGTCCGGCCGGGCGGGCGAACCGCCCGGCTCAGCTCAGCTCAGCTCAGCGACGCGATGGTCTCGCGGACCTTGGTGGCGATCTCGGTGGGGAGCGGGGCGTATCCGGCGGCGGGCAGCAGGGCCTGGCCGTCCTCGCTCGCGACGTAGCCGAGGAAGGACTTCACGGCGGGCAGCGTCTCGGCCTTGTTGCCCTTCTCGCAGACGATCTCGTACGTGACCAGGGTGATCGGGTACGCGCCCTCGGCGGTCGGCTTGTAGTCCAGCTCCAGGGCGAGGTCCTTGCCCTTGCCGACGATCTTCGCGGCGGCGATCGCCTTGGAGGCGTTCTCGGTGGTGGCCTTGACCGGCTCGGTGGCGTCGGTCTTGACGTCCACCGTCTTGATGCCGTCCTTGGCGTACGACAGCTCGAAGTAGGAGATGGCGCCCGTGGTCTCCTTGACCTGCTGGGCGACGCCGGAGGAGCCCTGGGCGGACTGGCCGCCCTTGGCCTGCCACGCCTTGCCGCCCTCGTAGGACCAGTCGCCCGGGGCGGCGGCCTTCAGGTACTTGGTGAAGTTGTCGGTGGTGCCCGACTCGTCGGAGCGGTGGAACGCCTGGACCTTGGTGTCGGGGAGGTCGACGCCGGGGTTCAGCTTCTTGATCGCCTCGTCGTCCCAGGTCTTGATCTTGTCGTCGAAGATCTTGGCGAGCGTGGGGGCGTCCAGGACCAGGGTGTCCACCCCGGGGACGTTGAAGCCGACCGCGATCGGGCCGCCGACCATCGGCAGGTCGATCGCCTGGCTGTTCTCGCAGACCTTGGCGGACTCGGCGATCTCCTCCGGCTTGAGCGCGGAGTCGGAACCGGCGAAGGCCGTCTGCCCCTGGAGGAAGTTGGTGATCCCGGCGCCGGAGCCCTTGGGGTTGTAGTTGATCCGGACGTCCTTGCAGGCCGCCTGGTACTGCTTCACCCAGGCGTCCACCGCGTTCTTCTGCGCGGAGGACCCGGCCGCCAGGATCTCGCCCTTGGCGCCCGCGCAGTCGATGGACCCGGTGGCGGCGGCCTGGGTGCCGCCGGTGCCGTTCGCGCCGGTACCCATCTCGTCGGAGCCGCACGCCGTGAGGGCCAGGGCGCCGGAGACGGCGACCGCACCGAGGGAGAGGGCGCGCAGCCGGTTCTTGCGCTGAAGCTTCACTGTTCGGGAGTTCCTTCCAGGAGCCGCCCCGCGTGCTGCGGCGGCATGCGTGTGTCGGTCGGACCGTCCTGGTTCGCGCGCCGCGCGAGCGGCGTGCGGGGCGGCCCGGAGGGTGTCCGGGTCGTGCGTGCGCCGTGTGCGGTCCGCTGGGCCGTTCTGGCCCCGGTCCGCATCCGGTAAGGCCGAAATTAGGCAGAACAGGTGAAGTGACCGATGGACGCGGGTGAACGGCCGGTGAACCCGTGCGGTCGGTGTGGTGCGGTCACGGAACGCTCACGGCGGGCTCGCCGGCCGGTCACGACGGGGCGGGGGCGTCGCCCCGGCGCGCGGTGCGCCGGCCGGGCGGACGGGGACGCGCGCCCCGTCCGCCTGCGGGGTCGTCTCCGATGGTGCCGCCGAACGGGGCGGAAGCGTGTGCGTGGACCCCGCCGTACGGGTGATCGGCCCGAAGCGAAGGAGTACGGTCAGGGCGCGCCGCCCTTCCACGCGCCGCCCCTACGCGCGGCGCACGCCTTCCCGGCACGCGGTCCCGTACGGGGCGCGACTTGCGGTACGCGGTCCTCGTCGTGCGGGGCGCGTCTTGCGGTACGCGGTCCCGTGCGGGTGCGTGGTGGGTCACTCGCGCCGTTCCCCGCGCCCCTTTCGGTGCGCTGTGGTGCGGCCACGCCGTCGGGTGCGGGTGCACTGTGGTTGCCGCGCCGTTCCTCGCGCCCCTTCGGTGCGCCTCGGTTGGGGTGCGTTGTCCTGTTCGGGTCTGCGGGGGTCGCTTCCGCTGGTCCGTTTTCGAGTGCAGGCTCGTGGCGGGCCGTTCGCGCAGTTCCCCGCGCCCCTTGCGGGGCCCGTTGGCTGCCGCTGCCGACGCAGCCCCGTCAGGGGCGCGGGGAACTGCGCGACCAGCCGACCACGACCGGAGGCCGACGACGGACCCCCGGGAGGTCCCGTCCCTACCCGTACCGGGCAACGTGCCCGGAACGGAGCGCACCGAAGGGGCGCGGGGAACTGCGCGGGCAACCACAGCGCACCCACCAGCAACGCCCGCCGCAGGCGTCAGCGCACCGCCAAGGCGACCCCCGCCCGCGCGACGATCCCGTCGACGTCCCCGGCGGGCAGCCCCAGCCACACGGTCCGCTCGTTCTCGACCGTGCTGAACACCAGCCGGTCGCCCAGCACCGCCTCGCACCCGATGACCCGGTGCGCCAACCGCGCGAACCGCTCCAGCCCCGCGGCGGTCGACAGGTCCAGCGACTCCCCCATGTACGAGGGCTCCCGTCGCGCACCGCGCCACCAGGACCGACGGGGAGCCACCCGGTGCGCCTCCAGGGCCTCCCGCCGCATCTCGTCGAAGAGCCGCCGGGGCCCGGGTTCGGTGATCTCGTCGTCGGCGAAGAGGTCCAGGTACACCTCGGCATCAAGGGTGCCGAGGTGCCGTCCCACCTCGACGAGGAAGGTCTCCATCTCGGCGTCCGTGGCGGCGGTGAACAGCATGGGGGTCCTTGGGTACGGGCCCGGACGGCGTCCGGGCGGAGGGACGACGGTACGACGGATCACGCGGACGGGACCGGGCGGGGGACGGAGTCCCGCCAGACACCGGACGGGGGACGAGGTCGCACCCGGCGCCGGACGGGGGACGAGGTCGCTCCGGGCGTCGGGCACCGGGACGAACGGATCGTGCCGAACGGCTGGGCACTCACCCACCGCGCCGATAGCCTTACCTTCCGTCACCCCCCTTGGCCCTCGCCCTCACCCGCCTCGACCAGGGAAACCGATGCCGACCAGACGCACGGTCGCCGCCCGCGCCCGCCGCCACGGCCTGCACGAAGCCGCCAACGGCACCGCACTCGTCCCGCCCACGCACGGGGCGCTCCTCTTCGACACCGGCCGCCACCGCTCCGGCGCGTTCCTCGGCCCGGCGGACGACCGCTGGGCCCTGCGCTGCCCGGACACCGGCGACGAGTGGCGGGCCGCCCCGGAGGAGGTGACCCCCCTGAGCCCGGAACCGGTCCCGCCCCCGGACCGCCGGACCCCCCGGCCACCCGTCCGCACACGCCCCGGGACCACCCGCGGATGACGGCCCGGGGGTGAAGCGCCGCAGTGCCCCGACCGCTACGGCCGGGGCACCGCGCGGCCAGCCGGACGCGGACACGGGAGACGCACCGGACGGTTCGGACGGAGCGGACGGAGCGGCGAAACGGTCAGCCGACCGACCCGTCGGAGCCGTCGGAGCCGTCCGACCCGTCCGAACCGTCGGCGCCGTCCGACCTGACCGACCCGTTCGAGCCGGTGAGCGCGGCGATCTCGCCGAGGACCCGGGCGGCCGGTGCCGGATGGACCAGCCAGCGCAGATGGCTGCCCGCGAGGGTGTGGATGTCGTACAGGTTCTCCGGGGTCAGCGCGTCGCCCTCGCGGATCAGCCGGTCCTGGAGCGCGGGCGGCAGGCTGGCGTCGTCGGCGAGCCGGACGTAGGAACGCGGGACGCGGCCCCAGGTGTCGGCGCGCGCCCGGTCGGCGGAGGTGCCGACGTCGAGGTTCTCGTCCGGCTGGAAGGTGTTCAGGAAGGTCAGGAACTCCTCGTCGGTGCCGTCGGCGAAGAACGCCGCCTTGAACGCGGCGAGGGTCCCGGGGTCGGCGGTGCGGAAGTTGACCCGCAGCAGCCCGAGTTCCGCGGGGTTGCCGACCAGCGCGGGAGCGATCGCCCCGGCGTCGACGGAGGCCATCTCCGGCTCGGCGTAGTAGTCGTTGACGTCGAGTTCGACGGGACACCAGGCGGCGACGTAGACGAGCCGGTCGATCAGGTCGGGGCGGGCGTTGGCGGCGGCGGTGACCGTGATGCCGCCCCGGCTGTGCGCGACGAGGACGACCGGCCCGTTCTCCTTGGCCCGCTCCAGGACCCCGATCAGATGGGCGGCGTTGTCCGCGAGGGTGACCCCCTTGATCGCGCCGGGGGCGACGGCGAGCCCTTCGAGGTCCTGCGGCGCCTGGTAGGCGGGGGTGTAGGTCGCCCCGAACCCGTGGCCGGGGAGGTCGACCGCGACGGAACGGTGCCCGAGGAGGCCCAGTTCCGCCTGGAGCGGCGCGAAGGAGAAGGAGTTCGCGAAGGCCCCGTGGACCAGGACGAAGGTGGGCTGCATCTGTCACTCACTCTCTGCCCCCGCACGGGACGACGGCACGCGGCCGGACGCCCGCCCGTGCCGGGCCCGCGCTGGCCACCGCCCCGCCGGACGCGGAGGCCGGACGCGGAAGCCGGGCCGGGGCAACCGAACGGCTGCCCGATGTCCCGGCGACCCTACGCAGCCGAAGATCACCGCGGCAACCGGTTACCACCGGGCACGCACATGGTCGCGGGCCCCGCCCCGGCGTCCCGCCCACCCCGACCGGACACTCCCACCGGCCCCCACCACAACGGGCAGGCCGGACGCGCCGGACGGACGGGCCGGGCGAAGGACCGGCCAGACAGAGGACCGGACGAGCGGACCGGACGAACGGGCGGGACGAACGGGCGGGGCAGAGGCAACGGCTCAGGACGAAGGAACAGCTCAGGGCGGAGGAACGACTCGGGGCGGAGGAACGCCCCAGAGGGAAGGGACGACCCAGAGGGAAGGGACGGTTCAGGCGGAAGGGACGGTCAGGCGGAAGGGACCCAGCGCTCCGGCACCGTCGCGGTCTCCCGTACCGTTCCCCGCTGCCGGGCGACGGCCAGCCGGGCGCCCTGCTCGACGACCGTCACCAGATCGGTGGCCGTGCGGCCCGATTCCGGCGGCACGGCCCGCTCCCCCATCAGCTCCACCCGCCGGGCCTGCTCCGCCGGGAACACTCCGGCGGGCAGGAACCACGAGGCGGCGCCGGTGACGTCCACCTGACGGGTCAGCCCCTCGGCGAGGAAGTGCAGCCGGTAGCCCAGGTACTGGAGGTCGGTGTCGAAGAGCAGGGTGCCTTCGATCCGGCCGCGCGCGCCCCGCACCCAGCTCTCCAGCCTCTGCACGGCGAGCGGAAGCGCGCGGGCCCGGCCGATCGCCGTCACGTACCCGTCGGCTTCCACCCCGCCCTCGGAGTAGCGGCCCGCCCCGGTGAGGGTGATCGGGCCGGGCTCGGCGCCGATGCGGAACTCCAGCCGTCCGTCACCACCGCCGTCCACGGTGTGACGGCTCAACAGGGCGGGGTACCGGGCGGTGTTGACCGCCGCCGCGTCGAGGGCGCCCGCGACGACGGTGACCCGGGCGGCCGGGTTCCCGCTGAGGACGGCCTCCGCCGCGGCCAGCGCGTGGTCCCCGCCGCCCGCCACGATCCAGCTGTCGACGGCGGTGACGGACTGCAACCCGTGCACCAGCGGGTCTCCGAAGCACAGCGGTCCGACGGCCGCCTTGGACCGCACCAGGGCGGCACACGCCTCGATCACCCGGATCGGCTCCCTGACCGTGGTGAGCGCCACGGGATCGACGCGTCCGAGGAACGCCAGCAGCTCGGCCGGGCCGCTCCCCCGGCTGAGCAGGTCGATGAGCGACGGCACCAGGAGGTCGTCCGGGGCCGGGCCCGACGCGAGCAGACGGTTCAGCAGCACTTCGGTGGCCCGGCCGTAGGTGTGCAGGTCGGGGGTGGTGCCGGGGACGAGTTGCTGGGGGAACCCGGGGGCGAGGGTGGGTACGCCCTCGACTTCGAGGACGACCCCGTCGCCCTCCGTGGGACGGACGACCGCGACGAGCCGCCGCTCCCGGTCCACTCCGAACTCGCCGATGCCGTTGACCACCGGCCCCGAGGTGGAGGCCAGCTGGTCCAGCCAGGCCCGGACGGCCAGTGCCGGGAGCCGGTCCGTGGGCCCGGCGAAGGCGTGGGGGTCGAAACCGTACTTCTCCAGCCCCCGCAGTTGATCGGGGGTGTGCCCGAGGTCGTCGAGCACGCCCCGGTGGTAGAGGCTGCCGCAGTCGTCGACCAGCAGCGCCCCCGCCGGGCGGGCCAGGGCCGCGCCGCCGCCCCCGATCATGATCGTGACGGGCGATGGGACGGTGACGCCTTCGGACATGTTCGCGCTCCCCCGTGACAGTGGTCGTACGAGTCACACTAATCCGGCACCTCGCTCGGGGCCGCGCGACGACGGCCGCCATCGCCCCGGGACCGCCCCGGGCCACCGTCCACCGCCCACCGGGCCAAGGACACCGGGCCGGGCGGCTCCGGACCGCACGGGAACACGGAACGAGCGAAGGCCCCGATCCCTGTGAGGGAATCGGGGCCTTCATCCGGAGCGCTGGGCAGGCCTTGCACCTGCATCCCCCCACGGGAAGTGGGGTGTCTTTCCTTGGACCACCAACGCGAGCCTCTCAACCGGTTGTTCCGGTCGCGAGCACATGATCAGCATAGCGCATCAACGCCCCCTCCCGCACCGCCCTCACGCGGCACTCGGTACCGCGTCCCCAGGCGGTCCGGAGCGCCGTCCCGATCAGCTCACCAGCGGTCCCCCGAAGGGCTCTCCGGCCGGTCAGGCCACGGTCGCCAGCGCCTCGCCGAGAGCCGCGCGGCCCGGGGTGCCGGTGGGCAGCGCCCGGTGAAGAGCGACCGCGCGGGTGCGGGTGAGACCCGTCCGGTACGCGTCGGGCAGCGCCTCGTACGCCTCGACGGCGAGGCGGGCCGCCTCCTCGGGCTCGTCGTCGTGGGCCCGGCACGCGGCGGTGTCGAGGGCGATGAGGGCACGGGTCATCCGCGAGGGCGTGCGGGTCAGCTCCAAGGCCCGCCGCTGGGTCGCGTAGGCCCGGTCCGTCTCCCCGAGCAGGGTGAACGTCTGGCTCAGATGGACGTGGTGCTTCTGTTCCGGGTAACCGAACCAGGTGTCGGCCCGCTGGTCCGGGGCCAGCCGTCCGACCACACCCTCCACCTCGGCGACCGCCCGGCGGGCCTCGTCGTGACGTCCGGCCGCCGCGTGCGCGCGGGACGCGACGGCGGCGGCGAGCGCGGCGGCGGCGGAGGGAGTGCCTCCGGCGAGGTGCCGGGCCCGCCCGGCGAGTTCGGCGGCCGCCCTGGGGGCACCGTAGTTGAGCGGAACCATCGCCTCGCGGGCGAGCACCCACGCGTGCAGGACGCCGTCACCGGACTGCTCCGCAGCCCGCGCGGCCGTTCCGAACCAGCGGTGGGACTCACGGTGTTGCCCCAGGTCGTGCAGCACGACGGCGACCATGCCCGCCATCCGCCCGGCCACCTGACACAACGCCACCCGGCTCTTGACCGTCCGCGACTCGGACAACCGGGCGCCGAGGTCGGCGAAGTCGTCGAGGAGTCCGGCCAGGATCTCCGTCGGCGACCGCCCGTGGTAGCCGTGGCCGTGGCGTTCCGCCGTCGCTTCCCAGAACCCCAGGTCGGCGGGGCTCCGGTCGGCCGTCAGCGCGGTGTCGATGTCGTGACGGGTGGCGGACAAAGCAGCGGCGAGCCCGGGACCTGCCGTACCGGCAGCGAGCGCGCCGCGCAGGATGTCGCGGCGCTTCATCGGATCGTCTCCATCGTGGTCGTCCGGCGGAGGGGACGGAGTGCCCGTCTCCCATGGCCTCATCGCCAAGCCTAAGCGTCCGCCCGGAATCCTGAGCCCGTCGGCGACCCGCTCCAGCACGGGCAGTGAGGTGATCACGCCTTCGCCCCGGGCGAGTTGGCTGACCCGTTCGGCCCGGATCCCGGTCGCCTCGCTCAGCCGGTTGTAGCTCATGCCCGCTTCTTGACGAGCGAGCGCGAAGACGGTCCCGATGTCCCGCCTCCCCAGGGCGGCGATCACCCGGGCGTCCGCTTGGAGGGTCGGGGGAAGGGCGCCTGGCGATACCGGAAAGTACATGCTCACCCTTTGCTGAGGCATCCCCACGGACTGTACTCGCCACGGGGGCCCCTTCATGGGGTTACCACCCGCTTCGCCCTCTCATTGACTGGTCCCGTGGGGCGAGGAGTTCGCGCCCCGGACCGCTGGAACCCGACGGAGAGGCAGCCGACATGACCACCGACCACCACGACCACCGCCTCCCGCCCGAGCCCGGCGTCCTCGTCCGGGACACCCGGTGCGACAGGGTCGGGACGTTCATGGGGGAGGTGGGCGGGCGCTGGCTGTTGCGGCCGCTCGGCGGGGGACGGGAGTGGGAGGCGGAGCCGTCCGGGGTGGAGGCGGTGGCGGAGCCGGTGACGCGGGCCGTGCGGTTCCGGTTCGGGGACCGGTCGCGGAGCCCCGCCCCGGGGCTGCGGCTGCTCCCCTGGTCGTCCCCGGAGGGCGGACCCTGCTACCTGGCGACCGACGGCGCCGACGGCGGCGGGTTCCTGGCCCGGCTCGCCGACGGCGTCGAGGCCACCCAGCTGTCCATGGCCGCCGACCTCCTCGGCCACACCCACGCGATGCTCGCCGAGCCCCGCCTCACCGACACCGAACTCCGCTTCGTCATCGCACGGCTGACGGAAGCCCTGACCGACGCCCTCCGCGTGGCGCACAGCCGGGGCGACCGCTCGACGTGACTCAGCCGGACGCCCGGTCCGCGTCCGCGCCGCCGCCCGTACCCGTACCCGAGTCCGTACCCGAGTCCGCGTCACCGGGACCCGCAGCGACACCCGCACCCGTGCTGGAACCCGCAGAGGCACCCGCACCCGCGCTGACGCCCGCACCGGGACCGGCACCGCCCCCCTCCGCCACCAGGCGGCTGGTGAAGCCCGCCCGGCACAGTCGCCGGTACGCGGCGAGGACGTCCCCGGGGACCTCCTGTTCGATCATGAACCCGTGCCGGGGATAGAGCACGAGCCGCTGGAGCGCGCCCACCAGCATGTCGATCACCAGTCGGGCGTCACCGATGCCGTCGACGTACTCGGAGAACTCCATCGGGGCCGAGACGCACACGACGTCGACCCCGTCCCAGAGCTTGCGGGCCGTCGCGTACGCCCGCCGCTGCTCATAGGGCTTGGACACCAGGAGGACGGACGAGACGCCGGCCCCGGACTCTTCCAACAGCCGTCGCGCGTAGGTGATGTTCTGCCCGGTGTTGGTGGCGCGCGGTTCGACCAGGACGGCTTCGGGCGGCACCCCGAGGTCCAGCGCGTGGCGCCGGTAGGCGACGGCCTCCCCCTCGGGGAAACGGGCCCTGGTGGTGGGGCTGTTGGCCCCGGTGAACACGATCAGCGGCACCAGCCCCGCCCGGTACGCCTCCACCGCCGCCGTCGCGACGCCCAGGTCGTGGCTGCCGAGCCCGACCGCGACCGAGCACGGCCGTGGGGCGTGCCCCATCCGGTGGTAGTCCCAGACGACACGGGCGTCCCGCCACTCCTGTTCCGGGATCACCGGACCCCGGTCGCGCGCCGGGTCGGGGCCGCCTCGGGCCGGACCGGTGCTCGGGGAGGAGTGGAAGCGGTGACGACGTCGCACGCGGATCACGCTACACAGGCGCTTCACGGGCATCGACGGGAACATGCGCGCGGGACGCCGCCGCCGTGCGTTCCGGTGCCGGGCGGATGTTCGTGCGGCCTTCGTGGCGAAGCCCCCCCGCCGTCCCCCGCCGACCGCCCGGCGGAACGGAACGGCGGACGGGACGATCGCTCGTCCCGTCCGCCGGGGTCGCCGCTCACCGCCCGTCCGCCGGGTCACCGTCCGCCCGGCGGGTGCGGCCGGGTCGCGGGCGGGGTGCGGGTCCGGGGCGTCAGGCCGCCAGGCTGAACTCTCCGCCGGCCGCGATCAGCGAGACGTTGCTGAGGCTGTTCACCGGGGTCGTCAGCGCGGTGCGGTTCGTCGCGGAACCGTCGCCCAGCTGGCCGTTGTTGTTGTAGCCGACCGTGCTGACCTTGCCGTCCCGGTCCAGGACCAGGGTGTGGTAAGCGCCCGCCGAGACGGCGCGGACGTTGGTCGCGCCGTCGAGGGTGATCGGCTGGGGGCGGTTGGTGGTGGTGCCGTCGCCCTGCTGGCCCTGGGCGTTGTAACCCCAGGTCTTCACCGTGCCGTCGGCGAGCCGGGCGACGCTGTGGTAGACGCCGGCGCTGATCTCCCGCGCGGTGGTGATGTCGTCCACCTTCACCGGGGTGAGCCGCTGGGTGCTGGTGTTGTCGCCCAACTGCCCCTCGGAGCCGCGCCCCCAGGCCCAGACGGTGCCGTCGGCGCGGCGGGCCAGGGTGTGGGCGTTGCCGCCCGCGACGCTCCGGACGTTGGCCAGGCCGGTGACGGTCACCGGGGTGGTCCGGTTGGTGGTGCTGCCGTCGCCGAGCTGGCCGTTGGCGTTGTAGCCCCAGGTCTTCACGGTGCCGTCGGAGAGGACGGCCACGCTGTGCAGGGCCCCGGCGGCGATGGCCTCGACGTTGGTGAGCCCGGCGACGGTCACCGGGGTGTTCCGCTGGGCCGCGGTGTTGTCGCCCAGCTGACCCTCGCTGTTGCGGCCCCAGGCGCGCACCGTGCCGTCGGCCAGCAGCGCCAGGCTGTGGTAATTGCCCGCCGCGACCGCGACGACGCCCCGCAGCCCGGTGACGGTGGACGCCTGCTCCTGGGAGGCCACGTTGCCGATGCCCAACTGGCCTTCGGCGTTGCGGCCCCAGCTCTCGACCGTCCCGTTGGAGAGCAGCGACAGGCTGTGGTAGTAACCGGCGGCCAGGCTGTCGATGTCGCTGCCGGTGGCGCCGGGGATGGTCACGGGCTTGTACTTGGCGCCGGTCAGCGTGCCGCCGAGCTGGTAGTTGTCATTGGCGCCCCAGCCCTTGACCCGGCCTTCCTGGGCGTGCGCGGCGCCGGGCACCACGGCCCAGGCGGCCAGCACCGCGAGCAGCCCCAGGAGGGCGGTCACGGCACGGGCACCGGGGCCCCGGCCGTGCGAGCGTGCGTTCATCGTCGTCATCATCCTCAGGTGATCGCGCGGCGGGACGAGAGCCCTCCGCCTCGGTTGCGTTGCGCAACTCTTCTATCACTGTGCGTGTTCGAGGTCGGGGACGTCGCGTCAACCGTGCGCGACCGTGCGCCCGCCCGGCGGGGCGCACTCGCTCACGTCCCGGGTGCGCCCCGCGCCAGGTCCACCAGCCCCGCGAACGCCCGTGCCGTCAGCAGCAGACGCGGGCCGTCCGGGACCTTGCCGTCGCGGAGCCGGACCAGCCCGGGCGCCGGACCCGGCGCCCACTCCACGCACTGGCCGCCCTCGCCGCCGCTGTACGTGCTCTTGGTCCACGACGGGACGGGACGGACGGCACGAACGGCGGGGCGGGGGGCCACACGGGCGGGACCGGCGGCGGCGCGGGGGGCGGAATCGGCGGCGGGACGGGGGTCCGGGCGGGGACCTGGGCCGGGGCCGGGGTGGTGCGGCGGGCTCACCGGGAGTGCTCCTCTGCGATCTCGCGGATGAACGCCACCGACAGGTCCGGCGAGAGGGCGGAGGCCCGCAGGCGCTCGTACGCGGTGCGGGCGTTGCCCACCGCCGCCGCCGAGTCGTTGACGTGCCCCAGCTCCCGCGCCTCCGAGTACACGACCGTCGGCCCGTCGGTCGGCTTCAGCAGGGTGAACGCCATGGACGAGGCCGGGGCGCCCGCCGCGAACCGCAGCACCTGGAGCGTCACATGGGGGCTGGCGGCCTGGCGGACCAGATGGCGCAGCTGGCTGGTCATGATGGCGCGGCTGCCGACGACCGTGCACAGCACCGCCTCGTGCACGATGATCCACAGCAGCGGCGGGGTGGCGCTGTCCATCACCTCGCGGCGGCGCATCCGGGCGTCCACCCGGGCCCTGATCTGGTCGTCGTCCTCGCGGGGGTAGGCCGCACGGAAGGCCGCCTCCGCGTAGCTGGGGACCTGGAGCATCCCCATCACGAAGGTGTTGCTGTAGTCCTCGATCCGGGCGGCCTCCCGTTCCAGCTTCAGGTACGGCACGAACCAGCCGGGGTGGCCGCGTTCGTTGAGGCGGTTGAGCAGCCGGGTGAACCAGCCGGAGGTGCCGAAGTAACGGTCGCAGCCCTTGGCGAACGCGGCGGAGGGCAGCGCGGTGCCGCTGCTCACCTTGAGGACGTACGGCACCTCGTACCCCGTCGCGTCGGCGAGGTCCTGGGGGTTCACCCCCTTGTGCAGGAGCGCTTCGGAGATCTCGCGGCCGAACCATTCCAAACCGTCCGCGGGCGCGCCCGACCCTTCATTCATATGTTCAACTCCAGTGCTTTTCGGGCGGTTTGGAAACTCTTCCCCCCTTCCGGAGGTTACGCCCGGCTAGCCACATCGGGGCGTCGCACACGCTCCGTGATCGGATAGGGGGCCGGATGGGGCACGAGAACGACATCCGGCGCCGTCAAGACCCGCACAGGGGTGGCCAGTTCGATCAGCTGAGCGACCGGACGGGAGTTCGTCCGGTCAGTCGTCCGGGGGGTCCGGAAGCTACGGGGTCCCGCCGTGCGAGCCGGGACCGGGGCTGGAGCCGGAACCCGGGCCGTCGCCGGGGCCGGTGAAGCCCGGTGCCGTCAACAGGGCGTCCACCAGCACCCGGTCGTGCGGGTAGCTGAGGCGGTCGCGGGCCTCGTCCGGGACCAGCCACAGCAGGTGGTCCACCTCGTCGTTGGGGACGAACCGGCCGTCCGTGGCCTCCGCCGCCCAGTAGGAGACCTCCTTGGGACGGCCGCGCGCCTCGTAGCGGACGGTCGGCAGCACCGTCCCGGGCAGACAGGTGTACCCGGTCTCCTCCGCCACCTCGCGCAACGCCCCGGCCAGCGGTTCCTCGCCGCGCTTCAGCTTGCCCTTGGGGTGGCTGTAGTCGTCGTAGCGGGGCCGGTGGACCAGGCACAGCTCGATGCCGTCGCCGTGCGGCGCGCGCCGCCACAGCACGCAGCCCGCCGCGCGCACCGTCCGGGGCGCGCCCGTCGTACCGCGCGCCGGGTCCGTACCGGGCACCGGACCCGTACCGGGCGCCGGGCCGGTGGGGCCGGTGCCGCTCGTGGTGGGGTGGTCGTCGTCGCTCATCGGCCGGTCGTCTCCCGGGTCCAGGCCCGCTGGAACGCGTAGCGGGCCGCCTCCACCTCGTGGCGCTGGTCGGCGTGGAGCACCCCGAGGGCGTACGCCGTCGCCGGGGCGATGCGCGGGGTGCGGGCGGCGGTGGCGGCCGCCGCGGCGGCCTCGGAGGCGTCCCGGTGGCGGTCGAGGGCGCCGCCCGCGCGCAGCAGCCGCGCCGCGTCCGGTCCGTCGCCGGGGAACGGGGCCCCGTCGCGGGCCGGGCCGCCGCCGGGGGCCGGACCGCCGCCGTACGGGGCCGGGCCGTCGTGCGGGACCGTGCCGCCGTCGTGCGGGACCGTGCGCAGCACCTCGCGGGCGTAGCGGTGCAGCCTCAGCAGCAGTCGCACCTGGTGCCAGGGGGTGTCCTGGGTCTGCGGGGCGGGACCGGCGGTCAGTCCGTCGACGAGGGCCTGGGCGTTGTAGGGGTGGCCCGCGGTGAGCAGCGGCAGGGCGCGGGCCGCGTCGAGGAGCCGGGCCTCCGCCTCCCGGGCGAGGGGCACCAGGGCGGTGGCCGGGGCGGTGGCCGCGCCGGGGGCGAGGCGGACTTCGCTGGCGAGGACGGCGACGGCGTCGGCGACGGCGTGGAAGCGGGCCGAGCCGAGGGCTTCCAGGGAGGCGGTGTGGGCCCGGGTCCGGGCCAGGGTGAGCTGTCGTTCCAGCAGGGCACCGGCCTTGGCGGCGCCCAGCGCCAGCGGCCCGCCGGAACCGGGCGCGGCGGGCGCCCCGGCGGGCGGGCCCACGGTGGTGACGGGGGCGGAGGCCGAACCGCTGGTGGCACTGGCGGGCGCGGTGGTGGCGCGGGTCCGGGCCGACCGGGGCGCCGTCACGGAAGCGGAGGCGGAAGCGGAGATGGTGGCCGAGGCGGTGGCCGAGGCGGAGGCCGGGGCGCCCACCAGGTCGGGCACCGGGCCGGGTCCCGGGACGGGGGTCCGGCCGGAGAGCCGGGCCAGTGCCGTCAGCAGCCGTTCCAGCCGCTCCCCGTGCGCCCGTTCCCGGGCCAGGGTCCCCGACACCCAGGCGAGTTCGGCGCGCAGCCCGTCCGACCACTCGCCGTCCAGCAGCGGGCGGAAGGTGTGCAGGGTGGCGCTGATGCGGCGGGCGGAGCGGCGCAGCTCCGCCGCCGGGGCCGGGGCGGCGGCGTGCGCCGCCCCGGTTCCCGGGCCGCCGGGCCCGGCCGCGCGGTCCGCCCTCAGCGAGCGGAGGAAGTCCGTGGCGCGGCCCTGGAGGTAGGCCGCGAGGACGTCGCCCGCCGGGGGCAGGACCACGGGGTCAAGGTTTCGGTGTGCCACGCCTGCGCCTCCGGGCGTCGATGAGCATCTCCTGGACGTTCCGCAGCGGCTGGCCGTCCGCGTCGGTGGCGTGCCGGGTCCACTCGCCGTCCGGGCCCAGGTGCCAGGAGCTGGTGGAGTCGGACATCCCGGTCTCCAGCAGCCTGTTCAGGGAGGCGCGGTGGGCGGGGTCGGTGACCCTGACGAGCGCTTCGATGCGTCGGTCGAGGTTGCGGTGCATCATGTCGGCGCTCCCGAACCACACTTCGGGCTCGCCCCCGTTGCCGAAGGCGAAGATC
Organism: Streptomyces sp. JNUCC 64; assembly: GCF_054484115.1. Taxonomy (NCBI): domain Bacteria; kingdom Bacillati; phylum Actinomycetota; class Actinomycetes; order Kitasatosporales; family Streptomycetaceae; genus Streptomyces; species Streptomyces sp. JNUCC 64. The sequence goes on from NZ_CM137015.1 coordinate 3,726,930, forward strand.
CGGGAGTGCTCCAGGAAGCGGCCGAGTACGGACCGTACCCGGATGTTGTCCGAGAGGCCGGGCACGCCGGGGCGCACGGCGCAGATGCCGCGCACCCAGATGTCGACGGGCACCCCGGCCTGGGAGGCCCGGTAGCAGGCGTCGATCAGGGCCTCGTCCACCATCGAGTTGGCCTTGATGCGGACGTAGGCGGGTCGCCCGGAACGGTGGTGCTGGACCTCCTTGTTGATCCGGGAGATCAGCCCGTCGCGCAGCGACTTCGGGGCGACGAGGAGCCTGCGGTACGTCTCGCGGCGGGAGTAGCCGGAGAGCCGGTTGAAGAGGTCGGAGAGGTCGGCGCCGACCTGGGAGTCGGCGGTCAGCAGCCCCAGGTCCTCGTAGAGCCGGGCCGTCTTGGGGTGGTAGTTGCCGGTGCCGACGTGGGAGTAGCGGCGCAGGGTGTCGCCCTCCTGGCGGACCACCAGCGACAGCTTGCAGTGGGTCTTCAGGCCGACGAGGCCGTAGACGACGTGGCAGCCCGCCTCCTCCAGCTTGCGGGCCCACTTGATGTTGGCCTGCTCGTCGAAGCGGGCCTTGATCTCCACCAGGACGAGCACCTGCTTGCCGGACTCGGCCGCGTCTATGAGCGCGTCGACGATCGGGGAGTCGCCGGAGGTTCGGTACAGGGTCTGCTTGATGGCGAGGACGCCCGGGTCGGCGGCGGCCTGCTCCAGGAACGCCTGCACCGAGGTGGAGAAGCTGTCGTACGGGTGGTGCAGCAGGACGTCCCGCTCGCGCAGCGCGGCGAAGATGTCGGGCGCGGACGCCGACTCCACCTCGGCGAGGTCGCGGTGGGTGCCCGCGATGAACTTGGGGTACTTCAGCTCCGGCCGGTCCAGGGAGGAGATGCCGAAGAGCCCGGTGAGGTCCAGCGGGCCGGGCAGCGGGTACACCTCCGCCTCGCTGATCTTCAGCTCCCGCACCAGCAGGTCGAGGACGTACCGGTCGATGGACTCCTCCACCTCCAGCCGCACCGGGGGGCCGAAGCGGCGCCGCATCAGTTCCTTCTCCAGGGCCTGGAGGAGGTTCTCCGCGTCGTCCTCCTCGACCTCCAGGTCCTCGTTGCGGGTGAGCCGGAACATGTGGTGCTCCAGCACCTCCATGCCCGGGAACAGCTCCTCCAGGTGCGCGGCGATGACGTCCTCGATCGGGACGTACCGCGAGGGCGACGCCTCCAGGAAGCGGGACAGCAGCGGCGGCACCTTGACCCGGGCGAAGTGCCGGTGTCCGCTGACCGGGTTGCGGACCACGACCGCCAGGTTCAGCGAGAGCCCCGAGATGTACGGGAACGGGTGCGCGGGGTCCACGGCCAGCGGGGTCAGCACCGGGAAGATCTGGTGCCGGAACAGGGTGAACAGCCGCGCCTGCTCCTTGTCCGTCAGCTCGCCCCAGCGGACCAGGTGGATGTCCTGTTCGGCGAGGGCCGGGGCCACGTCCTCCTGGTAGCAGGCGGCGTGTCGGGCCATCAGCTCCCGGGAGCGCGCCCAGATCATGTCCAGCACCTCGCGGGGCTGGAGTCCGGAGGCCGAGCGGGTGGCCACCCCGGTGGCTATCCGGCGCTTCAGACCGGCGACCCGGACCATGAAGAACTCGTCCAGGTTGCTGGCGAAGATGGCCAGGAAGTTCGCCCGTTCGAGGAGGGGCGTGGTGGGGTCCTCCGCGAGTTCCAGGACCCGTTCGTTGAACGCCAGCCAGCTGCGTTCCCGGTCCAGGAAGCGCCCCTGGGGAAGCTGGGCGCCCTCGGGGCCGTCGTCCTCGTAGTCGTCGAGATCGGCGTCGATGTCCGGTTCCAGATCGGACACCACCGCCGACACGGTGTGCGGGCGGTGCGCGGCGATCGAGCCCACGGAGGGCTGCGCGTGCTGGACCTGGGCCTGGGCGTCTGGCTGACTCATGACCCCATTGTTCCGTCTCACCGGGCGGGGCGGCGCGTCGGAGCGGGCGGGAGGGAGCACGGGCGTCCCGTTGGCGCGGGGCGCGGGCACGGCGGGCTGCATGCCGCGAGGGTGGCAAGCCCGTCTGAATGCGCGGTGACGGGGAGGTGACGGGGGCGGAACGGTGGGGGCGGGGGTGGGACGCGGGTGGGAACGGGGCGGCCGGGGGACGGGGACGGGTGGAACCGGGCGGGCCCCCCGACCCGCCCGGTTCCACCCGTCCCGGTCGGTGCCCCGGGCTACGGCGCCCGGGGCACGGCGCCTCCGAAGGGACTCAGGGCACCAGCCTGCGCAGCACCCTCAGCGCGATGAACACGACCGCCGCCGCCACGGCCAGGACCAGGGCGGTCTCGACCAGCTGGAGCGGCCAGAAGTGGGACTGGGGGTGGTAGTCGGCCCAGCGTCCGGTGATCCCGCGGTCCGCGAGACAGGCTTCGTACGCCTTGTCGCCGCCCTTGCTGCCGAACCGCAGGGCGTCGCAGGGCTGGAAGTCCCTGGCCAGCCGCTCGCCCGAGGACTTGAGCAGCCCGTAGTCGATGACGTGGGCGTGGCCGGGCATGGGCCACTGCTGCTTGTCCGAGAGCGCCCACTCGACGCTCTTGGACGGCCAGAGGTACATGCGCACCTGGTGGAACGCGACGAGGCATCCCCCCGTCAGCACCGTGGTCGCCGCCATCGCCGGCAGCACCCGGCGCAGCACGAGTCCGGCGAGGGCGCCGACCGCGACGCCCAGCACCAGATAGGACACCAGGACCGGGCCGAGCGCCGGGAAGGTGTACTCCTGCGACCAGGCCCAGAGAGTCTCGGTGGACGTCGCCCGGACGAAGCGGAACAGCCCGACGCTGACCACGCCCACCACCGTCGCGACCACGGCGGCGAGGACCAGCCGTCCGGTCAGCCAGCTCCGGGGGGTCTCGGCCTGGGTCCAGGCCAGCCGGAACGTTCCCGCCTCCAGCTCCCGGGCGATCAGCGGACCCGCCGCGAAGAGCGCCCCGAGCAGGACCGGCGCGAAGATCCAGCCGTCCATCTCGGTGCCGAGCAGGCGGTACCAGGACGCCGCCTGCTCATAGCCGAAGAGGCTCTCCTCGCATTCGAGCAGGGTCTTCAGACGGTCCCCGCTGGCCATCTCGCCTTCTCGGAGCATGCAGCGCTCCCGGTCCGGCGCCAGCCGCTGCCACAGGTACAGCCCGAAGGTCACGACGGCGGCCGCGACCACCAGGATCCCGCTGGTCAGGATCGCGCGCCGGTGCACCAGGCGGGCGGACCGCAGGGAGGACAGCAGGCCGTGGGCGGCCGGGCTGGCGGGGGTCCCGGGCGCCCGGTCCGGGGTCGGGGCCTTCGGCCGGGTGGTGGTCTCGGGGGCGCTCACGCGGCCACCTCCGTACGGGCGCGGGCGGCCGGGTCGGCGCTCGGGGTGAGCAGGGCGGGGGCGCCGGGCGAGCGCAGATGGGCGAGCAGCACGTCCTCCAGGGTGGGTTCCACGGTCTCCCAGCCGGGGCCCACGGGTCCGGAGGGGCGGATGAGGGCGGTGGTGCCCCGGCCGGTGGCCCGGGACTCCACGACGGTGTGCGCGGACAGCTCCTCGACCGGTCCGCGCCCGGTGACGTGCGCGTGGGCGGCGGTCAGGTCGTCGATGCCGCCGCCGAGCCGGACCCGGCCGCCGTCGACGAGCAGCAGGAAGTCGCAGGCGGTGGCCAGCTCCCCGAGGATGTGCGAGGACATCACCACGGTGGTGCCGTGCTCGGCGGCCTCCGCGAGGAGGGTGCCCATGAGCTGGTGGCGGGCGAGCGGGTCGAGGTCGGCCATCGGCTCGTCCAGGAGCAGCAGCTCGGGCCGCTTGCCGAGGGCGAGCGCGAGGGCGACCCGGGTGCGCTGGCCGCCGGAGAGGTTCCGGATCCGGGAGCCGGTCGGCAGGGCGCCGTGGCCCTCGCCGTCGCCGTCACCGCCGCCGATGATCCGGCGGGCGATCGCGGCGTCCCAGCGGCCCGGGTTCAGCTCGGCGCCGAGCCGCAGCGTCTCGTCCACGGTGAGCCGGGGGTACAGCGGCTTGTCCTGGGAGACGTACGCGATCCGGGGGCGGGCCGCCGCCGGGTCGGTGCCCAGGACGGACAGGGTGCCCTCGGTGGGGTGGGCGAGTCCGGCGGCGAGGGTGAGCAGGGTGGACTTGCCCGCGCCGTTCGGCCCCACGACGGCGCACACGCGCCCCGCGGGCAGCCGGAAGCCGCAGTTCCGCAGGGCCCAGCCCCCCGTTCCCCCGGCCGTCCGGGCCCGGCGCCCGCCGTAGCGTTTGCCGAGGCCCTCCGCCTCGATGGCGGTCTCGGTCATGCGGTGTCCCCCTCGTGCTGCCGCCCGTCGCCGGACGGTGCGGTCGGATGTGTCGGTCGGTTCGTCCGAGCCGGGCGCGCTGCCTGTGCCGCCCGGGTCGGTTGTGCCTGGTCCGGCGGTGTGGCGGGCGTCCCGCCGTCGGCGCCGAAGTGCTCGTCCAGGACCGAGGCGACCAGCGCGGACACGTCGTCACGGTCGAGTCCGGCGGTACGGGCGCGGACCGCCCACGCCGCCAGTCCGGCCCGCAGCGGTGAGTCCGCCGCCCCCGCCCCGAGGGTCCGGCGCACGAAGGTGCCGAGGCCGCGCCGGGCCTCCACCAGCCCTTCGCGCTCCAGCTCCCGGTACGCCTTGAGCACGGTGTTCGGGTTGATGGCGGTGGCTTCCACGACCTCGCGGGCGGTGGGGAGCCGGTCCCCCGGTTCCAGCAGTCCGAGGCGGAGCGCCTGTTTCGTCTGCTGGACGATCTGGACGTAGGTGGCGACGCCACTTCGCCGGTCGATCCGGTACTCGACCACTCGGTCAACCACCCTTTCACTAATTGAGTAGTGAAAGGGTGGTGCAACAGGGCGGTGATCGTCAAGCGGAAACCGGAACATCACCTCTGACCTGCGAGAACATCGAGCCGTTTCGCATCACGCGCCCCAATCGAACCCTTGCGCCCCGCGCCCTTATATCGGGCATACTCGCTTCTGTCGGGCTTCTCAGCTCGTCCTCAGCCCGCTCTCATACGCCCCGGCCAGGCTCATGGACATGACCGAGAGCCTCCGCCGCGACGGCGGTTACCCCGAGCGTGACGACGAGCAGCGGTACGGCGCCCAGACCGGCGGGGCCCCGGACGCGACCACCCACGCGACCACCCACGCGACCACCCACGAGACCTCGCACGCGCCCCAGGGCCACGAGGCCCCCCGGGCGCACCACCCGTACCCCCAGCCGCACCCGCACGGCGGGTACGGGGGCGCGTACGGGGGCGGTGGCGCGTACGGCGACGCGACCGCCGGACGGCACGGGGACGCCGTCGGACGGCACGAGGACGCCGGGCGCCCGGCGTGGGCCTCGTACCCGCCGCCGCAGGGCCCCCCGTCCCCGGTCGGCTACCCGCCCCCGCCCGCCGAGCCCCCCGCACCTCCCGGAACCACGGGCGGACGCCCCTTCGCGGGGTCCGCCGCCGACTCGTCCACGGCCGGTGCCCCGGTCTCCTCCTCGACCGGGTCCCCGGCCGTGGACGCCGACGCCCCCACGATCACCTACGGCACCAGCCCGGTCCCGGAGGGCGCCCCCGCCCCGACCGTCCCGGCCTCGCCGACCGCGCCGACCGCGCCGCGTCCGCCGTCCGCCCCGGACGCGTCGGCCGGACCCGTCGCCCCCGTGGCGGCGGGCGGCCCCGTGGCGGCGGGCGGCCCCGGCCCGGAGGGCCCCAGCGGTCTCGGCGACCCCAGTGGTCTCGGCGACCCCAGCGGCCTCGGTGACCCCGCCGCCCCCGGCGACCCCGCTGCCCCGGGCGGCCCGGGTGCCCCGGGCGGCCCCACCGGCCCCGAGGCCGTCTCCGAGGAGGGCGCCCCCGCGCCCGCCCCCAAGCGCCGCGCCCGGCGCCCCTTCGCCCTGCTGGCCGCCGTGGCGATCGTCGCCGCCGCGGTGGGCGGCGGCACCGCCTTCGGCATCCAGGAGCTGACCGGCCGGGAGACCACCAGCGCCGCCGTCCCCGCCAGCCCGGTGTCCACCGGCAGCCGGGGCACGGTCGCCGGGGTCGCCGAGGCGGTCACCCCCAGCACCGTGGAGATCAAGGCGTCCGGCGGCGCGGGACAGTCCACCGGCTCGGGCGTGATCATCACCGCGGACGGCGAGATCATCACCAACAACCACGTGATCTCGGGCGCCTCCACCGTTCAGGTGACGACCAGCGACGGCAAGCGGTACACCGCCGACGTCGTCGGCACCGACAGCAAGAAGGACCTGGCGCTGATCAAGCTGCGGGACGCCTCGGGGCTGAAGGCCGCGACGCTCGGCAGCTCCAGCCAGGTCCGGGTCGGCCAGGAGGTCGTGGCGATCGGTTCGCCCGAGGGCCTGACCGGCACCGTGACCAGCGGGATCGTCTCCGCCCTCAACCGTGACGTGACGGTCGGCAGCGACCAGGAACGCCCCCGGGAGCCCGGCGGCGGCTGGCCGTTCGAGTTCGACGGCCGGGAGTTCAACGGCGACACCGGCTCCAGCACCACCACCTACAAGGCGATCCAGACCGACGCCTCTCTGAACCCCGGCAACTCCGGCGGCGCGCTCATCGACATGAACGGGCACATCATCGGCATCAACTCCGCGATGTACAGCCCGAGCGGCGCGGGCGGCGGCGCGGCGGGCAGCGTGGGCCTCGGCTTCGCCATCCCCGTCGACACGGTGAAGGCCGACCTCCCCGCGCTGCGCGCCGGGACGAAGGGCTGACCGGCCCCGTACGGTACCCAGGAGGCCCCGGCACCGCGGCCCGACCGCGCCCGCCGGGGCCTTCGCCCGAGCCCGGGACCGCCCGAGCCCGGGATCACCCCGCACCCCACCCCACCCCGGAGCCGCACCGATGAACTCCGCCCCCGACGGCGAACAGCAGCGCGTCCTGATCGTCGACGACGAACCCGCCGTGCGCGAGGCCCTGCAACGCAGCCTCGCCTTCGAGGGATACGCCACGGAGGTCGCCGTCGACGGCGCGGACGCCCTCGAACGGGTGGCGGCGACCCGCCCCGGGCTGATCATCCTGGACATCCAGATGCCCCGGATGGACGGACTGACCGCGGCCCGCCGCATCCGGGCCGCCGGGAACCGGGTCCCGATCCTGATGCTGACCGCCCGCGACACCGTCGGGGACCGGGTCACCGGACTCGACGCGGGCGCCGACGACTACCTGGTCAAGCCCTTCGAACTGGACGAACTCTTCGCCCGGGTGAGGGCGTTGATGCGACGCGGCTCCTACGCGGCGAGCGCCGGACAGGCCGAGGAGGGCGACGTCCTGTCCTTCGGGGACCTGCGGATGGACCTGGCCACCCGCGAGGTCCGACGGGCCGGGCGCCCGGTGGTGCTGACCCGGACCGAGTTCACCCTGCTGGAGATGTTCCTCTCCCATCCCCGCCAGGTCCTCACCCGCGAACAGATCCTCAAGTCGGTGTGGGGCTTCGACTTCGAACCGACCTCCAACTCCCTGGACGTGTACGTGATGTACCTGCGCCGCAAGACCGAGGCGGGCGGCGAGCCCCGGCTGGTGCACACCGTCCGGGGCGTGGGGTACGTCCTGCGGGCGAGCGGCCCGGAGGCCACCACGTGAGCGGGACCGCCCCCGGCCCGTCCGGCGCACCCGGCACGTCCGGGGTGCCCGACCCGTCCGGGACGCCCGACGGACCGCACCCGCCGACCGCCCACCCGGCGGGGAACACGGAACCGGACCAGCTCCGGAGCCCGGGAACGGGGGACACCGGACCGGAGACGACCGTACCGGAACGCGGTGGCCCGCTGCGCAGACTGCGACGGCTCCCCCTGCGCTCCCGGCTGGCGCTGCTCGTCGCCGCCACCGTGGCCCTCGCCGTGGCGACCGTCGCCGTGGTCAGCTGGTTCGTGGTGCGCGAGGCGCTCGTCGTCTCGCTGGAGAAGTCCCTGATGACCAACCGGCCCGACTCGCCCGGGCTGTCGATCCTGGTCAACGACAAGGCCCGGTTCAACTGTCCGCCGGAGGACCCCAGCGAGGAGAGCGGCCTGGCCGGAGGCGTACTCCAGGCCGTCGACGGCGACGGCGACAGCTGTCTCCTCTACGGCCGCGCGCCCCTCACCGTCACCGAGTCGGACAAGGAGGTGGCCCGGGGCAACCTCAGCCAGGTGTTCCACACCGCGCGGGACGCCGACGGCCAGGAGTACCGGGCCCTGACCTACCGGGTCAGGGGCGTGCCCTACGCCATGACGATCGCCCGCCCGCTCTCCGAGATCGACGACGCCCTCTCCAACCTCGCCCTGGTCCTCGCGCTGGCCGCCGGGCTCGGCGTGGTCATCGCGGGCGCCACCGGCACCCTGGTGGCCCGCACCGGACTGCGCCCGGTCAACCAGCTGACCCGGACCGTGGAGCACGTGGCCCGCACCCAGGACCTGACCGTGCGCATCCCCGCCGAGGGCGACGACGAGATCGCCCGGCTGTCCCGCTCGTTCAACGCGATGACCGCGGCCCTCGCGTCCTCCCGGGAACTCCAGCAGCAGCTCATCGCGGACGCGGGCCACGAGCTGCGCACCCCGCTGACCTCGCTGCGGACCAACATCGAACTGCTCGCCCGCAGCGAGGAGACGGGCCGGGCGCTGCCGCCCGCCGACCGGGCCGCGCTGCTCGCCTCCGTCAAGGCGCAGATGACGGAGCTGGCCTCCCTCATCGGCGACCTCCAGGAGCTGTCCCGCCCGGACAGCGCCAGCAAGGTGCGGGTCCTGGCCCTGCACGACCTGGCCGACCTGGCGCTGCGCCGCGCCCGGCTGCGCGGGCCGGAGCTGACGATCACCGCCGACCTCGCGCCCTGGTACGTGCGCGGGGAACCGGCCGCGCTGGAACGGGCCGTGGTCAACGTCCTCGACAACGCGGTGAAGTTCTCCCCGCCCGGCGGGGAGATCGCGGTGGTGCTGCGCGACGGCGAACTGACCGTACGGGACCACGGGCCGGGCATCCCCGCCGAGGAACTGCCGCACGTCTTCGACCGGTTCTGGCGCTCGCCGTCGGCGCGCGCGCTGCCCGGCTCGGGGCTCGGGCTGTCGATCGTGGCCCGCACGGTGGAGCAGTCCGGCGGCGCGGTGCGCCTCCAGCGGGCCGACGGCGGCGGCACCCTGGTCACGGTGCGGCTGCCGGGCGCCCCGACCCCGCCCCCGGACGGACCGGGCGGCCCGGCCGACGACGCCTGAGCCCGACGGACCGGCCCCGCCGCGCGGGAGACGGGAACGCGGGAGGGGGTGGTAGGGACGGATTCCGTCCCCACCACCCCCTCCACCCCTTCCGGGAGCCCCTTCCCTGGGGAAGGCCCCCGTGCGGGGGGACCGTCCGTGCTTACCGCACGACGGTGATGCGGTCCGCCTTCGGCGGGTTCAGCGGCGCGGTGGCCGACGAGTTGGCGCCGAGGTAGTCGGTCATGGCCTTCAGGTCGTCACCGCCGACCAGCATGTTCTTGCCCTTGCCCAGCTCGGTGAAGCCGTCGCCGCCGCCGGTGAGGAAGTTGTTCAGGACGACGCGGTAGGTGGCGTTCGGGTCCAGCGGGGCCCCGTTCAGCCGGACGGTGGAGTCGACCACGCGGTCCCCGCCGGTCTTCGTCAGGTCCAGCGTGTAGGTGAGGCCGGAGGAGACCTGGAGGATCCTCGGGGAGGCCGTGTTGTTGCCGGTGACCTGCTGCTTGAGCGCGGTGAGGAGCTGCGCGCCGGTCAGGTCGACCAGGTTCACGGTGTTGCCGAACGGCTGGACGGTGAACGCCTCGCCGTAGGTGACGACGCCGTCCCCCTCGGTCCCGCTCGCCGCGTAGGTGAGGTCCGAGCGGATGCCGCCCGGGTTCATCAGCGCGACGACGGCCTTCGGGTCCAGCGCCTTGCCCTGCGCGAGCTGCGCGTCCGCGATCAGGTCGCCGAGCGGGGTCTCGGGCGCGGTGGAGCCACGGCCCGGGAGGTCGGCGGAGATGTGGCCGACGGGACGGTTGGCGACCGGCGCGGCCAGCGTCTTCCAGCGGTCGATCAGCCGCGTCATGTCCGGCGCCTTGGGCTGGTCGCGACGGACCACGTGATTGGTGGACTTCACGCTGGTGCGGACGATGTCCTTGGTCCGGCGGTCGTAGGTGAGGGTGGTGTCGGTGTAGAGACGGCCGAAGGACGCCGCCGAGGTCACCGTGCGCGGCTTGCCCGACGGGTCGGGGATGGAGCACGCGTACGGCTGGTGGGTGTGGCCCGTGACCAGCGCGTCGACCTGCGGCGAGACGGCCTTGGCGATGTCGACGATCGGCCCGGAGATGCCGTCGCCCGCGCCCGGGGAGTCACAGTCGTAGTTGTACGCGGTGGAGGCCGGGTAGCCGCCCTCGTGGATCACCGCGACGATCGACTTGACGCCCTTGCGCTCCAGTTCCTTGGTGTACTTGTTGATCGTCTCGATCTCGTCGTGGAACTTCAGGCCCTTGATCCCGTCCGCCGCGACGACGTCCGGGGTGCCCTCCAGGGTCAGCCCGATGAACCCGATCTTGACGCCCTTCTCCTTCCACACCCAGTACGGGGGGAGGACCGTGCGGCCGTTCTTCTCGTAGGTCACGTTCGCCGCGAGGTAGGGGAAGTCCGCGCCCTCGAACTTCCGGCCCTCGACGAAGCACCCGGCCGTCGGGTGACAGCCGCCGTTCTGGATGCGCTGGAGTTCCTTGTTGCCCTCGTCGAACTCGTGGTTGCCGACGCCCGCGACGTCGAGGTCCAGCTCGTTCAGCGCCTCGATGGTGGGCTCGTCGTGGAACAGCCCGGACAGCATGGGGGTGCCGCCGATCAGGTCGCCCGCGGCGGTGGTCACCGAGTACGGCTTGCCCTTGCGGGCCTCGCGCAGGGAGGTGGCGAGGTACTCGACGCCACCCGCCGGTATCGACTTGGTGGTCCCGTCGGGCTGACGCTCCGTCACCGTCCCGGAGGACCCCGACGGGGGCTCCAGGTGACCGTGCAGGTCGTTGAAGGAGAGCAGCTGGACGTCGACCGTGCGGGACTTGCCGTGGCCGTGGCCACGGTGACCGTCACGGTCGCCCCGGCCGGAGTCGGCCGAGGCGGGAAGAGCGGCGGTCAGCGCGCCGACGGTGGCGGCGGCGGCCACCGCCGCGAGGACGCGGATGGTCCTCCTGGACGGAGTCGGATGGGTTCGCACGGGCCCCCCTGGGTGGGTGCGGTTGTCGGTGGAACGTCGGGGGCAGCCTAGGGTCAACGCGCGTAGCGCAACAGGGGGTGAGGGTCACGGACTGGTTGCGGCCCGGCGAACGGCGGGGTACGGGGCCGGGGCGGCTCCCTGGGAACCCACCCTGATGGATACTCCCCTCATGTCCGATGCCGTCATCCAAGTGTCCTCCGCGACACATGACCGTCTGGCCGCCGTCGCGAAATCGCGGGGGACGTCGATCGGCGCGCTGACGCGGGAACTCGTGGAGACCACGTTGACCGGCGAGGAACAACGGGAAAGGGCCGAACGGACCCGCGCCTACCTCGCCGAGCACTTCGGCGTGGAGGTGAGCGACGAGGAGAGCGCGCTGATGGGCCGCGCGCTCCGGAAGGCGTTCGCCGGTCAGCGGGACGCCACCACGTGATGCGGGGTCGGTGTGCTCACCGACACGAGGCGCGCGGAGGAGGCCGCCCGTCCCCCGGCACGGCGGAACCGCGCGAACGACCGCACCGCACGGACCGGCGGAACCGCACGGACCGGGAGGGGGACGGACGTCAGCCCCGGCGGCGGCTGCGGATCCTGCTGACCTTCCGGAAGAGGAGGGCGAGGCCGAAGCCGATGACGTTGACCAGGACGAGCGCGACGACGACGCTCCACACCTGCTGCATGGTGGTCCTTCCGTCCCGCTCTAGGGGAGCGGGCGCTTCTGCTGACGGGGCGTCCCGCGCGCCGGAGCGGCGGGGCGGGCGAATCGCCCGATGTGGCCGGTGAACCGGGGCGCGACGGCGTAGAAGGAGCAGGCCGTCAGGGAGAGGGCCGCGGTGACGGCCCACTGGCCGGTCGTCACGGTCTCTTTCATGATCATGGCCCATCCGTAGTAGCCGGGTTCGGAGGGGGGATACCCGAAGAGCATGCAGATCAAGGTCAGGGAGACCGGAGGCAGCCAGGCGAGGGTGGGCCCGAGGAGTCCGGTGGCGAGGACGGCGAGCGCCGAGTGCAGCAGCACGTTGCGCACGGCGGGCTGCCAGGCGAGCTCCGGCCCGGCGAGCTGGGCGGTGGTCACGGCCGCGCAGGCGAGGCCGGTGAGCGCGAGGAGCCAGCCGACGCGCGCCGGTACGAGGCGGGCGGGCTCGGGGAGCGGGACGCGGGCGGTGCCGTGGGAGCCGATGCCGACGGCGATCCCGGCGAGTACCGGGAGGAGCAGGAGGAGGGAGACGGGGGTGTCGAAGAGGAGGAACCCGACGCTGTCCAGCATGGCCTGGGCACAGAGCGGGGAGAGCGCCGCGGTCACCGCGAGGAGGACCAGGGCGGGGCGCGCGGCGTGCACGCCCGCCCAGGCCCGCAGGGTGCGGGCCGCGCCGGTCACGCGCTCTCCAGGGCGCACGTCCGGTGGCCGCTCTTGATCTTCTCGACCTCCCGGGGCGAGAGGATCTCGGGAGGCGCGGGGAACTCCCTGGGGTCGACCTTGACCCCGGCCGCGTTCAGCAGCGTGGCGTAGAGGGAGAACTCCTCCTTCCAGTACGCGGGGCCCGGGCCCGGCTCCTCGTACATGAGGTCGCAGTGCAGGGGCCGGACGAGGGCGGAGGCCACGTCCTCGATCCGGACCTCGCCGGAGGCGTAGGAGTCGGCGGGGATCTCCATCCCGGTCACGGTGGGGTCGCCGACGCGGTAGGTGCGGCTCAGTTCGTCGAAGCGCTCCGGCACGAGGGACGTGTATCCGGCCGCGTCCGCGGCCTCGGTGAGGGTGCGCACGTGCCCAACGACCTGGGCCTTGAACCGCTGGTGCTCGGGGTACAGGCAGATCTCGGGCGCGGTGCCCGAGCAGTCGGTGGGCGCCGCCTCGACGGAGGTGAGCCGGTCGGCGGGCAGCACGTGGGGTCCGGCGGCGACCAGCACGACCGCCAGGGCGGCGCACCCGCCGCCGACGGCCGTGGGCAGCCGCAGTCCGGAGCGCTGGAGCAGCGGCAGCCCGATCAGCAGCGCGCCGGTGACGACGAAGAGGACGAGCTGGGCGGCGAGGTATCCGGGGGCGTAGTCGTAGCCGAGCCGGGAGACCGTGGCGCCGCCCAGGGAGAGGAGGTTGAAGCCGGAACTGCCGCCCTCCCCGAGCAGGTAGATCAGGGCGAACGCCCCGACGGCCGCCACGGCACCGGCGACCAGCGGGCTGGCGAAGCGGCCGACGGCCGACCCGAGGGCGGCGTACCAGACGACCGCCGCGCTCTGGACGAGCGCCGCCGAGACGACACCGGCCCACGGAACCGAGCCGTGCGCGCCGCTGACGACGAGGCCGACGACGATGGTCAGCAGGTGCACCGCCAGGACGGGACCGGCGGCCCACGCCACGGCGCGCAGGTACGGCCGGTGGGGCCGTCCGGTCGTCAGGACGAGGTGGATGTTCCCGGGCCGGGACAACCGGGCGGCGTCGACCGCCGCGCCGCCCGCGAGCAGCGGGCCGAGGATGAACAGGGCGATGGCGAACCAGTCCACCGTCCACAGCGCCTCGCCCCGCCAGGGCATGCCCCGCTGGGCGAAGTTCACCGCCTCCAGCACCACGGCGGGCAGCGCGAGCCAGGGCCCGACGAGGGTCTTGAAGGCGTACCGTGCGCGCGTCACTCCGCGTCCCCCATCAGCGTGGCGATCGCCCGTTCCAGGTCCGTGTCACCGGGGGCGTCGGCGGCCGCCCGGCCTTCCAGCGCGGGCACGTCGCCGTCGAAGACCACCGATCCGGCGTCGAGGACGACGACCCGGTCGGCCAGGCCCCGGACGTCTTCCACGAGGTGGGTGGAGACGAGGACGACACGGCCGTCGGCGACCGACGAGATCGTCTCGCGCAGGGCGATGCGCTGCCGGGGGTCGAGTCCGGCCGTCGGCTCGTCCAGCAGCAGCAGGGCAGGGTCGTGGATCAGCGACTGGGCGATGCCGAGCCGTCGCGCCATGCCGCCCGACAGCGTCCGGATCCTGCTCCCGCGCCGTTCCGTCAGGTTGACGCGCGCCAGGGCGTCGGCCACCGCGCCGGAGCGCCGCTTCGGGGGGATCCGGTGCACCCAGGCGACGTAGTGCAGGAACTCCTCACAGGTGGCGCCGCGCGGCAGGTCCGGCTCCTGCGGCAGGTACCCGAGTCGGCGGTCCCCGCCGGTCTCCAGGGTGATGGTCCCCGAGGTCGGCTTCTCGATGCCCGCCGCGAGACGGAAGAAGGTCGACTTCCCCGCCCCGTTGGGTCCGACCAGACACGTCACGCCCTCGTCCAGCGCGAACGACAGCGGCCCCAACTGGAAACTTCCCCCGTGGTCCTTGACCAGTTCCTCACAGCTGAGGCGATGCTCACTCACCGGTGCCGATCTCTCTCCTCGTGTACCGACATGGGCCGTGCGAAGGGCCGGCCGCCGTCGCGGCCGCGCGGCTCACCCGCCGCGCGGCCGCCCGCGTCAGGCGCGGCGCCGTGTGCCGGGGCGGGGTCGCCGCCCCCGGCGCGGGTCAGTACTTGTCGCCGCCGTCGGTGTAGGACCAGCCCGTCGCCGGGTCGCTGCGCCACGGGATGTCGAGCAGGGCGCGCACCTTGCCACGGGCGTAGTCGGCGGTCCCCGCCACACCGGTCGAGGCGCTCTTGTACACGTAGGACTTGCTGCTGTGGTGGTCGGTCTCGTCGCTCGCGTGGTCCCAGTACTGCTGGGTGCAGGACATGTACTTGGACGCCTGGACGCAGTAGCCCGCGTTCACCTGCGTTTCGAGCTCGACGTACACCTTGTGGTCGTCGGCGTTCGACAGCTTGCTGTAGGTGCTCGCCTGGGAGCGGGTCCCGCTGGAGCTGTTGTAGACCTTCCAGGTGCCGTAGGCGTAGCCGGTGCTGCCGTAGCCGGTCACCTTCAGCGGGTTCGAGCTGGCGTTCCAGGTGCGGACGGAGTTGAGCGCCTGCGCGGCGGTCGGGACCGCCCCCACGGCCACCACGGCTATCACGCTCGCGCCGACCGCGCGTCTGAGCATGGTGGAGCGCTTCGTCTGAGACATGCTTCCCCCGGAAGAATGATCGTTCCCGTAAGCGATCGACAGCAGTGGTCGAGCACTTCATCGATCGCGTTGACACGTTGAAGTTATAGAACACGTCGGATGGAACACATCATTCCGCGTGGTCTCTGAGGTATATCTGAGGCTCCCGCCGCCTCCCGGGACCCACCCGGGCGCGTACCGGCGCACCCCCGCCCCCTTCCGCCCCCGCGCCGTAAGGTCGGAGCATGACGAGTGAGACTGTGCCCGTGGGAGGGCCGCTCCGGCGGATCGAGACGTTGACGGCGCTCACCGCCGGGCAGGCGGACGCCGTACTGGAGCTGATCGCGGAGGCCGCCCGGGCGGACGGCCAGCCCGCCGTGTCCGAGCAGGGGCGGCTGCATCTGCGCGGCGGCGCCCGGGACGGGGTGAGCCATCTGCTGCTGCTCGTCGGCGACGCGCTCGTCGGCTACGCGCAGCTGGAGGACACCGACCCGGTCGAGGCCCCCGCCGCCGAGCTGGTCGTCCGGCCCGGCGAGCGCGGCCGGGGCCACGGCCGCGCCCTCGGCTCCGCCCTGCTGGCCGCCTCCGGCAAGCGGCTGCGGGTCTGGGCGCACGGCGGCCACTCCGCCGCCCGCCACCTCGCCCAGGTCCTGGGACTGACCCTGTTCCGCGAACTGCGCCAGATGCGGCGCCCGTTGACGGACCTGGACCTGCCCGACCCGGTCCTGCCCGACGGCGTCACCGTACGGACCTTCGTCCCCGGACAGGACGACGCGGCCTGGCTCGCGGTCAACGCCGCCGCCTTCGCCCACCACCCCGAACAGGGCTCCCTCACCCAGCGCGACCTGGACGCCCGTACCGCCGAGCCCTGGTTCGACCCGTCCGGGTTCTTCCTCGCCGAGCGCGACGGCGAACTCGTCGGCTTCCACTGGACGAAGACCCACGCCGAGGAGGGACTCGGCGAGGTGTACGTGGTCGGGGTGCGCCCCGGCGCCCAGGGCGGCGGCCTCGGCAAGGCCCTCACCACCATCGGACTGCGCCACCTCGCGGCGACCGGCGTGCCCACCGCGATGCTCTACGTCGACGCCGACAACACCGCCGCCGTGAAGGTCTACGAACGCCTGGGCTTCGTCACCCACGAGACGGACCTGATGTACCGCTCGGAGTCCTAGGCACCGCGTCGACCGGCCGGGCCGGGGGCGGTTCGGGTCACCCCGGGCCGGACGGGCCCGGCCCGGGGCGGGGTCCCCGCCACCGGAAGCGGCGGGCCCGGGGAAGCGGTGTTCCCCGGTACGCGACGGGCGGACTCAGACCACGGCGACCCGGCGCACCTCGACCCGGCCGTACCGGGCGGTGGGGATCCGGCGGGCCCAGGAGACGGCGGCCTCCTCGTCCGGCACGTCGAGCACGTAGTACCCGGCCACGGTGACGCCCGGCGCCACGCCGTCCGTGACGACCGCGCCGCTCTCGCGGACGGTGACCGTCCGGCCCTCGGCGCCGGGGTGGAACCCCGCCTCGTGCACCTTTATCCCGGCCTCGGTGAGTTCCTGGTCGAGGGCGATCCACTCCGTCACCTCGTCGTCCCCACCGGGTCCGGCGGCGGCGGGGTCGTACGAGTAGATGAGTGCGAACTGCATGGTCTGCTCTTCTCTCTCCGGGCGACCGCGCCCCCGGCCGCCGGAGCGACCTGACGCGGTGCGGGTGTCCGTCGGTCCCCGGGTAGACGACGCGGGGAACCGTTTCTCATCGGTGGCCGCGCCACCGGTACTCCGCGCCACCGGTACTCCGCACCGCTGGTACCGGACGGCGCCGGTACCGGACGACGCCGGAACGGGACGGGCCCGGAACGGGATCAGTGGCAGCCGCAGGACCGGCGGATCACCAGACGGGACGGGAACAGCCGCAGCCGTTCCCGCCGGGAGCCCGGCACCCGCAGCCCCTCGTCCAGGACCAGGTCCACCGCGGCGCGGGCCATCGCGGGCCGGTCGGAGGCGACGGTGGTCAACGGCGGATCGGTCAGCCCGGCTTCCTTCACGTCGTCGAACCCGGCGACGGCCAGTTCGCCCGGCACGTCGATCCGCAGCTCCCGCGCGGCCCGCAGCACCCCGATGGCCTGGTCGTCGGTGGCGCAGACGATCGCGGGCGGCCGGTCCGGCCCGGCGAGCAGCTCCAGCGCGACCCGGTACGCGTCGTACCGGTTGTAGGGGGCCTCGAACAGCCGCCCCTCGATGGAGCGCCCCGCCTCCGCCATGGCCCGGCGCCAGCCCTCGACGTGGTCGGTGACCGGGTCGCCCACCACCGGGGTCTCCTCGATGCCGCCGAGGCAGGCGACGTACGGGTGCCCGTGCTCCAGCAGATGGCGGGTGGCGAGCTGGGCCCCGCCGATGTCGTCGATCACCACGGCCACGTCCTCGATCGCCTCGGGCCTGCGGTGCAGCAGCACCACCCGGGCGTCCCAGGCGTCGATCTCGGCGGCGGCCGTCTCGCTGGGGCCCTGGCTGACCAGGATCAGACCGGAGACCCGCATTCCGAGGAACGCCCGCAGATAGTGCACCTCGCGTTCGTCGAGGTAGTCGGAGTTGCCGACCAGGACCATCTTGCCGCGCTCGGCCGCCGCCTGTTCCACCGCGTGGGTCATCTCCGCGAAGAACGGCTGCCGCGCGTCCGGGACGATCATGCCTATGAGGTCGGTGCGACGGGAGGCCATCGCCTGGGCGACCCGGTCGGGGCGGTACCCCAACTCCTTGATCGCGGCGAGCACCCGTTCCCGGGTGGCCGGGGCGACCGGCCGGGGTCCGTTGTTGATCACATAGCTGACGACCGCGGTCGACGTACCCGCCAGTCGCGCCACATCGTCCCGAGTCACCTTGGCCACGCGCGAAGTCTACGCGGAGAGACCCCAGTTTGAGCAGGTCGTCCGCCCGCTGGAATCCCATGGTTACCGGGGTGCGACGGGACGGTGACCCGTCTCGCCACGACCGCCCGGGACCGTCGCGCCGGGCGCCCGCGCCAGCGCGCGGCCCTCAGTAGACCATCCGGCGCCCCCCCCCGCAGGGGAACGCGCGACCCGTCGGCGCGGACCGTTCCGCCGACCGCCCGGCCGGGACCCGGCGTCCCCGACCACCCGGCCGGGGCTCCGCGTCCCCGATCGCCGGGCCGGGGCTCCGCGTCCCCGATCGCCGGGCCGGGGCTCAGCGCCCGACGCGCACCGACCGCGCGCCCGTCCCGGCCGGACCGCCCGGTCCACCGGAACCCGCCCGGCCGGACCGGCCCAGCTCGTCGACCTTCTCCGACTTCTCGGACTTGTCGGACTTCTCTGGTTTCTCCGGGATGACGAACCGGTACCCGACGTTCCGGACGGTCCCGATCAGGGACTCGTGCTCGGGGCCGAGCTTGGCGCGCAGCCGCCGTACGTGGACGTCGACGGTACGGGTGCCGCCGAAGTAGTCGTACCCCCACACCTCCTGGAGGAGCTGCGCCCGCGTGAACACCCGCCCGGGGTGCTGCGCGAGGTACTTGAGCAGCTCGAACTCCTTGAAGGTGAGGTCCAGCACCCGGCCCTTCAGCTTGGCGCTGTAGGTGGCCTCGTCCACCGACAGGTCACCGTTGCGGATCTCCATCGGGGAGTCGTCGGACACGATCTGCTGGCGGCCCATCGCCAGCCGCAGCCGGGCCTCGACCTCGGCGGGACCGGCGGTGTCCAGCAGGACGTCGTCGACCCCCCACTCCGCGGTCACGGCGGCGAGCCCGCCCTCCGTCACCACCAGGATCAGCGGACAGCCGGGGCCGGTGGAGCGCAGCAGCTGACAGAGGCTGCGCACCTGCGGCAGGTCGCGCCGTCCGTCGACGAGGATCACGTCCGCCCCGGGGGTGTCCACCAGGGCCGGCCCCTCGGCGGGGGCCACCCGGACGTTGTGCAGCAGGAGCCCCAGCGCGGGCAGCACCTCCGCCGACGGCTGGAGGGCGTTGGTCAGGAGCAGCAGAGAGCTCATCGCGCCCCACCCACCCGGGTCGCTCGGCCTGTGTGCACGGTTCGCTCGTCCATGACGTCGGTTCCTCCTCGGTCCCTGCGAGGACGTCTGCGGCACTGCTTCGTACTGCCACTGCTCGACACTGTTCGGTACTGCTCGGGTACTGCTCGGTACTGCCACCGCTTCGTACGGGAAACCGTTTCCCACGGCTTCCCACACATTGTCGCTTCTGTCCGCTCCATACGCTCCGTCCCGCTTCGGGGCCGGAGTCGTATACAAAGCGCCGGAAAGCACAAAAGGACCCGGGGGCTGCTTCGCCCGAGTCCTCTGCCAGCAGAATAGCCCACGCCCCCGCCCGCCGGGCAGAGCGAACGGGCCGTCCGGGGTGTGCCGCCGCTCACGGCGCCGGACGGTGACCGCGTCCCCCGTGCCCCGGAGCACGCCCCGCGCCAAGGACGGCGGGCGCCCCGGGGCACGGCATGATGGGGCGGACGACGACCCGTACGCGCAGGACTCCGGAGGAACGAGAGATGGCGAGGGGGACGATCCGCTACTGGGCCGCGGCGAAGGCCGCCACGGGGGTGGCGGAGGAACCGTTCGACGCCGGGAACCTGGCCGAGGCGCTGGCCGGGGCGCGGCGACGCCACCCCGGGGAGCTGGTACGGGTGCTGGACCGCTGCTCGTTCCTGGTCGACGGCACGGCCGTCGGCACCAAGGGGCACGAGACGGTACGGCTGACCGAGGGCGGCACGGTCGAGGTGCTCCCGCCGTTCGCAGGAGGGTGACCCCGCACGATGCCTGACCAGTCCGACCACCACGCGTTCCCGCCCGGCCCCCCGTACGGCACGGGCCCGGAGTACGGCGACGGCTCCCCCGGAACGGACGCCTCCCACGGCCCGTACGGGTCCGACCCGTACCCGCAGCGGGACCCGTACCAGGGCCAGCCTCCCCACCAGGGCCACCACCAAGGCCAGGGCCACCCCCACCCGCAGGGTCAGCAGCACTCCCAGGGTCAGCAGTACCCGCAGGGACAGCAGTACCCGCAGGATCAGCGGTACTCCCAGGGGCAGCACGCGCAGCCCGGGCAGCATGCGCACCCGGGGCAGCACGCGCAGCCCGGGCAGCCTCCGCACCAGGGCACCCATGCGACGCACCCGCCCCAGCACCATCAGCAGGCAGCCCCGTACCAGCAGGCTCCCCAGTCCTACGCGCCCCAGGAGCCCTACGGAGCCCCGGCCGTCGCGTACCCACAGTCCTCTTCCAGCCAAACGGGCCACACCGGTTACCCGGGCACCCCCGGCACTACCGGCGCCACGGAACACGCGGACCACACGGGCCACACGGGCTTCGCCGAGCGTCCGTACGACGAGGGCCCGCAGACCCAGCAGTGGCAGGCGCCCACCTGGGAGACCCAGCTCCAGCCCCCCGTCCGCCAGGACGCGCCGCCGCCCCGGACCGGCCCCGAGCGGGTCCCCCCGGCCGCCCCGCACGCCCCCGCCCAGCCGGACCCCGCGTACGGGCCCCCGCAGACGTACGGCCGGGGCACCCCCAACGGCCCCGACGCCCAGTGGACCGGAGCGGCGGGAACGACGGGGACGGCAGGGACGGCGGGAACGGCGGAAGCGACGACCCCGGCGACGGCCGCCCCCGGAGCCCCGGGCGCCCCGGTCACCCCGGGCACCCCGGGCACCCCGGACGCCCCCGAGGAACCGCGCTACGCGACCGCCGCCGACCGCGCCCGCGCGGAGGGCAGGCCGCAGATCCTGGAACCGGGCCTCCAGCCCGCCGCGCTCACCGCGCTGCTCGCCCTGCTGATCGCCGGGGCGGGCGCCCTGCACCAGTACGCCCTCGTGCTCCCGGTGGTGCTGCTCCAGGCGGTCACCGCCGCGGGCTGGTTCCGGCTGAACGGCATGTGGCCCGCGCGCCAGGGCATCGCCCTGGCCTTCCTGGGCGGCCTGGTCGCCGACGCGGCGCTGCTCGCGGCGGGCCGGGACGACGCGCCCACGGCGGTCCTCGGCACCCTCGGCGTATGGGTGCTGCTGTCCCTGGTGCTGACCCTGCGCAGCCGGGCGGGCGCCGACGAGCGGCTGTCCGGACTGCTGGTGCAGGTGGTGTCGGGGGCGCTCGCGGTGGTGGCCGCCGGGCACCTCGGCGCCGACCCGGACGCGGTGGTCGCCGGATCGCTCGCGATCGCCGCCGGGATCGTCGTCCGGGCGCTGCCGCTGCCCACCCCCGTGTCGGTGGTCGCCGCGCTGCTCGCCGCTGGCGCGGGCGGGTACGCGGCCGGGGCCCTCACGGACCTCGGCGGGAGCGGCGGCGCGCTGCTCGGCCTCGGCGCCGGGGCCTGCGCGCTCGTCGGGCACCGGGCCGCGAGCTACGACTACCCCTCGCGGTTCGTGCACATGACGGCGGGCGTGGCCCTGCCGCTGGCCGCCGCCGCCCCGGCGGTGTACTTCCTGGGCCGCGCCCTGGGCTGACCCCCCGAAGGGGGCGGGCGCCCGGCGGACACCCTCGACGGGGCCCGCGCGGGCGCCGTCGGACCGCGCTCGTCACAGGTGGTCGACAACCGGACGCCATCCCCGTCCACAGCCTGTGGACGGGGTTAGGCTCGCCGTCTACGTCCGATGCTGCGGGGGGACCCAACCGGCCATGCGCGCTCTGCGAATACTCCTGATCATCGCCGTCGTCCTCGGCGGCCTGTTCGTCGCGGCGGACCGGCTCGCCGTGAACTTCGCGGAGGGTGAGGCCGCCGAGCGACTGCGCACCAGCGAGGGGCTGGAGAGCACCCCCGACGTCTCGATCAAGGGGTTCCCCTTCCTCACCCAGGCCCTGGGCGGCACCCTCGACGAGGTCGAGGTGTCGATCGACGGCTACGACGCCAACGCGGGCACGGGCAGCGGCAGCGGGGCGAAGCCGGTCCGGATCGAGCGGCTGACCGCGCGGATGTCCGGGGTCGACTTCTCCGGCGACTTCTCCTCCGCCACCGCGCGCGGCGCCACCGGCACCGCGCTCGTCTCCTACCCCGAGCTGCTGAAGGCCGCGCGGGTCGAGCCGGTCCAGCTGGCGCCCGGGGTGACCGCGCGGGTCGTCGGACTGGCCGACGGGGGCGACGGCAAGATCGCGGTGAACGTGGAGGCCACCGTGATGGGCCGCAAGCTGCCGCAGCCCCTGACCGTCACCAGCTCCGCGACCGTCCGCAACGGCGAGGTGACGGTGGACGCGGACGACCTGCCGAACCTCGGGGTGCCGGTCGCCGAGGACAAGATCCGCGAGATCACCGACTTCCGGCAGCGGATCAGCGACCTGCCCGCCGGGATCGAGCTGGACAAGGTCGAGGCCGCCCCCGACGGGGTGAACATCTCCGTGAAGGGTTCGAACGTCCGCCTCGTCGGGTAGTCCCCGGTCGACGGCGCCACCGCGGTCGACCGGCGCGCGGCCCGTCAGCGGTCGCCGCCGTCAGCCGCCACCACCGCCATCACCCACCGGCGACGCCCGCTCCGGACCGGCCCACGACCGGCACCCGGCCGTCCACCGGCCCAGGACCGGGCCCACGAACGGGCCCGCCACCGGGCCCCGGCGGGCCCCCGACGGGCCGGTCCCGGCCCCCGGAGCCCACTCCGTCCACACTGCGAGACGACGCAGTCCGTACCGCAGATGGGATCCCGTCGGACGGCCCGGGCCGCCCCGCCCGCGACCGTTCCCACCAGGCATTGATCTCACTCTTCGGATGATCGCGTCTCGTCATATGAAACGCCGGTGACATGGCCGCCCACGGCTACCTACGATCGTCCCCATGCAGTGCTATTTGAGCGGTCCCCGTACGCGGGGACAGGCGGACCTGACGAAGCGGCGGGCAGTCGACCTGTGCCGCGTCGCCGCCATGCTCTGTCGCACCGTCTGAGCGGACCCGCGGCCCCGGTCACCGAACCCGAGCGAACCGCGCGACCCCGCCTCACCAGCCGCCCCCGGGCGGCCGTTCCACCAGGCCACGCACCGACGACGCCGTCACCCAGCAGGGCACCGCGCCGCCCGCCCGCCTGGATCACCGTTTTTCAGCCCCGCCGCAACTGCCCCGAACTGCCCCGGAGGAGAACGAGCATGAGCCGCAGCGACGTCCTGGTCGACGCCGACTGGGTCGAGGCCAACCTCGACAACCCGAAGGTCGTCATCGTCGAGGTCGACGAAGACGCCTCGGCGTACGACAAGAACCACATCAAGAACGCCATCAAGGTCGACTGGCAGCAGGACCTCCAGGACCCGGTCCGCCGCGACTTCATCGACCAGGCCGGTTTCGAGAAGCTGCTCTCCGAGCGCGGCATCGCCAACGACGACACCGTGATCCTCTACGGCGGCAACAACAACTGGTTCGCCTCCTACGCCTACTGGTACTTCAAGCTCTACGGCCACGAGTCCGTCAAGCTCCTCGACGGCGGCCGCAAGAAGTGGGAGCTGGACTCCCGCGACCTCGTCGCCGAGATCCCGCAGCGCCCGGCCACCGAGTACAAGGCCAAGGCCCTGGACAACTCGATCCGCGCCTTCCGCGACGACGTCGTCGCCGCGATCGGCTCCCAGAACCTGGTCGACGTGCGCTCCCCCGACGAGTTCTCGGGCAAGCTGCTCGCCCCGGCCCACCTGCCGCAGGAGCAGTCGCAGCGTCCCGGCCACGTGCCGAGCGCCCGCAACATCCCGTGGTCGAAGAACGCCAACGACGACGGCACCTTCAAGTCGGACGAGGAGCTGACGGCCCTCTACGCCGACGAGCAGGTCGACCTCGCCAAGGACACCATCGCGTACTGCCGCATCGGTGAGCGTTCCGCCCTGACCTGGTTCGTGCTGCACGAGCTGCTCGGCGTGACCAACGTCAAGAACTACGACGGCTCGTGGACCGAGTACGGCTCCCTCGTGGGCGTGCCGATCGAGCTCGGCCCGGCCAAGTAACCGACCCAAGCCAGCAGGAGAGAAGCGTTATGTGTGGAGCGAAGGTCGGCGGCCCCGACGCCTCGACGATCAAGCCCGGTGAGACCACCATCCAGGGCCAGGTGACCCGTGACGGCGAGCCCGTGACCGGCTACGTCCGGCTGCTGGACTCGACCGGCGAGTTCACCGCCGAGGTTCCCACCTCGGCCACCGGTCAGTTCCGTTTCTACGCCGCCGAGGGCACGTGGACCGTCCGGGCGCTGGTGCCCGGCGGCACCGCGGACCGCACGGTCGTCGCCCAGACGGGCGGCCTCGCGGAGGTCGCGATCGCCGTCTGACGGCACGCGCGAAAGCGGCCCGGAGGGCCGTACCCCAGGGGGTTGGACGCCACTGGACCGGGTACGGGCCTCCGGGCTTTCGCGTTGCCCGCGCGTTGCCCACGCGGGCAACGCGCGGCCCCGGCCGGGCCGGGC
The DNA here is from genome assembly GCF_054484115.1 of Streptomyces sp. JNUCC 64. Taxonomy (NCBI): domain Bacteria; kingdom Bacillati; phylum Actinomycetota; class Actinomycetes; order Kitasatosporales; family Streptomycetaceae; genus Streptomyces; species Streptomyces sp. JNUCC 64. The sequence goes on from NZ_CM137015.1 coordinate 3,751,453, forward strand.
CCGTCTCGGTGCCGACGGGGCACCCGGCCCCGTCGGCACCGCCTCCACCCCTCCGGCGGAACCGGCCGGGAGCACCGCCAGAACGGGCCCGGACGCCCGCCCCGGACGTACGCTGAAGACATGTACGCACGCAGGCGGCATGTGTACTTCGCCATGATGGGCACGTGCGTGGTGCTCTTCGTCCTGGCCTGGTCGGTGGTGCGCCTGTGGTCGGTCCCGGCCGCCGTGGCGATGTGCCTGGTGGCCATGGTGATCCCGCCGGTCGCCGCGATCATGGCCAACCGGCGCGGCCCCGACGACCGCTGGTGGGACGCCCCCTCCGGGGACCCCAAGTCCGACGAGTGGTGGGACGAACTGGACGGCAAACGCTGACCGGTCCCCGGCGCCGACGGCCCGGTACGCGCGGCCGACCACACCCGCGACGGATCGACCGCGCACGACGGACGGGAACGCGCCGACGTCACACACCGGCCGGACCGCACCGCACCGCACCGCACCGCACCGCACCGGCGACCGTGACGGACTGGCGACCGTGACCGGCCGGTACCCGAGACCGCCCCGGCGGACCGTACCCGTGACCGCCCGCGACCCCGTACCCGTGTCCCGCCCGCCGGACGCGACGGATCAGTAGACGAGCGCCTGGACGCCGTCCCCCAGCGCCTCCTGGACGAACACCTGCGCCCCCGCGATCCGGACCCCGTCGAGCACGTCGTCCTGGGTGATGTCGCGGCGCGCGGCGCACTGGGTGCACAGGGTGACCGATCCCCCGGCCAGCACCCCTTCGATCAGCTCGGGCAGCGGGGCGGCGTGCGGCAGCTCGAACTCCGCCGCGCGGCCGGGCAGCGCGAACCACGCCGACTCCCCGGTCAGCCAGAGCGACACCTCGACCCCGCTGGCCACGGCGACCGCCGCCACCGTGAACGCCTGAGAACACCGCTCGGGCGCGTCCGCCCCCGCCGTCACCTTGATCACGAGCTTCTTCGCCATGCCCGAATCGTAATCGCGCGCCCCGCAACCACCTGCGGCGCCCACGCGTCTCCCCTGCGCACCCGGCTCATCCCAGGCGCCCCAACCACCCCAGGAGCACCCTTGACACCACCAACTCCCCACGAGGAACCGGGAGGAGGACCCCGGCCACAGCCCCGGCTCCTGCTCCGGCCCTGGCGAAGAACGCTGACCTTCCTCGCCACGGCGGTGGCGCTCGGCCTCGTCGCCGGAACCTGCGCCGGTTATCTGATCCAGGCCGACCGGACCCCCGCCCCGCTCCCCCCGCTCTCCCAGCCGGTCGTCCCGACCGCGCCCCCCGGCGACCACGCCTTGGCGGACCCCGCCGACCGCACGGACGGCGATCTGCGCGAGCTGCTGCTGGCCAAGCCGCGCGGGGCGCGCGAGGTACGGGCCCCGGGCTGGGTCGGACTGGACGAGAACCTGTTGCGCTACCGCGATCCACCAGCACGGCTCGGAACGCTGATCCAGCACGAATTCCGGCGTTCCGTCGCCGTCCAATGGGTCATCGACGGCCGGCACGTCAGCATCCAGCTCGACCAGTACCACAACGGCCGTACCCACGGGCTCCCCCGCATCCTGGGCTTCTACACACCCCGCGCGTCAGACATACCGGGGTCGGGCAACGGCGTCGTGTACTCGGGCAAGGAGCCCGACGCGTCCAGGAAGTACCTCAGCGAGTCCCTCGCCTGGCGTGGTGACGTCTCCATGTACATCTGGATCACGGATGACACCCCCGTCCCCGAGAAGGAGATCAGGGAGCTGGCCCGACGACAGGTGGCACGACTGTGAACACGAGCACTTCGGAAGCACGACGGTCTCGGTGGTCCCAGCGGCTGACGGTCCTGGCCCTGACGGGCGCGACCGTCACGGCCGTCACGGCCACCGCCGTGACCGTGGCCACCGCCGACCGCACCCCGCCCGCGCCGGTCTGGGCCTTCGAGGAGGCCACGGAAGAACGGGAGGAGCGGGAGGAGCGTCCCGACGGACTCACCGCGCTCCTCATGCCCTACGAGATCGCTGACCACTGGTACGCCCCGGGTCCCGACGTCGTTCCGATCGGTCCCCCCGGAGAGGGCCTCACGGAAGTGGGCAACCTCGCCTTCATGAAATGGGGGACGGACGCGGGGGACGCCGCCTGGTCCGGTGTCGCCCTCCCCCATCTAGTCGACGCCACGATCGAGTACGACGTCCGGACCGTGGCCGCGCGGGCCTACACCGATCTAGGTGGCCATCACACCGTCACCGTCTTCCTCATCCACCCGGGCGAGGGGACGGCACGGGCCATGGCGCGTTCCCTGGACCGGGGGATCAGCGGGGAACCCGGCGTCACCCGGGGGCCCTCCCCCCGGGGGCACGACGGTGTCCGCTGCCATCGCACGCCCCGCGAAAGGCTGGACAGCAGGACCGAGGCCCCGGAGCGGGCGGACGCGGTCGAGTGCGTGGCCCACGGGGGCGGGGTGGTGATGCTCGCCCAGGTGCACGCGGCCAGAGCCGTGAACCAGGACGACCTGGAGTTCGTCGGCGACCAGATCGACCGTCTCACCCGACAGGGGCAGCCCACATGACCACCGACGACCGGGCTCCGGCCCCCACCCCGGCCACACCGCCCGGCACCCCCGACGGACCGCCCGAAGACCCCGCCACCGCCACCGACGCGGGGACCGGGAACGCCCCGGCCCCCGCCGACAGGCGGCGACGGCGGGCCGCCCTCGTCCGCTGGACGGCGGCGGTCCTGGTGTTCGCCGCCACGGCCACCGCCACCGCCTACGGTCTGACCCGGGCCGACCGCGCCGATCTGCCCGGCCTCGCCACCCGGTCCGACGGCCGGTGGGACTACCCCCGGATCGAACGGCCCGCCCTGCCCGAGGGCGCGCCCGCCCCGTTCGCGGCCTCCAACGAGGCGTCCGTCCACCACGCGGCCCTGCGCGGACTGCTGCTGCCCGCGCCCCGGGGCGCGAAGCCCGACCCGGACCTGCGGGCCCGCGAAGGCTGGCTGACGCCCGCCGGGTACGCCCGGCTCTTCGCCCGGCCGGAACACCGGGCGGAGGTCCGCCAGCACCTCGCCGACCACGCGGTGCGCCGGGTCGCCGCCCGGGGCTGGACCACCCCCGACGGCACCCGCACCCGGATCTACCTGCTGCGGTTCGGCGGCGTGGGCATGGCCGAGTCCTGGCGGCGGGAGCACGGCTGGGACGAGAACGGGTCCCAGCAGGCGCTTCTCGACGCGCACGTCACCCGGCCCGACAAGGAGTACCCGGAGGAGGCCCACCCGGAGAACGTGCGCGCGCACGTCTTCACCGAGGTGCCGCCGCACGGCCGCGAGCACACCCGGCTCGCCTTCCTGGAGGCGGGTGACGTCGTCGGTCTGGTCGTCCAGTCCCGGGCCGGAGGCGTCCGGGACGTCCCGTTCCAGCAGACCGTGGTGCTCCAGGGTCAGCTGCTCGGCTGACCTCACCGCGAGCGCCGGGCCCCCGCCCACTAAACTGGGGCCCGGCCCGGTACCGCCGGTACCGCCCGACCGCCCACCGAGGAGCACCCCGTGGTCATCTTTTTCGAAGTTCTTCTCGCACTCGTCTGTGTCGGCGTCCTCGCCTTCGCGGGACTGACCGTGAAGAAGCTGTACCAGGGCCAGCGCTGATCCCCACCTAGGAACCCCAGCTCATGATCGAGATCCCGTCCGACCTGCACAAGGACCTCGTCCCGCTCGCCTTCCTCCTCGGGAACTGGGCGGGCGCGGGCGTGACCGACTTCCCCGGCGCCGAGAAGGCCAACTTCGGACAGGAGGTCACCTTCAGCCACGACGGACGGGACTTCCTGGAGTACCGCTCCCACACCTGGATCCTGGACAACGACGGCAACAAGGTGAAGCCGCTGGAGTCGGAGTCCGGGTTCTGGCGGATCGACGCCGACCGCAAGGTCGAGGTGACGATGGTCCGCGACGACGGCGTCGTCGAGATCTGGTACGGGGAGCTGGCCGACAAGAAGCCGCAGATCGACCTCGTCACCGACGCGGTCGCGCGCACCGCCGCCTCCGGCCCCTACACCGGCGGCAAGCGGCTCTACGGCTATGTGAAGAGCGACCTCATGTGGGTCGGCGAGAAGCAGACGCCCGACGTCCCGCTGCGCCCCTACATGTCCGCCCATCTGAAGAAGGTCGTCACCCCCGAGGACGTCGCCAACTGGGCGAAGGACCTCGGCGACCTCCCGGACGACGGCATCGCCTTCTTCCGCTAGGCCCGGTCCCCCCGGAACCCCCGCCGACCCCGTCGGCACCCCGGCCCCCGGCACGCGGCTTCCGTCCGCGCGCCGGGGGCCGTCGGTTTCCGGACGGCGGGACCGTCCGGCGGCCCTCCGGCTCCGTCCCGGCCCCCGACCCGGCCGCCCCCGCCTACACTGGCCGGGTGGTGAGCCCCGACTGGAAAGCCGACCTCCGTAGCCGTGGTTACCGGCTGACGCCCCAGCGGCAGCTGGTGCTGGAAGCGGTGGACGCGCTGGAGCACGCGACGCCCGACGACATCCTCTGCGAGGTCCGCAAGACGGCCTCCGGGGTGAACGTCTCCACGGTGTACCGCACCCTGGAGCTGCTGGAGGAGCTGGGGCTGGTCAGCCACGCGCACCTCGGGCACGGGGCGCCGACCTACCACCTCGCGGCCCGCCACCACCATCTGCACCTGGTGTGCCGGGACTGCTCGGGCGTCACCGAGGCCGACGACACCGTCGCGGACGAGTTCACCGCGAAGCTGCGGGACGCCTTCGACTTCGACACCGACATGAAGCACTTCGCGATCTTCGGCCGGTGCGGCGACTGCCGACGCGCCGCCCCCGCCGACGGGACCGCCGGAGGGGCCGCCGGAGGGGCCGGAGACGGCGGGGCCCGGAACGCCGACCCGGACGGGAAATAATCCGGGGCCGTCGCGGGTCGTAACCTGAGTGACTATGAAGAGCCCCCTGTTGTCGCTGCCCGGTGCCGTCCCCGCCGAGGGCGTGGACGAAGGCGTGGCGGGCCACTACGGTGACCTGTTCCGCGAGCAGCGCGCCCTCGCGCGCGGCACCGGCTTCGTGGACCTCTCCCACCGGGGAGTCGTCGCCGTCACCGGTGCGGACCGGCTGAGCTGGCTGCACCTGCTGCTCACCCAGCACGTCAGCGATCTGCCGCCGCACCGCGCCACCGAGGCGCTGATCCTCTCCGCCAACGGGCACATCGAGCACGCCCTGTACCTGGTGGACGACGGCACCACCACCTGGGCGCACGTCGAGCCGGGCACCCGGGAGGCGCTGATCGCCTATCTGGAGTCGATGCGGTTCTTCTACCGGGTGGAGGTCGCCGACCGCACCGACGACTTCGCCGTGGTCCACCTCCCCGCCGGGTCGATCGTCCCCGTCCCCGAGGACGGCGGCGTCGTCGTACGGGAGACCCCGCACGGCCGGGACCTGTTCCTGCCGCGCGAGCGGCTGGCCGCGCTCGGCGCCGACGGCGCGGACGGTCCGTACGGCCCCCCGGCCGGCATCCTCGCCTACGAGGCCCTGCGCGTGGAGGGCCACCGGCCGCGCCTCGGCTTCGAGACCGACCACCGGACGATCCCCCACGAGCTGGGCTGGATCGGCGGCGCGGTCCACCTCCAGAAGGGCTGCTACCGGGGCCAGGAGACCGTCGCCCGGGTGCAGAACCTCGGCAAGCCGCCCCGTCGGCTGGTCTTCCTCCACCTCGACGGCAGCGAGGTGCACCTGCCGCCCCGGGGCACCGAACTGCGGCGCGCCGCCGACGGCCCCGACGGACGTCCGGTCGGGTTCCTCACCACCTCGGTGCGCCACCACGAACTGGGGCCGGTGGCCCTCGCCCTGATCAAGCGGAACGTGCCGGTGGACGCGGAACTCCTCGCGGACGGGACCGCCGCCGCCCAGGAGACCGTCGTCGAACCCTGAGCCGGGGCGGGGCCCGGTACCGTCCCGGGGAGGGTCAGACCTCCAGCAGCACGGTGAACGGGCCGTCGTTCGTCAGGGACACCCGCATCGACGCCCCGAACCGGCCGGTCGCGACCTTCGCCCCCAGCTCCCGCAGCCGTTCCACGACCTCGTCCACCAGCGGCTCGGCGACCTCGCCGGGCGCCGCCGCGTTCCAGGTCGGGCGACGGCCCTTGCGGGCGTCCCCGTACAGGGTGAACTGGCTGATCACCAGCAACGGGGCGCCCGTGTCGGAGCAGGACCGCTCCCCGTCCAGGATCCGCAGCGTCCACAGCTTGCGGGCCAGTCGCGCCGCCTGTTCCGGGGTGTCCTCGTGGGTCACCCCCACCAGGACGCAGAGCCCCTCCCCGTCGATCTCCCCGACCGTCTCGTCCCCGACGACGACGGCCGCCCCGTCCACCCTCTGCACCACCGCTCGCATGCGCCCCATCATGCCCTCATCCCCCGGCCCCGTGTCCCCGCGCCCATCCGGGGGCACCCGCATGCTCCCGAACCCCCCATCCGGGGCCGATCGGGGGCACTCGGTCACATAGCGCCCACTCGGGGTGGCACGATGCTCCCCAGGCGGTAGACCGCACCGGTCGAGGGGACGGTTGTCGATCACATGAGCACATCGAGTACCGGGCGCCAGCAGCCCGTGCCCGTGTCACTGACCCGCACGAGCCCCCGGGCGCGCGGCGCCGTGAAGGGCGGCGCCCGGACCGGCGCGCGACCACCCGCGCAGCGCACCGCGGGGACCCCGCTGTTCGACCGGCTGACCACTGTGGACCTGGCCGCGCTGACCCTGCCCGAACTGCGCGGACTGCGCCGCGAGGCGCAACGGGACGAGGCCGACCTCAGCTACGTGAGACGGCTGTTCCAGGGCCGCATCGACATCCTGCGCGCGGAACTCGCCCGGCGCGCGGACCCCAAGACCCCCGTCGTGGACCGGCTCTCCGAGATCCTCACCGACCAGCCCGCCCGGCATCGCTCCTCCGCCCGGCACGTCACGGTGGGCACCCCCCGGGGCGAGGAGTACCGACGGCTGGCCGCCGAGACCCTCGGCGAGGTCGAACTCTCCGACCTCGCCGCCCGCACCGACCAGGAACTGCGGGACGCCCGGGGGCGGCTCGTCCAGTACGAGCAGCAGGTGTCGGGACGGCGGCAGGCCCTCCAGCGCACCGCCGACGGATGCAGTGCCGAGATCGCCCGCAGGTACCGTGAGGGCGAAGCACAAGTAGACGATCTGCTCGCCTGACGCGGTCGGCCCGGCGATCCCGGGCGACCCGGTCGCGGGCCGTTCCCCGGAGGCCACCCGCCATGTCCGCCAGCCCCGCGCCGCCGTTCCCGCCCCCGTCCTCGTCCGGGCCCGCCGTTCCGTCCGGGGCCGCCCCCGGGCCCGCCGTCCCTTCCGGGGCCACCCCCGGGCCCGCCGTCCCTTCCGGGGGCGCTCCCGCGTCCGCTCCGCGCTCCGGGCCCGGCGGCGGACCCGCCGGGCCGACGGCCGCGCCGGCCGTCCCGTCGGCGGTCGCGCCGCCGGTGCTCGCCGAGGTCGTCCGCTCCGGGTTCGTGGAGGGACGGCACCGGGGGCACCTGGTCGTCCTCGGCGCCGACGGGACGGTGGAACTGGCCCTCGGGGACGTCGACGCGCCCGTGTTCCCCCGGTCCACCGGCAAGCCGATGCAGGCCGCGGCGGTGCTGCGGGCGGGGGTGCCGCTCACCGGCGAACGGCTCGCCCTGGCCGCCGCCAGCCACTCCGGCGAACCGTTCCATCTGGCGCTGACCCGGGCCCTGCTCACCCGTTACGGGCTCACCGCCGAGCTGCTCCAGTGCCCGCCGGACCTCCCGCTGGACCCGGTGGAGGCGGAGGCGTACCTCGCCGCCGGGGGCGTCCGGGAGCGGATCGTCATGAACTGCTCCGGCAAGCACACCGCGATGCTGGCCGCCTGTCTGCGCAACGGCTGGCCCCTCGACTCCTACCTCGACCCCGGCCACCCCCTCCAGCTGCTGGTGCGGGAGGCGGTCGAGTCGGCCACCGGGGAGACCGTCGCCGCCACCGGCACCGACGGGTGCGGGGCGCCGCTGTTCGCGTTCTCCCTCACCGGGCTGGCGCGGGCGTTCCGCTCCTACGTCCTGGCGCCCGTGGGCTCCCCCGAACGCCGGGTCGCCGACGCGATGCGCGCGCACCCCGAGTACGTGGCCGGGACCCGGCGGGCCGACACCTGGCTGATGCGGGCGGTGCCCGGGACGCTGGCGAAGATGGGCGCCGAGGCCGTCCAGGCGGTCGCGCTGCCCGACGGGCGCGCCCTGGCGTTCAAGATCGAGGACGGTGGGGGGCGGGCGCTGGGACCCGTCCTCGCGGAGGCGCTGCGACGGCTCGGGGTCCGGGACGGGGTCCTCGACCGCATCGGTCACGTGGGCCTCACCGGCGGCTCGGCGGAGGTCGGCACGGTACGCGCCGCGTTCTAGCCCCTCGCCCCTCTTCCGGTGCGCCACCCGTTCCCGGGGCGGCCTTCCGGTCCGGGGGGCTTCCGGTCCGGGCTGCCGCGCGGGCGCGTGGGGGTCGCTCGCGCCGTTCCCCGCGCCCCTTCGGGGCGCCCCCGAGCAGGCCCGGTGCCGATGCCGTACCAGGCCCCGTCAGGGGCGCGGGGAACTGCGCGAACAACCACGACGGACCCGAGGAAGACAACGCACCGTCCGAGGCAGGAACTAGGGGCGCGGGGAACTGCGCGAAGGACGCCCACCGGCCTGGACGGGTCCACGACCGGAGGACCCCGACGCGCACCCGCCGGAGGCGACGCGCACCCACCCGGGAGGGCCCCGCTCAGCCGAAGGCGAGCTGAACGACCCAGAAGCTCAGCGCAGCGCTGAGCGCCGCCGCGGGCATGGTGATGAACCAGCCCAGGACGATGTTCTTGGCGACCCCCCACCGCACCGCGTTCAACCGCTTGGTCGCCCCGACGCCCATGATCGCCGAGGTGATCACATGGGTCGTGGAGATCGGCGCGTGGAACAGGAACGCGGAGCCGAACATGATGGACGCGCCGGTGGTCTCCGCCGCGAACCCCTGGGGCGGATCCAGCTCGATGATCTTGCGGCCGAGCGTCCGCATGATCCGCCAGCCCCCGGCGTACGTCCCGAGCGACAGCATCACCGCGCAGGCGATCTTCACCCACACCGGGATGGCGTCCCCGGAGTCCTGGACGTCGGCGATGACCAGCGCCATGACGACGATGCCCATCGTCTTCTGCGCGTCCTGGAGGCCGTGCCCCAGCGCCATGCCCGCCGCCGAGACGGTCTGGGCGATCCGGAAGTGCCGCTTCGCCTTGTGCGGGTTGGCCCGGCGGAACATCCAGAGGATCCCGCACATCACCAGGTAGCCGACGACCAGCCCGACCAGCGGGGAGACGAACATCGGGATGACGATCTTGTCGAGCACCCCGGACCAGATGACGTCCGTGCCGCCCGCGAGCGCCGCGCCGACCATGCCGCCGAAGAGGGCGTGCGAGGAGGACGAGGGCAGCCCCAGGTACCAGGTGACCAGGTTCCACAGGATCGCGCCGACCAGCGCGGCGAAGAGGATACCCATCCCCTTGGAGCCGTGCGGGGTCTCGATCAGTCCCTCGCTGACCGTCTTGGCGACCCCGCTGCCGAGGAACGCGCCGATGAGGTTCATGACCGCCGCCATCGCCAGCGCCGCCTTGGGCGTGAGCGCCCGGGTGGAGACCGAGGTGGCGATGGCGTTCGCGGAGTCGTGGAAGCCGTTGGTGTAGGTGAAGAAGAGCGCGACCCCGATGGTCACGACCAGGGCGAAGGTGTCCACGAGGGTTCAGGACTCCTTGACCGCGATGGTCTCCACCGTGTTCGCCACGTGCTCGAACGCGTCGGCGGCCTCTTCCAGGACGTCGACGATCTGCTTCAGCTTGAGCACCTCCATGGCGTCGTACTTGCCGTTGAAGAGGTGCGCGAGGAGTTTGCGGTGGATCTGGTCGGCCTGGTTCTCCAGCCGGTTGACCTCGATCCAGTACTCGGTGAGGTTCTCCATGGTGCGCAGGTGCGGCATCGCCTCGGCGGTCAGCTCGGCCGCCCGCGCCAGCACCTCGATCTGCTGCTCGACGCCCTTCGGCAGCCGTTCGATCTGGTAGAGCACGACCAGGTCGACGGCCTCCTCCATGAAGTCCATGATGTCGTCGAGGGAGGAGGCGAGGGAGTAGATGTCCTCGCGGTCGAACGGGGTGATGAACGAGGAGTTCAACTGGTGGAAGATGGCGTGCGTGGCGTCGTCCCCCGCGTGTTCCGCCGCCCGCATGCGTTCCGCGATCTCGGCCCGGTCCGGCGCGTCGGCCCCGAGCAGTTCCATCAGGAGCTTCGAGCCCGTGACGATGTTGTCCGCGGACGCGGCGAACATGTCGTAGAAGCTCGTCTCCCTGGGGGTCAGACGAAAACGCACGTGGGGTCCTCGGGATGCTGGGTTTCGGTCAGGCTGATGCTAGGCGCATCATCCAGTCACGGCTAACCGGCGTTCCACCAGTGTCGCTCATCCACGGTGACGGGTGGCACCGGGTCCGGACAACCCTCCCGTACCCGGAAAAGTTCGGTACCATATACCCACCAGGGGTATGCAAACGAGGGTGGCCGCCGCGCGCGGCGACAGTACGGAGGACGCCATGACGAGCACCGAGACCGGATCCACGACGTCGGGCGCGTGCTGCTCCGGCCCCGGCGCGGCGACGGCCGCCGAGGGCACCACCGAAGTGATCACCGATCACGACCTGGGCATCCACGGCTACCACAAGCAGAAGAGCGAGCACCTCAAGCGGCTGCGACGGATCGAGGGGCAGATCCGCGGACTCCAGCGGATGGTCGACGAGGACACCTACTGCATCGACATACTCACGCAGGTCTCCGCGTCCACGAAGGCGCTCCAGTCCTTCGCCCTCCAGCTGCTGGAGGAGCACCTGCGGCACTGCGTCGCGGACGCGGCCCTCAAGGGCGGCTCCGAGATCGACGACAAGGTCGAGGAGGCCACCAAGGCGATCGCCCGGATGCTCCGCACCTGACCCCCCGCCGGTCAGCCCACGGACCCGGACCGTCCCCCGCCGTCCCGACGCGGCGGTGCGACCGGCCCGCCCCGCGCCGTCCGCGCGGCGGCGGTGCCGTCCGCACCGCCGCGTCGCGTCGTCACCTCGTCGTACCCGCCGTCATCACGCTGTCGCGGCCGATGTCACGCCGCCGTCCTCAGCACGCTGTCGCATCCGGCGTCACGCAACCGCCGCCGTCGCCGTCGCCGAAGCCGGACGTCAGGCCCAGAAGCGGCCCGTGACGCCCCGGCAGCCCGGACCCGCCGGACCGCCGCGCCCGTCGAGGCCGCCGCGCACCTCGTGTGCGCCGCGTCCGTCGATCGCCTCGACCCCACCGGCCGTCCCGGCCCCGTCGAGCGTCCCGGATTCCCCGAGGGACCCGGCCGCGAGGGATCCGGTCACCCCGGCCGTCCCCGCCGACCCCGCCGTCCCGGGCTCCCCGGACCGCACCGCGTCGGGCCGGACGTCCCGGGCGTCCCGGACCCGCAGCACCTCGTCGATCCGCGCGGCGCTCAGCCGCTCCTCGCCCGTGGTGCTCGCGGCGATGATCAACTCGCCGCACAGCTCGATCTCGGCGAGGGCGACGTGGTCCTGCACGGCCGTTCCACTGGACGGAGCCACCCACATCACCTCTTCCTGGCCGCCACCGGCTTCCTAGCGTAGGCAGCGACTACACACCGCGCATGGCACGGACGGGCCATTTCCGCCCCGTCCTGTCGACTACGCCCCCTCCACTCCCTCCCGCGCCCCGCCACGGCTCGCGCGCCGTGCACGCCCCCTCGCGCTCCGTGCTCCCCCGCCGACCGCACGGGCCCCGGCCCCGTTCCCGTTCCCGATGCCGATGCCGTCCACGACCCCGCTCCCCGCGCGGTCCGCGCCGACCGTCCCCGCCGGCCGTTCACGCCTCCTCCGCGATCCGGCCCGCGTAGATGTCGCCCGCGTCCGGCAGCCGGACGTCCACCGGGGAGCCGAAGCCGAAGAGCAGCACCGTGGAGGCGACGGCCACCGCGTCCGCGTGCCGCTCGTTCACGAAGCTGAACTGGTGGCGCACCTTCCGCACCCGCCCCCGCTCGTCCAGGTACACGTCGAAGGGGACCGCGCTGGTGGAAAACCCTTTCGCCGCCGCCGCGAGCGCCCGTCCCGTCTCCCCCCGGGCCACCGCCGCCGCCCGGGCCAGGTCCGCCGTGCCCCGGTAGTGCCGCACGGGCGTCCCGCCGACCCGGGTGGCCCCCACGTACCGCACGGCCCGGGCGCCGCGCAGCAGTTCGGCGGCGGCGAGCGGATCGGTGGCGCCACCGGTGACGAGGTTCCCGTCGGAGACGGACCCGGTGTCCACCCGCACCCACTTGTCGGCGGGCACCCCGGCGCCCCGGTTCTTCATGTACAGCGCGCCGGGGGTGAGCAGTTCGGTGATGGGCCGCTGCCGGGGACTGCCGGTGGGGTCCTGCGGCAGCACCACCCGCAGCCGTCCGAGCCGCCGTCCGAAGTCGTAGACGCCCTCGCCCCGGATGGTCACCCGGGTGCCGCCGGTCGCCATGTCCATCGCGGTGCGGGCCCGCGCGGTCCCCGCGTCCGCCAGCCGCGCCGCCGCCCGTCGCACCGTCTCTGCGGCGGTCGCGGACGGCGGGTCGGCGACTCCGCCGCCCCCCGCGCATCCGGCGCTCCCCGCCAGCAGCCCCGCCAGGGCGGCGCCCAGGGCCACCGTGCCGCCGCGCCCGTACCGCCGCACCACCATCGCCGACCCCCAGGGCTGTGGAGTAGTTGTCGGGACGGGTGCACGCCCCGTGCTGTGTCGTTCCGCCTAACGACCCGTGCGGGCGCCCGTCACGCCCCGGTTCGCACCGCGCGTCCGGGGGGCTACCGTGGTTCCGTGGCCCACGAGCTGGAACCGATCGAGCCCCCGTCCCCCACGGCGCACCGCACGGTCACCGTCGAACAGGGACGTTTCGTCGCCGCCCACTGCGACTGCGGCTGGCGGGGCGCCGCCCGACGCGCCCGCAGCAAGGCCCGTTCGGACGCCGAGGGACATCTGTCCTCCCCCCTGCGCTGACCCCGCGCCCCTGCGGCCCCCGCACCACCCGTACCCATCCGTACCACCCGCCACTGACCGCCCCGCCGGGGGAACGGCGCCCGGACGGGGTACGTCTACGTGTCCGGGTACGCGTGACGTATCCGTCCGGGCTCTTGGCGGCCCGTCAGGGGGAGAGGGCGCGCGCCCTCGGGGGGAGGGACCTCGATGGAACGACGTGGACGGGAACGGCTGGAGCGGGAACGGCCCGGACGGGAACCCGGCCGGGAACGAGGCGGACCGGAACGGGGCGGACCGGAACCGCGTGGGCTGGAACGGCGGGCGCTGATCGGGGCGATCGGGGCGGTGGCGGCGGCCGGGGCGGCCCCGTTCGTCGCGGGGTGCGCGGACGGCGGCGGACCCCGGACGGCGGCCCCCGCCACCCCGGCGGCCCCCACCATCGCGTCCGCTTCCGGAGCCCGGACGCCCGCCGTCCCGGTCCCGGCCCCGTCGCGTCCCCCGGTCACCCCCGCCCGTACCGCGACCGCCGCCGCCCGGTGGCGGGACCTCGCGGCGGACCTCGACGGGTCCCTGGTCCGGCCGGGCGACGCGGACTGGGCGACCGCGCGGGTCCTCTACAACACCCGCTTCGACGGACTGCGGCCCGCCGCCGTCGCCTACCCCGCGCACGACGCGGACGTCCGCACCACCCTGGCGTACGCCCGCGCGCGGGGCCTTCGGGTGGCGATCCGCAGCGGTGGCCACTCGTACGCGGGCTGGTCCTCCGGGAACGGACGGCTGGTCGTCGACGTGTCCCGGCTGTCCCGCACCCGGATCGACGGCGGTGAGGCGGTGGTGGGCGCGGGGGCCCGGCTCATCGGGGTGTACCGGACGCTCGCCGCGCGGGGCGTGACGGTGCCCGCCGGGTCCTGTCCGACCGTCGGCATCAGCGGGCTGGCCCTCGGCGGCGGACACGGGGTGGTGTCCCGGGCCTACGGTCTGACCTGCGACCACCTCACCGGGGCGGTGGTGATCACGGCCGACGGACGGCGGCTCACCGTCGACCGGAACGAGCACCCCGACCTGTTCTGGGCGCTGCGCGGCGCGGGCAACGGGAACTTCGGCGTCGTCACGGAGCTGCGCTTCCGCACCCGTCCGGTGTCCCGGGCCGTCTCGGGACGGCTGACCTGGCCGTGGTCGCGGGCGGCGGCGGTGGTGCGGGCGTGGCAGGAGTGGGGGCCCGCGCAGCCCGACGAGATCTGGTCGTCGCTGCATCTGTCCCGCGCCCCCGGCGGCTCCCCCCGGGTCGCGGTGAACTGCTTCTCGCTGGGCACCCACGGCGGACTGCGGAACGCCGTGGACCGCCTCGCCGACCGGGTCGGGGCCCCGGCGACCGGAGTCTCGCTGCGGCCCCTGTCGTACGCGGCGGCGATGGAGGTGTACGCGGGGTGCTCGGGCTTCGGGGAGGCCGAGCGGTGCCGACTGCCGGGGAAGGTGCCGGGCCGCTCGCCACGGGGCGCGCTGGGCCGGGAGACGTACGCGGCGCGCTCCGCCTTCTTCGACCGGTCGCTGTCCGAGGCGGGGACACGGGCCCTGCTGGGCCGGGTGGAGGGGGTGCGCGGCGGACCGGGGAGCGTGTCGCTGACGGCGCTCGGGGGCGCGGTGAACCGGGTCGCCCCGACCGCCACCGCGTTCGTCCACCGGCGGTCCCGGATGCTGGCCCAGTACCTGGTGTCCTGGCCGGAGGGCACGGCGGGCACGGCGGCCCGGGGATGGCTGGACGGCACCCACACCGCGCTGCGGCGGTACGCGTCCGGGGCCGCCTACCAGAACTACACGGACCCGGCGCTGGCCGACTGGCGCACCGCCTACTACGGTCCGGCGGCGCGGCGGCTGCGCGCGGTGAAGGCGGCGTACGACCCCACGGGGTTCTTCGTCTTCCCGCAGTCCCTGTAGGCGCAAGGGTGCCCGGTGAGGGCGCCTGGACGTGCGACGGGCCGCCACCGGCACCGGGAGGTGACGGATGACGGCCCGGCGGGAGGGCGTCCTCGGTCCGGAGGGGCGTTCCTCAGGCGGCGAGGTCGCGTTCCCCGGAGCGGGAACCCGGGTCGCCGACCCGGTTGCGGGGGAGGTCGGGGGTGGTGCTCGGCCGGATCAGCCAGGAGCCGTGCCGGGAGCGCCCGACGGCGCGGGTGAGCGGGGTGAGCAGCAGGGCGGCGAGCGGGGCGAGCAGCAGCGCCACGGCGGTGCCCAGCGCGAAGCCGCCGATCACGTCGGTGGGGTAGTGGACGCCCATGTAGACGCGGGAGACCCCGGCGAAGAACGCCATCACGATGGCGATCAGTCCGTACTTGCGGTGGGCGATGAAGATGCCGACCGCCATCGCCATGGCGAGGGTGGAGTGGTCGCTGACGAAGGAGTAGTCGGTCTTCCCCTGGATGAGGACCTCCAGTCCCTCGTGGTCGAGGAAGGGTCTGGGCCGTTCCACGAAGCCCCGGATGGGGATGTTGACGATGACGGCGAGGGCCGCCGCCAGCGGCACCCAGATGACGGCCGCGGCCGACTGCGCCGCCTCCTCCAGGCAGCTCGCGCTCGCCCGCAGCTTCCACCAGGTCCACACCCCGAGCAGGACCAGCCCGAACATCAGGCCGTACTCGCCCACGTACTCCATGGTGTGGTCGAACCAGGTGGGGGCGTCCTTGGCCAGGCCGTTGATCTCGTAGAGCAGACTGACATCGGGGTTCGACCCGGAGTCGTCGAGTCCAGCCATCGTGCCGCGGCCCCTTCGTGGTGTGTCGTTTCCGGGGGCGCACCCGGCGGTGCGCCTCCTCGATCAACCCCCGTTGATCCCCGTGGCCCGCGCGGTGTCCGCCGCCGGTCCGTCCGGCGCGGCACCCGGTTCCGTTCCGGGGTCCCCGGAACGGGCCCGTGGGCCACACCTCCGAGGAACGCACGACCCCCCGGAACGCGTTCCACCCTCAACCGAAAGATCACTGAGACGTTATCCAAGAGAGACGCGTCGCCGTGGTCCGGGCGGCGGGCACGGGGCGGGGACACCCGGTCGCGCCGTGGCGCGTGCCGATCTTCCTCATCATCACACGGGACGGGTCCCCGTCCGCACCCCGCCCCGGGCGTCCCGGCCACTCCGGCAGCCGCCCCGTTCGCCCTGTTCGTCCCGTTCCCGGCGGCCGTCACGGCTGTCACGACTGTCACGGTGGTCTCGGTCGTCACAGCCGTCGCGGTCGTCATGGCGCGCCTCAGGCCGACGGGGGGCGGGTGGGCAGCGCCTCGGCGCCGTCCTCGGTGACCCGGGTCGCCCCGAAGTAGTCCTTGGTGTCGATGGGGGTGAAGCGGATCACCGCGCCGGTCCTCGGCGCGTCGATCATGTAGCCGCCACCCACGTAGATCCCGACGTGCCGGATGGCCCGCGAGTTGGTGAGGTCGTCCGAGAAGAACACCAGGTCACCCGGGAGCAGTTCGTCGCGGCTGGGGTGGGGTCCGGCGTTGTACTGGTCGTTGGCGACCCGGGGCAGCTCGATGTCCACGGTGCGGTACGCGGCCTGGGTGAGCCCCGAGCAGTCGAACCTGCCGCCCTGCGCGGCGGTGCCCGTGCCGCCCCAGAGGTAGGGGGTGCCGAGCTTGGTCTGGGCGTAGTGGATCGCCGCGGCGGCCTGGCGCGAGGGCTCCACCCGGCCGACGGGCCGCGCGAAGCTCTCCTCCAGACTGGTGATGATCTTCACGTAGTTCTGGGTCTCGCGGTACGGGGGCACCCCGCCGTACTTGATGACGGCGTAGGCGCCCGCGTTGTACGCGGCGAGCATGTTCTTGGTGGGGTCGCCGGGAACGTCCTCGACGTACTTGGCCAGCTTGCAGTCGTAGGAGGCGGCCGAGGGGATCGCGTCGGCGGGGTCCCACACGTCGCGGTCCCCGTCCCCGTCCCCGTCGAGTCCGTGCGCCGCCCAGGTGCCGGGGATGAACTGGGCGATGCCCTGGGCCGCCGCGTGGCTCTGCGCCTTCGGGTTGAAGCCGGACTCCTGGTACAGCTGGGCGGCGAGCAGCGCCGGGTTGATGGCGGGGCAGAGGTTGCCCCACTTCGACACCAGGGGCTGGTAGGCGGCGGGCACCGCGCCCTTGGCCAGCCCGACCTGCCGTCCGCCGCCGCCCGATGCGAGGTTCCCGGCGACCAGGAAGGTGCCGACGACCAGGAGGAGGACGAAGCCGATGCCGCCGCTGACGACCGCTCCGGCGACGATCCAGGCCCCGCGTGCCCTACGCACCGTCAACCCCTCCTCCGCACCGGCGAGTCCCACGCCGTCCGCCAGTGTAGGCCCGGTACCGGGGGCCGACAGGAGCGCAACGGGGGAGTGCGGGTCGCGTCGACGCGCCCTCGCGCGCACCCGATGGGGCACCCGGCGCACACCCGACGGCCCGGAGCGCGAGGTGCAGAGCGGGCCACGGAGGGGAAAAGGGCTTAACGACCGAACACATGTGAGGTTGCGCAGGGCCGTCATTGCCCGGCGTGACGCCTCGTGATACACAGAGTCACCACACGGTCTCCGTGCACCACTTCACGCCACCGCGTGGGGCCGGTGAACAATAATTTGTACGAAACCAGCCAGCGAAAGACGCCAAGTCGACATGCTGAGGCGGATTCGTCAGCGAGAATGAGCGTGACCCCTGCGCGCTCGCGGGGGGTCGGGAACTACCCGTACAGGGGCGGTGAGTTACATGCTTATGGCAGCCGAAAAGGGCGACATCACCACCATCATCGGCGGGATCGCCCCGGACTGGGGGCCCTTCGGTGACCTCGGCAACGAGGCCCGGGTGATGATCCAGGTGGTGATGGCCGCGGCCATCCTGCTGTGCCTGGGCATCGCGATCTGGGGCGCCGCCAAGCAGCGCATCGGCGCCACGGCGCTGCGCGACACGTTCAGCGCCGAACAGGGCAAGGGCCTCATCGTCGCGGGACTGACCGGTGTGTTCATCATCGGCTCCCTCGGCACGCTCTTCACCATCGTGTACGGCATGGCCGTGTAGCCGGGTGGCCGCGCGACCCCGCCCCCGCCGCCGCGCCCGGCGGCCCGCACCACCGGGCCGGACGCCGGACCGGGCGCGCACCGTCCGCCCCCGCCCGTCCGTCCACCGCTGAGGTTGCGTCCCCTGATGCCAAGTCACCACACCGCGTCCGCGCGGACACCAGCACGGCCGCTCCCGGCGCGCCGCCGGGCCGACACGCCCGGGCGCGGGGGCGCCGCCTCCTCCGGACGGACGGCGTCCCCGGCCGGCCCGGGTGGACGGTACGGAGCCGTGGCCCGTGGTGAGCGGGGAGGGGACCCCGCGCGCCACGGCACGGGGACGCCCGGCACCCGCGCGCACCGCGCCACGGGACCCGACACCGAGGGGACGCACCCGCGATGAGCCCGGACGACGAGACGTACGGCGATCCCGACCCCTACGGGCGGCAGGGGCCCGGCGGCAGCGGCCAGACCCGCACCCGGCTGCCCGAACGCGACGGGGACGGCCCCCGGCGCCCCGCCCGCTCCTCCTCCCGCGGCCTGATCACCGCCGTCGGGATCGTCGTGCTGCTGATCGCCGCGATCGCCCTCGTCAACCGGGGCGGTGACGAACCGTCCACGGCGCGCCCGGAGGGCGACCGCCCCCGCGCCGACTCCACCGCCGCCAGCGGCACCCGGCCCGTCGAGGGCTCCCTCAACGGCATCGCCAAGGGGTTCGCCCGCGATGCCCAGGGGGCGCAGTCGGCGGCGGCGAACTTCGCGGTGGCCCTGGGGTCGGCGGAGATGTTCGACCCCCAGCGACGCAACGCCATCATCACCGCCACCCATGTCCCCGACGCCGCCGAAGCCCGTCGCACGGCTCTCGACAAGGCGTACGGCGCACCCGGGTTCCTGGCCCGGCTCGGCCTCGAACCCGACGGCGGCGCGCCGGAGGGCCAGACCTTCGTCTCCCGGACGGTCCCCGTCGGCACCAAGGTCGAGAAGTCCGACGCCGACACCGCGACCGTCGCGGTCTGGTACACCGCCCTGCTGGGCTTCGCCGGAGAGACCTCCAAGAACCCGGTCACCGAGAGCTGGCACACCACCACGTACGAGCTGCGCTGGACCGACGGCGACTGGAAGGTCGTCGACTTCGAACAACGGGACGGACCCGTCCCCACCGGACGCGACCAGAGGGCGTCCACCGCCGACGACCTGGCGGAGGCCGTCGAACAGTACGGAGGGTTCACGTATGCCCGATAGGCGACAGCCCGGCGACGCGCGTCCCCACGACAGCGCCGTCCGCGCCCCACGTACCCGTCGCGCGCTCACGCTCACCGCCCTGGTGACCGCCGCGCAGACCACCGCCGTGCTGCTCGCCACCCGGGCCGTGGCGGAACCGACCCCCACGCCCAGCGGCGGCTCCACGCCCAGTGGCAGCCCCAGCGCCAGCCCCAGCCCTTCCGCGTCCAACGACCCCTGCGACCTCATCCGGGGTCCCGCCAAGGACTACTGCGAAGACGGCGACCGAGGCGGAACCGGCGGCAGCGGCGGGGCCGACAACCCCGCCAACACCCTCTCCGACGCCCTCGACCCCCTCAACGCCCTCGCCAAGGGCTGTGCCGACGCCGCCTCCTGGACGATCGACAAGCTCTCCGAGGCCGTCAAGGAGACCGCCGAGGTCGACTACACCAACCCGACCTTCCTCAAGCAGTACGCCGTCGTCTTCGCCGCCTCCACCATCCTCACCCTGCTGCTGTGGCTGCTGGCCGTCGCCAAGCGGGCCGTCCGGGGCGTCCCGCTCGGCACCGCGCTCTCCGAGGCCGTCGGCTTCCTCTGGCTGACCGTCATCGCCTCCGCGTTCACCCCCCTGATCCTCTACACCGTCGTCTCCGCCGCCGACGGCGTCACCGACGTCCTCGCCAAGGCGACCGGCGGCCAGACCGACGTCTTCTTCGGCTCGTTCTCCGAAGCCCTGGAGAAGGGCGACGACATCGGCGGCGGACCGGTGATGCTGGTCGTCGTCTCCCTGGTCTCGATCCTCGCCGCCGGGGTGCTCTGGCTCGAACTCGTCATCCGCGCCGCCCTGCTCTACGTGGGCGCGCTCCTCGGCACGGTCGTCTACGCCGGACTCGTCGACAAGAACCTGTGGGGCCACGTCCGCCGCTGGGCCGGGATCATGATCGCGGTCATCCTCATCAAGCCGATCATCGTCATCGTCCTCGGCCTCGCGGGCGCCCTGTCCGCCTCCGACGACGGACCCGACGCCTTCTCCGCCGTGGTCTCCGGGCTCGCGATCATCCTGCTCGCCATCTTCGCCAGCGCGATGATCTACCGCTTCGTCCCCGGCTTCGGCGACGACATCGTCCACTCCCGCAACAACCGCCTCCAGCAGGGCGCCGAGAACCGCGCCGCCGCCGTCATCAGCTCCCCCGCCGCACTCGTCTCCCAGGGCATCAAGACCCACAGCGGTCGCGCCGACAACACCGGTGGCGGCCAGGGCGGCCCCCGGCCCGCCAACCCGGTCAGCGGCGGCGTCGCCGCCCACGGCTCCCGGGGCACCGGCGGCGGGGGCGGCGGAGGCACGGGCGGCCCCGCCGCCCCGGCGCCCCGCTCCAGCCCGCTGAACACCCCGCACGCCAGCACCAACCGCACAACCAACCGCACGGGAGGTGAAGGGCGTTGACGACCGAATCGCTGTCCCACCCGGCCACGCCCCGCCGGACGTATCTGATCGGCCGGGCCCGGCCCAACGCCGTCGTCGGCCGCAACCGCGAGAGCGGCGAGATCGCCATGATCATCGGCGGGGCGTTCCTCGGCATGATGTGCGGGCTCCTCGTCCCCGTGCTCTCCCTGCGGATCGTGCTGCTCGTCGGCTTCCCGCTGCTCGCGCTCGCCGCCGTCTACGTGCCCTACAAACGGCGCACCTTCTACAAGTGGTTCGAGATCAACCGCAGCTACAAGCGCCAGCTCAAGCGCGGCACCACCTACCGCTCGGCCGCCCCCGAGGCGGGCATCGCCCTCGACGGGCGCGAGGTCGAGATCGGCCCGCCCCCCGGCATCGGCCGCATCACCTGGCTCTCCGCCCCCTTCGGCCCCGACGAGATCGCCGTGCTGCTGCACGCCGACCGCAAGACGATCACCGCCGCCATCGAGATCGAGGGCCCCGGCGTCGGACTGCGCGACTCCGAGGACCAGGAAGCCCTCGTCGACCGCTTCGGCACCCTCCTCAAGCACGTGGCGAACGGCGACGGCTTCGTCACCCGCATCCAGATGCTCGCCCGCACCCTGCCCGCCGACCCCGACGCCCACGCCAAGGACGTCGCCCAGCGCGGTGACGCCCAGGCCCCCGGCTGGCTCCAGGACTCCTACGACCAGCTCCAGTCCATGGTGTCCACCAGCAGCGAGCAGCACCGCGCCTACCTCGTCGCCTGCATGCACCACAGCCGCGAACTCGCCGCCGAGGCCACCGCCATGGCCCGGGCCACCCGCGCCCGCAACGGCCGCCGCCTCGACCGCGACGCCGGGCTCGCCGTCGTCATGGCCCGCGAGCTCGCCGACATCTGCTCCCGCCTCCAGGAGGCCGACATCCGGCTGCGCCAGCCCCTCGGCCAGAGCCGGCTGGCCTCCCTCGTGCACTCCATGTACGACCCGGACCACCCCATCGACCACATCCAGGCCATGACCAAGCGCAACGCCTGGCCCGCCGAACTCGACGCCGTGGAGCCCACCTTCCTCCAGGCCAAGACCCGCGAGTCCAGCACCCGCGCCCCCTGGTGCCACGCCACCGCCTGGGTGAAGGAGTGGCCGATGACCCCGGTGGGCGTCAACTTCCTGGCCCCCCTGCTCGTCCACACCCCGGACGTCATCCGCACCGTCGCCGTCACCATGGACCTCGAACCCACCGAGATCGCCATCGAGCGGATGCTCACCGAGAAGACCAACGACGAGGCCGACGCCAGCCGCGCCGCCAAGATGAACCGCACCGTGGACCCCCGCGACCTCGCCGCCCACTCCCGGCTCGACCAGCGCGGCGAGGACCTCGCCTCCGGCGCCGCCGGGGTCAACCTCGTCGGCTACATCACGGTCTCCTCCCGCTCCCCCGAGGCGCTCGCCCGCGACAAGCGCACCATCCGCGCCTCCGCGGGCAAGTCCTACCTCAAGCTGGAGTGGTGCGACCGCGAACACCACCGGGCCTTCGTCAACACCCTGCCCTTCGCCACCGGCATCCGGAAGTGACCGGTGACCACCGGACCGACGGACACCAGCCCCACGGACGACGGGCCGGCGGACACCGAACCCACGGACACCGGATCCACGGGCACAGAGCCGACGGACACCGGCTCGACGGACCCCGCCGCGTCCACGGACACCGGTCCGACGGAAACCAGGTCAGCGGACACGCACGGCGGACCAACGGACAGGAACCGGAGCCACCGGGGATGATCGGAGAACGGGGCCAGGGTGTCGTGCGTGGACGGGAGCTGATGAACTGATGCGTGACCCGCTGTCCGTCCTCACGGAGGCGTTCACGACCTTCCTCTTCGGGAAGGTGGAGACGACCCGCCTCCCCGTGCGCACCTCCACGGGCCAGGCCCAGGCCGTCTACCTGCCGACGGCCGCCCCCGGCCTCGGCGACTCCGGCGTGATCATCGGCCGCGAGGTCTACTCCGGCAAGGGGTACATCTACGACCCCTTCCAGCTCTACGGGCAGCAGCTGCCCGCCCCCCACTGGCTGGTGCTCGGCGAGTCCGGCAACGGCAAGTCCGCGCTGGAGAAGACCTACGTACTGCGCCAGCTCCGGTTCCGGGACCGGCAGGTCGTCGTCCTCGACGCCCAGGGCGAGGACGGCGTCGGCGAATGGAACCTCGTCGCCCAGGAGCTGGGGATAACCCCCATCCGGCTCGACCCCACCGCCGCCCTCGACATGGGCATCCGGCTCAACCCGCTCGACCCGGCGATCACCACCACCGGCCAGCTCGCCCTGCTGCGCACCATCATCGAGGTCGCGATGGGCCACGGCCTCGACGAGCGGTCCGGCTTCGCGCTGAAGGTCGCCCACGCCTACGTCAACGAGACCATCGTGGACCGGCAGCCCGTCCTCACCGACATCGTGGAGCAGCTCCGCCACCCCGAACCCGAGTCCGCCCAGACCATGAACGTCGCCATAGACGACGTCCGCGCCTGGGGCCTGGACGTGGCCCTCGTCCTGGACCGGCTGGTCGACGGCGACCTGCGCGGCATGTTCGACGGCCCCACCACCGTCGGCATCGACCTCGACGCCCCGCTGATCGTCTTCGACCTCTCGCACATCGACCGCAACTCGATCGCCATGCCCATCCTCATGGCCATCGTCGGCGTCTGGCTGGAACACACCTGGATCCGCCCCGACCGCAAGAAGCGGATCTTCCTGGTCGAGGAAGCCTGGCACATCATCAACAGCCCGTTCGTGGCCCAGCTCTTCCAGCGGCTGCTGAAGTTCGGCCGCCGCCTCGGCCTCTCGTTCGTCGCCGTCGTCCACCACCTCTCCGACGTCGTCGACGGCGCCGCCGCCAAGGAGGCCGCCGCCATCCTCAAGATGGCGTCCACCCGCACCGTCTACGCCCAGAAGGCGGACGAGGCACGCGCCACCGGCCGGGTCCTCGGACTGCCCCGCTGGGCCGTCGAGATCATCCCCACCCTCACCCCCGGCATCGCCGTCTGGGACGTCAACGGCAATGTCCAGGTCGTCAAACACCTGGTCACCGAGGCCGAACGCCCCCTGGTCTTCACCGACCGCGCCATGACGGAGTCCTCCACCACCCGGGACGAGGCACTGCGCGCGGCGGAACTGGAGGCGGAGGAACGCGCCGCGAGCTTCGTGGAACAGCAGTGGGGCGACCCGTCCGAATCGACGGTCGCGTGACCGTCCGCCCCCGAGGACCCGGCGACCGCTACGACGAAGCCCCCCGCGGGCAGCGCGGCGTCCCCGACTCCCTGCTGGTCGGCGGACTCGCCACCCTGCTCGGCGCGACCCTGCTGATCTGGTCGTCGGCGGGGCTCTCCGGCTGGCTGGCGCACGGGGCGTGGCCCGAGCGGGTCGCCTTCCCGCACACACCCGCCGCGCTCCGGCACCTGATCACCGCCCCCGGCGACCTGCCCGGCGCCTGGCCCGCCACCCCGGCCCGGCAGCTCTCCGGCCACGGACTGTTCTGGACCGTGTTCGGCGTCCAGACCGCCCTGCTGGCGTTCCTCGGGTTCCTCGTCATGAGCCTGGTCACCTGGCTGCGCACCGGTCTCACCCGGGCCGAACGCGCCCGCGCCCGCCAGCACGCCCGCCACGACCGGTCCCACGCCCCCGACGACCGGTACGCCCCCGGCCCCTCACTCCACAAGACCCCCCGCACCGACACCCACCCCACGACCCCGCTCCCCTCCCAGGCACCACCCCCGGCACCCGCCTCCGCCGCCACCCCAGCCGCACCCGCCTCGGCGCTTGAAGCCCCGCCCGAACACCCGGCGTCCGAAGCCCCCGAAGGTCCCGCGCCCACCACGCTGACCACACTGGTCTCACCAGCGGCAGCGGCGCCCGCACCCACCCCGCTCCCCGTCCCGCCCGGCCCCCTGGTCCTCGGCCCGCCCGGGGTCCGCCGTCCGCTCGCCCTCCAGGCCGTCCGGGACGCGGAGGGCCCCGCGCTGGTCGTCACCTCCGACCCCACCCTCTGGGCCGACACCAAGGACGCCCGCGCCAAACTGGGTCCCGTCCTCCTCTACGACCCCCTCCACCTCTGCGACACCCCGGCCCGGCTCCACTGGTCCCCCGGCAGCGGCTGCGAGGACCGCGACACGGCCGGACAACGCGCCAAGGCCCTGCTCGCGCCGGTCCGGCCCGGAGCCAGGCTGGACGCGGCGGTGGCCGACACCGCCGAGACCCTGCTGCGCTGCTTCCTGCACGCCGCCGCCGTCGACGGACGCCAGTTCCGGCACGTCCACCGCTGGGCCCAGGGCGGCCAGGTCCAGGAGGCGGTCCGGGCCCTGCGCACCCACCCCAAGGCCGCCCCCGGCAGCGCGGGCGAGCTGGAGGCGGCGCTCACCGCCCACCCCGAACGCCGGGACATGGCCCAGGAGCTGACGGCCCGTGCCCTGTCCGCGCTCTCCACGGTGCACATCCGCGAGGTCTGCACCCCCAACCGAACCGACGGGCTCGCGTTGGATTCCTTCGCGGCCGAAGGGGGCACGCTCTATCTGGTGGGCGAGGCGATCGAGGATCCCAAGCCCCACCCCGGAGCCATGCCCCTCCTCACGGCTCTGGCCTCAAGCGTGGTCGAGCGCGGCCGGCGCATGGCCGAACGGTCATCCTCCGGTCGGCTCGACCCACCACTCGCCCTCGTCCTCGACGACGTCGCGGCCGTGGCACCGCTCCCCCAGCTGCCCGCGCTGATCGCCACGGGCGCCGAACGGGGACTGCCGACCCTCGCGCTGCTCCGCTCCCGCGAACAGGCCCGCGCCCGCTGGCCCGGCGAGGAACTCCCGGAAGCCGCCCGGTAGTACCCCGGTACGAGACTCGGCCCCGGCTCCGGGACCCGGGGCCGATGCGCGACGGACGACTCCGTACGACGATGACCGGGTGCGCAGAACGAAGACGCCCTCCCCGACCGGGTCCACTGCCGCCCCCGGCCCCCACCCGGCGCCGTCCACCCCACCCCCGCCGGTGCACACCCGGCTGACGACCCGGGGGCAGGGGTTCGTCCGGGCCGTCGACGCGCGCCACCCGTACCTCTGGGACGGCGCCCTGACGTTCCTGTGGCTGTGCGCGGCCCTCACCGACTACCACGGCGGCGGCTGGCGCACGGTCGCCCTCGACCCAAGGGTGGCCGACGGGCTGGTGCTCGCCCTCTCCCTCGGCTTCACCGTCCCCCTGTTCTGGCGACGGCGGCACCCCTTCGCCGTCCTGCTCGCCATCAGCCCCTTCCTCCTCCTCAACTCCCTCTCCGGTGCGAGCCTCCAAGCGGGTCTGCTCCAGATCCTCGTCGTCTTCCACATCGCGCTCCGGCTGCCCTCGCGCACCCTGTGGTGGTCGCTGGCGCTGACGGCCGCGCCCCTGGTGGCGGGCGCCCTGCGGTTCCCGGAGGCCGGCTGGTCCAAGACGGTCGTCCAGCCGCTGTGGCTGGCCGTCATCGCCGTCCTGCTGGGCACGGTGGTGCGCGGGCGCCGGGAGTACACCGCCGCCCTCGTGGAACGGGCCCGACGGCTGGAGACCGAACGCGACCAGCAGGCCCGGCTGTCCGCCGCGGCCGAACGCGCCCGGATCGCCCGGGAGATGCACGACATCATCGGCCACAACCTGTCCGTGATCACGGGTCTCGCCGACGGCGGCGCGTACGCGGCGCGCAAGTCCCCCGAGCGCGCCGCGGAAGCCCTGGAGGCCATCGCCGCCACCAGCCGCCAGGCCCTGGGGGAACTCCGTCGCGTCCTGGACGTCCTGCGTGAGGACCCGTCGTCCGCCCCCACCGCCGAACTGACCCCCCAACCCGCGCTCGCGGACCTCGACGCCCTGGTGGAACGGGTCCGCGCGGCCGGACTGACGGTCGACGCGGCCCTCCACGGAACCCCCGACGACGTTCCCCCCGGCCTCCAGCTGACCGTGTACCGACTGGTCCAGGAAGCCCTCACCAACACCATGAAGCACGCCGGACCGGGCACCAGCGCACGGGTCCGGGTCGACTACGCCGCCGACCACGTCAGCGTGCGCGTCACCGACAGCGGCCCGTGCCGCCCGGCTCCCACGACCGCCGACGGCTCCGGCCGGGGCCTGACGGGGATGCGGGAACGCACCGCCCTGTACCGGGGCACACTTGACGCCGGCCCCGTCACCGACGGCCACGGCCGCTCCACCGGCTGGCGGGTCCACGCCCGGCTGCCCCTGACCGAGGAAGTCCCGACGTGACCACCGTGCTCATAGCCGACGACCAGCAGCTCCAGCGGTTCGGCTTCCGCATGCTCCTGGAGAGCCAGGACGACATGACCGTCGTGGGCGAGGCCGCCAACGGAACGGACGCCGTCCGGCTCGCCGCGGAACTCCGCCCCGACGTCGTCCTGATGGACATCCGCATGCCGGGCCTCGACGGCATCGGCGCCACCCGGCGGATCGTCGCCACGGGCGACCGCACCCGGGTCCTGATCCTCACCACGTTCGACCTCGACGAGTACGCCCACGCGGGGCTGCGCGCGGGCGCCAGCGGCTTCCTGGTCAAGGACGCCCTCCCCGAGGAACTGCTCTCCGGCGTCCGCGCGGTGGCCTCGGGCGACGCCGTGGTCTCCCCCGGCCTGACCCGCCGCCTCCTCGACGCGTACGCCCGGCACCTGCCCGCCGGTACGGAACGGGAGGACGGCCCGGACCCCGCCCGGAACGAACGGATCGCCTCGCTGACGGAACGGGAGCTGGAGATCCTGACCGTCATCGGCCGCGGCTGGACCAATCTGGAGATCGCCGCCCGACTGCACCTGGCCGAGTCCACGGTGAAGTCCCACGTCGGCCGCGTCCTCGCCAAGACGGGCGCCCGGGACCGCGTCCAGGCGGTCATCCTGGCGTACGACACCAAGCTGGTCGAGCCGTCCTGAGGGGGGCCGCCGGGCCCCCTCCCGCGCCCCTCCAAGGGGAAAACTCCCCGGAAACGCGAAAAAGCCGTGTGTCCCGGAGAGAAGAAATTCTCTTCGGGACACACGGCTTCATGCAATTTTAGTTCGGCGGCGTCCTACTCTCCCACAGGGTCCCCCCTGCAGTACCATCGGCGCTGAAAGGCTTAGCTTCCGGGTTCGGAATGTAACCGGGCGTTTCCCTAACGCTATAACCACCGAAACACTACGAAACACACACCAACACACACTCCCCTACCAGGGAAGAGTGCTGGTTGTTCGTGGTTTCAGAACCAACACAGTGGACGCGAGCAACTGAGGACAAGCCCTCGGCCTATTAGTACCAGTCAACTCCACCGGTCACCCGGCTTCCATATCTGGCCTATCAACCCAGTCGTCTACTGGGAGCCTTACCCCATCAAGTGGGTGGGAGCCCTCATCTCGAAGCAGGCTTCCCGCTTAGATGCTTTCAGCGGTTATCCCTCCCGAACGTAGCCAACCAGCCATGCCCTTGGCAGGACAACTGGCACACCAGAGGTTCGTCCGTCCCGGTCCTCTCGTACTAGGGACAGCCCTTCTCAAGACTCCTACGCGCGCAGCGGATAGGGACCGAACTGTCTCACGACGTTCTAAACCCAGCTCGCGTACCGCTTTAATGGGCGAACAGCCCAACCCTTGGGACCGACTCCAGCCCCAGGATGCGACGAGCCGACATCGAGGTGCCAAACCATCCCGTCGATATGGACTCTTGGGGAAGATCAGCCTGTTATCCCCGGGGTACCTTTTATCCGTTGAGCGACGGCGCTTCCACAAGCCACCGCCGGATCACTAGTCCCGACTTTCGTCCCTGCTCGACCCGTCGGTCTCACAGTCAAGCTCCCTTGTGCACTTACACTCAACACCTGATTACCAACCAGGCTGAGGGAACCTTTGGGCGCCTCCGTTACTCTTTAGGAGGCAACCGCCCCAGTTAAACTACCCATCAGACACTGTCCCTGATCCGGATCACGGACCCAGGTTAGACATCCAGCACGACCAGAGTGGTATTTCAACAACGACTCCACAACCACTGGCGTGGCCGCTTCAAAGTCTCCCACCTATCCTACACAAGCCGAACCGAACACCAATATCAAACTGTAGTAAAGGTCCCGGGGTCTTTCCGTCCTGCTGCGCGAAACGAGCATCTTTACTCGTAGTGCAATTTCACCGGGCCTATGGTTGAGACAGTCGAGAAGTCGTTACGCCATTCGTGCAGGTCGGAACTTACCCGACAAGGAATTTCGCTACCTTAGGATGGTTATAGTTACCACCGCCGTTTACTGGCGCTTAAGTTCTCAGCTTCGCCACACCGAAATGCAGCTAACCGGTCCCCTTAACGTTCCAGCACCGGGCAGGCGTCAGTCCGTATACATCGCCTTACGGCTTCGCACGGACCTGTGTTTTTAGTAAACAGTCGCTTCTCGCTGGTCTCTGCGGCCACCCCCAGCTCAAGGCGCGAAGCCCATCACCAGAAATGGCCCCCCTTCTCCCGAAGTTACGGGGGCATTTTGCCGAGTTCCTTAACCATAGTTCACCCGAACGCCTCGGTATTCTCTACCTGACCACCTGAGTCGGTTTAGGGTACGGGCCGCCATAAAACTCGCTAGAGGCTTTTCTCGACAGCATAGGATCATCCACTTCACCACAATCGGCTCGGCATCAGGTCTCAGGCACATGCCGGACGGATTTACCTATCCGACGCCCTACACCCTTACCCCGGGACAACCACCGCCCGGGCTGGACTACCTTCCTGCGTCACCCCATCACTCACCTACTACCACCTCGGGTCACCGGCTCCACCACTCCCACCCACAGCAAAACTGGAGGCAGGCGGCTTCACGGGCTTAGCATCAGAGGATTCAATGTTTGACGCTCTACAGCGGGTACCGGAATATCAACCGGTTATCCATCGACTACGCCTGTCGGCCTCGCCTTAGGTCCCGACTTACCCTGGGCAGATCAGCTTGACCCAGGAACCCTTAGTCAATCGGCGCACACGTTTCCCACGTGTGTATCGCTACTCATGCCTGCATTCTCACTCGTGAACCGTCCACCACTGCCTTCCGGCGCGGCTTCACCCGGCACACGACGCTCCCCTACCCAACCCAGCGGGCGTTGGCCCTATATGCTGGATTGACACGACTTCGGCGGTACGCTTGAGCCCCGCTACATTGTCGGCGCGGAATCACTAGACCAGTGAGCTATTACGCACTCTTTCAAGGGTGGCTGCTTCTAAGCCAACCTCCTGGTTGTCTCTGCGACTCCACATCCTTTCCCACTTAGCGTACGCTTAGGGGCCTTAGTCGATGCTCTGGGCTGTTTCCCTCTCGACCATGGAGCTTATCCCCCACAGTCTCACTGCCGCGCTCTCACTTACCGGCATTCGGAGTTTGGCTAAGGTCAGTAACCCGGTAGGGCCCATCGCCTATCCAGTGCTCTACCTCCGGCAAGAAACACACGACGCTGCACCTAAATGCATTTCGGGGAGAACCAGCTATCACGGAGTTTGATTGGCCTTTCACCCCTAACCACAGGTCATCCCCCAGGTTTTCAACCCTGGTGGGTTCGGTCCTCCACGACCTCTTACAGCCGCTTCAACCTGCCCATGGCTAGATCACTCCGCTTCGGGTCTTGGGCATGCTACTCAAACGCCCTATTCGGACTCGCTTTCGCTACGGCTTCCCCACACGGGTTAACCTCGCAACACACCGCAAACTCGCAGGCTCATTCTTCAAAAGGCACGCAGTCACGACACAAGAAAGCAAGCTCCCTTGTGCGACGCTCCCACGGCTTGTAGGCACACGGTTTCAGGTACTATTTCACTCCCCTCCCGGGGTACTTTTCACCATTCCCTCACGGTACTATCCGCTATCGGTCACCAGGGAATATTTAGGCTTAGCGGGTGGTCCCGCCAGATTCACACGGGATTTCTCGGGCCCCGTGCTACTTGGGTGTCTCTCAAGCAAGCCGTCAATGTTTCAGCTACGGGGGTCTTACCCTCTACGCCGGACCTTTCGCATGTCCTTCGCCTACATCAACGGTTTCTGACTCGCCTCACAGCCGGCAGACTGTAAAAGAGAGATCCCACAACCCCCTGCATGCAACCCCTGCCGGGTCTCACACATACAAGGTTTAGCCTCATCCGGTTTCGCTCGCCACTACTCCCGGAATCACGGTTGTTTTCTCTTCCTGCGGGTACTGAGATGTTTCACTTCCCCGCGTTCCCTCCACATGCCCTATGTGTTCAGGCAAGGGTGACAGCCCATGACGACTGCCGGGTTTCCCCATTCGGAAACCCCCGGATCAAAGCCTGGTTGACGACTCCCCGGGGACTATCGTGGCCTCCCACGTCCTTCATCGGTTCCTGGTGCCAAGGCATCCACCGTGCGCCCTTAAAAACTTGGCCACAGATGCTCGCGTCCACTGTGCAGTTCTCAAACAACGACCAACCACCCGTCACAGCCCGCCGAAACAGACCTTTACCGGGGTCGGCAACCGAAGACCCAGCCATCACGGCCGTGCCCTCAGACACCCAACAGCATGCCCGGCCCGCCCTTGCCCGAAGATCACGCGTTCCACGCCCGTCACCGAAGTGACAAGCAGTACTAGCGGCCTCCGGCCCAAGCACGAGCCGAATAGTCAACGTTCCACCCATGAGCAACCAGCACCGGACATTCGCCGGTGTACTGGCCTCTGAACCAACCAGACCGAAACCTGGAAGGCTAAGAAGTGCTCCTTAGAAAGGAGGTGATCCAGCCGCACCTTCCGGTACGGCTACCTTGTTACGACTTCGTCCCAATCGCCAGTCCCACCTTCGACAGCTCCCTCCCACAAGGGGTTGGGCCACCGGCTTCGGGTGTTACCGACTTTCGTGACGTGACGGGCGGTGTGTACAAGGCCCGGGAACGTATTCACCGCAGCAATGCTGATCTGCGATTACTAGCGACTCCGACTTCATGGGGTCGAGTTGCAGACCCCAATCCGAACTGAGACCGGCTTTTTGAGATTCGCTCCACCTCACGGTATCGCAGCTCATTGTACCGGCCATTGTAGCACGTGTGCAGCCCAAGACATAAGGGGCATGATGACTTGACGTCGTCCCCACCTTCCTCCGAGTTGACCCCGGCGGTCTCCCGTGAGTCCCCAACCGGCCGAAACCGTTGCTGGCAACACGGGACAAGGGTTGCGCTCGTTGCGGGACTTAACCCAACATCTCACGACACGAGCTGACGACAGCCATGCACCACCTGTACACCGACCACAAGGGGGGCACCATCTCTGATGCTTTCCGGTGTATGTCAAGCCTTGGTAAGGTTCTTCGCGTTGCGTCGAATTAAGCCACATGCTCCGCCGCTTGTGCGGGCCCCCGTCAATTCCTTTGAGTTTTAGCCTTGCGGCCGTACTCCCCAGGCGGGGCACTTAATGCGTTAGCTGCGGCACGGACAACGTGGAATGTTGCCCACACCTAGTGCCCACCGTTTACGGCGTGGACTACCAGGGTATCTAATCCTGTTCGCTCCCCACGCTTTCGCTCCTCAGCGTCAGTATCGGCCCAGAGATCCGCCTTCGCCACCGGTGTTCCTCCTGATATCTGCGCATTTCACCGCTACACCAGGAATTCCGATCTCCCCTACCGAACTCTAGCCTGCCCGTATCGACTGCAGACCCGGGGTTAAGCCCCGGGCTTTCACAACCGACGCGACAAGCCGCCTACGAGCTCTTTACGCCCAATAATTCCGGACAACGCTCGCGCCCTACGTATTACCGCGGCTGCTGGCACGTAGTTAGCCGGCGCTTCTTCTGCAGGTACCGTCACTTTCGCTTCTTCCCTGCTGAAAGAGGTTTACAACCCGAAGGCCGTCATCCCTCACGCGGCGTCGCTGCATCAGGCTTTCGCCCATTGTGCAATATTCCCCACTGCT
Source organism: Streptomyces sp. JNUCC 64 (assembly GCF_054484115.1). Taxonomy (NCBI): domain Bacteria; kingdom Bacillati; phylum Actinomycetota; class Actinomycetes; order Kitasatosporales; family Streptomycetaceae; genus Streptomyces; species Streptomyces sp. JNUCC 64. Next base: position 3,784,061 of record NZ_CM137015.1, read on the forward strand.
GCCTCCCGTAGGAGTCTGGGCCGTGTCTCAGTCCCAGTGTGGCCGGTCGCCCTCTCAGGCCGGCTACCCGTCGTCGCCTTGGTGAGCCGTTACCTCACCAACTAGCTGATAGGCCGCGGGTTCATCCTGCACCGCCGGAGCTTTCCACCCGCCCCCATGCAGGGGCAGGTCATATCCGGTATTAGACCCCGTTTCCAGGGCTTGTCCCAGAGTGCAGGGCAGATTACCCACGTGTTACTCACCCGTTCGCCACTAATCCCCGGCCGAAACCGGTTCATCGTTCGACTTGCATGTGTTAAGCACGCCGCCAGCGTTCGTCCTGAGCCAGGATCAAACTCTCCGTGAATGTGTACCCGTAATCGGGTGAACACCACGAGAGCGGAACAAACCGGGGAGGAATATCCCCGACTGTTCACAGCGTCCTCGCTGTGTATTTCTTCAAAGGAACCTCATCACCAGACCGAGTGGTCTAGGTGACGGGGTATCAACATATCTGGCGTTGACTTTTGGCACGCTGTTGAGTTCTCAAGGAACGGACGCTTCCTTTGTACTCACCCCAGCCTCTCGGCTGAAGCTTTCCTCCGGGCGCTTCCCTTCGGTGTTTCCGACTCTATCAGATCTTTCCGATCCGATTTCCTCGGTGCTTTCCAGTCCAGCGCTTCCGCGCTTTCCTTTCCGGCGGTTCCGACTCTATCAGATCTTGTTTCGATCCGATTCCCTGTCGAACGGGATTCCTGCTTGTCTTCCGGGCCTCGCGGCCGTTCCGACGTTTCAAACTCTAGCGGGTCTCCCCGGAGACTCATAATCGAGGTCCAGGGCCCATCGAAATTGAATTCGGGCAGGCCGAAAACATTCCCGCTGGGGTTCGTACGAAGAGTTTGGTTGCCGCTGACGCGGCGAGAGGTGCTGACGCAGAACCGTTACGGCTCGGCGGCAACTCGGAGAACCTTACGGATCGGCGGGACGCCTGTCAACCGCCGCAGGTCAAGTTCTTTTCCGGCGGGCGGGCCCGGGTCAGTCCAGGTCGGTGAGACGGCCGCCCGCGTCCGGCTGGGCGTGTTCCACCCGGCGCAGCAAGCGGGTGAGGACCTCGCCGAGGACCGTGCGCTCCTCGGTGGAGAGGTCCTGGAGGAGGTCCTCCTCGAAGACGGAGGCGAGGCGCATGGCCTCCAGCCACTTCTCCCGGCCGTGCTCGGTCAGCTCGATGATGACGCGGACCCGGTTGGTCTCGTCGCGGTCCCGGGTGACCAGGCCCTCGCCGACCATGCGGTCGATGCGATGGGTCATGGCGGCGGGGGTGAGGCCGAGGCGCTTGGCGAGGTCTCCAGGGCCAAGCTGATAGGGGGCGCCGGAGAGGACGAGGGCCTTGAGGACCTCCCACTCGGCGTTGCTGATGCCGAGGGTCGCTGTCTGGCGGCCGTAGGCGACGCTCATCCGCCGGTTGAGCCGGCCGAGGGCCGACACGATCTTCTCGACCTGGGGGTCGAGGCCCTGGAACTCGCGCTGATAGGCGGCGATCTGTTCGTCGAGGCTCGGCTCGCCCTCGGCCGGGGTGTGAGGCATGGCCGCAGTATGACATGAACCCACTTGGCATCGAAGTCCTTCTGCGTATACTGTTCAAGTTCTAACTTTAGTTTTGAAGTCTTCATAGGTAAGGGCAGGTGGAAGTGACCAGGGCGAAGGGCGCGATGCGCCGGATCCAGACGGGCAGCGCGCTGAGTGCGTTCGGCATCGGCTTCACGGTGCCGTTCCTCTATGTCTATGTGGCGCGGGTGCGGGATCTGGGACCGACGGTCGCCGGGCTGGTGCTCGCGGCGTTCGCGGTGGCCGCGCTGATCGCCCTGCCCTTCGTCGGCCGGGTCATCGACCGGCGCGGTCCGCTGCCGGTGCTGGTCGGCGCCTCGGTGACGGCGTCGGTGGGCGCCCTGGCGCTCGGGGTGTCGGGCACCGCCGCGACGGCGGTGGCCTCGGCCGCGGTGCTCGGCGCGGGCACCGCGGTGATGCAGCCCGCGCTGGCGACGATGATCGTGTGGTGCTCGGAGCCCGCCGGGCGGACCCGGGCCTTCGCCACGCAGTTCTTCCTCCAGAACCTCGGCCTCGGCGTCGGCGGTCTCATCGGCGGACAGCTCGTCGACGAGCACCGGCCGGGCAGCTTCACCGTGCTGTTCCTGATCGAGGCCGTGATGTTCCTGGTGCTCGGCGCCATCGCGGCCGGGGTGCGGATGCCCGTCGCGGAGTCCGGGCCGGGCGGGCCGGTCACCGGTGGCCGTACCGGCGGTGGACTGCGGTCGCTGCTGGGGCACCGGGCGATGGTGCAGTTGATGGTGCTGGGGTTCGTGCTGTTCTTCGCCTGCTACGGACAGTTCGAGTCGGGGCTGGCCGCGTACGGGGTGGAGGCGGCCGGGATCTCGCCGTCGACGCTGGGCGTCGCGCTGGCCGCCAACACGGCCGTGATCGTCATCGCGCAGTTCGCGGTGCTGCGGTTCGTCGAGTACCGCAAGCGGTCGCGGGTGATCGCGTCGGTCGGGCTGATCTGGGCGGTGGCCTGGGCCGCCGCCGCGTACGCGGGGCTCGGCAACGGCAGCCAGGCGATGGCCACGGCCGCGTTCATCTCCACGTACGCGCTGTTCGGACTGGGCGAGGCGCTGCTGTCGCCGACGGTGGCCCCGCTGGTCGCGGATCTCGCGCCGAGCGGGATGGTGGGCCAGTACAACTCGGCGTTCGCGCTGGTCAAGCAGTTGGCCTTGGCGGTGGGTCCGGCGGTGGGCGGTCCGATGGGCGCCTCGTTGCACGGTCCGTACGTGCTGACGTTCCTGGTGTTCTCGCTGGGGATCACCTGGCTGGCCGTCCGGCTGGGCCGGGAACTCACCCCGGAGCAGAACCAGCCGTCGCTGGCCGCGCCCCGGGTGGTCGCGCTCGGCAAGGCCCCTACGGCCGGAGCCGAGGCGCCGGTCGCGGTCGGGACCGCGAGCGGGGTCCCGACCGTGGCCGCGAGCGGGGCTCAAGCGGGCGTGGGGGCGTAGGACGCCGGCTCGTCTCCCGTCCCCCTGCTTCCCCCTCGTCCCCTGTCCCTCGTCCGTTCGGTGTCGCGCCGCTCCCGGGTCCGTCCCGGGGGCGGCGTCCGTCGTGTCAGGGGGTGGTGGTGCCGGTCGTCGTGGGTGGCTGGTCGGGGGTCGGGAGGGTGAACTCGCACCACACGGACTTGCCGCCGTCGGGGGTGCGGCGGGAGCCCCAGGCGGCGGCGATGGTGGCGACGATGGCGATGCCCCGGCCCGCCTCGTCGACGGGTTCGGCCTGGCGGCGGCGGGGCAGGTGGTCGTCCCCGTCGGTCACCTCGATGATCAGACGGCGGTCCGTGCGGCGCAGTCTCAGCCGCATCGGCGGGGTGCCGTGCTGGAGGGAGTTGGCGACGAGTTCGCTGGCCGCGAGGACGCCCAGGTCGTGGAGGTCGGGCGGGAAGCGCCAGCTGGCGAGGACTCCGGAGGCGAAGGCCCGGGCGCGGGGCGCCGCCTCGACGCCGCCGAGGAGTTCCAGGGCGGCGTTGCGGAACAGCTCGCCGTCGGGACCGGTGCGGGCCGGGTGCTGGAGGACCAGGACGGCGACGTCGTCGTCGTGGTCGGCGGTGACGCCCGCGGTGCGGATGAGGCGGTCGCAGACGACCTGGGGGGTGCCGGTGGCCCCGGCGAGGGCGTGCGCGAGGGCCGCGACGCCGTCGTCGATGTCCTCGCCCCGGCGTTCGACCAGGCCGTCGGTGTAGAGGACGGCGGTGGAGCCGGGGGCGAGGGGGACCGTGCCGGAGGCGTGCAGCCAGCCGCCGGTGCCGAGCGGCGGGCCGGTCGGCTCGGCCGCGCGGTGGACGGTGCCGTGCTCGTCGCGGACCAGGATCGGCAGGTGTCCGGCGGAGGCGTAGACGAGGGTGCCCTCGTTGGGGTCGTGGACGGCGTAGGCGCAGGTCGCGATCTGGTTGGCGTCGATCTCGGTGGCGAGGCCGTCGAGGAGCTGGAGCACCTCGTGGGGCGGCAGGTCGAGCCGGGCGTAGGCGCGGACGGCGGTGCGCAGCTGGCCCATCACGGCGGCGGCGCGCACCCCCCGGCCCATGACGTCGCCGATGACGAGGGCGGTGCGGCCGCCGCCGAGGGTGATGACGTCGTACCAGTCGCCGCCGACGGCGGCCTCGGTGCCGCCGGGGTGGTAGGTGGCGGCGACCCGGAGGTCGTCGGGTTCCTCCAGTTCCTGGGGGAGCAGGGAGCGCTGGAGGGTGACGGCGGTCTCGCGCTGGCCGCGTTCGCCCGCGCGCAGGCGTTCGGCGGCCTCGGCGTGGTCGGTGACGTCGACGGCGAAGACCATGACGCCGCCGGGGGCGCCGTCCGGGGTGCCGGGGCGGTCGAGCGGGGTGCAGGTGAAGGTGTAGGAGCGGCCGTCGGGGGCCTTGCGGGACTTCACCGTGCGGGGTTTGGCGCTGCGCAGGACCTGGTCGAGGAGGGGGAGCAGGCTGAGCTCGCCCAGTTCGGGCAGGGCCTCGTGGGCGGGGGCGCCGGTGGGGCGGGGGCCGAACGCGGTGGTCCAGGCGTCGTTGACGTACGCCAGGTGGTGCGCGGGGCCGTGGAGGAGGGCGACGAGGGCCGGGGCCCGGTCGAGGACCGCGGGGACCGGCAGGTCCGCGAGGACGTCGGTGGACGTGTCGGGTGCGGTGGGGTGTTCGCCGCGGGCCGCGGGGACGGGGTTGTCGCCCGGTGCCGCCGGGGAGGCGCGGTGCTCGGATCGGGCGGCGGCGCGGCGCTGTGTTCCGGGGAGCCGGGCGCTCCAGCGCGTGAAGTTCACTGGGTAGAAGCCTCGTGGGGTCGAGGGGCGGGCGGGCCGCCCGTGGGTCGCGGGAGCCAGTCTGGCCGATTGGTCCGACATCCGTCAGACGTCGGGTGCGCGGAGGGAGTTCCCCGTCTCGGTCAGGACGACCCCTTCGGGTCATTCGGGTCGTCGGGGGCGGTGTCCCCCGTCGGCCGTCCGGGGCCGTCTCCGGTGCCGGGCCCCGGTACGGAGCCGCTCCCGGTGCCGGGTCCGGTGCCGGGTCCGGAGCCGGGGTGTCCGCCTCCGAAGGGGTGGCCTCCGAAGGGGTCGCCTCCGGTGGCGTCGCCTCCCAAGTGGTCGCCTCTGGGGTGTTCGAGGGAGCCCAGGGAGACGATCTCGCGGGTGAAGAGCCCGGCGAGGACCCATTCGGCGAGGACGCGGGCCTTGCGGTTGGCGGTCGGCACCCGGCGCAGGTGGTGGACGCGGTGCAGCAGCCAGGCGGGGTAGCCGGTGACGCGGCGGCCCCGGACGCGGGCGACGCCCTGGTGGAGGCCGAGGGTGGCGACGGAGCTGGTGGGCCGGTGGGTGTAGGCCGTCAGCGGTCTGCCGTCGAGGGCGGCGGCGATGTTGTCGCCGAGGAGCCGGGCCTGGCGCAGGGCGTGCTGGGCGGTGGGCGCGGTGTGGGTGCCGGGGGCGGTGAGGTCGGGGACGGCGGCGGCGTCACCGGCTCCCCAGGCGTGGGGGGCGCCGTCCACGGTCAGCTGTGCCGTGCATTTGAGCCGTCCGGAGCCGGTCAGCGGCAGGTCGGTGGCGTTGAGCAGGGGGTGCGGGGCGACCCCGGTGGTCCACACCAGGGTGCGGGTGGGGTGCCGGGTGCCGTCGTCGAGGGCGGCGACCCGGCCAAGACAGCTGTCGAGACGGGTGCGCAGCCGGACGTCCACGCCGCGTCTGCGCAGTTCGCTGAGGGTGTAGGCGCTGAGTCCGGGGTCGGCTTCGGGGAGCAGTCGGTCGGACGCCTCCACGAGGATCCACCGCATGTCGTCGGGGCTGAGGTTGTGGTAGTGGCGGGCGGCGTAGCGGGCCATGTCGGCCAGTTGCGCGAGGGCCTCGACGCCCGCGTAGCCGCCGCCGACGAAGACGAACGTGAGGGCGGCGTGCCGGACTTCGTGGTCGCGGGTGGAGGAGGCGATGTCGAGCTGTTCGATGACGTGGTTGCGCAGTCCGATGGCCTCCTCGACGGTGCGGAAGCCGATGCCGTGGTCGGCGAGGCCGGGGACGGGCAGCACCCGGGAGACCGAGCCGGGGGCGAGGACCAGTTCGTCGTAGGTGATCGTGGTGGCGCCGGTGCCCTCGTCGGCGGTGGCGACCGTGGTGACGGTGGCGGAGCGTTTGGTGTGGTCGACGCTGTGGGCCTCGCCGGTGATGACCCGGCAGCGGTCGAGGACGCGGCGCAGGGGGACGACGACGTGGCGGGGGGAGACCGCTCCGGCGGCGGCCTCGGGCAGCAGCGGCTGGTAGGTCATGTAGGGGCGGGGGGCGACCACGACGACCTCGGCCTCGCCGCGCCGGATCCGCGCCGCCAGGTTCCGCTGGAGGCGCAGGGCGGTGTACATCCCGACGTACCCGCCGCCGATCACGAGGACGCGGGTGGCGGGCGTCGGTCCGGGCGGTGTTCCCGGGGGGTTGGCGGCCTTCACCCACCCATGACGCAACGGGCTCGGGAGTTTGTCCACAGCCTGAGCAATTTGTGTGACCGGAAGTGGGTGGGAGGCCCTCGTCCGGGGGGCTTCCGAGAGGGTTCGCGCACGGGTCGGGTTTTCGATGGACACGCAGGTCAGAGGGTGGGAGCGGGCCCAGGTCAACCCATCCATTAGGGGTGGAACCGGGGCGTACTCCGATCGGGCGGTCCGTGTGGCGGAACGTGCCCCTTCTGAATCCACCCCTGCTCAACTATGTTCGTGTGACGTCGGGGTGTCGGGGGACACACTCGACGGGCCCACCCCAGGGGGCCCGTCCCGCACACGTTCCGGTCCCTCTTCCGCTCCGACTGCCGACGGCGGGGAGCGTCTCCGGGGGGAGACGTCTAAAACCGGGGGAAACATATGCATACGCAGGATCAGCAGTGGACGACCACGCCCACCTTGGCGTCCGGCGCGACGGCGGGGACCGGTCAGCGCGGAAGCGCGGAGGCGTCGCGCACGGCGCCGCTCCGGGTGGACGCCCAGCGGAATCTGGAGCACGTGCTGCGCGCGGCGCGCGAGGTGTTCGGCGAGCTGGGGTACGGCGCGCCGATGGAGGACGTGGCCCGCCGGGCGCGGGTCGGAGTGGGCACGGTGTACCGGCGGTTCCCCAGCAAGGACGTGCTGGTGCGGAGGATCGCCGAGGAGGAGACCGCCCGGTTGACGGACCAGGCGCGGGCCGCGCTGGGGCAGGAGGAGGAGCCCTGGTCGGCGCTGTCGCGGTTCCTGCGGACCTCGGTGGCCTCCGGCGCGGGACGGCTGCTGCCGCCGCACGTGCTGCGGGTGGGCGTCCTGGACGAGGACGCCCGGGGCGGCGCGGAACCGGACCTCACGGGGGCGGCGGCCGACCGCGCCGCCGCCGACCCGGGGGGATCCGCTCCCGCCGGGTCCGGCCTCGCCGGCGCGGGCTTCCCGGCCCAGGGCGGCGAGGAGTGGGACGAGGCCCGGGTGCCGCAGCAGCGCGGGGCCCGGAGCGGCGGCGGTGCGACGGGCGCCGGGGGTGCCGGGGAACTCGGGGGCGACGCCGGGGTCGCCGCGCTGCTGGACGTGGTCGGACGGCTGGTGGAACGGGCCCGGTCGGCCGGGGAGTTGCGCCGGGACGTGACCGTCTCGGACGTGCTGCTGGTGATCGCCACGGCCGCTCCCTCGCTGCCGGACGCGGCCCAGCAGGCCGCCGCGTCGGCACGGCTGCTGGACATCCTGCTGGAGGGGCTGCGCTCCAGGCCGTCCTGACGGCGCGAGGCGACGGCGCGGCGACGCGTGAGCGGGGCCGCCCCGGACGGAGGCGTGCGGGCGGGGCCGCCCGGACGGAGGCGCGTGGGCGGGTACGTCCGGGCGTAGGCGCGTGGGCGGGTACGTCCGCGCGGCCCGTCCGGGCGGCCCGTTGCCGTGGACGGGCCGCGCGGCTCGTCCGGGCGGGCCGACGCCGTCCGGACGGAGGTGCGCGGAGCCGTTCGGACGGAGCCGGGGGCGGGGTTCCCGGGCTCCGGAAGCGGTTCCGGGGGAGGAATCCAGCCAGAACCCGGACCGCGCGGAAGACGTCCGATATGCCCCACCGCGCCCCAAGTCCCTTTGGCAGGGAAACCGTTGGGGCGCGCTGGCCGGAAGTCAATGGCCGGAACAGAATGTCTCGGATGAGTGGCGGCCCGGGGTATCCCGTGAGGCCGTGACGACGGTGTGGCACCCTTGCCCGGTGGTCGTAGAGTGTGCGGGCGGGTGCTTTGCGTGATGGACGTGGACGGGCCGGAGGAACCGAAGGGCGCGACCGGAGGGGCCCGGAGCCCCTCGGCGCCCCAGGTGCCCGGCCAGGGGGGACCGGCCCGCGCGGCTGACGGCGCGCCGGACGGAACGCCCGACGGGGCGACGGACGGGCCCACCGACGGGGACATAGCGAACCCCGCCGCACCGGGGGCCGTCGCCCTCGGAACGGCCGTGCCGCAGCAGCGGCACCACGAGAACCACACGGCCCCTGCGGCCCACCCGGCGGGGGACACCGGTCCGCCGCCCTCCCCCGACCTCCCGCCCGCCGACGCCGAACTGATCGGACGGATGCGCGGGGGCGACGACTCCGCGTACGAGGAGCTGTACCGCCGTCACTCGCGGGCCGTGTACCGCTACGCGCGCACCTGCTGCCGTGACGGGCACACCGCCGACGACCTGACGGCCGAGGTCTTCGCCCGCATGCTCCAGGCGGTGCGCGGCGGTTCCGGTCCGGAGCACGCCGTCCGGGCCTATCTGCTCACCACGGTCCGGCGGGTCGCCGCGCACTGGACGAAGTCCGCCCGGCGGGAGCAACTCGTCGACGACTTCGCGCTGTTCGCGGCGCAGGCCGCCCGGGGCTCCGAGGTCGCGGACGGCACCTCCGTCGACGAGGGCGCCGACGTCCGGGCCATGCGCGCCGCCGAACGCTCCATGGCGATGCGGGCGTTCCGCAGCCTCCCGGAGCGCTGGCAGGCGGTGCTCTGGCACACCGAGGTCGAGGACGAGTCCCCCAGCGAGGTCGCCACCCTGTTCGGGCTGGACGCCAACGGCACCCGGGTCCTGGCCAGCCGGGCCCGCGAGGGGCTCAAGCAGGCGTACCTCCAGGCCCATGTGAGCGCGGCGCTGACCGCCGACGAGGAGTGCGCCCGGTACGCGGACCGGTTGGGCGCCTACGCCCGGGGCGGTCTGCGGGCGCGGGCCGAGCGGGGGCTGCGCAAGCACCTGGAGGAGTGCGCCCGCTGCCGTCTCGCGGCGGGGCAGATCAAGGAAGTCGCGGGTGGCATCCCCGCGGTCGTGCCCATCGCCGTCATCGGCTGGTTCGGGGCGGCCGGGTACGCGAAGGTCGCCGCGCTGGTCGGCGGCGGGACCGCCGCGAGCGCGGCGAGCGGGGCCGCCGCCGCGAGCGGCGGGGTCACCGGGGGTTCGTCGGGTGCCGGGGGCGCGGCCGGGTCCGCCGGGGGGACGGCGGGCGGCGCCGGGGCCTCCGGCGGGAACGCCGGGGGCGCGGCGCTGTCGGAGGCGGTCGGCGGGCCCGTCAAGGCGGGCATCGGCGCGGCGGTCGCCGTGGCGGCGGCCGTCGCCGTGGCGCTGGCGCTGGTCGGCAACGACGCCTCGGAGCCCGACCGGCCGAAGGCGAAGCCGCCGCTGTCGCAGCCGGGGGAGGCACCACCGGTCGCCAAGCCGGAACCGGTGCCGTCCGAACCCGAACCGGCCGGGGCGCCCCCGGCCGCCGCGCCGGAGCCCCCGGCGGAGGAGCCCGCCCCGGAGCCGTCCGTGCCCCCGGCGACTCCGGAGCCCGCCGCGCCTTCGGAGTCTCCGGAGCCGACGCCCGAGCCCTCGCCCAGCCCCGAGGAAGCGACGCCCACCCCGACCCCGTCGCCGTCTCCCGAGCCCACTCCCACCCCGACGCCGACACCGACACCCACGCCGACCCCGTCGCCGTCGCCCTCCCCCGAGCCGGAGCCCGAAGCGCCCGCGCCGCCCGTCGTGTACGAGTGGAGCGAGCTGCGGTACGCGGGGGTCGGGGACGGCGGCGGGCCCGAGATGCGGCCAGGGGAGAGCAGTTGGGTGTGGCAGCGGCGGGGGCTGATGATCGGCGGCCGGGTCCATCCGCACGGGGTGACCGTGCACGGACGGTCGTCGGTGACCATCGACCTCAACCGCGCCTGCCGTTCCTACGAGGCGGTGGCCGGGGTGGACGACCTGTCGCTGGGCGCGGGCGCGGTGCGGTTCTCCGTCCACGCGGACGGGGCCCTGCTGTGGCGGTCGCCGCTGGTGCGGGCCGGTGAGCCGGGCGTGCCCGTGAGCGTCGACCTGACCGGACGGTCCACGGTCCGGCTGGTCGTGGAGCCGGACTCGGTGCTCGACACCTACGTGCTGGCGGACTGGGCGAGTTCCCGGTTCAGCTGCTGAGCGTCCGCCCGCCGGGGCGGGGCGGGACGTCCGGTGGGGGCGGTTTCGTCATCCCTTGCCGCGTTCGTCCCCTCCGGTCGGGCCGGGGCGGGCGCCGGTCAGCGGTCAGCGGGGGCGGTCAGCCGGGCGCCGGTCAGGGGCGGGCCGCCGTGCCGAGGGCGCCCCGGGTCCGGCCGAGGGCGCCCCGTTCGGCGACGACCGTGCCGGTGGGCACCGCGCGCTGGCGGGCGGGGGTGCCCGTCCAGCAGGTGCCGCGCCGGGCCAGCAGCCGGCGCAGCCAGAGTTCGACGGAGACCAGGTCCGCGAGGCCCGCGAGGCCGTCCGGGGAGAGGGCCTGGCCCTCGGCGGCGGCGCGCAGGGCCTCCCGGACGACCCGGGCCTCCACGAGTCCGGCGTCCGCGAGCAGCGGGGTGTCGAACAGGGCCGTCAGGTCGTCGAGGGCGACGTGCAGTCCGGCGCGGGCGGCGGCCGCGTGGGGGGCGTGGGACGGGGTGCCCCAGCCGGGCGGGAGGTCGGAGACCCCGGCGCCCTCCAGGACGTCGCGGAGGATCTCGGCGCGGGCGCCGGGCCGCACCCGCAGCGCCTCCGGCAGTGCCCGGCAGGCGCGGACCACCTGGTTGTCGAGGAACGGGGCGTGCAGTCGCTGGAAGCGGACCTCGGCGGCCTGTTCGAGGACGCGCAGGTCGGCGGCGTGCCGGGCGAGGGCGGCGCGGGCCCGGAAGTCGCCGGGGCGCTGGCCGGGGCCGGGTCCCGGGCGGTTCGCGGCGCTCTGGACCCGGCCGGAGACCTCCGCGAGGGCCTCTCCGGTGAGCCAGCGGGCGGCGGGGCCGGGGCGCGCCCAGGCGAGGGCGGCGAGGGAGGCCCCGACGGCTCCGGCGGGTTCGTCCAGCCGTCGGCGGAGCAGCCGTTCGGCGAGGCCGTCGACGCCCGCCCGGTAGGGGGTGCGGGCGAGCCGCCGGGCGGCGCCGTAGATCCGGGCGGGGACGAGGACGGAGAGGGGTCCGTCGGCCTTGCTGAGGGCGGCGACGGGCCGGACCAGATGGCGGCGCTTGCGGTCCATCAGGAGGTCCGCGAGCCGGGCGGGGTGGGCGTCGAGTACCTGGCGGGCGCCGAGTCCGGTGAGGTGGTCGGCGCTGCCCGCGGCGAGCCGGGCGCGGTGGCGGGCGGCGGTGACGAGGGAGGGGCCGGGCTCGTCGGTGAGCGGGCCGTCCAGGTCGGCGTACGGGAGGGTCTCCTCGCCGCCCGTGACGACGACGTGGTGGAGGCGGGGGTCGGCGGCGAGGGCCCCGGCGCGGGCGATCTCGTCGCCCTGGGGGTCGGCGCCGCCGGGCGCGGCGCGGGCGGTGAGGTCGTTGAAGGTGACGGCGAGGAGGCGTTCGCCGCCGCCGGTGCCGTGGCCGAGGACGGTGCCGGGGACGCCGGGCAGTCCCGCCGCGAGCAGGGCGAGGGTGGCGGAGGCGGGGCCGCCGGAGAGGTCGGCGCCGATGCCGGGGGCGGGGGTGCCGCGGGCGGCGCGGCGTTCGGCGGGGCCCATCCCGGGGACGGGTCCGGGGTCGGCGAGCGCGCCGGGGACGTGCCGGGGCGCGGACAACCGGGCGCGCACGGCCTCCACGAGCGCGTCCCGCACCCCCGCGACGGCGCTGGCGGCGTCGGTGGGCGGGGCGGCGACGGCGAGGGAGGTGACGTGGTCGTACCCGGCGATCTCCCGGGCGCCCTGACGCAGGATCAGGGCGTGGCCGGGCGGGACCCGGTGGACCCCGAGGTAGGGGGTGGAGTCGTGCAGGGCCTCGGGGACGTCGGGGGCGGCGAGCAGCGCGGCGAGGTGGCCGATGTCGAGGTGGGCCTCGACGAGGTCGGCGAGCGGGAGGGCGGCGGTGGCGTAGGCGGTGCCCCCGGCCCAGGGGGTGTGGAAGACGGGACGGGCGCCCGCGAGGTCGCCGACGACGGTGACCCGGCGGCCGGTGCGGACCACGGCGGTGTAGCTGCCGGGCCAGACGGTGAGGTGGCGCAGGGCGCCGCCGCGCGCGGCGACGAGTCCGAGGCGGAGCTCCTCGTCGGTGGCGCCGCAGGTGCCGAGGACGGCGAGGTGGCCGCCCGCGTCGGGGGTGCCGACGGTGCGGATCTCGTCGGGGCGCCAGTCCCCGACCGCCCACAGCGGGTCGGGGCCCTCCCACAGGGGCTGGGAGCCGACGGGCTGGACGTTCTCACCGTCGGGTCCGGCGACGCTCCCGGCGCCGTGTCCGGACGTGCCGGGGGCGGCCTTGCTCCACCCCACCAACCACCGCATCGACGCCTCCACAGGCTGTGGACAACCAGTGCACCGTACGAACGGGACCATGCTGCCACGAAGGAGGCCCGGGGTAACGCCTCACGGCCCGCTCGCCGTTCGGCTTCCGGGCCGCTTGCCGTTCGGCTTTCGGCTCGCTTGCCGTCCGGCTTCCGGGTGGGGCGGCGGTCGGCTGCCGGGCGGGGCGGCGGTCGGCGTCCGGCCCGCTCGCCGTTGGGCATCCCGGCGGGGTGCCGTCCGGCGTCCGGGCGGGGGTGGTGGTCGGCCTTCCCGACGGGGGTGACGTTCGCCCTCCGGGCGGGGGCGGCGGTGGGGCTGCCCGACGGGGGACGCGGTCGGCTGCCGGTCCGGGGGCGGCGGTGGGCTTCCCGGCGAAGGGGACGGTCGGCCTTCCCGGACGGGTCGAGGGTCGTCCTCGTGGTCGGCCCTCCCCCCGATCCGGGGTGGGCGCCCCGAAGGCCGCGACCGGGGCCGACCGGGCCGGTCACGGGCGGCCAGGGGGCGCTCCGCCGAGCCGCACTCCGGCGCGCGCCCCTTTCGAGCGCCGTGCGACCCCCGAGTGAGCCCCGTGCGATCCCCCGCCGCCCCGGGCGCCCCCTGGGCCCCGGCACCCCCTCGCGACCTCCGCGTTCCCGTCCGGATGACGCATCCACTGCCGGGCGATATGCCCGGAGGTCCCGGGCGGGTGTATACGGCCTACCGTGGGGTACGCGCCCCGTTCCGGAGCCCTCCACGGCGTGGGGACGGGCGGTCCGCCGCCTATGGGGGCGGGAGGGGCTTATGGGCACGGCGTCCCCGGTCGGCGTCCCGGCCCGGCGGAACGGGGAACCGGCGTACCCAAGGAGGCCGACAGGGTCGATATTCGGCCAACTTGGGCACGCCGGGAAGCCCGAAGGTCCTCAATGCGGACCGTTACGGGCACAACGCACAGTCCGGGAGGTGGTGTTCACCTCCCGGACCGGTCCGCCACCCGCGGGGATGAAGGCGGCGGTGTCCCCCAGCCCACTGGAAGCAGTTCAGCGGGCCGACCCACGCACCATCCATGGAACCCACCGGCCCCTCCAGCGAGAAGAGCGCACACCCGGGCGCACGGCCACACGACTGGAGCACGTGACGAGCGGGGGGCGGACGGGGCACGCGCCACAATCTCGCCATCCGGAACTATGCCTCTTAACGCATGGGATGCGCCGAACTACGCTGTGTGTGTCTGTGTTTCGCAGGGGCATATACCTCTGGGTACGGCCATCCGCTCATGCGGCCGACGCCCGGGGCGGCCCCCGGGGGGCGCGACGCGAATGCCGCGCGGTCACCGGCCGCCGCGGCGGCCGTCTGTGTCGAGGGGTGGCGCATGTCCAGGGAGCAACGCGGACCGAACGAGAAACTCGGCGCCGTTCTCGCCCTCGCGGGGATCAGCAACGCCGGACTGGCCCGCCGGGTCAACGACCTCGGGGCCCAGCGCGGTCTGACGCTCCGCTACGACAAGACCTCCGTGGCCCGCTGGGTGTCCAAGGGCATGGTGCCGCAGGGCGCCGCCCCGCACCTCATCGCGGCCGCCATCGGACAGAAGCTCGGCCGCCCGGTGCCCCTGCACGAGATCGGGCTGGCCGACGCCGACCCGGCCCCCGAGGTGGGGCTGGCGTTCCCCCGCGACGTGGGCGCGGCCGTCAAGTCCGCGACCGAGCTGTACCGGCTCGACCTCGCCGGACGCCGGGCCGGGAGCGGCGGCATCTGGCAGTCGCTCGCCGGGTCCTTCGCCGTCAGCGCGTACGCCACGCCCGCGTCCCGCTGGCTCATAACCCCGGCCGACAGCTCCGTCGCCCGTGACGCGAGCCCGGCCGAGGACAGCGGGTCGGCCCTGAAGGTCGGCCACAGCGACGTCACCAAACTCCGCGAGGCCGCCGAGGACGCCCGGCGCTGGGACTCCAAGTACGGCGGCGGCGACTGGCGTTCCTCCATGGTCCCCGAGTGCTTACGGGTGGAGGCCGCCCCGCTGCTGCTCGGCTCCTACTCCGACGAGGTCGGCCGAGCCCTGTTCGGCGCCGCCGCCGAGCTCACCCGGCTCGCGGGCTGGATGGCCTTCGACACCGGACAGCAGGAGGCCGCCCAGCGGTACTACATCCAGGCGCTCCGGCTGGCCCGCGCGGCGGCCGACGTGCCGCTCGGCGGGTACGTGCTGGCGTCGATGTCGCTCCAGGCGACGTACCGGGGCTTCGGCGACGAGGGCGTGGACCTCGCGCAGGCCGCCCTGGAGCGGAACCGGGGGCTCGCCACGGCCCGCACCATGAGCTTCTTCCGGCTCGTCGAGGCCCGCGCGCACGCCCGGGCCGGGGACGCGCAGGCCGCCGGGGCGGCGCTCAAGGCCGCCGAGGGCTGGCTGGAGCGTTCCCGGGACGGCGACCACGACCCCTCGTGGCTCGGCTTCTACTCGTACGACCGGTTCGCCGCCGACGCCGCCGAGTGCTACCGCGACCTCAAGGCGCCCCGCGAGGTCCGGCGCTTCACCGAGCAGGCCCTGTCCCGGCCGACCGAGGAGTTCGTCCGCTCGCACGGGCTGCGGCTGGTGGTGTCGGCCGTCGCGGAGCTGGAGTCGGGCAACCTCGACGCGGCCTGCGCCCAGGGCGTGCGCGCGGTGGAGGTCGCGGGCCGGATCTCCTCCGCCCGGACCACCGAGTACGTGCGCGACCTGCTGCACCGGCTGGAGCCGTACGGGGACGAGCCCCGGGTGGTCGAGCTGCGCGAGCGGGCCCGTCCGCTGCTGATGGCCCCGGCGTAGGGGCCCGGCTCGGGGCGCCGGTCCGCGAGGCCGGTCCACGGGGCCGGTCCACGGCGCCGGTCCACGGGGCCGGTCCGTACCGACCGGTCCGTACCGACCGGTCCACAGCGACCGGTCACGGAGGGCCGTCCGCACCGGGCCGTCCGCACGCCCCGTCCGCGCTGGTCGGTCCACGGTGGCCGGCCCATGGTGGCCGGGTGGACTCCGTCGTAGCCGCCGTTCCCGGGTTTGGCGCCGCTGTCAGTGGCGCAGTGCATTATCGGGAGCGGGAGGTGAGGCGCGTGGTGGCGTACGACTGCGAGGTGCTGGTGATCGGCGCGGGGATCGTCGGTCTGTCGACGGCGTACGCGATCACCCGCGCCGCGCCCGGCACCCGGGTCACCGTGCTGGAGAAGGAAGCGGGTCCCGCCCGCCACCAGACCGGGCGCAACAGCGGGGTCGTCCACAGCGGGATCTACTACCGCCCCGGCTCCCTCAAGGCGCGGTACGCGGTCACGGGCGCCGCCGAGATGGTCAAGTTCTGCGCCGAGCACGACGTCCCCCACGAGGTCACCGGCAAGCTGATCGTCGCCACCTCGCGCGCGGAGCTGCCCCGGCTGCACGGACTGGTCCAGCGCGGCCGGGAGAACGGCATCCCCGTGCGCGAGCTGGGCCCCGCCCAGATCACGGAGGCCGAGCCCGCCGTCCGGGGCATCGCCGCGATCCACGTCGGCACCACCGGGATCTGCGACTACGCCGCCGTCGCCCGGCGGCTCGCCGAGGCGTCCGGGGCGGAGGTCCGCTACGGCGCCGAGGTCGTCCGGATCGACCGGCGCCCCGAACGCGGGGTCGCCGTGCGCACCTCGGACGGCACGGTGCTGCGCGCCCGGGTCCTGGTGAACTGCGCGGGGCTGCACTGCGACCGGATCGCCCGGCTGACCGGCGACGATCCGGAGGTCCGGATCGTCCCGTTCCGGGGGGAGTACTACGAGCTGGCCCGGCCGGAGCTGGTGCGGGGCCTGGTCTATCCGGTGCCCGACCCCGCGTTCCCGTTCCTCGGGGTGCATCTGACGCGCGGAGTCGACGGCGGGGTGCACGTCGGGCCCAACGCCGTCCCCGCGCTGGCCCGCGAGGGGTACGAATGGCGCACCCTGGACCCCACCGAGCTGGCCGGGACGCTCGGCTGGCCCGGCTCCTGGCGGCTGGCGGGCCGCCACTGGCGGTACGGCGGCGGGGAGCTGCGCCGCTCCCTGTCGAAGCGGGCGTTCACCCGGGCGGTGCGGCGGCTGCTGCCGTCGGTCACCGCCGACGACCTGATACCGACGGCCGCCGGGGTCCGCGCGCAGGCCGTGCTGCGGGACGGCACCCTCGTCGACGACTTCCTGCTGCGCGAGGGACCCCGGGCGGTCCACGTGCTGAACGCCCCCTCCCCCGCCGCGACGGCCTCGCTCCCCATCGGCCGCGAGGTCGCGGGACGGGCGCTGCGGATGCTCGCCGCCACGGGGGACTGAGCCCCCGCCGGGACGTCCCGCCGGGCCGGGGCTCTGAGCCGGGGCTCTGAGCCGGGGCTCCGGGCCGGGGCTCCGGGCCGGGACTGTGGGCTGGGGCTGTGGGCCGGGACTGTGGGCCGGGGCTCCGGGCCGGATCGGGACTCTGGGTCTCCCGGCCGGACAAGGCGTACGGAACGTGACAGGACGGCCGATCGGATGGGGCGGCGCAGGGCGGGACGAGACGCGGCCGTCCCACGGGACCGGGCCGTTGTCGGCGGGCCACCGGGCTCGTTTCCGCCCGGAGCGCCGGGCGGTCTTCGTCTCCGCTGCCGCCTCCGCCACGGTGCGGCCCCGTGGACGGTCCGGTGGACGGCCCGTGGGAGGCGGGGGCCGGGCGGGGCTCCGTAGAATCGCAGGCACTGTGTCCGAGCATGACGAATCACCCCAGAGCCCCCCGGCCACCCGACCCGGCCCGGCCCACCCGTCCGGAGCGGCACACCCGTCCGGCCCGTCCGACGCGGCACGTCCGTCCGGTCCATCCGACTCGGCACGTCCGTCCGGTCCGTCCGGAGTTCCGGACGTTTCCGGTGGGGCCGACGCCCCTGACGCTCCCGGCGAGCCCGGTGCTCCCGGCGCGTCCGGCGCCGGATCCGCCGAGGTCGCGGGGACCGTCTCCGCCGACGGGCGCGGCGGGCCCGGGCGGTCGCGGATGTTCCCGCCCGGCGAGGGCCCCGCGCCCGACCCCGCGGGCGCCCACTTCGACCGGCGCATCCGCAGCTTCCAGCCGCGCCGCAGCCGGGTCACCCGGGGCCAGGCCGAGGCGATCCGACGGCTGTGGCCGGTGTGGGGCCTCGACGTGGACGGGAGCCGCGTCCTCGATCTGGAGGAACTGTTCGACGGGCTGCCCGTCGTCCTGGAGATCGGCTTCGGGATGGGCGAGGCGACCGCGCGGATGGCCGCCGGGGACCTCGGCACCGGAATCCTCGCGGTGGACGTGCACACCCCCGGCCAGGGCCATCTGCTGAACCTCGCCGAGGAGGCCGGGCTCACCAACGTCCGGGTCGCCAACGGTGACGCGATCATCCTGCTCACCCGGATGCTGCCGCCCGCCTCCCTGGACGGGCTGCGCGTGTACTTCCCCGACCCCTGGCCCAAGAAGCGCCACCACAAGCGGCGCATCGTCCAGCCCGAGTTCCTGACGCTCGCCGCGAGCCGGATGAAGCCCGGCGCGCTGCTGCACTGCGCCACGGACTGGGAGCCGTACGCGGAGCGGATGCTGGAGGTGCTCACCGAGCACCCCGACTTCGAGAACACCCAGCCCGACGGGGGGTTCGCGCCCCGGCCGGAGTTCCGGCCGCGCACCCGGTTCGAGGGGCAGGGGCTGGACAAGGGCCATGTGGTGCGTGACGTGCTGTTCCGCAGGTCGGCGACGGAGCGCCCGACGGACGCCGAGTAGTCGCCGGGCGGCCGTCGGGCTCCCGTCGGACAGCGGGGCGGGCGGACCGGCCGGGCGGTACGGGGCGTCGCGCGAGGCGCGGGCCGCGCCGTAGGGTCGAGGCGATGGCCACCTCCCCTGCCCGGCACCCGGCCGGAGGCGACGAGCCCCCCGGGCCCGTGCCCCCGCCCGTCCCCGGACCCGGACCCGCCCCCGTCCCCGGTCCACCGGCGCCGTCCGGGCCGGTCCCCGGTCCACCGGCGCCACCCGGGCCGGTCTCCGGTCCGCCGTCCGGTCCCGTCCCCGGCGCACCGCCACCGCCAGGGCCCACCGCCGGTCCACCGCCACCGGCCGGGCCCGCCTTCCGACCGCCGTCCGGGCCCGTCTCCCCGCCGCCGTCCGTGGGGCACCCGTCCGACGGACCGTCACCGGCCGCACCCGGCACGGAACAGTCCGCGGCACCGCCCACGGTCCACCACCCGGCACCCCCCGTGACGCCCCCCGGGGCACTGACCGGAGCGCTGACCGAGGTGGCGCGGGTGCCCTGGTGGCGGCGGCGGAAGGTGCGGACCGGCGGGCTCGCGGCGGTGCTCGCGCTGTGCGGGGTGGTGCTGCTGGCGCTGGTGCGGCAGGAGACCGGGCACGAGGGGTTCCTGGTGGGGCTGGGGCTGGCCGTGCTGCCGGTGCCGCTGCTGGTGGGCGCGTTCCGCTGGCTCGACCGGGTGGCGCCCCGGTCCTGGCGGAACACGGCCTTCTGCTTCGCGTGGGGTTCCTGTGCCGCCGCGCTCATATCGATCGTCGCGAACAGCTTCGCCACCCGCTGGATCGCGGTACGGACCGCCGACCCGCACGGCGCGGACACCCTGGGGGCCACGGTCATAGCCCCGGTGGTGGAGGAGTCCGCCAAGGCCGCCGCGATCCTGCTGATCTTCCTGTTCCGGGGGCGCGGGCTGACCCGGCTGATGGACGGGGTGGTGATCGCCGGGGTGACCGCCACCGGGTTCGCGTTCACCGAGAACGTCCTCTACCTCGGCACCGCCTTCGACACCGACCGGACCAACGGCGACGCGGGCCTGGCCTCCGTCACCGCCGTGACCTTCTTCGTCCGGGTGGTGCTGTCGCCGTTCGCGCACCCGCTCTTCACCGTGGTGACCGGCATCGGCTTCGGGCTGGCCGCGCAGGCGGCGCCCCGGCGGCGGGTGTGGCGGGTGCTCGCCCCGGTCGGCGGACTGCTGCTGGCGATGGGGCTGCACGCCCTGTGGAACGGGTCCACGACCTTCGGCGACTTCGGGTTCTTCGTGGTGTACGCGGCGTTCATGGTGCCGGTGTTCGGGCTGCTGACCTGGCTGGCGGTCTGGACCCGGCAGCGGGAGCTGCGCGCGCTCCGCGAGGAACTGCCCGCCTATGTGGCGGCGGGCTGGCTGAGCCCGCCGGAACCGCTGGCCCTCGGATCGATGCGGGGCCGTGGCGGCGCCCTGGACCACGCGCGCCACCACGGCGGCCGGGAGCTGCGGCGGGTGGTCCGCGGATACCAACGGGACGCGACCGAGCTGGCGTTCCTGCGCCGCCGGGGCGCCCTGGGCCGGGCGGGCGCCGACTTCGTCGCCGTGGAGCGGCGGTTGCTGGACGGCCTCTGGGCCCGCCGTCACGCGGTGCGCCCCGCGCTGGCCCACGCCGCGCTCCACGCCTTCCCCCGTCCCGCCCCCGGGTACGGCGCCCCCTTCCCGTACGGCGCCCCGCCTCCGCACGGGCAGCCGACCGCGTACGGGTACCCGGGCCGGGCCGCCCCGCCGACCACGTACGGCCACCCGACCGCGTACGGCCATCCGGGCCCGTACGGGCAGACCGCCGCGCACCGGCACCCGGCCCCGTACGGGCCGACGGCGGCGTACGGCCACCCGGGCCAGGCCCACCCGGCGTACGGGTCGCCGCCCGCCCATGGCCACCCGGTCCCGGCACACCCCGGGTACGGCCACCCCGTCCCGAGCCACCCCGTCGCGAGCCACCCCGTCCCGAGCCGCCCCGGGTACGGCCACCCGGGCCCCGGGGCCCCCGCCCCCGTCCACCCGGCTCCCGCGCCGCCCCGGTACGGGCAGCCCGGCACCGGCACCGGCGCACCCACCGGCGCCCCGCCGAAGACGCCCGGCCTGGGCCCGGCCACCGCGCCGGAACCGGCCGAAGCCCCCGGGGACGGGACGGTCTAGCAGTCCGCGCGGTCGCGGACGTGGATCGCGACCCGGGCCTGGTTGGCCGTCCGCTCGGCGCACCGGACGAAGTGCGCGGCGAGGACCGTCCGCTTCGCCGTCTCCACCGCCCCGGGGTCCAGCGGCTCGTCCGCCGGGCCCCGGACCACGACCACCCGGCCCCGGTGGCGCAGCAGCCGGTCCCTGACCTCCCCGGGCGGCGCCTCGACGCCGAACAGGGTGTGGGAGGCCCGGGGCGAGCGGCCCAGGCTCAGATCGGTCAGCCCGGTGAGCGCCCCGGGGTGGGCCAGGGTCCAGCCCCGGTGCGGTCCGGGGAGGAAGAGCACGCCGTCGCCCGGCCGGGACATCCGCTGGATCAACTCCGTCACGGCGCCGACGTCGCTCTTGCGGCTCTCCGGTGACCTCAGCGGCGGGCCGAGGACGATCAGCGAGGCCACGGCGGCGACGGCGGCGGTCCCGGCGGTGAGCGTCGACCAGTGGCGGTCGAGGACCGCGCCGGTCAGCAGGGCCACCCCGATGACCTGGGGCAGGACGTAACGGTCCACGTAGAGGGGGTGCAGGAAGGAGACGGCGATCAGCAGCCCCATCGGCAGGAGCAGCAGCGGGAGGGCGACCGCGCGGACCCGGCGGCCCCCGGTGGTGGTGCCCGCGCACCAGCCCAGCACCGCCAGCACCACGAGGAGGACCAGATCACCCGTCCCCGGCGGGGTGATCCAGTCGACCTGGCCGGACTGGGTGGCGCTGAACAGGGCCAGCGGGGTCAGGCCCGCCACCACGGCCAGGGCGGCGGCCCACCAGCCCCGGGGCGGGCGCGGGGCCAGCGTCACCCCGTGGGCGAGCAGCGCCAGGACCGCGAACTCGTGCAGCAGACACGCCGTCAGCATGACCACCGCGTAGGCGGGCCACCGTCGTGCGCACAGCAGCAGGGTGCCGAAGGTGACCAGCGCGCACACCAGCGCGTAGGAACGGCCTTCCTGGGCGTACCGCTGGGCGTCGGGGAGCAGGGGCAGCAACAGCCCGGCGAGGAGTCCGGCGCGGGGGCCCGCCAGTCGTCGGCCGATGAGCGCGACCCCGGCGGCGGTCGCGCACATCCCCAGGAGGGAGGGCAGTCGCAGGGGGACCAGTCCGGGGCCGGTGACCGTGAACACCCCGTGCGTCAGCAGGTAGTACAGACCGTGGACGACGTCGACGGAGAGCAGGGTCCGCACGATCTCGGACGGGTCGCGCTGGGCCATCGCGTAGGTGACCGCCTCGTCGCCCCAGAGCGTTCCCTCCCTGCGGATGCCCCAGAGCCCGAGGGCCGCCATCAGCACGGCGGGGGCGAGGGCGACCGTCCAGGCGGACGGCGTGCGGGGCGGACGGACGGGGGAACGGGGGACGGCGGCCGGACGGGACGTGCTGACGGAACCGGAAGCGGTGACCAGGCGGGACGTGCCGGCGGAAGCGGTGGCCGGGCGGGACCCGCCGACGGAACCGGGAGCGGTGGCCGGGTGAGGGGCGGCGCCGGAGCGGGGAGCGGACAGGGTGTCGTCGATCATGCGGCGAGTCCACCGGGCCCGGGGTTGATGGGCAGGTCACCGGCCCGCGTCAATCAATTCGCCTATGCTCCGGGCCGGGGGTGAGGGTGGGATGGGGCGTCGGGAGAAGCCACTCGATCCGAGTGCGGGGCCGGTCGGGGCCTTCGCGGAAGCCCTGCGGGAACTACGGCGGACGGCCGGTGCGCCCACCTACCGGGCGATGGCGGCCGGGTCCCCGTACTCCGCCTCCACCCTCTCGGCGGCGGCGTCCGGTGAGCGGCTGCCGTCCCTGCCGGTGGTCCTCGCCTACGTCCGGGCGTGCGGGGGCGATCCGGAGGGGTGGGAGCGCCGCTGGCGCGGGCTCAGGGCGGGGGAGGCGGCCCTCGCGGACGGGGCCGGGGACGGGGACGACGGCCCGTATCCCGGGCTCGCCCGCTTCGGCACCGGGGACGGGGCCCGCTTCTTCGGCCGGGACGAACTCGTCGCCGAGCTGCGGAAGCTGGTGCGGGACCGCCCGTTCACCGCGCTGGTCGGCGCCTCGGGAAGCGGGAAGTCCTCGCTGCTGCGGGCCGGGTTGGTGCCCGCGCTCCGGGAGGGGGGCGGGGACGCGTTCACCGTGATCCGGCTGCTCACCCCCGGGCCCACCCCGGCCCGTACCCATCGGGGGCTGTTCACCGAGGGCGCGTTGCTGCTGGTGGACCAGTTCGAGGAGGTGTTCACCCTCTGCCGGGACCCCGCCGAGCGGGACGCGTTCATCGCGTTGCTGACCCGGCCGGGCGTCCGGACCGTGGTCGCGGTGCGGGCCGACTTCATCGGGCGGTGCGCCGAGCGTCCGGCGCTGGCCGCCGCCCTCCGGGACACCGTGCTGGTGGTGGGCCCGATGACCCCGCCCCAGCTACGGGAGGCGGTGGTCGGACCCGCCACGGCGGAACGGCTGATCGTGGAGCGGTCCCTGACCTCGCGGATCGTCGCGGACACGGTGGACGCGCCGGGCGGGCTGCCGTTGATGGCCCACGCCCTACGGGAGGTCTGGCGCCGCCGCCGGGGCCGGACGCTCACCGAGGAGGCGTACGAGGCGATCGGCGGGGTGCGGGGCGCCCTCGCGCACACCGCGGAACGGGTGCTCGACGACTTCGACACGGACGAGGTCCATACCGCCCGGCGGCTGCTGCTCCGGCTGATCTCCCCCGGTGACGCCACCGCCGACACCCGCCGCCCGGCCCCGCGTGCCGAGTTGGCCGTCTCGCCCGGCTCCGCCCGGGTGCTGGAGCGGCTGGTCCGGGCCCGGCTGCTCACCGTCGACGACCAGACGGTCGATCTGGCGCACGAGGCCCTGATCAGCGGCTGGCCCCGGTTGCGCCAGTGGGTCGAGGAGGATCGCGAGGCGCTGCGGCTGCACCGGGGGCTGACCGAGGCCGCCCAGCGCTGGGAGGCGTGGGGGCGGGACGAGGGGGCGTTGTACCGGGGCGCTCAACTGGAGTCGGTCCGCGAGGTGTTTCACGTGAAACATGGCGCCCGGGACCTCGGGCTCACCCCGGATGAGCGGGCCTTCCTCCTCGCTTCGCTCCGCGCCCAGGACAGCGCGCTGCGCACGGCCACCCGGACCGCCCGCCGACTGCGCCTGCTCACCGTGGCGTTGTCCCTGCTGCTCTGTGTGGCGGTGGTCGCGGGACTGGCCGCCTGGCACCAGGGCGGGGTGAGCGGGCGCCGCGCGGTGGAGGCCGACGCCCGACGGCTCGCGGCGGCGGCGGAGGAGCTGCGGACCGGTGATCCGGAGCTGGCGATGCGGCTGAGTCTGGCGGCCTGGCACGCGGCGGAACTGCCGGAGACGGAACAGGCGTTGTTCGCGTCGGCCGCCCAGCCCCACACCTCGGCCTTCACCCCCGTTTCCGACGAGAGCCCGTCCCGGCACGCCTGGGAGGTGTTCACCCGGGACGGCGCCACACTGCTCCGCGTCGGCCCGGAGGCCACCGAACGCTGGGACGTGGAGCTGGCCCATCCGCTCCGGAGCGCGCCCGGCACCGGCTCCCGCACCCGCTGGATCCGGGACGTGAGCCCGGACGGCCGGACCGCCGCCATCGCCACCCCGGACGGAACGCGGCTGTGGGACCTGGGCTCGGCGCGGTTCACCACCCCGGGCCTCGGGCCCGGGAGGAGGACGGCGGACGCCTGGTTCGGCCCCGGCGGACGGACCGTCGCCACCCATGCCCGTGACCGCCCCTTCCAGCTGTGGTCCACGAGCACCGGGCGGAACCTGCTCCGTACCCCCGCCGTACGCTCGGGGGAGCTGAACAAGGTGGCCCTCTCCCCCGACGACCGGTTGGCGGCCTTCTGCCCGGACGACGACCCCCTCCAGCTCTGGGACGTCCGCGAACGCCGTCGGCTGCCCGCGCGCTGGGCGACCGGGGCCGACTGCCGCCGGGGCGACGAACTGGTCTTCACCCCGGACGGCCGGGCCCTGGCCTTCCCCGGTCCCGACGGACTGCGGGTCCGGGAGGCTCGCACCGGCCGGGAGCGATGGCGGATCCGGACGGAGGGCGAGCCGAGCGTGGCGTTCGGCGCGGACGGCTCCCACGTCGCGACGCTCACGGCCGGGGTCCTCCGGCTGTGGCGGACCGACGAGCCGACCGTCCCCGTCCTCCAGGTGCCCACGGGGACGACCGCCCACGCCCCGCGCCTCGACCTGACCAGCGGCACCCTCCGCTACCGGGAGGGTGCGCCGCCCCGGACGACGGTACGGACCGTCCGCTTCGACCCAGCCCGCCTCCGCACCCGCGAACGCCCGCTCATCGTGGCGGCCGGGTTCAGCCCGGACGGTGGCTCCCTGCTGACCGCCCGGCCGGGAACGCACCAGCTCAGGGACGCCCGGGGAAAGCTCCGGCGGAGCCTCGACGCGCCGGACGACTGCGGGCCCGGCTGCGCCGCCCGGTTCGGCTTCCAGGGCGACGGACGGCGCTTCGCCCAGGTGGACGGCCGGGGCCGGGTGGTCGTCCGGGACGCGCGCGACGGCCGGGCCGTGGTGACCCTGCCCGCGCGCTCCGGGATCACCGGTCTGGTGCTCGGCTGGCACGGCAGCCGGGTGTCCGTCTCCCGGGCCTCCCCCGACCTGGTGACGACGACGTCCTCCGCGCTCCTGCCCCACGGTCCGGCGGACGCCTCCGCGCCGGGCCGTCCCCGCTGGTCGCCCCCGCGCCCGATGGACGGCGCCCTGCTGGCGAGCGGCCCGGGGCTCCCCCTGTTCACGGACCGCCGACAGCGGCTGGACCCCGACGGGGGCGTTCCCGAAGAGCTGATGGACGGCGAGGGAACCCCCGTGGCGGTGGCGTTCGCCCCGGACCGGGCCCATATGGCGATGATCGACCAGACCGGACGGATCACGCTCTGGGACGGTCTGGGCGCACTGCGGCTGGCCGTGCTCTCCCCGGGCGGCGAACGCCCGTCCGGGGGCGGTTCGGCCCTGGCGTTCTCACCCGACGGCCGGACCCTCGCCGCCGGGGACGAGGACGGCGAGCTACGGCTGTGGGACCTCGCCGCGCCGGACCGGGCGGGCCGGCCGCTGCCCCGCGCGGACGGCCCGGTGCTCGCCCTGGCCTTCGCCCCGGACGGCCGGGGACTGACCGTCACCACCCCGCACACGGCGGCCCGGCGGTATCCGCTCTCCGCCGACGCGGCGGCCCGGACGGTCTGCGCCCGGGTGCGGGGCGGCCTGGACCGGGCGGAGTGGGGGCGGCGCCTGCCCGGCGTCCCCTACCGGACGCTCTGTCCTAGCTGGCCGGAACTCCGGCCCCAGGACGGTTTCGAGGTCGTCTGGCGGGACGGCGGATGGATCGACCTCGAAGACGGCGTCGCCCACCCCGCCCGGACCCCGGACCGACGGCGCGACCGGTCCCGCCACGGCAGCGGGCGGCGCGACCGGTCCGGGTCCCGTGACGGCGTCAGGCGGACGCCTCGCTGAGCAGCGAGAGTTCGGCGTCCGTCAGCTCCAGCTCCGCCATCGCGAGGAGCGCGGGGAGCTGTTCGGGGGTGCGGGCGCTCGCCAGCGGGGCGGCGATCGTCGGACGGGAGGCCAGCCAGGCGAGGGCGACCGTGGCGACCTCGGCACCGCGCTCGGCGGCGACGGTGTCGAGGGCCGCGAGCACCCGCGGGCCGCGCTCGGTGGACAGATGGCGGGAGGCCGAACCGGAGCGGGCGCTGTCGACGGTGGCGCCCGGCCGGTACTTGCCGGTGAGGAAGCCGGAGGCGAGCGCGAAGTAGGGGACGGACGCCAGCCCGGACCGGGAGGCGACCTCCCGCAGCCCGTTCTCGTAGCCGCTCCGGGCGACCAGGCTGTACTCGGGCTGGAGGACCGCGTACCGGGTCAGTCCCTCGCGGTCGGCGAAGTCCAGGGACTCCTGGAGCCGTTCGGGGGTGAGGTTGGAGGCGGCCACGGCCCGGACCTTGCCCGCGCGCACCAGGTCGTCCAGCGCGGTGACGATCTCCTCGACGGGGACGGTCACATCGTCGAAGTGCGTGTAGTACAGGTCGATGTAGTCGGTGCCGAGCCGGGTGAGGGAGGCGTCCGCGGCGGCCTTGATGGTGGTGGCGGACAGCCCCTTGTACTCGGGGTGGGAACCGACCTTGGTGGCGATGACGACGTCGTCGCGGTTGCCGCGCGCGGCGACCCACCGGCCGATCAGCGTCTCGGACTCGCCGCCCTGGTTGCCGTCCGCCCAGGCGGAGTAGGAGTCGGCGGTGTCCACGAAGTTGCCGCCCGCGCCCGTGTAGGCGTCGAGGACGGCGAAGGTCTGGGAGGTGTCCGCGGTCCAGCCGAAGACGTTGCCGCCGAGGGCGAGGGGGAAGACGTCGATGCCGGAGGGGCCGAGCGGGCGCAGAGAGGTCATGCCCGTAGTCAACACCGGTGCGCGCCCGGGTCTTCCGTCGGGACCGTGGGACTTGGGGGGGGAGGCCGGTGGAACTCCCGGAACCCGGGGGAACCCCCGGAAGACCCGGTGGAACCTCCGAGGGGGGGGACCGACGGCCCTGACGTCGGGGGATGAGCGTCAGGGCCGCCGGAACTCCGGGCGTGGGGGGAACCGTCGGGGAACCGGGGCCGCCGGGGGTACGGACGGCCGCGCGGTCCCCGTCGAAGTGGGGAACGACGGGCTCCGGAGACCGTCCCGGCGCACGGGGGCGAGGGTGCCCCGGCGCACCGGGAAGTCAGGGACGGAGTGACCGTGGATCAGAGGGGTACGGCGTGGCCGTACGGTCAGAGACCGAGGCCCTTGCCGCGCAGATAGGCGGCCGGGTCGACGCCCCCGCCGCCACCGGGGTGGACCTCCAGGTGGAGGTGGGAGGCGGTGGACTTGCCGGTGGAGCCGACACGGCCGATGACCTCGCCGGTGGCGACCTTCTGACCGGCGCTCACGTTCATGGACGACTGGTGGGCGTACCAGATCTCGGTGCCGTCGTTGAGGGTGAGGATCGTGAAGTAGCCGTACGAGTTGTGCCAGCCGGCCTGGGTGATGGTGCCGCTGCCGACGGCCTTCAGCGGGGTGCCCGTCGGGGCGGCGAAGTCGAGGCCGGTGTGCGCGCCGGACGACCAGATGGCGCCGGCCTGCCCGAAGGTCGCGGTGAGCGAGTAGCCGGAGAGCGGGAGGACGAAGCTTCCGGCCAGCTTGGCCAGCCGCTCCTTCTCCGCCTTCTCGGCCTGCTCCGCCTTGGCCTTGGCCTCGGCAGCCGCCTTCTTGCGCTCCGCTTCCGCCTTGGCCCTGGCCTTCTCCTTGGCCTTCGCCTTGGCTTCGGCGTCCGCCTTGGCCTTCGCCTTGGCCTCCGCGTCGGCGGCGTCCTTGAGGGCCTTCTTCGCGGCGGCCTTCTCGGCGGCGGCGCGGGTGGCGGCGTCGGCCTGGTCCTGCTGCTGCTCGGCCTGCTGCATGATGCGGGCCCGCAGCGCCTCGCCCGCGTCGGTGGCGCCCTCGGCGGCGTCGGCGGAGGTGATGCCCGCGCCGGTCAGCGGGGCGGCGGCGGTGGTGGTGTCGGCCTCGGGCTCCTCGGAGTCCCCGGGCATGATCGAGCCGAAGTCCGGCATCGATATCTGGATGGCGGGCTTGCCGCCCTGCGCGGTGGCGATGCCGCCCGCGCCGACGGCGGCGATGACGCCGACGCCCAGGACCGTGGAGCTACGGGCGAGTCCGCCGCGCTGCTTGGCGACGCGGTGCTTGCCGCGCACGGGCCGGACGGTGTCCGCGGTCGGGTTCCAGACCTCCCGCACCTCGCCCTCGGTGACCTCGGGGCCGTAGACGCGACCGTAGGGGGAGTAAGCCCCGTCCTCGGCCGTGTTCGGCGCGTAGGGAGCTTCGGGGGCAGGCCGATTGGACGCCACTGAGGCGTACTCCTTCCTTCCTTCTCGCCTACCGGGTTAGCTGACGGGTTCGGAGCAGGAAGGTCTCCTACGGGCAGCCTCGCGAGAGGGCCGTCCGATTCACCCCATGGTGGTGGTTCCCCGGTTCCCTCGCGGGATTCGGCGCGTGCGCGCGGAGCCGACTCTGTGACGGCTGGGACGACCGCGCTGCGTTATCGAACGTTAATAGACCCGGGGGCCTGATTCCAAGCGCTTCCGGTTGATCATTAACGCCCATGACGGGGACTTATCGGGACACGGGCGGGCGGAACCGGGCGAGTTGACGGTCGAAGATTATTCCCCGGTGCGCCAAACTTTCTTTGACGGATACTCAGTCGTTATCGGACCGCGAGCCGTCGACTACGGGCGGTGAGATCCGGGCCGGGGCCGCCGCCCCACGAGCACCGAGCCGCCCCCGGGGGCCTGGAGCGCCCGGGGGCCCCGGGGGCCACGCCGTCCCCGACCGACCACCGCCGCAACCGCAATCGGGGCCGGGGCCGAGGCCGAGGGTGGGCACCCGGGGGGGGTGCCGTCTCACGGACGGCGCACGGCGAGGAGGGCCATGTCGTCCTCCGGCCCCGCGCCCGTGTGCAGCAGGACCGCCCCGGTGACGGACGTCAGCAGCGCGTCCGGCCCCACGAAGGTCCGCCCGCCGAGCCAGAGCACCGGATCGAAGAACTCCCCGCGCGCGTCCCGGGCCTCGGACAGCCCGTCGGTGTACACGAGCAGACAGGCCCCGGGCGGGAAGGCCACCTCCTCGCAGAGGTCCGGCCACACCCCGAGGTCGGCCATCCCCAACGGCAGCGCCGGAAGCGCCGGCACCAGCACCGTCAGCCCGCCGTCCGGGGCGAGCAGCAGCGGCGGCGGATGCCCCCGGTTGAGGATCCGGACGACGTCACGGCCGTGCGGCAGTTCGGCGAGGACGGCGGTGGTGAACCCCTCAAAGAGGTCGACCTCGCGACGTCGCACCTCCTCCCGGGCGAGGGCGCGTTCGAGGCGGCGGGCCACCGCTTCCAGGTCCGCCTCCTGCTCGGCGGCCTCGCGGAACGCCCCGATCAGCACGGCGACGGCGGAGACCGCGTTCATCCCCTTACCCCGGACGTCCCCGACCACCAGCCGGACGCCGTGCGGGGTGTCCTGCACCGCGTACAGGTCGCCGCCGATGGACGCGTCGGCCTGGGCGGCCTCGTAGCGCGCGGCGATGTCCAGCCCGCCGATCCGTTCGGCCGGCTCCGGGAGCACGGCCCGCTGGGCGGCCTCCGCGATCTCCCGCGCGGACGCCAGCCGGGCGTCGCTGCGGCGGGTGAGGCGGTTGATGACGACGGCGAGCACGGACACCGTCACGATCGTGGCCAGGTCGGTGACGGACTCGGCGCGGCCCAGGGCGCCGTCCTCGATCCGCTCGCCGATGGCGGCGGCACAGGCGGCCAGCCCGACGGCGACCGTGCCGCGCCTCCCGTAGAACGGGGCCGCGGCGAGCGGGGCGGCGGCGAACAGCGGGGCTGCGGTGAAGCGCGCCGGGGTCAGCTCGTCGTAGAACACTCCCGCGACGATCAGCAGCACGGGCAGCGCCCGGACGAGCCGTCCGACCCAGCCCGAGGGAGTCCCGGTGGGGACCGCCGGGCGTCCGGTCGCGGGGGCCGGGGGCCCGTCGCCGGTCGGTTCACCTCCGTGGCCCACGTACCGTCTCCCGCCGCCTTCCGTCCGCTCACCCCAGGCTTGCCCGCGCCTCCCCGGGGGGCGAGCCGTGCGGAGCCGTACGGGTGAGCGGACCGCGCGGGGCCGCGCGCGCCCATCGGCCGGGCACCCGGGCACGCACCCGCCGGACATACGGGCACGCATCGGCCGGGCATACGACGAGGGGCCCGGAAGTCGATGACTTCCGGGCCCCTCGTACTGAGTAGCGGGGACAGGATTTGAACCTGCGACCTCTGGGTTATGAGCCCAGCGAGCTACCGAGCTGCTCCACCCCGCGTCGGTAAACCCAACTCTACACCACGTCAGAGGTGGTCCCTCACCACTTTCCGCCCGCTCCCCCCGTCGCTCCGTCCCCGCCGCGCGCGGACGCACCACCGCACGCCCCGCACCCCTCCCGTCGCGCCCCGCACCAGGGGGTCAACGCCGGAGGCGGCGGGGCTGCCCGGTTCGGGTGGCGTCGTGCCGGAACCCCGGCGTGGGGCCACCCGGTCGGTCATCCTGGGCCCATGAGTGACGAGACCTGCCCGGCCTGCGGCGGCACCGGACTCACCGAACACGAACGGCACACGGTGGAGACCGACGAAGAGGGCCGCCAGCAACCCGTCGTCCGACGCTGGACCGGGGCCTGCGGAACCTGCTCCGGGACCGGTCAATCCCACTAGGAGTCCCCATGCGTACGTGGTACATCTGCCTGGGCTGCGCCGCCCGGTACCTACCGCCCGACCCCGTCCCGCCGACCGCGCGCCGCGCCCCTCCCGGGAAGCCCGCCGGGTCCCCTCCCGGGAAGCCAGCCGGAAGGCCCGGCGGGGCACCCGCCCCCCTCCCGGCGATGCCCCAGACCGCGCCCCAGACCGGCGCCCGGACCGGGGCCTCGACCGGGGCCTCGGCGGCCTCCCGGCCGATGAGCCCGGTCGCCTGTCCGGAACCGGGTTGCCGCGAGAAGGCCGCGCGGATCGTCGACAGCATCGGGGTGCCCGCCGAGACCGTCGCGCGCTGGGCCCGCAGGGCGGCCGGACTCGACGGCGACCGGCGCACCGGACGCGGCCACCGCCCCGCACGGGGCCGCCGCGCGGCGGCGGGCCCGGGAGCGGCCCGCAGCAAACTCCTCTGACCGGCCCCGCGCGGAACCGCCCGGGAAGGCCGCCGGAGACGCGACGGGACCGCACCCGCCCCGTCCACTGGAGGCCATGGGGTCACGGGGACCACAGGACCCGCTGAGAGGACCGGACCCGCCAAGAGCCCGAGGCCCCGAAAGGACCAGACAAGCCGGGAAGCCCAGCGGGACCGAGGGACCGGAGGAACCGGTGGGACCGGTGGGACCGGTGGGACCGGAGGAACCGGAAAAGCACGGAGGCACCGGGAAGCGCCCAAGGACCCCGGATCGGGATCAGGCTCAAGCTCAGGCTCAGGCGGCGAGTCCCGCGAGGAACTCGCGCAGCGCGTCCCGCAGCACCTCCGGACGCTCCAGATGGACGTCGTGCCCCGTCCCCGGAACGCTCAGGGCCACGGTCGCGGCGGGCCGTCGCCGGAACATCCCGTCGACGTCCCTGGGCGGGATGATCCCGGACTGGCCGAGGACGGCCAGGGTCGGGCAGTCGACCCGCGACCACTCGTCCCAGAAGGACCGCCGCGCGTTCTCCGCCAGCGACCCGACCATCACCTCGCGCTCGAACCCGGGCCACCAGCCGCCGTCGCGCTCCACCAGACCGGCCGCCCAGCCCTCGCCGACCGGACCTCCGCCGAAGAACGCGACGGCGGCCTCCCGCGACGGGAACGGCCTGGGCCAGGAGTCGAGCCACCCCCCGATCTCCTTCTGCACCCCGGGGCTAGGACCGCCCGGCCCGGCCTCCACCAGAACGAGCCCACGGAAGAGCCCGGGGTGCGCGGCGGCGGCGAGCAGGGCGGTGTGGCCCCCCAGCGACTGGCCCACCAGGACGGGACGCTCCAGCCCGAGCCGCTCCACCACGGCGACGACGTCCGCGACGTACGCGGCCCGGGAGACGTCCCCCGGCCTGCGCTCGCTGGCACCGTGACCGCGCTGGTCCACGGCGACGACCCGGTGACGGGGGCTCAGACCACGGGCGATGACGTCCCACTCGCCGGCGTGCCCGGCCAGCCCGTGCAACAGGACGACGGGCGCCCCCGCCCCTCCCCAGTCCCGACAGGAGACACGCACGCCCGCACGGACGACGATCCGCTCCGACCAGTCCACACGACTCCTCCGGTTGGGAAGGCCGTCACCGGTGGCGAGGGCCGGGGTCACGGCGTGCCCACCCCGCGCCGCCGGGCGGCCCGGGCAGCTTGGGCGGGCACCCACGAGCGGACCTGGGAGGGATGGACGTAGAGCACATGGGGATTGCGACTGTGCGGCCCGTAGCCGCTGGTCGCGGAGACCAGGAGGTAAGCGCCCGGCGGGACGTGCCACTCCCAGAACCACGCGTCCTGCCGGAGCCCGGTGTCGCACCAGGTGATGACGGCCTTCGAACCCCGACGCGCCCGTTGGTAGACCCGGGTCACCTGGAGGAGGTGCCCGTCACCGACCGCGCGCCGCCGCTGGAAGTTGTTCCACTGGGCGATCAGCCGGGCGTCCCGCTTCCGCCGCGAGCGCAGCCGCACCGCGACGACGACCACGCCCCCGACGCCCATCACGAGCAGCAGACCGGGGCTGATGTCCATGACACCCATTCTGCCCACACCCCCACGCCCGGTCAGTACCGGGCCGTGGACAAGGAGGACGTCCGCCGCGCACCCGCCCCGATCCGCCCCGGACTCGTCCCGACACGGCTTCGCCCCCTCCGACAGACGCGGAGGGGTGGTCCAACCCAGGCTGGCTGAACATCATCATCAGCCTGGCTATCGCCATTCTCTCCTGACAGCCCGACCCCAGCGGGCCGCGCCTACTGGGGTCACGTGGCCTCGGTTCATCCGCCCAAGATCCAACCGGGCCCCTCGGGACTGTCGAGCCAAGCTCGCTGGCTCTCCGAGGTGATGGTGACTCCGTAGCGGTCCGGGGTGGGACGGTCCTCGATCCGGTAGGTCCGGTAAGCCTCTTCGAGGGCGGCCCAGAGGGGGCGGGGGCCCGCCTCGGTGACGGTGGTGTCGGGGTAGGCGTGGGCGATGGAGCCGTCAGGGTGCCAGACCCGGGCTCCCGTGATCTCACCGCTCTCACTCAGGTCGTACTGCCAGGTGAGACCAGGTACGGCGATGCCCGCGAGGAAACGGAAGTGGTTGTCGGCGATGGTCGCGGCGAGGAGGGTGGAGGGACGCCCGGGGCCGGTCGGTAGTGGTGGGCGGCGAGTCGGGAGGCCGTCGGCCGAGGTGTGGCGTAGTGGCATGAAGAAGGCACCGTGCGGGAGGAAGCGACCGGTGGCGGCACCGGGGCCCGTGGGGTGGACGCGGGCCAGGGCATTACCCAAGGGGGCGAGGAGGAAGCCGTCGTCCGTGAGCTGCTGGAGCAGGGCCGGAGGCACCGAGCTGAGGCCGCAGGTGACGATGACGCGGTCGTAGGGGGCGCGGTCGGACACTCCGAGGGAACCGTCGCCGGTGATCACGGTCGGTTGGTATCCGGCGGTGGCCAGACGTTCGCGAGCGGGGCCCGTGATGTCCTCGGTGATGTCGACGGTGGTGACGTGGTCGTCGCCGAGGCGGTGGGCGAGGAGGGCCGCGTTGTAGCCGGTACCGGCTCCGACCTCCAGGACGTTCATCCCCTCCCTCACGGCGAGTGCTTCGAGCATGGTGGCCATGAGGGACGGTTGCGAGCTGGAGGAGGTCGCCGCGCCGTCCGTACGGTGGGTGACCAGGCTGCGGTCTTCGTGGACGGCGGCGAACCACCGGTCGTCGCCGGAGATCCGCTCTCCAGAAGGCGCGTAGAAGTACGGGACGAAGACGTGCCGGGGGACCTCCTCGAAGGCTCGGCGCCATTCGGGGTCTCTGAGGTCACCCGCGTCCACCAGGGTTCGGGCGAGGGCGCGGCGGGCTTCTGCGGCCCGGGTCGGCAGGTCATCCGTGGTCATGGGTGGATGGTGCCTTTCTGGAGGAGGTCGGCGATGGCGTGGGTGATCGGTTCGCGAGTGGGTTCGATCCAGGCCCACTGGCCGCCCGCGTTGACGTCGACCAGGTGGTGCGCGCCCCGGGCGTCCACGATGAAGTCCAAGGCGGCGAAGACCAGGCCGAGGCGGCGCGTCATCTCGCGTACCGCGTCCGCGATCGAGGCGGGCAGGTCGATGGCGGTGTGGGTGAAGGCATCGGAGTCCTGACGCCAGTCCGGCCCGGTGTGCCCGGCCGGGGCCTGGATCGCGGCGGCGAACAGCCGTCCGGCGACGACCGCGACGCGGACCTCGTACGCCCGGTCGATGATCTCCCGCTGGAAGAGGTGTGCGGTCAGCGCGATCCGGGGATCTGCCCACTGTTCCTCGGGAACCCGGCGGGTGTAGAGCTGGCCCCGGGTGCCGCCCTCGGTGTGCACGATCCCACCCAACACCTTCGTCACGATGCGCCCACCGCACCGCCGGGCAAAAGGTGGAACGGCGGCCGGGTCGTTGGTGATCAGCGTCTCCGGTACCTGGAGCCCGCTGGCGGCAGCGGCGGCCAGGTGCACCGGCTTGGTGCAGTCGACGTTCGTCTGCGGGCGGTTCACCCACAGCACCCCGGGCAGCGAGCCGAGGACAGTGATCGCCCGCTTGGCCTGCCCGACGGCGAACCGGCGCTCCGGGCCACTCATCGACTCCGGCAGTTCGTGGACCGTGGGTTTGCGCCACCACACCGCCCGCAGCTCCGACAAGTCGACGCCTCGGGTGTCGTCATGCAGGGAGCCGGTCCAGCGGCCGTCCGCTCCCAGTTCCGTGCGCAAGGACGTACGGGTGGGGAAGTCGGCGAGATCGGTCCGCCAGAACGGGACCCCGCGTTCGTTCAGTTCCCGTAGGACGAAGTCCGCGGTGGGGTCCAGGGCGTGGGTGACGACGAGCACGCGCGGCGGGAGTCCGCCGCGCGTGCCCTGACTGACGCGGAACGTCATCAGTCGTCGTACTCGTCGTCGTTCTGGTCCGTGTCGACGGCGATGGCGTCCTTGCCGTCCGACTCGGTGTTGCAGGAGGTCTTGCTCATGGTCGGGTGGGTATCGGCCGGGAGGCCGTCGACCAGGGAGAGCTGAGTGACCGGGTCGATGGTGAGCACCGGGCGGCGACCGTGGACCGGCACCGGGCCGGTCAGGCTGTCCAGACCGAACGGGCGGGTCGCGACCGGTCCGGCGGGCTCGGTGGCGATCTCGTGGGAGAGGGACGGGACGCGTTCCAGCAACAGGGACATGGATTCCCCTTTCCTGGTGGGTGATGGTGCTCGGGTGTTCCCGGGCCAGCTGGACCGGGAACGGGTGGGTGTGCGCCGGGGCAGGGCGTGGAAGTTCCTCAGTGCGTGCCTGCCGCTCGGTGGCGGATGGCTGACCGTTACAGGAAACCGCCGGAACCTGCGGGACGGCCAGGAAGCCCGACGGCCACACTGCGGCCGTTCACCGGCCACTTCGAACAGATGGGCCGATCTCCCGTAACGCCGGGTATGGGCAGATCAGTTGAGCGTTACGTTGAAGAGGTCGAGCGCGAGGGGGAAGAGTGAGGACCAATGGCAGGCTGCGGGCGGCGCGGCTGGATCGTGGGTGGCTGTCCCAGGAGACGGCGGCCGAGGAGATCAGCGCGGCGGGCCGGCTCGTGCTCGGAGATCCGTACTTCACCGTCAGCGTGCGCACCTACCGCCGCTGGGAGTCCGACAAGCCCGGCTGGCCCCGGCCCGACACCGCCGCCGCCTTGCGCGCCGCCTTCGGCCTCAGCCCCGAGCACCTCGGTTTCACTCCCCCACCTGGGCACCCGGCCCGACTGCGCATCGCGGAGGAGGAATCTTCCATGGAACGCCGCAGCTTTCTGACCACCGGATCGGTCGCCGCGCTCGGCATGGTGAGCCCTGCCGATCTCAGGCCCAGGGACATCGATCCGGCTCTGGTCGGCTACTTCTACCAGCAGCTCGGCGGCCACTACACCGCCGACATGATGCTCGGCCCCCTCGACCTCATCGGGACCGTCACCGAGCAGTACCGGCTGATCAGCGATCTCACCCGAGCTGCCAACGGCACCGTGCGGGAGGAACTGATCCACGTCGGGGTCACCTACGCCGCACTGGCCGGATGGCTCCACCAG
This sequence comes from Streptomyces sp. JNUCC 64, assembly GCF_054484115.1. Classification (NCBI taxonomy): domain Bacteria; kingdom Bacillati; phylum Actinomycetota; class Actinomycetes; order Kitasatosporales; family Streptomycetaceae; genus Streptomyces; species Streptomyces sp. JNUCC 64. The sequence continues at coordinate 3,820,420 of NZ_CM137015.1, forward strand.
GACGCGGGCCTATGGGACTCCACCGCGTACTGGCACGGCATCGCCCAGATGGACGCCCAGATGCTCGGGAACACCGATCTGAACGCGTACGTCCTCTCCAACATGGCCCGCCTCCGATCCGACCTGGGCGACGGCCGGGCCGCCGTCGACCTGTGCCGACAGGGACTGAGCGAGCGGAACCGGCTCTCGAACCGCATCCGCGTCAACCTGATGCACCAGCAAGCACACGGCCACTCGCTCCTCGGCGAGCGCACCGCCGTGGACCGGCTCCTGGACGACGCGTCCGCCGTGGTCGAAGCGGCGGACCCGGCCGTGCCCTGGGGCGGAGTCCACCACAACGCGTACTTCTTCGAGGTCCAGCGCGCCACCTGCTACGGCCGCATGGGCCTGCACGAGGAGGCCCGGCGCATCTGGGACCGGGTCAACGCCGACATGCCCCCGGCCGCCCGCCGTGACACCGGCGTCTACCTCGCCCGCCAGGCCGCCGCGTACGCCGCCACCGGCGAGCCCGAACACGCCGTGACCCTGGCCACCGAATCCGCCGGGATCGCCGCCCAGACACGCTCCGCCCGCCATCGCAAGGAACTGGAAGCCCTCCGCGAGGGCATGAGCCCCTGGCACGACGACCCCATCGGCGACCGCCTCGTCAAGGCCCTCGCGCCGCTCGCCGCTTGAAACCGTTGAACGAAGGAATCCCCATGGCCACCGCACCGCTGACCGACGCCGAACTCGCCCAGGCCCTCGCCGACCTCCCCGGCTGGACCGCGGAGGACGGAAAGCTCACCGCCGCCTTCAAAGCCGACCGTCCCGCCCTCCCCGCCCTCTACGCGGCCGTGGCGGCGGCTGAGGACGAGGCCGACCACCACGCCGAGGTCACCGTCCTGTACGGAACGATCGGCTTCGCCCTCAACACCCATGACGCCGGGGGCGCCATCACCGTGCTCGACACCGCCCTGGCCGCCCGCCTCACCGCCCTCGCGACCGAACACGGGGCCCGCCCGGCGGAGGGCTGACCAGAGGGTCCGGGCCCCGCGCGTACGGGTTCGGTCCAGTACGGGGATCAGGACGGCCCCCGGTTCCGGCCTGATTCCCGTATTCCCGTACGCCAGGTCGGGCGACACGGGGTGCGGCACCGCGGTCCGGGGTCGTCGGTCAGGGACGGAAGCCGCTGACCGTAGGCACGCACGGCCGCCAGCGGTCAGGGGCCGTCACATGGAAAGCGCCCCACCCGGCTCAAGCCGGATGGGGCGCTTCCTCACGGGAACGGGCTCGCGCCCGCCCCCGCGTGCGGTAGGCCGTGTGGGACTCGAACCCACAACCAATGGATTAAAAGTCCACTGCTCTGCCAATTGAGCTAACGGCCCCTACCCCGCAGCATAGCGGGGCGTCGGACACGGACGGGGGCCATCCCCCGGTGGTGGCGGGGTTCGGCCGGAGTGGTCGGGCCGGGGGCCCGGGCGGTGGTCGTCCGCGAGGCGGTACGGGGCCATCCTGACACTTCCGGCGCCCGGGCGCGTGCTGCTTTTCGGGCATCGCCCCCGAACGGCCGCGAGCCGGGTGCCGCTCCCCGGAGGGAACGGCACCCGGCTCAACCCACGGGTACGGGATCAGCCGTTGCGCTTCCAGCGCGGCTTGTCGTCACGGCGGTTGAAGCCGCCGCCGGTGCCGGTGCCGGTGCCGCCACGGTGGTGGTCGTCACGGCGGCCGAAGGGACGGTCGTGGCCGCCGGTGCGGTGGCCGCCCGCGGGGCGGTCGTCGCGGCGGTCGCGGTTGAACGGACGGTCGCCGCCGCCCCGGTGACCGGAGGGACGGTCGTCGCGGCGGAAGCCACCGCGCTCGGGACGGTCGCCGTCGCGACGGTCGCGGGAGAACCCGCCCCGGTCGTCACGGCGGTCGTCACGGCGGAAACCCGGACGGTCGCCGTCGCGGCGCTCGTCACGACGGAACCCACCACGGTCGCCGCCGCGCTCGCCGTCACGACGGTCGTCACGGCGGAAACCCGGACGGTCGCCATCGCGGCGCTCGTCACGACGGAACCCACCGCGCTCGCCGTCACGACGGTCATCGCGGCGGAAGCCACCACGGTCGCCGTCACGGCGGTCGTCGCGGCGGAAGCCGCCACGGTCGCCGCCGTCACGACGGTCATCGCGACGGAAACCCGGACGGTCGCCGTCACGGCGGTCGTCACGACGGAACCCACCACGGTCGCCATCGCGGCGGTCGTCACGGCGGAAGCCGCCACGGTCGCCGTCACGGCGGTCGTCGCGACGGAAGCCGCCACGGTCGCCGCCGTCACGACGGTCGTACGACGGGCGCTCCACGGGGGCCTGCGCGGTCTCGGCCGCGGCCTCCGCACGGACGGTCTCGCCGTCCGCCGGAGCGTCGGCGGGGGCCGTCGCCTCGGCGGTCCCGGCCTCGGCCGAAGCGGCCTCCGCCAGCGCCTCGGCGGGGTCCTCGCCCCGCTCGCGCGCGGCCCGCGCGATCAACCGGTCGGCCTCCTCGCGGAGTTCGGTGGCACGGCGCTGCGCGCGCTCCAGCTGCTTGGCGAGGTCCTGGACCTCGCGCTCGGCCTGCTTGGCGGCGCCCGCCACCGAGTCGGCCTGGACCTCGGTCATCGAGCGGGCACCCGTGATCTCGGCGACCTCGGGCTCGAACACCCCGCCGCCGCCCACGATGTGGCGCGAGGCGTCGACGCCCGCGTCCTCCATCAGACGGAAGATCTGGCGCCGCTGGTGCGGCAGGGACAGCGAGACGACGGTGCCGGAGCGGCCCGCGCGCGCCGTACGGCCGGAGCGGTGCAGGTAGTCCTTGTGGTCGCCCGCCGGGTCCACGTTGAGGACCAGGTCGATGCCGTCGACGTGGATGCCGCGCGCGGCGACGTCCGTGGCGACGAGGACGTTGACGTAACCGTCCTTGAAGTCCGCGAGGGTGCGGGTGCGGGCGCCCTGCGTCATGCCGCCGTGCAGCGCGTCGGCGCGCACTCCGGCGTCACGCAGCTGCTCGGCGACCCGGTCGGCGCCCAGCTGGGTGCGGACGAAGATGATGGTGCGGCCCTTGCGGGCGGCGATCGCGGCGGTGACCGGGGCCTTGTCGCGCGGCTTCACGATCAGGATGTGGTGGGTCATCGTGGTGACCGCACCGGCCGACGGGTCCACCTCGTGGGTGACGGGCGCGTTGAGGTACCGCTTGACGAGGGTGTCGATCTCGTTCTCCAGGGTGGCGGAGAACAGCATCCGCTGGCCGCCCTGCGGAACCTGGTCGAGCAGCTCGGTGACCTCGGGCAGGAAGCCCAGGTCGGCCATCTGGTCGGCCTCGTCGAGGACGGCGACCTTGACGTCGCCCAGCGAGCAGGCGCCCCGGTTGATGACGTCCCGCAGTCGGCCGGGGGTGGCGACGAGGACGTCGACGCCGCGCTCCAGCGCGTAGATCTGGTTGCCCATGGAGGTGCCGCCGCAGACGACCTTCATCTTCAGGCCGAGCACGTCGCCGTAGGGCTGGAGGGCGTCCGCGACCTGCATCGCGAGCTCACGGGTGGGGGTCAGGATGACGCCACGGGGGCGCTTCTTGGCGGTGTGGCCGCCCGCGAGGGTCGCGAGCAGCGGCAGACCGAAGGAGAGGGTCTTGCCGGAGCCGGTGCGGCCACGGCCCAGGATGTCCCGTCCGGCGAGCGCGTCCGGGATGGTCGCGGCCTGGATCGGGAACGGGGTGGTGACCCCGTTCTGGGCGAGCTTGCGGACGACGCCCTCGGGCAGCCCCAGGTCACCGAAGGTGATGGTGGGCTCCTCGGCCTCGGCCTCGGGCTCCTCCTCGGCCTCGACGACCTCGGAGACCTCAGCGGTCTCGACGGAGTCGGCGGCGTCAGCGTCGGTGGGGTCGTTCACGAGGGCCTCGGGGGCCTCGGTGACGGTCCCTGCGGGGGATTCCTGGGTGCTGGTGCTGGGGTCGAGGTCGGCGTTCTCGTCGAGAACGGCACGGTCAGCGGGGGAAACGGACATGCGAAATGCGAACCTTCCGGAGTTCACGGCACGCGCCCAAACTCCGTGAAAGCTGCGAGTGACCGCCTCAATGCGGTCCGGTCACGGCAAGGGAGTACGCGCCACACGCGGCGCGCTTCGTTCCTCGCTCTGTGAGGAGTGCGCCGGGCAAATGGGATCAAACGATCTACCACCATACGCACCCGAGGACCCCCAAGGCAAATGCGTCCGCCGTGACCCGCCTCACCCCGGCCCCGGCCGGACCCCGTCCGCCGCCCTGCCCGAACCCCGGCCCACCCCGTTTCCCGTCCGGTTTCCCACCCCGTCCGGACCCCTGGCCGACCCGCTTCCCGCCCCGCTTCCGCACCCCTGGCCCATTCCACTTCCCGCCCCGTCCGGCCCCGCGCGTACCCCGTACCCCGGGGCCACGGCCCGGCGCCGGAAGCGACGCCAACCCGCCTGCCCACACCGGCCGGAAGACCACCGGACGCCCATCGGACGACCACCGTCCGCCCGCCCGCCACCGGGGTCCGCGCACCGCGCCCGACGAGCGCGGACGACGGTCTCCCCGGGTAACGGGCCCGTAACCGCGCGGCTCCGGCCCGCCGGGCTCCGTGTCCTCTTGCCCGAACGGGGAGTTGGACAACCGTAGCCAGTACACCCGCCCCGGAGGTGGCCGTGCGTTCCCTGTCCGTACCCGTCCGCCTGGCCACTCTGGCGGCGGCGCTCGCCGCCACCGCGGGCTGCGTCAGCGTCGGCGAGGAGGCCGCCCGCCCCGGCGCCCGCCCGTCCTCCTCCGGCTCCCGGGGCGGCGACAGCGCCGTGGAGACGGACGGTGACCCCCGGGCCGCGGAGAGCACCCAGGGTCACCGTTCGGACGGCGGGCGGGACGAGAAGGCCCGGCACAGCGGGAAGCCGAAGGACCCGGACGACCGGAAGACCCCCTCGCGGGGCACCGCCGCCCCGCGCTCCACTCCCCCCGGCCGCGCCGCCCCCGAACCCGCGCCGCCCGCCGGGGTCACCGTCCCCCCGCCGCCCGTGGAGCCGGGGGCGCCCACCCCGCAGCCCCCGGAACCGCCGCCCGCGCCGCCCACCCCCACCCCCGAACCGGAACCCCCGGAGCCCACCCCGGAACCGCCCGCGCCCCCCGAGCCCACCCCGGCGGAACCCTCGCCCTCCACGGACGGGGAGCCCCCGCCGCAGAGCCAGGCGGCGGGCCGCACCGGCCGTCCGGGCCACGGGGAGCCGTCGGCGGAGGCGGGCGCCCCCGTAGCGTGAACCGGCGGCGCGGGTCGGTGGCGGGCACCGACGGCGCCCGGACCCGTACCGCCCCCGGACCGGCGGCGCCCGAACCGGTACCCGACCCGCACCACCCCGGACCGACCGTCGCGGACCGACAGCCCCGTCCAGGACCGACCCGTCCAGGACCGCCGTCCCGTCCCGGACCACCCGTCCGGCGCCGGTCCGGCGACAATGGACCCGTGCTGGAGATGACGCGAGAGTCCTTCGAAGAGCTGGTCGCCGAGGCGCTGGACACGATCCCGCCGGAACTCACCCGGGTCATGGACAACGTGGCCGTGTTCGTCGAGGACGAACCCTCCGCCGACGACCCGGAACTGCTGGGGCTCTACGAGGGGACGCCGCTGACCGAGCGGGGCGAGTGGTACGCGGGCGTCCTGCCGGACCGCATCTCGATCTACATGGGCCCCACCCTGCGCTACTGCGAGACGCCCGAGGACGTCGTCCACGAGGTCGCCGTGACCGTGGTCCACGAGATCGCCCACCACTTCGGCATCGACGACGACCGCCTCCACGAACTGGGCTGGGGCTGACCCGCCCGGCCCGCCCGCCCCTCCCACCGCCGCCTCCGCCCCTGCCGGGGGCGGGGCTCGGGGAGGGGCCCGGAAACCGTTTTGGCGATACCTCCCGCCATCCCATATGCTTCTCACGTCCCCGACGCGCTGCAAAGCGCGCAGGCGGGCCGATAGCCCTCATCGTCTAGCGGCCTAGGACGCCGCCCTTTCAAGGCGGTAGCACGGGTTCGAATCCCGTTGGGGGCACAGTGTGCGAGAATTCTCGCGACACGATCAAGGTCCTGTGGAGCAGTTTGGAGTGCTCGCCACCCTGTCAAGGTGGAGGCCGCGGGTTCAAATCCCGTCAGGACCGCTTGCAGATCGCCTCGGCGAACTGCGTGGCTGGGTAGCTCAGTTGGTACGAGCGATCGCCTGAAAAGCGATAGGTCGCCGGTTCGATCCCGGCCCCAGCCACCAGAGCGAGAACGCCCCGTACGGCACGCCGTACGGGGCGTTTCGTCGTCCTCGGCGACGAGTGCGGCCCTCAAGGTCAGCGCGGCATCATTCGGGCAATGACCATGGCGCCCCGAGCCCCCGGCGCGTACCCGGACGCCCAGCGGGTACGCCCCTGGGAACCCGACGACGGGCCCCCGCCCCCGCGCGACCCCCTCCCGGTCGCGCTCCCGCCCGCCCCGCCTCTCACTCAGGGTGGCCTCAGCGACACAGATCACCGGCGGACTGACTACAGTGCGGCCCGACATCTGGGTACCCTCTAGCAAACCGGGTAAGTTACCGCTTAGTAATCCGCACGCGCAGGCCCGAGGAGCCTCCATGCAACTCGCCGCGATCATCGTGTCGTTGGTGCTCGCCACGATCGGCGCAGCCCTGTTCGCCCGGGCCATCGCCCAGATCTACCGCTTCGTCCGCCTGGGCCAGGACGTCCCGGCGGGCACTCGTACGGATGATCCGCGAGGACGGACCTTGACGGTGGCCCGGGAGTTCCTCGGCCACACGCGGATGAACCAGTGGGGCGTCGTCGGCGTCGCCCACTGGTTCGTCTCGGTCGGGTTCTTCACCCTCGTGCTCACCCTGGTGCACGCCTTCGGGCAGCTCTTCCAGGCCGACTGGAGCCTGCCCCTCATCGGGACCTGGGCCCCGTACGAGGTCTTCACCGAACTGATCGGCGCGCTCACCGTCCTCGGCATCCTCACCCTCATGGTGATCCGTCAGCTCTCGCTGCCGGGCCGGGCGGGCCGTAAGTCCCGGTTCGCGGGCTCCAACATGGGCCAGGCGTACTTCGTCGAGTACGTCATCCTCGTCATCGGACTGGCGATCCTGGTGCTGCGCGGGCTGGAGGGCGCGCTCCACCACGTGGACGGGTACACCGCCGCGTACCTGGTGTCGTACCCGCTCGTCGCCGCCTTCCGGGGGCTGGACGTCGGCACCCAGCAGAACCTCGTCTACCTCTTCGCGATGATCAAGATCTCCACCTCGTTCATCTGGATGATCACGGTCTCGCTCCGCACCGACATGGGCGTGGCCTGGCACCGGTTCCTGGCCTTCCCCAACATCTGGTTCAAGCGGCGCGCCGACGGCGGCACCGCGCTCGGCGGGCTGCTGCCGATGACCTCCGGCGGCGCGCCCATCGACTTCGAGGACCCGGGCGAGGACGACGTCTACGGCGTCAGCCAGGTCGAGCACTTCTCCTGGAAGGGCCTGCTCGACTTCTCCACCTGCACGGAGTGCGGGCGCTGCCAGTCGCAGTGCCCCGCCTGGAACACGGGCAAGCCGCTCTCCCCCAAGCTGCTGGTGATGTCCCTGCGCGACCACGCCCACGCCAAGGCCCCCTATCTGCTCGCGGGCGGCGGCAAGACGATGGAGGGCGAGGAGAAGGGGAGCCCCGAGGCGCTGAAGGACGTGCCCGCCGCCGCGCTGGCGGAGGCCGGGCGCCCGTTGATCGGGACCGCCGAGGAGAACGGCGTCATCGACCCGGACGTGCTGTGGTCCTGCACCACCTGCGGCGCCTGCGTCGAGCAGTGCCCCGTCGACATCGAGCACATCGACCACATCGTCGACATGCGCCGCTACCAGGTGATGATCGAGAGCGCGTTCCCCTCCGAGGCGGGCACGATGCTCAAGAACCTGGAGCGCAAGGGCAACCCCTGGGGCCTGGCGAAGAAGGCGCGTCTGGAGTGGGTCAAGGACGTCGACTTCGAGGTGCCCGTCGTCGGCGAGGACCTGGAGGACCTCACCGAGGTCGACTACCTCTACTGGGTGGGCTGCGCCGGGGCCCTGGAGGACCGGGCGAAGAAGACCACCAAGGCGTTCGCGGAGCTATTGCACATGGCGGGCGTCTCGTTCGCGATCATGGGCGGGGACGAGCGCTGCACCGGTGACTCCGCCCGCCGCCTGGGCAACGAGCCCCTGTTCCAGCAGCTCGGCCAGGAGAACGTGGCCATGCTGAACATGGCCTTCGGCGAGGACGACGAGGACGAGAGCACCCGCAAGCCCAAGTCGGCCAAGCGGATCGTCTCCACCTGCCCGCACTGCTTCAACACCCTCGCCAACGAGTACCCGCAGCTCGGCGGCGACTACGAGGTCATCCACCACACCCAGCTGCTCCAGCACCTCATCGACGAGGGCAGGCTGGTCCCGGTCACCCCCGTCGAGGGGCTGATCACGTACCACGACCCCTGCTACCTGGGACGGCACAACAAGGTCTACACGCCGCCGCGCGAGATCATGGACCGGGTGCCGGGGCTGCGCCAGCAGGAGATGCACCGCCACAAGGAGCGCGGCTTCTGCTGCGGCGCGGGCGGCGCCCGGATGTGGATGGAGGAGCGGATCGGCAAGCGGATCAACACCGAGCGGGTCGACGAGGCCCTGTCCCTCAACCCGGACATCGTCTCCACCGCGTGCCCGTTCTGCCTGGTGATGCTCACCGACGCGGTCAACGGCAAGAAGAACGACGGCCAGGCCAAGGAGTCCCTCCAGGTGGTGGACGTGGCCCAGCTGCTGCTGGAGTCGGTGCGGACGGCTCCCGTCGACGGCGAGCCCCCGGCGGGGGCGGCCCCCGCCGAGGACACCCCGGCACCGGAGCCCGTCGGCTGATCCGGCTGTCTCCGGGGCCCTAGCCGGCCGCCCGGGGCCCTGGCCGACTGTCCGGGGGCCCTGTCCGGCCATCCGGGGTCGCTGTCCGGCCGTCCGGCTGTCCGGGGCCCGCTCCGGAGCCCCTGGCCGGACCCGTCGTCCGGACCGTCACCAGGGTGGACGCCGTCCTCGCCCACCGGGTGACGGGTCCGGACCACGGGGGAGGGACTCCCCGGGAACGTAGTCGGGGATACGCCGTGGGGCGCCGGGAAGGGCGGTCGGCCGGGGGCCGGACGTACCGCCGATCCCACCAACGCCGTACGTGCGTACGGAAGTCATGCGACCCTTCCCCCGGGCCCCTTGTCGACCAGAGGCCGGACGGAGACCCGGGCCCCTCCCCCAACCCCCGCTCGTCCGGACATCCTTCCTCCAGAGGAGCTGTACGTGCGCAACCAACGATCGGCCACCGCTCTCGCCTCGGCCGCGTTCCTCGTCGCCTCCGGCGCGGGCCTCACCCTCGCCACCCCCGCCCACGCGGGGACCCCCGGCGGGACCTACGCCAACGACCGCAACAGCGACTTCAACGGGGACGGCCACGAGGACCTCGTCATCGCGGCCCCCGGCGCCACCGTCAACGGGAAGTTCGCCGCCGGGCACGTCACCGTCCGGTACGGCTCCGCGCTGGGCCCGGGCACCGGCCCCGCCGTCCGGATCAGCCAGGCCACCCCCGGGGTGCCCGGCTCCCCCGAGCACCAGGACGGGTTCGGCAAGCTGCTCGCCACCGGCGACCTGAACGCCGACGGCCACGACGAACTCATCGTCGGCATCCCCGACGAGGACCTGTACGGGCTCCGGAGCGCGGGCGGCGTCACCGTCCTGTGGGGCGGCCCCACAGGGCTCGCCCGCTCCGCCACCTGGGTCGAGGCCCGGGAACCGATCGGCGGCAGCCAGTTCGGCAGGGCCATCGCCGCCGCCCGCTTCAGCGCCGCCCACCCCGGCGACCTGCTCGTCGTCGGGGACAACCAGATCGAGGCCGGCAGCGCGCTGGAACTCCTGAGGTGGAAGGCCGTCCCCCAGCCCACCGGCGGCGTCCCCGGTGACGGCACCCCCGGCGGCATCGCCCCGATGGACGCCGCCGCGTCCGGGCCGGACACCGTCCGGCCCGGTGCCGAGCCGGTCTCCCGCACCGGGCTCAGCGGCAACAGCCGTCACGTCGTCCCCACCGACCTCACCACCGGCGACTACAACCGCGACGGCCTCGCCGACCTCGTCGTCACCGGCCCGGGCACGGGCTCCCCGGCCCTGTCCGCCTACTACGAGGGCGGCCCGCGCGGCCCGATGTCCGTGCGCGTCATGAGCGGGGGCCTCGTCGCCGCCTCCGGCGACATCGACGGCGACGGCTACGACGACCTGGTGCACGGACTTCCCGACCACCTGGGGAACCCCGGTCCGAACAACGGCGGCCGGATCGGCGTCCGCTACGGCGGCCCGGACGGACCGGCAGTCCGGCCGCAGGTGTGGAGCCAGGACTCCCCCGGCGTCGCGGGCGTCTCCGAGCCCGGCGACGGCTTCGGCGGTGACCTCTCCGTCGCGGACGCCGACGGCGACGGATACGCGGACGTCGCGGTCGGCGCCCCCGCCGAGGACGTGGGCGGGGTCTTGGACGCGGGCGCGGTGTGGGTGCTGCGCGGCTCGGTGACCGGGCTCACCGGCCGGGGCGGCTCGCACTGGAACCAGGACTCCCGAGGGGTGCCGGGGCGTCCCGAGAAGGCTGACCAGTGGGGCTCGCAGGTCCGCTTCACCGGGCCCGACCGGTACGGGCGCTACGCGCTGGTCGCCGCCGCGCCCGGGGAGAACCTCACGACCGGGCGGGTGTGGCTGCTGCCCGCCTCGCGGGGCGGCGCCACCTCGGTGGGCTCCTCCGTGTTCGGGGCGGGGGCCCCGGCCACGGGGACCTCGCGGTTCGGGGCGGCGATCGACGAGTAGCCCCTTGTGGGGCGCGTGACCCGTGGGGCGCGTGACCCGTGGGGCGCGTGACCCGTGGGGCGCGTGACCCGTGGGGCGCGTGACCCGTGGGGCGCGTGACCCGTGGGGCGCGTGACCCGTGGGGCGCGTGACCCGTGGGGCGCGTGACCCGTGGGGCGCGTGACCCGTGGGGCGCGTGACCCGTGGGGCGTGGGCGGGGCGGACGGACGCCCCGCCCACGCCCCGCCCACGCCCCGGGAGGGCCGGGCCCCTGGGGGCCCGCGCGTGACGTGGTGGTCAGCCGGTCAGCCGGGGCCGACCGTCACGGTGGTCGGTCCCGGTGGCCCAGCCTCAGTGGTCAGCCCGGGTGGTCAGCCGCAGAGGTAAGCCCCGGTGACCGTCCGCGGTGGCCGTCCCGCGGTGGCCGTCCGTCCGGGGCCGGACGGCATGGGCATCCGGGCCGGACGGCACGGGGCGTCCGGGGCCGGACGGCACGGGACCGGGCCTCGAACGGGCCCCGTCCGGGGCTCCCTTAGGGGATGTCACAGCTCGGCCGCAAAGCCCGGCCCCGGGCCCCCGCCCCGGCACGCCGACCCGCCGGACCGGGTACGTTCGATGACGTGGCTGGATTCAGGATCGGACGCGGCCGGGACAACCGCGCACCCCAGGGGCGGGGGCAGCGGCCCCCGCAGCAGCAGCCGTACGGACAGCAGCCCCCCGGGGCGCCGTACGGCGGACCGCCCGCGCCCGGCCAGGGCCCCAGCGGACGGGCCCCGCAGCACGGGCAGCCCCCTCAATACGGCGGACCGTCCGGGCCCGGCCCCGCGCAGCCGCCGTACGGCGGCCGGGGCGGCGGCCACGGTGGATACGGACAGCAGGGTCCCGGCGGGCCGGGTGGCCCCGGTGGCCCGGGCGGCGGTTGGCCGCAGGCCCAGGGGTCCGGCGGACACGGCGGGCACGGTGGACACGGCGGCGGGTACGGGGAGCCGGAGTACTTCGGTGACGGCGGCGGGCACCACCCGCAGCAGCACGGCGGCCCCGGTCCCGGCCCGGACCCGTACGCGGCCAACAACCCCGGCCACACCCAGGCGTTCACCTTCGGCGAGGAGCCCTACCAGCAGGGCGGCATCTACCAGGCGGGCCAGTCGTCGGCGCCGCCCGCCGGTCCGCCGCTGCCGTGGAAGGAACTGCTGAAGGGCATCGTCCTGCGCCCCGCGGCGACCTTCCTGCGGATGCGGGACTACGCGGTGTGGGGCCCCGCCCTCGTCGTGACGTTCCTCTACGGACTGCTGGCGATCTTCGGCTTCGACGGCGCCCGCGAGGACGCCCTCTCCTCGACGCTGTCGGCGACGGTGCCGTACGCGCTGTTCACGGGCGTCGTGATGGTGCTCGGCGCGTTCGTGCTCGGCGTCGTCACCCACACCCTGGGCCGTCAGCTCGGCGGCGACGGCGCCTGGCAGCCGACGGTCGGCCTCTCGATGCTGATCATGGCCCTCACGGACACGCCCCGACTGGTCTTCGCGATGTTCCTGGGCGGGGACGCGCCCCTGGTGCAGATCCTGGGCTGGGCGACCTGGCTCGCGGCGGGCGCGCTGCTCACCCTGATGATGAGCAGGTCGCACGACCTGCCGTGGCCCAAGGCGCTGGGCGCCTCGGCCATCCAGCTGGCCGCACTGCTGTCGATCATCAAGCTCGGCACGTTCTGAGCCACCGCGCCCCGCGCGGCACCGGTACCCGAACGGGCCCGGACGGAGACGATCCGTCCGGGCCCGTTCGCGTACCCGTATCCACGGGCTGGATGACTACAGGGCCTCGCGGGACGGGGTGACCGGCGCACCGGCCGGACGGACCGGAGGCTCGACGCTCCACGGGAAGTTGATCCACTCGTCGGTGCGCTTCCAGACGTACTCGCACTTCACGAGCGAGTGGGACTTCTCGTAGACGACGGCGGAACGGACCTCCGCCACATGGTCCAGACAGAAGTCGTGGACGAGCTTCAGCGTCTTGCCGGTGTCCGCGACGTCGTCCGCGATGAGCACCTTCTTGTCGGTGAAGTCGATCGCGTTCGGGACCGGGGCGAGCATCACGGGCATCGCGAGCGTGGTGCCGACGCCGGTGTAGAACTCCACGTTGACCAGATGCAGGTTCTTGCAGTCGAGGGCGTACGCGAGGCCCCCGGCGACGAAGACCCCGCCGCGCGCGATGGAGAGGATCACATCGGGCCGGTACCCGTCGTCCGCGACGGTCTGCGCCAGCTCACGGACGGCGGCGCCGAACCGCTCGTAGGTGAGGTTCTCCCGCGCTCCGGCGCCGGGTGCCGTGGACTCGCTCATGCCGCGCGGGCCTTTCCGGGGACGGGACGGGCGCCCGGGCGCGGGGTCACACCTGGGTCCGGTGGAAGTTCTGGAAGGAGCGCGAGGCGGTGGGGCCGCGCTGTCCCTGGTAGCGCGAGCCGTAGCGCTCGGTGCCGTAGGGGAACTCGGCGGGCGAGCTGAGCCGGAACAGGCACAGCTGGCCGATCTTCATCCCGGGCCAGAGCTTGATCGGCAGGGTCGCCAGGTTGGAGAGTTCGAGCGTCACGTGCCCGGAGAAGCCCGGGTCGATGAACCCGGCGGTGGAGTGCGTCACCAGCCCGAGACGGCCGAGGCTGGACTTGCCCTCCAGTCTGCTGGCCAGGTCGTCGGGGAGCCCGATCACCTCGTAGGTGGAGGCGAGCACGAACTCGCCCGGGTGCAGGATGAACGGCTCGTCGCCCTCGGGCTCGACCAGCCGGGTCAGGTCCGCCTGCTCGACCGAGGGGTCGATGTGCGGGTACCGGTGGTTCTCGAACACCCGGAAGTAGCGGTCGAGCCGCACGTCGATGCTCGACGGCTGCACCATCGATTCGTCGTACGGGTCGATGCGCACCCGTCCCGCGTCGATCTCGGCCCGGATGTCCTTGTCTGAGAGAAGCACGTCCCGAGGATACGCAGTGCGGGGCGTGCCCCGCGCCGCCGGGCGCCCCGGCGCACCGGGCGGCCGCCCGGGAGGCCCCTCGGGCGGGCGCCGAGCCGCCACCGGACGGGCCGCGCTCCCCGCCGCCCCCTTCCAGGGGGTGCGGCGGGGCGTCCGATGCGGTCAGCGGTGCTTCCGGGGGCCTCCGGCGCGATGGGGCCACCGGCTGCGCTCGCGGTGTGAGCTAACGCTGAAGGGGCCGTTGCCCGGCCCGAACCGCGTACGGGACCACCGCTGGGGTCGTTCCCTGGCGCGGCCCGCGTACGGGACCACCGCTGAGGGGTCGTTCCCTGGCGCGTACGGGCCAGCGCTTGGCGGGCGCGGCGGGGACGGCCGCGACGGGGACGGCGGTGCGGAGCTGGCGCGGCCCGCAGGGGTTACCCGCTGCGGGCCGTACCCGGCACGGTCCGTACCCGGCGCGGTACGGGCTACCGCTTGGGAGGCGGGACGGGGACGGCGTTGCGGAGCCGGGCGCAGCGGGGGCAGCGCAGCAGCCGGCCGGGGCCGAGCCGTCCGGCCTGCCGCATCGGGAACGAAGCGGTGCTGAACACATGCCCTTCGGCACAACGAACCACAGTGCGCTCCATCAAGTCCTCTGAGTCCCTTCCCACGGTCCATGAACGGCGGCGGGCAGCGGGGCGGCCCCTCTGGGGCGCCCACCGAAGCTCCGCGAAGCGCACATTACGGGACGAACGAACACCCCTCCAGGCGGCACTCCGTCACCGGAACCTCGCCGCCCCGCCCGCGCGCGGGAGCCACCGTACGCCCCAACTCCCGCGAGCCGCACCCGCGTCCAGCGGGCCACGACACCCTGGCCCCGCGCCGGGAACGACGGGGGCTGGGCATGGGGTAGAGTGAAGCGCGATGCATCACCGGTCCAACCGGTTGCACTCGCGGGTGTAGTTTAATGGTAGAACATCAGCTTCCCAAGCTGAGAGCGCGAGTTCGATTCTCGTCACCCGCTCCACCACTTAACCCTCAGGCCGTCGGTCTGAGGGTTGTTTGTTGGCCGGACTGCGATCCCCTCCGGCCACCGGGACGGCGCCAGCGTCGACATCGGCTACTCAACATCCCTGGGCGCTTTCACCCCTCCGCGTCGCCTTCGTCAGGTCGCTGGGAGTTGGTAGGACAGCACGTAGGCGTCGGCGGCCATGACGGTGTCACAGACCTCCACGGCGCGGCCTTCGGTGTCGTAGGCGGTACGGATGAGGTGGATGACCGGGACGCCGGGGGCGAGTCGGACATACGAGTGCAGCGAGGGTCTGGGGACCGTCCTCCTGCCCCGGCTTCCCCGAAAAAGTCAGCCGAGCCCGCCGCTGACCCCATGGTGTCCTGTGTGGATCACCCTTGGCCAACGACGCCGCACTGACCGTGAGCGAGCTGAGCGCCAACGCGATCCCGCACACCCCGAGTGGCCGGGAGCACGGCAGCTTTCATCTGGCAGTCTGCGTCTCCGCGCAGGTGGTCGCGGTGTCCGTGTTCCGACGACGGGGGCGTCGACGGAACCCCCAGGGTCGGGCACGAGCAGGACCAGGACGCCGAGCACGGCAGGGGACTGGGCATGGTCAGCGCGATCGCCCACCGGGTCGTCGTCCACGACAGCGACCACGGCCACACCGTCACCGCGGAGCTGTACGCGGACCCTCGCGGAGGAGGCCGCCCGTGCGGGGCGACGTGACCAGGCGGGGCTACTGGTGCGAATGCTGGTCGGAAGACCTCACCGGCCAACGACGACCAGCGCGGTTAGGGGCTCTCGACGCCTACACGGCACGCCAAGCGGACCGCTGGATCGCCGACACGCTCCGCACCGTCTTCCCCCTCTTGGACGGAACCTCTTCCGACGAGGCATGGCATTGGCTGCGCGAGGGACGGGTGAACACCAGGCTGACCCTCCTCCGCTCCGAACCCTGCACCGTATCGGTGGCCCACGCCGACGTCCGTCTCGTGTGGACGATCAGACCGGTGGCCTTCCTGGCACTGGCAAGTTTCGGGGCGCCGAACTCCCTTGCATGTTTTTGGCTTCGGGACCGCCTGACCGAGTGAGTTACAACTTTCTCTACAGGTTCGTAGAACTGAACAGGTTCGTAGAACTGACGGCGCGGGCGGACTACCGATTCGCGTTTTCCTGCAGGTGCCAGGACCGGACCCGGGTCCTGGCCAAGGTCTACGCTGCGGTACGTGGATGATCAGATGTACGACGATGCCTACCGCGGTTGGCGGGCATCGCTGACGACCCTGTTGGCCGATCCTGAACTGCTTGCGCGGTGGCAGGAGCGCCGCTTTCAGTTCGCTCATCGCGTCGGCGCTCTCTTGACCGAAGCGCAAGGAGACAGCCCAGCCGTCACAGGCCCTGCCCTCTACGGGGTGTTCGGCACCGGTGCAGGCCTTTGCTACGTAGGACAGACGCAGGAGGCTGAGCGCCGGCTGCGGGACCTGCCGGTGGGCGAGAGCCACCACCTGGCCAATACGGTGCCGCCCGAGCTCTGGGAGCGGGTGGTGGTGATCCGCTGGCCGCTGCTGGTTCCCGAAGCGCCTGTGCACGAACGCTTGCTGGTTGAGGAGATGGGCTCAACTGTCTGCGGCCTTGCGCTGGAGCACGCTCTACAGGTGGCAACTGCCCCGCCGTTGAATAGCCGCCGACGGCGTACATCCGGCGACTGGCAGCCACGAAACCTCACGAAAAGTCGCTCTCGTGGTGCGATCAATGCACAATCCGTGCCCAGTCTGGCCCAACTAACTCTCGCTGCTTGGTCAGCTCTCTCAAAGGTGGTGATACCGGAGCACTCATCGGTCGTCGACACCGGGACCGGCCGAGCGGTATCCCCGACAGGACTGCACCGGCAACCGGGGGACTGAACTATCCCTGATGCTCAGTCACCAAGCGATCTGGGTAGAGATGGCGACTTGACGATTTCCGCGCCCGACAGACCGCGAACAACTGTGGACCTCTGCGGACCGTAGTGGGAAGTTCTCGAGGGCGGGATCAAGGCTCAACATGACTTCGCCACAGGTCAGCGCGGTAACCGCCACCGAAGAACCCGAGCTTCCCAAGCTGAGAGCGCGAGTTCGGTTCTCGTCGCCCGCTCCACTCGGGAGGCCGGCTCCGGAGCGGGGGTCAGTGGCCCTTGGTCGCCAGGCGGGTGACGGCGATGTGGAGGCCGTTGACGGGGACCCGCCAGCCCGGGACGGCGAGGCCGAGGTGTTGGGTCGACTGGGCCGACAGGAAGGCGGTGTTGCACGGCACGCACACCAGGAACTCGCGCCAGATCTCCAGACGTCGTCCGATGCTGGCCCGGTCGGTGAAGTACTGGCGCAGTCTGCTCGTCCAGAGGGCGACGGCGCCCGGGATCAGTATCGCCGCCCAGAACTCGGGCTGGTCGGTGGCGACGGCCCAGCAGAAGATCGCGATGGCGGCCAGGAACACCGCCTTGGCCGTCCGTCCCGCCCTGGTCCGCAGCAAGCCTCGGCGCTGGGGCGGGGAGACGAAGCCGCCGAGCGTGGTCCGGGTCCGTCCCGAGGTCCATGTGAGGGTGCTGAGGCGGGTGAAGCGTCCGTTCACCATGCCGCTCGCGCCGCCCGTCGACATGCCGCCGTACGTGCCGCTGTTGGCCTGGTAGAGGGCTTCCACCGTCATCACGTCTTCTATGCGTCCGCAATCCCCGCACGGCGTGCGCTGCGCCACCGCATCCCCCTTGGTCGTTCGCCCGTGTGGTCACATGGTCGCGGTTGGACGGAGTTCCTGTCGATCGTTTCGGTGGCCGCGGACCACGCCCCGGGTGGGTGAGCACGGCCGGGCGGTCGTTCGCCGTCGCTCAGTGGAAGACGATCGCATGGCCTCCGGCGAGGCTTTCCCGGCAGGCGCGGTGGAGTTGGTGCCAGGCGCCTCGTTCCGGGGACAGGGGGTCTTCGTCGGTGGGTGGTGCGGGTGGGGTGGGGATCGTGGGGTCGATCGCCAGGGCTGGGGCCAGGGTGGTCAGTTCGGCGAGGAGGCGGTGGGTGGAGCCGACCATGCCGCCGCCCGCCACGCCCGCCTCCCGGGGCAGGAACAGCGGGTCGGGGAAGTCCACCGGGACGTAGTAGCCCGCGTTGTCGGCGTGGCAGAGGAGGTGGGACGCGAACATCAGGGTCTCGTCCTCGACGCGGGTCAGGTCGTGGTGCCAGCGTTCGTCGTCGGTGGGCGGGGCGGGTGGGACCGGCTCGTCCGGTGCGGCCTGGGCGAGGACCAGGGCGCGGCGCAGCCGGGTCAGGTCGCCGTACGGGAAGCCTCCGGAGAAGGTGTGCGGTGTCGGCGGGGCGGGCGGGCCCGGTTCCTCCCAGGTGACGCCCTCCGCGCGGAGGGCCCGGGTCAGGCGGTCGAAGGCGGCGAGGTGGTGCTCGTAGCCCTCCCGGTCGTCGCGCGCCTGGTCGTGGAGGAGTCCTACGGAGATCGAGAGGCCCATGGTGCGGAGTTTAGGGAGGGGGTGTGACAGAGGGTGGGGTCTCGGGGGTGGTCGGGGGCTGTGGTGGTCAGGGGCGCGGTCGTCGGGCGGGCTGCGGTCGCGGGCGTGGGTGCTGGGCCCGGAGCGGGGGCTCTGGTCCGTCGTCGTCTCGGTTTCCCCTGATCGGCGTCGGTCGCCGGCTTCTTCCGGTGGTGCCGATGGGTTTCCCGGGGCGTCCGGTGGTGCCGGTGGGTTCCCGGGGCGTCCGGCGGTTCCGGTGGGTTTTCGTGGTGCTCAGTTCTTGGTCGCCACGTAGTAGACGTTGATCGGGTCGCCCTCGACGGAGGCCGTCCGGACGTGGGTGAAGCCCGCCTCCGTGAGCATGCGCAGGGCCGTCTCCCGGCCCCATACCGTGCCCAGTCCGGCGCCTCCGGTGCTGAGGGACGTCGTCATGCAGTAGAAGACGGAGAAGCCGTAGAGCGCGGGGCCGAAGGGGTGGCCGACGTTCTCCTCCAGTGCGCTGGAGGCGGCGATGTCGCCCATCAGGAAGGTGCCGTCGGGGCGCAGTGCGCGGGCGACGGCGGCGAGGGTCGCGGCCGGGCGGGCCAGGTCGTGGATCACGTCGAACGCGGTGATCAGGTCGTACTCGCCGGTGATCTCCGTGGAGTCCGCCACCGAGTAGTGGACGTTGTCGGCGCCCGCGCGGTCCGCCTCGGCGCGGGCCGCCTCGATCGCGTCCCGGGAGCGGTCCAGCGCGTGGAAGCGGCTGTCCGGGAACGCCTTCGCCAGGACCAGCGGCGCGTGGCCCTGGCCGGTGCCCACGTCCAGGGCGTCGATGCCGTCCCGGAGGCGTTCGGTGAGGCCGGGGACGAGCGGGACGATCACGTCCACCAGTGCCAGGTCGTAGATCCGGGCGGTCTCCTCGGCCTGGAGCGCCTGGAACCGGGGGTAGGCCGAGTACGGGACGCCGCCGCCCTCCCGGAAGCAGCGCACCACCTGTTGTTCGACCTCGCCCATGAGGCCGATGTACGGCATCATGCCCGCCAGGTTGTCCGGGCCCGCCGCCGTGGTCAGCGAGGCCGCGTGTTCGGGCGGTAGGACGTAGGTCCGGTCCCCGGGCCGGTACGTGACGAACCCGCCGACGACCATGCCGCCCAGCCACTCGCGCACGTACCGTTCGTCGAGGTCCGCCGCGCGGGCGACCTCCGCGCTGGTGGACGGCGGCAGGCTCGCCAGGGTGTCGAAGAGGCCGCACTGGTGGCCGACTCCGGTGAGCAGGGCCAGCGCCGCCTTGTTGAGCACGTCCGCGACCTCGGCGGCGAACGCCTCCTGGCGGGCGGGGTCTGCCCGTGCCGGTTCTGTCCCCGGGCTCTCGGGGTTCCGCGTCTCTGGGCTCGGCATGACCGCCTCCTCGGTGGATGCGGGATGCGGGCATCGTCTGGGCGTCCAGCGGGGTCCGGGCGGTGTCCAGTGGGGTCGGTGGCCTCATTTCAGGTTATACCGGGTGTTCTCCTGCGGCTCGTGGGTTGGCTAGCTCGTCAGAGCGGCAAGTCGTCGGGGAGCAACCGGAACGCCTTGTGGCGACCCAAAGGGCGAATCGCCCGGAAATCACGACGGTCGAACGTGAAGACCGCGTCGGTGTCATAGTCGGCCGCCAACGCCACATTGACGGCGTCGGCCAGATCGAGGTTCAGCGCTTCGTAGCGAGCACGGATCGACTGGGCGGTGCCGAGGTGGCTCTCCGTGATCTCCGGCGCGATGACCCTGCCCCTGATCATCCAGCGCCGCAAGTCGTCGATCGCGGCGCGCGCTGCCGCCCGTCCCAGTTCACGCGTGGCGATGTGATCGAGCTCGGCCAACAGCAAGGGGGACATGACCAAGAGACCGGCTGCCATGATCGCCTCGTTGGCCGCGGCATGCTCCGGATGCTTCGAGTCGAGCGCCACCAACAGGCCGGAGGTGTCCGCGACGACGATGATCACGCGGCATCCCCCGTGTCGGGGTCGTCGTTGACCTTCCGCAAGACCCTGTCGGCGACCGCGTCACGGACCTCGGCTTTGGAAAGCGTGCGACCCGGACCCTCGGTAACACGCGAGAAGAGCGGCTCGTCCCACACCCGGTTGGCCATGGCCGCGAGATGGATGCCCTGCCTGATGATCTCAGCCTCGCTCACACCCCGGCGTCTGGCGGCCTCCTTGATGATCGCCAGGTCCTCCGGGTCGGCGTATACGTTCGTCCGCTTCATGGTCATGTACCAATGGTAGTCCATGTACCAAGTTGATGTACCTGGATCCTCGCGACTCGCTCCCCGCAGCCGCTCCGTTACGCACCATCGCCGGCGGTGGTCGGTTTCGGGGGGTGGGGGTTGGTTTCTCTCGCGTAGGCGGTGGCTCGGGGGGTGGTCATCCTCGTGCCCCGGGTGAACGCCGACTCGTACGTCGCGGGGGGCAGGGCGGTGCGGGCCGTGGTCGTGACGCGGTCGACGTCCGCGCGTTCGGCGGGGGGCAGGGGGGCTCCGGCGTCGCGGCGGGCGGTGTCGGCGGCGCCCAGGAGGACGGCGGCGCGCTCCGGGTCGTCGGTCGCCGCCGCGCCCGCCAGGCCCTCCAGGGAGAGTGCCAGGGCGCGGGGTTCGGCCAGGGCGCGGGCGACCTCCAGGCCGCGCAGATGGTGGTCCGCGGCGGTGGCGGGGTCACCCCGGAGTTCCGCGATGAAGCCGAGTTCGGCGAGGAGCAGATGGTCGCCCGCCGGGGAGGAGAGGTCGGCGAAGCCGTCGCGGATGCGGAGGAGGTGGGCCTCCGCCTCGTCCAGCCGTCCCCGGCGGCGGGCCCCCAGGGCCAGGCCCATCTCGGAGTGGATCTCCCCGTACTTGTAGCCCTGGTCGGCGGCGAGGCGGCGGGCCCGTTCGTGGAGGTCGCGGGCCCGGTCCCAGTCCCGGGCCAGCAGCGCGAGGCGGCCGAGGCCCGAGAGGCGCGCCGACTCCTCGGCTTCCAGGCCCAGTTCGCGCGCCATCCGCAGTCCCTCGTGCTGACGGCGTTCCGCGTCCGCGTAGTCGCCCTTGATCTCGGCCAGCGCCGCGAGCGGCGACACCGTCTGGAGTTCGCCCCACAGGTCGCCCAGTCCGCGGAAGAGCGCCGCGCCGCGCAGTCCGTCGCGGCCGACCCCCGTCAGGTCCCCCCGGACCAGCCCCAGCGTCGCCCGCAGTCCCAGCGCCGCCGCCGTGCCCCACCGGTCGTCCGCCGTCGTGAACAGTTCCAGCGCCGTCGCGTTCAGCTCCTCGGCGTCGGCCACCGTCCCCGCCTGGAAGAGCCCGTACGCGCACAGCCACAGTGCCCGGGCCCGGCGCACCGGATCGGGCACCCCCGCCGCCACCCGGGCCGCTCCCGCCCCGTCCACCGTCTCCCGGGCCCCAGTGAGCAGGGCGAACGCCGCTCGTAGGAGGGAGAGTTCGGTGACGGGAGGGGAGTCCGCCGCCGGGGCGGGGACCGCTTCCCGGACCGCGCCCAGGGTGCGGCGGGCCTCGTTGAGGCGGCCGCGCAGCAGCCAGTACCAGGCGAGCGCGGTCGCCAGCCGGACGGCCTCGTCCGGTTCGCCCGCGCGGGCCCGGCGCAGCGCCTCGTCCAGCGCCGCCCGCAAGTTGCCGGACTCCGCGTCCAGTCGGGCGAGTCCGGCGCGCTGTCCCGCTCCGCGCAGCCCGGGGCCGGTGCGTTCGGCCAGGTCCAGGTAGTGGCGCAGATGGCGGTCCCGGACGGCTGTGAGGTCCGCCATCTCGTGGAGTCGTTCGGTCGCGTACGCGGTGACCGACTCCAGCAGCCGGTAGCGGGGGCCCGTCGGGTGGTGCGCCACGGTCACCAGGGACCGGTCCACCAGCCGGGTCACCAGGTCCAGGACCTCGTCCGGGGCGACCCCGTCCCCCGCGCACACCCCGGTGGCCGCCGCCAGGTCGCAGCCGTCGCCGAACACGGCCAGTCTGCGCAGCACGATCCGCTCCGGCGCGCTGAGCAGCTCCCAGCTCCAGTCGATGACCGCGCGCAGGGTCTGCTGCCGGGCGGGCGCCCCGCGCTGGCCCGAGGTCAGCAGCCGGAAGCGGTCGCCCAGCCGGGCCGCCAGTTCGGTGACGCCGAGCGCCCGGACCCGGGTCGCCGCGAGTTCCAGGGCGAGCGGGATGCCGTCCAGCCGTCGGCAGATCTCGGCCACCGTGGCCCGGTCGGGGCCGTCGGACGGGGCCGGGGCGAGGCCGCCGAGGCCGGGGGCGCGGGCCGCGACCCGGTCCAGGAAGAGCCGGACGGCGTCGTCGGTGCCGAGGGGTTCGACCTGGAACACCACCTCGCCGGTGAGGCCCAGCGGCTCCTGGCTGGTGGCGAGGACCCGCAGCCCGGGGGCGGCCCCCAGCAGGTGTCCGGCCAGCCCGGCCGCCGCCTCCACGACGTGTTCGCAGTTGTCGAGGACGAGCATCGTGCGGCGGTCCCGCAGCACCGAGGCCAGCCGGTGGGACGGGGACGGGCCGCCGGTGCCCGCGCCGGGGAGGGCCGCCGGGGCGTCGTCGCGGATGCCGAGGGTGGTGGTGACCACCTGGGCCAGGTCGTCCGCGCAGGCGGTGCGGACCCCCGCGAGTTCCACCAGCCAGACGCCGTCGGGGAGGTCGGCGGTGCGGGCGTCCGCCGAGGCCGCCGCCACCGCCAGCCGGGTCTTGCCCACGCCGCCCGGTCCGGTGAGCGTCACCAGCCTGGCCGCGCCCAGGTGTCCCGCCAGTTCGTCCAGGGCCCGGTCCCGGCCTATGAGGGGGGTGAGGGGGGTGGGGAGGTGGATGGGGTGCGGCGGGTGGGTGGCACGGGGTGTGTGGGGGCCGTGAGGGGGGTGGGGGAGGTGGGGGGTGCGGGTGGGGTTTTCGTGGTCCTCCGGGAGGTTGGAGGGTTCCGCCGCTCCTGCCGCCTTCACCGCTTTCGCCGCTCCCGGGGTTCGCGGGGTTCCCAGGGTTCCCGGGGCCGCCAATGCCGGGTCCTGGCGGAGGACCGAGCGGTGCAGGGCGCTGATCCCGGGGCCCGGGTCGACGCCCAGGTCCCCGGCGAGCCGGGCCCGCAGGTCCTCGTACGCGGCGAGGGCCTCGCCCTGCCGTCCCGCCGCGTAGAGGGCACGCATGTACAGCGCGCGCAGGCCCTCCCGCAGCGGGTGTTCCGCGACCGGGGCCGCGAGGTCCCCGGCGAGCAGCACGTGGTCGCCCGCCGCCAGCCGGGCCCCGGCCTGTTCCTCGACGGCGGACAGCCGTTGCTCGGTGAGGCGGTGGACGGCCTCCCGGACGAACTCCGCGTCGGCGAAGTCCGCGAACGCGGGACCCCGCCACAGTCCGAGGGCCTCGGTGAACAGCGCGGCCCTCGCGCGGGGGTCGGGGACCCGGCGGGCCTCGGTCACCAGGGTCCGGAAGCGGGCGGCGTCCGACTCGCCCTCCTCCAGGCGGAGTCGGTAGCCCGGGGGCTGGCGCGGCACCCGGTCGCGGCCGATGGCCCGGCGGAGTTGGGAGACCCTGGCCTGGAGGGCGCCGGAGGGGCGGGCCGGGGGGCGGTCGCCCCACAGGTCGTGGATGAGGCGGTCGGTGGAGAGCGGGCCGCCGTCGTGGGCGAGCAGGTCCGCGAGCAGGGCGCGGACCTTGACCTCGGGAACCCTGACCGCCTCTCCCCGGTCGTCCCACACCGTCAGTGGTCCGAGCACCCCAAAGCGCATGCGGATCACTGTAATCGCACCTTCGGTGGGGAGGGTGGGGCCGGAGAGGGCGGGCCCGGCCTCGCTCCTCCGGGAGGGGGAGGGCGGAGCCAGCCTCGCACCTCCGGGAGGGGAAGGCGGGGCCGACCTCGTACCCCCGGTGGGGAGCGGGCGGGGGCCGGCGGGCCGTGAGCGGTCCGCGGGTGCCCGTCGAGCGGTCCGCGGGCCCGTCGCGGCTCGGCGCCGCCCGGGCGGTCGGCGCGCCGTCCCGGTACGGCCGGACGCCGTCCGAAGCGGTTCCGAAGGTTTTCCGAAGGGGGTGCGGGCACAGTCGGGTCACCGGTGCCCGGACACCGGTCCACGACGTGAACAGCGGGGGGTGACACGGGACATGACCCGGTACGCGGGCCGTAGGGCCGTGGTCGTCGGGGAGACGACCGCCATCGGCCTGGCCATCGCGAAACGGCTGGTGGAGGGGGGCGCGCGGGTCGTGCTGACCGTCGCGTCGCCCGGTGACCGGCTGCGCTGGGGCACCGAACTCGGGTCCTCGGCCCGGGTGGTGGAGCCCGCCGCCCTCGACGCGCACCTCGACTCCGGGGACGGGGGCGGCGGGGTCGATCTGCTCTTCGCCGACGCCGTGCCCACCGCGCGACCGCTGCTGCCCCGGGTGACGGACGGCGGCGCGGTGGTGCTCACCGCGCGGGCGCCCGTTCCCGAGGCGGTGCGCGCGCTCGCCGGGGAACTCGCCCACCGGGGCGTCCGGGTCAACGCGGTGGCACCGGACCGGATCGCCGGGCCGGGGGCCGCCGCCGGGCCGCCACCGCCGTTGGGGCGGCTCGGCGCCGCCGAGGAGGTGGCCCGGGCCGCGCTGTTCCTGGCGACGGACGCGACCTTCACCACGGGGGCCCGGCTGCCCGTGGACGGCGGGCTCGACCCGTCGTGACCGGCTGCCCGTCCGGACCCCGGGACCCCCGTGGAGACCCGGACCCCTGCGGACGACACCGGGACCCCTGCGGACACCGGCATCCGTCCGGACCCGGGCGGCATCCGTCCCGGCTCGGTCGGTGCGCGTCCGGGGACCCCCGGCACCACCCGTCCGGTTCTCCCTCTCCCTCTCCCTCTCCCTCTCCCCCGCCCCCTTCTCCGCCCCCTTCTCCGCCCCCTTCCCCCTCCAGTTCCTGTTCGCGTTCCCTTTCGGCTTCCTTCGATCCCCCCGGTTCCTCCCGGTGCGTCGTCCGCCGTCCGGCCGCTCCCGGCCGTACGGGGCGGGCCGCGTGACCGGGGGTTCCGTCCCGTCCCCACCAGACCCGGAGCACACCACGACATGAGCACCGCACCCGACACCGCCGCCGGTTCCGGCGCGGACACCGCCGCGCCGGAGGCCGGGGAACGGCAGGGGCTTCCGCTCCTCGCCCTCCTCGCCCTGGCCACCGCGGTCTTCATCACCAGCCTCACCGAGACCCTGCCCGCCGGGCTGCTGCCCGCGATGAGCGACGACCTCGGCGTGAGCGAGTCCGCGACCGGGCAGACCGTCACCATCTACGCGATCGGCACCGCGCTGACCGCGATCCCGCTGACCGCCGCCACCTCCGCCTGGCGGCGCAAGCGGCTGCTGCTCGCCGCCATGGCGGGCTTCGCCGTCGCCAACACCGTCACCTCCGTGTCCTCGGACTACGGGGTGACGATGGTGGCCCGGTTCGTCGCGGGCGTCGCCGCGGGCCTCGCCTGGGCACTGCTCGCCGGATACGCGCGGCGGATGGCGCCCGCCCACCTCCAGGGCCGGGCCATCGCCATCGCCATGGCCGGCATCCCGGTCGCCCTCTCCGTCGGCGTGCCCGCCGGGACGTTCCTCGGCGAGGTCACCGACTGGCGGGTGGCGTTCCTGTCCATGACGGGCCTCACCGTGCTGCTGCTGGTGTGGATCGCGGCGATCGTGCCGGACTACCCGGGCCAGCCGCGCGGCGAGCGGCCGAAGATGCTGGCGACCCTGCGGGTCCCCGGGGTCTCCCCGGTCCTGTTCGTCACCCTGGTCTTCGTCCTCGCGCACACCATCCTCTACGCCTACATCGCCACCTTCCTGGACGACCTGGGCCTGGGCGGCGACACCGACCTGGTGCTCCTCGTCTTCGGCGCGGCCTCGCTGGCGAGCCTGTGGGTCGTCGGCGCCCGCATCCACCAGGGCGTCCGGACGCTGACCGTCGCCAGCACGCTGCTGGTCGCGGTGGGCGCCGCCCTGCTGGCGGTGCTCGCCGACCAGACGGCCCTGGTGTACGTCGCCGCCGTGCTGTGGGGCCTGGGCTGGGGCGGCATCCCGACCCTGCTCCAGACCGCCGCCGGGCAGGCGGGCGGCGATTCGGCGGACGCCGCGCAGGCCATGCTCGTCACCCTCTGGAACGTGGCCATGGCCGTCGGCGGCGTGGTCGGCGGGCTGCTGCTCAACCTGTCCGGGAGCGGGTCCTTCCCGTGGAGCGTGCTGGTGCTGCTGGCGCCCGTGCTGGCGGTCGTGCTGTACGCGCGGGAGCACGGCTTCCCGGCCAAGCGGCTCGCGGACTGAGGTCCGCGAACGGCTCGCGGGGACCGGCGTCCGTCACCCCGCGCCTCCGCCTCCCTCCGCCTTCGGCGGGACCGGCTCCGTCCACTCCCCGGAGCCGGTCCCGCCGGGGTCCGGGAGCCCGTTCCCCCTCGGGCCCGGGAGGCGGTTCCGGCCGGGGTCCGGAAGACGGTTCCGACCGCTTCCGGGCCCCGGTCCACGGGCTTCCCGCCCCCGGCGGGGAGGCCGTCGACGGGTGCCGGAACGCCGGACGTTTCCACCCCGGCCCAATTGTTCATACGCTGTTGACGTTCCGCCGGACTCCCTTGCCCACCTGGGGAGTTGTTTCCGCAGATCAGGCCCCGAAGTGTCAAAGCTAACGATCACCCTCTTCAAATAGCCACCACGGACGGTATTTTGGTGGCTGCGTGGCAGCTTCCCGCATCGGCACGGATGCGGTCCGTTCAGGTAGAAGAGCGAAGACGGGGGTGCAGTGTCACATGCTGTCCAGCGAGATACGCACGACGGCCGCAAGTGACAGAACCATTGACAGAGCAAGTGTACGGGCGTTCGTGGAGGATATCTTTACCACGCTCCGTCGGGTGGAACAGCGCCGCTGGGCCAGTGAGTATCTCTGGGCGCTGATCCACGCTCCCGGAAAGAAAACCCCGCACCGGCTGGGACAGGCCAAGTCCTTACCTCCGGCCGCGGTGCGCGGACTGCACCAGTTCATCAATTCCAGTCCCTGGGAATGGGAACCCGTACGCCGAAGACTCGCCCTGCGGGCGGCCTCGGGGTCGGCCCCGCAGGCGGTGACCGTAGCCGAACTCATCGTCCCCAAGAGCGGTGTCCACACGGTGGGCGTGCACCACCGGGTCGACGCCGCGACCGGTCGCACCCTCAGCTGCCAGCGCGCGCTGGGGCTCTTCCTGATCGGCGAACCGCACTGCTTCCCCCTCGACTGGCGGCTCGTCCTCGACGGCGCCTGGGGCTGGGACGGCCAGCGCCGCCGCCGGGCCCGCGTGCCGGAGACCGAGACCGGGCGCCCGGCCGGGGCCCACGTCCTGGAGTACGCCGCCGCGCTGGCCCGTTCCGGGCTGGCGCACCTCCCCTGGGTCCTCGACCTGTCCCGCTGCCAGGACTCGGGCGGGGTCCTCGCCGGACTCGCCCGGCTGCGGCTGGACATCATGTGCGAGGTGGACCCGGGCCAGGTCGTCCTCACCGGCCGGGTGCCCACCGTCAGCGGCGTCGGCGCGCTGATGGAGATGCGCCGCGCCCGGCAGTCCCACGTGGCCCTGGCGCAGACCGAGGACGGCTCCACCAAGGCCGTCCCGGTGCACACCTACGCGGGCACCGTCCGGCTGCCCCGGCTCGACACCCGCGACGAGGCCGACCCCCGCACCTACCGCGTCATCGAACGGCCCGACCCCGACGGACGGCTGCCCACCCGCTACTGGCTCACCACCCTCACCGACGGGCGGGTGGAGGAACTGCTCGCCCTCGGGCGCGGCCGGACCCGCGCGCTGAAGACCGTTGACACGCTTCAAAGGGATTACGGGGTACTCGACTTCGAGGGGCGTTCCTTCCCCGGCTGGCACCACCACATGACCATGGCGTCCGCCGCCTACGTCTACCAGCACCTGCGTCACGGGCCCGAGGGCGTGCCCGTGACACCGCACCGGGCCCCCGGAACCGTGGTCACGGCCACGGCCCGGACCACGGCCACGGCCGGGATCCCGGCCGCCGCGGAACTCATCGGGCTCACACGCTGACCAGGGGCGGGAAGACGGGAAGATCGGGGTGCCAGGCATGACCAACGTCCTCGTGGTGGGGCACGACGCCTCCGCCACCGCAGCCATGGTGGACGCCCTGCGGCGGCAGGGCTACACCACCGTCCGGGTGGACACCGGGGCCCGCGCCCTGCGCACCCACCTCGGCGCCGACCTGGTGCTGCTCTCCCTGGAGCTGCCCGACATCGACGGTCTGGAGGTCTGCCGCACGCTGCGCAGCAACGGCGACACCCCGCTGATCGCCGTCACCGACCTCGACGACGAACTGGACCGGGTCCTCGCGCTGAAGGCGGGCGCGGACGACTGCGTGGTCACGACCTGGGGGTTCCGGGAGATCGGGGCCCGGATCGAGGCGGTGCTGCGCCGGGCCCGTCCCGCCGCGGCCACCGGCGGCGGTCCGATCTCGCTGCGTCCGCTGCACCTCGATCCGCGCACCGAGGAGGTGCGGCTGCACGACCGGGTCGTCCCGGTGACGTCCAAGGAGTTCGCGCTGCTGCACGCCCTGGCGACCAGCCCGGAGACGGTGCTGTCCCGGCAGGAGCTGATGTCCCGGGTGTGGGGCAGCAGTTGGGCGCAGGCCAGCCGGACCATCGACACGCACGTCAGCAGTCTGCGGGCGAAGCTGGGGTCCAGCCGGTGGATCATCACCGTCCGGGGCGTGGGCTACCGGATGGGCCACGGATGGCGGACGGAGTCCGCCGGGGACGGCACCGGGTCCGGTACGGGGGCCGGGGACGGCACCAGTGCGGTCGGCGCCGGGTACGGGTCCGGGTACGACACCGGGTCCGGTACTGGGTACGGGTCCGGTGCCGGGTACGGGTCCGGCGCGGGCTTCGGTGACGGGGCCGTGGGCGGTGCGGGGATCGGCGGCGCGGCCTGGGGCGGTACGGGGGGCGCCGGGGTCGGTACCGGGGTCCGGGCCGGTCACGGTGGGGACCTCGTCTGGGACGGTGGCGCGTCCCTCGTCGGGAGCGGCGGCGGGGGCGGTGGCTGGAGCGGGGCGGTCGGCGTGGCCGAGCTGGCCGGGATGACCTGGGCCGCCGAGGCTGCCGGGGACGGTGGGTCGGCCCCGGCGTTCACCGATCCTTCCGGTGCCCCGGGTGTCCCGGGTGCCCCGGGTGTCTCCGGTGTCTCCGGTGTCTCCGGTGTCTCCGGTGCTTCTGGTGCTTCCCGCGCTTCCGGGTTCTCCGGGGTGTCCGGTTTCCCTGGGACGCCGGGGGTGACGGGAGCGTCCGGGGTGGCGGGGGCCACCGGGGTGCCCGGGACGTCCGGTGCGACGGGGGTGGCCAGGGCCTTCTGGGGCTGAACCCCGTCGCCCCGCCCGTCCGGTCCAGACCCGACGGCCCCGGCCCCGGACCCGGCCCCAACCGGACGGGGCCGGACGGGGCGGGGCCGGACGGACCGGACGGACCGGACGGACCGGGCCGGACGGAGCGAGGCCGGATCACACCGGACCGGACGGGCGGGGCGACGGGTCCGGGTCCAAGGCCAGGGCCAGGGTCGGGGTCGGGGTCGGGGTCGGGGTCGGGGTCGGGTCCAGGGCCAGGGCCAAGGCCAAGGCCAAGGCCAAGGCGGGAAGCGTACGGCCCCGGCTCGCCCCGCACCGTGCCGTTCCCGTGCTTCAGGCCGCCCGTTCCAGGCGGCGTATCAGGGGGTGTTCGGCGACGTCACGGGCGGCGTCCCCCCGGACGGCGTCACGAGCGGTGCCCCCGACGGGGTGCCCGGCGGCACCCAGGGCCCACCAGGCCGAGGCCAGGTTGGAGGTCAGCAGGACGCGTCCGGGGTCCTCCCGGGCGAGGACGTCCAGGGCGGCCAGCGTGCCCATGCCCGTCCCGGTGAACAGCAGCGCGGTGTCCCGGGGGAGCCGGGCCGCCCGCACCCGTTCCAGCAGGGTGCCGGTGGTCACCTCGTACGGGTCGAAGTGGTCGTCCCCGGCCGCGTCCCGGGCGGCCGGGACCCGCACCACCCCGTCGACGGTGAGCCCGGCCCGTTCCCAGAAGGTCCGGGAGGCGTCGGTGAGCCAGGACTGGTACGGGGAGACCAGCGACAGCCGGGTCACCCCCAGCGCCTCGCAGGCCGCCAGGATCGCCTGGGTCGAGGAGCGGACCGGAAAGCCCGCCCGGGCGGAGAGTTCCGCGCAGAACGCCCGGTCCCCGTCGGGGTCGAGCAGGTAGTGGGAGGCGCTGCACGCCACCACGGCGGCGGTCAGTCGCATCCCGCCGAAGTCGGCGAGGGTGTCGGGGAGGACGTCGTTGTACGTCTCCAGCATTTCCCTGAGGCCGCTCCCGGGCGTCACCGGGAAACGCGCCGTGTAGACATTCACGCGGGAGCCGAGCAGCTGGTTGAACTCCGGCTCCGCCGTGGGGTTCTCCGGAGGTACCACGACGCCGAGCCGGGGCAGCGAGAAGAGATCCATGCGCCTCACGGTAGGGCCCGTCCACGCCCCCCGCGCCGTCCGGCGCCGATATTTGTCACCGTCGGACACGATCCTTGAACGGGTTTTCCGTCCTCACACTGCCTGACATTTCCCAACAGAGCCCTGACAGTGCGGAGCTTGCCGCTCCCCGGCCCGGCGTCGGAGAGTTGTCCCAGCGCTACTCCTGCCGCGTCCTTGCTGATTCCGCTTCACGGAAGTCTTCGGAAGAAGAAGGTCCATGGCCCCCACACGGAAGCCACACGGAAGAAGGTAGTGAAGGAAATGGCAGCAATACCCGGAAAAGCACTTCCCCGGCCGCGGATTTCCGACGCGACCCTACGGGACTCCGCGCACATGGCGGGTGTCGAGTTCGGTCCGAAGGACGCCGCGACCATCGCGGACCTGCTGGTGCGCACCGGTGTCGAGCTGGTCGAGGTCGGCATGGTGTCCGGCCCCGGCTCCAAGGACGCCGATCTGGTGCTGGCCACCCACGAGGCGGTCGGACCGGAGCGGTCCATGACGCTGGTGGTGGTCCGCGACCGCCGTCAGGTCGCCACCGCGCTGGACGAGGCCGAGCGCCTGGGCGTCCGGCACATCATGTACTCCATCCCCACCTCCGAGCAGCACGCCAAGCTGAAGCTCGGTTCCCCCAGCCCCAAGTTCCTCCAGACGCTGGCCCGTTCGGCGATCACCCAGGCCAAGGAGCGCGGCTTCCACGTCACCTTCAGCGGTGAGGACGGGGCCCGCACCCCCGCCGAGCGGCTGGTGCCGTACGTGGCCGCCGGGTTCGAGGCGGGCGCCGACCGGTTCCGGCTGGCGGAGACCGTCGCCTACCTCTCGCCCTGGCAGATGGAGGAGGTGATCGCCGACCTCACCGCCATCGACGGCTCCGAGATCGAGATCCACTCCCACAACATGCTGGGGATGGCCGTCGCCAACTCGCTGGCCGCCGTCCGCGCGGGCGCCCAGTGGATCTCCGCGACCGTCGGCGGCATCGGCGAACGCGGCGGCAACGCCCCGCTGGCCGAGCTGCTGACCTCGCTGCGGGTCCTGTACGACGACACCCGCTTCGATCTGGGGCACCTCACCGAACTCTCCCGGGTCGCGCTGCGCGGCGCGGGCCTCGGGGACGCCTTCCAGTCGGGTCCGACCACCTCGCACGCCTTCGCGTACGAGCTGCCGGGCCAGCTCAACCACCCGGAGGCGTACGAGACGCTCCCCGCCGAACTGGTCGGCAACCGGCGCGAGTTGCTGGTCCGCACCCGGCTCACCCCGGCCCTGGTCTCCTGGGCGCTGGCCGACTCGGGGATCTTCGTGGACGTCGACGCCTTCACCCCCTGGCTGGTGGCCCGGCAGGAGGACGGCGGACGTCCGCTGCTCGACCGGGACGCGATCCGCAAGGCCGCCGTCGACTTCCGGGACGCCTGACCCGTTCCGGTTCCCCTGACGGTTCCGGTTCCCCTGACTGTTCCGGTTCCGGTTCCCCTGACGGTTCCGCCCGGCCCGGCCCCACCCGGCCCGGAAGCCCCACCCCCACGTCCACCCCCGCGCGTCCCGCACCACGCACCACCCCCGTACCCCCACCCCCACAGCCTCACCACCCCCACCCCCAACGACCTCCCACCACCCCTGCCGCACCACGAACGGAGTCGTCCCATGTCCACCGCCACGCTGACCGGTGTCTGCCCCGAGTGCGAGACCGACCTGACCGTGCCCCCCGTCACCCAGGGCGAGACCCTGTCCTGCCCCGAGTGCCTGCTGACCCTGCGCGTCGAGGGCGTGCGGGACGGGCTGCTGGAGCTGGAGATGGTCGAGGTCCAGCTCCGCGACTGGGGCCAGTGAGATGGGCGGGAAGATCGCCGTCGTCGCGGACCGGCTCGGCTGGGAGGAACGCCTGCTGATCCAGTCCGCGCCCGACTTCGGACTGCACGCCGAGTGGGTCAACGACGAGTCGCTGTGCCTCGGCCACCCCGACGCCCCCTCCGTCGGCGGCTACGACGTGGTCCTCGTCCGCAGCCGCAGCTACACCCGGGGCGGACTGATCGCCTCCCTCGCGGAGGCGTCCGGGGTCCGCGTCCTCAACACCGCCCGGGCCATCCACGCCTGTGAGAACAAGGCCGCCCTGCGCACCCTGCTGCGCGCGGCGGACGTCCCCGTCACCGACTTCCGGCTGGTGCTGTCCCGCAAGGACTTCACCCGGGCCCTGGAGGAGCTGGAGCTCCCCGTGGTCCTCAAGCCGGTCTTCGGCGGCATGGGCAAGCGCGTCACCCTGATCCGGGACGCCGACACCGCCCAGTCCGTCTACGACTACGTCGAGGACCTGGGGCACGCCTTCGAACAGGCCGGGCTCGTCGAGCCCTACGTGGGCGGCGGCACCTCGGTGCGCTGCCTGGTCGTGGGGCGGGAGCTGGTCGGCGCCGCCGAGTTCGCCAGCGGCGGCACCGACTGGCGCAACAACGCGGCCCTCGGCAACAGCCACCGCGCCCTCGCCCACGACCCCGAGGTGGCGAAGATCGTGGACGCGGTCGTCGCCGAACTCGGCCCCGGCATCTACGGGGTGGACCTCTTCCGCACCCCGGACGGCCTCCTCGTCAACGAGGTCAACCACGCCCCCGCGTTCCGGGCGGTCTCCGCCTCCACCGGCGCGGACGTCCCGTCGGCCATCGGCCGCCATCTGCAGGAGCTGCTCGCATGATCCGCGCAGGAGTCGTCGGTGCCTCCGGGCTCGCCGGCGGAGACCTCATCCGACTCATCACCCAGCACCCGGAGCTGGAACTCACCTTCCTCGGCGGGTCCTCCCACATCGGGCGCCGCCCGTCCGAGCTGCACCCCGGGCTGCGGCTGGCCTCGTCGCTGACCGTGCAGCCCGTCACCGAGGACGTCGCGGACCGGGTGGACGTGCTGTTCCTCGCCACCCCCGCGCCCGTCTCGGCGGAGCTGGCCGAACTGCTCGCGGACCGGGTCCCGGTGATCGTGGACCTGAGCGGTGCCTTCCGCATCCGCACCCCCGAGCTGCACGACCGCTGGTACCCCAAGGTCAGCCGCCGCCCCGACCTCGCGGAACGCTTCGTGTACGGGGTGCCCGAGCTGATCGGGGACCGGCTCGCCGACGCCCCGCTGATCTCGCTGCCCGGCTGCTACGCCACCGCGATCACCCTGGGGCTGGCGCCCCTCGTCCAGGGGCTCGGCCTCGATCTGCGGACCGTGGTGGTGGACGGCAAGAGCGGTTCCAGCGGCGGCGGGCTCCAGCTGCGCACCGCGGACCTCCACCCGTTCCGCAGCGGCGCCATCGCCCCCTACGCCCCCACCGGCCACCGGCACGCCGCCGAGGTCGGGGACTTCCTCCGGCGGGAGGACGGAGCGGGCTCCATCGGCTCGCTCAGCATGTCCGCGTACGGGGTCTCCCATGTGCGCGGGCTGCTCACCAGCAGTTACGTCTTCACCGACCAGCCGGTCGACGCGAGGGAGCTACAGCGGGCCTACCTCCGCTTCTACAAGGGGCGTCCGTTCGTCCGGGTGCGGCGGCACACCGAGACGCTGATCCCGGTGCCCGACCCGCAGGCCGTGCTGGGCTCCAACTACTGCGACGTGACGGTCCTGGTGGACGAGGAGGCGGAGCGGATCGTGGTCCTCGCCGCCCTCGACAACCTGGTCAAGGGCGCCGCCGGACAGGCCGTCCAGGTGACCAACCTCCGCTTCGGACTGCCCGAGGAGACGGGACTGACCATGCAGCCGGTGATGCCCGCGTGAGCACCGCACCGACCACATCGGCCACGTCGAACCCATCAGCCCCGTCGGCCGCGCCGACCCCCGCCGACGGTGACGGCTCCGCGCCCACCGGCACCGGTCGGATCGCCCCGACCGTCGTCAAACTCGGCGGCAGCTGCCTGGACGACCTCGAAGGCACCTGGTGGGACGACCTCGCCGCGCACGGCCGGGAGCGTCCGCTGATCCTGGTGCACGGCTGGTCCAAGCCGCTGCGGGAGCTGGACCCCCGCTACCGCGAGCCGTCCGCGATCCTGCGCGACCGCTACGGCAACCAGAGCCGCTGGACCACCCCCGAGGTCATCGCCGACATCAAGACGGTGAGCGCCCGGCTGGCCGAGGACGTCCTCGGCCGGCTGACCCGGCGCGGACTGAGCGCCGAACGGCTGCTCGGCAGCGACGGGCTGGTCGACGCGGGCGAGGCCGAGCGCTGGTGGTGGCGGGAGAAGCGGCTCGTCGAGCTGGAGAACCTCGTCGGACCCATCACCGGGGTCGAGCCGGGACCGCTCGCGGAGCTGCGGCCGGGCGAGGTCCGGCTGGTCACCCCGCTGGCCCGGAACGCCGCCGGGCGGGAGGTGAACACGGACGCCGACCGGGCGGCCGCCGCCCTCGCCGGGGCGACCGGCGCCACCGACCTGGTCCTCGTCACCGACGTCGCCCATCTGCTGGTGGACGGGGCGCCCGTGCACCGGATCACCGCCGAGGCCGCCGCCGCGTTCCGCGACAAGGGCGCCACCGGCGGGATGCGCAAGAAGCTGCGCGCCGCGGGCGAGGCCCTGGACCGGGGCGTGGAGCGGGTCGTGATCGGCAGCGCGCCGGTCACCGATCTGCTGGCCGCCCGCACCGGAACCGTCATCACCCGAGCCTGAGGAGCGAGCACGTGGCACGATCCCGTGTGCTGGTCGTCAACAACGGAA
The DNA here is from genome assembly GCF_054484115.1 of Streptomyces sp. JNUCC 64. Classification (NCBI taxonomy): domain Bacteria; kingdom Bacillati; phylum Actinomycetota; class Actinomycetes; order Kitasatosporales; family Streptomycetaceae; genus Streptomyces; species Streptomyces sp. JNUCC 64. The sequence goes on from NZ_CM137015.1 coordinate 3,855,766, forward strand.
CCCTCTCCCTGAACCAGCTGCGCGCCCGCTTCGAGCAACTGGGCTCCGACACGGACGCCGTCAACGTGGCGTCCCTCCCCGACCGGCTCGACGGCCGCTACCAGGCGGTCGTCCTCAGCGGCACCAAGGTCCGGGCCTACGACCGCGACCACTACAAACCGCTGATCGACCTCGTCAACGAGTCCAAGGTCCCGGTCTTCGGGATCTGCGGCGGGATGCAGATCCTCGCCGTCTCGGCGGGCGGCGAACTCGCCGAGGGCCCGCAGCGGGTCGGCGGGCACCAGGCCCACGTCGACCAGGACGAACCGCTCTTCGCCCATGTGGGGCCGACCGTGACGGTGTTCCACCGGCACACCCTGTACCTCCAGAAGGCCCCGGAGGGCTTCCGTTCCATCGGGCGCTCCGAGCACGCCCCGGTGGAGTTCCTGCGCTCCGACGACGGCCGGATCCTCGGCTCCCAGGCGCACCTGGAGTTCCGCAAGGACGGCCTGGAGATCCTGCGCGGCTTCGCCCGGCTCTACCAGTGAGGGCGGCCGGGCCGTACCGGTCGGGGGCCAGTCCCACCGGTACGGCCCGGTCCCGCCCCGCCCAGTGCCGTGCCGGGCCGTGCCACGCCAGGCCAGGCCATGAGGGCCCGTCCGCCCCGAACCCCCACCGACGCACCGGAGGACTTGTCAAAGTGAGTGAGCTGGAACCCCAGGACCCCGTCTTCACGGTCCATCTGAACGGCAGCGGCGGCGACATCAAGGGCTGGGTCGTCGTCGACTCCCTCTACGACGGCCTCGCCATGGGCGGGGTGCGGATGACCGCCGGGGTCACCGAGGAGGAGGTCGCCGGGCTCGCCCGGGACATGACCCACAAGTTCACCCTCGCCGGGCTCCCCATCGGCGGCGCCAAGGGCGGCATCGTCGCCCAGGGCGGCGACCGGGAGGAGACCTTCCGCACCTTCGGCCGGACCGTGAAGCCGCTGCTGCACGGCGGCATCCACCTCGGCATCGACATGGGCGTCACCCCCGCCGACCGGGCCGTCTTCTTCGACGAGGCCCGCTACGACCCCCGCTACCGCACCGGGGTCCCGGACATGCCCATCGACTGGCGCACCTACTACGAGCCGCTGATCGACGCCACCGGCCACGGGGTCGGGGTCGCCGCGGTCACCGCCCTGGAGGCGGCGGGCCACGACGGCCCGGCCCGGGTCGTCGTCCAGGGCTTCGGCGCGGTGGGCCGGGCGGTCGCCCGGTTCCTGGAGGAGCGCGGCCACCGGGTCGTCGGGATCGCCGACGTCCGGGGCACGATCAGCGCGGAGCGGCTGCCCGTCGACCGGCTGATCTCGATCACCGACGAGTTCGGGCTGATCGACCGGGACCGGCTCCCCGACGACGTCACCGTCGCCACCGGGCCGGACGCCTGGCTGGACGTGGACGCCGATCTGCTGGTGCTCGCCGCGCAGAAGTACGCGCTCGACGACGCCAACGCGCACCGGCTGCGCGCCGCCCTGGTCGTGGAGGGCGCCAACCTGGCCTCCAGCGACGCGGCCAAGGAGAAGGTGCGGGCCGCCGGGGGCACCCTGGTGCCGGGGGTGATCGCCAACATCGGCGGGGCGGGCTCGGCGGCCCTCGCCGTCACCCGGGTCGTGCCCTTCGACCTCGGGGCCGAGGCGCGCAAGGCGTGGGTCTTCGACTGGATCGGGGACCGGGTCCGCGAGAACACCCGGGACCTGCTGGAGATCGCCTCGGGCTCGGCCGGGGACCCGCTGCCGCAACTGCTGTCGGTGCGGCGGGCGCAGGGGCGGCGGCGATGACGTCCACCGGGGCCGCCACCGTCTCCGCCGTTCCCGGTGCCGTTCCGGTTCCCGGGGCCGTTCCCGGTGACGTTCCCGTTCCCGGGGCCACCGGCGACCAGGCCGCAGGTCCGGGCGCGGGCACGGGCGAGGGCGAGGGCACAGTCGGCGCCGTCGGTACGGTCGGCGCGGTCGGCGCGGTCGAGGACCCGGGCGCGCGGTACCGGGAGCGCGGCTGGTGGCGGGACGAGACCTTCCTGGACGACCTGTGGCGCCAGGCCCGGGAGCGTCCGCACCAACTCGCCGTCGCGGGCCGCCGGGTCGCCGAGTCCCGCACCGACACCCTGGACTACGCCGAACTCGCCCGGCTGACCGACCGGTTCGCGCTGGCGCTGCTCGACCTCGGGGTGCGGCGCGGGGACTTCGTCGCCGTCCAGCTCCCCAACCGCTGGGAGATGGTGGCGCTGATCTTCGCCTGCCAGCGGGTGGGCGCCGTGATCTGCCCGGTCTCGCCGATCTGCCCGGAGGACGAGCTGCGCCACCGGTTCGGGCTCACCGGGGCCCGGGTGGCGATCACGCTCCCCGAGTGGTCGGGCACCCCGCTGGCCGGGACCGTCACCCGGCTCGCCGCCGAACTGCCCACCCTGGAGCACGTGGTGGTGGTCGACGGACCGGTGCCCGAGGGGGCGCTCTCCTTCCACGAGCACTTCGTGGCGGCGCCCCGGGAGGAGACGGCGGGCGCCACGGCGGCGCTGGACGGTCTGGCGCTGACCGCCGACGAACCGTTCGTCGTGCTGTTCACCTCCGGCACCACCGGCCCCTCCAAGGGCGTGCTGCACAGCCAGAACACCGTCCACTCTGCGGTGCGCGGCTATGTGGACGCCTTCGGCGCGGGGGACGACTGGGTGGCCGCCGTGTCCACCCCGCTCGTCCACTACTCGGGCTTCGCCCAGGGCGTGCTGGCCAGTGTGCTGCTCGGCGGCACGGTCGCCTTCCAGGACGTGCGCCGCAACGAGGTGCTGCTGGACCTGGTCGCCCGCTACCGCGCCACCCTGCTGTACGGGCCGCCCGCCACGCTCACCGACGTGGTGGCCTCCCAGCGGGCCGCGCCGCGCGACACCGGCACCCTGCGGCACGTGGTGATCGGTTCGGCGCCCGTCCTCGCGGAGCTGGCCGACGCGGTGCGGGAGACGCTCGGGGCGCGCGCCCACTCGCTGTGGGGCATGTCCGAGAACGGTCCCGTCACCACGACCCGGCCGGAGGACCCCGAGGGCTGGGCGGCGCGCAGCAACGGCCGCGCGATCGACGCCATGAGCACCCTGATCGTCACCTCGGAGCTGCCCCCCGGGGCGGCGGCCGGGGACGGCGGCGCGGCCGACGCCGACGGCGCCGACAGCGACGGCGGCGGTGTGGGGCGGCTCAAGGTGCGGGGCGCCTCGCTGGCGCTGGGCTACCACGCGCGGCAGGACGCGTTCGACGCCGAACTGGACGCCGACGGCTGGTTCGACACCGGGGACCTCGCCCGGGACGACGGCCGGGGCGGCATCCGGGTCCTGGGCCGGGCGCGCGACGCGATCGTCCGCGACGGGCGGGTGGCCCCGGTGACGGAGCTGGAGGCCGTCACCGGCAACCATCCCCGGGCGGTGGAGGCCGCGTACGTGGAGCTGCCGCCGGACGACGCCTCCGGGCGGGGCGCGATCCTGGCGGTCGTGGTCCCGGCGGCCGGGGCAGACGGGCCTTCGCTGGACGAGGTCCGCGCCGAGCTGCGGCGGTCCGGGTTCGAGCCCCGGTTCCTGCCGGACCGGGTGGAGTCGCTGGCCGCGCTGCCGAAGACGCTCACCGGGAAGGTCCGCAAGGCGGAGCTGCGCGAACGGTTCGGCGCGGGTGCGGCGTCCGGTACGGCACCGGGTCCGGTGTCCGGTTCGGTCTCCGGTACGGCGTCCGGCGCGGCACCGGGTCGGGCGTCCGGCGCGGCCTCCGAACCTGACTCCGTGTCCGCCCCGGTCTGACCGTTCCGGTTCCGGTACTCATTCCGGTTCTGGTTCCGGTCCCGGCTCTGGCGCGGTACGGGTCCCGGTCGCGGTCCAGGGCGTGGGACGGGAACCGGTCGCGGTCCGGTCCCAGCCCCGGCACGGTACGAGTCGCGGTCGCGGTACGGCTCCCGTCCCGTACGGGCGTCCGGCCCGCCGCGCTTGGCCGCCCCCGGCCTCCGGTCCGCGAACCCCCGGGGCTCCGGGCTCCGGCCTCCGGGGTCGCGAACCCCGACCAACCGACCGGCCGTCCCACGTGCCGGGCCCTCCCCCAGGGGCCCGGCCACCGGAACGGGTCGCGGCCCCGGCCCCCTCGGCAGGCCCGGGGCCGCGACCTCCGCTCCCGGGGCGCTCCGGCCCCGGGGCACCCCGCCCAAGCCCGCCCGTCCCCGTCCCCATCTCTGTTCCGCTTCCGCTTCCGTTCCGTTTCCGTTCCCCGCCCCCGGGGGACGGGCCCGTTCCGTCCGTTGGAGTGCTCATGCCCGAAGCCACGCCGGTCGCCATGTCGGCGACGCTCGCCGCCGACGAGGTCCTGGCCCGTAGGCGCCGGGCCGGGCAGCGGGTGCTGCCGATGGCGAGCGGGGAGATCGGGCTGCCCGCCCTCCCCTCGCTGGTCGCCCGGCTCGCGGCGGCGGCCGGGGAGAACGCCTACGGGCCGGTGGCCGGGAGCGCCGCCCTGCGCGCCGCCGCCGCCGGGTACTGGGAGCGGCGCGGGCTGCCCACCGACCCCGGGCTGGTCGTCGCCGGTCCCGGCAGCAAGTCCCTGCTGTTCGCGGCGCTGATCGCGGTCGGCGGCGACGTCGTGGTCCCGGTGCCCAGCTGGGTCAGCTACGCGGCGCAGGCCCGGCTGGCGGGGGCGGTTCCGCTGCCGGTGCCGATCGTGCCGGGGCAGGGCGGGGTGCCCGATCCGGAGCTGCTGCGCGAGGCGGTGCTGCTGGCGCGGGCCGCCGGGCAGCGGCCCCGGGCGGTGGTGGTGACCGTGCCGGACAACCCGACCGGGACCGTCGCCGCCCCGGACACCGTCCGGCGGCTGGCCGCCGTCGCCCGCGAACTGGACCTGGTCATCGTCTCCGACGAGATCTACGGCGACCTGGTGTACGACCCGGAGGCGCCCGCCGTCTCGCCCGCCTTCCACGCCCCGGAACGCACCATCGTCACCACCGGCCTCACCAAGAACCTGGGGCTCGGCGGCTGGCGCACCGGGGTGGCCCGGCTGCCGGACGGCGCGGAGGGGCGGGCCCTGCACTCCCGGCTGGTGTCGGTGGCCAGCCAGATCTGGTCCAGTCCCCCGGCGCCCGTGCAGTCGGCCGCCGCGTACGCGTTCGGGGAGCCGCCGGAGGTCGTGGAGCGGATCGCGGCGGGCCGCCGGCTGCACGGGACGGTGGCGCGGGCGGTCGCCGAGCGGTTCACGGCGGTGGGCGCGCTGCTCGCGCCGGTCGTGGCCACCTGCTACCTCTACCCGGACTTCGCCCCGCTGCGGGAGCGGCTGGCGGAGGTCCACCAGGTGCGCGACGGCGACGGGATCGCCCGCTTCCTGCTGGAGCGGCACGGGGTGGGCGTCCTCGCGGCGAGCGCCTTCGGGGAGACCGGTTCGCCGCTGCGGATCCGGGCCGCGACGAGCCGTCTGTACGGCGACTCCGACGCCGAGCGGGAGGCCGCGCTGGCGTCCGGCGATCCGCTCGCCCTCCCGTGGGTGCGGGAGTCGGTGGACCTGATCGCCACGGCCCTGGCCGACCTCACCGGCACCTGAGCCGTCCCCCCGTCCGGCGGCGGGCCCGTGCCGACCGCACCCGGAACCCCCGGGTCCCGCCCCCCGGCCTCACGAACGACCAGTCCAGACCCACCACGAGAAGGTAGGACCCCATGTCCCTGTCCCCCACCCCCACCCCCTCATCGGACCTGCCCCCCGTCCTGTTCGAAGCCGCCTACCGGGGCGCGCGGTACGTCGGCTTCGGGCTTCCGGAGCCCGGGGTGCCGTGGACCCTGCACCAGGTGGCGGAGGGCGCGCTCGCGGCGGCCTTCACCGCCGGGGACGGCTCCGCCGAGAGCGTGCGGGCGGCCGTCGCCGAGGGCGCGCCGACCGTCAGCGTCGCCGTGGACGACCCGGAGGTCCGGCTGCTGCCGCCGCTGCTGCCGACGGCCACCAACAACGCGCTGCTCAGCGGGTTCATGGGCACCCACAAGAAGAAGTGGGACGGCCAGACCGCCCCGGAGGACGCCGAGTTCGTGCCGCCCCGCTGGTTCTTCAAGGGCTTCGGGGACTGGGTGCGGCTGCCCGGCGAGCCGCTGAACGTCCCGGCCCGTCCGGTGGCGCTGATCGAGGAGCCGGAGGTGGCGCTGGTGTACGTCAACGACGCCGACGGCACCCCGCACTACGCCGGTTACACCTTCGGCAACGACCTGTGCGACATCGGGCTGCACCGCCAGGACCCCGGCTACAACCCGTACTGCAAGCTGTGCGACACCGCGCTGACGCCGTGGCTGTTCCTCGGCGAGCCGCCGCGTTCGGTGACCGGCCGGGTGACGATCACCCGGGACGGGGCGACGGCCTGGGAGGGCGGCTTCGACTGCGGCGGCGACGCCCTGTACTTCCGGGTCCAGGACATGGCGGCGCACCTGTTCTCGTTCCCCGCCGTCCGTCGTCCCGGGCTGCTCAACTACGTGCTGCTGGGCGCCGACGAGGCCAGTTTCCACGACGGTTTCCGGATCGAGGACGGGGACACCATCGCGATCGACGTGAAGAGCCACGGGGTCGCGTTCCAGAACACCGTGCGGTACGTCTCGCCCACCCCGCTCGCCCCGGTGGCCCCGGCCGCCCCGTAGGTCAAGTCCCCTCCGGACGCGGCGGCTTCCGTTCCAGCGCCGTGAACAGCGCGTGAAAACCGCCCTCCGCGCCTGTGCGGGACCCCATCGGTCCGTGCACGCTCGGGGGGCGGACCGTGTACCGCACATCTGTCCCGCGAGCAGCCGTTCGCCCCACCCCGACCCATCCCGTCGGGCCGACGTCCGACCCGTACGCCCGACCCGTTCGCCCGACGCCCCCGTCCCCGGGGCGTCCGGCCCGCAGGAGGAGAGACCGCATCGTGCCCGCCGGAGCGAAGAAGCAGGTGCACCTCGGGGCGCAACTGCCCGCCATCCACAACGTGACCGTCTGGTCGGACCCCCGGTCCGAGAGCCAGATCGCCATCGACTCGTTCATCCGGCTCGCCCGGACCGCCGAGCGCGGGCTGTTCGACTTCTTCTTCCTCGCGGAGGGGCTGCGGCTGCGCGAGCACAAGGGCCGGATCTACGACCTGGACATCGCGGGCCGCCCCGACAACGTCACCGTGCTCGCCGCCCTCGCCGCCGTCACCGAGCGCCTCGGGCTGGCCGCCACCGTCAACGCCACCTTCAACGAGCCGTACGAGGTGGCCCGCCGGTTCGCCACCCTCGACCACCTCAGCGAGGGGCGCGTCGCCTGGAACGTGGTCACCAGCTACGACGCCTTCACCGGCGAGAACTTCCGGCGCGGCGGCTTCCTCCCCGAGGCCGACCGCTACACCCGCGCCGAGGAGTTCCTGCGCACCACCCGGGAGCTGTGGGACAGCTGGCGGCCGGACGACGTCCGCGCCGACGTCACGGCCGGGGAGTTCGTCCGGGCCGGGGCGGGCGCCTTCGCCCACCACGGGCAGCACTTCGACATCGAGGGGCGGTTCACCACCCCGCGCGGACCGCAGGGCCACCCGGTGATCATCCAGTCCGGGGAGTCCGACGCCGGACGGGAGTTCGCCGCCTCCGACGCCGACGTCATCTTCAGCAAGTACAACCAGCTGGACGAGGCCCGCGCCTTCTACCGGGACGTCAAGGGACGGCTGGCCCGCTACGGGCGCTCGCACGACGACCTGAAGATCCTGCCCACCGCCAACGTGGTCGTCGCGGACACCGACGCCGAGGCCGCCGCCTACGCCGAGGAGATCACCCGCGACCTGGTGAGCCCGCAGACGGCGATCGCCCATCTGGAGGCGGTGTGGGGCCGCGACCTGTCCGACTACGACCCGGACGGTCCGCTGCCCGATGTCGAGCCCGAACCGGAGTCGCACTTCCTCAAGGGCCACTCGGTGTTCCGCAAGGGCCGCGCCGAGACCACCCGCCGCTGGCGGAAGCTGGCGGAGGAGCGGAACCTCAGCATCCGTGAGCTGATCATCGAGGTCGGCGGACGGCAGACCTTCGTCGGCGGGCCGCAGAGCGTCGCGGACGCCATCGACCACTTCGTCCAGAGCGAGGGCGCCGACGGCTTCATCCTCGTCCCCCACCTCACCCCCGACGGCCTGGACGACTTCGTGGACCGGGTGGTGCCGCTGCTCCAGGAGAAGGGCGTGCTCCGCACCGAGTACACCGGCACCACGCTCCGGGACCACCTGGGCCTGGGCGCGCCCGCGCACGCCGACCGCGCCGACCGCGCCGCGCGCGCCGACCGCAGCAGCACCGAGAGGCAGGAATCGTGACCGCAGCAGCCCCCCTCCACCTCGCCGTCGCCCTCCACGACGCCGGCTGGCACCCGGCGGCCTGGCGGGCCGAGGGCGCCCGCCCCGGCGGGCTGTTCACCGCCCGGTACTGGGCGGACCTGGTCACCGAGGCCGAACACGGCCTGCTGGACTTCGTCACCCTGGAGGACGCGCTCGGCCTCCAGTCGGCGGCCTTCAACCGTCCCGACGACCGCGTCGACCAGGTCCGGGGCAGCCTGGACGCGGTGCTGCTGGCGTCCTGGCTCGCCCCGGTCACCCGCCGGATCGGGCTGGTGCCCACCACCAACGTCACCCACACCGAGCCGTTCCACCTCGCCGTGGGCATCGCCACCCTGGACTTCGCGAGCGAGGGCCGGGCGGGCTGGCGTCCGCAGATCGCCTCCCGGGCCGCCGACGCCGGACACTTCGGCCGCCGGACCACCCCGCAGGTCACCGACGAGGACGCCGTCGACCCGGAGCTGATCGCCGCCCGGCTGCGCCCGCTGTTCGCGGAGGCCGCCGACGTGGTGGAGGTCGCGCGACGGCTCTGGGACAGCTGGGAGGACGACGCGGAGATCCGCGACGCCGCCACCGGCCGCTTCATCGACCGCGACCGGCTGCACTACATCGACTTCGAGGGCGAGCACTTCAGCGTCCGGGGCCCGTCGATCACCCCGCGCTCCCCGCAGGGCCAGCCGCTGGTGACGAGCCTCGCCCACGCCTCCACCCCGTACGAGTTCGCGGCCCGCGCCTCGGACGTCGTCTACGTCACCCCGCACGACCGCGCCGACGCCAAGGCGGTGCTCGCCCAGGTGGACGAGGCGGTGGAGCGCGTCGGCCGGGACCTCCGGGCCCATCCGCTGCGGCGCTTCGCGGACCTGCTGGTCTTCCTGGACGAGACCCCGGGCGCCGCCGCCGACCGCAAGGCCCGGCTGGACGAGCTGAACGGCGCGCCCCTCGGCTCCGACGCCGAGGTCTTCACCGGCACCCCCGGCGAACTCGCCGATCTGCTCCTCGACTGGCGCGCCGCCGGACTCGACGGCTTCCGGCTGCGCCCGGGCACCCTGCCGCACGACCTCAACGGGATCACCCGGGGCCTGGTCCCGGTCCTCCAGCAGCGCGGCGCGTTCCGGACCGCGTACGAGTCCACGACCCTCCGGGGCCACCTGGGCCTGGAACGCCCGCGGAGCCGGTACGCGGGGGTGCGGTGAGCGGGGGCCACGGCCCCCGGCCGAACGGGGCTTGACCCGGCCGGACCCTGCTACCCGGCCGGACCCGGCTTGGCCTGCCCGGACCCGGCTGGCCCGGCCGAACCCGGCTGAGCCCGGCCGAACCCACAGCGCGCTCGCAGCGCACCCGCAGCACCCGCCGGGCGTCACGGAACCGCCGTCCCGTCACGGCCGCCACGGGCGTTCCCGCGTGACCCACGGACGTCACGCGTGCCGAACGCCGTGGACGGCACGGGCACGGTGGACCCGGCGGGCCCGGAGCGGGGGTGACCGGTCGCACCGGTCACCCCCGCTCCTCCCCTTCCCGGCGCCCCGGCGCCCCCTGCGGGCGCGGGCGGCCTACGCGGTCAGGCGAGCCCCGTCAGGGACCGCTCGATCGGGCCGCCGCCCCCGGTGACCTCGAACATCCGGTTGTGCGCGGCCGGGACGGTCAGCGCGGCGACCGCGACCGCCGCGAGGTCGGCCCGGCTCAGGGACCCCTCGGCGACCTGGTCGCCCACGGTGACGCGGCCGGTGGCGGGACCGTCGGTGAGCCACGGCGGGCGGACGACCGTCCAGGTCATCCCCGACTCCGCGAGGTGGAGGTCGGCAGCGTGCTTGGCCCGGCCGGTCGCGCGCAGATAGGCGGGCACCCGCGCGGAGTCGCCGCTGCCCATCATGGAGACCTGCACCCACTGCTTCACCCCCGCCCGGGCCGCCGCGTCGATGGCCGCGATCACCCCCTGGCGGTCGATCTTGTCGGCCTGCCGGGGCATCATGCTGCCGGTGGCGGCGGCGTTGACGACGATCCCGGTGCCGTCGAACACGGCGGCGAACCCGTCGCCGGGGGACGCCAGGTCGAACGGGACGAACTCCACGCCGCCCCGTGACCTGGCCGCCTTCTCCGGCTTCCGGACGGCGCCGCGCACCGAGTGGCCCAGCCCGATGAGCTGGTCGACGATGAGGCGGCCGGTCGCTCCCGTGGCGCCCAGGACAGTGATGGTCATGTGGTCTTCCTCTGGTTCTCTCGTCGGTTCTCGGGGTCGCGCGGCGGCGGCCGTGACGGGTCGGCGCGGCCGTCCGCCGCCGTGGTCACAGGTTCAGCGTGGCCATCCGCCGGGCGTCGTAGCGCCCGCCGACGACGGCCGAGGCGGGGACCGCCTCCTCCAGGGACCGCACCAGTTCGTCGGTGAGGGGGAGGTCGTAGGAGCCCAGGTTCTCGTCGAGGCGGGACCGGCGCCGGGTGCCCGGGATGGGCACCACGTCGGGGCCCTGGTGCAGCAGCCAGGCGAGCGCGAGCTGGGCGGGCGTCGCGTCCACCGTGGCGGCGAGTTCGCGGAGGCGTTCGACCAGGACCAGGTTGGTGGCCAGGCTGTCCTCCTGGAAGCGCGGCGCCAGCCGTCGGACGTCACCCGCCGGGAACTGGGCGGGCCCCGACACGGTGCCGGTGAGCAGGGCCCGGCTGAACGGCGAGTAGGCGACCAGGCCGATGCCCAGTTCCCGCAGCGTCGGCAGCAGTTCGTCCTCGACGTCCCGGCTGAACAGGGAGTACTCGTACTGGCCCGCCGTAACGGGGTGCACCGCGTGCGCCCGGCGGACCGTCGCCGGGGCCGCCTCGGAGATCCCCAGGTGCCGCACCTTGCCCGCCGCCACCAGCTCCGACAGCGCGCCCCAGGTCTCCTCGACGGGGACGCCCGGGTCGACACGGTGCTGGTAGTAGAGGTCGATGTGGTCGACGCCGAGCCGCTCCAGGGAGGCGTCACAGGCCGCGCGGACGTACTCGGGGCGGCCGTTGACGCCCCGGTCGGTGCCGTCCGGCTCCCGCTCGACCCCGAACTTGGTGGCCAGGACGACCTCGTCCCGCCGGTCCGCGATCGCCCGGCCGACCAGCCGTTCGTTGGTGAACGGGCCGTACATGTCGGCGGTGTCGAGCAGGGTGACGCCCCGGTCCAGGGCGTGCCGGATGGTGGCGATCGACTCGGTGTCGTCGCCCGGGCCGTAGAAGTCGCTCATGCCCATGCAGCCGAGGCCGAGGGCGGAGACGTCGAGGGTGGACAACCGGCGCTGGTACATCGCTCTCCTGTGGGTGGTGGGTGGACGGGCGGCGGGGTCCGGGCCCCGCCGCCCGCGCTGGCGCCGCCGCCCGCGTCGGACGTCCGGGTGGCCCGGGGCCGACGCCCGGCGCCCGGCGCCCGGCGGACGGCGGACGGCGGACGGCGGACGGCGGACCCCAGACCGCAGACGGTGAACTGCCGACAGCCGACGGCGCGCGGCGGGGCGGGGCGGGCGGCGAACGGCCGACAGCGGGCGACCGGCGGCGGAGGCGCGGCCTAGGCCAGCCGGACGGTCGCCCGCGCTCTGCCGAGGACCTTCGCCCCCTCGTGGGTGACCGTCAGGTCCACCCTGACGGTGCGGTCGTCGAGCAGGGCCGCCACCCTGCCGCCGACCTCGATCGAGGTGCCCCGGCCGTCGTCGGGCACGGGCACCGGCCGGGTGAAGCGCACCTCGTAGCCGACGACCGCGCCCGGGTCGCCCGCCCAGTCGGTGACCACCCGGACCGCCTCGGCCATGGTGAACATGCCGTGCGCGATGACGTCCGGGAGCCCGACCTCCCTGGCGAACCGCTCGTTCCAGTGGATCGGGTTGAAGTCGCCGGAGGCTCCGGCGTACCGGACGAGGTCGGCGCGGGTGACGGGATACGCGCGCGTCGGCAGCTCGGTGCCGACCTCGACGTCCCCGTACGCGGTCTTCGTCGACACGGGTGCCTCACTCCTCCCCGGTGGCACGGGCCACCAGCCTGATCCAGTCGGTCGTGACGTGGTCGCCGTCCTCGTCGTGGACGTCGCCCCGGATCTCCACCACGTCGTTGCCGCCCAGCGAGCCGAGCGACTCGATGGTGGTGGTGACCGAGAGCCGGTCCCCCGCGCGCACCGGCCGGGTGTGCGCGAACCGCTGGCCGCCGTGGACGACCCGGTCGAAGTCGAGGCCGAGCCCGGGGTCCCGGATGGCCTGTCCCGCCGCCGCGTAGGTGAGGGCGAAGACGAAGGTCGGCGGGGCGATCACATCGGGGTGGCCGAGGGCCCGGGCGGCCCCGGGGTCCCGGTAGGCCGGGTGCGGGTCGCCCACCGCGCGGGCGAACTCGCGGATCTTCTCCCGGCCCACCTCGTAGGGCGGGGTGGGCGGATAGCTCCGGCCCGCGAAGGACTGGTCGAGCGCCATGTCCCGTTCCTCCTCTGGTGGTCAGTAGCGTCGCAGGACGAAGCCGTCACGGGTCTGGGTGCCGCCGCTCTGGAAGAGGACGTTGACATTGCTGCTGAGCACGTAGTCGCCGGACGGGGTGAGGGCCACCGTGGTGGGGGACGCCTCGGGGGACGACTGCTCGCTGACGACGCGGGCCCGCTTCCAGCCGTTCGTGGAGCGCATCTTGAACACGGCGTCCACTCCGGTGGAGCGGATGGTGTTCGTGGCCGCGTACAGCGTGCCGTCCGCGGCGAGGGCCATGCCGTCGGCGCCGGGTATCCGCCGGTCCACCTTGACCTCGCGGACGGCGCCGGGCTTCTTCAGCGGGATGCGGAAGAGCTGGCCGGTGTCGTAGCGGACGGTGATCAGATAGCCGTCCGGGTGGTAGACGATGCCGTTCACGCCGACGTTGGGCAGTCCGCCGTCGTAACCGGCGTCCAGCATCGGGTGGTACAGGAAGGTCGACGCCTTCCCCTCCGGGGTCACCTTGAAGATCTTCCCGGTGAAGGAGTCGGTGACGTAGGCGTTGCCCGCCGGGTCCAGGGCGAGGTCGTTGGCCAGTTGGAGCCCCGTCCCCTGCCCGAGGTCGACGCGCTTGAGCAGCTCACCGGTCGTCAGGTCGAAGACGGCCAGCCCGACGTACCGGCCCCGGGTCTCGGGCGTCGACCCCACGCTGAGCAGCGCGTTGGGCCCCGCGTAGACGTCCCCGTAGGTCAGCAGGAGGCGGTTGCGGGCCGCGTCGACTCTGATGCCGCCGGTGGCGACCATGCTGGGTTCGTCGACGAGGGTCCGGGGCACTCCGTCGGCGCCCACCACGGAGACGGTGCCGTAGCGGAGCGAGCCGATGAGGAAGGCCCCACGGGTCGGGTCCCAGGTGAAGCCCTCGGGGTGGATGGCGTGCCCGGTGCCGTTGATCACGGGCGGCAGGGCGGTCGTGGACGCGGCGGCGGCCCTCGTCACGGCGACGGGAGCCGCGCCGGGCGTCGAGGGGGCTTCGCCCGCCTGGCACACCGAGGCGAACGACAGGGTCAGCGCGGCGGCCAGGGCGAGCACTCCCGTGGCGCCGGACGCCCGCTTGCGGCTCGGAGGGTGGGACATGGTGGGACTCTCCTTCGGAGGGAACGGGGTGGAGCGGAACGGAGCCGGGCCGTACGGGGCCGCCGGACGGGACGGCACCGAGGCCAGCGGACGACGGCTACGGAAGGGCGAGGGACGGGACGAGCCGGTCGCCGGACGGGAACGGGTGGCGCTGTCGCCCCAGCGCTGTCGCCCCGGAGCGGATCGCCCGGCGCGGATCGCCCGGACCGGCGACGGCGGTGCGCACGGGACCTGGGCGTCGGGTCAGTCCTTGATCTCGCAGATGACGGCGCCGGAGGTGAGGGCGGCGCCGACTTCGGCGGTGAGGCCCTTGACGGTGCCGGAGCGGTGGGCGTTGAGGGGCTGTTCCATCTTCATGGCCTCCAGGACGACGACCAGGTCGCCTTCCCTGACCTCCTGGCCCTCCTCGACGGCGACCTTGACGATGGTGCCCTGCATGGGGGAGGCGAGGGTGTCGCCGGAGGCGGCGGGGCCGGACTTCTTCACCGCGCGCCGCTTGGGCCTGGCACCGGCGGCGAGGCCGGTGCGGGCCAGGGACATGCCGAGCGAGACGGGCAGGGAGACTTCCAGGCGCTTCCCGCCGACCTCGACGACCACCGTCTCCCGCCCGCTCTCGTCGACGTCCGCGTCCGTGTCGGCCGGGGTGGCCGAGAACGGGGGGATGTCGTTGACGAAGCCGGTCTCGATCCACCGGGTGTGGACCTGGAACGGCGACGAGGTGAACGCCTCGTCGGTGACGACCTTCCGGTGGAACGGGATCGCGGTCGCCATGCCCTCCACCCGGAACTCGTCCAGCGCGCGGGCGGCGCGCTGGAGCGCCTGCTCACGGGTGGCGCCGGTGACGACCAGCTTGGCCAGCAGCGAGTCCCAGGCCGGGCCGATGACGCTGCCCGACTCCACCCCGGCGTCCAGCCGCACGCCCGGACCGGTCGGCGGCGCGAACACCGTCACCGTTCCCGGCGCGGGCAGGAACCCGCGGCCCGGGTCCTCGCCGTTGATACGGAACTCGAAGGAGTGACCGCGCACCAGCGGGTCGTCGTAGCCGAGCTCCTCGCCGTCCGCGATGCGGAACATCTCCCGCACCAGATCGATGCCCGTGACCTCCTCGGTCACCGGGTGCTCCACCTGCAGACGGGTGTTGACCTCCAGGAACGAGATCGTCCCGTCCGCCCCCACCAGGAACTCCACCGTCCCCGCGCCGACGTACCCGGCCTCCTTCAGGATGGCCTTCGACGCCGAGTACAGCTGCGCGTTCTGCGCGTCGGACAGGAACGGGGCCGGGGCCTCCTCCACCAGCTTCTGGTGACGGCGCTGCAGCGAGCAGTCCCGCGTCGACACGACCACGACATTGCCGTGCCGGTCCGCCAGACACTGCGTCTCCACGTGCCGGGGCCGGTCCAGGTAGCGCTCGACGAAGCACTCGCCGCGCCCGAACGCCGCCACCGCCTCCCGCACCGCCGACTCGTACAGCTCCGGCACCTCCTCCAGCGTCCGCGCCACCTTCAGCCCGCGGCCACCGCCACCGAACGCGGCCTTGATCGCGATCGGCAGACCGTTCTCCCGCGCGAACTCCACCACCTCGTCCGCACCCGACACCGGGTCGGGGGTGCCCGCGACCAGGGGGGCACCCGCGCGCTGGGCGATGTGCCGGGCCGCGACCTTGTCGCCCAGATCCCGGATCGCCTGCGGCGGCGGACCGATCCACGTCAGCCCCGCGTCGATCACCGCCTGCGCGAACTCCGCGTTCTCGGAGAGGAACCCGTACCCCGGATGCACCGCGTCGGCACCGGAATCCCCAGCCGCCTTCAGCACCTTCGCGATGTCGAGGTAACTCGCCGCCGGGGTGTCCCCACCCAGCGCGAACGCCTCGTCCGCGACCCGCACATGCACCGCGTCCCGGTCCGGCTCCGCATAGACCGCCACACTCCCGATCCCCGCGTCCCGGCACGCCCGGGCCACTCGAACCGCGATCTCGCCCCGATTGGCGATGAGCACCTTCCGCACGCGAACTCCTCTGGTGTGATGGCGCCGGGCCCACGGCCCCGGCTCTTTCAACAGGCGTCGGGGAGACTCTCGAATCCCATTCCCCACGGCCCGTGCGACGGATGGTTCAGCACGGCCTCGTCGCGACCGGAGAGAATCACCTGTTGCATCTTCTGCAGGGAAACCGACGGATCGAGTCCGAGTTCTTCCTGGAGAATTCCCCGGAGTTCCTGATAGGCGTTCAACGCCTCTCCGCGACGGCCGCTGCGGTAGAGGGCGGTGATGAGCTGGCCGTGCAGCCACTCGTTGAGCGGGTGGCGGGCGACGAGGCTGCGCAGTTCGGCCGCGAGCCCGCCGTGCCTGCCGAGCCGCATGTCCGTCTCGATCCGCTGCTGGAGCACCCGCATGTACATCTCCTGGAGGTGCTGGACGTGCTGGGTGAGGACGGGACCGCAGCCGACGTCGGCGAGGACCCCTCCGCCCCAGAGGTCAAGCGCCTGGGAGAGCACCCGGGACGCCTCGTCGACGTGCCCGCCGCGCAGCAGCGAGTCCCCCTTCCGGGCCAGTTGGAGGAAGAGTTCCGCGTCGACCTGTTCGGGACACGCGCGGAGCATGTAGGCGGCGGACCAGGTGTCGATCAGATTGGCCGGGGCGTCGCCGCCCATCGCCTCGTCGAGCATCTTCCTGAGGTGGTAGACGTGGGTGCGCACCGTGGACAACGCCGTCTTCGGCGGGTTCTTTCCCCATAGTTCGTCGACCAGTAGTCCGTGCGGGACGACCGCGCCGGGTTGAAGGATCATGAGCGAGAGGAGCTGGCGTACTTTCGGCCCCCGGGGGACCGACATCCTCTCCTCGCCCAGTCGGATTTCCAACGGGCCGAGAACTCTGAACTGGAGCATCAATCCCCCCGTGGATTGGCCGAATTATTTCGGCACCAGCGGAACGCCAGCCTCGCACGGAGGCCCGGGGGGACGACAGGGAACTGAATCGAAGGTTGATTCGGACCACATCGAATGTGCGACCGAGAACGGGACGACCGACTCCGGTCCGCCCCCGCCGACGAGCACCGCCACCGAGGTCATGACGTGGTTGCCGGGGAGCAGCCGGACCCAGCCGAGAAGTCTTCGGCGGGCGGGCAGCAGTCCCCTGGCGGGTCGGGCCACGAGACGGCCCCGGACCACGGACAGTTCGATGTCGTGGAAGACGGGTGCGGGGGCGCCCAGCGCCGACAGGGCCTTGTAGATCGCTTCCTTGGCCGAGAACACCACGGCCAGGCGGCTCTCGGGGCGACGGGCCCGCGCCGCCCAGTCCCGTTCCCTCGGGGTGCAGACCAGCCGGGCGGCGTCCCAGCTGAGCCGGTCGGTGCGTTCCAGGTCGGTACCGAGGGCGACCACCCGGGGGTGGACGCTGGCGAGGCAGGCCCCGATGTGGCCCACGCAGTGGCTGATGGAGCCGTGGGACCCGGCGGGGAAGACGGGGCGGCGTCCGTCGCGCAGCACGGGTCCCTCGACGCCGAGCGCGCGCAGGGCACGGGCCGCGGCGATCCGGCCCGCGGTGAAGTCGGGGTGCCGGGCGGGCGGGAGGGTTCCCAGCAGTCGCTGCTCCTCCGGGTGGAGCGGTGCGGAGGCCGGGGGCGCCAGGGGGGTCGGGGACCCCGTGGAAACGGGGTCGAGAGGGGCGAGGGGGTCGGTCGGCGGGCGGCTCAGGGCGAGCGCGGTGGCCGGGAAGGGGCTGTCCAGGAGGGTGCCGATGACGGCGCTGGGGGCGGGAGCGGTGGGCCGGGCGCCGGGCCGGGCGGTGAGGCGGGCGGTGAGGCGGGCGGAGGCCGTGGTCGAGGTCAGGGCCGTGGTCTGGGCCGGGACCGGAGCCGGGGCCGTGGTCTGGGCCGGGGCCGGGGCGGGGGTCGGGGTCGGAAGGGGACGCCGCAGTGTGCGGGGCATGGCTGCCTCCTGGGAGGGGGACGGCCCGGCGGGCGACCGGTCTCATCGGTCGCCCGCCGGGCCGTGGGTGCGCTGTCCGGGCTCTGCGGCCCTGGGGTGTTCGACGGGCCTCCCGTTCGGTGTCCGGGAGACCCGTCGGCCCGGTGGTGGCTCAGAGCGTCGCGTCCACGCGGGGGCGCGGGGCGTCCGCGTCGTCCTTCCCGGCCAGCTCCTCGGGGCTGGTCTCCGGGAGGGGCTGCGGGCGGTCCTTGAGGATGATGTGCATGACGACCGCGCTGACCAGGCAGATCGCGACGGTTGCCCACAGGACCGCCTGGAAGCCGAAGGTGTAGCCCTGGCCGAGGAAGTCGGTGAAGGAGTCACGGGTCGCGGCGGGCACCTCGTCCGTCACATGGTCGAGGTTGCCGCTGGTGACGCTGTCGGTGACGCCCCGGGCGTCGAGGTCGGTGCCCTCGGTGTAGTCGCCGAGGTCCGGGGCGATGCGGTTCTGGACGAGGGAGACCAGGGCGGCGACCATGCCGGCCACCGCGACGGCCTCGGTGGCCAGGCGGATCGTGTTGAACATGCCGCTGGCCATGCCGACCTTGGTGGGCGGGACGGTGCTCACGGCGGCGCCGTCCATCAGACCGTAGATGAGGCCGATGCCGATGCCGACCAGGATCAGCGGTCCGGCGAGTTCGAGGGTGCCGATGCCGGGGTTGACGACGGTGAGCCAGGCCAGACCGGCGGCGACCAGGACGAGACCGCCGCTGAGGATCGGACGCATCGGGATGCCGGACTGCACCATGCGGCCGGCGATCATCGGGAAGGTCAGCACCGGGGCGGTGAGCAGCAGCATGGTGAGACCGGCGCCGCTGTCGGTGAGGCCGTTGGCGCCCACCAGGTAGGAGGGCAGCAGCACCATCAGGCCGACGAAGCCGAAGGAGACGGCGGTGGCCAGCAGGTTGACCGCCATGAAGCGCGGCTCGGCGAACAGGCTGAGGTCGAACATCGGGCGCTTCTGGCGGCGTTCGACGATGACGAAGGCGACCAGCAGGGCGGCGCAGGCGACGAACAGTCCGATGACGCCGAGGCTGTCCCAGCCCCAGGCCGGACCCTCGATGACACCGAGCGTGAAGAAGAACAGGGCGAGCGTGAAGGTGACGGTGCCGGGCCAGTCGACCGCGCTGGCGTCGGGGTCCTTGGACTCCGTCACGAGGCGCAGGCCGAGCAGGGACACCGCCGCGATGACGAACTGGACCCAGAAGATGGACTGCCAGCCGAAGGAGGAGACGAGCAGTCCGGAGCTGGTCGGGCCGATGGCGAGCCCGGCTCCGATGGTGACGCCGACGTAGGCGAACGCCTTGGTGCGGGCGGCGCCCTGGAACATGTTGGCCATGACCGAGACCCCGGCGGTCATCATCGCCGCGGCGGCCACACCGGCGACACCCCGGGCGACGTCGACGACCACGATGTCGGTGGCGAGCGCGCCGATCAGGGCGGAGACGGCGTACAGCACGACACCGAAGGAGAAGACCCGCTTGCGGCCGATGCGGTCGGCGATCGACCCGGCGGCCATCATGAAGCTGGCGGCGGTGACGTTGTAGGCGTTGACGACCCACTGGAGCGGGACGACACCGGCGTCGAGGTCCTCGCCCATCGCGGGCAGCGCGACCGGCGCGCTGCTGAGCCCGTAGGGGACGATGAAGACGGCGAGGCACAGGGCGAAGATGGTGAGGCCCGCGCGGGGCGGCGCCTCCGGGGTGGCGGCAGCCATCGAAGCTCTCCTTGGTCAGTCAGGGTGGTCGGCGTGAGCGGAACGGGACGGGGACGGGGCGGGCGCCTGGACGGGCGCCGGGTGGGGGGAGCCGCCGTCCGCGACGGGGCGAGCGGGGTGGGAGGCAGTCCGCGGCGTGGTGAGCGGGATGAGCGGGTGAGCCGGGGACGGGGCGGTCGCGCGGGGAGCGGTGTCCCGGACGGGCGGCCGGTGGGGCGGCCGAGCGGGCCGTCCGGGTCGCGCCCGCGCGTACGCGCGTGTGCGTGGGGGGAGGGCGGAGGAGCGGGGCGGCGGGAGGACGGGGGGCACCCCCGCCGCCCCGGGTCGGGGCGGCGCTGACGCTCAGCTGTCGCGGCGCGGCAGACCGTCGAGGAACTGCGAGAGCGTCCGCAGGAACCGGTTGTCGTCCCACTGGGCGTAGACGACGTCCTGGTGGGTGAGCGCGGGGTCGCCGTGCAGGGACAGCTCGGGGATGCGGCTGGCCGCGGTGACGGAGGCAGCCGCCTGGCCGGTGGTGCCGCGCGTCAGCCCGGACTGGAAGACGTACAGCGGAACGTCGATGGTGTCCGGGTGGGACACCCGCAGTCCGAGCAGCCGGGTCAGTTCGGTCTCGCGGAAGTCGATGGCCGCGACCAGGTCGAGCATCACGCGGTTGAGCGTGTACCAGGTCCAGGCGCCGGGGCGGGGGCCCGCGAAGGCTTCGGCGACGGTGCGCAGCCGGGTGGGGCCCGCGTCGTTCCAGGTGCCGTCCTCGTTCGGGTGGCCCGCCTGGACGGAGTACGAGGGGTGGGCGTGGGCGGCGTCCACGAGCCGTCCGAAGAGGCCGAGGTTGGTGAGCTTGCCCTCGGTGCGGAACATCTCGGGGACCCGGTCGCCGAGGACGGCGGGGCCGTCGGGGTCGGCGAGGGCGTGCTGGGCGGCGAGCTGGAACCAGAGGGCGGCCGACTCGGGGCGGTCGCCCAGCCCGGTGGTGGTGCTGGTGAAGTCCTCGAAGACGGCGCCCGACTCGATCGCGCCGAGCCAGCCCTTGGCGGCCTCCAGCGGGAGCTCGAACTCCATCCCCGCGCCGGAGTAGGCGTTGAGCACACCGCCGTCGACGACCGCCAGTCCGGCGAGGTCCCGGTAGCCGGGGGTGCCGTCGAAGTCCCAGGCCGCGTAGAGCAGGGCCTCGCTGCCGCCGACGGAGACCCCGCCGAGGACCACCTCCCGGCGTCCGCCGTCCGAGGCGGCGAGGACGACCCGGCGCACGTCCTCCAGCAGGACCTCCAGGCCCCACTGGGCGGCGTAGCCCGACTCGGCCGGGTCCTGCACCTGGTAGTGGCCGCCCAGGTAGTACTCGGTGGCCTGCTCGGGGGCGTTCGCGAAACCGGAGAGGTCCGCGAGGTTCTGCTCCCGGCGGTCGACCGCCCACACCTGGAGGCCGTCCGCGGCGGCGGCGAGGGTCCGCGCGGTGTGCCGGAAGACCCCCGCGCCCCCCTCCCGGCCGCCCAGCAGGACCAGGACGCGGCGGGCGGACTCCGGCCCGACCTTGAGTACGCCGACCTGCTGTAGTTCCGCCGGACCCGCCGCCTGGACGCCCCGGACGAACTCGTACGCCTCGATCCAGTCCTGCTGAGCCTGCGCCATGACCATCCACTCCTACGTAGTTGCAGTTCCCTCTCGAACTGCAACATCAACGTATCAGAGAAAACTGGAACTGCAACACTAGTGACGCATCTAGGCGTTGTCTTGCTACTTTAGTGTCACTTAAACTGGGTAGAGCCCCCAGCAGACACCCGGCGGACCCCGAGAGCCGGGACCCGAGAGCCGGACCCCGAACCGGACCCCGAACCGGCCACCGGGCCGGACACCCGAGAGGCGGTCACCCCATGGCGGAATCGACGACGAGAGAACGGCCCCTGCGCGCGGACGCGGAGCGCACCGTGCGCACGATCCTGGAAGTGGCGGAACGGGAGCTGGGCAAGGACCCCACCGTGAGCCTGGCCCACATCGCCGCCGCGGCGGGCGTCGCCCGCACCACGCTGCACCGCAGGTTCACCTCCCGCGAGGCCCTCATCGACGCCATGGCGGTGCACGCCTTCCGGCAGGTCGAGGAGGCCATCGACGTGGGCCGGCCGGAGACCGCGCCGCCCCTGGTGGCGCTGCACCAGATCACCGCCAACGTGATCCAGGTGAAGAGCGGCTGGCGCTACACCGTCGGCCAGCCGCAGCTGCGCGCGCCGGAGGCCGTCGCCGCCCACGACCGGATCTTCGCCAAGGGGCACGTGCTGCTCGACCGGGCGCGGCAGGCCGGTCTGCTGCGGCCCGACACCGACCTCGACTGGGCGCGGCGGGTCTACCACGCGCTGATCGAGCAGGCCATCCAGGTCCAGGCGGAGGGGTCCGCCGACCCGGACACCCTCGCCGCGGCGGTGGTCGACACCCTCTTGAAGGGCCTGGGCCCGGACCGCTCCTGACCCGTCCCCCGCGTGCGGGGCCCCCGAGCGCCCTGACACCCCGGAACGCCCCACCCAGACCCGGAGCCCGGAGCCCGAAACGCCTTGGAGGCGCATCCGTGTACGCGGATGCGCCTCCAAGGCGTTTCGGGCTCCCCGTGAAGCGACGGCGACGACGCCCCGGACGGACCGGGGCGGACGGCCGTGGGCGGAGACGCCGACGCCCCCGCGCGGGCCGGGGCGCCCGGACAGCCGTAGCCGGGGGCGGACAACGTGGGCGGGGCGCGGACAGCCGTGGGCCCGGCTCCGGGGGAGGACGGAGCCGGGCCCAGGGGGGCGGGACGGGGGGATCAGACCGAGGGCACCGGCTTCGGCGCGCCCTTCAGCGGCTTGTCCCAGGCGCCGAGCTGGCGGAAGAGTTCCAGGTCGTCACGGACGGCCCAGTGCTCCACGGCCTTGCCGTCGGCGATCCGGTACACGTGCAGGTGCTGGACCCGCACCTCCTTGCCGGTGGCGGGCACGCCCATGAAGTCCTCGACGTGGCGGCCGGTGAAGATCAGCCGCAGCACGGCCTTGTCGCCCTTGGCGAAGCCGTCGACGACCTCCCACTTGGCGTCCGCCCACACAGTGCGCATCCAGCGGGCGGTGTTGGCGTACGCCTCCGGCCCGGTCGGCGCGCCCTCGGGGGCCTCGTAGTCGACGAAGTCCTCGGAGACCAGCTTGTAGGCGAGGTCGAGGTTGCCTTCGTTGAAGATGCGGCCCATGTCCAGGGCGACCTGCAGGACTTCGTCGTCGGTCATGACGGTGTTCCTTCCGTGTGGGTGGGTCGTTTCCCGGCCGCGAGGGGTCCCGCGGCCGGTCGTCGTGCGTGACGGATGAAAGGGGACGGGTGGAGCGGGGTGAGGGTGGGTGAGGGTGAGGGGTGGGGACGGGGTGAGGGGTGGGGACGGGGTGAGGGGTGGGGACGGGGTGAGGGGGCACGGCGCCGGGGCACGTGCGGCGCCGTGGTGGGCGGGGCCGCGGGGCTACTGGCCCATGCCGATGCCGCCGCCGACCGGGACCGCCGCCCCGGTGACGTAGGCGGCGCCGTCGCCCGCGAGGAACCGGACGACCTCGGCGACCTCCTGGGGGGTGCCGGTCCGGCGCAACGGGGTCTGGGCGAGCAGCTGGGCGCGCCGCTTGTCGCTGACCGCCTCGATCATCTCGGTCTCGATCAGCCCCGGGGTGACCATGTTGACGGTGACGTTCCGCGAGCCCAGTTCCCAGGCCAGCGAGCGGGTCAGACCGAGCATCCCGGACTTGGACGCGGCGTAGTTGGACTGACCGGGGGACCCCAGGAACCCCATGATCGACGAGATGAAGACGATGCGTCCCCACTTGGCGCTGATCATGGACCGGGACACCAGCCGGGCCATCCGGAAGGAGCCGATGAGGTTCGTCTGGATGACGTCCTCGAAGTCCTCCTCCTTGAGGGTGGGCGCGAGTCCGTCCCGGGTGATCCCGGCGTTGGCGATGAGGACGCCGACCGGACCGAACTGGGCCTCGACCTCCGCCACCGCCCGCCGGGCGCCCTCGGGGTCCCGGACGTCGCAGCGCACGCCGAACAGTCCGTCGGGGGCCTCACCACCGCGGTGGGTGACGGCGACCTTGTCCCCGTTGTCGGCGAAGGCACGCGCGATGGTCAGGCCGATCCCCCGGTTGCCACCGGTGACCAGGACAGTGCGTGACATGAGTTCTCCTTCAATCGGACGGGGACACGGACGCGGTCACAGGGGCGGACACGGTCACGGGGGCGGACGGGGACCCTGACGGGGACGCGGTCCCGGCCGGTGCGGGCAGGAAGCGGGCCAGGTCGGCCACCGCCCCGTCGGTGTCGGTGAAGTGGACGGCCCGCCACCCCGCGGCCTCGGCCGCGACGCAGTTGGCCTCGATGTCGTCGACCAGGACGCACTCCGCCGCCGTGACGCCCGCCAGAGCGGCGGCGGCCTCGAACATGGCGCGCTGCGGCTTGCGGACCCCGATCTCGAAGGACAGGGCGAGCGCGTCGAAGAGCCCCTCCGGCGGGACCATGCGCCGCCAGTGGCGGTCCCAGGCGGGCGGCATGTTCGACAGCATCCCCACGAAGACGCCGTCCGCGCGCAGCTTCCGCAGATGCGCCAGCCAGGTGTGGTTGGTCTCCCGGCCCTCGAACCAGCGCTCGCCGAAGCCGGTGAGGTCGGCCTCCACGCCCAGTTCGCGCAGCCGGGCGTTCATCCGGCCCGCCCATTCGTCCTCGCTGAGCAGCGGGGTGTCGAGCGGGGCCATCAGATCGCCGCCGAACGGCTCGGCGACCGCCGCCATGGCGGTGCGGAAGGCGTCGGCCGGGATGCCGGTGCGGGCGCAGAAGGTCGCCAGGTCCTGGGGGATCGGCGGGGTCAGCACCCCGCCGAAGTCCGACCACACCGCGCGGACGGGTGGCCGCCGCGCCGGGGCGCTCACGCCGTCCCGCCGAGCGGGCCGGGCGCCGGGGCGAAGTCCAGCGCGATCCGTCCGGCTTCCACGCCGTCCTGCTCGAAGACGACCTCGAAGGCGTCCCCGAAGGCACCCCCGGAGCCGTTCCCGGAGCCGTCGCCGGTGCCGTCACCGCCGCCGGTCGGGCCCGCGACGCGCCGGGCGGTGGCCACCAGCGGCAGGTCCAGTTCGGTGAACCGGGTGAAGACCGCGTCACAGCCGACCACGGCGCGGTCGGTGGGCACGCCCGCGAGATGGGCGAGCTGACGGGCCGCCTCGGTCAGCACCATGGCGGGGATGTGGTCGTAGGTGTGGTCGAACAGGCTCCGGTTACCGAAGAGCGGCTCCACCCGCGCGCGGACCGATCCGTCGGCCAGCCGGTCCGGCTCGCCCACCACCACGTTGGCCGGGTCGCGTCGGCCCACCGAGGCCGGGTCCGCCGGGACGCCGCGCCCGGAGCCCGTCAGTTCGGAGGTGAGCGGCGGGGCGGACCGGCGCTGGAAGTAGCGCAGTTTGGCGTAGTCGGCACCGGCCGCCACGCCCACGTCGATCCGCGTCCGGGCCACCACCCGCCCGCCGAGGGCGAGTTCGACCGAGGAGCCCACCGCCTTCAGCCGTCCACCGGCCGCGTGGACCGGGGTGACGACGCCCGCCAGGGCGAGTTCGGCGGGCCGCTCGCCGGGGGCGAGCGCCGGGAGGTCCTCGATCCGGACGGACCAGTTGTTGACGAGGAACACGGTGTCCCGGACGATCCCCAGCTGGTGGTGCGAGGCCGCGGTACCGGCCTGGCGCGCGGCCTCCAGCAGCAGCAGGAAGTCGTAGGTCACCGGGGTGCGCGCGTGGTCGCTGAAGTAGGCGTGGCCGAGGGGGAGCTGGGCCCCGGCGAGGAACTCCTCGGGCCCGGTCCGCACCAGATCCGTGACCAGGACCTCGGAGACGGCCGCCCGGTGGACGAGCCCCCGGTCGATGGTGCGGGCGAAGGCGAGGGCGGGTGGCGGATGCGGCGGGGCCGTTTCGGTCGGCACTGTCTCAGTCGGCGCTGTCATACGCGGGGACTCCTTGTCCGGTGCCGCCTGCGGCGGGTTTCCTCGAAATGGCGCTAGGGGTTTCTGACGATTCCCCGTGGAGCGAGGAGCGGTGAGCGGGCCTGTGCCGCCATGATTTCGAGCCCGCATAGAAGCGCCATGGAATCCGCGTCAAGGCATTTCCCCGAAGAACGCGCGACGGCGCTCCCGGAAAGGCTTTTAGTCAACTTTCACGGCGGCACCGGATTCTGGAAGGACACCGGTACCCGGAAGGCCCTTCCTTCCGTCTCCCCGACCGTCGCCCCACCCGTCCTTCCGCCGTTCACCCCAAGGGAGTGCGTTTCGATGACTGCTCTGGACGACCGCCCCGTCACCGCCCCGGCGCCGCCGTCGCCCCCGGACGCCGGGGACCGCGCCGAGGAGCTGCTGCGGCTGCGGCGGACCGTGCGCGGCGGGCCCGGAGCGGACGCCACCCGGGCCCAGCACGCGCGCGGGAAGCTGACCGTGCGCGAACGCCTGGAGCTGCTCTTCGACGAGGGCACGTTCACCGAGGTCGAGGCGTTGCGGCGGCACCGGGCCAGCGGGTTCGGGCTGGAGCGCCGGCGCCCCCACACCGACGGGGTGGTGACCGGCTGGGGCCGGGTAGACGGCCGGACCGTCTTCGCCTACGCGCACGACTTCCGGATCTTCGGCGGCTCGCTGGGCGAGTCCCACGCCGAGAAGATCCACAAGATCATGGACCTGGCGGAGGCGGCGGGCGCCCCGCTGGTGAGCCTCAACGACGGGGCGGGCGCCCGCATCCAGGAGGGGGTGTCCGCCCTCGCCGGCTACGGCGGCATCTTCCGTCGCAACGTCCGGGCCTCCGGGGTGATCCCGCAGATCAGCGTGATGCTGGGCCCGTGCGCGGGCGGCGCGACGTACTCCCCCGCGCTGACCGACTTCGTGTTCATGGTGCGCGGGATCTCCCAGATGTTCATCACGGGACCGGACGTGGTGGAGGCCGTCACCGGCGAGAAGGTGAGCCAGGAGCAGCTCGGCGGGGCCGATCTGCACGCCTCCGTGTCGGGCGCCGCCGCCTTCGTCTACGACGACGAGCGGTCCTGCCTGGAGGACGTCCGCTACCTGCTGTCCCTGCTGCCCTCCCACAACCGGGAGCTGCCCCCGGCCGTGCCCGCGCCGCCGGACGGCGACGAGCCGGACGAGGAGCTGCTGCGGCTGGTTCCGGCCGACCCCAACCAGCCGTACGACATGCGCGAGGTGATCGCGCGGCTGGTCGACGACGGGGAGTTCCTGGAGGTCCACGAGCGCTGGGCGCCGAACCTGCTGTGCGTGCTGGCGCGGATCGACGGGCGGACCGTCGGGCTGCTGGCCAACCAGCCGCGGCACCTGGCCGGGGTCCTGGACATCGAGACCTCGCAGAAGGGCGCCGGGTTCATCCAGACCTGCGACGCGTTCAACATCCCCCTGGTGACGCTGGTGGACGTGCCCGGGTTCCTGCCCGGCACCGCCCAGGAGCACGGCGGGATCATCCGGCACGGCGCGAAGCTGCTGTACGCGTACTGCAACGCGACGGTGCCCCGGGTCCAGGTCATCCTGCGCAAGGCGTACGGCGGCGCGTACATCGTCATGGACTCCCGTTCCATCGGCTGCGACCTCTCGTACGCCTGGCCCACCAACGAGATCGCGGTGATGGGGGCGGAGGGGGCGGTCAACGTCATCCACCGGCGGGCCGTGGCCGCGTCCGACGATCCGGAGGGCACCCGGAGCGCGTTGACGGAGGAGTACCGGGAGGCGTTGATGCACCCGTACTACGCGGCGGAACGGGGTCTGGTCGACGACGTGATCGACCCGCGCACCACGCGGTCGGTGCTGGTGGAGGCGCTGCGGGTGCTGCGTTCCAAGCAGGAACAGCAGGTCCCCCGCAAACACGGCAACCCCCCGATGTGACCCTTCGGGCCCCATCGGGTCCCTCCGGCCACCGGTCCCACGCGGGTCCGCCGTGGCTGATCGCGCAGTTCCCCGCGCCCCCTACGGGGCACCCCCGAACGGCACCCGCCGAACGGGGCCCTCCCGCAAGGAGCGCGCTACGGGCCCTTGCGGGCTGGTCCCGCGCGGGTGCGTCGTGGCTGATCGCGCAGTTCCCCGCGCCCCTGCGGGGCACCCCCGAACGGCACCCGCCGAACGGGGCCCTCCCGCAAGGAACCGGTACGGGCCCCGCCAAGCCGGTCCCGCGCGGGTCCGCTGTGGTCGCTCGCGCAGTTCCCCGCGCCCCTGCGGGGCACTCCCGAACGGGGTCCTCCCGCAAGGAACCGGTACCGGCCCCGTCAAGGCACGGGGGCGAGTGCGGGCCCCGCCAGGCGCGCGGGGAACCGCGCGAACGGGCCCCACGCACCCGCACGGGTCAACGCACCCGACCAAGGCGCCCCGTCAGAGGCGCGGGGAACTGCGCGAACAACCACAACGCACCCGCACCGGACAACGCACCCGAACCCAAGCCCACCGAAGGGGCGCGGGGAACTGCGCGGGCAACCACGACGCACCCGCACCGGACAACGCACCCGAACCCAAGCGCACCAAAGGGGCGCGGGGAACTGCGCGAACAACCACAGCGCACCCGCACCGGACCGACTACCGGAGGGCCCCGCCCCCGCCCCGCCCCCGCCCCGCACCCGTCCCGTTCACGGGAGAACCCACCCCGAGGAGCCGTCATGCGCCCGACCCCCGACCCCACGCCCCCGCCCGGGGCCCCGCCCCAACTGAGCGTGGTGCGTGGCGCGCCCACCCCCGACGAACTGGCCGCGCTCGCCGTGGTCGTCCTGTCCCGGGGCACCACCCCGCCCCCCACCGAGGAACCCCCCGCCACCCCCGGCTGGCGGGGAACCGGCCCCTACCAGCCCGCCGGATCCTGGCGCGTCCTCCCCGGCTGACCCCGCCCCACCCGCAGCACTACCGCAACCGGACGAGCCACCCAAGCCGAAGCGCACCAAAGGCGCGCGGGCAACCACAACGCACCCGCACCGGACCGACTGCCGGAGCGCCCCAAAGGGGCGCGGGGAACTGCGCGAACAACCACAGCGCACCCGCACCGGACAACACACCCGAACCCAAGCGCACCAAAGGGGCGCGAGGAACTGCGCGGGCAACCACAGCGCACCCGCGCGGAACCGACGACCGAAGCCCCCGGACGCACGCACGCACGACGGCCCGGGTCGTACCGACAACAGAGGGTTGCCGGTACGACCCGGGCCGTCCGGGTCCACACGCGCACCGTACGGGCCACCCACGCGGTACGGGCCCGCCCAAGCGCCGCCCGCGCCGTACGGGCCATCCGCGCCGTACGGGCCATCCGCACCGTACGGGCCATCCGCACCGTACGGGCCATCCGCACCGTACGGGCCATCCGCACCGTACGGGCGGTCCGCACCGTACGGCCGTGGTGGGCGGAGGCCGGTGGTCAGCCGTCCGCCGGTGACTCGACCACCGCGCAGGACCAGGTGAACCCCGCCCCCGCGTTGAGCAGCAGCCCCACCTCCCCAGGTGCGAGCGCGCCTCGCCGCACCACCTCGTGGAGCCCCGCGAGCATGTCCCCCGTCCCCAGGTGCCCGGTGTCCCAGCCCCAGTCGACCGAGGGCGCGGGAACGAGTTCCCGCAGGGTGGGGATCCACGCGTTGTCGAGCGTCTTGCGTCCGAGCCGGGGCAGCAGCACGAACCGGATGCGGGGGTCGTCGGGAGCGATCCCGGCGTCCCACAGCGCCCCGTGGACCACGCAGTCGATCATCTCCCGGTTGACCTTCTTGAAGGGCGCGACCCCGTGTTGCCGCAGATAGGCCCGTTTGGTCCGGCGCATGTCGACGACCGGCGAGTTCTCCCGGGGCACCCGCGCGAAGGGGTCGGCGCCCCGGTGCATCGCCTCCAGGTGCGGTGCGGCGGCGGTGTGCAGGGCGCGCAGCAGCAGCGGGTCGCCCGCGCGGGCGGGCTGGCGGAGCAGGACCGCGGTGGCCGCGTCCCCGTAGGCGGCGCCGTAGTCGCTGCGCCAGCGGTCGAAGTTGGGGTCGGTGAACCGGTCGGCGGTGGTGACCAGGGCGTGCCGGGAGCCCTTGGCGAGGGAGAGCCGGGCGACGGCCAGCTCCAGGGCGGCGGCGCCGCCGTTGCAGATCTGCTGGATGCCCACCGGGACGGTGCGTTCGGCGCCGAGCTGGTGGGCGATGTAGTGGGCCGGGGACCACAGGTCGTGGCCCTGGTAGTGCATCCAGGCGTGCATCAGCACGGTCACGTCGGCCGGGTCGACCCCGCCGCCGCGCAGCGCCTCCCGGGCGGCGAGCACGGCCATCTCGGGCGCCGAGACGTCCTCGGCGACCGGTAGCCGGGGCTCCCCCAGGTCCCGGGCGACGCTCTCCTCGACCCGCCGCTCGGCCACGGCACTCGTCGCGCTGTCCCTCGTCACCGGCAGCCACACGGCCGCCGAGGCAATGCCCACCGGTGCGGTGGTTCTCATGACA
This sequence comes from Streptomyces sp. JNUCC 64, assembly GCF_054484115.1. NCBI lineage: Bacteria > Bacillati > Actinomycetota > Actinomycetes > Kitasatosporales > Streptomycetaceae > Streptomyces > Streptomyces sp. JNUCC 64. Next base: position 3,885,734 of record NZ_CM137015.1, read on the forward strand.
GGGCCCCCTCTGCTTCGGGCGTGCGGACGGATACCGCCCCGCAATACACCGGATTCTTTCCAGCGGAAATCGAATGCGCGTCAAACCCGCATGAAAGACGTCCGGAATTCGATCGGCGAGCCTTTTCGACGGCGTCGGCGCTATGGCAGCATGGTTTTCCAGCGGCACCGGAACAGGTGCTCCGAAAGCATCGCGAGCGGCTCAACCAGTTCAACCATTTAAAGCACCGAAGTACCACAGCCCCTCAGTACCGCGGTACTGAGAGGCCGCGGTACCGCGTCACTCAAGCCCGCGCACCGCTTTCGGGAACCGCCTTCCGGGCGGCCCGCGTTCCCGGCGCCCTTCCACCCGTACGTCCGCACGCGGTCGCCGCGTGTCCCGCCGTACGCGTGGCCCCACCCGCCTCTGGAAGGCGGAGGCGCCGGTGTCCCACATCCCATCCATGAAGCCGTACGACGGACGGCAGCGCCCACGGGCTGCCCTCGCTGAAGGGAAACGACCATGTCGGTCAACGCGAACAAGGAACTCTCCCCCGAACTGCGCGCCCGGGTCCGGGAGATCGTGGCGGACGTGCTGGAGGTCGACACCGACGAGGTCGGCGACCACCACAGCTTCAGCGAGGACTTCGAGGCGGACTCGCTGCTGATCATCGAGATGTACTCGCGCTTCGAGAAGAACCTGGGCATCGAGATCCCCCAGGACGACCTGGTGGACCTGGACGACCTGGGCACCGCCTACTCGCTCATCGCCCAGCACGCCACCGCGCCCGCCCATGTCTGAGTCCGGACGCCGGTCGCGACGCGTCGCGGTCACCGGGCTCGGCGCGGTGAGCAGCCTCGGCATCGGCGCCGGGGCGTTCACCGAGGCCGTCCGGGAGGGCCGCAGCGGCATCTCGCCGATCAGTTCGTTCGACAGCTCCGGTTTCCAGCACGCCCAGGCCGGTGAGGTCCACGACTTCCGCCCCGAGGAGCACCTGGAGCGGCTGGACCCGGCCCGGTGGGGCCGCAGCGGCCAGTTCGCCGCCGCGGCGGCCCGGCTCGCGGTGGGTGACGCGGGCTGGGACGGCGACGACCTGTCGGACGCCCGCGCGGGCAGCGCCATGGGCACCACCAACGGCGAGTCCCGGGCCTTCCAGGAACTCTCCGAGCAGTGGCTGGAGCACGGCATCGAGGGGATCGACGGCGATCTCGTCTCCCGTGCCCCGGCGGACCGCGTCGCCTCGGCCGTCAACAGCGAGCTCGGGCTGCGCGGCGAGGCCCAGACCTTCGGCACCGCCTGCTCGGCGAGCAACTACGCCATCGGGTACGGCTTCGACCTGATCCGTGGCGGCGCGGCCGACGTGATGGTCGTCGGCGGCGCCGACTCGGTGAACCGGGCCACCCACGCCGGGTTCCACCGGCTGGGCGCCATCGCCCCGGACCTGTGCCGCCCGTTCGACGAGGACCGGGGCGGCATCATGACCGCGGAGGGCGGCGCGGCCCTCGTCCTGGAGTCCTGGGACGACGCGGTGGCCCGGGGCGCCCGCATCTACGCCGAGGTCCTCGGCTACGGCCTGACCTGCGACGCCAAGCATCCCACCCAGCCGGACCGGGACGGCATCGCGGAGTGCATCCGGCGGGCCCACCGCGACGCCGGGATCGCCCCGGACGACGTCGACTACGTGTGCGCCCACGGCACCGGGACGACCGCCAACGACAAGACCGAGGTGGCGGCGGTGCGCGAGGTGTTCGGCGGGCGGGTGCCGCCGATCAGCTCCATCAAGTCGATGCTCGGCCACACCATGGGGGCCGCCAGCGGGTTCGGCGCGCTGGCCTGCTGCGCGGCGCTGCGGGACGGGTTCCTGCCGCCCACGTCGACGGTCCGTACGGTCGATCCCGCGCTGGGCCCCGATCTGGACTGCGTGCCCGGCCGGGCGCGGGCCGCCACCCCGAAGGTCGTGCAGAACCACGGGTTCGCCTTCGGCGGGAACAACGCCATCGTGATGCTGGGGAGGGCCTCATGAGCGTCGTCACCGAGTCCACCGCCGTCCGGATCGCGGGCCACGGCGTGCTCAGCGCCGCCGGTTCCGGCGGGAAGGCCCTGTACGAGGCGGTCCGCACCGGCACCCTGCCCCCCGGTGACGGGGGCGCGGCGGCGCTGGGCGACCAGCCCGCGCCGCCGGGTCTGCGGCTGCTGCCGGTGCCGGACTTCGAGCCCCGGGAGCATCTGGGCCGCAAGGGGCTGAACGCGCTGAGCCGCACCAGCACCCTCGGCATGGTGGCGGCGGAGCTGGCCCTCGCGGACCTGCCCCGGCCCGTCGAGGACGGCTGCCCCGACACCGGGGTGGTGCTCGGCACCAGCACCGGGAGCGCCCGCGCCTTCGGGGAGTTCTTCCGCGAGAGCTTCGAGGCGGACCGCCCGTACCTGGTGAGCCCGTCGCTCTTCCCCGGGCTGCTGCTGAACCACGGCGCCAGCCAGGTGGCGATGCGGCACGCGTTCACCGGTCCGAACGCGTCCCTGGCGGGCGGCCGGGTCTCCACCCTGTCCGCGCTGCGCTACGCCCGCACCCTGCTGGCGACCGGCCGTGCGAAGCGGCTGCTGGCCGGCGGGGTGGAGGAGCTGAGCGCGCAGAGCGCCTGGGCCTGGCACCGTGGCGGCGGCCTCGGCGAGGGGGCGGCGCTCGGCGAGGGCGGCGCCGTCTTCGTCCTGGAGACGGACGACGCGCCCCGGGGCGACGCGCCCGTGGTCGAACTGACCGCCTGCGAGGTGGCGTTCGCCCCGCTGGACGGCGGCCCGACGGCGGTCGTCGCGGCGCTCGCGCGGTGTGTCGGGGACGCGCTGCGGGCGGGCGGCGCCGGGGCGGCGGACGTCTCGGTGGTGTCGGCCGGGGCGGGCGGCGCCCCGGGCTGGAGCGCGGTGGAGGCCCGTGGCCTCCACCGGGCGCTGGACGGGCGGACACCCGAGGTGCTGCGCGTGCGGGAGGTGCTGGGCGAGACCCACAGCGTCAGCGCCGGCCTTCAGCTGGCGGCGCTGCTGGCGCACTGGGACGCCACCCCGGAGGCCGCGTCCGGACGGGCCACGGGGCTGGTCACCTCAGTGGGACACGACGGTTCGGTCGGCGCCGCGGTGGTGCGCCGGACGGTCCGCCCGAAAGCCGCGCCGTCCGCTCGGTGAGCGACGGCGCGGGGACCCGGCGGTCGCCGGGGGGAACCGTCTCCCCGGCGACCGGTCCCGGCTCGGCGGAGGGCACCGCGGGGTGGGGGATGAGCGACGCCTGGGCCGCCTTGGTCACCGCGTCCAGCCGGGACACCGCGCCCAGTTTCCGGAACACGTTGTTCAGATGGCGCTTCACGGTCCCCTCGGTGATGTCGAGCCGGTCCGCGATCTGACGGTTGCTCAGCGCCGAGGCCGCGCACACCAGCACCTGGTACTCCCGGCGGGACAGCGGCTCCTCCGCCACCGGGGCCTGCCCGGTGGTCGCGGGCACCAGCACCGTGGTGTGCTGGGGCTGGGTGAGGGCCCGTCCGATCGCCAGCAGCAGCGCCTCGCGGTCGACGCCCTTGTGGACGAAGCCCCGGGCCCCCGCCGCCAGCGCCTCGTCGACGAGATGCGCCGAGGCGAAGGCCGACAGACACAGGATCCGGGTGCGCGGAGCCGCGCCGAGCAGCGCCCGCACCGTGCCCGCGCCCTGGCTGTACGGCATCTGGACGTCGAGCAGCAGCAGGTCGGGCCGTTCCTCCCGCGCGCGCAGCACCGCCTCGCGGGCGTCGCCCGCCTGCCCCACGACCGTCAGTCCCGGCTGCGCGTTCAGCAGGTCCGCGAGGGTCTCCCGGAACAGCACGTGGTCGTCGGCGAGGACGAGACGGGCGGACCGCGTGCGGCGCTCCCGGCCCTCGGCGGGGGCTCCGGCGGTCACGACCGGACCAGCGGCAGATGGAGTTCCGTGCGGGCGCCCTCCCCGGGGGCGCTGGTGACGCGCAGCCTGCCGCCGAGGTCCTCGACCCGTTCCCGTACGCACTGGAGGCCGTGCCCGGCGTCCGGGTCGTCCGGGTCGTCGTCCCGGATCCGCCGGGCGAGGAAGCCCACGCCGTCGTCCTCGACCCGGGCGTACACCCAGCGCCGGGTGGTGCGCACGGTCACGTCGACGCGTTCGGCCCGCGCGTGGGCGAGGCAGTTGCGCAGGATCTCCCGGAGGATGAGGAACAGTTCGCGGCGGCAGCGCTCCGGCGCCAGGGTCTCGTCACCGGTGATCCGCACGGTGACGTCGGGGTCCACCCGGAGGTCGGCGAGGAACGCGTCGAGCGCCTCGCCCAGGGGCGGGGTGCGGGTGCCCCGGTGCAGTCCGGCGAGCAGGCTGCGGTTCTCGGCGGTCGCCGCGCGCAGCGCCCTGCGGGCGATCTCCAGGTGGTTCCCGGCGGCGTCCGGCTGGTCGGCGGCGAGTTCCACCCGGTAGAGGGCCACGGCCAGGGAGCTGCCGAGTTCGTCGTGCAGCCGTCCGGCTATCCGCCGGGACTCGCTCCAGCCGTCGTCGCCGCGCCAGAAGGCGGCCCCGGCGTGGCGCAGCGCATCGGCGACCGCCCCCACGGCCGCGAGGGCGCGGGGCAGCGGGGCGCCGCCCGGCCCGGTGGCGCCCGGCGGGGCGGTGGCGATCTCCAGCAGCACGCTCTCGTAGAGCAGTCCGACCGCCGCCACCAGGTGGTGCGGGCCGAGGTCGGCCACGGCGGGCAGGAAGGACCGGACGGGAGCCCCCTCGTCGCGGGCCGCGCGGGCCAGCACCCGGCGGGCGAAGGAGAGCAACCCGGCCGTCACGGCGGGCCGTTCGCGGTCGGCGGGCGGCAGCACCGCGGGCAGGGCGAGGGCGAACCGGCGCAGGACCGCCTCGCTTTCCCCGCTGGGCAGCACGTTCCGCGCGGGGTCCGGCGGACGGGCCCCGTCGGGGGGCGCGCCCCGCCGGACCGGTGACCGGACCGGCGAACGGACCGGCGGCCAGGGCAGGGTGTCCGGGCGCACGGCCCGGACCAGGCCCTCTTGCAGGGCCTCCGCGAACGCGCACCCGGCGGTGACCACCGGGGACCCTCCGTCCGTCGGTGGTCTCGGGGAAGTCGAGTTGTCCATCAGACTCCTCACGCTCAAGTACCGGGCGGCCAACCTTGGCGCTAACAAACAGACTTGTTTGATTGTGCCCTCAGAGTTCCCTCTACCGCAAGCCGCCGCGCCACACCCTCCACACCCCCCAACTCCCCCCACTTCTGCCGGATTTCTCCGCCACCCCTGCTCAGCGCCACTGCGGACACCCCCGAACGGAACCCGACAGCGCAACCCCACAGAGTAGATGAGAAAACGATTTAAACAGACAGGCTTGTATGTTGGCGTGTCGCGATGCTTGACTGGGTTTCTCATAAGGGGCGCGTCGCACCACCCGCGCCACCGCCCCACACGAGGAAGGACACGTGCCGCCTGATGCAGGAACGTGCCGAACGAACCCGTCGGGCCATCGTCCGGGCCACCGCCGAGCTGATCGCCGACGGCGGCCCCGAGGCCGCCGGGCTGGTCAGCATCTGTCGACGAGCGGGAGTCAGCAGGGGCGCGCTCTACCACCACTTCACCCACAAGGAGGCGGTGGCCGCGGCCGTCCACGACCAGGCCCGCCGGGAGGTGGTGACCCTGATCGACGAGGCGTTCGCGACCACCCTGTCCGGTCCGCCCGACGACGCCGCCGTCACCGCCCTGTCCCGTTTCGCCACCCTGCTGGGCGAGGCCCTGCGCGACCGCCCCACCGTGCGGGCGGGCGTCCGCCTGGACCCCGGCGGCTCCACGGACCGCGCGCGGGAGCTGCGCCAGGAGATGCTGCACGCCGTGCGCCGCCGGGTCGCGGCCCTGCTGACGCCCGGCCCGGACGCCCCGTCCGGCGCCGGGGCGGACGGTTCCGCGCACCGGTCCGGGGACCGGCCGTCCGGGGCCGGACCGGACGGAGCCCGTCCGAACGGAGCCCGACCGGACGGACAGGACCTGGCCGACCTGGCGACGGCGGTCCTCTGCGGACTGGAGTCCCTCGGCCGCACCGACGCCACCTGGTGGTCGCCCGCGACCTCCGCCCGGATCTGGCGGACCCTGCGCCCGCTGTTCGCCCCCGGGTCGGCCGGTCCCGCCGGAACCCCGTACCCGTCCCACGGCCCGGACGGGTACGGCACCCCGTACCCGTCCGACCAGGAACGTTTCCCGAGGCCGGGGCCCCGGCGCCCTTGAGGCCCACGGGCCCTACGGGGTCCGCTGGTCCATGGACGGTTCGTCCTCGGCGAGGTGGTGGGGGCAGGTGTGGTGGGTGACGGACGTGGTGTCGCCGCCGCTGCCGGTGCGGCTGGTGTAGCCGATGACGACGGGGACGGTGGTCCAGCGTCCGCAGACGTGGCAGTGGGCGCCGGTCGCGGCGGGCGGGCCGTCGAGGAGGAGGGCGTCGCGGGTCATGCGGCGGCCGTCCCGGTCCCGGTCCCCGTGGCCTGGTGGACGCCTCGTGCGAGGTAGGGGTAGTCGTAGCCGCGTTCCGCGAAGGCGGTGGCGTAGAACCGTTCGCGCTGCTCGGGGCTCAGGTCCCGGGCTTCTTCGGCGCGGAAGATCGCGAGGGCTTCGGCTGAGCTGGGGCCGGTCCAGGGGCGCCGCCAGGGGTTCGCGTCCGGGTCCGCATCCGGGTTCGGGGCAGGCTCCGGTGCGGGTGCGGGGTCCGTTACGGAGGTGGGGACGGGCACGGGTGCGGGTACGGATGCGGGTTCGGTCCGGGCCAGGTGTTCGGCGGTGTGCCGCCCGGGACGGCTCCGGCGGGTGAGGGGAAGGCGGATCAGCACCCATACGAGGGCATGGCAGATACGCTTACGCATACGTCGGTCAGCTCCTAATCAGCTGTCTTGGCGAGCCCCAGGTGGACCGTTGGCCCGGTCGCCTGGGGCGTCTTTGTTTGTGTGTGGTGGCTCAGGTGGTCGCTCGACGGTTGGCGTCGAGTAGTGCGGTGAGTGAGGTGTGCCGGAGGTTTCCGGTGGGGGTGTCGGGGGTGAGTGCGCAGCCGGTGAGGTTGCCATTGGGGTGGACGGTGAGACGTCCTCGTGCGTGATGGGCGTGCGTCTCGTCCAGCCCCGGTCCGGGGTCCGTCCCGGAGACAGGACTACGCGCCCCTGTGTGATAACGATCTAAAGTGACTCGGGTAACGCCCATCGCTTTGAGATCTGCGCGGGCCCAACGGATGCGCTGCCCGGGAAAGGTGTCCGTGATCCGCGCCCGGACGCGAACCCCACGCTGGACGGCCTGTCTGATGGTGTGTTGGGTGTCGCTGTGACTGCCGGGATACCCGGTGAGGTACTCATGCTGGTTGGCGGAGTCGCTGTGATACCCGGTGGTGACGCCCATCCCCGGCCGGGCGAGCAACTCCCACCAGTCGTCCCGGATACGGACGAGGTCGCTGTACAGCTCCACGGTCATCCCGGACGACAGCGCGAGGTCCGCGAAGTCGGTCCAGTGCGGGTGGAGCGTCGGTTCGCCGCCGATCAACCGCAGGTGCGGCACCCCGAGCCCGGCGGCGTCGGTGATGACGCGCCGCCAGTCGTCGGGCGTCATCGTCCCGGGCGCCGCCCACGGCTCCGGCTCGGACAGACAGTGCGCGCAGTGCCGGGGACAGCGCCCGGTGATCTCCAGCTCCAGGACGGTGATCCCGGCGAACGGCAGCCGGGGTGGAGGCGGTTCCTTGTCCAGCGACATCGGCCATCCTTCTCACAGTGTCAAGGTTGCGGTTTGAGTGGTGCTCCCCCTGCCGGGCGACAGAACAGCGCGGCAGGGGGAAGGTTCGGACCCGGCTTGGGCGCGGCGCTCGGGCTCGGGACTCAGGTCCCGGGGACGGCCGCGGTCGCGGTGTCGGACCAGGCGGTGAGCACGTACCGCTCGCCGTACTCCGCCGCGACGACCCGGACGGTGCCTCCGCCGCGCAGCCGCCGTATCGCGGGAGCGTGATCCTCGTGCAACGCCCAGGAGCGCAGCCGGGTGGGTGCGTCACCGGGGAACTCGTGGTCAGGGAACGGGACCTCGTTCAACGCGTCCAGATGGATCGGCCCACCATCGGGGTCCGGATCAAGCCCGTCCGCGACACGGAACGCCTGCCTGCGCAGCCAGCGCAGCACCCGTCCCGGATACGGGCTGGTGAACGTCCCGAGGACCATCCGCGTGTTCCAGTCCCCGTAGACCGAGGACCACTCCGCGACGACCTGAGCCCGGTACCGGGGCAAGGGCTCGGGAGGCTGGCTCACGTCGTGACCCCCGGGAGGGTACGCGGGTCGACGTCCTCCGGCGGGTCCCACTGCACTGTCTCGAACAGCGCCCGGTCGAAGCGACGGTGACCGGTCTCGCGGAAGTGAACCTCGATCCACCGCGCCGCGCCCTCGGCCGTACGGAACTCCGGACCGGGCGGCGGGGTCGCGTCGCACTGGGGGTTACCGGAAACGCACTGTGCATACGCACTCGCGCCCCAGAACTCCAAACGTCGCAGGCTCCACTCGATATGACGAAACCGCCTGCCCACCCCTACAAACCTCCGCGATTGCTACGTACGTTCAACTCGTTCAGCGCGGGACGGATCCGGTCCAGGACCGTCGCCGGACGCACGTCCTCACGACGCGCGGTCCACTCGACCCCACCGCCCTCCGGACGGAGATAGACGAGCCCCCACGTGACCTCCATGACCATCCCCACCACCCCACGCCCCGCGTCGAACGCGAGGACGCCAAAGGCAAGTTCGTCACCAGCACGCATACGGCTCCCCGCCTTCGCTGTGGAGGTGGAGGCTGTCGTGGTGGGGTCTCGGAACCGTGTCGCGGAGCCCCGGTGGACCCTTGTCCATCGCGTTCAGCACTTCGTGCGTCCTTACTCCCCGGGCCACCGCGAACGGCGACGCCCGCGCCGCCCTTCGCCGGAACGAGGACAGCACTGTGAAGGGATCGTCCCGGGGACTACGTTCGTGACTTTCCGCGTCCAACGATGGACTCTCGGCGAGTACGTTGGGAAGGACTTCGGTTCCCAACCTGAACCACGGGAATCGCGGCATATGCAAAACCGTCTGACCAGGCAAAAGGCACGGGAACAGGGTGGTGACCAGAGGCGTGGGAAAGCGCGTGTCGGCCAGTGGTAAAGAGAAAAAGGACAATCCCCGGCGCCGGTTCGCCGAGGAGCTGTTCAACGCGAGGGAGCTGTACCCGCCGGGGCGCATGACGCAGACGGAACTGGCCCAGCGCACTCGTACGTCCAAGTCGACGATCAGCCGGTTGGAGTCCACCGACTGCCCCATCCCGTCAGAGCTGCCCGAGCTGTTCGATCAGGTCTTCGGCACGGGCAGGGTGTTCACGGATCTGTACGAGGAGTGCACGGACGCCAGTCGCCCCGCTGTGTTCCGGCATCGGTTGGCGTTGGAACGCAAGGCCAAGGCGATCTGGGAGTGGGATACGGGCCTCGTTCCCGGACTGTTGCAGACGCCTGGCTACGCTGATGCCCTCTTCCGGAAGGGCTACCCGCGAGGAAGTGAAGCGGAGATCGCCGCACTGGTGCAGAAGCGGATCAAGCGCCAAGAGATTTTCCGGTCCGCCATGCCACCTGATCTCCGCGTCATCATCTGCGAGTCGGTGCTCATGCGGCGCGTGGGCGACAACCAGGTCATGCATGGGCAGTTGGCTTCGCTTCTGAAGCACGTTGACCGCCCTACCACCCGTGTCCGGGTCGTCCCCCTCGCGGCTGGTGCTCATCGGCTGATTGGTGCGCCCATCTCTGTCCTGATCCTGTCGAACCAGGCGACTGTAGTGTACGTAGAGGCGTTCAACACTGCGGCGATCATCAAAGAAGCCGAACCCGTCCGAGTCGGCACAAGTGCCTTCACTGATCTGATGGGTGAAGCGCTGACCGCTCAGCAGAGCACGGAACTCATCACCACGTACATGGAGAAGTTGTGGACAACCGACACCTGACCCAGGCTGAGTGGATCAAGTCGAGTTACAGCGGCATCAAAGCAGGCGACAACTGCATCGAGTGGTCCCCCGCCCACGCCTCCGTGACCGGCACCGTTCCCGTCCGTGACTCCAAGAACCCGAGCGGCCCCGTCCTGCACCTCCCCGCGCACGCCTTCGCCTCGTTCGTCGGGGGCGTCAAGTCCGGGAAGTTCGCTGGCTAGTCGCCGCCGTACCCACACCCCAACCCTCACGACCCCGCCGGTCCCACCTCCGAGGACGGCGGGGTCTTCGCGTGCCGTCCCGGGCGCCGAGAGGCCGACGGCGACACCGAACCACAACCGGACTGAACCCATCCCGGCCCTCCACACGTCCTCCTTCATACCTTCCCGGTACTCAACGCGCGTCTGTGGAGCCGCCCCACCATGAGCACCCCCTTACCACCGCCCGACTGGCCCCACTGCGGGCACGGAGCGGACCAGGACACCAACCCTTTCGGCTGCCGGGGCATACACGTCCCCAACTACATCGCGTGCCTGGCCCACCTCACCGACGCTGACCGCACCGCCTATCTGACCGGTTTGACCCCCGGCGACGACATCGACCACCGCGGCACGCCCTTCACCCCAGACCTGCTGCGCGCCCTCCTCCGCGCCCTCATCGACCCCACCACTGGTAAGCCCTGTACTGGCGACGCCTTCTTCAGCGAAGCGCAGTTCTCCGGCGACGCCTGGTTCCGTGAGACACAGTTCTCCGGCGACGCCTGGTTCCGTGAGACACAGTTCTCCGGCGACGCCTGGTTCAGCGAAGCGCAGTTTTCCGGCAATGCCCGGTTCGATGGGGCACAGTTCTCCCGCGACGCCTGGTTCACCAACGTGCGGTTCGAGGGCATGTCGGCATTGGGGCCGTTAGCGTGTGGAGGTCGGGTGAATTTGTCGGGGGCCGTATTCATCCTGCCAGCGGAACTGGAAATAGCCGCAGCCGATGTGCTGTGCGTGCGGACCAGGTGGGAGTCGACGGCCGTCGTGCGGCTTCGGTACGCGGATCTGGACCTCAGCCACGCGGTTCTCACTGCCCCCACTGCGGTCGTCGTCCACCCCGTCCTCTTCACCTATAGCAACAGAAGGGCCCTGGACGAGTCCCCGCTGGCAGACACCAGCCCCGGGGAGCCCCGTCCCCCGGACCGGGTACGCGTCCTGTCCGTACAAGGCGTGGACGCGGCGCACTTGGTGCTGACCGACACCGATCTGACCGATTGCCTGTTCTCCGGGGCCTTCCACCTCGACCAGATCCGTTTCGAGGGCCGCACCACCTTCGCCGAGCCCCCGACCGGCCAGCGCCGACACGGTGTCCTGCCCGTCCGCTACACCCGCCGACGCACCCTCGCCGAGGAACACCACTGGCGCGCCCACACCCTCGGCGAGCACTCCGGGTGGCACTCCCCGGAGCCCCAGCCCCCTTCCGTAGTCCCCATCTACCCGGCCTACGCCTTCCACCCCGACCCAGCGGAGGTAGCCGCCCGCACCCCCGACCCCGTAGACGTAGCCGCCCTCTACCGTCACCTGCGCAAAGCCTTCGAGGACGGGAAGAACGAACCCGGGGCCGCCGACTTCTACTACGGCGAGTCCGAGATGCGCCGCCACGACCGCACCGGCACCACCTGGGGCGAGCGCCGTCTGCTGTGGGCCTACTGGCTGCTGTCCGGGTACGGGCTGCGCGCCTCGCGGGCCTTCGGCTGGCTGTTCGCGTCCATGGGCGTGACCGTGCTGCTCCTGATGGGCTTCGGACTGCCCGACCGGAGCCCGGAACCGGCCACCACCGGCACCCTGCGCGGCGGCAAGGTCAGCCTGACGACCAAATCCCCGGACCCCGTCCTGAAGAGCGGCTGGTCGGAGCGGTTGTCCTGGGAGCGGGCGGAGAAGGCGACCCGGGTCGCCGTCAACTCGGTGGTCTTCCGCTCCAGCGGCCAGAACCTCACCACCGTGGGGACGTACGTCGAGATGACGTCCCGCCTCCTCGAACCCACCCTCCTCGCCCTCGGCGTCCTCGCCGTCCGTGGCCGTGTCAAGCGCTGACCGCCGGGCCACGGAGCCCGTACCGAAGAGCCCCGCGCACGGAGGCCCCGCACACGGGCCCCGTGGACGTCCGGGCCGCCTACCCGGCCGTCGGCGCCTCCGGCCCGCCCGGTCCGCCCCGCCCGCCGAGCACGCCCGGCGACTCCGACCCCTCCGGGTCGCCCTACCGCCCCCGCCCGCCCGGCTCCAGCTCCACGGTGAGCCGGGTCAGCAGACCCGACGTGGCGATGCCCGGCAGCAGCAGCCGCCACATCGACGCCACCCGTTCCACCAGGTCCGCGCGTCCGCAGTAGACCTGCGACATCAGCTGTATCCCGGTGAACGCGCCGACCACGAACTGGGTGACCTCCTCCAGGTCGAGCCCCGGCAGGAGTTCGCCGTGCTCATCGGCCTGGCGCAGCAGCCCCAGGATGGCCTCGGCCGACTGCTGGTAGGGCGTGCGTCCGGGGTGGGGGAACGAGGTCTGCTCGACGGTCAGCCGGACGCTCGCCCGCAGCACGGGATCGCTCTTCAGCCGGACCGCGTACATCAGCGTGAGGTCGATGGCGGCCTGGAGCCGGATGGCGCGCTCCGGTGCCACCAGGGCCTCGCTCTGCGCCTCCACCAGGGCCATGGCGATGGCCTCCTTGGAGGGGAAGTGGTGGTAGAGCGCACCTCTCGTCAGACGGCTGCGCGCCAGGATCTCGGTGGTGCTGGCGGCGTCGTAGCCCCGTTCGTCGAAGACGCTCGCGGCGGCTTCCAGAATCACGCGCCTGGACCGTTCTCCCCGCTCCTGAACTGCCATGTTCGCCTCAGTCTTGTCGAATGTGCGCCAGCCCCCTTGTGAAACCGGACCGACCTGTCTGTATCTTACTCTCAGCACGGTGATTTTGACAGCGCAGACGGGGGACCTGCGTGCAAAAGCGCTTGTCCGCCCTGCCCAGAAGACAGGTTGATCTGTATGAGCCGCACGCTCAGTACGACGCTCAACGACCACCGCCGCCGCGCCGCCGAAGGCGCCCTCACCACGGGTGAAGCCCAGGGAACCGCCGCCTTACCCGCTGTGGATCAGCCCCAGCCCCAGCCCCAGGCCCAGAGCCACGCCCAGACCCAGAGCCAGACCCAGACCACCGGTCACGGACGCGCCGCCGACCACGGGGTCACCGTCGACCACACCGCGCCGGCCGTCGCCGCGCCTCGCCCCCGGCCCGGTGGAGCGCTCCCGTCGCCGCTCACCACCACCGTGCCCAGCCAGTACGTGCACCGGGCCGCCGTCTCCGAAGTCTTCCTCACCCACTGGAAACCCCTGCGCTCCGACTACTTCTCGATCGGCGCCCAATGGCCGCGCGGCCACGCGCTGTTCGTCCCGGCGGGGGGCTACCAGGACCCGATGCTGCTGGTGGAGTCGGTCCGCCAGGCGGGCGCGCTGCTCGCCCACGCCGAGTACGACGTCCCGTTCGGCCACCAGTTCCTCATGTGGAACATGGCGTTCGCGGTGACGCCCGAGGGCCTGGCCGCCGGTCCCACCCCCACCGACGTCGAACTCCGCGTCGACTGCGAGGACATCACCCGCCGGGGCAGAAGAATGACCGGGATGACCTACCAGGTCACGGTGGTCCGCGAGGGCCGGACCGCGGCCACCGCCACCGCCGGGTTCAGCTGCACCAGCCCCGCCGTCTACCAGCGGCTGCGCGGCGACCGTCCCACCCGCACGGCGCTGCCGATACCCCTGGGGCTGAGCCCCTTCACCGTCGGCCGCACCAGCCAGCGCGACGTCGTCCTCGCCGCCGCCGACCCCTCCCGGCCCCACCGCTGGCAGCTGCGGGTCGACACCGAGCACCCCAACTTCTTCGACCACCCGGTCGACCACGTCCCCGGCATGGTGCTGCTGGAGGCCGCCCGCCAGGCCGCGCACGCCGCGACCGGACTCCCGGACGCCCTGCCCGTCGCCCTGGACAGCCACTTCGCCCGGTACGCCGAACTCGACGCGCCCTGCTGGATCGAGGCCGACCCGGCTCCGCCGAGCGTGGGCGGCGAGATCACCACGGCCGTGCGCGGCGTCCAGCACGGCGAGACGGTCTTCACCGCCGACGTCACCCTGCGCCCCCGCCACGCCCGGTGAGGCGGGCTTCCGTGCCCACCGTCGTCATCACCGGAGCGGGCGGCTTCGTGGGGCGTCAGGTCGCCCTCGCCGCCGCCGACCGGGGCGTCACCGTCCGGCTGACCAGCCACCGGCGGCCCGTCCGGCCCGGACCGCCCGGCACCCGGACCGTCCCCGTGGACCTCGCCGACCCCGCCACCCTGCGCGGTCTGTGCGACGGCGCGGACGCCGTACTGCACTGCGCCTCCCTGATCGGCGGCGACGAAGAGCGGTGCGCGGCGGTCAACGCCCGGGGCACCGCCGCATTGGTGGCCGAGGCGCGCCGCGCGGGAGTGGCGCGGTTCGTCCAGCTCAGCACGGCCGCCGTGTACGGGCGGGGCACCTTCCGGCGGGCCCGGCCCGAGGACCTGCCGCGCGCCCCGCTGTCCGCCACCTCACGGAGCCGGGCCGAGGGCGAGGACGCCGTCCTCGACGGCGGGGGCCTGGTGGTCCGCCCGCACCTGGTGCACGGCCCGGGGGACACCCGGGTGGTGCCCGCGCTGGCCGGGCTGCTGCGCGCGCTGCCCGCCACGGTGGACGGCTGGCGGGCGTCGGTGTCGGTCATCGCCGTCGAGGACCTGGCGCGGGCCCTGGTCGCCCTGGCCCTGGCCCCGGCGGACCGGCTGACCTCCTCCGTCTACCACGCCTGCCATCCCGAACCGGTCCGGTGGGAGCGGTTCCTCAGGGCCGTCGCCGAGGTGTCGGGGACGGACTGGCCGGAACGGGACATGAGCGCCGCACAGGCTCAGGTCCTGCTCCGGGAAGACGGCCGCGCCCGGCACGACCTGGCGATGGTGACCACGGACCACTGGTTCGACGGCACCCCGCTCTGGGCCGATCTGGGCCTCAGCCCCGGACCGGGGTTCACCGCCCGGTTCGCCGCCCACGCGCACGCGTACCGACGGGCCCTGGGGGCGCCGGTACCGGTCGGCGCAGGCAGCGTCCCCGTCTGACGGAACGCCCCGTCCGACGACCGGCCGGGCCCCACACCCCCACCACCGGCCACCCGGCCACCCGGCCGACCGCTCGACCGCTCGACCGCCAGCCATCCGGCCACCGGCACCGCACCGCACCGCACCGCACCGCACCGCACCGGCCACCATCGGACCGCTTGGAGTACCGGGTCACCACCCGGACCGTGCGGACCGTGCGGACCGGCCGGACCACTTGGACCACGGGTCACCACCCGGACGCCATCCGCCCTACCCGGGCCACGTGAACCACCGGAACCCAGCCGGACCACCTGGGCCACCAGGCCGCGTTGACCACCGGCCCCGGACCGCGCCTCCGCCGCCGGACCACCGGTCTCCCGGACCGTCCCGGGAGGGCTCACGGCCGGATACCCGACCGACCCGGGACAGCGGTCCGCGACCACGAGGCCGAAGCCCCCGGGCCGACGCCCCCGCCCGACCCGCCCGGACCGGGCACCGTCGGAACCCGGGCACCGTCGGACCGACGCCTCCCGGAACGCCTCGGCGGACCGAACCGGGACCGGACGGGCCAGGGCCGGAACCCGCACCGGAAGCCGGAAGCCGGACCCGGGAGCCGCCCGCGCCTCACTCCCGCGCGGACGCCCCCAGCCGGGGCCTCAGCACCCGTTCGACCACGCCGTCGGGGCGGATCAGCACCCCCACCGGCCCCGGCACCCGCACCTCCCGATGGGCCACCCCCAGGGGATCGCACACCACCCGGACCCGTCCGTCGGCCACCACGGCGGACGGGCCGGGCCGGCCGGACGGACCGGACAGGCCGGACGGACCCGGCTCGCCGAACTGGCCGAACGCGCCGGACTGGCCGAACGGTCCGTCCGGTCCGGCCGGACCGGACGAGATCAGCACCCGGGTGCTCGGCACGGTCCCCGGCCGGTGGGGAACCGTCCCGAGCAGCTCGGCGACCTCGCGCTCCCGGCCGCGTGACGCGCCGTCGGACGCCAGCACCAGCAGGACCGGACGCCCCGGGGAGAGGAAGTCGTGCGCGTGGACGAGCGGTGGACCGCCCAGCGGGACGTCCGGGATCCGGCGGCCGGGCACCAGTCGGCCGACCGGGGCGCCGTGCCCGGTGTGGGTGTGGTGCAGCCGGGCCATCCTCGGCGGCACCACCCGGTCGAGCAGCCCGGTGCGCTGCCCCCAGCCGAGGGCGGCGTCCCGGGCCCGGCCGCGCCAGCCGGTGAGCGTCCACATCCGGGTCTGCCGGTGCGCCTCGGCCGCCACGTCGGCGGCGACCCGCCGCCGTTCCCGTTCCCAGCGGTCCACCTCGTGCTCCACCGACTCCGCGTCGGACAGCGCCAGCCGCCAGCCGAGCGCGTGGGCGTCCTCCACCGCCGTGTTGAGTCCCTGGCCGCCCGCCGGACTGTGGATGTGCGCCGCGTCGCCCGCCAGCAGCACCCGCCCGGAGCGGAACCGGTCGGCGCGGCGGGCGTGCACCCGGAACACCCCGGTCCGGTCCGTGTCGGCCAACGACAGCGGGACCGGGCTGCGTTCGGCCGCGACCCGGCGCAGCGACGCCAGCGGCCCGGCCGTCCCGTCGAGCGCGTCGACCCCGGCGAACACCCGGTACCGGCCGCCCGGCAGCCCCACCACGACCAGCACCCCCCGGTCCGTCATGAAGTAGTGCGCCTCGTCGTGCGGGAGTCCGGTCTCGCACTCCCCGTCGGCCAGCAGGAACGTCTGCGGATAGGTGAGCCCGTCGAAACCGATCCCGGCCAGGCGGCGCACCGCGCTGCGCGCCCCGTCACAGCCGACGATCCAGGGGGCGTCGACGTGCCGGGTGCCCCGGGGGCCGTCCAGCCGGGCCCGGGGGACCGCGCCCGAGGTGTCCAGCCCGCTCAGCGTCACCCCGTACTCCACCTCGCCGCCGAGCCTGCCCAGTTCCGCCCGCAGCACCTCCTCGGTCTCCCGCTGCGGCAGCGACAGCGGGGCCCCGAAACGGGAGCCCGGCAGCGTCCCGAAGCCGATCCGGGCGACCCGCCGCCCGCCCGAGTAGTAGCCCGCCGCCGACAGTCGCAGTCCGCGCCGGACGATCTCCCCGTCGACGCCCAGCGCCCGGAAGACCTCCAGGGTCCTCGGCCACAGCACGATCGCCTTGGAGTGCGGATGCGGGCCGTCGTCCCGGTCGACCACCCGGACCGGGACGCCCCGGCGCAGCAGGTCGACGGCCAGCGTCAGCCCCGTGGGGCCCGCACCGATCACCAGGATCTCCGGCGAATTCCTCATGCCGACTCACTCCCTCTCCCTCTTCGGCTTCCTCTTCCACACGACCGGCGAACATTCCGACCATGCCCCGGAATTGAATTGCCCGACAAGACCCGGCGGTCATTTCCAGCCCATCGGAAACCTTCCGGGAATTCGATTCATCTTTTATCTCCCTTCCACGCCACGATGGAAAGGTGTGGTCCGCCCACCCGACCGCACCGAGAGCCGGAGACACCGTGACGATCACCGAAATCCCCCGCTCCAACGCGCCGGGAACCCCTGCGGCCACCTATGGACGGCTCACCGGCGGCCAGGGCTCCCGGCTGCTCAGGACCGGCCCGGACACGGCGTCCCGCGTCCTGCTGCTGATCCCGCCCCGGGGCTACGGGGCGAGCGTCTTCCTCCACCTGGCAGGGGACCTCGTACGGGCCGTCGACGGGCTCCAGGTCTGGGCCCTCGACCGCCGCCAGCAGGAACTCGCCGACCGCACCGGCTTCTCCGGCGATCTGGCGCGGGCCCGCGACCACTACCTGTCCGGCCGCTACCGCCGGGCCGACCCGGCGGCCACCGGCGCCGGGGAGTGGGGGCTCGCGGGGCTGCTGGACGACGTCCGCGCGGCGGTCGACGAGGCCCGTGCGGGCGGCCGTCAGGTCGTCCTCGGCGGTCACTCCCTCGGTGGGCTGACCGCCCTGTGCTACGCCGCCTGGGACTTCGACGGCCGCCCCGGCGCCGACGGCCTCAGCGGGCTGATGATCGCCGACGGCGGCCCCTACGACGCCTACGAGGGCGCGGGCATCCCCACCGGGATCACCCCCGGGCAGGCCCGCGCGGCGCTGGCGGACATCGCCGGGGGCGCGGTCTTCGAACCGGGCATGAGCGCGGCCCTGGGGCTCGGCCCGGAGCCCGAGACCGGCGCGGTCTGGTGGCAGTTGGCCGCCCGCCACGCGCTGGCCGACCCCCGGGGACCGGCGGCCCTGGCGGGGGCGCTGCCCGCCCCGTTCGCCCTCGGCAGGCCGCTGACCAACGCGGGACTGTTCGGGGTGCTCGCCGACACCCTGGCACCGCAGCTCGGGCACGCGGTCCGGTCCGGGCGGCTCACCGACTCCGGCGACTGGCTCGACACCGGGCCCTGCCCGCTGGAGCGGGTCGCCGGGGTCCACGCGGGCGACGCCCACCGGTCGGCCCGCGAGTGGTACTCACCGGCCCGCGCGATGCTCGACTACCACGCGGCGATCGGCTTCACGGAGACCGAGACCACCCGGCTCCTGGGACTGCGGCTGGCCCACACCAGAACGCTGGACCTTCCCGTCCACGTCTTCGAGTCGAATTTCGCCCGGGGCACGGTGGGGCGGGCCGCGAAACAGCTCGCGGTGAACACCCGGATTCCCCATCTGAGCCTCCACTCGGATTTCTCCATGCTGCACCAGGACATCCTGCTGGCGACTCCGGAGAGGAATTCCTTCCTGCACACCGCGATTCCCTTCCTGGAAGCGGTGACGACCCGGCCCCGGACCCGGCCTCAGCCCCAGACCGCCTGACCACCAGACCGCCCTCCACTTCGTTCTGCCGCCGTTCTCCCGCCGCCCGATCCTGGAGCCGAGATGTCCGTCCTCCCGCGCAGCCACCTCGACCTGCTGGAACGCCCGCTGTTCGTGCACCTGGCGACCGTCCGTCCGGACGGCACCCCCCAGTCCAACCCGATGTGGACGCGCTGGGACGGCGAACTCCTCTGGTTCACCAGCACCACCACCCGCCGCAAGCACCGCAACATCAGCTCCGAACCCCGGGTCGCGGTCTCCGTCAACGACCCGGAGCGGCCCTACCGCTACCTGGAGGTACGAGGCATGGTCGAACGAATCGAACCCGACCCGGAGTGCGCGCTGTTCACCGCGCTCGCCGAACGGTACGGCCGCGCGCTGGACGGGGCACTGCCCGGCGACGCCCCGGACCGGGTCGCGATCGCCGTCCGCCCGCGCACCGCCAGCTGGCAGTGACGGCCATGACGACCGCGCCCCCGCTCTCCCCCGTACGGCGTCTCGTCGACGCCCTCGCCCTGGACCGGACCGCCGACGACGAGTTCCGCTCCCGGCCGGGCGGTCCCACCGGCGCCCCCGCCGTGTTCGGCGGCCACCTCGTCGCCCAGGCGCTCGCCGCCGCCGCGGGTACCGTCCCCACCGGCCGCGAACCCCACTCGCTGCACGGCTACTTCCTCTTCCGCGCCGACCCCGACGCGCCCCTCACCTACCGCGTGGAGCGGCTCCGCGACGGCCACACCTTCTCCAGCCGACGGGTCGTGGCCGTGCAGCGGACCGGCCGGACGCCACGGGAGGTCTTCCATCTGACGGCGTCGTTCAAGAGCGCCTCCCGCCCCGGCCCGAACCACCAGGTGACCATGGCGACGGCCCCGGCCCCGCACCGGCTGCGCCCGGCGACGGAGGCGGCACCGCCACAGGTCCATCCCGGGGTCATCCGGCTGCTGTCGGACGTGCGGGACGCCGTCGACGTCCGGTACGTGGACGAGTCGTCCGGCGCGGGACCCGGGGCGGGCGGGCGCGGGCCCGGCACCACCACCCGCGTCTGGTTCCGGATCCGGGAGCTGCCGCCCGGCGCGGAGGCCGGTCTGCCCGCGCTCCACCAGAGCCTGGTCGCCTATCTGTCGGACCTCACCCTGCTGGACTCCGCCTCCCCCCACCACCACACGGGCCGCTCCAACGACGGCAAGGGCATCGCGGTCAGCCTCGACCACGCCATGTGGTTCCACCGCCCGCTGCGGGCCGACGAGTGGCTGCTGTACGAGCAGCGCAGCCCCTCCTACGCCGACGGCCGCGCCCTGGCGCACGCCAGCGTCTACACCGCCGACGGCACGCTGGCCGCCTCCGTGGTCCAGGAGGGCGTCATCCGCCCCGGTCGCGGGCGGTCCGCCGAACCCGTCGGCCCGTTCCTCGACGACACCGACATCGACCCCTTCTCCTGGGTGGTCGCCAAACCCGAGACCGACTGACGCCCTCCCCCCGGACGGGCCGACCGGTGCCCCCACCACCGGTCGGCCCGTCAGTTCGTGGCGGCCACCCGGCGGGGCCGGACCGGCCGGGCTCGCGGCGGGCGGCAGCGGCGGCGTGCGGCCGGGGCGGTACCGGCGGGCGTGCGGCCGGGGCGGACACGCGGAAGCGGGGGTGACCGGTCGCACCGGTCACCCCCGCTCTCCCCCCGTCGCCCCGGACGGCCACCGGACGCCCGGGACGGTGACGACGCCCCGGGTGCCTACCGGACCCCCGGCGCGCGCCGCGACCGCGTGAGAAGCCGCGCCCACCGGGCCGCCCTTCCCGGCGGCGCGTGGGTACCACCCTGCCTGCCGGACCTTGCGGGAACCTGCCGGAAAACTTGAAACCCTTGAAAGCCACGGAGAACTTGAACGGCTTGAACGGCTTGAACGGCTTGGACATCCGCGGGCATCCACGGGCATCCGTGAACACCTGCCCGGCGATGGCCCGTTGAGAGGCCATGTGAGCAGGGAAAACGCAACTTCGACAGGGCCGGTGAAGGCGGCTGCCTTCACCCGCGTCTCCGGCGATCGCCCCCGGTCGCGGAGGAGTTCCCCCGGCTGACGAGCGGCCCGCGACGGGCTGGTCCGTCATGCCCGGGAACCCCCGCGCCCCCACGCGTGAGCCACCGAACCGGTTCCCCACCGGGCACCCCTGACCAGGGAGAACGCATGCCCCGTCTCGCCCTGTACACCTTCGGCGTCCTGAAGTCCCCGCTCGCCGGTCCCGCTCCCCTCACCCGCGAACTCCACGAGCGCGGCGAGGCCGTCTACCGTGCGATCGGCCAGCAGCCCGGATACCTCGCGCACGCCGAGGCGGCGGACGGCGCCCGGGGCGCGCACTTCGACCTGGACTGGGGCGTGTGGGGCGAGTTCGCCGTACCAGCCTGGTACGACAAGGGCCGCACGGTGGACACCACCGCCCTGGCCACGGCCCTCTCGCTCTGGACCGGACTGAGCCCCGCCTTCGACGCCCTCTACAGGCGCCCACACCGGGCGGCGCTGACCAGGCGCCACGACTGGTTCCAGCGGGCACGGCACCCGAACCACGCGTTCTGGTGGCTCCCCGACGAGGTGACGCCCACCTGGCGGGACGGGGTCTCCCGGCTGCGCCACCTCCACGAGCACGGCCCCTCCCCGTACGCCTTCCCCTTCCCCCACGCGTTCACCCCGGAGGGAACCCCGACCCGGGACAGGGGCGCGGGGCCGGGGGCCACGGGGCCGGGGGACGACGACCGCCCCGAGGGTGTCAGGCCGGAGGACGACCGCTCGGGGGACGCCGGGCCGGAGGGCGCCAGGCCGGGGGACGTCAGGCAGGCGGGCGTCAGGCAGGCGGGCGTCAGGCAGGCGGGCGCCGGGACCCGCTGAGGTCCCGCGCGAGGCGGGCGCCGCCCGCCGCCCGCCCGCTGGCCGTTCAGCCCCGTTCCGCCGCCCAGGCGCGCAGCGCGGCCTCGGCCTCCTCCCGGGACTGGGGGCCGTGGTCGAGGTGGAGCCGCTGGAGGTGACGGACGGCGGCCCCCACCGCCCGCCCCGGGGGCATGCCGAGCAGGACCATGACCTCCGTGCCGTCGAGGGGCACCGGAACACCGGCCAGCCGCTCACGGGCGGCCCGCTCGGCCACGGCACGCTCCTCGGACTCCCGCCGGACCCGCTCCCCCACCTCCCACTCGTCGTAGTCGGCCGCGTCCTCGGCGTCCAGCGCGGCCCGGTGCCAGTCCGCCTCGTCCCGCCCCCGGCCGAGGCCCACCACCACGAACAGATCGCGGTGCTCCGGGGCGCCGGGACCCGCGGGCGTCACACCGAGCCGGGCGAGCGCCGCGTTGATGGGCCAGTCCTCCCGGGGACCGTCGAACTCCGAGGCCCGCACCGGCCCCCAGTCGAGCGCGCCGCCCCGCCACAGGGCGGCGGTCTGTTCCCCGGCGCCGCCCCAGAAGTCCGCCGTCAGACGGGCCACCGGTCCGCCCCGTGAGAGGTCACCGAGCACATGCGGCAGGTCGGCGCGGAGCGCGGCGGAAAGCGGCGACAGCCCCATGCGCTGACTGAGCGGGGCCACCACCGCCCCGGCCCGGGCCGCCCCTGCGGCCCAGTTCCGCAAACGGTCGAAGTCACCCACGACGGCGTCGAGTCGGTACGACATCCGCGCACAGTAGTCGCGCTCCCGGGGCGACGGCCATCGGGCTCCCCGCCGCCGTGCACCGGTCCGGAGCGCCGGGCCCCCGCCGAGGCCACCGGAAACTCCGTGGCGCGCCCCGCCACCTCCCTGAAGACTCCGAACATGCCCACCGAAACCCCACCCCCCGCGCCCCCCGCATCGCCCGTACCGCCCCTCAGCGGCCCGATGTGCACCCGGGACTCGCTCGGTGCCGACCTCCGCGCGCTCGGGGTACGCCCCGGGGACACCCTGCTCGTGCACTCCTCCCTCAGCGCCCTCGGCTGGGTCTGCGGCGGGGCGCCCGCGCTCGTCACCGCGCTGCTGGACGCGCTCGGTCCGGACGGCACCCTGGTGGTGCCCACCCACTCCGGCGACAACTCGGACCCCCGCCACTGGGAGGACCCGCCGGTCCCCGAGGCATGGTGGCCGGAGATCCGCGCCACGATGCCCGCCTACGACCCGCGCGTCACCCCCAGCTACGGCATCGGCGTCGTCCCGGAGACCGTCCGGGGCTGGCCGGGCGCCCTGCGCGGCGACCATCCGCAGACCTCGTTCGCCGCCGTGGGACCGGGCGCCGCGAAGATCGTCGGCGGTCACCCGCCCGACTGCGCGCTGGGGGAACGCAGCCCGCTCGCCCGGCTGGAGGAGGCGGGGGCACGGGTGCTGCTGCTCGGCACCGGCTACTCGACCTGTACGGCGTTCCACCTCGCCGAGTACCGGGTGGACTCGCCCCGGGCCGACGTCTCGTTCGCCCTGATGACCCCGGCGGGACGGGTGTGGCACACGGTGCGGGACGTCGCGGTGTCCGCCGAGGGGTTCGACGAGCTGGGCGCCGCCTTCGAGGCGGAACGCCCGGTCGTCCGGGGGACGGTGGGCGCCGCCACGGCCCGGCTGTTCCCGCTGGCCGACGCCGTCGCGTACGCGGAACGGTGGCTGCCCGCGCACCGGCCCCCGACGACGGGAGCGGAGGGGGGAGCGGGCTGACCGTGCGGACTGGCGGCCCGTCCCCTGGGCGGAAAACCGCCCTGCGGAGGCGGGTTCCACCCCCTATATCAGAGATGTCCGTCCTCTGCCGCCCCTCCCTCCCCACTGGTCACATCATTTCCGGCCAGTCACACAGGGCTCATTGATCCATGTTCGGTCCTGGGGAATTGTGTGGCTGTCGCAACGATCTGCGACGACTCACCACGATTCGCACCGAGAGAGGCTGGAACCACCATGCAGATCTCCAAGACGAAGAACCTCGCCCGTGCCGCCGGACTGGCGGCCGCGACCGTCGCCGCCGTCGCCCTGGCGGTGCCGGGGAACGCCCAGGCGGCCCCGGTCCCCGCCCCCTACTGGACCGTCGACTGCGACAAGTTCCCGGCGGACGGCGACCCGGGCGCCCACGACCTGACCGCCCTGATCTACCGGGCCAACGACCCGGGCAAGGCGGCGAAGGCGACCTTCAAGGCGGCCTCCGAGAAGCTGTCGATCAACAACTGGTCGGGGGCCATGATGGGCTACTCGCTGAAGTGGACGAACGCGAGCGGCAGCGCCATCGAGCGGAACTGGGAGTTCGACATGGGCTCCGGTCAGTCCAAGGTCGTCGACTTCAACATCCCCGAGGGCCGCAAGGTCTACATCTCGGTCGGCACCCCCGGCGGTAGCACCGCGTACTGTAACGGCATCGCGTAGCGAGGCGGTTCCGTCTCCGGCCCGGCGGGTTCCGGGCGGTGACGGACGACGGGCGGGGCCTCACGGTCGACCGTCCGGGGCGGACCGCGCCCCGGAAGGGACCGGGGGCCCCGCCTTCGTGCTCACCGCCCGCGCGGGTCACCGCCCGTCCGGTTAGCCGTCCGTCCCGAACGCGTCGGCGGTGACGTCCCGGGCGAGTTCGGCGCGGTGGTGGGCGTAGGTCGCGATCCCGGAGACGCGGACCAGGAGGCAGAACCGTTCCAGCGAGGCGAGTTCCCGCGCCACGCGGCCGTACTCGCGGCGCAGGAAGTGGGTCGCGGCCAGATTGCCCAGCGAGGACTGCCCGGCCACCACGAACACGGGCGCGCCGGACTCCTCCGGGGTGAACTTGGCGACCAGGGCGTACTCGACGTCCCCCTTGTGGAACGGGTACGTCGTCCCGCCGACCGTGATGGCCACCGAGTCCGGGTGCCCCGGCTCGTAGGGGTGGACGACCGCCCCGGGCAGATGCGCGGCCAGATGGCCCCGGGTGCGGAGGTTGGAGGCCAGCGGCCCGCCCACGCAGAACTCGGTGCGGTCGCCGTTGCCGCCCCGGAACCCGCCCGTCTCCATCTCCACCCGGCAGCCCAGCTCACCGGCGAGCAACGCGAGTTCCATCGCGGCGCGGACGTCCCGGTGGGCCGAGGCGCCGGGCGCGTCGAACCGCTCCCCCAGGACGACCAGGCACTCCCCGCCCGGCCGGACCCCGAAGAACGCGGCCCGCCGGTTCTCCGCGCGGGTCCGCTTGGCCCGCTCCCAGGCCCAGACGATCCCGCCGCCGAGCAGACTGGTCACCAGCCCGATCACGATGTTCCCCAGCACCGACTGAATCGCCGTCCCCCTCCACCCGGACATAAACCGTACGTTTCCAGCCACTCCGCAGCCCGTACCGCAGCCGCGTCACGGCGTCTTCCCGCCACCGCCGAACCCTGCTTTTCCAGACAGGATGCCTCGGCGGGGGACACCCGGCGACAGTGCCCGATCTCCCTCCCGCACGGGTTTTCCACACGAACGGACCTATGATTCGCCATAACGCATTGCCGGAGCAATGTGCTAGCGGTTAACTGGCACAGACGTCCTCAATAGCTAGTCACACGACCGGTCAGGGAGGTGCACGTCCGTGCTCTTGAGCTTCCGGGTGACGAACCACCGTTCCATCCGCCGCGAGCAGCAGCTCAATCTGCACCCCGTGTACGACGCGGACCGTCCCGAGAACACCGCCTGGCGGGCCGTACCGGTCGTCGGCGTCTTCGGCGCCAACGCCTCCGGCAAGTCGAACCTGGTGGGCGCGCTCCAGTACATGGCCCGGATGGTCGTCTCCTCCCATCGGGACGCGGAGCCGGACGGCGGGGTCGACCGGCACCCCTTCCTCCTGGACGACGAGGCCAGGACCGAGCCGTCGTGGTACATCGCCGATCTGCTGCTGGACGGCGTGCGCTACACGTACGGCTTCGGCGTGGACGACGACCGCGTGGTCGAGGAATGGCTCGACAGCTATCCCAACGGCAGGAAGAGGCAGCTGTTCTCCCGGGAGGGGGACGAGGTCGAGCCGGGCACCTCGCAGTCCTCCAGGCAACTGGACCTGGTCCGGAGCATCACCGAATCGAACGTCCTCTTCCTGTCGCTGGCGGCCCGCTCCAAGCAGCAGGACTTCCGTCCCGTGTACGACTGGTTCGCCCATCAGCTCCAGTTCCGCGCCGCGACGGGCCTCCGCGCGCACGGGCTGTCCGCGGTGCGAGCGCTCGAAGACGCGGACCGGTACCCCGAGATCATGGACCTCCTGCGGGCCGCGGACCTCGGGATCGAGGAGTGCGGCCTGGAGAACGTCCTCCTGGACGAGAACGAGCTGCGCCGCCAGTTCGGGGGACGGGTTCCGGCGCACCTCCTGCGCACGCTGGAGGACGAGGGACCGCGCGAACTCCGACGGCCCTGGCTGGGGCATCGCGGCCGCCACGGCATGGTGCGGGTGGAGCTGCGCGACGAGTCCGCCGGAACCAAGGCACTGCTCGAACAGGCGCCCAGGTTCCTGGCGGTGCTGCGCCGGGGCGGCACCTTCGTGGTGGACGAGATCGACGCGAGCCTGCACTCGCTGCTCACCGCGCGGCTCATCGGTCTGTTTCAGGACCCGGAGACCAATCCGCGCGGCGCACAGCTGATCTTCACCACGCACGACGCCAGCCTGCTGGGTCGCCGGGACGGGGAGGACATCCTCAAGCGGGACCAGGTGTGGTTCGTGGAGAAGGACGGATACGGGGAGACGTCGGTCTTCTCGCTGGCCGAGTTCAAGCCGCGCAAAGACGAGAACCGGGAGCGCCGCTATCTGGGCGGCAGCTACGGTGGGGTCCCGTTCATCGACGACGCCTTCGCCCAGGCCGTGTTGAGGAGGTGGGAGGGTCCTGGCCAGGACTCCCAAACCGAGCGGTCGGCCGCACCGGAGCCGTCCGACGCGTGAGACCGATCTGACGCGCCCCTCGGAGAACCGCGAGAGCGCTGGCTGGCGGACTACCGCGCGGTCCGGCGGCTGCTCCAGAAGTTCGTGGACGTCCCCGCGAACAAGACCGTGGACTTCGCCAGGCACTACGGCGGCTCCCGCTGGGAGGACGCGGTGCGGAACGCCCGCTCCCTGGCTCCCGAGGGCAAGGAGCACGAGGTCAATCCGTCCACCGGCATGTGGCGACTCGCCCTCGCGATCAACGGTCAGCGGGTCGGCTAGACGCCGCCCGGTCCCGCGCTACACGCCGGTGGTGCCGTCGACGCGTTCCCGGACCAGGTCGGCGTGGCCGTTGTGGCGGGCGTACTCCTCGATCATGTGGACGTAGATCCAGCGGAGGTTGACGTCCTGGTCCATGAAGCGGCCCGTATCGGTCAGAGCGCGGGCGGCGCAGTGCTCGCGGGCTCGGGCGATCTCCGCGTGCCAGGTGGCGAGGGCGTCGCCCAGGGTGGCGCCCTCGGCGAGGTCGAAGCCGCCGTCGGGGGCGTCCGGGTCGGCCCCCGGGTCGTAGATGGGCGGGGCCTGCTCTCCGGCGAGCACGCGGCGGAACCAGTTCCGCTCCACCTCCGCCATGTGCTGGACCAGGCCGGTCAGCGTGAAGCCGGACGGCGGCACGGACGCGACGGCGGCCTGCTCGTCGTCCAGGCCCTCGCACTTCATGGCCAGGGTGGTGCGGTGGAAGTCGAGCCAACTCTCAAGCGTCGTGCGCTCGTCGGCGTTCAGTGGCGGCATGGGGCGGTCGATGGTGCTCATCGGTCGATTATCGCCAGCGGCCGAAGCCGTCGACGGGAAGATCCTCGCCGCGGGGCGAACACGGCGTCTTCCCGCCCCCGCCGGGCCGGGTCCTCCCGGACGGATAGCCTCGGCCGATGACGCACGAGACGACGGCGCGGGACCTGCCCTCCCGCGCGGAGCGGCACCGCGCCGAACTGCGCGTCCACTGCTACCGGATGGTCGGCTCCCACTCGGACGCCGAGGACCTCGTCCAGGAGACGATGATCCGGGCGTGGCGCAAACGGGAGTCCCTGGACGACCCGGAGCGGCTGCGCCCCTGGCTGTACCGGATCGCCACCCGGGTCTGTCTGGACTTCCTCGCCGGGCCCGCCCGCGAGCGGGAGGTCGCGACGGCCGCCTCCGCCTCCCGCCGCGCCGCGCCGACTGGGGTCCGGCGACCGAGCCCAGCGCGGCGGAACGGGCGACGCCGGCCCACTACCGGGGCACCTTCAGCGCCGACGGGAACACCCTCGCGGGTGCCTGGGTGTACCCGGGCGGGGGCGGCTACGCGTCCACGATGACGCGGTCGGCGGCGGCCTGAACGGCGCCGCCGCCCGTCCGGCCGGGGGGCCGGAGGTCCGGGGGCGCGGCCGACCACCGCGTCCCCGGGCCGTTGCCGGACGGTTCGGGGCCGGTCGCCGGGGTTCCGTACCGTATGAAGAACCCCGGCCGTTCCGTACGTCCGTGGTGTTCCCGGGACCGTCACCGGCCCGTACCGGCTGCCAGCCACCGGCTCGGTCCCGTACCGGCTACCGGCTCGGTCCCGTGCCCCGGCCGTCGGTTACTCCTCGCCGCCCTCCAGGTCGCCCTCCGTCTCCAGGAACACCTGGCGCAGGGCCTCCAGGGTCTGCGGGTCGGGCTTGGCCCACAGGCCGCGCGACTCCGCCTCCAGCAGCCGTTCCGTGATGCCGTGCAGGGCCCACGGGTTGGCCTCCTGGAGGAACGCGCGGTTCTCCGGGTCCAGGACGTACGCCTGCGTGAGCTTGTCGTACATCCAGTCGGCGATCACGCCGGTGGTGGCGTCGTACCCGAAGAGGTAGTCCACCGTCGCGGCCAGCTCGAACGCGCCCTTGTAGCCGTGGCGGCGCATCGCCTCGATCCACTTCGGGTTGACCACCCGGGCCCGGAACACCCGCGAGGTCTCCTCGACCAGGGTGCGGGTGCGGACCGTCTCCGGACGGGTCGAGTCGCCGATGTACGCCTCCGGCGCCGTACCGCGCAGCGCCCGCACCGCGGCCACCATGCCGCCGTGGTACTGGAAGTAGTCGTCGGAGTCGGCGATGTCGTGCTCACGGGTGTCGGTGTTCTTCGCCGCCACCGCGATCCGCTTGTACGCGCTCTCCATCTCCTCGCGCGCCGGGCGCCCGTTCAGCTCCCGGCCGTACGCGTAGCCGCCCCAGACCGTGTACACCTCGGCCAGGTCGGCGTCGGTGCGCCAGTCGCGGGAGTCGATGAGCTGGAGCAGCCCCGCCCCGTAGGTCCCCGGGCGGGAGCCGAAGATGCGGGTGGTGGCGCGGCGGGCGTCGGTGCCCGTGGCGAGGTCGGCGCGGACGTGCGCCCGGACGTGGTTGACCTCGTCCGGCTCGTCCAGTTCCGCGACCAGCCGCACCGCGTCGTCCAGCAACCCGATGACGTGCGGGAACGCGTCCCGGAAGAAGCCCGAGATGCGCAGCGTCACATCGACGCGCGGACGGCCCAGCTCCTCGGCCGGGACCGCCTCCACGCCCGTGACCCGGCGCGAGGCGTCGTCCCACACCGGGCGCACCCCGAGCAGCGCCAGCGCCTCCGCGACGTCGTCGCCCGCCGTGCGCATCGCGCTGGTGCCCCACAGGGACAGCCCGACGGAGGTGGGCCACTCGCCGTTGTCCTCGCGGTAGCGGGTCAGCAGCGAGTCGGCGAGCGCCTGGCCCGTCTCCCACGCCAGCCGGGACGGAACCGCCTTCGGGTCCACCGAGTAGAAGTTGCGGCCCGTCGGCAGCACGTTGACCAGTCCGCGCAGCGGGGAACCCGAGGGGCCCGCCGGGACGAACCCGCCGTTCAGGGCGTGCACCGCGTGGTCCAGCTCCTGGCGGGTGGCGGCCAGCCGGGGCACCACCTCACGGGCCGCGAAGTCCAGCACCCGGGCCACGTCCGGGCTCTGGTCGGCGGCGACCACGGCGACCGCCGCCGGGTCCCAGTCGGCCGCCTCCATCGCCTCGACCAGGGTGCGGGCGGCCTCCTCGGCGGCGTCCGCGCCGGTGCGGGTGGCCGCCGACTCGTCCAGGCCGAGCGCCTCGCGCAGCCCGGGCAGGGCGGTGGTGCCGCCCCAGATCTGACGGGCCCGCAGGATCGCCAGCACCAGGTTGACCCGGTCCGGGCCCGCCGGGGGCGCGCCGAGGACGTGCAGCCCGTCGCGGATCTGCGCGTCCTTCACCTCGCACAGCCAGCCGTCGACGTGCAGCAGGAAGTCGTCGAAGCCGTCGTCGTCGGGGCGCTCCTCCAGACCCAGGTCGTGGTCGAGGCGGGCGGCCCGGATCAGCGTCCAGATCTGCGCCCGGATCGCCGGGAGCTTCGCCGGGTCCATGGAGGAGATCTGCGCGTACTCGTCCAGCAGCTGTTCCAGCCGGGCGATGTCGCCGTAGCTGTCGGCGCGCGCCATCGGCGGCACCAGGTGGTCGATGAGGGTGGCGTGCACCCGGCGCTTGGCCTGGGTGCCCTCGCCCGGGTCGTTCACCAGGAACGGGTACACCAGCGGCAGGTCGCCGAGGGCCGCGTCGGGCGCGCAGGCGGCGGAGAGGCCCGCGTTCTTGCCGGGCAGCCACTCCAAGTTGCCGTGCTTGCCGAGGTGGACCATCGCGTCGGCGCCGAAGCCGCCCTCCTCGCGGGCGGACGCGATCCAGCGGTAGGCGGCGAGGTAGTGGTGCGAGGGCGGCAGGTCCGGGTCGTGGTAGATCGCGATCGGGTTCTCCCCGAAGCCGCGCGGCGGCTGGATGACGATCAGCAGGTTCCCGCGCCGCAGCGCCGCGAGGACGATGTCCCCGTCCGGGTTGTGGGTGCGGTCCACGAACATCTCGCCGGGCGGCGGGCCCCAGTGCTCCTCCACCGCCGAACGCAGCTCCTCGGGGAGCGTGGCGTACCAGCGGCGGTAGTCGGCGGCCGGGACGCGCACCGGGTTCGCCGCGAGCTGCTCCTCCGTGAGCCAGTCCTGGTCGTGGCCGCCCGCGTCGATCAGCGCGCGGATCAGCTCGTCGCCGTCGCCGGAGACCAGGCCGGGGATCTCCTCGGCGGGCCCGAAGTCGTAGCCCTCCGCGATCAGCCGGCGCAGCAGCGCCACCGCGCTGGCGGGGGTGTCGAGGCCGACCGCGTTGCCGATCCGGGCGTGCTTGGTCGGATACGCGGACAGCACCAGCGCCAGCCGCTTCTCCGCCGCCGGGAGGTGGCGCAGCCGGGCGTGGCGCACCGCGATCCCGGCGACCCGCGCGGCGCGCTCCGGGTCGGCCGCGTAGGCGGGCAGCCCGTCCTCGTCGATCTCCTTGAAGGAGAAGGGGACGGTGATGAGGCGGCCGTCGAACTCGGGCACCGCGATCTGCGTCGCCGCGTCCAGCGGGGACACGCCCTCGTCGTTCTCCTCCCAGGCGGCCCGCGAGGAGGTCAGACACAGCGCCTGGAGGACGGGCACGTCCAGCCCGGTCAGCGCGCCCGCGTCCCAGGACTCGTCGTCACCGCCCGCCGAGGCGTCGGCGGGCCGGGTGCCGCCCGCGGCGAGCACGGTGGTGACGACGGCGTCGGCCGCGCGCAGCTCGGCGAGCAGCTCGGGCTCGGGGGTGCGCAGGGACGCCACGTAGCGGGGCAGCGCCCGGCCGCCCGCGTCCTCGATCGCGTCGCAGAGCGTGGCCACGAAGGCGGTGTTGCCGCTCATGTGGTGGGCCCGGTAGTAAAGGACGGCGATGGTGGGCACGGGGCGGTCGGCTGTGGGGTTGGCCGTGCGGTCGGTCGTCTCGTCACCTGTGCGGCTGGTCGTGTCGTCGGCCGTGCGGTCGGTCGTTCCCTCGGCCGTGCGGTCGGTCGTTCCTTCCGGGGCGGGCTCGGGCGCGCGGTCGGTGGTGGCCCCGGTGGTGGCCCTGGGCGCGCGTTCGGTGCGCTCCAGCGGGCCCCAGGAGGGGGCGGGGGCCGGGGGCTCGAAGCCGTGGCCGGTGAGGAGCACGGTGTCGGAGAGGAACCGGGCGAGCTGGGCGAGGTTGTCGGGGCCGCCGTGCGCGAGGTAGGCGTGGGCTTCGGCGGCGAGGCCGACGGGGAC
The DNA here is from genome assembly GCF_054484115.1 of Streptomyces sp. JNUCC 64. NCBI lineage: Bacteria > Bacillati > Actinomycetota > Actinomycetes > Kitasatosporales > Streptomycetaceae > Streptomyces > Streptomyces sp. JNUCC 64. The sequence goes on from NZ_CM137015.1 coordinate 3,917,515, forward strand.
GGTGGACGCGGCCATCAGCTGGGCGTCCGGCGCCTGCTCGCCGGAGAGCACCACGACGGGGAGCCCGCTGGCGGTGACCCGGTCGAGCCCGTCCTGCCAGGCCCGCACCCCGCCGAGCAGCCGGACGACGACCAGTCCTACGCCGTCCAGCAGCGCGGGGAGTTCGTCCAGGGGGAGGCGGGAGGGGTTCGCGAAGCGGTAGGGGACGGCGGGGGTGGCCGTGCCGGTGCCCGTTCCGGGGGCGGGGGCGGGGGTTCCGTCGGTCGCGCTGTCGGTGGCGCTGTCGCTCTTGCCGTCGGTCGCTTCCGTGACGTGGTCCGCGAGGCGGTTCGCGGCGCGGGCGCTCAGGAGGTCGGTGTCGGAGGTGGAGAGGAGGAGGACGGTGGTGCCCGGGGTGCGGGCTTCCGACGCGTCGGCTTCCGGGGCGCTGGCTTCCGGTGCGTCGGGCTGGGCTCCGGGGGTGGCGGGCTGGCCTTCGGGGGTGGTCACCGGCTGGGGGCGGTCGCCGGGCTCGTTCGTGGAGTGCTGCATGCGACGTCGGCCTTCCTCGGGGTGTCCGCGCCCCGGGTGGTGTCGGACGGCGGGAGTTCCTGGCTCGGCCGACCCAGTCGCTGGGCCGGTGACACAGTGGCGGGACCGCGCCGGAGTCGCACCGGCTTCCTCCCCTGGTGCCGTCGTGGCGATGGCGGGCCCGGTTGGCCCGCCGGGGACATCGTATGCAGGTTGCCCGCCCGGCTGAATGGCGCCCGACGTGCGGGTTCCCACACGGCGGCCCCGTTTGGCGGGGACGGGGGTCCGGGGGCTTCGGGGGCGGTGGGGGTGGGTGGGTTGCGGGGGCGCGGGGTTGACCGGGGGTTTGGGGTGGGTGGGGCTCTCGGGTTCGTGGCGGGGCGGTGAGGGGCTTGTCGGTTGGTGGCGGGTTCGGTGGGTTCGGTTTCGGTTCGATGGGGTTCGGCGGGCTCGGTGGCTGGCGGGGCTCGGGCTCGGATTCGGATTCGGTTCGGTGGGTTCTCGGGTTCGTGGTGGGGCGGTGAGGGTGTCGGAGTACGTTGACGTCGTGGGGAACGTGGACGACGTCAACGGGGAGGGCTACGGCTCGCGTTGCCTGGCACCCACGATGAACGGTTCGGGCGTTTTGACCTATTGGCCCGACTCTCAAGTTCTTGCCCAAAACGGTGGTGGGCCGGGGTAACGTCCCAGGTCAGGAAGAGTGCTCCCCGCGCGTGCGGGGGTGGTCCCATGACCGTCGTCGCCAGGATCCGCGTGAGCGGGTGCTCCCCGCGCGTGCGGGGGTGGTCCCTGTCTCAAGGACGCTCGATGCGCTTGTCTGTGGTGCTCCCCGCGCGTGCGGGGGTGGTCCCTCCACCGTCGGCCGCGTAACGGCGAGCCGACGGGTGCTCCCCGCGCGTGCGGGGGTGGTCCCGGATGGTTCCCCGACAGCCCCGAGATCGTCCTGTGCTCCCCGCGCGTGCGGGGGTGGTCCCTCGTCGGCCTGGCTCATCGGGCGACCGCCGTCGTGCTCCCCGCGCGTGCGGGGGTGGTCCCTGGGCATCCAGCCGATGACGTCGCTCAAGTCCGTGCTCCCCGCGCGTGCGGGGGTGGTCCCATCAAGGGCCTCACCGCCCGCTGACCAGCACGGTGCTCCCCGCGCGTGCGGGGGTGGTCCCGGTGGCACACCCAGTAAATCGGCACGGGCATGGTGCTCCCCGCGCGCGGGGGTGGTCCCCAGTCCAAGTTGGCGCTCAAGGCCATGGAGGCGTGGTCCCTGCGCGTGCGGGGGTGGTCCCGCGACCGGGGCCGTGCCGCTTGCGGTGCTGTCCTGCCTCCCCGCCACCTGCGGGGATGACCCCACCAAGGGCAGACAGCGAGACAACCAGCCAGCGTGATCTCCGCGCCTGCGGAGCTATGGACCTGCGGAAAACAGTTCGCCGCAAAGCCAGTTGCCCGCACACGATGGAGGTCATGAACCACATACCTTCGCGACGTCAGCTCATCCTCTCCGCAACGCTCGCCGGAACTGCCGCGCTCGTGCCGACAGCCGCCGGAGCCGCCACCGCCCCGGAGCGAGCCGGACCGGCGGCTGCGGCGGCCAAGCGACGCTCAGCCGCACTCGTCGTCCACAACGCGAGGGTGTTCACGGGGGTGCGCGGAGAGCCGGTCCGGGAGGCCATCGCGGTCGGTCGGGACGGACGGGTGCTGGCGACCGGGTCGGACAGCGCGATGCGCCGCCGGTACGCGGGGCGGGACACCGAGGTGGTCGACGCGCGGCGGGGAACCGTCATGAGCGGGATCGTGGACGGTCACGCCCACCCCGTCGCCGCCGGAGCCGCGACCCTCAACCCCAGCCTCGGCTACCGGCAACTCACCCTCCCCGCGCTACGGGACCACCTACGAGACTTCCTCGCCGACCCCGCGCACGGCGGCGAACCGGACGGCTGGCTGGTCGTGGCGGACTGGGACCCGGTGGGCCTGCTCCCCACCGGAACCACGGCCCACCACCGCCACCTCGAACCCCTGCCCACCCGGCGCCCCATAGCCATCCTCGGCACCGACGGCCACAACACCTGGGTCAACCGCAGGGCGCTGGAACTCGCCGGGATCACCGCGACCACCCCCGACCCCCCGGGCGGCGAGATCGAGCGGGACGCCGACGGCGCGGCGACCGGACTCCTCAAGGAGGAGGCCCAAGGGCTGGTCCACCGGCTACTGCCGGACCAGCCCCTCGACAAGGTGGTCGCGGCGACCGCACGGGCACTGGAGCAAGCGGCCGCGCAAGGCGTCACCGCGTTCCTGGACGCCTCCGCCGACGAATGGCACCTCGACGTCTACGCCGAACTCGCCCGCACCGGACGGCTCCCGCAACGGATCTCCGCCGCGCTCCGGCTCGACGCGCACGAGATCCGGGAGCCGAGGGAGGGCCTGCGCTGGCTGCGGGCCACCCGCCGCCGGTACGCGGAGGTCCCGGGACTGGACCTGCGGACGGCGAAGGTGTTCGTGGACGGGGTGATGGAGTACCCGGCCCGCACCGCCGCCCTCCTGAAGCCGTACCTCGACGGCGACGGCCGCCCCACGGACAACCGTGGCCAACTCCAGGTCGAACCAGCGGACTTCGCGCGCCTCGCGGTGCTCCTCGACGCCAAGGGCTGGCAGATCCACGCCCACGCGATCGGCGACCGGGCGGTCCGGGTCGCCCTGGACGGCTACGAGGCGGCCCTGCGCGCGGGCGGACGCCGGGGCAGCCGGCACACGATCACCCACCTCCAACTGGTCCACCCCGACGACCTCCGCCGCTTCGCCCGGCTGGGCGTGGTGGCCTCGATGCAGCTCCAGTGGGCGATGCGGGACGCCTGGACGGTGGACGCCCTCCTCCCGTACATCGGCCCCGAACGCCACCGCCGCCTCTTCCCCGCACGGAGCCTGGAACGGCACGGCGCGCTGCTGGCGGGCGGCTCGGACTGGCCCGTCGACCCGCTCCACGTCTGGAACCAGGTCCGCACCGCGATCGACCGGGAAGGAGCGGACTCGGACGGTCCCCTCCACCCCGAACGCGAGGCCATCAGCCGCACGGCGTCCCTGCGCATGCACACCGCCGGAACCGCACGGCAACTGCGGACGGAACACCGCACCGGGACCCTGACCCCGGGCCGCGCGGCCGACCTCGTCCTCCTGGACCGTGACGTGACCCGCGTACCGCTACGGGAGATCAGCGACACAGAGGTACGACTGACCCTCGTGAACGGCACACCGGTCTACGACCGGGACACGACAGCGGGCAGGGCCGCACGGGCACGCGGCGCGGCGACCAGAACCACCCGCCGCCCCTCGATGACGGACCGCCACCGGGCCTGCGGAGGGTGCGCCCCGACCGAATGACCCCACACGCACCGAACCGGGCGCGAACTCCACTCCGCCCAAAGTACTTTGACACCATGAAGAACGCTGACGGCACCAAGGCGAGCCCCACGCCCCCGCACACAGCGTCCCCTGCGAACGACGTCACACCATGACCGATTTACCGGAATCCCAACTTCTTGCCAAAAACGGCAGCGGCTCGAACAGCCCGTACGGCACGTACTGCGGAATCTCTCTGTGCGCGACCCAGGTCAGCTACTTCGTCATCACTCGCGATGACCGCCTCACCGCCGACGCGCCCGTCCTGAACGACGATGGAAGCGGCGACCGCCGTCTCGGCCTCACTGGCCAAGGAGGTTCACTTCCGAGCGCCGTCGCCGTATCCCGCCGAGGTGGCCTCAGCTCTTGGTGAGCACTTCCCTGGCCGCGTAGTAGGCGTGCAGTGCGGCCTCGCTCCCCGAACCCAAGGCGGTCATGATCCGCTGGAAGCGGGCGGAGCGGAGGTCGCCGGCCACGATGACGCGGGGATGCTGGTCGGTAGGCGGACAGTATCCGTCCACGCCACGGGCCAGGTCGCCGGACGGGGCGGTGGGGGCGTTGCCGATGTTGAGGTAGGCGGCATCCGCCGCGATCGTCTGCGGGGTGCCGCCCTGGCCCATCGCTTCCGCTGACACCACGGCGCCCTCTGCGGGCCCCAGCATCAGGTGCTCGACGGGAAGGAGCGTGACGCGGGGGTCCTCGCGGACCTCTTCGATCTTGTATTCGTCGGCCGTCGGGTACGCCACGAGCAGGCGGGTGCCGGTGGTCGGGTGGGCGCGCAGGAAGGTGCCGATCGGGCGGTCGCCGCCGAGGACGAGAAGTGTCCGGCCCTCGGCGTCGTCCGCCTCGGCCTGCCAGAGCGGGGGCAGGGTCAGGCCGTCGGGTGCGGTGATCCAGGTGGCGTCTCGGGGTTGGAGGGGGCCGACACCGGTGGCGACGATGGCGTACGGAGCGGCGAGACGGACGCCCGTGTCGACGGTGACGGTCACGTGGACGTCGTCGGCACGAAGCTCGGTGACGTGCCGGCCGAGTTCGAGACGGCACAGCTCCGTGCCCTTCAGCTCCGCGACGATGGAGTCGGCCAGCTCGGGGCCGCTGGTGTAGCCGCCGAGGACGTTGTTCAAGGCCGGGATCCGGTAGAGGTTGCGGCACAGCCGGTCCGGCTCGACCAAGATCGAGCGCATGCCGACGCTGGCGGCCATGCGCGCGGCCGCGCAGCCGGCCGGGCCTCCGCCGATGACGATCAGGTCGGTGTCGTACAGCGTGTCGGACATGGGGCTATTCCAGCACCGGCGCCTCGGCGTGCGCAGTGAGTTGGCTCATCACGCGTTCGGCGGTGACGAGTTGGCCGGTTCCGATCAGGCGGCGGGCGACGAGGAGTCCGGCGTCATGGACGTCGGGACCGGCGTCGCTGGCGCAGGCGTCGGTGACGATCCAGGGCGCGTAACCGTACTCGAAGGCATCGGCGGCGGACTTCAGGACGCAGCTCTCGGTGGCGATCCCGCAGAAGACGAGGTCGGTCCAGCCGGCCCGGCGGATCAGTTCGGTGGCATCCGGGGTGAGGAGCGTGTACCCGGTCTTGTCGACGACCGCGTGGGCGTGGGCGACAGCGTCGGCGAGCTCGGTGACAATGTCGGTCTCGGGCGGTTCCTGGAGTCGGCTCCACTGGAAGAAGCGCTCGTAGGGGCTGTCCGGATAGTTGAAGTACCGGGTGAAGACCACGGGGCGGCCGGCGGCAGACCACTGGGCGACCAGGTCGGAGACCGCTGACACGGCGTGGCGGCTGTGGTGGTTCACGAAGCCGTTCTGCATGTCGATCACGACCAGCACGGCGGTGCCGATGTCCATGCGCTGTCTCCCCTGCCCCGTCTTCTCAGTCGACGCTCTCCCGCAGAGCGTCCTGCGCGGCGCGCAGCCGTTCGGCCAGCCCGCTGGTCTTCATGATGGCCTCCCGCATCAGGACGTGCTGCGCGGTCTCCTGGGCTCGGGCGGTGGTGAGCCGGGAGTAGGCGGCGCGCAGGAAGCGCCAGCCGTACTGCTCGGGCATGGAGGGGTCTTGGCCGTCCTCGATCATCTGCTGGATCTGGCGCGTGAAGCACCACAGAGCCTGGACGGCCAGCTCGCAGGCGACCAACTCGTCGATGCTGAGGCTGCGCTCGCGGGAGTGGGAGGCGTAGGCGACACCGGACCAGCCGGCGTAGCCGGTGGAGACCCCCCGTACGCCGAAGGACACGATGTCCGGATGGTCGAAGCCGGTGGCGAGGAGCGACTCCTCGACCGTGCCGTCCAGGGGTGAGGGTCCGTCCGGGGCGCCGCGGTCGACCAGAACCGAGGGCGTGGACAGCAGGCGCAGTGCGGTGTCGTGGGCGTCTCCCGCCCACGGGCCGGAGGTGACCCAGTACAGGGAGAGGACGTACTCCGGGTTGGGGACGGAGGTGTGGTCTTCGTCCAGGAGATCGCGGAGCTTGTCTCGTACCCAGGGCAGATCGGAGGCGTACGTGCGGTAGCGCCAGACGGCGAGGTCGGTGAGCGCGGCGGGCTCGTGCGGCTGAACGAGGTGGAAGACGGCGACCCCGCACGCGAAGACGTACAGGACGCAGTCCCGCGCTTCGGGGTGGTCCACTCGGGCCGAGGAGAACTCCAACCACTGGTCGTCCACGCTCGGTGTCATATGTGCGCGGAGTCGGCGGGAGCGCTCGACACCGATGAAGACCGGCAGGAACTTGTGGGAGTCGACTTCGATCCGGCCCACGACGGATGCAACTGCGTCACTCATTCCCAGCGCCGCCGCGAATCGTGCCTTCGCGTCGGCCGAAGCGCGGCCGAGCGCGGTGTCCAGGACGGCCTGAGATTCGGCACGAGGCTGGTAACTCGCTCCGCCACCCTCCCAGTTCGACACCGTTCGGTCGCTGACGCCCAGGTACGCAGCGAAGTCCCGCAGGCTCATGCGGAGGGCGTCGCGTAACAGCCGGGCTTCCCGGCCGGACCATCGCTGCACCGTGACCACCGTCGTACCCCCTCTCCGTCACCCGGTGGAACGCCGAAACGACCAGCGTAGCCAGCCTCGTTCAGCAGTGGTGCGACATTGCTGCAGCGCCCGTTCGTCACACCCCGTTATCGCCCTGCACCATGCTGGTTCCACCCAGCAGGAGTGTCCACCGCCACCGGAGCGGCCCTCCGCCCGCTCTCTCCCGTACCACCCTCAGAAGGAGCAAACGGCATGACCGGCATCGTCAAGCGCAACGCCCGCGCCATCCTCCTCGACGACGACGAACTCGTCCTCATCAAGCGCACCAAGCCGGGGAGGGAGCCGTACTGGGTGACCGTCGGCGGAGGGGTCGAGCCGGACGACGCGACCATCGAGGCGGCGCTGCACCGGGAGGTGTTCGAGGAGCTGGGCGGCAAGCTGGCGCGCGCCGAGCTCGTCCACCTGATCACCGACGAGTTGGAGGGCGGCGTCGGCGTCCAGCACATCTTCGCCGCGCGCCTGGAGTCGATGGACCTGGCCGCGCGTACGGGAACGGAGTTCGCCAAGCCGGAGCGGGGTGGGTACGACGTGGTCCGGATGCCCTTCACCGCCGAGGTTGTCCGCGAGCTGAACCTGATGCCGCCGGAGCTGGCCGAGTTCATCGCCGCGAACACGGACGCGATCGTCTCCGTCCTCGACACCCCGATCCGCGAGGCGTGAGCGATGACGCAGGCCCCGGACTTCGTCAGTCTCAACGGCCCTGACAACGTCGGCAAGACGACCCACCTGGTACGGCTGGCCGAGCGGTGGGACGGCTTCCAGCCGCTGGGCGCGGTCCACGAGCACGACCCCGAGGCGTGGGCGCGAGTGGCGGCCGGCGACTACGCCCGGTGGTGGTTCGAGACGTCCACGACGGTCGAGCTGACCGAGATGCTGCTCGTCGGCCACGCCAGGCGGGCCGCCGCCCGCGAGGAGGGGCGCACGGGCCTGCTCGACCGGGGCCTGCCCATGCTTCTCGCCGTGGCCGCCGCGACCTGTGTGGTCAAGGACGGGCTAACGGTCGGAGAGGCGTTCAAGACCGTGGTGGACATCGCCGGTTCGCGAGCCGCAACCTCCGAGACCTCGATTCTCCTGTTCCCGTCCCTTGACCCCGAGCGCAGTTACGCCGTGACGAGCGCTCGTGAGGGCCGCCCGTGGACCGGGATCTACCCGGCCTATCAGAAGTCGCTGCACGCGGTCCTGCTCCACCAGACCGAACACGGCTCGTACAACACGGTCGTGGACTGCGAGGGCCGCTCCCTGGACGACGTACACACCGACGTCCTCGATCGCCTTGGCCTCAGCCCACTCGCTGAGGGGAGTCCTCAGTGACCCAGAGCTGCCCGCCCCTGGTCCTGTCGCCCGGCCTCGCCCGCGCCATAGCCACGCTCCCGGACAAAGACCGGCACCGCCTGGACAACACCGTCTCCCGACTCCACACCGTCAACGGACACCTATGGGGCACCGAGGACCGGGTGCGCGGCGCCTTGCTCTCCGCTGCCCAGGTCGCCGACTGCAAGCGGGAGATAGACCAGCTCAACGCCGAACGCAACGTGCTCGCCGAGCGGGCCGACGAGGTCCTCGGTTCGCTGGCGGACGCGGGCCGCGCCGATGCGCCGATGCACACCGAGACGCTCGCTTCCGTCGTCGACCGTCTGTCAGTGCTGACGCTGCGGATCTGGCACAGCGAGCGGGCGGCGACCCGGGACGAGGTGGCCCGCCGCCGAGTCCCCGCCCTCCACGGCCAGCGGGAGGAGCTGTGCGCCGCCCTCGACGCACTGGTCTCCGACGTCCTCTCCGGCCGCCGTCGACTCCCCGTGCCGGCCCGCTTCAAGCTGTACGGTCGGGACGACGCAGCTCCTGTGGAGGTCAAACCGAGTCGGCGCCTGCGCCAGGTCATCGCTTTCGGTGGACTGAGCGAGTGCGGCAAGAGCACCAGCGCCGAGTTCGTCCAACGCACGTGCGGTGCCCAGCGCTTCAAGATCGGCTTCCTGCTGCGGCAGGCGGCCCACCGGGAGGGCCTTGCTGACCCGTACGCGTTGTCGGCCCGGCGGCAGGCCGAACTGCTGCTCGGCGAGTTGAACCGCTTCGCGGACGCCCACGTCGACACTTCGCTGTTCACCATCGAGTCCGTTCACGACGACGCCTCGATCGCCGAGCTCAAGCACCTCATGGGCGACACGCTCCAGATCGTCTACTTGGATGCTTCCTTCGCCGTACGCGTCGAGCGGTCCGGGACTCAGGCCCAGGCCGTCGCCGCGAAGGACGAGATCAAGATGAGCCGTGGTGCCCATCAGGTCGTCGCGCTCGCCGATCATGTGATCGACAACGCTGGCAGCGTCGCCGCTCTCCGCGCCCGTCTCCGGCGCATCGCCGCCCCGCCCGCCGCCACGTCGCCGCGCGTGGCCACCCCGTACGGACTGGGTCTGCCGGCCGTTGTCGCCTCGGCGACGGCCGACTTCACCGACGCGGTACGGGCATACGGGCCTGACGTACGGCTCGCCGCCCTGACCGGCAGCCCCGGCGAGGGCGGCTGGATCGCCGGCTGGTCCGACCTGGACCTTCTGGTGATCGCCGAGCACGGAGTCATCGGCCGGGTCCACGAGGCCCTGGAGCAGTACCGGACCGCTCTGGGCGGCTCGGCTTCCCTCGGCCCCACCCTCGTCACCCCCGGCGAACTGACCGCCCGGCGCCTCACCCCGCTTCTCGCGTTCGTCCTCCACCAGCTCCAGCACGGCAGCCCCGTTCTGCACGCCGCACCTGACCTCGAACTGCCGACGATCGGCCGAGACGAGCTCGTGTTCGCCGCCATCCGGGAACTGCCCCAGGTCGTCCTGACCATGCGCCGCCTACGCGCCGACGCGGGGCCTGCCGCCCTGCGGCAGCTCTACAAGCACCTCGTGCTCGCCTGCCGCCTCGTCCTGCGCGAGCACAACCAGTGGGAGTCCGGCCCCGACCGGATCCTCGCCGCGGCCTCCCACATGCCGGGTCTGCGCACCGTCTCAGTGCCCTCCCTGGCCGAGATCGCCAATGCCTGGCGCGACGGTGACACAGAACTCGTCCTCAAGCCCGTCACCACGGCGGTCGACCAGTTCCTCTCCTGGTACGCCGACCAGCTCGCTGCCTGAACAACCTCCCCCCTCCTTCTTCGCTTCTCCACCTGACAGGAGCTTCGCCATGCCCGAAACCATCGCTGTCCCGTCCTTCTCCGCACGGATCGTCGAACGCCTCAGCGTCGGGGCCACGAGCCGCCGTGAGCGCGTCATCCACTCCCTGGACGGTCTGGAGGACCCGGTCCACCCCGATACCCTCGCCCACACCGGAGCCGACCTGTGGCGTCTGCTCCAGGAGCAGGTGCCGGATGGACTCGGCTCCGTGCACTTCCTCCTCGGCCTGGACGCCGGCGGCATCCTGCCGACCGTCTCCCTCGCCGGCGCCGCTCACCTCCCGTACAAGATCGCCTGGAAGCTGCACCTTCCCCTCGACGGCGCGGTCCGCTTCAGCGAGCCCCACGCGATGCGCACCGACGTCTTCGCGTACGGCATCGCCCCCGGCCAGCGCATCGTCATCGTGGACGACGAGATCACCACCGGCCGGACCCTGGCCGACCTCACCCACCGTCTCCGTGAGGCCGACGCCGTCCCGCTGGCGGCGGCCTGCCTGGTGGAGGACACCACCCGCGGAGCCCGCGACCTGCTCACCGAGCTCGGTCTGCCCCTGGTCTCGCTCACCACGATCGAAGGCCCGGCGTGACCGCGGTCGCCCCGGCTGGGATCCGGTTCCATCACGGTTCCGTGGTCATCCCCGCCGGGGCCGTCCACACCACCCCGCTCGGATACGACCGTGACAGCGTTCCCGTCGGCGCACCGCTCCCGCTTGCCGCTTCCGCCGAGCTTGTCCACCGGCTGAGCGGGTGCGGCGAGGTCGTGGCGGCGTTCGAGGGGAAGCTCGGCGACACCCTCCTGGCGCTGTCGGGGGTCCGTGCGGTCCTCGACTGGCTGCGGCTGCGCTCGGTTCGCGTGGTCGTCCGTGCAGTCGGGCCGTCTGCGAGGTTGATCGCCCGCACCGGGCTGCTCACGCAGTCTCAGGCATACGCGCACAGCGGCCATCGGGCCGTGATCGGTGACCACGCGGGAATCGAGACGCACGGGTCGACGGCGGCGGTGAGCCTGGTGCTCGACCCGGCCGCCCCGCCCTGCTGGTCGACCGACGGCCGCGCCCACCCGGACCTGCCCGCCCGCCACTACATGGCGGTGGAGCGCCGCCTCGGTCTCCGCCTGCCAGCCACGGCCCCCTTCGCTCCCACCCTCGTGACCAGGCCGAACAACCTCCTAGAGGAACTGCGGTCGGCGGGCTGGCTCGGCGGGCTGAACATCGCCGCTATCACCGCCACCAGTTGGCCGGAGCGCAAGGACTACACAACCCAGCGATACATCACCCTGGCCGAGCACATCGCCGGGGCCCAACAGACTCAGGCCCGACTGCTGCTCGTCGGCGGCAACCCGGGCGACGACCCCTGCGTCACGGTGGAGGCACCCCAGCGCCATGTGCAGGTCCTCCGCCTCGACGGGATGCCGGCCGATCACCTCGCCGACCTCTTCCCGCACTGCCACCTGATCGTCGGCAACGACACCGGACTCACCCACCTCGCCGCGATGGCGCGCAGCCGGAACGGAAGCTCCCCGCCTGTCATCGGCTTGTACGCGCGCCACAGCCACAGCAAGTGGCGTACCGGCCTGCCGCACCACCACGCCGTCGCCACCGACCTGTCCGACCGCATGCACCAGGGCGACCTCTGCCCCGTCCGCGACGCCATCGCCCCGGACACGGACGTTCACATGGACATCTTCCCGCCCGCCGCGCTGGCCCAGGTCGGCGTCGAACTGCTCGACGGAGCGGGGCGATGACCTTCCGGCCTCCCCTTCGGATCGGTCCGGTACGGCGCTTCACCCGCAACCTGCTCTGCCCCGTCGACCTTCTCAGCCGCCCGCTGCTCCTGAAGTACACCCGCGACCCGGCCGAGGCCCGCGAGGAGATCCGCGGCCACGCTCGTCTGGCCCGGCACTACCGCGTCCCCGCCCTCCATGCCCATCTGCGCGTGCCGGGCGGGCACCTCCTCGCGTACGAGCGTCTCCCCGGCGGCACTGACCAAGGGCTCCTGCTCGACCTCCTCAACGCGGACGAACCGAGCGGCGACCTCCGCATCTACATGGACCGGCTCACGACCGCGTACCGCGAGGTCATCCTCGCGACAGCATGGCCGGCCGATCCGGCGCACGTCGTCCGCAAGCTGTACTGGGAGCGCGCAGTGCCCGGTGGCCGACTCGACACGTACTACGCCGGGAAGGACTTCCTGGTCGCCGACAACCTCATCGACGTCCCGGTCTCCCGCCTCGACACCTACACCCTGAGCATCAACGGCCTTCGGCACCGCCTCGACTGGACCGCCACCCTCCGCTGGCTCCGCGCCCAGTTCGCCACGGCCGAGCCGGTCTGGGCGGCCCTCACCCAAGGCGACCCCACCGACGTCAACCTCGCCCACCCGCTCGCCTGGTTCGACTACGACACCGCCGGGATGAACAGCGTCCTCGGCGAGTTCGCCAATTTCCTCTGGTACGCCTCCGCACTCGGCGGCTGGCTCGTCCCCACCTACAACCGGAGCGCCTTCGCCGACCACCCGGCCACCTTCGACCACGTCCCCGCCAACACCCCGAAGATCCGGCGAGCAGACGTCGACCACACCACCAAGACCATCCACATCGACTACGCTCCGCGCCTCTCGGCGCCCCGGCGAGCCGCCGTGACCGCGTACTGGAACCAGCTCGTACGGCCGGTCGCTGACCGCCTCTGGCCCGGCGAGGACCTGGCGAACCTCCTCCGCCCCTACCTGGCCATGCGCATCCTCGGCATCTACAGCCTGGCCGACCTGGCCCCCGAGGACCGGCTCGTACTCCTCGCCCGACTCGCCGAGGCCATGAGCCCCGCCTTCGGCCCCACCACCTACTTCTGCCCGCTGGAGTCGCCATGCCCGGCCCCCTGAACAGCCGCACCGCTCTGGTCACCGGAGCCACCGGTGGCATTGGCTCGGCCATCGCCCGCCGTCTCGCCGCCGATGGAGCCACCGTCGCCCTCGCCCACCTCGACGACGACCGAGCCGCAGCCGAGCTCGCCACCCGCATCACCGACAGCGGCGGCACCGTGATCTCCCTGGGAGCCGACGTCCGCGACGCCGAGGCCGTACACGCCATCTGCCAACAGGCCCACGACCGGCTCGGCCCGATCGACATCCTGATCAGCAACGCCGGTGCCTATCCCCGCCGACCGTGGACGGAGACGACACCGGCCCGCTGGGACGATGCCCTCGCCACCAACCTGACCAGCCACTACCTCCTCGCCCGTGAACTCAGCCCCTCCATGAAGGCAATCGGCTGGGGCCGGATCATCACCATCGGCTCGGTCCTCGCCACCGCGGGCCGCCACGAGCTCGCCGGCTACATCAGCGCCAAAGCCGGCCTCGAAGGACTCACCCGCGCTCTCGCCCGCGAACTCGGCCCCGCCGGCATCACAGCGAACTGTGTCGCTCCTGGCTCGATTCGCGTCCCCGCCGAGGACACCGTCGTCGACGACTCGGAGGCCATAACCGCCCGCCAGCTCGCCCGCCAGTGCGTCCAGCGCCGGGGCCGCCCGGAAGACATCGCCGCGGCCGTTGCCTTCCTTGCCACCAACGACACCAGCTTCATCACCGGTCAGACCCTGCGCGTGGACGGGGGCTGGATCCTTGGCTGACATCTGGCTCATGCGCCACGGCGCCTACCAAGGCCACCGCCCCGGCCACCACGCCCCGCACGATGCCGCCCTCACGCAGGAGGGCCGCGACCAGGTACGCCGGTCCCTCCCCCTCCCCAATGGCGTCACCGCGATCGTCACCAGCCCGATTCCCCGTGCCCGCCAGACCGCCACCCTCGTCTCGCATCTCACGGGCCTGCCGATCGTGGCCACCTCCGGCCTCCTCGCCGAATGGCGCGCCCCGAGCATCGTCCTCGGCCACACCTCCGAGACCTATCCCCCGGTCTACCGCGTCTGGCGCGCTCACCGCCTCGCGAACCCTTCCCTCCGCTGCGAAGACGGCGAAAGCCTCACCGACCTCCACACCCGCGCGCGCCACTGCGCCGCCTTCCTCCACCACGCCGCCGGGCGCCACGGCCCCCTCCTGGCCGTTTCCCACACCCTTCTCCTCGGCGTCCTCACCCGCCTTCAAGAAGGCCCCGCCGCCTTCACCACCGCCGCGAAGACGCCATGGCGATTCGCCGAACTTCGACTTCTGACCATCCATCAACGAACGGCAACCGGCCCTCAGCGGTCTGCCCCATAGATGGCCGACACACCAACCACCGTGCCTGCCGAGAGACCCTCCGGTTCGTAGTACGTCTGGGCTCAAAGCTTGCGCCACGACCCCGGCACCTGATTTCCGATGCCGGGAGCGCCAGGACCACGCCCCTCAATCCTCCCTCGCCAGCAACCTCATTAAGCGTCGGCTTCCCAGTCGATCTTTTCTTGAACGAGGATCTTGCGGGTCTCGTCAAGCCGTGCGGCCTGTGCCCGGAGCCTGTCGGCAACATCTGCTAGGTCAGCGGGGCCGAGATTTTCCATTCCTCGACCAGCAGGAGCTCTCGCGGAGAGATTCGGTGGTCATGATTGCCGAACGTACTCAGCCCGTAGTGGGGTAGGCGAGGAGCTCACGGTCCACCAGGACCAGGCCCTGGTATTCGTTAACCAATACCGGAGCGACGTCGAGCCCGGCAGGCCTGTCCTTGCCGGTCCGGGCGTCAAGGGCCACCGCGGTGGCCGACGAGGCCCGGGCGTAGATCCTGCCGTGCCAGGATGCTGTGACATCCGGGGCGAAACGGCCGTCGGCTTGGCCGTCCTCCAGCCGCCAGAGTTCCTTGCCGCTGGTGGAGTCCAGGGCGACAAGGCGGTCCTGAGACGTGCAGACCAGAGTCTTGGCCTGGTCGAACGGGCAGCTCAAATTATCCAGGCCCTCAGGCACGTCCGCCTGTACTTTGCCGGTGCCAGGCTTCAAGAGCCGGTCGAAGCGCGTGCCACGGTCACCGGCGTAGCCCCGCACCCGGACAAGGGACGGGCCGGCAGATTCGACGGTGGTGCCACCGATGCTCTTTTCTGCCCGCCACTTCTCCTTGCCGGTGGCCGGGTCGGTCCCGACCAACTGGTCGGGACCGAATCCGCCGAGAATATCGACACCTACCGCGGCCTCGGCTGTGACAGCCCGCGTCCGGATGTTCTGTGCTGTCCACCGCACCTGGTGCGTGGTGATGTCGATACCGAACGTCGCCGCGTTGTAGCCGGTGTACACAGTCACGATGACGTTGCCGCCCGCGAAGCCGACCACGTGAGCTTCGGGTGTGGAGTTATCCCCCTGTGCCCATGCTCGCGGAATTTCGAGCGATGTGCTCCAGGCGGCCTTTCCTGTCTCTGGCGAGGTGGCGACGACCTCAAGCTCCGTTGAGGGACCTTGCGTTCCAGTGCCGGGCTGTCTGGTGACGAACGGCGTCACCACCAGGGAGCCGTCGGCCGACACGAGCGGCGCGGTCGCATCATGGTCCTCGCCCAGGGCCTTGGCGCGCGGGCGCGCCACCGCCACCACCTTCCCGGTGGTCAGGTCCACGGTCTGCATTCGATCAGCGGAGGCCACATACGCAGACGTACGGTGCAGAGCCACCGCGAGGTCACGCACATCGCCCAGCAGATTGGTCCGGCCCGCTGTCGCCTCCAGCGGCAGGGCCACCGCTCCCCGGGCCGTGAACGCCTCCGGCGGATCGTGCGGAACGCGCTCCGGCCTCCGCTTTTCCGCGGACCCCTCCGAGGAGAAATCCGACGGAACCCCGTCTGCCGGACCCCTACCTGCCGAAGAACCGCAGGCCGACAGGCCGATGGCGAGAAGGGCAACAAGACAGAACCGCCGCGCGCGCATGAACTCCCTTTCCACTCACAGCAAGGCAACGCTGCCACTGATGATCAAACCGCAGCGTGTCACGTCCCGCACACGGTCGAATGCGGTTGCTCGGACACTGGCCGAAAGCCGACGAACGAGCCGCGTGCCCCCTCGTGACGCTTCTCCCATGGCCGACCTACCACTGATCCCCAGAACTCCCAGGGCCGACGGGTCAGCGGCACCTCCGCCAGGCCCTCGCCGGAGCGGGCAGCGCACATCAGGACCGGTCCCGCGAGCAATCCCCCGCGACGACGCTGAACCCAAAACCGAGCGCGGAAGTTAGCACCCGACCCCGGGTGCTCCCCGCAGGGGTGGCCCCTCGCGGGCGAGCGTGCCCTGCCGGTCTGCGGCGTGTTCCCCGCATCTGCGGGGGCGGCCCGGCCAATCCACCCACGTTGACAAGCCCCCAAGCCCTCGTTTCAATGAGAGGCGCGGCGCGTGGAACCGGCCAAAGAGAAGTGGCCCGGCCGGTCACCGGGCGACCGCCCGTACGTCAGGGATCATCCCCATGCGTCCTCTTCTCGCAGGCTTTGCCTGACAGGCACCTCGTCGTGCCCGCACCGCCGCTCTAGTCGGCCGTGTCGCCCTTCCTTCCGTGCCCGCACCGCCGTTTCCGCACCGTCGTTCTCGGTGGACGTTCCAGCGCCTCTGCCGCTGGCGCGGCCCTGTGCGCGCGCACTTCTCCCCCTCCCCCTTCTTCATCTTCTTCTGTCGCCTCGCCTAAGGAGTCCGGCCCCGTATGTCCTTCAATGAGTCCGTCATCGACGAGTTCCGCGCGAACCGGGGAAAGGTCGGTGGCTACTTCGAGGGCAGTGATCTGCTGCTGCTCACCGCCACCGGCGCCCGGTCGGGCGAGGAGCGGACCGTCCCACTGGGGTATGTGGCCCATGGCGACGAGCTGTTGGTCGTCGGCTCCAACCTGGGCGGGCCCAAGCACCCTGACTGGTACCACAACCTGCTCGCGAACCCCCTGGTGCGGGTGGAGGTGGGCGCCGACTCCTTCGAGGCGGTCGCGGTACCGGCCGAGGGCGGGGAGCGCGACCGGCTGTTCGCGCACGTGGTGGCCTCGGAACCGGGCTACGGCGAGTACCAGGAGAACACCAGCCGGGTCCTGCCCGTGGTGGTGCTGCGGAAGAGCGACCCCGCTCCGGGCGAGGGCCCGGCGGAGGTGCGGAGCCTCGCCGACAAGATGGTCGAGGTACATGTGTGGCTGCGGGGGCAGTTGCGTCATGTGAGTGCCGAGGTGGACGAGTACTTCGCGAAGGCCGCCGCCGCGCACGAGGGCGGGGGCGCGGTGCCGTCGGTGGGGCTCGGGCTCCGTATCCGCCAGCACTGCCTGGCCTTCTGCCAGACGCTGGAGGTCCACCACACGGGTGAGGACGCCCATGTGTTCCCCGCGCTCGCCGCACGGAACCCGCACCTGGCGGACGTCTTCGAGCGGTTGCGGACCGAACACGTCACGGTGGCGCGGCTCCAGCGGGAGCTGAGCGCGCTGCTCTCCGAGATCACGCGCGCCGACCCGGAGCGGTTCCGCGAGGAGCTGGCCCGGATGTCCTCGGAGCTGAACGCCCACCTCGACTACGAGGAGGAGTCGCTGTTGCCGCTGCTCTCCGGGATCCCCTTCCCGCCCGGTCCGCCGTCGGCCGCCACCGCCACCGCCACCGCCTGAACGCGACCCCTCCCCGGGACCGTCGGCCCGCCCCCGCGCGGGAGCACCGTGCGCCGATGACCGGGTCCGCCCCCGCGCGTGCGGAGGCGGACCCGGGGAGGGGAGGGCCGGGCGGGGTCGGGCGGAGCAGCGGAACTCCCCGCCCGTCACAGACCCCGAAAGCACAAGTCGCCCTCCAAGAACAGTCAGCAAACGGACATGGCAGTAGTCCGTCGCCCCGGGAACCCGGGCTCACCCGGTCCCGACTACTCCAGCGAACCGGCCCCCAAGGCGTTCGCCGCGCCGCCCCAGGAGCACGCATGTCCCTCAACCGGCCAGTCGCCGCCGTCCTGGCCACGGCGCTGTGTCTGGGCGTCGCGGCGTGCGGCGGGTCGTCGCCGCCCGCCACCGTCGACGCCCCGTCGCGCGGTGGCGGCACCGCGTCCGACGGCAGGGGCGGCGGGGACGGCAGAGGCACCGCGTCCGGGTACCCGGTGACCCTGGACAACTGCGGGCGGAAGGTGACCTTCGACAAGGCCCCTGGCCGCGTCGTGGTGATGAACGGCGCCTCCGTCGCCGAGGTCTCCACCCTCCTCGCCCTCGGTCTGGAGGACAGGATCGTCGCCAACCAGCAGAGCTACGGAGCCTCCGAGGTGCCCGGCCGCGCCGAAGCGATCAAGAAGCTGCCCACCGGGGGCATCAAGCTGAACGACGCCTTCGACGTCCCCCGGGAGGCGATGTTCGGTCTGCGCCCGGACTTCGTCCTCTCCACCACCTCGTACGGCTTCGACGAGAAGAACGGCTTCGCCACCCGGGAACAGCTCGACGGGGTCGGCGCCAAGAGCTACGTCTCCCCGCAGGGCTGTGACCAGGACACCTCCAGGATGACCCTCAAGGACAGCCATCGGCTGCTGCGGGACATGGGGAAGGTCTTCGGCGTCAGCGACCGGGCCGAACGGCTCATCGCCGACTCGGAGCGACGGATCGCCGAGGTCGCCGAACAGGTGGAGGGCGTCAAGGGCAAGGGCAAGGGCGGGAAGAAGCCGAAGGTCATGGTGCTGTTCTCCAACATGACCATGGGCGGCAACGACTTCAGTTCCGTCGTCGCCAAGGGCATCTACAACGACATCCTCGCCAAGGCCGGGGCCGTCAACGCCTTCGAGCACGCCTCCGAGACGGCGTTCGCCGACCTCAGCAAGGAGAAGGTGGCCGCCACCGACATCGACGCGCTCCTCGTCATCGCCTACAACGACCCGGACCCGGCGGCCTACGCCGAGAAGCTGCTCAAGGAGTTCCCCCAGTGGCCGGCCGCCGAGAACAAGACGTATCTGACGCTGTCCGACTCGATGTACCTCGGTCCGAGCAACGACCTGGCCGTGCGGAAGATCGCGGAGAAGCTGTACCCGGACGCCATCGGCTGAGGGTCGCGCTGGCCTTCGTCCTGCTGCCGGTGGCGCTGGTCATCGTCATGATCGTGGGGATCAGCCTCGGCGCGGTGACGGTTCCCGTGGGCGAGGTGTGGGCGATCGTGCTGCACCACGTCGCCGGGGTGGGCGGCCCGCCCGGGGACCCGGCGCTCGACCAGATCGTCTGGGACTTCCGCACCCCACGGGTGGTCCTGGCGGCCCTGGTCGGCGCGGGGCTCGCCGTCTCCGGCGCCGTGCTCCAGACGGTGGTGTCCAACCCGCTCGCCGATCCCCTGGTCCTCGGCTTCTCCTACGGCGCCACGCTCGGCGCGGTCCTGGTCATCACCCTCGGCGGCGGCGCCGTCCTCGCCGGGCTCGGGGTGACGACGGCGGCGTTCCTCGGCGCGCTCGCCTCCGGCGCGCTGGTCTTCGCGCTCGGACAGCGCCGTGGACGGCTGGCCCCCGTCCGGCTGGTGCTGGCGGGCGTCGCGGTCGGCTACGTGCTGCTCTCCGCGACCAGCTACATCCAACTCCACGCCTCGCCCACCGAGTTGCGGACGGTGATGTTCTGGATGCTGGGCAGCGTGGCCGGTGCCCGATGGGACCAGGTCCCCACCGTCACCGTGGTGGTCGTCACGACCGTCGTGCTGCTCGGCCTCTTCGGGCGGCGGCTCAACGTCCTGCTCACCGGCGACGAGTCCGCCACCGCGCTCGGCGTCGACGTCAACCGGCTGCGCGCCGCGCTGCTGGTGCTCAGCGCCCTGCTGGTCGGGACCATCATCGCCGTCGCCGGAAGCGTCGGCTTCGTCGGTCTGATGGTCCCCCACCTGGTGCGGATGACCCTCGGCGCCGACCACCGGCGGCTGCTCCCGCTCACCGCGCTGCTGGGCGCCGTCTACCTGGTCCTCGTCGACCTCCTCTCCCGCACCGTCAACCGCCCCAACGAACTGCCCCTCGGCATCCTGACCGCCCTCCTCGGCGCCCCCTTCTTCCTGTGGCTGCTGCGCCGGAACAAGGGGCTGGACTGACCATGGAGCGCCGACCGAACGCGAAGGGCCGGACCGAACACAAGGCGCCGGACCGACCGGCACGAGGGACTGGACCGACTGACGCATGAGACTCACCGTCGACCACCTGCGCATCACCCTCGACGACAACCCCGTGCTGCGCGATGTGAGCCTGGAGGTCCACGAGGGCGACGTCGTCGGCCTCGTCGGACCGAACGGCAGCGGCAAGTCCACGCTGCTGCGCGCCGTCTACCGTTCGCTGCGCCCGGCGGAGGGCGTGGTCCGCGTCGGGGACGACGACGTGTGGACGCTGTCCTCCCGCGCCGCCGCCCGCCGCACCGCCGCCGTCCTCCAGGACGCGGCGGGCAACACCGCCGGGCTGACCGTCGCCGGGATCGTCGCCCTGGGCCGCGCGCCCCACCACGGGCTCCTCGGCCGCGACGGACCCGAGGACCACCGGATCGTCGCCGACGCCGTCGACCGCTGCGGCGTCCGTCACCTCGCCGACCGCGACTACGCGTCCTTGTCCGGCGGCGAACGCCAACGGGTGCTCCTGGCCCGCGCCCTGGCCCAGCGGCCACGCCTGCTGGTCCTGGACGAACTCACCAACCACCTCGACATCAGGGCCCGCTTCGAACTCCTCGACCTCATCCGCGGCACCGGTGTGACGACCCTGGCCGTCCTGCACGACCTGGACCTGGCCGCCCGTCTCTGCGACCACCTGGTGGTCCTGCGGGAGGGCCGGGTCGCGGCGGCGGGCCCGGTGCTGGAGGTCCTCACCCCGGCCCTGCTGGCCGACGTCTTCGGCGTCCGGGCGAGCGCCGAACGCCACGCCGACGGCGTCGTCCGCGTCAGCTACGGGGCCCGTCCCCTGGCCGACGCCCCCTCCGGGACCGGGGCCGCCACCGCGCCGCCCCACCTGGACCACCTGGACCACCTGGACCACCGGGACGACCGGGACGACCGGGTTTCCGACCGGAACGGCGTGGCGCCCGGGTGACGGCGCGGCTCAGGAAGGGACGCCCCCGCGCGTGCGAAGGCTCACCGTCACGCCGACGGCCACGGTGATCCCGTCCGCCCCCACCACAGCGGCCAGCGCCCGCAGGAAGACGGCCAACCGCCGCTCCCCCAGGTTCTCCACCAACCAGAGCGGCACGAGTCGCGGGAACCTGATCGCCATGACCAAGTCGAGGAACGCCCGCTCGCTGTGGTCGAGTTCGAGGGATTCCCGGTAGTGGGTCTCGAAGCGCGCCCAGTCGCAGTGGGCGCGCGTTCCCGTGTCCACCACCAACAGGTCCCGGACGTCCGGACGGGCCAGTACGTCCCGTTCCGCCACCAGCGCGGCGACCGCCGCCCGCTCACCGGCGTTCCTGCCTCTGGCCCACTCGGCCAGACGGTCGGTCAGCGTCCCTGACGGCTCCCCGCTCCCGGGTGCGCCCGGGTCACCGTGAACGTGCGTCATCGCGTTCCTCCCCGTCGATTTCGGCCCAGAGCTCCGCGCCCTCGTCCGTCACCGCGTCCCCGCTTCCCCATCGGTCCGCCCTCCGCATCACCGCGAGCAGTGCGGGCCACACCGGGTCGGAGGCGGGCGGCGCGGGAACCCGGACCCGGGCGGGTCCACGCGAGACGGACAGGGGGACGGGCACACCGGTCACGTCTTCCAGGGCGGCCCGCAACTCCCTCACACGCCGACCGATCGCCACACCCCACCCCACTCTCACGCAAGAGTTGACTCTCATGTGAGAGTAACGACGCGACCACTACTCTGTTACGCAAGTAGACGGATAGGAGACACAGAGTGAGCCCGCCGTTGTACTTGCAGGTCGCCGACGAACTCCGGTCGCGGATCGAGAGGGGCGAACTGCCGCCCGGCACCCGTCTCCCGTCCGTCGCGGAGATCAGCGCCCGGTGGGAATGCAGTAGCAGCGTGGCTTCCGGCGCCTACCGGCTCCTCGCGGACGAGGGACTCGTGGTCAGTCGGCACGGAGCCGGTCACTACGTGCGGAGCGCCGAGTCCCCGGAGACCCTGGTCCGCCGTCACCGGCCGGGCTCCGAGGACAGCCCGTTCGCGCGGGGAGCGGCCGAGCAGGGGTCGGTGGGGACCTGGCAGCACGAGTCCACGACCGAACAGGCCGGTGACCCCGTCACCACCCGCCTCGCCATCGCTCCGGGCGCACCGGTCATGCGCACCTCATACGTGTACCTCGTCGACGACCAGCCCGTTCAGCTCGCCGAGTCCTGGGAACCGCTCGCCCTCACCGGGCAGTCCCTGATCGCGCTGCCCGAGGTCGGCCCCTACGCCGGTGTGGGCGTCGCCGCGCGCATGCGGGTCATCGGCGTCGAGGTGGGCGAGCCCGTCGAGCGGGTCCGCGCACGACAGGCGAACCGCGCGGAAGCGCAGACCTTGGGGATGACGCCGCCGGGTCCGGTCCTCGCCGTCGAGCGGACGTACTACGACCGGTCCAGCGGGCGGCCCGTGGAGACGGCGGACATCGTGATGCGCGGGGACCGCTGGGTCGCGGTCTACGGTCCGGCGCCCGGTGACGAGCGTCCAGCGCCCGTCTTCGCGGTTCCCGCGCGTGCGGGGGTGGTCCGGCCCGGACGGTCCCACGACGAGGACCCGGCGGACGGTCCCCGCGCGAGCGGGGGTGAGCCCGCCTCCGCGACGTAGGCCCGCGGCATCACCGCGTGCTCCCCGCATGTGCGGGGGTGGTCCGCTCCGCGAGGAGCAGCTCGCCAACGCCAAGATGTACTCCCCGCGCGCGGGGGTGGTCCCATCTACTCGACGACGGAGAGTTGGCCCGCACGGTGCTCCCCGCGTATGCGGGGGTGGTCCCGCGGCGGCGGAGGAGAAGCGCGCGGCGCAGCGGTGTTCCCCGCGCGTGCGGGGGTAGCCCTCGTGGCGCACCCGCCCGGCCGGTGCGGACGGCCGTTCCCCGCGTACGCGGGGGTGGTCCCTCCGTGCGCGTACCCGCCGCGTGCTCCCCGACCGCAGGGAGTGCCCCGGCTGCGGGGACGTCGGCCGGGGTTCCGTACGACGACCCTCCGGACCGTCCGGACGCCCTCGGTACCCTCGGGGGATGCCGTCCGTGGAGCAGCCGTACCGCGAGGAGACCCCCGGCCCCGGCCCCACCGCCGGGGCCGCGACCGCCACGGGGGCCGCGACCGCCGCCGGGCCGGACACCGGGGACGGCGGCGACGCCTGCCCCGGCGCCCTGCGGCTGCACTCCGCCGATGACGGCGCCCTCGCCCGCGTCCGCCTCCCCGGCGGGGTCCTGACCACCGCCCAGGCGGACCGGCTGGGCGCCGCCGCCGTACGCCTCGGCGACGGCGATCTGCACCTCACCTCCCGTGGCAACGTCCAGCTCAGAGGGCTCGCCGAAGGCTGCGGGACGGAACTCGCCGCCGTACTGGACGCGGCGGGCCTGCTGCCCTCCCCCGCCCACGAACGGGTCCGGAACGTCGTCGCCTCACCGCTGTCCGGGCTGGACGGACGCGGTCACCGTCCCGTCGGGCCCTGGCTGCGGGAACTCGACGCCCTGCTGTGCGCCGACGCCGACACCCCGGCCCTGTCCGGACGGTTCCTGTTCGCGGTGGACGACGGGCGGGGCGACACCGCCGCCCTGGAGCCGGACGTCACCCTCCTCGCCGGACCCGGCGACACCGCCACCGTGCTGATCGGCACCGGTGCCGGACGCGCCGCCCTGACCGTCCCCGCCGCCGACGGCCCCCGCACCGCCGTCCTCGCCGCCCGGGCCTTCCTCGCCGCCGCCCGTACCGCCCGCGCCTCCGGCGCCGACCGCGTCTGGCGGATCACCGATCTGCCCGGCGGCCCCGACGCCGTCCGCCGGGCCCTGACCGCCGTCGCGGGCCAGGCCCCGGCCACCGTCACGGACCACGACCTGACCGCCGTCGCGGGCCGCGCCCCGGCCGCTTCCGTACACCACGCCCCCACCACCGCCGCAGGCCCCGCCGTGACCCCCGTCCCCGGGCCCCCCGCCCCCGGTGCCCTGCCCGGCGGCGTCAGCGTGCTCGTCCCGTTGGGGCGGCTCACCCCGTCCCAGTGGGCCGCCCTGCTCCGCGCCGCCGAACGCTCCGGCGGCGAACTGCGGCTCACCCCCTGGCGCGGGGTCGTCCTCCCCGGCGCCGCCCCCGCCGAGCTGGCCGAGCTGGCCGCCGTCGGGCTCGTCACCGGACCCGGCTCCGCCTGGGACGGGGTCACCGCCTGCGTCGGCCGCCCCGGCTGCGCCAAGTCCCTCTCCGACGTGCGCGCCGACGCCACCACCGTCCACACCGCCCCGCACGGCAGCACCTCCGCCCAGGCCGCCCCTCGCACCACCACCACCGACACGGACACCACCGACACCGACACCGACACCGACCACACCACCTCGCGCGGAACCACCACCGCCCACACGCCGGACACCGCCGCCCCCGCGCAGGACGTCCAGGGAGCCGGGGCCCGCAGCCAAGGAACCGGGGTCCACCTCCAGGCAGCCGGGGTCCAGGGCGCCGGGCCCGCCCTCCCCGTCCACTGGTCCGGCTGTGCCCGCCGCTGCGGCCGTCCCCGGGGTCACCGGGTCGACGTCGTCGCGACCCCCACCGGATACGAGGTCACCACCGCCGGGGACGCGGGCGCACGGGACGGGGTCCGCCCGGGCGACGGGGCGGCTCGGGGCACCTCGGTGACGGACCCCGCGACCCTCGCGACTACCGTGGCGGCGGCACGCACCGCACGATGACCGTGCACGACGAGCGAGTGAGCGAGAAGCGAAGTGTTCGACTACGAGAAGGACGGGGCGGAGATCTACCGCCAGTCCTTTGCCACCATCCGCGCCGAGACGGACCTGACCGGGCTGCCCGCCGACGTCGGACGGGTCGCGGTCCGGATGATCCACGCCTGCGGCATGGTCGACCTCGTCCACGACCTCGCCCACTCCCCCTCCGTGGTGGCGCGCGCCCGTGCGGCGCTGCTCGCCGGGGCGCCGATCCTCTGTGACGCCAACATGGTCGCCAGCGGGGTGACCCGCAAGCGGCTGCCCGCCGACAACGAGGTGCTCTGCACCCTGTCCGACCCCTCGGTGCCGGACCTCGCCGCGAAGATGGGCACCACCCGCAGCGCCGCCGCCCTGGAACTGTGGCGGGACAAGCTGGAAGGTTCCGTGGTCGCCGTCGGCAACGCGCCCACCGCGCTGTTCCGGCTGCTGGAGATGGTCCGCGAGGGCGCCCCGCGCCCCGCCGCCGTCATCGGCGTGCCGGTCGGCTTCATCGGCGCCGCCGAGTCCAAGGACGCCCTGGCCGCCGACCCGTCGGGGCTGGAGTACCTGGTGGTGCGGGGACGGCGGGGCGGCAGCGCCATGGCCGCCGCCGCGCTCAACGCCATCGCGAGCGAGGAAGAGTGAGCATGGGCAGCGGCACCGCCACCGGACGGCCGGAACCCACGGAACCCACGGGACGGACGGGACCCACGGGATCGACGGGACGGACGGAAGCGACTGGACCGACGGAACCGACCGGGACCACGCGCCGTACCGGACGGCTGTACGGGGTCGGGCTCGGGCCCGGCGACCCCTCGCTGATGACGGTGCGGGCCGTCGAGGTCATCGCCGCCGTGGACGTGGTCGCGTACCACAGCGCCCGGCACGGACGCTCGATCGCGCGGTCGATCGTCGCCCGCCATCTGCGGGCCGACCACGTCGAGGAGCCGCTGGTCTACCCGCTGACCACGGAGACCACCGACCACCCGGGCGGCTACCGGGGGGCGATGGACGAGTTCTACGAGGAGGCCGCCGAACGGCTCGCGGCGCACCTGGACGCGGGCCGCGACGTCGCCGTCCTCTCCGAGGGCGACCCGCTCTTCTACAGCTCCTACCAGCACATGCACAAGCGGCTGGCCCACCGGTACCCCACCGAGGTGGTGCCCGGCGTGACCTCGGTCAGCGCGGCGGCCGCCCGGCTCGGCACCCCGCTCGTGGAGGCCGAGGAGGTACTGACGGTCCTGCCCGGCACCCTGCCCGAGGAAGAGTTGACCGCCCGCCTCGCCGCGACCGACTCCGCCGTGGTGATGAAGCTGGGCCGTACCTTCGGCAAGGTCCGCCGCGCCCTGGACGCCGCCGGACGGCTCCCCGAGGCCCGTTACGTGGAGCGCGCCACCATGGACGGGGAGCGGGTCGGCACCCTCGCGGACGTCGACGAGGACTCCGTCCCCTACTTCTCGGTGGCCGTGCTGCCCAGCCGGATCGACGCCGAACGGCCCGACCCGGCGCCCGTGTCCGACCCCGCGCCCACCGGCGCCGGTACGGACACCGCCACCGGTACGGACACCGGTACGGACACCGACGCCGGGGGCACCGCCGACGGGAGGACCGACAGCGCGGGGAGTACCGTCCGGCCGCGCGGCGAGGTCGTCGTCGTGGGCACCGGACCGGCGGGCCCGCTGTGGCTGACGCCCGAGTCACGGGGCGCCCTCGCCGCCGCCGACGACCTCGTCGGCTACACCACCTACCTCGACCGGGTGCCGCGCCGCCCGGGCCAGCTCCGGCACGGTTCCGACAACCGGGTGGAGTCCGAGCGCGCGGAGTTCGCCCTTCAACTCGCCGCGCGCGGCCGAAGGGTCGCGGTGGTCTCCGGCGGCGACCCCGGGGTCTTCGCCATGGCGACCGCCGTACTGGAGGTCGCCTCCGAGGAGGTCTACCGGGACGTTCCGGTGCGGGTGCTGCCCGGGGTGACGGCCGCGAACGCGGCGGCGGCCCGCGCGGGCGCCCCGCTCGGCCACGACTACGCGACGATCTCGCTCTCCGACCGGCTCAAGCCCTGGGAGGTCATCGCGGAACGGCTGCGCGCGGCGGCCGCCGCGGACCTCGTCCTCGCCCTGTACAACCCGGGCTCCCGGTCCCGCACCTGGCAGGTCGGCAAGGCCCGTGAGCTGCTGCTGGAGCACCGCGCCCCCGACACCCCGGTGGTGATGGCCCGGGACGTCGGCGGGGACGGCGAACGGATCCGGATCGTCTCCCTCGCCGACCTCGACCCGGCCCAGGTGGACATGCGCACCCTGCTGATCGTCGGCTCCTCGCAGACCCGACGGGTCCGGCGCGGCGGCCAGGACGCCCACCACGACGGGGACCGGAACGGTCAGGCCGGTCAGGGCTCGGTCGACGACGGGACGGTGGTGTGGACGCCCCGCCGTTACCCCGAGGCGTGACCGGATACGGGGACGGAAACGGGAACGGCGGCCGGACCGTGCGCGTACCCGCCCCCGTTACCGAGCCCGGGTACGGGAACGGGGACGGGGCGGCACACGCGGACCGGACAGGACCCGCGAGCCGGACCGGACACACGGACCGGACGGGGCACGCGGACCGGCCCGGACACCCGGACCGGACGGAGCACACGGCCCCAGCGGAACACACGGACCGGACCGGCCACACGGACCGGACGGAGCAGACGCACCCGGCCGGGCAGACGCACCCGACGCGCGCCGCCCGGCCGGTTCAGCGGCGGCCGCGCACCCAGCGGGCCGCGTCCTCCGGTCCCGTCACCACCGGGACGCCCCCCGGCACCGGCGGTCGGCGGACGATCACCACGGGCACCCCCGCCTCCCGCGCGGCGGTCAGCTTGGGCGCGGTGGCGGGGCCGCCGCTGTCCTTGGTGACCAGGACGTCGATGCGGTGGGCCGCCAACAGCTCCCGCTCGCCGTCCAGGGTGAACGGACCCCGGTCGAGCAGCACCTCGCCGCGCGGCGGCACCGGCGGCTCCGGCGGGTCCACCGACCGGGTCAGGAACCACAGCCGGTCCAGTTCCGGGGTGCCGGTGAACGCGGCGAGCCCCAGCCGTCCGGTGGTGAGGAACACCCTGGTGCCCAGCGACGGCAGCAGCGCGGCGGCCCCGGCCAGCGAACCGACCGGACGCCAGTCGTCGCCGTCCACCGCCGCCCACCCCGGTCGGCGCAGCGCGACCAGCGGCACCCCGGTGACGGCGGCGGCCCGCGCGGCGTGGAAGCTCATGCGCTCCGCGAACGGGTGGGTGGCGTCCACCAGCGCGTCCACCCGCTCCCGGACCAGCCAGTCGGCGAGCCCCTCCGCCCCGCCGAACCCCCCGATCCGCACCTCGCCGGGCGGCAGCCGGGGCGCGGCGACCCGTCCGGCCAGGGAGGATGTGACCCGGAGCGCCGGAACACCCCCGTCACCCGCCCCCGTCGCCGTACCGGCCTCCGCGTCCGCCGCCACGTCCGTGGTGAGCAGCGCGGCGAGCCGACGGGCCTCGGCCGTCCCTCCCAGGATCAGCACGTGCACGGAACCGGACTCCTCTCATGGCCACTGACCGCTCGGACGACGACACCGGCACCAGCGCCGACAGCGGCACCGCCACCAGCGCGGGCGCAGACGACGGGGCCGGCACCGGGACGGCGGTGAACCCCGTCGGCGGTCGCGGTGCCCAACTCAAGCACACCGGTCTGCGGTCCGGCTGGACCACCGGCGCCTGCGCCACCGCCGCGACGACCGCCGCGTACACCGCGCTGCTCACCGGGGACTTCCCGGACCCCGTGACGATCACCCTGCCCCGGGGCCAGACCCCGTCCTTCGCGCTGGCCGTGGAGGCGGTGGCCGCCGACGGCACGGCGGCGACGGCCGGGATCGTCAAGGACGCGGGCGACGACCCGGACGTCACCCACGGGGCGCTGGTCCGGGTCACCGTACGGGCGCTGCCGCCGGGCTCCGGGGTGGTGTTCCGGGCGGGGCCGGGCGTCGGCACGGTCACCCGGCCGGGGCTGCCGCTGGCGGTGGGCGAACCGGCGGTGAACCCGGTGCCCCGGCAGATGATGCGGGAGCACGTGGCGCTGGTCGCCGGGCGCCACGGCGGCAGCGGCGACGTCGAGCTGACGGTCTCCGTCGACCACGGCGAGGAGATCGCCCGCTCGACCTGGAACCCCCGGCTCGGCATCCTCGGCGGGCTGTCGATCCTCGGCACCACCGGCATCGTGGTGCCGTACTCGTGCTCCGCGTGGATCGACTCCATCCGGCGCGGGGTGGACGTGGCCCGCGCGGCCGGACGGGTCCACGTCGCCGCGTGCACGGGCTCCACCTCGGAGCGGACCGTCACCGGACTGTACGGGCTGCCGGAGGACGCCCTGCTGGACATGGGCGACTTCGCGGGCGCCGTCCTCAAGTACCTGCGGCGCCACCCCGTCGACCGGCTCACCGTCTGCGGCGGCTTCGCCAAGCTGTCCAAACTGGCGGCGGGCCATCTGGACCTGCACTCGGCCCGTTCCCAGGTGGACAAGTCCTTCCTCGCCGCGCTGGCCGCCGAGGGCGGCGCGGACGCCGCGCTGACCGGGGCGATCGCCACCGCGAACACCGGCCTCGGCGCGCTGCGGCTCGCGGAGGAGGCCGGGGTGCCGCTCGGCGACCTGGTGGCGGCGGCGGCCCGGGACGAGTCCCTGGCCGTGCTGCGCGGGGCGCCCGTCGCGGTGGACGTGGTCTGCATCGACCGGGCGGGCGTCATCGTGGGCCGCGCGGCCCCGGCCCAGGGGCCGCCCGTACGGTAGTCCGGCGCACCGCGCGGGTAGGGCCAGGGGCAGCGGCCGACGGGAGGGGAGCCCACCCCTCCGGGCCGCCTTCCGGGAGGCATCCATGCGCCGTCTCGTCCACACCCTCGCCCTGCTGGCCGCGGCCGGAACCCTGACCGTCGCCGTGCCCTCGTCGGCGGCGGCGGCCACCGGCGTCCTGATCATCGACGGCTACCGGCACTTCGAGAACCCCAGCGGCTGCTACGACCGGCGCACCTGGCCGCTGGACGTGGAGAACCGCACCGACCGGACCGCCTACGCCTGGTCCGGTCCGAACTGCACCGGACTGCTGGTCGGTTGGGTCGGCCCGGGCGGACACGAGACCTTCGAGGCGGACACCGTCCGGATCCGGTGACCCGCGCGGCGCCCCGGCCGCAGCGCGCGCACCGCTCTCCGCACTCCGCTCTCCGCACTCCGGGCTCCGGGCTCCGGGCTCCGGGCTCCGGGCTCCGGGCTCCGGCAACTGGAGGGGACGGGGGACAGCCGGCCCCCGTCCCCGTCCCCTAGCCTCCGTCCCCGTCCCCGTCCCCGCGTGCCTCCCGCCGCACCCGCAACGCGAGCCGCAGGCTCCGTCCGTCGCCGAAGAACGGCAGCAGGAACACCAGATGGGCGAGGTACCACCAGGCCAGTACGCGGTCGAGGGCGGACAGCCAGAGCGCGGCGCCGACCAGGGCGCAGACGGCGGGCCCGGCGACGGCCACCGCCACGATCTGACGGGCCGTCATGTCTCCCTCGGGCACCACGGAGGTGCGCCAGCCCGTCCGGACCAGCGCGACCCGGGTCACGGTGGGGATCCGCCGGAGGACCACGACGTGCGCGGACTCGTGCAGGGCGAAGGAGCCGACCAGCCCCAGTGCCGCCGTCTCGAACAGCTCCCAGGCCAGCCGGAGCAGCACCCCGTCCCCGGACCTCGTGTACCAGACCAGGGCCGCCGCCAGCGCCGCGCTCACCAGCGCCAGCAGCGGCCAGACCTGCCGGGCCACCGCCCCGGCGACCGCGTGGACCGCCGGGACCTCCCGGGCCGGGGGCGACGGTTCAGGCGTTGCCGGACATCCCCTTGATGAGTTCGTCACGGCGCTGCTTCAACCCCCGGTAGATCAGATGGGCGAACAACAGGACGACGGCGTAGAGCACGAAGAGGAGGATCAGGGCCGTGGGGTTCTCCACGCCCATGGTGACGTCGGTCGCCCCGTTCGCCTTCCCCGTCGTGCGGAAGGAGACCGCCCCGAACAGGGTCTCCCGGTAGACCCCGGCGCGGTCACCGTCGGTCGAGAACATGAGGTACAGCAGGGCCAGTACCGAGGTCGTCAGGGTCAGCAGGGCCGACCCGGCGACGGCGGTCACGACCGGGAGCGCTCTTCTCATTCCTTCTCCTGGATTCGCTCGCCCGGATGCCCTGCACGGCGTACCAGACGAAGAGGACGACGGCGGCGACGAGGGAGCAGGCCACCGCCCAGGTCGGCAGGTTGAGCATGCCCAGCCCGAGGGCGAGCAGGGCGAACACGACGGCGACGGTGGACAGGCCGAGGAACACGGAGAGCGGGTTGTCCTTCTCGGCGGGGAAGACGACGCTGACACAGGTCGTGATCACCACCCCGCCGAGGCCGCCGAGGACGGCCCCCGCGCTCGACGCCCAGAGGCCGGGGTCCGCGAGGAGCACCACCACCGCCCCGGGCACCACGAACAGGGCCAGCAGGACGAGTTGGGCCCGCACCAGCCGTCCGTAGATCCGCCAGGCGCCGACCCGGGCGCCGGGCAGCGCCCGCAGCGGTTCGGTGGCCGTGTACTGGTAGAGGCCGCCCATCGACAGGACGGTGAACCCCCACAGCGGGCTGCTGTCGGAGCGGACCGCCAGATAGAGGAAGAGGGCCACGGCCAGCGCGGCGGCCACCGCGGTCTGGGAGTTGCGCAGCAGGCACCAATCGTACGGGCCGAGCACCCGGCGGGTCCAGCCCGGGGCGGGGACCTTCAGGTAACGGGACTGCTGGACGTGCTGGTTGGGGGTGAGGGCCAGGGTGAGGACGGTGAGCGCGGCCACCGCGAGCAGCCCGGCGGCGATCGTGGGGAGGGTGCCGAACTCGTCCCGGGCCCAGGAGGGCGCGGTCGCCCAGATCCGGTAGGGACGGTCGTCCAGGTACGCCCGGCTGAGGCCCGCCGCCATGGCGTCCGTCCGCGTCGAGTAGAGCACCAGCAGCACGAACAGCACCAGCAGCGACAGCACGCTCCCGATCCGCCGCAGTCCGATCAGCGACCAGAGCCGGGCCAGCAGCTGGTAGAGGACGCTGAGCGCCAGGTAGACCAGCAGGCTCGGCAGCACCACGGAGACCGTCAGCGGGGCGAGGGCGGCCGGGCCGAGCAGGACCAGCGCGCTGACCGCGAAGGAGAAGAGGCCCACCCCGGCCACCACGCCGGTCATCGTGGCCTCGTACATCAGGAAGGCCACCGCGCGTTCGCGGTTGGTGAGGGGGAGTTGATGGCTCAGCCTCAGCATGCCCTCGGCGTTGACGAAGAGCACCTTGACCAGCAGGAACGCGATCTGCGTCCAGAGGATCAGGGAGATCGTCGAGGTGTCGAACAGCACCCGCCATACGGCCCGCTCCCCGGTCAGCGGTTCCAGGAAGAGGTACGCCGAGACGCACATGGTCCCCAGGAGCAGCAGGCTCGCCGACACCGCGAAGACCCGTACCGGGGTGGAGCGCAGCACGCCCAGCCGCAGCACCCGGCGGCGGAAGAAGACGAGGAGCATCCGGGCCAGGGCGGCGGAGTGCCGCAGGCGGACGGTCACCGGTCGTCCGTCCCGATGTGGTCGAACACCATGGCGCTCAACGAGCCGTGTTCGGCGCCGAGCCGGTCCGTGGGGCCGTCCTGGATCACGTCCCCGAGGTCGAGGAAGACGATCCGGTCGGCCAGCCGTTCCAGGACCGGGAAGTCATGGGTGCACAGCACGACCGAGCGGCCCTCGTCGCGGAGGCGCCCCAGCTCCGCCTCGGCGAGGTGGAGGGCTTCGAGGTCGATTCCGTTGAGGGTCTCGTCGATGACGGTCAGGGGGCGTCGCATGACGAGCGCGGCGACCAACTGCGTCTTCTTCCGCATTCCATGGGAATAGTCTTCGATGAGGTCGTCGTAACGGCCGTCCATCGAGAAGCGGCGGAACAGTCCGCGCGCCTCCGAATGGTCCACCCCGGTCTGGTACATGGTGCCCATCAGGGTCAGGTATTCGCGACCCGTGAGGAATTCCGGCAGATAGTCGTTGCTGGAGAGGTAGACCGCCTCCGACTTCGCCGCCGCGGTGGTGTGTTCATGGCCGCCGATGCGAATGGAGCCCGACTGGAGCCGCAGCAGATCGAAGATGTTCTTGATCAGGGTCGATTTACCGGAGCCGTTGGGTCCGATCAACCCGACGATCTCCCCTTCGCCGACCGCCAGGGAGACGTCCGAGAGGACGTTGACGGTTCCGTCGTAGGAATAGGTGAGGTTCTGGACGTCCAGCTGGCTCACTGCATCGGTCTTTCGCCAGGCCCGGCGGAACGCGTTCGGGCAGCCCGGAGGATACATTGGAGAGCGGACGGTCCGGGCCCTGCTGCAAAGGGCCCGGACCGGCCACTGTCAGACGACCGTCGCTAGACGCACTCGAACCTGACCTTCAGGCCGAAGTTCTTGAACGACCAGGCGCCGCTGAAGGACTTGCCGCCCTGCTTCGTCACGCAGTAGATCGCCATCCCGATGAGCAGGGTGGCTCCCAGCGCCAGGATGACCGCGACGAAGACCAGGAACCACGCGTCGAAGCGGACGAGCCCCTTGTCGATCCGGGTGTGGATCGACTCGGCGACCCGGCTCGGCGCGGTGGACGCGTAGCTGGCCATGGAGACGGACGCGCGGTCGAACCTCGACTTGATCGACTCGCGTCGGACGTCGACGGATTCCGGTGCCAGAGTGGACACAGACACTGTTTTCTCCCTTCCGGAGATTCAGGTCTGGCGAAGATGTCACGCCCGCCGAGTGGTGAGCTAGTGTCCGGAAGGACACCATCCACCGATCAGTTCGCCCTTGCGGTAGGTGGCCATCACGGCCGCTTCCGCCCGCGAGGAGATGGCCAGCTTCACGAAAATGCTGGTCACATGCTTTTTGACCGTCCGTTCCGATATCCCGCAGCGACGGGCGATACCTGTATTCGGCAGGCAATCGCCCAGTGCGGAGAGGATCTCTCGCTCACGCGCCGTCAGGAGCGTCAGATCGGCCTCGCGCACCCACTGGGGAAGATCCAGCGGGCCACCGCATCCGACCGCCACTCTGTGACCCGGAATGTCCATTTCTCGCGACAGATTCACAATACGCTCCCCGTATGCGTTTCGTGAGCCAGCGATCGGTTTGAACCCCGGGGCCGGGCCTGTCGCACCCCGGCCCGCCGTTCCCGGTGGTCCACGGAGCCGACCGCTCGTCTCCCTTTTCTCTCTCTTCTTGAAGAAAGTGAAACGGCTGATTCGCAACCGCGCAAGCACGGCAGCCGCGTTGTCCGAATGCGTCCGCACGCCGCCGCGCCACGACCAGATCCGACAGGCCCCCGGGCCCTCCTCCCCAAGGACAATTCCCCTGCTCAGGGGCGCCAACACCCTTACGGAGCAAGCCTGTTGACACCCTGTGCCGCCCAGTACCACCCGGTGCCGTCCGGCAACGCCGATCACGCCCCGGTCAGCCGCCCGTCAGCCCTGGACACACACGGACGTACCCGGACGCGACGGACACGGGAGACCGTGCCGTTCCGGCCCTCGCGGGCGGCGGGAAACGGCGGCGTGGACGGGCCCGTTCCGGCTCCGGTACGGGCCCGGGACGGGGATCCACGGGCCTCGGCGGGACGACGCGCGCCGCGCCCGCCGGACGGCCCCGGGGCGGGCGGCGGCACGGCTCGTGGCGACCGTCCCGTATCAGCCAGTGTGGGAGCGGGGCCACAGGTCACGGGCCTGCCGGGGAGGCGGTCCGAAGCCCCCGGACCGGCCGTCCGGACCCCCGCCGGGGCCCCCGCCGGGAGGGTTCCGCGCCGTCCGGGGGCCTTCTGGGAGGGTGGCGCGAGGCCCGCCCGGAGGCCATCCGGGGCGTCCAGGGGCGTCCGGGCCCACGCCGGACGGTCCTCACGCCCAGGGGCCTCCTGGACGGGCGGACCCTGGGCGGGGCACGTCGCGGGGGCGGGCCCCCGTCAGCCCTTGCAGGAGTACTGGTCGACGGCATCGGAGGAGGGCCGGTAGCTCTCCACCCGTTCCGGGTGTTCTTCCGCGAAGCTACTCAGCGACGCCGTGAAGTCCTTTTTCCACTCGCTGCCCTCCACATAGGACTTGACGATCTCCTTCAGGGCCTCGCAGTCCTCCGGATACCCCTTCGGCATGGCGATGCCGTAGCGCTGTGGCACACCGATGTTCTCCTCGATGACGTGCAGTTCCTCGTCGAGGTGGTCTTCCATGAACCCGTAGAGGATCATCTTGTCCAGGAAGAAGGCGTGCACTTCCTCCTTGAGCAGCGAGTCCATGCACTCGGACGCATTGTCCACCTCGTTGACCTCCATGCCCTTCTTCCGCAGGGCCACGGCGGCGGTGGAGTCCTCGATCGTGCAGACCTGCTTCCCGATGAGGCCGTCCTCCGTGTCGATGTACGGGTCCTTCGGACCGACCAGGTACCCCTGGCGCGTCTGGATGTAGGGCCCGACGAAGGCGACTTCGTCCTCCCGGTCCGGGGTGATCGAGTAGGTGCCGATCACCAGGTCGGCTTTCCCTACGATGATCTCGGTCTCGCGCAGCTTGGACCGCACGGTCTTCTCGGACTGCTGGACGCCCAGCTCTTCCGCGACGTAGGAGCCCAGGTACGCGTCGAAGCCCGTGGGCTTGTCGTCCATGAAATAAGAGGTGTTCGGCTGGTCCTTCTTGTACGCGATGTTGACGCGGGTGAGGCCGAGGAAATCGCGTTTCTCCTTCTCGTCACCGGCGCACGCCGTGACCGTCGCGAGGAGGGCCAGGGCCACGCACGCCGCCGTCCCCCGTCTGGAAACCGTCCACATCACGCGTTCACCACTCCTCAGCCGTACAGAAGGACATCGGTGACCCTCAGGTTCACCGAACAACCGTCGTCGACGTGGACGATGAGCAGGATCCGGGTGCCGTCGCCACCGCCGATCCGCAGATCGGCGGT
The DNA here is from genome assembly GCF_054484115.1 of Streptomyces sp. JNUCC 64. NCBI lineage: Bacteria > Bacillati > Actinomycetota > Actinomycetes > Kitasatosporales > Streptomycetaceae > Streptomyces > Streptomyces sp. JNUCC 64. Next base: position 3,953,223 of record NZ_CM137015.1, read on the forward strand.
GGCGACGGCCTTGACCAACTTGACGGAGGTCTCCGGCGTTCCTTCCAGCGCCACGCCCAGACGGGCCCCTGGCACACAGTTCCCCTCGCCCCGGTAGGGCTCCCCCAAGGCGACCGTGAACTTCACCCGGTCCCGGTCCGTCCCGCCGTCGAGGATCAGGGTCGCCGCCCCTCCGTCCGCCACCCCGGTGGCGCCCTTGAGCGTGTAGCGGCCCGCGGCGCTCACCTCGCCGTGGTCGCGCAGGTACTCCACGCGCAGCAGCCCGGTCCCCGTGGCGACCAGGCACAGCAGCGCCGTCAGCAGCGCGATACCGGTCCGGGCGGAAGGGGCTCGCGACGGTCGTGCCGGGGGCGGTGCCGCCCGTCGCCCGCCGGTCGTCTCCCCGGCGAGGAACGCGAGCGCCACGGACGCCAGCAGGGCGGCGCCCAGCAGCACGTACACCAGGGTGAACTGGCTCATGCGGCCCTGGGGTTGTCTGACCAGCGCCACGACGACGCCCAAGAGCACGAGCGACGGCAGAAGGCTCCGTCCAGCGGTCCGTTCCCCGGAGAACAGGGAGTACCAGCGGTTGTTCTGGTGGGCGATCGTCGTGCTGCTGACGGTGCTGCCGACGACCGATCCGCTGACGGCGGTGCCGCCGTCGCTGGCCCGGGCCTCGCCCGTCCCGGACGCGGACACCGTGGGCTTCCGTTCCGGCGGCGTCCGCTTCCCGGGACGTCCTCCGCCGTTCTCCGTGGGCTCAGCCATCGGTGACCCCGGAGTTGGCGGTGCCGCCGTCCTCGGCGGTGGCGTCGCCCGTGCGCTCGGCCCGTACCGTCCCGCCGCCCGTGGTCCCGCCCAGTCGCACCCCGCTGTTCGCGGAACCGCCGCCCCGGGCCACGGCCTTCCCGGTGTCGACGGCCTCGACGTGCGGGGCCGGCCCACCGGTCCGCCACAGCAACGGGGCGAGCAGCGCGGCGATCCCGGCCCCGGCCTGGACCGAGGCGCCGACCAGCTGCCCGGTGTCCGGATCGCCCAGGAGCCAGACCACCGGCGTCGACACGGTGGCCACCGCCCCCGCCGCGACCAGCGCGGCCTTTCGCCAACGGATCACGCTCTGTCCACCTCCCCCGTGAGACGCGTGACAAGGGTTACAGAGGTTAGCGGGAGCGAAGCCGGATATCAGGGCTTCCGCGTAGTTGGCCGAACCCGGGCCGCGCACCTGGACGTTGTGCCCTCGCGGGCCCCGCCGGGGCGGGGCCGCACCGGGTGTACGCGGCCCTCCCGCCGCCGCCCGGCCCCAGGCCCCGGTCAGCGGCCGGTGCGAACCAGGCGGCGCCCCCACCGGGTCGCCGTCCCGCCCGGCCGGTCACCGCCCCCGCGCGGCTACCCGGTCACTGGCCCACCCTGCCGTCCACGCACTCGCGCAGCAGATCCGCGTGGCCGCAGTGGCGGGCGTACTCCTCGACGCGGTGCACCAGCAGTTCCCGGACCGCGATCCGGTCCTCGCCCACCCGGCGGCCCAGGTCCGGGAGCGCGGCCAGCGCGGCGTCCGTCGCGGCCTGCTCCCGCGCCAGGTCGGCGAAGGCCGCGTCGACGACGGTCCGGTCGGCGACCGCCCCGTCGAAGTCCGCGTCCCGCGCCCCGTACAGCTTCGGGAGCGGCTCGGGGTCGTCGAGCCAGCCCCGCCAGTCCCGTTCCACGGAGGCGAGGTGCCGGACCAGGCCGAGCAGGGACATCGTCGACGGCGGGACCGACCGGCGCGCCAACTGCTCCGGGTCCAGGCCCTCGCACTTCATCCGCAGGGTGGCGCGGTAGTCGGCGAGGTACTCGTCGAGGGTCGCGCGCTCGCCCTCCGGGCCGGGTCGGTCGCCCCGGTCTCGGGGGTCGTCGTCCGGGTCCGTCCACATGTCGGGGTAGACGGTCGCCTGGGTCCATCGTGCGGGTGTCTCGGTCATGAGGGCCATGGTCGTCCGCGAGGGGCTCCGCCCACCAATGGGTTTCCCCGGACGCCCCGGGGTCCGGGGCGGCTCCGGGGTCCGGGGCGCCACGCCTGTACGCCACCTGCGGGTCGGCCGTGGTCGCTCGCGCAGTTCCCCGCGCCCCTTCGGGGCCCTCCCCAGGTGCGCCACGCGCGGGTTGTCCACCCGCGCGCCTTCGGGGGCGCCCCTCCGCGCGGAGTCCAGGTTCGGGTTCCCCACCCACACCTCCGGGGGCGGGCCTGGACGTGCCCCGTCAGGGGCGCGGGGAACTGCGCGAGCGGCCCACGACGGCGGACGGCCGAAGGAGGGCGAAGGGGCGGAACGGGCGCCGTGTCAGGCGTCCTTGCTCGCGTAGACCCACTGGAAGCCGAAGCCGTACGCCGCGTCGATCTGCTGCTGTATCCACAGCTCCGGCGCCGGACGGAACCAACGGGTCTCCCGGCGGACCGAGAGGCCGTCGACCGCCGGGCGGATCAGCGCGATGGCGCAGGCCGTGGCACCGGACGGCGAGTCGTCGAGGTGGATGACGGCGCCGGGCCGACCCGGCGCGGTGACCGTCACGGTGGCGCCGAGGCTCCGGAAGTCGACGGCCCCCTCGTAGACGTACACGTAGAGCAGCAACCGGTCGAAGAGGTGCGCCCGGTCCAGGTCCACGCGCAGGGTCTCGCCGTCCGCGCTGGTACCGGTGCGGTCGTCGTGGTCGAGGAGCACGTACGGCCAGGAGGTGAGGGACCCGTACGCGTTCCCGAGGGCCTGGACCGCCGTTCCGTCGCCCGCGCGGAAGGAGGCGAGACAGCCCAGGTCCAGATCAGCGGCCACCCCGGGCCGCCAGTTGAGGTTGGCCTGGAGGACGCCCCGGCCGCCGATCCGGGTCTGCGGCCGGTCGGCGGAGAGGACGAGCGGGTCGGACGCGACGGGCCCCGGCGGGGGTTCCGTCGGACGGGTCCGGGCGGGGATCCGGGGGCGGTCGGCGTCCCGGGAGGAGGCCCTGGTCAGCGGGGTCCGGGCCGGTGGGGAGGCTGGGGGCGGGGCAGGGGCCGGGGCCGGGGGCGGTGACGGAACGGCCGGAGAAGGGGAGGGGGACGAGGGTGCCGGACGGGGGCGGGGGCGGGCCGGGGCGGCCGGGTTCCGGAGGTTGATCACCTCGCGTCGGCGGTCGTCCCCGGGACGGTGCTCGCTGGTGTTCATGGTCCCCCTCGCGCTCCCAACTCCCTTGGAAACAAAGCGGATCATATGCCCTGTCCGCGCCTTGTGCGCTAGTATCGGCCGCCGCGCACGGGGCAGGGCACGGGGGTGAGAGGGCGATCGGCGCGACGGGCCGGGACGGGCCCACCCGGTCCGGTTCCGGCCACCACGGCACGCGCGCGCCGTGGCGCACCGCGCCCCTCCGGGAACCCGCCGCGCTCCAGGGCGCACCGGGACACCCCGGGCACGCCGGAACGCTCCGGGCACTCGGGACGCCTCGGCGCTCGGGACGGACACCCGGCGCTCGGGTCGGACGGACGCCTGACGCCCAGGCACTCCGGACGCCCGGACACTCCGGCCGCTCCGGAGCGCACCCGCACCCACCCCTCCTCACTCCCCGTGTCCGCATCCGCACGCTCGTTCGTACGCTCGTGATCGTTCTCTTCTATGGGGTGGCAATGCCCGTTGGGGTACTGGCGGACCGCGACACGGTCGCCGGACAGCTCAGGGACCTGGCCGGTCAGCCCGGACTCGCGTCCAGACGCGACGAGTTGACGACGCTGGCCGACGCCCTCCAGGGGATCGGCGACAGCGACCTCGAACCCTGGACGGAACTCGACCTCTTAGCCGCGTACGCCCGGCCCGAGAGCGTCCGGCCCGCCCCCGGCGACGAACCCGGGCGCGGACGGCTGTGGGGTCTGCTGGAAGCGGCGCTCGGGGCGCTCGTCTTCGTACCGCTGCTGCTCACCTGGGTCGGACTGACCCGGGCGTCCAGCGCGTACGAGGCGCTGATCGGGTCGGACCCGAAGATGGCGGCCCGGCCGTTCCTCCAGCTGTGGCAGACCGGGTTCGACGGACGGCTCACCGGCTGGTCCACCTTCGGCAACGTGGCCATGCTCGCCACCGGGGCGCTCGTCGTCCTGCTGGTGCTGACCGCCCTGCACGGGGTCCGGCGGGCCCGCGAGGACCGCCGGGAGGCCGAGGCGGGCCGCGCAGCCGAGGAACTGCTCGCCCGGCTGGTCCCGGTGCTGACCCGCGCCCAACTCCTCCTCAACGAGGAGAGGTTGCCCTCCCCCGCCCGGTTCACCGCCGAACTCACCAAGGCCGCAGGGTCGTTGGGCTCGCTGGTCCGGCGCTCGTCCGTCACCCAGAAGGAGCTGACGGCCGCCGCGACCGCCGTCGGGGAGGCGCTCGACGGCGCGGAACGGCGGCTCGCCTCGGTGGACGCCGCGACCCGTCCGCTGGAGGACGCCGTCACCCGGGTCGAGACGGCCGTGCGCACCACCGGCGACGGGGTCGGCAAGGCCCTCGACGGGGTCCGGGCCGTCAGCGGAGAGGTCCGCGACGAGCTGGGGGAGGCCGGACGGCGGGTCGAGGACTCGGTGCACACCCTGGGCGCCGCGCAGCGGTCGTTCACCACGGCGACGGAGGTCGCCACGGACGTGTCGGCGCGGGTGCTGGACCGGCTGGACGAGGTCACCGAGGAGACCGCGCGGGCCGTCGCCGGATCGCGGGAGACGGTCCGGCGGCTCGCGGACGAGGCCGCCGCGCTGCGGGAGACCGCCGAACGGTTCGCCGAACTCGTCACGGTCGTCGCGGAGGCGGCCCGGGCCGGAGGGTTCTCCGGTCCCCGACCGGACGGGGGCGCGGGCCCACGTCCGGACGTCCACCTGGACGCCCACCCCGACGCCCACCCCGATCTCCGTCCCGAACTCCACCCGGGCGCGCGTCCGGGCGGACGTCCGGACGGTCGTCCCACCGGTCATCCCACCGGTCGGCCCACCGTCTCCCGCCCCGGCGGACCGGTACCGGTGCCGCGGGCACCGGTCGGTGACGGTCCCGGGCGCTCCAGCAGCACCGAGGGCCGCGCCGGCAGCGGGGTGGAGAGCACCGGGCACGGCGGCGGGCCGTACGGCCCCTGGGTGGACGACGAACCGCGCGACGCCCGGCCCGCCGGGGCCTGGCCGGTGACCGACGCCCGGCCCGCCGACGCCGGTGCCCACAGCGATGCCCACACCGACGCCGACGCCGGTGTTCCCACCGCGCCGCACCCGACCGACCCTGCGCACCCGACCGGCCCGACCGGCCCGACCGATCCGGCGGGCCCCCGGTGAACCGCCGGACATCGGCCTCGGCACGGCCCCGCCGCTACCACCCGCTCCACCTCGCGGGCTGGCTCTTCGCGGATCTGCTGCTGGTGCTCGCCCTGGTCGCGATGGGCGACCAGGGCGATCCGGTCAAGGCCGCCGAGGGCAAGCGCCCCGGCCCCTCCGCCTCCGCCGACGGCCAGTCGAAGAAGCGGCCGAAGGGCCCCCGCGCGGTGAACCGCAAGCCGGTGCGGGTCTCCCTCACGGCCGCGAGCGGCGACACCGACCGCATCGTGCGGAGGCTGCGCGCGGTCACCGCCCCGCACCAGGGGCGGCAGGCGGCGTTCGTCCTCACCTTCGGCAGGCATCCGGACCCGGGCGCGGGCGGCGCCTACGCGAACCGGGTCAACTCCCTGCTGGCCAAGGCCCGTCCGGGGATGTTCGAGGGGACGACCACCCGCGACTTCTGGAAGGGCGGCGCCCCCGGCTCGGCCGATCTGGAGATCTACTTCTACAGCTACTGACCCCTGCCCGCACCGCACCGCCCGCACCACACCGCACCGCCCGGATTTCCCACCAGCACCGCCCGGAGGTACCAGAACCGTGCAGATCCTTCCCTTCTATCTCGTGTGCGACGAGTCGGGGTCCATGAACGGGGACCCCCTCGACAGCATCAACAGCGCGCTGCCGGAACTGCACCGCGAGATCAGCACCAACCCGACCGTCGCCGACAAGACCCGGTTCTGCCTGATCGGCTTCTCCAGCGACGCCAAGGTGCTCCAACCGCTGGTGGACCTCAGCGACATCGACAGCCTGCCGGGGCTCGCGGCGGGCGGACTCACCGCGTACGGGGAGGCGTTCCGCACCCTGCGGACCTGCATCGAGGCGGACGTGAACGGGCTCAAGGCCGAGGGCCACGACGTGTACCGGCCGGTGGTCTTCTTCCTCTCCGACGGCGGCCCCACCGACGACGACTGGCAGCAGGCGCACAAGGAGCTGATCGACGCCCGCTACCGGCCGAACATCATCGCGTTCGGCATCGGCGAGGCGGACCGGGCGACGATTGGGCACGTGGCCAACTTCCGGGCGTTCATGCAGCAGGACCGGAACGTGTCGGCCGCGCAGGCGCTGCGGGAGTTCGCGGCCAGCCTCACCCGGTCCATCGTGCGCTCCGCGAGCAGCATCCCGGCGGACGGCAGCGGCGGGTTCAACCTGGCCGTGGACGAGACCGTGCCCGGGTTCACCACCGTCTCCCTCGACAAGCTCTGAGGCGGCGAGCACCATGCACCAGCCGGACACCCACCACCAGCCGGACGCACAGCGGCCCGGTCCCCAACGGCCCGGCGCACAGCGGCCGGACGTACCGGTGTCGGACGTACCGAAGCCGGACGCACCGGGGCCGGGCGGCCTCCACCGGACCTGGCCGCCGCCCGCGTCGGGCCCCGGGGACGAGGACCCGGGCGCCGACCGGACGGACACCGCCGACGCCCTCGACGAGACCTGGGACACCCTGCCGCCCGGAGTCGGCGCGATCGCCTACCACCCGCCCGGCCCCCAGCCGCCGTCCGTCCCCCGGCCGTCCACGGCCCGGCCGTCCACCGCCCGGCCGTCCGTTCCCGGGCCGGTCGCCTCCCCGCCGCCCGTGTCCCGGTCGGCCCCGCTGCCCCCGGCGATACCGGACCCCGCGTTCCAGGACCCGACGCCGTCGCCCTCCCCGGACCCCGTCTCCCCGCGCGCGAACGTGTCCCAGCCGCAGGGCACTTCGGAGGACGTCACCGTTCCTCCGGCCGCCGGGACGCACCCGTCCCCGTCCCAGACGCCGCCCCGGCCGGAGGGACCCCGGGAACCACAGGAGCCCCGGACCCCGACGCCACCGGCACCGGCACCGGCACCGGCAGCAGCGACGACGGCGGCAACGGCGGAAGGAACGGGCGCGGGACCGGGCCCCGGACCGACGGTGGGAGAGCCGGAGGCTCCCGTTCCCGTCCGCGACCGGGCCCCCGCCCCCGCCGTTCCCCTCCTCGGCGCCCCGCCGCACAGCGGACCGAAGCCGCCGCTGTACCCGCCGCGCCCCGGCGCCCTGCCGTCCGTGCGGGACGACCTCGACGGCGCGGTGCTGCCGGACATCGTCGTGGACGGCGCCACCCACGGCCCGCTCACCGTCCGGGCGGCCTCCGTACGCGGGGACTCGCACCGCTACGAGGGCGAACCCCGCCAGGACGCGCTGGGCGTCACCCGGCTCGGCGGCTCCGCCCCGGACCGGGGACTGCTGCTGCTCACCGTCGCCGACGGAGTGGGCTCGGCGGCCCGTTCGCACATCGGGTCCCACGAGATGACGCGGCTGGTCGCGTTCTTCCTCGACCGGTACGCCGACCGGATCGAGGAGGCGCTGCGGGACCGCGACGAACAGACGCTGGGCGCCCTGGTGAACTCCGCGGTGGGCAGCGCCGCCGAGGGGCTCGTCCAGCGGATCGCCCGGCGCGAGGGGCGGCCCGCCGACCATTCGACCACCCTGCGCGGAGTGCTCGTCCCGCTCGATCCGGCGGTGCGGCACCGGGGGTTCTTCGCGGTCGGGGACGGCGGGGCGGCCCTGCTGCGGGACGGCGTCTGGAACGTGGACGTGTTCGGCGAGGAGCGGGAGGCGTCGGGGAGTCCCGAAGGCTCCGGGATCATCGACACCGGCACCGCCGCGCTGCCCGGCTCCCGGTTCGCCCGGTCCCTGGTGTTCGGCCCGGCCGAGGAGGGCGACGTCCTGGTGCTGTGCACCGACGGACTGTCCACCCCGCTCGCCGGGGACGGCGGCATGCGCGACTTCCTCGCCGCGGCCTGGGGCACCGGGACCGTCCCCGGACCGGTCGACTTCCTGTGGCAGCTCCAGTACCGGGTGAAGTCCTACGACGACGACCGCACCGCCGTGTGCCTGTGGGAGGGGCGGCGGACATGAGCGAGGCCGACGGGGCGGACGTCCCGCTCGCCGCCCTGCCCCTCGGGCGGCGGATCGGGGACGGCGGCCAGGGCGAGGTGTTCCTCCTGACCGACCGGCCCGGGACCCTGTACAAGGGCTACCGCGACCCCCGGCGGGTGGACGGGGACGCGCTCGCCGGACTGGTCGCGGTGCGGCGCGCGCTGGACCCGGTCCACCGGGACCGGCTGGACGCGGAGGCCGCGTGGCCGCTGTGCCGGGTGGTCGACGGGGGCCGGGTCACGGGCTTCCTGATGCGGCGCGCCCCCGAGGCGATGACGTGGACGACGGCCACCGGGGAGGTCAAGCTCACGGAGCTGGCGTTCCTGACCCGCCCGCCGAAGGCGGCGTGGCGGGCGGTGGCGCAGCCGACGCCGGACGAGCGGCTCGCGCTGGCGGTGGCCCTGGTGGAGGCGCTGCACCGGCTGCACACCATGGGCCTGGTGCTGGGCGACCTGTCGGCGGCCAACGTGCTGTGGACGCTGCGGCCCGCCCCGGCGGTGCACCTGCTGGACTGCGACGGGGCGCGGCTGGTGGGGCGGGCGCCGGTGCTGGCCCAGGCCGACACCATCGACTGGGGCGATCCGGGGGCCCCGCCCGGCACGGTCACCGTCGACAGCGACCGCTACAAGACGGCGCTCGCGATGAGCCGGGTCCTCGCGTGCGATCCGTACGCGGCGCCGGGCACCCCGTTCACCCCGGTGCCGGGGGTGCTGGACGAGCGGCGGGAGGCGGCGGTGCGGCGGCTGCTGGACCAGGCGGCGGGCCCGTACGGTTCCCGGCCCGACCTCGGCCAGTGGCGGGTCGCCCTCGCGGGCCGGGAGGTCATCCGGCTGACGGCCGCCACCCCCGCGCCCCGCCCCCCGGTGGACCGCGCCAAGTTCGACGGGGAACGCCGCCGCGGCACGATCAACCTGCGGGACTGAGCGGCGCGACGGGCGCAGGCGGCTACCGGGCACGGGCGGAACGGGTGGGCCCGGGAACGACCGGCTCACCCGTTCGCCGCGTCCGTGCGGCGGGCGGGCGCCGGGACTGGTCGGCTGGACCCGTGCTCACCCCGCTGCCCCAACCGGTCCGGCGCACCGCCGCGTGGTGCGTGGCGTTCCTGCTGGTCGCCGGAGTGCTGGCGGTCGGGATCTGGCTGTGCGTCGTCTTCAAGACGGCGGTCACCCCGGTACTGCTGGCGCTGCTGGGCACCGCCCTGCTGGGTCCGCTGTACCGGCGGCTGGTGGCGGCGGGGGTCAACGCCTCGGTCGCGGCGGGGCTGACCTGCGCGGCCGTGCTGGCGGTGGTCGGCGGGGCGGTGTACATCGTGGTCGCCGCGCTGGTGGACTCCGGGGCACAGATCCTGGACTCGCTACGGGTGGCGAGCCGTTCGATCGCGGACCACTTCGGGGCGGCGGGCACCTCCCTGGACGACCTCGCGACCCACGCGAAGGAGCTGCTGGGCAAGTTCGGCGGGACCGCCGCCTCCGGGGTGATCACCGGGATCAGCGTGGTCGGCACGATGATCGCCACCGCCGTGCTGGCGCTGCTGCTGATCTTCTTCTTCCTGCGGGACTCCGGCCGGGCGCTGACCGCGCTGCACTCCTTCGCGCCGCGCGGCACCGGCCGGACCCTGGAGGCGATGGCCCGCCGCGCGTTCCGGGCGGTCGAGGGGTTCATGCGCGGGACGACGGTGATCGCGTTCATCGACGCGGTGTGCATCACCGTGGGGTTGCTGGTGCTGAGGGTGCCGGGCGCGGTGGGGCTGGGCGCGCTGGTCTTCGTCGGGGCGTACATCCCGTACCTGGGGGCGTTCATCTCCGGGGCGGTCGCCGTCCTCGTCGCCCTCGCGGACCGGGGGTTCGTCATCGCCCTGTGGGCCCTCGGAGTGGTCCTCGCGGTGCAGGTGCTGGAGGGACAGGTGCTCCAGCCGATGATCCAGAGCCGGACCGTGCAGATGCATCCGGCGATCGTGCTGCTGGCGATCACGGCGGGCGCGTCGGTGGCGGGCATCCTCGGCATGCTGCTGGCGGTGCCGCTGACGGCGGCGGCGTTCGGCGTGCTCTCGGAACTGCGGGACCACTACCGGACGGCGCCCCCGGGCGGTCCCCCCGCTTCCCCCTGATCCGCCGACGGCCCCGGACCCGTGTGGGCCCGGGCCGCGTTCACGAGGATCGCCATACAACCGTCTGAACCCCTGCGGTGTCCCAGTACATGAGTGATCATCAGATCGCCTCCATCATCGACCTCGGGCTGCGGGCCCGTGCGCTCCGGGGAGCAACCGGGGCGGCCGACGGCCCGCCCGCGAAGGATCAGGACACCGCATGAAGACCCGTGCCTTCGTCGCTCTGACGACCGGCGCCCTGGCGTTGACCGCCGCCACCACTCCCGCCGCACACGCGGACGACCGGGCCGCCCTCTCGTCCTTACGCTCCGGCTCGGTGGCCGCCACTGCTGCTGCCGATGCCCCCAAGATCACCAGCATCAAGATCAACGGAGGCAAGGGCCTGGTGGTCGGCACCTCCAAGAAGACGTTCACCCTCAAGTTCACCGCACAGCACCCCAAGGGGGTGAAGGCCGGACTCGCCGGGCTGTGGAAGGGCGGGCCCGACGTCGACCGCGCCCCGTACGCCCTGTTGCCTCCCCCCGAGCTCCAGGACGACCCCTGTGACAGCTCCAGCCGGACGACCCTGACGTGCACCTTCAAGCTCGTCGCCGACCCGAAGTCCCGGGTGGCGGACGCCGACCTGGCGAACGCCTTCGCGGGTCGCTGGAACGTGGTGGTACTCGCGCTCAGTGGCAACGACAAGCTGTACGACAACGACAAGCACACGAAGCATTCCATCAAGCGGGCGGCGAAGGTGACAGCGGACGTGTCGCCGGGTCCGGTGCGGCGGGGCGCGGACATCACGGTGACCGGTGATCTGACCCGGGCGAGCTGGGACGACCACCGGTACGCGGGCTTCGCGAGCGGCGCGGTGAAGGTGCAGTTCAAGAAGCGGGGCGCCAGCGCCTGGACGACGGTGAAGACGGTCCCGGCGGGCAGCGGGGGCAGCGTGCGGACGACGGTGAAGGCGTCGGCCGACGGTGGCTACCGTCTGGCCTACGGCGGTTCCGCCACCACCGGCGCGGCCACCTCGAAGGCCGGCTCCGTCGACGTGCGCTGACCCCATCGCACGACGGGCGCCGCGCGACGCGGCCCCGCACACGAACGGGGCGCCGTCCCGGGGCTCGCCCCCCCCGGGGCGGCGCCCCGCCCTCGGAGGGCACGGTCGCCGCCCGGCGACACCCCGCGACACCCCGGCTGTCTGACCGGATCGACGGAACCGTCGGGATCAGCGGGAGGCGGGACCGGCGGGACCGCCCGAGCCCCCCGCCCCCTCCCCCAGCTCGAACCAGATGCTCTTGCCCTCGCCCCGGGGGGCCACGCCCCACTCGTCCGCGAGGAGTTCCATCAGCACCAGGCCCCGCCCGGAGGAGGCCAGTTCGCCGGGTTCGCGGCGGTGCGGCAGGTCGTCGCTGGAGTCCGTCACCTCGACCCGCAGCCGCCGCCCGCCGGGCTCGCCGGTCACCGCCGCCGTCAGCACCGCGTCGCCGTCCGTGTGGACGAGGACGTTCGTCGCCATCTCGGAGACCATCAGGACCGCCGAGTCGACCTGCTCCCGGTCCGCCCAGTCGTGCAGCAGTTCCCGGACCTGCTGTCGGGCCACCCCGATCCGCTGGGGCTCCGCCTGGGCGACCGTCAGCCGGGTGCGCCGCGCCGGGGACACCGGCTCGGTCCGCGCGTCGCGGCGCAGCAGCACCAGCGCGATGTCGTCCTCCCGGCGGTCCGCCAGCGGACCCGGGGTGTGGTGCGAGGACGGGCCGTGCACCGCCTGCACCAGGGCGTCCGCCAGTTCCTCCAGCGCGCCGCCGCCGTGCCCGTCCAGCGTCCCCCGGATCCGGGCCCAGCCGGTGTCCCAGTCGTGGCCGCCGGTCTCGATCAGCCCGTCCGTGCAGATCAGCAGGGTCTCGCCGGGTTCCAGGACCATCCGGGTGGTGGGGTAGTCGGTGTCCGGGTCGATGCCCAGCGGCAGTCCCCCGGCCGTCGACCGGTGCAGCACCGTGCCGTCGGCCATCCGGATGACCGGGTCCGGGTGGCCCGCGCGGGCGATCTCCAGGACCCCGGTGCGCGGATCGGCCTCCACGTAGAGACAGGTCGCGAAGCGGGAGCCGTCGGCGTCCCCGGGCGGGGTCGGGCCCGCCGCCCCGTACGGGACGGCGTCGGTGAGCCCGGACAGGAACCGTCCCGCGCGGGAGAGCACCGCGTCCGGCCGGTGGCCCTCGGCGGCGTACGCCCGCAGCGCGACCCGCAGCTGGCCCATCAGCCCCGCCGCCCGGACGTCGTGCCCCTGGACGTCCCCGATGACCAGGGCGATCCGGCCGGACGGCAGCGGGATCACGTCGTACCAGTCGCCGCCGACCTGGAGCCCGCCGCCGGTCGGCACGTACCGGGCGGCCAGGCCCACGCCCGGCACCTCGGGGCCGAGGTTCGGCAGCATCGAGCGCTGGAGGCCGTCGGTCAGCTCCCGCTCGCTCTCGGCGGTGCCCGCCCGGGACAGCGCCTGCGCCAGCATCCGGGCGACGGTCGTCAGCACGGCCCGCTCGTCGGGGGTGAACGTCACCCGGTACGCGAACGCGGCCATCCACGCGCCGATCGTGCGTCCCGCGACGACCAGCGGCAGGAACGCCCAGGACTGCCGCTCGAAGGACTCGGCGAGCCGCCACGCCGTCGGGTACGCGCGGCGGTAGTCGTCCGGCGAGGACAGATAGACGGCGCGGCCGGTGCGCACCACCTCCGCCGCCGGGTAGTCGGTGTCCAGCGGCATCGCCGCGAAGGGCCCCTCCGCGCCGGGCGCGTGCCCGTGGTGGCCGGTGACGGTGAGGTGGTCGCCCGCCACCCCGAAGACGGCGAGCCCGTCGGGGGTGAAGCCCGGCATCGACAGCCGGGCCGCCACCCGCAGCACCTCCGCCGTGGACCGGGCCTCGGCCAGGGCGCGCCCCGCGTCCAGCAGGAACGCCTCCCGGGAGCGGCGCCAGTCGCCGGTGACGGGGGAGTGCGCGGCGGCGCCCGGCGGCTGCTCCCCGATCTCCTGGAGGACGCCGACCAGCTCGTAGGAGCCGGTGGCGCGGTGGTAGGCGGGCTGGGAGCGGCTGCGGACCACGCGCAGCACCCGGCCCCGGTCGTCCATGACCCGCAGCCGGGCCTCGGCCAGCGAGTTCTCGGCGACGGCGAGCCGGACGACGCCGTCGATCTCGTTCCAGTCGACGGGGTGGAACCGGGCCCGCACCCGGGCCTCGCTGATCTCCGCCGCGACGGGTTCCAGTCCGAGCAGCCGGGCGGCCTCCGCGTCCACGGTGACGATCCCGTTCGCGGTGTCCCAGTGCCAGCGTCCGGTGCGCAGCCGCCGGAGCACCTCGTCGGCCCCGGGCAGGGCGGACGGCGGCGGCTCTTCGGTACGCATTGCCCCACTGTAGGAATATCCGACCGGAAAAGGCCACCGCGTCCCCGCCGGACGGGTCCGGGGCCGGACGCGGCACGCCCCCGGGACCGGACGGCGGCCCGCCCCCGCCCCCGGGAAAGCCGGACGAGGATCTTGGAGCCGGACGGTAACCTTGACGGGCCCGGCACGTACCCCGTCAAGACTTGGATGAACCACGATGCATCGGTACAGGTCCCACACCTGCGGCCAGCTCCGCGCCTCCGACGTCGGCACCGACGTCCGGCTCAGCGGCTGGCTGCACAATCGGCGCGACCTGGGCGGCATCCTCTTCATCGATCTGCGCGACCACTACGGCATCACCCAGCTGGTGGCCCGCCCGGGCACCCCGGCCGCCGAGGTGCTGGACAAGCTGACCAAGGAGACCGTCGTCCGCGTGGACGGCAAGGTCGTCTCCCGGGGCGCCGACAACGTCAACGCCGAGCTGCCCACCGGTGAGATCGAGATCGAGGCCGAGACGGTCGAGGTGCTGGGCGCCGCCCAGCAGATCCCGTTCACGATCAACGCCGAGGACGGGGTCAACGAGGAGAAGCGCCTGGAGTACCGCTTCCTCGACCTGCGCCGCGAGCGCATGCACCGCAACATCATGCTGCGCACCGCGGTGATCGCCGCGATCCGCCACAAGATGACGGCGCTCGGCTTCAACGAGATGGCGACCCCGATCCTCACCGCGACCTCCCCCGAGGGCGCCCGTGACTTCGTCGTCCCGTCCCGGCTGCACGCGGGCCGCTTCTACGCGCTGCCGCAGGCCCCGCAGCAGTTCAAGCAGCTGCTGATGATCTCCGGCTTCGACCGCTACTTCCAGATCGCGCCCTGCTTCCGCGACGAGGACGCCCGCGCGGACCGTTCGCCGGGCGAGTTCTACCAGCTCGACGTGGAGATGTCCTTCGTCGAGCAGGAGGACGTCTTCCAGCCCATCGAGAAGCTGATGACGGAGCTGTTCGAGGAGTTCGGCGGCGGCCGTCCGGTCACCTCGCCGTTCCCGCGCATCCCGTTCCGCGAGTCGATGGCGAAGTACGGCTCCGACAAGCCGGACCTGCGGGCCCAGCTGGAGCTGGTGGACATCACCGACGTCTTCGAGGGCTCCGGCTTCAAGGCGTTCGCGGGCAAGCACGTGCGCGCGCTGCCGGTGCCGGACGTCTCCGGCCAGCCCCGCAAGTTCTTCGACCAGCTCGGTGAGTACGCCGTCGAGCAGGGCGCGAAGGGCCTGGCCTGGGTGCGGGTCGGCGAGGACGGTTCGCTGACCGGCCCGATCGCCAAGTTCCTCACCGAGGAGGACGTGGCCGAGCTGACCAAGCGGCTCGCCCTGGCCCCCGGGCACGCGGTGTTCTTCGGCGCGGGCGAGTACGACGAGGTCTCCAAGATCATGGGCGCGGTCCGCGTCGAGGCCGCGAAGCGCTCCGGCCACTTCGAGGAGGGCGTCTTCCGCTTCTGCTGGATCGTCGACTTCCCGATGTACGAGAAGGACGAGGAGACCGGCCGGATCGACTTCTCCCACAACCCGTTCTCCATGCCGCAGGGCGGCATGAAGGACCTGGAGGAGAAGGACCCGCTGGACATCTTGGCCTGGCAGTACGACATCGTCTGCAACGGCGTCGAGCTGTCCTCGGGCGCGATCCGCAACCACGAGCCGGACGTGATGCTCAAGGCGTTCGAGATCGCGGGCTACGACCGCGACACCGTCGAGCAGGAGTTCGCGGGCATGCTGCGCGCGTTCCGCTTCGGCGCCCCGCCGCACGGCGGCATCGCCCCGGGCGTCGACCGGATCGTCATGCTCCTCGCCGACGAGCCGAACATCCGCGAGACGATCGCCTTCCCGCTGAACGGCAACGCCCAGGACCTGATGATGGGCGCCCCGACCGAGCTGGACGAGTCCCGTCTGCGCGAGCTGCACCTCACCGTGCGCAAGCCGCAGCCGAAGTAGTCCGGCCCGCTCCACGGCCACGAAGGGCCCGCGACCACCACGGTCGCGGGCCCTTCGCCGTCCGCGCGCGGTCCGCGCGGTCCGCGCGGAAGCCGTTTCCGGGCGGGGGGCCGGCGCGCACGGGAAGCTGGTGCGTACGGGAAGCTGGTGCGCACGGGAGGCCGGTCCGGGCGGGAGGCCGGTCCGCGTGCGAGGCCGGTCCTCCGTACGGGAGGCCGGTCCGGACGGGCACGGGTGATGGCTCGGGAACGGGCCCTGGCCCTCACCAGGTCTCACCAGGTCTCGGCGGCCTCCGTGGTCTCCGAGGGCGCCGGGCGGTCGCCCCGGGCCCGCGCCGCGAGCAGCGGGAACACCAGGACGGAGACCATCGCCGCCCCGACCAGCGCCGCCGCCTCCCCCTCGGTGACGACCCGCTCGTCCAGCCCGATCGCCGTGATCGCCACGACCAGCGGCAGACAGGTCGCCGAGTAGAGGGCGAGCGCCCGGCGGTCCCCGCCGCCGAGGTCACGGGGGGCCAGCGCCCACACCGGCACCCCGCGCACCAGCAGGAAGAGC
This sequence comes from Streptomyces sp. JNUCC 64, assembly GCF_054484115.1. Classification (NCBI taxonomy): domain Bacteria; kingdom Bacillati; phylum Actinomycetota; class Actinomycetes; order Kitasatosporales; family Streptomycetaceae; genus Streptomyces; species Streptomyces sp. JNUCC 64. The sequence goes on from NZ_CM137015.1 coordinate 3,969,422, forward strand.
GCGAGGAACACCCCGAGCAGCACCAGTTCCCGCCCGCCCGCCAGCAGGGACCGCAGATCGAACTCGATCCCCGTCACCACGAAGAACACCGGGACGAGGAAACCGAAGCCCATCGCCTCGACCTTGCCCAGGATCTCCTCGCTCTCGTCGGGCACCGCGCCGCGCAGCACCAGCCGGGTCAGCAGGCCCGCCGCGAAGGCGCCCAGCAGGGTGTCGAGGCCGAAGGCACCGGCCAGCGCCAGCATCGCCGCGAGCAGCAGCATCACGAACCGCACCGCGAACTGTCCGCTGGTGTGCAGGGTGGCGGCGACGATCCGGGCGAACCAGGGGCGGCGGGGGCGGGCCGCCCAGTACACGGCCCCGGCGGTGATCAGCGCGAACAGCACGAGGAGCACGGTGGAGACCCCGGGGGAACGCCCGCTGAGCAGCAGGGCCATCGCGATGATGGGACCGAACTCGCCCACCGCCCCGAAGGCCATCACCACGGTGCCGAACCGGCCGCGCAGCGCCCCGGTGTCCCGTAGGACGGGCAGGATCGTGCCGAGGGCGGTACTGGTGAGGGCGGTGCCGATGACGAGGGCCTTGGCGGTGTCCCCGCCGCTCACCACGAGGGCGACGGCGAGTCCGGCGGCCAGCGCGACCAGCCAGGCCCCGCCCGCGCGGCGGAGGGTGTCGCCCCGGACGGCGGCGAACTCGATCTCGTACCCGGCGAGGAAGATCAACATCGTCAGCCCGAGGTCGGAGAGGGTGTCGACGACCTCGTCGGGCCGGACCAGGTCCAGGACGTCCGGACCGACCAGGACGCCGAGACCGATCTCGAAGATGACCAGCGGCACCCGGACCCACCGCCCGAGGCCGTGGGCGAGCAGCGGCGCGAGCACCGCGATCGCGAGGATCAGCAGAAGCGTTCCGGCCCGGTCCATGCGCACGCCGCCCTCTCCGCCGGTCGGACCGGTCGGGTACCCGTTACGGCACCGGTCGGCGGGACGTCGTCCGCCCCGCCGACCGGTGCCGGGCGGTACCCGGCCGCCCGGCACCCGTTACGGCACGGGCCCGGCTACGGCACGGGCGTCGTCCCCGGGTGGTCGGCGACCAGCGCCCAGATGATGAACACGTCGATGGCGATCACGACGATCGCCCAGAGGGGGTAGTAGGGCAGGAACAGGAACTGGGCGACCAGGCTCAGCGAGGCCAGCACGATGCCCGTGATCCGGGCCCAGTCGGCGTTGCTGAGCAGCCCCCAGCCGGTGACCGCGGCGATGGCGCCGATGATCAGCAGCGCCCAGCCCCAGCCCGTCAGGTTGATCTCGTACACGTACGAGCCGACCCGTCGGTAGACGTCGTCCTCGGCGATGGCCGAGATGCCCTGGAGGATCGCCAGGATCCCGTTGCACAGCAGCAGCACTCCGGCGAACAGCACTCCGCCCACGACCCATCCGCCGCGCGGATCGGGCCGGGGCGCGGGGCCGTGGTCCCACGGGGTGCCACCGGCGGCCCGTGGGGTGCCCGCGTCCCCCGCCGGAGGAGGCGTGTCGTCGCTCATGGGGGACCTTTCGTCGTACGGAACCTTGCCCTCCAACGTGGTCCCGCCCCCCGCACACCGCCACACGGGCGACGCCGACCGGGTGACACCGGGCCTCCCGCCGGGCACCGGAGCCGTACGCGTCCTCCTCGACGGGACGACGCTCACCGGGTCAGGGACCCGCCAGGAATCCGACCACGGCGAGGGCGAAGAGCAGCCCGAGGCCGAGCCCCACCAGGACCCCGGCCGTCGGCCACGACCACAGCACCAGCGCGAGCGCCGCCGCCCCCACCAGCCCCCATCCCAGGGGCACCCGGTACCGCCGCACCCAGGGCCCGACCGGTCCGGCCCGGAACCCGGCCCGGTCGGCGAACCGCCGGGCGCCGCCGACGCCGTCGGCCCACACCTCCCGCGTGGCACGGGCCCACCGCCCGTCCCCGGTGACCCAGGCGATCAGGGCGACGACCACCCCGAGGGCGGCGACCACCCGCACCGAGGCCCGCAGGAACCGGACCATCGCGTCGTACACCGACCCGGCGGCGTCCCGGGAGACGCTCGTGGGCAGCGCGTCCAGGTAGAACGAGCGGAAGAGGGTGAGTCCGGCGCCCAGCAGCACCACGGCGAAGGCCACGCCGAGCGCCCCGGCGATGAGGGCCCGCCGTCGCCGCCGGGCGAGCAGCACCCCGCCGACGACCAGGGCCGCCGCGATGACGGGCAGCCAGTTGCCGAGGATCTGGAGGATCCGGAACCAGACCCGGACCTTGGCGAGGGCGCTGTCGTCGGGGGCGTTCGCCACGGTGAGGTGGGTGTGCACCTCGGGGATGCGCCCGGCGGCGGTGAACCCCTCGTCGACGAGCCGTTGCTTGACCCGGTCCACCAGTGGTCCGAGGTCGACGGTGACGGCACCGTCGGTGAGCTGGACGGTGCCGCCGCCGCTGCCGGTGAGGGCGCGGTCGAGGGAGTCGTGGGCCTGCCGGTTCGCCTCGGTCCACACCCGGGCGAAGGCGTCCGACTTCGCGACGTCCAGCGCCCGGTCGTGGACGAAGGAACGGATGGCGCCCTCCAGCGGACCGCTGAGGGCGCCCAACGCCTTCTCCAGCCGGGGCCGGTCGGCGGGGGCGACGTCGGAGAGCAGGGCGGGGAGGTCGAGGCGGGTCATCACCGCGTCGGTGACCCGGTCGGCCACCGCCTTCTGCACATCGGGGTCGGAGGCGAGCGGGGCGACGGTGGCCACGTAGCGGTCGGTGTTCCCGACCTCGTCGGCGGTCCAGGAGGCGAGCACGGACAGCGGGGCGAGGACGCACCCGACGACGATCAGCAGCGCGGCGAAGAACCCCCGCACCCGGTGCCGGGAGACGTGCTCCCGCCCGCTCTCCAGCGCGGCCACCCGCGCCCGCAACACGGCGAGTTCGTCCCCGCCCCCGTCACCACTTCCGCCGCTCCCGGCAACGGCCCGAGCCCCGCCACCCGCACCGGCACCGGCACCGGCACCGGCACCGGGCAGAGGTCCGCCCCCGGACCCGGGCGGGTTCCCCTCGTCACCGGGCACGGACCCGTCACCACCGGGCATGGGATCTCCTCGCCGTACGACTGCGGCCGGACGCGGGCGGACCCGGGGCCTGTGCCCGTCAGGCTCACGCGCCGGACGGCGTACCGCGACCCGGCCCGGCCCGACCGGGTGAGCGTCCGTCACCCGACCGGAACGCGAAGCGTCCGACCGGAACCGGAGGCACCCGACCGGAACCAGAGGCACCCGGCCAGGACCGGAGGCGCCCGGCCGGGAACGTCACCGTCCGGCGGAGATCGTCACCGTCGGGTAACCGACGCGCCGCGCCGCCCGGACTCCCTTGCCGTGCGCTCCCCGCGCCAGGTACCTTGCATTGCATGGAACAAGGCGAGGCAAGCACAGCACCGGCCGAAGGGAAGGTGGTCAGCCAGCTGCGCAAGGGCGTCCTGGAGTACTGCGTCCTCGCCCAACTGCGCGACGGTCCCCGCTACGGGATCGAACTGCTCGAAGGGCTCTCCGCGGTCCGGGTGATGACCACCAGCCAGGGCACCATCTACCCGCTGCTGTCCCGGCTGCGCCGCGACCGGCTGGTGGACACCTTCCTGCGCGAGTCGCCCAGCGGCCCCGCGCGCCGCTACTACACCCTGACCGACACCGGGCGGGCCGCCCTCGCGGAGTTCTCCGCGAGCTGGCCGCCGTTCCGCGACGCGGTCGACCACTTTCTGACCTCGGGGGGGACCCACTCATGAACACCGCGCCCACGGCCCTCGGCCACCCGCTCGTCCGCGCCTACCTGGACACCCTGCGCCAGGAGTGCGCCCCGCTGTCCGCCGCGCGCCGCGAGGAACTCCTCACGGACCTCAGCGAGCACATCCTCACCTCCCTCGCCGGGACGGCCTCCGACACGGACGTCCGCCGGGTCCTCGACGCGCTCGGCGACCCCCGCACGGTCGCCGCGGCGGCCCTCGCGGAGGAGCCCACGGCCCCGACCACGGCCGACGCCCCCGCCCGCCCCGCGCCCACCTCCCGCACCAAGGGCCTGCTCGCCGTGCTGGCCCTCGCCTCGCCGATCTGCACGGTGAGCCCCCGGATCGGCGCGTTCGTGGTCCTCGCCGCACTCGTCCTCCTGTGGATCGACCCGCTCTGGCGCGGCGGGGAGAAGGTAATCGCCAGCGTGGCGATCCTGTTCGCCCCGGTGACCCTGTTCCTGCTGCTGTTCGGCATGGGCAGCGCGGGCGGCCGCATCGGCCCGCTGGAACTGCTGCTCACCCAGGTCATCTGGCTGGTGAGCGCCGGGCTGACCGTCCGCTACCTGTGGCGACGGGCGAAGGCACGGGCCTGACCCCGCGCCACGGTCCCGAACGGCCGCCCGCGCGCGTCCCGGACCTCCCGCTCGGGTAGGCCGTACGGGCGGCACAGACGCCCCGCACCACGCGTGTCGGGAACTCCTCGATCCGCGAACCGACCGGAGACTCATTCGGTGTGCCGCTCTCAGGCCAACAGGCCCAGGCGACCACGAAAGAGGCACTTCACGATGTCGATGGTCTTCGTGAACTACCGGACCGGTGACGAGGAGGCGACCGCCACCCTCGTGGAACGGGAGCTCTCCCGCGTCTTCGGAAGCGCCAGCGTCTTCCGCGCGGGCAAGTCGATCAGCCCGGGAAGCCGCTTCCCGCAGGAGTTACTGACCGCCGCCCGGAGCTGCCGCGTGCTGCTGGCCGTGATCGGGCCGCGCTGGCTGGACGCCCGGACGGCGGACGGCCGCCCCGCGCTGGAGGATCCCGGGGACTGGCCCCGCAGGGAGATCCTGGAGGCCCACCGGGCAGGAGCCGTGGTCCTGCCCCTCCTGGTCGGCCGCACCGCCCGGCTGAGGCACGAGGACCTTCCGGACGGACTGGACCTGCTCGCCGACCGCCAGTACCTGAGGCTCGATCACCGCAACGCCGAAGCGGACCTGTCGAGACTGACGGAGAACATCGCCCGGCTCGTCCCCGACGCCCCGGCCCTCACCCCGGCGGCCCCGCCCGGACTCCGCCCGGTGGGGGAAGCCCCGGCGGGGAAACGGAGAAGGGACAGGGCCGCCGCCCCGACACGGGCGCGGGCGGTCCTCCGGCAGGAGGACGGCCGCTCGCTGATCGCCGCCGCCCTCGTGACCGCCATCGCCCTCGGCTGGCCCGGCTGGGCCTGGTACGCGCTGCCGGCCGTCGTGGCCGGAGCGCTGCTGATCGCGTTCGCGCCGGGTGGCACCCGTGGACGTCCGCGCTCCGAACCGCCCTTCATGGAGTCCGTCGTCACCGACGTCCAGGTGAGCAGCGCGCTGTCCGGATACCCCTTCCTGTTCTCGGCGGTGGTCCGCTGGCGTGCCGACTCCACGGCGCACGGCGACCCGTCCGCCGTCGCCGTGGCCGCGGTGCTCGACCGGGTGGAGCGGTGCACCCGGGCGGAACACCCCACCCGTGGCGCGTACCTCGGCCACCGGCTGGCCGGGCTGCTCGGCACCCCCGTCCACGACGACTCGGGAACGGTGCTGGCCTACGCGACCCGGGTGCGGCTGACCCTGCGGCAGCGGGACCGGAACCACCCGGCGGAACCCGAAGCGCTCCGCAAGAGCCGCGGTGTCCGGGTGAACGGTCATCTGTCCGGCTTGCTCGACGAGTTGGGCGTCGTGCGGGGGTCGGACGAATGGGCGGGGTACGTCCACCGCATCGCCCGGATGGTGGAGGCGTCGGGCAACGGGGAAGCCGCCGAGGCCATGCGCCGGGACGTGGACGACGCGTCCCGGGACGACGCCCCGACCGGTGATCCGGAACCGTACCGGGACCACGGCGTCCACGACGCGCACGGCACGCACGGCACGCACGGCGCTGACGGCACGGACCACGGCGGCACGTTCCCGGCACAGGACGTCCACGCCCATCCGGACGGGACGGCCCCGGCACAGGACGCCCCCGCGCATCCGAACGGAACGCCCCCCGCCCAGGAGCCGCCGACGCCGGACGGGACGGCTCCCCCCGCGCCCGAGGCACCCTGGGGCCCCGGCCCGGTCCGTACCTCCTGGGGACAGGACCCCGGCACGCCCTGGGCACAGGACCCCGGCGGAAACCCGTGGCACGGTCCGCGGACGGGACCGTCGTCGTGAGCGGGACGCGGGGAGCACCACGAAAGGTGCCGCGAGAGACACGGGGACGGATGCGGCGAGAGGCACGGGGAGAAGAAGTGCGGGGAAAGGTACGGGGAGAGGTACGGGGACGGGCGAGGGGAGAGCGCTCCCCGGAGACGCCCTGCCACCCCCATCGCTCAACGTCCTATGATCGCTACACGGTGTGCTAGGTCTTGTCGGGCCTCGGGGGGCGACGATGGCGGCGGGGGATTCGGCGATGCGCCGGGCTCAGGAGGCGCGGCGGCAGGAACGGCTGCTGCACCAGCAGTGGCGGGCCGCCCGGCTCGCCGCCCTGCGCTGGCAGGCGGCGGGCGACGGCGAACGCGATGTCGCGGCCAAGCTGTTGATGCTCACCGAACGCGGCTGGCGGATGCTGGTCGACCGGCGGTGGCCGGGCACCCGGGCCGCCAACGTGGACATGCTGCTCGTCGGCCCCGGCGGGGTGTTCGTCGTGGACGTGAAGAACTGGCGGACCGCCCCCGAGGTCGTCGACGGCGAACTGCGGTCCGGCGGCGACCCGCGCGGTGAGCACGTCCGCAAGTTGCTCGCCGTGACCCGGGTCGCGGAGGGCGCGGTCGGCGCGCTGGGGCTGTCCCCGGTGGCGGTGCGCCCGCTGATGGTCTTCGCGGGACGACGGCTGGACACCTCGCTGGGCCGCGTCCGCCTCCTCGGGGAACGCGAGGCGGGCCCCGCGCTGCTGTCCGAGCGCGCCCGGCTCCAGCCCGCCCAGATCCGGGCCATCGCCGACCACCTGGAACGCGTCTTCCCCGACTACGAGGACTCCGTCGTCACCGCTCCGGGCACCCCGGACGCCTTGGGCACCCCGAACGCTCCGAGCGCTCCAGGCACCCCGGGCACCCCGGGCACCCCGGGCACCCAGCGGATCCCACACGGCTCCCCCGCCCCCTCCACCCCGCACGCACCGGTTCCCGCGCCAGCGTGGGGACCGGACCCCGCACCGGACCGCGCACCGAGCCGTGCCGGAGCCCCTGGAACCCCGGACGGGCCCGCCGGAGCCCCCGGCGCACCGACCACCCCCTCCACCCCAGGGGCCCCTTCGGCCCCTTCAGCCCCTTCCTCCCCCATCGACCCCAGGAAACTCCTCGACCCCGACGGCCTGTTCGACCTCAACGGGCTGCGCGAGGCCGTGCTCGCCGAGGCGCGGCGGGAGCCGATCGAGCGGTGGATGACGTTCCTCCACCCCGACCAGGCCGCCCTGGTCCGCCGCAACTGGACCGGCCCCGCCCGCATCAGCGGCCCCGCCGGCACCGGCAAGACCGTCGTCGGACTGCACCGCGCCGCCCACCTCGCGCAGCGCGCCCACGGCCGGGTGCTCTACGTGACCTTCGCCAACAACCTGCCCCGGGTGCAGAGCACCTTCCTGAAGGCGATGGCCCCGGCGGCGGCCGACCGGGTGGACTTCCGGAGCCTGCACTCCTGGGCCGTGGAGTTCCTCCGCGGCCGCGAAGTGCCCGTCAACCTCCACCCGGGCAAGGCGGCGACCGCGTTCAGCCTCGCCTGGAAGGACGTCGGCCGGGACGGCCCGCTCGCCGAGATCGACTCCGCGCCGGGCTACTGGCAGGAGGAGATCGACTACGTCATCAAGGGCCGTGGCCTCACCGCCTTCGAGGAGTACGCGGCACTCACCCGGCGCCGCCGCCGCACGATCCTGCGCCGTACGCACCGCCAGGCGGTGTGGGAGCTGTACCGGACGTACGAGCGGCTGCGCGCCGACCGGGGGGTGCACGACTTCAACGACCTGCTGTCGCTGGCCCTGGCGGAGGCGCGCCGCGAGGACGGACGGCGGCCGCCCACCCCGTACACCTCCGTGATCGTGGACGAGGTGCAGGACCTGACCCTGGTGGGCGTCCGACTGGTGCACGCCCTGACCGGGGACGCCCCCAACGGTCTGCTGCTCGTCGGCGACGGCCAGCAGGCCGTCTACCCGGGCGGCTTCCGGCTCTCCGACGCGGGCGTGGAGATCCGTGGCGACCGGGGCCAGGTGCTGCGCGTCAACTACCGCAACAGCCAGTCGATCCTGGAGGCGGCGCTCGCCGTCGTCGCGGACGACGCCTTCGAGGACCTCGACGGACTGCGCAGCCCCGCCCGACAGGACGTGGACCTGACGTACCACGACGGAGAGGTCCAGCGGTTCGCGGCGGACAGCGTCGCCGAGCACGACCGCGCCCTGCTGGACGCGCTGCGCGCGCTGACCCCGGCGGAGCTGGCCGACACGGCCGTCCTGTGCCCGTCCACCCGGGCCATCGAGCGCTACCAGCGGCTGCTGGCCCGGGCCGGCGTCCCCGTCCGCACCCTGGAGCAGTACGACGGCCACCCCGTCGAGGCGGTGAAGCTGGGCAGCTACCGCCGCGCCAAGGGGCTGGAGTTCAAGCGGGTGTACCTGCCGGACGTCACCGTCCCGCCGTCACCGTCCCCGTCCCGGTCCGCGTCCCCGTCACTGTCGGCGTCGGCGTCGGCGTCGGCGTCGGCGTCGGCGTCGGCGTCACTGTCGGCGTCGGCCAAGGCGGACGGCACCGCCCCCGCCCCGGAACCGGGGACCGCAACCGCGACGGAGGCGGAGACGCGGACCGGGACGGGAACGGAACACGAACGGGCCGCGCTCTCCCGCAGCCAGCTCTTCGTCGCCATGACCCGGGCCCGCGACGTCCTGTGGCTGGGCACGGTCCGCACCCCCTCCTGACGGACCCGTACCTCCTCCTGACGACGCGGACCCGCGCCCTCCTGACGGAACCGGGCCGGGCGCCTGACGGAACCGGGCCCCTGACGGCACCGCCCCGCCCGGCTGGCTTCCGGCGGCACCCCGTCCGGGCCCGGCGGCGCCCGCCTCCGTACGAATCGGGCCCCCCGCCCCACCCCCCGGTGTACAACCGGCTGAACGGACCCACACCCGGAGAACGCCGGAGAACACCCGAGCACGCCGACGGACACCGAACGAACACCAACGGAAACCGGACGAACACCGGACGGACACCGAAGCACCCGACCCGAGGAGCCCCCGATGCCCACCGCCCCCCTCACCCCCGCCGAACTGGACGAGGCCCTCGCCGCACTGCCGCACTGGTCGGTGCGCGACGGCGGGCTGACCGCGTCCTTCACCGCCGACCGCGCCGATCTGCCCGCCCTGTACGCGGCGGTCGCGGCCGTCGAGGACCAGCTGGACCACCACGCCGCCGTGCGCGTCCTCTACGCCACCATCGGCTTCGCCCTCAGCACCCATGACGCGGGCGGCGCGATCACCGCGAAGGACGTCGCGCTGGCCGCCCGGATCAGCGAGCTCGCCGACCGTCACGGCGCCCGGCCGAGCGGGACGTGAGCTGGGAGCGCAGCCGGGTGGTCAGGGCGGTGGCGGCGGCCGTCAGGAACACGAAGGTGTAGACGATCTGGAGGATCACCACCAGCCGGGCCGACTGCCCGTGCGCGGTGATGTCCCCGAAGCCGACCGTCGCGAGCGTGACGACGGTGAAGTACAGCGAGTCCACCCGGGTGGTCAGCCCCTCGAACTCGCCGGGGTCCCGGGAGAGCGCCCGGTAGGCGACGGCGAAGACCAGCACCGTCGCGCACATCAGCACCAGGATCGCGAACGCCGGATGGGTGCCCTCCCGCTCCAGCAGCACGTCCCGGATGTGATGGAGGATCAGATAGGCGATCGCCACCAGGGCGACCACGAACACCGACCAGCTCAGCACCGGCCGCTCGGGCCCGAACGCCCGCTCGGGAACCAGGAAGTACAGCCCCACCAGGACGGCGACCGCGCCGCCGATCGCCGCCCACCGCCACACCGGGTCGGACACCAGGCGGTCACCGGAGAGGGAGGGCGTCACGCCCGGGACCGGCCCGCCGCCGCGTAGTGCCGCAGGAAGCGGGCCTCCACCTCGGCCATGTGCCGGATCTCGGACGGGTCCACGCTCTCGTTGGGCGCGTGGATCAGACAGCGCGGCTCCTCCACGCCCATCAGGATGATCTCGGCCCGGGGATAGGTCTCGGCGAGGACGTTGCAGAGCGGGATGGAGCCGCCCTGGCCGAGGAACTCCATCGGGCGCCCGTAGACCTCGCTCATGGCCCGGTCCAGGGCCGCGTACGCCGGACCGCCGGTCGCGGCGCGGAACGGGGAGCCGACGCCCTCGTCCTCGACGGTGACCCGGGCGCCCCACGGGACCTCCCGCTCCAGATGGGCGGCGAGCGCGTCCCGGGCGTCCTGGGGCCGGGTGCCCGGCGGCACCCGCAGGCTGACCCGGGCGCGGGCGGTCGCGGGGACGGCGGCGGCCGAGCCCACGACCGGCGGGCAGTCGATGCCGAGCACGGTCACGGCGGGCCGGGCCCACAGCCGGTCGGCGACCGTGCCGGAGCCGGTCAGCCGCACCCCGTCGAGCACCCCGGCGTCCTGGCGGAACTGTTCCTCGTCGTATCCGACGCCCTCCCAGACGCCGTTGGCGGGCAGCCCCTGGATCCGGGTGCCGCCGTCCACCGGGTCCCGCAGCGAGGCCAGCACCTGGACGAGCGCGCCCAGCGCGTCGGGGGCGGGGCCGCCGAACATCCCGGAGTGCACCTCGCCCGCCAGGGTGCTGACGGTGACGACGACGTTGGCGAGCCCGCGCAGCGAGGTCGTCGCGGTGGGGACGCCGACCGCCGCGTTCCCGGTGTCGCAGACCAGCAGCGCGTCCGCGAGGAACTCCTCGGGGTGCTGGGCGACGTACTGCTCCAGCCCGCCGGTGCCCTGCTCCTCGGAGCCCTCCGCCACGAACTTCAGCCCCACCGGGACGCCGTCCGCGCCGAGCGCCCGCAGCGCGGTGAGGTGCATGACGATGTTGCCCTTGCAGTCGGCGGTGCCGCGCCCGTACCAGCGGCCGTCGCGTTCGGTGAGGGTGAACGGCGGCGAGTGCCAGGCGTCCTCCCCCAGCGGGGGCTGCACGTCGTAGTGGCAGTAGAGGAGCACGGTCGGGGCGCCGGGCGGGGGCGGCCGGTGCCCGATGACGGCGTGGCTGCCGTCCGGGGTCTCGGCGAGGTGGACGTCGTGCAGCCCGGCCCCGGTGAAGGCGTCCGCGACCCAGCGGGCGGCCCGCGCGCACTCCTCGGGCGGGTACTGGCGGGGGTCCGCGACGGACGGGATCGCCACGAGTTCCGCGAGGTCGGCGCGGGCGCGGTCCATCAGCCCGGCGACCGCCGCGCCGAGGTCGTCACCGCTACCGGTACCGGAAGGAGCACCGGCGGAAGTACCGGAAGGGGTCGGGTCGCCGTCGCTCACCGGGGTCACCGGAGTCACCGCCTCACCGTGTCGGAGGTCTTCAGGTCGTCGATCCGGTCCTGGATCTGCTTCAGCTGCTCCGGGCAGTAGACGCCGAGGACGATCGCCTCCGCCTCGACCACCTGCCGGTCGGAGATCACCGGCCGCTGGCCGGGTCCGGTGGCGCCGTTGGAGAGGTTGACCTTCCAGAGCGCGGACTTGAGGGCGGAGTCGGGGTCCTCGCAGACGATCCCGCCGTCGGTGCCGAGGGCGCGGGCGACGGCCGCCGGGTCGGGGCGGCGGAAGCCGTCGGCCTCCAGCAGGTCGGCGAGCTGGTTGGCCTTCTTGGTCGCCTGGTTGGTGGTGCGGACCGTCTCGTACTGGATGATCCCGATCACCACCAGGGCGGCGAGCAGCAGGACCGCCCCGATGTAGATCCACTTGTGCTGGGACGCGAAACGGGTGGGACTCATGAGGCGCTCCCCTCGCCGGTACCGGAGCCGGAGCCGGTCGCCGGGCCGGTGCCGTCCCCTTCTTCCCCGTCCGCCGCGGCGGTGCGCCAGCTCGGCCGCCGCAGCTTCAGGAAGGCGAACGGGATCAGCAGCCCGAGGATGACCAGCCCGCCGCCCACGATCCCGACGTACAGCCAGACGCTGCCGCCGCCGAACTGCGAGGACGGCACGAACCCGATGGCGAGGGCGGCGAGCGAGGCGAGCAGTCCGACCCCGCAGAGCAGCGGCAGCGCGGGGGCGCGGTAGCCGCGCGGGTGGTCGGGCTGGGTGCGGCGCAGCCGGACGGCGGCGACGAACATCAGCAGGTAGACGATCAGGTACACCTGGGTGGTGATCACCGAGAAGATCCAGTAGGCGCTGGAGACATTGGGGATCAGCGCGTACATCAGGGCGATGACGGTGGTGACGATCCCCTGGGTCACCAGGATGTTCTGCTGGATGCCGTGCTTGTTGAGCTTCTGCAGGAAGGGCGGGAGGTAGCCCTCCTCGCGGGAGATCAGCAGCAGGCCCTTGGAGGGTCCGGCGAGCCAGGTGAGCATCCCGCCGAGGGAGGCGGCGATGAGCGCGACGGCCGCGACCGGGGTGAGCCAGCCGATGTGGAAGTAGGAGAAGAACGCGTCGAACGCCTGCATGACCCCGGCGGTGAGGCTGAGCTGGTCGGAGGGGACCACCCAGCTGATGGCCAGCGCGGGCAGGATGAAGATCAGCAGGACGAGGCCCATCGCCAGGAACATCGACTTGGGGAACTCGCGCGGCGGGTCCTTCAGCGAGGAGACGTGGACGGCGTTCATCTCCATGCCGGAGTAGCTGAGGAAGTTGTTGACGATGAGGACGAGGCTCGCCAGTCCCGTCCACTGGGGGAAGAGGTTGGCGGCGTCCATCGGCGCGGCGGACGGGTTGCCCTGGCCGAGGAAGACCATTCCGAGGACGACGAGCAGGGTGCCCGGGACCAGGGTGCCGATGATCAGGCCCCAGGACGACAGCCCGGCCAGCGTCCCGGTGCCCCGCGCGGAGACCCACACCCCGGTCCAGTACAGGACCATGATCACGATGGCGGTGTAGAGGCCGTTGGCGGCCAGCGCGGGATCGATGATGTACGCGATGGTGCTGGCCACGAAGGCCAGCAGACTGGGGTAGTAGAAGATCGTCATCGCGAACTGGCACCAGACGGCGAGGAAGCCGAGCGGTTTGGACAGCCCCTCGCTGACCCAGCGGTAGACGCCGCCGCTCCAGCCGGAGGCGAGTTCGGCGGAGACCAGCGAGGTCGGCAGCAGGAAGGCGATCGCCGGGACCAGGTAGAGGAACACGCAGGCCAGCCCGTAGACGGCCATGGTCGGCGCGGCCCGCAGACTGGCCACCGAGGCGGTGGTCATCAGGGCGAGGGTCACCCAGGTGAGGGTGGGGTTCGCGGCACTGCGGGCGGCCCCGGCCCGCTCGGCAGCCCTCGGCGCCTCCCTCGCGGTCCCCCGGGGGGAGTCTTCGGGTACGTCCATCGCGCTCACGCGGCCACCTCGCAGCCGTCCGGGGAAGGAACACCCCCACACTCCGCCGGACCGGGACGGGCCGCAGCCCCCGGGCGCCGTCCGGGTGAACGCCCCCGAGCCCACCGGACCGCCGCCCGCCCGTCCGCCCGACCACCGGACCGCCCGAGGAAACCTCACCCCGCCCGAGGAAACCCCGCCCCGACCGTCCCGCGCCTCCGGCCGCACCGGAGGCACCCCACCCACCGGACCCGACCACCCCGGGAACACCCGAACCACCTGACCGGTCACCCCAGGCCCCGCCCACCCGGCGGGACACCGCCCCCTCCCGGCCAACCACCTGGCGGGTTTCCGCCAGCAATACTGCGTACACCGTATCCAATTACCTGTACCCTGGTGCGCTCACGACTGGCACGACGCCCCCGCCCACGCGGGCCGCCGTGCCACCAGGCGCCGCCCGAGGAGAGTCATGCAGGCCGAGGCCGACCACCAGAGCACGCACCGCACCACCCCGGCCCCACCGGCCCCCGCCACACCCACGGCCCCCACGCCCCCCACCGACTCCACGCACCCCGCGACCCCCGTGAGCCCGGCGAACCTGGCGAACCCGGCGAACCCCACCGACCCCGCGCACCCCGCGCCCCCGGCGCACCCCGCGAACCCGGCCGCCGACGGGCACCACCTCATCGAGGTCCGGGGCGCCCGCGAGAACAACCTGCGGAACGTCTCGGTGGACATCCCCAAGCGCCGGCTCACCGTCTTCACCGGGGTCTCCGGCTCGGGCAAGTCCTCGCTCGTCTTCGGCACCATCGCCGCCGAGTCCCAGCGGCTGATCAACGAGACGTACACCAGCTTCATCCAGTCGTTCATGCCCGCCCCCAACCGCCCGGACGTGGACGGACTGCGCAACCTGAGCGCGGCGATCGTGGTCGACCAGGAGCGGATGGGCGCCAACTCCCGCTCCACCGTGGGCACCGCGACCGACGCGTACACCATGCTGCGGATCGTCTTCAGCCGGATCGGACAGCCGTACGCGGGCACCTCCGAGGCGTTCAGCTTCAACGGCTCCGAGGGCATGTGCCCGCGCTGCGAGGGCATCGGCCGGATATCCGACATCGACGTCGACCAGGTCGTCGACCGCTCGCTCTCCCTGAACGAGGGCGCCGTCCTGATCCCGGGCTACCCGGTGGACTCCTGGCCGTGGAAGGTGCTGGCCGGGTCCGGCTTCTACGACCCGGCGAAGAAGGTCGCGGACTACACCGAGACCGAGCTGTACGACCTGCTGCACAAGCCGGTGACCAAGGTGAAGGTCGGCACCAGCAACCTCACCTACGAGGGCCTGATCCCGCGCATCCAGCGGTCGTTCCTCGCCAAGGACCGGGAGGCGATGCAGTCCCACGTCCGGGCCTTCGTGGACCGGGCGGTCGTCTTCGCCACCTGCCCCGAGTGCGAGGGCGCCCGGCTCAACCGGGCCGCGCTGGACTGCCGGATCGAGGGACGCAACATCGCGGAGTGCGCGGCGCTCCAGATCAGCGACCTGGCCGTGTTCGTCCGCGCCCTCGACGCGCCGCCCGTCGCCCCGGTGCTGGCGGCCCTCGGCGCACTGCTGGACTCGCTGGTGGAGATCGGCCTCGGCTACCTCAGCCTGGACCGCACCTCGTCCTCCCTCTCCGGCGGCGAGGCCCAGCGGGTGAAGATGGTCCGCCACCTCGGCTCGGCGCTCAGCGACGTCACCTACGTCTTCGACGAGCCCACCACCGGACTGCACCCGCACGACATCCAGCGGATGAACGACCTGCTGCTGCGGCTGCGCGACAAGGGCAACACCGTGCTGGTCGTCGAGCACAAGCCGGAGGTCATCGCCCTCGCCGACCACGTGGTGGACCTCGGCCCGGGCGCCGGGACCGACGGCGGGCTGATCCAGTACAGCGGTGACGTGGCCGGGCTGCGCGCCTCGGACACCCTCACCGGACGCCATCTGAGCCACCGGGCCCCGCTGCGCGACACGGTCCGCAAGCCCACCGGACAGCTGTCGATCGAGCACGCCACCCTGCACAACCTGAAGGACGTCTCGGTGGACGTCCCGCTGGGCGTGCTGGCGGTGGTCACCGGCGTCGCGGGCTCCGGGAAGAGTTCGCTGATCCACGGCCATCTGGCGCACCGGGACGGGGTGGTGGTGGCCGACCAGTCGCCCATCCGGGGCTCGCGCCGCTCCAACCCGGCCACCTACACGGGTCTGCTGAACCCGATCCGCACGGCGTTCGCCAAGGCCAACGGGGTGAAGCCCGCCCTGTTCAGCGCCAACTCGGCGGGCGCCTGCCCCGGCTGCAACGGGGTCGGGCTGGTCTACACGGACCTGGCGATGATGGCCGGGGTGGCGTCCGTCTGCGAGCGCTGCGAAGGCAAGCGCTACACCCCGGAGGTGCTGGAGTACCGGCTGGACGGCAAGGACATCAGCGAGGTCCTGGCGATGCCGGTGGCCGAGGCGCACGCGTTCTTCCCCACCGGCCCGGCGCACCGCATCCTCACCCGGCTGCTGGACGTCGGCCTCGGCTACCTCCGCCTGGGGCAGCCGCTCAACACCCTCTCCGGCGGCGAGCGCCAGCGGCTGAAGCTCGCCATCCACATGGCGGAGAAGTCCTCGACGTACATCCTGGACGAGCCGACCACGGGACTGCACATGGCGGACGTGGACAAGCTGCTGGCGCTGCTGGACCGGCTGGTGGACGACGGCAACTCGGTGATCGTGATCGAGCACCACCTGGCGGTCATGGCGCACGCGGACTGGATCGTCGACATCGGTCCGGGCGGCGGCCACGCGGGCGGGGAGGTCGTCTTCACCGGCACCCCGGCCGAGCTGGTCGGGAGCGCCCCGTCGGGGAAGTCGCTGACGGCCCGGCACCTCAGCGCGTACCTGGGGGTCTGACCCCCGCGCGGAGCCCGTTCCGCGACGACCTCGCCAAGAGGACCGAGGTTAGGCTAACCTAACTTCAACGGCCCCCGGGGTTACGAGTCACTCCGGGGGCCCCTGTCCACGATGTGCGGTGAGGAACGGGAGCGGACGATGGGGCACGGATGGGAGGGCGCCGTCCTCAAGCTGCTGCGCGGCAAGGACTTCACCTTCACCGTGACCGCCACCGAGGTGGTCAACGACCGCATGCGCCGCGTCCACCTCACCGACGGCGGCATGCTCGCGGTGACCGGGACCCATCCCACCATGTGGGTGCGGCTCTGGTTCGAGAACGCGGGACGGCCGCACCAGCGGGGCTACACCCTGGTCGACCCGGACCCGGGACGGGGCACGTTCAGCCTGGAGTTCGTCCTCCACGAGGGCCCCGCCAGCGACTGGGCGCGCGCCGCCCGCCCCGGCGACACCATCGAGGCGACGGTGCACGGAACGGAGTTCACCCGTCCCGAGCCCGCCCCCTCGCACCTCTACGTGATCGGGGACCCGGCGTCCCTGCCCGCGATCAACTCGCTGCTCGACGCGCTGGACGGGTCCACGGCCACCATCTGGTACGAGACCTCCCACCCGCTCGACGAACGGCTGCCGACGCGGGTCGACCCCGCCCGGCACGATCTGCGCGTCGTTCCGCGCCGGGACTCCGGCGCGGGACTCGTCGAGGAGGTCCGGTCCACCCTCCCGGACCTCCTCGGGAAACACCGGGGGCCCGACGAGTTCTACGTCTGGATCGCCTGCGACACCGTCACCACACGGGCGCTCGCGGCGTATCTGCGCAAGGAGCTGTCGGTCCCCAAGCCGCGCGTCAAGGCCCTCGGGTACTGGCGTCCGGCGTAGCGGGGGTGGTCGCACGGTCCTTCCCAGTGGGCCGTGCGCCAGACGGCGGACCCGGGCTGTGGCGGCTCTCAGCCCGGTTCCGCCCCGTCAACGCCACGACGGGTGGAGCGGCGGGTCGGCGGGTCCCCTTCCCGGACTCACCCGCCCGCCGCCTTCGCCCGTTTGGCCGCCGCCTTCATCTCCTGCTTGTGGGCGCGCACCTTCGCCAGCGACTCGGGTCCGGTGATGTCGGCCGCCGAGCGGTAGGAGCCCGCCTCCCCGTACTCGCCCGCCGCCTCCCGCCAGCCCGTGGGCCGCACCCCCAGCCGCTTGCCGAGCAGCGCCAGGAAGATCCGCGCCTTCTGCTGCCCGAAGCCGGGCAGCCCGACCAGCCGCTTCAGCAGCTCCTCGCCGGTCTCCGCGTCCTCCCACACCGCCTCGGCCCGTCCGTCGTAGTGCTCCACGAGGTAACGGCAGAGCTGCTGCACCCGCTGGGCCATCGACCCCGGGTAGCGGTGCACCGCGGGTTTCTCCGACAGCAGCGCGGCGAACGCCTCCGGGTCGTACGCGGCGATCGCGTGCGCGTCCAGGTCGTCGTCGCCCATCCGCCGGGCGATCGTGTACGGCCCGGCGAACGCCCACTCCATGGGCACCTGCTGGTCCAGCAGCATCCCCACGAGGGCGGCCAGCGGACTGCGGCTCAGCAGCGCGTCCGCCGCCGGCTCCTGGGCGAGGTGAAGGTTCACGTCCATACCCCCGATGATGCGGCCCCACCGCCACCCCCGCACACGAGCCGCGCCCGCCAGCTCCAGCCGCTCGATACGGCCCCGTCCCCCACGACGCCCTTGCCCGCCGCGTTTCGGTCACCCGACGCCGTGATCCGGTCGAGCTGGGGACGACAAGACGGCGCACACAGGCTGGGGGAACCAGGTACGGACGAATCGCGTTCCCCCTGCTGGCACCCGTCTGCGAACAGGCTCGGGCAAACACGGTCGCCGACCCGCCGGACGGTTCGCTCCAAGCGGTCCTCGGTGGCCAAGCGACTGGACACCGCATCTGCCAGAAGGAGCCTGTGGTCGACCTACCGGGTCAGGGCGGTCCCCCGCCCGGTCATCCGGCGGCCACGCGGGCCGCGGGCTGACGGTCGGGCGGGTGACGGGACGCGGGGCCGTGACCGGAACGGGTCGGGTCGATACGGGTACGGGGGTCTGTGGTGAGTGGTGGGGCGATCGATCCGGGGGCGATTCCGCAGTTCACGGGGGATCTGGAGGAGTTGGAGACGCAGCGGGGGGTGCTGCGTGCCGCCGCGGGCCGGTTCCGTGACGCGGGTGCGGACGTGCACGCCCGTTTCCAGGGGCTGTCGGCGTTCTACACGGCTCCGGAGGCGGAGCGGCTGTTCGCGACGACGGGTCCGGTGAAGTCGGAGACGGACGTGTTCGCGGACCAGTTGGAGGCGGTGACGACGGCGCTGTCGGAGTACGCGGCGGAGGTCCGTCCGATCGACGCGCGGCTCAGGCAGCTCCGGCTGGACGCGACCCGGTTCGTCAACGGCATCAGCGGCGACGAGCACTGGAAGGACGACGGGGACAGGGTCGGGGAGAACAACGACCTGGTGAAGGACGTGAACGCGGCGGTGGCGGCGTTCTGGGCGGCGGAGCGGACCTGCGCCAACAAGATCACGGCGTTGGTGTGCGGGACGCACTTCGTCGCGGACGACGGTTCGGGCGCGTCGGACATGTACGGGTTCGCCGGGGGCGACCTGGACAAGGTGCGGGAGCTGCCGTGGGGTTCCCGGGTGGAGGAGTCCCATCGGTGGTGGGAGGTCCACCACCATGCGGGGTCCTTCCTGAAGGGCGTCTTCGTCGACGGGTTGTGGGGGACGGTCCGTGGCCTGGGCACCCTGGTGGGGGTCGACGGCTGGGACGCGGCGGGCCAGGCGTGGACGGGGCTGGCGAAGGTCGTGACGGGCCTGGCGGTCTCGGCGGTGCCGGTGGTGGGGGCGGTGTACTGGACGGTGCCGGAGGACGGGCTTCCGGCGTGGCTGCGGGACTCGCGGACGGCGGTGAAGGAGACCGGCAAGGCGCTGGTGGCCTGGGACCAGTGGGGGACGAACCCGTCGCGGGCGGCGGGTGCGGCCACGTTCAACGTGCTGACGACGGTGTTCACCGGCGGCGCGGGCGCCGCGGCGAAGACGGGTTCGGTGGCGCGGGTGATCGGGGCGCTCGGCAGGACCGGCCGCCTCCTCGATCCGGTGACCCACATCGCCAGGGGCGGCAAGGTCGTCACGGTGAAGGTCGGCGATCTGCTGGCCGGTTTACGACAGACGGACGCGGGCGCGCGGATCGAGGTCCCCGCGTCCGCCACCCCGGCCGCACCAGCCACCCCGGCCGCCCCGGCGGTGGGCGCGGGTAGTCCGGCGGCGGGCGCGGGAACCGCCCCCGATCCGGCGCACACCGTGCGACTGCCGGACGACGCCAGCGGCGCCCCCCAGTACCTGGACACCCGCACGGGCCAGATCCTCGACGCCACCGGCACCCCGAAGCCCGACACGATGCCCCGCGACATCACCAACCCCGACCCCCACTCCACCACCAGCCCACAGACCCCACCCTCACCGGCACGCGCCGAGACCCCACCGGCCCAGGCCGGGGCCCGGGAACCGGCGATGGCGGGCGGGGGACCGGCGGCCGGCGCGAGCGCCGGTGCCGGTGCTGGTACGGGGGGTGCCGTCGGGGCGGGGGGTGGCGGGGTTCCGGGGGACGGTGCCGCACCCGGTGGTGGTGCGGTGACCGGCGGCGGCGCGGCTACTGGTGGCGGTGCGCTGCCGGGTGGAACGGCGCCGGGCGGGGGCGCTCCCGGCGGGGGCGATCTGCCCAGGGGCGGAGCGGACGGAATGGATACGGCGGCAGGCGGCCGCCACAACGATGAGCCACCAGTTGGCGTTACGCGTGACCCCGCGCCAACCCCGACTGCGGATGGCCCGTCTGGTGGGGGACGTACGGACGACCGTGTTCTGCGCGGTGACGGAGACACAACGGATGGGTACGGCGACGACGCCTCGAAGCCGCCAGCCGGGCACCAACCAGGTACGGGCGGGCCCGGAGCGGACGACGCTTCAGTGGGAGGCCCTGGTGACGTGGGCGGCATTGGCACGGGCAACCCTCTCGCCCATCTACCGGGTGCGAACGAAGGGCGCTTCACCGTCGGACAGGCAACCACAAGCTCGCCGACCGGAATAATGCGGGCAGATCAGGAAGCCGGAGTGACGGCAGCACTTGACCACCAGAAGATTAATCTACAGGACCAGCAGCGGATTCTGAATGGACTCAGGAAGTCAGATTATGGCCAAGGGGTAGCCGAGCTCATCTCCAGTGGAAAGTTCACGGAAATTCCTGGAATTCGACAAGTCCTCTCCGATTGCAAATCGAAGGAAATGATCCCGGCCGTTTATCAAGCACTTTCTCATGCGGATGCTCTACTCAAAGATGGAGCTAGGGGACTGGAGTTCGAGCTCAAGCTTCCCGAAAATAAGCTTGACCTGGATGTGCTGCTGAGGAATGATGGGAAGATCGATGCGGGGTGGCAGCTGAAAAACGTGAAATCAGTTACTGGAATCAGGTCGGCGGTGAAGGGCATCTCCGAAAAGCAGTTGCTGGGCGAGGCGGGCAGGAAGACCGCAATTCTGGAGATCGACGATAACTTGACGTCATTGACTGATCAGATTCTGGGGAGGGTGGAGAGCGCAGCGAATAAGACGGATGCAGTGTTCGAGATGCGCTTCCATGATGGTTCTGTTACGGTCCACCCCGGTCGTCCTCTATCAAACTCTTAAGGATCCATTTTGTCGCTTTTGCTTCGAGCGCCCGAGCATGTTGCTTCATGGATCTGGGACCTTGACGGGATTATTCCTGTAGGGCTTCAGCCTGCTCTGGAAAATGCTAACCGAATGTCGGATGTGCTATCCCGGCATGGCCTTTTGGAGCCGACTGGGATGGAGTGGGGTTGGTCCGCTCCCGGGCCGGGTTGGACTGGCGTTTCGACGGAATTGGTTCTCTCGTCGGCTCCAACTGCCAGCGCTGAGCTGGCGCAGAGGGTTCTGCGATGCAGGCCAGTCGGCTTCGATTCGGCTGAGCCTTTGAGCATCCTCGTCACGGGGAGTGGCGACTGGTACGACGAGGAGGGTAACTCGCATAAGCAGCGACGGCTGGTGGAATTGTCCGTGACGCCTAGTGATCTAGGTCCGCTGGCTGAAGTTTCTGTCTTTCATGACATCTGGGGTGAGTGCGACTTCCGGGGTCGGCCACATCCGGAGGTGTGGCGACGTAACGCACCTCGCCTGACCGCCGCACTCAAAGCGCTCGATGAGCTGCTTGGAGTCCCCTGCGAGGAAGGTGAGCCGACCTACTTCGGTTCCGCAGAGGGGTATGGGGTCGCGCCGCCAGACCTCATTGACGGGCTGGGCCCAGACCTAACGGATCGCTTGTGAGTAACGAAAATTCTCGGGATGTGCTGAACAGGCTTCGCGCGGTGGAATGGTACGAGTGGGAGAAATCTTATTCCCATCGCGAGAGTCGGCGCATGCTCATGGGTGAGCACATGCGCCGTGCGGCACTCTGGGCTGATGCTTACGGAGTGCCCGAACGCTGGCCCTTCTTCGATGTCGCGCACCTGGCCGTGCCCGGGTTCCAGCTGGATGCCGACGTGACGGAAGAGCTAGGGGATTTCGCGGCCACGGTGTCGACCTACACCATCCGCGTTCTCTGCGCGTCCGCGGTGCGATGGGCCGCTGTTCGATCCGATGAGCTGCCTGACCTGCCGCACCCCTACGAACCCATTGTCCTCATGTTCGAGCGGGGCGGCGGCTACAGCATCGAGGAAATGATCGACCTGTACGGAGTCAGCGTTCCTTACGGGAACTTCACGAGTGCCCTCAAGCGAAAGCCGTTCCTTTCACTCGACCGGTTCGTACTGGACACTTTCGACTCCACGGCAGACGATCACGTCACTTATTTCGTGGACGGGGAAAATCCCACGCCCCGTTTCCTGGCGCGCCGCCGGATCACACGGGTCCAGGGTGCCGAACAGGTCATGGACGAAGTTCTGGACGAGGGCGGCGGAGAGTGGCACCCTGCGGACTTTTCGAGTCTTTCGTCAAGGCTGACCGAGATTCCCATGCGTACCGCTGGTTCGGTCATGAGCGATCTGACGTCGAAGTGATTCCCCATCCCGCCGCGCACGGCGTCGCCCGGGACCGCAAGCGCCCCGCCGGACCCACCCTGCTCCTGTCCGCCACCGCCTTCGCGGGCCTAGGCCCTGTCCGGCGGATCATGTGACTTTCTGGCCGGTGGTTCGTTGGTTGGGGCATGGGCCGGGGGGATCTGACGAATCGCGAGTGGTCGTTACTGTCGCCGCACCTGCCGCCTCTGGGTGGCCGGGGCGGCCGGTGGAACGACCACCGGATGGTGGTCAACGGAATCCTGTTCCGGGTCCGGACCGGTGTGCCGTGGCGTGACCTGCCGGAACGCTACGGGTCGTGGAAGACCGTCTACGAACGTCATCGCCGCTGGTCGGCGGACGGCACCTGGGACCGGATCCTGCAGGCGGTCCTGGCCGACGCCGACCACGTGGGGCGGATCGACTGGTCGATGGTCGGCGTCGACTCGACGTCCTGCCGGGCCCATCAGCACGCGGCTGGCGCCCGCAAGGCCCGGCCACGGATCCCGAAAAAAGAACGACGCCCCGGCACCACCGCCCCGACGAGGGACTCGGACGGTCCCGGGGCGGCCTGACCTGCAAGATCCACCTCGCCGGTGAGGGCGGCTGCCGCCCCATGGCCCTCGTGGTCACACCGGGCCATTGGGGCGACGCCCCGCAGTTCGTGGAGGTCCTGGACCGGATCCGGGTTCCCCGGCCGCTGGGCGGACGGCCCCGGACACGACCCGGCCATGTCAGCGGCGACAAGGCCTACAGCTCCCGTCGAAACCGCTGCTACCTGCGACGACGTCGGATCCGGCACACAATTCCAGAACCGAAGGACCAGCGGGCCAACCGCCGACGCAGAGGCAGTCGGGGTGGCAGGCCCACAGGCTTCGACCGTGAACGCTACCGACGGCGCAACGAGGTCGAGCGGACCATCAACCGGCTGAAGAACTCCCGCGCGGTCGCAACCCGCTACGACAAGCGGGCCTACGTCTTCCACGGCACCGTCACCGCAGCAGCGGTCCGGCTCTGGCTCCGCCAGTGATCCGCCGGACAGTGCCTAGTGGAAATCGTCAGGCACACCGCGCCGTAAGCCCGCGAGCACCGTGCGACCGGGCCCCGTTCCCGGCCCCGTACCGGACGGGGACGGGACTCACCTGCGACGGGCCGTCCCGAACAGCGAGCGGCTGATCTCCCGGCCCAGCTGCGAACCCAGCGAGCGGGCCAGCGACTTGAACGCCCCGCTGCCCACCACCTGCTCCACCAGCGAGGGTTCGTCCCTCACCACCGGCTCGCCGGACGCCCGCCCCGGCGCCGTCCCCGCACCGGGCTCCGGGGCGGACGCCGGGGCGGACGCCGGGGGCTCGGCCCGCGCGGCGAGCCGCTCGTACGCCGACTCCCGGTCCACCGCCCGCGCGTAGCGCTCGTACAGCTCCGAGCCGCGCACCGCCGCCTCCAGCGCCTCCGGCGCCAGCGGGCCCATCTGGGACTCGGGCGCCCGCAGCCGGGTCGCCGCCACCGGGGTGGGTGCCCCGGACTCCCCCAGCACCGTCACCACGGCCTCCCCGGTGCCCAGGGTGGTGAGCAGTTCCTCCAGGTCGTAGGGGGAACGGGGGAACGTCTTCACCGCCGCCCGCAACGCCTTCTGGTCATCGGGGGTGAACGCCCGCAACGCGTGCTGGACGCGGTTGCCGAGCTGTCCGAGCACATCGGCGGGCACGTCCTTCGGCGTCTGGGTCACGAAGAAGACCCCTACCCCTTTGGAGCGAATCAGCCGGACGGTCTGGGTGATGGCCTCCAGGAACGCCTTCGACGCCCCGTTGAACAGCAGGTGCGCCTCGTCGAAGAAGAACACCAGCTTGGGACGGTCGAGGTCACCGACCTCGGGCAGGTCGTGGTAGAGGTCGGCGAGCAGCCACATCAGGAAGGTGGAGAACAGCTGCGGCCGGTCCTGCACGGCGGGGAGTTCGAGCAGCGAGACCACCCCGAGCCCGTCGCCCGCCGTCCGCAGCAGCTCCCCGGTGTCGAACTCGGGCTCCCCGAAGAACACCCCCGCGCCCTGCTGTTCGAACGCGGTCAGCGCCCGCAGGATGACCCCGGCGGTGGCCGTCGACAGCCCGCCGACCGTCCGCAGCTCCGCCTTGCCCTCCTCGGAGGTGAGGAACGCGACGACGGCCCGCAGGTCCTTGAGGTCGACCAGCTCCAGGCCCTTGGCGTCGGCGTAGTGGAAGACCAGACCGAGCGACTGCTCCTGGGTCTGGTTCAGCTGGAGCACCTTCGACAGCAGCACCGGCCCGAAGCTGGTGACGGTCGCCCGCACCGGAACGCCCCGCCCGAGCCCGCCGAGCGCGTAGAACTCGCAGGGGCGCCCGCCCGGCTCCCACGCCTGCCCCACCTCGGCGGCGCGCTTGCGCACCCGTTCGCCGGGCTCCCCGGGCACCGAGATCCCGGAGACGTCCCCCTTCACATCGGCGAGGAAGACGGGCACGCCGCGCGCGGAGAGCTGTTCCGCGACGAGCTGGAGGGTCTTGGTCTTGCCGGTGCCGGTGGCCCCGGCGACCAGCCCGTGCCGGTTGAGCGTCGCCAGCGGCACCCGCACCGGGGCACCCGGCAGGACGGCCCCCTCCCACAGCAGGGCCCCCAGCTCCAGCGCGGGCCCCTCGAAGGCGTACCCGGCGGCGATCCCGGCGGCGGGCGCGGGCAGCCCCGCACCGGACCCGTCGGACCCGCTGGACCCGCTGGACCCGCTGGAGGAACCGGAAGAGCCCTCGACGGGCGACGCACCGGACGACGCACCGGACGCCGGAACCTCGTCCCGGTCCCCTCCGGACGCCGGGTTCGACTGGCTCTCGCTCATCGTTCTGGCCCCTGTTCCCTGGCGCCGCGCCGCGACTGATGCCGGTTCGTACCGCGATACACGTTATGCGTCAGCCTCCCACTGGGCCGCCATGGCTGCGCCCGGAGAGACTTGACCGGTAGGCTTTCCGTGTGATCTTCAAGCGCATCGGAAACGGCCGGCCGTACCCCGACCACGGCCGGGAAAGCACCCGGCAGTGGGCGGACGTCGCACCGCGTCCGGTCCGCCTCGATCAGCTCGTGACGACCAAGGGCCAGCTCGACCTGGAAACGCTCCTCGCCGAGGACTCGACCTTCTACGGCGACCTCTTCGCGCACGTCGTGAAGTGGCGGGGCGATCTGTACCTGGAGGACGGGCTGCACCGGGCGGTGCGGGCCGCGCTCCAGCAACGGCAGGTCCTGCACGCCCGCGTCCTCGAACTCGACTGACCGCCCGGGTCCCGCGCCCCGCCGCCCCGGTACGTCCGGCGCGCTCGGTACGCCCGGCGGCGGACCGCTGTTGACCCTTTCGGGTAGCGGGATTCACCCCCGAATGATCATTTAGTAGGCATTGCCGCCGCACGGCACTACGCTGCGCACATGAGCATGCTCACACCCCCCGGCATGGGCGGCGAGTACCGCATCACCGGGGCCAAGTATCCGCGTATGCGGCGCGGCCCCCGGCGCGGCAGGGTCGTCCTGGCGTGCGTCGCGTCCCTCGTCGCCGTGGGTGTGATCGGCTGGGGCACCCTCCAGCTCGTCGACGTCTTCACCGGCGGCGGGGACCGGGCGAACGCGGCGGGCGGCCCCGGCTGCGCCACCGCGTCCGCGTCCCCCTCCCCCGGCACCAAGGCCGCGAAGGCGGCCCGCGACGGCGCGACCGCGCTCCCGAAGCCCGCCAAGGTCAAGGTCAACGTCCTCAACGCGACCCCCCGCAGCGGCCTCGCCAAGAAGACCGCCGACGAGCTGCGCAAACGGGGCTTCGCCATCGGCGAGGTGGGCAACGCCACCAAGCGCTACGACAAGAAGGTGCCCGGCACCGGACTGGTGATCGGCGCGAAGTCCGCCGCCGGGGGCGCCCTGCCGGTGCTCGCCGCCCAGCTCGCGGGCGCCCAGCAGCGCACCGACGCGCGGACCACCGCCGACGTCGACCTGGTGATCGGCACGGCCTTCGCCCGGCTCGCCCCGAAGGACACGGCCACCCGCGCCCTCGCGGCCCTGGCCGAGCCGAAGCCCGCCCCGTCCCCGTCCACCCCGAAGCACTGCCGCCGCTGACCCGGCCGGACTCCCGCGCCCACCGCGCCGTCCGCCCCCGTCACGCGCGAAGCCCCCGCCGTTCGGCGGGGGCTTCGTCCGTACCCGGCACCCCGGACGGGCGCGGAGACGGAAAGGAACGGAAAGCCGGGGAGGACAGGAAGGGAACGAGGAGGGGGGAGGCGGACGAAGAGGCGGGGAGGGGGACGAAGAGGCGGGAGGCGGGGAGGGGGACCTACTCCGCCGTGCCGTACATCCGGTCGCCCGCGTCGCCGAGGCCCGGCACGATGTAGCCGTTCTCGTTCAGCCGCTCGTCCACGGAGGCCGTGACCACCGTGACGGGCGCCCCCGCGAGGTCCCGCTCCATCACCGCGACGCCCTCGGGCGCGGCGAGCAGCACCACGGCCGTGACGTCGTCGGCGCCCCGGGCGATCAGCTCGCGGATCGCGGCGACGAGCGTGCCGCCGGTCGCCAGCATGGGGTCGAGGACGTAGACCTGGCGGCCGGACAGGTCCTCCGGCATCCGGGTGGCGTACGTCGACGCCTCCAGGGTCTCCTCGTCCCGGATCATGCCCAGGAAGCCGACCTCGGCGGTGGGCAGCAGCCGCACCATGCCGTCGAGCATGCCGAGCCCGGCCCGCAGGATGGGGACCACCAGCGGACGGGGGTGCGACAGCTTGACCCCGGTGGTGGGCGTGACGGGGGTCTCGATGTCGACCTGTTCGGTCCGCACGTCGCGGGTCGCCTCGTAGGCGAGGAGGGTGACCAGTTCGTCGGCGAGCCGGCGGAAGGTCGGGGAGTCCGTGCGCCGGTCGCGCAGGGTGGTGAGCTTGTGGGCGACCAGCGGGTGGTCGACGACGTGGAGACGCATGCCCACACAGTAACCGGGGTCATAAGCCGCCCGCGCTGGCATCAAAACCGCCGATCGGGGGAAAGTGGGAGGGACCCACCGTCAGCGACCGCCGCCGAGCGCGGCCCACCGGAGAGTGAACCCCATGCCGGAGCGATCCCGGGAGCCCCGGGAGGACCCCGAGACGATCCCCCTCGCCGAACGTCCGGCGGCCTCCCTCACCGACCCCGAACGCCGCAGGAGGCGCGCCCAGTTCCTCCGCGAACTGGCCGAGGCGAGGGAACTGCGCCGCCGGGTGCGGCCGCGCCGGGCGCGCGCGGCACGGATGCGGCAGGCGATGCGCATGCGGACGTTCCGGGGCTGATCGGGTCCGATCCGTCCGTCCCCGCACCACCCGCCCGATCCGGTCCGACCGGGGCGGATCACCGGCCCGGCGGACGGACGCGCGCACCGTGACGGACGTGACACCGGACACGTTCCGGGACGGGCGGGGCGCCCCCGGGGACCGTCGCGCGCGCCGTCCCGGAGGGCGTCCGGGGCGGCCCCGCCCCGGCGGGAAGCGGCTCGCGGCGGGCGCGCGCGAGGAGCGCGACGGCGGTCGTCCGAGGTGGCGCACACCCCGGGCGGAGGACGCGACGCGCACACAGCGGGCGGAAGACCCCTCCTAGCGCCGTGGTTTCTGCCACGATTCCGATGGGCGGGACACACGCACCGTACGGCCCGTCCGCGACCTCCGCCGGGGGGAACCCCAAGCGGCACGCCTCAGACCAGTGGGAGAGTCACGGTGTACTTCGCCGCACTGCTCGCGCGCACCGAAGACGGGTGGGAAGCGAGCGACACAGAGCTGGACAACGTGGAGACCCTGTCGGACCTGGCCGACCTGGCCCGCGAGTCCGCACAGGACGACGACACCGTCCTCGTCTTCATCGAACAGGAGGACGCGTGGTTCGGGGTCGTCCGGGTCGACGGCGAGGAGGATCCCCGCCTCTACGTCTCGGACGCGGTCGCCGCGTCCCGCAGCTCCTACGGGGAGATCCTGACGAACGAGCTGATCGGCCGGGAGTACGGCGACGACGACGTCGACCTGGACTCCCTCGATCTCGACGGCACGGAGGACGGTGAGCCGGAGGGCTCGGCCTCCGGGCAGGAGGGAACCGGCGACGAGGCCCCGGACGGGGCGGACGCGATGGCGTCCGGACCGCTCGGGGACGCGGACCTGCTCGGGGACCTCGGGGTCTCCGGCCGCGAACTGCGGGCGCTGGACCCGGGCGACGCGCTGGGCGGGATCGCCGAGGCCCTGGGCGCGTCGGAGATCCTCGAAGCGGTGCGCTAGGACGTGCCACGGGGGCGCGGACGACACCGTCCGCGCCTCCGCACCGAACCGCCCGCGCACCGCACCGGACCGTCCGCGCCCCCGCACCGGACCGTCCGCGCCTCCGCGCCGGGCGTCGTAGGTTGGACCCGTGAGCGACGCGGTGCGCGGCCCCTGGGAGGGGGCCATGAGGCTGGCCCTGGACGAGGCCCGGCGGGCCCTGACCGAAGGGGACGTGCCGGTGGGCGCGGTGGTGCTGGGGCCGCGCGGCGACACCCTCGCCACCGGCCACAACGACCGGGAGGCCACCGGCGACCCGACGGGCCACGCCGAGATCGTCGCGATCCGCCGTGCGGCGGCCGCGCTGGGCGGCTGGCGGCTGGCGGACTGCACCCTGGTCGTCACCCTGGAGCCCTGCACGATGTGCGCGGGCGCCCTGGTCCAGGCGCGGCTGGACCGGGTCGTCTACGGCGCCCGCGACGAGAAGGCGGGCGCCACGGGCTCCCTCTGGGACGTGGTCCGCGACCGACGGCTGAACCACCGCCCGGAGGTGGTGGCGGGGGTCCTCGCGGAGGAGTGCGGACGCCTCCTCACCGACTTCTTCCGCACCGGCCGCTGACCCCGGGGCCGGTCCGGATATCGATTTCGGCGCACGGTACCCCATGGGGTAATGTCTCCCCCGGTAGCGTGTCCGAGCGGCCGAAGGAGCTCGCCTCGAAAGCGAGTGTGGCGTAACCCGTCACCGTGGGTTCAAATCCCACCGCTACCGCTCTCAACACCCCCCGACCGTGGCGACACGATCGGGGGGTGTCGTGCGTTCCGGCGCGGAAGGACGCGCACCGGAACGGACGGCGGTAGTAACATGTAGTACATGGAAGCCACCGCACGCGAGTTCAACCAGAAGTCCTCGCAGATCCTCGCCGCCGCCGCGCGCGGCGAGACGGTGACCGTCACCAAGAACGGGGTCGCGGTCGCCCGCGTCGTCCCCATAGGTGATGACGTCCCCCCGTATCCCACCGACCCCATGGGCCTCATCGAATTGCCCGACCTCGGGCTGCCCGACCTCACCGACGAGGACATCGAGGAGACGCTCCGGGGAATGGGTGGCTCCGAGTGATCGCGATCGCCGACACCAACGCGCTGTACCGCCTGCTGGACCCGAGGCTCACCGACCACGACGAGCACCGGAAAGCCCTGGCGGCCATCAGCCACCTGGTCGTCCCGCCCATGGTCCTGGCCGAGCTGGACTACCTGCTCACCGCGCGCGCCGGGGTCCGGAAGGCCCTGACCGCGGCACGGTTCATCGAACGCAACACGGCTACCCGCCGTTTCGAGATCCCTCCGGTCTCCGCGCACCTGAGCACGGCGATCGCGGTCGCCGAAGGCTACGCGGACGCGGACGGCGGCAAGGGCGTCGGACTGACGGACGCCATGAACGTCGCCCTCGCCGCCGCCTACCGCACCGACGTGCTGTTCACCGGCGACCGGCGCTTCCGGATGATCCGGCCGCTGACGGGGCACCCGGCGTTCCGTCTGCTGCCCGAAGACCTGTGACGGCGACGCTCCCACCGGACGCGCCCCGGGCTGCGGAGCCGTCCCGCCGAACGCCCCGTCGGGCCACGGAGACGGAGAGGCGCTCGCGGTACGTCTCCGACGCGATCGGGCACGCCCTCGCCCTGACCAGGTCCAGGGAGATCGTCGAGGCGTACGAGGACGAGCACGGCCCCTTCACCCCCGAGGAGATCGAGGAGGCCCGCCGGGCGTGGCACGGCGGGTAGCCCCCGCGTCGCCCCGGGCCCGGAGAACCCGGAGAAGTCGGGCCCGTCCGCCGGAGGGCGTTCCTGACGGAGCACGCCCCGCGCCGGCCCAAGGGCGTCACCGCCGCGGGGCACGGCACGACGGGCCCCCACGACCCGCCGTGCCGCTGGCTCCCCGCGCCCCACCGCCGGGAACGTCGTTGGCGGGAGGGGCGGCGACGGGGGTCCGCCACCCCTCCCATGAGGACGATCCCCCGGCCCGGACCACGTGAGGGACACGCGGGGAGGCCCGGACCCCGCAGGGGGGTTCGTCCCTGAGCCCCGCGCGGGTTCCTGCCAGACTCCGCCGGGCTCAGGTCCCAGACTGCCGTCCGGAGCCCCTCCCCGACGATGGACAAAGGACCTCGATGGGCGGGCCGTTGGTCCCGGGATACACTGCACCGCCGGTGACGGGGGACGTACCAGCTGGTCGACAGGGGAGGGCACCGCCATGGTGCACGCGAAGAAGATCGCTCTGTACGTGGTCGTGGTCTTCCTGCTCTACGTGGTCATCACGGATCCGGCCAAGGCCGCCGACTACGTGCAGATAGGCTTCGAGGGCGTCTCGACCGCCGCTCAGGCCGTCGGCGACTTCATGACCTGGGTCGCCAACGCGGGCGGCTAGCCCCCGACGACCGCCGCCGTACCGCGCGGCGCGGCCCGCCCCACCGAGGAGTCCCCGTGATCCGCCACCTCGTCCTGTTCAAGCTCAACGACGGCGTGCGGCGCGACGAACCGCGCGTGGCCGCCGGGGTCGAGGCGTTCCGCGCGCTGGGCGGACAGATCCCGGAGCTGGAGTTCTGGGAGTGCGCCTGGAACATCAGCGACCGTCCCATCGCCCATGACTTCGCGATCAACTCGGCGGTGGCCGACGCGGACGCGCTGAAGCGGTACCTCGAACACCCCGCGCACCAGGCCGGAGTGGCCCAGTGGCGCGAGTTCGCGACCTGGGTGATCGCCGACTACGAGTTCTGACCGCGCCGCCCCGGGCACCCGCCCCGGGCACCCGCCCCGGGCACCCGCTCCGGGCACCCGCCCCGCCCCGCGCACCCGGTCACGTCACCCCGCGCCGGTCCGCGCACCCACCGCCCCGGCCGCCGCCCCGGCCACCGTCCGGCCGCCGTCGCCACCACCGCGGCACCGCCCGGCACCGCACCACGCCGTCCCCGCCGACTCGACGGCGCCGCCCTCCACGGTCTCCGTGGAGGGCTCTCCGGGCTCTCCGGGCTCTCCGGGCTCTCCACGGACACTCCTTGGGCTCCCCTCGCCCTCTCCCCAGGCTCCCTTTATCGGATATATGTCCCTCAACACGGTGTTTTAGGGTGCTTGCACACAGTGCACATGTCTTGTGATGCTATGACCGCTTTTGCAGGACGAGTGGGATCCAGGTGAACCAGCGCGTCGAAGGGGTGGCGTTGACCGTGCCGGCCAGTACTGCGCCTCAGGCTCCGCCCCAGGAAGCCGCGTCAAGCACGTCGGCCACCGCCGACGCCACCGCCCCACCCGACACCATCGGCGCTATCGGCGCCATCAGCACCGTCGGCACCATCAGCGCCAGGGAGAGCCGGGTACCGACGGGCACCACGGGGACCGTCGACCCCAAAGCGCCCTCCGTGCCCCATGAACGCCCCCACGCGCTCCCTCTCGCGCCCCCTCTGTGCGGTGAACACCCGACGGCGCCCCCCACCGGCCCCGGCGCACTGCTCGAACCCCGGCACGCCCCCCATGACACAGGACCGTGCGCGACGGCCCCCCGCACCCCCGTTCCGGGGACCGGCGGCGCCCCGGCGGACCCCTCCGTGCCCCACGCGCCCGCCGACCCCCGCGTCCCCGCCGCGCCCACCCCCCAGCGTGCCCGGGGCGCCGACACCCGGGCCCTCACCCAGGTGCTGTTCGCCCAGCTCAGGCATCTGGAACCGGGCACCGCGGAGCACACCCGGGTGCGCGGCGCGCTGATCGAGGCCAACCTGCCGCTGGTGCGGTACGCGGCGGCCCGGTTCCGCAGTCGCAACGAACCCATGGAGGACGTCGTCCAGGTCGGCACCATCGGCCTGATCAACGCGATCGACCGCTTCGACCCCGACCGGGGGGTGCAGTTCCCGACCTTCGCGATGCCGACCGTCGTGGGCGAGATCAAACGCTACTTCCGCGACAACGTCCGCACCGTCCATGTCCCGCGCCGCCTCCACGAGTTGTGGGTGCAGGTCAACGGGGCGACGGAGGACCTCACCACCAGTTTCGGCCGCTCCCCCACCACCGCCGAGATCGCCGAACGGCTGCGGATCGGCGAGGACGAGGTGCTCGCCTGCATCGAGGCCGGGCGCTCGTACCACGCGACCTCCCTGGAGGCCGCACAGGAGGGCGACGGGCTGCCGGGGCTGCTGGACCGGCTCGGCTACGAGGACCCGGCCCTGGACGGGGTCGAGCACCGCGACCTGGTGCGGCACCTGCTCGTCCAGTTGCCCGAGCGCGAACAACGCATCCTGCTGCTGCGCTACTACAGCAATCTGACGCAGTCACAGATCAGCGCGGAGCTGGGCGTCTCCCAGATGCACGTGTCCAGATTGCTGGCGCGAAGCTTCGCGCGGCTGCGGTCCGCAAACAGGATCGAGGCGTAGCCGGAAAGGGTTGCACCCTCCGTGCGCCGGTACCCGGCGAACAGGCCGCATACAGCGGCAAATCCACCCGTACCCTACGGGTCGTCAGCCACTCGATGTCGACATGTCACTACAGCGTGTTGCCGACATGTGACATTCTGCCGGAAGCGCGTTTGCCGGGGCTCTGGCGCCGGTATTCAGGTGGAGGCTACGTTCCGACGGAGGGACGGCCGGCCGCCGACCGTCAGCGACCTCAAGGGGGTGGCATGTCCGCAGAACAGGGCAGCTCGAAGGTGCTCACGCTCACGAAGAGCGAACTCGCGCCCGAGCCTCACGGCACCGGGACCCCGCTCGCCGCCGCCGCACCCCCCACGGTCGCCGAACCCCCGGAGCCGCTCGTCCCCTCCGGCGCCATCGACACCCGGACGCTGTCCCGTTCGCTGTTCCTGCGGCTCGCCGCCCTCGACGAGAACAGCCCCGAGCGCGTCTACGTCCGCGACACCCTGATCGAGCTGAACCTGCCGCTGGTGCGGTACGCGGCGGCCCGGTTCCGCAGCCGCAACGAGCCGATGGAGGACATCGTCCAGGTCGGCACCATCGGCCTGATCAAGGCGATCGACCGCTTCGACTGCGAACGCGGCGTGGAGTTCCCGACGTTCGCGATGCCGACCGTCGTCGGCGAGATCAAGCGCTTCTTCCGGGACACCTCCTGGTCGGTGCGGGTGCCCCGGCGCCTCCAGGAGCTGCGGCTGGCCCTCACCAAGGCCAGCGACGAGCTGTCCCAGAAGCTCGACCGCTCGCCCACCGTCCCCGAACTCGCCGCCGTACTGGGCGTGTCCGAGGAGGACGTGGTCGACGGGCTCGCCGTGGGCAACGCCTACACGGCCTCCTCCCTCGACTCCCCCGCCCCCGAGGACGACGGCGGCGAGGGCTCCCTCGCGGACCGACTCGGTTACGAGGACACCGCGTTGGAGGGCGTCGAGTACCGGGAGTCCCTGAAGCCGCTGCTCGCCAAGCTCCCGCCGCGCGAACGACGCATCATCATGCTGCGGTTCTTCGCGAACATGACGCAGTCCCAGATCGGCGAGGAGGTCGGCATCTCCCAGATGCACGTCTCCCGGCTGCTGACCCGGACCCTCGCCCAACTCCGCGACGGACTCCTCACCTCCGACTGACCGGGCCCCTCCCGGACGCGGACCCGGACACCGCCCGCCCGGACACCGCTTGCCCGGACGTTCGGCCACCCAGGCGCTCAGCCACCCGGGCGCCCGGTCGCTCCGGCGAACCGTTCCCGTGCCGCCCGGCGGACCGGCTCCCCGAACCGTTCCACGACGGCCCGGCGAACCGTTCCCGTCACGCCCGGCGAACCGGTTCCACGACGGTCCGGCGAACCGTTTCCGTGGACCGACGGGCTACCCGATCGCCCGGTGGACCCTCCCCCCGTGGGAGGGTCCACCCTTTTCCGCATGCGCGACGACGAACTCCTCACCATCGGCCGGTTCGCCCGGCTGTGCCGACTGAGCGTCAAACAACTGCGGCACTACGACGCGACGGGGCTGCTGACCCCCACCCGGGTCGACACCCGCACCGGCTACCGCCTCTACGACCCCGCCCGGGCCCGCGACGCCCTGACCATCGCCCTGCTCCGCGAGATGGACCTGCCGCTGGCCGTGATCGCCCGCGCCCTGGCCGCCGGACCCGCCGAGCGGGCCCCGCTGCTGCTCGCCGAACGGGACCGGCTGGCCGAACGGATCCGCCGGGACCGGGCCCGGATGGAGGTGCTGGAGCACCTGGCGGAGGGCGGCCCGCCCGGCCACCGGGTGTCCCGGGGCGAGGAGCCCGAACGCCGTCTGGCCGTCGTCCGGGCGGTCGCCGCCCCCGAGGAGATCGGGGAGCGGACCGCCGGATGCGTGGCACGGCTGCTCTCCGCGCTCAACGGGACGGGCACCGGCTGGAAGCCGCCGCTGTGGGCGCTCTACCCCCTGGACCTCGGCGAGCGCACCGAGTTCGCCGTCGGGGCGGACGTCCCGTCGGGGGCGGTCCCGGAACCGCTGCGGCCGGTGGTCCTGCCCGCGGGCCAGGTGGCCGAGACCACGCACGTCGGACCGTACTCCCGGCTCCCGCTGGCCTATCACGCGCTCTTCGCCGCCCTCCACGAACAGGGCCTCGACCCGCGCGCGCCGGTGCGCGAGGCGTATCTCGTCGGACCGGGCGAGGCGCCCCCGGAGGAACTGGTGACCCGGCTGGTCGTCCCCGTCCGGGACGGCGGGGGAGGACGACGGCGCGACGACGCCACCACCAATCCCGGGACGACTCCCCGAACCGGCCCCGGGACCGCGTCCGGGAACCGCGTCGACGACGAGGGGCGGGCGGCATGACGGTCGTCCTGCCCGGGGTGGAGTCCCGGGGCACCGCGCACTGCGAGACGACGGCCCTCGGCGTACTGCTGCGCCACGAGGGGCTCGACCTCTCCGAACCCCTGCTCTTCGGTCTGGGCGCCGGGCTGTCCTTCGTCTACTGGGACGCCCGGAACCTGGACTTCCCCTTCCTCGGCGGCCGGGTCAGACCGTTCGAACTGACCCGGAACCTGGCCGACCGGCTCGGCTTGGAGCTGACCGTCCGGGAGACCGCCTCCGTCCGCAAGGCGTGGCAGAACGTGACGGCCGGACTGGCCGCCGGGCACCCCGTCGGCCTCCAACTCGACAGCCACCACCTGGAGTACTTCACCCCCCGGGTGCGGTTCGGGGGACACGTCGTCGCCCTGTACGGCTACGACGACCACCGGGCCCACCTGGTGGACACCGGTCCGCAGGGCGGCGCGGTGACCACCAGCCTCACCAGCCTCGCCGAGGCCCGGTCGGCGCGCGGCCCGCTGACCGCGCGGAACCGTTCGTTCACCCTGACCGTGCCGGGGGAGCCCCCGTCGGACGAGCGGATCGCCGCCGCCGTCACCGGCGCGGTCACCGCCTGCGCCACGGCCTTCCTCCACCCGCCGATGGCGAACCTGGGCCACCGGGGCGTCGAGAAGGCCGCCCGGCTGGTGCCCACCTGGCTGCGTCGCGCCGACCGTCCGGAACACGATCTGCCGCACGCGGCGCGGATGATGGAGGAGGCGGGCACCGGGGGCGCCCTGTTCCGCAATCTGTACCGCGACTTCCTCGGCGAGTGCGCGCGCCGGCTCGACGACGACCGGCTGCGGACCGGCCACGCGCGGTACGGCGAGGCCGCCGCCCTGTGGACGGAGGTGCCGTCCCTGATCGCGGAGGCGGGCACCTCGGGCGGGGAACACCCGCTGGTCCGGGCCGGGGCACTGCTGGGCGAGGCGGCCCGGGTGGAACGCGAGGCGATGGAGACGCTGAGCGGCCTGGGGGCCGGGGCGACCTGAGGAGCGCCTCAGGGAAGGGACCGGGGGGGAAGCCTCGGAGGGGACCCGGAAAGGGACCGGGGAGGGGACCGTGGGAGGAGCCCAGGCACAAGAGCCCGGGAAAGGGGCCCGGGAAAGGGGCTTGCCCGGGAGGGGGTGACCGGCGCCGGGCCGGTCACCCCGCGCGGGGTCAGGCCAGCGCCAGCCAGACGACGCCCGCGAGGACCGCGATCCCGGCGACGACGCCGAGGACCAGACCGAGCCGGGGGCCGGAGGAACGCGCGGCCCGCCGGGCGGAGCCCCGGGAGGAGGGACCGCCCTCGTCGACGAAGGCGCGGAACATCTGGGTGCTGCCCGCGGGGTCGTTGCCGCCCTGAGGGCCTTGTGGGGCTTGGGGGTTCTGTGCCATGGGGCAGGACCCTAGCCGAATCCGGGCGACGGCCCCAAGGGCGGGGTGGGCCCCGGTGACGTCCTTCCGGCACCGGGGTTTGCCAGGTTTTTAGCCCCGCCCGCCCCCTTCTGTTGCTTGCAGCAACCAATGAACCTCTATGGTTGCTGCAAGCAACGAAAAAGAGGGAGGGGGGCGGCATGGCCCTGGCCACCGCGCGGTCCGCCGCGTACGGGGAACTGGTCCGGCAGCTCAACGCGGTGGGCGCCGTGAACCGGGGGCTCGCCCGGCTGCTGCCCGCCGACTGCCCGGCCGGTCCGGCCGCCGTCCTGCACGTCCTGTCCCGCGAGGGCCCGCTGCGGACCACCCGGCTCACGGAGCTGCTGGCGGTGGACGCGTCGGTGACCAGCCGCCACGTCAGCCAGGCCACCGCGCGGGGCTGGGTCGTCCGGCTCCCCGACCCGGACGACGGACGGTCGCGCGTCCTGCGGCTCACCCCCTCGGGTGAGGCACGGCTCGCGGAGGTGCGGGACCGGTGCGTGGCGGCCGTGGCCCATCGGCTGGGCCACTGGCCGGAGGACGACGTCACCCGGCTCACCACCCTGCTGGCCCGGCTCCGCGCGGAGTTCGGTGACCACCGGCCCGCCCGCGCGGCGCAGCCGGGAGACCGAGAACAGGAACGGACGACACACGCATGACGACGACCACACGGCCGGGGACCCGGGACGGCGACCACGGCGGCCACGGCGACCACGAGGGTCCCGACGACCTCGACGGCCACGACGGCCACCGAGGCCAGGTGGACCAGGCGCGGGCCACGGTCACCGCCACGTCCACGTCCACGGTCACGGCCGGTCCGCCGCCGACGGGCCACCGGAAGGGGACGGGCCACCGGGAGAAGGCGTCCCCCGGGGAGGCGATGTCCCACCGGGAGATCATGGAGGCCCTGTCGGGCCTGATGCTCGGCATGTTCGTGGCGATCCTGTCGTCCACCATCGTCTCCAACGCCCTGCCCGAGATCATCGGGGACCTCGGCGGCGGCCAGAGCGCGTACACCTGGGTCGTCACCGCGTCCCTGCTGGCGATGACCGCGACCACCCCGCTCTGGGGCAAGCTGGCCGATCTGTTCTCCAAGAAGCTGCTGGTCCAGATATCCCTGGTGATCTACGTGGCGGGATCGGTGGTCGCCGGGCTGGCGCAGAGCCCGGGGGCGCTGATCGCCTGCCGGGTGGTCCAGGGCGTCGGGGTCGGCGGACTGTCCGCGCTCGCCCAGATCGTGCTGGCCGCGATGATCTCCCCGCGCGAACGGGGCCGTTACAGCGGCTACCTCGGCGCGAACTTCGCCGTGGCGACGGTCGGCGGCCCGCTGCTCGGCGGGGTCATCACCGACACCCCCTGGCTGGGCTGGCGCTGGTGCTTCTACGTGGGGGTGCCGTTCGCGGTGCTCGCGCTGATCGTGCTGCAGAAGACCCTGCGGCTGCCGGTGGTGGC
Organism: Streptomyces sp. JNUCC 64; assembly: GCF_054484115.1. Classification (NCBI taxonomy): domain Bacteria; kingdom Bacillati; phylum Actinomycetota; class Actinomycetes; order Kitasatosporales; family Streptomycetaceae; genus Streptomyces; species Streptomyces sp. JNUCC 64. The sequence continues at coordinate 4,007,710 of NZ_CM137015.1, forward strand.
GCGGCGGGACGTCAAGGTCGACTGGACCGGCGCGTTCCTCGTCTCGGCGGCCGTCTCCCTGCTGCTGGTGTGGGTGACGTTCGCCGGGAACGCCTACGACTGGCTGTCCTGGCAGACCGCGCTGATGGTCCCGGGGTCGCTGCTGCTCGGCGCTGCCTTCGTATGGGTGGAGGGCAGGGCCGCCGACCCCGTCATCCCGCTGCGCCTGTTCCGGAACCGGACGATCGCCCTCGCCTCGCTCGCCTCCCTGTTCGTGGGCGTGGTGATGTTCGCCGGTTCGGTGTTCTTCAGCCAGTACTTCCAGCTCGCGCGGGGCGAGTCGCCGACGATGTCCGGGCTGCTGACGATCCCGTTGATCGTCGGGCTGTTCGTCTCGTCCACGGTGTCCGGGCTGGTCATCACCCGGACCGGACGGTGGAAGGCGTGGCTGGTCTCCGGCGGGGTGCTGCTGACCGCCGGGCTGGGCCTGCTGGGCACCATGCGGCACGACACCCCGTACGGGCACCTCGCCCTCTCCATGGGGCTGACCGGGCTGGGCATCGGCATGATGATGCAGAACCTGGTGCTGTGCACCCAGAACCAGGTGGGCCCCGAGGACCTGGGCGCGGCCAGCTCGGTCGTGACGTTCTTCCGCTCGCTCGGCGGCGCGGTCGGGGTCTCCGCGCTCGGGGCGCTGATGTCGGCGCGGATCGGCGACCACGCGCGGGACGGGCTCGCCGCGCTCGGCCCGGCGGGCGCGGCGCTCGGCGGGGGCGGCGCCGAGGACGGGGCCATCCCGGACATGGACGCGCTGCCGGGACCGCTGCGCGGGGTGCTGGAGAGCGCCTACGGGCACGGCATCGCGGACGTGTTCCTGTTCTCCGCGCCACTGGCCGCGCTGGCCCTGCTGATCACGGTGTTCATCAAGGAGGTGCCGCTACGGGGCGGCCGGGGCTGACCCGGACCGCCCGGGCCCACGGGCCACCGGCCCGGACCCACCGGCCCGGGGCACCGGCCGGAGGCGGTCCGCCGACCCGAACGGACCCCGGAGGATCACTCCTGGACGGACGGACCGGACGGACCGGACGGACCGGACGGACCAGAGGGACCAGAGAGGCCAGGCGGACCGGACTGGCCGGACGGACCGGGCGTGTCGTCCCGGGCGGCGGCCCGCTCGATCATCGTCTCGATCCCCGCGATGAGCAGCTCCAGCGCGAAGGCGAAGTCCCGGTCCCGCATCTCCTCGACGGTGTCCCCGCCGCGCGCCGCCATCAGCGCGGCCGACGACTCCCACACCTCGGCCGAGCCCGGCACCCGCGAGATCAGGCTCAACGCCTCGGTGTAGAAGTCGTTCTGACTCATCCCCGCCTCCGCGCTCCGCTGGACGTAGTGGCCCTCGATGGTCCCGAAGCCGTAGACGAACTGGAAGACGGCGGCGATCGCCCCGATCTGCCCGGACGCGGGCAGTCCCGTGGCGCCCACGATCCCCTGGACGACGCGGGAGAACTCCAGTGAGTTCGGACCGATGTTGAGGAAGTGCCCGGCGAGCGCCGACAGCCAGGGGTGGCGCACCAGCAGGTCCCGGTACTCGGCGGCGGTGTCCCTCAGCAGCTCCCGCCAGTCGGCACTGGTACCGGCATCGGCACCCGTACCCGTGCCGTCACCGTCCGGGCCGGGCACCACGGGCAACCGCAGCTCTCCGTACGCCGCGTCGACGGCCAGCTCCAGCAGGTCGTCCTTGGTGTCGACGTACCAGTAGACGGACATGGCGGTGACGTTCAGCCCGGCGGCCAGCCGCCGCATCGAGAACTTCGCGATGCCCTCCTCGTCCAGCATCCGGACGGTGGTCCGGGTGATGACGTCCCGGTCCAGTCCGGACGGCGAGGGCTGGGTGCCGCGACGGGACCGGGCCTCGCGCCGTGTTCCGTCCGTCAGCCAGACGCTCGCTCTGGCCGGGCGCCCGCCCCGGTCGGTTTCCTTCGCCATCGCGCACCTCTCTCCCGTTGCGGGAACCGTACGCGACGGCGCCCGCGCACCCACTGACGCGGGCACCGCACCGGCCGTCGCCCCGTACGGTGCCCGCTTCCGCATGGTATGCGCAGGTCAGGACCGCCTCACGGCCCCGCTCCCCTCGCCCGCGGCACCGCCTTGGGCGACCGGATCACCGACCCCACCGACACCACCGCCCCCGTCACCGCCCCCGGACGGGGTCCCGGACCCGTCACCTCCGACGCGCTCGACCCGCTCGGCGCGCTCGGCCCGGCGGAGCAGCGCGGCGGCGAGCAGTCCGCCGAGGAACACGGCCGCGGCCCCGACCAGCTGACTGGTCGCCAGCCCGGAGGCGAAGGCGTCCGTGATCTCCCGCCGCTCGTCGGCGTCGGAGGCTGCGGCGAGGGCCGCCGGGAGGGAGGCCGCGGAGACCAGCGCGAAGAACCGGGCGTTCAGCACGGCGCCCAGGACGGCGACCCCGAGCCCGTTGCCGAACTCGGCCAGGGTGCCGTTGACGCCCGCGCCCACTCCGGCCTTCGCCGGGGGGATCGCGCTCATGATGGCGTTGGCCATGGCGGGCATGGCCAGGGCGATGCCCGCGCCCATCACCACCAGCCCGGCGAACATCCCGGCGTAGGTGCCGTCCGTACCGCCCGCCAGCAGGGCGACGAGGGCGAGCCCGAGGGCCAGCAGGGACATGCCGACGGCGATGGTGACGGGGGTGCCCAGCCGGGGGACGAGCCGCGCGCCGAGGCCCACGACGTTGAGCAGCACGATGGTGACCGCGAGGGGCGCGGTCCGCACCCCGGCCTCCAGGGCGCCGTAGCCGAGGACGAACTGGAGGTGCTGGGTGAGCAGGAACAGCGAACCGCCCATCCCGAACGCCACGAGGACCGCGCCCGCGACCGCGCCGACGAACCGCTGGTTCCGGAAGAAGTGCATGTCGAGCATCGGATGCGGGACCCGCAGCTCCCACAGCACGAACGCGCCCAGCACCAGCGCGCCGACCGCCGCCGAGGCGAGCACCCGGCCGGAGGTCCAGCCGTGCTCCGGCCCGGAGATGATCGCGAAGACGACGCCGGTCATCCCGATGGTCGACAGCACCGCGCCCACCAGGTCGGGCCGGTCCCCCCGGGGGTTCTTGGACTCCGGCACCATCCGGGCCACCGCCCACAGCCCGGTCAGCGCCACGGGGATGTTGATCAGGAAGATCGCGCCCCACCAGAAGTGGTCGAGCATGACGCCGCCGAGCAGCGGCCCGGCGGCGAACCCGAGCGAGTTGACGGTGGACCACAGCCCGATCGCCTTGACCCGCTCGGTCTCGTCGAAGATCTGCACGACCACCGCGAGGGTGGTGGTCATCAGCAGCGCCCCGCCGACGCCCATCCCCGCCCGGGCGGCGATGAGCTGGCCGGAGGTCTGCGCGAGTCCGGCGGCGAGCGAGCCGATCCCGAAGAGCGCGAGCCCGGCGATGAGCAGCCGCTTGCGGCCGTAGCGGTCGGCGGCGCTGCCCGCGGTCAGCAGCAGCCCGGACTGCACCAGCGAATAGGCGTTGATCATCCACTGGATGTCGGCGGAGGAGGCGTCGAGTTCACGCGTGAGCGAGGGGATGGCGACGTTCAGGACGGTGTTGTCGAGCAGCACGGTGAGCTGCGCCAACAGGATCACCCCGAGGATCAGCCACCGCCGTGGGTGCCCGGAGGACACCTGGGGGTTCTGAGCGGCCATGGCGGACATCCCACACTCCTTATACAGCGTATGACTGATCGCCATACACTGTAGAACACCTCCTATACGCCGTACAGGTAATAGTTTCCGCTACCTGCCGGAACCCGTCCGGCGGACCACCCGCCACCGCCCCGACGCGCCCGGTCACCCGGCAACACGACAGCCCCGGCCCCGTCACACCTCCCCACAGGTGGACGGGACCGGGGCTGTCTTCGGAATGGCCGCGCCGACCGCCGCCGTGGACCCCACGACCACGAACGGACGATCACGGACCCGAGAACACTGACCGCTGACGACCAACGGCTGACCGACCGTGACCGGACCGGCGGCACGTCGGACCGACTGCGGCCGGACCGACCGGACCGGACCGGACGACCGCCTGGACCGGACGACGGATCGGACCGGACGGCAGCCCGGATCAGACGGGCTGCTCCTGCTGCGCGGGCTTGATCAGGTACCCGGCGCCGCGCCGCGTGTGGATCATCGGCTGACGACCGGCGTCGATCTTCCGCCGCAGATAGGAGATGTACAGCTCGACGACGTTGGCCCGGCCCCCGAAGTCGTAGCTCCAGACCCGGTCGAGGATCTGGGCCTTGCTGAGCACCCGGCGCGGATTGCGCATCAGATAGCGGAGCAGTTCGAACTCGGTGGCCGTGAGGTGGATCGCGGTCCCGCCCCGGGTCACTTCGTGACTGTCCTCGTCCAGGGTCAGGTCCCCGACCTCCAGCAGCGCTCCGCCGCCGTGCGGGGCGGCCGTCCCCGTCCGCCGGATCAGCCCGCGCAGCCGACCGACGACGTCCTCCAGCCCGAACGGCTTGGTGACGTACTCGTCGCCCCCGGCCGTCAGCCCGGCGATCCGGTCGGTGACGCCCTTCCCGGTGAGGAACAGCACCGGGACGCCCGGGTTCTCGCGCCGCAGCCGGGCCCGTACGGAGAGGCCGTCGAGATCGGGCAGGGTCACGTCCAGGACGACCGCGTCGGGCCGGAACTCCCGCGCGGCACACAGCGCGCTCCGTCCGTCCGCCGCGCTGCGGATGCGCCAGCCCTCACAGCGCAGGGCGATCGACAGCAGTTCGGTGATGGACGACTCGTCATCGACGACGAGGACCCGGACCGGCGTGCCGTCCGGCTTCGTCGTGTCCGTGCGTTCCTGGATCGCGGTCATGTGGAAGAGCCTCCCGACGGGCTCTGAAACCCCAATGTGGGTCACCTGTGAAAACCCTGAGAATCCGACCCGCCTCCCTCAGGACGACCGTCCTGAACCTCCCACGACAACCGCCCCGGAACTCCCGGAACGCCCCGCCCCGCCCCCCTCCCGGAACGCCCCGCCCCGCCCCCCTCTCGGGACGACCCGCCCCGGCCCCCCTCAGAACACGCCTCCCCGACCCCTCTCTCAGAACAACCCGCCCTGCACCACGGACACGTCCCGCACCGGAACCGTGACCGTCCCCGTGCCTTCCGCGTCCCGCACCAGCTCCCACCCGGCCATCAGCCGGCCGTCGAGGACGACCACCGCGCCCCCGCCGGGCGCCAGGTGCAGATCGGGTCCGGCGACGGCGAGCACCGTGCCGCGCACCAGGCCGCCGTCCCGCAGGGCGGTGACCACCCCGGTGTTCGGCGGGAGCCGGGCGAGCCCGAACGCGTCACCGTGGTCGACGACCGCGCACTCCGTCTCCCGGCGCAGCGCCTCGGGCCACCCGGGCAGCACGGTCGCGGTCCGGTACAGCTCCCGCAGGACGGCGGCCCGCTCGGCGACCCCGGGCAGGGCGGCGCGGACGGCCCGCTTGCGGTCGTACGGGACGCGGTCCGGCACGCCGAGGGCGGTGCGCACCGACTCCTCGGTCCGGCGCGCGGCCATCAGCGGCCCCGTCCCCAGCCAGACGAACGCGACGGCGCCCTGCTCCAGCAGCCGGGCGGACCCCCGATCGGCCCGGGTGATGCCGACCTTGACCAGCCCCTCCCCGAACCAGGCGAGGTACACCCGGTACGGACGGGGGTCGTCGAGGGCGGTGTCGGCGGCGACGGACCGCGACCGGTCGAGCCGCGCGCACTCCTCGCACTGCGCCCGGGTGGTACGCGCCCCCACCACGGCCGCCCCCGGACACGGCGTCCACCGGCCGCCCCGCGCCACTCCCCCGCACCGCCGCTCCCCCACCACCCGGAACCCCAGCCACTCCCCCCGCCGGACCTCCCGCTCCCGCACCCCTCCGCCGTCCCCCCGCCACCCGACCAACGGCACCCCGCGCCCCGCGTCCCACCGCACCCCCGCACACCACCACGTCACCCTCCCGACGCTACCCCCGCCCACTGACAACGGCCCGGACAGCGCTGGCCGGTACCCGTCTAGGAACCGCCCGAGCCCCTGTGGTGATGTGCCAACAGAACATCGGCGAAAGCGGGGGAAAGCGCCCCCCACCACCGGCCGCCCCGCCCGCCGCGAGGCGTGCCCCTCGGGAACGGCCCACCACAGGCCGATCCGGTTGCGCAGCACAGGTCTTGAGGTGGTGCGCGCTGCACCACCATCCGGGTGCCTGCCTCATGGTCCGCCGAGCCGCCGAACGGCAGGGTTGAGGTACCGGGAAGAGGCGCACCGCCTCCCCGCCCACCGGTCGACCGGTCGACCGATCGACCAAGGAGGCCATCCATGACCCGAGCATCCGCGCGCCGCAGCCTGTCCGCCGCGCTCGCCCTCGCGGCGGCGCTGGGCGTTCTGTCGGCCGCCCCCGCGCTGGCCTCCGACGTGCCCACGACCGTACGGATCCCCGTCTCGGAGTCCTCCGGCCAGGATGTCGTCGCCGCTCTGGAGCGGTACGCGCATCCGCTGCGGACCACGGCGCCGGACGGCGGTTCCCCCCGCGATCTGGCGGCCCTGGGGCAGATGACCCGGGGGGCCCGCGTCGTCGGCATCGGTGAGGTCACCCACGGGTCGAAGGAGGTGTTCACCTTCCGGGAGCGCCTGTTCCGGCACCTGGTGGCCGAGGAGGGCTTCACCACGTTCGCCATGGAGGCCCCCTGGTCGACCGGGGTCCGGCTGGACTCCCACATCCGTACGGGCAGGGGAGATCTCCGCACCATCCTGCGCGAGGAGTTCCAGGGCGACTACAAGTCCTGGCGCACCGAGGAGTTCTTCCGGCTCTTCAGCTGGATGCGGAAGCACAACCGCACCGCCCCCCACCAGATACGGATCATGGGCAACGACATCGGTGACGTGGGCCGCGCCCAGTACGCGCGCGTCCTGGACTGGGCCGCGGAGCACCGGCCCGCTCTCCTGCCCGGACTGCGCGAGCGGTACGCGGGACTCCGCGCGCTGCCCGAGGGCGTGGCGGAGCGGATGAAGGCCGTCAACGCGCTCCCCCGGGAGCGGAAGCAGGCCCTGGCGGACGACGCCCGCGCCGCGCACCGGCTCCTGGAGGGCACCGACGGCGTGGACCCCTGGGTGCTCCAGGAGGCCAGGGTCATCTCACAGATGGCCGTCATGTACTCGCTGGAGGGTTCCGCCCTGCATCTGCACCGCGACCGCTCGATGGCGAAGAACACGCTGTGGTGGCAGCAGCGGACCGGGCAGAAGGTGGTGGCCGCGGCGCACAACGGCCACGTCACCTACAAGTCGCCGTGGCCCGAGCAGTACCCGGTGACCCAGGGGGAGTGGCTCCGCCGCATGATGGGCCGCGGGTACCTCGCCATCGGCACCTCGATCCACAGCGGCGGCTACCTGGCCGCGCACCGGGACACCCGCGACGTCCAGACCTTCGACACCGGCCCCGCCGCGCACGGCAGCAACGAGCACACCCTGGACCGCGTCCGCCACCGCGACTACTACCTCGACCTGCGCCGGGCGGGCCGGGACCCGGTCGCGGGCCGCTGGCTGAACACGGCACGCCCCACCTTCCTCGTACCCGCCACCCACGTCCCCGAGGTGATGACCAAGCCGCAGAACCTGATCCACGGCTACGACGTACTGGTCCACCTCCACCGCGTGGAAGCCGCCGTCCCCCTGCGCTGATCCACCCCGCCACCACCCCGCCGAACCGGCTCCCGCCCGGGCGCGAGGGCACCCCACCGCCACGAAGCACCCACCGCCCTGGACCGCCCCGAGCCCCCCACCGACGCGGACACCGGCCCCCCACACCCCCACCCTCCAGCAGCCCGCTCCCCAAAGCCCCATAAACGACCGAGGCCCCGTGGAATGATCCACGGGGCCTCGGTCTCGATGTGCACTCGGCAGGATTCGAACCTGCAACCTTCTGATCCGTAGTCAGATGCTCTATCCGTTAAGCTACGAGTGCTTGTGTTCTCTTGTTTCGCTTGCTCCCCCGCTCGGGCTTTCGTCCCGGTCGGCGTTGCGGGAACAACATTACATGAACGGCGGCGTGAGGCGAAATCCATTCCCCGCACCCGTTCTGACCTGCGCTTTTACCTAGGCAGCCAGCCCCTGCGGGGGCGCCCGGGCCAGCCTCGCGCGCCCTGGCCGCAGTGCCGTCCGCCCCGTCTCGTGACCGAGAACACCACCCGCCCGAACCGCATGTCCGGTACGGCCCGCGCCACCCGTCGGCCCCAGCCCCAGCCCCAGCCCCAGCCCCAGCCGGGAAACGCCTGGAGCCCCGGTCCGTAGGGACCGGGGCTCCAGGATCATGAGCGCGGAGGCGGAGGGATTTGAACCCTCGATGGGCTTTAAGGCCCAAACCGCATTAGCAGTGCGGCGCCATAGACCGGACTAGGCGACGCCTCCAGCACAACCGCCCACGCGAGCGCGAGTGGTGCGTGCAGATGATGACACAGCCCAGCGGGCCGTTACCAATCGCCCCCCACGGTACTAGGCGTGCCGCCCGCAGGGCAAAGCCCCGGTCGGGGCCGGGTACGGAGACACAAGGCGCGTGCGCGGCCCTCCGCACCGGCGCCCGGCCGACGGAGACGGCACGGGGCGACGCGGACCGGACACCCGGTCCGCAACCCGCTTCCCGTCCGCGCGTTAGACCGGTCGGACGCGCGCTCCGCGCCCACGGGGCCGATCCGCCCCGCCCCGCACCCTCGCCGAAGGACCCCCATGCCCCAGTCGATGCCGACGCCGACACCACGGCTCCGCGTCCTCCGTACCGTCGCGGCCGCCCTCACCGCCCTCTCGGGGCTCGCCGTGGGCCCCGGTACCGCCCACGCCCTGGACCGGGTGCCGCTGCCGCCGATCCTCACCAGCGCCGACCAGCTCACCGTCGTGGTGAAGGGCACCGGGCGGGCCGTCGACGGGACGTACCGTCTCGAATGCGGGCCCGCCGGAGGCACCCATCCGCAGGCGGCCCGGGCGTGCGAACGACTCGCCGAACTCTCCTCCCGTGGCAGCGACCCCTTCGCACCGGTCCCCCCGTACGCCGCCTGCTCGCTCCAGCACGGCGGCGGCGCCACCGCGCGGATCACCGGCCGCTGGTACGGCCGGTACGTCGACGCCCGTTTCTCCCGGACCGACGGCTGTGAGATCTCCCGCTGGAACGGCCTGGTGCCCGTGCTGCCCGGCGCGGGGCCGTCCTGACGCTCCCGGGGCCGCCACGGGATCCGGCCGACCCCCGGACCCGGCCCGACCGCGCCCCCGCCTGGTCAGCCCCGAAGGACCCGGAGGGGGACCGGATCCCCCGCACCCCGCCCGTGGCGACTCCTCGGACGTCCGCCGTCGCGAGCGCAACCCAGGGTCGTAGACTCCCGCGTGACACGTTGCGGACCGCGCGGCAAGATGGCCTTCGTGGTCGGCAGGATGCCGGAACAGGGAGGAAGCGTCTCGTGAGCAGCAGGCCATCCCGAGGCGCTGCTCGCCTCGCAGCCATACTCGACGCACTCCCGGACGCGTTGGTGCTGGTCAACGCCAACGGAACCGTGGTCAACGCCAACACCATCGCGCTGGAGGCGTTCGAGGCGCCGGGTACCGCGCTGGTGGGGCGGGGGCTCCTGGACCTGCTCCCGGAGTTCGATTCGCGGCTGATCCCCGGCTCGATGCGCCGTCCGGAGAGCACCGACCCCCGGGGCCGCACCAAGCCGAAGCGGATGACCGCGCGCCGCACCGACGGCGGGATCTTCCCGGTCGAGGTCACATCCGCGAATCTGGAGAACGGTCAACAGGCGTACGACGGTCAGGGCTACACGGGTGACGAGCTGCTGATGCTCGTGGTCCGGGACCTGTCGGGCACCGTGGACACCGAGGCCGAGCTGGCGCGTTCGCAACGGCAGACCGAGATGATCCTGCGGGCCGCGTCCGAGGGGGTCGTCGGCACCGATCTCGACGGGCGGATCGTCCTCGTCAACCCGGCCGCCGCGCAGATCCTCGGCTACCGGGCGAACGAGCTGGGCGGCAAGGAGCTGCACACCCTCGTCCTGCACTCCCGGGACGACGGCGAGCCGTTCCCGTACGAGGGTTCGCCGCTGGCCGACACCCTCCGGTCGGGCCGCAAGCACCGGGTGCGCCGGCAGGTCCTGTGGGCGAAGAAGGGCGACAAGGTCCCCGTCGACCTCACCACCGCCCCGGTCCGGGACGGTGACCAGCTCGTCGGCGCGGTGATGACGTTCACCGACCGCAGGCCGTACGAGGAGCTGGCCGAGGAGAAGGCCGGGGGCGAGCGGGAGCACGCCGCCGAGCTGGCCCGGCTGCGCGAGGAGCACACCGCCGGGCTGGCGGAGAGCGCGGAGGCGCACGCCGAGGAGATCGCCGCCGAGAAGGACCGGTACGCGGCCCTCGCCGAACGGGAGAAGGACCGCTACGAGGCCCAGGCGGCCCGCTACGACCAGCTGGTCGCGGTCCTCGACACCTCGCTGCGCGGCCCGCTGGACGAGCTGCGCCACGAGCTGGCCGGGCTGGCGGCCGACGACGCCGGACAGCTGTGGCCCGAGGCCAACCAGATCCTGCACCACCTCGCCGCCGGGTACTCCCGGATCACCACCCTGGTCGACAACGTCCTGTGCTACCAGCGGCTCGACCGGGGCACCGAGGTGCTGGACCGGCGCCCCGCGATGCTGGACGCCGTCGTCACGGCCGGGGTCGAGGGCGCCGTGGAGCTGATCGGACCGGGCCGGGCGCAGTTCGCCGTGCACGCCCCGCCGATCGAGGCGGAGGTGGACGCGGAACGGCTCGCCAAGGCCCTCGCGCATCTGATCGCGGACGTCGCGGGCGTGGACTCCACCGGCAACGCGCCGGTCGTCGCCAACGGCTACCTGGACTCGACGGTGGTCGTCGCCGCCGCACAGCGCGGCGAGGTGGTCCGGATCGAGGTCCGGGGCCCCTTCCAGGGCGGCGACCCGGTGCACGAACCGATCGTCCGGGGCATCGTGCGGGCGCACGGCGGCGTGCTCCAGACGCACGAGGTGCCGGGGATGAGCGGCCGCGCCTACGTCCTGGAGGTGCCGATCGGCGGCGGCGCCGGTGCGGTGCCCGCCGACCCCGCCCCGGCCGCCGGAGAGACCGTCGGAGAGGCCGTCGTCGAAGCGGCCGGTCCGTCCGCCGGGGCCGCGGCCGACACCGGTACCGATGGATCGGGGACCGGCGGCGACGCCACCCGTGGTGGACGGCGGCGTGCCCGCCGGGGCTCCACGGACGCCTTCCTGGAGGGCGCCCACCCGCACGGCGCGCCCGCCGGAACGGACGACGGCCCGGAGGACGCCCCCGGCGGGGCACCCGCCGAGGTGCCCACCGGAGTGCCCACCGGGCGACGGCGCGGACGTCAGGCGGAGGAGGCCCCCGTGGGCGCCCCCGACGGTTCCACCGGATCTGGTGGAACCCATGGATCCGCCATGGCCCTTCCCCCGGCGGACGCGTCCACGACGGACGGAACGGGCCGCAGGCGCGGCAGGCCCAGCGCCGACGCACCCGCCGGTGACGGTCCGCGCGGGCCGCACGGTGCCCACGGCCCGGCCGGGCTCGGCCAGGTGCCGCCCGCCGGAGCACCTATGGCACTGCCGTCCGGGCAGTCCGGGCCATCCGGGCCGGACGCGCGGGAGGCCGCCGTGTCCGCGATGCCCGCGCTGCCCCCGGCGGCGGTGGACGCGCCGAGCGGCCCCCAGCCCGTGAACCCGGCGGGGCTGCCGGGCCGCCCCGTGCCCCCCGGTCCGGCGCAGCCCGGTGTCCCCGGCGGCCCGCACGGGCTTCCGGCCGCCCAGGCCCCGGCCCAGCCCCCGGCCGCCCGCCCGGCGCGCCGGGCGCTGGCCCCCGCGTCGGCCGAGCGCGCTGCCTCCGGCCAGCCCGTGGAGGGCGCCGAGGACGGTGCCCCCCGGAGTCCCTTCGCGCTGCCCCCGGCCGGGGCGGACCGGGCGGGCGCCCCCGGGCACGAGGCGCACGCCGGACGGGACCCGCGCGGTCCCCTCGACGAGCACACGCCGCCCCAGCCCCACCCCACCGAACGCCCCACCGGGCGGCGGCGGGCCGTGGGCGCGGGCGGCGGCACGGGCGGAGAGGCCGTCGATCCGCACGGCCCGGCTCCGTACCCCGCCGTTCCCCAGCAGGCACCCGGGTACCCGGAGACCGGATTCCCCGGCGCGCCCGGCCCGGCCGGTGGGTCCCATGCGCCCGGTGGGCCCGGCGGGCCGGTTCCGCCGCAGGGCGTTCCGGCGGGCGGTGTCCCGGCGCAGATCACTCCGGCCGCCGGGGTGCCCGTTCCGGCGGCGGCCCACGCTGCCGCCCCGTCCGCGTACCCGGGGCAGCTCCCCCGGCCCGCCGGTCCGGTCGAACCCGGACGGCCGGTGCCCGTGGGTGGGCTGCCCGCCCAGGCGGTACCGGACGTCGAGGCCGGTCCCGGGGTCCCGGCGCGGACCGCCGCGCCCCAGCCCGCGCGCGTCGCCCAGCCCGCTCGGCCGCCGCAGCCGCCGCAGGGCGGTCAGCCGCTGCCTCCCGCGCGTCCCGTCCCCGTCACGGAGTCCCTTCCGACGGACCACCCGGTGACGGCCGGACAGCCGGACCACGCGGTGCCCGCCGGGCCGGGAGCCCAGCCGGGGACCGCCGGACAGCCGGGGCGGCCGGGACGGTCGGCGCAGCCCGGCGGAACGGCGTGGACGGGTCAGGCACCCACCCCGCCCGTGTCCACCGCCCCGCCGCTCCCCCGGCAGTCCGCTCCCGCGCCGGTCGCGGCGGACCGGACGGAGGCAGACCGGGCGGAGGGGACGTACGACTCCCAGGCGCGGGCCTTCAACGTCCGGACGCTCGGGCAGGGGGTACCCGTCGCGCGGTCGGCCGCCGACGCGCAGCCCGGGTCCGTGGCGTCCGGGACCGTGCCGCCGGGCGGTCCGGCCCTCCCGCCGGGCGGGGCGTCCAACGGTTCGGGGCGTCGGCGAAAGCTCGGCACCCGGCCGGACGCCCTGTCCGACCAGCCCGAGCCGTCCGACCAGCAGGGCAGGCCGCAGCAGCCCGCTCCGGCCGGTGCCCCGCAGACCCGGCTCGCGGGCCCCGCCACGGGTCCCGGACGGTCGTACGCCATAGGGGCGCCGGACCAGAACGCGGACGAGGGGCCGGAGCCGCTGGACGGACCGGGTGGTGCGATCGAGGTCGCCGACCAGCCGTACCCCCGGCCGATGGACGACGAGCTGCCGCCCGAGCCGCTCGACAACCCGCGTCGGCTGCTGGTGTGGCCCGCGCCCGACATGAGCACCCAGCAGGCGCTCAGCGACCGTGGGTACCGTCCGGTGCTCGTGCACTCCCGTGAGGAGGTCGACGCGCAGATCGCCGCCTTCCCGGCCGCGCTGTTCGTGGACCCGCTGACCGGACCGATCACCCGGACCGCGCTCCAGTCGCTACGGCAGGCCGCGGTGGCCGCCGAGGTCCCGGTCCTGGTGACGGCCGGGCTGGGCCAGGCGACCCGGGAAGCCGCGTACGGGGCCGATCCCGCCGTGCTGCTCAAGGCCCTGGCGCCGCGTGACAGCGAGCAGCATCCGCCACGGGTGCTGCTGATCGAGGAGCACCCGGAGATCGCGCTCGCCCTGACGTCCACGCTGGAGCGCCGGGGGATGCAGGTCGCCCGGGCGGAGACGGACGCCGAGGCGGTCGCCCTGGCCACCCAGATGCGTCCCAACCTGGTGGTGATGGATCTGATGCAGGTCCGTCGCCGTCGGGCCGGGATCGTGGACTGGCTCCGGGCGAACGGTCAGCTGAACCGGACGCCCCTGGTCGTCTACACCGCCGCTGTGGACCACACCGAGCTGCCCCGGCTCGCGGCGGGGGAGACCGTTCTGTTCCTCGCCGAGCGTTCGACCAGCGCGGAGGTGCAGAGCCGGATCGTCGATCTGCTGGCCAGGATCGGGACGAACTGAGCGGACGGGTACGAACTGAGCGGGCGGTGGCGGTGTTTCACGTGAAACACCGCCACTTCCCGTCAGAGATGGGTGACGTCCAGCTCGCCGTCCGCGTACCGCTTACGGATGACCTTCTTGTCGAACTTCCCCACACTGGTCTTGGGGACGGCCTCGACGAGGCTCCAGCGTTCCGGAAGCTGCCACTTGGCGACCTTGTCCGCGAGGAAGGTCCGCAGGTCCTTGAAGCCGACCGTGGCGCCCTCCTTGAGGACGACCGTGGCGAGGGGCCGTTCGCCCCACTTCTCGTCGGGTACGGCGACGACCGCCGCCTCCACGACCCCGGGGTGGGCCATGAGCAGGTTCTCCAGCTCCACCGACGAGATCCACTCCCCACCGGACTTGATGACGTCCTTGGCCCGGTCGGTGAGGGTGAGGTACCCGTCGGGGCTGATGGTGCCGACGTCACCCGTCTTCAGCCAGCCGTCCTCGCTGAACTTGTCGGCGGGACGCTGCGGTTCCCCGTCGGGCCCGCCGTAGTACGCGGACGCGATCCAGGGGCCCCGGACCTCCAGTTCGCCCGCCGAGCCGCCGTCCCAGGGCAGGAGGTTCCCGCCCGGGCCGCGTAGCCGCGCTTCGACGGAGGCCGGGAAACGGCCCTGGGTGAGGCGGTAGCCGAACTCCTCGTCGGTGCCGACGGCGTGCGCGGGCGGCCGGGCGATGGTGCCGAGCGGAGAGGTCTCCGTCATCCCCCAGGCGTGGCAGACCCGTACGCCGAGCGCGTCGAAGGCCGTCATCAGCGAGGCCGGACAGGCCGAGCCGCCGATGGTGACCTGGTTCAGGGAGGACAGCTCCCGTGGGCGGGCGGTGACCTCCGCGAGCAGGCCCTGCCAGATGGTGGGAACGGCGGCGGCGTGGGTGGGCCGCTCGGCCTCGATCATCGCGGCGAGCGGTCCGGGCTGGAGGAACCGGTCGGGCATCAGCAGGGAGAACCCGCTCATGAACGCGGCGTGCGGCAGTCCCCAGGCGTTCACATGGAACTGGGGCACCACGATGAGGCTGGTGTCGGCGTCCGTGAGCGCCATGGAGTGGGCCATGTTCACCTGCATCGAGTGCAGGTACACCGAGCGGTGGGAGAAGACGACTCCCTTGGGGTCCCCGGTGGTGCCGGAGGTGTAGCACATCGCGGCGGCCCGGCGTTCGTCCAGTACGGGCCAGTCGTAGCCGGTCGGCTTGCCCGCGATCAGCTCCTCGTAGTCGTGGACCTGCGGGGCGGCGCCGTCGAGCAGGGAACGGTCGCCCGGTCCGGACACCACGATGTGCTCCACGGTGGTGAGCCGGGGCAGCAGCGGGGCGAGCAGCGGGAGCAGGGAACCGTCCACCAGGACCACCCGGTCCGCCGCGTGGTTCACGATCCACGCGAGCTGCGCCGGGGGCAGCCGCAGGTTCAGGGTGTGGAGCACGGCGCCCATCGAGGGCGCGGCGAAGTACGCCTCGACGTGCTCGGCGTGGTTCCACATGAGCGTGGCGACCCGGTCGTCGTCGCGCACTCCGAGGTCGTCCCGGAGCGCGTGGGCGAGTCGCGCGGTCCGGGCCCCGATCTCGGCGAAGCTGCGGCGCCGGGGGCCGTCCTCCCCGGTCCAGGTGATCACCTGGGAGGAGGCGTGGACCGTCGCTCCGTGGTGCAGGATCCGGGAGATCAGCAGGGGTACGTCCTGCATGGTGCTCAGCACGGGGGCCTCCGGGAGACGCGATGGGTACGGCGGGGGCGGCGGGATCGCCGTCCGGGGTGACGCGGCGGGCGCGGAGCCGCCGGTGAGCCGATTCTGCGGTCGTCCCGGACGGTCTGTCACTACTGTCGGGGCGTCCGGGGTGACCTGGGCGGTGCGCGTCCATGGGCGCCCGGTGGCGTCCGGGCGGGCTCCGGAGCGGCTCCCGGTCGCTCCGGGAAGTCCCCCGCCGAACCCCGAGAGCCCTCCTCGGGGTCTCCACCTCCAGTAGGTAGGGCTGACCGCACTCCTACAACCTGAGGCGGACACCGCTTCGGGACCTGCGGGCGATCCGCCGGACGGGGGCCGAACCTAGCGTGGAGCCCATGACCGCAACCATCGCGCCCGTCTGCACCAGCGCATCGACGCCCGTGGCACCGATGACCACGGTTCCCGCGGCCCCGAACCCGATACCGGCCACCGTGACGCCCCTGAGGGCCCTGGCACCCGTCACCGCGACGGGCGGCTCCGCCCCGGCCCCGGTGGCCCATCTGACCTACCCCTCCTTCGCCTCGTACGTGCACGCCCGGGGCCCGGTCCTGCTGCGCACCGCCCGGTCGCTGACGGCGAACCCATGCGACGCGGAGGACCTGCTCCAGACCGCGCTGACGAAGACCTTCGTCGCCTGGGACCGGATCATGGACCACCGCGCCCTGGACGGCTACGTCCGCCGGGCGCTGGTGAACACCCGGACCTCCCAGTGGCGCAAGCGCAAGGTGGACGAGTTCGTCTGCGACGAGCTGCCCGAACCGGAGACGGTCCCGCTGGGCGACCCCGCCGAGCAGCAGGCACTCCGGGACGCGATGTGGCGGGCGATCATGAAGCTTCCGGCCCGGCAGCGCGCCATGGTCGTCCTGCGGTACTACGAGGACCTGAGCGAGGCGCAGACCGCCGAGGTGCTCGGGGTCTCGATCGGCACCGTGAAGAGCGCGGTCTCCCGCGCGCTGGGCAAACTGCGCGAGGACCCGGAACTCAAGGCCGCCTGAGCCCGCCCGGATCGCTCCCCGCACCCGTCCCGGACGGGCCGCGTCAGTCGGTGGGCGTACCGGTGGAGGAGCCGGTGCCGCCGGTGCCGCCGGTGTCGGCAGTGGTGCCGTCGCCGTGGCTGTCGCTGACGCCGTCGCCGATCAGCTCCGAAACGGTCCGTGGTGTCCAGTGCCCTGCGGCGCCCGGCGCTCGGGCCAGATAGCGGGCCACGTCCGCGGCGTCCCAGGCCCCGGTGTCGAGCAGCCCTCGGGCGAGATGGCGCAGATAGGCCGCGGCGGGGGTCGTCACCTCGACGTCCTCGGCCCGCCAGGGGGCGGTGAAGGTCAGGACGGGGAGCCCTTCCAGCGCTCCGGGGCAGACCAGCGTCTCGTACCGGCCGGAGCCCAGTGCCGCCCGCCCGTCGCGCAGGACCGCCGAGAGGTCGAGGTCGGTGCCCGGCCGCCGGTACATCTCCTGGGCCACGATGTCCGAGAACTGCCGCGCGGTGACGAGGTGGGCGCGCGCCCGGAGCACCGTCGGGGCGTCCGGGTCGTAGAAGGCCCTGCCGCCGGTCCACAGCGGTGACTCGGTCGCGAAGTACAGCCCGCCCGGCAGCAGTACGGGCACGGACCGTTCCGGCGGGCTGGGGTCACGGCACCCCGGGCACTCCCGGGCCGCTCCGGGCGGTCGTCCGCCGCGCAGGTAATGGGCGAGCCGTCCGGTGTCCATGTTGGACCCGTACGACGCGTACCAGACCCGTGCGCCGGGCACCCGGGGTCGCACGGGCGTGAGGGTGCGGGCGGTGCTCACGGTGACCCCCTGGGAACGTCACGACGAACGGGCCGGGCGGTGCTCCTCCAGTGGACCACCCGTTCAGGGAACGATGCCGTCAACGGCGCGGAAGAGGACGTAGAGGCCGTACAGCGCCAGGAGGACGCCCAGCGAACGGGTCCATCCCGGCAGTGCGGTGGCCCGGTGGACCCGCGTCATCCACCGGAGCCGGGTCACCGCGACCACCACGGCGAGCACGACGACCGCCTCGAACAGCCAGAACAGCACGGGCCGGTCGTCCGGCGCCGTGTTCCGGACACCGGCGTCACCGACGACGAAGAGGAGATAGGGGACGAGGAGCCGCACCGGTCCAAAGGCGTCCCGGACTTCCTCGCTCCGAACGGACTCACTCATGATTGCCTTCCGGTCTCAGGTGGATACGTGTGGAGGGAACGTGCGTCCACACGTATCGGAAGACCGTGTGGACGCACGCGGGTGTTCCACAGCCCGTGAGAGTGCTTCACGGGCTCCAAAGCATCAGAGGATGATCTCGATCAGCCACTCGACCACCGTCCTGACGGAAAGCACGCCACCGAGCGTCAGCGTCTTCTTCACCCAGCCGGGCAGGGTGTTCCACTTGGCGAGGAAGTAGGACTTCCCCTCCCTTGCCCAGTTGGTCAGCTTCTTCTTCCACGACTCGGGCAAGGAGTTGAAGGCCGACTTCAGCGCCCTCTTCCTGATCCTGTCCAGCCATCCCTGGGAACCGATGTCGTTGCCCGAGTAGAGGGCGGTGACCTGGGCCGGGGAGAGGCGGGAGTCCCTGATGAGCCGCTGCCCCGGGACCGAGTCGAGGTAACGGACGAAAGCCTGCTGGGACGCGGTGGAGCCGTATCCGCCCACGGTCACGTGAGAAGCGGCCCGGACGGACGGGACGGCGGACTGGGGGACGGCCTGCGCCGAGGTGGCCGCAGCGCCCAGCGTCACAGCGGATAGCGTGACGAGGGCACCTATGCGAACAGACCAGCGATTCACTATTCTGCTCCTTTGGGTATGACGGTGCGGGCGCTGCCGTCGACGCACTCATGGCCTGCAAACCGTGTGCGCCGAATGGGTGGTGCCCGCACCTCCTGGAATCTCCGCCCAGGAGGTGCCCAGACCGTAGCTTTTCGCGGTCAGCCCTTCTAGCGATTCAAAAATGACCTGCCGGTAATCAACGCATACGACAAAAAGGGTGAAGCGTTGATTACCTCAACAAGCCTTCCCGGCAAAAGGGTCTTATCGCTCGCGAACAAGCATGGAGTGTCAACCGGACTGTCCGGGACCGGCCGCCTGAAACCTCAAGTTCCGCTCAGAATTCCAGGCCGGCTTGTGCGCGGGGCGCGGCGGAACCACACAACGGCGCCGCCCGCGCGCCCGCCTGAACCGTCCCGCCACCCACGCCCTTGTACGTCCGCCTGGGAGGCCGACGCCGGGCGGGGCGGCCGGGCGGCCACAGGCCCCTGGCCCCTGGCCCCTGGCCCCTGGCCCCTGGCCCCTGGCCACAGGTTGGCCACACACCCTGGTCAAGAGCGGGACCCCAGCGACTCGGGGTGAGATGCCCCAAGCACGCGGAAGGGGTGCCCCGAACCGGGGCACCCCTTCCGACCTGCTATTTCGTTGAGGTGTGCGGAGACGGTGGGATTTGAACCCACGGTGACATCGCTGCCACGACGGTTTTCAAGACCGTTCCCTTAGGCCGCTCGGGCACGTCTCCCCGCGCCGTCCGCTGGGGGCGGCGCGGGGACAAGAGTAACGGGTCAGGTGCTGTCGCCCTCGCGTTCGCCCAGGACCACGTTGGTCGTACGTTCCTTGCCGTCGCGCTCGTAGGTGATTTTGACGGTGTCCCCCGGCTTGTGCGTCCAGATCGCACCGATGAGGGTCGGGCCGCTGTCGATCACCGTGTCGTTGAGCTTGGTGATGACGTCGCCGGACTGGAGGCCCGCCTTGTCCGCCGGGCCGCCGGGGGTGACGGCGTCCGAACCGTTCGCGCCCTCCTGGGTGATGGTCGCGCCCTCGCCGTTCTCCTCCAGCGAGACCGACGCCCCGATGACCGCGTAGACCGGCTTGCCCGTCTTGATCAGGGTCTGGGCGACGGTGGTGGCCTGGTTGATGGGGATGGCGAAACCGAGGCCGATGGAGCCCGCCTGGCCCGCGCCGCCCATTCCGCTGCCCGCCGACTGGATCGCGGAGTTGACGCCGATGACCGCGCCCCGGGCGTCCAGCAGCGGACCGCCCGAGTTGCCCGGGTTGATCGACGCGTCCGTCTGGAGCGCGCTCATGTACGACGCCTTGGTGTTGCCGCCGTCGCTGGAGGCCACCGGGCGGTCCTTGGCGCTGACGATGCCCGTGGTGACGGTGTTGGAGAGGCCGAACGGGGCGCCGATCGCGATGGTCGAGTCGCCGACGGCGACCTTGTCGGAGTTGCCGAGCGGCAGCGGCTTGAGGTCGTTCGGGGCGTCCTTCAGTTTGAGGACGGCGACGTCGTAGCCCTGGGCGCGGCCGATCACCTCGGCCGGGTACTTCTTGCCGTTGGAGAAGGTCGCGGAGAGTTCACCGCTGTCGGCCGCCGACGCCACCACGTGGTTGTTGGTGAGGATGTGGCCCTCGCGGTCGTAGATGAAGCCCGTGCCCGTACCGCCCTCGCCGTCACCGCCCTTGGCGTCGATGGTGACCACGCTGGGGAGCGCCCCGGCGGCGACGTTCGCGACGGTGCCGGGCTCGCGCTTCAGATCGGCCGGGCCCTCGGAGGCGGCGACCGTCGTCGATCCGGAGGAGTCGTCGTTGCTCTTCGCGGCCTGGTAGCCGATGCCGCCGCCCAGGGCGCCCGCGAACAGCGCCGCCGCGGCGACGGCCGCGACCAGTCCGCCGCGACGGCGACCGGGCGCCTTCCCCGGGTTCTCCGCCGTCCCCGCCGTCTCCGCCGGGTGGTACGAGGCGCCCCAGCCGCCCCCGTTCCCGGCTCCGGCCTCGGCGTACGCGGGCACGGCGGGCGGCGGCCACTGCTCGGTGGGCGGCACCGGTGACGCGGTCGGCGCGGTCGGCGGCGGGTACTCGCTCAGTGGCGTGGTCGGCGGACCCGCCGGTGCGACCGGGCCCGTCGGGGCGGGCGGGCTCGGCGGCGGATAGGAGGCGTAGGGCGCAGGGGCCGCGTCCGGGCGGGGCGGGGTGGCCCCCGGGACGGCGGGTCCGGAGGCGCCGTGCGCGGGGTCGGGGTGCGGCGCGGGCGGTGCGGCGGCCGGGGGCTGGGGCGCGGGAGGGGCCGCCGGGGCGGCGGCGTCCGGGGCGGTGGAGGCGTCCACCGGTGCGGGAGGCACGGGAGGCACGGACGGGGCGGGGGGTGCCGGGGTCACCGGGGTGCCCTCGTTCTCGGTGCTCACAGCTCTCTCTCCTCGGTCCACGGGTCTGTCGACGGTGCCGGTCGGTGGTTCGGGTCGGCGGTGCGGTCGACGCTTTCCATCGGCTTCGATCGGCGGTTTCGGGGCGGTGCTCTCGGGGGTGGTGCTTCCGGGCGGTGCTTTTGGGTGGTGCTTCCTGGTTGTCGGTCCGGCCGGTGGTCCCGCCGGTGGTCCGTCCGTTCCCAGTCGCTCCCGGTCCCGTTCGTTCCAGCCCCGGTCCTTCCAGTCCTTCCGTCCGTCCCAGGGGCGTCCGTTCCGGATCGTCGGGCCCGGGGTCCCGGGTCGTCCGTCCCGGCCGGGTGCCGGTCCGGTGGTCCGGCTCCGGTGCCCCGGTCCGCCGGGGGCCTCCGCCGTGGTCCGTCCATGGTCAGTCCGGTCCGCGGTGAAGACGGTTCCACGTAGCTTTTCCTACGCGGCATCAGGGCACCATAAGCCGATCCTGTGCGTACGATGACATTCTTTATGCCAGACATATGGGACACATCGCCGGAGGTCCCCCAGCCGGACGAGATCACCGTTCGTTCACACCACGGTGACCTGCGGATGGCACGATGACGCGGTGACCCACACACCCCGGCACCCGTCCCGTCCGGTCCAGGTGGTGGCCCACCGGGGCGCCTCCGAAGACGAGCCGGAGCACACCCTCGCCGCCTACCGGAAGGCCGTCGAGGACGGCGCCGACGCCCTGGAGTGCGATGTCCGCCTCACCGCCGACGGCCAGCTCGTCTGTGTGCACGACCGCCGCGTCAACCGTACGTCCAACGGCCGCGGCGCGGTGTCCGCCCTCGAACTGGCCGACCTCGCCGCCCTCGACTTCGGCTCCTGGAAGCGTCGCTCGGCGGGCCGGGAGGGCCCCGGCTGGGAGGAGAGCCCCGACTGGGAGGCCAGTCCGGACCGGGCGGACACCTCGGTCCTCACCCTGGAACGGCTCCTCGAACTGGTCGCCGACGCGGGACGGCCGGTCGAGCTGGCCATCGAGACGAAGCACCCCACCCGCTGGGCCGGGCAGGTCGAGGAACGCCTCCTCGTCCTGCTGAAGCGGTTCGGCCTCGACGCCCCGGACTCGGAGGAGACCTCCCCGGTCCGGGTGATGAGCTTCTCCGCCCGCTCGCTGCACCGCGTCCGGGCCGCCGCGCCGACGCTGCCGACCGTGTACCTCGCCCAGTTCCTGACCCCACGGCTGCGCGAGGGGCGGCTGCCGAAGGGGGTGCGGATCGCGGGCCCCTCGCTGCGCATCCTGCGCGGTCACCCGGAGTACGTGGCACGGCTCCGGGAGGCGGGCCACCAGGTGCACGTGTGGACCGTGAACGAGCCCTCGGACGTCGACCTCTGCGCCCGCCTCGGCGTCGACGCGATCATCACCAACCGCCCCCGCCAGGTCCTCGCCCAGCTCGGCCGGACCCACTGACCGGCTCCCCTCCCGTTCCCCATCCCCTTCTTCCTCTTTCTCTTTCTCTTCCGCTCCTATCGTTCTCCTTCTCCTCTTCCCTCCCTTTCCCCCCTTCCTCCCTTTCCCTCCGCCATCGCACCCCGTACGCCTCCGCCCCCCTGGTCCCGGGGCCTTCACCGGCCCCTTCCGGCGCCCGGCCGGGCGGAGCCACCGGGGCACCTCCGGACCCCGCGCCGGTCACGGGGTGTGCGCTGGCGCGTTCGCCCCGTGTCCAGTGGGCAGGAGTGCGACACCAGGGCCGGGCGGGCCGGTTTCCGGTCCAGTCCAATGGGGCATCCACACGGTGGCGTGGGGCGAAGGAGGTCTCGGGGGTGGCTTTGGTGGTGACACAGGAGGTGCCCACGTCGGCGAGCGTGGCCGTTCCCCACGGCCCCGCGGGCGTGGGACAGGCGAGGCGCCGGATGCGGGCGCAACTGCGTGGCGGCGGAGTGCCGGAAGCGGTCGTCGACGACGCGGTGCTGATCCTCTCCGAGCTGCTCAGCAACGCGTGCCGACACGGTCGGCCGCTGGGTGACGCGCTCGCGGGCGACGGGGACGTCCGGGCCGCGTGGCGGGCCGACGCCACGGGACGGCTGACGGTCGAGGTGACGGACGGCGGCGGCCCGACCCGCCCGGTTCCCTCGACGCCCTCGGTGACCGCCCACGGAGGTCGCGGGCTCAACATCATCACGGCCCTCGCGGAGGACTGGGGGGTCCGCGACAACGCCCGGGGCGAGGTGACCGTCTGGGTCGTGGTGCGCGGTGGCGTACGCCCGGCGCACTCGTCCGATGACTTCGCTACGCGCGTCACCACCCCACCGGCCACCCCGTCCACGGAGCTGTCCGGACTCCCCTCGCTGTCGTCCGGGCCGCTGCCCGGACTGCCCTCCGAACCGGACTTCGGCGACCTCGGTCACGACGGCGAGCCGGATTTCGGCGACCTCGGCCGCGATGATGGTGAACCGGACTTCGACGGCCTCGGGCAGGACGGTCCCGGGCGGGACGGAACCGGGCCGGGCGGAACCGGGTTCGACGGCCCGGGGCTGGACGGTCTCCGCCGCGACCTGGAACGCGACGCCTTCGGCCCGCTCGGACGAGGCCGCCCCTGACGGTCGGCGCCTCCGGTGCGCCCACGTCCCCGCGCGTACCCAGCGCCCGCGCCCCGCGCACCCGTCTTCGGCCGCGCGCTCCCCGGCGCCCGCGTGCTCACCCGCCCCGGCGCCCGACCCGGCCCGCACCCCGCCGACGACCGCCGCACCGCTCCGGCCATCGGGCAGCGGACATCGGCCGTGGGCAGCGGGCGCTCAGGTCCCTGAGCGCCCGAGCCTCCGAGCCCCTGAGCCCCCGTCCCCCGTGCCGCCACCGCGGGACGCGGCGCGGCGGCGGCGCCGTCGGTGTGAGCGGATAGGCTCGCGGAGTTACGAGACCAGCCGCGACCGGGAGACACGCACGATGGCCAAGAAGCGCCCCCAGACGAAGGCCAAGCCGCGCTCCGCCGGTGCCGACGACCGCAGCATCCCCGTCGTCGGAGCCCGCGAGCCCTGCCCCTGTGGATCGGGACGGCGGTACAAGGCATGCCACGGCCGCGCCGCCTCCCACGCGGCGACCGAGCTGGTCCAGCGCCCCTTCGAGGGGCTGCCCGGCGAGGGGGACTGGGTGGCGCTGCGCGAGCTGGTCCCGGCGGCGACCGCCGGGCTGACGCTGCGGGACGGCCTCCCGGAGGACGTGCCCTCGGTGACGCTGGCGACGGTCCTGCCGATGGCCTGGCCCGCGCTGCGCCGCGACGACGGCTCCGTCCTCCTCGGTGTCCAGAACGACACCTCCTCCGGGGACCTCAGCCGCGACCTCGCCGACACCCTGCTGCGTGCCCTGGAGGCGGAGCCGGGGACGCCCGTGCAGGGCCGCCGGGCCCCCGCCGACGGCCCCCGGCTCCAGGACCTGATCGCCCCGGACAGCGACTTCGCGCCCGTGGTGCACACCGGCTTCGAGTTCTGGGTGCCGGACGCGCGGAACGCCGCGCCGGACGTCGCCGCGTCCCTGGAGCGGGCCAACGAGGCGGCGATCCCCACGGTCAAGCTCACGAGCGTGGACGCCGCGTACTGGTGCGAGACCCCGGAGAAGAACCATCTGCGCTGGGTGATGCCCCACTCCGAGGAGGAGCTGCTCGACGCGCTCGCCCGGCTGCACGCGGCCGGGGCCTCCTCGCTGGGCGAGGGCACCCGTCTCGTCGGCTCCTTCCGGGCGCACGGTCTGACCGTCCCGGTGTGGGACCTGCCGACCGGCGTCACCGCCGAGGACGTGGAGAAGCCCGCCGCCGCGTTCGCGGAACGGCTGGCCGCCGCGCTCGCGGTGGACGCCCCGCTGACGCCCGAGGAGCGACGGGCGCGCGGCGGCCTCACGAACCGTCAGATCACCCTCAGCTGAGCCGGGTCGACCCGTCGGGGGCGGTGCGGGGGTCCGGACTCCCGCACCGCCCCCGACGGGCGGCGATCGGTCGGGGCCACTCCACCGGACCCGTCCCTCGCCGTTCCCGACCGGCCCCGGCCGTCCCGGACCGGGCGGCCCCGGTGGGGCACCCCGCGCGAACGGCGCGCGCCCCTCGCGGGCGCCCCGTCACTGACCGACCGGTCAGCACGGGAATGGGGTGACCCCTGTCACAACTACCCGCTCTCACGCGCGAATCGCTGTCCGAATAGACGACATCGAATTTGCGAACCGGCGATCTCTTGTTACGGTTCGGATAGCCCGGTTGCTGGTGCATCCCCCGTCGCCAGCAACCGGGCGTTCTCATGTCCGCGCCCGTTCCGGGCGCGCGCCGCGCGGCGTCCCGCATCCCACCAGCGTCTTCAACTCCCTCGTTGATCAACGCAGTTGTCATGCACACCCGCGAAAGGGCGAGCAGAGCACCCGTCGAGCACCGTCGTCCGTCCCGCGCGCCGCACTCCTCCGCCCCGGCGCCCTTCCACCGCCCGGCACCGCGTACGGGCGCCCGCTCCTTCCGTCCCGGCGACCCTCACGGACGCCCCAGGACCCTCACCCGACGCCGCCGCACCCCCGGAATCGGCCATATCCACGATCCCGGCGCCCCCCACCCCCGGAACCACCCCTTCCGGCCCGCGCGTTCTCATGCTCCCCGCACCCGTCGAACCTACGCGCCGCCGTACCGCCCGCACCCTCGCGGCGCCACGGCACGCGACGCACCGGCTCCCCCGGCGGGCGCGGCGGCTCCCGACCGCGCGTGCGTACGCGAACGTGCGAACGCGCACCCCGGGACCCCACCACCCACCGCCCACCGCCCACCGCCCACCGCCCACCGCCCACCGCCCACCGCACGAGGACGCACGACGGCCCCCGGGTGAGTCCACCCGGGGGCCGTCGTCGAACCGTTCTTCCGTCCGTCCCGGTCCTGCCGGTCCCGTACCGGTCGCGCGCCTGGCGCGAGTCCGGTCCGGTCCCGTCCGGTCCCGTGCCGTCCGTCGGTGTGCGGAGGGAACCGCGCGCCGTCGCGCGGGCCCGCGCGCCCGGCCTACACCTCGGGCGCGTTCACCTCCGGACGGACGAGCGCCTCCACGACGCCGTCCACCACGGCCTCGACGTCGGGCACCCAGGGCCGCGCGGAACCCGGCAGCGGGGCGCGCTCCCAGCGCACCTCTCCCGCGCCGGTCCCCGAGGGCGGCAGGGCGAGGTAACCGCCCTCACCGTGGAACCGGAGCGAACCGGGGACGTGGTCCTTCGCGTAGAGCAGTTCGCCCAGCCGTTCCAGTGAGTACGGGGCGACCAGCAGGGCCCAGCGCTCCGGGGTCGCCACGACGGGGCCGAGCCGGACGCCCGCCCGGTCGAGGGCGGTGAGGGCCCGGGCCGCCGCCAGGGCCGGGAGGCTGACGGCGCAGGGCGCGCCGCCGCCGGTGGCCAGCAGGACGGGCGCGGCGGGCCGGTTGGTCCACCACCAGCGCACCATCCGCTCGTCGGTGGTGGCCGCGAGCAGCCCGGGGTCGAAGGGGTGCGCGCCGGGCACCCCGCAGTCCTGGTCGGGGCAGGAACAGCCGCCACCGCGCGGCAGAGTCCCCACCCCCGGGAGTACGGGCCACCGCCAGTGCGTCGCGAAGGTCAGGGCCGCGCCGATGACCTCGGGCCTCCCGCCGTTGCGCCTGGACAGGAGCCCGCGTCGCCTTCCGAGGATCTCGCGCATGAGCGCTCGTTCCTTTCCTTGAACGCCGAAGACCACATCACAGCATGTGTCGATCAATTACCATGCGTATAACCGTGCGTACGAAACGGTGTTCCACCCTGCGTACGTGCGCGTCACACCCCTGCCCATGGCACGGGGAGCCCCGGGGGGCCGATCCTTGGGTGCGGCCGTTCCGCTGCCGCGTCTGTCGAGCTGGCCGTGGCGTCGGGCGACGGCGTGGGTCCGGTGCCGTCACGCGTCGTACTCGCTTGCCTGCCACGGAGGATGGGGCACGGTCACTGCTGGTGATGACGCCCGGTTCCGCCGCCAGGTTCCCCAAGGCGCGGTGTCGCGCGCCGGGCCACCCCTGGCCTTCACCGATTACGTACCCAACAAGACCGCTATGACGCTCCGTCGAACAATGCCAGTCGACCGCAATAGGCCGTTCCCTTGGGGCATTTTTGGCCAAGTTGTGACCTTCTCGATCGCCTCATGGACACCAGGGATATCAGCAGGACAATGCTGGACATCCCCTCTCCAGTGCGTGTAGATGTGGATACCTTGTCGACACGGCGGGAATGACAGGGGGTTTGCGATGCTATTCAGCAATACGCGCCGGCCCGGGAGCCGGACATCATGACTAATCCCCTTCCACCGAAAGTGGCCGGAATCGATTCCACGGTTCCCGCACCGGCCCAGACTGTCGCGCCGCTCCCATCCGTCACGCCGTCACCCGGCCCCGGGACCGGCCAGGCCACGGCGTCCCCGACGGCCGGGACGGCCACGGCCGACGGAGGCACGGCGCCCGGTCCGCCCGGCGAGGCGGCGCCCGCCGGGGCGGCCCTCCAGGACCGGCTGGCCGGTTGGGTGTCCGACCTCACCACCCTGCACGAGCTCATCGAACGACTGGCGCCCGTGACGACGGTCGAGGGCGCCCTGCGCGAGGTGCTGTGCGCCGGAGCCGCCCTCGTCGGCGCGCGCCGTGGGCTGGTCGTCCTGGAACCCGCCGACGGCCGGGGCCCGGACACCACGGTCGGACTGGGGCTCGCCCGCGCCGACATCGGCCATATCGAGACAGTTCCCCGGGGCTCGACGTCCTACGGGCGGATCCTCGACGCGACGGGCGGGGACCGGGCGATCGCCCAGCCCGACCTGCTCGCCGACGACGGACTGCACCCCCGGCACCGCGAGGTCGCCGCCCGCCTCGGGTACGCGGCCAGTTACGCGCTGCCACTGAGCGCCGGGGAGCCCGGTCGGCTCGGCGCCGCGGTGTGGCTGTACGACGAGCCCGCCGAACCCGACGAGCGCCAGCGCCGTCTCGTCGGCCGCTACGTCCGTCACGCCGGGGAGCACCTCGCCCGTCTCCTCGAACTGGAGCGGGCCCGCGCGACGGGCTCCGCGCTCGCCGGGGAACTGCTGCCGAAACGACTCTCCAGGGTGCCCGGGGTACGGCTCGCGGTCCGCCACCACAGCGGGCCGCGCGGCGGCGGGGACTGGTTCGACGCGCTGCCGCTGCCGGAGGGCGCGCTCGGGCTCTCGGTGGGCTCGGTGAACGGGTCGGGGCCGGGCGCGGTCGCCGCGATGGGGCGGCTGCGGGCCTCGCTGCGGGCGTACGCCGTGATGGAGGGCGAGGACCCGGTCGCGGTCCTGTCCGATCTGGAACTGCTGCTGCGGCTGACCGAACCGGCGCGCGGGGCGACCGCCCTGTTCGCGTACTGCGAGCCCGCCGCGCGCCGGATCGTCCTCGCGGGGGCCGGCCACTGTCCCCCGCTGGTCGTCGGCGCGCGGCGCACCGAGTACGTGGAGACCTCGCTGTCCGCGCCGCTCGGGATGCTGGCCTGCTGGGAGGCGCCGAGCGTGGAGCTGCGCCCCGAGCCCGGAGAAACGGTGCTGCTGTTCACCGACGGGCTGCTGCGGCGCACCGGGGAACCCATGGACCGGGCCTACGCCCGGCTGCACGGGGCGGCGGCGAGCGTGCCGGAAGAGGCGCGGAAGGACCCGGACGGGATCGTCGACCACGTGCTGCGGGCCGTGCTGCCCGGGGGGCTGGACGATCCGGAGAGCGACGAGGACGTCGTCCTGCTGGCCGCGCTGTTCGACTGAGGTTCCGCGCGCTGTTCGACTGACGTTCCGGCTGGCGTTCCGGCTGGCGTTCCGGCTGACGCACGGGGTCCGGGCGGCCGGACCCCGTCCCATGTACATGGCGACCACACAGAGCACGGCTTCCGGCCATGGGCCCCCTTCCGCACGACCGTACGATGGAGGGGGTCCAAAGCCGCATCCAAGGAGGAAGACCGTGTCGGAGGAGCTCAACCCGGAGACCGCTGAAACGCTCGCATACCCGGCGAACCCGGAGGAGCAGGGCGTCGCGGACGCTTCGGAGGGCACCGAGGAGGAGGAGCCGGTCAAGCAGCGCAAGAACGGGCTCTACCCCGGCGTATCCGAAGAACTGGCCGAAAGCATGCGGTCGGGCTGGGCGGACACGGAGCGCGAGGATCTCGCCCCCGTCCCCCAGGCGAACGAGACGGCCGCGCGGCGCGCGGCGCTGTCGGCGCGCTTCCCCGGTGAGCGCCTCGTCGTTCCCGCGGGCAATCTGAAGACCCGCTCGAACGACACCGAGTACGCGTTCCGCGCCTCGGTCGAGTACGCGTACCTCACCGGCAACCAGACCGAGGACGGCGTCCTCGTCCTGGAGCCCACCGCCACCGGGCACGACGCCACGATCTACCTGCTGCCCCGCTCCAACCGCGAGAACGGCGAGTTCTGGCTGGACGGCCAGGGCGAGCTGTGGGTCGGCCGCCGCGACTCGCTCACCGAGGCCGCCCGGCTGTACGGCGTGCCCGCCTCCGACGTCCGCGAGCTGGCGGGCGCGCTGCGCGAGGCCACCGGCCCGGTCCGGGTCGTGCGCGGCTACGACGCGGGGATCGAGGCCGCCCTCACCGACAAGGTGACCGGCGAGCGCGACGAGGAGCTGCGGGTCTTCCTCTCCGAGGCCCGGCTGGTCAAGGACGCCTTCGAGGTCGGCGAGCTGCAGAAGGCCGTCGACTCGACCGTGCGCGGTTTCGAGGACGTCGTGAAGGTGCTCGACAAGGCGCGGGCCACCAGCGAGCGGTACATCGAGGGCACCTTCTTCCTGCGCGCCCGGGTCGAGGGCAACGACATCGGCTACGGCTCGATCTGCGCCTCCGGCGCGCACGCCACCACCCTGCACTGGGTCCGCAACGACGGCCCGGTCCGCGCGGGCGACCTGCTGCTGCTGGACGCGGGCGTGGAGGGCCACACCCTCTACACCGCCGACGTCACCCGCACCCTGCCGGTGGACGGCACCTTCACCGCGCTCCAGAAGAAGATCTACGACGCGGTGTACGACGCCCAGGAGGCCGGGATCGCCGCGGTCCGCCCGGGCGCCAAGTACCGCGAGTTCCACGACGCCGCGCAGCGGGTGCTCGCCGAGCGGCTGGTGGAGTGGGGGCTCGTCGAGGGCCCGGTGGAGCGGGTGCTCGAACTGGGCCTCCAGCGCCGCTGGACGCTCCACGGCACCGGTCACATGCTCGGCATGGACGTGCACGACTGCGCCGCCGCCCGCACCGAGACGTACGTGGACGGCACCCTGGAGCCGGGCATGTGCCTGACGGTGGAGCCCGGTCTGTACTTCCAGGCCGACGACCTCACCGTGCCGGAGGAGTACCGGGGCATCGGCGTCCGGATCGAGGACGACATCCTCGTCACCGAGGACGGCAACCGGAACATGTCGGCCGCGCTGCCGCGCCGGTCCGACGAGATCGAGCTGTGGATGGCGAAGCTCCAGCGCGAGGGCTGACCCCCGCGGCACGCCGCGTCGCCGCGCCGTCCCGCCGTCCCCCGCGCCCCTTTCGGGGTTGCCTCTTGGGGTGCGTTGTCTTCTGCGGGATGTCGTGGGTCGCTCGCGCCGTTCCTCGCGCCCCTTCGGTGCGCCCCGTCAGGGGCGCGGGGAACTGCGCGAGGAACCCATCACCGGCCGGTGGACGGGGAACGAGCTGCGGGAGCGGACCCCAGCGCACCCGCACAGGGCGGCGCACCCCGGCCGGGGCGCACCGAAGGGGCGCGGGGAACTGCGCGAGCGACCCCTCACCGGGCCGTCGTGTCGTCGCGCCGCTTGGAACACCCGCCCCCGTCCCCGGCCCCACCGGCCGGGGGCGGGGGCGTTCCCGTGTCGGGGTCCGGCGCCCCGTACCCTTGGCGGCCTCGCGCCCCACGGGGGACCGGCGCACTCGGCCCCGCCGCCCCGGCGGCCCCGCTACCCTGACGGCCTCGGGCGCCCGCGGGGGGACGGCGAGGGGGACCGGCGTCAGGGCCGGACCCGTCCTCGCGGCACGTGTCCGGACGGAGGCGACGCGTGATCGAGCTGACCGACCCCCGACTCGTCGAGACCGACCTGGTCCTGACCCCGGCGGATCTACTGCGGGACGACGCCCCGGACGGCGCCCCCGACGCGCCGCTCGCCGGACGGGTGCGGCTCGGCGGACCGCACGCGCTGCGGCTGACGCCCGACGAACTCGCCGCCGATCCGGACCTCGCCCGCTACGCCGCCGACCAGGCCGCCCTGTACGACCACTACCTGGTCCGGCTCTCGCTCACCTTCGCCACCGAACCCCGCCGCCCCCGGCTGGAGTTCGCCCATGTCGCGCTGACGCTGTCGTCCACCGCCTGGGCGCCGCCGCCCGTCGCGCACTCCATGGACCCGCTGCGGATCACCGACCCCGTCCAAGTGCAGCGGGTGCGCCGGATCGGGCCGCAGCTGTCCCTGCTCGGCGCGGACGCCTCCCTCGGCGAGGTGGGCCGCACCGTCGCCTTCACCAGCAACCAGCCCCTCGTCCAGGCGCTGGACCCCGGCGGCTCCACCCCCGCCTGGGAGTTCCGGCGCACCGAGGCCACCGAGCTGACCGGCAGCCATCCGCTGAGCCTGGTGGTCCGCTGCGGAGCCGGGGCGGCGACCGAGCTGAGCTGCACCGTCACCGCCGGGGTGAAGGCGCCCCTGCTGCGGCGCTACCACCGCAGGCTGCCCGACCCGCTGCGGCTGGAGACCGTGCTCTGAACGGTCGGCCCGGGCAGGGGACGGGACGGCGGGGGTGCCGTGGCGCCGTCAGGCCATCGCCAGCGGGGCGCCCTCGCACCACTTGAGGTTCTTGTCGAAGCTGACGACCGCGCCGCCGGGGCCCGGCCGGTTGGCGAAGTGGACGTGGTCGGCGAGTTCGCGGATGATCCGCAGCCCCCTTCCGTGCTCGGCCTCGTCCTCGACCGCCCCCGGCACCGCCCCCGGCCGCGCGTCCTCCGGTACCGCGTCACCCACCCGCACGGGCCCGGTCGCGGGAGCCGGACTCCCCCCGGCGACCGGCCCGGTCGGCCCCGCCGCCGCCGCAGGGGACGCCTCCCCCGCCCTTGCCGGGGCCGCGTACGGGCCGGGGCGGGGGCCGACGGGGAAACCGGGACCCGAGTCGGTGACCTCGATCCGGCACTTCTCGCCGTCCAGGTAGGCCGTGACCCGGTACGCGCCCGAGGCGCCGCCGGGGTGCGGGGCCCCTCCGTGCTCCACCGCGTTGGCGCACGCCTCGCTGAGCGCCACCGAGACCTCGTAGCAGACCTCCGGGTCCACCCCCGCCGTCTCCATCGTGCGCATCAGCAACCGCCGTGCCAGCGGGACGCTCGCGGCGTCGCGCCGCAAGTGGACAGACCACGAGATGCTCATGCTCCTGCCTCCCGGCCACGGCTCGACATACCGTTACGTATTGCCATCAGGGCGTGACGGCAATCGCGCGGCCGACGTGATGCCGCCCATACGGCCGACCGGCGCCCGGGACGGCACCGACCCGCCCGGACGGACCCCGCGCACCAGGGGCCACCGGCGAGGACGGGTGCCCCATCCGTACCGGGCCGGGTGCGCCCGGACGGGGGACGGACGGCGCCCGGCCGGGTCACGCGCCGGGAGCCGCCCCGGCCGTACCCGTCCCGACCCCCCAGTGGGATGATGACCCGGCCATGACTGCCCCCCACCGGTACGAGGAACGCGCCGGGAGAGACCTCCGGCTGCTGCGGGCCGCGGTGTTCGCCGCGGTCTGCGTCGTGCTGTCCGCGGCGGGGCACGTCCTGGCCTCGTACGAGACCGTCCCGCCATGGACGGTGGCGGCCGGGTTCCTCGGGGTGTTCGCGGTGGCCGTGCCGCTCGCCGGACGGGCCCGTTCCCTGCCGGGGATCGCCGCGCTGCTGGCCGTGGGCCAGCTGGTGCTGCACTCCGTCTTCGGCGTCGGCCAGCACGGCGGGACCGGGGTGACGGGGGACTCCTCCCTGATCGCCCAGGCCGCCCAACTGGTCTGCGGGGCGGGCGCCTCGACCATGGGACCGGCCCAGGCCCAGCGCGTGCTGGAGGTCTCCGGCGTGCTGCCGGGCGCCGCCACGGGCCCGGCCCACCACCTGGACGACCCGGGCGCCGCCGGACTCGCCGGACTGCTGCCCACCCTGCCGATGCTGCTCGGCCACCTCCTGGCCGCCCTCGCAGCGGGCTGGCTGCTGCGCCACGGCGACCTCGCCCTGGTCCGGCTCGCCCGTCTCTCGGCGCAGGGCGTCGCGGCGGGCGCCACGGTCCGCGCGCTGCGAGCCGCCCTCGCCCTGGTGCGGGCGCAGCTCGCCGGGCTGACCGGGGTCCCCGGCACCGGTCCCGCCGTGCCGCCCGCCGACCGGTCCTGGGTGCCGTGGCCCCGGGCCGAGGCGCTCCAGCACACGGTGATCCGGCGGGGTCCGCCGGTCATGACGGCCGTCGGCGCGTGATCCGCGTCCCGGCGCACCGGTCCGGCACCCCCGGCCGGTGAGCCCGGGCGGCACCGCGTCCGGCCGCCGCCCGCACCGCTCCCGTACCCGTCACCCGTGCCCGGACCGCGTCCACCGTCCGGACGTCCGTCACGCGTAGCGCACCGCCGCGCGTGGGTCGTCGTCCGTCCGGCGAACGCGCCGCCACCGGGTGTCCGTCCGCACCGCGCGTCCCGCGCGGGGCACGCCCGTACCTCCCGTACGCCCGTACCTCCGTACGCCCGCGCGTCCGTCGTGCCGCACCGTCCGTCGTGCCGCGCGTCCGTGCCCCGGAGGACGGCGTCCGCGTCAGGACGACGGGTTGCGGACGGTGTGCGGCGGGGAGCCGGTACCGGCGGATCACCCCGTACAGGCCACCAGCGCCCGGCCGTCCGCGTCTTCCCGGACGAAACCGCACGGCGCGCCGTCGTGGCCACCCGTCCGTCATGACCCGCACCACCGAAACAGCCATGGAGAGCCATGGCGACTGGAGTGTCTTCCGCGATGAACAAGACCCGTGTGCTGCTGACCGCCGCCACCACCGTGGCCGCCGCGTTCGCGCTGTCGTCCCCCGCGTTCGCGCACGTCACCGTGCAGCCCGACGGAGAGGCCGCGAAGGGCGGCTACGCCACGATCGGCTTCAAGGTGCCGAACGAGCGCGACGACGCCTCCACCACCAAGCTGGAGATCTCCTTCCCGGCCGACCAGCCGCTCGCGTCCGTGCTGCCGCAGCCGGTGGCGGGCTGGAAGGCCAAGGTCACCAAGAGCAAGCTCGACAAGCCGCTCAAGGTGCACGGCAACGAGATCACCGAGGCCGTCACCAAGGTCACCTGGACCGCCGAGGGCAAGGGCATCGAGCCCGGCTTCTTCCAGCGGTTCCCGCTCTCCGTCGGCCAGCTCCCCGAGGACAGCGACCAGCTGGTCTTCAAGGCCCTCCAGACGTACTCCAACAAGGAGGTCGTCCGCTGGATCGAGGTGCCGCAGGAGGGTGCCGAGGAGCCCCGGTTCCCGGCGCCCGTGCTGGAGCTGAGCGACGCCGAGGACGGCCACCACGGCGGTGCCTCGGGCGACTCGGCCAAGGAGGACGCCGAGGACGCGGCCGACGAGAAGGCCGAGGAGAAGGCGGAGAAGGACGGGAAGTCCGAGAAGGACGGTCACGGCCACGACGACGACGCGAAGGACGAGGCGTCCTCCTCGCACGGCAGTGACACCACCGCCCGGGTGCTCGGCGTCGCGGGCATCGCCGTCGGCGCGGCCGGAGTCGCCTTCGGCGTGCTCGCGGGCCGCCGTCGCGGCGACGCCCGGAGCTGACCCGCCCCGGGTCACCGAGCCGGCCCACCCCGGTCGGCTCTGGCCCGTCCCGGGTCGCGGAACCGACCCGTCCCGGGTCGCGGAACCGCTGACCCACCCCCGGGTCACGAGCTGACCCACACCCCCGGTCCCGGGCCCGGCGCCATCCGCCGGGTCCGGGGCCCGACCCCCGGGCGGACCGGGCCCGTCGGCCCCTCCCCGGTCCGGCCGACGGCCATGGACCGCCCCTCTGGAGAATTGCCCCATGCGTACCAAGAAGACCCTCGTCGCCGCCGCCCTGCTCGCCACCGCCGCCCTCACCCTGTCCGCCTGCGGTGGCGGCGGGAAGGACGACGACTCCACCAAGGCGGTCGCCGTGGAAGCGGAGCAGACCAAGGAGAAGGCGGGCACCGTCCTCGACAACCCCTTCGCCAAGCCCGACCTCGTCCTCACCGACACCAAGGGCAAGCCCTTCGACCTGCGGGCCGCGACCAAGGGCAAGCCGACGCTCCTCTACTTCGGCTACACCAACTGCCCCGACGTCTGTCCGCTGACCATGGGCAACATCGCCCAGGCCAAGAAGCAGCTCCCCAAGGCCGACCAGGACGCGCTCCAGGTCATCCTGGTGACCAGCGACCCCGAGCGGGACACCCCCAAGTCCCTCGGCGCCTGGCTGAAGGCCCAGGACCCGGCGTTCACCGGGCTGACCGGCGACTTCGACACCATCCAGGCCGGGGCCCGTCAGCTCGGCATCGCCATCGACCCGCCGAAGAAGAACGCCGACGGCAAGATCGAGTCGACGCACGGCAAGCAGGTCATCGCCTTCTCCCCGAAGACGGACAAGGGATACGTCCTCTACAACGGCGAGACGACCTCCATCGACGACTACGCCCGGGACCTGCCCAAGCTGATCAAGGGGGAGAACCCGTGATCCGCCCCGGCCGCCGCACCGACCGTCCCGACCGACCCGACCGCCCGGTGGCCCGCCCCGGCCGCCGGACGGCCCTCGTCACCACCGCCGTCGTCACCGCCGCCGGACTGCTGCTGACCGGCTGCGGGGGCGGCGCCACCGCCTCCGACGGCGCGCCCGAGCTGACCGTCGAGGGCGCCTACGTCCCCGCGCCGCCCACGAAGTCGCTGGCGGCCGGGTACTTCGTCGTCACCAACTCCGGCGGCGCCGACGCCCTCACCTCCGTCACCAGCGACCTCGCCGACGAGGTCACCCTGCACAGCACCAAGGACGGGCGGATGCGGGAGCGGCGCTCGCTGGAGGTGCCCGCCGACGGCCGGCTGGAGCTGGCGCGCGGCGGCAACCACCTGATGTTCGAGGGCCTCACCCGCAAGCCCGTCCGGGGCGACACCGTGACGCTGCGGCTGCGCTTCGAGAAGGCGGGCGTCGTCACCGTGAAGGCACCCGTCCGCGAGGCCACGTACAACCCGGCGCACACCGGGTCGTCGTCGCCGTCGTCCGCCGCCGACCACCACTGAGGGAGGGCCCCACCGTGCGGACCGTCGTTCCCCGTCTGGGAACCGTGCTCCTGCTGTTCCTGTCCGTCACCGGCGCGCTGCTGGCCGCCGCCGCGCCCGTCTCCGCGCACGCCGCGCTCACCGGGAGCGTCCCGGCACGGGGATCGGTGGTCGAGGAGGCGCCCGAGCAGGTCTCGGTGACCTTCTCCGAGAACGTGGCGCTGGCCGACGACTCCCTGCGGGTGCTCGACCCGCGGGGCGACCGCGCCGACACCGGACCGACCATGGAGAGCGGCACCAACGCGTACTCCGTGAAGCTGAAGCCGGGGCTGCCCGGCGGCACCTTCACCGTCGCCTACCAGGTCGTCTCGGCCGACAGCCACCCCGTCGCGGGCGCCTTCACCTTCTCGGTGGGCGCCCCCTCCGAGACGGCCGTCTCGCTGCCCGACCAGAGCGCGGGCGGCGGGGCCGTCGGCATCCTCTACGACCTCGGACGGTACGTGTCGTACGCGGGGTTCACGCTCATGGCGGGCGGGGCGGCCTTCGTCCTGGTCTGCTGGCCGCGCGGGTCGGGCGTGCGGTCCGTGCAGCGGGTGGTGGTCGGCGGCTGGCTCGCGCTCGCCGCCGCGACCCTGTCCCTGCTGCTGACGCGCGGCGCCTACACCCGCTCCGGCTCGCTCGGTGACGTCTTCGACCTGGCGCTCCTCGGCGAGGTCCTCCAGACGAAGACCGGCGCGGCCCTCGTCTCCCGGCTGCTGCTGCTCGCCGCCGCCGCGCTGTTCATCGCGGTGCTGTTCGGCACCTACGCCCGCGCGGTCGCGGGCCGCCCGGAACCGGGCACGGACCCCGCGTCCACGGGCTCCGGGACCGGCTCGACGGGTACGGAATCCGGTGCGGACGGGGACGGGGCCCGGCAGCGGGACCTGACCTTCGGGCTGGCGGTCGGCGGAGTGGTGGTGTCCTCCGGGATAGCCGCGACCTGGGCGCTCTCCGAGCACGCCTCGACCGGTATCCAGACCGGGCTGGCCATGCCCCTGGACGTGGTGCACCTGCTGGCCGTCGCGGCCTGGCTGGGCGGACTCGTCACCCTGCTGACCGCCCTGTACCGGGCCCCCTCGCTGGACGCCGGGGCGGTCCGCCGCTTCTCCTCGGTCGCCTTCGGCAGCGTCGTCGTCCTCGCCGTGACCGGGCTCTACCAGTCCTGGCGCCAGGTCGGCAGCTGGTCGGGGCTCACCGGCACCGAGTACGGACGGCTGCTGCTGCTCAAGGTGGCGCTGGTCGCGGTGGTGCTCGCCGTCGCCTGGTTCTCCCGCCGCTGGACCGCCCGGCTGGCCGGGGGCCCGGCGTCGGTGGGCGCCTCCGGGGACGGGACGGACGACCCGTCCGGCGCCCCCTCCGGCACCACCGGCACCACCGGCACCACCGGGACCGCTGACGCCCCGGACGTCCCCGGCACCGCCGACGCCGGGGCGTCCGGAGCCCCCGGCGGCGAGCGGGCCGTCCAGCTCGCCCGGCAGCGGGCCGCCGTGGCCACCGCCCGGGTCAAGCGGGCCCGCGACGCCGACCCCGCCCGCGCGGGGCTGCGCCGCTCGGTCCTCGCCGAGACCGCCGTCGCCGTGGTGCTGCTCGCGGTGACCACCGCGCTCACCGCGACCGAGCCCTCCCGCACCGAGGAGGCCGCCGAACGGGCCGCCGCGAGCGCCGGGGCCGCGCGCTCCGGACCGCTCGCCGTGAAACTGCCGTTCGACACCGGCGCCCGGAACGGCAAGGGCGTCGCGCTGATCGAGCTGGACCCCGGGCTGACCGGCACCAACGCGCTGCACGTCTACGTCGAGCGGCCCAACGGGAGCGGCTTCGAGGTGCCCGAGGTCCAGGTGGCCTTCACCGAGAAGAAGAAGGACATCGGCCCGCTGACCGTCGCCCCGGACCGGGTCGCCACCGGACACTGGAGCGCGAGCGGGGTACAGCTCCCCGTGGCGGGCGAGTGGGAGGTCGCGGTGACGGTACGGACCTCCGACATCGACCAGGTCACGGTGAAGAAGAACGTGAAGATCGGCTGAACCATGGCGGACCGCACCACCCCGAAGAAATCCCGCGCCACGGCGGCGTCCGGCCCCCGGACGCCGCCCGGCTCCCAGAAGGCGTCCGGCTCCCAGAAGGCGTCCGGCTCCCGGACCGCGCCCGGCTCCCGGACGGCCTCGGACGGCTCCACCGCGCCCGGCGCTCCGGGAGGCCCGACGCCGACCGACCGCGCGACGGCGGCCGACGGCTCTCCGGCGACCGACGGCCCGGGTCCCGGCCCGGGTCCCGGCTCAGGTCCCGGCTGCTCCGGTCCGGGCCCCACCGCCGGTACGGGTGGCCGCGGCTCAGGCTCGGGCCCCGGGGCGGGCTCGGGCCCCGGGGCGGCCCCCATCGCCGGTCCGGGTGACCCCGGCTCCGGCCCCGCCGGGGTCACCCGGCGACGGCTGCTGGGCACCGCCGGGGCCACCGGGCTCGCGCTCGGCGCGGCGGGCGCGGCCTCCGGCTACGCGCTGGCCGGGCCGGGGAGCCCCGGCGCCACCCCGCTCTCCTCGGTTGGCACGGACACGGCAATGTTTCACGGGAAACATCAGCCCGGGATCACCACCCCGTCCCATGCCCGGGGCCATCTGGTCGCCTTCGACCTGGCCCCGGGCGCGGGCCGCAGGGAGGCGACCGCCCTGCTGCGCCGCTGGTCGGCCACGGCCGAGCGGCTGATGGCGGGCGAGGAGACCGACGGGGACACCGGGATCGCCCTGGACGCCGGGCCCTCCGGGCTGACGGTGACCTTCGGCTTCGGGCACGGCTTCTTCACCCGGACTGGGCTGGAGCGGGAGCGCCCGGTGGCCCTGGACCCGCTGCCGGACTTCTCCTCGGACCGGCTGGACAAGGCCCGGAGCGACGGCCACCTCTGGGTGCAGATCGGCGCGAACGACGGGCTCGTCGCCTTCCACGCGCTGCGGGCGATCCAGAAGCAGGCGGGCGGCGCGGCCCGGGTCCGCTGGCAGATGAACGGCTTCAACCGTTCCCCGGGCGCCACGGCCCGGCCGATGACGGCCCGCAATCTGATGGGCCAGGTGGACGGGACCCGCAATCCGGCCCCCTCGGACCCGGACTTCCAGCGGCGGATCTTCGTCCCGGACCGTCCGGACGGCGGCGGCACCGGTACCGCCGAGGTCCCCGGCAACGGCTCGCCCACCTGGATGGCGGGCGGCTCGTACGCGGTGGTCCGGCGGATCCGGATGCTCCTGGACCCCTGGGAGGACCTCTCCCTGAAGGAGCAGGAGGCGGTCATAGGGCGTCACAAGTCCGACGGTTCCCCGCTCACCGGGGGCGACGAGGCCACCGAACCCGATCTGGAGAAGGTGGGCCCGGACGGGGCCCTGGTGATCCCGCTCGACGCGCACGCCCGGATCAGCCGTCCGGACCAGAACGGGGGCGCGACCATGCTGCGCCGCCCGTTCTCGTACCACGACGGGTACGACACCAAGGGCGTCCCGGACGCGGGGCTGCTGTTCGTGTGCTGGCAGGCCGATCCGGCGCGCGGCTTCGTCCCGGTCCAGCGCAAGCTCGACCGGGGGGACGCGCTGTCGCGGTTCGTCCGGCACGAGACGAGCGGGCTGTACGCGGTGCCGGGCGGCGCGGAACGGGGCGGATACGTGGGGCAGGCGTTGCTGGAGGGCTGAGACGGAGGTGACCGGCGGGGAGCGCGGGGCGGTGCGCGGGGCCGCCGTCGCACGGCCGGGAAATGCGCGGACGGCGTCCGCGAGCCCATTAGGGTGACCGTATGTCGGCCACTCGCTACACCTATCTGGGCCCCGAGGGAACCTTCACCGAGGCCGCCCTCCGTACGCTTCCGGAAGCCGCCACCCGTGAGCTGGTGCCGATGGTGTCGGTACCCGCCACGCTGGACGCGGTGCGGAACGGGAGCGCGTCGGGGGCGCTGGTCCCGATCGAGAACTCGGTCGAGGGCGGGGTGACGGCGACCCTGGACGAGCTGTCGCGGGGCGAGCCGCTGATGATCTACCGCGAGGTGGTCCTGCCGATCGCGTTCGCGCTGCTGGTCAGGCCCGGCACCCAGCTCTCCGGGATCAAGACGGTGACCGGTCACCCGGTCGCCCAGCCGCAGGTCCGCAACTGGCTGGCGGCCCATCTGCCGGACGCGGTGTGGGAGTCGGCCGCCTCCAACGCGGACGGGGCCCGGCTGGTCCAGGAGGGCCGGTACGACGCGGCCTTCGCGGGAGAGTTCGCGGCGGCGACCTACGGGCTGGAACCGCTGGTCACGGACATCCACGACGCGGCGAACGCCGAGACCCGGTTCGTCCTGGTGGGCCGTCCGGCCCGGCCCGCCGCGCCGACGGGGGCCGACAAGACGTCCGTGGTGATCTGGCTGGGCGACGACCACCCGGGAGCCCTGCTCTTCCTGCTCCAGGAGTTCGCGATCCGGGGGGTCAACCTGATGCGGATCGAGTCCCGTCCGACCGGTGAGGGCATCGGCAACTACTGCTTCTCGGTCGACGCCGAGGGGCACGTCACCGACCGCCGGGTGGGGGAGGCCCTGATGGGGCTGAAACGCGTCTGTCCGGAGGTCCGGTTCCTGGGCTCGTACCCCAGGGCGGGAGTGTCCCCGAGCGAGGTGGGTCCGATCCGGCCGGGTACCTCGGACCGGGAGTTCTCCCAGGCGTCGGACTGGCTGACCCGCTGTCTCGACGGACGTTTCTAGCCACTGATCAGCTAGTCGTACGTCCCGACCACCCGTCCGTCACCTGCGGGTTTCCCTTCTTCAAAAGTTATCCACAGGCACCTCCCCGCACCTGGGGACAAGTCGACAACACGGGAGGGCGCACCCGGTGGCCCAAGAGGACTCCGGGGGGTCCGTCCACCATTCCGCATCGGGGTCCGTCCACCCTTTTCCCTTCATCACCTCTTCCGGGGGAGCGAATTCCACTCGAAAGTGTGTCGCAGCGCGGTTTCCCCCGAGGTTCCCCGGCATCCGACGGGAGAGCGGAAGGGAGCGGGCGGAAATCCACAGATCTTCCCCACAGCCTGTGGATAACTTTTCCCGCATCCCCTCCCTGTGGACAACACCGTCCGCACCACACCGCCAACTCGCCCTTCCCGTACGGCGAACGAGGTCAACGGGGCGCCGGACGCCTCCCCGGAACGAGCGAGCGGGCGCGTTTTATGGACGCCCGGACTCCGGGAACGGCACCCGCGCCCGCGCGTCCGCCCCCGCCGGGTGGAACGTCCCGGGCCCCGCCCCGTGACCCCGGACCGACACTCGGAAATGCCCCTCCCACCCTCCGGAAAGCGTCCGCCGAAAACCCGGCACCCCACTTCCCACCCCGCCAAACGCCCCCTTTCCGCCACTTTCCCGCCGGGCGCCCGCTCTCCCGCTCCCGCCCCTCCGCCACGCACCCCATTTCCACCCAACCGGGATATTGCTCACAGGGCGGATGAGGAAGTCGTGGGCCGGAAGCGGTCACCGGTAGCCTTGAGGGGTGATTGACCTTCGCCAGCTCCGTGAGGACCCCGACCGTGTCCGCGCCTCGCAGCGCGCCCGTGGAGAGGACGTCGCCCTCGTCGACGCCGTGCTCTCCGCCGACGAGCGACGCAGGTCCTCAGGGCTGCGCTTCGACGAGCTGCGCTCCGAGCAGAAGTCGCTCGGCAAGCTCATCCCCCGGGCCACCGGGGACGAGAAGCAGGAGCTGCTCAAGAAGGCCGGTGAGCTGGCCTCCGCCGTGAAGGCGGCCAACGCGGCCCAGGACGAGGCCGAGGAGGAGACCCGTCGGCTGGTCCTCCAGCTCGGCAACCTGGTCCACCCCGACGTCCCGGTGGGCGGCGAGGAGGACTTCGTCGTCCTGGAGACCCACGGCACCATCCGCGACTTCGCGGCCGAGGGCTTCGAGCCCAAGGACCACCTGGAGCTGGGCGAGGCGCTCGGCGCCATCGACGTCGAACGCGGCGCCAAGGTCTCCGGCTCGCGCTTCTACTACCTCACCGGGGTCGGCGCCCTGCTGGAGCTGGCCCTCGTCAACGCGGCCATCGCCCAGGCCACCGAGGCCGGGTTCATCCCGATGCTCACCCCCGCGCTGGTCCGCCCGCGCGCCATGGAGGGCACCGGCTTCCTCGGCCAGGCCGCCGAGAACGTCTACCACCTGGAGAAGGACGACTACTACCTGGTCGGCACCTCCGAGGTCCCCCTCGCCGCGTACCACATGGACGAGATCCTGGACGCGGACCGCCTCCCGCTGCGCTACGCGGGCTTCTCGCCCTGCTTCCGCCGCGAGGCGGGCACCTACGGCAAGGACACCCGGGGCATCTTCCGCGTCCACCAGTTCGACAAGGTCGAGATGTTCTCGTACGTCGCGCCCGAGGACGCCGCGGCCGAGCACCTGCGGCTGCTGGAGTGGGAGAAGCAGTGGCTCACCGGCCTCGAACTGCCCTTCCAGGTGATCGACGTGGCCTCCGGTGACCTCGGTTCCTCCGCCTCGCGCAAGTTCGACTGCGAGGCGTGGATCCCCACCCAGGGCAAGTACCGCGAGCTGACCTCCGCCTCCAACTGCGACGGCTTCCAGGCCCGGCGGCTGTCCGTGCGGATGCGGGACAACCGCGACGGCAAGAAGGTGCTCCAGCCGCTGGCGACGCTGAACGGCACGCTGTGCGCGGTCCCGCGCACGATCGTGGCGATCCTGGAGAATCACCAGCGGGCCGACGGCTCCGTGGTGGTGCCGAAGGTGCTGCGGCCCTACCTCGGCGGCCGCGAGGTCCTCGAACCGACGAAGTGACGCACGGCCCGCGCGCGGGCGCCCGAACGAGTTTGGAGTCGATCAGCCCGTGAGCCCCGCGCCGTCCCCCGCCGAGCCCGCCCGCCCCGCCTCCACCGAGGCGGTGGCGGCGGCCGCCGGGGAGTCCCCCCGGGTCACCCTGCCGTCGGCCCGTCGGGCGGCCCCCGCCCCGGCGGCGGACGGCCCGGTCCCGGCGGACGGCTTCCCCTACCGGCTGGTCGCCACCGACCTCGACGGAACGCTTCTGCGGAGCGACCACACCATCTCCGAGCGCACCCGGGCCGCCCTCAAGGCGGCCACCGCCGCCGGGGCCGCGCACATCGTGGTCACCGGGCGCGCGGTCCCCTGGACCCGGGACATCCTCGACGGCCTCGGCTACCGGGGCCTCGCGGTGTGCGCCCAGGGCGCCCAGCTGTACGACGCGGGCGCCGGACGGCTGCTGACCTCGGTGACCCTGGACCGCCGGACGGCCCGCGCCGCCTTGGACCGCATCGAGGACGCGGTGGGCACCCTGGCGCTGGCCGTCAGCCGGGACGGACTGGACGGGAACGTGATCTGCGAGCCCGGGTACGTCACGGAGTCGGGCAGCGCCCTTCCGTACATTCCCTTCACCGACCGGTCCGAGGTCTGGGCCGAACCCCTGAACAAGATCTACATCCAGCGGCCCGGGATGGGCGACGACGCGCTCGCCGAGGCGGCGCGGGCCGCCGTGGGCGGCCTGGTCCAGGTGGTCATGGCGGGGCCCGGGATAGTGGAACTCCTGCCGACGGGGCTCACCAAGGCGACCGGGCTGACGCTCGCCGCGCGCCGGCTCGGGGTACGGGCCGCGGAGACCATCGCCTTCGGCGACATGCCGAACGACCTGCCCATGTTCGGCTGGGCCGGGTACGGGGTCGCCATGGGCAACGCGCACCGGGACGTACGG
The DNA here is from genome assembly GCF_054484115.1 of Streptomyces sp. JNUCC 64. Taxonomy (NCBI): domain Bacteria; kingdom Bacillati; phylum Actinomycetota; class Actinomycetes; order Kitasatosporales; family Streptomycetaceae; genus Streptomyces; species Streptomyces sp. JNUCC 64. Next base: position 4,051,498 of record NZ_CM137015.1, read on the forward strand.
GCCGTAGCCGACGAGATCACCGCGTCGCACGACGACGACGGGATCGCGGTCACCCTCGAACGCCTCCTCGCCCACCGCTGACCCCGACGGCGCCCTTCCGGGCGCCCCGGGCTGGGCCGCCGGGCGCCCCGGGCTGGGCCGCGCCGTTCCCCGCGCCCCTTCGGTACGTCTCGGCCCGGCCGCGCGCCACCCTGCCCTGTGCGGGTGCGCTGGGGTCACCCGCTCCCGCCGCGCCGTTCCCGGCCACGGCCCGGTGGTGGGTCGCCCGCGCTGTTCCCCGCGCCCCTTCGGTGCGCCCCGGCCGGGGTGCGCCTCCCTGTGCGGGTGCGCTGGGGTCCGCTCCCGCCGCTCGTTCCCCGTCCACCGGCCGGTGATGGGTTCCTCGCGCAGTTCCCCGCGCCCCTGACGGGGCGCACCGAAGGGGCGCGAGGAACGGCGCGAACAACCCACGACATCCCGCAGAAGACAACGCACCCAAAGAGGCAGCCCCGAAAGGGGCGCGGGGAACTGCGCGAACAACCCACCACGTCCCGCAGAAGACAACGCACCCCAAGAAGCAGCCCCGAAAGGGGCGCGGGGAACTGCGCGAACGGGCCCCGCGCACCCGCGCGGGTCAGCGCACCCCGGCGGCGCCCCGGAAGGGGCGCGAGGAACCGCGCGGGTGCGCACCCCGTACCCCACGGGGACGGCGTACCGAAAGCGACCACCGAACGTCACAGCGACAAGCGTTTTCGCGGAGGATGCGCGGATCGAACGCGCGCGGGCAGAACCCGACCACGGCTTAGCAAGCCGGTGCCTTACCACTCGGCCAATCCTCCGGGAGGGGCGACCCGCGCTCTCGCGCGCTCGAAGCGGTCGCCCCGGGCGGTTCCCCGTACGGTGCGGACTCGACGGAGTGAGTGACTACTCCGGAGCCGCGCCCCGCCCGCCGCCCTGCGGGGAACGGGACGGACTACTCAGGTACACGTCTCGCTCCTCCCCGGTCGGTGACGCCGGACGAACCGGCTGGACACAACCACTGTCCCGCAGAGCGGAGTTAACCGCCATCGATTTAATCCCCGGACGCGCCACCCGGGACGGGGCACCCGGAACGGGCCGTCCCGGGCACCGGACCAGCGCCCGGAGCCCACGCGCGCGTACCGCCCCGGACGCCGGTGCGTCCGGGGCGGCGGCGTTCGTTCACTTCCGGCGCCACTTCCTGCGCCGCGCCTTCGACCAGAACCACCCGGCGGGCGGCTCGTCCGACCGCCAGGGCTGCGGGTCCGGGGCCCGTCCCCGCCACCGTTCGGCGAGCATCCGGGCCCGCGCGGACGGCTCCTTCGTCTCCGCCGACCGGACGAACGCCTCGTCCAGCTCCACGGCGTCCCAGCCGTCCGGGGAGTCCCCGGGGGCCCGGGAGTCCCGGTCGGCGCGAGCGCCCCGGTCGGGCTCCTCCGGGGTACCGCCCCGCGGCGTCGGTTCCGCTGCCATCGTGGCTCCTTCCTCGGCGTGCCGTACCAACGGCCCGGCCTCCCCCAGTGTTCCCGGGCGAGGTGAAGGCGCCGTCAGTACGGCCGGACGATCGTCCCGGAGGACGTACCGGAAGAGGTATCGAAGAGCGTTCCGGAAGAGGGACCCGGAGAGGGGCTCAAGAGCGTCCCGGAGGACGTACCGGAGGCCGGGTTCACTCCTCCCCGGCCAGCTTCAGGGTGCGCAGCTTCCGGCCCGCGTACCAGGTCGCGAGGACCGTCACCGCGCTGAGCAGCACCACCCCGGAGGTGAGGCTGACGTCCGAGGTGACCAGGTCGTTGCCCGCCACCTCGTGCGCCACGGCGAGCGACCACTGCTGGACGCTCAGGGTCCGGGCGCCGACCACCAGGGTGCCGAAGACGGCCTCCCAGACCAGCGCGTACACCAGACCGAAGACCACGGCGTGCCGGGTGACCGTGCCGAGCAGCAGGAACAGGGCGGCGTAGGCGATGGAGCCGACGAGCGCGGCCACGGTGTACGAGACGGCGATCTGCTGCCCGTTGCCGTTGAGGATGTAGCCCGCGACGAGGGTGGGCAGCGCGGAGAACGCCATGGTCACCGCGATGGCGACGATCAGCTTGGTGAAGATGATCGAGGGCCGCTTGATCGGCTTGGCCAGCAGGTAGACCACGGAGCCGTCGTCGATCTCGGGCGCGATGGCCCCCGTTCCGGCGATCACCCCGATGATCGGGACCATGGTGGCGAGGGCGAAGCCGCCGAGCACGTCGGCGGCGACCTGGTCGTCCGCCCCGGTGAACCCGCGCACGGCCACGGCCAGCGCGATCAGCAGCGCGGGCAGCGCGAAGAGGATGAGGGCGCGGCGACGGCCGAGCAGGGCCCGGTAGGTGAGCCGGGCGACAGTGGGGTCGTACATCGTGGGCCTCCTACGCCGCGACCAGGTAAGAGAACACGGACTCAAGGGATTCGTCGGACGGGGAGACCGTGAGCAGCCGGATGCCGTGCGCGCGGGCGACCCGGGGCAGCAGGGCCGTGAAGCGGCCGAAGTCGACCGCCTGGACGCGCAGCACGCCCTCCGTGAGGTCGATCTCGATCCCGGCGGTGGAGGCGTCGGCGATCAGCGCGGCGGCGAGCGCCCGGTCGTCGCTGGAGCGGACGGTGTACAGGTGCGGGCGGTCGGTCATCAGCCGGCGGATGCGGCGGAAGTCGCCGCTCGCCGCGTGCCGTCCGGCGACGATGACCTCGATGTGGGAGGCGAGCTGTTCGACCTCTTCCAGGATGTGCGAGGAGAACAGCACGGTGCGGCCCTCGTCGCCCATCCGGCGCAGCAGTTCCATGAGGTGCATGCGCTGGCGCGGGTCCATGCCGTTGAAGGGCTCGTCGAGGAGGAGCACCGACGGCTGGTGGACCAGCGCGGACGCCATCTTCACCCGCTGGCGCATGCCCTTGCTGTAGGTGGAGATCTTGCGGTCCTGCGCGTACTCCATCGCCACGGTGGCGAGGGCTTCCCGGGCCTCCTCGTCACCGAGGCCGTGCAGTTCGGCGTTGGCGACGACGAACTCGCGGCCGGTGAGGAAGTCGTACATCGCCTCGCGCTCGGGGACGATGCCGAGGTGGCGGTAGATGCCCTCGTCGCGCCAGATGGTGCGGCCGTCGAGGGTGACGGTGCCGTTGGAGGGGGCGAGGAAGCCGCCCATCATGTTGATGAGGGTGGACTTCCCGGCGCCGTTGGGCCCGAGGAGCCCGGTCACCCCCGGCCCGATGGTCATGGTGATGTCGTTGACGGCGACCACGTTGCCGAACCAGCGGGAGGCGTGGTCGATCTCGATGGTGGTCACAGCCCGGCCTTCCGGTAGCGACGGGCCATCAGGGCGTAGCTGCCCGCGATGACGGCCAGGATGACGAGCAGGTAGACGACTCCTTGACCGGCTCCCGGGCCCTCGCCGCCGGGGAAGGCGGAGGTGGCGCCGAGGAACGCGGTGTTGAACCCGTCCAGGAGGGTGGCCGGGGAGAGCAGTCCGAGCCAGCTGACGGACCCGGCGCTGTCCTGCTCGTAGGCGATGGCCTGGACCGTGGAGACGGCCCCGAAAGAGATGGTGAGCACGGCGATCACGGCGGCGATGCCGAAGCCCCGGCGGGGCGTGACGGCGGAGATCACCAGACCGATGCCGGCGAAGAGCAGCGAGAGGACGGCGACGGAGACCATGCCCTGGAGGAACCCTTCGGTCTGGTCGGCGAAGTCGAGTTTGGCCAGCAGCGCGCCGATGTAGAGGATCAGCAGCGGGGCGCCGGTGAGGATGAACAGGGCGGACGCCATCGCCGCGAACTTGGCGAGGACGTAGTCCGTGTGCTTGATGGGCCGCGAGAAGTACAGCGGCACCGTCTTGAAGCGGAGGTCCCGGGAGACGGCCTGCGGCGCCTGCGAGGCGAGGTACAGCGAGATGACGGCCTGGAGGACGACCGCGTACCGGGTGTACTCCAGGGGCAGTTCCTTCGCCTTGGTCGCCACCGCGACCGCGACCATGATCAGCGCCGGGGCGCACATCACGCCGAACAGCAGCATCGGCAGCACCTTGGACTTGGCGGACCTGCCCAGTCCGTAGGAGCCGCGCAGCGTCTGGGAGAACAGCGAGCGGCGGGCGTAGGCCCGGCCGAGCCGGGGGCCGTCGTAGTTCCGGTAGCCGATGTTGTGGATCTGGGTCTGGGCACCGGCCGTGGACTGCTCAGTCGCCATGGCGGACCGTCTCCTTCCGCTGGGGACCGGCGGGGGTGCCCGGCGCGGCGCTTTCGGTGCCGGGGTCGTCGCGGAAGACCTCGGCGATGTGGTGCCTGCGCTGTTCCATGCGGACCAGGCCGAGGCCGAGGTCGGCGACGGTGTCGCGGACCAGGTCGTAGGTCTCCTCGCCGTCGGCGGTGAGCAGCACGATGTGACCCGCGCCGGGCAGTCCGTCACCGGCGTCGGTGGTGACGCCTCGGGCGGCGAGCGCCTCGCGCAGCGCCCGGGTGCCGTCGGGGTGCTCGTCGCTGTCGGTGACCTCGACGGCGAGGGTGGCGGTGCGCTGGGTGAAGTCGGTGGTGGAGCTGGAGCGCAGCAGCTTGCCGCCGTCCACGACGACGACGTGGTCGCAGGTGCGCTCCAGTTCGCCGAGGAGGTGGGAGGTCACCAGCACCGAGATGCCGAAGTCGGTGTGGATGCGACGGATCAGACCGAGCATCTCGTCCCGGCCGACCGGGTCGAGGCCGTTGGTGGGCTCGTCGAGGAAGACCAGCCGGGGGTCGTGCACCAGGGCCTGGGCCAGCTTGACCCGCTGCTTCATGCCGGTGGAGTACCCGCCGATGGGCCGGTAGCGCTCCTCATAGAGGCCGACGTGGCGCAGGGTGTCGGCGGTCCGTTCGCGCGCGGCGGTGGGCGGCAGACCGGACATCCGGGCCATGTGGACGACGAACTCGGTGGCCGAGACGTCGGGCGGGAGGCAGTCGTGCTCCGGCATGTACCCGACCCGCTCGCGGATGGCGGCGCCCTCGGTGGCGACGTCGAGCCCGAGCACGGTGGCGCGGCCCTCGGTGGCGGGGGCCAGACCCAGCAGGATTTTGATGAGCGTGGACTTGCCGGCCCCGTTGGCACCGACGAGCCCGGTCACCCCGGGTCCGATGTCCATGGAGAGCCGGTCGAGCGCGGTCACCCGCGGGAACCGCTTGCTCAGGCTTTCGGTCACGATCACAGTCACGCTTCGACGGTAGTGGCGCGGACCACACCGGTCGTCAGCCCAAGGTGCCGCCCTGGCCTCAGACCTCAGTATTACGGCCCCGTAGGGGTCGTCCTCAGGTGCCATGCCGCCCCGCCGGACGGCGGGCGGCGCGGCGGGCGGCACGGCGGGCGGTCGCGGCGGACGCCGGGGCCGGACACCGGGGCTCCGGGCACGGAGTGGAGGGCGCGGGGCGGGCGGGTTATCCACAGGCGGACGGGGTGGCCTTGACGCGGTCGGCCGGGTCGGGCGACAGTCGAGAGCGTCACGTTCCGAACACGGAACGGGCCGTTCGGTGACGGACGGTGAGCCGACGGGCGACGCCTCACGGGCTCCGGGCCTCCGGACCGGGACGCGCGCTCGAGCACGGGCACGGGTACCGGCGCGGGTACGGGCCCGGTACCGGCGCGGGTACGGGCCGGGTACGAGCACGAAGGACAGCGGGGGACGGTGGACGGACGGATGGATCCGGAAGAGACCCGCGAACGCCGGGTACGAACGGCGGACGGGGTGGAGTTGTGCGTGAGCGGGTCGGGTGACCCCCGGCGGCCCACGGTGGTGCTCGTGCACGGCTACCCCGACTCGAAGGAGGTGTGGGCGGAGGTCGCCGAACGGCTCGCCGACCGCCACGGCTTCCACGTGGTGCGCTACGACGTGCGCGGGCACGGCGGTTCCACGGCCCCTCACCCGCTGGACGGCGGCTTCACGCTGGAGAGGCTGACGGACGACTTCCTCGCCGTCGTGGACGCGGTCAGCCCGGACCGGCCGGTGCACCTGGTGGGGCACGACTGGGGGTCCGTGCAGTCCTGGGAGTTCGTGACGGTGGCCCGGACCCGGGGCCGGATCGCCTCCTTCACCTCGGTGTCGGGTCCGTCCCTCGACCACTTCGGGCACTGGGCCGCGCGCCGCAGGAGCCGCCCGACCCCACGGGGGACGGCGCAACTGCTCCGGCAGTCGGTCCGGTCCTGGTACGTGGCGGCGCTCCAGGTGCCGGGCCTCGCGGAACGGGTGTGGCTCGGCCCGGTCGGCCGCTGGTGGCCCCGGTACCTCGCGCGGGCCGAGCGGGTGCCGCCCGGTGCCCACCCGGCCCGTTCGGCGCCCTCGGACGGCGCGCGGGGCGCGTGGCTGTACCGGGACAACGTCCGCGCCCGGGTCCGCTCCCCCCGCCCCGACGCGTACGCGCACGTCCCCGTCCAGCTCGTCGTACCGCTACGGGACGGGTTCCTCCACCCCGCGCTCTACGACGACCTGGAGCGGTGGGCACCCGGGCTGACCCGCCGGGTGATCGACGCCGGGCACTGGATCCCCCGGACCCACCCCGACCCCCTGTCGACCTGGATCGCGGACTTCGCGAACGACCACGGACACGCGCACCCGGAGGAGACCCCCACCATGGCCCGTACCGAGGACCCGACCGGAAACACGGCGGGGAACCCGCCCGGGAACACGTCGGAAAGCACGGTCGGAGGCACTGTTGAGGGCGCCGCCGAGGACACGGGCGAAAGCTCGGGCGCGGCCGAAGGAACCGCCGGAGGCACCATGGGGAGCGCGGCCGGAGAAGCCACCGCCCGCCCCCGCACACCGTCCACGGGGGCCCCGCAGCCATCCGCGTGGGGACCCCGGCCGTCCGCGCGGGCCGCGGGGACGGCCGCGCGGTACGGCGAACGGTTCGCCGGGCGGCTGGTGTTGGTCACGGGGGCGGGCAGCGGCATCGGACGGTCCACCGCCCTCGCGTTCGCAGGCGCGGGCGCGCGGGTGGTGGTCGTCGACCGGGACGGGGAGACGGCCGCCCGCACCGCCGGGGAGGCACTGGCGGCGGGGGCCCGTGGAGCCTGGAGCGAGACCGTCGACGTCACCGACGAACACGCCATGGAGCGGCTCGCCGAGAAGGTCACCGCCGAACACGGCGTGGTGGACGTCCTGGTGAACAACGCGGGGGTCGGTCTGTCCGGGGCCTTCCTGGACACGACCCCCGAGGAGTGGCGGCGCGTGCTGGACGTCAACCTGTGGGGCGTGATCCACGGCTGCCGTCTCTTCGGCGCGCGGATGGCCGAGCGCGGCCAGGGCGGCCACATCGTCAACATCGCCTCGGCCGCCGCCTATCTGCCGTCCCGCTCCCTGCCCGCGTACGGCACGACCAAGGCCGCGGTGCTGGCGCTCAGCGGGAGCCTCCGCGCGGAACTGGCGGGGCGGGGCGTCGGGGTCACGGCGGTCTGTCCGGGGATCGTCCGCACCGGCATCACCGGGACGACCCGGTTCGCCGGAACCACGCCGGAGGAGGAGGAAAAGCTCCGCCGGAAGGCGACCCGGCTGTACCGGCTGCGCGACTACCCGCCCGAGAAGGTGGCCGCCACGGTGCTGCGGGCGGTGGTCCAGGACCGCGCGGTGGTCCAAGTGGCTCCCGAGGCCCACGCGGTACGCCTGTTGTCCAGGTTCGCTCCGGGCGTCCTACGCACCCTGGCCCGGAAAGGCTGGAGCATCTGACCGACTAACACACACACCCCACCATGCGGTTGCTCCAGCGAACCCGTCCATCACCGTACCCTCCAAACCATTTGACACTCCGTCACTAATCTCCAGCCTCCCCTCCCCTTCCACAGTCCCGCCCGCGAGCGCACCCTTCCCCACCGCGAACTCCACCCCCACAAAAGGACATTGAAACCAAAACCCCAAAACACCAAAAAATAAAGCAAATCACCCAAATGGCCATGAAAGAAAGAGTAGTTATCCACAGAACAGCCCAACTACCTGTGGATAACGCAACTTGACTGTGGATCAAACCTCTGAACCCAAAATCATGTGCGGGGATGTACCGGCGCCGGGCACGCTGAGGCGATGGACGCGAGACGCACCGTGAAGGTGTCGAAGTACCTGTCGAAGCATCTGCGCCACCGGCCCGAGCGCATCGGACTGACCCTCGACCCGGGCGGCTGGACGGGGATCGACGAACTGCTCACCGCGGCGGCGGCCAACCGCTTCCCGATCACCCGCGCCGAACTCGACCACGTCGTCGCCGTCAACGACAAACGGAGGTTCTCGGTCGAGGGCGACCGCATCCGGGCCCAGCAGGGCCACACGGTCGAAGTGGACCTGGGTCTCACCCCCGCGCCCCCGCCCGCGCACCTCTACCACGGTACGGTCGCCGCCCACCTTCCGGCGATCCGCGCGGAGGGGCTCCGGCCGATGGCCCGGCACGACGTGCACCTGTCCCCCGACCGCGAGACGGCGACCAGGGTGGGGGCGCGACGCGGACGCCCCGTGGTGCTCGGCGTCCGGGCGGGCGAGCTGCACCGGGACGGTCACGAGTTCCGCGTCAGCGGCAACGGGGTGTGGCTGACGCGGTCCGTACCCCCGGACTATCTGTGCTTCCCCGATCCGCGCTGAGGGTCCCGCGCCACCCCTGCTGGGGCAAAGACGCGGACGACCCGACAGGGGCGAACGGCGAAGGGCCCGACCGACGGCCGGACCCCTCACCATTCACCGATCACCGTTGCCCGTGGGCCGCTCAGCGCCGGGCGACCCCGGGGGCGATGTCCTCGTACACGGCCTCGGAACCGGTCCGCGCGGACGGCGCCGGGGCGGCGCCCCGCGCCCCGTCCGCCCCGTTCGCCTTGGCCCCGGCGGCGCCCGTGCCCGTACCGGTGCCGCAGAAGGTCGCGTCCAGGACCCCGGCCATCGTCGTCAGCACGGTCCCGTTGTTGGACGTGTTGGCCAGGGCGCTGACGCTGCGCTTGCCGTCCCGGGAGGTGAACGCGTACGTGTAGTAGCCCTGCACGGTGCCGGTGTGCCCGTACACCGAGACCCCGCACGACAGGTCACGGCGGCGCAGCCCGAGCCCGTAGAACTGGGTGCCCGCCGCGTTGGTGGGCGACCACCGCAGCATCTCCGTCAGCTGGGCCTCGGGCAGCAGCCGTCCGCCGAGCAGCGCCTTGAAGAAGCGGTTGAGGTCACCGGTGTTGGAGATCACCGCGCCCGCGGCCTGCGCCCAGGAGGCGGTCTGCCGGGTCGAGTCCACCAGCGGGGCGCCCGCCTCGTCCGGGGTGAGGTACCCGCGCGCGTGCCGTCCGGGGATGCCCGTCTCGGGGTGCACGTAGGTGGTGTTCTCCAGGTCGAGCGGCTCGATGATCCGGGACCGGTACGCCCGGCCGACCGAAGCGCCGGTGACCTCCTCGATGAGCATCCCGGCGACCACGAAGTTGGTGTTCGAGTACGAGTACGCGGTGCCCGGCGCCGGGGACGGGGTCCGGGTCAGGGACAGACCGACCAGTTCCCGGGGGGTGAAGACCCGCTCGCGGACCGCCTCGAAGCCGGGGACCGTCCGCTGGAACAGGTCGTTGGTGTAGTCCCACAGTCCGCTGCGGTGGTTGAGGAGGTGGCGCACCGTGATGCGGTCGTCGGGCAGGAGCTCGGGGAGGTAGTGGTTGACCGGGGTGTCGAGTTCGAGCGCGCCCTCGGCCACCAGTTGCAGCACCACCACGGTGGTGAAGGTCTTGGAGACGCTGCCGACCCGGAACCGGTCGGCGGTGCTGAGCGGGCGCAGCGTGTCCCGGTCGGCGAGGCCCTCGGCGATCCGGTGGGTGGCGCCGCCGTCGTCGATCCGCGCCATCGCGCCGGGCGCGCCCTGGGTCAGCGCCTTGCGGAGCACCGCGCGCAGGGCCTCGGTGTCCGGAGTGGTGGCGGTGGGCGCGCCCGCCGCCCGTTCGGCGGGCGTCCCGGTCGCGGCGGTCCGCTCGGTGGTGCTGCCGCCGGTCGTCCCGTGGGCCGCCTGCGCGGGCACCACCGCGCCCAGGCTCAGCAGCGCCGAACCCAGTGCGATGGCTCCCGTGGCCGTGCGTCGGTGCATCGTCTCTCCCCGTCTCCCGTCCTGTGGACGGGCCCTGTGGCCGTGTCGGTCGGAACGGGACCGGACGAGCCGTGACCGCCCGGGCCGGTCCCGGAGCCATGCTGCTGCACGGAAGGCCGTCCGGGGCCATAGCCCGGATCGCCGCGTGGCGCGATGTATTCGCTTGACGGGTAGTCAGCACAGTGGAGTGAAACCGCTGGTGGGCAGGGCCCCCATGGCGGACGGAGGTCGGACGACGCCACCCGGCCGCCCACCAGAACGGCGGAAAACCGTCGCGCCACGACCGGAACACGTCCTTCATGGAGGGCTGAACGTCAGGAACCGGTCACCCCCCTCACCTGACCTCGTCCGCCCGATGCGGGTCAGCGGGCGGCGAGGCACGCGTAGGGTCGGCCCCATGCGCTTGAGCACCGTGATCCTCCCCATCCACCGGTGGGCCGAAGGGCAGAAGACCTGGCAGCGGGCCGAGGAACTCGGCTTCCACACCGCGTACACCTACGACCACCTGTCGTGGCGGACCTTCCGGAACGGCCCCTGGTTCGGCACCGTGCCCACGCTGACGGCCGCCGCGACCGTCACCGAACGGATGCGCCTGGGCACCCTCGTCACCTCAGTCAAGCCTTTTTCACCTATCGCGAGCTGACCTGCGGCAATGCCGTCTTTCGGTAGGCAAGGGACGGTTCTGTAGCTACTGAGGTGGCTTGACAAGGAACGCAGCTCTTGGGTCGAACCCAGGAGCGCTTTCCAAAGTCGGCAGATCGCTGCTTGGCAGGCCGGCGACCGCGATGGCTACTCGTCCAAATTCGTGGGCGGCTTGGATCGACTGGCCGTTGGCAACGGTGGCGTAGAAGCGAGCGGCGTACTTGAGCGCCTCCTTGTCGGGGATCGCGTCTGCCATCCCGATCGCGAAAGGCACCAACTCGGTCAGACGCTTGAGGTGGGAAGCGGAGTGACACGAGTTCAGAACGACAAGCACGGGCGGTTCATCGGGAGCCGCGATGGCCTTGGCGAAGGCTTCGGCGGACACCTCTGCCCCTCCGTGCAGTTCGTCGCGATCCTCCTCGAACACGAGCAGGTCCGCTTCACTGTGCCCCGAGAAGTGCACCACGTGGGGTCGGAACTTGGTCAGCCCATCAAGGAGATGCTCCGTCGTTGCGGCCGGGTGCACGTCCAGCTCTACGAGGTCGCGGTGCAGCGCTCTCTCCACACCGCTCCGGATCTCTGCCTGTTCACGGTTTACGCGGAGGTCCCCCGCTGGCGAGGCACCCAACATCAATACCCGCAGTTTCTCCGGCTTCGGTGCCCTCAGCTCCTTGAGCACGGTTTCCACCTGTTGCTCCGTCGCACCCAGGCGACTGTCAATCGCTCTGTGCGCGGCCGCTGAGCGGTGCGCAGCTGCTTCCCTCTCCGCTTCCTCCGCCTTCGCCAGCCTCGCCTGCAGGGCAGCTACCTCCTTGCCGAGCTTTGCCGATCTGGTGCTCCATGAAGCAGCCTCGTCGGCAGCGGCGTTAGCCTGGCTCTCGTGTCTGCTGGCTTCACGGAGCTTCCTCTTTGCCGTGCTGGCACTCCTAGTTTTCGCTGCTGCAGCCCGCGACTTCGTGGCAGCGGCACGCTTGTCGGCCTCTTTGCGGCGGTACTCGCCGACCTTCTTGTCCGCGTCAGCACGGGCCTTGTTCTTGCGCTCCAGCTGACTGCGATAGGAGCTCGCCTGCATGTTCGTAGCCTCTCGACGTTGCCTAGGGCCACGTTACGGGGGGGGCCACTGACATCGCTACACCCTCTGGCGACAGTCGACTTGAACCTCAGTCGGGGCACATCGAGGTTCGCGGGGTTTCGAGTGGACTCTTGACTAATTGAAGGCAACCTGAGGAGGATTTAGCCATGAACGACAGAAACGCATCGCGAACTACGCGGATCACGTATCAGGGGCCGCCGACTCTTGCCGGAGTTCTCGCGCAGATGCTTAGAGAAGAGGGGCAATGTGAGGTTGACTACCGGCCGCCACAGCAGACACGCGATGCATTGGGCGCTGCGGGTCTAACTGTCGCTACGGTTCAGTTTCTCGTGCAGACAACCGGAGCAGATGACCGCATCAAAGAAACAGTGAATAAGTTCCTTCAGCGCTTCCGTAGAGCGCAGCCACAGGTTCAGGTTGATGGACAATCGACAGCTAGCGAAGTCGCAGGTGGCATCTCTGATGAACTCACCAAGCTGGCATCACTTCACGTCGCCGGCCACTTGACCGATCAGGAATTTTCCGAAGCCAAGGCGCGCATCCTTCGGGATAATCGCTGAGGTGTTGACGTGATCCGTCACATCTGTACCCAGAAGAGCTGGTGAATCGCTTAAAGAAGTACGTCATCCCAGCTGTCTAACTGCCTCCGTGGAGATTTTTTCGAAGACAGCATCGTTCGTGGCGAAATCCGAGTCGGGGATCGGCCAGTGGATCACGATCTCGGTGAATCCGAGGTCGCGGTGGCGCCCGGCGAAGTCGACGAAGGCGTCGACCGACTCCAGAGGGCGGTTCCGGTCCGGGGTGAAGCCGTGCAGCAGGATCTTGTCGAGCTCGGCTGCGTCCCGGCCGAGCTCGGCGCAAGCCTCGCCGAGCTTCTCGACCTGGCCGCGCAGCGCCTCCACCGACTGTTCGGGGGTGCCCTCGTCGTACAGCTTCGGATCGCCGGTCGTCACCCACGCCTGCCCGTACCGTGCGGCCAGCCGCATCCCGCGCGGACCGGTCGCAGCCACCGCGAACGGCAGCCGGGGCCGCTGTACGCAGCCGGGGACATTGCGGTACTCCGATGCCGAGTAGAAAGTACCCTCGACGTCCACCTCCCGCTCGGTGAGCAGCCGGTCCAGCAGCGGCAGGAACTCCCCGAACCGGTCCGCCCGCTCCCGGGGCGTCCACGCCTCCTGGCCGAGCGCGGTGGCGTCGAAGCCGCTTCCTCCCGCGCCGATGCCGAGGGTGACCCGACCGCCCGAGACATCGTCCAGCGACATCAGTTCCTTGGCGAGCGTCACTGGGTGCCTGAAATTAGGCGACGTGACGAGGGTGCCCAGGCGCAGGCGGTCTGTCGCCGTGGCGGCGGCGGTGAGTGTGGGCAAGGCGCCGAACCAGGGGCCGTCGCGGAAGGTCCGCCAAGAGAGGTGGTCGTACGTGTACGCGGTGTGGAAGCCGAGCTCCTCGGCGCGCTGCCACTTCGCGCGGCCTGCCTCGTGCCAGCGGTCGACAGAAAGGATCACGGTGCTCAGGCGCAGGCTCATGCTGGTGAGCCTACGTCGAGCGCGGCCCTGGTCGTGGCTCGACGTAGGCGAGTCCCTACTGATCAGGCACGGTGCCATGTGTCGGGCAGACCGCCCAGGGAGCCCGCTCGCTTTGCGGTGGCGGTCGGCCATCCGTAGCGGGAAAAGGACGGGCCGCCGGCCCTGTACGCAGCAAGGGCTTGCACGGCGGTCAGGAACGCGGGCTCGGGGAGGCGCTCGGCCGCGACCCACCGGACCGCCAGGTGTTTGTCCGGTTCGGTGTTGGTCAGTTCGCCGGTCCATGTGTCGGTGGCGAAGGCGAAGAGCACGAACTGCCCAGCCCGGTCCCAGCCCTGTTCGACGTGAACGACATGGACGAGTGAGAGGTCAGCCGGGTCGACGAGCAGGCCGGTCTCCTCCTTGAGTTCGCGGGCGGCGGCTTCGTCGAGGGGTTCGCCGGGTTCGGCCTTGCCGCCGGGAGGGTCCAGACCGGTTGCGGGGACCAACTGCGGGCCCCGTAGAGCAGGGATGCGACCGTTTCGGTGTCCTTGTCGTGGACGATCACGCAGACCGCATTGCGACTGTTCATCACGCTGTTGCTGATCACCGTGTCCACTCCTCGTAAATGCGCTCGAAGGCTTCGGGGACTTGCGGGCGTCTGGCGTCAACGACCTTCTTCGACGCGTGCGGGAGCTGTTCAGCGCCCAGATGCGAGATGGTGCGCATCGGTGCGCGAAAACACCAGGTCGGTCATTTCCTCGGGGACCGTGACGCATCGAATGGGCGGCTGCGGTCGGTGCATGGCCCGGGGATAGCTGGCCGGGTCGTAGTCGTTGGTGAGCGTGTACGCGTGGAAGCCGTGCCCACGCAGGGTGTCGATGATGTCGGCGGCGCTCTCACCCTGCTTGGTCAGCAGCCTGGGGGTGACTTCCATGACGAGTTCCGCGTCATCGCGCAGCTGTGAGAGCGCGGGCAACAGCCCTCGGATGGCTGCTGCCTCGGCACCTTCGACGTCGATCTTGATGATCCGGGTGGTGGCGAGCTCTGCTCCGCTGATCAGGTCGGTCAGGGGTGCGGTCGGCACGTCGAAGGCAGTGTGGAAGTGGCAGGGCCGAACGGCGGTGGTGTGACCGAGGTTGGCGGGGTCCTCCAGGTACAGGGTCAGGATGCCGTGGGTGTCGGAGGCGGCGGAGCGGACGGCTCGGATGTTGGTGCGGTGGTTGGCGGTGGTGGCGGTAGTCAGGTCGTCGTGAAACTGCGGGGAGGGCTCGATCGCGACGACTCGGCCGTGGGAGCCGACGGCGTGAGAGGCCAAGAGGCTGAAGGCGCCGCGGTGGGCTCCGACGTCGATGAAGGTGTCCCCGGGGCGGAGCCGGTCGCGCAGGAAGGCGCTCAGGTTCGGCTCCCACTCGCCGAACAGGTACTGGTAGCGCTGTATGACGTCGCTGGTGATGACACCGACCCTGTCGCCGGACCGCAGCCGGACGGTGGTGCGGACGGGGCGGGTGCGCAGGTGTTCGTCCAGGAAGCTGCCGACGAGCCGGGCCTTGCCCACGGCGCCGGGGGCGTAGCGGACGTAGGCCCGCAGCATGCGGGCGAGTGCGGAGACGGACACGGCGGCTCCTTCGGGGTGGTGGTGCTGAGGAATGGGGCCTTGAGCTGGTCGGCGGTGGCAGACTGGCCAAGGAACGCTGTTGGTGTTGAGGGGAGTTGGCGGTGGCCGAGCGCACTCCGGTGGTGTTCTTGTTGGTGGGGCTCACCGGTTCGGGGAAGACCACCTACGCCCAGCGGAAGCTGGAGCCCGAGGGCGCTGTGCGGCTGTCGGTGGACGAGGTGGTTTTCGAGCGGCACGGTCGGTACGGCGTGGCCTACCCGGAGAACACCTACTTCGAGAAGGAGGCCCCGGTCGTTGCCGAGCTGCACGAGCGGCTTGCCGAGCTGGTCGCCGAGGGCCGGGACGTGGTCTGGGACCACGGGCTGTGGCCGCGTAAGGACCGCGACGCGATGAAGGAGCTGGTGGAGTCAGCCGGCGCGCGGTGGCGGCTGCTGTACTTCCCGGTGGAACGGGACGAGCTGCTACGCAGACTGGCGGAGCGCAACGACCGGGAGGACGCCAACGCGCTCGTCGTGACGCCGGAGGCCCTGGAGGACTTCTTCGCCCGCTTCGAGACACCTCATGGCGAGGGCGAGGAGATCGTGGAGCCGGACTGGCTCTGAGGCGTGTGCGGGCGCCAGGTGGTGGCGATCTTGGCGGCTTCGGCGGCCCAGCCGTCCGGCAGGCGATCAAGGGTGACGTGGCGGAAGGCCAGACGGGGATCGGCGACGTCGATGCGACCGTGGTGACGGTCGATGTGCTGCAACAAGCGGGACGCCTCGCTACGGACGGCCGGGGTGTGCTCGGCCCACTCCCTGGAGGTAAACCGGTCGACCCGTCGGCGCAGGTCGTCCAGGACGCCCGAGCGCCACTTGAAGTGGTGCACGCACGCGAGCCTGTCCAGGGCGGGCTTGTGGCCCGGAGCCCGGTGGTTTCCGGACGTCACAGTCACCGAGGAGTGGGCGAGGACGATCTTGCGGGGGTCGCCCTTGAGGAGTCGGTGGGTGAGGTGCCCGCCGAGCGGGAAGGCGCGGTCCAGTCCGGTTTCCGGGCGCCACAAGGCCAAGCGGCCGTCGTTCGTGGCTCGGTCGAGCATCAGCCCGCCGATCACCTTCTGCTTGGCGGCCTCGGCCTCGGCGATCATCTCGGTGAGCGGGGCGGGGTGGGCCTGGAACTCGTCGGAGTCGGCGATCAGGTGCCAGCCGGTCCCCGCCCGCTCGCGCAACGAGTCACGGAGCTGGGTGTTGGTGTGCTCGTGCCACGGCCCGGTGCTGATCCGGACGGGGACGATGCCGAGGTCGCGACTGACCGCGAGAAGCTGGTTCTGCCAGGCGTCGTGGACGTGGTCGGGGAAGTGGAAGGCAAGGTGGAACCGCTCGACGCCGAGTCGGCGGTAGTGGGCGGTCCAGGCGGCCAGCAGGGCCGGTTCGACCGGGCCGACCACCGCTACCAGGGCGGGAGGGACGGGCGTCTTCATCGGCGCTCCTTGGCCAGACGGGTGTAGGTGTGGGTCAGAAAGGCGGCCTGCTCGGCCGCCGAGTGCATGGCCAGGACTCCGCGCGCCGAAGGTTCCGGGCGGGTGGGCGCGTCGGTCGCGAGCTGGTCCAGCGTCTTGGCGAGGGTGTTCGGATCGCCCGGAGGGAAGAGCCGGGCCCACGGCTCCCCGGTGAGCCGGGCGGTCAGCTCGGGGTCGTGTGCGGAGACGATCAGCGGGACGGCGAGACGTACGGCGTCCATGACCAGTCCTGATTCCTTGCCCACGCCGGGCTTGCGGGCGACGAGGGCCGCGTCGGCGGCGGCGTAGACGAGCCGCAGGACCTGGTCGTCGACCGGACCGGCCACGGTGTGGAGCCGGACGTTGGGGAGCTGGCGCCAACGTGTCAGGACGGCGTCGTCCAGTGGGGTGCCGCACACCAGGACGTGCAGTGGGGTGGTGAGGCGGCCGAGGGCGGCGTCGATGGTGAGGATGTCCTTGTACGGCCACCAGCCGCCGACCACGCACACCGCCTTCGCGTCGGCGGGGATCGCGAAGGCGGCGCGGGCTCCGTCGCGCTCGGCATCGGTCAGCGGACGGCCGTCGTCGACCGCGAAGGTCCGCACCTCACCGGGAAGGCGGGGGAAGGCCGGTGCGACCTGGTCGCGGACGGTGATGGTCGGGTACAGCGCGATCACCCGCTTCTCGCCCGCGCGGGCGAGCCGACCCAGCCACCGGACGGGACGGTCTTCGGTGGTGACCACCTCGTGGATGAACCGCAGGTGCGGGGTGCCACCGAGCAGGGCGGCGGCGCCGTGCAGTGCCTCGCTCGCACTGAGGATCACCACTGCCGACGCATGCCGGGTGAGACGGCGCGCGGTGCGAAGACAGGCGGCCTCGGTCATGCACCGGGCGAGGAGGGCGACCTGGTGTGGAAACCTTCGGACCGCCTCTGGCCAGCACCGGGAGGCGAAGGCCCGCTGGCCGACTGCGGAGACCCGTGCTGCCGCCCGCGCGGCGGCCAGAAGAACCTTCGCCGCGGGCCCGGCAGGACCGACGGCGACCCGGGTACCGGCCCGCACCAGCGGGCCCAGGTCCTCGCTCGGGTCGCCCGGGGCGATGACGAGACTGTCCGGTCGCGCGGCGGCGAGCGCCGCCAGAGTCCGCTGGTGGTGTCCGCCGACCCGGTGCGCGTACGGCTCGATCAGCACCAGCGGCTCGGGGGCGGTGTTCATCCCGTGACCGCCTGCTCGCCGTACAGCGTGGTGAAGTGCTGGTGCAGCCAGGGCGGGTCGTTGAGCGCCTCGAAGCGTTGGGGGTCGCGGGCTACGGCCTTGGCGAAGCCGAGTCCGTCGCGGGCGCCGGCCGCCGCGTAGGCGGCGAACTCGCCGTCGCGGCTGGTCGTCCATGCGGCGATGCGTTCCTGGGCGGAGGCGTCGGTCATGCCGTACTCGCTGCCGCGCGCGAGCATCGCGCACTCGCGGAAGCCCGCCTTCCACGTGTGGAACGGAGTCTGGTTGAACCGGGTGATTCCGGCGGACTGGGGGCAGAACTCGACCCGACCGGGTAGCGCGGCCAGCACGTCGACGGCCTGGCCCATCTCCCTCAGCGCCGAACGGCGGATCAGCTTGAGCCCGCCGTAGCCGTAGGTCAGGCCGTTGACAGGATTGACCGCCTGCCAGACCCGCATCGCCACCCCGTCGGAAAGCGGCTCTACCGTGGCGGTGGGGAACTCGGGGTCGATGGCGAAGTCGCCGTCGGCGAGAAAGAACGTCTCGGAGTCGACCATCTCGGCGGTGAGCCGGTAGGCGCGTCGCATCCCACGGACTCCGTGAAGGCGTTTGACGGTGCCGCCCAGCACTCGGGCGAGGCGGGTGTGCAGGGAGCCGGCCAGCGGTTCGTCGTAGGAGAGCTGGACGGCGTCGAAGCCGGTCACTTGATCGCCTCCAGGTAGCGGGCGGCCACCACGGCGGGTGTGAGGTCCGCGGTGGAGGCGTACGCGCGCTTGGCGTGCACCAGGTAGAACTCGGCGTCCGTGGCGAGGCGCTCGGCAAGCTGGACGGCCTGCTCATCGGTGTCGAACAGCAGCTCGTGGTCGATGTGCTCGGTCAGCCAGCCGATGCGGGGGCCGATCACGGGCAGGCCCATCGCCTGGCAGTCGATCACCGACATGGACCAGGGGCAGCCGGGACGGAAAGGGGCGATGCCGAAGTGGACATCGGCCAGCAGGTTGCGGTAGCGGATGCGGTCGCCGCGGTCGGAGGCGATGGTGACGCCGTCCGTGGTCGCCAACTCCTCCAAGTGTCGTTCGGGGCTGGGGTCGAGGCGGACGCGCTCGGGGCTGCGGGTGCCGAGCAGGTCCATCACCGTGAGCCGCACCGGGGCGTCGGCGACGAGACGGCGGGCGAGCCGGGTGAAACGGGCGGTGCCGTAGTGCCTGTACAGGCGGTGGTTGTAGATGCCGGTGGCCCTGCCTTCGGGCGGGGTGATGTCGGCCGGGTCGCGCACCAGCCGTGTGTCCCTGGGGGCGGGGACGATGTGCAGCATGTCGCCGAGGTCGACGCCGGTGCGGGCGGCTGCCGCGGCGGTCCAGGAAGCGGCGGTGGAGGAATGGACCAGGACACGGTCGCAGGCCGCGAGGCCGGCGGCGAAGGCCAGCAGCACGCTGCGGCCCAGACCCCGGTCGTTCATCGAGGGGTCCAGCTCCAGGGCTCCGGTGTCGGTGTTGGTGAAGGAGAACGGCAGGTAATGGCAGTAGCCGACGATCGGCGCGTCCACCCCGGCTTCCAGGAGCGCGGCCCGGATCGCGGGGGCGGCCTCGATCTGGTTGGCCACCACCACCTCGGGCCGCCGGTCGCGGATCAGGGTGACCAGGGCGTCCATGCCCGGATCGAAGCGGGCCCGGTACTTGGTGGACGGCGAGATGGTGGGCGCGAAGTGCACGCGGGCGTCCCCGGTGGGGACCGGGGACGCCATGGTCACCTCGGCTCCGGCGTCGGTCAGGGCCGGGGCGAGCAGGTCGGCGAAGATAAAGCCGGAGTCGGCGGACAGCTGGCTGGAGTTGGAGACGTTGAGCAGATACAGCACGCGCATCGCGGGGGACCCTCCTCGTCTGGGCCCGGGTCGACCTGGGCCGGTGAAGGAAGGAAACTGGCGAACGGGACCGTGACAGAATGGTGAATCGAGATCACTTACGGTTCATTCATCTCATCCGACGGCCGGGGCGGGAGCTTTGATGGACGCGCGGGACGACGCTCTGACGGTCGAGCAGGCCGCCGAGGCGTTCGCGGCGGAGGTCGCCTACTGGCGTGAGGTGCGAGGTCTGGCCAAGCGGGAGTTAGCCAGAAGGATGGGCTTCGACCCGTCGTACGTGAGCCATGTCGAGTCGGGCCGTCACAAGCCGACGGAGGACTTCGCCCGCCGTGCGGAGCAGGCCCTGAACGCGGGCAAGGCCATCTGGAATCGTTGGCTGGACTACGAGACGGCCAAGGCCCCTTCGGCCCCAGCAGCGATACCGGCCTCCCGCAGGGCCGAGCAGCCGTACGCGACCGGCTCGGCGATCGTCGTCGAACACGATGCGGCCCGTCTGGACTACGACGGCCGCCTCTACCGGCTCACGATGCGCCGACTGCTGCGGAACACCGGCAGTGAGCCGATCACCCGCTACCTGATCCGCATCAGCGTCGACCGCTATCCGGGCGAGCCGGAACGGTCCAACGCCCACTACCGCGAGCACCCGCTGGCCTGGGACGAACTCGCCCTCGCCGCCACCTGCCGCGGTGAGGCGATGCGCTGGCAGGCCAAGCACGACCGCGATGCCTTCAAGGAGGTGTGGCTGCTGTTCAACAACGAACAGGGCCGTTTCCCTCTCTACCCGGGCGAGTCGGTGTGGATCGAGTACGCGTACTCGGTGGGTGACGAGAAGTGGGGCCGCTGGTTCCAGCGTGCCGTCCGCCTGCCCACCGAGCACCTGACGGTCGAACTCACCTTTCCTGCCGACCTCGATCCCGCCGTGTGGGGCACCGAGACCTCCATGACCGCCGAGGCGGCGCCGCTGCGGACGGCCCCGGTCCAGCACGACGCGGGCGGGATGCGTGTCTTCTCCTGGAGCACGACCACACCTCCACTCCACACCCGGTACCGTCTGGAATGGCGGTTCCGGGCGCGGCCCGAACATCAATTGCAACAAGGGGAGTTCAGGTGATCCAGGTGCGGCCCAGCGAGCAGATGCGCGTCCTCGGGGTCGTTCAGAACGGCGCCCCCGTGCTCGCCGAACCTGCCCGCGCCTTCGACCTGCCGACCCAGCGGGAGGCAGCCGAGCAGGTCATTGAGCAACTGTTCTCCGCGATGGAGCGGATCGGGCAGGTCCACCCCTTCGCCAAGGGCATGGGCATCGCGGCTCCGCAGATCGGGGTGGGCCGGGCCGCCGCCGTGGTCCAGCCTCCCGACCCCGCCGCCCCTGCGATCGTCCTGCTGAACCCCCGCATCACCGACAGCTCCAGCGACGTGGACGATCAGTACGAGGGCTGCCTGTCGTTCTTCGACGTCCGCGGTCTGGTCCCCCGGCCGCTGTGGATCACCGTGGAGACCACGACGCTGGAGGGCCAGCTGGTGACCACCACCTACGAACGCGGGCTCGCCAGGCTGGTCCACCACGAGATCGACCACCTCGACGGCCTGCTCTACACCGCACGGATGCGGACGGGTACCGCCCCCATCCCCGTCGAGGAGTACCGCCAGACCGGCCGGGCGTGGGCATACGAGCAGTAGCAGCAGTCCCGGCGGGCCCTGCGCGACCAGGCCGACCGGCTCGGCCAGGCGTGCGCGGACCTCGGACGGGACGCCGACGCCATGGAGAAGGTGCTGCTCACCGGGTTCACCCCGGACCGGAGCGACCCCCTGCGGTCGCTGGACGCCTTCGTCGAGTTCGCCGGGCTCCACCGGGAGCTGGGCTTCACCGAGATCGTGATCCACTGGCCCGTCCCGGACTCCGACTTCGCCGCCGACCAGGACGTTTTCGAACGGATCGCCACGGAGGCACTCGGACAGCTGGGCTGATCCGGGCGCCCGGGGCGGCCCGGGAGCCCGAGCCGGTCCGGGCGCGGGACGGCCTGGGCGCGCGGGTGCCCCGGGGCGGTCGGCCGGGACCGCCTGCACGACCGGGGCACCGGTCGCACTGCCGCCCGGACGCACCCGGGTGCCCTCCGGGCCGCGGGCGCCCCGGGCAACCCCGGCGGACCGCCCGACCCGGGGCCGTCCCGGCGGACCGCCCCGGGGCACCTCTGCTCCACCACACCCACCGGTGCTGACCTGGGAGAACGCCCCCGCCCGGCCCGGTCCGCCGTGGCGGAACCGAGCGGCTGGGCCACGGCGGACCGACGATCGCCGCACGGAACCGCCCGGAAATCCACTCAGATGTGCGAACCCTCGCACGCACGTGCTGGCATATGCGCGAGAATGGCGGAGTGACGTCTGCATCCCCGCGGCCGTGGACGACGGCCACCTCCGCCCTCCCGCCCCGGCTGATCGCCACGGATCTCGACGGGACCCTGCTGCGGGACGACAAGTCGGTGTCCCCCCGTACGGTCGCCGCCCTCGCCGCCGCCGAGGAGGCCGGGATCGAGGTCTTCTTCGTGACCGGCCGCCCGGCCCGCTGGATGGACGTGGTGAGCGCCCATCTGCACGGCCACGGCATCGCGATCTGCGGCAACGGAGCCGCCGTGGTGGATCTGCGCGACGGCTGGGTGAACCCCCGATTCCTCAAGGTCCGCGAGCTGCCCGCGCCCATCGCCCGACGGGTCGTGGAGGCCCTGCGGGCGGCGGCTCCGGGCACGGCCTTCGCCATGGAGCGCACCGGCGGCCTCCACCACGAACCGGAGTACCCGCCGCTCAAGCTCGACGTCGGGGAGAGCGTCGCCCCCGCCGAGGAACTCCTCACGGACGGGGCCGCAGCCGGTCAGCCCCTGCTCAAGCTGCTCGCCCACCACCGCGAGCTGGCCCCCGACGCCTTCCTCGCCCTCGCCCGCGCGGCCGTCGGACCGTGGGCGAACGTCACCCGTTCCAGCCCCACCGCCCTGCTGGAGATCAGCGGACCCGGCGTCTCCAAGGCCAGCACCCTGGAGCTGTGCTGTACCGAGCGGGGGATATCCCCCGCCGAGGTCATCGCGTTCGGGGACATGCCCAACGACATCGAGATGCTGAGCTGGGCGGGCACCTCCTACGCCATGGACAACGCCCACCCCGACGTCCTGGCCGTCGCCTCCGGGCTGACCAGCGCCAACAACGACGACGGCGTCGCGGTCGTCATCGAGCGGGTCCTCGCCGAGTACTACTAGGCCACCCGCCCACCTCCCCCGCGCGTTCCCCGGCACCCTCCGGACCCCGACCCGGGCAGTCCTCCGGCACCCTCCGCACCCCGACCGGACCATCCCCCGCCACCCACCGGACCTGCTGGCCCCGTCAGACCCAGCCAACCCAGCCGCCCCAGCCGACCCACGGGACCGGTCGACCCACAGGCCCGGTAAGCCGCGCTGATCCGGTCGCCGCACGGACCCCGGCGGCCGGGTGCCGGGCCGGGCCCCGCCCCGACGGCCCCCGCCCCGGACCGGATCACAGCACCACGCCCCGCCGGGCGAGCCACGGCACCGGATCGACGCCGGAGCCCAGCTGCGGCGTCACCCGCGCCTCGAAGTGCAGATGCGGCCCCGTGGAGTTCCCGGTCGTCCCGGACAGTCCGATCCACTGACCGGCCGCCACCCGTTCCCCCCGCTCCACCGCCGCCGACGACAGATGCGCGTACTGCGTGTAGTAGCCGTCCGGGTGGGCCACCACCACCGCGATCCCGAACGGTCCCCCGCAGGACACGCCCTCCACCCGGCCCTCGCCCACCGACCGCACCGGCGTCCCCTCGGCCACGGCGAAGTCCTGCCCGGTGTGCCGGTTAGCCCAGCGCTGCCCCGTCCCCCCGAACCCCGCCGACAGCGCGTACCCGGCGAGCGGCGCCACCCACTCGCCCGGGGGCGGCGGTTCGGCGCTCGCCAGCCGGACGGGCCCCGCGCAGCGCCCGGCCGCCACCGCCCGCTCGGCCTCGCTGCTCAGCCGCCACCGCGCCTCCTCCAGCTTCCCCTCGATATCGCGCTTCAACGCGGCGAGCCGCTCGTTGCGGCGCTCCAGCGCCCGCCACTCCCGCGAGGCCGCCGCCTCGTCGCCCGCCAGCCGCCGCTCGGCCCTCCGGCTCTCCTCGATCCTGGCCCGGACCGCCAGCTCCGCCTGCTCGACGGCCCGCCGCCCCCGCAGCACGTCCTGCGGACGGTCCGCGAGCAGCATCCGCGCGGTGTACGGGATCTCCCCGCCGCTCCGGTACTGGGCACGGGCGATCCGGCCCAGATCGGTGTGCAGCTCCTCCAGCGACCGCCGCTCCCGGGCCAGCCCCCGTTCCAGTTCTCCGGCCCGCGCCCGCTGGGCGGCGGCCTCCCGCCGCCCCTCCTCGTAGGCGCGGGCCGCCTCGGCGGCCTCCTCGTAGAGCCGCTCGACCTCCGCGCCCGCGCTCTCCCCGACGGGCAGTCCGGGCGGATGGGGATCGTCGTACGCGCTGACGTGCGAGGCGGCGAGGCCGAGCAGCACGCAGAGCGCGGCGGGCAGGAGCACGGGGCGGCGACGCCGGAGGAAGGGCATATGACGGATCGTTACGTGATCCGACGTCACCGGCGCGCACTGCTCGTACGGACGGGGGACGGGCTGCTCCGTACGGATCAGCGGGTACCGCCGGACAGGGCCCGTCCCGGGGCGGACCCGGGGGCCGGGCACCTGACGGACACCGGTCGGCGCCGTACGAGGGGACGGTCGTAGCCGCTCAGGGCCCCGTACGAAGGCCGGTCGAGGCGCCTGGGAGCCGGGGGAGCCGGTAGGAGAGCCGGGGAGCCGGTCAGGGACGCCTCCGGGGCGACCAGGGGACCAGGGGACCGGGGTACCGGGGTCGGCGGCGAACCAGCGACGGGGTCAGTGAGGTGCCTGCCACACCACGCTGGCGCCCGTGCCGTCCTCCCCGATGCCGGGCCCGAACCAGCTGTCGCCGCCCAGGGACTCGGCCCTCCGCCGCAGGTTCCGCAGCCCGCTGCGCCGTCCGCCCTCCGGGATGCCGACGCCGTCGTCGGCGACCGTGAGCCGGACCCCGGGGCGTCCGTCGGGCAGGGTGACGGTGGCGTCCACCACCACCTCGATCCGGGTGGCCTCGGCGTGCCGGAAGGCGTTGGACAGCGTCTCGCGCAGGGCCGCGATGAGGTTCTTCCCGCTGGGTTCGCCGACCACCGCGTCCACCGGTCCGAGGAACCGGTGCGCGGGCTTGAAGCCCAGCGGCACGGCGGCCGTGTTGATCTCCCGCAGGATGCGGGTGCGCAGCCCGGACGGCGCCTCGGCGGGACCCTGCTGAAGGGCGAAGATCGCCGTGCGGATCTCCTGGATCGTCACGTCGAGCTCGTCGACGGCCCGCCCGACGCCGTCGCGCACCGCCGGGTCCCCGGACCGGCGCTGGGCGCTCTCCAGCATCATCCCGGTGGCGAACAGCCTCTGGATCACCAGGTCGTGCAGATCGCGGGCGATCCGGTCCCGGTCCTCGTAAACGGCGAGGCGCTCCCGGTCCCGTTGCGCCTCGGCCATCTTCAGGGCGAGGGCCGCCTGCGCGGCGAACTGTCCGGCCAGGGTGCGTTCGGCCTCCGTGAAGGAGCGGTCACCCCGCTCCCGCAGGGTGACGAGGGAGCCGCGCACCCGGCCCTCGCTCTGCAACGGAAGCAGCATCGCCGGTCCGTACCGGCGGACGATCTCGCTGGTCACCCGGGGGTCCTCGGCCGCGTCGTCCAGGAAGACGGGCTCGCCCGCCAGCAGCAGCGTGGCGATCGGGCTGTCCGGCGGGACGACCACCCCGAGCGCCCCGTGCGGCTCCGCCGAGGCCACGGCGACGATCTCCAGCCCGCCCTCCTCGGCGGGCAGCAGCACGATCCCGGCGGCCGAGTCCGACAGCTGGCGGGCCTGTTCGGCGACGACCTGGAGGGCGTCCTCGGCGTCCCCGCCGGAGAGCAGGGCGGTGGTCACCGCGACGGAACCGTCGATCCAGCGGGCCCGCTGCCGGGCGGCCCCGTACAGCCGGGCGTTGCCGATGGCGATGCCCGCCTCGGTCGCCAGGACCCGGACGATGCTGAGGTCGTCCGCGTCGAACTCGGCCCCGCCGTGCTTCTCGGTGAGGTACAGGTTGCCGAAGATCTCGCCGTGCACCCGGATCGGGACGCCGAGGAAGCTGCGCATGGGCGGATGGTGCGCGGGGAAGCCCTGGGAGCGGGGGTCGGCGGAGAGGTCGGCCAGCACCACCGGTTCGGGGTGGTGGATCAGCGCGCCCAGCAGCCCGCGCTGACCGTCGGGCAGCCGTCCGATGCGTTTCGCGGTCGCCTCGTCGATCCCGTGGTAGACGAAGTCGGAGAGCCCGTCGCCGTCCTCGGAGACCACTCCGATCGCCGCGTAACGGGCCTGGGCCAGCTCGGCCGCCGTCTCACAGATCCGGTCGAGGGTGGAGTGCAGCTCCAGCCCGGTGCCGACCGAACGCATCGCGTCCAGCAGCTGCGGCACCCGGGCGGCCAGCTCCCCGGACATCCCCAGTGCCTCGTCGCCGTCCCGCTTCCCTGCCATGTCCAAACCCTAGTGACCTTCCGCTGCCCCCGGTGACCCGTCCGTCTCCCCTCGCCTACCCCGTTCCCGCGCCCTCCCGTCCCGCTTCCCCGCTTCCCCGCCGACGAGCCCACGAACCTACGGGCCTACGGGCCTACGGACCTACGGGCCCATGAACGGGCCCACGGGCGGCGAGGCGGCCCGCACCAACGGGCCCGCACCGCCACCGCCTCACACGGCCACCGCCACCGCCACCGCCGATCGGCTACACCACGGCCACCACGGTCGGCTCCGGCACGGCCACCGCCGCCATCGGCAGTTCCACCGCGGCCTCCCGGTCCCGCATCCCGGCCAACGGTCCGTCCACCGCCACCAGTTCCCCGTAGGGCCCGCGCTGGACGACGCGCCCCGCGTCCAGCACGATCACCTCGTCCACCGCTTCCAGCCCGGCCAGCCGATGGGTGATCAGCACGGTGGTGCGGCCCTCGGTGGCGGCCAGCAGATCGGCGGTCAGCGCGTCGGCGGTGGCCAGGTCCAGGTGCTCGGCCGGCTCGTCCAGCACCAGCACCGGGAAGTCCGCGAGCAGCGCCCGCGCCAGCACCAACCGCTGCCGCTGGCCGCCGGAGAGCCGGGCCCCGTGCTCGCCGACCAAGGTGTACAGCCCGTCGGGCAGCGTGTCGGCCCACTCCAGCATCCGTACCCGGGCCAGTACCGCCCGCAGCTCCGCCTCCCCCGCGTCCCGCCGCGCGATCAGCAGGTTCTCCCGCACCGAGCTGTCGAAGAGGTGCGCGTCCTGGGCGCAGAGCCCCACGGACCGCCGTACCGCGTCCCCGTCGAGGGTGTCCGTCCCGACCCCGTCGAGGGTGTACGTCCCCGCCTCCGGATCGAGGAACCGCGCCAGGACCTGGGCCAGGGTCGTCTTGCCGGAGCCGGAGGCCCCGACGACGGCGATCCTGCGCCCCCGCTCCAGCACCAGGTCCACCCCGTCGAGCGCGTTGCCGCGCTGCCCCTCGTAGCGGGCGCTGACCCCGTCCAGCCGCAGCGGGAACGGGGAGGCGGGCGGGTCGGCGGGCCGGGCGGGCTCATGGACCGGCGCGGGCGCGTCCAGCACCTCGTGCACCCGCTCGGCGCTCTTGCGCACCCGCTGCCGGTACTGGACCGCCAACGGCATTCCCATGACCGCCTCGAACGCGGCCAGCGGGGTCAGCACCACCACGGCCGTGGCGACCCCGCTCAGCCGTCCGTCCGCGACCGCCGCCACCGCGAACAGCGCGGTGCCGGTCACGGTGAGCCCGGTGATCAGGGTGGTCAGCGCGTCGCCCAGGGCGGTCGCGCTGGCCGCCCGGGACGCGATCCGGGTGAGCGTCGCGTCCGCGCGGCGGGCCCGGTCGGCACGGTCGGGGAGGGCGCCCGCGACGGTCAGTTCGGCGGTGCCGGTGAGCAGATCGGCGACCCGGGTCGCCAGCACTCCGCGCGCCGGGGCGAGCCGTCGTTCGGCCCGCCGGGCGACCGCGCCCGACAGCAGCGGCACGCCCGCTCCCGCCGCCAGCAGCCCCACGGCGAGCACCGCGCCCGCCTCGGGCAGCAGCCAGGCGGTGAACCCGACGGCCCCGAGGGAGACGGCGAGCGCGGCCCCGGCCGGAAGCAGCCAGCGCAGCCAGTAGTCCTGGAGCGCGTCCACGTCGGTGACCAGCCGGGACAGCAGATCGCCGCGCCGGGTGGCGCGCAGCCCCGCCGGGGCGAGCCGTTCCAGCCGCCGGTAGACGGCGACCCGGGTGTCGGCCAGCATCCGCAGCACCACGTCGTGGGAGACCAGCCGCTCCGCGTAGCGGAAGCAGGCCCGTCCGATGCCGAAGGTGCGGGTGGCGGTGACGGCCGTCATCAGATAGAGCACCGGCGGCTGTTCGGAGGCCCGGGAGATGAGGTACCCGGAGACCGCCATCAGTCCGACGGCGCTGCCCAGTGCCAGGGCGCCGAAGAGCAGGGCGAGGGCGAGCCGCCCCCGCCGGGGCCCGGCCGCCTCCCGCACCCGTGCGAACACCGACCGCGACCCGCGCCCCGGTTCGCCGACCGCGCCGGACGCGTCTCCGCCCCCGGTACCGGCCGCCGCCTCCGACGGCCGCTCCTCGCGCTCCTCCGTGGGCTGGAACAGCTCGTCGCCGAAGGCGTTGCCCCGGTCCGTCAGCTCCCCGAGCGGGTCCGCCCCGGTGGGACGCTGACGTGCCGCGTGGTCGGCGGCGATCCCGGCGCCCACCGTCGGGGCGCCCGCCGTCTCCGTTCCGGTCGGCCCGGGGTCGGCGGGTGGGGCCAGGGTGACGACCCGGTCCGCGACGGAGAGCAGCGCGGGCCGGTGCACCACCAGCAGCACGGTCCGGCCGACCGCCAGCCGTCGGACCGCCGCCACGATCCCGGCCTCGGTCTCCCCGTCCAGGGCGGCGGTCGGCTCGTCCAGGAGCAGCACGGGACGGTCGGCGAGGAAGGCCCGGGCGAGCGCGAGGCGCTGCCGCTGTCCGGCGGAGAGCCCCGCCCCGTCCTCACCCAGCGGGGTCTCCGTCCCGGCGGGCAGCGCGTCCACGAACTCCAGGGCCCCGGCGTCCCGCAGGGCGGCGCGCAGGGCGGTGTCATCGGCGTCGGGACGGGCGAGGCGTACGTTCTCGGCGAGGGTGCCCGCGAACAGCTGGGGCCGCTGCGGCACCCAGGCGACCTGCCGGTGCCAGAGCTCCCGGTCGGCCTCCGCGAGGTCGACCCCGCCGACGAGCACCCGTCCCCGATGGGGGCGGACGAAGCCGAGGGCGGCGGTGACCAAGGTGGACTTCCCTGCGCCGCTGGGCCCGACGAGCGCCACGGTCTCGCCCGGCGCCACGGTGAGGGACGCGTCGCTGACCGCGTCCGCCGTCCGTCCCGGGTAGCGCACGCTGACGTCCTCGAAGCGGAGCCCCAGTTCCTCGCGGGCGGTGGGCAGGGCCCGGGTCCCGCCCGAGGGCACCTCGGTCTCCAGGACCTCGAAGACCTCCTCGGCGGCGGCGAGCCCCTCGGCGGCGGCGTGGTACTGCGCGCCGACCTGGCGGAGCGGCAGATACGCCTCGGGGGCGAGGATCAGGATGACCAGTCCGGTGTAGAGGTCGAGGCCGCCGTGCACCAGCCGCATGCCGATGGTGACGGCGACCAGGGCGACGGACAGGGTCGCCAGGAGTTCCAGGGCGAAGGACGACAGGAACGCGATCCGCAGGGTCCGCATGGTGGCGAGCCGGTAGTCACCGGTGATCGTGCGGATCGCCTCGGCCTGGGCCTTGGCCCGGCCGAAGACCTTGAGGGTGGGCAGCCCCGCGACCACGTCGAGGAAGTGCCCGGAGAGCCGGGAGAGCATCCGCCACTGCCGGTCCATCCGCGCCTGGGTCGCCCACCCGATGAGGATCATGAAGATCGGGATGAGCGGGAGGGTCCCCGCGATGATGGCCGCCGAGACCCAGTCCTCGGTGACGATCCGGGCCAGCACCGCCACCGGGACCACGACCGCGAGCCCCAACTGCGGCAGATAGCGGGAGAAGTAGTCATCCAGGGCGTCGATGCCCCGGGTGGCGAGCGCCACCAGCGACCCCGTGCGCTGTCCGCTCAGCCAGCCCGGCCCCAGCGCGCCCGCCCGCTCCAGCAGCCGTCCCCGCAGCTCCGACTTCACCGCCGCGCTGGCCCGGTGCGCGGCCAGCTCCGTCAGCCAGGAGACGGCCGAACGCCCCAGCGTCACGGCCACCAAGGCCAGCAACGGGGTGGTCAGTTCACTCACGGACAGACCGCGCTGGAACGCCCCGACCACGATCTCCGCGATCAGCATGGCCTGGGCGATGACCAGCCCCGCCCCGACCAGCCCCAGACCCACCACCGCCCCGAGGAACCCCCGGGTGGCACGGGCGTAGCGGATCAGTCGCGGGTCGATCGGTTTCACGTGAAACACACCCTCGGGGGTCGTCTCGTCGTGTTTCACGTGAAACACGACCTGGGGGAGGAGCGATGAGGGCGGGACACGGGTGCGGGTCCCGCCCTCGGACGGATCGGCGCGGAGGTCGGTCCGGGGGTGGATCGGCGCGGAGATCAGCCCTGGGGCGGATCAGCCCGGAGGCCCGCCCTCGGAACGGATCAGTGCGCCGGTTCCGCGATGTGCTGGGTACCGATCCGCTTGCGGAACACCCAGTACGTCCAGCCCTGGTAGAGCAGGACGACCGGGGTGGCGATCCCCGCGCACCAAGTCATGATCGTCAGGGTGTACGGAGTGGACGAGGCGTTGGTGACCGTGAGGTTCCAGGCCGGGTCCAGCGAGGACGGCATGACGTTCGGGAAGAGCGTCAGGAAGAGCATGGTGACCGCCGCGACGATGGTGACGCCGGAGAAGGCGAACGCCCAGCCCTCCCGTCCGGCCAGATTGGTGGCCAGGGCGGCGACCAGCGCGGCGACCGCCACGATCATGGCGACCAGGCTGCCGTTGTCCCCCTGGTCGATCTGGGTCCAGAGGAGGAAGCCCAGCGCCAGCACCGCCGTCAGCAGACCGACCTGGGTGGCGAGCCGACGGGCCCGCACCCGGATGTCCCCCACGGTCTTCAGCGCGACGAACACCGCGCCGTGGAAGGTGAAGAGGGTCAGGGTGACCAGCCCTCCGAGCAGGGCGTAGCCGTTGAGCAGGTCGAGGACGTTGCCCACGTACTCCTTGTTCTGGTCGATCTTCACCCCCCGGACGATGTTGCCGAAGGCCACGCCCCAGAGGAACGCGGGGAGCAGGGAGCACCAGAAGATCGCGTTCTCCCAGTTGCGCTGCCAGTTCTCCTCGGGCCGCTTGGCGCGGTACTCGAAGGCGACCCCGCGCACGATCAGACAGACCAGGATCAGCAGCAGCGGCAGGTAGAACCCGGAGAAGAGGGTGGCGTACCACTCGGGGAAGGCGGCGAAGGTGGCACCGCCCGCGCTGAGCAGCCAGACCTCGTTGCCGTCCCAGACGGGGCCGATCGTATTGATCAGCACCCGCTTCTCGGGCCGGTCGCGGGCGAGCAGCTTGGTCAGGACACCGACGCCGAAGTCGAAGCCCTCCAGGAAGAAGTAGCCGATCCACAGGACCGCGATCAGGACGAACCAGACATCGTGGAGTTGCACGTCTCAGCTCCTTTCCGTCAGTAGGAGAAGGCCATCGGCCGGTCGGGGTCGCGGTCGTCGCCGCCGATCTTGGTGGGCGGGTTGAGGTCGGCCTCGGTGAGTTCGGGCGGGCCCGCCTTGATGTACTTGGCGAGCAGCTTGACCTCGATGACCGCGAGGACCGCGTAGAGCAGGGTGAAGACGACCATCGAGGTGATGACCTCGCCCTGGCTGACACCGGGGGAGACCGCGTTGCGGGTCTCCAGCACCCCGTACACCACCCACGGCTGACGGCCCGTCTCGGTGAAGATCCAGCCCCAGGAGTTGGCGATCAGCGGGAAGGCCAGGGTCCACCCGGCCAGCAGCCAGTACCAGCGGCCCCAGCGGGGGTGGAGGGCCTTCTTGCGGAAGAGCACGAGATGCGGCATCTCGTCCTCGCCCACCCTCAGGTGCTCAGGGAGCAGGAACTTCTTCCGGGTGAGCCAGAGCCCCAGCAGCCCGATGGCGAAGGAGGCCATCCCGAAGCCGATCATCCAGCGGAAGGACCAGAAGGCCAGCGGGATGTTGGGCCGGTAGTCACCGGGGCCGTACTTCGCCTGCTCGGCGGCGTTGACGTCGTTGATGCCGGGGACGAAGGAGTCGAAGTCGTCGTGGGCGAGGAAGGACAGTATCCCGGGGATCTCGATGGCGACGGTGTTGTGGCCCTTGTCCACGTCCCCGTAGGCGAAGAGCGAGAACGGCGCGCCCTCCTGACCGTCCCAGAGCGCTTCCGCGGCGGCCATCTTCATCGGCTGCTGCTCGAACATCACCTTGGCCAGCCGGTCCCCGCTGACGGCGGTGAGCAGACCGGCGACGGCGACGGTGACCAGCCCGAGCCGCAGCGAGGTCTTCATCACCGGGACGTGCTTCTTGCGCATCAGATGGATCGCGGCGACGCCGACCATGAACGCGCCACCGGTGAGGAACGCGGCGGTCAGGGTGTGGGCGACCTGGGTGAGCGTGGTGTTCTGGCTGAGGACCGCCCAGAAGTCGGTCAGCTCGGCGCGCCCGGCGGTCTCGTTTATGCGGTAGCCGACCGGGTGCTGCATCCAGGAGTTGGCGGCCAGGATGAAGTACGCCGACAGCACGGTGCCGATCGAGACCATCCAGATGGTGGCCAGGTGCAGCTTCTTCGGCAGCTTGTCCCAGCCGAAGATCCACAGTCCGATGAAGGTCGACTCGAAGAAGAAGGCGATGAGCGCCTCGAACGCGAGCGGCGCCCCGAAGACGTCACCGACGAAGCGGGAGTAGTCCGACCAGTTCATCCCGAACTGGAACTCCTGCACGATGCCGGTGACGACCCCCATGGCGATGTTGATCAGGAAGAGCTTGCCCCAGAACTTGGTGGCCCGGAGGTACTTCTCCTTCCCCGTGCGCACCCACGCCGTCTGCAGTCCGGCGGTCAGGGCCGCCAGGGAGATCGTCAGAGGGACGAACAGAAAGTGGTAGACGGTTGTGATGCCGAACTGCCATCGCGCCAGAGTCTCCGGCGCCAGAGCAAGGTCCACGTCTCCTTCTCCTTACGTGCCGTGTTCACAGCCGCAGTCTTGCCCCATTGATCCCTGACATAACAGGATGATCCAGGCGCGCTTGTGAACGCGTTCACATTCACAAGCATTATGTCCCACCCATTCCCGACGCTTGCACCCGGGGTCCCCCTTAGCGGAGGAAACATCCCCGCACCGACCCCATGAACCCAGGCGCGGGCAGCACAAAGCCCCCGAAACCAAGGTCTCGGGGGCCAGTGGCCTTCTCTGAGCGGAGTCTCACCCCACCGGGGAGACGGTGATCACAGCTCCGCGCGGAACGCCTCCGCGGTCCGCAGGAACAGGTCGTTCGCCTCGGTCTCGCCGATGGAGACCCGTACGCCCTCCCCCGCGAACGGCCTGACGACCACTCCGGCCCGCTCGCACGCCGAGGCGAAGTCACCCGTACGGTCCCCGAGCGGCAGCCAGACGAAGTTCGCCTCCGACGGGGGCACCGTCCACCCCTGCCCGGTGAGCGTCCCGTACACCCGGTTCCGCTCCGACACCAGCGAACCCACCCGGCCCAGCAGCTCGTCCTCCGCCCGCAGCGACGCCACCGCGGCGTCCTGGGCGAGCTGGCTCACCCCGAAGGGCACCGCCGTCTTCCGCAGCGCCGCGGCCACCGGCTCGTGCGCCACCGCGAAGCCGATCCGCAGCCCGGCGAGCCCGTACGCCTTCGAGAACGTCCGCAGCACGCACACGTTCGGGCGGTCCCGGTAGAGCTGGATGCCGTCCGGCACCTCCGGGTCCCGGACGAACTCCCGGTACGCCTCGTCCAGGACGACCAGCACGTCCCCGGGCACCCGGTCGAGGAACCGCTCCAGCTCGGCCCGGCGCACCGCGGTCCCGGTCGGGTTGTTCGGATTGCAGACGAAGACCAGCCGGGTCCGCTCGGTGATCGCGTCCGCCATCGCGTCCAGGTCGTGCACCTCGCCCGGTGCCAGCGGCACCCGCACCGAGGTCGCCCCGCTGATCTGGGTGATGATCGGGTACGCCTCGAAGGACCGCCAGGCGTAGACCACCTCGTCGCCCGGCCCGGAGGTCGCCTGGAGCAGCTGCTGCGCCACGCCCACCGAGCCGGTGCCCGTCGCCAGATGGCCGACCGGCACCGCGAACCGCTCGGCCAGCTCGCCCATCAGCTCCGAGCACGCCATGTCCGGGTACCGGTTGAAGTTCCCGGCCGCCGCGGCCACCCGCTCCATGACCCCCGGCAGCGGGGGGTAGGGGTTCTCGTTCGAGGACAGCTTGTACGCCACCGGACCACCGGCCGCCGCGGGCTTTCCCGGGGTGTAGGCGGGGACCCCCGCCAGCTCCGCCCGAAGCCTGGGACTCTGCACGCTCACCACGCCACTCCTCGCGACTCGAACCACGCACGAATGCTCCACACCCTAAGAGGATTCCGGCCGCAGACAACCCCTCGCGCCCTCCCTCCGGGCTTCCACACGCCTCCCGCCCCTGGTGACGGCGCGCGCATGGATGTCGCGCGCCCCTGGCTCACGCCGTGGCGCGCGTCCCTCGTCAAGGTGAGTTGAGACCTCTTCGAGACCTGGCACCCCGACCAGGCGCACACCCCACCACATGCCGGGATCCTGTGGTCGATCCACCAACTTCCATGCATTTCCTGGGTGGTGGAGCAACGAATCCATGCAGAAACGTCCCTGTCAACGCGTGAATCCGCGTCCGGTCCACCACACCCCCGGAGCCCTACTATCGGCACGCCATGACAGCAGCAGGGAAGCACCAGGTGAGCCGGGCGGACACCCCCCGCCGAGGCGGCCGGCCGGGCCGAGCGGGCATCAGAGACGTGGCCGCCGCCGCCGGTGTCTCCATCACGACGGTCTCCGACGCCCTCAACGGCAAGGGCCGGTTACCGGACGCGACCAGGCGCCACGTCCGCGAGGTCGCGGACCGGCTGGGCTACCGCCCCTCGGCCGCCGCCCGCACCCTCCGTACCGGGAAGTCCGGCCTCATCGGGCTGACCGTCACCACGTACGGGGATGAACCTTTCACCTTCACCGAGTTCGCCTACTTCGCGGAGATGGCGCGGGCCGCCACCTCGGCCGCGCTGGCCCGGGGATACGCCCTGGTCATCCTCCCGGCCACGTCCCGCCGCAGCCCGGTGGACGTGTGGTCGAACGTCGCGCTCGACGGCACCGTCGTCATCGATCCCTCGGACAAGGACCCCGTCGTCACCGAGCTGGTCCGCCAGGGCCTGCCCGTGGTGTCGGACGGCCGCCCCGCCGGTTCGCTGCCCGTCACCGCCTGGGTGGACAACGACCACGAGGCCGCCGTGCTCGGCATCCTCGACCACCTCGCCGAGGCGGGGGCGCGCCGGATCGGGCTGCTCACCGGCACCACCACCGACACGTACACCCACCTCTCCACGACGGCGTACCTGCGCTGGTGCGAGCGGGTGGGGCAGGACCCCGTCTACGAGGCGTACCCGGCGCACGACCCCTGCGCGGGCGCCGTGGCCGCCGACCGGCTGCTGGCCCGCCCCGACCGCCCGGACGCCGTCTACGGGCTCTTCGACCCCAACGGCACGGACCTGCTGGCTGCCGCCCGGCGCTACGGCCTGCGCGTTCCGGACGACCTGCTGCTCGTGTGCTGCAGTGAGTCGACCGTCTACGCCACCACCGAACCGCCGATCACCACCCTCTCCCTCAAGCCGCGCCGGATCGGCACCGCCGTCGTCCAACTGCTGATCGACGCGATCGAGGGGGTGGACTCCGACCAGCCGGTCCAGCAGGTGATACCGACGGAGCTGATCGTCCGCACCTCCTCCGAGCGGCGTCATCCCCGGACCACCGTCAGCCCTCCCCGGTCGCCACACGCCGGATAGCCGGATGAACGGACACCCGGTCGCCGCCCAATTCGGGAGAAATGCGCGGTGAACCGGGTCGCCGTTCCGATTCACCACCCCTGGGTCATCACACAGCGCGAGCCGCATTCCTATGATGGGCGGACGACACCGCGGGCCGCTGCGACCAGGCAGTCCGATCCGGTGCAGTTGCGGCGCGAGGTGGTGGAGGGGTCGATGACTCAGGGGGCAGGTCAGGGACCCGTCGTGCGGACGCCGACGGTGCGTGACTTCCGCGTGCCGGCCTATGTGCACGAGGCCGGCCCCGTCCACTCCGAGCGGGCCGCCGAGCGGACCGATCCACGGCTGGAACCACCGGCCGCCCCGACGGTCCCCCCGCAGGGCGCGCCCGTCGCGGCGGTCCCCGGGCACCCCGCCGGGAGCCCGGAGCACCCGGCGTCCACGGCCGCGTTCGGCTCCGCCGCCTACCCCCCGCCGCCCGGCGAGGCGCCCGCCCAGGGCTCCGCCCCCTACGAGGACGGCCTGGAGCCCGAGGGGTACACCCCCACCCAGCGCGACCTCCCGGTGATCAACCGCGGGGACACCCTCCAGGTCCCGGTCTCCACCGCCCCGGCCCCCGCGCCGCGCGGCCCGGAGGGCCCCGGCCCGCTGTACGTGGTCGGCGATGTGCACGGCTACCGGGACGAGCTGGTCGCCGCCCTGCGCGCGACGGGTCTGATCGACGCCGACGAGAGCTGGGCCGCGGGCAACACCCGGCTCTGGTTCCTCGGCGACTTCACCGACCGGGGACCCGACGGCATCGGGGTGATCGACCTGGTCATGCGGCTGTCCGCGGAGGCCGCCGCCGCCGGGGGCTACTGCAAGGCCCTGATGGGCAACCACGAGCTGCTGCTCATCGGCGCCCGCCGGTTCGGCGACACGCCGGTCAACTCCGGCGCGGGCACGGCCACCTTCCAGGCGGCCTGGCTGCTCAACGGCGGCCAGAAGTACGACATGGACCGGCTCCAGGACCACCATCTGCAGTGGATGTCCCGGCTCGACGCGATGGTGGAGGAGGACGGCCATCTGCTGCTGCACTCGGACACCACCGCCTACCTGGACTACGGCGACTCCATCGAGGACGTCAACGACACCGTCCGCGAGACGCTGACCCGCAACGACCCCGACGAGTGCTGGGACCTGTTCCGCAAGTTCACCAAGCGCTTCGCCTTCCGGGACGAGTCCGGGCCGAGGGCCGCGGGCGAGCTGCTCGCCGCCTACGGCGGTTCCCGGATCGTCCACGGTCACAGCCCCATCCCCTATCTGCTGGGCGAGGCCGGTTCCGAGGAGGACGACGACAGCCGCGGCCCGGTGGTGGAGGGACCACACGTCTACGCCGACGGGCTGGCCATCGCCATGGACGGCGGGGTGACCATGGCCGGGAAGCTGCTGGTCCAGCAACTCCCCCTGCACGACTGAGGCTTCCCCGTCCCTCCGGGGCGGCGGGGACTCCCGTGACCCCGGGGGACCTTTTTCGGAAATCCCCTGTCACGGCACGGCGGGTCGGCCCTACCATCGGCCTACCCGTGGACCCCTTCGTCACCGCGTCGCCCCGCTCACCCCGCCGGGCGTCGTGGTGTCAGGGCTCGGCAGGTCACCCTCCGTAACCTGCCCGACGGCTTCACACCCCTGCGGGCCACCCGCCCTACGGAGATCGGGGGATGCCAGATGAACAGCGTTCCGCGTCCGCTCCCGCCCGAGGACCGCGTCGCCTACGAGCGGATCCTCGACGAGGTGCTGCGCACCGCCCCGCACCGCCCGGACCTCGCCCCGGCCGGACGCCCACCGGACACCGCGCGGCTGCGCGCCGGAGCACTGGAGGCCAGCACCCGGATCGCGGCGGCCGCCGCCACCGAGTACGAGCTGTACGTCCGGCTCCGCGACCGGGCGCGCCAGGACGGGGCGCGACGGGGCGGAGCCCCACGACCCGACACCGGGCCCGACCCCGGACCCGGCACCGGCACCGGCACCAGACCCGGACCCGGTTCCGGACCGGATGCCGGTGACGGCGACGGCGACGGCGACGGCGACGGCGACGGCACCGTTCCCGACGTTCGTACTGGTCATGATCCTGACACCCGCACCGAGTCCGGCCCCGGAGCCGGTACCGGGCCCGCGCCCGGAGCCGGTTCCGGCGGCGCTCCCGGCCGGGGCCGTGACGGCTCCGGGGACGACGGCACCGACAGGACGTCCGGCGCCGGGGTGCTCGCCGTCATCGCGGTGCTCGCCCCCGTCCTCGCCGGGGCCGCCGCGGTGATCTTCCTGCTGGTGGGGTACGCCCTACAGGCCGTCAGCCCGGGACTGGCGATCGGCCGGACCCTGCTGACCACGGGCTGGGCCTTCGGCGGGATCACCGCCCTCGCGATCCTGGTCGCCGCCGCCGGACTGCTGCTCACCGCGGTCCGCAACGACGCCACGGCGGTGCGGGCCGATCCGGCCGACGGAACGGACGCCCGGCTGGCCGCCGCCCGGCACGACTGGCACGAGGCGCTGCGGGACCGGGGCATCGTGCCGTTCCTGCGGGAGGCCGTGGCCGGGGCCGGGGTGACCGACGGGCCGGACGAGGTCGCCGCCGCACCGGCACCCGTGGGACGGATCCCGCACCTGGGCTACCACCGGCCGGGATTCAGCAGCCCCGACCGGGGACCGGCCGCGCCGCGCCCCAGCTACTCCCGTCCGGACTACAGCAGCCCGGACTTCGGGGGCCCC
This sequence comes from Streptomyces sp. JNUCC 64, assembly GCF_054484115.1. Classification (NCBI taxonomy): domain Bacteria; kingdom Bacillati; phylum Actinomycetota; class Actinomycetes; order Kitasatosporales; family Streptomycetaceae; genus Streptomyces; species Streptomyces sp. JNUCC 64. The sequence continues at coordinate 4,089,765 of NZ_CM137015.1, forward strand.
GAACACCGGCCGGAGTGATCACCGGAGCGGCCCTCGCCCTGACGGACCGACGGCACCGTGGGACGAGCCACGGTGCCGTCGGCCGTCCCACGACCGTTCCCGACCGTGGCGTCGGCCGCCCCCAGCCGTGGCGTCGGCCGTCCGGACGGTGCCGTCAACCGCCCAAGCGGACGTTTGCTCTTCATTTGCGCCACTCCGGCGAAGACCGGGGCCAGGCCCTCCCCCAGCGAACCCTCTCTGTGAGAACATTCTCACCTGACGTAATCAGTCGTACATCTGTACACCGAACACGTGTGGGGACATAACCAGATGAGAATGGGCAAGCTTCGTATATCCAGCGCCGCGTGTGCCGTTCTGCTCAGTACCGTCCTGGCCCCTGACGCCTTCGCGTCAGCCGCCCCGGATTCGCTCCAGCAAGAGATCGACTCCGTTCTCGCCACCACCACGGGGGGCGTGCAGATCAGCAGGAACGAAATCGCCTGGGACGACGGCCGGGCGATCCTGGCCTTCCCACTGCCCGGTGAGACCACCGCCCCGCCCAGCAGCCCCGCCGCCCGGGCCCTGGAGGCCAGGACGTCCGGAGCCTCACCCTCCCGCCCCACGGGCCCCACCGGGACCGTCACCGTGGTCACGCCCCAGGGGCCCGGCGCAGGTGTCGTGGCGGACGAGGAGCTCCCCCCGGGCGAAACGGAACCCTCGGACGGCGTCTCGGCCTCCGACAACTGCCCGACCGAGGTCTTCGGCAACGACTGGTACTGCTTCTACCAGTTCAAGAACTACGCGGGCCGCCGCCTCCAGTGGAACTCCCGGCAGTCGGGCGTCGTCCACTTCGCCCGTTACGCCTTCCTCAACCGGACCTCCTCCTGGTCGAACAAGGGCGGTCTGACCATCGAGGTGTCCGGACGGCTCCGTTCCGGTCAGGACAGCAGCTGCGGGGGCGCCGCCTCCCTCCTCTGGGTCGAGCGCTCCCACTCCAAGAGCGCCTCCCTGCCCAACTCGCTGGACAACCGGGCCGACTGCTTCCGCACCACCTGAGCCACGGCGCACCACCGCCGCCCGCCGTGCGGGAGGGACCGCGCGCACGGCGGGACCGTCCGGTCCGGCACGGTCGCACCCGGGCCCGACCGGACGGTCTCCGGCACCGGCCGGGTCGGTACCAGCCGGGCCACGGGCTCACCGGACGGGCCTCCGGGCCCTCACCCGGTCTTCAGATAGGTCACGTACATGACCACCGCGGGGATCCGCACGCCGAGTGCCCCCGGGTCCTCGGTCAGCTCCTCCTCGTAGGCGAGCAGCCGTCCGTCCTCCGGGTGGAACACCAGGGTGACGCGCTCGGGCAGCCCCCCGCCGTCCGACTCCACGGAGAACGCCTCCCCGGCCCGGCCGCCCCGGTCCCGGGTGCCGCCCCGGTGGACGACGCCCTCGACCGAGGCGAGCACCCTCAGCACCGCGGCCCGCTGGGCCGGGCCGAACCGGTGGTCCACATGGCGTTCCGAGAGGGTCTCCAGCAGTCGCCCCGGTGCCGTCCCGCCGGGTGCGTCCGCGCCCAGCCAGCGACGCATCCCCTCGGTGTCGCCCGGGGGCGGGCCGTCTCCGCCGTCCGCGCCCGCGGTGCCGCCCCGCTCGCTCGACCGCCGTCCGACCGCCCCGGAGTCCTCCCAGGTCCGGCGCTGTTCGGGGGTCGCGAACCGGGGCGGCTGGGTCCGGGCCCGCCAGGCCAGGGAACCGTCCGGCCGCTTCCAGGTCTCCCGGCGCTCGGGGACCACCGCCGACGTCACCCGGACCCCGTCGATCCGGGTCGACAGGGACCAGGTCTCCTGGACGAAGTGCTCCGGCGCCCCGCCCCGCCCCGGTTCCCCGGGCAACCGCTCGACGCGGCGGGCGAGTTCCTCCAGGACGCCGGCCGCCGGGCGACCCGGTTCCCGGGGTTCCCTCAGTTCCAGCGGGGGCGGGGTCGCGGCGTGCGCGGGGGGAGCCGTGGCGCCGCCCAGCACCTGGTACCCCATGGCGGCGGCCACCACGACGGAGGCGGTCACCATCCCCGCGAACGCCAGCCGCCGGGAACGGCGACCCTCCTTCCCCGGCGCCGCCCCCTTCCGGGGCGCCGTCTCCCTCCCGGCCGCCGTCTCCTTCCGGAATCCCGCGCCCTCCCCGTTCGTCGCCCCCTCGCGGGGGGTCGCCAGAATCCGTTCGAGCGCCGCTCGTCGCACCTCCGCGCCCTCCCGGGCGCCGGGGAACGCGGCCGGGTCGAGGGATCGGAGCCGGTTCTCACTGTCACGCATCGGTAGCACCCCAATTCGTCTGGTGCACACGCCTGCCGGGCGCGGCCGTGGAGGGGACCACCTCACCGGAGAGCATCTCGGCCAGCTGTCTGCGCAGCCGTTTGCGGGCCCGGTGCAGCCGGACCCGGAAGGCCGCGGCGCCGCAGCCGAGCACCCGCGCGGCCTCCCGGGCCGGAAGCTCCTCCCACAGGGTGAGCCGGAGCACTTCCTGGTCGGACGGCCCGAGCCGGTCGAAGGCCGACGCCAGGTCGATCAGTCCCACGACGGAGTCCGCGTGGTCGTCGACGTCTCCCGGCGGCTGGGTGGCCATCAGTTCCACCAGTCTGAGCCGCCGTTGGTCCACGCGGTACGTGTTGCCCAGGGTGTTCCGCGCGACCCCGTACAGCCACGGCAGGACCGCGCCGTCCGGGACGTCGTCCAGTCTGCGCCAGACGACCAGGAACACCTCCGACACCACGTCCCGCACCTGGTCGGAGTGGATGCGGCGGCGCACGTAGGCGTCGACGTCCGTGTAGTGGCGCTCGTACAGTTCGGTGAAGCGCTGTTCGCTGCTCGTTGTGGTCACGTCCCCTCCACCCCCTCTATGTACGGGGACCACCACCGCCTTACAGGGATCTTCCGCACGCCCCTCGCGAACGGACCCGTCGACGGCCGGACGGAGACGGGCCCGGACGCGGTCGCGCCCCCGGTCCGCGCGTGGACGGCGCGGACCGGGGGCGTGCGCGGGGGGGCGCGTCGGGCGCCCGGAGGATCACTCGGCCATCGGCGGGTGCACCCGGTCGCCCGAGGCCGCGAGCACAGCGAGATCCGTATGAGACGGCCTAGCGCGGAGCGTCGCGGACGTTGCGTTGGAGGACGTCGGTCAGCACCCCGGCAGCGGTGGCGAAGTCATTGTCGTCGTGCAGGACGATCAGCCCGTGGTGGGCCGCGGTGGCACAGATCATCAGGTCGACGGTGGACAGCGCTCGGACAGCGCCACCGCTCTGGGCGAGCCGGAACTGGGCGGACTCGATCCAGCCCCACAGGTTCTTCGGCAGGGGCACGTCGGGGTACAGATCGGCGAACATCTCGCCCATCTGCTCGTAGTGGACGAGGTTGCGGGCGGAACGTCGGAACTCGGTGCGCTGGGGAGCACAGGACCCGATCAGGCGCAGGTCGATGTCCTCCCCCCACGCGTCGTTCAGGTGCTGCTCGCGGAGCAGGCGCCACACGGCGGTGGAGTCCGCGAGGTATCGGATCACTCCGCTACCCGCTTCTCGGCGTCATGGAGCTGCTGCCAGCCCTCGTAGTCCCACTCCTGCGCGGCCTGCGTGTGCCGAGCGCGTCTGGCGGCACGCTCGTGTCTGTCGGCGTACTCGCGGAGTGCGGCGTTCACCACGTCCTTCTTGGTCGCGCCTCCGGAGAACCGCAGGGCCTTCGCCAGCGCGTCATCGTCCAGATCGATGGTCGTCACACTCATGCATGCCTCCTTTATATAAGGCCAACAATATCTTTGAATATAACAGCGCCCGACCAGGACCGAGCTGGAGAACGCCGGACGCCGCTCCCGGAGGTCAGCCTCCGGGAGCGGCGTCCGTCATGGTCACGTGCGTGCGTCAGTCCGCCAGCGGGAGGTAGACGCGGTTGCCCTGAGCCGCGAACTCCTCGGACTTGGCCCGCATACCGGCCAGGGCCTCGGCGTCGAAGGCGCCCTGGACCGCGGTGGAACCGTCGCCGTGCTCGTCGCGGATCTGCTGGGAGATCTTCATCGAGCAGAAGCTCAGTAAAGGCACCATCGCGACGAGCCGCGTCACTGCGAGTGGACCGAGAAGACCTCGACCTCGCACTTCGCCGCACCGCTCCGCTCGATCCGCGCGTCACTGGTGATCAGCGGCGCGCCCAGGGCTTCCGCCAGGGCGACGTACTGGGAGTCATAGGCGCTGAGGTTGGCGTGCAGCTTCTTCACCCGCTCCCAGAAGGGCAACGTCTCCCGTTTGGCGATGGGGAGCATCCGGTACGCGGCGACCGCCCGCTCCACTTCCTTCTCGGTGAGCTTGCCGCCGCGCCGCATGCCGAGGAGGGCCGACTGGATCTCGTAGTCCAAGAGGGTGGGGGCGTAGACGTCCCCGGCCTCGGCCACCCGGCCGCGGATGAGGTCTCCGTCGGGACCGTGGGCCGTGAGGACCAGGACGAGGGCGGAGCAGTCGATGACGATCAACGCCCGGCTCGCCCCTCGTCGATGGCGGCGAGGACATCGACGGTGTTGACGTCGGCGGTGGTCTCCCGGTTCAGCCGCGTCATCATCTCCGCCATCGTGGGCCTGGACGCCTCCTTGGCGATCAGGTCCTGCATGAACGCCTGGAGTGACTTGCCGGCTTGGGACGCGCGGACCTTCAGGGTCTGGATCTGGTCGTCCGGGACGTCCCGGATGGTGAGGACTGTCATGTCTGCATTATAGCTTCAACTTCTGCAAAATGCAGACACCCGGAGGATGGGTGCGCCGGGAGCGCCTCCGCGTCCCGGCGGCAGGACGCCGAGCGCCGCCCCGACGTCGGTCGGGGCGGCGCTCGGGAGGTGTGAGGGGTCAGTCGGCGAGGGGGAGGTAGACCTTGTTGCCGCGGGCGGCGAACTCCTCGGACATGGCGCGCATGCCGGCCTCAGCCTCGGCGTCGAAGGCGGAGGCCACGGCGGTGGAACCGTCGCCGTGCTCGTCGCGGATCTGCTGGGAGATCTTCATCGAGCAGAACTTCGGCCCGCACATGGAGCAGAAGTGCGCCGTCTTCGCCGGTTCGGCGGGCAGCGTCTCGTCGTGGAACGACCGGGCCGTTTCCGGGTCGAGCGCCAGGTTGAACTGGTCCTCCCAGCGGAACTCGAAGCGGGCGTCCGACAGCGCGTCGTCCCACTCCTGGGCGCCGGGGTGCCCCTTGGCCAGGTCCGCGGCGTGCGCGGCGATCTTGTAGGTGATGACGCCGGTCTTGACGTCGTCGCGGTTGGGCAGGCCCAGGTGCTCCTTGGGCGTCACGTAGCAGAGCATCGCCGTGCCCCACCAGGCGATCATCGCGGCGCCGATCCCGGAGGTGATGTGGTCGTACGCGGGGGCGACGTCCGTGGTGAGCGGGCCCAGGGTGTAGAACGGCGCCTCCTCGCAGATCTCCTGCTGGAGGTCGATGTTCTCCTTGATCTTGTGCATCGGGACGTGCCCGGGGCCCTCGATCATGGTCTGGACGTCGAACCCCTTGGCGATCCGGTTGAGTTCACCGAGCGTCCGCAACTCCGCGAACTGCGCCTCGTCGTTGGCGTCCGCGATGGAGCCGGGGCGCAGCCCGTCGCCCAGCGAGTACGTCACGTCGTAGGCGGCGAGGATCTCGCACAGCTCCTCGAAGTTCTCGTACAGGAACGACTCCTTGTGGTGCGCCAGACACCACGCGGCCATGATCGAGCCGCCGCGCGAGACGATGCCCGTCTTGCGCCGCGCCGTGAGCGGCACGTACGGCAGCCGGACGCCCGCGTGGACCGTCATGTAGTCCACGCCCTGCTCGGCCTGCTCGATGACCGTGTCCTTGTAGATCTCCCAGGTCAGCTCCTCCGCCCGGCCGTCCACCTTCTCCAACGCCTGGTAGAGCGGGACCGTTCCGATCGGCACGGGGGAGTTGCGCAGCACCCACTCGCGGGTGGTGTGGATGTTGCGTCCGGTGGAGAGGTCCATGACGGTGTCGGCGCCCCAGCGGGTCGCCCAGGTCATCTTCTCCACCTCCTCCTCGATGGAGGAGGTCACGGCGGAGTTGCCGATGTTGGCGTTGACCTTCACCAGGAACCGCTTGCCGATGATCATCGGCTCGATCTCCGGGTGGTTCACATTGGCGGGCAGCACCGCCCGCCCGGCCGCGATCTCCGCCCGGACGACCTCGGGTTCGACGTCCTCGCGGACCGCCACGAACTCCATCTCGGGGGTGATCTCCCCCCGGCGCGCGTACGCGAGCTGGGTGACCCGCCGTCCGTCCCGTCCCCGGCGGGGCAGCCGGGGGCGGCCGGGGAAGACCGCGTCGAGGTTGCGCAGCCCGCCGCGCGGCGAGGTGTGCTTGATCCCGTCGTCCTCGGGGCGGACCGGACGGCCCGCGTACTCCTCGGTGTCGCCGCGCTCGACGATCCAGTTCTCCCGCAGCGGCGGCAGTCCACGGCGCACATCGGTGTCGGCCTGCGGATCGGTGTACGGACCGGAGGTGTCGTACAGCGTCACCGACCCTCCGTTGGTGAGGTGGACCTGACGGACCGGCACCCGGAGGTCGGGACGGCCGCCCTCGACGTACGCCTTGTGCCAGCCGGGCACCGGTCCGGTCCCGGCGGGCGCCGCGCCGTCCCCGGTGGAGACCCGCTCGCCGTCCGTGGCGACGGCCGCGTCGGTCCCGTCGTCGGTGGCGGCGACCGCGTCCACGGCAGGCGTGCGTGCGTCCTTGATGGTCATGAGACCTACTCCCTACGCCGGCATTACCCGGTAACAGGTTCAGCGGTCGACGCAGCGGTACTCCGCCGGAACACCCGTCCGCGTGAGGCGTCGGGTGGGTCCGGGTACGGAGGTCAGCGCCCTCTCAGCCCGGTGCTCCGAGCTCCCGCGTGTGCAAAAGGTGCCTCCACGCTAGCGTCCTGCCTGGCGTGCTGAACAGTGGGCCCCCGCCGTTCTTGCGATGATCGGTCGGTGACCACCACGCCGCAGCCCCCCGTCCCGCCCCCCGGGCAGCCCTGGACGCCGTCCCCCGCGACGGCCCGTGGCCCCTTCCCGTCCGGCCCCGGCTCCGGTTCCGACCCCGGGGCGTCCGGCGAGGGCGGAGCCCGGGGCGACCACGGCTCAGGTCACGGCTACGGCCCCGGTCCTGACCACGGCCCCGGCCACGGCCACGGCCACGGCGGGCGGGAAAGCCACGGCGGACCGGGCGGTTCCGGACCCGGGGGTTACTCCGGGCCGGACGCCGGGCCGGGCGGCTACGCCGGATACGGCGGCGGACACGGCGGGCGGAACGGCCCGGGGTACAGCGGCCCCGGAAGCCCTGGGAGCCCCGACAGCCCCGGCAGCCCCGGCGGAAACAGCGGGCAGGGCGGGTACGGCGGTGGCCAGGGAGGTCACAACGGCCACAGCGGCCACAGCGGCCATGGAGGTCACAGCGGCCATAACGGCCACGGAAGCGGCCACGGAAGCGGTCACGGCGGCCACGGTCACTCCCACGCGCACGGTCCGGCCGCCCCCGTCTCGGCGCGGCTGCGCCGGATCATCGCCGCGGTGCTGATCCCGTTCGCCACGGCGGTGGTCGTGGGGCTGGCCGTCCTGTGGCCGGGCGGCGCCCCCGCCCACGAGCGCACCGGCGTGGGCTTCGACCGCCAGACCCAGCAGGCGACCGTCACCCGGGTCGACCCGGTGGACTGCGCCTCCGTCAACGCCAGTGCCGTCCCGCCCAACGGCGACACCTCGACCCCCGAGGGGGCCGAGGCCCAGCGGCGGTCCCAGGGGAAGTGCGGCAAGGCCACCATCGAGGTGACCTCGGGACCGCACACCGGCCGCACCTTCACGGAGATCGTGCAGCCCGACGCCTCGCGCAAGCTGGAGACCGGACAGGAGGTGATCGTCGCCTACGCCCCGGACGCCCCTCGGGACCTCCAGTACGCGGTCTCGGACGTCAACCGCGGCGTCCCGATGGCGCTGTTGGCCGGGGCGTTCGCGCTCGCCGTGGTCGCGGTGGGCCGACTGCGCGGGCTGATGGCCCTGGTGGCGCTCGCGGTGAGCTTCCTGGTGCTGACGTTCTTCATCCTGCCCGCGATCCTCCAGGGGTCGAACCCGCTGGTCGTCGCGGTGATCGGAGCGAGCGCGATCATGCTGATCGCGCTGTACACCTGCCACGGGCTGTCCGCCCGGACCTCGGTGGCGGTGCTCGGGACGCTGGTCTCGCTGCTGCTGATCGGGGTGCTGGGCTCGCTGTTCATCGACTGGGCGGCGCTCAGCGGCGACACCGACGACAACACCGGGCTGATCCACGGGCTCTACCCGTCGATCGACATGAGCGGCCTCTTGCTGGCCGGTGTGATCATCGGCTCGCTCGGTGTGCTCGACGACGTGACCGTCACCCAGACCTCGGCGGTCTGGGAACTGCACCAGGCCGATCCGACGATGAGCAGGAGGGCCCTGTACGGGGCGGGCATCCGCATCGGCCGGGACCACATCGCCTCGGTGGTCAACACCCTGGTCCTGGCCTACGCGGGCGCCGCGCTCCCGCTGTTGCTGCTGTTCTCGATCGCGCAGAGTTCCGTGGGGACGGTGGCCAACAGCGAGCTGGTGGCCGAGGAGATCGTCCGGACCCTGGTCGGCTCGATCGGACTCGTCGCCTCGGTGCCGGTCACCACGGCGCTGGCCACGCTGGTGGTCGCCGCAGACCGGCCGGGCACCGCGCCCGTCCCCGCGCGGACCGTCCCGTCGCCCGGGGGCCGAGGCCGCCGCCGCAAGACCCGCACCGGCGGCTGACGGGCGCACCCTCCGCCCCACGGGACCGTTTCCGTCCCGCAGGCCCATCCGCCGCACAGGGGCTGTTCGTCCCACAGGCACCGTCCCGCCCCACGGGCCCGTCCGCACGACGACCGCCGCACCGGACGGGCCCGTGGCACGACGGCGCCGTCTTGACGGGACGTCAACCCGCGCTCTGCTCCTCCGCCAGGATGCGGTCCAGCGCCTGGTCCAGCAGGGAGTCGAATCCGGCCATGGCCCGCTCCTGCCCCAGCGGAACGATCTTGTCCGTGCGGTCGAGGAACGCGATCAGCGGCGCCACCCCGGCCCGGAAGACGGCCTGCTCGGCGCCGACCTGAAGGGTGATCAGCACATCGCTGAGGACCTCCGGATCGTCCGGGGCGATGTGCACATCGCCGTCCCCGCAGGGCTCGGCGACCCCGTCGACCAGCAGCTCACGGCCGAACGTCCAGCTCACGGGCGCGTCGCCGGGTAGGTGGAAGGTCAGCCGCACCGCATAGGGATCGGCACTGTCGTACCGCAGTTCCACGGGAATGCGGAAGGTGAGTTCCTCGGACACGAGAAAGCTCATCATGACTTCTGCCTGTACCGACTCGCGCATTGGCTACCCCGTCGTGTGGCGTCGACTGGCCAGGAATGAGCCCCCTGACACTCATGGCATCTTGCTTAAAGTACACGACAGATCACAAGGAGTGAGTTTTCAGATGCTGATAGAGAAATCGAGTGTCCCTAGTAGCTTTCCGACCTCCCGCTCCAAACGGGCGAGCGTCGGCAGCAGCCGGTCCTCCTGGTGCGCGGGCAGCGAGAAGCCCACGGCCATCGCGGTGGCCCCGGCCATCAGGGGCATCGCCGCGCTGACCGCGCCGAGCGCGTACTCCTGGTGCTCCAGCACCGGCTGCATCCGGTCCACCGCCGCGAGCCGCCGCAGGAAGCTCTCCTCGTCCCGCACGGAGTAGGGCGTCACATAGCGGACGGGGTGCCGGTGGAGATGGTCGCGGCGGGCCTTCTCGCCGAGCTGGGACAGCAGGCACTGGCCGAGCGCGTGGGCGTGCCCGGTCTCCCGGAAGTCCGCCCACTCCTCGATCGCGGGATGGGCGGGGCTGTCGGCCACGGCCACCAGTTCGATCTCGCCGTCGCGGTAGACCGCGAAGTACACGGGGGCGCCGAGGACGTCGTGGCAGTGCGCGAGCGCGTCCTGGATCATGCCGCGACGATTCTGCTGGACCCCCGCGCCGCCCAGCCGCTGGGTGGCCTCCGACAGTCGGTACACCCCGCGCTCACGGCACACATAGCCCTCGTGGACGAGGGTGCGCAGCAGGTGGTACGCGGTGGGGAGGGCCACCCCGGCCTCGCGCGCCAGTTGCTTGGCGGGGGCGCCCCCGGGGCGTGCCGCCGCCGCTTCCAGCAACCGCAGGGCGCGTCGCACGGAGCCGATCAGGGTGGGAACGGGATCATCCGGGGTCAAGACTCACTCCCGTGGCGAGTGGGGTCCGGTCGACTGTAGTCGTCCGGTCCGGACCATCCCCGGTTCCCGGGCAATCTTCCCCCTGGAGGGGGATCCGGCCCCGGACCCGTACCGCGCGGGCGTGCTACCAGTCACCCCGTGACGAGGAGGAGGACGTGAACTTCCGGACCAGGTAGACGAGTCCGGCGACCAGCGCCACCAGGGCGAGCACCTTGAAGAGCACCGCCACCAGGACGGAGAGCACCCCGACGATCATTCCGCCGAACACGAACAGCACGACGAGGGGCACCGCGACCCATTTCACCCACCACGGCAGCCTCGCGAAGATCTCCCGCACGTTTCCTTCCCTCCGCTCCGCGTCACCGTCCCCGGTGCCGCCGCACCCCGCGCGGGCGGGCGGCCCGGACCCCCGTCGTCCCGGACCGCCGCGCCGTGACCGGACCCGTACCGCGACGGGCACGGGAGGCGCGCGGGATGCGATTCCTCGTCATCCGCTCTCGATGCTAGGACGCCCGGGGGCCCGGCGGACGCCGTCGGCCCCTTGTCCTCCCCTGACCGCACCCTGAGGGAACCCCGAGACCGGACTCCGTCCTCCGGAGGGCCTCCGGGACGGTCCGCTCAGCCCTCCGGAGGGGAGAACACCACCAGGACCCGAAGGTCCTCCGTGATGTGGTGGAACTTGTGGGCGACTCCGGCCGGGACGTAGACCACGCTGCCCCGGGCCACCGTGGTGGTCTCCAGGCCGACGGTGATCGACGCCCGTCCGCTCACCACGAAGTACACCTCGTCCTGGCCGTGCGGTCGCTGGGGGTCCTGCTCCCCCGCGTCGAGCGCGTAGAGGCCGACCGACATGTTCCGCTCCCGCAGGAACTGCAGGTACGCGCCGTCGTTGGCGGCCCGCTCGATCTCCAGCTCGTCCAGTCGGAATGCCTTCATCAGCCCTTGCCCGTTCCTGTCCGGTCCTGCCCGGTCCTGTGTCCGATCCCGCCCGCGCCGCTGCGGAAGCGTCCCGGGAAGCCGTCCGCGCGATGAAGGTCACCGTACGCACGGGTCACCCGACCGGGTGCGTCTGTCACGATCAGACACATGATGAATTTCCTCGTCAAGACGCTCGCGAACGCCGGTGCCCTGGCCGTGGCGATCTGGCTGCTCGACAAGATCACCCTGACCGGGGACAGCACGGGCGCCAAGGCGCTCACGCTGATCGTCGTCGCGCTGATCTTCGGTCTGGTGAACATCGTCGTCAAGCCGGTGGTGAAGATCCTGACCTTCCCCCTGTTCATCCTGACGCTGGGACTGATCACCCTCGTGGTGAACGCCCTGATGCTGCTGCTCACCTCCTGGGTCTCGGACGCGCTCGACGTGGGCTTCCACGTGGACGGCTTCTGGACCGCCGTGTTCGGCGGTCTGATCATCTCGGTGGTCTCCTGGGCCCTGAACGTCGTCCTGCCCGACAACGACTGATCCACCGCGGCCCGCCCCGGGCACCCGTCCGCGGCGGCCCCGCCGTCCCGAACGGTCCGGACATACCCGACCCTGGTGACGGCGGCACCGGGCCGGACGGCCCACGGGCGGGCGCGCGGTGCCGTGCGACGGCGCGGCGGAGCGCCGCCACCGCGACGACCGAGGGAGCAGACGATGGCGACGGCGGACGGTACGGCCGGGGAGCCGCTGAGGGACGCGACGGGGACCGGCGACGGGACCCGCGCCGTCCGGGCGGGGCTGCCCGAGCCGGTGAAGCACGAGCCCGCGCTGCCCGGCCCGGTCTTCGCCGCGCACTTCCACCTCCCCGGCGAGGCCACCGGCCCCTACCGCTACGCGCGGGAGGAGAACCCGACCTGGACACTGCTGGAGCGGGCCGTCAGCGAGCTGGAGGACCCCGAGGGCGGCGCCGAGACCGTGGTGTTCGCCTCCGGGATGGCGGCGATCTCGGCGACGCTCTTCTCCCGGCTCGGCGCGGGGGACCGGGTGGTCCTGCCCTCCGACGGCTATCAGGCGCTGCCCCTGCTCGCCGAGCGGCTCACCGCGTACGGGGTCGAGGTCCGCACCGCCCCGACCGCCGGGGCCGCCCAGCTCGACGCCCTCGACGGAGCCCGGCTGCTGTGGGTGGAGACCCCTTCCAACCCCGGGCTGGACGTCTGCGACCTGCGACGCGTCATCGACGCCGCCCATGAGCGGGGCGTCCTGGTCGCCGTCGACAACACCCTCGCGACCCCGCTCGGCCAGCGCCCGCTGGAACTGGGCGCGGACTTCTCGGTGGCCAGCGGGACCAAACAGCTCACCGGTCACGGCGACCTCCTGCTGGGTTACGTCAGCTGCCGCGACCCGGAGGCCGCCGCCGGGGTGCGGCACTGGCGGAAGGTGGTCGGCGCCATCCCCGGGCCGATGGAGACCTGGCTCGCGCACCGCTCCCTGGCCACCCTCCAGATCCGGGTGGACCGTCAGAACGCCAACGCCCTGGCCCTCGCCGAGGCGTTGCGCGACCGGCCCGGGGTGACGGACCTGCGCTACCCCGGACTGCCCGGTGACCCCGCCCATCCCGTCGCCGTCCGGCACATGCGGCGCTTCGGCTGCGTGGTGTCCTTCACCCTGCCGTCCCGCGCCCACGCCGAACGGTTCCTGGAGGCGCTGACGCTGGTGGACGACGCCACGAGCTTCGGCGGGGTCCGCTCCACCGCCGAGCGCCGCCGCCGCTGGGGCGGCGATCCGGTGCCCGAGGGGTTCATCCGGCTCTCGGCGGGCATCGAGGACCCCGACGACCTGCTCGGGGACGTGCTCCGGGCGCTCGACCACGCCACCGCCGTCTGACTCCCCGGCCCGCGAGGACACCGGGGGCGAGGCGCCGCCGGGCCGGGGCCGCCGTTACCGGCCGGATCGCTCGGGGACTGACGGCTCCGTCCGCCGCCCCCGCCCGGCCGCCGAACGGAGCCGCCGCCGGGAGGGCGATGTTTCACGTGGAACCAAGCGGGCCACATTTCTCCCATGACGGTCCGTCCCGTGGTCAAACGCACCGCTCGCGCCATCCTGCTGGACGGCGACGAGCTGATCCTGATCAAGCGGACCAAGCCCGGTGTGGACCCGTACTGGGTCACGCCCGGCGGTGGTGTGGAGCCGGAGGACGCCACGGTGGTCGACGCCCTCCACCGGGAGGTGCACGAGGAGCTGGGGGCGAAGATCACCGATGTCGTCCCCTGCTTCGTGGACACCGTCGAACACATAGGGGAGGACGGCGGCGCGACCGGGGTGAAGGTGCAGCACTTCTTCGTCTGCCGGGTGGCCTCGCTGGACCTCTCCCTGCGCCACGGCCCCGAGGTCGAGGAGCCCAGCGGGGAGTACGAGATCGTCCGGGTGCCGTTCACCCGGGTCGGCATCGCCTCGGTCCACCTCGTACCGCTCTCCCTGCGCCACTACCTCGACGGGAACATCGAGGGCGTCCGGGCGATGCACGCCCCCGATCTGGGCTGACGGACCTCAGTTCCCGGCCGCCACCAGTTCCTCCACCCGGTCGTGACGGATGCGGCTCGCGGCGACCCCGACCTCCCGCAGGGTGTGCACCCCGTTGCGGATCATCCCGGGCGGGCCGGACAGATACGCGTCGTACTCGGACCAGGGGCCGAACTCCCGGACCGCGTCGGGCAACTGGAGCCTCGCCCGGGCGTCGATGACCGGGCGGACCGAGAGCCAGGGGTGCGCGTGCTGGAGGCTCATCATCGTCCGTAGGTCATAGAGGTCGAGATCGGTCCGGGCGCCGTAGAACACCTCGACGGGGCGACGGTGACCGCGCTCCACGACGTCCTCGACCAGGGCCTTGATGGGGGCGATCCCCGTACCGCCGCCGAGGCAGAGCAACCCGGTGCTGGTGGTGTGGTCCACCGTCATGGAGCCCATGGCGGGACCCAGCCGGATGACGTCGCCCGGACGGGCCCGGCGGACCAGGGCGTTGGAGACCCAACCGGCCGGGACCGCCTTCACATGGAAGGACAGCAGCCCGTCCGGACGCGGCGCCGAGGCGAAGGAGTAGTGCCGCCAGACGCGTGGCCACCACGGGGTCTCGATGCTCGTGTACTGACCGGCCAGGAAGGAGTACGGCTGGCCGGGGCGGACGGTGAGCACCGCGATGTCGGGGGTGCGCAGTTCATGGGAGACCACCTCCGCGTGCCACCAGGCGGGGGCGCGCAGTTCGTCGTCCGCCGCCGCGTCGATCATGACCTGCGACATCGTGGTGTAGGTACGGACCCAGGCGGCCTCGGACGCCCCGTCCCAGGAGGCGGTGGCGTACCGGGAGAGCGCCCCTATCAACGCCTCGCCCACGGCCGGGTAGTGCTCAGGCCGGGTGCCGTACTTGCGGTGGCCGCGCCCCAGGTTCTCCAGGTACTCCACCAGGACCCTGGTGTCGTCGACGTGTTCCGCGGCGAACAGCAGGGCCTTGAGCAGCCGGTCCCGCTGGACGTCCATCGCGACGGGGAACAGCGCGCGCAGCGGGGGGTGGTGGATGAACAGCAGCGCGTAGAAGTACGAGGTGACCTTGTCGGCGATGGGTGCGATCTCCTCCAGGGTCCGCCGGATCAGCACCGCGTCGGGCGAGGGCGCGGAGGACGGCGCCGCCGGGCGGGAAGGAGCCGGTGGGGCGGGGGCGGTCGATGCGTCGTCTCCTGACGGATCGTCTATTCGCGGCCCCGTACCGGCGGGGAGGGCCTCTCCCCGGTGCCCCTCCGTGGACGGTGCGGGCACGAGGGCGCCGGGGGCGCCGCGTCCCACGGGTCGGATCGCCGCGATCCGGGGGCGCTCCGCCGGGGCGTTCCCGTCCGGAGCGGGTTCGGTGGCGGTCCGGGGGGTGAACCAACCACCGCTCTCCACGGCGCCGTTGTTCCCCTCGGTGGTGCCACTGGCCGATGTGGTGGCCGGAGCGTCCATTCTCTGCCTCGCCTCAAGCATCTCTCGGTCGATCCGTGCACTCCCGCACGGGGGAAACGCGTTTCCCGCCCCGCCCTCTCGGTATCCGCGCCCAATGAATCGCAGATCTCCCCCAGAAAGGACAACTTGGACAGTCGTGATATTGACCGCAGTCGTTACATAAGAGCTTCCCACTCGGGCGCCCGACGGGGGCGCGAAGTGCGAAGTGCGGGACTTCGATCACCCCGCCCGGCTACGCTGCCCCGCCTCACATCCCCCCGCGACGGCGACACACCGTTCCCCCGCGATCACGAACCGCAGCCGACCCTACCCGTATGCCACACACACGCGTGCGATACCCCGTACAGCGCGTCGGCGTGACGGACCGTTCGAACAGGGGTGACCTTCACGGGTCGTCTTCCCCGGATTCCCCTCCCCACGCCTCACCCCCGTCCACCACCCCTCACCCAGGCTCCCCCAGAAGCCCCGCACACCTCACACGACGCACCCGCACGACCCGCGCACCCGACCCGGCACCGGGACCCGGGACCCGGCACCCGCCCGGCCTCCCGGCCCGAACCCGGCGAACCCGTACTCCGAGCCGCGTACCGTGGACTACTCCCCCTGCCAGACGACGGGCGCCCGTTCCGCGCGGGACGGTGTTTCACGTGAAACTAAGCCGTCGGGCCCGCCGGGCCGTCCTCGTCCTCCATGTCGTCTTCTCAGCGGGCTGGTTGGGCCTCTCGCTCGCCCTGCTGGCACTGGCCCTCACCGCGGTCGTCACAGACGCCCCCGGCACCGTGGCGGCCTCGTACCGTTCCATGGCGGTCTTCACGGACTGGTTGATCGTCCCGCTCTCCCTCACCACCCTGGCCACCGGGCTGGCGCTCTCCCTCGGCACCGCCTGGGGGCTGCTCGCCCACCGCTGGATCGCCACCAAGTTCTTCCTGACCCTCGCCGCCACCACGGCCTCGGTCTTCGCCCTGCGTCCCGAGGTCAGCGAGACGGCGGCCCGGGCGGCTACGGGAGAACGGATCACCGGCACCCTGGATCTGGTCTTCCCTCCGGCCGTCTCCCTCGGCACGTACGTCTTCATGGCGGTCATCTCGGTCCTCAAACCGTGGGGACTCACCCGTCGTGGCCGAAACATCAGGACGAGAGCTCGCAAAGCGGTGGACGCCAGGGGGGTCCGTCAGACAGCCTGACCAGCGTGTCGACACCTTCCCCCTCCCTCCTCGCCCTCCCCGTCCGCCGTCTGACCCCCCGGGACACCTCACTCTGCGCCGATCTCTCTCAGGACCGCGGCTGGTCGCGGGAAGACCGTAAGTGGGGTCTGCTCCTCGCCGCCGGAACCGGCTACGGCATGGCCGCCCCCGATGGAAACGGACTGCTCAGCGCCTGCGTGGTGACCTCGTACGGTCCTCCCGGCGCCCCCGACCTCCATGCGGTCGGCATGGTCCTCGTCGCCGAGCGGTACGCCCGCCAGGGGGTGGGGCGGCATCTGATGCGCCATGTCCTCACGGAGGCGGGTTCGACGCCCCTGACCCTGCACGCGACCCCGAGCGGCCGTCCCCTCTACGAGGAACTGGGGTTCAAGACGATCGGCGGGGTCACCAGCGTCTGGGGCACCTTCGTCCCGGCCGGTCCCGCCCCCCGGGTGACCACCCGTCCGGCCACCGCCGAGGACCTGCCCGCCCTGCTGCGGCTGGACGGCGAGGTCTTCGGCACCGACCGGACCCATGTGATCACCCGGCTCCCGGCCTTCGCGGACCGGATCCGGGTGGTCGAGCAGCGGGGCAGGATCATCGGCTACGCGGGGATCTGGCCCAACACCGAGACCGAGGTCGTCGGCCCCCTCGTCGCCCGTGACACCGACACCGCACGGGCCCTCGTCATCGCGCTCGCCGAGGACGCCCGCCGTCCGGTCCGGGTGGACGTGGACGTCCGCCACGAGGAACTGCTGTCCTGGCTCCGGGCCAGCGGTCTCACCGGGGGTTTCCACAACGACGTGATGGTCCGGGGCACGGTGGACCTCCCCGGGGACTGGACCCGGCGGTTCGCCCCCCTGACCGTCGCTGCGGGCTGACCGGGGAACCCGCGCCGACCGGTCGTAGGCTGCGGACATGGCAGAAATCGACATACGTCCGGCGACCGACGACGACCTCCAGGCCATCGTGGACATGCTCGCCGACGACCCCCTCGGCTCCCGGCGCGAGTCGCCGGACGACCTCGCCCCCTACCGGGCGGTCTTCCAGCGACTCGCCGACGACCCGAACCAGCTCCTGGCCGTGGCGGTCCGGGACGACCGGGTCGTCGGCACGCTCCAGCTCACCGTGATGCCCGGGCTCTCCCGCCGTGGTGCGGTGCGCTCGGTCATCGAGGGCGTCCGGGTGCACCGCGACGAACGCGGCGGCGGTCTGGGCACCCTGCTCATCGAGTGGGCCGTGGCCGAGTCCCGCCGTCAGGGCTGCCAGTTGGTCCAGCTCACCTCCGACGCCACCCGCACCGACGCCCACCGCTTCTACGAGCGACTCGGCTTCACCGCGTCCCACGTCGGGTTCAAGCTGGCGCTCTGAACCGTGTGCCCGGGGCCGGACCCCCCGCCCCGGGCGCGCGAGTGCCCTACCCGGCTCCGCCCCGCCACCCCTCGGGGTCCACCCCGCCGGGAACGGGGGCGTCGGCGTCATAGGGCTCCCTGGTGAAGACGAACGAGCCCAGGTCGAGATGGCTCACCGAGCCGTCGGGACGGCGGACCGCCCGCAGGACCTCACCCGCGTAGTAGCCCTCCAGCCCCACCCAGGTCCCGTCCTCGGCGGCGTGGAACGCGGAGCCCCGGCCCCGCCCGCTCAACGGCGCCAGATGCACCCCGCCGTTCACGGTCAGCCGGAGCGCGTGCGGGGAGGTCCCCCAGTACCAGGACCCCACCAGCTCCAGGGCCCCGGGATCCACCTCGGGCAGCGGGCGCCACGGCTCCGGCAGCCGGGGCTCGGCCTCCGCCACGATCCGCACCGACTCCACGGCGGTCCCCACCACCGCGGGCCCGGAGGTGCAGTTGGCGAGCACCACGGCGGTCACGTCGTCCTCGACGCTGAAGAACAGCGCGGCGAGGAAGCCCGGCAGCGATCCCGAGTGCCCGACCAGGGTGCGTCCGCCCAGGTGCAGGATCTGCGTGCCCAGCCCGTAGGAGGCGCCCGCCGCCAGGTCCGGGGTGGCCGCCGGGGCGGCCGGGGTCCGCATCTCCCGCACCGACTCCGCGCTCAGCACCCGCTCGTCGCCCCGGGCGAGGAACGCCGCGAACCGCGTCAGGTCCCCGACCGTCGACCAGAGCTGGCCGGCGGGTGCCATCAGCCCCAGGTCCTCGGCGGGTTCGGGCAGCAGCACGTCCGCCCAGGGGTGCACCGCCCACGGCTCGGCGTACGGCGCCCGGGGCCGTACCCCGGTGCGGCTGAGCCCCAGCGGCTCCAGGACCTCGGTGCGCAGCACCTCCTCCCACGGGGCCCCGCGCATCTCCTCCACCAGGGCGCCCAGCAGGGTGTACCCGGGGTTCGAGTAGTGGAAGAGCCGGCCCTTCGGATGCCGGAACGGGCTCTCGCCGAGCACATCGGACAGTTCCGGCCGCAGTGCGCCCGGAGTCCGTTCCCACCAGGGCCCGGGGCTCTCCGCCGCGAGTCCCCCGGTGTGCGCGAGCAGTTCGGCGATGGTGACCTCACCGGCCTCCGTCCCCGGCAGGTGCTTCTCCAGCGGGTCGCCGAGGTCGAGCAGCCCCTCGTCGCGCAGCCGCAGCACCAGCACCGCGGTGAAGGTCTTGGTGATGGACCCGATCCGGTACTGGGTGTCCGCGCCGACGGCGGGCCCGTCCTCCGGCGAGCGGGCCCCGTCCCAGACCAGCGTCCCGCCCCTGCCCACCCCGGCGACCACCGAGGGCGCCCGCCCTTCGGCCTGGGTGACGGCGAGCAGATGCAGGAGGGACCGGCGGGTGGCGGGCAGCAGTTCTTCGGCGGAAGTCGTCATCCCCCCAGTCCATCGCCCCCGCCGCCGTCGCGTCGAGTCCATTTCCCGGGTCGCTCGTGCCCGTGTCCCGGACCGGGCGTGCCCGTCTCCGGGGCCGGCCCCTCCGTGCCCCGTTCCCCGACCGGCTCCTCCGTGGCCGGTCGTCGGTACTGGGCCCACCGCCCGGTCGCCCGCTAGGCTCGGCGCCCGGACCGGGAAGAGGTCGAGGCGGGGGAGAACGAACGGTGGAGACCGGTGCGTTGCTGATCGCGCTGATCGGTGTGTGCGGAACGCTCGCGGCGACCTGGCTGACCCAGCGCAGCGCCGACCGTGCCAAGCGGAAGGAGCTGGACCACGCCGTGTGGCTCCATCGCGCCGAGCGCGAGGACCGCGCCAGGGAGGAGACGCTCGGCGCCCGCCGGACGAGCCATGTCGCGCTGAACACCACCGCCCGCCAGTACCTCACGGCGCTCAGCGACCGGCTCCACGAACTCCGGCTCGGCGCCCCCGGGGACGAGGGCGCGGCCGAGGTCGAGAAGCACCGCGCCGTCTACCGCGAGTCCTACGCACAGGCCCAGATGGTCGTCCCGGACGAGGTGCTCGCGGCCGCCGGACGGTCCAACGCGGCGCTCAGCGGGCTCCACGGGCTCCTCAAGCGGCTCGCCAACGGGACCGCGCGGGAGGGGGAGTCCCTGGAGACGGCCGGTGCCGGGATCGACGCCGCCCGGGACCTGCTCCATGAACTCCGCGAGGTGATGCGGACGGACCTGGGCATCGCCGGACCCTCCGGCCCGCCCGCCCGTGCACGCTCCCTCCCGCCCTCCCACCCGGACGACGGCACCGGCACCGGCACCGGGTGATCTAACCCCGGGTGCGACGACGGTAATAGGCCATCGCGAGGACGACGGTGACGGGCCCCCACAGCCCGACGGGACCGACGCACACCGCCGCGAGGGCCTCCCAGCCGCCGCTCGTGTACTCCACGGTCTCGATGACTCCGTACGGCGTGAGACCGCGGCCGTCGCCGAGCGGGACGGAGGTGAACAGGAAGGTGAGCACCAGTCCACCGAGGACGGCCGGAACGGCGGCCGCCAGCGGGGGCACCCGTCTGCCACCTATGAACGGGACCCGGGCGGGCACCACCTCTCCCCAGCCCCGCACCAGCCCGATGGTCAGGAGCGCGGTCAGCTCCGAGAGCGCGCTGAGCACGAGGACGTACGGAACGCTCACCCAGTAGGGCGGCATGGGGAGTTCCTGGACCTGTCCCATCTCGAAGTGCAGGGCGAAGGGCAGCCGCCACAGACACGACGGCAGCAGGAGCAGCGGCAGCGCGTAGGCCAGACGCGTCGCCCAGCGGGGCACCGGGCGCTCGGTGCCGCTGGCGGACGGGGGTGCGTGAAGGAGGCTCGGCGTCATGGCTCCACCCTCGGGGACCGGACGCGGCGGGGGATCGTCCCCCGGGTCCGACCCCCTCCACCGCGCGGGGGAGACGGCCCACCGCCCCGGGGACGACCCCACCGCCCGCCGGTGGACGCGCCACGGGGACCACGGAAGACTCGCCCGCATGGTGCACACCCGCGTACTCTCCACCGACGACTGGCCGTTGTGGCGGGACGCCCGCCGCGCCGCCCTGGCGGACTCCCCGCACGCCTTCACGTCCCGGCCCGCGGACTGGCACAGAGGCGGGGAGGTGCTGTGGCGGGCACGCTTCGAGACGCCCGGAACGCACAACGTCGTGGCACTGCTGCACGGCCGGGTGGTGGGCATGGCCCGCGGAGTGCCCGCCCCCGGTGGCACCGCGCGCGAACTGAGATCGGTGTGGGTCGATCCGGACGCCCGGGGCCGTGGCGTCGGGGACCTCCTGCTCACCACGGTGGAGCGATGGGCCCGCAGGACGGGCGCCGCCGAGCTGACCCTGACGGTGATCCAGGGCAACGAACGGGCCCTCGCCCTCTACCGGCGCAACGGCTTCGTGCCCCACGGAGCCGAGGCCCCGCTACCCGAGGGCACCGGGCAGCGGACACTGGTGAAGTTCCTCCGCCCGTGAACGGCCGAAGGCCCGGAAAGGCCACCGCGGGCGCCACCGCCCTACGTCTGGGCCATGTCCACGAACCGCGAGTAGTGGCCCTGGAAGGCGACCGTGATGGTCGCCGTGGGGCCGTTTCGGTGCTTGGCGACGATCAGGTCGGCCTCGCCCGCGCGGGGCGACTCCTTCTCGTAGGCGTCCTCGCGGTGCAGCAGGATCACCATGTCCGCGTCCTGCTCGATGGAACCCGACTCGCGCAGGTCCGAGACCATGGGCTTCTTGTCGGTGCGCTGCTCGGGGCCACGGTTCAGCTGGGAGAGGGCGATGACCGGGAGTTCCAGTTCCTTGGCGAGGAGCTTGAGGTTACGGGACATGTCGGAGACCTCCTGCTGACGGCTCTCGGCCCGCTTGGAGCCGCCCGACTGCATCAGCTGGAGGTAGTCGATGACGACCAGTCTGAGGTCGTTGCGCTGCTTCAGCCGACGGCACTTGGCCCGGATCTCCATCATCGACAGGTTCGGCGAGTCGTCGATGTACAGGGGGGCCGCGGAGACGTCGGGCATCCGACGGGCCAGCCGGGTCCAGTCCTCGTCCGTCATGGTGCCGGACCGCATGTGGTGCAGCGCCACCCGGGCCTCGGCGGACAGCAACCGCATGGCGATCTCGTTGCGCCCCATCTCCAGGGAGAAGATCACGCTCGGCAGGTTGTTCTTGATGGAGGCCGCGCGCGCGAAGTCCAGGGCGAGCGTGGACTTTCCCATCGCGGGACGCGCGGCGATGACGATCATCTGGCCGGGGTGCAGACCGTTGGTGAGGGAGTCGAAGTCGGTGAACCCGGTCGGTACGCCGGTCATCTCCCCGCTGCGCGACCCGATCGCCTCGATCTCGTCGAGGGCGCCCTCCATGATGTCGCCGAGCGGCAGGTAGTCCTCGCTGGTGCGCTGCTCGGTGACCGCGTAGATCTCCGCCTGCGCGCTGTTGACGATCTCGTCGACGTCGCCGTCGGCCGCGTATCCCATCTGGGTGATCCGGGTGCCCGCCTCGACCAGTCGGCGCAGCACCGCCCGCTCGTGGACGATCTCGGCGTAGTACTCGGCGTTGGCCGCCGTGGGCACGGTCTGGACCAGGCCGTGCAGATAGGAGGCGCCGCCGACCCGGGTGATCTCGCCGCGCTTGGTCAGTTCCGCCGCGACCGTGATGGGGTCGGCGGGCTCGCCCTTGGCGTACAGGTCCAGGATCGCCTGGAAGATAGTCTCGTGCGCGGGCCGGTAGAAGTCGTGGCCCTTGATGACCTCGACGACGTCGGCGATGGCGTCCTTGGACAGCAGCATGCCGCCGAGCACGGACTGCTCGGCGTCCAGGTCCTGGGGCGGTACCCGTTCGAAGGCGGGCCCGGCTCCGTCCCAGCCGTCGCCGCCCCGGTCGGACCGGTCACCCCGGTCGCCCCGGCCCTCACGGCCGCGTCCCCGCTCGCCGCGCTGGCGGGAGGCGGGCAGCCGGTCACCGGGCCCGCTGTCGGCCCACGGCTCGTCCAAGGGCTCGGAAATGCTCACCGGGCCGCCTCCTCCCGTCCGCCGAGCGGACCTCGCCGTGCCCCTCATTCCTACGGCACGACACTGACAAATAAGAGGCCCGACTCCAGTTGCGACGCGTCGGTTATGCGAGGTTTCCGACGCCGGGGGACAGGACGGGCGCCGGACCACGGTAGGCCCGCGGGCACCGTCAGCCAATCTGGTTATCCACAGGCTCTGTGGAAAAGTGGCCCCACGCTGTGGAGAAACCGCCGAAACCTGTGCACGAGCCGGTGGACAGTGCTGTGAACAAGCCCTCGCCGTTCTCGATCGACCCTCTCTGACCTGGCCTTTTCCCATCCACCGGCTGTGCAGAAGAAAAACTTCCCCAAGCGGACCAAGATCTACGGAAGCTCCCCGCCGAAAGGGATCACTCCCGCCGCGAAGTAAGGGTTGCTGTGCAATTGCATCTCTTACCTGTGGACGATTACATTGGTGCACATGACACAGGTGCCCGCGACGACCAAGGCTGCCCGGCGCCGACACGACCGGGAGATCGTCACCCTCGCCGTGCCGGCCTTCGGCGCACTCGTCGCCGAGCCCCTCTTCCTGATGGCCGACAGCGCGATCGTCGGACACCTCGGAACCGCCCAACTGGCCGGACTGGCCATCGCCTCCGCCCTGCTGCTGACCGCGTCGAGCGTCTTCGTCTTCCTCGCCTACGCCACCACCGCGGCCGTCGCCCGCAAGGTCGGCGCGGGCGACCTCCAGGCCGCCGTGCGCCAAGGCGTCGACGGCGTCTGGCTGGCCGTTCTGCTCGGAGCGGCCGTCACCGCGCTCGCCCTGCCGACGGCACCCGCCCTGATCGACCTCTTCGGCGCGTCCGACACCGCTACCCCCTACGCCCTCACCTACCTCAGGATCTCCGTCCTCGGCATTCCCGCCATGCTGGTCGTCCTCGCCGCCACCGGCCTGCTGCGCGGCCTCCAGAACACCCGGACGCCCCTCTACGTGGCCATCGGCGGCTTCGCGGCCAACGCGGTCCTCAATGTGGTCCTCGTCTACGGGGCCGGGTTCGGCGTCGCCGGATCGGCCTGGGGCACGGTCATCGCCCAGTACGGCATGGCGGCCGTCTACGGATACGTCGTGGTACGGGGCGCCAGGCGCCACGGGGCATCGCTCAGGCCGGACGCGGCGGGCATACGCGCCAGCGCCTGGGCCGGCGCCCCGCTGCTCGTCCGCACCCTCTCGCTCCGGGTGATCCTGATGATCGCCACGGCGGTGGCCGCCCGTCTCGGTGACGCGGAGGTGGCCGCGCACCAGATCGTGCTGAACCTCTGGTTCCTGCTGGCCTTCGCACTCGACGCGATCGCCATCGCCGGGCAGGCGATCATCGGCCGCTATCTGGGGGCGAACGACCCGGAGGGCGCCAAGGCCGTCTGCCGTCGGATGGTGGAGTGGGGGGTGATCTCCGGGGTCGTCCTGGGCGCGCTGGTCGTCCTGGCCCGCCCGCTCTACATCCCGCTGTTCAGCGGCGACGGCGCCGTCCAGGACGCGGCACTCCCCGCTCTGGCCGTCATCGCCCTGGCCCAGCCGATCTGCGGTGTCGTGTTCGTTCTCGACGGGGTGCTCATGGGAGCAGGGGACGGCCCCTATCTGGCCGGAGCGATGGTCGTCACCCTGGCGGCCTTCGTCCCGATGGCACTGCTGGTCCCGGTGCTCGGTGGCGGTCTCACCGCCCTCTGGGGCGCCATGAGCCTGATGATGGCCATCCGCATGCTGACCCTCTGGTCACGCGCCCGGTCCGGTCGCTGGATCGTCACCGGCGCCACCCGCTGAGCCCCGCGCTGTTTCACGTGAAACAGCGCGGCCAGCCCACCGCGCCCACCCGAAGGACAGACGCGAGTGGGGCCGCACCCCACCGGGATGCGGCCCCACTCACTGCTGAAGGACACGGCCTCAGGCCGCGACCACCTCGATGTTGACCTTGGCGTCAACCTCGGGGTGCAGACGCACGGACGTCGCGTGGGCGCCCAGCGTCTTGATCGGCGAGCCCAGCTCGATGCGGCGCTTGTCGACCTCGGGGCCACCGGCGGCCTTGATCGCCGAAGCGACGTCGGCCGGGGTGACGGAGCCGAAGAGGCGACCGGCGTCGCCGGAGCGGACGGCCAGACGGACCTTGACACCTTCGAGGCGGGCCTTGATCTCGTTGGCCTGCTCGATGGTGGCGATCTCGTGGATCTTGCGGGCGCGGCGGATCTGCGCCACGTCCTTCTCGCCGCCCTTGGTCCAGCGGATCGCGAAGTTCCGCGGGATCAGGTAGTTGCGGGCGTACCCGTCCTTGACGTCGACGACGTCGCCGGCGGCACCGAGGCCACTGACCTCGTGGGTGAGGATGATCTTCATGTGTCGGTCACCCTTCCCTTATCGCGCGGTGGACGTGTAGGGCAGCAGCGCCATCTCACGGCTGTTCTTCACGGCCGTGGCGACGTCACGCTGGTGCTGCGTGCAGTTGCCGGTCACGCGACGGGCACGGATCTTGCCGCGGTCGGAAATGAACTTCCGCAGCATGTTCGTGTCCTTGTAGTCCACGTACGTGACCTTGTCCTTGCAGAATGCGCAGACCTTCTTCTTAGGCTTGCGCACAGGCGGCTTCGCCATGGTGTATCTCCTGTGTGATCAAGAAGTGTGGGTACGGGCCACCCTTAGAAGGGGGGCTCGTCCGAGTAGCCTCCGCCGCCCTGCTGGCCACCGCCGGAGCCACCGCCCCAGCTGTTCTGCTGCTGCTGGCCGCCGCCGGACGGGGCACCGGTCGCCCAGGGGTCGTCGGCGGGAGCGCCGCCACCCTGCTGCTGACCGCCGCCGGAGCCACCGCTCCAACCGCCCTGCTGGCCGCCACCACCGCCGCCGCCGTACCCGCCCTGGCCGCCGCGACCGGTGGTCTTGGTGACCTTGGCCGTGGCGTTGCGCAGGCTGGGGCCGACCTCCTCGACGTCCAGCTCGTAGACCGTGCGCTTGACACCCTCACGGTCCTCGTAGGACCGCTGCTTCAGACGGCCCTGCACGACGACGCGCATGCCACGCTGAAGCGACTCGGCGACGTTCTCCGCCGCCTGGCGCCAGACCGAGCAGGTCAGGAACAGGCTCTCGCCGTCCTTCCACTCATTGGTCTGCCGGTCGAAGGTGCGGGGGGTGGACGCGATACGGAACTTCGCGACCGCCGCACCGGAAGGGGTGAAGCGCAGCTCGGGGTCTTCGACAAGATTGCCGACGACCGTGATGACGGTCTCGCCTGCCATGGGGAACCTCTCGGCGATTGCTGCTGGCTGCTTGTGCTGCTACTCGGAAGTCCCGGAACCTCTGAGCCGGTGGCTCAGTGGGTCTCGGGACGGAGGACCTTGGTCCGGAGGACCGACTCGTTCAGGTTCATCTGCCGGTCGAGCTCCTTGACGACCGCGGGCTCGGCCTGCAGGTCGATGACCGAGTAGATGCCCTCGGGCTTCTTCTTGATCTCGTACGAGAGACGACGACGGCCCCAGGTGTCGACCTTCTCGACCTTGCCGTTGGCCTCGCGGACCACGGAAAGGAAGTTCTCGATCAGGGGGGAGACAGCGCGCTCCTCCAGATCGGGGTCGAGGATGACCATCACCTCGTAGTGACGCATGTAAAACCCACCTCCTCTGGACTCAACGGCCACGGTCGTTCCGTGGCAGGAGGGTTGTGATGCGTACGCAACGGTATCGGCGCCCACTGACAGCCGACCCCTTCCGGGCCGGGCCGCTCATGGGCAGACACCGGTGCAGACCGTACAGACTACCCGCCCATCCGCTTCCGGTTGAAATCCGGTGGTACCCCGTCGCACTCTGTACTCATCGGGTAGTAGGGCGCTACGACGCGCCGCCCTTCCGCAGGAGGTGCCCCATGGCACAGGCAATGCGACCCAACACCGGTGTCTCGATCTTCGCCACCGACGGCAAACCCCATCCCCTTCAGGACACCCTCGTCGTGCTCGCCCTGGTCCTGGGGCTGACGGCGATCATCTCCTCCCTCTGGAGCGGCCTCCACCTGCTCAGCTCCTGGGCCGGGCTGGCGGGCATCCTGGTGGGCGGCTACGGCCAGTACATCTCCGAGACCACCCGGGAACGGTTCGGCCTGATCCTGGGACTCGGCGCCTCGGCCGTCGGCTTCTTCATCGGAATGGCCCACGGCGGCCTCTTCGGCGGTGTCATCGGCTGACGGGAGGCCCGGCCGGGACACCCGCGTCCGGCACCCCGCGCACCCACCCGCGACGGGTGCGCCCCGCGTTCCGGCTCCACGGACGCGGTCCCCGGGAACGGGGTGCGTGAACGGAAGAGGTGTACTGGCCAGTCGGGGTGCTCCCCGGGCGCAGTAGGCTTCGGCGCGAGAGCCGGAGCCCCTGTCAGCATGGGGACATACGAGCCCGAGGAGCGCCCCGCATGAGCCTGACCCTGAGGACCATCAGCCGAGAGCAGCATCTGGCGTACATCCAGAGCCTGCCCGCGGCAAGTCACATGCAGGTTCCGGCCTGGGCCGACGTCAAGGCGGAGTGGCGCTCGGAGAGCCTCGGATGGTTCGACAGCAGGACCGGCGAGATGGTGGGCGCGGGCCTGGTGCTCTACCGGCAGCTCCCCAAGATCAAGCGCTATCTCGCGTATCTGCCCGAGGGCCCGGTCATCAACTGGTTCGCCCCGAACCTCGACGAGTGGCTGCGTCCGATGCTGGCGCACCTCAAGCAGCAGGGCGCCTTCTCGGTGAAGATGGGCCCGCCGGTGATCATCCGCCGCTGGGAGTCCGCCTCCATCAAGAAGGGCATCCAGGACCCGGACGTGAAGCGGCTGCGCGACGTGGAGGCCGACTTCATCGAGCCGCGCGCCTTCGAGGTGGCCGACCGGCTGCGGCGCATGGGCTGGCAGCAGGGCGAGGACGGCGGCGCGGGCTTCGGTGACGTGCAGCCGCGCTACATCTTCCAGGTGCCGCTGGCCAACCGCTCCCTGGAGGACGTCCACAAGGGCTTCAACCAGCTGTGGCGACGGAACATCAAGAAGGCCGAGAAGGCGGGCGTCGAGGTCGTCCAGGGCGGTTACCACGACCTGGAGGAGTGGCAGCGGCTGTACGAGATCACGGCCGTGCGCGACCGCTTCCGCCCCCGGCCGCTGTCGTACTTCCAGCGCATGTGGACGGCCCTCAACACCGAGGACCCCAACCGGATGCGGCTCTACTTCGCCCGCCACGGCCACGACAACCTGTCGGCGGCGACGATGCTCGTCGTCGGCGGCCACGTCTGGTACTCCTACGGGGCGTCGGACAACAAGGGACGGGAGTTCCGTCCGTCGAACGCCATGCAGTGGCGCATGCTGCGGGACGCCTACGCGCTCGGGGCGACCGTCTACGACCTGCGGGGCATCTCGGACTCCCTGGACGAGTCCGACCACCTGTTCGGCCTGATCCAGTTCAAGGTCGGCACGGGCGGCCAGGCGGCCGAGTACCTCGGCGAGTGGGACTTCCCCCTGAACAAGCTGCTCCACAAGGCGCTCGACATCTACATGTCGCGTCGCTGAGCGCATCCGCCGCTCCGGTGCACGGGTCGTCCCGGGCACTTGGCAGAATTTCCGTCCGTTACCTCTGTAGTCACACCGAACCCACGAGAAAGGTTCCGGGACCGGCCATGGCGCTCACGCTCTACGTCGACACCGCGCGCTGGCGGGCACATCACAAGCAGGTGCTCGAACAGTTCCCGGGCATTGTCCCGGTCTGCAAGGGCAACGGTTACGGGTTCGGCCACGAACGGCTCGCCGAGGAGGCCACCCGTTTCGGCTCGGATGTCCTGGCCGTCGGCACCACCTACGAAGCCGCGCGGATCAAGGACTGGTTCAGCGGGGATCTGCTGGTGCTGACCCCGTTCCGGCGCGGTGAGGAGCCGGTACCGCTCCCGGACCGGGTGATCCGCTCGGTGTCCTCGGTGGACGGGGTGCACGGACTGGTCGGCGCCCGCGTCGTCATCGAGGTGATGTCGACGATGAAGCGGCACGGGGTGAGCGAGCACGACCTGCCCCAGCTGCACGCCGCGATCGAGGACGTCCGGCTGGAGGGCTTCGCCATCCATCTGCCGCTGGACCGCACCGACGGCTCGGACGCCGTCGAGGAGGTCATCGGCTGGATGGACCGGCTGCGCGCGGCCCGGCTGCCGTTGCACACCATGTTCGTCAGCCATCTGCGGGCCGAGGAGCTGGCACGGCTCCAGCAGCAGTTCCCGCAGACCCGTTTCCGGGCGCGGATCGGCACCCGGCTGTGGCTGGGGGACCACGACGCCACGGAGTACCGGGGCGCGGTCCTCGACGTCACCCGGGTGGCGAAGGGCGAGCGGTTCGGCTACCGCCAGCAGAAGGTGGCCTCCGACGGCTATCTGGTGGTCGTCGCGGGCGGCACCTCGCACGGGGTCGGCCTGGAGTCGCCGAAGGCGCTGCACGGGGTGATGCCCCGCGCCAAGGGCGTGGCCCGCGCCGGTCTGGCGACGGTGAACCGCAACCTCTCGCCCTTCGTGTGGGGCGGCAAGCAGCGCTGGTTCGCGGAGCCCCCGCACATGCAGGTGTCGATCCTGTTCGTGCCGTCGGACGCCCCCGAGCCGAGGGTGGGCGACGAACTGGTGGCCCATCTGCGGCACACGACGACCCAGTTCGACCGCCTCGTGGAACGCTGACCGGCCGAAGGCCGCCACGGGGACGGAGTTCCGGGGCCCTGGAGCCCCGGCTCCGGAGAACGGCGCTCAGCGGTCCGGCAGTCCGGCGGTCCGGCAGTCCGGCAGTCCGGCAGTCCGGCAGTCCGGCAGTCCGGCAGTCCGGCTGAGCATGAGGAAGGGGCGGCACCCGGTTCGACGGGGTGCCGCCCCTTCCTCATGCTCGCGGAGGGCTATGTTCGCCGAGGGCGAACGGCCTCCGGGTCGTCCTGCTCGGTACCGCGTTCCGCCGGCCGTCCCCAGCCGACCCGTCCTTCCGCCTCCGGCTCCGGCTGCCGCTCCCCCCGTACGGCCCGGCGGATCACGAGGACGTCGGACGCCCGGTCCAGCACCCCGCCCGAAGGGTCGTCGTCACCGCCGCGCCGCACCACGTCCCGGTCGGGCCGCAGGATGTCCCGGACGATCACCGCGCAGAGGTACAGCGTCCCGAGGAGATGCGCCGCGATGGCGACGTGGTACCCGTCCGGCGGCAGTCCACGGTGGTCGTCACCGCTGGTCGTGTACGCGAGGTACATCCAGATGCCGAGGAAGTACGTCACCTCGCACGCCTGCCAGATCAGGAAGTCCCGCCAGCGGGGCCGGGCCAGCACGGCGAGCGGCACCAGCCAGAGTACGTACTGGGGGGAGTAGACCTTGTTGGTGAGGATGAACGCCGCGACCACCAGGAAGGCGAGCTGAGCGAACCGGGGCCGCCGGGGCGCCATGAGGGCCAGCGGGATCATCGCCAGACAGATGACCACCATCAGGACGATCCCGTAGTTGTTGGCGCTCTCCGGGGCGATGTGGAGATTCATCCGCTGCGAGATCATCAGCCAGATGGAGCCGAAGTCGACACCGCGTTCCCGGCTGAACGAGTAGAACTTCGCCCATCCCTCGGGGGCGAGCACCATCACCGGGAGGTTCACGGCCAACCAGGCCCCTGCGGCCCCGAACAGCGCCGTCCCGAACTCCCGCCATCTGCCCGCTCGCAAACAGAGCAGGAACAGCGGTCCCAGGACCAGGAACGGATAGAACTTGGCGGCGGTCGCCAGTCCCAGCAGGACGCCGAAGGCGAGGGGTCGGCCCCGGGACCACATCAGCATCGCGGCGGCCAGCAGGGCCACGGCGAAGAGGTCCCAGTTGATGGTGGCCGTGAGGGCGAACGCGGGCGCCAGGGCCACCAGCAGGGCGTCCCAGGGGCGTCGGCGGTGGGTCCGCGCCACGCAGACCGCGATGATCACCGCGCACACCATCAGCATGCCCGCGTTGACGAACCAGTAGATCTGCTGCTGGTCCTGGAGGCTTCCGCTGCCGGGGGTGAGCCAGGCGGCGACCTCCATGAAGACACCCGTGAGAACCGGGTACTCCAGGTACTCCATGTCGCCGGGCAACCGGTCGAAGTAGGGGATCAGACCGTCCGCGAAGCCCCGGCCCGTGTAGAGGTGCGGGATGTCCGAGTAGCACGCGTGGGTGTACTGGGAGCTGGCGCCGAAGAACCAGGCACCGTCGTAGCAGGGGAACTTCTGCACCATGCCGAGTGCGAACATCCCGATCATCACCAGTGCGACGACCCGGACCGGTGTCCACCAGTTGGTCCCGGTGAGAGCCCGGCGGCCGAGCGGCCCGCCGATCAGTTCGCTGCCGGTCGCGGCGACCTTGTCCTCCCGGGTGGGCGCGACCACGTCCGTCCGGGTCCGTGGAGCCGTAGTCGGCTGGTGCGCGTCGGGCGGCGTCGTCTCTGCACTGGGCATGGCGACATCCTGCCGTACGAACCTCGCGGAGGCCGAGACGGAACGAGGGCCACCGCACAGGATGTGCGATGACCCTCGTTTCACGTGAAACATCGACCACGCTCAGTGAGCGCTCGGGGGGTTCCTCACGGAGCCGCCCGGCCGGACGAGCCCGCTAGGGAGCGGCCCCCGTCCCTCCGAAGAAGCTTCCGTCGTTGCCGCCGTTGGTGGCTCCGGCGTTGGTCGCGCCGCCGTTGGTGGCCCCGGCATTCGTCGCGCCGCCGTTCGTCGCCCCGCCGTTGGTCGCCCCGCCGTTGGTGGCTCCGGCGTTGGTCGCGCCGCCGTTGGTGGCCCCGGCATTCGTCGCGCCGCCGTTCGTCGCCCCGCCGTTGGTCGCCCCGCCGTTGGTGGCTCCGGCGTTGGTCGCGCCGCCGTTGGTGGCCCCGGCATTCGTCGCGCCGCCGTTCGTCGCCCCGCCGTTGGTCGCCCCGCCGTCAGCACCACCGTTCGCGGCGCCCTGGTTCGCCGAGCCTCCGACGTTGCAGTCCCAGTCCCACTCCTCGCACTCCTTGTCCGTGGTCGGCGGAGTGGTCGGCTCCTCTTCCTCTTCCTCCTCCTCTTCCTCCTTCGTGGTCGGCGGAGTGGTCGGTTCCTCGGTCTCCTCCGCGGGCTCCTCGGTGGCCGGGGGAGCGGAAGACGAGGGGGGAGCGGAGCTGTAGACCTCGCCGTACTCGTCGGGATCCGGGAAGGGCTTGTGATCGACGCCCTTCAGGGCCTCGGACATGTAGTCCTCCCAGAGCTGCGCCGGGATGTCACCACCGTGGATGGAGTCCACTCCACCCGTGCCGTTCATGGAGAGCAGCTTGCCCTCCTTGGGGTCGGTCCGGAACAGGGTGACCGCGGTGGACAGCTCCTGGGTGTACCCGACGAACCAGGCGGACTTGTTCTTGTCCGTGGTGCCGGTCTTCCCCGCCACCGGGAACCCGATGTCCTTGATCCGCTTGGCGGTGCCGTTCTGGACGACGTTCTCCAGCACCTTGGTGATGGTGTCCGCGATGGGGGCGGGCAGGGCGTTCGACCGCTTGGGCGGCTCGAAGCCCTCCAGCTCCTCCTTCTTGCTGTTGACGACCCTGGTCACCGAGTAGGGCTCGTACTGCTTCCCGGAGTTGGCGAAGGTGGCGTAGGAGTCCGCCATCCGGATCGCGCTCGGGGTCGAGGTACCGAGGGAGAACGACGCGTTCCCGAGGTTGTTCTTGTCGAAGCTCTCTTCCAGGATGCCCAGCCTCTTGGTGGTCTTGCGGGTGTTGGCGAGACCCACGTCGATGCCGAGCTGGACGAAGGGGGTGTTGATGGAGTCCTGCATCGCGTCGAACAGCGTGACGTCACCCCACTCCTTGGTGCCCTCGTTCTTCTGGCGGAAGGGGCGGCCCTTGGCGTCCTCGATCGGGTTGCCGTTCTTGTCGTTGATGACGATCAGGTCGTTGCCGTTGTACTTGGTCATCACCGACAGGGGCTTGCGGCCGTTGGCGTAGGTGCCGTACTCCATCGCGGACGCCAGCACGAAGGGCTTCCAGGTGGAGCCGACGGGCACACCACTGGTGTTGGCGTTGTTGGTGTAGTGGCCCTCGTCGTAGCCCTTGCCTCCGTAGAGCGCCACGATCTTGCCGTTCTTAGGATCCACCGAGGCGGCACCGAACTGGACGTGCTTGTCCTTCTTCCGCTTGTCCTCGTCCAGGAATCCCTTCCTGGTCTCGTCCACCGCCTTCTCCAGCTGCTGGACCTTCTTCTTGTCGAAGGTCGTGTAGACGTGGTACCCGCCCTGCTCCAGCTGCTCCGGCTTCAGGCCGGTCTTCTTCGCCACGTAGTCCTTGGCGACGTCGACCAGGTACCCGGTCTGGCCGGCGAGCGTCGAGCGCTGCTTCTCCAGCTTGGGGAACTTGGTGTACTTCTGCCGCTCCGAGGCGTCCATCAGCCCCACCTCGACCTGGCGGTCCAGGATCCAGCGCCACCGCTTCTCGGCCCGCTCGCGGTTGGCCTCGGGCGTGGCGGCGGAGCCCACCCCACCGTCGGGGTTGAAGAGGTTCGGTCCCTTGAGGAGACCGGCCAGGAAGGCGGACTCCTCGGGCTCAAGCTGCTCGGAGTCCTTGTGGAAGTACGCCTGCGCGGCGGCCTGGATGCCGTAGGCGTTGCGCCCGTAGAAGGCGGTGTTGAGGTAGCCGGCGAGGATCTCGTCCTTGGTGTTCTTGGCGTTCACCTTGATCGAGATGAAGAGTTCCTGGACCTTGCGGGTGACCGTCTGCTCCTGGCTGAGGAACGTGTTCTTCACGTACTGCTGGGTGATCGTCGAGCCGCCCTGGGTGTCCCCGCCCGTGGCCATGTTGACCACCGCCCGCCCGATGCCCACGGGGTCCACGCCCTTGTCCTTGCGGAACGTGGCGTTCTCGGCGGCGATGACGGCTTCCTGCATCGACGTGGGGATCTGGTCGATCTCCACGATCTGGCGGTTCTTCTCACCCCCGGTGGCTGCCATCTGGGTGCCGTCGGCCCAGTAGAAGACGTTGCTTTCGGCTTTCGCGGCCTTGTTCGGGTCGGGTACGTCCACCAAGGCGTACCCGATGCCCGCGGCCCCCATCAGCACGCCCAGGAAGCCGATGAAGACACCGGTCACCAGCCGCCAGGACGGCATCCAGCGCTGCCACCCGTACTTGCCCGACCGCGGATAGTCGATGAACCGCTTCTTGGCGGGCTGCCCGCCGCGACCGCGGCCCCGCCCGGGCCCACCGCCCGCACCTCCCGCGCCACGGCCGCCTTCGGTCGGCCGCCGCCGGGAGCCCCCGGACCGCTGGGCGGCCCGCCGGGCGCCCGCCCGGCCTCCGTAAGGGCGCTCCTCCGCGTCGTGGTCCCCCTCGGGAGGGCCAAACGAGGCGGACGGGGACTCCGTGCTGTGCGGGGCCGCGCGCCGGC
Source organism: Streptomyces sp. JNUCC 64 (assembly GCF_054484115.1). Classification (NCBI taxonomy): domain Bacteria; kingdom Bacillati; phylum Actinomycetota; class Actinomycetes; order Kitasatosporales; family Streptomycetaceae; genus Streptomyces; species Streptomyces sp. JNUCC 64. The sequence goes on from NZ_CM137015.1 coordinate 4,123,843, forward strand.
CCACGGATCCGGACGTGCCGCGTCGCGCCGCGGCGCGTCCGCCACTCTGCGGCTGCGGCGGTTTCCGACGGTGCTCGCTCATCGAACGACTACTCCTAGGGCAGGCGCTCCCGCGCCTGAGAACGGCGGCTGCTTTCCGATTCCCCCGATATACGGACACGGCACCGCTCGACACCCATCCGCAATGCGTCCAGAACCATGACGTGCTGCCACGCCCCTCGGTTCCCGCTGAACTGCATGCCGCACAGACTACGCACCGTCAAAACCCGCCTAGTCCTGAAGTTCACCCCAAATCAGGCAACTTGCTTCGCACGAATCAGTGATGTGACGCCGTTCACCGTGCTCCCTCTTGTCGCATGCGGAAGGCCGTTCTATCGTCGTGATGTATCGAGTCGATACATCAGCTCGGCATAAAGGCCGGGAAGGGGGCTTCGGCCCCGGCGGACGGCCACAGCGGACCGGCAAGGAGGCGATGGTGAGCAGGCGCTCCGGCATCCTCGAGTTCGCCGTCCTCGGCCTGCTGCGCGAGGCCCCCATGCACGGCTACGAGCTGCGGAAACGACTCAATACATCGCTGGGGGTGTTCCGCGCCTTCAGCTACGGGTCGCTCTATCCCTGCCTGAAGACCCTCGTCGCCAGCGGATGGTTGATCGAGGAGTCCGGAGGCGCCTCCGAGGACACCCTCGCCGCACCACTGGCGGGGCGCCGCGCGAAGATCGTCTACCGGCTGACCGCGGAAGGTAAGGAGCACTTCGAGGACCTGCTCTCCCAGACGGGTCCCGATGCTTACGAGGACGAGCACTTCGCCGCTCGCTTCGCCTTCTTCGGGCAGACGTCGAGGGACGTGCGCATGCGCGTCCTCGAAGGGCGCCGAAGCCGGCTGGAGGAGCGTCTGGAGAAGATGCGCGCCTCCCTGGCACGGACCCGGGAGCGCCTCGACGACTACACCCTCGAACTTCAGCGTCACGGAATGGAGTCCGTGGAGCGGGAAGTGCGCTGGCTGAACGAGCTGATCGAGAGCGAGCGGGTGGGGCGGGACCAACGGCAGCAGCCGTCCGCCCCGGCCCCCGGCGGGGACTCCGCTCGCCCCGGCACAGCTCAGCAGGACACCTCAGGGAAAGCGGGCGGCCTGCCCCGGCACGGGGACACCTCCCGGCCGGATCCGTCCGATGACACCGCCATGTGAAGTCCACTCAGGACTTCACCGAGTACACACAGGGAGCAACCGGAATGGGTTCGGTTCGCGTAGCCATCGTCGGCGTGGGCAACTGCGCCGCCTCGCTGGTGCAGGGCGTCGAGTACTACAAGGACGCCGACCCGGCGTCCAAGGTCCCGGGCCTGATGCACGTGCAGTTCGGCGAGTACCACGTCCGTGACGTGGAATTCGTGGCCGCCTTCGACGTGGACGCCAAGAAGGTCGGCCTCGACCTGGCGGACGCCATCGGCGCCAGCGAGAACAACACCATCAAGATCTGCGACGTCCCGTCCTCCGGCGTGACCGTCCAGCGCGGCCACACCCTCGACGGTCTGGGCAAGTACTACCGCGAGACCATCGAGGAGTCCTCCGAGGCCCCGGTCGACGTCGTCCAGATCCTCAAGGACCGGCAGGTCGACGTCCTCGTCTGCTATCTGCCCGTCGGCTCCGAGGACGCGGCGAAGTTCTACGCCCAGTGCGCCATCGACGCCAAGGTCGGCTTCGTCAACGCCCTCCCCGTCTTCATCGCGGGCACCAAGGAGTGGGCTGACAAGTTCACCGAGGCCGGTGTGCCGATCGTCGGTGACGACATCAAGTCCCAGGTCGGTGCCACCATCACGCACCGCGTCATGGCGAAGCTGTTCGAGGACCGGGGCGTCGTCCTGGACCGCACGATGCAGCTGAACGTCGGTGGCAACATGGACTTCAAGAACATGCTGGAGCGCGACCGGCTGGAGTCCAAGAAGATCTCCAAGACGCAGGCCGTCACCTCGCAGATCCCCGACCGGGAGCTCGGCGAGAAGAACGTCCACATCGGCCCGTCCGACTACGTCGCGTGGCTGGACGACCGCAAGTGGGCGTACGTCCGCCTGGAGGGCCGTGCGTTCGGTGACGTCCCGCTGAACCTGGAGTACAAGCTCGAGGTCTGGGACTCCCCGAACTCCGCCGGCGTCATCATCGACGCCCTGCGCGCCGCCAAGATCGCCAAGGACCGGGGCATCGGTGGCCCCATCCTCTCGGCGAGCAGCTACTTCATGAAGTCGCCTCCGGTCCAGTACTTCGACGACGAGGCCCGCGAGAACGTGGAGAAGTTCATCAAGGGTGAAGCCGAGCGCTGACCGCTCGCGGCGGCCCCCACCCGGCACGCCGTGACGGTTCCCTAGGCCCCTCCAGGGCCGGGGACACCGTCACCGCAGTGACCACAGGAGCGGGTGCTCGGCGCGCCCCGCGCGCCGAGGACCCGCTTCCCTCCGGGAGGACCGTCGTCCGCCCTCGCACGAAGCCGTACAGGGGTCCCCGGGTTTCCGCCCGGGGACCCCTCGCGTATGTGAGGGTGGGCCCATGGCCGTCGTACGGGATCTGCGCGTTCTCCTGCGCTTCCGTGGCTTCCGGCGGCTGCTCGCCGTCCGTCTGCTGTCCCAGGGGGCCGACGGCGTGTACCAGGTGGCGCTCGCCACCTATGTGGTCTTCTCCCCCGAGAAGCAGACCTCCCCCGCCGCCATCGCCTCCGCGATGGCGGTCCTCCTCCTGCCGTACTCCCTCGTCGGCCCGTTCGCCGGGGTGCTGCTCGACCGCTGGCCCCGACGCCAGGTGTTCCTCCATGGAAGCCTGCTGCGCGCGGGTCTGGCCGTGGCGACCGCCGTTCTGATCCTCAGCGAGGTTCCGGACTGGCTCTTCTACGCTTCCGCCCTCTGCGTCACGGCCGTCAACCGTTTCGTCCTCGCCGGGTTGTCGGCCGCGCTGCCCCGGGTGGTGGACGGCGAGCGGCTGGTGATCGCGAACTCCCTGTCGCCGACCGCGGGCACCCTCGCCGCCCTGGCGGGTGGTGGCCTCGCGTTCGGAGTCCGTCTGCTCGTCTCGGACTCCGATGCCGCCGTCGTCGTCCTCGGCGCCGTTCTCTACCTGGCCACCGCGCTCGCCGCGCTGCGGATCGGGAAGCGAGCGCTCGGCCCCGAGCCCGTCCACCGTCGTGTGCGGCTGCGGGAGCAGCTCCAGGGCACCGCGCACGGGCTGATCGCCGGTGTACGGCATCTGAGGAGCCCCGGGCGCCGGGCGGCGGCCAGAGCGCTGGGCGCGATGACGGTGATGCGGTTCTGCTACGGCGCGCTGACCGTCATGGTGCTGATGCTGTGCCGGTACGCCTGGGCTCCCGGGGACGACTCCGCGGAACGAGGGCTCGCTCTGCTGGGTCTCGCGGTCGGTGTCTCCGGTGCCGGGTTCTTCGTCGCCGCGCTCATCACCCCATGGGCCGCAGGACGGCTGGGGCCCCATGGGTGGATCACGGTGTGCGCCGGTTCCGTGGCCGTGCTGAGCCCCGCGTTGGTCCTGCCCTTCACCCCGGTGCCCGTACTCGCCGCTGCCTTCCTCATCGGAGTGGCCACGCAGGGCGCCAAGATCGCCACGGACACGGTCGTCCAGTCCTCAGTCGACGACGGTTTCCGGGGGCGGATCTTCGCCGTGTACGACGTGTTGTTCAACGTCGCGTTCGTCGGTGCCGCCGGAGTGGCCGCGCTGATGCTGCCACCGGACGGCCGTTCGACTCCTCTGGTGATCACCGTGGCGTGCCTCTACGCCGCGGTCGCCCTGTTCCTGGCCCGCAACCGTCCTCACCAGCGCTCCACCCCCGTCACGGGAGCATGAGAGAAGGGGTGGTGTTTCACGTGAAACACCACCCCTTCACCGCGCGCTGGTCATGTTTCACGTGAAACATGACCAGCGGCCATCAGCTCTGCGGCTGAGTGGCCCACCACTCCTTCAGCGCGGCCACCGCCGCGTCCCGCTCCAGGGGGCCGTTCTCCAGTCGCAGTTCCAGCAGATGGGCGTACGCGCGACCGATCGCCGGCCCCGGACCCACTCCCAGGATCCCCATGATCTCGTTCCCGTCGAGATCCGGGCGGATGGAGTCCAGCTCCTCCTGCTCCTGGAGCCGCTGGATGCGCTCCTCCAGTCCGTCATAGGCCCGGGAGAGCGCGGTGGCCTTCCTCCGGTTACGGGTGGTGCAGTCGGAGCGCGTCAGCTTGTGGAGCCGCTCCAGCAACGGACCCGCGTCACGGACGTACCGGCGAACGGCGGAGTCCGTCCACTCCCCGGTGCCATAGCCATGGAAGCGCAGATGCAGCTCGACCAATCGCGAGACCTCCTTGACCAGGTCATTGGAGTACTTCAGCGCGGTCATCCGCTTCTTGGTCATCTTCGCCCCGACCACCTCGTGGTGGTGGAAGGAGACCCGGCCGTCGGACTCGAACCGCCGGGTGCGGGGCTTGCCGATGTCATGGAGCAGCGCGGCGAGCCGCAGCTGGAGGTCAGGACCGTCCGTCTCCAGCGCCATCGCCTGTTCCAGCACGATCAGGGTGTGCTCGTAGACGTCCTTGTGCCGGTGGTGCTCGTCCCTCTCCAGCCGGAGCGCCGGAAGCTCGGGCAGCACCCGTTCGGCGAGCCCGGTCTCCACCAGCAGGGTGAGGCCCTTGCGGGGGTGCCCGGAGAGGATCAGCTTGTTCAGCTCGTCCCGGACCCGTTCCGCCGAGACGATCCCGATGCGGTCGGCCATGCCCGTCATCGCCTCGACGACCTCGGGCGCGACCTCGAAGTCCAGCTGTGCGGCGAACCGAGCGGCTCGCATCATCCGCAGCGGATCGTCGGAGAAGGAGTCCTGCGGCGTCCCGGGGGTACGGAGAGTCCGTCCCGCCAGGTCCCCCAGCCCGCCGTACGGGTCGATGAACTCCTTCTCGGGCAGGGCGACGGCCATCGCGTTGACCGTGAAGTCACGACGGACGAGATCGTCCTCGATGGAGTCGCCGTAGGACACCTCGGGCTTGCGCGAGGTCCGGTCGTACGCCTCGGAGCGGTAGGTCGTGATCTCGATCTGGAACCGCTGGACGATCGGCCCCCCCGGGCCCTCGGGGTTCTCGACCTCGGCGTCCTTCTGACAGCCGACCGTGCCGAAGGCGATCCCGACCTCCCAGACCGAGTCGGCCCAGGGCCGAACGATCTTGAGTACATCGGCGGGGCGGGCATCGGTGGTGAAGTCCAGGTCATTGCCGAGACGGCCCAGCAACGCGTCACGGACGGAGCCACCGACCAGGGCGAGGGAGAACCCCGCCTGCTGGAATCGACGGGCCAGCTCGTCGGCGACGGGGGAGACCCGCAGCAGCTCGCTGACAGCACGGTGCTGCGCCTGGCTCAGGGCGCTGAGGTTGTCTTCGTTGGCGTTCGGCACAACAGAAAAGGGTACGCGTGCCCCGGCACCGGCCGAGCGCCCCGAACGCGGGCGGTCGGGGGCGCCTCGGCGCCGTCCTGTCCTTCCCCGGGGCCCGGCGGGCGAACGAGCCACCCCTGGCCTTCCCCCTCCGGGTCTCCCCACCGGGACGAAAGCCGCCTGAGACTCATGATCGTGAATAACCGCATGAGTACGGTCATGAGCGGATACCCGATGTTTCCCTGTTCCGCGTGCCGGGCGGGGCCAGGCGGAACATCACCACTCCATGATCGATCGCGGCATGATCGGCGGTGGACCGCGGCACTTGTGAGCAGCCCACCTCGTTACCATGCGTGGACGCACTTCAGGGCGACCACTGATGACGACGAGGGACGGGCGAGCGCGTGGCCGAGGCGGCAGACTTCACGGGGACCAGTCCCTCACCTGCCCGCCGGTGGCTCCGGCGCACCGGAACCCTGGCCCTGTCACTGCCGCTACTCGCGGCGGCGGCCCTTCCCGCCTCCGTCCCGGCCCACGCGGACGCCCGGGCGGCCTCCGCCCCGCAGAACGCCCCCAGGGCTGCCGCTGACCGCTCCAAGGGCGTCGTCGACGTCTCCCTGGACGCGCTGACCCCGACCGCGCCCACCGAGAACGACACCCTGACGGTGCGCGGCACCGTCACCAACACCGGCAAGCGGACCATCACCGACGCGCACGTCGACCTGCTGGTCGGCCAGGTGCTGCGGACCCGCAGCGCGCTCGACGCCGCCGACCGGCGCACCAAGCACCTGCCGGGGGTGGACGGCCCCCCGGTCGGTGGCGACTACGTGGCGAAGATCGGCAAGCTCGCCCCGGGCCTCACCCAGGACTTCAGCATCTCGGTGCCCGTGAAGGAGCTGGACCTCGACACCGAGGGCGTCTACCAGCTCGGCGCGGCCCTCACGGGACGGTCCTCGGCCCAGCCCTACGACCAGGTGCTCGGCATCGAGCGGGCCTTCCTGCCGTGGCAGCCCAAGGACTCCGACGCGAAGACGAAGACGGCGTTCCTCTGGCCGCTGATCTCGTCCACCCATCTGACGGCCGAGACCGGCTCCAACGACCAGCAGACCCGTGTGTTCGAGGACGACAGCCTGGCCAAGGAGATCGGCCCGGGCGGGCGCCTCCAGCAGTTGCTGGCACTCGGCAGCACGCTGGACGTGACCTGGGTGATCGACCCGGACCTGCTGGCCTCCGTCGACGCGATGGCCCAGGGCTACCGGATCAAGGACGGCGAGCTGACCGTCGCGGGGAAGAACCGCGCGGTCGCCGGTCAGTGGCTCACCGACCTCCAGGAGGCCGTCAAGGACGAGACGGTCGTGGCGCTGCCCTTCGCCGACCCCGATCTCGCCTCGCTCGCCCACAAGGGGAAGAGCGTCGGCGGCTCGCTGAGCCACCTCAAGAACGCCACCGACGTGGCGGCGCTGACCGTCGAGTCGACGCTCTACGTGAAGCCGGTCACCCACTTCGCCTGGCCCGCCGAAGGCGCCGTCGACCCGTCGGTCATCGACGTGGCGACCTCGGCGGGGGCCGATACGGTCATCGCCCGCAGCGACAGCCTCGTGGAGACGGGCGGGCTGATGTACACGCCGAGCGCGCCTCGTCCCATCGGCGATGGAACGACCGCCGTGGTCGCCGACGCACGGCTGTCGAAGGTCTTCCAGGGCGATCTGAGCCGTGCCGAGGACGCGACGCTCGCCGTGCAGGAGTTCCTCGCCCAGAGCCTGATGATCACGCTCCAGGACCCGGGGGAGCCCCGGAGCGTCGTGGTGGCCCCGCAGCGGATGCCGTCCGGCAACCAGGCGCAGTCCATGGCCAAGGCGCTCCAGACGCTCCAGGAGGGCCGCTGGACCCGGGCGCAGGACCTCACCGCCGCCGCGAAGGCCAAGCCGGACCCCGGTGCGACCACCCGGGTGCCGTCGGCCCGGGCCTACCCCGAGCACCTGCGCAAGCGGGAACTGGGCGTCGCGGCGTTCCAGCAGATCCGGAACACCCAGGAGAAGCTCGACAGCTTCAGCACGGTCCTCACCGCGCCCCACCGGGTGGTGACCCCCGTCGGACGCGCGATCGACCGGGGGATGTCCACGTCGTGGCGGGGCAGGACCGCGCAGGGCAACGCGTTCCGCGCCGGGGTGGAAGCGCATCTGGCCACCCTGATGGACAGCGTCCAGCTGATCGAGAAGTCCGACGCCCAGCTCTCCGGGCGCAGCGCCACCATCCCCGTCACGGTCAAGAACAACCTGGTCCAAGGGGTCACGAACCTCCGGCTCCGGCTCACCTCGACCAAGCCCAACCGTCTCAAGATCGGCGACACGGCGTACGACGAGCAGCCGGTCAAGCTGGGCGGCGAGCGCGTCCAGACCCTGAAGTTCGACACCAACGCCAACGCCAACGGCATCGTCGACGTGGAGGCCCAGCTCTACACCGCCGACGGAAAGCTGTACGGCGAGAAGATGCGCTTCCGGGTGCAGGTCAACGAGGTGACCCCGACCGTGATGCTGGTCATCGCGGGGGGCCTGCTGCTGCTCGTGCTCGCCGGGTTCCGCATGTACCACCAGCGCAAGCGGGCGGCCCGACGGGCGGCGGAAGAGGCCGGAGCCGCCCCGGCGGAAGAGAGCGCCGCACCGGCCGACGGGGGCTCCTCCCCGGTGGACGGGACGACGGCCGGTGACCCCGCCGGTCAGGAGGACGCGACCGGAGCGGCGAGCTCCGTGGAACCACGGGAGACGGCCGTGAACGCGGGGGAACACGAGAGCACACCGGCCGCCGTTTCCGGGGGAACCGGACCCGAGCAGCCGAGTGACCCGACGCCGGACACCGCTGCGGAAAGCGCCGACCCGTCCGGCACGGGTGAGAGAGTGGACCGTTGAGCGATGTCGTGGCCCGTGGGCCCGGGGACGATGAGGTGGGGTAGACCATGAACGCGCCGTATGACGGTGACCGCGGACAGGGCGCGGGCGGCGACCCCTCCGCCCAGGGGCCCCCTCCGCATCCCCATGACCCCTTTCACCCGTCCCAGCAGCCCCCGACCGACCCGTACGTCCAGGACGCCTACGCCCAGGACCCGTACCGGGGCCAGGACCTCTCCGCGCAGGACCCGGTGACGGAGGCCCTCTACGACCGTGCCGCGCACCCCCCGCCGCCGCCCGGCACGTACCAGGACCCCCAGCAGCTCTACGCCCCGCCGCCCGCGCAGTACGCCCCGGACCCCCGGCTGTGGGCGCAGCCCCCCGCGCCCGAGCCCGAGGGGCCCACCCAGCACCTCCCGTACGGCGACGACGCCCGGACGACACAGTTCGTGGGCGTCGACGACCTGGTCAGCCAGGCGGGGGACCAGCGGCACGAGCCGGACGCGTTCGCCCACCTCTTCCGCGATCAGCAGCAGGCGGGGGCCACCCGGCCCGCTTACGAGCCCGTCGCCCCGGCTGCGGGCGGCGGCTACCCGCCGCCCGGCCAGCCGGCCGCCCCCGCCCCGGTGGTGCCCGCTCCGGCGCCCGAGCCCCCGCCCCGGGCCGAGGCCGCCGCACCGGCGCCGCGCAAGGGACGCGGTTCCAGCGTGCTGAAGTCGAGCGCCCTGATGGCGTCCGGCACGATCGTGTCCCGCCTCACCGGCTTCGTCCGCACGGTCGTGATCACGGCGGCGCTGGGCGCCTCCCTGCTCGGTGACGCGTTCACCGTCGCGTACACCCTGCCCACGATGATCTACATCCTCAGCATCGGCGGCGGGCTGAACTCGGTGTTCGTCCCACAGCTCGTCCGTTCCATGAAGGAGGACGAGGACGGCGGCGAGGCGTACGCCAACCGGCTGCTCACGCTGGTGATGGTGGTCCTCGGCGTCATCGTCGCCGTATCGGTCTTCGCGTCTCCGCTGCTCATCCAGTTGATGTCGGACTCCATCGCCGACGACGAGGCGGCGAACAGCGTCGCCGTCACCTTCGCCCGCTACTGCCTGCCCACGATCTTCTTCATGGGTGTGCACGTGGTGATGGGGCAGATCCTGAACGCCCGGGGCAAATTCGGGGCGATGATGTGGACGCCGGTCCTCAACAACATCGTCATGATCGCCACCTTCGGACTGTTCATCTGGGTGTACGGCACCTCCGCCGAATCCGGTGTCGCGGTGACGACCATTCCCGACGAGGGCATCCGGCTGCTCGGCATCGGCACCCTCCTCGGCCTGGTGGTCCAGGCCTTGGCGATGATCCCCTACCTGAGGGAAGCGGGTTTCCGCTTCCGGCTCCGGTTCGACTGGAAGGGCCACGGTCTGGGCAAGACCGTCAAGCTCGCCAAGTGGACCGTGCTGTTCGTGCTGGCCAACCAGGCCGGGGTCGTGGTCGTGACCCAGCTGGCGACCGCGGCGGGCAAGGCCGCGGACCAGGACGGCGCGGGCCTCCTCGCCTACTCCAACGCCCAGCTGATCTGGGGCATGCCGCAGGCCATCATCACCGTCTCCGTGATGGCGGCGCTGCTGCCCCGCATCTCCCGTGCCGCCCACGACGACGATCCGGGCGCGGTCCGCGACGACATCTCCAGCGGTCTGCGCACCTCGGCGGTCGCGATCGTCCCGGTGTCGTTCATGTTCGTCGCGCTCGGCGTGCCGATGTGCACCCTGCTCTTCGCCTCCACCGGCGTCACCTCGGCCCAGTCGATGGGCTACATCCTGATGGCCTTCGGTCTCGGGCTGATCCCCTTCTCCGTGCAGTACGTCGTGCTCCGGGGCTTCTACGCCTACGAGGACACCCGGACGCCCTTCTACAACACCGTGATCGTCGCCGCAGTCAACGCCAGCGCCTCGGCCGTCTGCTACGTCGTCCTCCCCGCGCGGTGGGCCGTGGTCGGCATGGCCGCGTCCTACGGCCTCGCCTACGCGGTCGGCGTGGGTGTCGCCTGGCGGAGGCTGCGCACCCGGCTCGGCGGCGACCTGGACGGTGCCCAGGTGGTCCGGACGTACGCGCGGCTGTCCATGGCCTCGATCCCCGCGGCCCTGGTCGGCGGCGCGGTCGGCTACGGCGTCACCCGGTTCCTCGGCTACGGCGTGCTCGGCTCGTCGGCGGCCCTGCTCGTCGGCGGGGTCGCTCTGCTGGCGGTGTTCTACCTCGCGGCCCGCAGAATGCGCATCGAGGAGCTGAACTCGATGGTCGGCATGGTGCGGGGACGTCTGGGACGCTGAGAACGGGGCAGTCGCACAACCATCGGTGCCCTTCGTGTGTCGTGCATAGCGCCGGACTGTGGGCACAATTGGCCTGGGCGACGACAGCGCGCAACGACTGGGGAGGCAGGAACGACGGTGGCGGAACGGAGCACGGCTGCCGTCGACGTGGCAGACAACAGCGGTGACGAGCCGCTGACCGCCAAGGCGGGACAGACCACGGCCGACGGGGTGGCCAGGACCGGCGAGACCGGGGAGCAGAACACCACGGACACGGACGCGGAGAACGGCGACACCACGGACGGGACGGAACGGACCGCCCCGCCGGAGCTGCACAGCGGCCACAAACTGGCCCGGCGCTACCGCCTCGAAGAGTGCGTCACCCGTCTGGACGGTTTCAGCAGTTGGCGCGCGGTGGACGAGAAGCTCCGCCGTGCCGTCGGCGTCCACATCCTGCCCGCTGACCACTCCCGGGCCCGCTCGGTCCTGGCGGCCGCCCGGTCATCGGCGCTGCTGGGCGATCCGCGGTTCGTCCAGGTGCTGGACGCCGTCGAGGAGAACGACCTCGTCTACGTCGTCCACGAGTGGCTGCCCGACGCGATCGAGCTGACCGCGTTGCTGGCGGCCGGGCCCCTGGAGGCACACGACGCCTACCAGATGGCCTCCCAGGTCTCGATGGCCATGGCCGCCGCGCACCGCGAAGGGCTGGCCCATCTGCGGCTCACCCCCGGTTCGGTGCTCAGGACCTCCACCGGTCAGTGGCGGATCCGCGGTCTCGCGGTGAACGCCGCGCTGCGCGGCATCACCTCCGACACTCCCCAGCGTGCGGACACCGAGGCGATCGGCGCACTGCTGTACGCCTGCCTCACCCAGCGCTGGCCGTACGAGAGCGACGCCCACGGGCTGCACGGGCTGCCCAAGGGCGTCGGCCTCATCGCCCCCGACCAGGTGCGCGCGGGGGTCCATCGGGGACTCTCCGAGCTGGCCATGCGGGCCCTCGTCAACGAGGGCGCCACCGCCTCCCGCCAGGAGCCGCCGTGCACCACCCCGGACGACCTGGTCCGGGCCATCGGTGAGATGCCGCGCATCCGCCCGCCGGAGCCCGTCTTCGCCGCCCCTCCGGACTACCAGCGCACCACCTACCAGCAGGGCGCCTACGGGCGGCCCGGCCCGGGTGGTCCCCGGGGAGCGACCGTCCCGATCCCCGCTCCGCCGCCGCCGTTGCAGAGCCGTACGGGCAAGGCCCTGAAGTGGGCGGTGTCCGCGCTGCTGATCGCCGCCCTGGGCCTCGGCAGCTGGCAGCTCGCGGACGCCCTGATGGACAAGGACAAGGCCGCCGAGCCGGAGACCACCGAGCCGGTGAAGACCAACAAGAAGAACACCGAGAAGAAGCCGCCCCGCCCCCTGACCATCCAGAGCTCGGCGGAGTACTACCCGGACGGGACCCCTCAGCACGCCAATGACGCGGGTCTCACCCACGACGGCGACAGTTCGACGTACTGGCGCACCCGGTCCTTCAACGACGGTCCGGTGCTCGCCCCCTACAAGCAGGGCGTCGGGCTGGTCTACGACCTCGGTACGGAGAAGTCCCTCGCCTCCGCGACGATAGGGCTCAACTACGGCGGAGACCGCACCACGGGCACCTTGTACGCGGCGGACTCGCTGTCCTCCTCGACTCCGGTCAGCTCGATGAAGAAGCTCGCGACGTCCACCGCCTCGGGCAAGGAACTCAAGATCGAGGTCAAGAAGACCTCCAAGACCCGGTACGTCGTCCTCTGGCTGACCGAGCTGCCCTATGCCACGGGCGACCAGTACAGCGGATCGGGCTACAAGCAGGCCATCACGGACGTGAAGTTCACCGGCTGACACACCGGCGGTTCCGGGAGGGGTGGTTCGACCGTGGCCGACGCCGTCCACAGCGGGGTGGGAGACCAGGAACTCCTGGCACTCCATGTCGACGGCGACCCGGACGCCTTCGGCGAGCTGGTGCGGCGCCACCGCGACCGGCTCTGGGCCGTGGCGCTGCGCACCCTGGGAGACCGGGAGGAAGCCGCCGACGCGGTCCAGGACGCGTTGGTCTCCGCCTACCGGGCCGCCCACACCTTCCGTGGGCACGCCGCCGTCACCACCTGGCTGCACCGGATCACCGTGAACGCCTGCCTGGACCGCGCCCGCAAGGCGGCGACCCGGAAGACGGCGCCGGTCGAAGACACCGAGCGGCTGGAGCAGCTGCTGGAGCCCCATGAATCGGCCCACGCCCCGGCCGAACGCAAAGATCTCCACCGTCAGCTGGTCAAGGCCCTCGCGACGCTCCCGCCCGAGCAGAGGGCCGCCCTGGTCCTGGTCGACATGCAGGGGTACTCGGTCCTCGAAGCCGCCAGCGTGCTTGAGGTCCCGCCCGGCACGGTGAAGAGCCGGTGCGCCCGTGGCAGAGCCAAGCTGCTGCCACTGCTCTCCCACCTCCGGGCCAGAGCGGGAACCCCGGAGAGCGAGAAGGACGAGAAGTCGGACGGTCGGAGGAACCAGGGCCGGGGGCAAACCGTCCCACCCGCAGGAGCACCGCCCGAGGCGGACACAACGGATTCCCCTGCGGTGAAGGGCGGAGGTGGGCGAGCGTGACGACGAGCACCGATACGGCCGGGCACCCGGCGGTCGAAGAGATCTCAGACCTCACGGAGGGCCTGCTGTCGCCCGACCGAGCCATAGCCCTCCAACAGCATCTGGACCTCTGCCCGGAGTGCTCCGAGTTGCACGCCTCACTGGAAGAGCTCCGGTTCCTGTTGGGCGCCACAGCGGACGAGCCCATGCCGGACACGGTGGTGGCACGGGTGGAGCTCGCCCTCGCCGCCGAACAGACGGGGAGCGCGTCACCGGTCGAGCGACCCGACGGCACCGCTCCGGCCTCCGCGCTCGCTCCCGATGTTTCACGTGAAACATCGGGACTTCCCACACGGCTGGGGAAGCCCGCGTCCCGGCGCCCCTCCGTACGGAGCCGGGGAACGTCCGGTCCCGGCTCCCGGCAGCGGTCGAGGCGAATGGGAGCGGCGGTGATCGGCGCTTCCCTCGCCCTCGCCGCTCTCGGGCTGGGATCGCTCCTCATCCAGTCGGCGGGAAGCAGCGGCCACACCCCGGACGCCTCGCCCGAGCGGACCGTCAGCGCGGAGGGCGCGCGGGAAAGCTTCTCTGAAGGCGATCTCCGCAGCCGGGTGACCGAACTGCTGAGCTCCTCGACGGCGGTCCCCTTCGGCACCGACAGCCCTTCCTTCGGTGCCGCCGCCGGTGATGCCCCGCCCCAACCGACTGCACCCTTGCGGGGCGAGGACTCCGTGGAAGCCTCCCCGGACCCTCAGGTGCCACCGTGCGTGCGGCAGGGCATCTCCCGCACTGAACGCCCTCTCGCCGCCCAGGAAGGCACCTACGCGGGCAAGCCCGCGTACCTGGTCGTCCTGCCCCACGCCTCCGACGCCGCTCAGGTCTCCGCGTACGTCGTGGACGCGACCTGCGTCACTCGACGCTCAGCCGGACCGGGCTCCGTGCTTCTCACCCACTCCTACCCCCGTCCCTGAACCGTCCCAGGTGAGGGCCCGGCACCGCCCGGACACCAAGCTCGGACCGGGCGCCTTCCGGTCCGGCGGCGAGGGCACCGCTCCACAACAGCGCCCGTGCGCCCGGCGGCTTGGGGAATGCGGGCCCCGTAGTATCCGTTGGGTGGTGTGGGAGCCCTTCGAGTCCGGCTTCCACCGGAAGTGCGAAGCAGTCTCCAGAGACGAGGAATGAAGCCGTGAGCGACGTCCGAAACGTGATCATCATCGGCTCCGGTCCCGCCGGGTATACGGCGGCGCTCTACACCGCGCGGGCGTCCCTGAAGCCGTTGGTCTTCGAGGGCGCCGTCACCGCCGGTGGTGCGCTGATGAACACCACCGAGGTGGAGAACTTCCCCGGGTTCCAGGACGGCATCATGGGCCCGGCCCTCATGGACAACATGCGCGCCCAGGCTGAGCGCTTCGGTGCCGAGCTGGTGCCGGACGATGTCGTCAGCGTCGACCTCACGGGCGAGATCAAGACCGTGACGGACACCGCCGGTACCGTGCACCGCGCCAAGGCCGTCATCGTCACGACCGGTTCCCAGCACCGCAAGCTCGGACTGCCGAACGAGGACGCGCTCTCCGGACGCGGTGTCTCCTGGTGCGCCACCTGCGACGGGTTCTTCTTCAAGGACCAGGACATCGCCGTGATCGGCGGCGGTGACACGGCGATGGAGGAGGCCACCTTCCTCTCCCGTTTCGCCAAGTCGGTGACGATCGTGCACCGCCGGGACTCGCTCCGTGCCTCCAAGGCGATGCAGGAGCGCGCCTTCGCCGACCCGAAGATCAAGTTCATCTGGGACAGCGAGGTCGCCGCGATCCACGGTGACCCGAAGCTCAGCGGTCTCACCCTGCGCAATCTGAAGACCGGCGAGGAGTCCGAGCTTCCGGTGACCGGCCTGTTCATCGCGATCGGGCACGACCCCCGCACCGAGCTGTTCAAGGGACAGCTCGACCTCGACGACGAGGGCTACCTCAAGGTGGAAGCCCCCTCGACCCGCACCAACCAGACGGGTGTGTTCGGCGCCGGCGATGTCGTCGACCACACCTACCGTCAGGCGATCACCGCCGCCGGTACCGGTTGCTCCGCCGCTCTCGACGCCGAGCGGTACCTCGCCGCTCAGGCTGACGCCGAAGCGGCCACGGCCGCCGCTGTCTGACCTCCCTCCTCCATCCCCTTCATCGCTTCATCGAACTAAGGAGCCCGCTGTGGCCGGCACCCTCAAGAACGTGACGGACGCTTCCTTCGACGAGGATGTCCTCAAGAACGACAAGCCCGTCCTGGTCGACTTCTGGGCCGCGTGGTGCGGTCCGTGCCGCCAGATCGCGCCGTCGCTTGAGGCCATCGCCAACGAGTACGGCGACAAGATCGAGATCGTCAAGCTCAACATCGACGAGAACCCGGAGACGGCCGCCAAGTACGGGGTGATGTCCATCCCGACGCTGAACGTCTACCAGGGCGGCGAGGTCGCCAAGACGATCGTCGGAGCCAAGCCGAAGGCCGCCATCGTGCGTGACCTTGAGGAGTTCATCGCCGACTGACGGCCGGCGAATGTTTCACGTGAAACGGGGACCCACCTCGCAGGAGGTGGGTCCCCGTTTCACGTGAAACATCGCTACAGGGGCCTCAGCACTGGTTCTTTCTGAACAGCGCCCAGCAGACGGTCAAGAGCCAGCTCCACGTCTTCCTTCCAGGAGAGCGTGGTCCGCAGCTCAAGCCGAAGACGGGGGAAGACCGGGTGCGAGCGAACGGTCTTGAAGCCCACCGCCAGCAGGTGATCGGCTGGAAGAACACATGCGGGCTTCTCCCACCGCGCCTGGCCGAACGCTTCGATGGCACGGAAGTTCCGCCGGAGAAGATCCTTCGCCACGGTCTGCACCATCACCCGCCCCAGCCCCTGGCCCTGGTAGCCCGGCATGATCCAGGCCGTCATCAGCTGAACGGCGTCGGCGGATACCGGGCTGGTCGGGAACGCGATGGAACGGGGAACATAGGCAGGAGGGGCGTAGAGCACAAAGCCGACCGGGACCTCGTCCACGTACACCACACGTCCACAGGATCCCCAGTCCAGAAGGACAGCGGAGATCCAGGCTTCCTTCTCCAGGTCGGACCGGCCCGCTTTCACCGCGGCCTGGCCGCTGACCGGGTCCAGCTCCCAGAACACACAGGAGCGGCAGCGGGTGGGGAGATCCATCAGGTTGTCCAGCGTGAGCGGCACGAGCCGACGCCCCATGGAGGCAGCACCTCTTTCCCTCGCCCACGGTCGTGGGGCGACCGCAGGAGCGCTCCGTTCCCCAAGTGGGCTGATCGGCCCGCCGGGGCCAAGGCGAGATCCACGACCACCATCGCAGGGGATCCCTCTGGTGACCCGCGCGCCGTCCGACCGGCCTCATCGGACACAGGCGCCATGCCTTTGATCGTATCCACGATGCCTGAACGCTAACGTGCTGGGAGAGCAAAGAGCGGGTCGATTTCCGGTGTGCACCGGGTCGGCCCGCTCTTGTCTGTTCCCCGCGTACGCGGGACGGTCACTCAGCTCTCGGGGCTCTCGGGCGCCTGCGTGGTGAGTCCCTTCTGCAGGACCTGCCCCTCGCCCGGGGCCAGGGTGCCGAGGATGCGCTCCAGATCCTCCATGGAGGCGAACTCCACGACGATCTTGCCCTTCTTCTGGCCCAGGTCCACCTTCACCCGGGTCTCGAAGCGATCGGACAGCCGGGTGGCGAGATCGCTGAGCGCGGGGGAGACCCGTCCTCCAGCCCTCGGCCCCTTGGACCGGGGCGCGGCCTGAGGTCCGGTCCCCATCAGGGTGACGATCTCCTCGACGGCGCGCACCGAGAGCCCCTCGGCGACGATCCGCAGGGCGAGCCGGTCCTGTTCCTCCGGGTCCTCGACGGACAGCAGCGCACGGGCGTGCCCTGCCGAGAGGACGCCCGCCGCCACCTTGCGCTGCACTGCGGGGGAGAGCTTGAGCAGCCGCAGGGTGTTGGAGACCTGGGGCCGCGACCGGCCGATGCGATCCGCGAGCTGGTCGTGGGTGCAGTTGAAGTCTTCCAGCAGCTGGTCGTAGGCCGCCGCTTCTTCCAGGGGGTTGAGCTGGGCCCGGTGGAGGTTCTCCAGCAGGGCGTCGAGCAGGAGCTTCTCGTCGTCGGTGGCTCGGACGATCGCCGGGATGCGGTCGAGTCCGGCTTCGCGGCAGGCCCTCCACCTCCGCTCCCCCATGATCAGCTCATAGCGGCCCGGACTGGCCTGGCGGACCACCACGGGCTGGAGGAGACCGACCTCCTTGATGGAGACCACCAGTTCCGCCAGGGCGTCCTCGTCGAAGACCTCACGGGGCTGACGGGGATTGGGCGTAATGGAGTCGAGGAGCAGTTCGGCGAAGTACGCGCTCGGAGCATTGTCCGGAGCCACAGCGGCGCGCGGCAGGGAGGCACCCGGGCCGACCACCGGGCCAGACTTCTCGGGCGCCGGGATCAGGGCATTGAGCCCTCGGCCCAGGCCCCTACGTCGATCACTCACTGAATCCCCTCCGCCGTGCTCTGTTGCTTGTTCTGGTGACCCGCGTGGGCATGCTGCCCGTCGTACACGAACTCGGTTCCCCGAAGCGCGATCTCTCGCGCGGCCTCCAGGTAGGAGAGGGCACCGCTCGACCCCGGGTCGTAGGTCAGTACGGTCTGTCCATAGCTCGGCGCTTCGGAGATACGGACCGACCGGGGAATGCTCGTGCGCAGAACCTCATCACCGAAGTGGGTCCGGACTTCCTCCGCCACCTGGGAGGCGAGCCGGGTCCGGCCGTCGTACATGGTGAGCAGGATCGTCGACACATGCAGTGTGGGGTTCAGATGGCCACGGACCAGCTCGACGTTCCGCAGAAGCTGCCCCAGACCCTCCAGCGCGTAGTACTCGCACTGAATCGGGATCAGAACCTCGGCACCGGCCACCAGGGCGTTGACGGTGAGAAGGCCGAGTGAAGGGGGGCAGTCGATCAGGACGTAGTCCAGCGGCTGCTCATACGCCTGGATCGCGCGCTGAAGACGGCTCTCCCGGGCCACCAGCGAGACGAGTTCGATCTCCGCCCCGGCCAGGTCGATGGTGGCCGGAGCGCAGAACAGTCCCTCGACATCCGGAACGGGCTGGACCACCTCAGCGAGCGGCTTGCTCTCCACCAGTACGTCGTAGATGGACGGTACGTCGGCGTGATGGTCGATGCCCAGCGCGGTGGAGGCATTGCCCTGTGGGTCAAGGTCGATCACCAGAACACGGTTGCCGTGCAGCGCGAGCGAGGCGGCGACGTTCACCGTGGTGGTGGTCTTCCCGACGCCGCCCTTCTGATTGGCGACCACCATGACGCGGGTCTGTTCCGGCCGTGGCAGACCGCCTCCGGTCCGGTTCAGCGCTTCCATCGCCATAGAGGCAGCACGACCGATAGGGGTGTCGTCCATCGGCGGCGGTGTTTCACGTGAAACATCCTCCCCCACCGATTCGGTACGGGGACCGGGGACCGGATCGGTCATCGGTCCCGCGATGTTGGCGTCGGACCGCAAGGATTCACTCTCCTCGGCTTCAGGCTCGCGATGAACAGAGCCTCCCATGCCATCGGGGTGGTGAACCAGCGAGGCCCGTGCTTCTGTGGAGAAATCCACCTCTGTGGAAAACTCCGTTCCCCCTGTGGGTGACTTCAGCGAGCCCAGGGGCTTCCGGTCGCGGGGTTCGGACGCGGCCCGGCCGCGTCCGATGATGCCGTGCAGCAGTGAGCGACGTTTCACGTGAAACACGATGCCGAGCCATCAATGCCGCGCCAGCGCGACACTCCGGAGTGGATCAGTGGGGCAGCTTGTGTGGAGTACGCCACTGCCTCATCCGAGGAAAGCCGCTCGGACACCTCTCATGGTCGTCGGCGCGGTCGGCTCCGGACCGCCGATCAGGCGAAGCGGAAAGGCCCCCTCGGTGACCACCGTCAGTGCGGCGATCACCGAGGGGGCCTCGGATCCATGGTCCCGGCGACGGGCTCTCAGCGACGACGTCGCGCCCGACCCGCACGGGCAGCCTTGGCCCGCTTCGCGGCGAACCGGACTCCACCGGGGCTCTCCCCCACCTCGACCCGCACCACCGTGGCGGGCGGATCGACGACGTCCTCACCGACCTGGAGCACGGAGGTCTCCACGGCGCCGAGCTTGCTGAGCGCCGCCCCCGCGTTCTTGACCTCTTCCTCGGCGGTGTCGCCTTTGAGGAGCAGCATCTCCCCGTAAGGACGGAGCAGAGGGACGCCCCAGGCGGCCAGCCGGTCCAGGGGAGCCACCGCGCGGGCGGTCACCACATGGACCGGGGTGAGCTTGCCCAGGACCTCCTCGGCCCGGCCCCGCACCACGGTCACATGGTCGAGCCCGAGCAGCTCCACGACCTCGGTGAGGAAGTTGGTGCGCCGCAGCAGCGGCTCCAGCAGAGTGATCTTGAGGTCCGGGCGGACCAGGGCCAGCGGGATACCGGGCAGACCCGCGCCGGAGCCGACATCGCAGACGGTGACGCCGGTCGGCACGACCTCGGAGAGGACCGCGCAGTTCAGCAGGTGGCGTTCCCAGAGGCGGGGCACCTCGCGAGGACCGATGAGCCCGCGTCGCACCCCCGCCTCGGCCAGGAGCTCGGCGTACCGGACGGCGTCGTCGAATCGATCGCCGAATACCTCCCGGGCCTGCTCGGGCGCCGGGGGGAGTTCCGCTGCCTCCGTCACGGGGACCGTCCTTCCGTACCGCGTTAGCGCACTGGGTGCTGACTATCAGGCTGACAAAGACCGGCCCCGTCTGCGAACAGACGGGGCCGGGGACATCACGGGTCGATCAGACGGGGAGCACGACGACGAACCGCTGCGGCTCCTCGCCCTCGGACTCGCTCCGCAGTCCGGCGGCCTTGACCGCGTCGTGGACCACCTTGCGCTCGAAGGGCGTCATCGGGTCGAGCTTGATCGCCTCACCGGTGTTCTTCACATCGGCGGCGGCCTTGGCGCCCAGCTCCGACAGCTCCGTGCGCTTCTTGGCACGGTAACCGGCGATGTCGAGCATCAGACGGCTGCGGTCACCGGTCTCCCGGTGCACCGCGAGGCGCGTCAGCTCCTGGAGCGCTTCCAGGACCTCGCCGTCACGGCCGACGAGCTTCTGGAGGTCGCGGCCGCTGCTGTCGCTGATGATCGACACCGCGGCGCGGTCGGCCTCGACGTCCATGTCGATGTCACCGTCGAGATCGGCGATGTCGAGCAGACCCTCAAGGTAGTCCGCAGCGATCTCGCCCTCCTGCTCCAGGCGGGTCAGGGTGTCGCCCTCGGCAGCGGCGGCGGAGGTGGTGCCTTCCGTCACGGGATGGACTCCTTCTTACTTCTTGGAGGGGTGCGATGGACGCTGCGGGCCCTTGCGCTGGCCACTCTTGGCCCTGCTGCGGGTACCGGAGCCGGGCTGACCGCCCGCGGGCTTGGGCTGGCGCTTGGCCGCCGGGGTGTCACCCTCGGACTTCGTGAGCGAGGTCTTCGGGGTGTCGGGGGTGGCGGGCTGCCGGGTGTGCCGCTGGGACTTCGACTGCCGCTTGGGCTGCTGGCGGCGGCCCGTGGTGGTCGTGCCGTCCTCGGCCTCGGTGGTCGGCACATCGCTGACCATGACCGCGCCGTCCGTCTGGGCGGCCAGGCCGACCTTGGTGAGGCCGTTGATGAAGCGGCGCTCGTTCTCGTTGCGGTCACGGCCCTTGGCAACGATGATCTTCACAGCCGCGCGGTCACGACGGTTGCCGATCTTCTTCTTCTGGGTGACCTGCTTGAGGAGGCGCTCCAGGTAGTCGCCCTGGGCCTTGGAGCCCGGCGTCGGGTTCTGGCGGATCACGTACATCTGCTGCCCCATGGTCCACACGTTGGTGGTGAGCCAGTAGACGAGGACGCCGACGGGGAAGTTGATGCCGAAGACGGCGAAGATGACCGGGAAGACGTACATCAGCATCTTCTGCTGCTGCATGAAGGGCGTCTTCACCGTGGTGTCGACGTTCTTCGTCATCAGCTGGCGCTGCGTGTAGAACTGCGACAGCGACATCAGGACGATCATGATCGCGGTGACGACGCGCACGTTGAGCAGCGTGGAGTCGAGGGCTTCCACCTTCGCCGCGCTGTCCATGAACTTCGCCGCGAGGGGGGCGCCGAAGATGTGGGCCTTCTGCGCGCTCTCCAGCAGCGGCTGGTCGATGACGCCGACCGTCTTGTTCGAGGCGATGCTGTTGAGCACGTGGTACAGGGCGAAGAAGAACGGCGACTGCGCCAGGATGGGAAGGCACGAGGAGAGCGGGTTGGTGCCCGACTCCTTGTACAGCTTCATCATCTCTTCGGACTGACGCTGCTTGTCGTTCTTGTAGCGCTCCTGGATCTTCTTCATCTCGGGCTGGAGCGTCTGCATGGCCCGGGTCGCCTTGATCTGCTTCACGAAGAGCGGGATCAGACAGATCCGGATCAGGATCACCAGGAACATGATCGACAGGCCCCAGGCCCAGCCCGTGTCGGGGCCGAAGATGGCGCCGAACAGCTTGTGGAACTGGACGATCACCCAGGAGACAGGCGTGGTGATAAAGCTGAACAAGCTGGCGATCGAACTTACGATGTCATCCACTAATCAAGCTCCTTGAGCATGGGACGGGGGCTCGGCGGCCGGGCTCACGGGGACGGAACCGTCTCCGGAGGGCGCGCCGAGGGCGGCGTTCCCGCCCTTGCGTCCGCGCCAGGCGTCGCGCAGCGTTTCGTGCCACCGCGGACGCTTGCGCGGCGGAACGTGGTCGACTCCGCCGAGCGACCACGGATTGCACCGCAGGATCCGCCAGGCGGTCAGTGCCGTGCCCTTGATCGCTCCGTGCCGGTCTATGGCCTGGTAGCCGTAGTGGGAACACGACGGGTAGTACTTGCAGACCGGCCCCAGCAGCGGGCTGATGGTCCACTGGTACAGCTTGATCAGAGCCAGCAGCGGGTACTTCATCGCGTGCCCCCTCCCAGCAGCCGCTGGAGGGCGGCGTCGAGGTCTCGGGCCAGATGGGCGTGGTCGGCGTCGCCCGATCCGGGCAGCGCCCGCACGACGACCAGGCTACCGGGGGGCAGCCTGTCGATCCGTTCGCGCATCAGGTGGCGCAGCCGGCGTTTCACGGTGTTGCGGACGACCGCGTTGCCGACGGCCTTGCTGACGACGAAACCCGCACGCGACGGGGGAACGCTCTCCCCAGGCGCGTGCGGGTCGGTGGCATCGCTGCGTAGATGGACGACGAGGAGCGGGCGTCCGGCCCGGCGTCCTCGGCGTACCGCGGTCGCGAAGTCCTCGCGCCGCCTCAGCCGATGCTCGGTAGGCAGCACGACGTCATGACCTGACTACGATCAGGCGGACAGGCGGGCGCGACCCTTGGTGCGGCGGGACGCGAGAATCGCGCGGCCGGCACGGGTGCGCATCCGCAGCCGGAAGCCGTGGGTCTTGGCGCGACGACGGTTGTTCGGCTGGAAAGTGCGCTTGCTCACTCGGGGGCTCCAGAAAAATCGGTGGTTGTCGGGGCCGTTGCCGCCTGGCTGTCACCGTGCGCCCACGAGAAGCTCGTATTACGCCCGAGTGCACCGCTTTCACGATCACTAGAGGTGATCTGTGCCCATCGGAGGCAGGCGGCAGCAGCCATCGACAACTCGACCTGGTTACGGTACGCGCGGCCGGGTCGTCCGGTCAAACCAGAGGCTCGTGCGCAGGTCCGGGGCCCTGTGGCGGCCGCCCCGAGCCGCCCGGCGGCGGGCCGCCCACCACCACGGACGACGTCCGGGTGGCCACGGCGGGGAGGCATCCGGGAGACACTATGCACAGCCTGTGGACAACAACTTGAACCGCACCGGTCGCCCTGACTACCGTGGCTTGACTCCGATTCGTCTCCTCCGCGTTCCGCGGACCCCCTCCCCCCGCACCGAACCCGACCGTTCCCCGCCCGGCACCCCGGGTTCTTCCTTCTGACTGACCCCGTCCCGCGCACCGGACCGTCCGGGACCTGCTGAGAGAGCGTGCCCCGTGGCTGACGTACCTGCCGATCTTGCCGCAGTGTGGCCACGCGTACTGGAACAGCTCCTCGGGGAGGGTCGCGGGCAGGGGGTCGAGGCGAAGGACGAACACTGGATCAAGCGGTGCCAGCCCCTGGCGCTGGTGCTCGACACCGCCCTGCTGGCGGTGCCCAACGAGTTCGCCAAGGGCGTCCTGGAGGGGCGGCTCGCGCCCGTCGTCAGCGAGACCCTGAGCCGGGAGTGCGGGCGTCCCATCCGCATCGCGATCACCGTCGACGAGACCGCCGGCGCCGAGCCGGGCTCAGCGCCCACGGCCGCCCCCGTGCCGCCGCAGCGGTACGAGGAGCCCGGCCAGACGCCTCCCGGGTCCGCCAGGGACCCGTACGACGGCTACGGCCGCCACCCCTCCGACGAGCGCCCGGGCCCCCGCCCGGACCAGCCGGCGGGCCCCCACGGGGACCAGCAGCCGGGCGGCCGCGCCGACCAGCTGCCGACCGCGCGCCCCGCCTACCCGGACTACCAGCGCCCCGAGCCGGGCGCCTGGCCGCGTCCGCAGGAGGACTACGGCTGGCAGCAGCAGCGGCTCGGCTTCCCGGAGCGCGACCCGTACGCCTCCCCGGGCCAGCAGCGGCACGACTACCGCGGCCAGGCGCCGGAACGGTCCGCGTACGCCCCGGACCACGCGCCGTACGAGTCCGAGCGCGCCCCCTACGGCCCGGACCGCCCGCAGTACGACGGCGAGCGCCCCGGCTACGAGGGGGAGCGCCCGCCGTACGAGCCGCGGCACGTGGCGTACGAGGGCGCCGACCGGCGGTCCGGCCACCCCGACCGGGGTGAGCGCGGCGAGCCGTCCGAGGCCCCGCGCGGGCCCGGCGGTCCGCGCGGGCCGCACGGCGGCGCGGGCCCCCTCGACGGCGGTGCCGACGGCCCGGTCGGCGCGGGTCCCGGGCCCCGGGGCACGCACGGCGCGCGGACCGGCGGTCCGGCCGTCCACGGGGCGTCCGGCGGGGTGCCCGGCTCCGGCTCCGCCGGGCAGCACGGGGCCGGGGGCCCCGGCGAGCCCACCGCTCGGCTGAACCCCAAGTACCTGTTCGACACGTTCGTCATCGGCGCGTCCAACCGGTTCGCCCACGCCGCCGCCGTCGCGGTCGCGGAGGCCCCGGCGAAGGCGTACAACCCGCTCTTCATCTACGGGGAGTCGGGCCTCGGGAAGACCCATCTGCTGCACGCGATCGGGCACTACGCGCGCAGCCTGTACCCGGGCACCCGGGTGCGGTACGTCAGTTCCGAGGAGTTCACCAACGAGTTCATCAACTCCATCCGCGACGGCAAGGGCGACAGCTTCCGCAAGCGCTACCGCGAGATGGACATCCTGTTGGTCGACGACATCCAGTTCCTCGCGGACAAGGAGTCGACGCAGGAGGAGTTCTTCCACACCTTCAACACGCTCCACAACGCCAACAAGCAGATCGTCCTGTCCTCGGACCGGCCGCCGAAACAGCTGGTGACCCTGGAGGACCGGTTGCGCAACCGGTTCGAGTGGGGGCTCATCACGGACGTGCAGCCGCCCGAACTGGAGACGCGCATCGCGATTCTCCGCAAGAAGGCCGTACAGGAGCAGCTCAACGCACCGCCGGAGGTGCTGGAGTTCATCGCTTCGCGCATCTCCCGCAACATCCGGGAGCTGGAGGGCGCCCTCATCCGGGTGACCGCCTTCGCGTCGCTGAACCGGCAGCCCGTGGACCTGGGGCTCACCGAGATCGTGCTGAAGGACCTGATCCCGGGGGGCGAGGACTCGGCGCCCGAGATCACCGCCACGGCGATCATGGCGGCGACCGCCGACTACTTCGGGCTGACCGTGGACGACCTGTGCGGCTCGTCCCGCAGCCGGGTGCTGGTGACGGCGCGGCAGATCGCGATGTACCTGTGCCGGGAGCTGACGGACCTCTCGCTCCCGAAGATCGGGGCGCAGTTCGGCGGACGCGACCACACGACCGTCATGCACGCGGACCGCAAGATCCGGGCGTTGATGGCCGAACGACGGTCGATCTACAACCAGGTCACCGAACTCACCAACCGCATCAAGAACGGCTAGCGGGCCCCTTCCCGGCCCCGCGGGCGACGAGGCCCCGTCCGGTCTCCCTCCCGGCCCGCGCCGGACCTCCCCGGCGGGCGGTCCGGGGCCGTCCGAACCGTCCTGGGCGCCCCCGAGGCGCTTCAGCCGCCCTGACCGTCCCGGTCGCCCTGGCAGTGACAGCCCGGGGCACTCTGACGACCCGGTAGCCCGGCAGCCCCGGTCGCCCCTCCCGTTCCGCGTTCCCCGCAAGCCGCTCCGGCCCCAGCACCGGCCCCGGGAACTCCCCTGGAACGGGGCGGGGAAGACCGGGGCCTCTTCGTTCCCACGGGTTCCCCGTGGCCCCGTCGCCCCGTCACCTCCCCTTCACAGAGCCGTTTGGGCGGCTCCCACCGCCTCGGGAGCCGGTGTCCGGTGCCCGTGCCGGACCCCGTGCCGTCGCCGGCCCACCGTCGTTGTTCGAATAGGCCCGGGGGTTACGGGTGTTCTCCACAGATCCGGGGACTTTCTCGTTTCCACACCCTGGGGACCGCCGAGTTGTCCATACGGTGTCCACAGGCAGGTGCCCCGTACGGTCAACGGACCAGCTCAAGTGGTTGGGGAAACGTGGAAAACCTCTCTCCACAGGGTGTGGACAAGTGATCCGTCCACAGGGGGCCGCCGGGGTTGTCCACCGCCCGCCCACAGGTCGGAGGGGGTTGTCCCCAGCGTGACGGAGGTTCTCCACAGTTCTGTCCACTGTTCGGCAACCCAACGCGCCTGATCACCGGGGCGAGTGAAAGGCGTCACATCGAGGTGCCGGATTGGGCTGTGGGGAACCTGGGTAAAACTGGGGACGGCGCTGGGGAGAACTCGCCCCCTCCTGTGCATCAGGTGTGCACAACTTTCGGCTGTCCACAGCGAGGCGGGGTTATCCACCTCCCCCACCCACAGGGCCAGTGGATAAAAAACAGCCGTTGAGCTGCGAAAACGAGGTTATCCACGGTATCCACAGGGCCTACTACTACTACCGACTAGAGTTACCTGGGAATCCGCCTCGAAGCCTGGGTTGTGGACAACTCGGCCCCGTCGGCCCACGAGCCCGTTCGCGCGACTTGACCGCGAGCGGCACCTACTGTCAGTGCCGTGCGTCAGACTGGTCCCGGAGTCCTCCCCAACCTGGGGACGGCGACAGACGGCGGACGCGGCGCCATCGCCCACGGAGCGCGGTGACGCCCCCCAGACAGGGCGCGAGCGGTAGCAACAGCAGGAGGCGGGCTTAGGTGAAGATCCGGGTGGAACGCGACGTACTCGCGGAGGCAGTGGCCTGGGCGGCACGCAGCCTCCCGGCCCGTCCCCCGGCGCCGGTCCTCGCCGGCCTTCTGCTGAAGGCCGAGGACGGCGCCCTGAGCCTGTCCAGCTTCGACTACGAGGTCTCCGCGCGCGTCTCGGTGGACGCCGAGATCGAGGAGGACGGCACCGTCCTCGTCTCCGGCCGGCTGCTCGCCGACATCTGCCGCGCGCTGCCCAACCGCCCCGTGGAGATCTCCACCGACGGCGTCCGGGCCACCGTGCTCTGCGGCTCCTCCCGCTTCACCCTCCACACCCTCCCGGTGGAGGAGTACCCCGCGCTGCCGAAGATGCCGTCCGCCACGGGTACCGTCCCCGGCGAGGTCTTCGCCGCGGCCGCCGCCCAGGTCGCCATCGCCGCGGGCCGCGACGACACCCTCCCGGTGCTGACCGGTGTGCGCATCGAGATCGAGGGCGACACGGTCACTCTGGCCTCCACCGACCGCTACCGCTTCGCGGTCCGCGAGTTCCTGTGGAAGCCCGAGGTCGCCGACTCCTCCGCGGTCGCCCTGGTGCCCGCCAAGACGCTGCTGGACACCGCCAAGGCGCTCACCAGCGGCGACAGCGTCACCATCGCGCTGTCCGGCTCGGGCTCCGGCGAGGGCCTGATCGGCTTCGAGGGCGCGGGCCGCCGCACCACCACCCGGCTCCTCGAAGGCGACCTGCCGAAGTACCGCACGCTGTTCCCGACGGAGTTCAACTCGGTCGCCGTGATCGAGACCGCCCCCTTCGTGGAGGCCGTCAAGCGCGTGGCCCTGGTCGCCGAACGGAACACCCCGGTGCGGCTCAGCTTCGAGCAGGGCGTGCTGATCCTGGAGGCCGGTTCCAGCGACGACGCACAGGCTGTGGAGAGGGTCGACGCGGTGCTGGAGGGCGACGACATCTCGATCGCCTTCAACCCGACGTTCCTGCTCGACGGGCTCAGCGCCATCGACTCCCCGGTCGCCCAGCTGTCGTTCACCACGTCCACCAAGCCGGCGCTGCTCAGCGGCCGCCCCGCCGTGGACGCCGAGGCCGACGACGCCTACAAGTACCTGATCATGCCGGTGCGCCTCTCCGGCTGACCGCCCGCCGTCCGGCCCTCATCGTTCCGCCCCCGTGGCGCGGTGGGCCGTCGGTTCCGGGACGCGATCCCGGTGGCCGCCGGCCCCGCGCCCGCCAGCCGGGGTAGATCCGCAGGTGGGAGTACGTATGAGCGGCCGGACCCACAGCTGTGCGCACCAGCGCGGGCGTAGGCTGCGGACGCGGACGCACCAGCTGTCCGTACGCCACATCGCGACTTTAAGGAACCTCTGATGGAGCTCGGTCTCGTCGGTCTCGGCAAAATGGGCGGCAACATGCGCGAGCGCATCCGCCGCGCCGGTCACACCGTCATCGGATACGACCGGAACCCGGACCTCGCCGACGTCCACAGCCTTGAGGAACTGGTGGGCAAGCTCAAGGGCCCGCGCGTGGTGTGGGTGATGGTCCCGGCGGGCGCCGCCACCCAGGCCACGATCGACGAGCTGGCCGCGCTCCTGGAGCCCGGCGACGTGGTCGTCGACGGCGGGAACTCCCGCTGGACCGATGACGAGCGGCACGCGGTGGAGCTGGGGCTCAAGGGCATCGGCTTCGTCGACTGCGGTGTCTCCGGTGGCGTCTGGGGCCTGGAGAACGGCTACGCGCTGATGTACGGCGGCGACGAGGAGAACGTCGCCAAGGTCCAGCCGATCTTCGACGCCCTCAAGCCCGAGGGCGAGTTCGGCTCGGTGCACGCGGGCAAGGTCGGTGCCGGGCACTTCGCGAAGATGGTCCACAACGGCATCGAGTACGCCATGATGCAGGCGTACGCCGAGGGCTGGGAGCTGCTGGAGGCCGTGCAGTCGGTGACCGACGTGCGCGAGGTCTTCCGCTCCTGGCAGGAGGGGACCGTCATCCGCTCCTGGCTGCTCGACCTCGCGGTGAACGCGCTGGACGAGGACGAGCACCTCGACGGGCTCAAGGGCTACGCCCAGGACTCCGGCGAGGGCCGCTGGACGGTGGAGGCCGCGATCGACAACGCGGTGCCGCTGCCCGCGATCACGGCGTCGCTGTTCGCCCGCTTCGCCTCGCGCCAGGAGGACTCCCCGCAGATGAAGATGATCGCCGCCCTGCGCAACCAGTTCGGCGGCCACGCCGTGGAGAAGGCCTGACCCGATCCGGCGCCCCGGTCCGGTCCACCACCGGACCGGGCCCGGAGCACCGTCCGCGTCCCGGTAACCGGTGACCGCCCGCCACGGGCCGCCACCAGTCCCCGGGAACGCCGCGCGCCCACGGGCGCGCACCCGCACCAACCGCACCACGCACCGAGGGAGGTCGGCCACGACCATGCACGTCACGCATCTGTCGCTGGCCGACTTCCGCTCGTATGCCACGGCCGAGGTGCCGCTGGAGCCCGGCGTCACCGCCTTCGTCGGCCCCAACGGACAGGGCAAGACCAATCTGGTGGAGGCCGTCGGCTACCTCGCCACGCTCGGCAGCCACCGCGTCTCCTCGGACGCCCCGCTGGTCCGCGCGGGCGCCGAACGGGCCGTGGTGCGGGCCGCCGTCCGCCAGGGCGAGCGTCAGCAGCTCGTCGAGCTGGAGATCAACCCGGGCCGCGCGAACCGCGCCAGGATCAACCGGTCCTCGCAGGTCAGACCGCGTGACGTGCTCGGCATCCTCCGTACCGTGCTGTTCGCGCCGGAGGACCTCGCCCTGGTCAAGGGCGACCCCGGCGAGCGCCGCCGCTTCCTGGACGAACTCGTCACCGCCCGTTCCCCGCGCATGGCCGGGGTCCGCTCCGACTACGACCGGGTCCTCAAGCAGCGCACCACCCTGCTGAAGTCGGCGGCGCTGGCCCGGCGGCACGGCGGTCGTGGCATGGACCTGTCCACCCTGGACGTCTGGGACCAGCACCTCGCCCGCGCCGGAGCCGAGCTGCTCGCCCAGCGGATCGACCTGATCACCGTCCTCCAGCCGCTCGCCGACAAGGCGTACGAGCGGTTCGCGCCCGGCGGCGGGCCGCTGACCCTGGAGTACAAGCCCTCCGCCCCCGGCGACGGCGTCACCCGCGAGGAACTGTACGAACAGCTCCTCGACGCGCTCGCCGGAGTGCGGACGCAGGAGATCGAACGCGGGATCACCCTCGCCGGACCGCACCGCGACGACCTGGTGCTGAGGCTGGGCAGCCTGCCCGCGAAGGGGTACGCCAGCCACGGCGAGTCCTGGTCGTACGCGCTGGCGCTGCGCCTCGCCTCGTACGACCTGCTGCGCTCCGAGGGCAACGAGCCGGTACTGGTCCTCGACGACGTCTTCGCGGAACTCGACGCCCGCCGCCGGGAACGGCTCGCGGAACTGGTGGTCCAGGGCGAGCAGGTCCTGGTGACGGCGGCGGTCGACGACGACGTGCCGGACGTCCTGACGGGCGCGCGGTACGCGGTGGCCGGGAGCGCGGTGGAGCGGCTGTGAACGGAATCGGCGGCGGGGGCGGGTTCGGCGGCCCCCAGGGCCCCCGGGGCTCTCAAGGCCCCCAGGGGTCCCACGGCCCGCTCGGAGGCGGCGGAGCCCCCGGGGGCGGCAGGGCCGGCGGCCCGGTCGGCCCCACGGGGCCCATCGGCGGCCGGGGCGGCCCAGGCGGCTCCACGGGCCCGGTCGGCGGCCGTGGCGCCCCCGGCGGCACCAGTGGCCCCCTGAGCCCCGTGGACCCCGCGTCCGCCGCCCCCAGCGGGGTGGACCTCGCCCGGGTGGCGCTGCGCGCCGCGAAGGAACAGGCCCGTGCGCGGGGCGACGCGGCGGCGCAGAAGCGGCAGGCCCGGCGCGGTGGTCTGCGCTCCGGCGCGCGCGCCGACGGGCGCGACCCCATGGCGCTCGGCGCGGCCATCAACCGGCTGATCACCGAGCGCGGCTGGGAGACCCCGGCGGCGGTCGGCGGGGTCATGGGCCGCTGGCCGCAGATCGTCGGCGACGACCTGGCCAAGCACTGCGTGCCGCAGCGGTACGACGAGGACGCGCGGGTGCTGACCGTGCAGTGCGACTCGACGGCCTGGGCGACCCAGCTGCGGCTGCTCGCTCCGCAGCTCGTCGCCCGGCTCAACGCGGACCTGGGCCACGGCACCGTACGGCTGATCAAGGTCCTGGGCCCCGGCGGCCCCGCCCGCCGCTTCGGTCCGCTGCGCGCGCCGGGCGGTTCGGGCCCCGGCGACACCTACGGCTGACGTACGGCCCGGCTCTTCCCGCCCTCCCGGGCATGCGCCACCCCTTCCTTCCGCCGCCCTCGGCCGCCCGGCCCTCCCAGGTGTTCCTCCCGCCCTCCCCCCCTTCCCGCGTTTCCCGCCGCCTTCCCGCAGTCCTTCCCGTCGTCTCGGCGCTCTTTCCGGTACCCCGGTCGTTGTGTGCGTCACCCTGGCGGTCCGTCCCGGGGCGGTCTTCCGTGCCGCCGTCACCGCGTCCCGGCCCCTCGCTCCGGCCCCGTCCCGGAGCCGTCGCCGCCCGCCCGGTGCCGCCCCGCGCGCGTTCGCGGCGCCCCGGCCGTCCCCGTCGCCCTTCCGAGGCCCCTGCCCCGCCGTCGCCGTCCGGGCCCGTTCCGGCCCGATCCGTCGCCATCTCCGCAGGTGGGAGCGGTGTGACGGAGGAGCCGTACGAGGTGTCCGGGCGGGTGGCGCGCTCCGGTGCGGCGCCCCCGGGAACCCCGCCTTCCGGACGGTCCGCGCACGGTCGCTCGGGGTTGACGCCCCGAAGCGCTGAGTGCCGCCCTGGACCACTTGAGCCCCTGGGGCGCATATGGGGAGTCAGAAGAGACCGGTTCAGGGCGGCACATGCGGACTCAGGTACCGGCAAAGCCCCATCACTGTCAGCGCTACCGGTAGACTGGAGGACAATCCCGCCCCACTCGTGGGACACACACCGAGCAACGCTGATACAGGCTCACCAACGCAACACGCCGCAGCCGCTCCGGCCACTGCCGGGTGCCTGGCTCGCGCTGTGCCAGAAAGGGCGCTTCGTGGCCGATTCCGGCAACCCCAACGAGACCATCCCGTCCACCGGCTCCGGCGACACCGCCGGAGCCGTTCAGGCCGACCAGGCCGCACCCGAAGCGCCCGGGGACCCCGGGACGGCCGCTTCCGCGTCCTACGACGCGAGCGCGATCACCGTCCTCGAAGGTCTGGACGCCGTCCGCAAGCGCCCCGGCATGTACATCGGCTCGACCGGTGAGCGCGGTCTGCACCACCTGGTGTACGAGGTCGTGGACAACTCCGTGGACGAGGCCCTGGCCGGTCACGCGGACACCATCGACGTCACGATCCTGCCCGACGGCGGGGTCCGGGTGGTCGACAACGGCCGTGGCATCCCGGTCGGCATCGTCCCCTCCGAGAACAAGCCGGCCCTGGAGGTCGTGCTGACCGTCCTGCACGCGGGCGGCAAGTTCGGAGGCGGCGGCTACGCGGTCTCCGGCGGTCTCCACGGGGTGGGCGTCTCGGTGGTGAACGCGCTGTCCACCAAGGTCGCCGTCGAGGTGAAGACGGACGGCCACCACTGGACGCAGGACTACAAGCTGGGCGTTCCGACCGCTCCGCTGGCGCAGGGCGAGGCCACCGAGGAGACGGGCACCTCGGTCACCTTCTGGGCCGACCCGGACATCTTCGAGACCACCGAGTACTCCTTCGAGACGCTGTCGCGGCGCTTCCAGGAGATGGCGTTCCTCAACAAGGGCTTGACGATCAAGCTCACCGACGAGCGCGACTCCGCCAAGGCGACCAGCGGCGCCGACACGGACCAGCCCAGTGACGACACCGAGGCGCACGCCCGCACGGTGACGTACCACTACGAGGGCGGCATCGTCGACTTCGTGAAGTACCTCAACTCCCGCAAGGGCGAGGTGATCCACCAGACCGTCATCGACATCGAGGCCGAGGACAAGGACAGGATGCTGTCCCTCGAGGTCGCGATGCAGTGGAACAGCGGTTACAGCGAGGGCGTGTACTCCTTCGCCAACACCATCCACACCCATGAGGGCGGCACCCACGAGGAGGGCTTCCGCGCCGCGCTGACCGCGCTCATCAACCGGTACGCGCGCGACAAGAAGCTGCTGCGCGAGAAGGACGACAACCTCACGGGCGACGACATCCGCGAGGGTCTGACGGCGATCATCTCGGTCAAGCTCGGCGAGCCCCAGTTCGAGGGCCAGACCAAGACCAAGCTGGGCAACACCGAGGCCAAGACGTTCGTCCAGAAGGTCGTCAACAACCACCTCGCGGACTGGCTGGACCGCAACCCCAACGAGGCCGCGGACATCATCCGCAAGTCGATCCAGGCGGCCACCGCGCGCGTGGCGGCCCGCAAGGCGCGCGACCTGACCCGGCGCAAGGGCCTGCTGGAGACGGCGTCGCTGCCCGGCAAGCTCTCCGACTGTCAGTCGAACGACCCCACCAAGTGCGAGATCTTCATCGTCGAGGGCGACTCCGCCGGTGGCTCCGCGAAGTCCGGCCGCGACCCGATGTACCAGGCCATCCTGCCGATCCGCGGCAAGATCCTGAACGTCGAGAAGGCCCGGATCGACAAGATCCTGCACAACCAGGAGATCCAGGCGCTCATCTCGGCCTTCGGCACCGGGGTCCACGAGGACTTCGACATCGAGAAGCTGCGCTATCACAAGATCATCCTGATGGCGGACGCCGACGTCGACGGTCAGCACATCAACACCCTGCTGCTCACCTTCCTCTTCCGCTTCATGCGTCCGCTGGTCGAGGCCGGGCACGTCTTCCTCTCCCGCCCCCCGCTCTACAAGATCAAGTGGGGCCGGGACGACTTCGAGTACGCCTACTCCGACCGTGAGCGGGACGCCCTGATCGAGCTGGGCCGTCAGAACGGCAAGCGGATCCGGGAGGACTCGATCCAGCGCTTCAAGGGCCTCGGCGAGATGAACGCCGAGGAGCTGCGCGTCACCACCATGGACGTCGAGCACCGCGTCCTCGGCCAGGTCACCCTGGACGACGCCGCCCAGGCCGACGACCTGTTCTCCGTCCTCATGGGCGAGGACGTCGAGGCCCGCCGCCAGTTCATCCAGCGCAACGCCAAGGACGTCCGTTTCCTCGACATCTGAGTCGGTCTCCGTCTGACCGCGCAGAAAGGACCCGCACCCGCATGACCGACCAGACCCCCGCAGGCACGTCCGAAACCGAGCCCGTGATGCGCATCGAGCCCGTCGGGCTCGAAACGGAGATGCAGCGCTCGTACCTCGACTACGCGATGTCCGTCATCGTCTCGCGCGCGCTGCCCGACGTCCGCGACGGCCTCAAGCCCGTGCACCGCCGGGTGCTGTACGCGATGTACGACGGCGGCTACCGGCCCGAGAAGGGCTTCTACAAGTGCGCCCGCGTCGTCGGCGACGTCATGGGCAACTACCACCCGCACGGCGACTCCTCGATCTACGACGCGCTGGTCCGCCTCGCGCAGCCGTGGTCGATGCGGATGCCGCTGGTGGACTCCAACGGCAACTTCGGCTCCCCGGGCAACGACCCCGCCGCCGCCATGCGCTACACCGAGTGCAAGATGGCGCCGCTGTCGATGGAGATGGTCCGCGACATCGACGAGGACACCGTCGACTTCACGGACAACTACGACGGCCGCTCCCAGGAGCCGACCGTCCTGCCCGCCCGCTTCCCCAACCTGCTGATCAACGGCTCGGCGGGCATCGCGGTCGGCATGGCGACCAACATCCCGCCGCACAACCTGCGCGAGGTCGCGTCGGGCGCCCAGTGGTACCTGGAGCACCCCGAGGCCGGCCACGAGGAGCTGCTGGACGCGCTGATCGAGCGCATCAAGGGCCCCGACTTCCCGACCGGCGCCCTGGTGGTGGGCCGCAAGGGCATCGAGGAGGCGTACCGCACCGGCCGCGGCTCCATCACGATGCGCGCGGTCGTCGAGGTCGAGGAGATCCAGAACCGCCAGTGCCTGGTGGTCACGGAGCTGCCCTACCAGGTCAACCCCGACAACCTCGCCCAGAAGATCGCCGACCTGGTGAAGGACGGCAGGATCGGCGGCATCGCGGACGTCCGCGACGAGACCAGCTCCCGCACCGGCCAGCGCCTGGTCATCGTGCTGAAGCGGGACGCGGTCGCCAAGGTCGTCCTCAACAACCTCTACAAGCACACCGACCTCCAGACCAACTTCGGCGCCAACATGCTGGCCCTGGTCGACGGGGTGCCCCGCACCCTCTCGCTGGACGCGTTCATCCGCCACTGGGTGAACCACCAGATCGAGGTCATCGTCCGCCGCACCAAGTTCCGGCTGCGCAAGGCCGAGGAGCGCGCGCACATCCTGCGCGGTCTGCTGAAGGCCCTGGACGCCATCGACGAGGTCATCGCCCTGATCCGGCGCAGCGACACCGTCGACGTGGCGCGCGCGGGCCTGATGGGGCTGCTGGCGATCGACGAGATCCAGGCGAACGCCATCCTGGAGATGCAGCTGCGGCGGCTCGCCGCCCTGGAGCGCCAGAAGATCATCCAGGAGCACGACGAGCTCCAGGCGAAGATCACCGAGTACAACGCGATCCTCGCCTCGCCGGTCCGCCAGCGCGGCATCATCAGCGAGGAACTCGCCGCGATCGTCGAGAAGTTCGGCGAGGACCGCCGCACCCAGCTGGTGCCCTTCGACGGGGACATGTCCATCGAGGACCTGATCGCCGAAGAGGACATCGTCGTCACGATCACGCGCGGCGGCTACGTCAAGCGCACCAAGACCGACGACTACCGCTCCCAGAAGCGCGGCGGCAAGGGCGTGCGCGGCACGAAGCTCAAGGAAGACGACATCGTCGACCACTTCTTCGTGTCCACCACCCACCACTGGCTGCTCTTCTTCACCAACAAGGGCCGCGTCTACCGCGCCAAGGCGTACGAGCTGCCCGACGTCGGACGGGACGCGCGCGGCCAGCACGTCGCCAACCTGCTGGCCTTCCAGCCGGACGAGGCCATCGCGGAGATCCTCGCCATCCGCGACTACGAGGCGGCGCCCTACCTGGTCCTCGCGACCAAGGCGGGCCTGGTCAAGAAGACCCCGCTCAAGGACTACGACTCGCCCCGCTCCGGCGGCGTCATCGCCATCAACCTGCGCGACACCGACGGCACGGACGGCACGGCCGACGAGCTGATCGGCGCCGAACTGGTCTCCGCCGAGGACGATCTGCTGCTCATCAGCAAGAAGGCGCAGTCGATCCGGTTCACCGCGACGGACGAGGCGCTGCGCCCGATGGGCCGGGCCACGTCCGGTGTGAAGGGCATGAGTTTCCGCGAGGGCGACCAACTCCTCTCGATGAATGTCGTCCGGCCCGGTACGTTCGTCTTCACCGCCACCGACGGCGGGTACGCCAAGCGCACCCCCGTCGACGAGTACCGCGTCCAGGGGCGCGGCGGCCTCGGCATCAAGGCCGCCAAGATCGTGGAGGACCGCGGTTCGCTGGTCGGCGCGCTGGTGGTCGAGGAGACCGACGAGATCCTCGCCATCACGCTCGGCGGCGGTGTGATTCGTACGCGAGTCAACGAGGTCAGGGAGACGGGCCGTGACACCATGGGCGTTCAACTGATCAACCTGGGCAAGCGCGACGCCGTCGTCGGCATCGCGCGCAACGCCGAGGCCGGCCGTGAGGCCGAGGAGGTCGACGGTGAGGACGCCGAGGACGGCGTGAGTACCGACGCGACCGCCGACGCCACGGGGACCACCGGCGCCGACCAGGGCACGGACGAGGGCACGGTGCCCGCGGCCGAGTAGCGCGAGGAGTGAGACACGTGAGCGGAGCCACGGGCGCCGGGGCCGCGGGCCCGGGGGGACCGGCGGGAGCCCAGGGCCGCGAGGCCCGGGCCGCCGGACCCACCGGTGCGCGCGCCACCTCGAAGAACGGCGCCCGGGGCT
Organism: Streptomyces sp. JNUCC 64; assembly: GCF_054484115.1. NCBI lineage: Bacteria > Bacillati > Actinomycetota > Actinomycetes > Kitasatosporales > Streptomycetaceae > Streptomyces > Streptomyces sp. JNUCC 64. Next base: position 4,160,346 of record NZ_CM137015.1, read on the forward strand.
CCGCCGCGGGGTCTGACGCCTCCGATGAATCCCATGTCTCCCAGGGGGGAACAGTGACGGACACCCGAGGTCCGCGGACCCAGCAGCACGACGGGTACGAGGGGGCCCCGGACGGTCGGCCCGGCGCGTCCGGGGGCGCCCAGGACGGTACGGACGGCCCGCTGCCGGGCGAACGCGCCCAGCGGCCCGCCCAGCCCTACCACCCGCCCCAGGCGTACCAGACGGCCCCCGCGGGGGCTTCCGGCGCCACCTCGGGGGCGGGCGTCCGGGTGCCGCGCACGGGGGCGCGCACCTCCCCGCGCACCCGCAAGGCCCGGCTGCGGGTCGCCAAGGCCGATCCGTGGTCGGTGATGAAGGTCAGCTTCCTGCTCTCCATCGCCCTCGGGATCTGCACGATCATCGCCGCGGCGGTGCTGTGGATGGTCATGGACGCGATGGGCGTCTTCTCGACGGTCGGCGGCACCATCTCGGAGGCCACCGGCTCCAACGAGTCCAACGGCTTCGACCTGCAGTCCTTCCTGTCGCTGCCCCGGGTGCTGATGTTCACCGGCATCATCGCCGTCATCGACGTGGTCCTCGCCACCGCGCTGGCCACCCTCGGCGCCTTCATCTACAACCTGTCCGCCGGTTTCGTCGGCGGGGTGGAGCTGACGCTCGCCGAGGACGAGTAGTCCCGGGCCGTCCGGCCGGTGCCGGGGCCCCTCAGGGGGCCCGGTCACCGATTTTGGGACTGAGCGCGTCGTGCGCTAATCTTCAGAGGTCAGCGCACAGCGCGGCGGGGCTATAGCTCAGTTGGTTAGAGCGCATCCCTGATAAGGATGAGGCCACAGGTTCAAATCCTGTTAGCCCCACATGACGAAGACCCTCGACCGGTTCCGGTCGGGGGTCTTTTCGTTGTGCCCGCCCGTGGCCAGGGACGGCTCGGGGCGGCTGGGTGGCCGGGCTGCCGGGGTGGCCGGGGTGCGCTCGGTGACCGGTGGGCCTTCGGCCGCGCGTGGTGGGGAGGCGGGGGGTGCCGGGCGGGCGTGTGCCGGGCGGCCGGTGGCCGGGCGCGCGGGGCATCGCGGGGCGCGGGGAAAGCGTCCGGGCCGGGTGCGGGCATGCCGACGGCGCGTTCCCGTCGGGGAACGCGTGGGAGCGCCCGGGGAGGCGGTGCCGCGCTTCGGCCGGGACGCGAGGGCGCGTCGCCTGGCGGCGGGGCACGGGCCGGGACCGGGTGCGCGGCTGGCGCCGCGGGCCGCTGCCGGTGAGGGCGGTGCGGAGGGCTTCGCCTGAGGGCTCGCTCGGGTGAAGGGCTTCGTGCTGCGGGCTCGTACGGAAGGGCTCTCGTACGGAAGGAGTCGTGCGGAGGGGCTCGTACGGAGGAGTCGTGCGGAAGGACTCGTACGGAGGGGCTGGGGACGGTGGTCCGGGAGTCATGGGCCCGGGGCCGTTCCCGTGGTGCTTCGCGGTGCTGCGGTGGTCCTGTCCGGGGTGGGCGTCCGGGGCTCGTCGGGGAGTCGGTCGCCGACCTGGTCGGTCAGGGCGTCAGACGGTCAGGGCCGTTCGTTCGACCGCTGGCGGAGGAGTACTGGGAAGTGTCGTCGTGCGGTTCCGGTCGTCCGTCGTCTTCGTGGTGACGGACCGGATGAAGCCGTGCTCTCGTCCTTGTCGGGGACGAACTCTCACCGAGTGGGCCGGTCCAGGGCGCCGGGTGTGGTGCCGGGCCCCGGGGCGTTCTGCCCTGGTGGTGCCACCTGGCCTGGTGACGGGGTGCGGGGTCCGTGGCGCGGTGCTCTCCGGGGCGTCGCCGGACCGGGCCGGGTGGTGCGGGAGGGACTTCGCGCGTCGGGCCCGTGGTCGTCCGGGCCGTAGGGGGCCGTCGGAGGGGGCCACCGGAGACGACGGGGGCGTGGGTCGGTGCGCGCGTACTGGGTACGCGGGCGTGCCGTTCAGCGGGAGGCCGGAACGTAGCCCGCGGGGATGGCGAGCGCCGCGTCCGCGACGGAGAGCGGGGCGAGCGAGGCGAAGGGGGCGACGGCGCTCAGTTCGCTGTGCGCGGGGAGGTGGTCGAGGTGACCGTCGTGGTGCGGTGGACGGGGCGCGGGGAGCGGCGCGGGGTCACCGTGTCCGTTGCCCCGCACGTTCGACGGGGCGACGACGGGGGACTGTTCGGACTCCGGGGCGCTGCCGGGAGCGGTGGCCGGGGCTTCGGCCGGGGAGTGCGGGCGTGCCGGTGGGGAGTCCGGTCGTTCCTGGGCGGCCAAGGCGGCGTTCACCGTGTCGGCGAGGACCGCGTCGAAGTCCTGGGGCGTCGCGCAGGCCCGGCAACTGGGTGTCGACCCGTGTGCCTCGGCGCCGATGCGCTGTTTCATCGTGGGTGGCAGCGACCGGGCGTACCGCGCGGGCGCGGCGGCCGGGACCCGGGCCTCCCGGACGGCGGGCGCGCTGTTGCGGGGTGCCTCGCTCCGGGGTACGGGAGCGGCGGCGGCGGGGGACGCGAACCCCAGGGCGGCGAGCATCGCGATGATCGCGGTGACGAGCGCCGTCCACAGCGTCATGACCTTGTTCCTGGCCATGATTCCCTCACTTTCAGGTTGGGCGATTTGCGTACTTTCCTCATCATGTGTATGGAGAGCCGCGAAGGAAGGACCGGTGGGAGTGGCGCGGTGATCTTCAGATGAACACCACACGGATGGGGGTATCCGCCCGGAAGGATCAGCGGATGCGGTGAACGCCACCCCGTGGTAGCGGCGACCGGAGTGCCCCCGGGCCCGCTCCTTCCCGCTCGATCCCGGTCGTTCCCCGGTCGTTCGCGGGCCGTTTCGGGCGGTCTCCGGAGCGGTGGTTGAGCCCCTGCCGGTAGGTCACTGATCGATATCGGCCGGTGTGTATAGTCGGGCGCCAGAGGTCCCCTACGTCAAGGAAAGACGAGGTCGCGCGGTGAAGAAGCTTCTCCTGGTCGCACTGGCCGCCATCGGCGGGCTCCTCGTGTACCGCCAGATCCAGGCGGATCGCGCCGAGCAGGATCTGTGGACGGAGGCGACCGACTCCGTGCCCACGGGTTCGTGATCAACGACTCCCTTCACTCCGAAGGCCCCGGCCGCCCGAACGGCCGGGGCCTTCGTGCGTTCCGGACGGCGCCGGAACGATCCGGGGCTGAACGGTCCGGAGGCTGAACGGTCCGGGGCGGGGCGCGCGGGGGCGGCGCGCTCCGCCCCGGTCGCACGACGGGGTACGACCAGGCACGACCGGGTACGACCGGCGACGACGGGGGTGGCCACCGGGCCGCCGACCCGGCCGTCGTGACGGCGACGACTAGGGCGAACGAGGGGTGGGCGCGTGAGGGCGCGGCTGGCGGGTCGGTGGTTCAGAGGAGTGAGGGGGACGCTGGCGGCCGGGGCCGCGCTGTGCGTGGTGTCCACGGGAGCGGTGTCCACAACGGCGCTGTCACTGGCGGTGGCGCCGACGGCCCTGGCGGCGGAGGGGCGGCCCGAGCCGTACGCCTTCGTGGCGGGCGCCCCCGAGGTCGAGGGCGCCCGGGGCACCGCCGGGGCCCCACGGCTGGTGCCCGGCAAGACGTACCGGAGCGTGCTGCCCCATGAGGGCAAGCTCTACTACCGGATGGAACTGGGCACGTCGGAGAGCGCCTACGTCTCGGCGACGGCCGTGCCGGAGACCGGTGCGGAGCTCTCCTTCAAGGACGGGTACTCGCTCGCCGTCCAGGACGCCAACGGCGTCAGCTGCCTCTCCGACCGGGCCCGGTTCGGCGCGTCCGAGAGCCCCCGTCCCCTCACGGCGTGGGCGGCCCGCCGGACCGGGGGGCGCACCTTCGGCTGCCGGGCGGCCGGCCCGTACTACGTGGTGATCGAGCGGGAGGGCGACACGGCGTCGTCCCGGGAGCCCTGGGACCTCGAACTGCGCTTCTCGCTGGAGCCCCCGGTCCGGGGAGCCGTCCCCAGCACCGCCCCGACGACCTGGGACTCGGCCTCGCCCACCCCGGTGACCGGGACCCCCCGCACGCGTGAGGGCGGCCACGGCTTCGGTACCGCGACCCGCCTCGACCAGGGCGTCTGGCAGGACCGGCTCCGCGCCGGGGAGACCCGTTACTACTGGGTGCCCGTCGACTGGGGGCAGCAGCTCTCCGCGCGGGTGGAACTGGACTCGGTCACCGACGGAGCGGCCGCTCCGGACGGTCCCAACGCGCCCGGCGGCGGGCGCGGACTGGGCCGCTACGTGCCCGCGGGGCTGGTGGCCTCGCTGTTCAACCCGGCGCGCGGCCCCGTCGAGCAGGTCCAGAGCACCTATGACGGCAAGCAGAAGGCGGTCTCCTTCGGACCGCTGCCACCGGTCCGGTACGAGAACCGGTTCGCCGTGTCCGACGAGGTCAACGGGATGCGGTTCGGCGGACGGTACTACCTGGCGGTGCACCTCAGCGAGGCGGTCGCCGAGCAGTTCGGGGACGGACCCATCGGGGTGCGGCTCAAGGTGGGCGTCAAGGGGGAGGCCGGGCCCCCGCCCGCGTACGACGGACGGCCCCTGCCCGCGGTCGAGTTCGGCGCCGCCGCCCTGGAGGGGGAGCCCGGACCGGATCGGGACGCCGCCGGTGGCGGGGCCGCCTTCGCCCGGGGGCCGGTGATGAAGAAGGTCGCCGCCGGGGCGTTCGCGACGGGGACGGCCCTGGTGCTCTTCCTGGTGCTGTGGACGGTGGTGGCGCGGCGCCGGGCCGCCCGGGCACGCCGGAGGGGGAACGCGGAGCCCGTCCCGGCCGGGGTGCCCGCCCTCCCGGGGCCGGTCGGTCCTCCGGAGTCCGGGGGGACGGCGGGAACCGACACCGGGGCGGGGTTCCGTCCGGGCCCGGGCGGCTGGTAGCCGGGCCGGGCCCCTCGGGGGAACCCGGGCCGGTTCCTCAGATCCGGGTCAGGGCCCAGGCGCCCACCGCGAAACAGAGCAGGGCGAGCAGCAGGACCGGGACCGTCACCTTCGGGGGCGGTCCCGGTCGGCGTCTGCGGTGTCCGGAGCCCGTGGCCGTCCGGTTCTCCCCGGCGACCAGGGCGCCGGGGGCGCCCGGGGCGGTGCGCTGCGGGGAGTCCTGGTGGCGGAAGGAGCCCGTCCGTCCGTCGGCGGTGTCCGCCTCCGCGAACTCCAGGGCGACGGGGGCGTCGGGGCCGCCCGTCGGGAAGGGGACCGGGAACGGCCCGGACGGTTCGGACTCCAGCTCCGGGGCGGGCCGGGAGTACGGGGGGTAACCGGTGGCGTGGGGGTACGCGGGTCCGGCCGGGGAGACGGGGAACGGGTGGCGGTCCTGGCCCTGGGGCGCCGGGGCGGGCGGGAGCGCCGGGTACGGGGCGTAGGTGGGCGGGGGCGTGGCGGTCGGATACTCCCCGGACCCGGGGGAACCGGGCGGGCGCGGGGGCACGGACGGACGGGGGTCCGTCGCCCAGGGCCGGGCCGGAGGGAGCGGGGGCGGAGCCGCGGGCGGGGTGGGGGTCGGGGGCCGGGCGGCGTTTCCCGGGAAGGGGTCGGTGGCGGACGGCGGGCCGGGTGGCTCCTGTGGCGCTCCGGGCGGCGGGGGGAGATGGAAGCTGCCGGTCTCCGACATCAGGGGCGCGGGGGCGGCCGACGGGGGGTGCGGGGGAGGTGTGGAGAGGTCGGGCGGGGGAACGGCGGCGGGAGTCCCGGGGGTGGACGGGCCGTGGGGGGCGGGGCCCGGACCCGGTCCCGCCGGAGGGGCGACGGGCAGGGGGGCGGGGGTCGAAGGGGGTGTGCCGTCCGGGGCGAGGGGCGGCCGGACCGTGCCGGAGGCGTCGGGGGCTCCCTTCGCCCGGACCGCGGGGCCGTCGGGGCCGAACCCCGGCGGCAGGGGGCCGATCTGGTCGAAGACCTCGACCAGTTCGTCGTCCGGACTGGGCTCCGGCAGCATCTCGGCGGCGGAGAGCAGGGCCTTGCGGGCCCCGGTCGCGGTACGGAAACGGGCCTCCGGATCGGGCTGGAGCAGTCCCGCGATGACCTGCCACAGGGCTTCGTCCACATCGCGCGGCGCCGAGGGGGTGCCGTGTGCGGCGAAGTGCTCGATCAGCGCCTTGGCGTCCGGCTTGGCGCCTTGGAGGAGGTAGAGCGCGACGAGCCCGACGGCGAACAGGTCGGCGGGGAAGTCCGGTTCGGCGCCCAGCATCTGCTCGGGGGCGAAGTAGCCGGGCGTTCCCACCACGTAGTCGGTCTCGGTGAGCCGGGGCTCGCCCTTGCGCATGGAGATGCCGAAGTCGGAGAGACGGAGATGGGGGCGCCCGGCGCCGGTCACCTCCAGCAGGAGGTTCGCCGGTTTGATGTCCCGGTGGACGACGCCCTCGGCGTGGACGGCGGCCAGCCCGGCCAGCAGCTGGTCGAGGAGGGTGCAGACCAGCCGGGGCGGCAACGGCCCGTAGTCGCCGATCAGATGGGCCAGGGAGCCACCGGCGACGACGTCCATGGTGAACAGGACCTTGTCGTCGTCGGCGGCCCAGCTGGCGGGCGCGAGCACATGCGGATGATCGATGCGGAGGGCCTGCTCGCGGACGAAGCGCAGCAGGGTGTGCGCGTCGCTCTGCTGCAGGACCTTGGCGGCCACGTACCGGCGGCGCCGGTGGTCCCAGGCACGCCAGACCGCCCCGGCTCCTCCGCGTCCGATCGGATCGACCAGTTCGTACCGGCCGGCGAAGACCTCGCCCATCGTCGTACGTCGCTCCCCGTGGTGCCTCCGGCTGGGCCTGGGCTCAGCTCTGGTGTGCCTGGTAGTGGGCGACCGCGTCGGCGGTGCGTCCGGCCCCGTACACCCGGAGGAACTCCGCCAGTTCGGGGTGGGTGGTGGTCAGGGAGTCCGCCGCGTCGATGATGTCGCCCGCCGCGGCCACCGAACGCAGCAGGGACTGGATCTCACGGACGACCCGCTTGACGGTGGGCGCGCCCGAACTGTTCGTGGTCTGAGCGGTGTTGCTCAGGACCGATCCCCCCTGGGACTTCTTGATCTCGTCCATCCGCTCCGTGGCCTCGGCGGCGCTGACGCTGCCGTCCGCGACCTGGGCGGCGAGATCCTGGAGCTGCTGGACGCGCTGGACGACAGCGGGGTTGCCGATCTTGGCGCGCTGGCCGCTCATCAACTGGGACAGCATCGGCGCCGAGAGCCCGAGGACCCCCGCGAGACGGGCCTGGTTCAGCCCGAGGTCCTCGATCAGCCTGCGGAAGAGCGCCCCCAACGGCTCCCCGTACCAGTTCCGCTGAAGTTCCCTCGCTCTTGCGGTGGCTTCCTGCTGTGCGGCGTCCATTGCGTCTCCCCATCGCTTCCCCAAGTGCCGCGGTTCGCTGTAGCGAAGCGCGTGCGAGCATCCTACGGAGAGTGGTCGTTCACGGGGACCCCAATCCTTTTGCGGAATTCCGGGGGTGACCCGGTACCCTGTTCCACGACACGGACCGGCTCCACCAGCCCGTCCGTATCGGCTCGGGGCCTTAGCTCAGTTGGTAGAGCGCTGTCTTTGCATGGCAGATGTCAGGGGTTCGACTCCCCTAGGCTCCACACCTCAGCACCCCCCTGACCGGATCCTTCCGGGCAGGGGGGTGCTTCGTGTGGGTTGCTGTGGACTCCGCGTGAGCGTTTCACGTGAAACACCCGGGCGGCGACGTTTCACGTGAAACATCGCCGGTGCTGTCATGGGAACGCCCCACGGGGTTCCACCGGTCGGCGAGCGGTGGTCCGTGGGGCGTCATCCGAGGTGAAGGGGTCCGGCGGCGGTTCCGGGGTGCGGTACCGGAGGTGGGATCACTCCCGTTCCGGGAGGTCCGACGCGGCGTCGTTCTGGGCCTGCTTGGCCTCGACCTCGGGGTCCAGCGCGGCGGGGGAACCGTCCACCGCGTTCAGGGACGTCAGGGATTCGGGGACCTCGGTCGCCGCGGGCGGCTCCACCAGCCAGTCCGGGTTGGCCTGCCGGTCCCACCACTTCCAGAGGGCGAAGGCGGCGCCCGCCGTGAGCCCCAGCAGAAGGAGACCCTTGCCGACGCGTCCGGCGCGGGCCCGGCGCTCCTGCTTGTGGAGCAGATCGCGCACTTCCTCGGCGGAGATCTGCCCGCGCAGCGCGGCGAGGGCGGCGACGCCCCGGGAAGCGGCCTCGTCACGGACCGGTCCCGCGGCGGCGACGGCCTGCTCGATCCGGGGACGGGAGTACTCCGCCGCCTGGCGCGCGGCGAGGCGGGTGCGCGCGGCGGCCTCATGGGCGGCGTGGTCGATCTTCGGCGGTACATGGGTCCGGGCCTGTTCGATCCGGGGCGCCAGATGGGTTCCGTACTGGATGCGGGCCTGCTCGGCCGCTTGATGAGCCGCGGAGGAGACCTTGGGCGCCAGTCGCACCCGGGCCTCCTGCGCGTAGTACACGGCCCGGTCCTTGGCCGTATCGGCGTAGGGCGCCACCACTTCCGCGGCGTGCAGCACGCTGTCCTTCGCCGAACCGGTCGCGGCGCGCACGCTGTCGATGCGGGTCACGAGAACCTCCTCCTCGGTGGCGTACGTCAATGTCCGGGGGCGGCCCCGGCAGGGTCACCGTTCACCTTTCCACCCTTTTGAGGATCATGCCTGCCGTCCCGCGCCCCGGCATGTGAGGAAGGGCATCCGGGTCACGGAGACGGACCAGGCATCCTCCGGGCGGGCGAGGGGCAGGAAGGGGGGAAGATCGCTCCGATCCCCTCGGCGGGCGCCGCGCGCCCGGCTCGTGCGAGGATCGGGGAGTCACAGAAGACAACGGAAGGCAGATCGTGGCTGAGCAGCTCTACGCCACCCTGAAGACCAACCAAGGCGACATCGTGGTGCGGCTCCTGCCCAACCACGCGCCCGAGACGGTCAAGAACTTCGTCGAGCTTGCCGAGGGCAAGCGCGAGTGGGTTCACCCCGAGACCGGCAAGCGGTCCAGCGACCGGCTGTACGACGGCACGGTCTTCCACCGGGTCATCCCCGGTTTCATGATCCAGGGCGGCGACCCGCTGGGCAACGGAACGGGTGGCCCCGGCTACCAGTTCAAGGACGAGTTCCACCCGGACCTCCAGTTCAACCGTCCGTACCTCCTGGCCATGGCCAACGCGGGTCCGGGCACCAACGGCTCGCAGTTCTTCATCACGGTCGAGGCGACCGCCTGGCTGAACCGCAAGCACACCATCTTCGGTGAGGTCGAGGGCGAGGCCAGCAAGAAGGTCGTGGACGCCATCGCGGGCACCCAGACCAACCCGCGCACCGACCGTCCGGTGCAGGAGATGGTCATCGAGTCGGTCGTCGTCGAGACGCGCTGACCTCCACCACCGTTACCTCCGTCCCGTCCACGGGACGAAGTAGGTGGCCCGGGAACAAACCGCCCCGCCCGTCCGTCATGGAGGGCGGGGCGGTGTGTTGACCGGGCCGTCCCCGGGAACCGGGACCCACGGGGCCGTGCGATCCGCGTACGCCTTCGGACGAATCGGATTGAGGGGAACCCCCATGGACCAGGCGCCAGGCGGACCACACGGAACGCGGGGCCCGCGGGACGCCCAGAGCCCGCCCACGTGCTACCGGCACCCCGACCGGGAGACCGGCATCAGCTGTACACGCTGTGAGCGGCCGATATGTCCGGAGTGCATGATCAGCGCCTCCGTCGGGTTCCAGTGCCCCTCCTGTGTCCGCGACGGCTCCGGCACCGGTCACGCGCCCATGGCCCAGCACCCCCGTACCCTCACCGGGGCCCCGGTGGCCCGTGACCCCCGACTGGTCACGAAGATCCTCATCGCGATCAACCTCCTCGTCTTCATCGCCATCCAGACGAACGAGCGGCTGGTCACCGATCTGTTCCTGATCGGGGCCTGGCCCTCGCCCCAGTTCGCGATGGAGGGCCTGGCCGACGGGCAGTGGTACCGGCTGGTGACGTCGATGTTCGCGCACCAGGAGGTGTGGCACATCGCCTTCAACATGCTCAGCCTGTGGTGGCTGGGCGGCCCGCTGGAGGAGGCGTTCGGACGGACGCGCTACCTCGCCCTGTACTTCATCTCGGGGCTGGCGGGCGGCGCGCTCACCTATGTGCTGGTCGACCCGGTCTCCGCCTCGCTGGGCGCCTCGGGCGCGATCTACGGACTGTTCGGCGCCACGGCGGTGCTGGTGAAGCGTCTCAACTACGACATGCGCCCGGTGATCGCCCTGCTGGTGATCAACATGATCTTCACCTTCAGCATGTCCGGGATCGCCTGGCAGGCCCATGTCGGCGGTCTGATCGCCGGACTGGCCATCGCCTACGGCATGGTGCACGCCCCCCGGGAGCGGCGCGCCCTGGTCCAGTGGGGGACCTGTGCGGCGGTCCTGCTGGTCACGGTGGTGGTCATCGTGGCGCGGACGGCGACACTCGCCTGAGGCCCCGACGAACGACCGGCCCCGATGGTTGTCCACAGCGAGTGGCGGATCTTGCGCGGGCTGTGGGGAACGTCTGTGCCCCTTGTGCCTGAGCTGGGTTTCCCCAGCCAGGACAAGGGGCGAACGTGTTTTCGGATCCCGGTAGGCCAGTCACATCAGCGTCAACGCGTGATGGGTTATCCACAGATCTTCTGACCTTTTCCCCACTGTGGAAAAGGTCTGTGGATAACTTGGCCGGGACGGTGGGCGGCCCACCGGGGAAGCGACCCCGGAGCCGCTGCCCACGACCCGGTCGAAGGCAGCCCGAAGGGCCCCGTGGACCGTGAGGGAAGGGTCCGGCCGGGGCTGAGGGGTGGAGCTAGGAGGTCACTTCCACTGGGTGGAGACGCCGAAGCCCGCAGCGATGAAGCCGAAGCCGACGACGATGTTCCAGTTGTCCAGGGCGTCGATCGGCAGCTTGCCGTCCGTCACATAGAAGACGACGATCCAGGCGAGGCCGATGAAGAACATCGCCAGCATCACCGGGGCGACCCAGCTGCGGTTGGTCAGCTTGATCGCGGTCGACTGCTTCGCCGAGGGCGGCGTGTAATCGGCCTTCTTGCGGATACGTGACTTCGGCACGAGGGGCTCTCCTGTCGATGCGCTGCGTGGCCGCGCGGGGACGTTGGCGGGCTCCGGGGCAGCCTACAAGCGAACCGCCGGGGGGAAAATGATCGCTCCCCTGGCGTCCGTTAGCGTAGTGCTTCCTCGGCGCGGTAAGGAGCAAGGGTACGTTGAGCAATTCTGCCGACTCCCCCGGTGTGAACACCACCCCCGCCCGCAGGAAGCGTCCGCGTCCGGTGCGCGTACTGACCGCGGGGGTCTTCGCACTGGCCGGACTCCTCTTCGTGACCAGCTTTAACACCGCCAAGGGCACCAACATCCGCACCGACGCCTCCCTGCTCAGGCTCTCGGACCTGATCAAGGAACGCAGCCACCGCAACGGAGAGCTGGAAGAGGCCAACGGGCTGCTGCGCGATGACGTGGACGCCCTCGCCAAGGACGGCCACGGCAGCGCCACCCGGGCCGAGAAGGCGCGGCTGAAGGCCCTGGAGAACCAGGCGGGCACCCGGGAACTGCGCGGTGAGGCGATCACCGTCACCCTGAACGACGCTCCCCCGGACGCCGGGCCCAAGCTGCCCGGGTACCCGGAGCCCCAGCCCGATGACCTGGTCATCCACCAGCAGGACCTCCAGGCCGTGGTCAACGCCCTCTGGCAGGGCGGGGCCGAGGGCATCCGCGTCATGGACCAGCGGCTGATCTCCACCAGCGCGGTCCGCTGCGTCGGCAACACCCTGATCCTCCAGGGCCGGGTGTACTCGCCCCCGTACAAGATCACCGCGGTCGGGGACCCCTCCAAGCTGAAGAAGTCGCTCACCGCCTCCCCCGCGATCCAGAACTACATGCTGTACGTGAACGCCTACGGCCTGGGGTGGAAGGTCGACGACGAGGGCGGGGTGACGCTCCCCGGCTACGAGGGAACCGTGGACCTCCACCAGGCACGGCCCGCGCCCCGGCCCTGACCACGGGCGATTCCCCGTTCGCCCGTCCCGCCGGACCGCTGCTCCCGGCCGGACGTGATCTACGTCCCACCCCGTCGTTTCACGTGGAACATTCCCTGCGGAGTCCGGCCGGTCGAACAGGGCAAGCCGGTCGCTTTGCGGCGCCGCGCGGGCCCCGGTCCGGCCGTCCGTCCTGCTCGACGGGGGGATTGCACGCCAACCCCCTCTCTCCCGGGCCCCGTCCCCGTACTCTGGTTGGCGCACAGCAACACCAACGGCGAGTAGGGACGGCATGTACGGCTGGATCTGGCGGCATCTGCCGGGCAACGCGTGGGTGAAGGCGATCCTGTCGCTCATCCTCGCGCTGGCGGTCGTCTACGTGCTGTTCCAGTACGTGTTCCCGTGGGCCGAACCCCTGCTCCCCTTCAACGACGTGACCGTCGACGAGGGAAGGGCCCCCACCCCGTGAGCGCGCGCATTCTGGTTGTCGACAACTACGACAGCTTCGTCTTCAACCTGGTCCAGTACCTCTACCAGCTCGGTGCCGAGTGCGAGGTGCTCCGCAACGACGAGGTCTCCACCTCCCACGCCCAGGACGGCTTCGACGGCGTCCTGCTGTCGCCCGGTCCCGGCGCCCCCGAGCAGGCCGGGGTCTGCATCGACATGGTCCGCCACTGCGCGGCGACCGGGGTCCCCGTCTTCGGGGTCTGCCTCGGGATGCAGTCGATGGCCGTGGCCTACGGCGGGGTCGTGGACCGCGCCCCCGAGCTGCTGCACGGCAAGACCTCGCTGGTGGAGCACACCGGACGCGGGGTCTTCGCGGGGCTGCCCTCCCCGTTCACCGCGACCCGCTACCACTCGCTGGCGGCGGAGCCCACGACCGTCCCGGACGAGCTGGAGGTCACGGCCCGCACCCACGACGGGATCATCATGGGCCTGCGCCACCGGGAACTCCCGGTCGAGGGCGTGCAGTTCCATCCCGAGTCGGTGCTCACCGAGCACGGCCACCGGATGCTGGCCAACTGGCTGGCCGAATGCGGGTACGGCGACGCCGTGGCCAGATCGGCGGGGCTCGCCCCGGTGGTGGGCAGGGCCTCCGCGTGACAGCGGTACGGCCCGAGCGGGACTCGGGACCGTTGGACCCGGCGGACCACGGGCCCTCGTACGGTGACGCGTTCCCGTACGGAGACACCGCGTACGGGCAGCCCGGGTACGGACAGGACCCGTCGTACGACCGGTCCGGGTACGCGCAGACCGGGTACCCGCAGGCCGGATACGAACCACCCGGATACGAACAGGCCGGGTACGGGCAGGCCGGCTATCAGCAACCCGGGTACGGGCAGCCGGGGTACGAGACGTCCTCCCCGGGCACGCCGGGTTCGTACGAGGCGGCCGTGCGGGGGCTCGCCGACCCGCTCTACGACCCCCTGCCCGACCCGTCCGCCCCGTACGGCGGGGCGCCCGCCCACCACGGCGGTACCGAGGCCCCCGGGTTCCCCGGCGAGTGGTACGACCCGCAGGGCTACGCCCGCGACTGGCACGGAACGCCCACCGGAACGCGTCCGCCGACGGGCCACCCCGCCCAGGCCCCCCTCCCGCAGGGCCAGTACCCCCCCGGCGGCTACCCCGCCGGGCAGTACCCCGTGGGACACCCCCACGCCCCCCAGCCCCACGTTCCGCAGCCCCACGCCCCCCAGCCGTACCCCGGCCCCGGCCCCGGCCAGGCCCCCGCGGCGTACGTCGGTCACCAGCCGACCGCGCCCGCCGGTCCCGCCCCGGGCGGGTTCCACCGGCCCCCCGACGGGCCCGCCCAGCCGTTCCACCCCGGGGCCCCCGTCCCCGGACCGGGCTTCACGGCCCCCGGAGCCGGTCAGGGCGGCACAGCGGGCGGCGCCCCGACGGGAACGCCACCCCACGGTTCCACGGTCCTCACCGGGCCGTCTGGGGCCCCCGGCCCCCGGGACGACCGGGACCGGCGGCAGCGGACCGACGACGGCGACGCCTACGAGCGGTACGCGTCCGGCCCGGAGCGCCCGAGCCGACCGGAGCGGCCGGAGCGGACAGACCGGGCGGACTCCCCCGGGGCCCCCGACCCCGTCGCCGACCACGCGGCCGCCGACGACGGCGACGACGGGTATGACGACTACGACGACTACGACGACGAGGCGGACGGACTCCCGCTCTCCCGGGCCGAGGCGCGCCGGGAGGCGCGGTCCAGGAAGCCCACGGTCGGGGTCGTCGTCAGCCGGGGGCTGGGCGAGCTGTTCATCACCGTCGGCACCCTCATGCTGCTGTTCGTCACCTACCAGCTGTGGTGGACCAACGTCCGGGCCCAGGCGCAGGCCCAGGGGGAGGCCGACCAGATCCAGGAGGACTGGGCCAAGGGCAAGCGGGCGCCCGGGTCCTTCGAGCCGGGCCAGGGCTTCGCCCTGATGCACATCCCCACCCTCGACGTGGTGGTGCCCGTCGCCGAGGGCACCGACGACGCGAAGGTGCTCGACCGGGGCATGGTCGGCCACTACGCCGAGGGCCGGCTGAAGACGGCGATGCCGCAGGCCAAGACGGGCAACTTCGGGGTCGCCGGGCACCGCAACACGCACGGCGAGCCGTTCCGCTACATCAACCGCCTCAAGCCGGGCGACCCGATCGTGGTCGAGACGCAGGACACGTACTTCGTCTACAAGATGACCAGCTCCCTGGCGCAGACCCCGCCGAGCAACGTGGCCGTCCTCGAACCCATCCCGCGCGGATCGGGGTTCACCGCCCCGGGCCGCTACCTCACCCTGACGACCTGCACTCCCGAGTTCACCAGCACGTACCGGCTGATCGTGTGGGGCAAGATGGCCGAGGAGCGGCCGCGCTCCAAGGGGAAGCCGGACGCGCTCCTCGGCTGAGGCACGAGGCACGGGGCGCGCGGAGGCACGGAACAGACGGGGCACGGTGCAGTGGGAGCGACGACAGAAGCGGACGGGCGCGCCGAGGGGGACGCGGAGCAGTCGCCGGGCGGGCCCGGGACCGCTCCCGCGCGGGGCCGCGGCCGGGTCGCCGCCGCGGTCAGCGTCTTCGGCGAACTCCTCATCACGGCCGGGCTGGTGCTCGGCCTCTTCGTCGTGTACTCGCTGTGGTGGACCAACGTCGTCGCCGACCGGGAGGCCGACCGCCAGGGCGACCGGGTCCGGGACACCTGGGCCGACGAGGGCCCGCGCGGCCCCGGGGCGCTGGACACCAAGGACGGCATCGGGTTCCTGCACGTCCCGACGATGAACGGCCGCGAGGAGATACTGATCAAGAAGGGCACCGCGACCGGTCTGCTCAACGACGGGGTCGCCGGGTACTACACCAAGCCCGTGAAGTCGGCCCTCCCCCAGGACCGGAAGGGAAACTTCTCGCTGGCGGCGCACCGGGACGGGCACGGGGCGAAGTTCCACCGCATCGACAAGGTGGAGAAGGGCGACCCGATCGTCTTCGAGTCCAAGGACACCTGGTACGTCTACGAGGTGTACGCGGTGCTGCCACAGACCTCGAAGTACAACGTCGAGGTCCTCGACCCGGTGCCCCGCGAGTCCGGGGCGAAGAAGGCCGGACGCTACATCACGCTCACCACCTGCACCCCCAAGTACACCTCCACCTACCGGTACGTGGTGTGGGGGAAGATGGTCCGCACCGAGAAGGTGGACGCCGAGCGCACGCCGCCCGCCGAACTGCGCTGAGGCTCCCCCCCCCCGGATGTGACGAGGGCCCGGACGCCGGACATGGCGAGGCCCCGGTCCCGGACGTGACGAGGCCCCGTGTACCGCCCATGACGAGGGCCCCGGCCCCCCGCGCCGTACGCGGGGAACCGGGGCCCTCACCGGCTGTCGGGGCGCTCAGCGCCCGCCGAAGGTCCCGCCGAAGAAGCCGATCTCGTCGTTGTCGCCTTCCTCGCCGTCACCGCCCCCGCCCGGGGTGCCGTTCCCGCCGTTCCCGTTGCCGTTCGCGTTGCCGGCCGTGGTCTGCACCGAGATCTGGGTCCCGGACGGGACCTCGGTCCCCGGCATGGGGTTGGCGGCCACGACGATCGCGGCGTCGTCCTGCGAGCCGCCGACCTGGCCGAGCTTCAGATCGGCGTCCGCCAGCTTCTGCTTCACCTCGCCGAGCGTCAGCCCCACCAGCTGCGGAACCTGGACGTTCTGCGGCTCCTCCTCTTCCTCTTCTTCCTCCGGAGGCGCCTTGGCGATCTGGAGGTTGACGGTGGAGCCGGGGGAGACGGGCGTTCCCGCCGCGGGCGACTGGCCGAAGACCTGTCCGGGGTCGGCCTCCGAGGACTCGACCTCGGTGCAGGTGCCGACCAGGTCGCTGTCCTGGAGCTGGCGCTTCGCCGTGTCACAGGTCTGACCGGACACATCGGGGACGGCCGTCCGCTCCTTGGCCCTGGCCACGGTCAGGGTGACGGACTCGCCCTTCTCGACCTCGGTGCCGGAGACGGGGTCCTGGTCGAGCACCTCGCCGACCGGCGCGTCGGACTGCTTGTACTTCGTGTCCACGTCGAACCCGTACTTGTCGTCCTCCAGCTTGCTGGTGGCCGAGTCCACGTCGTCGCCGATCACGTTCGGCACGGCGACCTTCGGGGCGCCCGTCGAGACGGTCAGGTTGATGACCGTCTTCGGCTCCACCTCGGTGTCCGGGGCCGGGTCCTGCTTGCAGACCGTGCCCTTGGGCTGGTCCTCGCAGGGCTTGCTGTCCAGGCTGAGCTGGAGGTTGGCGTTCTCCGCCCGGCCCTCGGCCTCCGCCTTGGTCAGCCCGACGAAGGTCGGGACCTTGACGGGGTCGTTGCCGGGGTCGCCGCTGAAGACCCACTTGCCGAGCAGGATCGCGCCGACCAGCACTATGACGCCCGCCACGGCCAGCATCACCGTGGAGGCGCTGTTCTTCTTCTGCCGCCGGCGGTCCGGGCGGTCGTCGTAGCCGTAGCCGTCGTCGGCGGGGACCGGCGGCATCATCGTGGTCGCCGGGGCGCCGTCCTGGGGGCGCAGCGCCGTCGTCGGCTGCTCGTCGTAGCCGCCGCCCGGGTAGCCGCCGTACCCCACGGCGCCCAGGGCCGCGGTCGCCGCGACCGGCTGGCCGTCCAGGCACGCCTCGATGTCGGCGCGCATCTCGTCGGCCGACTGGTAGCGGTAGTCGGGGTCCTTGACCAGCGCCTTCAGGACGATCGCGTCCATCTCGGGCGTGATCTCCGGATCGAAGACGCTCGGCGGCTGGGCCTCCTCGCGCACGTGCTGGTACGCCACCGCCACCGGGGAGTCCCCGATGAACGGCGGACGCACGGTCAGCAGCTCGTACAGCAGACAGCCGGTGGAGTACAGGTCGGAGCGGGCGTCGACGGTCTCGCCCTTGGCCTGTTCCGGGGAGAGGTACTGGGCGGTGCCGATGACGGCGGACGTCTGCGTCATCGTCATTCCGGCGTCACCCATCGCACGGGCGATGCCGAAGTCCATCACCTTGACCTGCCCGGTGCGCGTCAGCATGACGTTCGCGGGCTTGATGTCACGGTGGACGATGTTGTTGCGGTGCGAGTACTCCAGGGCCTGGAGGATGCCGATCGTCATCTCCATGGACCGCTCGGGCAGCAGCTTGCGGCCCGAGTGGAGCAGTTCCCGCAGGGTGGAACCGTCGACGTACTCCATCACGATGTACGGGATGGAGATGTTGTCGATGTAGTCCTCGCCGGTGTCGTAGACCGCGACGATCGCCGGATGGTTGAGCGAGGCGGCCGACTGGGCCTCACGGCGGAACCGGGCCTGGAACGACGGATCGCGGGCCAGGTCGGCCCGCAGCGTCTTCACGGCGACGGTGCGGCCGAGCCGGGTGTCGTGCGCGAGGTGCACCTCGGCCATGCCACCGCGGCCGAGCACCTGGCCCAGCTCGTACCGGCCGCCGAGGCGACGCGGCTCTTCCATAGCTTTCCAGCCCTCTCCGTCGGTCCCGACCGTACCGTCGTCGTACGGTCCGGCGGTGTGCTGTCCGAGGCTTACCGTACCCGGCTCGTCCCGCCTGCCCCGGCCGTGCGCGTCACCCGATACACGACCGGTACCGCAACGTGCGACGTCGGGACCGAAAGGTGACCGGAGTCACTTCTCGCTGTCGATGACCGCCTTCATCACGTCCCGGGCGATCGGGGCGGCCAGCCCGCCGCCGGAGATGTCGCCCCGGCTGGCGTCGCTGTCCTCGACGACCACCGCGACGGCGACCGGGGAGCCCGAGTCCGTCTTGGCGTACGAGATGAACCACGCGTACGGCTTCTCGCTGTTGTCCACGCCGTGCTGCGCGGTGCCCGTCTTGCCGCCGACCTTGACGCCGTCGATCCGCGCGTTGCGGCCGGTGCCGTCGTCGACCACCGTCTCCATCATCGACTGGAGCTTCTGGGCGTTGTCCTCCGAGAGCGGCCGGCTCATCTCGCTGGGCTCGTGCTTCTCGATCACGTCGAGGCTCGGCGCCTGCAGCGACTGGACCATGTACGGCGTCATCAGCTTGCCGTCGTTGGCCACCGCGGCGGCCACCATCGCCATCTGCAGCGGCGTCGCGGCCGTCTCGAACTGGCCGATCGAGCTGAGCGCGGTCTGCGGGCGGTCCATCTCCTTCGGCCACACCGAGGCGTTCGCGCGGACCGGGACGAAGTGCTCGGAGTTGAAGCCGAACTTCTCCGCCGTCTCCCGCATCTTGTCCTTGCCGAGGTCGGAGCCCGCCTTGCCGAAGACGGTGTTGCAGGACACCTTCAGGGCGTTGCGCAGGGTCGCGTCCTTGCACGGCAGCGGGCCGTCGTTCTCCAGCTCGGTGCGGGTGTCCGGCATGACCCACGGCAGCGGCGTCTCGGTCTTGTCGTCCGGGTCGTCGACCAGGCCGTGCTCCAGGGCCGCCGCCGCGGTGACGACCTTGAACGTCGAACCGGGGGGGTAGGTCTCGCGCAGCGCGCGGTTCAGCATCGGCTCGTCGCGGTCCTTCTTCAGCTTGTTCCAGACCGGGGTGTCCTTGTTGAGGGAGTTGCCCGCGAAGGACGACGGGTCGTAGGACGGGGTGGAGGCCAGCGCCAGCACCGCCCCGGTCTCCGGGTCGATCGCGGCGACCGCGCCCTTCTTGTCGCCGAGCCCTTCGAAGGCGGCCTTCTGGGCGGCGCCGTTGAGGGTGGTGACGACGTTGCCGCCCTCCTTCTTCTTGCCCGTGACCATGTCCAGGGTGCGGCGGAAGAAGAGCCGGTCGTCGTTGCCGGTGAGGATGCCGTCCTCGATGGACTCCAGCTGGGTCGCTCCGAACGCCTGCGACGCGAACCCGGTGACCGGCGCCCACATGGGGCCGTTCTTGTAGGTGCGCTTGTAGGCGTAGTCGCTGCCGTTGGTCTTGGCGGAGCCGGTGATCGACTTGCCGTCCACGATGATGTCGCCGCGCGGCTGGGCGTACCGCTCGATGGAGATCCGGCGGTTCTTGGCGTTGTCCTGGAGGTCGGTCGCCTGGACGTACTGGAGCCAGTTGTCCCGCAGCAGCAGGGTGAGGACCAGCAGGCCGCAGAAGATCGCGATCCGGCGCACGGGCTTGTTCACGGGCGGACCACCTGGGTCATCTCGGCGTCGGGGTTCGAGGCGGGCGCGGGCGCGGGCCTGCGGGCGGTGTCGCTGATCCGGATCAGGATGCCGATCAGCGCCCAGTTCGCGATCACCGACGAACCGCCGTTGGCGAGGAACGGCATGGTCATGCCGGTCAGCGGGATGAGTCCCATCACGCCGCCCGCGACGACGAAGATCTGGAGGGCGAAGGCACCGGACAGACCGACCGCCAGCAGCTTGCCGAACGGGTCCCGGGCGGCGAGCGCGGTCCGCAGGCCCCGCTCGATGATCAGCCCGTAGAGCAGCAGCATCGCCATGGCGCCCGCGAGCCCCAGCTCCTCGCCGATGGTGGCGAAGATGAAGTCGGAGTTGGCGGCGAAGCCGATCAGGTCGGAGTGCCCCTGGCCGAGCCCGGTGCCGAGGACCCCGCCGGAGCCGAACGACATGATGGACTGGGCGATCTGGGTGCACGCGCCCGAGGTGTCGTAGCAGCCGAAGGGGTCCAGCCAGGCGTCGACGCGGGCCTGGACGTGACCGGCGAAGGAGGCCACGCCCACCGCGCCCGCCGCCGACATCCCGAGGCCGATCACGATCCAGCTGGTCCGCTCGGTGGCCACGTACAGCATGATCACGAACATGCCGAAGAACAGCAGCGAGGTGCCGAGGTCGTTCTCGAAGATCAGGACGAGGAGGCTGACCGCCCAGATGGTGAGGATCGGCCCGAGGTCCCGGCCGCGCGGCAGGTAGAGGCCCATGAACCGGCGGCTGGCCAGCGCCAGCGCGTCCCGCTTCACCATCAGGTAGCCGGAGAAGAACACCGCGATCACGATCTTCGCGAACTCGCCCGGCTGGATGGAGAACCCGGCGACGCTGATCCAGATCTTGGCGCCGAAGACGTCCCGGCCGAGGCCCGGCACCAGCGGCAGCAGCAGCAGCACCAGCGCCGCCGCCATCGAGATGTAGGTGTACCGCTGGAGGATGCGGTGGTCCTTCAGCAGCAGCAGCACCGCGACGAACAGCGCGATGCCGATCGCGGAGTAGAGCAGCTGCCGGGGGGCCGCCGCCACGAACTCGTTGCCCTGCGACTCGGCCAGGGCGTGCAGCCGGGGCGACTGGTCCAGCCGCCAGATGACCACCAGCCCCAGCCCGTTCAGCAGGGTCGCCAGCGGCAGCAGCAGCGGATCGGCGTAGGCCGCGAACTTCCGGACCACCAGATGGCCCACGGTCGCCAGCAGCCCCAGCCCGATGCCGTAGCCGAGCACCCCGGTGGGCACCTCGCCGTCGATGGCCAGACCCACGTTGATGTAGGCGAACACCGGGATGACCACCGCGAAGACCAGCAGGCCCAGCTCGGTGTTGCGCCTGCTGGGCGCGCCGATGGCACCGATGGTCGAGGTGTGCGTCGTCGAGTTACTGCTCATGGTGTGACAGGGCCCCTCACGGCTGCTTACTGCTTACCGCACAGCGAGACCAGCTTCCGCTCCTCGTCGGAGAAGCTGGGGCCGGGTGTGGCTGCGGGCGGCGAACTGGGCTTGCGGCTCTCGCTCGCACCGGGCGTCGGCGGGGTGGACGCGGTGGCGGACGCGGACGCGGTCGGCGTCGGGGTGGGGGCCTGGCGCAGGCTCGCGGGCCGCGCCCCTCCCCCGCCACCGCCGACGGAGTCCGTGCCCCCGGTCGCCTCCGGGGCCGCCGACCGGCGCGCGGTACCGGTGGTGCCGCCCGCCTCGCCCTCGCCGGGCTTGGCGCTCTCCCGCTCGGCCTCGCGGCGCTCGGCGTCCTTCTTGCAGGCGGACGCCTGGACCGCCAGTTCGTTGATCTTGTCGGTCGCCTGGTCGAGTCCGCCCTCGGCGATCGTCGCCTCCACCTGCTTGCGCTGGTAGGGCGGGAGGTACTTGAGTTCGATCTCGGGGTGGTCCTTCTGCACCTTCGACAGGTCCAGCCACGCCAGGTCCTGGCTGATGCCCCGGTAGAGCGCGACGTGCTCGTCCTTGGTGCCCACGTAGTACTGGGTCTGCGTCCAGCGGTGGCCGCCGTACAGCCCGCCGCCCGTGACGGCGAGCGCCAGCACCACGAAGAACGACGTCTTCAGCCAGCGCCGGCCGCCCCGTCGCTTGGTCAGGTCGTCGTCGCCGTAGGCGCCGTACCCGCCCTCCGGGGCGTACGCGTCGCCGCTGCCCGGAGGCCCGAACTCGCCGCCCCCGCCCTGGCCCGGCACCCGCCGTCCGAGACCGGAGGCCCGGCCCGCCGGGGTCTGCATCGCGTTGCCCTCGTGCAGCTGGTGCTGGTTCTCGGCGACCGCGCCGACCACCACCGGGGTGTCGGAGAGGCTGACGGCGAGGGTGTCGTTGCTGTCGATGTCGAGGACGTCGGCGACGATCACCGTGATGTTGTCGGGGCCGCCGCCGCGCAGCGCGAGCTGGATCAGCTCCTGCACGGTCTCCTGGGGGCCCTGGTAACTGGCGAGGGTCTCCTCCATCGTCTGGTGGGAGACCACCCCGGACAGCCCGTCCGAGCAGATCAGATAGCGGTCACCGGCGCGGACCTCGCGGATCGACAGGTCCGGCTCCACGTGGTCGCCGCTGCCGAGCGCCCGCATCAGCAGCGAACGCTGCGGATGCGTGGTGGCCTCCTCCTCGGTGATCCGGCCCTCGTCCACCAGCCGCTGCACCCAGGTGTGGTCCTGGGTGATCTGGGTGAGGACGCCGTCCCGCAGCAGATAGGCGCGGGAGTCGCCGACGTGCACCAGACCGAGGCGCTGACCCGTCCACAGCAGGGCGGTGAGCGTGGTGCCCATGCCCTCCAGCTGCGGGTCCTCCTCGACCATCATCCGGAGCTGGTCGTTGGCCCGCTGCACGGCGGAGCCGAGCGAGGTGAGGATGTCGGAACCGGGCACGTCGTCGTCGAGGGTGACGAGCGTGGAGATCACCTCGGACGAGGCGACCTCACCGGCGGCCTGACCGCCCATGCCGTCCGCGATCGCGAGCAGCCGGGGCCCGGCGTAACCGGAGTCCTCGTTGCCCTCACGGATCATGCCCTTGTGCGATCCGGCGGCGAAGCGCAGTGACAGACTCATGCGCACCTCGCCCGTCGGCTCCGGGTACCTCCGCACCGTGCCCACCCTCCGGTCGGGAACGCGCCAATGTCCGTCGTCCGGACCGCTTCCGTTCGCTCGCGCTGGCGCTCATTCATGACGTAGTACTACTTCCGCAGCTCGATGACGGTTTTCCCGATGCGGATCGGCGCGCCGAGCGGAACCGGGGTCGGGGTCGTCAGCCGGGCCCGGTCGAGATAGGTGCCGTTGGTGGACCCGAGGTCCTCGACGATCCACTGGCCGTCCCGGTCGGGGTAGATCCTGGCATGGCGGCTGGAGGCGTAGTCGTCGTCCAGCACGATCGTGGAGTCGTGGGCCCGGCCGAGCGTGATGGTCTGGCCCTGGAGCGCGACCGTGGTGCCGGTGAGGGTGCCCTCGGAGACGACGAGCTTGGTGGGGGCGCCGCGCCGCTGACGGCCGCCGCCCTGCTGGCCGCGCTGCTGCGGGGGCGCGGCCTGGCGGGCGGTCTGCTGGGCGCGCCCGCTCTCGCGGCGGGCGCCGCGCTGGGTCACCCGCGTACCGAAGAGGTCGCTGCGGATGACCTGGACGGCCACGATCACGAACAGCCACAGAACGGCCAGGAAACCCAGCCGCATGACCGTCAGGGTCAGCTCTGACATTGCCCCCGCTTCACCCTTCGGCTTGCCGGTAAATGATGGTGGTGCTGCCCACGACGATCCGCGAGCCGTCGCGGAGCGTAGCGCGGGTGGTGTGCTGTCCGTCGACCACGATGCCGTTGGTCGACCCGAGGTCCTGGATCGTCGAGGGCGCGCCGGTCCGGATCTCGCAGTGCCTGCGGGAGACGCCGGGGTCGTCGATGCGCACGTCGGCTTCGGTGCTGCGGCCGAGCACCAGCGTCGCGCGGGAGATCTGGTGACGGGTGCCGTTGATCTCGATCCAGTGCCGTGTCTGGGTGCCCGGCGCGGAGCCGGGGCCGGGGCCGCCGGGGCGGTCCGCGCCCGGACGGCCGGGGAACCCGGGGGGCGCGGCGGGCATGGGGGGAGCGCCGGGGGGCTGGTTCGGGTAGCCGGGGCCGCCGCCGGGCGCGCCCGGTCCGCCGCCGCGTCCGGGACCGGGGCCGCCCTGGGCTCCGCCGCCGGGGCCCTGCGGTCCGCCGCCGGGCTGGGAGGTGCTGGAGGCGAGCGTGCGGCTGCGGACCCGGTAGAGGCCGGTGTCGAGGTCCTCGGCCTTCTCCAGATGGACCTTGATCGGGCCCATGAAGGTGTACCGCTGCTGCTTGGCGTAGTCGCGCACCATGCCGGACAGTTCGTCGCCGAGCTGGCCCGAGTAGGGGCTCAGGCGTTCGTAGTCCGGGGTGCTCAGTTCCACGATGAAGTCGTTGGGGACGACGGTGCGGTCGCGGTTCCAGATCGTGGCGTTGTTGTCGCACTCGCGCTGGAGCGCTCCGGCGATCTCGACCGGCTGGACCTCGGACTTGAAGACCTTGGCGAAGGTGCCGTTGACCAGACCTTCGAGGCGCTGCTCGAACTTCTTCAGGACTCCCATGGGGCACCTCCTCCTTCGCTGCCGTCCTGGTACTGCTTACTGATCGTATCCACGCGCCGGTAAATCGGCTGGTTCCCCCTGTCTCACCGACCCACGAGTGTCGACCTTCACAGGGCCGCCCCGTGGCGGGGGCGGCGATCCGTCCGCGAACGGCCGTCCCGCACCCGTGCCCTACGAACCCCTTCCCCGTCGCGGCGGTCGCATGACCACCTCGACAACCTGTTCCCAGGGGGATCGTAGAGGTGCCCCGGAGCCAGTGTCCCGCACACGGCGAGCGCTCAGGTCCATACCGGGGGACCGGAGGGCGGCTGGTGCCGGGTTGGGACAGGACGGGGACGACGGCGGTGCGGTGCGACGGGGCGCTCCGGGACGTTCCCCGGGCCCGTCCGGTACGGCCCGGGGCCCTCCCGGACGCCACTTCGCCGCGTGCGCCCGCCGGTCGTCGGTCCTGTCCGCCGTCCGTTCGCCAGCCGTCGGTCCTGTCCGCCGTCCCGTTCGCCAGCCGTCCGTGCTGTCCACTGTCCTGTCCGCCCGCTGCCTGCCGTCCTCTCGCCGACCGTCCGCCCGCCGTCCGTCGACTGTTCGTCCGTCCGGCCGCTTGCCCGTCCGCCCGCTGTCCGGTCCTTCGGCCCGTCCGCCCGTCTGCCCGTTCGCCCGCTGTCCCGTCCGCCGGTCCGTCGGCCCGTTGGTCCGTTCGTTGGTCCGGCCCTCCGGATTCCCCGCGCGGTTCGTCCTCCTTGTAGTACGCGTCGTCCTTCCGCCGCTCTCCACAGGTGAAGAACGCGTGAGCGCGGGGGTGCGTTCCGTTCCCGGCCGGTGAGTGCGCGGACACGGAGCGGAGCGGGGCCGTCGGGAGGCCGGGCGGGGTGGACGGGGCCGTATATACGGATGTGAAGGCACCCTCCCCAGCGTGCTAATCTTCTGCATGTCGGAAGGCGCCCGCACCAAGCGGTGAGGGACCCAAAGACGACACCCACGCGCGGGTGGCGGAATAGGCAGACGCGCTGGATTCAGGTTCCAGTGCCCGAAAGGGCGTGGGGGTTCAACTCCCCCCTCGCGCACAGGGGAGCACCGACGAGAGTGCTCTAGTTGCATCGACGAAACGGTCGGCATCATGATTATGATGCCGACCGTTTCGCTATGCCCCGATGGATCTTGGCTGTTGGGGCGGGGCGAGGGTGCTCACACGGATGACTGCCAGCGGCCTGGGGCCGCTGGCAGTGGTGGTTGAGGTGATCTTCGGTTGTGGCCCCGGGGTGGGTGCGTCGGGTGGTTCAGGTCTCTTTGATGTGGCCCTTGGGCGCCCAGGAGCCGATGGGGAGGGTTTTGCGTCGGCGAGTGGGGTGTCGGCGGGGGCGGTTGCCGTGGAGAGCGACGGCGTCGGCCCAGCTGGCGAGTTTGCGGCGGTTGACGTGGGCGAGCTGGAAGGCGAGGAGCACTGTTTGGGCGGCGATGCCGCGAACGCGGCGGGTGCCTGCTGCTTCCATGCGTTCGTGCAGGGGGTCCTTGCCGAAGCCGTTGATGCCTTCGATGGCGTTACGGAGGCGGAAGTAGACGCGCTGCCATTCGTCGCCCCCGTATTGGGTGGCCTGCCACTGTGAGGCGCCGGCCTGGGGCGGGATGGTGACGCTGCGTTTTGTGCAGATGCGGTCTGGCTTGGTGGGGCTGGGGGCGGGGTCGACCAAGGGCAGGTGGATACCGGTCCCCATGGTGTGCGGTTTGAGGATGCACTGGACGCGGCGGGCTTCGGCGGGGCACATCATCCGGCGGTGTCCTTCGTCGTCTGCGGCCTCTTTCGGCATGAGCAGGTAGGTGGCGCGCAGCCGGATGCGCTTGATCCAGGTGTCCTTATCGATCCGCTTGGCGAGGAAGTCGATGGTGGCGGTGACCAGGGGGGCGGGCATGGAGGGGCAGTACCACGATCCTTCGACGAGCTGGGCCCCGGCGACGCTGCCCTGCACGCCGAGCTGGTCCTTGGTGTAGTCGTAGACGGGGGCGTAGCCCAGGGCGCGGATGGGCAGCTGGAAGACCTCTGCCCTCTGTCCGTTGTAGAGGCGGTCACCGGCGAGGTATCCGCGCGGGTAACGGGAATCGACTTGGAGCAGGGCTTTGACGGCGACCTCGCCGGGGCGGCAGCTGGGCTTTTCCAGGGCGAAGGCGATGATCAGTGCTGGGACGGTGTCGGGGTCGGCGGAGCCGTCCGGGAGCGGGGCGCCGTCGGAGCTGGTGCCGCGGGCAACGATCAGGCTGGCATCGAAGCCGTACAGCTTCTTCTTTACCTTTCGGCGCTTGGCCTTGCCCGTGTTCTTGCCACCCTCCCCTTTTTCGGGTGGCGGGGCGATTTCTTCGAGGGCTAGGGGGTCCTCGTGGCGGGCGCCTCGGACGTACCAGCCGGCGTCGGGGTCGGTGGAGGTGACCTCGCTGTCCGGGGCGAGGCCCTTGGCGTAGGCGCCGACAACGGTGGCGTCCACCACGGTGTCGCCTTCCCAGGTCTCTTGGAGCAGGGCGTGGGCCGGCTGCAGGGAGGTGCCGAGGATCTTGTTGGAGAAGTGGACGAGCAGGGAGCGCTTGTCGGCGAGGGCGGCTTCATCGGCTGCGGCCTGGAGTTCGGCTGCGTCGGTGAGGGGGATGCGGTGGTTCTTAGGCAGAGGAGACGGGTCGATGGAGTCGACGATCTTGTGGAAGAGGCGTCGTACGACCGCGTAGAAGGCTTCGGAACCTTGGTCGTTGTCGGCGTAGTGGGGGATCCCGAACCGGTCGCGCATGGCCTGGCTGATGCCGAAGGCCAGTAGGTCGGCGACGGCGGTCAGGATCACGGCTCCGGAGTGCAGGACGGAGCACAGGTACATGCCGAGCAGCAGCCCTTCGGCGCTGAGGTGGCGCGGGCGCCCGTGCGTTGCTCGGCCAGGGCCGCGCGGCCTCCTCTACTAGCCCCTCGGCACCCAGGGTCGACAGCAGGTCGATGACGTCTTGGTCGGGGACGGTGACGCGGCGGGTGCGGAGCCTGGCGATGCGGTCGTGTCGTTCGAGGCGGCTCGTCATCACAGCCCCTTCAGCGCGGCTGCGGCCTGCTCGGCGGTGAGGTTGCGGACGTACGGCATGATCCGGTCGATGGAGCGCAGGGTGGTCAGCCCGGCGGCGGCCATCAGGGTCGGCAGGTGCATGCGGGCTTCGATCGCATCCACGAGCCAGGTGGCCCGGGCCCGCCCCATCACCAGGGGCGGAGTGCCGGGTGACGCCTTGGTGCGGGCGATGAAGTTGGTGACGGTGTTGGGGTTGCGGGCGTAGCCGCTGGGGCGGAAGAGATAGCGGACCTGCCCGGGTTCGGCGGCCTGGGCCGCGGCGTCGGCGAGGACCGGCGCCCAGGAAGTGCGGCACAGCACGAGACGGCCGCGACGGCCGCGGACCGCGACGGCCACTTCCCCGTTGGGCGCGACCCGTACGTCGTGAGCACGAAGCGGGATGATCTCCGGTGAGTCCAGTGCGCAGCCGAGGCCCAGAGCGAGCAGGGTCAGACTGCCGTGGCGCAGCTCGGCGGTGGGCTGGAAGCGGGCGGATGCGAAGAGGCTGGACTGTTCGGCCGTGCTGTACGGCCTGGAGGAGTCCGACCCGGCGTAGGCGGCCGGTTTTCCGGTGGTCAGGTCGGGGCCGAACAGGGCCCGGCGCAGGTGCCCCAGGCGGCCCCGTAGTTGCCGCAGGTGCCGTCGCTCAGGTGCAGGCAGCCGGTGGCCAGGGACCATTCGACCGACTCGGGGGCCAGGACCTGTTCGGCTGCGGCCGGGCGTCCGCAGAGATCGGCGTGGGCGGTGGCGTGGGCGAGCGCGCCCATCCATTCCCGTGCCTGCTTGGGGGTGTTGGGCTTGGCCCGGGTGACCGCGCGCCGGCAGCCGGGCCCGATGCGCTCCCATACGGGGGCGGGCAGTTCGGGCCGGTACTGCTCGATCGCATCCATGACGACTCTCCACCAGGAATAGACCCCAGGAGGGGTGTTATTCCAATAACATTCAGTGGAGGTGGCGGCCGCTGTCATGCCGGGAGGTCCGTATGGGCGACACTCTTCGCTGTGTCACAAGGAGACAAGCGCCGTCGCAAGCCCGCCGAGTACCTGCTCGAGGGCGCTTGGTCGCACGCCGTGCTTGACGACCACCACGGGGCGCAGGTCGCCCAGGAAGTGGCCGCGCGCCTGCGGCGCGCCATCGAGGAGCACGGCTGGACGATTGTGGAGGTCGCCCGCAGGACGGGAGTGGACCGGATCACCATCAGCCGGGTGCTGGCTGGCCAGGTCTGGTGCGACCTGCTGACGATCGCGACCCTGGAGAAGGAACTCGATGTGGACCTGTGGCCCGGGCGGAACCCGGGCAATCCACCGGAGTGAATTCGCATGGGCATTCGGCTTCCTGAAGCAGGAGCAGGCGAAGATGGCCGAATGCCCGACACGGCTAGATGGACACGGGTACTGTCGGGAACGGCCTTACTGGCCCCGTCGCCGCAGACCCTGGCCGTAATCCAGGGCGTAAAGAACCTGCGGCGACGGTTCATATGTGTGGTGAAGTGTTATGTCAGCGGGCGCTGTTGCAGCCCTGGGTCAGATGAACCTCCAGGTGCCGCGCGGTCGGTAGTGCACGTGAATGTCGCCCTCGGTGGTGATGCGCTCCAGGGCGCCGATAAGGGCGAGTATGCGTAGTAGCTCGCGCACGCGATGCAAGCCGGGCGCGTCCTCTTTCTCGATTCCCAGCAGTGCCCCGACGCCTGCCACGCTCCACGTGGCGTGCGGCTTGGAACCGATGAGGGTCAGGATCTCGCGGCGTCGCTGCCCCCTCACCAGCACCAGGTCCGGCTGCGTCGGTGCCGTGGTCGCGGACGGGGTTTCTGAGGCGAAGCCGTCTGAGGACACGAGAGCTTCGTCCTGCCCGGAGGCCCCTTCCGGCTGGAGCACCGCCGTGGAAGCAGGCGTCCCGTACCCATCACGAGAGGGCGGCTGCTCCTCGTCGGGAACCACCCACAGGCGCGTCGGTTCCGTTGAGGACTCCAGCAAACCGAGTTGCTCGGCGCCCTCGCGGACGGCGTGCCAGTCGGTGAGGGCGGAGATGTTCCGGGTCATCAGTGCCAGGACTTCCTCACGCTTCTTCCGCATCTCCCCGAGCTGCTGCTCCAGCTCGGGGATGGTCTGGTCGTATTGCAGAAGTTTGGTTTTGCACCGGCGGTTCAGCAGGTCCATCAGGTCCGCAGGGTCCGCGAGGAGGCCCTCGGCCATCGACTCGTAGGCCATGCAAACACGTTAGGGTGAACGGCTGCTGATTGTCAGCTGGATGTGTGAGCGCTCGGGTGTAGATGCGGAATTCGCTTCCTATAGTCGCATTTTCCGGGATTACCCATTCTATTGTCAGACACCAGTACGAAATCTATCCCTCCTTACTGGTGCGCCATGCCGGTCAATGTCCCGCGTGAGTTGACCAGTTGGCGCTCTGTCCAGCGTCTGTCCGGCTCTTGCTGTCCTCGTCGCGGCAGACGCGTGAGGGCATTGTGGCGGAGGTCGGCTCAGCAGGCCTGCGAGCCCCACAGGCCGGACAGGGCGTCGAACTCCTCGCGGGTGAGGGACTCGGTGCCGTTGTGAATGGCGCGGATCGCTCCGCTGCGCACCAGGTAGGCCAGCCGTGCGATGCTTCCACCAGTGATCTCTTGGAGATGGTCGGCCAGATCCGACAAGGTGCCGGGGACATGGTGCCGCAGCCGCAACGCTGCCTCCGCCTGGATGACCGTTGTGCGCCAGGCCGCGTCGCTGGATCTGCCCGTGAGCCTCACCAGTGCCAGACGCCGCTGTTCCCAGCAGGCGGAGGTATCCGCCGGACAGAGCTCGGGCCCGGCGAAGACGAAGGTGACCGGCAGCCAGTCGTGTAGCTCCCGCAGCACCCGGGCCGTTGAGGTGCCGGCGCCCGCCCGCAGGTGGCGGCCGTCGATTTCGTCCACCAGGATGAGGCCGGTGCCGCTGGCGGTCAGGGCAGCACGCGCCTGCCACATGAGATCGGCGACGGTGATGCGCGAGGGGGTGGCGACGGATACCCCAGCGGCCAGGATGAGTTCGGTGAGCAGCATCCGCGGCGTGACGGTCTGCGGAACAGAGACCTGGATCACGGGTCGGTGAGGTGAATCTCCCTGGTCGCTGGGGTGCCGGCTGGTGTACCAACGGGCGGATTCGACCAGCACGGTTGTCTTGCCGGTGGCAGCCACCCCGTGCACCAGAAGCCCATGACGAGCACCCGGGGAATGCTCGTTCACTGTGACCAACTCCTGCACACGGGCGGCCGCGGCAACAACTTCCCCGCTAAGGATGGGCAATTGGGCGTGGTATGCCAGGCGGGTCGCGTCCAGCGCGGCCGGCGACGGCGCCTGCAGGGGCAGCCACGTGCGCGTGGTGGCCTGCCGTGATGCTCGTACGGGTGCCGGCACCGGACGACGGGGCGGCAGGAGCTGTCTCCCCTCGCTGGAACCGGGCAAATTGCCTCTCGTAAAAGGACGACTGGAGTGATGAGGGCCGTCTGCCAGTACACAACGGTACGGTCACCCACCGCCCATCCGGGGCATCTAGCCACACCCGCCGGAAGTCATAGGGGTCCCAGCGGACCTCGGCCACGGCCCTGACACCAGGCGGCGGAGATCCCCAACTCCGCTGCAGCTCCAAGCTGTTGTAGATGCAGCCGTGCAGGGTGATGCCCACCGGTGAAATCGCCCGGGTGGCCCGGGGCAGCAGATCCGCGAACACATCGGGGGACCAGGGCGTGGCCAGCCAGCTGGCCTGAGCGACGAGAGCGGTGTAGCGCTGGGCGGGCGTTTCCGCGCCCGGCACGGCGAACCCCTCGGCACCCGCGCTGAGCCGGGTGCGCGGCCAGACGTGAAGAACCCACTCGTCCACCCGCGCCTGGACATCCTCCAGCACCATCCCCTCCCCGCTGCCCAGGAGGTCGGCGAGCTGGTCGGCCATGCGCGCGACCAGCAGGTCTACGTGCTGCTCGCGACCGGTGACGTGCGGCATGTGCTGCCGAATGCGCACACCCAGCCGGGTGCACGCCTGAGAGAAGCCCCGCAGGCTGGCCGGCATACCAGCCATCCCAACGGTCTGCGGGCGGATCAGCGGCGCCCCTCCCGACGGCAGGGCGGCATCGGGCAGAAGGTGATCACCAGCCCATCGCGCCCGTACATCGTCGGGGACTCCCATACGGGCCAGCAGAGCCGCCCCGTCAAGGGTCCGTCTGTCCCTGTGGACCACGGCGGTCAGAACGCAGGCGGAGTCGGCGTCCACGGCGATGACGACCTCAGGAAGGCCGTAGGAACCAAGAGCACCCAATCGCGAAGGAATCCGCACCGTGTCCAGCACGACGTACCGTCCCGGCCAGTGCGACGACCGCTGGCCGGGATAGGTGAAAACCCTGCCCTCCAGCAACCCCGCACCGGTGGCCTCGGCATACAGCCGGTGGAAGGCGGAACGAGACGGCAGCGCTACCCCTCCCACCCCGTGGCGCTGCTCCACCAGGGCAGCCACTCTGCGGCGCAGCCCCTCCACCGTCAATCGCCGGCGGTCCGGCAGTTCGGACACGGCCCCTCGCCGAATCCCTGCCCGACCGAGACCGGTTCGGATCCGCCAAGGTCACCATCGAAAGCCCCGCCGGAAACTGGGACATCAACCGCAGCCAGCTCGTCGTCGGCGACTACGACGGCGACGGCCAGGACGACCTCGGCGCCCTCGACCACCGCAAGGACGGCACCGTCAGAACAGTGACCTGGACCGCCACACCTGCCGCATCCTTCAACCCTGGCGTCGTCAGCTGGACAGCCCCCTCACAGGACTGGCTCTACGACAACACCACACTGTTCACCAGCTACAACTAACCAACCCGCCTCGAGCCGTCCCCAACAGCTACGCCAAGGCTGATTCCATTCCAATCCGACGGCTCTGAAGGCAAGTTAGGCTGTTGCGCAAATGATGAAGCTCCTGGCAGACGGGGTCTTGACCAAGACCGCCAGTCCTGCCAGGAGCTTCGTGGCGGGGTGGGCGGTGCTCAGGTGCGTATGGACGCCACCGCCGACTCTAGAAAGCCTCGATCAGGTTCATGCAGTCGAAGTCGCCGCCGCCATCCAAACCCAGGCCGACCACACCGAGCTGAACAGTGCACCTGAAGCTTCCCCGTGATCTCGGACACTCGTTCGTTACGCGGCGAGGGCGTGCTGTTGCCGCTGTCGGGTCTCGGCTGGGGTGAGGTAGCCGAAGGTCTTGTGCTTGCGCAGCCGGCGGCGGTTATAGAAGGTCTCGATGAAGTCGAACCTCGGCGCGGGCGGTGGCCCGGTCGGGCCAGACGCGGGTGCCGATCTCTTCTTTGAGTAGGGCCCAGAAACTCTCCGCGGCGGCGTTGTCGAAGCAAGATCCGGTGCGTCCACAGCTTTGCCGAAGGTTCAACTCGGCTATTTAGCAACGGAATTGGCTGCTGGTGTATTCGCTGCCGCGGTCCGAATGCACTATGCAGCCGGGCTGGAGGCGGCCGCGGCCGGCGGCCATCTTCAGCGCGTCGACGACGAGAGTGGCGCGGTGGTGGTCGGCCATCGAGTAGCCGACGACCTCGCGGGTGGCCAGGTCCATCCAGCAGGCAAGGTAGAGCCAGCCCTCGCCGGTGGGCAGGGCGGTGATGTCTCCGACCAGCTTCGTGCCGGGCAGGCGGCGTGGAAGTCGCGGCCGATCAGGTCCGGTGCCGGCTTCGCCTTCCTGTCGGGCTGGGTCAGCGACCGCCGCCTGCGGCGGTGGGCGCCCTGGATGCCGTGCTCGCGCATCAGCCGGGCGATGCGCTTGCGGTTCACGCACTGCCCCAGCCGCCGCAGTTCGGCGTGGATGCGCGGGACGCCGTAGGTCTGGCGGGAGGCGACGTGGATGACGGCGATCTCGTGCACCAGGGCCTCGTCGGCCGCCGCGCGGGCGGCCCGGGTCTTCGTCGCGGCGAGCCAGGCGTAGAAGGAGGAACGGGCCACCTTCAGCAGCCTGCAGAGGAAAGCGACGCCGTGGGTGGTCTTCTCCGCCTCGATGAACGCGTACGTGTCGTTCACCGGTCGTTCTCCTTCGCGAAGAAGACCGCGGCTTTTCGCAGGACCTCGATCGTCTTGGCCTGCTCGGCGGCGAGCTTGCGCAACCGCCTGAGTTCCTCGCGCTCGGCCGTGGTGAGCTCACCGGGCCGTCCCTCACCCAGGTCGGCCTTGGCCTGTCGGTACCAGCCGCGCAGGGACTCCGAGCTGATGCCGAGCTCTCGGGCGACAGCGGTGACTGTCTTGCCCGTGGAGTCGACGAGCGCGATCGCGTCCCGCTTGAACTCCGCGGTGTACCGCTTCGTGTACTTGCTTCCCACCTGGTGCTACTTCCTCTGGAACCTCAAGATCCCAGTCTCCAGGTGTCCACGATCAAGGGGAAGGTTCAACCACCGCACGGAGATCATGTTTAGTCCTGCCAGCGCGATCGTCACGTCGTCAGTTGCTGGCGATCCGGAGCAGGCTCTGCCAGATCGCGATCAGTAGCCAGAATGACTGCATTGAGCAGCCACAGCAGCCGGTATGACCGCGCCACGCAGAGAACGAACGCAGCCTCCACCATCCAATGAACACCACCAGAGTCACCCTCAGTGACGTCAAGGACGGTCGCCAACAGACAGATTCCAGCGACCAGGAGCGTGGCCGACAGGATGCTGACCCAGTTCCGACGGAACTGCGACCCCAGGTGCCCTGTGGTTCGGAGCGTTCGCATCCTCCTCCCTGTGGCTGCGGCGTACTGAGCGATGGCTGCCGTGATGAAGCTGCCCGTCACGGCGACAACTGTGGCTCCGGTCGTATAGATCGCCAGGCGCTGCTCGCGTCGCGGCTTCCCAAGGAGATCACCACTCCCAGTCCAGTGGACCCACGCGAGGTGCGCGCTGAGGCCGACGAGCACAATCAGCCAGTCGGAAGCTGGCCTGGCGAGCCACTTGTTTATCAGCCACCGCGGTCCGACTCCTGTGCCAGGCATCCTGAATCCCCCTGCGCGACCAGTAGAAACACTTCCCCCTGTCGCGTTCCAGCCTAGACGTCGGCACCGACAGCGGCTCTGAGGATCCGCTCGTGCTCATGCGCCACACGCGCCAATTCGGTCAGTGCTACGTGGAGATCGACCGAGTGCCCGTCGGTCGACTCAAGCGGGACCCGGCACTTCGCGGTGATGCGCTCGGCCACGAAATCGATCTTCTCGTCCGTCGCCTGCTGATTCCAGTCGTCGATGTGAGCCGTCGCCCGTGCGGTGTCCACGGCGTCACTGTTGTCGAGCCAGTCACCGATGTCCCGTGCGAAGGCTGTGGTTGAGTCCAGGAGTTGCCGCTGCCCGCGCGACCGACGCCGAGGCGAGTACCATCGGCGCTTCTTCGGGACCTCCAGCGTCAGCGTGATCGTCATGTCCGGGTAGTCCTGGTGCATCTTGCTGATCGCGGCGCCGAGGTCTGAGCTGCCGCGCAATGCTGTCGGGCTGTCCTGCGGTTCGGGCTGAATCCTGATGGTGAGCGTTTCCACAGCGTTGGCTCGTGCGAGCTTCTCGCGCGACCGGGCGTCGACAACGGGCCGAAGCTCGATCTCCTCGCTCATCAGATGCATACCGTTGAACCATCGCTGGATGGTGCTCACGCGGGGCGCCGAGATCCCGCCGCTCATCGTTGCCATGACGTTCCCAAAAGAGAGGAAGTACACGGTGGTGACGTCGACCAGGCCCTGGTTCGCGGCGAGTTGCAGATGACTGAAGGAGCCATCGTCGAAGTTGATCTGCTGGGGTACGTCCCGGCGGACCTTCGCCAAGAGCAGGTGCGGGGCGGGCTGCAGCGGATCCACCGCGCCGATGAGGGTCTCCCCGCCTGATTCGACCGTGCGGTCGGGGAGAGGTATGTCGAGGAGGCGCCGCAGCTTGACATTCCAGTCCTGACGCGGCAAGCGCGGCGCATCAGGTTCTTTAGCGTCGGCGACTTGGTAGAAATGTACCGTCCTGTCGCGATTGCGTGCAGCCATTCGCTCCCCCGTAACGATGATGCTTCTCGACCAGCCTAGCCGCTCAGGCTTACCCGTGACGGTCTGTCACGCTGGGCTCCGCAGCCATCAATCGGTGGAGCCCAGCGTGCAGTCGGTAGCGGCTATTCGATTTCGAACTCGGCGTTCAGCTTCAAGGTGTTGGCGTTCTCCTTCAGGATCCGCACCTTGTCCTCAGGGAAGCCCTCTGGGCGCCTCGCCTGGATCTCGACGGTGATCTCGACCTCGGTTCCGATCAAGTCAAGGTGCTGAAGGATTTCGAGGACGTACTTGCTGGCGTTCTTGCTGTACTGCTCCGGTGTGAGCTGCGCGTTGGCGTAGAACCGGGTCGGGACCTTGGGGAGCACTGGCTGCTGAGAGTTCTCCGTCTGCTTGACCGCGGTCTCGCCGACCTTCGCGTTCACAGTCGGGGTCACGGATCCTTGAGAGGCTGGCACGGCAGCCGACTCTCGTTTCTGAGCGGCTGTCTCCTCGTCGTACTGGCGCTGGCTGATCGCCTTGTCCACGCGGACGAGAAGGGTGCCGTCCGTGATCTGCCCGAAGCGGGCATCGCCGCCGGGCAGCACGAGCCTCTGGTAGCGGCCGGTTGTCTCGTCATATCCAGCAGCCAGGGCGAAGCCTTCTGTCTCCCAGGTCAGCATCGGCAGGACATCATCAATGCCCTGGTCGAGGACCCGGCGGTTCACGAGGCGGTACATGTACGGGTAGGCAGTGTGCAGTTCCCACAGCCGCCCCACCGTGATGTGCCCGTCCTGCTCCCAGATACGGGACAGCGGCCCTGTGAGCTTCTGGTGGAGCAATGCCGGCGCCTGCTGGAGGTACAGCATGCCCTCCCGCTTGAGGCGTTCGGCGGTGCGCACAGCGGCGTCGTCGGCGCGGCCCCCGTCCACCTTGAGGTGCTCCCAGGTGATGGGGGCGCCCGGTTCCTGCTCGGGGATGAGCGCCCAGCGGTAGGCGTCGCCGATACGCAGTTCAACCTTTTCGTTCGCCTGGTCGCGCCTGGTCTGGGCCTGGCGGCGCTGGCTCTCGGTGAGGTCCAGCTCAAGCTGCCGGTCCAGCACCTTCTTCCACCCGAGGTATTCGCGCACCGCCTCCATGAGGGTGCCGATGTCCTTCTTGTCGGGCGCCAGGAACACCAGGGTGTTCTGGTGCAGCCGATTCCTTGTGCCGTGGGATATCAGCGTCTCCTGCGCGAATTCCAGAGCCGGAGTGTCTGGAACGGTCTTGCCACCGGTGTGTACGTGCTTCGGATGGAGCAGCACGAGACGCGCCTGATCGAGGTCGGGGACATCCTTGGTGTGCTGCGGTGCGATGTGCACGGCCCCGAAGTCCCCGCGCCGGTGCTGGATCGGGCTCAGCCGGCGGACAATCTCTGCCCACACGTCATCGTTCCGGTCGATGAGGCGGTCGGCTTCGTCCTTCGCGGTGCGCGTGATGTTGGCGTGGGTGTCGAACCAGTAGCGGTCGGAGTCGCTGTACAAGTACGTCGACCGGTCCGCGAGGGTGTTGAGCGCGGTCCGGAAGTTCCCCAAGGAGTCGCCGGGTATGGCCATGCCGAGTCGGATGTACGGATCGGACAGGCCCTTCTTGGCCGCGTTGACGGTGGGTGCGGAGCCCATGAAGACGGTGCGTGCGATACGGCGGCTCATTGCGCGCTGTCCGAGGACGGTCTTCTCGTTGTCCACAGAGACTGGGGTCGAGTCCGGCCCGTCGACGTCGGTGTCGATGATTGGCTTCCAGCGGTCCGCTAGATAGTAGGTGAGCTCACTGGCTACCCGTGGATCGTCGAGTGGGATGTCACCCGGCATGATCATGGGACTCTGATTCTGGTTCCGCCAGAGCGCGTGGATCACCGCGCTCATCAGCCTCAGCACACCACGGGTGCGCTGGAATCGGTCGAGCGTCGACCAGTCCTCATAGAGACGGCTGAAAAGCTCGGGGTGGATCGGGTACGTGGACTTGATCCGGCGCTCGTAGTCCGGGGCATCCACACCTGCCGGGAAGTCCGGCTTGTGCATGCCGTAGAACTTCCCGAAGAGACGCGCAACCGTGTTGATCTCTACCTGTGCCGTGCCGGAGGGGGTCTCGAAGAGCCGACGCCTCACGATCTCGAAGGACTCATCAGAACTCGCCGGACGCCAGGCATCAGCCTTGCGGTGGATGACACTCTGCAGCCGGTCCAGGACTGCCTGCCCAGCCTCACCGCCGATCTCATCGGCATCCGCCGCCGTGCTTTTCCCGTTCTCCGAGGCCGGGATGGACATCACCAGCTGTGCACCGCTCACCGCCTCTACCGCTTCGGTCAGGGACTGGGCGAACGAGAAGTGCGTCTCGAACGTGCCACCCGCGAGGCCGTCGTTGGATACCAACTGGCGCGCGTAGACCACCCATTCATCGATAAGGATCAGACAGGGCGCGTACGCTGCGAGGAGGTCCTGCAGCAGTTCGGAGCCGGGGTTGGTACGGCTGCGGTCGGATGCGGCAATGACGTCGTACGCCTGTCGGCCGCCTAGCTGCCAGGCCAACTCCCCCCACAGCGTGTTGACCTTGGTGCCGTCGGCCTTCTCATCAGGCTGTCCTGGAGCCAGCGCGGTGCCCACGA
This sequence comes from Streptomyces sp. JNUCC 64, assembly GCF_054484115.1. Lineage (NCBI taxonomy): Bacteria > Bacillati > Actinomycetota > Actinomycetes > Kitasatosporales > Streptomycetaceae > Streptomyces > Streptomyces sp. JNUCC 64. The sequence goes on from NZ_CM137015.1 coordinate 4,198,099, forward strand.
GGACGGCGCGGCGCACCGGCTCCTCAGGCAGCTTCTTCGCAGGCGAGGCCGCGATGAGCTCCTGCATCTCCTGCGGCAGTCGCTGCACCTGGAGCCCCGGCGAGAACACGTGGTAAAGCGCCAGCATGGAGTGGGTCTTGCCGCCACCGAAGTTGGTCTGCAGATTCACCGTGGGCGAGGCGTTGTTGTCGCCGGCTATTCGACGCAGTGACTTGCTGAGCAGATCGCGCAGCCCCTCGGTGAGATAGGTCCGCTGGAAGAACTCCTCGGGCTCGGTGTACTCCGGCGCGCCCTCGCCCTTCGCGACCTGGTGGAGGTTGGCCGCGAACTCAGAGGCATTGAAGCCACCGCGCGCCACGTCCTCGTGCGGGATGAGGATATCCCGCCAGGGCTTGAGCCCATCAGCAGCGATGCTCGGCATGGCAGCCAGCCGCCGTGTCTTCGACCGGGTCTCCTCCGCGATCGTGGTCCGCTGAAGGTCCATACGGGACTTGCGAAGCTGCTCGACCAGTTCAGCGGGGGCGCCGACCGCGGTGAGCAGACGCTCCGCGGTGTCGAGAGAGCGCACGGTGTCGTCCGAGGAGAACGTCGCATTGTGCGCCCACCGGTTGCGCACGTCGTTCACTTCGCTCGCGTACCCGCGAACCGCACCGGGCAGCGCATGCCGGAAGTACGAGCCCCAGTAGCGCTGCAGCAAGTTGAGGAGGAACTGAGGATCACGCTTGGACGCCAGTGCGCGCCCTTTCTCCCGCTCCTCGGCTTCCGCGTCCGCGAACCACGTCTCCCCCTGGCGTCGTGCCATCTCCCGCTCGACGAGGGGAAGCAGCCCATCGGGCAGCACTCGGACCATCTGTCCGATGCGGTCGTGGTTGCTGATTGCCATGGTCTCCGCAGTCCTGTCTACTGTCGCTTCCACGACGTCCGGTGTGGTGCTGCCGTCGCCGTACGCTGTGTGGTCGCTCTGCATGCCCGCCCCCTTGTGTGCCTTTCGGCCCTACCTGTCAGAACAACTGGTCCTCACTGACTTTCACCTTCTGCCGGTCGGCAGCGCGAGCCGCCGTTTGCAGATCAGGCCAGGAACTGACGAGGTTGTTGAACCACCGCTGGCTCTCCGTCCAGCCTCGCTGCTCGCACACGCTGTGCAAGAGGTACGCCAGTCCCTTCACAGTGTCCTCGTCGATTTCGGGGCGGGTACGGGCGCGGGCGAGGAAATCTCCGGCCGCGTCGATGCCAGTACCCACGCCCTTGCCCTCGATCAGACGGGACAGATACATGGCCACCTCCCAGACGGTAAGACGGTCGTCGGTGGTCGGGTCATAGCCAGCCGGGAGATCAGCGGGCTTGATGAGCGCCGCCTTGCCAGCCGCCGACTTCACAACCCCGGCGTGGACCAGGCCAGGGACGGAGGTGTTGTAGCGGTTGGCCAGCTTGTCGGCCTCACCGAAATCGGCTGTCTCCCACTGCTTCTCCTCGAACCACTTGATGCACCACCGGGTGTCGGCGTCGAAGTCCTCCTCGTACTCGGAGAGAAGCTCGTCGAGAGCCTTGGCGATGAGGGAGAGAGCGGTACGTACGCGCATGGCCGAGCCGTCAGGCTCGGTCACCCGGGCATACCGGGAGAAGATCTCCATGCCGGGACCGATGGCAGCCTGACCAAGGTCGACGGCCGGGATGGAACTCTGCTGCAACGGCTTGATGCGCTCGGGGAGCTCTCGGCGGAGGGCCTGGAGAAAACCTCGGCGGTCCAGGGTGCTAGCGGACTCGGGACGCGGACGGCAGATCATCGCGATGTAGGAGGCGAGCGCATTAGCTCCATGGCCGATCTGACGTGAACTGTGCGTCGCGTGGAGCGGCCACGTGCCGACGACACTCACGCCAGCAGCCAACATCGCCTCCAGGAGAGCGTCCCAAGCGGAGGAAGTCAGCTCTCCATCTTTGGTCTCCTCCTGACGGTGGGCATAGATGACAATGATCGGGAGATCGGCGCGGGAGGCCTGCTTGAGGGACGAGAAGACCTCTGTGAAACCGTCGATGAAGTATTGACGAGCCTTCTCCTGGCCACCGTGACGGTGAGGGTTTGCAATCAGCTCCTCGGTCTTGGGGGTGGCCATAGTGCCGAAGAGGTCCGGGTGCAGGTCTCGCGCAGCACGACGAAGCCACACGTAGAAGTAATCACTCAAGTCGGCGTAGTTGATCTGAGCGAAGTACGGAGGGTCAGTCGCTATCAGAGCGCTGCCGGATGGGACAAGAGAACCAGCAGTGCGGGCATCAGCTTGAACAGATTCACCGCCAGGGGCGTCGCGGGGCAGCGCATTTATACCGCTCAGCATTGACTTCAGCTGGCTGAACCACCCTCCTGCTCCTTGTGAGAAGGGGTTGACCTCAACGAAGTCCCACACCATGGGCAGGGCCTGACGCCCAAAAGCAGGCTGTGCCTTGGCAGAACCATGACGTGAGTCGATTTGCCAACGAGACTGAGTGGAATTGGCCATGACCAATTTGCCAATGCATATAGCTAGCGTAGAGGCGATGGCCTTCGCCTGATCCGCATCGCCCCCGTCTCGCTCAACCCACCCCGACACCTCGGCCACCGCATCCGTGAAGGCTCCCAGCATATGCAGCTGACGCGGGGTATAGATGTCTGCTTGCCGGTGCAGGCCATACAACTGGGTTCGGAAGTCCCTCGTATTGTCAGGGAATTCTAGTTCCGGGATCTCGTCCGGCAGATCCAGCTCCACGGCTACGGAGTCCTTCCGCTCGGGAACGAACCGCCGCCCGGACTCGTCATCTACAGCAATCGCGAGCAGCTGCAGCCCCATGCAGCCGTCGATGCCTGCCTTGCGTACGTACTTCTCGTCCACCTCGGTACCGCATGCCGGGCAGGTGAATTTTCCACCGCGTCCTGCCCTCTTCGTTGCTTCAGGGACCTCTTCATCCAGCCCTGTTCCAATCTCAAAGCAAACGCGCCCGCCCTTTACCGCTGGCCGCAGCCATGCCTCGCGCCCCTTTTGTTTGCTCAGCCAGGGCGAGCTGTACAGCGGGATGGTGACCCCGCACGCCGGGTTGGTGCAGGGCACAGTCCTGGCCCAGAGCCAGGCGACGACCTCGCCGCCCTTCACCGGCTCGTACAGATAGCCGACCTCGGCTTTGACCTTGTCCTCGACGCGCTTCGCGTAGTGCTTGATATCAGCGAGCAGCCCGGCCATCGGGTCGACCGACGTGCCCTCGAATCCGCCGTCGTCACCGGAGACCGGGGGCTTGCCAAGGACAGCGGGTATGAGCTGGGTCTCCACCCTGGTCACCAGGGCCGGCACCGGGTTCAGGTCGCTCGCCACGGTCGGGAATCCAAGCCGCTGTGCCTCGACCAACGTCGAACCGCCGCCGCAGAACGGATCGAGCACTGGGGGCAGGTCTTGCTCCTGCTCGGCTAGCACTGCCTTGGCCTTCTTCAGTGCCTCTTCCGAAGGAGCCGTACCCTTCTCCGGGACCAGGCCCTCGATGATCCCCAACAGTTCGGCGCGCTTCTGCTCGTCGCCCGGGTCGTCCACGACCGCGGCGAAAAGCAGCGCCCGCCAGGCCGGAGTCGGCATCGGGGCAAACCACTTGTGGATGTTCTTGATGGTGCCGACCTTGCGGTCCTTGTCCGCCTTGCTGGCCTTGCTCATGGCATCGATCGGCAACGCCACCTCGATGAGCTTCCGCCTGCGCGGTGCCGCCTCGCTCTTACGTATCGCGCCGCTCATTGCGGGGCTCCTCCCTTGCTCCAAGCGTCCTGCCAGGACAGCAGGAGCCCTTCGGCCTTCAGGTCTCCGAACTCAGTGTCGGCGAAGGCATTGCGCAGATACCGCACCTCGTCGTGCGCGGGCCCATCCGGGTGGACGGCCACGAGGGCGAGGCGATGCTGGTCGCCGCGGTTCTTGGCGACCAGGATCTCGTTTCGGCTGATGTAGAACTGCTCCGCCCCCACCCGACGGCCCTTCACCTCAATGTGGACAAGGTGACCGTCCGGTGTGAGCGAGCGGATGTCGTACCCGGGGTTGTTGTGCGTCATCTCCTTCGGGATGTGAGACAGCTCCTTCTCCGCGCGTAGCACCGCGGCAACCGCTCGGCGGTCGGTCTCGTATCCATCCGTCGCATGCAACGGCGCGAGGGCCGCCTCATCCTCGGCTCCAACTACCTTGACCAACCAGCCGACCGGGACCACGAGGGCGAAGCCCGCGACGACAGGGGGCTTGGGCTGTAGGGCGGCGTCCTTCTCCAGGTCGGCCAGGCGTTCCTCGCGCCGAACTTCCAGTTCCTCGGCCCAGGCGCGCGCCTTCTCCGGGCGGTGGCGGACCCGCTTACCTCCGGCAAGGTCCTGTTCGAGCTTGCCGGCCTGGGCATGCCAGTAGCTGATCTCCTGTTTGAGTCGCTGCTCGACCTGGACCCGTGTGCGGTCTATGACCGGCAGAAGTCGTTCCCGGGCCGAGCTGAGGTGATCGGGCACCGCTTCGCGGATCGCCCAGTCAAGTGCTCGCGCGCTCCCGCCGTCGCGCAGCCAGTCCTCGTCTAGCAGGATCTTGACCGCTTTGGCTTCCATCGGGGTCGGCGGGCGGTAGTCGAGGTACGGCGCTGGGCCGGCATTCCTGGCCCCGCCGTCGGGCAGCAGCTCAGTGAAGGCAAAGGTGCGGTCCACGGGGCGCCGGTGACCGTCGAGGATGTCTTGGGCCAGGGCGACGAGCAGCCGAGGCTGGTCGCTCGCGTCGGCCGCGTCGATCAGGACGGTTCCCTTGCCCAGCAGGTCACCGTGTTGGTTCACGGTCTCGTCCAGCACTGCGTCGAAGAGGGGGTGCCCCGGCGCGATGAGGTCGGCGCGTGGCTTTCCCAGCACGGTGATGCGCTCACGGTCGAAGCACACGCGCTCGTACTTGCGCTGCGCCACGCCACCGAGACCGCTGCCGCGGCGGCCGGACTCGCGCAGGATCACTGGCACGTGGGTGATCTCGAAACGTCCGCCTTCGCGGGGCCGGAGCTGGCCGCCCAGCCGCGCGAAGGCGTCCCGGAAGAATGCCTGCACATAGTGCGGGTGCAGGCGGCGGGCCTGCGCCTCCTCCATGCGCAGCCGTACCTTGTGTACGTCTTCGATGCCCATCACCTGGGCATCGAGCGCGAGCCCCTTGATCAGCTCGACGGCACGTTCGCCGACCCGGGCGTCGATGACTTGGTCGAGCCGGGTCTTCGTGGCCGGGTCGTCTCCGTAGCGGACGGCTTCCATCAGCAGCTCGCGCAGCGGCTCGCCTTCGAAGATCTCGCCGAGGACGTTGTAGACCTTGCCTTCGTACGCTTTGCTCTGCTGCTCGATTTTGTCGAGAAGCCGCTGGAAGACCTGGCCTTCTCGGGTGTTGTCGGCGACGAGGTTCCACAGGTGGCAGACCTCGCTCTGGCCGATCCTGTGGATACGGCCGAAACGCTGCTCGATGCGGTTGGGGTTCCAGGGAAGGTCGTAGTTGACCATGAGGTGGGCGCGCTGCAGGTTCAGGCCCTCGCCGGCGGCGTCGGTAGCGATCAGTACCAGGACATCGGGGTCTTGGTTGAAGGCATCGCGGATGTCGCGCCGCTGTTGGCGCGGTGTGCCGCCGTGGATGGCGACGACGGCTTCCGGTCGTCCGATGAGTGCCCGGATGCGTCGGGAGAGGTATTCGAGGGTGTCTCGGTGCTCGGTAAAGACAATGAGCTTGCGGGGGCGCCCTTCTGTATCGTGCATGTGTTCGTTGTCCTGGAGCAGGGCTGAGAGCTCCAGCCACTTGCGGTCCTCGCCCAGGGTCAGGACTCGTGTGGCGAGCCGCTCCAGCTTCCGCAGGCTGTCGATCTCCAGTTCCAGTTCCGCGACGGTCAGCGCCGCCGACGCGGCATCGACGACTTCCTCTTCCAGGGTCTCCAGCTCTTCGCCGGTGAGGTCATCCAGCTCGCTGTCCAGCGACTCGATCCCGATTGACGCGCGGGAAAACTGGGGAGCGGGCGCAGTCAGGCCGAGCTCGGCGTGCTGCTTGGCGGCCAGCATCTCGTCCCGCCTGCCTTCAAGCCGTCTGCGTCGACGCTCCAGAGACTTGCCGATCGCTTCCGGGCTGGAGGCGAGGCGGCGCTGCAGGACGGTGAGGGCGAAGCCGACCTGGTTGCCGCGGCGGCCATCGAGCCGTTCGGCGCGGTTCATCTCGTCGCGGACGTACTCAGTCACCCGCTCGTACAGTTCCTGCTCGGGCGGGGAGAGCTCGTACGGCACGGTATAGGCACGCCGCTCGGGAAAGAGCTTCTTACCGTCGAAGGCGAGCAGGTCCTCCTTGACCATGCGGCGCATCAGGCCCGAGGCATCGTGCTGATGGACCGTGTTCCGGTATTTGCCCGCGAAGCGGTCGCCGTCAAGCAACGCCATGAACAGCTGGAAATTCTCCTCAACGCCCGCATGAGGAGTCGCTGTCATGAGTAGAAGATGGCGGGTGAGACGACCGAGGAGACGTCCGAGGTCATACCGTTTGGTGGTCTTGAGCTCGGAGCCGAAGTAGCTGGCGCTCATGCGGTGCGCCTCATCCACTACGACCAGGTCCCACGCGGACTCCGCCAGGCGTTCCTGAAGCTCCTCGGAGCGAGCAAGAGAGTCCATGCGCGCAATGAGCCGAGGGTACTTGTCGAAGACACTGCCGTTGATCGTGGAATCGACGAGCTGCTTGGTGAGCAGGGTGAAGTCGAGGCCAAACTTCTCCAGGAGCTCGTCCTGCCACTGATCGACAAGGCCGCCAGGGGCGACGATCAGGCAGCGCTCCAGGTCGCCTCGAAGGGCCAGCTCCTTGATGTAGAGACCAGCCATGATCGTCTTACCGGCGCCAGGGTCATCAGCGAGGAGAAACCTCAGCGGAGTACGCGGCAGCAGCTCGTTGTAGACCGCCTGGATCTGGTGCGGCAGCGGGTCGAGCAGGCTGGTGGAGACGGCCAGCATCGCGTCCCCACGAGCAGCCATGCGGATACGAAGGGCCTCTGCGGCGAGGCGAAATAGCTCAGGGTCGGCATCGAACCCCTGATGACTGGAGGAAGACGCACCGGGAGCCAGCCTGCTTTCGTGGTCCCGGTAGAGGATTGTCTCCTCCACTGTGCCGTCGGGGCGCCGGTAGGTGACCTGAGCGGCAGCGTCACCGAACATCTGCAGTGCGACGACCGCGACGTCCACGCTGGGGGTGATACCCGATATCACCCGGCCGGGTGTGAGGTCCTCGAGACGGAGAGGGCTGTGCCCAGACATGCCATACCCTCCTGCCGACGACACTCATGAACGATCATGCGATTTATTGGCTCCAATGATGCCCTAGTTCGGACACTCACTGCCGTGCTCTCAGCCTCGTACCCTCCACTCGGTGCACGCCAGTGGGGTTGCTCCGCCCAGCTCAGCGCAAGTCCAGGAACAGGCCGCGTCCCAAAGGCGCGGGAAGGAACGGAGGAGGCTGTTCGGCGGCGCGGAAAGTGCAGAGGCCATGTCGTCCTTCTCTGCGACGTCATGAACCCACTGGCCTGCGCTGTGGGAAAACCGGCCCAGCACCACGGGAAACGATCTTCAGATGCAGCTCGTAGGGCCTGATCAGCGACCTTCGTCGGTGCCCCACAGACAGACAGAACAGACAGACGAGACGAGACGGTCGGCATCGTGATCACGATGCCGACCGTCTCGCTTTTGTCGTTCCGGTTCCGGCGGGACGGTTCTCGCACGGATGACCGTCCGGGCCGTCGAGGGGTCGTGGAGCGTCGGGTTCCGTCGTTCCGGACCGACTGGCGTTCTGTCGGGGTCGTGCCTTCCGGCCGTACCGCCGCGCCGTCTCACCAGACGGGGCGCAGCGGCGGGATCGCGTCGCCCGCCAGCGTGCGGATGATGGCCGCGAGTTCGGCCCGTGGGACCTGTCCGCCGACTTCGTGCAGCTGCCGGGTCAGCTGGGCCTCCAGGTCGTGCAGCACCCGTCCGGCCACCGAGAGGTGCTGCAGGGCCTTGTCGGTCAGGACGACGAGCTTGCGTCTGCCTCCGGCGGGATGAGGGCGGCGTTCCACGTAACCCCGCTTCTCCAGGTCGTCGATGATCTGGCCGGCGGCCTGCTTGGTGACTCCGAGTTCCTCGGCCAGCTCGCTGCTGGTCGCGCCGGAGCCGTGCAGCACCTGGAAGACCAGGCCGTGCATGGGGCGCAGGTCGGCGTAGCCCGCGGCGTCGAGCCGGCCCACGAACTCGGAGAGGACCAACTGGAAGGCCATCCCGAGCAGGAAGGTGAGCGGGGTCCTCTCAAGGGGGTCGTGGTTCTCCATCGGTTCATCTTGACACACTCATGTAAAGTCGCTTTACTCGCACTAAGTAAAGCTGCTTTATATGGGAGGCGTCATGAACGTGGTCAGCGAGAGCGAGCAGCGGACGACCAAGACCCCGGCCGGTTCGATGTTCGGTCTGGCCGCCCCCAGCCAGGGGAGTGCCGAGATCAGCACCTGGCGGGTGGAGCTGGGCGCGGACGCGGCGACGCCGGTGCACGTCATCGATCGCGAGCAGGTGTGGATGCCCCTGTCGGGCGAGTTCGAGGTCGAGATCGAGGGGGAGACCGGGCAGGCCAAGGCCGGTCAGGCCGTCATCGTGCCCGCCGGCGCGGTGCGGCGGCTGAAGGCCGTGGGCGGACCGGCGGAGGCGCTGGTCGCCATGGCCGTCGGCGGCAAGGCGCTGCTGCCCGGCGGCGAGGACAAGATCCCGCTTCCGTGGGCCGAGTGACCGTCCACGATGACTGAGGCGGTCCCCGGCCACGCAGGTATGAGGGCTGAGTCGGGGACGGGGCCGTCCGGTCACTCCGCCGGAGCCGCGCAGTCGTGGGGCCCTGTCGTCGTGGGGGCGCGCAGTCGTCGGTCCCGTCGTCGTGGGGCCGGTGTCACACCCGGGTGGCAGGGTCCACCCATGGACATCAACGAGTTCTGGGACGTCGTCGGGACCGCGCGTTCGGCGGTGACGGGGGACACGTCCTTCGCCGACGCCTTGGTCGACGAGCTGGCCACCCGTTCCCCGGACGAGATCCTCGGCTACCAGGAACGTTTCGAGGAGCTGCACGGGGCCGTGTACCGGTGGGACGTGTGGGCCGCCGCCTATCTGATCGGCGGCGGGTGCTCGGACGACGGGTTCATCGACTTCCGGGCCGGGCTGATCGGGCTGGGCCGTGAGTGGTACGAGAAGGCGGCGGCCTCCCCGGACAGCCTCGCCGGGCACCCCGCGGTGATCGACGCGGCCCGGACGGGACTCGACGAGCCCGTCTTCGACGAGGACGCCAACTACGGGGCCCTCGGCGCGTTCCGGCGTCTCACCGGTGAGGGGGACGCCTTCTACGACGCGTGGGACGAGTACCGGGCGTCCCGGTCGGCGTCCGGGGCGTCGCGATCGTCGGGGTCCTCGGAGTCGTCGTCGGGGTCGTCCGGGGCGGGCGGCCACGACATGGGCGAGGACTTCGACTTCGACGATCCCGACGAGATGGCGCGTCGCCTTCCCCGGCTCTCCGTCCTCTACGCGGAGGACGACGCCCGCTGAGCCCGGGCCGCGGGGCGTCCGCCGGGCGCTGTCCTACGGAGGACGCGCGGAGGCCCTGACGGTGGGGTGAACCTCCGTCAGGGCCTCTGGTGGGTCGGGCCGTTCCCTTGAGGGTCAGGCGGCCACCCGCCCGGTCGACGGGGCGGGGTCCCCGGCGGCGGAGGACGGGGCGGAGCCCTTCGGGGTCCTCATGAGCAGCTGGGTGAGGAGGGCACCGGCGGCGGCGACCGCGGCGGCTCCGAGGAAGGCGGCGGAGAAGCCGTCGGTGAGCGCCGGGAGGTCGCCCGGTTCGCCCGCGCCCCGGGAGGTGGCGAGCGCGGTGAGCGCGGCCAGGCCGAGGGCGGAGCCCACCTGGTAGGTGGTGTTGACGATGCCGGAGGCCAGACCGGCCCGCTCCTGCGGGACTCCGGAGATCGCCGACATCATCGCCGGGATGTAGGCCAGCGACATGCCCGTCGCGGCGACGAGGGAGGCGGGCAGCACGTCCACCAGGAAGGTGCCGGTCGGCTCCACCGCCGACAGCCACAGCAGACCGGCCGCCAGGACCAGCAGACCGCTCACGATCAGCGGCTTCGCCCCGAGGCGGCCCAGCAGCCGCGCCGTGATCAGCGTCATGAAGAGCATCAGCAGACCCGTCATGGGCAGCAGCGCCGCGCCGCTGGCGAACGCCCCGTAGCCCAGGACCTGCTGGAGGTAGAGGTTCAGGAAGTACCACATGGGGATCCACGCGGCGCCGAGCAGCGTCATCGCCAGGTTCGAGATGCCGAGGCCCGGGGTCCGCCAGACGCCCAGCGGCATGAGGGGGGTCCGGGACGACCGCTGGACCAGCAGGAACAGGGCCAGCAGGGCGGCGGCGCCCAGCAGCTGGAGGACGGTACCGGTGCTCGTCCAGCCCACTTCGGGGGCGCGGACCAGGGCGAACACCGCGAGCGCCAGTCCGGCGGTGACGGACACCGCGCCGAGGACGTCCACCGAGCCCCGGCGTCCGGCGACGGCGGGCAGCAGACCCGTGGCGAGCAGGGTGGCGATGCCGATCGGCACGTAGATGACGAAGACCCACGGCCAGCTGGCCCACTCGGTGAACACCCCGCCGAGGAAGACTCCGGCGGTGCCGCCCGCGGGGGCCGCCGCGCCGTACAGGGCGAGCGCCTTGCCGAGTTCCCGGGAGTCGTGGCCGAAGAGCATCATCAGCAGGGTCATCGACGCGGGGGCGATCAGCGCGCCGCCCACGCCCTGCACCGCGCGGCCCACGATCTCCACCCAGGCGGTGCTCGCGGCGGCGGCGACCACCGAACCGGCGATCAGCACCACCCAGCCGGAGACGAAGATCCGGCGGGCGCCCAGCAGGTCGGACAGCCGTCCGCCGAGCAGCAGCAGACCGCCGAAGGCGATGACGTAGGCGTTGAACACCCACTGCAGATCGCCCTGGGAGAAGCCCAGGTCGCGCTGCATCTCGGGGAGGGCCACTCCGATGATCGAGGTGTCCATGATCACCATGAACTGGGCGGTGGCGAGCACCAGGAGTGCCCACCAGCGTCTCGGGTTGACGGTCGACATCGCTCTTCCCCTTCGGTCCGGCCGTCCTGCCCGCCCTTCGCGGCGCAGCACAGCGAACGGATACCCCTTGGGGGTATCTCCGTTTCGCTCTGAACCATATACCCCCTAGGGGTATTTCGGAAGGGTGTGGGGGAGAGGGGGAGGAGGGGGGAGCCGACCGCCCGGGGCGTGCGCGGTGCGCGCTCGTGACGAGTGCTCATGACGTGCGCGGTGTGCGCTCGATGGCTGCGGTGTGTGCGGTGTGTGCGGTGTGTGCGGTGTGTGCGGTGGTGTCTGTGCTGCGCGCTCGGGGGCGGGCACGGCGAAGGGCCCCGCTCCGGTCGGGTGACCGGGGCGGGGCCCTTCGGGTGTGCGTCAGGTGGTGGCGCGGAAACCGCGCAGCCGGAGGCTGTTGCCGACCACGAAGACCGAGGAGAACGCCATCGCGGCGCCCGCGATCATCGGGTTGAGCAGACCCGCCGCGGCGAGCGGCAGGGCGGCCACGTTGTAGGCGAACGCCCAGAACAGGTTGGACTTGATGGTGCCGAGCGTCTTGCGGGAGAGCCGGATCGCGTCGGCCGCCGACCGCAGGTCGCCCCGGACCAGGGTCAGGTCGCCCGCCTCGATCGCGGCGTCGGTGCCGGTGCCCATCGCCAGTCCCAGATCGGCCTGGGCGAGCGCGGCGGCGTCGTTCACGCCGTCACCGACCATCGCCACCGAACGGCCCTCCTCCTGGAGGCGCTTGACCACGGCGACCTTGTCCTCCGGCATGACCTCCGCGATGACCTCGTCGATGCCGACCTCGCGGGCCACCGACTCGGCGACCGCCTTGTTGTCACCGGTCAGCAGGATCGGCGTCAGCCCCAGGTCGCGCAGCCGCCGCACCGCCTCGGCGCTGGTGTCCTTGATCGCGTCCGCGACCTCCAGCACCGCCCGCGCCTCGCCGTCCCAGGCCACCGCGATGGCCGTCCGTCCGGCCGCCTCGGCCTCGTCCTTGGCGCGCTTCAGCTCCGGGGGCAGTTCCATCGCCCACTCGGCCAGCAGCCGCTCCCGTCCGACCAGGACCGCGTGGCCCTCGACGACGCCCTGCACGCCCAGGCCGGGCACGTTGGCGAAGTCCTCGGGGACCGGGAGGGGTCCCGCCTTCTCCTCGGCGCCGGTGGCCACGGCCCGGGCGATGGGGTGCTCCGAGGAGTGCTCCAGGGCGCCCGCCAGCCGCAGCACCTCGGTCTCGTCCTGGCCCTCGGCGGTGTGCGTGCGCAGCAGGGTCATCCGGCCGGTGGTGACCGTTCCGGTCTTGTCCAGGACGATCGTGTCGACCTTGCGGGTGGTCTCCAGGACCTCCGGGCCCTTGATCAGGATGCCGAGCTGGGCGCCCCGGCCGGTGCCGACCATCAGCGCGGTCGGAGTGGCCAGGCCCAGGGCGCACGGGCAGGCGATGATCAGTACGGCGACCGCCGCGGTGAAGGCCGCCGTCAGACCGGCGCCGTTGCCGAGCCAGAAGCCCAGGGTGCCGAGCGCCAGGGCGATGACCACGGGGACGAACACCGCGGAGATGCGGTCCGCGAGGCGCTGCGCGGCGGCCTTGCCGTTCTGCGCGTCCTCGACGAGCCGGGCGATCCGGGCGAGCTGGGTGTCCGAGCCGACCCGGGTGGCCTCCACGACCAGCCGTCCGCCCGCGTTCAGCGTGGCGCCCGTGACGGCGTCGCCGACCTGGACCTCCACCGGGACCGACTCGCCGGTCAGCATGGACGCGTCCACCGCCGACGAGCCCTCCACGACGGTCCCGTCGGTGGCGATCTTCTCGCCGGGACGGACCAGGAAACGGTCGCCGACCGCGAGGTCCCCGGTGGGGATGAGCTCCTCGCGCCCGTTCCGCAGGACGGTGACCTCCTTGGCGCCCAGCTCCATCAGCGAGCGCAGGGCCGCCCCCGCCTTCCGCTTGGAACGGGCCTCGAAGTACCGCCCGGCCAGGATGAACGCGGTCACTCCGGCCGCGGCCTCCAGATAGATGTTCCCGGCGCCGTCGGTGCGGGCGATGGTGAACTCGAAGGGGTGCGTCATCCCTGGTTCGCCCGCCGTCCCGAAGAACAGCGCCCACAGCGACCACAGGAACGCCGCGCCGGTGCCGACCGAGATCAGGGTGTCCATGGTGGCCGCGCCGTGCTTGGCGTTGGTCCAGGCGGCCCGGTGGAAGGGCCACGCGGCGTAGACGACCACGGGAGCGGCGAGGGTGAGGCTCAGCCACTGCCAGTACTCGAACTGGAGTGCGGGGATCATCGCCATCGCGATGACCGGGACGGACAGCAGGACCGCCGTCACCAGGCGCTGGCGCAGCGGACGCAGCTCGTCGTCCTCGTCGGCCCCCGCGCCGGTGGCGGACTCCGCGTCCCGCGCGGCGGCGGGCGGCGGGGGCGGCGCGGCGGTGTAACCGGTCGCCTCGACCGTCGCGATCAGGTCCTCGACGGCGACCTCACCGGAGTAGGTGACCTTCGCCTTCTCGGTCGCGTAGTTGACGGTCGCCTCCACGCCGTCCATGCGGTTGAGCTTCTTCTCGATCCGGGCGGCGCACGAGGCGCAGGTCATGCCGCCGATGGCCAGCTCGACCTGTTCGGTCGGGGCGAGCGTGCTGCTCATCACTGCTCCTCGTGCGTCGGCCCTGGGGGAGGGCTGGTCCGGTGGGCTTCTCCAGTGTGGCTCCAATATACCCTGAGGGGGTATCTGGCGTCGACTCCATGTATACCCCCACCCCCTATCGATCGCAAGGGTGGGAGGGGAGTGGAAATATACCCCCCAGGGGTATAGATTGCGGGAGTGGGGACGGCGGGAGGACGCGCCTTCCGATCCGCTCCCTCCCCGGGCGCCTCCGCGTCCCTCCCCTCCACTGTCCGACGCCTTCGCCCCGCGACGCCAACAGGAGCAGCAGCCATGAACACCGCAGTGAAGATCAGCGCTTACGCCGCAGCCCTGGCGGTCGCCTTCGGGACGGCCTACGGCGTCGGCAACGGGGTCGACCCCGTGAACTCCGAGCCCGCCGCCCATCAGGGGCACGCGACTCCGGGCGGGAAGGGGGCCGCTTCGGGGGCCGCTTCCGAGGCCGGGTCGGGATCGGGGTCGGGCTCCGGCTCGGGTCCGGGTTCGGGTTCCGGGAAGGAGGCCGGGGGCGGCGCGGAGGCTCCCGGCGGGCTCCAGGTGGCCGAGCGGGGTTACGCCGTCGACCTGAGGACCCCGCGCGTAGCCGCGGGCCGGACGGCCGACCTGGAGTTCGTCATCCGGGACGGCGAGGGCGACGCGCTCACGTCCTTCAAGCGCGAACACGGCAAGGACCTCCACCTCATCGTGGCCTCGCGCGATCTGAACACCTACCGCCATCTGCACCCGGTGCGGGCCGCCGACGGCACCTGGAGCACCCCCGTGAAGCTGCCCAGGGCGGGCGACTACCGGCTCTTCGCGGACTTCACGCCCGGGCCGGACGCGTCCGACGGCGGCGCGTCCGGGAACCTCACCCTCGGCGCCGACCTCGCCGTCTCGGGCGACTACCGGCCCACCAAGGTGCCCGCCGCCTCCCGGACGGCCACCGTGGACGGGTACCGGGTCACCCTGGAGGGCGCGCTGCGGCCCGGTTCGGCGGAGGAGCTGAGGCTCAAGGTCACCAAGGGCGGCCGGGACGTCACCGACCTCCAGCCCTACCTGGGGGCGTACGGGCACCTCGTCGCCCTGCGCTCCGGCGACCTCGGGTACCTGCACGTCCACCCCAACGGCGAGCCCGGCGACGGGACCACCGAACCGGGCCCCGAGGTGTCCTTCACCGCCACGGCGCCCAGCGCGGGCACCTACCGGCTGTTCCTCGACTTCCAGCACGGGGGCGAGGTGCGGACGGCCGCGTTCACCGTGCGCGCGGCCGGGGGCGCCGGTGGCTCGGACGGATCGGGTGAGCAGGGGGCTCCGGGGGGCTCGGAAGGCTCGGAGGGCTCGGGGAAGGGTGCCGGGTCCGGTTCCGGGTCCGGTGAGGCGGAGGGGGACGGCCACCAGCACTGAGGGGTGCGGTCGGCCGTCGAACGGGTGGCCGACCGTCCGTGTACGAGGACGCCGGTGGGGCGCGGAGCCGAGGCTCCGCGCCCCACCGGCGTCAGGTGTCGGGAGTGGAGCGGGGGAACGTCACACGGCGGCGGCGACCAGACGGTCGGCGAGGTCCTTCGCCTTGGTGTCCGCGTCCGCCAGGGCCTTGGCGCGGGAGGCGTCGGCCAGCGGGATCAGTTCCGACATGGCCGGGTTCGACCGGGCCAGCGTCAGCTCCGGAACGATGAAGTCGACCTCCAGGGACAGCATGTCGCTCAGCAGGTCGCCCAGGTAGTTCTGCACGTACTCGAAGCCCTCCCGGGGGGTCCCCGGCGCGTACGAGCCGCCACGGCTGGCGACGACGGTGACGTGCTTGCCCTTCAGCGTGGAGCTGCCCCCGGCCGTGCGGCCCGGCAGGATCACCTGGTCGAGCCACGCCTTGAGGGTCGAGGGGATGGAGAAGTTGTACATGGGGGCGCCGATCAGCACGGCGTCCGCCCGCTCCAGCTCCTCGATCAGGGCGATCCGGCCCGCGAACGCGGCGGCCTGCTCGGGGGTGTGGGTGGCCGGGTCCGCGAACGAGGCGCCCGCGGTGATCGCGTCGAGGTGCGGGACGGGGTTCTCCGCGAGGTCCCGGTAGACCACGGAACCGTTCGGATGCTGGGCCTCCCACGCCTCGCGGAAGGCGGCGGTCACGGGGCGCGAGGCGGAGCCCGCGGTCGGGAACAGGGAGGAGTCCAGGTGCAGGAGGGTGGCCATTTCGGTCTCCGAATCGTGTGAGCGACGGCCCGCGCGCACGCCCGTGGACGCACGACACCGGGAACCATAAGGAACGTAAGGTGCTGCCTTTCCTTCTGGAACTATTAGTAACACAGCTACTTACTTTTTTTCATCCATGGAGGGTGGGGCAGTACTCTGGGGGGCATGGCGGCCCCGGAGAGCAACGCAGTGAACGTGGCGGCGGACGTGGCGAGCGGTACGGGTCTCTTCACCCGTGGCGAGGTGCCGCTCCCGCCCGCCGGTTCCGGCGCGCGCGGGGCGGCGTTCCAGCCGGTGGGCGGCGAGCCGGTGGCGGCACCGGAAACCGCGGCGGGACCGGAGCGGGAGCGGGAGCCTGCGGGGGTGTGCTTCGACGCCGGACCCTGCGCGACCGTGGACAGCGGTATGACCCGGGTCTTCGGACTGCTCGGAAAACGCTGGACCGGCCTGATCGTCACCGTGCTCCTGGGCGGTCCCGCGCACTTCTCCGAGCTGCGCCGGGCGATCCCGGGCATCAGCGAGCGGATGCTGTCGGACCGGCTCACCGAACTGGCCGGTGAGGGCCTCGTCCTGCGCGAGGTGGTGGAGGGGCCGCCGCTGCGGGTGGCGTACCGGCTCACGGAGGCGGGAGCGGCGCTCAAGCCCGCGCTCGTCGCACTCGGGGAATGGGCCGAGACCCACCTCCCCGAGAAGGCGCAGGCGTGCCGGGAGCAGATCGCGTCCGAGGAGGCGCGGCGCGGCCGGACGACCCCCGGGGAGTAGCGGCGGAGCGCCTGTCGGCCGTCAGGGCGGTGGGTGCGGTGGGTGTTGTGGCGGGTGTGGTGGTGTCCGCTCGCTCTGCGCCGGGTTATCCACAGCCCGGGCCCAGCGGCGCGCCCGGGACGCGGCCGGGTTATCCACAGGGCTGACGCGAAAGCGCGAGTGCCGGGTACCGTTTCGCCCGATTGCTGTTCACGCGCTCGCCACGGCGAGCCGTGCGGGCCCGGCCGTGGCCGGAACCGCGCAGGGAGGGGGACGTGATGGTCGAGGGCTTGATGGGGGCGAGGTCCGGCAGGGACACGGCCGCCCTGGCGAAGGCGGTCGCCAAGGTGGTCGCCGGAGCCGTGGCCGGAGCGGTCGGGCTGAACGGCCAGGCCGACGCCGATCCGTCGGACGGCCCGCCGAGGTCGGCGCGGCTGCCGGAGGTGCGCGGCTTCGCGCACCGCGCACCCGGCCCGGCCGGTCAGGGCACCGGGGGCCGGTCGGTCAAGGACGTCGGGAAGGCGCTGCGGGAACGCCTTCCGCGCACGGCCCACGCCCGTCTGGACCTCGACCCGGCGCGCCCGGACGCGGTCGCCGCCGTCGAGGAGTCGAGCCTCGGACGGCTGCCGGAGCTGACCCCGATCAGGGTCGGCCGGATGGCCGCGAGCCCGTTCGCCTTCCTGCGCGGTTCCGCCGGACTCATGGCGTACGACCTCGCGCGCACCCCCACGACCGGTGTCGGCGCCCAGCTCTGCGGTGACGCGCACGCGGCGAACTTCGGCCTGTACGGCGACGCGCGCGGCGAACTCGTCATCGACCTCAACGACTTCGACGAGACCGCGCACGGCCCCTGGGAGTGGGACGTCAAACGGCTCGCCACCTCGCTGGTCCTCGCCGGCCGGGAGACGGGCGCCAAGGACGACACCTGCCAGCGGGCCGCCTACGACGCGGTCGGCGCGTACCGGCGCACGATGCGTCTGCTGGCACGGCTCCCCGCGCTCGACGCGTGGAACGCCATCGCCGACGAGGAACTCGTCTCGCACGCCAACGCCCAGGACCTCGCGGGCACCCTGCGCAAGGTCGGCGAGAAGGCCCGCAACAACACCAGCGGCCGGTTCGCCGCGAAGTCCACCGAACCCGTCCCGGGCGGCGGGCGCCGGTTCGTCGACGCGCCACCGGTCCTGCGCCGGATACCCGACCGCGAGGCGGCGGCCGTCGCCTCGTCCCTCGCGCGGTACGTGGACACCGTCTCCGAGGACCGGCTGCCGCTGCTGGCCCGCTACAGCGTGCAGGACGTGGCGTTCCGCGTCGTCGGCACGGGCAGCGTCGGCACCCGGTCGTACGTCGTCCTGCTCCTCGACCACCTGGGCGAGCCCCTGGTCCTCCAGGTCAAGGAGGCCCGGCCGTCCGCGCTCGTTCCGCACCTGGTCACCGCCGGGTTCGCGGTGCCCCCGGTCGGGCACGAAGGGCGTCGGGTGGTGCTCGGGCAGAAGAGGATGCAGGTCGTCAGCGACATGCTCCTGGGCTGGACCACCGTCGACGACCGTCCCTACCAGGTACGGCAGTTCCGCAACCGCAAGGGCAGCGTCGACCCCGCCGCCCTCGCCCCGGACCAGCTGGACGACTACGGGCGGATGACCGGTGCCCTGCTGGCCCGCGCCCACGCCCACAGCGCGGACCCCCAGGTCCTCGCGGGCTACTGCGGCAAGAACGACGAGTTCGACACGGCGGTCGCCGCCTTCGCCGTCGCGTACGCGGACCGTACGGAGGAGGACCACGCCGATCTGGTGAAGGCCGTGCGCGGCGGCCGGATCGCCGCGGAGACGGGGGTGTGACGCCGGGGTAGCCGCGAGCCGCCGTGAGCCCGCCGCGCGATCGGCGGCGGGCGCCGGTCGGGCAGCAGGCCGGTCGGTGGGGCGGTCGGTCGGTCAGCCAGTGAGGCGGCCAGACGGGTCAGACGGTCCGTCGGCCAGTCAGCCGGGCGGTCGTTCTGCGGCTGGGCTGGGCTGGGCTGGGACTGCGCGGCGCCGGGCTGCCATGTGCCATGGGCCGTGTGGGTGGGGACGAGGGGTGGGGTGGGAGGGGGGAGGGGAGGGGGGGAGCCCCCCCCGGTACGCCCACCCCCGTTCCGCTCTCCGCCCCGTGGCCTAGGGTGGTCGGGTGACGAGTCCCGAAGCCGAGGGCACCGAGCCCGCCCCGACCGCCGAGCCCGCCGGATCTGCTGGGTCCGCTGGTTCCGCCGAGCCCGCCGAGTCCGTCGGGGCGCGTCCCGAGGCACGGCTGGAGCGTGCCGTGCGGGCCGCCGAGCAGGCGTTGATCGAGTACGAGATCGCGGTCGAGACGTTCCGGGTCGAGGTCGACAACTTCTCCCGGCTGCACCACCAGAAGCTCGGTCCCATGTACACGCGCCTGGACGAGCTGGACGCCCGGATCGCGGAGGCGCGGGCCACCCTCAGCGGTGACGCCGAGGACCGGCGGGCGGCGGACGACGCGTGGGCCCGGGTGATGCCGATGCCCGCAGTCGAGGAACTGTTCCACGGCTGGCTCTCCTCGGACGGGTTGTCCCCCGAGGCCGAGGCCATGCTGACCGATCAGCCGGTGCGCGCCCCGGAGCGGGTCCGGCCCAGCGAGGCGGCCCGCAAGCTGTTCCGGGAACTGGCCCGCAAGGCCCACCCGGATCTGGCCCAGGACGAGGCCGAGCGCCAGCGGCGCGAGGAGTTCATCACCCGGGTCAACGCGGCCTACTCCCGGGGCGACGAGACGCTGCTCGCGGAACTGGCCGGGGAGTGGGCGGCCGGGCCCGTGCCGCCGGAGCGCCGGCCGAGCCGCAGCGAGGAGCTGTACGCCCGGCTGGAGTGGCTGTCCCAGCGCAAGGAACTGCTGACGGTCGTCGCCCGGGAGCTGGAGGAGGGTGCGATCGGCGCGATGCTGCGGATGGCCCCGGACGATCCGGACGAGCTGCTGAACGAGATCGCCGAGCAGCTGCTCGCCCAGGTCGCCGAGCGGGAGGCGGAGCTGGCCGGGCTGTCGGGGGAACTCGTGCGGCGCGGGCTGGACCCGTCCGTGGTGTCGGGCCGGACGATCCCGGTGCCGGGGGTCGACCCCGCCGATCTGCCGACGATGACGGAGGCTCGGCGGGAGGGCCAGGAGGCGCCCGGCCCCGCGCCGGAGCCCCGGAACCGGCCGGAGTCCTGACCGGTCCCGGGCCTGACTGACCGGACGCGGTCAGGACCGGACGCGGTCAGGACCGACCGGACGCGGTCAGGACCGGACGGGGTCCTGAGCGGGCCGGTCTCAGTGGGCCGGTCCCAGCGGCCCGGAGTCCTGATCGCGCCGAATGGGCCGGAGGAACCTGAGGGGGTCGTGCGCGTCGGGTAGCGTCGGGGGCATGCATTTCGGATCTGCTGTGCCCACGGTCGGTGTCTCGGACCTCTCGGACGGTGACTTCCTGCTGGACGTCCGCGAACTGGACGAGTGGGAGGCGGGGCACGCGTCGGACGCCCTGCACATTCCCATGAGCGACTTCGTCGCCCGCTACGGGGAGCTGACGGAGGCCGCCCCGCAGGACGGGCGGGTCCATGTGATCTGCCGTTCCGGCGGGCGGTCCGCGCAGGTGGCGATGTACCTGGTGAACCAGGGGATCGACGCGGTGAACGTCGAGGGCGGCATGCAGGTCTGGGAGGCCGCGGGGCGTCCGGTCGTCGACGGCCGGGGCCAGCCGGGCAATGTGATCTGACCTTTCCGGGCCGGTCCCGCGCCCGCCCCGGCCGGAAGGTCACCGGTCGAAGTCCAGCTCCACTTCCTCCGTCGTCGGGTGGGACTGGCAGGCCAGGACGAACCCGGCGTCGGTCTCCTCCGGTTCCAGCGCGAAGTTGCGGTCCATGGTGACCCCGCCCGAGACCAGGAACGCCCGGCAGGTGCCGCACACCCCGCCCTTGCAGGCGTACGGGGCGTCGGACCGGTTGCGCAGCACGGCGTCGAGCAGGCTCTCGCCGTCGTGCACCGGCCAGGTGCCCGACCTGCCGTCCAGCCGGGCGGTGACCGTGCTGTGCGCGGGTGTCCGGGACGGTGGCGGCGGCGGGGCGGCGTCCACGTGGAAGACCTCCTGGTGGACACGGGACCGGGGTACGCCGAGGTCCCGCAGGGCCGCCTCCGCGCCCTCCACCAGGCCGAGCGGCCCGCACAGGTACCAGCCCGCGACCCGTCCCACGGGCAGCAACGCGGGCAGCAGACCGGTCAGCCGTTCGCGGTCGAGCCGCCCGGCGGGGAGCCCCGCGTCCTGTTCCTCCCGGGACAGCGCGGTCACCAGCTGGAACCGGTCGGGATAGCGGTCCTTGAGGTCCGCCACCTCCTCCAGGAACATCGTGGACGCCGTCGTCCGGTCGCCGCGCAGCAGACAGAACCGCGCCCCGGGCTCCCGGGCGAGCAGGGTTTCCGCGATGGACAGCACCGGGGTGATCCCGCTGCCGCCGACGATCGCCGCGTACCGCCCGGGGGCGGGTTCCAGGGTGAAGCGGCCCGCCGGGGGCATCACGTCCAGTTCGTCGCCGACGGCGATCTCCTTCAGCGCGTACGAGGAGAAGGCCCCGCCCTCGACCAGCCGCACGCCGACGCGCAGGCTCCGGGGTCCGGGGGGACCGGGGGCCGGGGAACAGATGGAGTAGGTGCGGCGGACCTCCACGCCGTCCACCAGGCGGCGCAGCGCCAGATGCTGGCCGGGGGTGTGGTGGTAGGCGGTGCGCAGGTGTTCCGGGACGCTCAGGGTGAGGGCCACGGAGTCGTCGGTGAGCCGGTCGACCGCGGTGACCCGGAGCGGGTGGAAGCGGGCCATCACAGTTCCTTGAAGTGGTCGAAGGGCTCGGCGCAGGTACGGCAGCGGCGCAGGGCCTTGCACGCCGTGGAGGAGAACCGGCTGAGCAGCTCGGTGTCGGGGGAGCCGCAGACCGGGCAGGCCACGGGGGAGGCGGCGGGATCGGGGCGCGCGGGGCGGGCCGGGGAGGTGGTGCGGGTGGGGCCGAGTGCCAGGGGGACCGGTCCCGTGGGCGCCGTGGCCCCGGTGGGGCGCGGCGGGGCGATGCCGGAGTCGAGGAGTTTGCGGCGGCCCTCGGCGGTGATGTCGTCGGTGCTCCAGGCGGGTGCCAGGACGGTGCGGACGGTGACCTCGGGGACGCCGTGGTCGTGGAGGACCCGTTCGATGTCGGCGGCCATGGTCTCGACGGCGGGGCAGCCGGTGTAGGTGGGGGTGAGGTCGACCTCGACCCGGCCGGGGCCCAGCGACCGCACCGCGCGCAGTACGCCCAGTTCGGCGAGGGTGAGGACGGGCAGCTCGGGGTCGGGCACCGATCCGGCGAGCCGCCGCAGCCGTGCTTCCAGCGCGGTGCCGGTCCCTTCCGGCGCGCCCGTTCCTTCCGGTTCGGTGTCCGTACCGGGGCGGTGTCCGGTGCCGGAACGTGCGCCGGTGTCCGTACCGGCTTCCGTACCGGGGCGGGGGCCGGTGTCCGTACCGGGCCGGGTGCCGTGGGCGTGGGCGGCGCGGGTCACCACGACGCCCCCGGGTGGCTGCGGTGCAGGTGCTGCATCTCGGCGAGCATCCGTCCGAAGGGTTCGGTGTGGACGCCCCGGCGGCCGCCGCCCGCGCGCCAGCCGCCCGTGTCCGGGCCCTCGGGCAGGGGGAGCGTCGCGGCGTCGAGGACCGCGCTCACCGAGGCGAGCCAGGCGGACCGCAGCGCGGTCCAGTCGAGGCCGAGGCCGTCGCCCAGCGGGATGAACATCTCCCCGGTGAACCGCCACAGGGCCTCGGTGGCGCGGCTGGCGCGGCGGTGGCTCTCCTCCGTGCCGTCGCCGAGCCGCAGCGTCCACTGTTCGGCGTGGTCCTGGTGGTAGGTCACCTCCTTGACGGCCTTCGCGGCGAGCGGTGCGAACGGGGTCGTCCCGTCCGCCAGTCCTTCGTGGAGCAGCCGCTGGTACGTCGAGAAGTAGAGCTGCCGGACGATGGTGTGGGCGAAGTCGCCGTTGGGCTGTTCCACCAGCTGGAGGTTGCGGAAGGCCCGCTCTTCGCGGAGGTACGCCAGTTCGTCCTCGTCGCCCTCCATCGAGAGCAGGACGCGGGCCTGGCCGAGGAGGTCCAGCGCGATGTTGGCGAGGGCGACCTCCTCCTCCAGCACGGGGGCGTTGCCCGCCCACTCGCCGAGCCGGTGCGAGAGGACCAGGGCGTCGTCGCCCATCGCCAGGGCGGCGGGCACCGTCATCGGGTCCGCCGTCCGCGCCGGGTCCGTCTGGTCCGTCTGGTCCGTCTGGTCCGCCGGGTCCGCCGGGTCCGCCGGGTTCGTCGCGGGTGCCGGGTGCGCGGGGGTCACAGGTGTTTCACCCCGTCCGGGATCGCGTAGAAGGTGGGGTGCCGGTAGGGCTTGTCGGCGGCCGGGGCGAAGAACGGGTCCTTCTCGTCCGGGGACGAGGCGGTGACGGCGGTCGAGGGCACCACCCACAGGGAGACGCCCTCGCCGCGTCGGGCGTAGAGGTCACGGGCGTTGTACAGGGCCATCTGCGCGTCGGGGGCGTGCAGGCTGCCCGCGTGGGTGTGCGAGAGCCCTCGGCGGGAGCGCACGAAGACCTCCCACAGGGGCCAGTCCGCCGGTTCGGTGTCGCTCATGCCGTCGCTCCTCCGGGAACGGAAACGGGGACGGAAACGGTGGCGGGGCCAGGTGCGTTGCCGGACGGGTCCGGGGCGTTTCCGGAGGCGCGGGCGTCGCGCTTGCGGGCGTGGGCGGCGGCGGCCTCCCGGACCCAGGCGCCCTCCTCGTGGGCCCGGCGGCGACGGGTGATCCGCTCCTCGTTGCAGGGGCCGTTGCCCTTGAGGACCTCCCGGAACTCCGCCCAGTCGATCGGGCCGAAGTCGTGGTGGCCCCGCTCCTCGTTCCAGCGGAGCTCGGGGTCGGGGAGGGCGAGTCCCAGCCGGGCGGCCTGGGGGACGCAGATGTCCACGAAGCGCTGGCGCAGTTCGTCGTTGGAGTGGCGTTTGATCTTCCACGCCATGGACCGGGCCGAGTGCGGTGACTCGTCGTCCGGGGGGCCGAACATCATCAGGGACGGCCACCACCAGCGGTCCACCGCGTCCTGCGCCATCGCGTGCTGGGCCTCGGTGCCCTCGCTGAGGGCGAGCAGCAGTTCGTACCCCTGGCGCTGGTGGAACGACTCCTCCTTGCAGACGCGGACCATCGCCCGGGCGTAGGGGCCGTAGGAGCAGCGGCAGAGCGGGACCTGGTTGGTGATGGCCGCGCCGTCCACCAGCCAGCCGATGGCGCCGACGTCGGCCCAGGTCAGCGTGGGGTAGTTGAAGATCGAGGAGTACTTCTGGCGGCCGGAGTGGAGGTGGTCGAGCAGCTCGTCACGGCTCACTCCGAGGGTTTCCGCGGCGCTGTAGAGGTACAGCCCGTGCCCGGCCTCGTCCTGCACCTTCGCCATCAGGACGGCCTTGCGGCGCAGGGAGGGGGCGCGGGTGATCCAGTTCGCCTCCGGCTGCATGCCGATGATCTCGGAGTGGGCGTGCTGGGCGATCTGACGGACCAGGGTGGCGCGGTAGGCGTCGGGCATCCAGTCGCGGGGTTCGATCCGTTCGTCGGCGGCGACCGTGGCGTCGAAGACCGCCTCGCGGACGGCCGTGTCCTCCACGACGGTGGCCGTGGGGTCCCCCGCCGCCGCGCCGGGCGCCCGTGCCGCTGCTGTCGCCATGCCCGTCCCTTTCGTCTCGGTCGTCGGTCCGGGGCCGGGTTCCGTCCGGGCCGGGCCGCCCTCTCGGGCCGACCGATCGTTCGGTTAGTTGTCTCCATGGTGAGTCCGCCCCCGTAGGGTGTCAACCCTGTGGATAACCCCAGGGCGCTGTGCGGGGCGGGCCGCCCTGAGTACCGTTCCGATGCGGAAGTGACAGGGGCGGCGCGGAACGGGGACAGGGAGCGGGGAGCGGACGAGCATGGAGTCGTACGAGAGCGGGGCGCGCGGCGCCGCCGGAACCGGGGCCTCCGGGCGCCCGGGAGGGGACCGGGAGACGGACCCCGGGGACGGCGCCGGGGCTCCCGGCGCCGTGGAGAGCGCGCGGGCCGCTGAGGCCGCGGCGGCTGCGGAGGCCCCAGCGGCCGAGACCGCGTCGGCCACGGCGCGTGCGGGGGCCGCCGGGCGTACAGGGGCCGATGAGCCCGTGGGGGCCGCGAGGAGCGTGGAGCGCCCGGAGGAAGCGGAGGGTTCCCGGGCCACGGGGACGGATGCCGCCGCCGGGAGCGCCGGGGACGGCATGGCTCCGGCCACGGCCCCGGAGACGGACGCGGAGACGGACGCCGCCGGGGGCGCCGGGGGCGGCATGGCTCCGGCCACGGCGGCGGACAAGGGTCCGGGCACGGGCCCGGTGCCGGGAACGTCCTCGGGTGCGGGCGTGTGGGCTGCCCCCGCCGGGCCGTCCGCGCCATCGGGAAACCTCAGGTCGTCCGGATCACCGGGACCGTCCGGATCGTTCGGACCACCTGGACCGAGCGGACCGTTCGGGGCCCCGGGACCGTTCGGACCGAGCGCGCCGTCAACGCCCGGCGTGCCGACCGGACAGCCCGGACGGAGCGGATGGAGCGGACGGCCCGGACCGGACGCACCGTCCGGAACGGATGGCCCGTCCGGACCGAGCGGACCGGACGGGACCGCCCCCGCCGGACCGCCCCCCACCGGCCCCCCGCCCCCGCCCAGGCCGGGCATAGCGGGGCTGCCCCTGGGGCAGCAGATCACCGCCGCCATCGTGCTCGCGCTGGTCGTCGTCGTCACCGGCATCCACCTCGCCATGGTGTTCCTGCACGTGGCGCCCTCCAACACGCTCACCAAGCAGCACAGCGAGCGGGTGAACGAGTGGGTCCTGCCCGAGTTCGAGCAGAACTGGAAGCTGTTCGCCCCGAACCCGCTGCAGCAGAACATCGCCGTCCAGGCCCGGGCGGACCTGCGGGACGCGGACGGCGGGGCGCGCACCACCGACTGGTACGACCTGACCGCGCTCGACGGCGAGGGCATCGACGGCAACCTCGTGCCGAGCCACACCCAGCAGAACCAGCTCCGCCGCGCCTGGGACTTCTTCGCCTCGTCCCACGACGCCGAGAACCGTCCCACCGGGCTCCGCGGCAACCTCTCCGACCGCTATCTGCGGCGCATCGTCGTGATGCGGCTCGACCGGCTGCTGGACGCGGAACCCGACGGGCGCGGAGCGGTCATCGAGCGGGTCCAGGTGCGGGCCGCCACCACCAACGTGGCGCCCCCGTCCTGGAGCGACGAGACCATCGACACCCGTCCGGTCCACCGGGAGATGCCCTGGTGGCCGGTGACCGACGAGGACAGGCCGCTGACGGCGGCGGGTGACCCGCGCACGCGGGACGACGGCACGGGCCGCACGGCCGGTACGGACCGGACGGAGGCGGCACGGTGAAGGGCGTCGGAGACACGGTGAAAGACGTCGGCGGCGTGTTCGCGCGCGGGGTCAACCTGGTCACGGGCAGTGCCCTGGGCCCCTATCAGTCAGCGGTCATCCGGATCGGCTTCTCCCTCACCTGGCTGCTGTTCCTGCTGCGGGAACTGCCCCACCGCCACGAGCTGTACGGGCCGGACGGGCCGTGGGGCTGGGAGATGGCCCGGGACCTGATCGCCGAGAACGGCTCGTTCACGGTGCTCATGTGGTCCCAGAGCGCGCTGTGGTTCGAGCTGGTCTACGGGATCGCCGTGCTGTCGAGCTTCCTGCTGATGCTGGGCTGGCGCACCCGCACCATGTCCGTGCTGTTCATGGTCGGGGTGCTGTCCCTCCAGAACCGCAGCATCTTCATAGGGGACGGCGGCGACAACGTCATCCATCTGATGGCGATCTACCTGGTGCTCACCCGATGCGGCCAGGTGTGGTCCCTGGACGCCCGCCGGGCGCGGCTGCGGAGCGCGGCCCTCGCGCGCGGGGAGCGCGTCCGCGAGGACTGGGCGGGGCCCGCCCTGTGGTGGGTCCTCGGCGTCGCCCTGTCGGCCGTCACCTTCAGCGGCAAGGCCGGATGGGGCTGGCTGCTGGTCTTCTGGACGGTGTGGGCCGGTCTCGGCCTGTGGTGGGGGGCCGAACGGGGCGGACCCGACCACCCGAACCGCCGTCTGCTGGACGTCATCGCCAACACGGTCCACAACGCGGGCCTGTTCGTCGTCATGGCGGAGGCGTGTCTGATCTACGCCACCGCGGGCTGGTACAAGGTCCAGGGCAGCCGCTGGCAGGACGGCACGGCCGCCTACTACCCGCTGCACCTGGACTACTTCTCGCCGTGGCCCGCGCTCTCCGACCTGATGACGCAGTCCGGCACCTTCGTCATGCTCGTCACCTACGGCACGGTCATCGTCCAGGTCGCCTTCCCGTTCACCTTGTTCAACCGCAAGGTGAAGAACGTGCTCCTGGCGATCATGATCCTGGAGCACAGCGTCATCGCGGTGACCCTGGGGCTGCCGTTCTTCTCCCTGGCGATGATCGCCGCCGACGCGGTGTTCCTGCCGACGTCGTTCCTGCGGAGGGTCGGCCGCCGGGCGGAACGGGTCTGGCGGAGACTGCTCCGGGGCCTCGGCCGACTCGGCGTCCCGGGCCTCCGGAAGGTGCCGGGCGCGGCGACCGCGCCGGCCGAGTCGGAGCGGGCCCCGTCCGAGGGAGGGAACGGCGACGGGGCCGGGGCCGCCGCTCCGCGCGCCGGGGGGACCGACACCCCGCCGGACGCTCCACCGCGACCGTCACCGCCCGGGGAGGCGGTCGCGCCCGCCCCGTCCACGAAGACCCTGCGCTGAGGCGTACGGCCCCGGGACGGGACGGAAGGCGGTAGGTGCGACGGGGGCGGACCGTACGGGTCCGCCCCCGTCGCACGTAGGCTGACCGGCATGAACGCGACGGGCGGCCCCCCGCACCCCGACGGCTCCGACGGCCCTGTCGGTCCTGGCACCCCCGTCAGTCCCGACGGCCCCGCCAGCACCGAGGGCTCCGAAGGCGCCGAAGGTCCCGTAGGCGCCCACGGTCCCGATAGCGCCCACGGTCCCGATGGCCTCGGCGGCGCCGACGGTGCCGACGGCCTCGGCGGTGCCGAAGAGGCCGTACGCGCCTGGCGGCGGCTGGCCGACGCTTCCGTGCTGCTGGACGGGTTCCACGCCCTGAAGCACGCCCTCCGCTTCGGTGCGCGCGTCCCGGTCGCCCTGACCGTGGACCGTGACGCCGTCCTCGCCCTGGCGGCGGAGCTGGCCCCCGACGTGGCCGCGCCGCTCGACGCGCTGCTGGTGGAGGTGGACGGGGCGCGGCTGCGCGGGCTGGTGCCCCGGCTCCACCCCACCGCCGTCGCCGCGCTGGCGGAACGGCCCCCGAGGGCCGCCAACCTCGACGCGCTGGCCCGGCTGCCGCGCACCGCCCCCGTCGTCGTGCTCGACCAGCCCCGCAACCTGGGCAACGCGGGCGCGGTGGTGCGCCTCGCGGCGGGGTTCGGGGCGACCGGAGTGATCACCACGGGCCCCTTGGACCCCTGGCACCCCACCGTCGTCCGGGGTGGCGCCGGGCTGCACTTCGCGACCGCCGTGGAACGGGTGGACGAGGTGGCGGAGCTGCCCGACGGGCCCCTGTTCGCCCTCGACGCCGAGGGGGACGACATCCGGGACGTCGCCTTCCCCGACGACGCGGTCCTCGCCTTCGGCTCCGAACGCACCGGGCTGTCGGACGCGTTGCGGGACCGGGCCGACCGGCTGGTGTCCCTGCCGATGAACCCGGGCGTCTCCAGCTACAACCTCGCCACCAGCGTGGCCATGGCGCTGTTCCACTGGTCGGCCCGGAAGAACGCGCCCGGCGGCCCGACGGTCTGACCCTGGACCGCTGGACCGCTGGACCGCTGGACCGCTGGACCGCTGGACCGCCGTCCCCGCCCCGTACCCGTCACGACGGCCGTCCCAACGGCCGTGACACCTGGCCGGAGCGCCACCACGGCGACGGCGGCGCCGGGCCCGTCCGACGGCGACCGGTGGACGCCGGAACGCCCGCCACGTCCACCACCCCGACCGTGCCGCCGGACCGGACGGACCGGACCGGGTCGGCCCGGCTCGCCCCGGACGGCCCGGAGCCCCGGCCGTCGGCCGGTCACACCGTGCCCCGCACCTCCACCACCCGGAAGCGGTTGGCGACGAACGCCGCGTCGCACAGGGCCACGTTCGCCGCGGGGTTGCCGCCCGAGCCGTGGAAGTCCGAGAAGGCGGCGGTCTGGTTGACGTAGACGCCGCCGGTGAGGTTGAGGGAGAGCTGTGCGGACTCCTCCAGACAGACCTCCTCGACGGCCCGCGCCACCTCCTCGGAGGTGGTGTACGCGCCGACCGTCATCGCCCCCCTCTCCCGGATGGTGCGGCGCAGCAGCTCGGTCGACGCCTCCGTCGACCCGGTGGTGACCACGAAGGAGACGGGCCCGAAGTGCTCGTCCAGGTAGGGGGCTTCGGCGTCCCCCGTGGGCCCGGTGGCGTCCAGGGCGACGAGGGCGGGGGTGCGGACCACGGCGTCCGGGAAGTCCGGGTGGTGGACGGTACGGGAGGCGAGGACGACCTCGCCGAGGTCCGGGGCGGCCTCCAGCCGTTCCCGTACGGCCGGGTTGACCAGGGCGCCGAGCAGG
Source organism: Streptomyces sp. JNUCC 64 (assembly GCF_054484115.1). Lineage (NCBI taxonomy): Bacteria > Bacillati > Actinomycetota > Actinomycetes > Kitasatosporales > Streptomycetaceae > Streptomyces > Streptomyces sp. JNUCC 64. The sequence continues at coordinate 4,227,418 of NZ_CM137015.1, forward strand.
GCGAGCGCGCGGGCGTCGTCCCCGAGGAGGCCGTCCACCGCCGCCGCGAGGTCCGCCGTGAACTCGTCGCGGCTCTTGTGGCCCGCTTCGGTGGCGACGCCGTCGCGGGGGACGAGCAGGTTCTGCGGCGTGGTGCACATCTGGCCGCTGTACAGGGAGAGCGAGAAGGCCAGGTTGGCGAGCATGCCCCGGTAGTCGTCCGTGGAGTCGACGAGGACGGTGTTGACGCCCGCCTTCTCGGTGTACACCTGGGCCTGCCGGGCGTGGGCCTCCAGCCAGTCGCCGAAGCCGGTGGACCCCGTGTAGTCGACGATCCTGATCTCGGGGCGGGTGGCGAGGGTCTTCGCGAGCCCCTCGCCGGGGCGTTCGGCGGCGAGTGCCACCAGGTTCGGGTCGAAGCCCGCCTCGGCGAGGGTCTCGCGGGCGGTACGGACCGTGAGGGCGAGCGGCAGCACCGCGCGCGGATGGGGCTTCACCAGGACGGCGTTGCCGGTGGCGAGCGAGGCGAACAGGCCGGGGTAGCCGTTCCAGGTGGGGAAGGTGTTGCAGCCGATGACCAGGGCGACGCCCCGGCCGACGGGGGTGAAGCGCTTGGCGAGGGTCAGCGGGTCGCGCTTGCCCTGGGGCTTGGTCCACTCGGCGGACCCGGGGACGCGGACCTGCTCGGCGTAGGCGTGCGCGACGGCTTCCAGGCCCCGGTCCTGGGCGTGCGGGCCGCCCGCCTGGAACGCCATCATGAACGCCTGTCCGCTGGTGTGCATGACGGCGTGCGCGAACTCGTGCGTCCGGGCGTTGATCCGGGCGATGACCTCCAGACAGACGGTGGCGCGCAGTTCGGGGCCCGCCTCGCGCCAGGCGCGCAGTCCGGCGCGCATCGCGGGGAGCAGCACCTCGGGGTCCGGGTGGGGGTAGGTGACGCCGAGCTTCGGGCCGTAGGGGGAGGTCTCGTCGCCGGTGAAGTCGTCGGTGCCGGGCTGGCCGAGGTCGAACCGGGTGCCGAGGAGGGCCTCGAAGGCCGCCTCGCCCGCCTCGGGGCCCAGCCCGCCGTCCTCGCCGTACGCCTTGGGGTGTTCGGGGTGGGGGGACCAGTACGCGCGGGTGCCGATCGCCTCCAGGGCCCGGTCCAGCACGGGTCGGTGGCGGGCGATCAGCGGGTGCGGGGTGGGTGCGGCGGGCATGGGGGACCAACTCCTCCTCGGGCCGGGCTGCCGTGAGCCGGGCGAACTGGGCAGGAACGGGCGGACAGAGTTAGAGTAACCGAACGATCGGTCGGTTCAAGGGGGTCCGGCGAACCTGTGGAAAACCCCGTGCGGGAGGATCTGCGAGCATGACGACAATCGACCTCAGCGGTCCGGTGGCCGTGGTGGGGACCGGCACCATGGGCCGGGGCATCGCCCAGGTCGCGTTGACCGCCGGGCACCCCGTACTGCTCCATGACGCCGAGCCCGGGCGCGCCGCCGCGGCCGCCGCCGCGATCGGCGAACGGCTCGACCGGCTGGTCACCAAGGGACGGCTGGACGCCGCCGCCCGGGACGCCGCCCTGGCCCGTCTGGAGCCCGTCGACTCGCTCGCCGGGCTCGCCGGGGCGGACGTGGTGGTGGAGGCCGTACAGGAGCGGCTGGACGTCAAACAGGGGCTGCTGGCCGCACTGGAGGACGTCGTCGGCGAGGACTGTCTGCTCGCCACCAACACCTCGTCCCTGTCCGTGACCGCCGTCGCGGGCGCCCTGCGGGTGCCGGGCCGCTGCGTGGGGCTGCACTTCTTCAACCCGGCGCCGCTGCTGCCGCTGGTGGAGGTGGTCTCCGGCGCCGCCACCGACTTCGCCTCCGCCACCCGCGCCTACGAACTCGCCCGTGGCTGGGGCAAGACCCCGGTGGCCTGCGCGGACACCCCCGGGTTCATCGTCAACCGCATCGCCCGGCCCTTCTACGCCGAGGCGTTCGCCGTCCACGAGTACCAGGGCGCCGACCCGGCCACCATCGACGCGGTGCTCCGCGAGAGCGGCGGTTTCCGGATGGGCGCCTTCGAACTCACCGACCTCATCGGTCAGGACGTCAACGAGGCCGTCACCCACGCCGTGTGGGAGGCGTTCTTCCGGGACGTGAAGTTCGCCCCGTCGCTCGCCCAGCGGCGCCTCGTCGAGTCGGGCGCCCTCGGCCGCAAGTCGGGACGCGGCTGGTACGCGTACGGGGAGGACGCCGAACGCCCCGAACCGCACACCGCGGAACCGGCGCCCCCGCCCGCCCACGTGGTCGTCGAGGGCGACCTGGGGCCCGCCGGGACGCTCCTGGAGCTGATACGCGGGGCGGGCATCCCGCTGCGCGAGGAGGACGAGGACCACGGCACCCGGCTGATCCTGCCCGGCGGCGGACAGCTCGCCCTGGCCGACGGACAGACCTCCGTGGAGTTCCGGGACGTCGTCTACTTCGATCTGGCCCTGGACTACCGCACCGCGACCCGGATCGCCCTGGCCGCCTCCCAGGACACCAGCCCGCGCACCCTGCGGGAGGCCGTCGGGCTGTTCCAGGCGCTCGGCAAGGACGTGAGCGTCATCGGGGACGTGCCCGGGATGATCGTGGCGCGGACGGTCGCCCGGCTGATCGACCTCGCCATGGACGCGGTCGCCCGGGGCGTCGCCACCGAGGAGGACGTCGACACCGCCATGCGGCTCGGCGTCAACTACCCGCTGGGGCCCTTCGAGTGGAGCCACCGGCTCGGCCGCAGCTGGGCCCACTCCCTGCTGGACGACCTCCATCTGCGCGACCCCTCGGGCCGCTACGCCCCCTCGCTGGCGCTCTACCGCCACGCCTACGCCTCCGAGAAGCGGGAGCCCGCCTCATGACCGCCGTGAAGCGCGACACGTACACCCCGGAATCCCTGCTCGCGGTCGCCGTGACCGTCTTCAACGAGCGCGGTTACGACGGCACCTCCATGGAGCACCTGTCCAAGGCGGCGGGCATCTCCAAGTCGTCGATCTACCACCACGTCACCGGCAAGGAGGAGCTGCTGCGGCGGGCTGTCAGCCGGGCCCTGGACCGGCTGTTCGGCATCCTCGACGAGGAGCACGCGCGCGTGGGGCCCGCCGTACGGCGGCTGGAGCACGTCACCCGGCGCATGGTGGAGGTGCTGATAGACGAACTCCCCTACGTGACGCTGCTGCTGAGGGTGCGCGGCAACACCGGCACCGAACGGTGGGCCCTGGAGCGCCGCCGGGAGTTCGACCACCGGGTCTCCGAACTGCTGAGGGCCGCCGCCGACGAGGGCGACGTGCGCGCCGACGTGGACGTCCGGCTGGCGACCCGGCTGGTCTTCGGGATGATCAACTCGATCGTCGAGTGGTACCGCCCCGACACCCGGGGCCAGGGCGACCGGGAGGTCCGCGAGGCCGTCGTCCGACTGGTCTTCGAGGGGCTGCGCCACCAGCCCTGACCGCCGCCCCGCAGCTCCCCGCTGTCCCCGCCGCCTAGCCTCGCCGGGTCTGGGTCTGGGTCCGGGTCCGGGGCCGCCCGTCCGTTCCCGGGACGGTCACGGCTCCGGATCGAGGTGGTCCTCCTCGAAGACCAGCAGCGTCCGGGTGCTCAGCACCTCGGGGATGGCCTGCAACCGGGTCAGCACCAGCTCGCGCAGCGCCCGGTTGTCGGCGGAGTGGACCAGTAGCAGTACGTCGAAGTCCCCGCTGACCAGGGCGATGTGCGCGGCCCCGGGCAGGGCGCGCAGCTCTTCGCGGACCGTGCGCCAGGAGTTCTGGACGATCTTCAGGGTGATGTACGCGGAGGCGCCCTGCCCCGCCCGCTCGTGGTCCACCCGGGCGCCGAACCCCCGGATCACCCCGTCGTCGATGAGCCGGTTGATCCGCGCGTACGCGTTGGCCCGCGAGACGTGGACCCGTTCGGCGACCGACCGTATCGAGGCCCGGCCGTCGGCCTGGAGGATCTGGAGGATGTCCCGGTCGATCGCGTCCAGCGGACGGGGCGGGAGCGGCGGGAGGGGCGGCAGGGACGGCGGCGGGGGAGGGAGCGCGGGGAGCGGCGAGGGCGCCGTGGGTATGGACCCGGCTTCCGGCTCGTACCCGGTGTCCAGCTCGCCCCCGGTGTCGTCCCGCCCGCCCCCGGTGTCCTGCCCGCCGAGGTCACCGCTCTCTCCGGCACCCGTGGTTCTCACGGCACCCCCACTCCCTCTGTTCCCCGTGGCCACTCTGGCCCGCTCAGTGCCTTCGCCTTCTTCAGCCCCCACAAACCCCTCCGGCTCCACCGTCCCCCTCGGTCCCACCAGCCCCGTGCGCGTCCCCGGGGTCCGTCCCGGCTCCGCCCCGGGCCCCGGCCCCCGCTCCGCCCGGGGTCTCCGTCCTGGCCGCGTCCCGGGTCTCCGCCCCGGCCCTGTTCAGAGCCCCGTCGACGGCCCTGCCACCGGCCCCGTGGACCATTCGTTCAGCCGCCATGTCCCCCGGCCTCCTTACCATGGACGTGCTGCGCCCATCCCAGGCTGTGGATAGCCGTTTGTCCACAGCCTGACGGCGCCTGTAGCCAGAATGTGCCGCTGACCGAACAATCGGTAGGTGAGGCGCACACCCCCGTCGGCGCCTCGACCGCTCCCACGAGGAGCCCTGTCGACGAGGAGGTGCACGCGTGAACGTGAACAGGCACGGCAGCACACCGGTCATGGACCAGCACGGGACGTATACCCCCACCCCGCCCCCCGCCTGGACCCCGCGCACCGACCCCACGCCCCTGCTGCCCGACGCCGAGCCGTACCGCGTGCTCGGCACCCCGGCCGCCCGTGAGGTGGACCCGGCGCTGGTGCTCAGGCTCCACGCCGAACTGGTCCGGGGCCGCCGCTTCAACGCCCAGGCCACCGCGCTCACCAAGCAGGGCCGCCTCGCCGTCTACCCGTCGAGCACCGGGCAGGAGGCGTGCCAGGTCGGCGCCGCGCTCGCCCTAGCGGACCGCGACTGGCTGTTCCCCAGCTACCGGGACACCCTCGCCGTGATCGCCCGTGGGGTGGACCCGGTGGAGACGCTGACCCTGCTGCGCGGCGACTGGCACACCGGCTACGACCCCCTCGCCCACCGGGTGGCGCCGCTGAGCACCCCCCTCGCCACCCAGCTCCCGCACGCCGTCGGCCTCGCCCACGCCGCCCGCCTCAAGGGCGACGACGTGGTGGCGCTCGCCCTGGTCGGGGACGGCGGCACCAGCGAGGGCGACTTCCACGAGGCCCTGAACTTCGCCGCCGTGTGGCGGGCCCCGGTCGTCTTCCTGGTCCAGAACAACGGCTTCGCGATCTCCGTCCCGCTCGCCAAGCAGACCGCCGCCCCCTCCCTCGCCCACAAGGCCGTCGGATACGGGATGCGCGGCAGGCTCGTCGACGGCAACGACGTGCTCGCCGTCCACGAGGTCCTCACCGAAGCGGTCCGCCACGCGCGCGAGGGCGGTGGACCCACCCTGGTCGAGGCGGTCACCTACCGCGTCGAGGCCCACACCAACGCCGATGACGCGGGCCGCTACCGGGACGCCTCCGAGGTCGAGGTGTGGCGCGGCCACGACCCCGTCGACCTGGTGGCCGCGGAGCTGACCGAACGCGGTCTGCTCGACGAGGAGACGCTGCGGACCGTCCACGAGGCCGCCGAGGCGATGGCCGCCGATCTGCGGACCCGGATGCACCGGGACCCGGTGCCCGACCCCCTGGAGCTGTTCGCGCACGTCTACGCGGAGCCGACGCCCCAGCTGCGCGAACAGGCCGCCCGGCTGCGCGCGGAACTGGCCGCGGCGGAGGCCGACGACGATCCGTCCGGTACGGACACCGGGCCGGACCCGGGCCCCGCCCCCGGTCCGGACACCGGCCCCGGGCCCGGCACCGGGTCGGGCCCCGCCCCCGGAGCCCGTACGGGAGGCCCCGGCACGGACCCCGTCGCCACCACCGGCACCGGCACCGGAACGGAGGCCGGACGATGAGCGCCGCCGCCGTCACCACGAAGCCCTCGACCATGGCCCAGGCCCTGGGACGCGCGCTGCGGGACTCCCTCGCCGAGGACCCGGCCGTGCACGTCCTGGGAGAGGACGTCGGAGCGCTCGGCGGGGTCTTCCGGATCACCGACGGCCTCGCCGCCGAGTTCGGCGAGGAGCGCTGCGCGGACACCCCGCTCGCCGAGGCGGGCATCCTCGGCACCGCCGTGGGCATGGCCATGTACGGACTCCGGCCCGTGGTGGAGATGCAGTTCGACGCGTTCGCCTACCCCGCCTTCGAGCAGCTCGTCTCCCACGTCGCGCGGATGCGCAACCGCACCCGTGGCGTCCTGTCCCTGCCGCTGACCGTCCGGGTCCCCTACGGCGGAGGCATCGGAGGTGTCGAACACCACAGTGACTCCTCCGAGGCGTACTACCTGGCCACCCCGGGGCTGCACGTGGTCACCCCGGCGACCGTCGCGGACGCCTACGGGCTGCTGCGCGCGTCGATCGCCTCCGACGACCCGGTGCTCTTCCTGGAGCCCAAACGGCTCTACTGGTCCAAGGCCGACTGGGACCCGGAGCACCCCGAGACCGTGGCGCCGCTGGGCCGGGCGGTGGTGCGGCGCCCGGGCCGGACGGCCACGCTGCTGACGTACGGGCCCTCCCTCCCGGTCTGTCTGGAGGCGGCCGGGGCGGCCGTCGCGGAGGGCTGGGACCTGGAGGTGGTGGACCTCCGGTCGCTGGTCCCGTTCGACGACGAGACGGTCTGCGCGTCGGTCCGCCGCACGGGCCGCGCGGTCGTGGTGCACGAGGCCAACGGCTTCGGCGGACCGGGCGGGGAGATCGCCGCCCGGGTCACCGAGCGCTGCTTCCATTACCTTGAGGCACCAGTACTGCGTGTGGCCGGGTTCGACATCCCGTATCCGCCGCCGATGCTCGAACGGCACCACCTGCCGGGCGTCGACCGGATCCTGGATGCCGTGGCCAGGCTTCAGTGGGAGGCGGAGGGCTGATGGCACAGGTGCTGGAATTCAGACTGCCCGATCTGGGAGAGGGGCTGACCGGAGCGGAGATCGTCCGTTGGCTCGTCCAGGTCGGTGACGTGGTCGCCGTCGACCAGCCGGTGGTCGAGGTGGAGACCGCGAAGGCGATGGTCGAGGTGCCCTGCCCGTACGGGGGCGTCGTCACCGCCCGGTTCGGGGAGGAGGGCACCGAGCTGCCCGTCGGGGCACCGCTGATCACCGTCGCGGTGGGCGCCGGGGCCACCGGGGCCCGCGACGGCGCGTCCCCGGACACCGGGTCCGCCGGGTCTACCGGGTCCGCTGGGGGTACCGGAGCCACCGGGTCCGCCAGGGGTGCCTCAACCGTGCCCGCCGCCGACACGGAGACCAGCACCGGCACCGGCACCGCTTCGGGCTCCCCCGTCTCCCCTGCTCCCGCCGCTTCCGCCGAGGGGGCACCGGGCGATCGCGGCGACGGGGCCTCGGGCAACGTCCTCGTGGGCTACGGCACCGGTACCGCCGCCGCGCGCCGCCGTCGCCGGGTGCGTCCCGCCCCGCTCGTCGCGCCCCGGAACGCGGCTCCCGGGGACACCGGCCCGGGCACCGGGAGCACCGGCCCGGCCTCCGGGGACCTCCCCGCCGCCGCGCGGACCGAGGGGCCCGTCCCGGTGATCTCGCCGATCGTGCGCCGACTGGCCCGGGAGCACGGCATCGACCTCACCGAGCTGGCCGGATCGGGCCCCGACGGGCTGATCCTCCGGGCGGACGTGGAGTACGCCCTCGCCGCCCGCACCCCCCTGCGCCCCGTCCCGGGACAGGAACCCGTCCCGGCGGTCACCGGCCGCCCGGCCCCGTCGGACCGGACCCCGGCCGTCGACCGTTCCACCGACCGCCCCGCCGCCCGTCCCCAGGCGGCGGGCACCACCCGGATCCCGCTGCGGGGCGTGCGCGGCGCCGTCGCGGACAAGCTGTCGCGCAGCCGTCGCGAGATACCCGAGGCGACCGTCTGGGTCGACGCGGACGCCACCGAGCTGCTGCGGGCGCGCGCCGCGATGAACGCGGGGGACGGGCCGAAGATCTCCCTGCTGGCCCTCCTCGCCCGGGTCTGCCTGGCGGGGCTCGCCCGGCACCCCGAGCTGAACGCCACCGTCGACACCGAGGCCCGCGAGATCGTCCGGTACGACGCCGTCCACCTCGGCTTCGCCGCCCAGACCCCGCGCGGGCTGGTGGTGCCGGTCGTCAAGGACGCCGACGCCCGGGACACGGAGTCGCTGAACGCGGAGATGGTCCGGCTCACCGAGGCCGCCCGGGCGGGCACGCTCGGGCCCGCCCGGCTCACGGGCGGCACCTTCACGCTCAACAACTACGGCGTCTTCGGCGTCGACGGCTCCACCCCGGTCATCAACCACCCCGAGGCCGCCATGCTCGGCGTCGGACGGATCATCCCGCGCCCCTGGGTCCACGAGGGGGAGCTGGCGGTCCGCCAGGTCGTCGAGCTGACGCTCACCTTCGACCACCGGGTCTGCGACGGCGGCACCGCGGGCGGCTTCCTCCGCTACGTCGCCGACTGCGTGGAACAGCCCGCCGTCCTGCTGCGCACCCTCTGACCACCCACGAGTCCCCCTGACCACCCACGAGTCCCCCTGACCACTCACCGGTCCCACAACCCCCCACCCCACGGGCCCACCGGCCACCCATCGGTTCCCCGGCCCCCGGGGCCCGCCCGCCCGGCGGCTGACCCATACTCGGGGGATGACCGCGCACGACGGCGCCCATGACGCCGTGGTCCTCGCCGGGGGCGCCGCCCGCCGTCTCGGCGGGGCCGACAAGCCAGGAGTCCGGGTGGGCGGGCGCGCGCTGCTCGAACGGGTCCTCGCCGCCTGCCGCACCGCCCGGACCACCGTCGTCGTCGCGGAGCCCCGCCCCACCGCCCGTCCGGTGCGGTGGGCCCGGGAGGAGCCGTCCGGGACGGGTCCCCTGGCGGCGCTGGACGCGGGGGTACGGCAGGTCACCGCCCCGGTCACGGTGGCCCTCTCGGCCGATCTGCCGTTCCTCACCCCGGCGACGGTCCACGGCCTGGTCGCCGCCCTGCGCGCGGACCGGGCCGACGCGGTGCTCCTCGCCGACGCCGACGGCCGGGCGCAGCCCCTGGTCGCCGCCTACCGCACGGACGCCCTGCGCCGGGCGCTGGCCGATCACACCCGGGAGCGCGGCACCCTGGCCGGAGCGCCGTTGCGGGACCTCGTGGCCCGGCTCTCCGTGACCACGCTCACCGATCCCGTCGCCTCCTTCGACTGCGACACCTGGGAGGACATCGCCTCGGCCCGGGCACGGATCAGGGAGCATGGACGGGTGCTGGACGAATGGATGACCGCGGTCAAGGACGAGTTGGGCATCGAACTCGACGTCGACACCGCGCTGCTGCTCGATCTCGCCCGGGACGCCGCCCACGGGGTGGCCCGTCCCGCGGCCCCCTTGACGACGTTCCTCGTCGGCTTCGCGGCCGCCCGCGCCGGGGGCGACCCCGCGGCGGTGGCCGCCGCCGCCCGCCGCGCCGCCGGACTGGCCGTCCGCTGGGCGGAGGAACCTCCCGAACCGGTCCCCGCCCGCGCGGCCGTCCCGGACCCCGCCCCCGAGGCCCCCCGTGCCGACCACCCCGGTGCCTCATGAGCACCCCGCCACCCGACGACCACCTGGCCCTGTACGAGGCCCTCACCCGCGATCCGGGCCACCCCGGAGAACCGGGAAGCCCCGGCCACGTCGGCCACCCCGGTCACGCGGGCCACTCCGGCCCGACGGACCGCCCGGGAGCCCCCGGCGCCCAGCCCGCCACCGGCCGACGGCGCGGCAAGCACCAGGCACCGGGCGGCGCCCGGCCCCCCGGCCCCGACCACCACACCCCGTCCGGAACGGCCCCCGGCCCCGCCGGACCCCACCACGACGGCACCGGACCCGGAACCGGAACGGACGCCGAGCGGACCGCCCCGCGCGCGCCCCACGCCGTCCCCTGGCCCGCCGCACGGCGCCTCGCCGAGGCCGCGGGCACCGCCGCCCGCCGCGCCAGCGCACCGGTCGCCGTCCCGCTGCGCACCGCACCCGGTCTGGTCCTCGCCGAACCCCTGACCGCCCTCACCGACCTCCCGCCGTTCGACACCTCGGCCATGGACGGCTGGGCGGTGTCGGGTCCGGCGCCCTGGACCCTCCGGGAGGACGGCCTCCTCGCCGGGGACACCGGCCCCCTCCCCCTCACCGACGGCGAGGCCGTCCGGATCGCCACCGGGGCGCGGGTCCCCCCGGACACCACCGCCGTGGTCCGCACCGAGCGCGCCCGCGCCGACCACCACGGCCAGCTCCACCCGGACCGCCCGGTCTCCCAGGGGCAGGACATCCGCGCCCGGGCCCAGGAGTGCCGCCGGGGCGACCCCCTGCTGCCGTCCGGCACCCTGGTGACCCCGGCCGCCCTCGGTCTCGCCGCCGCCGCCGGGTACGACACCCTCACCGTGGTGCCGCGCCCCACCGTCGAGGTGCTCGTCCTCGGTGACGAGTTGCTACGGGAGGGGCTTCCCCACGACGGACTGATCCGGGACGCGCTCGGCCCGCTGCTGCCGCCCTGGCTCCGCGCCCTGGGAGCGGAGGTCACCGCAGTCCGGCACCTCGGCGACGACGCCAAGGAGCTGTACGGGGCGGTGGCCGCCGCCACCGCCGATCTGATCGTGACCACCGGGGGCACCGCCGCCGGTCCGGTCGACCATGTGCACACCACCCTCGAACGCCTCGGGGCCGAACTCCTCGTGGACGGCGTGCGGGTCCGTCCCGGCCATCCGATGCTGCTCGCCCGGCTGGTGGCCCCCACCGCCCGCCGGACCCAGTTCCTCGTCGGTCTGCCCGGCAATCCGCTCGCCGCGGTCTCCGGGCTGCTGACCCTCGCCGAACCTCTGATCCGCACCCTCGCGGGTCGTACCGCCCCGGAGCCGTACCCGGCCCGGGTCCGGGAGGAGGTGACGGGGCACCCCGGCGACACCCGGCTGGTCCCCGTGGCGCTGAGCGACGACACGGCCGTGCCGCTGCACTACAGCGGTCCGGCGATGCTGCGGGGGATCGCCGTGGCCGACGGTCTGGCGGTCGTACCGCCGGGCGGGGCCGTGGCGGGCGGGGAACTGGAGATTCTCGATCTTCCCTGGTCCATGTCCGCACTTGGGGTGTGTTTCACGTGAAACTTCCAGGCCATGACGCGATTGCCCGTCAGGCCGACGAACATCTGGTCACCGGGCGCATCAAGTTGCCCAAACGGGTGGTCGAACGACCGCTGCGCCAGGTCGGCAAGCGCCTGCTGCTGGCCTTGGCGGTGCTGGTCGGCACGGCGCTGATCGTCTACTTCGACCGTGCCGGGTACGGGGACAACTCCGATGACTCGGTCGATCTGCTGGACGCCTTCTACTACGCCACCGTCACGCTCTCGACCACCGGTTACGGCGACATCACCCCGGTCAGCGACGGGGCCCGGCTCACCAACATCTTCGTCATCACCCCGCTGCGGGTGGTGTTCCTGATCATTCTCGTCGGTACGACCCTGGAGGTGCTCACCGAGCGCACCAGGGAGGAGTGGCGGCTCAGCCGCTGGAGGTCCAACTTGCGTGACCACACCGTTGTCGTGGGTTTCGGCACCAAGGGGCGCTCGGCGGTGCAGACCGTCTGCGCGACGGGGCTGAGCAAGGACCACGTGGTGATCGTGGACCCCAGCAGCAAGGTCATCGAGGCCGCGACCGCCGAGGGGTTCGTCGGGGTGATCGGTGACGCCACCCGCAGCGACGTCCTGCTCCGCGCCGAGGTGCAGAAGGCCCGGCAGATCATCATCGCCACCCAGCGCGATGACACGGCGGTGCTGGTCACGCTCACCGCACGGCAGCTGAACCGTGGCGCGAAGATCGTGGCGGCGGTCCGCGAGGAGGAGAACGCGCCGCTGCTGCGGCAGTCCGGCGCGGACGCGGTCATCACCAGCGCCAGCGCCGCCGGGCGGCTGCTCGGCCTCTCGGTGCTCAGCCCCAGCGCGGGCCGCGTCATGGAGGACCTGATCCACCAGGGCAGCGGGCTCGACATCGTGGAACGCCCCGTCATAAAGGCCGAGGTGGGACTCACCGCCCGGCAGACCGAAGACCTCGTGGTCAGCGTCGTCCGGGGCCACCGCGTCCTCGGCTACGACGACCCCACCCTCGGCGAACTCCAGCTGACGGACCGGCTGATCACCATCGTCCGCGCGGGCAATCCCCGCCCCCCGGCCTCCTCGGACACCCGCACCCACCAAAGCGGCTGACCCACCACCCGGGCCCTCGCCCGTACCTGACACACGACGAAGCCCCGCCCCCTCGAACCGTCCGAGGGAGCGGGGCTTCGTCGTACGTCGCCAGTCTGTCTACAGCCCCGTGTGCTTGACGCCCCGGACGAACGCGGTGAACGCGGCGGCGGTGACGGTCAGCGTCGGTCCGTCCGCCACCTTGGAGTCCCGCACGGGAACCACACCGGTCGCGGAGGCGTACTCGGGTGCCCACTCGACGCAGTTGCCACCTCCGTTGCCGCTGTGGCTTGACGCGACCCAGTGAGCGCGGGCTGCGTCAGGGGCGGTGCTCATGGGGGAGTTCCTCCATCGCGGCTCGGATGAAAGCCGCAGACTCTTTGGGGGACAAAGCGGACGCGCTCAGCAGATCGTAGGCACGAGCCCTGATGCTCACTTCGTCCTTCTCTTCGAACAGCGCTCCCGTGCTCATGCTTTCTTCCCAGGCTACTTGCTTCCCGGAGTCAAGGGTCCAGAGCGCGAAAGAGCCCCCCGCGAGAGCGTGGCCGCCGTGGGAGAAAGGGATCACCTGGATAAACGAGGTCGGCGTGAGGCACAGGTCCAACAGCTTGCCCAACTGGTCGCGCATGACCGTCCGGTCGCCGTACGGCCGCCGCAGTACGGCTTCATCCAGGATCACCGAGTATCGCGGCGGAGGGCTCCCCACCAGGAGTGCCTGACGGCTCAGCCGTAGCGTCCACAGTTCGTCGACCTTCTCCTCTGAGGCGGTCGGGTCGTAGGTGCGGAACAGGGCGCGTGCATACGCCTCGGTTTGCAGCAGGCCGGGCATGAGCTGGGGCGTGTACTCCTTGACGACCGTGGCCAGCGTTTCCAGCTCCATGCGCCGCCGGAACTGATCCGGGTGAGCTTCCTTCTTGCACAGGGCGTACAGGTCGCTGAAGAGGCCGTTGGAAGCGAACGGTTGGTCGAGAAAGGCGGGCAACTCGGGCGGAGGCATGCGCTCGGCCTTCTCGATCCGGGCCAGATGTGCCTTGCTGACCGTGACCTGGGTCGCTAGCGCGTCAAGGCTCCATCCGCGCCCCTCGCGGTACCACCGCACCTTGGCGCCGAACAGGTGGCGAGCGCTGCGGTCGGGCGTCAACGTAGCCGGTTTCTGAGCCAACTTGGGCCTCCTCCGTGTCTCGGTCCAGGTTTCTGAGACATCGACCGCTGGCGATCGTAGGGCACTCGGAGTAACGATATGAGCGTTCAGGGTGAACCTCCCCGAGAGGGGAGTGGCCCGGTACTCGTACGAGTGTCCAAAGAATTCGAGGGCTCATGATTGAACTTGACCGGATCCACTGGGAAGAGCTTCCGCTGGAACTGCGGGACGCGGTCGAAAGGGAAACCGGGGTGGTTGAGGCGTCTGCCTCCATCCCCCATGGATTCAATTGCACCGTGGCCCTGGACGCGCGGACGGCCCGGTCCGGGCGGCTCTTCCTCAAGGGGGTGCGGACGTCGGACGACGAGGGGATGTCGGGACTGCGCACCGAGGTCGTCGTCCACGGAACGGGCGCGGGGTGTTCCCCGCGACTCCGCCACCAGGTGCGGGCGGCGGGCTGGTGCTTGCTGGCCTTCGACTACGTCGACGGGCGGTACGCCGACCTCGGCCCGGGAACCCGTGACCTCGCCGCCATCCAGCGGGCCGTGGCCCGGATGGGCAGGTCAGTGGAGAGCCCGGAGAGCCTTGCCGTGTCCCTGGTCCGGCAAGGGATTCCTCGTATCGCGGACCGCTTCGAGGGGTTCCTGGAGCCCGGGGAGGCAGAACTCCTTTACGGGAACACCCTGTTGCACACCGATATCAACCCTCACAACATCCTGATCAGTGACGACGGTGTGGCCCATGTCATCGACTGGGCCATGCCCGCGCTGGGTCCGGAGTGGATCGACGCGGCGAACACCGCCGTCTGGCTCATGGCGTTCGACCATGAACCCGCCGCCGCCCTCGCCTGGCTCGACGGTTTCCCGGTCTGGCGGGCGGCTGATCCGAAGGCCGTCGAGGCGTATGTGAACGCACTGTGCCGACAGTCGGTGGCGCAGATCGGGGAGGAGGATTCCCGGAGGGGTAACGGCAATGTCCGGGCGCTTCTGGGAATCCCTGGTCAGCGGCACTGAAGTTCGAATAACACGCCAACTCCGGGCGTGCTACGGTCCGTTCCGCCATAATCAAAAATTCGCCCCGGCGAGTGCTACCAACACTCCCGGGGCCGGACGACCGTAGGTCTAAGGAAAACCAGTCGCCATGCGCAACTCTACCGCGCGTGCCGTTCCGGCGCGCCATCGCACGCAGCGTTCTCCGCTTCTCTTCCGGTTCCTCTGCGCGGTGCTCTCCGTGCTTCTGCCCGGAACGGGTCGTCACCGGGCCGTCAACCCGGCGCCTCCCTTCACCCCTCTGGCGGGTGATCCGTCCCGTACGGCGGCGCACCGGAGTCCCTACAGCACCGATGTGCTGCCCCTGCGGGGTGAGGACGCTCAGCTCGTCCGGCCCTACCTCCGGGCCCACGAGGAACGGGCCGGGACCTACGAACGCGTCACCGCCGAACGGCGCCGCGCGCTGCTGCTCGCCACCTACGGGGTGGACGTCGGCCCCCGGACGATCCACGGCAGGCGGCTGCCCGGAAGCCGTCCCTTCCCCGGAGTCGCCGCCTTCCCCGCGACCCGCCCGGGCGCCCGGACCCGTACGGGCACGGGAACCCGTTCCAGCGCCGGAATCCGTCCCCGCACGGGAATCCGTCCCGGCGCCGGTCGCCGGGACGTTCCGCTGGGTAGCGTGGCGTCATGAAGGCAATCACGATCACGGCCCCGGGCGGGCCGGAAGTCCTCCGCTGGACGGAGGCGCCGGACCCGGTCGCCGGGGAGGGCGAGGTCCTCGTCGAGGTGGTCGCCAGCGCCGTCAACCGGGCCGATCTGCTCCAGCGCCGGGGCCTGTACGCCCCGCCGCCCGGCGCCTCCCCGTACCCCGGCCTGGAGTGCTCCGGCCGGATCGCCGCGCTGGGCCCCGGGGTCACGGGCTGGGCCGTCGGGGACGAGGTGTGCGCGCTGCTGTCCGGCGGCGGCTACGCGGAACGGGTCGCCGTCCCGGTCGGGCAGTTGTTGCCGAGGCCCGGGAACGTCTCGCTGGTGGAGGCCGCCGCCCTGCCCGAGGTGGCCTGCACCGTCTGGTCGAACCTCTTCATGGTCGCCCGGCTGCGGCCCGCCGAGACCGTACTGGTGCACGGCGGCGGCAGCGGCATCGGCACCCTCGCCGTCCAGCTCGCCAAGGCGGTCGGGGCCCGGGTCGCGGTGACGGCGGGCGGCCCGGAGAAGCTGCGCCGCTGCGCGGAGCTGGGCGCGGACGTCCTGATCGACTACCACCGCCAGGACTTCGTGGCGGAGGTCCGGGAGGCGACCGGGGGCGCGGGCGCCGACGTGGTGCTCGACATCGTCGGGGCGAAGTACCTGGACCGCAACGTCCGGGCGCTGGCCGTCAACGGACGGCTCGTCATCATCGGGATGCAGGGCGGCACCCGGGCCGAACTGGACATCGCGGCGCTGCTGGCCAAGCGGGCCACGGTCGCCGGGACCTCGCTGCGGGGGCGCCCGGGGCCGGAGAAGGCCGCCATCGTCGCCGAGGTCCGCGAGCACGTCTGGCCGCTGGTCGCCGCCGGGCGCGTCCGGCCCGTCGTGGACCGCGCGGTGCCGATGCGGGACGCGGCCGGGGCCCATCGGGTACTGGAGGACGGCGACAACGTCGGCAAGGTCCTGCTCACCGTCTGAACCCCGGCGGTCCAGACCGGACCCCGGGCCGCCGCACCCGGACGGCGTCCTCCGGGGTGCCGGGGGCGGCGGCGGGTGTGAGGGTGGGTCCGGGAATGGCTCTGTCGGAGGGCGGTCGCTGTGGCTGCGTGGCTGGGTGCGTTCGGCGGGACCGGGACGGGGATCGTCCTGACGGCACTGCTGCTGGGACCGGCCGACCCCGGCCCGGTCCGCTCCGCCGACCCCCCGCCCGCCCCCGCGCGCACCTCCCCGCAGACGCCCGGGCGGCCCGCCGCAACGGCGTACGGACAGCCGACCCGTCCCCCCGGCGCCCGTCCCACCCGCACCCCGGGGACCCGTCCCCCGGGCGCCACGCGCCCCACCCGTCCGTCCCGTCCCGCCCGTCCCCACATCACCGTGCTGACGTCCCCGGCGGCGGGCGCCCCGGTCCGCACCGGAGTCCCCGCGCCGGAGGAGTCCCGCGCCGGGAGCCGTCCGGGAGCGGGCCGCCCGCACCCCGGCCGCCCCGAGTCCGAGCCCCCGTTGACCAGCACCTCCGCCCCGGCCCGTACCCCTGACCCCCGCACGCCCCCCGGCACCGCGACCGCCCCCCGGCCGGACCGCTCCCGGCCCCCGGGGACGGACCCCGGAACCGGTACCCGCGCCGAGCCGGACCCGTACCCGCACCCGTACGGCGACCTCGAAGCCGGGAGCGGCGGGGACGGGGACGGCGGGGACGGCGACGGGACCGGGGCCGACCCGGCCGTGGACAACGAGCCGCCGAACCAGTCCCTGACCCGAGGGGAACCGGCCTCCCAGGTGGTGACCCTCGGCGGCGGTCTGCTGCTGATGGGCCTGGGCCTCGGCTACCTGGGCTGGCGCCTGCGCCAGCCGTGACCGACGGGGCTTGGCCCCCCGCCTTGAGCGACGGCCGTGACCGACGGGCCTGTCCCCCTAGCCGTGACCGACGGACGTGGTCAGCGACCGGTGACGACGACGGCGGTGGACGGCGGCCGTCCCACCCCTGCCCCGCCCTGCCCTCGGCCGCCCGTCCCGGCCCCACCCCGCCGCCTTCCCCGCCCGCGGCCCCGCGCCCCGCGGCCCCGCGCCCCGCGCCCCGCGCCCCGCGCCCCGCGCTCCGCCCGCGCCCCCGCCCCGTCCGGCCGGACGGGACGGCCCCCCGCCGTTCGGGGGCACCGCCCCGCCGGGCGTCCGGGTGCGCGACAATGACCGCATGGAGATGCCGAGGAACGAACGGTCGCAGGAGAGCCCGCAGGTGCTGGTCGTGGGCCAGGACGGGATGGCTCTCGGCGGCGGGGGCGGCGGTGACGACGACCTCCGCGAGGTCCCGGTGACGGAGATGGTGGAGCAGCCCGCCAAGGTCATGCGCATCGGCAGCATGATCAAGCAGCTGCTCGAAGAGGTGCGGGCGGCCCCCCTCGACGAGGCGAGCCGTCAGCGGCTCAAGGAGATCCACGCCAGCTCGGTGAAGGAGCTGGAGGACGGGCTGGCCCCGGAGCTGGTGGACGAGCTGGAGCGGCTGTCGCTGCCCTTCACGGACGACGCGACGCCGAGCGACGCGGAGCTGCGGATCGCCCAGGCGCAGCTGGTCGGCTGGCTGGAGGGCCTCTTCCACGGCATCCAGACCACCCTGTTCGCCCAGCAGATGGCGGCCCGCGCCCAGCTGGAGCAGATGCGGCGCGCCCTGCCGCCCGGGGTCGGCGGCGACGAGGACCACCTCCACCCCGGCGGCCGCACGGGCGGCCCGTACCTGTAGGAGCCTGTTGCCTCTGGTGGCCTACCCCACGGTCCTGTGGTGTGGGCCATCAGAGCCCTGCATGTTCGATACATGCCAACGAGTAGTGAAAAGATCACCGCATCCATGTCTCCCAGGCAAGAGGATTCATATGCGGTTCCCCAAGTCGTCGCTCATCTCCGTCGGAGTCCTGGCGTGCCTCTCCGTACCGCTCGGGGCCTCCCCGGCGGCTGCGTCGTCCATGGTCACGGACTCCTGCTCACGTACCGGAGTCAGGGGTTCGTACACCGGCTTCTTCGTCTCCGGATCGCAGATCGATCCGCTGAGGCTCAAGGTGGACGACACCAAGGCTGACGGCTACCACCCCGCGATACGGCTGATCACGTACGACTCGCGCTATCGCGAGGTCAAGTGGAAGTGGAACCACTACACGGCCTCGGGCACGACCAGCGGCGGCTACGACATCTGGGACACCTCGGCGCGTTGGCCGGACGGGATCACGGGTGTCGAGATCCAGGCGGCCCGGTTCAACGGCAGCACGTTCGTCGACAGTTGCAGCACCTTCCCCAAGAGCAATCCCTACACCTAGGAACCTCGTGTTCGGGGTGAGGCGCCCGGAACCTCACCCCGAACACGTCAGGACGGATTACCGGTGGAGATGTCGAACTGGACCGTCGGAGGCTTCTCCGGGTCGAAATCGGTTCCCGCCGCAGGCGACTGCCGTATGACGGCGTCCTTGCCGAAGGTGTTCTCGTCGATGGCACGCTTGTCGTAGTTCCACCCCGCCGCCTGCAGACAGTCGAGCACCGACGTCCAGTTCCGGTAGGTGAAGTCCGGCATCTGGACCATGCTCTCGTCGCTGTACGAGGTCTCGGGCTCGGTGCACTCGGTCTTGTCGATGGTCTTCGTGGTGTCCGGCCCCCGGAAGCCGTTGGCGCCGTTGGTGGCGGCGGCGGCCGGCGTCCGCTCGGGCTTCTCCTCCGGTTCGTCGTTGCCGTCGAAGGCGGAGTCCAGTCCCCAGACCAGCGCCCCGGTGATCGCGGCGGCGACGATCACGCCCGCCCCGATCCGCCTGCCCTTGCGGCGGGCGGGCGCGGGGGTCTGGTGCTGCGGGGCCATGGCGTAGGTGGGCTGCGCCTGGTAGCCGACGGGCTGGCCGGGCGCCGGGGTCCGATAGCCCTGCTGCGGCGGATAGCCGTAGCCCGGGCCGGTGGCGGGGGCGGGCGTCGGGACCGGGGACGGGGTGGGCGGACCGTAGGGGCCGGGGCCCGGGGTGTACGGGGTGTGGACGGGGCCGGGCGGCGGGGCCGTGGTGCCGTGGTCCACGGGCGGGAAGACGGCGGAGCCGACGCCCGCGCCGCTCGCGGTGGGCGCGCCCGGCACGATGCTGGGCGCGACCGCCCGGAGGGACTGGGCGACCCGCAGGCACTCCTCGCGCATCGACTCGGCGCTGGGGAAGCGCTCGTTGGGGTTCTTCCGCAGCGCCCGGGCCACCAGGGCGTCCACCGCGGGGGGCACCGAGCGGTTGATGGCGGAGGGGGCGACGGCCTCCTCCTGGACGTGCGCGTAGGCGATGGCCAGCGCCGTCTCGGCCTCGAACGGCAGCCGTCCGGTGACCAGTTGGAAGAGCATGATGCCGACGGAGTACAGGTCGGAGCGGGCGTCGACGGCCCGGCCGAGGGCCTGCTCGGGGGAGAGGTACTGCGGGGTGCCGACGACCATGCCGGTCTGGGTCATCGAGGTGACCCCGGACTGCATGGCCCGGGCGATGCCGAAGTCCATCACCTTGACCACGCCGCGCCGGGTCATCATGACGTTGCCCGGCTTGATGTCCCGGTGGACCAGCCCCATCTCGTGGCTGATCTCCAGCGCCGCCAGCACATCCGCCGTGATCTTCAGGGCCTGGTCGGTGGGCATCGCGCCGTACTGGCGGACGTCCGACTCCAGCACCGAGCCGAGCGGCTTCCCCTCGACGTACTCCATGACGATGTACGGGGTGGTGCCGCCGTTCAGCTCGTCCTCACCGGTGTCGAAGACCGACACGATGTTGGTGTGGGTGAGCTTCGCCACCGACTGCGCCTCGCGCCGGAACCGCTCGCGGAACGCGGGCTCCCGGCCGAGTTCGGTGTGCAGCGTCTTCACCGCCACCTGGCGGTCCAGCACCGAGTCGTACGCCAGATGGACCGAGGCCATGCCGCCCTCGCCGAGGAGGTCCCGCAGCTGGTACCGTCCGCCGCCGACCGAACGCCCTGCGTAGCGGGCCTGTGCGCCGTCCTGGCTCATGGTCTGCGTCCCCCGTCGGCCCGGCCCGCCACGGCCTGGCCGGCCCGGCTCCCGCGCTCGGTGTATCGATGGTGCGATTCCCGGCCAAGTCTGCCGGAGGGCAGTGACACGTCAAGTTCGATGCCCGTTCCGTGACCGTACGCGAACGAAGCGTCGCGTGAGCGTTACCGAGTGCCTCCGAAGCCGCGAGGGATTTGCCCAGAACACCTCGTTACGGGTTTGATGGCCGGTCCATCTCGGGCCGTCGCGGTCGGCGGAGGCTGTAGCGTGGTTCGGCGGATACCCGTGACAACGACCGCGCGCACGCGGGCAGAAACGACGGCGAGGACCGATGGCACAGACGCAACACGGCCAGGGCCCGTCCGAATCCGAGTCATCCGGCGGCGGCGGAGGCGACGCCCCGGAGAACTGGGGCAACGGCGGTCTGGTCGGGGACGGCCGGTACCGGCTGACCCACCGCCTGGGCCGGGGCGGCATGGCCGAGGTCTTCGCGGCGGAGGACATCCGCCTGGGCCGGACGGTCGCCGTGAAGCTGCTGCGCGCCGACCTCGCCGAGGACCCGGTGTCCAAGGCGCGGTTCACCCGCGAGGCGCAGTCGGTCGCCGGGCTCAACCACCACTCCGTGGTCGCCGTGTACGACTCCGGCGAGGACCAGGTGGGCCGTCAGACGGTCCCCTACATCGTCATGGAGATCGTCGAGGGCCGCACCATCCGCGATCTGCTGATCAACGCCGAGGCCCCGGGCCCCGAGCAGGCGCTGATCATCGTGTCCGGGGTGCTGGAGGCGCTCGCCTACTCGCACCAGCACGGCATCGTGCACCGCGACATCAAGCCCGCCAACGTGATCATCACGCACAACGGCGCCGTGAAGGTCATGGACTTCGGCATCGCGCGCGCCCTGCACGGCGCGCAGTCGACCATGACCCAGACCGGCATGGTCATGGGCACCCCGCAGTACCTCTCCCCCGAGCAGGCCCTCGGCAAGGCCGTCGACCACCGCTCCGACCTGTACGCCACGGGCTGTCTGCTCTACGAACTGCTGGCGCTGCGCCCGCCGTTCACCGGCGAGACCCCGCTGTCGGTGGTCTACCAGCACGTCCAGGACGTGCCGGTGCCCCCGTCCGAGGTCTCCGACGGGGTGCCGCCGGAGCTGGACGGCCTGGTCATGCGGGCCCTCGCCAAGGACCCCGACGACCGGTTCCAGACCGCCGAGGAGATGCGCGGGCTGATCCAGTACGGCATCCAGATGCTGTACGAGCAGGGCAGCCACACCGGCACCTGGAACACCGGGCCGGTGACCAGCCACGACGGCGGGCACACCCCCGCGATGGGCATTCCGGGGGCGGCGGCGCTGCCGCACCCCGACGCGGGCACCGCGCAGATCCCGCAGACCATGGTCCGGCCGATCGGCGACGACGGCTACGGCGGGTACAACGGCTACTCCTACGAGCAGGGCTACGACGACCAGGGCGGTTCCGGCGGCGGCCGTCGCAACCGGCTGTGGCTGGTGGCGGCGCTGGCGGTGGTCGCCGTGATCGCGGGCGTCGCGTTCGCCGTCAAGGGCATGGGCGGCGACAACGAGACCCCGAAGAACGAGAAGCCCCCGGCGACCGAGTCCAAGAAGCCCGAGAAGAAGCCGGAGAAGAAGGAGGAGGACACCACTCCCAGCAAGTCCACGGAGTGGCAGTCCACCGTCACCGGCGGGACCACCAGCGGCGGGGGCGGCACCTACAACCCGCCCGGCGGTCAGCAGCCGGGTGGCAGCAGTGGTCAGCAGACCCAGCAGCCGCCCACCAAGAACACCTCGCAACCCCCGAGCAAGCCGCCCACGACCGGTGGCACCACCACCGGCGGCGGCACCGACTCGGGCGGCGGCGACACCGGTGGGGAGACCACCGGGGGCGAGACGACCGGTGGCGAGACCACGGGCGGCGAGACCACCGGGGGCGAGACGACCGGCGGCGAGACCACGGGCGGCGAGACGACCGGCGGCGAGACCACCGGGGGCGCGGACGCCGGGGGCGCCACCACCACGGGCGGCGCGGACGCCGGGGGCGCCGGCGGCGGCACCGGGACGAGCGGCACCGGGAGCACCAGCGGGACCACGGGCGGCGAGGGCGGCACCACCGCCTGACCCGCGCCGGGACGCGTACGGTATCCGCTCCGCGCACGCGTCCCGCGCCCGCCCGCCTGACCCCACGCCGTCCGCCGCGCCCGCCCGCCTGACTCCGCGCCGTCCGCCGCCCCCGGCCTGACTCGGCCCTGCCGTCCGCCCGCGTCCGGGCCCGCCTGCCGTCCGCCGCGTCCGGCCCGTCCGACGGGCCGCCGCGCTCGTGCCCCGAGGGCCCCGCGCACATCAGCCACCCGGACCCGGAGGGTCACCGTCCATGGACCCGGGGGGGCACCGTCCACGGACCCGTGGGGCACCGTCCACGGACTCCGGGGGGTCCGGTCTCAGACGGCCGGACCCCCCGGGTCCGACTCGTGCAGGGTGATGAACTGCGGCTCTATCCGCAGGTACACCGGGTCGTACGGCTCGCCGTCCACCCCGTGCGGCGGCGGGCCGAAGAGCAGCAGCTCCGCCGGGGTCGGTACGGCCGCGTCGCACATCCCGACGAGCTGGACGGACCACTCGGTGGCGCCCGGGGCGCGGCGCCCGAGGTTGTCCGCGCCGTAGGCGACCACGCTGCCGACGCACGCCTGGTGGTACCCGTAGCCGCGGTGCATCCGCAGCAGCAGCCGGTCCCCGGTCAGGACGTGGCGGGCCGCCGCGAGGAACGGCAGGGCGCGCATGCTGGTGGCGACCCGGCCGTGGTCGGCGCCCGCGAGCAGGGCGAGGGCCCGCCGCTCGTCCTGAGGGCGGTCCTGTCGGCCGGCCGGCGGCGGGGACATGGGCATGGGATCAATGTCGGCGATGCCCGCGCCGAGCGCCAGGGAAACCGGCCCCCCGGGATCCGGGACCAAGGTCCCGAATCGCCCGGAACGGGGACGGGTGAACCGCGGCGCGCGGTGCGGGACGACCCGAACGGGTGGTTCAGCCGCGCCGGGCGTCGAGCCGGGCCACATAGGCGGCGGCCTGGGAACGGCGCTCCATGCCCAGCTTGGACAGCAGGCTGGAGACGTAGTTCTTGATGGTC
Organism: Streptomyces sp. JNUCC 64; assembly: GCF_054484115.1. Taxonomy (NCBI): domain Bacteria; kingdom Bacillati; phylum Actinomycetota; class Actinomycetes; order Kitasatosporales; family Streptomycetaceae; genus Streptomyces; species Streptomyces sp. JNUCC 64. The sequence goes on from NZ_CM137015.1 coordinate 4,250,601, forward strand.
TTCTCGGCCAGGTGCAGCCGCTCGCCGATCACCCGGTTGGTGAGCCCCTCGCCGATCAGGTCGAGGATCCTGCGCTCCTGGTCGGTCAGCGAGGCCAGCTTCTCCTCGTCGGCGTCCCGGGGGCGGGAACCGGGGCGTGAGCCGCCGTCCCGCAGCCGCTCCAGCACCCGCGCGGTGGCGACCGGGTCCAGCAGGGACTTCCCGGCGGCCACGTCCCGCACGGCGGTCAGCAGCTCGTTGCCCCGGATGGCCTTGAGGACGTATCCCGAGGCCCCGGCCATGATCGCGTCGAAGAGGGCCTCGTCGTCGGCGAAGGACGTCAGCATCAGGCACTGCACGGAGTCGTCCCGGGATCTGATCTCCCGGCACACCTCGACCCCGCTGCCGTCCGGCAGCCGGACGTCGAGGACCGCCACGTCGGGCCGCGCCGCCGGAACGCGCGCCAGGGCCTCGGCCGCCGTGCCCGCCTCCCCGACCACCACGATGTCGTCCTCGACGGACAGCATCTCGTGGACGCCGCGCCGGACCACCTCGTGGTCGTCCAGAAGGAATACCCTAATTTTTCCCTCTTCTCGCACGGGCCCAGTCTCACACACGATCTCTTCCCCCGCTCCGGGCCCCCGGGTTACCGTTCGGCTGTCCCGGCTCTCCTGCGCACCCGGCGCGGCGCCCTGACCAGCGAGACTTCCCGAACGGCGCGATTTACTTGGAAATCCAAGGAAAATTGCAGGTCAGAAGGGTTTCGCGGCGAGGCGCGACACTGGGTAACGTGCTAAGTGCAGGTCGCTCGCCGGGGCACCTGTCACGCCTGTTCCCGGACGAAGCGCACCCACCCCGTGCGCGGCCCCGGAGACGGGCGACCGCACTGGCCCTCCCGGCGAACCCGGGCGGCCGGACCGACGGAGGAGCAGCACGTGACCGTGGAGAGCACTGCCTCGCGGGGGCCGCGCAAGCGCGCCGCCGCGAAGAGGACACCGGGCGCGGTACCCGACCCCGTCCAGCTTCTGACCCCCGAGGGCAAGCGGGTCAAGCCCACGAAGGCGCTCGCCGAGTACGCCGCGTTCGTCGAGGACGTCACCCCCGAGGAGCTGCGCGGGCTGTACCGCGACATGGTCCTCACCCGCCGCTTCGACGCCGAGGCCACGTCCCTCCAGCGCCAGGGCGAACTGGGCCTGTGGGCCTCGCTGCTGGGCCAGGAGGCCGCGCAGATCGGCTCCGGCCGGGCCACCCGTTCCGACGACTACGTCTTCCCCACCTACCGCGAGCACGGCGTCGCCTGGACCCGCGGGGTGGACCCGACGCTGCTGCTGGGCATGTTCCGGGGCATCAACAACGGCGGCTGGGACCCCACCACCAACAACTTCCACCTCTACACCATCGTCATCGGCTCGCAGACCCTGCACGCCACCGGGTACGCCATGGGCGTCGCCAAGGACGGCGCGGACTCGGCGGTGGTCGCCTACTTCGGTGACGGCGCCTCCAGCCAGGGCGACGTGGCCGAGTCGTTCACCTTCGCCGCCGTCTACAACGCGCCGGTCGTCTTCTTCTGCCAGAACAACCAGTGGGCGATCTCCGAGCCCACCGAGCGGCAGACCCGCGTCCCGCTGTACCAGCGCGCCCAGGGGTACGGCTTCCCCGGCGTCCGGGTCGACGGCAACGACGTGCTGGCCTGCCTCGCCGTCACCCGCTGGGCCCTGGACCGGGCCCGCCGGGGCGAGGGCCCCACCCTGGTGGAGGCGTTCACCTACCGGATGGGCGCCCACACCACCTCCGACGACCCCAGCCGCTACCGCCCCGACGACGAGCGGCTCGCCTGGGAGGCGAAGGACCCGATCGCCCGGCTGCGCGCCCATCTGGAGGCGGGCGGCCACGCGGACGGGACGTTCTTCGCGGAACTGGACGAGGAGAGCGAGACGTTGGGCAAGCGGGTGCGCGAGGTGGTGCGGGCGATGCCCGATCCGGAGCCGCTGGCCCTCTTCGACAACGTGTACGCCGACGGTCACGCGCTCGTGGACGAGGAGCGGGCCCAGTTCGCCGCCTACCAGGCGTCGTTCGCGGACGGAGAGGACGACCGGTCATGACCGTGACGAAGCTGCCGATCGCCAAGGCGATCAACGAGTCCCTGCGCCGGGCCCTCGACGACGACCCGAAGGTCCTGGTGATGGGGGAGGACGTCGGCAAGCTGGGCGGCGTCTTCCGGGTCACCGACGGCCTCCAGAAGGACTTCGGCGAGGAGCGGGTGATCGACACCCCGCTCGCCGAGTCCGGCATCGTCGGCACCGCCATCGGGCTGGCGCTGCGCGGCTACCGGCCGGTGGTGGAGATCCAGTTCGACGGGTTCGTCTTCCCGGCCTACGACCAGATCGTCACCCAGCTGGCGAAGATGCACGCGCGCGCCCTGGGCACCATCAAGCTCCCGGTCGTGGTCCGCATCCCCTACGGGGGCGGCATCGGCGCGGTGGAGCACCACTCGGAGTCCCCGGAGGCGCTGTTCGCGCACGTCGCGGGGTTGAAGGTGGTCTCCCCCTCGAACTCCTCCGACGCGTACTGGATGCTCCAGCAGGCGATCCAGAGCGACGATCCGGTGATCTTCTTCGAGCCCAAGCGGCGGTACTGGGACAAGGGCGAGGTCGACACCGAGGCGATCCCCGGCCCGCTGCACAAGGCGGAGACCGTCCGCGAGGGCACCGATCTGACGCTGGCGGCCTACGGGCCGATGGTGAAGGTCTGTCTGGAGGCGGCGGCGGTCGCCGCGGAGGAGGGCCGCTCGCTGGAGGTCCTGGACCTGCGGTCGGTCTCCCCGCTCGACTTCGACGCGGTCCAGCGGTCGGTGGAGCGGACCCGGCGGCTGGTCGTCGTCCACGAGGCGCCGGTGTTCTTCGGCGCGGGCGCAGAGATCGCCGCCCGGATCACCGAACGCTGCTTCTACCACCTGGAGGCCCCCGTCCTGCGGGTCGGCGGCTACCACGCGCCGTATCCGCCCGCCCGGCTGGAGGAGGAGTACCTGCCGGGTCTGGACCGGGTGCTCGACGCCGTCGACCGCTCGCTGGCGTACTAGAGGGGAGAGGAGGAGATGACGACCATGACACAGGTGCCCGTGGGTTCGGTGGGCGAGTTCAGGATGCCCGACGTGGGCGAGGGCCTCACCGAGGCCGAGATCCTCACCTGGTACGTCCAGCCCGGTGACACCGTCACCGACGGCCAGGTGGTGTGCGAGGTGGAGACCGCCAAGGCGGCGGTCGAACTGCCGATCCCCTACGACGGGGTGGTGGCGGAGCTGCGCTTCCCGGCGGGAACGACCGTGGACGTCGGCGCGGTGATCATCACGGTGGACACCGGCGGTGCGGGTGCGGGTGCGTCCGCTTCCGCTTCCGGGTCCGGGGCCGGGGCCGGGTCCGCGCCTGCGTCCGGGTCCGCGTCCGGTGACGCCGGTCCGGCCGTCGGGGCTCCGGTCACCGGGGCGGACGGCGGCGACGGGGACGAGGCGCCGCGTGGGCGGCAGCCGGTCCTGGTGGGGTACGGCGTGGCGGAGGGCTCCACCAGGCGCCGTCCCCGCAAGGCCGCGCCCTCCGCGTCCAACGCGCCTTCCGGGCCGTCGGTACCGGCATCGGCGTCGGCCCCGGCATCGGTATCGGCACCGGCCTCGTCGGCTGGGGCGTCCGCGAACGCGGCTGCGGCTGCGGCTGCGGCTTCCGCGCCCCCGACGCCTGCGCCCGCGCCCGTGGCGCCCGCGCCCGTGGCGCCCGCGCCCCCCGCTTCCGCGCCCCCCGCCGTGACGGCGGCCCCCGTGGCGAACGGTTCGCGGCCGTTGGCCAAGCCGCCGGTCCGCAAGCTGGCCAAGGACCTGGGGGTGGACCTGGCCGCCGTGACGCCCACCGGACCCGGCGGGATCGTCACCCGGGAGGACGTCCACGCGGCGGCCGCCCCGGTCGACGCCCCGGCCGCCCCGGCGGTCGTGGAGACGGCGGAAGCGGTGGAGACGGTGGAGACGGCGGAGAGCGCCGTCCCGGCCCCGGTCGCCGTCGGGCGGGAGACCCGGGTGCCGGTGAAGGGCGTCCGCAAGGCGACCGCGCGGGCCATGGTGGCCTCGGCGTTCACCGCCCCGCACGTCACCGAGTTCATCACCGTCGACGTGACGCGGACGATGAAGCTGGTGGACGAGCTGAAGCGGGACGCCGACCGCTACGGGCTCGCCGGGCTGCGGGTGAACCCGCTGCTGCTGGTCGCCCGCGCGCTGCTCGTCGCGATCAAGCGCAACCCGGGGATCAACGCCTCCTGGGACGAGGAGAACCAGGAGATCGTCCTCAAGCACTACGTGAACCTGGGCATCGCCGCGGCGACCCCCCGGGGCCTGCTCGTCCCGAACGTCAAGGACGCGCACGACAAGACGCTGCCCCAGCTCGCCGAGGCGCTGGCGGAGCTGGTGACCACGGCCCGGGAGGGCCGGACGTCCCCCGAGGCGATGCGGGACGGCACGGTGACCATCACCAACGTGGGCGTCTTCGGAGTGGACACCGGCACCCCGATCCTCAACCCGGGGGAGTCCGCGATCCTCGCGGTCGGCGCGATCAAGCTCCAGCCGTGGGTCCACAAGGGCAAGGTGAAGCCCCGTCAGGTCACCACGCTCGCGCTCTCCTTCGACCACCGGCTGGTCGACGGGGAGCTGGGCTCCCGGGTGCTGGCCGACACCGCGGCGGTGCTGGAGGACCCCAAGCGCCTCATCGTCTGGTCCTGAGGGGACCGCCGGGCCGGGAGGATTCCCGGCCCGGGACGCGGAACGGGCCCGTCCCGCGCGCCGGAGCGGATCCGGTGCGCCGGGACGGGCCCGTTCCCGTGCGGTCCTTCGGTTCTCGGACCCTTCCGCTCACCGGCGGAACGCGTAGTCCATCAGCTTCTTGGCGTCCGCCGTGCGGTTGGCGTCCGAGGTGGCGGTCAGGACCGTTCCGACCACGGTCCTGCCGTTCCGGGTCGCGGCGAACACCAGGCAGTACTTGGCCTCCGGGCCGGAGCCGGTCTTGACGCCTACCGCGCCCCGGTAGGTGCCCAGCAGCTTGTTGGTGTTGGTCCACGACATGTACCGGTAACCGCCGTTGCGGGTGGTGACCTTCCGCTTGGTGGACTTGGTCTTCACGATGGTGCGGAAGGTGGAGTTCTTCATCGCGCTGCTCGCCAGCTTGGTCAGATCGCGCGGCGTGGAGTAGTTGTTGCCGTTGCCGATGCCGTCGAACGAGTCGAACTTGGTGTTGGTCATCCCCAGCCTGCGGGCCTCGGCGTTCATCTTGCCGATGAACGACTTCACCCGGGCGGCCCGGGTGGACCCGGTGCCGAACTTGTCGGCCAGCGCGTACGCGGCGTCGCAGCCGGACGGCAGCATCAGCCCGTACAGCAGCTGGCGGACGGTGACCTTGTCCCCGACGATCAGCCGCGCGGAGGACGCGTTGCGGGACACGATGTAGTCGCTGTACGCCTTCTGGACCGTGACCTTGGAGTCCAGGTTCAGGTTCCGCTGGCCCAGGACCACCTTGGCGGTCATGATCTTGGTGGTGGACCCGGTGTTGCGCTTCGTGTCGGCGGTCTTGCCGTAGAGGGTCCGTCCCGTCGCGTGGTCCATGACGAAACCGCCCTTGGCGTTGACGGACGGCGGCGTGGGGGTCGCCGCCACCGCCTGGCCGGCGGTCACGCCGCCCGCCAGCACCGCTCCGGCCGTGAGGCTCACCGTCACGGCCGAAGCGCGCCGGATGCCCTTGATGCCTGTAATCAACGTGAATGCTCCAAACGCCCCTGGGATCGGCATGCGTGCGTGGCGGCGTGGTACGCCGCCTTTATGGAGACTGTCGGGAGCCTCCTGGGGATGCGCGCAAAAGACAAAGAAATCACTGTGTCCCACGGAAAATCTTTCAGGGGGTGCTTTGTCGCCACACACCACCTCATGCACCACTATCACTGGCTTCCCACACGCCTCGTACAGCGCCCCCGTACGGCGCCCCCGCCGGGCCGCGCGCCCCCTGTCGCGCCCTTGCCGCGCGGGTCCGCGCGGGTCCGCGATCCGGACGCCCCTCCCCATGCGTACGTGTTGTATCTAACCTGTGCGCATGCCCGTCTCCGTCGCCCCGACCGTGCCCGCCACCGCGTCCGCCGTGCCCGCCACCGCGTCCGCCGCCGGGTCCGTCCCGGCTCCCGCTTCCGCGCCCGCTCCGGAGGCCGTCCCGGGGGCCGTCCCGGGGGCGGCTCCGGCGGCCGGGCCCCCCGTCCGGCGCCCGCCCGCCGCCGACCGCGTCTACCAGCACGTCAAGCAGGCTGTCCTGGACCGCCGTTACGAGGGCGGCACCCTGCTCACCGAGGGGGAGCTGGCCGAGGCGGTCGGCGTCTCCCGGACCCCGGTGCGGGAGGCCCTGCTGCGGCTGGAGGCGGAGGAGCTCATCCGGCTCTACCCGAAGAAGGGGGCCCTCGTGCTGCCCGTCTCCGCGCGGGAGATCGCGGACGTCGTCGAGACCCGGCTGCTGGTGGAGGAGCACGCCGTCCGCAAGGCCGTGCCCGCTCCGCCCGCGCTGCTGGAGCGGCTCGCCGGGCTGCTCGCCGAGCAGCGGGAGCACGCGGCGGCCGGACGGTACGCGGACGCGGCCGTCAGCGACCGCCGCTTCCATCTGGAGATCGTCCGCAGCGGCGGCAACGAGATCCTGTCCCGGCTCTACGAGCAGTTGCGCGACCGGCAGTTGCGGATGGGCGTCGCCATGATGCACGCGCGCCCCGACCGGATCGCCCGCGCCCTCGCCGAGCACGAGGAGATCCTCGGAGCGCTGCGCGCCGGGGACGCCGAGCGGGCCGCGCTGATCGTCCGGCGGCACATCGGCGGGGTCGCGGACCTCGTCCGGGGAGAGGTCCGGTGAGCGCCGGGGCGGCGGTCCCCTCCGGTGCCCCCTCCGGCACTCCGTCCGGCTCCCCCGCCGACGGCCCGCCCGGGGGGCGCCGGGCGGTCGCCGTCTGGTCGATCGGGGTGTCGGTCTACTTCGTCGCGGTCGTCTTCCGCACCTCGCTGGGGGTCGCGGGGCTGGACGCCGTCGACCGCTTCGCGATCGGGGCCTCCGCGCTCTCCGCGTTCTCGATCGTCCAACTGCTGGTCTACGCGGGCATGCAGATACCCGTGGGGCTGCTGGTGGACCGGTTCGGCACCAAACGGGTGCTGATACTCGGGGCCGTCCTGTTCACGACGGGGCAACTGGGCTTCGCGCTCGCCCCCTCGTACGGGACGGCCCTCGCCGCCCGGGTGCTGCTGGGGTGCGGCGACGCCATGACCTTCATCAGCGTGCTGAGGCTGGGCGCCCACTGGTTCCCGGCCCGCCGGGCGCCGTTGATGGCGCAGCTCGCCGGGTTCGCCGGGATGGCGGGCAACCTGGTCTCCACGCTGGTGATCGCCCGGCTGCTGCACGAGGTGGGCTGGACGGCCGCGTTCGGGGGCAGCGCGGTCGCCGGGGTCGTCGTCCTCGGACTGCTGCTGTTCCTCCGGGAGCGGCCCGTCCGTCCGGAGCCGGGTCGTCCTTCGCCGGAGCGCCCCTCACGGACGCGCGTTTCGCCGGAACGTCCGTCGCCGGAACGTCCGGTTTCCGCCTCCGTACCGGCTCCGGAGTCCGCCCCGGGGACGGGTGCGGTCGCGGGGACGGGGACGGGGACGGGAGCGGCCGGGGCGCGGACGGGCGCCGACCGGGACCCCGGCGCCGAACGCGCCCCCGACGGCGACCGGGTGCCGGGCGGGGCACCGGCCGGTGGGCCGGTCGGTGCGTCGACCAGTGCGTCGGTCACCGCGCCGCTCTCCGTCCGGGGGCAGCTCGCCGCCGCGTGGCGGGAGCCCGGCACCCGGCTCGGGCTGTGGGCGCACTTCACCGGACAGTTCCCCGCGATGGTGTTCCTGTTGCTGTGGGGGCTGCCGTTCCTGGTGCGGGCCCAGGGGCTCGCCCCGGAGACCGCCGGGAACCTGCTGACCCTGGTGGTGGTCTCCAACATGGCCGTCGGGCTGGTCTTCGGACAGCTCATCGCCCGCCACCACGCGGCCCGGCTGCCCCTGGTCCTCGGCACGGTCGGGACCACCGCCGCGTTCTGGGCGCTCACCCTGGCCTGGCCGGGCGGACGGGCGCCCTTCGCGCTGCTGGTCGCCCTGTGCGTGGTGCTCGGCGCGTGCGGCCCCGCCTCGCTGATCGGCTTCGACTTCGCCCGCCCCGCCAACCCGCCGGAACGGCAGGGCACCGCCTCCGGGATCGTCAACATGGGCGGTTTCGTGTCGTCCATGGTGACGCTGCTGGCGGTCGGGGTGCTGCTGGACCTGACCGACGGGGAGTTCCGGGTGGCGTTCTCGGCGGTGTTCGTGACCCAGGCCCTCGGCGTCACGCAGATCGTCCGGTTGCGCCGCAGGGCCGCCCGCCGGGAACGGGAGCGGTCGGTCGCCAGCCGGGTGACCACCGTCCACGTCCCGGCGTGACGGTCCCCGGCCCGCTGGCCCGGTGCGGTCCGGCGGCTCAGCCGACGGCGGGGCTGCGGCGTTCCAGGAGGACGACGTCCCGCCAGCGCCCGTGGTGACGGCCGACCCGCTCACGGGTGCCGACCACCCGGAACCCGGCGCGGGCGTGCAGGGCGAGGCTGGCGGTGTTCTCGGGGAAGACCCCGGACTGGACGGTCCAGATCCCGGCGGCCTCGGTGGAGTCCAGCAGCGCCCGGAGCAGCAGCAGGCCCACCCCACGCCCCCGCGCGCCGGGGTGGACGTAGAGGGAGTGCTCGACGACCCCGGAGTACGTCTCCCGGGCGGAGACCGGGGAGACCGCCGCCCAGCCCAGCACCCGGTCCGCGCCGTCCAGGGCGACCAGCCGGTGCTCCGGCAGCCTGCCCCGGTCGAAGTCCGCCCAGGACGGGGCGGTCCGCTCGAAGGTGGCGTCCCCCTCGTCGATCCCCGCCTGGTAGACCGCCAGCACCCGCGCGGCGTGCTCCGGCCCCATCGGGACGATCCGCGCGCCGTCCGGGACGGGCCGCGTGGGGCCTTCGGGGGCGGGCCGGGCGCCGTCGTGAGTGGTCCGAGCGCCCTCCGGGACGATCCGTGCGCCCTCCGGGACGGTCCGCGTGGGGTCTTCGGGGGCGGGGTCCGTCACGGGGTCAGGGAGAAGTCGCGCAGGATCGCGGCGGCGAACTCCTGGTCGCCCTCCGTCTTGAGCCGGTCGCCCGCCTGCGCGGCGGTGATCCGGCCGCAGGCCAGCCGGGAGTACGTCTCCCAGTCGGTGCCGAGCGTCACCAGCGGGCCCAGCGAGGGCGCCCCGTCGACGGAGCCGCGCCCCTCGGCGTCCACCCGGACCGTGCGCAGGAACTCGACGGGCCCGTGCACGTCCACCACCACCGCCGTGTTCGGGGGCGCGCCCGCGCCCTCGACGATCCTCGGCAGCGCCTCCAGCATCACGTCCAGCGCCACGTGCGCGCCGGGCGAGTCGAGGTTGCCCGGCTGGCCGAGGGCGACCCGCAGGTCCTGCTCGTGGACCCAGGTGTCGAACGCGCGGCGGCGCATCGCGGACTCCAGGGTCTCCTCGGCGCCCAGCAGACCGCGGATCTTGGCGTCGGGCTGACGGTTCTCGTTGCGGATCTGACGGGACCTCCGGATGACGGTGTACTCCAGTTCCGCCGTCATCTCCGGTCCGGTGTGGTGGCGCCGGACGTCGACCTGCATCTCCATGTACCGCTGGTGCTCGGTCTTCACGTGGTACAGGTCGCGGGGCAGGGTGTGGATCGGCCGGGGGTCCCCGAGCATCTCGCAGTCCAGCCCGATGACATGGGAGACGATGTCCCGCACCGACCAGCCGGGGCACGGCGTCGCGCGGTTCCACTCCCCTTCCACGAGCGGCTTCACCAGCTCCGAGACGGCTTCCACGGAGTGGGTCCAGGCGTCGGCGTAGTTCTGAAGGCTGGGATGGAGACTCACGAGACCCCTCGGGCGGTTGGTGCGTGCGGCGGGCTGTGTGGCGGGGACGGGAGGCGGTGGTTCCGCGGCTGCCTCCCGCTGCGCTGCGGAAGGCCGCCTCCCGCGGTGCTGCGGGTGGTGCGGCGCCTGTACGGGGTGTACAGGCCGTACGTGATGGGTACGGGCTCGGGCACGGTCGGGGGTCCGGGGGCTCCCCGGAAAGGCACAGTACGCTGGTTGCGGGCACCCCGGCAGTGCTTTCGTGTGACGATCGTAGGCCGTGTGGACGGCCCGAACGCCAAGGCGGTGGTAGTGTGCGCGCCTCACTCATCCAGACCGGTGCCGATGACGCCGAGTCAGTCGCGTCCCGGCGCGCCCGGGTCGCCGCGCTGGTGCGCGAACGGGGGCGGGACGACGGCCCCGGCCGCCCGGACCTGGTGGTCCTCCCGGAACTGTGGACGACGGGCGCGTTCGCCTACGAGTCCTTCGCGGCGGAGGCCGAGCCGCTGGAGGGCCCCACCCACGAGGCGATGGCCAAGGCCGCGAACGAGGCGGGCGTCTGGCTGCACGCCGGTTCCATCCCCGAGCGGGACCCGGACGGCACCCTCTACAACACCTCCCTGGTCTTCGCCCCGGACGGCTCCCTCGCCGCCTCCTACCGCAAGATCCACCGCTTCGGCTTCGATCAGGGCGAGGCCGTGCTGATGGGCGCGGGGGAGAAACTCGTCACCGTCCGGCTGCCCGGACTGACCCTGGGCCTCGCCACCTGCTACGACCTGCGGTTCCCGGAGCTGTTCCGGGGGCTGGTGGACGCGGGCGCGGAGGCCCTGGTCATCCCGGCGGGCTGGCCCGAGCGGCGGCGCGGCCACTGGTCGCTGCTGGCGCGGGCGCGGGCCGTGGAGAACCAGTGCCTGGTCCTCGCCTGCGGCTCCGCCGGGTCCCACGCGGGGGTGCCGCAGGCCGGGCACAGCGCGGTGATCGACCCGTGGGGCGAGGTGCTCGGCGAGGTGCCGGGCGCGGAGGAGGCGGTGCTGACCGTCGACTTCGACCCGGCGCAGGTCGCGACCGTCCGCGAACAGTTCCCTGCGCTGAAGGACCGTCGGCTGGGCACCGCCCGCTGACGTTCCGGCCCGGCCCGCTGACCTCCTGGCCCGGCCCGGCCCGTTGACGGCACGGTCCGGTCCGTCCGCCGCGACGGTGCGTTGACGTTCCGGTCCGTCCGCCCTCGCGGTGGGCTGACGTCCCGGTCCGTCCGTCGTACCGGGTGGGCGGGTGCCGCGCCGTGCCGGGCCGTCAGGGCCAGTCGACCAGCAGGTGGAACGCCAGTGTCAGCCCGCCCACCAGGAACGGCGCGGCTGTCGCGCAGAGCAACCGGGCCGCCGCGAACCGGTCCCGCCACGGCAGCGCCCACGCCGCGACCAGCGAGGCCGCCGGGAGGAGCATCCCGTACCCGAAGAGGGTGTAGGCGAACGCGAAGTCGCGGTCGAACCGTTCGAGCACGCCACCCTCGCAGGAGCCGCAGGCCATCGGCGACAGCCCGACGAAGAACCAGGCGAGCAGCGCGCCGGGGACGGTGACCAGGGTGGAGACCAGCGGCGGGATCAGCGAAGGGAGTTCCCGCGCGGTGGACGGGAACTCCCGTACGGTGGGCGGGAGATCCCGGTCGGTCCGGGGAGTGGAGGCCATGTCTCCAGGAAACCGGGCGCGGGCGGCGGGCGCCTGAGTCCGGGTACTCAGAACGCGGGCGGTCGGGGCCTCCAGTACCGGTCCGCACCCCCGGTACCGGTCCGGGCCTCTGGTACCGGTCCGCACCCCGGCACCGGCCTCGGGGCGGGGACCGTCCGCCTTCACGACAAACCCTCGACACCTCTCGGAGACAGGAAGAGATGACCCGGTTCGACGACCTCGACGTACTCGCCGTCCAGGACGCGGAGGCGCGCTTCGGCGTCTCCGCGCACGTCGAGTACCCGTACCAGGAGTACGACGACGAGCAGGAGACCCGTCTCCACCGGGGTGACCTGCGGGTCGACGGGGACTTCGTCGCGGAGACGGACGAGGACGACTTCTGCCACACCAACGTCATCGTCGACGGCGACCTCGTGGTCGACGGCACCCTGGACTGGGTCAACGAGGGGTACGGCGGCTTCCTGCTGGTGACCGGTGACCTCCGGGCCCGCCGGGTGATCCTGCGCGGCAACCCGAGCGTCGTGGTGCGCGGCGACCTCACCGTCGAGGGCGCGCTGCTGGGCTCCCTCGGTGACGACGGCGGTTACCTCACCGTCCTCGGGGAGACCCGGGCGGAGGTCATCGTCCTCACGGACTGGTTCCGGCTGCTCTCGGCCCGTCCGCCCCGGGCGGTCCTGGCGGGCGAGCCGGGCCACTTCACCGTCCGGGGCGAGGCCACCGACGACCGGCGCGTCCGCGACGACCTGCTGCTGCCGGAGCTGCTCGACGCGGAGGGCCGGGTCCGGGGCAGCCGGTGCGAGGCCGCGCTGCGCGACGGCCGCCGTCTCCTCCGGGACGACGCCGGACCGGACGCCGGACCGGACGCGGGGCCGGCCGCCGGACCGGACGCCGGACCTTAGTGGCGCCGGGTCCGTCCGCCGGACCTCAGGGCGCCGGGTCCGTCCGCCGGGCGACCAGGGGGGCGAGACCGTCCAGGACGCGTTCCAGGCCGAAGCGGAAGTCGGCGTCCGGGTCCTCGTCGAGGCCGTCGAAGACGCCCGCGTCGAGGAGACGGGTGAGCGCGGGCTGGCGGACCGGGTCGGTGAAGCGGCGCAGGACGCGGGCGTAGCGGGTCAGGGCCTGGCCGGGGTCGTCCCCGGCGCGGGCGAGGGCGTCGGCGAGGTCCGCGGTGAGCGTCGCCTGGGTGCGGACGAAGCCGCCGACCAGGGTGAGCACGCCCAGCCGTTCCGCGCCGCGCAGACCGGTGCCGTCCAGCGCGGCGAGGCCGCGTTCCATCCAGGCCACCTGGTTCGGGGTCACGGGCGGCCCGGTGACCGGCAGCCGCAGCAGCCAGGGCGCCCGGGCCAGTGCCTCGCGCTGGGCGTACGCCCAGGTGGTCAGCAGCTCGCGCCAGCCGGTGACGTGCTCGGGGAGGGGCGGCGGGGCGCCGACGCCCGCGTCGGCCATGAGGACGTACAGCTCGTCCTTGGCGGCGACGTAGCGGTACAGCGCCATGGTGGAGGCGCCGAGCTCCTTGGCCACGCGGCCCATGGAGACGGCGTCGACTCCCTCGCGGGCGGCGAGCGCGACGGCGGCGCCGACGATCCGGTCCAGCCCGAGCCCGGGGCGCGGGCCCTTGGCGGGGCGTTCGCGCAGGCCCCAGGCGGTTTCCAGGCTGGCGGGGAGCCCCGGGTCCGGTCGCTCCGGCATCGCTGTGTTCTCCCTGCTGCCCGGTGGGCGTCCGCTCCCGGGTCCGGCCGCCGGGCGTCCTCATCCTAGGGCGGTGCGGTGCGGTGCTCCGGCGGACCGACGGCTCGTCGGCCCACCGGGGCACCGTCCGTCAGTCGTCGCTCGTCAGCCGGACGACGACCGGGGCGTCGTAGCGGTCGCTGGAGCCGGTCGTGACGTAACCGGCGCCCAGCCAGGTGCCGTCGGGCAGCCGGTGGAGCCGCTCCACCCGCAGTGAGGTCCGCGCCCCCTCGGGGACGGTGATCGAGGAGGGCAGCGGCGCCCGCTTGATCCGCAGGCACTCGCCCTTCTCGGTGAGGTGCCAGTTGCCGTGGAGGAACAGCCCCGCGCGGTCCTGGCCCAGCGGCACCCGCTGGGCGCACATGTCGGGCACCGAACCGTGCTCCACCCACCGGGAGCCGTCCCAGCGGAGCTGGATCTCCAGGGGCTCGGGCTCGGAGTCGACCTCGCCCCGGTTGAAATCGGCGCCCCCGTGCGCGCGCACCTCGCCGCCGTCGAGGACGAAGACCTGGCCGAGGGAGGCGCTGGGCTCCGGCGGCATCGGACCGGTGAAGCGGGCCAACGGGGTCTTCACCGCCTTCCAGGAGGTGCCGTCCCAGTGGGAGGACGCGGGCTGGGAGAAGGTGCCGTAGTCCAGTTCGGTGCCCGGCCCCTCGTCCCGGCTGCCGACCACCCAGACGTCGTCCGGACCGGCCACCGCGAGGTCGACGGCGCGGTGCGACAGCCCGGTCGGGGTCCAGTCGGTGCCGTCCCAGTGCTGGACGTTCTTGTCGCCGTCGAGGACCCAGACGTCGTCCGGGCCGGTCGCCTCCACGTCCCAGACGGGCCCGCGCGGGGGCTCCGCCATCTCGGTCCAGCGGCTGCCGTCCCACTGCGCCCAGGGCATCGCGGCGTCCTCCTGCCCGTAGGGCGGCCGGTTCTCCAGGGGCCGCAGCCACAGGGCCTCGTCGCCGATCCGCTCCAGCAGGAGGGGTCCCTTGTGGGACTCCATGAAGCCGGGCAGCGGCTCGGTCGTCCAGCGGGTGCCGTCGTAGCGCAGCAGGCTCGTGGCCCGCCCCTGCGGGGCTTCGGTGGCGACCGCCCAGATGTCGTCCTCCGTGCGGGCGGCGAGGTCGGCGAGTTGGCCCTTGAAGTCCGCCACGTGTTCGAACTCCCAGGTGAGGGGGGACTTGAAGCTGGTCTGCTCGACCTCCCCGCCCTTGCCGCCGGAGCCGGAGCCGCTGCGGGACGCCCCGCCGGAGCCGCCCGGTTCTCCGGAGCCCGTGCCGCAGCCCGTGGCGATGAGCGCGGTGATCAGGGCGAGGGCGGTCGTCGGCCTCCTCCACCGTCCGCTCCCGCGCCGGTCGTTCCTTCTACGGTCGCTCCGGGTCGGGTGTGCTGCCGCTGTCCGCATGGCCGTTCCTCCAGGTCGTCGTGCGTGGTGCGTGGTGCTTCGTGCGTCGTTCACGGTTCTGCGCGGTGGGCGCGCGGTCGGTGCGCGGCGGAGGGGCCGGGCGGGTGCGTCGGTCGGTCGTCGCGCATTCTCGCCCACGGCGGTCCGCCGGGCCGGGGCGGGAGGCCGTCGATGTCCGTCGGGGTGGGGGAACCGGCGGTCGGGGTGGGGTCCCGTCGCGGGGAACGCCCGCCCCGACGTTCCCCGTTGACCTCCCCAGGCGTTCTGTGTATTACTTACGCAGTAGAGCGTATGGCATACGCAGAAGGGTGGCGGGGGGACCCGCGCACCGGGGGAACGGGCGCGCCCGACCGCGCGCCGGGCAGGGAACGGAGAGGTGACGGCATGGGCGTTCACGCGGCGGGCCTGACCAAGTCCTACGGCGGGCTGAGGGTCCTGGACGGTCTCGACCTCGACGTCCCACCGGGCACCACGCACGCCCTGCTCGGGCCGAACGGCGCCGGGAAGACCACCACCGTGCGGGTCCTCGCCACCCTCGCCACCGCCGACTCCGGGGTGGCCGAGGTCGCCGGGCACGACGTGGTCACGGCGCGCGCGGCGGTCCGCGCCCGGATCAGCCTCACCGGACAGTCCGTCGCCGTCGACGACCTCCTCACCGGCGCCGAGACCCTGCGGATGACGGGACGGCTGGCCGGGCTCGGCCGCCGCGCGGCCCGGGCCCGCGCGGACGAACTGCTGGAACGGTTCGACCTCGGCCACGCCGCCGGACGGATCGCCCGCGACTGGTCCGGCGGGATGCGCCGCCGTCTGGACCTCGCCGCCGGTCTGGTCTCCCGGCCCGAGGTCCTCTTCCTGGACGAGCCGACCACCGGCCTCGACCCCCGTGGCCGCCAGGACCTCTGGCGGATCGTCGGGGAACTGCGTGCCGAGGGCACCACCGTCCTGCTCACCACCCAGTACCTGGAGGAGGCGGACGTCCTGGCCGACCGGGTCAGCGTCCTGAACGGGGGCCGGATCGTCGCGGAGGGCACCCCCGACGAGCTGAAGGCCCGGGTCGCCGGGCACCGGCTGGACCTGGTGCTCGTCTCCCGCGCCGCCTACGAACGGCTGGCCGCCCGGCTGCCCGGCGCCACGGTCGCCCACCGGGACCCCGGGCGCCTCGTCCTGGGGATCGCCACCGACGGCACCGCCCGGGACGCGCGGGCGCTGCTGGACGCCCTCGACCCGGACGGCACCGAGGTCGAACGGTTCCACCAGCGCACGGCCACCCTCGACGACGTCTTCCTCGCGCTGACGGGGACGTCCCGGTGAGCCGTCGGCCGCCGCTGCCCGACGGCGCGCGGACCGCGCTCCCGGCCGACCCGGGGCCCGTACCCGTCCCCACCCCTGTCCCCGTACCCGTACCCGTATCCGCGCCTGTCCCCGTCCCCGTCCCCGTACCCGTATCCGTATCCGTGTCCGACCCGTCCGGGGGAGCCCGCCGATGACGACCGCCGTCCACGCCCTCACCACCACCCGCGCCCTCGCGGGCCGCGCGCTGCGGATCGCCGGGCGCAGCCCGGACGCCCTGATCACGGGAGTGACGCTGCCCGTGCTGCTCATGGTGGTCTTCGTCTACTTCTTCGGCGGCGCCATCGACACCGGCACCGCGTACCTCACCTACGTGGTGCCCGGGGCGGTGCTGCTGTGCGCCGGGTTCGGCGCGGGGGCCCTCGCCGTCCCGGTCGCCGAGGACCTGCGGGCCGGGATCGTCGACCGGTTCCGCGCGGCGGACATCGGAGGCGTTCCCGTCCTCGCCGGACACGTCGTCGCCTCGGTCGTCCGCAACGCGGTCTCCACCGTCCTGGTCTTCGGCGTCGCGCTGGCCATGGGCTTCCGGCCCTCGGCGGGGCCGGCGGCGTACCTGGCGGCGGCGGGGCTGGTCGTCGCCTGGGTGGTGGCGGTCTCCTGGCTGGCCGCCGCGCTCGGGCTGCTCGCCAAGTCCGCCGAGGCGGCGGGCGGGTTCACCTTCCTGATGATGTTCCTGCCCTATCCGTCCAGCGCGTTCGTGCGGATCGAGACGATGCCCGGCTGGCTCCACGGCTTCGCCGAGCACCAGCCGCTGACCCCGCTGATCGAGTCGCTGCGCGCGCTGCTGCTGGACCAGCCCGCCGGGAACCGTCCGTGGACCGCGCTGGCCTGGTGCGCGGGGGTCACCGTCTGCTCCATGGCGCTGTCCGTCCCGCTCTTCCGCCGCCGCGTCCGGTGAGCCGGGCCCGTCGAGGCGCGGTGGGTCCGGCCCGTGGACGTCCGGTGGCGCGGTGCGAACCCTCCTGGTCGGCGTGGCCGGTCGGAGGGTCAGCCGGACGGGGGCCGGTCGTCGCCGCGCGTCGGAGGTGACGGCGGCGGGGCGTCCGGCTCGCCCTCCGCGTGCAGGGTGGGCAGCGCGCGGTCCAGCCAGCGCGGCGTCCACCAGGCGGCGCGCCCCAGCAGCGTCATCACGGCGGGGACCAGCAGCAGCCGCACCACGGTCGCGTCCACCAGCACGCTCACCGCGAGACCGAGTCCCAGCATCTTCACCACGATGTCGTCGGAGAGCACGAACGCGGCGAAGACGCTCACCATGATCAGCGCGGCGCAGGTGATGACCCGTGCGGTGATCTCCAGCGCGTGCGCCACGCTCGCCTTGGGATCACCAGTGCGCAGCCACGCCTCGTGCACCCGGGAGAGCAAGAAGATCTCGTAGTCCATGCTCAGCCCGAAGACGATCGCGAACATCATCATCGGGACGTAGCTCTCGATCGGCACGGTCCCGTTCACCCCCAGCGCGGGCCCGCCCCAGCCCCACTGGAACACCGCGACGACGACCCCGTACGAGGCGGCGATCGACAGCACGTTGAGGACCGCCGCCTTCAGCGCGACCAGCACGCCCCGGAAGACCACCAGGATCACGAGGAAGGCGAGCCCGACCACGGCGGCGATGATCCACGGCAGCCGGGCGGCGACGATGTCCAGGAAGTCGACCTGCGCGGCGGTCGTCCCGGTGACGTAACCGTGGGCGGCGGTGCCGGACACCGCCTCGGGCAGCACGTCGTCACGGAGCCGGTTGACGAGGTCGGTGGTCCGCTCGTCCTGCGGGGAGGCCACCGAGTAGGCGGTGCCGATCAGCACGTCCCCGTCGGAGGTGGGCTTCAGCCCGGTGACGTACGCGGCGTCCGGCACCCCGGTGAGCGCCTTCGCCGCCTGGGAGGCCAGCGCCGCGCGGTCCGCCGCCGGGACGTCGGACTGGTCGACGACGAGGGTCAGCGGACCGTTGGAGCCGGGGCCGAACGCGGAGGACATCAGGTCGTAGGCCCGCCGGTCGGTGAACGAGGTCGGGTCGGCGCCGTCCCCGATGTGCCCGAGCTGGAGGGAGAACACCGGGATCGACAGCACCGCGAGGAGCGCGACGCCCGCCCCCGCGAACCACCAGGGCCGCCGCTCCACCCGCAGCGCGTAGCGGTGCCAGGCCCCGGTGACCTCCTCGCCGGGCTCGGCGTCCGTCTCCGCGACGGGGGTCCGCACCCGCAGCCGGTCGACGTGCCGTCCGATCAGCCCGAGCAGCGCCGGGACCAGGGTCAGCGCGCCGAGCACCGCCGTGACCACGGTGACCGCCGCCGCCAGCCCCAGCTTGCCGATGAAGGCGATGCCCGACACCCACAGCCCGGAGAGCGCGATGACCACCGTGCAGCCGGAGAGCAGCACCGCGTGGCCGCTGGTGGCGGCGGCCCGTCCGGCGGCGGCCACCGGGTCCCGGCCGTCCATCAGGCCCTGCCGGTGCCGGGTGACGAGGAAGAGGGCGTAGTCGATGCCGACGCCCAGCCCGATCATGGTGGCGAGGGTGGGGGAGACGGTCGCGAAGGTCGAGGCGGCGGCCAGCAGGGCCAGCAGCGCCAGCCCGCAGATCACGCTGATCAGCGCGGTGACCAGGGGCAGCACCGCCGCGATGACGCTGCCGAAGCCGAGCAGCAGCACCACGATCGCGACGGCGAACCCGATCGCCTCGCTGAGCCGGTCGTTGGCCTCCGGGCGGGCCAGTTCGCCGAGCGGTCCGCCGTACTCGACGTCCACGCCCGCCGAGCGCAGCGGCGCCACCGCCTCGTCCACCCCGTGCAGATAGTCCTCGCCCAGGGTGGACGGCTGCACCGAGAACCGGACGGTGACGTACGCGGTGCGCCCGTCGGTCGAGAGCGGTCCCACGTCGGGCTGTCCGGCGGGGGGCGGGGGCGCGTCGAGCGGGTTCTGCGCGGAGAGGACGTCCGGCAGCTTCTGGAGCGCGGTGACCGTCTGGGCGAGGGGGCCGCTCACCGAGGTGAGGGGGTGGTCGGGGTCGTGCAGCACGATCTGCGAGCTGTAGCCCCCGGCGGCCGGATCGTGCTCCTTCAGCACGTCCAGGCCCTGTTGGGACTGGGTGCCGGGCAGCGAGAAGTCGTCCGAGTAGGTGCCGCCGTACGCGTGGTGCAGCACCTGGAGCCCGACGAGCGCGGCCAGCCACACCAGGAGGACAGGGACGGCGCGGCGGGCGCAGAACTCCCCGACCCGCCGCAGCGGGCCGGGCCGGTCCCCGTGCGGTGCGCCGGTGGCGGGCGTGCCGGTGGCTGGCATGCCCCGAGTCAAACCCGCCGGACGCCGCCGCGCACGCCCGCCGGTCGGTACGGGTGACGTCCGTCTTGGTTGTTCGCGCGGTTCCTCGCACCCTTCCGGGTCGGTCCTGGCCGGGGTGCGCTGTCCCGTGCTGGTGCGCTGTGGTTGTTCGCGCAGTTCCCCGCGCCCCTTTCGGGGCGGTTCTGGCTGGGGTGCGTTGTCCTGTGCGGGTGCGCTGTGGTCGCTCGCGCAGTTCCCCGCGCCCCTACGGGGCGCCTCCGTACACGGGCCCATTCCGGCACCCACGACCCAGATGGACGCCCCCGCTGGGACGCGGGACCCGCGCGCCCAACCCCCACCGCCCCGCAGGGACCCACGGCCCCAGGCGCCCGCCCCCGCAAGGGGCGCGGGGAACTGCGCGAACGGGCCCCACCGGCCCGCAGGGGCCCACGGCCCCAGGCGCCCGCCCCCGCAAGGGGCGCGGGGAACTGCGCGAACGGGCCCCACCGGCCCGCAGGGGCCCACGGCCTCAGGTGGGCGCCCCCGAAAGGGGCGCGGGGAACTGCGCGAAGGGGCACCGGCCCGTGGTCAGCCGTTCGCGACGGGTCGCCCACCGGCCAGGTCGAGGCGGCTCCCGGCGAACCGCTCCCGCATGAGCCGGTCATGGGTGACGACCACCACCGCCCCCTCGTACGAGGCGAGGGCCCGCTCCAGCTCCTCGACCAGGGCCGGGGCGAGGTGGTTCGTCGGCTCGTCCAGGAGCAGCAGATCGACGGGCCGGGTGACCAGCCGGGCCAGCTCGATCCTGCGCCGCTGCCCGTACGACAGCTCGCCCACCCGCAGCCGCAGGTCGGCGGGCCGGAACAGGCCGAGGGAGAGCAACAGATCGCGCTGCTCCTCCCGGTCGCCGGGCCGGTCGTGGGCGAACGCGCCGAGCACGCTCAGCCCCGACGGCCACGGCACCTGGTGCTGTCGCAGCATCCCCACCTTCCCGGACACCCGCACCGTGCCGCGTTCCGGCCGGACCTCGCCCGCGAGGACCCCGAGCAGGGTGGACTTGCCCGCGCCGTTCGGCCCGGTGACGAGCAGCCGCTCGCCCGGAGCGATCGACAACTCCGGCAGGTCGAGCCGGTCGTCCAGCTGGACGCCGACGAGTTCGGCGACGGGCCCGACCGCCCAGTCGACGGCCTCGCCGTGGGTCGTGCCGGTGGGCACCGACGCGGCGAACACCAGCGGGTCGGGAGGCAGCCCGACCGGCGCGGCGGTCAGCCGGGCGACCCGCTCCTTCGCGTTCCGGATCCGGACCGTCGCCCCGTGGCTGCGGTCCCGGGACCGGAACGCTCCGTGCCCGAACTTCGCCATCGGCGCCTTGCGCGGGATCGCTCCGAGCCGCACCGCGTTCGACTCGGCCAGCTGACGGCTGCGCGCCAGCTCGTCGCGCCAGTGCTGGTACTCCTGGAGACGGCGACCGCGCTCGGCGGCCTTCGCCGTGAGGTAGCCGGCGTAGCCGTCGCCGTACCGGGTGACCCTTCCTTCCGCGACCTCCAGGATCGTGCTGGTCAGGTTGGCCAGGAAGGCGCGGTCGTGGGTGACCGCGACCACCGTGCCCCGGTGCTCGCGCAGATGCGCTTCGAGCCAGCCGACGGCCTGGTCGTCCAGGTCGTTGGTCGGTTCGTCGAGCAGCAGCAGCTCGGGACGGGCCGCGAGCGTCGCGGCGAGCGCGAGCCGGGACCGCTCACCGCCGGAGAGCGAGCCGAGCGCGCGGTCGCGCGCCAGTCCGGGCAGGCCGAGCCCGTACAGGGCGATGTCGACGCGTTCCCCGGCCCGGTAGCCGTCGCGGGCCTCGTACAGGGCGAGGTGCCGCTCGTACTCCGTGAGGGCGGCGGCGAGGGCGGGGCCCTCGTCGGCCGTCCCCAGCCGCTGTTCGTCGCGGCGCAACTGGGCTTCCAAGGCCCGCAGTTCGGTCAGCGCCAGGTCGATCGCGTCCTGGACGGTGGCGTCGGCGGGCAGGTCGAGCGCCTGCGCGAGGTAGCCGATGCCACCGGGCGCGCTGACGGTGACCTCACCGCTGTCGGGCCGTTCGAGGCCGGTCAGCAGCTTCAACAGGGTGGACTTCCCCGAGCCGTTGTCCCCGATCACGCCGACCTTCTCGCCGGGCCGGACGGAGAGGTGGACGCGGTCGAGGACGGGCTTCTCGTCGTAGCGCTTGGTGAGGTCGCGCACGGTCAGTTGGGCGGTGGCGGTATGGGCACGCAAGGGCAGAACCCCCTTCGGTGATGACGGACGGGCGGCGGTGCGTCCACGGCGGAGCGAGGCTCTACGCGGTGGCGCGTGCTGTCATCACAGAGTTCCCATGGGCACGAAGGTACGGGGCGATGGGCGAGCTGTCAAGACGATACGTCTCGTCTAGTGGTGGACGGGTGGGCCACCCGCCGACCGTGCCCCGTCCGGTGCGGGCGGTGCGGGCGGCCCACCCTGTTCGCCCGGACCGGGGTGGGCCGCCCCGGGTGGCCCACCCCTCCGTCCGGCAGGGTGCCGCGTCCTCCGGCCCCGGGTCGCCAGGCCGCGTGCCCTCCGGCCCCGGGCCGCCGTACCCTCCGGCCGCGTGCCCTCCGGCCGCCGGGGGCGGCCTACTTCGCGGGGGCCGCGAAGACCTGGGTCCAGTGCGGTCCGCCGGACGTGTCGACGCCCTCGACGCCCAGTCCCATGTGGGTGAACGCGCAGTCGAGGACGTTGGCGCGGTGGCCGGGGCTGGCCATCCAGCCGCGCATCGCCTCCGCCGCGCTCTCCGGTCCCGCCGCCACGTTCTCCCCGACGGCCGACCAGGCGTAGCCCTCGGCGGTGACCCGGTCGCCCACGCTCCGCCCCTCCGGGGAGACGTGGTCGAAGTAGCCGCGCAGCCCCATGTCCCGGCTGTGCCGCAGCGCCGCCCGGTTCAGCCGGGCGTCGACGGCGACGGGACGGCAACCGGCCCGCACCCGCTGGGCGTTCACCAGCGCGGCGACCTGGGCGACCATGCCCGATCCGGCGCCGTCGGCCCGCCCGGGCGCGGGGCGGACGGGGCCGGACCGGGGGGTGGGGGCCGCCCCGGCGGTCTCCGCCGGGGCGGGTTCCCGCGCGGGCGGTGTCCCGGGTCCCGACGTGGCCGGGGCGGGGGCGCCGCCCGGGGCGGGGGTTCCGGGCGCGGGGGCGGGCACGGTGGTCGCGCCGGGCGCCGGGGTGGCCGGGGCGGGGCCGCCGGGCGGGGGTGAGGCGGGCCGGGCGGGCGCCGTGGCGGCGGGCACCGCGCCGGAGGCGACCCCGCCGGGCGTGCCGAACACCGAGCCCGTGGCCACGGCGCCCGCGCCCAGCAGGACGGCGGCGGCGAGGGCGCCCCACACCCGTCCGCCGGGACGCGCGGCGCGCCACCGCCCGTGCCGTCCGTGCCGTGCACGGCGGCGGGCACTCGTTGCGGTCGGCGTCCTTGACTGGTCGTCCACGATGGTCCTCAGGGTGAGCGGTCCGGTCCCCCCGGTGGTCCGTGGCCGCGTACCGGCGGCCCGAACTCCGCTCCCCCTAACGAGAGATCGCCCGCGACGGCGGTCCCCGTCCCCCCGGATGACCCGATCGGGTGGCGGGGAACCGCCGCGCACCGCGTCCCGCCCCGGGCGGGGAAAGGCTCGGCAAGCGCCCGGACGGTGTGATACGACATGACGGTCGTCAATTCGTACGAATCTTCTTACGGGGGGCAGGGCCATGGCACTGTTCGGCAACGCGCACACGATCGACCCCAACCAGGCGGCGAACGACTTCGCCAAGCTGCTGGGGCACGGGGAGCAGGTCCACGCGGCCTACCAGCTCGTCCGGGACGCGATCCTCTTCACCGACCGCCGACTGATCCTGGTGGACAAGCAGGGCATCACCGGCAAGAAGGTCGAGTACCACAGCATCCCGTACCGGAGCATCACCCACTTCGCGGTGGAGACCGCCGGGACGTTCGACCTCGACGCCGAGCTGAAGCTGTGGGTCTCCGGCAACTCGCTGCCGATCCAGAAGACCTTCACCAAGGGCGTGGACATCTACGAGGTGCAGGCGATCCTCACCCAGTTCGTGGCCCGCTGAGCCGTAGCGTGACCCGCTGAGCCGTCGCGGGTGGCGCCGGGCGCCGTGTGGGGCCCGGGTCGGCCGGTCCGGACGTCGTTGGTCGTCGTCCGGTCGTCCGGCCCGGGCCCTCGCCGTTTCCGGCACCCCCTCGCGCGGCGCGTGCTCCCGGCGCTCTTCCGCGCGTGCCCCGGCGCCCTTCCGGGTGGGCGCGCCCTGCCCGGAGCCCTCACGCTCCCTGGTCGCCGGGCCGCACCAGCCCCCGTTCGTACACGGTGATGACCGCCTGGGCCCGGTCCCGCAGCCCGAGCTTGGCGAACAGCCGGTTGATGTGCGTCTTGACGGTGTGGTCGGTGATGGCCAGCCGGGCCGCGATCCCGGCGTTCGACAGCCCCCGGGCGATCAGCACCAGTACCTCCGTCTCCCGCGCGGTCAGCCCCTCCGCGCCCCGGACGGGCCCCCGCCTCGTCGGACGGCCCCCGGCGAACTCGTCTTCGCAGGCGGCCACCCCCATACCGCGCTTCCCGGCCACTACGCGGCGGCCGACGTCTTCGCGATGCCGTGCCGCACCCGTCGGCGGGGACTGGAGGTGGAGGGCCTGGGCATCGTCTACCTGGAGGCCGCAGCGGCGGGGCTGCCGGTCGTCGTGGGGGACTCCGGCGGCGCTCCGGACGCGGTCCGGGACGGGGAGACGGGCTACGTCGTGGACGGCCGGTCGGTGGCGGCGGTGGCCGACCGCCTGGTCCGGCTGCTGGGCGACGCCCGGCTCGCGGAGGGGATGGGACGGAGGGGACGGGCCTGGGTCCGGGAGGAGTGGGACTGGGACCGTTCGTACGCGGCGCTGCGACAGTGGCTGGACCTGCCCGCCGTTCCCGTGGCCCGCCGGGGGTCCGTCGCTCCCCCCGCCCGTCCGGGGTCCGCCGCTTCCGGTTCCGGGAACGGCCCGGGGTCCGCCGCTTCCGGGGACGGTCCGGCGCGCTGAGGGAATGCCGGGCACCGGGGGACCGTTCCGAGTGGCAAGAAGTTCTATGTTCAACTAAACTCGGTTCCACGAGGAGGTACCCACCATGCCCGCTGTGACCGTAGAGAACCCGCTGACCCTGCCCCGGGTGACCGTGCCGAAGGACGCCGAGGCGCGTCCGGTGCTCGCCGTGACCACCGCTCCGAGCGGCTTCGAGGGCGAGGGCTTCCCGGTGCGCCGGGCCTTCGCGGGGATCAACTACACCCATCTGGACCCGTTCATCATGATGGACCAGATGGGCGAGGTGGACTACGCGGCGGGCGAGCCCAAGGGCACCCCGTGGCACCCGCACCGAGGTTTCGAGACCGTCACCTACATCATCGACGGCACCTTCATCCACCGTGACTCCAACGGTGGTGGCGGCACGATCACCAACGGCGACACCCAGTGGATGACCGCCGGCAGCGGACTGCTGCACATCGAGACCCCGCCGGAGGAGCTGGTGGCCTCGGGCGGTCTGTTCCACGGGCTCCAGCTGTGGGTGAACCTGCCCGCCGCCGACAAGATGAAGGACCCGCGCTACCAGGACATCCGGGGCGGCGAGGTCCAGCTGCTCACCACGCCGGACGGCGGCGCGCTGCTGCGGGTCATCGCCGGTGAGCTGGACGGTCACGAGGGGCCGGGCATCACCCACACCCCGATCACGATGGTGCACGCGACGGTCCGGCCGGGCGCGGAGGTGACGCTGCCCTGGCGGCGGGACTTCAACGGCCTGGCGTACGTCCTCGCGGGACGCGGTACGGTCGGCGCCGAACGCCGTCCGGTGCACCGGGGCCAGACGACGGTCTTCGGCAAGGGCGCGTCGCTGACGGTCCGCGCCGACGAGAAGCAGGACGCGCATACCCCCGACCTGGAGGTCGTGCTGCTGGGCGGCCGTCCGCTGCGGGAGCCGATGGCCCACTACGGTCCGTTCGTGATGAACACCCGCGAGGAGCTCCAGCAGGCGTTCGAGGACTTCCAGAAGGGCCGCCTCGGCACGATCCCGGCTGTCCACGGCATGTGACGGCCGTCCGGACGGCCGTCCCGGCGGGCGTCCCGATGGCTGTCCGTGGGTGAACGCCCGCAACGGGAGACGAACGGCGGAACCCCGCCCGGCACTCGGCCGGGCGGGGTTCCGTTTCCGTTCCGGAGCGCTAACGCGCGGGGGCGTGGTCCACGGTGCACGCTCCTCCGCCGATGTGGCGGGGGCAGACCCGGTGGGTGACGGCGCCGGTTCTGCTGGTGCCGCCGTAGC
This sequence comes from Streptomyces sp. JNUCC 64, assembly GCF_054484115.1. Lineage (NCBI taxonomy): Bacteria > Bacillati > Actinomycetota > Actinomycetes > Kitasatosporales > Streptomycetaceae > Streptomyces > Streptomyces sp. JNUCC 64. Next base: position 4,276,273 of record NZ_CM137015.1, read on the forward strand.
CGATGACGACGGGCGCGGTGGTCCAGCATCCGCAGACGCAGCAGTGGGCGCCGGACTGGGCGGGCGGTCCGCTGACGAGGGCGTCGCGGGTCATGCCGCCATCCCCTCCGGCGTCCCCGCCGTCCGGGGCCGAACCTGGTGGACGCCCCGCGCGACGTACGGATAGTCGTAACCGCGCTCCGCGAACGCCGTCGCGTAGAACCGTTCCCGTTGCTCGACGGACAGGTACCGGGCCTCCTCCGCCCGGAAGACCTCCAGCGCCTCCGCCGAACTGGGACCGGTCCAGGGACGACGCCACACGTCCGGATCCGGCGCGGGCTCCGCCCCGGCGGCGGGGGCGGGGGCGGCGGCGGACGCGGGCCGGGGCGTGGCCGTAGCCGTGGACCGGGCGAAGTGGTCGAGGGAATGGCGGCCGGGACGGGTCCGGCGCGTCAAGGGCAGACGGGCGAGCACCCATACGAGAGCACGGGCGATACGATCGCGCATACGTCAGTCAGCTCCCAAAAGCTGTCTTGGCGGAGCCCCGGTGGACCGCTGCAACGGTCTGTCGGGGCGCTTTGCGTGTGTGTCCCGGATGACGATAGACCAACACCTCTAAGTTCTCTATCTCTTCTAAGTTCTCTACTCCTATAAGTCGCGGGATGCCGGTCGGCTGTCTAGGCTCGCGCCATGCCTGAGACCCCCGACCCCCGTGCCCCGCGCGCCCCGTACATGCGGGTGCGGGACGCGCTGCTCGCCGAAATCGAGGCGGGGACGTACGGGCCGGGTGACCGCATCCCTTCGGACGCCGAACTGTCCGCCGCTCATGGAGTGGCCCCCATGACCGCCCGTCGCGCGGTGCGGGAACTCCGGGAGCAGGGCGTCATCTACACGGAGTGGGGCAAGGGGTCGTTCGTGACCGGGTCCGCCGGGGACGACCAGCCGGGAGAGGGCGGCCGGACCACCCGCTAGCCACGCCCCCGCGTGCCCCGGCCGGAGCGCCCTTCGTCGCTCACACGGTCGATTGCCCGAGGGAGGCGCGCCAGCGGCCCCGGGACAGGTGGACCACTCCGTCCGGGGTGACGCGGGCCGTCGCGCCGTACAAGGGCAGCGCGCCTTCGGCGAGTTGCCAGGTACGGATGCGTTCCACCGTGTCCCACAACCGCTGGGGTCCACTCTGGTGGACCTCCGGTGGATCGGTCCAATCGGCTGTCGCCCGTGCCCACGAACCGTCCGGGTGGGTCAGGCAGACGGTGCGCGTGCGGCCACTGGTCTCGTATCCGGATTCGACGTCCGGCGCCACCACTTCGAGCATGGAACGGAGTTCCCACGCCTCCGCCACGTTCACGACGGGATACCGTCCGGTGCTGACGTCGTCCCCGTCGGCGTTCCGGGCGAGGGCGGACAGTACGGTGAGCGCGGGAGGGTAGTCGTCGCCGGAGCGGGTGAGCATGAAACCCGCCCAGTCCCGTTCGACCCTCCCGACCACCTCTCCGTCCGGCTGCTTCCAGCCGGTGAGGATCAGGGTCGTCCGGGCGAGGGCGGTCACCAGGCGTCCGCCTTCGCGGAGCGCGCCCAGCACGGGGCGGAGTCCGGGGCCGGGAGGCATGCCGACGGTCGCGACGATCCGGTCGTACGAGCCCGGGACCTCCTCGGTGGCGTCGGAGGTGAGGAACGTCGGCCGTATCCCGAGCCGGGCGAGCCGGTCCGCCGCGACGGCGGTCAGATAGGGGTCGACGTCCAGGCTCGTCACGTGCCGTGACCCGAGCCGGGCGCACGCGTACGCGGTGAGACCGCCCGCGCCGGTGCCCAGGTCCAGGAGGTCCAGCCCGTCCCCGATCCGTCCGTGCCGCAGCATGGCCACGACCAGGCTGGGCAGTGTGGCGGACGACGTGGGGGCGCCTTCGGGGTGGTCGTCGTGGGTGGCGTGGTCGGCGTGGAGCGAGCCCACCCGGGTCACCAGCGAGGTGTCCGCGTAGGCGGCGTCCGCCCAGGCGCCGGGGTCGTCGGCACCGTCCCGTAACGTCCAACGTCCGTCCACGCGTTCCCACCAGCGGGGCACCAACGCGTGACGGGGCACTCCCGCCACCGGGGAACGCCACCGCGAGTCGGGATCCGTCACCCGCGCCGCGAGGGCACCCGCCCGTGTCTCCCAGTTCACGTGCTCAGCCTTCCGCCACGGGGTACTTCGGCAGACACGCGTCCTGTTCGGCGGGCGCGCAGTCGCTGCCGTCCTTTCCGGGGTTGCAGTCAGGGGCGCACCCCGTGTCACGGGCCGGGATGCTCGCGGCGAGTGTGGCCCACGCGTCCCCGCCGAGGAGTTCCGCGAGCGGGGTCTGCCGGACGTTGCCCGCCGGGAAGTCGCGGGCGAGTACGCACCCGGCGAGGTTTCCGTTCGGGAGGACGGCGGCGCGTCCACGGGTGCACCGGCCGCACATCTCGTCCAGCGTCGGTGTCTGTCCCGGGAGTCGTTGGCGGCCTACCGCGCGGGCCCGGTCCGTGGTGATCCGCTTGACGCCCATGCCCTGAAGGTCGATGTGCCCATGACGGACGCGCTGTCCGGGGAAGATCTCGACCATTCCGGCCCGGAGCCGTACTCCCCGGCGGACGGCTTCCCGGATGTTGCTGCGGGTGCGGTCGTGGCTGCCGGGGCGGTTGGTGATGTATTCGTGCTGCTCGGCCTGGTCGCTGTAGTAGCTGGTCGCTACGGAAACCCGGGGGTGGGTGAACAGGTCCCACCACTCGTTCCGGACGTGGAACAGGTTGCTGTACACCTCCACCGACAGCCCCAGCGACAGGGCGAGTTCCGCGAACTCCCGCCACTGCGGGTGGGTCGTCGGCTCACCCCCGATGAGCTGAACGTGCGGGATACCGAGCGTCGCCGCGTCCTCGATCACCTGGTGCCAGTCCCCGGACGTCATCGCGCCGTGCTTGGCCTGCGGGCTGGACTCCGTCAGGCAGTGCGAGCAGGCGAGTTGGCATTTCCCGGTGATCTCCAGCTCCAGCGAGGCGATCCCCGCGAACGCCCTTCGTGGCGGGGGTGGTTCGTTGATCAGCGTCATGGGCCTTCCTTCTCACTGTGTCAAGGTTGCGGGTTTGCTGTGAGTGGGGCTTCCCCTGCCGGGCGACAGGACAGCGGGGCAGGGGGAGGTCCAGCGGGCGGCACCGGGTCGCTTCTCCAACACGTCCGGCGTGCCGCGCGGTTCGTCGGATCGTGCGGGGCGCCGGTCGGGGGCCGGATGCCGGTCATGTCTCCCCGCCTGCCGGGTGGTGGCGGCCGGAGTGGAGCGGCCACGCGGTCAGGGCGTACGCCCCGGAGTGGTCGGAGCTGAGGAACGCGAACGGTTCCCCGGCGAGGAGTCGGCGGCGGGCCTCGTTCCGGACGCCGTCCCTCAGTGCCCAGTCGCGGAGGGTGGCGGGGACGTCCCCGGGGTGCGCGTCCGGGTCCGGGAACAGGACCTGCGGGTTCATCCATGCGGACGGGTCCGGGTCCAGACCGTCCGCGATCCGCAACGCCTGACCCCGCAGCCACCGCAGCACCCGCCCCGGATACGGACTGGCAAACGCCCCGAGCACCGCCCGCCCACGCCGCGCGGTGCCCACGACGGGCCCCTCCGCGAACACCAGCGCACGGTAAGCGGGCTGTTCGGTGACCCCCGCGACGTACAGGGGGACGGGATCGTCCAGCACCGCCGGGGCCCCACGGGTACGGCCGCCCCTCCCGCTGAGACGCCGCCCGATCACGTGGTCACCCCGGGAAGGGCGCGCGGGTCGACCTCGTCGGGCGGATCCCACTGGACCGTCTCGAACAGGGTCCGGTCGAACCGGCGGTGACCGGTCTCCCGGAAGTGGGACTCCACCCACCGCATCGCACCCTCGTCGGTACGGGACTCAGGCCCCGGCGGCGGAACCGCCCCGCACTGGGGGGAGCCCGAAACGCACTGTGCGCACGCCCTCGCCCCCCAGAAGTCCAACCGTCGCAGGCTCCACTCGATGTGACGAAACCGTCCGCTCATGGCTATACGCCTCCTCGACTGCTCCGTAGGTTCAACTCGTTCAGCGCGGGGCGGAGTCGGTCGGTGACCGTCGCGGGACGGACGTCCTCACGGCGGGCGCACCACTCGACGCCGCCGCCGGGCGGACGGAGGTAGACCGGGCCCCAGGTGATGTCCATGACCACACCGACGACCCCTCTGCGGATGTCGAACGCGAGGTCATTCACGCGGAGTTGGTCTGACGGCAGCTCCTGAGGCGCTACGGTCTCACCCACCATGGCCACTCCTCTCCGTAGTGAAATCACTACTGGGAGCACTGAGGGTGGCCTAGAGTCCGGTTCCCTTCAACGTGGCAGATTCGAAGGAAGGAGGGTTCTCGTTCCGTGAATCGGAAAGAGCTGAACCCCGAAGCCAGTCCGGAGGCGGCCTACGGGGCCCGCGTCCGCAGTACGCGTGAGGCGCGCGGGTGGACCCAGGAGGAGCTGGGCGAACTGATCGGCTACTCCGGTCAGCACGTTTCAGCCGTCGAAACCGGCCGCAAACCGCCGACCCGTCGCGTGGCGAGGAGACTGGACACCGCTTTCGGACTCGAAGGAACCACGAACTCCTTCGAAAACGCCTGGAGCGAACTCCGGAAGGGCTCTCTGCTGGAGGGCTTCCCGGAGTACACCACCTATGAGGCGCGGGCGACCGAGGTGCGTCTGTACGACGTGGGGGTGATCCCGGGGCTGCTGCAAACGCCCGACTACGCCAAGGCGCTCGCTGATAGTGCTGTCAAGCGAGGGGCGATCACCCAGGAACAGGCGGACGAGCGAGTGGCGCTCGTCGCGGAACGGCAGGCGGCGCTCGTGCGGCGGCATCCGCCCCTGATCTTCATCGTGCTGGACGAGAGTTGCCTGCTGCGGCCCGTGGGAGACCCGGACGTCATGGACGCTCAGCTGCTCAGGCTGATCGAATTCGCGGAGCTGCCGAACACCATCCTTCAGGTTGCTCCGTTCTCCATGGGCGTTCGTCGCCCCTTCGACTACCCGATCACCGTGCTGACCATGTCGGACCGTACGGTCATGTCGTACGCCGAATCCACCCAGCGAGGCCATCTCGAACGCGAAAGCACGTTCGTACTGCCCATGTTGGCGGCATACCATCAGTTGCAGGCCGAAGCGCTTCCGCAGGCAGCGTCTGTGGCCATGATCCAACAGTTGCGAAAGGGAAACCCGTGACGACCGAATCCCCCCGCTGGTACAAGTCCTCCTACAGCAACAACGGTGGCCAGTGCGTAGAGGTCGCCGTCAACCTCGCGGCTTCGCAGGGTGTGGTCCCCGTCCGTGATTCCAAGTACCTGAGTGGTCCGGCGCTGGCCGTTCCGGCCTCGGCGTTCGCCGCGTTCGTGACGGGCGTCAAGCACGCGGAGCTGTAGAACCCACAAGACGACGGGAGCCCCGCCCGCCTACGAAAGGGCATCTGATGGCCAAGACCAACCACCGTCCCCTTCGGTGGGTCACGTCCTCCTACAGTGAGAATGGTGGCCAGTGTGTAGAGGTCGCCGTCAACCTCGCGGCTTCGCAGGGCGTGGTCCCCGTCCGTGATTCCAAGGACCCGAGCGGCCCGGCGTTGGCCGTTCCGGCTTCGGCGTTCGTCGCGTTCGTGGCGGGCGTCAAGCACGCGGAGCTGTAGGCCGCGCAAGACCACGGGAGCCCCACCCGCCTCCGGAAGCGGAGAGCGGGTGGGGCTCTTCGCTGCCCGAGGGACGTCCTGTTCGCGGTCCGTGAGCGGCGGGGGTACGGAGCCCCGGGGACGGGACGTCCGCTCAAGCGTCGACGCTCAGGAAATCCGCCAACTGCTTCAGCCCCGGCGGCTGGTGGGGAAGGGCCCGGAGGTCCCGGACGATCGCCACGGCCAGGGTGTGGTGCCGTATCCAGGTCGGTGCCACCCGGCGCAGTGACTCCAGGGCCTTCACCGCCCCGGCCGCGTCCCCGGTGTCCGTGTGGGCGCGGGCCACGTCGAGCAGGAGCCACGTCCGCCAGGACGGCGGGGTGTCCTTGCTCAGTCGCATCCCCTTCGCCAGGGCCAGGGCGTCTTCGGGATGTCCGTACTGGACGGCGAGCCGGACGCGTTCGATGCGGACGGACGACGGGCTGAAGACGCTGACCATGCGGTCGTCGCCCCGGTCGGGCAGCTTCACCACCCGGGCCGCCTCCCGATCCGCCGTCGCCATCATCGCCGCCGCGCGCTCGTAGTCGCCGCCGCGCGCGGCGGAGGTGGCCGCGCTCATGGTCAGCGCGCCCCACACCTTCAACCCGTCGGCGGTGTCGGTGCGGCCCGCCTCCGTCAGACCGTCGGCGGCGCGGAGCGCGATGTCCAGGGCGTCCGTCACCCGGCCCTGCCGCTGGTAGGTCCACGCCGTCGAGTTGACGACCATCGACGGCAGCAGCGGATCGGCGGACCGTCCCGCCGCGTCCATCGCCCGCTCCAGGGCGATCAGGGCGAGGTCCGTCTTCCCCATCCGCACGGCGAGGTGCCCGGCGAGCTGGAGTGCCTTGGCCAGGACGGCAAACCCCGCTTCCCGCTCGTCCCCGGTCGACGCGGTCGCCGTCCGCGCGTCCGCGATCACCTCCGGCAGGGCCGCCATCACCGCGTCGAACTCGGCCGCGTGGTAGCGGGTCCAGCCCTCCGCGATCCGCTCGCGCAGTCCGTCCAGGGAGAAACCGGGCCCCGGGGGCTCCGGCTCGGGCGCCCCCAGCACGGGCATGACGGCACGGCGCACCGCCACGAAACGCGGTCCGTCGCTCTCCCCTCCGGCGGCGACGGCGGGCGGGTCCCCCAGGAGCGTGGTCAGCTCCACCCCGAGGCCGCCCGCCAGCGCGTGCAGTGTGGGCAGCCGGGCCGAGTGCTTCCGCCCCTGCTCCAGCTGTCTGATCACATCGACCGACACCCCGGCCCGCTCGGCCAGCTCCTCCTGCGTCAGGGATCCCAGACGGCGCAGGCGGCGCAGCGTCCGCCCCAGGTCTTCGTTCGCCACGCCGCCACGGTACGCAAGAGGGAGGAAGAGACCGAGGGCGAGCGGCCGGGGTCCCAGTCGGGGGCGCACTCGGAAGCGGACCAGATCGCCGGGTGACCCCCGTGGCCCGGGAGCGGCGGCGGAAATGCGCCATCGTCGCCAACCTCCCGTGTGACAAGGTGCCGTGGGGGACGCCGTCCGCGAAGGGCGGTGGGTGACGACACGGCGAGCGGGGGCTGAACGTGCGCGGGGGCCACGACCATCGGGGCGACGGGAACGGAAACGGGAACGGAGACGGGGGCAGGGGCGGGGACAGGGCCGGGGTGAGGGGGACGGACGGCACCGACCGTCCCGTGGGTACCCGCGCTGATCCGGGCGCCGACCACACCATGGGCACCCACGCCGACCCGGGCGCCGACCAAGCCGTGGGCACCCACGCGCCCCCGGGCACCGAACCGGCCATGACCGCCGACCCGGCCGCAGGTACCGAACCGGCCATGAGCACCGACCCGCCCCCGGGCACCGCCCCGGCCGTGGGCGCCGAACCAGCCATGGGCACCGACCCGGCCGGGGGCGCCGACCCCGACCCCGGCCCCGTACGTTTCGAGGTGCTGGGCGAGGTTCTGGTGCGGGCGCCGGACGGGCGGGTCGTGCCCGTGCCGGAGCGGAAGGTGCGGACGCTGCTGGGTTCGCTGCTCGCCGCCCGGCTGGTCGAGCCGGGGCGGCCCGTCGCCGCGTTCCGGCTGATCGACGACCTGTGGGGCGAGGAACCGCCCGGCAACCCCCGGCGCGCCCTCCAGGCCAAGGTGTCGCAGTTGCGCCGGGCGCTGGACGAGGCGCGGCCCGGTGGGCGGGAGCTGCTGGCCGCCCGCGCTCCCGGGTACCAACTGGTGCTGGAGGACGGGACGGTGGACGCGGACCGGTTCCGGGCGCTCGTGGGGCGGGCCCGACGGGTGGCCGACCCGGACGCCCGCGCCGCGCTGCTCGGGGACGCCCTCGGAACCTGGCGGGGGCCCGCCTTCGCCGACGTCGCGGAGGAACCGTTCGCCCGGACCGCCGTCCAGCGGCTGGAGGAGGAGCGGCTCACCGCCGTCGAGGAACGGGCGGCGGCCCGGCTGGCGGCGGGCGACCACCTCGCGCTGGCCGCCGAACTCGCCCCGCTGGCCGCTGAGCACCCGACGCGCGAACGGCTCGTCGGCGTCCTGGTGCGGGCCCTGTACCGGTCGGGCCGCCAGGGCGAGGCGCTCGCCGTCTACGAACGGCTGCGGCACCGGCTCGCGGACGACCTCGGGGTCGATCCGTCGCCCGGACTCGTCGCCCTGCACGGCGCGGTGCTGCGCCAGGACCCGGCGCTGAGCGACCCCGGGCCGAGCGATCCCGGGCCGAGCGATCCCGGGCTCAGCGACCCCGCGCTGAGCGCCCGTCCCGCCGTCCCCGCGCCGCCGTTCGCCCGCGCCGCCACCGCCCCGCGCACCAATCTGTTCGCACCGCCCGGGGAACTCGTCGGACGGGACGGGGCGGTCGCCGAGGTCGCGGAGCTGCTGTCCGGGCGGCGGCTGGTCACCCTCACCGGGCCCGGCGGGGTGGGCAAGACCCGGCTGGCGCTGGCCGTCGCCGACCGGGCCCGCGCCGCCTTCCCCGACGGCGTCTGGCTGGTGGAACTCGCCCGGGACGGCGACCCCGCCGACGCGGTGGCCGCCGCCCTCGGGCTCCGCGACGACGGGGTGTGGGGCGCCCAGGCGCCCAGCGGACCCGTCGACAAGCTGGCCGCCGCGCTGCGCGGCACCCGCGTCCTGCTCGTCCTCGACAACTGCGAACACGTGGTGGACGAGACGGCCTCGCTGGTGGAGGCGCTGCTGCGGCGCGCCCCCGGCCTGGTGGTCCTCGCCACCAGCCGGGAGTCGCTGGCGCTGGCCCCCGAGACGCTCTGGCAGGTGCCGCCGCTGGACGCGGCGGGCGGGGTGGAGCTGTTCGCGGCCCGCGCCGCCGCCTCGGCCCCCGGTTTCGCCCTGGCGACCCGAGCGGTCGGGACGGCCCGGGCGGTCCGGACGGGGTCTGGGCGCGGTGGTTCCTGGGACACGGGCTCGCCGGGACGGGCGACCTCGCCGCCGCCGAGGCGCTCACCGGGCCCGCCCTGGACGGTTTCCGGGCGCTCGGCGACCGCTGGGGCGAGGCCGCCGCGCTCAGCGACCGGTCCGCCCAGCGGCTGCTGCGCGGGGACCTCGACGGGGCCCGCGCCGACGCCGAGCGCGGGGCCGGGCTCTTCACCGCGCTCGGTGACGACTGCGGGGCGCTGTGGTCGGTGTACGCGCGGGCCTCCGTCGCGGAGATCCACGGGGACCACGCGGGGGCCCGCGCGGTGCTGGAGGAGGCGCTCGTCACCGCCCGCCGCTTCGGACTCTCCACGCTCGCCGCCGATCTGCTCGCCGGACTCGGCCGGATCGCCCTGCTCACCGGTGACTTCGCCGCCGCCCGGGCCCGGCACGGGGAGGCGCTGCGGGAGGCCGCCGCGCTGGACTTCCGCGCCGGGGAGGCCAACGCCCGGCTGGGGCTCGGTCTCGGTGCCCGCCGGGAGGGGAGCCTGGACGAGGCCGAGTGGCAGCTGCGGAAGGTCCTGGACTGGCACCGCGAGGTCGGGCTGGAGGGCGCCAACGCGCTGGTCCTCGCGGAACTGGGCTTCGTCGCGGAGCTGCGCGGGGACCTCCGGGAGGCGCTGGCCCTCCAGCGCGAGGGACACCGGGTGGCGCTGACCACCGGGGACCCCAGGGCGGTCGCCCTCGCCCTGGAGGGGCTGGCGGGCGCGGTCGCGGAGACCAATCCGGCGGGGGCCGCGCTGCTGCTCGGCAGCGCGGCGGCGGCCCGTGCCGCCACCGGGGCGCCGCTGGCCCGCGCCGAACGCGGGGACGTGGACCGGATCGCCGACCGCGCCCGGCGGACCCTGGGCGCGACGGTCTTCGCGGCGGCGTTCGCCGGGGGCGGTTCGCTGACTCCTGACGCGGCGGTCGGGGCGGCCGGGGTCGGGTGACGGGCTGCGGCGGCGGGGTGACGTTCCCGGGCGCCGTCCCCGTCCGGCCCCGTCCGTTCCCGTGCGTACGGGTGCGTACGGGTGCGTCCGCGTACCGCCCGGGTGGGTTCCTGTCCCGCCGTACCCCCGAGGTCGGGCGGGTGCGCGGCGTCGCGGTCACTCCTCCGGGAACATCACGGGGTCCGGGGCGGACGTTCCCGGGGGAGGCGGTCCCTAGACGGGCGGGCCCGGCGTGGGCGCACCCGGGACAGGCGCACCCGGGACGGACGGGCCCGGGACGGGCGGCGGTGGCGACGCGGCGGACGGCGGTGCCGGGACGGTCGCGCGGGCGTGCGGGCTGCCGTACACCGCGTAGGCGAGCCAGGTCGGGTCGCCGTCCCCGCGCCGCACCGCGCGGCGGGCCGCCAGCGAGGCGGCGCCCAGCGTGGCCCGGTTCGTCAGGAGTTCGGTGTAGAAGGCGCGGGCGAAGTCATGGGCGGTGTCCGAGCGGACCGGCCACAGGGTGCCCACGAAGCCGCCCGCGCCCGCCCGCAGGAACTGCGGCGCCCAGCCGAGGGTGCCCCCGAACCAGTCGATCTCCCCAGCGCTTCGGCAGGCGTTGAAGAACACCAGCGGACCGGATTCGCGCAGCGCCCCCGACCCGCTCACATACGCCAGATCCACCGGGTCGAACGGCCCGTCGGCCATCTTCACCACCGAACCCCGTTCAGTGGTGAAGGAGTTGTGGCACACGAAGTGCAGCAGCCCGCGGTAGCCGCCCTCCATCAAGGCGGTGACCGCCGAGCCGTCGGTGAGGACCGCCGGGCCGTTCGCGCCCCCGGCGAACAACCGCCGCACCGCCTCGACCTCCAGGGCCGCGTCCGGCGGCGACTGCGGCGGCACCACGAACGCGGCCCGGGGCAGGTCCAGGACGTCGGTCCGGCGCTGTCCGAAGGTCTGCCGGGTCACCGGCAGCCACTCGGCGAGGAACCCCGGACCCTCCGAGGAGCTGTCCAGCGGGTACAGCAACTCCCAGGGGACGAGGTCGTGTTCGCCGAGGACGTTCACCGAGGAGATCCGGTCCGCCTCCGTCCAGAACTGGCGGCGCACCGCCTCCGGCACCGCCGAGGCCCACAGCTCCACCCCGAGGTTGCGCAGCCGCCGGGTGGCCGCCGCGCCGTCCGCCCCGCCCGGCCCGGCGTCGGCCGCCGCCTGCCGCAGCTCCTGGTACACCCGTTCGGAGATCAGCCGGGGGTCGCCGCCGTGCGTCCGGAACGACAACGACTCCGGGGCGTACAAGGTCTCCCCGATGAGCTGGAAGGTGTACGCCCCGTCCACGCCGCGCAGCACCTGGAGGGTGACCTCGCCCGGGCCCTCGGGAGCCGCCGCGAGGGCCGCCGCCGTCCGGGGCGGTCCGCCGCGCGCGGGCGTCCCCGTCCCCACCGACAGTTCGACGCGGACCTCACCGAGGAACGCGCCCCGGTGGAAGGCCCGGACGGTCACCGTCCGGGGGCCGGGTCCGGTGGTGCGCAGCCCGAAGGTGAGCACGTCGGAGTCCTCCCCCGGCCGGACCGTCACCTCCTGCTGGAGGTCGCCGAGCGCGAGGAGGCCCGGGGCGTGCACGGTGACCAGCACCCGGGTGCCCCCTTGCCGGGGCACGGGGAAGGGACGCAGTGGCTTGCCCGGCACGCCCGGACCGCCGTCCCGGACCAGTTGGACGTGGAGGGGGACGTCCGTGTCGGGCGGGGCCTGTTCGACCAGTTCCACGAGCAGTCGGCGGGGGTCGTCGGGGACCGGTCGTCCGGGGACCCCGCCGGGCTCGGGCGGGTCGGGCCGGGAACGCGGCTCGGTGACGGCGGAACCGAACGGGACGTCGGGTTCGCCGCCCGGCTTCGGCTTCTTCGGCACCGGGGTGACCGGTGGGTCGGGGTCGGGTGGGATGACGTCCCCGGGGGGACCCTGTCCCTTGCCGGTGTCCGCGTCCGCGTCGGTGTCCGAGTCGTCCACGTCCTGGTCGGCGTGGGTGTCGGCGGCTCCGTGAGCGGGGCCGGAACCCGGTCGGTCCACCGGGTCGCGGTCCACGGGTCCGTCGCCGTACCTGCTCAGGCGCTCCTCCTCGCGGGCCGCCTCGGAGAGGAACGGCAGGACGCCCTCGCTCAGCAGGGCCTCCTCCCACCGCACGAAGGCCCGCTCGGCGAGCACGGCCTGACGCCGCGCGGCACGGTGTTCGGGAAGGAGCCAGCTGGCCACCGTGGCCCGGGCGGCCACCGCCCAGAACTCCGCGTTGTACTGCCGCGCCAGCTCCATGGTGTAGTCGAACCACAGCGTGTCGACCGCTTGGTTGATCCGGTCGTACTCCGCCGACGCCCTGGCCCGCAACCGCTCCTCCATCGGACCGGCGGTGACGGCCTTGCGGCGCCTGAGGATCCGGAGGCCCTTGTCGACGCAGCGCCCGAAGGCCGCGCGGCGGTGGTCCTCCGGAACCGGGATCTGTTTGCCGCCCATGTGTGCCCCTGTTCTCCGGCCGTCCGTCCGGGCGCCCCGCGTCGTACGCTCCTAGAAACCGGTCCGGTACCGAGCGTAGTGGGGCGTGAACGCCCGGCGCGCGGGAAGAGTAGACGCGCGCCCCCGCAACCGACCGGCGCGCGCCCGCGTCTGAACGCGCGTGACGAGGACGATCCGCGTACGCCGTAGCGCTCGTGACGAGCGGTCAGTATTCGGCCGTGCCGGATAGAATCGGCACGGACACGGCGTTCGGCGCGCGGGGGTTCGGGTTGCTCAGCTGGTCTGGCGAAGACATCCGGGACACGGGCCGCGCCCTGTCCGCCTTCCTCCTCCACGACGACGTCCCGGACGACTCTCCGGGCCACGTTGACGTCCCTGACGGCGTTCCGGACCGCGAGCCGGACCATGACCCGGACGACGGACCGGGGCTCCCGGACGGTCCCGACGAGCCGGACCTCGATGAGCCGGACGGCCCCGACGCCCCGGACGGTCCTGACGAGCCGGACGGTCCCGGCGGGCCGGGAACGGCGGGCGACGCATCCGCCCCGGACGACCCCCGCTTCCCGCCCGGGGCACTGAGCGCGCTGGCCGTCCCCGCCGTCCTCGCCCTGCGCCGCCGCGCGCTGCGGGCGGGCGGCGCCCCCGCCGCCCCACCGCCCGGCGGCGACCCGTACGGGGACGGCGGCCTCGTCACCCGGCTGGTCCGGGCCGCCCGCTCCGCCGCCGCCCCGGACGGCCCCGCCCTCGCCGCGCTGCTGCGGCGCGCGGCCCTGCTGTGGACCGGCGCCACCGACGGCGAGGACCCGGCGCCCCAGCCGCTCACCACGGCCGACGGCTTCGACGGCCTCCTCGCGCCCGTCGCGGCGGCGGCTTTCCAACCGGGCCCCGACCCGGACGCCCCGTACACCGACGACGGGACGCCGGTCCTCGTCGCGCTGGCCCGGGCCGCCCTCGACCACACCGGCCCCCGGTTCGCGCACCGGGTCGCCGCCGCCGTCCGCGACTGGGGCCTGACCGACGGGGAACTCCGCCCGCACCTGGCCCCGCTGGACGAACTCCGCGCCTGGGCGGCCGGGCTGACGGACGGCGCGGACCCGTCCGACGCCGGGGCGCTCGCACCGCTGCGGGACGCCGTGGACGACGCGCTGGACGACGGGGACGTCCCCCGCGCGGAGGCCGCCGCCGAACGGCTCGCCGAGGAGCACCGGCGGCTGACGGTCGTCCGACGGCTGCGGAACGCGGAACGCGCGCTCGGCGCGGACGGGCCGGGTGGCCTGGACCGCGACGGGATCCCTGGCGGAGCCCCCGACGGCGACGGCGGACGCGGCGGGACCGAGGGGGCCAGCGGGACCGGTGGGGTCAGCGGTGACGGCACGGCTGGTGGGGCCAGCGGGGCTGGCAGGGCTGACGGGACCAGCACGGCCAGTGGTGCCGAGGGGGCCAGGGGCACTGGCAGGACCGGAGGGACCAGCGGCGACGGCCCCACCGGAAGCGGCCCGGAGGGGAACGGCCCGGACGGGAACGGGCTGCTGCGGCTGCACGTCCGCACCGCCGCGATGTACGCCGCCGGGGGAGACCTCCACACCGCCGAGCGGTACCTCGACGTCGTCGAACAGGCCCTGACCCCGCAACCGGCGCCCGCGCCGTACCCCACCGCCTCCGTACCGGAACCGGCACCCGCGCCGGACGCCACCCCCTCCGCACCGGACTCCGCCCCCGCACCCGACGACCGCACCGGTCCCACCGCCGAACCGGCCCCCGCCACCTCCGGGTACGCCCCCGGGCACGTCCACGCGACCGCCCCGGAAGGCGCCGGGGAACGGCCCGCCCCAGCGACGGAACCGGCGACGGCCCTCGCCCCCGCGCACCCCGCGCTCGCGGACCCCGCCCCCGTACCCCCCGGCACCCTCACCCCCCGGGACCCGGTCCTGGTCGCCGCCGCCCTGCTCGACCGCACCTCGCCGGGCAGCGGCGACACCCTGCGGGCCACCATCGGCGACGCCCACCGCTGGCGGCTGTGGCAGGAACTGGCCGAGGAGCTGCGCGGACGCGGCGACGACCCGGGCGCCGACGCGGTGTTCGCCCTCGGCCACCCGCCCGTCCCGGCGGCCACCACCTCAGAGGCCCCGTCAGACCCGTCAGCCTCGTCGGACCTGTCAGCCCCACCGGACCCGGACTCGGACTCGGACCCGGATCCGTCACCCCCGTCACCCCCGTCACCCCCGTCAGACCCGTCGGCCTCATCGGACCCGTCAGTCCCACCAGGCCCGGACCCGGACCCGGATCCGTCAGACCCGTCGGCCTCGTCAGCCCCATCGGACCCATCGACCCCGGACCCGTCACCCCCGACACCCCCGACACCCCCGACACCCCCCTCAGCCCCACCGCCCCCGGTGACCCCACCGCCCCCGGTGCCCGCCCCGGTCCCGTACGAGGAGCTCGTCCTCGTCCCGCTGCTGGAGGACCCGCCCGCCGACGCCGTCGGGGACGGTTCGCCGGAGGCCGCCGCCGCGCACTTCGCGCGGGCCGTCGACGAGGGCTCGCCGGTCGCGCTGGGGCGGGCGGTCGGCTGGTACGTACGGGCCGGGGACCCGGGCGCGGGGCTGGAGCTGTACCGGCGGCACGCGCACGCCCAGTACTACCGGGCCGCCGCCGTGTGGAACGTCGCCTGCGCCTACGCGGCCGTCGGGGACGACCCCGCCGCGCTGGAGTCGCTGCGGGTCTTCGCCCGGATCCTGCCCGGCACCGCCGACCCCGCCCAGCGGGCCGCCCTCGACGTCTACTGCGCCCGGCACGGCGAGCCCTCCCCGCTGCCCAGGGCCGCCGCGCCCGGCCCGCCGAGCGGGGCGGAGGGCGCGGCGGACGGATCCGCCACCCCCGTGGACGAACCCGCGCTCGCCGCCCGCGCCAAGGAACTCCACGACGGCGGCAACACGGACGACGCCGTCCGGCTGCTGGACGAACTCCTCACCGCCAACCCCTCCGCCCCGGCCGCGTACCTGCTGATGCGCGTGCACCGGGAGCGGGGCGACCTGGCCGCCGCCCGCGCCACCGTGGAGCGGATCGCCGCCGCCCGGGGCGAACTCAGCTGGCGCCACCACGTGGAACTCGCCCGGGTCGCCCTCGACCGCCGCTGCACCGACCTGGACGTGGCCCGCGCCGAACTCGCCCGGGCCCGGGCCAAGGGCGCCGGACCGCACTGGACCCAGCCGCTGGAGGAACGCCTGGAGCGGGCCTCCGGGCTCTCCCCCGCCGCCCTCACCGCCCCGCCCCCCGGCCGTGGCGGCCCCGGCGCCCCCACCGGCCCCGGAACCGGCGGCTACGGGACCGCTGGCTACGGCTCCGGCTACGGAACCGGCTACAGCTCCGGCTACGGGACCGGCGGCCGGACGACGGACCACGGGCGGCCCGGAGTCGCCCGGGCCCTGCTCGACGGACGGCTCCCGGAGCTGCTGGACGAGGCCCGCTCCGGCGCCCCCCGCCCCGGCCACGACCTGACGACCGTCATCGCCCATCTGCGGGGCATGCGGCTCAGCGTGCCGCCGCCGGGCACCCTCAACCTGGTCATCAAGGCCGTCATGGACGCCCGCGACGACTACGCGGCCCGCGACCTGGCGACCTGGCTGATGGACAACCGGTACTGGGACGAGGCCGTCGAGGTCCTCCAGAGCTGTGTGCTGTGGATCTCCCCGGAGCGGCTGCCCCGCGTACTGCACCTGCGCGACCGGGCCGCGCGGGCGGGCGGCATCCTGGAGGAGCTGAACCCGGCCTGCCCCCCGGTGCGGGAGGACACGGGCACCGCGGTCCGCGCCGACCGCCACGAGATCCAGCCGCACCTGGTGCGGATCGTGGAGCCGGAGGCGTCCCTCGTCGGGATCTGGCGGGCCCAGCACCCGCCGGTCACCGCCGGCCAGGGCGACCTGGTGGACCTGTGGATCGACGCGGTGCGGGCGCACCCCGTCGCCCTCGGCAACGCCCTCGGCCAGATGGTCATCGCCGGGCGCCCCGAGGACGCGCTGCGGCTGCACAGCGCCTACGCCGACGACATGTGGCTCACCGCGGGCGCCGCCTGGAACCTCGGCTGCGCCTACGCGGCGACCGGACGGCTGCGGGCCGCCGCCGACACCTTCGGCTATCACGCCCGGGTCAGCAGCCGCCCGTTCACCGCGCAGCAACTGCGGGAACTGACCCCGCTGTTCGAGGTGGTCGGCCGTCCCGTGCCGCGCCCCGCGCTACGGCCCGCGACGGCGCCCCGACGGATCCCCGCGCACACCGCCGCCCCGGTCGCCGCCCCGCACCCGCCGCGCGCCGCCCCGCTGATCACCGAGGCGGAGTCCACCGCCGCCCGGCTGGTCGCCCAGTGCCGCAACGAGCCCAGCACCCACCACTTCCGGCTCGCCGCCGACGCGGTGCGCAAGGCCGTCCGGCTGGACCGGGCCGGACAGGACCGGCACGCGGCCACCGTCCGGGAGCTGTTCACCCTCCAGACCCCCGACCCGGCCACCGTCGCCGCCCTGGTGATGGTGCTGGAGACCGCGCAGCTGACCGCCGAGGCGTGGGAGCTGCTCGCCCGCTGGATCGACGACAGCGCCGCCCACCCCGAACTCCTCGGCCCCGCCGTGCGGATCGCCCACAAGGTCGGCCGGGTCCGCGAGCTGCGGGACACCCTGCTGCGGCATCTGCGCCCCGAGTCCGGCTTCGAGCTGTACCTGACCCTCGCCAAGGCCAGCCACGAGCTCCAGGACACCGACGGCCGGGCCCGCTACGCCCAGCAGACCCTGGCCCGCAACCCCAGCTGCGCCGAGGCCGCCTACCTCCTCGACCCGCAGGGACGGCAGGCGAAGAAGGCCGTCCAGGCCGCGCCCGGACCGGTGTGGATCGACGCCTCCACCCCGCGCGCCCGGGCCGTCGCACTGCTGGCCACCGCCTACGGCAGCACCATCGACTTCCTCGACCAGTACGCGCTCACCCGCTACCGGCCCGCCCCGCACCGCACCGCGCTGCGCACCGCCCTGCGCGAGGGCAAGAAGGCCCGCCTCGCGGAACGGGTCGCGCCCCCCGAACTCCTCGCCGACGCCGAGGAGATGCTCGCCGCCGCCGAGGCCGAGGACTGGGAGGCGGCGGCCACCCACGCCCGTGCCCTGGTCTCCGGACGCCCCTGGCACGTCGGCATCGCCAACGCCGCCGCGATGTGCCTGATCCGGCTGCACGAGCTGCCCGGGCTGAGCGCCGCCGAGCAGGAGGAGGTCGACGACGAGATCCGCGGGCTGTCCGACATGGCGGGCACCCCGCAGGTGCGGCTGGAGATCCTGGTCCAGCTCGCCCACGCCCGCGCCCGCTACGACGAGGCGGACGCCCTGCTGACCGCCGCGCCCCGCTGGTGGCGCGGCGAGGCCGACGTCTGGGCGCAGGCCGGGCTGCGGGCCGGGGCCGAGACCTGCGACCGCCCCGCCGCCGCCGCCGAACTGCTGCTGGAGTACGGCAGGCTGCGGCCCGGCCCGCCGGGGATGCGGGCGGCGGCGGTCGCCGCGGTCCTCGCCGACCGGGGCGGCCGGCCGGAGCTGACCGACCGGGCGATCACCGCCTACCGGCTGGCCGGGGAGCGGACCCCGACCCCGGAGCGGCTGGTGGACGAGGCGCTCGCGGTCGACTACCCGGAGGTCCTCAACACCAGCGGGGCGCCGGTGCTGGCGCCCGCGCAGATCGACCGGATCGCCGCGCACCTCGCCGCCGAGCCGGTGCGGCTGCTGTCGTTCCTGCGCCGCACCAGCCACCACAGCGGCAACTCCCGCACCCCCGAGCAGCGCCGCGAACTGGTCGCCCGGCGACTGCACCTGTTCGACGTGTACGCGGACGCCGACCGGGTCGGCGCGGCCCTCGTCCGGCTCTGGGAGGCCCTCGACTACGGGGCGGGCATCGCGGAGGTGACCGCCCCGCTGGAGCGGCTGTGCGCCCGGCACGGCCACCCCGACCCGGCGGGGGCCGCCCGCGCGCTGCTCGCCCGCAAGGGCGAGACCGGCACCCAGCCGCCGCCGCCCCGGGCCGTCGTCGCCCTCGCCGAGGAGATCGCCACCGCCCCGCCCGACGCCGGACTGCCCGACCGGGTGGCCCGGTTCATGGCCGAACTCGCCGCCGGGGTGGACCCGTTGGCGGGCGCGGTGGTGGCCCGGCTCGCCACCGGCTGGGACCGTCAGGCCCGGCTGATCCTCGCCACCGCCCACCCGGGCGGCACCCGCGCGAACGCGACCGGCCCGGACGCCAACGGCTCGGGTCCCGCCGCCCTGGGTGCCACCGCCCCGGGTGCCAACGGCCTGGGTGCCACCGGCCCCACCGCCTCGGACACGACGGACGCCCGGCGCGCGCCGGACCCCCGGGGCACCACGGACGTCCAGGACCCGTCGAACAGACCGAGCACGCCGAACACGACGGATACGCCGAGGACGGCGGGGCCGACGGACACGCCGGACGCGCCGGACGCGCCCGCCGGACCCGTCACCGGACTGATCGCCGAGACCGCCGCCGCCCTCGCCGAGAGCGACCCGCTCGCCGAGGACCTGCTGCTGCGCCGCTCCCCGTACGGGGAGTGCGTGTCCGCCGTCCAGCGGGCGCTGCGGGCCCACTGGCAGCGCACCGCCAAGCAGCGGCTCCGGCAGGGCGCCCCGGTCCTGGCGGAGCTGCGGGCCACCCGGATCGGGGACGGGCCCGTCGAGGCGGTGTTCGAACTGCGCACCGGGCAGCAGCCGCCGCTGGCCGCCGCCGTCACCGCATCCGGGGAGGGCGGCGCCGCGTACGGCTGGGAGGGCGACGACCTGTCGGCGGAGGACTCCCAGCGCGGCTCGCTGGTGATCGCCGGGGCCGCCGCCCCGGCCACCGGGGACCCGGTCGCCCTGACCCTGCGGTGGCGGTTCCCCGACCAGGAGTGGTCCGGGCCGGTGCGCTACGAGGTGCCGGTGGAGTCCCTGGCCCGGCGGGACGCGGTCCGGCGGCGGTTCACCCCGAGGGCCCGCACCGGCAAGGAGATGTTCGTGGGCCGCCAGCGGGAGAAGGCCCAGATCCGGCGGACGTTCGCCTACGCGACGGAGGCGCCCGTCAGCCCGCAGCTGATCACCGGCTCCCGGCGGGCGGGCAAGACGTCCCTGATCGAGGACCTGCGGCGGCTGCACAACCCCACCACCGGCTCGCTGCTCCCGCCCGCCGACTGGCCGGTGCCCCGGCTGTTCCCGCTGCTGGTCAGCGGACAGTCGGCGGCCCATCCGGTGCGTGACATCCTGCCGTCGATCGCCGACGACGCGAAGCTCCAGCTCGGGCGCTTCTACCCGGAACGGGAACCGGCCACCGCCCGGTGGGACGGATCCCCCGCCCTGGTCACGGCGTTCGCCGACTGGTGGGAGCGGGTGCGCCGGTCGGTGTGGCCCGACGAGGTGGTCAAGCCGCTCGTCATCATCGACGAGTGCCAGGAGCTGCTGCGCGGCTACGAGACCGCCCCCGAGGTCAAACGGCAGGTCATGGGGGTGCTGCGGGACCTCGTCCAACGCGGTGAGATCGCCCTGCTGTTCAGCGGCTCGTGCACCTACGCCCAGCTCCAGACGCTGCTGGAGGGCACCCTCATCGGCACCGACGTCTCCGATCCGCTGCCCATCGGACTGCTGGAGGCCCTGCACGCGATGCAGGTCGTCCACCAGGGCTTCCACGACGACCGGGACGGGTTCGCCGTCGAGGTGCTCGACCGGGCCGCCATCGCCGTCTACGAGGCCACCCTCGGCCATCCCTACCATCTGCACCTGATCGGCGAGACCCTGGCGAAGCTGCTGGAGGAGCGGGGGCGGCGGGTGGTGGACCCCCCGCTGGTGAAGGAGGCGGTGCGCGCGGTGGTCGGCGGCGAGGGCGCCGTCACCGGGCTGCTCGACCAGTACGACGCGGCCGAGAAGATCCCGCCGCTGCTGTTCGAGGTCGCCGACCGGCTGATGGACTCCCGCGACGAGGGCGACGTCAAGGCGGGCTGGAGCGAGGCCAAGTGCGAGGAGCTGGCCGACTACGTCGACCTGGGGCTACTGCGCCGCGAGGAGGGGTCCACCCTGGCCTGGGTCAACCCGATCGTGGAGCGCTGGTTCGACAACGGGCGCGTCCAGGGCCCCGAGGCCGACCCGCAGACGGCGCCGCTGGAGCGCGAGGGGCTCCAGGTCACCGCCCGGTCCACCCGGGACGACCGCCCCGTCTGGCGGGTCCGCGACGGCTCGGGCCGCAAGTACCGGGCGACCCTCCTCGCCGAGGGCGACCCCCGGGCCACCGTCGAACGGTTCGCGCCCACCACCGCGCTGCCCGCGCTGCCCGGGCGCTGGCGGGCCTGCGGCGACTGGCTCCTCCAGCAGGACGTCGAGGGCCGCACCCTCGACCGCTACCTCAACCCCGACGAGCCGGTGCCCGCCGAGGCCGCCGTCCGCTGGATCGCGGACGTCTGCGACGTGCTGGACGAGGTCCACCGCCGCTGGGGCGTCCCGCACGGCGACATCCACCCCGACCACCTGGCGCTCCACGACGACGGGGTGCGGATCGCGGGCTGGGGCCACAGCGGCGTCCCCGACCCGGACCGCCCCGGCGAGACCCCGCCCACCTGGGACTCCGTCTACTACCGCCCCCAGTGCGAACCGGGCGCCCCGCGCACCGCCCAGCACGACACGGTCGCCCTCGCCGCGCTGCTCCACCAACTCCTCGACACGGAACGGCGGCTGCCCTGGCCGAGCGACGGTTCCACCTCCGGCGACAGGACGGCCGTCCTGGTCGACGGCCCGGTCGGAGACATCCTGTTCAACGTCCTCAGGGAGCCGCGCACCCCCCGGGTCACCAGCCCGGCGGCCCTCGCGGCGAAGCTGCGCGCGACCCTCCCGCCGGACCCGGCCGGACCGGTCCCGCCCGAGCGGCCCGGGGTGACCGTCATCAACCAGACCACGGCCACCAGCCAGAGCACCGGCGGCCGGGTGGACCAGCGGCACAACGAGTTCGGGGGCCCGGTCGGCGCGGTCACCGGCGACGGCGCCCAGGTGGACGTCGAACGGGTCGGCGACCGACGGCGGCCGGGGTCCGCCCCCTGAACCGACCCGCACCCGCCCACGGACCCGCACCCGCACCCGCACCCGAAGAAGCCAGCAACCCCACGAGCCCTACCAGCCCTACGAGGACCACGGACTCCACGGACCCCACAAACCCCACGAGAACCGCACCACCGAAAGAACGAGAAGAAGAGGCACCCTCCATGGCAGAGACCAGCAACACCTTCAACGGCCCCGTCGGCGCGGTCACCTCCGGCGACGGGACGAAGGTGAACATCGGCAACGTCGGCGACGGCACGGGCACCGTCAACGACGGCACCGCCCCCGCCGCCGGGGAGGAGTCCCCGACGCTGCTCGAACAGATCGAGCGGCTGCGCGCCGAGATCGCGGAGGTCCGCGCGGAACTCTCCGAACGCGACGCGGAGGAACTCGACACCGCGGTCGACAACCTGGACCGCGAGGCCCGCGAGGAGGAGCCGAAGCCCGGCAGGCTGCGCCGGTACGCCAGCACCATCCGCGACATCCTCGCGGACGCGGGCGAAACCCTCGCCCCGTTCGGCACGGCGGCCGGGATCTACTCGGCGCTCGGCGGCTGACCCGGCCCTCCGCCCCCGGCCCCGGTCTTCCCGTGGCTAGGGCAGCACCACCACGCCCAGCGGACGGGTGCCGCCGGGCAGCCGCCGGGCGGTGCCCCGCTCCAGGTCCACGACGGTGATCCCGTCCCAGTACCCGGCGCGGGTGAAGCCCCCGGTGACGTAGGCGGTCCGGCCGTCCCGCGACACGGCCACGTCCTCGTGCGGGCCGTCGAGCGGGACGGTCCGCTCGTCGCCGTCCCGGTCGCGGATCGTCAGCGAGGGCTCGCCGGTCGCCTCGCCGACCGGCCCGGTGCCGACGACGAGCAGGGTGCCGTCGGGGGTGAGCGCGGCCCCGTGCTGATGGGTGTCGGCGGTCATCCGCTCGACGGTGACCTTCCCCGTACGGGGGTCCAGCACCGCGAGCCGTTCGCCCTCGAAGGGCAGCAGCAGCCGTCCGTCGTCGCGGACCACCGCGTAGTGCGGCTTCAGCCAGGAGCCGAGGCCGCCCTCGGTGCCGTAGGGCGCGACCTCGAAGCGGCGGGCGTCCAGGGTGCCGGTCCGGACGGCGGTGACGTCGAACGAGTCGTGGTTGGTGGCGTACACCTCGGACCCGTCGCGTGCCACGTCCACGTCGAAGGGACGGCGCCCGACCGGGACCGTGCCGACGACCTCCCGCCGCCCGGTGTCGATCACCTCCAGCACGCCCGGCCCGTCCGGCACGTTGACGCCGACGTACAGCCGCCGCCCGTCGGGGGCGAGCGCCAGGCCCATGCCGCCGCCCCGGTACTCCCCGTCGCCGACCGGCCCGGTCGCGGTGCGGTACGGGATCCGGCCGAGGCTCTTCCGGGTGCGGGTGTCGACGACGGCGACCCCTTCGGCGGTGGCGACCCAGGCCCGCCCGTCCGCCCCGAGCGCGATGCCGTAGGGGGCGGTCCCCACCCGCACGGAGGCGAGCGGACCGCGCTCCGGGTCCAGGAACGTGACGGTGTCCGCCCCGAAGTCGGCCACCAGCAAGGTCCCGCCGGGCGTGACGCCCTGCGGGGCGGGACCGGTCGGGGTCCCCGGGGCGGACGGGTCCCCCGGGCCGGACGGGCTCCCAGGACCGTCGGACGCCCGGCCGGAGGACCCGTCGGGCGCCGTCCGGCCGGAGGACCGCTCCGGGGCGCGGCCGTCGGCGGCGGAGCCGGACGCGCCGCCGGGGGCGCAGCCGCCGAGCAGCACGGCCAGGACGAGGACGAGACCCCCGCCCACCAGGGCCGGGCCCGACGACACCGGGCCTGACGACACCGGGCCTGACGCCGGGGACTCGGCGGGCTTCGCGGGCTTCGGGAACTTCGCGGACTTCGGCAACTTCGCGGACATCGTGGGCTCCTGTCCGGGACGGGAGGGCACGGGGACCGTGCCGGGGGAAGGGTGGGCTGGGGCCGGGCAGTCGGATGGGTCGGGTGGTCCTCCCAGCCTGCCCGGTACGCCCCGCCCACCGGTTCCCCACCCGGCCACGGTCCCCCGGCCGTCCGGTCGACCCCGGGGTCGACCGATCGGCCGACGCGGAGGCCCGGCCCGTCGGGTAGGACCGGGCCGCACCGGCCCACCCGGCCACGGGCCCGGGAGGGACCACCGGGCCCGGGAGGGACAACCGGGCCGGGGAGGGACAACCGGGCCGGGGACGCCCTCCTTGCCGACGGCACCCGGACACCGGCATTCCCGCCCGGACCGCCGCACGCGTCCGGTGCCTCACGCCTCGGGGACCACCTCCAGGGTGTTGCGGCGGACCGGCTCGGTCGACATCGTCACCGAGTACTCGCTGTCCGCGTACTTCTCCAGGTAGGAGGCGGCGACGACTGCCCGGGTCAGAGCTTGTCGGCGAAGAAGGGGCCGAGCTCGCTGACGGCCTCGGCGACCTCCTTCTCGCCGTCGTAGAGCTCCATGTGGTTCGCGCCCTCGACGACGTGGAGCGTCTTGTCCTGGCTCGCGGCGCGCGCGAGGAGGTCGTCGCTCATCCACTTCGATCCGGCCTCGCTGCCGGCGATCACGAGCAGCGGCTGCGTGAGGAACGCCTCGGCCTTGTGGAAGGCGTCGTAGGTGATGATCTGGCTCAGGCTGCGCGCGGTCATGAAGCCCGGCGCGTTCGGGTGCTCGCAACGCGGCGTGTGGTAGTACTCCCACGCCTGGCGCAGCTCCTCGTTCGGCGCGTCCTCCTCGCGCATCGGTGCGAGCGGGAAGGGGTTGTCCTCGCCCCGGGCGTCGGTGGTGCGGGCCTGAGCGCCCATCGCGAGCACGGGGGCGGCGTCGGCGTCGGCGACGTCGCCCGTCCAGCCGTTGCGGAACATCTGGCCGATGTTGACGAGGCTCACGGTGCCCACGGCCTTGATGCGGGGGTCGTTGATCGCGGCGTTGGCGGTGTAGCCGGCCCCGGCGCAGATGCCCATCGCGCCGATGCGGTCGCCGTCCACGTAGTCGAGCGTGGTCAGGTGGTCGACCACGGCGCTGACGTCCTCGGTGCGGACATGGGGGTTCTCCAGCTGCCGCGGCTCCCCGGTGCTCGCGCCCTGGAAGGAGGCGTCGTAGGCGACGGTCACGAAGCCCCGCCCGGCGAGCCTGGCCGCGTACAGGCCGGCGGTCTGCTCCTTCACGCCGCCGCCCGGGTGGGAGACGACGATCGCCGGGTAGCTCTTCGACGCGTCGAAGCCTTCCGGGAAGTTGATCACCGCGGCGAGGGTGGTGCCGTAGCCGTTCAGGGTCTCGATGCTGATGTTCTCGCTCATGACGTCCTCGGGTCTGTCGTCGAACGGATTTTCGGGTGGGGTGGGCTCACAGATGGGCGCCGAAGAACTCCGCCGCGGCCTCGACGGCCTGGCGCGTCGGCTCCGGCCGGTCGTAGAGGTCGTAGTGCGAGGTGTCCTCCACGACGAGGAGCCGCTTGTCCTTCGAGGCCGCGCGACCGTAGATCTCCTGGCCGTCGCGGTACGCGCCGAACCCGCCCGGCTGGTCGCCGATCACCACCAGCAGGGGCCGGGTGAGCAGCTGCTCGGCGCCGAAGAACGCGTCCCAGCCGATCGCCGCGGCGTGACGCGACAGCATCACGCTCGTGGCGCCGCCCGCGCTCCGTCCCCGGTCGGTCTTGTAGTAGTCCGTGGCCTCCAGCACGTCGATGTCGGTGAGCCCCGCCTCCCGTCCGGCCCCGACCGAGGCGGGCAGGAGGTCATCGACGCGCGCGTCCCCGCCGCGTGCCTCGGCGGTGCGCCGCTCCGCCATCCGCTCCAGGGCGCCGATCGGGTCGTAGCCGCTGAACGACTCGCGGCTGAGGCGCCCGAAGTTCACGCCCGTGATGCTGGTGACGGCCTTGATCCGGCGGTCGGTCATGGTCGCGTTGACGACGTAGCCGCCGCCCCCGCAGACCCCGATCCCGCCGATGCGGTCGGCGTCCACGTACGGCAGTGTCACGAGGTGGTCGACCGCGACGCGGATGTCCTCCACGCGCTGCGCGGGATCCTCGACCAGACGGGGCTGACCGCCGCTCTCCCCCTGGTAGCTGGCGTCGAAGACCAGCACCACGTAGCCGGCCTCCGCCAGCCCCTTCGCGTACACGTTGCCGGCGGTCTGTTCCTTGCAGCTGCCGATCGGGTGAACGCTCACGACCGCCGGATAGGAGCCGTTCTCGTCGAAATCCGAGGGAAGGTGGAGGATTCCCGCCAGGTCCCAGGCCATCCCCGGGGAACGGAAACTCACGCGCTCGGTTCGTTCGGTCATGATTCCTCCTGGCCATCCTGCTCATCGTGGTTCGGGCCGCGGACCGGTGCCCGTCGGCTCCCACGACATCGACTGTGGTCGCCCTCGACCGAGCGCGGAAGGTTGTGATGGAACCCCCCTCGTGGGGGGCTCTGGCGGAACCTGGTCCCCGACCGGGACAGCCCATAGCGTTGAGCCATGGCACCGAAGGACGAGCGCGTACGGGACTTCCTGGCCGCCCGTCGCGCGAAGATCACCCCCGACATGGCCGGCATCCTGAAGGGAAGCGGCCCGCGCCGCGTCCCCGGCCTGCGCCGGGAGGAGGTCGCGATGCTCTCCGGCGTCTCGGTCGACTACTACACCCGGATCGAGAAGGGCGACCTGACAGGGGTCTCCGACGAGGTCCTCGACGCCCTCGCCCGCGCCCTTCAGCTGACCGAGGACGAGAACGCCTACCTCTACGACCTCGCCCGTACCGCGCGCCGCCCCTCGCGGGCGAGGAGCCAGCCGAAGGCCGCGGCGGGCGTGCCGCAGCAGGTACAGCTGCTCATCGACGCGATGAGCGCCACCCCTGTCATCGCCCTGAGCAAGAGGCTCGACGTCGTCGCGTCGAACGCTCTCGGCCGGGCCCTGTTCGACATGGCCTTCACCAGCCCGACCCGGCGCTCGTCGGCCGCCGCGCCGAACCTGGCCGCCGTCGTCTTCCTCGACCCCGCCGCGGCCGGTTTCTACGACGACCTCGACGACGCGGCCGCCGCGTGCGTGCGCATCCTGCGTGCCCAGGCCGGCGCGACGCCGCACGACAAGCAGCTGATACAGCTCGTCGGCGAGCTGTCCACGCGGAGCACCGAGTTCAGAACCCGCTGGGCCGCCCACGACGTCGGCGTCCACCGCGCGGGCAGGAAGACCCTCCACCACCACCAGGTCGGAGAACTCGTCCTGGGCTTCGAGGAGCTGACCCTCGACTCCTCTCCCTCCGTCACCCTGTCCGCGTACGTCGCCGAGCCCGCCTCGCCCACCGCCGAGCGCCTGCAACTGCTGGCCGCCTGGGCGGCGACCACCATGGCGGCGCACCCGTGAACCGGGCTGAGCCGCCCGCCCCGCCCACCGGCCACGGCCCGGACCACGCCCCTGGCCGTTCGGCGGGCAGGGCGTCCCCGACCATGACGACGGCCGACGTCCCGAAGCGACCGCCGCGGTGACGGACCCCCGTCCGGAAGGGGCGGGGGTCCACACCGGGCGCCGTCCCGCAAGCCCCCGCGCGCCCGTTCATCGGATGGTGCGAACAACAGCCCGATCCACGCGGGACGCCGGCCCTCCGGGCCTAGGGTCCGACGCATGCGCCCGCCACCGCTCGCCCTCCTCGCCTCCGCCTCGCCCGCCCCCGGTCCCCTGGACCGGGAGCACTTCGAGGCGTTCGCCCGCTGGGGATGCCGGGTGGACGAGACCCTGCGGCTGGAGTTCGTCGACGGGCGGATCGTACGGAGACCCCAGCCGGACGGGACCCACGGGCGGATGCTCCAGTGGCTGACGCTCCGCTGCCTCCGGCACGACGCCCGGTGGTGGCTGCACGCCGACCGGGGCGTCGGACTGACGACCCGGCCGTCGGGCTGCGCCCGCCCCGACGGGGTGCTCGCCCCCGTGGACGCCTCCTCGGGCACGGCGCGTGGTCGCCCGCCGACGGCGTGCTGATGACCGTGGAGGTGACCTCCCCCGCCCACCCGGACGCCACCCGCCGCGACCGGATCGAGAAGCCCCGCGCGTACGCGGAGACCGGCATCCCCGTCCATCTGCTGATCGACCGCGACACCCATGAGGTCAAGGTCCACTCCCTGCCCGACGGGGTCCGCTACGAGTCCGTGCTGACGGTGCCGTTCGGCAAGACGGTCCCGCTGCCGGACCCGGTCGGCTTCGACCTCGACACGGAACCGCTGACGGGGTGGGTGGCATGAGGCGAGGGGCCGGAGCGGGGGTGCTTCCCTATACTTCCCGCATGGATCAGGAGCTGGAGCAGGCCGCGGTGATCGCGCTGCTGCGGCGCGGAACGCGTTCCTGGTCCGATCTGACCGACCAGATCGAAACCGTGGGAAGCGCCCGGGAAGTACTGGAGAGCGCGCTCGACGCCTCGGGACAGGCGGCCCTCTTCACCGCCGAACCGCCGGTGGACCTGGAAGCCGTCGTCACCGAGATCGCCGCGTGGCGGCGCGAGGGCATGCGCCTGGTGACGATCCTCGACGAGGACTACCCGCTGTACCTGCGGCTGGTGCACCAGCGTCCGCCCTTCGTCTTCCTGCGCGGAACCCCCGTCGAGGACGACTTGCGGGTCGCCGTCGTCGGCACCCGCGAGCCCACCGCGGAGGGCGTCGCCCACGCCCGCGCCATCGCGGGCGGACTGGCGGCACGCGGGGTCACCGTGGTCTCCGGACTGGCCGCGGGCATCGACACCGCGGCCCATGACGCCGCGCTCGCCGTCGGCGGCCGGACCGTCGCCGTCATCGGCACCGGGCTGCGCAGGGCGTACCCGGCGCGGAACGCCCGCCTCCAGGAGGAGATCGCCCGCCGTGGACTGGTCGTCTCCCAGTTCTGGCCGGACGCCCCGCCCTCGAAGACGTCGTTCCCCCTGCGCAACGCGGTGATGAGCGGCTACAGCCTGGCCACCGTCGTCGTCGAGGCGGCCTACCGCAGCGGTGCCCGGATGCAGGCCCGGCTGGCACTGGAACACGGCCGCCGGGTCTTCCTCATGGAGTCACTGATGTCGCACGAGTGGGCTCGCGAGTACGCCAGCAGACCGAACACCACCGTCATCGACGGCCCGGACGACGTCTTCGAGGACATCGACTCCCTCGTCCCCACCACGGGCGAACTGACCTGGGCATAGGAAGGCAGCAACGGGATTGACCACCGTCGCCGGAATCTCCGCCCGCTACGCCAACTTCCTCGTCCACCCCCTGCTGCCCGACCCCGCCGTGTGCCAGGTCTGCCACGGGCCCGTCGGCCCCGGGTACCTCCGCTGCTGGCCGTGCCATGAGGCGGACCGGACGCTCGGAACGAGTGTGGCGGACCTCGTGGTCCCGGTCAGCCTGGCACTGAAGGGCCGGCAGTACGCCAACGAACTCTGGCGCTACAAGAACGCCGCAGGACCCCAACGGCAGCACTTCCGCCTCGGGCTGGCCGCCGTCCTCTGGCGTTTCCTCGCCCTGCACGAGAACTGTGTGGCGGAGCGCTGCGAGATACCGGCTTTCGACGTCGTCACCACGGTTCCCAGCACCCGTGGCCGGGTCGACCACCCGTTACGCTCCATGGTCGCCGAAACGGTGGCCGTCACCCGCGAACGCTTCCGCGACCTGCTCGTCCCCGGCCCGAAGGCGACCTCGCTCGGCCGTGTCCCGTCCCGTGAGCGCTACACCTCGCAGCGGCTGCGGGGCGAACACGTCCTCCTCGTCGACGACACCTGGACCACCGGCAGTCACGCCCAGTCGGCCGCCGCCACCCTGAAGTCGGCGGGCGCGGGACGGGTGGCCGTCGTCGTCCTGGGGCGCCATCTCAACATCGGCTACGGGACCACGGCCTCCCACGTCGAGCAGGCGATGCTGCGCCGTTTCTCCTGGGGGATCTGCGTCCTCCGCGACGGAATCCACGCCTGAGGGCCGCCGGGCGCACCGCTCCCGGCCGCCCACGCCGGTACGCCGCGAGGGGGCGGCACCGGTCGTCCGGTGCCGCCCCCTCGGCGAGGTCGGGTGCGGGTAGGGGCTACTCGCCGCCGAAGCGGGTCCGGAAGCCTTCCAGGTCATCGTCGGTGATCTTGGCGAAGAGCACCGGCGGCACCGTGAACGGCGTGCCCGCCGGGACCGCGTCCAGGGCCGTCGCCTCGGCGGCCGTGACCCACGGCGCCGTGTCGTCCGCCAGGGCGAACACGCCCCGCATCGCCTTCGCCGAGGCCGGGACGAACGGCTCGGACACCACCGCGTACAGCCGGATCAGGTTCATCGCGGTGCGCAGCGTCAGCGCCGCCGCCTCCGGGTCGGTCTTGATCTCCAGCCAGGGGGACTTCTCCTCCAGGTAGGAGTTGCCCGCCGACCACAGCGCGCGCAGCGCCGCCGCCGCCTTGCGGAACTGGAGGGCGTCCAGCTGCTCCTCGTACTCCGCGAGCAGCCGCGCGATCTCCTCGCCCAGCCGCTCCTCGGCCGCCCCGGGGACGCCGCCCGCCGGGACCTCGTCCCCGAACCGCTTCCGGGAGAACGACAGCACCCGGTTGACGAAGTTGCCCAGGGTGTCCGCGAGGTCCTTGTTCACCGTGGCGGTGAAGTGCTCCCAGGTGAAGGAGGAGTCGTCGGACTCGGGGGCGTTCGCGATGAGGAAGTACCGCCAGTAGTCGGCGGGCAGCACCTCCAGCGCCGCGTCGGTGAAGACGCCCCGCTTCTGCGAGGTGGAGAACTTGCCGCCGTAGTAGGTCAGCCAGTTGAACGCCTTGACGTAGTCGACCTTCTTCCACGGCTCCCGCACGCCCAGCTCGGTCGCCGGGAACATCACCGTGTGGAACGGGACGTTGTCCTTGGCCATGAACTGGGTGTAGCGGACCGTGTCGGCCGACTCGTACCACCAGGACTTCCAGTCCCGGGTCTCCCCGGCGGGCGCGGCGTCGGCCCACTCCTTCGTCGCGGCGATGTACTCGACGGGCGCGTCGAACCACACGTAGAAGACCTTGCCCTCGGCCGCCAGCTCCGGCCAGGTGTCCGCCGGGACGGGCACGCCCCAGTCCAGGTCACGGGTGATCGCCCGGTCGTGCAGCCCCTCGGTCAGCCACTTGCGGGCGATGGAGGACGCCAGCTGCGGCCAGGCGCCGCCGACCTCGTCGATCCACGCCTCGACCTCGGGCTGCAGCTTCGACTGGAGCAGGAAGAGGTGCTTGGTCTCGCGGACCTCCAGGTCCGTGGACCCGCTGATCGCGGAGCGCGGGTTGATCAGGTCCGTGGGGTCGAGCACCCGGGTGCAGTTCTCGCACTGGTCGCCGCGCGCCTTGTCGTACCCGCAGTGCGGGCAGGTGCCCTCGACGTACCGGTCCGGCAGGAACCTGCCGTCGGCGGGCGAGTACACCTGGCGGATGGCCCGCTCCTCGATGAACCCGTTCTCGTTCAGCTTGCGCGCGAAGTGCTGGGTGATCTCCACGTTCTGCGCCGAGGAGCTGCGGCCGAAGTAGTCGAAGGCCAGCTCGAAGCCGTCGTACACGGCCTTCTGCGCGTCGTGCGCCCGCGCGCAGAACTCGTCCACCGGCAGGCCCCGCTCCTTGGCCGCCAGCTCGGCGGGGGTGCCGTGCTCGTCGGTGGCGCAGATGTACAGGACGTCGTGGCCGCGCTGGCGGAGGTACCGGGAGTACACGTCCGCCGGAAGCATGGACCCCACCATGTTGCCCAGGTGCTTGATCCCGTTGATGTACGGAAGGGCGCTGGTGATGAGGTGTCGAGCCATGGAGGCTGCTCCCGGGTCGCGGTGTGTGCGGTGTGGTGCGAGGTGCCGTGGTGGTCTTCCGGCCGGGCCGGTGGGGCGGGCCGCGCGGGCCCGTCCGGCGGGGTACGGAATCCACGAATCCTATCCGACGGGCAGCGGCGCCCCGCCCGGAGTTTTCCCGGGCGGGGCGCCGCTGGAGCCCCGGTGCGCGGCGGGCTCAGCCGGTCCGCGCGGCCAGCCAGCCGGGCAGCGCCGCGAGCAGCCCCTCGTACAACTCCTTGTCGGTCAGCTCCCGGGGCGCCGGGCCCGCGTGGTAGAAGCCCGCGTTCTGGGCGGTCAGCTTCCGCAGGTAGTCGAAGCCCTTGGCCTCGTGCTCGCCGAACGCCACGAACTGGAAGAACAGCGGCAGCCGGGCCGCCGCGGCCAGCGCCTCGTTCGCCGGGCCCTTGGCGTCCGGCGGACCGTCGGTCTGGAAGACGACCAGCGCGGGTCCGGTCTCCCCGGACCCCTCGTAGTGGGCCACGACCGCGTCGATCGCCGCGTGGTAGCTGGTGCGGCCCATCCGCCCGGCGGCGGCGTGCAGCTCGTCGACCCGGCCCTCGTACGCGGTGAGGTCCAGCTCCCCGGTGCCGTCCACCTCGGTGGAGAACAGCACGACGGGGACGGTCGCCGTCCCGTCCAGATGCGCGGAGAGCGCGAGCGCCTGCTCGCCGAGGCTCTGCGCGGAGCCGTCCTTGTAGTACCCGCGCATGGAGCCGGAACGGTCCAGCACCAGATACACCCGGAGCCGGGCACCCGCCAGTTCCCGCTTGCGCAGGGCCGCGCCCGCCGCCTTGTACCCGGCGACCAGGCCCGGCGCCCGGCTCCGCACCCGGGCGAGGCTCCAGGCGGGCTTCCCTCCGGCGGCGGCGTCAGCCGTCTCGTCGGGGACGGTCGCCTCGTCCGGGGCCGCCGCCTCGTCGATGTCGACTGAGGCGTCGGGGACGGCAGTCCCGTCCGGGACGGTGACCGTGTCCGGGACGGTCGCCTCGTCCAGGGCGGCCGTCTCGTCGGGGATGGTCGCCTTGTCGGTGTCGGTGTCGGTGTCGGTCGCGGCTTCCTGGGCCGGGGCCGGTTCCGGGGTCCCGGCCGACCCGGCCGCCTCGGCCGTTCCGTCCGGCTCCGGGGTCGTGTCGGGCTCGGGCGCCTCGGTCACCTCGACCGTCGCGTCCGGCTCGGGTGCCTCGGCCACCTCGGACGTCCCGGCCGTCTCCGGCGCCTCGGTCGTCGCCGTCGGTTCCGGGGCGGCCTCCGCTTCGGGTGCCGGTTCCGGTGCGGCTTCCGGGGCCGGGGTGGGCGCGGACTCGGCGGTCACCGACTCCGGTTCCGGCGCCGCCGTGGGCTCCGGTGCGGTGGCCGCCGGAGCGGTGACCGTCTCCGTCTCCGGCTCCGTGACCGTCTCCGGTACGACGACCGCCACCGGCTCGGGCGAGGTCACCGGCTCGGACGCGGTCGCCTGCTCCGGTTCGGGGGTCGCCTCGGCGGCCCCGGCCTCGGCCCCGGACGTCGCGACCGGTTCGGGGGTCGGCTCGGCGGCGGGTTCCGGCACGGTCACCCGCCGGGCCTCCGGCTCGGTCACCGGCTCGGCCCCGGCCGTGGTCGGCCCGGCGGGCGCGGGCACCGGGCCCGGGCCGGGTTCCGGTTCCGCCGCCGGCGCGGGGATCGTGGGCTTGGCGGCGGCGGCGTCGGTGCCGGCACCGGACCCGGCGGACGCGGCCGGGGTACTGGACGCACCCGAGCTGCCGGACCCGGCGGACGGCGTGGGCTCCGTGGTGGACGGGCCCGCGCCGGACGAGGTGGCGGCGGGTGCCGTGGACTGCGCCGGGACCACCGCGGACGCACCGCGCGCGGGCTCGGCGGGACGGGGGACGGTCACGTGGTCGAAGGCGGCGGAGACCAGCTCGTCCGCGACGGACGACTGCGCGGGCACCCGCGCCCCCGCCGTCGCCGCCGTGCCCGTGACGGCGTCCGCGTCGTCCTCATCGGAAGCGGACCCGGAAGCGGACCCGGACGCGGACGCGGACGCGGTAGAAGACGTAGAAGCCGTGGAAGACGCGGTGGCGGTGGCCGGAGGCTCACCTGCGGGCGACGGAACGGTCGCCTCCGCCGTGGCCTTCGCCCCGGCGCGGTCCGCCTCGGTGCGGTCCGCGTCCGTCGCGTCCGTCCGCTCCCCGGGGGGCAGCGCGGCCGCGTCCTCCCCGGTGCCCCGCACAGGGCCTTCGGACTTCTTCGAGCGACCGAACACGCCCCGCAGCCGACTCAGAATGCCCATGTGCGCAACCCTTCAGATGAGTTGTTCTGTCAATCCCTGGCCAGGACGGCTACGTAAGGTTAGCCAAACGCCCGGACGATCACCGGCCGACCCACCCCGACGGCCCAACGGCACCCCGTCCTCCGTGCCAGGTTCACTCCGCGTTCATGTTTCGTCCCTCCCCTCACAAGGGCAGGGCCCTAAGTTCACGCCGAACGCACACCGAGCCGAACAGATCCCGAAAAGGGGAGCGAGACGTGCGCAGAACGCTGCCGTTGATCACCACTCACCCGGGCGGTCGCTCCGCCCTCACCTGCCGCTACCGCTGCGGCGACGCCTGCTTCGGGGAGGTGCCGAACACCAGCGGGAACGCGTACGCCGGGGACGTCATCGCGGCGGCGGTCAGCCGCCGGTCCCTGATGCGCGCGACCGCCGTGGTCACCGTCGCCGGGGCCGTCGCGGGCGGGGCGCTCGCCGGTCCGGGGGCGGGGCGGGCCGAGGCGGCCCCCGTCGCGGGGCCCGGGGGCGGCCGTCACCGGCCCCAGGACCGTCCGGTGCGGGGGCTGCGGTTCACGCCCGTCGCCCCGAACACCGAGGACGCGGTCACCGTCCCCGAGGGCTACGCCCGCGAGGTGGTGATCCGCTGGGGCGACCCGATCCTGCGGGGCGCCCCGGCCTTCGACCCGGACCGTCAGACGGCGGCGGCGCAGGCCGGGCAGTTCGGCTACAACAACGACTTCCTGAGCGTGCTGCCGCTGCCCCGGGAGCACGGCCGCCAGGTGATGGTGGCCAACCACGAGTACACCAACGAGGTGCTGATGTTCCGGGGCTACGACCCCGAGAACCCGACCCGCGAACAGGTGGAGATCGCCTGGGCCGCGCACGGGCTGTCGGTCGTCGTGGTGGAGGAGCGGCACCGCACCGGACGGCTCTCCGTGGTGCCGCGCCACCCGCTGAACCGGCGGCTCACCATGAGCACCCCGTTCCGGCTGAGCGGCCCGGTCGCCGGGCACCCCTTGGTGCGCACGGGCGCCGACCCCAAGGGCCGCACCGTCCTCGGCACCCTCAACAACTGCGCGGGCGGCGAGACGCCGTGGGGGACGACCCTGCACGGCGAGGAGAACTTCAACCAGTACTTCGGCCACGCGGACCGGGTCACCGACCCGGTCGAGGTCGCCCGGCTGAAGCGGTACGGGGTGACGGGCGGCGCCTCCGAGCGCAAGTGGGAGCGGTTCGACGACCGGTTCGACCTGACGAAGGAACCGAACGAGCCGAACCGTTTCGGCTGGGTGGTGGAGCTGGACCCGTACGACCCGGACTCCACCCCGCGCAAGCGGACCGCGCTCGGCCGCTTCAAGCACGAGGCCGCGCAGCCCCGGCTCACCCGGGACGGGCGTCCCGTCGTCTACATGGGCGACGACGAACGCTTCGACTACTTCTACAAGTTCGTCTCGTCCAAGCGCCGCATGCGCGGTAACAGCCGCACCGCGCACGCGCACAACCTGACCCTGCTGGACGAGGGCACCCTGTACGTGGCCCGGATCACCGGCGACTCCCCCGCCGAGGAGATCGACGGCTCCGGCACCCACCCCTCCGACGGCGTGTTCGACGGCGGCGGCGAGTGGCTCCCGCTGGCCACGGCGGGCCCCGGCGGGCGCGCCGTCTCGCACGTGCCGGGGATGAGCGCCGAGGAGGTCTACGTCTTCACCCGGCAGGCCGCCGACCGGGTGGGCGCCACCAAGATGGACCGCCCCGAGGACGTGGAGCCGCACCCGCACACCGGCAAGGTGTACGTGGCGCTCACCAACAACACCGAGCGCGGCACGCCCGGCAAGCCCGGCGCGGACGAGGCCAACCCGCGCGCCCGCAACAAGCACGGACAGGTCCTGGAGCTGACCGAGCACCGTAACCGGGCCGACGCCACCCGCTTCGGCTGGAACCTGTTCCTGGTGGCGGGCGACCCGCAGGACCCGTCGACGTACTTCGCGGGCTTCCCCAAGGACCGGGTCTCGCCGATCTCCTGCCCCGACAACGTCGCCTTCGACCCGCACGGCAATCTGTGGCTCTCCACCGACGGCAACAAGCTCGGCTCCCACGACGGGCTGTTCGGCGTGG
Organism: Streptomyces sp. JNUCC 64; assembly: GCF_054484115.1. NCBI lineage: Bacteria > Bacillati > Actinomycetota > Actinomycetes > Kitasatosporales > Streptomycetaceae > Streptomyces > Streptomyces sp. JNUCC 64. Next base: position 4,311,955 of record NZ_CM137015.1, read on the forward strand.
CGACGAGCGGCGAGCGCCGGGGCGAGCTGCGGCAGTTCCTGACGGTGCCGACGGGCGCGGAGACCTGCGGCCCGGTGATCCAGGAACGCCGGGTGCTGGTCGCCGTCCAGCACCCCGGCGAGGTGGACGGCGCGAGCGTGGAGCACCCGGCGAGCACCTGGCCGGACGGCCCGGGCGAGCTGGTGCGCCCCTCGGTCGTCGCGGTCTGGCGGAAGGACGGCGGGGCCATCGGCAACTGACCCCGCGCGGGGGCGCTCCGCCCGCCGGGGGCGCCCCCGGCGGGCGACACGGGGCGCCCCCGGCGGTCGGTCCGGGGCGGGAGCGCCCCCGCCCTGGACGCCCCGCGCCGGACGCCCCGCCCGGACCGACCGCCGGTGCCCGTCGCTACGTTGGCCGCATGGGCGAACCGAAGAGGACGATCGACGAGGCGGACCACGCGTGGCTGTCGGAGGCCGAGCGGACGGCCGCCGAGGCCCGGCAGGTCACCGACGCCTGGCGGCGGGTCGAGGCGTGGCTGGACCGGCACGCGCCGGGAACCCTGACCGCGCTGCGGCCGGGCGCCGGATGGCCGGAGGTCAACGCGGTGCGGGACCGGATCGGGGTCCGGGTGCCGACCGGGCTGCGGGCCCTGTGGAGCGAGCACGCCGGGACGAGGGACCTGCCGTGGTCGGCCTTCATGCTCGGCGGCTGGGCCCTGATGGACCTCGACACGGTGGTCTCCGTCTACGCGGACCAGCGGCGGCGCGCGGCCGTGGACCCCGGCACCGGGGAGTCCCCGCACTGGCGCGCCGCCTGGATCCCGTTCTGCCACGGCGGCCCCGCCGCCCCGGACTCCGGCCTCTACCTGGACGCGGAGACCGGACGGGTCTGCTTCTGGGGCCGGTACGGCGACCGCGAGCCCCGGTACGAGTCGCTGACGACGTACCTGGAGGAGATGGCCGACCGCCTGGAGTCCCCCGCCCTGTTCGACGGCGAGCCCCCCGGACTGCTGAGTCTGCCCGCCCTGACCTGGGGGAAGCCGTCCCCGGAGGGGCCGGGGCGCTGGGAACCGCTCACGGGCGTCTGATCACGGAGACCTGATCACGGGTCCCCGGACGGGTCCGGTCCAGGACGGGTTCGTCCAGGACGGGTCCGGTCCAGGACGGGTTCGCCCAGAACAGGTCGGTCCAGGACGGGTTCGCCCAGAACGGGTCGGTCCAGGACGGGTTCGCCCAGAACGGGTCGGTCCAGGGCGGGTTCGTCCGGGACGACGGGCCCGGTCCCGTCGTCCCGGAGCTCCGTCCGTGGCGGCCACGGCCCGTCAGCCCACCTCCCCGTACTCCACCGCCCGGCGCAGATGGACGAGGACGTCGAAGGCGCGGCCCGGGGCGACGTCCTTGAGGCGCTCCTCCGGGCGGCCCCCGTAGCCGCCGGGGACCACGAACATGGGCCGGGCGGTGGCCAGCCAGGGACCGGCCGCCCGGTCGTGGCGGGCCGCGCGGAGGTCCACGTAGTAGCCGGTGTCGCCGTCACGGGCGCCGCGCGGGCGTACCCGGTCGAGGACGTGCTCGTTGCTGCCGGGGGCGGCCGGACCCGTGTCGAAGACGTCGAACAGACCCGTGCGGTGGTCGTGGGCCCGGTACCGGGCGCTGTGCACCGAGGTGCCGACCGCCAGGTACCGGTCGCCGATCAGCTCCCTCAGGACGGTGCCCTGGACGACGGGGTGGGTGCCCGCGTCAGGGGTCTCGTAGGCGAGGTGCGCGTTGTGCGCGGAGACCAGGACCCGGCCGCCGGTCCACCGCTGCCACCACACGGTGTGCTCGGCCATCGCCCGGTCCCGCAGCCGGTTCGCCTCGGGCTCGACCGTCGGGTCGAGGAGGTCCAGCGCGTACAGGGACGCCATGTCGACGATCACCCGGGACTCCTGGAGGACCAGCGGATCGACCCCGCCCGCCCCGGTGAGCAGGGCGTGCACGGCGCGGGCGTCCGCCGCCATCGCCTCCCGTTCGGCCCGTGGCCTGGCGCTCAGGGCGGCGGTCCGTTCGGCGACCCCGGCGGGCAGGGCGAGCGCCGCCGCGTACCGTTCCCGTAGCCGGGGCGCCAGCGCGGGGCGGTGCTCCGCGGCCCAGTCGACGATCCGCCGGTACTGGGCGTGGTCCACGTCGTTGACGTCGTTGCCCATCACCCGCAGCCGCTGCCCGGGGGCGGCCGTGCGGTTGTGCTCCCGCATCCACGTGAACAGCCGCAGGAACTCGGCGTTGTTCCAGTCGGCGTACGAGCCCTGGAACTCCTCGCGCATGATCCGCCGCAGGTCGCCCTTCCCGGTGCGCACGTACGCGTCCAGCCGGACCCCCGACGACCAGGAGGTCTCCAGCGCGAAGGTGGTGAAGCCCTCCCGTCCGGCCAACCGGCGGAAGAGCCGGTCCTTGAGCTGGAACAGCTCCTTGGAGCCGTGGGTGGCCTCGCCGACCCCGACGACCTCGGCGTCCCCGATCGTCCGGACGAGCCCCGCCAGGTCCCGGGCGGGGGCGTCGGGCGCGGTGGTGCGCAGCGGGCGGGCGAGGCGTTCGACGCCCTCGACCACCGCCGCCGACCCGTCGTTCCGGGCGGACGGCCCGCCCTTCCCGGTGGTGGCCGTGTCGGTGCGGGGAGCCGGACCGGGCCCGGCCGCCGAGGCTCCGCCACCGGTCAGGACGCCCGCCACGACCGTGGCCGCGAGCAGGACGGGGACGGTGCGGCGGAGTCGGGGGCGCCGGGGGTTCCCGGGGCTCTGGAGGGTCCCGGGGCTCCGGGAGTCCCGGGGGAGGGCTCCGGCCGTGGAGCGGGAACGCGCGGGCGCGGCGGACGGCCCGGGTGACACGGGCGGTTCGGACGGCTCGGACGGCGTGAATGGTTCGGACGGTGTGGACGGTCCGGGTGATGCGGACGGCTCGGACGGCGTGAACGGCGTACGGGTGCGCACAGGGGTGTCCCCTCGTTCGGTGCTGGTGGAGGCCGCCCTCGACGGGCGGGAACGCGGCCACCGGGTGTCCCCTCACCGCCGGTGCCGCCCCCTCATCGTGTCCGCCGCCGGGACCCACGAAAAAGCGTCAACGCCATCAGCCACCGCTAGGTTCTGCTCATGACCGTGATCACCGTACTGCTCGCGGACGGCGTCCCCGGCCATCAACTGGGCGTCCCGGGAGCGGTGTTCGGCGCCGCCAACCGAGCCGACCTGGCCGCCCGCTACGAGGTGCGGGCCTGCTCGGCCACCGGCACCGTCACCACCGCCGACCCCCCGCTGACCGTGGCCACCCCCTGGGGACCGGACGCCCTCGCCGACGCCAGCACCGTCCTGGTCACCTCCCCCGGAGACCACCTCGCCCCGCCGCCGCCCGGGGTGACCGCCGCGCTGCGGGCCGCCGCCGACCGGGGCGCCCGGATGGCCGCGATCGGCACCGGGACCTTCGTCCTCGCCGCCGCCGGACTCCTCGACGGCCGCCGCGCCACGACCTCCTGGCCCCATCTCGGGGAGCTGGCCGACCGGCACCCAGGGATCACCGTCGAACCGGTCGGGGACCCCACCGTCGCGGACCCGCCCTTCCACACCGCGCCCGGGGTCTTCGGCGGCCTGGACCTCTGCGTCGAACTGGTCGCCCTGGACCACGGGGTGCGGACGGCCGCCCAGACCATGCGGCGGCTCGTCCTCCCGGTGCGCGAACAGCTCGTCGCGGACGAGGAGGAACGGGAACGGGAGCTGGCCCGGCACACCGACCTCGCGCTCACCCTGCGCTGGCTGGCGGACCGGCTGGACCGTCCGCTGACCCTCGCCGACCTGGCCGCCCACGCCCGGATCAGCGTCAGCACCCTCACCCGTCGCTTCCGGGCCCAGACCGGACTGCCCCCGCTGCGGTACCTGCTGCGCGCCCGGCTCCACGAGGCGCAGTCGCTGCTGGAGAACACCGACCTCCCCGTCGAACGCGTCGCCGCCCGCACCGGCTTCGGCTCCCCCGCCAACCTCCGCCACCACTTCCACCGGCTGACCGGGGTGAGCCCGCGCGCCTACCGGGCCGCCTTCCGGACGATGACCGCGACGGTGGCGGCCCGGGAGCCGGAGGCACAGGTGGCCCGGGAACCCGGGGCACCGGACGGCCCCCGGCCCCCGGACGGACCGGAGCGGTAGGAGCGGTGGGGCCGCAGGAGCGACGGGAGCGGCCGGACGGACCGGAGGCGGCGAACGGGTCAGGGACCGGGGCAGGGGCAGGGAGCGGAGCTGGGACCAAGGCCAGGACCGGGACCGGGACCGGAGCTGGGGTCAGGATCAGGGCCGGGGCCAGGGCTGAGGCGTGAGCCCTTGGGGTCATTCAAGGGCGGTGCGCACCTCGTGGAGGGTGGGGCGGTCGTCGGGGTCGTGGCTGAGCATGGCGTCGATGAGGTCGCCGAGCTTGCCGGGGGCGCGTACGGGGCGGCGGTGGCCGTCGGCGACGGCTCGGCGTTGTACGGGGCGGGGCGCGTCGTCGGGGTAGCGGACGGCTCGCCAGCCGGTGGCGGAGACGAGGAGCGCGGCGCCGAGCGCGTAGACGTCGGCTTCGCGGGTGGGTTCGGCCTGGCCGGTGGTGAGGACGCTGTGGGCGATCTCGGGTGCTTCGTAGTGGACGAGGCAGCCGCGGTACGGGAAGTCGTACGGGGTGGGTACGGGGCCGCCTCGGGCGAGGGCGAGGTCGATGAGGTGGGTTCGGCCGGCTGGTGAGGAGGTGTGCGGGTTGTACGTCGCCGTGGACCCAGCCGTGGGCGTGGAGGTCGGCTAGTGCGGTGACGCAGGCCAGGGCGGTTTCGGAGTCGGGTTCGGTGGTCGCCCCGGGTTGTCGGTGGGGTTTCCAGCGGGTGTGGAGGTCGGTGCCGTCGCGCCACGGTTGGACGTTCCAGGTGCCGTGTTCCCAGGTGCCGGAGGCGATGCCGTCGATGCCGAGGTGGGTGAGGACGGCGTGTTCGCGGGCGGGGGCGAGGGCGGTCCAGGGCTGGGCGGGCCAGTCGGGGGTGGCCTCGATCGGGTGCCCGAGTTTCACGGCGTGGCGGCCGTGGGGGCTGGCGACGTCCCAGACGGTGGAGCCCCGGCGGTGGACGACCAGGCGGTGGGCGGTGGGGCGGAGCGCATCGAGTACGGCGGTCGGGAGGTGCGGGGGCGCGTCGGACACGGGCTTGTCCTTCCGGTCGGTCCGACGCGGTCGGCCACGGGGCGCTCGTGACCGACCGCGCCGCTGCTGGCGTGGCGGAGGTCGCTACGCCTGACCGTACGGTCGCCCGCAGTCCGAGTCGCACTGCGCGAGGTTCGTGCCGTCCACGGTCCACAGGTCGTCGAAGACCATGAACCCGGCCGCCTTCATGGCGTGGGCGGAGGCGGCCACCCGCTCCGGGTCCCGGGCGCCGCCGCCGGGCTTCGGGTTGTGGTGGAGGAACCGGCCCGCGTGCCGCTCGCACAGGGCGGCGTACTCCTTGGTGTGCAGGATGAGCGCGTGGAGGCCGAGGTCCACGTCGTCGGACGGGACCATGGGCACGGTGGCGGTGGCCGCGGTGACCAGGAAGGCGACCGCCTGGTCCGCGATCCGCTCGGCCCGCTCCCGGGACTGACCGTCGTGGGTGACCACGAAGTGGGCCAGACTCGCGAACAGTTCCTCGCCCGCCACCGCGCGTCCGGTCCGCTGGTCGTTCGCTGTTGCCGTCATACGACTTCTCCTTGTGTTCAACGGTTCGAGAAGTGCTTGTCGGCCGCCCCGGACGGGGATGACATGAGCCCGGGGAACGGGCATCCGTCCGGGGCGTCCGGTCCTACATGCCGATGGCGAGGGCCATGCCGATCACCGGGCCGCACGAGCCAGTGATGATCACGACGAACAGGACCCCGGCGTACCGGCCGATGGCACGCATCACAGGCCGCACCGGCTGTTGCCGTTCCGGACCGCCAAGCGCGCGCTCAACTCCTCACGCGCGCCGGGTTCCACCACGCTGTCCGGGAGGGCGTCCCACTCGACGCCCCCGCCGACCGGCCTTATCTGCACCCGGCCGCCGACTTCACCCATGACGACGCCGACACGTCCCCCGACGGTGTCCTTCGCCAGCTCACCGATGGCCGGTCTGGTCTGGTCGTTGCTCGCCATGGGAACGAGAGTCCCGCCGTCCAGCAGGACGTTGGAACTACTGACGAACCCCACTTTGGGACGTCCCGCGTCCGGTAGAACGTCCCTAGTGCCGTCCCCTGGTGTTGGGAGAGATCGAGATGCCGAACGAGAGGCTACGAGCTGCCATGGCGGCCGGCGGTTGGACGCACGCCACCCTCGCGGAGCAGGTCGACGTGGACCCCAAGTCCGTTGAGCGTTGGGTGAACCAAGGGCGTACGCCTCGCCGTGCAACAGCCATGAAGGCAGCGGAAACGCTAGGAGAAGACGTGCACGCTCTATGGCCAGCGCTTCGACAGGCACGTTCTGCCCGCGCCGTCAGTCCGGAGCTCGTGGCTCTCTACGAGCAGCGGGCGGACATCCCCGTATCCACGTTCGTGGACATGCTGACCCAGGCCCGCAAACAGATCGACGTGTTGGTGTATGCAGCCGTCTTCCTGCACGAGGCGTACCCGAGACTCAATGACCTGTTGCGAGAGAGGGCTGCTGATGGGTGTGCTGTCCGTATCGCGATTGGTGATCCAGACAGCGTGAATGTCCAACAGCGCGGTGAGGACGAGAAGTTCGGCCACGGAATCGAGTCCCGTTGCCGCCTCGCCCTCATGCACTACGGCCCCCTTGCTGAAGCATCCGGCATCGAAGTGCGGACCCATGCAACCACGCTCTACAACTCGATCTACCGCGCGGACGACCAAGCGTTGGTCAACGCCCATGTCTGGGGAGTCAACGCCTACGGCGCTCCCGTGTGGCATCTTCGTCGCAATGGAGATGACGGCATGTTCGACACCTATGCCGGTAGCTTCGACGCGGTGTGGGAGACCGCGAAGCCGGTAAGGGAAGGGTGACTCATGGCACGGACTGAGTACTACGACGACCCGGCGGCACCGGAGCCGAACAGTTTGGTGGTGGCGGCGTCTGCCGTGGTCACCGACGACGAAGGGCGTATTCTTCTCCACCGCCGCCGTGACAGTGATCTTTGGGCGCTTCCTGGTGGTGGCATGGAGATGGCCGACTCCCTTCCGGGAGCAGCCATTCGCGAGGTGAAGGAGGAAACGGGGCTGGACGTGGAAATTACTGGGCTTGTTGGTACATACACTGACCCTCGCCACATCATTGCCTACTCGGATGGTGAGGTGCGCAGGCAGTTCAATGTCTGCTTCACCGCCCGTGTGATGGGGGGCGAGCTCGCCATCTCGGACGAGTCCACGGAGCTGCGGTTTGTCCGGCCTGAGGAGATCGAGCAACTGCCGATACACCACACTCAGCGGCTCCGACTCCGGCACTTCCTGGAAGATTATGAAATGCCCTACCTCGGCTGACTCGGTAGGGGGTAAGGTCCAAGGTGAATTAGGGGTCATTACTGGACCTGTTGGGCGGCCAACTTAGTTCTCGCTGTCGCCGCTATTTATGGTCAGGATCTTCTGCTCCCAAGATTCTTACCAGTTCACTCCCCCATATCGAACACGGCCGCTTACCATCGGCCGGGGCGCAGCTGGAGCCCCAGCCCAACACCCCGCCCGATCCTGCGGATCAGGAGGTCGCGGGTTCGAATCCTGCCGAGTGCACATCGAGACCGAGGCCCTGTGGATCACTCCACGGGGCCTCGGTCGTGTCCGGGGGTTCTTGGGCAGCGGGCTGCCGCCGGAGGCGCGGGTAGGCCAGGACAGGGGACCGGACAGGGCCGGACCAGGGCTGAGGCCATGGCAGGGCACCGGGGAGCAGGGCCGGACCAGGGCTGGGGTCAGGAGCCGGGCCGGGGTGGATGGCACCCTGGAGCCATGAACGACGACGCCCCGGCGCCCACCCCCGCGCCGACCGCCGCGCCCACCCCGGCGCCCCGCCGCCGCGCCCGCGTCCGTGCCCCCGAGCTGACCGGCGAGGGCGGCTGGCTGAACACGGGCGGTGAGCCGCTGACCCTCGCCGACCTGCGGGGACGCATCGCGATCCTCGATTTTTGGACCTTCTGCTGCGTGAACTGTCTGCACGTCCTCGACGAGCTGCGGGAGCTGGAGGAACGGCACCGGGACACGGTGGTCATCGTCGGCGTCCACTCGCCCAAGTTCGCGCACGAGGCCGACCACCAGGCGGTCGTGGACGCGGTGGAGCGGTACGGGGTGGAGCACCCGGTGCTGGACGATCCCCTGCTGACGACCTGGAAGCAGTACGCCGTGCGGGCCTGGCCGACGCTGGTGGTGATCGACCCGGAGGGGTACGTCGTCGCGCAGCACGCGGGCGAGGGGCACGCGCACGCCCTCGCCAAGCTGGTGGCCGAGCTGGAGGCGGAGCACACCGCGAAGGGCACCCTGCGGCGCGGGGACGGCCCGTACGTGCCGCCCGAGCCGGTCGCGACCGAGCTGCGGTTCCCGGGCAAGGCGCTGGCGCTGCCGTCCGGGAACCTGCTGGTCTCGGACACCACCCGGCACCAGTTGGTGGAGCTGGCGGCGGACGGCGAGACCGTGGTGCGGCGGATCGGTTCCGGGCGGCGCGGCCTCGCCGACGGACCGGCGGAGCTGGCCGCGTTCAGCGAACCGCAGGGGCTCGCCGCGCTGCCGGACGGCTCGGTGGTCGTCGCGGACACCGTCAACCACGCGCTGCGCCGCCTCGACCCGGCGACCGGGGAGGTGACGACCCTCGCGGGCACCGGCCGCCAGTGGTGGCAGGGTGCCGCCACCCAGGGCCCGGCGCGGGAGGCGGACCTGTCCTCGCCGTGGGACGTGGCGTACTTCGCGGACCGGGTGTGGATCGCCATGGCGGGCGTCCACCAGCTGTGGACGTACGACCCGGCCGCCGGGACGGTCGCGGTCGCGGCGGGCACCACCAACGAGGGGCTGGTGGACGGTCCGGGCGACGAGGCGTGGTTCGCGCAGCCGTCCGGGCTGGCGGTCGGCGCCGACGGGGAGCGGCTGTGGATCGCCGACTCGGAGACCAGCGCCCTGCGCTGGATCGACCGGGACGGGACGGTCCGCACCGCCGTGGGCACCGGGCTGTTCGACTTCGGGCACCGGGACGGTCCGGCGGACCAGGCGCTGTTGCAGCACCCGCTGGGCGTCACCGCGCTGCCGGACGGCTCGGTCGCGATCAGCGACACGTACAACCACGCGCTGCGCCGCTACGACCCGGCGACCGGCGAGGTCAGCACGCTCGCCACCGATCTGCGCGAGCCGTCCGGCGCGGTGGTCGTGGACGGGGACCTGGTGGTGGTGGAGTCGGCGCGGCACCGGCTGACCCGGCTGCGGCTGCCGGAGGAGGCGGTCCGGGTGGCGGCGGTGGCCCACCGGCTGCGGCGGGAGCCGACGGAGGTGGCGCCGGGCGCGCTGCGGCTGGACGTGGTGTTCCAGGCCCCGTCGGGACAGAAGCTGGACGAGCGGTACGGCCCGTCGACCCGGTTGCTGGTGTCCTCGACGCCGCCGGAGCTGCTGCGGTCGGGCGCGGGCGCGGGGACCGGGCTGGCCCGGGACCTGGAGCTGGACCCGGCCGTGCCGGAGGGGGTGCTGCACGTCTCCGCGATGGCGGCGTCCTGCGACGACGATCCCGCGAACGAGTACCCGGCGTGCCACGTCCACCAGCAGGACTGGGGCGTTCCGGTACGGCTGGTGACGGGCGCGGCGGACCGGCTGCCGCTGGTGCTGGCGGGGATGGACTCGGAGGCGTAGGCCCTCCTTCCCGGGGCGGACCGGGGCAGAACGGGTCGCGTCGGGTCCGCCCCGGTCCGCCCCTGGTCGCCCCGGTCGTACGGGTCCGCACCGGGCCGCACGGGTCCTACCGGGCTCGTGGCCGGGAGCCGCCCGTGTCCGTCGGCCCGTCGCCGCCCGGACTCCGTCGACCTGACCGCCGCCCGGATTCCGTCGGCCCGACGCGCCGCCGCCTTCCGTCAGCCCCGACCGCTGGCGGAACAGACGGCCCGGGGATGGCCGAAAACCGCCCCCCATGGAACACTCCTGCCTTGATCACGAGGGCGCACGACCCTGGTGACCTGGGAGGACACGGCTGTGCGCGGAACGGGCGGAAGACGCAGGGGTAGGGGCAGGGGCATACGACGGGCCGTGGTGGCGGTGGCCGTCATCGCGCTCGGGGTCACGGGCTGCGGCGCGGACGACGGCGACGGTGGACCGGGCGCCGACCTTGAGCCCCGGCCCAAGGGCACCGGACCGCTCGACAAGCAGGTCGTGCGCACCGACATCGAGACCTCCACGGCCGACGCGGGCGCGCCGAAGAGCCACCCGGACTTCTCCCGGATGACCAAGGCGGTCCCGGTCGGCTCGCCCCAGTCGTGCTACGTGGGCTACAAGGGAATCGGGGCAGGGAAGACCCCGGTCGGCGTCGAGCAGTACGACGCGGTCCTGGACGGGCTGCGCGCCCGTGAGTGGCGGACGACCAAGGACCAGAAGGGCTACGGGAAGGACGGGGCGACGGTCGGCGACGCCACGACGGCCCTTGCGCAGCGCGACTGGACGCTGGTCGTGGAGCTCATGTCCTACGGCGACCCGAAGGACGGCGTGCTCACCATCGTCGCCTACGAGAACAGGTGCGTGGCCCGGCACGGCGCCCTGCCGAAGGCGATCGGCTGACCCGCGTACCGGTCGGCGGGGACGGCGACCGCCCCCGCCCCGGGGGACGGGGGCGGGGGGCGGAAGGCCGCCGGGACCGGCGGGCGGTCAGCGGGTTCCGGGGTCTCCGTCGACGACGGTCGTCGCGCCCGGGACCACCACCCGGCGGCGGGCGACGCTGGTGAAGGCCACGATCCCGATGAGGCCCGCCGCCATCAGCACCAGTCCGGCGGCGTTCAAGTCCACCCCCCGCAGCTCCCAGTCGGTCGCGAAGGTGAGGATCGCTCCCACGGCGAGGAGCGCGACGCATCCACCCAGTCCCATGGCTGTTGCCTCCCTGTCGGTCGTGCCGGTCGGTACGGCGGTTCCGTTCGGGGGGCGCGTACCCGGGGCGGGCGCGGGCATGCCGACCTCCCCGTCGGACCGCGCCCGGCGGGGTGCCGGGCACGGGTCGCGGGGTCGTGGAGGGCGGAGGGGAAGGGGAGCCGACGGGTCGCCGGCCCGCTGGCTCAGCCGGTGAGGAACGCGGTCAGGGCGTTGGCGAGCTGGTGCGGGTCGTCGGCGGCGCAGAGTTCGCGGGCGCTGTGCATGGACAGGATCGCGACGCCGATGTCGACGGTCTTGATGCCGTGCCGGGCGGCGGTGATCGGCCCGATGGTGGTCCCGCAGGGCATCGCGTTGTTGGAGACGAACGTCTGGAAAGTGACGCCCGCCTTCTCGCAGGCGGCGGCGAACACGGCCCGGCCGGAGCCGTCGGTGGCGTAGCGGTTGTTGACGTTGACCTTGAGGATGGGGCCGCCGCCCGCGCGCGGGTGGTGGGTCGGGTCGTGGCGCTCCGCGTAGTTGGGGTGCACGGCGTGGCCGGTGTCCGAGGAGAGGCAGACGGTCCCGGCGAGGGCGCGGGCCCGGTCCTCCAGGGAGCCTCCGCGCGCGTAGACGCTGCGTTCCAGGCAGGAGCCGAGCAGCGGGCCGTCGGCGCCGGTGTCGGACTGGGAGCCGTTCTCCTCGTGGTCGAACGCGGCGAGCACCGGGATGTACGGGAGGTCCTCGGTGGCCGAGGCGGCGGCCAGCGCGGCGACGGCGGCGTGCACGGAGAGCAGGTTGTCCATCCGGGGCCCGGCGACGAGTTCCTTGTCGCGGCCCAGATAGGCGGGGGCCTCGACGGGGTGGGTCATCAGGTCCCAGCCGGTGACGTCCTCGGCGTCGAGGTCGTACTCCTCGGCCAGGAAGCGGATCAGGTCGCCCTCGTCGGCGTCGCCGAAGCCCCAGACGGGCTGGAGGTGGCGCTGCGGGTCGAGCTTGAGGCCCTCGGCGCTGACCTTGCGGTCGAGGTGGATGGCGAGCTGCGGGACCCGGGCGAGCGGCCGGTCCACGTTGACCAGGCGGTGGGTGCCGTCGCGCAGCGACAGCCGTCCGGCGACGCCCAGGTCGCGGTCGAGCCAGGAGTTCATCAGGGGCCCGCCGTAGATCTCCACCGCGAGCTGGCGCCAGCCGTGCGCGGAGCTGTCGGGGCGGGGCTTGATCCGCAGGTTGGGGGAGTCGGTGTGGGCGCCGACGATGCGGTACGGGGTGTGCGGGGCGGCGCCCTCGGGAACGTACCAGGCGATGATCGCGCCACCGCGCAGCACGTACTTGCCGCCCGCCGCGCCGTCCCAGGCGTCGGTTTCCGCGAGTTGCCGGAATCCGGCCTTCTCCAGCCGCTCGGCGGCGTTCGCCACGGCGTGGTAGGGGGAGGGGCCGGCCGCGAGGAACGTCATGAGGTCGTCAGTGTGGCCGCGGTCGAAGCGGGGGGCTTGGCTCATGGGTTCACCTTAACGACGAGCACGGGCCCGTTCCCTGGGGTGGGAGCGGGCCCTAGCTGAAATGTACATGCCGCAGGCAGTTGCCCCGCGGGGGCGCGGACGGTCGTCCGGTGGTCCTGCGGACGGTCGTCCGTGGGGCGACAGGCAGTCGTCCGGTGGGGTGGCGGGCGGTCGCCCCCTGGGCCCGACGGCCGGGCCGCCGGGCGCCGACGGCCGGACCATCCCGCCTCGCGGGACCTGCCACCCGGTCCCTGAAGGACCGGACCACCCGGCCCCGCAGACCCGGCCGCTCGGCCCTGGCGTGCTTGCCGCTCGACCCCGCAGACCCGGCCGTCCGGCCCCGGTGGACTGACGAGCCCGCCCCACCCCCGGAGGACCGGCTGCCCCCGGAGGACCGGCCGCCCGGGCCGCCGGAGGACCGGACCGCCAGGCCCGGCGAGCCGGACCGCGACCGGCGGGTGGCGACCGGCGGGTGGCGACCGGCGGGTGGGCAACCGGCGGGTGGGCGACCGGCGGGTGGGCGACCGGCGGGCGGGCGACCGGGCGGGTGGGGGCGGGTCAGAACGCGGACTCGTCGAGGTCCATGACCCCCAGCTCCACCGCCTCCGCGACCGCGCGCTCCGTGGTCACCCCGGGCAGGACGGTGGCGGCGAAGAACCGGGCCGCCTCGATCTTGCCGGTGTAGAACGCGTGGTCCTGGGGGCTCACGGGCCCGGACTCCAGCTTGTCGGCGGCGACGGCGGCGCCCCGCAGCAGCAGATAGCCGACGATCACGTCGCCCGAGGCGAGCAGCAGCCGGGTGGTGTTGAGGCCGACCTTGTAGATGGAGCGGACGTCCCGCTCGGTGTCCGCGAGGTCGGTGAGCATGACCCCGACGATCGCCTCCAGGTCCGCCGCCGCGCGGCCGAGCCGCTCCCGGGCCCCGGCGAGCGCCTCGCCGCCGGTGCCGACGGCGAGGAACTTCTTGATCTCCTCGGCGAGGGAGTTCAGCGCGGCGCCCTGGTTGCGGACGATCTTCCGGAAGAAGAAGTCCTGCCCCTGGATCGCGGTGGTGCCCTCGTAGAGGGTGTCGATCTTGGCGTCCCGGATGTACTGCTCGACCGGGTACTCCTGGAGGTAGCCGGAGCCGCCGAAGGTCTGGAGCGACTGGGCGAGCTGCTCGTACGCCTTCTCGGAGCCGTAGCCCTTGACGACCGGCAGCAGCAGGTCGTTCAGCGCGTGCTCGTGCGAGGCGTCCTCACCGGCCGCCTCCTTGAGCTGGACGGCGTCCTGGACGGTGGCGGTGTAGAGCACCAGCGCCCGCATGCCCTCCGCGTACGCCTTCTGCGTCAGCAGCGAGCGGCGCACGTCGGGGTGGTGGGTGATGGTCACCTTGGGCGCGGCCTTGTCCATGAAGTGGGCGAGGTCGGTGCCCTGGACGCGCTCCTTGGCGTACTCCAGCGCGTTGAGGTAGCCGGTGGAGAGGGTGGAGATCGCCTTGGTGCCGACCATCATCCGCGCGAACTCGATGATCCGGAACATCTGCCGGATGCCGTCGTGCTTGTCGCCGATCAGCCAGCCCTTGGCGGGGTGGCGGTCGCCGAAGGTCATCTCGCAGGTGTTGGACGCCTTGAGGCCCATCTTGTGCTCGACGTTGGTGGCGTAGGCGCCGTTGCGCTCGCCCAGCTCGCCGGTCTCGAAGTCGAAGAGGAACTTCGGGACGAGGAAGAGGGACAGGCCCTTGGTGCCGGGACCGGCGCCCTCGGGACGGGCGAGGACGTAGTGGAGGATGTTCTCCTCCAGGTCGTGCTCGCCGGAGGTGATGAACCGCTTCACGCCCTCGATGTGCCAGGAGCCGTCCTCCTGCCGGATCGCCTTCGCCCGACCGGCGCCCACGTCGGAGCCCGCGTCGGGCTCGGTGAGCACCATGGTGGAGCCCCAGGTCCGCTCGACGGCGATCTCCGCGATCCGCCGCTGCGCCTCGGTGCCCTCCTCGAAGAGGATGCGGGCGAACGCCGGGCCGGAGGAGTACATCCAGATGGCCGGGTTGGAGCCGAGGATCAGCTCGGCGTAGGACCAGATGAGGCTGGAGGGGGCGGTGGTGCCGCCGATCTCCTCGGGGATGCCGAGGCGCCAGTACTCCGAGTCCATGAACGCCCGGTACGACTTCTTGAAGGACGCGGGGAGGGGGGCGGTGCCGGTCGCCGGGTCGAAGGCGGGCGGTTCGCGGTCGGCGTCGGCGTAGGACTCCGCCAGCTCGTTCTCCGCGAGGCGGGCCAGCTCGCCCAGCACGCTGCGGGCCGTCTCCACGTCCATCTCGGCGAACGGTCCGGTGCCGTAGGTCTTGTCGCGCCCGAGCACCTCGAAGAGGTTGAACTCGATGTCGCGGAGATTCGACTTGTAGTGCCCCATGACGACGGCTCCGTAGGTAGCTCGGGGATGACGCGCGTACTGGCGAGTAGCAGTACTCACGATGATGCTACCCATCGGTAATAACGGCAACCCCCCGATGAGGGGAACCCGTCCCGTTCCCGGGTGGCGCCCGGGCGGGGGCCGCCGCTCGGTACGCTTGCGCGCATGTACGGCTACGAGCAGCACGCGGGCGGCGCGGCCCCTGGGCAGGGTTACGCGCAGCCGCAGTCCCCGCCCCCGCAGACGGCCGGCTACGCGCAGCAGCCCCCGCTGTATCCGGAACCGTCCCCGCCGTCCTTGGCGGACGCGGTCCGGGCGTTCACCACGGGTTCCATGGCCGCCGAGGACTTCCAGCAGATCTTCGCGACCTCCAAGGTCTACTGCCCGCGCGGCGACAACCCCGGCTTCCTCGCCCTGCACAACACCCAGCAGCCGGTGATCCCGATGTTCACCACGCTGAAGGAGCTGCGCAGGTACGCGGGCAAGGAGTCCAAGTACTTCGTCATCACCGGCGCCGAGGTGATCGACCTGCTGCCCACCGGGTACGGGTTCGTCCTCGACATGGAGGGCGACCACCGGATGGTCTTCGACGCGAAGGCCGTGGAGCAGATGGTCGACTTCGCGATGCGCCGCATGTACGGCTGACGCGCCCCGCCCTTCGCCCCACCCCCTCACCTCACCTCGCCTCGCCCTGCGGTCCCGGCTCCCCGCCCTCCGGCTCCCCGCTCCCCGACTCGCGGCTCAACGGTCCTGACGTCCCGTCCGTCACACCCAACTCACCTTCCCCCGGCGCCCCTTCGCTTACGGGACCGCCCGGGTGACAATGACGACCACGGCCACGCCCGCGCCCGCGGGACGACCCCCTCGGGGGCGAAGCCGGGGACGGACGGGAGACAGCGGGATGAGCGACGACAGCGACCGGAGCGACCGGAGCGTCGGGAGCCTGTTGGACGAGGTGGCCAACTGGGGAGGACTGGCGGCGGCCCTGTTCCTGCTCGCGCTGGGCATCGACGGCTACCTCGACGGCGAGGGCCCGGCGTTCCTGCTCCTCGCCCTGGCGATGGTCGCCACCAGCGTCTTCGCCTTCGGCCTCCACCGGCGGGGACGGCGCGCGGACGGGGACCGGGCGTAGCGGCCCCCGGCCGGGAGCCCCTCCCGGCCCTCAGGCGGCAACCCCTCCCCGCCCCGGCCGGGAACCCCTTCGTTTCCCGGCCCGCCCGGGTGACAATGACCGCGTCAGCCCGGTGCGCGCGACGGCGGGACCACCCGCCGCGACCGGGGGCGGAGAAGCGGAGACGGGAGCGTCCGGATGGGTGAGGGAAGCCGGAGGATGAGCGCCGGGCTGAGCAGGATCGCCGACTGGGCGGGACTGCTGAGCGCCGGGCTCGTGATCCTCGTCGGGACGGTCGTCTACTTCCAGGGCCGGGGCTGGCTGCTGCTCGGCGTCGGCCTGCTGGCCCTCGCCATGAACCTCTTCACCTTCGGCCCGCGCCAGCGCGCCCGCCGCGAGGCCCGCACCCGGGAAGAGGAGCGCAAGCGGCTCCTGCGGGAGGCCGCCGAGGGCTGACGGAGCCGGGACCGCCCGTGACGGGCCGGAGCCGTCCCGGCCCGGGGCCGTCCGGTCAGCCTCAGCCCAGGTGCACCGGGGCGGGGGCGTCCCCAGGGGTGGGGCGGGTGTTCCGCAGGGCCAGGACCGTGATCGCCAGGCCCGCCACGAAGAGGGCCGCCGCCACCAGGTACGCCGCCGCGTACCCCTCGGTCAGCGCCTCGGCGGCGCGTGCCATCAGCCCCGTGTCCCCCGTGGCCGCGGCCCGGTAGAAGGTGGCCGAGGCGTCCGGCACCAGGTCGTCGGCCTTGGCGGCGGCGACCGTGGTCAGGGTCGCGAGACCCAGCGCGCCACCGATCTGCTGGGCGGTGTTCAGCAGCGCCGAGGCGATCCCGGCGTCCTGCGGACGCACGCCCCGCACCGCGCCCAGCGTCATCGGGACGAAGCTCGCGCCGAGGCCCAGCGCGGTGACGAACATCGCGGGCGCCAGGTGCCCCGCGAACGACGAGTCCGTCTCCAGCGTCGCGAACCACAGCATGCCCAGCGCGCCGACCAGCAGCCCCGGGCCCGCGATGCGGCGCGCCGACCAGCGGGAGACCAGCCGGGAGCCGAGCGTCGCCGAGATCATCATGCCGACGCTGAACGGCAGGTACGCCAGGCCCGTCCGGACCGGGCTGTAGTCGAGCACCTGCTGCATGTAGAGGGTCAGGAAGTAGAAGGTGGCGAACATGCCCGCGCCCAGGAAGAGCATGGTCGCGTAGGCGCCGGAGCGGCTCCGGTCGCGCAGCAGCCGCAGCGGCAGCATCGGGTGCTCCACCTTGGTCTGGAGGACCAGGAACAGCGCCAGCAGGGTCAGCGCCACCGCGAACGAGCCCAGCGTCAGACCGTCCGTCCAGCTGTGTTCGCCGCCGCGCGTGATCCCGTACACCAGGGCGATCAGACCGCCGGTGCCGGTGATCGCGCCGGGTATGTCCAGCCGTCCGCGCTCCGGGCGGCCCTCGGCCAGCAGCCGGGTGCCCGCGAGGACCGCGAGGCCGATCGGGACGTTCACGAAGAAGACCCAGCGCCAGTCCAGGTAGTCGGTCAGGACCCCGCCGAGCAGCAGACCGACGGTCGAGCCGATGCCCGCCATCGCCGCGTAGACGCCCATCGCCTTGTTGCGGGGGGCGCCCTCGGGGAAGTTCGTCGCGATGAGCGACAGCGCGGTCGGGGCGGCGACCGCCGCGCCCACGCCCTGCAGCACCCGTGCCGCGATCAGCAGGAACTCGTCGGAGGCGAAGCCGCCGAGCACCGAGGCGACCGTGAAGACGGCGATGCCGAAGCGGAACATCCGGCGGCGCCCGAAGAGGTCGCCCGCCTTGCCGCCGAGCAGCAGCAGCCCGCCGAAGGCGAGCGCGTACGAGTTGACCACCCAGGACAGGGTGGACGCGGAGAGGTCCAGATCGGTCTGGATGCTCGGCAGCGCGATGTTGGTGATGGTGCCGTCCAGCACCACCATCAGCTGGGCCGTCGCGATGACCACCAGGGCCCAGCCGAGCGCCTTGGGCGGCGCCCCGCCGCCGTGGACGGTCGCGGTCGGTGTCGGTGGTGTCTGTGGTGTCTGTGGTGTCTTCATGGGGTCGCTTCGCTCCTCGTGAGGCGTGAGGGCGGACCGGATCGATCCGCCCGGCCACGCCAGGGGAGAAAACTATACGGATGTTGAGTTTTATTTCTCACCGGGCGGTGAGAAACGGGTCACACCCGGCGGTACGGACACGGCCGAGCCCGCCGCACGGGCTCGTACGGCGGGCTCGGGTCGTGTCCGGGGCGGGTCAGGGCTCCGGGGTGATCAGGTCGCGCAGGACGGGGACGGCGAGGCGCAGGACGTCCGCGAGGTCCGCCTCCGCGAGGTCCGGCATCCGCAGCAGATGGCGTTGCGTGGCGACGCCCATCATCATCGCGCCCACCAGGGCGGACCTCAGCCGGGCGTCGGGGTCGTCACCGAGCCGTTCGGCGAGCGGGTCCACCGCCTGGGACGTGACCCGTCCGCGCAGCAGCTCCGCCGCCTCCTCGCTGGTCATGCTGGCCCTCAGCAGCGCGGTCATCGGGGAGTCCGGGTCCTTCGACCAGTTCTCCAGCATGTTCCGCAGATAGTTCCCGACGGACTCGCCCGGGTCGTCGGTGGTCAGCTCGGCCACCGGGATGCGCCACTCCACGGCCTCCCGGAACAGCTTCTCCTTCGTCCCGAAGTACTGGATCACCGACGCCTTGTCGACGCCGGCGTCCGCCGCGATGGCCCGGATCGTGGCCCGCTCGTAGCCCACCTCGCCGAACTGGCGGCGGGCCGACTCCAGGATCCGGCGACGGGTGCGCTGCCCCTTGGTCTCCCGGCCGCCGCCGCCCGGCCCCCCGGTGGCCGACTCCTGCGCGTCCGGGACGTCATCGCTGGTCACGACGGCTCCTTACGGGGTGTGGGGGTCCGCTCGGGGACGGGGCGGCCCCGATGGTACGCGGCCGACGGCCACGGAGGTCACCCGTACCCCGCCGGGACCGGCCCGGTCCGCCGCGTCCTCCCGGGGTCAGGAGGGGGCGATCAGAGCCGCCGTCGGCGCCAGCGTCGCCAGAGAGCTGAGGATCCAGTACGTACGCGGAGCGAGTGCGGTCCGGCGCCGGAGCGGCGCGTTGGCCAGCCACCAGACCAGCCCGTACAGGACGAGGACGGGGACGAGGACGAGGAGCATGGGCGCCACGCCGTCGTTCTCCGTCGGCTCCCGCGAGGTCAGGCCCAGCTCGGCCAACGGCCAGTTCGTCGCGAAGTAGTACAGCAGGAACACCGGTACCACGGCCGGGACTCCGAGCAGCAGGTTCACCAGGAGCGGTAACGACCAGTGCTTCGCCACGTGTGTCCCCGTCCCTCGTGCCAGCCCTCCGCCCCCGCCCGGTCGGCCCGTGGCCGTACGCGCGGTGGTCGGTCCGGGGGCCACCGTACCGGGGCGGGCCTCAGCGGGGCGGGGTCCCTCCGGCCGGGCGGAGTGCCCGTCACCAACGGGCGACCAGCCGCTCCTCGCCGTCCCGGACGCGGTACAGCCAGGTGGTGCCCGGCGTGGTCCGCCCGGACAGATAGCCCACGATGGGCTCCCTCTGGACCGCGCTGTCCAACTCGCCGAGCAGCTCCAACGCCTCGGGCAGCGGGAAGAAGGCGGCCCGTTCTATGTCGCCGTCCCGGGGCGCGGGCGTTCCCGACCAGTCGGCCACCTCGAAGGCCACGGCCAGCGCGGACGGGTACCTCTCCGAGTCGATGTGCATCAGGAACGCGGTCCGCACCGGATCGCCCACGAGCAGTCCGGTCTCCTCCCGGACCTCCCGTCGCAGCGCCTCGTGCAGCAGCTCACCGTCTTCCACACCGCCCCCGGGCAGCGACCACAGCGACGCGCCGTCGGCCCCCAGTGCCTCCCGCACCAGCAGCACCTCGTCCCCCCGGCGGACCACACCGATGACGAGCTGTGCCCGGGGGACCGGGGTCGGCGCACGCCCCTCCGGTGCCCCCGGCGCGCTCCGCTCCGTCGGCTCTCCCGCGTTCCCCGCCCTTTCAGTTCCGTCCGGACACCGCGCGTTCTCCATGGTCATGCGGATGACCGTAGGCGACGTACGGAGGAGGGCCGGATACGGGCCTCAGCGGACGGGCGGGCGTCCGGTGGCGGCGAGGGTTTCGGTCAGGACGCGGACCGCCTTGGGGCCGACGCCGTGCAGGGCCAGCAACTCCGCCCCGTCCAGGGCCGCCACCTGGTCGAGGGTGGTGATCCCGGCGGCGGCGAGCGCCCGGGTGGCGGGGGCGCCGATGCCTCGCGGCAGGTCGCCGACCGTGCCGGGGGCGGCAGTCGCGGCGGCGGCCTCCCGGTCCGCGAGCCGTTTCGGGGCCCGGGCCAGCCAGGCCCGCCGCACCCAGTGGTTGAGCCGCTGACCGTCGATCCCCGCGAGCGGCACGGCGGCGCCGGTGCGCGCGCCGCCCCGGGTGAGCGGTTCGGCGGCCGGGACCTCGGCGAGCACCGCGTCCGCCTCGGCGTCCGGCAGGCGCAGCCGGACCCGGTCGTCGGTGCCCAACGAGACGAACGGTCTGCCGCCGACCGTGAAGTCGGCCCGCGCGGTCCGGGTCGTCCGCTCGGCGGTGCCGGGCAGCGCGAGCGCCGCCGCGCGAAGCTGGGCGAGGGTCGTCATGCCTTCACGGTGGCATACGGCGCGGGTGGGCGCGCGGTCCGTCGCGGTGCCGTCGCGCGGGCCGTTGCGGTGCCCGTCGTGTGGTCC
This sequence comes from Streptomyces sp. JNUCC 64, assembly GCF_054484115.1. Lineage (NCBI taxonomy): Bacteria > Bacillati > Actinomycetota > Actinomycetes > Kitasatosporales > Streptomycetaceae > Streptomyces > Streptomyces sp. JNUCC 64. The sequence goes on from NZ_CM137015.1 coordinate 4,332,653, forward strand.
GTCGCGATGCCCGTCGTGCCGCCCGGCGCGGGGCCCGGCCCGACGTCCGGTCCGGCGCCCGGCGCGGCGCCTCTGGGGTACTCGCGTGGGGTACTCGCCCGGACGCGCGACGCGGTGGTCGTCGTCCCCGGGTCAGGCGCGTCCCCGGTCAGCCGCGGTTCGGGGGCGGGGGCGTCCCGTCAGCCGTGGCTCGGGGGCGGGCGCGTTCCGTCAGTTGCGGCTCAGGGTGCGGGTGACGCCCGCGACGACGGCCGTGGTGAGCATCCAGCCCGCCGCGACCAGCGCGTGGGCCAGCGACTGGGTGACGCCGTCCGTCCAGTACCAGGCGGTGCGCTGGCCGAGGCCGCCGATCGGGATCAGCAGGTCGAGGGTGTAGACGAGCGGCTGGAACGGGGCTCCCTCCCCCGGTTTCACCGGTGTGGGGGTGGCCCGCCCGAAGGCCAGCGTGCCCAGCAGGGCCAGCGCGGCGAGCCACACCCCCGCCAGCCACGGGCGGTAGCCGTAGCCGACGGTGACGTCCAGCAGCCTGCCCCACACCCGGGCGACGGGCGGCAGGGTGCGGCGGCGGTGCCGCTGCTTCGCCAGGAGGACCCGTCGCGCCTCGCCCTCGTGGCCGATCCGCCGGTAGAAGCCCGCCAGTTGCTCGTACGGCTGCGGGGCGTAGCCCGGGTTCCGGCGGAGCCACTCCAGTCGGCGGGCGACGTCGTCGTTCCCGGCGGGGGCGGCCGACCGCGTGGGGGCGGCCGACCGTGCGGGGGCGGTGGCCGTCCCGGCGGGTGTCGCGGTTCCTCCGGCGGCCGGGGGTTCCGTGGCCGCCGGGGGGTCCACGGTTTCCGTGGCGCCCGTCGCGTCGGTCGCTTCCGTGGCGCCCGTCGTGTCCGTCGCGTCGGTCGCGTCCGTCGACCCGGGGCCGAGGGAGTCGTAGGTGAACCCGTCCAGCAGGACCCTTCCCGGCCAGGACCGTTCGTCGTCCCGGCACCACGCGGTGTGCGCGGAGCGGAGGTCCACCGTTCCCGGCGGGGGCGCGGCGGGTCTGAAGTCGAACTCCCCGACCTGCATCGCCGTGCCCACCAGCGCGGTGCCCCCGCCGTCCAGCCGGGCGCCCGCGAAGCCCAGCAGGTCCTCGATCCGGGCGCCCCGCAGCCGTACGGTCCCCCGCGCGGTGAACCCGTGGGAGCAGTCCACGGTGGAGACCGTCACCCGGTCCGCCGCGAGCGCGACGCCCTCGGTGGCCCCCAGCCGGGCGCCCTGGAGGAACAGCCCGCCGGGCAGTTGCGCGCCCGGGAGCCGCAGTCCGCCCCGGGTGGTGAGCCCCTTGCCGAAGAAGCCGCCCTCCATGACGAGCCCGCCCGCGAACACCGCCCACTCGCCCCGGTCGGCGTCCGGCGAGACGGTGGCACCGTTCAGGCTCAACTCCCCCGCCACCCGGGCGTTGAGGAGGACCAGCGAGCCCCCTTCGAGGACGGACCGTCTCAGGGTGAGGGCGCCGTCGACGCGGGCGAGCCCGGCGTCGATCCCGGGCAGTCGGCTGGCCACGATCCCGATCGTGCGCGTGGTGGCGCCCCGCAGGGTCACCGGCTCGTCGAACCGGCAGTCCTCGACCGAGAGCGTGTGCCGGACCTCCGCCCCGGAGAGGTCCAGCCGACCGGTGATCCTCGCGCCGGTGAGGCGCAGCGCGGCGACGGCGCCGGGCTCCTCGGGGTGCGCGCCGAGCAGCAGCCCGGCCAGGACCGCCGCGCGCACGGAGACCCGGGCGCCCCGCCGCCCGTCCGGCCCGGTCCCGTCCGCCCCGGGCGGGTCCGTGCGCAGGTCCACCCGGCGGCCCTCGGGGAAGGCGTCCCACAACTGCCGTTCGGGCGGGGTCAGATCGTCGTATGACAGCACCCGTGCAGGGTAGTGGCGGTTCCCGGCCCTCCGGCGGCCGGGAGCCGGAGGCCGTTCACCCCCGCCGCCCCGTGAAGAACGGATAGCCCTCGACGGTGCCCGGGCCCTCCAGCGGGCGCACCGCGAAGACCGTGGTGTCGTCCGCGAGGTGGCCCCCGCCGTGCCGCAGGGTCGCGTCCCGGACGAAGGCCGCCAGGCGCTCGGGGCGGGCGACGGCCGGGTCGTCCGCGAGGGCTTCGGTGACCGCCGCGAGCAGCGGGAAGAACTCGCCCTGGGCGTCGCGGGCCTCGGTCACCCCGTCGGTGACCATGAGCAGGGTGTCCCCGGGCGCCAGCCACACCCGCTGGAGCAGCGCCGGGCCCTCGGCCAGGTCGCCGAGACCGAGCGGCAGACCGTCGCCGGGCGGCAGTTCGCGGACCCCGGACGGGCCGACCACCAACGGCGGCTGATGACCGAAGTTGACGAGCACGACGGGCCCGTGGGGCGCGGTGCGCGGCGGGAAGCCGAGCAGGACCCCGGTGGCGAACCGGTCCGAGTCGGCCCGTCCGACCCGCGCGCAGTAGAAGCCGTGCCGTTGCATCCGGGCGTCCAGCCGCCGGGCCACGGTGGTCAGGTCGGCCTCGTAGTAGCCGGACTCCCGGAACGAGCTGAGCAGCACCGCCGCCCCGTCCACCGCGCCGAGCCCCTTGCCCTGGACGTCGCCGATGAGCACCCGGGTCCCGTACGGGCTGGGCTGGATGTCGTAGAAGTCGCCGCCGACCTTCGCCACGCTGTCCGCCGCGAGGTACACGGCCGCGTGGTCGAGGCCGCCCCAGCCCTCGGGGAGCGGGCGCAGCACGGTGCGCCGGGTGGTGTCGGCCACGTCCCGCATGTGCAGGGAGCGGCGCTCGTTGCGGATGCGCACCCAGGAGGCCGCCACCGCGAGCACCCCGCCCGCCGTGACCAGGACGAAGTCCGGCAGTCCGGTCTGGTACTGGTGCGGCCAGGTGGTGTCCATGCTGACGTAGGCGACGACGGCCAGCAGGGCGAAGACGGCGGTCGTCCACACCCCGCAGAGCGCGGCGGCGATGCCCGGGACCATCACGATCCAGGAGATCACCCGCAGTTCGCCGGAGGTGTTCAGGTCGAACAGCACCAGGCCGACGAGGAGCGCCAGCGGCGGCACCCACGCCACGCTGTGCCCCCGGACACGCAGCAGCGAGGGGGCCGGTTCCGCGCCGGACGGCCCGGGGACCCGGGGGGCGTCCGGGGGGACGTCCCGGGCCGGGTCCTCGGGCGGGGGCGTGGCGGGCATGGGGCGGGCCGGGGCCGGACGTCAGCCGGGGCGCGGGCTCAGTCCTCCGCCACGTAGGTGTGGTAGTAGACGGTGGCCCCGACGCCGAAGGCCACCGCCAGGGAGATCCCGGCGGAGCGCAGCACGGAGTGGCCGGTCTGGCTGTAGCAGAAGCCGAAGGCGAGGCCCGCGAAGACGGCCCAGGCCAGCGAGCGGGCCTCCTTGGGCAGCGCGGGCGCGGCCCGGTGCAGTCCGAAGGCGACGGCGGCGAAGAGCGCGCCGCTGACGAAGCCGAGCAGGATGTTCCAGCCGGTGACCTGGTAGCCGCTGGCGTCGCGGCTGATGCCCGCGATCCAGAAGCCGTAGACCACTCCGGCGAGCACCGGCACCCAGGTTCCGGCGGCCTTCGGGTCGACGACGGCGGCGCGGGGGGCCGCGTGGCGGCCCCGGCCGGGGGTCGCCGGGGCGCCGGGGGTTCCCGGGGCGCCCGGGGCGGGGGCGGCTTGCGTCATGGGACCACTCCTCTCGCTGGACCGGTGGCGGGGCGGGCCCGTTCCCGGTGGGGGCGGCGGTACGGCGTCGGTCGCGTCGTCGGCTCCGGTGCGGCGCCGCCGACGGGCGCCGCCGGGCGCCGCCGGGCGGATGGCGCCGGGCGAATGCCGCCGGTCGGGTGACGGCCCGGGTGGCGGCCCCGGGTGACGGCCCGGGTGACGGCGTCGGCGTCGCGCCGGGGCCCGGGGTTCCCGCCGGGTTCCCGTCCGGTGGGGGTGGAGGGGCCAGTGGGGCCCCACGGACCGTCCGGACCGGCCGCCGTCGTCGGTGCCGTGCGTCCGTCCCCCTCCAGAGCACACCCCGGGCCGCGCTTGAGCAACTCGTGCCGGGGAGGAGCCCCCTCCCCGATGTCGATCATTCGTTCGAAAAGAAGTTCCCCGGGACCGATGAGTTCTCGTCACCGCTCAGGTCTTCACCTAGGACCGCGCACCACGGACCATGGGACGAAGAGCACGAAGAGCACGAAGAGCACGAAGAGTACTAAGTGCGACAGAACGCTACGAAGCGCGGAAAAATCTAGAGAACGCCTGAGAACACATGAAACACGGCGAGGTGGACATGAGCAGCGGAAAGGGCGGGCGGACGGCGGTACGGCCGGACGCCCCGGCCATCGAGACCAGGGGTCTGGTGAAGACCTTCGGCGACAACCGGGCCGTCGACGGCGTGGACCTGACCGTCCCCACCGGCACGGTGTACGGGCTCCTCGGCCCCAACGGCGCGGGCAAGACCACCACCGTGCGGATGCTCGCGACCCTGCTCCGTCCGGACGGCGGCGAGGCCCGCGTCTTCGGCCACGACGTCGTCCGCGCCTCCGACACCGTGCGCACCCGGGTCAGCCTCACCGGCCAGTACGCCTCCGTGGACGAGGACCTGACCGGCACCGAGAACCTGGTGCTGCTCGCCCGGCTCCTCGGACACGGCCGACGCGCCGCGTACCGGCGGGCCGACCAGCTGCTCACCGCGTTCGGGCTGGCCGAGGCGGCGGGACGGCAGGTCAAGGCGTACTCGGGCGGCATGCGGCGGCGCATCGACATCGCCGCCTCCATCCTCAACACCCCCGATCTCCTGTTCCTGGACGAGCCCACCACCGGCCTCGACCCGCGCAGCCGCAACCAGGTGTGGGACATCGTGCGGGCGGTCGTCGCCCAGGGCACCACGGTCCTGCTGACCACCCAGTACCTCGACGAGGCCGACCAGTTGGCCTCCCGGATCGCGGTGATCGACCACGGCCGGGTCATCGCGGAGGGCACCAAGGGCGAGCTGAAGGCGTCCGTCGGCGCGGGCGCGGTGCACGTACGGGTGCGGCACGCCGAGCGCCGGGACGAGGCCCGCGCCCTGCTCGCCCGGGTGCTGGACGCGCCCGTCACCCTGGAGTCCGACCCCGTGGCGCTCACCGCCCGGATCGGCCGGGACGCCGTGCTGGACGGCGAGGACCCGGCCGCCCAGGCGTCCCGCGCCCTCGCGGAACTCTCCCGCGCGGGCATCACCGTCGACAACTTCGCCCTCGGCCAGCCCAGCCTGGACGAGGTCTTCCTCGCGCTCACCGACCGTCCGGCGGACGGGGGCGCCTCCGCGTCCGGCGCGACGGGCACCACCGACCCCGCCGCTTCCGTCTCCGGCGACGGTCCGGCCACCGGCGCCGACACCGACCCGCCGCGCACCGCCACCGGGAAAGGGGCCCGCGCATGAGCACCACCACGACCACCACCACGGACGAACGGGACCTCGCACCGGTCAGCACCGACTCGCTCGCGGAGCTGCTCATCGCCCGGGACCGGCCACGGCGGCCCGGACCGCTGTCGGCGTCCCTCACCTTCGGCTGGCGCGCCATGCTGAAGATCAAGCACGTTCCCGAACAGTTGTTCGATGTGACGGCTTTCCCGATCATGCTGATCCTGATGTACACCTACCTGTTCGGCGGCGCCCTCGCCGGATCGCCCGAGGCGTACATCCAGTACCTTCTGCCCGGGATGCTCGTGATGTCCATCGTGATGATCACGATGTACACCGGCGTCGCCATCAACACCGACATCGACAAGGGCGTCTTCGACCGCTTCCGGACCCTTCCGGTCTGGCGGCCCGCCGCGATGGTCGGCTACCTCCTCGGCGACATGCTCCGCTACCTCATCGCCTCCCTGGTGATGATCACCGTCGGGCTGATCATGGGCTTCCGGCCGGACGGCGGGTTCCTCGGAGTGCTCGCGGGCGTGGCCCTGCTGATCGTGTTCTCGTTCGCGGTGTCCTGGGTGTGGACGATGTTCGGGCTGCTGCTGCGCACCGAGAAGTCCGTGATGGGCGTCAGCATGATGGTGATCTTCCCGTTGACGTTCCTCAGCGACATCTTCGTCAAGCCCGAGACCATGCCCGGCTGGCTCCAGGCGTTCGTCAACCACAACCCGATCACCCATGTGGCGACCGCCGTGCGCGACCTCATGGCCGGGAAGTGGCCCGGGGTGGAACTCGCCTGGTCGCTCGGATGGTCCGCGCTGCTGGTCGTCGTCTTCGGGACGCTGACCATGCGGATGTACAACCGCAAGTAGTCGGTCCGTCCCGCCGGCCCATCCTGCCGGTCCGTCCCGTCGGCCCGTCTCGGAAGGGCGTTTCGGAAGGGCGGTGCCCGGCGGTCTCCCCCCGGCCGTCCGGGAAGGGCGCCCGCCGGTCCCGGAAGGGGCGCACGCCGGTTCCGCCGGCCGGTCCCGGAAGCGCGCCTGACGGTCCCGCCCGCCGGTCCCCACCCGGCGGCGTCCGCGCCCCGCGCCGGACCGCACACCCCGGCCCGGGGCGCCAGACGGGGCGCGCCGCTCGGGTGGACCGGCACCCGAACACCCGCGCCCGGGTCGCGGCGCCCCGCCCCGCCCCGTTGCCTGGGAGGGTGTCCCGCACCCCGCGCGGCGCCCTGCGCCGCACGCTCTCCGTGGCGCTGATCACCGCCGCCTGCGCGCTGCTGCCCGTCGCCACCGTGGCGGCCTGGGCCCGCGTCGAGCTGGCCGACGCCGACGCGTACACCGCCGCGATGGCCCCGGTGGCCACCGCGCCCGGGGTGCGCGCCGCCCTCGCGGACGCGGTCGCCGACGGGGTGCTGCGCCAGGTCGACCGGGGCGCCCCGCCCCTCGACCGCGACGCCCTCCGGGAGAGCGCCGTCCGGGGCTTCGTCCGGGACGCGGTCGGCTCGTTCACCGCCACCGACGCGTACCAGGACGGCTGGGACACCGCGCACCGCACCGCCCACGGCGTGGTGATGGACGCGGTGCGCGACCCCGGCGGCGAACGGGTCACGGTCGACCTCGCCCCCGTCACCGAACGCGTCAGACAACGCCTCGTCGAGGACGGGGTGACGCTCGCCCGGCGCATCCCCGTCCAGCCCACGGTGGTCACCGTGCTGCCCGGCGAGGACCCACGACGGCTCCGCGAAGGGGTCCACATGCTCGAACTCGCCGGTCTCTGGCTCCCGGTCGGCTCCGTCGCGCTCGCGCTCGGCGGCATCCTGTTCGCCACGGTGCGGCGGCGCGCGGTCACCGCGACGGCGCTGGGCGCGGCGGGGGCGGCCGGGGCGCTGAGCGTCGCCATCGCCGTGTGCCGCGAGCTGACCCTGGGCGATCTGCCGCCGCACGTGTCCCGGGCGGCGGCGGGCGCGGTGTTCGACGCGCTGACCGGGTCGCTGCGGACGGCGGCGTGGGTGGTCCTCGCCCTCGGTCTGGTGGTCGGCCTCACGGGGTGGGCGGCGGGCCGGTTCGCGGGCGTCCGGGGCGCCCGCGCGGCCTCGGCCCCCCGCCCGTCGGGGGCCGGAACAGGGGTCGGTTCCGGGGCCGTCGCCCAGGTCGGTGGGGCTGTTCCCCAGGTCGGGCCCGGCGCGGGGGCCGGGGGAGCGCGGGGGATCGTCACCGTCACCGGGGCCGTCCCCCTGGCGTTCACCGCCCTCGCCCGCCCGGTCGCCGCCGCCCCGGTCACCACCCCAGGCGTGGTCCCGGCCACCGCCCCGGTCGCGGCCCCATCCGCCGGACCGGCGACCGCTCCGGCCGTCGGCCCGCCCACCACGGGTCCGGCGGGTCCGGCTGTCACGGGTCCGGCCGTGAGCCGGACCACCGGCCCGGCGGCCGGACTCGCGCCGTCGCGCGCAACCGTCGCCGAGGGACGACCGTCCTCCAGGGAGGACGTGGACGGTCCGTAACCTTGGGTCCGCCGGACCCCCCTCCGGACGCGCGCGGAGCCCCCGCGCGCGGACCGACGGAACGGGCCGCACCGGACGGAACGGGCCGGACGGCCGGAAGGACGGACTCAGCCATGGCGACGCCCCTACGCACCGACGGACCCCCGGCCCCGCCGGAGCCGCCGTCCCCGGAGGGCGGCGAACGGCGCCGGACCGGCCGGGGCGCCTGGCTCGCCGGGGCGCTGCTGCTCGGGGTGAGCGTGGTGGCGGGCTGTCGGGTCGCGGACGTGGACGGCGTCACCCCCGTCCCCCAACTACTGGCGTTCCTGCCCTGGTTGATCGCGCCGACCGTGGTGGCGCTGCTGCTCTCCTGGTTCGCCCGCTGGCGCACCGGACTGGTGTGGGGCGTCGCCGCGATGGGGGTGCTGGCCTGGTACGTCGATCCGTACGGCAAGGTCTCCTCGCCGGACGGTCCGCCGCTCGCCGGGCTGCGGGTGATGACGTCGAACGTGGAGTACAGCACCGCGACCGACGGACTGGTCAAGGCGGTCGTCCGGGAACGGCCCGACCTGCTGTTCGTCCAGGAGTGCGACCCCGGGTGCCTGGACCGGCTCAAGGACCGGATCGGCACGGACTACCCGCACCGGACGGCGGTCGAGGCGTACGGGGCCGAGGGCTCCGCGATCCTCAGCCGGACCCCGCTGCGGCCCACCGACGGGGTGCACGGCTCCACCCTCGGGATGCCGGGCGCGGTCACCGAGATCAAGGGCGTGCCGGTGCACCTCCAGCTCGCCCACCCGATGCCCCCGCTGCCCAGCGAACTGGGTACCTGGCGCCGCGAACTCGACGCCCTGCGCGCCGTCGCCGCCGAGGGGACCCGCTCGGCGGGACTCACCGGGACGACGGTCGGCGCCCCGGCCCGCTCCGGCCCGATGATCATGGCTGGGGACTTCAACGCCACCCAGGACCACGCGGCGTTCCGCGAACTGCTCGACGCGGGGCTGACCGACGGCGCGCGGCTCGCCGACGCGGCGCGCGAGTCGACCTGGCCGTCCTCCACGGCCGCGCTGATCGGCGCGCAGATCGACCACGTCCTGGTCTCCCGCGAGTTCACCGCCCGCGACGCCCGTTTCCTCGACCTGGGCGCCTCCGACCACCGCACCGTCGTCATGGACCTGACGCTGCACAAGTCCCCGCGCTGAGACCACGGACGGTCCTCGCCACCGACCGCCGACCGGGGCCACCGGCCACTGACCACCGACCGGGGGCCACCAGGGCACCGACCACCGACCGGTGGCCACCGGGGCACTGACCACTGGTCGGCTGACCAGCGGCCACCGGTCACCGACCCCTCTCAAGTCCCGCCGCTGACCGTCCCGTCGGGCCCGGAAATCATGTGCGCGGTCCGGGCACCCGTGTGACGCTGGGGGCATGGGCATACGTGTGGGGATCGTCGGACTGGGCGGGATGGGACGTTATCTGGCCGACTGGTGCGGACGGACCGGACTGGAGGTCGTCGCCCTGTGCGAACGGGACCCCGGGCGGCTGGCCGAAGCCGCGGCGGAGCACCCGGACGCGGAGCCGACCACCCGGTGGCGGGAACTGCTCGCACCGCGTCTGGCCCTGGACGCGGTGGTCCTCGCCCATGACTTCGACGCGCACGCCCCGCTCGCCGTCGCCTTCCTCGACCGGGGCGTCCACGTCCTGTCGGAGTCGGCGGCCTGCGCCGACGAGACCGAGGGGCGGCTGCTGATCGCGGCGGCCGACCGCTCCACAGCCACCTACTCGTTCGCCGAGAACTACGTCCTCCATCCGCACGTCCGGCTGGTCCGGGCCGCCGCCGACGCCGGGGAGCTGGGCCGGATCACCCTGGTCGAGGCGGACTACCTGCACGCGCTGGCACCCGACCAGGTCAGCGCGCTGATCGGGGACCCGGACCACTGGCGGGGCCGGATCGCGTCCACCGCGTACTGCACCCACACCCTCTCCCCGGTGCTCGCCCTGACCGGCGCCCGCCCGGTGGAGGTGTCGGCGTTCCCGGTGGACGCGGCGGACCCGAGGAGCGCCGTGGTGATGACGGTCCGGCTGTCCACCGGGGCGCTCGCCGTCACCCGGCACGGCTTCCTCCAGGGCGAGCCGGACAGCCACTGGAGCTGGATCTCCGCACGTGGCACCCGAGGGCTCGCGGAGTCGGTCCGCGCGCCGGGGGAGCGCGCCTGGTCGGTACGGGTCCGGGCCGAGGGCTGGACCCGTACCGACGGGACCGTCCTCGACGAGGAACGCGTACCGCCGCCCGTCGCGCTGGACGACGGACCGGTCGAACGGCGCGCGGAGGGAACGGCGTTGCTGCTGCGGGCCTTCCGGGACACCGTCGAACACGGCGCCCCGCCCCTGGTCCCGGTGCGGGACGCGGTCGCCGCGTCACTGGTCGGCGTCGCGGGCGCGCGGTCCCTGGCGGAGGGCTCCCGTCCGGTACCGGTACCGGACGTCAGCGGCGACGGCGACGGGACTCCATCGGACGACCACGGCTGAGCCGGGCCCGGCCCCGACCGTCCGCCCCACCCGACCCGATCCGATCCGATCCGATTGATGAATGAGGCGGATGAAGCGGATGAAAGCAAAAGGAAAAGTAAGGAAGCAGACAGAATCAGAAGGAACCGCTCAGCCCCAGGGGCCGTCGTACTCCATGACCGATTGACCGAACCGACACCGCCCCCGCCGGCACGGCGGGTCGGGCCGGACCTCCGTCCGGCGACCGACCGGGGAACAGGAGCACGACCGCGTGAACGAGCGCCTTCCCTCCCCGCCCGCCAGGACGCCCGCCCTGACGCCCGCCAGGACGCCCGGCCGAGCACCCGCCCGCCGCGCACCCGCCCGGACGGTGCGGGCGGTCCGCGCCGCCGCCGTCCTCGCCCTGTTGCTGCCCCCGCTCGCCGCGTGCGAGTTCCTGACCGGTGCCGACCACACCCCGCAGCGTCACAAGGACGGCGTCAGCGACCTCCAGCTCGACGTGACGGGACAGCCGACCCCCGGTTCGCTCTCCGCCGTCGAACACGTCCTGGCCCGGCTGAAGGAACGGGACGCGGACGGGCTGGCGGAACTGTCGACGGACGGCGACGAGAAGGCGGCCCGGGAGTGGGTGCGCGCGTGGGGCGGCGCGGCCGGACTCCCGATGACCGCGGACTTCGTCCAGGGGGAACCGTCGGCCTGGGTCGAGGTCGCCTTCGAGGGACGGGAGTCGAAGCTGTCCTTCTCCCTCGACCCCGCGTCCGAGGACGAGCCCTACGCCGACCGGTTCGAGGTCCGGCTGACGGACGACGACCGCAACGGCTGACGACCGGACCGGCTGAAGAGCAGGACGGACGACGACCGCAACGGTTGAACAACCAGGGCGGACGACGACCGGACCGGCCGGACGACACGGGCGGTTGAACAGCCAGGACGGCGGGCCGACGGTCGGCGGGACAACGGCACGGCCGAGGGCTCCGGAAGAGTCCCGATGCCCGCTCCCCGATCCCCACTCCCCGCCCCTGTTCCCGACCGGGCGCCCCGGCGACCGGGCCACCGACCCGTCGCGACGCCCGGGGATCGATCGCCGCCACCCGGGACACCCACCCACGTAACCGCGACCGGACCGCAGGGGCCGATAACGGGCCAGCCGGAAGCATGGATCCGGTCAAGTCCACGCCCCCACACCGTTTTCTCCCGCGTCCCCTACAACTCTCACGCCCCACCACAGGTCTCCCCTGCGCCCGGACCCGCCCGCCCTGGTGAGCCGGGACCACCGACGAGCCCCGCACCACGGCACCACGGCACGCCGGAACACGGACGTACGGGCGTACAGACACACGAAGACGACGACCACGGGCGACGCGCCCACCCGAACACCCCGTCCCCCGGGACACTCCCCGGACAACTCCGGGACACCCTCCAGGCACCCTGACCCGAGCACCCTGACCCGAGCGCCCGGACACCCAGAGACACCCAGAGACACCCCGCGAACGCCCAGACACCCCGGACGCCCGCGCAGGGCGTCCCCACCGCAGGAAGACAGCAGGAGACCGTATGCAGCAGCGCATCAGACTCGCCCTCGCCACGGCCACCGCGGCCGCGCTGACGGGCGGACTGCTCACCTTCGCGGCGAGCCCCGCCACCGCCGCGCCCGCCCCCGTCGCCGCCAGCGACGCGGACTTCAACGGCGACGGCTACGCGGACGTCGCCGCCTCCGCCAGCGGCGCCACGGTCGCGGGCAAGGACGGCGCGGGCCAGGTCGTCGTCATATACGGCGGCGCGACGGCCACCCGCAAGGTCGCGATCAGCCAGAACAGTCCCGGGGTGCCCGGCAAGGCCGAGAAGTACGACCGTTTCGGCGGCGACACGGCGTACGGCGACTTCGACGACGACGGCTACGACGACCTCGCCGTCGCCGCCCCCTTCGAGGACGTGGGCCGGGACGCGGACGGCGGCACCGTCACCGTCCTGTGGGGCTCCGCCTCGGGCCTCAAGGGCGGTGCGGACGTCGCCGACCCGCGCCCCACCAAGCACGACCGCTTCGGCCGCGCCCTGGAGGCCGCCGACTTCAACCGGGACGGCAAGGACGACCTGGCGGTCGCCTCCCAGGACTCCGCGACCGTCGACATCCTGCGCGGCGGCTTCAAGCGCTCCGGCCGCCCCGCGGGCCGCTACACCGTCACCCCCGCGATCCACGAGGGCCAGGACGCCGGGGTCAAGAACCTGCACTCCGGCGACGCCAACGGCGACGGGTACGAGGACCTGATCGTCAACGGGTTCGCCACGAGCAACGGGCACAACGCCAACTACTGGCTGCCAGGCTCCTCGAGCGGCGCGAGGACCTCCGGCGCGCAGAAGCTCCCCCCGGGCATCATCACCGACGTCGGTGACACGGACGGCGACAAGATCGACGACGTCGTCCTCGGCATCTTCTGGGACAGCGGCCCGGAGGGCTCCGCCCGGGGCGGCCGGGTGCTGATCGCCAAGGGCACGGCCTCGGGCCCGGCGTACGGGGAGCGGCAGGGCTTCACCCAGAACACCAACGGGGTGCCGGGCACCAGCGAGAAGGGCGACGCCTTCGGCCTCGAACTGGACCTCGGTGACGTCAACGGGGACAAGCGGCTGGACCTGGTCATCGGCGCCCCCGACGAGGACCTGCCGGGCGGCAAGAACCAGGGCTCGGTGACCGTCCTGTACGGCGCGGCCGACGGATCGGGCATCACCACGCGGGGCGCCCGCCTCCTCAGCCAGAACACGGCGGGCGTCCCCAACCGGGACGAGACCGGGGACGGCTTCGGCGCGGACGTCCACGTGGACGACCTGAACGCCGACGGCCGGGGCGACGTGCTCGTCGGGGCTCCGGGCGAGGACGACGGCAACGGCGCGGTGTACGCGCTGCGTTCCCGGACGAACGGCACCCTGACCTCGCCCGCCGGGATCTACGTGACCACCGTGGGCGTCTCCAAGGCCGGTTACCCGGTCCTGGGCAACAACTTCGCGGACTGAGCCACCGGTACCGCCGGGCCCGTCCGCACCGGAGGACGGGCCCGGCGTCGGCTCAGGGGCGCGGACGGACCAGCGGCGAACCGGTCAGCTCCCAGGTGACGGGGCCCGCGCCGTCCCCCGCGACGTCGTAGACGACCGTGGCGTCGGACGACCACCAGTAGGCCGGGTCGTAGGTCACCAGGCCGGGGGTGTGGCACCGCTCGGGATCGCGGGGCCCGGCGCTCGCGTTGACCTCGCGGGTGAGGTCGTGGGTACCGGAGTCGACCACGGTGTCGGGTCCGTTCCGCGTCGCCCGCCGCTCGATCCGGGTGCGTATCGTGAACGAGGCGAAGGTGACGTCCCGGTCCGCGACGCGCCAGTCGACGTCCGAGAAGCCCTGCACCAGGTCCTCGACCACGGTGCGCCAGCCGCAGACCTTCACGTCGATCCGGTTGGTCCCCCGCCCGGCGAGCGACTTCCCGTTCACCCCGGCCGCCGAACACGGCACCCCCGCCGCGCTCGCGGGCGCCGCCGGTCCGGAGAGCAGCAGACAACCGGCCGCCAGGGAACCCGCCACGAGCAGCGGAGCGGTACGACGCGTCATGGACAGGTGACTCCTCTTCAAGATGACTGGTAACCAGCGGACTTGAGGGAGCGGGATGGATGGAGACGGGCTCCCGTCCCTCTCCCGCACCGATCCACCGGGGAACGCGCGCCCATGACGACGGGCCACGTCACCTCGAAGAGGCGATCCGCACCATCCCCGTTGCCTCGCACCGACGGATCCCCGTCAATCGACGTACCCGGCCCTCGACACGTCGCGCAACTCGGACGATCAGCTAGCCGACCCGTCCCGTCGCGAACCCGACGAACCGGGCCCACTGTCTGGGGGCGAACACCAGCACCGAACCGTCCGGTACCTTGCTGTCCCGAACGGGAACGACACCGGCCACGCCCTCGCCCACCTCAACGCACGCGCCGCCATTGGTACTGCTGTAGGACGAGGCCCGCCACACCACAGAGAACTCATTCGCGCCGGTCATGCGCTCAGTCCTTTCAGGTACCTGCCGATCAGATCGGCGGACTCATCGGGCGGAAGGGCCACGGCTCGAAGCAGATCATAGGCATGCGTGGCACTCGCGACCTCCGCAGGGTCGGTGACCGCCCTTCCTTGGGAGAAGCCGTCCGCGTAAAGGACATCGGGTCCCTCGTCGAACCCGAGAATGGCGAAGGGGCCAGCCAGGCCCGGATGCACCGGCTTCTCCATCGGAACCACCTGGATGACCGTTCGCGGTGACTCCGCTGCGGCCAACAGTTTCTCCAACTGATCCCGCATGACGTCCCGTCCCCCGATTCGGCGGACCAGGACGGCCTCATCCACGACGAACCACGCCCGGAGGGGATCTTCCCTTTCGAACACCTCCTGCCGCGACAGACGTGCCGCGACGAGGGCATCCAGGTCGTCAGGACGAACAGCGGCGAGCATGGCCCGCATGTAGTCCTCGGTCTGGAGCAGGCCATGAATGACTTGACCCTCGAAGCTACGGAAGCTGATGGCTTCCCGTTCCAGCTCCACGTACGGCAGGAACCAGCCCGGATACGCGTACCGGATCACCAGCGGATAGAGCCGTGCGAAGTGACCGTCCGCTTGGAGGGCACGGTCAAGGCCCTCCGAAAGTTCCTTCGAGGGGACCCGTTTCGCCCGCTCCACGTAACTGATCATCGCTTGGGTGGCGAGGGCCTTACTCGCCAGCGCTGCCTGGCTGAGATCCCGCGCGAGGCGCAACCGGAGGACTTCCGCACCGAAGAAGGCGAGGAGCGAGGTCGTGGGATCGGGTCCACCCGTCTCAGCTGTCATGCGCTCAACGCCCTTCGATAAATCGGTTGTTGTTATGCCCGCGGCCCTGTCCAGGCTACTCACGGAGAGCGATGCTTGAGGCGCACACGGCGAGAAAGCGGTGGAGAGGCGGAAGCCCCCCCGTACGACCTTCATGTCCTCAACCCCATCCGGAGGCTTACATGACCACGAGCCCGACGTTCCGCGACCCGGCCGCCCACCACTTCGCCCCCGGGCGGACGCGTATCGAACCCGGGTTCGGCAAGGAACTGCGCTTCCTCTGGCTCGATCTCACCCGAAAATGCCAGCTTGAATGCACGCACTGCTACAACTCCTCGGGCCCCACGGGAAAACACGGAGACATGGCGCGGTCTGACTGGTTGCACAGCATTGATCAAGCCGTCAAGAACGGAGTGACGGGAATCCAGCTGATCGGCGGTGAACCCATGATGCATCCCGACGCGCGGGAGATCACCGCCCACGCACTGGAATCCGGCGTTCAGGTAGAGGTGTACAGCAACCTCGTTCACGTGACGAATGAGTGGTGGAAACTGATGGAGCGCGACGGCGTGAGCCTCGCCACGTCCTACTATTCAAACCGCGCCGAAGAGCACAATGGGGTAACTGGCCGACCCAGCCACGGGAGGACCCGCGCGAACATCGCACGGGCATTCGAACGGGGTATCCCCATCCGCGTCGGTATCGTGAGCGACAATCCGGATGCCTCGGAAGCAGCGGAACGCGACATCCGTTTGCTCGGGGTCACTCATGTCAGCACGGATCACGTGCGCCCCTTTGGGCGCGCCGCCATCGGCCGGGTACCCAGCTTGAGCGGACTCTGCGGGCACTGCGGAGATGGCCGGGCAGCCATCGGACCGAACGGAGATGTGTCCCCCTGCGTGTTCTCCGCCTGGATGAACGTAGGCAACGTTCGCGCCGCCACCCTGGCCGAAATCCTGACTGGTCCCGCTATGGCAGAAGCGGCAGCTAACATCCAGAGCGTACACAGGGGAGGGCAGTGCGACCCCAGCTGCGATCCGAACGCAGAGTGCACACCGGGATACCCGCCATCCGAATGCACGCCGAGGAATTGAGCCCATGGCACATGAACTACCCGGAGCAGAATTCTGGAGCCTCCTTCGGCCCCATACTGGTGATCTCACCGCCGCCGAGCCCACAGTCCGCGGATTCGGGTCGGACTTCACCGGGATCGTGAGCGGCGAGAAGGGACCCTTCTTCGTGAAGGCCATGCGGAACCGGGACGGCGGCCGCAGGAACTCGCTCGTCCGGGAACGGGAGATCAATCCCGCAGTCCGGCCCCTCGCACCCGCTCTCGCGTGGACGGCGGAGGACGAGCACTGGATCGTTCTCGGCTTCACGGTGGTTCCCGGTCGACGGTCGGAGTTCGCACCGGATTCTCCGGACCTCGTCACGGTCACCCGACTGCTCGACGAAGTCGGCCGGGTGGAACTACCGGAGTTCACGCGGTCGTGGCGTGAGGAACGATGGGACCGGTTCGCCGCGTCTCCGGAGGCGGCGGCGCTCTTCCGTGGCTCGGGCCTAGTCCACGGGGACATCAATCCGGGCAACGTCCTGATCCACGGCGAGGGCGGCTGGATCGTGGACTGGGCATGGCCGACGAGGGGGGCGGGGTTCATCGACCCCGCTTGTCTCGTCGTCCAGTTGGTGGCGTCGGGGCACCGCCCCGAGTCCGCCGAGTCATGGGCCTCACAGTGCGCCGGGTGGCGGGAGGCGGAACGCGAGGCGATCGACGCCTTCGCCGTGGCGACGGAAAACATGTGGCGGACGCTCGTCTCCCGGCGCCCGGACGTGGCGTGGTTGACGGCCATGCTCGACGCCGCCCGGTCATGGGCCCGTCATCGAGGGGTCGGAAGCCATGGAACCGAATGAGCGGGTCCGCGAGAACGCCGTCCGGCAGCCGGAGATCCTCCGGCGCCCGGACACCGGGATTCCGGACGGACGGCCCGTAGCTCGCTACTCGCGGACCAGCCGACTCCGCACGGTGGGATAGGCGATCGCGAACCCGGCGGCCACGCAGACCGCCGCGAACGGGGTCCACTGCCACGCGCCGGCCCACTCCTGCCCGAAGATCCTCGCCCCGCCGGTCAGGACCAGCAGCGTCAGCGTCGTGGAGAGCAGGGCCGACCAGAGGTAGTCGGACCGCGTCCTGACCTTTCCGGGCAGGAAGTTGGCCAGCAACTCGGCTAGGAACAGCATGGGGAGACCTCCGGTTCACAGTCGGGCAGCGGGTTCGGTCCAGTGGCGCCCTGATCCGGGTACCACTGGACCGAACCGCTAATCCCACTCCAGCATGCGCCCCTCCCACACCACCGGCTTCCAGCCCAGCTCCGGCAACGGGGTGTCCGTCTCCACCGCGACGCACATGGCACGCAGCATCTCCGCCACACCAGGCCACAGGGGCCGGTACTCGGGAGACCCGAAGAACATCTCCCCCACCGCACCGCGGTGACCGTCCCGGTGGTCGATGAACAGCAGGTCTCCGGTGACGGCCTGGGCGAAGGGGACCCACGCGGGGTGCGCCAGCGCCCCGACGTTGTCCCCGTAGCCGTCGGCCACCAGGTCCCGCGCCGCGTCGGCGAAGTACCGTTGCCACTCCACGATCCCGGCGGCGTCCAACAGGCTGTGCCCGAAGACGAAGGCGCCCGGTTCCGTGCTCGCGGACCGGGGAACGACCCCGCAGCACACCGACAGCAGCGCCTTCAGCCCGTCGTCCAAGGGGAAGCCGAGCTCCCGCTCCAGCGTTCCGGTCTCCTCGGCCCCGATTCCCGGCAACAACACCGCGTGGTCCTCTGGGGCGTTGTGCCGCAGCCACTCCGTGAACCGCTCCCAGAGCAGGGGAACCGCCTCGGCACCTTCCGTCTCACGCATAGGACCTCTCTCCCTTTCCGTCCGGTGCCTCCCGCACCGGTGACGGGAGAGGGTACTCACCCCCGTCACCGGTGCGGCGAATCCGAGCCAGGACCGAGCCCAAGGCCCGGGGTCGTCGAAGATGCCCGTCAAAGGGACGAGCCCATCGTGGCCCGACTACGGGAAGTTGCAGACCGTTGCCAAGTCACAGCCTTCGTAGCCGGTCCGAACGAAGTACTTGTCGTGGTCCAGGAGTCGCACCGCCTTGGTGAAGTTGCCCAGAGTGCCCCCGGCCGCCGTGTTCTGCGACGCGGGGACGGCCGCCCGTCCGCAGATCTCCTTCCAGGTCGGCACAGGGTAGTTGTTGTCGAGTTTCAGCATGTAGCGACCGTTCGGCAGCAGCTCCGAGTACATCTGTACACAGAACTTGCCCGATGTCAGGGTCATGCCGCCGCTCTGCCGGGACTTCGCGAAGGGGTACTCGTCACAGCTGCGTCCGGACGCGTTCGGATGGGGCTTCCACTCCGCCACCGCCCGCGTGCACATCTTTTTCCGGTTCTCCTCTGCCTCGGCATCTGACGCGAAACGGGTCAACGGGCTGTTGTGGCTCTCGCTTCCCGGGTGGGAGGCAAGCTTTGACATGAGGACGTAGTAGTACGCGGCAGCAGCCGGATACGCGTCATG
Organism: Streptomyces sp. JNUCC 64; assembly: GCF_054484115.1. Lineage (NCBI taxonomy): Bacteria > Bacillati > Actinomycetota > Actinomycetes > Kitasatosporales > Streptomycetaceae > Streptomyces > Streptomyces sp. JNUCC 64. The sequence continues at coordinate 4,351,415 of NZ_CM137015.1, forward strand.
GTTGAGGTTCATTGTCGGTGTGTATTCGCTGAACACGCAACCACTATTTCCAGCGACCTGGTTGTCGCATCGCACGTCGAACTTCTGATGGCTCCAATTGGACGCTGTCTGGATTCCAGGAACTGGAGTGTGCCAATTGGCCTTCCAGGAAAGGTCGAGGGTCTGCTGGCCGCCTGCGACCGTGTTCCATGTGAAGGTGGTCACCCTGCTTGCCACATGGGTGTCACCGGGAGTCCATGTGGTGGAACCGGTCCACGGGCCGACCGACTCGGTGCATCCCGTCGTGGGCCAGCAGTCCTCTTCGAGCGATGTGAGCGTGGTCGAGGGAAGTCCGGTCATGCTTTCCATGGAGATCTCTGTGCTGACCGTGAAATGGTTTTTGGTCGGAAGGAGTTTCACCTCTTGGATGACCTTGAATATGGCGGTCCCGATCAGCTGACCGTTACGGGTCACCGTCGTGGGCACCGCACCGCGCAAGCAGCCCTCGGTACGCGTGAAGGAGGCGGCAAGGGCGTTGTTCCGGCAGTCGGCGCTCACCACGGCGGCTACCGGGTTCCGACGCTGGGCACCTGGCGGCGACGCGTCGGTTTTCCCCTTCCGCTTCCGTTCTGGGCCCGTGTCGGGTTCGTATCCGGCACAGAAGGTGATCCCATCCCCTGCCTTCCGGCACGACTTCGTACCGTCTTGCGTCGTGGACGGCCTCGCAGAACGGCCGGAGTCGGCGGCTGCCCCCGTCAGTCCGGCGTCTTTCCGGACCTGGGCCGCTATTTGGTCGATCTCCGGCGCGTTCGGGTTCTCCGCCGGGAAGGTGATCGTCCCCAGCTCGTCGAAGTCCCCCGGAACGAAGGCGATCGCGTCCCACGCGATGTCCTTGGTGCCGTTGCCGGTGGCCGTGAAGTTCGACAGGCTGACTTCGGGTAGGGCGTCGTTGAACCGGTAGACCCCCAGTTCCACCCACTTGTTGGACTGGTTGGCCGTCTGGGAGATGGTCTTGGACTCCACACCCAGAGCGGTCTTGATCTGATAGGTCGCCTCGGTGACCTGTGCGCCGTGGTCCGGTATGTGCGCGTACACCTTGGCCTGGTCTTCGGGGACCTTCCGCCCGAGCTTCCAGGTGCCGGTCACCTTCATGCGGTCCGCGTTGGCGGCAGGTGTCTCCGGCTGACGGTCATGGGTGAACCAGAAGTGGTTCTGGTACCCGGCGCCAATCTGATGCGTGTCCATCTTGCCGGGATAGGTGCCGTTCCATCCGGTGAACTGGAAGCCGAAGGTGCCGTCGGACTTCGCCGCCCCGCACCCCCTCGCGCTTGGTCCGGCGGGTGTCACTCCGTTGGGCACGTCATCGACGATCAGCGCGTTCGCGGGAAGGCCGCTGGAGCAGCGGGGCGGATAGGAATTCGCGTCCGGCTGCTCCGGGTAGGTGGTCGTGAAGCGGTGGACCTGGTTCCCGCACTGTGCGGCCTGGTCGCAGTCCTTCCACTGCACGGGCTTGTTCCACCAGCAGTGGAGCCAGTGGGGATTCGTGGTGCCATTGCCCGAGTCCAGGGTGCACGCGCCCAGCCCCGGATCGTTGGAGTCATTGTCTCCGATCTTGCTCGGGGTGCAGGAGTTCGACGAGTCGCAGAAGAGGTCGACCGGCGGCTTGGCCGTGGTCCGGAAAGCGACGCTGTTCCACCAAGCCGCACGGTACCCGGGTTGCATGTTGCCGGGAGCGGCCATCGCCGAGATCGGGCGGGCCGCCCAGCCGATCACCTTCTCCTGGTACGGCCAGTGCTGGGGCTGCGCCGCGTGGCTGTAGTCGTCCTTCGACGGGTCCGTGGCGTGCTGGAGGAAGGGGACCCGGTTCGCCTTCCACAGCGGGTTGGCCGGGTTGTTGGTCCATCCCACGCCTGAGTGCCCCGCGGAATCGGGCGTCGCGTAGAAACCCGAGTTGTAGGCCCACAGCGCGAAGAACCAGTTCTCGATCCATTGTGGGGTCCCGTTGTTCACGGTCATCCCGGCCCGGCGGGTCTCGTTCCACTTCTCCGACAGGATCCTCGCGCCGGCGGCGATGTTCGCCGTGTAGTCCAGGGCGACGGCGTTCTGGGCCTGGGGGCTCAGCGTGGGCTGACCGTGCCCGGGCAGCCGCATCCCGTCCGTGACCTGGGTGATGCCGTAACCGCAGTCGGCGTCTGCCCAGTTGATCTTCCACGGGTCGAGCTGTGCGCCGTCCGGCGCGTAGTCGACTCCGTAGTAGTTGCCGATGAGGCTGTTCGCCGTCACCCCGGGTACGGCGAACCGGGTCGCCTGCCACATGTTGGACTCCTGAGCGGTGATGCCCAGGAGGATCTGTGACGGTATGTGCCAGCGGTCGCTGACGCCGTCCTCGGTGTCAAGCTTCCCGTTGGGGTCGCCGTGCAGCACCACCCCCGGGAACAGGCTCTGCGGGCTGTATCCACCGGTCCCCGTGTTCTTCCAGTTCGTCTCACGGGTGAAGTCGAGCTTGCCGACGACCGCCTGGTTCACCGCCCACTCGACCTGGCGGGGGGTCGGCTGGAACGCTTGTTTGCGGACGTCGTTGCGGGGGACGGAGCACGTCCGTTCCGCCTCGCCCTCCGTTGGGTCGTCGGGTGCGGCCAGCGACCGGGCCGGACCACTCCCGCCTCGGGTGCTCGCGGCCCCCTCACCCTTCGGCGCGGGAAGGGCGGGTGACACGGCCTTGCCCTGAGCGAGCGCCTTCTTTCCCCCGACCCCGCGCGCCTCCGGCCGGGCGTCGAGGACGACCGTCTTCTCCGTTCTCAGCAGCTTGACGGTCGTCCGCACGGTCCTCGCGCCCAGCGCCTCCGAGGCACGGACACGGGTGTCCTCGCCGTCGGCCCAGGCCGTGGTGACGGCGGCGTGTCCGTGACTGGACACCAGCGCGCCCTTGGCGATGCCCCCGGGGTTCTCCACATTGCCGGGAAGCGTTCCCTTGGACGTCGCCTCGCCCGTGACGAAGACGGTGCCCCGACCGCTGGAGGTGAGGTCCCAGTCCGTCAGGGCGCCCGATGCCACCGTGGTCGGCTTTCCGCCCCCGTCTCCGAGGCGGTCCGGCGGGAGGTGCTGGGCGTAGCTGGTGGAGGTCTTCCCGCTCACCGCCGACCGGGTGCGGTCGATGAAGGTCAGCCCGCCGTCACGGTCGACGGTGAACTGGAACGGCACCTGCCGGGTACGGGTGACCTCCTTCAGTTCGCCCCCGCGCTCCGCACGCACCACACGGTTGCCGTGGGCGGCGACGATCCCGTCCCGCACGGGGACGGCGGAGGTGACCTGCCCCGGGTAGGCGACCGGAGCGCCGGACTCGCCCTTCCTCGCGTCCACCGGGACGAGACGGGACCGCTGGCTCTTGTCGCCGTCGTGGGGGAGCTGGGTGAACACCGCCCGTTCTCCCACGCCGCATCCGGGGCTGAAGTACGCCAGGGACGCCTGGAACGGCAGCTTGGTGACCTCGCCGTTGGTCAGGTCCACGACAGCTGTGAAGGCGCCCCTGGCCATCAATTCGGGCTTGTTGGTGAACGTACGCGGCGCGTAGGACACGGCGGCGCGGTCGCCCGATCCGGTGAGACAGGCGTTGCCGATCCAGGTGTCGGTGTCGAAACCGGGCTCCGACAGCGTCGCGGCGGTCCTCCACGCGTATCCGTCGCGTTCGTCGGCGACCAGGAGGTGAAAACCGGTGGCGTCTCCGGAGGTGGCGAACGAGGTGTCCACCGAGCGCTTGTACTCCGGGCCCAGCAGCGACGATCTCTTCCCCGGGGGGACGGCCTCTGGCTTGTCGACGTCAGCCGTCCGCGGCGCCTCATGCCGCGCCGCGCCCTTCCCGGGCTCGGGTTCCGCAGCCGGAGCGGGGGACGTCACCGGTACGGCCAATACGGTCGCGAGGGCGACCACGACTAACGCGCGGCGCTTCGCTATGGATATACGCACATTCTTCCTCGCTTTCAGGATGAAAGGTCACTCCAGGAAGGTGGCGGGCCCGGGAGCCCGCCGACCGGGGTTCAGGGCGTGCGTACCAACGGCGACCCGTCCAACTGCCAGGTGCCGGGGCCGAGACCGTCCCCGGCGATGTCGTAGGTCACCGTCGCGTCGGTCGACCACCAGAAGTTCGGGTCGTACGACACCGGGTCGACCGTGTAGCACCGCTCCGGGACGACGGGGGACGTGGTCGTGGCGTTGATCGTCGCGGTCAGGTCGCAGATGTCGGTGGTCACCACCATGTCCGGACCGGTCACCGCCGAACGCTTCTCGATCCGTGTCTGGACCTTGAAGCTCGCGAAGGTGAGGGCGGGGTCCTCAAGCCGCCAGTCCACGTCCGCGAAGCCCTGCACCAGGTCCTTGACCACAGTGCGCCAGCCGCAGAGTTCGACGTCGACCCGGTTGACTCCCGTACCGGGGAACGTTTTGACGTTCGTCCCGGCGGCCGTGCACGGAACCGCCGCCGGGCGCGCGGACGCCGGGGCGGCGGTCCCATGTGTGCTGTATCGATGCCCCGTCGGCTCAGCGCGGGGAGGGAAGGCGTTTTCGCGGTCAGGCGCGGCGTACTTCGAAGACGTCCACCTTGTCGTTCCAGGTGCCGCCACCGGGGTAGTCGAGTGACTTGAAATTCGGATAGCGGCCGGGGTTTCCGGCGCCTCCGGCGTCTAGTCGTCTCACGCGGTCCGCCACGGGCCACGAACGCCAGTCGATGATCTGCGCGTCCCCGTAGTTGATCGACCATTGGGCGACCTGGTAGTAGACGGAACTCAGCGCGTTCTGCATACCCCAGTCCTTCAGTTTCTTCTGGCCGTCACTGGAGAAGCGGAGGATCTTGGCTTTGTAATCGGCGTCTGAGTAAAGACACCAGTAGTCGGGAAGGCATCTGTCGGGAATCCGGGGGCGAAGACCTTCGAGTGCCTCTTCGCGGACTGCGGCGGGCAATTCGGGATCGGACATCGCCGCGTGGTCCGTGTCGTAGCAGTTCACCGCTCCGCTGGGGAGTTCGGTGCAACTGGTGGCCCCTTCCCAGGACTCGGCGAGGTTGATCCGACGCCCGTTGTAGTCGGCCATCACCGGGGCCGCGGGCCCCCTGTCCGGTTGGTCCTCCACCGGCTCGGCCGTGGAGGTGGGCTCCGGAGTCGGCGTGGCTAACGGCTCGGCCCCAAGGCCAGGGCCAGGACCCGAGGAGTCGGCCCGTACAGCCGGTCCGGTCACGAGCACCAGCGCGACGGTCACGCCGAGGGCGGCGAGCGGGGAAACGGACGGTCTGAGCATCACGGTACCTCTCGTTGGGCGGATTCCAGGTTGTGGAGGCGCGTTCCATCGGGGCCGTAGACGTCGAGTACATATCCCTTCGACACCGGTACACCCCGACTCGCGAGGAATCCCCTGAGATGGATGTCGAAGGCGTCGACGTCCGGGTATCCACTCTTCCTTCCGGTCCACACGGTCACGACCAAGACGTCGTTGCCCCCTTTACCGGTACGGATCCCAAGGACACGATCATCGCCACCGGATTCGTGGTAGAGATCGGCTAGGTGTGCGGCCTTGGTGTCAGGAGTCGCGGTGGTCACCGGAGGGCCGTCCGGGGCCTCGTCGCACCCGGCGATGGCGAGCAGGAACACGGAGATCAATGCGATGACGGTTCGTCTCATGACCTCATTCTCAAGGGTTTCAACGATCCATCTTTACGATGCGCGCACTTTCGGAAACGAAGCTGGGTTTCCAGGGCCTCCGCACCCGACACCCCAACCCTCAGTGCTTGTCATGTGCATGGACATCATGATGTCCGGGGTGGACCGGAGGGGCAAGCGCCACCGAGCGGATGTCGAGTGATCCGCCACTCGGAGCACAGTTCGTCACACCCGGTGACAGTCGCAGCGTCCGAGTGCCAGGACCCGCCCGTCACCGTCGATGTCAGTGGTCCCCCCTACTGTCCTACTCAGTGAGAACGGGCCGCCGGAAAAGGACCGTTCCGTCCTGGGGAGGGGTCTGCCGTGGCGCGTTCGACGACGTACTTGGAGCTGTCGCAGGAAGGCGGCGGTGCGCACAAGTTCTACGAGGTGATCGTGGACGGCACGGTGGTCTCGGTGCGCTACGGGCGGATCGGTTCCGACGGGCAGACGACCGTCTCGTCCTTCCCCACCGAGGAGAAGGCGCGGGCCGCCGCGGCGAAGAAGGTCGGGGAGAAGGTCCGCAAGGGGTACGCCCCCGCCGTCCGGGGCGAGCGCGCCGCCCGTCCGGTCACCCGGCGCCAGGTGACCTCCGCCCCCTCGAAGGCCCGGTCCACCGCACCGGTCCTGTGGCGCTTCCGCACCGGCTCGGCCGCCTTCGGCATCCACATCGCGGAGGACCGCTGCTGGGTCGGCAACCAGGGCGGGGACGTCTACACCCTCAGCCACGGCGGCGAGGTGCTGGCCCACTACTCGCTCCCGGACGGCGTCAAGTGCCTGGTGGCCGACGACTTCTGGATCTACGCGGGCTGTGACGACGGCACGGTGTACGACCTGTCGTCCAAGCTGCCCTTCGGCGCCTACACCATCGCCCCGGACGTCGACATCTTCTGGCTCGACATCCACGAGGGCGTCCTCAACGTGGCGGACGCCCGGGGCGGGCTCACCGTCATCGACCACGAGGACGAGCACCAGTGGTCCCGCAAGTCGGACGGCGCCTACGCCTGGATGGTCCGCGCCGACGCCCGGGCCGTCTACCACGGCCACCAGCGGGGCGTGACGGCGTACGCCCACGACGGCACCCACGAGCTGTGGAACGCCCGGACCGTCGGGGGCGTGCTGTTCGGCTGGCAGGAGGACGACGCGGTCTACGCGGGCACCACCCGCAACGTGGTCCAGCGGCTGTCGAAGCGGGACGGCTCCCTCCTCGCCAGCTACCTCTGCGACGACTCGGTGTACTCCTGCGCCACCGCCCCCGGCGGCGCCTACGTCTTCGCCGGTGACTCCTCGTCCTCGGTGTACTGCTTCGACGCCGACGGCAACCGGCTCTGGAAGCTCCGCACCGGCAGCGGCTCGGCGCTCTCCATGCAGTACCTCGACGAGCGGCTGTACATGGTGACCACGGACGGCTCGCTGGTGTGCGTCGACGCGTCGGACGCGGCGATCGCCGACGCCCAGCGCGGCACGGTCCCCGTGGCCCGGGACATCAAGTCGGCCGCCGCGCTGCCCACGTACACCCCGGTCCGCTCCGCCGCCGCGCTCGCCTCCGTGTCGGCCGCCCCGGTGGACGGGATCGTGGTCGAGTGCGTCCAGTCGGGCTCCCGGCTGCGGGTGCAGGTCGTCTCGGACGGCTACGACTCCGGCTGGAACGTGCAGTTCCCGCGCGGGATGCGGGAGGTGGGCGCCCGGTACGTGGTGGACGAGCTGCACGCCTCGGCCAGGGGCTTCTACCGGGTCCGGGGGGAGATACGGCGTCTGCTGTGACCAGCCGCCCGGGCGCGGATCACCACCACCGGTCTCCCGCCGGCCCAGCTCAGCCCACCCAGCCCGGCTCCGCCCGGCGCGGCCCGTACCGTCCGTCCGGTCCCGTACCGCTCCGTCGCCTACCGTCCCGTCCGCGACGGTTCACGGGCCCGGACACGGCGGTGCGGGCCGCCCAGCGAGAGGGGCGGCCCGCACCGCGTGTGGTGGGGGGACACACGGAGACGTGGGGTGTGTGCCGGGTGGTGGTCCGACGGGTCCGTCGGATCCGACCGGTCGGGCGGTCACGCTGATCGAGCGGCCGCGCGAACAGGGGTGGGGGGTGTGCGTGGGGTAATGGGTGCTTTTTGGTGCGGGGGGGGGGAGGACGGATCAGCGGTCGGCGGTCTCCAGGGCGGCGGTCGCCTTCTCCACTGCCTTGGCGAATCCGACGCCCCAGATCTGGTTGACCCGGGCCCGCTCGTTGGCGTTCGGGTAGGCGTTGCGGCACGAGGTGCCCGGTCCGCCGCCCGACATCAGTTCGCTGCACGGGCCCCGGTAGTTGTCGGGCAGTCCGAGGACGTGGCCCGTCTCGTGGGAGGTGACCCGGGTGGAGTCGTACTGCTGGTTCTGGCGGTAGTCCAGGAAGATGAAGCCCCGGCCGCGCCCGTTGGTCGAGGCGTACGAACCCCGGGCGTCGTTGCCCTCGCGGTAGGTGAAGTCGGCGGTGCCGGTGGTCTCCTGGAGCCGGACGTTGGACACCGAGCTGTTCCAGATGGCGGTGCTGCTGGCGATCTGCGCGCGGAAGGACGGCGCCCGCGACGCGTTGTACCGCACGGTCACCGCCTGGGCGCCCGGGTTGGCGGCGCGCTTCTCGGCGACGGACCTGACGACCGCGTCGAAGAACGCCTTGTTGGCGGCGGCGTTCTCAGACGAGCCCTCGTAGCGGGCTATGGACCCGGTGGTGGAGACGGTGGTGGCGCTCTCCGTGGCGCGGGACTCCGCGGCCACGGCGGGGACGGTGGCCGCGACGGCCGTCACGGCGGCGACGCCGAGGCCCAGGGCGGCGGACAGGAAGCGTGTGGGGGGCTTCATGTGATGCGCTCCTCGTTGTTCGATTGGTTCGGACGGGGCCCTTGGGGAGTGGGTCCCGGTGGGTGAGGGTGCGAACCGGTTCGACTGCTAAGGAGTTTCGGGGGAGGAAGGGGGGATCGGGATGATGGCAAGTGGTGATAGCCCCGCCCTATCCCCTCCGCCCCGGGCGCCCGGTCCGGGACCGGCCCGGGACCGGTGCAGGACCGGTCCGGAGGAGGTCCGGGACCGGCCCGAGCACCGGAGTGTGACGAGAACCGTCTGGTGCGGCGACCTGAGCGGCCCTACGCTCACCTGGCATGGACCTCGAAGTGAGGCACCTCCGAGCGCTGTGCGCCATCGCCGACACCGGCAGCCTCCACAAGGCCGCCCGGACCCTCGGGGTCGCGCAGCCCACCCTCAGCACCCAGTTGCGCCGCATCGAACAGGCCGTGGGGGGCCAGCTGTTCACCCGGGAGCGGTCGGGTTGCCGCCCGACTCCGCTCGGCCGGATCCTGCTGGGCCGGGCCCGTCCGCTGGTGGCCGAGATGCGGGCCCTGGTCAACGACACCCGGGCCGCGGCCGCCCGGGCCTCCGACGGCGCCCAACTGCTCATCGGCTCCACCGCCAGCAGGGCGCTGCCCGGCTGGCTGCGCAGACTGCGGCTGCGCCACCCCGGCACCGAACCCACCCTCCAGATGGACGTCTCGGCCAACTCCCTGCTGGGGATGGTCGCGGAGGGACAGCTCGACGTGGCGTTCGTGCACGAGGTGGAGGGCAGCCCGCTGCGTTTCCCCGCCGAACTCCGCAGCCGGGTCCTCGTCGAACGGGAGCCGCAGTTCGTGACGGTCTCCGCCGACCATCCGGCCGCCGCCCGGCGGAGCGTGCCGATCGACGCGCTCGCGGACGACCGGTGGATGGTCGATTCCACGGTGGACGGTGAGTGGGACGCGGTCTGCCGGGTGCTGCGGGAGGCCGGGCTGAACCCCCGGGTGCTGCACGGCGACTATCTGACGGCGTACACGCTGGTGCCGACCGGCGAGGTGGTGACGGTGTCGCAGCCCACCACCTCCCCCCGGCCCGACACGGCGGTCCGCCCCCTGGAGGGCGATCCGATAGGGGTGCGACTGCTGTTGGTGGCGCGCAGCCGGGACGAGTTGGACGCGGTCTACGACGACCTGGCCGACGCGTACTGGGAGGCGGCCGCCGAGTCGCCCGCGTACGCGCAGTGGCTGGCGGACCGGACCCCTTCCGGCGACCGGGCCTCCTCCGATGACCGGCACCCTCCCGACGACCGGGTTCCTTCCGACGACCGGGCTCCCTCCGGTGACCGGAACGGCTCCGGTGACCGGACGCCGCCTTCCGACGGCCGGACGTCCTCCTCCGGCGCCCGGGTCCGGCCCCCGGCGCGCGCCGCGCGGCTGGACCGGGTCCCCGCGCCCGGCCGGGTTCCGGCGGCGGAACGGGTTCCGGTGCCGGAGGGGCCGTCGGAGACGGGCGGGGTCCCGGCCACGCGGTGACGGGGTACGCGGTCCGTACGGTGACACGGTGACGGGGTACGCGGTCCGTACGGTCACGCGGTGACTCTGGGACGGGGTTCGCGGTCGAACGTTGACACAGTGACAGGGTTACGCGGCCCGTTCGGGTTGCTCAGTGGCCGTGAGGCCCGGGGCCGTCCGGTCCGGGACCCGTACGGCCCGGCATCCGTCCGGTCGGGGACCCGTTCGGTCCGGGACCCGTACGGTCGGGGACCCGTCTGACGCGGGGAACACGTCCGACGCCGGGAACACGTCCGACGCCGGGACCCGTCCGGCGCGGGCGCGGCTCAGGGCAGCGCGATGCCCAGGCCGTCGGCGATCAGCATCCACATCGGCTGGCCGCCCGTGCCGAAGGCCGAGGCAAGGGCGTAGCCGAGGGCGGCGTCCAACGGCTCCGGCCCGGCGCCCTCCTTCCACTCGACGATGACGGACTCGTCGCCGAGCGAGGTGAAGTCACCGAGGTGCTCGCCGTCCCGGATCAGACGGCTGCCGGGGACGGAGTCCGGGACCAGCCGGTAGGACGTCCCCTCGTACCGCACGTCGACCCGGTACGAACGCCTGGTCAGCCCGCCCTTGCCGGGCTTCACCCGGGCCTCGTGCCCGTCGATCCGCAGGGTCAGCAGGGCCGCGTCCCGGGTGCCGATGGCGATGTGCGGGACCGCGTCGGAGCCGGGCCGCCGTTCCAGGGTCACCAGGGGTATCCCCGGGCCCCCGACCTCCACCCGGTCCTGACCGTCCTGGCGGACGGTGATCTCACCGAAGTGGGTGTCCTGGACGGGGAGTCGGGGGGCGGGTGCGGTCGGGTCGGTCGGGTCGCTCATCTGGGGTTCTTCCGTCGCGGGGGTTCCGTCGTGGGTCAGTCTCCTGGACGCGGTCCGGCCGGAGCGCACGGGTCCGGAGCGCGCGGGCCCGGACCGGTCGCCCCCGGCCCGTCGGGTGACGGGCCGTCAGCGTCCGGGACGGTCGCGGTCCGCCGAGTACAGATAGCTGTCCGGGAACGCCGACGCGCCGAGCGAGCGGCCCACGAGGATGACCGCGGTGCGCAGCACGCCCGCCGCGCGGACCTGCTCGGCGATGCCGGACAGCGGGCCCCGGAGCACGACCTCCTCGGGGCGGCTCGCGTAGGCGACGACGGCGGCGGGGCAGTCCGGGCCGTAGTGCGGGAGGAGTTCCTCCACCACCCGGTCCGCGTACCGCACCGCGAGGTGCAGCACGAGCAGCGCGCCGGAGCGGCCGAGCGTCGCCAGGTCCTCGCCGGGCGGCATGGGCGTGGCCCGCTGGGCGATCCGGGTGAGGACGACGGTCTGCCCGACGGTGGGCACCGTCAGCTCCCGGCCGAGCGCCGCCGCCGCGGCGGCGAAGGCGGGCACCCCGGGCACCATCTCGTAGGGCACGCCCACCGCGTCGAGCCGCCGCATCTGCTCGGCGACCGCGCTGAACACGGACGGGTCGCCGGAGTGCAGCCGGGCCACGTCGTGCCCCTCGGCGTGCGCCCGCGCCAGTTCCCCGGTGATCTCGTCCAGGGTGAGCTGCGCGGTGTCGACCAGCCGGGCGTCCGGCGGGCACTCGGCCAGCAGCTCCCGGGGGACGAGGCTGCCCGCGTACAGGCACACCCGGCAGGAGCCGAGCAGCCGCGCGCCCCGCACGGTGATCAGATCGGCGGCCCCGGGGCCCGCGCCGATGAAGTACACGGTCATGCGCCGTCTCCCCGTTCCCGCATCCGTATCCGTCGTTGTTCCTGGCCTCGGCCTCGGCCTTGGTCCTGCCCTTGGCCTTGGTCCTGGTCCTGGCCCTGGCCTTGAGCCTGTTCCTGTGCATGGCCCCGGCCCTGGTGGTGGTCCGACCGCTCCAGGTGCTCCTGGTGCTCCAGGCGCTCCGCGCCGGTCCGTCCCGAGGCGGCGGCCGACCCGCCGGTGGGCTCCTTGCGCACCGCCCACTGGGTGACGGGCATGGCCTGCCGCCAGCCGGTGAAGCGGCCCACCGGCACCGCGTGCGCCACCGCGAGCCGGACGAGTTCGCCGCCGTGGCGGCGGTGGGCGTCGGCCAGCAGGGCCTCGGACTCCAGCGTCACCGTGTTGGCGACGAGCCGTCCGCCCGGGCGCAGCGCCTCCCAGCAGCGGTCGAGCAGCCCGGCGGCGGTGAGTCCGCCGCCGATGAACACCGCGTCGGGGGCGGGCAGCCCGTCGAGGGCGTCGGGCGCGGCGCCGGTGACCACCCGCAGCCCGGGCACGCCCAGGGCGCGCGCGTTGCGGCCGACGCGGTCGGCGCGGACGGGGTCCCGTTCCACGCTGACGGCCCGGCAGGACGGATGGGCGCGCAGCCATTCGATCGCGACGGAGCCGGAGCCGCCGCCGACGTCCCACAGCAGTTCGCCCGGCTCGGGCGCGAGGACGGCGAGGGTCGCGGCGCGGACGTGCCGTTTGGTGAGCTGGCCGTCGTGGTCGTAGGCCGCGTCGGGCAGTCCGGGCACGGTGGCCAGCGGCAGGGCGCCGGGGGCGCGGACGCACTCCACGGCGACGAGGTTCAGCGCGGCGCCGGGCGTCCGCGACCAGGCGTCGGCCCGTTCCGGGGCGGTGACGTGTTCGTCCGGGGCGCCGAGCCGCTCCAGCACCCGGACCGGGCTGGGCCCGAAGCCCCGTTCCCGCAGCACGGCGGCGACCCTGGCGGGCCCGTCGGCGTCGGCGCTCAGCACCAGGACGCGACGGCCGGGGTGCAGCACCGCCGCGAGGCGCTCCACGGGGCGGCCGACGGCGGTCACCACGTCGGTGCCCTCGACCGGCCAGCCCAGCCGGGCGCAGGCGAGGGCGACGGAGGACGGATGCGGGTGGACGTCCAGCCCGTCGGGGCCCAGCAGCTCCGCGAGGGCGCGGCCGATGCCGTGGAACATGGGGTCGCCGCTGGCCAGCACGGCGAGACGGCGTCCGGCGTGGGCGGCGAGGAGGCCGGGGACGGCCGGGCGCAGCGGCGAGGGCCAGGGGACGCGGTCGCCCGGGCACTCGGGCGGCAGCAGCTCCAGCTGGCGCGGGGCGCCGATGACCACCTCGGCGTCGAGGAGCGCGCGGCGGGGCGCGTCCGGCAGGCCGGGCCAGCCGTCCGCGCCGATGCCGATGAGGGCCACGGGGCGCGGTCGGGGGGCTTCGGTCGTCACCGGCGCACCTTACCTGGCGGTTCGGACGGCGCCGGACGCTGCCTCCGGCGCTACGGGTCCCTGGCCCGCGAGGGCCTCAGCGGCGGTAGCCGTTGAGGAAGACGTGAACACCCGAGGCGATCGCGTTGTCGGTCTCCTCGGGTCCGGGCTCGTCCTCGCCGGGGTGGGAGGGGACCGCCGCCGAGACCAGGAGCAGAAGGTGGACGGCTGCCAGCTCGGGGTCGGTGGTGTGCAGTAGCCCCTCGTCCGACCAGGCGCGCAGCCGCTCGGCGAGCGCGCGGCGGACGCGTCGGGGGCCGGTCTCCTGCCAGGCGTCGAGGGCCTCTTCCGGGATGTGTCCGGCGTCGGCTCTGATCTGGCGCACCAGCGCGAAGTGCGTGGCGTGCGCGGTGGTGGTCGTGGTGACGAACTCCCGGCCGAAGTCGAGGAGGTCGGCCTCCAGGTCCGTGGTTTTGCGCAGATGCCGGTCGATGACGGCGACCTGGGTGTCGGCGGCGTCCGCGCGGTGGAGCAGTTGCGCCAGGTCATGGCCGAACTCCGGGTCGCCACCGTGCGCACCCAGGTGGCCCTCTCCGCCTTCACCGACTTCGAGGTCACCGACCCGACCGAGCCCGGCACCATTGCCCCGGGCCCCTACCAGGAGTCCGCGCTGGACGAGTTGCTGAACGAGGTCCTCGCCTGGTCAGGAGCCCTCAAGCCGCTGCGGGGAGCGACCAGGAGGGAGGTGGCCGCGTGACGACGGCACCGAACCGTCCGCCGGGACCGGGCGGGAGCATGCGCTACCGGCTGCTGGGCCGGACCGGCCTCCGCGTCTCCGAACTGTTCCTCGGCGCGATGGGCTTCGGGGGCGGCACCCTGCCCGCCGACTCCCGCCGCGTCCTCGACCTGTACGACGAGGCCGGGGGCAATGTGATCGACACCGCCGACGCCTATCACGACGGGCGGAGCGAGAGCGTCCTCGGCGGGCTCCTGCACGGCCGCCGCGACCGTTTCGTCCTGACGACCAAGTACTCGCTGTCGCGCGACACCACCGACCCCAACGCGGCGGGGAACCACCGCAAGAACCTCACCCTGTCGTTGGAGCGGAGCCTCACCCGGCTGCGGACCGACCGTCTCGACGTCTACTGGGTGCACCTGTGGGACCGGTGCACCCCCGTCGACGAGACCATGCGGGCCCTGGACGACGCGGTCCGCGCCGGAAAGATCCTCTACGTCGGGATCTCCAACACCCCGGCGTGGGTCGTCGCCCAGGCCAACACGCTGGCCGACTGGCGTGGCTGGACGCCCTTCGCCGGTCTGCAGGTGCCGTACAACCTGCTGAACCGGGACATCGAGCGGGAGCTGCTGCCCATGGCCGAGTCCTTCGGGATGACCGTGGCCGCCTGGAGCCCCCTGGCACACGGCGTCCTGGCGGGACGTTCCTCCGGCCTCACCCACCGGCAGCGCACCGTGGCCAGCGCCGTGCGGAAGGTCGCCGCCGAGGTGGGTGCCACGCCCGCGCAGGTCGCCCTCGCCTGGATCCGGTCGCGTTCCCCGGTCGTGCACCCAGTGCTGGGCGCCAGCACCGCCGGGCAGTTGGCCGAGAACCTCGGCGCGCTCGGCACCACCCTGTCCGGGAAGCAGAAGCGCCGTCTGGAAGCCGCCACCGACTTCACCCCGGGATTCCCCGGCGATTTCCTCGCCCGGACCCGTCCGGCGGCGTTCGGCGCGGCGGCGGTCGACCCGCCCCGGGGCCGCGTCGGGTGACGTCACCCCGACAGCCGGGCCCCAGGGGCCGCCGGATTCAGAGCGCGCGGAAGAGACCGGCGGCGGCGTCCACGTCGGTCAGGTCCTCGATGCCGCGGAGGTCGTCGCACAGGGCCGCCAGGACCGAGTCGGCTCCGGCCGCGCGGGGGGCGCCGACGGCCACGCCGAAGAGACGGAAGCCCAGTCGGCGCTTGGCGTCGTTCCAGCCGCGCGTCCATTCCCCACTGACCTCGCATTCGGCGTCGGTGATCAGCACGATGTCGCCGCGCAGCCGGGCGGTGTCGTCGAACTCCTCGGCCAGCAGTTCGACGGCCGCCGTCAGAGGCGTCTGGAAGCTGGTGCCGCCGCCGAGGAACGTCTCCGCGAACTCGACGGTCCTGGTGGTGTCCGCGGACTGCCCGGCCGGGAACCGGAAGATCCTGATCCGGTCGGCGGAGGAGAACAGGATGCCGACGAAGTCCCGCTTGGTACGGCGGGCCTGGTCCAGCAGAGCCAGGGCGCACGCCTTGGCCCAGGTCTCCCGGGTGACTCCGCCGGGCCCCGCCGCGTACATGGAGTGGGAGGTGTCCACGCACGCGATGACGGCGCCCCGGCCGGTGGGCCGCTCCGCCTGGCTGTCGTAGAGCATCAGCTCACCGGCGGCGTAGCGCGCGGCGAACACCGCCCGCAGCTCCGGAACGCCGAGGTTGACCAGCTCGGAGGGGATGAGCCGGGAGAGGTCGTCGCCGAGCGTGACGTCGACCAGTTCCCCGGAGGGGCTCTCCGTCGCGCGGGCGTGCTCGGCGTCGGCCATCCGCCGGAAGCGGCCGATCAGGTCGGCCCACCGGGCGAGCCGACCGGTGCGCAGCCGTTCGGCGAGCCGGGCGCGCCGTTCGAACGGCATCCGTTCCAGTTCGCCCGGACCGACCCCCCACGTCCGCATCAGCGCGGCCTCCCGCCGTACCGCTTCGGCCGCCTTCCCCGCCGCGTGCCGCGCGGCGACGCGGATGCCGGGGGCGACCGCCGCGAGGGCCCGCTCGGCACTCAGGTCGGCCTGCCGGGCGGCGGAGTCGAGGGCCTCGGCCGCTTCCCGCGCGGTCCCGGCGGCGGTGGGGGCCGGTACCGCGCCCCCGGCCTGGTCCGTCCCTTGGAGCCCCGGGCCCCCGGCCTGGTCCGCCCCCTGGAACCCCGCGCCCGCGCCGGCCGCCTGCTGGAGCCCCCCGTCCGCGTCGGCTGCCCCCTGGGGCCCCGCGCCCGCGTCGGCCGCCCCCTGGAGCCCCGGGCCCGCCGTGGTCACCGCGCCTCCGGCGGCCCGCCGGGCCCTCTTCGCCCGTTCGGTCCGCTCCTGCGCGTTGCGGGAGCCGTCCAGTATCCGGCGGAGGGTGGCGGCCTGGGCGAGCACGGCCATGGCGGCGGCGTAGGGGTCGCCCACCGTCTCCCGGCGCAGCCCGGCGAACTCGGGCGACTCCACCAGCGCGGTGACGACCTGGTGGTTGACCAGCCGGGTGAGGTCCATCTCCGCACGCTCGCGCAGCCACGGACCGGCCGTGTAGGCGGCGAGGAACGCGTCGGTCAGGAGGTCGACGGCGCAGTCGTGGCGTCTGCCCAGTTCCTCCGCCAGCTCCCGCAGTCCGGCCGACTGCGCGTAGGTGTCGTGCCAGGCGATCCGGTCGAACCGGTCCGCGATCACGGCCGTCGTGTACCCCCCGGGGGCGGCGTCCGGCCCGGTCGGCCGCCCTCCGGGCGGGCCCGTGGGACCGTCCGGCCGGTCCGGTGTCCTGTCCGTGGTCCCGCTCCCGGCGTTCAGAGCTGGGCCTGCACCATGCTGGCGTCCACGCCGAGGGCCTCGGTGAGGACACGGGTGCGGACAGCGCGCTGGCGTCCGGTGACCCGGTCGATGGCGGCGGTGGAACGACCGGCGCCCACCGCCACCTCGCGCAGTCGCTCCAGCCGCTTGCCCGCCGTGGCGAGCTTGTGGTGGGCGTTCTTGATGACCCACTCGCTCAGGGCCTCGCGGGACTGCCCCGCCATGGAGTCGAGCTGGGCTTCCAGTTCCTCGATGGTGTCGGCCAGGTCGAGCGCCTCCTTGGCGTCGGGGTTGATGAGTTGCAGCACCTCGCGCTCGACGACCGGGCGCTGGTCGGGGGAGTCCCACAGCACGTGCGTGAGTATCGACAGGTCGGTCTCGGTGACCGCGGGACGGCCGTCGAGATAGGCGGACGCCTGGAGCAGGCCCACCGCCTGCCGCCAGCGGCGGTCGGAGGCGACGAGTTCCCTGCGGCGCAGGGCGGCCCGCAGCGAACACACCGCGTCCACGATCGCGTCGGGCACGTCCACGGCCGGGACGTCCTCGGTCACGGCGTGCCGCAGCGCGGCCAGTCCGATGGTGGTCCGGACCGGTGGCGCCGGGCGGCTGACGGCGGAACGCACCAGCGCGGCGAAGTTCGAGGGGTCGGCCAGGTATCCGACCTCGATCCGCACCAGCATCCGGTCGTAGATCGCGGCCGAGTCCTCCCCGCCGGGCAGTTCGTTGCTCGCCGTGATGGCCCCGATCAGGGGGCAGCGGATCGGGTCGCCGCCGTTCTCGGGGTGGTAGATCCGCTCGTTGAGGTAGCCCAGCGTCTCGTTCAGCGCCGCCGTGGAGCACTTGAAGATCTCGTCGATGAACGCGATGTGCGCGGTGGTGGCGCGGCCGTCGTAGACCTGGCGGTACTCGCCCCGGGCCAGCGCGGCGACGTCGATGGGGCCGAAGATCCTGGTCGGCGCGGTGAACTTGGACAGGAGGATCTCCCAGTAGGTCGCCCCGTCGATCCGGCCCGACAGTTCCCTGGCCAGCTCGGACTTCGCGGTTCCGGGCGGGCCGAGCACCAGCGAGTGCTGCCCGGCGAGCAGTGTCACCAGCAGCGTCCGCACCACGTCGGCCCGCTCGTAGAACCGTTCCGACACCTCGTCGCTGATCGCCCGCAGCCTTCCGGGCGTGTCGTCCTGTGCGTCCTGGGTACCCATGGTCAACTCCCGTGCCTGCGCAGCCTGGTCGGCGGACAAGTCAATCAGCCCGGGTGTTCCGGGGCACCGTCGGCACGGGGGTGCGCGGCGCTGGCGGTGCGCGGCGCCGGGGGTGCGCGGCGCCGGGGGTGCCCGTCCCGGGGAACGCGCCGTCGTGGTGGGACCGCTTTCCAGGTCGGCGCGCCGCCCTGCCGTCGTGCCCGTGGTGGGCGCCCCGGAGCCGGACCCGAACCGGACCCCCGAACCGCACCCGAACCGGACCCGAACCGCCCCCGAACACCCGCGCGCCAACCTGTGGACCACAGCGGACGGGACACCGAACGGTCCCGCCCACCGAGGACCGGAGGACGGACCCGTGGCACACGGCATCGACACCACCAGCAACACCACCAACGGCACCGGAGACAAGACCACCAACGGCACCGGCGCCGACACCGACGAGACCGGCGACCACACCCACACCCACACCCCCACCCACAGCGACACCGGCACCGGCACCGGCACCGGCACCGCACAGGCCGGGACGCCCGCCCCGGCCACCGCCCCGGGCGCCGCCCCGGCCACCGCCCCGCGCCGTCTGACCGGCAAGACCGCGCTGGTGACCGGCGGCAGCCGGGGCATCGGACGGGCCATCGCCCTGCGACTGGCGGCCGAGGGGGCGCGGGTCGCGGTCCACTACGGCAGCGACGCGACCGCCGCCGGAGAGACCGTCGCGGCGATCGGGGCGGCGGGCGGCTCGGCCTTCGCCATCCGCGCCGAACTGGGCGTGCCCGGCGACGCGGACGCCCTGTGGACCGCGTTCGACCGGCACGCCGACGGCCTCGATGTCCTCGTCAACAACGCGGGGGTGAGCGGCCCCGGCACCATCCACGAGGTGACCGAGGAGACCTACGACCGGGTCTTCGCCGTCAACGCCAAGGCGCCGTTCTTCGTGGTCCAGAAGGGGCTGTCGCGGCTGCGGGACGGCGGCCGGATCGTCAACATCTCGTCGGGCGTCACCAAGGTCGCCTTCCCGGGGATGACCGCGTACGCCGCCGCCAAGGGCGCCGTCGAGGTGCTCACCCTGACCCTGGCGCAGACCCTCGGCGGGCGGGGCATCACCGTGAACGCCGTCTCGCCCGGCACCATCGAGACCGACATCCACCCCTGGATGGCGGACCCCGTGGCCAAGGCCGCCGCTGCGGCGTACTCGGTGTTCGACCGGGTGGGCCGCCCCGACGACGTGGCCGACGTCGTCGCCTTCCTCGCCTCCCCCGACGCCCGCTGGGTGACCGGACAGAACATCGACGCGAGCGGCGGTTCCGGCCTTGGCCTCTGACCGCGCCCCCGGAACGGCGTCCCCCCGCCGCACCCTGCTCGTGGCCGCCCACCCCCGGCCGGACTCGCTGACCGGCCGGACCGCCGTCCACCTGCGGGACCACTTCACCGCCCGGGGCGGCACGGTGGACCTCCTCGACCTGTACGCCGAGGACTTCGACCCCCGGCTGACCCCGGCCGACGAACCCGACTGGGAGGACCGCGACAAGCGGTACTCCGACGAGGTCCACGCCCACATGGACCGGATCGCCGCCGCCGACGACGTCGTCGTGGTGTTCCCGGTCTGGTGGTTCTCGGTCCCCGCCGTGCTCAAGGGCTGGATCGACCGGGTGTGGAACTACGGCTTCGCCTACGGGCGGGGCACCCCCCGGCTCTCCGGCAAGCGGATGGTGTGGCTGGGCCTCGCGGGCGCTTCCCGCGAGCGGTACCGGACGACCGGCCTGGACGAGGCCATGGACTTTCAACTACGGCTCGGTGTATCGGAGTTCTGCGGCATCACCGACGCCCGGGTGAGCCTGCTGCACGACACCGAACTGTCCGGAGTGCCCGCGCCCCGCCGCCCCGAACGGATCCGCGCCCTCCTGGACGAGGCCCGCGAGGCGGTCGCCCACCTCTGAAACGCCCGCGCGACCGAGCCCCCGGGCCCCGCACACCGCGCGCCCCCACCCGACCACCCGCCCCCGACCACCCGCCCCCGACCACCCGAACCCGCACCCACGAGCCCGGGGAGACCCACATGCCCGACGACGAGAAGACCCCGAAGAAGCCGCCGAGGCAAACCCCGCGAACCGTGCGGAACCCCTGGCTGGGCCTCGCGCTCCTGCTCCTCCCCGTGACCCTCATGACGGCCGACCTGGGCGTCCTCTGGCTGGCGACCCCGTACCTGGCGGCGGACCTGGCCCCCAGCGGCGGCGAACTCCTCTGGATCACCGACGTCTACGGCTTCCTCACCGCCGGAACCCTGGTGGTGATGGGCACCCTCGGCGACCGCGTCGGCCGCCGCCGTCTGCTGCTGTTCGGCTCGGCCGGGTTCGTCGTCGCCTCGCTGCTCGCGGCGTACGCCCCCGACCCGGGCACCCTGATCGCGGCCAGGGCGGCGCTGGGGATCGCGGGGGCGGCGGTGCTGCCGTCCACGCTGTCGCTGATCGGCCGGCTGTTCACGGACCCGCGCCGACGGGCCACCGCCATCGCCCTGTGGGTGACCGCGCTCTCCGTCGGGCTGGCCGTGGGACCGGTGGTGGGCGGGGTGCTGCTGGCCCACTGGTGGTGGGGGTCGGTGTTCCTGATCGGGGTCCCGGTGATGCTGCCGGTGCTGCTGCTGGCCCGGAAGCTGCTGCCGGAGTACCGCGACCCGGACGCGGGACGGCTCGACGCGCCGAGCGTCGCCCTGTTCCTGCTGGCCGTGCTGCCGGTGGTGCACGCGGTGAAGGACGCCGCCGCGCACGGTCCGGGCCCGCTGCCCGCGCTGACGCTGCTGACGGGCGCCGCCTTCGGAGTGGCGTTCGTCCGGCGCCAGAACCGGCTGCCGCGCCCGCTCCTCGACCTGCGGCTGTTCCGCGACCGGACGTTCACCGGTGCGCTGCTGACCCTGCTGCTGGGGATGACGGCGCTCAACGGCGTCGAGTACCTCGTCCCCCAGTACCTCCAGTCCGTCGCGGGACTGTCCCCGCTGGCCGCCGGGCTGTGGCTGCTGCCGGGCGCGGCCGGACTGATCGCGGGCGCGCAGCTGACCCCGGTCCTCGCCCGCCGGAACCGTCCCGCGCACGTGGTCCTCGGCGGACTGGCCGTGGCGCTGGCCGGATACGCGACGACCGCCGTCGCCGAAGGGGTGGCGCCGGTGTCCCTGGCGCTCGCCGTGATCATGTTCGGGGTGGCGCCGATCAGCGTGCTGGGCACCGTGCTGGCCGTCGGCGCGGCCCCGCCCGGGAAGGCGGGCGCGGCGGCGGCCACCGGCCAGACCGCGTACGACCTGGGCCTGGCCCTGGGCATCGCGGTCACCGGCAGCGTCGCCACCGCCGTCTACCGGGCCCACGTCCCGTCCGACGCCCCCGCCGGGGCCCGCGACACCCTGGGCACGGCGCTGCACCTCGCCGAACGCCTCCCGGGCGGAACGGAACTGGCCGCCGCGGCGAGGTCCGCGTTCACCACGGGCCTCCAGACGGCGTCCCTGCTCAGCGCGGGGTTCGCGGCGGTGACGGCGGCCCTGGTGTGGACCCTGCTGCGCACCGTCCCCCCGACGGGCACCACCCCACCGGACACCACCCCACCGGAACCGACCGACCGGACTCCGGCCGAGGCTCCCACCGACCGGCCCCCGGCCCAGCCCTCCACGGACCGGACCCCGGCCCCCGACCGCCCCCTCCTGAAGACGGCGCCCTGACCACCAACCGCCCGCCCCCTCCAGAAGACGGCGGCCGGACCGACACCACCCACCTCAGCCGGCGGCCAGACCGGCACCACCCTCACCCCCGAGCCGACGGCCCGACCGACCGCCCGCCCCGGTCCGCCCCCACCGAGGGGCGGACCGGGGCACCCGCACCCGGGGATAGGTGCGCGAACGGGCCCACGGATAGGCTCAGCCCAGGCAAGACGGCGTACGGACGGAGTTCACTCATGGGTCACCCCCGCATGGGCATCGCGATCCTCACCATGGGCAACCGCCCCGACGAGCTTCGCGCCCTGCTGGATTCGGTGGCCCGGCAGGACCTCGCCCCCACCCGGGTGGTCGTGGTGGGCAACGGCTCCCCGCTGCCGGAACTCCCCGACCACGTGCACGGCGTGGAACTCGACGAGAACCTCGGCGTCTCCGGCGGCCGCAACGTCGCCATCGAGGAACTGCGCCGCCTCGGCGACGTGGACGTGGTCGTGGACCTCGACGACGACGGTCTGCTGGTCGACACCGACGTCCTCGGCCGACTGGCCCGGATGTACGAGGAGGACCCCCGGCTCGGCATCGCCGCCTTCCGCATCGCCGACGAACACGGCGAGACCCAGCGCCGTCACGTGCCCCGGCTGCGCGCCTCGGACCCGATGCGCGGCGGCGAGGTGACCACCTTCCTCGGCGGCGCCCACGGACTGTCCATGCCGATGCTGGACCGGATCGGCGGCTGGCCCGACGAGTTCTTCTTCACCCACGAGGAGACGGACCTCGCCTGGCGGGCCCTGGACGACGGCTGGCGCATCGTCTACGAGCCGGCCCTGCTGCTCCAGCACCCGAAGACCAGCCCGGCCCGGCACGCCGTCTACTACCGGATGACCGCGCGCAACCGCGTCTGGCTGGCCAAGCGCAACCTGCCGGTCCTCCTGGTCCCGGCGTACCTCGCCACCTGGACCCTCCTCACCCTGGCCCGCACCCGTTCCCTGGGCGGACTGCGCGCCTGGGCGGGCGGCTTCTGGGAGGGCGTCCGCACCTCCGGCGGCCCGCGCCGCCCGATGCGCTGGCGCACGGTGGTCCGCATGACCCGACTGGGCCGCCCCCCGGTGATCTGACGGCCGCCCCGGACCCTCCGTACGCCTCCAAGCCCTCCGTACGTCCCCAGCCCTCCGTACGCTCCGGACTCGCGCCCGTCCCGGACCCTCATCCGTCCCGGATGAGACCCTGTCGCCCATGGCCCTGCTCGACGGACGCCCCGCCACCCCGGAAGAACTGCTCGCCCTCGGTCTCACCAACTACGGGCACTTCACGTCCCTGCGGGTGGACGGGGGAAGGGTGCGGGGACTCCCCCTCCACCTGGACCGCTTGGTCCGCGACTGCCGGACGGTGTTCGGGGCGGCCCTCGACCGGGACGCGGTCCTGCGCCACGTCCGACGGGCGACCGAGGGGCTGACGGGATCGTTCGTCGTCCGGATCACCGTCCTGGACCCGGCGACGGAACCCGCCGCGCCGTCGAAGGCCACCGACCCCCACGTCCTGGTCACCACCCGCCCGGCCCCGGCGCCCGCCCCGCCGCCCCTGAGGGCCCTGCCCCTCCGCTACGAACGGGACGTCCCCGCCGTCAAACACGTGGGCCTCTTCGGGCTGCTGCACACCCGGCGCGCCGCCCAGCTCCGGGGCTACGACGACGCGCTGTTCACCGGTCCCGGCGACCGGATCAGCGAGGGCGGCACCTGGAACGTGGGCTTCGTCGACCCGGACGGCACGGTGGTGTGGCCCGACGCCGAGGTCCTCCCCGGCGTCACCATGGCCCTGCTCCGCGATCTGACCCCGTCGGTGACCCGCCCCCTCACCCTGGCCGAGGCCCGCTCCCTCCCCGCCGCCTTCGCCACCAACGCCGCCTTCGGCGTCCGCCCCCTGTCCGCCATCGGCGACACCCCCCTCACCCCGGACCACCCCGCCCTCATCCACCTCCGGGACGCGTACCTCGCCCTGCGGGGCGAGGAGTTGTAGGGACGCTTTCCCGCCGCCCCGTGCGGCCGGGGGCGTGCGGGGGCGTGCGGGACGGCGGTTCACCGAGGCGCCCCCACCTCGGTTTCCGTCCCCGCATCCGACCCGGTTCCCGCCCCCGTCCCCGCATCCGCCCCCGTCCCCAAGTCCGCCAGCGCGGCCCCCAACCGCCGTGCTCCCTCCGCCAGTTCGGCGAGGTCGGCGGTGGCGGCGAACCCGATCCGCAGATGGGCCGCCGGTGGCTCGGCGGCGAAGTGCCGGGCGCCCGCGCTCACGGCGACCCCGTGCCGCCGGGCGGCACCGGCCAGCGCGGTGTCGTCGACGCCGGACGGCAGCCGCACCCACAGGTGCAGCCCGCCCGTGGGCGGCCCGGCCAGGACCGCGCCGGGCAGCTTCTCGCCGAGCGCGGCGGTCAGCACGGCGCACCGTTCCGCGAGCGCCGCGCCGAGGGAGCGGACGTGCCGCTCCCAGGACGGGGAGCTGAGCACCTCCAGCGCGGCCTCCTGGAGCGGCCGGGTGACGAAGAAGTCGTCGACCAGGCGCACCGCCCGCATCCGCTCCATCACCGGCCCCCGCGCCACCAGCGCCCCGATCCGCAGGCTCGGCGCCGCGGGCTTGGTGAGGGAGGTGACGTGGACGACCGTGCCGTCGCGGTCGTCGGCGACCAGCGGGCGCGGCACCGGACCGCCGTGTCCCAGGTGCCGGGCGAAGTCGTCCTCGATCACGAACGCGCCCGAGGCGCGCGCCACGTCGAGGACGTGCCGACGCCGTTCGGGCGTCAGCACCGCACCGGTCGGGTTCTGGTGGGCAGGCTGGCAGTACAGCAGCCGCGCGCCGGTCATCGCGAACGCGTCGGCCAGCAGATCGGGCCGCAGTCCGTCGGCGTCGATCGGCACCGGCACCGGCCGCAGCCCCGCGGCGCGGGCGGCGGCGAGGGCCCGCGGATAGGTGGGGGATTCGACCAGGACGGGGCTGCCGGGCCCGGCGACGGCCCGGAACGCGATCGACAGCGCGCTCTGTCCGCCCGCCGTGACCAGCACGTCCTCCGGCGTCACCCCGCCGCCGACGGCACCCGCGAACACGGCGCGCAGCCCCGGCAGTCCGCCCGCCGGGGCGCGGTCCCAGGCGTCCGGACGGCGGGCGGCCCGGGCCAGTGCCGCGCTGAGGGCCCGGGTGGGCTGGAGCGAGCGGTGGACGTAGCCGCCGTCCATGGCGATCGTTCCGGCCGGGGCCGGTCCGAGCGGGTCGGCGATCGCGTGGGTGTCGACGGCGCGGTCGGTGAGGGCGACCGTCTGCCAGGCGGTGTCGGGGACGGCGGGGGCCGTGCCGTGGTGCCGGGGGCGCCGCGCCACGTACGTACCGCTGCCCGGACGGGTGACCACCGCGCCCTCGGCGGCCAGCGCGGCGATGGCCCGCGCCACGGTCGCGGGGCCGACCCGGTACTCCTTGGTCAGCTCCCGGCTGCTGGGCAGCCGGTCGCCGGGCGAGAGCCGGGAGAGCAGCGTACGGAGGCTGTCGGCCAACTCCCCAGAAGTGCTACCGTCATTCATGAGAGACAACGGTAGCGCTTCTGGTCCTGGTCGGGAAGCACTTCAGCTGGACGTCACCGCCCTGCGGGCCGACACCCCGGGGTGCCGACAGGTCGTCCACTTCAACAACGCGGGCTGCGGTCTGCTGGCGACCCCCGTCCTCGACGTGATGGTCGACCACCTCAACCTCGAAGCACGGATCGGCGGTTACGAGGCGTCGGCCGCCCGGGCCGCCGAAGTGCGCGGCTTCCACACGGAGATCGCCGCCCTCGTCAACACCGCGCCCGGGAACATCGCCTTCGCGGGCAGCGCCACCCACGCCTACGCCAACGCCCTGTCGTCGATCCCGTTCGAGGCCGACGACGTCATCCTCACCACCCGCGACGACTTCGTCTCCAACCAGATCGCCTTCCTGTCCCTGCGCAAACGGTTCGGGGTCCGGGTCGTCCACGCGCCGGACGCGCCCGGGGGCGGGGTCGACGTGGCGGCGATGGCGGCGCTGATGCGGACCCACCGCCCCCGACTGGTGTCCGCCACCCACGTCCCCACCAACTCGGGCCTGGTCTCGCCGGTCGCCGAGATCGGCCGCCACTGCCGCGAGCTGGACCTGCTCTACCTGGTCGACGCCTGCCAGTCGGTGGGGCAACTCGTCATCGACGTGGCGGAGATCGGCTGCGACCTCCTCACCGCGACCTGCCGCAAGTTCCTCCGGGGGCCGCGCGGCTCCGGGTTCCTGTACGTCTCCGACCGCGTCCTGCGCGCGGGGAACGAACCGCTGTTCATCGACATGCACGGCGCCCGCTGGACCGGGCCGGACCGGTACGAACCGGTGGGGACGGCGGCCCGGTTCGAGGAGTGGGAGTTCCCCTACGCCACGGTCCTCGGCAGCGCCGCCGCGGTGCGCTACGCCCGCGAGGTCGGCGTCGAGGCCATCGAGCGGCGCACCCCGGCGCTCGCCGCCCGGCTGCGCGAACGGCTGGCCCCCGTCCTCGGGGTGCGGCTGCTCGACCGGGGCCCGCGCCTCGCCGGACTCGTCACCTTCGCCGTGGAGGGCTGGCGGCCGGAGCCGTTCAAGGCGGCCGTGGACGCCCGGGGAATCAACTCGGCACTCAGCTTCCGTGAGTTCGCGCAGTTCGACTTCGGGGACAAGGACGTCGAGTGGTGCCTGCGGCTGTCGCCGCACTACTACAACACCGAGGAGGAGGTCGACCACGTCGCCGACGCGGTGGCGGACGTCATCGGCCGGGGACGACGATGACGTCCCCCGCCGGAGCGCCCGCCGGAGCCGCCGCTGGGACGCCTGCCGGAGCCACTGCCGGGGCGCCCACCCGAGCCGCCGCCGGAGCGCCCGCAGGAGCCCCCACCCGAGCCGCCGCCGGGGCGCCTGCCGGAGCGCCCACCCCGCCCCCGCCCCCGCCCCAGGCCCAGGCCCCGCCCCAGGCCCAGGCCCCGTCCCAGGCCCCGGCCCCGGGCGCCGGGGGAAGCCTCTGGCGCGACGGCGACTTCCTCAAGTTCTGGGTGGGCGAGACGCTCTCGCTGCTCGGCGCCCAGGTCACCAACCTGGCCCTGCCGCTGACCGCGATCCTCGCCTTCGGCGCCACCGACGAACAGGTCGGCGTGCTGCGCTTCCTCCAACTCGTCCCGTACCTCGGCCTCGCCCTGGTCTTCGGGGTGTGGGTGGACCGGGTCCGGCGGCGACCGGTCATGCTCGGCGCCAACCTGGTCCGGATGGTCCTGCTGGCGCTGGTCCCCGTCCTGTACTGGACGGACGCGCTCGGCCTGAGCACCCTGCTGGTGATCGCCTGCGCCGTCGGCGTCGCCTCGGTGCTGTTCGACGTGAGCTGGATGGCGTACGTGCCGACCCTGGTCCGCGACCCCGAGCGCTACGTCGAGGCGGGCGCCAAGATGGGGGTGAGCTCCTCGGCGGCCGACGTGGCGGGCCCCGGGTTCGCGGGCGTCCTGGTCGGCGCCCTGACCGCGCCCGTCGCGCTGATCGTCGACGCGTTCTCCTATCTGGTGTCCCTGGTCTCGCTGCTGCTCATCCGCACCCCCGAGCCCAAGCCCGAAGCACCCGCCCGACGCCATCTGCCGACCGAACTCCGGGACGGCCTGCGCTGGGTCCTGGGGAACCCGGTCCTGCGGTCACTGGCCCTGATCGGCTTCTGCTGCAACTTCTCCATGGTCACCGTGTGGACGATGTTCCTGCTGTACGGAACGCGCGACCTGGGCCTGGCCCCCACCACCCTCGGCGCGGTCTTCGCCACCGCCTCGGTGGGCGGACTGATCGGCGCGGTGGTCTCCCGGGCGGTCATCCGGCGCTTCCGGCTCGGCCTCGTCTACCTGGTCGCCCAGTCGGCCCTGCTCCTCGGCCCGACGCTGATCGTCCTGGCCAGCGGCCCCCGACCGGTGATGGTGGGGATGTTCGTCCTCTCCTTCTTCACCACCTACCTCGGCCTCGGCGTCGCGGGCGTCGTCATCGTCAGCCTGCGCCAGGCCAGCACCCCACGGTCGATGATGGGCCGGATGACGGCGGTCTTCCGCACCCTGTTGTTCGGCGGCGGCGCCCTCGGCGGCCTGTCCGCGGGCCTCCTCGCGGGCCGCGTCGGCGCCGAGCACGCCCTCACCGCCGCCGCGACCGCGTCCGCCACCGTCCTGATAGCCCTAGCCCTCTCCCCGGTCACCCGACTCCACACCCTCCCCCCACCCCCGGACGAACCCCTCCCGGGGCCCGAGGACCCGACTACGACGGCCCCGACTCCGGCCCCGGAGGCCCCGGCGGCGCGGAGCGGCCGGGCCGCGGGGGACTGAGGGGGGCAGGGAGACCGAGGGGCCCCGCCCACGCCGAAGGGCCCCACCACGCGGTGGGGCCCCTCCGTCCTGACCTGCGGCGGAGCGTTCGGAGCGGCCGGTCCGGGCGAGGCTGGACGGGGTCGGACGAGACCAGAACCGAGACCAAGGGACCCCCGGTGCTGGTCGGTGCCGTTCGGTGCCGTTCGGTGCGGTGAGACCGGTGAGACCGGTGAGACCGGTGAGCATCGGGGAGCATCGGGGAGCATCGGGGAGCCGACACCTGGTTGGTCCTTCGCCTGACGAGACCGAGCCGCTGCCGCCACCATGGACGGATCACCACAGGAGGCTCAGATGGCCATCACGCTCTCCAAAGGCGCGAACGCACCCCTGGTCGGCGCCCGTTGCCAGGTCACCGTCGCGGCTTCGGGCGTGCCGTTCGACGTCTCCGCCGTGCTGCTCGGGCCCGACGGCAAGGTCCGTGGCGACCAGGACCTGGTGTTCTACAACCACCGGTCGCAGGACGGCGTGACGGTGACCGGGCGCACCGTCACGGCGGACTTCCGGCGCGTCCCGGCCTCGGTGGAGCGCGTCGCCGTGGTGGCGAGCGTCGATGTCGACCATCCGGCCGCCCGGTTCGACGCCGTGGGCACCCCGCGCGCCGACGTCGAGTGCGGGTCCACGCGGCTCGCGTTCGTTCCGCCGCCGATGAACGGCGGGGAGACCGTGGCGGTCCTCGTCGAGTTGTACCGGCGCCAGGGCGGGTGGAAGGTCCGGGCGGTCGGGCAGGGTTGGGCCAGCGGGCTGGCGGGCCTGGCGGAGGACTTCGGCATCGTCGTCGACGACCCGGGTCCCGCTCCCGCGCCCGCACCTCCGCCGGAGACGGCCCCCGCGCCCCGCAGACCCGCTCCCGCCGCCCGGACGGCCCCGCCCGCCCCCGCGTGGTCGCCGTCGGCCGCGCCGGTCCACCCGCCCGTGCCGCTCGGCAGGGTCGCCCTCGTCAAGGGCGGCCAGGCCACGATCAACATGCGCAAGGACGATCCGCACCTCGTCGTCACCGCCAGCCTGGAATGGAACGGCGGCAGCGCGGACCGCCGCCGGGCCGGTGCCGACCTCGACCTCTACGCCCTCTACGTGCCCCGTGGCCTCGTCACCCCCAAGGGCCCCAGGCCGAACAGGTCGGAGCAGGTCGTCTATTACCGGCAACTCGGCTCCCCCTCCGCACCCCCGTACATCGCTCTCGACGGCGACGCCCGCGCACCCGGGCGCGAAACCGTCACCATCCGCCGACCCGACCTCCAGGGCTACGTCCTGATCTGCGCCTACAGCGCGGTCGAGAACGGCACCGGCTCCTTCAAGTCCTACGGAGCCCGAGCCGTCGTCACGGACGGCCGTGGGTCCACCGTCACCGTCCCGCTGTTCAACGACCGCAACCTGTCCTACTGGGTCGCCATCGCCCTCATCGACTTCACCGTCCCCGGCGGCATCGAGATCCGCCACGTGGAGAAGTACAGCGGGAACCACCAGGAAGCCCGCCCGACGCTGTACTCCAACGGCAACTTCCGCATGAGCACCGGCCCGGTCGAATTCAAGAACAGGTGAAAGGGAGCGCCTGCCTCTCCGGAGACCGGGGTTCCCGGAGCCGGTGGAGAGTTCTCCCGCTGGTGGTCCATGCCCGCGACTTCCCCGGGGCGCCAACCGATACCCCACACGTCGAAGGCCCCGCTGCGAGCAGCGGGGCCTTCGACGTTAGTGCCCGGTGAGGCACTGGCGGAGGATACGAGATTCGAACTCGTGAGGGGTTGCCCCCAACACGCTTTCCAAGTGTTCGTATGCCCGTCCGGAGGGGGCAGGGGCGTCCTGACCTGATGCGGAGCGTTCGGGATGGCCCTGTCCGGACAGGGTTGGACGGCGGTGAATGAGACCAGAACTGAGACCACGAAGCTGGGTCGTCTGCCAGGTCGGCAGCCTGGTCCTGTAGCTGGTCACGGGCCCGCGGCGGCCGGATCGACGGCACTCGGCTCGCACAGAGTTTCGTACTGGCAGTGAGGCGTTGGCGAACCTCCCCAGGGCATAGGGACTTGTGATGGGGCTGAGCCCATCGATGTCCCGGAAGGGGAGGACGTGTCGAAAACCGAGTTTGGGGCGCTCATCTTCGCCGCTTGGACAATGTCGATATGGGCCCTGACCGTGACGGCAACGTCGCAGCGCCGACGTAACAGAACGCTCCTGGAACGGATCTGCTGGGCTCACGCGCGGGCACACGCGAGACGGCGCCGCGCTCACCTGGTGCGTCAGGTCCGCGACAGCTCCTTGGCGACGCGTCCAGACCATCCGACGCTGGACTACTTGCAGCGCGAAGACGTCCTGTATCAGGCGTCCCGGAGGGCAGTCGACCTCAAGATGATTGTCCCCGTCGCGTTGTCCGTCTCAGCGGGTGGCGTCCTTGCCGCAGCCATCCAACGTACAAGCTGGCACGTCTGGCGCGACGCCGTCGTCATAGGGGTCTTGGTGACGCCCATGTTGATCACTGCTGTGATCGCCTCGCTTGTCGCGAACCAGGGCATGCAACGGTGGACGACCGAGGCCATGACGGTGACGGTGCGTAGGGCCTATGAAGCCCTTCTCCAGCCTCTGGAGGTAACGGGGAAGGAGCCTCCGACGGCATCGCCCTTCAACTCTCCGCACGTTGCGGCAGTGCAAGCGTTGGAAGACTTCGCCATCGCACTGGAGAGGTATGCCGTGCAACGTGCGCTTCCTGACGGCCGTAACCCCATGCCCCAGGTCGTGGCTCGGTTCGCAGCAGCCGCTGCCCTCGTGCGTGAACTCCGGGACGGGATTGAGCTTGATCGGATCGACGGTGCGAAGCGTGCTCTGCTCGAAGTGGAGCGGATCCTGAAAGTGCTCGCCAGCGGGCGACTGCAAGATCTCGCACCTGGGGACGTATCCGCCGATGGGCTGTTGCACAGTCACCGCGAGCGCAGAACGTGGCGGCAACAGGTGCTGCGAGGATCTGCGTTTACCTTCTGTCTCGCTGGCATCGTCTTTGCCCTGGCTTCGTCAGCTGTGGGCGTCGCCCTGGCCACGGCCGCCGCGGCGGGGCTAGTGGTCACCTGGGACAAGATCCTTCGTCTCTCCACCAGCTCGGACGCGAATAGGGCAGTGAGCACCTGACCGCTGATGGTCGACTCGGATCGGGACGTTTGGACGCTGAGCACCCGCCAGGAAGACTCAACGCGTCGCTCGACTGCAGATGACAGAGGTATTGGCCTCGGATAGCCCCTGAAGAACCTCTCTGGCGCTCAGTTCCGTGCTGGTTTCGGCAATCGATGGGCAAGGTGATCAGCGGACCTGGCTCAATGGACACATGGAGATGGGTGAGCACTGGGCCTACCGGGCGAGGCCGAAGGAGCTGGGTGGCGCGGTTCGTCGGGTCGAGGTCGTACGGGTCGGCGGGCGCGGCCGGGCTGATTGGCTCCACGTGCGGTTCCTCGACGGAGACGACGCCGGACTACAGGAGTGGGTCGACGCGACTTCCCTCGTGGCGCGCTGGGAGGACGTCGAGGCGTTCCGCACGGACGACGCGAGCGAGCTCGCTTTGGCCGAGGCGTCGCGGCATGTGCGAGGGAGTGCCGACTTCGAGGCTGCGCGGCTGATCCTCGGGTTTGTCCGCCCGAAGAGCAAGCTGCGGCTGCGGCGCAGTGTCGCGGACGCCGGGATCCTGGAGATGGGCCGTCTCGACGGCAGTGCTCCCCTTGTCGGTATGGATCCCGCGGAGCTGCGAGGCGATCCGATGGTCTACGAGAACCGCGATGGCCTGTGTCTGGCTGGGTGGCCGGTCACCGAGCGCATCGCGCACCAGGTGGCTGGCCGTTTCGCCGACGACATCCTTCCGGAGGTGGGCCGCAGGCAGCAGGCCATCGATCAGGAGCGCACGCAGTCCTCCTGGTACTCCTACAGCCGCCGGGACGACCGCAAGCTGGACGCGGAAGCGGCCGTCCTGCGGACCGTTCGGGAGTGGTGTGGCCAGGACAAGGCCGAGCGCTACGACGAACTGGTCGCCCTGCGGGACGAGGTCGTCCGGCTCGGGAAGCTCGTGGAGAAATCGGTGAAGGCCCTACGCGACCGCGGGCACGGCGTCATCGCCTCCACCATCGAGCGCGACCTCGGGGTCCATATCTCCAGCCTTGGTCCAGACGTTCGTCGGTGAAGTCACGCCACCGCTCCGGCTCTGGCTTGGGTGGATCGGCTTCCGCCTTGGGCTCTTCCTTCTTCGGGTGCTCCTCCTTCTCCGGCCGCTGCGGATGCCATCCGTCGAGGAAGGGCCGTAGCTGGTCGCCCGTGGGCTCCGTGTGGAGGCTGTGGGCGGTCAGGCCCCTGCCAGCCACGGTCGGGTCGAGCCGGTCGGCCTCCGCCTTTCCCCACGCTGACCACTCGCGCAGCCGCCCGGCTTCGTGGGCGTCGTCCGAGACGGAGGCGGCCTCATCGAGCGCGGCGCAGAAGGCCCGCATCTCCCCTGCGGCCCGCCACTGCGCCAGGGCGGTACCGAACCGGTCGATCCGCGTGGCGTCCACTGCCTTGATCGTCGCAACGCTGACCGCCGCTTCCCACTCCTGCCGCGTGCGCTCCTTCTCCTCCGCCTCCTGCCGACGGCGCTCCTCGTGTTCCTTTGCCTCTCGCAGGCGGCGTTCCTCCTCCTGCCGCTCCCGCTCCTCACGCTGACGCTGCTGCTCTGCTTCCCGTGCCAGCCGGGCCTGCTCCTCTTCCTCCGCGTGGGCCTTCAGCGCTCGGAAGACGGAGTCGATCTGGTCCTCCAACGGCTTCTTGGCGGTATCTGCCCACTCTTTGTTCCAGCCGTAGCTGTGCCCCGGGCCTTGGCTCACGTGCAGTTCCAATTCCCCGGACGGCTCGAACCGGTGGGCCGGGGTGACCCGCTGCCAGTCATACGTCCGTCGGCCCGGCTGCGTGGGCACGTAACGGACCTGCTTCTGACGTTCCTTGAAGCCGATCTCGTACGTCCTGCCGTGGACCGTGAGTAGCGGCCTCGTCTGCCTGCGCTTCTTCGACACCGCGATATCGCCATGCCGCGCGAGGGCCCGCTCGGCGAGGAGCCGAAGGAGGGCGAGCGCTCGCGGCAGTACCTCGTCCGAGATCTCGAAGGCGCTGTGGTCTGCGGTGACCGCCGCGATCACGTCGTCAACGTCGGTGATCACACGACTGCGGGCCAGTCGGATCCGGTTCCACTCGGTGTCGTCCTCGCCCGTCACCCGGAGCAGGCCGAGGAAGAAGTCACCCTTCGCCCGCCCGCTGTACTTCAGGTGGTAGCCCTCTGGAGCGCACTGCCGCGCCGCGTCGAACGCCCGGCGATAGCGGGCCCGCTCCTCGTCGCTCGGGTCAGGAACCCGAAGGAATCGCCCGGCCTTCTGCACCTCCGCGATCAAAGCCGCGCCGATTTCCGCCCGCGACTGCCGTGGCGGCTTCGCCGGGCGTGCCAGCGCCGGCTTCGCCTCGAGCGGGGGCTTCGCCCGCCGACGGGGAGGTGCCGCAGCCTCCGGTGTCGGCTCGGCGGTTGCCGGTCGTTGCTTGCGCGGGGCAGGCTCGGGCCGGTCCGGGTGGTGGCCGTGTTCCAGGTAGAAGCGACCGTCGTCGGTGATCTCCGCCTGCCACTTCCCACCATGCTTGGGCATGGTGATGAGGCCCCGACCCTTGAGGGCACGGGCGGTGTGGGCAAGTTCCGGGCTCGCCGAGGTGACGGGATCCGTTCCCTCTCCGATGCGGGTGAGCAAGGCCAGCTGTCGATCGTTGAGCGGCGACCATCGGTACATGGTGACCGTCGTACCGGTCCGGCCGAGCGCCTACAAGCGGAATGGCGATGTTCCCGCCTCCGCCTGCCGAGCGAATCCACGACGTGAACTTCCGACTGTGCCTTCTGGGGGGAGAGAGCCGGACCCGCTGTCGGCCAGAATGCGAGCCAGGAGCCGACACGCCTCGTGGGTTTGACTTGAGCCGTGGCCGCCGTGTTGTCGTCCCACACTCGGAGGCTGGCTGGATCACCGGCCGTTCGGAGGTTTCGGCCACGCGCCGCCCTCCTTCGCGGCGGTGAGGATGTCGCCCAGGCGGAGCCAGGCAGTCGGCCCGGAGTAGGAGGCGGGGCTGGTGGCGAAACGCGCCCAGGCTTCCTCGTCTTCGCCGAGCGCGGTCGTGACGACTGACGCGACCGCGGCGTGAGCCGTGCCGTGCTCGGGACCACCGACGGTCAATGCGGCCCAAGCCGGCAGCGCGCAGATGAGTTTCGTATCGCACTCGGGGAGTCTGAGCACTTGCCGAACCCATGCTTCGCGGAGGTGAGGGCCGCCCCCGAGGCGCTTACGCAGGCCAGCGGTGACCTGGAGCAGCGCCTCCTGTGGTGAAGAGTGCCGTCCCAGCACGTCGGAGAAACCGAGCTTCGGCCGGTGGCTGTCGCGATTGACGAACGACAGCAGCGCCTTCTCCACGAGCTCATCGTTTCCGGCGTGGCGGGAGAGATAGTCGTCCAGCACTTCGTCGGAAACGGTTGCCAGATCTCGTACGGTGACCTGTTGTGGATCGCCGAGCGCCGAACTGCGGGCAGCTGTGGTCGGGTCCCCGAGGATCCGGTCGATGGCGGTGCGAAGATCGGCGAACTCGCGATCGTGCTGATCTGTGGCGAGCTCATTGACCTCCCAGCTTCGACGAGGCCGCAGTCCCGCATACCGTAGGACAGCACGAGCCTTGTCCTTCACCTCGCTCGTCACCTGAGGGAGGTGAAGGAGCATGGAATGCAGCCATCGCACATCGCGGGGAGTCCGTCGGCCAGGCTCGGGGTCGGTTTCCCAGAGCTCCAGAGCCTCTTCGGCTACTGCCGCGAAGCGCTCGCCGAGCGTCACCAGCAGCTCCTGCGGCGCGCGCCAGGTGTGCGCGCGGCCGAATCGGTCCTTGGCGTCGGACGGAGTGAGGAGGTGTCGCCAGGAGGTGTCGGCCCTGGACTCCACCCAAAGGACTGCGGCCCGCAGCCCCGCGGAGCGGACTTCAGGGGACTCGTCGAAGAACTCCTCGACGTGGCAGCGCTCTTTCGGGGACAGGGATGCGAACCCACCGGCAAGCCGCGAGCGCACATCCGCCTCCGAGGCGCCATCCCGGAGTAGCCGACTCATCCGCGTGATCAGGGAGGCGCGAGGGAAGTCTGCAAGGTCGCGAACAGCGATCTCTTCGAGGAGGGAGCCCTCGACGTCCCAAGGGATGGTGCCGAGCAGGTGTTTCCGGATGTAGTGGCTCGCTAGGGTGCCCCGCGCCCACTCGATCAACTGACGATGACGGTCGATATGGACTCGCGTGATTGCCTCCCACATCGAGCTGCCCGCGTCCAAGGTGGCCATGTACGCGTCGAATCGGGCCATGACATCGCCGTCCCCCTCGTCCAGCCGTGGGGAGGAGGGAAGTACGGGCAGCAGGCCGAGAGCGGCGGCGAAGACCGAGTCGTCGAGCATCGGCTCACGGAGGATGACTTGTGCCGTCCCGGGATTCTCAAGGAGCGCCGGCGTCATCGGCTGGCTATGCGGTCCACGCCGACGTAGCTCGCTGACAACCGCCCCCGTCAGTGTCGGCCCGCAGTCCCGTCGGCCGAGTGCGCCGAGTTGGGCCAGGGAGCAGCGGCGCAGCGTCTCCGCGCGCAGTTCGTCCGGGCATGAAGGATGGCCGAGCGCCGCGGCGGACAGGCGCATCGAATAGCTCACGTAGGAGGCGGCCTGCCGCCGAAGGTCGCTGTCGATCGCGGCGCTGAGCATCCATTCGGGAGCAGAGGCACTGAGCGCCCCACGAAGAAGCGCGAGCAGGAGGTCGTCGCGCGCGCTTCCCTCAGGTAGCTCGTGTGCCCGGGCCACTGCCATGCCGACGGGCGGTGAATCCGGCCCGGACTGCGCGGCGATGGCACGTAGGAACTCGATGGGCAGCCCTGAACATGGCTCTTCGACGGTCATGGTTCTTCCCCCACGTTGATCACAGCACGTTAGTCCATGGTGAGCCACACCACTGACAGCGCGGGCGATATGGCATGATCATGTCATGTATGTGGTGGAAGTTCGGCCGCAGTCTGACAGGGCTGTCTACTCCAGATGCCGCACCGTCTAACCTGCGGAGCATGATTCGTGCGGTGGTGTTCGACGTGGGTGAGTGTCTTGTCGACGAGACCCGGGAGTACGGGACCTGGGCGGACTGGCTGGAGGTGCCGCGGCATACCTTCGCGGCGATGTTCGGGGCGGTCATCGCGCAGGGGCGCGACTACCGCGAGACGTTCCAGGAGTTCCGGCCGGGGTTCGATCTGACCGAGGAGCGCGAGAAGCGCGCGGCGGCCGGGAAGCCGGAATGGTTCGGCGAGGACGACCTCTACTCCGATGTGCGTCCCACACTGGCCGCGCTGCGGGAGGCCGGCCTGTGGGTGGGCATCGCCGGGAACCAGACCGTGCGTGCGGGTGGCCTGCTGCGCGGGCTGGACCTTCCGTCTGACCTGATCGCCACCAGTGACGACTGGGGGGCGTCGAAGCCGGACGTGAAGTTCTTCGACCACGTCATCAAGGCAACGCCTGCCGAGCCGGGCGAGATCCTGTACGTCGGCGACCGGCTCGACAACGACATTCGCCCGGCCGTGCGGGCGGGGCTTCTGACAGCTCTGATTCGGCGTGGGCCCTGGGGCACGATTCAGCAGCGTGACCCGGATGCGGACTCGATCACCACGATGCGCATCGACTCGCTTGCAGAGCTGCCTGAGAAGATCGCCAAGTTCAACGCTGGAGAGCGCTGACAGTCGTTCCCCAGTCGTAGAGACGATCGTCGAGGTCTCGGACGCACTGCTCGTTCTGCCATGGGGCGAGCGTGCGTCGGACCTCGCGGATACGCTCCATGCCCGTGGCGTACCAGGTGATGGCGAGCTGATCGAGAGCTTGGACGGCGTACCGGCACGCTGCCTCCGGGTGGCTGTCCGCAGCTTCGACCGCGGCGAGATCGCCGAGGACGACCGTGCGCTGCTTGTCCGACTCGGGCGGCATGTCTTCGAGTACCTCCTGAAGAGTCTGGCGGGCTTGTGGTAGGTGGCCGGCCTTCAGCTGCGTGTTCCCCTTGAACGCGGACAGGCGCACGGGGCTGAACCAGTCGAGCCACTCAGGGCTGGGGTGCTCGGAGCCCGAGGAAAGGGCGTCCTCGGCGTGTCCGATCAGGCGGAGCGCGGCACGAGGATCGCCGCATCGAGTCTCGCATTCCGCCTCGACCGCATCCAGCCATGCCCAGAGCTCCGCGGAGGCGTCTGCGCGTCGAGCGTAGGTACGGGCGGCCACCATGCGCTCGATCGCCGCTTCCCGGTCATCGGTCCATCCGGGGATAAACGCCATGTGCGCGAGGACGGCCGATCCCAGGAGGGGGTCGTCGGCTTCGCCCGCCGCTTGCAGGGCACGCAAGAGGGCTTCCGAGGCTTGGTCGGGCTGGCGTAGGTCGAAGAACTCGATGCGCCCGGCCAGTAGATAGGACTCGGCAAGGGCGCCGGCCAGGGTCTGGCGAGCAGGGTTCGCCGTCTCCGGTAGGAGAGCGCATCCAAGACGGGCATGTTCCAGCACTGCGGGGTGCAGTACGGAAGGAGCTACGGACCAGTAGAGGTGCCGGTGAGAACGAGTGACGGCCTCGAAGTCCTTGCCTACTGTGACCGGTTGCGTTGCGGGGCCGGCCTTGACGGGGACGTTAGCTAGCCGCACTCCCTTCAGAGGCGCATGCGGGGTGTTGCGGACCGTCGAGCCCGCGTGGCGGCTCTCATTTCCCCAGGGTGGGGTGAATCCCAAATCCTCCACGCTCTGGCCTAGGAGGTGGGTCAGAACTCGGTGGACGTCAGGCTGAGGCCAGGGCGGTGTGGCGGACTCCCAGCGTCGGATCTGACGCACGCCAACAGCGAGCCCTCTGATGCCCAGCTTGGGTGCCGTCTTGGTGATGGCGTCGGCCAGAGCCTGTTGTGAGTTGTATCCGGCCGCCAGGCGGGCGGACTTGAGTCGGGTGTTGCCTGCGGGACGGGACATGGATCTCCTCCGGGGACGAGTTCTCGTCAGAGAGTGACATGCGATGTCCTCGGTGTGGCGCAAAATCGCCCACAGAAGTCCAACAGAGCCCTGTAAAAGTCCTCTTGGTGACCTATCAGAGCCCTCGAACAGGACCTTGAGGGCCAGGAAGATGGCATCCACGAACCGAGGACATCGACCTCGTCACCACACACGGTACTTACCGCTCGTCCAGGCGTTCTGCGCCTGCGCTCATCCCCTTCTGTCCACCCTGAACGGGAGTTCGTGATGCTTCGCACGAGCACGATCATCGACAACAGCCACCTCGTCATCGAGACGGGCGGGTCCGCCCCGGACGCCACGACCATCGTGGAGCGCAAGGGCCTCGGCCATCCGGACACCCTCGCCGACCAGCTGGCCGAGCGGCTGTCCCGCGCGTACAGCGCCTACACCGTGCAGCACTTCGGCGCGGTCCTGCACCACAACTTCGACAAGCTCGCTCTCTTGGGCGGAGCGAGTGAGGTCCGGTACGGCGCCGGCCGCATGACCGCCCCGGTCCGGGTGCTCGTCAACGGCCGCGCCGCGCCCATGTGCGGTGGTGAGCGGATCCCCGTCGAGGAGATCGTGGAGGCCGAGGTGCGGGCGTTCTTCGCCCGCCGACTCCCCGAGGTCTCCGAGCACCTCGACATCACCTTCAACATCACCAGCAACTCCAGCCCCGGTGCCGTCCTCACGAGCGACGAGGTGCCCGACCGGACGCGATGGTTCAACCCCCGGTCGATCGACGACCTGCGGGAGCGGCGCGTGCGGCTCTCCAACGACACGTCGCTGGGCACCGGCTGGGCGCCGGAGAACGTCTTCGAGTCCTTCGCGCGGGATCTGGTCGACCACTTCTCCGGGGAGAGCGACTTCACCCTCTCTCACGCCTGGTGTGGGTCGGACGTGAAGCTTATGGGCTACTGGGACGGGGAGCGGGCGGATGTCGTGCTCTGTGTGCCGCAGAAGTCGCGGCTCGTCGCGAGCCGTGCAGAGTACGTCCAGAACACCGAGAGCGTCCTGGCCGAGTGCTACCGGATCGCCGGCCTCCACCTGCCCGGCGCCGAGGCGAGCTTCCGGCTCAACGCGCGCGACGTGCCGGAGAAGGACGAGCTGTACCTCACCTACACCGGGAGCTCGATCGAGTCCGGCGACGAGGGCGTCGTCGGCCGCGGCAACCGCGTCAACGGGCTCATCACGCCCCTGCGACCGATGAACCTGGAGGGCGCCAACGGCAAGAACCCCGTCTACCACGTGGGCAAGCTCTACAACATCGCCGCCCGTCGGCTCGCCCAGCGGCTCCACGAGGCGACGGGAGGGCATGCCGAGGTCCATCTGGTGAGCACGACAGGGCAGCGCCTCGACCAGCCGTGGCGTGTGCTCGTCCGTTTGTCGTCCCCGGACACCGAGGTGGACAAGGTGCAGGCACTGGTGGCGGAGGCGCTGGGCGAGTTCCCGGCGCTCACTGACGAGCTGGTCTCCGACGGGATCGTGCTGAGCTGATGAAGAAACGGACCCTCACGGGGCTCGGCGAGGTCTCCCCGGAATGCCGGCGTCGGCTGGTCACTCACTACGGCCCCGAAATCTCCGGGTGGCTCGATGCTGTGCCCTCCTTGATGGAGGAGGCTGCGGATCGCTGGAAGCTCACCCTCGATGGCTATCACGATGCCGG
This sequence comes from Streptomyces sp. JNUCC 64, assembly GCF_054484115.1. NCBI lineage: Bacteria > Bacillati > Actinomycetota > Actinomycetes > Kitasatosporales > Streptomycetaceae > Streptomyces > Streptomyces sp. JNUCC 64. Next base: position 4,391,080 of record NZ_CM137015.1, read on the forward strand.
GCATGCCTCCGTGATCGTCATGGCCGGAACTCTCGAAGGTCGTCCGCTGCTTCTCAAGGCGTGGGCCGATCCCACGCGGTTCCGCAAGGAGGTCACTGCCCTACGCCTGTGGGCGGGCGGGCCGACGGCAGGCGTCGTCGAGGCGGCGGACGACCTGGCCGTGGCGGCCCTGAAGATGATCGGGGGCCGCCCCGGTGGCGACGAGCGGCCGCCTGGGAAGCTGCAGACCGTGGCCGCCGCCCTCCAGGGCCTCCACACCATCGGCCGGCGCCAGCGCCGACCGCGTGAGCTTCCTTCCCTGACCTCGTACCTGCATCAGGAGGTACGTCCCAGGGTGCGCCGCCGTCTGGAATCGGTCGATGTCGGCCAGTGGCAGGAGCACGTCGACGCGGCTCTCCCGGCCCTCGTGACCCTGGAGGAGGACGGCGGTCGGGGGACGGTCCTGCACGCGGATCTCTACCGCGAGAACGTGCTCTTCGACCGGCTGGGCCACCCTCGCCTGATCGACCCCCTCCCGATGGTGGGCGATGCGGCCTTCGACTGGGCCTTCTGGACCGTGTACTACGAGCTTGGACACGGCACGGACGCCCGCCTGGCCGCTGCCGCCCGGATCTCCCGCATCCCCGTGCCCGTCCTGGCGCCGTGGTGTCGAGCCCTGGCCCTGGACGGCCTTCTCTTCTACCTCGAAACCGGTGATCCGCGCGGAGCGACGATGGCCGAAGTCCTTGCGTGGCTGTCGGCACCGACCCCGAGGAACCGATCATGACGACCTACGTCCTCCGTCACGGACAGACGAATTACAGTCGGCGCTACCTGGTCAACGGTGACCTGACGAAGCCCATCCGCTTGAGCGAGGACGGCCGTCGGTCGCTGAGCAAGGGCTGGAGCAGCGTTTCCCTCCACAGCGTGAAGACGTGGCTGGCCAGCGAGTTTCCCCGTGCCCAGCAGACCGCCAACCTGCTGATGGGAGTTCCCGGACCGGAACTGATCACCGATCCGCGGCTGAACGAACTCGACTACGGGGAATTCGAGGGAAGCCCGTTCCTGGAATACGCCGTCTGGCTCGACGGGCACGGCGCCCACGAGCGGCCGCCCGGCGGCAGCGAGTCGCAGCGCGAGGGCATTCGCAGGATGCTCACCGGGGTGCTCGCGGCCCTGGAGCACCCCGGCCCCCGCGTCCTGGTGGCCCATGGCCTGCTGGTCTCCGTGCTTCTGTGGCATCGCGAACGGACTCCCGGCGGGGCCATGCCCCTCTTCTTCCCGGAAGCCCCGTACATCGAGCCCGTCGCCATCCCCGATGCGGAGTTGCCGGCGTTCGTCAGGGCCCTGATGAACGATCTTGAAACTGCCGTTCTCGATCACGCGGTCGGCTCCGGTGACAGGGAGGTAATGCGGATCGGCGAAGGAACCGCGGTTGCTACCGTCGATTCCGTATCCCACCACTCGCCGGATCAGAAGGATCTTCCTCATGCATGATGCCCGCGCCCTGATTGAAATGGGTGCCGAAGCGGTTCGTCGGCTCGCTCGTCGCGGTTACTCCCTGGACCTGTCCGAGCTGGAGTCCCTCCAGTCTCGTCGCAACCAGAACATCCGCTCGGCCGATGAGCTGCGGGCAGAGTCCAAGCGAGTGGCGAGCGAGGTCCAGCGGACGGCCAAGCAGGGCGGCGACATCAGCAAGCTGAAGGAGCGCGCACGCGAGATCAAGTACCAGATCCGTGACATCGAGGCCGGCCAGGAGGAGATCGAGGCCCAGCTGCGCGACCTGCTCCTGAGCATCCCCAACCTGCCGGACGACTCGGCCCCCGACGGCGACTCCGAGGAGTTCGCCGTCGAGATCCGACGCGTGGGCACGCCGCCCACGTTCACGTTCGAGCCGAAGGACCACGTCGATCTCGGCGAGGCCACCGGCATCCTCGACTTCGGTAGGGCGACCAAGCTGTCCGGGCCGCGCTTCGCGGTCTCCCGCGGTGCCGGCGCGGCCCTGGAGCGGGCGCTTGCCACGCTCTTCCTCGACCTCCACACCCGCCGCCACGGGTACACCGAGTACGCGGTCCCCTACCTGGTCACGCGTAAGACCATGACCGGCACCGGCCAGCTCCCGAAGTTCGAGGAGGACCTGTTCAAGACCGGCGTCGCCGACCGAGAGCTCTTCCTCATCCCGACGGCCGAAGTTCCGCTGACCAACCTCTACGCCGACGAGATCATCCCGCCCGCCGAGCTGCCGGTGGCCATGACCGCCCACACCCCGTGCTTCCGCTCGGAGGCCGGCTCGTACGGGCGTGACACCCGCGGTCTGATCCGCCAGCACCAGTTCGCCAAGGTCGAGATGGTCAAGATCGTCGACCCGGAGACGGCGGACGCCGAGCTGGAGGAGATGGTCGGCCACGCCGAGGCGTGCCTCAAGGAACTCGGCCTCGCCTACCGGGTCATCAAGCTGCCCGCCGGCGACACGGGCTTCTCCGCCCAGCTCACGTACGACCTCGAGGTCTGGATCCCGAGCCAGAACACGTACCGCGAGATCTCCTCGGTCTCCAACTTCGGAACCTTCCAGGCCCGCCGGGCGAACATCCGGACCCGCGGCGAGGACGGCAAGCCCAAGCTCGTCGCCACCCTCAACGGCTCCGGTCTGCCTGTCGGCCGCACCCTGGCCGCGCTCCTTGAGCAGTGCCAGCAGCAGGACGGCTCGATCGTTCTGCCCGAATCACTCTTCCCGTATCTCGGCTTCCGCCGTATCTCGGCGGACGGAACACCGGAGGCATAACGTGCTCGTCGGCGTCTGCGACTTCCCTGGTAGCTACGCCTTTCCACCCGCCGGATACGGCGGGATCGAACGATGGCTGTGGGCGGTCGCCGTAGGCGCCCGTGCCGCAGGCGCCGACGTACACCTCCTCGGGCCGGGCTGGCTCACGGACCTGGAGCACGACTGGGTCCGCAAGCCGGTCCGCCTGGAGGACATCTCCACCGGATCGCTCGCCGAGCGCGAGCTGCGCGACACGGGGTACGACCTCCTGGTCGTCGGCCACGAGTACCCGTCGCTTCCCGCGTGGACGCGCACCTGGAATGAGCTGGACTGCGACGTCGCCACCTTCCAGCACTCGCCCGTCTTCCAGCACACCGCCACCGCCTTTGACGGCCAGCGCTCCCGGCTCTACTGCTACTCGCCCGAGATGATCGAACGGTACGCGGACCACCAGCCGATCCCTGAGCTCGCCGTCCACCTCGGCCTCGACGAGAAGGAGCCGCCGGCCACTGCGGGCACCGATCTCGTCTGGCTCGGCCGGATCGACGAGGAGAAGGCACCGCACATCGCCGTGCGGGCGGCCCAGATCCTTGGGCGCCGCATTCGGATCGTCGGCCCCGTCTTCGACGAGGCGTACGTGCGACGTCACGAACGCCTCTTCAGCGCCGACCACGTGAAGTGGATCGGCGAACTCGGCGGTCCCGCCAAGACCGCAGCCATAGTCGACGCCTCGGTCTTCGTCTACACGTACGCTCGCACGTACGTGGAAGCCGGTGCCGCGGTCTTCGGTGAATCCCTCCGCGCCGGCACTCCCATGGCCGCCCTGACCTGGCGCGGAGGAACCTGCGTCCACGCCGCCCTGTGCGATGAGACGGGCGCGGTCGCGGTCGTCGACCCCAGGGAGGAGGACGAGACCGCGGCACGAAGGCTCGCCGACGCGATCGAACGGGCGGAAAGCCTCGACCACCAGCGCGTCCAGGCGATCGGAATGCAGCGCTTCGACCCGGCGCGCCACTTCCAGGCGATGTCGGCCCGATCGTGCTGACCCGCGCCGCCGGCACCGTCGGAGACGACCTGGCCCAGCGGATACCCGGCGTACTGAGCGCCGCGTTAGGACCCCACTGGGAGTTCACCGCCGACGGCCCCCGCATCGAGATTCTTCACCCGCACCGGGGCAGCCCCTACCAGCCGCCACGCAGATCACCCACGTGGAGGGAGATCCTCGACTCCCTGGAAGCCGGCTTCGCGCGGGTCGGCGCCCCACGTGACGCCTGCCTCCCGCTCAGGTGGGGCAGGGAGACCGAACTGACGATCTCCGCTGTCCAGGCCCTGGACCCGGTCCTCAAGGACGGCCAACCCCGCACGTATCGAGGCGGATTCATCCCGCAGCCGGTCGTCCGCTTCACCGGCCAACGGGACGCGGAAGGCCGGTTGATGGACGGCTTCCTGACCTCCTTCGTCAACGTCTCCCGAGTCCACCCCATAGGCGGCCTGGGCGAGTACGGCGCCATCCTCGACGGCTGGCTGACCGTCCTCTCCCAACTCGGCTTCCACACAAGGCACCTGAGCATCTACGGAACGCTCACCCCGTGGCGCCGACGGCAGGTCGAAGGCATCACACTACGCTTCCGCCACCTGGACCTCACCCTCGGCGACATCGTCCTCCTGTGGAACACTGATCACCCGGACCGGATGGCCGTTGACCTCGGCACTGGGCTGGAACGCCTGGCCTGGGCGCGTACCAGGGCGAGCTGGCAACCCCTGGTCTTTGGGCGCTTCGCACAGATGGCGCCACCACCGACGTTGGATGCCCTCCGTACCGCCACGCTTCTGCTCGGCCACGGGATCGCCCCAGCAGCTCGGGGTGCCGGCGGAATCACACGGCGCGTCATAGGCGCCATCGACCCCGAAGCCACCCGCCTCGGCGTCAGCGCCATGGTTCGAGCCGCCTACGACTACTGGTCGCTCTTCGGCGCCTTGCGTGCTCCATGGCCGGATATCGCTCGCGCCATCGAGGGACAGGGGGAGGCGACGCGCTCGGCCCCGGAGGCATAGCGGAAGATCGTCACTCCTGGCGATCGACTTCTTACATGCTGTCGGTGGTGCGTGCTGTCATACGCCCGGCGCGGGGAGCGCCAACGGTCTTGGGCGGAGGGGGAATTCCTTCATGGCGATTCAGCTTGCGGACCACGTTCGGGGTGACGTCCCAGTGTGGGCGCAGACACGGTGGCATGTGGGATCAGCCGCGGTAGGCGGCGCCACGTGTATGCCGCACCTGTCCGCTTCCTCCGGCTCGGCGCGGCTGGGCGGGACTCGATGAGCCGCCGCCCGATACGACGCTCTGCCTGACGCCGCTCGGTTCGCCGATCCAAGAAGCAGGGCGAGCAGGTCGCCCTGGTTGTGGGTTTAGACGTTGTTTCAGTTGGTAAGTCTGCGGTGGCAGATGAGGGCTGCGGCTATGCCGACGAAGGCGAGGAAGTGCTCGGGCTTGCGTTCGTAGCGGCGGTGGAGTCGTCGGCAGCCGGTCAGCCACGACACCGTGCGTTCGACTACCCAGCGGTGGCGGCCCAGGCGCTGGGAGGACTCAATGCCCTTGCGGGCGATGCGGTGGCGGATGCCTCTGCCGCGGAGCCATCGGCGCAGGTGGGCGTAGTCGTAACCCTTGTCGCCGTGGAGCTTGGCCGGGCGGCGCCGTCGTGGTCCGCGGCGGGAGCGGATGGGCGGGATGCCGCGCACGAGGGGCATCAGGCCGAGGCTGTCGTGCATGTTCGCGGCCGAGATGCCCAGCGACAGGGGCAGTCCGTTCCGGTCGGTGATCAGGTGGATCTTCGATCCGAGCTTGCCACGGTCGGTCGGATTCGGTCCGGTCAGTGGCCCCCTTTTGCGGCCCGGACACTCACGGAGTCGATCGCGCACCGCGACCAGTCCAGCTCTCCGCGGGCGCCGAGTTCGTCCAGGATCACGCGGTGGAGCCGGGCCCAGACACGGTCCCGGCTCCACTGGGCGAAGCGGCGGTACACCGTCTGCCAGCACGGGCCGAACACCGGGGGCAACTGCCGCCACGTGCAGCCGGATGTGGCCACGAAGACGATCGCCGCCAAGGCCTCGCGGTCACCGGCCCGCCGCTTGCCCCCGCCCTGCGGGCGCCTGTTCTCCGTCGGCGGCACCACTCGCCGGAACAGCACCCACAACTCATCCGGCACCAAACGCTCAACCAGATCCGTCACACACAGTTCAACGAACGATCAAGCCAACAGAAACGATGTCTTAGTCGTGGCGGTCGGCCTGCTCGCCGCCGTCGTGCAGTGGCTGCTCGCGCACTGTTGGGTCCTTGAAACTGCGAAGGGGAGAGGGCTGAGTGCACGGTTCCGTGTTTGGCGGCAGCGGAGGACAGCCCTGTGCTTAGCCGCAGCGGGGATAGTCTTACACATTAGGGCTGATTTCGACTAAAAAGCGCCTGAGTCGGATCGGTATCTCCAGCCTGCGCAGGGTCTGCGGAGGTCGTCTGTGGGCGCTACGCGACCAGATGGTTGGAAGGGGGCGACGATTCGGACGTGGGGCGGATCGGAGTGCGGAAGCGCAACTGAGGTCAAAACTGAGACCACGCGACAACGGAGAGGGCGCCGGATAGTGGCGTGGGGCGTCCGGCCGCGTCGGCTGAGTCGCCCTGGCCTGGAACGCGAGGAAGGCTCTGACCGGCGGAAACCAGTCAGAGCCTTCGACGTTAGTGCCCGGTGAGGCACTGGCGGAGGATACGAGATTCGAACTCGTGAGGGGTTGCCCCCAACACGCTTTCCAACTGTGCGCACGGCCGTACGTGGGCGTTCGTAGGGGTTCAAACAGCAGGTGGCACGGGGTGCGCGTACGACCCTGAATGACGGCGAACATCGGCGTACTGGACAAAGACCAGGACAACAGGAACACATGGCGGCGTCCGCCCCGTCAGGAGGGAACCGGGTAACCGGCGACCTCGGTCCGGTCAACGAGACCATGCGTCTCGCTCGGCGCCGCAGGGCGCTGTGCGAGCCAGCCCGAGACGCGCGGACCGCCGTTTATCGCCCCACCGTCCGTGACGGTTCGGACATGCGCGAACCCGTGACGTAGGTAGTACTCCTGGAGCCTGGTGTTGGTCGTCCAGGCGTCCAGGCGGACCCACGTGACGCCCGCCCGGTGCGCCTGGTCCCCGGCCCAGTCGAGCAGCCGCCCGCCTAGATCGCGACCGGCGTGGGACCGGGCCACGGTCAGCTTGTTCACGAACAGCGAGGGGGCTTCAAGCTCCTCAGGGGCCCACAAGCCTTCTTCGGCCTCGCAGGTCAGCGTGATGGTGGCGGCTGTGACTGAGCCGTCCCGCACCATGAAGACATCGCCTGCGGCGATGGTGGCGAGGAGCTTGTCAGCGGGGTAGGGCCGCTGCCACTGGTCGGTGCCCCGGAGCGTTAGCCAAGCCGCTGCTTCCTCCCTGAAGGCCAACAGCTTGGGAAGGTCGTCAGGGGTCGCCCGTTCGATGATCACGTCTGTACGTCTCCTTCTTCTCGGGCTGTGAGCGTCCCGATCTCGTAGTTCATGCGGTTGAGGTCGCCACGGAACGTCGTGATCGTGCACCGGATCGGCTTGGTCTCCGAGTAGCCGGTCCGAGTCCAGAGGAGGACCGGGACGCCTTCCGAGACGTCGAGGAGACGGGCCTCATCGGGAGTGGGCATGCGCGCCGAGACCTCATCGAAGTACCCCACTTGCCCGACGCCGATCCCGGCCAGATAGCGCGTGGTGCCCTCGGCGATGTCCCCGGGCTCGGCTAGACGGGGGGCTTCCCGCACCAGCCAGTCCGGGTAGTACGTGGCCTGCGTCGACCACGGCACGTCGTCCACGAAGCGGTGGCAGAACCGGAGGACGGCGGTTGCCTGTGCGGCGACCTTGAGCCTGGTGGCGACGTACTCGTCCGCAGGCGTCACCTCCACCCTGAACGACTGAGTGGGGCGCCGTCCCGCGTTCGCCACGTCGGTGCTGTAGGCGTCACCGGTCTGCGGGAAGGTCAGGTTCTCGAAGCGTGAAGCGTTCAGCTCGAAGACCTCGTGCTTGCGAACCTCGTAGCCCAGACCTTGGCTGGACGAGATCAGCCCCTCGCTGACGAGCAGCTTCAGGCCGGACCGGACCGTGTTGCGCGATGCGGTGAAGCGACTCATCAAATCGCTCTCCGAGGGCAAGCGCGCGCCCGGGGTGTAGGTGCCGCCATCAATGTCGCGGCGCAGCGCGTCCGCTACCTGGCGATACTTCGGCAGCTTGTTCATGCGCCCATCATGACGCACTCGCTCAACTTGTTGGTACATGTGGGCTCCAATCCCTTGACGGCTCACTGTCCGTGGGTGCAACATCACTGCATCAGCTTGTACCAATAAGTTGAGCAGGTGGTGCAACACCATTAAGTGTGCCCACTTGCGGCGGCATTCCTGCCGTCTTGGTGAACCACCCGGAGGGGCCCTTGTCGGGCTGCTCCGGTGCAGAAGGCGGGGACGCTGCGATCCCGCTGAAGGCCAGGGGACAGGGTTTCGGCCCGACTGGCGAGGTGGCCCGGTGACCGCGAGCAACGGCCGGAGGGTGGGGACGAGGTCCCCCTTGCAGCAGTCCTTGTTCCTTCGACCCCAGGGGGTCCGGTGTACCGAAGACATCGTTGGGCGCCGCCGTGATGGACCGGCGGGCGAGCGCCGTGATCCGTTTCCCGGTCTGTCTCTTCTTGGTCTCGCGGCGGTGACGCTGCGGCCGACTGCCTCTCCCGCCCGTCCAGCCCCCGCGGTTTCGTGTGGTGGCTGGACGGGCGGGGGTGCGGGGAGTCGGGAGTTCCCGGCCCATGCCGATGATCAGGGGAGTGTGTATGTCTGCCGCTCGTCATTTCTTCTCCCGGGGCACGGTCCCGGACGCGGAGCTGGCCGCTGATATCGCGGGTGATGTCGCGTCGGCCCGTACCGCGCAGCGTGACCTCGCTGAGGTAGGGCAGCACGGTGACGCTGCCCGGATGGGTGAGGCGGTGGACGGCTATCTGGATGAGCTGTCCGCCGTCCGCGAGGGCCGTTGGAGCCCCCGCCACGCCTGACCGTCTGACTGCCTGACCTGTTTCACTGCCCCGGACCCGCTTCGTGCGGGGGTCGTGACGGCGCCGGATCGGATCCGGCCCGGGGCCCCGGCCGCCATCTGCGGCCCTTTCCCGCCCCCGCGTTCGCGGCGGCGGTCCCCTCCTGAACGGCGCGGCCCCAGTGATTCGAGCACTGGGGCCGCCACGAGCCGTTCCGCCTGAGAGGAACAACCCGTGAAGCACATTGTGGCCGGACATGTGGCCGCTGACACCACCGAGTTCATCGAACTCGCCCTCGGGACGCCGCCGGAGCTGTGGCTGGGCGTCGAAGGTGAGACCGAGGAGGAGCGGGCGGCGCGGCTGGACGCGGCCCGCGACATCCTCGCCGACGCCCCGCACCTGGCCGACGACACCATCCGGCTCGCCGCCCAGGTGATCGAGGATTACGCCCCCGGCCTGTTCAACGTCATCGCCCTTCCCCAGCCCCGGTCCGGTTCGGGCCCGCGCCGGTCCGGCCAGGGCCGTGGCCGCCAGACCGGGACGGGGGCCGCCGCGTGAGCACGCTGTCTGGGCTGTTGGTGCCGGTGGTGGCGTGGCGGGAGGCCCTGGCCATCGCCCCGGGCACGGTGACCGTGGGGACGCAGTCCGGGGGCCTGACGTGGGTGATGAAGGCGACCGCGGCGTACGCGGGTGCCGTCATCCGGCTGGTGGGGTTCGGGGACCGGCTGGAGGGGGCGGAGTGATCCGGCTGGTGCGGGCCGTACGGTTGCGGGCCCTGGTGGAAGACGCCACCCGGTCGGGGCGGGAGGTGGCCCGGGCTCAGGATGAGGTCCGGGAGCTGCGCGGCCGGTTGGACGAGGCGGAGAACGACACCGAGATCGCCCGGGGGGACCTCCTCGAGGTCACCCGTGAGCTGGAGGCGGCCGGGGCCCGGGTCGTGGATCTGGAGGAGGCGTTGCGGGCGGCGCGCCGGGCGCCCGTGGCCCCGGGGATGGTGGTGGTGCTGTTGCGCTGGGGTGCTGTTCACAGCGTCCACGCCAGTGTTCACGACGCCGAGGCGTCCGCCGTCGCGCACGGCGCGGACCCGTCCGGTTGGGGGCCGCCGTCGTCGTTGCCCGCGTCCCAGGTCGCCTGGCGGGCGGTCCCCATGCCCGTGCTCGGGCCGGAGGGTGGTGCTGGATGAACAGGGTTCAGATTCGTTCAGCGGAGCGTGCGTTGTCGGTGGGGACGTGGATGATCGTGGGTGGGGCGATGCTCTATTCCGTTCTGACCGTGACCCCGTTGATGGCCGCGCATACGGCTGACGAGTGGGACTGGACCGCGCCGATCCTGCCGGTGGTGGTGGACGCGGCGGTGGTCATCGTGGTGAAGCTGGATGACGTCTTGGCGCGGTTGGGCGCGGACGGTGGCCGGTGGTCGGTGGTGCTGCGGTGGATGACCGGCCTCATGACCCTCGCTCTCAACGTCGCGGAGTCGGCGCTGCGGAAAGACCTGGTGGGGGTGGCTGTCCACGCGGTGGCGCCCATGCTGCTGATCGTGACGGCGGAGACTAGCCTCGCCTACCGGCGGGCTATCGCCGCCGCCGTGACCCGGCTGAACGCGGAGGAGCGGGCGGAGCGGGAGCGGGCCCGGGGGGAGCGGGAGGCGCGGGAGCGGGCGGTGGTGGAGCGGCGGGAGGCCGCCGACCGCCGGGCTCGCGAGGAACGCGAACACACCGCCGCACTCGCCCGTGAACAGCGCGAGCACGAGGCCCGCCTCGCCCGCGAACAGGCCGACCGTGAACATGCTGCCCGCGCCGCCGAGCGCGCCGAACGGGAGGCCCGGGACAGGGCGGAGCGGGAGGCCCGTGAACACGCCGCCCAGGTTCGTGAACAGGCCGAGCGGGAGCGTGAACACCGGGCACGGGAGGCTGAACAGCGCCGGACCGCCGAACGCCTGGAGCGCGAAGCAACCGCCCGCCGCGAGGCCCAGGAGCGGGCCGAACGGGAAGCCCGTGAACACGCCGCCCGGGTCCGTGAACAGGCGGAGCGGGAACGTGAACAGGCTGAGAGCGAGGCCCGGGAGCGGGCCGCGCTGCTGTCCGGCGGCCCGGTGAACGAGAAGCAGCCCGAACCCCTCGCCCGTCGGATCGCCGCTGCTGCGGCTGTTGAGGGTCTGCCGGTGCGGCAGGCGGCGGAACTGTGCGGCTGGTCACTCGGCTGGGTCTCCGCCCGCTACGCCGAACACCGCACCCCCGGCACGGGCTCCGTGCCGCTGGCCATCGCGAGCGCCCAATGACCGCCCTCCCCGTCTACCACTGGCGCCACGCCCCGCCCGGACTCGCGACCCGCCGCCAGCTCCGCGCCGCCGGACTCCGCCCCGGCGGACAAGACATCGCCGCCGAACTCCAGCGCCCCCGACGCCGTGGTCGGGGGCCGCTGGTGGCCTACCTCTACCGCGTCGACCTGGCCCGCCCCGTGCGCCCGATGACGCCGGGCCGCCGGACGGCGCTGGCCGCGGCGATGCGGGCCCGCCGCACCTGCCCCGTCTGCGGGCGGGACGCCGGATACGTCATCCCCACATCGCTCGGCACCTGCGTGACCTGCACCGACACCCCTGAACAGCGTGTGCGAGAGGAGTTCGCAGCATGACCGATACCGTCATTGAGGTGGTGCCCCAGGCGCCGCCGCCCGATCCGGCTCCGGCCGAGAACACGTCTTCTGCGGCTGGGTTGCCGGGGGTTCCGCTGGCTGTGGCTGGTGCGAACGCGGTCGGCGCGGTCGCTGCGGGGTTGTCGTCGGTGGCCGGGCCGGTGGGGCTGGCTGCCGCTGGTGCCGTGGTCAGTGTGGCGGGGGCGGCGGGGCTGGCCCGCCGCCTGGTCCGCCGCAAAGCGAAGTCCCAGACCCTCAAGTCCCGTTCCAGTGCTACCGGGTCCGGCTCGGTGGCTTCTTCTGCTGCTCGTCGTGTGGGTGGTGGGGCGCGTGCTCCGCGTCCGCTCGGGTCGGTGCTGGGAGCCAGTGGCGCCCGCACGGGCGGTCACCAGGCCCCGGCTCCCCAGCGGCATGCCGCGCAGGTCCCGTCCCAGGCTGCGAGGCCGGGCGGGACGGGGCCCGGGACGGCTCCGGGCAGGCCCCACAGGCCGGTCCCCGGCTCGGTGTCCGCGCTGGGTTCCGCCCCCGTCTCCGTGTCCGGTCCGGGCGCGGGGGCGCGGGGCGAGGTTCGTCCGGCGCGTCCGCAGCAGACCGGGCCGGGACGGCAGGACCCCACGGGTACGGGGAACCTGCGGTCGACGCCGGGCCGCGCCGGGAGTACGGGCAGCGGTTCGTCATGGCTGTCGGGGAGTGCCGGGGCGCGGGCGGGGAAGAGTGCCGCGCGGTCTGAGCGGCGTGTGGCCCGGGGGGTGGCGAAGGCGTTGCGTGAGTCGGGGCTCGACTCGTCGGGGGCGCCGTTGCGGCGGTCGGCGGGGCACCGGCCCGGCAAGGCGGAGCGGCGGGCGTTGCGCAGGTCGGCGGTGCGGCATGGTGCCCGGATGGCGGGTGCGGCGGTGCTGGCGGCGGGTGTCGGTGTCGTGTCCGGGTTGTGGAACGCGAAGCACCCGGGCAGGGCGCTGAAGCACATGCGGGCGGTGTGGCGGCGGTTGGCGGAGCGGGCCCGGCGGGTCCGTGCCGCGCGGGACGCGGAGATCCTCGGCACCGGCCGTCCGGGCCAGGTGCCGGTGCCGGACACCACCGTCAGCAACCCCCGGCGCACGGCGCCGGGTAGCAAGGCTTCCGTCCTTTCGGGGCGGGGCCCGGCACGGATCGTGCTGGGCGGAATCGATCACGCTGGAGGAAACGTGTCCGACACCGGTACCCAGGGCGGGTTTTCGCGTCTGTCCGACGCGGCTGAGGTGATGCTCCAGGCCGCGTCCACGTTCGACCCGGAGCACATGTACGAGTTCCAGGTTCTGGTGGACGACCTGCCCGAGGCGATGGCCACCGTGCAGGAGACGCTGCGGGTCCTGGCGGAGCTGTCCGACGAGAAACTCCCCGTGGACGAGCGGGTGGTGGAAGAGATCGGGCAGGGCTACCGGGCGATGAGCCGGGTCGTGGACTCCCTGGCCGAGGTCGGCGTGACCTTCCGCCGGGTCCACGCCGAGGACATCGAGCGCAACGAGAACCCCCGCAACGGCCTCGACGGCGAGCGCCGCTGGAACGTCGGCTGACCCGTCCCACCCCGTCCGGTTCCGGGCCGGTCCCCGCATGAGCGCGGGGCCGGCCCTTCCTGTCCCTTGGAGGAGAGACCCTGTGAGCAGCAAGAACAGCAAGGCTGGTGGGGTGCGGGTGGACTGGTCGGCGGGTCATGGCCTGCTGACCGGGACGCTGAACGCGTCGGCGGGGACGTTGGTGGCGACGGCGTTGGCGCACAGCGCGGGGATGCCCGCCGGGTGGGCGTTCGCCGCAGGGGCGGCCGGGGCGGTGGGCACGACGGTGGCGGGGGTCCGCCGCCGGGTGACCGCCGCGACCCTGAGTTTCCGGGCGGGGTGCTGGGCGGCGGCCGGGACGTGGTCCGGGTGGGCGCTCGGCACGGGCGGCCCGGTGTCGCTGGCCGCGCTCGGCGCGCTGACCGTCGGCAGCATCACCGCAGGAACGTTGGCCGTCGGGTTCGCGGCGCACGAGGAGACGGAGCAGGCGCGGCGGCGGATGCTGCTGACGATCGGGACGCGTCGGGCGCTGGCCGCCGAGTGGATCGACCGGATCGCCCGGGTCTGCCGTGTCGAGGACGTGACGGTTGCGGGGATCGAGCACTGGCCGTCCGGCATGGGCTACACCGTCGAGGTGGAGCTGCCGGAGGGCGGGACGACGCGGCGGGCGATCGCGGACCGGGCCGACGCCCTCGCCTCCGACCTCGACCTCCCCGACGGCTGCGGCCTCCAGGTCCTGCCCGGGGTGTCGCGGCGCCGGGTGCTGATCGAGGTCGCCACCCACTCCTACCACGGCCGCGAACTCCCCTTCCCCGTCGACGAGATCGCGGAGACGACCACGGTCAACAACCCCGCGCCGGTCGCGCTGCTGCCGGACGGGGGACGCTCGGAGCTGGACATGCGGCAGGCGTCGACCATCGTGACCGGGGCGACCGGCACCGGGAAGACGAACTGGCTCCACACCCTGATCGCCCGCCTGAACCAGACCAACGACACCCTGGTCTGGGTCATCGACCTGAACGGCGGCTCCCTCGGCCTGCCCTGGCTCCACGCCTGGCGTGACGCCCAGACCAGCGGCGACCCCACCGCGATGGAGGCGGTCCCCGTTCCCGGGGTCGACTGGGTGGCGTCCACCCCCGGCGAGGCGAAACTGATGCTGGAAGCCGCAGTCCGGATCGCGAAGGCCCGCAAGGTCACCTACCAGCAGCACATGCGCGCCGAGGACGACGACAAGCTCCCGGTGTCCCCGGAGGTGCCGGAGATCGTGATCGTGGTGGACGAGGGCGCCGAGGTGTCCGCCACCCGCGAGGCACGGGCCGTGATGGCCGGGATCTCCGAGGTGATCCGGATCGCCCGCGCGATGGCGATCCGCGCCGTCGTCTCCGTCCTGCGCGTCACCTCGGACGTCCTCCCGGACCCGATGGTGCGGAAGATGGCGTCCAACCGGGTCTGCACCGGCACCACCGAGGACGCCGAACTCGGGCACGTCTTCGGGTGGCGGGCCCTGTCTGCGGAGAACTCCTTCTCCGGCCCGGGCTCGATGCTCGTCGGGACCGAGGGCAAGCAGCCCAAGACCGCCCAGCAGTGGCGCATCACCCCCTCCGGCATCGAAACCGTCTGCGTCACGACCGCCCGGCGGCGGCCCGCCCTCGACGCCCCGTCCGCCACCGCCGCCGGACCCTCCTACACCGAACGCTGGACCCACGACCGGTGCGGCCACCTCTGGCCCCAAACCACCACCACCGCCCCCGCCCCCGGCCGTGGTCCGGGGCCGTCCCCGACCACCGGACCGTCCGCGCCCGCTGAACCGGGCGGGGCGCGGTGGAAAGCGACTGCCGGATGGGACCAGCCCCCGCCCACCCCCGGCGCCGACGAGCTGGAGGCGCTGTTCCGCCTCCCCGCCGCCGACCGGGACACCACCGGGCCCGGCGCCGGGCCGGAGGCGGGCGCCGGGGCCGACTGGTCCGACCCCGGAACCTGGACCACTCCCCGCGACCTCGACAAGCCCGACGCCCGCAACGCCGCCCTCCAACTCCTCATCGACGCCGGGCCCGACGGCACCGGAGCGTCCGCGATGGAACGCGCCCTCAAGGACACGTTCGGCACCCGCCGTCCGGTGATCCAGAAGTGGCTGAAGGAATGGGCGGCCGAGGGTGAGATCACCCGGGTCGGAGAGGGCAGCAAGGCCCGCTACGTCCACCGCCAGCACCACACCGACACCTGACCCCCACCCCCGCCTGTCACCCCGGACACACCCCGGGCCCGATACCGGCCCGGAGCCCGGAAACCCCCCTGTGACCTGCGAATTACAGGTGACAGACAGGTGACAGATGACAGGCCGCAGACAGGCACGGGTGACAGGCCGATGACAGGCACCCCACACCCCGCCCGGCCGCCCACGAAAGGGCCACCACCGTGCATGACACATACGAGATCACCACCCTCCCGCCCACCACCCACACCACCCCGAACCCGGCCCACGGACCGGCCAGCCTCCCCCCGGGAGTCGAGATCGTCACCCTCCCGAACGGAACCCGCACCCTTGCCTACACCCACCCCACCACCCCGCCCACCCCGGCCGGGGCTGCGCCGCCCCCGCCCGCGCCGCAGCAGATCCCCGCGTGGGCGCGAACCACCGCCCTGCTGGCCCCGACCGTCGGCGGCGGGGTCGCCGCCGCCGGGGTCGGCCTCTCCTACGCCGCCCCGGGACTCATCGCCATGACCCACGCCCTGTGGTCCGCCGCCGCCCTCATCGTCGCCGCCGTCATCGCCGCCCCCGTCGTCCTCCGCACCACCCGACGGACCCCGGTCACCACCACCCACATCACCCAGAACATCACCGCCACCGGCCTCTTCGGCCGCGCCAACGGCACCATCAACCACCGCTAGGAGGACTCATGGCCAGCGAAGCCCCGGAGCTTCCGTGACTTGCACCCGCGCTGACTGCGACGACGGGATCGTCCCCAACCCCGACTGGCCCGGCGAACTCGCCATCTGCACCGACTGCGACCCGTACTACGAGCCGCCGACCGGCGACTGATCCAACAACGTAAGGAACCCATGACCCGATGGATCGATGACCCGTCGCTGGAACCCCCTGATGGCCACCGCTGGGTGAGGGCCGCGCCGGACGACTGCCCCTCCTGCCCCTGCCACACCGCCCGCACCTGTGAGGCCCTCGCCTGGCGCCGTGCCGGACGGCCCTCCTACCCCGACGGCACCCCCTACACCGAGCCCTGCCCCTGCGAGCGGCGGGAGGAGGAACGGGACCTCTCGGTGACCGTCTGGGTGGGCGGCGTCCAGCACGAGGTCACCGCGACGTACCGCCATGGGGCCCTGATCACCGAGCGGATCTGGCAGGGCGTCACCCCCGACCGCCAGGAGACGACCGCCCTGGTGCGGCTCGCGATGGCCCTGGTCCGCCCCGACATCGGCGGACACGGCGTCACGGCCACCGACAGCCTCGGACGCGAGTGGACCCAGCACCCCTACGCCAGCCACGACGGCGTCACCTACCTGATCACCCACCGCCACCCCGAGTAACCCCCCCCAACTCACCAACAGCAGCGAGGGCGGCCCCCGTCTCGCCAAAGTCCGGGGCCGCCCTCAACCAACCAGCCCACAGACCCGTTGGAGGACTCCAGCATGACCCAACCGACCCCCCTCCCGCGACCCCCCGCCCGGGGTCACGGCCCCTTGGCCACCGCGCTCCGACTCGCGACGGCCGGGGTGCCCGTCCTCCCGCTCCGCGCGGGTAAGCTCCCCGTCGGCAACTGCCCGACCTGCGTCGACAACGCGTGCGGCGGGCGCCCGAACATGAAGACGCCTGGCTCCTGCCAGTGCCCGCGGCCGTGCCACGGGTGGGCCGCCGCCACCACCGACCCCACCGTCCTCGCCTCGCCCGCGTGGGCGTCCGTGTGGCGGTCCGCCGCCGGGATCGCCTACCACCCCGGCGGCGCCGGGGGCGGGGGGTTGACGGTGGTGGACCTCGACTCGGCCGCCGCCGTCGCGTGGGCCCGCCTGACCCTGCCCCCCACCCGCACCGTCCCCACCACCCGGGGCGAGCACTGGATCTACCGGGGCGCGATGCCGTCCTCGAACGCCGTCCGGGCCGGGGTGGACGTGAAGTCGCGGATGCAGTACGCCCGCTGGATCGCCCCCGGCACCGGCCCCGTCACCGCGCTCCCGGAGTCCGTCCGCGCCCTCGTCGTCAGGGAAGACGCCACCCCCGCCCGCGACCGGGTGGCCTCTTCCGTCTGCGCCGCCGCGCGGTGGGACCGGACGGTGGCCACCGGGTGCCGCCACACCGCTGGCTACGTCCGCACCGGCCTCGACACCGGGACACGCAGGGTCCGCGACCACACCGAGACCGGAGCCGGATCACAGGCGTACGGCGTCGCGAAGTTCCTCGCCGCCCAGCACGCCCGGTGCCCCGGCCCGTGCGGACTCGACCGGATCGGGGACGAGATCGTGGCCGCCGCCGTCACCGTCGGCGTCCCCGAGCCCTACGCCCGCCGCGCCGTCACACGCGGCCTCGCCGCCGCCGGAACCACCGCGTGACCGCCAACCAGCCCGCGCCCCGGCAGGCCGTAGGCGCCCCGGGGAACGCCGCCCGCAAGGGCGTCCCCTCTGCTCTTCGCCCTGACCTGACCGGCCCGACTCAGAAGGACCACCCCATGTCCATGCCTATTGACGGAGCTGCGGTCCTTGACGCGGTGGACGCGCATCACCGCCGGTTCAACGTGTTCCCCAGCGAGCACGTGTTCACCGCCGTCAGCCTCTGGAACGCCCACACGCACCTCCTGGACGCGTTCGAGTCCACCCCCCGGATCGCGTTCCTGTCCCCTGAGCCCGGGTCCGGCAAGACCCGCGCGCTGGAGATCATCCAGACCCTTGTGCCCCGGCCGATGATCACCACCGATGTGTCCCCGGCCGCGCTGTTCCGGTCGGTGTCGGACACCGAGGCCCGGCCCGTCGTCCTGCTGGACGAGATCGACACTGTGTTCGGGCCCCGGGCCTCCGGGAACGAGGACCTGCGGGGGCTGATCAACGCGGGGCACCGGCGGTCCGGGGTGGTGTACCGGTGCGTGGGCGACGGGAGTTCACAGGTCGTCCAGCCGTTCCCCGTCTACGCCGCGCTCGCCACCGCCGGACTCGGGGACCTCCCCGACACCATCCTCACCCGCTCCGTCGTCGTCCGCATGCGCCGCCGCGCCCCCAACGAGACCGTCGAACCGTTCCGCGAGCGCATCCACGTCGCCGAGGGCCACACCCTCCGCGACCGCCTCGCCGAGTGGGCCGACACCGTCCGCGACCAGATCGCCGGGGCGTGGCCCGAGATGCCAGAAGGCATCACCGACCGCCCCGCCGACGTCTGGGAACCCCTCATCGCCGTCGCCGACGCGGCGGGCGGCGACTGGCCCGCCCGCGCCCGCGCCGCATGCGTCGCCCTCGTCACCGCCGCCAGCACCGGGGACAAAGCCAGCACCGGTATCCGGCTGCTGGCCGATCTGCGCGACGCGTTCGGGGACGCCGAACGGCTGCTCAGCGCCGACCTGGTGGACCGGCTGACCGCGCTGGACGACGCCCCCTGGGCCGACCTCGACGGCAAACCCCTCACCCCCCGCACCCTCGCCCGCATGCTCAGCGACTACGTCACCGCCGACAACCAGCCCATCCGCTCCCGCAACATCAAGACCGGCCCCCGCACCGTGTCCAAGGGCTACTACGCGGCCGACCTCGCGGACGCCTGGCTCCGCTACTGCCCGCCCCGCTCCGACGAGTCCGCTACCACCGCTACCGCCGCTACCCCGCAGGTCAACGGCACCGAACCGGTAGCGGACACCCTCCCGGTAGCGGCTACCCAACCCGCTACCACCACCCCCTGACCCCCTCCGCGCCACCCTGGTGTCCGGGCCCCGCACACCAGCGGGAACCCAGACCCCTATCCGCTACCGCTACCCCATCCGCTACCACCAACAGGCCCCTGACCTGCACGGTAGCGGCAGTAGCGGAGGTAGCGGACGTCTCAGAGCGCGGGCCCGGCCCCGCCGTCACGCGATGAAGGAGAACCGCCGTGGACACGGCCCATCTCGCTGATGTCACCGACCCGACCCTTGTCCTGCTGACCGTCGAAGAAGCCGCACGCCGCCTCCGCATCGGCCGGACCACTGCCTTCCGCCTGATCCGCACGGGCGAGCTGGAGTCCCTGATGGTCGGCGCACTCCGACGTGTCCCCGCCGACGCCCCCGCCGCGTTCGTCACCCGCCTTAGGGCCGAACAGCGCGCCGCCTGACACCCGACCCGTTCCACACCGGAGCGTCACCCCGCACCACGCGGGGCGGCGCTCCGGCCGTTTCCCGAGAACCGCAGGAGGAACCCGCCAGTGGCGGAGGAGAAGAAGCGCACCCGCCGAGCCAACGGTGAATCCGCCATCTACTTCGGCGCGGACGGCCGATGGCACGCCCGAGTACCGATGGGCTACAGGGACAACGGAGAGCCCTACCGGAGGCACATCACCCGTACCTCGGAAGACGCCCTGATCGAAGAGGTCAAAAGGCTGGAGAAGCAGCGGGACCAGGGGACCGCGCAGCAACCGGGCAAGCTGTGGACCGTCGAGAAGTGGCTGTGGCACTGGGTGGAGAACATCGCCAAGGCCGTCGTGAGCGAGAACACCTACGACGGCTACGAGGTCGCCGTTCGCGTGCACCTCGTTCCCGGCATCGGCAAGCACCGCATCGACCGTCTGGAGCCGGAACACCTGGAGAGCCTGTACCGGCGGATGCAGCAGAAGGGCAGCAAGCCCGCCACCGCCCACCAGGCGCACCGCACCGCTCGTACCGCCCTCGGTGAGGCGGTGCGGCGTGGCCACGCCGCGAAGAACGCCGCCGCGCTGGCCAAGCCGCCGCGGGTTGAGGAACCCGAGGATGAGATCGAGCCCTACTCGGTCGAAGAGGTCCAGAGCCTTCTGGCCGAGGTGAGGAAGCGCCGCAACAGTGCCCGCTGGATGCTCGCGCTCGCCCTAGGCCTGAGGCAGGGGGAGACCCTCGGTCTGCGGTGGCCCGACGTCGACTTGGACAACGAGTACCTGAAGCTCCGCCGGAACCGTCTGCGGCCGAAGTACGAGCACGGGTGCCGGGAGGTGTCGCCGTGCGGCCGGAAGGCCGGGTACTGCCCCGAGCGCAACCAGGTGCGGCGGGAGACCAAGAACACGAAGTCGCGCGCGGGACGGCGTGCGGTGCCCCTGCCGGGTCCCCTGGTCCAGATGCTCCGCCTGCACAAGGTGGCTCAGGCCCGGGAACGGGTGGCCGCCGGGAGCCTGTGGACCGAGTCGGACTACGTGTTCACCAAGCCGCTCGGCGGTCCACTCAGTCCGAACACGGACTACCACGAGTGGAAGAAGCTGCTGGAGGACGCGGGGGTACGGGACGCCCGGCTGCACGACGCCCGGCACACCGCCGCGACCATCCTGATGCTCCTCGGTGTTCCTGACCGGGTCATCGATCAGATCATGGGGTGGGAGCCGGGCACCTCCACGCGGATGCGCGCGCGGTATCTGCACGTGCCCGACGCGATGTTGAAGGAGGTCGCGCGGAAGCTCGCGACGGTGCTGTGGGGGCCGCAGGAAGCCGACGCTGTGGACAAAAACCAGGACAACGGCTTCTGAGGACAACCGCGAAAGGCCCCACCCGAAGGTGAGGCCTTTCGACGTAGTGCCCGGTGAGGCACTGGCGGAGGATACGAGATTCGAACTCGTGAGGGGTTGCCCCCAACACGCTTTCCAAGCGTGCGCCCTAGGCCACTAGGCGAATCCTCCGTCGCAGACATTACATGACGCCGGGCGGTGGTCGCGAACTCGTTCGTGGGCCCCAGGATCGGGTACTCTGTGCGGAGCCCCTCACGTGGCGCTATCTGACTGAACTCCCCCAGGGCCGGAAGGCAGCAAGGGTAGGTCGGCTCTGGCGGGTGCGTGGGGGGCGTTGTCGTGCGTGGAGGCGATCCGCCGGGCGGGGTCCGGGGGCTCCCGACCCGCCCCGAGTCCGCTCCCGATCCGCTCCGGGTCCGAAGCTCCGGGTCCGCTTCCGACCTGCTCCGGGTCCGCTCCGGGTCCGCTCGGGGACCGCTCCGGGACCGCTTCCGGTCCGGGTTGTCGGTGGGCGCCTATAACCTCGTATACGTGTCGTCTCTCGCGCTGTACCGCCGCTATCGCCCGGAGTCGTTCGCCGAGGTCATTGGGCAGGAGCATGTCACCGCGCCCCTGCAGCAGGCCCTGCGGAACAACCGGGTCAACCACGCGTACCTGTTCAGCGGGCCGCGCGGCTGCGGGAAGACCACCAGCGCGCGCATCCTCGCCCGCTGTCTGAACTGCGAGCAGGGCCCCACGCCCACCCCCTGCGGCACCTGCCAGTCCTGTGTGGACCTCGCCCGTGGCGGCCCCGGCTCCATCGACGTCATCGAGATCGACGCGGCCTCCCACGGTGGTGTGGACGACGCCCGTGACCTGCGCGAGAAGGCGTTCTTCGGGCCCGCCAGCAGCCGCTACAAGATCTACATCATCGACGAGGCCCACATGGTCACGCCGGCGGGCTTCAACGCCCTGCTCAAGGTCGTCGAGGAGCCCCCGGAGCACCTCAAGTTCATCTTCGCGACCACCGAGCCCGAGAAGGTCATCGGCACCATCCGCTCGCGCACCCATCACTACCCCTTCCGGCTGGTGCCCCCCGGCACCCTCCGGGACTACCTCGGCGAGGTGTGCTCCCGCGAGGAGACGCCCGTCGCCGACGGCGTGCTCCCCCTCGTGGTGCGGTCCGGGGCCGGTTCCGTCCGCGACTCCATGTCCGTCATGGACCAGCTGCTCGCCGGTGCCGACGAGAACGGCGTGACGTACGCCATGGCCACCTCGCTCCTCGGCTACACCGACGGCTCGCTGCTCGACTCCGTCGTGGACGCCTTCGCCGCCGGTGACGGCGCCGCCGCCTTCGAGGTCGTCGACCGGGTCATCGAGGGCGGCAACGACCCCCGCCGCTTCGTCTCCGACCTGCTGGAACGCCTCCGCGACCTGGTCATCCTCGCCGCCGTCCCCGACGCCGCCGAGAAGGGACTGATCGACGCCCCCGCCGACGTCCTGGAGCGGATGACCGCCCAGGCCGGCGTCTTCGGCGGCGCCGAGCTGAGCCGCGCCGCCGACCTCGTCAACGAGGGCCTCACCGAGATGCGCGGGGCCACCTCGCCCCGCCTCCAGCTGGAACTGATCTGCGCCCGGGTGCTGCTCCCCGCCGCCTACGACGACGAGCGTTCCGTCATGGCCCGGCTGGAACGGCTGGAGCGCGGCGCCACCGTCGGCGGAGGGGCCGGAGGAGCAGGAGGGATCGGCGCGGCGGCCCCCGGCCCCGGCTGGGCCCCCGCCCCCGCTACTGTCGGGGCACCCGCCGTCGCCCCCGCCCCGGCCGTCGCGCCGCCCGCACCCGTCCAGTACGCCCCGCCGCAGCCCGGCCCCGAGGTCGTCTACGCGCCGCCGGTCCCCGCCGCCCCCCCGGCGCCCGCCCCCGAGCCCGTGGCCCAGGCCGCGCCCCCCGCCCCGCAGACCGAGGCCCAGCCCGCCGCCCGCCGCCCGGGCGGCTGGCCCACCGCCGCGCCGGCCGGTGGTGGACGCCCCGCCCCGCAGGACCGGCCCGCCGCCCCGCCGGAGGCCGCCGCCCGGCCCGCCCCGGCCGCGCCCGCCGCCCCCGCGGCGACCGCGGCGCCCCAGGCGTCCTACGCAGCCCCGCCCGCCGGGGGGCTCGACCCCCGGTCCCTGTGGCCGAACATCCTGGAGGCCGTCAAGAACCGGCGCCGCTTCACCTGGATCCTGCTCAGCCAGAATGCCCAGGTCGCCGGGTTCGACGGCACCACCCTCCAGATCGGGTTCGTCAACGCCGGAGCCCGCGACAACTTCGCCAGCAGCGGCAGCGAGGACGTGCTGCGGCAGGCCCTGAGCGAACAGTTCGGCGTGCAGTGGCGGGTCGAGGCGATCGTCGACCCCTCGGGCGGCTCCGCCCCGCCGCCCGCCGCCGGGAACTTCGGCGGACGCCCCGTCCCCCCGAGCGCCCCGCCCGCGTACGGCGGCCCCGTACCCGCACCCCCCCACTCCGCCGCCCCGACGGCCGCTCCCGCCCCCGGGGCGCCCCAGGCGTCCCACGCAGCCCCGCCCGCCGCGCGGCCCGGGCCGTCCGCCCCGTCGTCCGGCGGCCCCTCCGGGGGCGGCCAGCCGCAGCGCCTGCCCCGCCCCGTCGCGTCGATCGCCCCCGAGGACGACGTCCCCGAAGACGACGACCCCGACCTGGACGAGACGGCGCTCTCCGGCCACGACCTCATCGTCAACGAGCTGGGCGCCACCGTCCTGGAGGAGTTCTCCAACGAGTGACGCCCCTGCGGCCTCCGGGCGACCTGGCCGCCGCTCCGGACGTCGCTTGTGACACCTGCCACGTGTGCCATGCCCGCCACGTCCGCCACGTCCGCCACGCGCGCCGTGCCCGGGCCGCGTCGCGTCCATGACGTGGCGCCCACACACGATGTCGCGCTCAGTGGCTTCCGCGCGTGACGACCACTGAGCGCGGGACGGCCCCCTCCACGTGAGCGGGTGAACGTCCGGGTGCTGCCGGGAGTGACCACCCCCCAGGAGAAGCCCCCAGGAGAAGCCCCCCCGGAAGTCCTTCGGAAAGCCCTTCGGAAAGCCCTTCGGAGAGTTCTCGGACGGCGGCCCCTCGAAGGGAAAGCCCTCCGCCGCACGGGGGCCTCTTCGGACGATCCTCCAAGCCCCGTGGCGTCCGCGCGTCGGACACCCGCACGAGGCGTGGTGGGGCGGCGGTTAGGCTGGCGGGCGTGAAGGTCCTCGTCATCGGCGGCGGCGCCCGCGAACACGCCCTGTGCCGCTCAATGTCCCTCGATCCCGACGTCACCTCCCTGCACTGCGCGCCCGGGAACGCAGGCATCGCCGAGGTGGCGGAACTCCACTCCGTCGACGCGCTCGACGGGACGGCCGTGGCCGCCCTCGCCACCCGGCTGGAGGCCGACCTGGTCGTCGTCGGCCCCGAGGCCCCCCTGGTCGCCGGGGTCGCCGACGCGGTCCGCGCCGCCGGGATCGACTGCTTCGGCCCGTCCGGGGAGGCCGCCGAGCTGGAGGGCTCCAAGGCGTTCGCCAAGGACGTGATGGCCGCCGCCGGGGTCCCCACCGCCCGCAGCTACGTGTGCACGAACGCCGAGGAGGTCGACGAGGCGCTGGACGCCTTCGGCGCCCCGTACGTCGTCAAGGACGACGGACTGGCGGCCGGCAAGGGCGTCGTCGTCACCGACGACCTGGAGGCCGCGCGGGCGCACGCCGCCGGCTGCCAGCGCGTCGTCATCGAGGAGTACCTGGACGGCCCCGAGGTCTCCCTCTTCGCGATCACCGACGGCACCGCCGTGCTGCCGCTCCAGCCCGCCCAGGACTTCAAGCGCGCGCTCGACGGCGACGAGGGCCCCAACACCGGCGGCATGGGCGCGTACTCGCCGCTGCCGTGGGCGGACCCCAAGCTGGTGCAGGAGGTCCTGGAGACCGTGCTCCAGCCGACCGTGGACGAGCTGCGCCGCCGGGGCACCCCGTTCTCCGGACTGCTGTACGCGGGGCTGGCGATCACCTCGCGCGGAGTGCGGGTGATCGAGTTCAACGCCCGCTTCGGCGACCCCGAGACCCAGGTGGTCCTCGCCCGGCTGCGCACCCCGCTCGCCGGGGTGCTGCGCGCCGCCGCCCGGGGCACCCTGGGCGATCTGGAGCCGCTGCGCTGGAGCGGTGACGCGGCGGTCACCGTCGTCGTGGCCTCGCGCGACTACCCGGACACCCCGCGCACCGGCGACCCCATCGGGGGGCTGGACGCGGTGGCCGAACGGGACGCCCCGCACGCGTACGTCCTGCACGCGGGCACCAAGCGGGACGGCGACCGGGTGCTCAGCGCCGGGGGCCGCGTCCTGTCCGTGACGGCGACGGGCGCCGACCTCACCGAGGCCCGCGAGCGCGCCTACACCGCCGTCGGCCGGATCACGCTGGACGGCGGTCAGCACCGGACGGACATCGCGGCGAAGGCCGCGGCGGGGGAGACGACGACCCCCGGTCACTGACCGGACGGGCGCCAAGCCCTCCGCCCTCCTCCCTTCTGCGACCCGTCGCCTCCTGCGACCCGTCGCACCCCGAGGCCCGTGACGTCCCCATGACGGCCCCGGACCGGACGCGCCCCGCGCACCGGCCCGGGGCCGTTCCCGTCCCGCTGCCCATCCCGCTTCCCGTCCCGCGCCCCTCGGCCGGGGCCGGTCGTCTGCCGTACGAGGGTGCTCAGCCCAGGCGCGTGGGTAGGTGTGCGAGGGCGGGCGTAGTGCGAACACGGCGCGCGGAATCCGCTTCACGCTCGCGCATGCGTTCGTGTCCTCGCCCGCATGCGCCCCCTAGCTCTGCCCAAAGCCATTCCATCGAGTGACCGATGGTCTATCCGGCTGACGGCGGCCGGGGCCCCAACTATGGTGCGGCGCATGCGTTCCGGCACTTGGCCCACCGGCATTGCGATGTCCGGGGGCGGTGCCACAGTGGGGGAGTGAGCAACGGCAAGGGAGTCCGTCGGCGCCCCGGCGCGCCCGGCGGACGGTAGGGGGTGAGATCCGGTCGTGTCCGACATGGGTGTGGAGACGGGCGCGCTGTCCGCGCGCTCCCGGGCCCTCGCCGTGCTGCGGGTCCGCGGCCGTGCCACGGCCGTCGCCCTGCTGCCCGCGGCGGCGGCGGTGGTGCTGTTCGCCGGACAGGCGAGCGGTCACCTCGCCCGGGGCGGCGGCTGGGACGTGGCGCGCTGGGTGCTCACCGGCACCGCGGTGGCGGTCCTGGTGGTGGCCGCGGGGATCGGTCTGGTCGTGACCCGGTCCCGTCCGGCGGTGAGTCCCACCGTCCCGGTCGACGAGGCCGCCGCCCCCGATCTGTACCGGCTGGTGCGGGAGCTGGCGGACCGGCTCGACGTCCCCGCCCCCTCGGAGATCGCCCTCACCCCCGACTGCGACAGCTGGCTGGAGGACCGCGCCCACCGGGCCCAGCAGCCCCGGACCGCCGAGTCCCGCACGGCCGGGTCCGGCACGGCCGGGTCCCGTGACGCCGGTTCCCGCACCACCGTCCAGGACCCGACCGCCGCCACCCGGGAGCGCGGAGCCCGCAAGGCCCCCGTACTGATCATCGGATCGCCGTTCCTGTGGTGGATGCGGGTCGCCGAACTACGGGCCGTCCTCGCCCCCGTGGTCGCGGGCACCGGTCCGTCCGCGCACCCCGACATCGCCGCCGCCCGCCGTTTCGTCCGGGGCCTCGACGCGGCGGTCGCGGTGGCCTCGGACCCGGACCGGGGCCCGCTCGCCCGGTGCGGGCTCTGGGTGACGGGCGGGGTCGCGCGACTGCTGCTGAAGTCCTG
Organism: Streptomyces sp. JNUCC 64; assembly: GCF_054484115.1. Lineage (NCBI taxonomy): Bacteria > Bacillati > Actinomycetota > Actinomycetes > Kitasatosporales > Streptomycetaceae > Streptomyces > Streptomyces sp. JNUCC 64. Next base: position 4,417,497 of record NZ_CM137015.1, read on the forward strand.
CCGCACCCACGCCACCGAGATGGAGCGCGGGGTCGCCGCCGCGGCGGCCGAGCGGGCGCAGAGCGTCGACTACGGGCTGCGGATCGTCGCACAGGAACAGGTCGGCCTCGCCTACGCGGGCTGGGACCGGCTGCTGACCAGGGTCGCGCTGCCCGCCTGGCGGATCGGCCGCTGGCCCTCCCGGCTCGACGCCGGAGTGGTCGCCGCGCTGACCGAACTGTCCCGCCGCGACCGGCTCGCCGAGGGCTTCACGGCCCGGCTGGGCGAACGGCCCGCGTGCGATCTGCTGGAGGAACCGGGCGCGGTCGACGAGGCGGCCTCGCTGCTCGCCGCGCGGCTGTTCCACGGCGGGCCCGCCGAGACGGGACGCGACTGGGCCCCGGTGGACTGGCAGGCGTATCCGGAAGAGGTCGTGGACCGCACCTGGCGCACCGAGGCGGCCCGGTTGCAGTCGGTCCTCGACGGGGCGGGCGCCCGCCCCGGCCCCGAGGGCCCCACCCTCGCCCGGGTCCTCGACCACCTCACCACCGGGGAACCCACCCGGACCCCGCCCCCGCCGCCCCAGCCGTCCCCGTCTTCTTCCCCGTCCTCTGCCCGGCGGTCCGACGCCCCGTCCGCGTCGCCGTTTCCGTCCGCGACGCCGTCCCCGCTCGCGGAGCCCCCGGCACGGATAGCCGACCCGGGGGCCCTCCCCCCGGAACCACGACCGGAACCCGTACCGGACCCCGCCGCCGAACCGGCCCAGCGTCCCGCCGCTGAACGGCCCCCGCGACCGACCGCCGACCCGGACCCGACCCCGGCCCCGCGACCGACCGCCGACCCGAGCCCGAGCCCGGCCCCGCGACCGACCGCCGACCCGAGTCCGACCCCGGACCCGTACGCCAGCGCCGATCAGTACTCCGACGCCGATCGGTACCCCGACGCGAACCCGGCCCCGGCCCTGGACGACGAGCCCTTGGACGACGAAGCCCTGGACGCCGAGCGCTTGGACGACGAGGACCCGGACGACGAGGCCCTCGACGACGAGGGCCGTGGCACCCCCCAGGCCGGGGAACTGGCCGCCGCGCTCACCGCCCGCCTGGCCCGCGAGGAGGACGCCCCGCCCGACGGCACGGGCACCGGCCCCGCCGCCGGAGCCAAGGGCGCCGCCGGTACCGGAACCGCCGGCGGCACCGGAACCGGCGGGGAGACGGCCGCGTCCGGCGGACGGTCCGCCGACGAGGTGCTGTGGAACGAGGGCATGTCCCCCCTCTTCCCGCTCCAACCCCCGCGCAGCGGAAGGGACCTGCTCGCCGAACACGTCCTCGCCACGGTGTGCTGCGCGGCGGTGGACACCGCGGGCGCGGCCCCCGGACTCGACTGGCTGGACGGCCCCTCGCTGCTCCTCGGCGGCGAGCGGGTGGCCGACCTCCAGTCCCGGGTCCGCGCCCTGGTGGACCGGGGCGACGCGACCCCGCTGCGCCACTGGCTCACCGACCGCAACGTACGCACCGACAAGCCCCTGCGCCTCGTCTGACCCGGCCTACGTCCCCGCCTCCGGCCCGACGGCGCCCCGTCCCGAACCCGCCGGAGCGCCCCGGAACCGCCCCGGATCCGACGGGGCCGGAGAGGGCCGCCCGGGGTGAAGGCCAGAGGGCCGCCCCGGGTGAACGCCTGAGCGACGGACGAGCGGCCGTCGGAGGCCACGGGCCTTCCCCCGTACGGGCCGTGTCCCCGCTCCGGCCGCTCGGAACACCGTCAAATAACGACGAACGGTGACGGAACGCGTGCGTTATGTGATGTGCTGGTCCCGCCCGCCGGCACAGCAGCCCGGGTGGAGGGCCGGGCCCGGGGGACTCAGGGAGGGGACCGCATGGCGCCGTACGAAGAGGAACAGACCCCGCGCGGAAAACCGGGGCCCATCCGGCGCTGGGAGTCCGGCGCCCTGGCCCACGCGGTCAACGACCCCTTCGGCATGGGCCCGTTGCCCTGGCTGCGCGGCAGCGAGAACTACTTCGGCGACACGGGCCAGGTCGTCCCCTGGTACGTGGACACCCCGTCGGACAGCGCCCGCCCCCGCCCGCACCCGGACGACCCCGACGCGGTGCGGGCGGCCCTGGCCTCCGCCGCCCGTCCCCATCTGCCCTCGGGGCTGCGGACGGCCAACGACGTGGACCGTCAGATCAAGGGGTTCGCGTCGACCGCCGCGGTCGCCCCGGGCGGGGCCCTCGACTTCCACATCACGGTGAACCCGCCGCAGCAGTTCGGGGTGGACGTCTACCGCATCGGCCACTACGCGGGCGACGGCGCCTCGAAGATCACCACGAGCCCCCGGCTGTCGGGCATCGTCCAGCCCGCGCCCCTGACCGCCGACCGCACGGTCTCCTGTCACCACTGGTGGCTGTCCTGGCGGCTCCAGGTGCCCTCGTACTGGAACCCCGGCGCGTACGTGGCGGTGCTGACCACCCTGGACGGGTACCGCTCGCACATCCCCTTCACGGTCCGCGACGACCGCCCCGCCGACCTCCTCCTGCTGCTGCCGGACATCACCTGGCAGGCGTACAACCTCTACCCGGAGGACGGCCGCACCGGCGCCAGCCTCTACCACGCATGGGACGGCGAGGGACGGCTGCTCGGCGAGGAGGACGCCGCGACGACCGTCTCCTTCGACCGGCCGTACGCGGGCGCGGGGCTGCCGCTGCACGTGGGCCACGCCTACGACTTCATCCGCTGGGCGGAGCGCTACGGCTACGACCTGGCGTACGCGGACGCCACCGATCTGCACGCGGGCCGGGTGGACCCGACCCGCTACCGGGGCCTGGTGTTCCCGGGGCACGACGAGTACTGGTCGGCGAACATGCGGCGCACCGCCGAGACGGCCCGTGACCAGGGCACCTCGCTGGTGTTCCTCTCCGCCAACAGCATGTACTGGCAGGTCGAGCTGAGTCCCTCCGCGTCCGGCACCCCGGACCGGCTGCTGGCCTGCCGCAAGCGCCGGGGCCCCGGCCGGTCCGCGCTCTGGCGCGAGGAGGGCCGCCCGGAACAGCAGCTCCTCGGCATCCAGTACGCGGGCCGGGTCCCCGAACCCCGTCCGATGATCGTCCGCAACGCGGGGCACTGGCTGTGGGAGGCGACCGGCGCGCACGAGGGCGACGAACTGCCCGGACTGGTCGCGGGCGAGGCGGACCGCTACTTCCCGCGCGCCCCGCTCCCCGACCACCAGGAGCGCATCCTGCTGGCGCACTCCCCGTACCGGGACACCGAGGGCGGACGGCGCCACCAGGAGACCTCCCTGTACCGGGCGCCGTCCGGGGCGCTGGTCTTCGCCTCGGGGACGTTCGCCTGGTCGCCCGCGCTGGACCGCCCCGGCCATGTGGACCCCCGCGTCCAGCGGGCCACCGCCAACCTCCTGGACCGCATCTGCAAACGCGACTGACCCACGGACAACGTGTGCCCCACGGGTCACGCGACGCCCCCGGCCACCACCGACCGCCCCCGTTTCGCGGTCGGGTGCCCCCGTGCGGGACAATCACGGCGGCACTCGTACAGAACCACGGGGAGGCACCGTGTCCGGATTCGTCGAAAAGCCCGAACCACTACAGGTTCCGGGGCTGGTGCACCTGCACACCGGCAAGGTGCGGGACCTGTACCGCGACGAGGCGGGCGACCTGGTGATGGTCGCCAGTGACCGGATCTCGGCCTACGACTGGGTGCTGCCCACCGAGATCCCCGACAAGGGCCGGGTGCTGACCCGGCTGTCCCTGTGGTGGTTCGAGCGGCTCGCCGACCTCGCCCCCAACCACGTGCTGAGCACCGAGCCGCCGAAGGGCGCCCCCGCCGACTGGGAGGGCCGCACCCTGGTCTGCAAGTCGCTGCGGATGGTCCCGGTGGAGTGCGTGGCCCGGGGCTATCTGACCGGCTCCGGCCTGGTCGAGTACGAGCGCTCCCGCACGGTCTGCGGGCTGCCGCTGCCGGAGGGGCTGACGGACGGCTCCGAGCTGGCCGAGCCGCTGTTCACCCCGGCGACCAAGGCGGAGGTCGGGGAGCACGACGAGAACGTCAGCTTCGAGGAGGTGGCCCGCCAGGTCGGCGCGGAGACCGCCGGGGAGCTGCGCGAGGTCACCCTCGCCGTCTACGCGCGGGCCCGGGACATCGCCCGGGAGCGGGGCCTGGTCCTCGCGGACACCAAGTTCGAGTTCGGCTTCGACGGGGAGACGCTGACCCTCGCGGACGAGGTGCTCACCCCGGACTCCTCGCGGTTCTGGCCCGCCGAGTCCTGGCGGCCGGGCCGCGCCCAGCCGTCCTTCGACAAGCAGTTCGTCCGCGACTGGCTGACGTCCCCCGCGTCCGGCTGGGAGCGGGCCGCCGAGCTGCCGCCGCCCCCGCTGCCCGAGGACGTCGTGGCGGCGACCCGGGCGAAGTACCTGGAGGCGTACGAGCGGCTGACGGGCACCACCTGGGAGTGAGCCCCGGCCCCGCACCCCTTCCGGCCCGTTCCCGGCGCGTTCCCGGTGGTCCGAGCACCGGCCCGTCTCCCCCGGAGGGGTGGGCCGGTGCTCGGGCGGAAGCCGGAGCGGGGCGGGAAACACGAAGGCCCCGGTCGTCGAAACGACCGGGGCCCACGCTTGTTCCCACTGAGCGGACGACGAGGCTCGAACTCGCGACCTCAACCTTGGCAAGGTTGCGCTCTACCAACTGAGCTACGTCCGCCGGTGCCCCGAGGGGCGGGCCCCACTATACCCAACCGCGCTCCCGCGCGAGCCGCACCGCTGTGTGCCGGTTCTCCGCTCCCAGCTTGGTGACGGCCGACGAGAGGTAGTTGCGGACCGTCCCGGGGGAGAGTGCGGCGCGCTCCGCGATCTCCGTGACGGGCGCCCCGTCGGCGGCGAGTTCCAGCACCTCGGCTTCCCGGGCGGTCAGCGGGGAGTCCCCGGCGGAGATCGCGTCGGCCGCCAACTCGGGGTCGACGTAGCGGTTTCCCCGGTGCACGGTCCGGATGATCTCGGCGAGCCGCTGGGCGCTCACGGTCTTCGGGACGAATCCCCGCACACCGGCCGCCAGCGCCCGCTTGAGGTGGCCGGGGCGGCCGTGGCTGGTGACGATCAGCACCCGGCAGTCGGGGAGTTCGACGCGGAGCGATGTGGCCACGCTCACACCGTCGGCGCCGGGCATCTGGAGGTCGAGGACGGCGACGTCGGGGCGGTGGGCGCGGGCCATCGCCAGTGCCTCCGGTCCGGACGCGGCCTCCGCGACGACGTGGAGGTCGCACTCCAGGGAGAGGAGGGCCGCCAGCGCGCCCCGGATCAGGTGCTCGTCGTCGGCGAGCAGCACCCGCACCCCGGGCCCGCCCGGACCGCCGGCTGCCTCCGCTCCACCGGGCCCCATTCCACCGGGCCCGCTCCCGCCGCTGGGTCCGCCGTGCTCAGCGCTCATCCGGTCGTCACGCTCCCGTCGTCCGTTCGGTCCGTTCGGTCCGTTCCGTCTGTTCGGTCCGCCGGTCCGCCCCGCCCGTCCCCCGGCGGTGACTCCCCGTCCTCGTCCGCCCTGCCCGCGCCATCGGTCCCGTCCGTGCCATCGACCCCGACGGTCCCGCCCACCACGCCGTCCGTCCCGTTCCCCGCGCGGCTATCGTCACCCGACGCACCCGACGCACCCGACGCACCCGACGCACCCGACGCACCCGACGCACCCGACGCACCCGACGCACCCGACGCACCCGACGCACCCGACGCACCCGGCGCACCCGGCGCACCCGGCGCACCCGGCGCACCCGACGCACCCGACGCACCCGACGCACCCGAGGACGCCTGCGCACCCGACGGCGCCTGCGCACCCGGGGTGCCGACGGTGGCCGTGGTGTCCGCCGTGGCCGGGACGCGGGCGACGACCCGGAACACCCGGCCCGAGGGACGGTCGGCGAACCCGGCCTCCAGGGTGCCGCCGACCCGGGTCAGCCGTTCCCGCAGCCCCGCGAGCCCGGTGCCGCCGCGGCTCGGGGCGGTGCCGTCGGCCGGGGCGGCCCCGTCGCTCTCCACGGTCAGGGTCACCGTCCAGCCCGCCCGGGCCAGGGCGATGGAGCACCGTTCCGCGTCGCCGTGCCGCAGCACGTTGGTGGTGGCCTCGCGGACCACCCAGCCGAGCACCGACTGGGTCCGGGCGGGCAGTCCGGCGGCGGTGCCGGTCACCGAGCAGGCGATTCCGGCGGCGGTGAGGACGCCCTGCGCCCCGGCGAGTTCGGCCGCCAGATCGGCCTCGCGGTAGCCCCGGACGACCTCCCGCACCTCCCGCTGGGACTCCTGGGCGATCCGCTGCACCTCGATCATCTGCTCCACCGCCTCGGGCCGCTCCCGGCGGGCCAGCTGGACGGCGAGTTCGCTCTTGAGGGCGATGACGGCGAGGTTGCGGCCGAGCACGTCGTGCAGGTCCCGGCCGAAGCGCAGGCGCTCCTCGGCGACGGCGAGCCGGGTGCGGGTCTCGCGGGCCGTGTCCAGCTCGATGACGACGGTCAGCAGCCAGACGGAGAACGCGGCGGTCAGCGCCAGCAGCCCGCCGAAGAACATCACGCACACGGCGATGACCGGTGCGGCCAGCGGCGGGAAACCGAGGGCGAGCAGTCCGACGGCGGACAGCAGCCCGCCGCCGCAGACCGTGGCGACGATCCGCCGGTTGCCCCGCAGCCCCAGGCTGATGCCGCCGACGCCGAAGGAGAAGACGGCGAGGTAGAAGGTGCCGACGGCGGAGAGCATGTTCTCGTCGTCCCGGCCGGGGCTCGCCGGGTCCACTCCCCACAGCAGGAGGAGCGCGCCCACCACGGCGACGACGACGGTGCTCGCCGCGAGCAGCGCGAGGACCCCGGAGGGTCTGCCCCGGGTGCCGCAGACCCAGTCCAGGGACCGGGCGACGGTGAGCGAGCAGAGCGCGGCGTGGACCAGTGCCAGGACCGTCACCACGAGGGCGCGCGGCAGCGGCACGGTGATCAGGGGCAGTACCCCGATGGCCGTGATCTCGACCACCGCGAGCAGATGGAAGGACCCCCGGGTGTACGACTCGACCTTGGCGCTGGTGGTCTTCCCGTGCCACCAGGCGTCCGGTTTGCGCATCACTCCGCTCACCGTGCTCACACCGTCCTCCTCCTCGTGCCCCGCGACGGCGGGATGGCGGCCGCGCCCGGGGGACGGATGGTGTCCCCCGGACGCGGCCCCCGGTTCAGCGCCGGGGCTCCCAGCGGAACCAGCGGCGTACGGCGAACACCGACAGGCCCGTCCAGACCACGGCCGTGACCACGGCGGTCAGCGTCTCGGTCCCGGACATGGTGCCGGTCCAGCCGCCGCGCACCAGGGAGATCACCCCGGTCAGCGGCAGCAGTTCGCAGATCCGGGCGGCCTCGTCGGGGAGCATCTCCAGCGGGACGGTGATGCCGGAGCCGAACATCGAGACCAGCATCAGCGGCATCACCGCGACCTGGGAGTTCTCCAGGGTGCGGCTGAAGGCGGCGGTGACGGCGGCGAGCGCCGCGCACATCACCAACCCGAGCACCAGCCCGAGCAGCGAGAGGTGGACGGCCTTCGGGACGCCCACGTCCAGCAGCGCCACCGATCCGGCGACGAGCACCGCGCACTGGATGAGCGCCACGCAGACCGAGGGCAGCGCCGTGCCGCCGAGGATCTCGGCGTCCCGCAGCTCGCCGACGCGCAGCCGCTTCAGCACGAGTTCCTCGCGGCGGGCGACGAGGATGCCGGTGAACGCCATGTACACCGCGAACAGCAGGGAGAAGCCGACGGCGGAGGGCATCAGGATGGTGCCGATGGAGAGCCCGGTGCCCTCCAGGTCCATGTCCTTGGTCACGGAGCGGAAGCTGAACGGGAGGACCAGCGGGACGAAGACCGCCGCGAACAGGGTGCCCTTGCTGCGCAGCAGCAGGCTCACCTCGGCGCGGGTGAGGGAGACCAGCCGGTCGACGGCGGTGGTGGTGGCCCGGGGGGCGTCGTGCGGGGTGGCGCGGTCCGCCGGACCGGCGGGACGGGGTGCGGCGGTGCTCACAGCACGGGCTCCTTCACCTGGGGGGTTCCGTTGACGGGGGAGGCGGCGCCGTCCTGGTCCTCGGCCTCGCGGGCGATCCGCAGGAACGCCTCCTCCAGCGAGGCGGAGCGGACGTCGAGCCCGCGCAGGGCCAGTCCCCGCTGCTCGGCCCAGACCAGCAGGGCGGTGGCGGAGCGCTGGAGTTCATGGGTGCGCAGCCGCAGGACCGGGCCGGTGAGCTCGTGTCCGGTGACGCCGAGCGCGGCCAGCGGCGGCAGGTCGCCGACGTGGTAGCCCTCGGGCAGCTGGAAGGAGATGATCGAGGGCTGGGAGGCCACGACGTCGGTGACGGTGCCCTCGGCGGCGATGCGGCCCTGGTGGAGGATGGCGAGCCGGTCCGCGAGGTCCTGCGCCTCCTCCAGGTAGTGGGTGGTCAGCAGCACGGTGGTGCCGTTGTCGCGCAGTTCGCGGACGAGTTCCCAGGTGTCCCGGCGGCCCTCGGCGTCCAGACCGGTGGTGGGTTCGTCGAGGAACAGCACCTCGGGCCGTCCGACCAGCGCGAGCGCCAGGTCCAGACGACGGCGCTCGCCGCCGGAGAGCTGCTTGACGCGGACGGCCCGGCGGCCCAGCAGTCCGACGATGTCGAGGGCCTCGTCGGTGGGGCGGGCGCCGGTGGTGCACCCGGCCCACATCCGGATGGTCTCGTGCACGCTCAGTTCGGAGGGGAAGCCGCCCTCCTGGAGCATGACCCCGATCCGGGGGCGGATGGCGGCGCGCTCCTTGTAGGGGTCGCGGCCGAGGACCCGGACCCGTCCGGAGGCGGGGGGCGCGAGGCCCTCCAGCAGTTCGAGGGTGGAGGTCTTCCCGGCCCCGTTGGTGCCGAGCAGGGCGAAGAGTTCGCCGCGCCCGACGGAGAAGGTGACGCCGCGCACGGCCTCGAAGGTCTTGGGGGCCTGCTTGCCCTTGGCGCCCCGTCCGGCCCCGGCGGAGGCACCGCCCGTCCGGCCCTTGTCGCGCCCGGAGGGACCGCCCCCGTAAACGCGACGCAGATCGGTGACGTCGATCACGCGTTCTTCGGTCACTTCGGTAGTCATGGTCAGATCCTCCCCGCCGCCGGCCGGGGAAAGCGATGCGGGGTGTCATCACCGTCCATGACAAATGTCAGGGGAGGGGGGAGAAGGCCGGAGCCGGGGAGGGCGGGGGAGGGGTGAAAGGCCCCTGTCACGCGAAAAACCCCAGTCGATGACTGGGGTTTTTCCGGTGTTTCCACCGTGGAGCGGACGACGAGGCTCGAACTCGCGACCTCAACCTTGGCAAGGTTGCGCTCTACCAACTGAGCTACGTCCGCAAAGCAATCCGACCGGCTCTCACCGATCGGCGCGAGCACCACCCTACCTGATCCACTGACGTGGTCGGTAAGAGATGCGGAGCGGGTGACAGGAATCGCACACTGCGCCTTCCCCCTGGAAGGGGGATGTTCTACTACTGAACTACACCCGCACGGCCTTTGAGCTGGGCTTTTGTGCCCCGCCCCGTTGGCGTGCCCAAACTCTAACGGATCACGGGGGGTGCGGCGCAAGTCGGGTTCCGCGTCCGGTCCGGAGCCCGGCCCCGGCCGGGCCCCGCGCGGTCCGCCGGGGGTGCCGGACCACCGCGGCGGACGGCGTGACGGGCGGGCGGCGGGCGACGCGGCGAACGTGCCCCGAAGGGACGACGGACGGGCGGCCGACGCGCGCCGGAACGGGCGACGGGCGGGCGTCCGAAGGGGACGCCCGCCCGTGAAAGGCCAGTTGACGAGGGTGGCCGGGGCGGTGGGCGACGGCGGTGGCCGACGTCCCGCGCTGTCCGGCGCGCCCGGGGGGAGGGCCTAGTTGGCCGCCTCGAACGCCTCGTAGACCCGCTTGGGGATGCGACCCCGGGGCGGCACGTCCATCCGGTGCGAGCGGGCCCAGGCCCGCACCGCCGCCGGGTCGGCCGTCAACGTGGTGTGCCGGAACGCCTTGGGGGCGGGCCGGTCCCCGGCGCGGGCCTTGCGCCCCGCGTGCACGTACGGCGCCAGGGCCTTCCGCAGCCTCCGCGCATTGGCCTGGTTGAGATCGATCTCGTACGACTTCCCGTCCAGCCCGAAGACGATCGTTTCCGCCGCTTCCCCGCCGTCGATGTCGTCATGGAGAGTGACTACGACACGCTGCGCCACGAATATCGGTCCCTTCGTGCGACCTCACCGCGTTGAGGTGCGGCGATGCCGTCTGTCCGGCTGCTTGAGGCAAAGTATCGGTATTGCCATTTCCTTTGTACAGGGCTGGGCATTGAATGGGGAAGACCCTTTATTGCGTTGAGCGTGTCCGGTACGTGTCGTATCTATTGCGGGCACGGGTCTTTTCCGGGATTTTCGGTGAAGGTCCCGCGCGTGATCAAGGGCGGGTGAGGGGCGTCACGTAGGTACCTACGAATCTACGCGGGTAGAAATTTCGTACGGGTAGTCTGAAGCGACCTGCTCAGCACCACACACTCGGGAGTGCCAGTGGCACGCGTCGTAGTCGACGTCATGCTCAAGCCGGAGATCCTCGACCCCCAGGGGCAGGCCGTGCAGCGCGCGCTGCCGCGCCTGGGCTTCGACGGCATCGCCGACGTACGTCAGGGAAAGCGTTTCGAACTCGAGGTCGAAGGGCCGGTCGACGAAGCCGCCCTCGCCCGTATTCACGAGATGGCCGAGACGTTCCTCGCCAACACCGTGATCGAGGACTTCGTGGTCCGGGTCGACGAGACCGCCGAGGGCGTCGTCGCCGGAAAGGCCGGAGCGAAGTGACCGCTCGTATCGGTGTCGTCACTTTCCCGGGCACGCTGGACGACCGCGACACCCAGCGGGCGATCCGCGTCGCGGGCGCCGAGGCCGTTCCGCTCTGGCACCGGGACAAGGACCTGAAGCAGGTCGACGCCGTGGTGCTGCCCGGCGGATTCTCCTACGGCGACTATCTGCGCGCCGGGGCGATCTCCCGCTTCTCGCCCGTGATGGAGACGGTCATCGCGGAGGCGAAGGCGGGAATGCCGGTCCTCGGAATCTGCAACGGATTCCAGGTGCTGACCGAGACGCACCTGCTGCCCGGCGCGATGCTCCGCAACAACCACCTGCACTTCATCTGCCGCGACCAGAAGCTCCGGGTCGAGACCACGGACACCGCCTGGACCGCCGACTACACGGCCGGCCAGGAGATCTCCGTCCCGCTCAAGAACATCGACGGCCGCTACGTGGCCGACGAGCGGACCCTGGACGAGCTGGAGGCCGAGGGCCGGGTCGCCTTCCGCTACCTGGACGTCAACCCCAACGGCTCGCTGCGGGACATCGCGGGCGTCACCAACGCGGCGGGCAACGTCGTCGGGCTGATGCCGCACCCCGAGCACGCCGTGGAGGGCCTGGTCGGCACCGGCCGCACCGACGGCCTCGGCTTCTTCACCTCCATCCTGAACAACCTCGTGCGGAAGGGAGCCGTGGCATGACGCTGGACACGGTCAAGCACGCCACCGCCACCCCCGAGGCCGAGCAGCCCTGGCGGGAACTCGGGCTCAAGGGCGACGAGTACGACCGCATCCGCGAGATCCTCGGCCGCCGCCCGACCGGCGCCGAACTCGCCATGTACTCGGTCATGTGGTCCGAGCACTGTTCGTACAAGAGCAGCAAGGTCCATCTGCGGCAGTTCAGCGAGAAGGCGCCGGAGAACGACGCCCTGCTCGTCGGCATCGGCGAGAACGCGGGCGTCGTCGACGTCGGCCAGGGGTACGCGGTGACCTTCAAGGTCGAGTCGCACAACCACCCCTCGTACATCGAGCCCTACCAGGGCGCGGCCACCGGCGTCGGCGGCATCGTCCGCGACATCCTCGCCATGGGCGCCCGCCCGGTCGCCGTCATGGACCCGCTGCGGTTCGGCGCGGCCGACCACCCCGACACCAAGCGCGTCCTGCCGGGCGTGGTCTCGGGCGTCGGCGGCTACGGCAACTGCCTGGGCCTGCCGAACATCGGCGGCGAGGTCGTCTTCGACGCCTGCTACCAGGGCAACCCGCTGGTCAACGCCCTCTGCGTGGGCGTGATGAAGCACGAGGACATCCACCTCGCCAAGGCGTCCGGCACCGGCAACAAGGTCATCCTCTACGGGGCCCGCACCGGTGGCGACGGCATCGGCGGGGTCTCCGTGCTGGCCTCCGAGACCTTCGAGTCGACGGGCCCCGCCAAGCGGCCCGCCGTCCAGGTCGGCGACCCGTTCCAGGAGAAGCTGCTCATCGAGTGCACCCTGGAGATCTTCGCCGAGAAGCTGGTCCACGGCATCCAGGACCTCGGCGGCGCGGGCCTGTCCTGCGCCACCAGCGAACTGGCCAGCGCCGGTTCCGGCGGCATGCGGGTGGACCTGGAGACGGTCCCGCTGCGCGACGCGACGCTCTCGCCCGAGGAGATCCTCATGAGCGAGTCGCAGGAGCGCATGTGCGCGGTCGTGGAGCCCGCCAAGGTCGCCCGCTTCCTGGAGATCTGCGAGAAGTGGGACGTCATCGCCACCGTCATCGGTGAGGTCACCGAGGGCGACCGGCTGGAGATCTTCTGGCACGGCGAGCAGATCGTGGACGTGCCGCCGCGCACCGTCGCCCACGAGGGCCCCGTCTACGAGCGCCCCTACGCGCGCCCCGCGTGGCAGGACGCCCTCCAGGCCGACGACGCCAACGCGCTGCCCCGCCCGGTGGACGCCGCCCAGCTGCGGGACCAGGTCCTGAAGCTCGTCGCCTCCCCCAACCAGGCGTCCAAGGCGTGGATCACCGACCAGTACGACCGGTTCGTGCAGGGCAACACGGTCCTCGCCCAGCCCGAGGACTCCGGCATGATCCGGATCGACGAGGACACCGACCTCGGGGTCGCGGTCGCCACCGACGGCAACGGCCGCTACGCCAAGCTGGACCCGTACGCGGGCGCCCAGCTGGCCCTCGCGGAGGCGTACCGCAACGTCGCCACCAGCGGCGCCAAGCCCCTCGCGGTCTCCAACTGCCTGAACTTCGGCTCCCCCGAGGACCCGGCGGTCATGTGGCAGTTCGCGGAGGCCACCCGGGGCCTCGCCGACGCCTGCCAGGTGCTCGGCACCCCCGTCACCGGCGGCAACGTCTCGCTGTACAACCAGACCGGCGAGACCGCGATCCACCCGACCCCGGTCGTCGCGGTGCTCGGCGTCATCGACGACGTCACCCGGCGCACCCCGGTCGGCTTCGCCGAGGAGGGCCAGCTGCTGTACCTCCTCGGAGACACCCACGAGGAGTTCGGCGGCTCGGCCTGGTCCCAGGTCGTCCACGACCACCTCGGCGGACTGCCCCCGAAGGTGGACCTGGAGCGGGAGCGGCTGCTCGCCGACATCCTGATCTCGGCCTCCCGCGACGGCATGGTCGACGCCGCGCACGACCTCTCGGACGGCGGCCTGGTCCAGGCGGTCACCGAGTCCTGCCTGCGCGGCGGGCACGGCGCCCGGCTGGTCGTCCCCGACGGCCTGGACGCCTTCACCTTCCTGTTCTCCGAGTCCACGGGGCGCGCGGTCGTCTCCGTGCCGCGCTCGGAGGAGCTGCGCTTCACCGACATGTGCGGCGCGCGCGGGCTGCCCGCCACCCGCATCGGCGTGGTGGACGGCGACGCGGTCGAGGTGCAGGGCGAGTTCACGCTCCCCCTCGCCGAACTGCGCACCGCCCACGAGGGCACCATCCCGGCGCTGCTCGCCTGACGGCCCCGGCCGCCCGGTACTCCCCGGCCCCCCGCCCCGGCATCCGCCGGGCGGGGGGCCGGTCCGTCGTCCGGGCCCCGCCCGCCGCCTCCGCACCGGCCGGTGATGGGATGACGTAACCCTCCGTACCCCCTGAAACCGAACGACCGGTGCCGTGATGCCTGATAACCCCACCAGCCCCACTGACCCCATCAGACCCGCTAGTTCCACCAACAGCCCCACAGGCCCCTCCAGCCCCGCAGCGGGCACCGTCAGCACTCCGAGTGCCCCGGGCGCCCGCCGCACCCGTGACGCCCTGCACAAGGGCCTGGGCATCGCCTACCGCGTCCTGTGGCTGACCCTGGCCGCCCTGATCGTCGCCGGTCAGCTGTACGCGCCCCTGTCCCAGGGGCTGTTCCCGCTGCTGTGGCTGGCGCAGGGCGTGGCCACGGTCTGCGTGCTGGGGCTGCTGCGGCTGACCCGCCCGGAGCGGGGGGCGCCCGTCCTCCCCGACCCGGTCGAGGTGGACCCGCCGGTCACCGGCCGCTGGACCGCGTTCAACAGCCCGGCCGACAAGGTCCCCAGCCACGGCACCCACGCCTACGCCCAGACGTACGCGATCGACGTGGTCGCCGATCCGGAGCCGCGCCGGGTGGCGGGCCGCCCCACCGGTCCGGTCCGGCCGCCCTTCGCCTGGTTCTGGCCCCTGGTGCGGCGTCCCGAGGCCCACCCGGCGCACGGGGCGCCGCTGCTGGCGGTCGCGGACGCGACGGTGGTGCGCGTCTCGGACGGCCAGCGCGACCATCTGACCCGCTCCTCGCCGCCGATGCTCGGCTATCTGCTGCTGATCGAGGGAGCGGTCCGGTCGGTGGCCGGGTCCCGCCGGGTCCTCGGCAACCACCTCGTCCTCGACCTCGGCGACGGCGTCCACGCGCTGTACTGCCATCTGCTCCGGGGCTCGCCGACGGTCCGCGAGGGCGACCGCGTCCGCTCCGGCCAGACCCTCGCGGCCTGCGGGAACTCCGGCAACTCCACCGAACCGCACCTCCACTTCCAGCTGATGGACGGCCCCGACCCGGACACCGCCCGGGGGCTGCCGTTCCGCTGGCGCGGCGTCGGCCTCCCGGCGAACGGGGAGTCGTTCACCGTCCCCGACGGAGCCGTCCCCGACGGAGCCGTCCCCGACGGAGCCGTCCCCGACGAGCGGGTTCCGGGCGAGCCCGTTCCCGACGGAGTCCCGGCGCCGGAGGAGTCCGTCCCCGGCGGGAAGTGACGGGAAGTGACGGGAACGGAACTCGTCGGGGCGTAGGGTCGGTTCATGCCTCCCGCCGCCCGACGCGTCCGTTCCTTCGACCCCGCGCGGAGCCGGTCCGCCCTGCTCACCCAGTACCGCCACGTCCGGGAGGCCACCCGGGGGCTCGCCCCCGAGGCGCTGGCCGCCCCCACCCGGCTCGGGGACTGGACGGTCCGGGAACTCGTCGCGCACCTCTCGCTCGCCGTCGGCTACCTCCAGCGCGTCCTGGAGGTGCCCGCGCCCGCCCGCCGGGAACTCACCCTCGACGCCTACGCGGCGGCCTCGTTCGCCGCCGCCGGACCGGTCGACGAGACCACCCGGGCCGCCGCCGACGGCCGGGACGGCGAGGAGCCCTTCGCCCGCGCCGACCGGGTCGGGGAGGCCCTCGCCGGGGCCCCCGACGACCGGATCGTGTGGACCGTCGCCGGGGCGATGACCCTCTCCGACTTCCTGGTGACCCGGGTGGTGGAACTGGTCGTCCACACCGACGACCTCAACGACGCGACCGGGCTGGACGTCCCGGTCGACGGCCGGGCGCTGGCGATCACCACCCGCTTCCTCGCGGACGTCCTCGCGGTGCGCGCCCCGGGCGGCTCGGTGGAGGTGCGGGTGCCCCCGTACGCGGTGGTGCAGTGCGGCGAGGGCCCCCGGCACACCCGGGGCACCCCGCCGAACGTGGTCGAGACCGATCCGCTGACCTGGGTCCGGCTCGCCACCGGCCGCGCCGACTGGGCGGACCGGGTCGGCGCCGCCGCCGTGACCGCCAGCGGCGACCGCGCCGACCTCACGGACCTGCTGCCGCTGATGGGCTGAGCGCCCCCCGCTGCGGTACCGGATCAGCGGCCACACCCTGACGCTGGAGGCCCCCGACGGAGGAGAGGCCAAGGCCGTCACCGCCGCCCACGCCTTCCGGTGAGGGCCGTCACGGAAAGGCGCGCGCCGACCGGTGGCGCGCCGCTCCCACCCGCCCCCGGTGCCCCGAAGGCCCCGGTACCGGCCCGTTCGCGAACCGGCGGGTAAGTGATTCGCCTTACGGAGCGGCTCCCCAATTCGGACCAGTGGTCGATCTCGCCTACACTCGGTGCCGTGCCACGTGGTGACGGTCGACTCAATCACGATCTGCTTCCCGGCGAGAAGGGCCCCCAGGACGCATGTGGCGTCTTCGGTGTCTGGGCTCCGGGCGAAGAGGTCGCAAAGCTCACGTACTTCGGGCTCTACGCCCTCCAGCATCGGGGCCAGGAATCCGCGGGGATCGCGGTCAGCAACGGCTCCCAGATCCTCGTCTTCAAGGACATGGGACTGGTCTCCCAGGTCTTCGACGAGACCTCCCTCGGCGCCCTCCAGGGCCACATCGCCGTAGGACACGCCCGCTACTCGACCACGGGCGCCTCCGTGTGGGAGAACGCGCAGCCCACCTTCCGCGCCACCCCGCGCGGCTCCCTGGCCCTCGGCCACAACGGCAACCTGGTGAACACCGCCCAGCTCGCCGAGATGGTCGCCGCCCTGCCCAAGCAGGACGGCCGGGCCACCCAGGTCGCCGCCACCAACGACACCGACCTGGTCACCGCCCTGCTGGCGGGCCAGGTCGACGACGACGGCAAGCCCCTCACCATCGAGGAGTCCGCCGCCAAGGTGCTCCCCGAGGTCAAGGGCGCCTTCTCGCTGGTCTTCATGGACGAGCACACCCTGTACGCGGCCCGTGACCCGCAGGGCATCCGCCCGCTGGTGCTGGGACGGCTGGAGCGCGGCTGGGTCGTCGCCTCCGAGTCCGCCGCCCTGGACATCTGCGGCGCCACCTACGTCCGCGAGCTGGAGCCGGGCGAGTTCGTCGCCATCGACGAGAACGGCATCCGCACCTCCCGGTTCGCGAAAGCGAAGCCCAAGGGCTGCGTCTTCGAGTACGTCTACCTGGCCCGTCCCGACACGGACATCGCCGGGCGCAACGTCTACCTCTCCCGGGTCGAGATGGGCCGCCGCCTCGCCGCGGAGGCGCCCGTCGACGCCGACCTGGTGATAGCGACCCCGGAGTCCGGGACCCCCGCCGCGATCGGCTACGCCGAGGCGTCCGGAATCCCGTTCGGCGCCGGACTGGTCAAGAACGCGTACGTGGGCCGGACGTTCATCCAGCCCTCGCAGACCATCCGCCAGCTGGGCATCCGGCTGAAGCTGAACCCGCTGAAGGAAGTCATCAAGGGCAAGCGGCTGGTCGTCGTCGACGACTCGATCGTGCGCGGCAACACCCAGCGCGCCCTGGTCAAGATGCTCCGCGAGGCGGGCGCCGCCGAGGTCCACATCCGGATCTCCTCCCCGCCGGTGAAGTGGCCGTGCTTCTTCGGCATCGACTTCGCGACCCGCGCCGAACTCATCGCCAACGGGATGACCGTCGAGGAGATTGGCAAGTCGCTGAGCGCCGACTCGCTGGCCTACATCTCCCTCGACGCCATGATCGAGGCCACCACCATCGACAAGCCCAACCTCTGCCGGGCCTGCTTCGACGGCGAGTACCCGATGGAGCTGCCCGATCCCGAGCTGCTCGGCAAGCAGCTGCTGGAGACCGAGCTGGCGGCGGGTCCCGCGGCCACCGCCGCGGTCGACGCGCTCCGTCGCCCGTGATCCCCCGTAGAACCCACACGAAGGCTTCGTGCACCCCATGTCTGGTGAATCCCCTGTGAGCACCCCCGCTTCCGGCTCCGGCGCGAGCTACGCGAGCGCGGGCGTCGACATCGAGGCGGGCGACCGCGCGGTCGAGCTGATGAAGGAGTGGGTCCGCAAGACGCGGCGCCCCGAGGTCGTCGGCGGCATCGGCGGCTTCGCCGGACTCTTCGACGCCTCCGCCCTCAAGCGCTACGAGCGTCCGCTGCTGGCCTCCGCCACCGACGGCGTCGGCACCAAGGTGGACATCGCCCGCCGGCTCGGCGTCTACGACACCATCGGCCAGGACCTGGTCGCGATGGTCATGGACGACATCGCGGTGTGCGGCGCCGAACCGCTGTTCATGACCGACTACATCTGCGTCGGCAAGGTGCACCCCGAGCGGGTCGCCGCGATCGTCAAGGGCATCGCGGAGGGCTGCGTCCTCGCGGGCTGCGCCCTGGTCGGCGGCGAGACCGCCGAACACCCCGGACTGCTGGGCCCCGACGACTTCGACGTGGCGGGCGCGGGCACCGGTGTGGTCGAGGCGGACCGGGTCCTCGGCCCGGAACGCATCCGCACGGGTGACGCGGTGATCGCGATGGCCTCCTCCGGCCTTCACTCCAACGGGTACTCGCTGGTCCGGCACGTCCTGTTCGACCGCGCCGGGCTCGCCCTGGAACAGCACGTGGACGAGCTGGGCCGCACCCTCGGCGAGGAACTGCTGGTCCCCACCCGGATCTACTCGCTGGACTGTCTGGCGCTGGCCCGCACCGCCGAGGTGCACGCCTACAGCCACATCACCGGCGGCGGCCTCGCGGCCAACCTGGCGCGGGTGGTCCCGGACGGGCTGCACGCCGTCGTGGACCGCTCCACCTGGGCCCCCGGGGCGATCTTCGACCTGGTGGGCTCGGCGGGTGCGGTGGAGCGCCTGGAGCTGGAGAAGACCCTGAACATGGGCGTCGGCATGATGGCGGTCGTCCCCGCCGAGTCCGCCGAGGTGGCGCTGACGCTGCTGGCGGACCGGGGCGTGGACGCCTGGCAGGCCGGAGAGATCACCGAACGCGGCGAGCACACCACGGGCGCGGCCCTGGTCGGGGACTACGCCCGGTAGACCCCGGTCCCGGTCCCCGCGTTCCCATGGTTCCCCAGACGGCGGTTCCCGCCCGGACGGTCGCCGCGCTCCCCGCGGCGGCCACCGGACGGGGCCCGGTGATCACCGGACGGTGTGCCGCCCCGGAAGCGGCGCACCGGGAGCGGACAGCACGAAACCCGGCCCGGCGCTGTGGCCCCGGACCGGGAAAGGTGCGGCTGATCGGCGGTACCCCGACCGGAGTGACCGCGGATGCGGACGGGCCGGTCGAGCGGGGTGCCGACGGTTGTGGACTGCTTCTGGCTGCTGAGGAGAACGTGGGCCGGGGCGTCAAGCGCCGCGGCGGTGCGACTGCGACGGGGAACCGGACTCGCCGTCCTCGTCCTCGTCGTCGTCCACGTTGTACAGATCCGCGTACCGTGCGTACGGGTCGTTGTCCTCGTCGTCCTCGATCGGCTCGCCGTTCGGCGGCTGGCTCGAAGTCGATGCGCCCAGCTCGTTGGCCAGACGTGACAGGTCCGTACCGCCGCTGTTGTACTTCAGCTGGCGGGCGACCTTCGTCTGCTTGGCCTTGGCCCGGCCGCGCCCCATGGCTCGACCCCCTCGGTGACGGGGCTCGACGGCCCCAGAGTCTTGACACGCGTTCATGATCTGGAACGGACTCTCCGTGGAGAGACCGGTCCGTAGGGCTTCCACGGTACCTGCTCCTGCGCCCATACGGTACGTCGCCCGCAGGACGCGCGGCTGCGCAGAACCCGCGAGGCGCCCCGTCCTCGCTGGTCAACCGCGATTTTAACCTCTTCTTGGCGCTCGACCCGCCGACGGGGGATGAGTCTCATCTCTCAGCCCCCGCCGAGGGCCTCCGACGGGGGTTCCCGAGGGGTCGCCGAAGCCGCGACACGCCCGGGATTCCGAGCGGTCGCGGCGGGGGTCCGACGGTCGGTCCGGGTCGGCCGCGGGGTCGTTCGACGGGGTCGGTCAGCGGTCGGTCCGACGGGCGTCGGCCATCCTCCGCTCCGCGATCCGGTCGGCCGCGGCGGCCGGGGGAATCCCGTCGCTCTTCGCGGAAGCGAAGATGTCGAGCGTGGTGTCGAAGATCTTCGCCGCCTTGGCCCGGGCCCGCTCGAAGTCGAAGCCGAGCAGTTCGTCGGCGACCTGGATCACCCCGCCCGCGTTCACCACGTAGTCGGGCGCGTACAGCACCCCCCGGTCCGCGAGGTCCTTCTCCACCCCGGGGTGGGCGAGTTGGTTGTTGGCGGCGCCGCACACCGCGCGGGCGGTGAGCGCGGCCACGCTCGCGTCGTCCAGGGCCCCGCCGAGCGCGCACGGCGCGTACACGTCCAGCCCCGGAGTACGGATCAGGGCGTCGGTGCCGTCGGCGACCCGCACTCCGGGGTGGCGCTCGGTGACCCGTCGGACGGACTCCTCCCGGACGTCGGTGACGATCACCTCGGCGCCGTCCGAGAGCAGGTGCTCCACCAGGTGGTGGCCGACCTTGCCGACCCCGGCGACCCCGACCAGCCGGCCGCGCAGCGAGGGCTCGCCCCACAGGTGCCGGGCGCTGGCCCGCATCCCCTGGAAGACCCCGAACGCGGTGAGCACCGAGGAGTCCCCGGCGCCGCCGTTCGCGGGGGAACGGCCGGTGGTCCAGGGGCAGGTCCGGGCCACCACGTCCATGTCCGCGACATAGGTGCCGACGTCGCAGGCGGTCACGTACCGGCCGCCGAGGGAGGCGACGAACCGGCCGTAGGCGAGCAGCAGCTCCTCCGTCTTGATCCGCTCGGGGTCCCCGATGATGACGGCCTTGCCGCCGCCGTGGTCGAGCCCGGCGAGGGCGTTCTTGTACGACATCCCGCGCGCGAGGTTGAGCGCGTCGGTGACGGCCTCGGCCTCGGTGGCGTAGGCGTGGAAGCGGGTGCCGCCGAGGGCCGGGCCCAGGGCGGTGGAGTGGAGGGCGATCACGGCCCGCAGGCCGGTGGCGCGGTCCTGGCAGAGCACGACCTGTTCGTGGCCGCCCCGGTCCGAGTGGAACAGGGTGTGCAGGACGCCGTCGGATACATCGGTCACGGTGGTGACTCCCGGGTGCGTAGCGGCGGTTGGGACGCGGGGCCGTTCGGGTGGCGGACCCCGGTGCCACGAGGGTAGGCCCTGGTGCCGCCGGGGACGGGACGGCGCCCGGGAACACCCCAGGGCGCCGGGCCGCCGTCAGGTTTCCGGTCCGGTCGTGGGGGGAGGGAGCAGGGGTGCCCAAGGTCTCCTCGGTGATCGTGCCGTACGCGTCGTACTTGAGGGTCTACGAGCCGCTCGTGGCCTTCCCGGAACCGGAGCGCGGCCACTGGGCGCGCTACGCCCGCCGTCCCGACCGGCCCTCGTACCAGGACGAGCTGCGGAGGTCGCTGGCCGCGCTGGTGCCGACCCCGCCGGTGGCGGTCCCGGTGCGGGAGAGCGAGGACGCCTTCGTGGCCGAGGTCGACGGGGTGGTGTGCGTCTGTCCGTGGCGCACCCGGCTGCGGGGCTGGCAGGCGCTGGGCGAGCTGGCGGACGGCGAACGGCTGCCGGTGGCGGTGCTGGACGCGGTGCTGCCGCCGGTGGTCCGCCGGGAGAACGCCGCCGACTACGAGCGCTGGCGGGCGCGCCACCCCGACGCGCGGCCGTGGATCCGCACCGCGACCTGGCAGGTGCCGCTGGCCTGGTTCGTCCTGGTGGCGGACGAGGAGCGGGAGTTCCGCCCGGCCGCTCCGGTGCCGGGACGGGTGGGCGAGGCCGGACCGGCCGGACCGGCCGGACCGGCCGGGACGACTGGTGCCGCCGGACCGGGACCGGCGACACCGGCGGACCCGGTGGACGCGGCGGACCCGGGGGACTGGGACGGCACGGACGACGCGGCGGCCCGGGTGACCCCTGTGGGATCGGCGGGCCCGGCGGACCCGGTGGGCGGCGGGGGCGCGGCGGCCGGTGCGGTGGAAGGGGACGGCGGGGCGGAGGGGGAAGGACCGGTGCTGCGGTACCGGACACCGATGGTGCAGGCGCGGCGACGGGTGGCGCGTGGCTTGAAAACGCTGCGGTCGGCCCTGGACGACGGGCCGCTGGTGGAGGGGGTGACGGAGGTGGGGCGCTGGCTGGAGGAGTTCCATCCGAAGTCGCTGGTGGAGCTGGACTACGGCGGTCTGGTGCACGCGCTGCCCGCCGGACACCTGGCCGCCGACCGCTCGGCGGCGGACGTGGCGGAGGGCATCCGGGCCCTGCGGGAAGGGGACGGGACGGCGGCCGGGGAGGCGTACGGGCGGCTGGCCGAACGCTGGCGGCTGGTGCGCGAGCGTCAGTCGGCGAGCTAGGTCGTTTCTTACGGATCTGGCTGGATCAGGGAGCGGGGCCTGGTGCGTGCGATCGCAAGGCGGAGGAAGGAGCCCACGCGGAGCGTCGGCGACTGACGACAACGCGGCTGGGGGTCCCCCCGGGCGGAGCCTGGGGGAGTGCGTGCCAGGCCCCGCGAGCCCAGCAAGATCCGTAAGAGACGGCCTAGGTCCCGAAAGAGAGGACCCGAGCGAAACGGCTGGTTTCCGATGGTGGGGGCCGATCCGGGCGCGATCGCCGGGACCGTCCCCCGATGGACGGGGAACGGGCCCCTGACCCGCGAGTCCGTACGGTCCGGTCGGTCCGGGCCGGGAGTTCCGTGGTAGTGGCACGGAATCTGTCGTGGCCGATCGGGACCGGGTGTGGTGTCCTGACGAGCCGTTTCCTGGCAGGGTGGGTCCGGCGACCGTGGCTCCGGGGCCGGTGCGGGCCGGTGGAGCGACGGATTCCGTCGTGGTGCGGCGGGGGCGCTCCGCCGTCGCGCGGGCCGGTGGCCGGGGCCCGGGCGGAGGTCCGGGACCCGGGACGTAGGACGTAGGTCCTGATCCGGTCTTTTGCGTCAAGCGTGACGGACCGCACTAACCGGGGCCTTGCGCCCATCGCCACTCCTCGTGCCAAAATAGGACAAGGAGTCCGGGGAGGGCTCCTTCCGTCCGACTCTGGGTTGAATGCTCCGCATTGCACGCTATTGGGGGGTCTGTCGACCTTTGCTCACTCTGTGACGGATCGTCACGGGGGTGTGACTGTCCGCTATGGGATGGTCCATCGGCATCCGTCGGTGATGAACACCTGGGAGGGCAATTCCATCGGTTTGGCCGACGCGGCTGGACAGATGGTGTAGTTGTAGTGCCGAGGACAAGCCGTTCGTCCTATAACCGACTCGACCCGCGTCCGCCATTTCGGGCAACGCGTGTCAAGGTGCAGAATTTAGAGGAAAGAACCGAGAAGGTTCGGTTCTCCCGAGGAGGCCGCTCATGACCGCTCGCACCCCTGATGCCGAGCCGCTGCTGACCCCGGCTGAGGTCGCCACGATGTTCCGCGTCGACCCTAAGACGGTCACGCGCTGGGCCAAGGCTGGCAAGCTCACGTCGATCCGTACGCTCGGCGGGCACCGCCGCTATCGCGAAGCCGAGGTGCGCGCGTTGCTCGCGGGCATCCCGCAGCAGCGCAGCGAAGCCTGAACGATCGCACGACACCGCACGACCGCATGACCGCACGACCGGGACGGTTCACCGGGTCCCCCACTCGGTGAACACGCCCACTCAGCTCCACAGGACGTCGGGCCCTGCCCCAACAGGGCTCGTGCCGCGCCGGACACCCCGTCCGTCGAGGCCGTGACGTCGATGATCGCGCTGGACTCCGCCGGGTCCAGCGCGATTTTTCTTTGCCCGGACGACCCGGCTCCTGTTGTGCGGATTCCGTGGTGAAGGGGTGTGCGACCGCCGTCCCGGCCGCTCACGGGCCGCCCGGGGGTGCTCCAACTCCCGTGCGCCGAGGGCCTTCCGCCCCCGGTCGGGCGGTCGTTCGGAAGGACGCGTCGCCAGTGGTCCGGACCATTGGGTCCCCGCCCCCTCCGTCGAAGCCTCCACGGGCCCCAGGAGCCCCTGGAGGCCACTGCGGCCCCTCTTCCCGCCCCTCAGCCTCGTCCGGGCCTCTCGTGCCCGTTCAGGGCCTTTTCGCGCGGCCCCGGCCGGACCCGGCGTCGACGGTCGGGCGGAACGAGTGCTTCCGGTGGCTTCCGGAGGTCGGTTCCGGGGGTCTCTGGGAGGCTCCGCCCGGCTTGCGCGGGCGGTGTCGGACGTTCCCCGAACTGTCGGGGAAGGCAGTGCAATTGCACATATTAAATTGACCCCTGACGGGGTGGTGGTGAAACCGGGGGTTCCCGAAACTCTTACGGTGACACCCGTCACACCCATGGCGGCTTGTTGACTATCCGGTAACTGCGGTAATGCGCAAGGGTGATGGTGGAGGCGTTCCGGTCCGGGGCCGATCGTGGACGGCTCCGGACCCTCCGCCGGGGCGTCCGGTCGGTTGCCCGGCCGGATCTCCCCCCGTCGTCGCCGTGCCCGGTGGCCGACCGGGCGGCGGGTCGGTGTCCCTCACGCGTTCGAGGGAATCGCGGGGTCGGGGTCTTCCGGGGAATCCGTTCCCCCGGTAGGGGATTCCATGGCCAGTTTCTGCAGGGTCGCGCAGACCGGGCAGTGCCGTACCCGGTGCCGGTAACGGGACGCCGCCGAGAGGTGGGCGCGCAACAGCGCCCGTGTCTCGTGCCGAGCGACAGCCGTCATGTGCCACCTCCCGGGCCCCCGGTGCGGGGGTCGCCCTCCTGTACGGGGTACCCACGCGCGGGCGGGTCGTCAACCCGGCGCGGCGACTCCGTTTCCGGCGCGCCCGGTCCGGCCCATCGGCGGGACGCGCGCGGGCGCACGGAAAAGGCCCGCATCCGAGGGATGCGGGCCTATCTGCGGTCCTGACGGGATTTGAACCCGCGGCCTCCACCTTGACAGGGTGGCGAGCACTCCAAACTGCTCCACAGGACCAGGTTTCGCGGCGTCCGCTTCGACTGCTTTCCGCGGTGCGCTGCGAGACAGGACTGTACAGCAGCCCCGGCCATGAGGTCGAACTCACCGAGCGTGCGCGCTCCGTCACGGGCGCGCGGGCGGCCGTCAGCGCCCTCCGCCCCGCCGTGGCCGGGGCGCCCCGACGGGCGGCACGGTCACGGCGGGGCGGCGCGGTCACGGCACCTCGGCGTCGATCGCCTTCACGATCCGCTTGTCGGAGACCGGGTACGCGGTGCCCAGGGCGTGCGCGAAGTAGCTGACCCGCAGCTCCTCGATCATCCACCGGATCTCCCGCACCCGCGCCGGGACCGGACGGCCCCGGGGCAACTGCTCCAGCAGCCACGCGTACTCGTCGCGCATGTCGTGGACCTTCTCCATCCGGGTGGTGTCCCGCTGGACGTTGCCCGGCATCTGCTGGAGACGGCGGTCGGCGGCCACCAGGTAGCGCATCAGGTGCGGCAGCCGCGCGATGCCCACCTCGGTGACGAAGCCGGGCCGCACCAGGGCGGCGAGCTGCTCCCGGACGTCCGTGGTGTTGGCGAGCAGCGCGGGGCTGGTGGTGGCCCGCAGCCGTCGTTCGGCGGCCTGCCAGGCGGCGAGCACCTGACGGGTCTGGTCCACCGTCCGCACGGTCAGGTCGACGATGTCGGCGCGCACCCGGTCGTACAGCTTGCGGTAGGACTCCTCGTCCCAGGCCGGACCGCCGAAGTCGGCGATCAGCCGGTCCGCGGCGGCCGTGGCGCAGTCCTCGAAGAGCGCCTGCACCGAGCCGTGGGGGTTGGCCGAGAGCGCCAGCTTGGCCGCGTTGCCCAGCTTGCCCAGGGCGAACTTCGCCGGGTTCACCGGGATGTTCCGGACGATCAGCCGGCGGGTGCCCCGCCACATCGCCTCGGTCTGCTCGGCCTCCGAGTCGAAGAGCCGCACCGAGACGGTGTCCCCGTCGTCGACGAGCGCCGGGTACGCCTTGACCGGCTGGCCCGCGCGCCGCGTCTCGAAGACCCGGCTGAGCGGGCCGATGGTCCAGTCGGTGAGCCCGGAGCGTTCCACGGACGCCTGGCCGGAGCGCTCCGCGGTGGCCGCGGCGGCCTGGGAGAGCGCCTTGCGGGCCTTGGGCCGCAGCCGCTGCCGCAGCGCCTCCAGGTCCTTGTCCTCGGCGTCCGGGGAGACCTTGCGGCGGCGCTCGTCCACGATCCGGAAGGTGATCCGGAGGTGGTCGGGGACCCTCGACCAGTCGAAGTCGTCGGGGGAGACGGGCACCCGGACCATGGCGTGCAGTTCGCGGGCGAGGGTCGTCGTCAGGGGCTCCTGGAGGGGGGCCGCCCGCTCCAGGAACCGCTGGGCGAAGTTGGGCGCGGGCACGTAGTGGCGGCGCACCGGCTTGGGCAGCGAACGGATCAGCTCGGTCACCACCTGCTCGCGCAGCCCGGGGATCTGCCAGTCGAAGCCCTCGTCGGTGACCTGGTTGAGGACCTGGAGCGGGATGTGGACGGTGACGCCGTCCGCGTCCGCCCCCGGCTCGAACTGGTACGTGACCCGCAGCCGCAGCCGTCCCTGGGTCCAGGAGTCCGGGTAGTCGGCCTTGGTGACCGCCTCCGCCGACTCCCGGATCAGCATCTCCCGTTCGAAGTCCAGGAGGTCCGGCTCCTCCTGGCGCTTGCGCTTCCACCAGGAGTCGAAGTGCGCCCCGGACACCACGTGCGCGGGCACCCGCTGGTCGTAGAAGTCGAACAGGGTCTCGTCGTCCACGAGGATGTCGCGGCGGCGGGCCCGGTGCTCCAGCTCCTCGACCTCGGTGAGCAGCTTGCGGTTGTCGGTGAAGAACTTGTGGTGGGTGCGCCAGTCGCCCTCCACCAGGGCGTTGCGGATGAACAGGTCCCGGGAGGTCTCCGGGTCGATCCGGCCGTAGTTGACCTTGCGGTTCGCCACGATCGGCACCCCGTAGAGGGTGACCCGCTCGTAGGCCATCACCGCGGCCTGGTCCTTCTCCCAGTGCGGTTCGCTGTAGGTGCGCTTCACCAGGTGGGCGGCGAGCGGTTCGACCCACTCGGGCTCGATCCTGGCGTTCACCCGGGCCCACAGCCGGGACGTCTCCACCAGTTCGGCGGACATCACGACCTTGGGCTGCTTCTTGAACAGCGAGGACCCCGGGAAGATCGCGAACTTGGCGCCCCGGGCGCCCAGGTACTCGTTCTTCTCGGTGTCCTTGAGGCCCACGTGGGAGAGCAGTCCGGCGAGCAGCGAGGTGTGGACGGCCTGCTCGGAGGCGTCCTCCTCGTTGACGGCGACGCCCATGGACTTGGCGACCGAGCGCAGCTGGGCGTAGATGTCCTGCCACTCGCGGATGCGCAGGAAGTTCAGGTACTCCTGGCGGCACATCCGGCGGAACGCCGAGGAGCCGCGCTCCTTCTGCTGCTCGCGCACGTACCGCCAGAGGTTGAGCAGGGCCAGGAAGTCGCTGCTCTCGTCCTTGAAGCGGGCGTGCTGCTGGTCGGCCTGGGTCTGCTTGTCGGCGGGGCGCTCGCGGGGGTCCTGGATGGAGAGCGCGGCGGCGATGACCATGACCTCGCGGACGCAGCCGTTGCGGTCGGCCTCCAGGACCATCCGGGCCAGCCGGGGGTCCACGGGCAGCTGGGCCAGCTTGCGGCCGAGCGGGGTGAGCCGTTTGCGGCGGTCCTTCTCCGCCGGGTCCAGCGCGCCGAGTTCGGCGAGGAGCTGGACGCCGTCGCGGATGTTGCGGTGGTCCGGCGGGTCGATGAACGGGAACCGCTCGATGTCGCCGAGCCCGGCCGCGGTCATCTGGAGGATGACGGAGGCGAGGTTGGTGCGCAGGATCTCGGCGTCGGTGAACTCGGGGCGGGACGCGAAGTCGTCCTCCGAGTACAGCCGGACGCAGATGCCGTCCGAGGTACGGCCGCAGCGGCCCTTGCGCTGGTTGGCGCTGGCCTGGCTGATCGCCTCGATGGGCAGCCGCTGGACCTTGGTGCGGTGGCTGTAGCGGGAGATCCGGGCGGTGCCCGGGTCGACGACGTACTTGATGCCGGGGACGGTCAGCGAGGTCTCGGCGACGTTGGTGGCGAGCACCACGCGGCGGCCGGTGTGGGCCTGGAAGACCCGGTGCTGTTCGGCGTGGGAGAGCCGGGCGTACAGCGGGAGCACCTCGGTGCCCCGGCGGACGGCGCTCCCGGCCCGGGCGAACATCTTGTTGAGGGCGTCGGCGGTGTCGCGGATCTCCCGTTCGCCGGAGAGGAAGACCAGGACGTCGCCCGGTCCCTCGCCCTGGAGTTCGGTGACGGCTTCGCAGATGGCGGTGATCTGGTCGCGGTCGGCGTTGTCGCCCTCCTCCTCCAGCAGGGGGCGGTAGCGCACCTCCACGGGGTAGGTGCGTCCGCTGACCTCCACGATGGGGGCGTCCCCGAAGTGCCGGGAGAAGCGTTCCGGGTCGATCGTCGCGGAGGTGATGACGACCTTGAGGTCGGGGCGGCGGGGCAGCAGCTGGGCGAGGTAGCCCAGCAGGAAGTCGATGTTGAGGGACCGCTCGTGGGCCTCGTCGATGATGATCGTGTCGTAGGCGCGCAGCTCGCGGTCGGTCTGGATCTCCGCGAGCAGGATGCCGTCCGTCATCAGCTTCACGAAGGTGTCGCGGCCGACCTGGTCGGTGAAGCGGACCTTCCAGCCGACGGCCTCGCCCAGCGGGGTGTCCAGCTCCTGCGCGACGCGTTCGGCGACGGTGCGGGCGGCGATCCGGCGGGGCTGGGTGTGCCCGATCATGCCCCGGACGCCGCGCCCCAGCTCCAGACAGATCTTGGGGATCTGGGTGGTCTTGCCGGAGCCGGTCTCGCCCGCGACGATCACGACCTGGTGGTCGCGGATCGCGGCGAGGATCTCGTCCTTCTTCTGGCTGACCGGCAGTTCCGGGGGGTACGAGACCGCGGGGACGCGGGCGGCCCGGGCCGCGGTGCGGGCCTCGGCCCTCGCGGTCTCCGCCTCGATCTCGGCGAGGACCGCCGCGCGGGCCTCCGGCTCGCGGACGCGGACGGCGCCTTCGAGCCTGCGGCCCAGGCGCTGGGCGTCCTTCGGGGGTAGCGCGGCGACGCGGCGGCCGAGTTCGCCTCGGGGGCCGGGGGCGGGAGCGGGCTGCGTAGACATACGCCCCCCAGGATCTCACCTCGGCCCGGAAGCCGACGAACCCTTTTCCGGGGGGATTCCCCGGGGCCCACGGGGGTCCGGCGGGTCGTGAGCGGGAGGGTGCGGAGGGTGGCCGCTTGGAGGGAGCGCAGGTCAGAGGGGTGATTGCGGTAAGGGGAAGATAAAAGTTGAGCGGCACCGGCTCAGGTCTGTTGACCGCGTCGGAGCCTTGGTGCATTCTTGAGCCTGTCCCGCTCAGGTTGCAGGGGTTCCCCCACCGGACGCGGGACGCGATCAGTCAGCGAGTTCTCTGGAGGAAACCGAAATGGCACGTGCGGTCGGCATCGACCTGGGCACGACTAACTCCGTCGTCAGCGTTCTGGAGGGCGGCGAGCCCACCGTCATCACCAACGCAGAGGGCGCCAGGACCACGCCGTCCGTCGTCGCCTTCGCCAAGAACGGCGAGGTGCTCGTCGGTGAGGTGGCCAAGCGCCAGGCCGTCACCAACGTCGACCGGACCATCCGGTCCGTGAAGCGCCACATGGGCACCGACTGGCGCGTCGACATCGACGAGAAGGCGTTCAACCCGCAGCAGATCTCCGCCTTCATCCTCCAGAAGCTCAAGCGGGACGCCGAGGCGTACCTGGGCGAGAAGGTCACGGACGCGGTCATCACCGTCCCCGCCTACTTCAACGACTCGGAGCGCCAGGCCACCAAGGAGGCCGGTGAGATCGCGGGCCTCAACGTCCTGCGCATCGTCAACGAGCCGACGGCCGCCGCCCTCGCGTACGGCCTCGACAAGGACGACCAGACGATCCTCGTCTTCGACCTCGGCGGCGGCACCTTCGACGTCTCGCTGCTGGAGATCGGCGACGGCGTCGTCGAGGTGAAGGCCACCAACGGCGACAACCACCTCGGCGGCGACGACTGGGACCAGCGGGTCGTCGACTACCTGGTCAAGCAGTTCAACAACGGCCACGGCGTGGACCTCGGCAAGGACAAGATGGCGCTCCAGCGCCTGCGCGAGGCCGCCGAGAAGGCGAAGATCGAGCTGTCCTCGTCCACCGAGACCTCGATCAACCTGCCGTACATCACGGCCTCCGCCGAGGGCCCGCTGCACCTGGACGAGAAGCTCACCCGCGCCCAGTTCCAGCAGCTCACCTCGGACCTGCTGGACCGCTGCAAGACCCCGTTCCACAACGTCATCAAGGACGCGGGCATCGCCCTCTCCGAGATCGACCACGTGGTCCTGGTCGGCGGCTCCACCCGGATGCCCGCCGTCGCCGAGCTGGTGCGCGAGCTGACCGGCGGAAAGGACGCCAACAAGGGCGTCAACCCGGACGAGGTCGTCGCCATCGGCGCCGTGCTCCAGGCCGGTGTCCTCAAGGGCGAGGTCAAGGACGTCCTGCTGCTCGACGTCACCCCGCTGTCCCTCGGCATCGAGACCAAGGGCGGCATCATGACCAAGCTGATCGAGCGCAACACCACGATCCCGACCAAGCGCTCCGAGATCTTCACCACGGCCGAGGACAACCAGCCGTCCGTGCAGATCCAGGTCTACCAGGGCGAGCGCGAGATCGCCGCGTACAACAAGAAGCTCGGGATGTTCGAGCTGACCGGTCTGCCGCCCGCGCCGCGCGGCGTCCCGCAGATCGAGGTCGCCTTCGACATCGACGCCAACGGCATCATGCACGTGACCGCGAAGGACCTGGGCACGGGCAAGGAGCAGAAGATGACCGTCACCGGCGGCTCCTCGCTGCCGAAGGACGAGGTCAACCGGATGCGCGAGGAGGCGGAGAAGTACGCGGAGGAGGACCACGCCCGCCGCGAGGCCGCCGAGACCCGCAACCAGGGCGAGCAGCTCGTCTACCAGACGGAGAAGTTCCTCAAGGACAACGAGGACAAGGTCCCCGCGGACGTCAAGACCGAGGTCGAGACCGCCGTCGCCGAGCTGAAGGAGAAGCTCAAGGGCGAGGACGCGGCCGAGATCCGCACCGCCACCGAGAAGGTCGCCGCCGTCTCCCAGAAGCTCGGCCAGGCCCTCTACGCCGAGCAGGGCGCCCAGGGTGCCGCCGCCGGTGACGCGGGCGCGGCCGGGGCCAAGGCCGACGACGACGTCGTCGACGCCGAGATCGTCGACGAGGACCGCAAGGACGGTGCGGCGTGACCGAGGAGACCCCGGGCTTCGACGAGCAGGACGAGCCCGCCGACGTCTCCGAGGGCACCAGTGCCGCGAACGCCGACACGGACGGCGGCACCTCCGAGTCCGACGGGTCCCCCTCCGAGGGGGGCCCGGCGGGCCGGGCCGGGGACGCGGGCGCGGCGAACGCCGGGCTCACCGCCGAACTGGACCAGGTGCGCACCGCGCTGAGCGAGCGCACCACGGACCTCCAGCGGCTCCAGGCCGAGTACCAGAACTACCGCCGCCGGGTGGAGCGCGACCGGATCGCCGTCAAGGAGATCGCCGTGGCGAACCTCCTGAGCGAGCTGCTGCCCGTCCTCGACGACGTCGGCCGCGCCCGTGACCACGGCGAACTGGTCGGCGGCTTCAAGTCGGTGGCCGAGTCCCTGGAGACGGTCGTCGCCAAGATGGGCCTCCAGCAGTTCGGCAAGGAGGGCGAGCCCTTCGACCCGACGGTCCACGAGGCCCTGATGCACAGCTACGCGCCGGACGTCACCGAGACGACCTGCGTGGCGATCCTCCAACCCGGGTATCGAATCGGCGAGCGCACCATCCGCCCCGCGCGGGTGGCGGTCGCCGAGCCCCAGCCGGGCGCCTCGGCCACCAAGGCGGACGAGACGGACGGCGAAGAGGACGGCAAGGGCGCCGACGGCGCCGAGGGCAAGGACAGCGGTGCGCCCGACGAGGGCTGACCGCGGCACGCACGGAGAGGAGGGACGCCGGGGATGAGCACCAAGGACTTCATCGAGAAGGACTACTACAAGGTCCTCGGCGTCCCCAAGGACGCCACCGAGGCGGAGATCAAGAAGGCGTACCGGAAGCTCGCCCGCGAGTTCCACCCGGACGCCAACAAGGGCAACGCCTCGGCCGAGGAGCGCTTCAAGGAGATCTCCGAGGCGAACGACGTCCTCGGCGACCCCAAGAAGCGCAAGGAGTACGACGAGGCCCGCGCCCTCTTCGGCAACGGGGGTTTCCGCCCCGGACCCGGAGCGGGCGGCGGCTCGTTCAACTTCGACCTGGGCGACCTCTTCGGGGGCGGCTCCCCGGGCGGCGGCGGTGCCCAGCAGCCGGGCGGTTTCGGCGGCGGCATCGGCGACGTCTTCGGCGGACTGTTCAACCGTGGCGGCGGGGGCGGGGGCCGTACCCAGCCCCGGCGCGGCCAGGACATCGAGTCCGAGGTCACGCTGAGCTTCACCGAGGCGGTGGACGGCGCGACCGTGCCGCTGCGGATGTCCTCGCAGGCCGCCTGCAAGGCGTGCGCGGGCACCGGCGACAAGAACGGCACCCCCCGGGTGTGCCCCACCTGCGTGGGCACCGGCCAGGTGTCCCGGGGCGGCGGGGGCGGCTTCTCGCTCACCGACCCGTGCGTGGACTGCAAGGGCCGCGGACTGATCGCCGAGACCCCCTGCGAGGTGTGCAAGGGGTCCGGGCGGGCCAAGTCCTCCCGGACCATGCAGGTGCGCATCCCGGCCGGCGTCTCGGACGGACAGCGCAT
The DNA here is from genome assembly GCF_054484115.1 of Streptomyces sp. JNUCC 64. Taxonomy (NCBI): domain Bacteria; kingdom Bacillati; phylum Actinomycetota; class Actinomycetes; order Kitasatosporales; family Streptomycetaceae; genus Streptomyces; species Streptomyces sp. JNUCC 64. Next base: position 4,449,953 of record NZ_CM137015.1, read on the forward strand.
CCGGCTGCGCGGCAAGGGCGGCCCGGGCGAGCGCGGCGGCCCGGCCGGCGACCTGTACGTGGTGGTGCACGTCGGCACGCACCCCGTGTTCGGCCGCAAGGACGACAACCTCACCGTCACGGTGCCCGTCTCCTTCGTGGAGGCGGCGCTCGGCGGCGAGGTGCGGGTGCCGACGCTGGGCGGTCCGCCGGTGACGCTGAAGCTGCCGCCGGGCATCCCCAACGGCCGCACCATGCGGGCCCGCGGCAAGGGCGCCGTCCGCAAGGACGGGACCCGTGGCGATCTGCTGGTGACGGTGGAGGTCGCGGTGCCCAAGGACGTGACCGGCAAGGCCCGGGACGCCCTGGAGGCGTACCGGGAGGCGACCGCGGACGACGATCCGCGGGCGGAGCTGTTCGAGGCCGCGAAGGGAGCATGAGGGCCATGGACGCGATGGGCACCGGCGGACGCCGCCGCGGCAACCCCTACCAGTTGACCGACGACTCGCCGGTGTACGTGATCTCGGTCGCGGCCCAGCTCAGCGGCCTGCACCCGCAGACCCTGCGCCAGTACGACCGGCTCGGCCTGGTCTCCCCGGACCGCACCGCGGGCCGGGGCCGCCGCTACTCGGCCCGGGACATCGAACTGCTCCGCCAGGTGCAGCAGTTGTCCCAGGACGAGGGCGTCAACCTGGCCGGGATCAAGCGGATCATCGAACTGGAGGGCCAGGTGGCCGCGTTGACCGCGCGCGTCGCCGAACTCCAGGACGCGGTGGAGGGCGCGGCGGCCGCCATCCGGCAGCGCGAGGCCGCGGTGCACGCCTCGTACCGCCGGGACCTGGTGCCCTACCAGGAGGTCCAGCAGACCAGCGCGCTGGTCGTGTGGCGCCCCAAGCGGGGACAGGAGTAGCGCCTCCGCCGTCCGGCGGGGCGAGCGTGGGCCGAGGGGCCGGAAGGTGAACCTTCCGGCCCCTCGTTCCGTCCGGCGGACCGGACGGGCACACCCCGGTGAACCCCCCTGTAGCTAACCCGGGTGTGACTGTCTGTGAGGTGTGCGAAGCTTGGGGTGCTCGCTCACACTCCCGTGATGTGGGGGACCGTGGTCACGGCTGGTCGGTGGGGCCCGCCCGATCGACGGCCCCCGGTGCCGCCCGTCGGTCCCGGCCGTCTCTCCGGCCGGTGCGCCCGGCGGGCGCCGGAAGCGAGGGTGCCCCCGGGTCGACCAGGGGGATTGGCCGACTCGGGGATCACCCGGGGCGACCAAGAATTCCCCTCCCCTCGCCCCGCGCCCACTCTGCCGGTCACGGGGCGACGGCACCACCGTCATCTTGTTGCACTGCGCCAAGAGGCGGGGTGGACGCAAGGGGAAAGAACCGAACGAACCGGTGGCAATTCCACCGGTGGTGGGGACGGGGAGATGACTGAGGCGCACGCGCACGGGGTGGACCGGCTCTGCGAGGAGGGCGAACGGGTCTACCGGCAGGCGCTGGACGCGGGCCGCGTCGGGCGGGCCGCCGTGGGCGGGGCGCCCTGTCTGCTCGAACTGGGCCTGCTGCACCCCGACCCCGACGACACCGAGTGGCTGGTGCCCGAGTCCCCCGGCGGGGTGCTCGCCCGGCTGAGCCGGTCCCTGCGCGACGAACTCGCCCAGGGCCAGGCCCGGGCCGCCGCCATGGCCCGGCTCGCCGAGCGGTACGCCTGCCTCGCCCCGGAGGGGTTCGCGGGGATCACCGGCGCCGGGGCGGCGCCCGGGGTGCCCGGACTGCGGGTGCTGGAGAGCAAGCCCCGCATCCGGGAGGCCATCGCGGAGGCGTCCGACGGCTGCGCCGTGGAGCACCTGGCCGTCCAGCCCGGCGGGGTGCGCCGGGAGAACGTCCTCAAGGACGCGCTGCCGCTGGCCCTCGACATGGCCGCGCGCGGGGTCCGCATGCGGACCCTGTACACCCACTCCGCCCGGCACGGGCAGGGGCTCTACGAGTACGTGGAACGGGTCGGGGGCGCGGCGGAGGTCCGCACCCTGGACGAGGTCCCCGAACGGATGCTGATCTTCGACCGCAAGGTCGCGTTCGTCCCCGCCACCGAGGACCGCACGGTGGCGCTGGAGCTGCGCCACCCCGGGCTGGTGGAGTTCCTCGCGATCGTCTTCGAACGGTTCTGGCGGCTGGCCCACCCCCTGGTCGAACCGTTGCCCGTCCGGGCCGGGGTGGAGGGCATCACCCGGCGGGAGTGGGCCATCGCGGCGCTGCTCGCCGAGGGCCACACGGACGCGGAGATCGCCACCCGGCTGGGCATCAACGTCCGCACCGCGCGGCACCACATCCGCAAGCTCGCGGAGGAGCTGGGGGCTGCCAGCCGGGCCCAGTTGGGGGTGCGGATCGCCCAGGCGGGGCTGGACACCCCACCGAGGCCCCCGACGCCGGCGTCGGGGGCGTAGCCCCCTTCGGGGCGGTGCGCTTCCGCCTCTCCGGGTTTCGGGTGCGGGTGCGTCCGGGCTGGTCGCGCCGTTCCCCGCGCCCCTTTGGGGTGCTTGGGGACGGGGTCAGTTCGTGGGCGGGGGGTCGGTGGGGCGGTCGTTGGTGAGGTGGTGGGGGCAGGTGTGGTGGGTGATGGAGGTGGTGTCGCCGTTGGTGCTGGTGCGGCTGGTGTAGCCGATGACGATGGGTGCGGTGGTCCAGCGTCCGCAGGTGTGGCAGTGGGCGCCGGTTTCGGTGGGTGGGCCGTCGTGGAGGAGTGCGTCGCGGGTCATGCGGCGGCCGTTCCGGTCCCGGTCCCCGTGACCTGGTGGACGCCTCGTGCGAGGTAGGGGTAGTCGTAGCCGCGTTCCGCGAAGGCGGTGGCGTAGAACCGTTCGCGTTGGGCGGGGCTCAGGTGCTGGGCTTCTTCGGCGCGGAAGATCGCGAGGGCTTCGGCTGAGCTGGGGCCGGTCCAGGGGCGGCGCCAGGGGTCCCGGTCCGGTGCGGGGGTGGGGATGGCTACGGGGACGGGGGCGGGACTGAGTTCGGGTTGGGTGAGGTGTTGGGCGGTGTGGCGTCCGGGGCGGGTGCGGCGGGTCAGGGGCAGATGGGCGAGCACCCGTACGAGGGCACGGGCGATACGATCGCGCATACGTCGGTCAGCTCCTCTGAAGCTGTCTTGGCGGAGCCCCGATGGACCGGTGCAACGGTCTGTCGGGGCGTTTGTGTGCGGTGGGTCAGGTGGTCGCTTGGTGGTGTCCGTCGAGGAGTGCGGGGAGTGGGGTTCGGCGGACGTTTCCGGTGGGGGTGTCGGGGGAGAGCGGGCAGCCGGTGAGGTTGCCGTTGGGGTGGATGGTGAGGCGTCCTCGGGCGTGGTGGGCGTAGGTCTCGTCGAGTCCGGGTCCGGGTGGGGGGTTGCGTCCTGTGGTCCAGGCGCGGTCGATGGTGACGCGGGTGACGCCCATGGCTGTGAGGTCGGCGCGGGCCCAGCGGATGCGCTGGCCGTGGAAGGTGTCCGTGATGCGGGCGCGGACGCGGACTCCGCGCTGGACGGCTTGGCGGATGGTGTGGCGGATGTCGCTGTGGCTGCCGGGGTGTCCGGTGAGGTGTTCGTGCTGGTGCGAGGAATCGCTGTGGTAGCCGGTCGTCACGCCGATGCCGGGCCGGGTGAGCAGGTCCCACCAGTCATCGCGGATGTGGGCGAGGTCGGTGTACAGCTCGACGGTCATCCCCGACGACAGGGCGTGTGCGGCGAGGTCGGTCCAGTGGGGGTGGAGGGTCGGCTCCCCGCCGATCAGCCGGAGGTGGGGGACGCCGAGCGCGGCGGCGTCGGTGATGACGCGGCGCCAGTCGTCGGGGGTCATGTTCCCGGGTACGGCCCAGGGTTCCGGTTCGGAGAGGCAATGGGCGCAGTGGCGGGGACAGCGGCCGGTGATCTCCAGTTCCAGCGAACTGATCCCCGCGAACACCCTTCGCAGCGGGGACGGTTCATCAACCAGCGGCATGGGCCGTTCCTTATCACTGTGTCAAAGTTGCGGGTCGCGGTCGCGCGGTCGTGGTGAGTGGTGCTCCCCCTGCCGGGCGACAGGTCAGCGGGGCAGGGGGAGGTCCAAGGGGCCCGGATACGCGGCTTAGGTCGCGGTGTCGGGTCGGGCGGTGAGCACGTACCGCTCGCCGTGCTCCGCCGCGATGACCTGGACGGTGCCCCCGGCTCGTAGTCGCCGTATCGCGGGGGCGTGGTCCTCGTGTAGCGCCCAGGTGCGAAGGCGGGTGGGTGCGTCACCAGGGAACTCGTGGTCCGGGAACGGAATCTCGTTCAGCGCGTCCAGGTGGATGGGCCCGCCGTCAGGGTCCGGGTCGAGCCCGTCCGCGATACGGAACGCCTGTTTGCGCAGCCAGCGCAGGGCCCGTCCCGGGTACGGGCTGGTGAACGTCCCGAGGACCATCCGGGTGTCCCAGTCCCCGTAGACCGAGGACCACTCCGCCACCACCTGGGCTCGGTACCGGGGCAAGGGCTCGGGAGCCTGGCTCACGTCGTGACCCCCGGCAAGGTACTCGGGTCGACGTCCTCCGGCGGGTCCCACTGCACCGTCTCGAACAACGCCCGGTCGAACCGACGATGACCCGTCTCCCGGAAGTGAACCTCGATCCACCGCGCCGCGCCCTCGGCCGTACGGAACTCCGGACCGGGCGGCGGTGTCGCGTCGCACTGGGGCGACCCGGAAACGCACTGTGCATACGCGCTCGCGCCCCAGAACTCTAACTGGCGCAGGTTCCACTTGGTATGACGGAAAAGCCTGCTCACGGCTACACACCTCCCCGACTGCTGTGAAGGTTCAATTCGTTCAGCGCGGGGCGGATCTGGTCCAGGACCGTCGCGGGACGTACGTCCTCGCGGCGCGCCGTCCACTCGATCCCACCGCTGGGCGGGCGGAGATAGACCGGTCCCCAGGTGATGTCCATGACCCTCCCTACGACCCCGCGTCCGATGTCGAATGCGAGTCCGCCAATCGCGAGTTCGTCACCGCACACGACGTGCGACCCCGTCTCTCCGCATCGCCTTCGATGCCTGTTCCATGACCGTCCTGCCTTCACTTTCGGGGCTGAGCGAATCCGCGCGAGGGCGGCAAGCGACCTGCGGTGTCCCCGTGCTCGTCATCGACGCGGACTTTCGCCTGTCTCGGTTGGTGGCCGCCCGTACGGAGATCGACACGGGCGGTCACTGAATAGGCAACTCCCTTTCGAGGGAGCTTGGTTAGGGGGCCCAGCGATGTGCTCCGGAGTGTCGGCTAGGGGGTTTTGGGTCCCTCTTTGCCAGCAGGTCCGGGAGTAATCGGGCTACCGTGCCGGAATGGACGCCATCCGCAATGCGGTGCTTGAGGCATGGATGACCGAGCACGGTTACAGTTCCAACAGCTTCGCCGAGGCGATGAACAGAGCCGTCGAACGACTGACCGGACGTTCCTCTGGCTATGACGGCTCATCGGTCCGGGCGTGGAAGTCGGGCCGGGTCAAGTGGCCCAAGTCGGTTACTCGCAAGGCGTTTGAGGACGTCACCGGATTGTCCGCCGTAGCTCTGGGATTCATCCCCCGGGGGCGGTCCGCACCCGTCCCCGACCCGCCTAGGCAGGAGGACTCTGATATGAAGCGCCGTGCTTTCGCCAGTGGGGTGGCGGCGGTCGCCGTGGACGTGGCCACGCCTGGCCCCAGGACATCGCGTCGCATCGGCATGAGCGACGTCAACCGTCTGAACGAGCGTTTCGCTGACATCGTCATCAGCGACCACCGCCACGGTGGGCGACTCGGCATCGAAGAGGAAGCCGTCGCGCTCGCCGGGGAAGCGCTGGAACTCCAGAACGCCGGTGGTGCGACGCAGCGGGTACGCAACAGTCTCTACGCCTCCGCCGCGTCCTTCCGGTCCTCGGCCATGTGGGCCGCGATCGACGGCCGTCGTTACGAGGCGGCCAAGGCGCACATGCGGGAGGCCCAGGCACTCGCCGAGCTGTCCGGCGACCAGACGATCAAGTTCCGCATCTGGAGCCACGCGGGAACCATGTACCGGCACCTGGGGCGTCCCACTGACGCCCTCGCCGCCAATGACGTCGCCCGCAATCTGAGCCTCACCCGGAGGGACCCGCTGTTCGCGTCCCTCGGCCATGCCCGCCAGGCGGCCACCCTCGGCTCCATCGGGGACGCTCCGGCCACACGACACGCTCTCGGTTGCGCACAGGACGCGTTCGAACGTGCTGATCCGGGTCTCGCCCGCCCGGTATGGATGACCGGGGCCCGTGACGGAGCGGAACTGGAAACCCTCGCTCTCGCCGCGCACCTCCGTCTCGGGGACTTCGCGCGGGCCGAGGCACACGCCCATCGGGGCCTCGCCCTGCTCCGGCCACGGATGCGACGTGACCGGGCCCTCAACACCGCCCGGCTCGCGCACGCCCAGCTCGCCCAGGGAGAGCCCGAGGCCGCTACGGCCACCGCCACGAGCGTCCTTGCCGATGCCGCCCGGCACCCCCGTGTCTCGCGGGTACTGCACGGGTTCGACGTGGCGCTCCGCACCACCGCGCCTGGTAGTGCCTCTGTCCGGACCTGGGAGGAGCACACCTCCACTCGCTCGGGGGCGCGCGAGCACCAAACAGGCCAGCAGCCGCGCTGACCTTCACGCTTCGAGCCAGGGAACGCGGCGACGTCAAGGCGCAGCCAGCCGTCCCTGACCCCGCCTGTGATGATCTCCTTGAGGTGTACGCCGACGGGAACCCGGTCGGCTACGCCTACGGGAACACCATCGAGCACGGCGATCGTTACTGGCTGCGTTCCAGCCCGACACCGCCCGAGGAGTACACCCGGCACCCGGTCGTGGCCCTCAAGGAGATCGGCGTCCACCCGGCCTGGCGGAAGACCGGCACCGCCCGCCGCATCCACGACACCCTGCTCACCGCCCGCACCGAGCCGTACGTCACGCTGATGGTCAACCCGGCCGCCGGAGACGGAAAGGTCCACGCCCTCTACAAGTCATGGGGATACGAGGACATCGGACACAGCCAACCGTCCCCCACCTCACCCGTACTGACCGTGATGATCCGCGCCAGGTAGAGGGGACGGGAGTCGGCCGGGGTTCGCCTCGGCGAGCTGTTCCCGGGACCGTAGGTGGCGGGGGCTCCTCGTCCGCTCGGAACGGTGACCGCCGCGTCCTCGGAGCCGTGCGCTGTCGGTGTTCCACCGGCTCGGCCGCGCCGTACGGTCATTCGCGTCCTGGCCGGTCCGGCTCAGTACTCCCTCAACTGGCCGGGCCGCTCGAAGTAGAAGCCCCTCGGTCCCTGCGGCACCTGCGGTTCGTGGCTCTCCGCAGGGGACGTCACCGCTGTGACGCCCTCGACCAGGGAGTCGCCGTTGAGGACGCGTTTGCCGTCGAAGCGGTGGCCGGTGGAGCCGAAGATGTGGGTTCCCTTGCCCAGCCGCATCAACCCAGTGACGATCTGTGCCGCCGAGAGGAGCACGCCGTCGGACACCAGCGGGACGGAGAAGAAGACGTTCGTCTTGTCGCGTGCCGTCGGGCCGGTCCACAGGGCGACGATCACGCGTGGCTCGGGCTCCTTCGGGTCCGGGACGCACCCCCGGACGTAGTACGGCTTGGCGATCTGGGCCGTCGTGTAGTGCCACAGCGCGGCCGCGAGGGCGCGCTGGGTGCGGAGCAGGGCGTCCGGGGGGACGGTGGTCGGCTGTCGGTCGGTGGCGGGCACTTCCTCACCTCGCTGCGATAGGCGGTGGGCGGTGGTTCGCACCGGCCCGTTCTCTCTCTACCCCCCCCCCGGGGGGGCGCGCCGAAGGGGCGCGGGGAACTGCGCGAGCGACCCACCACGCACCCGAGGGCGGGGGGAGGGGCGCGCCCCCGTCCCGTGTCCTCCCCCGGACCGGGGTCATCCGTGTTCCAGGATGCCCGACCGGCCGATCAGGTAACCGAGTTGGGCGCGGCTGCCGCTGCCCAGCGCGTCCGCCAGCTTGGCGATGTGGACCCGTACCGTGCGGACGTTCATCGCCAGTCGGCGGGCGATCTCCGCGTCGGTGAGCCCCTCGATCAGCAGTCCCGCGATCTCGTGCTGGCGGGCGGGCACCCCCCGGGGCGCGGGGCGGTGCGCCGGGGTCGGCCACATCGGGGTGGCGAGCCGCCACAGCCGCTCGAAGGTGGTGACGAAGTACGCGACCAGCGCGGGCTGGCGGATCTGGAGGGCGGCGGTGCGGTCGGTGCTGGCGGGGATGAAGGCGGTCGCCCGGTCGATCACCACCAGCCGTTCGGTGACCTCGCTGAGGGTGCGCACCTCCACGTCGCCGAGGAGCTGCTCGTAGTGGCCGACGACCACCGCCGAGTGGCGGGCGGTGTGCTGGTACAGGGTGCGCATCCGGGCGCCCCGGTCCAGCATGGCCTGCTCCCGGGGGCGGGCGGTCGCCAGGGCGGTGGGCGGCCGGGCCCCGCCCGGCTGGATGGTCAGCAGCTCCTCGCGGGCCCCGCTCATCGCCTCCGCGATCGCCTCGTCGATGCGCAGCGTCCCGTCCAGCGCGGTGATGCCGCCCTGGCCGTCGGCGGCCCCGGCGGCGCCCAGCGCCAGGAACGGTTCGAAGAGGTCCGCGAGGGTGGCCTCGCGTCTGCGGTGCCGGGCGATGTCCTCCTCGATGGCCCGCAGCAGCCGGGGCAGCACCACGGCCGGGGCGGTGGGCAGCAGCCACCCGGCGCCCTCCGGGTCCGGCCGCAACAGCCCCGCGTCGAGCAGACAGGGCGCCCCGGCGGCGTCCCCCGCCGGTATCCGGCCGGCGCGCAGCGCGTGCGCGTACGCCTCCGTTCCCGTTGTGCAGAGGTCCTCGACGGCGTGGGGGAGGTGGCCGTCGGTCCGGCGCCCCGGGTCCGGGGTGGGGTCCGTCACTGCTTCCGCTCCAGGAGGGCCCGGGGCGGCGTGGGGCGGCCCCGGCTAGTCGTCGGTCACTGATCGCGCTCCAGAATGCCCGACCGGGCTATCAGATAGCCGAGCTGGGCACGGCTCCCGCTGCCCAGCGAGGCGGCGAGCTTGGCGATGTGGGCGCGACAGGTGCGGACGTTCATGCCGAGGCGGCGGGCGATGGCCTCGTCCACGTACCCCTCGACGAGGAGCTTGGCGATGGACTGCTGGACGCCGGTGATGCCGTCGGGGGTGGCGGGGTAGGGCACCTCGTCCAGCAGGGGGGTGGCCCGTCGCCACAGCTGCTCGAAGACCCGGATCAGATAGCGGACCAGTCCGGGGTGGCGCAGTTCCAGCGCCACGTCGTCCTTGCCGCTGCCGTCGTTGCCCGCGGGGATGAAGGCCACCGCGTCGTCACAGATGATGAGCCGCTCGATCAGCTCCTCCAGGGTGCGGATCTCGATCAGCCCGTCGGCCATCCGGTCGACGTACGCCATCGTGCCCTGGCTGTGCCGGACGGTGTGCTGGTAGAGGGTGCGGATCCGGACGCCCCGGTCGGTCAGCGGACGGTCGCGTTCCAGGGCCTGGCTGAGGATGTGTTCGCTGCGGCGGCCGCCGGGCTGGACGGTGAGGACCTCGGAGCGGACCTCGGAGGTGGCCAGGTTCAGCGCCGCGTTGATCCGGTCGATCCCTTCGAGCACGGTGATCGCGTGGGTGGGCGCCGGGGCCTGGGCGCTGAGCGCCATGAACGGCTCGAATGATTCGGTCAGTTCGATGGACAACCGACGTCTGTCCAGGATTTCCCGTTCCAGCGGGTGGAGGCGCTGCGCCAGGGCCACCGAGGGCGGGACGGGCCGCAGCCAGTTCGCATCGTCCGGATCGGGGTGGAGAAGGGCGAATTCCAGGAGGCACGGGGCGGCGATCACCTCGGTGCGGGCGATGCGTCCGGCACTCAGTGCGCTCGCGTAGAGCTGTCCTCCCTCGGCGCACAGCTCGGCCATGGAGTGGTGATGTGTCGGATGTGTGTTGGTTATAGGCAAATCTCCACCCCCCAGGGTCTTGTACATGCAGGAACATGATGCATCGGTTCAGTGGTGTTGACGTGCCTGAATGAGTCATCGTCTTGTTGCACCGGGGGAGAGGACTCATCAGGTGAGGACGAAGCCGACTATGTTCAAGAGAATGCTTCGCTCAGTGCTGGCGACTTTCTCCGTGGTGGTGGCAGCGGGCGCACTCGGTCTCGCAGGCGCCACGACCGCTCAAGCCGACACCGGCTGGGGCTGGGTCGCACCGGCCAAGGGCGGCTCGGTCATCAGCAAGCCAGCCGACACCGGCTGGGGTTTCTCCGTTCCGGCCAACGTCGGCAAGACCGGCGTCAGCAAGACCAGTGTCACCAAGACCGGCGTCACCAAGACCGGCTGGGGATCATGAGCACGCCGCCCGACGATCGTTCCTTCCGTCGCGAGATGGCCACCGCCTATCGCTCCGGATGGCACTTCATCGACTTGGTCACGGCGATCCCCCACCAGGGCGACTCGCTGATGGTGACCCTCTTCGGGGAGCCGGTGGTCGTCGTCCGTGACGAGGACGAGGACGTCCGCGCCTACCGGTGCCTGCGCAGGCCGCGGGGTGCTCCCCGTCCCGTCCGATGTGCCATCCGGTACGGGATGATCTTCGTCAATCTCGACCAGCGTGACCATGAACAACTGGTGGACCGCGACGCTCCGGTGGCGCGCGACACCCCGACGACCATTTCCGCCACCCCCCGCAGTGCCTGAGGCGATTCCCCCGTCGTTATAGATCGCCTTGGGTGCTTCCCCCCGCAGCGGCGCCACCGTGAACCTGAAACGCGGTGGCGCCGCTGTCGTCGTCCCTCCTCCTCTTCTCCCGCTCCTCTTGGTGCCCGCGCCGCCTCGCTCCGCCCGCCTGGCACCCCGTGCCGTCTCCGTTCCGCGCCCCTGAGCCCCCGAGCCCCGAGCCGTCCCGGCCGGGGCTTTCGTCATGCCGGTGGCCGGGAACCCCTACGGGGACCCGCTTCCGGTAACCCCTAGGGGGAATCCTCCTCAAGGGTGAGTGGAATAGACTCAACTTTGTGTAAGTTGGTCTGGTCAGGTGTAGTGAGCGACGACAGGAGGAGACAGCGCACGTGGACGCCGAGCTGACGAACCGGAGCAGGGACGCCATCAACGCGGCGAGCAGCCGCGCCGTCGCCGGGGGGCACCCCGACCTCACCCCCGCGCACGTACTGCTCGCCCTGCTGGGCGGGGACGGCGCTCCCGCCGCCGAGAACATCACCGATCTGCTGGTCTCGGTCGAGGCCGACCAGGCCGCCGTGCGCGCGGGGGCGGAACGGCTGCTCGCCGAGCTGCCCAGCGTCACCGGCTCCACGGTCGCGCCCCCGCAGCCCAGCCGGGAGACGCTGGCCGTCCTCGCGGACGCGGCCCGCCGCGCCAAGGACCTCGGCGACGACTTCCTCTCCACCGAGCACCTGCTGATCGGCCTCGCCGCGAAGGGCGGCCGGGCCGGTGAGATCCTGGCCGGGCAGGGCGCGACGGCGAAGAGGCTGCTGGCGGCCTTCGAGGAGAACAGGGGAGGGCGCCGCGTGACCACACCGGACCCGGAGGGTTCGTACAAGGCGCTGGAGAAGTTCGGCACCGACTTCACCGAGGCCGCCCGGGAGGGCAAGCTCGACCCGGTGATCGGCCGCGACCAGGAGATCCGCCGGGTCGTCCAGGTGCTCTCGCGCCGCACCAAGAACAACCCCGTGCTGATCGGCGAGCCCGGCGTCGGCAAGACCGCCGTGGTCGAGGGCCTCGCCCAGCGCATCGTCAAGGGCGACGTCCCCGAGTCGCTGCGCGACAAGCGGCTGGTGGCGCTGGACCTCGGCGCGATGGTCGCCGGCGCCAAGTACCGGGGCGAGTTCGAGGAGCGGCTGAAGACGGTCCTCGCGGAGATCAAGGACAGCGACGGCCAGGTCATCACCTTCATCGACGAGCTGCACACCGTCGTCGGCGCGGGCGCGGGCGGCGACTCCGCGATGGACGCGGGCAACATGCTGAAGCCGATGCTGGCCCGTGGCGAGCTGCGGATGGTCGGCGCCACCACCCTGGACGAGTACCGCGAGCGCATCGAGAAGGACCCGGCGCTGGAGCGCCGCTTCCAGCAGGTGCTGGTCGCGGAGCCGACCGTCGAGGACACCATCGCCATCCTGCGCGGGCTCAAGGGCCGTTACGAGGCCCACCACAAGGTGCAGATCGCGGACAGCGCGCTGGTCGCCGCCGCGACCCTCTCCGACCGGTACATCACCTCCCGCTTCCTCCCCGACAAGGCCATCGACCTGGTGGACGAGGCCGCCTCCCGGCTGCGGATGGAGATCGACTCCTCGCCCGTGGAGATCGACGAGCTCCAGCGTTCGGTGGACCGGCTGCGGATGGAGGAGCTGGCCCTCGGCCGGGAGACCGACCCCGCCAGCCGCCAGCGGCTGGACAAGCTCCGCCGCGACCTCGCCGACCGCGAGGAGGAGCTGCGCGGGCTGACCGCCCGCTGGGAGAAGGAGAAGCAGTCCCTCAACCGGGTCGGCGAACTGAAGGAACGCCTGGACGATCTGCGCGGACAGGCCGAACGGGCCCAGCGCGACGGGGACTTCGACACCGCCTCCAAGCTGCTGTACGGGGAGATCCCGGGCCTGGAGCGCGCCTTGGAGGAGGCGTCCGAGGCGGAGGAGGAGGCCGCCCGGGACACCATGGTCAAGGAGGAGGTCGGACCGGACGACATCGCGGACGTGGTGGGTTCGTGGACGGGAATTCCGGCTGGACGGTTGCTTGAGGGGGAGACGCAGAAGCTGCTGAGAATGGAGGAGGAGCTCGGCCACCGGCTGATCGGGCAGTCCGAGGCCGTCTCGGCGGTGGCGGACGCGGTGCGCCGCACCCGGGCCGGGATCGCCGACCCCGACCGGCCCACCGGCTCGTTCCTGTTCCTCGGCCCGACCGGGGTCGGCAAGACGGAGCTGGCGAAGGCCCTCGCGGACTTCCTCTTCGACGACGAGCGGGCGATGGTCCGCATCGACATGTCGGAGTACGGCGAGAAGCACAGCGTGGCCCGGCTGGTCGGGGCGCCCCCCGGCTACGTCGGCTACGAGGAGGGCGGCCAGCTCACCGAGGCGGTGCGGCGGCGCCCGTACAGCGTGGTGCTGCTGGACGAGGTGGAGAAGGCGCACCCGGAGGTCTTCGACGTCCTGCTCCAGGTACTGGACGACGGACGGCTCACCGACGGCCAGGGCCGCACGGTCGACTTCCGCAACACGATCCTCATCCTCACCTCCAACCTCGGCAGCCAGTACCTGGTGGACCCGCTGACCGGTCCGGAGGAGAAGAAGCGGCAGGTCCTGGAGACGGTCCGGGCGTCCTTCAAGCCCGAGTTCCTCAACCGCCTCGACGACCTGGTGGTCTTCTCGGCGCTGGACCGCGAGGAGCTGGCCCGGATCGCCCGCCTCCAGATCGCCCGGCTCGCCGGGCGGCTGGCCGAACGACGGCTCACACTGGAGGTGAGCGAGGAGGCGCTGGCCTGGCTCGCCACCGAGGGCAACGACCCCGCGTACGGGGCCCGGCCGCTGCGGCGGCTGGTGCAGACCGCGATCGGGGACCGGCTGGCCAGGGAGATCCTGGCGGGCGAGGTCCGGGACGGCGACACCGTCCGGGTCGACGCGGCCGGGGACGGGCTGTTCGTGGGCCGCGCGACGACGGACGCGCCGGACGGGGCGGGCGGTGCGGGCGGTGCGCACGGTGCGCCGGGCGTACCCGGAGCGTCGCCGGACGTGCCCGGTGCGTCAGCCACCGGGACGGCGACCGGGACGGCGACCGGGACCGACGGAGCCTCCGGAGCCGCCCCGGACCCCTCCGGAGGGGCGTCCGGAAAGACGCTCTGAGCGAACCCCGGACCGGTTCCACCCGGTTCCCGCCCGGTTTCCCGGCCGGATCCGGTCACCGGCGCGGAACGTACGCCGGGCGGGGGTTGCCAGCACCCGCCCGGCATGGGGGAGGATGACTCAATCCGTTCGAAGGGAAATACACGGTGAGCATCGACCCGTCCTCGATTCCGAACTTCGGGGGCCAGCCCGAGCCGCAGTCCGATGGGCCGGCGGGCCCCGTCGTCCCGGACCAGGACCTCGTGAAGCAGCTCCTGGAGCAGATGGAGCTGAAGTACGTCATCGACGACGAGGGCGACCTCGCCGCGCCGTGGGAGGAGTTCCGCACCTACTTCATGTTCCGCGGCGAGGGCGAGCAGCAGGTCTTCTCCGTGCGGACGTTCTACGACCGGCCGCACGCCATCGAGGACAAGGCCGCGCTGCTGGAGTCCACCGACGACTGGAACCGTCGCACCCTGTGGCCCAAGGTCTACAGCCACACCCACGACGACGGCACCGTCCGGCTGATCGGTGAGGCGCAGATGCTCATCGGCACCGGCGTCAGCCTGGAGCACTTCGTGTCCTCCACGGTGAGCTGGGTGCGCGCCGCGATCGAGTTCGACCGCTGGCTGGTCGAGCACCTCGGCTTGGAGAAGGACGTCGACTCGGCGGAGGGCCCCGAGGACGGGGACGGTCCGGCGGACGAGAAGTAGTCCCGCCCGTTCCGGTCCCGCCACCGGTCCGTCGCGCCCGTCACAGCGGCGCCCGCCCGAAGGCGATCAGGAACACCCCGTAGGACAGGGAGAGCCCGGTCAGGAACGCGATCACCACGATCGCCGGTCCCGGCCGGGCTCTCGCCGTGCGGGCCAGCGCCCGGCCCAGCGGGATCAGCAGCGGGAACGCGGGCAGCAGGAACCGGGGCTTGGACTCGAAGAACCCGGCCCCGCCGAGCGCCACCACCAGCAGCACCCCCGTGTAGACGACCAGCGGCAGCGGGGTCCGCTCGGCCAGCAGCAGCGCGAAGAGCAGCACCGCCAGCAGCACGATCAGCAGCGCCATCGGGAAGACGAACTTGCTGGTCCGGGAGAGCAGCACCCCGACGAACGCGACGGCACCCCGTCCGAAGTCGAACCGGGACCCCCAGTCGCGCTGCACCGCGAAGTACCCGCCCAGCGGATCGCCGCGCCGCCACCCCACCCACAGCACGTAGCCGCTCCAGCCGAGCGGAGCGAGCAGCGCGCCCGTCCACAGCCTGTGGACGGAGAAGAGCCGGTCGGACGCGGGGCGGTCAGACGCGAGCCGGTCGGACGCGAGCCGGTCGGACGCGGGGCGGGCGACCGGGGGGCATGAGCCCGGGGCGCGCGGGCGGTCACCCCGGGCGCGCGGGCGGTCACCCCGGGTGCGTGCGGACGGGGGGCGTGCGCCCGGGGCACGGCCGTCGGACTCCCCGGGGCCCGGCGCGGTGCCGGGTGCCGCTCCCGGGCCGGGCTCCGTGCCGGCGGCGGACGCGGTTCCGGGGCCGGGCTCTGTCCTGGTGGTGGACGCGGTTCCGGGGCCGGGCTCCGTCCTGGTGGTGGATGCCGCTCCCGGGCCGGGCTCCGTGCCGGTGGTGGGCGTCGTTCCGGGGGCGGACGCGGTTCCGGGGACGGGTGCCGTTCCGGGGACGGGTGCCTGGCCGGGCGCTGGCCCGGACGCCGCGGCCCGGGCGGCGGGACCCGTCCTGGCCGCCTGGACCGGGGCCTGGGCGGCGAGCCCCGTCCCGGGTGCCGGGGCCCGGGCGGCGCGGTGGTGGCGCCAGAGCGCGTGGGCGGCCGCCGCCATCACCGCGGCGGCGACGGCGAACCCGTTGGGCCGGGAGAGCCCGGCGAGCGCGGCCAGGGTCCCCGCCCAGACCCAGCGCCCGGTGACCGCCGCGTACAGCGCCCAGGCGGCGAACGCGGTCAGCAGCGGCTCGGTGTACGCCATCGAGAGGATCACCGAGTGCGGCAGCACCCCCCACAGCAGCACCACGGCCACCCCGGTCGGCGCGCCGTACATTCGGGCGACCAGGGTGAAGATCCCGCAGGCGGCGACGGCCGCCGCCGTCCACGACACCAGCAGTCCGGCGGCGCCCCAGGAGAGCGGCAGCACCGTCTCCACGGCCCGCACCAGCGACGGGTAGAGCGGGAAGAACGCCAGGTCCCGGAAGATCACCCCGGGCCGGTAGTGGGTGATCCGGTGCCCGTAGCCGTACACGGCGATCCCGAGGTACCAGGCGGAGTCCCAGGACCGCCCGAGCAGCCGGAACAGCGACCGGTCGGTCACGGCGGCGGCGATCCCCACCGCGAGGACCCCGGCCAGCCGGACCCCCGCGAACAGCCCGAGCGCGACGACGACCGGCGGCAGCCGCCGCAGCCGTAGCCGCTGTGGCCGCTGTGGCCGTGCCAACCGCGCCAACCGCGCCAGGGTCCGGGGTCGGACGCGCGGAGGACCGGGCGCGGGAGGCCGGGGCGCCGGGGGAGCGAGGGTACGGGGGTTCACACCGGAACCTTGGCGCTCAGCGCCCCGCACGGCCGCCGAGGCGCGTCGGAACGGGCCCCAGGCCCACCCGATCCGGCGCACGGGGGACATCAGTGCGGGGGCGGCACGTCATCGCGTCGGCATCGCTCTTCGGCAGGAAATCGAACGAACTGGCGACCTGTGAACCGGCGTACCTGATCCGCCCGGACATCCGCGTTCCCCAAGCGTGTCTCCTGGACGTGGCGTCATGCCCCGAGGTGGCACGGGTCTTTCCGTGGCGCCGGAGTCGGCACACTGGTACGACTCCCGTGCGGCGCTCGCCGAGCCGGTCCCGGTCGCCACGCTCCGAAAGGTGCTCGATGTACTCGCCCCCGACTGACCCGGCCGACCGGCAACGGATGACGGAGGCGTTCACGCGGGCCGTGGACGAGCTGGGCGTCACGGTGGACGGCCCCGAGGTCTGGGGATGGTTCGGACGCACCCTGAGCGCCCGTGTCCACTGCCAGCGGTACGGGCCGTGCTTCCTCCGCCTCGTGACCGCTCCGGAGGGCAAGGCCACGGGGAAGACCTGGGAGGGCAACCGGTTGGCGGCCGAACTCTTCGACCGCCGGGTCCGGAAGCCCGCCTTGTACGACACCGTGGAGCACGTCGAAGAGGGGTACGGGTACCTGGCCGAACTGAGCCGGTACGTCTCCGAACCGGTGCTCTCACCGTCACCCTTGCTGGGCCCGGACGTGGTGGTCCCGCCGGACGGGTGGTGGGACTCGCTCCGCGCGGACCTGGGCACCGTGGCCGGGACCCCGACGGACCGTGTCGCCGTCCGTCAGGAGTGGGCGGACCGCGCGGTTCCCCGGTTCCTCGGCATGCCCGCGCCCCGGATCACCGACTGGGACACCGCTCACGGCGATCTGCAACCGGCGAACCTCACGACGGAGACACCCTGCCTGCTGGACTGGGAAGGCTTCGGAAGGGCGCCGACCGGATACGACCCGGCCATGTTGCTGGCGTACTCCTTGCTGGCCCCGGAGTTCGCGGAGCGCGTCCGGAAGTCCTTCCCCGTGCTCGGCACGGAGGCGGGCCGGGTCGCTCAGATCATCGTGACCACGGAACTCCTCCAGTCCGCCTCACGGGGTGACCACCCGGAGCTGGTGCCCCCGCTCCGGTCCCTGGGCGGAGAGCTGGGCTGACCCCCGGCACGGCCAACGAGGGACCCGTTCGGTGGCTCGCCGTGCTGGTCCCGTGGTGCCCGACCGGAGCGCCTTCATGTGCGTACGGGCGCGCCCGCTGTCCGCATGTCCCGTGGCCGTGCGAGCCTTCCCATAGAAATCAGAACACGGTCTGAGTATTCTCGGAGAATGGCCATCGCTCATCTCGCAGCCGAATCGGAAACCGTCTCCTTCACCGACCTCTCCCGGAACCCCAAAGGCGTCGCGGCCAGGGCCGCCGCTCTGGGGCGCCTCCGCGTCACGCATCGGGACGCGCCCGACATGGTGCTCACCACGGCCACGCACGCCGAGTACGCCGAGGAGAACCTGACCACGGCTTCCCGGCTCTTCCTCGCGCTGATGAAGCAGAACGACGGCGCCAGGGCACTGCTGCTCGCGCTCCCCGAGGTGTTCCCCTGGGTGAGGCACCTGGACGAGGAGGAGGTCCGGGCCTTCACCGTCGAGCTGCTCGGGGCGTTGTCCGACGCGGCCGAACTGGGGGCGGAGGGCGCGGTGCATCGCGCGGTCGTCTCCTGGCGCGCCACGGCCCGGGTCAACGCCGATCCCGATCAACTCAGAGAGGCGTCGCGCGCCCTGGGCGGTGACGACCTCGGCCCGGTCGAGGTGCGCGGGTGAGTCCGAAGAAGGGGGACCGGGTCAGCGTCCCCCCGCTCAGCGGCTGGAACGTCGTCTTCGGAACGACGGAGGCGGTGACGGGCTGGGAGGAACTGTGCCGAATCGCACTGCCGAACGCGCACCGCTGTCTGGAGGCGTTGCGCACTGATCCGCTCTCCCGGGCGAACTGGAACCGTCAGCACCAGCTCCGGGGCAGGCACGCCACCAGGGAGTGGAAGGGGTCCGACCGGGAGCAGTGGGAGTACGAGGTCACCAGCGGTGGCCGGGTGCGCTACCTGGTGAGTCCGGAGACCTTCACCGTGGTCCTCGTGTACGCCTCGCCGCGACACCCGAAGGACACCGAGTGAGACCGGGAGGTCCGAAGGCGCCCTGCACCTGCCCCCTCACCCCGTCAGCCGCTTGAGGCGGTTCACCGCCTCGTCCAGGACGGACGTCCGCTTGCAGAACGCGAAGCGGACGAACGGGGCGCCCGCCTCGCGGTCGTCGTAGAAGACGGCGTTCGGGACGGCGACGACGCCCGCGCGTTCGGGCAGCGCGCGGCAGAAGGCGAAGCCGTCGGTCTCTCCGAGGGGGCGGACGTCGGTGGTGACGAAGTACGTCCCGGCGGGCCGGTAGACCGTGAAGCCCGCGTCCGCGAGGCCCCGCGCGAGCAGGTCCCGCTTGGCCCGCAGATCGGCGCGGAACCCGTCGAAGTACGCGTGGGGCAGCGCCAGCGCCTCGGCGACCGCGTACTGGAACGGGCCCGCCGAGACGTAGGTGAGGAACTGCTTCACCGTGCGCACCGCCGTGACCAGCGGGGGCGGCCCGGTGATCCAGCCGACCTTCCAGCCCGTGAACGAGAACGTCTTGCCCGCCGACGAGATGGTGAGCGTCCGTTCGCGCATCCCCGGGAAGGACGCCAGCGGTACGTGCTCGGCGGGGTTCCCGTCGGCGTCGTCGAAGACCAGGTGCTCGTACACCTCGTCCGTGACGACGAGCAGGTCCCGTTCCACCGCGAGCCGGGCGACCTCCGCCAGCTCCGCCCGGGTCAGCACGGTGCCCGTCGGATTGTGCGGGGTGTTGATCAGCAGCAGCCGGGTGCGCGGGGTGACCGCGTCCCGCAGCTCGTCCAGGTCCAGCCGGAACCGGTCGCCGTCGGGCCGCAGGGTGACCGGCACCCGGGTCCCCCCGGCGAGGGCGATCCCCGCCGCGTACGAGTCGTAGTACGGCTCCAGCGCGACGACCTCGTCCCCCGGTTCCACCAGCGCCAGCAGTGCCGCCGCGATGGCCTCCGTCGCCCCCGCCGTCACCAGCACCTCGGTGTCCGGGTCGACGTCCAGACCGTGGAAGCGGCGCTGGTGGTCGGAGACCGCGGCGCGCAGCTCCGGGACGCCCGGGCCCGGCGGGTACTGGTTGCCCCGTCCGTCGCGCAGGGCGCGCACGGCGGCCTCGCGGACCTCCTCCGGGCCGTCGGTGTCGGGGAAGCCCTGGCCGAGGTTGATCGCGCCGGTGGCGGCGGCCAGGGCGGACATCTCGGCGAAGATCGTCGTGCCCATCCCGTCCAGCCTGCGGTTCAGCGGCGGCCTGGTGCCCATCTCGGCGCTCCTCGTGGTGGTGGGGGGACGGGGGTCCGGTTCCGGGTCCGTCCTCGTTCATCCTCCGGGGCGGGCGGGGGCGGGGACAAGTCCGCCCTTCCGGCTTCCCGGCCTCCTCCGTTCCGGACCTGGTCGCCGGCCCTCCGACCAGGGGCGGTACCGTCCCGACGGGAGGGTTCCGTATCCGCCCGGACCGGTCCGAAAGCTCTGGATTTCCTCAATTCCGCTTTGGGGCGCGTCCGGCGGGGGCATCTCCCGGACACACGGGGAGCGGGCCCGCCAGGGACCCGCTCACGGGGGCCTGACGAACAGCGCCGCGCGGGACATCGGAGTCATTCCGCGGCACCGACGGCCCGTGGCGCCGGGCGTCCCAGGACGCGCGCCGCCAGGTCGGAACAAGCACATCGGGTGCCTCGGGCACCTCGGTACGGCACGCACGTCGAGTGCGGCGGAGCCGTCGGTACGGGGGCCCCGGGTCCACGGGACGGACGGGGTCCGAGAGGGGGAGTCATGATGATCGTTGGTTTGGTCGCCTCGGTGGCGTTCCTGTTCGTGGTGGTCGTGTTCGTGATGGTCATCGCGACGCGGGGGGAGCGGCGGTCCTCCCGGGGGCGGCGGTCCGGGAGCTGGTACGCGGGCGGCGGCGGTTCGTCGTCGTCGCACACGACCGGCTCGTCCTGCGGGGGAGGCGGGTCGTCCTGCGGCGGGTCGTCGTCCTCCTGTGGTGGGGGCGGGGGAGGGTGCGGCGGCGGAGGCAGCTGAGCCGAAGCCCGGACCTCGGACCCGGACCTCTGACCCCGGACCCGGACCCCGGACCCGGACCCCGGGACCTGGACCCGGACCGATCTGGACCCGGACCGGACCCGGACCCGGACCTGGACCAGGGCCGAGGCCAACCCGCGCCGAAGCCCAGGCCCCGGGCCGAAGCCCAGGGTTGGCCCAGGCCGGATGCGGGCCCAAGCCGGGCGTAGCCGGGTAGCCGGGCGGCCTAGCCGGGCCTAGCCGGGTCCCGGCCGAAGCCCCGGACCAAGCCCCGGCCGGAGGGGGGCCGGGGGCGCCGAGGGGATCGGCTCCGGCCGGCCGCGCACCGGAAGACGCCCGTCGGCTCCGGCCGTCGGGCGTCGCGCCGTGTCCGCCGTGCGCGGGGGCGCCCGATGCGGGTGGGGGGCGTGCGAGAGAAGCGCACTCCCCGTCGCGTACGTCCGACGCGCCCCGTCCGTCCCAGGAGTCCCCTTCCGTCATCACCGGTTCGGGCGGCGGGGTTTGAACAGGTGAGCTGTGCTGCCCTCGACGGGATGGAATGCGCATGAAGTTGGGTAAAAACGCTGTGGTGACGCTGAAGTTCATGATTCCCTCTTAACGTCAACGCCGCCCGCGGACACCTCGTGGGCACGAGCCGGCACGCAGAGCGCCCGGAACCGCTCCGGACCGTGTCCCGCGCCTGCCGCGGGCGTCCGCCGGCCACCTCTCCCCTTGCGTGCTAGCGGAGCCGACCCATGCTCACGACCCTGAAGACCTCCTACACCGACACCAGCGCCTCCGACCTCGCCTGGGCGCTGGGCCGGGAGCCGCTGCCCGCCCTGGCCACCCTGGACCTCGAACTGTCCGGAGCCAAGGTCCAGTTGCGCCTGCTCGGCGCCTCCCACCAAGTGCTGCTGGAGGAGGAGCGCGGCAGCTGTTCGGAGACCGTCGCCTGCATCCCCGGCAGCAGCACCCCGCTCCCGCTCGGAGTGGCCAAACAACTCGGTGACTGGGAGTACGAGTTCGCGGCCCGGGTCGAGACCCTCTCCAGCGGACAGTTCGCCGGGCGCGCCCAGGAGTTGCTCGCGCTGGTCTCGGAACACCCCCACGGCCTCGCGGGCGTCTTCCCCGGCGACCCGCACGCGTTCACCGCGCTGCTCGCCCAGCGCCACGGCGGCCATGTGCACTGGCGCACCTGGCACGCCTATCCACAGGACGGCCAACTCGTCGCCACCCGTACCCGCGTCGGCGTGCGCGTAGCCGCCGCCCTGTAGACCACGCGTCACCGCGAGGCCATGCCTCCCCGGCGGCAGATCCACACGTGTGGGTGACCGGCCCCGGTGAAACGGTGACGTACCGTCGCAACGTGATCGAATCGCCCCCGCCGCGCCCGGTCGCCGCGCCGCCGCCCGGCGCGCCCGCCCGCGCGGACCGCCGGGCGCCGCTGCCCGTCCCCGCGGGCGCGGCCCGATTCCTCGTCCTGGTCGGTGTGTTCGTCTGCGCGGCCTGCGGGCTCGCCTACGAACTCGAACTGCTCGCCCTCGCCTCCTACTTGCTGGGCGATTCCCTCACCCAGGCGTCCATCGTGCTCTCGGTGATGGTCTTCGCCATGGGCATCGGCTCCCTCGCCGCGAAACGGCTGCGCGGGCACGCGGCCCTCGGCTTCGGGCTCATCGAGGCCACGCTCGCCCTCGTCGGCGGCGGCAGCGGCATGGCCCTGTACGCGGCGTTCACCTGGCTCGGCCCGCCCGGCACCGGCCCCGACGCCGGACTCCTCGCCTGGGCGCGGGACCCCGGGGTGCCGCTGGTCGCCTTCTCGCTCGCCATCGGGATGCTCATCGGCGCCGAGGTGCCGCTGCTGATGGTCCTCATCCAGCGCATCCGCCGCCAGGACGCGGGCGGCGCTGTCGCCGACCTCTTCGCCGCCGACTACGTGGGCGCCCTCGTCGGCGGACTCGCCTTCCCGCTCCTGCTGCTGCCCGTGTTCGGCCAGCTCTTCGGGGCGCTGCTGACCGGGGCGGTGAACGCGGTCGCGGGCGGACTGCTCGTCCTCGGCCTCTTCCACCGCGATCTGTCCCGCCGCGACCGGCGGCTCGTCCTCGGTGCCAACGTCGCCGTCCTCGTCCTGCTCGCCGTGGCCGCCGTCCTCGCCGACGACTTCGAACGGAGCGCGCGCCGGGCCGTGTACGGGGACGACGTCCGCGCGGCCGTCTGGACCGGACAGCAGGAGGTCGTCCTCACCGGCGGCGGGGACCGGCCGGTGCGCCTCTACCTCGACGGCCGTCCCCGGCTGGCCGGACCGTCGCCTCCCCCTTCCGGGGAGGGGGGCGGTGACAGCGGGGCCGGGGCCGGGGCGGGGGCCGAGCGGGCCGCCCGGGAACCCTACGAGGCCCTGGTCCGGCCCGCGCTCGCCGGACCCCGCGCCCGGGTCCTGCTGCTCGGCGGCGGCGATGGCCTCACCGCCCGCGAGGTGCTCGCCCACCCCGGGGTCCGCCGCCTCGACCTGGTGGACCCGGACCCCGGACTGGTCCGGCTGGCCCGCTCCGACCCCGCCCTCCGCGCGCTCAACGGCCACGCCCTGCGCGACCCCCGGGTGCGCGCCACCGGGACGGACGTCTTCGACTGGCTGCGCGCCGCCCGCGCCCGGCGGGACCCCGGGGAGCGGTACGACGTGGTGATCTGCGACCTCCCCGGCCCCGGCCGCGCCGAGGCCACCAAGCTGTACGCGCGGGAGTTCTACGGGCTCGCCCGCCGGATGCTCGCGCCCGGCGGACGGCTCGCCGTCCGGATCGGCGGCCCGGCGGACGGGGACGGCGGCGCCCGGACGCTCTGGACCGCCGAGGCCACGGTGCGGGCCGCCGGGCTGCGGGTGGTGCCGTACGTGTCGCCCGGGGCGGGCGTACGGGGCTGGGGCGTGCTGCTGGCCGGGGCCCGCACCCCGGGCGTCACCTTGCCGCCGGACGACGTCTTCCGCGCTCCGGGCGGGACCTTGCCGTCGGACGACGTCATCCGCGCTCCGGACCGGACCTTGCCGCCGGGCGTGACCTCGCCGTCGGACGCCGTCCGCGCCCCGGACATCACCCGTACTCCGGATCTGACCCGTACCCCGGGCGTGACCTCGCCGTCGGACGTGACCCGTGCCCCGGACGCGGCCGTGACCTCGCCGTCGGACGTCGCCCGGTCGCCGGACCCCGTCCGGCCGCCGGTCGGGGCCGTCTCCTCGGCTCCCCCGGGTCCTTCCGCCGGGGCCGTTCCCTCGGCGAGTGCCGGGGCTGCGGGGGCTGCCGGGACCGCCGGGACCGCCGGGGACGCCACCGCGCCGCCCGGTACGCCCCGCCCACCCCGTACGTCCGGCACGTCCGCCGCCCCCCGGCCCCCCGGCCCGCCCGCGCTCACCGCCCGCGAGCTCGCCGACGGGGTGCGGCGCGCGGCCCGGGAACGTCCGGACGGGACGTCACCGGTCTCCACCCTGGCCCACCCCCGGTACGGCTGAGCCCCTCCCACCGCCGACGGACACGTCCCCGTACGGGGTGGCCACCAGGAAGCGGCGGGCGTACGGACCCGCGCCGTAAGGCGCCGCCCCCGCGCCCGGACGCCTCCCCGGGCACCCCGGACGGTTCCCCGGGCGGCACCGGACACGTCCCCCGGACCGCCCCCGCGCCCGGAAAGCCGCATCCGATCCGGCCGTCCGGCGGCCCGGCGGGGACGACGTCGGTACGCTCGGGTGCCATGGAGCACGAGGTGTTCATTCCGGTCGGGGCGGAGACCCTGCGCGAGGCGCTCACCGACCCGGCGACGGTGACCCGTTCGGTGCCGGGCTTCCAGCAGGACGCCGGGGACGCCCCCGGCACCGGCCGGTTCAGGCTGCGCGCGGGCGGCACCACCATCACGTACCGGGCCGCCCTGAGCACCGACCCCGGTCCCGAGGGGGTCACCCTGCGGGCCGAGGGCACCGAGGCGCGCGGCACCGGCGCCGGGCGGGTCACGGTGGCCGTGGCCCTGACGCCCGCCGAGGAGGCGGGCGGGTCCGGCACCCGGGCGGCCCTCACCGTCACCGCGACGGGGGACGGCCGCGCCGCCGACCTCGCCGCCGACGCGTTGGAGGCCGCCGCCGTCCGGCTGCTGAACCGCTTCGCCGAAACGCTCGCCACCGCCCTCGCCCCGCCCGACCCGACCCGTCCGGCCCCCAGGCCGGACGGGGACCCGGCGGACCCGGACCCGTCCGAGGACCCGCCCGTGGACCGGGCCGGTGACGCCGCCGGGGACGCCGACGACGACGTGGCGAACGCCGAAGCGGTGTCCCACGCGGTGGACGGCGACACCATGGCCGAGGACGTGCCGGACGCCGAAGCGGTGACCGAAGAGACGGTGACCGGCGAAACGGCGGCCGGGGACGCGACCGAGGAGCCCGAAGCGGCCGGGGACGTGCCGGATGCCGAAGCGGTGGCCGACGACGTCACGACCGACGACGTCACGGCCGATGGCAGCACGGCCGCGGACGCGGTGGCCGACGACGTGGTGACCGAAGCGACGGACGCCGACGCGGTGGCCGACCTGGTGGCCGAGGAGGTGGTCCTCCCCGACGAGGGCGACGAGGTTGACGGGGTTGACGCGGTGGTCGAGGTGGACGACCACCCCGCCCGCGCCGACACCCCGCCCGCCGAGGCCGCCCACGCCCGCCGCACGATGATCGGCCGCAGCGCCGAGGAGGTCGACCACGCGCCCCCGCGCGGCCGGTACGCCCCCGTCCCCGCGCCCGAGGGCACCGCCCAGGGCGCCACCCTGCGCTGGGCCGCCCCCGCCGCCGCGCTGGTGGTGGCGACGGTGATCGTCGTCGGCCGGGCCCTGCGGCGGCGGCGCTGACCTCTGACCGTAGGGTCGGCACGTGAGCAACGACGAGATCACGCTGACCGCGGGCGACGCGGAGGTGACCGTGCGGCCGGGCGACGGCTGCCGGATCGGGAGTCTGCGGATCGACGGGACGGAGCTGCTGCGCCAGGGCGAGCGCTTCGGCTCCTTCCCCATGGTCCCGTGGTGCGGACGCATCCGGGACGGACGCTTCCGGGACGGCGCCGACGTCCACCAGATGCCGTTGAACGCGGCCCCGCACGCCATCCACGGCACCGCCCGGGACGGCGTCTGGCGCACCGACCGACACTCCCTCACCGCCACCCGCGCGGTCTTCACCCATGAGCTGGCCGACCCGTGGCCGTTCCCCGGGCTCGTCACCCAGACGGTGGAACTGACCCCCGACTCGCTGACGCTGGGGCTCGCCGTGGAGACCTACGGCTCGTCGTTCCCCGCCCAGCTCGGCTGGCACCCCTGGTTCAACCGGCGGCTGGACCCGGACGGCCCCGGGGTGGAGCTGTCCTTCGACGCCGCCTGGCAGGAGGAGCGCGGCGAGGACCATCTGCCGACCGGCCGCCGGACCGACCCGCTGCCCGGCCCCTGGGACGACTGCTTCGGGCAGCCCGACGGCGTGGACGTCACCCTCACCTGGCCCGGCCGCCTCGCCCTCACGGTGACCTCCCGGGAGAAGTGGGTGGTGGTCTACGACGAGCAGGACGCCGCCGTCTGCGTGGAGCCGCAGACCGGCCCGCCGGACGGGCTGAACACCGCGCCCCGGCTGGTCACCCCGGTGGACCCGCTGGAGGCCACCACCACCTGGACCTGGCGCCGCCCCTGACCGGCCCCGCCCCCGCGCCCCGGACTCCGGGGCGCGGGTCGTCCCCGGGCCCCGCCTAAGCTGACGGCATGAGCGACGCGCGTAACGCCCTGCTGAAGCAGATCAAGGACAAGGCCGTGGTCCACGGCAAGGTGACCCTCTCCTCCGGGATCGAGGCGGACTACTACATCGACCTGCGCAGGGTCACCCTCGACGGAGAGGCCGCGCCGCTCGTCGGCCAGGTGATGCTCGACCTGACGGCCGACCTGGAGTACGACGCGGTGGGCGGGCTCACCATGGGCGCCGACCCGGTCGCCGGGGCGATGCTGCACGCCGCCGCCGCCCGGGGCCGTCACCTCGACGCGTTCGTCGTCCGCAAGGCCGCCAAGGCCCACGGCATGCAGCGCCAGGTGGAGGGCCCGGAGATCCGGGGCCGCCGGGTGCTCGTGGTGGAGGACACCTCCACCACCGGCGGCTCCCCGCTGGCCGCCGTCGAGGCCGTCCGCGCCGCCGGGGCCGAGGTCGTCGCCGTCGCCACCATCGTGGACCGGGCGACGGGCGCCGCCGAGAAGATCACCGAGGGCGCCTCGGTGCCGTATCTGCACGCCTACGGCAAGGACGAGCTGGGCCTCGACTGAGTCCGGCACCTGAGCCCGGCACCTGAGCCCGGCACCTCAGCCCGGCACCTGAGCCCGGCACCGAACCGCTTCCGTCCGGAGTGCCCCGGTCCGCCGGGCACCCCGGACCGCGGGCGCCGGACGGAACGGACCCGCGAGGGCCGGACGCCCCGGAACGCGGGGTGACGGGCGCTCCCCGCCACGGGGCCGGACGCCCCGGACCGGTGAGGGGACGGCCTCCCCGGACCCCCGAGGACCCCCGAGGACCCGCGAGGACCCGTGTGAGGACGACGCCCCCGGGCTACGGGGGCCAGGGCACCCCACGGGCGGTGCGGGGGCGACACCCCCGGACCGTGGGGGACGGTCCCCCCAGGCGGCGGGGGAAGGGCCCCGTGGACCGTGCGGAAGGGGCCCGTACCCCCCGGGGAGAGGTCCCCGGGCCGTGGGGAGGGGTCCGCGTCTGGGAGGATGGGACCGACGATGACGTCGCCACCCCGGAGCCCCGGCCGACGGCGGAGCCGCAGCGGCGGGGCCCGGGTCCGGAACACCTAGGTCGGGGTCGGTCAGAACCACATCCCGCACAGCATCGAGGAGCGGACAGATGCCCATCGCAACCCCCGAGGTCTACAACGAGATGCTGGACCGGGCGAAGGCAGGCAAGTTCGCCTACCCGGCCATCAACGTGACCTCGTCGCAGACCCTGCACGCCGCCCTGCGTGGTTTCGCCGAGGCCGAGAGCGACGGCATCATCCAGATCTCCACCGGTGGCGCGGAGTTCCTGGGCGGCCAGTACAGCAAGGACATGGTGACCGGCGCGGTCGCGCTCGCCGAGTTCGCGCACATCGTCGCCGCCAAGTACGACATCACCGTCGCGCTGCACACCGACCACTGCCCCAAGGACAAGCTGGACGCCTACGTCCGCCCGCTGCTCGCCGTCTCGGCCGAGCGCGTCGCCCGGGGCGAGAACCCGCTCTTCCAGTCCCACATGTGGGACGGCTCGGCGGAGACCCTCGCGGACAACCTGGCCATCGGCCAGGAGCTGCTGGCCCAGGCCGCCGCCGCCAAGATCATCCTTGAGGTCGAGATCACCCCGACCGGCGGCGAGGAGGACGGCGTCACCCACGAGATCAACGACGAGCTGTACACCACCGTCGACGACGCCGTCCGCACCGCCGAGGCCCTCGGCCTGGGCGAGAAGGGCCGCTACCTGCTCGCCGCGTCCTTCGGCAACGTGCACGGCGTGTACAAGCCCGGCAACGTGGTGCTCCGCCCCGAGCTGCTGAAGGACCTCCAGGAGGGCGTCGGCGCCAAGTTCGGCAAGCAGGACCCGTTCGACTTCGTCTTCCACGGCGGCTCGGGCTCCACCGTCGAGGAGATCGCCACCGCGCTGGAGAACGGCGTGGTCAAGATGAACATCGACACCGACACCCAGTACGCGTTCACCCGTCCGGTCGTGGACCACGTGTTCCGCAACTACGACGGCGTCCTGAAGGTCGACGGCGAGGTCGGCGCCAAGAAGCAGTACGACCCGCGCACCTGGGGCAAGCTCGCCGAGGCGGGCATGGCCGCCCGGATCACCGAGGCGTGCGCCAACCTGCGCTCCACGGGCACGCGGCTCAAGTAGCCCCGGCGCGTCACCCCGGTCCGGGCTTCCCGGACCGGACCTGACCGGCTCTGACCGGACCGGACCCGTTCGGTCCGGTGAGGCCCGGCCCCACGCGGACGTTTTCCTCCGCGCGGGGCCGGGCCTCACCGCGTCCGGGCCTCTCCGCGCGTCCGGGACGGGGTCCCGCCCGGCGCCCCCCTGGGCTCCCCGTCCGTCCCGTTCGGGAGGGTCCGCCCCGCACCCTCGGCTCCCCGTCCCCCGGCGTTCCCGGGTCCGGGCCCGCCGCCCGGGGGCACCTGGGAGACTGGAACCCATGTCCATTCACGAGAACCTGCTCGGGGGACCGCCCCCGACCCATCTGCCCGACGACCCCGGCCCCCGTGAGGCGCTCGCCTCGGGCACCGCGCCCGCCGACGTCGCCGCCCGGTACCCGACCTCCTCGCTCGCCTGGGCCCAGCTCGCGGACGAGGCGTTCGACCGGGGCGGCGTCGTGGAGTCGTACGCCTACGCCCGCACCGGCTACCACCGGGGCCTCGACGCGCTGCGCCGCAACGGCTGGAAGGGCTACGGCCCGGTGCCGTGGGAGCACGAGCCCAACCGCGGCTTCCTGCGCGCCCTGCACGCCCTGGCCCGCGCCGCGCAGTCGATCGGCGAGCAGGAGGAGTACGCCCGCTGCTCCCAGTTCCTGAAGGACTCCTCCCCGACGGCCGCCCAGACCCTGGGCTGACGAGGGTCCGAGCACGGTCCGGGGCCGCGCGTCCGCCGCGTCCCCGAGCACGGTCCGCGGGCGCGTCCGCCGCGCCCCGGGGACCACGGCCCGCCCGCCGCCACCCGGCAGGGCGGGCCTTGCCGTGTCCGGGGAGATCACCGAGGATGCGAGAGGGGACCGGGGCCCCCTGCCGGAAGGGCAGGGGCGGACCGCTACCCGAACACGCACGGAGACAGCGATGTCCCACGACGAGGCACCCCGCGCCACGAACGGCGACCGGCCACCGGCCGGGCCCGCGACGCAGACCGAGCCCGCCGCACCGGCCGGGCCCGTACCGGCCGTCCCGCCCACGGGCCCCGCCGAGCCCGTACCGGCCGCCCGGCCCACGGCGCCCGCCGCGCCCGAAGCCCCCACCCCGCCCGCCACGCTCGAAGCCCCCACCCCGCCCACCGGGCCCGCAGCGCCCGCCGCGCCCACAGCGGCCACCCGGCCCGCCGCGACTGCCGCACCCACCGAGTCCGAAGCGCCGGCCGGGACCGCCGCGCCCGAAGCACCCGCCCCGCCCACCGGGCCCCCCGCGCCCGAAGCGCCGCACCTCGACTTCGACGGCACGACGCCCTACGAGGACTACGTCCGGGCGGAGGTGCTCACCCATCTCCAGCAGCCGCTCTCCGACGACCCCGGGGAGATGGTCTTCCTGGTGACCACCCAGGTCATGGAGTTGTGGTTCACCGTGATCGTCCACGAGTGGGAGACCGCCGCCCGGGCGCTGCGCGAGGACGACGTCCCGGCCGCGACCGCAGCGCTGAAGCGGTCCGTGCGGGAACTGGAGGCGCTGAACGCGTCCTGGCACCCGCTCAGCGCCCTCACCCCCGCGCAGTTCAACTCCTACCGGGGCGCGCTCGGGGAGGGCTCCGGCTTCCAGTCGGCGATGTACCGGCGGATGGAGTTCCTGCTGGGCGAGAAGTCGGCGTCCATGCTGGTCCCGCACCGGGGCGCGCCCCGCGTCCACGCCGAGCTGGACGAGGCCCTGCGCGCCCCCAGCCTGTACGACGAGGTGCTGCGGCTGCTGGACCGCCGGGGCCACCGCATCCCGGCGGACGTCCTGCACCGCGAGCCGACCGCCCGCTACGAGCCGTCGTCCCAGGTGGAGGACGTCTGGGCGGCCCTGTACGCGGCGGAGCGCCCCGCCGGGAGCCACCACCCGGCCCATCCGCCCGGGGACGGGCCCCGGACCCCGGCGGACACCCCCGGGACGACGACCGCCGAGGTCCCGCCCGCCCCCGCCGACCCGGAGCTGCTGCGGCTCGGCGAGACGCTGACGGACGTGGCGGAACTCGTCTGGCGCTGGCGCAACGACCATCTCTCCGCGACCCGCCGGGCCATGGGCTCCAAGCAGGGCACGGGCGGTTCGGCGGGCGTGGCGTGGCTGGAGAAACGGGCCGCGAAGACCGTCTTCCCGGAGCTGTGGACCGCCCGGAGCCGGGTGTGAACGCCGCCCCCGGCCCCGCGCCGGACCGCCGCCCCGACGACCCCGCGCCGGACGGACGTCCTGCGGGGCGACCCGGCCCCGTGCCGGACGGACGGCTGACCTTCGAGGCCGCCGGACACGACGCCGCCGACCCGCTCGCCCCCCGCCGCGACCTGTTCGCGCTCCCCGAGGGGCTCGTCTACCTGGACGGCAACTCGCTGGGCGCGCTGGTCCGTTCGGTGCCCGGCCGGATCGAGGACGTGGTCCGCCGCGAATGGGGCGAGCTGCTGATCCGGTCCTGGGACCGCAGCGGCTGGTGGGACGCGCCCCGGCGGATCGGGGACCGGATCGCGCCGCTGGTCGGCGCCGCGCGGGGGCAGATCGTGGTCGGCGACTCGACCAGCGTGAACGTCTTCAAGGCGGTCGTCGGAGCGGTCCGGCTGGCGAGGGAGGCCGACGAACGCCACACGCCGGGCGGCCCCCTGCGGGACGAAGTCCTCGTCGACGCGACGACGTTCCCGACCGACGGCTACATCGCGGAGTCGGCGGCCCGGATGACCGGGTGCGCGGTGCGGGCGGTGGCCCCGGACGAGGTGCCCGCCGCGCTCGGCCCCCGGACGGCCGCCGTGCTGCTCAACCACGTCGACTACCGCACCGGACGCCTCCACGACCTGCCGGGACTGACCGGCGCGGTCCACGCGGCGGGCGCCTTCGCGGTGTGGGACCTGTGCCACAGCGCGGGCGCGCTCCCCGTCGAACTGGACCTGCACGGGGTGGACCTCGCGGTCGGCTGCACCTACAAGTACCTGAACGGGGGCCCGGGTTCGCCCGCGTACCTGTACCTCCGCCGCGACCACCAGGACCGGTTCGACTCCCCGCTGCCGGGCTGGACGGGCCACCGCGAACCGTTCGGGATGCGTCCCGCGTACGAGCCGGGACCGGACGCGGCGCGGGGCCGGGTGGGCACCCCGGACATCCTCTCCATGCTCGCCCTGGAGGAGGCGCTGACCGTCTGGGACGGCGTCCCGGTGGAGGCGGTGCGCGCCAAGTCCCTGGCGCTCACGGACTTCTTCCTGGAGTGCGTCGCGGAGTACGTGCCGCCGGGCCGGGTGGAGGTGCTGACCCCGTCGGCGCGCGCCGAACGGGGCAGCCAGGTGGCACTGCGCTGCGCGGACGCCGAACGGGTCATGACGGACCTGATCCGCCGGGGCGTGATCGGCGACTTCCGCGCCCCCGACACCCTCCGCTTCGGCTTCACCCCGCTGTACGTCAGCTTCACGGAGACGGAACGGGCGGCACGGGTGCTGGGGGAGGCGCTCGGTCAGCCCCCGGCCGGGGCGGACCGAGCCTGACCGTACGGGGTTTCACCGCCTCGCCGCCCTCCAGGCAGCGGGAGCGGTGGAACCCGCCGGGGCACGGGGCCGGACCCGTCCCGTGCCCGGGACGTCGACCGGCGCACGGTCGCCCGACGCGACGGCTCCCCCCGGAGCCTGGCGAAGGCGCACTCGGCGCCCTCGTCACTCCGTCGGCCCGTTCCGGACCGGTGTCTTGAGGACGTCCTCCAGTACCAGGGGTGGTCACCCGGGGGACCACCCCCGCACGCGCGGGGAGCACCTCGCGCACAAGCTCGGGTACCACGACCTGTCGGGACCACCCCCGCACGCGCGGGGAGCACGGCAGGTGGCCCGTGACCCACCAGGGCATTGCGGGACCACCCCCGCACGCGCGGGGAGCACGCGGTCACCCTCCGCGGACAGCTTCGCCCTCAGGGACCACCCCCGCACGCGCGGGGAGCACTCTTCCTGACCTGCGACGTTACTCCGCCACCGGGCGGTTTTTGGCAAGAACTTGGGATTCCGGCTTAACTCCTAAAAGTGGCGAAAGGGAAGTCCCGCACGCCGACTTCCGAGTCCTCAAGTGGCCGCTCTCCGTTCGCACATCGCCAACGTACCCCGCGTGGTGTTCACCGTGTGCCGTATGTGCGGAGGGTGGTGGCTAACCCCGGTTCTTCGGGAGGGACTTCGTCTGGAAGAGGCCCGTCACCGCCATCGCGCCGCCGATGACCATGAGGACCACGCCGACCTTCGTCAGCGTCACGACCGGTGTCTCCACTCCTTCGGTGAACAAGCGGAGTGCCAGGCCGATCGCGAAGACGACGACCCCCTGCGACAGGTTCTTCGATGCCTGGGCCATGGTTCCCTCTCCTTGGGGCGGAGCCCCGCGCCGGGGTCCCGCTGCGGGGTCGGTGTACTCGTCATCAGCCTAGGAACGGTGTCCGCGCCCGGCCTCGGCCCTCGGGGTGAGATCCGGGTACATCGTTCGGTGCAGGGAACGGGGAGCTCCGCTTCGCGGGGGCGGACCGGGCCGGGACGCCTGGGCGGCCCCGTCCCGTTCGTCGTCGTGCCGCCCGGCGGTGCCGCAGGTTGACGTGGGTTGACGTGGGTGTGGCGGAAAGCCACCCCGCATTCCCGTGACGCCGACGGCTCGCGGGGGCCGGCCGCGCGTCTACCGGTACGCGCCGCCAGCGCGTCTCACCAGGCGAGGGTGGCGGCCCCCTCGCCGTCGAGGGTGTCGGCGAGCAGGTCGGCGTAGCCGGTCAGGTCCTCGTGCCAGCCGACGAAGCAAGCGAAGTCCCGCATGTGTACGGCGAGTCGGAGGGTGGCGGCCCGTGCTGTGCCCTCCGGGGGCGCGGGCCCGCCCTCCGGGGCGCCGTCGCGGTAGCCGTCCAGCAGGGCGCGTGCCGCCCCCGCGTAGTCGGCCCGCGGGCTTTGGCCGACGGCACCGAGTCCGCGTTCGGACGCGGCGCGCAGCTCGTGGAGTTCACCGAGGAGCCAACCGAGGTCGAGGCCGGGGTCACCCCAGGTGACCTCCTCGCCGCAGAGGAGTGCCGTCCGGTCTCCGGTGGGTGCGGGCACCAGCCAGCCCGTGCTCGGCGCTCCGTGGAGCAGCCTGGGCGTGTCCCCGTCGTCGGGGTGGGCCGCGGCGGTGGCCCACTCGGTCAGCCGTCGCCACCTCCCCGGGCCCAGCCGGGCCCGTGCGCGGGCGTGCAGACGGATCGCGTCGGCGGAGTGCTCACCGCCGGCGAGCCAGTGGAGCAACCGGTCGACCCCCGTGTGCGCCGGTCGGTCCTGTCCCGTCCAGGGGACGGTGTGCAGGCGCCGGAGGGTGCGGCCGGCTCCGGTGAGCGCGCGGAGGGCGAGGTGCCGGGCGAGCGGGTCGCCGGTGGGCAGCAGCCGGGCCACGGACGTCATCCCCGGCACCTCGTAGGTCAGTCCCGCGGTGCCGTCCGCGAGGCGCGTCGGTGTGCCGAGGACGAGGGCGGCGCCCACGGGGCGGAGCGGGGCGGCCGGTCCGCCGACCGTGGTGCGGAGCAGGGCGCGCAGCTCCGGCCCGACGACGCGCTGGGGGTGGTGGTGGGCGGGTCCGGGGGAGCGGGTCCAGGTGAGGCGGCCGTCGCCGTGGTGGCGCACCGTGATCCGCAGGTAGCGGGTTCCGTAGGCGCGGAGGGTGGTGGGGGCGTTCCCGGTGGGCGGCGGTCCGCTCGCCGGGCCGCCCGGCGTCGGCTCAGACACCGTGGCGGCGTGCCACGGCGTCGAGGACCGCTCCGAGGTCCTCCAAGGCGGCTTCGGGCCCCTCGGTGAAGAGGACGCCGGCCGCGTTGAGGACCACCTCGTCCACTCCGGCCTTCCGGTAGCGGTCCAGTTCGGCCGCGACGTGGTCGGCGTCGCCGAAGACGTAGGTGCCGCTGTCGACCAGGGCCTTCGCCCCGGCCCGGGGGTCGGCGGGGTCGACGGGTACACCGGCCCGGCGCAGCATGTCGGTGTAGTGCGCGGCGGTGAGGTGGCTGGAAGCGGCGGTGAGGGCGAGCGCGTGCGGGTCGCGGCCGCCGCGGTCGGTGGCGACGTGCACGACGGTGGCGACCCGGGGGCGGGTCTCCCGCTCGGCGGCTCCCTCCGAGAGGGCGGGGACCAGTGTCCCGGCGATGTAGTCGGCGGGGGTCATCCAGGTGATGGCGACGTCGGCGGTGCGGCCGGCGGCGCGGGCCATGTTGGGGCGCAGCACGCCCACGCCGACCTCGACGCCCGGGTGGTCGAGGGGGATGAGCCGACCGCGCAGGGAGTGGTACTCGCCGGTGTGGTCGACGGTCCCGCCCCGCACCAGTGACCGCACGGTCCCCAGGTACTCGCTCGCCATGGTGAGAGGGCTGGCGAAGGTGTCGCCGTTCAGGCTGCGGACGAAGGAGGGCGCGCCCACGCCGTATCCGGCGACCGCGGGGTAGCCGCTGGTGAGTGCCAACGACCTTGCCTGGAGGGCCGCTTCGTAGGGGTGGCGCAGCGACATGAGGGTGACGCCGGTGCCGACCGGAACCCGTAGCCCGGAGCCCGCGAGGTGGGCGAGCGCCTGATGGGTCTCGACCTTGAGGGACTGGCCCGTCCACAGGCGTCGGGCGCCGCTGCGGAGGACCAACTCGGCGTAGGGGCGCAGGGCGTCGGGGGTGGCGGGCATGGTCGGTACGAGGACACCGGGCAGGCCGGGGCGCGGGTGGTACGCGGTGGTCACGGGGCAGTACCTCTCAAGTGTTGTGTTTCCTTGACGGGCTGTTGTGTTGTCAGTATGTTCTTCTCATGAGTCCAGTGAGTCGCCGCGAAGGATCGGTGATCTATAACCAGCTCAGGGTGTTGCGTGCCGAGCGTGGTCTCAGCCGGGTCGCCCTGGCGGCGGCGGTGGACGTGCACCCGCAGACGATCGGCGCGATCGAACGGGGTGACTACTACCCGAGCCTCGACCTCGCCTTCCGGTTCGGCGACGTCTTCGGCCTGCCCGTGGAGGCGGTGTTCAGCCGCGAGCCCTTCACCCCCCTGTCGGCTCAGGTGTACAAGGAGGAGCACAGGTGAACGAGCCCGAGACGCGCGACCCGCGTGGCGGTTCCGGCCCGGTGAGTCCGCAGCGCGTCCTCGCGCTCGCCCTCTCGGCCCTCAGCGTGGTCATGGCGGTGCTGTCCTCGGTGTCGGAGGGGAACGCCTTCTCCGACACCGGGTGGTTGGTCTGCTTCGCGCTCTGGCTGCTGCTCTGGGGTGTGCTCCGGTCGATGACCCGTGGTCTGGGGGAGCGTCCGGAAGCGGGTCTGGACGAGCGGGAGCGCGGCCTGCGCGACCGGGTCGCCTTCATCGGCTACCAGTGCGCGATCAGCTCCGGCATGGTGGCCGTCCTGCTCATGGTCGCCTTCCAGAACGACGCGGGGATGATCGAGCGGATGCCCGCCCTGCTCTGCACCCTGATGCTGACGAGTTCGGCTGTGCCGTCGATCCTCCTCGGTTTCTCGGGCACGGGCGATGTCGGTTACACCGACGAGGCCGACGACGTGCGGAGCGGGCCCTGACCGGGGTCCTGTCTGTTTCCCGCCCGGTGGCCCACGTGGGATCGCCGAGGCCGTGGGATCATGCGAGAGCGGGTGCCCGCCGGTTGGAGCGGCGGGCACCCGTTCCTGTCAACTACCGTTCAACGACTCAGCAGGAGTGGTCGAAGGTGTTGTCGATCGACACCGCGGAGACGGCGGAGGCGGCGGAGATGCACGCCTGCGACGAGGTGGTGACGGTCGTCCAGGTGGCGGCCGGGGCCTCCGCGGCCGGGACGATCTCCTCGGCGTCCGCGTAGCTGGTGTATCCGCTGATGAGCGACTGGTTGTCCATGGGATTCTCCTTCTGTTGGCAAGGGGAAAACGGATGACGGTCGGATCCACCCCGTTCAGGGGCTTTCTGGCCGCGTCAGAACTCTTCCGCTGATGCCTTGGAATGGCAATGGGAATGTCCGACCTCGGTCAATGGCCGCATTCGGTCATGTGAATCCATGGAACACGCGACGGCGGCTCCCCTAGGGTTCGTCGGGTGAATCGGAATCCCCGCTCCCGGCAGCCCGCCCGCCGTTTCGTCCTGGGAAACGGCCTGCGGGTCCTGCTGGCCCCCCAGGACGGGGCGGGGCCGATCGGGCTCGCGGTCCACTACGGCGTGGGATTCCGCACCGAACCGCCGGGCCGGGCCGGGCTGGCCCATCTCTTCGAGCACTTGGTGTTCCAGGGCGGCCGGAACGTCCCGGCCGGTGGATACGCGCGTCACGTCCAGCGGGTCGGCGGCCTGTGCGACGCGCGGACCCGGCAGGACGCCACGGTCTACCACGCCACCGCGCCGTCCTTCGCGCTGGACACGCTGCTGGCCTTGGAATCCGACCGGATGCGCGGCCCCCGCCTGACTCCGGAAACACTCCGCGCGCAATGCGCGGTCATCAAGGAGGAAGTGAACACCGCGGTCCGGGACCGGCCTTACGGGCAATTTCCGTGGGTGCTTTCCCGGACGCTCAACAGCCGTCGGGAGAACCAGCGCGACGGTTACGGCGAGAGCGCCGAACTCGACGGCACGGACCTGGATTCCTGCCACCGGTTCTTCACCGACCACTACGCCCCCGGCAACGCCGTCCTGACCCTCACCGGAGCCTTCCGGTACGAGGAGGCGGTCCGGCTCGTGCACCGGCACTTCGACGACGTGCCGTCCCGGTGGCATCTCCCCCCGCCCGACCTCGCTGAGCCGCCGCCGGTGACGGAGACGGTGACGCGAGTACGTGACCGGCACGCCCGCGCGCCGGCCGTCGCCCTCGGCATGCGTCTTCCCGACCCGGTCGCCGACCTGCCCGGCTACCTCGCCCATCTCGCCCTCGTGCCGTTCCTGGTCCAGGGCGCCGGGGCCCCGCTGCGCCGCCGCATGGCCAGGGAAGCCGACGTCACCGGGCTGGCCATGGGCTGCGGACTGTTCGGCCAGCCCTTGGACACCGCGGGGCCCGACCTGTTGACGCTCTTCGCGGTGACCGCTCCGACGACCGGCGCCGAGCGCGTCCCGGCGGCGCTGGAAGCGGAGCTGGCGGGTATCGTCCGGCTCGGCGTCGACCCCGCGCGACTGGCGCGCACCACCGCGCGCTGGTCCGCGTCCGCCCTCCGTGAACTCGGCGATCCCGGCACCCGGGCCCAACTCCTGGGACTGCGCGAGACCTTGTTCGGGCATCCCGGACTCACCGACCGGATGCCCGAGTCGGTCCGCCGCCACGTCACGCCCGAGCGGGTGACGCAGGCCGCGGGTGCGCTGCTCTCGGGCGGCCGGGCGGTGGTCCACTTCACGCCGGACCCGGAGGCCGGGTGAACACCTCGCCGCCCCGCGTTCCCTCCGTCGCGTTCCGCGGGCCGGCCCCACCCGACCTGGACACCGTTCTCGCCGGAGGCATCCGGCTGGTCGCCGCCCGGGTGCCGACCGTCCCACTGGTGGAGATCCGGTTCTCCCTCCCGTACTCCACGCCAGGTGAGCTGACGGCCCGGCAGGTCCTCGCGGACTGTCTGCTGCGGGCCACCGCCGAGCACACCGAGGAGGCGTACGACGGGGCGCTCGCCGAGGACGGCGCCACCCTGACGGCGGTCGGCGAGGCACACCGGCTCTCGGTCAGCGGCCATGCCTTCGCCGACGCCCTCCCCCGTGTCCTCGGACTGCTGGCGGACGGATTGCGCCACCCGGTGCTGGACCCGGCGGACGTCGATGCCCGGCGGAGCCGCCTCGCGCACCGGATCAGGCTGGCCCTGGGCCAGCCCGCCGCCCTCGCCCAGCACGCGCTGCTGGGGCACCGGTACGGGTCCGCCGCGGAGGCGTTGCGGCCCTCGGCGGAGAAGGCGTCCGAGGTCACGCCCGAGGTGCTGCGCCGACTGCACCAGCAGGACATCCGCACCGCCGGGGCCACCCTGGTCCTCGTCGGCGACCTGTGTCCGCACCGCGCCGCGGCGGAGGTCGCCACTGCCTTCGCGGGCTGGCCGACGGGACGGGCCGCGCCACCACCGTCCCCGCCCGCCTTCCGCCCGGGCCCGCTGCTGCCGGTGCACCGGCCGGGTGCCGTGCAGAGCCTGCTGCGGCTGGCCGCCCCGGCGCTGCCGCGCACCCATCCGGACTTCCCGGCGCTCCATCTGGCGAACCTGGTCCTCGGTGGTGCCGTCGGTTCCCGGCTGGTCGACCGGCTGCGGGAGGACCTGGGGCACGCCTATCGGGCAGGGTCGGGCGTCGAGTCCGTGCCGGGCGCCGGGACGCTGATGATCGAAGCCGATGTCGCCGCCGCCCGCACCGCCGTGGCGCTGACCGAGATCCGGGCCGTGCTGGACCGGATGACGGACGAACCGCCCGACCGGGCGGAAGTGGCCGCGGCCGTGCGGTACGCGGCGGGTTCCACCGCCACCGCGATGGCCTCCCCGAGCGCGCTCGCGACCGGACTCGCCAATCTGCTGCACGTGGGTGCCGGGTCCGACTGGCTGAGCCGCTGGGGGGCGGTGCTCGCCGGGGTCGGCCCCGCCCGGGTGGCGGAGGCCGCCGCCCGGTACCTGCGCCCCGGGGCGTTCACCGGCGTGGTCGTCGGTGAACTGCCACCGGGATCCGCCGCCGCGGTCCTTGGCGACGCCTGGCCGGTGGCCGCCACCGGGCGGGACTGATCCGCACCCGGCCGCACCCGGACGGGACGGCGGTGGCGGACGGCCCACCCAGGGGGACGGGCCGACCGCCACTCCGTGGCGCGCTCCGCGCGGGCTCAGCCGCGGTTCTTCCGGATGCCGGCCCAGACGGCGATGGCGAGGACGAGGGCGATGACGATCCACAGCGTGGTGCTCATGGGGTTCTCCTGTTTCGGTGAGGGGTGGTTCGGTCGTTCGGACGGTGGAGAGAGGGGGCGGGCGGGGCGGTCCGTCCCGGTCGCGTCGGTCAGCGGCGCCGCAGGGCGACCGCCAGCGGCACTCTGCTGCCGCTGGAGAGCACGCTGTTGGCGTACGCCCGGCCGGCCAGCCGGACGAGCGCGACCAGGGTGACCGCGGCCAGTGACAGGGAGAGGGCCACCTGCCAGAGGGGGGCGGTGCCGAGGACCATCCGGGCGGGCATCAGCACCGGGCTGAGGAGCGGCACCAGTGACAGCCACTCGATCACCGGGTCATGCGGATCCCGGCTGAGCAGGGCGAGGCCGAGCACGAACGGTGCGGTGATCAGTACCATCACCGGTTGCACCACGGGTTGCAGGTCCTCCTGCCGGGCCACCCGCGCCGCCGCGGCGGCCAGGACCAGCGCGAAGATCAGAAAGCCCAGCAGGAACCAGACCCCGATCGACAGCACCGTGCCGGCGGCGGCTGCCGGGAGGGCCACGACGCCCGTCACCTCCACCACCAGGACGGCGGAGCCGCCGAGCACCAGGAGCTGGGCCGTGCCCACCACGGCGACGCCGACGACCTTGCCGACCAGCAAGTGCCACGGCCGGATCGTGGAGAGCAGCAACTCGACCACACGGCTCGTCTTCTCCTCCACCACCCCCTGCGCGAGCATGATCCCGAAGAACACGAAGAAGGCGTACAGCAGCCCGGTGGAGGAGAAGACCAACGCGAACTGCTGGGCGGCGCTGGCGCCCTCCGCTTCCAGGGCGTCGACTTCCACCCCGGCCGTGGCGACCCGTTCCCGGAACGCCTTCGGGTCCGTGCCGAGCCGGGTCAGTTCGGCGTCGGTGCGGTGGTGGACGAGGGCGGAACGGACCACCGCGAGCAGGTCGGCGTCGATCCGCCGTTCGACCCCGATCCGTAGTCCCCCGTCCGCCGTCACCGTCACCACGGCATCCAGCGCGTCTTCCCGGAGCGCCGCTCGGGCGCCCTCTCCGCCGCCGTGCGGGGCGGCGACGAAACGAACCTCGGTGCCGGTGGCTCCGGCGGCCTGGACGAGCGCCGGGCGGAGCGCGGACGCCGTGCGGTCCAGCCCCACGGTGGCCGGGCCGTCCCGGACGAAGCCGATGATCAGCGCGTAGACGCCCAGGGCGGCCAGCAGGCCGACGGTACTCAGAAGGAACGAACGGGTGCCCAGGCGGCCGGTGATCTCCCGCCTCGCGACCAGGCCCACCGCCCGTCGTGCGGACAGCGCCCCGGTGTACGGCGGTGGCGGGAGGTCGTGCGGGCCCTTCGGGGCCGCGGACGGTTCCGCGCTCATTCCTGTGCTTCCTTGACCGTCGGGGAGGGGGCCGGGGCGGTGCCGCGGGGAGCGGCGGACGCCTCCGCGTCCGGGCGGTGTCCGGCCCCGGCCCCGACGGCCGTCCCGTCCGCCGTGGGTGGAGGCGGCGCGGCGGCACCGCCTCCACCGTCCCGCCCCGCCACCTCGCGGTAGAGCCGGGCCAACGAGGGGCGTTCGGGGGTGAAGGCGAGGACCGGGCCGGTGGCGAGCGCGGCGCGCAGCACCCGCTGCGCGTCCACGTGTGCCGCGAGCCCAAGCCGCCATCGGGTGCCCTCGCGTGCGAGGACCCGTACGTCCGGCAGGCCGTCGGTCCAGTCCCCGGAGGCTCCGGGAGCGTCCACCAGGAGGTGGCGGTCGGCGGAGGCGCTCAGCTCGTCGATCGTTCCGCAGGCCACCAGGCGGCCCTGGCTGACGATGCCCACCCGGTGGCAGATCCTTTCCACCAAGGCCAGCTGGTGGCTGGAGAACAATACGGGGACGCCGTCCGCGGCGGCTTCGGCGAGCACCTGGCCCATCACGTCCACCGCGAGCGGGTCGAGGCCGGAGAACGGTTCGTCCAGGACGAGCGCCCGTGGACGGTGGACCAGCGCGGCGGCGAGCTGCACCCGCTGCTGGTTGCCGAGGCTGAGGTTCTGCACCTCGTCCCCGGCGTGGTCGCCGAGGACGAGCCGGTCGATCCAGCGTTCCGCCTCGTGCCGGGCGGCCCGGGAGGACAGCCCGTGCAACTCACCGAGGTAACGCAGCTGCGCCGACACCTTCATACGGGGATAGAGCCCGCGTTCCTCAGGCATGTACCCGAAGCTCCGCCGGACGGCGAAGTCCGCCGGACGGCCGTTCCAGCGGACCTCGCCCGCGTCCGGGGTGAGCACCCCCAGCACGATGCGCATGGTGGTGGTCTTGCCCGCGCCGTTGCCGCCGACGAAGCCGAAGAGGTCGCCGCCGCGGATGTCGAAGGTCATGTCCCGTACGGCCCGCCGTCGACCGTAGCTCTTGCTGACGCTGTCGACTTCCAGAGCGGCCATCAAGATCCACACCCTCTCAAAGTGTGCTGCCAACCCTTCCGAGTGTTGCGTTAACCTATCACTCCGTCAAGGTGTCGCTATGGCAGTTGGGTGGTGGCCCGTTACCTTCACGGCTCCTCGCGCCGGGAGGGGCGGTGGGCGGATCACCTGGGGAGGCGTTCCAGGACGGTGATGTGCTTCTCGGTGGCGTCGGTCACCGGGCGGCGGTCCCAGTCCCCCCACCGCCGGGTCACCCGCAGCCCCGCCAGCCTTGCCATCACGTCGAGTTCGGCGGGCCAGGCGTAGCGGGACACCTCCGGGACCTTGCGGATCCCGCCCGCGCCCACCAGCGTGTGCACCACGAGCGCGGACTGGAGTGAGCGGTTGACCTGCACGGTGTCGATCAGCAGGGCGTCCGGGGCCAGATGCCCGATCCGGGTGGTCGCCTCCGTCAACTGGTGGTAGGTCATGGGGTCGTACGTCTCCAGGACGGCGATCCCGTCGTCCGACAGCGCCTCCCGGACCCCGCGCAGACAGGCGATCTGCCGCTCCTGGTCGGGCAGCATGAAGAAGGTGTTGAGCGCGATCAGTACGATCTCGTACCGGTCCCGGACCTTCAGGGCGCCGAAGTCGCCGACCTCGGTGGTGACGGTGCCGGTGGTGTCGTTCGCGGCCAGCTTCCGCAGCATCGCCGCAGAGGCGTCGACTCCGTGGACCCGGTACCCGTGCCGTGCCAGCGGCACGGCCAACCGTCCCGTACCGACGCCCAGTTCGAGCAGGGTGGCCGGTGCCGGGCGTTCCCCGGCCAGGAAGGCGACCACCGCGTCGACGATGGGTCCCGAGGTCGCGTAGAGCAGGTCGTAGACGTCCGCCAGCGATTCTCCGTACGCGCTGCTGCCCGGTGCGGGACCGGCCTCCGGATCCGGGCCGGACCACGGCGCGGCCGGCTGGTCCGGGCGGCTGTGTGTGGAGTCCGTGGGTACCTCGGTGGACATGGTCTCCCCTTTGGTGTGGATGACGAGGGACGAACGGTGGACGGCGACGGGTGGGGCGGCGGCGCCGCGGCGGGAGTCACGGGGCCGGAGCACCCTCCCCCGGGGCCGCCGGCGCCCCGCCCGCCAGACGGGCACGCAGTCTCTCGACCGCGGCGAGCACCTCGGGGAAGGCCGCTGGTGCCCACGCGTCGAGCCGCCCGGTGGTGGTGCTGCGCCCCGGGTGCGGTGGCACGACGGTGACCCGGGGACGGTCGGACAACCGGCGCAGATGGTCCCGGTAGGCGGCGCTGCGGGTGCCGCCGGGCGGCAGTGCGGGAGCCAGCGCCACCGGGGCGGAGGTGCACTGGAGCGCCAGCAGCACGGGGGAGTCGCCGAGCCCGAGCGCCAGCCGGGCCAGGAAGTCGAGCGTCGCGGGGACGACGACCACCGCGTCGGGCCACTCGGCCAGGTCGACGTGCCGGGCGCGCGGCTCCGGCTCCCCGGGCCACCGGTCCTGGAGGACGTCGCCGCCGGAGAGCGCCACCAGCGCGTCCCGGGTGACGAAGCGCTCCGCGGTGCGGGTCAGCGCGTACCGGGTCCGCACCGCCGGCCGGTTGGCGGTCAGCCAGCTCGCCCAGAACGGCAGGTGCGCGGCGGTGACCGAGCCCGTCCCGACCACCAGCAGCCGACGCACCCTCCCGGGCCCGCCCCCCGGGTCCCCGGCCTCGTGCTCCGGTCCCGTTCCAAGGGCGCGCGCGGTCATCGGGCGCCCCCCACCGGGCTGGGCGCCGCCGGGCCGCCGCGCAGCGTCTGTCCGCGCGTCAGCTCCCGGTAGACCGGGGAGGAGGCCAGCAACTCCTCGTGGGTGCCGCGCGCCACCAC
Source organism: Streptomyces sp. JNUCC 64 (assembly GCF_054484115.1). Taxonomy (NCBI): domain Bacteria; kingdom Bacillati; phylum Actinomycetota; class Actinomycetes; order Kitasatosporales; family Streptomycetaceae; genus Streptomyces; species Streptomyces sp. JNUCC 64. Next base: position 4,493,347 of record NZ_CM137015.1, read on the forward strand.
CCGCCCCCGGTCCACCACGATGATCTGATCCGCGTCCTGGACCGTGGAGATGCGATGGGCCACCGCTATCACGGCGTGGTCCGCGGCGAGTTCCCGCATCATCAGCCGCAGCCGTTCCTCGTTCTCGCTGTCCAGCTGCGAGGTCGGCTCGTCGAAGAGGACGATCCGGGATTCGCGCAGCAGGACGCGGGCCGCCGCCAGGCGTTGCCGCTGCCCGCCGGACAGGTCCTCGGCGCCGCCGAGCCAGGTGTCCAGGCCGTCGGGCAGCGCGGCCACCGCCTCCCGCAGGCCCAGGCCGTCGAGCACCCGCCAGAGATCCGCCTCGTCGAGGTGGCCGTCCCGGCCGAGTTCGAGGTTCTCCCGTACGGTGCCCTCGACCAGGGTGAAGCCTTGGTCGACGTAGGTGACGCACGCCCTGAGCTGGTCCAGCGGCCACTCCTCCACAGGCCGCCCGCACACCGAGATCCGTCCCGACCCCGGCAGGTGGAAGCGTTCGATCAGGTCGAGCAGGGTGGTCTTGCCCGCCCCCGAGGCGCCGACGATCGCCGTCAGGCCCCGCGCGGGCACGCTGAAGTCGACCGCGCGCAGCACCGGACGGCCGCCGTCGGAGTAGTCGACTGCCGAGAACGTGACCGCGGGGGCGGAGTCCACCGGCGTCACCGGTGTCCTGGCCCCGGTGCCCTCCGGTGCCAGGGTGAGCACGCTGTTGAGACGGCCCCGCGCGGCGAGACCCGCCTGCATCCGGGCGTAGCCGGAGACGAGCATGGTCAGCGGGGAGACCACCTGGAGCAGGTAGACGATGAAGGCGGCGAAGTCGCCGATGCCCAGGTCGCCCGAGGACAGCCGGGCACCCGCGGTCACCATCACGGCCACGATGGAGAGTTGCTGGCCCAACTGCATCGTCGGCCCGACCAGCGCGGTGTAGCGGGCCACCGACACGGCGGCCCGGCGGGCATCGTCGACCGTGCGCTCCAGCGACGAGGTGACCTGGCGTTCGGCCATGAACGCCTTGACCGTCCGGAGCGACAGCACCGCCGCGGTCATCTGCTGCGCCATCAGACCGATGGCGCCCTGTTGGCGCTCCACTCCGCCGCGGATCGCCCGCACCGAGAGCCAGACACCGATGCCCGCGAGGGTGAAGGTCCCCAGCACCACCAGCAGGAGGGGCCAGTCGAGCAGCCCCATCGCGACCAGGGTGCCGACCGCGAGGAGGAGCGAGGCCGGGATCTGGGTGACGCCCACGTCCGTCACGGCACGCAACTGGGAACTGTCGGAGCTGGCCCGGGCCACCAGGTTGCCGGTGCCTTCCCGGCGGGCCCGGCGCAGCGGCAGCCGCAGGATGTGGGTGGCGACGCGCAGCCGGGCCTCGGCCACCAGCCCCTCACCGGCCCGGGCCAGCAGGAAGCTGCTCAGCGCCGATGCGGCACCGGCACCCACGGCCAGTCCCGCCATCCGCAGCAGCGGGCCCGCTGGCGGGGCGTCGACGGCGAACGCGGTGACCAGGTCGCGCACCTCCATCGGCATCCGGAGGGTCGCGGCGGCGGCGACCAGACTCAGCAGGACCGCCATGGCCACGGCGGTCCCCCGGCCGCGTACCAACTGGGGGAAGACCCGCAGTTCGCCGGGCTCCGTCGGATCGTGCTCGATGGACATCCTGATGCGTCTCCTCGTGCGATCGGGAGGGCGGACCGGTGGCGGGCGGGGACGGCAGGCCGCTACGGAACGGCTCTCAGCCGGGGGTCGGCCGCCAGGGCCAGGCAGCGGAGTCGAGATTGCGCGCGGGGTCGCCCGGATCGACGTTGCCGGCGACGCAGGCGTCGGCCAGCCCGCCCGCGGTGGGACGCTCCAGGCCGTCCGCCGCGGCCTGGACGTATGCCCGCGCGACCACGTGTGCCCGGTGCTCGCCGAAGCTCAGGGAACGCATGCCGGTCCGGTCGTCCCGTGGTTCCCAGGCCGCGGTCACCCCGGGCGCAAGCGGGTGGGCGAAGGCCCCGTCCCGCCCGTCGGGGACCTCCGCGCCGTGCGCCGCTTCGGTGATCGCCGGGGCCGCGTGCCAGGCACCGGGTCCGAGGTAGACGACCATGCCGTCGTTGCGGGGCAGGCTCTCCGGATTCGAGATGATCTTCGCCCGGTAGGCGACGCGACGTTCCTCCAGGGCACTCAGCACGGTGTGCCACAGCCGGGGCGCCCGATCGGGGTCGGTCACCCGCAGGTAGATCCGCAGCAGCTCCCCGGGGTCCGGCCGCCCGGTGCCGCCGTCCACCAGGAAGAACCCGGGCGAGACCAGTGGGCGGGCCGCCGGCAGCCGGAGCGTCACCACCTGCGGTCCGTCCCCGGCTTCGTGCGGCCCGCGCGTCGGCACCGACGGGGGCACCGCCACGCGCAGCCCGTCCAGCTCCACCACCCGGGTGCCGTCCGGTGCCCTCCCGGGCAGCAGGACGGCGGGCACCCGGGTCTCCCGGTGCGGGGTGGCCCGGGCCAGCCGCGCCTCGTACTCCGGGGCGCGCAAGGTGCGGGGCACGGGAGCGTCCCGCGTCCCGCGCCCGGTGTGCAGCACCTCGTAGAGGACGCGGGCCAACGCGTAGCGCGTCGCCGACGGGGACTCGGACACCACCTCGTCCTCGTCGCCGGTGGCGCCGTCGGCGATCCAGACGGTACGGCCGTCCGGTGAGATCCGCACGCCCGCCAGTGCCCTCAGCAGACCTGGCGCGAGGACCGGTCGCGGCCCGGTGGCCTCGGCGCCGTCCGTCGCGGGGTGACCGGTGCCGGTCGTCATGCCGCCTCCCCGAGGCCGACCGCGGAGACGGAGTCCCGCGGGTCCAGCAACGCCGTCCGCCCGATCCCGGCGGCGGCCCGGACGATCGCCGAAAGCCTGCCGTTCTCGCGGGTGGAAGCGATCAACCGGTCGATCAGGTGCCATCCCGCGTAGCCCGTCGCCCGGACCGGGGTGTCCTCGTCCCAAGGGCCCCCGGCCGCGCGGTAGCCCGCGACGAAGGCGCGCACCAACGGTCGCGCGCGCCGGAGTTCGGCGTCCCCGCGCTCCACCACCTCCCGGTGGGTGAGCGGTTGGGCGAAGCCGTCGTCCTTCTCCTGGGACGGGATCCGCAGCACCGCGCGGTGCAGCCATTCGCCGACGTACGCGCCGACGTCCCGGGCGGGGTCGCCGAGACGGAACTCCTCCCAGTCGTTGACGAGCAGCCGTCCGCGCCCGGCGGAGTCCGACCGGCCCTGTGCCGTGGCCGGTTCCTCGATCAGGTACTGGTCGAGCCGGAGGTCACCGTGGACGGGCGCCCGCGGGGCCCGGACCTCTGCGGCGCGCATCCGCTCCAGTGCCGCCAGGAGACCGGGGTCCCGCTGGAGCAGACCCCATGCCTGGACGAAGGCGGCCGTGGCGCCGACGTAGAGGGGCAGGGGCAGCGCGCGGAGGTCCTCCACCGGAGGGTAGGGATGCGGATCGGATTCCGGGAAATCCTGCGGACGGACTGGCAGCCGGTGGAGTTCAGCGAGGGTCCGGCCAGCTCGTTCCGATAATTCGGCAGTGAATTCGTCAGCTGCGGCAAGCTCGCTTCCCGAACGTGTCCCGGAGAGCATCTCGTAGACGAGGATCCTTTCCTCGTCGTCGCCGCCGAGGAAAGCGGGGCGCGCGATCTCGGTGTTGGCCCGCCGAGCGACCTCTTCAAAGGTCATGAGGCGGCGGTAACGTTTGAGTGTTTCTCCCGGAAAACCCTTCAGTCGCTTCACGAAGACGGGTTCGCCGGTGTCTGTTACTCCCGCCCAGTTGTCGTTCCGTCCTGGATAGGAGAAGACTTCCGAGTCGCTCAGTGACCCGAGCTCCAGTCGGGCCAGCAGATCCTGCACCGGCTTTGCCAGGGGAGTGTCGACGGGGACCGATGGCGGTCGGCCCTGAGGATGGGGGCTCTCATCGCTTTCCACCGTCATTTTCTATCGCGGGCCCGGAGCGCGGACAATGCGTTGACCGATATCGGCCACCGGTCCGTGGTGCCCCCGGAGGGGGAGCCGGGCCGCTCCGGGGGAGGAGGAGGTCTCCGGCCCCGGGTGCCGTGGCTGGGGGCCGCCGCCCACCGAACCGACTGGTGGAGCGGCGGCCGAAGAGCGTCTCAGAGGATCTTCCGGCGGACCGCCCACACCACCGCCTCGATCGGGGTTTGCACGTCCGCCTGCTCGCAGATCACTCGTAGTTTGCGGCGCAGAGTTCGGTCGCTCATCCCGGTCCTGCGAGCGATCTGCGCCATGGTACAGCCCTCGGAAAGGAGCTTGAGTATAGTGCGGTGCTGGGATTCGATGCGCACATCGACTACCAAGGCTTGTTTCCCCCTGTGTCCGGTTCCGGACCGATCGCTCTCCTTGTGCAGGCGTGCTTGGTGGTGGATCGGGCTGTTGTGGGGGGAACGAGTTCCATGAATGTCTGCACACTCCGTCAGAGAGTATCTCGGCGGCTTTTCGCCGACCCGGTATCACCTAGTGCGCGCTATCGCTGACTCTCGTGGCCGTCCGCCTGCTTCGCCGATGCTCCGACCTGGTTGTGTTCTGTCGGGGGTGGGTGGTGAGCAATGTGGAGGGAAACGGTCGACGTTCACGTACGGATGGCAGTTGAAAGTCGCACCAGGGGTGTGATTCGAACACGGTACCCAGGTAGGTGTATAAGCTAAACAGCTGACACGTTGAATGGCGCCAGAGTTGACTGGCGGTCATTTCGCGACATGTCGGCCGTGCTTCCGGCGCCAGCGGTACCACCAGTCGGTTCGGCGGGCGCCGTCCCCGATCGTGTGCTCCGGGTTCCTCTTCGGCTGCCCGCCCCCCGCACCCGGACGGGGCACGGACCGAACCGACCCGGGTCGGGGGCCGCCTGAGGGTGATCTGCCACGGAGAGGAATCCCATGAACGGGCACGGTACGTCACCCCGGGGTGGGCCAAACCATCAGTGAGAAGCGTTCGTCGCGCTGTCGACGCCACGATCGACGGGATATCGCCCCGCCATGCGGAGGTGTTCCCGCACCGGGCCCGCATGTCCGGGTGCTCCATACACGCGTCAGCGACGCCAGCGCGGCCCCGATGCCGCCGCCGGTGCGCACGGACCCTGCGGAGGGCTCCTCCGAAGCGCGGTTGTCCGGAACGCGCCGGGTCGCCAGGATGACCGCGCCGGGTCCGCGTGGAGGCTACGCCCCCTGTGGGCCGGGGGCGATGGCAGCCGGGTGATCAGGGGTGGGGCGGCCATCGGGCGTCCACGACACGCGGGCCGCGCCGCGCGGAGCGGTTCCGCCGCGACGGGGAATCCGCCGACGAGTCCGGGGCGGAACCGTTCGGCCGACCGGAACACGGCCCCCTGCTTCCCGTGTCCGCCGGAAGCCGCGTCCGGGCGCGCTTGGTAGCGTCCGGAAGTCGGAATCCGCCCGTACGGAAGGACGGAAGATGTCAGACGGCGAGGGAGCCGGGCCCGGGTCCGGACCGTGCGACGCGGCGCGGGCCGCCGCCGAAGAGGCGTCCGCGTTCTCGCATCCGGCCGTGGCCCCGGACGCCACCGCCGCGTACGGTCCGCACCCCGACCAGGTGGTCGACTTCCACGCACCGCGCCGACGGGACGGCGACGAGGGCCCCGTCCCGCTCGTCGTCGTGCTGCACGGCGGCGCCTGGCGGGCGCCGTACGACCGCGCGCACATCAGCCCCTTCGCCGGGTACCTGGCGCGCACCGGACTCGCGGTCGCCTCCGTCGAGTACCGGCGCGGCGCCGCCCCGCTACCCGCCCAGCGGCCGGACGCCGCCGCCGGACCCGTCGCCGGGCGCTGGCCCGACACCCTCGACGACGTGGTGGCGGCCCTGGACGCGCTGCCCGCGCTCGTCCGCCGGGCCCTGCCCGCCGCCGACGTCCGCCGCACCGTCCTGACCGGGCACTCCGCCGGGGGCGCGCTCGCCCTGTGGGCCTCGGCCCGGCACGCGCTGCCCGTCGACAGCCCCTGGCGGCTCGCCCGGCCGCCCGCCCTGCGCGGGGTCGTCGCGCTCGCCCCCATCGCGGACTTCGCCACCGCCACCGCGCTCGGCGTCTGCTCCGACGCCGCCCGTCAGTTCCTCGGCGGCCCCGCCGGGTACGAGGAGCGGCTGCCGTACGCGGACCCCGCCGCCCTGCTGCCCACCGGCGTCGCCACGGTCCTCGTCCAGGGCGCCGACGACCGGGACGTTCCCCGCGCGGTCGCCGACGCCTACGCGGAGGCCGCCGCCCGCGCCGGGGAGGAGGTCGGCCTGACGGTGCTCCCCGGCGTCGGGCACTTCCCGCTGATCGACCCGGCGGCGGACGCCTGCGCGGTGGTCGCGGAGGAGATCGCCCAGCTAGCCTGGTGAGCCCGGCGGGCTTGGTGGTCCGGCGGGCCTGGTCGGTCCGGCAAGTCTCGTGGGTCCAGTAGGTCTGATGGGTCCAGTCGGTCCAGTCGGTCCAGTAGGGCTAGTAGGGCTAGTCAGTCCGGTGGGTCCGGCCGGTCCAGTAGGTCCGGTGGGGCTGCCGTACCCGTGGGGTGCCGCCGTACCACCCGGCGTGGGCGTCGCCGTGCCGCCCGGCGTGGTGCCGCCCGGCGTGGGCGCCGTACCGCCGGGGCCGTCGCGCGACGGCCCCGGGTAGTACCTGAGGGGGACGCCCCACAACCCGCCTCACTGGGGACGACCCGTCCCCTTTCCGCCGCTTACCTTCGTAGGGTGACCGAGTCCCAGCGGATACCGTTTCCGCCCCCGCAGCAGAGTCCGAGCCCCAGTCCCAGCCCCGGCCCGACGGGTGCCCCCTCGGGCGCGGCGGCCGGGTCCCGCAACCCCGAGTACGAGATGCTCAAGAACGTCTTCGGGGGGCTGTACGAGGACCTCTTCAACGACGCCTTCGCCTACCGTCCGCTGGCCCCGCTGGGCCCGGAGCGCCGTCTCGCCTCCTGGTTCGGCGGGCGCGGCAAGTGGACGCCGCACGCCCTGGTCGCGGCCGTCGCGGGGCTCACCTGGATCGTCGGTTCGGCGCACGCGTACGACGTCTCCGACCTCGCGACCCTGATCATGGGCGGACTGCCCGCGCTGGTGATCCTGCTGACGCTGGTCCGTCCGGTGCTCGCGTTCTTCGCCTCGCTGGCCGCCGTCCCGGTGCTGCTGGTGATCGGCGAGGTCTACGGCGGGACCTGGCCGTGGACCGACACGGGGTTCTTCGCGCACCTGGTCGTGATCGCCGTGGTCACGCTCCGCACCCGGCTCCAGACGGGACTCTGGATGTGGGCGCTGACCTCGGTGTTCGCGGTGGCCACCAGTTCCGGCGGCGGGTACGAGAACAACGCCGACCCCGGATCGATGATCGCGATGTCCGGGGTGCTGGTGCTGCTGCTCAGCATCTGGCACGTGCGGCGGGAGGCGCGGCTGAAGGTGGCGGTGGCGGAGCGGGAGGTGGCCGCCGAGCGCACGGTGACCGCCGTCGAGCGCGACCGGCGCACCCTGCTGGAGGAGCGCACCACGATCGCCCGCGAACTCCACGACGTCGTCGCCCACCACATGTCCGTGGTGGCGATCCAGGCGGAGGCGGCCCCCTACCGGGTGGAGAACCCGCCGCCGGAGCTGGAGCAGGCGTTCCTCACCATCCGGGAGAACGCGGTCGCCGCCCTCACCGAGCTGCGCCGGGTCCTCGGGGTGGTCCGGGCCGAGGACTACGAGGCCCCCGACGCCCCCCAGCCCACCCTCGCCGACCTGGACTCCCTGCTCGCCAACGTCCGCGACACCGGTCTGGAGGTCACCAAGACGGTGACCGGCGCGGTCCGGGAGCTGCCGCCGGGCGTCGAGCTGTCGGCGTACCGGATCGTCCAGGAGGCGCTGAGCAACACCCTGCGGCACGCGCCGGGCGCGGCGGCCTCCGTCGAGGTCGGGTACGTCCTCGGCGGCCTCGGGCTGCGGGTGGTGAACGGTCCGGCGCGCGGACTGGTCAAGCCCTCGCCGGGCGCCGGGCACGGGATCACCGGGATGCGGGAGCGGGTCGCCATGCTGGACGGCGAGATGACCGCCGGGGAACAGGAAGACGGCGGCTACGAGGTCGCGGTGTTCCTGCCGGTCCGCGCGGTGGCGGAGGAGTCGGCGTGACGATCCGGGTGGTGGTCGTCGACGACCAGATGATGGTCCGCGAGGGCTTCTCGGTGCTGCTCAACGCGATGCCCGGGATCGAGGTCGTCGGGGAGGCGGTGAACGGCCGGGAAGCGGTGGAACGGGTCCGCGAACTGTCCCCGGACGTCGTCCTGATGGACATCCGGATGCCCGAGATGAACGGCATCGACGCCACCCGGGAGATCGTCGCCGCCGACGGGGGCACCGGCGCGGGCGGAACCGGCGGTACCGGCGGTACCGGCGGTACCGGCGGGACCAAGGTGCTCGTCCTGACGACGTTCGACCTCGACGAGTACGTCTACCAGGCGCTGCGCGCGGGCGCCTCCGGCTTCCTGCTGAAGGACGCCTCCGCCCGGCAGCTCGCGGAGGGGGTGCGGATCGTGGCCGCCGGGGAGGCGCTGCTCGCGCCGAGCGTCACCCGGCGGCTGATCACCGAGTTCTCCAAGCTCTCCGACGAGCCGAGGACCCTGGCGGCGGCGCGGAGCGCGTACGGGGAGCTGACCGAGCGGGAGACGGAGGTGCTGGTGCTGATCGCGCAGGGCCTGTCCAACGCGGAGATCGCCTCCCGGCTGGTGGTGGCCGAGTCGACGGTGAAGACCCACGTCAGCCGGGTCCTCGTCAAACTGGGCCTGCGCGACCGCACCCAGGCCGCCGTCTTCGCCTGGGAGGCCCGGCTGGTCACCCAGGGGCCCGGCTGAGCCCCCGCCCCGCCGGGCCGCCCGTGCCCGGGCCACGAGCGGCCTGAGCCACGAGCGGACCAGGCCGCGAGCTGTCCGGGCCGGGAGCGTATGGGTCACGAGCCGTCCGGGCCGGGAGCGTACGGGCCGCGAGCCGTCCGGGCCGTGAACGTACGGGCCGCGAGCCGTCCGGGCCGTGAACGTACGGGCCACGAACCGCCCGGCCCCGTGAACGGAAGGGCTCACGAAGGGACGAGGTCGCGGCGGCGGAGGGCGGTGAGGCCCGCCGTCACCAGGGCCGCCGCCAGCAGCGTCAGCGCCACCACCGGGGTCCACCGGAGGTCCTCGCCGGGGAGCCTGGGCAGGTGTCCGAACGGGGAGAGGTCCAGCACCCACCCCGGTACGTCCAGCGCGGGGCCGATCCAGCCCAGCAGCAGCGCGCCGCCCGCGACCCCCCAGGCCAGCGGGGCCAGCCGGGGGGAGGCCCCGGTCAGCAGGACGGCGAGTGCCCCGATCACCCACACCGCCGGGAGCTGGACCAGCGAGGCGGCCAGCGCCTGGCCCGGGTCCCGTCCGTAGCCGAGGGCGAGGCCCGCCCCGCTCAGCAGCAGGAGCAGCGCGGAGCCGCCGAAGGCGACCGCCAGATGACCGGCCGCCCAGCGGATCCGGCCCAGCGGCGCGGCCAGCAGCGGTTCGGCGCGTCCGGAGACCTCCTCGGCGCGCAGCCGCAGCACCGCCGAGGCCGCGTACACCCCGGCGACCAGCCCGAAGATCCCGGCCATCGTGCCGAGGAACGCCTCGGTGACGGCCGTGGCGCCGCCCATCCGCTGGAGCAGCTCCCGGGTCCGTTCGTTCTCGCCGACGAGGTCCGCCACCCCGGTGGTGATCCCGCCGAAGACGACCCCGCCCACCAGGAACCCGGCGCCCCAGCCCGCCAGGGCGCCGCGCTGGAGCCGCAGGGCCAGCGCCCCGGCGGTGCCCAGGGCGCCCCGGGCCGGTCCGGGGCGGGCGGGCAGGAAGCTCATGCCGACGTCCCGGCGGGCGGCGAGCGCGAACGCGGCGGCCGACTGGGCGAGGACGGCGGCGACCGGCGGCAGCAGCGTCCACCAGCGCTCACCGGCGTAGGCGCGCAGGTGCTCCGTCCAGCCGAACGGGGAGAGCCAGGTGAGGACGGAGGACCCGTCGGCGGTCCCGGCGTCCCCGGCCGCGCGCAGGACGAACGCCGCGCCGAGCACCCCGGCGGCGAGGCCCCGGGCGAGCCGTCCGCTCTCGGTGAGCTGCGCGGCGACGGCGGCGGTGGTGGCGAAGAGGACCCCGGCGGCGCCGGTGCCCAGTCCGAGCGCGAGGGCCCCGGCGCCGCCCCGGCCCCACATCCCGGCGGTGATCAGCAGGGCGAGCGCCGCGTTGGCGAGGACGGCGGTCAGCAGCGCGGCGGTGAGCGGGGCGCGGCGGCCGAGGACGGCGGACGAGAGGAGTTCCTGACGTCCGCTCTCCTCCTCGTCGCGGGTGTGCCGGACGACGAGGAGCAGGCTCATCAGCGCGGCGAACACGGCGGCGAAGACCCCGACGCGCATCGCGGTGAGCGCGCCGACCGAGTCCCCGAACGCCGGTCCGTACAGGGCGCGCAGGGAGCCGTTGGCGGTGACGGAACGGGCGAAGTCCGCGCGTTCGGCGGCCGTTCCGTAGAGGCCGTCGATGGTGCCGGGGACGCTCAGCACCATGGCGGCGATGGCGGCGACCCAGACCGGGAGGACGATCCGGTCGCGGCGCAGGGCGAGGCGCAGCAGGGTTCCGGTGCCGGTGAACGGTCCGGAGCGCGGGGCGCGGGCGGACGTCCCGGATGTCCTGGACATCCCGGACGTCCCGGACGGGGTCGGGGCGGGGGCGGGGGCGTTCACCGGGTCACCGCCGTGGGGCCGCCGTCCGCGCCGCCGTCGACCTCTTCGGTCTGGTAGTGCCGCAGGAAGAGTTCCTCCAGGGTGGGCGGGGAGGCGGTCAGCGAGCGCACGCCGGAGGCGGTGAGGGCGCGCAGGACGCCGTCGAGCCGGTCGGTGTCGACCTGGAGCCGGACGCGGTGGCCGCTGACCCGCGGGTCGTGGACGCCGGGCAGCCGGTCGAGGCCGTCGGGCGGGGCGGCGAGTTCGGCGCTGACGCTGGTACGGGTGAGGTGCCGCAGATCGGCGAGGGAGCCGCTCTCGACGGTGCGGCCCCGGCGGACGATGCTGACCCGGTCGCAGAGCGCCTCCACCTCGCTGAGCACGTGGGACGAGAGCAGCACGGTGCGGCCCCGGTCGCGTTCCTCGCGGACGCAGTCCTGGAACACCTCCTCCATCAGCGGGTCGAGGCCGGAGGTGGGCTCGTCCAGGACCAGCAGGTCCACGTCGGAGGCGAGGGCGGCGACGAGGGCGACCTTCTGACGGTTGCCCTTGGAGTAGGCGCGGCCCTTCTTGGTGGGGTCGAGTTCGAAGCGTTCGACGAGCCGGTCGCGGCGGGCGCGGTCGAGGCCGCCGCGCAGCCGTCCGAACAGGTCGATCACCTCGCCGCCGCTGAGGTTGCGCCAGAGGGTGACGTCCCCGGGGACGTAGGCGACCCGGCGGTGCAGGGGGACGGCGTCGTGCCACGGGTCGCGGCCGAGGACCTGGGCGGCGCCGCCGTCGGGGCGGAGCAGCCCGAGGAGGACCCGGATGGTGGTGGACTTCCCGGCTCCGTTGGGCCCGAGGAACCCGTGGACCTCGCCCGTCCGCACGTCGAGGTCGAGTCCGTCGAGGGCGCGGGTGCGGCCGAAGGACTTGCGGAGTCCGGACACGGTGATGGCCTTCGTCATGATTCGGAAGGTACGCTAGTTTCAGAAATTTGTGAAGATAGGAAAGCGTATAACCTCCTGACCAGGCGGCCGGGCGCGAGGAGATGATCAGGCATGACGGAGAACGCCCACGGTTCGCCGCTGGACGAGGGGTTCCGGGGGGACCCGGGTCCCCGGCGGGACGAGGGTTCCCGGCTGGACCCCGGTTCCCGGCGGGACGAGGCCGGGGTCGCGCACTTCGTCGAGCACTTCGCCGCGCAACTCGTCACGGCGGGCATGCCGCCGATGGCCGCGCGGGTCTTCGCGTCGATCCTCGCCTCCGACCGGGGCTCGATGACCGCCGCCGAACTGGGCGAACAGCTCAAGGTCAGCCCGGCCGGGGTGTCGGGCGCGGTGCGGTACCTGGCGCAGCAGCACATGGTGACCCGGCAGCGGGAGCCCGGCTCGCGGCGCGAGCGGTACGTGGTGCACGGCACCCAGTGGTACGAGGCGCTGACCAACCGGGACGCGGTGCTGAAGCGGTGGGCCGAGGCGATGCGGGAGGGGGTCGTCAGCCTGGGCGCCGACACCCCGGCGGGACGCCGGGTGGCGGAGACGCTGCTCTTCTTCGAGTTCCTGGAGCGGGAGCTGGCGGACCTCATGACCCGCTGGCAGACCCACCGGTCCACCCTGAACCTCTGACCCTCCGCCCCGCCCGGCGCCCCTTCGGGCACGCCCTGCCGGGCCCGGTCGGCCGGGTGCGGGCCCGCTGTGGCCGTCCGCGCAGTTCCCCGCGCCCCTTCGGGCGCGTGCCACCCGTTCTCCGTGGTCCGGTGCGGGTCCGCCGTGCCCGCTCGCGCAGTTCCCCGCGCCCCTGACGGGGCCCGACACCCCCGCCCGGCCGGGCGCCCACCAGGGGCGCGAGGAACCGCGCGAGCAACCTCCCCCAACGGAAACCCGACGACCGGCCCCCGGGAGGACCCCGTCAGGGACAGCACCCCCGGGCCGGTTGGGCGCCCCACCAGGGGCGCGGGGAACTGCGCGAGCAACCGCCCCCGGCGGAGAGCCGGCGACCGGCCCCCGGGAGGGCCCCGTCAGGGACAGCGCCCCTGGGCCGGTTGGGTGCCCAAACAGGGGCGCGGGGAACTGCGCGAGCGACCCACCCCGACGGAAACCCGACGACCGGACCCCGGACCCCGGACCCGGACCCCTCAGACCCCCCGGGGCAACGTCAGGACCCACCCCCCGTCCCGAGCCGTCCACGTCCGCCGCCGAACCGGGCCGGAGGCCACCGCGTCGGCCCGGTACCGGAAGTCCGCCCCGGACACGCTCACCACCCGCCCCCGCGCCCGCGACACCCTGGCCCCCGCCCCGGCGGCGGCCAACCGCACCTCGACCTCGCACCCCCCGCCCTCGCCCGGCGCCAGCCCCACCGCCTCCACCGGCGCCCCGAGGTCCACCACGGTCCGCCCGTCCACCTCCACCCGCACCCGCACCGAGGCCCCCGCGTCCCGGGCGGCCACCGAGGAGGAGACCCCGAGCACCCGCGCCCAGCCGGTCCGCAGCCAGCCGCCCCGGGCGGCGGGCGAGGACGGCGGGACGGGATCGGTCCCGTCCCCGCAGAGGATGCGCAGCCCGCCGAGGACCACCCCGTCGCTGTCGTCCACGAGCAGGTGGAGCCGCCGCCCGGTGCCCTCCAGCACGGCCCGCGCCGCCCCGACCGCCCCGGTGGGGACGCCCAGCGACTTCGCCAGGGAGACCTCGCCCCCGACGGGCACCAGGGCCAGCGGGGTGCTGTCGAGCACCCGTTCCCGGTGGAGCAGGGCCACCGTCCGCCGCAGGGCCTGGTCATCACCGATCACAACCGGTCGCCGGGTGCCCCGGCGGGCCAGGGAACGGGCGAACTCCTCGGGGCCCTCCGGCAGGCACACCTTCACGCCCGCACCCCCGCTGAGCACGTCTTTCGCGATCCGGACCGACTCCCCGTCGTGCCGCCGGGCGACCGGGTCGACGAGGACCAGCAGCTGGTCGGAAACCGACACCTCGGTCCTTCCTCGCTTCCTCGGGTAGCATCTTTGTGCAAGAGCCCCTTGCGCTATTGCGCCAGGGGCTTCGTCTATTCCGGGGCACCGGTCCGACGGGTTTGCGGCCGACGAGGGTCGCCGGGGTGTGCGACGCGTACGCCCCTGACCCTGGACATGCCCCGCCCGGAAGGGGTGTACGCCTGTGCCCGCACTTGTGCTGCTCGGTGCTCAGTGGGGTGATGAGGGCAAGGGGAAGGCCACCGACCTGCTCGGTGGTTCGGTCGACTACGTGGTGCGCTACCAGGGCGGCAACAACGCCGGCCACACGGTCGTCGTGGGCGACCAGAAGTACGCGCTCCACCTGCTCCCCTCCGGAATCCTCTCCCCGGACTGCGTTCCCGTCATCGGCAACGGCGTCGTGGTGGACCCGTCGGTCCTGCTCTCCGAGCTGAGCGGTCTGAACGACCGCGGCGTCGACACGTCCAAGCTGCTGATCAGCGGAAACGCGCATGTCATCACGCCGTACAGCGTTATCGTCGACAAGGTCACGGAACGTTTCCTCGGCAAGCGGAAGATCGGCACCACCGGGCGCGGCATCGGCCCCACTTACGCGGACAAGATCAACCGGGTGGGCATCCGGGTCCAGGACCTCTACGACGAGTCGATCCTGACCCAGAAGGTCGAGGCGTCCCTCGACTTCAAGAACCAGGTGCTGGCCAAGCTCTACAACCGCCGCGCGATCGCCGTCGGCCAGGTGGTGGAGGAGCTGCTCGGCTACGCGGAGCAGATCGAGCGGTACGTCGCCGACACCACGCTGATCCTCAACAACGCGCTGGACGAGGACAAGGTCGTCCTGTTCGAGGGCGGTCAGGGCACCCTGCTCGACATCGACCACGGCACGTACCCCTTCGTGACCTCGTCCAACCCGACCGCGGGCGGCGCCTGCACCGGCGCGGGCGTGGGCCCCACCCGGATCAGCCGGGTCATCGGCATCCTGAAGGCGTACACCACCCGGGTCGGCGCCGGTCCGTTCCCGACCGAGCTGTTCGACGAGGACGGCGAGGCGCTGCGGCGCATCGGCGGCGAGCGCGGCGTCACCACCGGCCGGGACCGCCGCTGCGGCTGGTTCGACGCCCCGATCGCCCGCTACGCGACCCGGGTCAACGGGCTGACCGACTTCTTCCTCACCAAGCTCGACGTGCTCACCGGCTGGGAGCGCATCCCGGTCTGCGTCGCGTACGAGATCGACGGCAAGCGCGTCGAGGAGCTGCCCTACTCGCAGACGGACTTCCACCACGCGAAGCCGGTCTACGAGGAGCTGCCGGGCTGGAACGAGGACATCACCGGCGCCAAGTCGTTCTCCGACCTGCCGAAGAACGCCCAGGCGTACGTGAAGGCGCTGGAGGAGATGTCGGGCGCCCCGATCTCCGCGATCGGCGTCGGCCCCGGCCGCACCCAGACGATCGAGATCAACTCCTTCCTCTGATCCTGATCCTGATCCTTCCTCCGGGTCGCCCCGGATGAGGACGACGAGTGCCCCCGACCGGTCCGACCGGTCGGGGGCACTCGTCGTCGCGACCGGTCGGACCGCAGGTCCGGGCCCCGGCCGGAAGACGTCCGACCGGAGGAACTCCGGGGCGGAGGAGGCCCGGCAGGAGGGGCCGGCGGAGGAGGGGACGGGGGCGGGGGCGGTCAGCCGAAGGCGGGCATGATCCGGTCGTGGATCAGCCGCAGCTGCTCCCGGGTCTCCGGCACCTCCGGCAGGTCCCGTCCGGTGAAGGCCCGCACCAGGGTGCGGTCGGTGACCGCGCAGATCACGTGGTTCACCCCGGCGGGCTCGATCTCGGTGCGGATCTTCTCCAGACACTCCTCCGGGGTCCCCGACACGGAGAGCCGCTCGGCCACCTCGGGCGAGGTCAGCTCGATGCCCCGGGCCAGGTCCCCGTCCCGGATCGCCGCGATGGCGGGTTTCAGCTCCCCGGGGTCGACACCGTTGCGCAACAGCTGCTCCTCGGGCATCGCCGAGGCGTAGATGCCGACCATGCTGCGGGCCGCCTCCCGCGCGGCGGCGGAGTCCTCGGCGGTGGCGAAGACCACCCAGGCCCCGATGTCCAGGTCGGCGACGTCCCGTCCGGCGCGCTCGGCGCCGATCCGCAGATGGCGGACCATGTACTCGTACGCCTCGCGGGTGTAGCTCAGCGCGTGGTGGACGCCGTCGGACAGCTCGCCCGCCGCCTCGAAGGTCCGGGGCCCGCGCATCCCGCCCAGCTTCAGCGGCAGCCGTTCCTGGACCGGCCGGGCGAAGGTGAACAGCCCGTCGTACCGGTAGAACTCCCCGTCGAAGGTGATGGCGCCCTCGTCCAGCAGGGTGCGCACCACATGGAGCGCCTCCTTGGTCCGGGACAGGGGCTTCAGCCCCGCCGGGTCGATCCGGTACTGCTCCAGCAGTCCGGTGTTGCCGCTGGAGAGCACCGCCTCGGCCCGTCCGCCGGAGAGTTCGTCCAGGGTGGCCACCGCCTGCGCCACATGGCTGGGCTCCCGCAGCAGCACGGGGGTGACACTGGGGCCCAGCCGGATCGAACGGGTCCGGGTCGCGGCGGCGGCGAACAGCACCCAGAGGTCCTTGTGCCAGGTCTCGTCGGCCGCGTAGCAGGCGTGGAAACCGAGTTCGTCGGCCAGCTCGATGGAGGCGAGGGCCTCACTGACGGAGTGGTCGGGCAGCATCGCGTAGCTGAACTTCATGGAGGGCATTGTGGGAGCGGCCCAGGGGCACGGCCATCACTTACGGCGCTTTTCGGTCATTTCAGTCCGGCCTCACGCGGTGTGCCGCGCCTCAGGCGCACCGCACGCCCCGGCCGTCGTCGCCGCCCCCTTCGATCGATCAGAGGGCGATTCCCGCTTTTAGGAATATTCTGGAGAAAAAGGGGAACGGGGGGACAGTCCCAGTCGAGGTGAGTTGCGATGCGTGTGATGCTCCGGGCCACTCTGGACACCGAGAAGGGCAACGAGCTGCTGCGCAGCGGCAAGATGCCGCATCTGATCCAGCAGACCATGGACCACCTCAAGCCCGAGGCGGCCTACTTCCTCCCGCTCGGCGGGCGGCGGACCTGTCTGCTGGTCCTGGACCTCGAAGACAGCTCCGACCTGGTGCCCGCCGGGGAGCCGTTCTTCATGGAGATGGGCGCGGACGTCGAGGTGCTGCCCGTGATGAACGCGGAGGACCTCCAACGGGGCCTGGGCAAGCTCGGTTGACCCGTCCCTGACCGTCCCGTCTCCGGCCCGGCCCCGCCTCGGGCCCTACCCCCGCCCCTCCCGGGCGATCCGGTCCAGCGCCGCCGACAGCCGCTCGACGGTCCGGACGGTGGCCGCGAACTCCTCGTCGCCCAGTTCGGCGGCGAGGAGCGCGGCGAACCGGGCGTGCCCCGGGCCGATCAGCTCCACCGCCGCCCGTCCCGCCCCGGTGGGCCGCAGCAACTTGGCGCGGCGGTGTGCCGGGTTGGGTGCGTACTCCGCGAGTCCCTGCCCGACCAGGACGTCCGCGATCCGCTGCACGCTCTGCCGGGTGATGCCCATGGCCCGGGCGACGCCCGCGACCGGCAACGGCTCGTGGAGCACCGCGCCCAGCACCTGCCAGCGGGCCGCCGACAGCCCGGCGGGGGCGGCCAGCTCCTCGGAGACGGCGAGGAACTGACCGTTCAGCCGGAACACCCCGAGCGCGGTGGCGCTGAGCAGGTCCTGCCGCGCCCGCCCCCTGCCCGTTCCGTCAGCCGCGCCCGTCCCGTCCACGCCGCCCGTCCTGTCGGCAGTGCCCGTACCGTCCACGGAACCCGTTCCGTCAGCCGTGCCCGTCCCGTCCGTCCCGCCCGCCTCGCTGACTCCGTCCGCCTCGCTCACCGCGCCCGCCTCACTCATCGCCGGACCCCGCCCCGGACCCGTCCCGGGAGCCGTCCTCGCCCCCGTCGGCCGCCGCCAGCACCGCGTACGCGGTCGGGTCGGAGTGGTGGAACAGCCGGTACCAGGCGTCCAGCAGCTCGCCCTCGAAGACCCCGAGCAGTCCCAGCGTCTCGCGGGCGAGGGCGACCGGCTCGGTGGACCCGGCGGTGATCAGCCCGCCGTCGGTGACGGCGTCCGTCTCCACGTACCGGGCGGCGCCCGCGTACCCGGTGGCCGCCAGATAGGGCGCCGCCGAGCTGGTGTGGGCGCGGTCGTCCAGCAGCCCCTCGCGGGCGAGCCCGGCGGTGGCGCCGCAGATCGCGGCGACCGGCACCCCGGCGTCGAGGAAGGTCCGGGCGACCCGGGCGAAGGGGGCCAGCTCGTCGCCGGTGTCCCAGCGGTCGGCGCCCGGCAGGATCAGCAGCGAGGCGTCACCGGGGGCCAGTTCGTCCAGCGCGGCGTGGGGCTGGACCCGCAGCCCGCCGATGCTGGTCACGGCCGCTCCGGTCGGGGCGACGGTGCGGACCTCGTAGCCGCCACGGGCGAGGAAGGCGGTGGTGTGCCCGGTTTCCCAGTCGGCGAACGTGTCGTAGACGGCCAGGTACACGGGCTTGCGGGGGGCGGTGGTGTGCTGCGAACCGCTCATGACGACCTCCGAGGCGCTCGGTTTGTTCGATGTGCTCGACGTGCTCGACCTTGTGACAGCAGACTGTCATGATTGACAGTAAGCTGTCAATCAAAAGGTGCCGGACGACCGGAGACCGGAAGGCCCGGACTGGACGAACTGTCCGCCCCGCGCCCCCACTCCCGTACAAGCCGCCGATACCGGAGCCCGGCTCCCGCCGCCTACGCTCCGCCCATGACCCCTCAGCCGACCGGCAGCACCCCCGAGCCCCCGCAGCCCGACCCCGTCACGGGCGCCGCGGTGAAGGCCGCCGACCGCGCCCACGTCTTCCACTCCTGGTCCGCCCAGGAACTCATCGACCCGCTCGCCGTCGCGGGCGCGCGGGGCGCGCACTTCTGGGACTACGAGGGCAACCGCTACCTCGACTTCACCAGCGGACTCGTCTTCACCAACATCGGCTACCAGCACCCCCGGGTGGTCGCCGCCATCCAGGACCAGGCGGCCCGGCTCGCCACCTTCGCGCCCGCGTTCGCCGTCGAGGCCCGCTCCGAGGCGGCCCGGCTGATCGCCGAGCGCACCCCCGGCGACCTGGACCGGATCTTCTTCACCAACGGCGGCGCCGAGGCCGTGGAGAACGCCGTCCGGATGGCCCGGCTGCACACCGGACGCCCCAAGGTGCTCTCCGCGTACCGCTCGTACCACGGGGCCACCTCCGCCGCGATCAACCTCACCGGTGACCCGCGCCGCTGGCCCTCCGACACCGGCGCGGCGGGCGTCGTCCACTTCTGGGGACCCTTCCTCTACCGCTCCCCGTTCCACTCCGGGACGGAGGAACAGGAGCGGGACCGGGCGCTCGCGCACCTCGCCGACACCCTCGCCTTCGAGGGGCCGGGCACGATCGCCGCGATCGTGCTGGAGACGATCCCCGGCACCGCCGGGATCATGCCCCCGCCGCCCGGCTACCTCGCCGGGGTCCGCGAACTGTGCGACGCGTACGGCATCGTCCTGGTCCTCGACGAGGTCATGGCGGGCTTCGGCCGCACCGGGAAGTGGTTCGCCGCCGAGCACCACGGCGTCGTCCCGGACCTGCTGACCTTCGCCAAGGGCGTCAACTCCGGGTACGTCCCGCTGGGCGGCGTCGCGATCTCCCCCGAGATCGCCGCCACCTTCGCCCGCCGCCCCTACCCCGGCGGCCTCACCTACTCCGGCCACCCGCTGGCCTGCGCGGCGGCCATCGCCACCCTCCAGGTGATGGCCGACGAGGACGTCGTGGGCGCCGCCGAACGCCTCGGCCGCGAGGTGCTCGGCCCCGGGCTCGCCGCCCTCGCCGACCGCCACCCCAGCGTCGGGGAGGTCCGGGGCACCGGCGCGTTCTGGGCCCTGGAACTCGTCCGCGACCGGGAGACCCGCGAACCGCTCGTCCCCTACAACGCCAGCGGCGAGGACAACGCGCCGATGGCCGCGTTCGCCGCCGCCGCCAAGCGCAACGGGATCTGGCCGTTCGTCAACATGAACCGCACCCACGTCGTTCCGCCCTGCAACCTCACCGACGAGGAGGCGAAGGAGGGGCTCGCCGCCCTCGACGCGGCGCTGACGGTGGCCGACACCTACACGGTGTGACGTCCGGCGGGCCCCGGCGGGAAACGCCGGGAACCGGACGGGTTCCCCGGGCCGCCGGAGGCCCGCCGACCGCGTAGGGTTGCCTCCGCTCGTCAGAGCGATTTCGGACCCGTCACGCGGGGGAGGGGCGCGCACATGTCCGGCACCGTAACCGGCGGCGGAGACGGCACGAGAGGTCACGGCGGCGCCGGGACGGGCGCCACCGCCGTCACCAGGAGCACCCTGCGCCAGCAGATCGCGGACGCCCTGCGCGACGAGGTGCTGGCGGGCCGTCTCCAGCCCGGCCAGGAGTTCACCGTCAAGGAGATCGCCGAACAGTACGGGGTCTCCGCGACGCCCGTGCGGGAGGCGCTGGTCGACCTCTCCGCGCAGGGCCTCCTCGACGCCGTCCAGCACCGCGGCTTCCAGGTCCGCGAGTACTCGTTCGCGGACTTCCGGGGCATGATCGAGGCCCGCGCCCTGATCACCGACGCGCTCTTCCGCGGCCTCACCGGGGACGCCTGGAGCGCCGAGGTCGAGGAGGCGCTGCGGGCCGTGCGGCGGCGCGGCGAGGAGGCCCAACGGGCCGCGCTCGCCGGGGACCTCAACGTCCTGATCGGCTACGACCTGCGCTTCTGGCGGGAACTCGGCGCGGTCTTCGGCAACCCGTACCTCACCGACTTCCTGCACCGGCTGCGCGTCCAGTCCTGGACCTGCGCGGTGCCGCTGCTGCGCCGCGAACCGGACCTCGCGGGACGGCTGTGGGCCGCGCACACCGAGCTGGTGGACGCCCTGGCCCGACGGGACCGGACGGTCGCCCGCGCGGTCTTCGCCGCGTACAACGCCCATGCGCTGGGCCTCATCGAGCGGCTGTCGGGCGGCCCGGCGACCGACTGAGCGCCCCGGGTCCCCCCTGTTCCCGGCCGGTTCCCGTCCCGCTCCCGCCGACCGGGCGCCGGAACGGCCCGTGCGCATTAATCTTCCGTTGACCGGGGCGCGCGCCGTAGTGGACGGCGCGCGCCGAGCCCCCTGTCCACGGACTACCGCAAGGAGAGCCCACCCTTGGCCTGCGACCTCTGGCTGGTCCCGCTCGTCGACGTGCTCTGCCACAGCCCCGACAACCCCTTCGCCGAGGAACTCGCGCTCTACGACCGCACCCTGGCCGAGGCCGGGCTGCCTCCGGTGCCGGTGTACGCGTACATGCCGGGGCTGTCCGGGGACGTCGCCCCCGTCGCCGGGTTCGACTACGACGCGCTGCACTTCCTCCGCCGGGCGTACCTGCTCCAACTGTGCGGGCTGACCGTGACCCCCGTGGACGAACTGGGCGGGGACTACGAGCAGTTGCTGGAGATGTTCGAGCCGACGGCCCAGCAGTCGCACCTGGTCTGGCACTACGACCACGCCGGGGCGTACGTCCCGCTGGACTTCGCCGCCCCGCTCTCCAACGACGAACTGCTCGCCGGGGGCGGTCCGTTGGGTTCCTCGCAGGGCCTGCTGCGGGAGCTGGAGTACGTGGCCCCGGCGATCGGCATAGACCCGCGCAACCCGCCCGCGTCCCCCCGCCCCCCGTCCGGCCCCACCGCCCTGGAGGAGCCCGCGGCCCCGGTGCCGCTGGACGGCGGCCCCTACGCCCGCGAGCGCCACGTCTGGCTCGGCCTCCACGCGGCGGCCACCCGCAGCCTCGCCCAGGGCTCGATGATCATCTTCAGCTGATCCCGCGCCCCGCCCGCGACCGGCGCCCCGCGCCGCCCGAGCGGCTCGACGGCCCGGGCGGCGCGAGCGGCCCGGGCGGCGCGGGGGTTCCGCCCCCGCGCCGCCCGCACGACCGCACCGGACCACCCGACCGCCGGACTGCCGGACCACCCGACCGCCGGACTGCACCGGACTACTGGACGCTGTGGCCCGGGTGCTCCAGGTCGTACGCGGCGCGCGCCCCGGCGATGCCCTCGCGATGGTCCAGCGACCAGTCGGCGAGGGCCCGCACCAGATGGGTGAGGCTGGCCCCGGTGCCGGTCAGCCGGTAGTCGACCCGGGCCGGGACCGTCGCGTACACGGTGCGCGTCACCAGCCCGTCCCGCTCCAGCCGCCGCACGGTCAGCGTCAGCATGCGCTGCGAGATCCCGTCGATCGCGCGCTGCAACTCCCTGAACCGCCGTGTCCCGCCCGCGAGTTCCACGAGCACCAGCACCGACCAGCGGTCCCCGAGCCGGTCGAGGACGTCACGGATGCCGCAGTCGGGATGGTCCTCGCGTCCGCAAGGCTCCAGCGCGGCGGGGCCGGTTACCCCGGTGTGCGTGGGTGACATGAGACTGCCTCCTTGTGGGCGGTGGACGACCCGGTGACGATCGACCGTAGTTACCGCAGAGAACCACGAACGGAGGTCACGACGTGATCCTGGTGACCGGAGCGAACGGGCACCTCGGTGCGGCCGTCCTGACGGAACTGCGCGCGCGGGGCGCCCGGGCCACGGGCGGCAGCCGCACCCCGGGGGAGGGCGTCCGGCGCCTGGACTTCGACGACCCGGCGGGCCTCGACCTCACCAGGACGGACGTCCTGGTGCTGGTCTCGGCGGGGTACGCGGAGGACGACCGGGTGATCCGACGGCACACGGCCGTGCTGGACGCGGCGGCCCGCGACGGCGTCGGCCACGTCGTGTACACGAGCCTGACGGGCGCGGGCGACCACCTGGGCTTCGCCCTCGCGCACCGGGCGACGGAACGTCTGCTGCGCGAGGGCCCGACGCCCTGGACGATCCTGCGCAACGGCCTCTACGCCGAACTCTTCGGCGCGCTGCTGACTTGGTCGGACGAGGTCCTGGAGGCGCCCTTCGGGGACGGGGCGCTCGCGGCGGTGGCCCGAGCGGACCTGGCCGCCGTGGCGGCGGCCGTCGCGGCGGACCCGGCCCCGCACACGGGCCGCGTCCTGGAACTGACCGGCACCACCCCGCTCACGGCCCGCGCGGTCGCCGACCGCCTCGGCGTCCCGCACCGCGACGTCGGCCTCTCCGAGTACCGCCGCCGCGTGCTGTCCGCCCCGGGCCTGCTGCCCTTCCAGCCCCCGATGCTGGTCTCCCTCGCCACCGCCGTCCGCCACGGCTTCCTCGCCGCCCCCGGCCCCGACCTCACCCCCCTCCTGAACCGCCCGCCCCACGACCCGCTGACGACGGCGACGGGGGCCACGCCTCCCCGCCCCGCGACCCCCTGAGCACGCACGGCCCCGCCTGTCACTCGCTCAAGGTCAACGGCCCGTCCGCCTCCACCCCGACGGCTTCCAGGGCCGCCCGGCAGAACTCCTCCGGCGGCCGGTAGAGGTGGTCGGTGATGTAGTGGATCACCAGGTTGGGCGCGGCGTAGGCCGTGCCGTCCGCGCCCGTCACCCGGATCTCCGCCGACCCGAGCCACACCGTGGTGGCGAGGTCCGGCCCGCCGAGGACGGTGGGCCGGTCCACGGCACAGAACTCACAGAAGTGGACCCCGCGCATCTGGTTCTCGTACGTGGCGCTGAGCATCCGCAACGCGTCCACCACCCGGTCGTCCACGACCCCACGGGCGTACGCCCGGCCCGCGCCCAGCCATCCGACGTTGAGCGGAAGCCCGTCCCCCTCCTCGTAGGAGTAGGGGGACAGGTCCGGGTAGTGGGTCACGGGAGGGAGTCCAGGACGGGGAGCCCGTGCTCTTTCATCGACTGGATGGCGCGTTCGTGCTCGTCGTCGTCCTCGATGACGAGCGCCATGTGGGTCCTGACGTTGTAGATGGTGCCCGACTCGGCGTCCAGTCGGAGGACCGCCCAGCCTTCCTCCGATCCGTCCCAGAGGAACGCGAACTCGCTGCTGCCCGCTGTCACTGCGGTCGGCTCCCTTCCGGAGTCCCGTCACCGGGCGCGCGGGAGGGAAGCTCCGGACCGTCAGGGGCTCGCCGTCCTCCGTCGGCCGCGAGCTCGGCCTGCCTGGCGGCTTCGGCGGGACGGGCGAAGACGACGTCCATGACATGGCTGTCGGGGACGTCGTAGGGGGAGCACCAGGAGCCGGGGATGAGGCTCTCGTCGTCCTGGTAGATGTGGCACGCGGCGCACCACTCGATCCGCCAGCCGTCGCCGACGATGTGGACCCCGTCGATGACCTCGTCGATGATCTCGTCCACGGCCTGGTCCGCCCGGTACCAACGGTGGAGGTCCCGGGCGTCGCACCCGGGACAGGGCCCGGACAGGTCGGAGGCGTCGGGCTCGGCCTCGAAGACGGCGCGCCAGGCGTCCAGCAGTCCGGAGGGGACGAACTGCCATCCGCCAGGGCCAGGCAGAACCATCCCGTCGGTGTCGAACAAGTTCAGTTCCCGGGCTTGGAGGGAACCGAGCATCTTGCACTCGCCGGTGTTCAGATCGACTCGGACGGGGCCGATTCCGACGGTCATATGGGAAAGATCGCCGGTCTCCAGGTACGGCCGGTTCTGGTACCCGAAGTAGGCGTGACCGTCCTGAACGGCCACTCGTCCTTCGATATGGATCAGATCCACCGCGGAGTTGAGCGGGTCCTCCGCCACGTACGTCCGGGCCAGTGCCGCCGCCTGTTCGAGACTGATCACCGCTGGGTCCTCGGGAGAGGTCGGGCCCGGCGTCGGACCGGGACGGACGGCCCAGTCTGGCGCGCGGACGGCAGCCCCTCCAAGGCGGATTCCCGCCACCGGGGCTCAGCTGACAGCCCCGCCAGGGTCGCGGGGAACCACGACGGAGCGAAGGAAGACAGCGCACCGTCCGAGGCAGCACCCAAGGGGCGCGGGGAACGGCGCGAGCGACCACCCCGCACCCGCACGGAGCCACTCCCCGCACCCGCACGGCGCGACGCCCAACCGCGCGAGCACCCGACGGGCGGGGCCCCAGAACCGGCGCGGGCACCCGGGAGCGACCAGCCCAGGCACCCGGACCGGACGAAGGCGACCCGCGAAGCGCTCAGCGTGGCTCCGGCGGTCGCTGTCGCGGCATGTTGGGCCGGGCGGTGGCCGACGGATGGGTCAGGGCGAACCGCGCGGGCACCGTACCGTCCGGGCGTCCGCCGCCCCCGGCCCCCACGCACCCCATCTGCAACCCCAGCGGCGCGGGCCCCCCGCGGAACTCCACCATCCAGTCCGCGGTCTCCACCCGCACCAGCTCCAGCACGTCGTCGGAGAAACGCCGCAGCACCCCCAGGCACCGTTCGACCGCCTCCGAGGCGGTCCCCTCGGCGGGGCCGAGCACCTCCCGGACGCACTCGGACGCCCAGTCGAACTGGAGCACCTGGAGCCTGCGCTGCAC
This sequence comes from Streptomyces sp. JNUCC 64, assembly GCF_054484115.1. Taxonomy (NCBI): domain Bacteria; kingdom Bacillati; phylum Actinomycetota; class Actinomycetes; order Kitasatosporales; family Streptomycetaceae; genus Streptomyces; species Streptomyces sp. JNUCC 64. The sequence goes on from NZ_CM137015.1 coordinate 4,518,397, forward strand.
CGCCTGCGCGGTCGCCACGTCCCGCATCCAGCCGGACGTCAGCCCGAAGAAACGGTCGCACCCCACGCACGCCACGGCCAGCAGCAGCGCCAGGTACCCCCACCGGGCGACCGCGCCCCCCGTCCCCGACGGGTCGGCCAGCGGCAGCACCACCCCGATCACCGTCAGCGCGGCGGCCCCGGCCCGCAGCACCCGCGCCCACCTGCGCTTCCACACCCGGTCCGCGAGGTACCACTCGGCCATGTCCAGTGCCCCGCGCTCCACCCAGCGGTACAGCTCGTCGAGCCGTTCCGCCGGGTCGTCCCAGTCCCCGAGCGGCAGTCCGCGCCCCACCAGATCACCCGGCCGCAGGCCCCTGCCCCCGTCACGGCCGTCCGGCGGGTTCCCCTCGGACGGTCCCTCGGGCCGCATCTCCGGCTGACTCACCCGGCACTCCCCTCGTCGCCTCGCCCGTCCGTCCGCCGTCCACGACGCCCGTACGTCCCCGGTCCCGGCCCGTCCGGGCGCCGTCCGGGTCCGTCGGTCCTCGGCCCGGGTCCGTCGGTCCTCGGCCCGGGGACGGAGGACGCGCCCCGTCCGGGCCCGTCCGTCGCCCGACACGTCCACCGTCCGCACGTCCCGCACCATCCGCACCGTCGCCCGCACCGTGCGGACCGAGCAGGACCGTGCCGTCGCCCGCACCGTCCACGCCGTCCGGCCACCACGCGCACCGTTCGCCCTGCTAGCACCGCTCGTACCACCCGCCCACCGCTCACCGCTCTACTGCGCACCGCTCCACCGCTCACCGCTCGCCACTCACCCACCGCCCGCGTGCCCACCGCCGACCCGGACCGGCCGCCCGGACACCCGGCCGGGGCCGTGACCGGGGCCGGAGGACACGACCCGGAACGCGCACCGGACCCGGACCGGACCCGGACCGGACCAGGGGAACCCCGGACCGGCCAGGACCGAGCCCGGTACCGGACCCGAGCCCGGTACCGGACCGCGACCGGGTCACGGCCACAGACCCACGGACCCGTGGACGTACGGACCCGTGGACGTGTGGACCCACAGACCCCACGGACCCCACGGGTCCACGTGTCCACAGGTCGCACACGCGTTCGTTCGGACCGTGTGGGCGATCCGGCCGATCCGGCCCGCGTCCGTCCCGTTTCCGTGCCCGTGAGGTGACCGTACGTGACGCGGGGGAGGTGCCCCGCGCACCCGACGGGCCCCGGGCCGCCGCCCCGGGGGCGGTCACGGGCGCCGGTTCGCGGGATGCGGGCCCGGGGGCGGTGCGCGGCCGGACGGGGACGGGGGCGCCGTGTCACCCGAAAGAGTGCTGGGGCGAGCCGTCCCCGGAGCACGTAGGCTCGTGCCAGGCGGGGAAACCCGCCGACCGTCGTACCGTCGTCCGCCGACGCGCCAGGCGTCGGCAACAGGAGCTGATCGTGATTCCCGGTGGTGGCCAGGCCAACATGCAGCAGCTGCTCCAGCAGGCCCAGAAGATGCAGCAGGACCTCGCGCGGGCGCAGGAGGAACTGGCGGCGACCGAGGTCGAGGGCCAGTCGGGCGGCGGCCTCGTCCGGGCCACGGTGACCGGCTCCGGCGAGCTGCGCGGTCTGGTCATCGACCCCAAGGCCGTCGACCCGGACGACACCGAGACCCTCGCGGACCTGGTGGTCGCGGCGGTCCAGGCGGCCAACGAGAACGCCCAGCGGCTCCAGGGCGAGAAGCTCGGCCCGCTGGCCCAGGGCCTCGGCGGCGGCTCCATCCCGGGCCTGCCCTTCTGACCGACCGGAGGAACGACCGGAGGAACGACCGGAGGGCCCACGGGGAGCCGTCTGAGAACCGCCCGGAGGAACGGCGGCGAGAGACGGAGGCGTCCCAACGCTTCAACGGCGGCCCGTGGGCAACTACGGTTACCAACGAAGGACAACGAAGGACGACGAGGCGCAACGAAGCACAACGAGACACAACGAAGCACGACGAGGGAAGCGAACCGTGAGCCCCACCCGGCCCCCGGTCGCCGACCGCCACGGCAGCACCGTCCGCACCACCGACCGCATCACCCCGGCCGTCGGCCGGGCCCGCTGAAAGGCCGATTCCGTTGTACGAAGGCGTGGTCCAGGACCTCATCGACGAACTGGGCAGGCTGCCCGGCGTCGGTCCCAAGAGCGCGCAGCGGATCGCCTTCCACATCCTCCAGTCCGAGCCGACGGACGTCCGCAGGCTGGCCCAGGCGCTGATGGAGGTCAAGGCGAGGGTCCGGTTCTGCGAGGTCTGCGGCAACGTGGCGCAGGAGGAGCGGTGCGGCATCTGCCGGGACCCCCGCCGGGACCCGGCGGTGATCTGCGTGGTCGAGGAGCCCAAGGACGTCGTGGCGATCGAGCGGACCCGCGAGTTCCGGGGCCGCTACCACGTCCTGGGCGGCGCGATCAGCCCGATCGAGGGCGTCGGCCCCGACGACCTGCGCATCCGTGAGCTGCTGGCCCGCCTCGCGGACGGCTCGGTCACCGAGCTGATCCTGGCGACCGACCCCAACCTGGAGGGCGAGGCCACCGCCACGTACCTCGCGCGGATGATCAAACCCATGGGGCTGCGGGTCACCCGGCTCGCGAGCGGCCTGCCCGTGGGCGGCGACCTGGAATACGCGGACGAGGTGACCCTGGGCCGCGCCTTTGAGGGGAGAAGACTCCTAGATGTCTGACGTGACGCTGCACTCCACGACGCAGGACCCCGACGACTTCGCGGTCCAGATCTCCGACCAGATCGCGAGCTTCCTGGTCGCGGTTACCGAGGTCGCCAAGGGGGACGAGCCGGACTCGGCGGTGCCCTTCCTGCTGCTGGAGGTCTCCCAGCTGCTGCTGGCGGGCGGGCGGCTCGGGGCGCACGAGGACATCGTCCCCGACGAGCGGTACGAGCCCGACCTGGGCGCGGAGCCGGACGTGGACGACCTGCGGGAACGGCTCGCCGTGCTGCTGGAGCCGATCGACGTCTACTCCGAGGTCTTCGACCCGTACGAGCCGCGCAAGGCGCCGGTGCCCTGCCGGATCTCCGACGACCTCGCGGACGTCATCGCGGACCTGCGGCACGGCATGGCCCACTACCGGGCCGGACGCACCACCGAGGCGCTGTGGTGGTGGCAGTTCTCGTACTTCTCCAACTGGGGCTCCACCGCCTCCGGCGCGCTGCGGGCGCTCCAGTCGCTGGTCGCGCACGTCCGGCTGAACCAGCCCCTCCAGGAGCTGGACGGCCTCGACACGGACCAGGACCTCGGCGAGGACGTCCTCGCCGAGGAGGCGGGCCGGGTGATGACCGAGGAGATCGCGCACCCCTTGGGCCTGCGCACCACCTCCGGCTGACGTCGGCGCCCCGGTACCTCCGCCGCCAGTACCCCCGCCGCCTCCGCCTCCAGTACTTCCGCCGCCTCCGGCACCCCTGGGCGGGCGCTCCCCGCCCAGGGACAACCGGAAGACCACCCACCCCCCGATCGGGGGACGTATGTCCGCCTTTCTCCGGGTGTGGGCCGGGCGCGGACCGGGTGTGGACCGGGCGCGAGGCGGGCGCGGGCTGTGAGTCGCCCCACTTCGCGCGTGCCGCGCCGGTCGGCTGGGCAGATGACGACCTGATCACTTCGTGGTCATCACGTCTCAGGATGCGACCCCTTCGGGGCGGTTCCGCCCCGATCGTTAGACTGTCCTGACCCCCAACTGACCGATCCGGTCACCCCAAGACGGATAAACCGGACCGAGCGAGGAGCGTACGCAAGTGGGCCTTGTCGTGCAGAAGTACGGAGGCTCCTCCGTAGCCGATGCCGAGGGCATCAAGCGCGTCGCCAAGCGGATCGTCGAGGCCAAGCAGAACGGCAACCAGGTGGTTGTCGTGGTCTCCGCGATGGGCGACACGACGGACGAGCTGATCGATCTCGCGGAGCAGGTGTCGCCGATGCCCGCCGGGCGCGAGTTCGACATGCTGCTGACCGCCGGAGAGCGCATCTCCATGGCCCTGCTGGCGATGGCGATCAAAAACCTGGGCCACGAGGCCCAGTCGTTCACCGGCAGCCAGGCGGGCGTCATCACCGACTCCGTCCACAACAAAGCCCGCATCATCGATGTCACCCCCGGTCGCATCCGGACCGCGCTGGACGAGGGCAACATCGCCATCGTCGCCGGTTTCCAGGGCGTCTCGGCGGACAAGAAGGACATCACCACGCTCGGTCGCGGCGGCTCGGACACCACGGCCGTCGCCCTCGCGGCGGCCCTGGACGCCGAGGTCTGCGAGATCTACACCGACGTGGACGGCGTCTTCACCGCCGATCCCCGTGTGGTGAAGAAGGCCCGCAAGATCGACTGGATCTCCTTCGAGGACATGCTGGAACTCGCCAGCTCCGGCTCGAAGGTGCTGCTCCACCGTTGCGTGGAGTACGCGCGCCGCTACAACATCCCGATCCACGTACGCTCGTCCTTCTCCGGACTCCAGGGCACCTGGGTCAGCAACGAACCACATCCGGGCAAGGGAGAACGCAAGGTGGAGCAGGCCATCATCTCCGGTGTCGCACACGACACCTCCGAGGCGAAGATCACGGTCGTCGGGGTCCCCGACAAGCCGGGCGAGGCCGCCTCGATCTTCCGTGCCGTCGCGGACGCCGAGATCAACATCGACATGATCGTCCAGAACGTGTCGGCCGCCGCCACCGGGCTGACGGACATCTCCTTCACCCTCCCCAAGGCGGAGGGCCGCAAGGCGATCGCCGCGCTGGAGTCCACCAAGGTGGGCGTCGGCTTCGAGTCCCTGCGCTACGACGACCAGATCGCCAAGATCTCCCTGGTCGGCGCCGGGATGAAGACCAACCCGGGCGTCACCGCCGCTTTCTTCGAGGCGCTCAGCAACGCGGGCGTGAACATCGAGCTGATCTCGACCTCCGAGATCCGCATCTCGGTGGTCACCCGCGCCGACGACGTCAAGGAAGCCGTCCAGGCGGTGCACACGGCCTTCGGCCTGGACTCCGACTCGGACGAGGCGGTCGTCTACGGAGGCACCGGGCGATGACCCGCCGTCCGACGCTCGCGGTCGTGGGAGCGACCGGGATCGTCGGCTCGGTGATGCTCCAGATCCTGTCCCAGCACGCGGACATCTGGGGCGAGATCCGGCTGATCGCCTCCCCCCGTTCGGCGGGCCGCTCGCTCGTCGTGCGGGGGGAGGCGACCGAGGTGGTGGCGCTCACCGAGGACGCCTTCGACGGGGTCGACATCGCGGTGTTCGACGTGCCCGACGAGGTCGCCGCCCGCTGGGCGCCGGTCGCCGTCACCAAGGGCGCGGTGGTCGTCGACGGTTCGACGGCCTTCCGGGCGGACCCGGACGTGCCGCTGGTCGTCCCCGAGGTCAACGCGCACGCCGCCCGGATCCGTCCGCGCGGCATCGTCGCCGGTCCGGACTGCGCCACCCTGTCGATGATCGTCGCGGTGGGCGCGCTGCACGCGGAGTTCGGGCTGCGCGAACTGCTGGTCTCCACGTACCAGGCCGTCAGCGGCGAGGGTCAGGCGGGCGTCGACATCCTCCGCGAACAACTCGCGCTGGTCGCCGGGACGGAACTGGGCACCGCCCCCGGCGACGTCCGGCGCGCGGTCGGCGACCGCACCGGGCCCTTCCCCGGACCGGTCGCCCTCAACGTCGTGCCGTGGGCCGGTGCGGTCCGGGACGGCGGCTGGTCCTCGGCGGAACTGGGGCTGCGGGACGAGACCCGCAAGATCCTCGGCCTCCCGGACCTCCGGGTCACCGCGACCTGCGTACGGGTGCCCGTCCTCACCACCCACGCCCTGACCGTGCACGCCCGCTTCGAGGACGAGGTCACCGTGGACCGCGCCCGGGAGGTCCTCGCGACCGCGCCCGGCGTCGTCCTCTCCGACGACCCGGAGGCGGGCGAGTTCCCCACCCCCGCCGACGCGGTGGGCACCGACCCGACCTGGGTCGGACGGCTCCGGCGCAACCTCGACGACCCGTGCGCCCTGGAACTCTTCGTCTGCGGCGACAACCTGCGCAAGGGTGCGGCGCTGAACAGCGTCCAGCTGGCGGAACTGATCGCCCAGGGCTGAATGGGACGCCCAGGGTTGAGACGGACGCCCAGGGCTGAGACGGACGCCCGGTCCCGTACGGCGGCGGCCCGTCGCGCACCGGTCGGTCGCGACGGGCCGCCGACGTACACGGGCGGTGGAGCCCGGGGCCCCGGGGCGTCAGCCCAGCGGCAGGTCCAGCCGGGCCTCGGTCCCGCTCACCGAGCTGACCGTGGTGGTGGTGAGGGCGGGCAGGTCCGAGCCCGCGTAGGAGTACAGCGGGTCGCGGCTGTTGACCACCAGGGCGAGACGGTGCCCGGTCGGCAGGTCGTAGGAGACGGCCTGGAGGAACCATACGACGGCGGTGTCGGCCTTCGGGGTCAGGTCGGTGGCCGTGTACGGCTCGTGGGCGATGAGCCGGGCGGTGCCGTCCGGGGCGACGTCGTACAGGTACGCGACCAGGGTGGCGGCGTCGACGTCGCTCCGCACGTTGAGCCGCACGGTGGCGGCGCCCCGGATCCGGCGGGCCACGTCGTCGGAGCCGGTCAGCGGTTCGGTCGACCAGACCAGCAACTGGTCGCGCTCGAACTTCGCCAGCTCGTAGGAATCGGGGTTGCCGAACCACTCCCGCTGCCCGGTCTTGAGCAGCTCGCCCGCGACGGAGGAGGTCAGGGCACCGGCCTGGAAGTCCCGCGACCACCCGACGGCGGGCTTGTCGGTCAGCGAGCCGTCACCGGTGTCCCCGGCGCCGGTGAGGTACCAGGACTCGCTGCCGGTGGTGGCGTCGTACCAGGACGGGTGGGACTCCCGCCGCGCCGGGACGGTGATCAGCTTGGTGCCGCCCGGGATGGTGACCGTCTCGTAGGTGAACATGCTCTGACTGGTCACCGGCGACCAGTTCGGCACCTCGTTGGCGACGCCGAGCAGATGGTGGTCCAGCCACTCGTACGCCTCCCTCGACGGCACGGCCAGCCCGGGGAACGGGGCCCCGGGAGCCAGCCCGACCAGGCCGGGGCCCTCGGGGGCGCCGTGGTCGCCGATCCACAGGTTCAGCCGCTTCGGCACGGTGAGCCGCTCGAAGAGTTCGAGCACCGGATTGACCGGGAACAGCGTCTCGTGCCAGGTGTTCGAGATGAACGTGGGAACGCCCCGCGCGTTCGTCTGGTCGACGTACGCCTCCGGGGAGCGCTCGGTGCCCCACGCGACCACGTCGTCCAGGTTCTGGCCGCTCAGGAAGTCCTTGAGGAGTTGCTGGGCCCCCTCGTCGAACTTCTCCTCCAACGGCCCCCCGGTGAAGTCGATCAGCGCCCGCACGGCCTGGAGGTGACGGGTGCGGTTGTTGTACAGGCTGGTGGCGAGGTTCCCCCAGGTGCTCAGCGCGACCACGGCGTCGACCCGCCCGGCCGGGTCGTGCGCGGCGACGAGTTGGCTGATCCCGGAGCCGTAGGACTCGCCGAGGAAGCCGATCCGGCTGGGCTCCAGGGACTCCTGCGCGTAGTCGATCACAGTGGAGCCGTCGGCCCAGTCGTTCGGCCCGGCCACGTCGACAAACCCCTCGGAGGTCGACGGCCAGCCCTTGATGCCGATGCCGCGCGGGGAGTACGCCAGTACGTGGTAGCCGCGCTGCGCCAGCTTGAGGTACGCGTAGAGGAAGGGCAGCCAGCCGTACGGGTTCCACCCGGCGGGCACGATCACCACCGGGTGCGGGGCGTCGCCCTTCAGCTTGACCGAGAACGCCGACAGCCGGACGCCGTCGGACGCGACGACGCGGGGCTGCCCGATCGTGGCGATCCCCCGCACCTCGGCCACCAGCTCCGCCAGCTCCGGCGGGAGTTGGACGCCCTCCTCGCCCTGGAGGGCGGCGAGCAGCGCCCGGGACACGTCGACGACGGCCTGACTGACGCTGTGGCCCGGCCCCCAGACGCCGTTGGTGGCGATGTCGGTGAGCGTCGCCTCGGTGACCGGGGGAGCGGGAGCGGTCGGGTCGCTGGTCATGCGGAACCACCTTCTCTGCGAACGGATGATGCCGTGCCGTCCGCATCCTGATCGCAACGGCGCAAACCAAACGGATCCGGCCCCAACGTCCACCAGAAGTAGTGACGTTGCCGCGATCAGCGCGCTTGAGTTCCTCATCTGCGCTACGGGGCAAGGGACTTGGCGCGTCGCTGCCCTGCGCCGGTACGGTCCCCCGGAACGCGGGGCGCGGGGCTCACCGTGCGGGGCGCGCCCTTCCAGCGGGCGCGCTCGGGACAGCTCGGGGACGCCTGGGGTCGCCCGGGGGCGCGCAGGGAGGACGCTGGTGGGCGCCTCGACGGCAGGGCTACCCTCCGGCCGGGCGGTCAGACGGCGTCGGCGGGTTCCGGCGGGACGGGCACCACGGCGACGGTGGCCATGCCGTTGTGCGCGAGGGCGGTCTCATCGAGTTCGACGCTTCGGACGAGGACGCCCGGTAGCTCCTCGAAGAAGGAGAGGGCGTCCGCGACCGCCTCCGTCAGGGTCTCCGCCGCGAACGCGCAGATGAATCGGGAGTAGCACGGCGCCTCGGCGAGACCGATCCGCCCGTCGTTGAAACGGTCGGACCAGTCCAGGGCGTCCGACTGCTCCTCGGTGAGCGGGGCGTCGAGCACCAGGTTGAAGTGCCAGTCACGCACAGGTGCGGTGCTTGCCGACGAAGGCGCTGGCGGGGCTGGCTCCACGGGGGGCGTGGCGGACACGACGACGACGGCGGCGGTGGCCATGCCGTTCGAGGCGAGGTCGAAGTGATCCAGCACCACGCTCCGCACCAGCACGCCGGGGAAGTCCTCGAAGCGGCTCAGCGCGTCAGCGACGGCGGCGGTGAGGGACTCGGCCCGGACGACGCAGAGGAACCCCGTGTAATCCGGCCCCTCCTCCAGCCCGATGCCGCCCTCCGCGAAGCGGTCGAGACCGTCCAGGACGTCTTTCTGTTCCTCGGTGAGAGGGGCGTCGAGAACGAGGTTGAAGTACCAGCTACGCACAGTTCCGGTGCTTCCCGGTGAACTGGTCAATCTTGTTCGCCTCTTCTCCCTGACTGCTGGGCGTGCAGTACACCGTGACCTTCTTACTGCACGGGCAACAGATCACCCATCCCCATCGGTGCCGGTTCTTGTCGTGCGTCACCTTGAGGCCAGCGGCTTCCCTGGCCCCGGCCTCGCGCGTTGCACGGACGGGTACGGGACGCGCTGTTAACCGTGGGAACGGTCTGCGGATGGGGTGTTGGGGAGGAACGAGGCGGACGGGGACGGCGAGCGGGGTACGTTGGCGGTATGCGGACGGAGAGCGGGTGTTTGAGGGCTCGGGGGCTGTCGGGCGCGGTTTCCCTGACTTCCCGTTCGCGGCTTATGTATGTTACGCCGGAGTTCCAAGTTCTTGCCAAAAACCGCTCGGCGGCGGGGTAACGTCGCAGGTCAGGAAGAGTGCTCCCCGCGCGTGCGGGGGTGGTCCCGCCCTGGTATCACACAGGCCGCTCGGACCACCGTGCTCCCCGCGCGTGCGGGGGTGGTCCCGCCGCCCGGGCGGCCGGGTCGTCGGGCGGGGGGTGCTCCCCGCGCGTGCGGGGGTGGTCCCCGGCTCGCCCTGGCCTACGGCATCGTCCTGGTGTGCTCCCCGCGCGTGCGGGGGTGGTCCCACCATCATCGGCGCGTCGCGGGCAGCGAACGGGTGCTCCCCGCGCGTGCGGGGGTGGTCCCGGACGGGGGTGGGATGATGCGTGCACGGTGATGTGCTCCCCGCGCGTGCGGGGGTGGTCCCCGGATGGCGTCCGCGTACGGCGCCTGGCCTGCGTGCTCCCCGCGCGTGCGGGGCAATGAGAGAGGCCCGTCTCCCCCAGCTACGGCCTGGGGGAGACGGGCCTCTCTCAGGGGGCGCCACGTCAGCGCTGCTCGAAAGCTCCGTGAGTCGCGCTGGCGAGGAAGCTGGTGAACGCTTCGGGGGCCATCAGGAGGATGGGGCCTGTCGGGTTCTTCGAGTCGCGTACGGCGATGCTTCCGTGGCTGTGGATGTCGGCTACTTCAACGCACTGTCCCTGCTCGCCGCCGCTGTAGGACGACTTTCGCCAGACGGCACCCTCAATGGTGGCGATGAGTGTCCGTGTGTTCATGATGGTCACGTATGCAGTCCTTCCAGATACTCGTGGAGACGATCCCGAGACTGGTCCACGGGAAGCGCGATGGAGCCAAGGACGTTGAACCTGGCTTCCAAGAGCTGGATTTGCTGTGCCTTCCGGATGGCTTCCCCCATTGCACAAGATGAAGCCATCCTCTGAACGGTCGCTGAGTCCGACTGAGGTTACGCGCTGGGCTCTGAAACGAACCGTGCGAAGGTGGTGAACTGGGCGATAGTGAAGGTCAGCGCGACGGAGTCACGGCTCTTCGAGTCCCGGACGTGAACTGCGTTGCCTCTCTCGGCAATCTCCAGGCACTGCCCGTAGTCGCCGCCGCTGTGCGATGACTTCCGCCAGATGGCATCTTCGATGATGGCGGTGAGTGCTTGTGTGTTCATGGTGGTCACGTATGTAGCCCTTCCAGATACTCGTGGAGACACCGCCTCCTGGCGGCTAGCTTGCTCTGACCCGCGCAGGTCCAAGTACGACGAGGCCTGTCCCCCAGGTTGGATGGGGAGACAGGCCTCTCATAGTTGCAAGCTGCGTCAGATGGTTAGCCCGCTGCTTCAGACCTGCGTGATGAAGCTTGCGAACGCGGATGACGTGAAGACCAGCGCCGGGCCACCGAGGTCCTTCGAGTCACGGACTCCAACGCCGTTGCGCAGCGTCGCAGTCAGATCGACGATCTCGACGCACTGCCCCTGGCTGCTGCCGCTGTAGGACGACTTCTTCCAGACGGCGCCTTCGAGGGTGGCGGTGAGTGTCCGTGTGCTCATGGTGGTCACGATGCAGTCCTTCCAGGTGCTCGTTGAGACGATCCCGCGACTTGTCCACGGGAAGCACGATGGAGCTGAGGACGGTGAGCCTGGTTTCCAGAAGCTGGATTTGCTGCGCTTCCGTATGGCTTCCCCCATCGGCACAAGAAGAAGCCCGATCCTGATTGATCGTTGAGTGCGGCTGAGGCTACGCGCCGGGCTCTGACGCGAACCGGGCAAAGGTGGTGAACTGGGCGGTGGTGAAGGTCAGCGCAATGGAGTCGGGGTTCTTCGAGTCCCGAACGTGAACCGCGTTGCCCCTCTCGGTGATCTCCAAGCACTGGCCGTACTCGCTACCGCTGTGCGACGACTTTCGCCAGATGGCACCTTCGAGGGTGGCGGTGAGTTTCCGTGTGTTCATGGTGGTCACGATGCAGTCCTTCCAGATAGTCGTGGAGACACTGCCTCCTGGTGGGTAGCTTGCTCTGACCCGCGCAGGTCCAAGTACGACGAGGCCTGTCCCCCAGGTTGGATGGGGAGACAGGCCTCTCATAGTTGCAAGCTGCGTCAGATGGTTAGCCCGCTGCTTCGGACCTGCGTGATGAAGCTTGCGAACGCGGATGACGTGAAGACCAGCGCCGGGCCACCGAGGTCCTTCGAGTCACGGACTCCAACGCCGTTGCGCAGCGTGGCAGGCAGGTCAGCAATCTCGACACACTGCCCTTCACCGCTGCCGCTGTAGGACGACTTCTTCCAGACGGCGCCTTCGATCTTTGGTGCCATCAGAGATTTCCCCTTGTCTATGGTCACTTGCGCATTCCTTCCAGATACTCGGTGAGTAGATCCCGTGACTCGTCCACGGAAAGGGCGATGGAGCCGACGGCATCGAACTCGGCGTTCAGAAACTTGATTTCCTCTGCGCCTTCCGTATGGCTTCCGCCCATCTGGTTGTCCACGCTGGCCACGGGCACCCATGGGTGGCGGAACGTGAGGAGGGTCATCGGTCCCTTCGTCACGTAAGCCGGGTGAGCAGTAATAGGGACGATCTGCAACTTGACGTTCGGCATGTCTGCCACATCAAGCAGCTTGCGAAGCTGGTCCGGCATGATGCCGGGCCCTTCGCCGAAGCGGGCATGAAGGGCAATTTCTGGTACCAGTGCGTGGAACTGCACAGGCTTCTTTCGAGTGAGGATCTCCTGGCGTGCCATGCGGATGGAAACCAACATCTCCCCTTGGCCTTCTTCCCGGGTGGCCGTGTGGGTGAGGATTTCACGCGCGTAGCCAGCGGTCTGAATCGGGCCGGGGATGACGACCGGATGGTGGATTCGGATCGTCTCCGCTTCGGACTCAAGCTCGATGAAGTCCAAGTAGTTCTGACCGATCCGGTCCGAGTAGGACGCCCACCAGCCAGTTCCGGGGGATTCCTCGGCGATGCGGCTGACCTCTTCTACGCCTTCAGGGTCATCGACGCCGATCTTTGCGCAGATGTCGTGGACTTCGTCGCGCGAGACGCGGTAGTAGCCGCGCTCAATCCGGGAGAACCGCGCTTGGCTCCACCCCATAGCGCGGGCGACATCGCCTGACGGCATCTCGAACTGTTCGCGCCAGCGGCGCAGTTGGCCACCCACCCGTCGCCTCTTGATTGACGGTGTCGCCCTCTTCTGCGTCATGGTCGCAGTTTGTCACGCCTGCGTCGCACTTGGCGATGCGTACAGGTGTTCGCGCTTTTTTGCGTCTGGGGTGAAAGTGTTGCGCTCGGAACCTAAAAAGGCGCAAGCTAGGTTCGACAGGAAGTCACCATGCCCTGACTCATGGTGATGCGTTGCGCCCTGCGTAGTCGCTGCTGCCTGTCGGTCGGCCGGTTGACTCCCCTCATCTCCGGCCGGGGCTGCCGTCCCGATCTCTCCATCGGGCGCGGCGGTCCGCTCCCTCCTCAACGAGTCGAGGCCGCGATGCGCCAGAACGTCACCGCAGGAAGCCCCACCGAGTACCGCCCTCTCGCCGCCGTTCCCGAAGGGGTGCGCGGCGAGGCGACGTTGTCTCTCCATCGAAGCCCCCGGGCCGGTGGCCGTTCGTCCGGCGCGGGCGATGACCGCTGGGTCGGCCACCTGCGCCGGGTCTGCCGCGCCCAGCTCCGTTTCTGGGGGCTGGCCGATCTCGTGGACAGCGCGCAGCTCCTCGTCAGCGAACTCGTCACCAACGCGCTCCGGCACGGGGACGGTCAACGCGTCACCTGCCGACTCCTGTTGGCCGACGACCTGGTCACCATCGAGGTGGACGACGGTTGCCCCGGGCGCCGGGCGGACGTCTGCGTGGCCGGTCCGGAGGACGAGAACGGGCGCGGAATGCTCATCGTCGCCGCCCTCGCCGCCAAGTGGGGCGTCGGGCCCGACGGTACGAAGACCTGGTGCACCCTCGCCGTGCCCGTCGACGCGGAAGGGGAGCGGCGGTGACGGGCGACCCGTCCCGGTACCGGGCGCAGGTGGTCGCGGAGTGGTCCTCGGCGTACGGGGACTGGGACACCCGGATGGCCCTCGGGGCGTTCGACAGTCCCTACCCGGGGCGGGTGCTGCGCTGGCTCCGCAGGCAGGCGTTCCGTATCGCTGACGGGCTCGACCCGGACCCGGACGGCGGGCCGATCCATCCGGACGCGCTGCACGAGATCCCGTTCCCTGACCACGAGTTCCCCGGTGACGTCCCCACCCGTCTGCGCTCCTGGGCGCTGCGCGAGGACCACGGTCCGGCGGTGCGGCGACTGCGTGGTGGGGGAACCGTCCAGGTCGTCGCGGCGGAGTACGGCGAGCGGTACGTCCTCACCGCCTGGCCCGAAACCGCGACCGGCACCGCCGCCGACAGTGGGACCGGGACCGGGACCGGCTCCAGGAGCTGAGCCCGAGCCCGAGTGCTGAGCCCGAGCCCCGCACCCAGGCCCCCGAACCTCCCCCTGCCCCGCTGTCCTGTCGCCCGGCAGGGGGAGCACCACTTCATATCCACCGCGACCCGCAACCTTGACACAGTGATAAGGATCAGCCGATGCCGCTGGTTGATGAACCGTCCCCGCCCCGGCGGCCGTTCACCGGGATCACCGTCCTGGAGCTGGAGATCACCGGGCGCTGTACCCGCCACTGCGCGCACTGCCTCTCCGAACCCGAACCCTGGGCCGTACCCGGGACGATGACCCCCGACGACTGGCGCCGCGTCATCACCGACGCCGCCACCCTCAACGTCCCCCACCTGCGGCTCATCGGTGGCGAACCGACCCTCCACCCCCACTGGACCGACCTCGCCGCGCACGCCCTGTCGTCCGGGCTGACCGTCGAGCTGTACACCGACCTCGTCCAAGTCCGGGAGGAATGGTGGGAGTTGCTCGCCCGGCCCGGGATGGGCGTGACGACCGGCTATCACAGTGACTCCGCCAACCAGCACGAGTACCTCACCGGACACCCCGGCAGCCACAGCGACACTCGTCACGCCATCCGGCAGGCCGTCCAGCGCGGGGTTCGCGTCCGGGCCCGGATCATCGACACCTTCCCCGGGCAGCGCATCCGGTGGGCCCGCGCAGATCTCAAAGCGATGGGCGTTACCCGAGTCACCTTAGATCGTTATCACACCGGGGCGCGTAATCCCGTCTCCGGAACGGACCCCGGGCCGGGACTCGACGAGACCCACGCCCACCACGCACGAGGACGTCTCACCGTCCACCCCAACGGCAACCTCACCAGTTGCCCACTCACCCCGGGAACCCCCACCGGAAACCTTCGCCACACCCCACTCACCGCACTACTGACCACCACCACCTGAAACAGAAAACGCCCCGGGCGGACCGCACCAACGGTCCACCCGGGACTCGCCAAGACAGCTTTCCTAGGAGCTGACCGACGTATGCGTAAGCGTATCTGCCATGCCCTCGTATGGGTCCTGATCCGGCTTCCCCTCACCCGACGGACCCGCCCCGGGCGCCACACCGCCGAACACCTGGCCAGGACCGAACCCACATCCGCCCCCGGTCCCGTCCCCGCCCCCGTTCCGGTTCCCGCACTCGATCCCGTACCGACCTCCGCACCGACCCCCGCACCGGCCCCCGCCCCGGGCCAGGCTCCGGCCCCGGACCCGAACCCCTGGCGCCGCCCCTGGACCGGCCCCAGCTCCGCCGAAGCCCTCGCGATCTTCCGCGCCGAAGAAACCCGGCACCTCACCCCCGCCCAACGCGAACGCTTCTACGCCACCGCCTTCGCCGAACTCGGCTACGACTACCCCTACGCCGCCACCGCCCCCGGCCTCCACCAGGCCCACCCCCAGCCGACGGGGACGGCGACGAGGACGGGAAGGGCCGCGTGATCCGCGAGGCCCTCCTCGGTGGCCCGCCCACCGAGACCGGTACCCACTGCTACGTCTGCGGACGCTGGACCACCGCCCCCGTCGTCATCGGCTACACCACCCGGCACGCCCCCGACGGCACGGGCACCGGAACCGACGCCACCACCGGCCCCCGGTCCGTCACCCACCACGTCTGCCCCCACCACACCACCGGAGACGACCACCCCACGGACCACCCGACGACCCACTGACCGCACGTCCACGTCCGCGACGAACGGGGACCCCGCCCGGCCCCTCACCCGGCGGGGCCCCGGCACCCGACGGGAAGGGGCGGCCGAGGGCGACGGACGGCGAAATCCAGCCATCAACGGCAGGCGCCCAGGGAAGGAAAGGGGCGCGGGAACCGCACGCGCGCCCCCACGGGCCCACGCCGTACCCCCGGCCCGCGCGGCGACTCGCGCCCCTCAATACGCCCCCGCACCGGACGGCCCGCGCCCCGGGGACCCGTCCCCGAAGCCCCCCGCCCGCCGGAACCCGGCGGGCAGCCCGCGCGGGCGAGGTCCCCGTCCCCCGGAAAGGGACGCCGGGACCTCCGAAACGGCCCCCGCCGCCCCCGCCAGCGAAAATCCCTGCTAGCCAAGCCCGAATTCATTTGTAGGATCACCGTAAGTCCCACGGAACCCACCCATGGCCCCGTGAGCCCTCCCCGTCGCGCCGCTGCAACCAAGCGCACCGCGACCCGCGTCTAGGCGTACGTCTGTGCGGACGCCAGGAGGTTCCGCCGGGTGGTCACGGGGGCGTGAACGACATCGGGGCGAGGGAAGAGCTGGTACGCATGTGGGCGGATGGCGCTGTGTCGAGCAGAGTGCCCGGAACCGGACAGAGGACCACGGCGTACAACCCTGAACCGGGTGAGTGTGTCCAACTGACGTGGCAGAGGTACTCGACTTCCCAGTGGTCCAGGCGTACGGCACCGTCCCGCGCCCTTCCCGGCGCCCCCGCGCGGTCTCCGCGCCCGGCGGCATGCCGGTGATCGCCCCCGTGCCCGCGACCCGTCCCACCTCGGTCCCGTCCCCGCGCAAGAGCGCGGAGGACGTTCCGGCGGAGGGCACCACCGTTGACCACCTGACCGAGACCTACCGGGCGCACTACCGCTCGCTGCTCGGTCTCGCCGCCCTGCTCCTCGACGACACCGCGTCCTGCGAGGACGTCGTCCAGGAGGCGTTCATCCGGGTGCACTCCGCGCGCAAGCGCGTCCGCGAGCCGGAGAAGACCCTCGCGTACCTGCGGCAGACGGTCGTGAACCTCTCGCGGTCCGCGCTGCGCCGCCGCATCCTCGGGCTCAAGCTGCTCTCCAAGCCGATGCCGGACATGGCGAGCGCGGAGGAGGGGGCCTACGACCTGCTGGAGCGGGACGCCCTGATCCAGGCGATGAAGGGCCTCCAGCGCCGCCAGCGCGAGGTCCTCGTCCTGCGGTACTTCGCGGACATGACCGAGGTGCAGGTCGCGGAGACGCTCGGGGTGTCCCTGGGCTCGGTGAAGGCGTACGGATCCCGGGGGATAGCCGCCCTACGGGTCGCCATGGGAGCCAAGAAGTGAGCGGGGAACATCAGGGCCGCCGCGACGGCACGCCCCCGTCCGGTAACGGCGGAGAGCCGGGAGACTGGACCGGTGCCGATCGGGCCCCGAACGAGAACGAGCGAGACGCTGGGAACGGAACCGTGAACGAGAGCCCCTCCACCGGAACCGGAACCGGACCCGACGGCGGCGCCTCCGCGCCGGACCGCGCGGACGCCGTGGACGGCACCGGGTCCGCCGGGCCCGCCGAAGCGGAACGGGCCGACCCGGCCGGACCCGCAGACCCGGCCGGCCCCGCCGGGCCGGCCGGCCCCGCCGAAGGATCGGCCAGCGTCCCTGGTGACCCCGAAGCCACTGGCGACTCCGCAGCCCCCAGCGACCCGGAAGGCCCTGGCGGCTCCGGAGGCTCCGACACCCCCCCGGCCTCCAGTACCTCCAGTGCCTCCGTCGACGCACCCGGCGAGCCCGGCACCGCCAGGACCTCCGAGCCCTCCAAGGCCCCCGGACCGTCCAAGGCCCCCGGGAACCCGGCGACCCCCGCGCCCGCCGCCACCGCCGACAACGACGGCGACAACGACGGCGACGCCTCCGCACCGAAGAAGAAGCCCGCAGAGCAGCCGGAGCGGTCGGAGCAGCCCGAGAAGCCCGAGGAGCCGGAGCAGTCGAAGAAGCCGGAGGAGAAGGACGACGTCCCGTCCCTCGACCTCGGCGGGCTGGACGACCTCAAGGGGCTCGACGGGCTGGACGACCTCCACGGCCTGCTGCACCAGCGGGTCGGCCTGCTGGAGCCCTCGGACGACGCCCTGGAGCGACTGCGCCGGGCCGTCCCCGCGCGCCGCGCCCGCAAGCGCCAGGCGATGGTCGGGGTCGTCGCGGCGGCCGTCCTGATCGGGACGGCGGTGCCCACCGTCGTCCACCTGGCGAACCGGCCGGGCACCACGGACACCCACGTCTCGACCATCGGCCACGGCGAGCGGACCCCGGACTCCAGCAAGGCCGCCGAGAGCAAGGGCGCCACGCCCTCGCCCGACCGCACCCGCAAGAAGTCCGGTTCCCCGAGCAAGCCCCCGAAGGGCGGCGGCAAGGGCGACAAGGACAAGCCCTCGAAGGGCGGCGGCTCCGGCTCCGGCGGGGGCTCCGGCTCCGGTGGCAGCGGCAGCGGCGGCAGCGGCGGCGGCCCGGTCACCGGCGGGGGCTCCAGCTCCGGCGGTACCAACAGCGGCGGTACCGGTTCCGACAACGCCACCTCCCCGAGCTGCGGCCCCGGCCACCTCGGCCAGGCGACGTCGGCCGCCGGTGCCCCGGGCCCGGACGGCACGGTCTACGGCTCGTTCCGGGTGGCGAACGTCTCCTCCGCGAACTGCACGGTCGACGGGGGCGGCAGCGTCGCCGTCATCGCCCAGGGGGCGACGCAGCCGGAGGACGTCGGCGCGCTCACCCACACCTCCGGCGACGCGGCGACGGGCCTGCCCGCGCCCTCGTCGGAACCGTCCTCGCTGATCCTGGAGCCGGGCGCGTCCTATCAGGTCCAGTTCGCCTGGGTGCCGTCCGACTCCTGTCCCACCGAGGGCGGTGGCGACACCGGGGGCGAGACCCTTGAGCCCACCGCCCCCGCCGGGGAGGCGGGCGGCGGCGACACCTCGGAGACGGGCGGCGGCGCGGCACCGCAGCTGGCGGGCCAGGAGGAACTCCCGGTGGACGGGAGCGTCACGGTCGCGTACACGGCGGAACCGGGCGTGCCCACCACCTCGGTGGTCGTCCCCGACGCCTGCGCGGGAACCGTCTACTTCACGGGAGCCCTGCCCACGTCCTGACCGACGGCCGCGACCGGGTCCGCGTCTTCCGCGTCCGGTCCCGGGTCCGTGTCCGGTCCCGGTTCCGGGGCCTCGGCGCTCGCCGCCGGGCCCCGGTCCGCGTCCGGTCCCGGAGCGGGGACGGGACCGGGCTCGGTGACGATGCCGAGGGAGGCGTCCCGGGCGGCCTCGGTCTCCCGCCGGACCAGCCGGAACCACATGAAGACCACGAACCCGGCGAAGACGAACCACTCGCCGGTGTAGCCGAGGTTCTGGAACGCCTTCAGGTCCAGCCCGGTGTTCTCCGGGGCGGCGGCGGGCACGGCGGTCATCCCGGAGTCGGCCGGGTCCAGGGTCACCCACGCGTTCTCGACGTCGTAGGGGACCAGGTTCACCAGGGTCGCCGCGCTGATCATGCCGATCTGCCCGGGGGGCAGCCCACCGGCGGTGCGGGCCCCGTCGCTGCTGGCGCTCTCCGAGGGCTGGAGGGCACCGGTGACGGTCACCTCGCCGCGCGGCGCGGGGGGCGCGGCCGAGGCGTCGGCGGCGCCGGGCAGCCAGCCCCGGACCACCGGCAGCACGGGGCCGTCCCCGGTCCGCAGCAGCCCCAGTACGTAGTGGCCGGACTTCCCGTCGAGGGAGCGGTCCGGGACGAGGAACTGCTCGGTGTACCGGCCGGTCGCCGTCACCCGGTCGCCGGACGTCTCCTTGGTGACGGGCAGCAGCCCGGCGAGCGGCCGGGCGGGCTTCTGGGCGTCGGCCCCGGCGCGGTCGGCGGCGGTCTTGTGGTCCTCGACGCGGTCCTCGAACCGGCCCAGCTGCCAGGAGCCCATGAACAGGCAGAACGGGATCGCCAGCACGACGAAGACGTTGATCGCCCACCAGCGCGGAGTCAGCAGAAACCGGTACACGCCCCCACGGTACGGGGCCGCGCCGCCCCCGACGGCAAGGGGGTGCCCTCCCGGGCCGGGGAGGGCGGACCCTCCCGGGCCGGGAAGGCGGACCTCCCCGGCCCGGGCGACGGACCGGGGAGGGCACCCCGGAGAACCGGCCCCGGACGGGGGAGGAAGGGGGACTACGCCTCCGAAGGGACGCCGGACCCGGCGGTGGCGGCCCCGGGAGCGTCGGCCCCGGCGGTGGCGTCGGGCCCAACGGTGGCGTCGGCCCCGGCCAGATGGACCCGGGCGAAGTCCAGCTCCTTGCGGACCTGCCGCACCCGCTCGTCCACGACCAGCGAACCGTGCCCCGCGTCGTACCGGTACACCTCGTGCACCGCGTCCCGGGCCCGCAGCCGGTCGACGTAGTTGTCGATCTGCCGGATCGGGCACCGGGGGTCGTTGACCCCGGCCGAGACGTACACCGGC
The DNA here is from genome assembly GCF_054484115.1 of Streptomyces sp. JNUCC 64. Classification (NCBI taxonomy): domain Bacteria; kingdom Bacillati; phylum Actinomycetota; class Actinomycetes; order Kitasatosporales; family Streptomycetaceae; genus Streptomyces; species Streptomyces sp. JNUCC 64. Next base: position 4,538,356 of record NZ_CM137015.1, read on the forward strand.
GCCTTCACCGCGTCGACGTAGGTGAGCGGGGAGGAGGCGGTCCACCGCTCGGGGACCTCCTCGGGGGTGCCCCCGAAGAGGGTCCGGTCCAGCGCCTTCAACGCCTCCATCTCGTCGTGGTAGGCGGTGACGTAGTCCGCGACGGGCACCGCGGCGATCCCCACCGACCAGTCGGCGGGCCGGGTGCCGACGCCGAGGAGGGTGAGGTACCCGCCCCAGGAGCCGCCGGTCAGCACCAGCCGGGCCGGGTCCGCGAGCCCGGAGGTGACGGCCCACTCCCGGACCGCCGCGATGTCCTCCAGCTCGATCAGGCCCACCCGGTGCTTGAGCGCGTCGGTCCACTCCCGGCCGTAGCCGGTGGACCCCCGGTAGTTGACCCGGACGACCGCGTACCCGTGGTCGACCCAGGCGGCGGGCCCGGCCGCGAAGGCGTCGCTGTCGTGCCAGGTCGGTCCGCCGTGGATGTCGAAGACGGTCGGCAGCGGCCCCCGGGCCCCGGCGGGCCGCTGGACGAGCGCGTGGATCCGGCCGCCGGGCCCCTCCACCCACACGTCCTCCACCGGCACCGAGGCGGGGGCGCGCAGCCCCGGCGGGTCCAGCACCACCGCGCCGCTGGTGGAGCGGACCACGGGCGGCTCGGCGGCCGAGGACCACAAGTACTCGACGCTGCCGTCGGGCCGGGCGGTGGCCCCGGAGACCGTGCCGCGCGGGGTGTCGATCCGCTCCAGCGCCCCGGTGGCGAGGTCATGGCGCCACAGCTCGCCCCGGGCCTCGAACTCGTGGACGACGAGCAGCGCGGAGCCGTCCGGGTACCACTCGGCGGACACGTCACCGGGCAGGTCCAGCGCCAGGTCCCGCTCCTCGCCGCTGGCCACGTCCCACACCATCGGCTCCCAGCGGCCCCGCCGCTGATGGCCGACGAGCAGCCGGGTGTCCCCGGCGACCGGCGCGAAGCCGAGCACCTCCAGACCCAGCTCCTCGGTGCCGCCCCGGGTGTCGTCCAGCTCCGCGACGGTCGTCCCGTCGGGCCGGATCACCCGCAGCGCGGAGTGCATGGCGTCACCGTGCTCGGTGTGCTCGACGGCGATCAGCGTCCCGTCGTGCGAGAGGTCGCCGACCCCGGCGGACTGCCGGTGCCGGTACACCTCGACGGGCGGCCCGTCGCCGCGCACCACGTGGATGGTCGAACCGTCCTCGTCGGTGGACCGCCCGACGACCACCGGGCCGCCGTCCCGGCCGATCGCCAGCCCGGCCGGGTAGGAGGCGTCCAGCCCCGGCACGGCGGGCTCGTCCGGCCCGGTGTGCCCGGCGGGCCGCCCGCCGAACGGCTGCCGCCGCCAGATCCCGAACTCGTCCCCGTCCTTGTCGTCGAACCACCAGATCCAGGCGCCGTCGGGGGAGAGCGTGCCGTCGGTGGTCCCGTTGGCGCGCTCGGTCACCTTGCGCTGCTCCCCGGAGTCCCGGTCCCACGCGTACAGCTCGTACGTCCCCGTCGCGTTGGACACGAACAGGGCCCGCCCCGGAGCGTCCTCGGCCCATCCGGGCAGGGAGACCCGTGCCGCGCGGAACCGCTTCTCCCAGTCGGGCATCTCGTCAGTCATGCCGTCCATTGTGCGCGGCCGGAGCCGCCACCCGGCGCGGACCGGACGGCGACCGGGCCGGGACGGACGGCGACCGGGCCGGACACTCCAGCTCCGGGACGGCGCGGTTCGGCGAACAGCACACCAGGGCGAGCGACAGGAACGCGGGCCGTTCGAGGTAGAAGCCATGCGTCACGTCCCCGCCCCGGCCGAGCCGTCGGGCGGCCGACTCGACGAGCGCCGCCAGCCGTCCACCGTCACGGTCCGACCCCGACCCGAACCGGGGCGCGTACTCGGTGAACCGCTCCCCGAGCCAGACCGCCGCCGCTCCCGGCTCCTCCCAGCTGCCGCGAACCAGCCGCCCCGGCTTGACCAGCCAGTACGCCGTCTCCAGCGGCGGCAACTCCACGACCGGGAACTCCGCCGTCACCTCCCTGTGCCGCTGGACCAGCTCCGGCCTGCCGCCCACCGGGGGCGGAACGGGATGCGGAGGACGCCGCAGGGCCTCCTCGTCGAAGCGTTGCTTGGCGCCGGTCCACAGATAACCGTGGTAGTGCAACCGCCCGTCCTGTCCGTCGTGTCGTCCGTCGTGTCCCGAGCGGCCGAAGGCGGTCTCCGCCCTTCCGGAGAACGGAGACCGCCGGTCGGTGAGCCGATCAGGCCGAGACGGTGAAACGGGCCGGGTCGATACCGGCGGCGGTCAGTTCGGAGGTGGTGAAGCGCAACGGGACCAGATCGGGCCGCTTGTCGTCGCCCAGTGCCCACGCGTCGGGGCCGATCTTCGCCAGCGTGGCGCAGGACTCGCCGTCCGGATGCGTGTTGCCCCCGCACGCCTTGAAGAACGCGGCTCCCTCGACGGGCAGGCTGTACAGGTCGGTTCCGGGCATGGGTGTGCCCTTCCTGTGAGATCGGTGGGGGCGGGCTCAGACCGGAATCAAGACCTCTTCCGCGCCCGCTCCGTGCCGCCCGGCCGTTCCGTCGGCACAGTTACATCCTCGACCTGCCGAAGGGGAACCTCTAGCGTTATTCGCGTTGTCGGGTAAAGATCCCGGACCACTCGCTGAGGAGCGACCGGAAATCATCTCCGAACACGGCAAGCTCTTCGTACCTGTCGAAGTGCTCTCGGATTTCTGCGATGTCGCGATGGTCGCGCAACAAGACTGCGCCAGTAGGTGTTTCCACGGTGACCAACCGATGGTCGTAAACTGTGAATACGCTGAGTGGGTTTACCCCTACAGGGCCGACCAGCCCGTTCGGGATGACGCCGATACGCACTGTGGGAATGCGGGAGAGTGATACCAGACGGTCTAGCTGCATGGTCATTTCAAGTGGAGAGACCATAGGCCACTTCACGGCCTGTTCCGTGAGCAGGAACGTGAACCGCTTGGACGGATCCATGAGCACTCGTTGCCGTTCCAGCTTCTTGGCGATGGTCTTGCTCATGTCGCCCGAATTGCGGGAGAGGCTGGCCCGCACGTACTCAGGCGTGGCCAAGAGTCCCGTAATCATGGTGGGCAGGAAGAACCGGAACTCGGCAGTGACTACCTCAAGCCGCGACAGCTCGTTCTGCTTCTTGTCGAGCCCCCGCCTCCGCGAGGACCAGTCGTCTTGCCACTCGGTGTTGGCCGACCGGGCGAGCGACGAAATGTCTCTCGCTAGCTTTCCATCGGCTTGAAGGGCTTCAAGGATCAGCTCTACGTCAACAATGGTAGGTGTGAGCTTACGGCTTTCAATGTTACTGATCTTGGTTTGAGACATGTTGCAGCGCTTGGCGAGCGCGGTCTGACTGAGACCGGCCCGCCGTCGCTCCGCGCGTAGTGCTTCGGCCAGGTCGGATCTGGACTGGCCCAGCCTTTCAGGCTCAAGCGTCAAGCGTCTTCACGTACTCCTCGAAAGGTACGGAATTTTCGACGGCGATGCGCCGCCATTCCCGGTACGGGGTCAGATCCCCGTCGAACACCTCGCGGTTGATCTGCGTACCGTCCGGCCGGAAGTTCAGATGTACGAGCTTCAGGTCATCGAACATCCACCAGTCCTGACCGGCGAGGGGAAGACCGAAGTCTTCATGCGTCACGTCGAGGACCCTGATGTCCTCTCCGGCCGCGATGTTGTCGGGGACGCCCCAGGCGAACTGGTAGCGCTGATAGTCCGTCAATGGCTGACGGACTATGCGCACACGGCCGATGGTCCGGCCGGTAGCTCTGTATGTGCGAACGTCTTCATGCCAGAGGGCATTGTGTCGCTCGGGCTTGGGCTCACCGCGAAGGAACCGTTCGACGTTCGCTCGCTCGGACGGCATCGAGTACGTGGGTTGCGCCTCGAACCGCCATGCGTCCTGAGTGAAGGAGTCGAAATACCGGCCCCACTCGTCACCATCCAAGAACACGGACAGCCTCCCTCAAGACGTTCTCGGGGATACGGACCAGGGCCTCACCGGCCGGGGGCTGGAATGTGGCGTCGGTGTCCCCCTGGACCACAATGGAGCCATCAGCGGCCCGGTACACGTTGGGGCAGTCCTTGTTGTCGCAGTTGCCGTTGCCGCCGCCGGTAAGGCGGGTCAGATCTTCACGAGCCATGGTGGAACCCCCTCGTTCCGGCCCTCGCGCGGGCTGGTCGAGAAGACGTTACGAGCCTGGGCAGTTGGGCGTCTACGCGGGAACGCCAATATTCGCGTTGTCGCATAAAGAAGCCCCTCGGGAGGGCGCCGGAGGGGCTGGAGTCAGGCGGCCAGGCCACGCGGGAGCGGCGCGCGGGACTGGACGGACGTTCTCAAGCAGAGGCAAGACCCGTCCCCGCCCTTGTCGTCGAACCACCAGATCCAGGCGCCGTCGGGGAGAGCGTCACGGCCGTCGCCAGGGCCCTGAGCATCGGCGGGACCACCCTCTCCACCAGGGCACCTTGCCGCGACTGCCTGAGAAAGGCGTACGGCCGCGTCGTCAGGCCGCTCGGGCGCGAACCAGCATCGTGCCCACCGCCTTGGCCCCGGGCGGGTCGATCAAGGACACACGCACATCGGAGAAGCCGTGCCCCACAAGAAGGCTCCTCCACTCGTCCGGGGTGTGGTCGTGTCGCATTCCCGCCTTGCCGGGCTGTAGCTCTTGGCTCCCCGGGGGAAGGTGGGAGAACGCCAGTACCCCGCCGAGGGACATGCGTTCCCGTACGAGCGGCATCAACGCGTCGGGAGCCGTGAACCACACGGCACCGAAGATCGAGAGCACGACGTCGAACGTCTCCGTCGCACGCTCCAGGAACGCGACGGCCTCAGCCGTACGGAATTCCACACCGGGCAGATCGCCCCAGCGCTCGCGCGCGACGGCTTCGCGGGACGGAGCGACGTCGATCCCCACGCCGCTGGCCCCGAGGGTGACGAGGTGGGCGAGGTTGTCACCGCTGCCTGATCCCAGCTCCAGTACCTTCCGCCCCGCCACCGGTCCGAGAACGGTCTCGTCCGGGCCGTGATCGGCGTACTGGGTCCAGTTGAGCCAGCTCGATTCCCCGCGCCCGTTGACTGCCCTACGGGGCTTGCTGGTGGCCGCGTAGCGCTCCCAGGACTCAGCCAGCGTCGACGACATGCAGACGGTTCCTCTCATGGCGAAGGGGCCCACCCCCAACGTAGGGAACGGCGACCGGTCCACGCGTGCCGTCCGCCCTCCGCCCTCTCCGCGGAACGGAGACCGCCGGTCGGCGAGCCGCTCAGGCCGGGGCGGCGAAGAACGCGGACCACCGGCCCAGGAGTTCCCGGCACTCGTCTCCGAACGCCGCGTACGACTCGTACCTGTCGAAGTCCTCGCGGTACGCGTTCACATCGCGGTGGTCCCGCAGGATCAACGCGCCGGTGCCGGTCTCCACGGTCGCCAGCCGCCGGTCGTAGACCGTGAAGGTGTTCAGCGGCATTTCCGGGACGCGGCCCGCGAGGGGGATGACCCCGAGCCGGACATTCGGGATACGGGAGACCGAGGACAGCCGGTCGAGCTGCGCCCTCATGGCGGGGCCCGGTAGCAGCGGCCAGCGGACGGCTTGCTCCGTCAGCAGGAACGTGAACGACTTCGACGGGTCGTGGAGGACGCTTTGGCGTTCCAGTTTCCTCGCGATGACCCTGGACTGGTCTCCGGGGACGTCCGCGATGCTGGCGCGCACGTACTCCGGCGTGGCCAGCAGCCCCGTGACGGCGGAGAGCAGGAAGAAGCGGAACTCCGTCGTGACCGCTTCGAGCCCGGCCAACTCGTTCTGCTTCTTGTCGAGACCCCGGCGCAGTGAGGACCGGTTGTCCTGCCACTCGGTGTTCGCCGCGCGAACCGACTCGATGACCCTTGAGGCCGTCGGACCATCGGTTCCCAGCGCTTCGAGGACCGACTCCACCTCAACGAGGGTGGGGGTGACGTTCCCGCTCTCCATGTCGCTGACCCTGGTCTGCGACATGTCGCAGCGGCGAGCGAGCCAGCTCTGAGTCCTCCCGGCCCGCTTCCGCAGGCTCCGCAGCGCTTCCGCCAGGTCCGACCCGGACTGACCCAGCCGTTCGGGCTCAAAGATCAAAACTGCCCCTGCCCCGCGCTTCCTGGCCGGGCGCCCGGACCACCGCGACGCCGCCGTCCAGGTCGATGCGGGTGCGGTGCGGCGGGGCGCCGTCGTCCTCGTCGTCGCGCAGCACCAGCGCGGACTGCCGTTCCTTCAGCTCGTCCTGCTTCCCCGGCGACAACGCCCCGTGCAACTGTTCGAATCCGGTGGAGGAGATCTGTCCCGCCCGGCCCCCGTTCCGCCACGGCAGCAGTCCGGCCCGTCCCGCGCGCAGGAAGAGCTGGTCCACGAAGGCGATCACGGTCAGCACGATGACGAGCCCCGGCAGCGTCATGAAGAAGACGAACCCCATCCGTCCAGTGTGCCCGAACGACCTTCGAACGGAAGCGGGTTGGGCCTCAAGGGGTGGCGGAGGGGCGTCCCGGCCAGTCCAGCAGCCGGGCGCCGATCACCGCGGTCTGCAGGGTGTAGCGCTGGACGGGGTCGGCGGGGTCCGCGCCGGTCAGCTGGTGGACCCGGGCCAGCCGGTAGCTGAGCGCCCGCACGCTCAGCGACAGCCGCCGCGCCGCCTCGGCGGTGACGCACCCCGCGTCGAAGTAGACGGTCAGCGTCTCCAGCAGCGGCCCCGCCCCGCCCCGGGCCCGCTCCAGGGGCCCCAGCGTGTGGTGCACCAGCTCGGTCATCGCCTGCCGGTCACGGGTCAGCACCGGGAAGACCAGCAGATCGGCGGCGCGCAGCACGGGCCCTTCGAGACCGAGCCGCTCCGCGAGGTCCAGGGCGTTCAGCGCCTCCTCGTAGGAGTGGACCACCCCGCCGACCCCGGGCTGGGGCCGTCCCACCGCGACCCGGGAGCCCCCGGTGGCCGCGTACGCCTGCTTGGCGAAGTGGGTGAGGGCGTCGTCCTGGTCCCCGGGCGCCACGCACACCAGCAGCCCGTCCTTGGTGGTGACGAGGACCCCGCGGTCCCCGAACCGGGCGATCAGCGCCTGCTCCACCCGCCGGGGCACCGAGTCCCCCTCCTCGTACGGGACGGGTCCCGCGGCGACGGCGACCGCGTGGGTGGAGGAGAACCGCAGTCCGAAGCGTTCCGCGCGGGCGGCGAGCCGTCCCAGGTCGCTGCGCCCGTACAGCAGGTCGTCGACGAACTCGCGCCGCGCCGCGGCCTCCTGCCGGACGGCGAGCCGCTGGGCCCGCTCGTACCCCTCGGCGACCGCGTCCACGGCCTGTTCGACGGCGGCGAGGACCCGGTCCGGGGAGCCGCCGGTCAGCGGCCAGTGGGCGCGGGTGGCGGCGAGGTGCGCGGCGATCAGCGGCCGGATGCGCAGCCCCGCCTCGGCGGCCCGTTCCCCGAGGGCGCGCCGCGCGGTCAGCTCGTCCCGGGTGAGCCGCCGCCCGGTGGCGGCGACGTCGGTGAGGACGCTGGCGTATCCGTCGAGGTCGAGGAGGCCGGGGAGGTCGGCGGGACCGGCGTCCGCCGCGCGGTCGGCGGCGGTGGCGGGCGGGTCGTACGCGGTCGTTCCGGCCGTGGTCATGGGCGCCCCCGTTCTGCTGATCCGGTGACGACTCTCTCACGGGGTCGCCGTCCGGGTCCGTGGCGGGGCACGCGGAAGGGGCCGACCGCGTGCGCGGTCGGCCCCTTCGTGGTCCGGGAGGGACGCGATCAGCTGTTGCCGGCGCCGTTGCCCGACAGGATCGGGATGTCCTCCAGGATGTGCGACAGCGGCTCGTCGCCCTTGACCTGCGAGGAGTTCTCCACGCACTGCTGGTTCTGCGGGGAGGACAGGACGTTGACGTCCTGGACCGTGATCGGGACGACCCCGATCAGCGAACCGGCGTTGACCTTCGCGGGGAGCCCGATGCAGGGCTTGTTCAGGGAGCCCTGGATGAGCGCGAACTGCGGGCTCCAGTCCCCGTGGGTGGCGGAGTTGCCGTACGCCTGGGTGGCGCCGTTGCCGTTGACGGTGGTGGTGCCACCGTCGTTGCCGATCGCCATGGCGGGGGCGGCGGCAGCCGATACCCCGGCGAAGGAGGCGGCGACGGCCGCGGCTGCCCACAGCTTCTTCATGATTCTCACCCTTTCGAGAGCGGGCCCCTGGGTCTCGGAGCCGCATGATGATCAACTGCGTGTTCGAGGCGGGGGTTGCGCCAGTTGACCCGAATGGCGGAGCGCCCGCGCGCACCGGGGGCGCCACCCATGTCACGGACGCCGGTCCACGCGTTGGAAGGGCATGACGGACGCACAGGACGACGGACGGGACGAACCCGGTCAACGGGACGGCGGGGACGGCGGCTGGCGGCGCGGACTGATCCCGGTCAGCCGCCGCCCACCGGGACCCCAGAGACCGCAGGCACCCCAGAGACCGCAGGGGCCGCAGGGGCCACAGGGGTCACCCGGACCAGCCGGACCGGCCGGAGCGCCCGGTCCGGCCCGGTCGTCGAGGCCCCCCGGACCACCACGGCCCGGCCCCGGGCCATCGGGTCCCGGCGGCCCGGAGCCGGAGTACCTGCGGCTGGCGCGGGAGTGGCGACGGACGGGCCGGACGGTGCCGGGGCGCCCCGACCCGGAGTGGGACGCGCTGGTCCACCGGGAGATCTGGCCCCGGTGAGCCGGACGGACACCGCCCCGCACGCCGATCCGCGCGCCGACCGGAACGGGCCCGGGAACGCGGAACGGGCCGCCGTGGTGTCACGGCGGCCCGCTCCGGTGCGGTGCGGCGGAGGATCAGTTGTTGCCGACGCCGTTGCCCGAGAGCACCGGGATGTCGCTGAGCAGGTGCGACAGCGGCTCGTCGCCCTTGACCTGCGAGGAGTTCTCCACGCACTGCTGGTTCTGCGGGGAGGACAGGACGTTGAGGTCCTGGACGGTGATCGGGACCAGCAGACCGATCAGCGAACCGGCGTTGACCTTCGCCGGCAGACCGATGCAGGGCTTGTTCAGCGAGCCCTGGACCAGCGCGAACTGCGGGCTCCAGTTGCCGTGGGTGGCGGAGTTGCCGTACGCCTGGGTGGCGCCGTTGCCGTTGACGGTGGTGGTGCCGGCGTCGTTGCCGATGGCCATCGCCGGGGCGGCGGTGGCGGCGGAGGCGCCGATGGCGGCGGCGGAGAGGGCGGCGGCGGCCATGACCTTCTTGAGCACGGGAATTCCCCTTCAGTACGTCTCTGTTCGCGAGCTGGGCGTCAGCCGCGCGTCGTGATTCGCTGTGTCGCTTCCCGGGGTGGTCACGGTGGCGACCACCGGAAGCGCCGGTCCCGTGGCGCTCAGCCCGTCCCGGAGCCCCCTGCCCAACTTCCGCCGCAGGTCTTGGTTGCTGCCCTTCACTCCGATGGATGAAGCGGGCCTCACGAGGAGGACGCGCCCGCCTCCTTGAGCCGCACCGGACGGTTGGGGCGCCGGTGCAGATGCAGGAACGACAGCCGGGTCACGGTGTCGCCCCGCGCCGCCGGGCGCTCCCCGTCGCCGCCGTCCCCGCCCGCTCCGCCGTCCTCGGTGACGAGGTCCGCGTCGTCCGGGGCGATCCGCCAGGTCAGACGGCCCGCCGCGGTGTCGATCCGCACGGTGCGCACCCCCGCCGGATCGGGGGCGCTGACCCGTCCCGCGTGCAGCCGCGACACATAGGCGACGAGCGCCGCCCGTTCCTTGTGCAGCGCGTCGAGTTCCTCGTGGACGGCGGCGAGCCGCTCCACGAGCCGCAGCTCCCGCTCCGACCACCCGGAGCCTCCGGAGCCCCTGGAGTCCCCGGAGCGCCCGGGGCGTCCGGAGCCCTCCGGGGAGGTGTCCTTCTCGTCGATCACGCGCTTCACGGAATCCCTTTCGAGCCCGCCCCGGACGGATTCCCCGGGGACGGAGGAATTCCGGTCTTCCCGAGGTTCCGCGGGCGGCGCAGCGTTCTGGACAGAACCGGCCGAAAGGATAATCAGACGCGCTCCGCCCGGGGCATGTGACGCGCGGATTTCCGATTTCCGTCGTCAACCCGTCACACGGCCCCGAAGGCGCCGATCCGTTGCGCCGTGCGGGTGACCCGGGCCGACCGGGTGAAGACCCGCAACTATTCCGGTGCGCGGCAGTTGTCCAGCAGGCACCAGCAACCAGGTCAGAAAAGGAACACTCGCATGCTCAAGAAGGTCATGGCCGCGGCCGGTGTCGCCGCCTCCGTCGTCGGCGTCGCCGCCGCCACCGCCGCTCCCGCGATGGCCATCGGCAACGACGGCGGCACCACCACCGTCAACGGAAACGGGTCGACCCAGGCCTACGGCAACTCCAAGACCCACGGCGACGGCAGCCCGCAGTTCGGCGCCGTCCAGGGCTCGCTCAACAAGCTCTGCCTCGGCGTGCCGGTCAAGGCCAACCTGGGCTCCCTCATCGGCCTCATCCCGATCACGGTGCAGGACGTCAACGTCCTCTCCTCCCCGCAGAACCAGCAGTGCGCCGAGAACTCCTCGCAGATCAAGGGCGACGAGCCGCTGTCGCACATCCTCAGCGACATCCCGGTCCTCTCCGGCAACGGCGTCGGCAACAGCTGACCCGCACCGGTCGCGAGACCGCCGCGCGGGCCGTACGGCACCGGTCGTCCGCCCTCCCGTCCGGGAGGCGCGGCGTCCGGCGCCGCACGGCCCACCCGGCCCCTTCCCTCCTCTTCCTCCCCTCCCTCCCGCCCTTCTCCCCGGGCCCGCGCCCTCCCTTTCCCGGGAATTCCGGCCCCGTACGTTTCACCGGCCCCGACGACCCTCCCCGTGCCCCGTGGTACGGGTGATTCGGGTTGTTCGGGTGAATGTCGTGGAAAAGAGCGCCGCTCGCGGTTTCCTCGTCCGCTCCTGATCGTTGGGCAGTCCATCGGTCATGGCGCGGTTTCCCGAAATCCGGGCCCGCTCGGTTCGTCCGACACATCGGCCTGACCGTAGAGAAGGGAAAACACGTGAAGCTCAAGAAGACGGCGGCCGTGGTCGCCGGACTCCTCCTGGCCATGGGGGCCGCCTCCCCGGCGGTCGCCGACTCCAACGCCAACGGCGCCGCTGTCGGCTCGCCCGGCGTGCTGTCCGGCAACGTGATCCAGGTCCCGATCCACATCCCGGTGAACGTCTGTGGAAACAGCATCAACATCATCGGGCTGCTGAACCCGGCGTTCGGCAACGTCTGCGTCAACGGCTGACGCGAACGGCACTCCCGTGACGGCGCGGCCCTCCGGGGCCGTGCCGTCCGCCGGCCCTCCGGAACCGCTCGCGCGGTCCGGGGGCCGGCGCCCTCTCGGGCGCCCGCGCGCCCAGTCCCTTCGGCGAAACGGAGACCCCTTCCATGCGACAGGCCCTCAGCAAGGGCGTGCTCACGGCCGCGGCCGCGACGAGCATCCTGTCCCTGCCAGGAGGTCAGGCGCTCGCCGCCGACGCGAGCGCCGCGGCGGTCGGCTCACCGGGGGTGCTCTCCGGGAACACCGTCTCCGCGCCCATCACGGTGCCGGTGAACGTCAGCGGCAACAGCGTCAACGGTGCCTCCGTCCTCAACCCGGCCTTCGGCAACCAGGCCGTCAACGAGACCGGGCCCACGGTCGCCCACGGCGGCCCGCACCCGGGCGCCGTCGACTACCCGCCCGGCTCCCCCTACGACCCGCACGCCCCCGGCGGGCCCTGGTCACAGGACCCTGGACCGGGCGCCGCCGCCCAGAACGGGAGCGGGACCCCGTCGTCCGCCCAGGGTCCGTCCGCCCGGGAGCTGCCCGCCCAGCGGACCGCCCCCGCCCGTGAGGCGGCCCCCGCGCCGTCCGGACAGGGCGCCCGGCACGCGGCCCCCAAGCGCACCGGACCCAAGCACGCCGCGCCCCCGAAGTCGGCCAAGCACGCCAAGTCCGCCAAGCACGCCAAGCCGGGCCGCAGCACGCACCCCGGTCCCGTCGCCACCGCGGGCGGCAGCAGCGCCTCGGGTGCCGCCGTCGGTTCGCCCGGCGCGCTCTCCGGCAACCTCGGCCAGCTCCCCGTGGACGTCCCGGTCAACCTCTGCGGCAACACGGTGAACGTCGTCGCGCTGCTCAACCCGGTGTTCGGCAACAGCTGCGCCAACGTCGCGACGCCCGTCGGGCCCCCGCCCGTGGTGACCGTGCCGCCCGGGCCGCCGACCGTGCCGCCGGTCACCGTCACCCCGCCCCGCGAGGCCCCGCACACCGAGACCCCCAACCCGCCCGGACGCCCCGGCCGCACCGTGCCGCCGAGGGTCGTCCCCGCCCATGAGCACCGGGCCCGTCCGGTCGCCCCCGTGCTCGCCGACACCGGGGCGGGCGACACCACCCTGGGCATCGCCGCCGCCTCCGCCGCGCTGCTCTTCGGCGGCGGGGTGCTCTACCGCCGGGCCGCCCGGCGCTGATCCAGACACCCCCTACGCCCGGGACCTCACGCCAACGCGTCGAGGTCCCGGGCGTAGTGCCGGATGGCCTCCCGGTACGCCCGCACCGACGGGTCCCCGCTGGTCTCCGCGAGCAGCTCCAGCAGCAGCCGCGCCGACTCGTGGTGGGCGCCGGTGTTGAACAGGGCCATCGCCAGGAACGCGCGCAGGGCGCCCTCGTCGGGGAACTCCCCGGCGCCCGCCCGCAGCGTCGTCACCGCGTCCTCGTAGCGGCCGAGCACCCGGTAGGTGCTGCCGAGGCCGAGCAGCGCGCCCCGGCGGTCCTCCCCGTCGAGGCCGGGCAGGGCCAGCGCCCGCTCGTAGTGCGGGACGGCCTCCGCCTCCAGGCCGAGCACGTCGTGCGCCCACGCCGTCTGGTACGCGACCTCCGCGTCGTCCGGGTGCGCGGCCGACAGCTCCAGCAGCCGGGCGCGGGCCTCCTCGCGCCGTCCGTCCTCCCGCAGCCGGACCGCCTCGGCCAGGAGGGCGTCCCGTGTCCCGTCGTCGCTCATCGGGGCATCCTCCCAGCCGGTCGGGTCCGTCGGTCCGGTCAGGGGTGGGCGGGGGCGCCGTCGCGGGCCGTGGGGCGGCCCGGCGCCGGGACCAGCGGCTGCCCGGCCTCCAGGGGATGACGGCGCAGATGCCGTCGCACGCCCCGCACCAGCCGGTCCGCGGTGTACGAGGCGCCGTACACGAACCGCATCGCCGGGCCGAAGGCGGAGGCGGTGACCAGCCCGGCCAGGAACAGGCCCGGCCAGGACGAGGCGAACTCCCGGCCCACCGCCGGGGAGCCGTCCGCGCAGGGCAGCAGGGCGTCGCGCAGATCGGGGGCGAGGACGCGCAGCCGCTCGCGGGTGGCGCGGAAGCCCGTCGCCGCGATCACGTGGTCCGTCAGCAGCGGCTCCACCGCGCCCGACGGGCCCCGGACCTCCAGTCGCACCCGGCCCCCGGTGACGGCCGCGCGGACCGTCTCGTGACCCGCCAGCACCTCCACCGCCCCCTCGAACCGCTCCCGCAGCCACCACGCCCCGGCCGGGCCCAGCGCGGTCGCCGCGATCCGGGCCCGGGTGGCCTCCGGCAGCCGTCGGAACGCCCCGGGCAGCTCGCTGTACGACCAGTTGCGCCAGCCGCAGCCCAGACCGCTGTGCGGGGCCCGCGCCGACTGCCACCAGGGGCGCCGCCAGGCGGGCGGCAGCCCGTTCCAGTCGAGGGAACCGGCCCGGGCCAGCACCCGGACCCGGGTGCCCTGTTCGGCGAGGAGCGCGGCGGTCTCCAGGGCGGCCTGGCCCGCGCCGATCACCGTCACGTCCCGGTCCCGGAAGCGGGTCAGATCGGCGTGGTGGCCGCTGTGGGTGACGTGCTCGGGGCCGAGGGGGGCCAGCGGGGCGGGGAGGTCCACGAACGGCAGCACCCCGACGGCCAGCGCCACCGACCGGGCCCGCACCCGCTCGCCGTCCTCGGTGACCGCCTCGAAGCCGCCCGGACAGCTGCTGACGGTCCGGACGGTCCGCTCGTCCACCCCCGGCACCGCCCGGTCCGCGAACCACAGCCCGTACGCGGCGAACGTCCGCACCGGGAGCGGGACGCCGTGCCGGGCGGGCAGTCCGCGCTCCGCGCAGTAGGCGTCCAGACCGTGACGGCGGCCGGGGTCGGAGAGGTGGGAGGCCCAGGGCTCCGACTTGAGGAACATCCCCGGGGGCATGTGGTCCCGCCAGGCGGCCATCGGGCGGCCGAAGACCCGGGGGTTCAGTCCGGCGGCCGCGGCGTGCGCGGCGATCGACAGGCCGTAGGGGCCCGCCCCCACCACCAGGAGGTCGTCCATCAGAGGTTGCTCTCTTTCTCGTGCGGGGTGTGCGGGGTGTGCGGGGTGTGCGGGGCATGTGGTGCGCGGGGGGCGTGGGGTGGGTCGGGGCGTGGTCGGGGGAGGGCGCGGCGCAGGGCGCGGGCGGCGGCGTGCCGGGGCCACAGCAGGGCCATCGCCCGGCCCGGGGCCGGATCGTCCCGGGCGCACCAGGCCAGTTCGGCGGGGCCGGGACGCAGCGGGGCGGTCAGGGCGGCCAGCGGGGCGTAGTTCTCCACCACGTACGAGCGGCCGGGCAGCGGCGCCGGGTCGGGCAGCCGGCGCCCGGTCAGGTCCAGGTGCAGGGCGCGGACCACGTCGATGCCCCGGCCGTCCGCGAAGAGCCGGAACTGGGCGCCCGGCCGGGGGTTGAAGTCCAGCAGGTGGTACGCGTCGGCCACCGGGTCGTGACGGAAGTCGAGGTCCAGGACGCCCTGGTAGCCGAGCGCCCGGACGAGTTCCCCGGCGGCCTCCTCCAGCCGGGGGTTGGGGGTCCAGCGGCCCACGGAGGTGAGCCCGGCGCGCGGCGGCCAGGAACGCCGTTTGCGTCCGCAGCCGCCGCCCCGCACGGTTCCGCTCCGGTCGGCGTACCCGTGGAAGAACCAGTCGCGGCGCGGGCCCGGCGGAAGGTACGCCTGGAGCAGCAGGGGGCTGCCCGCCTCGGCGGAGCGCCGGTACAGGGCGGCGGCCTCGGCGGCCGAGCGCAGCAGCAGGGTGGAGCGCAGTCCGGCGCCGGGGGGCAGCAGCCAGGGACGGCTCCACTTGGCGATCACCGGCGGTCCCAGGCGCTCGGCGGCCCCGGCCGCCGCCCGGGGGCTGTCGGGGACGAGGGTGGTCGGGTGCGGGATGTCCAGGGCCCGGCACACCTCGGCCAGCCGGGCCTTGTCCGCGACCTGTTCGGCGGGGGCGCCCGGACGGCCCGGCAGCAGATACGGCCCGGCGAGGTCCCGGTGCGCCCGGCTCACCGCGATGGCGCCCGCGTCGTCCAGCGGCACCAGCACCGCCGGGCGGGCGACGACCGAGGCGACCTCGCGCAGCACCTCGGCGACGGCGGCCGGGTCCGCGCCGGGCGGCGGGGGACGGTGCGCCCGGTGCAGATAGCGGGAGCGGCGGACGGGACTCGCCGCGCAGTCCGCGACCACGTGGACCTCCGCGCCGCCCCGCCCCAGCGAGCGCACCGCGCCGAGGGTGCCGTGGTGGAAGGGGTTCCGGTCGATGCGCAGGAGTACGGCGGGAACGTCCGGGTCCAGCAGCGACACGGCTTGCCTCCACGATTCACTCACCCAAGCGGGCGGATGGGTGCCGCACCGGGGTTGAATCCCCGTTCGGCGCAATAGGAATACTTGTGGGCCGGTTTCTCGGAAGCTTCTCAAGGCGGGGGCGAGGAAGGCCGAAAAGGCGAGCAGAGAATTCCCCTAGGAGCGGCACATGGCCTATCAGAAACACCGGGCGTCCCGGTTCCGCAGAGCGCTCGCCCCGCTCGTGTCCCGGGCGTCCGCGGTGGTCGCCCTGGTGGCGCTCGCCGTCACCGGGGCGGTGGTCGCGGCCCCGGCCGCCACGGCCGCCCCCGCCGTCGACGAGGCGGCCCCGGCCGCCGAGCGGCCCCCGTTCGGCGCCTACCTGGACTACGGGCCGCGCGGAGTGGCCCGGATGGCGGAGCTGAGCCAGTGGCTCGGCGGCGCGGAGCTGCGCGTCGGCCACACCTACCTGCCCGGCGACAGCTGGGCGGGCATCGAGGGCCAGGTCGACTTCCTGGCCGACTGGGCGGGGTGGAAGCAGGCGGGGCCCGACCGGATATTCGTCCTCAACGTGCCGATGTCGGCCCGCAACGAACAGCGGCTCAGTGACTTCCAGGTCCGCTCCGACCTGTGGCGGGGCGCCATCGGCTGGAACGACCTGCACTTCCGGATGCTCGCCCAGCGGCTGGTGGACCTCGGCCTCCAGGACACGGTCCTGGTGCTCGGCTGGGAGATGAACGGCACCACGTACGGCCACCGCTGCGGACCGGACCCGGTCATGTGGAAGAGGTACTGGAACAGGATCGTCACCACCATGCGTTCGGTGCCGGGCCAGGCGTTCCGCTTCGACTTCGCGCCGAGCCGGGGACGCGACGCCATCGGCTGGACGGCGTGCTACCCCGGTGACGACACGGTCGACATCATCGGAATGGACTCGTACGACCAGCCCGGCGGCGTCACCTTCGACGAGCAGGTGAGCGAACCGTTCGGACTCCAGCACCACGTGGACTTCGCGCGGGCCCACGGAAAGCCTATTTCCTATCCGGAATGGGGGCTGTTCCGAAACGGCGACAACGCCGAATACATGCGGAGCATGCTCCAGTGGATGGAACGGCATCCGCCCGTTTACCAGACCATCACCGATTACTGCCCGCACGGGGTGTGGCAGTGCGCGGCGAATCCGCGGGCCGCGGCCGTCTACCGGGAGCTGATGTCCGAGGCGCTGCCGGAGCCGCCGGTGCCGCCGCAGGAGCCGCCGGTCGTCACCCCGCCCGAGCCGCCCGCGCCGCCCGCCGAGCCGCCCGTCCCGCCGGAGCCCGCCGGGCCGGAACCGTCCGCCGAGCCGGAGTCCCCGGAGCCCGGGTGCGTGTCCGTCGACCTCGGGGCGTGGCTGGAGCAGTGGCTGGAGGAGCCGGTGTGCGTCCCCGATGTCTCCGACGTCTCCGGGGTGCCCGGGGTCGCGGAGGTTCCCGGGGTGCCCGGGGCCGCCGGGATCTCCGGCGGCACGGGGGCTTCCGGGGCTTCCCGGGGCTCCGGAGGGTCCGCTGACCCGGGTGGCTGGCCGGGCTGGGCCGGTCCGGCCGGGTGGGCCGGGGGGCCGGGGGCTTCCTAGGCGGGGCGTTGGGGGGCGGGTGCCCGGGTGCCCGTCCGGTGCCTGGTGCACGGCCGGTCCCGG
The DNA here is from genome assembly GCF_054484115.1 of Streptomyces sp. JNUCC 64. Lineage (NCBI taxonomy): Bacteria > Bacillati > Actinomycetota > Actinomycetes > Kitasatosporales > Streptomycetaceae > Streptomyces > Streptomyces sp. JNUCC 64. The sequence continues at coordinate 4,555,571 of NZ_CM137015.1, forward strand.
CGGGTGTCCGTCCGGGACCGGGTGTCGCCCGTCCGGTCTTGGACGTTCGTCCGGTGCCGGGTGTTCGTCTGGTCTTGGGTGTTCGTCTGGTCCCCGGTGTTCGTCCGGTGCCTGATGTCCGTCTGGTGCCTGGTGCACGGCCGGTCCCGGCGGGTGTCCGTCCGGGACCGGGCGGCGGGTCCGAGTCCGGTGGGGACACCGGGCCGGGGGCCGGAGCGCCGGCCGGAGCACGGCGGCGGGTCCCTCAGGGCCCGCCGCCGTCACGTGTCCCCCCTCCCTCCGAGGCGGCCCGGGCGGCGGCCCGTTCCCGGCGGGCGCGGCGCGCCCGCCGGACCCGGTCGCGGGCCCAGGCGTCGCCCAGCGCGGCGGTCAGCAGCGGTGCGGACCACCGTCCGGCCATCAGCAGCCGCCGGTTGGCGACCGGTTCGGGCCGCCAGTGGTGCTTGTACGGCTCGTCGCCGCGCAGCAGGCTCAGCACCGGGGGACCGGGCGCGGCGCCCTCCCCGGTGAGCAGGCGCGCGCCGGAGCGCAGCAGCATCGACGCCACGTCCACCCGCCGTTCTCGCAGCGCCGGGTGCGCCCCGTAGAGGTAGGCCCCGGCGAGACCGGGTGCCAGCAGGGTCACGTCGACGGCGACCACCTCGTCCGGCTCCCCCGGGGCACCGGCCAGCCGGAACTCGGTGACCGCCGCGTGCCCCGAGCGGACCATCGGCACCACCGCGCGCTCCAGGTGCGCGGCGAACCGGGGCCGCAGGTGCTCCGCCGTCACGCTGCGGCCCCGCCACTGGAGCCGGTGCAGTTCGATCAGGGCGCGCAGCGCGGCGGGCACCTCGGCGGCGGGCACCACCCGGTCCCGCACCCCGAGGGCGTCCAGCTTGCGGAGCTTGGCGCGGACCCGCTGGGCGCGGGGGCGGGCGAGCCGGGCGACCAGTTCGTCCATGGGGGCGGCCGGGAGCTCCAGGCACAGCGAGTCGTCCAGCCGCCGCTTCGGTCCGTTCCAGGCCGCGTACACCCGGTCGGCGGCGGCGCCCGGCCGGACCTCCCGCAGGTCCACCACCGCCCCCTTGGCCGCCGTGGCGATCCCGGCGGCCAGGGCGCGGGCGGCGGGGGCGGCGCGGCGGTCGTCCAGGAGCACGTCCGCGTAGTCGCTGACGGCCCCGCCGAGCGGCACCAGCGCGGGCAGCGGACGGCGGACCAGGGTCAGCGGGGCCGCCGCGATCAGCTCCCCGCCCCTCCCGCCTTCCCGGCCGTTCCCCGCGTCCGGGTCCCCGCCGTCCCGGACCAGCACCACCCGCAGCTGTCCGGGGCGGCCGTACGAGGTCCACCAGGAGCGCAGCCAGGCGTGGTGCTGGAACGGGGTCGCGGCCCGGCCGCGGGCGAACAGCGCGTCCCACTCGTCGGCGAGGGCGTCGAACGCGGCCGGGTCCCGGCAGACCTCGACGACCGGGCCCGGGGCGGCGGCCGGGGCGCGGCGGGCGGGGGCCGCCGTCCCGGCCGCCGTGGCCGACGGGGTCATCGCTGGAGGTCCGCCGCCGGGGCCGGGGCGGGCACCGGCGCGGGCACCCCGGGCTCCGGGGCGCGCCGCCGGGGGCGGACCAGCAGGGCCAGCCCGCCGAGCAGTCCGCCCGCGCTGGCGCCGACCAGGGTGGTGACCACGGGACCGGCCGAACTGGGCGTGCCGGGCCGGGTCGCCCGGGAGAACTGGAGGAGCTGGACGTGGGTGCGCTCCTCGGTCTGGTTGGCGTTGATGGTCAGCGCCCGGGAGACCGCGTTGGCGATGTCGGCGGCCCGCGCGGGCCGGGCGGCGGTCGCCGAGATGGCGACCATCGGGGCCTCCGGGGAGGTCGCCGCGCGGACGCTGGAACGCAGTTCGGCGACCGGGACCCGGGCGGCGATTTGCGCGTCGCCGAGCACCGCGAGCTGGGTGGCCACCCGGCCGTACGCCTGGGCGAAGCCGAGGGCGGTCGCCGGGTCGGACTTCTCGGTCGGCACGGCGATGACGTAGCTGGTCGCGGTGTACTCGGGCGGCCTGAGCTTGCCGTAGGCGCCGCCCGCCACGGCTCCGGCGAGCGCGCAGCCGGGGATCAGCAGCCAGACGGGCAGGCGCCGCAGCCGGGCCAGTCGGGCCGGGCGGCGGGGGCGGGCGCCGGGGGTGTCGTCGTCGGTCATGTCTCTCGGTGTCTCCCTGGTCTGTGGTGGTGCGTTGTGCGTGGTGCGTTGTTCGTGTGGTGGGTGGCTCGTGACGGGTGGTGCGTGGCTCGTGGTGCGGGTGTTCTTCGTGTGCGCGGTCCGGGCGGGCGAGGTTCGCGGTGCGCGGGTGCGTCAGCGGCTCTCGTCGTCCGGGGGCCTCCGGGCGCCGGAGCGGTGGTCAGGGGCGGACGACCGAGGCGTAGACCCCGGTGAGGCGTTCGGCGCTGCGGGCGATCGAGTAGTGCGCGACGGCCGGGGGGACGACGCGTTCGGCGGGGCCCGCGTCCCGGAGCCGTCGCAGGGCCTCGGCGAAGGGGCCGGGGCCGGGGGCGAGCCGTTCCGCGCCGGGGGCCGCGCCGGGCGGCAGGTCGTCCAGGGCGGGGCAGTCCACGTACCGCACCGGCAGTCCGGAGGCGAGGGCCTCCAGCACGGCGAGTCCGAACGCCTCCTCGGGGGAGGGCGACGCCAGGACGTCCATCGCCGAGAGCAGGGCGGGCAGTCCGGGGGCGGTGGGGTCCGGGGCGGGGTCGGCCGTGGTGCGCGGGTGGGGGCCGGGCCGGGGGCCCGGGGTGGGCGCGAGGGCTTCGCCGGGGTCGGCGGGGCGGGCCTCGCCGGTGAGGACCACGCGGTCGGCGACTCCGGCGCGACGGGCGGTGCGGCGCAGCGCGGTCGCCTCCGGGCCCGCGCCGACGACGAGCAGCCGGACGTCGTCGGGGAGCGCCGCGAGCGCGGTGACGAGCTGGTCGAAGCGCTTGCCCCGGACCAGTCGGCCGACCGCCCCGACGACGAACGCGTCCTCGGGCAGTCCGTAGCGGGCGCGGATCCGGCGCCGGGCGTCCGGGTCGAAGCGCAGCGCGTCCGGGTCGATGCCGTTGGGGACGACGTGGATCCGCTGGCGGGGCACCCCCCAGCGGCGCAGCCGTTCGGCGACGGTGGGGGAGACGGCGACGGTGGCGTGGCCGAGGCGCTCGCCCGCGAGGTACAGCGCGCGGACCCCGGGGGTGAGCGGACGGCCCTCCATCTGGCCCTCCCCGAGGGAGTGCTCGGTGGCGACGACGGCCCGCACCCCGGCGACCCGGGCGGCGATCCGGCCGTAGAGGCAGGCTCGGTAGAGGTGGGTGTGGACGAGGTCGTAGCCGCCGGAGCGGATGTGCGCGACCAGCCGGGGCAGGGCCCGCAGATCGCGGTTGCCGGTCATTCCGAGGTGGGTGACGCGGATCCCGTCGGCGGACATCCCGTCGGCGACCGGACCGGGGTTGGTGAGCGTCACCACGTCGCAGGGGAAGGGGAGGTGACGGAGCATCAGGCGCAGTTGCTGTTCCGCGCCGCCGACCCCGAGGCCGGTGATGACGTGCAGGGCCTTCACGAGGACTCCGGTCGGCCGGGGGCGGTGGCCCGTCCCGGGGCGGCGGTCCGCCCGGGGGTGAGTGGTGTGCGGCGGGCGGTGCGGGAAGCGGCGCGGACGGTCGTCCGGGTGACCGGGGGCGTGTCGGGGGCGTGGACGCTGGCGGTGGCCCCGGACGGGGGCCCGGGTCTTTTGCCGCGCGCCGGTTCGGGCGCCGGGCGCGCGGGGGTGACGGGCGCCCCGGCGTACGACGGCATGGGGCGGCGCACCGGGCTGAGCAGCCGTTTCAGCTCCAGCCGCACTCCGGTGTCCTCCTGGCCGATGTGCACCCGGGGCAGGGCGAGTTCACCGGCGAGCGGACCGGGCGCGATGGCGCAGCCGTAGCGGTAACCGGCGGCGCGGACGGCAGCGACCACCCGGGCGTCCACGGTGCCGTACGGGTAGCAGAAGCCGGTGACCTCGGTACCGGTCAGCTCCCGCAGCAGGGTCCGGCTGTCGAGGGTCTCGGCGCGCAGGGTGGCGTCGTCGGCCCGGGTCAGATCGAGGTGGGTCAGCCCGTGCGAGCCGATCTCGATCCCGGCCGCCGCCGCCGCGCGCACCCCGTCGGCGGTGAGCAGCGGCTTCCGGACGCCGAGCGGGTCCCAGGCGTTGTCGCCGCCGAGCCGCCCCGGCAGCACGAACAGGGTCGCCCCGCACCCCCAGTGGCGCAGCACGGGCAGCGCGTGGTCGAGGAAGTCGGCGTATCCGTCGTCGAAGGTCAGCGCGACCAGCCCGCGCGCCCGGCCGCGCGCCCGCGCGGCCACCAGCTCCCGGGCGCTCACCCCCCGCAGCCCGCGCCGCCGCAGCCGCCGCAGCTGTCCGTCGAGGCGCTCGGGGGTGACGGTGATGCGGTACGGGTCGTCGCCGGTCCGGGTGACCGAGTGGTACATGGCGATCCACTCCGGCGCGTGCGCGGGGCGCGTGGCGAGCGCGTCCCAGAACTGGGCGGCGGGGCCGGGGCGGGGCGCGGCCCGGGTGGCGGCGCCGGGGGCCACGGGGCCGGGCGCGGGGGCGGCTCGGTGCGGGGGGTCGGTCCGGGGGCGGGGCTGGTCAGCGCGCATCGGTGCCCTTTCGTGTGACGGCGCGGAGGGTGCGGGCGGCGCGGGCGATGAGGGGGGTGGGGGCGGTGGGGGGCGTGGGAGGGGCGGGGGCGGTGGGGGAGACGGCGGTGGTGGAGGTCGTGGAGGTCGGGAGGGAGGCGGCGGGGGCGGGGGAAACGGTGGTTGGGGTGGTGGTCGCGCCCGTGTGGTCGTGGGGGGTGCCGGCAGTGCGGGTGGCGTGGGACGCGCGGGAGGCCCGGGGGGTGCCCGGGCCGTCGGGGGTGTCGGTGTCCCGTCCCGGCAGGCCGCCCAGTGCCCGGAGCGCCAGCGGGAACACCAGCACCACGGTCAGCGCGGCGGCCGTCACCGCGAACAGGGCGCCACCGGCCCCGCCGATCGCGGCGCGCGGGCCCTCGGCCCATCCGGCGGCCAGCGTTCCCGCTCCGGTCGCGCAGCCCGCCGCCGTTACCGTGCGCGCCAGTTGGAGGGCGACCCCGCGACGGCGGACCGGCACGTTCCGCTCACCGGTGCCGTACAGCAGCAGGGCGGCGGTCAGGGTGATGCCGGTGGCGTTGGCGGCGGCGATGCCGCGCACCCCGAACGGACCGACCGCCAGCGCGCCGAGCACGGCGGTCACCCCGACCCCGAGGGCCATGACGAACAGCGGGTACCAGGTGGGGCGCCCGGCCGAGAAGTAGCTGCGGATCAGCGCGCCGACCAGGGTGTGGCCCAGCAGCCCCAGCGCGTACACCCGCATGACGCCCGCAGTCGCGGCGGTGTCGTCGGAGGTGAACGCGCCTCGCTGGAAGAGGAGTTCGACGAGCGGGGAGGCCGCCGCGACGATCGCCGCGACCCCCATCAGCACCGCCGCGGCGGCCAGCGTCAGATCCCGCTCGACCCGGCGCCGCGCCCGGTCGGTGTCCCCGTCCGCGAGGGCCCGCGCCACGGCCGGGAAGGTGACGGTGCACAGCATCAACGACAGCACCATCGGCATCTGCGCCACCTTCTGGGCGTAGTTGAGGTGCGAGATGGCCCCGGCGGGCAGCGAGGAGCCGAGGAACCGTTCGATGAGCACCTGGGACTGGCGGCAGACCCCGAACAGCAGCACGGACGCGATCAGCGCGCCCCCCGCGCCTCCCGCGAGCCGCACGCTTGCGGTGCTTGCGGTGCTTGCGGTGCTTGCGGTGCTCGTGGGGCTCCCGGCACCGCTGGTGCCCACGGAGCCGTCGGTACCCTCCGTGCCGCTGGGGCGCCCGGTGCCTCGGGTGCTCCGAGTGTCTTGGGTGCCTCGGGCGCTCCGGGGCACGTCCCGTAGGCGTCGCCACAGGGACGGCGCCTGCACCGCGACCATCAGACAGCCGCCGACGGCCACCCCCACGGCGGCCGACCGCACCCCCCACCGGCCGCCCAGGACGAACATCGCCGTGATGATCCCGGTGTTGTACGCGATGTAGATCGCCGCGGGCACCAGGAACCGTCCGTGCGCCCGTAGCGCCGCGCCGCAGTAGCCGCACAGCCCGAAGGAGAGCAGACAGGTCGCGGTGAGCCGGGTGCAGTCGACCGCGAGCGCCGGATCGGGCAGCCCGGGGGCCAGCACGTCCACCAGTACCGGGGCCCCGACCACCACGAGCAGCGCGAGGGCCCCCAGGACGAGTCCGAGCCGGGGCAGCGAGAACCGCACCAGCGCCCGTACCGGGTCCGCGCCGGAGCCCGCGCCCCGCGCGCGCTGGGCGAGCGCCGCGCTGAACGCCGGGACGAGCACCAGTGCCATCCCGTCCTCGATCAGCAGCGTCGAGGCGAACTCGGGGACCGTCCAGGCGACCAGGAACGCGTCGGTGGCCCCGTCCGCGCCGAACAGGTGCGCCAGCGTCTGGTCCCGCAACAGCCCCAGCAGGGCACCCGCCGCGGTGAGCACCCCGGTCAGCAGCGCGGCCCGGGCCAGGAACCGCCCGCTTCCGCCGCCTCCGTCCCCGTCCCCGCGCTCGTCCGCGCCGTCGCCGTCGCCGTCGCCGTCGCCGCTGTCGCCGTCCTCCTTGGCGCCCCCGGCACCCTTAGCGCCCCCGGCACCCTCGGTGCCCTTGCCCCCCGTGCCCTTCAGCGGGCCGGGCCCACCGGGCCGGACCGTCGTCGAAGCGGCGGGAACCGGTGGGTCCGCGGGGGCGCGGGGCGCGGGCGTGCCGTCCCCGGCGGGGGTGCCCGATCCGGCGGGGTACGGGACGAGGGCCCCGTCGCCCGCCGGGGCGCCCGCGCCGGCGGACGGGACCGCCGGGCCGTCGCCGAGGGGCGTGACCGCCTCGCGCGCGGGGCTCACCGGGGGTCCGTCCCGAGCGCCCACCAGGCGACGACGCCGAGCGAGACGGCGGTCAGCACGGTCGAGGGCCCGCCGATGTCCGCGTACCCGAAGTCCACCAGCTGCCACACCAGCAGTCCGCAGGCGAGCAGCCCGCAGTCGGTGCCCGGATCGGCGCCCGGGACGGTCGCGTCCCGTTCCCGGCGCCGGGCCGCGCGCAGCCGCCGCACCGTGAGCACCAGCAGCGCGGTCCAGCCGCCGAGCAGACCGGTCAGTCCGAGGAGCCCCTGTTCGCTGAGGACGAGCAGGTACATGTTGTGCGGGGAGAGCAGCGGCTGGCGCAGATAGCCGGAGCCCGCGCCCGCGGTGTCGCTGCCGGAGGACAGGGCGAGCGAGGCGTGGCCGTCGCGGTGGGCGGGGAAGTCCTTCAACCCGACCCCGGTGACCGGCCGTTCCCGCCACATGCCGACCGCCGCCGCCCACATCGTGTACCGGTCGGTGACCGACTGGTCGGGGGCGTCCGCGACCTGGGTGATGCTGCCGAGGCGCTCCTGGAGCAGGGCGGTGCCGAGCCCGGCCCCGCCGACCAGCACCACCGCGGCGGCGGTCGCCACGGCGAACACGGCGAGCGCCCGGCGCACCCCGGAGAACAGCAGTTGCGCGGTGACCGCGACGGCGGTGGCGATCCACGCGCCCCGGCTGAACGACAGCGCGAGCGGAACGAGCAGCAGCACCGCGCACGCCAGCGCGACGATCCGGCGCACGGCGTCACCCCGCGCCCCCTGCCCGTTCCGGGGGCCCCGCCGGGCATCGCGCACGCCCCGTCGGGCGCCGAGCGCCAGCCCCACCGCGCAGATCACCCCGTAGGAGACGACGGTGGCCATGCCCATCACATCGGTCGGCCCGAAGGTGCCCACCGCGCGGATGTCGGCGCCCATGTACGAGGCGCCGGTCCCGGTCGCGTACTGGTGGACCCCGATCCCGCCCTGTGCCAGGGCGAGTCCGACGAACCCCCAGGCCACCACGCGGAGGTCGGCGCGGTCGCGGACCAGCAGCAGCACCGCCAGCGGGACCAGGACGAACACCTGGAGGTAGCGGCTCAGTCCGGTGACGCCCGCCATCGCGTCGGCGGCGCCGGTCGCGGCGACGGCGATCCCGGCGACCGGCAGCCCGAGGACGAGCGCGGCGGTCCGGCTCAGCGGCCGCCGGGCCCGGCGCACCGCGCCGAGCACCCCGATCAGCACGAGCACCCCGGACATCGCGTCGGCCGGGGTCCAGCCCGCGCCCTGCCCGGTGGCGGCGGCCCGCCCGTCGGTGACCGGCAGGGTGAGCAGCGCCAGCAGGGCGAGCACCGGCAGCACGGGCGCGTACCGGACCAGGAGGGCGTACAGCGCGGCGGCCGGGGAGGCGGCCCCGGCGCGGTGGGACGCGGGCGCGGCGACGGCCGGGACGGCCACCGTGCCGGGGGCTGCGGACGCGGGCTCGGACAAGGTCAGCTCCCCGTGGGACGGACGAGAACGGCCGCCGTGCGCAGCAGGATGCAGACGTCCTGCCACAGCGACCAGGTGTCGATGTAGGCGTTGTCGAAGCGGGCCCGGTCCTCGATCGAGGTGTCCCCGCGCAACCCCTCGACCTGGGCGAGCCCGGTGATCCCGGTCGGCATCCGGTGGCGGTCGGCGTAGCCCTCGTAGAGACGGGAGAACTGGCCGACGAAGTAGGGGCGTTCGGGGCGCGGGCCGACCAGGCTCATGTCGCCGCGGAACACGTTCCACAGCTGGGGCAGTTCGTCGAGCGAGGTACGGCGCAGGAACCGGCAGGGCGCGGTGACCCGGCTGTCGTCGGCGACGTTCCACCGGGTGGCCGCCTCGCGGGAGTCGGCGGGCCGCAGGGTGCGGAACTTCAGCAGGGTGAACGGGCGTCCGCCCCGGCCGATCCGCTCCTGCCGGAAGAGCACGCCGGGGCCGTCGCTGACCCGGATGACCAGCGCGCACAGCGCCAGCAGCGGCGCGGAGAGCAGCAGCAGCGTGCCGGACACCGCCATGTCGAGGGCGCGTTTGCGGACCGGGACCCGACGGGGCGAGCGCGGTGCGAGCGGGGCGCAGGGGAAGCCCGCGAGCCGGGGCGCGCGCTGGTCGGCGGCGCCCGCGCCCGGCGGGGACGGGACGATCTGCCACAGCTCCCGGCCCAGTCCGCTCAGCATCCGCAGCAGCGGGGCGTGGACGCGGTGCGCCTCGGTCCCGGCGACCAGCACATGGCGCACTCCGTGCCGGACCAGCGCCCGCCGCACCTCCTCGGGGGTGGTCAGCACCGGCGGCCCGGCCCCGACTCCGGCCCCGGCGGTCCCGCCACCGGCCGCCCCACCGACGGCGAACCTTCCGGTCGCCCCGGTCGCCCCGGTCGCCCCAAGTGCCCCAGCCGCTCCGTTCGCCCTGGTCACCCCGGACGATCCGGACGCCGTCGACCCCCCTGCGGACCCCGATCCACCCGGCCCGGAAACCCCGGACCAGCCGGAACCGGACCCGGTCCCCGCCGCCCCGCCCCCCGGTCCGGCGGCCGGATGCCCGAAGGGCGCGGAACCGACGGACGCGGAACCGGCGGGCACGGAACCAAGGGACCCCGAACCGGAGGACCCCGAACCGGGAGGCGCGCAACCGACGGACGCGGACCCCACGGACGCGGAGCCCGCAGGAGAGGACCCGGCGGATGGGGACCCGGCAGACGAGGACCGGGCGGATGGGGATCCGGCAGACGAGGACCCGGCGAACGGAGATCCGGCAGACGAGGACCCGGCGGACGGGGACCCAGGCGGGCTCACGGACGGGTGACCCGGGGCCGTCACGAACGGGTGGGTTCCGGGCGCGGGGCCGGAGGCGACGAGCCCGACCGGCCGCGCCCCGCACCCGGGCCGCCGCAGCAGCGCCGCCGCCACGGGCAGCACCGCGCGGGCGTCCCCGACCACCAGCACCGGCAGCGGTCCGCGCGCCAGCCCCGCCCGGCGGCGCGCGTACACCACGGCACGCCCGGCGCACGACGTCAGCGCCTGCGCGGCGCAGCCCAGCGTCAAGGCGTCCCACGGCAGCGCCCGTTCCGGAGCGAGCGCCGCCAGCAGCGCGCCGAGCACCGCCCAGGCCAGGACGGTCCGTCCGCACAGCGCGGGCGTCTCCGCCAGGGCGAGCGGCACGGTCAGCGCCCGGTGGCGGCGCGCCGCCCGCGCGTGCCAGCCGCCGACCCCGGCCGCGAGCGCCGCCAGCAGCAGCGGATGGCGCTGTCCGGGGTCGAGCGCCAGCGCGGCGAGCAGCCCCCCGGCGGCGTCCACCGCGAACAGGGGGACGTCCCGGCGCCGCCGGACCCGGCGCGGTCCCGCGACGGGGGCCGGACCACCGGAGGGCCGCCGGGGCGCGAGCACCGAGACGGCTCCGGTGTGCCGGGCGGGCACGGCGGCCCGGCCCGGTGCCGGACGTCCGGACGGCAGCGGCCGGGCGGACCCCGGGGCCCCGGCCGCCGTCGCGGCCCCGGCCGTCGAGGACTTGGCGGCCACGGACTTGACGCCCGCCCCGGACCCGCCGGCCGCCGTCGGTCCGGGGGTGGCCCTGGAGCCGGTGGTGCTCGTCGCCCGGGTGGTCGTCGTGGACCCGGTGGTGGTCGTGGATCGGGCGGCCGTCGTGGATCGGGCGGGCGCCGACGGTCGGGGGGCGGCGCCGCGTCCCGACCGCGGCTGCCCCACGGGCGGGGGAACGATGCTTTCCGCGGTCACGAGGTGATGGACTCCCTGCACTGGGTGCGCTCCGCACCGAGCAGTTCGCGGTACACGGCCGCGACGGCCCGGGCGGAGTGCCGCACATCGTGGGTGGTGAGGACGTGCCGACGACCCGCCCGGCCGAGCGCCGCGCGCCGCTCCGCGTCGAGCAGCAGTCCGGCGGTCGCGCGCGCCAGCGCGCCGGGGTCCCCGGGAGGCACGAGACAGTACGGGGCGTGTTCGGGGGGCAGGCTCTCGCGGGCGCCGTCCACCTCGGTCAGGAGCACGGGGCGGCCGCAGGCCATCGCCTCCAGCGGGGCCAGCGCCATGCCCTCCCACCGGGACGGCAGGACGACCAGGTCGGCGGCCCGGTACCAGGGGCGGGGATCGTCCACCGGCCCCGTGAAGATCACCCGTTCGGGTGCGGCGGCGCGCAGCGCGGACCGGTCGGGTCCGTCACCCACAAGGACCAACCGGGCCCCGGGGACGGCCCGGGCGATCCCCGGCCACGCCCGGAGCAGCACGTCCTGCCCCTTCTGACGGCACAGCCGGGCCACGCAGACGACCAGGGGCGCGTCCGGCGGCACTTGGGCGAGCGCGGCCAACGAGCGCCGCGCCGCACCGCGCTCCCGCGCGCCCCCGTCCCGGCCGCAGCCCCCGCCCGCCGCGCCGTCCCCGTCCCCGGGATGGTCACCGTCACCGTGGTCACCGACAGCCCCGGGCGCGGGCACAGGCGCGGGCGAGGACGACGGCGAGGCCGAGGGCCCAGGCAGGGGCACGGACCCGGCCACGACCCCGTTCCCAAACCCAGGCCCGGACCCGGACCCAGGCCCAGGCCCGGGAACGGATCCGGCCCCGGGAACAGACCCCGGAACGGCCCCGGGAACGGCCCCGGACCCCGGAACCGATCCACGAACGGCCCCGGACGCATGCTCGGACCCGAGCGCCCCGCCAGCGGCCCCGGCCGGGAGCCCGGACCCGGGAACCGGCCCAGGAACGGCCCCGGCCGCGTTCCCGCCCACGAGCGGCCCGGCAGCGGACCCGCCCACGAGCCCCGGAACCTGCCCGGCAACGGACCCGGCCACGAGCCCCGGAACGGACACGAGCCCCGGGACCGGCCCGGGAGCCCCGGAACCGCCCCCGGGCCGGAAGCGGTCGGTGTCCACCCCGTTGGGCACCACGGCCCACCGCCCCGGGACCCCGGCCGCCGCCCCGGTGCGGCGCTCCGCCTCGCTGACGCAGACGATCCGGTGCGCCCAGCGCGCCCCGTACCGCTCCCAGCGGCGGCTGAGCGCGGCGAGCGGGCCGCCGACCGCCTCGAACGACCAGGCGTGCGGCTGGAACACGGTCGGCGTCCGGCCCCGCAGCGCGAGCCGGACGACCAGTCCGGCCTTGGCGCTGTGGGCGTGCACCAGATCGGGCCGGACCGTCTCCAACAGCCTTGCCAGTGAACGGACTTCGCGGCGCAGCCCGGGGCCGGGGGAACGGGTCGCGGGCCAGTCCAGCCAGTCGGCGCCCGCCCGGGTCACCGCCCCGGCGAGCGGCCCGTCCGCCGGGCAGGCCACCGTGACCCGCGCGGCGGGGTCCGGCCCGGCGGTCTGGGCGCGCACCAGGTCGAGGACGACCCGGGCCACCCCGCCGTCCACCGGCTGGGTCACGTGCAGGACCCGAGGGGGCCCGGTCCGGCCCCGGTCAGCGGGCATCGGCGTCGGTGTCGACCGCGGCGAACAGGACTCCGGCCCAGGCGGCGTCCTTCTCGGCGGTGAGCCGCAGGTCGAGCCGTCCGCCACCGGCCGCCACGGCCTCGCCGAGGTCGAGGACGTCGGAGTCGTAGCCGAGGGTCCCGGCGTAGGACGGGTCCCGCTTGGCCTGGGTGCCGGGCTCGGCGACGGTCGAGTTGAGGAGGTCGCCGGACGGGTTGCGGGCGTCCTTCAGGCTGGTGCCCGCGCGCCTGCCGACCGACACGGTCAGCGCGTCCCCGGTGGTCCCGGCGTCCCCGTTGTAGGCGACGAACCCGGCGGTGCCGCCGCCGCCCGACGGGACGGTCACCCCGTCGAGCCGGACGGCCGCCTCGTGGTGGCCCTCGCCGAGGTAGGCGAAGCCGTCCCAGAGCGCGAGCTGCCGCAGCGGTTCGCTCTGCTTCTCGTAGGCGACGACGAGCGTCCAGCCGCCCCAGGCGCCGGCCCCGGAGTTGCCCATCGCCACGTTGACCTGGCCGACCGTCCACGTCCCCGAACCGCCCGCGCGCACCTGCGCGGTGACGTCCGCCGACGCCTGGAACGCGTCGGCGCCGCCCGCGGTCCGGTGCCCCACGACGCTGTCCGCGAGCACCTCCTTGTACTGGCCCTCCGGTTCGGCGACCAGCACCCGGTCGTTGTCGCGGGACGGCTTCTGCTCGCCGACGCGCAGGTTGCCGCCCCAGTACAGCCGCGCGTAGGAGACCTTCGCGCCGCTGGGCACGCGCAGTTCGGCGCGGCTGGAGTTGTAGGTGTTGTCGTCGGAGTCGACGTCCGCGTAGAACATGTCGAACCCGTCGTTGGCGGCGGTCGCCTTCCCGGCGCGGGCGTCCGCGCAGGACACCGCCTTCCCGCCGTCCGACGCGGTCGAGGACTCGCCGGAGCGGCAGGTGATGGAGACGTTCGCCGCGCGGACGATGCCGCCGTGCTGCACGGCGTGGAACCGCTGGGCGAACGGCACCTTCTCGGCCTCCTCGGCCCGGGTGTCGCGGCCTGGTGAGGCGGGCGGGGCGGTGGGGACGGAGGAGGGCAGGGTGGGGGTGGTGGCCGTTGTGTCGTGGTCGGCGGCCGGGCCGCGCGGCGCGGCGAGGGGCGCCGCGCCGTGGACGGCCGGGGCGGCCGCGAGTCCGCCCACCGCCGTCACGGCGCAGAGGGAGAGGACACCTACCGTCGTCGGGGGCGGGGCGAGCCGTCGCAGGACGGCACCGAGGGAATTGCGCATGACCGGCATTGCCCTTTCGGGAGGTAATTCGCTGAACCCGTCGGAAGGCAGTATGACCATCGCACTTCGATAACGTGTGACTCTCGCGGACGATTCGGCCGAGCTGGCGAGTGCGGCCACTCTAACCGCCGAGCTTATTTGCTGCTGATACCGCGTAAGTCAGTGTGTCGGATTCACCCGGACCGGGAATGTGTTCGGCACTCCCGTGGGTGTCGAAGAGCCGACCGGTCCGGAGATCACCCTTCCGGGTGCGGAACCCGGGGCGCGGTCCGGCGTTGAGCCCTGGGCCGGGCATCCCCGCCCGGTGCGTCACCAACGACCTAGGAGCAGTACTTCTCATGTCCCGTACCGCGAAGGCCCTTGTCCTGTCCACCGTCGCCGCCGCGGCCGTCGCCGGCACCGCGGGCGTCGCCGCCGCCAGCGCGGGCGCCCAGGGTGCCGCCGTGGGGTCCCCCGGTGTGCTCTCGGGCAACGTCGTCCAGGTTCCGGTGCACATCCCGGTGAACGTCTGTGGCAACACCATCGACGTCATCGGCATCCTCAACCCGGCCTTCGGCAACACCTGCGTCAACAGCTGACGTTCCGTCGCCCTTGAGCCGCCCGCCCCGCCCGGGGGCCGGGCGGCTCGTCCGTTCCCGGGCCCGCCACCGTGGTGCCGTGCTCGTCCGTTCCCGGGCCCGCCGCCGTGGCGACGTGCCCGTACGGGACGCGTCCCACCCGCCCGCGCGCCCCGATGACACGGGTGCGCGTCCCGGTGACCCGAACGGGCACCGCGCGGTTGCGGCGCGCGGGAGGGGATTCGACGGTGGGGGAGTTCCGACCCCCACCGAAAGGGAAACCCTCATGCGCGCTCCACTGGCGCGACGCCTCGGGACCACCGCGCTGTGCGCCGCCCTCCTCACCGGCGCCGCCGCTCCCGCCTTCGCCTCGGACACCTCCGACGCGGCCGACCGTTCCTCCCACGCCGCCCCGCTGCCCGACAACGACAGCAAGGACGCCCTCCAGACCGCCGTGGACGCGCTGGTCCAGGCGGCCGCCTCCGGTGATCCGTCGGCGGTCGCCGCGCAGGCCCAGGCCATCGTCGCGCAGATCGCCGGGATCGCCCCGCCCGCCGCCGGAGCCTCCCAGCTCCCGACCCTGCCCACCGTCCCGGGCGCCCCGACCGCCCCCGGCGCCTCGACCCTGCCGGGCATCCCCACGATCCCCGGCGCGCCGACCATCCCGGGCGCGCTCACGATCCCGGGCGCCCCGGGCATCCCCACGATCCCGGGTGCTCCGAGCCTCCCGGGCGTTCCGGCGATCCCGGGGCTGCCGACGATTCCCGGCGCCGCCACGCTGCCCGCCATCGGCCGCTGATCCCGGCGGCCCCGGCGGCCCCGGTGACCGCCGTCCCGCGCTGACGCGGGTGGCACCCCGGCCCGTCGGGGCCGGTCCCTTCCGGAGGGGACCGGCCCCGACGGGCTTCTCCGTGTCCGGGGAGAAGAGGGGGGGAATCGGGGTCGGAGGAAGGGTGAACGAAGAAGATAAATTCTTCATACAAAATGATTGGAAGAAATTCCCTGGAGGGTGTGGGAAGCGGCCGGGAAACCCCTTCGAGTGGGGGTTGTGGAGAATTCACGTACCGGGGGTTTCCGGTCCGGACGGGGGTCGTTAGTCAACGCGGCAGTACGCCTCCCCACAGGTGGCCCACGGTCGCCGAAGAAAGGAACACGGATGAAGCCCCTCAAGGCCGCCGCAGTCGTCGCCGGGTCCTTCGCCCTCGTCGGTGCCGCCGCACCGGCGTTCGCCGCCTCCGACATGACGCCCACCAGCCTCAACGGAGCCCTGGAGACGTTCACCAGCCAGTCCACGTTCGACGCGCGCGCCCTGCAGACCAACGCCATCGACACCGAGCGGGAGGGCACCCTGATGAACAACGTCAAGACCACCACCGAGCGGCTGAACGCCGGTGGCTCCCAGACCGGATCGCTGCTCGGGGGACTCCCGGTCGGCAAGTAGCCCGTTCCGCCCGGTCCGCGCGAGGGCGTGCCCCGGTACGGTACGGGCGCGCGGACCGGCTCCGCGCCCGTACCGCGCCCCGCGCGCGTCCCCTCACGTGTGATCCCGCTGACCGCGTCGCTCGGACGGGTGACACGGACCCCCGGCCGCGCGCCGCATGTCGCTACGGTGCCGAGGTGACCTCAACCCCCACCGAAAAGCGCCCCTTCCACCCGGCCGAACTCGGCACCCTCGCCGTCATGGCCTGGAGCGGGGAACACCCCGAAGAACGGGGCGACCTCGCCTTCCTGCTGGCCTACACCCTCGGTGACGGACCCGGTGGCCCCGAGGGCTCCGCCGCCGCCGTGCGCACGCTGCTGGAGAACACCGGCCTGCCCGTCGGCGGCCCCGTCGCCGACGGCACGACCCAGCCCAGCTTCCCCGTCTCGCTGCTGGTCGAGGCCGGACAGGCCGTCGTCAACATGCCGCACCTCAACGCCCAGTGCCTCGTCCCGCCGGAGTGGCTCGCCGCCGTCCGCGCGCGGGGCCACGCGTACTTCCTGTTCGCGACCCGGCCCTGGCCGCAGGGCACCCCCGGGATGCCGATGAGCGAGGAGACGCTCTCCGCGTTCGCCGGGGACATGGAGATGCTCGCCGGGGCCGCCCACTGTCTGCTCCCCGCGCGCAGCCTGCGCTGAGCGGCCCCGCCGGTCGTCCACCCCGCACCGGTCCGATGACCCTTCCGGGGGAAACCCGCTGCGAACCGCTCCGCTCCCTCGTTAACAGGGGTGCTCCGAGTCCAGGAGCGCTCGGCCCGAAGAGAGGGGCGGTTGTCATGAAGTCGACCTCGCGCGGAAGCCTCACCGCGCTACTGGCCTGCGCGGCCGTCGCCGCCGGAAGCGGATCCGCCGTCGCCGGGGAACGGGTCCCCGTGTCCCTGCCGATGGAGGGCCTCGAACACGCGCTCGGACTCACGGGTCCCCGGGTGGGCGCCGAACTGCCGGTGCCGGTGCCCGGGGCGGTGGAGGGGCCCCGGTACGTGGAGGGGCGGCTGATGCCGTCCGGGATCGTGCCCGTCGTCCCGTTCAGCGTGCCGTTGCCGGGCGCCGAGGTGGACTCGCTGGTGCCCCGGGTGTTCGGCGGGGAGGCGGACCGCGTCCGGGCGCTCGCCGGAGGACCCGACGCGGTCGCCGGGACGCCCGGACTGACGCTTGACGCCCCGCTGACCGCGCCCCGGCCCGACGCGTTCGGACTGCCCGCCGCGACCCTCCCCGTCACCGGACTCCAGACCCCGCCGCTGCGGACCGCCCCCGCCGCCCACCTCCTCGCGCACTGAGACGCCTTCGGGGAACGTACGCGTACGTTCCCCGAAGGCGTTCGTCCCGGACCGTCCCGGACCGTCCCGGGGTGGGAACGGAACGCGGACGGACGGTCAGCGGGTCAGGAAGTCGTCGATCATCCGCTTGGCGGGCAGACCCGTGCGGTACAGCCAGTGCCCCACGGTGTCCACCACCCGCAGCTCCGCCCCGGGGAAGGACCGGGCCATCCGGCGCGCCCCCGGCAGCGGGGTCGCCGCGTCCTGGGTGGCGTTGACCACCAGGACCGGCGGCGGGGTGCCCTTCGCCCGCGCGGGCTCCGGCTTCGGCGGCAGCGGCCAGCCCTGGCAGGCGAGCACCGTCTCCAGGGACTGCGCGCCGATCCGGACGTGCGGGGCGGCCTTCGCGACCCGCTTCCGGATCGCCCGGTACTCCGCGACGTCACGGATCCGGAAGTCGTAGTCCCGGCAGAGCACCAGCCGCGCCAGGACGTTCGAGCCGCCGGTGATCCAACGGATCTCTCCCTTGCCCGAACGCAGGGCGGCCAGTTCGTCGGTCGACGTCTCGGGGGTCCAGCCGCGCAGCATCCAGTCGAGCATCTCGGACAGCCGCTCGGCGTCCACCTTGGTCCGGGTCGGACCGTTCGGCCCCGGCCTGCGGAGGGTCCCGGCGTCGGCGCGGGCGAACAGCTCCCGGACCACGGCCTTCACGTCGTGGCCGCGCAGCGCGCACGACGGGTCCTTCGCGCACCAGGCCGCCAGCTTGTCGAGGGTCTCCTCCAGGGTCACGGCGCCGTCCCGGAGGTAGCGCTCGACGTCCGACCGCTCCGGGTCCACCGCGCTGTCCATCGCCAGCGCCCGGACGTTGCCCGGGAACAGCCGTGCGTACCGCTCCCCGATGAAGGTGCCGTACGAGTGGCCGAGGAAGCTGATCCGGCGCTCCCCGAGGGCGGCGCGGATCGCGTCCACGTCACGGGCCACGCTCTCGCCGTCCAGGTGTCCGGCCAGCGGGCCCGTCAGCTTCAGACAGCTCGCCGCCAGTTCGGCGTTGTCCGCCCGCAGCCGGGCGAAACCGGCCGCGTCGCGCGGACTCTCCGGAGTGACGCCCGGGAGCGTCTCGTCGCACCGCGCCCCGGCGCTGGCGCCCACGCCCCGGGGGTCGAAGCCGACGACGTCGAACCGCCGGAGCATGTCCGCGGAGTAGCCGTACACCGGGTCGTCCGGGTACAGGGCGTCCTCGCTGCCGGGGTTCCCGGGACCGCCCGGGTTGGACACCAGCACGCCGATCCGGCGCGCCGGATCGGTGGCCCGGTGCCGGGTGACGAAGACGCCGACCTTCGGGCCCTTCGGCTTCGACCAGTCCACCGGCACCCGGACCGTCCCGCACTCGGTGCGCGCGGAGTAGTCGGGGAACGGCGGCTCGGCCTTGGGGCAGGGGCCCCAGTCGACGGTCGGGGTCTTGGCTGCCGCTGTGGCCGCTGTGGCCGCTGTGGCCGCTGTGGCCGCTGTGGCTGTCGCGGTAGCTGCGGTCGCTGTGGGCTTCGCGGCGGTCGCCGTCGCGGAGGCGGCCGGGGTGGTGAGGACGGCGGCGGTGGTGGCCAGGGCCAGGGTCAGGGCCCCGGCCAGGGGTCGCCGTCCCCCGGGGGATCGGGTGTGCACGCTCATGCGCGCCACTGTCCCGGCCGCACATGGCGACGCCTCTACCGTCACATGGTGAACGCGTAACGGGCCGGACGCGCCCCCGACTCCTGCCGGTGCGCCCCTCCGTACCCGCCGGGTGGCCCCCTGTTCCCGCCTGATGCGCTCCCCGTTCCCGCTGGGTGAGTCCCCCCGTTCCCGCCGGGCGCGCCTCCGACCCCCGCCCGGTGTCCTTCTCCGTCCCCGTCGGGTGGCCCCCTGTTCCCGCTGGGCGGGCACCCGTCCCCGCCGGGTGCGCCTCCCGTCCCCGCCGGGTGCGCCCCTCGTTCCGCCGGGTGCGCCCCGGACCCCCGCCCGGTGTCCTCCTCCGTCCCCGCCGGGCGGGCACCCGTGCCCGCCCGGTGCGTGCCCTCGGCGGGCCCCGCGCGTTGGGCAGGGGGCAACGCCGACCCGACCCGGGAGGTCACCGTGCGAGGGACCCGTCGCGCCCTGCTGAGGGCGCTGTTCGTCACGGCCGTGGCGGGGGGCACCGCCGCGGCCCTCGGCCCGCTGCTCCTGGCGGACGGCCGGGAGCGCCGTCCCCGGGCCCCCGCCGGGCCCGGCGCCCCGGCGCACCAGGTGCTGTTCGACGAGACCTACCGGGGCCGCCGCCTCCGGGGCCGTCTCACCTCCGTCGCCGCGGCGGGCCGGGAGCGCGCCCACGCGGCGGACACCGTACGGGTCACGGTGGACGGGCGTCCGCTGCCGCTGATGCGCCGTGCCGACGGCGGCTACCTCACCGTGGTGGACCACTACGTCTCGTACCCGACCCCGCTGGAGGCGGCCCGGGCGGCGGTGGACGAGCTGGGCGGCGCCCGGCTCGCCGCCTCCCCCTCCGCCCACGGCGCCTGAACCCCGGGAGGCAGCGCGCGTGGTCCCCACCCGCAAGAACGTGACCAGGCTGACCGCGGCGGAGCGACGGCGGTTCGTGAACGCGGTCCTCGCCCTCAAACGCAAGGGCCGCTACGACGAGTTCGTCCGCGTCCACATCGACTACTACGTGTCCGACGGCGACAGCCGACGCCGGGTCGCCCACATGGCCCCGTCGTTCCTGCCCTGGCACCGCAAGTTCCTGCTGGAGTTCGAACGCGCGCTCCAGAAGGAGGCGCCCGGGGTCACCGTCCCGTACTGGGACTGGACGGCCGCCCGCTCCCCGGTCGCCTCGCCCTGGACGGACGACCTGCTCGGCGGCACCGGCCGGGGCCGTGAACGCCGGGTGGCGACCGGTCCGTTCGCCCGCGACAACGGCTGGGTCGTCCGGGAGAACGTCACCGACGACGACTTCCTCGCCCGGGACCTGGGCCGCCCCGCCGACCCCTTCGCGCTGCCGTCGAAGGAGGAACTCGGCACCGCCCTGCGGGAGACGGCGTACGACGTCGAACCGTGGAACTCCACCGCGCGCTCCGGCTTCCGCAACGGGCTGGAGGGTTGGACGGCGGTCCGGGTCGGGGACGGCCGCTGGCGCAACCACAACCGGGTGCACCGCTGGGTCGGCGGGACGATGCTCGGCGGGGCGTCCGTCAACGACCCGGTGTTCTGGCTGCACCACTCGTTCGTCGACCTGCTGTGGTCGCGCTGGCGCAAGGCGCATCCCGACGGCCGCTACGAGCCCGCCGAACCGCCCGGCTTCGGTTCGCTGGAGCGCGGCCGGATCGTGGCGCGGAACGAGCCGATGCCGCCGTGGAACGTCACCCCGGCCGCGATGGAGGGGCACGCCCGGCTCTACCGCTACTCCTGACCCGTACGGCGCGCGGAAGCCCCGGCGGGGTCCGGGCGGTGCCGCCGTGCCGGAGCCGGGTCCGGGGCCGGGCACACGGAAGCCCCCGTCAGGCCGAGGATGCTGACGGGGGCTTCCGCACGGGACCTCAGTCGCCGTACGCGGTGCTCAGTAGCCGTAGCCGACCGGGCCGCCACCGTTGACGCAGGTGTTCCCGAACGCGGGGTTCAGGATGCCGACCACGTCGATGGTGTTGCCGCAGATGTTCACCGGGACGTTCAGGGGGATCTGCACGATGTTGCCGGACAGGACACCCGGGGACCCGACGGCCTCGGCGGCGGCGTTCGAGTCGGCGGTGGCCATGCCCGCGCCGCCGAGCATCACGGCGCCCGTGCCGACGGCCAGGACGGCCGCCTTCGCCATGCGAGACATCACGTACTCCTTCAGTTGGGTGGTGCGGTGTGCGTGCGGTGCGCCGGGGGTGATGACGCCCGCACGCCCCCTTCAACGGCGGGAGGCGGTCCGGGTCACGGTCTGCCGGTCCCCGTCCCGGGGACGGCCGCCGGTTCCGTTCGCCCGGTCGGGCGAACCGTTCCCGCACCCGTCCCGGCGGGCCTCCGCGTGCCGTCCGTCCAGCCGTCCCCGGGGGCGCGCTCACCGGGCGACGAGGGTGACCTCGGTGGCCTTCACACTGGTGAGGACGGGGGTCCCGTCGCGCAGTCCCAGCTCGGCGGCGGCGGCCGGGGTGATCTCCGCGATCAGGTCGGGCGCCCCGCCGCCGGCCTCCGCCGGGCCGTCCCCCGGGCCCGAGGCCACCAGGACCCGCAGCCGGGAGCCCACGGCGGTGATCTCCCGGACCGTGCCCCGCCACACGTTGCGCGGCGAGCCGGACGGCGGCTCGCGGTGCAGCGCCACCGCCTCCGGGGCGATGACGGCGAGCGCCGGGGTGCCCGGTGGCAGCGGCTCGGCGGCGACCACCCGGGTCCCCCCGGCGGTGACCAGCCCGTCGGCGGTGGTCTCGCCGGGCCAGGCGTTGGCGCCGAGCATCCGTGCCACCCACGCCGACCGGGGGTGCCGGGCCACCTCGGCGGGCGGCGCGTCCTGGACGACCCGTCCGTCCGCCAGCACCAGCACCCGGTCCGCGAGGGAGACCGCCTCCACCGGGTCGTGGGTGACGATCAGACACACCCCGTCGAAGGCGTCCAGATGGCGGCGGAGGGTGTGCCGGACCCGGCCGCGCGTCGTCTGGTCGAGGGCGGCGAGGGGTTCGTCCAGCAGCAGCAGCCGGGGGCGGGCGGCCAGGGCGCGGGCCAGGGCGACCCGGCCCGCCTGCCCGCCGGACAGCTCGCCCGGTCGGCGTCCGGCGAGGTGGCCGACCTCCAGCCGGTCCAGCCACTCCCGCGCCCGGCGCAGCGCCTCGGCGCGCGGCACGCCCTGCGCGCGGGGGCCGTACGCCGTGTTGGCGAGTGCGGTGAGGTGCGGGAACAGGGCCGGTTCCTGGGGCACCCAGGCGGTGTGGCGGTGGTGCGGGGGCGCGTCGGTGAGGTCGCCGTCACCGAGGGAGAGCTGGGCGCGGGACTGGGTGGGCAGTCCCAGCAGGGCCCGCAGCAGGGTCGTCTTCCCGGCGCCGTTGGGACCCACGACGGCGAGGGTGGTGCCGCCCGGGGCGGTGAGGACGAGGTCGGTGAAACCGGTGACGCGGGCGTCGAGGCGGGTGTTCCGCCGGGGTGCGGAGGGTGCGGAGGGTGCGGAGGGTGCGGAGGGTGCGGAGGGTGCGGAGGGTGCGAGAGGTGCGGGGGGTGTGGGGGGTGCTGAGGGTGCCTGGGAGGCTTTTGGGTTCGGTGGGGTGTGGGGCGGCTCGGGGTCCGTCTCCGGGGGGTCGTCGGGGGAACGGAGGGCGGTGCGGGCGGGCCGTGCGGTGCGGGCGGGGGTGGTGGTCCAGCGGCCCCGTAGGGCGACGAGGACCGCCAGGGCGACGGCGAGCAGCAGCAGGGAGACCGAGGTGGCCGCGGCGGGGTCGTTCTGGAGCAGCAGGTACACCTGGAGGGGCAGGGTCTGGGTGGTGCCGGGGAGGTTGCCCGCGAAGGTGATCGTCGCGCCGAACTCGCCCAGCGCGCGGGCCCAGGTCAGCGCGGCACCGGCGGCCAGTCCCGGCGCGACCATCGGCAGGGTCACCGTCCGGAACACCCGCAGCGGACCGGCGCCGAGCGAGGCGGCCGTCTCCTCGTACCGGGTGTGCAGCGCGGCGAGGGTGCCCTCCAGGCTGATGACCAGGAACGGCATGGAGACGAACGCCGCCGCGACCACCGCGCCCGCCGTGTGGAACGGCAGCACCACGCCGAACCAGTCCTCCAGCCAGGGCCCCAGCAGCCCCCGCCGTCCGAAGCCGAGCAGCAGCGCCACGCCGCCCACGGTCGGCGGCAGCACCATCGGCAGCAGCACCAGCGACCGGACCAGGGCCTTGCCCCGGAACGGGACCCGGGCCAGCAGCCAGGCGAGCGGCACCCCGAGCACCAGCGAGACGCCGAGCGCGCTCAGCGAGACCACCAGCGACAGCTTCAGCGCGGTGACGGACTCCGGCGCGGTCAGATGGCCGCCCAGCTCGTGCCACGGGGTGCGGGCGAGCACCCCGACCAGCGGGACCAGCAGGAACGCGACCGCGAGCAGCGCGGGCAGCGCGAGGGCCAGCGGCGGCCGGGGCGGTCGGGTCCGCGGGGTTCTCCGGGGCCCCTGGCTTCCCCGGGTTTCCCGGCTTTCCCGGGTTCGCTGGGTGCGCCGGGTTCGCCGGTCCGGGACGGGATGGTGACCCGTTCCGGACCGGCGGAGGGGGCGTGGCACCCGGATCACGGCTTCTGGAAGCCCGCGTCCTGGAGGATCTTCCGGGCGGCCGGGGAGGAGAGCCACTCCACGAAGGTCTGGGCGGCGGCGGTGTCCTCGGAGCCCTTGAGCACGGCGGCCGGGTAGCGGGCGATCGCGTTCTGGTCGTCGGGGATGGCGATCGCGTCGACCTCGTCCGGGGCGGAGTCGGTGTCCGTCTTGTAGACGATGCCCGCGTCGGCCTCGCCGAGTTCGACCTTGCTGAGCACGGCGCGGACGTTCGGCTCCTCGGAGACCGGCTTCACGGTGACGTCCCGGCCGTCGAGCACCTCGCGGCTGTAGCGGCCGACGGGCACCTCGGGCGCGGCGAGCACGACCTTCAGCTCCGGGTCCGCGAGGTCCTTCAGATCGTCCACCCGGTCGGGGTTGCCCTCGCGGACGGCGATGACCAGGCGGTTGCGGGCGATGACGGACGGGGTGCCGGTCTCGGCGCGCAGGGAGTCCATCGTCTTGGTGTCGGCGGTGACGATCGCGTCGGCGGGGGCGCCCTGGCGCACCTGCGCGGCCAGCTCCTGGGAGCCGCCGAAGGAGAAGGTGAGCGCGACCCCGGGGTGGGCCTTCTCGTACGCGCTCTCCACCGTCCCGAACACGTCGGTGAGGGAGGCGGCGGCCAGCACGGTGAGCTTCGCGGAGGCGCCCGGCGCCTTGCCGGTCGCGTTCCCCGCGCCGCTCGCGTCGCTCTTGTCGCTCTTGGGGTCGCCCTTGCCCTCGTCCCCGTCGCCGCAGCCGGCGAGCAGCGGGACGAGCAGCAGCGCGGCGGTGGCGGCGAGCGCGGAGCCGCCCCGGGTGAGGGGACGGCGGCGCGGGGCACGGACGGGGCGGGACATGGACTGCTCCTAGGGGGCGTTCCGGCGGGTCGCCGGGGGCTCGCTCGGCCACGGCGTCGGGGAGGGGGGACGGGGTTCAGTCGCGGTCGACGTGGACGTTGGTGGCCTTGACGCGGGCGGTGGCCCGGGCGCCGACCTCCAGGCCCAGTTCCTCCACGGCCTCGCGGGTGAGCAGGGAGACCAGCCGGTGCGGGCCCGCCTGGATCTCCACCTGCGCGGCGACGTCACCGAGCTTCACGGCCGTGACGATGCCGGGGAACGCGTTGCGGACGGAGGTGTGGGACGTCTCCTCCTCGTCGGCCCCGGCACCGCTCTGCGCCAGCTCCACGGAGAACGCGGCGAGGTCCTCGCCGTCGATCACCCGGCGACCGCCCTCGTCCCGGCGGGTGGCGACGCG
Source organism: Streptomyces sp. JNUCC 64 (assembly GCF_054484115.1). Classification (NCBI taxonomy): domain Bacteria; kingdom Bacillati; phylum Actinomycetota; class Actinomycetes; order Kitasatosporales; family Streptomycetaceae; genus Streptomyces; species Streptomyces sp. JNUCC 64. Next base: position 4,579,956 of record NZ_CM137015.1, read on the forward strand.
CCCGGCGTCGGCCCAGCGGCGGGCGGTGTCGGGGCTGACGCCCAGGAGACGGGCGGCCTGCCCGATGGTGTACGAAGACGGCATGTGCGTCACGTTAGGGAGTGCTGGGTGGTAAATGCAACCCTATTGGGTGACATCGCTTGGTGGATGCGGTTCCTTCGCCGGACGCTGCCCCGCCGGGGTGGGGCGGGGCGTGCGCGGTGGCCCGCCGGGTGGGGCGGGGCGCCGCGCGGTGGCCCGCCGCCGTGGTCCGTGGTGCCCGTCCCGTGCCCCGGTGGTGGTCGGGCGGGGTCAGGGGGCGGTGAAGTCGACCTCCGTGGCGGGCAGTACGCGGACGAGGCGGCCCGGGAAGCGGAGGTTGCGGAAGAGCTCGTTGTGGTGGGCGAGCGAGCGGTCCGGCGGGGCGATCGGGCCGGAGTCGTCGCGGACGGAGGTGGTGTGGCCGTCCTCGACCAGCAGCAGGTCGTACCCCTGGGCGAGGGCCCGGCGGGCGGTCGTGTCCACGCAGATCTCGGTCGCGAAGCCGGTGACGACGACCTCCGTGACGCCCCGGTCCCGGAGCGCGCGCTCCAGGTCCGTGTCCAGGAAGCCGTCCGGGGACGCCTTGGGGACCACCAGGTCGCCGTCGCGCGGTCCCAGCTCCGGGGCGATCCGCCAGCCCTCCGTGCCGGGCACCAGCTCCTCGTCCCGCTGCTGCACGAAGACGACCGGTATCCCGGCGGCTCTGGCCCGTGCGCACAGGTCCGCGATGACGGCGACCGTCCCGGCGGCCCGGTGCGCGATGCCCACCAGGGTGTTCTGCATGTCGATGACGAGGAGCGCCGGGACTCGGAGGGCGGCGGGCGGGGTGGGTGTGGCGGGTGTGGCGGACGTGGCGGTGATCGTGGTCATGGGGGCACGGTAGTGGGGGGATGGGGAGTTGGTGTCCGGTTTTCGGTGGTGGTGGGGACGGTGGGGAGGTATGGCGGGTGGCCCGCGCGGGGTCAGGGCAGCTGCCGCAGCCAGTCGGCGAGGGCGGTGCCGACCTCGTCGGGGGCGTCCTCCTGGATCATGTGGCCGCCCGTGACCCGGACGTGCGTCTGGTGCGGCCAGGACCGGGCGAGGGCGCGGTGTGACGCGAACATGGCCCCGGGGACCGCCTCCAGGAACAGCTTGGGGACCGGGGCGGTGGCCAGCCATCGTCCGTAGGCGGTGATCGCGTCGTGGACGTCGCCGGGTTCGCCCGCGACCGGGACCTCGCGCGGCCAGGTCAGCGTGGGGCGGCGGGACTCGCCCGGTTCCGCGTAGGGCCGCCGGTACACGGCCCGTTCCGTGTCCGTCAGTCCGCGCAGCACCCCGGCGGGCAGCATCTCCTCGACGAAGAGGTTCCCGTCCAGGACCATCCGTTCGCCCTCGGGGGAGCGGATCGCCCGGAAGAGCGCGACGGCTTCCGGGGGCCAGTCGTCCCAGGACGGGATCGGTGCCACGAACGCCTCCGTGTAGGCGATGGCCCGGACGGCCGAGGGGTGGCGGCGGGCCCAGTCGAACCCCAGGGCCGACCCCCAGTCCTGGAGGACCAGGACCACCCGCTCCCGCACCCCGAGGGCGTCGAGGAACGCGTCGAGGTACCGGCGGTGTTCGACGAACCGGTAGGAACCGGGCCCGCTGTCGGGGAGCTTCGCGGAGTCCCCCATGCCGATCAGGTCCGGTGCGATGCAGCGGCCCTGGTCCGCCAGGTACGGGATGACGTTCCGCCAGATGTACGACGAGGTCGGGTTGCCGTGGAGGAAGACGATCGGATCGCCCTCGCCCTCCTCCACGTAGGCCATGTCGAGCCCCTCGACCTCGATCCGGTGCTTCCGGTAACGCTCCTCGTCGCCCGCCGGGGTCGTCGTCATCTGCTCTTCTCTCCTGTGGGTGGTGTGGGTGGTGTGGGTGGTGTGGGTGGTGTGGGTGGTGTGATCCGGGTGATCTGTGTGGTCCCGTGTGATCCCGGGTGGTCGGCTGGCCGGGCCGTGTCCGGGGTCGTGTCCGGGGCGGTGCCGGTGGTCCGGTGTAGCGTCCCGCGCCGTGGACCGTGCGAACCCGCTCGCGGGACACCGGCCGTTGGACGTCGACGAGACCGAGGTGCGCTTCGGGGTCGCCAGTGAACTCCAGTATCCCTACGAGGACTTCGCGGACGATCAGGAGACCTGGCTCTACGAGGGCGGTCTGACCGTGTCCGGGGACCTGCGACGGGAGGGGCAGTCGGTGTGGGCTCCGGGGCGGACGGTGCCCACCTGATCCGTTCTTTGGGGGCCGGGGGTGGTGGCGCTGGGGGCGCTTGGGGGTGATGGGGGTGCAGCTCGTCCGTGACGGGGGCGGACGCGGCAGCCGTACGGGGAGCGGTGCCGGGGCCCTGCCTGGGTCCGGGTCAGACGGGGAAGCCGCCGTCCTTCACTCCCGTCACGAAAGCCGTCCAGGCGGTGCGGCTCGTGATCAGTGCGGGGGAATGGGGGGCCTTGGTGTCACCCACGGGAACGAAGTCGGGGATACCGGGGGCGATTTCGACGCAGTTGCCGCTGGTCTCCGCGCTGCGGCTGCTCTTGATCCACGCCACCCGCGTGAGACCGTGCCTGCTCATCAAGGTCGTACCCTTCCGATACCTCGGTGATCCAGGCGGCGGATTCCGGAGCCGACAGCACATCGGCCCTGAGCACATCATAGGTCTGGCTGTGCCGCGCGAATAGCGCTGGTTCATCGGTGAGATGACCCCCGTCCAGCGACTCCGAGTAGACCCAGTTCTCGCCGCCGGGAAGAGTGATCAGCGACATGGAAGTACTGGGTCGGACGAGACGGGAATCATCCGCCAGGGCGACCTGGACACGGATATTCGGAAGCCGCCCCACGGCCAGCAGATGCTCGAACTGGGCCCGCATCGTGGCCCTGCCTCCCACGGTATTGCGCAGACAGCTCTCGTCCAGCACGGCCACGTACAAGGGGCCGTTCAGGGACAGGAAACGCTGTTGCCGGCTGAGCCGCGCCCGGGTCCGTTCCTCGACGGTCGCCCCGCCCCGGTGCGCCACGCGGGAGAACAGGGCCTGCGCGTACTCCGGGGTCTGCAGGAGCCCCGGGACGTACTGCGCCTGGTACTCGTACAGCGCGATCGCCAGCGCGTCCATCTCGACCCGCCGCCGGAACCAGTCGGGGTGCTCGACGGCCGGGTACCAGTCGACCTTGCCCCACAGCTTTATCAGTACGCCCCCGGTCGCCAGCAAATCGTCGCACCTGCGTGCGAAATTGTCCTGCGGGACCCTCGTGGCCGACTCGACCCGGGTCACCAGGGAACGGTCGCACGGAATGGCGGCGGCCAAGTCCTCCTGGGTGTAGTCGGCGGACTTGCGGAAGTGTCGGAGCACTTCTCCGAACATTCCGGCCGTGGTGATGGTTCCGGTCTCGCCCGTGGCGTTCCGCAGGCTCACAGGGCGCCCCTTCCGTGACATGGATCAGTGGAACACGGGCAGCGTTGAGCCGCGTCGCCGCGATGCGCAACGCTGCCCATACGAACAGTAATTGAGTATCCGTCGAGGGAGGACGGGTTCGGCTTACGGAGCGGGAATGGTGGAGCAAGGGGAAAGCGACGGCACCGGATTGGTCGGCGGTGCCGTTGTGTTCGATCGCGTTCGAAGAAAAGTGGGGGTGTATCAGACGAAGTCGGGGCCCTACGCCTTACTGCGACCGGTCGGCGGCGGCCGGGGGTGGGAGGCGGATTTCGCGGAACTGCGGCCGTTGACCGGACGGGAGCGGATGAGCGCCGGACTGCGGGCGGCCAACGAGAGCTCCCGGCGCCGGGCGGAGGTCGGCGCCGGGGCCGGTACCGGTACCGGGGCCGGGGTGCGGAGGCTGCGCCGGGTGTTCCGGTACGTGCCGTTCGCGATCGCCCAGGACCCGACGGCGGAACCGGAGTACGCGGCGCGGTGCGTGTCGGGCGAGGAGGCGGACTGCGGGGCGGAGTCGGGGGCGTGCGGCCACCCGGCGGACGTCGAGGACTGGCTGCGGCGGCACGTGCGGGACACCCGGCACCTGCGCTACCGGCGGACGTTCACGGACTACGCGGCGCTGGAGCCGGAGGAGGTGCCGGAGCGATGACGGCGGCCCCTCGGCCCGTTCCCGGTGGGCACGGGGGTCCCGTCCCCGGCGGGAACGGGGCTCTGGTGCCTGGTGCGGGAGGGACCCCGGTGGCCGGTGGGTACAGGTCCCCGGTGGCCGGTGGGTGCGGGGCGTGGTCGGGACGGCTGAGCCTGGTCCGTCTCGTTCGTCGGGTCCGGGGCGTTCGGTGCGTCCGCCATGTCCGTCGCATCCGTCCTGTTCGTGATGCCCGTGGCGTCCGGGCCGTCTGGGTCGTTCCGCGTCGGGAGGGGCTGGACGGGGCGTTCTGGGGCGGGGTGCTGATGACCTCGTCGGTGGCCGGACTGCTGGCGGTGATCGTGGCGGCGGTGTTCCGGGGGGCGCCGTCCTGACGCTGGACTGACGCCGTCGCCGTCGCCGTCGGGCCGGGTTGGTTTGAGGCAGGTGGTGGAGACGCTTCCACCGTCCGCGTATGGCCCGTGTCAACGTCCGCTCCCGGGCCGTCAGTGTGGCGTCAGGGGAGGTCCCCGGGGGCCGGGGCCGGGCATACCGTCGCCGGAGGCCCCCCCGGGCCCGCCTCCACGTGGGCCCGGGGGCGCCACCACCGTCCCCGGCGAACCGTCGCCGCCCGTCCGGAGCCCCGGAGGAACCCGCTCATGGCCGAACGCCCCCGCACCGCCGCCCGTCCGCGTGCCGACCGTCCCGGTGGGGGCGCGCTGCGCGCGGACCGCGACCCCGAGCCGCCCGATGTCCGGCGGCCCTCCCCTTCCCTTCCGTATCCGTATCCGTAGCCGTGTCGACGTCCGGGTTCCTGTCTCCGTCGGGGGCCGGTGGGGACGGGGTGCCGGAGGGTGGACGGTCCGGCGACCGGTTCGGTGGCAAGTCCGGTGGTGGCGCCGGTGCGGGGCGGGTGGGCGGTCCGCGGTCGGAGGAGGGCGGCGGGCCGTCCGGAGTGCTGTACGTGCCGGTGCGCCCGGGGTCCGGCGGGACGGTGGCGCGGTGGTTCCGGACACCGCTCGGCGAGCGGACGGCCGTCGGGTTCACCACGGTGGACCGGCTCGCCGCCGCCCTGGGCGCGGGGCACCCCGCCGTGCGGCTCGCGGTCCCCGCGCTGCTGGCGCTCGCCGCTCCGCTCGGGATCGGACGGATCACCGTCGACCCCGTCCTGGTCGCCCGTCCCGTGGCCGACGCGACGGCCGAAGCGGCCCCGTCCGGCGTGCTGCTGACCGTGGGCGGAGGGACGCGATGAGCGTTGACGACGCGGCCGTCCCCGCGTCGCCGCCGTCCACTTCCGGCCCCGCGCTGCCGTCCGTCGTCGCGCCCGGGGCGTCGTCCGCTGGTGCTCCTGGTGCTCCTGGTGCTTCTGGGGTCCTGCCCGCCGCCGCTTCCGCGCTGCCGTCCGCTGTCGCTTTCGGGGCGTCGTCCGTCGGTGGTCGTGCGGTGGGTTCCGGTGGGCTGTCCGTGTGGCCCGGTTCGGTCAGGGCCCTCGCCCGCGGTGACCTCGCGGTCGGCGGGGTCGCGCTGACGGAGGTCGCGGAACGGTTCGGCACCCCCGCGTACGTCCTCGACGAGGCCGAGGTGCGGGTGCGCTGCCGCACCTATCGCGCCGCGTTCCCGGAGCCCGGGGCGGACGTCGTCTACGCGGCCAAGGCGTTCCTGTGCCGGGCGATGGTCCACTGGGTGCGGGAGGAGGGCCTCGGGCTGGACGTGTGCTCGGCCGGGGAACTCGAACTCGCCGTCACCAGCGGCTTCCCCGCCGAGCGGATCGTGCTGCACGGCAACGCCAAGAGCCCCCGTGACCTCGACACCGCGCTACGGCTCGGCGTCGGCCGGATCGTCATCGACAGCCCGTCCGAGGTCGCCCGGCTCGCCGCCGCCGTCGGGCCGGACGGTTCCCAGAAGGTGATGGTGCGGGTGGCGCCCGGGATCGTCGCCGGGGGCCACGAGAAGGTCCGCGCCGGCGGCGAGGACCAGAAGTTCGGCCTCTCCCTCACCGACGGTTCCGCCCAGCACGTCATCGCCCGCGTCCTCGACCAGCCGCAGCTGCGCCTCACCGGACTCCACACCCACCTCGGCTCGCAGATCACCACCGTCAAGCCGTACCTGGCGGCCGTCCGCCGGATGGTCGGGCTGATGGCGAGCCTCCGGCGGCGCCACGGGCTGGTGCTGACCGAACTCGGCATCGGCGGCGGACACGGCATCGCCTACCGGCCCGGCGAGGACGCCCTCGACCTCACCGCCCTCGCCCGCAAGGTCCGCGCCGAACTGGCCAGCGGCTGCGCCGCCGCCGGGATCGAGGTGCCCCGGCTCATCGTGGAACCGGGCCGGGCGGTCGCCGGACCCGCCGGGGTCGCCCTGTACCGGGTGCTCGCCGTGAAGCGCACCGGCACCCGGCACTTCGTCGCCGTGGACGGCGGGATGAGCGACAACCCGCGCCCCGCGCTGTACGGCGTCCGCTACGCGCCCCGGCTCGTCGGCCGCGCCTCCCGTGCCGAACCCGCGCTGGTCACGGTGGTGGGGCGGCACTGCGAGGCCGGGGACGTCCTCGCCTCCGACGCCGTGCTGCCCGGAGACGTCCGGCCCGGCGATCTGCTGGGCGTCCCGGTGGCCGGGGCGTACCACCTGTCGATGGCGTCGGCCTACGACCTCGTCGGACGGCCGCCCGTGATCGCCGTCCGGGACGGCCGGGCCCGGCTGCTGGTACGGCGCGAGTCCCTGGACGACCTGCTCGGACGGGACGTGGGGGTGTAGACGGGACGGGGGGGAGGGGTGAGCGGCGGTCGTCTCCTTCTCCTCGTCCCCTTCCTCTCCCCTTCTCTTCGTTTCCGGTCGTTCTCCGTCGACTTCCGCCTGACTCGACTCCAACTCCTGGCTTCGGTGGGACGTCCGGCGCGTGCGTGGGGCACGCGTCCAGTGGACGGGTGCGGTCCGTCCGTTCCGGGTGTGGGGCCCGGGACGGACGGACGCACCGCGAACGGCTTCGGCCAGCCGGTCGGTCAGGGGGTGGTGGTGGATTCGGCGGGGAGGGTGAGCAGGGGGAGGTGGCGGACCACCTGACTTCCGGTGAGACCGGGGTAGTCGAGGACTCTCGCCCAGGCCGCTTCCCGCTCGGCTTCCTGTTCCGTTTCCCGCCGGTCTTCCTGCTGGTCTTCCCGATCGGCGTGCCGCGCGGTCTCTCGCTCGGCCTCCTCCGTGGCCGTGTCCGGGGCGCCCTCGAAGGCGGCCCGGTGGGCGGCCTCGCTCTCCCACTCCGCGAGGTTGAGTACGCCGACGCCGTCGGCGGCGGTGTGGAAGTGGGCGGCGATCACCCCCGCGCGGTCGTACGGGTCCCCGGCGGTCGCGGCGAACATCGCGTCCGTCCAGTCGCGTTGGCGGTGCGCGTCCGGTGCGTCGAACCCGATCGTGACGGCCACCAGACAGCCCGCCGTACGGTCGTCCCCCTCGGTGCGCGGGCCGGTGCGGTAGCGGTGGTACGCACCGTGGGTGAGGCGCTCCGCCTCCGGCGCGGTGGCGCGCACCGCCTCCTCGTACGGGACGGGACCGCTCGCCGCCGACCGGTCGTCCGGCCAGCGCGCGTAGTGCAGCAGCGCGGTGCCGTCGGTGGTGACGCAGACCGCGTACGCCAGCGGACGGGTCTCCGGCTCCGCTATCCAGACGGCGGCCACGGCTCCGAGGACGCGCCGGGTCGCCGCCGGGCCGTCGGTGCTCCAGGTGGTGACGGTGACCGTGCCCGGCGCGGTCAGGTCCGGGAGCGGGACGGTGGGGTGGGGCGTGGTGGGCGCGGTGGGCACGGAGGACGCGTGGGGCTGGGGGGTGGTGGGGGGAGCGGGGGGCGTCGGTCGGGACATGGGGCGTGTGGGCTCCTTCTTCACCGGGCGGGTGGGGAACCCAGTCTTCGGCGGGCGTCCACGCCGGGCCAGCGCTTTTCCGGGTGCTCGCGCTCGCGTCCCGTGCCCGTGGCCCGCCCTGTCGTCGGGTCGCTGTGGGGTCGAAGCCGAAGGGGCGGCGAGGGTCAGCCGAGGGGGCGGCCCGGGTGGACGTTCCAGCGGCCGGACCGGCCGCTCAGCTCGACGGCGGTCAGGGGCGCCGCGTCCAGCCGCCAGAACGCGGGGCCGGGCAGATCGAGCGCGTGGGCGAGGGCGGCGCGGACGACGTCCGGTTCGACGACGGCGAGCACCCGGCCGCCCTCGATGGTCAGCCCGTCCAACCAGTCGCCGACGCGGAGCCGCAGGTCACGCAGGGATTCACCGCCGTGCGGGGTCGCCGCCGGGTCGCCGGTCCAGAGTGCCAGGGCGGCCGGGTCGGCGGCGGCGACCTCCGCGAGGGTGCGGCCCCGCCAGCGGCCCACGTCCAGGGCGGCGAGGGCGGCCGGGGCCTCGGGTCCGGCTGCGTCGGCCCGTCCGTGCGGTGCGTTGGCCGGTGCGACTGGGGCGGCGGCCGGTGAGTCTGGTGCGGCTGGGACGGCCGGGGCACTCACGGGGTCCGGTGCGTCCGGTGCGGTCGAGGTCCCCGTCCCCGCCCCGGCCCCGGTGCGTGCGGCGCCGTCGCTCAGCGCGCGGGCCGTCTCGTGGCAGCGGGCGGTGGGGGAGCGGAACCAGCGCGGGGCGTACGGGAGGGCGTGTCCCGCTGTCCGCGCGCGGGTGAGCGCTGCCGGGTCCAGCGGGCCGTCCCCGGCGAACCGGGCCTCCCTCAGGTCCCGTCCGATGACGGGAGTCACCAGGGTCACCCTTGTCGTCGTCGCCATGTCGTCCGTCCGCTCCTCTTCGCTGTCCACGTCCACGTCCGCGTCCGCCCGGTCGCCTGTCGTCGGTCAGTCGCTCGTCCGTCCGGTCGCCCCATCCGCCCGCTGGGGTCCGTCCGTCCGCCCGGCTCGCGGGAGGTCGTCGTCCGGCGGCGGGTCGCCGTCCGGCGAGCGGACCGTCGTGCGGCGAGCGGACCGTCGTCCGGCGGAGGACCGCCGCCCGCCGTCCGGAAGGGGCGAACACCACGTCACGACCCTCTTCCCCGGGTCACCGGGACGCGGTACCTTCACGTCGCGCTTGCGTCTTCAACTTCCTTTGACATCAGGCGATATCGGGCCGATAGCGGATGATGGAGGAAGAAGGGGGAGCGCGCGAACGGGAAGACCGTAGCGATCGCGACACCACGTGTGTACACCGGCACATCGACGTGCCCGTACGCACCCAGCAACGCACATCCAGCAGTACGCACACGACAGTACAGACGAGGGCACGACGGAAGCCGGTGGGACTCCGGCACGGTCGCGCCACTGTGAGCCCGCGCGCCCCCCGGGGCGGGCCGGGTGAGTCAGACCCGAGGTCCTCGTCCTCCGCACCACCGAGCCGGGACGCGAGTTCCCCTGGAGGTCCTGCCATGGCGCAGTCCGTCGTCCAACCGACAGCCACACCCGCCCTCACCCCCGCCAAGCTGCCGCTCAGGGACATCGCGCCCTGGGCCGTGCTGGGCGGCGTCCTGATGCTGATCCTGCTGTACTTCATCGGCGCCGAACAGGGCGCCGTCGCACTGGTGTCGGGGGAGGGCGTCCACGAGTGGGTGCACGACGCCCGCCATCTGCTCGGCTACCCCTGCCACTGACGGGGCCGGACACCGCACCCATGAACTCCAGCACCGTCAGACGACTCCTCGTCCGGGGCATGCTCGCGGGACTCGCCGCGGGCGTGCTCGCCCTCCTCGTCGCGTACTTCCTCGGTGAGCCGCAGGTCGACGCGGCCATCGCCTACGAGGACGCCCACGCCTCCGGCCACGACCACGGTGCCGAGGAGGAACCGCTGGTCAGCCGGGACCTCCAGGCCACCGGCGGCCTCGCCACCGGCATCCTGGTGTACGGGGTGGCCTTCGGCGGGCTCGCGTCCCTCGCGTACTGCTTCGCGCTCGGCCGGATCGGGCGGTTCACGCCGCGCGCCACGGCCCTGCTCCTCGCCGTCGCCGGACTCGTCGCCGTGTACGTCGTCCCCTTCCTCAAGTACCCCGCCAACCCGCCCGCCGTGGGCGCCGACGACAGCGTGGGACGGCGGACCACGCTGTACCTGCTGATGCTCGTGCTGAGCGTGCTGCTCACCGTCGGCGCGGTGATCCTCGGCCAGCGGCTCGCGCCCCGGCTCGGCACCTGGAACGCGACCGTCGCGGCGGCGGCGTTCCTGGTGCTGGTGGTGGGGCTCGCGTACGCGTTCCTGCCGTCCGTCGACGAGATGCCGACGGACTTCCCGGCGACGGTGGTGTGGAAGTTCCGGATCGCCGCGCTCGCCGTCCAGGCCACCCTGTGGACCGCGTTCGGGCTGCTCTTCGGCGAACTCGCGGAACGGGTCCTCGACCCGGACCGCCGCCGCGCCGCCCGGGAGGCGTCCGTCACCCCTGGGTGAGGAACACCGCCCGTGAACAGGGCGCGCAGACCAGGACGTAGCCGAGACCGCCGCCGAAGTTGGCGGCGGTCTCCTCCTCGTGCCCCTCCTCCAGGTGCGCCGCGAAGTCCATCCGGCGCTCGCAGTCCGGGCAGGACGGCCACTGGTCCGGGTAGTACCAGCCGGGCTCGCCGCCCAGCGAACCCAGGACGGTACGGCCCCGTCCGACGCGCCGGGCGTACGCGTCGCGCGCGTCGTCGTACGCCTCCTCCTCGACGACCTCTACGCGGATCGCCGACACGGCCCCCAGCAGGGTCTCTCCCCCGTCCGGCACCTCCGCCGGGGCGAGCCCGGCGGCCGGGAACAGGAAGGCCCGGTTGCCGCCCTCGAAGGCGTCCCACTCCTCGCACAGGCCCGGGTCGTTGGCACAGATGAACACGGACAGGACGCCCGCCCCGACGGGCAGGTGCGCGAGGAACTGGAGCGGCCCCTCGCAGGACGAACAGCGCGGCCAGACGAACCAGGCGGGCACGAGGGGGACGCCACCGGTGCGGGCGGTCGGCGCGGCGGCCTCGGCGGGACCGTCGTAGACCATGAGCGTATGAGCCATACCGGGGAGCGTACGACGGGGCACTGACACCGACGCCGAGGGGCTCCGGGACGCCCGCCGCCCCACGCCTCCAGCCCCCGCCGCCCGTGCGAACCGGGCGGTGGGGGCTGGAGGACGGGGCGGCCGGGGCGGTGCGATGCCGGGCCCGCGCCGGGGGCTACTTGGAGCCGCGGTCGAAGGTGGACTTGGACCAGAAGTAGCCGAGGACGGTGAGGGCGACGCACCAGGCGGGGGCGAGCCAGCCGTTGTGCCCGATCTCGGTGCCGAGGAGCAGTCCGCGGAGCGTCTCGATGGCGGGGGTGAAGGGCTGGTACTCGGCGATGGGCTGGAACCAGCCGGGCATGGCGTCGACGGGGACGAAGGCGCTGGAGATGAGGGGGAGGACGACGAGGGGGAGGGCGTTGTTGCTGGCGGCCTCGGCGCTGGGGCTGACCATGCCCATCCCGACGGCGATCCAGGTGAGGGCGAAGGCGATGAAGGCGGTCAGGCCGAAGGCGGCGAGCCACTCCAGGGCGGTGGCGTCGGTGGAGCGGAAGCCGATGGCGACGGCCACGGCGGCCACCAGGGTGACGCTGGCGACGGACTGGATGACGCTGCCGATGACGTGGCCGATGAGGATGGAGCCCCGGTGGATGGCCATGGTGCGGAAGCGGGCGGTGATGCCCTCGGTCATGTCGTTGGAGACGGAGACGGCGGTGCCGACGACCGTGCCGCCGATGGTCATCATCAGGATGCCGGGCACGAGGTAGGCGATGTAGGCGGCGCGGTCCGGGGCGCCGTTCATGCCCGCGCTCATCACGTCTCCGAAGACGTAGACGAAGAGGAGGAGCATGACGATGGGGGTGAGGAGCAGGTTGAGGGTGAGGGAGGGGTAGCGGCGGGCGTGCAGCAGGTTGCGGCGGAGCATGGTGGAGGAGTCCCGCACGGCGAGGGTCAGGTTGCTCATCGGGCGTTCTCCTTGGACTGGTGCTGACCGGACCCGGGCTGGGCGGTGGCGGTGGTGGCGGTGGTGGCGGTGACGGACGGGGAGTTGCCGGTGAGGGCGAAGAAGACGTCGTCCAGGTCGGGGGTGTGCACGGTGAGTTCGTCGGCCTCGATGGCGGCGGCGTCGAGCCAGTCGAGGAGGGAACGGAGTTCGCGCTGGCTGCCGTCGCTGGGGATCTGGAGCGAGAGGGCCTCGTCGTCGCGGGTCGCCTCGTGGAGCTTGTGGGCGGCGCTCTGGTAGGCGGCGGGGTGGGTGAAGCGGAGCCGGACGTGACCGCCGGGGATCAGGCGCTTGAGCTCTTCGGGGGTGCCCTGGGCGGCGATCTTCCCGTTGTTGAGGACGGCGACGCGGTCGGCGAGCTGGTCGGCCTCCTCCAGGTACTGGGTGGTGAGGAAGACGGTGACGCCCTCGGCGACCAGTTCGCGGATGATCTGCCACATGTTGTGACGGGACCGGGGGTCGAGGCCGGTGGTGGGTTCGTCGAGGAAGATGATGCGCGGACCGCCGACGAGGGTCATGGCGATGTCCAGGCGGCGCTTCATCCCGCCGGAGTAGGTGGAGGCGGGCTTCCCGGCGGCCTCGGTGAGCTGGAAGCGTTCGAGGAGTTCGGCGGTGACGCGGCGGCCCTCGCGTTTGGGCAGATGGTGCAGATCGGCCATGAGGCGCATGTTCTCCTCGCCGGTGATGAGCCCGTCGACGGCGGAGAACTGTCCGGTGACGCCGATCGCGGCACGGACCCGCTGGGGCGAGGCGGCGAGGTCGTGTCCGGCGATCCGGGCCTGTCCGCCGTCGGGGGCGACGAGGGTGGACAGGATCTGGACGGTGGTGGTCTTGCCGGCGCCGTTGGGGCCGAGCAGGGCGAACACCGATCCGGTGGGGATGTCCAGGTCGATGCCGTCGAGGACGGTCTTGTCGCCGTAGGACTTGCGCAGTCCGGTGGCGGAGACGGCGGCGGCGCGCGGCGCGTGGTCGCCGTTTCGCCTGGGCGTGGGCATGACAGAGGAAGCCATGGAGCTCTCCCGTTCGGAGGCTTGAGGAGCGGGGGACCGCAGGGGCGAAGGAGAAGGGGGAGAAGTGGGGAGGAGAAGGGCGGGCCCGGCGGTGAGGTGGGGGCGGGAGGCGCGGGCCCGCTGGCGCGGCGGGTCAGGACTTGGCGCGGAGGATGTCGATGTTGCCGTAGCGGGTGCGGGCGCGGATGTTGACGGTCTCCTCGGTCGTCTCCGGGGTGTCGGAGGCGGTGAGGGCGTTGCGGACCTGGCCGGAGGTCGCGCTGACGTCGAGCCAGGCGGCGGTGCCCTCGCGGACGCCCACCTCGATGGCGCCGTAGGAGGTCTCCAACTGGACCGTGCCCCGCGCCACTTCGGCGACCCGCAGGGTGCCGTGGGCGGTGGTGGCGGTGATCGAGTCCTCGGCGCGGCGCACCTCGATGTCGCCGTTGGAGCCGCTCACCCGCAGCTCCCCGGTCACGGCGCCGACGGTGGTGGTGCCGTGGGAGTTCTTCAGGACGGCGGCGCCGTCGATCAGTTCGACGCGCAGACTGCCGGAGCTGGTGGAGATGTCGGCGGTGCCCTCGACGCGGTCCACGGCGATGGAGCCGTGCGACGCCTTCAGCCGCAGCGGGCCGGTGGTGTCGAGGCGGACGTCGCCGGAGGAGGTCTTCACCCGGACCTCGCCGAGGCGGCCGTGACCGGTGACCTGGGCCCAGGCGCCGGTCATGTCGACGCGGGACCCGGCGGGCAGTTCGACGGTGACGTCGACGGTGCCGGTGCGGCCGAGCAGGTTGGCCTTGGGGGTCCTGACGGTCAGGACGCCACCGGCGTAGGTGACCTCGGTCTGGTCGGCGGTCCGCACGTCCAGGCTCTTCTCCGGGTCGCGGGGCCGGACCTCGACGGTGGTGTCGAAGCGGTCACCCGCGGCGAACTGGATGGAACCGGCCTCGACGTGAGCGGTGACGGAGATCGGCGCGGGGGTGTCGAAAGAAGGCATGGGTGTCCCGTCCTCGTGAGTCATGGAGTCGTCCCCGCAGGTGGGACGTGGTGTGGGCGAAGGTCAGTGCGGTGCGGTGTAGCGCCGTGCGGGGTGATGCGGGGTGATGCGGGGTGTCGCGGCGGGGTCAGCGCGCCCAGCCGGTGAAGCTCTGTCCGATGGAGTGGGCCCGGCCCGGCTGCGGCTGCCGGGGCTGGGCCCCGCCGTCGACCGCCGCCGACACGGCCCGCACCAGCCACGCGTTGACCGACAGGCCCTCACGGCCGGCGGCCTCCTCGGCCCGCGCCTTGAGGTGGGCGGGCAGTCGCAGGTTGACGCGGGCGGTGCCGCCCTCCTCGCCCTCGGCCGGACCCGCGACCGGGGCGGGGGCCGTGAACGGTTCGGCGGGCGCGGGCGGTGCCAGGGCGGGGCCGTCGGTGGACGGCGGCGTCACCACGAAGTCGGGGTCGAGACCGCGCAGCCGTACGTCGACCGAGCCGGGGGCCAGTTCGCGGGTGATCTCGTCCATCGCGGCGGAGAGCACGTTCAGCATCGTCAGCCGGGTCGCCGACTCCAGGGGAGCGGTGAGCCTCTCGGCCAGCTCGCGAGCGTCCTTCCCGCCCGCTTCGGCGGCGACCGCGAGTTCGCGGCGGAGGGAGTCGACATACGGGGTGAGGTCCATAACGCCATCATGGCATCACTGTGGCGCCAAGCGCAACCCTGAATGGCGCCACTGTGGTGACGTGGTGGCGCACGGGTCGTCTACCTGCGGAAATGTCGAGCGGGTGATGTGGTGGAGGGTGGCGCCATGCCTTCGCGTGGCCCCATGTGGGTGCGAGGTGGTGCCATGTGGTGCCACTTGGCATCACGTGGCACCAACCGTTCGAGCGGGGTGTGCCATGTGGTGCCACGTGGCGTCAGACGGCACCACATGGCGCCGGGCGGTGCTGGGTGGTGCCGGACAGTGGCCACCGCCGCCGGGGCGAGGACGGACCGGAGCGGCAGAAGCGCTGGAAGCGTCGGGACGCGCGGTGTGCGGCGTGGAGCGCGGGAACGCCGGGAACGGCGCAATCGCCGGTAGCGGCGCAAGCCCCGCGAACGGCGGGGCGGCGGAAGCGGTGGAAGCGGCTGGCCGGGGATGGCGGGAACCCGCCCGTCCCCCGGGCCCGTCTGAGTATCCGCACTCATGCCGTCCGCCGCCCCGGATCGAAAACTGTGCCCATGACACATGCCACACCCGCCACCCACCGTTCCCGCCGCACGGCTCGCGGCCCCCGGCGCGCCGTCACGGCGACGGTCGTCGCCTCGCTGGCGCTGACCGCCCTCGGCGCCGGGGCGGCCCATGCCGACACCGCGCGGAAGGACACCACCCGCACCACCGCGACCGTCCCCGTCGACCCGAGGCTCCTGATCCGCGACCCCAGCACCGTGCCGTCCTCCGTCCCGACCCTTCCCAACCCCTACCTGGAATTCCTCTATCTGATCCACTGGGTGGGCCAGCCGTGTTCCTGGCCCCAGCCGGACCGTCCGACCGCCACGAAGACACCGACGACGAAGGCGCCGACGACGAAGGCGCCGCGCACCGCGCCCACGACCGCGCCCAAGGCCCCCGAGGGAATCGGCCTCCCGGACACCCGTCCCGCCCCGGGGAAGCCGTCGCTGAACGTCGTGGAGCGGTGCGAGGCTCCCCTGCACGCCGCCCGGATCGCCCGGGCCCTCAAGCCCGTGAAGCGGTTGACGCCCGCCCGGGTCCGACAGGTCCTGAACCAGGACGGCTACTACGACAAGGTCCTGCACGGGGTGAAGCGGTGGGGCAAGGGCACTCAGTTCGTCATCGACCTGCGCCTCCCCGGCGGCTCGCTGGGCCTGGTCGGCCAGGTGGCGCCGGGGAAGACCGTCTTCACACCGGTCGCGGTCGCCCCGACCGGCCCCTTCGCACCCCCCGTGTGGGCGAGGTGACCCGGACGGCCCGTCGCCGACCCCGATGAGGCGCGACCGGCGGGGGCGGAGACGCTCCGCGCCCACCGGTCAGCCACTCCAGGGAGGGCCTCCGAACCTCCGGAGGCCCGCCCGACGAGAGTCTCTCAGCGCAGTCCGAGCCGCCGCTCGACCCACGCCGTGAGGTCGGCGGCCGCGACCACGGGAACGGTCATGTGACCGGCCGTCGGATACTCCCGGTAGGTCACGTCCGACCCGGCCCGCCGGAGGTCCTCCGCGTAGTCGGAGGTGACGCCCGCCTGCACGATCTCGTCCCGCGCGCCCTGTCCGATGAAGAGCGGACGGTCCAGCCGGGCGACCGGGGTGTCGACGTGCCTCCGCAGCGCGTTCAGCAACGCGGGTTCGGTCTCGGGGCGTTGCTTCCACACCGTGCTGTCGCCCAGTCCCGACTGCCTGACCTGGAGGAACACATCCAGGGAGCACTTGGTGCGGGCCGTCGGGATCAACTCCCGGCCCCGCTCGGAGTACAGGTGGTCGAAGTCCAGCCCCGGGTCGATCGCCCGCAGCCCCTCGGTGATCAGGGGGTACAGCGAGGTGCGCGCGGCCCGTTCGTCCGAGGTCGAGTCCGAGCGGTCGAGGACGAGCCGGGTCATCGTGGTCGGCGGGGCGGTGGCGGCGGCACCCCGGAAGTCGAGTTCCGGGGCGTAACGGGTGGCGTACAGCGCCGCGTTGATCGCCGCGTGGCCACCCTGCGACTGGCCGGAGGCCACCCAGCGGCCCGAGGTCCCGATCCGTGCCTGACGGGCCGCGCGCACGATGTCGATCGTGCCGTACGCCGCGCTGCGGCCGTGCAGATAGGGGTGCGGACCGGACGTGCCGAGCCCCTCGTAGTCGGTGGCCACGACCGCGACCCCCCGGTCCAGCCAGCCCCGCACCTCGGGATCACGGCCGAACGTCAGGGCTTCCACCCGGCTCGGAGCGCACACGTCCGCGCTGCCCACGGTGCCGTGCGCGAGCGAGACCACCGGCCAGCCGCCCTTCGGAGGCTTCCCGGCGGGGGCGAAGACCAGTCCGGAAACGGTCACCCGACCCCCGTGCGCGCCGGTGGACGCGTACTCGACGCTCTTGCCCGGCCCACCGTGCGGCCGGGCCTCGGCGGGCAGGTCCACCGCCTTCAGCAGCCGACCGCTGCCGGGCGCGGGGCGCGGCGCGCGTCCGGCAGCGGCGCGGTCGGCGGCGGTGGCGGCGGTGGCCGGGTGGGCGGCGGCCCGGGCGGCCTCGGCGGCCTCGGTGGTCTCCACGGGCAGGCTCGGCTCCGGGGCCGGAGCGGTGAACCCGGTGAGGGTGGCGGAGAAGACGGCGGCGGTCAGGACGGTGACGGTGACGGCGGTGGCCCGGCGCGCGGTACGGCGCGCCCGGGTCGACCTCGCTGAGGTCACGGAGGGTTCCCTTCGCAGACGGCGTTCGGACTCCCGTGACGACCGCCCCGCGGCCGCGCGCCGACGGGGTGGCACCCCCGGAACGGCCGTCACGCGACGTACCGAACGGTAATCTGCCGACCCTCGCGTCAGAAGCCCCCTTAAGGCTGATTCGGCCACTTCGCGCCCGCTCGCCGAAGGCTGACGAAAGCCAGCGAAAGCAACCGGGCGCGGAGGGAGAGCGCACGAAGGCCCTGAACGGTTGACGACGTGCCGAACGGCCGACGACGTGCCGACGGACTCTCAGTTCCCTTCGGAACCGGAACCGGAACCGGCGCTGTCGGGGCGGGACGTGGTGAAGGTGATGGGGCCGGTGAAGTCGCGGCCCTGGAGCACCGTCCCGCCCCGGACGTCGCCGGTGACGCTGTTCTCGACGGTGTCGCCGCGCGGCAGCTCGTCCCGCGTCCGCCGCCACCACTCGTCGAGCAGCGCGCGGAACTCCCCGTCCAGGGCGGCCCGTACGCCCAGGGCGGTGGCCAGGGCCTGCGCGTGCGCGGGGTCGGCGGGATCGGCCTCCAGCGCGGCGGCCTCCCGCTCACCGGAACTGACCGAAGGCGTTCCGCCCCCGTCCAGGCCCCCGTCCCGCCCTCCGGCCCCTTCCGCCACCCCGCCCCCGGCACCGTCTCCGCCCCCGGCACCGTCTCCGTCCGCGACCTCGTCCCGGGCCCCGGCCCGTCCGAACGGCCGCCGCACCAACGTGCTGAGCCCCTGCCACGCCTGACGCCCGGCTTCCCCGCTGATGCCGCCTGCCAGGGCGGCGAGCACCGCCGCGGTGATCGGGTCCATGCCGGGACTCCCTCGCTCGGTGTCGGAGGACTCCACCCTAGGCCCGCTCGCCCGCTCGTACCGGGCTCCCCGGGGCGGTGCCCGGAAACCCGCCGCGCACCGCCCCGGCGACGGCCCGCTTCCGACGGCTCCACTCCGGGGACCCGACGGCCCCCGGAGGCGGAACACGCCCTTCCCCGAACCGGATCCAGTACCGTGATCACGGTCTGGAGATCCCGGGAGGCGGTGGTCCATGAGCGGGCGCGGCGGTGCGGAACGCCCGGCGGCGGAAGGGATCGCGAACAGTCTGTCGGGCGACGTCGAAGGCCAGCTGGTCCAGGCCGGTGTCGTCCACGGCGGCATCACCTTCAACTACCACGAGGGCCGGGAAACCCCGGCGAACCGGCGCCCCGACCAGGTCCCGCGCCCGCCGCGCGGCTTCGTCAACCGCCAGCGGGTACTGGCCGAACTGGACGGCTTACTCGCGCCCGACGGCCAAGGCGGTCCGGACGGCCCCGGCGGCTCCGGGGCGGCCTGCCCGATCGGCGTCTTCAGCGGACTCCCCGGCATCGGCAAGACGGCCGCCGCCTGCCGATGGGCCCACGACAACCGTCCGCGCTTCCCCGGCGGACAGATCTTCGTCGACTTCGCGGCACTGCGCGCGGGCACCGGCGGGGACGTCTCCGAAGCGCTCGCGATCTGTCTGCGCGCCCTGGGCGTGCGGGACCAGTACCTCCCCGCGGGGCTCGCGGACCGCACCGCCCTCTACCGCGACCTGTCCGCCGGGCACCGGATGCTGGTGGTGCTGGACGACGTGACGCGCCCCGCCCAGGTCACCGCCCTGCTGCCGCAGGGGCCGGGCAGCGCGGTGCTGGCGACCAGCACCTGGCGCCTGGGTGAACTCGTCCTCGACGGGGCGTCCCTGCTCCCGCTCGACGTCCTCGACGCCGACAGCGCCCTGGAACTGCTGTCGGCCCTGTGCGGCCCCACCCGGACCGGGGACGAACCGGAGGCCGCGGCCCGGCTGGCGGAACTCTGCGGCGGACTGCCGCTCGCCCTGCGGATCTGCGCCGCCCGGCTGCTGACCCACCGTCGCCTCACGATCGGCGCGCTGGTCGCCGAACTCTCCGACGAACAGAGCCGCCTCAGCCGTATCACCGTGTCCTCAGCCCACGAGGAGCGCACCGTGTCCGCGACCCTTGAAGTGACCTACCGGGACCTCCCCGAGGAGGCCGCCCGGATGTACCGGGCCCTCGGCCGGCTGCCCGTCCCCAGCTTCGGCGCCGCCGTCGCCGCGGCCGCCGCCGGGCTGCGGACGGTGGACCAGGCGCGGGAAGCGCTGGACGTACTGGAGGCGGCCAGTCTGCTTTCGGTGCGCGACGACCGCAGATACGCCCTGCACGACCTGGTCCGGCTGCACGCCAGGGACACCGCCCGCGCCCTCGAAGCGCCCGGCGCGGAACGGGAGACGGTCCGCCGGGTGACCGACCACTACCGCGCGCTGACCGCCGCGGCGGACCTCGCGGTCCGGGCCGACCGCCTCCGGATCGCCCGCCCGGACGGCCACCCGACGGATCCGCCGGTCACACCGTCCGGCCTGGTCACGGGCACCGGCCCAGGCACCGACACCACGCAGAGCACCGGCAATGGCACCGACACCGGCACCGACACCGACACCGGCACCGACACCGGCCAAGACGGCATGACGGGCCCGGACACCGTCACCGCCCCGGGACCGTTCGCCGACGCCGCCGACCCCGGCCGGGCGGCGATCGACTGGCTGGAGGCCGAACGGGCCAACGTCCTCGCCGTGCTCCGGGCCGCGTCCGGCTTCGGCCTCGACCGTCAGGTGTGGGAGATCGCCGAGGCGTTCACGGTCCTCTTCCTCCACCACCGGCACCTCGCGGACTGGCGCGAGTCCCTGGAACTCGGCGCGGAGGCGGCCCGGCGCGACGGGAACCCGGCCGCCGAGGCCCGGCTGCGCAGCCTGCTGTCCCGTCCGCTGCTCGACCTGGGACAGGACGAGCGGGCGGGGGAACAGCTGGCCACCGCCGAACGGCTCGCCGTGGAATCGGGGCACGTGGAACTCCAGGCGTCGGTCCAGGAGTTCCTCGGCCGGTACTGGGACCCGCGCGACCCGGCCCGCGCGGTGGACGCGTACCGCACCTCGCTCGCGCTCAACACCGAGGCCCGGCAAGGGCGCGGCGAGCCGGAGGAGGGACGCGGCGAGACCCTGGCCCGTTACTTCCTGGGCCGTGCGCAGAGCGCGACCGGCGACCACGCCACGGCGCTCACCGCCCTCGCCCGGGCCGGGGAGGCGTTCCGCTCCCTGGGCGACGAGCGGATGGCGGCCCGGGCCCTCGCCGACACCGGCCGGGTGCTGGCCCGGACCGGCGCGGACGAGGCGGCCGTGGCGGCCCTGACCAGGGCCGTCGGGGAACTGCGCCGGGTCGGGGCGTCCCACTACGAGGCCCAGGCCCTGGAAGACCTGGCGGACCTGCTGGACGACCCCGAGGCGGTACGGAGCAGTCTGCGGCGCGCCCTCGCGGTCTACGAGGAGGGCGGCAGCCCCCGGGCGGCCGTGGTCCTGGCCCGGCTCACCACCGGCTGACCGCCGGACGGCGGCAGCGGACGCAGCAGCAGCGTCCGCCGCAGCGCGCCGTGCGCCAGCACCACCGTGGCGCGGTCCAGCGGCAGACCGAGGCGCAGCCGCGCGTAGACCGCCGCCGCGGCCGTACCGGGATCGGGGTGCGGCCCCTCCACGGCGCCGACGCGCGTGAACCGTCCGTCGCGCGTGCCGACGACGCAACCGTCCTCCCCGGGCAGCGCGGCGATCCGCGCCCCGGGGAAATCGGCCAGGAGGGACGTCACCCGTCGCCGTCCGGCTTCGGGCGGCAGGACCTCCGACGTCGAGCACACGACGGCGGCGCTCTCGGTGAGCCGGGTGTCCGGCTCGTCGACGTCGCAGGCCAGGTGCCAGAACACCGTCCCGCTCTCGGCCTCCTCCCCGACCAGGGCGGCGGGGAACCGGTCGACGTCCACCCGGAGCCCGTCCCCGGAGTCCCGGACGACGGAGGTGCGCACCATCAGCGACCGCGCCCGGGCGGTGTCCGGAACGGGGACGGGGAAGGCGCGCGGCCCGCGCTCCGGCCGCCCGGCCGGGACGGGGAGCTCCAGCAGGCGGTAGACCAGTTCCCGCAGCCTCGGCAGGGCCTGACCGGGCTCCGCGAAGGCGGCCGCGCGGACCCCGGCGAACCGGTCCGCCCGGTGACCGGCCATGACCTCCTCCAACCACGGCCGCAGCGGCCGGTCCGGCGTCAGCCGCTCCGCCGCCGAGCGGAGCGCGTGTCCGGCCGTCCCGGGAACCGCCTCCGACCCGAACGCCCCGAGCGCGACGGGCCGTCCGAGCGCCGCCCCGTACAGGGTCACGGACCCGTGGTCCCCGATCACCAGGTCCGAGGCGACCAGCGCCTGCTGCCAGCCGTCCGTGGGGTCGACGGCGATCAGACCGGCCTCCAGGGCGCTGTGCTGCATGACCCGGACCTGCCAGGCCCCATGACCGGACCAGACGTTCGGGTGCAGCACCAGCGCCACCCGGAACTCGTCGGCCGGAAGCCGCGCCAGCAGCTCCGCCGGAAGCCCCGGCCACGTTCCGGCCAGTGACTCCCCGCCCCAGGTCGAGGTCACCAGCACCAGCCGCTGACCGGGCGCCACGCCGAGGGCCGCGCGGTAGCGCTCCCGCCATCGGACGCTCGCCGCGATCCGGTCCAGACAGGGGTCGCCGATGAGCACCGTCCGTCCGACCGTGCCGGGGTGGGCGGCCGCCAACTGGGCTTCCTGGTCGGGGTGGGACACCGCGAGCCAGGCGCGCCGCGCCGTCAGCAGATCGTCGTGGACCAGCCCGGAGAGCCGGGTGCCGGGTCCGGCGGAGTCGGGGACCCACTTCTGGAACCCGATCCCGTGCGGCAGCACCACCACCGGATAGTCACCGGGCGGCACCGTGACGTTCTCGGAGGCGGAGATCAGCAGATCGGGCGCGATCTCGGCGAGTTGGGGCCACGGAAGCGTACGGCAGCCCAGCGACCGGAGCAGATCGAGCACACCGTCGTTGAAGGCGGACGTCGGGTCGTACGCGAACACCACGGTGATCCGCGGATCGTCCCGCACGATCCCGGGCACCACGTCCAGCACCCGCACCAACGAGGTCACCGTCCGCGCGGCGACCACCACGACGCGCTCGCCGCCGAAGGTCCGCCACCGCGCGGCCCCGGTCCCCACGGGAACGAGAACGCGCCCGTCGCCCTCCATCGCGCACCTCCGCCCGAAGGCGGCACCGCCCCCAACCCGCCCAACGGTCTCCGGCTCTCCGGCTCTCCGGCTCTCCGGCTCTCCGGCTCTCCGGCTCTCCGGCTCTCCGGCTCTCCGGCTCTCCGGCTCTCCGGCTCTCCGGCTCTCCGGCTCTCCGGCTCTCCGGCTCTCCGGCTCTCCGGCTCGACTGTTAGCAGCCTTCTGGTCGCTCGGCAACCTTCCCTCACCCTCTTCCCCCGGAAGGCTACTTGCCGGAGGAGCGCCGGTACGAGAGAGTCCCGGCGGCCCCGAGCGCGCCTCCGCACCGAAGCCGCTCTCAGCCCCCGGACGCGGCCCGTGCCCCCTCCGCTCTCACCCCCCGAGCAGGCCCCGGAGCTCCTCCACCACCAGTCGGCTTCCGGGAGCGGCGGCGCCTCCCACGAAGCGCACCCCTCGCCCGCCAGGACGTCGGCGGGGGACTCCGCGCGGATGGCGCCGCACCACCGGAAACCGAGGCCGACGCGCCCCGCCGCATTGAGCACCCCGCCAGACGTGGGGGCACCGGCCGCCCCGGGCCAGCTCCTCGCGACGATCCCTGGAACCGCTGTCCGGTACTCCGGCCATAGACCGTGATCCCGGTGGTGAGAGGCGCCGAGGCAGGTGTCTCGATCCTCCCGCCCGGGACCGCCCACGCCGTCGCGGACGTCGGCTCCTTCCCCGTCTACCCGAGTCCACCGAGCCGGAGGGCGTCGTCGATCTCGCCGAGCTTCGCGGCGGACAGGACGGCCGCCCGCTCTATCAGGTCATCCCGGGGCACGGTGGTCAGCCAGGTGCACGGCGTGAAGCCCGGACGCGGGACCGCGAGCCGCAACACGCCCTCGAACGGCAGCCCTTCATCGGCCCCGACCGTCACTTCGATGCCCAGACCGCTGAGGTCGACCCCCGCGGGAGGGACGACCTGCATCACCCGGATCCCGGACGTGTCGTCTCCCGACAGCAGGACGACCAGCCTCCGCTCGTCGAACTGCACCCACCAGACTTCGCCACGTCGCACAAGTCCTCCAGACACATGAGGAGATCGGCCTCGCCGACCCGCCACATCACCGGCTCACTGGTGTTCCGCCAGACGGCACACCCCCGCCACGCGGGCTGGACGACATCTTCCAGCCGTGCGGCTCTCTCCGTCGAGAGTTCCCGGAAACCACTCAGGGGCCCGACCCACTCTCGCGGATCAGGCCCCTGACCTGGTGTTTCAGCTGTCGGGGTGGCGGGATTTGAACCCACGACCTCTTCGTCCCGAACGCGATTACCGCCCGGTCTGGCCTTGGACCGGGTGTTCCGCCCTGCTCGGCTCCCTCCACGGGAGTCCACTGACGTCCGGAGCCGTCCCTACGGGGCCACGGCGTTTGGCCCCCTGTTTGGCCCCCCGTCAGGACGTCCGGCGGCCCGTACGGCGTGGGCGAGAGCCGTCATCGACTCCGTCACCACGACGGCCCCGGCAGCGGCCAGCTTCGCTGGCTTGTGCGGCTTGTTGGCGTATCCGATGGTGGGCATGCCCGCCGCCGTCCCGGCCTCGACGTCCCGTGCGGCGTCCCCGATGAACACGCACTCGGCGGCGGTCGCACCCGCCGCCCGGATGGCGTCGTGGAGCAACCGCGGGTTCGGCTTCATCAAGGACGGGGCGCCGGGCACCCGGCCGAACACCCCGGCCACGAGCCGGTCCAGCCGGTGCGTGGAGAGGTACTCCGTGATGGCCGCCCCCGCGTTGTTGCTGACGATCCACACGGCGCGGCCGGTTTCCCGGCACGCCTGGAGCAGCTCTTCCGCGCCCGGTGTGGGGCGAGCGACCCTGACCGCCTCTTCTTCGAGCTGGCCCAGGTACCCGTCGGCCAGCGACGTCAACGCCGACCGCTCGTCAGCGACAGAGTGGAGCAGGACGAAGGGGTCGGACTCGGTTCCCCACTCTGCGGGGAGGTCCTCGGCTTCCTTGGCCAGCGCGCCGTGGAGGAGCCGGGCGACCTCCGGCGCGGGCAGCCCGGCGAAGACCGAACACACCGGGCCGTCGAAGTCGAGGAGAACGTGCCGGGCGGGCCGGAGCACCTCTGCCAACGCCGTCATGCCTGAGCCTCCCGGTCGTAGGCGATGGTGTCCCACACGCTGTTGAACCAGCGTTGGGCCTGCTGGACGTACTGCGACCCGATGGAGGCGTCGTCGGGTCCGGACGAGTGGTTGAACAGCGTGGTGTCCTTCCCCGTGACGTCGAAGAAGGAGTACGGCTCCCCCTCGTAGGTGAGGGTCCGCTCCCGGAGCGGGTAGAAACCGAAGAACGCTTCCCGCCCGTTCAGGATGTAGAGCTTGAAGAGGCTGGACGCGCGGTGCACCCGGACCTCGACCCGGGCCGACTTCACCAGGCCGTAGTCGGCCAGCACCTCGACGGAGTGCTTGATGCCGCCCGCGTGGGTGACCCCGATGTTGTGGGCCCGCTTGCGCAATGCCTCTTCGTCGCGCAGACCGTCCACGGTGGCGGGGATGCCCATGGGCGCCGTGGCGTCCGGCAGCAGCAGGCGAACCGTGATGGACTCCGGCGCCAGCCGTCCGGACCGGACCTTGTCCAGTGGTTCCTGCAAGGCGCTGTGCAGCGTCTCGCTGGAGAACCCGGCGAAGTCGATCGTGACGGCGGACTCCTCGAAGGCAGCTTCGAGGTGTGGGCGGAGCCCTACGGGCCGCTCGGTGCGCTCCCGTACGAAGCTGCCACTGCCCTGGCGCGTGACGATCAGCCCTTCGCCTCGCAGAAGGTCGAGGGCCTTGTCGATGGTGCCGCGCGCCACGCTGTAGCGCCGCGCGAGTTCGGGTCCGGACGGGAGCTTGTCCCCCGGCACGAAGCCTTCTTTCCGGGTGAGGATCGCGGCGCGCAGAACGCTGCTGACCTGCTGATACGGGGGGCGCGGGTCGTCAGGGTCGAGGCTCATGACTCCATGCTAGGGCACATGTCCAACAATCCCGGGTTGCTCGACTCTCTTGACCTGCTTGAGCAGGTTGCCTATGTTGAGCATGTCGCCGGAACGAGAAACGAAGGCGATGGAGGGGCCTTCTTTGGGCTGCTTCAACGCTGAGGGCGGGGACGCTGCAATCCCGCTAAAGGCCAGGTGGAACAGGGTTTCGGCCCGACTGGCGAGGTGGCCCGGTGACCGCGAGCAACGGCCGGAGGGTGGGGACGAGGTCCCCCTTGCAGCAGTCCTTGTTCCTTCGACCCCAGGGGGTCCGGTGTACCGAAGACATCGTTGGGCGCCGCCGTGATGGACCGGCGGGCGAGCGCCCTGATCCGTTTCCCGGTCCTTCTCTTCTTGGTTTCGCGGCGGTCTTGACGTCGCGGCCGACTGCCTCTCCCGCCCGTCCGGCGCCGCACTCCGTGCGGTGGTCGTACGGGCGGGGGTGCGGGGAGTCGGGAGAACCCGGCCCATGCCTACGACCTGGCCGCTGTCTGCGGCCCGCCACGCCGCTTCGCGGTCGAGGGCGGTGGTCCCTCTTTTGGAGGAGCGTTCATGACCACGAAACACACGCACGGGCCGAACTTTGGTCGCCGTGTCGAGGGCTGCCCGCGCTGTGAGGAGCTGACCGCTGGGGCCGCGCCCGTGCGCTGGCATAACAGCCGCGCGGACGAAGGCGCACGGCGCGCTCGGGAGGTCCGGGCCCACGACTGCCGTGTGTCGGGCTGCTCCGTCGTCTGCACCTTTGGCGACTGGTGACAGCCGTCAGCGAGTAACCGGAAGACCTGTTCGACCGTGCGGCCCCGGTGTTCGAGCACCGGGGCCGCTTTCGGGCCGTCCCACTGCGAAGGAGACAACGACCCATGAAACCCATCATCCTCCCCGTGTCTAGTGCGGGGCTGGCGTTCGACGGTGAGCCGTCGGACGTAGAGCTGGACGCGATCGAGGTGGAGGGTCCGCTGATCTCGGCGGAGCTGGAGTTGCTCGACGTGGAGATCGCGGGGCTGGACCGTCCGGTGTCTGAGTGGTCGGTGCGGCGTGAGCGGCGGGCCCGGCGCCGGGTGCTCGCCGCCCGCGCCGCGCTCGCCCACCGGACGGCTGGGTTCGGGGGTGCGGCGTGAGCGGGATTGCGTCGCGTCTGCTGGAGCAGATCGAGGCCGACGAGCACGCGTTCGCGGCTGCGGCCGGGGTGGCGCGGGGTGTGCTGTCGAGGCACCCGGGGCTGCCGGTGTCGACGGTGATCATCGACCGGTCGGGCGGGTTCGAGGTGCGGCTGAGGCTGCCGGACGCGGACGCGGTCCGTGCCTGGTCCCTGGCCCTCACCGAGGGGGGCGCGTCCGTCCGGACGCTTGTGGAGCCGACGTTCGGTTGCCGCGTCTTCGAGTACGTCACCGCTGACGCGACGGTCCACGGGCATCGTGTGCACCTGATCGCCAGCCGCATCCTGCCCGACGCCGAGGCGACCGCATGGCGCACCGGGCAGAACACCGCCGGGACGGGGGCCGCCGCATGACGTCGACCCCGAGCCGTGTGGACGCGGCCCTGTCGGACGGGCTGCTGGAGGTGCGGGCGGAGATCGCCCGCACCGACACCAAGGCGTCGTTGCTGCTGGGGTTCTCCGGCGTGCTGGTGGGCCTGTCCACCAGCACGGGCCG
This sequence comes from Streptomyces sp. JNUCC 64, assembly GCF_054484115.1. NCBI lineage: Bacteria > Bacillati > Actinomycetota > Actinomycetes > Kitasatosporales > Streptomycetaceae > Streptomyces > Streptomyces sp. JNUCC 64. Next base: position 4,607,071 of record NZ_CM137015.1, read on the forward strand.
GGGCGGGCTGCCGGTGGTGGCCGTGGTGATGGAGACGGTGGGGGTCGGGTGCCTGCTCGCGTCCGCGCTGCTGGCGCTGTGGGTGGTCCGCCCGGTGCTGCCCCGGGCGGCGGTGAGCGGGTTTCCGTGCTGGGCCCGCCTCAACCCGGCCCAGCTCCGCGCCTACCTCAGCGTCGACCAGCGTGTTCAGGACCTGGCCGCGCTGTCGCGGATCGCGTGGGCGAAGTCGCTGCGGTTGCGGCGGGCGGTTCACCTGGCCGCCGTCGGCGGGGTCCTCGTCGCTCTCGCGGCAGGCATCCCGGGGGCGGGGGGTGGTGCTGGATGAACACTGCCCAGATTCGTTCAGCGGAGCGTGCGTTGTCGGTGGGGACGTGGATGATCGTGGGTGGGGCGATGCTCTACTCCGTTCTGACCGTGACCCCGTTGATGGCCGCGCACACGGCTGACGAGTGGGACTGGACCGCGCCGATCCTGCCGGTCGTGGTGGACGCGGCGGTGGTCATCGTGGTGAAGCTAGATGACGTCCTGGCCCGGTTGGGCGCGGACGGTGGCCGGTGGCCGGTGGTGCTGCGGTGGATGACCGGCCTCATGACCCTCGCCCTCAACATCGCCGACTCCGCTCTGAAAGGCGACCTGGTGGGGGTGGCTGTCCACGCGGTGGCGCCCATGCTGCTGATCGTGACCGCGGAGACCAGCCTCTCCTACCGGCGGGCGATCGCCGCCGCCGTGACCCGCCTGAACGCCGAGGAGCGGGCCGAACGCGAGCGGGCCCGGGGTGAGCGGGAGGCGCGGGAGCGGGCCGGATTGGAGCGGCGGGAGGCCGCCGACCGCCGGGCCCGCGAGGAACGCGAACACACCGCCGCGCTCGCCCGTGAACAGCGCGAGCACGAGGCCCGCCTCGCCCGCGAACAGACCGACCGTGAACACGCCGCCCGCGCCGCCGAGCGTGCCGAGCGGGAGGCCCGGGAGCGGGCGGAGCGGGAGGCCCGTGAACATGCCGCCCAGGTTCGTGAACAGGTGGAGCGGGAGCGTGAACACCGGGCGCGAGAGGCTGAACAGCGCCGGACCGCCGAGCGCCTGGAACGGGAGGCCGCTGCCCGCCGCGAGGCCGAGGAAGAGGCCGAACGGGCGGCCCGTGAACACGCCGCCCAGGTTCGTGAACAGGCGGAGCGGGCCCGTGAACACCAGGAGCGGGAGGCGCGGGAGCGGGCCGCGCTGCTGTCCGGTGGGCCGGTGACCGAGAAGCAGCCCGAGGAGCACGCCCGTCGGATTGTCGCCGCTGCGTATGCCGAGGGCCTGGCGGTCCGGACCGCTGCGGAGCTGTGCGGCTGGTCGGTCGGGTGGGTCTCCGGCCGCTACGCCGAGCACCGCGACCCGGGCACGGGCGGCGCCCCGCTCGCGATCGCCCGGTGACCGCCCTCCCCGTCTACCGCTGGCGCCTCGCCCCGGACGGACTCGCGACCCGCCGCCAGCTCCGCGCCGCCGGGCTCCGCCCCGGCGGGCAGGACGTCGCCGCGGAACTCCAGCGCCCCCGCCGCCGTGGTCGGGGGCCGTTGGTGGCCTACCTCTACCGGATCGACCTGGCCCGCCCGGTGCGTCCGATGACGCCGGGCCGCCGGGCGGCGCTGGCCGCCGCGATGCGGGCCCGCCGCACCTGCCCCGCCTGCGGGCGGGACGCCGGATACGTCATCGCCACCTCGCTCGGCACCTGCGTGACCTGCGCCGACACCCGTCTTTGTGCTGAAGGGAGTTCCTGGCATGTCTGACACGACGATCACTCCGGTGGTCAGTTCTGATCTCCCGGCCCCGGACCCGGCCGTGCCTGAGCCTGTGCTGCCTTCTGCGGGAGCGGCCGAGTCCGCTGGTGCTGGTGTGGGGCATACGGCGGGTGGGTGGCCGGTGGTTCCGCTGGCGTTGGCGGGGACGAACACGACGGCCGCGTCGCTGGCTGCGGCGGCGCTGGCGGGTGGTCCGGTGGGGTTCGCGGCTGCCGCGACCGGAATGGTGGCCGTCGGCGCGGCAGTGACCGCCCGCCGTCGCCGCGCTGCCCGCAAGGCCACCCCCGCGCCGACGTCCTCCCGGTCGTCCGGGGGGTCTGGGACCCGCGCCGGGGGGACGGCGGCCAAGGCCGGGGCCGGGACGGGCGGTCGGGGGGCTGGTGCTGGGCGCCTGCCTTCCCCGCGCCGGTCTGCCGGTCTGACGAAGTCCTCCGCTGCTGGCGGGCTGTCCCGGTCCGCCCGGAGCGGCGGGGGTGGTGTCTTCAACCGGGGCGGTCGGCCGGCCACTGGCGGGCTGGCTTCGCGTCCCGGGCGTGGAGCGCGGGCCGGGGTTTCTGGTCCGGGGTCCGGGACTGGTGCGTTGTCGCGGGTCCGGGAGGCGCGTGCGGGGCGGCGGGCCGGGGCGGGTTCGCGGGCGGAGCGGCGGGCGGAGACGGTCCGGGCCCGCCGTGAGATCGCGGACGCCCGCCGGAACGCCAAAACCCTCGCCAAGGCGGCCCGGTCGGGCCGGTCGGTGGGTTCGGCGTCCGTCGCTGGCCCCGGCCACCAGCCCACCACCCCCGGCCTGTCCTCGTCCTCCCGGTCCAGGGGGAGGGGCGGGGCCGGTCGGGGTGTGGTGGGTGGGCTGACCCGGACCGGTGCGGTGAAGGCCGGTCTGGTGGAGCGCGGGCGGGCGGGCCGCGACCGCCGGGCGGCCAAACAGGTGGAGGACAAGCGGGCGGCGCTGCGGTCGGCGGCCGCGCAGAAGCAGATGCGGTCTGCGTTGCGGCGGTCGGCGTGGCGGTTCCAGGGGCGGCGGCTGCTGGCTGCGGTGCTGGCCGCCGCGCTCGGGGTGGTCGGTCTGCTGACCACCCCGCTCGGACGTCGGCTGGGCTGGGAGTGGCTCCAGTACCCCGGCCGACGGCTCTACGCGGCTCTGCTGCGCACCGCGTGGGAGGAGCGGGCCGCCCGGGACGAGGCGGCCCGTACGGAGAACGACGAGGACGACGAGGTCGGGGACCAGGCGGAGCGTCCGCAGGGTCCTGTCCCCACAACCGGAGGAGACAGCGGTATGGAGAGTTCCGGGTTCAGGTTCGAGGAGTCGGCGGCGGAGATGGAGGCGGCCGCGCAGCAGTACGACCCGGGGTCGGCGATGGAGATCCTGGCGATGGTCGAGGGTCTGCCCGCCGCGCTGACGTCGGTGGCGAGCGTGATGCGGATCCTCGCGGAGCGCGCCGACAGCGAGTTCCCGCTGGAGAAGGAGGTCGCGGACGGGTTCGACGCGATCTTCGGTTCCCTGATGAGCGCGGTGGCGGTCGCGGAGGACCTGGGGCCGCTGTTCCGGCAGGCACACGAGCAGGACATCGCCCGGCACGAGGACCCGCGCAACGGGCCCGAGGCGGAGAAGGGCTGGAACGTCTGACATGGCTGCCAACACCGCCGCCTCCAAGGGGCCGGTGTGGGACTGGGCGGCCGGTCACGGACCCGTGACCGGCGCCCTGTCCGCCACCACCGGAGCCCTCGCCGTCGCCACCACCGGCGCCGCGACCGGCATGCCCCCCGCGTGGGCGCTGGCCGTCGGTGCCGCCGGAGCCGTCGGCCACACCGTCACCAGCCTCCGCGACCGGCTCTCCGCCCGCACCACCGGCATGCGGGCCGCGTCCTGGCTCACCGGCGCCGGGTGGACCGCATGGGCCATGACCACCGGGCCCCTGACCTGGGCCGCCCTCGGATCGCTGGCCACCCTCGGCGTCGGCATCGGCGCCGCCGCCCGCTCCACCCTCCTCCACGAGGAAGCCCGCGAACTCGAAGCTCTCGACGCCGCGCACCGGCAGGTCTCCCGCGAACTGTCCGCCGAGCGGCGGGCGATCGCCGCGGAGTGGGTGGAGCGGGTCCAGCGGGTGTGCGGGATCACCCTGCGCGTCCTCGCCGTCGAGATGTGGCCGACGGGAACAGGGTTCACCATCGACGCCGAGCTCCCCCCGGGTGGGGTGACGTACGGCAAGGTCGCGCAGCATGCGCCGCGTCTGTCCGCCGACGCGCGGCTGCCGCACGGCTGCACCGCCACCGCCTCTCCCGGCATCGACCAGGGCCGGGTCCTCATCGACGTCACCACCGTCAACGTGCTGGCCGAAGAGGTCGCCTACCCCACCGACTACAGCCCCCTGTCCCTCCACACCGGACTGCCCTGGGGGCTCCGCACCAACGCCGACCCGGTCCGCGTCTACCTGCGCGAGCAGTGCGCGCTCGTCGTCGGGCCGACCGGGTCGGGCAAGACGAACATGGTCCACACGGTCCTCGCGGGCTTCGCCCGCGCCACCGACGTCCTCACCTGGGTGATCGACCTCAACGCCGGGAGCGCCGGGCTGCCGTGGGTCCGCCCCGCGTTCCACCCCGACGGCACCCCCGCCGACGGGGTCCGGCCCGGTGTCGACTGGCTCGCCTCCTCCCCGGAAGAGGCCACGGCCATGCTGGACGCGGCCGTGCGGATCGCCAAGCACCGCAAGACCGCCTACCAGGACCTCATGGCCAGGGCGAACACCGACCTGCTCCCCGTCAGCCCGCAGATCCCTCAGATCATGCTCGTGATCGACGAGGGCGCGGAGATCCTCGCCAGCACCGACCGGGAGCTGCGCAAGCTCGGGGAGAAGATCCTGGAGGTCATCCGGATCGCCCGCGCGATGGGCGCCCGCACCGTTCTCACCGCTCTCGGCGCCACCGGCTCCGTCCTCGGGAACCTGATGATCCGGCGGGAAGCCAAGGTCCGCGTCGCGCTGACCGGCGGCGAGACCGAGGGCATGGACCTGTCCAAGCTGTTCCCCGGCACCCGGGGCCTGCGCGTGGACCAGGCCCCCTACAAGGGCGCCGGATTCCTCGGCACCCCCGAGTCCACGGGCGGGCTGTTCAAGTCCTGGCGGATCCTGCCCAACCAGATCACCGACATCGTCCACGCCACCAGCGACCGCCACCCCCAGCTCGACGACGTCTCCGCCACCGCCGCCGGAGACGCCTACACCAACCGCTGGGACCCCGACCGCACCGCATGGATGCGCGACACCACCGCCCCGGCCACCACCCGCCCCACCCCAGCCACGGCGGCACCCCAGGCGGGCGGGCTGAACCTGTCCGCGCACCGCACCGGAAAGCCGCCCGCGGCCCCGGCCGGGGCGGATGAGGACGCGGCGGTGCGGGCGTTCATGGACCAGATCGACGCCCGGTTCGGCACCACCCCCGAACCCGGCACACCGGCCGGACCCGAACCCGAGCGGAGCACCGGCCTGAACCTGTCGGCGTTCCGGAACGAACCGGGCGGCGAAGCCCGCGCCGCCGCGCTCGCCGTCCTCCTGGCCGCCGGACGCGAGGGAACCGGTGCCTCAGCCATCGCCCGCGCCCTCGCGGACACCCACGGCACGAGTCGGCAGACCGTCGTCGGCTGGCTCAAGGAATGGACCGACGAGGGCACCGCCGTCCGGATCGGCAGCGGCACCAAGACCCGCTACATCCACCACCATCACGCCCCCGGCACCCCCACCAACGACTGACCACCCTGTCGCCTGCCGCCCCGCTCCCGCGAACACACCCCGAGCGGCCCTCAGCACCCCGGAAACGGTGTCTGACCTGCGGGACGACAAGCGACAAGACAAGACAAGCGACACCCCACACGACAAGCAGCACGACAAGCACCACGACAAGCAGACCACCGGGCGGCACCCCTCTTACGGAGTGCCGCCCAGCCCGTCGAAAGGACCCCGTTGTGCACCAACCCGCCCCGTACGAGATCACCACCCCCACCCTCCGGGCCACACCCCGCCCGCCCGCCGAACACCCCCTGATCCTCCCTGCGGACATCCCGCCCGGCATCAGCTTGGTCACCCTCCCCAACGGCGTCCGCACCCTCGCCTACACCCCGCCCACCACCCCCACACCGGTTCCGCTTCCGGCACCCCAGCCCATCCCCACATGGGCACGCACCACCGCCCTGCTGGCCCCGACCGTCGGCGGCGGGATCGCCGCCGCCGGGGTCGGCCTCTCCTACGCCGCCCCGGGACTCATCGCCATGACCCACGCCCTGTGGTCCGCCGCCGCCCTCATCGTCGCCGCCGTCATCGCCGCCCCCGTCGTCCTCCGCACCACCCGACGGGCCCCGGCCACCTCCACCCACATCACCCAGAACATCACCGCCAGCGGCCTCTTCGGCCGCGCCAACGGCACCACCAACCACCGCTAGGAGGGCTCATGGCCTGCGCCCGTGACGACTGCGACGACGGGATCATCCCCAACCCCGACTGGCCCGGCGAACTGACGATCTGCACCGACTGCGACCCGTACTACGAACCCCCGACCGGCGACTGACCCGCCACTGATCGGAGACCGCAAATGGTCGTGAACGTCTCCCTCGTCTTACTCCTCGGACTCGTCCTCTTCTTCCTCCTGCGCATCCGCGCCCTCGGCATCGGCTCCGCCCTCACCGCCACCGGGTTCGGGTTCTTCCTCGCCTCCACCGGCGCCGCCGGACCCATCACCGACTTCACCACCGCCCTCGTCAACAGCATCCCGACCCTGTAGAGCGACGGCTCATCCCACCCAACACCGAGGGCGGCCCCCTCTCGCCAAAGACCGGGGCCGCCCTCATCCAGCACAACCCAATGAACTGGAGGACTCCAGCATGACCCAACCGACCCCCCGCCCGCGACCCCCCGACCGGGTTCCCGGCCCCTTGGCCACCGCACTCCGACTCGCGACGGCCGGGGTGCCCGTGCTGCCGCTCCGCGCGGGCAAACTCCCCGTCGGCAACTGCGACACGTGCCGCGACCTCGCATGCGGCGGACGCCCGAACATGCTGACCCCGGGCCCCTGCCAGTGCGCCCGGCCGTGCCACGGGTGGGCCGCCGCCACCACCGACCCCGCCGTTCTCGGCTCGCCCGCGTGGGCGTCCGTGTGGCGGTCCGCCGCCGGGGTCGCCTACCACCCCGGCGGGGCCGGGGCCGGGGGGTTGACGGTGGTGGACCTCGACTCGGCCGCCGCCGTCGCGTGGGCCCGCCTGACCCTGCCCCCCACCCGCACCGTCCCCACCACCCGGGGCGAGCACTGGATCTACCGGGGCGCGATGCCGTCCTCGAACGCCGTCCGGGCCGGGGTGGACGTGAAGTCGCGGATGCAGTACGCCCGCTGGATCGCCCCCGGCACCGGCCCCGTCACCGCGCTCCCGGAGTCCGTCCGCGCCCTCGTCGTCAGGGAAGACGCCACCCCCGCCCGCGACCGGGTGGCCTCTTCCGTCTGCGCCGCCGCGCGGTGGGACCGGACGGTGGCCACCGGGTGCCGCCACACCGCTGGCTACGTCCGCACCGGCCTCGACACCGGGACACGCAGGGTCCGCGACCACACCGAGACCGGAGCCGGATCACAGGCGTACGGCGTCGCGAAGTTCCTCGCCGCCCAGCACGCCCGGTGCCCCGGCCCGTGCGGACTCGACCGGATCGGGGACGAGATCGTGGCCGCCGCCGTCACCGTCGGCGTCCCCGAGCCCTACGCCCGCCGCGCCGTCACACGCGGCCTCGCCGCCGCCGGAACCACCGCGTGACCGCCAACCAGCCCGCGCCCCGGCAGGCCGTAGGCGCCCCGGGGAACGCCGCCCGCAAGGGCGTCCCCTCTGCTCTTCGCCCTGACCTGACCGGCCCGACTCAGAAGGACCACCCCATGTCCATGCCTATTGACGGAGCTGCGGTCCTTGACGCGGTGGACGCGCATCACCGCCGGTTCAACGTGTTCCCCAGCGAGCACGTGTTCACCGCCGTCAGCCTCTGGAACGCCCACACGCACCTCCTGGACGCGTTCGAGTCCACCCCCCGGATCGCGTTCCTGTCCCCTGAGCCCGGGTCCGGCAAGACCCGCGCGCTGGAGATCATCCAGACCCTTGTGCCCCGGCCGATGATCACCACCGATGTGTCCCCGGCCGCGCTGTTCCGGTCGGTGTCGGACACCGAGGCCCGGCCCGTCGTCCTGCTGGACGAGATCGACACTGTGTTCGGGCCCCGGGCCTCCGGGAACGAGGACCTGCGGGGGCTGATCAACGCGGGGCACCGGCGGTCCGGGGTGGTGTACCGGTGCGTGGGCGACGGGAGTTCACAGGTCGTCCAGCCGTTCCCCGTCTACGCCGCGCTCGCCACCGCCGGACTCGGGGACCTCCCCGACACCATCCTCACCCGCTCCGTCGTCGTCCGCATGCGCCGCCGCGCCCCCAACGAGACCGTCGAACCGTTCCGCGAGCGCATCCACGTCGCCGAGGGCCACACCCTCCGCGACCGCCTCGCCGAGTGGGCCGACACCGTCCGCGACCAGATCGCCGGGGCGTGGCCCGAGATGCCAGAAGGCATCACCGACCGCCCCGCCGACGTCTGGGAACCCCTCATCGCCGTCGCCGACGCGGCGGGCGGCGACTGGCCCGCCCGCGCCCGCGCCGCATGCGTCGCCCTCGTCACCGCCGCCAGCACCGGGGACAAAGCCAGCACCGGTATCCGGCTGCTGGCCGATCTGCGCGACGCGTTCGGGGACGCCGAACGGCTGCTCAGCGCCGACCTGGTGGACCGGCTGACCGCGCTGGACGACGCCCCCTGGGCCGACCTCGACGGCAAACCCCTCACCCCCCGCACCCTCGCCCGCATGCTCAGCGACTACGTCACCGCCGACAACCAGCCCATCCGCTCCCGCAACATCAAGACCGGCCCCCGCACCGTGTCCAAGGGCTACTACGCGGCCGACCTCGCGGACGCCTGGCTCCGCTACTGCCCGCCCCGCTCCGACGAGTCCGCTACCACCGCTACCGCCGCTACCCCGCAGGTCAACGGCACCGAACCGGTAGCGGACACCCTCCCGGTAGCGGCTACCCAACCCGCTACCACCACCCCCTGACCCCCTCCGCGCCACCCTGGTGTCCGGGCCCCGCACACCAGCGGGAACCCAGACCCCTATCCGCTACCGCTACCCCATCCGCTACCACCAACAGGCCCCTGACCTGCACGGTAGCGGCAGTAGCGGAGGTAGCGGACCTCTCAGAAGAGGGCTGGACGGCCCGAACCCTGCCGAGGGAGCCAACGCGATGACCGTTGCTGTCGAACATGTGGAACAGGCCCTCTACCTACCGGAAGAAGCCGCCGTGACCCTGCGGATCGGGCGGTCGACTCTCTACGAGGAGATCCGTCTCGGCCGCCTCCGGACGGTCACGATCGGGCGCCGCCGCCTGGTGCCGCCCGAGTACATCACGGAGTACATCGAACTCCTCAAGGACGAAGCCGAATCCGCAGCCTGATCACCGCATCTTCAAGGGGCCGCGCTCTCCAGCGCGGCCCCTCTCCATGGAGGCCCAGCGCAACATGACCGAGACGACGAAGCGCGCCAAGGCGGGCCACGGCGCGGACACGATCTATTGGGACCCGGCCAAGAAGAGCTACGTCGGGGCGGTGTCCTTGGGGTACGCCCCGAACGGCAAGCGCCGTCGGCCGAAGGTCTACGGCAAGACGAAGACCGAAGTGCGCCAGAAGATCCGCGACTTGAAGAAGGAGGTCCAGTCAGGGGTCAGGGCCCCGGTCAACTACACCGTGGCCGACGCGGTGAACGACTGGTTGGAACGCGGCCTCAAGGGGCGGGACGAGAAGGGCACCATCGGCAAGAACCGGTCGATGGCGACCAAGCACCTGATCCCGTTCATCGGCAAGGCCAAGTTGAGGGATCTCAGCGCGGACGAGGTCGACGACTGGCTGGACGACCGGGCCGAGTTCCTCGCGACGCGGAGTCTGCGCGACCTGCTCGCCATCCTGCGCCGGGCCACCGAGCAGGCTCAACGCAGGGACAAGGCCGCCCGTAACGTCGCCCTGCTCGTCACCGCCCCGGAGGGGCGGCCCGGACGCCCGAGCAAGGCGCTGAACCTGGAACAAGCGAAGGCCGTACTCGTCGCCGCCCGACCGTCGCGGCTGTACGCCTACCTCGTCCTGTCGTTCCTCAGCGGAGTGCGCACCGAGGAAGCGCGGCCCCTCACCTGGGACCACGTTTTCCTGGAGACGAAGGACGGGATTCCCCCGCACGTCGCGGTGTGGCGCTCGGTCCGCAAGCACGGCGAGACGAAGACCAGGAAGAGCCGCAGGACCATCGCCCTGCCCAGGATGGTGGTCGACGTGCTCCAAGAGCACATGCGGTGGCAGAAGCAGGAGCGTGCGTCGAGGGGGAGGGAGTGGGACCCGGCGGGTCTCGTCTTCACGACCCGTGGCGGCGAACCACTGGACGCGGCCAACGTCCGCCGCGACTTCCGGGCCATCCTCGCGAGGGCGGCCAAGGTGCCGGGCGTCGACCTGGTGCCGCACGAGTGGACGACCCGGGAGACGCGGACCAGCTTCGTGTCCCTGCTGTCCGATCACGGTGTCCCGCTGGAGACCATCGCCCTGTTGGTCGGACACACCAGCCAGACCACCACCGAGGTGGTCTACCGCAAGCAGTTGCGCCCCGTGATCACCAAGGGCGCTGAGGCGATGGACGTGATCTTCGACGGTGGTGACGGCGACGGTGAGGGCGGGGGTTTCGCCGAGGGAAGGTGACGTAGCGGCTTGAGGAAGCCTTTGGCCCCCTGTTTGGCCCCCCGGGCATGACAGAGGGCCTATCGCAATCATGCGATAGGCCCTCTGACCAGCGTCGGGGTGGCGGGATTTGAACCCACGACCTCTTCGTCCCGAACGAAGCGCGCTGCCAAGCTGCGCCACACCCCGATTGTCTCCGCGCTGCGGCGACGTCGATTACTTTAGCCCACCGGGAGCCGGAGACGAAATCCGCTTCACCGGCCCCCGGCGGGCGCCCCCGCCCGGGTCAGGAGGCGGGGACCAGGGTCAGCAGGGACACCTCCGGCGGGCAGGCGAACCGGACGGGGGTGTACCGGTTGGTGCCGCAGCCCGCGGAGACGTGGAGGTGCGCGGTGCGCCCCCCGGCGGTGTGCGTGGAGAGGCCCTTGACGCGGTCGGTGTCCAGGTCGCAGTTGGTGACCAGCGCCCCGTGGAACGGCACGCACAGCTGGCCCCCGTGGGTGTGCCCCGCCAGGACCAGCGGATAGCCCTCCTCGGTGAACGCGTCGAGCGTCCGCAGGTACGGCGCGTGGACGACGCCCATCGAGAAGTCGGCGGACGGGTCGGGGCCGCCCGCCACCTCGGCGTAGCGGTCCCGCTTGATGTGCGGGTCGTCCAGCCCGGTGAGTCCGATCTCCACGCCCTGGCCGATCGGCAGCTTCAGGGTGCCCCGGGTGTTGGTGAGGTTCAGCCAGCCCGCCGTGTCGAAGGCGTCCCGCAGCCCCTCCCACGGGTTGTGGATCACACCGACGGCGGGCGGGTTGCCGTTCAGACCGTGCTTGCCCCGGGTCTTCTCGATCAGGTACCGAGCGGGGTTGCGCAGCTTCGGTCCGTAGTAGTCGTTCGAGCCGAACACGTATGCCCCGGGGAACTCCATCAGGGGGCCGAGCGCGTCCAGGACCTCGGGGACGCCCTCGGGGTCCGACAGGTTGTCGCCGGTGTTGATCACGAAGTCCGGGCGCAGCCCCGCGAGCGACCGCAGCCACCGCTGCTTCTTGCGCTGGCCGCTCACCATGTGGATGTCCGACACCTGGAGGACCCGCAGCGGGCTCATGCCCCGGGGCAGCACCGGGACGGTCACCCGGCGGAGGCGGTACGAACGGGCCTCGAAACCCGCCGAGTAGAGCAGACCGGCGGCCCCGGCCGCCGCGATGCCGAGGGGGACTCCATAACGCGCGCGCATGTCCCCATCGTGTCAGACTCGAACAACTCTTCCGCTATCGGTGTGATCATCCGGCCGTACGGCCGGTGACGCCGTTCCGTCCGTGGGTCCGGTGAGCGGCCCGTTCCCGGGATCGGCCGCCCGGTCCGGACGAGGGCCCGGCGGGGGCTCCGACGCGGTGTCCTGGAAATGACCGGGCGGTCGCCCCGTCCCGCCTGCGACAATCCCCCCATGACCACGCTCAAGTCCAAGCTCAAGGAAGACCTCACCACCGCCATCCGCGAGCGCGATGAACTCCGCTCCGCGACGCTCCGGCTGACCCTCACCGCGATCACCAAGGAGGAGGTCGCCGGGACGCAGGCCCGTGAGCTGTCCGACGAGGAGGTGCGCAAGGTGATCGCCCGGGAGGCGAAGAAGCGGCGGGAGGCCGCCGACGCCTTCGCCCAGGGCGGCCGGACCGAGCAGGCCGAGCGGGAGAAGGCGGAGGGCGAACTCCTCGCCGGGTACCTGCCCAAGCAGCTCACCGACGACGAACTCCGCGAGATCGTCGGCCAGGCCGTCGCGGAGGCCCGCGCGGCGGGTGCCGAGGGTCCCCGGGCGATGGGTCAGGTCATGAAGATCGTCAACCCGAAGGTCGCCGGTCTGGCGGAGGGCGGCCGGGTCGCCGCCCTGGTCAAGCAGCTCCTCGCGGGCTGACGCCCCCGGTCCCGTCCGCGTCCACGTCCGCGTCCACGTCCGCGTCCACGTCCGGCTGACGGAACGCGGACGCCCGCGCGGTGGTCGTACGCCGGCCGGGAAGCTCCGGCCGACCGAACCGGCGACCGGTAGCCGACCGGACCGGGACCGGTAGCCCACCGGACCGGGACCAATGGCCGACCGGACAGGCGGCCTGACCGGGACCGGTGGCCGACCCGTACGAGCACATGGCGGACCCGTACCAGCGCATGACAGACGGATGGGGCGGGGCCCCTCACCGAACCGGTGAGGGGCCCCGCCCCATCCGTCGTCCTCGGGGGTGCTCCCCGTGGCGGTCGCGTCAGTCGTTGCCGCCGCCGGGGCCACCACGCGCGTCGCCGCCCGGGAGTCCCGGACCGCGGCCGCCCGGGCCGCCCTCGGGGCCGCCGAGGACCCCGCCGATCAGGCCCTCGCCGGGCCTGCCGTCCTCGCGGTCGCCGTCACCGTCCTCGTCGCCCTCGCCGTCCTCACGGTCCTTGCGCGGCGGGTCGGGGATGTTGACCAGGTCGAAGGCGGGCGCGGGCTTGCCGACGAGCGCGCCGCCCATGGCGTCCCGCCAGATCGGGCCGGGGACCTGACCACCGAAGACCTTGTCGTGGTACTGACCGCCGATGGTGATGTTGACCATCCGCTGCTTGTGCGCCGGGTCACCGACCCAGACCGCGCCCGCCGCGTTCGGCGTGTAGCCGACGAACCAGGCCGCGTACCGGAAGTCCGTCGTACCGGTCTTGCCCGCGCTCGCCCGGGAGCCCAGCCCGGCCTCCTGGCCGGTGCCGTCCTCGACCACGCCCTTGAGCAGGGTGTTCACGGTGTCGGCGGTCCGCTGGGACATCGCCCGCGAGCACTCCGTCTTGGGGACCGGCAGCGACTTCCCGTTGGCGTCGGTGATCGACCGGATCGCCACCGGGGTGCAGTACGTGCCCCGGGCGGCGAACGTGGCGTACGCGCTCGCCATGGTCAGCGGGGAGACCTCCTGGGTGCCCAGGGCGATCGACGGGGCCTGGGTCATCCGGCCGCCGTCGGCGCGCTCGACGCCCATCTGCCGGGCGAGGGTGGTGACCGGGCAGATGCCCAGCTCGCTGATCAGCTCGACGTAGTAGGTGTTGACCGACTTCGCGGTCGCCTCCTTCATGTCGTACGGGCCGACCTCGGACTCGTTCTCGTTCTCCAGCTTCTCGTCGGCGAGGTTGAGCCACTTCTTGCCGCCGCAGGCGTCCACCGGACTCGGGTAGTCCATCTCGTACGGCGACTTGTAGACCTTCGTCGCGGGCATGCCGTTCTCTATGGCCGCCGCGGCGACGATCGGCTTGAACGTCGAACCCGGCTGGAAGCCCGCGCCGCCGCCCATGTCCTTGTCGACCGAGAGGTTCAGCACCGTCTCGCTCTTGCCCAGGCCGTACGGGCGGGACTGGCCCATGGCGAGGATGCGGCCCGTCCCCGGCTCCACGATGGACATGGCCGTGGCGACCTTGTCGCTCTGGTAGACGTGCTTCTTGATCGAGTCCTGGACCGACTTCTGCGCCTTGGGGTCCATGGTGGTGCGGACCGTGAGGCCGCCGCGGTTCCAGATCTTGGCGCGGTCCGCCTTGGTCTTGCCGAAGGCGGGGTCGTTCAGGAAGACGTTGCGCACGTAGTCGCAGAAGAAGCCGCCGCCGTTGACGGCGGTGATGCAGCCGTTCTGCGGGCGCTTCACCTTCAGGCCCAGGTCCTTCGCCTTCGCCTTGTCGGCGTCGGCCTGGCTGATGTCCCCCACGTCCGCCATCCGCTGGAGGACGACGTTGCGCCGCTTGGTGGCCTCCGCCTCGTCGTTCACCGGGTCGTAGCGGCTGGGCGACTGGACGATGCCGGCCAGCAGCGCGGCCTGGGACACGTCGAGCTTCTTGGCGGGGACGGAGAAGTAGCGCTGCGAGGCGGCCTCGATGCCGTACGCCTGCTGCCCGAAGAACGTGATGTTGAGGTAGTTCTCCAGGATGCGCTTCTTGCCCAGCTCCTCCTCGACCTGGATCGCGTACTTCAGCTCGCGGATCTTCCGGCCGATGGTCTGCTGGGTGGCCTGGGCGACCTTCGTGGGGTCGTCGCCCGCCTCCTCCACGAAGACGTTCTTCACGTACTGCTGGGTGAGCGTGGACGCGCCCTGGGCCACGCCGCCGCTCTGCGCGTTCTCGTTGAGGGCGCGCAGGATGCCCTTGGCGTCGATCGCCCCGTGTTCGTAGAACCGGGAGTCCTCGATCGCGATGATCGCCTTCTGCATGTACGGCGAGATGTCCTTGAGCTTCACCACCGTCCGGTCGCGGGAGTAGACCGTCGCGATGTGGCCGCCGTCGGCGTCGAGGATCGTGGTGCGCTGGCTGAGCGGCGGTCGCTTCAGGTTCGCCGGGATCTCGTCGAACCCCTCGACCGAACCCTTGGCGGCGAGCCCCAGCGCGCCCGCCGCGGGCAGCGCGATACCGGCCAGCACCACTCCAGCGAGCACGCTGACACCGAGGAACTTGGCGGCCTGCTGCGTGGGGGACAGCCCACCGCCCGAGCGCTTGTTTGGCATGGGGGCAGCCTACGTTCTGATTCGCCGGACACACGTATATGCCTTGGCCTAAGCTGCTCGCAACTGTCACAGCGGTACGGCCGGGCATCAACCCTTCGCATGGTCAAACCCCTCCCGTCTTCCGAAAGTTCCCCCGCCGCGCGCGGAGGTTCCGACGGTCTGCCGGGCGATGGAGGGTAATGTCCGTATCGGCCCCCTGTGTCGCTCCGCGTCCGATGTGGCGCATTCGAGGGGTCGCCGTCAGTGTCGACGGCGGCGAGGTGTCGACGGTGACGGCGACGGTCGTGCGCGGGTCCGCCCCGCGTCCCGGAGCGGTCGTCGAAGCGGTCGCCGGAGTCGTTCCGGCCCCGCCGATCGTGCGGCGCCCACCCTGTCCGCCCCCCTTCGCGGCGTACGTCACGCATGTCTCGGCGTCACTCCGTTGGGTGATCTGCCGCGTACGCATAGTCCGTTCGGGCCATTCAAGATTGGGCCCGAAGGGGGTGTTGCGCTGTGCCAGCCTTCCGTAACGTCCTCAACTGGCGGCGGTGAATATGCCGCTGCCGCCGTGGGGGAGCCTCGAATTCGGGAGAGGACGGCGCCGGTATGGGCTGGGTAACCGACTGGAGTGCGCAGGCGGCCTGTCGCACTACCGATCCGGACGAACTGTTCGTACAAGGAGCAGCGCAGAACAGGGCCAAGGCGGTGTGCACCGGATGTCCGGTGCGCACGGAGTGCCTGGCAGACGCGTTGGACAACCGTGTCGAGTTCGGTGTCTGGGGCGGCATGACCGAGCGGGAACGCCGCGCTTTGCTGCGCAGGCGCCCGACGGTCACGTCCTGGCGCCGACTGCTGGAGACCGCGCGCACGGAGTACGAACGAGGGGCGGGCCTGCTGCCCGTGCACCTCGACGACGTGGACGACGTGCGGGACACGGTGGGGTACGAGAACTACGCGGCGGTCGGGTAGACAACATCAGCACCCCGTCTTCGCTCATTCGAGTGTCACTCGTTCGGCTGAGTTGTCGGGTGCTCGGCTCCGTCAATGAGTGGACGCGCGTCCACTGTGTGTGGACAGGGTGGACACGGCTGTGCGTGCGTGGACCGTGCCCGGCCCGGTACGCGGGCGCGCCCACATGGCCCGCTGTGCGTGGCCGCCGTGCCGGCGGGGCGTCCGCAGGACGTGACGCGCGACGGTCGGGGGGTCGGACGGTGCCGGGGGAGGCGCCGGAGTGCTGCGTGAGGGAAGACGGCGGTTCCGGGTGGCGGGTTGCCTCGCCTCCCGTGATCGTTCCGGGTCGCCCTACCGGGCGGCGAGAGCGGACAGGGCCGGGACCCGGTGTCGTCATGCCCGTCGTCGTCCCCCGTCCCTTTCCGTTCCCGTCATGTGTGCCGACCGCGCCCGTGCCGTCGTCGTTCCCGCTCTCTTCCTCGTCCCGCGCGTTTCCGCCGCTCGCCGGTGGTGGGTCGTCCGCTCGCCGGTGGTGGGTCGTCCGCCCGTCGGTGGTGCGGCGTCGTCCGTGTCGCGCCGTTCGTCGGTGCCGTCGTGCGTGGCGCCCGCCAGGGGGTGCCGTCCTCGTCGGACGGCCGCCGGGGCGGCGGACCGCCCTCAGGCGTCCTCGGGGCCGCCGGGGGCGTCCGGCGCGTCCGGGACCGCGGCGAGCCGTTCGCCTATGTCGCGCAGGCCCGCCAGATCGTGCACGTCGCCGGGGAGCGCGGCCACCTCGGTGACGGGCACCTCGGGGTGGACCGCGGCGAACCGGTCCCAGGTCTGCCGCTCGCGGGCCAGCAACCGCATGCGCTCGGCGTGCAGCCGCAGCAGTCCGGCCGTGAGGCGTTCGGGTCCGCCCGGGCCGGGTCCACCGCGCGCACGGTCCGCGCCGGGGGAGCCGGTGGAACCGTCGGGGTCGGGCGTGCCGCTCGCGCCACGCGCGTGGTCGGGGGTCGGGGACGACCCGGAGTGCGGTGCGGGCCGTGGGTGCTCGGGGTGGGAGTGGTGGGGGGAGCCGCTGTGGAGCCGGGGGGTCTCGGGGGGAGCCACGTCGCTCCGAGGACCAGCCTTCCCGCCCATCTGATCGACAATGCCGGACCCGGCAAGATTTTCCGCTCGGGGGGCGCCCGGCCGGTCCCGCGCCCGGTCCTCCACGAGGCCGTTCCCGCGCGCGTCGGGGTGGTCGTCCAGGGGTCCGTCCCTGTGGTCGTCCACGAGGCCGTCCCTGTGGTCGTCCACGAGGCCGTCCCCGTGGTCGTCCACGAGGCCGTCCACGAGGCCGTCCAGGAGGGGCCCGTCCGCCCCCGGAGGATCCGTCCCCGGATCGTCCGGGGACTCGTCGAGCGCCTCCGCCGCCGCGAGCGCCCGCTCCGCCGAGAGCCGCGCCGCCCCGCTGCCGTGCACCCGGTTGAGGACGAGGCCCGCCAGCGGCATGTCGTCGGCGGCCAGCCGCTCCACGAAGTACGCCGCTTCCCGCAGCGCGTCCCGCTCCGGCGCGGCCACCACCAGGAACGCCGTCCCGGGCGCCTGGAGCAGCCGGTACGTGGCGTCCGCGCGCGTGCGGAAGCCGCCGAACATGGTGTCCATGGCCGCCACGAACGTCTGCACGTCCCGCAGCAGCTGACCGCCCAGCAGCTTGCCCAGGGCGCCGGTCATCATCGACATCCCGGCGTTCAGGAACTTCAGCCCGGCCCGGCCGCCGACCTTCGCCGGGGCCATCAGCACCCGGATCAGCTTGCCGTCCAGGAAGGAACCGAGCCGCTTGGGGGCGTCCAGGAAGTCCAGCGCGGAGCGCGAGGGCGGGGTGTCCACGACGATCAGGTCCCACTCGTCGCGCGCGCGGAGCTGCCCCAGCTTCTCCATCGCCATGTACTCCTGCGTGCCCGCGAAACCGGCCGACAGGGACTGGTAGAAGGGGTTCGCCAGGATCGCCGCGGCCCGCTCCGGGTCGGCGTGCGCCTCGACGATCTCGTCGAAGGTGCGCTTCATGTCCAGCATCATGGCGTGCAGTTCGCCGCCCGCCGCGCCCTCGACGCCCTTCACCCGGCGCGGGGTGTTGTCGAGCGAGTCGATGCCCATGGACTGCGCCAGCCGCCGGGCCGGGTCGATGGTCAGCACCACGACCCTGCGGCCCCGTTCGGCGGCCCGCAGCCCGAGCGCCGCCGCCGTGGTCGTCTTCCCCACGCCGCCCGCGCCGCAGCACACCACGATGCGGGTGCGCGGATCGTCCAGGAGGGGGTCCACGGCGAGCGTCCGCTCCGCGCGCGGGCCGCGCCCCCGGGGTCCGGTCGACACGACACCCGACGTCGGCGCCGGGCGGGGCGTGCCCGTCGCGGGTTCCGGGGGGCCCTCGGATGGCGTCATACGGCGTCCTGCTTCCTCAGGTCCATGGCGAGGCGGTACAGGCCCGCGAGGTCCACTCCCCCGGCGAGCAGCGGCAGTTCCCCCACCGGGAGGCCGCAGTCGGCCAGGACGGCCCGCTGGGCGTGCTCCAGGGCCTCCCGTTCCGCGTACTCGGCGGCCTGCGCGAGGAGGGGGTCGACGAGGCGCTCGGCGTTGCCGCCCTTGCGGGCGCCGCCCAGCCCCGCCGTCGACAGGGCGCGCGCGACGGCCGTGCGCGGGATCCGCCCGCCCGTCCCGCGCACCAGCGCCAGGGAGGCGTCGTCCAGCAGCCTCGGCCGGGTCATGTTGACGACGACCCGGCCCACCGGGAGCCCCGCGCCCCGTAGCTCCGCGATGCCGTCGACGGTCTCCTGGACGGGCATCTCCTCCAGCAGCGTCACCAGGTTGACCGCCGTCTGCGGGGACTTGAGGACCCGCATCACGGCCTGCGCCTGGTGGTGCACCGGCCCGATCCGGGCGAGTCCGGCCACCTCGTCGTTCACATTGAGGAAGCGGGTGATCCGGCCCGTCGGGGGCGCGTCCATCACCACGTGGTCGTAGACGAACCGGCCCGCCCGGTCCTTGCGGCGGACCGCCTCGCACGCCTTGCCGGTCAGCAGGACGTCCCGCAGACCCGGGGCGATGGTGGTGGCGAAGTCGACGGCGCCGAGCTTGCGCAGGGCCCGTCCCGCGCCGCCGAGTTTGTAGAACATCTGGAGGTAGTCCAGGAGGGCCAGCTCCGGGTCGATGGCCAGGGCGAACACCTCGCCGCCGCCCGGCGCCACGGCGATCTTGCGCTCCTCGTAGGGCAACGGCTCCGTCTCGAAGAGCTGGGCGATGCCCTGACGGCCCTCGACCTCCACCAGGAGGGTGCGCTTGCCCTCGCTCGCGAGCGCGAGCGCCCATGCCGCGGCGACCGTGGTCTTGCCGGTACCGCCCTTGCCGCTGACGACCTGGAACCTGCTCACACAGCGAGCCTAACCACTGGCGCGACGGCCTACGCAGGAGGCCGCCCTTCCCAGCGGATACAGTCGCCGCATGACCAAGAAGTGGGAATACTCGACCGTGCCGCTGCTCGTCCACGCCACCAAGCAGATCCTCGACACCTGGGGGCAGGACGGCTGGGAACTGGTGCAGGTCGTCCCGGGCCCGAACCCCGAGCAGCTCGTCGCCTACCTGAAGCGCGAGAAGTCCGAGTGAGCGGGGCCGTCGAGGCGCGGCTGGCGGAGCTGGGACTGACGCTGCCGCAGGTCGCCGCGCCGCTCGCCGCCTACCAGCCCGCCGTGCGGACCGGGGCGTACGTGTACACGGCCGGGCAGCTGCCGCTGGTCGAGGGCACCCTGCCGGTCACCGGCAAGGTCGGCGCCGAGGTCACCGCCGAGGAGGCGAAGGGCCTCGCCCGGACCTGCGCGCTGAACGCGCTGGCCGCCGTGAAGTCCGTCGCCGGTGACCTGGACCGGGTCGCCCGGGTGGTGAAGGTCACCGGGTTCGTGGCGTCCGCCTCGGACTTCACCGGACAGCCCGGGGTCCTCAACGGGGCCAGTGAGCTGCTGGGCGAGGTCTTCGGGGAGAAGGGCGTCCACGCGCGCAGCGCGGTCGGCGTCGCGGTGCTCCCGCTGGACGCGCCCGTCGAGGTCGAGGTCCTCGTGGAGCTGCTCCCCGACCACTGAGGCCGTGCCTCTGAGGACCGTGCCCCTGAAGGCCGTGCGTCTTGAGGACCGTGCGTCTTGAGGGCCGCCCCTCCGAGGTCGTCCCTCCGGAAGGGCCGTCGGGGCCGTCCGCCGTCGGTCACCGGCTTCCGCCGACGGCCACCGGGCGCCTTCCGGCGGAGTGCCGGTCGGGGGTCCGGACCACCGGGGCGTCCGGCGGGGGCGGAGGGGCGCTCGCCGGACGGTGAGGGGCGCTCGCCCTCGAACATCCGCGCCCCCCGGGATAGCCTCCCGCCATGGCGAACGGGCAGTGGTACCCACCGGAGTGGCCGGACCGGATCCGCGCGCTGGCGGACGGCACCCTCGACGTCGTGCCGCCCCGCCGGGCCGCCACCGTGATGCTGCTGCGGGACACCCCCGAGGGGCCCCACGTCCATCTGCTGCGCCGCCGCGCCTCCATGGCCTTCGCCGGGGGCGCGTACGCGTATCCGGGCGGTGGCGTGGACCCCCGCGACCACGAGCGGGAACCCCGGTGGGCGGGGCCCCCGCGCGCGTGGTGGGCCTCCCGGCTCGGCACCGACGAGGCCACCGCGCAGGCGATCGTGTGCGCGGCCGTCCGGGAGACCTTCGAGGAGTCCGGGGTGCTGCTCGCGGGGCCCGCCCCGGACGCGGTGGTCGCGGACGTCTCCGGCCCGGACTGGGAGGCCGACCGGGCCGCCCTGGTGGCCCGGGAGACCTCGTTCGCGGACTTCCTGGAACGGCGGGACCTCGTACTGCGTGCGGACCTGCTGGGCGCCTGGGCGCGCTGGATCACCCCGGAGTTCGAACCGCGCCGCTACGACACCTGGTTCTTCGTCGCCGCGCTCCCGCCCGGACAGCACGCCCGGGACGCCTCCACCGAGGCGGACCGGACGGTGTGGACGGCCCCGTCCCGGGCGGCCGACGGCTACGACCGGGGCGAGCTGACGATGATGCCCCCGACCATCGCCACCCTGCGCCAGCTGGCCGGGTACCGCACCGCCGCCGGGGCGCTGGCCGCCGCGCCGGAACGCGATCTGACGCCCGTCCTCGCGCGGGCCCGGCTGGACGGCGACCGGGTGCTGCTGACCTGGCCGGGGCACGAGGAGTTCGCCAAGGCGGTGCCCGCCACGGCGCCCGACGGGGAGGGGACCCGGTGACCGACGCCGCGGCCCTTCCCGGCCAGCCGCGCGGCGCGGTGGTCTCCGGACCGGCCACCACGCGCGCGGTGAACGTCCTCGCGCCGAACCCGTCGGTGATGACGCTGGACGGCACCAACACCTGGATCGTCGCGGAGCCGGACTCCGCGCTCGCCGTGGTGGTCGACCCCGGGCCGCTGGACGAGGGGCACCTGAGGGCCGTCGTCGCGGAGGTCGAACGGACCGGCCGCCGCGTCGCCCTGACCCTGCTGACCCACGGCCACGCCGACCATGCGGAGGGCGCGGGCCGCTTCGCGGAGCTGACCGGCAGCCGGGTGCGGGCCCTGGACCCGGCGCTGCGGCTCGGGGACGAGGGGCTGGCCGCCGGGGACGTGATCACCACGGGCGGTCTGGAACTGAGGGTGGTGCCCACGCCGGGGCACACCGGCGACTCGCTGTGCTTCCACCTCCCGGCCGACCGGGCGGTCCTCACCGGGGACACCGTCCTCGGCCGGGGCACCACGGTGGTGTCCCATCCGGACGGCCGGCTCGGCGACTACCTCGACTCGCTGCGCCGACTGCGGTCGCTGACCGTCGACGACGGGGTGACCGTGGTCCTGCCGGGACACGGGCCGGTCCTGGAGGACGCCCGGGGCGCCATGGAGTTCTACCTGGCGCACCGCGCCCACCGGCTGGCCCAGGTCGAGACGGCGGTGGAGGACGGCCACCGGACGGCGGCCCAGGTCGTGGCCCGGGTCTACGCGGACGTGGACCGCTCGCTGTGGCCCGCGGCGGAGCTGTCGGTACGGGCGCAGCTGGAGTACCTGCGCGAGCACGGGCTGATCCCCCCGCTTCCCTGACCCGGGCGTTCCGTCCCTCCGGCTCCGGCCGTTCCCGGTCCCGGAGCGGGCGCGGGGAGGGAAGGGCCGGAAGGCGCGCTCAGCGGCTCCGGGGGCCCGGATGGTGTCAGCGGGTCTCACAAGCGTCCCGCACCGGCCCTCGGGCGGTCAGACGGCCTTCCAGGGCCCTTCCCGGTCGACGGGGTGCCCGTGCGGCGCCTTCCCGGCCGGATGACGGGTGTCCGTCCGGCCAGGAGGCCCGTCACGCCGCTGTGGGCGCCGTGGAGCTCCCCGCCGCTGTCCCGGGGCGTCGCGGACGACCGCCGGGGCGTCCGGGGACCCCCGGGAACGCGGCGGGCGCCCCGCGACGGTGAGGTCTGCGGGGCGCCCGTGTGACACGTGTCGGAACGGCCGTGGACCGTTCCGCGCGGACGGGGTCAGCGCGAGCGCTTGGCCAGCCGTTCGACGTCCAGCAGGATCACCGCGCGGGCCTCCAGCCGCAGCCAGCCGCGCCCGGCGAAGTCGGCCAGCGCCTTGTTGACGGTCTCGCGGGACGCGCCGACGAGTTGGGCCAGCTCCTCCTGGGTGAGGTCGTGCACCACGTGGATGCCCTCCTCCGACTGCACGCCGAAGCGGCGCGACAGATCGAGCAGCGCGCGGGCGACCCGGCCCGGCACATCGGAGAAGACCAGGTCGGACATCTGGTCGTTGGTCTTGCGCAGCCGTCGGGCGACGGCGCGCAGCAGCGCGGCGGCCACCTCGGGGCGGGCGTTCAGCCAGGGCTGGAGGTCGCCGTGGCCGAGGCCGAGCAGCTTGACCTCGGTCAGCGCGGTGGCGGTGGCCGTGCGGGGGCCCGGGTCGAACAGCGACAGCTCGCCGATCAGCTCGCCGGGGCCGAGCACCGCCAGCATGTTCTCGCGGCCGTCCGGGGACGTCCGGTGGAGCTTCACCTTGCCCTCGGTGACCACGTACAGGCGGTCCCCGGGGTCGCCCTCGTGGAAGAGGGCGTCACCGCGCGCGAGGGTCACCTCACTCATGGAGGCGCGCAGCTCCGCGGCCTGCTCGTCATCGAGCGCCGCGAAGAGCGGGGCGCGCCGCAGAACGTCGTCCACGAGTTCTCTCCTTGTCGACCTGACTCAGGGGTCTGTGCTCCCCATCTTGCCGGACGGTCCAAACAGTGTGATCAGTCACAAGTCTGCCGTACGTACGTCCCACGCAGTGCCCGTGGGGGCCAATCGGGCGCCGATCTTCCAGGTCCCGGGCGCATGTCGGTGCCGGGCTTTAGGCTGGCCGGGTGTCCAAGTCGCCGGTGAGAGCACAGGCCAAGGGGGCTGCGCGGGTGGTGTCAGGGAGTGATTCCGCTGTGGGCGAACAATCGCCCACGGATGGATCGAAAGCGACAAAACGGGCGGGTGGTTCGCGGTCAGGGAAGGCCCGGGCCGCCACCGTGCGCCCCTCGGCGACGACCCGGGCGACCCGGGTGGCCCCGGCGGGACGTCCGGCGCGCCCCGAGTCCCGCACCGCCCTGGTCCGGCGCGCCCGGCGGATCAACCGCGAGCTGGCCGAGGTCTACCCCTACGCGCACCCCGAGCTGGACTTCGAGAACAGCTTCCAGCTGCTGGTGGCCACCGTGCTGTCCGCGCAGACCACCGATCTGAGGGTGAACCAGACCACCCCGGCCCTGTTCGCCGCCTACCCGACGCCCGAGGACCTCGCGGCGGCCGACCCCGCGCGCGTGGAGGAGCTGATCCGGCCGACCGGGTTCTTCCGCGCCAAGACCAAGTCGATCGTCGGACTGGCCGCCGCCCTGCGCGACGACCACGACGGGGAGGTGCCCGGCACCCTGGAGGAGCTGGTCCGGCTGCCGGGCGTCGGCCGCAAGACCGCGTTCGTGGTCCTCGGCAACGCCTTCGGGCGGCCCGGCATCACCGTGGACACCCACTTCGGACGGCTGGTGCGGCGCTGGAAGTGGACCGAGGAGACCGACCCCGACAAAGTCGAGAAGGCGATCGGCGAGCTGTTCCCCAAGAGTGACTGGACGATGCTCTCGCACCGGGTGATCTTCCACGGCCGACGCATCTGCCACGCCCGCAAGCCCGCCTGCGGAGCCTGCCCCATCGCCCCGCTCTGCCCCTCCTACGGGGAGGGCGAGACGGACCCGGAGAAGGCCGCCAAGCTGCTCAAGTACGAGAAGGGCGGTTACCCCGGCCAGCGGCTGAACCCGCCTCGGTCCTACCTCGAAGCGGGCGGCGTGCCCGCGCCCCCGCTGGGCGCCACGGCCCCCGGACGGGCGGGATGACGGCTCCCGCGCGCACTCCCGGCGCTTTCCCGCGCCCGGGGCGGAACGATGCGGGGGTGGGTACGCGTTGTGCCCCCAGGGACGGGGGTGCCGATGACGCGCACGGGTGACGGCAAGACCGGCGGCGGCCGTGGACACGGACAGGCGACGGACGGCCCCGCGCGCCCGGGGGGAGCGCTCCCCGGGGCCGGCCCCGCCGTCGGGCGGGCCGTCGAGGTCAGCGGCGACGGGCTGCCCGCCTGGCTCGCCCCCGTCGTACGGGCCGCCGAGACCGTCGAACCCCCGCAGCTCAGCAGGTTCCTGCCGCCCGAGGACGACGCGGGCCGCCAGTCCGCCGTCCTGGTCCTCTTCGGCGAGGGCGTCCGGGGTCCCGAACTGCTGCTGATGGAGCGCGCCGGTTCGCTGCGCTCCCACGCGGGCCAGCCCGCCTTCCCCGGCGGCGCGCTCGACCCCGGCGACGGCGACCCCCAGGGCGACGGCCCGGTGCGGGCCGCGCTGCGGGAGGCGTGGGAGGAGACCGGGCTGGACCCCGGCGGGGTCCAGATCTTCGCGGTGCTCCCCAAGCTCTACATCCCCGTCAGCGGCTTCGTGGTCACCCCCGTCCTCGGCTGGTGGCGCGAGCCCAGCCCGGTCGGGGTCGTCGACCCGGCGGAGACCGCCCGGGTGTTCACGGTTCCCGTGGCGGATCTCACGGACCCCGCCAAACGCGCCACCGCCGTGCACCCCCTGGGCCACACCGGCCCGGCGTTCCTCGTGGAGAAGGCCCTCGTCTGGGGGTTCACCGCCGGGGTCATCGACCGGCTGCTGCACTTCTCCGGCTGGGAACGCCCCTGGGACCGCTCCCGGCGGGTCCCCCTCGACTGGCACGCGTGACACAGTGGGCGACCGAAAGCGCACGTCACATGGCAAGGTGTGCGTTCTGGTGATCAATCCCGGGGCCCCGGACGGCTCCCGCGCCCGCCCGGCCCCGGCCCGGCGGACGACGACGGACGGCGAGGCAAGGCGAGGCGTGAAACGGTGAATGTGCTCGACATCCTGCTGCTGGTGGCGGCCGTGTGGTTCGCCGTCGTCGGCTACCGGCAGGGCTTCGTCGTCGGCATCCTGTCGGTGATCGGCTTCCTCGGGGGCGGACTCGTCGCCGTCTATCTGCTGCCGGTCATCTGGGACGGCGTCACCGACGACGCCGACGTCAGCACGACCGCGGCCGTCGTCGCCGTGGTCATCGTCATCGTCTGCGCCTCCGTCGGGCAGGCGTTCACCACCCACCTCGGCAACCGGCTGCGCCGGCACATCACCTGGTCGCCCGCGCGCGCCCTCGACGCCACGGGCGGCGCGCTCGTCAACGTCGTGGCGATGCTGCTGGTCGCCTGGCTGATCGGCTCCGCGCTCGCCGGGACGACCCTGCCGACCGTCGGCAAGGAGGTGCGCGGCTCCAAGGTGCTCCTCGGGGTCTCCCGCGCGCTGCCCGACCAGGCCGACACCTGGTTCGCGGACTTCTCGTCCGTGCTCGCCCAGAACGGCTTCCCGCAGGTCTTCAGTCCGTTCTCCAACGAGCCCATCCAGGAGGTCCGGCCGCCCGACCCCAAGCTGGCCAACAGCGCGGTCGCGGCCCACGCCAAACGCTCCATCGTGAAGGTCCTGGGCACCGCGCAGAGCTGCGACAAGGTCCTGGAGGGCACCGGGTTCGTCTTCGCGGAGCGCCGCGTCATGACCAACGCCCATGTGGTCGGCGGGGTCGAGGAGCCCACCGTCCAGATAGGGGGCGAGGGCAAGCTGTACGACGCGAAGGTCGTCCTCTACGACTGGCGGCGCGACATCGCCGTGCTCGACGTCCCGAACCTGAAGGCGCCCGCGCTGGAGTTCGTCACCGACCGCGAGGCGCGCAGCGGGGCGGGGGCGATCGTCGCCGGGTTCCCCGAGAACGGCGCGTACGACGTCCGTCCCGCGCGGGTCCGGGGCCGGATCACCGCGAACGGGCCCGACATCTACCACCGGGGGACCGTCCGCCGCGATGTGTACTCGCTGTACGCGACGGTGCGTCAGGGCAACTCCGGCGGGCCCCTGCTGACGCCCGACGGGCGGGTGTACGGGGTGATCTTCGCGAAGTCGCTGGACGATCCCGACACGGGGTACGCGCTCACCGCGGACGAGGTCCGCGACGACATCCGGATGGGGCGCGCGGCGAACCAGCAGGTGGACAGCGAGGGCTGTGCGTTGTAGCCGTCCGGCTCGGTGGGCGGTCGGTCGCTGGCGGTCCGTCCACCGGCCCGCGGGCCGGTGGGGCGCCGCTCGCGCCGTTCCCCGCGCCCCCTTGCGCGTGCGTCCCGGCTCGTTGTCCGGCTCGCGGGCCGGTGGGGGGTACTCGCGCAGTTCCCCGCGCCCCTTCGGGCGCCCCCTGGTCCGTTCTCGGGGTGCGGGTACGCGGGGGTCCGCTCCCGCCGCTCCGTTCCCCGGCCGCTGGGCCGTGGTGGGCTGTTCGCGCCGTTCCCCGCGCCCCTGGGGGGTGCCTCTGGCGGTGCGGTTTCTTCTGCGGGTCGTGGTGGGTCGCCCGCGCAGTTCCCCGCGCCCCTGACGGGGCACGTGGCACCCAGGGAGCGCCCCGAAAGGGGCGCGGGGAACGGCGCGAGCGACCACGGCGTGCCCGCACCGGAGAACGGACCGGGCCCGGGCGGCCACGACGTGCCCGCACCAGAAGAACGACCGGGGGCGCCCGAAGGGGGCGCGGGGAACTGCGCGAGTAACCACGGCGTGCCCGCGCCGGAAGAACGACCGGGGGCGCCCGAAAGGGGCGCGGGGAACTGCGCGAACGGCGCCCACCGGCCCGTGAGCCGGAGTGCGTAGCGTCAGGAGGACCCTGCCACCCCGACCGGACGGTCAGCCGCGAGGGTGGCGCAACCGCGCCGAGACCCAGCGGGCCCGGCGCCGCAGAATGCGCGGAATGCCGATCGCCTGCCCGGCGGGCCGCTCGCCCGCCGCTCTGCGCGCACCGCTCCGTGGCAGGGACCCCGATCCGGTCCCCGAGCGGCCTTCCCGTGCTGCGTCACTGTGGTCGTGCGTCCAGCCCATACCGGACGTGTGCCCGGCCCCCAAGGTCGGTAACCGCCCCGCACGGGCCCAATCGGCCTATGCGCGGGGCACATGGCAGCGGACTGACCGTCGGTCAACCGACCGCTGACCGAAGACCGGTCGGCGGACGCCGGTCAGCGGTCGGGCTCGGGGTCCTTCAGCCAGTTGACGAGTTCGGTGGAGAACGCCACCGGGTCCTCCTCGTGCGGGAAGTGCCCGACCCCGTCGAACAGCCGCCACCGGTACGGCGCTTCCACGTACTGGCCGGACCCGGCGGCGCTCCGGGTCCGCATGACCGGGTCGAGCGAACCGTGCAGATGGAGCGTGGGCACCCGGACCGGCCGCTTCATCCGGCGGTTGAACTGGAACCCGTCCGGACGGGCCAGCGAGCGCACCATCCAGCGGTACGGCTCGATCGAGCAGTGCGCGGTGGACGGGATGGACATGGCGCGCCGGTAGGTGTCCACCACGGGGTCGGTGAACTCGTCCTGCCGGGGCCCGGCCCAGTCCCGGATCAGACGTCCCACCAGGGCGCCGTCGTCCGCGAGCAGCTGACGTTCCGGCAGCCAGGGCCGCTGGAACCCCCAGATGTGGGAGCCCGCCACGGTCTGCCGGGCGTCCGACAGCATCGCCGAACGCCAGCGGCGGGGGTGCGGCATCGAGGAGACGGCGAGCCGCCGCACCAGCTTGGGGCGCATCACGGCGGCCGTCCACGCGAGGTAGCCGCCGAGGTCGTGGCCGACGAGCGCGGCGTCCGGCTCCCCGAGCGAGCGGACCACCCCGGTGATGTCCAGGGCCAGGTTCGCGGGGTCGTAGCCGCGCGGGGTGCGGTCACTGCCGCCGACCCCGCGCAGGTCCATGGCCACCGCCCGGAACCCCGCGTCCGCGAGGGCCACGAGCTGGTGCCGCCAGGCCCACCAGAACTGGGGGAAGCCGTGGAGCAGCAGCACCAGCGGCCCCTCGCCGAGTTCCGCGATGTGGAAGCGCGCCCCGTTGGCGGCGACATCGCGGTGCGTCCAGGGGCCCTCGATCCGGACGACCGAGGGCGGCTGGGACGAGGGGGTGGCCGGGTGGGTCATGAGGACGAGCGTGCCACAAGCCCGGGCTCGTCGCGGAACCCGTCGTCCCCGGCCGCCGGGCGCGGGTGCGGCTTGGCGTGCTGGAGCACGGCGGCGGTCTGCTTGGCGGAGGCGGCGACCTTCTGCGGCCCCTTGCCCTTCTTGGCCTTCTTGGCGAACGCCACGCCGACGAGCGCGAGGACCACGGCGACCAGCACGTTCGCCGCGAACGACAGCAGGAAGCAGACGGACAGGTGCCAGCCGCTCCAGGCGTGGATGCCGTACGCGAGCGCGAAGCTCAGCATCGGCAGGGAGAACAGCAGCACGGTTCCGGCGGCGATGAACGCGCCCCCGCTGACCGCGCCGCGCTTGACGTCCTGCCGCAGCTGGGCCTTGGCCAGCGCGATCTCGTCGTGCACCAGCGCCGACATCTCGCTGGTGGCGCTGGCCACCAGGTTGCCGAGGCTGCGGTCGGCGCCCACGGGGGCCTCCGGTGCGCTCATCGCGTACTCCCTCTCTCCGGTGTGTCCCGTCTGGTCCGGCGGGCGCTCCGGGTCCGTGTGGCCCCGGAGCGGTCGGCGACCCCGCCGCACGTGCGGCGATGACGCTTCGATGTCAGATCATGCCGGACCGTCGCCCCCGGCGCCCGCCCCGGCCGTCACTTCCGCGAGCCTGCGGTGCTCGGCGGCCTTCCGCTCGTAGATCGCGGCCATCCGCAGGTGGTACTCCGGATTGTCCTGCTCGTAGACGTCGGGGATGCCGTCGAGGTCGTCGTCGCGCTCCTCGTCCGCGCACAGCGCGCGGTACTTGGCGTTGCGGACCTTCAGCAGGACGGAGGCGAGGACGGCCGCGATCAGGGAGCCGACCAGGACGGCCGCCTTGACCTCTGCGGTGAGCGCCGGGTCCCCGGCGAAGGCCAGTTCGCCGATCAGCAGCGAGACCGTGAAGCCGATGCCCGCGAGGGTCGCGACCGCGAACACGTCCGGCCAGGCGAGGTCGTCGCTGAGCGAGGCCCGGGTGAAGCGGGCGGTCAGCCAGGTGCCGCCGAAGATGCCGACCGCCTTGCCGACCACCAGGCCGAGGACGACCCCGAGGGTCTCGGGCTGGGTGAACACCTGGGTGAGCGCCCCGCCGGAGACCGACACCCCCGCGCTGAACAGCGCGAACAGCGGCACGGCGAGCCCCGCGGAGACGGGCCGCACCAGATGCTCGATGTGCTCGCCGGGGGAGTGGGCCTCGCCCTCGCGGCGGGTGCAGCGCAGCATCAGGCCCATCGCGACGCCGGCGATGGTGGCGTGGACGCCGCTGTTGTACATCAGGCCCCAGATCACCAGGGCCAGCGGCACGTACACGTACCAGCCGCGCACGCCCTTGCGCAGCAGCAGCCAGAAGACGGCGAGGCCGAGGAAGGCGCCGCCGAGGGCCGCGAAGTCCAGTTCGCTGGTGAAGAAGACCGCGATGATCAGGATGGCGAAGAGGTCGTCGACCACGGCGAGGGTCAGCAGGAAGGCGCGCAGCGAGGAGGGCAGGGAGGTGCCGATGACGGCGAGCACGGCGAGCGCGAAGGCGATGTCGGTGGCGGTGGGCACCGCCCAGCCGTCCAGCGATCCGCCGCCGCCGAGGGCGGTGGCGGTGTACACCAGCGCGGGCACGGCCATGCCGCACAGCGCGGCGACCACCGGCAGCACCGCCGCCTTGGGGTCGCGGAGGTCACCGGCGACGAGTTCGCGTTTGAGCTCGATCCCGGCGACGAAGAAGAAGACCGCCAGGAGGCCGTCGGCGGCCCAGTGCTGCACGGACAGGTCGAGGCCGAGCGCGGCGGGTCCGAAGTGGGCGTCCCGGACCGTCTCGTAGCTCTCCCGCAGCGGGGTGTTCGCCCAGACCAGGGCGGTGATGGCGGCGATGAGCAGCAGCACCCCGCCGACGGTCTCGGTGCGCAGGGCTTCCGCGACGAAGTTCCGCTCGGGGAGGGAGAGTCGTCCGAGGAGCTTGCGGGGGGTGCTGGGCGCGGCCACGGGTGCGGACCTCCAGGTCGTGTGCGACGAACCCAGTCGACGGGTCGCCGACTGCGTTGCCGACCAGACTTCCCGGCACACCTGTGGTACTCGTTCTCGTCGCGTCGAGGACCGTCCCGGAGGGGTGACTCCGGAGGGATCTGACTCCCGGTGGAGTGTGGCTCCCGGTGGGACGAGGGCTCCCACGGACGTGGGTTCCCTCGTGGGGCGGGGACGACCGTGGTGGCTCGTCCGCCGTCCGCTCGATCTTGACGTGACCTTGACGCGACGGACAGCTTACCTGCTGGTCCGACGGGCGTATCGGGTGATCGTTACTTTACGCAGAAAAGGGGCGTCCGGGTGACCGGACCGCCGGTGCTCAGTCCTCGCTGGGCGTGGCCGGGAGCTTGGTCTGGATGAGGTCCATGACCGAGGAGTCGGTCAGCGTGGTGACGTCACCCAGCTCGCGGTTCTCGGCGACGTCGCGCAGCAGTCGGCGCATGATCTTGCCGGACCGGGTCTTGGGCAGCTCCGCCACCGGCAGCACCCGCTTGGGCTTGGCGATCGGGCCGAGCGTGGCGCCCACGTGGTTGCGCAGCGACGCCACCAGGTTCTCGTCCCCGGCGTCGGCGCTGCCCCGCAGGATCACGAAGGCCACGATGGCCTGACCGGTCGTCTCGTCCGCCGCGCCCACGACCGCCGCCTCGGCGACCGAGGGGTGCGAGACCAGCGCGGACTCGACCTCGGTGGTGGAGATGTTGTGTCCGGACACCAGCATCACGTCGTCCACCCGGCCGAGCAGCCAGATGTCGCCGTCCTCGTCCTTCTTGGCGCCGTCGCCCGCGAAGTAGCGGCCTTCGAAGCGGGACCAGTAGGTGTCGAGGAAACGCTGGTCGTCGCCCCAGATGGTGCGGAGCATCGACGGCCACGGCTCGGTGAGCACCAGGTAGCCGCCGCCTCCGTCGGGCACCTCGTTCGCCTCGTCGTCCACGACGGTCGCGGCGATGCCCGGCAGCGCGCGCTGCGCGGAGCCCGGCTTGGTCTCGGTGACCCCGGGCAGCGGCGCGATCATCATGGCGCCGGTCTCGGTCTGCCACCAGGTGTCGACGATCGGACAGCGGTCGCCGCCGATGTGCTTGCGGTACCAGATCCACGCCTCGGGGTTGATCGGCTCGCCGACCGACCCGAGCACCCGCAGGCTGCTCAGGTCGAACTTGGCCGGGATGTCGTCGCCCCACTTCATGAAGGTGCGGATCGCGGTGGGAGCGGTGTAGAGGATCGTCACGCCGTACTTCTGGACGATCTCCCAGAACCGGCCCTGGTGCGGGGTGTCCGGGGTGCCCTCGTACATGACCTGGGTGGCGCCGTTGGCGAGCGGACCGTAGGTGATGTACGAGTGGCCGGTGA
This sequence comes from Streptomyces sp. JNUCC 64, assembly GCF_054484115.1. NCBI lineage: Bacteria > Bacillati > Actinomycetota > Actinomycetes > Kitasatosporales > Streptomycetaceae > Streptomyces > Streptomyces sp. JNUCC 64. The sequence goes on from NZ_CM137015.1 coordinate 4,638,909, forward strand.
CCCAGCCGATGTCGGCGGTGCACCAGTAGACGTCGGTCTCCGGCTTGAGGTCGAAGACGGCGTGGTGGGTGTACGCGGCCTGGGTGAGGTAGCCGCCGGAGGTGTGCAGGATGCCCTTGGGCTTCCCGGTGGTCCCCGAGGTGTAGAGGATGAACAGCGGGTGCTCGGCGTCGAACGCCTCGGGGGTGTGCTCGGTGGACTGGCGGCCGGTGATCTCGTGCCACCACACGTCGCGGCCCTCGGTCCACGCCACGTCCTCGCCGGTGCGGCGGACGACGAGGACCTTCTCGACGCCCTCGACCCGGGTGAGCGCGTCGTCGACGGCGGGCTTGAGGGCGGACGGCTTGCCCCGGCGGTAGCCGCCGTCGGCGGTGATCACCACCTTGGCGCTGGCGTCGGTGATGCGGGCCGCGATGGCGTCGGCGGAGAAGCCGCCGAAGACCACGGAGTGCGCGGCGCCGACGCGCGCGCACGCGAGCATCGCGACGACCGCCTCGGGGATCATCGGGAGGTAGATCGCGACCCGGTCGCCCGCGGTGACGCCCAGCTCGGTGAGCGCGTGGGCGGCCTGCGAGACCTCGTCCTTGAGCTGCGCGTACGTCACGGCGCGGCCGTCGCCCGGCTCGCCCTCGAAGTGGATGGCGACCCGGTCGCCGTTGCCCGCCTCGACATGGCGGTCCACGCAGTTGTACGCGACGTTGAGCTTGCCGTCCTGGAACCACTTGGCGAACGGCGGGTTCGACCAGTCGAGGGTCTCGGTGGGCTCGGTCGCCCAGCTCAGACGGCGGGCCTGCTCGGCCCAGAAGCCGAGCCGGTCAGCCTTGGCCTGCTCGTACGCCTCCGCGGTGACATTGGCGTTGGCCGCCAGCTCGGCGGGAGGCGCGAATCTGCGTTCTTCCTTCAGCAGATTGGCCAGGCTTTCGTTGCTCACGACGTCTCCCTTTCCCAGGAGTCGGTCCGCTGTGTCCCGCGCCACAGCTCACCAGAACCAAGGGGCCGCTGACAAGGGCTGGCCGGAAATTGGTTTAGACCTGTGTGGCGTACCTCTCCGGAGGAAGCGGAGGCGACGGGGGTGCCGTCCACGGGGTCCGGAGGGGGTCGATCGGGCCCGGTCAAGGGTGGTGCGCGGGGCGCGCCGCGGGGGTCGCGGCGCGCCGGTCGTGGGGGTGTCCGGAGGTCGTCCCGGGGTGGGGGACGGGTCACCGGGGTGGTGGGTGGGTGAGGGGGCGGGGCCCTCGGGGAGTGGGCGGGAGGACGCCCTGAGGCGTGGAGAGGGGCGTCCGGGGGCGCGTCCGGTGGGGCACCCCCGGACGGTGGGCCGGGTCCCGGGTCCCGGGTCCCGGTCCGGGGTGGGTCAGGGTCCCGGGCTGGGTCCCTGGCCAGGGACCAGGAGCCCGGGGCCCGGGCAGGGGCGTGGCGTCCAGGGTCAGGGTTCGGAGTCAGAAGCGCTGGACGGGCGCGGTGGCCGTGGCGCCCGCGCTGTGGGCCCCGGGGGAGCGGCCCGTCGTCTCCTCCACCTCGGTGACCTGCGCGAACGTCACTTCGGGCGGGTCCAGGAGATAGGACTGCGCCTCGCCGACGTGGAAGTACATGCCGTAGAGGGCGAGGGAGCCGTCCGCGAGCCGTCGGGCCACGGACTCGTGTTCCCGCAGATGGGTGAGTTGCTGCACCACATTGGTGAGGCAGAGCTGTTCGACGGCGTCGGCGGGCGGACGGCCGCACAGCCGGGGTGGTGCGGGGGAGGCCGTCCGCATCCGTTCGAGGCTGGGCAGCCCGTGACGCAGCCAGCGGCGGAGCGGGGTGCGGGCGTCGGGTGCCTCGGGCCGCCTGGACGCGGCGCCGGACGCCGAACCGGTGGGGGCGTCGTCGGGGGCGGCCGTCGTCGGGGACCCGGCGGACTCGGCCTCGGCGGTGAGCAGGGCCTGCATGGCGCCGCACCCGGAGTGGCCGCAGACGGTGACCGAGCGGACCCGCAGCACCTCGACGGCGTACTCGATCGCGGCGGCGACGGAGTCGTCCCCGCGTTCGGCTCCGGGGCGGGGCACCAGATTGCCGACGTTGCGGACCACGAAGAGGTCGCCCGGTCGGCTTGAAGTGATCATCGAGGTGACCAGCCGGGAGTCGGCGCAGGCGAGGAAGAGCTGTGAGGGGCGTTGCCCCTCCCGGGCGAGTCTGGCCAGCTCGCCCCGGACCAGGGGAGCGGTGTGCCGCTGGAAGGCGCTGATGCCACTGGCGAGCGGGTGCCCGGGGTGCCCGGGGTGCCCGGGGTGGCCGGTGCGGTCGGGGTGCGCGGGGTGTCCAGTGTGACTGGAGTGCGTGGGGTGGCCAGGGGGGTTGGGGTGCTCCAGGTGCCCGGGGCGGTCCGGGCGGTCTGTGCGGTTCGGGTGGCTCTGGTGGCCGAGGGCGTGCGCGGGCGGCGGGCTGTGCGGGGGGTGGGTGCGGGCAGGGCGGTGGGTCTCGCCGGTGGGGGCGCTCGGCGCCGCGTGGTGGAGGTCGTGGTGGCTGGCGGTGGACCGGGGGTCCATGGGGTGGTGGTGGCCGGGTGTGGGTGCTGGCATGTCCCGTCTCCTCCGGGGCGGCGCGGTCGCGGACAGGGGCCCCGATCCCTCCGGAGGGGAGGGGGTGGGGCGGGCTCGCGGCCGTGGGGTCACGGCGTTGCAGCGGCGGGATGAATCAACTCTCGGTAAACGGATCGTAATTCAGAGTAAAGAACGAGACCGAACACCTGCATCAAAAGGCGCATCCATTCACCTGGAGGGGTGAATGGGTAATTTCATCGGCTTGTCATACAAAACTATTGAAGCTCCCGTGCGACGTTGACCGCGCCCAGATTTGTCGTACAGGAAGAAGGTGGGCGGATGGCCGCCACCCCAAGGATCGCCGTGGGTCTCGCCGTGACCGCGGCCTGCGCCGTGGCCCTGTCCGGCTGCGGCGACACCGACGGCGCCCGTGCCGAGCGGACCGCCCCCCGGGAGAAGGAGCCGCCCGCGGCCGCCGCGCCCAAGAACGCGGTCCGGCTCATCGGTGACGGCTCCACCGCCTTCACCGGCGCCCAGCCGAAACTCGCCCGTCCCGAGCGGCTGAAACCCGGTCAGCGCCCGCCGCAGTTCGTCGTCTTCTCCTGGGACGGCGCGGGCGAGGACGGCCAGCGGCTGTTCTCCCACTTCCGGAAGGTGTCGAAGGCCAACAACGCCACGATGACCTACTTCCTCAGCGGGGTGTACATGCTCCCGGAGGAGAAGCGGAAGCTGTACGACCCGCCGCAGCACAACGCGGGCAGCTCCGACATCGGCTTCAACGACGTCGAGGGGATCAGCGACACCGTCGAGCAACTGCGCGGCGCCTGGCTGGAGGGCAACGAGGTCGGCACCCACTTCAACGGCCACTTCTGCGGCAGCGGGGGCGGCGTCGGGCAGTGGTCCGTGGAGGAGTGGAAGAGCGAGATCGCCCAGGCCAAGTCCTTCGTCACGTCCTGGAAGACCAACACCGGCCTGAAGGACGCCGAACCGCTGCCCTTCGACTACGAGAAGGAGCTGATCGGGGCCCGGACCCCCTGCCTGGAGGGGCGGAAGAACTTCACCAAGGCCGCCCGCGAACTGGGCTTCCGCTATGACACCAGCGGGGTCAACGACCAGGTGTGGCCCCGGAAGAAGGAGGGGCTGTGGGATCTGTCGATGCAGCTCGTCCCCGTCCCCGGGCGGTCCTTCGAGACGCTGACCATGGACTACAACTTCATGGTCAACCAGTCCGGCACCACCTCGCAGGGCGATCCGTCGATGCACGAGTACTGGGGCGACCAGATGCGCGACGGTCTCCTCCAGGGCTTCGACCGCGCCTACGAGGGCAACCGCGCGCCGCTGATCATCGGCAACCACTTCGAGTCCTGGAACGGCGGCACCTACATGCGCGCCATCGAGGAGACCATCGAGACGGTGTGCAACAAGAAGGACGTGCGGTGCGTGTCCTTCCGTCAACTCGCCGACTGGCTGGACGCCCAGGATCCGGCGGCCCTCGACAAACTCCGTTCCCTGAAGGTCGGCCAGGCCCCCAAGGGCGGCTGGGCGTCCTATCTGTCGGCCCGCCCCGCACCCGCCCCCAAGGGAGTCCCGGGCGCGCCCGCCGCGGAGCGCTGAACGGCCCGGCCCGCCCGGTCCGAGGGGGTCGACGCCTCCCCGGACCGGACGGGCCGGTTGCCCGGACGGTCACGGTGACCTGGACGGGCCCCGGACGTCCGGACGGGACGGGAGGGACCGGGCGGGCCGGATAGGCGGGACGGGACGGGCGGGCCGGACAGGCGGGACGGGGCGGGCAGGCCGGACGGACGGACGGGACGGGCCGGACGGCTCAGACGGGCTGGACGGCGGCGGTGGCCACGTCCGCCGGGGACTGCTCGCGCAGCACGAACGCGGGGTCGACCTGGGCGGCCAGGTCGGCCCCCGTGCGCTCGTTGCCCCAGGAGGTCGCGTTGCGCAGGTGGAACTCCACCATCTGCCGGGTGTACCGCTCCCAGTCCCGGGCGCCGTAGGTGGCGTCGGCGGCCTCCTGGAGGGTGCGCAGGGCGGCGCGGTTGACGTCCTCCAGAAGGGCGAACCGGGGCGGACGCCCCTTCTCCATGGAGCGCACCCAGTCCGAGTGGCCCACGGTCACCAGCAGGTCGTCGCCGACCTCCTGGCGCAGGAAGTCGATGTCGTCGGGGCCCTGCACCTTGTTGCCGACCACCCGCAGTTCCACCCCGAAGTCCCGCGCGTACTCCTTGTACTGGCGGTAGACGGAGACGCCCTTGCGGGTGGGTTCGGCGACTAGGAACGTCATGTCGAAGCGGGTGAACATGCCCGAGGCGAACGAGTCGGAGCCCGCCGTCATGTCGACCACCACGTACTCGTCGCGACCGTCGACCAGGTGGTTGAGGCACAGCTCCACCGCGCCGGTCTTGGAGTGGTAGCAGGACACCCCGAGGTCCGCCTCCGTGAACGGCCCGGTGACCATCAGCCGCACCGGGGAGCCGTCGAGGTCCACCGGACGGGCGCAGGCGTCGTACACCGGGTTGTTCTCGCGGACCCTCAGCAACCGGGAGCCCTCGCCGGGGGGCGTCGTCTTGATCATGGTGTCGGCGGAGGCGATCCGCGGGTTCGAGCCGCGCAGGTAGTCCTTGATGAGCGGCAGCCGCGCGCCCATCGCGGGCAGCCGGGCCGAGGTCTCGTCGTCGAGGCCGAGGGCGGCGCCCAGGTGCTGGTTGATGTCGGCGTCGACCGCGATGACCGGCGCGCCGGTGGCGGCGAGGTGCCGGACGAAGAGCGACGACAGGGTGGTCTTGCCGCTGCCGCCCTTCCCAACGAAAGCAGTTTTCATGTTCAGTAAGCCTAGTGGGCGGGTGCCGGACCGTCCCCGCCGGACGTGAAGAAGACCACTCCTTCGTGGGGCCCGCCCCGGGGTGCGTAGGGTCGTACTCATGAGTACGACAGGTGCGCACGCCGATCCGCTCGCCGTTCTGGGGGAACTGCCCGGGGTGGCTGACTCCGTGGCCGCCGTGCGCGTGGCGGTGGACCGCGTCTACGGCCACCGCGTCATGCGCAGACGTGCCCAGGAGGTCGCGGCGGAGGCGGCGCTGCGGGGCGCCCGCGCCTCGGCCGCGCTGGCCGGGGCGGACTGGGCGCTGGAGGAGGTGCGCAGACGCGGCGACTTCAGCGGGGACGACGGGGCCCGGACGGTCGGCGCCGCGTTGCGGCTCGCCGCCGAGGCGGGCCAACTGCTGTCCGTCTGGCGGCAGTCCCCGCTGCGGGTGCTGGCCCGGCTCCATCTGGTGGCGGCGGCCGACCGGGCCGACTCGGTGGGGCGGCCCCGGCGGCCCGGCGAGCCGGTGGACGAGGCCCTGGGCGGACCGCCGCCCGCCGCCGACGAGGTCGCGGCCCGGCTGGACGGGCTGTCGGGGCTGATCGTCGCGGGCGGCTCGGCCCCCGCCCTGGTGACGGCGGCGGTGGTGCACGGCGAACTGATGGCGCTGCGGCCCTTCGTCTCGTTCAACGGGCTCGTCGCGCGGACGGCCGAGCGGATCGTGCTGCTCGGCGGCGGGCTGGACCCCAAGGGCGTCTGTCCGGCCGAGGTGGGCCACGCCGAGCAGGGCCGGGAGGCGTACGAGGCCGCTCTCGCGGGCTATGTGTCGGGTACCCCGGAGGGGGTGGCCGACTGGATCGCGCACTGCGGACGGTCGGTGGAGCTGGGTGTGCGCGAGTCGACGGCGGTGTGCGAGGCGCTCCAGCGGGGCGCCGCCTGAGTCGGGCGTCGCGTGGGGGCGTCGCCCGGGTCCGACCGGGGCGCGGGGGCGGAGCCCGGACAGGGTTGCGGCGGCACGGGTTCCCGTACCGCCGCTGGCATGTCCACCCGGTTACCAAGCGTCCTCGAAGGTTGCCCATCAGGTCGGGGACTTCGCCCGTCACCTGGTGCGGCTGGCCCGTAATCGACGGGTCGACGTCGCGTGGGTGCCCGGTTTCCATGCTCGGTCCGTGGGGCCACGGTTGCTTCTAAGGTGATCCTCTCGGATGTCCTTGGTCTCGCGGGCCGTTGACTCCTTTGTACTCCTGTCCGCCGAGAAGCGGAACCCTTCGCCCTACTTCTTTACTTTCACCCTCAAAAGGTGCGGAAACGGGCGGGGTGTGGAGCGGTGCGCCGGGCCGGAATCCATGGTGTCCGGACCCGGCTGGGCCTGTCCGGAGGACCTGTCCGCGCCCACCGTTCCGTCCGTCGCGGCCCGCTCGTCACCGTCCCCCGCTGGCCTTCTCGGCCCCTCTCCGCCCCCCGGGTCAGACGGTTACCGCCCGGCGCCTGCTGGCGTACCAGACGAGCCCCGCCGCCGCGGCCGCTCCCACCGCCGCCGCGGCGACCAGCGCGGGGCGCGGCGGCACCTTCAGGGTGGGGATGCGCTGCTTGAGCCGGACGGGCCGGTGGAAGTCCAGGATCGGCCACGAGCGGGCGATCGCCTCGCGGCGCAGCGCGCGGTCGGGGTTCACGGCGTGCGGGTGCCCGACCGCCTCCAGCATCGGCAGATCGGTGATCGAGTCGCTGTAGGCGTGGCACCGGGAGAGGTCGTACCCCTCGGTGCCGGCCAGTTCCCGGATCGCCTCGGCCTTGGTGGGTCCGTAGGCGTAGTACTCGACCTCCCCGGTGAAGCAGCCGTCGTCCCCGACGACCATCCGGGTGGCGACCACCCGGTCGGCGCCGAGCAGTTCACCGATGGGCTCCACCACCTCGGCCCCGGAGGTCGAGACGATCACGACGTCCCGTCCCGCCGTGTGGTGCTCCTCGATCAGGGAGGCGGCCTCGTCGTAGATGATCGGGTCGATGAGGTCGTGCAGGGTCTCGGCGACGATCTCCTTCACCTGTCGTACGTTCCACCCCCGGCAGAGCGCGGACAGGTATTCGCGCATGCGCTCCATCTGTTCGTGGTCGGCGCCTCCGGCGAGGAACACGAACTGGGTGTAGGCGGTGCGCAGCACGTCCCGCCGGTTGATCAGACCGCCGTGATAGAACGACTTGCTGAAGGTGAGCGTGCTCGACTTCGCAATGACCGTCTTGTCCAGGTCAAAGAAGGCGGCTGTGCGGGGCATCGAGTGGTTTTCCACGGCTTGAGCATAGGCGCCCACCATTCGGCCTAAGCGGCGGCGTGTGGGTTTGCCTGAGAGGGCCTTCGGGTACACCATGGAAGTCACGGATCGTTCGCGACCGTGCTAACCCGGTCCGACTCCTCCCCCCCCCGAGTCGGCCGTGGGGACGACCCCCGCTCTCCCCCCCGGCGGGGGTCGTCGCATGTCCGGACCGATTTGGTCCCCTATTTCCGCTTGATCCGGGCGCTCCGCGCTGCCGTACGGCCGTGGGCGCCCCGTCGGCGTGCGCCGCTCCCCGTTTCACCTCCTCCCGAACCCTTCACGCTCGGTGACGGTTCTTTGTGTCGTGGAGGAAGGGCTTCTGTCCTCGCCGTCACCGGTTCGAGTGACGAAGTTATTCACAGGGCGGGGCTTGTCCACGGTTTTTGACCAAGATCCACACGATTTCCGGGTTCCGCGCATCGTGATTCCAGCGCGGTCGGCCACGGAGTTCCCACGGCCCGCCGGTACGCGGTCCGACTGGCCGGAATCGGACGGCCCGCGTATCGCGGAGAAGGGAACTCCGGACACGGGATTCCCGGGGCCGTACGGCCCCGGGACCCCGGGAACGGCCGCCGAGGGGAAACCCGTGCGCACACGTCCGTGAGCGCACGGCGGCTCGGGAACGGCCGTGCTCCGTGTCATGCGGATGGCCGAGGACGACCGGTCCGGCTCCGGGACCCGGAGCCGGACCCCGGAGCGGACCTGGCCCCGGACCGGGCTGGGGTCGGTCCCGGCCCTTGCCCCGGAGCCCGGGCAAGGGCCGGTGCGCGGGTCCGGCCGGGGGGTCCAGGACCGAGGTCATGGCGCGGTCCGGGATCGGAACCGGGGTTCCGGCCGGGTCAAGGGCCGGGCTCCGGTCCTGTGCTCCGACCAGGGGCGGGCCGGGGCTCCGGCCAGGGCCGGAAGAGCGAACGACGAGAACAACGAGAACAACGAGGACGACGAGAACAACGAGGACGACGAGAACAACGAGGACGACGAGGACGGCGGGGACGACGCATGGACATCGGGAGGGGCGCGGGGATGGACGACAGGACCGGAGCGGGCGGTACCAGGGGGTACGGGCCCGGCGCGGAGGACGGATTCCCGGCGGGGCGGCCCGGAGGAGCCCGGACCGGGGCAGGCCGGACCGGGCCCCCGTCGGACGTCCGGCGGGGCGGAGGGGACGAGGGGCGCGTGCCGGGCAGGGGTCCGGCGGTCGGCGGGGTGGAGCGACGGCCTCCCGGAGAGGGCGGGCCCCCGGCGGCGGCCGGTCGTCCGCCGGGGGCGTCGGTCCGCCCCGGCGGACGGCGGGCGCGGGGGAAGTCCGAGCCCCCGGACGCGCGCCGGGAACCCCGGGGTCCGCTGGTGCTCACCGAGGACCCGGAGCTCCTGGACGACCTGCTGCGGCTGTGCGCGGCGGCGGGCGCCCGGGCGGAGGTGCGGTCCGGGGCGCCGGGGACGGCCCGCTGGGAGTCCGCGCCCCTGGTCATCGTCGGTGAGGACGCGGTGCCCCGGGTGCGCGGGGCGGCGCGCAGGCGGGACGTGGTGCTGGTGAGCCGGACGCCCGCCGATCCCGAACGCTGGCGGTACGCGGTCCAGATCGGCGCGGACCACGCGCTGGTCCTCCCGGCGGACGAGCCCTGGCTCGTCGACCGGATCGCCGATGTCGTCGAAGGCGCGGAACGGCCCGCCCTCACCGTCGGAGTGCTCGGCGGCAGCGGTGGTGCCGGGGCCTCCACCCTGGCCTGCGCCCTCGCCCTCACCTCGGCCCGGGCGGGGCGGCGCACCCTGTTGGTCGACGCCGACCCGCTCGGCGGGGGACTGGACGTGCTCCTCGGCGTCGAGGGGACGGAGGGCTTGCGGTGGCCCGCCTTCGCGGACTCCCGGGGCCGGGTCGGCGGCGGCGCGCTGGAGGAGGCCCTGCCCGCCCTGCACGGACTGCGGGTCCTCAGCTGGGACCAGGGCGACCCCGTCCGGGTGCCGCCCCCGGCGGTCCGCGCGGTACTGGCCGCGGCCAGGCGCCGGAGCGGAACCGTCGTCGTGGACCTGCCGCGCCGGGTCGACGAGGGATCGGCGCAGGCGCTCGCCCAGGTGGACATCGGGCTCCTCGTCGTCCCCGGAGGGCTCCGCGCGGTCGCGGCGGCGGGGCGGGTCGCGGCAGCCGTCCGGCCCGTGCTGAGGGACCTGAGGGTGGTCGTCCCGGTGGGCCGCCGGGTGCGCGGCGGCCCCGACGGCGCCGGGACCGCACGGCTCCTAGGGCTGCCGTACGCGGGTGAACTGCCCAGGGAACGGGGCCTGTCGGCCGCTCAGGAGGACGGCCGTCCACCGGGGCACGATCCACGGGCCCCGCTCGCCCGGTTCTGCGCCGCCTTCTGGGAGCGGGTCACCCCCGCCCCCGGCACGGAAGGGGCCGGGCGGTGAACGCGGTGATCGGCGAACGCCTCCTCGACGGGGTCCGTCAGTGGCTCGCCCGGGGCGGACTGGACGCCACACCCGCGCACGTCGCCGAGGCGCTGCGGGCCCAGTCCGTGGTCCTCGGGGACGCCGAACTGCTGGGCACCACCGAGCGGCTGCGCTCCGAACTGGTGGGCACGGGCCCCCTCGATCCGCTGCTCGCCGATCCCGAGGTCACCGACGTCCTGGTCTCCGCGCCCGACCGGGTCTGGGCCGACCGGGGGCACGGCCTCCAGCTCACCGGCATCGGCTTCCCCGACGCGGGCGCCGTGCGGCGCCTCGCCCAGCGCCTCGCCGCGACGGCGGGCCGCCGCCTCGACGACGCCCGTCCATGGGTGGACGCCCGGCTGCCGGACGGCACGCGGTTGCACGCGGTGCTGCCGCCCGTCGCCGTCGGATCGACCTGTCTGTCGCTGCGGGTGGTCCGGCCCCGGGCGTTCACCCTCGCGGAGCTGGAAGCCGCCGGGACGGTGCCCCCGGGAGGCGACCGGGTCCTCCGGGCACTGCTCGACGCCCGGCTGTCCTATCTGGTGAGCGGCGGCACGGGCACCGGCAAGACGACGCTGCTGAGCACGCTGCTGGGACTCGTTCCGGCCGACGAGCGGGTCGTCCTCGCCGAGGACTCGGCCGAACTGCGGCCCGACCACCCGCATGTGGTCCGGCTGGAGGCCCGCCCCGCCAACCAGGAGGGCGCGGGGCTGGTGACCCTGCGGGACCTGGTCCGCCAGGCCCTGCGGATGCGTCCCGACCGGCTGGTTGTCGGCGAGGTGCGGGGCGGCGAGGTGCTCGATCTGCTCGCCGCCCTCAACACCGGCCACGAGGGCGGGTCCGGAACGGTCCACGCCAACACGGCCGCCGACGTCCCCGCCCGGCTGGAGGCCCTGGCGACCGCGGCGGGACTGGGACGCGCCGCGCTGCACAGCCAGTTGGCGGCGGCCGTGTCGGTGGTGATCCACCTGGTGCGCGACCGGCGGGGACGGCGGCGGATCGCCGAGGTGAGGGTCCTGGACCGGGAGCCGTCGGGGCTCGTGGTGACGGCCCCCGCGCTGCGCTGGGCGCCCCAGGGGTTCACCCGGGAACGCGGCTGGCCGAGGCTGCGGGAACTCCTCGGGGAGCCCCGGTGAACGGGATGGCGCTCCCGCCCGCGCTGACGCCCCTTCCGGCGGCGTCCGGTTGGCCGGTCGGGCTCTGGGCGCTCGTGGTGTGCGGGGTCATGGCCGTGGGGGTGGCCGTGGGCGGGGCCCGGGAACACCGGACCAGGTCCGCCCGCCGGATACGGGTCCTCAGGGGTACGCCTGGAAGGGCGGCGGGTGCGTTTGGGACGCCTGAGGTGCCCGGCCCGCTCGGGACGGCCAAGGCGGCCGGGACGGCCGGGGCGGCCGGGGCGGCCGGGGCGGCCGGGGTGTCCAGGGTGGCCGGGGTGGCCGGGGTGGCCGGGGCGGCTGGGGTCCGTGTCCGGTCGCTCGACGCGGCCGTCGGCGCGGGGCGCCGGTGGGCCGGACGGTTCCGGGGGCGCGTCGGCCCCGGGGCGTGGGTCCTGGCCGCCGGAGCGGCCGTGGCCCTCGTCGGACGGTCCCCCGTACCGGTGCTGCTCGCGGCCCTCGCGGTGCCCTTGGCGCGGCGTACCGGAGACGCGCGGGCCCGGCGGATCGCCGCCGAACGACGGGCGGACGAGGTCATCGCCCTGTGCGGGGCGCTGGTGGGCGAGGTCCGGGCGGGACACCAGCCGGTGGAGGCGCTGTCGGCCCTGGCGAGGGCGCCCGGCGGCGGACTGGGCCGGAGCCGCGAACGGGTCCTCGCCGCCACCCGGTTCGGCGGGGACGTGCCCGCCGCGCTCGCCTCGGCGGCCGACGAACCGGGGGCGGAGGGACTGCGGGGGCTCGCCGCGTGCTGGCGGGTGGCGGTGGACCAGGGCGCGGGTCTCGCCACCGGACTCGAACGGGTGGAGACGGCGTTGCGCGCCGAGCGGGACCGGCGCGGCGACCTGAGAGCGGGCTGCGCCGCCGCCCGCGCCACCGCCCTGATGCTCGCCGGACTGCCCCTGGCGGGACTGCTGTTCGGCTGGGCCCTGGGAGCGAGCCCGCTGACGGTCCTGTTGCACACCGCCCCCGGGCTGGGCTGCCTGGTGACGGGGACGGTGCTGGAGGGAGTGGGGATCTGGTGGGCGCTGCGGATCATCCGGAGCGCGGAGGAATGAGCCTCCGCGCCCATGACCCGAGAAGCCCGAGAGGCCGGAAAGGTCAGAGAGCCGAGGTATCCGGGAGAACCGAAGGAATCCGAGGAGCCGGGAGAACCGGGGAAGCAGGGGGACCGTGGTGAAGGGCCATCGTGAACGGGCCGTCGTGCGCTGGGCCCGGCTGGAGGAAACGCTCGGGCCTCCCGGGCGGACACCGGACCGGGAGACCGGGTGGACGTCACCCCGGAGATCGCTGACGGGAGCGAAGGGCCGCTTCGGTCGCCGTCCACCGCTCGCCGGAACGGCGTCGGCACCGCGCCTGCCTGGTGGGTCCGTAACCCGCCGCTGGGTGGTGTCGGCGGGGAGTTGGTGCCTCGGATACCTCTTGGCCGAAGGGGTGGCCGGAGTGCTGCTCGGGGTGCTGATGGCCGTCGCCGTCCGCCGTCTCGACGGCGCACGCCGATCAGCCGCGTCGCCGGGATCGTCGTCCACGGACGCCGGACTGCCCTTGGCGGCCGACCTCTTGGCGGCCTGCGTGGCGGCGGGCGCGGACCCCGTGCTGGCGGCGCGCGCGGTCGGGGAGTCGCTCGGCGGCCCGGCGGGGGCGGCCCTCGCTACCGGGGCCGCGGAGATCCGGCTCGGGGCCGCGCCCGAAACCGCCTGGCGCGGGCTGACCGCGCTGCCGGACGGGGACCGGCTGGCCCGGCTGCTGGAACGCGCCGGGGAATCGGGTGCCCCGGCCGCCGCGCCCGTGGCCCGGTACGCCGCCGAGGTCCGGGCCCGCCGCAGCAGGATCCAGGCGGCCCGCGCCCGTCGGGCCGGAGTGCTGATCACGGCACCCGTCGGGCTGTGCTTCCTGCCCGCGTTCATCGTGATCGGCGTCCTGCCGGTGGTGATCGGCCTGGCGGGCCGCTTGCTGAGCGGGGGAGGCGGCTGAGGGAGGAGAGCGGGAACGACGGCTGACCAGTGACACCAACTGACGGGTGATCAGAGCTGAGAGAGAGCGGCGCGCCGGACGGGACGCCGCATGGACCAGGCGTTCCGGAACACCGGAACGCACAAGAGAGCGCGACGGGGGCTGAGATGACGAGGAAGACGAACGCAGAGGCGAAGGCGAAGACGAAGACGAGGGGGAAGTCGAGCGCGGAGCTGCTCGCACGGGTGAGGGCGGGAGTCCGCGCCGCGTCCGGGGCGGTACGGAGCCCGATGGGCGGACGCGGCACCGACCGGGGGGTGGTGACCTCGGAGTACGCGGTCGGACTGATCGCGGCGGTGGGGTTCGCGGGTCTGCTGTACAAGGTGCTCACCAGCCAGAAGGTGCGGGCGGCCCTGCAGGGACTGGTGGAACGGGCCCTCGATGTCCACCCGTGACGGGACCCGGACCCGGACCCGGGGGCGGGAACCGGAACGGACCCGGGTGTCGGCACGGACGGTGACCCGGTGCGGGGCGCGCGGCGCGGCGAGGGTGTCGCGGACCCACCGGGGCGTCGCCCGGACCGACCCGGGCGGCCGGACCGCCCGGGGTGCTCGGGTCGCCCGGACCGACCGGGGCTTCGTGACGGCGGAGTCGGCCGTCGTCCTGCCGGTCCTGGTGGTGTTCACGATGGGGCTCGTGTGGGCGTTGCTGGCGGCCGCTGCCCAGATCCAGTGTGTGGACGCGGCCCGGGCCGGTGCCCGGGCCGCTGCCCGCCAGGACCCGGACCCCGCCGTCGTGGCGGCGGCCCGGCAGGCGGCACCGGAGGGCGCCCAGGTGTCGGTGCGCCGGACGGGGGGTCTGGTCCGGGTGGAGGTCGCCGCCCCGGCCCCCGGCCCGGACGCGGTGCCCCTGCGACTGCGGCACACGGCGGTCGCGGCGGCGGAGGAGGCACTCCGGTGAGGACGGCGAAACGCCCTAGGACAGGAAGGCCGACGGCGGGAGGAGCGGGAGGAGAAGCGGGGGCGGGCTCCGGCCGTGCCCGAGCGGGCTGCGGCCGGGCCGTGGACCGGGGCTCGGCGACGGTGTGGGCGGTGATGGGCGTCGCGGCGCTGAGCGTGGTGTTCGTCGCCCTGCTCGCCGTGGGCCAGGCCGTGGTGACGCGGCACCGGGCCGCCGGGGCGGCCGACCTCGCGGCGCTCGCGGCGGCGGACCGCTGGGCCGGTGGCCAGCAGGCGGCCTGTGCCCGCGCCCGGACGGTCGCCGGGGCGAACGGCGCGCGGATCGTGGAGTGCGCGCTCGCCGGGGAGGTCGTCGAGGTACGGGTGACGGCGGGAAGCGGGCCGCTCACCGCCGAGGGCCGGGCCCGCGCGGGCCCGTGGACCCCACCGGTCCCCCCGGTGCTCCCGGACACGCCCCCGGTTGCCCCGGCGCCCCTGGACACGCCCCCAGCACACCCGGCACTCCCGGACGCTCCCGCGGCCCCTTCGGCATCCCCAGCGCGCTCCCGGCGTTCCCGGACGGCCCCTAAGCCCCCTCAGCATCCCCGGCGTTCCCGGACACGTCCTTGCCGCCCCCAGCACCCCGGACGGGCAGGACCGGCCACCGGCCGCCTGGCGAAACCGGATCAGATCCCGGGCCGGGGCGCCGGAACCGACGACGGGCCCGTCGCGGCGGACGAAGCCGTCGCGACGGACGAAGCCGGGGCAGCAGACGAAGCCGGGGTAGCGGACGACCCCGGAACGGCGGACGACCCCGGAACGGCGTCGGTGAGGAGGGTGGTGAGCAGTCGCACGGCGGCCCGTTTGTGGAGCGGCTCGTTGCCGTTGCCGCACTTGGGGGACTGGACGCAGGACGGGCACCCGGCCGCGCACTCGCACGCCGCGATGGCCTCCCGGGTCGCGGTGAGCCACTCCCGCGCGGTGTGGAAGGCCCGTTCCGCGAACCCGGCCCCGCCCGGGTGCCCGTCGTACACGAAGACGGTGGGCAGCAGGGTGTCCCCGTGCAGCGGCACCGAGACCCCGCCGATGTCCCAGCGGTCACAGGTGGCGAACAGGGGCAGCAGCCCGATCGAGGCGTGCTCGGCCGCGTGCAGGGCCCCCGCGAGCTGCTCGGGCCCGATCCGGGCGGCGTCCAACTGGTCCTCGGTGACCGTCCACCACACCGCGCGGGTGCGCAGGGTGCGGGGCGGCAGGTCCAGCTTGGTCTCGCCGAGCACCTCCCCGGTGATCAGCCGACGGCGCAGGAAGGAGACGACCTGATGGGTGACCTCGACGGACCCGTAGCAGAGCCGGGCGTCCCCCCAGGGCACCTCGGTGTCGGTCTCCAGCACCGCCACCGAGGTCACGTCCCGGGCGACGGTGGAGTAGGTGGGCGAGGCCGGTTCCACCAGGGCGACGGAGTCGTCGAGGTCGAGCCGCCGCACCAGATAGGTGCGCCCCTGGTGGAGGTGGACGGCGCCCTCGTGGACGGAGGTGTGGGCGGCGGAGGCGTCCACCGTGCCCAGCAGCCGCCCCGTGCCGTCCTCCACGATCTGTACGGGGGTTCCGCCGCCGCCCCGGATGTCGGCCAGGTCGGCGGCCCGCTCCCGGCGGGTCCAGTGCCAGGCCGCCGTCCGCCGCCGCAGCAGCTTCGCCGCCTCCAACTGCGGCAGCAGCCCGGGCGCGGCCGGGCCGAACAGGGCCAGGTCCTCGTCGGCGAGCGGGATCTCGGCGGCGGCGGCGCACAGATGGGGCGCGAGGACGTACGGGTTGTCGGGGTCGAGGACCGTCGACTCGACCGGGCGGTCGAACAGGGCCTCGGGGTGGTGGACGAGATAGGTGTCCAGGGGGTCGTCCCGGGCGACGAGGACGGCGAGGGCGCCCTCCCCCGAGCGTCCCGCCCGGCCCGCCTGCTGCCACAGGGAGGCCCGGGTGCCGGGGTAGCCGCAGATCAGGACGGCGTCCAGGCCCGAGACGTCCACCCCCAGTTCCAGGGCGGTCGTCGCGGCGAGTCCGAGCAGCTCACCCGAGTGCAGGGAGCGCTCCAGGGCCCGGCGCTCCTCGGGGAGGTAACCGCCCCGGTAGGCCGCGACCCGGTGGGCCAGCGCGCGGTCGGACTCGGCCAGCCGCTCCTGGGTGATCATCGAGATCAGCTCGGAGCCGCGCCGGGAGCGCACGAAGGCGACGGTGCGCACCCCGTCGCGGACCAGGTCGGTGAGGAGGTCGGCGGTCTCGGCGGTGGCGGTGCGGCGCACCGGGGCGCCCTTCTCCCCGTGCAGCTCGGTGAGCGGCGGCTCCCACAGGGCGAACACCACCTCGCCGCGCGGGGAGGCGTCGTCCGCCACCTCCCGCACCGGTACGCCCGTCAGCCGCCGGGCCGCGGTGGCCGGGTCGGCGGCGGTCGCGGAGGCCAGCAGGAACACCGGCTCGGAGCCGTACCGGGCGCACAGCCTGCGCAGTCGGCGCACCACCTGGGCCACGTGCGAGCCGAAGACGCCGCGGTAGGTGTGGCACTCGTCGATCACCACGTACCGCAGCGCCCGCAGGAACGAGGACCAGCGCGGGTGCGCGGGCAGGATGCCCCGGTGCAGCATGTCCGGGTTGGTGAGGACGTAGGTGCCGTACTGGCGGATCCACTCGCGTTCCTCGAACGGTGTGTCGCCGTCGTAGACCGCCGGGCGGACCGCCTTGCCGAGGGGCGCCGCCAGCTCGCGCACCGCGCGGTGCTGGTCGGCGGCGAGCGCCTTCGTCGGCGCCAGGTACAGGGCGGTGGCCCCCCGCCCGTTCGGGGCCTCGGAGCCGTCGAGCATCGCCGACAGCAGCGGGACGAGGTACGCCAGGGACTTGCCCGAGGCGGTGCCGGTCGCGACCACGACCGACTCGCCGTCCAGGGCGTGCCGGGCGGCGGTCGCCTGGTGGGCCCAGGGACGGTCGACGCCCGCCGCCCGCAGCGCGGCCGTCACCTCGGGACGAATCCCCTCGGGCCACTCGGCATGGCGGCCCGCGCGCGGGGGCAAGTGCTCCGTATGAGTGATGCGGGAGGCCCGGGCTTGTCGTGCGGCGAGACGTCGCAGGACGGCGTCCGGGGCGTCACCGGTGACGGCTCCCGGTCCGGAAGGGCCAGGAAGACCGGGACGTCGGGGAGGATGAGTCGAATCGGCCATTGGCACCGAGTGTGTCACTGGTCTGGTGGACAATCACTGTCAGGCGCCCTCGGGGCTTCCGCGGCTTTGGTCGTCCCCACCGTCACGGGGGGTGCTCCATGATTGAATGCCCACGCGGCTGGCGATCCGTCCCGGGGGTTCAAGCCGAGGTGTCCCTAGGGGCGACCGCTCGATAGCAAGGTGCTGGAGGATCCGTGGACCTGTCCCTGTCGACCCGTACCGTCGGCGATCGTACGGTCGTCGAGGTCGGTGGCGAAATCGATGTGTATACCGCGCCCAAGCTGCGGGAGCAGCTGGTCGAGCTGGTGAACGACGGCAGTTTCCACCTCGTCGTGGACATGGAGGGGGTCGACTTCCTCGACTCCACCGGACTCGGCGTGCTGGTGGGCGGCCTGAAGAGGGTGCGTGCCCATGAGGGCTCGCTGCGCCTGGTGTGCAACCAGGAGCGCATCCTCAAGATCTTCCGCATCACCGGTCTGACCAAGGTGTTCCCGATCCACGGTTCGGTCGAGGAAGCCGTCGCCGCCACCGACTGACGCAGGGCCCGGGCACGCCCCGGGCAGTACGACCCCGGGGGACCGGGCCCCGGGCCCGGTCCCCCGCACAGCACGTCGGCCCGCCCGAGGGGGATGCATGGCAACCGTGGAACTCCGCTTCAGCGCGCTCCCCGAACACGTGCGCACCGCCCGGCTCGTCGCGGCGGCTGTCGCCCGTCGGGCCGGCGTGGACGAGGCGGTGCTCGACGAGGTGCGGCTCGCCGTCGGCGAGGCGTGCACCCGTGCGGTCGGCCTCCACCAGAGCGCGGGCATCGACGCGCCGGTCCAGGTGCGGCTGATCGACGAGGAGAAGCGGTTCTCCATCGTCGTGGGCGACGAGGCCCCCCGCTCCGGCCCGGCCTCCGCCGCCTCCGGCGAGGGCGCCGAGAGCGAGGACGAGATGGGCCTCGCGGTGATCAGCGGCCTGGTGGACGACGTCGAGGTCACCGCCGACGCGTCCGGCGGCTCCCTCCGCATGACCTGGCCCGTCCCGGCCGAGTAGCCGGTCGGCCCTCCGCTCCGTTCCGGTCTGCCCCGGCCTAGTGGCCCCCGCCCCCGGCCCTCCGCCCGTTCCGGCCGAGTAGCCCCGGGCTCTCCGTCCCGTTCCGGCTGAGTGCCCCCCGGCCCTTCGTTTCCGTTCCGGCTGGGCAGCCTCCCGCGCGCCCTCAGCCGTTCCGTTCCGTTCCGGCCGAGGGGCCTCTCACGTCCTCCGCCCCCGTTCCCTCTGGCGGGCCGAGGGGACGGGCGTTCTCGCTTCCCCTCCCGTCCCCTGTCGCCACCCGAACGGGCGCCCCCGTGGAGGCAAAAACCGGGACACACCCGAGCCCTTTCCCGTGACGGAGTCCCAGCCGTTACGTTCTCCCGCAGATCCGGATGAACACCGCGAATGGTGTGAACCGTGTGAGACGGAGGACGAATGGTGCCCACCCCCTCCGCCGCCGCGGTCCTGACCCATGACAACCGGCTGATCGTCGTGGCGGTCGCGGCCGTCGCGGTGGCCGCCCTGCTGGTGGCCGCGGTCCTGGTCCGTCAGGTCCTCGCGGCTGGCCAGGGCACCGACCGGATGCGGGCGATCGCCGCCGCCGTGCAGGAGGGCGCCAACGCCTACCTCTCCCGGCAGCTGCGCACCCTCGCGCTGTTCGCGGCGGCCGTGTTCCTGCTGCTGTTCCTGCTGCCCGCGGACGACTGGAACCAGCGCGCCGGACGGTCCGTGTTCTTCCTGGTCGGCGCGGTGTTCTCGGCCGCCACCGGATACGCGGGGATGCGGCTCGCCGTCCGCAGCAACGTACGGGTCGCGGCGGCCGCCCGGGAGGCCGCCCCACCGGACGGCGAACCCGGGCACGAGGGCGCGTCCGGGAGGAACGGCGGGCCCGGGAGGGACGCCGCCGCCCGGCGCCGGGCGACCCGGATCGCGTTCCGCACCGGCGGGGTCGTCGGCATGTTCACGGTCGGCCTCGGACTGCTCGGCGTCTGCTCCGTCGTCCTGGTGTACGCGGCGGACGCGCCGAAGGTGCTGGAGGGCTTCGGCCTGGGCGCCGCCCTCATCGCCATGTTCATGAGGGTCGGCGGCGGCATCTTCACCAAGGCCGCCGACGTGGGCGCGGACCTGGTCGGCAAGATCGAGCAGGGCATCCCGGAGGACGACCCCCGCAACGCCGCGACCATCGCGGACAACGTGGGCGACAACGTCGGGGACTGCGCGGGCATGGCGGCCGACCTCTTCGAGTCGTACGCGGTCACCCTCGTCGCCGCGCTGATCCTGGGCACGGCGGCCTTCGGGGACGCCGGACTGGTGTTCCCGCTGGTCGTGCCCGCGATCGGGGTGGTCACCGCGGTGATCGGGATCCTCGCGGTGACGCCCCGTCCGGGCGACCGGGGCGGGATGACGGCGATCAACCGGGGGTTCCTCGTCTCCGCGGCGACCTCGCTGGTCCTCGTGGCGGCGGCGGTGATCGCGTATCTGCCCTCCTCGTACGCGGACCTCGCGGGCGTCACCGACGCCGGTGTCCGGGCCCACGACGGCGACCCCCGGCTCCTCGCGCTGACCGCCGTCGCGATCGGCATCGTGCTGGCCGCGCTGATCCAGCAGCTCACCGGCTACTTCACGGAGACCACCCGGCGTCCGGTCCGGGACGTCGTCCGGACCTCCCGGACCGGCGCGGCCACCGTGATCCTCTCCGGGGTCTCGCTCGGCATGCAGTCGGCCGCGTACACCGCGCTGCTCATCGGCCTCACCGTGTACGGGGCGTTCCTGCTCGGCGGGACGTCCGTCGCGCTGGCGCTGTTCGCGGTCGCGCTCGCCGGGACGGGACTGCTGACCACGGTCGGGGTGATCGTCGCCATGGACACCTTCGGACCGGTCGCCGACAACGCGCAGGGCATCGCCGAGATGTCCGGGGACGTCAGCGGCGCGGGCGCCCGGGTGCTCACCGAACTGGACGCCGTCGGCAACACCACCAAGGCGATCACCAAGGGCATCGCCATCGCGACGGCGGTCCTCGCGGCGGCGGCCCTCTTCGGCGCGTACCGCGACGCGATCGCCACGGCGGCGGCCGGGGTGGGCGCGCGGGTCGGCCCCGGCGGCCCGCTGGACCTGGTGATGGACGTCTCGCAACCCAACAACCTGGTCGGACTGATCGCCGGGGCGGCGGTGGTGTTCCTGTTCGCGGGGCTGGCGATCAGCGCGGTGTCCCGGTCGGCGGGCGCCGTCGTCCAGGAGGT
The DNA here is from genome assembly GCF_054484115.1 of Streptomyces sp. JNUCC 64. NCBI lineage: Bacteria > Bacillati > Actinomycetota > Actinomycetes > Kitasatosporales > Streptomycetaceae > Streptomyces > Streptomyces sp. JNUCC 64. The sequence goes on from NZ_CM137015.1 coordinate 4,659,475, forward strand.
GCGGCGGCAGTTCCGGGAGAAGCCCGGGATCATGGACCGCACCCAGCGGCCCGAGTACGGACGGGTGGTCGACATCTGCACCCGGGACGCCCTGCGCGAACTCGCCACCCCCGGACTGCTCGCCGTCCTCGCCCCGGTCGCGATCGGCTTCACCCTCGGGGTCGGCCCGCTCGGCGCGTTCCTCGCCGGGGCGATCGGCACGGGCACCCTGATGGCGGTGTTCCTCGCCAACTCCGGCGGGGCCTGGGACAACGCCAAGAAGCTCGTCGAGGACGGCGCGTACGGGGGCCGGGGCGGCGCCGCGCACGAGGCGACGGTGATCGGGGACACGGTCGGCGACCCGTTCAAGGACACCGCGGGGCCCTCGGTCAACCCGCTGCTGAAGGTGATGAACCTGGTGGCGCTGCTCGTCGCGCCCGCCGTCGTCACCCTCGGCCACGGGGACGGCGCCAGTCCGGCGCTCCGCGCGCTGATCGCCGGACTCGCGCTGGCGGTGATCGTCCTCGCGGTCCGGCTCGCCGTCCGCCGGGGCGTCACCAGGGAGGACGACACCGAAGAGGACGCCGAGGACGGCACCGGGGGCGGTGGCGGGGGCCCGGGAGGTTCGCCGCGCGCGCCCCAACGCGTGGGAGGGCCCGACTTGTTGGGCTGACCCCGGTCCCGGTGGGGCGGCTCCAGGGCCGGGAGGACGGCTCTGGGACCCCGGGAGGACGCCTCCAGCCCCGGACAGCGGAGGAGATTCTGTCCGCTCCCCGGCACCGCCCCTCCCCGGGCCGTCCCGCCGCCCCGCCGGGAGCCGTCCGCCCGCCCCGCCGGGAACCGCCCCCGAGGCCCCTCGGGAGCCGTCGGCCCCGCCCCCGCCGGAGCCACCGGAGCCGCCGTGAGTCTTCTCTCCCCGGACCCCCGCGCCTCTTGGTGCAAATGGCTTCAATAGCGGGCGCAGGGGATGGCCCGCGACCGGCCCTCCACCGGCCGCCGTGTATGTTCCGGGGCCGAGAGGCCATGGAAGGGACCGATCCGGTGAACAAGAAGCTCGCGGTCGCACTGTCCGGCGGTGCGGTACTCGTACTGGCTCTGTCGGGATGCGGCGAGGACGGCAACGAGAAGCTCGACAACTGGGCGAAGACGGTCTGCGACGCCGTCCAGCCGCAGGCGAAGAAGATCGAGGGCGCCAACACGGCGATCCAGGCGCAGACCGCCGACAACAGCAAGCCCGAGGACGTCAAGTCGACGGACTCCAAGGCGTTCCAGGACATGTCCGACGCCTACAAGGCGATCGGCGCGGCCGTGCAGAAGGCCGGGCCGCCGCCCGTCGACGAGGGCGAGACCAAGCAGCAGAACGCGGTCAAGGAACTCAACCAGATCTCCACCGCCTACGCCGGTCTGAAGAAGCAGGTCGACGGGCTCGACACCGAGGACCAGGGCGAGTTCGCCAGCGGTCTCGACGAGGTCGCCGGGGAACTGATCAAGCTGAGCCGCAGCGGGAGCGACGCCCTCAAGACGCTGGAGGAGGGCGACGTCGGCAAGGCCATGCAGAAGCAGGAGAGCTGCAAGGCCACGGGCGCCTCCCCGGCCGCGGCCAGCGGCTGACCCCTGACCCGCGCCCGGCCGTGGTCGGCGGCTGATCCCTGGCCTCGCCCGGCCGTGGGCGGCGGCCGACCCATGGCCGGGCGGCGGACGAGCCCCTGGCCGGGGAAGCCCCTTGCCGGTCGAGCCCTGGCCGGGGGAGGCCGCCACTCCAGGCCGGGCGACGGCTGACTCACGACCGCGCCCGGCCACGGTCGGTGGCTTGTCCCCGTCCCCCGGCCCCCGCCCCCGGCAACCTGCGGCCACCCCCAGCCACCCCAGGCCACCCGCCGCCCCGCCCGGCCGTACCTGACCGTGGTCGGCCGTGGCCGGTGGCCGACCGGACAGGACCGGGCAGGGCAAGGCAGGACAGGACCGGGCAGGACCGGACGGGGCAGGGCAGGGCCCGGACGGGGCAGGACACGCCGCGCCTCCGCCCCGTCCGCCCCGAGGGGGACAATGGGCGGGTGACTCTCTCGCGGCTGCCTGTGTACGACGGACCTGCTGACCTCCCCGCCCCCGGAACCCCCTCCGGAGCGCCCGACGGCCCGGAGGCGGGCACGACGACGGCCGGTGCCCCGGCCGCCGGCGCCCCGGCCACCGGGACGGCGGTGGACGGTGCCGGTGCCGCGGCCCGGCTCCGGAGCGCCCTGCTCGCCGCCGACTTCACCGCCGACGGTCTGCTCGACCTGCTCGGCGCCCCCGCCTACACCGCCCTGGCCCGTGGCGAGACCGTCCCCGCGCTGCGCGCCAGCCGGGGCGACGGCCCCCTGGAGGCCCTCGTCCGGCTGTTCCTGCTGCAACGGCCGGTGCCCCGGGCCCGGCTCGTGGACGTCCTGCCGGTCGCGGAGTGCGAGGCCGCCGGCTGGCTGGTCCCGGTGGACGGGAACAGCGGGGACGCGGGGGATGCCGGGGACGCGGGGGGCGCCGGGGACGGACTGGCCGCGAGCGTCGACGTCCGCCCGTACGGCGGGCCCGACGGCGAGGACTGGTTCATCGTCTCCGACCTCGGATGCGCGGTCGGCGGCGCCTCCGGAGCGGCCGGGGCCGACGGCGCCCCCGCCGCCGAGGGCGTCGTCCTCGGCGTGGGCGGCGCCTCCACGACCCTCGCGGGGATCACGGTGCGCACCCCGGTCGGCTCCGCGCTGGACCTCGGCACCGGCTCGGGCGTCCAGGCGCTGCACGCCTCCCGGCACGCCACCCGGGTCACCGCCACCGACCTCAACCCGCGCGCCCTCCACATCACCCGGCTCACCCTCGCCCTCTCCGGGGCGCCCGCCGCCGAACTGCTGGAGGGATCGCTGTTCGAACCGGTCGGGGACCGCACCTTCGACCTCGTCGTCTCCAACCCGCCGTTCGTGATCTCGCCCGGCGCCCGGCTCACCTACCGTGACGGCGGACTGCGCGGGGACGCGCTCTGCCGGGAACTGGTCCGACGGGCCGGGGAGCGGCTGAACCCCGGCGGGTACGCGCAGTTTCTCGCCAACTGGCAGCACGTGGAGGGCGAGGAGTGGACGGAACGGCTCCGCTCCTGGGTGCCGCCCGGCTGCGACGCGTGGATCGTGCAGCGCGAGGTCCAGGACGTCACCCAGTACGCGGAGCTGTGGCTGCGGGACGCGGGCGACCACCGCACGGACCCGGCCGCGTACGCCGCCCGCTACGACGCCTGGCTCGACGAGTTCGCGGAACTGCGCACCCGGGCCGTCGGATTCGGCTGGATCACCCTGCGCCGCACGGACGCGGAGCGTCCCTCGATCACCGTCGAGGAGTGGCCGCACCCGGTGGAACAGCCCCTCGGGGACGCCGTCCGCGCCCACTTCGAGCGCCAGGACTATCTGCGCGCCCACGATGACGCCGCCCTGCTCGCCGGGCACTTCCGGCTGGCGGACGAGGTGGTGCAGGAGCAGGTCGGGCTGCCCGGCGCGGAGGACCCGGAGCACGTGGTGCTGCGGCAGAACCGGGGCGTGCGCCGGGCCACCCGGGTCGACACGGTGGGCGCCGGGTTCGCCGGGGTGTGCGACGGCTCGATGAGCGCCGGACGCATCCTCGACGCCATCGCCCAGCTCCTCGGCGAGGACCCGGTGGTCCTCCGCTCGCGGACCCCCGCCCAGATCCGCTCGCTGGTCGAACAGGGCTTCCTGGAGCCGGTGGAGCCGGGCCCGGGCCGCCGCGCCTGAGCCCCCTGCCCGGCGTCAGGGGGCCGACCTGTTCCGTCCCGGCCTCGTCTGGGGCCGACCCGTTCCGTCCCGGCCCCCTGACGCCCCGCCCGGTCAGTCCACCGGGCGACCGGCCCGGTCCGTCCACCGGTCCCTTCCGCCAGCGCCCCCGTCAGCGGCCCGCGCGCCCCCGTCCGGGAGGTACGCGACCCCGTCCCGGAGGTACGCGTCCCGTTCCTCCCGGAGACGCGGGCCGCTGACGGACCGGCCCCGGCCCGCGAACGCACGGGCCGGAAACGGGAACGCGCGCCCTTGGTCACGGCCCGCGCGACGGTTTCACCCGGGCGGGCGGCCCCCGTTCACCCCCGGTTCGCCACGCCGACGCTCCCGCCTGTCAGCCTCCCACCGCCGGGGGCCGGGCAACGGGAGGCTGGGAGCATGGAAAGCACGCCGACGATCTTCGCGGGAACCGTGTTCGCCCTGTTCGGGGCGGGGCTGCTGGTGTGGACGGGGACCCGGTTGTACCGGGGGCTGCCGGTCGCGGAGGGCGTGGGCCGCACCGCCTCCGTGACGGCCGCGACCACGGCCGGGACCCTCGCCCTGCTCCTCGCGGGCTGGTGCCTCACCCGTCTCTGAACGGAAGGGAACGGAGCCGGACCGAACCGGACCGTTCCGCGTCCGGAGCCGGGCCCCGCCGCACCCGTGGGCCGTCCCGTCCCCACCCGGGGCACCCGGGTCCGCCCGCACCCCTCGCCGCCGGTCCCCGTCCCCGTCCCCGCCCCGGACCGTCCGGGCCCGCCCGCACCCCGCCGCGTCCGGCCCCGTACCCGCCGCCCGGCCCCGCCCCGCACCCGCCGTCGAACGGGTGCCGCGCGCCCCCGTTCGACGCCCGGCGCACCTGCTCGGCACTCCGGGCGGCAGGAAAGGTGGTAGTCGGGTTACCGTTCGAGTGGCCGTTGCGGGCTTTTCCCGTTTGACATGAGGGCGGGATGTACCGTCACACTCCGCAGCGACAGCGTGCGGACATCCGTTCCGCACCCGCCAACGAGACGTAACGCAGCGTCATCGAGCGCCGACCGGAGAGAAGAGCGAAGTTGTCCCCGACCAGCGAGACCGCACAGGGCGGCCGCCGACTCGTGATCGTCGAGTCGCCTGCCAAGGCGAAGACGATCAAGGGCTACCTCGGCCCCGGCTACGTCGTCGAGGCGAGCGTCGGGCACATCCGGGACCTGCCCAGCGGGGCCGCCGAGGTCCCGGAGAAGTACACGGGCGAGGTGCGCCGCCTCGGGGTGGACGTCGAACACGACTTCCAGCCCATCTACGTGGTGAACGCCGACAAGCGGGCCCAGGTCAAGAAGCTCAAGGACCTGCTCAGCGAGTCCGACGAACTCTTCCTCGCGACCGACGAGGACCGCGAGGGCGAGGCCATCGCGTGGCACCTCCAGGAAGTGCTGAAGCCGAAGATCCCCGTCCACCGCATGGTCTTCCACGAGATCACCAAGGACGCGATCCGCGACGCCGTCGCCAACCCGCGCCAGCTCAACAAGAAGCTGGTCGACGCCCAGGAGACCCGCCGCATCCTCGACCGCCTCTACGGCTACGAGGTGTCGCCCGTCCTGTGGAAGAAGGTCATGCCGAGGTTGTCGGCGGGCCGTGTGCAGTCCGTCGCCACCCGGCTCGTCGTCGAACGGGAGCGCGAGCGCATCGCGTTCCGCTCCGCCGAGTACTGGGACCTCACCGGCACCTTCGGCACCGGCCGCGCCGGGGACGCCTCCGACCCGGCGACCCTGGTCGCCCGGCTCGCCTCCGTCGACGGCAAGCGCGTCGCCCAGGGCCGTGACTTCGACTCGCTCGGGCAGCTCAAGGGCGCCAACACCCTCCACCTCGACGAGGCCGCCGCCCGCGCGCTGGCCGCCGCCCTGGAGCAGACCCGGTTCGCGGTCCGCTCGGTGGAGTCCAAGCCGTACCGCCGCTCCCCGTACGCCCCGTTCCGCACCACCACCCTCCAGCAGGAGGCGAGCCGCAAGCTCGGGTTCGGCGCCAAGGCCACCATGCAGGTCGCCCAGAAGCTGTACGAGAACGGCTTCATCACCTACATGCGAACGGACTCGACGACCCTCAGCGAGACGGCCGTGGCCGCCGCCCGCGCCCAGGTCACCCAGCTGTACGGGGCCGACTACCTGCCCGACAAGCCCCGCACCTACGCGGGCAAGGTCAAGAACGCCCAGGAGGCGCACGAGGCGATCCGTCCGTCGGGTGATCGTTTCCGCACCCCGGCCGCCACGGGTCTGACCGGCGACCAGTTCCGGCTCTACGAGCTGATCTGGAAGCGGACCGTCGCCTCCCAGATGAAGGACGCGGTCGGCAACTCCGTCACCGTCAGGATCGGCGGCACCGCCGCCGACGGCCGGGACGCCGAGTTCTCCGCCTCCGGCAAGACGATCACCTTCCACGGCTTCCTCAAGGCGTACGTCGAGGGCGCCGACGACCCCAACGCCGAACTCGACGACCGCGAGCGCAGGCTGCCGCAGGTCGCCGAGGGCGACCCGCTCTCCGCCGACGCGCTCTCCGTCGACGGCCACGCCACCAAGCCGCCCGCCCGCTACACCGAGGCCAGCCTGGTCAAGGAGCTGGAAGAGCGCGAGATCGGCCGGCCGTCCACCTACGCGTCGATCATCGGCACGATCCTGGACCGCGGCTACGTCTTCAAGAAGGGCACCGCGCTCGTCCCGTCCTTCCTGTCGTTCGCCGTGGTCAACCTGCTGGAGAAGCACTTCGGGCGGCTCGTCGACTACGACTTCACCGCCAAGATGGAGGACGACCTCGACCGCATCGCCAGCGGCGAGGCCCAGGCCGTGCCGTGGCTGCGGCGGTTCTACTTCGGCGAGGGCCCGGCCGGGAACGGCGGCGCCGCCGAGGCGGGCAACGGCGACGGCGACCACCTCGGCGGCCTCAAGGAACTCGTCACCGACCTGGGCGCCATCGACGCCCGCGAGGTGTCGTCGTTCCCCGTCGGGGACGGCATCGTGCTGCGCGTGGGCCGCTACGGCCCGTACGTCGAGCGCGGCGAGCGGGACGCCGAGGGCCACCAGCGCGCCGACGTGCCCGACGACCTGGCGCCCGACGAGCTGACCGTCGCCTACGCCGAGGAGCTGCTGGCCAAGCCCAGCGGCGACTTCGAGCTGGGCACCGACCCGGTCAGCGGCCACCAGATCGTCGCCAAGGACGGCCGCTACGGCCCCTACGTCACCGAGGTGCTCCCCGAGGGCACCCCGAAGACCGGCAAGAACGCCGTCAAGCCGCGCACCGCGTCCCTCTTCAAGACGATGGCCCTGGACACCGTCACCCTGGAGGACGCGCTCCGGCTGATGTCGCTGCCGAGGGTCGTCGGCGCGGACGCCGAGGGCGTCGAGATCACCGCGCAGAACGGCCGTTACGGGCCGTATCTCAAGAAGGGCACCGATTCCCGGTCGCTCACCTCCGAGGACCAGCTCTTCACCATCACCCTGGACGAGGCGCTCGCGATCTACGCCCAGCCCAAGCAGCGGGGCCGGGCCGCGGCGAAGCCGCCCCTGAAGGAACTGGGCGAGGACCCGGTCAGCGGCAAGCCCGTGGTGGTCAAGGACGGCCGCTTCGGCCCGTACGTCACCGACGGGGAGACCAACGCGACGCTCCGGGCCGCCGACAGCGTCGAGGAGATCACCCCCGAGCGGGGCTACGAGCTGCTCGCCGAGAAGCGGGCCAAGGGCCCCGCCAAGAAGACGGCGAAGAAGGCCGTCAAGAAGGCCCCGGCCAAGAAGGCGCCCGCGAAGAAGACGGCGGCGGCAGCCAAGACGGCGGCGGCCAAGACGACGGCCAAGAAGACGGCCGCGAAGAAGACGACCGCCGCGAAGAAGACGGCGACGGCCGCCAAGGCCGCGACCGCGAAGACGGACACCGGCACCGAGGGCTGACGGCCCACCGGGCGCCGACGGCCACCGAGGCCGACGGCCACCGCACCGAGGCCGACGGCACCGCATCGCACCGCTGAGGGGCGCCCCCACCGAGGGGGCGCCCCTCAGCGCTCCGGTCGCACAGATGACCGGTGGCCGCCCCCGGAGCCGCGCTCGGATACCGGTGTCCGCGGGGGCGGATAGGCTGTCGGGATGACGCGAGCCGAGCAGCCAACGGCCGGGAAGCCGGCCTCCGACACCGCCCTGGTCGCCGATTCCCGGGAGCGGGCGATCCGCGGATTGCTGCACAACGTCCCGCTCAAGCGCCTCTGGGGAGCCCAGCTCGTCGGCGGCGTCGCGGACGTGCTCGCGCTGCTGGTCCTGGTGCTCCTGACGCTCCAGACGGCGGTCTCCGAAGCCTCCCTCGGCGGCGGCTACCGGGGCGCGGCCCTGGCCGTCGCGGCGGTCCTCGGGGTCCGGGTGCTCGCCACCCTGCTGTCCGGCGCGGTCCTGCTCGGCCCGCTCACCTCGCTCATCACCCCCGGCGGCTATCTGGACCGCCGCTGGACCATGGTCGTCGCCGACGGACTGCGCGCCGCCCTGCTGATCGTGGCCCCGCTGTGGCTCGACTGGACGCCCGGCAACGCCCTGACCCTGCTGCTGGTGACCGTCTTCGTGACCGGTGTCGCCGAGCGGGTGTGGACGGTCTGCCGGGAGAGCGCGGCCCCCGCCCTGCTGCCCCCGCCCCCGCCCGAGGGCGCCGCCGTCCGTCCGCTGCCCGACCGGCTGGAGGCGCTGCGGAGCCTGTCCCTGCGGACCTCCTTCGTGGCCGTCCCGCTGGCCGCCGCGGTCCTCGTCGCGGTCACCCTGGTCGGCAACCTGCTGGGCGCGGGCGTCGACTGGTTCGGTGCCCACCAGGCGGCCCTGGCCTCGTACGCGGCCGCCGGACTCTTCGCCGCCTCGCTCTCCGTGGTCTGGTTCCTCACCCTGCCCGCCACCCCGACCCCGCGCCCGCGCTCCCCCCTCGAAGGACTGCGCCGCCCCCGCACCGGAACCGGCCCCGACCAGGGCCGCACCGGCGCGACCGGACTGCTCGTCCTGGCCTGTGCGGCCGTCGCCGCCGCGGTCGCCGCCGCCGTGGGCGTGGCCGCGCCGCACGCCGCCGACCTCGGTGGCGGTCCCGTGCTGTACGGGCTCCAGGTGCTGGCCCTCACCGGCGGCACGGTCCTCGGCATCCGGCTCGGCCCCGCCGTGCTGCCCGGGCTCTCCCGGCGCAGGCTGCTGGCGCTGGCCATCGCGGCCACCGGGGCCGCCCTGCTCGCCGCCGGGCTGGTCCCGGACGTCACCACCGTCCTGCTGATCCTGGCCCTCGCGGGCACCACGGCGGGCGTCGCCGCGAACACCGGGCACGCCCTGCTCGACCTGGAGACCGAGGAGTACCGCCGGGCCCGCACCACCGAGCACCTCCAGGCCGTGGCCCGGGTGGCCGTCGCGCTGGGCGCGGTGCTCGCCCCCGTGGTCGCCGCGCTGATCGGACCGCACCGTCTGGAGAGCGGCAAGTTCGTCTTCGACCACGGCGGCGCCGCGTTCGCGCTGATGCTGGTCGGCGCGCTGCTGCTGCCCGTCGCGGCCCTGGTGCTGGCCCGCGCCGACGACCGCGCGGGCGTGCCGCTCCGCCAGGACCTGCGCGACGCGCTGCTCGGCTCCGACCCCTCCCAGGCCCCCGCCCCGACCGGGTTCTTCATCGCCCTGGAGGGCGGCGACGGCGCCGGGAAGTCCACCCAGGCCGAAGCGCTCGCCGACTGGATCCGCGCCAAGGGCCACGAGGTCGTCGTCACCCGCGAACCGGGCGCCACCCCGGTCGGCAAGCGGCTGCGCTCGATCCTCCTGGACGTCTCCGACGCGGGACTCTCCCACCGCGCGGAGGCCCTGCTCTACGCCGCCGACCGCGCCGAGCACGTGGACACGGTGGTCCGTCCCGCGCTGGCCCGGGGCGCCGTGGTGATCTCCGACCGCTACATCGACTCGTCCGTCGCCTACCAGGGCGCGGGCCGCGACCTCTCGCCCACCGAGATCGCCCGGATCTCCCGCTGGGCCACCGACGGGCTCGTCCCGCATCTGACGATCCTGCTCGACGTGGACCCCGAGGCCGCCCGCGAACGCTTCACGGAGGCCCCGGACCGGCTCGAATCGGAGCCCCTGGAGTTCCACGCGCGCGTGCGCTCCGGTTTCCTCACCCTCGCCGCCGCCGCGCCCGGCCGCTATCTGGTGGTCGACGCGGGCCAGGAGGCGGAGGCCGTCACCACGGTGCTCCGCAACCGTCTCGACGTGCTGTTGCCGCTCTCCGAGGCCGAGGTCAAGGCCCAGGAGGAGGCGCGCCGGGCCGCCGAGGAGGAGGCCCGCCGCAAGGCGGAGGAGGAGGCCGCGCGCAAGGCCGAGGAGGAGCGCCTGGAGCGCGAGCGCCAGGCGCAGCTCGCCAAGTTGCGCGCCGAGGAGGAGGAGCGCAAGCGGCGCGAGCTGGAGGAGGCCCAGCGCCGGGAGGCCGAACGGCAGGCCGAGGAGGCCCGTCGGCGTGCCGAGGAGGCGCGCCGCCGTGAGGAGGAGGCCCGGCTCGCCGCCGAGGAGGCCGAGCGCAAGCGGCTCGCCGAGGAGGCCGTCCGCAAGGCCGAGGAGGAGCGCAAGCGCCGCGAGGCGGAGGAGGAGGCCCGGCTCCAGGCCGAGGCGGAGGCCCGTCGGCTGGAGCGCCAGCGCAAGGCCGAGGAGGCCCTGCTGAAGGCGGAGGAGGCCCGGCGCGCGGCGGAGGCCGCGGAGGCGGCGCGCCGCGCCGAGGAGGCCCGTCAGGCGGAGGAGGCGCGCCGCGCCGAAGAGGCCCGCCGCGCGGAGGAAGCCCGGGCCGCCGAGGAGGCCCGTATCGCCGAGGAGGCCGAGCGGGCGGCGGAGGCCCGCCGGGCGGAAGAGGCGCGACAGGCGGAAGCGGCCCGTGAGGCGCGGGAAGCGCGGGCGGCCCGAGAGGCCCAGGAAGCCCGCGAGGCCCTGCTGGCCCGTGAGGCGGAGGAAGCGCGGAAGGCGTCCCGGGCCCGTCAGGCCGAGGAGGCCCGGAAAGCCGCCCGGGGCCGGGGCACCACGCCGGACGACGAGCCGACCGTCGAGACCCCGGTCGTGACGCCCGGGTCCGCTCCCACCGCGTCCCGGCGCCCCGGCCCCCCGGCCGGAGCCGACGACGACACGACGACGCTGCCCCGCGTCCCCGGGTCCGCGGCGACCGACGAGACGGCGGTGCTGCCCCCGGTGCGTCCGGACGGCTCCGAGGACGAGACGGCGGTGCTGCCGCAGGTGCCCGAGGACGCCGTCCGACCGGGTTCCGCCGGACGGGTGCCCCCCGGCTACTTCCGCGACGAACGCCCCGCCCGCCCCTCCTGGGCCCGCAAGGACCCGGAGCCGGACCCGGCTTCCGAGAGGAACACTCTGGGCCCCAACGACCGCACGGCGGAACTGCCCCAGCTGGACGAGCAGGGCCGCCCCCGCCGCCGGTCCGACTGGGCGGAGGAGACCCCGCTGGACGACCTGCCGAGCCTCGCGGACGAACTCCTCGGCCCGCACCGCGACGACCGCTCCGGCGACCGTCACGACGGCTGGGGCGGCCACCGGGGCTGACGGCGGCGCCCCGGGACTGTCGGTGGCCTCGTCCACAATGGACCGGACGGGCGGGCTGCGTCCGGTCCACGCAGCGGGCCCCGGTCGGACGGACGGGTGGACGACGCGCGGGCGGCACGTCCCCGGACGAAGCGCGTCGACGGACACGGCCGTCACGGCGGACCCAGCCGTCACGGCGGACCCAGCCGTCACGACGGACACGGTCGTCACGGCGGACACGAGACGGAACGCACGACGGAACGCATGACGCAGCGGACGGACGTAAGGCGGCGGAACCCATGACCGTATGGGACGACTTGGTGGGCCAGGAACGGGTGAGCGGGCAGTTGGAGGCCGCCGCCCGGGACGCCGACGCGCTCGTGACCGCCGGGGCCGCGTCCTCCGGCGGCCCGGACGGCCCCGGCGGCCTGGACGGCCGCGCATCCGAGGGGGCCGCTCCGGAGGGCTCCCGGATGACCCACGCGTGGCTCTTCACCGGCCCGCCCGGCTCCGGCCGGACGACCGCCGCGCGGGCGTTCGCCGCCGCGCTCCAGTGCGTGAGCCCGGACCGCGCACTCGGCGGGGCCCCCGGCTGCGGCTTCTGCGACGGCTGCCACACCACCCTGATCGGCACGCACGCGGACGTCGAGATCGTCCGCACCGACCTGCTGTCGATCGGGGTCAAGGAGACCCGTGACCTGGTCCGCCGGGCCCAGCTCTCCCCGGCGACCGGCCGCTGGCAGGTGATCGTCCTGGAGGACGCCGACCGGCTCACCGAGGGCGCGGCGAACGTCCTGCTGAAGGCGGTGGAGGAACCCGCGCCGCGCACCGTCTGGCTGCTGTGCGCGCCCTCCCTGGAGGACGTGCTCCCGACGATCCGCTCCCGCTGCCGCCACCTCACCCTGCGCACCCCGCCGGTGGACGCGGTGGCGGACGTCCTGGTGCGCCGCGACGGGATCGAACCCGAGGCCGCGGCGGCGGCCGCCCGGGCCACCCAGGGCCACATCGGCCGCGCCCGCCGTCTCGCCACCGACCCGCGCGCCCGCGAACGGCGCGCCGCGGTCCTCAAGCTCCCGCTGCGGGTGTCGGAGGTCGGCGGCTGTCTGCGCGCCGCGCAGGAACTGGTCGACGCTGCGGCCGAGGACGCCAAGCAGCGCTCCGAGGAACTCGACGGCAAGGAGACCGAGGAGCTGAAGGCGGCGCTCGGCGCGGCGCAGGGCGGTCGGATGCCGCGCGGCACGGCGGGCGTGATGAAGGACCTGGAGGACCGGCAGAAGCGCCGCCGGACCCGTACCCAGCGCGACAGCCTGGACCTCGCCCTCACCGAGCTGACCGGCTTCTACCGCGACGTCCTCGCGCTCCAGCTCGGCTCCCGGCTGGCCATCGCCAACGCCGGGGCGGGCGACACCCTGGAACGGCTGGCCCGGGAGGGCACCCCCGAGGCGACCCTGCGCCGCATCGACGCGATCTCGGCCTGCCGGGACGCCCTGGACGCCAACGTCGCCCCCCTGCTGGCGGTCGAGGCGATGACGATGGCCCTCCGCGCGGGCTGACCCCGCCCGCCCCGCGACGGCCCCGGCTGGCATCCACCGCCTGGTCCGTTCACTCGTACGAGCCATTCCCGAAGAACTCTGGGTAATCAATCAATAGCTCAAAGTAATCTCAAAGGATGCGCACGAGCATCCGCCGCGACCGCCCCCCGCGCCCCATCGGTGAGGTCGGCCCCCCGTCCCCGTCCGGCCGTGTTCCGGGGAGCCCGCCCCGGGGGCCGGCCCCCGGCCGTCCGCCCGCGCGGGGCCGCCGTCCCCGGGGGCGGCGCGCCGCCGGTGCCCTGCTGGCGGTCGCGGCCCTGCTGCTGCCGGGCTGCGCGGTGCACGGCTCCGCCCCGGAGGTGTCCCTGGCGGGCGGCGCCCTGCCCCGGACGGTCCTCCCGGGGGCGCTCGCCCCGTACCAGGGGCAGCGGCTGGACTGGCGCTCGTGCGAACCGTCCGGCTTCCAGTGCGCGACCCTGCGCGCCCCCCTGGACTACGGACGCCCCGGCGCGGGCGAGGTACGGCTCGCGGTCGCCCGTAAGAAGGCGACGGGACCGGGGCGCCGCCTAGGCTCCCTGCTGGTGAACCCGGGCGGTCCCGGCGGCTCGGCGGTCGGCTACCTCCGGTCGTTCGCGGGCCTCGGGTATCCCGAGGAGGTCCGGGCGCGGTACGACATGGTCGCCGTCGACCCGCGCGGGGTGGCGGGCAGCGAACCGGTGCGCTGTCTGGACGGCGCCCGCATGGACGCCCACACCAGGGCCGACGTCACCCCGGACGACGAGCGGGAACGGGACGCGCTCGTCGCCTCGCTGAAGGAGTTCGCCCGGAGCTGCGAGCGCCGCTCCGCGCGGGTGCTGCCGCACGTCTCCACGGTCGAGGCGGCCCGCGACATGGACCTGCTGCGCGCCGCCCTCGGCGACCGGCGGCTCACCTACGTGGGAGCGTCGTACGGAACGTTCCTCGGCGCGACGTACGCCGGACTCTTCCCCAACCGGGTCGGCCGCCTCGTCCTGGACGGGGGGCTGGACCCGTCGCTGTCCGCGCGACGCGTCAACGAGGACCAGACCGCGGGCTTCGAGACGGCGTTCGCGGCGTTCGCCCGGGACTGCGTCCGACGGGAGTCCTGCCCCCTCGGCCGCTCGGCGGAAGGCGCCGGGCCGCGGCTGCGGAACTTCTTCCGGGAGCTGGACCGCGAGCCCGTCCCCACCTCCGAGAAGGGCCGCGACCTAGGGGAGGCGCTGGCCACGACGGGCGTGATCGCGGCGATGTACGACGAGGCGTCCTGGCCCCGGCTGCGGACGGCCCTGACGGCCGCGATGACCAGGCGCGAGGGCACCGGACTGCTCGCCCTGTCGGACGCGTACTACGAACGGGACGCCGACGGCGCCTACGGGAACCTGATGTCCGCCAACGCCGCCGTGAACTGCCTCGACCTGCCCCCGGCCGCATCCTCCCCGGCCGAGGTCGCGGCGGCACTGCCGGCCTTCGAACGGGCCTCCCCCCTCTTCGGCACGGGCCTCGCCTGGTCCTCGCTGAGCTGCGCGTACTGGCCGGTCCCCGCGACGGGCGCCCCCCACCGCATCGAGGCCCGGGGCGCCGCCCCGATCCTCGTCGTCGGCACCACCCGCGACCCGGCGACCCCCTACCGCTGGTCCCGCTCCCTCGCCGACCAACTGGCCTCCGGCACCCTCCTCACCTACGACGGCGACGGCCACACCGCGTACGGCCGGGGCTCCACCTGCGTCGACACGGCGATCAACCGCTACCTCCTCACCGGCACCCCGCCCACCGACGGAAAACGCTGCTCCTAGCCCTCCGACCACCCCCACCCAGGGGTGGTCGGACCACCCCCGGGAACTGTGTAGACTTTCCCCGTCGCGCATCACCTCGTGGTGCACGCACCAGCCGCCTTAGCTCAGATGGCCAGAGCAACGCACTCGTAATGCGTAGGTCTCGGGTTCGAATCCCGAAGGCGGCTCTGAAGAACCTCAGTGATCACTCGCCGTGACCTGGGGTTTTTCGTTTCAGCGGACGCGTCGGCGCCGCCGGGCGCGAGCGGCCCGGGTATCCGTAGTCTCAGTTCCAGTCTCAGTTGGCTGCTCGGCGGCCTTCGTCGTGACGGGCCGTCACAACCCCTGATTTCCCAGTGAGCGACGAGTCCCGCGGACGCGCCTGAGGCTCCGGCCCGCCGGGGGCGGAGATCCGGAGCCTCGTAGGCCCTGCGCGGACGTGTGGGTGGTGGGCCAGTGGTTACACGGCCGCCCGGCGGAAGCGGCTCAGGCTGGTCCACACCGTGCCGACCAGCAGCACGGCGAACCACATGGACACGACCAGGTGCGGGTGCTCGCCGGGGAAGCCCGTGCTGTTCGCGGTGGGGTTGCCCCACAGGTGGCGGCAGGAGTCGGCCACGGCACTGATCGGATTCCACTCGACGACCGGGCGGAGCCAGGCCGGCATCGCGGCGGCCGGGAAGACCGCGTTCGACAGGAAGGTGCAGACGACCAGGACCAGGGCGCCGATCGAGTCGATGGATTCGACGTTCTTGACCATCATCCCGAGGGTGATGCCGACCCAGACCATGACGAAGATGAACCCGCCGGCCACGGCGAAACCGGCCGCCACCGACAGCGGGTCGCCGTGCGGACGCCAGCCGATGGCCAGACCCACCAGCGTGATCACCGCGAGGACGGCGAGGCCGATCAGCAGATCGGCCAGCGCATGCGCCACCAGCACCGCTGCCCGCGAGATGGGCAGGGAGCGGAACCGGTCCATCAGTCCGGCCCGCAGGTCCATGGCGATGCTGATCGCGGTCGGCCCGATGCCGGCCAGACCGACCTGCACCGCGATACCCGCCATCAGGTACTCCTGGTAGTCACCCCCCTGGGGCGCCACGATCGCGTCCTTGAAGAGGTAGCCCACCGCCAGCAGCATCACCAGGGGATTGAGCACGATCCCGACGAGCCGCCCCGGTGTACGGCGCAGATGGCGCAGCCGCCTGCCCGCCAGCGCGAACGTCTCCGTGACGGGGCGGCCGTTCGTGACCGCGGGAGGGGATGCGGGGGCATGTGCGACCTCCACGACCGGATTGCGCGTGCTTGTGGCCATGGCTGCCTCTCCTCGGGAGCGCGGGTCGATCCGCCGCAGCTCCGCGTCGACGATCGCACCGACCTCCGCCTGCGGTTCCGGATGCATCAGATGTTCGTGGGCGTGCGGGAGCGCGTGGATCCGGACGGCTCCGGCGACATGACCGCGCCAGCGGTCGGCGGCGGTCCTCGTGTCCGCCGCCGAGCGCCCGGACGTCGCGACGAACAGCGTCATGTCCCCGTCGAAGCAGCCGGGTTCGTAGCGCTCGGCGAGTTCGACGTGGTGGCGCATCACCGTCACCAGGCGCTCGATGTCCTGCTCGGTCAGAGAGCCGAAGGCACCGCCATGGCGCCGCAGCACTCCGGCGACCGCGGCCGGGTCCAGGGCTTCACCGGCCGCCGCTTCCGGGCCCTCCCCGAGGTACTCCAGGAAGCGGCCGAGCAGTTCGTCGCGGTCGGGCAGCGGCCCGTCGAGCGTGTGGTCGTAGGGGAAGGCGTCCAGATTGGCGAGGTAGGCGACCTCGTCGCCGTCGGCCCGCAGCCGGACGGCCAGTTCGTGGGCGAGCAGACCGCCGAAGGACCAGCCCAGCAGGTGGTACGGGCCCTCGGGCTGCACCTCCCGGATGCGCTCCAGGTACGACTCGGCCTGCGCCTCGATGCTCGGCGCCGGCTCGGCCCCGCTCACCTGCGGCGCCTGGAGTCCGATGACCGGCCGTCGCTCGTCGAGGTACCCGGCGAGCCCGAGATAGGGCAGGCTCGTGCCCAGCCCGCCGTGCACGCAGAACAGCGGGGGCAGCGAGCCGGTCGGCCGGATCGCGAGCACGGGGGCGAACGCGTCCCGCGGGTCCTCGCCGAGCGAGCCGGTCCGCAATTGCCGGGCCAGGTGTTCCGCTCCTGCCGCGCGGCCGTCCACCAGGGCGGCGAGCGCGGAGGCCGTCCGCCGGGTGAACACCTCGGCCACGGTGAGTTCGAGCCCGCTCTTCGCGGCCCGGGCCACCACCTGGACGGTGCCGATGCTGTTGCCGCCGAGGGCGAAGAAGTCGTCGTCGACGCCGAGGGCGTCGAGCCCGAGCACGTCGGCGAAGGTCCGGACCAGCGCCTTCTCGGTCTCGGTGACGGCTTCGCGGCCGGCCGCCGCACGCGGGCCGGGCGCGGGCAGCGCGTCCCGGTCGAGCTTGCCGTTCACGGTCACCGGCAGTTCGGGCAGGGTGACCAGCGCGGACGGCACCATGTGGTCGGGCAGCCGCCGGGCGAGCCGGTCGCGTACCTCGCCGTCCTCGACGGTGGCGCCGGGGACGGTCACCAGATAGCCGACGAGGGTCTGGTCGCCCGGCCGGTCCTCCCGGGCGACCACCACGGCCCGCGCGATCCGCGGGTGCTCCAACAGCACGCTCTCGATCTCGCCGGGTTCGATGCGGAAGCCGCGGAGCTTCACCTGGTGGTCGGCCCGGCCGGTGTAGTCGAGGGCGCCGTCGGCACGCCAGCGTACGAGATCGCCGGTCCGGTACATACGTGATCCCGCCGGGCCGTACGGGTCGGCGACGAACCGCTCGGCGGTCACGCCGGGCCGGTTCGCATAGCCGATGGCGAGGCTCGTGCCGCCCACGTAGAGCTCACCGACGACTCCGGGCGGGACGGGGGCCAGGTGTCGGTCCAGGACGTAGACGCGGTGGCCGGCGACGGGCCGACCGATCGGCGGGCGGCCGCCGGTGATCCGGTCGCTCGCGGTGGTGCACACGGTGTTCTCGGTCGGGCCGTAGAGATTGTGGAGCTTGGTGACCGGGGCCCAGCGCTCGGCGAGTTCCGGGGCCATCGCCGCCCCCGCCACCATCATCAGCAGCTCCTCAGGCAGGTGCGCCTCCTCGGGGAAGGCGTCCATGACCACGGGCGGCAGCACGGCGAGGTTGACCCGGTGCCGGGTGATGAACTCGGCCAGCGGCAGGCCGGCCCGCCGGTCGTCCGGAACCTGCACCAGAGCGCCGCCGACCAGCAGGGAGACGCACATCTCCCAGACGGCCGCGTCGAAGCTGAAGGAGGCGAACTGCAGGGCCCGGGTGTGCGGCCCCAGGCCGAAACGCTCCCGGTGGTCGGCCGCCAGGGCCGTCGCGGTGCCGTGGGAGACCAGCACGCCCTTGGGCAGGCCCGTGGAACCGGAGGTGTAGATGAGGTACGCCGGGTCCCGCGGGGTCGGCGGGTGGCCGCGCTCGGTGTCGTCGAGTCCGGCCGCGGAGTGGCCCGCGATCAGGGTGCCGGTGTCCGGGTCGTCCAGGACGAGGCACCGCGCCCCTGCGGAGGTCTCCGGTGGCAGGACTCCGGAGTCGAGCACGGCAGCCGAGGTGACCAGCAGGTGCGCTCCGGAGTCGGTCAGCATGTGGGTGACGCGGTCGACGGGATAGGCCGGGTCGACGGGCAGATACGCGGCGCCGGACTTGAGCACCGCCAGCACGGAGACCAGCAGTTCGGGCGAGCGACGCAGCACCAGGGCCACGAAGCGTCCCGGACCCGCCCCCCGGGCCAGGAGTTCGCGGGCGAGGCGGTTGGCCCGCTCGTCCAGCTCCCGGTAATCGAGTGTGACCTCGTCGGAGACGAACGCGGGATGCCCGGCTCGGCGGGCGGCCCAGGACTCGAAGAGGCCGGGCACGGTGTCGGTGGACTCCACGGCGTGACGGAAGCCGGTGCTCCAGTCGTCCAACAGCCGTCTCCGCTCCCGCGGGTCCAGGATGTCCAGGTGGCTGAGGTGTGCGGAGGGGGTGGTGACGGCCGCTTCGAGCAGGCGGAGGAAGGAGTCGACGAACAGCCGCGCCGTGCCGCGTTCGTACAGGTCCGTCGCGAACTCAAGGCGTCCGGCCAGTCCTTCACCGGGGCCGGCCTCGGTGAACTCGAAGACGAGGTCGAACTTGGCCGCCGTGGAGCCGGATCCGGCGAACTCCGACTCCAGGCCGGGGAGGTCGAACGTCGGCCGATCGGTGTTCTGGAAGGCCAGCATCACCTGGAACAAGGGCTGCCGCGACAGCGAGCGAGCCGGGCTCAGCGCGTCCACCAGCCGCTCGAAGGGCAGGTCCTGGTGCTGGAAGGCGCCCAGGTCGGTCTCGCGGACGCGGTACAGCAGCTGCTGGAAGGTGGGGTCTCCGCTGGTGTCGGTACGCAGCACGAGCGTGTTGACGAAGAAACCGACCAGGTCGTGCAGCGCCTCGTCGGTGCGGCCCGCGACGGGCGAGCCGAGCGGGATGTCGGTACCGCCCCCCAGCTTGCCGAGGGTGGCGGCGAGGGCGGCCTGGACGACCATGAAGGGGCTGACCCCTGACGCGCGGGCCAGGCGGGTGATCCGCTCGTGGAGCCCGGGCGGGACGGTGAACGGCACGACGTCGCCCGCGTGGCTCGCGATCGGCGGGCGCGGACGGTCGCTGGGCAGGGCCAGTTCCTCCGGTATGCCGCGCAGGGCCTCCGTCCAGTACGCCAGCTGGCGATGGAGCAGGCTGTCCGGGTCCTCTTCGGAGCCCAGCTCCCGCTCCTGCCAGAGGCAGAAGTCGGCGTACTGGACGGGGAGTCCGGCCCGGCCGGGCAGTTCGCCCGCGGCGTGGGCACGGTAGGCGCGGGCGATGTCGGCGGCCAGCACCGGGACGGACCAGCCGTCGAAGGCGATGTGGTGGACGACCAGCAGCAGGACGTTGTCCCGCTCGCCGAGCGAGAAGAGCCGGGCGCGCAGCGGCAGCTCGCGGGTCAGGTCGAAGGGACGATCGGCCTCCGCGTCCAGGAGCGCGTCCAGGGCCGACTCGCCGCCGGGTACGGGGACGGGCTCCAGCTCGGGGCGGGATTCCCGGGCGTCGCACACGACCTGCCCCGGCTCCTCGCCGACACTCGGGAAGACGGTCCGCAGCACCTCGTGGCGCTCGCTCACATCGGCCAGGGCGGCCCGCAGGGCGGCGACGTCGAGCTCGCCGCGCAGCCGGACGGCCAGGGAGACGTGGTAGCCGCCGGCCTCGGGGTCCAGACGGTTGAGGAACCACATCCGGCGCTGCATGTGCGACAGCGGCAGGAAGCCGGGCCGGGGCAGGGCGCGCAGCGGCGTGCGGGCCGTGGGCGTGGTGTCCAGCCGGGCCGCGAGCGCGGCCGGGGTCGGGTGATCGAACAGGGATCGTACGGACAGCTCCGCGCCGAGGGCGCCGCGTACCCGGCTCACCAGCCGGGTGGCCAGCAGGGAGTGGCCTCCGAGCGCGAAGAAGTCGTCGTCCACGCCCACGTCGGGCAGCCCGAGGACGTCGGCGAACAGTCCGCGGAGGATCTCCTCGACGGGGCCGTCGGCCTCCCGGCCGACGGCCCGCTCCCATTCGGGTGAGGGCAGCGCCCTGCGGTCGATCTTGCCGCTGGGGGTCAGCGGAAAGGTGTCGAGAAGCACGAGAGCCGAGGGGACCATGTAGTCGGGCAGCGCGTCCTTGACCCGCTCCCGGACGGCCGCGGTGTCCAGGGTCGGCGCGCCCCCGCCGACGTCCGCCTCCGGCACCAGATAGGCGACGAGCCGGGTGTCGCCGGGGCCGACCTCGCGGGCGACGACCACGGCGCGGGCGACCTCGGGCAGCTCGGTCAGCACGGTCTCGATCTCGCCGGGTTCGATGCGGTAGCCGCGCACCTTCACCTGGTGGTCGACCCGGCCGACGTAGTCGAGCAGCCCGTCGGAACCCCAGCGGACCAGGTCGCCCGTACGGTACAACCGGGCGCCCGCAGGCCCGTAAGGGTCGGCGACGAAGCGCTCGGCGGTCAGCGAGGGGCGGCCCAGGTAGCCGTGCGCCAGCCCGGTACCGGCGATGTACAGCTCGCCGACGACTCCTCGGGGGACCGGCCGCAGCGCCTGGTCCAGGACGTAGACCCGGGTGTTCGCGATGGGCCGGCCGATGGACGGGGCGCCCGGGCGGGTGCCGTCGAGGACGGAGGAGGTGGACCAGATCGCGGTCTCGGTGGGACCGTAGACGTTGAAGACGGTGTCGGCGGCCTCCACGAGCGCGGCGGCCAGCGGCTCGCCGAGCGCCTCCCCGCCGGTCAGCAGGCGCAGGCCCGCGAGGCATTCGGGGGCGGTGGCGACGAGTGCCTGCCAGTGGCTCGGCGTGGCCTGCACGACGGTCGCGCCGCTGGCGGTGATCGCCGCCGCGAGGGCCGCCGGGTCCTGGACGGTGGCCCGGTCCGCGAGGACGAGGCCGGCGCCCGCGACCAGGGGGACGAACAGCTCCAGCATCGCGATGTCGAACCCGAAGGTCGTCACGGCGAGGAGGCGGTCCCGCCCGGTGACGGCCACGCGGCGGGCCATGTCGTCGACGAGGTTGCCGAAGGCGCCGTGCGGGACCACGACGCCCTTGGGGCGTCCCGTCGAGCCAGAGGTGTAGATGACGTACGCCGGAAGGTCCGGACTCAGGCTCCCGCCGCGTTCGGCGTCGGAGAGCGGGCCGGTGGGCTGCCCGAGCACTTCCGCCGCGGTGTCCCCGTCGTCGAGCAGGACGGTGGCGCCCGTCCAGCGCAGGGTCTTCGCCGTGTCCGTGGTGCTCAGCAGCACGGTGGGCGCCGCGTCGTCGAGCATCAGGCCGATGCGGTCGCTCGGGTGGTCGGGGTCGATGGCCAGGTACGCGGCGCCGGTCTTGAGCACGGCCAGGGCGGCGACCACCAGGTCCGCGGAGCGGGGCAGGGCGAGGGCCACCAGGCCGCCGGTCCGGGTGCCCCGGCTGATCAGCAGCCGGGCGAGGCGGTCGGCGCGGTCCTCCAGGGCGGCGGCCGTCAGGGAGTCGTCCGCGCATTCCACGGCGACCCGGTCGGGGTCCGCGGCGGCGCGGTCGGCGATCAGCTCCGGGAGCGGCGCGGCCGGTGCCGGCGCCTCGGTCCGGTTGTACGTCCGCAGGACGAGTTCCCGTTCCTCCGGCTCGATCAGTTCGAGACGGCCGAGTGGCAGGTCCGCGGCGGCCGGCACCCGGGCGAGCAGGGAGGCGAGGCGGCGGACCAGCAGGTCGGCCTCCTCGGCCTCGAAGAGCTCCGGACGGTACTGGACCGTCAGCTCCAGTTCGGTACCGGGCAGGGCGACCAGGCTCAGCGGGAACTCGGTGGCGTTGCGGATGTCGGAGTGCCGCAGCACCAGACCGGTCAGCGCGGTGAACGCGGCGCCGTCGGTCCTGGGGTAGTTCTGGAACATCACGGCGCTGTCGAACAGGCTGCCGACACCGACGAGCTCCTGTACGTCGGCGAGGCCGAGGTGGCGGTGCGGGAGCAGCTCGCTCTGCTGGTGCTGGAAGCCGGTGAGCAGCTCGGCCACGGTGCGCGCGGAGTCCAGGCGCACGCGGGCGGGCAGCGTGTTGGCGAACATGCCGACCATCGACTCGACGCCGGGCAGTTCGGCGGGGCGCCCCGAGTCGACCATGCCGAACACCACATCGGTGCGGCCGGTCAGATGGCCGACGAGAACCCCCCAGCAGCCCTGGACCACGGTGCCCAGGGTCAGCTCGCGGGAGCGGGCCCATTCGGTGAGGCGTGCGGTCTCCTCGGGGCCGAGGACGGTGCTCACCGCCCGGGGGAGCGACGGCGTGCCGGTCGGGTCGGGCGGGGCGACGCAAGTGGGCTCGTCGACCGAGGCCAGGGCGGAGCGCCACGCGTCGCGGGCGGCGTCACGGTCCTGCCGTGCGAGCCAGGCGAGGTAGTCGCGGTAGTGCGGTGCGGGGAGGGCGGCGGCGCCCGCCTCCCCGGTCGCGTAACGGGTGAACAGCTCGTCCAGCGTGATCGGCATCGACCAGCCGTCGAGGACGATGTGGTGGGCCGTCAGCAGCAGCCGGAACCGTTGCCCGCCCAGCCGGACGAGGGTGCAGCGCAGCAGCGGCGGGCGGTCGAGGCGGAAGGGGCGGGCCCGGTCCGCCTCGGTGATCCGTTCCAGCTCGGTCGGCCGCTCGTCCCCGGCGAGGGCGGAGAGGTCCACCGTCTCCCACGGCACGTCGACGTCGTGCGGGACGACCTGGACCGGTTCGCCGTTGCGGCGGGTCCGGAAGCAGGCCCGCAGACCGGCGTGGTTCTCCAGCAGCCCGCCCAGCGCGGCCCGCATCCGGTCCTCGTCCAGGGGGCCGTCGAGGTCGGCCACCAGCTGCAGCACATGGATGTCGAGGCCCTGTTCCACGAAGTCCGCGTGGAACAGGAAGCCCTGCTGCAGCGGTGCGAGCGGCAGGAACTCGCTCTTTCGCGCGGATTTCACCATGTGCTCTCTCATGACTCCAGCTCAGTGTCGAGTTCGTCCATCTCGTCGTCGCTCAGTTCCAGGAGCGGTGCCTGCGGCGCGGCGGCGGGCCGGGGCGCCGGTACGTCGGGCTCGGAGGCCGCGACGACGGCCGCGAGGGCGAGGGGGGTGCGGTGCCCGAAGACGTCCCGGGGGGTGATCACGATGCCGTGGGCGCGGGCCTTGCCCACGACCCGGATGGAGCTGATGGAGTCCCCGCCGAGGGCGAAGAAGTTGTCGTCGATGCCGACGGCGTCGACTCCGAGCACTTCGGCGAACACCTCGCACAGGGCCAGCTCGACCGGGTCGCGGCCCTCCCGCCGGACGCCGACGGCCGCTGTGTCGGCCGCTCCGGCCGGGTGGGGGAGGGCCTTGCGGTCCACCTTCCCGTGAGCCGTCAGCGGCAGTCCGGGCAGTGCGACCCAGACGGACGGGACCATGTGCTCCGGCAGCACCTCGGCGAGGGCGGCCCGGGTTCCCGCGAGGCCGTCGGCGTCCGGTGCCACGACGTAGGCGACGAGGCGGGTGGCCTGGGACGGATCCTTGAGGGTGGCCACCACGGCGTCGGTCACCCGCGGCAGGGCGCGCAGGGCGGCCTCGATCTCGCCGAGCTCGATCCGATGGCCCCGCACCTTGACCTGGTGGTCACGGCGCTCCACGAACTCCAGCTGTCCGTCCGGCCGCCGCACCACGTGGTCGCCGGTGCGGTACATCCGGGCGCCGGGGGTCCCGGCGAAGGGGTCGGCGACGAAGGTGGCGGCGGTCCTGGCGGGGGCGGCGAGGTAGCCGCGGCCGACGCCGGCCCCGCCGACGTACAGCTCGCCGACCGTGCCCACCGGTACCGGGCGCAGCTCGTCACCCAGGGCGTAGAGGAAGGTGTTGCGGACGGCCGCGCCGATCGGCACCCGGGCATCGGGCCGGTCCTCCGCGCGCAGCACGGCGTGGGTCACGTCGTCCGAGCACTCGGTGGGGCCGTACGCGTTGACCAGGGGGATGGCGGGGAACCAGCCCCACCAGCGGTCGCACAGGTCGGCGGGGAGCGCCTCGCCGGTGACCACGAGCCGGCGCAGCCCGCCCGCGTCGGCGGCGGCGCCCGCCGCGTCCCAGGCGTCCAGGGCGGCCCGGAGCAGGGAGGGAACGACCTCCAGGACGGAGACGTCCTCGGCCGACACGACGCCGAAGAGGGCGTCGGGGTCGGCGGCGACCTCGCGGGGGACCACGTGGACGGTGCCGCCGACGACGAGCGGGGCCAGCATCTGCCAGACCGACACGTCGAAGGTGACGGGGGCGTTCTGCACGACCCGGTCCCCGGCGCCCAGCGCGAGGTCCTCGACCTTGGCCAGGAGGTGGTTCTCCATGCCGAGGCGGTGGACCATCGCGCCCTTGGGCCTGCCCGTGGACCCGGAGGTGAAGATCACGTAGGCGAGGTCGTCCGGGAGGCCGGGAGGACGCGCGGGACCGTCCGGGGCCTCCGGTACGTCCTCGAAGCCGGGTGCCGTCTCCAGGACGCTCAGGCCGTTGCCGACCAGGCTCACCACCTCGGCGGCCAGGCTCTCGCACCCCGGGCCCACCAGCAGGCACCGGGCCCCGGAGTCCGAGACCAGCGAGGCGGTGCGGGCCACCGGGGCGCCGACGTCCAGCGGCACCCAGGCCGCACCCGCCCGCAGGACGCCCAGCACGGAGCCGACGAAGGCCGCGCCCGGTCCGGCCAGCACCGCCACGAGGGAGCCGGGGCCCGCCCCGGCGGCGGTCAGCCGTTCGGCCAGCTCGTCCGACCAGCGTACGAGGGAGGCGTAGGAGACCTCGTGCGCCCCGTCCGCCACGGCGGTGGCGGTGGGGGAGGTCTGCGCGAACTCGCGTACCCGCTCCACCACTCCGCCGGGGATGCCGACGTCGGTGGCGCTCGTGGTGTCGTTCCACTTGCGCAGCAGCGCGCTCTCGTCCCCGGTCAGGACGTCGAGCTGGCCGATGCCCCGGCCGGGTGCGGCGGCGAGGTCCAGGAGCAGCCCGCGGAAGCGCTGTGCGACGGCCGCGACCTCGTCACGGGTCAGGAGGTCGGGCGCGTAGTCGAAGCGGACCTCGATCTCCCGGCCGGGCAGGACGACCATGCTGAGCGGGTAGTGGCGGGCGTCGCGGGCCGTGACGTCGCCGATCCGCGGTCCGCCCCGGTCGGTGGCGACGCTGCTGGCGGCCTCGGACAGGGGGAAGTTCTCGAAGACGAGGGCGGTGTCGAAGGGCTCACCGTACGCGGCCAGCGCCGGACTGCCGGTGAGCATCTCCGCGAGCCCGAGGTGGTCGAAGTCCCGCAGGGCGGACTGGGTGTCCTGGAGCCGCAGCAGGAACGTTCCGACGGGCTCGCCGGGGGCGAGGGCCACCCGGACCGGCAGCGTGTTCAGGAACGGCCCCACGATGCGCTCCACGCCCGGCAGCGAGGCCGGCCGGGTGGACACGGTCGCCCCGAACAGCACGTCGGAGCGGCCGGTGAGCCGGCCGAGCAGCACGGCCCAGGCGCCCTGGAACACGGTGTTGGTGGTCAGGCCCTGGCGCGCGGCGAAGCCGGTGAGCCCGGCGGTCTCCTCGGCGGTGAGCCGCAGGGGCACGGACTCCGGGTCGACCGGCAGCCGGTCGGGTGCCGCTCCGCACAACAGGGTCGGCTCCTCCAGCCCGGTGAGCGAGGCGGCCCACGCCGCCTTGGCCGCGTCGCGATCCTGACCGGCCAGCCAGGAGAGGTAGGCGCGGAAGGGAACGGCCGGCGGGAGGGTTCCGGCGGTGCCCTGGTAGCAGGCGAGCAGTTCGCGCACCAGGACGGGCATGGACCAGCCGTCCACCAGGATGTGGTGCAGGGTCCAGACGAGGCGGTGACGCTCGCCGTCCAGCCGTACGAGCACCCATCGCATCAGCGGCGGGCGGGTCATGTCGAAGCGCAGGAGCCGGTCGGCCTCGGCGAGCCGGTCCAGCTCGGCCCGCCGCTCGGCGGGCGCGAGCCCGGACAGGTCGACGTGGCGCAGGGGTACCCGGACTCCCGCGCGCAGTACCGAGACCGGTTCGCCCGAGTCCCGGTGGTGGAAGGCCCCGCCGAGGCCGGGGTGCCGTTCCACGAGGGTGGCCAGGGCGCGCTCCAGGTCGTCCGCGTTCACCGCGCCGATCAGGTCGGCCGCGACCTGAAGGGTGTAGAGGTCGGTCCCCTGCCGGTCGAACTCGGTGTGGAACAGCATGCCGCGCTGCATCGCCGTCAACGGCAGCACGTCCGTGACGGCGGTGCCCTCCGGAGCGTCCTCGGCGTGCTCGATCCCGTCGATCTCCTCCTGGCTCAGCGCCACCAGGGGCAGGTCGGAGGGGGTGTGGCCGCCGGCTCCTGGCAGCTCCAGGTGGGCCACGAGGGCGCGCAGGGCCGTGAACCAGGCCTCGGCGAGCTCACGGACCTCCGTCTCGTCGAGGAGCCCGTCCGCCCACAGCCAGTCGGCGACCAGACGCGGGCCGTCGGCGTGGTCCTCGGTCACCGGGGTGACCGCCAGGACCTGGCGCAGCGGGGTGTCCGGGTGGAAGCCGGTGGCGACGACCGAGGAGCCGCCGGCGTGGGTCCAGGGTCCGGCCGTCCCGTCGACGCGGAACCGGCCGAGGTAGTTGAAGCCGAGACTCGGGACGGGCACCGCGGCCAGCGACCGGGCGGTGCGCGGGTTGAGGTGGCGCAGCAGGCCGTAGCCGATCCCGCGGTCCGGGATGGCGCGCAGTTGCTCCTTGACCCGCTTGACGGCGGTGGCGAGGGCGGGACCCGGGGCCCGTGCCTCCTCCCGGTCCAGGTCGCCGATGTCGAGGCGGACGGGGAAGACGGTGGTGAACCAGCCGACGGTACGGGAGAGGTCGACGTCGTCGACGATCTGCTCGCGGCCGTGCCCTTCGAGTTCGATCAGGAGCGGACGCGCGGAGTGCGGCGCGGAGCGGCCGCGCCAGTCGGCGGCGGCCAGGGCGAGCGCGCCGAGCAGGACGTCGTTGATCTCGCCGTGGAAGGCGGCGGGCACGGCGGTCAGCAGGGCCGCGGTCTGGTCCGCGGGCAGTTCCAGCCGCAGTCGCCGGGCGGTGCCGTAGGTGTCTCTGGACGGGTCGAGCGGGCGGCTGCCGATCACGGACGGTTCGTCCTCGCACTGTGCCTGCCAGTAGGGCAGTTCGGCGATGCGCGCGGACGTGCGGGACTGCTCGGCGAGGGTGGTGGCCCAGCGGCGGTAGGAGGTCGCGACCGGCTCCGGGTCGTGCGTGCGGCCGGCCGCGGTGGCGGTCCAGGCCGCTTCCAGGTCGCCGGTCAGGACGCGCCAGGAGACGCCGTCGACGACGGCGTGGTGGGCGAGCAGCAGCAGGTGCGAGGTGGGGCCGGGGCCGCCGTGGAGGAGCACGGCCTGGAGCATGACCCCATCGGTCGGGGAGAGCCGGGTTCGCGCGGTGTCGGCCTCGGCCGCGACGAGCCGTTCCAGCGTGTCGGGATCGCCGGTGGCGCCGGAGGCGTCCACGACGCTGATCAGCTGCTCGGCGGCCACGGAGCCGCGCTCGGCGGTGTGCAACGACCAGATGCCGGGCGCGGGCTCGGTCACCGTCAGACGCAGCGCGTCGTGCCGGTCGAGCAGCGCCCGCAGGGCGGGGACGAGGTTGTCGGCCGTCATCGCGGAGGGCACCCGGAGCAGGACGTGCTGGTTGAACTGCCCTGCGGGCCCCGAGAGTTCGCCGAGGTCCTCGGCGAGCTGGGCGATGATCGGAGTCGGCTCGACCTCGCCGACTCCGTCCTCGGCGGCCGTCGGGTCGGCGGCGGTCGGCACGGTCGCGCCGGTGGCGGTCGCCACGAGGGCGGCGAGCGCGGCGGGGGTCTTGAGGGAGAAGACGTCGCGGGGGGTGAGGACGATGCCCCGGGACCGGGCACGGCTGACCACCTGGATGGAGCTGATCGAGTCTCCGCCCAGAGTGAAGAAGGCGTCGTCCGCGCCCACCGTCTCGAGGCCCAGGACCTGGGCGAAGATCTCGCGAAGCACCTGCTCGGCGGGGTTGCGGGGGAGGTGGCCGCGCTGCCCGGCCGTAGTGGCCGGAACGGGAGCCGGGGACGCGGCGGTGCCCGGCCCGACCGGCGCGGGCAGCGCGCGGCGGTCGACCTTGCCGTGCGCGGTCAGCGGCAGCGACGGAAGCGGGATCCAGCTGGCGGGAACCATGTAAGAGGGCAGCAGGTTGGCCAACGCGTCCCGGACGGAAGCCGGTTCGGTGTCGGGAGCGACCAGGTAGGCCACCAGGCGGGTACTGCCGCCGGGGTCCTTGACGGCGGTGACGGCGACGTCGACGACGTGCGGAAGGGAACGCAGCACGGCCTCGATCTCGCCGAGCTCGACACGGTGGCCGCGGATCTTCACTTGGTGGTCGCGCCGCTCCAGGAACTCCAGCTGCCCGTCCGGGCGCCGGATCACGTGGTCGCCGGTGCGGTATACACGGCTGCCGGGTACGGGCGCGAACGGGTCGGCCACGAAGGTGGTGGCGGTCTTGACCGGGTCCAGGAGGTAGCCGCGGCCGACGCCCGCGCCTCCGACGTACAGTTCGCCGATCGCGCCGAGGGCCACGGGCCGCAGGTCGTCGCCGAGGACGTGGAGCCGGGTGTTGCGGACCGGGCCGCCGATGGGCACGCGCACGCCGATCGGGTCGTTCACGCGCAGCACGGCGTGCGTGACGTCGTCCGAGCACTCGGTGGGCCCGTAGGCGTTGACCATCGGGACCTCGGGGAAGCGCTGCCACCAGCGCGCGCAGAGGTCCGGTGGGAGGGCCTCGCCGGTCACGACGAGCCAGCGCAGGTTCCGGGCGGCCAGCGCGCCAGGGGCGGTGTCCTCATGGTCGAGGGCCGCGCGCAGCAGCGTGGGGACGACCTCCAGGACGGTGACGTGGCCGTTGTCGGCCGTGGCGAAGAGGGCGTCGGGGTCGGCGGCGACCTCGCGGGGGACCACGTGGACGGTGCCGCCGACGACGAGCGGGGCCAGCATCTGCCAGACCGACACGTCGAAGGTGACGGGGGCGTTCTGCACGACCCGGTCGGCGGAGGTCAGCCCCAGGTCGTCGACCTTGGCCCAGAGGTGGTTGAGCATGCCGTCGCGGTGGACCATGGCGCCCTTGGGCCTGCCCGTGGAGCCCGACGTGAAGATGACGTACGCCAGGTCGTCCGGGGCGCCGACCGGCGCACGCAGCCCGTCCAGCGGCATCGGGTACGGGGTCAGGCCGCCGGGCAGCGGGTGGGTTCGTACGCTGCCGCCGCCGAGCTCCGCGGCCAGGCCCCGCAGACCGGGCCCGACGAGCAGGTGGCCGATCCGCGCGTCGGCGATCAGGCCGTCGATGCGGGCGGCCGGCGCGTGTACGTCGAGAGGGACCCAGGCCGCACCCGCGCCGAGGACGCCCAGGACGGCGCCGACGAAGGCGGCGCCCGGCTCGGCGAGGACGCCGACCAGGGTGCCGGGGCCGACTCCGGCCGTGGCGAGCGTCTCGGCGAGTTCGTCCGCCCAGATCGCCAGCGAGGAGTAGCAGACGTCCGTCGTGCCGTCCGTGACCGCGAGGGCGGCGGGCGTGGCGGCGGCGAACTTCCGTACGAGCTCCACCACGTCCCCCGTCGGCGTCTCGCGGTGGGGTCCGGTGCCGACCGCCAGGAGGGCGTCGCGCTCCCGCTCGGTGAGGAGGTCGACGCGACCCAGGGGCGTGGCCGGGTCGACGGCGGCGAGGCTCTGCATGAACGCGCTGAAACGGCGCAGATGGTCCACCACCTCGGACTCGGAGTACCGCTCGGGGTTGCCGTTCATGTGTAGTTCGAGGCTGCCGTCGGCACCGTCGAGGACGGTGATCATGAGGTCGTCGACGATGCCGGTGGAGAGGTTGTGCAGCCGGGCCTCACAGACCCCGAGCCGGAACTCCGGTGTCTGCGGCAGCACGTTGACGAAGGGGCCGAAGGGCCGCCGGTCGGCGTGCATGCCGAGGGAGCGGCGGATGCGCTCGGCCGGGTAGCGCTGGTGGCGCAGGGCGCGGGCGACCGCCTTCGAGGTGCTGCCCAGCAGTTCGGAGACCGTGACCGCGGGCCCGACGCGGGCCGGGAGCGGCAGGTAGTTGGCCACCATGCCGGGCACCTTGCGCGCGGTGGCGGTCAGCCGCGCGGTCATGGGGAGGGTCAGGAGCACGTCGGCACGGCCGGCGGCCTTGCCCACGTAGGCCGCGGTCGCGGCGATGGCGAAGGTGGGCCAGGTGACCCCGGCGGCGGCGGCCGCGGCCCGCAGGCGCCGGGCGGCGGCCTCGTCGAGTTCATGGGTGCGGCGCAGGAAGCCGGTGCCCGGGACGGGGTCACCGGGAGCGAGGCTGACCGGTTCCGCCCCGCCGCCGAGGTGGGCCTCCCAGAAGCGGCGGTCGCGTTCCAGGGCCGGCGACTCCATGTACTCCGCCTCTTCCCGGAGCAGCAGGTCCAGCGGGGGCAGCGGGTCCCCCGGCAGTTCCTCGCCGGCGCTCAGCGCCCCGTAGACCTCGCTGAGGCGCCGGTAGACCGCCAGCCGGCTGTAGCCGTCGGACAGCAGGTGGTGCATGGCCAGGTAGAGCAGGGTGCGGCCCTTGGACACGCGGAAGAGGACCGTACGGAAGAGCAGCCCGCCGACGAGCTCGAACGGCCGGTGCAGGTCCTCGTCCATCAGCTTCAGCGCCTCGGCGACCGGGTCCGGGCTTCCGCTGACGTCCCGTACCTCCAGTGGAAGCCCGTCCAGCGGCTCGATCCGCTGCACCGGCAGTCCGTCCACGTCGAAGAAGCGCGCACGGGCGCATTCCGCCTCGTCCAGGACCACCCGCAGCGCGCGCCGGAGCAGCGGCTCGTCGAGCGGCCCGCTGACGTCCAGGTAGTCGGCCATGTTGTACGCGAGCCGACCGCTCGACAGCCGCTCGTCGAACCAGATGCCTTTCTGGGCCCCCGTCAGGGGCAGGTCAGGAAGGGCGGGCGAAGTCATGACGATCTCCATGAGTGCTGCGGACAAGGTGTGCCGGTGAGGACGACGCCCGCCCGGTGGCGCGGGACGCGCGGTGCGGAGCGACCCGGGCGCCGGGACGGAGGAGGGGTCAGTGGCTCTCGGCCGCCACCGCCTCCCGGAGGACCCCGGGACCGTAGAGGTCGCTCACCCACTGGTCCTGGTAGACGGTGTCCAGGTAGCGCTCTCCCAGGTCGGGGGCGATGGCCACGGCCGAGGCGTCCGTCGCGAGGGGGTGCTCGGCCAGCCACGCGGTGGCCCCGCTCACGACGGTCCCGGTGGAGCCGCCGAAGAGGAACCCGCGCCGGGCCAGCTGCCGGCAGGACCGGATGGTGTCGGTCTCCGGCACGATGACCACGTCGTCCACGTAGGACTCGTCGAGCAGTTGCGGCCGTACGCCCGTTCCGAGACCGGGGATCATGCGGGTCCGCGACGGACCGCCGAAGGTGACGGAACCGGCGGCGTCGATCGCGACGATCCGCACCGAAGGCTTGTGCTCCCGCATGTAGCGCGCGCATCCCATGAGCGTCCCGGTGGTGCCGGAGCCGACGAACAGGACGCCGAGATCGGGAAACGCCTTCAGGATCTCCGGGCCGGTCAGTTGGTGATGGGCCATCCAGTTGTTCGGGTTGGCGTACTGGTTGAGCCAGACGGAATCGCTGACTCCCGCGCACAGTTCACGGACCCGCTGGATGCGGGCACCGAGCAGGCCGTCGACCGGGTGCGGCTCGGTGACCACGTGCACCTCGCTGCCCAGGAGCTGCATGAGCTGGCGCGAGGCGAGGGTGCAGCGGGAATCGGTGACGCAGATGAAGCGGTAACCCCGGTTGCAGGCGACGATGCTGAGCGCCACGCCCAGATTGCCCGAGGAACTCTCCACGATGGTCGAGCCAGGGCGGAGGTCTCCAGCGCGTTCCGCGGCGGAGACCATCGCATGGGCTGCCTTGAGTTTGATCGAGCCGGCGAAATTGAATCCCTCGCACTTCAGGATCAAACGTTCACCGACAACGGATGCGAGATCGACGTAGAGTTCGGTGGCATTGAATTCATGTGGGGCGGATATGACTTGAATGGGACACTCTCCACGTCGATGTGTCCGGCGGAGGTCGTCAACCAGGCCGGATCGCCTGCTGCTGCGATGTCGTCATCGGCCATGAGTGGTCAAATGTCCTTTCGGTATCGGACTCCGAAAGCTTGCCAAACGCCGCTGACAATCAGTTGACCAGGCGCTGACCGCTTGTCGCGCCTTGCTTGCCCGTCCCAACCGGGCGTTGCTAGCTTGTGGCCCCCGGAGCCCTGTCCCGACCGGGCCGGGGCTGACGGGGATCAATGGGGGAAACGGCATGCGTCTGGTGCTCGCGGAAGACCAGTTCCTGCTCCGCGAGGGGCTGACGCGACTATTAGAGCTGAACGAATTCGAGATCGTTGCCGCGGTCAGTACAGGTCCCGAGCTCACCCGGGCGCTCGCCGAACACGAACCGGACATCGCCCTCGTCGACATCCGGATGCCCCCCACGCACACCGACGAGGGGCTGCGGGCCGTCCTCGACGCCCGCCGCCGCCGTCCCGGCCAGCCCTCCCTGCTGTTGTCGCAGTACGTCGACCAGCTCTACGCGCGGGAACTCCTCGCCGACGGCGAGGGCGGGGTCGGCTACCTGCTCAAGGACAGGGTGTTCAACAGCTCCCAGTTCATCGAGGCGCTGCACCGGGTCGCCGCGGGTGGAACGGTCATGGACCCGGACGTGGTGTCCCGGATGATGAGCCACAACTCCCAGGACCAGCAGATCTCCCGACTCACCGATCGTGAGCGCGAGGTTCTCGGGTACATGGCCGAGGGCCGGTCCAACGCGGCCGTGGCGGCCGGGCTGGTGATCACGGAGAAGGCGGTGGCCAAACACATCAACAACATCCTGGCCAAGTTGGACCTGCCGCCGTCGAAGGACGACAACCGCCGGGTCATGGCCGTCCTGACGTACCTGAACAGGGTCTGACCACCCGCGGGGAGCCCGTACGGCGTTCACGCGCCGACTTTCCCGGACCTCAGCCCCTGGAACAGGTTGAGGTGCTGGATGTTCCGGGTCCCCTCCATGAACTCGACTCCTCGTGCGTCCCGGACCAGCTTGTCCAGGAGCGGATGGGACAGCCGGGCGGCGGGAGCGAGCAACTCGCAGGCCGCCAGGGTCGTCTCCTCCGCCAGCGCGCAGGCCCGGGCCTTCGCCGCGGAGGCGAGGTACCCGTCTCCGGTCGCGTCCACGGCCGACGCCGCCCGGCGGACCAGTGCCCTGGTGGCGTCGATGCGCCGGCCCAGCACCTCGATGCGGTCCCGGTCCCCGCCGCGCGCTCCGGCGCGGTGCTCCCGTACATAGGCGTGGGCAGCCCCCGCGACGCCCAGGGCCAGTGCCGCGACCGTCGGCCGGAGTTCGTTGAACACCTGGACGGAGGCCCAGATCCCGCGCCGGGCGGGCGACCGATGCCGGCCGAGGACGCGGTCGCGGGCGACGACCGCCCCGTCGAGGGTGATCTGCCCGATCCGGGCTCCGCGGATCCCGAGGCTGTCCAGCGGCTCGGCGTGGTACCCCTCGGACTCGGTGTCGAGCAGGACCGCCGTCACCCCGAGCGGACCGGGCCGGGTACGGGCGAACACGGTGGCGTACCGTGCGCGGGTGGCGTTGCCGACGTACCGTTTGGCGCCGGTCAGCCGCAGCTCGCCGTCCTCCTCGCGCAGGGAGGTGCCGAGCGCGGAGGCGTCTGATCCCCGATCGGGCTCGGTCAGCGCGAAGCACGTCCAGGTCGGGGCGGCGGTCATCCGGCCGAAGAACCATTCCCGCTGTTCCTCGTCGCCGAGCTTCGCGACGAGGACGCCCGACATGGACGGCCCCGGCGCGGCCAGGGTCATGCCGAGGTCACCGGCGGCCAACTCCTCCAGTATCACCGCCCGTTCCTGGCCGTTCGTGCCGTCGAAGCGGTAAGGGCCCACGGCCGGCGGTTCCGTCGCGAAGGCGGCGGGTACGCCGAAGGTGCTCAGGAACCGCACTCCCGGCAGGTCGAGGTAGTCCTTGATCAGCTCGGGGTCCCGGTCCAGTTCCAGTGCGGCCGCGCGGAAGTCGGCCGCCCATTCGCGGGCCTGTCCGCGCAAGGCGGTCAGCCGACCGTCCAGTTCGCTCACCTGTCCTCCTTCACGGGGTCGTGGATGTCGGCCAGCAGTTCGGAGGCCTCCGCCACCGCTCCCGGCCCGTCCGCGAGGTATCCGTACGCGCCGAGCAGCCGCAGCAGAGACCGCCCGTTGCGGGTGATCTGCCCGTGCACGTTCCGGAGGAACGGGCCCTGCGGCCGGGTGCCGGAATCCAGCAGGGCGGACAGCTCCAGCTGCTGCGCGAGCGCCTCGGCCAGCTGCCCCTTGACCATGGGCTGCATCAGGACGGTGCTCTCGCCGCTCGGCCGGGTGGCCAGGTGGTCGACGCAGGCATCGCGCAGGCCCTCGGCCACCCCGAGGCGGAGCCGGAGCAGCTCGCTCTGGTCGAGGGCGCCGCCCCCGCCTTCGGGAGCGGGCCGCGGGCCACGGACGACCACGACCGGGCCCCCGGTGAGCGGGTAGCGGCGCAGGACCGCGCACCCCGCCGCCCGGTCCTCGGGCAGCAGGGCGAACCCGGACGGTCCGAGGGGCGCCGAGCGAGGGCCGTGCCCGCGCAGGAGCAGGCGCAGGGCGGGCGCGAGGCCCTCCCGGCGCGCCACGTCCTGGACGGGCGGTGCCGACGGCCGGGCGACGGGCACCGGTCCGTGATCCGTCGCCGTCATGCCGCCGCCGCCGGATCGACCCTGCAGACCGACAGGTCCCCCAGGACCGGGTCGTACTCGACGAGCAGCGCCGCGCCCCCACCGGCCGCCGGAAGGCGCTCGGCGAGCGTGCCCAGCACGGACGTGCAGGGGTAGCCCTCCGGTGCCCGGCGCACCGAGGCCGCCGT
This sequence comes from Streptomyces sp. JNUCC 64, assembly GCF_054484115.1. Taxonomy (NCBI): domain Bacteria; kingdom Bacillati; phylum Actinomycetota; class Actinomycetes; order Kitasatosporales; family Streptomycetaceae; genus Streptomyces; species Streptomyces sp. JNUCC 64. The sequence continues at coordinate 4,694,576 of NZ_CM137015.1, forward strand.
TGTCGGCGGTTTCCAGGCCGGATCGATACCGGGACCCGCCGCCACCTCGGCGGTGCCCTCCGGGTCCAGTTCCCGGATCAGCGCGGCCAGCCGCTCGGGCACCTCCCGGGGGCTCAGCCCGCAGATCTGGCGTACCCGGCAGTTGTCCTCGGAGGCTTCCAGGACCAGGGCGACCGCGCCGTCCCCGGCCAGCCCGCGCGGGCCGGAGCCCGGCACGTCGTACGGCATGACGTGCTGGTCGAAGGCGAGGACCAGTACCCGCCGGAAACCGTGTCGGCGGGCGTAGTTCCGGGCGAGCGCGAGGGCGCTGAACGGGGCCGAGGGCCCCTGGTCGGCCACCCCGAGGAGCAGCGGCCGACCGGGCAGCCGCTCCGTCAGCGTGGGCGCGGTGAGCAGGGTCGGCAGGAGGTCCGGTGTGGAGTAGGCGAGGACCACGAGGTCGGTCTCCGGCTGCTCGCCCAGTTCGGCGAGCAGCTCGGCGCCCATGTGCTCGAAGGTGTTACCCACCGCGGTGTCCAGGAGCTCCTCGCGGAGGGCCACACCGGCGTGCCCGGTGTGGCTGGGGAAGAACCGCCGCTCGGCGTCCTGGCCGAGCGCGGTGGTTCCGCGGCCGAAGGTCCGGTGGACGGCCTTGGTCACCGCGAGACCCGTGCGGAGGGCCGGCCGCGTATCAGCGTCGGCCGGTGGTGCTGCCGCGAGCGACATCGTCAGCGGCCGAGCTCGGTGGTGATGAAGTCGGCGAGCGACCGCACCGTGGCGAAGTGGCTCATTTCGAGCTCGTCGGTGTCGAACTCCGCGCCGAGGAGTTCCTCCAGGCGCAGCAGCAGGTCGAGCACCCCGGTCGAGTCCAGGCCCAGGGTCTCGAAGAGCTTCGTGTCGGGGGCCAGGTCGCCCAAGTCGCGCTGGAGGACGGCCCCGAGGGCCTCGGTGATCGCGCTGACGACCCGCGGGCGGGCCGTGGTCTCGGTGATCTCGGTCATGTGGATAGCGCCCTTTCGGCGTCGGTGCGGTGTGCGGGAGGTCGGTGGCGGGATCCGGAAGAGCCGGCCTAGTGGTCGGCTGGCGTCAGGTCGAGCAGGTGCTGCTTGGCCAGCAGGTCCTCGGCGCTGTCGGCCGTACGCACCAGGTGGGCGCGGCCGTCGTTGACGAGTACCTCGGCCGGGTAGCCGTGGCTCAGGAAGTTCACGGGCGAGGCGGTCGGCCCGTACGCCCCGGAACGCTCGACGCCTATCAGGTCGCCCTCGCGCAGCGTCGGGAGGCCGACCTTCTTGCCCAGCGTGTCGTTGGGCGTGCACAGGGGACCGGTGATGTTCCAGATCTCCGTGGCGGGCTCGTCGTAGCGGTTGAGCAGCCGGATGGGGAAGTTGCGCTTGACGAAGGAACCGATGCCCACGGCGGCCATGTGGTGGTTGGTGCCGCCGTCCGCGACGGCGAAGTTCTCGCCGAGCGAGGTCTTGGTGTAGCGCACGCGGGTCACGTACGTCCCGCTCTCCGCCACCAGGTACCGGCCCAACTCCATGATCAGCCGGGTCGTCGGGTGGCTCTGCGCGAAGGCGTCCAGGACCGGGTTGACGGTCTCCGCCAGCACCCCGAGGTCAAGGTCGCGCTCGCCGTCGAAGTAGGAGACGCCCAGACCCCCGCCGACGTCGACCATGCCCAGGTCGAAGGCGTGGTGGTCGGCGATACGCCCGGCCATCTCCAGGATGCGGCGGGTGTTCTCCACGATCGCGTCCTCGCTGAGGATGCGCGTGCCCATGTACGCCTGTACGCCCATGAGCCGGATGTGGTCGAACTGCTTGCCGAGCGGTCCGGCGGCCAGCAGCTGGGCCTCGTCGATGCCGAACTGGCGAGGCTTGCCGCCCATGGTGAGGCCGGAGCCCTTGACCGCGAAGCCGGGGTTGACGCGCAGCGCCACCGGGGCCACCACACCGCGCTCCGCGGCGATCTCCTCGATCAGGTCCAGCTCGGGGAGCGATTCGCAGATGATCGCGAGGATGCCCTGGTCCAGGCACTCCGTCAGCTCGGCGCGACTCTTGCCCGGGCCGAGGAAGACGATGTCGCGGGGTTGTACGCCGGCCTTGCGCGCGGTGAGCAGCTCGGCCATCGAGGAGACCTCCGCCCGGGCCCCGTGGGCGTGCAGCAGCGCGCACACCGAGACGTTGGGGTTGGCCTTCAGCGAGTAGAAGAACTCAAGGCGCGGATGCATGAGCTCACGCAGTGCGGTGATCCGGGAGCGCAGGGCCTCGCCGTCGTAGACGTACAGGGGTGTTCCGAACTCGGCGACGAGGTCGGTGATACGGAGACCCTGCACCTGGAACTGGGCTGACTCGACTGTCATTTCTGTCCTTTCCCCTAGGGGCGGGCGGAGCGCCGGACCCCGGAGGCGCCCAGCGCTCCGACGGGTCCGAGCCGCGCGCTGACAGCTTCGTCCAGCGCGGTGAGCTCTTCGGGCGAACCGCCCATGACCAGACCGTAGAGACGGCCGTTGAACGGGCTGCCGGCCGACGAACCGGCGTTGACCGTGGCGTAGTTGTTGACGACCAGGCCGCTGCCGCCGGGGCGGTCGAGCAGGAGGTCGCCGAGCACCTGCCGCAGGGTGTCGAAGGGGAGCGCCCGCTCAAGGACCAGCGGGTAATGCCGGGCGAGGGCCAGGCGGCCCTCGCCGAGCAGCTGCTCCTGGAGCCGTACCTGGTAGGTCGACATGTTGTTGCGGGCGTTGATCTCGATCACGGGGTACGTCCCGCCATCGGGGTCGAGCATGGCGTCCACACCGACCACGCCGAAGAAGCCGTCGTCGGCGAGCCGACGGCCGAGCAGCCCGGCGGTCGCGTCGATCACCTCGTGCTGCGCGGCCGTCAGCCGCGGCGGGAAGCGGTGCCCCTTGTGGACGCCGCTCTCGGTGATGGCCTCCTTGACGAAGTCGAGCCGGACGGCTCCGGCGCGGGCGATGGTGAACTGGTAGTTCAGGTCGGTGACCTTCGCCACCTTTTCCTCCAGGACGAACGCGATGTCCTCGGTGCCCGACTTCCGCGCGGAGTTCGCGACCATCCGCTCCGTCCGCTCCAGGCGCCGGGTGCTCTCGATCTCCGCGATGCCCTTGCCGGAGACGCCGTAGGCCTCCTTGAGGAGCATCGTGGCGCCCGCGTCCAGCAGTTCGGCGGCTGCGGCGACGGCGGTACGCAGTTCGCCGGGGGTCTCGCAGGCCCAGCCGCGCGGCTGGCGCAGGCCCAGCTCGTCGGCGACGCGGCGGCTGTAGACCTTGCTGTTGACGGCCTTGCACAGCTCTGCGGAGGGCGCGGCGAGGGCGATGCCCGCCTTGCCCGCGAGGTCCTCCTCCCACGCCGAGACGCCGTGCGGGGACAGCAGGGCGCCCTGCGCGCCGAGCTCGCCCAGGACGGCCAGCAGCCGGGGGTCGGTCAGGGCGTCCTGGGTGACGGTGTTCCCGGGGTGCTGGCCCTGCACCACGTGCACGGTGGGAAGGCCGATGCCGAGCTCCCGGAGGTAGGCCAGGTAACCGGGGTCGGGTTCGGTCTTCAGGACGACGTGGTCGTCGACATCGCCGAGCAGCAGCGCGAACTCGTCCATGCGGTTGACCACGGCGGTGTTGCCCGCGGAGGAGAGCCGGGGCAGCCCGGTCTCGCCGCGGGCCCACTGCTCCTCGACCTCGAAGTTGCCGAGGAAGACCAGGGCGCCCGACGGGTCGTCGGCCACCGCGGACTTCAGTCGCCGGTTGAATTCCGTGCCGGTCACCTCGAGCCCCTCTCGCTGTGGGTTCACGTCAGTGCTCCACGACCATCGCGGCGAAGCTCGCTCCGAGCCCGACCGAGACCATGAGGTAGTGGTCGCCGGGGTCGAGCCGCCCGAGTTCGGTAGCGGTGGCGTAGTTGATGAAGGGATCCGCGCCGAAGCAGTGCCCGGTCCGCGGGATGTTGTCCAGGAATATCCGGTCCACGGGTACGCCGAGCCGGTCACTGAGCCTGACCCAGGCGATCCGGTTGACGTTGTGGGGGAGCACCAGGCTGATGTCCTCGGCGGCGAGGCGGGCCTGGTCCAGCGCGCTGCCGACGACCTCCATGAGGACGTCGGCGTACATCTCCCGGAAGCGGACGAATGCCTCGTCGACCATGGACAGTCCGGGGTCGCCCACCGACACGGTCCTGGTCGCGAACCCCAGGACCCGGTCCCTGGTGCCGTGAGCGGAGACCAGCACCGCCGCGGTTCCCTCGCCGGTGATGCCCATGCCGTCGAGGACCTGGGAGATCTGGCCGTGGGCCTTCTCCCCGACCAGGACCAGGGCCAGCGCGTCGGGGTCCTCCTCCTCGGCCAGCAGCATGCCCGCCACGTCGACGGCGAGCAGGCCCGAGGCGCAGGCCTGTTCGGTCAGGGCGAAGGTCCTGGCGTGGCGCAGGCCGGCCTCGCGGCGCACTTCGTGCAGCGGGCTCAGCGGGTAGGGCGACGTGAACCGCTGGGTCTTGGCCCGGAGCACATAGCGGACCCGGTCCTCCCGGCCGCGCAGCAGGGACAGCTTCTGGACGGCGGCCAGCAGGCTCTGCGTCTCGGATTCGGTGTCGTCCCAGCAGATGTCGGACAGGCCGAAGCCTCTCCCGTAGCGGCGCAGTTCCGTATCGGTCAGGCCCAGCGCCTCCTGGCGGCTTGTGAGGGAAACCTGGGTGGGCCAGTGGCTTGATACTTCGGTCAGCGAGGTCACGGCTGGCCTGCTCCTCTCAGCGCGGTCGTCGAAAGAACAGGTCGGCACGGAGCGCTGAATGCGGACCACCGTTGTCTTGACCGTTCGGGCGATCCCCATGCACACCTGATCCCCCGAGCCGTGCGCTCCAAGGGGACGCTGATCAAGTTAGTAGGCCGAATTGACATGCCGCTGACCGAGCGCTGACAGCATTCGGTGGTCGGGATCGGCCGGTTTCCCGCGAGCGCCTCCACTTCCACAACGCATGAGACTCGCATTAATTTCCCTACTGGCAAATGGAGATGGTCGGCTACTCTGCGATAGTCCGTCGCAGGACGCGGCCGGGGTCCGTGTGCACTCCGCGAATCCGGAACCATTCCTTCACCGGCAGGTACCGTCGACCGGCCCTCATGTAGTTGGTTTCTTGCTGCGGTCGTGTCATGGCGCTGGAGCGCGTCCCGATTCCCAGAGGTGAGGAAAACCCATGTCCCAGGAGAGCCTGATCTTTCTCAGCCGTCCGGCCGTACTCGCCTGCCTGGAAAAGCTGGACCCGGTCCAGGTCGCCGCGGACGTCCTGCGTGTCCAAGCCGCGGGACGCACCGAGATCCCGGCCGAGGGCTACCTGTCCTGGACCAACAGCGACGGCGCCTACAGCCGCGCCATCGCGATGCTGGGAGCCCTGCACCGGGAGGAGGGTTCGGTGTACGGCATGAAGCTCATCAACGCCGCGGTGAACAACCCCTCCAAGGGGATCGAGCGGGCCGGCGGGCTGAGCTTCGTCTTCGACCCGGAGACCGCCCGGCCCAAGCTGATAGCGGAGGCCGGCTACCTGAGCGCCGTCCGTACCGCCGCGTACACGATGGTCAGTCTGCGGGCGCTCGGCCCGGAGCGGTGGGACGGCATCACGCTCATCGGCACGGGGGCCCTGGCCCGTGCGCATCTGGACCTGCTGGTGGGCGCCTTCCCCGACGTGCGCACGGTGGTCGTCTTCGACCTGTCCGCCGACCGCGCGGCGGAGCTGGTCGTCTGGGCGGGCGGGAAGCATCCGCAGCTGAAGGTGACGGTCGCCGGCACGGCCGCCGAGGCCATCAGGGCCACGCCCGTCACCGTCACGCTGACCACGAGCAGCGATCCGTACCTGGGTGCGGACCTGTTCGCCCCGGGGAGCTTCGTCGCACACGTCTCCCTCGGCGACCTCACCGAGGAGGTCTTCCTCGGGGCGCAGGCCGTCTACGGGGACGACCTCGACCTGATCGAGGAGAACCCGCGGCGGATCCTGGGCAGCCTGCTCCAGGAAGGGAAGGTGACCCGGCCGGGTACGGAGGGGGCTCCCGAGCGCGGGGCCGGCCGGTCCATCGAGGGCACGCTCGGTCAAGTGCTGCTCGGTCAGGTTCCGGCCATTCGGCCGAAGAGCGGCTATGTGGTGAGCAACCCGTTCGGCATGTCCATCCTCGACGTCGGGCTGATCGACGCGGTCCACCGCACGGCGCTGGACCTGGGCGCCGGTCGGCGGATCGACCTGCTGTGATGTTTTCGGGGCGCCCGTAGCCGGGCGCCCCGGGCCCGGTCGGCTCCGCGCGACGAGTGCCCCCGCGCCCCGAACGGCAATTATTGACGGGCTGTCAAGATCTTGGGAAAGAATGACCTTTCGGCCAGTCGAGGGAAGCCCCGTTCGAATGGTGCATGCTAGGTTTCAATTTGAGAAGATTGAGGTTTGGGGGCTGGATCGGCCTGTCGTGGCCGACCAGCAGCGATGAAGGCCACGAGCCGCTCCAAACAACCGCAGTGTCCGGGGGGATTTCTTGCGTTCGGTCAGTGCTCGGCGCATCCAAATGCTACGTCCATCCCTTCCTCGGCTCGCTCGGATTGCAGCCGACACCGCCTCTGAGCGAGTGTCATCGGAAGCGGAACGCAGGTCGACCATTTAGTGATCGAAGCCTTTGGACGGGGATAAGTGAAATCTTACCATCCGGTAGATGCGCCACTCTCGGTAGAGCTTCTCGGATCGACGCAGGTGACGGTGGGAAGCCATGCCCGTAATCTCGGGGCGAACCGTGTGCGAACCCTGTTGGCGGTTCTGGCATTCACTCCCGGAGAGGTCGTATCGGTCGACCTCCTGATGGAGGAACTCTCCACCGACCAGGATTCCAAGAACCCGAAGAACGCGCTCCAGGCCAACATGCGCCGACTGCGGATCTCCCTGGAGAGCATGACCGGTGTGCCGGGCAACCTGCTGGTGCGGACCTCGGCCAACGGGTACCTCCTCGATCTCCCGCCGGACGCCGTCGACGCGCACCGGTTCGACGGCCTGGCCACCCGGGGCTCCGCACTGTTCCACGTCTCGCCGCACGAGGCGGCACGGATCCTGGACGAGGCGCTCCGCCTCTGGCGCGGCCAGGCGCTCGCGGACGTGGCCGGCGGACTCAGGTGCACCGCCTACGCGAACCGGCTCGCCGGCCGTCGGCTCGGCGCGCTGGAGGACCTCTACGAGGCGAGGCTGAGCATCGGCCGGGAGGCCGCCGTCGTCAGCGCGCTGGAGCAGCTGGCCTGCGAGCACCCCGAGCGGGAGCGGATGGCGGAGCTGTTGATGCTCGCGCTCTACCGCATGGGTCGGCAGGGCGACGCGCTGGCCGTCTTCCAGCGGGTGCGTGCCTGGCTGAACACCGAACTGGGCCTGGAGCCCAGGAAGAAGATGCGGCGGATCCAGGAGGCCATCCTCATGCAGGACCCGGCGATAGACGCGGGGTTGGCCTTCGGCGGCCGGTGACCGGTCCGGAGCCATCAGAGAACGTCCAGCGGATCTGCCAGGTGCCGCTCGACCAGGTCGATGGGCCCACGGGTCTCGACGGCGAGGGCCGCCGTGTACCCGGGGCCCGGCCGCAGGTCGGACATGGCGATGTCCGACGGGGCGAAGTCGCCGTTCCCGTGGGTCAGTTCCGCCGGGGCGTCCGGTCCGGACACGGAGATGCCCCGCAAGGAGGACGAGATTCCCCGGCCAACGGCCTTGAGGATCGCCTCCTTGCGCGTCCAGTAGGTGTGGTAAGCCGCCGACCTCTCCCCGGACGGCACGGCCTCCAGGTCCCGTAGCTCCCTGGCGGACAGCACGCGAGGCGCGAGCCGTCCGACCCGCCGGGCGGAGATCCGTTCCACGTCGATGCCCGGCTCGGCGCCCTCGGCGAGCGCCAGGCCCACGAGGCCGCCGGAGTGGGAGAGCGAGAACCTCGTGGTCGCGCCGGGGACCCGCGGCTTCCCGTGCGGGCCGCCGCAGTACCGGCACTTCCGGTCGAACGGCACGAGGCCCGGGGCGACACCGGTGGCGCGGCCCATCGCGGTCCGGACCAGAGCCCGCGCCGAGGCGAAACGCGCCCGGTCGGAGGGTTCCGAGAACTGCTCGTACCGGGCCCGCTCCTCGGCCGACATGAGCCCGCGGAGCTCGGCGCGGTCGAGCGCGGGCGCCCACAGCACCAGGCAGGTGACCGCTGCCCGCTCCGGCATCCGGCTACGCCGCCTGGTGGCCGGTCAGCGTCAGGAACACTTCGTCCAGCGAGGGCCGCCGCTGGGCGAAGTCGGACACAGGGATGCCCGCATGGTGCAGTGCGGCCGCCGCACTGGCGATGCCGGCCAGTCCGTCCCTCAGCTCGATGCCGAGGACCCCCCTCTGGTCGTCCCGGGTCAGTTCTCCGGTCAGTACCCCGTTCAGCGCTGTCAGCGCCGCGGGGATGTCGGCGGGGTCGGTGACCGTGATCTCCAGGCGCTCCTCGCCCACTTTGCGCTTGAGTTCGTCGGCGGAGCCCTCGGCGACCACCCGGCCCTTGTCGATCACCGCGATGTGGTCGGCGAGCTCGTCGGCCTCTTCGAGGTACTGCGTGGTCAGCAGGACGGTGACACCCTCCGCCACGAGCTCCCGTACGACGGCCCACAGACCCAGTCGGCTCTTCGGATCGAGACCGGTCGTCGGCTCGTCCAGGAAGATGACCTGCGGGCTGCCCACCAGGGTGCTCGCCAGGTCCAGCCTGCGCCGCATGCCGCCCGAGTACTCCCGCAGCGGTTTGTCGCCCGCACCGGTCAGATCGAACCGGGACAGCATCTCCTCGGCCCTGGCGCGGGCGGCCCGGGTGCCCAGATGGAGCAGTCGGCCGAGCAGGACCAGGTTCTCCCGTCCGGACAGTTCCTCGTCCACGGCGGCGTACTGGCCCGAGAGACCGATCCTCCGGCGCACCTCGCGGGGGTGCTTCGACACGTCGATGCCGCACACCGCGGCGCGTCCTCCGTCGAGCCGCAGCAGCGTGCTGAGGATGCGGACGGTCGTCGTCTTGCCGGCCCCGTTGGGGCCGAGGAGCCCTAGTACGGTGCCCGCGGGGACGTGGAGGCCGATCCCCTTGAGGACCTCGTGGTCCTTGTAGTTCTTGCGGAGACCCTCGGCCTCGATCGCCGCCGGTGCGTGAGCCGTCACGGGATCAGGCCCCGTGCTCGACGAGGCTCAGTGGCCGGAGGTCGGTCCAGTTCTCCTCCACGTAGCGCACGGCGTCCTCGCGAGCGGCATCGCTCAGCACCGGACGCCAGCCCGCGGGCACCTCGGCGAAGGACGGCCACAGACTGTGCTGGTTCTCGTCGTTGACCAGCACATGGAAGGTGCCTTCGGAATCGTCGAAGGGGTTGCTCATCTACGGTGCTCCTGTCTGTCCGCCGTGGTCAACTTCCCTGACCACTATGCTTGATGGGCACTGACGCGAGGCTGACGGACGGCTGATCGGGGGCGCGGGGCGGGTACCGTGAAGTCCCCGCCCCGACCGGGCCGCCGACCCACCGCGTACGGATCAGACGCGGGCCGTGTCCTGGAACGTCTCCGCGGAGCGCTGCGGCTCGGGGAGGCCGCTGGAACGACCAGTCCGCGACGGCCACCAGTTGGCCCGGCCGAGGAGGGTCATCGCGGCGGGCAGGACGTAGATCCGGATGATCGTCGCGTCGATGACGATCGCCACCGCGAGACCGACGCCGATCTGTTTCATCTCGATGAAGGTCAGCGTGCCGAAGGTGGCGAACACCGCGACCATGACCGCCGCAGCCCCGGTCACCACACCGGCGGTGCGGGTGATCCCGTCCACCACCGCGTTCTTCGTCGTCATGCCGGCGACCACGCTCTCCCTGATCCGGCTGACCACGAAGACGTGATAGTCGAGTGAGAGCCCGGACAGGATCACGAACAGCAGGATCGGCACCCAGGACACCACGTGCCCGGTTGAGGTGAAGTCCAGCAGGTCCTCGGCCCAGTTCCGCTGGAAGACCAGGCAGAGGAAGCCGAACGAGGCGGCGACGGACAGCAGGTTCAGCACCACGGTGGTCATGGCCACGACCACCGAGCGGAAGGCGAGCAGGATGATCAGGAAGGTCAGCGCGAACACGCCCCCGACCACCAGTGGCAGCCGGCTGGTGAGGTTGGACGTGTAGTCCATGTCCTCGGCCTGCGCCCCGCCCACGGCGTACTCGACGCCCGGCACGCCCCGCAGCGCGTCCGGTACCAGGTCGGCGCGCAGACGGGTGACGGAGTCACGGGCCGGGTCGGTGCCCGGGGCGGTCGGTGTGCCGGCTTCCAGGACCGCGCCGCGACCGTCCGCGGAGTAGCGGATCCGGGGCGGGCTGTCCGTGGCGAACAGGGGGTCCTGCCGGACGGACTCGGACAGCCGGGTCATCCGGGTGCGCAGCTGTTCGTTCTCGCCGGCCGGAACCCGTACGGCAACGGTGTCGGTGTTCGCTGTGGAGGGGAACGCGTCGACCAGGCGGTCGTGGGTCCGCATCGTGCTCAGCGAGCGGGGGAAGTCGTCGACCTGCGTGGCCTTCAGGTTCATGTCCAGGGCGGGCAGCGCCAGGGCCACCAGGCCGCCGACGGCGACGACGAGGCAGATCAGCGGGCGCTGGGTGGCGGGGCGGAGGAGGAATCCCCACACACGGGGGGTTCCGTTGCGCTGCGAGAGCCGCCAGACGAGCGGGACGCGGGGGCGGTCGACGGCACGGCCGAGCTTGACCAGCAGGGCGGGGAGAACGGTGACCGCGGAGATCATCGCGACGGCGACCACGATGATCGCTCCGGTGGCCATGGAGGCCAGCATCACGTCACCGGAGAGGTAGAGGCCCGCGGCGGAGACGATCACCGCGATCCCGGAGACCATCACGGAGTGGCCGGAGGTGGCGGCCGCGATGCCGACCGCGGAGGCCGGGTCGTAGCCGTTGGCGCACTCCTCGCGGTAGCGGCGCAGGTAGAAGAGGCAGTAGTCGACACCGACCGCGAGGCCCATCAGGACGATGACGTCCGTCACCATGCCGGGGTCCGGCACGAGATGGGAGGCCAGGGCCCAGAGGCCCATCGTCGAGGCGACCGCCATCAGGCCGAGCAGTACCGGCACACCGGCCATGACGAGCGCGCCGAAGATGAGGAGCAGGATCGCCAGGGTCACGGGGACGCTGATCACGGTCGCCTTCTGGAGATCCTTGGCGAGCCACTCCTGGAAGTCGTGCTTGACGGACGCGTCGCCGGCCTGCGCGATGAGAAGGCCGGGGTGCTGCTTCTGGGCGTCGGCGGTGGCTGTCAGGAGCGGGGTCACCCGGTCCGCGGCGGTGTCGGCGTCACCCTTCATCGAGACCTGGAGCAGCAGTGCCCTGCCGTTCGGCGAGTCGATCGGGTCGCTCACCGAGGCGACCTCGGGGAGGGCCGCCAGCCGTCGGCGCAGCTCGGTCGCCGCGGCGGTCCGCTCGGTCGTCTGCGCGGTGGTCGCCTGGCCGGCGCGGGTGCCGATCAGGATGTTCTCCGCGGCGGGGTTCCGCAGCCCGTTCTCCTCGATGAGCCGGGCGGCTTCGGCGGCCTCGCCGACCAGCAGGTCCTGGTTGGTGGCCTGCTTGGTCTCGATCACGGTGCCCATGGAGAAGGCGCCCACGACCACGATCAGCCAGAGGAGGATGGCCGTCCACGGATGGGTGGCGCCCCAGCGCCCCATCCGCGAGGCGAAGTGGCGATTGCTGACCGGCATGTCGAGAGGTCCTTAGGTCGATGGTAAGAGCGTCGGGCACATGTCGTTTCCTGGAGCGGAGCTGGCGCCCGGGGCGGGGCCGGGGGTCAGGTCGTCGGGACGTCGTCGGTCGCGGAACCGCTGAGGAGTTCGCAGGCGATCTCGAAGGCGGCCGAAGTGGGGCCGCCCAGCGGGCTGGTGACCACGAGGAGGCCGTCGAAGGCGGCCAGTCGGCGCTCGACCCCGGCCAGGCCGGTGCCGTTGCGGGTGTCGGCGCCGCCGACACCGTCGTCGTGGACGGCGACCCGCAGGCTGTGGTCGGAGTACCGGATGTCGACGGTGGCCTCGGACGCCTTGGCGTGCTTGGTGACGTTGCTGAGCAGTTCGGCGATGGCGAAATACGCGGCGGACTCCACCGGGGCCGGCGGTCGGCCGGGAATCGAGCCGGTGACGTGGACTCGCAGGGGGAGTTCCAGGCCGAGGGTCCGGATGGCGTCCACCAGGCCCCGGTCGGCGAGCAGCGGCGGGTGTACGCCGTGCACCAGGTCGCGGAGTTCGTTCAGGGCCTTGGCCGAGTTGTCCTTGGCCTCGGCGAGGAGGGCGCGTACAGCCTCGGGGTTCCGCTCGACCAGGGACTCGGCGGCGGAGAGGGTCATGCCCAGGGCCACGAGACGCACCTGGGCACCGTCGTGCAGGTCCTGCTCGATCCGGCGCAGTTCGGTGGCGTTCATGTCCATGGCGTCGGAACGGGTGCTGGCGAGGTGCTCGACACGGTTGGTCAGCGCGGCACGGGTGGAGCCCAGCATCAGGCGCACCCAGCGGCCGTGCAGCGGCAGCATCAGGCGGGGCAGCAGGACCAGGCCGGCCGCGAGCTCCACGAGGCCGAGGGCCCCCGCCAGGATCGCCATGGGCTGGCTGTTCACGGGGATGAAGGTGAACCAGATGCTGTTCCAGGACTCGGGCAGGCTGTCCCACAGGAACGTGAGGCTCAGGCCCCAGAGTCCGCCCACGACCGCGGCTGCGGGGAGGAGCGCCATCAGGGGGCCGACCAGCGGGTTGACCAGGGCCCAGAGCAGGTCCCGCCAGGTGTGGCCGTCACCGAGCATCCGATGGGCCCGCTTCCAGGCCGGGCCGGGGGCCGCGGCCGGTTCGGGCAGGTGCGAGGACTCGACCCGGATGCCGGACCATTCCCCGGCCAGCCTGCGCTGGGTTCGCGCGTCCTTGCGGACCGCGTTCAGCGCGCCCGGCAGGAGCGGGATTCCGATACCGACGAAGCAGAGGCAGACGACGAGCGACACCCACAGGATCAGCAGCGCCTCGTAGATCGCCACCCCTGTCAGGGCCACGCCCCGCAGCATCATCGTCACGGAACCACCTGGGCTCTGACCGGTCTTCTCGATTCCGCGTGCGTTCATTTCCTGCCCTCACTTCACACGTGCCGCTGTCTCGCTGTGTTCTCAGCATGGCGATGAGCCGAACTGATCTCAGGGGTGCTAGTACCCCTCTTGCCGACCGGCCCGGCCTCGCGCTCGCCATGTGGCCCGCCTCCATGACCTGACGGTGAACACCCTGGTCACGTCCGGCTGTGAGGGGACCGCCCCGACCAGCCCTTTCGCAGGTTCACAACAGCCGGTGCGGCAGGCAGTTCGAAGACGGCACCGCTTGTGTCCGAGGCACGGTGGCAGCCGACCTCGTCCGCGCCGGTGCCTCGCCGCTGCGCCCCGGCGCGCCGCGCGGGGGGACGCGTCTCCCGAACGGCCCCGGTTCCGTGAGGGACCGGGGCTAGAGTGCGGGGTGGCAGACAGCGTGCGCGGCAGGACGCCGTGGATGGTCGAGGGGGCTGTGTGAGGGTCGAACTTCCGCCGGAGCCGGTGCACTTCGTCAACCGGACCGACGAGCGGGAGCGGGCCCTGCGCGCCGTCGGCGAGTGGCGGAGCCGTTCGCGTCCGCTGGTCCTCGCGCTGAGCGGCACCGGCGGTCTGGGGAAGACGGAACTGGCCCGGCTGATCGCCCGGGACCTGCTCGACCGCTCCTCCTTCACCGACGGCGTCCTCTCCGCCGACCTCGACGAGTTCCGGGTGGACGGCGCGCTCGACCCCGGTGACGTCCTCTCCCAGCTGCTGGACTCGCTGGACGTGGCACCCGACGAGGTGCGGACCGGGTACGCGGCCCGCTGCCGCCAGTACTGGAGCCGGACCTCCGGCGCGAAACTCGTCCTCCTGCTGGACAACGCGCGCTACGCCTCGGAGGTCGTGCCGCTCCTCCCCGCGTCCGGCGACAGCGTCGTCATCGTCACCAGCCACGGCCCGCTGCACGACCTCGAACCCGGGGCCGCCGTGGGGCTGGCGCTGCCCCCGCTGGAGGAGCGGGCCGCGACCGAACTCCTGGAACTGATCGTCCGTGACCACCGGTTGACCGCCGACCCGGAGGCGGCCCGCGCGGTGGCCCGGCTGTGCGGCGGCCTTCCCGCCGCGCTCCACGTCGCGGGCCGGTGGGTGCGCGCCCACCGGCTGCGTCCGCTTTCCCGCGTCCTCGACGACCTCCGGGCCGAGATCGACGAGAAGGGCGTGGACGGCGTGGAACACATCTGGGACACCGCCTACTCCGGGCTGTCCCGCCCGGCTTCCCTGCTCTACCGGCTGTTGCCGCACCACCCCGGCGGGACGTTCACCCTCCACTCCGCCACCGCGCTCTCCGGGCTGGGGCCGGACGTCTGCCAGGACGCCCTGGAGGAGCTGGACCGGGCCGGATTACTGGACACCAGCGCGCTGTCGCGGACGGTGTCCGGTGCGCTGCGGCTCCCGGAACCGCAGCGCGGGCACGCCCTGCGCCGGTCCGTCCAGGAGACCGCCGCCGGGGAGGCGGCCGAGGCCCGGGCCCGGGCGGTGCGGTGGTGGGTCCGGCAGGCCCAGTTGGCGGACCGGTTCGCCGCGGGTCGGCGACTGACCGTCGTGGAGCTCCGCGACCCGCTCCCCGGGGTGCCGGACGGACCCCTGGAGGACCCGGCGACGGCCGGGACGGACGAGGAGCGCGCCGCCCGCGCCGTCCGCGCCGCGCGCTGGCTGGCGGAGGAGCGCCACGTACTGTTCGCGTGCTCGCGGCTCGCCCACGACCAGGGGATGGACGCCGAGGCCGTGGCCCTGTCCGAGCCGGTGTGGACGCACGCCCTGGACCACCCCCACCAGTCGGAGGTCGTCGAGGTCTTCCGGCGCGCCGTGGACTCGGCCGTCCGGTACGGAGGGGACGCCGGGTGGCTGGTGCGCACCCGCTGCCAACTCGCCCGGACGCTCTGGGAGTCGGGGGAGCCGGGTGCGGCGCAGGACCAGCTCGACCGGGCCGGGTCCGCCCTCGGGCTGCTGGACGACTCCGCGCGGGACCGCAAGCTCGCCGCCTCGCTGGTCGAGCACCGGGGCACGCTCAAGGGCGTCCGTGGCGAGTGGGGCGCCGCCCTGGCCGACTTCGCCGCCTCCCGTGAACTGCACCGGGCGATCCCCAACCCCTACGGCGTCCTGCTCCAGACCTATCGGATGGGGGAGGCGAGCGCGAAGGCGGGCGACTGGGCCGCCGCGCTGGAACTGCTCTCCGAGGCGCACGCCGGGTTCGTGGAACAGCGGCGGGAGCGGCTCACCGGACGCGCGGCCTTCGCCCTCGCCGGTGTGCTGAGCCACCTCGGCCGGTCGGACGAGGCCCGTGAGCTGTACCGGCGGGCCCTCGACCGCGCCGACGGACGGCGCTCGGGCTTCGAACTCGCCCGCGTGCACGACGCCCTCGCCGAGCTGGACGCGGCCGAAGGGCGTCCGACGGAGGCTGCGGAGCACCGCACGGCCGCCCTGGACCTCCGACGGCGCGCCGGTCTGGCCTAGCCGGACGGGCGCGCGGGCGGGGGAGCGGGCCCGGGGCGTCCGGGCGTTCAGATCACCTGGGTGGCTTCGGTTTCCCCGGCCGGTCGGACGGTGACGCGGAACGTCCGGTCTCCGATGACGCAGTCCAGTGTCAGCGGCAGCGTTGTCGTTGGAGGCGGCGTCAGTGGCGGCGTCGTGCGGGTGTCCGGGGCGGGTTTCTGGGTGCCCGGGGCGGTTCCCCGGGCGTTCGGCACGGTTTCCCGGGCGTCCGGGACGGTGTCCGGGGCGTGCCGGGCGGTTTCCCGGGCGAGCAGGAACGCGTGGGCGGCCGACAGGGCCACGGCCGGGTCGATCCGTACGACCCTGCCGCCCTCGGCGCGCGGTTCGGCGCGGACGGCGTACGCCTCCTCGTGGCCGCGGACCCTCAGCAGACCCGTGCCGGACGGCAGTACGGCCGCCGCGGTGCGGCAGTTCGGGTAGGCGGACAGGGTGTGCCGGGTCCAGCCGTCGGCGGTCCAGGCCAGGTCCACCGGGGCGGGACGCGGGGCGGGGGACGCCGGGAGCGGGCGGCGCAGCAGCAGGCCCGCCGAGCGGCAGAGGCGTTCGGCGGCGGCGCCGTGCTCCACGGCCAGGTGGTGGCCCGGTGGCCCGGTGCCCGCCGGGCGTCTGGTGATCCGGACGCCGGTCGCGGTGGGCGTCACGTCCACGTCGAACGCGGTGGGGACGCGGACGGCGGACGTCGGCGCGGGCAGCGGGCGGGGCGCGGCGCCGTGCGTGGGCGGGGCCAGTCCGAGCAGAGCGTAGACCTCGGTGCGCAGCCGGTTCACGGCGTCCCCGGAGCGGTCACCGGGGTGCGCGAACGCGGCCGCCGCCGCGGCGAATCCGGTGCCCGGCCGGTACGCCCGCAGCGCTTCGGCGATGTCGTCCCCGGCGGGGTCCCAGCGGGGTATCCGGTCGAGGAGCACGTCCATCGGGCTGCCGGGGATCAGTTCGCCGCTCTTCCCCTGGACGCCCACCACGGGACGGTCACCGGCGGCGCAGTAGTACAGGGCCGCCGATCCGTGGTCGGTGACCAGGGCGTCGGCGGCGATCAGGACGGCGGCCCACTCCTCGTAGGGCGCCGACAGGACCGTTCCGGCGTCGAGGGCGGGCGCCAGCTGTTCGGTCAGCTCGTGCGTTCCGAGCAGGTCCCACTCGTTGGGGTGGACCACCAGCGCCAACTGGTACTCGTCGTACGGCAGTCGGGCCGCGAGCCGCGCGGGCAGTCCGGGGTGGCGTCTGATGAGGGAGTCCGGCCCCCAGGTGGAGGCCAGGACCAGGAGCCGACGGGCCCCGGTGCCCAGCGCCGCCCGGTAGCGGTCGCGCAGCGGGGCCGAGGCGAGGACGCGTTCCAGGGTCAGGTCGCCGACGACCTTCGCGCGCCGGGCGGCCCGGGGGGTCATGGCGCCCGCCCTGGCGACCTGGTCGGGGTGGGCCAGGGCGTGCAGGGCTATCGGGGCGTCGTCGGGGTCGCGCCGCAGGAACGCCGGGTCCAGTCCGGACGCCGAGTCGGCCGAACCCTCGCCGGGGATCGACTTGTTGAAGCCCGCGCCGTGCGGCAGCAGGACCTGTGGACCGCGCAGCGACCGCAGGTCGCCCTTCGGGCTCGCGGCGACGATCAGGTCGAACGAGCGGGCGCACGCCTCGCTCCACGGGACCGTGCGGCCGTGGCGGGTCTCGATCGCGCGCAGGGCGTCCGTTCCGAAGTCCGATCCGGGAACCAGGGTGAACAGCCGGGTGATCCGGTCGTCACCGGAGAACACGGGGAGCACGTCGAACAGTCGGTGGAGCGCCACCGCCGACCGCGCCGCGAACAGGACGGTCCGCCCGTCGCCCGTCGCCCGTCGCCCGTCGCCCGTCGCCCGTCGCCCGTCGCCCGTCGCCCGTCGCCCGTCGCAATCGTCCAGTGTATCGGTGGCCGGTTTCCGGAAGTCGTGGTTTCCGCAGGTCGGAGTGGGCTCCTTCGCGTCGTCGGGCGACATGGGCCGATCCTATCGCTGTGGTGTTCGAGGGCCTTCGGAGGTGATTCGTGACGCACATCCGGCGTCGGCGCCCGTCGTGCCGCGACCGGTGGGAAGGATGGGGGCATGGGTGACTGGGGAATCGCGTTGATCGCCGCGGGGGCCGCGCTCGCGGGCAGTGTCGTCACGGGTTGGTACGCGCGCGGTGCCGGTCTCCGGCAGGCGGAGGCGGCCCGGCACGCGGGCGACCGGCAGGCGGACGCGGTGCTGGAGTCCGTGCGGATGACCCTGCGGGCCGAGGCGGAGCACCGGGAGTCCGCTCTGCGGCGGCAGGTCTACGCGGAGTTCCTGGGGGCGGCGGAGGCGAGGCTCCTCGCCGAACGGACCGGGCGGGGCGGGGCCGACGGGGACGTCGCGCTGCAACGCGCGCTGGGCGGAGTGCTCCTGGAGGGGCCCTCCGAGGTCGCTGACGCGGCCCGGCACCTCGTCGACGGGCTGCGGCGTCATGAGCGGCCGGACGAACTCCAGCGGGCGAAGCTCGCCTTCGTCTCGGTGGCGCGGGAGTGCTGTCGGCCCCGGTGATCTCTCCTTGTCCCGTGGGCGGTGGGCGGTGGGCGTGGGCGGCGAGTGGTGGCCGGTGGAGTCCGGAGTCCCGTGTCCCTGTCGGCCCGTTCCGCGTCGCGCTGTGGAACGGAACTGTTCGCGTGGGGAACGGGAGTTCGTGTGTTTCGGGTGGGCCGGGCCCGTCGATCCTTCCCTTGCGGGGGCTCGACGAGGAGGAGGCAGTTGATGGCACAGGACCTGTTGATCCGTAAGATCCTTCAGGGTTTCGACCAGTTCGACGTGGACGGTGACGGCGGACTGACCGAGGACGACCATGTGTTGATGGGGCGGCGGTGTGCCGCGGAACTCGGGCACCCGCCGGACTCCGACGAGGAGCGCCGGATCGTGGACGCGTACGTGGCCATCTGGCGGAACCTGCACCTGCCCCGTCTGCGGGAGGGCGAGGAGCGGATGTCCAAGGCCGCGTTCGTGGAGTCGACCCTGTCCCTGGCCGACGATCCGGAGGCGGGGCGGGCCACCGTGGGCGCCCTGGCGGAGGTCTTCCTGACCGTCGCCGACGCGGACGGCGACGGCGTGGTGACCCCCGACGAGTACTACTGCTTCCTGCGCGGGCACTTCCCCCGGGCCACCCGGGAGGTCGTCGACGACGCCTTCCGTCACCTCGACCGTGACGGGGACGGCGTGCTGTCACGGGAGGAGTTCGTCTCGGCGGTCGTCGAGTACTGGTCCAGCCGCGATCCCGGTGCGCCCGGCAACTGGCTGATGGGCGTCGACTTCGGCTGAGCCGCGGGGTCCGGAGAGGGGGCTAAGAACTCCTAACGAAATGATCTTCGAGGTGGTTGGATCACTCGGGGAACGTTGATCCGGGGGTGTGGGGTGGCTCGGCCGAGGCCGTGGGATGTCGATGACGAGTTGTGGGCAGTGATCGAGCCGCTGCTGCCCAGGGTGGAACGCCGGGCCCGTCACCCGGGGCGCAAGCGGCATCCGGACCGGCTGGTGTTCCAGGGCATTCTGTTCGTGCTCCATACCGGGATCGCCTGGGAACACCTGCCGCAGGAACTCGGCTTCGGCTCGGGCATGACCTGCTGGCGCCGCCTGGCGGAGTGGACCGAGGCCGGGGTCTGGCCCCGGCTGCACGAGGTTCTCCTGGCCCAGCTCCGCGGTGCGAACGCCCTGGACTTCTCCCGGGCGGCGGTCGACGGCTCCCACATCCGAGCTTTAAAGGGGGCGTCAAGACCGGACGAAGCCCTGTTGACCGGGGCAGAACCGGCAGCAAGCACCACCTGATCACGGACGCCACCGGCATCCCGCTCGCGGTCACCCTGACTGGCGGCAACCGCAACGACGTCACTCAGCTCGTGCCGCTGCTTCAAGCAGTGCCGCCCGTGCGCGGCAAGCGCGGTCGGCCACGCCGCCGCCCGGACGTCGTACTCGGCGACCGCGGCTACGACCACGACAAGTACCGCCGCCTCGTGCGGGCCCTCGGCGTGAAACCGGTCGTCGCCCGCCGCGGCACCGGGCACGGCTCCGGCCTGGGCACCCAACGCTGGGTCGTGGAGCGTGCGTTCGCTCACCTGCACTGGTTCCGTCGCCTGCGGATCCGCTGGGAGATACGCGACGACATCCACGAAGCCTTCCTCACCCTCGGATGCGCACTCATCTGCTGGCGACGCCTGAAGTCATTCCGATAGGAGTTCTAAGACCCCCGGGGCTTCGCGTACTCGCCGTACCCGGTCCAGTCCAGCAGGACGCAGGGCTCGTCGCCCAGGACCCAGGCGTCATGACCGGGGGCGACCTGGAGGAAGGCGCCCTCGCCCGCCTCGACGGTCTCGCCGTCGTCCATGACGACCTTGATCCGGCCGCTCAGCACGTACCCGGTGTGGGCCTCCTGGCAGCTGTCCGTGCCCACCAGTGGCTTGATGTGCTCCGACCAGCGCCAGCCGGGTTCGAAGACCGCCCGGCCGACCGGGCCGCCGGTCGTCTCCAGCAGGTCCAGCCTGCCCTTGCCGTCCCCGAAGGGACGTGTCTCGTCAGCGGAGTCGAAACTCCGGATCACCAGTCCGGTCATGATCAACCGCCTTCGGCGGGAAGGTCCCGAGTCCCTCTCCAGCCTACGCCCGCCCCGTGACGCGGACGCGCGGTGACCGGCCGCCCCCGTCCGCCGGGGGGCGGGAACGGGGGCGGCCGGGGTCGCGGTCCGGTGGGGTCACCCGCCGACGGGCCCCCCGTCGCGGCGCCACACCGCGACCACCGCGGGACGGACCAGCTCGCCGGGCCCCTCGGGCCAGGTGCTGCCCGGACGCTCGGCGGTGGCGCCGTCGGTCTCGCCGGGGTGCTGGACGGCGACCAGCACCCGCCGCTCCTGGACGACGGGGCCGCAGGTCTCGGCGCCGACCGGCACGGTGAGGAACTGCTTCAGCTCGCCCCGTCGCGGGCCCCGGGTGGCGACGCCGAACAGTCCGTCGTTGGAGCCCAGGTTGTTGCCGTCGGTGGAGATCCACATGTTGCCGTGGGGGTCGAAGGTGATGTTGTCGGGGCAGGAGATCGGCGAGACCCGGTCCTTGGGGAAGCCCGCGAAGTACGTGGCCGGGTCCTGGGGGTCGCCCGCGACCAGGAAGAGCCGCCAGGAGAACGTCCCGGCGGCCGGGTCGTCCCCGGCCTCCGCGAGTTCCAGGACCTGGCCGTGCTTGTTGAGGTTCCGGGGGTTGGCCTCGTCGGCGCCGGGCCTGCCGGGCTTGCCGCGCTCGGAGTTGTTGGTCAGCGCGGCGTAGACCCGTCCGGTGCGCGGGGAGGGCTGGACGTCCTCGGGGCGGTCCATGGTGGTCGCCGCCACCCTGTCGGCGGCCAGCCGGGTGAAGACGTACACCTCGTCGGCGGTCATCCCGGGCACGTGGGAGGTGTCGCCGGTGGCGAGCGGGATCCAGGTCCCGGCGCCGTCGAACTCCCCGTCCGCCGGGTGGGCCCCGCCGCCGTCGACCTCGCCCGGGCTGTCGCCGGTGAGCCGGGCGACGTACAGGGTGCCCTCGTCCAGCAGCGAGAGGTTGTGCTCCCGGGCCGCCCGGGAGGCGCCCGCGCGCATCCGCTTCGAGGAGACGAACTTGTAGAGGTACTCGAAGCGTTCGTCGTCGCCCATGTAGACCACGGGCCGTCCGTCCCGGGTGAGGCGGGGCTGCGCGCCCTCGTGTTTGAACCGGCCGAGCGCGGTGCGCTTGCGCGGGGTGGAGTCCGGGTCGTACGGGTCGAGTTCCACGACCCAGCCGAACCGGTGCGGCTCGTTCGGCTCCTTGGTGACGTCGAACCGGTCGTCGAAGCGTTCCCACTTCCGTTCGGTGGCGCCGGCCGGGAGCCCGTAGCGCCGGTCGGTCGCCCGGCCGCCGTGGGCGAAGTACATGTTGATGTTCTCCTCGCCGTGCAGGGTGGTGCCCCACGGCGTCTCGCCGCCCGCGCAGTTGTTGAAGGTCCCGGACACCCGGGTGCCGGACGGGTCGGCGGCGGTCCGCAGCAGCGGGGAGCCCGCCGCCGGGCCGGTGACCAGGAACGGCGTCCGCACGGTGATCCGCCGGTTGAGGCGGTGCCCGGGGACGGGGACGAGCGCGCCCGTACCGCGTTCCTCCCGGACGACCACCACGGACAGCCCGTGGGCGGCCCAGGAGATCTCCACCTGTTCCCGGGTGGGGTTCGCCGGGTCGTATCCGTGGAACATCAGCCACTCGCTGGTGTACTCGTGGTTGGCCACCAGCAGCCACCGGCCGGGTTCGGCGAGCGGCAGCAGCGACAGGAAGTCGTTGTTGTAGCCGAACTGGCGCTCCTGGGCCCGGGCGCTCTGCCGGGCGCCGTCGAAGGCGGGGGCGCCGCGCAGGACGGGGTCGCCCCAGCGGATCACGATGCCCTGCGCGTACCCCGGGGGGACCACCACGGCGTCGTCCGTGTTGGGCGGCACCGGGGTGAACCGCAGCCCCCGGGCCCCGTCGCCCCGCCCGCCGGGGCGGCCGTGCGGGGCGTGCGCGCCGGGCGCGGCGGCGGCCGGGGAGCCGCCGCCGGTGACGGCCGCGCCCCCGACCGCGGCCGTCACGGTCACCACGGCGGCGGCGCGCAGCGCGGTCCGGCGGGTGAGGGCGTCGGCGATGACGTCGCCCGCGTAGGGGTTGCCGCTGGTGTTGGGCACCTCCTGGAAGCAGGCGTCACCGCAGCGGTAACGGCAGGTGAGGGCGGAGCGGCCACCCGGGTGGGGGGTGCCGGTCACCAACGGAAGCTGTCTGCGCACGGGGGTCTCCCTGGGGTCCTGTCGAATCCGGGTCGGGGGCGGCTCGCCGGTGGCGGCCGTTACAGCAGTGCCGCGCCGAGGACGAGCACGAAGGCGAGCGCGGTGAGTCCCTGGACGAGCGTGGCGGCCGTCTGGGCGCGGTAGGCGGTCTTCACGTCCATCCCGGAGAACTGCGAGACGACCCAGAAGTAGGAGTCGTTGACGTGGCTGACGACCATGGCTCCGGCGCCGATCGCCATCACCGCCATGACCTGACCGATCGGGATGGAGCCGAGGGTGCCGTCCAGGCCCAGGGCGGGCAGCAGCGGCTGGGCGAGCGTGGAGGTGATGATCAGGGCGGCGGTGCTGCTGCCCTGCGCGGTCTTCAGGAGCGCCGCGAGGCCGAAGAGCACCAGCAGCGCGGTGACGCCGCTGACCGAGGAGCCGTCGCCTATGAGGGAGGCGATGTAGTCGGCGATCGGGGTGCCCTTGATGACCGCGCCGAAGGCACCGCCCGCGCCGGTGATCACCAGGATGGGCGCGGCGTCCACGAGTCCTTCGGCGACCCAGGTGGTCAGGGCCTTCGCGTCCCGCTTGGGCGGCAGCAGGCCCAGGGCCAGGAGCACCCCGATGAGCAGCGAGTTCACCGGGCTGCCGAGGTCGGTGAGGAAGGCGCCCAGGGCGCCGTCGACCAGGGTCCCGTCACCGGAGGGGAAGGCGGAGACGGAGCCGATCGCCATGAGCACGATCGGGACGACGATCGGGGCCAGCGCCCGGCCCATGCTCGGCAGCCGCTCGAACTGGGACTTGTACTCCTCGAAGGTCTGGTGCGCGTCGGGGAGCTTGCTCTCCAGGTTTCCGGTGCGGCGCAGCGCCCAGGCGAGTCCGGCGAGGGCGGCGACCAGGGACACCGGGATGCTGAAGAGGATGACCCAGATGAGGCCGTCGGAGCCGATGCCGACGTTGCCCGCGGCGGCGATCGGGCCCGGGGTGGGCGGGACGAAGGTGTGGGAGGCGTACAGGCCGGTGGCGAGCGCGGTGCCGAGGACGACCGGGTTCTTGCCGGTCTTGCGGGCGATGGAGCGCTGGAGCGGGGAGAGGACCACGTAGCCGGAGTCGCAGAAGACGGGGATCGACACCACCCAGCCCATCAGCGACATGGCGAGGGCCGGATGCCGTTTGCCGACCACCTTGAGGACGCCCTCGGCCAGGGTGACGGCCGCCCCCGTCCGTTCCAGCACCTTGCCGATGACGGTGCCGAAGAGGATGACCAGGCCGATGCTGGCGAGGATGCTCCCGAAGCCCTCGGCGATGGTTCCGGCCAGGTCGTCGACGAACTTCTGGTCGGCGTCGGTGGCGGCGCCGATGCCCATGGCCAGCAGGCCGAACACATAGGTCGACAGCACGATGGCGAGGAAGGGGTGCAGACGGAACCGTCCGCACAGCAGGACGATCAGCGCGATGCTCACCGCCAGGGCGGTCAGCAGCGCGGGGCCGGTGGTGCTCATGGGACTCCTACGGGAGGACGACGGGACGGATGGCCCGGGGGACGGGTCCGGGCCGGGCCGACGGCCCGGTTGTGGGGGCGGTCCGGTGCGGGGGGTGCGTGCGGGGGTGCGGGTGTGCGCGGGGCGCGGGCGCGTGGGGTGAGGGGTGGAGCTGTGGGTGCGTGGGGGTGCGCCTGGGGAGGGGAGCGGGCCGGGGAGGGGTGGACGCGGTGGGCGGCGTCCGGGGTTCAGGACGGGCGCAGCCGGAGGACCTGTTCGGTGACGGCCGTCAGCAGCTCCGCCGCCGACCCGCGCATGGCGTCCAGCGTCCGGGGCCCGTCGGCGATGCTGAACGCCGAGGTCAGGCCCAGGTCGTGCAGCGCGGCCAGGGGCGGGACGACCTGCCCGGCCAGGGCCACCACGGGGACGCCCCGCTCGGCGGCCAGCCGGGCGACCAGGGAGACGACCTTGCCGTCCGCGCTCTGCCGGTCGAGGCGGCCCTCGCCGGTCAGGACCAGATCGGCGCCGGTCAGGGCGTCGGGGAGGCCGACGGTCCGGGCGACGAGTTCGCAACCGGGCAGGGCCACCGCGTCCAGGACGGCGAGCATGCCCCCGCAGGTGCCGCCCGCCGCGCCCGCGCCCGGCAGCGCGTGGACGGCGGTGCCGAGCTGGGCGGCCAGGACGTCCGCGAACCGGCTCAGCCCCCGGTCGAGGAGGTCGACCTCGGCGGGGCCCGCGCCCTTCTGGGGACCGAAGACCGCCGCCGCGCCCCGTGGGCCGGTCAGCGGATTGGTCACGTCGCAGGCGATCCGGAACCGGGTGGCGCGGACCGCGTCGGACAGCCCGTCGAAGTCCGCCCGGTGGAGGTCGGTGAGGGCGCCGCCGCCGGGCGGGAGTTCGGCTCCCGAGGCGTCGTGGAACCGGGCCCCCAGGGCCCGCAGCAGTCCGGTGCCGCCGTCGGTGCTGGCACTGCCGCCGACGCAGACCAGGACGGACCGGGCGCCCCGGCGGACCGCGTCGGCGATCAGCTCCCCGGTGCCGGTGGTGTCGGCGCGCAGCGGGTCGAGCCGGTCCGGGGGGACCAGCGGCAGCCCGGACGCGGCGGCCAGTTCCACCACGGCGGACGACCGGTCGGGGCTGAGCAGGTAGCGGGCGGTGACGGGGTCCCCCAGGGGGCCGCTGACGACGAGGCGGACCTCTTCGCCGCCGGTGGCCGCCCCGACGCAGTCGAGGGTTCCCTCGCCGCCGTCGGCCATCGGCACCCGGACGACCTCGGCGTCGGGAGCGGCACGGAGGACCCCGGTCTCCATGGCCGCGCAGACCGCCGCGGCGGACAGGCTGCCCTTGAAGGAGTCGGGAGCGAGGACGACACGCACAGGGAGGGGACCTTTCCGTAGGAAAGTGTGATACCGGACTCTCGGTGAGTCGTGTCGGAACTCTAGGCACTCCGTCCCCGCCCGGATATCGGCACGGTGAACGGAATCCGCCTGTCGTTCGTCCTCCCGGTTTGTGCACCGCGCACAACGCTGTGGTCGGCCGCGACCGCGACCGCGACCGCGACGGCGTCGGTCGGCGTCAGTCCGTGTCGACCAGGTGCAGGGCGACCTGGAGGACGAGGGCGTCCTGGAAGACCCGGGGGTCCCGGCCGGTCAGCTCGGTGATCCGGGTCAGCCGGTAGGCGAGGGTGTTGCGGTGGATCCGCAGCCGGTCGGCCGCCCCGGCGACGCCCCGGTCGTGGGCGAAGTAGACCCGCAGCGTCCGGCGCAGCTCCGTGGAGAGGGGCCCGAGGACCCGTTCCGCCGTCGCCGTCCGGACGTCCGGGTCGAGCCGGGCCAGCAGCACCGGGAGTTCGAGGTCCGCCAGCCGCCGCTCCCCGGTGAACCGGTGGCGCAGGGCGAGCCGGGCCCGTCCGGCCCGCTCCCGCAGCTCGGGGAAGTCCGTGGCCCGTCCCGCGTCCAGGAGACCGGCGGACGGGTCCTCCCCGCACAGCCGGGCGAGCCGTCCGCGCACCGCGCCCGGCTCCGTGCCGCCCCCGGTCACCACCCAGACCGTGCCCGTCGCGTCCGGCGCGATCAGGGTGGACCGCTCGTCGGCCGCCACCAGCCGGTACGGCGCGCGGGGCTCCCCCTCGGGGTCCGGCAGCGCGTCGCCGCGCACCGCGAACAGGGCGTAGGGGGCCTCGACGCGGCACCCGCCCAGTTGCTGCCCCTGCCGCCAGCCCTCCTCGGTGAGCCGTCCGGCCAGCAGGTCGCCGACCAGCTGCCGTCGCACCTGGTGGCGCCAGCCGGTCTCGCCCGCGAACGTCTCCCGCATCGTCATCAGTTCGGCGAGCCGGGTGACCGCGCGGGCGATCTCCCCCACCTCGTCGGGTTCGCCCCGGACGCCGACCACGCCCACGATCCGGTCCTCCACCCGCAGGGGCAGGTTCACCCCGGCCTGGGTGCCGCCCAGGGCGCTGGCCTCCTCGCGGGTCAGGGACAGCGGCGCCCCGGTCCGCAGCACCCGGACGGCTCCCTCGTGGACGGAGCCGACCCGGGCGCGGTCACTGCTGGCGACGATCACGCCGTGGTCGTCCATGACGTTCACCCTGACGCCGAGACGGGTCACGACGTCATCGACGATCGACTGGGCGACGGCATCCGGGAGCATCCCCGGAATATAGCTCCGGGGCCCGGGCCCGGCGGGGTGCCGGGCCCGGGCGCCCGCCGTTGCCGCCCGTCCGCCGCTGCCGCCCGCCCGCCGTTGCCGCCCGTCGTGCCCTACGAGGCGTTCGGGCCCACGTCCGTGGCGGTGAGGGGGCGGCGGAGCGGGGCGGCGGTCGTGTACTCGTCCGCGCCGATGTCACGGGTGGTGCCGCGCGGGTGGCCGTCGGCGTCCTCGGTGACGGAGGTGCCGGTCAGGGTCGCGGCGCCGATGGCGGGGCTGGACGGGGTGAGCCGGTACACCCCGTCGGTGCCCTGCTGGAGGCGCGGGTCGGCGCGGAAGAAGCCGCTCTGGGGGATGTCGCCGTTGGCCGCCGCGCCCCACAGCAGATTGCTCTGCCAGGTGAAGCCGCTGGTCGCGGAGAGCGACACCAGGGTGCCCGAGGAGGCGACCAGGAGGTTGTCCGCGAGGACGACGTCCCGGGGCCCGTGGGTCCGGGACTCGCCGGAGATCGTGCGCTTGTTGTCCACCAGGGTGTTGTGCGCGATGACCGCCCGGTCGCAGGCGTCGTTGCCGCGCCGCTGCTGGGCGGTCTCGCCGGGGTGGTGGTCGCGGGTGGTGCCGCTGCCGATCACCAGGGCCCGGTCGGTGAGGCCCGCGAGGTGGTTGTTGAGGACGAGGTGGTCGTTGCCGTAGATCCGGATGCCGTTGGTGCCGCCGACGAGGTGGTTGCCCTCCACGGTCGAGCCGTTGCCGTGCCGCAGCACGATGCCGCCGACGCTGTCGTGGAGCGTGTTGTACCGGATGAGGTTGGCGGAGGACTTCACCGAGACCGCCTCGGGGTCGCCGTCGCACCGCTCGAAGAGGTTGTACTCCACGATCGCGTTCGCGTCCGCCAAGGCCCGGGCGCTGTCGCCCAGCCGGATCGCCTCGCCCCCGTTGTCGCCGGTGTAGGAGTGCCGGGCGAAGTGGTTGCGGAACACGTGCAGCCGCTGGGCCACGGCGGAGCCGGAGCCGTCGAGGACGAGGAAGATGCCCTGGGCGGCCTTGTCGTGGAAGTGGTTGCGGTCGACCTTGACGTCGTCGCCCCGGACGACCACCCAGTCGAGGTCGGCGCCCTCGGTGAACCGGAAGTCGTTGCGGGTCAGCCGGATCCACCGGCAACTGGCCGGGATCTCCAGGGTGGTGCGCTGCCGGAAGGCGAAACCGCTGAGGACGATGTGGCTGGAGTCGCTGAGGACGAAGCCCCGTTCGCCCTGGAGGACCGCGCCGCCCCGGCTCTCCGAGACGATGGTGATGGGCGCGGCGCTGGTGCCGTTCTTGCCGGAGATCCGCAGGGGGCTGCCGGTGGGGACGGTGTAGGTGCCGTTCGCCAGGACGATCCGGTCGCCGGGTGCCGCCGCGTCGATCGCCCGCTGGAGGTCGGCCAGGGTGCTGACGGTCGGCGCGGCCGTCGCGGTGGCGGCGGGGAACAGCCCGGTCGCCGGGGCGGCGGCGAACGCCGCCCCGAGCAGGCTGCTGGTGAGGAAGGTGCGTCGCTGCATGGTGCCTCCTGTGGAAGGGGTGGGGGCGGGCGCCAGAGGGTCTCCGGAACTCCGGACTCCTGCTGGTCAGAGCCTTTCGTTCACGGTCGGGTTCCCGGTTTCCGGGGTTTCCCGTTCCTCTGTGGCCCGGGGCCGGGGGCTTCGGGCCCCGCGGTCCGGGGAGGGGGTCGCGGGGGGCTCGGGGACTCGGCGGACTCGGCTCTCCGGGCCGCTGGTCGGGCGCGGCGAGCGCCGAGGGAGGTCAAGGGAGTTCGGGTGGCGGGACGTTGGCGGTGACGGAGGTCAACGCGCTCACTCACTCTACGAGTTCGCGCGAACGCGTCGGGTGATTACGGGTGGGGTGTCACCCGGCTGGCGCCCCGGCCCGTCGCGGTGCGCGGGACACCACCTTCCGGGACCGGCCCCCGGGCCCCCTGGGCCCCCGGGCCCCCTGGGCCCCCGGGCCCCCTGGGCCCCCGGGCCCCCTGGGCCCCCGGGCCCCCTGGGCCCCCGGGCCCCCTGGGCCCCCGGGCCCCCTGGGCCCCCGGGCCCCCTGGGCCCCCGGGCCCCCTGGGCCCCCGGGCCCCCTGGGCCCCCGGGCCCCCTGGGCCCCCGGGCCCCCTGGGCCCCCGGGCCCCCTGGGCCCCCGGGCCCCCTGGGCCTTCCGGCCCCCTGGGCCTTCCGGCCTTCCGGCCTTCCGGCCTCCCGGGACCGCCCCCGGGGATCGCCCGGTCTCGCCCCGGGGACCGCCTCCGGGTCCGTCCGGTCTCGCCCCGCGGATCCTGTCCGGGCCCGCCCCGGGGACGGTGTCCGTGCCCGCCTCCGGGGTGCGGCGTCCCGGGGTGGCCCCCGGGCGGTCCCCGGGGTGCCGTCCGGATGCCGCGCGGGGATCGGCCGCGTCCCGGCACCGCGCGGGGCGCCAGGACGCTCGTCTCGTATGCTCCGGGCCATGAGCGGTGGGGATGCCGGAAGACGGGTCATCGACGGGCGCTTCGCGCTGGAGGCGCGGCTCGGCGGCGGTGGCATGGGCATGGTGTGGCGGGCCAGGGACCTCGTCCTCGACCGGGCCGTCGCCCTGAAGGAGGTGCGCCCCCCGGACCCCGGCCTCGCCGAGTACGACCCGGAGGCGGCGCGGCTGCTGCGGGCCCGCGTGCTGCGCGAGGCCCGCGCGCTGGCCAGGGTCGAGCACCCCAACGTCGTCACCATCCACCACGTCGTGGACGGCGGCGAGGACACCTACCCCTGGCTGGTGATGGAACTGGTCACCGGGGGTTCGCTCCAGGACCGGCTGGAGCGCGGGCCGATGGGGCACGCGGAGGCGGCGTGGCTGGGCCGGGAACTGCTCGCCGCGCTGTCCGCCGCGCACGCCGTCGGCATCCAGCACCGGGACGTCAAGCCCGCGAACGTGCTGCTGCGGCCCGACGGCCGTCCCGTCCTCACCGACTTCGGGATCGCGGCGATCCGCGAGTCCACCGTCCTCACCGCCACCGGTTCGATCATCGGGACGCCCGACTACATGGCCCCCGAGCGGATCACCGGGGAGCGCGGCGGGCCCGGTTCCGACCTGTGGTCGCTGGCGATGATGCTGTACGTGGCGGTCGAGGGGCACCATCCGCTGCGCCGGGCCACCACGCTCGCGACGCTCGCCGCCGTCCTCAACGAGCAGTTGCCGCCGCCCGTCCAGGCCGGTCCGCTGACCCCGGTGCTCGTCGCCGTACTGGCCAAGGACCCCGCCGTCCGGCCCGGGCCCGAGGAGATGGACCGGATGCTGGCGGTCGCGGCGCTCGCCGCCGGTCCGTCCGGCCCCGGGGCCGTTCCCGGTTCCGTTCCGGGGGCCGCCCCTCCGTACGCCGGGGCCGGGGCCGGTCCGTTCGCGCCTCCGCCGCCCGCCGTGCCCGACGCGTCCGGCGCGCCGGACCCGTCGGCGTCCGGGGCGGCCGGTCCCGTGACCTCCTACCGGCTCACGCCCCCGCCCGGCGCGTACGGTGCGGCGGGCGTGCCGGGCGGTGCCGGTGCGTACGGAGGGGCGGGCGGTCCCGGTGCGTACGACGGCACCGGTGGTCCCACCGCGCCGTTCGGGCCGCCCACCGCGCCCCTCGGCGATCCGTACGCCCACCCGTACAAGGCCACCGTGGGCACCGGGTCCGTCGGTTCCGCCGCGCCCGGTGGCGGGCGGCCGGGGCAGGGGCGGGCGCGCCGCCGGGTCGCGGTCGCCGTCGCCGTGGTGGGCGTGCTGGTGGCCGGGGCGGTGCTGTGGAAGCTGGTGCCCCTGGGGGGCGGTGGCGGTGAGGACGTCGTCGCGGAGCGGACGGGGCCGTCCGCCCGGACCGCGTCCGCCGGTCCGGCCGGGGGGACGGAGAAGACGCCGTCGTCGGCCGCCGCCCGCACTCCGGAGCGGACCACGGGCGGGAACGGCGACGGCGACGGCGACGACGGCGGCGGGGAAGGCGACGGCGGCAGCGACAAGGGCGGGGACGAGGGCGGGGACCTGCTCACTCCGGACGGCATCCGGCGCGCGGTCGGCGCGCTCCGCGAGGAGACGGGATCGGACCGGTTCGGCGACCTCAACGTCTACCCCGAGCACGTCACGGCCACCGTCATGGTCAAGGGCAGCGACAAGAAGTTCGACCGCTACGTCTACCGGGCCACCGGGATCACCAAGCTCCCCGTCGGCGGCACCCTCATGGGCGGCGACCAGCCCATGGACATCACCGGGTTCGACTGGGACGTAGTGCCCGCGCTGCTGGAGCGGGCCGGGAAGGACCTGAACGTCGACCGGCCCACCTCCCGGTACCTGCTGGTCAACGGCCCCAGCGCCACCTTCGGCACGCCCTCCACCCTGTCCGTCTACTTCTCCGACGGCTACGGGAGCGGATACCTCCAGGCCGACACCAAGGGGAAGGTGACCAAGGTCTACCCCGCCGAGTCCTGAACACCCGTCACCGGCCACCCGCCACCGGCCACCGGCCACCCGCCACCGGATTTCCCGTCCGTCGCTTCCGACCCGTCCGCCGCCCGACTCCCGTTCACCCCGTCCCGTCCGCCCCCGCACCACCCCGGAGTACCGCGTCATGTCCACCAGCACCCCGTCCGAGCCCGTCAACGTTCCCGGGTCCGAACCCGCCGTCGGGGCGGAGTCCGGCACCGGGTCCGGCGCCGGGTCCGCCACCGGGGTGGTCCCGGCGGGTGGTTCCGCGTCCGGGGAGGCCCGGCGGGTCCCGCTCGTGCGGCGGCTGCGGGAGACGCCCGCGTTCCTCGACTTCTGGCGGGAGCGCCACCTCTGCTTCCTGTCGACGGCCCGCCCCGACGGCTCCCACCACCTGGTGCCGGTGGGCGTCACCTACGACCCGGAGGCCGGGATCGCCCGGGTCATCTCCAGCGCGGCCAGCCGCAAGGTGCGCAACGTCCGGGAGGCGGGCGCCGGGGCGCGGGCCTCGGTCGGACAGGTGGACGGACGCCGCTGGTCGACGTTGGAGGGGCCCGCCGTGGTGCGGGACGACCCGGAGTCGGTCGCCGACGCCGAGGCCCGGTACGCCGGGCGCTACCGGACGCCGAGGCCGAACCCCCAGCGGGTCGTCATCGAGATCACGGTCACCCGGGCCATGGGCACCGTCCGCGCCGGGACGCCGACGGCCGGAGAGTAGCCGCCGGCCGTCCGGAGCGCGGCGGCCGCTCAGCGGCCGTCGGGGGTGTACGCGGCGGTGGCCCGGTCACGGCCGTGACCGCCGTGGCCCCGCAGCCGGTAGCTGCCGCCCTGGAGGGTGACGACGTCGGCGTGGTGGGCGAGGCGGTCCAGCAGCGCGGTGGTCACGGGCGTGTCCCCGAAGACCTCCGTCCAGCGGGTGAACGGCTTGTCGCTGGTGACGACGAGGGAACCCCGCTCGTAGCGGTGCGAGACCAGCCGGAACAGCAACTGCGTCTCGTCCGGGGTGAACGGCACGTACCCGATCTCGTCCACCACGAGCACCGCGTACCGGTCGAGGCGGGAGAGCTCCTCGGCGAGCCGTCCGGCCGAGCGGGCGGCGGCGAGCCGGGCGGCCCACTCGCCGCCCGTCGCGAACAGCACCTCGTGCCCGGCGTGGCAGGCCCGGACGCCGAGGGCGATGGCCAGATGGGTCTTGCCGGTGCCGGGCGGGCCCAGGAACACCGCGTTGCCGTGGTCCGCCACGAAGCCGAGGGTGCCGAGCCGGGTCACCGTCCGCCACTCCGGCGAACGGGTGTGGTCCCCGCCGAAGTCCTCCAGCGCCTTGCGGGCGGGGAACCCGGCGGCCCGGACCCGCTCCTCCGTGGTGGCCGGAACGGGCGCGGGGGCGGGGCCCCGGGAGCGGGAGAGCTGCGCGGGGACGGCGCCCCGGCGGACCGGGCGCGCCCCGGGTCCACCGCCCTCGGCGGCGGCCGGTGCGGACGTGGGCGGGGGCGCGGACCGGTCCGTCGGAGCACCGGTCCCGGTCCACCCGACGGCCGTCCCGTCCCCGGCGGTGGCCCCGGTGGCCGTCGCGCCCTCGGCGGCCGCCCGGCGGGGCGGGACGGAGTGCCCGTCGTGGCCGTGGAGCACCGGGCGCTTGCCGTACCGCTTGCGCAGGGCGCGCCGGGCGGCGGGAGCGCCGTCGTCGTCCCCGCCGTACGGGTCGAGGTGGTCGTCATGACCGTGACGGCCCCGGGACTCCATCGGCCCCGACATGTACGCGAGGAGCACGGCGGACAGGATGAACGCCATGTGGATCACCGTGCCCCACAGCAGGGAGTGCTGGGAGGTGTGCGAGACGTCCACGAACATCTGGAGCAGGTGCACCGAGGAGATGCCGACGATCGCGGTCGCCAGCTTCACCTTCAGGACGTTGGAGTTGACGTGCGACAGCCATTCCGGCTGGTCGCGGTGGCCCTGGAGGCCGATGCGGGAGACGAAGGTCTCGTAGCCGCCGACGATCACCATGATCAGCAGGTTGGCGATCATCACCACGTCGACCAGCTTGAGGACGGCGAGCATCACGTACGTCTCGTCCGCCTGGCCGCTGATGACATGGGCGATCAGATGGCACAACTCGTTGAAGAACTTGTAGACGTAGACGCCCTGGGCGGCGACCAGCCCGAAGTACAGGGGGGCTTGGAGCCAGCGGGTGGCGAACAGGGCGTAACCGATGGACGAGGCGGCGTAACTCCTGATGTCCGGTTTGCTGTCCGGTTTGGACGGAACGGACGGGGCGGGACCGAGCAACGGCTCCTCCAGATGACGGTGGGGGCGTGGCAATCGGCGCAAACCGACCGCATGCCCCGCTAACGACCCGATGGAGCGGGTCGTCACCACTGTCGTTCCGGGGGACGTTGTGCTACGAGCCGCACATCTCGGCGTCGCCCTGCACCTTCTTCACGTCCTTGGGGGGCTCGCCGGACGGCTTCACGGGGATGCCCGCGCCCTTGAAGTCAGCTCCGAGGGTCAACGTCATGGGCTGCTCCGCCCCCCGGTCGGGCCGTTCGTCCAGGGCCTTGGCGGGCAGTCCCATCAAGTCGGCGACCGTGCGGGCCTGGTCGGCCTGGTCCGGTCCGTACTCCAGGGTCGTCCGGGCGGCCTTCGCGGGGGCGTTGTTCTTGTTGACGGCGTTCGCCACGCCCTTGGTGTCCACCAGCCAGCCGACGGTGGCCCGCGCGGCGCCGCTCAACCCGCCGCCGTTGTAGACCTCCACGCTGACTTCGGAGGGTTCGGCGCGCGGCCCCTTGAGGACCGCCTCCTCCTTCGCCTTCGCCTTGTCCTTGGCGGTCTTCGCCTTCTTCTTGACCTCGGTCAGGGAGACGTCGTTCTTGATGGCGTCGAGGACGGCGGGGGCCCGGTTGGGGTCGACGACGACCGTGATGGGCTTGGGCTCGGCCGGGTTGTCGATCACGGGGATGGTGGTGAAGCTGATGTTCTTGATGTCGATCTTCCCCAACTCCTTCGCGAGCGAGGTGAGTTTGGGGACCGTGCCGATGCCGGTGTCCACGGTGAGGTTCTTGGTCATGGCGTTCGCGAGCTTGTACATCTTCGTGGGACTGCCGATGAAGTCGCTCTTCGCCTTGCGGATCATCGAGGCCATGAACTTCTGCTGCATCTCGATGCGGTCGAGGTCACTGCCGTTCTTGGTGGCCGCCCGGCTGCGGACGAAGGCGAGCGCCTCCTCGCCCGCCACCTTCTGAGGCCCGGCGGGCAGATCGAGTGCCGCGTCCTTGTCCACGACGGGCTTGTCCAGGCAGACGTCCACCCCGCCGAGCGCCGTGGTCAGCGTCTTCACGGCGTTGAAGTCCACCATCATGAAGTGGTCCGGCTTGATCCCGGTCACCTCGGTGATCGTGCGCGCGGTGCACCCCGGGTCCCGCCCCTGCTGCCCGAAGGAGTTGTTGAAGCGGGTGTTCGGGGTGCCGGGTATGAGCTTCTCGGTGCCGTCCTTCTGCTTGGTCGGGCACTCGGGTATGTCGGTGATCAGGTCGCGCGGGATGCTCAGCGCGGTGGCGTTGGTGCGGTCGGCGGACACGTGGAACAGGAACGTGGTGTCGGCGTGGCCCGCGCTGCCCTTGTCGCCGTAACCCCGGTTGCCCTTGCCGGTGCGCTTGTCGGTGCCCAGCAGCAGGATGTTCAGCGGGGAACCGGCTAGCTTCTGCTTGCCGGTGACCGCGTCGCCGACGTCGACCTTCTCGATGTTGCCGTCGAGCTGCTTGTACACGTAGTACGCGGTGGCGGAGGTGCCGATGAGCGCCACGCCCAGGACGCCGCCGGTCCACATCAGGACCTTCCGCTTCCGGGAGGGCTTCGGCTTCCGCTTGCGCCTGCCGGAGGTCGCCTCGCCGTCCGTGTCGGCGCCGCCCCGCGCGCCCGGTCCGGACCGGGACCTGCCCCGCCCCCGCGTCCCGCCGCCGCCCCGGCCGCCCGCCTCCGCGCGGGACGCGGACCGCGAACGGCTCGCGCGGCTTCCGCGACGGCCCCCGTCGGGGTCCCGGCGGTCCGCGTCGGTGTCCGTGTCCGTGGCCGCGTCGTGGTTCCGGCTCGGTCCGCCGCCGTCCTGGCCATCCCGGTCGTGGTCACGGTCCCGGCCGTGGTCGTCGCCTCCGGCGGGGCCCGGCTCGTCGTGTCCGTGCCGGGCGCGGCGGCGCTGACGGGGGACCGGATGGCCGTCGGCCGGAGCGGAGCGGTACCCGGGGCCGGTCGTCGAGTGCCTCGACGGTGCCGGCGGTACCGGCGGCGTCGACAGCGCCGCCTCGGACGCTCCGGACACCCCGGACGTCTCCGACGCCTCGGACGCGTCGGACGCGTCGTCGAGACGGAGTTCGTACGTGCCGGTCTGCGGGTTGCGCACCCACATGTCCGCAGCGTCGAACCCGTCCTGCCCCCCGCGGTGGTGCGCGTTCATATCCCGCCTGGCTCCTCTGCGCTGTCCTGTGCGGCGCTCTCCCCCCGTGGAGATGCCGGGGCGACCGTCCGGGTTGTGCGGAACCGGTGAAGACCGGGTTCCGTCGTCCGCCTTGGTCAGCCCGGGGCGCGCGTCCCGCTGTGTCTCTTCCGTGACCTTCCGCCCCTGTCGGAAGTATCAGAGCGTGCCATGTGCGTCGGGAGAGGTGTCCAGAAGAGTCGGACGTGAGAAACGCAACGCAAAAGAACCGCTTTTTTCATACAACCTTTCATGCCTCGCGAGCAGGTCCGTACACGAGGGGGTGGACGGGGGCCGGGGGTGGGGCTGCGGGGCGGGGCCGATGGGGCGTCACGGCCGGGGTGCGCGAGCCGGTGAGGCGGGCGGAAAGGCGGTCAGGAAGACGGACGGGAGAGGCGGGTCAGGGTCGCGCGGTGCCGTGCGGCGGCCACCGCGAGCAGGGTCCGCGCGAGCGCGTCCCGGGTGCTGCCCCGGGTCTTGACGGCGTGGCAGTTGGGGCAGAGGGCGACCATCACGGAGGGATGGTCGCGCCCACCGCTTCCCAGGGGGTCGACGTGGTCGACTTCGAGGATCGGCTGCCCCCGGTCCGTCGTGTCCACGGGCTGGCCCGCGCAGCCGGGGTTCTCGCAGCGGCCTGCGCTGCGGTCGAGGACCGCCCTGCGGGCCGCCGCCGAACGGACCGGGGTGTTCCGGGTCCGGGGCGCGCGTCCGTCGCGCCGCTCCAGCTCCCGGTCCTCGACGAGACGGCACAAGTGCTCGTACCGAGCGGCCAGGACCACGGGGTCGTGCGGGGGCGCCGTCTCGTACGCGGGAGGGTCGCCCGCACCCGTGCCCGCGTCGGTGGTGGTTCCGGCGGTCCCGTCGTCGGTCCCGGTGGCCTCGGCGCCCGTCCCCGTCCCGGCCGTTCCCGGGCGGGCGGGGGACCCGGGGGCGAGGTCGTCGGCCAGCCCGTCGCCGTCCAGCCCGACCGCGCGCAGCAGTGGCGCGTGGTCGTCCAGGTCGTCGAAGTACGTGTCCAGGAGATGGCTGACGATCCGTATGCGGGCGAGACCGGAGCGGCGCACCAGCGCGTGGGCGGTGGCGGTGAGGCCGTTGTCGGGCCGCCGTCCCGCGAACCACTGCCGGAGCCCGGCGTCCCCGTGCGCCGTGGGGACGGGACCCTCGACGTCGACGTCCCACAGTCCGGCGCGGTGCAGCGCGGCGACCGGGTAGTCCGCCCGGTCGCGCTGTCCGGGACGTCCGTACGCCGCGAGGATCCGTCCCAGCCGGTCCTCGGTCTCGTTCCAGGGCAGCAGCCGTTCTCCGCCGTGGTGCGCGCGGCCGATGCCCCAGAGCAGGGTGAGGGGCTGGTGCAGGGAGGGGCCCGCGGGGGTGGCGCCGACCCGCAGTCCGGTGACGCGGGCCAGCAGGGCGTCCTCCCCGACGGACGCGCCCGCTTCGTGCCGGGCGTCCTCTCCGACGGACGTGCCCGCTCCGTGCCGGGCGTCCGGGGCCGCTTCCCCCCGTGCTCCGTCCCGGGGCGCCCGTTCCGGGCCGGGGGACCCGTCCGCCGCCACGACCTCGAAGCCCAGGCCCCGCAGGATCCGGACGGTGTGCGAGGCGCCGCCGGAGAAGTCCGCCCGGCCCAGCGGCGCGCGCCCGGGGAGGAAGCCGTGGGCCGCGCCGAGCACCGCCTTGGAGTCGTAGAGCCGCCCCTCGTACCTCAGCAGGTAGGTGCGGGCGGGGGCGAATCCGTACCGCCGCAGGAACTCCCCGCGTCCGAGACGGTCGTGCTCCTCGATCGCCCGCACGACCTCGGCCCGGGTCACCTCGCTCAGCGTCATGCCCGAACCGTAACGCCGGGCGCTGAAGCCCCCGTCGGCCCTGGCCGTGGTTTCCGGTGCGGCCTCCGGGTCCGGTCCCGGGGCGCGCCTCCGGACGGGGCGTCCGGCGCCGCCCGCTCCCGACTCCGCCCCGGGCGGCGTCACTTGGCGTCCGCGTAGCACTCCACCACCGCCGTGGTGAACGGGAAGCGGACCGGGGTCGGGCCGAAGGTCAGCTCGGCGGCGGTGGCGGCGGCGGAGCGGATCGCCTCGGTGACCCGGTCGACCTCCTCGGCGGGGCAGTGGACGATGACCTCGTCGTGCTGGAAGAACACCAGTTCGGCCTTGAGGTCGACGCAGGCCGCCCGGAGCGCGGCGAGCAGCAGCAGCGTCCAGTCCGCCGCGCTGCCCTGGACCACGAAGTTGCGGGTGAAGCGGCCCCGCGCCCGGGTGTTGGTCGAGGCGTAGCCGGGGACGAACGCGCCCTCGCCGTCGGCGGCGTCCGTGGCGTCCGCCGGGTCCGGGGTTTCCACGGCCTGGGGGAGGCCCGCCTCCTCGCGGTCCGCGTCCCCCGAACCGGCGGCCGGGGGGCAGGTGCGCCCCAGCCAGGTCCGTACGAGACGGCCCTCCTCGCCCGCGCGCGCGGCGTCGTCCACGTACGCCACCGCGCGGGGGAAGCGGCGGCGCAGCGCGGCGAGGTTGCGCAGGCCGTCGCCGGACGTCTGGCCGTACACCGCGCCCAGCACGGCGAGTTTGGCCTGCTCGCGGTCGCCGGAGAAGGCCCGTTCGGACACCTCCTGGTAGAGGTCGGTGGCGCGGCTCGCGACCTCCATCAGCCCGGGGTCCCGGGAGATCGCGGCCAGCACCCGGGGTTCCATCTGGTCGGCGTCGGCGACCACCAGCCGCCAGCCCGGGTCGGCGACCACCGCGCGCCGGATGACCTTGGGGATCTGGAGGGCGCCGCCGCCGTTGGTGACCCAGCGTCCGGTGACCGTCCCGCCGGACAGGTACTCGGGGCGGAACCGTCCGTCGCGCACCCAGTCCGCCAGCCACGACCAGCCGTGCGCCACCCAGACGCGGTAGAGCTTCTTGTACTCCAGGAGCGGCCGTACGGCGGGGTGGTCGACGCCCTCCAGCTCCCAGCGGCGGGTGGAGCGGACCTTGACGCCCGCGCCCGCGAACGCCTTCACCACGTCCGCCGGGAGGTC
This sequence comes from Streptomyces sp. JNUCC 64, assembly GCF_054484115.1. Classification (NCBI taxonomy): domain Bacteria; kingdom Bacillati; phylum Actinomycetota; class Actinomycetes; order Kitasatosporales; family Streptomycetaceae; genus Streptomyces; species Streptomyces sp. JNUCC 64. The sequence goes on from NZ_CM137015.1 coordinate 4,732,970, forward strand.
CGGCCGCACCCGTCGTCCGAACGCCGCCGAGATCTCGTCCGCCAGCTCCGCCAGCCGTCGCGGCTCCCCGCCCGCGTACCGCTCCCCGAGCAGCTCGCGCAGCACCTCGCGGTGGACGTCCGCGCGCCAGGGCAGCCCCGTCGCGTTCATCTCCGAGGCGACCAGGGTGCCCGCCGACTCCGCCGCCGTCAGCAGCCGCATCCGGTAGGGGCGGGCGGTGGCCCCGTGCCGTCGCCACTGCGCCGCGTACACCTCCAGGAGTTCCGTCAAGGGCAGTGGCGCCGGGCGGGGGTCGAACAGCGAGGACTGGGCACCGGGCTCCGCCGACCGCTGCGGGGGGTCGGGCGGTACGGGCCGGTCGTGCAGCCGCGCCCAGGCGGCGGCGGCCGAGCGGGGTTCGCCGTGGCGGCCCTCGTGCGCCAGGAGGAGCCCTTCGGCGGTCTCGACGTCGTAGCACCGGGGGACGTGCACCCCGGCGGCCAGCAGCCGGGGGTGGACCTCGGCGGTCGAGCGCCAGATCCACCGGGTCACCGACGGCCGGGACCGGACGGCGGCCACCAGGTCCGGTTCGCGCACGGGGGACGCGGTGGGCAGCCCGTCGTCACCGAGGGGGGCCAGCTCGGCGCCGCCGCCCTCGGTCGGCGTCAGCGCCCACCGCTCGATCACGTCATCGAGTCTCGCACCGCCCACTGACATCGCCCGTGAGCCTCGGGGCCGTGGTGGGCGCGGGGCGCGGTGGCGGGGCGCCGGGGTGTCCGGAGCCCCTGGTGGGGGCGGGTCCAAATGTTGTCCACAGGGTGTGGACAACATTTCGCGGAGAGGGTTCCGGGAGGGCGTGCGGACGGCGGTCGCGGCCGGACCGGGCGCGGGCGCCAGGCGCGGCGCGGAGGCTGCGACCATCCTGGAGGGTGGTCGCGAACGGGTGCGACCACCGGAAGGAGGGACACCGATGGGGCGGCGTACGACGGGGGCGTGCCGGTGACGGCGGGGCGCGGCCGTGCCAGGGACGGAAAGGGCGGAAGCGGCGGAAGCGGCAACGGTGGCGGGAGGGGCGCCAGCGGAAAGCCCTCCAGCGGAAAGCCCTCCAGCGGAGAGCCCGCCGGGGATGAGCCCACCGACGGGAGGCGTGCCGACGGGAGGCGTGCCGACGGGAAGTCCGCCGACGGTGGAACCGGGGCGGGCGGCGGAACCGGGGGAGAGCATGGCGGCCCGGTCGACCGGGCGTTCGCCGTCGCCCTGTACGCCGACGGCGACGCGGGCCTCGACACCGGGGCCTCGCTGCTCGCCGCCGCCCCGGACGCCGACGGGGAACTGGTCCGCCGGGGCGAGGGCTTCCTGCGGGACGCGTGGCGGCGCGGCTGGCAGCCCGCCGACGTCGTCCGGCTGGTCCGCCGCGACCTCGACGGCCCGCACGTGCGGCTGGCCGTCCGGCTGATCGTCCGCGAGACCGCCCGCTACGAGCGGCTGCCCCCGCGCTGGGACGCGCAGCTCGCGACCCTGCGCGCCACGGACGGGCCGTCCGGCGCGGGCGACCCGGGCGGGGCGCCCGGCCCGGACGCGCGCGGCGAACGTGGTGGCCGGGGCGGACAGGACGGCCAGGACGGCCAGGACGGCCAAGGCGGCCAAGGCGGCCGGGGCGGACCTGGAGGACGTGGACGACGGGGCGGCTCGCCCGGATCGGACGGTTCGACCGGGCCGGACGGGCGGGCTGGCCGCAGTGGCCCGGGCGGCCCAGGCGGCCCGGGTGCTGGTGGCGGCACGGGCGGTGACGGGGACACGGGCGGTGACGCGGACGTCAGATCCCTCCGCGACCACCCGGACCGCTTCTCCTGGGCCACCGCCGTACTGGAGCTGTACCGGCTGCTGCTGCGGCTGCCCGCCGTGGAACCGGTCGGCCCCGCCCCCGGCGACGCGCTGCCCCCGCCCACCGCCGGGGAGTCGAAGACCCTGACCCGGATCAGGGGGCTGCTGGCCAAGGCGGAGGCCACGACGTTCCCGGAGGAGGCGGAGGCGCTCAGCGCCAAGGCGCAGGAGCTGATGGCGCGGCACAGCGTGGACGAGGCCCTGCTGGCGGCCCGCGCTCCCGAGGGGGCGGCGCCCGGCGCCCGGCGGATCGGGGTGGACGCCCCCTACGAGACGGTCAAGGCGGTGCTGCTGGACACCGTCGCCACGGCCAACCACTGCCGTGCCGTCTGGAACGCCGACCTGGGGTTCTCCACGGTGGTCGGCTTCGGCTCCGACCTGGACGCCGTCGAGCTGCTGTACACCTCGCTGCTGGTGCAGGCGACGGCGGCGATGACCCGCGCGGAGGGCGGGCAGCGGGCCGCCGGACGGAAGCGGACGAAGACCTTCCGGCAGTCGTTCCTGGCCGCGTACGCCCATCGGGTGGGCGACCGGCTGACCGCGACGGCCCGCCGGGTCACCGCCACCGTCCCCGACTCGCTGCCGGTGCTGGCCGCCCGCGAGGTGGCCGTGGCGGACCGGACGGACCGGATGTTCCCGCGCACCGAGAGCACCCGGCTGCGCGGGGTCACCGACGAGGCGGGCTGGCACGAGGGCGTCCGCGCGGCGGACCGGGCGTCCTTCGGGGGGCGCGGTGGACCGGGCGGACGGGACGAGCCGGGTCGGGAGGTCGGACCGGGGCGGGACTGACGCGGACCCGGCGCCCGGCGTCGCGGATCAGTCCACGGGCCGGGCGGCCGGGGCCGGTCCGTGGCCACCGGGCGGCTCGCCCCGGGGCCGGGGAGGGTCGGCTCCGGGGCGAGTACTCGGAGTGGCCGCGCCGTGGTCAGCGCTGTTCGCGCCGCCCGTACCGGCGCTCGAAGCGCTCCACGCGCCCCGCGGTGTCCAGGACGCGCGCGGTGCCGGTGTAGAAGGGGTGGCTGACGCTGGAGATCTCCACGTCGACCACGGGGTAGGTGACGCCGTCCTCCCAGACGATCGTCTTGTCGCTGGTCGCGGTGGAACGGGTGAGGAAGGCGTGGCCCGCCGCCCGGTCGCGGAAGACGACCGGCCCGTACGGGGGGTGGATGCCGGGCTTCATGGTGCTGTGTCCTTTCCGGTCCGAAGCGGAACGGGGGTGGAGGGGATGCGTGTGGGTGGACGGGTGGACGGGTGGACGGGCGGACGGGTGGAGGCGGTGTCGGGGGCCTGGGGCGGGGAGGGCCGGGGTCAGCGTTCCTCGCGGAACTCGACGTGGCGCCCGACGACCGGGTCGTACTTGCGCAAGGTCAGCCGGTCGGGGTCGTTCCGGCGGTTCTTGCGGGTCACGTACGTGTAGCCCGTGCCCGCCGTCGACCTGAGCTTGATGACCGGGCGGAGTTCGTTGCGAGCCATGCCCCGACTGTACTGAAAATGAATACCGTTTTCAAGTGTGCTCCGGCGTGCGCTGCCGACCGGCGGCGTGCCCGTCCCCGGAAGGAGTCACCCATGTCCGCCCACCGCGCGCCGACCAGCGCGGAGCCCGGCTTCGGCAGCCGCGTCCCGCACGCGCGCCACCGCACGTCCCGCCGTTTCGATCCCCGTGTGCGGCGCGAGCGGTACTGGCTGCCCGGCGAGGGCCGGTACGTGTGGCTGCGGCTGCGGCTGCGGCTGCGGTTGTGGCTGAGCGCGGAGGGCATCCGCACGGCCGACCGCGTCGGCGTCGAGGCCGCCGGGGCCCGTGTCCGCCCCCCGGGGGTGCGCGACTGACGTCCGCTCCTCGGACGCCCGACGTCCGGGGACCCGGGGACCGGACGTCAGACGTGCGGGGAGCGGCTTCCGGGTCCGGCCTCCCTCCCCAGGGGCTTCCGGTCCGCCCGCCTGTCCGCCCGCGTCCAGGAGACCGGTGGACGGGTCCTCCCCGCACGGCCGGGCGAGCCGTCCGCGCGCCGCGCCCGGTACGGGACTACCCGTCCTCCCGTACCGCCGACGGCTCGGCGTCCGGGTCCAGCGCCCGTGAGAAGTCCTCCAGCGCCGCCCTCAGCAGTCGCGCCCCGTGCCGGACGACCTCGTCGGCGTGCTCCGGTCCGCCCCCGGGCCCGCCCGTCGCCCCGTCCTCCGGAGCCCCCGCCCCCGTGCCCGTCTCCCTCCCGCTCCCCGCCCCCGTATCCGTTCCCGTACCGGCCTCCGTCCGGGTTCCCCGCTCCAGCTCCGCGAGGGCCTCCCGCAGCGGACGCCAGTCGGGCACCCGTCGTTCCCGTACCGAGCGCGCCGCCCCGTCGGTCGCGGTGCGCAGGGCCTCCGCCAGCCGGGCCGCGCCGGGGACGGGGTCGGGGCCGCGTTCCGGGAGGTGGGCCTCCAGCAGCATGGCCGCGCGTCCCACCCGGCCGAGCGCCTCCCCGGCCGCCTCCGCGCGCTCGGGCGCCAGTCCCCGGTGGCGCACGGGCTCGGCGGCGGCGCGCGCCACGGAGTCCTGCCACGCGGCCCGTGCCGTCCGGGCGTCGAGCAGCGCCCCGCGCACCGATCCGCCGTCCCCGGCCGCTCCCTCCGCCCGGCCCGGCGCCCCCGACGCGTCCGTCCCACCCGTCCCGCCCGGCTCGCCCACCCCACCCCGCGTACCCGCCCGGTCCGCTCCGTCGACCTCACCCGTCCCCCCGGACTCCACCGGCACCGTGCGTCCGGGCTGTCCGGACGGCCCGGACGCACGGTGCCGTCCGGGCTCGTCCGGGACCGCCGCGTACCGGTCCAGGACCGCCGCCGCGTACCGTCCCACCGCCGTCAGCCAGTCGGCGAGGCGGTACCGCAGCCGGGGCGTCTCCCAGGCCGGGTAGACCGCGTACGACAGCATCGCGAGGAGCCCCCCGACCAGGGTCAGGACGACGCGTTCCGGAACCGTCTGGGTCCACCGCTCGCCGCCCATGCCGAGCAGCAGGACGACGTACGCGGCGAGACAGGTCTGGGCGGCGAACTGCCCGGTCCGCAGCAGCAGGTACATCAGCCCGGCGCACACCACGGCGAGCGCCCCGAGGACGAGGTCGCCCGGCCGGGCGGACCGCACCAGCGCGGTGGCCAGGGCGACGCCCAGCAGGGTGCCCCCGAACCGGCCGACGGCCCGCGCGTACGTCTCCGAGAAGTCCGGACGCATCACCATCACCGAGGTCAGCGGCGCCCAGTAGCCGTGTCCCAGGGGGAGGTGCGCCCCGGCCAGGTATCCGGCGCAGACGACGACGGTGACCCGCACCGCGTGCCGCAGCACGGGCGAGCGCCGCCGCAGTTCCCGGCGGACGGCGGTGACGGCCACCGGGACGAGCGCCGCCAACGAGGGCCGCACCAGCCCGTCGCCCGCCCCACCCGCCCTGGACGCCCCGCCCGTCCCGCTCGTCGCGGACCTCCCACTCGCCCTGTCCGTCCCGGATGCCTCGCCCGCCCCGCCCGCCTTGCCCGCGCTGTCCGTCCCGGATGCCCCGCCCGCCCTGTCCGCCCTGCCGACCCTGGACGCCCAGGACTCTCCGCCCACCCCGGACGCCCGCCGGCGGCGGAAGAACCCGGCGCCGCTCCCCCCGCCTCCGGCGACCTCCCGGGCACCTCCAGCCCCCCGGTCACCCTCCGAACCCTTCACGCCTCCCGCACCCCCCACAGCCTCCGAACCCCCCGGACTCCCCGCACCCCCCGTCCCGGCGGTCTCCGCGAGGGCCGCCATCTCGTCCAGCAGCGTGCCGAGCCGCAGCGCCGCCCGGCGGGCCGCGCCGGACAGGACCGTCCCGGTGTCGGGGGAGCGGAAGACGGCCACCGCCCAGGCGGGCGCCCGCACCGGCTCGGCGGTCCGGACGGCGTGCGCGGTGGCGTCCAGGACGGCGCCCGCCGCGGCGAGGAGTTCGCGCACCCGGTCCCGCTGCGGACCCTCGGTGCCCACCCCGAGCGAGGGGTCCGCGAGGGCGGCGAGGACCGGCCGGACGCGTTCGGCGAGCGGCCGGGGGCCATGCAGCTCGGCGGGGCGGCGGCGGGCCTGACGGGGGGTCACCGCGGCGGCGTCGCGGGCCTCCATCAGGGGGCGCGGGTCGAAGGGCGCCACCGGATCGTGCCGCAGCCGCCGGGCGTAGTCGGCCTCGGCGGCCAGCGCGTCCGCGAGGGCGTCCCGCCGGTCGCCCCACCGGCGGACGGGGAAGAGCACCACCAGAGTGGCTTGGACCAGACCCCCGAGGGCCATCATCGCGGCGTGCGCGGCGGCCTGGGCGACCGAGGTCGGCAGGGTGACGGTGATCAGCACGATCGCCACGTTGGTGGACGCCAGCAGCCCGATCGTGGGGCCGATCGCCCAGGTCAGCCCGGCGAGGAAGGTCCACACGGCCAACAGCGCCACGAACAGGCCGAGCTGGGGGCGGGCGAGGTAGCCGAGGAAGCTGGAGACCGCGAGGCTCACCCCGGAGACGACGGCGAGTTCCGGCCGCGGTCGCCAGCTCCGCTGATAGGTGGCGATGGCCGCCTGGAACGCGCCGAACGCGGAACTGACCGCGGCGACCGGCCCCAGGGTCCACAGCCCGAGGGCGATGACCAGGGCGAGGCCGGTGGCGGCGCGGAGGGCGAGGAGCGGTTCCAGCCGTTTCCGCTCGACGGTCAGCCCCGATCGGACGGACACCCGAAGTGCCCGGAGCCAGCTCACGGCGCCAGGATAGGGAGCCGGACGCCGCCCGCCGGGCAACGTCGACGGCGTGGGGCGCGTCCCACCCCCGGGTGGGTGGCCGCGCGGACGGTCCGGACCGGCGGGCCGGTGCCGTGCGCGCCCGCCGGTCGGGGGTTCCCGCCGGGGGGCCGACGGGGCCGTGGCCGGTTCCCGACGGTTTCCGGACGGCCCGGCCGACCTCCCGCCCTCAGCTCACATGCACGTGCAGACGCCCGCGCACGTGCATGTGAAACAAGGCTATGATCCGGGGCAGTTGACCGTTGCAGCAAACGCCACATCAGCCTCTGTGTCACCGGGAGCGACCTGTGCATGACGTGTACAACGGCATGGCCGCCACACAGCTTCGAGGGGTGGTCTGGCAGAAGAGCCGGCACAGCAACTCACAGGGCTCGTGCGTGGAGTTCGCCCGGCTGCCGGACGGGGAGGTCGCCATGCGCAACTCCCGTTTCCCCGAAGGGCCCGCGCTGGTCTACACCCGCGCGGAGATCGAGGCGATGCTGCTCGGCGTCAAGGACGGCGAGTTCGACCACCTGGTAGCGGGTTCCTGACCTCCGGCACCCGGCGGACGCTCGCGCGGACCGTCCGGACGGGGTGGACCTGAGGGGCTCGGAACGCCCGTACGGGACCGTTTCCGACTGTATGCGGACGGAAACCGAACCGTCCGGTCCGTACGGGGCGAACCCGGACGGATGCGGGGCCGTGGCCCCGGCGCATCGGTCGTCCACCACGCAGAGACATATCCCGCGTGCACGTGCACGCGGGCGGGCAGGATCTCGGGCGGTGCCCGGGCTCCCCGGGCCGGTGCCGGGGCCGCGTCCGGCGGCCCGGGCGCGGACGGGTCTGAGCCCCCGGACGCGGACGGCCGGAGACGGGGTCGCGACCCGCGTCAGAGCCGGAACAGCGCCCAGACGACCTTGCCGCCGGGAGCCCCGGACAGCGGGTGCCACCCCCAGCCGTCGCTGAACGCGTCCACCAGGAACAGCCCGCGCCCCGACTCGGCGGTGGACTCCTCCGGCCGCTCCCCGTCCCCGAGTCCCGGCACGCCGCCCAGCCCGGAGACGTCCCCGAGCCCGGTGACGTCGGCCAGCCCTGGCACGTCTGTGAGGCCGGGTACGCCCCCGAACTCCGGAAGGTCCCCGAGTCCCGGAACGTCGCCGAGTCCCGGAACGTCCCCGGGCCCCGGCGTCCGCGCCCGCCCCGTGGCCCCCGGTGCGCCCCCCTGGCCGCCCGCGCCCGAGCGACCGGGCGCGGGCGACTCCTCACTGGGGTCGCGGACGGCGCACACCAGTCGCTGGGACCAGCGCATCAGGTGCAGCCGTACCAAGGGGTCGTCGCCGGGCCGGACGTCCCTCGGCAGCGCGTGGCGCAGGGCGTTGGTGACGAGTTCCGAGACGACCAGGCAGACGTCGTCGAAGCGGTGGTCGGCCCGCCACTCGACCAGGGTGCTCCGGGTGAACCGCCGCGCCTCGCCGACCGCCTCGTAGTGGGCGGACAGGGCACAAGACGCGGCACTGGAGACCGCCGTCGGGTCGATGGGGGGAAGCCCCTGCCTTAACGGCTCCAGCATGGTCGATCCGTTCGTCCCCATGCGAGGCACTCCCGTGGATTCGCGGCCGTAGCGGTACTCCGGTTCAGGGTGGTGCTCGACCATGGTTCCGAATGCGTTCAGCAGATGCAAGGGCAGATGCACGTGCACGCGCCCGTTGTGCGCGGGACCATGTGTCTTGACGATGATTTCTTCCCGGGACTTCTTGTCTTGCGTTTCTCGCCCCCGTCGCCCTCTTTCTGCTTTCTGTAACCGAATGAGTACGGGGTGGAAGGTTTTAGTGGCAGACTTCGCCCCCTGGAAAGACGTTGGGGAGGCTGAGCGAAGTGACCGCAGACGAGTCGTGGGGGACTCCTCGGGGCGGGCCAGCCGGGGGAGGCTCGGTGGTGCGGCGCATCCTGCTGGGGTCTCAGCTGAGACGGCTGCGGGAGTCGCGCGGGGTCACCCGGGAGCGCGCCGGGTACGCGATCCGTGCCTCCGAATCGAAGATCAGCCGCATGGAGTTGGGACGGGTGAGCTTCAAGGCTCGGGATGTCGAGGATCTGCTGACCCTGTACGGAGTGACCGACGACGCGGAGCGCGGTCCGCTGCTCGCCCTCGCCAGGGAGGCCAACGTCGCCGGTTGGTGGCACAGTTACTCGGACGTACTGCCCGGTTGGTTCCAGACCTACGTGGGGCTGGAGGGCGCGGCCTCGCTGATCCGCGTCTACGAGGTGCAGTTCGTGCACGGACTGCTCCAGACCGAGGCGTACGCGCACGCGGTGGTGGAGCGCGGCGGCGCCAGCCGGGCCGACGTGGACCGCCGGGTCGCGCTGCGGCTGGAGCGGCAGAAGATCCTGGTCTCCGAGCGGGCGCCGCGCTTCCACGTGGTGCTGGACGAGGCGGCGCTGCGCAGGCCCTACGGCGACCGGCAGGTGATGCGCGGACAGCTCCAGCACCTGATCGACGTCTCGGAGCGGCCCAACGTCACCCTCCAGGTGATGCCGTTCGGCTTCGGCGGGCACGCGGGCGAGAGCGGCAGCTTCACCATGCTGAGCTTCCCCGAGTCGGACCTCTCGGACGTCGTCTACCTGGAACAGCTCACCAGTGCCCTCTACGTGGACAAGCCCGACGAGGTCGTGCAGTACGCGAAGGTGATGGAACAGCTCAGGGCGGACAGCCCGGACCCGTCGGACACCCGCGATCTTCTCCGTGGTCTGCTCCAATTGTCGTAAGACACAAGTACGATGACGACACCTCAGGCATCGCTGCCTGCGCTCGCCTCTGCGGTTGGGGATCACATGTCCTTCTTCACTGACCTGGCCCACCAGTACATCGACGGTGAGTGGCGGACCGGCAGCGGATCCTGGGACATCATCGACTTCAACCCCTACAACGGCGAGAAGCTGGCCGCCCTCACGGTCGCCACCCGCGCCGAGGTGGACGCCGCGTACCGGGCCGCCGAGCGGGCGCAGCCCGCATGGGCCGAGGCCGGTCCCTACGCGCGTCGCGCCGTGCTGGAACGCGCGCTGCGGATCACCGAGGAGCTGGAGGGGGAGATCGTCGAGGCCGTCATCGACGAGCTCGGCGGCACCCGCCCCAAGGCGCTCCACGAGGTCTCCCTGGCCAAGGAGTTCCTCCGCGAGGCGATACACCTGACGATGAGACCCGAGGGGCACATCGCTCCGTCCACGGACCAGGGCCGGGAGAACCGCGTCTACCGCGTCCCCGTGGGCGTGGTCGCCGTCATCAGCCCGTTCAACTTCCCCTTCCTGATCACCCTGAAGTCCGTCGCCCCGGCGCTCGCCCTGGGCAACGCGGTGGTGGTCAAGCCGAACCAGAACGCCCCGATCGTCGGCGGCACGCTGGTCGCCCGGATCTTCGAGGCGGCGGGGCTCCCCGCCGGACTGCTGAACGTCCTGGTCACCGACATCGCGGAGATCGGCGACGCGCTCCTGGAGCACCCGGTGCCCCAGGTGGTGTCGTTCGCCGGGTCCGACCGGGTGGGCCGTCACGTCGCCGCCGTCACCGCGGGCCACCTCAAGAGAAGCGTCCTCGAACTCAGCGGCAACAGCGCCCTGGTGGTGCTGGACGACCTGGACGAGGCGGGCCTGGCGCACGCGGTGGACGCGGCGGTGTTCAGCCGGTACGTGTACCAGGGCCAGGTCTGCATGGCGGCCAACCGGATCCTCGTCGACCGACGGCTGGAGGAGGAGTTCACCCGGCTGTTCACCGCCCGGGTGCGGGCGCTGCGCACCGGCGACCCGCGCGATCCGGACACCCACATCGGCCCGGTGATCAACGACTTCCAGGCCGAGGCGCTCACCAACCTGGTGGACCAGGCGCTCGCCGAGGGCGCCACCGCGCTGGTGCGCGGCCGTACGGTGGGCAACCTGGTCGAGCCGACCGTCCTCACCGGGCTGCCCGCCGACTCCCCGCTGCTGCGGCAGGAGATCTTCGGCCCGGTCGCACTGCTGGTCCCCTTCGACGGCGAGGACGAGGCCGTCCGGCTGGTCAACGACACCCCCTACGGGCTCGGCGGGGCCGTGCACACGGCGGACGCGGAGCGCGGGGTGGCCTTCGCCCGCCGGGTCGACACGGGGATGTTCCACGTCAACGACAGCACCGTCCAGGACGATCCGCTGGTCCCCTTCGGCGGCCGCAAGCACTCCGGGCCGGGGCGGCTGGGCGGCGAGGCCGCCGTGGAGGCGTTCACCAGCTGGCGGTGGATCTCCGTCCAGCGCGAACGACGGCCCTTCCCGTTCTGACCCGACCGGCCGGGCCGTCTCGCTCCCGTCCGTTCCGCTCCCGTCCGTCCGGCACCTGTCCGTCCCGTTCCCGTCCGTCCGGCGCCCGTCCGTCGTCCGGTACCGCGCCCGTCGAACCCGGCGGCCGGTTCCGTGCCGTCTCCGGGTGGGGCGCGCGGAAGCGGGCTACTCTGGTCAAAGTTGACCAGTCGTTCGGCGAGCTTCAGTGAGGGTGTGGGATGTCAGCGATCCGGCTGCTCGTTCTCGGTTCGGTCCGTCAGCACGGGCGGGCCCACGGCTACCAGGTCCGCAACGACCTGGAGTACTGGGGCGCCCACGAGTGGTCCAACGCCAAGCCCGGTTCGATCTACCACGCCCTGAAGCAGATGGCGAAGCAGGGACTGCTGCTCGCCCACGAGGTGGCGCCCTCCACGGTCGGCGGCCCGCCCCGGGTCGAGTACGAGGTCACCCCGAGCGGCCACGAGGAGTACTTCACCCTGCTGCGCTCCGCCCTCACCTCCTACGACCAGAAGCCGGACGTCCTGTCGGCGGCGCTCGGCCTGATCGTGGACCTGTCCCGGGACGAGGCCGTGGCCCTGCTCCGGCGGCGGATCGAGTCGATCGAACGGTGGCGGTCCTCCGTCCTGGAGTACTACGAGCCCGAGAAGGGCCCCGGCCAGTTCCAGCACATCGGGGAGATCATGAACTTCTGGCTCCACTCGGCGGACGCCGGGGCGGAGTGGACCCGGGGGCTCATCGAACGCCTCGAAGGCGGGGCCTACGTCTTCGCGGGCGAGGGCGAACCGTACGTGGGCGTCCTGGGCGAGGGCGACGTCAACCCGTACGCCACGGGCGAGGTCCACCCCGGGGACCGCCGCTGACGTCGGCCGCGCCGCCCCGGTGGCTCCCGGGCGCCCGGCAGCGCCGTCCCGGTCGCTCCCGGGCGCCCGGCAGCGCCGTCCCGGTCGCTCCCGGGCGCCCGGCCCGGCCCGGTCCGGTCCCCGCGCCTCTCGCCCCTGGTTCCCTCTGTCCCGGCCTCCAGTAAAGAGGGAGTCGGTAATCAAGTTTGACTAGACCTCCCTCCGGGAAGTACCTTCCCCGTCCCAGTGGTCAAGCTTGACTAGCGAAGGGGGTTCCATGAGCGGAAGCGCGATCGTGGTGCGGGGGGCGCGGAAGCGGTTCGGTGCGAAGCGGGCGCTGGACGGCGTCGACCTGACCGTCGCCCGGGGCACCGTCCACGCGGTCCTAGGCCCGAACGGCGCGGGGAAGACCACCCTGGTGCGCGTCCTCGCCACCCTGCTGCGGCACGACGAGGGCGACGTCACGGTGGCCGGACACGACGTGCGCACCGCCCGGGACGCCGTCCGCCGGGAGATCGGCCTCCTCGGCCAGTACGCCGCCCTCGACGAGGAACTGAGCGGACGGCAGAACCTGGAGATGTTCGGACGGCTGCACCGCCTCGGGGCCCGGGGCGCGAAGGCCCGCGCCACCGGACTGCTGGAGCGGTTCGGGCTCGCGGACACCGGCCGGGTGCCCGTCACGCGGTACAGCGGCGGGATGCGACGCCGTCTCGACCTCGCCGCCAGCCTGATCACCGACCCGGGGATCCTCTTCCTGGACGAGCCGACCACCGGCCTCGACCCCCGGGGGCGGGCCGAGGTGTGGGCGTCGGTGCGCGCCCTGGTCGGCGACGGGACCACCGTCCTGCTCACCACCCAGTACCTGGAGGAGGCCGACCAGCTGGCGGACCGGGTCTCGGTGGTGGACGGCGGCCGGGTGATCGCCGACGGCACCGTCGACGAGTTGAAGGCGCGCGTGGGCGGCGACCGGCTGGACGTCGTCGTACGGGACCCGGACCAGTTGGAGACGGCGGCGCGGCTGCTGCCCGGCGGAGGGTCCACCGATCCGGACCGGCGGCTGGTGAGCGTGCCGGTCGAGGACCGGATGGCCGCGCTGACCGGCGCGGTGCGCGCGCTGGAGGAGGCCGGCGTCCGGGCGGAGGACATGGCGATCCGCAGGCCCACCCTCGACGAGGTGTTCCTGCGGCTGACGGAGGGGGCGGCATGACCACCCGGACGGAGACGGAGACGGAGACGACGAAGGCCACGACGGCGACGACGGAGGCGGCGATGGTGACCACGGGAACCACAGGGGCAACGGCAGTGGCAGTGGCAGCGGCAACGGCGAAGACGAAGACGACGGGCGGTGGCCGGATCGGGCCGGTGCTGGCCGACTGCTGGACGATGACCCGGCGGGAGCTGGCGCATTGGGCGCGGCGGCCGGTGCAGGTGGTCGTGGGGCTGGTCTTCCCGGTGATGCTGCTGCTGATGTTCGGCTACCTGGTGGGCGGCGGACGCGCGGTGACCGGCGACTACATGACCTATCTGGTGCCCGGGATGCTGGTCCTCGCCATGGCGTTCGGCCTGGAGTCGACCATGGTCGCGGTCACCCGGGACCTGGAGAAGGGGGTGGTCGACCGCTTCCGCTCGCTGCCGATGGCCGACGCGGCGGTCCTGGTGGGGCGTTCGGCGGCGGACATGCTCCAGTCGGCGGCCGCGCTCGCGGTGATGCTCCTGGTCGGCCTCGCCGTGGGCTGGCGGCCCCAGGGCACGGCCGGGCAGTTCCTGGCCGCCCTCGGACTGCTGCTCCTGCTCCGGTTCGCGATGCTGTGGGCGGGCATCCACCTGGCGCTGGTCGCCGGGCGGCCGGAGCTGGTGCAGGCCGTGCAGATCCTCGTCTGGCCGCTCGGCTTCCTGTCCAACGCGTTCGCGACGCCCGGGTCGATGCCGTCGTGGCTGGGCGCCGCCGTGGAGTGGAACCCGCTCTCGGCCACGGCGACCGCGGTGCGGGAGCTGTTCGGCGGGCCCGCCACGGCCGGTGGGGCGGCCGACCCCTCCTGGGCCGCCCACCACGCCGGGGCGCTCGCGGTGCTCTGGCCGCTGGCGCTGCTCGCGGTGTTCTTCCCGCTGGCGGTACGGCGGTTCGGGGCGCTCGGCCGGTAGCCGTGGCGGGCGGCGGTCGCGACGCCGGGCGGCCACCGGGTCACCCGGCGGCCCGGCCGGCTGCCTCAGTGGTGGAACCCGGTGGCCGCCGCCCGGTCCGTCACCGCCGGGCCGCTCTGCCGCCGCAGCTCCGGCAGCAGCCGTTCCAGGTCCGCTGCGAACAGGGCCGCCAGATCGGCCGAGAAACCGTTGCGGCACACCACCCGCAGCACCGCCAGGTCCTCCCGATGGGCCGGGAAGGTGTACGCGGGCACCAGCCAGCCCCCCTCCCGCAGCCGTCGCGACACGTCGAACACGTCGAACGCGGTGACGTCGTCCGCCGTGGTGAACGCGAACACCGGCAGCTCGTCGCCCCGGGTCAGCAACCGGAAGTCGCCCAGCGCGTCGATCCGTTCGGCGAGCCCCCGGGCCACGTTCCGGGTCGACTGCTGCACCGCGCGGTAGCCCTCCCGGCCCAGCCGCAGGAAGGTGTAGTACTGCGCCACGACCTGCGCGCCCGGACGGGAGAAGTTCAGGGCGAACGTCGGCATGTCACCGCCCAGGTAGTTCACCCGGAACACCAGCTCCTCCGGCAGCTCGGCGGCCGACCGCCACAGCGCCCAGCCCACCCCCGGGTACACCAGCCCGTACTTGTGCCCCGAGGTGTTGACCGAGGAGACCCGGGGCAGCCGGAAGTCCCAGACCAGGTCCGGGTCGAGGAAGGGCGCGACCATCGCCCCGGAGGCGCCGTCCACGTGCACCGGGACGTCGAGCCCGGTGCGCTCCTGGAGGGCGTCCAGGGCCTCGCACACCCCGGCCACCGGCTCGTAGGAACCGTCGAAGGTGGAGCCGAGGACGGTCACCACGCCGATGGTGTTCTCGTCGCAGAGCGCGGCGGCGGCCTCCGGGTCGAGGTGGAAGCGCTCGCCCTCCATGGGCACCTGCCGCGCCTCGACCTCCCAGAACGCGCAGAACTTCTCCCAGCACACCTGCACGTTGACGCCCATCACCAGATTGGGACGGGCCTCGCGGGACGGGTAGCGGTCGGCGTTGCGCAGCGCCCAGCGGCGCTTCAGCGCCATCCCGGCGAGCATGCACGCCTCGCTGGACCCGGTGGTCGAGCAGCCGACGGCGGCGCCCGGGTCGGGCGCGTGCCACAGATCGGCCAGCATCGCCACGCACCGCCGCTCCAGTTCGGCGGTGCGCGGGTACTCGTCCTTGTCGATCATGTTCTTGTCGCGGCACTCGCCCAGCAGCACCCCGGCCTGGGGCTCCATCCAGGTGGTGACGAACGTGGCGAGGTTCAGCCGCGCGTTGCCGTCGAGCATCAGCTCGTCGTGGACCAGCTGGTACGCGGTCATCGGCGGCATCGGACCGTCCGGCAGCCGGTGCGCGGGCGGCTCCTCGACCATCCCGCCCACCGGGTCCGCCGCGCCGTAGAACGGGTTCACCGCCAGGGAGCGCCCGGCGGACTGGTCGGCACCTCGGTGCAGGGACACGGCGGCCTCCGGCGGCGGTGGGGGGCCGTGGGCCACGGGACCTCCCACGGGGGCCGCGCCGAGGGGCCCACCGACCACCGTAGGACCGGCTTGCGCCTCACGCGACGTGAGGAGGCACCGTGGAGGACGTACCGGAGCACCCCGGGACGGAAGGAGGGCGTGAGCCATGGGCCACTCCGTGGGCCGGGTCGCCGGGTTCACCGGCGTCACCGTGCGCACCCTGCACCACTACGACGAGATCGGGCTGCTCCCACCGGGTGAACGCAGCCCGGCGGGCCACCGCCGCTACACGGAGGCGGACCTCGACCGGCTCCAGCAGATCCTCTTCTACCGGGAGCTGGGCTTCCCGCTGGACGAGATCGCCGTACTGCTGGACGACCCGGACGCGGACCCGCGCGAGCACCTGCGGCGTCAGCACGGCCTGCTCACCGTCCGCATCGAGCGACTGCGGCGGATGGCCGCCGCGGTCGAGACCGCCATGGAGGCACGCAGCATGGGCATCGACCTGACGCCGGAGGAGAAGTTCGAGGTCTTCGGGGACTTCGACCCCGGGGCGCACGAGGCGGAGGCCGAGGAGCGCTGGGGCGGCACCGACGCCTACCGCGAGTCCAGGCGCCGCACCGGCGCCTGGACCAAGGAGGATTGGACCCGGGTCGCCCGGGGCTTCGACGCGATCCACCGCCGGATGGGCGATCTGCTCGTCCGGGGGGTGGCGGCCGACTCCGGGGAGGCCATAGAGGTGGCCGAGGAGCACCGCCGGTTCATCTCCGACAACTCCTACGCCTGCGGCTACGAGATGCACGCGGCGCTCGGCGAGATGTACGTGGCCGACGAGCGGTTCACCGCCACCTACGAGGCGATCGAACCGGGCCTCGCCCCCTACATGCGGGACGCGATGCTGGCCAACGCGACCCGGCACCTGTGAGCCGTCCCGCCGGACGGCCGGGTGGGTAAGGGGCGTCCGCCCAGGGGCGACGCCCCTTACCCACCCCTCCTGACCAGCACCGCTGCCCGCGACGCCATCCGGTCGCGCACCGGAACGGGCCGCCTGGGGCGGCCCGTCGCGTCACAACGGGGAGATCACACAGGCCGTGCCGTACGCGCACACCTCGGTGCCGACGTCGGCGGCCTCCGTCACGTCGAAGCGGAACATCAGGACCGCGTTGGCACCCCGGACGCGGGCCTGTTCGACCAGTCGCTCCATCGCCTGGTTGCGGGTCTCCACCAGGGTCTTGGTGAGCCCCTTCAGCTCGCCGCCGATCATCGACTTCAGCCCGGCGCCGATCTGGCTGCCCAGGTGCCGCGAGCGCACGGTGAGGCCGAAGACCTCCCCGATCACCCGGTCCACCCGGTAGCCCGGCACGTCGTTCGTCGTGACGACCAGGACGTCCGATCCGGCGTCCAGCCCGCCCCCGTACTCCTCGATGCCCATCCCGCGCTCCTCCTCTGTCCTGATCCCTACGCACAGCTTTGCCCCGGCGGGCGCGGGGCGCATCCTAGGGGGTGTCGTCAGACTCCCCCAGGGGACTTCGGCGAGCCGCGAAACGTCAGGGGCCCGTCCCGCGTTGACAACCCGGGCGCACCGCGGTGGGACCGGCACCGGAGGTCCGCACCGCGCCCGTCCGCCCCCCTCCCTCACCCTCAGGAGCACGAGACCGTGACGACGCTCGCTCTCGGACCCAGCTGGCTGGACCCGGACTTCCTGCTCAACGAGTTCGGCGTCTACGGGCTGCTGATCATCGTCTTCGCCGAGTCGGGCCTCTTCTTCGGCTTCTTCCTGCCGGGGGACTCCCTGCTGTTCACCACGGGCCTCCTGGTCACCACCGGGGCGCTCACCATGGACCTGTGGCTGGTCTGCCTCCTGATCTGCGTCGCGGCGATCGTGGGCGACCAGGTGGGCTACCTGTTCGGCAAGAAGGTGGGCCCCGCGCTCTTCAACCGGCCGGACTCCCGCTTCTTCAAACAGGAGAACGTCCTCAAGGCGCACGAGTTCTTCGAGAAGCACGGCCCCAAGTCGCTGGTCCTGGCCCGGTTCGTGCCCATCGTGCGGACGTTCACGCCGATCGTCGCGGGCGTCAGCGGGATGCGGTACCGCTCGTTCATCACCTTCAACGTCCTCGGCGGCGTCCTGTGGGGCGCCGGGGTCACCCTGCTGGGCGCCTGGCTGGGACGGCACCAGCTGGTCCGGGACAACATCGAGGCCATGCTGATCGGGATCGTGCTGCTGTCGGTCGTCCCGATCGCGGTCGAGTTCCTGCGCGCCCGGTCCCGCTCCCGCCGGAACGCGGCGGCCGGGACCACGACGGCGACGCCGACGGCGCCCCTGGAGCACCCCGACGGCCCCGGCCGCCCCGATCACCCGGAGGACCCCACCCCTCAGGGCCGTCACGCCAACCGCTGACCCCCGGCCCGGCGCCCTCCCGGACCCGGGCCCGGGCCGCCTCTCAAGAGGCGGCCTAGAACCCCCGGGTCCGCTTGGCGGCCCGGCGCCGTCCCGACGCCGCCCCCGGCACCCGCAGGAACAGCCGGGACACCTCCGAGCCGAGGTTCACCCCGATGGCGATGGCGATGGCCAGCGCCGCCGCCTTGGTGAGCGACACCAGCCCCGCGTCCAGCTCGTTCTGCGCGATGCCCAGCAGCCCGAAGTAGGTCGCGGAACCCGGCAGCAGCGGTCCGATCGCGGCCGTCACGTACGGCAGCGCCGAGGCGTACCGGTACCGCGACAGCAACTGTCCGAAGAGCCCCACCAGCCCCGCCGCGACCGCCGTGGACGCCACC
The DNA here is from genome assembly GCF_054484115.1 of Streptomyces sp. JNUCC 64. Taxonomy (NCBI): domain Bacteria; kingdom Bacillati; phylum Actinomycetota; class Actinomycetes; order Kitasatosporales; family Streptomycetaceae; genus Streptomyces; species Streptomyces sp. JNUCC 64. The sequence goes on from NZ_CM137015.1 coordinate 4,751,101, forward strand.
GGGGAGAGCCCGCCCGCGTAGTGCAGCGCCCCGTACGTCACCCAGGCGACGCCCCCGTTGAGCGTCACCGCGAGCACGGTCGACCGCTCCTGCTGCAACAGCACGGCGAACGCCAGCGTCAGCGTCATGGACGCCAGGGTCTGCCACAGCGGCCGCTCGATGACGAGCAGCGCCGCGTCCGGGTTCAGCTCGGCGCCCAGCCGCACCCCGAAGTACAGGACCAGCAGCACGCCCGTGACGATGCCGACGAAGAAGTACATGACCTCCAGCAGCCGGGCCGCCGCCGTGATGTAGAAGCCGGTCAGCCCGTCCTGGACGCCCGCGACCAGCGCCCGTCCGGGCAGCAGCGCGAACAGCCCGCCGGTGATCACCGCCGAGGCCCGGACGTCCGCGTGGGCCAGGGTCAGCGCCACCCCGATCGCGGCGGGCGGCGTCGCCGCGACGATGAACTGGTAGAACTCCGGCAGCCCGCGCCCCGCGCACAGCCAGGCCAGCCGGTCCCCGAGCATCGCGCCGACCGCCGCCGCCACGAACACGATCAGATCGCCGCCGACCAGCACCGACGCCGCGCCCGCGAGCAGTCCGCTGGCGGCCGTCAGCACCCACCCGGGGTACGGGTGGCGGTTGCGGCGGATCTCCGCGAGCCGTCGGTACGCCTCTTCCAGGGACACCTCGTGCCCGGGGTCGTTGATGTCGTCGACCAGCCGGTACACGGCGGCCAGCCGGGTGTAGTCGGTGCCGCGCCTGCGGACCGTGCGGGACGCCGTCACCGGGTCCTCCACCAGCGAGGGCTGGTGCGAGATGGACAGCAGGGTGAACGTGACGGTCGGCTCGCAGCGGTCGAGCCCGTACGCGTGGCAGACCGCGAACATCGCGGCCTCCACGTCCTCGGCGCCCTCGCCGCCCGCCAGCAGCAGTTCCCCGATGCGCAGGGTCAGGTCGAGCACTCGGGGCACGGCGGGTCCGGCGTCGTCCTCGTGGCGCTGCACCGCCTCCGGCGCGGGCCGCTCGGTGACCGGCATCCGCAGCATGGTCCGCATCCGGTCCTGCCAGGGGACCTCGGACAGCTCGGTCCGGGGCGTCCCCCCGGCGGGGGTGAAGGCGGGCGGCGCGCTGCGGGCGCTGTACGTGCGCGGCGGACTGAACGCCGAGCCCTCCGGTTCTCCGGCGGCGGGCGGCTCGGGCACGCCCTCCGGGACCGCGAACTCGGACGTCGTCTGGGAGTCCTCGTCCCCCGCCGGGGGCGCCGCGAGCCCGGGCGGCGCGCTGAAGGCGCTGTGCGCCTCGTCGGACACCGGCTTGGCGTCGACGGGCACGGGCGCGGTGTAGCCGGGCAGGGGGCCGGAGCCGTCCGGTAGAGGCCCTGAGCCGTCCGGTACGGGTTCGGGTCCGTCCGGTACGGGTTCGGGTCCGGTGTGGCCGGGAACGGGCCCGGAGCCGTCCTCCGGCACGGTTCCGGAGCCGTCGGGTACGGGCGCGGCGTCGTCCGGCCGCACCGGTTCCGGGGCGTCGTGCCCGCCCGGGGTGCTCCGCTCGCTCACCGTGCCCCTCTCCGCTCGGCGCCGTTCCCCGCCGCCCTTCCCATCCGCCTACCCGGCCCTACCCGCCCTACAGGTCTTGCTGGTCCTGCTGGCCCTGCCCCGTTCCGTCTGCTCGGTGACCGCCCCACCCGTCACTCCCGTCCCATCGCGGGCCGGAGGTGTGCCCGGGGCCCGGGGTCCGTACCGCGTCGGGGGGCGCGTACCCACGACAGGGGCGCGCGAGACCCGGCGGGCGCCGGGGGTCGTCCCCACGCTCAGTATGCGTGCCCACACCGAAACGGGCCGTGCGCCCCGGATGTCCGGGAGCGCACGGCCCGCTGACGAGCGGGTGGGGCCGTCAGTGGCCGCCCTGCTCCTTGAAGCGCGTGTAGGAACGCTCGATCTCGGCCTCGGCGTCGGTGCGGCCCACCCAGTCGGCGCCCTCGACCGACTTGCCCGGCTCCAGGTCCTTGTAGACCTCGAAGAAGTGCTGGATCTCCAGGCGGTCGAACTCGGAGACGTGGTGGATGTCCCGCAGGTGCTCCACGCGCGGGTCCGACGCGGGGACGCAGAGCAGCTTGTCGTCGCCGCCCGCCTCGTCGGTCATCCGGAACATGCCGATCGCGCGGCAGCGGATCAGGCAGCCCGGGAAGGTCGGCTCGTCCAGGATGACGAGGGCGTCCAGCGGGTCGCCGTCCTCGCCGAGCGTGTTCTCCACGAACCCGTAGTCCGCCGGGTAGCTCGTCGACGTGAAAAGCCGACGGTCGAGACGGATGCGCCCGGTCTCGTGGTCCACCTCGTACTTGTTGCGCGAACCCTTGGGAATCTCGATCGTGACGTCGAACTCCACCGGTGGCTCCTCCATGATCAGCACATATTGTGGGTGTACGCCGCATCGCCCGCGCGGATCACCCGGAGGTGGTCCCGCACGGTGGCGCCCCGGGTCGGCTACCGCCGTACGGCCCCCCGTCCCCGCCCGGATGGCGGGCGGGGTCCACCGGGAGTCGTACCCCCGGCGAGACGCAGTGATTAAGTGTCCCTCACGCAAGTGTGTGATCGCGAAAGGGGCTGGTCGGTCGTGCCTGAGCTGCCGGAGCCGGAGTCGTCGCCGTTCACCGGGGGACTCGCGGAGCGCCGGAAGGCAGCGCTCGCCGGACTGCGCGCGCTGCGGCCGGTGGGCCTCAGGACCTGGCAGGTCACGGCGGTGGCCGCGGTGACCGGTCTGGCGCTGGCGGCCGGGTCCCTGGCCGTCGCGGGCCCCTGGGACGCATCGGGCCAGCGTAGGGCCGAACGCGAGCGGGCCGCCGCCCTCCGGGACGGGGGTGGCGCACATCACGAAGCCCCGGGAGGGGGCGCGGGCGCCCGGGCGCCCGGAAAGGCGCCGCACGCCCCTGCGGTCCTCGACGCGCTGGGCACCACCGGGACCGCGAAGGCGCCGCCGCGCGGCGCGGCCCTCGGCGAGCGGTTGGGGCCGCTGGTCGCCGAGGCGCCTCCCGGAACCCGTACCGGGGTCTCCGTGGTGGACGTGGCGACCGGCGAACGGCTCTGGGGGCACGACCCCGGCAAGGCCCTGACGCCCGCCTCCACCACCAAGGTCGCCACCGCCGTCGCCGCGCTGACCGCGCCCGGCCCCGGCCACCAGATCACCACCCGGACCGTCCTCGAACCCGCCTCCGGGGGGAAGCCCGCCCGCCTCGTCCTGGTCGGCGGCGGCGACCCCACCCTCACCGCCCGGAAGGACGCCCGGGGCAACGCCTCGCTGCGCGACCTCGCGAAGCGCACCGCCGCGGCGCTGGAGCGGAGCGGCGACCGGAAGGTGCGGCTCGGGTACGACACCTCCCTCTACTCAGGGCCCCCGGTTCACCCCATCGGGCGCAACGACAACATCGCGACCGTCACCGCCCTGATGGTGGACGAGGGCCGCCTCGACGGTTCCTCCAGCGGACCCGCGCCCCGCTCCGAGCGGCCCGCCCGGGACGCCGCCGACCGGTTCGCCGGACTGCTCGCCGACCGGGGCGTCGAGGTGGTCGGCGCGCCCGGCGGGACGAAGGCCGCACCGGCCGCCCGGGAGGTGGCCGCCGTCAGCTCCCCGCCGGTGGGCGTCCTGGTGGAGCGGATGCTGACGCACAGCGACAACGACCTCGCGGAGGCGCTGGCGCGGCAGGTGGCGCTGGCGTCCGGGGAGGACGCGGGCTTCCGGGGCGCGGAGGCCGCGGTGAAGCGGCGGCTGGGCGAGGTGGGGGTGCCGCTGGGCGGGGCGCGGTTCGCCGACGGCAGCGGGCTGGACCGGGCCGACCGGTTGCCGCCCGCGACGCTCACCGCGCTGCTCGCCGCCGCCGCGCGGGCGGACCGTCCGGCGCTGAGGCCGGCCCTCACCGGGCTGCCGGTCGCCGGGTTCACCGGAACCCTGAGAAATCGTTACTCCTCCGGTTCCGGCGAGGCGGCCACGGGGTTCGTCCGGGCCAAGACCGGCACGTTGACGGGGGTCCACGCGCTCGCCGGGACCGTCGTCGACCGGGACGGGCGGCTGCTCGCGTTCGCGTTCCTGTCGGACGGCCCGCCGACGGACCCCGCGGTGGCCCAGGGGCGCCTCGACCGCATGGCCGCGACGCTCGCCGCCTGCGGCTGCGCCTGACCCCTCCGGCGCCCCGCTCCACCGGGCCCCCTGAGGCCCTCGCCCCGCACCCCGGCCGCACCGCCCGGGTCCGCCGGGGTGCTCGCACAGTTCCCCGCGCCCCTTCCGGGTGCGTCCAGGCCGGGGTGCGCTGCCCTGCGCGGGTGCGCTGTGGCCCTTCGCGCAGTTCCCCGCGCCCCTGATCGGGTGCGTCCCGGCCAGGGAGCGTTGTCCCGTGCGGGTGCGCTGTGGTTGTTCGCGCAGTTCCCCGCGCCCCTATCCGGGTGCGTCCAGCCCAGGGTGCGTTGTCCCGTGCGGGTGCGCTGTGGTTGTCCGCGCCGTTCCTCGCGCCCCTTCCGGGGCTGCCTCCTACGGTTCGTCTTCGGCTGCGGGCCCGCCGTGGCCACCCGCGCAGTTCCCCGCGCCCCTGACGGTGCGCTCTGGCTGGGACGGGTTCGCTCCCGCGTCGCCGTTGTCGGCCGCGGACCGTGGCGGGCCGCTCGCGCAGTTCCCCGCGCCCCTATGGCGCCCCCGACGAGCGCCAAGGCCGCCCCGTCAGGGGCGCGGGGAACGGCGCGAGCAACTGACCACGACCCGAGCCCGCCGGAAGCCCCCAACGCACCCGCGCGGAACAACGTCCCCCAGCCAGGGCGCACCCGATCAGGGGCGCGGGGAACTGCGCGAACAACCACAGCGCACCCGCACAGGACAACGCCCCCCCCAGCCGGGACGTGCCCGATAGGGGCGCGGGGAACTGCGCGAAGGACCCCAACGCACCCGCGCGGAACAACGCCCCCCAGCCAGGACGCACCCGATCAGGGGCGCGGGGAACTGCGCGAACAACCACAGCGCACCCGCACAGGACAACGCTCCCCAGCCGGGACGCACCCAATAGGGGCGCGGGGAACTGCGCGAGTACCCACAGCGCACCCGCGCAGGACAGCGCCCCCCGGCCAGGACGCGCACCCGGAAGGGGCGCGGGGAACGGCGTGAACGGCCAGGGCGCACCCGCACGGGACCCCGCCCCGTTCCCGTACGGTTGACGCATGACGAGCATCGGTGGTGCGGAGATGGTCGACTGGAACCTCGCGGTGGCGACCGCGACCCGCCTGGTGAGGCCGGGCCCCGAGGTCACCCGCGACGAGGCCCGGGCGATCGTCGCGGAACTCCGCGCGCACGCCAAGGCGTCGGAGGAGCACGTCCGGGGCTACACCCGGATGGGCGACCCCGACGCCCCGGCCGGGCACGACACCCCCGTCCTGGTGGTGGACCGCCCGGGCTGGGTCCGGGCGAACGTCGCCGGGTTCCGCGAGATCCTCAAGCCCCTGCTGGAGAAGATGCAGGACCGCCGGGGCGGCACCCCGGGCGGTGCCGTACTGGGCGCCGTCGGCGGCAAGGTCACCGGCGTGGAGCTGGGGATGCTGCTGTCCTTCCTCTCCTCCCGGGTGCTCGGCCAGTACGAGACCTTCGCCCCCGCCACCCGGGACCTCCCTGCCGGGGCGAACGGCGGCGGCCGACTGCTGCTGGTCGCGCCGAACATCGTCCACGTGGAGCGCGAGCTGGACGTGAACCCGCGCGACTTCCGGCTCTGGGTCTGCCTCCACGAGGAGACCCACCGCACCCAGTTCACCGCCGTCCCCTGGCTGCGGGACCATCTGGAGGGCGAGATCCAGACGTTCCTGGCGGAGACCGACGTCGACCCGATGACGTTCCTGGAGCGGATCAGGGAGGCGGCGCAGTCGCTCGCCGGGGGCCGCCCGGAGGGCGAGGAGAACGACGGCGGGCGCTCGCTCGTCGAACTGGTGCAGACCCCGGCGCAGCGCGAGGTGCTGGGACGGCTGACGGCGGTGATGTCGCTGCTGGAGGGCCACGCCGACTACGTGATGGACGGGGTCGGCCCGGCCGTGGTGCCGTCGGTGGCGGAGATCCGGGAGAAGTTCCAGCAGCGCCGGGCCAAGGGCGCCTCCCGACTGGACCAGGCGCTGCGCAAGTTGCTGGGCCTCGACGCCAAGCTGCGTCAGTACCGCGACGGCGAACGCTTCGTGCGCGCGGTGGTGGAGGAGGTCGGGATGGACGGCTTCAACCGTGCGTGGACCTCCCCGAACACCCTGCCCACCAAGGCGGAGATCGGTAAACCGGCGGACTGGATCGCCCGGGTGCACGGCAGGGCGGAGGCGTGAACCCCGGGCGGGCGACGGCAGGGCGACGCCCTCGCAATCACCCGTCCGAGGGACCGTGGGTCCCGGACAGGCGTGCAATGCTCGGGGAACGACTCGGCTCTGTCACCATCGACACACCCTGAGTGACCGGGTGCGCGGCGCGACAGCGACCCGTCCCGGTCGTCAGGGGCCCGAACGGCACCACGATCACGGGCGCGCCCCCGGACCCCCGGGACGGGCGCTCCCCGCCCCCCGAACTTTTCACGAAGGGAACCGGACATGGGTCCCCATCCTGCGGTCGCGGCGATACGCCTGGCGGTCCGCCGCGTCCTCCACGACCTGCTCACCGAACACGATCCGCGCCCCCCGGCCAGTACGCCCCCGCCCCGCGCCCCCCAGCGCGCGCCGGGCGCCCCCCGGACGACCCCCGCGCCCGGGCCTGCTCCCGCGCTCACGCCCTCCCCGGGCGCCGAAGCGCCCCCCCTCCTGGTCCTGGTCGCCTGCTCCGGCGGCGCCGACTCCATGGCGCTCGCCTCCGCGCTCGCCTTCGAGGCCCCCCGGCTCGGGGTCCGCGCGGGCGCCGTCACCGTCGACCACGGGCTCCAGCCCGGCTCCACCGCCCGGGCCGCCGAGGTGGCCGCCCGGCTCACCGCCCTCGGCCTCGACCCCGTCGAGTCCGTCAGCGTGACCGTCGGCCGGGAGGGCGGCCCCGAGGCCGCCGCCCGGGACGCCCGCTACGCCGCCCTGGACGCCGCCGCCGAGCGCCACGGCGCCGCCGCCGTCCTGCTCGGCCACACCCGCGACGACCAGGCCGAGACGGTGCTGCTGGGCCTCGCCCGGGGCTCCGGCATCCGCTCGCTGTCCGGGATGGCCGCCGTCTCCGGCGAGGACGGCCGCTACCGTCGCCCGTTCCTCGCCCTCGACCGGCAGACCGCCCGCAAGGCGTGCCTCGTCCAGCACCTTCCGGTGTGGGACGACCCCCACAACACCGACCCCGCCTACACCCGCTCCCGGCTGCGCCACGAGGGGCTGCCCGCGCTGGAGAAGGCGCTCGGCAAGGGCGTCGTCGAGGCCCTCGCCCGGACGGCCCAGCTCTCCCGCGACGACGCCGACGCCCTGGACGCCTGGGCCGCCCGCGCCGACAGCGCGGTCCGCGACCCGGCCGGACTCCTGGAGTGCGCCAAGCTGTACGCGCTGCCGCCCGCGGTGCGCCGCCGGGTGCTGCGGCGCGCGGCCATCGACGCGGGCGCTCCCGCGGGTTCGCTCTTCGCCCGGCACATCGAGGAGGTCGACCGGCTGATCACCGGTTGGCGGGGGCAGGGGGCCATCAATCTGCCCGGCCGGGTCGTGGCCCAGCGCCAGGGTGGCAGACTGGTGATCCGGCAGAGCTGAGCCGGGACCCGCACGGGCCCGGTGGCCCGGACGACCGAAAGTGATGCGGGTGGACGCGAAAGACATGGGCACCGACCTCCAGTCGGTGCTCATCACCAAGGAAGAGATCGACGCGAAGCTGGCGGAGCTGGCCGCGAAGATCGACGCGGAGTACGCGGGCAAGGACCTTCTCATCGTCGGCGTCCTCAAGGGCGCCGTGATGGTGATGGCGGACCTGGCGCGCGCGCTGTCCACCCCCGTCACGATGGACTGGATGGCGGTGTCCTCGTACGGCGCGGGCACCCAGTCCTCCGGGGTGGTGCGCATCCTCAAGGACCTCGACACCGACATCAAGGGCAAGCACGTCCTGATCGTCGAGGACATCATCGACTCCGGACTGACCCTGTCCTGGCTGATCTCCAACCTCGGCTCCCGCGAGCCCGCGTCCCTCAAGGTGTGCACGCTGCTGCGCAAGCCGGAGGCCGCGAAGGTCGCGATCGACGTCGAGTGGGTCGGCTTCGACATCCCCAACGAGTTCGTCGTGGGCTACGGCCTCGACTACGCGGAGAAGTACCGCAACCTGCCGTTCGTGGGGACGCTCGCGCCCCACGTCTACGGCGGCTGACCCGCGACGGGAGCCGTCCCCCGGGTCCGCCCGGGGCCGGACGCCCGTCCCCGTACGGTGCCGGGGCCCCGCCCCGGGACCGTACGGGCGAAGCCCCGGGAACCCCCGGGGCGTTCCCGCCGTTGGAGCAAACGGAGGCGGTAACGCCGGGGATTTGGCACCAGCACGCTGCGGCTTCGGGTGACAATGCTGGGGTACCGTCCGAAGAACAGTCTTTATCAAACTCACTATGGCAGGAGGGACGGGGCGGCACCGCTCCGTATGGATGGACGTGAAGCGATACTTCCGTGGGCCCGTGATGTGGATCGTGCTGGCCGTCCTCGCCGTGGTCGTGTTGATGCAGGTCGTCGGCTCGTCCGGCGGCTACAAGACGGTGGACACCGGCCAGGTCATCCAGGCCATCAGCAACAACCAGGTGAAGTCTGCCCAGCTCACCACGGGCAACTCCCAGACGATCAAGATCACCCTGAAGGACGGCCAGAAGGTCGAGGGCCAGACCAAGGTCCAGGCCAGCTACATCGGTGACCAGGGCGCCGACCTCGCCGCCGACCTCCAGGCCAAGTACCAGGACAAGCAGATCCCCGACGGCTACACCGTCTCGCCCTCGAAGGACAACCCCTTCGTCGGCATCCTGCTCTCCCTGCTGCCCTTCGTCCTGATCGTCGTGGTCTTCCTGTTCCTGATGAACCAGATGCAGGGCGGCGGCTCCCGGGTGATGAACTTCGGGAAGTCGAAGGCCAAGCTCATCACCAAGGACACCCCGAAGACGACCTTCGCCGACGTGGCCGGTTCCGACGAGGCCGTCGAGGAGCTCCACGAGATCAAGGAGTTCCTCCAGGAGCCCGCGAAGTTCCAGGCCGTCGGCGCCAAGATCCCCAAGGGCGTGCTGCTCTACGGTCCCCCCGGAACGGGCAAGACGCTCCTGGCGCGCGCCGTCGCGGGCGAGGCCGGGGTGCCGTTCTACTCGATCTCCGGTTCCGACTTCGTCGAGATGTTCGTCGGCGTCGGCGCCTCCCGGGTGCGCGACCTCTTCGAGCAGGCCAAGGCGAACGCCCCGGCGATCGTCTTCGTCGACGAGATCGACGCGGTCGGCAGGCACCGCGGCGCCGGTCTCGGCGGCGGCCACGACGAGCGCGAGCAGACGCTGAACCAGCTCCTGGTGGAGATGGACGGCTTCGACGTGAAGGGCGGCGTCATCCTGATCGCCGCCACCAACCGGCCCGACATCCTGGACCCGGCGCTGCTGCGTCCGGGCCGCTTCGACCGGCAGATCGCCGTCGACCGCCCCGACATGCAGGGCCGTCTGGAGATCCTCAAGGTCCACCAGAAGGGCAAGCCCGTCGCGCCGGACGTCGACCTCGCCGCCGTCGCCCGCCGCACCCCCGGCTTCACCGGCGCGGACCTGAGCAACGTCCTCAACGAGGCCGCCCTGCTCACCGCGCGCAGCGACAAGAAGCTGATCGACAACCACATGCTGGACGAGGCCATCGACCGCGTCGTGGCGGGCCCGCAGAAGCGGACCCGGATCATGTCGGACAAGGAGAAGAAGATCACCGCGTACCACGAGGGCGGACACGCCCTGGTCGCGGCGGCCTCCCCGAACTCCGACCCGGTCCACAAGATCACGATCCTGTCCCGGGGCCGGGCCCTCGGCTACACCATGGTCCTCCCCGAGGAGGACAAGTACTCCACCACGCGCAACGAGATGCTCGACCAGCTCGCGTACATGCTGGGCGGGCGCGCGGCGGAGGAGCTGGTCTTCCACGACCCGACGACCGGCGCCGCGAACGACATCGAGAAGGCCACGACCACCGCCCGCGCGATGGTCACGCAGTACGGCATGACCGAGCGGCTCGGCGCGATCAAGTTCGGCGGCGACAACACCGAGCCGTTCCTCGGCCGGGAGATGGCGCACCAGCGCGACTACTCGGAAGAGGTCGCCGCGCTCGTCGACGAAGAGGTCAAGAAGCTCATCGAGAACGCGCACAACGAGGCCTGGGAGATCCTGGTCGAGAACCGCGACATCCTCGACAACCTGGTGCTCCAGCTGCTGGAGAAGGAGACCCTGGGCAAGGAGGAGATCGCCGAGGTCTTCGCCACCATCGTCAAGCGTCCGGCGCGTCCGGCGTGGACGGGCTCCTCGCGGCGCACGCCCTCGACGCGTCCGCCGGTGCTCTCCCCCAAGGAGCTGTCGCTGACGAACGGCGCGGCGACCCCGTCGCTGACCACCAAGAAGGACGCGGCCCCGGCCGCCCCGGTGGAGGCCCCCTCGCCCCGCGAGGACGGCGCCGCCGACAGCTGACGGTTCCGGGCGCCGACGCGCCCACCCGTTCGACCCGTGACCGGGGCCCATCGGCCCCGGTCACGGCCGTTTCCGGGGCGGGCCGGGGTGGCTCCGGTCACGGAATGCGCGCCGCGCTCCTCTCGTTAGTCTTGGGGGGCGCGGCATATCCGTGTGCCTCGCACGTACCCGCATGTACACGTCGGTACGGCTGACACGTCCGTACGGCTAAGGAACGAGGCAGACCATGACCGACCCGGTGACGCTGGACGGCGAGGGCACGATAGGCGAGTTCGACGCGAAGCGCGCCGAGGCCGCCGTCCGGGAGCTGCTGCTCGCCGTCGGGGAGGACCCGGACCGCGAGGGCCTGCGGGACACCCCGGCCCGGGTCGCCCGCGCCTACAAGGAGATCCTGGCGGGGCTGCGGCAGCGGCCCGAGGACGTGCTGACGACCACGTTCGACCTGGGGCACGACGAGATGGTCCTGGTGAAGGACATCGAGATCGTCAGCCTCTGCGAGCACCATCTGCTGCCGTTCCACGGGGTCGCCCACATCGGGTACATCCCCGCCGAGTCCGGCAAGATCACCGGGCTGTCGAAGCTGGCCCGGCTGGTCGAGGTCTACGCCCGCCGCCCCCAGGTGCAGGAGCGGCTGACCACCCAGGTCGCGGACTCCCTGATGCGCATCCTGGAGGCCCGGGGCGCGATCGTGGTGATCGAGGCCGAGCACATGTGCATGTCGGTGCGGGGCATCCGCAAGCCGGGCGCCAAGACGACGACCTCCGCCGTCCGCGGCCATCTGCGGAACGCCACCACCCGCGCCGAGGCGATGAGCCTGATCCTGGCGCGCTGATCGGTTCGTTCCGGCTGATCCGTTCGCTTCGGCTGCTTCGGCTGTTCCGGTCGATACGCCGGGACGCCGCTCCTCCGAGCCGACCCGCTGAGGGCGGGACGACCGTGCGGCGGGCCCTTCCCGGGTCCGCCGCACGGTCGTGTCGTACGGGTGGCGCGTCGCGCCGTGGGTCAGACGCCGCGCGCCTCGGTGCCCGGCGGGTGCGGGGTGTCGTCGTCCTCGGGGAGCTTGCAGATCCGCTCCAGGAACAGCGCGGCCGCTATCACCGCGATCCCGGCGGCGACGGAGAACCCGGCGTAGACGGCCTGGTCGCGCCGGGCGGGGACGTCCAGGGAGCCCAGCAGGAAGACCCCGACGCCGCCGTACACCCCGGAGATCAGGGCCGCGACCAGCGCGCTGGCCTGTCCGAAGACCAGGGCCCGGGCGGCCATCAGCGGATCGACGCCCTTCGCCCCGGGCTCCCGGTCGCGCTGGGCGCGCAGCCGGGAGCGCAGGGACAGGGCGGTGGCGGTGAGGACCACCGCGATGGCCGCGAGCACGATGGGCGCGGCCAGCGGCACACCGGGCAGGGTGCCGATGGAGTCCCAGAGGCGGGCTCCCGCCCAGGACACCACTCCGGCTCCGAGGAAGAGACCGAGCAGGGTCCTGATGCGCAGCTGATTCACGTCGTCCCTTCGGTACGGCGGTCGGGGCGGGCGTCGCTCCGGTGTCCGGCGCGCCGGGCCGGGCGGTCGTCGGGCCGCCCGGCGCGTGGCGCTTCTGTCCGACCTTAACGACTACTCGGGCAGCCGGAGTTCCAGGTCGGCGCGGAGGGTGACGCCCTCCCGGGGGACCTCCGCGAGCAGCGCCGCGACCGTCCCGTGCCCGGGCAGCTCGGCGGCGGGGTCCACGTCGTGCCAGGGCACCAGGACGAAGGCGCGCTGGTGGGCGCGGGGGTGGGGGAGGGTGAGCCGGGGGTCGTCGGAGACGGTGTCGGCGTAGGCGACGATGTCGACGTCGAGGGTGCGCGGGCCCCAGCGCTCCTCGCGGACCCGCTCGAACGCCTCCTCCACGGCCTGGGCCCGCTCCAGCAGCGAGTCGGGCGGCAGGGTGGTCCGCACGACGGCGACGGCGTTGAAGTACGAGGGCTGGGAGCCGGGCTCGACGCCCCAGGGCTCCGTCTCGTAGACGGGGGAGACGGCGGTGACCCGCAGCCCGGGGGTGTCCTCCAGGGCGTCCACGGCCCCCTGGAGGTTCTCCAGCCGGTTGCCCAGGTTGCCGCCGAGGGAGAGCACCGCGAGCCGGGGGTTGCTGAGGGTGGTGTCGGCGGCGTCGACCCGCTCGGTGACCTCGGCGGGCACCGGCTGGACCGTGGGATCGGGCCCGGCCCCGCCGGGACGGGACGCGTCGGCGCGGGACTCCTCGGGACGGGAGGTCATCCGCGGCTCCGGGTGATGGTGACGGTGACGTCGTCGAACGGGACGGTGATCGGCGCGTCCGGCTTGTGGACGCACACCTCGACCTCCTGGACGGCCTCGTGGCGCAGACAGGCGGTGGCGATGCGCTCGGCGAGCGTCTCGACCAGGTTGACCGGCTCGCCCTCGACGATGGCGACGACCTCCTCGGCGACGATGCCGTAGTGGACGGTCTTCTCCAGGTCGTCGCCGGCCGCCGCCGGGCGGGTGTCGAGGCCCAGGACGACGTCCACCAGGAAGGTCTGGCCCTCCTCGCGTTCGCGGGGGAACACCCCGTGGTGTCCCCGGGCCCTCAGGCCGCGCAGTGCGACACGATCCACGCCCATCCTCCAGTCGTCGGTTGCTGCGGCCGGTGCCCCGGGGGCCCGGCCGCGGTGGCCTCGATCGAGGCTACCCGGGCCCGCCGACACTCCCCGGTCGCGGGGTGCGCGAGGCCCCCGTCCGCCGCTGCCGCCGGGGTCAGGCGGGTGACCCGCCCGGTTCGCCGGCCGGGTCGCCGTCCTCGTCGGGGGCGCCGTCGGCTCCCCCGCCGCCCTCCGCCAGCACCGGCGAGGCGTGGTGCGACCAGAGCCGCCAGCCCTGCGGGGTGCGCAGGAACAGGTTGGTGGCGACCGCCAGCTCCCCGACGAGGGGGCCGGGACCGTCGCCGTCCGGGTCGGGGCCGCCGCTGAGGATGTTCTCCGTGCAGGTCACCAGGGCGGTGCCGCCGTGCACGGAGACCTCGACGTCGGTGAGGAAGAACTGGATGTACGAGGTGTTCGCCAGGATCAGCGCGTAGGACCGCAGCACCTCGCCGCGTCCGCTGAGCAGCGGCCACCCCGGATGGACGCAGGTGATGACGGGCGCCGGTCCGGCCAGGTCCCGCTCGTCGAGCCAGAGGTCGGACAGGGCGCCGAAGTCGCCGTTCTCCAGCGCCTCGTAGTAGCCCGCGTGGACGCGTTCGACCTCGTCCCGCTCCCGGCGCGCCCGTTCGGCCGGGGTGGGGGCGTCGGGGCGGGAGCCGTCGGGACGGCGGGGGCCCTCGGGCGCTCCCGCGGCGCCGAGGTTCCTGGTGGGGCTCATCGCGCGCCCTCGACGGCGCGGGCCACCCGGACGGCGTCGGCGCTGGCGTGCACCTCGTGGACCCGGACGGCCCAGGCGCCGGTGTGCGCGGCGATCGCGGAGACGGCGGCCGTCGCGGCGTCCCGTTCCCGGGCGGGCGGCGGGGCGCCGCCGTCCCCGGCGAGGACCCGGCCGAGGAAGCGCTTGCGGGAGGCGGCGACCAGCACCGGGTGGCCGAGGGCGCGCAGCCGGTCGAGGCGGGCGAGCAGCGCCAGGTCGTGGTCGGCGTCCTTGGAGAAGCCGAGGCCCGGGTCGACGACGATCCGGTCCGGGGCGATGCCCCCGGCCAGGACGGCGTCCACCCGCGCGCGCAGTTCGTCCACCACCTCGGTGACCACGTCGGCGTAGACGCCCCGGACGGCGGGGCCCTCCAGGAAGCCGCGCCAGTGCATCACCACGAAGGGGGCGCCCGCGGCGGCGACCACGGGGACCATCGCGGGGTCCGCGAGTCCGCCGCTGACGTCGTTGACGAGCGCGGCGCCCGCGGTGAGCGCCGCCTCGGCGACGGAGGCGCGCATGGTGTCCACGGAGACCGTGGCGCCCTCTGCGACCAGCTGGCGCACCACGGGGACGACCCGGCGCAGTTCCTCGTCCTCGTCGACCCGTGCCGCCCCGGGGCGGGTGGACTCGCCGCCGACGTCGACGAGGTCGGCGCCCCGGGCGATCAGGTCGAGGCCGTGTTTGACGGCGGTCGTGGTGTCGAACCACCGGCCCCCGTCGGAGAAGGAGTCGGGGGTGACGTTGACGACGCCCATGACCGCGCAGCGGTCCCAGTCGGGCAGTCCGGCGACCCGTCCGCGGTCCTGGAGGTGCTTCATGTTTCCAGCGTAGGCCCGCCCGGGCGGTGCCGTTCCCCCGGACGGGTGACGATCCGGGGCGTTGGGTGACGGACCCGCGCGGACGGACGGGGCGCCGTCCGGGCCGGTGGCCGGTCAGCGCCCGGGGCCGGGGACCGTCTCGACCGCCACGGACGCCCGGTCCACCGCCAGCGGCTCGGCGGCCGTGGACCGCCGCAGCGCCTCGTGCAGCCGGGCCGGGGTGAGCACCCCCAGGAAGCGGCCGGGGCGGCCCGCCCCGCCGTTCCTGGACGCCGTGCCGCCGGTGGTCCCGCCGTCCGCGCCCGCGCCGTCCTCCTCCAGGACGGCGATCCACCCCGCGTCGTGCTGGAGCATCGTCGCGAACGCGCGCTTCAGGGAGGCGCCCACCGGCAGCCAGGCGTCCATCCGGCGGACGTGTTCGCGGACCGTTCCGGAGCCCCCGCGCGCGTGCCCGGCGGATATCCAGCCGTGCAGGACGCCGTCCCCGTCCAGGACGACCGCCCAGGGCGCGTCCAGCTCCCGGGGCAGCGGATCGTCCAGCCGCACCACCGGGGGGCGCTCCAGGTCGCCCTCCTCGACCGGGGTCACCGACAGCCGCCGCAGCCCCCGGTCGGCGCCCACGAAGTCGGCCACGTAGGGGTTCGCGGGGGCGCCCAGCACCGCCGCCGGGGTGTCGAGCTGTTCCAGACGGCCCTGTCCGAAGACGGCGATCCGGTCCCCGAGCCCGACGGCCTCCTCCAGGTCGTGGGTGACGAACAGCACGGTCTTGCGCAGGGTGCGCTGGAGCCGCAGGAACTCCGCCTGGAGGCGCTCGCGGACCACCGGGTCCACCGCCCCGAACGGCTCGTCCATCAGCAGCACCGGCGGATCGGCGGCCAGCGCGCGCGCCACGCCCACGCGTTGCCGCTGTCCGCCGGAGAGCTGGTCCGGGTAGCGGTCGCCGTGCGTGGCCGGGTCCAGGCCCACCAGTTCCAGCAGTTCGGCGGCGCGCTCCCGGGCCTTCGCCTTCCGCACGCCCAGCAGGTGCGGGACGGTCGCCGTGTTGTCGAGGACCGTGCGGTGCGGGAAGAGGCCCACCTGCTGGATGACGTACCCGATGCGGCGCCGCAGCTCCACCGGGTCCCCGTCGGCGACGTCCGCGCCGTCCAGCAGGACCCGCCCGGACGTCGGCTCGACCAGCCGGTTCACCATCTTCATGGTGGTGGTCTTGCCGCAGCCCGACGGGCCCACCAGGGTGACTAGTTCGCCCGCCGCGACCTCGAACGACAGGTCGTCCACGGCGACCGTGCCGTCGGCGTAGCGCTTGCCCGCGTTCTCGAACCGGATCATGGGTCCCCCTCGGGTCGGTGTGGTGCGGTGTGGCCGGAATGTTGCGTCGGTATGGCGCGATCCGCCGGATGTCAGTGGCCGGGGTTAGGGTCGTCCGTGCGACCGGGTACCCAAGGGTGACAGACGCACGTTCGAGGATCTTCGGGCGGGGAACGGGACGGAAGGGGACGGGCCGGGCCGCGGAAGGGGACGGACCGGACGGCCGGGCCGGGCGGGAACGTCCGCCGGGGAGACGGCCGGAGAACGGACAGGGGCGGCCGGGGACGGCCGGAGGCGGCCGGAACGGCCGGGAAGCGACACGGGGGAGGGGGCGGGAGCCGGATGAGCGCGCGCGGCTGTCTGGTGACGAACGACTGGATCTGCGGGGAGTACCTGCGCTCCCGGGCGCCGGAGTTGGTGGACGCGACGGTCGAACACCTCGCGATCACCGCCGTGTCGGTGCTGATCGGGACCGCCGTGGCGGTGCCGCTGGCCCTGCTCGCGCACCGCTGGAAGGCGCTGGCCGCCCCGGTCCTCGCGGTCACCACGGTGCTCTACGCGGTCCCCTCGCTGGCGATGTTCTCGCTGCTGCTGCCCTTCTTCGGGCTGTCGGCGGCGCTCGTCGTCACCGGACTGGTGCTGTACTCCCTCACGATCCTCGTCCGCAACGTCCTGATGGGCCTGGAGGCCGTCCCCGAGGAGGTCCGGGAGGCCGCCCGGGGCATGGGCTACGGGCCCGTGCGGGCGCTGTGGGAGGTCGAACTGCCGCTGGCGCTGCCCGCGCTGCTCGCGGGCGTCCGGATCGCCACGGTGGCCACGGTGGCGCTCACCACGGTCGGCGCCATCGTCGGGTACGGCGGGCTGGGCGGACTGATCCTCGACGGCCTCGACACCAGCTTCAAGGCCCAGGTCCTCACCGCCTCGACGCTGTGCGTGCTGCTGGCGCTCGCCGCCGATCTGCTGCTGCTCGGCGCGCAACGGCTGCTCACCCCGTGGACCCGCCGGGCGGACCGGGCCGCCGGGGCCCCGCGCGGCGGACGGCGTGCCCCGGGTGCCGGCGGCGCGACCACGGGGAGCCGTCCCTCCGGTACCGGGAGCGGCACCGGAACCGGGAGCGGCGGTACGGAGGCCGGTGCCGGAACCGGCACCGGGAAGGCGGTCGGGGCGGCGTGAACGCGATCACCGGGGCGTACGAATGGCTGACGACCGCCGCCCACTGGCAGGGCGAGCGCGGCGTCTGGCGCCGTCTCGCGGAACACCTCTACTTCAGCGGCGTCTGTCTGCTGGCCAGTTGCGCGCTGGCGCTGCCGCTCGGCCTCTGGCTGGGCCACCTCGGCAAGGGCGGCGCCCTCGCCGTCAACCTCGCCAACGTGGGCCGCGCCGTCCCCACCCTGGCCGTGCTGGTGCTGCTCACCCTCACCCCGCTGGGCACCCACGGGGACGCGCCGACCCTGATCGCCCTGGTGCTGTTCGCGGTGCCGCCGCTGCTCACCAACGCCTACCTGGGCGTCCGGGAGGTGGACCGGTCCGTGGTGGAGGCGGCCCGGGGCATGGGGATGAGCGGCCGCCAGCTCTTCGCCCGGGTGGAACTCCCGCTGGCCTATCCGATGGTGACCGCCGGGATACGGTCGGCGGCCGTCCAGATCGTGGCGACGGCGACGCTCGCCGCCATGGCCGGGGAGGGCGGCCTCGGACGGATCATCACCGCCGGGTTCAGCCTCCAGGACACCCCGCAGGTCGTCGCGGGCGCCTTCCTGGTGGCGGTGCTCGCCCTGCTCGTGGAAGGCGTGCTGGTGCTCGCCGGGCGGCTGTGCGACCCGATGCGCGGCCGGACCCGCCCGGCCCGTTGAGCGGCCCCCTCCGGCCCCGCGCCCCGTTGCGAACGGGAAACGAGCCGCCTTCCGGTCCCCTCGCCCGAACACCCCGAGAACCCCGAACCCCGCGAACGCGAAAGCGAAAAGGACGGTCGACATGAACACCAGCACCCACCACGACGGAATCCGCGACCCCAGCCCCACCGGGTCGGCCGCCTCCGGCACACCCTCCGCCACGGGGTCCCCCCGGCGTCGAACACCCCGCCGAACAGCGCGGACGGCCCTCGCCGCGCTGGCCGTCACCGCGTTGACGGCGGGGCTGTCCGCGTGCGGCGGCGACAGCCTGGAGGGCGATGGCGGAAAGGACGGGGACAAGGGCTCCCTGGTCGTCGGAGCCGCCGGATTCACCGAGGCGAAGGTTCTCGCCCAGCTCTACAAGCAGATCCTCGACGACGCCGGATACGAAGCGTCCGTGAAGACCGTCGAGAACCGCGAGATCTACGAACCCGCGCTGGAGAAGGGCACGATCGACGTCGTCCCCGAATACGCCGCGACGCTCGCCGAATTCCTCAACGTGGACAAAAACGGGCCGGACGCCGAGCCGGTGGCGTCCAGCGATGTCGACGCGACCGTCGCCGAGTTGAAGAAGCTCGCCGAACCGCGCGGTCTGAAGGTCCTGCCCGCCGGGAAGGCCGTCGACCAGAACGCCTTCGCCGTGAGCGCCGAATTCGCGGAGAAACACGGGCTCACGTCTCTTTCGGATCTCGGGAAGAGCGGCGAGAAGGTCACGATCGCGGCCGGGGACGAATGCGAGAAGCGGCCCTTCTGCGCACCCGGCCTCAAGAAGGTCTACGGCATCGACGTCGCCGGGGTGGACCCCAAGGGCGTGGGCACCGTCCAGTCCAAGCAGGCCGTCAAGAACGGATCCGCCCAACTGGTCCTGACCACCACCACCGACGCCACCCTGAAGAGCTTCGACCTCGTCCTCCTCAAGGACGACAAGAAGCTCCAGAACGCCGACAACGTCCTTCCGGTGGTCAACGCCAAGGACGCCGGGGACGCCGACATAGCCGACGCGCTCGGGAAGTTGACCGACACGCTGACCACGGATGATCTTGTGGAACTCAACCGCAAGGTCGACGCCGAGCGCCAGAAGGAGGCCGATGTGGCGAAGGACTATCTGGAGTCGAAGGGGTTGCTCAAGAAGTAAAGGGCGGGTGGCGCCACGATTTCGTGCGGGCGGGTCGGCAACATTCCCCCACGCGCGGTAAGTTTCTCGCTATGCCTCGTGGACGCCACCGCCATTCCCCACCCCTGCACCGGCTCCTCCCTCCCACGGTGGTCGCCGGAGCCTCCGTCCTGTGCGCTGTCGGCGCCCTGTTCCTCTCCGACACCGCGGTGTTGCGCGGGCTCGCGGCGGGAGCCGCCGCGGCGGCCGTCGCGGGCTCGGTCGTGATGCGGAGCTGGGACCGGGCGGCGGGCAAGCAGGTCGCGGACCTGTCGCGCGCCCGCGCGGGTGACGAATGGCGCTTCGAGGAACGCGTGGCCGAGCTGGAGGGCGACCTGGAGTCGGCGCGGGCGGTGCGCGGCAAGCTGGAACGGCGCCTGCGCGCCAAGCGCGCCGAACTCGCCGCGCTGCGCAACGAACACGCCGAGCTGCTGCGCCGGTACGCCACCGCCGAGACCCAGCGGGCCAGCGCGCTGGAGGGCCGCCGCAAGCTGGCGATGGGCGCCGTCCCGGCCGCTCCGTCCGCCCCGGCCGCCTCGTCCATGTCCATCCCGGCCGTCACGGCGCCTCCGAGGGCGGCCACCAGGGCGATGGCGGGCACGGCGAAGGTCATCGGGACCGGGGGCGCGCCGGAGCTCGCGCCGGTCGCGACGGAGGAGCTGTACGCGAGGGCGAACGACGCGCTCAAGGGCCTCGTCCGCCCGCCCGTCGCCGGTCCGGCGACCGCTGGTCCGGCGACCACCGGTCCGTCCGGCGACGGTCCGTCCGCCGCTGGTCCGTCCACGACTGGTCCGTCCACGACTGGTTCGTCCGCCACTGGTTCGTCCGTCGCCGGTCGGTCCGAGACGGGTACGTCCGCCGGTGGTCGGTCCGTCGCCGGTCCGGCGGCCACCGGTCCGGAGGGTCCGGCGGACAAGGGCGGTGCGGTCGACGGCACGGAGAGCACGGAGAGCACGGACGGTACCGAGAAGGCCGACGACGGGTCGGAGGGCGCTGCGGGTTCCGGGGACGCGGTGGGGTCCGAGGACGTCACCGCTTCCGAGGACTCCGTGGCTGACGGCACCCCGTCGTCCGCCACGCCGTCTCCTGCGCTTGCTGCGCCTGCCCCGGCCGCCACGGTTCCGGCCGCCACCGCCCCGGTGAAGGCGGCCCCGGCGAAGGCCGCCGAGGTCAAGCAGCTCCCCGCCCCGGTCAAGCAGGCCCCGGTCACGGTTCCGCCCAAGCAGGCCCGTCCCCAGGGGCAGCCCCAGGCTCAGGCCCGGACCCAGGGTCAGGCTCAGGCCAGGCCCCAGCGGGGCGGGGCGCCGGTCCCGGCCGCCGCCCCCGGGAACGCGCCGGTGAAGCCCCCGGTCGCCGATGGCGGCCATGAGCGGGCCGGAACCGTGCCCGTCAACGCCGCTGTCACCGCGCAGACGGCGCCCGTACCGGCGCCGACGGCGGCGCACGTACCGGCACCGGCGGCGTCCGTACCGGCTCCCACGCCCGCCCCGGCACCGGCGACGCCCGCACCCGCCTCGGCAGTGGCGCCCGCGAACACACCGGCGGCGTCCGCACCGGCTCCCACGTCCGCACCGGCGGCAACACCCGCGCCCGCACCGGCTTCCGCGCCCGCATCGGCATCGGCCGCGCCCGCACCGACAGCAGCGCCCGCCCCGGCGGCTCCCGCCCCGGCTCCGGCTCCCGCCCAGGCGGCGGCACCCGCCACCACCCCGGCCGCTGGGGCTCCCGGCCCGGCCGCTGGCGCTCCGGCCCCGGCCGCTGGGGCTCCCGCCCGGGCCGCCGTGCCCGCTCAGCACGGTGCGCCCCGCGCGGCCACCGTCGTCCCGAGGCCCATCGTGCGGAGGCCCCGGCCCCCGCAGGGCGGCTTCGACTTCTTCGGCAACAAGAGCGCCCCCGCGCGCGCCGCGCTGGAGGCCGTGCAGAACGAGGACCTCGCCGATGTCGTCGGCGAGGAGGCGCTGGCCCTGCACAAGGCCGAGTCCGAGGCGGAGTTCAAGGCGTCCGGCGACGCCGAGCGGGGCGTCGGGCAGGTCGTCGACCTGACCGCGCACGACGAGACCGAGCCGATCGACATGGAGGGCCTGCGCTCGGCGCTGCGCGCCTGAGGCTCCTGGAACACCACGGCTCCCCGGTTCCGCCCGGGGAGCCGTCGCGTTTCCGGGCCCGTCACACGGGCTCCCCGACGCGGTGGACGGTCCGTCCCACCTGGTGCCCCTTCAGCTCCGAACCCGCCTGCGGATCAAAACAGTTGAGCGAACGGGCGGGGCGGTGAGCACTGAGACGAAGTCGCTGTTCCGCAGCGTCTGGTCCGTAAGGACGGCCTGGCCGTCCCGCCCCGGGCCGGACTTCCCGGCCCGGGGTCCCGCCGACGGACACCGGTCACGGACACCGGTTACGGACGCCGGTCACGGTCACGCGTCCGATCGGCGCGTGCGGAAAGGTCATCGCGTGTACTACGAGACGCTCGTCGCCCTGCACGGGGTGCTCGACCGGCATCCGTGGGCGTCGCACCTCACGTCCGACGACCACGGCGGCGAACTGTACGGCCTCGCCATGCGCCGGGCGGAGGCGTACGGCTGGTACTCCACGGGGGGCTGGACCTACGCGCACCGGGAGTGGGGCGAGGCCCGGATCGTCCAGGATCCGGGGCGCTGGGCCGACGCCCTGGCGGGCGGGGACTGGACGCCCGACGGCCGGGTCCGGGAGCTGGCGTGGATGTCGGCGGAGATCCCGGACGACGTCCGGGAGCCGCGTCTGCCGCTCCTCCACCTGGCGCGCGTCCTGTCGGACGCGGTGCACCGGATCGGGCACGTCCGGTTCACCGGGCTGCACGCCGTCCTCCCGCTGGGGGAGCTGGCCGGTGACGCCTCCGACGACTTCCGGGCGATGCGGGAGTGGTTCGCCCTCACCGATCCGTCCGTCTCGGTTCCCGTGAGCGTCACCCTCGCCGCCGGGCCGGGGCTGCCGGGGAAGGAGGCGGCGGTGCGCGACGCCGTCGGGGAGCGGCTCGGGGACCTCGGCGGGGCCGGGGCGGTCGGCGGGCCGGTCGACCTGTCCGGGCTGGCGGACGTGGACGGCGGGCACGGGTACGACAAGCGCCGCGAGCGGGGCGTGCTGCGGTTCGTCTGCCGGGTGCCGGAGTGGTCGGTGGACGCGGCCGTGTGGCTGGCCGAGGTCGTCGGCGACGGGGCGCGGGCGGCCGGGCTCGCGGAGCGGACCGTGGTGACCGCCTCGCTGGCGTCCCCGGCCCAGTCCGTAAGAGACGGCCTAGGGGTCACACCGAGTCGAGCAGGGCGTTGAGGATGGTCCGCTCGGCGAGGTAGAAGACGAGGCCGCCCACGGGAGCGAGCACGGCGCACAGCCAGTACCGGCGGGCCCCGGTGCGTGCCAGGTAGACGGTCAGGAAGGCGGTCAGCAGCACGCCGACGGTCAGGAAGGCGACCGCTTCTCCCCAGTAGCGGAGCCCCAGCCCCAGCCAGCCCGCCTCGCCCAGCACCACCATCGCGATGACCGCCCCGGCTATCGGCCGCAGGTCGCCCCGTCCTCGTCGTACCGTCCACCCCGCCCATCCCAGCAGGGGCCCTCCGACCAGCCCCGCCACCGACCACACGGCGGCGGTTCCGAGCGCTCCGCTCCCGAAGTCGTCGCCGAGAGCGGACGCCGCGTAGTAACCGCCGCAGGTGGCGAGCATCATCAACGCCCCGCCCCAGACGGCGAGCCGTCGGTCACGGATCAGCGCACCGGCCACGGCCGTCCAGATGATCCAGGTGGACGTCGAGTTGGTCATCCGGTCCACCACGGGTGTCGTTCCGTGCAGGCCGTACGTCGCCCAGCCGAGCAGCAGTCCGAAGGCGACGGTCGCGGCGAGGACGGTGACGGTGGCGGTGGTGGTGGCGTCGCCACGGGATGCGGTCACAGTAGCCATGGCCAGGACTATACATGCGATGTATACGCTCGGTGTATAGCGCGGGAGGGTTCCAGGCGGGCGACGGTCGTCCGCCCTGCGTGACGCGGTTCCCGGCCGCCCCGCCGCCCGCCGCGCCGGGCGGCCCGTGGTCCCCGTCCGGCTGTCCGGCCGGGCGAGGCGGCGGCGCCCCGGAAAACGTGTCGTACCCGCTCGTTTCACCCGGTACGGTCTCGATCGATCGCGTTCCCCCGCGCGTCCCCTGCGAGGGAAGCCCGGGGGTTTCGCGTGGTCGCCCTGGTAGTCCCCTCAGGAGAGAAGGTTCCGTCCATGGCCTGTCGTATCGGTGAACTCGTCTTCGGTTGTCGCGACGCCGAAGCGCTGGCGCGGTTCTGGTGCGAGGTCCTGGACTTCGTCGTGCTCGGTCGCGAGGACGACGGCAGCGTCGAGATCGGGGCGCGCGACGGGTTCGGCGGTTCGCAGCCGACGCTCTTCTTCAGCGTCAGGGCCGAGCCGGAGCCGGGGAAGTCGCGGCTGCACATCGACGTCAACCCCACCGACCGGGACCAGGACGCCGAACTCGAACGCCTCCTCAAGCTCGGGGCGCGCCGGGCCGACATCGGCCAGACCGGCGACGAGCAGTGGCATGTCCTCGCTGACCCCGAGGGCAATGAGTTCTGCCTGCTCAAGAGCCGCATCAAGCCGCTCTGACGGCTCCGCGCCCCCGGTGTGGCCCCGGGTGCGGCCCTGATGCGCTCCCGGCGCGGCCCTGGTGCGCCCTGACATGGCCGCAGGGTGGCCCCGGCGTGGCCAGGGCCCGCCGGGGGGGGCTCACCCGGAACGGTCCGTGCGCGCGTCAGGTACGGCGGCGCAGACCACGGAAGAGCAGCCAGCCGATCATCCAGAACTCTCCGACCGTGGCGGGCAGGACGACGAGTTCCGCGAGCAGCTCGGCGGACGGGGCGAGGTGGGTGAGGAAGGTGTTCAGCAGGTAGCCGACTCCACTGGCGACGAGGAGCCAGCCCAGCGGTCGCGGTGTCCAGCCGGAGCGCAGGGCCACCAGGCCCATCGGGATGAGCCAGAGGCCGAAGAAGAGGCCGCCGACGCTCCAGAGGTTCTCGCTGATGAGGTACATGAGCTGGCTGGTGTCCTCGCCGACCGGGTCGAGCGCGGTGTCCAGGGCGGTGGCCAGGAACGCCGCGCTGCCGAGTATGGCCACGGCGTTGACGGTGCCGAAGACGGCGATCGCCCCGGCGGTGAAGGGGTCGACCCGTCTGAAGAGCCGGTAGAACCACAGCGCGGTGAGCGCCTGCGTCACCACGAGCACCAGTTCCGAGGCGATGCCGATCCGGGCGAGGGTCTCGTGGTCGAGGAGCCGGGCGAGGGTGGCGGCGGGGTCGTCCGGGTCGAAGAGCCGTGGGCGGATGACCAGGAAGCTGACCATCCCGCTGATGGCCAGACCGAGGTAGAGCAGACCGGTGACACGAGCGCTGACGGGGTCGGGCCGCACGGCCGAACCGGTGTCAGAGGGGGCGGCGAGAGCCATCACATCTCCAGGTGAGAGGAGCCTTACCGCGTAAGGACACCATACGCTGTAAGGTGACGGCAAGAGTGTGACCGAGGAGATCTGAGGAGTACGTGGGCGTGACCCCGAGACCGGCGCGGAAGTCCCTGAGCCGCGAGCGCGTGCTGGCGGCGGCCCTGCGGCTGGCGGACGGCGAGGGTCTCGGCGCGGTCACCATGCGCCGCCTCGGCTCCTCCCTCGGAGTGGAGGCGATGTCGCTCTACCACCATCTGCCGGGCAAGGAAGGGCTGCTCGACGGGCTGGTGGAGGCCGTCGTCGCGGAGGTCAGGTCGGAGACCGCGCGGTCCGCGCGGGAGGACGGCGACTGGCGTTCGGAGCTGCGCGGCCGGTGTCTGACCGCGCGCGAGGTGATGCTCCGTCACCCATGGGCCCCGGGGCTCATCGGCTCGCGACGGGCCGTCCCGGTCGAGCTGTACGGCTACTTCGAAGAGGTGCTGGCGATCATGATCCGGGGCGGTTTCTCCTACCGCCTCGCCCACCGGGCGCTGCACGCGCTCGGCAGCATGGCGCTCGGGTTCACCCAGGAGCTGTTCAGCCCGGCCCCGGCCGCCGGTGACGCCGACTGCGGCACCGGCGGCGATGCGGCGGCCGAGGAGGAACTCGCCGCGATGGCCGACGCCTTTCCGCACCTCACGGCCATGGTGTCGGCCGAGCTGCACGAGGCCGACGACCCGACGCTCGGCTGGTGCGACAGTCAGACGGAGTTCGAGTTCACCCTCGACCTGCTCCTGGACGGCCTCGACCGCGCCCGTCGCTGACGGGGGAGGGGGCCGGTCGCCGGGGGCTCACGACGCGCGCCCCGCCCGGCCGCCCGCCGACTGTCGCGCCCCGCTGCCCCGCCCGCCGTCGTCCCCGCCCGGTCACTTCCGCCAGAAGAGGTGGTGCGTCACTCCGCTGGGGCTGGGGATCACCTCCAGGTGGAACCGGTCGCGCAGCTCGTCGGGGGAGTCCCAGAGCCGTAGCCCGGTGCCCAGTTCCACCGGGGCGACCACCACGTGCAGGGCGTCGACGAGGTCCGCGTCCAGGAATTCGCGGACGGTGGTGACCCCGCCGCCGAGCCGGACGTCCAGGCCGTCCGCCGCCTCCCGGGCCCGTTCCAGGACCTCGGCGGGCTTCCCGCCGACGAAGTGGAACGTGGTGTCGGAGAGGGTGAACGAGGGGCGCTCGTGGTGGGTCATCACGAACACCGGGGTGTGGAACGGGGGTTCGTCGCCCCACCAGCCCTGCCACTCGTGGTCCTGCCAGGGCCCGCGCTGCGGCCCGAACTTGTTGCGGCCCATGATCTCGGCCCCGATGCCCCGGTTGAAGTCCCGGGTGAAGTAGTCGTCCAGGCCCCGGCTGCCCCCGGGGGCGGTGCGCATCGGCCAGCTCGCCGTGGCCCCCGCCCAGGAGAACAGCCGCCCCGGGTCGGCGTGCCCGAACGGCCTCTCCAGCGTCTGGTCCTCCCCGGCGCCGATCCCGTCGCTGGAGACCGTGAAGTTCTGCACCCGCAGCAGCTGTGTCATGTGCCCGTCCTCGCGTGGTGGTCCGGTGGTCGACGGTGGTGGTCGGTGGTGGTCGGTGGTGGTCGGTGGTGGTCGGTGGTGACGGTGGGGTGACCGTCCGGGCCAGCAGAACTCATCGGTCCCGCCCGGGGTGTTCCGACACGAGGGTCCGCGAGGGGTTGTTTACCAAACGGGTCGACCCGTATCGTAAATCGTATGAACTCCTCCCCGTCCTCCCGAGGGCGCCCCAGGGACCCCCGTTCGCACGAGGCGATCGTCTCCGCGACCGTGGAGCTGGTGACCGGGCTCGGCTACGCGGCCACCTCCATCGGCGCGGTCGCCGCCCGCGCGGGCGTCGGCAAGGACACCGTCTACCGGCGCTGGCGGGGCAAGCCGGAGCTGGTCTACGAAGCCGTCTTCACCACCACCGACCACACCCCCGTCCCCGACACCGGGACCCTCACCGGTGACCTCACCGCGCTGCTGCGCGGCCTGGTCGACGAGTTCCGCTCGCCCGCCGCCGCGGCCGCGCTCCCGGGACTGCTCGCTGACTTCGCCGCCGACCCGGAGCTGAGGGAACGCATCCGGGGCGAGTTCCTGGCCCCGTCCAAGGCGCGGCTCCTGGTCGTCTTCGAACGGGCCGTGGCGCGCGGGGAGGTCGCCGCCGGTCCGCCCGTGGACCTGCTCCTGGACACCCTGGCGGGCGCCGTGTTCTTCCACGTCGGACTGGTCGGGGAGGACCCGGACCCCCTGCTGGCCGACCGGCTCGCCGCCGTCGTCGCCCGGGGCGTCGAGGTCCGGGAGGCGACGGCTGGGGTCCCTGGGGTGGCCGGGCCTCAGGGGGCAGCGGGGCTTCAGGGGTTGGCAGGGCCTCAGGGGTCGGCGGGGACGGCCGGAGGGAGTGGGGTCCGGTGAACGGCTGGTACCTCGCGGCGGGCGTCACCGCGTTCGGCGTCGCCCTGATCCACATCGTCGCCGGACGCCGGGACGTCGTCCTCCCGCTGTTGTCCTCCGGGCTCGCGGACGAACCCCGGCGCGCCCTGCACGCCGTGTGGCACATGGTCAGCGTCGACCTGGTCCTCTCCGCCGTCGCCCTCACCGTCTGCGCCTTCGCGGACGACGCGACGGGCGACGCCACGGCGACCGGCGCGGCGACCGGCGCGGTGGCCTGGTTCGTCGCCGCGCACTTCGCCGCCTACACGGTCGTCTTCCTCGTCGTCACGCTCTCGGCGGGCTGGCCCAGGCCCCTGCTGCGGCTGCCGCAGTGGATGCTGCTCCTGCCGGTGGGCGCGCTGGCGGCGGCGGGTGCCGGATAGCGCGGATCCGGTGGCGGACCGGGTCGAAGGCGCCTATTCTCCGCCCCGTTGGACGATCAGTGGATCTCGGCGCACGGGCGCGACGCGCGGCCCGTGGGATCGGTGGGGGCGACGGCATGGGCGAAGACGTGACGAGCGGCGCGGCGGACACCGGGGCGTCGGCCGCCCTGGCGGAACTCGTCGGCACGGCGCGCGAGGAGGCCGAGGGGCGGGCCGGTGACTCCTCGTACCGGGAGTCGGGCGGCTGGGAGTCGGTCGTCGACGACGTCGACTTCTGGTTCCACTGGAACTGGGACGAGGTGAAGGACGAGCTGGCGGACCAGGCCGGGGAACGGGACCTCCACTGGGAGACCGTCGAGCCCGCCGTACGGTCCGCCTTCTCGGAGACCTTCCGGGAGAACTTCGGCTGACCGGTTGCCGGTACCCGTGGTTACGTCGTCCTGAGGCTCGTGACGAAGGCCGTGAAGGCGCGGGCGGAGAGGTCGAGGACGGGTCCGTTCGCGTTCTTGGAGTCGCGTACGGGGACGGTGTGGCGGGTGGCGGCGAGGTTGACGGCCACCTCGACGCAGACGCCGCCGTTCTCGCTGTACGAGGACTTCTGCCAGTGGGGGGTCTCGGGCGTCGTCACGGGGACTCTCCTCGGTGCGGGGCTGTTGGCCCCACCGCGTGCGCGGTGGGGCCTTTCCGCATCGCTACCCGGTGGGCCGGGTCGTCAGACCGTTCCGAACCCGTCGTTCCTGACGCCCGTCACGAAGGCCGTGAAGGCGGGGGCGGGGAGGTCGAGGACGGGGCTGTCGGCGCGCTTGGAGTCGCGTACGGGGACCGTGCCGTGGGTGGCAGCGAGGTTTGCGGCCACCTCAACGCAGGCGCCACCGTTGTTGCTGTAGGAGGACTTGTACCAGCGGGGCTCACTCACGGATCTTCCCTTTCATCGCCTGCCGGATCAGGGCCATGGAAGCACCTTGGGAGAGTGCCTCGCCCTGAAGCTGATGGTAGGCCGTCAACAAGGGCAGGACGAACTCGCTTTCCTGCTCGAAGAAGCCC
The DNA here is from genome assembly GCF_054484115.1 of Streptomyces sp. JNUCC 64. Classification (NCBI taxonomy): domain Bacteria; kingdom Bacillati; phylum Actinomycetota; class Actinomycetes; order Kitasatosporales; family Streptomycetaceae; genus Streptomyces; species Streptomyces sp. JNUCC 64. The sequence continues at coordinate 4,779,580 of NZ_CM137015.1, forward strand.
TGTAGTTGAGACTCGGCGTAGGCGTACATCGACCGGTCGGCCATGGAAAGCAAGTAGAGCGGAAGGTCGAACGGGCGGCGCTCGCCCATCTCGAATGGTGCCACCTGGAGCATGGTGTTGGGGAGGGCCGCGAACTCCTCCAAACGCTCCAGCTGTGCGGCCATGATCTCCGGGCTGCCGACCTGCTGGCGTACGCAGCTCTCGTCCATCACTACGTAGACCATCGGTGGCCGGAGTCGCGTCAACGACTCTTGGCGCTCGGCCAGGTACGAGAGACGCTCCTCGGCCTGCACGGGAGTGATGGACCCGCGCTGCACCGCACTGGCGGCCAACGCCTGGGAGTACTCCGGAGTCTGCAACAACCCGGGGATGACTCCGATCTCGTAGACCCGGATCTCAACCGCCCGTGCCTCGTGCCCGGTGTACTGAGGGAACCCCGCCAGCATCGACCCCTTGCGCAGTTCCAGCCAGCGGTTCTCGAACGTCGCGTTCCGCGTGCCCAGGGCGCGGTCCAGGTTCTTCGAGAACTTGAGAGTAGGAGGACGGCGGCCGGTTTCCACCGCCGAGATGTGGGCGCCGGAGCACCCGGCGCGCTCGCCCAGCTCCTCCTGGGTCCACCCGCGATCGTCGCGCAGGCTGCGCAGACGTGCCCCGTACGCCGCCTGGGGTGATGTCTCGGGGTCCAGCTCTTTACGGTTCAACCGACCTTCACCAACCCTCTCTTCACAGGTGACAAGTTGAGCGGTTCCCAACTATGGGTGACCCTGTGGCTCCTTGGTAGCGGAGCGGCTACGGAGAGGAGCGGGATTGTGTCCGAAGAGCACACTTTCGTGAGAACGCATGCGGGCGCCGGGGTTTTCGTGAACCCACGCGAATGGGGAGTGACCCTAACAGGTCTTCCAGGAAGCCGAGTTGGAGAGTTCCGGGCCGTGGCCGGGGCGCGGTGAACGCGGCTCCGGACGGGCGGCGGCTCGTCTACTGGACGCTCTGCCGGGCCGTCGAGGACCCCGAGGGGGTCACCGAGCCCCGGGTGCTGCACCGGTTCCGGTGCGCCACCCGGGAGTGCGGCGCGGAAGGGGGTACGGGCCCGCTGGCGGTGGCCCAGGAGTGGCCGTTCCGGCATCTGCGGGACCACCCCGGGCACATCGAGTACACCCAGGTCACCCACCGGTCCTGGCGCATGGAGCGCTGGGGGGCCGGGTGACCCGGGCGGGGCCGACGGGCGCCGGGCGGCGGGCCGGTCAGGCCATCCAGCGGTCAGGCCATCCAGCGGTCCGGGCGGGCGGTGCGGCGGCCGGTCCGGGAGCGTTCCGCCTGGGCTTCCCACAGGGTCCGTGCCTCGTCGGCGTCCAGCAGCCGCACCGGCACGCTCTTGTTCGCCCCGGTCTCCACGTGGACGTCCGCCACCCGGTGCCGCCGCATCCACGGGCCCTGGAGGAGCCGGACGCTCTGCACCTTGGCGTGCGGGACGAGGGAGAGGCTGCGGCGCAGCAGCCCGTGCCGGGAGGCGAACACGGTGTCGCTGACGGCCAGGCCGTAACCGCGCCACCACAGGGGGACGCACCAGCGGGCCCGGCGCGGCGGGCGGGACAGTTCCTCGGGGACCGTCACCCCGGGGAGTATCCGGGCGATGACCTCGGCGGCCAGCGCGCGCGGGGCGACCGGGATGAGGAGGGAGTTGGAGGAGCCGGCCACGTCCAGTTCGACCCGGACCCAGCCGCGCCGCCGCCACAGCAGCGGTTCCTCGATCCGGACGGTCTGCACCCGGCCGGGCGGCACCGTCTCGTGGACCCGGTCCAGCAGCCCGTAGTCGATGCGCAGGCCGTCGGGGGACTCGCCCACCGTCCAGTCGTACTCCTTGACGAACCGGCCCACCGAGCTGCTGATCGCGACGCCCGCGACGGACAGCCCGACCGCGAGGACCGGCCAGGGGCTGTGGGTGAGGAACCACATCCCGGTCGGCAGGGTCACCGCTGCCGCCAGCGCCACCCAGGGGCCGCCGCTGAGGGCCAGGGACAGGGCGAGCTGGCGGGGCGCGACCCGGAGCAGTTCGCGGACCGGCGCCTCCCCGACCTCCCGGGCCTGGCCGGGCGCGAACCCGGCGGCGCGGGCCAGCAGTTCGGCGCGGAGCGCCCGGGCCTCCACGGCACCGAGGAACGCCAGCTCGTCCTTGTCCTCGGTGCCGATGACGTCCAGCTTGAGCTTGGAGACGCCGACCACCCGGGCCAGCAGGGGCTGGGTGACGTCCACGGCCTGGATGCGGTCCAGCCGGATGTGCGCGGTGCGCTTGAAGAGCAGTCCGGTCCGGATGCGCAGTTCGCTCTCGGTGACCGCGAAGTGGGTGTACCACCAGGTCAGCACGCCGTAGAGGGCGGCGAGGGTCAGAAGGCCGGTCAGCGAGGCGGCGAGGACGACCGTGTCGAGGGAGGTGACCCGCTGGTGGGCGGCGTCGGGGTCGTGGGCGGCCCAGCCGATGAGGATCGCGATGGGCGCCCAGGCGCGGCGCAGCGGGGTGACGGGGTGCAGCCGCCGTTCCACCGGTTCCGAGCGGTCGTCGTCCGCCGGGGCTTCCGGGTCCGGGCGGTGGTCGTCCGGGCCTCCGGGTTCCGGGCGGTGGTCGTCCCCGGGTTCCGGCCGGTCGCCCGCCGGGCCTTCCCGGTGCTCCGGTTCCGGTTCCGGTCGGGTGCGGCCCTCCGGCCGGTCGGCACCGTTCGCCGGGTCGGTCTCCGGGCCGTTCCCCGGGTGGTCGGCTTCCGGTCGGCCGGGCTCCGGACGGTCGTCCTCTTCCGGCGGCGCGGCGAACGGGTCCATGGGCCGCTGCTCGTTCACAGGCCCGCCGATCGGGCCTCGCCCAGCTCGGTGAGCCGGTCCCGGAGCCGTTCGGCCTCCTCGGGCAGCAGACCGGGGATGCGGGCGTCCGTGGCGGCGGCGGCCGTGTGCAACTGGACGCTGGCGAGTCCGAAGCGCCGCTCGACCGGTCCGGAGGTCACCTCGACGAGCTGCATCCGCCCGTACGGGACCACCGTCTGCTCGTGCCAGAGCACGCCCCTGCTGATCAGCAGGTCGTCGGAGCGTTCCGCGTACCGCCAGGAGCGCCAGTTGCGGGCCAGCAGCGGCCAGCCCCACAGCAGCAGGCCCAGCGGCAGGGCGGCGAAGGAGGCCCAGACCGGTCCGGCGAGGGTGCCGAGCAGCACCCCGCCCCCCACGGCCAGCAGCAGCATCCACACCACCAGCAGCAGCCGTCGCATCCGGAGCAGGCCGGGGGGCAGTCCGGTCCAGACCGGTTCGCCGTCGGTGGCCGTCGTCGTCCCTCCGGACGCGGCTCCGGACGCGGTCACGGTTCCGGTCACGGGACCGGCTTCGGCCGCCGTCCCGGTTACGTCCCCGTCGCCTTCCCCGTTCCCGTCCCCGATGCCCGTTCCGGTTCCGGACTCGTCACCGAGGCCGGACCCGCCCTCGGTGCCGTCCCCGGTGCCGTCCCGCGTCTCCGCGCCCCGCCCCGCGCTCCCCGTCTCCATGCGGCAAGCGTACGTAAGGGAGACTGGGGCCATGACACCCATGACGTCCGGGCCCGCGACGACCGGCCCGACGACGCAGACCGTGGTCGGTATCGGCGGTGCCGCCGAGAGCACCGACATGGTGCTCAACATCGGCCCCCAGCACCCCTCCACGCACGGCGTGCTGCGGCTGCGGCTGGTGCTGGACGGCGAGCGCATCCGGCACGCGGAACCGGTCGTCGGGTACATGCACCGGGGCGCGGAGAAACTCTTCGAGGCGCGCGACTACCGGCAGATCGTGATGCTCGCCAACCGCCACGACTGGCTGTCCGCGTTCTCCAACGAACTCGGGGTGGTCATGGCCGTCGAGCGGATGCTCGGCATGGAGGTCCCCGAACGCGCGGTGTGGACGCGCACGCTGCTCGCCGAGCTGAACCGGGTGCTGAACCATCTGATGTTCCTCGGTTCCTACCCGCTGGAACTGGGCGGGATCACCCCGGTGTTCCACGCCTTCCGGGAGCGGGAGGAACTCCAGACGGTCATGGAGGAGATCTCCGGCGGCCGGATGCACTACATGTTCAACCGGGTGGGCGGCCTCAAGGAGGACATGCCCGCCGGGTGGACCGGCCGGGCGCGGGCGGCGATCGCCTCGGTGCGGTCGCGGATGGACGTCTACGACCGGCTGGTGCTCGGCAACGAGATCTTCCGGGGCCGCACCCGGGGCGTCGGCGTCCTCACCCCGGAGGCGGTGCACGCGTACGGGGTGACCGGGCCGATCGCGCGCGCGTCCGGCGTCGACTTCGACCTGCGGCGCGACGAGCCGTACCTGGCGTACGGGGAGCTGACGGACGTCCTCAAGGTGGTCACCCGGGAGGAGGGCGACTGCCTGGCCCGGTTCGAGTGCCTGCTGGAGCAGACGCACAACGCGCTGGACCTCGCGGACGCCTGCCTGGACCGGATCGCGGAGCTGCCGCCCGGCCCGGTGAACCAGCGGCTGCCGAAGGTGCTCAAGGCGCCGGAGGGCCACACCTACGCCTGGACGGAGAACCCGCTCGGCGTCAACGGCTACTACCTGGTCTCCAAGGGCGAGAAGACGCCGTACCGGCTGAAGCTGCGGTCGGCGTCGTTCAACAACATCCAGGTGCTGACGGAACTGCTGCCGGGGACGCTGGTCGCGGACATGGTGGCGATCCTGGGGTCGCTCTTCTTCGTGGTCGGGGACGTCGACAAGTAGGTCCCCGGTGCGGGAGCGGTTACGGGACCCGGGCCCTCTGCGGTGCCTGGTCCGGAACCCGGGCCCTCTGCGGTGCCCGGACCGGGGCCCGGACCCGCTACGGGACCCGGACCCGGTCCAGGACGCCGGGGGCGAGGCCCACGGGCTGGAGGAGCCAGCCGAAGCCGCCGAGCCCCTCCGGCGCGGTCAGCTCGGCGGCCTCCCCGGCGCGGGCCAGGGCGCGGACGTACCCGGCGGGGTCCCGGGAGGCGAGGGCGAGCGGCGGACGCTCCCCGCTGACCCCGAGCGCCCGCAGCGCGGCCCGCTGCGAGGCCGTCTCGGCGCCGGGCAGCGCGCAGGAGTCCAGCGCGACGTGCGCGGTGACGTCGCCGGAGCCGTCGGGCACCGGGGGCACCTCCCGGCCCGCGCGGAAACCGGTGAGCGTTCCGTACGGGGGGCGGGCCGCTCGGTCGTGGGCGTAGTCGACGGCTACCGCCAGCCCGGCGGAGAGGGTGGCGACGGCGGCGGCCCAGGCGGCGTCCCGGGTCCGGCCGATCTCGACCCGCAGCCCGGGCGCGGGGCGGTCGGCCCTTCCGTCCAGGGTCGTGTTCCCGTACCCATCCCCGTCCCCATCCCCGTTCCGGTTCCGGTGGGCGTTGTCGGTGGGGCCGTCGTCCGTGACCCCGTCCCGGTCCGTCCCGTCGTACCCGTACCCGTACCCGTACCCGTACTGGTCCCCGTCCCCGTAACCGTCCGTCCCGTCGTCCCCGGCGGCCGGGAGGGGCCACCAGCGGTCGGCCCAGTCGGCGTCGGCCGCCGCGGCCTCGCGCAGCGGGGCGCCCAGGGACTCGGTGCCGTCCGGGGTGACGAGCACCTGGCGCAGGACGCCGTCGGCGTCGGTCTCCGCGATGTCGAGGGGGACGTTGTCCAGCCACTCGTTGGCGAACAGCAGGCCCCGTACCCCGGTGGGCGGCTCGGCACGCCACTCGATCCGGTGAGCGGGGGCGCCGGGGCCGGTGGGCCGGTCGGCGCGTTCCACGGCGACCGCGCGGGTCCGGGCGGCGACCTCGGGGGGCAGCGCGGCCAGCACTCCGGCGACGAGTTCGCCCCGGCCCGCGCCCAGGTCCACGAACGCCAGCTCGGCGGGACGGCCCAGTTCCCCGTCCACCCGGCACAGCAGCCGGGCGACCGCCCCGGCGAACAGCGGCGAGGCGTGCACGGACGTCCGGAAGTGCCCGGCGGGGCCCTCCGGCCGCCGGTAGAAGCCGCGCGGCCCGTACAGGGCCTCCTCGGTGGCCGCCCGCCAGCCGCGCGGGGCGGGGCCTCCGGGGGCCGGTCGGTCCGCCGTCCGGTGCGCCGGTCGGTCGGGGTGGCCCGTCCGCCGGTCCGCCGGTCGGCCGTGGTGGTCCGGCGCCCGGCCCGGGTCGCCCGCCGTCCGGTCCGCCGGGTGGCTCGTCTCGTCCGTCACGACGACAGGCTAGGCGGCGTCCGGCCCGCGCGGACGGGCGGGACCTCCACCCTGGGGAGTATGAGCGGGCGGCGGGGATGGGACCTCCGGTTGACCCGGGAACGTCACCCGGCTACCTACTCTGGGGTATGTGCAGCGCTTCTACGACTTCCTCCGCAGACACCCGACCGGGGTCGACGCCTTCTGGGCCGTCGTCCTCTTCGGGCTCAACCTGGCGGGACTGATCGGCACGGCGGGCGATCCGCAGCCGGAGCCGGGCACCGAGGCGGCGGGCGCGGTGCTCGGCGCCCCGGCCGTGATCGTGTCGCTGCTGCTGTCGCTGGTCGTCGCGCTGCGCCGACGGCTCCCCGAGCGGATGCTGGTCCTCGGCATCGTCGTGGGACTCGGCCAGGTCGCGTTCGGCGTGCCGACGATGCTGTCCGACTTCGCCCTGCTGGTGATCGTCTACACGGTCGCGGCGGACGGCGCGGGGTGGGCCTCCCGGGTCGCGCTGGTAGCGGCCATCGCGGCGGCGCCGCTGTCGGTGCTGCGCTGGCCGGACCCCGACCAGACCGTGTTCCGGCAGGCGCTCTTCGTGGTCTTCCTGATGGTCCCGTTCATGCTGGCCTGGGTGCTGGGCGACTCCATCCGCACCCGCCGCGCCTATCTGGCCCAGCTGGAGGAGCGGGCGGCCCGGCTGGAACGGGAACGGGAGGCACAGGCCAAGGTCGCCGTCGCCGCCGAACGGGCCCGCATCGCGCGCGAGCTGCACGACGTCGTCGCGCACAACGTCTCCGTGATGGTCGTCCAGGCCGACGGCGCCGCCTACGTCCTGGACACCGCGCCGGACCAGACCCGCAAGGCCCTGGAGACGATCTCCGGCACCGGCCGCCAGGCCCTCGCCGAGATGCGCCGACTGCTCGGCGTGCTGCGCACCGGGGAGCCGGAGGAGTCCGGCGAGTACGTGCCGCAGCCCGACGTCGAACAGCTCGGCGACCTGGTGGAGCAGTGCCGCACGGCCGGGCTCCCCGTCGACTTCGCGATCGAGGGCACGCCCCGGCCGCTGCCCAGCGGGGTGGAGCTGACCGCGTACCGGATCGTGCAGGAAGCGCTCACCAACACCCGCAAGCACGGCGGCCCCAACGCGGGCGCCAGCGTCCGGCTCGTCTACTTCGACGACGGCCTGGGACTGCTCGTGGAGGACGACGGCAAGGGCGCCCCGCACGAGCTGTACGAGGACGGCGGGGCCGACGGCCAGGGCCACGGGCTGATCGGCATGCGGGAACGGGTCGGCATGGTCGGCGGCACCCTGGACGCGGGGCCCCGGCCCGGCGGCGGGTTCCGGATCAGCGTGCTGCTGCCGCTGAAGGCCGCGCGGTGAACCCTCCGGGTCTGGTGGGGGACCCCCGGGGTTGTTGGCCCGGTGAACCCCTGGGCCTCTGGGTGTGGGCCCGGTGAACCCCCGGGCCCCTTGGTGTGGGCCCGGTGAACCCCCGGGCGTGGACCTGGTCCCCCCGCCCCCCGGCCCCCCGGCGCCCGGCGCGGTGAACCTCCCGGGTCCGGGTTCGTGAAAAGGTCGGCGCACCGGTGGGTTCTCGGTGCGCCGGTGCAGGTGTCCGTACGGCTCCACGGCTCTCCCCGAGCCGTCCAGGAAGGGAAGTCCCCCGCATGTCCGCGATCCGGGTGATGCTCGTCGACGACCAGGTGCTGCTGCGCACCGGCTTCCGGATGGTGCTCGCCGCCCAGCCGGACATGGAGGTCGTCGCGGAGGCGGGCGACGGGGTCGAGGCGCTGGAGGTGCTGCGCGCCACAAAGGTGGACGTCGTCCTCATGGACGTGCGCATGCCGAAGCTGGACGGGGTCGAGACGACCCGCCGGATCTGCCAGGGCGAGAACCCGCCGAAGGTCCTGATCCTCACCACCTTCGACCTCGACGAGTACGCGTTCTCCGGGCTGAAGGCGGGGGCCTCCGGCTTCATGCTCAAGGACGTGCCGCCCGGGGAGCTGCTCGCGGCGATCCGGTCCGTGCACAGCGGGGACGCGGTGGTCGCGCCGTCCACCACGCGACGGCTGCTGGACCGGTTCGCGCCGATGCTCCCGGAGACCGGGACGCAGCCCCGCAACCAGCGGCTGGAGCGGCTCACCGAGCGGGAGCGGGAGGTGATGGTGCTGGTGGCGCAGGGGCTGTCCAACGGGGAGATCGCGGCGCGGCTGGTGCTGTCCGAGGCGACGGTGAAGACGCATGTGGGGCGCATCCTCACGAAGCTGGGGTTGCGGGACCGGGTGCAGGTTGTCGTACTGGCGTACGAGACCGGGTTGGTCCGGGCGGGGGGCGGTCCGCTCTGACCCGTCCGGGTGGGGGTCCGGTGCGGGGTGCGCTTCGGGTGCCCGCGCAGTTCCCCGCGCCCCTTTCGGTGCGCTCTGGCCCGGGTGCGCTGTCCGGTGCGGGTGCGCTGTGGTTGCTCGCGCAGTTCCCCGCGCCCCTTCGGTGCGCTCTGGGGCGGGTGCGTTGTCCTGTGTGGGTGCGCTGTGGGTTGGCTTCCGCTGGTCCGCTGGTCCGCTGGTCCGCTGGTCCGCTTCCGGGCGCGGGTCGTGGTCGGCTGCTCGCGCAGTTCCCCGCGCCCCTGATGGGTGCGCCCTGGGTCGGGTGCGTTGTCCTTGCGGGTACCTGGTGGGTTCGCTGCTGGGGTCCGCTTCCGGGTGCGGGTTGTGGTCGGTTGCTCGCGCCGTTCCCCGCGCCCCTTTCGGTGCGCTTCGGTGGGGGTGCGTGGTCCGGTGCGGGGCCACGTACTCGGGCCGGGACGCACCCCGTCAGGGGCGCGGGGAACTGCGCGAGCAACCCACGACGGCCCGCGCCGGGGAAGGGGCCTGCGGGAGCGGACCCACCGCGCACCCGCACCGGACAGTGCACCCCAGGCGGGACGCGCCCGAAGGGGGCGCGGGGAACTGCGCGAACGGCCACGGACGTCCCCGCGCCGGGAAGCGGACCTGCGGGAGCGAACCCCCAGCGCACCCGCACCGGACCACGCACCCCAGCCGGGACGCACCCAAAGGGGCGCGGGGAACGGCGCGGGCACCCGAAGCGCACCGCACCGGACAGCGTGCCCGGGCCAGGGGGGCGCACCGAAAGGGGCGCGGGGAACCGTCAGCGGAGGATGCCCTCCAGGAAGTCGGACCCCAGCCGGGCCACCACCGTCACGTCCAGCTGGTGCAACACGTACCGCCCGCGCCGCCGCGTACTGACCAGCCCCGCCTTCTTCAGCACGGCGAGGTGCCGGGACACCTCCGGCGCGCTGATCCCCAGCGAGTGCGCCAACTCCCCCGTGGTGTACGGAGAGCGCGCGATGTTGCGGCACAACCGCAGCCGCACCGGATGCGCCAACGCGTCCAGCCGCCGTTCCAGCACCTCCACCGAGGCGGGCGCGGGCAGCGCCCCCGTCGCCACCGGGTACTGGATGACCGGCCGCCACCCCGGCGCGTGCAGCGCCAGCAGATGCGGCCAGCCGAAGTGCGAGGGAACGAGGACGAGCCCCTGGCCGACGGCCGGGTCCACCGCCGTGGTGGTGCCCTGCGCGAGCTTGTCGAGGACGACGCGGCGACCGTCCTCGTCCACCGAGATCGCCGGTGAGACGGCGGTCAGCGCCTCCGCGAGCCCCTTGCGGCGCAGCAGCTCCGTCTTGTGCCGGGCGTCGGCCGCCAACTGGCCGTGGACGCGCCGCCAGGTGTCCGCGAAGAACGCCTCGTCGCAGTCCTCCAGGAGACGGCGGAGCCAGGTCCGCACGGTTCCCGGGTCGGCCAGCAGCCGCCGGGTGAAGTCGGTCTGCCGGGGCCCCCGGGTCGCCGCCAGCTCCAGGGACTCCGCGGCCCGCGCGGGGTCGCTCAGCGGGGACGGGCGCCCCGTGTCGTAGCCCTGGCTGCACGTGAACTCCAGGGCGGCGTCCACGAACCGCTCGTCGTCCAGCCGGTCGAGCAGGTCCAGGTCCTCGGCGAGGGTCGCGCCCGGGTGGGCGGGGCGTCCGTCGCGCACCCCCGCAAAGGGCATGAGGACGTCGGAGAAGGTCGTCCGCCACAGGAAGTCCGCCTCGCAGAGCCGGTCGGCGAGGTCCGGCTTGAGGGCGGCGGAGGCGGCCGTCGTCCAGCCGTGCAGCCCGGGGTGGTGGCCCGGCTCGGAGAGGGCGTGCAGCGCCATGCCCAGTTCGGCCAGGGGGGACGGCTCGAACACGATCCGCTCGGACGGCAGCCCCGCGATGTCGATGCGCACGCTCATGGGCCCATGGTGCACCCGGTTCCGTACGCCGTCCCCGTCGATTGACGGCGCGTGTCAATCGACGTGACGGGGGAGCGCGACCGGAGCAGTCTCGTAGGTGTCGGGACCACGCCGGGACCACGACGACACCCGGCCGCCCCGGCCGCACCCGGCCCGTACGGGCCGACCGGCGCCACCCCGCGCCGATCCGGGACGCCGGACGACGACCTACGACACACGACACACGACACACGACACACGACGGAACGGCACCCGTCTCCCCTCCGCTGGGACAAAAGCCGAAAAGAAGCCATAAAGCGCACGGACGATGGGGGTCACGTCATGAGCATCACCCAGCAGTACGCGTTGGACCTGTACCGGGCCCGGCGGAACGGGGAGCCGTATCCCCCCGCCCCCGGCCGCCACGACTGGCGGACCGTCGCCGAACTGCGCGAGTACGCCCGCTTCCACGCGGTCATCAAGGAACGCCCCGCCCGCCGCCGCTGGCGCACCGCCCTGGCCGCACTGCTGAGAGCACCCCTCGGCCGCCGCGCGGGCCGACAGCGGTAGGGACCGGGGCTCGTACGGACCCGGCGGCCGTACGGCCCCGGGCCCCGGGGCCGACCGCCGCGTACGCGGCCCCGCCCGCGCGGCGAGCGCCTCCGCACGGGTGTGCGGCCGCCCACAGCCTGTGGACGGCACGGAGCCGTGGCCCCCGATCGCGTTAACATGACGAGAAATCGTCCGGTACCCAGCAGCGGACTGGAACGGAAGGCCGTCGTCGCGTGAACGCACCCTTTCCCCCCGACCCCGCCGAGCGCCCCGCGCGGCTCACCGTGGGCGTCGTCGGAGCCGGCCGGGTGGGCCCCGCGCTGGCCGCTTCGCTCCAGCTCGCCGGGCACCGTCCGGTCGCCGTCTCCGGGGTCTCCGAGACCTCCCGGCGGCGTGCCGAGAAGATGCTTCCGGACGTCCCCCTGGTGACGCCCGAGGAGGTCCTGGCCCGCGCCGAACTGGTCCTGCTGACCGTCCCCGACGACGCCCTGCCCGGCCTCGTCGAGGGACTCGCGGCCACCGGGGCGGTCCGCCCCGGACAGCTCCTCGCGCACACCTCCGGCCGCTACGGCGTCCGGGTCCTCGACCCCGCCCTGCGCGCGGGCGGGCTGCCGCTGGCCCTGCACCCGGCGATGACCTTCACCGGCACCCCCGTCGACGTCCAGCGGCTGGCCGGGTGCTCGTTCGGGGTCACCGCCCCCGAGGAGCTGCGGCTCGCCGCCGAGGCCCTCGTCATCGAGATGGGCGGCGAACCCGAGTGGATCGAGGAGGAGGCCCGCCCGCTGTACCACGCGGGGCTCGCCCTCGGCGCGAACCACCTGGTCACCCTGGTCGCCGAGGCGATGGACCTGCTGCGCGCGGCGGGCGTCTCCGCCCCCGACCGGATGCTCGGCCCGCTGCTGGGCGCCGCCCTCGACAACGCCCTGCGCTTCGGTGACGCCGCCCTGACCGGCCCGGTCGCGCGCGGGGACGCCGGAACGGTCGCCGCGCACATCGCCGAACTGCGCGCGCACGCCCCCGGCACCGTCCCCGGCTATCTGGCGATGGCCCGCGCCACCGCCGACCGGGCGCTGGCCCACGGGCTGCTCCGCCCCGAACTCGCGGAGGACCTGCTCGACGTCCTCGCGGGCGACACGGAAGGCACCACCCATGAGTGACCCCGCCCCCCACGCGGCCCCCGCCCCGGACGACGCCTCCACTCCCCACGACGCCCCCGACACGAAACCGGCCCCCGCCCCCCACCGCGCCCCCGACCCGAACGGGACCCCCGCCCCCGAAGCGAACACCGGCCCCGCCCGGGACGCCGCCCCCGACGCGAACACCGGCCCCGCCCGGGACGCCGCCCCCGACGCGAACACCGGCCCCGCTCAGGACGCCGGCCCCGCCCGGGACGCCGCCCCCGGCCGCCCGGTCCCGCCGACGGTCCGGCTGGTCCGCGCCGCCGACGGGCTGGCCGCGCCCGCCCCCGCCGTCCGCCGTGCCGTCGTGATGACCATGGGTGCCCTCCACGAGGGCCACGCCACCCTGATCCGCACCGCCCGCGAGCTGGCCGGACCGGACGGCGAGGTCGTCGTCACCGTCTTCGTCAACCCGCTCCAGTTCGGACCGGGCGAGGACCTCGACCGCTATCCGCGCACCCTCGACGCCGATGTGGAACTCGCGGCCGGGGCGGGCGCCGACACGGTGTTCGCGCCCACCGCCGCCGGGGTCTACCCGGACGGCGCGCCCCAGGTGCGGATCACCGCCGGACCCATGGGCGAACGGCTGGAGGGCGCCACCCGCCCCGGCCACTTCGACGGGATGCTCACCGTCGTCGCCAAGCTCCTCCACCTCACCCGCCCCGCCGTGGCGCTGTTCGGGCAGAAGGACGCCCAGCAGCTCGCGCTGATCCGGCGCATGGTCCGGGACCTGGACTTCGGGGTGGAGGTCGTCGCCGTCCCCACCGTCCGCGAGGACGACGGACTCGCCCGCTCCAGCCGCAACCGCTACCTCTCCGCCGCCGAACGCCGCACCGCGCTCTCCCTCTCCAGGGCGCTGTTCGCGGGCCGCGACCGGCAGGCCGCCCAGGAGGCGCTGCGCGCCCGCGCCGACCTCGCGCCCAGCACCCCCGCCCGGGCCGCCGCCCTGGACGCGCTCGGGGAGTCCCGCGCGGCGGCCGACGCGCACGCCGTCGCCCGGGCCGCCCCGGCGGGGCCCGCCGCCGTCCGCGCCGCCGCCCGGCTCTGTCTGGACGCCGCCGCCCGGCTCACCCCGCCCCTGGAACTCGACTACCTGGCGCTGGTGGACCCGTCCGACTTCACGGAGATCCCCGACGACCACACCGGCGAGGCCGTCCTCGCGGTCGCCGCCCGGGTCGGCACCACCCGCCTGATCGACAACCTGCCCCTGACCTTCGGGACCCCCGCGCCCACCGACGGGTCCGCCACCCCGGGAGCCGACTCGTGACCCGCGAACCTTCCCGCCCACAGGCCGCCACCCCGGACCCGGGCACCCCGGACCGGGACGGCACCCGCGTCCCGCACGGCACCCAGGCCCCGCAGGGCACCCAGCCCTTGGCAGACGCCCTCGCCTCGGACGGCACTCCTGTCCTGGACGGCACCTCGGCCCTGCACGACGCCCCCGTCCCGCACGGCACCCCGCCCCCGGCGGGCGCACCCGCCCCTGCGGACGCCCCCGCCCCCCGCGCCCGGCTGCGCGCCCCCGCCCCCGGCTGGGCGCTCACCGCCGACGTCGTCGTGGTGGGCTCCGGCGTCGCCGGGCTCACCGTCGCGCTGCGCTGCGCCGCCGCCGGACTGGAGACCGTCGTGGTCACCAAGGCCCGGCTGGACGACGGCTCCACCCGCTGGGCGCAGGGCGGCATAGCCGCCGCCCTCGGCGAGGGCGACACCCCCGCCCAGCACCTGGACGACACCCTGGTCGCGGGCGCCGGACTCTGCGACGAGGACGCCGTCCGGCTGCTGGTCACCGAGGGCCCGGACGCGGTGCGACGACTCATCGACACCGGCGCCCGGTTCGACGAGTCGGCCTCCGGCGGCCTCGCGCTCACCCGCGAGGGCGGCCACCACCGCCGCCGCATCGCCCACGCGGGCGGTGACGCCACCGGCGCCGAGATCTCCCGCGCCCTGGTCGACGCGGTCCGCGCCCGGGGCATACCCACCGTCGAGAACGCGCTCGTCCTGGACCTGCTCACCGACGACCGGGGCCGGGCCGCCGGCGTCACCCTGCACGTCATGGGCGAGGGCCAGCACGACGGGGTGGGCGCCGTGCACGCCCCGCACGTGGTGCTCGCCACCGGCGGCATGGGCCAGGTCTTCGCGGCCACCACCAACCCGGCCGTCTCCACCGGGGACGGCGTCGCCCTCGCGCTGCGCGCCGGGGCCGAGGTCAGCGATCTGGAGTTCGTCCAGTTCCACCCCACCGTCCTCTTCCTCGGCCCCGACGCCGAGGGCCAGCAGCCGCTGGTCTCCGAGGCGGTCCGGGGCGAGGGCGCCCACCTGGTCGACGCCGACGGCGTCCGCTTCATGCTCGGTCAGCACGAACTCGCCGAACTGGCCCCCCGGGACATCGTCGCCAAGGCCATCACCCGGCGGATGCGCGAACACGGCACCGCCCACATGTACCTGGACGGCCGCCACTTCGGCGCGGAGATGTGGGAACGGCGCTTCCCGACGATCCTCGCCGCCTGCCGCTCCCACGGCCTGGACCCGGTCACCGAACCCCTCCCGGTCGCCCCCGCCGCGCACTACGCCTCCGGCGGGGTGCGCACCGACGCCGACGGCCGCACCACCGTCCCCGGCCTCTACGCCTGCGGCGAGGTCGCCTGCACCGGCGTCCACGGCGCCAACCGGCTGGCCTCCAACTCGCTGCTCGAAGGACTCGTCTACGCGGAGCGCATCGCCGACGCCGTGGCCCGCGAGGGCCGTCCGTCCCGGCCCGCCCACGAAGGCCGACCGTCCGGGCCCGGTGAGGACCGCCCGTCCGGGCCCGTCCACGAGGGGCGCCCGACCCTGCCCGTCGGTGAGGGCCACCCGTCCGGGCCCGCCCACGAAGGCCACCCGGCTCGGCCCGCCCACGAAGGCCGACCGTCCGGGCCCGGCGAGGACCGCCCGGCCGGGCCCGCCCGCGAGGACCGGCCCCCGGTGCCCCGCGCGGACGGCGCCGACCCCGCCGGGGAGCCGCTGCTCGCCCCGGAGGACCGCTTCCGGCTCCAGCGGATCATGACCGAGGGCGCCGGGGTGCTCCGCTCCGCCGACTCCCTCGCCCGCGCCGCCCACGACCTCGACGGGCTGCGGGACGCCGCCCGGGACGCCGCCCACGAGGCCCCGTCCGGCCACGGCAAGACCGCCGAGCCCGGCGTGGACGCCTGGGAGACCACCAACCTGCTGACCGTGGCACGGGTCCTGGTCGCCGCCGCCCGGCGCCGCGAGGAGACCCGGGGCTGCCACTGGCGCGAGGACCACGCCGACGCCGACGACCGCTGGCGCCACCACCTCGTGGCCCGCCTCGGCCCGGACGGCACCCCCGTCCTCACCGCCACCCCCACCGAACGCTTCGGCCCGACCCTCCCGGAGCCCGCCCGGGCCGCCTCCCCGGAGCCCGCCGCGCCAGCCGGGGACACCGTCCCGGGCGCCGCCCAGGCCCCCGCCGAGGTCACCGCCCCGGCCACCGACCCGAAGCCCGCCGCGCCAGCCCAGGGCACCGCCCCTGGCACCGCCCAGGCCCCCGCCACGTCAGCCCCGGTCACCGCTCCCGGCACCGCCCGGGGCGCGACCCCGCAGACCGCCCCGGTCACCGCTCCGGAGCCGTCCCGGGGCGCCGCCCAGGCCCCCGCCGAGGTCACCGCCGAGGGCACCGCCCAGGCCCCCGCCGAGGTCACCGCGCCGGACGCCGCCCGGAGCGGGCCCGGCGACCGCGCCGCCCGCCGGGACGCGTACGCTGGCGCCGCGCCCGCACCGGCCGACGGCTCTCCCGGGGGCGCCCCGCGGTCCCCGGCCCGGCCGCCCGCCCGGTCTCCGCAGCCCCCGTCCGTCCGCCCGACACCCCCTCCCCAGGAGCACTGAGCCGTGAGCGACACCACCCTTCCCCTCCTTCCCGAAGCGGGCTGCGGCGACGGCTGCGGCTGCGGGGCGGGCCCCGGCCACGAGGCCGAGTGCGGTCTGGACCCGGCGCTCGCGGAGCTGCTGTCCGCCGCCGGACTCGACCCCGTCGAGGTCGAGGACATCGCCCACCTCGCGGTCGAGGAGGACCTGGCGGGCGGCGTCGACGTCACCACCGTGGCGACCATCCCCGAGGACGCCGTCGCGACCGCCGACTTCACCGCCCGCGAGGCGGGCACGGTGGCCGGACTGCGGGTCGCCGAGGCGGTGCTCTCGCTGGTCTGCGCCGACGAGTTCGAGGTCGAACGGCACGTCGAGGACGGCGACCGGGTGACGGCCGGACAGCCGCTGCTCAGCGTCACCGCCCGCACCCGCGACCTGCTCACCGCCGAGCGCAGCGCCCTCAACCTGCTCTGCCGCCTCTCCGGCATCGCCACCGCCACCCGCGCCTGGGCCGACGTCCTGGAGGGCACCGGCGCCAAGGTCCGCGACACCCGCAAGACCACCCCGGGGCTGCGCTCCCTGGAGAAGTTCGCGGTCCGCTGCGGCGGCGGCGTCAACCACCGGATGTCCCTGTCGGACGCGGCCCTGGTCAAGGACAACCACGTGGTCGCCGCGGGCGGGGTCGCCCAGGCGTTCGCCGCGGTCCGCGAGGCGTTCCCGGAGGTGCCCGTCGAGGTCGAGGTGGACACCCTGCACCAGCTGCGCGAGGTCGTCGAGGCGGGCGCCGACCTGATCCTGCTCGACAACTTCACGCCGGGTGAGACCGCCGAGGCCGTCGCCCTGGTCAAGGGGCGCGCGCTGCTGGAGTCCTCCGGCCGCCTCACTCTCGACAACGCCCGCGCGTACGCCGACACCGGCGTGGACTTCCTCGCGGTGGGCGCGCTCACCCACTCCTCGCCGATCCTCGACATCGGCCTGGACCTGCGGGAGGCCGGAGCGGACTCCGGCGACGACGACGCCCCCGGACCCGGCGCGGACGCCGGAACGGAGTAGACGCCATGCTGCTGACGATCGACGTGGGCAACACCCACACCGTGCTGGGCCTCTTCGACGGGGAGGAGATCGTCGAGCACTGGCGCATCTCCACCGACGCCCGTCGCACCGCCGACGAACTGGCGGTCCTCCTCCAGGGGCTGATGGGCATGCACCCCCTGCTGGGGATGGAGCTGGGCGAGGGCATCGACGGCATCGCGATCTGCTCCACGGTCCCCTCGGTGCTGCACGAGCTGCGCGAGGTGACCCGGCGCTACTACGGCGACGTCCCGGCCGTCCTCGTGGAGCCCGGCATCAAGACCGGGGTGCCGATCCTGATGGACAACCCCAAGGAGGTCGGCGCCGACCGCATCATCAACGCGGTCGCCGCCGTGGACCTCTACGGCGGCCCGGCGATCGTCGTGGACTTCGGCACGGCGACGACCTTCGACGCGGTCTCCGCGCGCGGGGAGTACGCGGGCGGGGTCATCGCCCCCGGCATCGAGATCTCGGTGGAGGCGCTCGGCGTGCGCGGTGCGCAACTGCGCAAGATCGAGCTGGCCCGGCCGCGCAGCGTGATCGGCAAGAACACCGTGGAGGCCATGCAGTCGGGCATCCTCTACGGCTTCGCCGGACAGGTCGACGGAGTGGTCACCCGGATGGCACGGGAACTGGCGACCGACCCGGACGACGTCACGGTCATCGCCACCGGCGGCCTCGCCCCCATGGTCCTCGGCGAGGCGTCCGTCATCGACGAGCACGAGCCCTGGCTGACCCTGATCGGACTGCGCCTGGTCTACGAACGGAACGTCTCACGGATGTGACCGGGCCCGCCCGCCCGGGTGGACGGACGCGGACGGACGCGGACGGACGGGACGGGGAGCGTACGGCCGCGACCGGACCCGCCCGGCCGGGGCGGCGCGCGGTGGTCACCGACGGGCACCCGGTGACCACCCGGCGACCTTCCGCCGAGGTCCTGCCAAGGTCCCGCCAAGGTTCGGACGGGGTCCGGACGAGGCCCCGCCGTGCCACGCCACAGCATGGGCGTTAGGCGAGTTTTGTCCGATTAGCGCGTATCGTCGCCCCATGCCCACGCCCTACGGATCCCGTGGCGGCATGGCGTTCGGCGCCGGGGAGCTGCATGTGCTCCGCCGCGCCCTCGCCCTCGCCGTCCACCCCCGTCCCGCATCCGCCCAGGACGTCCAGGACTGCCTCCACCTCGCCGAATCGGTGGACGAGGCGGCACGCGAGGGCGCCCGGCTGCGCGCCTTCCTCGTCGACGACCTGGACCGCTACCGCGCCGCCCTGCCCGGCTCCGCGACCGGCTACCTCGACCTCCTCGAAGAGGCGCTCGCGGCCGGGTACCAGCCCGCCCCCGACGACCTCGCCGCGCTGCGCGCGCTCCGGGGCAACCCGGTCGCCGCCGCGCTCCTGGAGCGCTGCCGCGTCCTCGCGGAGCGCGCCGTCCGCGCCCGGCTCGCCGCCCGCGCGGTGCCGGTGGTCCGGGTCCCCGTCCCCGCCCCCGTCCCGTCCGCCGCCGGGCGCGTACCGGTCCCGGCCCGCTCCACCCCGGCCCGCCCCGTTCCGGCCCGTCCCACCCCGGCCGTCTCCGTCCCGGCCGTCTCCGTCCCGGCCGTCTCCGTCCCGGCCGTCCGTGCCCCGGCCGTCCCCGTTCCGGCCGTCCGCGCCCCGGTCTCCCGGGCCCGGCTGACGGCGCTGCCCGGCGGACTGGTCGCCCCCCGCGCGCGGGACGAGGACGCCCCCGCCGAGCGCCCCGAGCGCCCGCCCGGGGAGCGCCCCGGAGGGACCCCCGCGCCGCACCGCCCGGTGCCGACCCCGGCCGAGGTCTTCCCGCCCCGCCGCCGTCCGGCGCCCTCCGGCGAGCCCGCCGCCCCGGCCCGGCCCGCCGACCCCGCCGAGCCGGACGCGGAACCCGCGCCGCCCGCCGACCCGCCCCAGCGGCGGGCCGCGGGGTAGCGCTCGTTACCCTGACCCCATGGACTACGTCTCCGCGCTGCTGCCCCCGACGGTGATGGCCCTGTTCTTCACCGCGCTCATCGTGACGATCGTGAAGACCCAGGGCGGCGACAAGAAGGCCAAGGAGGACGCGGCGGTCGACTACGCCATCCGGCAGGCCGAGCGGTCCCGTCAGAG
Source organism: Streptomyces sp. JNUCC 64 (assembly GCF_054484115.1). Taxonomy (NCBI): domain Bacteria; kingdom Bacillati; phylum Actinomycetota; class Actinomycetes; order Kitasatosporales; family Streptomycetaceae; genus Streptomyces; species Streptomyces sp. JNUCC 64. The sequence continues at coordinate 4,798,760 of NZ_CM137015.1, forward strand.
CGCCGCCTCCAACGACTGAGGGCGGCACCCGTGCCCGGTCCGTCGGCGGACCGGGCGCCACACCCGTCCGTGGCGCCCCGCCGATGGGGGAGCGACAGAACGCGCCCGGGGCGATTTCTCCATATATGGTGCGGCTTGTGCCTCGCCCCCTGGGAGAACTAGAAGACGCGGTCATGACGCGCGTCTGGCAGTGGAACCGGCCCGTCACCGTCCGGGAGGTCCTGGAGGACATCCAGCGGGACCGGACCATCGCCTACACCACGGTGATGACCGTGCTGGACAACCTCCACCAGAAGGGCTGGGTGCGCCGCGAGGCGGAGGGGCGCGCCTACCGGTACGAGGCGGTGTCGACCCGCGCGGCGTACTCGGCCGCGCTGATGAACGACGCCTGGTCGCAGAGCGACAATCCCGCCGCCGCCCTCGTCGCCTTCTTCGGCATGATGTCGCCGGAACAGCGCGAGGCCCTCAGCGACGCCGTGCGGATGGTGCAGGGCCCCGAGAACCCGCCCCCGCCCCGCCCCGCGCCCGTGGAGAACCCGGAGGGCGGCGACACCGGCGGGGACGCCGACGGGGACGCCGACGGGGAGGCCGGGAACGAGCCCGCGACGGAACCGGTCCCGGGGAGTGAGCCCCCCGGGCGGAACACGGAGGACGGGCGATAGCGTCCGTTCATGCCAGCAGACGATCCCCGAGTACCCGAAGTGCCGCCCTCACCGGTGAATGTTCCGGAAACCGGGTCCGCCGCACCGGCCGTCCCCGAGAGGAAAGCGGTGACCGTCCGCCGGGCCCGCACCACCGATGTCCCGCAGGTGCGCCGACTCCTTGACGCGTACGTCAACAAGGGCATCCTGCTGGACAAAGCCACGGTCACGCTTTACGAGGACATCCAGGAGTTCTGGGTCGCGGAACGCGACGACAACGCCCAGCTCGTCGCCTGCGGGGCGTTGCACGTGATGTGGGAAGACCTCGCGGAAGTGCGCACCCTCGCCGTGAACCCCGCGCTCAAGGGGTCGGGCGTGGGCCATCAAGTGCTGGAGAAGCTGCTCCAGACCGCCCGCTGGCTCGGTGTTCGGCGTGTTTTCTGCCTCACCTTCGAAGTGGACTTCTTCGCGAAGCACGGCTTCGTCGAGATCGGTGAGACTCCGGTCGACTCGGATGTGTATGGCGAGCTGCTGCGTTCCTATGACGAGGGCGTCGCCGAGTTCCTCGGACTCGAACGAGTGAAACCGAACACCTTGGGC